>NZ_CP193752.1:0-4184744 GCF_050847375.1 Arthrobacter sp. G.S.26 | reverse complement strand
TCTTCCCCCTTTTTCTGATCGGGTGGGCGCACCTTTGATCCACTGGAGTAACTAACGTGAGCAAGCGGACTTTTCAGCCGAATAACCGCCGTCGAGCCAAGAAGCACGGCTTCCGCCTTCGTATGCGTACCCGTGCCGGCCGCGCCATCCTGGCAGCCCGTCGTGGCAAGGGCCGCACCGAACTGTCGGCCTAAACACTGACTTGTCGGTAGACATTTCCCTGCGAGTTTAGAGGTGCTTGCCGCCCGCAACCGCCTGAGGACTGCGACCGATTTTTCAACAACCGTACGTTCCGGTGTCCGCAATGGACGCCGGAACGTAGTGTTATATGCGGCAGCACTAGCTGCTGACGAACCCAGCCGGATCGGGTTCATCGTTTCCAAGAGTGTAGGGAACGCTGTGGTCAGGAACCTCGTTAAGAGGAGACTGAGGGAAGCAGGAGCCGTCTCGCTGCGCGAGCACGGCACCGGATTCGCCATCGTGGTGCGGGCGCTGCCCGCGTCCGCATCGGCGAGCTGGGACCAGCTCCTTTCGGACTACAACGCTGCACTCGAATCGACGCTGAACCGACTGGCGGGCCGCGCCCTCAAAGGCGCCCCCAGCGGTTCTGCCGGTACAACACAGGAGGGGACACCGCGTGCCTAACGCCACCGCCGTCGTCCGCCCTTCCGTGGCCGCCGCCGTCGGGAAGTTCATCTGGACGCTTCCCCGCAACATCCTCATCCTCCTGCTGATGGCCTACCGCAAGGTGATTTCCCCCTTGTACGGTCCCGTCTGCCGTTTTTTCCCATCATGTTCTGCCTACGCCCTCGAAGCGGTCACCGTCCACGGTGCCGTGAAGGGTACGTGGCTGGCAGCCCGGCGCCTTGGCCGCTGCCACCCTTGGAACGCCGGCGGTGTGGACCACGTCCCCGCCGGGAGCCGGGAATGGCCTGCGGGCCGGACCCCCACAATTGTTGTGCTGAACAACCCGGACAAGTACCTGGCTGCTCGGACTGATGAAGAAGGCCGCAGTGCGGCCTGACGAATAGGGATAAGTATGGACTTCTTTGAAACAATCATGTTTCCGTTCAAATGGCTCGTGTCCATCATCATGGTGGGTTTTCATGAGGGACTGACGATCATTGGCCTGCCCGCTGCCAACGGGTGGACGTGGACCCTGTCCATCATCGGGCTGGTGCTGGTGATCCGTGCCGCCCTGATCCCTGTTTTCGTCAAACAGATCAAGGCCCAGCGCGGAATGCAGCTCCTGCAGCCCGACCTGAAGAAGCTGCAGACCAAGTACAAGGGCAAAACCGACCAGCTCTCGCGCCAGGCCATGGCGCAGGAGCAGATGGCCATGTACAAGAAGCACGGGACCAACCCGTTCTCGGCCTGCCTTCCCATGCTGATCCAGATGCCGTTCTTCTTCGCGCTGTTCCAGGTGCTTTCCGGCATCAGCACCAACGCCCGTGAAGGCGAAGGCGTTGGCGCCATGAGCCACGAACAGGTCGTTCAGTTTGACCAGTCCAGCATCTTCGGTGCCCCGCTCTCAGCCACCTTGCTGCACGGTGGTGGCGGTGATTCACAGCTGGCCGTGAACATCCTTTCCGTTGTCATGATCCTTGCCATGACGGCCTCGCAGTTCATCACGCAGAAGCAGATCATGGCGAAGAACATGTCTGAAGAAGCCATGGCCAGCCCGTTTATGCGCCAGCAGAAGATGATGCTGTACATCCTGCCGGTGGTCTTCGGCGTGGGTGGCATCAACTTCCCCATCGGTGTCCTCATCTACTGGACCACCACCAACCTCTGGACCATGGCCCAGCAGTTCTTTGTGATCCGCCGGATGCCCACCCCGGGTTCCCCCGCAGCGAAGGCCCTGGCAGACCGCCGTGCCGCCAAGGGCCTGCCGGCCCTGTCCATCCTTACGGGCAAAAAGGATGAAGAGGCCGACGCCGCTGCTGCCGCCGCCCTTGAGCCCAAGATCCAGCGTGTCCAGCCCCAGCGCAAGAACAGGAAGAAGAAGTAATGTCAGCCGAGAGCACCGAACACGCCCTTACGGAAGACGGCATCAACGGCCGGGACGACGTCGTTGCCGGCGATGACTCCCCGGCAAAGGTCTCCTCCGTCAGCCGCCTCGAAGAAGAAGGCGACATCGCGGCGGACTACCTCGAAGAGCTGCTGGACATTGCGGACATTGACGGCGACATCGACATTGAGGTCCGGAACGGCCGCACCTACATCTCGATCGTGGCTGAAGAAGAGACGGATAACCTGGACCACCTGGTGGGCGAGGACGGCGAAGTCCTGGAAGCCCTCCAGGAACTGACGCGGCTTGCCGTGCTGTCCGCGACGGACAGCCGCTCGCGCCTTGTCCTGGACATCAACGGCTACCGCCAGGAGCGGACCGGTCACCTGCAGAAGGTGGCTGAGGATGCCGCAGCAGCAGTCAAGGAGACCGGCCAGCCCGTGGCCCTGGAGCCCATGAGCGCCTACGAGCGGAAGATCGTCCATGACGCCGTAGCCGATCTGGGACTTGTCAGCGAGTCCGAGGGCGAAGGCGCCGGCCGCCACATTGTTGTATCCGCAGACTAGAGAATTGCTGACCCGCTAACCATGGTTGAAATCACGGCAGCTGAGCTCGTGGCCGCTGAAAAGATCTTCGGCGACAGGCTGGAGCTTGCGAAGCGCTATGTCGAGCACCTCGCCACCTCGGGTACCGAACGTGGCCTTATCGGGCCGCGGGAAGTACCCCGCCTCTGGAGCCGGCATGTGCTCAATTGCGCCGTCATCGAAAGTGAGATTGCGCAGGGAAGCCAGGTGGCCGACGTCGGCAGCGGGGCCGGGCTGCCGGGCCTCTGCCTGGCGATTGCCCGTCCCGACCTCGAATTGACGCTGATCGAACCCTTGGAGCGCCGGGTGATTTGGCTGCAGGAAGTAGTTGATGACCTGGGGCTGGACAACGTCACGGTGATGCGGACCCGCGCCGAACTCGCGGTGGGCCACGTCGAAGCGGACGTGGTGACGGCCCGCGCTGTCTCGGCGCTGACAAACCTGGCGGGACTCACCATTCCCCTGCTGGCGGGCAAAGGGGAAGTGGTGGCCATCAAGGGCCGCAGCGCCGGTGAGGAAATCGAGAAAGCCGCGAAAACCATCCGCAGGCTGGGCGGCGTTTCCACCTCCGTGGTCACCGTAGGCGAGACCCTCCTGGCGGAACCCACCACCGTGGTCCACATCGTTGTAAACAAGTCCCAAAAGAAGGCCTAGGCGAGCCCGGCGGCCCAGGTTCGCCGGGTTGAGCGGATAGGCTAGTCCACGGCAGCAGTATTGGCTGAACGAGAGTGAGTGTGCCCATTGAGCAGTAGCGAAGCCTCCACGCAACGGATCCCCCCGTTTGTGTCTTTGGGGTCGGCGCGGTCTGTCGCGGGCCCGGTCTCTGCCCCTGCCCGCGGTGGTAATCACCCGAAACAGGTAGTAGGAGCAGCTTCAACCGCGGCCGTTTCACGTGAAACAACCGCCGGCGGTAGAAGCAACGTTATGGATGCGATGGATGACTCAAGTCCCATCGCGAAGGAACTGGCGCATGAAACCAAGCGCCGGGAGAAGCTTCTGGGGCGTCCCTTGCCCCGCCCCGAAAAGACACGAATCTTCACCGTCTCCAACCAGAAGGGTGGTGTGGGTAAAACCACCACCACCGTGAACATCGCCGCGGCCCTTGCAGCTGCCGGACTTAATGTCCTGGTCATCGACATTGACCCGCAGGGAAATGCCTCCACAGCCCTCGGCATTGAACACCACGCCGACGTCGACAGCATCTACGATGTGCTGATCAACGATGTGGCCCTGGCGGATGTTGTGGCCCAGTGCCCGGACATCAAGAACCTCATCTGTGCACCCGCCACCATCCACCTGGCCGGCGCAGAGATTGAACTCGTTTCACTCGTGGCCCGCGAGCAGCGGCTGCGCAGGGCCATCGACCTTTATGCGAAGACCCGTGAGAAGAACGGCGAAGAGCGCCTCGACTACATTTTTATTGACTGCCCGCCCAGCCTGGGTTTGCTGACGGTCAACGCTTTCTGTGCAGCCGGCGAGGTACTGATCCCCATCCAGTGCGAGTACTACGCCCTCGAGGGACTGAGTCAGTTGCTGAAGAACATCGAAATGATCCAGAAGCACCTGAATGCTGATCTGGAAGTATCCACCATCCTGTTGACCATGTACGACGGCCGCACCAACCTGGCCGCCCAGGTGGCAGCGGAGGTGCGCCAGCATTTCCCTGAGAAGGTACTCTCTGCGGTTGTTCCCCGCTCGGTGCGGATTTCTGAAGCGCCCAGCTACCAGCAGACGGTCATGACTTACGACCCCTCCTCCACAGGAGCACTGTCCTACCTGGAAGCCGCTGCTGAAATCGCGGAACGCTAGAATCTTTCGAAACTGCAACGACTGGACCCGGGCTGCAACCCGGACCACTGGAGGGACATACCCATGAGCGAGAAGCGACGGGGCTTAGGCCGCGGACTTGGCGCGCTGATTCCCAGCTCGGCTGGCGCCGGCGAATCAGGCAACAGCACTTCCGTTTCGCGTCCGGTGGATCTCTTTTTCCCTGAAGGGCGGCGGAAGACTGAGCCTGTCGAGGAAACCGTTGCCGCGCCCGGCACCGGCGATGAGACAGTCAAGCCTGGCCGGAAACCAGCTTCCGGCAAAGCAGCTGATGCTTCGGGCTCCGTTCCCGAAAAGCCGGCGCCTGCGGCTGCTGCCGGTTCCGGCTCGCGGAAGTCTCCGGTCTCCGCTTCCGACGCGGAGGCGACGGCTGCGAAGACATCCGATGCTCCGACGACGGCCAAAGTTCCTGCCGGCACCAGGACGGGACGTCCGGCGCCGGCGGTAGAACTTGTTGAAGTGCCCGGTGCCCGGTTCGCTGAAATCCCGGTGCTGGACATTCATCCCAACCGCAAACAACCCCGCAGCGTCTTCGATGAAGACGACATGGCAGAGCTTGTCCACTCGGTCCGCGAAATCGGCGTCCTCCAGCCAATTGTGGTGCGTAAATCAACCGAAACCGATGGCGAGCCTTATGAGCTCGTTATGGGTGAGCGTCGGTGGAGGGCAGTACAGGCCGCAGGCCTCGAAACGGTACCCGCGATCATCCGTGACACCACCGATGATGACCTTCTGCGGGATGCCCTGCTGGAAAACCTGCACCGCAGCCAGCTGAACCCGCTGGAAGAAGCAGGAGCGTACCAGCAGCTCCTTGAGGACTTTGGCACTACCCACGAACAGTTGGCTGACCGGATCGGCCGGTCCAGGCCACAGGTGTCCAATACGCTTCGCCTGCTGAAGCTTCCGGCCCTGGTACAGCGTCGGGTTGCCGCTGGAGTTCTTTCGGCCGGCCATGCACGGGCCCTCCTTTCCCTTCCCGATGCGGCAGCAATGGAGCGGCTGGCGCAGAAGATTGTGGCGGAGGGAATGTCTGTCCGGGCAACCGAAGAGGCGGTAACCCTGCACCAGGATCCCGCAAAGCCCGCAAAGAACAACATTCCCCGCCCCGGTGCCAGGCATGAGCGTTTGGATTATCTCGCGTCATCCCTTTCGGACCGGCTGGACACAAATGTCAAGATTTCGCTTGGTGTCCGTAAGGGCAAGGTAAGCATTGAGTTTGCCAGCGTTGAGGATCTGAATCGCATCATGGATGTCCTGAGTCCGGGTTCTGCGAATTGACAGTTTGAAGCTACTCTCTTTGACAAGGCCCCGTCTGTGGACGGGGCCTTTTCCTGTTTCCGGGAAGCGTGGTACGCGATGGCTCCTCCACGGAAGGCCAATCCCTTGATGTCCTGGATGGGCGGAGCATCAAATTTATTGGCGCTGGGCTGCTCGGTGGCTGTTTGAGCGCCTTGAATGCCTTCAGCGGCTGCTGGTACGTGCGGGCTGCATACCACTCCCCTGATGGGGCGCCGGCGGCTTATGAATGCGGAACTACCAGGCGGGCCCCACCGCCAGGGTGCCGGAGGAAATGGCCGGTAGGCTGGTCGTCTTTCGAGTTGGCAGGTTCCATTTTCGACCAGGGAGGCCAGCCACCGGTTGTCATTCAGTCGCTCTGATTCGCTGCAGGACGCGAGTGTTGCGTGCCACGATTAGCTGATTCACTCTGCTGTCATCGGCAACCACTCTGGCATGGTCAAAAAGGCAAGTTTGATAGTACTCAAATAGCGAATGCCCGTCGTGGCGACCGAGTGAGAGAAGCTCCATCGGGATGAGAACGGTGGTGCTCGTACTAATGATTCACCAAATGTTTCACGTGAAACGCGAGGGACATGGGACCTCAGAGCGTTCACTCCGCTTGGCGGGCACTTCAGGATGAGAGACCGAACAGTCGGCGTGGACGGGGTACAAGGATCGTCCCCCTCTCCTCTTTTGAGGAGCGCCCGGATGTGTCTTGACTTGTCGGCCCTGGCGGCTCGGCGAGACTGATGAAATCTTCCTATGCCGTCTTAGCGTGTCAGTAGGTGATTCGGCTTCTGAGAAGCATGGGTCAGGGTACGAAATCGCCCGCTACAGGCGCGCCTCATGTGCGACAGATCAACACCGAGGCATCAACCCAAGCACCCCCGATCATTCTCAGTCAGACTGATGTTTCACGTGAAACGCTAAAGGAATGGCTGGGGCTCTTCATTTGGATGGAACATCGGACTATTCCTTGCATTTGCTGTATCCAGGCGGCCGTTAGCGAAGCTGCAAATCCAACCGCACTACATACTTCCGCAGTCCAGGCATCGACCACTCGGAAATATCGCTATCAGGCGATCGGGCAATACCGATGCGAAAGACGCTACCTCGTTTGGCTTGCCTGCCATGAGAACTTCGGTTCGCCGAATGGACTACCTGGAAGCTGTCTGCCACAGGTTTCTGGTTTTGTGTTTCACGTGAAACCTCCAGTACGGGTCAGCAGATTGAGTCACTTGCCGGCCGCAAAAGCGAACCTGGACACTGGTAAGGACGGGGACATCGACTCGAACCCGGGTCCGAACACGGAAAGGGACCATGATTTCGACTGGTTGGTGGACCCCGCCGGCTCAGCGCCAGGCAGCAAGACCGGCGAGGGGGCCTACATCCGTGACGAGCCGGCCCCGGCCGCCACGGCGAACTCCCGAGTCCACGGCACTTCTATCTCAGTAAGTCGCCGCTGTAACTAAGTTAATGTACGCGCAGATGTGGACGTGGCATGGGTATGGGTCCACACCCACTTACGTTGCCGTCGTCTCCGGCCCGGTGCAACTACGGAACGCAACGCTCATTGCCTAACCAGTGCCGTGATCTATTGGTTCTTGTTCCCGTCAACTGCTTCCTCACCGTCGCCGCCACAAGACCAAAGTACGCAAGCACTGTCTTCAGCGGGATTATCGGCTGCCCTCCCATCGTGAGGTGTGCGGAGACGGAGCACCTGACAGCATTGGGCTTGATGAGTAGACCGCCAACACATGCCTGGGTGTGGTCCCTGTAGCAACGTTTGTTGTCCTTCCCATTCCGCGGCGGACAATCTTGATTGAGTGCAGACGCCGATGCGCGCCGACACCGTTGCACTCCCCCAGGGATGGCGACGACGCTACGTTCTTTAACCCTTCAGTTTGGCGTCGGCCGTCTAGGTTGTGTCGTCGCTTCGACCTTTGGCGCCCGGAGGACAAGTCACCGATCCCGCGCCAGTATCAACTTCGGTCGAGATATAGTTCATTCGCCGGACCAAGGCGAGCCATTCGGGCCGCGGCGCCCGCTTCGCTGAATATTCACTTCTGCACATGGAGTTCTGCGGACTTCTTTGCCAGGACTGGCGGTGGCATCCATCGACGGGTCAGTCGAGCAGACCTCGCCGTTAGGAATCCCACCGATGTGCTCTAGAAAGAGCCCGCTGCCCAGTTCGTGACCAGCTGGCACTGTGGGTGACCACGAGGGTTTCCGGTTGGTGGGCTGAGCGATTGATGCTGGTCCCGGCCCACCCCAAATTGAACTGCAGTCACCAGCTCCAGTGTTCGTCATCAACCGGCTCTAGGGATTTCACTGGCGGACATCACTCGTTGATCAGGCTGTGGATAACGGTGTGGATATCCAGTGGCTGGTTGTGGCTAACTTTAGCCAGCTGGCAGCAGGCGGCGGAGCAAAAGGCGCGCAAGGTTATCCTGGCTCGGCTCGAAGACATGTCATGTTTCACGTGAAACATGCGCCTTCCGTTTTAGGAAATCTAAGATTCAGGGGCAGGACAAACAGCCTAAGCCACAAAAGGCTGATTATTCCGCTACTTTGGGCTCTTCTGCCTATTTGCTGCGCTGATAAGTGGGCGGAACTGCGCAGCGGGACTTACCCGGGTGGGAGACGACGAAGCCGTACGCTCCATGGGGCAGCATCCTCACTGAGACGATGGCTGTGAATAAAGGTGTGGATAAGCTGGCCGCGCTAGTGTGGACAACGTGTGTATTCGCTCACGGATATGCAGCTGCCCAGGTTGCGGAATTGCCCCAAGTCTGCGAAGTTGTCCAAGACGATTTGCAGTTGCCATAACTCCGGAACCAACGGCATACACCCGGGCCACGAGTCTCCTATTGGTTCTTTCCAGTCAACTAGTGCCCCACAGAACCGAACCAACCGGCACTGGCGCCGTACGGCTCCCCCGGGCCGCGGTGAGCCGTTCGGGGCGACAACCGGACAGCCAGCCCAACAGCCAGGCATGGTGGGAGCGGTGGCGCCGTGAAGGGCGCCTTGTGTTTACCCGACCGCCCGCTGCGTGCATTCGCGGAATGTCGTCTTCAGGTGGTGTTTCACGTGAAACATGCTCACGAGCAGAATGGCTCCAGGGCCATACGCTACCGAGTAGCTGGCTACCATCAGTCATCATTTCGGATAGTCAGTTTTGGTAGAGATGAATAGGGTCGACCGACTCAGAGCAGGCAGGCCACGCTACAGCCAAGAATTCCGGCTCGGGAGGGGCTTGCTTCGGAGCATGCGGGCCGTTGCGGTGCTTTCCTGGCTCCTATTCCCCGTGATCCAGGTTTTGGCTTCCGATGTCAGTACACCAATCGTTGTCACGCAGGGCGTGCTCAAGCCTGGATGACGTATCTACACGAGTTGTAGCCGCCGCGGCGATGAGTCTCTGCGGGGACAGGATGGCGCGGGGCAGGGAAGCCCCTGCGAGGTCACTAGAGGCATGGGGATGGTGCTACCGCTGCAGGCCCTCAGGCCCTCAGGCCCTCGGAATTCCTTCGGCCACATGGTACCTGGTGACCGCTTCACCCGGCACTTCGGTGCTCGCAGCGGAAACCAACGGGCGGAGGCCGTAGCCCTGATAGTCGCAATCCCTGAGAAGTGCCACGGCGGTTTCCCTGCTAAATGATTGCGCAACGTTTGGGACTGCCTCGGGTGGATCCATTTGCACCATTACGCTGAATTGCGTGCTTCCGTAGCAGAAAGTGTGGCCATATCGGGGATGAGAGTCCTCATCTCCGTTTTCGCCCCATTTCAGGAGCTACACTGCGGTTTGATCCGTACGCTGGGCGGTGGACCCTCTTCCGGGTGAGCGAGCAATTATCGACGCCTCTTGGTTCCTTCTAAGACGGAGGATCGCTACACTGCTAAATGATGGAAACTGAAATGGGCTGACTGCCCACGTTTTCTATCAATCGATTGGAACCGCCTGCAATTTAGCCGGATGGCCAGGCATCGACTATTGGCGGATGTTTCACGTGAAACATCCGATCCACCATCGCCAGGATGGGGACCGTGTGCTGAGGATAGCTGCAACAGGCCTGACCGTTGTCGGACCACCTCCCAGCCCAGCCAGCCGATGACGAGTTAATGATCGGTAGCCCTGCTGGATGCTGTGTGTTTGCTTCGTCGTGGCAGACGGAAGAACCGACCTCAGCCGGCCCGGCCTTGTTGCTCCAGCAACGTCCCATGCGACTTGATGGACGAATCATCGCAGACATTTGGAGTCAATGCCTAAAGAACACAGCACATATGTTTCACGTGAAACACGGATGCAGTCGATGGAATGGGATCCGGCGGTTTTCTCTACGAGTTGATCTAAGCAGCACCATTGTTCGCTTCGTTGAAATATTCGCTTGTTGGAACAAGCTGTCTACTTCGAAGATTTGCTACATCTCTGTGTTTCACGTGAAACATGCCCGCGGGGCTGGAGCTTGCTGATTAGTCGGGTCATTCATGGCTATGCCGAGCTTCCTGAGCGTGGAGTAGACCACATCGCCTCCCATCGCATGTGCCCGACGTAAATGTTTCACGTGAAACACGCACTAAAAAAAGGAGTGGCCCCGGCTGAAAGCCGGAGCCACTCCTTTCGGACGGCGGTGACCGTACCTATGTGGAGTCCTTAGGACAGGACGTCCGCAAATTCCTTCTCAAAGAACTGCTTCGGCTTCGCGCCGATCACAGTGCTCTTCACTTCGCCGCCTTGGAAGAGGTAAACAGCGGGGATCGACGTGATGCCGTACTCGGCTGCAATGGCCGGGTTGTCATCGACATTCACCTTTACAACGTCAACCTTCTCGCTGTACTCGACGGAGATCTCATCGAGGATAGGGCCCAGTTTGCGGCAGGGACCGCACCACTCTGCCCAGAAATCAACAATTACCGGCTTCTCGGAAGACAGTACATCCGCACCGAAGCTTGCATCAGTTACATCTTTGGCGTTGCTCATAACTAGTCCTTCTTTCGTGAAATATCGGTACGTTTATTAGGCAGACAGGTCGGCCAGGTAGTGTTCAACATCAAGGGCCGCAACGCAACCGGATCCGGATGCAGTGATGGCCTGGCGGTAGGTGGGATCAACGACGTCGCCGGCAGCGAAGACGCCGGCAATGCTGGTCCTGGAACTGCGGCCCTCCACCGCGATGGTGCCCTCCGGTGCCAAGGCGAGGACGTCCTTCACCAAGTCGGTCCGCGGATCGTTGCCGATCGCCACGAAGACACCCGTCACGGCCAGGTCGGACACCGTACCGTCGATCAGGTTCTTCAGCTTCAAGCCCGCCACCTTGGCGTCTCCCACGACATCTTCAACGGCGGTGTTCCAGATGAAGTTAATCTTCTCGTGGGCCAGGGCGCGGTCGGCCATGATCTTGGAGGCCTTCAATGTGTCCCTGCGGTGGATTACAGTGACGGACTTGGCGAACTTGGTGAGGAACAGGGCTTCCTCCATGGCAGAGTCTCCCCCGCCGATCACTGCAATGTCCTGGTCCTTGAAAAAGAAACCATCGCAGGTTGCACACCAGCTGACACCGTGCCCGGAGAGCCGCTTTTCATTCGGGAGACCAAGCTCGCGGTATGCGGATCCTGTCGACAGGATGACAGCGCGTGCCTGGAAGCTATCACCCGTGGCAATGGTGACCGTTTTGATCGGACCGGTGAGGTCCAACGCGGTGACGTCCTCGAACTGGATTTCGGTGCCGAACCGGGCAGCCTGCTTCTCGAAGTTCTCCATCAGGTCCGGTCCCATGATGCCGTCCGGGAAACCCGGGTAGTTCTCCACATCAGTGGTGTTCATCAGTTCACCACCTGCAGTCACCGATCCTGCGATCAGCAGCGGCTTCAGGTTTGCGCGCGCGGTGTAGACCGCTGCGGTGTATCCAGCGGGGCCCGAGCCGACAATGATGACGTCACGGACGTCTGACGCCGTGTTTTCTGCGATGGTCACTGAACTGTGAACCTCTTCCTTGATTGACGCGCCCCCTGTGGAGGCCGGCCACATGGCACAACTGATACTTGGTGCTGAATATTCCGCTGCCTGCGCTGCGAGGGCGGTCCCGCCCGGAGCCGGGCACACAAACCGGCACCCACAAGATTACCGTCCCCTATCCGGGATCAGCCACCGGGCCAGCGGCTGGGAAGCAAACGCAGTCACAATGCTGCCGGCCCGGTCGGTAGGCTACTGGACCTTGATTTCAGCCAGTCGAAGCCCGAAACCGTAGCGCGTTTTCGGGGCTGCCAGCTTGGGCAGGGAGTTGATGGCCACAATCACGTACTTCGACTCAGCCGGTTCAGCCAACGGAATGTTAAGGTCTCCGGAGGTGAAGCTGTTGGTACCCACGGACTTGGCACCGTCCAGGGACGGCTTGTCGTTGGTGTACACCGTGATGTTGCCGCCGGAACCGCCCAGCTGCTGCAGGGTGATGGAGGATACTTTTGCCGGTTCCTTGAGCTCGATTGCCAGCGGCACGCCTTCCGGAGCCAGTCCGCCCCAGTTTTCCGTTGCGAACTCCATATCGGACCAGTAGCTGGCAGCGTTGCCATCAAAGGCCTTGACCAGGTCACCGTCGAAAGTGGCGGCGAAATCGAAGGAACCCAGCCGGCTGACATTGGCGATCACCGGAGGCGCCGCCGGCGCCGCAGAGCTGGGGGCTGCTGAGGGAGTGGGCTCCACCGTGGAACCACCCGTGGCCTGGGGCGCCGTGGTGTTGGCCTGCGGGCCGGAGGGGATGAGGTTGCCCAGATTCGAGACAGCAAAGATCAACCCGCCAATGAGGACAACCGCCAGCAGGCCACCCACCAGCCAACGCATGGACCGGGGTTCGCGCTCGGTTTCGTCCCGGTCCTCGTCGACCTCGGTATCCGTGCTGCCGGCTGTTGCCGCAATGCCTCCCCCGGCGGCTGCCGGGGCAGCAGCATGGGCAAAGCGGGAGGGCTTCCGGACAGCCGGGCCGGCGTTCTCTTCCGGCGTCTCTGCATAAGATTCCGTGTCGGCCTGGGCGTAGTCGTCCTCGGACCACAACGAAACCTTGGGCTTTCCGGTGCCCTGCGCGTTGTCGGTCGCCTGGCTGCTGCCGGCATCCGCGTCCTGCGGAGGCTGGACGGGGTGGGCCGCTGTGGCGTCAGCATCACCAGTAGAGGAGGGTGCGGCGGCGGCAGTGGCCGCGGCGGCTGCGGGGCGGGCCGGCGGCTTGGCCGGCATCACAGGCGCGGTGGGGTAAGGATCCACCTGGCTTGGGTGCGTTTCGGCATAGTTGATGTACCCGGCGTCGACGTCGTCCTCGTCGTCGTCATAGGGTTCGGGCTCATTGGACCGTGCCTGGCCAAAAATTTCACTGCCCAGGGTGTCCGTGAAGAACGGCTCAACGTAGGGAGGGTTGGAGGCCACCACCAGGTCCAGCAGGTCCGCCGCGGACGCGTGGTTGGTAATCAGGTACGTGGCCGCTTCCGTCACGCCCAAATCAAGGACCTGGACAGTCCCCGGGCGTTCTCCCGTAGCCACTTCGCGGGCGCTTTGGGCAACCTGTTCCGTGTTTTCGGGGCCGGCAACCAGGATGCTGACCGGCCGGTTCAGGACCTGATCCACACCGTCCAGCACCAGATCGTGGTCGTGCGAGGTCAGGACTGTGGCTGTGACCTTGTAACGGCCGCCCAGTACTGATCCGACATCGATCGGGTTGGACACGTGTTCCTCCTAGATTGTCCGGCGGTGCCGGCTCAAGCGATGCAACCGCTGCTCGCGGCGGAAGCCTGGCGGCTCTCCCCCGGAATTTCGGTCCCCATACCCTTCCGATCCTAGCGGATGGCATCGGTTGGGCCGTGGAGAAAAGATGCCGGAAATACCCGGCGTCCTACTTTTTCCGGGTGGTCCGCGGCTTGAAATACGGGTTCTCCCCGGCTTTACCCTGGAAGGTCCGCCTGCCCGGCAGGGGGATGCTCTCCCGCAGGAAGCCTGCCCTGGCCGTGCCGGGCTGATCCTCGCCAGGGAGGTAGCCGCCGTGCGGTGTTTCCCGGGTGCCGCCGTCGTACGCCTCGGGCAGCTGCTCCGGCACCGGGCCGGCCCGGAAGGACACGGCGTCGAACTCGCCGGAGATGCGTGGAATCAGTCCGGTATCCACGGACGTCGTGGCCCGTTGGGGGGAATCTGCGGCAGGCCCGCCTGTAGTGGGCGGCACCTTGGAAGCGTCCGACGGCGGGTCCCCGGCAGGGGGGTCGTTCCGCCCGCCGCGGCCCAACCGGCCCAGCAACGGACGGAGCAGGTCAGTCAATTCGCTCACGCGGAAGAGCTTCAACAACACCAGGTACACAGCAAGCATGACCGGACCCACCACGGCAACGGTGATGAGCGCCGTCAAACGGTCGGCCCAGGCGAAGCCATCAACGTTGTAGCTGCCCATCAGCCACAGCGCACCGGCACCGGCAAGGGCTGAACCGAGCGCCGCGTAGCCCATCCGGATGTACGAATTAGCGATCCGGGGCCCGTCCAGGTGGCCCAGGAGCCGGCGGAGGAAGACGGCGCTGATCACCACGGACAGGATGTTGCCCACCATATAGAGGATGGCGATCGCGTAAATGATCTGGCCCACCGGCAGGAACTGGATGGCGAAGGCCCCTGCCACGTAGACCACCGCCAGCAGCAGCTGGACGTAAAACGGCGTCCGGGCATCCTCGTTCGCGTAAAAGACCCGCGACATCATGAAATTTGCGCTCAGGAAGGGGGTGCTCAGCGCCAGTATGGTCAGCGTCTGGGCCAGCATCACGCCGTCCTGCCGGGAACCGCCGGAGAAGAACATCCCCAGCGGACCAGCCAGCGCAAAGAGCGCCAGGGCTCCGAAAACGGTGGCCACGGCCATGGTCCGCAAGCCGTGCGAGAGTGCGTCCCGCAACTCCGTGCGGTTCCCCGCCTGGGAGGCCCGCGTCATCCGGTTGAAGAGCACCGTGGCCAGCGAGAGGGCGATGATCGAGTGCGGCAGGAGGTACAGCTGGCTGGCTACTTCCAGGACGGCGTTGCCCGGCAGCGCCGCAGCGGCTGGGTCTCCCGCCTCCGTGAGGCGGATGCGCTCGGCGCCGGGGATGGTGGCGATCCGCATGACGTACAGGAAGGCAAGCTGCCCGACGGCGGCCGTCAGCAGCGTCCACACGCTCAGCTTCGCGGCCTGCCCCAGGCCCACACCGCGCCAGCCGAAGCGCGGCCGCAGCCCGAGCTTCAGCCGGATCACGGGGATCAGGAGGATGGCCGTTTGGGCCACCACCCCGATGGTGGAGAAACCGGCCACAAGCAGCGTCTGCTGGGGACCCCAGTTGGCGAGCGTATGCGGGCTGAATTCGTTGGTGCCGAAGAGCCAAATGAACATCCCCAGCCCGCCGATGGCCACCAGGTTGTTCAGGATGGGGGCCCACATGGCCGGGCCAAAGGCGCCGTTGGCATTCAGGATCTGGGTGAGCAGGGCGTAAAGCCCGTAAAAGAAGATCTGCGGCAGGCACCAGAACGCAAAAGTGACAGCCAGCGCCTTCTGCTGCTCGTTGTACCCCTGCGTCGTCAGGTCGATGACCCACGGCGCGGCAAGGGTCACCAAAGCGGTCAGCCCGAGCAGCAGCAGGACCGCCAGGGTCAGCAGCCTGCTGATGTAGTCCGCTCCCCTGTCCGGGGCCTTGCTCGCCTTGATGATCTGGGGCACCAGTACGGCGTTGAAGACGCCACCGGCCACCAGCAGGAAAATCAGGTTGGGCAGGTTGTTGGCGTTGATGAACGTGTCATTGATGGTGGAGCCAAGCCCCAGGGCGGTGCCCAGCATCCAGGTCTTGCCGAAGCCCAGGAACCGGGAGACGAGCGTTCCGGCGGCCATGATGGCGCTGGACCGCGTTTCGCTGGCCCCCGAAGGTGCCCCGGAAGGCTCCCCACCGGTGCCCCGGGGCTCCGCTGGAACGCTGTTGCCGGAGCTGTCCGCGGGGCCGGCCAAGGTGGTTGCAGGTGGCCGGGTGGGCTTCTCAGAAGGAAAATTGGTAGCTGACATCGCCTTCATCGTCTCACCCGGGGCCCCATAACGCCGCACTACAACAGCGGCCGGTGCCGCGAACCTCAGAGGTGGGTGGGCAGGACTTCGCGGGCCAGATCGGCAATGCGCCGCTCGTTGGGGAACGACAGTTTCCGGGCGAGTTCGGCGATGGGGACCCATGCCACGTCCACGGCTTCCTGGTCCGGATCATTTTCGATGGTGAGTTCACCGCCGGTGGCGCGCAGGAGGTAATGGTGCACCGTTTTGTGAACCCGGTGCCCGCTGACGGTGAACCAGTAGTCGATGCTGCCCAGCGGCGCCAGGATGATGCCTTCGATGCCGGTTTCCTCGGCAATCTCGCGGACCGCGGCTTCTTCGTTGTTTTCCTTGCCCTCCGGGTGGCCCTTGGGAAGGCACCACTCCAGCCGTCCGCCGCGGTTAAGGCGGGCGATGATCGCCACCCGAAGTTCGGCGTCGGACGTGTCCACCACAACGCCCCCGGCGGAAACTTCCTCCACCGTGGGAAGCGAAGCCGGCGCCGAATGCTGGGCAGGGGCAACGTGCGCACCGATTGCCGACGGCAATGGTGCGTTTGTCCTCCTGCCGGGAGCGCTCGGTACTGGATGGGCCATGGAGTCCACTCTAACGACAGTTGCCCGATCGTGATGACCGGAACATGACACCTATATGGACGGGATATGACGCCGTTTGGTGGCGATACACGGAATCATCCGTGATCTTGACGGAATATTGGCCTGCCGCGGCGCTGGTTTCTGACAAGCTTAAGTAACTATGGCGCACGCACATCACAAGATTGATTCCCACACCGTCGATTTCCGGGTGGACCCGGTGGTTCTGGAGCTCGGCCGTCGCTTCGTGGCCGCCGGACACGAATTGTCGCTGGTGGGCGGTCCGGTGCGTGACCTTTTCCTGGGCCGGACGTCGCCGGACCTGGACTTCACCACCGACGCCACCCCTGACCAGACCTTGGCCCTGATTAAAAAATGGGCGGACAACTACTGGGAGATCGGGCGCGCGTTCGGCACCATCGGGATGCGCAAGGACGGGTTCCAGATCGAGGTCACCACGTACCGGGCCGAGGCCTACGATCCCGACTCGCGCAAACCAGTGGTGGCGTTCGGTACGTCGTTGACGGATGACCTGCAGCGCCGTGACTTCACCATCAATGCAATGGCCCTCAGGCTGCCCTCCCTGGAGCTGGTGGACCCGTTCGGCGGCGTCCGGGACCTGCACGCGTCCGTCCTTGCCACGCCGGGGTCCCCCGAGTCGTCCTTTTCGGATGACCCGCTGCGGATGATGCGGGCTGCCAGGTTCGCTGCCCAACTGGGGGTGTCGGTCCACCGCGACGTCCGCCGGGCCATGACGGACATGGCTGACAGGATCGCCATCATCTCGGCGGAGCGCGTACGGGACGAGCTGGTGAAGCTCATCTGCGGGGACAGTCCACGGGTGGGCGTGGACCTCCTGGTGGATACCGGGCTGGCCGACCACGTCCTGCCCGAAGTCTCCGCGTTGCGGCTGGAATCGGATGAACACCACCGGCACAAGGACGTCTACCAGCATTCCCTGCAGGTGCTGGAGCAGGCGGCGGCCCTGGAAACGGCTGCGGACGGAGCCGTTCCCGGCCCGGACTTTGTCCTTCGGTTCGCCGCGCTGATGCACGACGCCGGGAAGCCGGCTACGCGCCGCTTCGAACCGGGCGGTGCGGTGAGTTTCCGCCATCACGACATGGTGGGTGCCAAACTCACCACGAAGCGCATGAAGGCATTGCGTTTCGACAACGACACCATTAAGGCCGTCGCCCGCCTGGTGGAACTCCACATGCGGTTCTACGGGTACGGTGATGCGGGCTGGAGCGATTCCGCAGTCCGGCGGTACGTCACCGATGCCGGTCCCCTGCTGGAGCGCCTGCACCGGCTGACCCGCTCCGATGTCACCACCCGCAACCAGCGCAAGGCCGAACGCCTGGCGTTTGCCTACGACGACCTTGAGGACCGCATCGCGGCGCTGAGGGAGCAGGAATCGCTCGACGCCGTCCGGCCGGACCTGGACGGCGCCCGGATCATGGCACTGCTTGGGATCAGGCCGGGCCCAGTCGTGGGCCGGGCCTATAAGTTCCTGCTGAACGAGCGGATGGACCACGGTCCCCTTCCTGCGGACGTCGCGGAGGCGCGGCTGCTCCAATGGTGGGCGGGGCAGCCCGAATCAGCACCTGTCGAACCAGCGGCAGGAAACCCTTCCGCCGGCGTCGACCTTTCCCCCTCAGAGGAGTCCCAGTGACAGTTCCCGCGTTTGCCCCCCGCCCCCAGCTCTGGATCCTGCGCCACGGCGAAACGGAATGGTCCAAGAGCGGCCAGTACACAGGCCTCACAGACCTCCCCCTGACCGTCGAAGGCGAACAACAGGCGGTGGAGGCCCGCAAGGTCCTCGACGGCGTTGACTTCGACCTGGTGCTGACCTCGCCGCTCCGGCGTGCGCGGCGGACCGCCGAATTGGCGGGTTACCCGGACGCGCAGCACGAGCCCCTGGCCGTGGAGTGGAATTACGGCGACTACGAGGGCATCAGTTCGGACCTCATCCGCAAGGACAATCCGGACTACCTGATCTGGACGGACGGCGTCCCCAACGGCGAAGCGCTGGATGAGGTGGCGGCCCGGGCCGACAAGATCATCGCCCGCGTACTCGAATCCGGAATGGATAACGTCCTGATTGTGGCCCACGGTCATTTTTCCCGGATCCTGACGGCCCGGTGGCTTGAATTGCCGGCCGTGGAAGGCCGGCATTTTGTTTTGGGAACCGCGAAAGTCTGCACACTCGGCTGGGACAAAAGAACACCGGCAATTGTCCGCTGGGGACTCTGAGGACTTTCTTTTCAACCAATTTCCTGAAAGTACCGGCAATTGGTAGTCACAGCGCAAATTGTGGTGTATTTTTATTCCTAGTCCCAGGGCGTTCTGCCCGGACGTTCGCCCGCGTAGCACCCGGTAATGGTGCAACGGATAGCTGAAAAGGAGGTTGGGAAAATGAATACTTTGACTGGCGGATGGAAGATGACCATCACCAATGACCCGGCCCCTGCTGTCCACGCGCGCGCTTTTGCGGGATACTTCGGCGCCTAGGCCCGTTCCCTGCCGCTTGGCTGGAAAGCCGCGGCACCCGTTGCAGGCCGTCCCGGACGCCTGACTTTCCCCACGCCAGATCGCAGACCCGGTTCTGCTGACGCAGTCCCGCTGACTCTGGCGCGTGGCGGCGGTACCATCCGCCCTCCCTGAATCGGAACCAGCTTCCCCTTGGGACGGTGCTGTACCGCCGGCAATATCCTGCCGTGGGGAAATTCGGTGCATTTCCGGCAAGGCCCCGTAATGCCCAAATTAGTCCTCTTTTGCATCAGCAAATTGGACCCTAATTGTCATGCCCAAATTCACGATAAAACCCGGGAGGTGATTTCCGTGATGAAAAGACTCAAACGCTTGCTGCTCGCCCGTTCCCGGCCAGTACGCGGCCGTGGTTCGTTCAACAGTGCACTGTTGGAGCAACGCCGAGAAGAAGTGTTCGCCGTCCTGCACCAGCAGATGTCGGGCCTGCGCTGAGGTCCACACCGTCCAGGAAAGGAGGGCCGATGATTTCCGTCCAGCCCCATGAACGGCAAAGAGCCCACGCACTGGTGCGTGGGCTCTTTGCCGTTCCGGCGGCGCCGCCGGGTGCCGGTGGGCTTTTGCTGCGGCTCAGGAACAGTGTTCAGGGGCAGTCGAAGGAGATCAGCACCAGGCGCTGGAAGGGCTGGTTCCCTGTCTCCCGGCAACCCGCGGCCCCAAATGCCGACGTATCGCCGGGAGTGCCGCCGCCTGTGCCGACAAACAGGACCTCACCCTTTCCGGTCAACTGGTCCGGGGCAACCGGGGCATCAACACCCCACAGCGAGCCGGAAGTGGCCGGACTGGCGGCCAGGGACAGGTCGGCGATGCCGGCGAAATCGTCCGGGTAGGCCAGCACCATGTCCCGCAGGTACGGAGCTCCGAACACCACTGCCGCCGGGCGTTCGGGCTCCTGGTCCACCAGGGCAGCGATACGCCGCTCGGTGTCCGGCGGCTCATTGACCAGGCTCTTAAGCGTGAGCTGCGGGACGAGGCTGCAGAGGACCAGCCCCGCCACCAGGAATCGGAACCCTACGCGCCTCCGCGGCAGGCTGATCAGGCCCATACCGACCAGCAGGGCGAACGCCGGCGCCGTGAACGTCAGGTACCGCGCCACATAAACAGGTTGGGTGATCAGGCTGGCCAGGAGCAGCCCACCCACAGGGACCAGCACGCCGGCCAGTCCCAGGACCATTGCTTGGCGGAGCTGCGCGTCCAGCCGGGCCGCCCACACGCCCCGGACCACCAGTGCGCCTTGCAGCAGGCCCAGAACCACCACAAACGCCAGCACCCACTGCGGCGGGAGGTTCCCTGTTGGCCTGTCATCGCCGTAGAAGTACTGCTTCACCACTGCCGTCACCAGATGCTCCGTCAGCGAACGGTTCTGGATCCACTCCACCTGTGCCTTTTGTCCCAAGGCAAACACCAGGAAGGGCAGGGCGGCCACGCCTGCAACGGCACCGGCCGCCAACGTGGCCACGATCCTGCGCCGGAGGACAACGGCGGCCACCGCATGGGCCACGATGGCCAGCGCAAAGAACATAAAAACGCCGACTCCCACCACCGCGCACAAGCTGTACAGCACCCAGTCCAGCGGCCGGTTGGATTCCCAGGCCCGCAACAGCAGCAGCGTCAGGAGAACTGCCAGCACGGTTGTCAGTGCAGACTGGCGTGACTCCGTGCCTGCCCACACCATGCGGGGCAGGAGCGCCAACACCAGCCCGGCCGCCACCCCCAGGGGTGCGGATCCCAGCCTCCGCCCCAGGACCACTGTCAGGCCTGCCGCAGCACCAACGGCCAAGGCGGAAGGAAACCGCAGCGCCACCTCGGAGAAACCGAAAACAGCGGTCCACAGGTGCATCAGGAAGTAGTAGATGCCGTGGACGGCGTCCACGGACTGCAACAGGAGCAGGAGTTCTGCCGGCGACCGTCCAGCAGCCGAAATGGTGGCAATTTCGTCATCCCAGAACGACGGGACCCAGGAGCCGACAAACGCCGCGCAGAAGGCGAGGAGTCCGATGCCGACGGGTGCAAGCCACGGCCGTTCAGTGGTCAAGGCACGGCGGCGCCCGGCAATTTTGGCTCCGGCGTTCTGGGTTTCCACCCCATGACCATACCTGCCGGCGGATCGGCGGCGCCCAACCGAAGACCCGGCGGTAAGCTCGGTGCATGCAGGAGACCACGCCCCCGGAACGCCGCGGCCGGTCCCGTCTGGTGGTTCCCACCCGCAGCGACCTGACCCTCAGGAACTTCACGGAGATCGCCGGGGGGCCGCTGGGTGCCAGGTCGGAACCGGGGGTGATCACACCGGGGATCTTTACGGTTGACCGGGTCCTGATCCTCCTCACGGTCGCTGCCGCCCTGGTCGGGGTGGTCCTGAAAGGCTACTGCCGGGTCAATGGGTGGGAGACCCCCACCCAGTTCTATGCGACCTGCTATTCGGACTTCCCCGAACTCTTCCGCAACCGGGGCCTGGCGGACGGACTGTTCCCCATCGCCGGCAGCGGAAGCCAGTTCGAATATCCGGTCCTGATCGGTGTCATCGCGGGAATCACCGCCTGGCTGGTGCCCGGAACCGGTGTATCGGACGCACGCGTCCTGGGCTACTTCGACATCAATGCGGCCCTGCTGGCATTTGCGGCGCTGGTGACCGTCCTGGCTACGGCGCGCCTGGCCGGCCGGCGCCCCTGGGATGCCGCGATGATCGCAGTAGCCCCGGGGATCGTGTTGGCCGGGACCATCAACTGGGACCTCTGGGCTGCCGCGCTGCTGGCCCTAGGCATGTACTTCTTCGCCCGGCACAGGCCACTGGCCGCCGGCATCCTGATCGGGCTGGCTGCGGCAACGAAGCTGTACCCCCTGCTGATCCTCGGCGCGATTGTCCTGCTGGCCGTCCGGACCGGCAGGTTCAGGCCGATGCTGATAGCAGCTGCCGCGGCTGCGGCCTCGTGGGCTGCAGTCAACCTGCCGTTTGCGGCCGCCAACCCCGCCGGCTGGGCTTACTTTTTCCAGTTCAGCGCGGACCGCGACGCGGGCTACAGCTCGCCGTGGTTCATCTACAACCTTGTGGCCGCAAGGATCGGAATGGCCGGGCTGGATGGCACGGCCGTGGACCTGCTGTCCATTGGACTCTTTCTGCTGGCCTGCGCCGGCATCGCCGCGGTGGCCCTCAGCTCGGCCCGCAGGCCGCGCCTGGCCCAGCTGGCGTTCCTGATTGTTGCCGCCTTTATCCTCACCAACAAGGTGTATTCGCCGCAGTACGTCATTTGGCTGATCCCGCTCTTCGCGCTGGCACGTCCGCGCTGGCGCGACTTCCTGGTGTGGCAGGGAATCGAAGGCCTGCATTGGGCCGCTATTTGGCTGTACCTTGGCCAGGTCACCAGCGGTGGGCCCCCGCAGCACAACCTCGACATGCCGTACTACGTCCTGGCCGTCGTCATTCATATGCTTGCTGTGGCATATCTGATGATTCGGGTCATCTGGGACATCTACGACCCCAATCTGGACCCGGTCCGCCGCCAACACGCCGACGATCCGCACGGCGGACCTTTCGACGGGGCGCCTGACCGGCTGCGGACGGCCGCGGGAGCCCTCACCGGCTCCCCCGTCAGGAAGGCTTTATCCGATGGCTGACGTCAATGTGGTGGGTGCGGGACCCAATGGGCTCGCAGCGGCGGTAATCATGGCCAGAGCGGGGCTGTCAGTCGAGGTGTTCGAAGCGGCCCAGGCCGTTGGCGGCGGGACACGTACGGCCGAGCTGATGCAGCCAGGGCATTTCCACGACGTATGCTCTGCCGTGCATCCAATGGCACTGGCGTCGCCGTTCTTCCGCGCCTTTGAACTGTCGGAGCGGATCCGTTTTGCCACACCGGACATATCCTTCGGCTCACCTCTGGACGGTGGCCGGGCAGCGCTGGCGTACCGGTCGCTGGACCGGACGGCTGCTGAACTGGGACGCGACGGGCGGGCTTACCGTCAGCTGATGGGCCCGTTGGTCCAGCACCGTGACGAGGTCATTGAGTTCACCCAGAACCAACTGCTGCGCATTCCCCGGCATCCCTTCGTTGCTGCCCTCTTCGGTCTGCGCACGCTGGAGCAGGGTTCCCGGCTCTGGAATACCAGGTTCCGCGAAGACCTTGCACCATCGTTGCTGAGTGGTGTTGCCGCCCACGCCGTCTCCCACCTTCCATCCCTGGCTGCGGCCGGGGCGGGGCTGTTGCTGGCCGCATTGGGTCACCGGGACGGCTGGCCATTTCCCGTCGGCGGTTCGGCGTCCATCGCCGGGGCGTTGGCCGGGGACCTCAGCGCCCACGGCGGCGTCATCCACACCGGCTCCGCAGTGGACAGCCTGGCTGCCTTGCCGCCGTCGCGCGTCACGCTCCTGGACGTCGCGCCGCAGGGACTGGCAAACCTGGCAGGAAGTTCATTGCCGGCCGGTTACCGGAGGTCACTGGAGGCTTTTCGCTACGGGAACGGTTCCTGCAAGGTGGACTACATCCTGTCCGGCCCCGTGCCGTGGGCGGCCCGGTCCCTGGCAGCGGCCGGAACCGTCCACGTGGGCGGGACCAGGGCGGAGCTGGCCCACGCCGAAAACCAAGTGGCCAGCGGCCGCCACCCCGAAAAGCCTTATGTCCTGGTGGCCCAGCCCTCGCCATTCGATGCCGGCCGGGCCCCCGCCGGCAGGCACACCCTCTGGACGTACTGCCACGTCCCTGCCGGATCCACCGTCGATATGACGGCTGCCATCACCGGCCAGCTCGAGCGCTTTGCGCCCGGCTTCCGGGACCTGGTGGTCCAGTCGCAGGCCGTCACGGCGGCGCAGCTGGGGGAATACAACCGAAACTACGTTGGCGGGGACTTCAGCGCCGGCACCATGGACCTCCGCGGCCTGATCCAGCGCCCCGTGGTTTCCCGGGTCCCGTGGCGCACACCGCTGCGCGGGGTGTACATATGCTCTTCCTCAACACCGCCGGGTCCGGGGGTCACCGGCATGCCCGGCCTGCACGCCGCAACATATGCTCTCCGGGACATCTTCGGGCTTCCCGTCCCGGCCCTGGGACGGGACGGCGCCGGCCGGGCTTAAGCGGTCCCCCTCGGGCATAATGGCATCGGAAAAACGGGCATAATGGCGAAATGGGGAAAAAAACAAAGCTGTCACTTGCCATGGCCTCGCTCGTCCTGGGGACCTCCCTCGTTGGATGCGACGATGGGCGGAGCGGAGCAGAATCAGCTGTCAAGGACCTGGCCAGCGCAGTCTCGGCCCTGGACGTTGGCTCCGTAGCCTTCGAGGGCAAGGATTCCGCCAGCGCAAATGAGCAGCTCCGGAACGTGTTCGCTGCCCTGGACCCCCAAAAGCCGGCAGTGCAGCCTGGCGATCTGACCCTCGACGGCGATAATGCCTCCGCACCCTTGAACTACACCTGGACGTTCGGGGACTCCGAATGGAAGTACGCTGCATCGGCCAAATTCAAGAAGTCGGGCGGCGAATGGCTTGCTGTCTGGGACCCAGCCACTTTGGTCCCAGGCCTCGCTGACTCCGAAATCCTCAGCAAGGGATCACAATCGCCGCCGCGGGCGGACATCCTCGGTGCCGGCGACGTTCCGTTGGTCACCTACCGTCCCGTGGTGGACGTGGGCATCGACAAGCCCCAGTTGGGCGCAGCGGATCCCGCAGCAGCAGCCTCGAAGCTCGCGACGCTGGTGGGGGTGGACCCGGCGGCCTACGCCGACCAGGTCAAGGCTGCCGGACCGGAAGCCTTTGTCCGCGCCATCACCCTGCGCGAAGAAGGCCGCACCGTCACCAATGATCAGATCGCGGCGGTTCCAGGTGCCCGCGCCATTCCCGCATCGGTCCCGCTTGCTCCTAGCCGCACCTTTGCCCGCCCGGTACTGGGCGCCGTCGGCGAGGCCACTGCCGAACAGATCGAAGCATCCGGGGGGTCACTGACCGCAGGGGATGTGACAGGACTTGGGGGTCTGCAGCAGCAATACGACAAGCAGCTCCGGGGAACCGAAGCGCTGATCATCCGCGCCCAACGCGCCGACCTCACCCGGGAGCAGATCCAGGCCGCGGCAACAGACCCGCGGCGGACCCTGTTCGAAGTGGCCCCCGCCCCGGGGACGCCGTTGAAAACCACCCTGGACCAGCGGTTGCAGGCACTGGCCGAGACCACGCTGGCCGACGTCGGACCGGCCTCGGCCATCGTGGCCCTCCGACCCTCCTCCGGCGCAGTCCTGGCCGCGGCGTCCGGCCCCGGCAGCAACGGCTACAACACCGCCATGCTCGGACAGTACGCGCCCGGCTCCATCTTCAAAATGGTCGATTCCCTGGCCATGTTCCGCAACGGGCTCACCCCTGACTCCAAGGTCGCCTGCACGCCCACCCTGGCGGTGGACGGAAGGACCTTCAAAAACTCTGAAGGTTATCCGGAAAGTTCTTTGGGATCCGTGACCCTCCGTGACGCGTTCGCCCACTCCTGCAACACCGCCTTCATCGCCGCCAGGGACTCCGTATCCCAGGCCCAGCTCGAAGCTGCGGCCATGGCCATGGGCCTGGCGGTTGAGGCCCCCACCCTGGGCGCAGAGGCCTTCCTCGGTTCAGTTCCCGGCGAGGCCGCAGGAACCGAACACGCAGCGTCCATGATCGGGCAGGGCAAGGTGCTGCTCTCCCCCTTGTCAGCCGCCATGATGGCCGGCTCTGTTGCCAAGGGTGCTCCCGTCGCACCGCAGCTTGTCCTCAATCCCGACGCCGGGGCTCCCGCCGCCGGAACTGCCAACGGGTCCACGGCACCGGCGGCCCAGCCTTCCGCCACGGCCACCGGCGAGGCCCCGGCCTCAGCATCCGGCCAGCCCATCACTGCCGCCGAAGCCGCCTCGTTGTCCGACATGATGCGGGCAGTGGTCACGTCCGGTCACGCAGGTTTCCTTTCCTCCGTCCCGGGCGCACCCGTCGGCGCCAAGACCGGTACGGCGGAGTTCGGCAACGAAACACCGCCCAAAACCCACGCCTGGATTGTGGCCGTCCACGGTGACCTGGCCGTTGCCGTCTTTGTGGAGGACGGCGGCCTGGGCGCCACCACCTCCGGGCCCCTCCTGAAGGAGTTCCTCACGGCCGCAGGGTAGGCATTGCCGGCGTGGGAAGATGGAGTACGTGGCCCATATTGACGTTTCCGGTATCGATTACTTCCTCTCCGACGGCACCCAACTGCTGAACGGCGTGACCTTCAAGGTCCCGGACGGCACCAAAACAGCGCTGATCGGGCCCAACGGCACCGGTAAGACCACGCTCTTCCGGATCATCGCCGGGGACCTGGTTCCGGACGAAGGCGTCATCGGCCGGTCCGGCACCATGGGCATCATGCGCCAGTTCGTGGGCCAGGTCAGGGACGGGTCCACTGTCCGTGACCTGCTGGTTTCCGCTGCCCAGCCGGCACTGGCAGCCGCCGCGCGTGAGGTGGACGCCGCGGAACTCGCCATGGTGGAGCACGACGACGAACCCAGCCAGATGCGGTACGCACAGGCCATCGTGGACTGGGGCGACGCCGGCGGATACGACGTCGAGACGGTCTGGGACGAGGTTTGCATGGCCGCCCTGGGACTGCCCTTCGACCGCGCCCAGCACCGACCGGCGTCTACCCTTTCCGGCGGCGAGCAGAAGCGGCTGGTGCTGGAAGCGCTTTTCGCCGGCCCTGACGAACTGCTGCTCCTGGACGAACCGGACAACTACCTTGACGTTCCGGGGAAGCGCTGGCTGGAGGACAAACTTAACGGTTCCCGGAAGACTGTCTTCTTCATCAGCCACGACCGCGAACTGCTCAACAACGCCGCAGGCCGCATCGTCACCCTGGAGCCCGGCATCAACGGCGCCGGTGCCTGGATCCACGGCGGCGGGTTCGGTTCCTACGTTGACGCCCGCGCGGACAGGAACGCCCGGTTTGAGGAACTGCGCAAGCGCTGGGACGAGGAGCACGTAAAGCTCAAGGAACTCGTCAACATGTACAAAAACAAGGCCGCTTTCCGCTCGGACATGGCCAACCGCTACCACGCAGCCCAAACGCGCCTGGCGAAGTTCCTTGAGGCCGGGCCGCCTGAGGCGCTGCCCATCGAGCAGAACGTCCAGATGAGGCTGAAGGGCGGGCGGACCGCGAAGCGGGCCATCGTGGCCGAGCGCCTGGAGCTGACAGGACTCATGAAGGCGTTCTCCACCGAGGTGTGGTTTGGTGACCGCGTCGGCGTCCTGGGCTCCAACGGCTCTGGCAAAAGCCATTTCCTTCGCCTGCTGGCCACCGGTGGCACCGATCCGGAACGTGAACACCTGCCGGTGTCGGACGTTGAGATTGCCGAGGTACCCCACGAAGGCACAGTCAAGCTCGGTGCCCGCATCCGCCCCGGATTCTTCGCCCAGACCCACGTCCGCCCGGACCTGCTGGGCAAGACGCTGCTGGAAATCCTTCACCGCGGCGACGAGCACCGGTCCGGGCTGGGCCGCGAAGCCGCTGCAGGGGCACTGGACGGCTACGGGCTGGCGACGCAGTCGGAACAGAAGTACGAGTCGCTCTCAGGCGGCCAGCAGGCCCGGTTCCAGATCCTGCTGCTCCAGCTCAGCGGCGCCACGCTGCTTCTGCTGGATGAACCGACCGACAACCTCGACCTGCACTCCGCTGAGGCCCTGGAGCGGGCCATCGACCACTTTGAAGGAACGGTCCTGGCTGTCACCCACGATCGCTGGTTTGCGCGGACGTTCGACCGGTTTATGGTGTTTGGTTCCGACGGCAAGGTCTACGAGTCCCCGGAGCCGGTCTGGGACGAGAAGCGGGTCCAGCGGGTCCGCTGACCGATGCGCACGGGCTAAAACGCCAAACGATCAAAAATTGATATCATTTGATCATGAAGACGGAAGAGCGGCACCGGGCAATCGCTGCGCTCCTTCGGCAGCGGGTGGAAATAAGTGTTGAGGAGCTGACGACGGCCTGCGCGGCGTCCGGCGCCACGATCCGCAGGGACCTCGACGTCCTGGCCGCGAATGGTGTCCTCAAACGGATCCACGGCGGGGCAAGGAGCCTGATCGGCCATGGCGAGAACCCCGGCTACGGCCAGCGCGAACTTGAGGACCACGACGCAAAGCGGCGCATCGGCGCTGCAGTGGCGGATTTGATCCGGGACAGGGAGCACCTCTGGCTGGACAGTGGCAGCACCGCCACGGAGGTGGCCCGTGCCCTGGCCGGGCGTGAAATAACGGTGATGCCCATGGGCCTGCAGGCACTCAATGCTGTTGCTTTGGCGGAGGGTGCGGCGGTTTCCCGCACCGGGTTGCTCCTGCCAGGTGGGAGCCTGGTGCCAGGAGAGCTCGGCTTCCGTGGTCCCATGGCCGAAGCCAATATCAGGTCGCTGCGGTTCGACACCGCCGTCCTCACCCCCTGTTCCGTGGATTTCCAGGATGGCCTGTTGGCCCACGACCTTGAGGATGCCGCCGTCAAACGGGCAGGCATCGACTCTGCGGCCCGGATCATCCTCGCGGCCAGTGCAGCCAAATGGCACGCCTCGGCAAGGGTCCTGGTCGCCGGCCTCCAGCAGGTGGACGTGGTGGTCACGGACCGGACATTCAGCGCGGCGGAACGCGCACAACTCGACGGATATCCAGTGGAAGTAGTGAACGTATGAGCACCAAGACAAACGACTCCCCGGATGCTGCGGTGAAGGCGGCCGCGCTGGCCACCTTCGTGGTGTTCGGAATCAACGGCCTGGTGTTTGCCAGCTGGGCTGCCAGAATCCCGGCCGTCACCCAAACCCTCCAGATCACCTCCGGGCAGATGGGAACCCTGCTCTTGTGCACCGCCGTTGGCTCGCTGCTGGCGCTGCCCACGGCCGGGCTGGTGGTGGGCCGGATCGGCACAGCCAACACAGTCCGTGTGGGCGGCCTGGTGGCCGCCCTCGCCGGAACCGGGATCGCCTTCTCGCTGTCCGCTGCCTCGATTCCAGGCACCGCCGTCTCCCTGTTTTTCTTCGGCATAGCCGTAGGGCTCTGGGATGTTGCCCAAAACATTGAAGGCGCCGATGTTGAGCACCGGCTCCGGCGCACCGTGATGCCGCAACTGCACGCGGCCTTCAGCGGCGGGGCATTTATTGGGGCCCTGGTCGGTGCAGGGCTTTCGACCATCGGTGTGGACCTTCCGCTGCACCTGCTGGTGATCGTGGCTGTGGTGCTGGTGGTCACCATGGTCGCTCCACGTTACTTCCTGCCGCACATCAGCACCGCGACTCCCGTCGGTGAGCCGAAGCCCGCCAAGGGCCCTTCCGCCTGGCGTGACAGCCGCACCCTGCTCATCGGTGTGGTGGTTCTCGGCGCCACCCTGACCGAAGGTGCAGGCAATGACTGGATCGCCAAGGCCTCCGTTGATGGACTGGGCACCTCGGAGTCCACCGGCGCATTGATGTTTGCGCTCTTTGTGCTGGCCATGACCGCCATGCGCTTCCTGGGCGGCCGCGTGATCGACACGTACGGCCGGGTGGCCGTCCTGCGCGCCAGCATGGCGGCCGCTGCGGCGGGCCTTTGCCTCTTTGTCCTCGCCGGGAACATCTGGCTCGCGGCAGCAGGTGCCGCCCTGTGGGGCGTAGGCGCGGCACTCGCCTTCCCCATGGGGATGTCGGCGGCCGCGGACGATCCCCGCCGGGCGGCAGCCCGGGTGTCAGTGGTGTCAACCCTGGGCTACGTCTCCTTCCTGGCAGGCCCCCCGCTGCTCGGCTACCTGGGTGACGTCACGGGAATCCACCGGGCGCTGCTTGCCATCCTCATCCCGATCCTGGTTGCCCTTGTTTTGGCCAAGGCTGCCAAGCCCCTCAAGATTGAGCCGGGAACACCCACCAGCTAGCCACGCCAGCCGCGCGTGCCCCGTTGCCTTCCCGGCAGCCGGGGACGCGGCGGTAGGGTGAAGAAATGCAGAGCAAAGCGCGGGCCGGGCACCGGTGGATCAGCCGGCTGGATAGATACCTTGTCCGGCATGTTTCGGACCTGCCCGGCGGAAACCATGACGCGTTCTTCCGAAGGCTCTCCGCTGCCGCCAACAACGGCAAGCTCTGGATGGGCGCCGCAGCCGTGATGGCAGCCTTCCCAGGCCGCCCGCGGCGTGCCGCCCTCCATGGACTCATCGCCCAGGGCGTGGCATCGGGCGTCACCAATATTGTCTTCAAAACCCTTTTGCCGCGGAGCCGGCCATTACCGGAACACCTGCCGGTGTTCCGGTTCGTCCACCCCCAGCCCACCAGTTCGTCAATGCCCTCCGGGCACTCCGCCTCAGCGGTGGCGTTCGCGGTCGGCGCAGGACTGGTCAAACCGGGGCTTGGTGCCGCGCTGGCTCCAGCAGCGATTGGCGTCGCCTACTCACGGGTGCACACCGGCGCGCACTGGCCGTCGGACGTGGTGTTTGGCTCCGCGATCGGCGCTGCCGCAGCCATGGCAACCCGGCGGTGGTGGCCGGTGCGCCCGCCCATCCCCGCCCTCACCAGGACGGCGGCCCCGGCCCCCAGGCTGCCCGCCGGCGAAGGCCTCAGCATCGTGGTCAACACGTTGGGCGGATCGTTTACTGCGGAAACAGCAGGCGCGCTCCACGAAGTATTCCCTAAGGCGCATATAGTGACCGTTGAAAGCGGGCAGGACCTGGCGGAGCAAATCGCTGCTGCGGCCGACAACCCCGGAACCCTGGCTCTCGGGGTGTGGGGCGGAGACGGAACCGTCGGCACTGCGGCCGCAGCCGCCGTCGAACGGGGCCTCCCGCTCCTGGCCCTGCCCGGCGGAACCCTGAACCATTTTGCCCGCGACGCCGGCATCGGCAGCCTCCGGGATGCGCTGGCAGCGGCAACGGAAGGCCACGCGGCCCTGGCAGACGTGGGATTGGTTACGGCCGAGCGCGGCCTCGCGACAGACCCGGAGGTGATCCGGCTGACCATGCTCAACACCTCGAGTGTGGGCCTCTATCCCAACCTTGTGCGGCGGCGCGAGCAACTGCAGCCGGCATTGGGAAAGCCGCTGGCCGGCGTGGTTGCCATGTTCCGGACCTTCGCGGCCGGGACCCCCACCACCCTGACGGTTGACGGCATCCGGCACAAGGTGTGGATTGCCTATGTGGGCAGGGGCAGGTTCTACCCCCGCGACCACGCTCCCCTGGTCCGGCCGGTGCTCGATGACGGCGTGCTGGACCTCCGACTTATCACCGCAGATGAGTCCTTCGCCCGGCTCCGGCTCCTGTGGTCGGTGCTGACCGGAACCGTTGCAGGCTCCCGGATCACGCACCTGCAGGAGGCCACGGAGGTGCACATCGATGCCGGGGGTGCACCCATGGCCCTGGCGGTGGACGGTGAGGCGCTGGCGGGCGTGCGCGCAGTGGCCTACAGCGTCCGGCCACGCGCCCTGACGTACTATTCGCCGCAGCCGTAATCCCCCATGCTGCCGGCTCCGGCGGCATCCTCATCCAAGCGGAGTACCCTGATTCGGCCCTGAATCATCCCTGAGACCGGCGCGAAAGCGGGCGGGCGTCGGTAGCGTAGGAACCACACCACCGTCTTCACACGAATCCGGCAGCCCCGCTGCCGGCCGGAGGAACCATGATAGAGGCACACGACCTGACCAAGACCTATGGCAGCAAGACTGCCGTGGGTGGGGTCAGTTTCACCGTCAGGGCCGGGCAGGTCACCGGATTCCTGGGACCGAACGGCGCAGGCAAATCCACCACGATGCGCATGATCATGGGGCTGGACCGACCCACGTCCGGCTCCGTCACCGTGAACGGCCTGCCGTATGCGCAGCACAAGGCGCCCCTGCACGAGGTCGGTGCGCTGCTGGACGCCAAGGCCGTCCACACCAGCCGCAGCGCCTACAACCACCTCCTGGCCATGGCCGCAACGCACGGTATTGCCAAGTCCAGGGTCCGCGAAGTCATCGAGATGACCGGACTGGACGCCGTAGCCCGCAAAAAGGCCGGCGGATTCTCCCTCGGCATGGGGCAACGCCTGGGCATTGCCGCCGCCCTGCTGGGCGACCCCCAGACCCTCATCCTGGACGAGCCGGTCAACGGGCTGGACCCGGAGGGTGTGTTGTGGGTCCGCAACCTGGTCCGCTACCTCGCCTCCCAGGGCAAAACCGTGTTCCTCTCCTCCCACCTGATGAGCGAGATGGCACAGACCGCCGACCACCTGGTGGTCATTGGCCGAGGCCGCATCATCGCAGACGCACCCGTCAAGGACATCATCGCCGGGACCCGGCAGACCCGGACCCTGGTGCGGACCGGCGAGTCGCACCAGCTCTCCGCGCTCCTCGCGGGCAACGGCGTCACCGTTGACCAAAGCGAGCCGGAGACACTTACCGTCACCGGTCTTGAGCCGCGCCGCATCGCCAAGCTGGCGCTCGATAACGGCGTCCTCATCTACGAGCTCACCCCACAGGTTTCGTCCCTGGAAGACGCCTACTTCGACCTCACCAAGGACGAAGTGGAATACCACTCGCATCTGACCGGGGGGCCCGCAGCGGCCGTTCCGGCCACGGCAGGAAAGTAGCCACGATGAGCACCACCACACAAACTTCCCCGGCCCCCACGCGCTCGGCGGCCGCCGCCCGGCACGGCCTGACCTTCGGCGGCGTGCTCCGCTCCGAATGGATCAAGCTGTGGAGCCTGATGTCCACCCGCATCCTGATCCTGCTGACCCTGGTGGCCACCATCGGCGTCGGTGTCCTGACCGCCTGGGTCCGTTACAACATCCTTGATTCCATGGTGGCCGGCGCCCGGGAACAGGGGATTGAGCCGTCGTCGGACATGCTGGAGCAGTCAATGCCGCCGGGATCAGGGCTGGACCTCTACAACCTGCCCAACGCCGGCCTGCAGGTCGGCATCCTGATCTTCGGGGCCCTTGCCGTCCTGTTCATGGCCTCTGAATACGCCACCGGAATGATCCGCTCCACCATGAGCGCCGTACCGCGCCGCACTCCGGCGTTCCTGGCCAAGGCAATCATCCTTGCCGTGGTTTCCTATGTCATCACCACGGTGGCCGGCGCAGTCACCTTCCTGCTGTCCCTGCCGATGTTCCAGGGCCTGGGGGTGGATCTGTCGTGGTCCACGGACGGTGTGATCTACAGCGTCTTCACCGGGGGCCTCTACGTGGCGGGCGTCGCTTTGATCGGACTGTCACTCGGTACCCTGCTGCGCAACTCCGCCGGCGGCATCACCGTCCTGGTGGGGATTTTCTTTGTTATTCCCATTGCCTCAGGCTTCGCTTCGCTGGTCCCGGGGGACTTCTGGAAATACGTTCCCCAGTACATCCCCAGTGAAGCCGGCGGCCGCTTCCTGGCCATCGGCGAGATCGACGCCTACATCGATCCCTGGCAGGGCGGCCTGATCTTCCTCGGCTATGTGCTGCTGTTCCTGGTCCCGGCACTGCTGGTCCTCAAGAAGCGCGACGTCTGACCGGCACCGCACCGTGAACACCGCAGGACCCGCAAAGGACGCGCCGGCCAGCCAGGCTGACGCGTCCTTTGCCGAGCTTACCGCCAGGCGGCGGGGACGCATCCGCGGCTTCCTGTACCGCCGGCCCAAAGCCATGGATGCTGTGGTTTCCGCCAGCTACACCCTGGTGGTGGCCCCCACCGTGGTGGATGCCGTCCGGTCCGGCAACTGGCTCGCGGCGGCCCTGCTGGTCGGGGTGAGCGGGGCCATGCTCCTGCGCCGCCGCTACCCTGTGGCGCTGGTGGCGCTGGTGGCGGTGGTGGAGGTTGCCGTCACGATGCTGCATCCGTGGGGCTCCAACGTTTCAGCGGGGCTCTGGTTCTCGCTGTACGCCGTTGCTGTGGTTCACAGCCGGAGGTTCGCACTCATCACGATGGCCGTTGCCACAGCGCCGCTGGCCCTGCTTTACCTCCTGGCCGCCGTTGGACCCATCGAGGAACGCCTGGTACCGGCGGCTGCTGCAGCGTCCGGTGACTTCCAGCTGATCACCAGCATTGCCACCGGCGCCACCATTGCACTGTCCAACGTCATTGCCACCGGCATCGGCATCGGCGTCCGGCAGCGGCGCGAACACGAACAGGAAGTGGCTGCCTGGGCCGCGCGGGCCGCGCAGCTGGCCTCCGTCAACGAACGGAACCGGATCGCACGCGAGATGCACGACGTTGTTGCCCACTCCCTGACGGTGATGGTCAGCCTGTCGGACGGGGCCGCCGTTGTGGTCCGGAAGGATCCTGCCCGCGCCGGCGACGTGCTGGGGGAGTTGTCCAGGACCGGACGAACAGCACTGGCGGATATGCGCCGGGTGCTTGGTGTCCTCCGGGACGACGCCGGCAAGGCAGCGCCCCGGCAGCCGCTGGCATCCGGCGACAGCCTTGCCAAACTGCTGGACGGCTTCCGGACGGCAGGCCTGCCGCTGCACTTTTCCCACACGGGCCCCGCACTGCCCGCAGATGCCGCCTTCCAGCTCACCGTGTACAGGATTGTGCAGGAATCCCTCACCAACGTGTTGCGGTACGGCAGGTCGCTGGGGCGGGTGGAGGTCAACATCGTCCGGTCCGGTGGCACGGTTACAATTGACGTGCTCGACGACGGCGCCGTCGCCCAGCCTGCCAACGAGCCTGGGCTGTCCGCCGGTTCGTTCGGTTCGGGGCAGGGCCTGGCGGGCATGGCGGAGCGGGCACGGATCTATGCGGGCACCGTTGAAGCCGGCCGCAGCAGCCGCGGCTGGCGGGTGCACGCCGTGTTGTCCTGGCCCGGAGAGCATCCCGAACTGACGAGCCGTCCCTCTGAACTGCAAGGCAAAGCATGACTGACAACGCCCTTATCTCCGTCCTGCTGGTGGATGACCAGCCGCTGCTGAGGATGGGGTTCCGCCTCATCCTCGAGGGCGAGGACGACCTGCATATTGTGGGCGAAGCCTCCGACGGCGCCGAAGCGATCCGCCGGGTTCAGGAGTTGAACCCGGATGTGGTGCTCATGGACGTGCGGATGCCCGTCCTTGACGGCATCGAGGCCACCCGCGCCATCACGGCTGCAGGCTCCTGCGCCCGGATCATCATCCTGACCACGTTCGATGTGGACGAGTACGCCTTTGCCGGGCTGCAGGCCGGAGCGTCGGCGTTCCTCCTCAAGGACGCCGCGCCGGAAGAACTCATCCACGCCGTGCGGGTGGTGGCCAGCGGGGACGCGGTGGTGGCGCCCCGGGTCACGCAGCGGCTGCTGGAGACGTATGTGCGTGGCGCTGCCCGGCCGGCGCCGGCGGCAGCGGCTCCCGATCCGCTCCTGGCCGACCTCACGCCGCGGGAGACCGAGATGCTCGAGGCCATGGCGGAAGGCCTCTCCAACGCCGAGATCGCCCACCGCTACTACCTTTCGGAGGCCACGGTGAAGACCCACGTGCGCCGGATCCTCACAAAACTCCACCTCCGGGACCGGGTGCAGGCAGTGGTTTATGCCTATGAGACCGGACTGGTGGTCCCGAGCAACCCCGACTACTGAGGGTAACGGCACCCTCTAGACTCGGTAGATGGCTATCTTTTCCTCCGCTACAGAGCACATCCAGGACCTTGGCGCCTACGTCAGCGCCTCGCCGTCGAGCTTCCACGCCGTGCACGAGGCGGGCCGGCGGCTTGAAGCTGCGGGTTTCGCCCGGCTGGATGAGCTTGAGCCGTGGGACGGGGGTGCCGGCTCCTTTTTCATCATCCGGGACGGGGCACTGATTGCCTGGGTGGTCCCCGGGAACGCCGGACCCACCACCGGGTTCAACATCCTGGGGGCGCACACGGATTCGCCGTCCTTCAAGCTCAAGCCCAAACCCACAACGGGCGCGCACGGCTGGCTGCAGGCGGGCGTGGAAGTTTACGGCGGGCCGCTGCTGAACTCCTGGCTTGACCGGGAACTGCAGCTCGCCGGCCGGCTGGTGATGCTGGACGGCACCGAACACCTCACCGCCACCGGCCCCATGCTCCGGTTCCCGCAACTGGCCATCCACCTGGACCGGGCCGTCAATGACGGGCTCACCCTGGACAAGCAGCGCCACATGAACCCGGTCTGGGGCCTGGGCGCCCCCGGCGACGTTGACCTCCTCGGCGTCCTCGCCGCCCGCGCCGGCGGTGGTTCGGTGGACCCTGCTGCCATTGGCGGGTACGACGTCGTTATTGCAGACACGCAGGCGCCCGCGGTTTTCGGCGTCAACAGTGAATTCTTTGCCTCCGGCCGGCTGGACAACCTGTCCGCCACGCACGCGGGTCTGGCGGCGCTGATGGCGCACGCCGCGGCCGCTGCCGTCCCCGGCGCTCCGATCGCCGTCCTGGCCGCCTTCGATCATGAGGAAATCGGGTCCAACTCCCGTTCGGGTGCCTGTGGACCCATCCTCGAGGACGTGCTGGTGCGCATCTCCGACGGCCTCGGGGCCACCGTCAGCCAGCGCCGGCAGGCGCTGGCGGCATCGTTCTGCGTCTCGGCCGACGCCGGGCATGCAGTCCACCCCAACTACGCCGAACGGCACGACCCCGCCAACCACCCTGTCCTCAACGGCGGCCCGCTCCTGAAAATCAACGCCAACCAGCGGTACGCCACTGACGCTGCGGGGGCCGCCTTCTGGGCCCGGCTCTGCGCCGAATCCAGCGTTCCCTACCAGGAATTTGTGTCCAATAACGTGATGCCCTGCGGGTCCACGATCGGTCCGCTGACTGCCACCCGGCTGGGAATCCGCACGGTGGACGTGGGGGTGCCGCTTCTCTCCATGCACTCGGCACGCGAACTGTGCGGCGTCGAGGACCCCCGCCGGCTGGCTGCCGTTGCGGAGCGTTTCTTCGGCACTGCCGCGTAGGGGACGGACGGCCACTTCAGGCGCTCCACAAAGATGGTGCGGATACCCACACGCACCGTGATTCCTGCTAGGAACGCCGGATCACGGTGCCTACGGTTAAAAAGTACGGATGCCCTGAGGGCATGCGGTTCCCGGTTCCGGGCCGCATGACGGTGGATACGCCACCCGCGGGACGCCGGTAACAACTACCTGAACGCGACAGACAGGCACCGGCGAGCCGGTGCTGATGGCAGGACAAGGGCAGTGCAGACCCCGATTCCCGCCGCTGCGTGGTTGTACCGCGACAATGGAGCCGAAAATGAAGTCTGCACCCGGAAAATTTTCCCGGTTTATTCCACCACGTCCCGGGCCGGCAAGGCGATGACCGGGACCCTGGGCGACCTGATCCCGCCCGACAAGCGTGTTCTGTGGGTCTCCTCGTGTGGCGGGCACCTGGCCGAACTCAAAAAGATGGCAGACCTCTATCCCGAGCTTGACTCAAGGTCCATGTGGGTCACCTTCAATACTCCCCAGGCCCGGTCCATGCTGTCAGGCCACAATGTGCAGTTCATCCCGTCAATAGGCACCCGGGATGCATGGGGGACGTTGCACACGATCCTGGCCGCATACAGGATTCTTCGCAGTGGTTCGTACCACTACGTAGTGAGCACCGGGGCGGCCGTGGCAGTTTCCTTCCTGCCGCTCGCTGCCTGGATGGGAGTCCAGGCCCTGTACGTGGAGAGCCTCGCGAGAACTCATGCCCCGTCCGCCACCGGGCGGCTCCTGCGACTTTTTCCGGGCGTCCAGACCTATACCCAGTATGAACGATGGGCGAATGACAGGTGGAAATACTCTGGATCTGTGCTGGACAACTGGGACACCCGGTTACGCGGGCGGCGCACCGCCGTCAGGAACGTGTTTGTCAGTTTGGGGACCATCCAGCCCTACCGGTTCGACCGGGCGGTCGATGCGGTCAGGGCGGTGTTGCCCGACGATTGCTCCGTAACGTGGCAGCTTGGGGCGACCTCACGCGACGACGTGCCTGGAACAACGCACAGCGAGTTGCCTTGGGAACAGATGGGGCAGCTCATCCGGGACTCGGACGCGTTTGTCTGCCACGCCGGGGTCGGATCGGTTCTGCAGGCGCTGGATAACGGCGCCGTTCCTTTGCTGGCGGTGCGTTCCGCTCGACAAGGGGAGCACGTGGATGATCACCAGGAACACTTTGCCCGGGAAATCCTGCGCCGCGGCTTAGGCAGGATTCTGCCGTTGTCCGGTGATGCGGGCGGCGCCCTGCAACAGATAGCCCAGTGGGAGCCCCTCCGGCAGGAAGAACTGGAAGCTGCCCGGGAACTTCCGCCCTTGCCGGTCCTGGAGAGCCAGCTTCGAAGTTTCCGCTACCGGGGCCCGGGGCAGGCAAAGAGAACCGCTGTTCCGGCAGCTCCGCACCGGGGGCGATCGGCGGATCCGGCAGCTGCCGTGGCGTCCACTGCCGGTACGGTAAGCGAACGGCAACTGCGTGCCGCAGGGGAGGCCGACTCCCCCGTGCCGCACCACAAAGCTCAGGCGGACTCCCACAATGTCGGCCTGCATGGCTAGTGAACGCGGGTAGCCGAGCCTACGGTTGGGAACTACAGATGCCAGCCGGAACACTGCCCCGGGTTCGGGGCCGCGGTTCCATCCCCGGCCGGCCATCAGTAACAGAATATCCAAACACCACAACCACGTGCCGGGCAGCCGGCACCTTCGGCCAGGCAGTGCAGACGCCAGGTAAGGCCGGAAGGTGATGGTGCCGCGCGCTTGGAGCAAAACATGAAGTCTGCACACGGTGAACCGCCCAGCCGGAATACGAAGCCGGATCGGCCCGCGCCGACCGGACACAACGGGTTGCCCGGTTTCACACCGGCGACGGACTATGCGGACGTTGCTGTCATCGTGGTGACGTTCAACAACGAATCCGACGTGCCACAGCTGCTGGCAAGCCTTCGCTGCGAGACTGAGGACCAGTCCATCAAGGTCATCGTCGCGGACAACTCACCGGCGCCTGCCACATTGGACGTGCTCTCCCTTCAAAGTGACGTGCTTTCGTTTTCAACGGGCGGCAATCTGGGCTACGCCGGAGGCATCAACCGGGCCATGGAGTTGGTTGGCGAAGCCGGCAGCATTCTCGTTTTGAATCCGGATCTCTGGGTGGAACGGGGTTCGATCAAGACCCTGCGGCAACGCCTGACTGACTCGGGGGCCGGCGTTGTGGTCCCCGCACTCCTTGACGCAGCCGGTGAGCTGCACCGTTCCCTGCGGAGGGAGCCGGGCCTGCTTCGCTCCCTGGGTGATGCCTTGCTGGGCAGCAGGTTCCAGGGCCGGCCCGGGTGGCTGTCAGAGACTGTTTACGACGACGGCAGTTACACTCATCCGCATCCCGTGGACTGGGCGACCGGGGCGGCTTTGCTGATAAGGCCCGACGTGGCGGCTTTGGTCGGACGCTGGGACGAACAATTTTTCCTCTATTCGGAGGAAACGGATTTTTTCCGTCGCGTTCGGCTCGGTCGTGCGGGGGTCTGGTTCGAACCGGCCGCCCGAATGCGCCACAGGGAGGGAGGCTCCGGAAGTTCCCCAGCACTCACGGCCTTGCTGGCAGTCAACCGGGTCCGGTACGCACGGAAGTACGGGCACGGAATGTATTCGACCTCCGTTCACGTCATAGTGGGCTTTGCGGAGCTTGCCAGGGCCTGGCAACCTGCGCACAGGCGGGCCTTGCACGCTGTTCTGCGTTCACGGACATGGGCCATGCTTCCGCACGCCGTTCAGTACCCTGATCCCGGACTGCCGGAAAATTTTCCCTGCGGCGCCGTTATCATTCCCGCCCATAATGAAGTGGCAGTCATCAGGCGGACGTTGGCATGCCTTGCCCGGCCCCTCGGGACCGGGAACGTCCAGGTCATTGTGGCCTGCAACGGCTGCGTCGATGGCACCGAAGCTGCAGCATCATCCGTTCCGGGTGTGGAAGTCATCCGCGTGCAGGAACCGTCGAAGGTGGCGGCCCTGAACGCCGGCGACCGGGCGGCGACGCTGTGGCCACGGATCTACCTGGACGCTGACATAGAAATCTCCGAGGAAGCCCTCCGGCTTACGTTTGAGGAGCTTTCCTCCGAGGACGCACCGTTCGCGGCCAGGCCGGCATTCCGATACGACTTCAGGGAAGCGAGCCACGCTGTGCGGTCCTACTATCGCGCGAGGAGCCGGATCCCCGGCACGTCGGCGGCGCTTTGGGGGGCGGGCGTTTACGGCCTCAGCGAACGCGGACACGATGTCCTCGGCGAGTTTCCTGCGGTCACAGGCGACGACTATTACATCGACCGGCTATATCGGGCGGACGAGAAACGCGTCCTCGACTGCGATCCGGTACTCGTTCGGACGCCGCGGTCCACAAAGGCCCTCGTGGGGACCCTCCGGCGGGTCTACCGGGGGAACAGCGAGCAGGCCGGAACCGGTCCGTCCGGTGCGCGGGACACGATGAAGGGACTGCTCCGCTCCATCCGTGGGCCGATATCGGCCGCGGACGCACTGGTCTACACCTGTTTTGCGCTGGCCGGACGAGGGGAACCACGGTCTTCACGGGCCGTGCGGTGGCATCGCGATGAAAGCAGCAGGGCTTCCTGATGCCGCGGGACGGGACGCGCGGGCCGCGCAAAGACGAAGCCGGGCAGGCTCCCAGGGTCCTGCTGGTGAAAAGCCGGGGACGATCCCGCACGGACAACGCGGAGCGGGCAATCCGGCAGCGGGCTGGCGAGGAGCCCCGCAGCCTGCTTCTGGAAGAGGTCCTCGGCTGCGACGTTCTGGACGAGTTCGAGGTGACCGGTATGGCGGGCTGGCGTGGGCGCGTCTACAAGTTCCTCCCATATTTTGTGGCCCAGGCGATGGAGGCAGCTCTTCGAAGCAGGTCTTATGACGTGGTGGTGACGTGGTCCGAGCGGCATACGGTGGCCGTTGCAGCCCTCTTTGCCTGCTTCCGGGTGCGGACCCCGCACCTTGCACTGATGTTCTGGATGTCGAAACCTTCCGTCCGTATCCCGCTCAGGATCTTTCGCTCCGGCGTCGACCGCATCATCACCTGGAGTTCCCTCCAGCGCTCCCTCGCCATCGAAAACTCCGGTTTCAGTCCGGAGGATATCGTCCTGGTCCACCACCCCGTTGACCAGGAGTTCTATCATCCGGGCAGCGATGAGCAAACCATCATCTTTTCGGCAGGGTCCACTGAGCGCGATTTCCAGACGCTCGTTGAGGCTGCCCGGGGACTCAAAATTCCGGTTCGAATTGCAGCATCCCTGGTGGTTACCCACGACGGACTCCGGACGGCCACGAAGGACGTCCGTGGTCAGTTGGGAGATTTGGCGGATCTGGAGGTTGGACCCCTGACACCGGCCGAGCTCCGGGCATCCTATGCGGCGGCGAAAGTGGTGGTTGTTCCCTTGCTCCCCTCCGACATCGATGCAGGGGTGAACGTAATCCTCGAAGGGATGGCCGCTGGGCGCCCGGTCATCGCGTCCAGGACACGAGGCCAAATTGATGTGATCCGGGACGGAGAGAACGGACTTCTGGTTCCGCCCGGCGATGTTGCCGCCCTCAGGGCCGGCATCGAGTACGTCCTCAACGACCCGGCAGCGGCGGCCGTCCTAGGGCGCAGGGCAAGGGCTTACGTCGAAGCAAACCATAGGCTCGAGGACTTCGTAGAGCAGATCCGGGAAAATACTGAGACCCTGGCGGCTACAAAGCCCCGACGGATTCTGACGATTCCCGGCAGGTGAGAAGAATCCCGGCAAACATCCGACGATATTGGATTGGAGGACTACGTGAACAGCATAAGTTTATGTATTTCGACATATAATCGAGTTGATGACCTGACCCGGTTGATTTCAAGCGCACTCATGCAGGTGCCGAAAGTTCCCATTATTGTTTATGATGATGCATCCTCGGATGCGACCGCGGAAATTGTTCGAACGCAGTTTCCGACAGTCAGTGTCATTGCGGGAAAAAATAATGTTGGACTTATAGCCGCCCGGAATATCTGCATCCGGGAGGCATCCACTCCTTTTGTTATTATCCTGGACGATGATGCCTTTTTTACTTCCCCGAAAACGGTTCAACAAACTCTCGATGACTTCAGCTCCGAACGGATCGGGGCTGTTGCCGTCCCATTCACCGAGAATGGCGTGCTTATGCAGGGTGAAACAGCCGGACCCTCGATTGGACTGGCCAGGTCCTTCATCGGCGCCGCGCATGCTGTCCGCCGGGATGCGGTCCTCGCCTGCGGCGGCCTGCGTGAATCCTACGGCTTCTACTGCGAGGAATCAGACCTGGCCATTCGGTTCCTGGCGGCTGGACTGGTTGTCAGGCACGGCTCCGCCGATCCGGTCACACACTGCCCCAACGCGGACCGTAAACCGCTGCTGCGGCGTCAACTCAGGTGGCGGAGCGAATTCCGGTTCAAGTACTGCCATACGCCGGCATTGCTTCTACTACCTGTGCTGGGCAGCCATTTGGCTCTGCTCGTGTTCCGGTGCAGCCAGTTTGGCGGCCTGGCTGCAACGCTCAAGCTCGGGTACAGCACCTGGCGGGATGTCATCAAGTCGCGGCACGAACGAAAGGGCGTGGGTTTCCGGACCTATTTCCTGTGGCGGCGGCTGTCCGAAAGCCCCCGGCTTACCCTGGGCGACATTGACGACGTGCCCGCAGTGCGCCGGGCCCTGGAAGGCAGTGACTCCTTCGCCGTTCAATGAACGGCAGGGGCACCCTGGGACAGGTCAGCACACGACAAAGTTGCTGTGGCTACCCACATTTCCAGCCCGCGGATCTGGTGGGTCCAATCCCTGAACGATAGCTTAACAAATCAGGGAGTTACCCATTTGTGCCACAGCGGAACTCGAATTGCGGTGAAGTATGGACCTGGTTGGATCTCCGGACGTCGATCACGTTCTTCTCACGCGTTTTAATCTGCCGTCAAAAGGCTACGAGGGCATTGTTCGAGCCAGGAGTGGATGGCTCCTGGAGCGTGCTGATCTCTTTGAAAAGTATTGCCTGCCCTCGGTGAGTGGACAAAGCCGAAAACCCTCCGCATGGATTATCTATCTTGATCCCGCGAGTCCCGTGTGGCTGATCGACCGCATGAAGCAGTTGAACGCCGACACGGTGTTTTCGCCGATATTCCGGAGCGAAGTCTCGCGAAGTGAGTTGCTGTCCGATATTGCCGGAGTCCTGGGATCACCGAAAGAACTGCTTCTAACCACAAACCTGGACAACGATGACGGACTGGCATGCGATTTTGTAGAGCGGCTTCAGGCGGTGGGCCCGGTTGATCGTGCAACGGCGATCTATCTCACCCGGGGATTGATCAGCGCAAGCAAAGGAATCTACCTGCACGAAGACCGGGACAATGCATTCTGCTCCGTGCTGGCGCCTTGGCCTGACGCCAGGACCTGTTGGGAGGATTGGCATAATCACCTCAAATATTCCATGCCCGTGGTCCGCCTTCGGGGTGACCCTGCCTGGCTGCAGGTGATCCATGGGACCAATGTCAGCAACCGGGTGCACGGACGACGCATCTCACCCACAGGGTTTCTGGACCGATTTCCGGTCCTGGGTCAGGATGCAAAAATTCCCACCCCAATCCAGCTTTTGGCGGACCGCGCGATTTCCGCACCGGGACGGAAAATCCGTGAATCCTTGCGCCGGTTGGCCAAGACAGTAATCCAGGGCACCTCCGGCCGGTCGCGGCTCGATGGCCTCAGGGTCTGGCGGGCAACCCTTACGGACGGTGTTCGTTCACGGGTCCTGCTCCGGAGAAATTCCTAGCCGGCTGGAGCCAGGTGATCAATCGCTGCGTTTCAAATGGAAATCTAATCGAAAGCGGTATTGGATAATGTGGTTGCGCGACATGATCTCGAGCCTGTTGCGGCGATGGTACGTCATTGCTGCACTGTTGCTGTTGACTGTTGGGCTTTGCTTGGTGGTCAAGCAGTCGTTTCCTTCAACATACCGGGCCCACGCGAGCCTGGTCCTGATGCCGCCAACTTCCACGGTGGGCCCTGAGGGGAACCCATTCCTGTTTTTGACAGGGATGGGGCAGATACTCGACATCCTCGCAGTTGAAGTATCCACAGCGGATACTGCCCCGCCGTTTGGCCAGTTATACCCTGGCATGTCCTTCGTAACCGAACCAGACCGGGGCAGCAGCGGCTCCATCATCCGTGTCACAGTGGAGGGGGATGACCCGAGCCAGGTCATTCCCGCCCTGGAAGACGTTGTTGCTCTGGTTCCAAAGACGCTGACAGCCATGCAGGATGAGCAGCGGGTACCAACCCCGTCGCGTGTTGGTTTGATGACGTTGGTGATGGATGAGACTCCGACGGAAGACGCCAAATCGAAGTCGCTGTCAGTGGCCACCGCAGCGGCGGGCGGGTTTGCACTGAGCATCCTGCTGACGGGTTTTATTGATGGCCGGATGCTGGCCCGCGATGAGCGACGCGGCGCGCCAGTCAAGGACGGCTCAGCTTCCGATCTGCGAACCTTGCGACGCGCACGAAATCACAAACATGTGGACGCTGCCGTACCTGGACCGGGCACGCGCACGCCACCGGCCATCCCCCCGGTCGAGGACCGTTTGACGGTCGACGCCAAAGGTTAGGACCAACGGGTGAGGACAAATGAGATCCCGCGGGTTTCGGCCTCAATTGGCGGGGTCCTGGGCCTGGTCTCTTTGCGGAAATGGGCGGTCGTTGTCTTGGGCCTGTCCCTGACGGCGATGTCGGCGTTTCTGCTCGCCGGAGTTGGGCGAACCTACGGAACAACAGTGGAGCTGCTTTTTGTCGAACCCGGCAGGGGTTCTGTCGTCAGTGGTTCGGATGCGGCGCTTCCGTCCCTCGTTGACTTCGCCGGAATTGTCCAGCAAAGGATTTCGGAGGAGGGCAGCGCCGTTGAGCTGCCCTCGTCCACCGCAACGCTCTACGGCAGCGGTGTCCGCAATGGATACTCCATCACCCTCCCGAATACCGGAACACAATGGGCTGTCAGCTTCTCCCGCCCGGTGCTGGCCGTCCAGGTGGTCGGACCCAGCCCCCAGCAGGTCCGCCAGACCCTGGACCAGGTGATGACCTCGGTTGAACTGGAAGCACAGGGTCTGCAGGGGGGCAAGGGGGTACCACCGGGAGGCTACATCCAGGTCACACCATCGCCGGCGGCCCCGGTAGTTGTCGACCTTGGAAGCACCAAGCTGGGCCGCACCAAGGCAGCCCTGGTTATCGGACTGCTGGGACTGACCCTCACCGCATTTTCCGCCAGCCGGATCGACCGCTGGCTCACGGCTTACAAACCGCGCTGGAGACACCCATGAGCGGTCAACAGCACGGCCGGCGGCGCACCCCGCGCGGGCAGGGGCTTACGCTCCGGCCCCCGGCGCGGTTTGATGCAGTGGATGTGCTGACGATTGGCATGATCCTGAGCTGCGCCATTCCGTCCAACCTGACCATCTCGGCACTTGGTTCAATCGGCAGACCCGGTCTTTTGTGGTTTCTTGGAGCGCTGTTGTGGTGGGGATGGCAACAAGTACAGCGGCCCTTTCCGCTTTTTGGCGGTAGTCAGCCGGCCCGCCGTTCACTGTTTATGTTCCTGTGTGCCGTTGCGGTCACTTATGCCGTCGCTAACTTTGCCGGGTTGGCCCCCGATGAGGCGCGTGCTGCTGACACCGGGTTGCTGCGGGCACTGAGTTGGGCCGGTCTCTTCCTTCTAGCCAACGACGGAGTGATTGACCGCGGAAAACTCCTGGTCCTGCTGGACCGGGTTGTGCTGCTGGGAACGGCGATGGCCACACTGGGACTTGTCCAGTTCGTGACAGGACAGTCTTTTGTCTCCGCCATTTCCATCCCTGGCTTCAGCGAAGGAGTTGCCGCTGACAGCATCCATCTCAGGGCGGGTTTCCTGCGCGCCGCCGGTACAGCGACCCACCCGCTCGAGTACGGCGTGGTGCTGTGCATGTCCCTTCCCATCGCCGTGACTCTTGCCCTGAACGAACTTAAAGGCAGGAGCATCTTCCGCTGGATCTGTGTGGGAATAATTCTGGCGGCAGTTGCCCTTTCGGTTTCACGTTCGACGTTCATAGGCGTTGCCGTTGTTCTGATCGTGCTGCTCCCGAGTTGGTCCAGGACCTTACGCCTCCGGGCACTTCTTGTGTTCATGTTCGCCGGCGTCGCCGTGTACTTCCTGGTGCCGGGCATGGTGGGAACGGTGCGCGGCCTGTTCGAGGGGCTCTCCGGAGATTCAAGTACCCAATCCAGAACTGACAGTTATGGAGTTGTGCTGGAACTGGCCATCAGGAACGGGATTCTGGGGCGCGGTTTCGGTACGTTCCTGCCCAAGTACAGGATCCTTGATAATGAGTACCTGCTTATGCTGATTGATTCCGGCTTCCTGGGGCTGTTCACCTTCCTGCTGTTTATGCTCAGCGGCCTCTATTGCTGTTTCCGCGCCCGGGCGCTCCTGACGGACCCGCTGCTTTCCAGGCTGAGTATCGCTGTAGCCTCAGCACTCACTGCTGCCGGAGTGATGTTTGCCTTCTTTGACGCTTTGAGCTTTCCCATGGCCGGCGCATTCCTGTTCCTGATGCTTGGCATCGCCGGTGCTTTGTGGCGCATTGCGAGGAATGAGAAAGCCTCAACCGTGGTACTGCAGCTCCCACGAACAGACCCGATCCCTGAGCGGCGGTCGGTATGGCCGCTTCCGGGTGATGCACCCCTAAACCCGGATGAGGAGCGAGATCTTGATGTTGCCAAGCACTGAAGTGGGAGTACGCACACCGGTATCCATTATTTGTGTCTTCAATAGTCCGGACGTGCTCAGGGAATGCCTGACGGCGTCTGTGCACTCGGGATTGCCTGCGGCGCCGGATACCGAGTACCTGCCGGTTGACAATACGGCCGGTCAATTTCCTTCCGCCGGCGCCGCCCTCAATCACGGTGCGCGCCTGGCGGCCAACGACGTGGTGGTCTTTGTGCACCAAGACGTCTTCCTCCACTCCCTTGTTGCTCTGGAGGCCGCGGCGGGACTCCTTATGCGTGACACCTCGACGGGCATTGCCGGCGCAACAGGAGTAACACGTGACGGCAGGCAGCTTGGACTGATCCGCGACCGCGTGGTCTTTTCCGGCGAACCCCTCTCGGGGTTGACCGATGTGGACACCCTTGACGAGGTACTTTTTATGGCCCGGCGGCAACAAATCCTCCGCCACCCGCTCGCTGAAGTCCGTGACCTTTCATGGCACGCCTATGCGGTGGAGTACTGCGTCCGCATGCGGTCCCTGGGACTGAGGGTGTCGGCGGCCCCGATTCCATTGACCCACAACAGCCTCTCCACCAACGTGGACCTGCTGGCCGAAGCGCATGACTGGATCGCCAAGGCTTACCCGGAGCAGTTGCCGGTGGTTACCACGTGCGGCACCGTCCAGGCGCGGATGAAGGCCCCCGGAGTCCTTGCACGCATGGTGGGCACCCAGAAATGGCGGTATCGATGGCTTCGGGAATCACTGGCCGCCCACCGGCTCCGCAACGGTGCGCCGGCGGATGCCCCGACTGTACTTGGCGACATCCGCTGGGACATCGATTCCATCTGTTCCGCGGCGGATCTTGCCGAGGCGTATGTCATCAGTGCAGTGCCCGCTGGGGCAGGCCTTTCCGCCATCAGCTGTGCCGTGGAGCTGCCCCGCAGGAATGTGACGTTCAGGTTCGAGACCGCGGATCAGGCGTCACTGGTCCCGCTGGTTGCATCACAACCACTGGACCGTACAGTCGTTGTGACAAATGCGGGCTTTGCCGCTGTGGGCGAGGTTGCAGGTGCGTTGGCCGGCCGGAAGGTCCTTCTCGGGTTCGACGGTGACATCGGTGCGTGGCTTCTTACCGGACCTGGCGTCGACGCAGCGGTAGCAGGCTATCGTGGACGGCGGGCAACGCCGTTTGCCATGCGGGCGGGCTGAGCCGGCGCCGGGTATCTGCGATCCCGGCACGGACCCATTCCGGCAGCAGCCGCCAGGGCCCCAACTGCTGGGACTTCCGCAATGCCAACCAGTGCCGGATCCGCCCGGCAGGCCCGCGCAGGGTGAGAACGTCGGCCGCTGCGGCTCCAACGCCCGAAAAACCTGTCCTGCTTTGGATCATGCCTACCAGCTGATCCAATGGTCCGTCCTGCCAAGGCGTCGCCCCCGTCACGACGGACGTACCGGCAGCCCGGGCTTTGGTGTAGATGGCGGATACCGTCTCCGCCCAGGCAGCTGGACTGTGGCCGGCAAGAACCGCCTCCCGGCTCGCTGTACCCCGGGCGGCCCTTAACGCGGGAGAGTCGGCCAGCGCCGCAAAGGTCTCAATGAACTCCTGCTCGGTTGCCGGGCTGAACAGCTCCTTGACCATGCCGGGCGAATCGGAGCCAAGTACCGCACACTCTTCCGGGTGGCCCCGGAAGGTCACCAGCGGCAGGCCATGCGCGCCGGCCTCCAGCAGGGAGGTCAGCGACGAAAACGGATAGGAATCAAGGTAAACGTCCGCAACGGACAGGAGGCCCTGCACCTCGGGAAGCCGGCCGAGGGCCCGGATCCGGCCACCGCTTGCCCCCGCAGCCTCCAACCATTGGCCTTCGGCGGCCGGACCGGCAACCAGGAGCCGCATTTCGGGGCGGTGCCGAATCAGGGCGGAGAAGAGCCCGATCAGGGATTCCTGGCCCACCGCACTGTATTTACTGCCTGCTGCCGCTGAAACAACCAGCAGTTCGCCGTCCGCCACTCCAAGCCGCAACCGGGCTGCCGAGCGTTGGAAGCCGTCAAGCCCCCCGGCAGGGGACAGCTCAAGCGGCCGGTTCGCCACCATGCACCGCTCAGGGGCTATTCCCCTCCGGCTGACGCTCAGGTCCCGGCCGCTTTGGCGCAGATTCATTGTCACGGTGGCGGCGGATGTACCAACCCAGAAGACGTGGTCTGCGTGGTTCACGTAAACCGCGGGCGGCGATCCCTCGAGCCCGAGGGCGAGGGCGGGCACCACATCGTACGGATGGGCGTGGACTATGACCACGTCGGCGGCACGGACGAACCGGCGCAGGGCCGCTGCCCGTCTAAGCAGGCCCCCGGGTCGACGGTCCAGCAGGAGCACATCGCTGGAATCGGGGAGATGAGCCGTGACTTTGGCCGGTATCTGCGCCATTCCCTGCCGCGTGAGCACCAGCTTGTGGCTTGACAGCGGATCTTCACGAATCCAGCGTGCGATGGACTGGGTATGGCCACCCGTGCCGTAGAGCTGGGTGGCCACGTGAACAATCACCTGCCGGCCCGGGGCCGCTGATTCCGGCCGCCCAACCGCGGCCGGAACGGAGGTTCTGATCCGGCTGATGAGGTCTTCAAGTTCCTTGCTGGCGAAAAGTCCCGCATGGTCGGTCCACGCGAAGCGGGCAGCCAGCTGCGCCTGGACTGCCGCGCGCTCCCAGGCTCCGGAATCCGCAAATGCTGCCGCGCTGCGAACGAGCTGGCAGAAGGTTTCCCTGTTCTGACTAGTCGTCGTCAAGGCCCCCGCTCCGTCCCATCGCCTTGAGCATCGAAATATCGGCACGTTTGATCCACAGCAGGCCAGCCATCATAGCGATGGCCGCAGCCGCTGAAATGAGTTGGGCGAACGGCGGTTGCAGTCCGGCCCTCTCCACAAGTATGGCGAAGCCGGACAGCAAGGCTGAACAGAGCGCCGGAAGCCAGCCTTGGCGCAGCATCCTGGCGGGTCCGATACCGGCCGTCCGCAACCGCCACAGATAGATGGGAAGCACCACGGCTGCCGCAACCAGGAACTGTGCCCTGGCAATCCCGGCAATCCCGTCAGCAGCGCCCAGGAGGAGAGCCGGCACCAGGGCCACGAGCCAGCACACCTGGATAGTGAGGATGGAACCGGTGAGACCCACCACCACCAGGTAGTCATAAATCAATTCAAAGAAAATACGCAGGCCCGCCAACATGGCGAGCCAGGTAAGGGCGGCCGCGGCTCCTGCCCAGGCGTCGCCATACACAAACTGGACAATGGGCCCGGCCTGGATTGCGAGCAGGGTAACGGCCGGGAAGGTTACGGCCGTCAGGACACCTGTCAGGGCGGTGACTGTCGCCCGCATCCTCGGCGGGTCGTGCTGGAGCCGGGCCAGGGCAGCGGGTGCAACACTTCGCAGCGGCTGTGACAGGACGGAGACCGGCCAGCTGGCCAGGTTGAAGGCGAGGACATACAGGCCCAGCATGGTGGGGCCGAGGAGATTGCCGATCACCAGCTGATCAAAATAGCCCAGGCAAAAGACGATGATGCTGGTGCCGGCAAGCGGCAGGCCGAACCCGAGCAGGGGCTTCAGAAGCTTCCTGTCGAGGCCTGCACGCAGTGGCAGCGGTGACTTGACCACAAACATGATGCCGGAAACCACAGTTCCGGCCAGGCGTCCGATGGCCAGGCTCATGGCCCCGAATCCCGCGAGTGCGAGAACGATGGATATAACGGCGCCCAGCCAGACATTCACCTGGTCGATGGCCATTTTTGTTTTCTGGTCAAAGCTGCGCTGCAGGAGAGCGGCAGGTGTTGCGACGACGCCACTGATGGGGACGCAGCAGACCATCAGGCGAACGACGCCGGCGGCATCCGGATCGCCCATGGCAGCCGCAAACCAGGGTGCCGCCCACAGCCCTGCCAGGCAAAAGAGGCAACTGCTCAGGATTGAAATTGTGGTCACCGTAGGTGCGATATCGGCGGGATCACCCGGCCAGCGGACGATCGCCAGGCTAACGCCGAGCTCATTGAATGTCAGGACTGCAAGCAGCGCGACCATGGCGACCGCGAAAGTGCCGTAGGAATCCGGACCAAGGATCCGGGCAAGCAGGATTCCGATCCCCAGGGTTCCCAACTTGGCAACGCCGGTATTGAGCAGGCTCCACGCCAGGGCAGCAGAGGCTCCCGGTGCTTTGGCGGTAACCGGCGAAGCCGTTCCCGGCCCTTGCACCGGGGCGGTCATAGACTGCTCCGGACTGCTTTCAGGGCGTCGGCCACCCGCTCCTGCTGGTCCGGCGTGATGTGCGGGAACAGGGGGAGGGACAGGATCCGGCCGGCGGCTTCCTCGGCGACAGGAAAGGACCCCGGCCCCCGGCCATCGCCCGCGTACGCACCGCTCAAGTGAACGGGAACGGGATAGTGGATGCCGGCCTGGATCCCCCGGGCGAGCAGGCCGGCAAGCACGGTATCCCGGTCCGGGACCCGGACCACATAAAGATGCCAGACGTCGGTGTTGCCGGGCGCTTCCGCGGGCAGTTCCACACCCGGGATGTCGGCCAGCAGGCACGCGTACCGCTCGGCTGCAGCACGCCGCAGGAGGTTCCACTCCTGCAGCCGGGCCAGTTTCGCTTTCAACACCACCGCCTGGACGGTGTCCAGGCGGGAGTTGATCCCCACCACGTCGTGGCGGTACTTGACGGAGCTTCCATGAGCGCCCAGCAGCCGGACATGCGCGGCCACGTCCGGATCGTTGGTCAGGACCCCGCCTGCGTCACCCGCAGCGCCGAGGTTCTTTCCCGGATAGAAACTTGTGCCCGCGGCCAGCCCCAACGTGCCGGCGGAGCGGCCGAACCGGGTGGCGCCCTGGGCCTGGGCGGCGTCCTCAATGATCACCGCCCCGCACGACGCGGCGACGGGAAGCAGCTGTTCCACAAACGCCGTCTGCCCGAAGAGATGGACAGGGACGATGGCCTGGGTGCGTCCCGTCACGGCGGCAGCCGCGGCGGCCGGGTCCATCAGGAGGTAGCGGGCGTCCACATCCACGGGGACGGGAACCGCCCCGATCCTGCTGACAGCCTCCGCTGTGGCAATGAACGTATTGGCCGGCAGGATGACTTCGCCGCCTGGCCCCACGCCACCTGCCCGCAGGGCCAGCTCAAGGGCCTCGGTGCCGTTGGCGACGCCTACGCAGTGCCGGGCACCCGTAAATCGGGCGTAGCCGGACTCAAAGTCCGCCACGGCTGTGCCGCCCACAAACGCGGCCGTCGCAAACACCCCGGCCAGTTCGGCCATTACGACGTCGTGGACCTCCGCCTGCTGCGCGGCCAGGTCCACCAACGGAACGATTGCCGGCGCCGAGACTTCCAATCCCGCGCTCACGGTGCCCCCTTGAACAGGAAACTGTCCTTGTCGATTTCCCGGGCGGGCACACCCACCCACGTTTCGCCGTCGGGTACGTTGCTGAGGACAGCGGCGCCCATCCCCACAGTTGCGTACGCACCCACGGAAACCCGTTCCCGGACGCTGGAATTCATACCGAGGTAGGCTGCCCGGCCCACCCGGACGCCGCCGCCCAGGGACACGCCGGCGGCAAACGTGGCGAAGTCTGCCACGTCGTCGTCGTGCGTAAACGTCACAGACGGCATCACCACCACATGTGAACCCAGGGTGACAGCGGCGGTGAGGGTGACGTTGCGCAGCAAAATGCTGCCCCGGCCGATCCTGCAGTCTTCGGGATACTGCACCGACGGGTCGATGGCGGTGGCGTAGCGGGCCTCGTTGAGGCCCATGGCGGTAAGCCGGTCCACCACCGCCTCCCTGGCCCTTCCCGAACCGATGCACACCAGCACAAAGGCATGGGTGTATTTTGCTGCCTCGTCGATGGTTCCAAGGACCGGCGCGCCATCCACGGTAACGCCCGCCATTTCCCGGTCATCGTCCAGGAGCCCAACGACGTCGTACTGCCCGCTGCTGCGCACCATGGCCAGGACCTCCCGGGCCAGGCCGCTGGCAGCGATCAGAATCAGCTCGCTCATGTGGCCGCCGCCCGGATGGTGCTGATAATGCGGCCGAGTCCTTCGTCGCTGAGGTCATGGAAGACAGGCAGGATCAGTGTCCTGTCATTTAGCCGTTCCGTGTGCTGCAGGCTGGCGTTGCCTCCGTCCCGCCAGCGGTAGGCCGGCTGGCGGTGCGCGGCCATGATGCCGCGCCGTGCAGAAATCCCGGCGTCAGCCAGCTTTTCCATCAGCCCCTCCCGGCTGGTGGCGAAGGAGGGCAGGACCTCGATCCAGAAGGACTGGTAATTAGTGGTGCCGTAGGGCGGATCGGAGACCAGCCGCAGTCCCCGCAGGCCCGCCAGCCCGGCCACGTAACGGGAAGCGATGTCACGGCGCCGCTGCAGGATTTCGGGCAGCCGGCCGAGTTGGACGATGCCGACGGCCGCCTGCAGGTCCGTCATCCTGTAGTTGAAGCCCACTTCAAGGTAAACCTCCGGCGGGGCCAGGACGGAGCCGTGCCGGTCGGTGGCGGACACGCTCATGGAATGCTCCCGCAGGGTCCGTGCCCTGGCCGCCCAGTCGGCCCGGTTGGTGGTCAGCATGCCACCCTCGCCGGTAGTGAGGATTTTCCGGGGATGGAACGACCACACCGCGATGTCCGCGCGGGTGCCCACCGGTTTTCCCTTGTACGTGGAACCCACCGCGCAGGCTGCGTCCTCGATGACGGTGATTTCGTGCCTGTCGCAGAGCTCCCTGATGGGGTCAAGGTCCAGTGGTACCCCACCCTGGTCCACCACAATCACCGCGCGGGTGTCCAGGGTGAGGGCGGCGTGGATGGTTTCGGCCGTGACGTTGCCTGTGGCCGGATCAACGTCACAAAAGACCGGCCGCGCTCCCACATACGTGACGGCGTTCGCGGTGGCAATGAAGGACAGTGACGGGACCAGGACATCGTCGCCCGGCCCGATCCCGGCCACGACCAGGGCCAGGTGCAGCGCCGTGGTGCAGCTGGAGGTTGCCACCGCATGGCGGACGCTTTGCCCGGCAGCGAAAAGGGTTTCGAACTCCTTGACTTTGGGTCCCTGGGCCACCCAGCCGGATGCCACCACGTCGGCCAGGGCCTTCGCTTCCTCTTCGCCCAGCAGGGGCTTCATCACGTTGATCCGCGCGAGGACTGCTTCCTGGCTCATGACAACCCTGCCTTCCTTGCTGCGGCGATTTCGTCCCGGAGCGGGGCCCACCACGCGACCAGGCCGCGAAGGCCCTCTTCCAGCTCCACTTCGGCTTTGAAGCCCAGGTCGCGTGCTGCGGCTGTCGTGTCGGCCAGCCGGCGCACCACGCCGTTGACCTGGCGTTCGGGGCCATGTTCCACGGCCAGGCCGGAGTCCATGGCCCGCAGCAGCGCCTGGGCCATTTCCAGGAGGCTCGTTTCAGTTCCGCTCGCCACGTTGTAGACGCCGGTGGTGACGCCGCTTCCGGCCGCTAGAACGTTGGCCCGGGCCACGTCCGCGGTGTGGATGAAGTCCATGGTCTGTTGGCCGTCGCCGAAAATCAGCGGCGGCCTGCCGTCCTTGATCCGCTCCATCCAACGCACCAGGACCTCCGTGTACAGGCCGTGGACGTCCATTCGGGGGCCGTAGACGTTGAAGTAGCGAAGCATCACGCAGTTCAGTCCGGTCATGGCGCTGAAGCTCCTGGCCATGCCCTCGTTGAAGGATTTGGCGGCACCGTAGAACGTGTCGTTGTTGGCGTGGTGGTGCCGTTCGGTGGTGGGGAACTCCTCCGCCATCCCGTAGACGGAAGCACTGGAGGCGGCCACGAGTTTGTCCACCTTGTGTTCCGCGGCGGCCTCCATCACGTTGAAGGAGCCGTCCACCAGGACTTCCAGGGCGAGGCGCGGCTCCTCGGCACACTGCGTGATCCGGATGGCGGCCTGATGGAACACCAGGTCCTTGCCCCGGCTCAGGTCATGCACCAGGTCCCGGTCCGAGATAGTGCCCTCCACGAGCTCCACCTGGCCGGAGGACAAGGCGCCAGAGAGGTTGGCCCGGCGGCCGCGCACCAGGTTGTCCAGAACGTCCACCCGGCCCACCCCGGCCGCCAGCAGCTGGTCCACCAGGGTTGATCCGATGGTGCCCGCGCCGCCTGTCACCAGGACATCCGCACCCTCAAGATTGGTCACCGGGCACGCTCCGCGCCGGCATCCGCCAGGCCGGACCCCTCAACCTGTGATGCCTGGCCGGACCGGCTCAGGCTCCTGGTTACCGCTTCGAGTACGGACAGGACCCGGAGCCCGGAGGCGCCGCCGGTGCGGGCCGGGCGGCCGCTGCGGATGCAGGTGGCAAGTTCCTCCACCACCTGCGAGAGGGCTTCGCGCTCCGGAAGCGCCGGGGACCAGGTGTCACCGAGCCGGTAGGATACCGCCGTGGACGTTTTTTCACCGATGGACTGCGGCTGCCGGTCAAGGCTTACGCCGCGGTCATAGACACTGAGCCGCTGCTGCGGGTTGAGGTCGTCCCAGACCAGCGTGCGCTGGGAGCCGCCAATCACCATTTGCCGGATCTTGGTGGGGCTGAGCCAATTGACGTGCACGTGGGCGGTGGCATCATTGGCGAGGCGGAAGTTCAGGTGTCCCACGCAGTCACGGCCGGTGCCCAGCGGATCGGCTCCGAACGCCGAGACTTCACTGGGGTTCAGTCCGCCCGGCAGGATGAAGTCCAGGATGGACAGGTCATGCGGCGCCAGGTCCCAGAACACGTCCACGTCCGGCTGGACCAGTCCCAGATTGATGCGCGTGGAATCCACGTACAGGATGTCCCCCAGGGAGCCGCTCTGCACCAGTTCCTGCATCTTAAGCACGGCAGGTGTGTAGCAATAGGTGTGGTCGGCCATCAGCACCAGGCCGTTCGCCTCCGCGGTCTCCACCATTTCCACCCCGTGGGCCCGGCTGTCCGCGAGGGGCTTTTCCACCAGGACGTGCTTGCCGGCCCGCAGCGCCGTCATCACGGTCCCATAGTGGGTGCGCGCCGGCGTCGCGATGGCCACGGCATCCACGTCGAATGTGTCCAGCAGCTCGTCCAGGCTTTCCACCACGGGGATCTCGCCCAGCGACGCGGCGAGTTTCCGGGCCCGCGCAAGGTCCAGGTCGCAGATGGCCACCAGGTCCCAGTCGGGGCTCGCCTGCAGGTTGCGGGCCAGGTTCGGTCCCCAGTAGCCGGCGCCAACGACGGCGATCCGGAGTTTCCTGCCCTGCTGCCGGTGGGCGGGGGCTGGTGATGGGGTAGCAGCTGCGGTCATGGCGGTTTCTTTCCCGGAGATGGATTGTTAGTAAGCGCCGGACGGCCGGATCACTGCCCGGAAAGTCCGCCAAAGAATAAGGAGGTCACCGGCGATGGACCAGTTTTCGACGTAGTACAGGTCAAGCCGGACGGCTTCATCCCAGGCGAGGTCCGAGCGTCCGTTGATCTGCCACAGGCCGGTGATGCCGGGCTTGATCAGCAGCCGGCGCCGGGTGTGGTGCTCGTAGGCCCCTACTTCCCGGTCCAGCGGCGGGCGGGGACCCACCATGCTCATGTCGCCGAGCACCACGTTCCACAGCTGCGGCAGCTCGTCCAGCGAGTACTTGCGCATCCACCGTCCGCAACGGGTCACCCGGGGATCGTCCCGCATCTTGAACAGCACACCCGCACCCTCGTTCTGCTGGCCAAGGTCAGCCAGCCGGGCCTCGGCGTCCACCACCATGGAGCGGAACTTGAACATGCCGAACACCTTGCCGTCCTTGCCGATCCGCTCCTGTCGGAACAGCACCGGCCCGGGGCTGTCCAACCGCACAATAAGTGCCAGTGCCAGCAGGATGGGGGAGAGGGCCAGGAGGGCGCCCAGCGCGGCGGCGGCGTCCATGGCCCGCTTGAGCACATGCTTGGCCCCGGAATACTGCGGGATGTCCACGTGCATCAGGGGCAGTCCCTCGACGGGCCGCCAGTGGATGCGGGGGCCCGCAACGTTGGTCAGGGTTGCCGCGAGGATCAGCTCCGCTGATGACTCCTCAAGCTTCCAACCCAGTTCACGGATGAACCGGTTGCCGCCCGGCAGGGGACCGGCGACAATCACCGAGTCCGCGTCGGACAGCCGGACCGTCCGGGCAATGTCATCGGTCGAGGAAAGGACCGGGACCGTGCTGTCCTCGACCCGGAAGATCCCGCCACGGCGGGCCCCGGGGAGGCAGACACCCAGGATGTCGTAAACGGCTCCGGACTTCCTGCGGACCTGCTGCACCACGTAGCGGACGTCCTCGGGGTCCCCCACAACGATGGCCCGGGAAAGATGCCGGCCCTTGGCCTTTTCTGCCGTGAGCCTGCGGCGGAACACCCACCGGTTCAGGGTCAGGGCGGCGAGCCCCAGCGGCAGGGAAACGGTGACGAAGGCGTCGGCCCCGTCGACGGAGAAAACCACGGCTGCGATGGCCATCAGGCCGAAGATCCGCACAGTGGCCGAGGCAACCCGCTTGTATTCGTCGGCACCGATGCCCAGGACCTTGGAGTCCCTGGTCCGGTACATTTCCAGCGCCACCAGCCAGGCCACCGCCACACCCATGGCCGTCACGGTGGCGGCCCGGTTCGCCAGGCTGTCCGGCGCCGCGCCCGTCACCACGTAGCCGAGGTAGACGGCGGCCACCACCAGGACCGTGTCGGCGCCGCGGATCAGGTTCAGGTGCGTCGAGATCCACGCTGCTGCAGCTTTCCGTCCGGTGGCCTTCGCCACGCCGAGGGCGGGACCGCTGGTTGGCGGCCGCAGAATCCGGGTTCCTGCGGTTTCCGCCGCCGCCAACCGCGGAGTTGACGTCCGCTGTGCAGCAACCGACGCAACAGGCCAGCTAAAAGCTGCACGTCCGGTTCGGGCTACTGGTATTTCTGCCATAGTGAACCTTTCCGGCGTATCCGCCTTTTGAGTTGGCCATGAGGAAAAATTAGCTGGGAAAAGCCTGGGGAAACGCGGGTTCAAGGAGGCTTTTGTGGGTCCCGGGAGGTAACGCTGTGGATACTGCGGGTACCTGCAAAACGGCCGGAAAAAGGCCTAGAGGACGGGCAGGACGTACGGCTCCGGCGCAAGGTTTTCCTTGCCGGCGGCCAGGGCTGTCAGCTGGGCGCGCGACTCCACGCCGAGCTTGCGGTAGATGGCCGTGAGGCGCACCTCCACGGTCCGGACCGACACGTACAACGTGGCCGCTATCTCCTTGTTCCGCATCCCGCGCGCCACCATTTTCGCCAGGGCGCGTTCGTGGTCCGCGAGCAGCCTCATGGCCGGGTTGCCCTGCGGTTTGGCCGGCTCCACCCGTTCGTCGAGCAGCAGCGCGTCCACGTGCTGGGTCCAGGCGTCGGCCCCGGCCTCATCGAACATCACCTTGGCGCGCAGCAGGGCGTCGCGGGCATCCCGCAACCGGCCGAAAGCGCTCAGCCTTTCGGCGTAGCACATCAGGGTCCGGGCGCATTCGAGCACGGATTCAAGCGCGGCCCGGCCTTCGAGCGCCTGGGTAAAAAGATTCAGTGACTGCTCGCCGTCGGCAAGCATGGCGCGGCTGCGGGCCACAGCGATCGCCAGCCAGGGCGACCGCAGGCCCACGGAACGGCCTTCCAGGATCATCAGCGCGTGCGTGGCCTCGCGGTGGCGGCCCATGCGGATGAGGACTTCCACCAGGTCAGCCTCACACCGGAGCAATGTTGGATTCCCGAACCCCAGGCCGATTTCCGTAGCGCGGGATAACTGGGCAAAAGCCTCCGCCAGGTCGCCGCGGAGCAGGGCAAAATGGCCGCGGACCGAGGCGAGCTGAGCGGTGGTCGCAGCGTGGCTTTCCGAACCGGCGTAGCGCTGTGCCTCGGCGGCGTGGACATGGGCCAGGGCCTCGTCGCCCAGCGCGTGGGCCCGCCACTCGCGGTAGAGGTGCCGCAGGCCACGGTGGAACTTCACTTCAGGTTCGTGGCGTTCGATGTCGTCGATGAGCTTGATGGCGGCGCGGATGTTGCCGGCCCGGATTTCGTTGTCCACCGCAAGGAACGCTGCGGTTTCCCGCCAGTTGGTGTTGCTTGCCTCAACGGAACTGCGGACCATGGCGAAGGCTTCCTGCGCGTGGTCGTACCGTTCTGCGTAGCTCAGGGCGCGGCCCTGGATCAGCAGGCTTGCCATCCGGGCGCTGCCCGCCGGTTCGTGCTTCCGGCTCAGCGTCCCGGTATTGCCGCTGATGGAGTCTGCCAGCATCCTCGCCCGCTCCGAAATGGCAAGCACCCCGGCGGATGCCGAGTCCTGGAACTCGGCGCCTTGCCGGAGGAGTTCGGCGGCGTCGCGGAGTTCCCAGCGTTCGGCGTAGTACAGGGCGCCAACGGCCAGCAGGCTGGCGGCGTATCCCGGATCGTGGCGGCCGAATTCCCTCACCAGCCGCAGCACCATGCTGGAGCGCACCGCCGCGCCCTGGATGAACTGGATCTGGAAGGACAGGCCGGTGAGCCGCAGGATCAGCGCGGGATTGCGGGTGACCCGTTGGGCCCACTCGAGGTAGCGCTTGGCATAAACAAATTCGCCGCGGTTAAACAGCAGTTCGGCGACGGTGGCAAGGCGCGAGGCTGTTTCGGCCTCCCACGGGTTGATGGTGAGGGCCCGCTCGATGTATTCGACGGCGAACGAGATCTCCCCGCCCCGGATCAGGTCCACGGCGTGGCGCAACAGGCCGAACGGTGTCTGGCGCTCCAGGGCGGTGAAGCTGAGGTGCCACCGCCGGGCGTAGGGATCGGTGGCCTCCGACGCTTCGGCCAGGGTCCGGTGGCTTGCCGTGCGGACAGCGGGCGTCATGGCTGAGAAAACGAAGCCGCGCAGCAGCTGGTCCCGGATGCGCAGGTGGTGCCCGGAACGGTTCACCAGGCCGCTGGCGAGGAGCTCATCCACCCCGGTCCAAATATCAGGGCTGACCTTTTCCAGGCTCGGGATATCGCTGCGGTAGGAGAGGGACAGCAGGTCCAGCACGTTCCGCGCGCTGCGGCTGATCCCGCCGACGACGGCGGCGAACTCCGCTTCGAAGCTGCCTTTGCAGGGCAGCGGGACGGGCAGCGCGTGCTTGCCTTCCGCCTGCCGTTCCAGCAGCCGGCGGTATAGCTCGACGGCGGCGAGCGGGTTCCCGCCTGTAGCCGCGGCAACCGTGTGGGCGGCCGCCGTCGTGGTTTGCTTCGCCGGAATGGCCTCCAGCAACCTGACCGTGTCGCTGTAGCTGAGGGGACCCAACGGCAGGACGGCAAGACCGGTGAAGGGGCTGTCCGGCACTTCTTCACGGACGCTGACGAAGAGGGCGATGTCCGTTGCGGCCAACCGGCGGGAAAGGAACCCGATGACGGCCTGGCTGCTGGAATCCAGCTGGTCCGCGTCATCGATCACAATCACTGTCCGGGCTGAGGAACGCTGCTGCAGGCCGTTCAAGAGCATCGCGGAGACGATGGGGACGTTCATGGTGCCGGCTGTATCGCGGAGGAGTTCATCTGCGATGCGGTTCAGGACCGGGTCGTCGATGCCGTTGAGCAGCGCGGTCAGCCCGGACAGCGGCCAATCCGATTCGGCGGCGCTGGCCTGCAGGAAAACGGTCCGGTACTCGGAAAGAGTGGGAATCTCGGACAGCAGGGCAGACTTGCCCGATCCGCGCCGGCCGATCACGGCAAGGGCGGAATCCTTGGGCCCCCGGATCACAGAAAGGATCCGGTCCAACTCTTTGCTGCGGCCTATAAGCGACATACGGTCCCCACCCATCAAAGGTGAGACCGCGTCCTCTGCGTTATTGATGCCAATGTGGTTTGCCGCACACCGGCCAGCTGGCTGGCCAACAGTGCAACATGCCGGCAAACGAGGTGCTGCCGGCACGGTTCCCAGCCGTAGAAGGAATATAGCGCCGCAGATGCAAGCGTTTCCACCGATTAGTCACTGGATTGGATCAAGATTGCCCACGCGTTTCCTCAAGATTACCGCGTTGACCACAGGGAATCTGTTGATTCCTTGTGGTCCTCATGCCTGTGGGATCATCCGATTTCGCACCCGACGATCTGTGCCACTGCACATAATGCCCCCCCGGAGTCGGAGTCTAGGGTGGGAGAAACATTGTGACCCGCCGCACTCGCTGCGGCCCCTGCGTACCCCGCAGTGGCGTCCCGGAGACCCGTCCGGCGCCCCAACCCGCACTGAAAGACCCTAAGGACGGCGCTCCATGCCTGCTGACCAACAGTTAGCCAAGTCGCTCAAGCCGCGGCACCTCTCCATGATCGCGATCGCCGGTGTGATCGGCGCGGGGCTCTTTGTGGGCTCCGGCGCGGCGATCCAGCAGGCCGGCCCGGGGATCCTGGTGGCCTACATGGCCGCGGGCATCGTCGTCATCCTGGTGATGCGGATGCTGGGCGAAATGGCAGCGGCAAACCCGGAAACCGGCTCCTTCTCCACCTATGCCGATAAGGCGCTGGGCCGCTGGGCAGGATTCAGCATCGGCTGGCTGTATGCCTGGTTCTGGATCATCGTGCTGGGCATTGAAGCGACGGCCGGGGCCGCCATCATGCACCGTTGGGTCCCCGGTGTCGACCAGTGGGTCTGGGCGCTGCTCCTCATGGTGCTGCTGACCCTGACCAACCTGGGATCCGTAAAATCCTTCGGCGAATTCGAATTCTGGTTCGCCTCCATCAAGGTCACAGCCATCGCCCTGTTCCTGCTGTTCGGAGCTGCAGCCATCCTGGGCCTGGTGCCGGGCGTCCCGGCCCCCGGCCTGGACAACCTGGTCAACAACGGCGGGTTCTTCCCCAACGGACCAGGCGCCGTGCTGGCCGGCATCCTGGTGGTGGTCTTCTCGTTCTTCGGCGCGGAAATCGCCACCATCGCGGCCGGCGAATCCGAGAATCCCGTCGACGCCGTCAAGAAGGCAGTCCGGTCCACCGTGTGGCGGATCCTGGTGTTCTACATCGGCTCGATCGCCGTTGTGGTGACCCTCCTGCCGTGGAACGACGCCAGCGTCGCCAAGAGCCCATACGTGGCGGTGATTGAACTCTTCGGCATCCCCGGGGCGGGCACCATCATGGACGTTGTAGTCCTCACGTCAGTGCTTTCCTGCCTGAACTCCGGGCTTTACACCGCCAGCCGCATGCTGTTCTCGCTGTCCAAGCGGGGCGACGCACCCAAGTCATGGACCAGGATCTCCCGCCGCGGCGTCCCCGCGTCCGCTGTGCTCGCCTCCACCGTGGTGGGGTTCGTCACCGTTGGCCTGAATTACATCGCCCCGGACACCGTTTTCCTCTTCCTGGTCAACACCTCCGGTGCCATTGCCCTCTTTGTCTGGCTGGTCATCGCCTCCTCGCAGCTGATCCTGCGCAAGCGCATGGGTGCCCGGGCCAAGGACCTTGAACTGAAAATGTGGCTGTTCCCGTACCTCACCTGGTTGGCCATCGGCAGCATCGTTGCCCTGCTGATCGGCATGGTCATCCTGGATTCGACCCGCGAATCGCTGCTGCTGTCCGTTGCCCTTGCCGCTGTTGTGGTGGGTATCGGTGTGTTCCGTTACCGCAAGGGCGGACCGGCGGGCCCGGCCAATGCTGCTGCCGACACAACCGAACCTGCAGCCGCAGGCGCCCCGCCGGCGTCGTAAACCTGCCGCATCTGCTTCTCCTGCCGTCCGCCCGGCGCGCCGCCATGGCCGCCGGGCGGACGGTTTTCCACATACGGTGACCAGCCCCGATATCCGGGGCGGAACCGCCCTACGCTGGGGGAACACGGCTGCTCCAAGGCGCGAATCGCCTATCCGCACCGCATGCACTAAGATTGAAAAGTCTGTGCTGCGCCCTGCCTCCGTTCCGGAAGCTGGCGCCGCACGGCACCGCAAATGAACCTCCTGTTACGGAAATGCCGTAACCGCTTAGCCCAAAGGAGGTGGGTTCACATATGCGTCCTTACGAATTGATGGTAATCATCGACCCCGAGGTCGAAGAGCGTACCGTTGAGCCGTCGCTTCAGAAGTTCCTGAACGTCATCACCAACGATGGTGGAACCATCGAAAAGGTTGACATCTGGGGCCGTCGCCGACTGGCTTACGACATCAAGAAGAAGTCCGAAGGTATCTACGCCGTGGTGAACTTCACCGCCAAGCCGGACACCGCCAAGGAACTTGACCGCCAGTTGTCTCTTAACGAGACCATCATGCGCACCAAGATCACCCGCCCCGAAGAGCAGAAGGTCGTTGCGGAGTAATTTCCCGCACCAGCTTCATTCTTCACCCCGCAGGAAACGCACTCTTCACCCAGGATCGAACAAGGAGGCAGTAGATGGCAGGCGAGACCACCATTACGGTCATCGGTAACCTCACCAATGACCCGGAATTGCGGTTCACACCGTCAGGTTCGGCAGTAGCGAACTTCACCATCGCTTCCACCCCCCGCACCTTTGATCGCCAGTCCAACGAGTGGAAGGACGGGGAAACCCTGTTCCTCCGCGCCGCCGTCTGGCGTGAAGCAGCCGAAAACGTCGCCGAATCCCTGACCAAGGGTATGCGTGTGATCGTCAACGGCCGTCTGAAGAGCCGTTCCTACGAAACAAAAGAAGGCGAAAAGCGCACCGTCATCGAGCTTGAGGTCGACGAAATCGGCCCCAGCCTGCGTTACGCCAATGCCAAGGCCAACCGCACCCAGCGCTCCGGCGGTCAGGGTGGCCAGGGTGGCTTCGGCGGCGGAAACGCCGGCGGCGGCGGCAACTTCGGAGGTGGCAACTCCGGTGGAAACCAGGGTGGCAACTCCGGCGGAAACTGGGGCGGCGGCAACCAGCAGGCTGCACAGGAGGATCCCTGGGCAACGCCCGGTGTCTCCAACGCAGGCGGCTGGGGCAACGGCCCCGATTCCGAACCTCCCTTCTAACAACCAATAACGGCCCGACGCCGGGACCGCCAGGGGTGCCATTGCGCACCGCTGCGGATGCCGGCGCCTGGCCACCACCATCCCGTGGATCAATATCCACGGGCTCCCTAGAATAGGAGCTCCACGATGGCTAAGGCTGAACTCCGTAAGCCCAAACCAAAGTCCAACCCCTTGAAGGCCGCTGACATCACTGTCATCGACTACAAGGACGTAGCATTGCTGCGCAAGTTCATCTCCGACCGCGGAAAGATCCGCGCCCGTCGCGTCACCGGCGTTACGGTCCAGGAACAGCGCAAAATCGCCCAGGCAATCAAGAACGCCCGCGAAGTTGCACTGCTGCCTTACTCCGGCGCTGGCCGCGGCTAAGGAAAGGGACTAACTAACATGGCAAAGCTCATTCTGACCCACGAAGTAACCGGTCTCGGTGCTGCTGGCGACGTTGTCGAGGTCAAGGACGGTTACGCACGTAACTACCTGCTGCCCCGCAACTTCGCCCTGACCTGGTCCAAGGGTGGCGAGAAGCAGGTTGAGTCCATCAAGGCTGCCCGCGCCGCCCGCGAGCACGCTTCCCTGGAAGATGCTCAGAAGCAGGCCGCTGCACTGTCCTCCAAGCCGGTCAAGCTGGTCGTCAAGGCCGGCGAGACCGGACGCCTGTTCGGCACCGTCAAGCAGGCCGACGTCGCCGATGCTGTTGAGGCCGCTGGCCTTGGCAAGATCGACAAGCGCAAGGTTGAACTGCCGGCTCACATCAAGTCGGTCGGCTCCTACCAGGCCAACGTCCGCCTTCACGCTGACGTTGCAGCCGTCGTCGAACTCGACGTCGTTGCAGGCAAGTAGCAGCACCCCGGTCATCTGACTGCACTAAGACCCCCGTTGCCGGTTCCGGCGGCGGGGGTCTTTTGCGTCAGGGTTTGTGGAGTTCCGCCATGGTGTGCCGGTAACCGGTGCTGACCAGCTCCGCCAGGACGTCCCGGTCCACGTCCGCCAGCCGATTGACATAGAGGCATCCCGCCCCGGCCCGGTGCTTGCCAAGCTCCGGCAGCAGCCGGTCCGCGTCCGGGCTGTACGTCAGCCCGTACAGGACGAGGTTGGCCTTGCGGGGAGAGAACCCAACGGCCGCAGAGTCCCCTTCCCTGCCGGTTTCATACCTGTAGTGGTACGCACCGAAACCCACGATCGTGGGTCCCCACATGACTGCCTCCTGGCCCGTGATGCCCGCCATCAGGTCGGCCAGTTCCATGCTGTCGGTCCGTCGGCCGGGGTGTTCCACCGACGCCAGGAAGCCGGCCACCGACACCGTTGTTGGCTGGGTCTTGTTCGTTGCCATGGACGAAGTCTTGCAGACCGGCGGTCGCGCTGCCAGCGCCGGTGGTAGCCTTCTGCGGTGAACCCCGAACCCCGGAACCGCCCTTTCCACCAAGTGGATGTTTTTGCCGCCGAGCCGTACCGTGGCAATCCCCTCGCTGTCGTCCTTGACGCCGAGGGCCTCAGCTCCGGCATGATGCAGCACTTCGCCAACTGGACCAACCTGTCCGAGACCACGTTCCTGCTGCCGCCCACGGATCCCCGCGCTGACTACCGGGTCCGGATCTTCACCGGAAGCGAGGAGTTCCCCTTCGCAGGACATCCAACGCTCGGGTCGGCCCACACCTGGCTTGAGGCCGGTGGCGTTCCGCACACAGCGGGGGAGCTGGTACAGGAGTGCGGCGCGGGGCTGGTAAAGATCAGGCACGACGCCGGCCGCCTGGCTTTCGCGGCGCCCCCGCTGACCCGCTTCGGGCCCGTGGACGCGGCCGTCCGGCGCACCCTCGCTGCCGGCCTTAGGCTGCCCGAATCAGCCATCCTGGATGCTTCCTGGCTGGTCAACGGCCCGTCCTGGGTGGGTGTCCTGCTGGCGTCGGCTGGGGAGGTGCTGGCCATCCAGCCGGATCCTGTGGCCATGGGGGACCTGAAGGTGGGGGTCATCGGCCCGCACACCGCAGTCGGCGATGCCGACTTCGAGGTACGGACCTTTGTTCCGGGGGACGCCATGATGGAGGATCCGGTAACGGGAAGCTTTAATGCGGGCGCCGCGAAGTGGCTGATCGACAGCGGCCGCGCTCCTGCACGCTATGTGGCCGCGCAGGGCACGGTCCTCGGCCGGGCAGGCCGGCTGCATATCAGTGCCCGGGACGACGGAATCTGGGTGGGCGGAAACAGCACCACCTGCATCCGGGGGACTGTCCTGCTGTAACCGGAAGGACCGGTCGGCCGCGGGAATACCCAGGCGGGACCCACTGTTCACCATGTAGATGCATATGCATATATGCTGTTGGTAAGAACCAAGAGGAGAACGCCATGGAAACCCGCCGCATTACCGTCCTGTCCGCGGGCCTGGGAGTACCGTCGTCGAGCAGGCTGCTCGCCGACCAGCTCGCCGCGTCGACTAAACGCCAGCTGGAGTCGGCAGGCTACAACGTCGTGGTGGACTTTGTGGAACTTCGGGACCTTGCCGTGGACATCGCCAACAACTTTGTCACCGGCTACGCTGCGCCGAAGCTCGCTGAGGTTATCGCCGGCGTGGATGCCTCGACCGGCATCATTGCCGTGACACCGGTGTTCAGTGCTTCCTACAGCGGCCTCTTCAAGTCATTCATCGATGTCCTGGACCCGAAATCCCTGACCGGGAAGGCCGTCCTGCTGGGCGCCACGGGCGGGACTGACAGGCACCAGATGGTCCTGGATTACGCCATGCGCCCGCTGTTCAGCTACCTGCGCACCCGAACGGCTGCCACCGCCGTCTTCGCCGGACCGCAGGACTGGGGTTCGGCCGACGACGGAGCGTCGCCCCTGTCGGAGCGGACCGACAGGGCAGCCGCAGAGTTTGCAGCCCTCCTGACGGGTCCCCAGCCCGGCCAGGCTCCGGCGACGCTGGAGTCCCTTCCGTTCGAACAGCTGCTGGCGGGGATCTCCGCCAGCCACTAAGGCCTGTGCACCGGGTCAGTCGTCCAGGAGTGCAATGAACTCGCGGGCCTGGTCCAGGGAGACATCGGAGTGCCTGGTCAGCGCCGTGGCGGCGGCCTCGGTTTCCCCACTTCGGGCAAGGGTCCGGATCCGGCCGTAGATCTCATCGTTGAGCATGTTGCTGCTGACCTCACGCGTAACCTCACCCTTGCTGGCGATGGCCCGGTACCGGTAGGGGAAGCGTTCCGGCCCACCAGCCTCCTCCGGGGCGGGTGCCGGCACCTCGGCGCTCCGGTACGGCTGGGGGTGGGTGGCGAGGGCGCCCACGGCGTCGCGGGATGCCCGGAGGCCGTCCCCTGTCGATTCGTAATAGAGTTTGATGGCCGCCATGGCCTGGCCCTGCGCTATGAGGGCGTAGATCCGGCGGTGCTCATCCTCCGAGAGCCTGGCCGAGGCCGTCCGCGCCAGGTCGGCACTGCCGGCCGCCGGGAGCGGCTCCGCCCCGGGGGACTTCCGCCGGCCCATGGCCCTGACGGCCAGCAGGATGCCTGCCAGGACTGCCAGGAGGATGAGGACAGGGATCACAAGCGATTCCATCTTTCAAAAGCCGTTCTGTGAAAATTCAGCCGCGGGGCCGGAGCTGCGGCTGGGCGGGGTGGTACTCCTGCTGCTGTGCATGCTGTTGCTCGTTCTGTGACGGCCGGGTTGTGGCTTCAAACCGGGCACGCGCAGCTGACGCGGCCTGGACCTGTTCGGCGTTGTGCCGGGCCGAACGGAGGGCAAGGTCCCGCTGGTACTTTTCGGCGTCAGACAGGCCGGTATCCCGTGGTTTGAATGCCGTGGCGAGCCCCCACAGGAGCGCCACCAGAATGATCGATGGCAGGAGTACCAGCAGAAGTTCGCCCATACCAAGAGCTTATGCCAGATGCACGTTATCCACAGCAATATTCGCCCCTGCGCATGGATGCGTACCCGGCCGGGCGCGGCTGCACCGGACGGGAATATATGCGGCGCGCCGCGGGGGTGGAATGAACTGCATCACCTGCCCGGAAGCTGTAACCGGCGGCTCCGGTGCCGCGCTGCGGCTGTGGATGAAATTCCGGCAAAGAAATATTTACTCCACACCTCAAAAGTAGTGTTTTCGCAGGTCAGAGCCTTTAGGTAGGGAAAAGAATTTTTCTTTCCACAACCTTTCCCACAGGCTGTGCACAATCTATGCCGCTTAGTGCACAGGTTATCCACACCCACCCGGGTCCCTTGGCTTTGCGGCTGGCCCGCAGGCGGCTAGCGTAGCGGAGTACCTGTTTTTCCTGTCGCCCCGGTCTCCGGAGGTGCCGGTGGACCACAGCTTCACTGGCTCCGAAGGACCCAAGCCGGAGGTGGCTGTGGAAAACCTGTGGAAAGTGGGGATAACTGTGTTCCCCGCGCGCAGGCGGGCGCCAAGGCCTTATGTCGGACCCTCCGGGTAGACCATTACCAGGCGGCGGAGCGAAATTCCCCGCGCACCCCTGGCGGGACGCACACCTGCCGGGCATCTTATGCACCGGCACCTATGAAGGACGGCAGTTTTGTCAATCGCGCACCTGGACACCGCAGAGACCACCCGCGGATCAGACGCGAGCCGGAAACCGCCGCAGGACATTCCCGCTGAACAGTCGGTGCTGGGCGGCATGATGCTGTCCAAGGACGCCATCGCGGATGTGGTGGAAATCCTCCGCGGGCAGGACTTCTACCGCCCCGCCCACGAAACCATCTACGAAGCGATCATCGACCTGTATGGCCGTGGCGAACCCGCCGACGCCGTCACGGTCTCCGATGAGCTGACCAAGCGGGCCGAAATCAACCGGATCGGCGGCCCGGCCTACCTGCATGAGCTGATCCAGACCGTCCCCACGGCTGCCAACGCCGGGTACTACGCGGAGATCGTAGCGGAGCGGGCCGTCCTCCGGCGCCTGGTGAACGCCGGGACCAAGATCGTCCAGTTGGGCTACGGCTCGGACGGCGAGGTGGAGGACCTGGTCAACCAGGCCCAGGCGGAGGTCTACGCCGTCGCGGAGCGCCGGACGGCCGAGGACTACGTGGTGCTCAAGGACGTCATGGAATCCACCGTTGACGAAATTGAGGCCTCCGGCCACCGCGGAGAAGGCATGACGGGTGTGCCCACCGGGTTTTACGAACTCGACGAGCTCACCCACGGGCTGCACCCCGGCCAGATGATTGTCATCGCCGCCCGCCCCGCCGTGGGTAAGTCCACCTTCGCCCTGGACTTCGCCCGGTCCGCCGCCATCAAGAACAACCTGGCCACTGTGATGTTCTCGCTCGAAATGGGCCGGAATGAGATCGCCATGCGCCTCCTCTCCGCAGAGGCCACCATCGGCCTCCAGGACCTGCGCAAGGGCACCATCAAAGATGATCAGTGGTCCAAGATCGCCACCACCATGGGCCGGATGAACGATGCCCCGCTGTTCATTGACGACAGCCCCAACATGTCGCTGATGGAAATCCGTGCCAAATGCCGGCGCCTGAAGCAGCAGCACGACCTCAAACTCGTGATCCTTGACTACCTCCAGCTGATGAGCTCCGGCAAAAAAGTCGAGTCCCGCCAGCAGGAAGTGTCGGAATTCTCCAGGGCGCTCAAGCTGCTGGCCAAGGAGCTCCAGGTTCCGGTCATCGCGCTGTCCCAGTTGAACCGTGGTTCCGAGCAGCGCCAAGACAAGCGGCCCATGGTCTCGGACCTCCGTGAATCGGGTTCCATCGAGCAGGATGCCGACATGGTGATCCTGCTGCACCGCGAGGATGTCTACGACAAGGAATCGCCGCGTGCCGGTGAGGCGGACATCCTGATCGCCAAGCACCGCAACGGGCCCACCAAGGACATTGTGGTTGCGTTCCAGGGTCATTACTCCCGCTTTGCCAATATGGCAGCGGACGCTGGCGGCGGCGGCTTCTAGCCGCTGACGCTTTCCGCCGGCCGGCCCGTTGCTGAACCCGCGGGGCCGGCGGCCAGCAGATGGTTGGGCAGCCGGTTCCCCGGCGCGGTGCCCCGGATCTCCAGCAGGTCCCGGGCATGGGCGTGCAGCCGCCGGTCCTCGTCGCTCACCGGGTCCCAGGCCGGGATCGGCACCGATGTTCCTTCGGTGTCCCGGGCCACCATGACGGTGAGGCAGTAGGTGGTGAGCTCCAGGCCGCCGTCCTTGGGGTCGCCGGAGCGGACGTGGACGGCGACGTGCATGCCTTTGGTGCCGGTGTAGACCAGCCTGGCCTCCACCTCCACGAGGTGGCCGATCCGCAGCGGCCGGTAGAAGCGCACGCCGCCGGAGAAAACCGCCACGGTGTCCTTGCCGGCGTAGCGGGACGCGCAGACATATGCCGCCTCGTCGATCCACTTCATCACGGTGCCGCCATGGACCTTCCCGCCCCAGTTCAGATCCGTCGGGGCCGCCATAAAGCGGAGCGTCACCCGCTCGGCGGTCCCGGCATCTGTATATTCCTGATGGTTCATGGCTTCGACGATTTGTTCGCGCACCTTGATCCGGGCCAGGGCGTGGTCCCGCTGCTCGGTTTCGGCCGCCGTTACGGGCTCGAACTGCGGTACGGGGATGGGCCGGCCGTCCGGGCCCACAGCCACAAAAATCACGATGCACTGGCTGCGCATGGTGGCTTGTCCGCCACGCGGATCCCCGGACGAGACCACCGTGCGGATGTGCATGGAAGACCTGCCGGTGTAGACGATCGTGGCCTCCACCTCCACCATGTCGCCGCTGTTGACCGGGTCGGCGAAGTGGATGTTGCCCACGTAGGCGGTGACGCAGTAGGACTTGGCCCAGCCCACCGCGGCGGCGTAAGCGGCCTTGTCCACCCACTCCAGGACGGTTCCGGCATCCACCGAGCCGCTGTGGCCCACGTCCATGGGTGCTGCCAGGAAGCGGAGGGTCACGGAGTTTTGCCTGCCGGTCTGCGTCATGCAGCGATCATACTGAGGGCCAGCGGTTACCGGCCTGTTGGGCTGACATGCGGCCGTCATGGACGGTCCCGGTGGGCCGCCTGGCCTACGACGGCGGCCCGGCACGTGGGTGCCGGGCCGCCGTGATGCGCGGGACGGGTTGGGTCAGGCGAAGGCGGCAAGCCTGGAGTTTTTCCGGCCAAACAGGGCCCTGTCCAGGGAAACGCGCCCCGGCCCGGTGAGGGCGAGGGTGAAGGCGGCCGCGGCCAGCAGCAGGACCAGCTCGTAGCCGCCGTTGGCAGCAAAAACGCCGGCTGATGCGTGCACCAGGAACAGAGCACCCAGCATGTCGATCACCAGCAATGCTGCCACCACGCGGGTCAGGATGCCCAGAATCAGGGCGATGCCGCCCGCAAGTTCGAGGACTGCGACGGCGGGAGCGGCGATCTCAGCTGCGGGGACACCCATCTTGCCGAAGGATGCCTGCGTGCCGGCGATGGTCCATTCATTGAATTTCTGCCAGCCGTGGGCGGCGAAGATGAAGCCCAGGACAATGCGCAGGGCGGTAATGGCCGTGGTGGTGAGATGTGACTGGTTCATGCTTCGAGTCTTCCGGATCATTTGTTGAAGTGTCAATAAAATTGACCCCGATGTGGGTTTTGTCATGCTTCCGCGACATCTCTGCCTCCCCGTTAAGCTGGCATCGTGCCTCAACCTGTCCTGCCCGCAACCACCCGTCCCGAACGAAGCCGTTCCCGCCAGATCCTGCACCTGGCGGTCCCTGCCTTCGGCGCATTGGTTGCGGAGCCACTGTTCCTGCTTGCCGATTCCGCGATTGTGGGCCACCTCGGGGTGGCGCAACTGGCGGGCGTCGGCCTTGCCTCGGCAGTGCTGCACACCGCAGTCGGCCTGATGGTTTTCCTGGCCTACTCCACCACGCCCGCCGTGGCGCGCGCCATGGGCGACGGCCGGCTGGGAAAGGCCCTGGCTGCCGGACGGGATGGCGTCTGGCTCGCCCTGCTGCTGGGCCTGGTGCTGGCCGCGGCAGGTTTCCTGTTCGCGGAACCCCTGGTGGGCCTGCTGGGCGCGGAAGGTGCCGTGCGGCAGTATGCGGTGGATTATCTGCGCTGGTCCATGCCGGGGCTGGTGGCCATGCTGCTGGTCTTTGCCGGAACGGGAGTGCTGCGCGGCCTGCAGGACACAAAAACACCGCTGGTGGTGGCCACTGCAGGCTTCGCGCTGAACATCGTCCTTAACCTTTGGCTGGTGTACGGACTGGGGTGGTCCGTGGCCGGCTCAGCCGCCGGAACCAGCGTGGCCCAGTGGGCTATGGCTGCCGTCTACGTGGTGATGGTGGGACGGAATGCCCGCCGGCACGGCGTGGGCCTCCTCCCGACGTGGCAGGGTATCCGGGGCCTGGCCCGGGTGGGGTCGTGGCTGATGCTGCGGACCCTGAGCCTGCGCGTTGCGATCCTGGCCACCGTGCTGGTGGTCACCGCCCAGGGGGCCGTGAACCTGGCGGCCCACCAACTGGCAATGACGATCTTCTCCTTCCTGGCCTTTGCCCTGGATGCCCTGGCCATCGCGGCGCAGGCCCTGATCGGCAAGGAGCTGGGCGCCGGCAACCCGCGGGAGGCCCGCCAGCTGACCCGGACCATGACACGGTGGGGGATTGGCTTCGGCGTGCTCACGGGAGCCCTGCTGGCCCTCGCGGCACCCTGGCTGGGGGCCCTGTTCACGCCCGACCCCGAGGTGGGCGCCGTCCTTGCAACGGCGCTGTGGGTCCTGGCGGCAGGCCAGCCCCTTGCCGGCTACGTGTTTGTGCTGGACGGTGTGCTGATCGGCGCCGGCGATGCCCGCTACCTGGCACTGGCGGGACTGGCAAACCTTGCCGTCTACGCGCCGCTGCTCGCGTGGGTTGCCGGCACCGGCCTGCAAGGCGCCGCGGGCCTCGGGTGGCTCTGGGCAGCCTTCGCCCTGGCCTACATGGCTGCCCGGGCCGTGACGCTGGGCCTGCGTTCCCGGTCCGACCGGTGGATGGTCCTCGGTTCGGCGTAGCACCGCCCGCCACTAAACTGGACCGGTGAGCCAATCCATGACCCCCGCCGGAACCGCCCCCGAAACCAGCCCCCGGCCCGATCTCTGGCGCCCGGTCCTGGTGCGCGCGGCGGCGGCCCTGGCCTTCGGCGCCATCACCATTTTCTGGCCGGCGCCGTCCATTGAAGTCATGGGCTGGGCTGGCGGCCTCTACCTGCTGGCCACCGGGCTGGTGCTGCTGCGCGGCATCCCCGCCACGGGATGGGAGCGCACGTCCGGTCCGGGCAAGCTCCTGTCCGGCGCCGGATCAGTGCTGGCGGGCGCGGGCTTTGCGGTGCTCCTCCTGCACGGCGACACCCTGTTCGCTGTGATCGCAGCCCTGGGGCTGGGAGCCGCCGGTGCCCTGGAACTTGCGTGCGGGCTGCAGTACAGGGGCCGGCACGTCCTGGCCCGGGACTGGATTGCGTCCGGCGTGATCGGGCTGGGAACCGCGGCCGCCCTCCCGTTCTTCGCCGGCCTGGGCGCCCACGCCCTGCTGGGGGTTGCCGGCGGCGGCGCCATCATTTCCGGGGTGCTCTGGGTCCTGTCGGGCCTGACGCTCCGGCACGATGCCCGCAGCGGGGCCGGCAACCCGTAAACTGGTTACGCACGGTTCTACTTCCTGTAGAAATATGCCGGGCACACCATCGAAGCATTAACACCAGGCCGGCCGGCGCGCCGCCTGCAGGGAGGAATCATCGTGGCAGACCAGCATCCAGGCAAACCGCGCAAGCTGCGGACCTCGGTGAAAGGGCCGCTGATGTTTTCCGCGTTCTGGGCGGTAGTGGCCTTTGGCGCAGTGCTGATCTTCGCCTCCGGCGGCAGCGCCCGCGCGCCCCGTTTCGACCTCGCGTTCACCGCCGCGGGAATCGCCTTCATCGTCACCCTGGTCATCGCCGCCATGTTGTCCATGAGCCATAAGGACAACGCCGAACACCTGGGCAAGGGCTCGGGCGTCAACCTCAGCTCCGCGGGAAACCAGGGCCACGGATTCGGCGGCCAAAAATCCGGTGGCCAGGCCCCGGCTGCCGGTGACGGCACCGACGGCACCCCCGGCACCTGACCGCCGGCACGCCCGGTACCTGACCGCCGGCACGCCCGGTACCTGACCGCCGGCACGCCGGCCCCTAGCCGTTGGTCCGGTCGGCGCCTTTCCGGATCAACCGGTCGCTGCCTGCCGTGCCCGGTACGCCGCCACGTGCGCCCGGTTTGCGCAGTTTCCGGTATCGCAGTACCGCTTTGACCTGTTGCGGCTGAGGTCAAGCACGGCCGCATCGCAGTCCGCGGCCTCGCAGGCGCGCAGCCGGTCCATCTCCTTGCTGCGGATGACGTCCGCCAGCGCCATGGCCGCCTCCGTGCTCATCCGGTCCGCCAGCGGCGCGGCCGGCAGGGTGGCGTGCAGGTGCCAGTCCCAGCCATCATGCTTCACCAGCTGGGGCAAAGCCCGGGCTTCCCGGAGCAGCCGGTTCACCGTCTTCACGGCCGCGTCTTCACCGGCCGTCCAAAGCGCCGCAAGCTCGCCGCGGAGCGCGTGGACGCTGGCCAGTTCCCGGGCGTCCCGGACCCGGGATCCGGTGAAACCCTCGGCTTCGAGGAATTTATCCAGGTCCTGCAGCGTGGCCAGGCCTTCCCTGCCATTCGCTGCGGAGTTAACAAGGTTGACCACGGTGCGCAGGGCCACCTCAGTGTCAGGGGCAAAAACCATCTTGACTCCTTACGTGGGGCAAGCGTACTGTCATGACCATCACCCCACTTTACTCCTGACAGAAGGCATTGGTGCCTGCCGTGAAACAAACCCACCGCCGCCGACCGGCCGGCGCCTTCCTGGCGCCGGGCCTCGGCATTGCCCTCTTTTCCTCCGCCGTGTTCGGCATCTCCGGCGCCTTTGCCAAGGCCCTGCTCGAAACCGGCTGGACCCCCGGCGCCGCGGTGACCGCCCGCCTGACCGGTGCCGCGCTGATCCTTGCCGTCCCGGCCATTCCGGCCCTCCGCGGCCGGTGGCACCAGCTGCGCAGCAACTGGCTCACCATCGTGCTGTTTGGCCTGGTGGGCGTGGCAGCCTGCCAGCTGTTCTACTTCAATGCCGTGGCCAGGCTGTCAGTGGGCGTCGCCCTCCTGCTCGAGTACCTGGCGCCGGTGCTGATTGTGCTCTGGCTGTGGGCGGCCAGCCGGAAAACGCCGCGCGCCCTGACCTTTGGCGGCACGCTGCTCGCCCTGGCCGGCCTGGTGCTGGTCCTGGACCTGACCGGCGCTGTCAAGGTGGACGTGGTGGGCGTGCTGTGGGGCATCGCCGCAGCGGTCTGCCTCGCCATCTATTTTGTGATCACGGCCAAGGAAAACGACACCCTGCCGCCCATCGTCCTGGCGTCCGGCGGGCTGATGGTGGGTGCTGCGGTGATGTGGCTGGCGGCCGCTACCGGCCTGCTGCCCATGGCGTTCAGCACCGCTGACACCAAGCTGGGACCCTGGCTGGCGCCGTGGTGGGTTTCGCTGGCCGGCCTGGTGCTGCTGGCCACCGTGCTGGCTTACGTCTCGGGCATCATGGCGGCCAGGGCGCTGGGCTCCAAAGTGGCATCGTTTGTGTCGCTGACCGAGGTCCTCTTCGCCGTGGCCTGGGCCTGGCTGCTGCTGGGTGAACTGCCGGGTGCCATCCAGCTCCTGGGCGGTGTCCTGATTGTGGGCGGCGTGGTCCTGGTGCGGCTTGACGAACTCCGCGCCGCAGCGAAAACCGGTGCGCCGCCGGCCGCGGATGCACCTGCGGGGGCCCGTCCGCTGGACCATGCGAACGACGTCGAACCCGTCCCGTAACCCAGGCCTGTCCGCAGGTGGAACCGGGGCGGGGGTTAAACCGGACAGGGTCCGGACACCCCATGGTGTCCGGACCCTGCCGCGGCAAGCCTGCTGAACCGTCAGGGTCAGTTGGAGGCCCGGTCCTGCTCTTCGGCGTTCTTGGTAGCCTTCGTGCCGGCTTCCTTCAGCGCTTCCGCAACCTTGGTGAGAAGGGCGGAGTGCGTGCCGGACCATTCGTTGCGGAACTTCTGGGCGTCCGGACCTTCCCAGTTCGTGCTGCTCAGGACCTTGGTGAGAGTGGTCTTCTGCGTCTCGATCTCCGCTGCACCCGACTGAAGCTTGCTGCCCAGCTGACGAAGTTCCTGGACGTCTGCACCCCAAATAGCCATCAGTTTCTCCTTGTGTAGTGTGGATCCGGCTTGAACCGGTCTCCCCAGTGGCCCCCGGCTCATCCGGAAGATCCATTGGTTCAAACCTACCCCGGCCCGGAAAACAGTGTCGATGGGCACCCCTGCCCATGCTGGACTCCCCATGCGGGGACCCCGCGGAACGGGCGGCTGCCAAGGAAAAAGGGCTCGATCCCGGCTGGATCAGCGCCTAGCATGGGCGTATGTGCCGGAACATCCGAACCCTTCACAACTTCGAACCGCATGCCACCAGCGATGAGGTGCATGCCGCAGCGCTGCAGTATGTGCGGAAGATCAGCGGCAGCACCAAGCCGTCCAAGGCCAACCAGGAGGCCTTCGACGACGCCGTCCACGAGATTGCCCACATCACGGCACATCTGCTGGACGCCCTGGTCAGTGTCGCGCCCCCCAAGGACCGGGAGGTTGAAGCGGCCAAGGCAAGAGCCAGGTCCGCCGAGCGGTTTGGCGCCGCCTGACGGACCACCGGGCCCCGGTTACCTGCCGAAGCGCCGCAGCCGCAGCGAGTTTGCCACCACCAGGACCGAGCTCGCCGCCATCGCGGCGCCGGCCAACATCGGGTTGAGCAGGCCCAGGGCGGCCACCGGGATACCCACCGCGTTGTAAAAGAAGGCCCAGAACAGGTTCGTTTTGATGGTGGCGAGGGTCCTGCGGGACAACTGGATGGCCTGCACCACCTGGGCCAGGTCGTTTCCCATCACCGTCAGGTCCGCTGCCTCGATGGCCACGTCCGTGCCCGAGCCCATGGCGATGCCGAGGTCCGCCTGTGCCAGTGCCGCGGCGTCGTTCACGCCGTCGCCCGCCATGGCCACCGTGGCGCCCGAAGCCTGGAGCGTCCGGACGGCCGCCACTTTCCCTTCCGGAGTGACCCCGGAAAACACGTCGGCAGGATCAATTCCGACGGCGGCAGCCACCTTCGCAGCCGCCGCGGCGTTGTCCCCGGTCAACAGGATGGGACGCAGTCCGAGTTCCTTCAACGCGCCCACTGCGTCCGCGGAGCCTGCCTTGGGGGCATCCCGGAGGCTGATGATGCCGGCCGGTGCACCGTCCACGGCCACCCAGACGGCGGTGGCACCCCCCGCTTCGGCAGCCGCCAACGCGGCTTTCCGGTCCGGGCCCAGGGCAAGTCCTGACTGTTCCAGCCAGCCGGTGCGGCCGGCGGCCACCAGCCTGCCTTCCACGGTTCCCAGCACTCCGCCGCCTGGCTCGGAACGGAACCCGTGGACGGGCGGCAAGGCGCCGCCGTCGTGCGTTTCCCGGCTCTTCCCGGCCGCGGCGATGGCCCTGGCCACTGGATGTTCCGACGCGGTCTCGACTGCCGCCGCCAGGCGCAGCACTTCGGCTTCCGTGAAGCCCGGCAGCGCCGTGGTGCCGTCCACAGACAGGATGCCGGTGGTGACGGTACCGGTCTTGTCCAGCAGGATGGTGTCCACCGTCCGGGTGTCCTCCAGGACCTGCGGGCCCTTGATCAGGATGCCCAGTTGGGCGCCGCGTCCCGTTCCCGCCAGCAGGCCAACCGGTGTGGCCAGCCCCAGGGCGCAGGGACACGCGATGACCAGCACGGCCACCGCAGCGGTAAACGCGGAACTCAGCTCGCCGGCGGAGATGGCCGGCCCGGCAGCCAGGAGCCAGAGCCCGAACGTGGCCACGGCAATGACCAGCACCACCGGTACGAACACGGCGCTGACGCGGTCGGCGAGGCGGGCGATGGGCGCCTTGCCGGTCTGGGCCTGGGAGACCAGCCGGGCCATCTGGGCCAGCGTGGTGGCTGACCCCACGCGGGTGGCCCGGACCAGCAGCCGGCCTGAGGTATTGATGGTGGCGCCGGTTACCCGGCTGCCCGGACCCACGTCCACCGGCATGGATTCGCCGGTGACCAGGGATGCGTCAACGGCCGATGTCCCCTCGGTGACCACGCCGTCCGTGGCTATTTTTTCGCCGGGGCGGACCACCAGCAGGTCATCCACCTGCAGCCGGTCAGCGGGGATCGACAGTTCGTTTCCCTCCCGCAGGATAGTGGCAGCCTTGGCGCCGAGGTTCAGGAGGGCCTGCAAGGCATCGCCCGCCTTCTGCTTGGCGTTGGCCTCCAGGAACCTGCCCAGGAGCAGGAAGGTGGTGACCACTGCCGCCACTTCGAAATAGAGCCCGCCGGCTGCCATGCCCTCCATTCCGGGGCTTTCGGTCATGCGGGGATCCGCCAGCAGCTGCCAGGCGGAGAACAGGTAGGCGGCAGCAACGCCGATGGACACCAGGGTGTCCATGGTGGAGGCCAGGTGCCTTGCGTTGATGGCTGCGGCCCGGTGGAAGGGCCACGCGGCCCAGGTCACCACGGGCAGGGCCAGGACGGCGGCGGCCCAGCCCCAGTGCGGGAAGTGGAAGGCGGTCACCATGGAGATGAGGAAAACGGGGACCGTGAGGGCTGCGGAGGCCAGGAGGCGGGGGCGCAGCGATGCGGCGGAACCACCGTGGGTCATGTGGTCCCCGCCGGCAGGGTCCATCGCGTGGCTGTGGCCGTGGTCCGCGGCGGGCCGCACGGTGGCCGTGTAGCCGGCAGCGTTGACGGTGGCCACCAGCTGGTCATCGCTGATGTGGGCAGGAACGCTCACGTGGGCGGATTCCAAGGGCAGGTTGACGGTGGCTGCCACGCCTTCGAGCTTGCCCAGCTTCCTTTCCACGCGGTTGACGCACGACGCGCAGGTCATGCCTGTGATGTCCAGGTCAACCGTGCGGTGGTCCGATGGGTGCAGGAGCTTGTGCTGGCTCATGTCCGCCTCCTTGGTCAGGGGATAAAAGGGTTCAGGCCTGGTTGGCGACGACAAGGTAGCCGGCCTCGGCCACTGCTTCACCGATGTCCGACGGCGGCAAGGCGCCGCTCGAGGTAATGGTGACGGTGGAGATGCCGCCGGCGTTGAGGTCTACGGCGACCGCTTCCACCCCGGCCAGGGACTCCAGTTCTTCGCTGACCGCCGAGACGCAGTGGCCGCAGGTCATGCCGGACACGCTGACGGTGGTGGTGATGGGTGAGATGGTGCTCATGGCTGGCTCCTTGGGTTGTGGGTGGTGTTCGCAGGCTGGTGCTGCCTCAACGGATCAGGCGGCCGATGGCTTCCGTGGCTTCCTTGACCTTTGCATCGATGGCCCCGGCGCGCAGTTCCGGATCCGGTTCCGCGGCGGCGCCCACCACACAATGGCCGATATGTTCCTCTACCAGGCCCAGGCTCACGGCGTGCAGGGCCTTCGTGACTGCCGAGACCTGGGTGAGGATATCGATGCAGTACTTGTCCTCGTCCACCATGCGGGCGATGCCGCGGACCTGGCCCTCGATGCGCTTGAGCCGGCGGAGGTAGGCGTCCTTGTTGCCCGTGTAGCCGTGGACGGCGGGGGTGTGCTCCGGCGTGGGCTGTTCTGCAGTGTCCATAACGCCAACTTATACCCCCTTGGGGTATGGCGCAAGTACCCCTGGGGGGTATTCCCGTGGCGGGCCTCATGATCTTCGCCGGGCACAAAAAAGCTCCGGAGTGCGTTATTGGGGGATACGCACTCCGGAGCAGCATTTGGGCAGGCCCGCGGTTCACTTGGGCTTGCGAAATTAAGCTTACTGGCTGGTAGGGCGGTCCGCCAGCACCGCGAATAAGTACTTTCGCTTTATTTTCCACACCACAAAAAAGCCGGCCAAACTGTTGTTGGAAAGAAAACCGTTGCGGCCCGCCGCTGCCGGTGGTTGCATGGAACGCATGGCAACCGCGGAGAGTTATGTCCTGGCGATCGGAACCAAAAAAGGGTTATGGCTGGCCACCAGCCCGGACCGGAGCAATTGGGCCTTTACCGGCCCGCACTTCCTGATGAGCGAGATCCCCAGCGTGGGGATCGACACGCGGGAAGGCCGGACGCGGATCATGGTGGGGGTGCGCAGCGAGCACTGGGGGCCCACCGTGGCACACTCCGACGATCTTGGCGCCACGTGGTCCGAGCCTGCGGAGGGCGCCATCACTTTTCCCGCTGACACCGGGGCGGCGGTGGAGCGGATCTGGCAGATCCATCCGGACGCAGAATCCCGGCCCGGGGTGGTGTGGGCGGGTGCCCAGCCCATCTCGGTCTGGAAATCAACGGACGGGGGAGAGCATTTCGAGCTGAACCGGGGCCTGTGGGACCACCCCCACCGCAGCGAGTGGGGCGCAGGCTACGGCGGCGCGGCGGCGCATTCAATCGTGGTGCAGCCAGGCGGTGACACCGTCCACATCGCCATGAGCACCGGCGGCGTCTACCGTTCCCTGGACGGGGGCTCCTCCTGGGAGCCGCGGAACCGCGGCATTTCTGCGGGCTTTATGCCGGACGCCGAACCGGAATTCGGCCAGTGTGTGCACAAGATTGCGGCGGACGCCGGGATCGAAGGCAGGCTGTACGCCCAGAACCACCATGGTGTGTACCGGACAGACGACAACGCCGACACCTGGACGTCCATCGCTGATGGGCTTCCCGCAGACTTCGGCTTTGTGATGCTGGCGCATCCGCGGCGGGAAGGGACCGCCTGGGTCATTCCGCTGAAGGCCGACGGCGAACGGATTCCGCCGGATGCCGAACTCGCGGTGCACCGGACGGACGACGCCGGTGCCACCTGGCTTAGATCCACCACCGGGCTGCCGGACCACGAATACAACAGCGTCCTGCGCGACGCCGCGGCAGTGGATAGCGCCGAACCGGCAGGCGTCTACTTCGGCACCCGTGGCGGCTCCGTCTACGCAAGCCCGGACGAGGGGGAAACCTTCACCGAGGTGGCTGCCCACCTGCCGGATGTCCTGTGCGTCCGGGCGGCAGTGGTGGCCGGTGCCTGACATCACTGTGGTGCTGCCCAGCGTGCTGCAGCCCCTGGCCGGCGGGCAGTCCGTTCTGACTGCGCCCGCTGACGCGGCGGTGACTGTTGGGAGCGTGCTGGATGCGGTGACGGCGGACTTTGCCATCCTGGCCCGCCGGTTGCGGGACGAAACGGGTGCCTTGCGCCGGTTCGTCAATGTTTATGTGGACGGCGACGAGGTCCGCCGCCTGCAGGGCCTGGCTACCGAGGTGGAGCCCGGCCAGGAAGTACTGGTCATCCAATCCGTGGCCGGCGGCTGAGGCGGAAGGGTCCAGCGCCGTGCGGGCAGTCCATACTGACTGCGCCCGCACTGCCGTGCCCGGTCCGGCTCAGGCCACCCGCCAGATGCTGCACTCGTCAGCGTTGATGGCCTTCCGCAGGCCGGTAAGCCGGTCGACGATCCAGATGACGCCGATGCCCGGCGCGGTCTCCTGGACACTGCCGCGGCGGATGACCACGTCGTCGTATGAAGGGCCCACAGAGAGCCTGGCTTCAATTTCATCACCGCGGTGGAGCTGGTCCAGGGCGCGGACTCTGGTTACATTCGGCGTCGCTTTCGTCAACATGGGGGCCTCCTGGCGCTGGGACGGGCCCTTGCCCGCAGTTCCAGTGTGGCCCTGCAATGTTGCGCGCCGGTTTCACCGCCGTTAGCTGCCGGTTAGTTCTGCGCGCCGGCGCTGTTTCCGCCGGCCCCTACTCCGTGCCGGCCGCCCGGTAGCCGGCCAGGAACGTGGCGATCCTGCCCACGGCCTCCTCGATGTCCAGGACGGAGGGCAGGATGACGAACCGGAAATGGTCCGGCGCAGGCCAGTTGAAGGCCGTGCCGTGGGAAACCAGGATTTTCTGGTCCCGGAGCAGGTCCAGGACAAACTGCTCGTCGCTGGCGATGGGGTAGAGGTCCGGGTCCAGGCGCGGGAAAAGGTACATGGCCCCCGCCGCCGGGACGCAGGTGACACCGGGGATGGCGGTCAGCAACTGGTAGGCGAGATCCCGCTGTTCCCGGAGCCTTCCGCCGGGCCGGACCAGCGCCTCGATGCTTTGGTAGCCGCCCAGGCAGGTCTGGATGGCGTGCTGGGCGGGAACGTTCGGGCACAGGCGCAGTGAGGCGAGGAGCTCCAGGCCTTCGCGGTAACTGGCGGTCGCGGCCAACGGGCCGGTGATGGCCACCCAGCCGGCGCGGTAGCCGGGCATCCGGTAGGCCTTGGACAGGCCGCTGAACGTCAGGCAGCAGACATCCTCCGCGACGGCCGCTGTATGGATGTGCTCGGCGCCGGCGTAGAGCACCTTTTCGTAGATTTCGTCCGAAAAGAGGACCAGGTTGTGCTTCCGGGCCAGCGACGCGAACTGCTCAAGGATGTGGCGGGGGTAGACGGCGCCCGTGGGGTTGTTGGGGTTGATGATCACAATCCCCTTGGTCCGGCTGGTGATCTTCGCCTCGACATCGGCCAGGTCCGGCCACCAGTTGTCCGCTTCCTCGCAGAGGTAGTGCACCGGCCTGCCGCCCGTCAAGGTCACGGCGGCGGTCCACAGCGGATAATCGGGCGCCGGGACCAGGATTTCGTCGCCGTTTTCCATAAACGCCTGCAGGCACATGGAGATGAGCTCACTGACGCCGTTGCCAATGAAGATGTCTTCCACGCCGATCTGCATCAGGCCGCGGGTCTGGTAGTACTGCGAGATGGCGGTACGGGCGGAGAAGATTCCCTTGGAGTCGCTGTAGCCCTGCGCGCCCCGGAGGTGGTGGATCATGTCCACCACCACGGACTCGGGGGCTTCCATGCCGAACGGGGCAGTGTCGCCCAGGTTCATCTTGAGGATCCGGTGCCCCTCCGCCTCCATGGTTTTGGCTGCCTGCAGAATGGGGCCCCGCAACTCGTACCGGACGTTCTGAAGTTTGCTGGAGTGTTGCATGGCGCGCATGGTTGATCATTTCACAGCCGCCGCCCCACCGCCCGTGATGACCCGTCGGCAGCCCCGAGGATCATGTGTTAGCGATCACAAAAAACTATTGACGATGGTTAGAATAAGCACTAGCGTAAGGGTCTGCCGGCTATCCGGGGGACACCCGCGCCAGCCCAGGCTCTTGGTACACAGTTTCCGGCAATGACCGCCGGGCCATCTGAAGGGAAAGCAATGAAGCTTCTTGAAACCACCGTCTCGCGCCGCAACGTCCTGGCCGGCCTGGGCGCCTCAGCCCTGGGCATCATCACCCTCACGGCCTGCGGCGGGTCCGGCACCGCCTCCTCATCCGGCGGCAAGGACTTCGTGATGACCGTCTGGGGCGGGGACCCGGACAAGGCCGCATACCAGGCCCGGCTGGACCTCGCCAAGGCCAAATACCCCGACTACAACATCACGCTCCAGCTGATTCCGAACAAGGACTACGCCCAGAAGGTCCAGACCATGATCTCCGGCGGCACCGGCCCGGACATCATGCAGGTCGCGGAAGACGCCAACGCCTACAGCTCAAAGAACCAGCTGCTGGCCCTGGACGATCTGATCGGCAAGTCCGCCCTGGACCTCTCCGCGACCTTCGGGCCCGTGGCGGAGAACTGGAAGTACAAGGACAAGACCTACGCCATCCCGGACCGCGCCGGAGCCATGATCATGTATTACAACACCGCCGAATTCGAGAAGAAGGGCATCCCGGCACCCACGGCGGAATGGACCTGGGACGACCTGCTCTCGGCCGCCAAGGAACTCACCGGCGACGGCGTCTACGGCTACGGCGGCACCGAATGGTGGCCCATCTGGATGTCCTTCGCCTACCAGAACGGCGGACAGATCATCGATCCGGGCAGCGGCCGGCCCACCGTGAACACCCCTGAAGTCATCGAGGCGCTGCAGTTCTGCCAGGACCTGGTCTTTAAGCACAAGGTGGCCCCGTCCAAGGTTGACTACGCCAACATGGGCGCCGGCGTGGGCGGCGACGCCGCCTTCGCGTCGGGCAAGGTGATGATGAACAGCACTGGCTTCTGGAACATCGGCAGCCTGGCCAAACAAAAGACCATCAGCTGGGATGTGGCGCCCGTCTGGCGCGGCCAGGAGAAGGCCATCGCAGCCTTCGGTTCCGGCCTTGCCGTGTCCCGGAGCAGCAAAAACCCCGACGACGCCTTCAAGATCATTGAATTCATGACTTCTGCCGAGGGCCAGAAACCCATCATGGACCTGGGCCAGGACGTCCCCGCCCGCCAGGACCTGCAAAGCAGCCAGGAGTTCCTCAAGCCGGCCTGGCTGGACGCCACCGTGGACATGCAGGTGTTCCCCGATTCCGCACCGTCCATCTTCAAACCCCCGTTCATCCCCGAGTGGAACGAAATGCAGAAGGCCATGACTGACGCGCTGTCCGACTTCTGGCTCGGCAAGTCCGATGCCAAGGCCAGCGCCGCTGACCTGCAGAAGCGGCTTGAGTCCATCGTCAAGGCCTAGGCGCGGCAGACGGCCATGTCAGTCCTGCAGAAGCCCACCTCCGCGCCGGGCCCCGCACCGGCGCGGGAGGCGCCCAACCCCCGCAAGGCCCGCCCCAGCGCCATGCGCCGCAAGGAAGCCAGGTTCTTCTGGCTTTTCATCTCACCCTGGATCATCGGATTTGTGGTGTTCCTGCTCGGCCCCATGCTGGCCTCCATCTACCTGTCCTTCACGGACTGGGACTCCTTCACGGACCCCAACTGGGTGGGCGTTGCCAACTACGTCCGGCTCTTCACCGAAGACGAGATCTTCCATAAATCCCTCTGGAACACGTTCTATTTCGCGTTCTTCTCCGTGCCGCTGGGCATGGCCATCGCGCTGTTCCTGGCCGCGCTGCTGAACAAGCAGATGAAGGGGCGAAAGCTGTTCCGCACCCTGGTCTACCTGCCGCACCTGGTGCCGATCGTCGCCGTCGCCCTCATCTTCCAGATGGTGCTGGCACCCGATTCCGGCCCGCTCAACAGGTTCCTCGCCGTGTTCGGGATCGACGGTCCCGCCTGGCTCTTCGAGAGCGACTGGGTCAAGCCTGCGATCATCCTGCTGTCCCTGTGGCAGGCAGGCGGTGCCACCGTGCTGCTGCTGGCCGGTATGAAAGGCATCCCGCAGGAATTCTACGAAGCGGCAGAAATCGATGGCGCCTCCGGGATCCGCCAGTTCTGGAGCATCACCTTTCCGCAGCTGACCCCCATCATCTTCTTCAACCTGATCATGGGCATCATCGGTGCGTTCCAGGTGTTTGCGCAGGTCTACATCCTGACCCAGGGCGGGCCGGACAACGCCAGCCAGATGGTGGTCCCGCTGCTGTTCAACGAGGCCTTCCGGAACTACCGGATGGGCTACGCCTCCGCCATCTCCTGGGTGCTGTTCCTCATCGTCATGGCACTGACCGTCCTGGCCTTCGCCACCTCACGCAAGTGGGTCTTCTACGAAACCGAGGTCAAGAACTGATGGCCGCCCTCAAGGTCTACAAAAGTTCCGCCTTCACCTACGGGTGGCTCACGGTGGCATCCGCCATCTTCTTCGCACCGCTGGTGTTTGTGGTCTCCATCGCCCTCAGCAGCGACCAGACGGTGGCATCCGGCAGCTTCTCACTGATCCCCACAGAATTCCAGTGGGACAACTTCGTGCGGATTTTCCAGACCCAGCAGCCGGTGGGCAACTTTGTGCTGAACTCCGTCATCATCTCGGTGTTCGCCACCGTGGGGCAGGTGTTCTCCTCCGCGCTGGTGGGCTACGCCTTCGCCCGGCTTCGTGCCAAGGGTAAAAACATCACCTTCATGATTGTGTTGGCCACCATGATGATCCCTGCCCAGATCACCATGATCCCGCAGTTCATCCTGTTCAAGGAGCTCGGCTGGATCAACACGTTCCTGCCGCTGATCATCCCCAACTTCTTCGGCAACGCCTACAACATTTTCCTGATCCGGCAGTTTGTTTCCAGGCTGCCCCTGGAAATGGATGAGGCTGCCATGGTGGATGGGCTGGGCTACTTCGGCATCTTCCGCCGGATTGTGCTGCCCATGATGACCCCGGTCCTGATGGCCATCGCCATCTTCACCCTGACCTTCACCTGGGGCGACTTCATGGGCCCACTGATCTACATCAACGACGACACCAAGATGCCGCTGGCGCTGGGCGTCCAGCTGCTGACCAGCACCAGCCAGGAACTGCAGACACCGCCGTGGAACCTGGTCATGGTGGGCACCGTGTTCCTGTCCCTGCCCATGATCATCATTTACTACTTCGGCCAGAAATACATGTACGAAATGAACATCACCACCGGCAGCGCAGGGGTGAAATGATGCAGGATTCCGACGGCGGCAGCGTCCGCCTCGAGGACGGCCGGCTGCTGATCGACGGCGGCCCCGAGGTATTGCTGTGCTCCTCGCTGTTCTACTTCCGGCTTCCTCCGGAGCAGTGGCGCGAACGCCTCCGGCTGGTCCGCGCATCAGGGTACCGCGCCGTGGACGTCTACTTTCCCTGGAACTTCCACGAGCTCCGGCCCGGCACGTTCGACTTCACCGGCGCCAGGGACATCGCGCGGTTCCTGGACCTCGCCGCCGAGGAGGACCTGTTGGTGATGGCCCGCCCCGGCCCGTACATCTGCTCCGAGGTGGACGGCGGAGGACTGCCGGCCTGGCTGGGGCTGGATCCCGAACTCCGGGTCCGGCAGAACGAGCCGCGCTTCCTGTCCCAGGCGCTGGCCTGGTACCGGGAGGTACTGCCCCTGATCGCCGAACGCCAGCACGGCAACGGCGGCAGCGTGGTCCTGGTCCAGGTGGAGAACGAACTGGATTTCTTCGACTGCCAGGACCGGACCGGCTACGTGGAAGCCCTCGCGGACGCGGCCAGGGCTGCCGGGATCACGGTTCCCATCATTGCCTGCGCCGGCCAGGGCGACCTTGCCGGCGCCACCGGCAACGCCCGGGGTGTGGTGCCGGCCGCAAACTTCTACCCGGACGACGCCTCCCCTGACGTTGAGGCCGAGGTGCTGGCGTACCAGCAGGAACTGGCCGCCCAGGGGATCCCGCTGCTTATCACGGAAACCAACCGGCTCCACCTGACACTGCGCCGCGGACTCCTCTCGGGTGCCCGCCTGCTGGCCCCCTACCTGCAAAGCTCGGGTTGGAATTTCGACCTGAACCCGTCCGCCGGAAACTGGGGAAACCCCGGCAACTTCATGACCCACAGCTACGACTTCGGCGGCTACGTGGCAGCCGACGGCGCCACCCGGCCGGAGTACGCCGAAGGCCAGCGGCTGGCGGCGGTGATCGGTGCGCTGGGCGTCCGGCTGGCAGGCGCGGCTCCCGTCCTGGCCGCGCCGCTGGCACTGGTGCCCGACTTCGCCACGTCCAGCGTCCGGCCCGTGCTGGCGCTCGACGGCGGCGGGTTCCTGGCCGGGCTGCCCAACCTGTCCGGCACGGACGGGATGCTGCAGCTCAAGACCGATGCCGGGGCCACCGCCACGGCCCTGGTTCCCGCCGGCCACTGCCCGCTGCTCCTGGCCGGCCTGCCGCTGGCAGGCTGGGGCGTGCCGGCCGTGCTGGAACTGGCCACGGCCGAACTGACGGCCAGCGCCGCTGCCCCCGGCGTCCTGAACCTCACGTTTGCGCCCGCCCCGGGCGCGGTGCTGGTGCTCTCGACGGACCGGGACACCACAGTGCTGTCCGGCACCGCCGGCCACAGCGGCAGCTTCCTCATCGTGGACGTGGCGGCGGGTCCCGGCGAGGTGGCGTTCGACGACGGCACCCGGCTGGCGTGGGCAACGTCCGCGGCACCCACGACGGGCGCCGTGGCCAGCCCGGGTGCCGGCGTCGGGCTTTCCACCGGACGCACCCTTGCTGCCCGGCCCTTCACCGGGATTCCGGCAACCCGGCACGCCGCGGCGCCGCCACTGGAGGAAGTCGGTGTGTATGCCGGCCGGGCCCGGTACCGGGCCGCTGTTCCCGCAGGCTGCCGCCGGCTTCTTATCCACGGGGCCGCCGACATCGTGGATTTTTCCCACCACAGCACTCCGGCCGGCGGATCAGTGCCCCTGGGCACCAGGATTCCCTACGGCGTCGGCATGGATGTGGACCTGCCCGCCGCCGGCGGCGAGGTGGTGGCCGACGTCGAAATCTGGGGCCACGCAAATTTCGACGACGTCCGGCTGCCCGCGCTGGCCCTCGGCTCGCTGCGCGGGGTAGGGACCGTCCTGGCCGTCATCGCCGCCACGGACGTCTCCGGGCTGTGGCGGGTCCACGGCCCGGACCAATGGGCCGCACCCGGCGGCGCCGTCCGCAGGTTCGGCGGCTGGAGCAGCACACGGCTGGGCGCCGGCATCGAATACCGCAAAACCATTCCGGCTCCCCGGCAGGGGGAGGCGTGGCTGCACTTTGCCGGGCTGGCCGCTCCCGTGCAGGTGCGGGTGGACGGCGGTCCTTCCGTGGCCGTTCCCGCCGAAAACCCCTACCTGCCCCTGCCGGCCGGTGCGGACAGCTGGGACGTGGCGGTCAGCCTGACCCATGACCCGTCGGCCCCGTCCGTGGCCGTGACGCTGCTGTCGGGAACGCCGCTGCGGGACTGGGACGTGCAGGCACTGCCCCAACAGCACCTGGACGCCCTGGCGCTTGCCGCCGGGACCGCGGCGGTTGAATCCGCGGCGGAACCGCTGCCGGTGGTTGTCCGCCCCGGCCAGCCAGTTTGGCTGGTCCCGGACACTGCAGCGCTGCAGCCGGGACACGGGTATTTCCTGGCAGCGGCCGGGTCAGGCCTGATGGCCGGCGTGTGGCTCGACGGCCAGCGGCTGGGGCGGTTCTTCCCCGGCGGGCAGGAGCCCGGCAGTGACCTGGAGCTCCGCGGCGGCGACCCCGGCGTGATCTGGTTCCCGGCCCCTATGATAAAACCGGACGCCAGGCTGACGCTCCTGCTCGAATGCCGGGGCACCGCGGCCGGCACCCTCGACTCCCTGCTGTGCCGTCCGGCCGCCAGCTGATCCGCACCAACAACGAAAACACACCAATGCCGAAAAGAACGTCCAGGGACATCCGCAATGAAAGCCGCTTCGCGCTGCTCCGCGGCCTCTATGCCCTCCGCACCGCCACCCGCCAGGAGTTGGCCTCCGCCACGGGACTGAGCTTCGCCACCATCTCCAGCATTGTGGGCGAGCTGATCGAGGCCGGGGTGCTGGTGGAGGCCGGCCGCGAGGACTCCGGCGGCGGCCGGCCCGTGACCCGGCTGAAGATATCCCCCGAACGCGGCACCCTGGTGGGGGTGGACATCGCGGAAACGTACATCCACGTGGACATCTACGACCTCTCCCTGTGTGTAATCGGCAAGGCCGAAAGTGCCCTGGGCATCGAGGAAAACGAACCGGCGGCCCTGGTCCGCCGGGTGGCAGGGGTCATCAACCAGGCCGCCGCAGACGCCGGAATCGCCCGCAGCTCGCTGGTGCGCGTCGGCGTCAGCCTCCCGGGCCAGGTGGATCCCCAGCGGGGGGTGTCCGTCTTCGCCCCGAACTGGGACTGGCACGAGGTCAACATCCAGGCCCTGCTCAGCAACGCGATCGGGCTGCCGGTGGACGTTGACAACCCGCTGCGGGCGATCGCCCTGTCCGAGCTCTGGTTCGGCGCCGGCCGCCTGGTGGCCAACATCGCTGCCGTGAACCTGGGCACCGGTGTGGGCGCCGGCCTTGCCCTGGACGGTGAGCTGGTCCGGGGCGCCAGCAACACCGCCGGGGAATGGGGCCACACCACCCTCATGTTTGGCGGCCGGCTCTGCCGGTGCGGCCGGCACGGCTGTGTGGAGGCGTACCTGGGGGTGCCCGGCCTGCAGCAGACCATGGCGGAAATCAACGCAGGCCACCCCCTCCTCACGGCGGACCGGCAGCGGGAATTCGTCCTCGCCGTCGCCAAAGGCCTGGCCGCCGGCGACCCCGACTGCACCGAACTGCTGGACGTCACGGGCCGGTACTTCGCCGCCGCCCTGGGCAACCTCATCAACTTCATCAACCCGGACCACGTCAGCATCCTCGGCTGGACCGCGGCCAACATCGGCCCCGAACTGCTCCAGGCCACGGAGAAACACCTGGCCCGGGAGATGCTGCCCAGCGCCGGGGGCGTGGTGCGTGTGGGACTGTCCACCGTCGTCGGCAACGCCGTCACCCTGGGCATGGCAACCCTGGCGCTTGAGGGATTCCTTGAGCAGGCAGGAGTGCCCAGCCGCGGCGCCCTGCCCCGCGCCGGCGCCGCACTGCCGGCCGATCCCCGGCCGCACCAAACCCGCGGGCCGCAGCCCGCCAAAACCACTTAAGAAGGAGCACCCCGGATGGGACATTTCGAGATCGGCACCGAGGATTTCCTGCTGGACGGCGCACCGTTCCGCATCCTCTCCGGTGCCATCCACTACTTCCGGGTCCACCCCGACCAGTGGGCGGACCGGATCCACAAGGCCCGGCTGATGGGCCTGAACACCATCGAGACCTACGTGCCCTGGAACGAGCACTCGCCGGAACCCGGCACGTTCCTGACCAACGGGGGCCTGGACCTGGCCCGGTTCCTGGATCTGGTCCAGGCGGAGGGGATGCAGGCCATTGTCCGGCCGGGGCCGTACATCTGCGCCGAGTGGGACAACGGCGGCCTGCCCGCCTGGCTGTTCACGGACCCGTCCATCGGCGTCCGCAGCAGCGAACCGGGCTTCCTGGCCGCCGTGGATGGGTTCCTGGCCGGCCTGCTGCCCATCGTCGTCGAACGCCAGGTCAGCCGGGGCGGGCCGGTCATCCTGCTGCAGATCGAAAACGAGTACGGCGCCTACGGCAGCGACAAGGCCTACCTGCAGCACCTCGTCGATTTCGCGCTGAATGCCGGCGTTGACGTGCCGCTGTTCACGTGCGACCAGCCCTTCGGCAGCATGATCGAGGACGGCTCGCTGCCGTTCCTGCACAAAACCGGGACGTTCGGGTCCCGGACGGCGGAGCGGCTGGCCTTCCTCCGGGAACGGCAGCCAACCGGACCGCTGATGTGCGCCGAATTCTGGAACGGCTGGTTTGATAACTGGGGCACCCACCACCACACCACCGACGCTGCCGCCTCCGCCGCCGAACTCGATGCCCTGCTCAGCGCCGGCGCCTCCGTAAACGTCTACATGTTCCACGGCGGCACCAACTTCGGCTTCACCAACGGCGCCAACGACAAGGGCATCTACGAGCCCACCATCACTTCCTATGACTACGACGCCCCGCTCAGCGAGGACGGCTACCCCACGGACAAGTACTTCGCCTTCCGGGACGTGATCGCCAAACACTTCCCCGTCCCGGAGGAGCTGCCTTCCCGGCGGCGCCCTGCCGCCGAAGCCGGGGTGGCCGTCACGTCCGCCGCCGGACTGCTTGGCTCCCTGGACCTGCTGGGCGGGCCCCGCACCCTGGCCGGGCCGGCGCCCACCACCGAGGACGCCGGGCAATACCGCGGCTTCACCCTCTACAGCACCGAAGTGGACCGCGGCGGCGTCCTGACCGTGGCGGAGGTCCGGGACCGGGCGCAGTTTTTCCTGGCCGGCTCGCCGGTGGGTGTCCTCAGCCGCGAACTGGGGGAACGGGCCATCACCATCCCGTCCGGCGGGCTGCTCCAGGTCCTGGTGGAGGACCAGGGCCGGGTGAACTACGGCCGGCGGATCGGCGAATTCAAGGGCCTGATGGCGCCCGTGAAGCTCAACGGCGGCGAACTGCTGGACTGGGACATCCAGGCGGTGGACGTTGGAAAGCTGGGCAGCCTGCGCGCCGCCGCGACGGACCTTGCGGCGGATGCCGGTGTGCCGGGGCCGTCCGTTGCGTTTGCGGACTTCGAGGTGGACGAGCCTGCCGACCGCTACCTGCGGCTGGACGGCTGGACCAAGGGCAACGCGTTTGTCAACGGCTTCAACCTGGGCCGCTACTGGAGCCGGGGGCCGCAACGGACCCTCTACGTTCCGGGGCCGCTGCTGCAGCCGGGCCGCAACGAACTGGCCATCCTGGAACTGCATGGCAGCACCACCCGGACCGTGCAGTTCGTCGCCGCACCGGACCTGGGGCCGGACGAAAAGTAGCCGCCCGCACCCCGCGGCGGGGTTCCGCCCGCCGCGGTCCGGGGACAGAATGGGGTCCATGGAACTCCCCGTGATGCCGCCCGTCCCGCCCATGCTCGCCAAAGCCGTCAGCGGCATCCCGGAAGGGGAGCTGAGCTACGAACCCAAGTGGGACGGGTTCCGGTCCATCATCTTCCGCGACGGGGACGACCTGGAGATCGGCAGCCGGAACGAAAAACCACTGACCCGCTACTTTCCGGAACTGGTGGCCGCGTTGAAGAAGAACTTGCCGCCGCGGTGCGTGGTGGACGGCGAAATCGTCCTGGTGGGCGCCGCCGGGGACCGCCTCGACTTTGATGCCCTGCAGCAGCGCATCCACCCCGCCGCGAGCCGGGTGAACCTCCTGGCAGGGGAGACCCCGGCGTCGTTTGTGGCCTTTGACCTGCTGGCCCTCGGCGACGACGACTTCACCGGCCGGCCGTTCGCCGAACGCCGGGCGGCGCTGGAGGAGGCGCTCGCCGGCAGCCGCGCCCCGGTCCACCTCACGGCCGCCACCACCGACAAGGACACGGCCGGGAGCTGGTTCCGGCAGTTCGAGGGGGCAGGGCTGGACGGGATCGTGGCCAAACCCCTTGCCGGAACCTACCAGCCGGACAAACGCGTGATGTTCAAGATCAAGCATGAACGCACCGCGGACTGCGTGGTGGCCGGCTACCGGGTGCACAAGAGCGGCCCGGACGCCATCGGATCTTTGCTGCTGGGCCTGTACAAGGACGACGGCGGGCTGGCGAGCGTCGGCGTGATCGGCGCCTTCCCGATGAAGCGGCGCCAGGAGCTGTTTGCTGAGCTGCAGCCTTTGGTCACGGACCTCGAGGAGCATCCGTGGGCATGGGCCCGGCAGGAAGAAGGGGAGCGGACGCCCCGCAAGGCGGAAGGCAGCCGGTGGAGCGGGGGCAAGGACCTCTCCTTTGTGCCGCTCCGGCCGGAACTGGTGGTGGAAGTGCGCTATGACCACATGGAGGGGGAGAGGTTCCGGCACACGGCACAGTTCTCCCGCTGGCGGCCGGACCGTGATCCCGCCTCCTGCACCTATGCCCAGCTGGAGGAACCCGTCAGCTTCGACCTGGCCGCGGTGCTGGCGACGGGGCGGCCGTAGGCGGTCAGCCTTCAGGGGCTTCGCCCCTGAGCCCGGCACGGGCGGCGTGGGTCCTGGCATCCAGCATGGTCCACAGGCCGTCGGCCCGGCAGGGAATGGACGCCCCCACCAAGGCCTGGCTGTGTGGATGCTGGGGAGCTGCGAAGAAGTCGCGGGTTTCGGCCACTTCCACCACCCGGCCCGCCAGCAGCACGGCCACCCGGTCGCACATGTAGCGCACCACATCCATGTCGTGGGAAACGACGATGAGGGACAGGTGGTGCTCCCGCTGCAAGCGGAGCAGCAGGTTCAAGATGGTCCGTTGGGTGAGGGCGTCCAGGGCGGAGGTGGCTTCGTCGCAGATCAGGACCTGCGGTTCGAGCAGGAGGGCCCGGGCGATGGTGGCCCGCTGGAGCTGCCCGCCGGAGCACTGGCCGGGACGCCGGTCCAGCAGGCCCGCGTCCAGTTCCACTTCCTTGATGGCGGTCGCAATGCGCTCATCCCGCTGGGCCGGCGTCACTGACCGGTGCGGCCTGAGCGGGGCCGCCAGGCTGGCCCGCAGCGTCAGCCGGGGGTCGAAGGCGCTGTGCGGTTCCTGGAAGACAAGCTGCACGGCGGTGGGCAGGTGCGCGGCGGCGCCGTCCAGCCGCCGCGTGATGGTCCCGGTGCTGGGTGCCTCAAGCCCCACGATGGCTCTCGCCAGCGTACTTTTGCCGGATCCCGACTGGCCGAGGACACCCAGGATTTCGCCGCGCCGCAGGGTAAGCGAAACGTCCTCAAGCGCGGACTTGGCGCGCTTGGGCCCGAAGTGCTTGCCCACCTTATCCATAACAAGGACCTCACGCTCTGTCGAAGCCGGACGACGGCGGGAAACCGGTGCCAGCTGCGCTGCGGCCAGGAGGTCGCGGGCGTAGTCCGTCGCAGGCCGGGTGAGCAGCTCGCCGGCCGGACCGGCTTCCACGATGCTGCCGGCGTTCATGACCAGGACCCGGTCCGCGTACGCGGCAACGGTGGCGAGGTTGTGGGTGATGTACAGGATGCCCAGTCCGCGCTCGCGCCGTTCCCGGTCCAGCAGTTGCAGGACCTGGCGTTCCAGGACCCTGTCCAGGGCGGAAGTCGGCTCATCAGCCAGCAGCATGTCCGGCTGCCCGGCCAGCGCGAGGGCTGTCATGGCGCGTTGGGCCATCCCGCCCGAGAGTTGGTGCGGGTGGGAACGGATGCCGCGAAGCGGATCGGCGAAGCCAACCTCCTCAAGCAGTTCCACAGCCCGGGCCCGGGCCTTGGCGCCGCGAAGCCCGGCATGGAGGCGCAGCGGCTCCTTGAGGTGGGAGCCGATGGTCCGGTTGGGGTTGAACATCCGTTTAGGCTGTTGGAACAGCATTCCCAAGCGGCCGCCGCGGACCTTGTTGAGCTCCGCTTCGGTGGCCCGGGTCAGGTCAAGGTCTCCCAAGCGGATGGATCCGCCGGCAATTTCAAGGTTCGGCGGCAGCAGCCGCAGGCAGGACATGGCGGTCAGCGTCTTGCCGGAACCTGAACTGCCCACCAGCGCCACAAACTCGCCGGGTTCAACGGCGAGCGAGACACCGGAAAGAAGGCGCCTGGGGTTCGGGCCGCCGTCGGTCGCGTGCCTCACGTCCAGGTCCGCCAGGACCAGGCGCGCGCTCATTGATGTGCCGCCTGGGGCAGGAGCAGCGGCGCCGCGGCCATGTGTGCGGCCCGCTGGCCCAGCAGCGTCACGCAGAGGGCCACGGTGAAGATGACCAGGCCAGGCGCCAGGATTCCCAGCGGTGCGCGGTCTGCGAAGGGCTGGGCCGCGGCAAGCATGGAGCCCCAGTCGGACTGCGGCGGCTGGACGCCCAGACCCAGGTAGGAGAGGGCGCCGACGCTGATCAGCAGGTGCCCGAACCTCAGTGTCGCCTGGCCGAGGATGGGCGCGGTGAGGTGCGGCAGGACGTGCCGGAAGATGATGAACCACGGCGAACAGCCCACCACCCGCGCCGCGTCCACGAAGCCGCGTGCCGAAACGTCGTAGGCAAGGGTGCGGGCCAGCCTGGCGAAGGGCGTCCACCCGGTGACGGTCAGTGCCAGCAGGAGCGGCCAGAACCCGGTGCCGAGGGCGGCCACGATGAACAGCGCCACCACCATTTCCGGCAGGGCCAGCAGGACATCGTTGGTGCGCGTCAGGAATTCATCCACCCAGCCACGCCGGCGGGCGCTGATGATTCCGACGGCGACGCCCACCAGGCACGTCAGTACCGTCGCCAGCGCGGCGACCGACATGGAGAACCGGCCGCCCTCCAGGATCCGGCTCAGCGTGTCCCGGCCCAGGTTGTCCGTGCCCAGCCAGTGATCCGCCGACGGCGGCGCCAGCCGCTGCGCGAGCTGCTGTTCTGCGGGCGGGTAGGGTGAAATCCACGGCGCCAGCAGCACGGCCAGGACGATCAGGGCAAGGACAGCCGCGGCAACCGTGGTCACTGTCATCCGCTTACGCAAGGGAACCTCCCACCGTGGGGCTGATAAGGCGATGGACGAAGTCGGCCAGTGTCGTCACGCCGACGGCCAGTGCCACCACAACCACCACGCCGCCCTGCGCGAGCGGGATGTCGCTGTTGATGACAGCATCGAAAAGCAGCCTTCCCATACCCGGCACGGCGAAGATCACCTCCACGATCACGGAACCGCCCAGCAGCCCGGCAAACCAGACGGCGAACAGCGTGGAGAGCGGAACCATCCCGTTCGGGATGACGTGCCGGATGATCGACTGGGCGTGGCTGAGGCCGCGGGCCCGGGCTGCCGGCACATGGTCTGCGGCCGCGGCGTCGATGATGCCGGCGCGGACCGCAGAGGTGAAGAAACTGATGGGTCGCAGGGCAAGAGTGAAGACGGGAAGGACTGCCGATGACAGGTCGTTCCAGCCGGCCGTGGGCAGCACTGACAGCTTGAGGGCGAAGACCAGGACCAGGACAGGCGCCACCCAGTACTCCGGCATGGCGATCAGCGCCTGGGTGACCCCCGTGATGGCTTTGTCCGGCATGCTCCCCGGGCGAAGACCGGAAATGATGCCGAGCGGCAGGGCGACGGCTGCCGCAAGCCCCAACGACATGGCCACCAGGCTGAGGGTGACGGCCAACGCGGGCAGGACCTGCTCCACCACGGGTGTGCGGCTGACGTAGGACAGGCCCATGTCGCCACTGAAGAAGTTGCCAAGCCAGCGGAAATACTGGGTGGCCAGGGATTCGTTTAGCCCCAGGTTCTGGGCCAGGGCCTGGACGGACGAGTCGTCGATGGCATCCCCGGCGACCCTGGACCGGATGATTTTCCGTACCGGGTCGCCCGGGGTGACGTAGGGGATGAGGAACACCGCAAAGGAGGACACGGCAACGGCGGCCAGCAAGGTGGCCGTTCGTTTGGTGATGAACTGCAGCATACGGTCGGTTCCGGAGGACTAGGAGGCGGACTTGGCCGTCTTCGCCGTCAGAACATAGCGGGACAGCGGGTCCTGGACGTAGGAGAGGACGTTGGTGCGGACGGCGTCGGTGGCCTGTTCGTTGACCAGCCAGGCGTTCACCGCCTTGTCCTGGAGGATCCGGCCGGCTTCCGCGTACAGCTTGTACCGTTCGGTGGTGTCCACGGTTGTGGCAGCGTCCGCGATGATCCTGTCGTACTCGGCGTCGCAGAAGCGGCTCAGGTTGTAGGTGCCCTTGCAGGTGTAGTCGGCGGTCAGGAAGCCGATGGGATCGGCGATGTCGATCAGCCGGTTCCGCTGGCTGAGCAGCATGTCGTAGTTGCCGGCCAGTACGTCCGGTTCGGCCGAGGCGTATTCTTTGGCCTGGATGGAGAGCGGGATGCCGATGTTCTTCAGGTTCTCCTGGATGACCGCGGCGACGTCGGCGAATTCTGCGCGCTCCACAATGGCGATGATCTCCAGCGGCCGGTCTGCCGTGTAGCCGGCGCCGGCCAGCAGCTTCCTGGCTGACTCGATGTCCTGTTTCTGCTGCTCCCGGCGTTCGCCTGCCCAGGGTTCGGAGGGGGCGAACGGCCCGGTGGCTGGCAATGCTGCGCCTTCGTAGACGCTGGCGGCCAAGGCGTCCAGGTCCAGGGAATCCCGGATTGCCTTGCGGACGTCCACGTTGTCCAGCGGGGCGCGCCCGTTGTTCATGTAGAGGGTGGCGGTCCGTGGCGAATCGGCGCCGAGCACGGTGACGCCCGCAGCGCCCTTCAGGGTGGCGAGGCTGGCGACCGGGATGGACAGGGAGATGTCGGCTTCGCCGGTCTGCACTTGGGCCGCCCGTGTGGCGCCATTGGTGATGAACCGGATTTCGGCGCCGGCGAGCTGGACGTCCCCGCCCCAGTAGTTCTCGTTGCGGTCCAGGGTCAGCGACTGCTTGGCCTTCTCGGAGACTGGGGTGAACGGTCCGGTGCAGTGGCCGAACGGGTCCACCTCGGTTTCCTTGTAGGCGGCCGGAGCCAGGATGCCGGTGTTGACGCTGGCCAGGCGGTACGGGACCAGCGGGTTTTCGGCTGGCGTGCTGACGCGGACTGTGCCGGCGTCAACAACGCTGACGCTGCTGATCATGGTCCGGTTGAAGGCGCGGGCGGGGACCTTGGCGTCCAGGACGTGGTTCAGTGCCGCCACAATCGACTCGGCGCTGAGCTCCGTGCCGTCCTGGAAGGAGACGCCCTCCCGGATGGTGAAGTCCCAGTCCAGCGGGGAGGTCTGCTTCCACTCGGTGGCCAGTGACGGCACCACTTTGCCTTCCGCCTGGTCGTACCTGGCCAGGGTCTCAAGGCAGCCGGACAGGGACAGGATGTAGGCGGCGTCCGATTCCAGGGCCCAGTTGGCCACCGGGGCGCGGAAGTTGTCCACAACGATCCGCTGGTCCGGGTCTGCTGTTGCCGTGCCTTGGTCCGGCCCCGGTTGCGAGCCGCTGAAGCCGCAGCCGGCCAGGGCCAGGGTGGCCAGTGCGGCCACGAGGACGCGGGGACGGGGGAAGGAGCGCACGGGGAACCGCCTTGCTGTGACGCCGGCGGGGCCCGGCAAAAAGTGGAGACTTCTTAGGTTAGCCTCACCTGTTGTCTTTTAGGGAATCCATGTCCTGGCCCGCTAACCGGCGCTGCCCGCGGATCCGCCCCATGCAAGGGTGGCTCCACGGGCAGCCGCGGCGGTTCGGTGGGACGGCTATTTCAGGCCGAGCTGCCGGGTGGGGGTCCGGAAGGACTCCTTTGCGGTGAGGGCCGAAATCGCTGCGATACCGCAGATCACGGCGGTGAAGATGCTGATCTGGACCCAGCCGCCGGGCTTGATGCCGCCCATGGCCGCCACTATCGCCGGAGCGAAGCCAGCCATCAGGAAGCCCAGCTGCGTGCCGATGGCCAGGCCGGAGAACCGGACCTTGGTGCTGAACATTTCGGCGTAGAAGGAGGGCCAGACGGCGTTGGAGGCCGCGTATCCGAAGGAGAAGAAGCCGATGGCGGCGAGGAACATCAGCGGGACGCTTCCGGATTCGAGGCTGAGCAGGAACACCGGGGTGAGGATGGCGCTGGCCACTGCACCGTAGATAAAGACGGGCTTGCGGCCGATCCGGTCCGCCAGCAGGCCGAACAGGGGCTGCGTTCCCAGGGCCACGAAGTTGGCGCCCACCACCAGCCAAAGCGTGGTGGTGCCGTCAACGCCGGCAACGGTCTTGGCGTAGCTGATGGCCAGGGTGCCGAACACGGTGGAGACGGCTGCGATGAACGCGCAGCACACCACGCGGAGCACATCGCGCCAGTGGCCCCTGAGCAGGTCGGCCACCGGGAGCTTCGAGATCTGGGCCGTCTTCTGCGCCTCGGCGAAGGCCGGCGGTTCGTGCAGGGTGCGGCGGATGAAGAAGGCCACCAGCACCACAATGGCGCTGAGCCAGAACGGGATCCGCCAGCCGATGCCGAATTTGATCTCATCCGGGAGTGCAAGGACGGGGATAAAGACGAGTGCCGCCAGGATCTGGCCGCCCTGGGTGCCGGTGAGGGTCCAGGACGTGAAGAAGGACCTGCGGTTGTCCGGGGCGTGTTCCAGGGTCATGGACGAGGCTCCGGCCTGCTCGCCGGCGGCCGACAGGCCCTGGCAGAGGCGGGCCAGCACCAGCAGTGCCGGCGCCCACCAGCCCACGGTATTGAAGTCCGGCAGGCAGCCGATCACAAACGTCGAGGCCCCCATCAGGACCAGGGTGAACATCAGGACCTTCTGCCGTCCCACCCGGTCCCCGAAGTGGCCCAGGATGACGGCGCCCACGGGCCGGGCCACGTAGGCAAAGCCGAAGGTGGCAAACGACATAATGGCGGCGTTGGCGTCCGCGCTCGGGAAAAAGACGGTGGGGAAGATCAGGGCGGCGGCCGAGCCGAAGATGAAGAAGTCATAATATTCGACGGCGCTGCCCAGGAAGCTGGCGAGGGCCGCCTTCTTGGGCGTCCCCTGCGCGGTGGCAGTGTCCTCTCCGGCGGACGGGCGTGTCTGGCTCATGGCGTTCCTTTGTGTGACGACAGTGTCGGGGAAAAGTGAAAAGCATTTTGCCGCTGCCTTGGTGCGGGCGCGTCGAGGTGCTGGCCGGAATCCGAAAATCCCGGAGGTGGTAGCCGCATGGTGGGAGCTACTGGTGCGATACAGCAATGATGGCTGTGAGCTGCGTTACCTGTCAAGAAAAATAATCACACTCTGGAAATAGCTCTCACATTGTGGCAACATCGACCTATGAGTGTGAACCAAACCACAACTGCCCAGCCGCTGGCCGGCGATGACACTGATAGCCAGCCCCCCGGGGCCGCCGGCGCCCGGGTTCCGGGCGGCACGGACATGGTGGGCAAGGCCCTGGGGCTCCTGGTCCTGCTGGGCGATGAGCCCCGCGGGGCCAGTGCTGCGGACATCTCGCGCCGGGCCGGACTTCCCTTCAGCACCACCTACCGGCTCCTGGGGTCACTGACCCGCGATGGCTTTGTGGATTATGAGCCGGATGGCCGCCGCTACCACTTGGGCCTGCGGGTCTTCCAGCTGGGGCAGCGGGTATCCAACCACCACGGCTTTGCCGGGACCGCCCTGCCCATCCTGCGCCGGGTGACGGGCCGGACGGCTGAAGCCACCATCCTCAGCGTCCGCGACGGCATTCACCACCTCACTGTCAACAAAGTGGATGGCCCGCAGACGTTCCGGGTCACCAGTGACCCCGGCCACCTGGGCTCCCTGTCCGCGACCGCCGTCGGCAAGGTGCTGGTGGCATTTGCCGAGGATGCTGAACGGGAGCACCTGCTGGCAGAGCTTCCCCTGGAGCGGCTGACGGACCGGACCATCGTGGACCGGGACGCGTTCCGGGCGGAGATCGAGGCGGTCCGGCGCCGGGGCTACGCCGTGATGGACGAGGAAAACGAGGCCGGCATGCGGGCACTGGCCGTGCCAGTGCTGAACGCCCAGGGATACGCCTTCGCATCCCTTGCCACCGCAGCTCCCGTTTTCAGGCTCACCGTCGAAGGGCTCGAGGCGCACCTGCCGGTGCTGCTGGAAGCCGCGGCGGAGCTCGCGGACCGGCTTCCGCAACGCTGACCCCCGGCCTAGAAGTTCGCATCTCGAACAGTAGTGCGACTAATGAACAAATGCTGTACTGTCATCCCTACACCCCCTGTCCCGGCCGCTGAGCGGCCCGCGCACCGGGTGCCGTTACCAAAGGAGCTGCACGGATGAGTTCTCGAACCGAGTCCTACCTGGTGGGACTGGTCGGCGATGGCGTTACGCCATCCCTCACCCCGCCCATGCACGAACACGAGGCCGGTCTGCTGGGCCTCCGCTACCTCTACCGGCCCATCGACCTCCTGGAACTCGGCCTGGCCGGCGAAGCAGTGGGCAGCCTGCTCCGGAGCGCCCGCAGCCTCGGCTTCAACGGCCTGAACATCACCCACCCCTGCAAGCAGCTGGTCCTGGCGCACCTGGACGAGATCTCACCCGATGCCCGTCGCCTGGGCGCTGTCAACACCGTAGTCATCCGTGACGGTCGGTTCGTGGGACACAACACCGACTGGTCCGGCTTCGCCGCCGCCCTGGCCGCGGGCCTCCCCGGCGCTGCCCTGGAACACGTGGTCCAGCTGGGCGCCGGCGGTGCCGGTTCCGCCGTCGCATACGCCCTGCTCAGCGCCGGCGTCCGCACCCTGGACCTCGTGGACGTCGACCCGGAACGCGCGGCCCAGCGCGCCGCGGAACTGGCCGGCTTTTTCCCGGACAGCACCATCACGGGCCGGACGACGGCGGAGCTGCCGCAGCTGATGCCTGCCGCCGACGGGCTGGTGCACTGCACGCCCGTGGGCATGGCGGCCCACCCCGGCGCACCGCTGGACCTGGAATTGGTGGAATCCCGGCACTGGGTGGCGGACATCGTCTACCGGCCCATCGACACCGAGCTGGTCCGGGACGCCCGCGCCAAGGGCTGCACCGTGCTGGACGGCGGCCGGATGGCTGTGGGCCAGGCGGCTGACGCCTTCCGCATCTTCACGGGCCTGGAACCGGACGCGGACCGGATGCGCAGCCATTTCCTGCAGCTCGTCGCCGCCGAGGAGGTGGCTGCCTGATGCGCACCGGAATTGCCACCGTGTGCCTCTCCGGCACCCTGAAGGAAAAGATGCAGGCCTGCGCCATCGCGGGCTTCGACGGCATCGAAATCTTCGAGCAGGACCTGGTCACCTCGCCGCTGCCGCCGGAGGACATCCGGAAAATGGCCGCAGACCTGGGCCTGACCCTTGACCTGTATCAGCCGTTCCGCGACTTCGACAGTGTCCCCGGGGACCTGCTGGCCGCCAACCTGCGCCGGGCGGGCGCTAAATTCAGGCTGATGTCCCGGCTTGGCATGGACACCATCCTGGTCTGCTCCAACGTGGCCACGGCGAGCATCGACAGCGACGACCTGCGGGTGGAGCAGCTGGGCCAACTGGCCGCGCTCGCCGGCGACCACGGCGTCAAAGTGGCGTATGAGGCGCTGGCCTGGGGAAAGTTCGTCAGCGACTACGAACACGCGCACCGGCTGGTCACGGCAGTGGACCACCCCAACCTGGGCACCTGCCTGGACTCCTTCCATATCCTGTCCCGCAACTGGGACACGGCCCCGATCGAGGTGCTGGACCCTGCCAAAATCTTCTTTGTCCAGGTGGCCGACGCCCCGAAGCTGGCCATGGACGTGCTGTCCTGGAGCCGGCACTACCGGGTCTTCCCGGGCGAAGGCCAGTTCGAACTGGCCAAGTTCATGGGCCACGTGGTCCGTGCCGGGTACACCGGCCCGGTATCGCTGGAGATCTTCAACGACGTCTTCCGCCAGTCGGATGTGGAACGCACCGCCGTTGACGGCATGCGCTCGCTCATCTGGCTCGAGGAGCAGGGCGCCAAGTGGCTCGATGCCAATGCCGGCACCCCGGCTGTGCCCCGGCGTCGTTATCCCATGGAACTGGCAACCCTTCCGCAGGTGGCCGAACCCGCCGGCTGGAACTTTGCCGAGGTCCGCGCCGCTGACACCACAGGACTGGAGACGGTCCTGGGCCAGTTGGGCTTCGGCTTCGACGGCCGGCACCGGACCAAGGACGTGCAGCTCTGGAGCATGGGTGCCGCGCGGGTTGTCATCAACGAGGCAGCCCCGGACCTGGCCGCAGGCAGTGCACCGGCCATTGCTGCCCTGGGGTTCGACGTCGATTCCCCCGTCATTGCCGCCGCCCGCGCCCAGCAGCTTAAGGCCCCCGCGGTCCCCCGCAAGAGCCAGGCCAACGAGGAGGTCTTCCAGGGCTTCGCCGCGCCGGATTCCACCGAGGTGTTCCTTTGCCAGGGCAGTGCGGACCGCACAGCGGCCTGGACCAGCGAATTCGGCGAAGGCCTGGACGTTCCGGCCGGCGGCAGCACGGCCGTGATCGACCACATCAACCTCGCCCAGCCCTGGCAGCACTTCGATGAAGCTGTCCTCTTCTATACCAGCGCCCTGGCCCTGCAGCCGCAGCCCTTCGCCGAGGTGCCCAGCCCCACCGGACTGGTCCGCTCGCAGGTCATGCTCAGCGCCGACCGGTCAGTGCGCCTGGTCCTGAACCTGGCCCCCCTCATCCAGCAGGAAGGCGGCGGGGCCCGGACCACGTACCAGGAACACATCGCCTTCGCGGTGGACGACCTGGTGGGCACCGCCCGTGCCGCCCGCGGCAGGGGGCTGGAATTCCTGCAGATCCCGGCCAACTATTACGAGGACCTCGACGCCCGGTTCGGCCTGGACCCGGACTTCCTGGCCACCCTCCAGGACCTGAACCTGCTCTACGACCGGGACGCCGACGGCGAATTCCTGCACTTCTACACGGCCACCGTTGGCAGCGTCTTCTTCGAAATGGTGGAACGGCGCGGCGGCTACGACGGTTACGGGGCGCCCAACGCCCCGGTCCGGCATGCCGTCCAGTACGACCACCTGCACCGCAGCTGACCGTCCCCACCCATCCCGTACCACCCCATCCGCAACCCAGAAAGGAGCCAGCCGTGCCGCACACCACCACCGAAACGGACGAACTTGTCCCGGCTGCCGAACCCAAGGCAGGACACACCATGGCGGACCGCGCCGTGGAGACCCAGCAGGATCTCAGCGCCGAGATCAACGGCCTGGCCGGCGCCTACGCGCAGGCGCTCAAGGACGGGGCCCCCGCAGAGACGCAGCCCCGGCTGGATTACCCGCCGTACCGCAGCAGCATCCTGCGCCACCCCACCAAGAGCCTGCACCACGCGGACCCGGAAACCATCGAGCTGTACTCCCCGGCCTTCGGCCACCAGGACGTGCACGCGCTGGAAGCCGACCTGACCATCCAGCACAACGGCGAGCCCCAGGGCGAGCGGATCATTGTTGCCGGCAAGGTCCTGGACGGCGACGGCCGGCCCGTGGCCGGCCAGCTGGTGGAAATCTGGCAGGCCAACGCCTCCGGCCGCTACATCCACAAGCGCGACCAGCACCCGGCCCCGCTGGACCCCAACTTCACGGGCATCGGCCGCTGCATCACCGGCCCGGACGGCTCCTACCGCTTCACCACCATCAAACCCGGCGCCTACCCGTGGAAAAACCACCTGAACGCCTGGCGGCCGGCGCACATCCACTTCTCCATGTTCGGCACGGAGTTCACCCAGCGCATCATCACCCAGATGTACTTCCCCGGCGACCAGCTCTTCCCACTGGACCCCATCTACCAGACCATCGTGGACCAGGACGCCCGGGACCGGCTGGTGGCCAGCTACGACCACAGCCTCACCGAGCCCGAATGGGCGCTGGGTTACAACTGGGACATCGTGCTGACCGGACCCAAGCGGACCTGGACCGAAAACGAGGCGCTGGGCGCAGAAGGCGACGAGGAATAACACTCATGAGCAACCACACCACCCCGCTGGTCCCCACCCCGGGCCAGACCGTGGGCCCGTTCTACGGCTACGCCCTGCCCTTCGAGAAGGACAACGAACTCCTCGCCCCCGGCTCCGCCGGTTCCATCCGGCTCCAGGGCACCGTGTACGACGGCGCCGGCGAGACCGTACCTGACGCCATCCTGGAAATCTGGCAGCCGGATGCCGAAGGCCGGATCGTGCAGAAGACCGGTTCGCTGGTGCGTGACGGCTACACCTTCACCGGCTGGGGCCGCGGCTCCGTGGGCTACTCGGGCGTCTTCACCTTCACCACCGTGAACCCGGGCCCCACCGAACCCGGTGCCGCGCCCTTCATCTCCGTGGCCATCTTCGCCCGCGGCCTGACCAACCGGCTGTTCACCAGGATCTACCTTCCGGAGGACACCGCCGCTCTGGCCAACGATCCGCTGCTGTCCTCGCTTGACCCAAAACGCCGCGACACCCTGATCGCCCGCCGCGACCCGGACGGCGGTCTCACCTGGGACATCCACTTCCAGGGCGCCAACGAGACAGTCTTCCTGGACTTCCAGTGAGCCTGGATGCCGACGCAGGCCTGCTCAGCCCCGTCTCCGCCGCGCCGTCCGTGGCGGCGCTGACGGGGGACCGGGCGGTGCTCGCTGCGATCCTCGACGTCGAAGCCGGCTGGGCTGCGGTCCTGGAAGAGGCGGGACTGGCACCCGCCGGTTCGTCCGCCGTTGTGGCTGCCGCAGCGGAACCCGGACGCTACGACGTGGCGGACATCGCGGTGCGCGCCCAGGGCGGCGCCAACCCCGTCATCCCCCTGCTGACGGACCTCCGCCGCCAGGTCACAGCGCTGGACACCCATGGCGTCGGCGCTGCGGCAGCCGTGCACGCCTCGCTCACCAGCCAGGACGTGTTGGATACCGCCCTGATGCTGGTGGCGCGCAACGCCGTCGGCGCCGTGCTGGCTGACCTGGGCCGGGCCACAGCGGCCCTCGCGGACCTGTCGGCAGCGCATTCGACCACCCTCTGCGTGGGCCGGAGCCTGACGCAGCACTCCCTGCCCTATACCTTCGGGCTGCGGGCCGCACAGTGGTTCCACGGTCTCGCCGCCGCGGGACGGCAGCTCGCGGGCCTTGGCTTCCCCGTCCAGTTCGGCGGTGCCGCGGGTACCCTCGCGGCCGGTTCCGCGTTGACCGCCAACTCCGCTGCCACCCCCTTCAACCTGGCGGACAGTCTCGCCGCGCACCTGGGCCTGGCCCCGGCTGCCGCGCCCTGGCCCACCAACCGCCTGCCGGTCACCTCCCTGGGCAACGCCCTGGCCGCGGTGCTTGATGCCGCAGGCAAGACCGCCGCGGACGTCCTGTTCCTCAGCCGGCCCGAGGTGGCGGAGGTGGCCGAACCCCGCGCCGCCGGCCGCGGCGTTTCCTCGGCCATGCCGCAGAAGCAGAATCCCGTCCTGTCCGTGCTGGTGCGCAGCGCCGCCCTTCAGGCCCCGCAGCCGGCGGCCCAGCTCCATCTCGCCGCTGCCAATTTCAACGACGAACGCCCCGACGGCGCGTGGCACGCGGAATGGCCTGCGCTCCGGCAGCTGCTGGCGCTGGCCCTCGGCGCCGTTGGCCAGCTGCAGGAACTCGCCGGAGGACTCCAGGTCTTCCCGGCCGCCATGCGCCGCAACCTCGACCTCGCCGGGCCCCTGCTCCTGGCCGAAGGCGTGGCTGCTGCCGTGGCGCCGCTGCTGGCGGACCGGGACGGCCTGGGCGGCAAACAGCAGCTCCAGGCGGTGGTGGACAGGACCCTCCAGGTTCCCGCGGCGGACCAGGCTGCCGCCTACCGCCGGTACCTGCGCGAAACCGTCCCCGAGGACGTCCTCCCGGACTCCCGGCTGGCCGAGCTCCTGGATCCGGCCGGCTACCTGGGCGAGTCCGCCGGGATCGCCCACCGTATCCTGGCGGCCTACCCGGATTTCGCCGGCACAGACCGTCCCCACCCCGACGCGATTGGAGCCCCCCGTGGCTGAACCAACCCTGAAAGCCGTGCTGCTCTCCCCGCAGCGCCCCCTCGGTGAGCACCCGCTGCTGGTGGTGGGCTCCTCCCTGGGCACGTCCTCTGTCCTGTGGACGGACGCCGCCGCCCTGCTGGGACCCACCGTGGATGTGGTGGCCTGGGACCTCCCCGGGCACGGGGTCTCGCCCGCCGCCGCCGAACCATTCAGCGTGGCGGAGCTGGCGGACGCCGTGGTGGGCCTGGTGGATTCCATTGCCCCCGGCCAGGATTTCCACTACGCCGGCGTCTCGCTGGGCGGAGCAACGGGCCTGCAGCTCGGCATCAAGCACGCCAGCCGGCTCAAAAGCCTTTCCGTCCAGTGCAGCGGCGCCAAACTCGGCACGCCGGAAGGCTGGCTGGAACGCGCCGCCACGGTCCGCAGCCAGGGCACACCCGTGATGATCCAAGGCTCCGCGGAGCGGTGGTTCGCCCCGGGCTTTATGGACCGCCAGCCTGAGCTCAGCAGCAGGCTCCTGCACGCCCTGCGCGACGCCGATCGCTTCAGTTACGCCTTCTGCTGCGAGGCCCTTGCCGCGTTTGATGTCCGCGCGGACCTGGGCAGCATCACGGTTCCCACGCAGGCGGTTGCGGGTGCCGAGGATACTGTTGCGCCGCCGTCGTTCGCCGAAGACGTGGCGGCCGGCATCACGGCCGGCGGTGGAACGGCCAGTGCGCTGACGCTGGGCGGCGTGGGCCATCTGGCACCCGCCGAGGCGCCGGGGCACGTCGCCGAGCTGTTGCGGAACCTCATCACCTGGTCCGAATCCCGCGGCGGCGCCCAGTGAGCGGCGCAGCGGGCCCGGAGCGCTCCGGCGTGGTGCAGCCGGACGCCACCAGCCAGGAAATTTACGACGGCGGCATGGCCGTGCGGCGCGAGGTGCTGGGCGCGGCCCATGTGGACCGCGCCAACGCCGCCAAGGACGGTTTCACCGAAGATTTCCAGGACATGATCACGCGGATCGCGTGGGGTGGGATCTGGACCCGGCCGGGGCTGTCCCGGCAGATGCGCTCCGCCGTCACCATCACGGCGATGGTGGCGCACGGGCATTGGGAGGAGCTGGCCATGCACATCCGCGCGGCCCTCACCAACGGCCTGAGCAGGGACGAGATCAAGGAAATCCTGCTTCAAACCGCCATTTACTGCGGCGTCCCCGCCGCAAACACCGCCTTCAAGACGGCGCAGCAGGTGTTCCGCGACATGGACAAAACGGCCATGGACCCCGCTGCGCCCACCCCACCCAACTAACCCCCTTCCCAACTAACTCGCAGTTGTTGTCGTTTTGAGCCCTCATAACGACAACAACTGCGAGCCAGTTGGGAAACCACCCGCAGAATCTTTCGAGGAGCATCGTGAAGCAGGCATTTGTGTACGACGCCGTACGCACCCCTTTCGGCAAGTTCGGCTCAGGTTTGGCGTCTGTGCGTCCTGATGACCTGGCTGCGCACGTGATCCGGGAGTCCGTGCAGCGGGCCCCCGGACTTGATCCGGAGCGGATCGATGAGGTGGTGTTTGGCAACGCCAACGGCGCCGGTGAGGAGAACCGCAACATTGCCCGGATGGGCTCCCTGCTGGCGGGGTTGCCGGTCTCGATTCCGGGGACTTCGGTCAACCGGTTGTGCGGGTCCTCGCTGGACGCGGCGATCATCGCCTCGCGCCAGATCAATGCCGGGGACGCGGAGTTGATGCTGGTGGGCGGTGCCGAGTCGATGTCCCGCGCGCCGTGGGTGCTGCCCAAGACGGAAAAGCCGTACCCGGCCGGGGACATGACGCTGGCCTCCACCACCCTTGGCTGGCGCCTGGTGAACAAGGCCATGCCGAAGGAGTGGACCATCTCGCTGGGCGAGGCCACCGAACGGCTCCGCGAGAAGTACGGCGTGACCCGGGAACAGCAGGACGAATTCGCCGCGGACTCGCACAACCTGGCGGCCACCGCCTGGGACGAGGGGTTCTACGACAACCTCGTCACCCCGGTGCCGGGCACGGACCTGGTCCGGGATGAAGGCATCCGGGCCGGTTCTTCGGCGGCGAAGCTTGCGGGCCTGAAGACGGTGTTCCGGTCTGAGAACGGGACGGTGACGGCGGGGAACGCCTCCCCGTTGTCCGACGGTGCGTCCGCGGCCTGGATCGGCTCCGACGCTGCCGCCGGGCTGCTGGGGTTGGAGCCGCTGGCCCGGATCGCGGGCCGTGGCGCGCACGGGAACGATCCCCAGTTCTTCGGTTACGCCCCGGTGGAGGCGGCGAACAAGGCCCTCGCGAAGGCGGGCATCGGCTGGGACCAGGTGGGCGCCGTCGAACTTAACGAAGCCTTTGCCGCGCAGTCCCTGGCCTGCATCAACGCCTGGGACATCGACCCGTCGATTGTGAACCGGCACGGCGGCGCGATCGCGATGGGCCACCCGCTGGGTGCCTCCGGCACCCGGATCCTGGGCACCCTGGCCCGGTCGCTGCAGGCCTCGGGCGAACGGTGGGGCGTGGCGGCGATCTGCATCGGTGTGGGCCAGGGCCTGGCCGTTGTCCTGGAAAACGTTACCGCTGGAAAGGCGTAAGCAATGCTGAACTTCGTAGACACCGTCCAGGATGCCGTGGCCGGCATCAAGGACGGGTCCACCGTGATGATCGGCGGGTTCGGCAACGCCGGGCAGCCGTTCGAACTCATCGACGCCCTGATGGACTGCGGCGCCACGGACCTGACGGTGGTGAACAACAACGCGGGCCAGGGCGATCAGGGCCTGGCCCTGCTGATCCGGGAAAGCCGGGTGCGGAAAATGATCTGCTCCTTCCCGCGGCAGTCCGACTCCTGGCACTTCGATGCCAAGTACAAGGCCGGCGAAATCGAGCTGGAACTGGTCCCGCAAGGCAATCTGGCCGAACGGATCCGGGCTGCCGGTGCCGGGATCGGCGGGTTCTTCACTCCCACCGGGTACGGCACCATGCTGGCCGAGGGCAAGGAAACCCGGATCATCGACGGCCGCGGGCAGGTCTTCGAAACCCCGCTGCACGCGGACGTGGCCCTGATCAAGGCCCTCACCGCGGACGGCCGGGGGAACCTGGTCTACCGCAAAACCGCCCGGAACTTCGGGCCCATCATGGCCGCCGCGGCCAGACACACCATCGTCCAGGTCTCCGATATTGTTCCCACCGGCGGGCTGGACCCGGAAAACATCGTCACCCCCGGCATCTACGTCAACAGCATCGTGAAGGTGGCCTGAACATGAGCAGCGAAACCAACCAGCCGGCGGCCCTGCAGTCAGCTCCGGAACCGCTGGGCCGGGACGACCTGGCCCGGCTGGTGGCCCGGGACATCGCGCCGGGTTCCTTTGTGAACCTCGGCATTGGCCAGCCCACGCTGGTCTCGAACTACCTCACGGCTGAGCAGAACATCACCCTCCACACGGAGAACGGGATGCTGGGCATGGGCCCGGCAGCGGAAGGGGACGCGATCGACGGCGACCTCATCAACGCCGGAAAAATCCCCGTCACCGAACTCCCGGGGGCGTCCTACTTCCATCACGCCGATTCGTTCGCGATCATGCGCGGCGGCCACCTGGACATCTGCGTCCTCGGCGCGTTCCAGGTCTCAGCCACCGGCGACCTCGCCAACTGGCACACCGGGGCGCCCGGCGCCATCCCCGCCGTGGGCGGGGCGATGGACCTCGCCACCGGTGCCAAGGACGTCTTTGTGATGATGACCCTGCTGACCCGCGAAGGCGCCTCGAAAATCGTGGACGCCTGCACCTACCCGCTCACGGGTGTGGGCTGCGTGACCCGGGTCTACACCGACAAAGCCGTGTTCCTCACCGGACCCAACGGCGTCACCGTCCGCGAAACCTTCGGCTGCACCCTCGCCGAACTCCAGGAACTCGTCCCCGTACCCCTCACCGCCGCCGTGCCTTGAACCGGAAAACCACGCCGGCGGCACGCATAGGATTGGACACCATGACCGACGCAGCAGCACCTCCTCCGCAGGCCGGCGACCAATACGTGCAGTCGCTGGCGCGGGGGCTGGCGGTGATCCGGGCGTTCGGCCCCGACCACCCGCTGATGACCCTCACCGAGGTGGCGGCGCGGACCGACCTGACCCGTGCCACCGCGCGCCGGTTCCTGCACACCCTGGTGGAATTGGGGTACATCCGGACCGACGGCAAAACCTTTGCGCTCACGGCCAAGGTCCTGCAGCTGGGCTTCGCGTACCTGTCCGGCCTGTCCCTGCCGCAGCTGGCCCAGCCGCACCTGGAGGAACTGTCCCTGAAGCTGGGGGAGTCCACCTCGGCGGCCGTGCTGGACGGGACGGACATCGCCTACGTGGCCCGGGTGTCCACGCGGCGCATCATGACCATCGGCATCACGGTGGGGACCCGATTCCCGGCCTACGCCACGTCCATGGGCCGGGTGCTGCTGGCCCACCTGCCGGCGGACCAGCTCAAGGCATACTTCGCTGCAGCCGACATCAGCCCGTTGACCCCCCGCGCCCTGGGAACGGTCCCGGAGCTGCTGGCTGTCCTGGCGGACGTCCGGGACAAGGGCTGGTGCGTTCTGGACCAGGAACTGGAGCTCGGGCTGATGTCCGTGGCCGCGCCGGTCCTTGACGGGCCCAAAGTGGTGGCAGCCGTCAACGTCTCGCTGCAGGCCCAGTCTGTCGCTGCCAGGCCGGATCCGGACGCCTACCTGGCCATGGTGGCGGAGGAAATCACCGCCACCGCGCGGCGGGTTTCAGCGGACCTCACCGCCCGAGGGTAGCCCGGGGGGCCCTTGCGCGGCGGACGCTCCCGCAGGCAGACTCGGTCAATGGTGACCGAAGACCACGTCAGGAAGGCCGCACTGGCCTTGCCCGGCATTACCGAACGGCTGAGCTGGGGCCAGCCCGCCTGGTTCGCGAAGACCCTGATGGCGCGGCTCTGGGAACCCGGAGTATTAACCGTCAAGACGGCGGAGCGGGAAGCGCTGGCCGGCACCGACCCGGACACGTTCTTCTGGACGCCGCACCACGACCGGTCCCCGCAGCTGGTCCTGGTGCGGCTGGAACGGCTGGACGGCACCCTGCTGGCAGAGCTGCTGCAGGACTCCTTCCGGCTGGCCGGCGGCCGGCCGCAGCCGGAAGCAGGCGAAAAGCAGCCCCGCCGGAAGTAGCCCCGCAAAAGTAACCGCAGGCCACAGAGGCGGCACGCCTCCCGCAGCGGCTTTCTTGGCCCTAGACTCAAGCCAACTACGTGCAGCAGTGACGCCGCCGCGGATCCCGGCCTGCCAGGCGGGTCCTGGCCAGCCCGCCGCAGCACCACTGAGCGAGGGAGGCTGCGGTGCAACTGGGCATACCGCGCGAACGCCGGGACGGCGAACGCCGCGTCGCCGGGACGCCGGACACCGCCAGGCAGCTGACCGGACTGGGGCTCGAAGTCCTGGTGGAAGCCGGCGCCGGGGAGGCCGCGGGGCACCCGGACCGGGACTACGAACAGGCCGGCGCCAGGATCGTGCCGGACCTCGACCTGGCGGGTCTGGACCTCCTGGCCCACGTGAGGCCCCTGGATCCCGGCACCGCCCGGCTCCTGAAGCCGGGGGCCATCACCGTGGGCTTTGCCTCGCCGTCTTCGGAACTGGCCACCGTCCGGGCGCTCGCGGACGCTGGCGTGACCAGCTTCGCACTGGAACTGGTGCCCCGCATCTCCCGGGCCCAGTCCATGGACGCGCTGAGCTCCCAGGCGTTGGTGGCCGGCTACCGCTGCGTCCTGGAAGCCGCGATCCGGCTGCCCCGGTTTTTTCCCCTGTATATGACAGCCGCTGGAACGGTCCCGCCCGCTCGGGTCCTGGTGCTGGGCGCAGGAGTGGCCGGGCTGCAGGCCATCGGCACCGCTAAACGCCTGGGCGCCCGCGTTTTCGCCAACGACATCCGGCCTGCCTCAGCGGACGAGGTGGCATCGCTGGGTGGCACGTTCATCAGGCTGGACCTCGAAACGGCGGAAGCCGCCGGCGGGTACGCCCGCCAGCTCAGTTCCGACGCCGGCACCCGGCAGCGGCAGCTGCTGGCACCCCACGTGGCGGATGCGGATGTCCTGATCACGACGGCGGCCGTCCCCGGCAGGCGCGCACCGCTGCTGGTGACCCTGGACATGGTCCAGGGCATGCGGTCGGGTTCCGTGGTGGTGGACCTGGCTGCCGAATCCGGCGGAAACGTCGAAGGGGTGGTGGCGGGGCAGGACACCGCAGTCCCCACCGCTGACGGGTCCGGCCACGTGCAGCTGGTGGGCCTCAAGGACCCGGCGTCGGCCATGGCGGCAGACTCTTCCCGCCTCTATGCCAAAAACGTCGCCAACCTGGTGGGCCTGCTGGTCCGGGACGGTGCCTTGGCCCCTGATTTCGGCGACGAGGTGGTGGCGGGGGCGTGCCTGACCTCGGGCGGCGCCGTGCGGCACCAGCCCACGGCGGACCTGCTGGGTACGGCCCGGCAGGAAACCGGCAACGGACAGGAAGGGGAGCGGTAATGGACGGAATGAGCCTGCTGACTGTTACGGTCCTTGCCGTGTTTGTCGGCTTTGAGGTGGTCTCCAAGGTCTCCAGCACCCTGCACACGCCCCTGATGTCCGGCGCCAACGCCATCCACGGGATCATCCTGGTTGGCGCCATCATCGTGGCAGGCCAGGCCGCAGAGCCCTGGCTCCTGGCACTGGCCCTGCTGGCCGTGGTCCTGGCCACCGCCAACCTGGTGGGCGGTTTTGTGGTCACCGACCGGATGCTGCACATGTTCGGCCGGAAAGGTCCTGCCCGGGCCGGCCGGAAGGGGGAGCAGCCGTGATCCTCCTGTCTCCGGCGTGGACCTCCCTGCTGTACCTCGCCGCCTCGGTGTGCTTCATCCTTGCCCTCCGCGGCCTGAGTTCGCCCAGGTCGGCCCGTCGCGGCAACCTGATCGGTGCGCTGGGTGCCGTGATCGCCGTCGTGACCGTTTTCCTGTCCGTCCGGCTGGCCAACATCCCCTGGATCCTGGCCGCCATCGCGGTGGGTTCCCTCGTGGCGGCGCCCGTGGCCCGGCGGGTGAAGATGACCCAGATGCCGCAGCTGGTGGCGCTGTTCAACGGGGTGGGCGGCGGTGCTGCCGCGCTGGTGGCCTTCCTGGAGCTGGACCACGCCCCGGACCCCTGGCTGCGGCTGGCCATCGTGTTTACGCTCCTGGTGGGAGCGGTGTCCTTCGCCGGGTCCGCCGTCACGTTCGCCAAGCTGCAGGAACTGATCACCACCCGGCCCATCCTGTTCCCGGGCCTGCCCGTGCTGATGGCGGCGGTGCTGGTGGCCGCCGTGGCTGCTGCCGCCGTCGTGATGGCCACCGGATCAACGGCCTTGGCGGTAGCGCTGCTGGTCCTCGGGCTGGCTGCGGGCACCCTGCTGGTGCTGCCCGTGGGCGGCGCGGACGTGCCCATTGTCATCTCCCTGCTGAACGCGTTCACCGGCCTCGCCGTCGCCGCGTCCGGTGTGGTGCTCGGCAACGTGCTCCTGGTGGTGGCCGGCACGCTGGTGGGCGCGTCGGGCACCATCCTGACCCGTGCCATGGCCGCGGCGATGGGCCGCAGCGTGGCGGGCATCCTGTTCGGCGCCTTCCGGGGAGGCTCGACGGCGGGATCCACCGTTGTGAGCGAACGTCCGGTCAGGTCCTCCAGCCCAGAGGACGTGGCGGTGCTGCTGGGGTACGCACAGCACGTGATCATCGTGCCGGGGTACGGCCTCGCCGTGGCGCAGGGCCAGCACACCGCCGCGGAACTGGCGCAGGCGCTGGAGGCCAGGGGCATCACCGTGGAATTCGCGATCCACCCCGTGGCCGGCCGGATGCCCGGGCATATGAACGTCCTGCTGGCCGAGGCCAATGTCCCCTATGAATCGCTCAAGGAGATGGGCGAAATCAACGGAGAGTTCAAAACCGCCGACGTCGCCCTGGTGGTGGGTGCCAACGATGTGGTGAACCCGGCAGCCAGGACCTCCCCTGGGTCGCCGATCTACGGCATGCCCATCCTGGAGGTGGCGGCGGCCCGGCAGGTGGTGTTCCTCAAGCGCTCCATGCGGCCGGGCTTCGCAGGGATCGAAAACGAGCTGCTCTACGAGCCGCAAACCTCGCTGCTGTTCGGCGACGCCAAGGAATCCCTGGCCAAGGTGCTGGGGGCGGTAAAGGCGCTGTAGCCGGCCGGCCGCGCTACTGTTCTTTCAGCAGCACCCTTCCCTTCGCTCCCAGAGGACACCATGACTGAATCCAGCACCACCTCCCCCAGGCGCGCCGCCATCATCGTCAACCCCTCAAAGCCGGTGGACTTCGACGTGAAAGGCCTGGTAGCCAGGCACTCCGTGGAAAACGGCTGGGGTGAGCCCATCTGGCTGGAGACCACCAAGGAGGATCCCGGCGTGGGCCAGGCCAAGGAAGCGCTCGCCAAGGGCGCGGACATTGTCATCGCCGCCGGCGGCGACGGGACCGTGCGGTGCGTCGCCGAGGTCCTGGCCGGCGGGGACACCCCCATGGGCCTGCTGCCGATGGGCACGGGAAACCTGCTGGCCCGGAACCTGGGCATGGACGTGACCGATTTCGACGGCGCCATGGCAGGTGCGCTGGCCGGCACCGAACGGAAAATCGACGTGGTCAGGGCCCGGCGGGACAACAAGGAACAGGTCTTCCTGGTCATGGCCGGAGTGGGCTACGACGCCACGATCATGGCGGACACCAATTCCGACCTCAAGGACAAGGTGGGCTGGCTGGCCTATGTGGACGCCGGCATCCGCAACCTCCCCGGCAAGCCGGTCAAGGCCAGCGTGGTTATCGACGGCAAGACCGTGTCCCAGCGCGGGGTCCGCAGCGTCATGGTGGGCAACTGCGGCAAGGTCCAGGGCAACCTGGAGATCTTCCCGGACGCCAAGGTGGACGACGGGCTGCTGGACATTGCGGTCCTGGCGCCCCACCACGGCAAGCTCGGCTGGCTCTCCGTCCTGGCCGGCATCATCGGCAAGGGAAAAACCAAGGACACCGCCGTGGAGTACTTCCAGGGCAAATCGGTGGAAATTTTGCTGGAAAGCGACCAGGACTACCAGCTGGACGGCGACCACGAGGGCGAGGGCAAGCACGTCCTGATGACAGTGGACCCGGGCGCCCTGACCATCCGGATGTAGGCTCACGCGCCCCAACCAGGTAGCAGAAGATGTCGTTTTGGGGCGTCATAACGACACTTGCTGCTACCTAGTTGGGCGGGGGAACGCAGGCGGTGTTCCGGTGCGCCACCGTCTCGGCAAGTTCAGCCAGGCGGTGCGCCCGGGCCGATTCGGCGGGCGTGAAGGGTTCGCCGGGCCGGGCGAACGTAATGGGGCCGTGCCAGGCGGTGGGAATCTTCAGATGCGTCCCGGCGTCGGGCGTTCCCTGGTGCGCTTCCGCAGGGGTGAGGATCCGCGCCCGGAGCAGCTCCGCCACCGCCAGTGGCAGCTCTTCCGGGGCGCCGGCGATCCGGGCCGCGAGGCTCAGCGCGCGGGTCTGCCCGTCCGCCATCGCCAGGGACGTGGTGGGCCAGGCCTGGGAACTGATTCCGCCGGCCTCCTGCAGCGCCGCCACCAGCTGGCGCTCGCCGATGTCCCCGGGGGCAGACAGGAAAAACTCGTCCAGGACCCCGGACGGCACCGGATGGACGTGAATGCTGAGGATGTTCGCATCCAGTCCTGCCAATGCCGCGGTGACCCGCTGCAGGGCCCCGGGCTCATCCCGGAGCATGGTCCGCGCCCGCCACAGGGCCGGTGCCGCGGCCAGCCGCCGCCGGTGCCGAAGCGCAGGTGCGTGCAGCCAGCTGCGCAGGACCCGGCGGGATGCGGAGGGTTCCGCCACCCAGATCACCAGGACTGTGGCGGTGACGGTCAGGACCACCACCTTGGCCAGGTACGGCAGGTGGGTGCCCACCACCAGGGCATGGACCAGCAGTTCAATGGGAAGCATCATGGCCACGTTGGCGAGGGTGAGGCGGGCCTTGGGCGGCTCGGGCATCAGGCCGCAGACTTCGCAGCTGAGCGCAGCTGCAGGGGAAAGACGAGCGTGGATGTCCATGGTCCAAGGATTGCCGGGGGCTGTTTCGGCGGTGTTGCCCGGCGGTTCCGATCATGCGAAGCCTGCACCGCATGCTGGCGGCAGGTTAGCCTTGCCGGGCGCCGGCCGGGGGTGCGGGCGTAGGATGCTGAGGGAACGTCAGCGCGGCCGCCCCCCCATAAAAACCACCCCCGGCCCCGCAGGAAAGGCGCTGTTCCCCGTGAAGATGCTCGCTGAAATGTTCAGCCTCGCGCCCGGCAACAAGGACCACCACCCGGCCATCCGGTGCGCGGTAGGCGTCTTCGTTCCGCTCTTCACTTTGGTCCTCCTGGGCAGGCTGGACCTGGCCATTTTCGCTTCGTTCGGCGCCTTCACCGGCATCTACGGCCGCGGCGAACCCCACGGAACCCGTTTCTTCCTCCAGCTCCGGGCCGGCGGGCTGATGCTGGTGGTCATCCTCCTGGCCTCCCTCGCGGCGCGGATGGGCGCGGCCTGGAACCTCGATGCGGCCACCACCACCTGGCTCCTGGTCCTGGCCACCACCCTGGTTGCCGGAGCCTGCTCGGTGGCCATCTCCTGGCAGCGGCTGCGTCCGGCCGGGTCGCTGTTCCACATCTTCGCCTTCGCGGCCATCGCCTCCATCCCCAACCAGCCCCCGCTGTGGCAGGGGCTGCTGGTAGCCGTCCTCACCACCGCCTTTTGCCTGCTGATCGGGTTCTCGGCCCGCGCGCTGCCCGGCCACCGCGCGCAGTGGGTCCGCCCCAGGCCCCTTCGCCGCACCGCCGAGGAGAAACGGGCTGCCTGGCTTGAAGGGCTGGGGTACCTGGTGGCTGCCGGCCTGGCCGGGACACTGGCCACCTGGGTGGGGGCGCAGCTGGGCTTCGGCCACAATTACTGGGCCATGGTGGCCGCCGTGGTCCCGTTGGTGGGGCACACCACCCGGCACCGCGTCAGCCGTGGTGTGCAGCGTATTGTCGGCACCGGGCTGGGGCTGGTGCTCCTGGCCGGGATTGTACTGCTGGACCTGCAACCATGGCAGACGATCCTTGTCATGGCGCTGTGCCAGTTCGGGGCGGAGATGTTCATCCTCCGCCAGTACCTCCTGGCCCAGCTGTTCGTGACTCCGCTGGCGCTGATCTCCACCCTGCTGGTGGTCCCGGCCTCACCGGCCACCCTGCTCCGGGACCGCATCGTGGAAACCATCATCGGTGCGGCCGTGGGCATTGCGGTGGTGCTGGCACCCACGCTGTGGCGGCGCCTGCGCCGGGCCTAGGACTGCCGGGACTTGTGCCCCGGCGGATGCGCCCGGTTACGGCTGGTTTGGGGACTGCCCGACGACGGTTTCCCGGCCGGGTGCCGGTGCGATGGCGTGCGGAACGGTCACCAGCGCCACCACCGCGATGACGGCGGCAGCCGCGAAGACATAGAAGCCCCACGGATACGCGATCCCCGCCGCAACCAGTGTTCCGGTGACGGCCGGGCCCATGATGGCGCCGAACCGGCCCACGCCCGCCGCGAAGCCCAGGGCAGTTGCGCGCAGCCGGGCGGGGAAGAGCTGGCTGACCCAGGCGTAGACAAGCACCTGCGAGCTGAACACAAAGACACCCGTGACGAACACTGCGGCGTTGAGCAGCAGCTCGCTCTGGATCTTGACGCTGAGGATGGCCAGCAGCACCGCGGACAACCCGAACCACAGCAGGACGATCTTTTTGGTGCCGTGCTTGTCGGCGAGGATGCCCGCCACCACCAGGCCGACCACGGCCCCCACGTTCAGGACCAGGAGCAGCACCAGGCCGGTGCTGACGGTGTAGCCTGCGGCGGCCATCAGCTGCGGCAGCCAGGTGTTCAGGCCGTACACCAGCAGGAGTCCCATAAAGGACGCGACAGCGATGGCCAGGGCCACCAGCGGGTAGGGCTTGCGGGCCAGGTCCCGGAAGCTGGCGCGCGCTGCGGGTGTGGTGGGTGCCGGTTCCTCCACGGCTTTCCCGGTGGTACCGGCAGCGCCGGCGCCGGCTCCGACGTCGACGGTGACTGCAGGCAGTGTCTCCGGAAGCTTGAACCAGAGGAAAGGCACCAGAGCGAAACCGGCGAGGCCACCCACCACAAACATGATCCGCCAGTCCGGCACCACCAGGATGGCCAGGAACGCTGTGGCCACGGCACCCACGTGGTAGCCGGTCATGGTGCGGGTGGTGGACTTGCCGGCCGTGCCAGCCGGTGCGTAGTCATTCATGTACGCCAGGGCCGCGGGCAGGCAGGCGCCCAGGCCCAGGCCGGCCAGCAGGCGGAAAATGCCGAAGACGGCCACGTTCGGGGCGAACACCACAGCAATGGTGAAAATGGAGAACCACAGCACGCAGGCCACCAGGAGCCGCCGCCGGCCAAACCGGTCAGAGAGCGGTGCGATAAAGAGCGCCCCGATGCCCACACCCACCAGCGAGATCGTCGCGGCATAGGTGGCCCCGACGGCGTCGAACCCCAGGTCCTGGGTCTTGATCAGCGTTGGGATGACAGTGCCCAGGACCACCAAGTCAAAGCCGTCCAGGACCATCGCCAGCCAGCACAGCCAGACGGGCCACTTCGATCGGTGTTGCGCTGGCGTCATTGGCATTACAAACCTCGGTACATCGTGAATGGAGTGTGGCGGCGCACGGCCGCGGGCGCGGCGGTGCAAACCCTTAGTGAGATTTGTATCACCGGGGAGTGTAATCTGGAACAAGTTCTACCATTCAATGGAAGCGATGGGCATGGCCAATTCAGTCTCGGGGGATTCGGTGGTGGATCGGGTGGTGCGGGTGATCGCCGCCTTCCCCGAGGGTGCCAGCAGCCTCCAGCTCTCCGACCTGGCCGTCCGCGCTGGGCTTCCGCTCACCACCGCCCACCGGCTGGTCCGGCAGCTGGCGGCCCACGGACTGCTTGAAACCGGCGCCGGCGGCACGGTCCGGCTGGGACTGCGCCTGTGGGAGCTGGTGAACCGGAATTCGCCCACCCTGGCGCTCCGGCAGGCCGCCATGCCGTTTATGGAGGACATCCAGCAGGTCCTGAACCAGAACGTCAACCTCGCGGTCCTGGACGGCTGGGAGGCGCTCTTTGTGGAACGGCTGTCCCGCCGCGGATCCGTGGTCAACCGGGCCAAGGTGGCCGGCAGGATGCCAGTGCACGTCTCGTCAGCCGGGCTTGCCCTGATGGCGCACCAGGACATGGCTCTGCAGGCCGACTACCTGGCCCAATTCGCGGACCCCGCTGGGAAAGCGACCGTCGACGCCATGCGTGGGCTGCTCAGCGAAACAGCCCACCAGGGCTATGCGCAGCTCGCCGGCGTGGTTGATCCGGACACGTGGGGCATCGCCGTTCCCGTGATTGACGGCAAAAAACGCGCAGTGGCCGCGCTTGGCATCGTGGTTCCGCTGCAGGAAATGCGGCTGCAGGCGCTGGTTCCCGCGCTGCAGACGGCCGCGAGGGGGATCGCCCGGCGGCTGGGACGGGATGAACCCTGATTCCGTTGAACGGAATAGGTGTTACCGCAGTCACGCCTCCGGCGGCACACTGATAGCCAGACGCCCCCCATCCGGCCCCGGCAAAGGGCCCCGCAGCGAAGCGAGACAGCCATGGCAGCACGCACGATCATCACCACCCAGGTGGCCATCATGGGGGCCGGTCCCGCCGGACTGATGCTTTCGCACCTGCTGGCGAAGACCGGTATTGAGTCCACCGTCATCGAAGTCCGCAGCCACCAGGACATCTCCGAGACCGTCCGGGCCGGAATCCTGGAACACGGGACGGTGAACCTGCTGGTGGACAGCGGGGTTTCGGACCGCGTGCTGCGCGAGGGCGACCGGCACGATGGCATTGAGCTGCGGTTCAATGGCGAAAGCCACCGCGTCGATTTCAACGACCTCGTGGGGGAGGCCGTGTGGCTGTACCCGCAGACCGACGTCTTCCTTGACCTGGCCGCACGGCGGAAAGCCGACGGCGGCGACGTCCGCTACAGCGTCACGGACACCTCCGTCCACAACCCCGAGGGCAAGCCGGTGGTCCACTTCACCGATGCGGAAGGCGTGGAGTACGAACTCCGGGCCGACTTTGTGGTGGGCGCCGACGGCTCGCGGAGCCAATGCCGATCCCTGGTGCCGGAATCCGCCAGGACCCGCTACTTCCACGAATACCCCTTCGCCTGGTTCGGCATCCTGGCCGAAGCGCCGCGCAGCTCCGACGAACTGATCTATGCCAATTCCGCCAACGGCTTCGCCCTGATCAGCCAGCGCACCGAAACCGTGCAGCGGATGTACTTCCAATGCGATCCCAGGGAGAACGTCCAGGACTGGGACGACGACAGGATCTGGGCCGAGTTCCGCAACCGGGTCAACGGCAACGGCTTCGAGCTGAACGAAGGCCCGGTCATCGACAAAATGGTCCTGCCCTTCCGCAGTTTCGTCCAGGCTCCGATGCGCTACGGGAACCTGTTTCTGGTGGGCGACGCCGCCCATACGGTCCCGCCCACCGGCGCCAAGGGCCTGAACCTTGCCATCCATGACGTCAAGGTCCTTTTTGAAGGCCTGGACAGCCACTACAACTCCCGCTCGGGGTTGCTCCTGGATTCCTATGGTGACCGGGCCCTGGAGCGGGTGTGGAAGGCGCAGCAGTTCTCCTACTGGATGACCACCATGCTGCACACCCCGGCGGATGCCGACGACTTCTCCCGGGCCCGCCAGCTTGGCGAGCTGAACTCCGTGGTGTCGTCCCGGCACGGCTTGGCCTACCTGGCCGAGGCCTACACCGGCTGGCCGTCGGCCACATAGCAACCGGGGTTGCCGGCGGAGGTCAGGAACCCAGCCGGCCGCCGGACACCTCGAGGTAGCAGGCGCCGCAGAGCGACTCGTACCAGACGTCCTTGCCGTCGATGGCTACCTGGTCGCCGTCGAACACCACCGCGTTGCCCACGCGCCGGGTGTTGAAAATAGCCTTCCGCCCACAGCGGCAGATGGTTTTGAGCTCCTCCAGCGTGTGGGCCACTTCAAGGAGTCGCCGCGACCCGGGAAACGCGTGGGTAAGGAAATCCGTCCGGATGCCGTAGGCCAGCACGGGAACACTGTCCAGGATGGCAATCCGGAACAGGTCATCCACCTGTTCCGGGCTCAGGAACTGCGCTTCGTCCACCAGCAGGCACGCGACAGGCTTCTGGTCGACGTGTTCGAGCAGGGCATCGGGATCGTCGCCGGCAGCGTGGGCCGTGAAGAGTGCGCGGACGTCCGCCCCGGGGGTGATCAGGAAGTCCACGGACCGGGTCATCCCCAGCCGGGACACGATGTCCGTGTCACCCTTGGTATCGACGTCCGGCTTGGCCAGGAGGACACGCTGGCCGCGTTCCTCATAGTTGAACGCCGCCTGGAGCAGCCCGGTGGACTTCCCGGAGTTCATGGCGCCATAGCGGAAGTAAAGCTTGGACAAAGAGGATCCTTTCAGCAGGTACGGCCGGGGCTGCGGCTGCCGGCCAGCGGCGCCCATCAGTGCCCCCGGCGCCCCCACCATGGAAGGCGGCAGGCCGCCGTCGTCAGTCCTGGCTGAGCGTGTCCGTAAGGTGGTGGTTGGGGATCCTGTCCCGGTCATACGTGATTTCAGTGTAGCCGTGCGGCTCGGGCCGGCCGGCGGGGCTGAGGTTCACAAAAACGATTTCCTCGATGGTGAGGATGCTGTGCCGCGTGATCATGTTCCGGACCTCCGCGCGCATGGTCAGTGACGTGCGGCCGAAGCGCGTGGCCGTCAGGCCCATTTCGATCAGGTCGCCCTGGACCGCAGAGCTGACGAAGTTGATCTCGGAAATGTACTTGGTGACCGCCCGGCCGTTGCCCAGTTGCAGGATGGCGTAAATGGCCGCCTCCTCGTCAATCCATTTGAGCAGGCTCCCACCGAACAGGGTGCCGTTGGCGTTGAGGTCTTCGGGCCGGACCCACTTGCGGGTCCGGAAGGTGATGTCTGCGGGGTCCATACGGCGAGGGTAGCTGACGACGCCGCGCGGCCCCCATTATGACGTTGGCCGCCGCCTCAGGCCATGGCGGTGTGCGCCGCGCTCCGGGCGTTGATGGACTTGGCGTAGCAGTAGGAGTGCTCCACGCCCGCGTAGGCGCCGAAGTTCGGGACCGGTTCGAAGCCGCTGTTCTCGTAGAAGTTCCGTCCATCCGGCTGGGCCGATCCGGCTTCCGCTTTGATCCGCGTGATGCCCTGCCTGAACGCCTCCGCCTCAAGGGCGGCGAGGATTGAGCTGGCCACTCCGGAGCCCCGCGTGTACGGCAGGACGTACAGCCGTTTGATTTCGGCCGTCAGCGCGTCCAGTATCCGCAGCCCGCCGCAGCCCACGGGCTGCCCGGAACCCTTGTCGTAGGCCACCAGGAAAACGGCACAGTCAGCGCCCGACGGCGGCTGGCCGGGTTCGTGATCCGGTGTCCCGAAGCGGGCATCAAGTTCCGCCTGCTGGGCCCGGCGCAGATCGGCACCCACAGGGTTGGACCAGGCCACCTGCCTGATGTTCAGCCGTGGGTTGGTCTGCATGTCTGCCTCGATTCGCCGAAGGGTTATGCAAACCAAGGCTACGAGTGCGCGGTTACGCCGGTGTTTCACGGGGGTAAGCGGACGGATAACGCGAAGTCCCTGTTGTTCGATTTCCTAGTTAGCAGGTGGACTAAGATGTTCGCATGGCTTCTGCGGGTAATGAGGGCTCCGGCTACTGGTACGGACCCGACGGGCAACTGGACAGCAGCGCTGCCGTGCTGAAGTCACTGCGGGACTACCGCACAGCCGAAACGAGTGTCCGCAAATCCACCCGTGACTCCATGGGAATGGGCGAGACGGACATCCTGGCCCTGCGGTACCTCCTCCGGTCCCAGGCGGCGGGAAAATCCTCAGTACCCAAAGACCTGAGCCTGTTCCTGGGCATCACCAGCGCGTCCACCACAACGCTGATCGACCGCCTGGTGGCCAGCGGGCACGTCCGCAGGGAGGCGCACCCCTCGGACCGACGCTCCATCATTGTCATTCCCACGGGTGAATCCGATCAGGAGGTGCGGCATACGCTCGGCGCCATGCACCGCAGGATGATGTCGGTGGCGGAAACCCTCACCGCAGACCAGGCCCGGATCGTGGTGGACTTCCTGCAGCGAATGACCGAAGCCCTGGAGGGCCCCGAAGCGACTAGCTAGTTTGGCTAGTAATATGTATGCTTACGATCAAGATGCTGGATCCCTCCCGATGGAGTTGTGAAAACCTTGGTCGCCTTTCCGGAAGTTATGCAGCACAACGGCCGTCCTGCGCCCCGTCACATCACCGGGTCCTGGAGCCCCCGCGGGGTGACGGGCAGCGAAGCGGTCCATTGCGGTACGGCCATGGTCCTGTTTACGCCCCGCTCCACAGCGGCGGACTACACCTTTGGACCTGCAGGCGGCGGCCCGGTCCACCTTCCCCCGGTGTGGCGCTGCAGCTGCGGGTTCCAGCTGGATGCCCGGCTGCCTGGCGGAGACGCCGCCACTCCGGAAACGTTGTCTGCGGGCCCGTCCCGCCGGCGCACCACCGCCCTGTCCGCGTGAGCACCACCGTGCCGGCTGCCCGCCGGCGCGCCTCCGCCCTGCCTGCCTACGCCCTGGCTGCCCGGCCTGGCAGAACCCTGCCCCGTGTCCCGCTGCAGCCGGCAGAGCCCCGCAGCTCCGGCAGCCGATCAACTGGCCTGCCAGCCACCCTGGGCCTCCGCGAGCGGCTTGGCCGCGGTGCGGCAGCTGAGGTGTACCGGGCCGTTGACTCCGCGGGCGGTCCGGATGTGGCCGTGAAGATCGGGTTCCACCGCCCCGAAGGGCAACCGGACCGCCTGCTGCACGAGGCTGCCGTCCTGGCCTCGCTGCAGCACCCGGCCATCATCAGCTTTATTACAGCAGGCACCATCAGCGGCGGCCCCCACCATGGGCGGCCCTTCCTGGTGCAGGAGCTGGCCCATGGAAGCAGCCTGGCCGCGGCGGCGCAGGCCGGCGGCCACCACCCGGCCGAGGTGGCCCGTTGGTCGGCGGACCTGTTCGGCGCCCTGGCCCACCTGCACGCGGGCGGCCTGGTCCACCGGGACATCAAGCCTGCCAACCTGATGCTGAGTGGCCTGCGCCGGAGCCCGGTCCGGATCATCGACTTCGGCATCGCAGCGGCGGCGGGCTCCGCTGCGGAGCTCGGCATCTCGTCCGGGACGGTCCACTACATGAGTCCTGAACAGGCCGCCGGGGCCAACACCCGGCCGTCCTGGGATGTCTATTCCATGGGGCTGGTCCTGCTCGAAGTCCTCACCGGCACCAAGGCCTTCCCCGGTACGGCCATCGAATCGCTCGTTGCCAGGACCCTCCGGGACCCGGAGGTCCCTGCCGTCCTGGGCCCGGAATGGGGCGCATTCCTCAGGTCTTTGACCGCCATGGACAGCGCCGCACGGCCCACGGCTGCGGAAGCCGCGGACGCTGCGGCGCGGCTTGGCCGCGCTGTTCCCTAGCCGCCGGCCAGGGTGGTGCCCGTAGGATCCTCCGCAGTGGGATCCGCCAGGGCCAGGCCGCCCACCGGGCTGCCATCCCAATGGACCAGCGTCCAGCCGTCCGCTGGTCCGCCCTCCACCGCCACAATCCCGGTGTTTTCCAGGACGTGCCGGTTGGCGAAGTCGGGGCCGGCGCCCGACACCCGGCGGCCCGCCCAGGTGCGGATGGCCGCGCCGTGGCTGACGATCGCCACCGTGCCGTGGCCCGCCTGCTCCGCCAGGTCGACCACATGCGCCACTGCGGCATCAAAGCGCCCAAAAAACGCGTGGCCGTCAGGGCCTGCAGGCATCCGACGGTCCAGGTCCCCGGCGATCCAGGAAATCACGGTCCCGATGTAGCGGAGGTGGGACTCGTGGTCGGTCAGCTTCTCCAGGGCACCGGCCTCGATCTCGTGCAGGCCATCAAGCACCGTCACATCCAGGCCCTGGCGGTGGCCCAGGGGTGCTGCCGTCAGCTGTGTCCGCACCAGGGTGGACGCATACAGGGCCCCGATGGGCTCGTTGGCCAGGGACCGGGCCATGGCTTCGGCCTGGCGCTGGCCCAGTTCGGTAAGGCCGGGGCCGGGGTGGGCGGTGTCCAGCTGGCCCAAGACGTTTCCGGGCGTCTGGCCATGACGGATCAGCAGCAGCTTCATGGTTCCAGTCTGGCACTGGGACGCAAAACGGGACCGGACCTTCGAAAGGTCCGGTCCCGCCGTCGGGCAACTGCCCCGGCGCTGGAGCCTACTTGAGGTGGTCTACCAGCTGGTCGGCGATACCCGTGTACTTGCCCGGCGTAAGGGCCAGCAGGCGGGCTTCGGCGTCAGCGGACAGGCCAAGGCCCTGGACGAACTCCTGCATGCGGGCGCCGTCCACACGCTGTCCGCGGGTGAGGTCCTTCAGCCGCTCGTAGGGGTTCTCCATGCCCTCGACGCCGGCGATCGCCTCTGCGCGCATCACCATCTGGATGGCCTCGCCCAGCACTTCCCAGTTGGTGTCGAGATCGCCGGCAAGGACGTCCTCGGCCACGTCAAGGCGCTCCAGGCCTTTGGCCACGTTGGAGATGGCAAGCAGCGAGTGGCCGAAGGCCACACCGATGTTGCGCTGGCTGGAGGAGTCGGTCAGGTCGCGCTGCCAGCGGGACGTGACCAGGGTGGAGCCCAGGACGTCCAGCAGCCCGGAGGAAATTTCCAGGTTGGCCTCGGCGTTTTCGAAGCGGATGGGGTTGACCTTGTGCGGCATTGTGGAGGACCCGGTGGCGCCTGCCACGGGAACCTGCGCGAAGTAGCCGATGGAAATGTAGCTCCAGATGTCCGTGCAGACGTTGTGCAGGATGCGGTTGAAGCGTGCGACGTCGGCGTACAGTTCAGCCTGCCAGTCGTGGCTTTCGATCTGGGTGGTGAGCGGGTTCCAGGCCAGGCCCAGGCCTTCCACGAAGGACCTGGCCACCTGCTGCCAGTCGGCGCCCGGAACGGAAGCGACGTGGGCCGCGTAGGTGCCGGTGGCACCGTTGATCTTGCCCAGGTACTCAGTGCTGGAAATGCGGTCCAGCTGGCGGGTGAGGCGGTGCGCAATGACGGCCAGTTCCTTGCCCAGCGTGGTGGGGGTGGCGGGCTGGCCGTGGGTGCGGGACAGCATGGGGACCGCCCGGTTTTCCTCGGCCATCCGGCTGATCTGCGCCACGAGCGTGCGCGCGGCCGGGAGCCACACGTCCTCCACCGCGCCCTTGACACCCAGGGCGTACGAAAGGTTGTTGATGTCCTCGGACGTGCAGCCGAAGTGGACCATGGCGGTCAGGTTGGTGATGCCGATCCCGTCCAGCCGGCGGCCGATGTAGTACTCCACGGCCTTGACGTCGTGCACCGTGACAGCCTCGATTTCGGCGAGTTCAACCACTGACGCGGCATCGAACTCCGTCACGATGGCGCGGAGCTTTGCCTGCTGGTCCGCCGTCAGCGGACCCGCGCCGGGAAGAACGTTGTTACTGGTCAGGTGGATGAGCCATTCAACTTCAACGGCTACACGGTCACGGTTCAGGGCCGCCTCGGATAGGTAGTCCACGAGGGGCGCGACGGCGGACTGGTAGCGGCCGTCCAGCGGGCCCAGGGCGATCTGCTCCGGGGACGCGGCGAGGGCGAGTCGTCCGGAGGGCGTACGGGTGTCAGCTGTGGCGGCAGTTTCAGGCATGTGCTGATTCTTTCACGAACCTGGTGCGGCGCTTAAGCCGGCCTTCCTTGTTACCCGTGCAGGGGCGGTTGCCCGGTCAGGGGTGGCTGCTGGCTTCGCACCTTGTCCACATAGGCCGCAACGGTTCTTGGCCGGCGCGCCGGCCGTTCGTAGCGTGGTGCCTGTCGGCAAAGAGAGTGCGGCGGCGGCACAAGGCAGGGGTCAAAAAGCAGGCAGTACGAGGCCGCACAAGGCAGGTGGGGTACGGAGCAGGGAGGGACAAAATGGTCACGGATGCGGCGATGGACCCATGGTCCGGAGCCGGCGCGCAGGAGGCGGTGGGGCACCTGGTGTCCCGGCTGGCGGGCTGTTCGGTGCGTGTTGAGCAGGTCCTTGCCGGGTGCCGGGATATCCAGCTGCTTGAGTGGCAGTCCCCGGCGGGACAGGCGTACCGGGAGGCGGTGTCGGTCCAGGCGGCCGCCCTGGCGCAGTCCCTGGAACGGTTGGCCGAGGCCCGCGCGGCAGTGTCACGCTTCGTTCCGGAAGTCCCGTTGTCCGGAAGCTCCACTTTGGCCGGCGGAAGCCTCCCCGGCCAGGCGTTCCCGGGCTGGCCGTGATGTCCGCGCGCAGGCTTGCCGCCGGCAATGTGTCCGGCTACCCGCAGGCGGAGGGCGGCGGGATCGGCCTGTCCGGCCCTGCCCGGGACGGGTACCTGACCATCCGTGGCGGCGCCGGCGGGATAGCCGTTCAGCTCGAGGAGCTGACGGGTGGTGCGGAGAAGCTGGATTCCCTCGCAGCTGACCTCCTGGCAGCGGAAACGGAGGTGGGCAGGATCGGTGAGCAACTGGGCATGATCGCCGGTGCGGCGCCGTGGTCGGCGGCGCCGCATGTCGCTGCGGTGCGGAACAGCCAGTGGAGCCTCCGCCTTGTCCGGCAGGAGATGCAGCAGCTCAGTACCCGCATCCGCGACTGCCGGCGCGAGTATGAACTGGCGGAATGGCGGGCGGACGCCGTCCGGTTCCTGGGGTTCGCAGGCGTTGCGGACATCCGGGGTTCGATGGCCACCATGGCCGGCACCGGAGTACCGGACCGGAGCTCCGTGGAAGGGCTGGTGTCCACCCTGGGGCTGGAATCCGCGGACACCCGACGCCGGATCGCCCGGGCACCGCAGCTCCGGGACCTGCTGATGGGTTTCCTTCGGCCCAGGCCGCTGCAGCTCCGGCAGGAGGAAACGCTGTCCGTGGCCCTGGACAGCTCACCGGCCGGGCTGCTGGAACGTGTCCGGCTCATCGACGCCCGCGGCGCCGGGTTCATTGAGATCCTGGCCGTGGGCGCCGGTCCGGCCAAGACGTACGTGGTGGTGGTTCCGGGCACCCAGGCCGCCGGCAGCCGGATGGGAGGGGAGAACCCGTTCGACGAGGCCGGCATAGCCGAAGGAATGTTCTACGGCTCGGCGGAAATCGACGCCGCCATCCTGTCGGCGCTCCGGGCGGCGGGCGCTGAACCGGGCGCGTCGGTGGTGGCCGTGGGCTACAGCCAGGGCGGCATCCACGCCATGAACCTCGTGGCGGACCCGCGGATCCGCCACGAGTACAACGTCGGCTACGTGCTGACGGCAGGGTCTCCGGTGGCGGGAATCAACGCTCCGCCGGGTGTTGGGTCCCTGCATCTGGAACACCGGGCAGACTGGGTGCCGGGCGCGGACGGCACCCCCAACCCGGACACCCGGGACCGTGTCACCGTAACCCTTGGCAGCCCGCCCGTTGCCGGCCCGGGGGAGGGCGGGCTGGGTGCCGGCCACAGCCTCAGCGGCTACGAAAACGGCGCGCGGCTGGTCGCCGCCAGCTCCGACCCTTCCCTGGTGTCCACCACTGCGGCGCTGGGTGTTCTGCTGGGAGCTGGCGGCAGTGCCACCGCTACGAGGTTCCAGCTCACCCGGTCCCGGGAGCTGCCGCGGCGGGCGCCGGCCACGGAACCGCGGGGCAGGGAGCGTGGCCTGGGTGGGAGGTGAGGAAAGGACCTGGCCGGATCTTACCGCCGGTTGAGGCCCGGCAGGATGCCCGCCACAAGGGAGACCAGCGAGATGATGACGGCTGCCAGGACTGCCGTCCAGAAAAACGAGTCAATGGTGAAATGCACCGGGGTGTAACTGCTGATCCAGGCTGTCAGGAAAAGCATGCCAGCGTTGATCACCACGGTGAACAGGCCAAGGGTCAGGATGGTGATTGGCAGCGCCAGGGCGCGGACCAAGGGCCGGACAAAGGCGTTGACCACCCCGAAGATGGCGCCGATGAACAGATAGGCAAGGACAATGCCGATGGTGTCGGTGTTTTCGGTGACGCCGGTTTTTGCCACGACGTCCGATGCCGCGCCGCTGGAGATCTCCAGGCCGGGAAGGACCCAGCCGGCCACCCAGATTGCCGCAGCGTTGACGATGACCCGCAGGAGAAAGGAACCCATGCCCTCCATGGTTCCACACCGCACGGAAACGGGCTGGACCGGGCAGCAATTGCCCCAGGCCGGGGCGGTGGGAGAAGTAGGCTGGAGGGCATGACCTCAGCAGAGTCCCTGGGCGGCGCAATCCCGCCGCGTCCGGTGGTGGCCGGGTTGCCCCGCTACGCCGCCGGCAAACCGCCGGCCGTTGTCGAAGGACTGGACAGCTACAAACTCTCGTCGAACGAGAACCCGTTGCCGCCGTTGCCCGCCGTCCTGGCGGCCATCGCGGAGCAATCGGACGTCAACCGTTACCCTGATCCGCTGAGCAGCCGGCTGCGCTCGGAGCTCGCGGATTTCCTGGACGTCCCATCGGACGACATCGTGACCGGGGCAGGCAGCCTCGGAGCGCTGAACCAGATCCTGGCCGCCTTTGCCGGCCGGAACGAAGACGGCAAGCCGGATGAAGTGATCTACGCCTGGCGTTCCTTCGAGGCCTATCCCATCAGCGTTGGTTTGGCCGGCGCTGAAAGCGTCCGCATCCCTGTCACCCCGGACGGCCGGCACGACCTCGCGGCCATGGCGGCCGCCGTTTCTGCCCGGACCCGCGTCATTCTGCTCTGCACGCCCAACAACCCCACAGGACCGGCGCTCCAGGCAGCCGAAACCGAGTCCTTCATCCGTGCCGTGCCTGCGGACGTGGTGGTGGTCATCGATGAGGCCTACCAGGAGTTCGTCCGGTCGGACGGGGCCGTGGACGGCATCGACCTCTACCGCGGCTATCCCAATGTAGTGGTGCTGCGGACCTTCTCGAAGGCCCATGGACTGGCCGGGCTCAGGGTGGGCTACAGCGTCAGTAATCCCGGCATCACGCAGTACCTCCGGGCGGCTGCCACGCCGTTTGCGGTGTCGCAGATCGCCGAAAAGGCAGCCGTCGTTTCACTGCAGAATTTCCCCGAAGTTGTAGGAAGGGTACAAACCCTGGTGGACGAACGCGACCGTGTGGTTGCGGGGCTGCGGCACCTGGACTGGGCTGTCCCGGAAGCCCAGGGCAACTTCGTCTGGCTGGCCTTGGGATCCGACAGTGCCGGTTTCGCCGCGGAAGCGGCGGCAAGGGCACTGTCGGTCCGGTTGTTTCCGGATGAGGGTGTCCGGGTGAGCATCGGTGAAGCCGAGGCCAACACCCGCTTCCTGCAGCTCTGTGCGGACTATACAAAGGCGCCCCGGGGTTCCTAGCGCTTAACAAGTGGCCGCGGCGCTACCTACTGAAGATAAAGTTAGGATCAGTAAGCCAATGTATATGCCGTACCGGGAATGTATTCCTGTGAAGGCATATATCCCAGCGACATTGCATCCAACCTGGATGCGGCAAGCAAGGAGACGGTATGGGCACACATCTGCCTTCCACCGAGTTCGACGGAACAGCTGTTGACGATCAGCGCGAAGCTGATGCGGAAGCCGTGCTGGGTGCACCCCCCGCGCACATGGTCCAGCTGCTGGGCCCCGACGGAACGCTCGGGTCGGACCCGGTGTTCAGCAAGTACGCGGCAAAACTGACGCCGGACGTGCTCCGCGGCCTGTACGCCGACATGGCGGCCATCCGGCGCTTTGATGTCGAGGCCACCGCCCTGCAGCGGCAGGGCCAGCTGGCCCTGTGGGTGCCGCTCACCGGCCAGGAAGCTGCGCAGATCGGCTCGGGCCGGGCCAGCCAGCCCCAGGATTACATCTTCCCCACCTACCGTGAACACGGTGTGGCACTGACCCGCAACGTTGATCTGGCTGAGCTCCTGCGCCAGTTCCGCGGCGTCTCCAATGGCGGCTGGAACCCCAAGGACACCAACTTCCACCTCTACACCCTGGTCCTGGCGGCGCAGACCCCGCACGCCGTGGGGTACGCCATGGGCATCCAGCGGGACCAGAAGCTTGCGGCAGCCGCCGGGAACGCGGCCGCGCTGCCCAAGGCGGCTGTGATGGCCTACTTCGGGGACGGCGCCAGCTCCGAGGGCGATGTGCACGAATCGATGGTCTTCGCCTCCTCGTACAACGCCCCCGTGGTGTTCTTCTGCCAGAACAACCACTGGGCCATCTCCGTGCCCAGCAACGTCCAGACCCGGGTGCCGCTCTCAAACCGCGCCAAGGGCTACGGATTCCCGGGCATCCGGGTGGACGGGAACGATGTCATCGCCGTGCACGCCGTGACGGAATGGGCGCTCGAACACGCCCGCCAGGGCCACGGACCCGTCCTGATCGAAGCGTTCACCTACCGTGTTGGCGCCCACACCACAGCCGATGACCCCACAAAGTACCGGCCGTCGTCGGAGGAGGACGCCTGGCGCGCCAAGGATCCCCTGGCCCGCCTGGAAATTCACCTGCGCGCCGAGGGCATGGCGGACGACGACTTCTTCGCCAAGGTCAAGGCCGACGGCGACGACCTCGCCGCCTACGTCCGGCGCACCACCCACGACCTGGAAACGCCGGACATCCGAACCGCCTTCGCCAACACCTATGTCGAGGCACACCCGCTGGTGGCCGAGGAGCTGGCCTGGTTCGAGGAGTACAGTGCAGGGTTCGCCGGCCCAAACGAATCCGGCAGCCCGGCAGCAGCAAAGGCAGGCCACTGATGACCACCATGACCATCGCCAAGGCCATCAACGAAGGCCTCCGCGCCACTTTGGGTGCGAACCCCAAATCTCTGCTGATGGGCGAGGATATCGGGCCCCTGGGCGGTGTCTACCGGGTCACTGACGGCCTGATCGGCGAGTTCGGCCCGGACCGGGTCGTCGACACGCCCCTGGCGGAATCCGGCATCATCGGCACCGCCATCGGGCTGGCCTTGAGCGGGTACCGGCCCGTCTGCGAAATCCAGTTTGACGGCTTTGTGTTCCCCGGCTTCAACCAGATCACCACGCAACTGGCCAAGATGCACTCGCGCAGCAACGGCAACCTGACCGTCCCCGTGGTGATCCGCATCCCCTACGGCGGTGGCATCGGCTCCATCGAGCACCATTCAGAGTCGCCGGAAGCGTTGTTTGCCCACACGGCCGGCCTGCGGATCATCACCCCCTCCAACCCGCACGACGCCTACTGGATGATCCAGCAGGCAGTGGACTGCCAGGACCCGGTGATTGTCTTCGAACCGAAGCGCCGCTATTGGCTCAAGGGTGAGGTGGACACAACGTCTCCCGGCGCCTCCGCTGATCCGTTCAAGGCCCACGTGCTCCGCGAGGGTACGGACGCCACGGTGGTGGTGTATGGCCCGCTGGTCCCGGTGGCACTCGCAGCTGCCAACGCGGCGGCAGAGGACGGCCACAGCGTCGAAGTGATCGACCTCCGCTCCATCTCCCCGATCGACTTCGACACCGTCACCGCATCGGTCAAAAAGACCGGCCGGCTCATTGTGGCCCATGAGGCACCCACCTTCGGCGGGATCGGCGGCGAAATCGCGGCCCGCATCAGCGAACGGGCCTTCCACTCGCTGGAAGCCCCGGTCATCAGGGTGGGCGGCTTCCACATGCCTTACCCGGTGGCCAAGGTGGAGGAAGACTACCTGCCGGACATCGACCGCATCCTGGAGGCGCTGGACCGCGCCCTCTCCTACTGAGGACACCATGACCTTAAACAAGTTCAACCTGCCCGACGTCGGCGAGGGGCTCACGGAGGCGGAAATCGTCGCCTGGAAGGTTAAGCCCGGCGACACCGTGGCCGTCAACGACGTCATCTGCGAGATCGAAACCGCCAAGTCGATCGTGGAGCTGCCGTCCCCGTTCGCCGGGACCGTCAGGGAACTGCTGGTGCCCGAAGGCGTAACCATCGATGTTGGCACCGCCATCATCAGTGTGAGCGATGACGTTGCAGGCGACCCCACCCCCGCCGATGTCCGTGCGCCCGAGGCTCCTGCCCAATTGATGTACGGCACCTTGCCCGCGGACGCCGGAGATGATGCGGCAGCAGCGGACGACGCCGGAACACCGGGAGCGCGGCCGGCCGGCGGTCCGCTGGTGGGTTCGGGCCCCAAGGCCGACGCCGTGAAGCGCCGCCCCCGCAAGACAGCGGCGGCGCCTGCGCAGGCCGCACGCCCCGCTGCCACGCCCGCGCCCGCCACTGCGCCGGCGCCGGCCAGCGTGCCCGCGGCCGGCCCGGTGGCGGTGCCTGCCGCCCCCGCCGGAGCCGAGGACACCAGGCCCACCCTCGGTGGCACCATCACCGGCCTGGTCAACCGTGTCCTCGCCAAGCCCCCGGTCCGCAAGATCGCCCGCGACCTCGGTATTGACCTCGCGGACGTTGTGGCCACCGGGCTGCGTGGTGAGGTCACCAGGGAGGACCTGGTGAGCTACCAGTCGCAGCGCGATGCCGAGCTGGACAAGGCAGACGGCTTCTGGGGCAAGGCCGGCAAGCCGCAGGACCAGCGTGTGGAAACCATCCCCGTCAAGGGTGTCCGCAAGGCCACGGCCCGGGCCATGGTGGAGTCGGCGTTCTCGGCCCCGCACGTGAGTATCTTCGTGGATGTGGACGCCAGCCGGACCATGGAGTTCGTCAAGCGGCTCAAGGCATCCAGGGACTTCGAGGGCGTCAGGGTTTCTCCGCTCCTGATCCTTGCCAAGGCTGTCATCTGGGCCGCCGCCAGGAACCCCAGCGTCAACGCCACCTGGGTGGACAACGGCGCGGCAGACACCGCCGAAATCCAGATCAAGCACTACATGAACCTGGGAATCGCCGCCGCCACCCCGCGCGGGCTGATGGTGCCCAACATCAAAAACGCCCAGGACCTTTCCCTGAAGGAACTGGCGCTGGCGTTGAACAACCTTGCCACCACCGCCCGGGCCGGCAGGACCCAACCCGCAGAAATGCAGGGCGGCACCCTGACAGTGACCAACATCGGCGCCCTCGGCATCGACACGGGGACTCCCATCATCAACCCGGGCGAAGTGGCGATCGTAGCCTTCGGTACCATCAAGCAGAAGCCCTGGGTCCTGGACGGCGAGGTCATCCCCCGTTGGATCACCACGCTGGGTGGTTCCTTCGACCACCGCGTTGTGGACGGCGACCTGTCCGCCCGGTTCATGGCGGACGTAGCCGCCATTCTGGAGGAGCCGGCGCTGCTCCTTGACTGAAGCTGCGGTGCCGGCCGCCGGAACCATCAGGGCAAAAAACAGGGCTGCCCGCTGGATCACCGAAATCCTCCAGCCGCCGGTGGTGGTCAGTGCACAGCTTCTGCTGAGCCCGCTGACCACCCCGGGCTTGCCTGGAACACTGGGCTACGGGGCGCTGGCGGCCGTGTTTGTCTGCCTGCTCCCGCTGGGCCTGCTGCTCATCCTGGTCCGGCTGGGACGTGTCAGCGACCACCACATCAGCAACCGCAAGCAACGTGCCCCCGTGCTGGTCCTGACCCTGGTCTCCATTGGGGTGGGGCTGATAGTACTGGCCGCAACCGGGGCTCCGCCCAGTGTCACCGCCATGGTCCTGGCCGTGGTGGGCGGCGTGGTGGTCCTGGCGGCAGTGAGCCCCTTCTGGAAAATCAGCGGCCACGCGGCGGCAATTTCCTCGTCCACGGCCATAGCCGTGCTGATGCTGGGACCGGCATGGCTGCCGCTCGTGCTGCTGGTCCCGGCCGTGGGGTGGTCCCGGGTGGTCCTGCGGGCACATACCCTGGCGCAGGTAGTGGCGGGCACCTTGTTCGGCGGTGTGGTGATGGCCGGGATCTGGTGGCTCCTGCAGGGCTGGTTGGTGGGCTAGCTAGCCCCGGCCGGGATCAGTACGCCGGGTAAGCGGCCAGCATCTCCAGCGTCGAAGGATCCAGCGTGGCGCCGATAGTCACCGCCGCCATTGTCATCACCGTTCCCAGGACCGCCGTTGCTGCGCCCCAGGCCGCCAGGAATTTCCAGTCGTCCCGCAGGGTGCTGCCCACCGTTTCGGGAAGCCGCAGGCCGGGGGCGATGGTGTTCGGGGCACTGTCAACGCTGCCGTCGTCGAGCAGCGCCACGACGGTGCCGTTGCTCCGGTCCACCCGCATCGAGCAGATGTGGTTGCCGTGCCGTGCCAGCAGGATGTCGTGGCCTACGAGCTGGCGGCGCTGGAGAGTGATCAAGGATGCCCCTTTGGGTGCTGGTGGTCTGGTCCGCACCATTGGGGCTGCTTCAATTTTATCGTTCGCCCCGGGCGGAAACCGCGATCCGGGCGTGAGAACGGACACCCCCCGCCGCGACAATGGCCACAGCGGGGAGCGTCCGCGGAACGCTGCTAGTCGGCGTCGTAGGTGTTCGCGATGTACACATCGCACGGGGCGTTGTGGGCCACGCTGTTGGCCACACTGCCCAGCACCCGGCCGATCCCCTGCATCCGCCGGTTTCCCACCACGATGATGCGTGCTTCCCGCCGCACAGCTTCCTTAATAAGGGCATCTGCCGGCCTGCCCCGGGCTGCGGAGTAGGTCACGGCGACACTGCTGCCCAGGGAGTCCGCAACGGTCCGCGCCACGTGTTCGGCGGCGTCCGCGTCGGAAACGATCCACTGGTCGCTGCCGCTGCCGAAAACCTCTGTCCGGTCGCTGTCGAAAGCCGACACCACGTGCAGCGAGGCTCCCAGGGCGGCTGCCAGGTCCCGTGCGGACTCTGCGGCCCGCTTGGCCGTGTCGCTGCCGTCGACCCCTACAACGATGATTCCGCTCATGCGCCTTGCTCCTTCGCTTGGTGTGTCAGGGTTTGTGCTGCCTACGCTACAGCGCCGCGATGGCTTCCTGAAGGACCGGCGCCAGCCGGCGTACTCCTTCGGCAATGGCATCGGGGGGAACGGCGCTGAATGCGAGGCGAAGTTTGTTGGACGGTTCATCCGAGGGCGTGAACGCGGCCCCCGGAATAAACACCACACCGGCCTCAATGGCTTTGTAAAGCAGCGGGTAGGTGTCTATGCCCGCCGGCAGGGTGACCCACACGAAGAAGCCCCCGTCGGGCGAGGTCCAGGTGGCACCTGCAGGCAAGTGCTCCTCGAGGGCTTCGATCATGGCGCGGCAGCGTTCGGCATAAAGCCCCCGGTAGGTCTCGATCTGGCCTTTCCAGTCGTAGTCGCGCAGGTAGGCGGACACGAGCATCTGGTTCAAGGCCGGCGGGCACAGGGTCACCGACTCCGCCGCGAGGTAGTACCGGCGCTGCAGGTGGGCGGGCACCAGGGCCCAGCCGATCCGGAGGCCGGGGGCGAAGATCTTCGAAAAGGAGCCCATGTAGATGACGTCGTCCGGGTTAGCGGCCCGCAACGGGGCCAGTGGCCGGCCGTCAAACCGCAGCAGCCCGTAGGGGTTGTCCTCCAGGACCAGAATATTCGCTTTACGGCATATATCGACGATCTGCTGGCGGCGTTCCGCCGCGAGGGTGATGCCCGACGGGTTGTTGAAGTTGGGGATGGTGTACAGGAACTTGATGGTCCTGCCTGCCAGCTGAAGGGCTGCGATGCGCGCCTCCAGGAGATCGGGCACCAGGCCATGCTCATCCATTGGCACGGTTTCCACCTGGACCTGGTAGGCCTCGAAGGTGTTCAGGGCGCCCACGTAGGTGGGGTCCTCAACCAGGACCACGTCCCCCGGGTCACAAAACACCTTGGTGGCCACGTCCTGCGCCGACTGGGAGCCGGCGGTGACCACCACGTTTTCGGGGCGGGCGTCGGTGATGCCTTCGGCGGCCATGACTTCGCAGATCTGGGCCCGGAGTTCGGCAGTGCCCTGGCCTGCACCATACTGCAGCGCGGTGAGGCCCTCTTCGGCGATGATCCGTGCCGATGTGGCGGCCAGCCGGTCCAGCGGCAGTGACTGCAGGTAGGGGCTGCCCCCCGCCAGCGAGACCAGGCCCTCGCGGAGCGAGATATCAAAAACGTCCCGGACGGCTGACTGCCGGATGTGGGCGGCCCGCTCGGAGAACAGCTCCTGGTGGCGGTGGGCTGATGTTGCGGCCCGTTCGATGGCATCAATGGCTTCGGCCGGCAGCGCACCCGCGGCGGCATCAAGTGTTTCGTGGCTCACATCCTCAGGATACAACCGGGTGTTGCCTGAAAAGCAACAGCTGTTGAATCATGATTCACCCGGTGGCGGCGTTCCGGCGGTTCCGTCCCCTTGGTCCAGGCGGAGTGCCTGCCCCAAGGGCACGCCATTGATGTAGATCTCGGCCCGGACGGCACCCACGGCGGCCACGGCTGTCTGGGTCAGCTGCATTTCCAGCCTGGGCAGGTCGCAGACGCCATCGGGGTTGAGTCCGCCCGCAAGGTACACCGTGACGGTGGTTCCGTCGAAGCGGCCGGACAGGAGCGTCAGGGTGGCACCTGCCAGGGCGTTGTAGCTGCCTGCAGGCAACGCTGCCCCAAGGTCATCGGATTCCGCTGGTCCGAGGAGGGGGCCCAGTGCAGCACGCAGCGGTGCCGCGGCAGTGGCGGCCGGCAGCTGCCGGGAAAGGCCCACCAGGCTGTCATTGCAGCCGAAGCGGACGCCGTTCCGGCCGCCGTCGTCCAGCAGCACGTAGTACGTGGTGACGGTACGCAGTCCGGAAGGCGCACTGGCGCCGGAGGTTGGTATGGCACCGGGGACGGGTGCAGCAGCGGGGCCCGAAGAGGGTGCCGAGGAGGGGGTGGCGGCGGCACCAGGGGTGTCCGCCGGTGGGGGACTGCCCCCGCCAGTGCCGGGCGCAGGAGCCGGGCTGACCGGAGGCGCGGCATGACGGGCGCCGGGCGTCGCCGAAGCTGCGGACGGAACAGCCGCCGCCGTGGATGTGGTTGGGGCCTGCGGCCAGGGCGGAGCCTGCGGCCCGGGCGCCGGCGGGGCGGCCGGAACGCCAGGGTTGGTGGGGGCGGGCACACCCTCCGGCGCCGGGGCGCAGGCGCCCAGCCAGCAGCAGAGCGCCAGGGCCGCGACGGCCGCCTGCCGCGTTCCCCGCCCCTGACCGGCACCCCCGGTTCCTGGCATCCTGCACCGCTTTTCCGTTCCGGCCCGTCCAGCGCGGCGGCTCCGGTTGATTAACGTTACGGCCGGCGGCAGGACCGGGGATCTCCGGGTGGTACCGGTTGGGACAAGAGTTGGTTACAGCAGGGCAGGCGCCTCGAGGTACTAGGCGGCCGGTGCTGCGACTGCGGCGTCAAGGGCATCGAAGACGCCCTTGATCTGCTCCACGACCTCTGCGTCGTCCTTGGGGTGCAGTTCGGCGAACCGGACCAGCGAGCCGGGAACAGCCAGCTTGGCGTCCGCCAGGACGTTTGCGCCGGCGATGCCGGCAGCCTTGCGGGCCTCATCCTGGGCCCAAACGCCGCCGAACTGGCCAAAAGCGGTTCCGACGACGGCGGTGGGTTTGCCGGTCAGGGCGCCGGCGCCGAACGGGCGGGACAGCCAGTCGATGGCGTTCTTGAGCGGGGCCGGGATGGTGCCGTTGTACTCGGGGGTCACCAGCAGCACGGCACCGGCTTCAGCGGCAGCGGCACGCAGCGCGGCGGCGGCGGCAGGAACGGAACCTTCTACGTCGATGTCCTCATTGTAGAACGGAATGTTGCCCAGGCTGTCGTGGATAACAACAGCGACGTGCTCCGGGGCGTTGAGCTGGATTGCTTCGGCCAGCATCTGGTTGGTGGACTCGGCGCGGAGGCTGCCGACGAGCGTCAGGACGGTGTTCTTGGACATGGGGACTCCTAGGGTTCGGGCCGCGGGGGTTGCGGCGCAGCACAACTGGGGCGTCGGAACGCCTTCATCCAGAGTAAACGGACCACGGTCCGTTTAATATTCCCGGGGACTAGACTGGACCTGTGAGTTCCATCCCAATGCGGCCGGGAGTGGCCCCGGTTACCGCTGCCGAGCGCAGTGACGCCGTCCGGAACCGGGAGCGCCTCCTAAGGGCCGCCCGCGAACTCATTGAGGAGGGCGGGGTGGCCGGCCTGACCATGGACCGGCTGGCGGAGTACGCCGGCGTGGGCAAGGGCACCGTGTTCCGGCGGTTCGGCAGCCGAGCCGGGCTGATGGTGACGCTGCTCAACGACTCCGAAACCGACTTTCAGTCGCGGTTTATGTTCGGGCCGCCGCCCCTGGGTCCGGGCGCGCCCGGCCTTGAGCGGCTGATCGCCTGCGGCATCGGGCGGATCCAGTATGTACTGGCTTTCGGGGACCTGGTTCTCGCTGCGGAAATGGCGTCGCGGGGCCGTTTTGAAGTGCCCGCCGCAGCCCTGTGGAACCGGCATATTGAGATGCTGCTGCGGCAGGAAGGCTATGCCCCCGAGCCTGGCCTGATGGCCGGTTCCCTTGCTGCCACCCTGGATCCTGAGCGGCTCCTGAACCTGGTCCGGGTCCACGGCGTTGCGCCGGAACGGCTGATGGCTTCCTGGCAGGACCTTGTCACACGCGTCGTGCGCGGGGCGTAGGCTACGTCAGTTCCGGACCCTCGGTCCAGTCACATGAGCTTTACAGGAATGTTCATAACAATCTGATACGGGCCAGTAGCTTTCGGGCCGTCCCGGCGCAATCCGGGCTGCGGGCTGTGATAGTTTCCTCTGGAATGTGACCCGCAACATAGTCCACCAGGACCGGCCCCAAAGGCTGCGGGACGCCAGCCACCCGCTGGCACAGAACCCGGTGAGGCGGAGCAAACCCCCGCTCATCCGGGGATGACGGAAGGATCCAGCACGTGATTGTTGTTTTGCCCCGTATCCCGGCACTCCAGCTGCCACCCGCGCAGTGTCCTTCCGTCCAACGGCCGGCGGCGAAACAGAAGTAGCGCCCCATGCTCCGCTACCTTGCCAAACGCGGCTTCACTTACCTGGTCATGATCTTCCTGACCACCTCTGCCGGATATTTCCTGGCCGTCAGCTCCCTCAAACCGGCGCTGCTGGAACAGGAACGCATCCCCCGCCCCACTCCGGAGCAGGTCGCCAACTCCATGCGCCTCAAGGGCCTGGACCCGGACCTCAACCCGTGGGAGCGCTACGTTGACTGGCTCACCGGCATCGTGACCCGCTGGGACTGGGGCCGCAGCCCGAATGGCGCCTTCATCAACGCTGAATTTGGGGACCGCGTGTGGATCTCCACCCGGCTTTTCCTCGCCTCGATCGTGCTGACCCTGGTGATCGGCGTCGCGCTGGGTGTGTACTCCGCCGCCCGCCAGTACAAGTTCCAGGACCGGGTCATCACGTCATACAGCTACCTGGCCTACATCGTGCCGGCCCCCATCGCCTACTTCCTGGTGCAGTTGGGCGCCATCAACATCAACGAAACCGTGGGCAACCGCATCTTCTTCGTCACCGGCATCTCAACCCCCGGCATGGAGCCCGGGTGGGCGCAGTTTGTGGACATGGTGGGCCACTACGCCGTGCCCACGGTGGCCATCACCCTGGTGGGCTGGGGCTCCTACCAGATCGCCCAGCGCCAATACCTCCTGGACAACGTCAACGCAGACTTCGTCCGAACGGCGCGCGCCAAGGGACTGACCCGCAACCAGGCCATCAGCCGGCACGCCCTGCGCGTGTCCTTCATCCCCGTGGCCCAAAGCATCGCCTTCACCATCCCGGCCATCTTCGCCGGCGGCTTCTTCGCCGAAAAGATCTTCGCCTGGCCCGGCGTCGGATCCTGGAGCATTGACGCTATCTCGCTGCAGGACGTCAACGCGGCCACCGCCACCCTGGCGTACGGCTCCGTGATCTTCGCCCTGGGCGCCATCCTGGCGGACTTCGCCACCACGCTTGTAGACCCGAGAGTGCGGGTGCAGTAGCCATGACCAACCTCAACGCCGTAGACCCGGCAGCAGTTGCCCAGGACGCACACCTGGAAAACGCCGACGTCGTTATTGGCAAATCCACCATCATCTTCCGGCGCTTCCTGCGCAACAAAACGGCTGTGGCCGGGCTGGTCATCTTCCTGGCCCTGGTGGTGTTCTCCTTTGTGGGCAACTTCTTCACCACCTGGGACAAGGAGACCATCGACCCCTTCAACATCGGCATGCCGCCGTCCGCGGAGCACTACCTGGGCACCTCACAGGCAGGCATCGACCTGTACGCCATGACCGTGGAAGGAACGCGGATCTCCATCCTGATCGGCCTGATCGTGGGCCTGGTCTCGGTGCTGATCGCCGCCGTCTACGGCTGCACCATGGCCTACTTCGGCGGCAAGGTGGACAAGGTGATGCTCTTTGTCCTCGAGGCGCTCATCATGATGCCCGCGCTGCTGGTGGTGGCCGTGGCCACCAGCGGGGGCGGCGCCAACTTCAAGCAGAACCTGCCCTCGTGGCTGCTGCTGATCATCGTCCTGCTGATCTTCAGCTGGATGGGAACGGCCCGGCTCATCCGGTCCCTGTCCATGTCCCTGATGCAGCGCGACTTCGTCAAGGCCGCCCAGTACATGGGCGTCCCGCCCCGTCGGATCGTGTGGCGGCACCTGGTGCCGAACATCGGCTCGCTGCTGGTCCTCGACATCACCCGCGGCGTCACCGGCGCCATCCTCGCCGAGGTGGCCTTCTCCTTCATCGGCATCGGCATCAAGGTCCCGGACGTCAGCCTCGGCGTGCTGATCGGCGCAGCCACCTCACAGGTCCAGACGTTTCCCTGGATGTTCTGGGTGCCCCTGGCGGTGATGTTCCTCCTCACCGGGTCGCTGGCCATGATGAACGACGGGCTGCGGGACGCCTTTGATCCCAGTTCCAGCTCCGTGGGCAAGGCCCGGAAGACCAGTGCCAGGAAGAACCGCGCGGAGATGAAGACCCCATGAGCAGCGAAACCACCACCGGGGCCTTCGAGCCCACCCCGTCCACCGTGGAGCGGCTGCACGTCGCCGGCCTCCACGCCCCCACCGACGCCGTCCTGTCCGTGCGGGACCTGAACGTCCGGTTCAATTCCGAGAACGGCGTGGTCCACGCTGTCCGCGGCGTGGACTTCGACCTGCTGGCCGGCAAGACCCTGGGCATCGTGGGCGAGTCGGGTTCAGGCAAATCGGTCACGTCCCTGGCCATCATGGGGCTCCTGCCGCCCACCGCCGAGGTAACCGGCTCAGTCCGGCTCCACGGCAGTGAACTGCTGGGACTCAGTGACAAGGCCATGTGCGCCTACCGCGGGAACGACCTCGCCATGGTGTTCCAGGACCCGCTCTCCTCCCTGACCCCCGTCTACACGGTGGGCGCCCAGATCGTTGAGGCGCTGACCATCCACAACCCCGCGATGAGCAAGCAGGCCAAGGAGGCGCGCGCCGTCGAACTGCTGGCCATGGTGGGCATCCCCAGCCCCAAGGACCGGCTGCGGGCATTCCCGCACGAATTCTCCGGTGGCATGCGGCAGCGTGTGATGATCGCGATCGCCATCGCCAACAACCCTCGGGTGCTCATCGCCGACGAACCCACCACCGCCTTGGACGTCACCATCCAGGCCCAGGTCCTCGAGGTGCTCCACACCGCCCAGGAGGAAACCGGCGCGGCGGTGGTGATGATCACCCACGACCTCGGTGTGGTGGCCGGCATGGCGGACGACATCATGGTGATGTACGCCGGCAAGCCCGTGGAAACCGGCATGGTGGACGAGATCTACTACAACCCCCGGATGCCCTACACCCTGGGCCTGCTCGGGGCGGTGCCCCGCGTGGACGTCTCGGAGAAGTCCTCCCTGATCCCCATCGAGGGCATCCCGCCGAACCTCATCCACGCGCCCACCGGCTGCTCCTTCGCCCCCCGCTGCCCCCTGGCCACCGACGCCTGCCTCGAGGGCGAACCGGCGCTGCTGCCCGTGGCCGGCAGCGGCCCGCACAGCGCCGCGTGCATCAAGTCGGACTCCCTTGGCCAGGACGTGGACGGGCACGAAGTGTTCTCCGCCCCGCCCGTTCCCGTTTCCCGTTTCGACGCGATTCCCCGCAACGAACGCGCTACGGTGCTCCAGCTCAACGATGTCCGCAAGCACTTCCCGCTGACCAAGGGCGCACTGCTGAAGAAGCGGATCGGCACCGTCAAAGCGGTTGACGGCCTGAGCTTCGACATCCGCGAGGGCGAATGCTTCTCCATCGTGGGGGAGTCCGGCTCCGGCAAAACCACCACGCTCCTGGAAATCATGGAGTTCCACAAGGACCAGGACGGCGAGGTGGTGATCGGCGGCATCAGCAACAAAAAAGCCACTGATGCCCGGACCAAGAGCGCCATGCGCCGGGAACTGCAGATGGTGTTCCAGGACCCCACCGGCGCCCTTGACCCCCGGTTCACCGTCTACGAGGTCCTCGCCGAACCCCTCCAGAACGCGGGAATGGACAAGCCCGCCATCCGGAAGCGGATCATGGAGCTGATGAAGCTCGTGGGCCTGCAGCCGGACCACGTGAACCGCTTCCCCAACCAGTTCTCCGGGGGCCAGCGCCAGCGCATCGGCATCGCCCGGGCCCTGGCAGTCAACCCCAAACTGGTGGTCCTGGACGAACCGGTCTCCGCCCTGGACGTCTCCGTCCAGGCCGGCGTCATCAACTTGCTGGACAAGCTTCGGGCCGAACTGGGGCTGAGCTACCTGCTGGTAGCCCACGACCTCTCGGTGGTCCGGCACATCTCCAACCGGGTTGCCGTGATGTACCTGGGCAAGATCGTGGAAGTGGGCGAGGTGGACCGCGTGTTCGATAACCCCCGCCACCCCTACACCAGGGCCCTCCTGTCCGCCATCCCGGTACCGGACCCGCACCTGGAGCGCACCAGGGAACGCATCATCCTCAAGGGCGACCTTCCCTCTCCCCTGGATGCCCCCAAGGGCTGCAACTTCGCCACCCGCTGCCCGGTTTTTGCCGCGTTGCCGGCGGCGAAGCAGGAAAAGTGCCTCACGCTGGAGCCGCCCCTGGAAGCCGCCGGGCCGTCGTCGGCCGTCCAGGTCCTGGAAGCCGGCTCCGCGGAACCCCTCGACCAGCGCTTCGCCTGCTTCTTCCCCGACGGGGAACTGGACGAGGAAATGCTTGTGGTCCACGATTCGGCGGAACACAATGCACCCTAGATTTTTCCGACCCATCACCAGCATCACCACCCGCACCAACGAAGGGAACACCATGAGGAATCTGACGAAGATCGGCGGAGCAGCAGCCATCGCTGCGGCTCTAACGCTGACGGCATGCGGCAACGGCGGCGGGTCCACCGGCCCCGAAACCGCCAAGGGGCAGGAGTCGGGCAGCGACCTCTCAAAGCTCATCAGCGTCAACGAGAAGCCGGCAGCAGACCTGGAGCAGGGCGGCAAGGTCACCCTTCCGCTGGGCAACATCGGCCCGGACTTCAACGGTTTCTCCAACAACGGCAACAGCGCGGACAACTCCGCCCTGCAGATCCCGATGAACCCGGTGGCCATGAACAGCGGCGGCATCGGCGGCTGCTGGAAGGTCGACTTCCTGGGCAAGGTCACGCCCAACACCGACTTCTGCGAGACCGTGGACAGCGAGGTGAAGGACGGCAAGCAGACCATCACCATCAAGGTCAACGACAAGGCCACCTACAACGACGGCACCCCCATCGACGTCAAGGCCTTCCAGAACACCTGGAACATCCTCAAGAGCCCCGACGCCGGCTACGACATCGTCAGCTCCGGCGCGTACGAGTTCGTCGAGTCCGTCGAGGCCGGCAGCAGCGACAAGGAAGTCATCGTCAAGACGACCCAGCCTGTCTACCCCGTGGATTCGCTCTTCTTCGGCCTGATCCACCCGGCCGTGAACACCCCGGAAATCTTCAACGAAGGCTTCAACGGCGACATGCACGCCGAGTGGATGGCCGGCCCGTTCAAGCTGGACCAGTACGACACCGCGGCCAAGACCGTGACCCTGCTCCCCAACGAGAAATGGTGGGGCGCCAAGCCGGTCCTGGCCAACGTCACCTTCCGCCAGCTGGAAAGCAGCGCAGCCATTGCCGCTTTCAAGAACGGCGAAATCGACGCCGTCTCCGCCAACACCATCACGCCGTACAAGCAGCTTGAGGGCACCAAGGACGCGGACATCCGCCGCGGCCAGCGCCTCTTCGCCGGCGGCATGAACATGAACGCCCAGCGGATCACCGACGTTGCCGTCCGCAAGGCCGTCTTCGCCGCCGTCGACCGCGAAGCACTGCGCAAGGTCCGCTTCAACGGCCTGAACTGGGAGGAGCCCAGCTCCGGTTCCATGATGGTGCTGCCGTTCTCCGAGTACTACCAGGACAACTACCCCGTCAAGGAAACCGGCGCCGACGCAGCCAAGAAGGTGCTGACCGACGCCGGCTACGCACCGAACGCCAACGGCATCATGGAGAAGGACGGCAAGCCCGCCGCCTTTAAGATCAGCAACTTTGGCGACGACCCCACCACCCTTGCCTTCACCCAGACCCTGCAGAAGCAGCTCCAGGCCGGTGGCATGGATGTTGGCATCGACCAGCGCGCTTCGGCGGACTTCGGCAAGGTCATTGGCGGCCGCGAGTTCGACATGAGCGTCTCCGGCTACACCGTGGGTCCTGACGCAACGGACGCCGTCAAGCAGTACTACGACTCCAAGACCAACGAAAACGAACTGGGCGACGCCGAGCTGGACAAGAAGATCGCCGATCTCGCATCCATCGAGGACAACGCAGAGCGCAACAAGGCGGCAATGGAAGTTGAGAAGGAGCACATGGCGAAGTACTTCTCCATGGGCGTGGTTATGAACGGCCCGCAGATCTCCTTCGTCCGCACGGGCCTGGCCAACTACGGCCCGTCCCTGTTCCAGAGCCTCTCGCAGGTTCCGGACTGGACCACCCTGGGCTGGGAAAAGAAGTAATCCCCACCTGATCCGGGTTTTTCCGCGACGCTCCCCCACCTCGCAGCCTTTACGGGCTGGAAGTGGGGGAGCGTCTGCGTTTAAGCCCGGAACGTGGGGGAGTAGCGTGGAGGCCATGACCGGCATCCCCGAAGACCGCCCCATCCGCACGGCCATTATGGGCTACGGCCTCTCCGGGAGCGTTTTCCACGCCCCGCTGATCGCCGCAGACCCCCGGTACGCCCTGGATCTTGTGGCCACGTCGGACCCGGGACGGCAGGCCGCGGCCCGGCAGCTCCAGGGTGCGGAGGTGGTGGCCGACGGCGGCGCGGTCCTTGAGCGTGCGGCCCACCTGGACCTGGTGGTCCTGGCCACCCCGCCGGCCACCCATTTCCCGCTCGCGAAGGCCGCGCTGGAGGCCGGGCTGGACGTGGTGGTGGATAAGCCCTTCGTGGTCACCAGCGCGGAAGGCCGGGAGCTGGTGGACCTGGCACGCAGCCTGGGCCGGGTCCTTACGGTCTTCCAGAACCGGCGCTGGGACGGTGACTTCCTGACCGTCCGGAAGCTCCTGGCAGCCGAGGCGCTGGGTCCAGTGACCCGCTTCGAATCCCGTTTCGAACGGTGGCAGCCCGTCATTTCGAAGGCCTGGAAGGCCACTGCCACGGCGGTCGATGGCGGCGGCACGCTCTTTGACCTTGGCAGCCACCTGATCGACCAGGCGCTGGTACTCTTCGGCCCGGCCCGGGTGGTCCACGCCGAGCTGCTGGCGCGCCGTTCGGACGAGCGCGTCGACGACGACGCTTTCCTGGTACTCCGGCACCACTCGGGAGTGACCAGCCACCTCAGCATGAACATGCTCTGCGCCCAGCAGGGCCCGCGGTTCCGGATCCTGGGCTCCGTGGGTGGCTTCACCAAACACGGCGTGGACCCGCAGGAACCATATATCGCCGCAGGCGGCAGCCCACTGGACGCCGGATACGGCGTGGAAGCCCCGGAATGGGCCGGGCTGCTGGGCCGGGACGGACACCTGGCCGCGCTGCCCACCGAACGGGGTGCGTACCCCGAGTTCTACCGGCTCCTCGCGGACCGGCTGGCTGGCGGTGGCACAGCTTCGACGGCGCCTTTGCCGGTGGACCCGGAAGACGCCGTCGAAACCTTGAAAATTATTGAAGCGGCCAGGGAGCTGGCCGGTTCGGCAGGCTAGGCGGAAACCAGTTCGTGCCAATCAGCCGTAAGCGGCAGGCCGTGGGCCTCGGACACGGAGTGGTGTGCCACGTGGCCTGCAGCGATGTTCAGGCCTGCAGCGAGGGCGGGGTCACGGTCAAACGCGGCCTTGACGCCCAGGTTGGCCAGCGACACGGCGTACCGGAGCGTGACGTTGGTCAGGGCGTAGGTGGACGTGTTGGGGACCGCGCCGGGCATGTTGGCCACGCAGTAGAAGATGGTGTTGTGGACCCGGTACGTGGGTTCCTGGTGCGTGGTGGGGCGGGTATCTTCGAAGCAGCCGCCCTGGTCCACCGCGATGTCCACCAGGACGGAGCCCGGCTTCATGCGGGCCACGAGGTCGTTGGTGACAAGCTTGGGTGCCTTGGCACCGGGGATCAGCACGGAGCCGATCACCAGGTCCGCGTCGATGACGGACTTCTCGATTTCGTACTTGTTCGACGCCACGGTCTTGAGCCGGCCCTGGTACTGGGCGTCCAGTTCGCGCAGGCGGTTGATGTTGATGTCCATGATGGTGACGTCTGCACCCAGGCCCAGGGCCATGGCGGCGGCGTTGGTGCCCGCGACGCCGGCGCCGAGGACCACAACCTTGGCGGGGCGGACGCCCGGGACGCCGCCCAGGAGGACGCCCTTGCCGCCGGCGGGTGCCATCAGGGACGCGGCGCCCACCTGGACGGAGAGCCGGCCTGCGACCTCGGACATCGGGGCCAGCAGCGGCAGGGCCCGGCCGTCCTGGACGGTTTCGTACGCGATGGCGGTGACGCCGGCATTGATCAGTTCGCGGGTCAGTTCCGGCTCCGCGGCGAGGTGCAGATAGGTGAAAAGCACCAGGCCCTTACGGAACCGGTGGTACTCCGCCGCGATGGGTTCCTTGACCTTCATGACCATGTCCGCACGGCCCCACACATCATCCGCGTCGGTGACGATCTCGGCGCCCGCAATGGCGTATTCCTCGTCGGTGATCCCGGAACCGAGGCCCGCGCCGCGCTCCACCAGGACCGTGTGGCCGTGGCTTTGGAATTCGTTGACACCGGCGGCCGTAATGGCTACGCGGAACTCGTTGTTCTTGATTTCTTTGGGGACGCCGATGATCACGGGAAGCTCCAGGTTCTCGGCGGGATTCGCCGGAAAGTACTGATATTTGATGTACTTCCACGATAAATCCGGTTGTGAGCCAGCCGACATTGACCACCAGTGCCCGATGCCATGGTTCCCCGCCATTCCGGGACTTTCGATGGCCTGTGCTCGACACATGTCGAGGTCCGGGGCGGCAAGTGTCGCCTCATGTCCGTTCGTTGCGGCGGCCCGGCAGGCAGTACTGTGGGCCCATGCAGCAGCAGGGTGTGGAACAGCTCGTGGAACAGGTGGCGCAGAAACTGGGCCGCGGCCTCTCCCTGGAGGACCTCGACGGTTTGCTGCTCGCCTACAGCTCCAACCAGTCCCACGCCGACCGTGTCCGGGTCAACTTCCTGCTCAGCAAAAAAGTGCCGGCGGACGTCAGCGCCTGGCAGCTCTCCCACGGCATCGCCACCGCGGTGCGTCCGGTGGTGGTCCCTGCCAACCGCGCGCTGGGCATGCTGGGCCGCATCTGCGTCCCGCTGATGGTCCGCGGCTTCCGGGTGGGGTACCTCTGGGTCCAGCAGGACTCAGTGGAGGAAAGCCCGACGGCGATCCTCACCCAGTTGCCGGCCGTCAACCATGAGCTGGAGTCGCTGTCCGGGCTGCTGCTCGAATCCAACACCGCCGAATCGGAATTCCGCCGCGGCCGGGAACGCGAATTCCTGGCCGCCTGCGCGGGGGAGCCCAACGCCGTCGCTGCCGTGGCGGGCTGGAAGGAAGTCCAGGGCCGCGGACCCTGGCAGGTGGTGACCGTCCTGGACGCTGAGGGCTGGGCCGGCGGTCCGGATTCTTTGGCCTCCACCCTGATCCACCGCTCCACAGCACTGCAGGCAACAGTGGGGGTGGACGCCGCGCTGTTCAGCGCCGGCACCGAGACGCATTCTGTGCTGCTGTTCCGCGAGTCAACGGGCCGGGCCAACCATGCGCAGGTGCTGGTGCACTACCAGCTGGAGCTGGCCAAGCGTTCGGGCCGGCCGGTCCACCGCATCATCTTAGGCATCAGCGAGGGCTTCGGCAGGACCCGGGGGCTGGCCGAGGCCTACCGCCAGTCGCGGCTGGCGGCGCAGGCCGCTGCGGTTGATCCGCAGCTGGGGGAACTGGTGGACTGCCGCTCCACCGGGGTGTACCAGCTCCTGGCCTCCGCCGGCGGTGGTGTGGGCGCCTGGGCGGACTCCGGTTCCGTGTACTTCCGGATGCTTGAGGACCACGACCGTAACGGCGAATTGATACCGGTGCTGGAGCTGCTTTATGACAACGACGGCTCCGTGCAGGACGTGGCGGCCAGGCTGCACCTGCACCGCAGCAGCATCTACAACCGGCTGGGCCGGATCCGCCGGCTGCTGGGTGTTGATCCGCTCAAGGGGATGCCCCGGCTGGAACTCTCGGCGGCGCTGAAGATGCGGCGCTGGGCGGGCCGGCCCCGTATCTAGGCGGCCGGGCCCGCGGCGGCATCCCGCTTCTGCTGGTCCACCCAGGCCAGGATCGCCGCCAGCGGGATCCTGCGGTGGGTGCCGCGGTACTCCACCGGAATCTCGCCGCGGTCCGTCATGTTCCGCAGGTACGTGTGCGAGATGCCGGCAAGTTCGGCCGCCTTGGAGGTGGTGAGCATCTCCTCGACGCTGCTGACAGTCACCGCCTCGCTCCTGCCAAAACGCCGGAGCAGGTCCACTACCGCGTCGGCCGCCAATGGCGGAAGCCGATGGACGGTGCCGTCCACAAAGACGGTGATGTCCTCGCTTCCCTCCAGCGCACGGGCCAGGCGCTCGGCATCGTCACGGGGCAGGGCGCCGGTCATCCTGGGAGCTATCAGTGCCATGGGATCAGCCTACCGGCGTCCTTCCGGGCCCGGCGGTATGCTCGGCCGATGACGTTAAGTGGCGGCCGGGCCGTGGAATCCGGCGGACTGCACGGCACCCTGTACGCAACGGCCGGCCCGCAGGCCGGCGGTGGGCAACGGCCTGCCTACGTGTTGCTGCACGGTATTGGGGTTTCGCACCGGTACCTGTCCCGGCTGCACCGCGAACTGGCCCGGGACGCGGACGTCTACTCGTTCGACCTGCCGGGCTTCGGCGGGACTCCGCGACCGCCGCGGCAGCTGCAGGCGGCGGACTACGCCGCTTTTGTGCTCGGAGCCATGGCCGCCGAAAGGCCCGGCACCTTTGTGGTGGTGGGCCATTCCATGGGCAGCCAGTTCGCCGTTGAGGCGGCGCTGCAGGCACCCGACCGCGTTACGGCGGTGGTGCTGATGGGGCCGGTGGTGGACGCGGCCCGGCGGAGTGTGCCCCGGCAGGCCGCCGCGCTGACCAGGGACGCCATGTTCAGTGAATCCCCCGGCGCCAACAGCATCGTGTTCACCGATTACTTCCGGGCCGGGCCACGCTGGTACCTCACCGAGCTGCCGGTCATGATGGCCTATGCGATGGAGGACCGGCTGGCCGGCGTGGCCCAGCCGGTCCTGGTGCTCCGCGGCGCCAGGGATCCGGTGGCCCGGCTGCCGTGGTGCCGGCGGCTGGCTGCGGCGGCACGGAACGGCGCCGTGGCCGAAGTCGCCGGACAGGGGCACGTCTTCCAGCACACGGCGGCCGGCGTGGCCGCGGCAGCCATCAGGAGCTGGGTGCGGGCCCCGGACGGCTTCGGCGTTACCGCCTGACCCGCAGCACCCGGTGGCTTAGAGGCCCAGCTCAGCCAGGACCGGCAGCTTCTCCCGGACCCAGTTCCGCGCCTCGGTGGCGCTCGGCGCCGACAGGGCCAGTTTGGCAAGTTCCTGCGCTTCGGCCAGGGTCACGGTCTTGAGCACTGCCGCAACAGCGGCCAGCGAACGGGCCGTCATGGACAGGGTGGTCACGCCGAGTCCGGTGAGGACGACGGCGAGGGCCGGGTCGGCAGCGGCCTCGCCGCAGACGCCAACAGGCTTGGCGTTTCCCTCGGCCCGGGAGCCTTCAACCGTGAGTCCCACCAGCCGCAGGACGGCGGGCTGCCAGGGGGTGTTGAGGTTGGCCAGCGGCCCGAGCTGCCGGTCCGCGGCCATGGCGTACTGGGTGAGGTCGTTGGTGCCCAGGCTGGCGAAGCCCACCTCGCGCAGGATCGCCTCGGCGGTCAGGGCGGCGGAGGGGACCTCCACCATAACGCCGGGCGTTTTGATGCCTGCGTCGGAGCACATGGAAGCGAACCGGGCCGCTTCCTCCGCCGTCGAAATCATCGGGGCCATAACCCACACGTCCGCCTCGGACTGCTTTTCGGCCAGGGCAATGGCTTCGAGCTGCCGGTCCAGGACCCCGGGTGTGGTGAAGTCGGTGCGGTACCCGCGGACGCCCAGGGCCGGGTTGGGCTCGGTGGAGTCGGTCAGGAACGGCAGCGGCTTGTCGGCGCCGGCATCCAGCGTCCGCAGGACCACCTTTTTGCCCGGGAAAGCGTCGAAAACGCTCTTGTAGGCCGCGGCCTGCTCCTCAACGGACGGCTCGGAGTCCCGTTCCAGGAAGCAGAACTCGGTGCGGAACAGGCCAACACCCTGCGCGCCCAGCTTGGCCGCCGCCTCAGCGTCCTTGCCGCCGCCAACATTCGCCAGCAGGGGCACCAGGTGCCCGTCCGCGGTGATGCCCGTGCCGCTGAATTCAGCCAGCAGGGACGCCGTGGCCGCCCAGGCCGTGGCAGCCTCGCGCAGCGAATCATCGGGAGCGGCCGTGATGGTACCGGCGGCGCCATCCACGTAGACCTCGGTGCCATCCTGGAGTTCATCCACGCCCACGGCGGCCACAACGGCCGGCAGGCCAAGGGAACGCGCAATGATGGCCGTGTGGGACTGCGGACCGCCGCCGGCAGTCACCAGGGCCAGGACCTTGTTGGGGTCCAGGGTTGCGGTGTCAGCGGGCGCCAGGTCCTCGGCCACCAGCACAAACGGCGTGGCGGACGTGGGGATGCCGGGTGCCGGGACGCCGCGGAGCTCGGCCACAATCCGGGCCCGGACATCCAGGACGTCCGTGGCGCGCTCCGCCATGTAGCCGCCCAGGTTGTGGAGCATCTCCGAGACCGAGGAGCCGGATTCCCAGATGGCCCGCTCGCTGGAGATGCCCCTGGCCACCAGCTTGGCTGCACCCTTGATCAACATGGTGTCCTTGGCCATCAGTGCCGTGGCTTCCAGGACGGCCTTGCCGTCCCCGATGGCGTGGGCTGCCCGGGCCTTAAGCTCGTCGTGGACCGACTGCGAGGCTGCTTTCAGCGCTGCAGTGGCTTCCTCCGCCGTGGTTCCTTCGGCCAGCTGTTCCCCCGCGGGCGGTTCGCTGATCGGTTTGGGCATCTGGCGGATGGTGCCGACGATGCGGCCGGGGCTGACGCCTACTCCTGGGAAGTTCTGCACTGAAGGTCCTATTCTCTGCCGGTAGCCAGGCCCGTCAAGATCTCCGGCGCCCTGCCGGTGCCGCCGGCGGACTGCTACGTCCGGAGGTGGAAAACGTGCCTGAAAAAATTGTATGTGATTCAGTTCATATAGCGATGCTATAGGTGCTAGGGTAGCGGTTATGAGTTTGGATGGCCAGCTTCCCCCGAAAATGCGGCTGCTCCGTGCTGCCGCGGAGCTGTTGGCCAAGTCTGCCGGCGCGCCCGTTTCCACCCGCCAGATTACGCAGCTGGCAGGGGTCACGGCGCCCACGCTTTACCACCACTTCGGTGACAAGGAAGGTCTGTTCGACGCCGTTGTCGCCGCAGGGTTTGAAGAGTACGTCGCGGGTGAAAGGGATTTTGCCCCCTCCGGAAAGCCTCTTGAGGACATCCGGAGAATGTGGGACAACCATGTCCAGTTTGGCCTTAACCAGCCGGAACTGTACCTGGTGATGTTCGGCAACATCCGCCCGGAAAACCGCCCCGCCATCGTCGCCGATGCCGAGGCGCTGATGGAGGAGATGCTGAACAAGGCAGCGGCGGCGGGCCAGCTGAACGTCCAGCCCCGGGAGGCGGCCAGGTCCATCCTGGCGGCCAACGTGGGTGTGACGCTCATGCTGATTGCGGAGCCCGCCACCGAACGCAACCTCGAACTGTCCACCATGACCCGGGATGCCATGATCTTTGCGGTGTCCGCCGAGCCTGCCAGCGGCTCGGCAGCGGGGGATTCCGGGAGATCCTCGGTGGTGGTGGCAGCGATAGCCCTGAATGCCGCGCTTCAGGCCTCGCACTCGGACCAGCTTTCCAGCTCGGAACTCAAGCTGTTCCTCGAATGGCTTCACCGCATCTCAGCCAGCCCGGCCTAGCCGCGGCACGGCAGGCGCACCCGTTCCATCAGCAGCACGTCGTCGGAAATCATCGGACCATCCTGCGGAGCAGCAGGAATGACGGTTAGGAAATCACATGGCAACAGAGACAGTTGCAAAACCACGCACCAGCGCGCGGGTCCACGTCCAAAAGTTCGGGACCTTCCTGTCCGGCATGATCATGCCCAACATCGGCGCGTTCATCGCCTGGGGCCTCATCACGGCCCTGTTCATTGAAAAGGGCTACATCCCGATCCCCGAACTGGGCGGTTTCGGAACCAACGCCGACGGCGATCCCAACGTGGGCATCGTCGGGCCCATGATCACCTACCTGCTGCCCCTCCTGATCGGCTACACCGGCGGCCGCATGGTCCACGATGTCCGCGGCGGCGTGGTGGGGGCCATCGGCACCATGGGCGTCATTGTGGGCGCCGGCATCCCCATGTTCATCGGCGCCATGATCATGGGGCCCCTGGGCGGCTGGACCATGAAAAAGCTCGATGCGTTGTGGGACGGCAAGATCCGGCCCGGCTTCGAGATGCTGGTCAACAACTTCTCCGCCGGCATCTGGGGCGCCATCCTGGCCCTGATCGGGTTCTTCGCCATCTCCCCCCTGGTTGCGGCCTTCACGGACGCGGCCGGCAAGGTGGTGGAGTTCCTGGTGAACAACGGCCTGCTGCCGCTGACGAGCATCTTCATTGAACCTGCCAAGGTCCTCTTCCTGAACAACGCCATCAACCATGGCGTACTGACACCCCTGGGCATCCAACAGGCGCAGGTGGACGGCAAATCGATCCTGTTCCTCCTCGAAGCCAACCCCGGCCCGGGCCTGGGCATCCTGCTGGCCTTTATGCTGTTCGGCCGTGGCGCCGCCAAGGCCTCCGCCCCCGGCGCAGCAATCATCCACTTCTTCGGCGGCATCCACGAGATCTACTTCCCGTACGTCCTGATGAAGCCGGCCCTGATCCTCGCCGCCATCGCCGGCGGCATGACCGGCATCGCCACCCTGTCCCTGACCGGCGCTGGTTTCCGGGCCCCGGTGGCCCCGGGCTCCATCATCGCCGTCTACGCGCAGGCCGCCAGTGACAGCTACATTGGCGTCACCCTCGCTGTTGTGCTGGCCACCGCGGCATCCTTCCTGGTGGCAGCGGTCATCCTCCGGGCGTCCAAGGACAAGGGCGAGGGCGACCTCAGCGCCGCCACCTCCAGGATGGAGGGCATGAAGGGCAAAAAGAGCTCTGTCTCCAGTCACCTGGGCGGCGGTTCCGGCAACGTTGCAGTGCTCGCCGGTCCGGTCCGCTCCGTGGTTTTCGCGTGCGACGCCGGTATGGGCTCCAGCGCCATGGGCGCCTCGGTGCTTCGGAACAAGATCAAGGCGGCAGGCTTCCCTGACGTCAAGGTCACCAATTCGGCCATCGCCAACCTGAGCGACACCTACGACATCGTGGTGACGCACCAGGACCTGACCGAACGGGCCATGCCGGCCACCGCCAGCGCCACCCATTACTCGGTGGACAACTTCATGAACAGCCCCAAGTACGACGAGATCGTTGAGCTGGTCCGGCAAAGCAACTCCGACGCCGGCACGGCAGCACACGCCTCCGAGGCCGCAGCGCCCGCCCCGGCGGCTGCGGCGGAACCCGCCGCAACCGCCCCCGGCGCAGACATCCTGGCCCGCGAAAGCGTGGTGCTGACCGGATCGGCCACCACCCGTGACGCGGCCATCGACGAAGCCGGCCGGCTGCTCCTGGCCCGCGGCGCCGTGGACCAGGGCTACGTTGACGCCATGCACGAACGCGAGGAATCGGTGTCCACCTACATGGGCAGCTTCCTGGCCATCCCGCACGGCACCAACGCCGCCAAGGACCACATCATCAAGTCCGCCGTCTCGGTGATTCGCTACCCGCAGGGCATCGACTGGAACGGCAAGCAGGTCAAGTTTGTGGTGGGCGTGGCCGGCGTCAACAACGAACACCTGCACATCCTGTCCTCCATCGCCAAGGTCTTCACGGACAAGGCCCAGGTGGCCCGCCTCGAGGAAGCCACCACCGTGGAGGAAGTCCTGGAGCTCTTCGGAAAGGTCAACTCATAGTGAAGTCAGTACATTTCGGCGCCGGCAACATCGGCCGCGGCTTCGTGGGGCTGCTGCTCCACGAGGCCGGCTACGAGGTGGTGTTTGCAGACGTTGCGGAAGGTTTGATCGACCAGCTGTCAGCGGCTTCCAGCTACCGGGTCCACGCGGTGGGGGAGGAGCCCACGGTGCATTCCGTGGACAACTTCCGGGCGCTGAACTCCGGCAGCCAGGAAGCCGACCTGGTCGCGGAGATCGCCACGGCAGACGTGGTGACCACCGCCGTCGGACCCCACATCTTGAAGTTCGTGGCACCCGTGATCGCCAAGGGCCTCGCGGCGAGGTCCGCGGACCTCGCGCCACTGCAGGTGATGGCCTGCGAAAACGCCATCAACGCCACGGACATCCTGGCCGCCGAAGTGGGTGCCAGTCCGGAAGCCGGCCAGGGTGCGCTGGCCGGCCGCGCGGTGTTCGCCAACACCGCCGTGGACCGGATCGTCCCCAACCAGGAACCCGGCCAGGGCCTGGACGTCACGGTGGAGACGTTTTACGAGTGGGTCATCGACCGGACACCGTTCGCCGGGAACGCCCCGGAAATCCCCGGCGCCACATTTGTGGACGACCTCGCGCCGTACATTGAACGGAAGCTCTTCACCGTCAACACGGGGCACGCCTCGGCCGCCTATTTCGGGTTTGAGGCCGGGCTGGAGAAGATCTCGGACGCCATGGCGGACCAGGACGTGGCCGAGGACGTACGCGCCGTGCTGGCGGAGACCAAGCAGCTGCTGGTCTCCAAGCACGGCTTCAACGCCGATGAGCAGGAAGCCTACGTCCAGAAGATCCTGGTCCGGTTCTCCAACCCGCACCTCCCGGACACCGTGAACCGGGTGGGCCGGGCGCCCCTGCGCAAACTCAGCCGGAACGAACGGTTTGTGGGTCCCGCCGCGCAGCTGGCGGAACAGGGCATCGTCCCGGAGGCGCTCCTGGGGGCCATGGCGGCGGCCCTGCGCTTCAACGACCCCGCCGATGCCGAAGCCACTGAACTGGCGCAGATCCTGGCGTCCGCCAGCGCCGCGGATGCCACGGCCAGGATCACCGGGCTGGAGCCGGGCCACCCACTGTTCCAGGCGGTGGCAACCCTGGTGGAAGAGCGCCAGGCCGAGGTGGCCGGTACTCCCGCCTGAGCCGCAGCCCGGCCCGCCGGGTGCTTGACCACTGCCCGCGACGCCGGCACCCACCTGGGTGCCGGCGTCGTTGTGTGTGATCCGCCGCACAATATGCACCGCATGACGTTTTCCGTTTTGAAGTTAGCCTTTCCTTACTTATAGGCTTCCCGGTATTAGGCAACAGAGTTGTGACGTATTACCGGAAACTGGAGAATGACGTGAAGAAGAGACTGTCGAGCTACCTGGGGGCGCTTGCGACGGGGGCGGCCCTCCTGGCCGTGACCGCATGCGGCGGGAGCGCAACAGCAACGTCCGTTGAAGGGGAAGCCAGGACGATCACCGTGGAGCACGCCCAGGGCAGCACCGCAGGAGTTCCGGTCAACCCGGAGAAGGTCTTCACGTTTGACCTTGGCATCCTCGACACCATGGATGCCCTCGGCGTGGACCCGGCCGGTGTCCCCGAGGCCAGCTACCCCGCATCCCTGGAAAAGTACGCCGACGCCAAGTACACCAAGATCGGCTCCCTGAAGGAACCCGATTTTGAAGCCGTCAGCGCCGGCGACCCGGACCTCATCATCATCACCGGCCGCACCGCCGGCGCGTACGCCGAGCTGAGCAAGATCGCCCCCACGATCGACCTGTCCATCGACGCCAAAGACCCGATGGCCAGCTTCAAGTCCCAGAGCGAAAAGCTGGGGGCCATCTTCGACAAGTCGGCAGCAGTTGAAGAGCAGCTCGCGGCCGTGGACGCCACCGTGACTGAAACCAAGGCCAAGGCCGCCGGCGCCGGCAAGGGCCTGATCGTGCTGACCTCCGGCGGCGAAGTCACGGCCTACGGCGCAGGCTCGCGCTTCGGCATCATCCACGACGTCCTGGGCGTGCCCACCGCCGCGGAGGTCAAGAGCGAGGGCAGCCACGGCGAAGCCGTCTCCTTCGAGTACATCAAGGCGACCAACCCGGACATCCTCTACGTCATCAACCGCGACACCGCGATCGGCACCGAAGGTTCCACCGCCAACCCCATCCTGGACAACGAGCTGGTCAAGTCCACCAACGCCGCCAAAAACGGCAGGATCGTCAACCTGGACCCCGCCGGCTGGTACATCGTGGGCTACGGCCTGAACAACGTCAAGGCCATGGTTGATGCCGTGGCCGGCTCCGTAGCCTGAGCCCAGCCCGGGTTGCCGCAGCCATGACCGTCACCGCCGTGCGCCCGGCCGCGCCGGCACCCCCCAGCCAGGCCCGCAGGACGGCGGGCCTGGCTGCGGCCGTTGCCGGCGTGCTGGCCCTGGCTGCGGCCAGCATGTTCATCGGCGTCAGCGACGTCTCCCTCCCCGCCCTGCTGTCCGGTGACCAGGCAACGGCCGAGGTCTTCTGGATTTCCCGGGTGCCGCGGACCCTGGCCGTGGTCCTCGCCGGGATGGCCGTGGCCGTGGCGGGGCTCATCATGCAGCTCATGGCCCGGAACCGGTTTGTGGAACCCTCCACCGTGGGCACCGTTGAAGCCGCCACCCTTGGCATCCTGGTGGTCACCGTCTTCGCCCCCGCCGCGCCCATGCTGGTCAAAATGCTGGTTGCCAGCGGGTTCGCCCTGCTGGGAACGGCGCTTTTCCTGGCCATCCTCCGCCGCCTGCCCGTCCGCAACACGCTCCTCATTCCACTGGTGGGCATCATGCTGGGCGGCGTCATCGCCGCCGTCACCACCTTCTTCGCCTACCGCTTCGACCTCCTGCAGACGCTCAGCAACTGGATGATCGGCGACTTCTCCGGCGTGCTGCGGGGCCGCTACGAACTGCTCTGGATCGTGGCGGTCCTGATGCTGGTGGGCCTCCTGGCGGCGGACCGTTTCACCGTAGCCGGCATGGGACAGGACTTCACCACCAACCTGGGCCTCAACTACGCCCGCACCATGCGGCTGGGACTGGTGATTGTCTCGCTGATCTCCGCCGTGGTGGTCACCACCGTGGGCGCGGTCCCGTTCCTGGGGCTGGTGGTGCCCAACATCGTCTCCCTGGTTTTCGGTGACAACCTCCGCCGGTCCGTCCCCTGGACCGCCCTGATGGGGGCCACCTTTGTGCTGGCCTGCGACATCATCGGCCGCACCATCCGCTACCCCTACGAGGTCCCGGTGGGCATGGTGATGTCCGTGGTGGGCGCCATCGTGTTCCTCATCCTGATCCTGAAGAAGCGCAATGCCTGAAACAGCCCCCGCCCCTGCCCGCCCCGGTGTGCCCGCTGGCCCCCGGGCGCCGCATGGTCCGGCCCGGACCGGAGCCGGCCGCCGCCTCAAAGCCGCCATCCGCAACGCCCCGCCGCACTTGGTGGCGGCCGTGCTGCTGGTCCTGGCGGCCGCCGTCGTCTGCTTGTTCCTGTTCTTCGACCTCAAGGGGAACGTGGGCTACATCCTGCCCCGCCGCGCCATCAAGGTGGCCGCCATGCTGCTGGTAGCGGTGGCTGTGGGCGTGTCCACCCTGCTGTTCCAGACCGTCACCGCCAACCGCATCCTGACGCCCTCCATTATGGGCTTCGACTCACTGTACATCCTGATCCAGACGGCCCTGACGTTCACGCTGGGCGCCGCCACCGTCGTGGCCGCACCGCCCACCCTGCAGTTCGGCCTCGAGGTGCTGCTGATGGTGGCCTTCAGTGCGCTGCTGTACCGCTGGATGTTCACCGGCGCCGCCCGGTCCCTGCACCTGCTCCTGCTGGTGGGCGTGATCCTGGGCAGCCTGTTCCGGGGCTTCTCCTCCCTGCTGCAGCGGCTGATGGAACCCAGCGAATTCATCATCCTGCAGGACCTCTTTTTCGCCTCCTTCAACAACGTGGACCCCGCCCTGCTGGGAGTCTCCGCGCTGATCATCCTGGCCGTCTGCGCCGCCGTGTGGCGTTCCCGGCACACCCTGGATGTCCTGGCGCTGGGCCGCGAAGTGGCCATCAACGTGGGGGTGGACCACCGGCGGGTGGTCATGCTGGTACTGCTGGGCTGCTCGCTGCTGGTGGCCGTCTCCACGGCGCTGGTAGGACCCGTGACCTTCTTCGGCCTGCTGGTGGTCAGCCTGGGCTACCAGCTGTGCCGCGGGTTCAGCCACGCCTGGCTGCTGCCCATCGTCGTGCTGATCGGCGCCGTGGCCCTGGTGGGCGGCCAGCTGGTCCTGGAAAAGGTCTTCGGCTTCGGCACCGCCCTGAGCGTTGTCATCGAATTCACCGGCGGCATCCTGTTCCTCTACCTGCTCCTGAAAGGCTCGCTCAAATGATCCGCCCCACCCCCCGCTCCGGCTTCGGGGCCCGGCCATGATCGAAGTCCGCAACGTCTCCAAGAGCTACGGCGGCGTGGCCGTCCTGGACGACGTCACCTGCACCATCCCCCAGGGCGGCATCACCTCCATCATCGGGCCCAACGGCGCCGGGAAATCCACCCTGCTGGCCCTGATCAGCAGGCTGCAGCCGCTGGAATCCGGCGCCGTCTCGGTGGCGGGGCTGGACGTCGCCGGCACCGACAGCCGCGAGCTGGCACGGACCATGGCCATCCTGCGGCAGGAAAACCACCTCACCATGCGGCTCACCGTGCGCGACCTGGTGGCTTTTGGCCGGTTCCCGCACTCCGGCGGCCGCCCCACGGTGGCGGACAAGGCCAAGATCGAGGAAGCCATTGGCCACCTCGACCTGACGCCCATGGCGGACAAGTTCGTTGATGAGCTCTCCGGCGGCCAGCGCCAACGCGCCTTTATCGCCATGGTGCTGGCCCAGGACACCTCCTACCTCCTGCTGGACGAGCCGCTCAACAACCTGGACATGAAGCACTCCGTGGAGATGATGCGGCTGCTCCGCCGCCTGGCCGACGACCTCGGCAAAACGGTGGTGCTGGTGGTCCACGACATCAACTTCGCGTCCTGCTACTCGGACACCATCCTGGCCATGAAGGACGGCCGGCTGGTCCACCAGGGCAGCCCCCGGCAGATCATGCAGCAGGCCATGCTGCGCGACGTCTACGACATCGACATCCGGATCGAGGAAATCGACGGGAACCGGATCGGGGTCTACTTCTCCTGAACTCGCCCGACGCCGGGGCGCACGGGTAGCGTGGGGCGCATGACGACGCCCCCCGCAGCGCTCCTGTCCACCGATGTTGCCGGCGGCACGTTCCTCCTGCGTGAGGCCACCAGCGCGGACCTTCCGGACATCCTGCGGCTCCTCGCCGATGACCGGCTGGGCGCCGGCCGCGAGGACCAGGCAGACCTCGCACCGTACCTGGCAGCGTTCACCGCGATCGACGCCGACCCCGCCCACCAACTGGTGGTGGGCCGGTTCCTTGGCCAGGACGGCAGCGACACCATGGCTGCAACCTGCCAGCTGAGCATGCTCCCCGGCCTTTCCCGGCAGGGGTCGTGGCGCGCGCAGATCGAAGCTGTCCGCGTGGCGGCGGAGCTGCGGAGCCACGGCCTGGGCGGGATCATGATCCGGTGGGCCATTGCGGAGTCCCGGCGCCGGGGCTGCACCATGGTGCAGCTGACCACCGACAAGTCCCGGACCGACGCGCAGCGCTTCTACTCCCGGCTGGGGTTCACGGGCAGCCACCTGGGCATGAAGCTGGTCTTCTGATGCAAGGCCACTTGACCATTAGGCACCCTAACTATTAGGATACCTAAGTATGAGTATCCCTCTGATCACCGACCCCCAGTTGCTGGCCCTGGCCCAGGATTTCCGCGAAAACCTGCGCCTGAGCGTCTACCTGGCCCGGCGGCTCGATTCCGAAGGGGAGCTCAGCTCGGTCCAGATCAGCACACTCAAGATGCTGTTCGACGGCGGCGTCCGGGTGGGGGACATTGCCCGCAACCTCGGCGTCAAGGTTCCCAGCGCCACGGAACAGATCATCAAGCTCGAGAAAGCCGGCCTGGCCAGCCGGGGCCCGGATCCGCACGACTCCCGCGCCGTCCTGGTGGACATCACGCCGGCGGGGCGCAGCGCCGTCGACGCCGCCAACCGCAAACGCAACGCGGCCGTGGCCGCCATCCTCGAATCCCTCGATGACAACGACCGGGCCGCCCTGGCGGCGGCGCTGCCCGTCATCGCGAAGATCAACGCCGCAGGCTGACCACCCCGCCGGGATGCCCGGCCACCACGCGCCGCCCGCACGTCCGGCGCGCACACCGCCGTCGACCCCAAAAGTCGACGCAAACCCGTGAATCAGGAGATTTTTCCCATGAAGGGCACGCTCGCAGGAGCACAGCCGGCAGCAGCACTGCCGGACGCAGAAGACACCCTCAAGGCCGAAAAGGCATCGTTCCTCAAACAGCCCAAGGCTGTGTGGGCCACTGCAATCGCCGCGGTGTTTGCGTTTATGGGCATCGGGTTGGTTGACCCCATCCTCCCCGCCATCGCCAAGAACCTGGACGCCAGCCCCAGTGAAGTATCACTGCTGTTCACCAGCTACTTCCTGGTCACCGCCATCGCCATGCTGGTGACCGGCTGGGTGTCGTCACGGATCGGCGGCAAGCGGACCCTCCTGATCGGCCTGGGCATCATCGTGGTGTTTGCCTCGCTCAGCGGCACCGCCACCAGCGTCAACGAACTGGTCGGCTTCCGCGCCGGCTGGGGCCTGGGCAACGCCCTCTTTGTAGCCACCGCGCTGGCGGTCATCGTCGGCGTGGCCAGCGGCGGCGCCGGAACAGCCATCATCCTCTATGAGGCAGCCCTCGGCCTGGGCATCTCGCTCGGCCCCCTCCTGGGTGCCCTGCTGGGCGGCTGGCAGTGGCGGGCTCCGTTCTTCGGCACCGGTGTGCTGATGGCCATCGCCTTCATCGCCCTCCTGGCGCTGCTGCCCAAAACCCCCAAGCCCCAGGCCAAGGTCCGGCTCCGCGACCCGCTCCTGGCCCTGGGCCACAAGGGCCTGCGCACCACCGCCGCCAGCGGCCTCTTCTACAACTACGGCTTCTTCACCATCCTGGCCTTCACCCCCTTCATCCTGGGCATGGACGCCTACGGCATCGGTGGCGTGTTCTTTGGCTGGGGCGTGGCAGTTGCAGTGTTCAGCGTGTTTGTGGCCCCCGTCCTGCAGAACAGGTTCGGCGCCGTCAAGGTCCTCACCGGCACCCTCACGCTGCTGCTGCTGGACCTGGTGGGCATCGGCCTGGCCGCCGGAAACTCGGTGCCCGCAGTAGTGGTCCTGGTCATCGTGGCCGGCGCGCTGCTGGGCGTCAACAACACCGTGTACACGGAACTGGCCATGGGCGTCTCCGACTCACCCCGGCCCGTCGCGTCCGCCGGCTACAACTTCGTCCGCTGGATGGGCGGCGCCCTGGCACCCTTCCTGGCGGCCCAGCTGGGTGAGCATTTCGGCCCGCAGGTGCCGTTCTTCGCCGGAGCCGTGGCCATGGCCGTGGCCATCCTGGTGGCGTACAGCGGCCGCAAGTACCTGACGGCGCACGAACCGCACCTGGTCTGAGCTACCGCCCGGCGCCGGGCCGCGCGGGACCGGACAGCAGGACGAGCAGCACCGCCGCCCCGCTCACCACCGCCTGGGCCGCCAGCAGTGCCGGGAAGGCCTGGCCCAGGTACAGGGCCAGGCCCGTGGGCAGCAGGCACAGGATGGTGGCATCCAGTCCGCGCAGCAAGGAAGCCAGTTGGGTCCGGGGAACCGGGCCCATCGGCGTATCCACCGGCGGCAGGGTCCAGTCGGCCGCGGGCCGGGTGGCGCCCCGGACCGTCCCGGCGCCCATTCCCAGGCCGGCCAGCGCGCCCATCAGCACCAGCAACGGCCCGCCGGCCCCCAGCAGCACCAGCGTTCCCGTCAGCACCGTCATCCACAGGGCAAGGGCGGCGGCCGGCATCAGCATCCTGCTGGCGCGGACCTGGGCAGGGGACAGCGGCAGGAGGGCGTCCAGTTCGGGCAGCAGGGCCGTCCGACGGGCCACCGTCCCCATTCCGCTGGCCACGGCGCACCCGGCCACAGCCACAAAGGCCAGCTGCATCGGCGCCGGAAGGCCGGCGTCGGAAATCATCAGCGCCAGGCAGGCGGCCAGCCACAGCCCGGGAGCGGTAAACCCTGGCTGCAAGCGGAGGAATGCGGCAATGTCCGCCCTGACCAGTCCGGCCAACGGACCCCGCGTGGGCCGCCGGTACAGCTCAGCGGCGCGTCCGGCCGCCGCGGACCGGGGTTCGCCGGCAAGGGAGCGGAGCAGCTCGTTTGCATCCAGGAAAAACACCGACGCCCCGGCGTGGCCGGACACGGCGCCGCCCCGGATCAGTTCGGTGCTGCCGACGGTTCCCGCGCGCCGGAGGGCAACCGTCAAAACGACGACGGCGGCAGCCACCGCCAGCGCCACCGCTCCCAGCCCCGGCATCCCCGGCATCCCCGGCGGCCAGCCGGTGCCCGCGACCCGCGGCAGAAGGGCCAGCAGGGCAAGGACCAGCGCAATGACGGCAGCCCCGGCCCTGCGGCCGGTACGCGCACCCTGCGGCCCGAGCTGCAGGATGGCGGCGGCGCCCAGGACGGTCAGGGCGGCTGCGCCGAAGGTTGCCGCGGCCGCGGCATGCGCGCCAACCGTCAGGTCCAGGCCAGTCAACAGGCTGAACGGCAGGTAGCCCACGGCGCTGCCCAGCCCCACCCAAATGATCCGGCGCCGGAAGGTGGGCAGCACCATCGGGCCCCGGTCCACAGGCAACGGCAGCCACCAGGCGCCCTGCGCGCCGGTGACAGCCACCGGACCAAGGCGGCGGGCCACGGTGAGGATGCCCGCGAGGGCCGCGTACGTCATGAGGAACCACAGGACGGCGGCCGGCAGCTGCAGCGGACTTCCCGTAACCAGGCCGCTTCGCCCGGGATCGTTGCCTTCGATCCCGTCCCGGAGGGCAAACACGAAGGAGACCGCCATCGCGGCCGCGCAGCCGAACGCCAGGACGGACGTGTAGATGTCCGCAAAGGCATCTCCCAGGCTTGTCAGGGAGCGGTTGTAGGTTCGCGACTGCGCCCTGGTGAAGGCCACTGCTTCCCGGGCCAGCCGGCGTTCCGGCCCGCGCGTGACCAGACCGGGAGCCTTAGAGGCCTGCAATGAATGCCGCCCCTTCGTCAGCCGGGACCGTGGCCACCTCCGCCTTGATCACCAGGCAGGAAGTGGCTGTCCGGACCAGGAGCGTGGGATCGTGCGTCACCAGCAGGACAGCCCCGCCGGCGGCAGCGTGCTCCCGGATCCGGCCGGCCAGGGCGTCACGCATCACGGGGTCCAGCCGCTGTTCCGGTTCATCGAGGATCAGCAGCGAGGCCGGCCGGATAAAACCCGCGGCCAGCAGCAGCCGCCGCCGCTGCCCTGATGAGAGGGCGTCCGGAACCGCTGTGGCCCGGTCAGTGAGGCCAAAAAAGTCCAGTTCGGCGGCCACGCATTCCTCTGCGTTGGCCAGCGAATGGCCACGGGCCACCAGGAGCAGGTGCTCGGCCACGCTGAGGGACGGAAAGAAGAGGTCGTCGTCGAACACTGCTGCGACCTGCCGGCGGAAGTTCACCGCGTCCCGGTCCACCAGCAGGCCGTGGATCCGGACGTCGCCGGAGAGCGCCGGCTGGCGCCCGGCAAGGGTCTGCGCCACGGTGGACTTGCCGGCCCCGTTGACTCCCACCACGCCCAGGATCTCGCCGGCCCTTACCGCCAGGGTGACTTCGCCGCACACCGGCACGCCGCCGTACCCCACCAGCAGCTGCCCGGCCTCAAGTACCGCCCCCGATTCCGTCATCCTCCAAACCTATCGGGATGGTTCAACCGGGGACGCCGCCGGAAGGATGACGCCGGGAGGATGAGGGCCGGGGGATCAGCCCTTTTTGGAGCCCTTGGCCACAAACAGGGTTTCCGCCTGCTCCAGCGACATGCCGTTGGTCTCCGGGACCTTGAACATCACAAAGAAGAAGGACGCCGCCGCGAACAGTGCGTACATGGCGTAGGTCAGCGGCAGCGAGCCGGCTGCCATGACCGGGAAGCTGAGGGTGATGGCGAAGTTTGCCACCCACTGCGCTGCTGCCGCCACACCCAAGGCGCGGGCCCGGATCCGGGACGGGAAGATCTCGCCCAGCAGCACCCACACCAGCGGTCCCCAGGAGGCGCCGAAGCTGACCACAAAGATGTTGGCGGCCACCAGTGCCACCGGCCCCCAGGCGCCGGGCAGGGTGATGTCCTCACCAGAACCGGTGGCCGAGGAGAACGCTAGGGCCATGGTGCCCAGGGAGACCGCCATGCCGATGGAACCGGTCAGCAAAATGGGGCGGCGGCCGATCCGGTCCACCAGGGCAATGGCAACCAGGGTCACCAGGATGTTGGTGACAGCCGTAGCCACGGAGATGGTGAGGGAGTCCTCCTCGCGGAAGCCCACCGCCTTCCAGAGCGTGGTGGAGTAGTAGAAGATCACGTTGATGCCCACGAACTGCTGCAGCACGGACAGGGTAATACCCACCCAGACCACTGCCTGCAGGCCGAAGGTCTTTCCGCGCAGCGAGCCCTTCTGGCCGGCCAGCTTGTCCTCTTCGATGGCATCCCGGATTTCCCGGATCTGCCGGTCGGTATCCTCGGCGGGGGCAATGGTGCCGAACACCTTGCGGGCCTCGTCCTCCTTGCCCAGGAACACCAGGAAGCGCGGTGACTCGGGAAGCGTGAAGGCCACCCAGCCGTACACAACGGCCGGAACGGCTGCGGCCAGGAACATCCACCGCCAGGCTTCGATTCCCAGCCAGAAGGGCTGGTCGGCGCCGCCGGCGGTGTTGGCGAAGAGTGCGTCGGAAAGCAGTGCGGCAAAGATGCCGGTGGTGATGGCCAGCTGCTGCAGCGAGGCCAGCCGGCCGCGGACCTTGCGGGGGGAGATCTCGGAGATATACGCCGGCGCGATCACTGACGCCAGGCCGATGCCCAGGCCGCCCACCAGGCGCCAGAAGACCAGGTCCCAGACACTGAAGGCGAACCCGGTGCCGATGGCGCTGACCAGGAAGAGCAGTGCGCCCAGCTTCATGGCGGGGATGCGGCCGTAGCGGTCCGCCACCTTACCGGCAAGGTAGGCGCCCACGGCGCAGCCCAGGAGGGCGATGGCCACGGCGAACCCGGTGACGGCCTCGGAGAGCGCGAATTCATCCTTCATTGCGTCCACGGCACCGTTGACCACGGACGAGTCGAAGCCGAACAGGAATCCGCCCACTGCGCCTGCGAGCGCCAGCCAGATCACCCGCCGCGGGATTTTGGCGTTTGACTGCTCCTGGTCAGTGGGCATGGTGCTCCCTGGGTTGTTGGGATGGAGGTGTGTGGCGCGGACGTCGTCGGCTGCGGGTGCGGCGGTCAGGGCCGGAGCACAGGGAACAGTGTTCCACGCCCCGGCCCCCTGTTCCACTCCGGACCCGTTTGCCGGGGTCCGCGGGCACCCTGCTCCCCGCCCCGGCCCGGCTGCTGCGCTAGTGCGCTGCTGCCGATTCGCGGGCCGCCTTGGGATCCGTCAGTTTCTTGTTGGGCAGGGCGAAGCTGATGAGGAACGCAATGCCGGTCAGGACGGCCGCGGTCAGCATCACGGCGTCGATCGCGTAGGCGAAACCTTCGGTGATGGGGCGGGTGAGGACGCTGTTGGCGGTGTGCAGCCAGCTGGTGTCGTTCAGGGAGTCGTTGGAGGCGCCGTTCTGGAAGAACTCGTAGAGTTTGGCGTTGGCGGGGTCCGCGGCCACCGCCGGGTCCTTCAGGACTGCCTGGTAGTCGGCGCTGCCCATGGCGGACTTCATGCCGTCCGCGATCCGGCCGGCCGCCACGCTGAACAGCATGGAGATGAACACTGCAGTGCCCACTGCGCCGCCCATGGACCGGAAGAACGCAGCGGAAGACGTTCCCACGCCCATGTCCCTGGCCGGGACGGAAACCTGCATGGCAAGAGTCAGCGGCTGCATGCAGAAGCCCAGGCCCATGCCGAAGAACACAGCGATCAGGCCGGGCACCCAGAGGCCGGTGTCCACGCCCAGGACCGTTCCCATCACCAGGGCGGACGCCGTGAGGATGGCCGTGCCCAGGATGGGGAAGATCCGGTATGTGCCCGACGCCGAGATGGTCCGTCCGGCGGTGATGGAACCGGTGAGGATGCCCACGGTGAACGTGATCATCATCAGGCCGGCTTCGGTGGGGGTGAGGCCCTTGACCAGCTGCAGGTACATGGGGAGCATGGCGATGGCGCCGAACATGCCGATGCCGATGATGAAGTTCAGCAGCGAGGACAGGCCGAATGTGGCGTTCCGGAACAGCCGCAGCGGGATCAGTGCGTAGTCGCCGGCCCGCTTTTCGGCCAGGATGAACCACACGATCCCGGCAACCCCCAGCCCGTAGCAAAGGAACGAATTGGCGGACGCCCAGCCCCAGCTGCGGCCCTGCTCGGCCACCAGCAGGAGCGGGACGATGGCCAGCGTGATGGCGGCTGCGCCCCAGTAGTCGATCTTCTGCTTGACGTGCTTGGCGGGCAGGTGGAGGAACAGGAACACCACGGTGAGCGCGGCCAGGCCGATGGGCAGGTTGATGAAGAACACCCAGCGCCAGCCGTCAAAGCCCAGGATGTTGGCCGAGCCGGCAAACGCGCCACCCACCACGGGACCCAGCACCGAGGAGATGCCGAAGACGGACATAAAGTAGCCCTGGTACTTGGCCCGGTCCTTGAGGGAAACGATGTCGCCGATGATGGTCAGCGCCAGTGCCAGCAGGCCGCCGGCGCCCAGTCCCTGGACGCCGCGGGCGATCGCCAGTTCGGTCATCGAGTGCACCGAACCCGCGTAGAGGGAGCCCACCAGGAAGATCACGATCGCTGCCAGGTACAGCGGCCGGCGGCCGAAAATGTCGCTCAGCTTGCCGTAGAGGGGGGTGGTGACGGTGGAGGTGATCAGGTACGCGGTGGTGGCCCACGCCTGGAGGGAGAGCCCGTCCAGGTCGTTGGCGATGGTGTAAATGGACGTGGACACGATGGTCTGGTCCAGGGATGCCAGGAACATGCCCAGCATCAATCCCACCATCACGGTGACAATCTGGCGCTGGGTCAGCGCTTCGCCGGCAGGGCGCGCCGTGGTGGCTTTGGACATGGGGTCTCCAGGAAGTAAAAGGGGGATGCAGCATTGATAGTTGCTTTCAGTAACTATCTTACTCCCGCATTTCTTCCCGTGACGGAAAAAAACTTTCCGGACCTCCGCGTCAGGGGGCGACGAGGATGCCGTCCGGATCGCACCATACAGTGGCACCCGGCCGGAACGTCACGCCGTCGATGACCACTTCAACATCCACTTCACCCGCGCCGGCCTTGGCACTTTTTTTCGGGTTGCTGCCCAGTGCCTTGACGCCCAGGTCCAGTTCCGAGATTGCCGCGCGGTCACGGATCGCCCCGTTGATCACGACGCCGGCCCAACCGTTGGCAACAGCGCTTTCGGCAATCATGTCCCCCATCAGCGCCGTGCCCAGCGAGCCGCCGCCGTCCACTACCAGCACCGCGCCGTTGCCCGGGGTGGCCAGGGTGGACTTGACCAGGGCGTTGTCCTGGAAACACCGGACAGTCCGCACGGGACCGCTGAAGTGGGTGCGGCCGCCCAGGGACTGGAACTGCAGCGCCACGGACGCCAGTTCGTCGCCGCGCTCGTCGTAAAGATCCGCGGTGTTGACGCCGGTACCCGCCCCTGGCGTGGCTGCTTCGCTCATGGTGTTCTCCTCGATGCCTGGCTTGACGCTGAAATTCCAGGCCGTATGACAAACGGCCCGCTACCGCCCACGATAGTCTGATTTTCCGACCCGCCGCCCCTGTCAGGAGAGCACCATCATGAGCCCGTCCGACCCTTCCGCGCCGCCGGATCCTGCCGCGGCTGATGCTACGGCGCTGCCTCCTGCAGCGGCAGCGCTGTCGGAACCCACGCAGAAGGTCACTGCCCGGTGGGTGACGGGCCTGGTCCTGGTGAATGTGGGCATCAATGCCGCGTTCTTTGGCCCCATCAACATCTTCATCGGCCAGCAGGCCATCGCCATTGACGCGCCCAGCAAGGAAGCCATCCTTTCACTGGTCACTGGCTGCGGCGCAGCCGTGTCCCTGGTGGCCAACCCGCTGTTCGGCGCCTTCTCGGACCGCACCACGTCACGCTTTGGCCGCCGCGCCCCGTGGGTGCTGGCCGGTGCCATCCTGGCCACCGCGGCGTTGCTGGCCATGTCAGGTGCCGTCACCGTGGCCATGATGGTGCTTTTCTGGTGCCTGGTCCAGCTTGGCGCCAATGCCGCGTACGCGGCCATCACCGCCGCCGTCCCGGACAGGGTGCCGCTCAAGCAGCGCGGTGGTGTGGGCGGGCTTGCCGCCATGGGCCAGACCCTGGGAATCCTGACCGGCGCTGTCTTCGGAGCTGTGGTCACCGGAAACTACATGGTGGGGTACTGGCTGTGCGCGGCCGCCTTGCTGCTCTCGGTGCTGCCCTACATCTTCCACCGGAACGATCCACCCCTGCCCGCGGCAGGGCTCCGGGCCTTCCGGCCGCGCACCTTCATCAAGGGCTTCTATATCAGCCCTTTTGTGTACCCCGACTTTGCCTGGGCCTGGCTCACCCGCTTCCTGGTCAATGTGGGCAACCAGTTGACCATCGTGTACCTCCTGTTTTTCCTCCGCGACGTCATAGGCCACCAGGATCCCGCCACCGGCGTCCTGGTCCTGACGGGCATTTACGCGGTGATGGTCATGATCACCGCAGTCATCGCCGGACCCTGGAGCGACCGGGTGGGCAGGCGGAAGCCGTTCGTCATCGGATCATCCATCATCATCGCGATGGCGGGCGCCATCATGGCGTTTTTCCCGGTCTGGCCCGGCGCGCTCGCCGGTGCCGCCGTCCTGGGTATCGGGTTCGGGGCCTATTTGGCCGTGGACTTTGCCCTGTTGACCCAGGTCCTGCCATTCGCCGTGGACCGGGGCAAGGACATGGGCGTTATTAATATTGCCAACTCGCTGCCCCAGATGGTGGCGCCGCTCGTTGCCTATCTTTCGGTGCGTCAATTCGGCGGCTACGTCACGCTGTTCAGCACGGCGGCTGTGATCGGCCTGCTGGGTGCCGTGTTTGTCCTCAAAATCAAAAACGTGGACTGAGCCGCATCAACACCGTGGACTGAACCCGGAAAGTTACCCTGCCGTATAGTTGAAGCGGATCGCAGGCGGCACGTGATGGGGACGCTCCGTGCTGCTGCACCGCCACACACAACCCCGGAATATTGATGCCTGAGACCACTCCAGACCATCCGCCCATGGCTGAAATGCCTTCTGCCCCGCGGCAACGCCTGCGGTACCTGCGCATCCTCGATGCTGCTGCCGGCCCCGCGCGCAAAGGCCTGGACGCCGTGGACCTTCCTGAGGTGGCGGAAAGGTCGGACGTTCCGCTGGGCACCGTGTGCCGCTATTTTCCCACCCCCACCCACCTGATGCTCGCCCTTTACCGGCACCAGCTGGGGGAGCTGCGGGCTGCCGCGCCCAAGCCATCGGCACGCCGGGGCGGCCGGATGCTGACCGGTGCGGTGATGGAAGTCTTCCACCTGCGCGTGATGCAGCCCGCCGTGGAGCAGTGCCTGGTCCGTGGCGTCTACCTTCCGGAGCTGGACACCACCGCCCTGCTGCAGGACACGGACTCGCTCGCAGGGAAACTCATTATTGATGCCGGCGGGGATGCCACCACCGCCCGGCTGCTGCTCCCCGCCATCACCGGTCTGGTCCAGTCCGTGCGGAACCGCCGGCTGTCCCTCTTCGAGGCGGAGGAAGACCTGAAGAAGGCCTGCGCGCGCCTGGCTCCGGCCGTCGACACCGGCCTCACCCTGCCTCGGACGGCGTAACCGGTCTAGACCAATCCGGAAATAAATCATCCATAATGCCGTGATAACCGTCACTTAAGTCCCAAATGTGGCCCCCGAGGTGTGTTTGGCAGCGCGGAAGACCATTCAGCGTCCTCCCGTTGCCTAGCATGGAGTAACGGAGCGGCCGGGAGGATCCATCCCTTGCCGTTCCGGGTTCTGCAGACTTCCGGACCCGCACCCCAGGGCCCGCCGCACCCATCACCTGCGCCCCGCCCGCCCGGGCCGGAGCCCCCATGCCGTGCGCCCACGGCAGACCAGGAGACAACGACGTGTCCATTGACGCAGCCACAGCCATCGACAATTCCGCAGCCACAGACCTGACCGAGGCCGAGATCTTCGACGCCCACCGGGGTGGCAAGCTCTCCATCACCAGCACGGTGCCGCTGACCAACAAGCGGGACCTGTCCATCGCCTACACCCCCGGCGTGGCCGAGGTCAGCCGGGCCATCCACAGGAATCCGGAACTGGCCCGCACCCTCACCTGGGCCGAGCGGCTGGTGGTTGTGGTCAGCGACGGGACCGCCGTCCTGGGCCTGGGCAACATCGGCCCCAGCGCCTCGCTCCCCGTGATGGAGGGCAAATCCGCCCTGTTCAAGACCTTCGGCGACCTCGACTCCATCCCGCTGGTGCTGAACACCACCGATGTTGACGAGATCGTGGAGACCCTGGTCCGGCTACGCCCCAGCTTTGGTGCCGTGAACCTCGAGGACGTCGCGGCGCCCCGGTGCTTCGAGCTTGAGGAGAAGCTCATCGAAGCCCTGGACTGCCCTGTGATGCATGATGACCAGCACGGCACAGCAGTGGTGGCCCTGGCCGCACTGACCAATGCCGCCAAAGTCACCGGCCGCGAACTTGGTCAACTGCGCGTTGTGGTGTCCGGCGCCGGGGCGGCCGGCATCGCCGTCGCCGAAATCCTGCTCTCCGCAGGCGTCACCGATGTGGTCCTGCTGGACTCCCGCGGCGTTATCAACAGCGCCCGGCCGGACCTTGCCGGAGCCGCGGGCAAGAAGGCGGAGATCGCCGGCCGCAGCAACCCCCGCGGGGTGGAAGGCGGCCCGGCCGAAGCCCTCGCCGGCGCGGATGTCTTCATCGGCGTTTCCTCCTCCAAGCTGGACGAAACCCACCTGGCCCTGATGAACCGGGACTCCATCGTGTTTGCCCTTTCCAACCCGGACCCGGAAGTCCTCCCCGAAGTCGCCGTGAAGTACGCAGCCGTGGTGGCCACCGGGCGCAGTGACTTCCCCAACCAGATCAACAACGTCCTGGCGTTCCCGGGGATCTTCCGCGGTGCGCTGGATGCCGGCGCCCGCCGGATCACGCCGGCCATGAAGCTGGCCGCGGCCCGGGCCATCGCAGACCTGGCCGCGGCGGACCTGGCTGCAGACTACATCGTTCCGAGCCCGCTGGATCCCCGGGTTGCCCCGGCCGTGACAGCCGCCGTCGCCGCCGCGGTGGAAGCGGGCTAGTTTCCCGGCCATAAACTGGGGGCATGAGCCCGGAAACCCTCGTGACCATCCTGTGCGGCCTGGCCATTGCGGTAGGCGTTGCAGGCACCATCATCCCGGTCCTGCCGGGCAGCATCCTTATTGGCGCCAGCCTCCTGGCCTGGGCCGTCTGGGGCGGCGCCGGCACGGCCGGGTGGGTGGTTTTTGCGGTAGGCATGCTGTTTGTGGTGGCCGGCATGGCGGCCAGCGCCGTCCTGACCGGGCGCAAGCTCAGGCAGCACGCCATTCCCGGCCGCAGCATCATGGCCGGCCTGGCGGCAGCGGTGGTGGGCATGTTCGTCATTCCGGTGGTGGGCCTGTTTGTTGGTTTCGCCGCCGGGCTGCTGGTCAGCGAACTGTTCAGGACCCGGCACTTCCGGACCGCCGCGGCCGGCAGCTGGGCTGCCCTGAAAGCCACCGGCCTGGGCATGCTGGTGGAGTTCGGCCTGGCCGCGCTCGCAGCCAGCACCTGGGTGATCGGCGTATGGGTGGCCGCAGTCAACGGCTAGGCACTTGCCGGGCCGCGGCGCCCGGCGTAGAACGGATGGATGACGGAAAGCACGATGGCCGCCGGACACATCGCGGCGTGGATGGAGCGTTACCAATCGGCGTGGGCCAGCAACCGGCCTGAAGACATCGGCGGCCTTTTCACCGGGGACGCGGTCTACGAGACGCGCCCCCACGATCCGGACCCGTGGCGGGGGCGGCAGGAGATCACCGACAGGTGGCTCGCCGCCAGGGACGAGCCCGGGGCCTGGTCCTTCACCTGGGAGCTGCTGGGTACGGACGGCGCCACTGCCTTCGTCCAAGGGGTCACCGTTTACGTGGAGGGTCCCAGTTACGAGAACCTCTGGGTGGTACGGATGGACGGATCCGGCCGTGCAGCGGCGTTCACCGAGTGGTTCATGGAACGGTCCAAGGGCCCCGCCCCGGGCACCCAGCTCCTTGGATAGCATGGAACCATGACCGTTGGGGATGCCAAACCGATCTATCAGGACACCCGCGACCTCACGCCGTTCGGCACAGCCCAGTTATGGACGCCCGTCCGCGGACTGACGGACAGCGTGGGCGGACTGCTCTCGGGCATGCTGGGCGTCCGCGACTCCGCCCCCCTGGCCGTCGAAGGGGACATCCCGCGGTTGGGCCGGCGCGAATCCCGGACCGCTAAAACCTTCCACCAGGCCGTCTACGCCTCAGGGCGGCCGGACCGGCTCCTTGCCCTGGCCCGGGACCATCCCGGCTGGGCCGGCCTGAGCCATTTGATGGCGGGCCTCCAGTCCTACCGGAATGCCGGCTACCGGCGCGCCTCGGAACTGCTGCGCCGCGGATTCGACCTTCGGAACGACGACGACGCCAACCACTACGCCGTTACGTACCTTTCGCGGGTGGTCACCCGCGTCGAGGTGGCGGAAAAAGTCGAGGTGCCGGTCCTGTTCAGCGAGGAATCGGTGCTGCTGGCCCTCTCGCATGCGCTGCGGGAGACCGGGCGCCTGGAGGATGCGCTGCATGCTGTCAGCTGGCTTCCGCCGTCGCTTCCCTCGGCACTGGCCCGCAGTTCCCTGGCCCTGACGCTGGGCCGGACCGGCGCGGTCATCGCCTGGACGGAAGGCCTGCTGAACGAGGACGACCTGTCTGCTGCCCTGCTGCTGGTGCGGGCCCGGGCCCTGCGCCGGGAGGGCTGGCTGGACGAGGCCCAGGACGCCATCTCCGAAGTCCTGCGGCGGCGGGGCACGGCCATGGTCCTTCGCAACGATGCCATGGCGGACCGCGCAGCGCTGGTCATCGAAATCAGCCGCCGCGGGATGTCCCCCAGGGAATGGTTGCGGAAACCCTCCGAAACGCCAGGCCGGCGGGACATCGACGAGCAGGAACGGATCCGGCGCGACCAGGATTCCCGCCGGATCTGGAAGCAGGAATGGGAACGGCTGGGCGGCGATACGGGGGACTAAAGTCCTGCGGCCAGCGGCAGGACCTGTTCGGCCACGAGTACCGAACCCAGCACCAGCATGATGATCCCGCTGGTCAGGGTCACCACCCTGGCGGCCCCGGGCCTGCTGTGCAGCAGCGTTCGCGAGAGCAGCGCCACCGCCGTGTACACCAGTCCGGCCAGGAGGACAAAGGTCATGCCCAGCACCCCGGACTGCACCGGGACGGGCAAGGCGGCGTCTGCGCTGACAAACTGCGGCACCAGTGCCACGTAGAAGAGCAGTCCCTTGGGGTTGATGCCGCTGGTGCCCATGCCCTGCAGGAATGTCCGCAGCCTGGTACCGCCGCCGGCGTCCGCCGCTGCGAAGCTCGCACCGCGCCAGGACCTGATGGTGCCGGCACCCAGCCAGATCAGGTAGCCGGCGCCGGCCAGGGTCAGCCAGGCCAGCACACCGGGCATGCCGGTCAGCACCACCGCGAGGCCGGCCACCAGCAGGACGGTGTGCAGGACATATCCGCTGCACAGCCCGGCCACCGCGGGGACAAAGCTGCGCTGCCGCAGGCCGGCCGTGATGGAGTAGGCCCAGTCCACGCCGGGGGTGCAGGCCAGGGCGGCAGCCACCAGCACAAACGCAAGAAACAGTTGGGGGTTCACAGGAGAAACTTTAGGAAAGATCGCGCCATAAGTGCTGTCCGGTTTTAGCCCTGATGGACGCCGCGACAGTACGCTTATTGCGTGATTGACCATATTGACAGGAATATTTTGCGCCACCTGCAGGAGGATGGCCGGATGACGGCCACGGCGCTGGCCGCGAAGGTGGGCCTGACCGTGGCGCCGTGCCACCGCCGGCTCCGTGACCTGGAGCGCTCAGGTGTGATCCGCGGTTACAAGGCGGACGTGGACCCGGCCGCTGTGGGCCTGGGGTTCGAAGCGATTGTGTTTGTCACCCTCCGCCAAGTGGACCGGGCCACCATGGAGATCTTCGAGAGCCGGGTGGCAGCAAACCCCAACGTGGTGGAGGCCCAGCGGCTCTTTGGTTCGCCGGACTACCTGTTGAAGGTCATCGCGGCCGACCTGCCGGCATACCAGCGGTTCTACGATGCTGAACTGACGTCCCTGCCGGGCGTGGAGCGGCTGACTTCCACGCTGGTGATGAAGAACCTCAAATCCAACGCCGGGCCGCCGGTCTAGGCAGCTGCCGGGACGGGCTCAGCCTGCCGGCAGGACGTGGACGATGATCACCCTGGTGCCTGCGCCGCCGTCGTACCTGAGGTCGTAGGTGATTTCCAGCCCCGTGGCGTTTCCGGATGTCAGGGAGAAGTCGCTTTTGGCATCCGGGGCAGCCTCGGCGCTGCTGATCCACCGCTCCGCCGAGCCGCTGTCGATGCCGTAGCGCCGGACCCCATCGCGGACCAGGCTGAAGTAGTCGGCTGCCGAGTCCGCCGTGAGGAAGTAGGTGACCTCGCTGAAGTCGGGGCGGCTGCCGGTGGTGTTGAAGCGGATCCGGTCCGTTTCGCCGGAGACCTCCCCGTTGGGCGCCGTGATGGACAGGCTGATTTTCCCGGCGTCGCGGGTGTTGATCTCCGGGCCGTAACTGTCGTCCGTGACGTTGACGGCCGATTTTTCCAGCCGGCCGGAGCTCATGTCCAGCCGCGCGGCCTTCGACTCGCGGATGGTGGCCACGCCGGCGGCGTCGAGGGTGGAGAATTCTGAGGTTGTCACGGTGCTCCCCTGTGAGGTCGGGTCGGTGGAGGTGGGTGGAGCGGCCTGGCAGCCGCCCAGCGTCAGGCCAAGTGCCAGTACGGGCAGGAGCAGGCGGACGACGGCGGTGCCTCGCCGGTGCGGCCGGGCTCCGGTTGTGCGGGTGGCCGTCATTGGTGGACCTCCGCCCCGAAGCCGTCCACAAACCGGTCCATGATGCCTGGGATGTTGTTGATGGGCCGGTACTGCTCCACCCGGTCATCGAAGTCCGAGCCGATGATCTGCGCGGCCCGGTCCGGATCCGTGGCCAGCAGGTCCTGGTAGGCGGGGAGGGTGTCATGGCGGATCAGCTCCCAGCGCTGGTCGGCGTTGGCAATGTTGCCGTCCGGGAAGCCCGTGGTGAAGTCGGTGCGGAACTGGGTGGGGTTGTCCCAGTTGGTGAAGGGGATTTTCTGCGTTCCAGGGCTCTCCACGCTGAAGGTGTACGGGAAGACCTCGGGATAGCTCCGGGCGCCGGGGATGGACGGTTCGCCGGCCAGGGTCACCAGGTAGGTCACGGCTTCCCCACCGGGATGGTTGCTCATGGCGTCGTAGTCATCGGCGATGATCTCGTTTTGCTCGCGGTAGAGCAGGGAGGTGTTTCCTTCCTGGACGCGGCCTGGATCACCGGAATCGATGTCTGCCCAGGCCGCGGCGGTGCCTGGATCGATGGCGCCGGAATCGCGGAGCCGGTTGATCTCGGCCAGTCCGCCGTCCAGGTAGGCCTGGTGCTGCCGGGCCTGGTCCAGGAAGATTTCCTTGTTCATGTCCAGCATGCTGGTTTCATAAAAGCGGATCTCCTCGTCGGTCATCCCCGCGAGGTCCTCGATCTGATCCAGGATGGGCAGCGGGATGTCCGAGACCGGGTTGTCCGCGATCTGTTGGGCCAGGTCGCGCAGCATCGCCATGTCCCGGAATCCGCCGGCGAAGGAAGGGCCGATCATGTTGGCCATTCCCGCCCATTGCAGGTCCGGGTTGGCCAGGTAGGCCTGCCCGTAGAAGTCGTAGACGCTCCTGATGGTTTCCCAGTTCGGTTCGGTGCCCAGGGCGGTGTCCCAGCTGGCAGGGTCGATGCCCATGTCCAGCATTGCCTGGTGGTTCCAGTAGTCGCTGAGGAACGCGGCGTACTCCGGCGAGTTTTTGGAGATCAGGCCCGAATCGGCGGCAGCATCCATGGCAGCTTTCGCTGCAGCGGGGTTGGCCAAGGCCCAGTCCCGGAATTCCTGGCTCTGCAGGTAGGCCTGCCGTTCGGCGGGCGTCATGGCCGCCAGGGTGTTGGTCAGCTCCTGCGCCTTGGCGTCGGCTGGGCCGGTTCCCTGCGGGCCGCCGGATCCGCCGTTCCCGCCGGTGCTGGCCTTCTCCTGCTCATCGGCGTTGGCCAGGACGGCCTTGGCCGCTGCTTCCAGTCCGGCCGTGGCGGAGCGCAGCAGCTTTACATGCGTTCCCGTCCAGTCGCTGCGGAAGCGGTCGCCGTCGCGGCCTTTCCAGGCGCCGGTGCCCACAGTGGTGCTGAGCTGCCGGCACAGGGCCTCGAGCCGGGTCGCTCCACCCGCGAGGTCCCTGGCGAGTCGCCGGAGCTGCGCCACGTCGCCGCCGTAGAAAGTGCCCGTCATGCCTACCCCCGATTGGATGTTCCGTGCAAGCTTAACCGGGATGGGGGCAGGCGGCGATGGGGAGATGTCCCCGTCCCCGCGCTCAGTCCGCCAGCAGCCCGGTGGTGCGGTAGGGAATGACTTCGCGCAGGAACATGCTGGTGGAGGTGCGCACAATGCCCGGGCACAGTCGGATTTCCTCCGATACCCGGTAGAGATCGTCAGGGCTGGTGGCCACCACACGGATCAGCAGGTCTGTGTCCCCGGCGGGCGCGTGGCATTCCAGGACCTCCGGGATCCTGCGCAGGGCGTCGATGGCTTCGTTCAGGTGGCTCTGGTCCAGCTCTGCGCTCACGGCGGCCGCCACCCCGCGCCCCAGCGCCCCCGGAAGGACGCGGCTGCTGTTGGGCCGCAGCGCGCCGGAAGCGCCCATGCGCTCCAGCCGGGACTGCACCGTGCCGCGCGCCAGGCCCAGTTTCTGTGCCAGCACCATGATGGGAACCCGCGGGTCAGCATCCAGGGCCCGGAGGATCCGCCGGTCCGTTGCATCAAGTTCCTGCAATCTGTTCAACTCCTGCCGGTCGACTGTGTGCTTATTGGTCAATCTGATCAAGGATAAGCCAGCCTCTTGCACCAACTGTAGGTCTCTTGCTGAAATAGTGGCAACAGGGCAGCGGCTACCGCCAAACCCGCAGGCTGACGGCCTTCCGGCACACACCACCCGGACGCGCTGGATCCGCTTCCCGCAAGGAGGCCGCCCGCTGATTGACTCTTGTTCACGCATCGTCTCTCCGCGCCGCCCACGGCAAGGGCCCCTGAGCCACCGACGTCCGGTCACCGGAGCATCGGTAGCTGAGGGGCCCTTGTGCTGTGCGGTCGAGGTGCGGCTGTGCGGTCGAGATGGGGCTATGCAGCGGGAACGCGGCTGCGCAGCCTGTGCGGACCGGCGATGCCCTTCCGCATAGGCTTGAACCATGGATTCCGCCGGCCGCTTTGCTCCCAGCCCTTCGGGTGACCTGCATGTGGGCAACCTGCGCACGGCAGTCCTGGCCTGGCTTTTCGCCAGGTCCACGGGCCGGAAGTTCCTGCTGCGCGTGGAGGACCTGGACCGGGCCCGGGCGGGGTCCGAAGCGGCGCAGTTGAGGGATCTGGCTGCCGTGGGACTGACCTGGGACGGCGCTGCAGTCCGGCAAACGGACCGCGGAGCGCTTTATGCTGCTGCCCTGGATGGACTTGAGGCGGCTGGACTGACGTATGAGTGTTTTTGCACCCGGCGGGAAATCCAGGAGGCGCCGTCTGCGCCGCACGCGCCGCAGGGCGCCTATCCGGGCACCTGTCGGAACCTTATGGGCCCTGAGCGGGCCGAAAAGCGCGCCATGCGCCCGGCTGCCATCAGGTTGCGCGCCGGAGTTTCGGCCATCATGGTCCACGACCGGCTGCACGGGGACTTTACCGGCGTCGTGGACGACTTTGTCCTGCGCCGCAATGACGGCGTCACCGCCTATAACCTGGCAGTGGTTGTGGACGATGCCGAGCAGGGGATCGACCAAGTGGTCCGCGGCGACGACCTGCTCCCATCAACTCCGCGCCAGGCCTACCTCGCGTCCCTCTTGAATATTCCCGTTCCGGAATATGTCCATGTCCCCTTGGTGCTCAATGGCCAGGGAGTGCGGCTGGCCAAGCGCGACGGTGCTGTGACCCTGACGGACCTGGCGGCCGGCGGCGTCCCCGCGGATTCCGTGCGGGACTCCATCCTGTCCTCCCTGGAGCTGCCACCGGGGCCGCTGGGCAACGCCCTGGGGGCCTTTGATCCGGACCGCCTGTCCCGGCAGCCGTGGATCTGGCGGCCACAGGGTCCGCCCTCCGTCAACCTTGGTTGACGATGCCGCGTCCGTCAACTAATGTTGACGGTATGGAGGTGGACCGGATGAAGACATTGGTCGGATCAATGGACGGGATGGGGCCGGCGGCGGCGTTGAACGCCGTGGCCGAGTTGCGGAAGGAAGTCAACAGGACGGAGTCATCGCTGGTCCGGAACGCTCGGCAGGCGGGCCTGTCCTGGGAGGCGATTGCCGTGTGCCTGGGTGTGAGCAAGCAGGCTGTGCACCGCAAGTACGGCAAGCAGTAGCCCCGTCCCATAGGCTGGTTCCATGCAAGACCAACAGCCCGAAGAGTCCATGCCCCGCTTTACCGTCGACACCGCCAGGGTTCTGGCGGAGGTGGCGCACAACCGGCAGAAGGACAAGCTCAAGCGGCCCTACCGGGAGCACGTCCTGGCGGTGGGGGACGCCTTGGCGGATTTCGACGACGACATCCGGATCGCGGGGTACCTGCACGACATTGCCGAGGACACCCCCGTCACCCGTCAGGCGCTGCTGGAAATGGGGGTACCGGAACGGGCCGTCAACATCGTCGAACGCGTCACCACGCGGCTGCACGACGACCCGGACGACTACGCAGCGGTGATCCGCGACATCGCCGGGGACCCCGACGCGGCCCTGGTCAAGATCGCCGACAACGCCCACAACTCGTTGCCGGAACGGGTCAAGGCGCTTGCTGACAAATGGCCGGACAAGCCCCCGGTCACCAAGTACCTGGATGCCCGGCCCGTCCTGTACGCCGCGGTGCCAACAGAAGACATCCGCCTGATCCTGGCCCGGGTCAACCCGTGGCTGCTTGAAGAGCTGGACGACCGCCTGGATGAGGAAGACGCCACGGACTACGAAAACCTGTCCTACGACCAGGCGGGCCCGCACCTGGACGCGGACGGAAATCCTATCGCGGACGGGGAGCGGTAGCCTCCGCCTCCAGCTTTTCCAGGGCGGCGTGGATGCGGCCTGAAGCCCGCAACTCATCAACTGCCACGGAACCGGCGAGGGCCAGGACAATCAGCAGCAGGCACAGGGTGACCGGTACTCCCGCTGCAGCCATGCCAATGCTGGCGGCGAGCAACACCAGCACGCCCGCGGTCACGGCCAGGATGGTTTTGTCGGCGCTTTTCATCATGACGCTGTAGAGCCACGTCAGGGCAGTCTTGAACACGGCAACCGGGATGGCAATGCTGGCAATGACCACCGCGGCATCAACGTGTGCCTCGTGGTTGATGTAGTAGGCAGCCACGTGGAGGCCTGCGCCGGCCGCGGCGATGGCGGCGAAGATGGGGATGTGGCCGTAGCCGAAGAGGTAGGAGCGGTGCCTGCGGACGTGCAGGGCGCGGCCGGCCGGAAGCATAAAGTAGACCCACCACATTCCGAAGGCCAGTGCTGTGCTGCCGAAGCCCACCAGGGCGGCGTCCATGCTCCAGCCGTTGGTTGCCACAATGGCCCGGAGCGTTTCGATGGCGCCGATCAGGCATTCGCCCAGCGCAATGATGGCCAGCAGGCCGTAGCGTTCAGCGATGTGGTGGGCGTGCCAGGGTGTCCGGCTTTTCCGTTCCGCCGCGTACGGGGTGGCCATTTCCAGCACAACCAGCGGGATGGTCAGCATAAAGGTGGTGGCCACGTCCGTCTCCACCAGCAATAGGGCGATCCACCCCACCTGAACTATTGCCAGGTACTTCGCGTAGCGCAGGCACGTTTCCCGGCGGGCAGGGTCCTGCCGGGCGGCCCGGAGCCACTGGGCCACCAGCGCCAGCCGCATCAGCACGTATCCGGCCACCATCACGCGGTTCTCCACATGCTCGCCTTCCACCAGCGAGTGGAACATCGGCTCGATGCCCATGGTCAGGATGAGGACACCCACGATCTGCACCATGGTCACCACCCGGAAGATCCAGTCGTCGGTGTCGTAGGCGCTGGCGAACCAGGTGAAGTTGATCCACGCCCAGATCACCGCAAACATGGCGAAGGAAAACCCCAGCAGGCCGGGTACGAATTTGCCCTCCGCCACCTCATGGGCCAGCTGGCTTCCGGCCACGCCAAAGGCAATGACGAAGGTCAGGTCAAAGAAAAGTTCCAGAGGTGTGGCGGCCCGGTGCTGCTCGTGCGGATCACGGCCACCCATGCGGGAAAGGGCGTGCCGGAGGGGGTTTGAAGACATGGTTCAAAGATAGCCGGGTCAGACCCGTCCCAAAGCGTTGATGTCGACCAGAAAGTCCTCGTGTACCTCGGCGCTGACGGTGGTGCGGGTGTCCCCGATGGCGTCCAGGTAATCCTGGGTGGCTGGACCACGGCGTACTGCCGCCCGGGCGGCCGCGCCGCCACCGGTTGCCAGCCCGCCGTCGTCGTACACTGCTTTTTCCAGTGCCCGCTGGGAGGCGCTGCGGGCAGCGTATTCGATGTCCGCCGGTGAGAAGCCCTCCGTGCGTTCCACCAGCAGCTCCACGTCCACGGTGTCCACCACTGCGGCCGGGATGAAGCGCTGCCACATGGCAGTGCGCGCCTGCCGGTCGGGCAGCCCGATGGGGATGACGTAGTCGAACCGCCCATGCCGCAGGAACGCCGTGTCCAGGGCCCGGATGAAGTTGGTGGCGCACACCAGCAGCCGGCCGGGCTGTTCGCGGAAGGCCGGGATGATCTTCAGGAGCTCGTTGGTGACGCCCTGCAGGGGCGAGGGGGGCTCGCCGGAACGCTGCGAGGCGATCTCCTCCACCTCGTCGATGAACACCACGGCGTGTTCCAGCTCCGCGATTTCGAGGAAAGTCTCCCGCAGGGCGCCAGCCAGGCCCTGGGGATCGGCGGCCAGCCGGGACGGGAAGACCTCCACAAACGGCCACTCCAGCCGGGACGCGATGGCCTTGGCAAACGTGGTTTTGCCCGTGCCGGGCGGGCCGAAGAGGACCACTGCGCGCGGCGGCACCACACCGAACTCGTCCGCCAGGTCAGCCTCGGCCAACGGCAGCACCAGCCTGCGTTCGAGTAGTTCCTTTTCCTTGCGCATGCCGGCGACGTTCTCCCAGAGGTCCCGGGCCAGGATGCGGCCGCCCAGCTGGCCCAGGGCGCCAAGTTCCTGCCGCTGCACCGGAATGGTCCGCTCGAAATAGCGCAGGTTCTTCTTTAATGCGAAGCCGCGGCTCAGGAATGCTTCCACGCGGGTTTCGGATTCGGGCATCAACGCCGACAGCTTGTTGAGCCCGTGGGGCGCCATCCGGTTCTCGACGGCGGCAAGCAGGGAGGTGCCGATGCCCCGCCCGCGGTATTCGGGCAGGGTGGCCAGGAAAACGATCCAGCCCTGGTCGTGCGCAGCGCGGCCCACCGCGGCACCCACCACCTGTTCGCCCTGTACCGCCACCACGGCATGGTCCTTTTCGCAGGAGGCCAGGACCTCGGACAGGGCGTACACCGGCTCCACGTTGTGGGCCTTGAGGGTCTCCCACAGGTGCAGGATGCCGTCCAGGTCAGCAGAGTGGAAATCCCTGATCCGCCAGTTGGTCATGCTGTTCCTCCGGGAGGTTCGTCGTTGAACTGAACGTGGCGCGGGAGTAAGGTGTGGCGCACCTCACCCACCCCGTTAGGAGCAACCATGCCACATCCGGGACGCCGGGCCGCAGCCATTACGGCTGTGCTGGCAATGAGCGTAACCACAGGTGCCATCATGACGCCGGCCGCTGCCGATCCCCGGCAAACGGACCGGAGCGCCACCGCCACCGGATCCGGCGGTGCCGTCAGCACCGTAGATCCCGAAGCGTCCGCGGCGGCCATCGAGGTCCTCCGCAAAGGGGGCAACGCGGCCGACGCGGCGGTTGCGGCAGCAGCGACGCTGGGCGTCACGGAGCCGTACAGCGCCGGTGTTGGCGGCGGCGGCTACTTTGTGTTTTATGACGCGGCCACCGGGAAGGTGGGCACCATCGACGGCCGGGAGACTGCGCCCGCGGGGATCCGCAGTGACGCGTTCATCAATCCGGCCACCGGCGGGCCCTACACCTTCAGCCCGGACCTGGTGACCAGCGGCGTTTCGGTGGGTGTGCCCGGAACGCCCGCCACCTGGGAACGTGCGCTGGAGCGCTGGGGCACCGTCAGCCTGGCCGAGGCCCTGAAGCCCGCCATCAAGGTGGCCACCCGGGGCTTCGTCGTCGACGGCACCTTCCGCAAGCAGACCGAGGACAACCAGGCCCGCTTTGAAGCGTTCCCTGCCACTGCAGAGCTGTTCCTTCCGGGCGGACAGCTTCCGGTGGTGGGGTCGGTGTTCAGGAACAAGGACCTCGCGGAGACGTACCGGCTGCTGTCCCGGCAGGGAACCGGCGCCTTCTACACCGGCCCGCTCGCCGGGGAGATTGCGGCCACGGTCCAGGCCCCACCCAAAGCTGCCGACACGGAGCTGCCGGTTCCGCCAGGCTCCATGACGGTGGCGGACCTGGCCAACTACCGGGCAATTGACCAGGCAGCCACCAAGGTGAGCTACCGCGGCTATGACGTCCACGGCATGGCACCCTCCAGCAGCGGCGGCACCACGGTGGGTGAGGCGCTGAACATCCTGTCCGGCTTCGATTTGCCGGCCACTGCACAAGCCCGGCCGTCAGTCCTGCACCATTACCTGGAGGCAAGCGCGCTCGCGTTTGCGGACCGCGCCGAGTATGTGGGCGATCCCGCCTTTGTGCCGGTTCCCACCGCAGCGCTCCTCAACCCGGTCTTCGGCAAGGAACGCGCCTGCCAGCTCAATCCGCTCCAGGCCGCCGTCAAACCCGTGCAACCGGGCAATGTTTTGTCCTACGACGGCGCCTGCACCACACCGCCGGTCCCGTTGGCCAATGACACTGATACGGAGAACATCTCCACCACCAACCTCACGGTGTCCGACAAGTGGGGCAACGTGGTGGAGTACACCCTGACCATTGAGCAGACCGGCGGGTCCGGGATTGTGGTTCCGGGCCGGGGCTTCCTGTTGAACAACGAACTCACCGACTTCTCCACCGTCTTTGATGAGGAAGATCCCAACCGGATCCAGCCGAGCAAGCGTCCGCGGTCGTCCATGTCGCCCACCATCGTGCTCAGGGATGGCAAGCCGTTCCTGGCCCTTGGCTCACCGGGCGGTTCCACCATCATCACCACTGTCCTGCAGACCCTGATCAACAGGATCGATCTCAAGATGGGCCTCCTCGACGCCGTGGCCGCACCCCGTGCCGCCCAGCGGAACACGGCGTCGGTGAGCGCGGAACAGGGCTTTATCGACAGGTACGGCCCGGGCCTGGCCCCGTTCGGCCATAAGTTCACGGCTGCCGGCCCGCCAGGCAGTTCGGCGGCGGAGATCGGCGCCGCCACCGCCATTGAGTTCCTGCCATCAGGCGGTGTGCTGGCCGTGGCCGAGCCTGCCAGGCGGGGCGGCGGCTCGGCGATGGTGGTGAAGCCAGCCAAGTGAGCCGCGGCAGGCGTTAAACCACGACGGCGGCACCTGGGTTCGGATCATTCCGGAACCCGGGTGCCGCCGTCGTACGCCCTGCCGGCTATCTCTTGAAGGTGTCTGCCGCCGGGTTGGCGATGACGGGGGCGGTGCCGGTGTAGCCCTTGCGGGTTTCGGCGATTTCGCGGATGCGTTTGCGGCAGGCGAACCAGCCGGCCACCATGAGTGCTGAGGCGATGCCGGTGACGAGCATGGTCAGGGGGGAGTCGATGAACACCATCACCAGCACGCCGACGAGGAAGAGCAGGGAGAGGTAGCCGGTGTAGGGGGCGCCGAACATGCGGAAGCTGGGCCGTTCCAGCCAGCCTTTGTCGGCCCAGCGTTTGAGTTGGATCTGGCAGAGGACGATGGTGGCCCAGGTCATGATGATGCCTACGGAGGCGACGTTGAGGACGATTTCGAAGGCGTCGGCCGGGACGAGGTAGTTCAGCGGGACCCCGAGCAGGGACACGGCGGCGGTGATCGCGATGCCGCCGTAGGGGACGCCGGCTTTGTTCATGCGGGAGGCGAACTTGGGGGCGGAGCCGTTCACGGACATGGAGCGCAGGATCCGGCCGGTGGAGTAGAGCCCGGCGTTCAGTGAGGACAGGGCTGCGGTGAGGACCACGAGGTTCATGATGACGTCCACGCCTTCGATGCCGATGGAGCCGAAGAACGTCACGAACGGGCTGACCCCTGCCTGGTAGGAGGTGTAGGGCAGGAGCAGGGCCAGCAGGATGACGGAGCCGACGTAGAACACGGCGATGCGGAAGACCACGGAGTTGATGGCCTTGGGCATGATTTTGTGCGGGTTTTCGGTTTCGCCGGCGGCGGTGCCCACCAGTTCAATGGAGGCGTAGGCGAACAGGACGCCCTGCATGAGGATGATCATGGGCAGCAGGCCGTTGGGGAAGATCCCGCCGTTGTCCGTGATCAGGCTCAGGCCCACTTCCTGGCCGTCCACGGGGGTGCCGAAGATGACGAAGTAGGTGCCCACCAGCAGGAACGCGACCAGGGCTGCGACCTTGATCAGGGCGAACCAGAATTCCATCTCGCCAAAGACCTTCACCGAGACCAGGTTCAGGGCCAGGACCACCACCAGGGCGATCAGGGCCCAGGCCCACTGCGGGACCGCACCCATCCAGGGGACGTAGTTGCCGAAGAAGTTCATGTAGATCGCGGCGGCGGTGATGTCCACGATGGTGGTGGTGGCCCAGTTGATCCAGTAGAACCAGCCGGAAACAAACGCGGCTTTTTCGCCGAAGAACTCCCGGGCGTAGGAAACGAAGGAACCGGACGAGGGCCGGTGCAGCACGAGTTCGCCCAGGGCACGCAGGATCAGGAACGCGAAGAAACCACACACCGCGTAGGCGATCACCAGCGACGGGCCGGCCTCGGCCAAGCGGCCACCGGCACCCAGGAACAGGCCGGTACCGATCGCACCGCCAATGGCGATCATCTGGATCTGCCGCGGCTTCAGGTTCTTGTGGTAACCCGTGTCCTCAGCGTGCAGGGACGACTCGGTCGCATGGGCGTGGCCACCATCAATCAGGTGGTCGGGAATGGGGGAGTTTGTCATGGGGGGTGTCCTTTGATGTGCCGGGTTCAGGGTCAGGCCGGAGCCTGGTTGCTGAGGTTGGCAAGGCGTTCGGGGCTGAGGAGTTCCTGAAGCTGTTCAGAGGTAAGGAGTCCGTGTTCAAGGACCAGTTCGGCCACACCCTTGCCGGTGGCGAGGGCTTCCTGCGCAATGGCGGTGGCAGTGGCGTAGCCCAGTTGGGGGTTCAGGGCGGTGACCAGTCCGATGGACTGCTCCACGGTGAGGCGGAGCCGTTCGGTGTTGGCGGTGATGCCCCGGATGCAGCGGGCCGTGAGGGTGCGGCAGGCTGCTTCCAGGTGTGAAATGCTCTTGTGGAGGCTGTGGACAATGATGGGTTCGAAGGCGTTGAGCTGAAGTTGTCCGGCTTCGGCGGCCATGGTGATGGTCACGTCGTTGCCGATGACCTCGTAGGCCACCTGGGAGACAACTTCCGGGATGACCGGGTTGATCTTGCCGGGCATGATCGAGGATCCGGACTGCACGGCCGGAAGGTTGATCTCGCCGAATCCCGCGCGGGGGCCGGAGGAGAGCAGGCGGAGGTCGTTGCAGATCTTGGAGAGTTTCACGGCCACACGCTTCAGCACACCGGACAGGTGCACAAATGCGCCGACGTCCTGGGTGGCTTCGATGAGGTCGACGGCGGTCACCAGCGGCAGGCCGGTGATGGCGGCCAGGTGCCGGCAGGCTGCCCCGGCGTAGCCGGCGGGGGCGTTCAGGCCCGTTCCGATGGCCGTGGCACCCAGGTTGATTTCGTGGATGAGCAGTTCGGCCTCGGCCAGCCGGAGCCGGTCCTCGCCGATGGTGACGGCGTAGGTGCCGAACTCCTGGCCCAGGGTCATGGGCACGGCGTCCTGGAGCTGGGTCCGGCCCATCTTCACCACGGTCCGGAATTCCAGCGCCTTCGACGCGCAGGCCTCCTCGAGTTCGGCAAGTGCGTCGAGGAGTTCCCGGGCGGCGAAGATGGTGCCCAGTTTGACGGCCGTGGGGTAGACGTCGTTGGTGGACTGGCTGAGGTTCACATGGTCGTTGGGGTGCAGCCTGGCGTAGTCGCCTTTGGGGTGGCCCAGGATTTCCAGGGCACGGTTGGCGATGACCTCGTTGGCGTTCATGTTCGACGACGTCCCCGCGCCGCCCTGGATGACGTCCACCACAAACTGTTCGCTCAGCTGGCCGGCCATGATGTCCTGGCAGGCCTGTTCGATGGCGTCTGAGCGCTCCGCGTCCAGCAGCCCGAGCTCCCGGTTGGTGCGGGCTGCGGCCAGTTTCACGGCCGCCAGGCCACGGACCAGGTGCATGTTGGAGGAGAGCTTCTGGCCGGTGATGGGGAAGTTTTCAACGGCGCGGAGGGTGTGGACACCCCAGTAGGCATCGGCCGGGACGTCGCGGTCGCCCAGCAGGTCATGTTCGGACCGGAGGCCGGGGGCGGCGGTTGCGGTGTTGTTCAGGGTGGTCATGGTGGTCCTCACGGGGCTTCGTTGACGGGCTTGGACTGGGCAGGTTCAGGGGTTTTGGGGTGGCCGGCGACGGGAGGCGCTGCCCGGGCCAGGAAATCGGTGGCCTGCAGGGCACCCACCTGGTGGCCGCCGCCCAGCACGGGGGAGCCGGCGATGGCTGCGAGGGGTGCGGTGTCCACGCCCAGGCTGCCCAGGAGGGTGGTGGTGGCGGGCATCCTGGCGCGGTCGCCGCCGTCGGAAATCTTTACCGCCACGGCGCTGCCGTCCGCCAGCCCAACCAGCTGGACGCCTTCAAAGCCGTCCTTGGCCACGGCGCCGGGAAGCAGGCGCATGAGGGTGGTCACGTCCCTGCCTTCCCCGGCCACCATGTCCGGGTGCTGCATCATGGCAAGCCCGACGGCGGCTTCCGGGGTGCCGTCGTCGACCGCGGTGGCGCGCGCAATCCGGCCGAAGGCGCGGGCCATCCCGCGCAGGGTCAGGGCGAACAGGGGCGTGCCGCAGCCGTCGGTGCTGACGGCCAGGGGCTCCTCGCCGGTCAGGTCGATGATGGTTTCGGCCACCAGCTGCTGAAGCGGGTGATCCGGTGCCAGGTAGCCCTGGACCGGCCAGCCGTTGATGACGCACGTGGCGGCCATGGCGGCGTGCTTGCCGGAGCAGTTCTGGGTGAGCTGGCTGGCGGCGCCGCCGTCACGGAGCCAATCCTCGCGTTCGGTGGCGCCGTAGGGCAGGTCTGTGCTGTTTTCCAACGAGCCCTGGGTGAGGGAGTGCATCTCGAGAATGCGCAGGGCGCCGTCGCGGTGCCGGGCGGCGCCGGAGTGGCTGGCCGCTGCCAGGGCCAGCAGGTCCATGGGCAGGACGAGCCCGGCGCGGAGCATGGCCACTGCCTGCAAGGGCTTCAGCGAGGAGCGCGGGTAAAACGGCGCCAGGGGTTCGCCGGCTGATGCCATTGTTGCGCCGTCGGCGCTGATGGCGATGGCGGAGCCGTAGTGGACACTTTCCACGAGGCCGTCGCGGGTTGCGGCGACCAGGGGTACATGGCCGGGCAGGGTGCGGTGGGCCTCGTGGGCAGCGGAAAACATCGGGGAGGGCATGGAGTCCTTGGGTAGGTTGCTTGGTGGCTACTGGTGGGGGCTTCGCGGTTACTTGTTGAGGATTGAGTCCAGGGCCAGGCCCACGGCGTTCAAGTGGTGTGACATGGCGGAGCGGGCATCATCGGCGGAGCCCGCTTCGATGGCGGCGAGGATCTGCTGGTGCTCGATGTCGGAGGCGTGCTGGCGGTCGGCCACCATGTTCAGGGTTTCCGACTGGTGGGCCAGGGCCTCGCGGATGTCTGACACCACGCTGGCGAAGACCTTGTTGCCGCTGGCCCGGGCGATCGTGGCGTGGAAGCTGGAGTCCAGCGAAACCCAGGATTCCAGGTCGGTCTCCGCAGCCATGGCTGCAACGATGTGGCGGAGGGTTTCCAGCTCCTCATCCGTGCGCCGGTGGGCGGCGAGCCCGGCGGCCGGGATTTCGATGTGGGGGCGGGCCTCCGTGAGGTCCCGGGCTGAATACTGGCCCAGGGTGAGGTCGTTGGCTACTTTGTTGGCCATCACAAAGGTGCCCTTGCCGGTTTTGGTGACCGTCAGGCCCAGCGCGGTGCAGGAGCGCAACGCTTCGCGGATGACCGAACGGCTGACACCGTATTGCTGGGAGAGGGTGGCCTCGGAATCAAGCTTGCTGCCCACCGGAACCACACCTGACTCGATGTCGTCCCGGATCGCATTAAAGACAGCTTCCGCGGCGCTGAGGCGGGCCAAGGGCCGGGATGGTGGGCGGGTACGGGCAGGATGTCCTGCTGTCCGGCTGTCTGACAGGTTCACGCCTTAAATATGGCACCGGTCACACCGAGTGTCAATGCGGTTTCCGTTTATCTCCGGGAATGCTGGTCAGGTACTTCGGGAATTGCTGTCCGGGCCGCACACATTCCGGGTGCACCAATGGCGCCCGGGCCGGTGCTGCTGCCCCGGCCGGGATTCCCCGGTGGGGTGTCAGAGGTGCTGGATGCCTGCCCGCTGCATGGCGTCCTTGTAGGTCTCCACGCTCTTGGTGAGGAGTTCCTCCTGCTTCGTTTCGGATACGGCGAAGGCCCGCCCGCCAAGCGCGGAGGCCTTGTAGACCTTGATGCCGCTGTTCCGGAGGGACGAGTGGTACGTCTTTTCGAACAGGGTGAGGAATGCGGAGGCATCCGTGCCGTGGGCGATGATTGCCGAGACCCGCGAATTGATCTTGAGGAACTGGCGGAACGGCCGGAGTCCGTCTGTCTTCTCCTGCACACTCAGCGCGGAGGGAAGGCCAGGGTCCCTGACCCACGGGTATGCGTTCCAAGGCATGACGTAGCGGGGGTCGAGTTCGGCGATCTCGTAGATCTGGGTGGCGCGTCGGGCACCCTCGTCGTCATTGTTGTGCGACACAAAACCTGATTCGGTGCCCTTGCCGGGGCTGACCTGCAGGGTGACGATGCGGCATTCGTCCTCGTCATGCACCGGGTCAATGTACGGGACGGTGGAACCCGGCTTCTTTTCCATCAGTTCATCGCAAAGCTGGGTCACCTTGGCGATGTTCGGTTCCTGTAGCAGGGCCTTTTTTTCGTCCCAATCAATCGTCACGATTTCTCCCTCGGCAGCAAGGCGTCCAGAATCAGGCGTCCTATGCCACTCTACGCTTTCCCGGGTTCAGGTGGCAGAGCGCCTCCAAACACCGGCTTCAGCCTGACTCCTCGGGGAGCGGTATAGGCCAGCGGAAGGTTCCGGGGAGGGCCGGCGCGACGGACCGGTAGGTGTGGCCGGTGGGTGTCCTGGTGTCCACCGCGTGTCTTGTAGCTGGAGCGGGAAGGGTGTCGGCGGGCCGGCTGCTGGCCGCGGCATGGCTGGTGTCTGCGATGTGGCTGTTGGCTGCAGCGTGGTTGTTGCCTGCTGCATGCCTGGTTTCCGCGGCCTGCTTTCTGGCTTGAGTATTTCTGCTGTCGATGTGGTGCCCGGTGCCTGGCACTGTCAGTGCAGACCAACCTGCCGATTCCTTTGCTTGGTTGCAGGCCTCGCAAAGCCCCTGCCCATTGGCGCCGCTTGTGTTTTTGTCCTCACGCCAGGGGACAACGTGGTCGTAATGCCGGATGGGCGCGTCACAGCAGGGAGTGCGGCATAGCTGGTCGCGCACCTGGAGGAAGCTTTTGAGGCCAGGCGGAAAAAGCCGGGCTTTCGAATCCATTGCCACCAGCTCGCCGGTTTCCGGTGCGACATACAGCCGGCGAATCCAAGCAGCCAAGGCGGGCTGGCCGGGAGCGGGCTCTCGGTCCAGAGGGAGCTGGTTGGCAGCTGGAGAGGCGGCTGCCGCACCATCCAGGACCGCCGCCCGCGCCCATTCGGCGGGGACAACGCCGTAGCCTGCGAGCCGGGCTGGTTCACTGTCGGCTTGGAAGAGTGTCCTGTCCGTCATGACCAACTGGATTTCGATGCCGGTGATGCCGCCGGGGGTACCTGTCACGCGCTCCACCAGCTCATCCGCCATCAGTTGGCCTTTGGTGCGGCCGTCGCCGGCTGAACGCGCTGAATCGGCATGGCGTGTCAGGTCGGCGTAAACCGCTACCCCTTCTGCAACCGGCAGCAGGGCGGTGAGATAGGCCATGGTGTCCGGTGCAGGCCTGAGGCTTACGGTGCGCTCCGCCGCAGCGTGGCTTGCACGCCGGGCAACCGACCGGGGATCGCGCCTGTACGCTGCGGCCCGGATTGCCGCAACGAGTGACCGGTCCCCGGCGTCCGCCAAGGACCCGTAATCCGGTCCGAACTCGGCGTCCACCGCCCGGCGGTCATCCACGGATAGGTGCGCGGTTTCCCGCACCGCGAGGATGGTCCGCCATTCGTTGAGGCTGCCGCCGGCCAAGGCCTCGGCGGCATGGGGCATTTCGATCAGCGCTTTGGCCATTCCGAGCAGCCGGCCACCCCTGGCGGGAGACTCACGCCGGGCCAATGCAATCTGCGCAGCAACCCCGGCTCCAAGGTCTGCGGCGGCGATGCCTGAGGCGGCCTGTTCCCGGCGCTGCGAGCGGTCAAAGGCAACGGCGATCCGTGCCTGCAGGGCCGCGGCTGCCGACTTCAGGTCCTCCAGCAGTCGAAGCTGGTTGATCATCCCCGCGTCATCGGGACAGATGTGCGCGGTTGCCACCAGCTGCAGCGCGGCCGGCAGGGAAGATCCGGCGTTGGTGGCAACGTCCGTTGTAACCGCCGGGTGCTCGCGTAGGTCCATACCTCAATTTTCCCGGAATCCGGCGGTGGAGCTGGAAAGAAAGTCCCGTATGTGGACAACTTCAACAGCGTAAACTAGCTCAGATTCAATTGTGGTTATATTCCCGAATCGGGTATATATTCGCCACTATGACCGAGGCAATTTTCTGGATCCTCACGGCGCTCGCGGGAGGCCGCCAGCACGGCTACGCCATCCTGCGGGACGTTGAACAGCTCGCTGCGGGCAGCCAGACCATCAGGGTTACAACCCTGTACGCCAGCCTTGAGCGGCTGGAGCGGGACGGCAAGGTCCGGCATGCGGGCGATGAGACCGTGGACGGTCGTGCCAGGCGGTACTACGAACTGACGGATGAAGGACGCCAGTCGTTGTCCGCTGAAGCAGAACGCCTTGCTGCAAGGTTGCGTGCGGCGGAAAGCAGGCTTGGCGGGCGCCGGCCGTTGTCTGTGAAGCCTGCCTCGGCGGCAAGGGTGAGCAAGGGGCAGACAGATCTCCCTGGGCTGGCCACATGAGCAGGGACCTGCGTAATCGGTACGGCCGGCTGCTGCGTTGGTATCCGCACTCGTGGCGGGTCAGGAATGGGGCCGTCATGTTGGCCACCCTTGAACAAGACGCCGCGGAGCGGGGTCTATCGCGGCCATCCCGGGCGGACGTGTGGTCCCTGCGTTCCCACGGTCTCGGAGAAAGAGCGACACCCCGCGTGGCCGCGGTCTTCGCTGCGGTGTCGGCCCTGGCTTTCGCCGGAGCCGTGGCACTGCCGCTGACCAGCACGTCACTGCCGCCGGAAACACAAGCCTTCAGGATGCTTTTGGCGTCTTTTGCAGGACCGCTTGGTTTGTCCCTCGCAGCGACAGCGCTGATGCACCGTACCGGCAGGCTATCGGCTCCGGCGGCGCTCTTTACCGCAGTAATAGCCGTTCCGGCGTGCGCATTGGCGGGGCTGTCACTGTCCAGCATCGCCGTGGGCTTCGAGGAAGCAGACCTGGCACAGGGGAACAGTTGGTTTGGATCCGCTTCCCTGCTGTTTGTTGCCGCAGGCTGGGCGGCGGGAACCATCTTCCTCCTGGCACCGGTGAACGCCGTCCTGCGGGTCCGCGGCACGCTGTTCCGGCAGATGGCATTGTCTGCCCTGGTGGCGGTCCCGTCAGCCGTGGTCTTAGGCGCCATGATCATGATTGGCCAGTTCCTGAACACCATTGTGGCCGTGGTGGTCCTGATTGTGGCCTTGCGGATGGGTAGCGGAGGGACCGGATCCCCGGCTGATTCCGGCTGGACGCAAAACACCGCATCAGTTGGCTCGTCCGGACCCACGGCACATGCCGCGGCAGACAGGCACCGGATGCCCGCACCCCGGCTTGCCGGCCGGGACCGCAAGGCGGCACGAACCGGGGCCCTTTTTGGCTTGGTACTGGGTTTGGCCTGTGCCGCATTCGCCCTCGCCGGCAGCGAGTGGACGTCCTTCGCCTCGGACTCCACCAGGGCCATGAACCTTGGCTTAGGCGCCGGCGCTGTTACTGCCGTATCGGTGGTCCTCGCGGCCGGACGAATTCTTGCGCCCGTGGTGGGCAAGGTCATCCGGTGGTCCGTCCTGCTCTGCTGCGCAGCTCTCATCATGGAGGCAGTTGCCCAGCTCCTCGGTGCGGGCCATCCACGGCAGTGGCCGGTGACGCTGGTCGCGGCCAGCCTTATGGGCTGCGCTTTGGTGCTCCCACTGGGACGGCTCCTGCCCGGCGGCCGGTCACTGCGCATCGTTGGCGTGGCTTTTATGGCCGTGGCAGGGATCTGGCCAGGACTCATGCTTGTTGCCGCGGCCGGCTTCCTTTCACCTGTGGTTGCCGCCGTCATTCTGGTACTGATGGGAGTCCGCAAGAGGGCCCGGCCGGAGCCGGCACACCAGCTGTCCGGGCGGCCGGCGCGCTGAATCCCGGTGATGCTGTTCAATGAAGTTATGCAGTTCAGCAAGAAGGGCCTGAAAGCCGAGGGCTTTGCAGGCTTCAGGGCAATCGAAGACCTCGCCATCATCAGGGTTCCCCAAGGGCCGGGAATCTTCACCATCATGGCGCCGGCGGATTTCGAACCCCGGTTCCTGAAGACCAGCACGGCCGGTACTTTCAAAAAACGCAGCCCCACCCTGCCGAAGGATGCGCTCGCCGCTGAGTGGGTGGACGGCGCAGCTGTCCTGTACCTCGGCAAGGCAGGCCCGGGAAGCAAGGGCAACCGGGGCCTGCGCCGCCAGATCCAGGAGTTCCTGGACTTCGGCCGGGCCCGCCCGCCGGGCCATTGGGACGGCCGGCTGGTCTGGCAACTGCTCGACTCGGAGTCGTTGGTGGTCGCCTGGAAGGAGATGCCGGCCGAACAGCTCAGCGCCGCGGAAGCCGGGTACCACGCCGCCTTCGTCGAGTCCTATGGGCGGTTGCCGTTCGCGAACCTAGAGCAGGCGCGCGTCGCCGGGCAGGCCATTCCGGTCCGCAGCGGTGACACCAAAAGCTAACCGGGCATCCCGCCGTCGTAGGTGAAACGCCCGGCCACCAGCGTGCCTGCCACCGGCATGGCGGCGAAATCCGGGTCCGGAACGGCCAGCGGATCCGCGTCCAGGAGTACAAGGTCGGCCGGGTCGCCCACCCGGACCGTCCCGCGGCCCCGCGTGGAGGCTGCCAGGGCCTGCCGGCGGGTGATGGCTTCAGCCGGATGCCAGGGCTCCCGGCCGTCAAAAGCCGAACGGGTGGTGGCGGCGGACATGGCCGCCCACGGATCCAGGCGCGCCACCGGCGCGTCCGAACCGAAAGCGAGTGTTGCGCCCGCATCCAGCAGCCGGCGCAACGGAAACGCCCGGTCCGTCCGGCCCGGCCAGTTGGAATCGGCCGCATCCCGGTCATCGAGGGCGTGGCACGGCTGCACGCTGGCCACCACTCCCAGCCGGCCAAAGCGGGCAAAGTCATCGGCGCGGACAAACTGCGCATGCTCGATCCGCCCGCCAATGCCTGCCCGTTCGAAGGCATCCAGCGCCACCCGGTTGGCGGCGTCGCCGATTGCATGCACAGCGGGCACAAAGCCTGTCTCACGGGCCCGCACCAGGAGGGCCAGCAGGTCGGCGTCATTCACCGTGAGCAGGCCGTGCCCACCAAAGGGGTAGGGATCAACGCAGTAAGCGGTGCGGGTGTTGAGCGACCCGTCGATGAGCACCTTCAAGGGACCTGTCCGCAACAGCCCGCCGCCGCCGGGAAGTTCCACGCCGGTCCGCATGCCCAGCCCCGCCGCGCGTTCGAGGTCCTGCGGATACACTCCGGCCTCGACCCGGAGGGTGTCGAAGCCCGCACCGAACCTGCGCAGCCACGGATCACGGTTCCACGTCATTTCGAAGTCGACCACGCCCACGATGCCTTTTGCGGCGGCCGCCCGGGCTGCCTGTTGCGCCCACTCATCCAGCACGGTGTCCGGCAGCAGGCCCAGCTCGCGGGTCAGGAGGAAAGCCGGTTCCTCCCGCAGCAACCCGGACCCGTCCACGGCCAGGGAATGGCGCCGGGCGGCAGCACTGTTGACCCACACGCAGTGCAGGTCGTGGCTGATCAGGGCGGTGGGCCGGTCTCCCGTGGCCCCGTCCAGGAGCCCCAGCGTCGGCGCATCAGGCCACAGTGCGTCGCGGAACCCCACCCCCACGGCAGTGACGTCGCTGCCGGGTGCGGCCAGCAGGTGGCGTTCGACGGCGGCCGCCGCCCCGAGTGCCGAGGCCGCACCTGACAGGTCGATCCGGTTGGCGTGCATGGCCCACTGGTTCAGGTGTACGTGCTCGTCCCAGAGCCCGGGTATGACAAACCGGCCGTCGCAGTCGAGGACTTCAATGCCGGCGGCACCTGCCAACGGCCCGGTGCTTACGCCTGCCACGATGCCATCACGAAGGTGGAGGTTGAGGGGCCCGTCCGGCCCGTCTCCGGCAGGCAGGCGGACTGCCGTGAGGATCAGCTCAGTCATGCCGGCCCGACAGCCGCTCCATTTCACGGCGGTCCTTCTTGGTGGGCCGGCCGGCCCCGCGGTCACGCTGCGGCAGGCCCAGCGCCGGGGCCACCGGGCGGGGCGGGGTGTGGTCGGTGAAGCAGTGCGAAGCCACCTCAGCGCCCACACGTTTGGCGAGCAGCCGGCGCACCTCCAGGGTGCGTTCATAGCCGGACATGCGGACGGTGACGGTATCGCCGGTCACCAGGGTTGCCGATGCCTTGGCCGGGCTGCCGTTCAGGCGGACGTGACCGGCCCGGCACGCGGCCGTGGACGCGGAGCGGGTCTTGTAGGCGCGGACAGCCCACAGCCACGCATCGATGCGGACACTGGCGGGGGAGGATGGAATGCTGGTCATGGCTGGCACCGAGTATAGCGCCGCGGCCTGCGGCTCAGGCGGCGGCTTTCCCGCCGGGGGTCCTAGTCGACGCGGACTGACACCCGGTGCACCATGTTGTTGCCCATCCCCTGGTAGTTCCAGTTCTGCTCCAGGGGCTGGGTGGCGCCGGTGTCGTCAGTGGCGCGGCAGCACAGGACGTGTTCGCCGGGATCGGCGGTCCACGGCACCGTCCACTTCCGCCAGGCGTACCCACCCAGGGATTTTTCCAGCTGCGCGGGCATCCATTGGCCGTCCACGCCAACTTCGACGCCGGTCACCGCTCCCTGCCCGGACCAGGCCCGCCCTTCCAGCAGCACCTGCCCCCGCGGCACCACCCGGTGGCGCGTGAAAAAGTCCGGGACTCCCGGCGGAACCATCAGCGAACGCACCCTGATCCGCGAAACCGGGGTGCCGGCGTCGTCAGCGGAATCCTGGTACCGGTACGCGTCCTGCTGGTAGCCCGCAAAGGGGGCCGTGACCACCTCGATGGATTCCAGCCATTTCACGCTCGCCATCCCGTACCAGCCCGGAACCACCAGGCGCAGCGGATGGCCGTGCTGGGGCGGCAGGTCGCCGTCGTTCATGGCGTAGGCGAGGACGACGTCGGGCCGCATCGCCTCGTGGATCGGCAGGCTCCGCGCAAACTTCTGTGGGACGCCACCCTGGATTCCGGCGTCGACGCCGGTAAACACCACCTCAACGGCCTGCGGCAGGACCCCTGCCTTCCCCAGCAGGTGGGACAACGGAACACCGGTCCAGTTGGCCGTCCCCACGGCCTCAAGAACCCACGGCTGGCTGACCGGCCGAGGCGCCAGCAGCGACCGGCCGTTGCCGGCGCATTCAAGGGTCACCGGCACCGTGATGCCGGGTTCTTTCCTCAGCGCGGCCATGCTGATTTCCAGCGAGCGTTCCACGGCTCCGCCAACCTGCAGGTGCCAGGTGGCGGCATCAAGGTCCGGAATGTCGAAGTGGGTCAGGACGTAGTGCAGACCCGGCGCGGTGAAGTCCCGGCGGAGCGCCTCCAGCGGCATGGCATGGTTCCGGGCCGCCAGCTGCAGCTCGGGCGGCGTGAGCGGGCCGTCGGTCGGCCCGGCCGGCGCGGGAACCCCGACTGGCCACGGGTACTGCGTGGATTGCTGGAAGTCGTGGATCTGTGCCATGGCGCTGCGCTCCTCAGGACTGGTTTACGCCTGCTTTATCCCGGCCGTCAACAACTACAGCTGCGTCCGGGTCAGGAACTCCGCCAGGCTGATGGGGTCCTGCCCGGTCAGCCCATGCACGTCGGGCGAAACGCCGGCCATGTGGCCTGCCGCCATCGCCGTGTAGGTGCTGACCCAGGCATCAAGCTGCCAGTCCGGGGCGCCGTAGGAGGCCCTGGACGCGTACGCCTCCTGTAGTGTCTCCGGCTCGTAGCTGATGGTGCGGCCGGTTCCAGCCGTCATGACGGCGGCGGCCTGGGACAGTGTGAGCTCCTCGGGGCCCGTCAGGTTATACGTCATGCCCCGGTGGATCGCCGGATCCCGGAGGACGGCCACCGCGCTCCGGGCCACGTCCTCGCGAGCGACCCCGGAGAAGGCGCCATTCCCTGCAGGACCGCGGATCACTCCCCCGCCATCCGCCAGCAGCGGCAGGAAGTCGAGGTAGAAATTGTCCCGGAGGAACGTGAACCCCATCCCGGAAGCGCGGATGTGCTGCTCCGTGGCGAAATGGTCCCGGGCCAGGGTGAAGGTGGCGTCCGGGGCGGCACCGTAGAAGGACGTATACACCACGTGCTCCACGCCGGCACGTACTGCGGCATCAATGAAGGCGTAGTGCTGCTGCACCCGGTCCTCGGTTTCGGCCGCGGAGACCATAAACAGGAGCTTGGCTCCCGCCAGTGCCTGTTCGGCGGCCGCGGCGTCGCCGTAGCTGCAGGCAAGGGCCGGGGCGTTGTCCAGCTGCGGCGCCCGGGACGGGTCACGGGCCAGCAGGCGCTGGGCCGTGCCGTCCGCGGACAGTTGCCGGGCCACCATCCCGCCCAGGCCGCCGGTGGATCCGGTGACAGCGAGCTGCGGAAGGTTTTCCGGGCTGGGTTCGGACGCCACGGCCGGCCTACGCTTCGCGCTTCTCGGGCGACTTGGTCAGCGCAGGATCGCGCTCGGCCAGCGAACCGATGGCGTCGTCAATTTTCTTCATCACGTCCGGGTCGAGGGTGACACCGGCAGCGGCCACGCTGTCAGCGATCTGTTCCGGCCGGGAAGCACCCACGATGGCCGAAGCGACGTTGGGGTTCTGCAGCACCCAGGCCACCGCGAGCTGCGGCATGGTCAGCCCGGCTTCCGCGGCGATCGGCTTGAGGTCCTGCACACCGGCCAGCACGTCGTCGCGCATCCAGCGCTGGATCATTTTGGCGCCGCCCTTGTCGTCGGTGGCGCGGCTGCCCTCCGGTGCAGGCTGGCCGGGCAGATACTTGCCGCTCAGCACACCCTGCCCCATCGGGGACCAGACGATCTGGGACACGCCCAGCTCCTCGGAGGCGGGCACAACGTCGGCCTCGATGACACGCCACAGCATGTTGTACTGCGGCTGGTTGGAAATCAGCTGGAAGCCCAGGTCCTTCGCCAGTGCGTGACCGTCCCTGAGCTGCTCCGCCGTCCATTCGCTGACCCCGATGTACAGCGCCTTGCCCTGCCGGACCACGTCCGCGAACGCCTGCATGGTCTCTTCGAGGGGCGTTTCGAAGTCATACCGGTGGGCCTGGTAAAGGTCCACGTAGTCGGTCTGCAGCCGGCCCAGGGAACCGTTGATGGACTCCATGATGTGTTTGCGGGACAGGCCCAGGTCGTTTTTGCCCTTGGGGCCGGTGGGGCCGTACACCTTCGTGAAGATCTCCAGGGATTCCCGCCGCTCGCCCTTCAGGGCGTCGCCGAGCACTGTTTCCGCTGCTGTATTGGCGTAGACGTCGGCCGTGTCGAAGGTGCTGATCCCTGCATCGAGGGCTGCCCGGACGCACTGGGAGGCGACGTCGTTCTCCACCTGTGAGCCGTGCGTCAGCCAGTTGCCGAACGTAATTTCCGAAACTTTGAAGCCGCTGTTACCGAGGTATCTGAATTCCATGGTTTTCACGCTAGCCCAGATGGTTGCTCAGGGTAAGTGCTGGCGGTCCTTGGCTTGGGAGGCATTGGTGGTGGCGGGCTTTGGCATGGCCGGCTTCCTCTTGGGGCCCTGCGGCGGGCCCGCCAACGACATCAGTGACCCCGTGTCGAGCGGCGAAAGGGGTGCCGCCGGGGGTTTCTGGAAGGAGCGCGGCGCGCTGCCTGCTGGAGTCTTCGCCGCCAGGGCCGACTCAACGAGCGGGGCCACCTCGTCAACTTTTCCGGCAGGAAGCTCGGGGTCCGGCAGATCCCGGACGGAAACCTTGATGTTGGGTGCGGCCGCCCGGGCTTTGGCCATGGCGCGCGCGTCCGCCTGGGATACCGCGGCGGCCCAGCCTTCGGACAGGACCGCAGGTTCCCGCTTGGCGGCGGTTTTCGCGGCGGAAAGGAGCGGATGGCGGACGACGGCGGTGCGCAGCGCAGTGATCCGGCCGGCCTGCAGCAGCCCCGCGCGGGCGCGCCAGGGCGTGCCTGCGGCGGGAGCCCCGGCGTCGGGCGTTCCTGCCGGGTCCTGCTGTCCCGACGGGCCGAAACGGATGGATTCCACCCGGCGGAGGCGGCCGAAGACGAGCATCAGCACCAGGGCGACCAACCGGCCCAGGCCCGCGAGGACCAGAGTGGTGACGCCCAGGAGGAACAACACGACGAACATCAGGAAGGCAACGCCCATGGTGCCCAAAAAGGTCAGGTTGAGGATGAGCGTGTCCGGATTCTCCACGTCAGCTCTCCTTTCGGCCGGCAGCGGGGCGCGCACCGGCAGCCGTCCCCCAGGGCGGCAGCTTCCCCTCCACCATACGGATTTTTGGCTCCACGTGCCCCCGCCGCGGGCGGCACGTCCCGGGTTGTTTCGAACCTGTTACCGGATGTGGCATCACGGCCGCGTTTATAGTCGGAGGAAGCAGATCACCATCAGGTCCAGGGTTGGCGCTGAGAACAGCCGGAAGCGGAAAAGAGGACAGAGTGGCGGAGGATTCCGGCAACGCGAACTGCAGGTGCCTTTCCGGCGAGCAGTATGGCCACTGCTGTGGCCGGTTCCACTCGGGGGCATCGGTTGCAGCCACGGCGGAGCAGTTGATGCGTTCGCGCTACACGGCCTTTGCCCTGCTGGATAGCGAATATCTGCGGCGGACGTGGCACCCTCGGACCGCGCCGGCGGACCTGGAACTGGACCCGGACCTGCAATGGCGCCGGCTGGACATCGTATCCACTGCACGCGGCGGCCCGCTGGACACCGAGGGGACGGTGGAGTTCAAGGCCTACTTCCGCCAGGACGGCGAGCGGGGCATCCTGCATGAAACCAGCAGGTTTGTCCGGGAGGATGGCCGCTGGCTTTACGTGGACGGCCAGCTGCACGGCTGATGCCGCAACCCGATGCCGCCGGGAAGCCGGCCCGGGGTCAAGGGCTCCGGCCGGTCAGTATGCGTCGGCGTCGTTGGCAGGCGTGAAGCCTGCCCGGTCCACCTTCCGGTGGAACCGCATCCCGGCCAGGCCGCCCAGGACCGCGCCCACCAGGGCGATCAGCGCCACAACAACCGCGGCAATGATGCTGGTTGTGGTCAGCTGGCCCTCATTGACGGGGATCCGGGGAAAGCTGTTCAGGTTGGCCAGCACGTTGAACTGCTGGCCTGCCACCAGCCCCAGGATTGCGACGACAATCGCGGCGATAAGTGCCCAGATCCACACCATGAGGCCCTGCCGGGCACCGTTGAACCGGGCCATCCGGCCCGCGACGTAGCCGCCGGAGTAATAGGAGAGGAAAAGGATGACCAGCAGGACGATGATGCCCACCAGCCCCACGGTTCCGTCCGACGCCGCCTGGTTGACGGCGTCGTTGACATCAGTGTTGCTGGCCAGGCCCACCGCCGTGCCTGCCGCTGCCACCAGTGCCGTCAAAAGCACCGCCATCCCGGTGGCACTCAGCCAGCCGAAAAAAGCCGATCCCACCTTGATGCCGCCGAACTGCTCCTTTTCCCGGGCCACGGCTGTCTGCCGGTCCGTCAGGGAGGTGTCCCCGGCGGCAGCGTCCCCACGGACGCCGCGGTACGGAAGGTTCTCGGGATCAGGTGCGCTGCTCATGGCTCAACTCAACCACCGCCCCGCCGTGATAGCAAGGGTGCTTATTATTTCGTGACCTGCCGCGTCAGCGGTAGTTCCGGTGCAGGTTCTCCTTGTGCGAGGGGCCTGGCGAAGCGTCGGCAATCCACGGCCCGGTACCTTCGGACTGGTCCAGCACCCCCGCCTCGAGCCAGGTGTAATGACCGTCGAGGACTTTACGGGTCAGCGCGGTGTCGGAGTCGTCGGTGTTCCGCCAGAGCTGGTCAAACAGTTCTTCGACCCGGACCCGCGCCTGTTCGCAGTAGGCTTCGGCCAGTTCATAGGCGCCGGCACCATGTTCCGGCTGTGTCCGCAGCAGCATTTCCGCCCTGGAGCAGCAGGCCGTCATGGCGAACAGCTCGGCGCCGATGTCCACCATCCGGCCCAGGAACGCCTGCTTGCGCTCCAGTTTCGCCTGCCAGCGGCCCATCCCGTAGAACGTCTGCCGGGCCAGGCGGCGGGAGGACCGTTCCACAAACCGCAGTTGCTTGGCCAGCCGGCCGAACCCGGCGTAGGACCGCGGATCCATGCCGGCGCCCGCCACCAGTTTGGGCAGCCACCGGGCGTAGAAGCCGGAGGCGCCGACGGCGGCCCGGGCCTTGTCGGACAGGCTGGCGTCCAGCGAGGCAAGATCGCCGGCGGCAGCCAGGTGGGCGTCCACGGCATCGCGGGCGATCAGCAGCCGCATGATCTCGGAGGAGCCCTCAAAGATCCTGTTGATGCGGAGGTCCCGGAGCTGCTGTTCCGCAGGCACTGCCCGTTCCCCGCGGGCGGCCAGTGACTCTGCTGTCTCAAATCCGCGCCCACCCCGGATCTGCACCAGTTCGTCGGCGATCCGGCAGCTCGTTTCGGTGGCCCACAGCTTGGCCAGCGCGGCTTCGATGCGGACGTCCTTCTGGCCGGCGTCCGCCAGCTCCGCGGACAGTTCAAACACCGCATCCAGCGCGAACGCGGACGCCGCAATGAAGGCGATCTTTTTACCCACCGCCTCGTGTTCGCCCACGGGCCGGCCCCATTGGGTGCGGGCGTTGGACCATTCCCTGGCGATCTTCAGGCTCCAGCGTCCTGACGCCACGCACAGGGCCGGGATGGAAAGCCGTCCGGTGTTGAGGGTGGTCAGGGCAATCTTCAAGCCCTGGCCTTCACGGCCCAGGCGGTTGGCTGCCGGGACCCGGACCTGGTGGAAGCGGGTGACGCCGTTCTCAATGCCGCGCAGGCCCATAAAGGCGTTGCGGTTCTCCACGGTGATGCCGGGGGAGTCCATTTCCACAATGAAGGCGCTGATGCCCCCCTTGTGCACGGTCCCGTCCGGGTCCGTCCGGGCCGGAACCACCGCCATCGCCACCACCAGCTCGGCGATCACGCCGTTCGTGGTCCAGAGCTTCACGCCGTCCAGGATGTAGGCGTCGCCGTCGTCCGTTGGCGTTGCCGTACTGCCCATCCGGGCCGGGTCGCTGCCCACATCCGGCTCCGTGAGCAGGAATGCGGTGATGGCGCCGTCGGCGCAGCGGGGCAGGTACTCCCGCTTCTGCTCCGGGGAGCCAAAAACCTTGACCGGTTCCGGCACGCCAATGGAAAGATGTGCGGACAACAGGGCGCCCAGGCTCGGATGGACGCTGCCCAGAAGGGCCAGGGCCCGGCCGTAATACACCAGCGACAGGCCCAGGCCGCCGTATTCCTCGGGAATCTTCATGCCGAACACACCCAGGCCGGCCAGGCCCCGCATGTAGTCGTCCGGGATCCGGGAGTCCCTTTCGATGACCTGCCCTGACATGGTGCGGGCAAAAGCGGTGAGCCGTTCCATGAACTCTTCGCCCCGGGCCACGGACGCGGGATCCGGTGTGGGCCAAGGGTGCACCAGGCCCAGGTCGAAACTTCCGAGGTAGAGGCCCTTGGCGAAGCTTGGCCGGTCCCAGCCGGTTTCCCGGGCAGCTTCGGCCACGGCCCTGGCCTGCTCCGGCGTGATGCCGGCGCCGATGTCGCTGGCCGGCACCGGGGTGTCTTCGATGGGGGAGTCGGTGGTGCTGTCCGTAGCGGAGCTCATGGGTTTTCTCCTAGGCCCGAAGTGGCCGGTGAAGCCATGGATCCGCCGGGTTGGAGAACCCTTCAGCTGTCACTCAAGATTACCCGCGGGTAGGTTCCCGTACCAGGGGCAGGCTGGACCTGGAAATCGCCGGCAGCGGCTCCCTGCCGGGCCCGGTGGACCAGCCGGTCCCAGCCCGCGTTGATGCCGTGCACCGCTGCCAGCAGTGCGGTGGACAACACAAACCACGTGGCCTTTCCCACCCCCAGCAGCGCCAGGGCGAGCAGGCCGGCCGTCAACACGAACCCGGCCAGGAGGACGGCAAATACCAGTGTTCCGGCGAAAACCAAGGTGCCCGTTTCCACGGTGCTGAGATCAAAGCTCATGAGTCCCCCTGCTGCGGCGCTGCTTCGGATGAGATCGGTAGCACCGAGCGTAGGGTGCGGCCGCATGCGGGACCAGAGCCCGGGCGAGGGAAAGGCCTGTTGATACGGGATCGAAACACTACCGCCAGGTAGGTCACGGGCCGGTCGCGGCGCCTGCGTTAACCTTGTAGTTGGCAGTTTTCCGTCCGTGCTGCCGCAACCCCGCCCACCCACAGCCCAAGGAGAGTGCGTGCCCCGCTCCGCCAGGTCATCCGCTGACGCGATCAGCGCCAGGCTTCGGGACCTCGAACTCCTGACAAAGGGCCCCGCCTGGGCGCTGACGCGATCGGCTCCCTGGGTGATCGCCGTGCTGCAGGCATCCTTCACCCGTACCCGCCCGCAGCTTCCGCTCGAAGAGTTCCACGCCGACGTCGACTCCTTCCTTGAAGAGCTTCGCCGCCAGGACCCCGGGCTGGGTGGCGGCGCCAACGGGAAGGCCTTCGGCGATGAATGGACGCGGCGGCAGTTCCTGACCCGCCGGAACCAGTCGGGCCGGATTGTTTATGAGGTCACCGAACCTGCAGCCCGCGTGCTGGCGTTCCTGGACAGCCTGTCCAGTGAGCGGTCCACCCTGAACGGCTCCCGCCTGGGCACCCTCCTGGGCGACGTGGAAAAGCTGGCCAACGAAACCAACCCGGACCAAAGCGCGCGGCTGGAATCCCTGGAAGAGGAAATCGGTGAGCGCCGGCAATTGATTCAGGACATCAGCAGCGGCGACTTCGACGGCGTGCTGGATGACGACGACGCCGTGGAAGCCGCCGGCAACATCCTGGACCTCGCGGCCAGCCTGCCCGCCGACTACAAAAAGATGCGTGACCGGATCGAGGAGCTGGTGGGCGGACTCCGCAACCAGATCATCGAGGAATCCCTGACCAAGGGCGCCACGATGGCCCAGGTGCTGGCCGCTGACAAACGGCTCCGGCAAAGCCCCGAGGGCCGCACGTTCCGGTCGTTCACGGCGTTCCTGGAGGACCCGCAGCAACAGGTCCGGTTCAGGTCCGCCATCGGTGAAGTCCTCAGCAGGCAGTTTGCCGACGACCTGTCCGCGGATGACAGGGAGACCCTGAAGAACCTGGTGGCTGAGCTCCGCCAGCAGCACAGCCAGATCCAGCGGATCTACGGCAAGCTCAGCGAAAGCCTCAACACCTACGTCCAAAGCGACGACTTCCGGCAGTCCGTCCGGCTCCGCAGGGTCCTCCGCGAAGCGGAGCAGGCCATCAGGTCACTCCCGTATGAGCGCGAACGCCCCGGCCTGGTCCGCGGACCGGTGCTCTTCAACGCCGGATTCGAATCGCTGTCGATGGTGAAGCTTTATGACCCGGACGGGTTTGCGGCCCCGCCCAAACTTGCCGACCCCATCGCGTTCAGCGACTCCGACCGGGTGCGCTCGCCGAGGACCGGCAAGGCCAACCCGGCTGCGATCCGTTCCGCCATGGCCGGGGCAGCCACCCTGGCGGACGCCTGGGAACAGCTGCCGCCCGGGGAGCAGCACATCAACACCATCCGCGGCCTCCTCTCCCAGGCCCTGCAGGACGGCGCGGACTTCGACCGCGGGGCCTGGGCCGGACTGGACTTCGAACAGATAGACGGCACCCGGCGCAGGGCATACCTGCCGGTGGTCACCCTCGCAAAGGATTGACGATGACTGAACCCTCCGCTGAAACCGGAACAGAACCTTCCGAATCCGTTGCCGCAGCAGCCGGACCTGCTGCCGTAGCCCGGGCAGGGGCGGACGCCGAACCCGCCGCCGGGCGCTCCCTTGCCGCCGGGCCCCGCGACACGTTCATTGACGGCGCTGCCCTCTTTCCGGGCGACACCGGGGTGCTGCCCATGCGCGTGCGGCAGGCGCTGGTGAAGCTGCTCAAGGGACCGTACATAGACGGCGGCCGCGACGAGAAGCTCTGGACGGTTCTGCTGGATAACCGGGTCATCATCCGCAGCAGGCTCTCCGAACTGTTCCTCACCATGGAACTGGACCATGACCGCAAAATTGCTGTGCTACGTCCCGTGGATCCGGACGCGATCGGCGGCAGCACCCGCTCCAGCATCCTCCGGCAGCAGCGAGCGCTGAGCCGGGTGGAGACGATTGTGCTGCTCCGGCTCCGCCTGCTGCTGGACCGGCACGTGACGGCGCAGACTGACCCCACCATCACCCGCGAGGAAATCGCCGACCTTGTGGCCCACTACCAGCCCTCGGGCCAGCAGGACGCGCTGCGGGATTCCGATGTAGTGACCCGGGCCATCACTAAGCTCCTGGCCCGCCAGCTCCTGCTGGCCACGGGCCTGGACGACGTGTACACCATCTCCAACGCCCTTCCGCTGGCCCTCCCGTTCGAAAACATCGGCGATATCCCGGCCCAGATCGAAGCCCTGGTCGCAGCCTCGGCGGACCCGTCGGGCACCGAACCGCTCCTTGACCTCGACGCCGAAACAGCGACCGACGATGATGCCGCCGACGACGCGGACGGTACCACCACCACCGAAGAAGGCACCAAGTGAGCATCGCCAGCATGCTTCCCCTCGGGGAAGAAACGAACCCGGGGCAGATGCGGCTGGCGCTGGTCCAGGTGGTCAACTGGGGCACCTTCCACGGTGCGCACACCATGCATGTGGACCGCAACGGCACGCTGCTGACCGGCAACTCGGGCGTCGGCAAGTCGACACTTTTCGACGCGATGCTGCGGGTGTTCGACGCGCGGCCGCGGTCCAACGAGGCCGCAGCCCAGCGCTCCGGCGGGGCCGTGGAGGACAAACGCACCACCTTTACGTACATGCGCGGCAAGGTGGGCGACAAAGCCGTGGGCGAGGGCTCGGCAAGTGCGTTCCAGCGCCCCGGCGCCACCTGGTCAGCGGTGGCGCTGACGTTCGACAACGCAGCCGGTACCAGGGTGACGGTGTCCGCGCTCTTCGACCTGCCCAAAAACGGCACGGAATCGAGCGTTGGCCGGTTCTACCTGATCGACAGCTCACCGCTGGACCTGCCGGCCCTGGAGGACATCGCGGACAAGCGCTTCACCAAGGCCGCGCTGGAGACGGTGTTCCCGGACGCCCAGGTTTTTGACGTGCATAAGGCGTTTGCCGAGCGCTTCCGGCGGCTGCTGGGCATCAACTCGGACCAGGCGCTTCCGCTGCTGCGGGTCATCCAGGCCGGTAAAGGCCTGGGCGGCAGCGTCAACACCTTCTTCCGGGACCAGGTCCTGGACGCCCCGGCCACCCTGGCGGCCGCAGACGACGTGGTGGAGGAGTTCAGCAACCTGATGTCCATCCGGCAGCGGCTCGAAGACGTCCGCCAGCAGCGCGACCAGCTGGCGCCGGTCCCTGGGCTGAACCGCGAGTACGCCCAGGCGCTGCTGGACGCCAACCGGCTCCGGGACCTCGCAGGCGGCGAATTCGAGGCGTACCGGCAGCAGCTGGCAGTCACCGTCCACGAAAAGACGCTGACCCGGTTCCGGGAGCTCGCACAGGCCAAGGCCCAGGACCTCGGGGCGGAGCGGACCGTCCGGGATGCGCTGGCCAAGGATCTCCGGCAGCTGGAAACGGACTACAACACCCAGGGCGGCAACGCGATCTCCGCGATCGAACAGTCGCTCGAGAACGCGCGCGTCAGCCTGAAGCTCCGCGAACAGGTGGAGGAGGCCGCCCGCGCCGCGCTCGCCGATGCCGGCCTGCAGCTGGCCTGGACGGCCGCAGGCTGGGATCAGGCGCACGAACAGGCAGCAGCCCGCTCCGCCGAGCTGAAGGACGACTCCCAGGCCCTGCAGGAGCTTCGGTTTGAGGCCTTTGACGCCCATGCGACCCGCAAGCGGGAACTCGCCGCGGCTGAGCAGGAGCTGGTGTCCCTGAAGACACGCAAATCCCTGCTGCCGCCGTCGAGCATTGAAAACCGGACCGCGATTGCCGCGGCCACCGGTGTGCCCGAGGACCAGATGCCCTTTGCGGGGGAACTGATGGACCTGCTGGAAGGCGAGGAGCGCTGGCGCCCCGCCGCTGAGCGGGCCCTGCGCAGCCTCGCCACCACGCTGCTGGTGCCAGGCGAGCATTTCGGCGCCGTGACCCGGTACCTGAACGCGAACAACATCCGCGGCGCCCTCCGCGCCGTGGACGTGTCCAAGCCGCTGCCAGGCGGTGCGCTGGCGGTGGAGGACGTGAACGACGGCGACCTGCTCCGCAAGCTGGATATCCTCACCGCCGGCGGGGCAGCGGAAGCAGGGGCATGGGTCCGCGAGCGGATCGCCCTCGACTTCGCCTTCCCCTGCGTGGAGGACCCGGACGAACTCGCCGCCCTGGAGAAGGGCCTGAGCCTTGGCGGGGTGGTCAAACGCAACCGCCACACCGTGGAAAAGGACGACCGGTTCACCAGCCGCCAGGACTACGTGCTGGGCTTCGACAACGCCGCCAAGCTGGAACTGGTGGCCAGTCAGGTGGCCGACCTCCGGCAGGAAGTGGCCAAGGCCGCGGAACTGGCGCAGAGCCGGGAGGAATCACACCAGGGCATGGGCCGCCAGCTTGAAGCCCTGCGCCGGGTCGCAGCGGACGACAGGCCCTGGGACCAGGTGTCGGCCGCCGTCGCGGCGGAGGACCTGGCACGGATCGAGCAGCGGCTCAAGGATGCGCTCGCAGCGCAGGCGGATCTGGAACCGCTGCGCGCCAACATCGAGCAGGCCCGGCAGAAACACCAGTCCAGCACCGAGTCGGCTGCCGTCCTGCAAAGCGAGTACAAGGCGCTGGACCGGCAGCTGACCACCGCCGATTCCCTGCTGGACGCCGCGCGCGGGCGCCTGGCCGAAGCGCCGCCGTCGGACGCCACCGTCGAAGCCTTGGCGCCCTACTTTGACGGGTTCGGCGACATCACGGAGCTGCATGAACTGGACAACCTGGCCAACCGGGTGCGCTCCACGCTCCTGGGGGAGCTGCACGCCGCCGAATCCCGCGGCCAGGGCACCGCTGAGCGGCTCACCAGGATCTTTGAGGGGTTTGTCCGCGAATGGGGCAGCGCCATCTCGGCCGACCACGGCACCAGCATCGGCGCCGCAGCCGACTTCGAAACCCGGTACCACGCGATTGTCAGCGACGGGCTGCCGGCACAGGAAGCCGAATTCCGGCAGTTCTTCAACCAGCGCACGCACGAATCGTTCAGCACGCTGCTGCATCTGCTGGATGAAGAGCGGCGGTCCATCACCAGCCGGATCCTGCCGCTGAACGGCATCCTGTCGCAGGTGAACTTCCATGAAGGAAGCTTCCTGGAGCTGGACATCAAGCAGACTTTGCCGCCCACTGCCAAGGCGTTCAAGGACGCCATCCAGAACGCGCTCAAGGCCCGCCACACCCGGCCGGCGCGGCCCGAAGCCGGTCAGGAACGCGACGAGGACGCCGAGCTCACCGCCCGCTACAAGTCGCTGGAGGCCCTGGTCCGGCGGCTGGGCTCGCAGGCTCCGGAGGACCGCCGCTGGCGCGCCGAGGTGCTGGATGTCCGCGGCCACCTCTTTATCCAGTGCAAGGAACACCGCGACGTTACCGGACCCCGCGGCGGGAAGCGGTCCGAGGTCTTTATGCACGCCGACACCGGGTCGATGTCCGGCGGCGAGCGGCAGCGGTTCACGGCGTTCATCATGGCGGCAGCGCTCAGCTACCAGCTGGGCATCGCGGAGCAGGGCTTCACCACCTACGGCACGGTGATGATGGATGAAGCCTTCGTCCTGGCCTCCGAAGAGTTCGCCGGCGCCGGCATCAAGGCGCTGCATGAATTCGGGTTCCAGCTGCTGCTGGCGGCCCCGGAAAACGTCATCGACCTGTCCCGGCACCTGGGGTCCGTCACCGAGATCCTCCGGGACAAGCGCACCAACCGTTCAGGCGTCCTCACGGCCCCGGTGATCAGGCCCACGGCAGGGGCGGAAGGGGCCTGGCGGTCCGAGGCGAACCCGGTGGACATCGTCCTGCGTTAGCCCGCGTGGCGTGTGTCCTTCGTCACGGGAAATGATTAAGGTACGCAAACCTTTCGTAATAGGGGGGAGGCTAGGCTAGCCTTACTTAGGTTCGCATCATTCACCTAAGGAGTTCCGTGACTTCCCCCCACTTCACCGGCCTGACCGCCACCCGCCGGACGCTGTTCAAATCAGCCGGCAAGGCGACGGCGGTCCTGGCCGCAGCGGCCCTCACGCTCTCGGCCTGCTCCACGGGCCCCGCGGCCTCCACACCGGACGCCAGCACTGCCGGCTCCAGCAGCACAGCTTTCCCCGTGACCATCAAACATGTCTACGGCGAGACCACCATCGAAAAGCAGCCCACCCGGGTCGCCACCGTCTCCTGGGTCAACGACGACGTTGCCATTGCCCTGGGTGTGGTGCCCGTTGGCGTCCCCACCAACGAATGGGGCGGCAACGACAAGGGCTCCACCCCGTGGAAGGACGCGGCCCTCGAGGATTTGGGTGCCGGATTTGGCACGGACAAGGCCCCCGTCCAGTACTCCGAGGCGGACGGCATCAACTTCACAGAGATCGCCAAGCTCACCCCGGACGTCATCCTGGCCGCCTACTCCGGCCTGACCGAAGAGGACTACAAGAAGCTCAGCGAGATCGCACCCGTGGTGGCGCACCCTGAGCTGGCGTACGGCACGTCCTGGCAGGACTCCACCGCCATCATCGGCAAGGCCCTGGGCAAGGAAGCAGAAGCCACCAAGCTGGTCTCCGATACCGAGAAGACCGTCACGGACAAGGTGTCCAAGTTCCCCCAGCTGGCAGAGAAGACCTTCATTTACGGCAACCTCGAGCCTGCCAAGGGTGATGGCGTGAACGTCTACACCGCCAACGACAACCGCCCCCGTTTTCTTTCGGAGATCGGCATGAAGCTCGCCCCCGTGGTGGAGGACAACTCGAAGGGGTCCAAGGATTTCTTTGTCGCCTGGTCCGCTGAGAAGGCCAACGAACTGGACTCGGACATCTTCGTGACCTGGGTTCCGGATGCCTCCACCACGGACGCCATCAAGGCCGACCCGCTGCTGGGCCAGATCCCCGCCATCAAAAACGGCGCCCTCGTGGCCGATTCGGACAACACGCTGACGCTGTCCATCTCCGCGTCGTCACCGCTGAGCCTGCCGTGGTCACTGGACACGTTCCTGCCGCAGCTGGCCACCGCCGCGGACGCAGTGAAGTAGGCACTTCGCCATGACGCAGGGTACAACGACGGCGGACCAGTGGGCGCCCGGCGCCGGCACTCCGGTGCCGGGGCGGGTCTCCCGTGGTCCCGTCAAGTGGTCCGCTTCCGGAGGGAAACGGACCGCCTGGCTGCTGGCCGCCGTCGTTGTACTGCTGCTCCTTGCCGGGACCTCCCTGGCCGTGGGCGCCAGGGGCCTTCCCCTGGCCACCGTCTGGCAGGCGATGACCAGCTTCGATGCCGCCAACGGCGACCACGCCGTGGTCCACGCCCGTATCCCCCGCACCGCCCTTGGCCTCCTGGTGGGCGGGGCGCTTGGCCTTGCGGGCGCCGCCATGCAGGGCGTGGCCCGCAACCCGCTGGCCGATCCGGGCATCATCGGGGTCAACGCCGGGGCGGCGCTTGCCGTGGTGACCGGCATCTATGTCTTTGGGGTGGCCACCTTCTCCGGCTACATCTGGTTCGCCTTCATCGGTGCCGGCGCCGCCGCGGTGCTGGTGTACCTCATTGCGTCCCTGGGCCGGGACGGCGCCACCCCGGTCAAGCTCGCGCTGGCCGGTGCCGCGCTGAGTGCCGGCCTGTACTCGCTCATGAACGTCATCCTGGTCTCCAGCCAGGACACCCTTGACCGGTTCCGCTTCTGGCAGGTCGGCGGGGTGGCCGGCCGCGACTGGTCCGTAGTCCTGCCCGGGCTGCCCTTCCTCGCCGTCGGCGCCGCGGTTGTGCTCCTGACCGGCCGCATCCTCAACTCCCTGGCCCTCGGCGACGACATTGCGCGCGGCCTCGGCCAGCGTGTGGGCCTGGCCCGCGGCGTGGCCGCCCTCGGGATTGTGCTGCTGTGCGGCACCGCCACCGCCCTGGCCGGACCCATCGGCTTTGTTGGCCTGGTGGTTCCGCACGCGGTCCGCTTCCTGACCGGACCGGACTACCGCTGGATCCTGCCGTTTTCCCTGGTGGTGGCCCCGGCGCTGCTCCTGGGCGCCGACATCATTGGCCGCGTGATCCTGCTGCCCGGTGAAGTCCCGGCCGGCATTATGACCGCCCTGGTGGGCGCCCCGTTCTTCGTTTGGCTGGTCCGCCGCGGCAAGGGGGCCGGGCTGTGACCCGCACCGACACCACTCCCGCCGCCCCGGATGCGCTATCACTTCCGGTCGCCAAAACCACCCCGGGGGGACCAGAAGTGATAGGGCAACGGAGGAGCCGGCGCCGGATCAACAGGACCGCCATCCTGGCAGCCGCCGTGGTGGTCCTCTTCGCCGTCTCCATCCTGCTGGGCAGCTACACCGTCACCATCCCGGACTTCATCAGGATCCTGGTGGCGCACTTTACCGGCGGTGACAAGATCCCCGGCGCCAGCTTCATCGTGATGGAAAACAAGCTGCCCCGGGCCGTGATAGGCACCATGATCGGCGTTGCGTTCGGCCTGGCCGGCGCCCTGTTCCAGACCATGCTCCGCAACCCGCTGGCCAGCCCCGACGTGATCGGGATCAGCTACGGCGCCAGCGCCGCCGCCGTGGTGTCCATTATTGTTTTCGGCGCCACCGGGCCCACGGTCTCCGTTGCCGCCATGGCCGGCGCCCTCGCCGTGGCGGCACTCATCTACGGCATCTCCAGCGGCGGGGCCATGCGCGGCACCAGCAACGGCAACGCTGCCGGCAACCGTTTGGTCCTGGCCGGCGTGGGCATCGCCGCTGCCCTGCACGCCGTGGTCAACTTCCTGATGACCCGGGCCGACATCCGCACCGCGGCCGACACCCTGGTCTGGCTCAACGGGTCCCTGAACTCTGCCAACTGGGACCGCGCCGGTGTCCTGGCCATCGCCCTGGCGATCCTGGTTCCGGCCGTGGCCCTGATCGCCGGCCCGTTGCGGATCCTCGAACTCGGCGACGACGCCGCCGCCGGCCTGGGCATCAAGGTCGGCGTGGCCCGGCTTGCCCTGGTGATCGTCGCCGTGGCCCTCGCCGCCGTAGCCACCGCCGCCGCGGGGCCGGTGGCGTTTGTGGCGTTCCTGGCGGGACCGATCGCGCGCCGCTTCACCAAAAAAGCCAGCCTCCCGGCGTCGGCCCTGGTGGGCGCGGTGATCGTCCTCGCGGCCGACTACTTCGCCGCCAACCTCGCCCCCCTGATCCTGGGCGGCACGGTCCTGCCCGTGGGCGTTATCACCGGCGCCCTGGGCGCCCCGTTCCTGCTGTGGCTCCTGGTCACTGCCAACCGAAAGGACGCCTGACATGGCAGTTCTCGATGCCAAGGACCTGACGCTGAAGTACGACCAGCGCTGCGTGGTGGACAGCCTGAGCGTTGGCATTCCCGAGGGCCGGGTGACCATGATTGTGGGCGCCAATGCCTGCGGGAAGTCCACGCTGCTCCGCGGCCTCTCGCGGCTGCTGAAACCCGCCGCCGGCACCGTCACCCTGGACGGCAAGGACATCCATTCCCGGCCCGCCCGCGAACTGGCCCGCACCCTGGGCCTGCTCCCGCAGCACCCCACCGCCCCGGACGGCATCACCGTGCGCGACCTGGTGGGCCGTGGCAGGTACCCGCACCAGGGTTTCTTCCGCAGCAGCAGCGACAAGGACGACGCCGCCGTGCACCGGGCCTTGGAGGCCACCGAAACCCTGGCCCTTGCCGAACGGGACGTGGACGAACTCTCCGGCGGGCAGCGCCAGCGCGTCTGGATCGCCATGGCCCTGGCGCAGGAAACCGAAGTCCTGCTGCTGGACGAGCCCACCACCTACCTGGACCTGGCCCACCAGGTGGAGGTGCTTGATCTCATCACCGACCTGAACCGCAGCCGCGGCACCACCGTGGCCATCGTCCTGCACGACCTTAACCTGGCCGCCCGCTATGCCGACCACGTCATCGCCATGAAAGCCGGAGCGGTGGTGGCCGCGGGCACCCCGCAGGAGGTGGTCACGGAGGCACTGGTCAGCAGCGTCTTCGGCCTCGAATCCCGGGTCATCCCGGACCCCGTTTCCGGTACCCCCCTGATCATTCCCATCGGGCGCCACCACGTCCCAGCCAACGAACTGGAGCTTGTTTCATGAACACCCGAGAAGTTGCCACCACCGAGCCCATGACCCTCGCCTTCGAGGTGACCGTTTCCTCCGTCCAGGAACTGAGCCCCAACTTCCGCAGGATCACCTTCGGCGGGTACGCGCTGCGGGACTTCGGCGTCAACGGCGACTCCCTGGACCTGCGCATCAAGCTGATGATCCCGTCCCTTGCCGCAGACGGCACCGAACTGCCCCTGCCGGCCTTCGAAATGACCGAGGCCGGCTGGTACCGCGAATGGCTCGCCATGGACCCGGCCGTCCGCGGTTCCATGCGCACCTACACGGTCCGCTCGTCCCGGCTTGATTCCGTGTACCCGGAGATCGACGTGGACTTCGTGATGCATTTTGATGACCACGGGCACGGCGGCCCGGCCGCGAACTGGGCCCTGAACGCCAAGCCCGGCGACGCCATCACCATCATCGGCCCCAACAACCGGGCCGCCCTGTGCCGGACCGCGGAAAACTACGGCGGCATCGAATGGCGCCCCGGGCTGGCCCAGCGCGTCCTGCTCGCCGGCGACGAGACCGCCCTCCCGGCCATTTCCGCCATCCTCGAAAGCCTGCCCGCCTACATGAGCGGCCACGCCATCCTGGAGGTTCCCGAAGCCGGCGACTTCCAGGAGCTGGAGTCCGCCGCCGACGTCCAGATCACCTGGCTGGCGCGCGGTGCGTCAATCGGCCGGTCCCGTCCGCACGGCGAACTCCTGCAGGACGCCGTCCGGAAGGCCGTCCCCGTGCCCGGCTGGGTGGGCCTAAAAGCGGCCGACGGCGGCGCGGGACCCGAGCCCGAAGACGTCAACGTGGACGTGGACATCCTTTGGGAGACGCCCGCGCGGATGGAAACCGGGGCGATCGCCGCAACCAAGAACCCGGACATGCCAGCCGGCGCCATGCCGTTCTACGCCTGGATCGCCGGTGAGGCGGCCGTCATCAAGGACATGCGCCGCTACCTGGTGCGCGATGTGGGCATCGACCGCAAGCAGGTGGCCTTTATGGGCTACTGGCGGCAGGGCAAAGCGGAGGGCTGAGCACCTTCCTGTTCATGCCGCCGTCGTCCGCTGGCCGCTTTGGCCGGTTAGCGTGGGCTGGTGCCTGTTGCCCCCTTGCTGCCCCAAAGTGGCCGTCGCGTGTTTGTTGCCCTGGGCGATTCGTTCACCGAGGGTGTGGGCGACCGCGACGGCCGGCTGCCCAACGGGGTCCGCGGCTGGGCGGACCGGGTGGCCGAGAAACTGGCCAAGGACCAGCCCGGGTGGCGCTACGCGAACCTGGCCATCCGCAGCAAGCGGCTGCGGCACATCGTGGCCGAGCAGCTGGAACCGGCGCTGGCCATGGAACCGGCACTGATCACCCTGTACGCCGGCGGCAATGACATCCTGGACCTGAAAACCGACATGGCAGCGCTGATGGCCGACTACGAACAGCTGGTGGCCCGCCTGGCCGGCACCGGGGCTGTCCTGGTGCTGTTCACCGGGTTCGACGTCAAGGTCTCGGCCCTGCTGGAACCGCTGAAGAAGCGCAACACCCTCTACAACCGCCACGTCCGCGCGATTGCGGAGCAGCATGGCGCCGTCCTGGTGGACTACTGGTGCCTGGACGCGTTCCACGACCGGCGGATGTGGGACGCGGACCGGCTGCACATGTCAAAGGCCGGGCACAGGTACCTGGCCGGGCAGGTCCTGGACCAGCTGGGGGTGCCGCACAAGATCCGGCCCAAGGACTGGGAAGCGCCGGCGCGGCGCGGGCTGCGGGAATGGGAACGCCATCAGCGGCGGTGGATCAACGACTGGGTCCTGCCGCTGTTCGGCCGCAAGATCCGGGGGATCACGCTGGGGGACACGCTCACGGCGCGCTGGCCGGAACCGGTCAAGGTGCCCCGCAAAGGCGGGCTGCGGAAGCTTGCCGAAAAAACCGCCGCCTGATGCGCCTCAGCTGTCCAGCAGGTTTTCAAACCCCGGCGCCACCCGGCCGGCATGGAATTCGACGACGTCGAACTCGGCAACACCGTTCGCATAGAACGGGTCCTGCGCCAGGCTGGCATCCAGGGTGGCGCGGTCCACCTGCGACAACAGCAACCCACCCGTCCGCGGCACCTTGCGGCCGGCGGCGATGAAGACGCCGTTGTCGAAGGCCTCCTGGAGCCAGGCCATGTGGCCGTCGTTGTGGAAATCGACGATGTCCTGCGGGACGCGGTAGGTCAAGGAAACAACATACATACGCCCACCCTACCGGGGGCAGCGGGCCTGGTTGAAGGATCAACGACGGCTTTCTCGTAGTATTGACGCATGACCGAACCGCGCTGGCTGAGCGCCGACGAACGCCGTGCCTGGCTGGCCCTGGTAAGCATCAACACGCTGCTTCCGGCGGCCCTGGACACCAAGCTGCACGCGGCCGGGAAGCTGTCCCTCTTCGACTACACGGTCCTGGCCATGCTCTCCGAAACGGAAGAGCGGTTCCTGCCCATGAGCGAGCTCGCCGCACGAAGCAGCGCCTCGCTATCCCGGCTGTCCCATGTGGTGACCAAGCTGCAGAAACGGGGCTGGGTGGAGCGCCGACCGCATCCCCACGACGCCCGGGTCACCACCGCCCACCTCACGGCCGAGGGGATGGCCACCATCGTTGGGCTGGCGCCCGGCCATGTTGAAACGGTCCGGGAACTGTTCCTTGATGCGTTGTCGGACCAGGACGTCCAGGACCTGGCCCGGATCGGCGAGAAGGTGGTTGGCCGGCTGGATGCCAACCATTGGATCCTGCGCGAAAACTGATGCCGGCCCCGCCAGTTGGTTGCTCGCGGCAACGGATGGCAAACTGGCCGGATGGAATTCTCTTCCCGGTTTGTGGCCCTTGGCGATTCCTTCACTGAAGGAGTGGGGGACGACGACCCAACGCGCCCCAACGGGGTCCGCGGCTGGGCCGACCGCGTGGCCGAGCAGTTGGGAGCCGCGGATCCCGGCTTCGGCTACGCCAACCTCGCCATCCGCGGGCGGAAACTCCGGCAGATCCTGGCCGAGCAGGTGGATGCCGCCGTAGCGCTGCAACCCACGCTGGTGAGCATCTACGCAGGCGCGAACGACATCCTTCGTCCCAAAATCGACATCGACGACCTCCTGGGCGAGTACGACGACGGCATCCGCAGGTTGCGTGCCACCGGCGCCACCGTGGTGCTCTTCACGGGCTTCGACGCGCGGGGCTCGAAGGTGTTCAGCACCATGCGCGGCCGCACCGCGATCTACAACGAGCTGGTCCGCGGCATCGCCGGCGACCACGGCGCCCTGCTGGTGGACTACTGGCGTTTCAGCGAATACTACGACTGGGGCATGTGGGCCACGGACCGGATGCATATGTCCGCCGCCGGCCACGCAAACATGGCCAAGCGGGTGCTGGACGTCCTGGCGCACGAACACTCCATCGACGTTCCGCCCATGACTCCGGTTCCGGAACTCAGCCGCGCAGAGGCCCTCCGCGCCAACGCCCGCTGGGTCCGCGAGTTTGCCGGCCCCTGGGTTGTCCGCCGGGTTACGGGCAAGTCCTCCGGCGATGGCCTGGCTCCCAAGTACCCGGCACTGACGCGGCTTTAGCGCCGGAAGGAAGGCGTCGCCACCAGCGAACCGTCAGTCCGTACGGCCAGGACGGCGGCATCCCAGCCGTCCGCTGCCCGGTCCAGCATCGGTGTCCCGCCTGACACCACTGCTGTGGCCAGGATGTCGGCCGTGACGATATCCGCCGCCGCAACCGACACCTGGCTGAACTCCGCCGGCCGGCCGTGCTGGCGCCAGATGTGGTCGCCCCGCTCCGCTGAACCAGAGGTTGCCAGGGCCAGGTGCCGGCCGGCTGCTGCCAGCGGATAGGCGGCGACCAGGGAACCGCGGTTTCCGGGATCAACAATTCCCGCCCGCCACGGCTCGCCGCTGCCGGGGACGGGGGAGCCGCCCGCCAGTACATCACCGCCGGCATTCAGGCACCAGTTCCTGCGGCCCAGGGCCAGCAGGGAGGTGCCGGCTTCACGGATCGCGTGGCCCTTCACCAGCCCGGAGAGGTCAAGCACACCGTCAGGCCGCTCAGGGCTGAACGCCCCTTCAGTGCGCAGCCGCCAGTCGTGGGCCTCCGCATACAGGTCCCGCATGATGTCCGACGCACGCGGCAGCGTCAGTTCACCGCGGGCCAGCCGGCTCGCTTCGGAATCCGGCCGGTACAGGCTGAACGTTTCGTCCAGGTCCCGGAAAAGGCGTTCGACGACGGCCAGTGCGGCAGCAAGCTCGTCGTCCGCCGCCTGCCCTGCCGCCGGGCCGTCGGGAACCAGCGCGAGGCTGATGACAGTTCCCATGCTGGTGAAGGTGCGGATCTTCAGGGGTGCGCCGCTGGCTTCGGTGGGGTCAGAGGTTTGCTGCATCGATGGCTGCCTGGAGTGAAGTGAGGTAGGCGCCGCTGGTGACGGTGGCACCGCTGACCGTCTGGACGTCGGCCGACTGGGCCGCAAGGACCTCGCTCCGGAGCACCGGTGCTGCCCGGTTGCTGATCTGGATCGACTTCCGGTCGTCATCGGTCAGGTGGAGCGCCGTGACGTCGGTGATGGTGCCGCCGGCGACGGTGATCTGCACCTGTACGGAGCCGAACCGGGTCTGGACGTCAGCTCCCGTGAAAGTACCCGCGGCGGTGGTTCCGCTGGTGGTCCCCTTGGTTGTTCCCTTGGTTGTTGCGCTGTCCGGGGCGGAACCGTTGGTTCCGGACGCACCGCCCGATCCCTCCGCCGTCGTACCTGTTGCTGTGATGATGCTGGTGCCGCCGGCCTGGGTGCCGGCCTGCCAGCCGGCCAGGAGGATCCCTGCCGAGGCGACTGCTGCCGCAACTGTTCCCCGTGTTTTCACCAGTCGAACCTTTCGTGATGGATCTGGGTGGCCGGTACGCCGGCTGCCGTGGCGTCCGCAATGACGTTCCCGGCCCATGCGGACGGGCCGCAGATGTAGATGTCCGCGTCGGCTGCGTCCGGGACATAGGAGGTAAGGGAGTAGCCACTGTGGACTGCGTCGTCAGGGAGCCAGCCGGATTGCCGCCTGTCCCGAGGGCCGGTCAGGTGGAACAGGCGGGCGCCGCGGAGCCGGCAAAGTTCGAGGATCTCGTGGCTGAGGTACAGTTCCCGGTCGCTGTGGCCGCGCAGCAGGACCGTGGCCTGGCCCGGTGCGAACGGGGTGCTTTCCAGCAGGGCCCGCAGCGGGGTGATGCCGATGCCTGCGCCCATCAAGACCACCTTGTCCCTGGTCCGCGCGGCGGTTCCGAACAGGCCGTAGGGTCCGGCAACAGCCACCCGGGTTCCGGTGCGCAGGCGGACAAGCCCGCCCGAGCCGCTGCCGAGGTTGCGGACCGTGATCCGCAAGGTACCTGTCCCGTCCGCTGCCAGGACCACCGGTTCCGCCGACAGGCTGAAGGGATGGGGATGCCACCACATTCCCTGGGCGAGGAACCGCCAGATAAGGAACCGGCCGCCGGTGCCGGCCAGCCGGTCCAGGGCGCGGCCCTTCATCACAATGTTCACCACGCCGGGAGCAGCCTGTTCCACCCGGACCACGCTGAGCCGGTGCCGGTTCGTTGCGGCGATGGGCTGGACAACCCGGAAGTACAGCAGGGCGGCTCCGGTGGCCAGGCACAGCGCGGCCCAGTACCAGCGCTGCCACGTCCCCTCGGCGAACAGCCCGCCAACGCTGAACTGATGCGGGATGGCCGTACCCACTGCGGCGTAGGTCAGCAGATGCACGGCGTACCAGAACTCGTAGGGGAACCGGCGACGGACCGCCACCAGGGACGTCACCACCACCGCTACGAAGAGCACCATGGAAATGTAGGCAAGCCACATGTCCGGGACCAGCGACCACAGGGCGATTGCCTCACTGACGGGGTCCAGGCCCGCGGCCATCCCATAGCCCACGGCGATCAGCAGCCCGTGTGCCAGCAGGAGGTAGAGGGAAGGTTTGCCCAGCTTCCGGTGGAACCCCAGCGCCCTGTCATGGCCAACGGTCCGGTCCACCAGCGGAATCCTGGCTGCCAGCAGGAGCATCAACAGGACCAGGTCCATGCCCACCAGGCCGGCCACGATCCCGGCAGCGGTCACGGCACCGGCAGGTGTCGCGGCCGCTGCCAAACCGCCGTCGGAAAGCCACAGGGCCACAGCCGCCGCAACGGAAGCCCATGCCACCACTGTGAGAAGGTCGGCGCGGAGCAGGCGGCGCCGGTGCTGTACGGCGAAGCCGTTGCCGTCCCTGCCGGGACGGGCTGCGGGACCGCGTGTTGCTGGCCCGGCCTGCGCTTGGGGGAGTTGTATGGTCATGGATCCAGAATCAGCCCGACAGCTTTCATTTTGCTGTGAATACCGGCACTTCCTTGCTGTGATCCTGCGCGGGAAGCTGCCTGCTTATACACCCTTGACGGCCTGATTGGTCTTTAATTGGCGGAACTCGTAGACTTGGTAGGCGCTAAGTGCGCGGAGCGTGCGCAATTGCTCCGGTTGTCCGGTAATTTCTCCAGGGCGGCCGGTAGTTAGGGGCTCAAGTTGCGTGACTGACCGTTCGCCCTCAATCAATTTGGGTCGCACTTAGCAGCATGATCCAGCAGCAGATATGCGGATCATTACTTTCAATTCTTGAGGAGAAGTCATGGCAGCACACTGCCAAGTGACCGGAGCCGAGCCGGGCTTTGGGCACAGCATTTCGCACTCGCACCGCCGCAACAAGCGTCGGTTCGATCCGAACATTCAGAAGAAGCGCTACTGGGTTCCGTCCCTGCGCCGTAATGTCACTCTGCAGGTTTCTGCAAAGGGCATCAAGACCATCGACGTTCGCGGCATCGACGTTGTCGTCGCCGCCATTCTCGCTCGTGGGGTGAAGCTCTAGTGGCTAAAGACAAGGACGTACGTCCGATCATCAAGCTCAAGTCGACTGCGGGCACGGGTTACACCTACGTAACCCGCAAGAACCGTCGTAACGATCCGGACCGTATGGTCCTGAAGAAGTACGACCCCAAGATCCGCCAGCACGTCGAATTCCGTGAGGAGCGCTAAACATGGCTAAGAAGTCCAAGATTGCTCGCAACGAGCAGCGCAAGGTCATCGTAGAGCGTTACGCTGCAAAGCGCCTCGAGCTTAAGAAGACCCTGGTTGATGCAAACGCAACCGACGAAGCACGCGAAGCAGCCCGCCTGGGCCTGCAGAAGCTGCCCCGCAACGCGTCCCCGATCCGTCTGCGTAACCGCGACATCATCGACGGCCGTCCCCGCGGTACCTTCCAGAAGTTCGGTATCTCCCGTGTTCGCTTCCGCGACATGGCGCACCGCGGTGAGCTTCCGGGCATCACCAAGTCTTCCTGGTAATCCAGCACTGCTGATTCCAGCTGCTTGAGAAGGGCCGGCAACCATATGGTTGCCGGCCCTTCCGTCTTTAACCCGGTACGCTTCCCGTTGTGTTTCAGCCCACAACTCCAGGAAACGGCGGCGGCGCCCGGTTGGGATGCCTCATGGGCCGTTCCGCCCCGGAAATACTGGGGTCAGCACCCCTGGAACCTCGATTTGCTGTGGTGCGGTTGTGCGTGTATTGTTTTCTAAGTCGCCGCGAGGGAGACAGCGAGAAGCTGGGTACCGCGGGTGACCAACCCCCATTTTGAACGGCCTGGAATATGGTTCGCTTGTTTGCGTGCCGGTTTTTGGGTGGGGCGGTTGCTGTTGAAGCGTGATTCTGCGTCAGGGATGCGGGTTTGCAAAGCTTCCGGTGATCGGGTAAGTTTGAAAAGTTGCTCCGGAGCGATCTGCGACCTGTGGTTGTGGTGGTGTCGGGTGTGTCTGTTGTTTGAGAACTCAATAGTGTGCCATGTTTGTTGATACCAATTTTTTGTATTGAATTGGTTGAATTGGCTGGATGATGCCGCCCCTGTGGTGTTGTCTGGTTTTTACAGCTGGTTTCGAATTTTGTGCAGCCATTTTGTCCCGTGTTTCCGGGGTTGGTGGTTGTGTCTGTTTTTGTTTTTACTTCAACGGAGAGTTTGATCCTGGCTCAGGATGAACGCTGGCGGCGTGCTTAACACATGCAAGTCGAACGATGACCTCCAGCTTGCTGGGGTGATTAGTGGCGAACGGGTGAGTAACACGTGAGTAACCTGCCCTTGACTCTGGGATAAGCCTGGGAAACTGGGTCTAATACCGGATATGACTCCTCATCGCATGGTGGGGGGTGGAAAGCTTTTTGTGGTTTTGGATGGACTCGCGGCCTATCAGCTTGTTGGTGAGGTAATGGCTTACCAAGGCGACGACGGGTAGCCGGCCTGAGAGGGTGACCGGCCACACTGGGACTGAGACACGGCCCAGACTCCTACGGGAGGCAGCAGTGGGGAATATTGCACAATGGGCGCAAGCCTGATGCAGCGACGCCGCGTGAGGGATGACGGCCTTCGGGTTGTAAACCTCTTTCAGTAGGGAAGAAGCGAAAGTGACGGTACCTGCAGAAGAAGCGCCGGCTAACTACGTGCCAGCAGCCGCGGTAATACGTAGGGCGCAAGCGTTATCCGGAATTATTGGGCGTAAAGAGCTCGTAGGCGGTTTGTCGCGTCTGCCGTGAAAGTCCGGGGCTCAACTCCGGATCTGCGGTGGGTACGGGCAGACTAGAGTGATGTAGGGGAGACTGGAATTCCTGGTGTAGCGGTGAAATGCGCAGATATCAGGAGGAACACCGATGGCGAAGGCAGGTCTCTGGGCATTAACTGACGCTGAGGAGCGAAAGCATGGGGAGCGAACAGGATTAGATACCCTGGTAGTCCATGCCGTAAACGTTGGGCACTAGGTGTGGGGGACATTCCACGTTTTCCGCGCCGTAGCTAACGCATTAAGTGCCCCGCCTGGGGAGTACGGCCGCAAGGCTAAAACTCAAAGGAATTGACGGGGGCCCGCACAAGCGGCGGAGCATGCGGATTAATTCGATGCAACGCGAAGAACCTTACCAAGGCTTGACATGGACCAGACCGGACTGGAGACAGTTCTTCCCCTTTGGGGTTGGTTCACAGGTGGTGCATGGTTGTCGTCAGCTCGTGTCGTGAGATGTTGGGTTAAGTCCCGCAACGAGCGCAACCCTCGTTCTATGTTGCCAGCACGTGATGGTGGGGACTCATAGGAGACTGCCGGGGTCAACTCGGAGGAAGGTGGGGACGACGTCAAATCATCATGCCCCTTATGTCTTGGGCTTCACGCATGCTACAATGGCCGGTACAAAGGGTTGCGATACTGTGAGGTGGAGCTAATCCCAAAAAGCCGGTCTCAGTTCGGATTGGGGTCTGCAACTCGACCCCATGAAGTCGGAGTCGCTAGTAATCGCAGATCAGCAACGCTGCGGTGAATACGTTCCCGGGCCTTGTACACACCGCCCGTCAAGTCACGAAAGTTGGTAACACCCGAAGCCGGTGGCCTAACCCCTTGTGGGAGGGAGCTGTCGAAGGTGGGACTGGCGATTGGGACTAAGTCGTAACAAGGTAGCCGTACCGGAAGGTGCGGCTGGATCACCTCCTTTCTAAGGAGCACCTACAGTCCTTCATTCCTCATGTATGTGGTGGGTGGGGGTTGTCAGGAGTAAAGGCCCGTTGCGCAGACGATTGTTCTGCGGCGGGTGCTCAAGGGTGGAATATCAACAAATAGGTGCCTGGTGGCACGAACCATGGTTTAGTACGGGTTACTCCTTCGGGGGTGGTTCAGGAACGATGATGGTCTGTGGTTGCTGGGTAGTGTATGGCACACTGTTGGGTCCTGAGGCAACAGGACCGGGGTGGTTCCGTGGCTGGTCTTTTTGGCTGGTGCGGGGCTGGTTCGGGTTTGTTTGTTTCTGGTTTCCTGGCTGCACCGAACACACGGTTGCTTTTCCTTTTGGGAGGGTTGTGTGGGGTGTGTGGTTTGGGGTTGTTGTTTGAGAACTACATAGTGGACGCGAGCATCTTTTATAAGAAGCAATTTCCAAGAATATGAACCTGGATCTGGCTGCGCGTGATGGTGTCACCTTTTGGGGTGGTGTTGATCGTGTGGTTGGTTTTCGTGGTTCTCTCGAAAATTAGCGTTTTTGATCTTTTGTGGTCAAGTTTTTAAGAGCACACGGTGGATGCCTTGGCATTAGGAGCCGAAGAAGGACGTAGGAATCTGCGATAAGCCTGGGGGAGTCGATAACCGGACTGTGATCCCAGGGTGTCCGAATGGGGAAACCCCGCCAGGCGCGCGAGTGACCTGGTGACCCGCATCTGAACACATAGGGTGTGTGGGGGGAACGCGGGGAAGTGAAACATCTCAGTACCCGCAGGAAGAGAAAACAATAGTGATTCCGTTAGTAGTGGCGAGCGAACGCGGATCAGGCTAAACCGTTCCATGTGTGATAGCCGGCGGGCGTTGCATGGGCGGGGTTGTGGGACTTTCCATACTGGTTCTGCCGGACCGGTGGGGTGTGATGTGCAGGCATAGGTGAACGGTCTTGAAAGGCCGGCCAGAGAGGGTGTGAGCCCCGTAACCGTAATGTTTTGTGCCGCCTGTGAGAGTATCCCAAGTAGCACGGGGCCCGAGAAATCCCGTGTGAATCTGTCAGGACCACCTGATAAGCCTAAATACTCCCTAATGACCGATAGCGGACCAGTACCGTGAGGGAAAGGTGAAAAGTACCCCGGGAGGGGAGTGAAACAGTACCTGAAACCGTGTGCTTACAATCCGTCGGAGCAACCGCACCTTGTGTGCATAGTAGTTGTGACGGCGTGCCTTTTGAAGAATGAGCCTGCGAGTTAGTGTTACGTCGCGAGGTTAACCCGTGTGGGGAAGCCGTAGCGAAAGCGAGTCTGAATAGGGCGTTGCAGTGGCGTGATCTAGACCCGAAGCGAAGTGATCTACCCATGGCCAGGTTGAAGCGACGGTAAGACGTCGTGGAGGACCGAACCCACTTCAGTTGAAAATGGAGGGGATGAGCTGTGGGTAGGGGTGAAAGGCCAATCAAACTTCGTGATAGCTGGTTCTCCCCGAAATGCATTTAGGTGCAGCGTTGCGTGTTTCTTGCTGGAGGTAGAGCTACTGGATGGCTAATGGGCCCTACAAGGTTACTGACGTCAGCCAAACTCCGAATGCCGGTAAGTGAGAGCGCAGCAGTGAGACTGTGGGGGATAAGCTTCATAGTCGAGAGGGAAACAGCCCAGACCACCAACTAAGGCCCCTAAGCGTGTGCTAAGTGGGAAAGGATGTGGAGTTGCGAAGACAACCAGGAGGTTGGCTTAGAAGCAGCCATCCTTAAAAGAGTGCGTAATAGCTCACTGGTCAAGTGATTCCGCGCCGACAATGTAGCGGGGCTCAAGTACACCGCCGAAGTTGTGGCATTCAAATATTAGCTAAGCCCTTGTGGTTCAGGCGTTTGGATGGGTAGGGGAGCGTCGTGTGGGCAGTGAAGTCGCGGTGTAAACCAGCGGTGGAGCCTACACGAGTGAGAATGCAGGCATGAGTAGCGAAAGACGGGTGAGAAACCCGTCCGCCGAATGATCAAGGGTTCCAGGGTCAAGCTAATCTGCCCTGGGTAAGTCGGGACCTAAGGCGAGGCCGACAGGCGTAGTCGATGGACAACGGGTTGATATTCCCGTACCGGCGAAAAACCGTCCATGTTGAACAGGGGATACTAACCGCCCGAGACCTGACCGCCCGCCCTTGTGGTGACGTGGTTTTTGGTGGAGCGCGGGACCTGATCCTGGGAGGCAAGCGTATTAACAGGTGTGACGCAGGAAGGTAGCCAAGCCGGGCGATGGTTGTCCCGGTCTAAGGATGTAGGGCGAATGGTAGGCAAATCCGCTGTTCGTGATGCCTGAGATCTGATGGGACCCCCTTTAGTGGGGGGATTTGGTGATCCTATGCTGCCGAGAAAAGCATCGACGCGAGGTTTTGGCCGCCCGTACCCCAAACCGACACAGGTGATCAGGTAGAGAATACTAAGGCGATCGAGAGAATTATGGTTAAGGAACTCGGCAAAATGCCCCCGTAACTTCGGGAGAAGGGGGGCCCCAACCTTGAACACCACACGCTGGTGGGAGGGGATCGGGGCCGCAGAGACCAGGGGGAAGCGACTGTTTACTAAAAACACAGGTCCGTGCGAAGTCGCAAGACGATGTATACGGACTGACTCCTGCCCGGTGCTGGAAGGTTAAGAGGACCGGTTAGCCGCAAGGCGAAGCTGAGAATTTAAGCCCCAGTAAACGGCGGTGGTAACTATAACCATCCTAAGGTAGCGAAATTCCTTGTCGGGTAAGTTCCGACCTGCACGAATGGAGTAACGACTTCCCCGCTGTCTCAACCATAAACTCGGCGAAATTGCAGTACGAGTAAAGATGCTCGTTACGCGCAGCAGGACGGAAAGACCCCGAGACCTTTACTATAGTTTGGTATTGGTGTTCGGAGTGGCTTGTGTAGGATAGGTGGGAGACGTTGAAACCCGGACGCCAGTTCGGGTGGAGTCATCGTTGAAATACCACTCTGGTCACTTTGGACATCTAACTTCGGCCCGTAATCCGGGTCAGGGACAGTGCCTGATGGGTAGTTTAACTGGGGCGGTTGCCTCCTAAAAAGTAACGGAGGCGCCCAAAGGTTCCCTCAGCCTGGTTGGCAATCAGGTGTCGAGTGTAAGTGCACAAGGGAGCTTGACTGTGAGAGAGACATCTCGAGCAGGGACGAAAGTCGGGACTAGTGATCCGGCGGTACATTGTGGAATGGCCGTCGCTCAACGGATAAAAGGTACCTCGGGGATAACAGGCTGATCTTGCCCAAGAGTCCATATCGACGGCATGGTTTGGCACCTCGATGTCGGCTCGTCGCATCCTGGGGCTGGAGTAGGTCCCAAGGGTTGGGCTGTTCGCCCATTAAAGCGGTACGCGAGCTGGGTTTAGAACGTCGTGAGACAGTTCGGTCCCTATCCGCTGCGCGCGCAGGAAATTTGAGAAGGGCTGTCCTTAGTACGAGAGGACCGGGACGGACGAACCTCTGGTGTGTCAGTTGTACTGCCAAGTGCACCGCTGATTAGCTACGTTCGGATGGGATAACCGCTGAAAGCATCTAAGCGGGAAGCTCGCTTCGAGATGAGATTTCCATACACCTTGTGTGTGAGAGGCCCCCAGCCAGACCACTGGGTTGATAGGCCGGATGTGGAAGCGAGGACTAACGACTCGTGAAGCTGACCGGTACTAATAGGCCGATAACTTACACCACACACCACCCCCGCAAACGGATTCAAAAGCGTTTGCACCCGTGGGGTGGTAAAAAGAAAACAAGACTGCTTGCGTCCACTATGTGGTTCCCAAACAACAAACCCGTCACACGGTTTCGTTGCAGGGAACAAAAACACAACAAAATAACAACACCACAATGTTGTAACCACAGATTTCCCACCCCGGGCAACACCCCAGGGGAACGGGTACAAGGGTTACGGCGGTCATAGCGTGGGGGAAACGCCCGGTCCCATCCCGAACCCGGAAGCTAAGACCCACAGCGCCGATGGTACTGCACCCGGGAGGGTGTGGGAGAGTAGGACGCCGCCGGAACACTATTCACGGTCGAGGCCCCAACCAGCACCTGGTTGGGGCCTCCCACATTTAACAAACAAACACCCCCGTTGACCTATCAGATACGGCCCCCAAACACCCCGAATAACAACCACAACCGATACCACAACAGTGGTGGGACAGACGGGACGCCACCGACCCCACCACAGGCAGGACTCCATATGGTCATAGACTTGCCGTCTATGACCCGGACCTCCCACCAGCAGCCTGGCAAGCGCCACCAGCAGCCTGCCAAGCGCGCCACCATCCTTGATGTGGCTGCCGCCGCCGGCGTTTCCCGGCAAACAGTCACCCGGGCCATGAACAACATGGCGGGAATCAGTGCAGCCACCAGGGAGCGGGTGCAGGGCATCGCCGCTGAGCTGGGCTACAGCCCCAGCCGGTTCGCTAAAGGTTTGGTCCAGGGCGCCCGGGTGTCAGTGGGGCTCGCCATTCCCGACCTGACCAACCCCTATTTCCCCGCCTTTGCCTCCAGCGTGGTGGAAGCAGCGACCCAGCGGAGCTGGAACGTGGTGGTTGACGACTACGGCCACGGCACGGCAACAGCCCTCGATGCGGTGGAACGGCTGGCGCCCCAGGTTGATGCGCTGATCGGATATCTGGGCAGCCATGCTGCCCAGGCCCAGTCCCTCATGGGCAGGCGTCCACTGGTCAGCCTTGACTACCCGGCCGGCCAGGCCGCCGGCAGGATCTCCTTCGACTACCACCATGCTGCGAGGCTCGCGCTGGACTACCTCGTGCACAGCGGCCGCACCAGGATCGCGTTCCTGGATTCGGACCAGGGCGGCCCTGCGGCCAGCAGGGGGACCGCAGTTGCCGCGGTCGCGGACCAACTCGGCATCACCCTCATCCGGCGTGCTGCGGGCCCGTCCGCGCCCGCAGCACGGGCCGCAGTGCTTGATTTGGTTACTGGCCAGGACGCTCCGGACGCCTTGCTGGTGTTCAACGACCTCATGGCAGCAGGGGCGCTCAAGGCACTGCAGGAAGCCGGCCTCAGCGTCCCCCGGGATTGCGCCGTGATCGGCATGGACGGCATACCCCTGGGTGAGCTGACCTCACCGGAGCTGACCACCCTGTCCCTTGACCTACGCTCCGTGGGGCGTGCCGCCGTCGGCCTCGTTGAAGGCCTGCTGTCCGGCAGCGTGGCAGCGGGAACGGAACAATCGGCACTGGTCCTCCGGCACGAGCTGGTTCACCGGGAGTCGGCGTAGGGCCTACTCAATCGCGAAGTAAACCGCTAGGCTTGATACTGCATCGTGAACGTTCACGGAGTTGTTCCATCCCCTGCAGCGAGGATTCCCATGTCAGTCCAGTCCCCCTCCGCTCCGGACAAAGCCGTCCCGGACGAAACCGCCGGTCAGGCATCGCGCAGCCTCGAGCTGGGCGCTGCCGGTGTGAAGGAGCTTGCGTCGCTGGAGCCTGCCCGCGGCACCCTGCCACCGCGCGCCTACCTGACCTCGGATGCCCCCAGGCTCTCCCTCAACGGCGAGTGGCACTTCCGGCTCAGTGATGGCATCCGCACCGCTCCCGGGGACGGCTGGCAGGACGGCAGCGACCTGTCCGGCTTTACCGGGCTGCCGGTCCCGTCCAGCTGGTCCATGCACGGCCACGGCGCTCCCGCCTACACCAACATCAAGTTCCCGTTCGCCGTGGAACCGCCCAACGTTCCCGAAGCCAACCCCATCGGCGACCACCTGACGGAGTTCACGGCAGGGCCGGAGTTTCTCCCCGCTGCGCTGCTCCGTTTCGACGGCATCGAGTCAGCGGCCACGGTGTGGCTCAACGGCGTGGAACTCGGGACCACCCGGGGCAGCAGGCTTGCCCATGAGTTCGACGTCTCCGGTGTCCTGGTGGCGGGCACCAACACCCTTGCCGTCCGGGTGGCGCAGTTTTCGGCCGCCAGTTACGTGGAAGACCAGGACATGTGGTGGCTCCCCGGAATCTTCCGGGACGTCACCCTGCAGGCCCGCCCCGCCGATGGCATCGACGACGTCTTTGTCCACGCCGAATACGACGCCGGCAGCGGCGAAGGCATCCTCCGGGTGGAGGCGGGCCGGTCCGGCGTGGCGATTGACGCCGTCGTACGCGTCCCAGCGCTGAACCTGGAACTGGCAGCCGGCACCGAACACCGGATCCCCGGCGTCAGCCCCTGGTCCGCGGAACTGCCGGCCCTCTACGCCGCCACCGTCAGCACGGCAGGGGAAACCGTAGATCTTCAGCTGGGCTTCCGCAGCATCACCATCGAGGACGCGCAGTTCAAAGTCAACGGCCAGCGCATCCTGCTACGCGGCGTCAACCGGCACGAGCACCACCCGCGCCTTGGCCGCGTGGTGCCCCGTGACGTGGTGGAGGCCGAGCTGCGGCTCATGAAGCAGCACAACATCAATGCCATCCGTACCTCCCACTACCCGCCGCATCCGGAATTCCTGGCCCTCGCGGACCAGCTGGGGTTCTATGTGGTCCTCGAATGCGACCTCGAAACACACGGTTTTGTTGACGCCGGCTGGAAGCAGAACCCCAGCGACGATCCGCGCTGGGAATCGGCACTGGTGGACAGGATGCGCCGGACCGTGGAGCGGGACAAAAACCATGCCTCGGTGATCATGTGGTCCCTCGGCAACGAATCCGGGAACGGCCGGAACCTTGAGGCGATGTCCCGCTGGACCAAGGACCGCGACCCCAGCCGACCCATCCACTACGAGGGTGACTGGAGCTCGGCCTACGTCGACGTGTACTCGCGGATGTACGCGGACCACGCCGAGACGGAGCTGATCGGGCAGGGTAAAGAAGAAGCGCTGGCAGATCCCGCCCTGGACAGCCGGCGCCGGGCCATGCCGTTTGTGCAGTGCGAATACGTGCACGCGATGGGTAACGGCCCGGGCGGCATGACCGAGTACCAGGAGCTTTTTGACCGCTACCCGCGGCTCATGGGCGGATTCGTCTGGGAATGGCTGGAGCACGGGATCACCGTCCCTGCCAAGGACGGCGGCGAACAGTTTGCGTACGGTGGCGACTTCGGCGAGGAAATCCACGACGGCAACTTCGTCACCGACGGCCTGGTGGACGCAAACCGCAAGCCCCGGCCCGGGCTGCTCGATTTCAAGAAGGTCATCGAGCCGGTACGCCTGGGCGTGGCGGCGGACTGGACCACCGTCACGGTCCGGAACGGATTCAACTTCGCGGACACGTCCGCGCTCAGCTTCCGGTACGCAGTGACGTCCGACGGCGGCACCACGCCGGGCGGCGACGTTATCCGTGAGGGTGTGCTTGACGTAGCCGCGGTGGACCCGGGTGCGGAAGCGACAGTTCCGCTGCCCGCCGGCCTTGCAGGCCTTGACGGGGCGGCCGTGCTGACGGTCAGCGCCGTGCTGGCCGCCGACTCGGACTGGGCCGGCGCCGGCCACGAAGTTGCCTGGGGACAGGGTGTCCTCAGCGGCGCTCCGGCCGCAGCGCACCAGGCCCTCGAATGCGTTGCCGTGGAGCAGGCCGAACTTCGGCTGGGTGCAGTGGTGTTCAACCGCGCCACCGGGCTGCCGGTCTCAATTGGCGGCGTCCCCGTGGCGGACTTCCGGTTGGTTCTGTGGTGGCCGCCCACCGACAACGACCTTGGCCGGGGCTGGTTTGGCCGGGACGACCTTCCCCTGTCGACGGCCTGGCACAACGCCGGACTCAACCGGCTGCATTCCCGCCTGCTGGGCATCACTGCGGACCGTACCGCCGAGGGCGGCGAGATCCTTACGGTACGGACGCGCATGGCGGCGGCCGACAAGCAGTTCGGCGTCCTGGTTGACTACTCGTGGAGCAGTGACAACGAGTGGGTTGGGCTGCGCACGCAGGTCCGGCCCGACGGAGAGTGGATCGACGGCGGGTTGCCGGTCGAGTGGGCCCGGATCGGCCTGGAGTTTGTCCTGGCTTCAGAGGCAAAGGCAGTGAGCTGGTTTGGCCAGGGTCCGCACCAGAGCTATGCGGACACAGGGCAGGGCGCCCGGTTTGGCAGGTACACGCTGCCGGCGACGGCAATGAACGAGGACTATGTCCGGCCGCAGGAGTCCGGGGCCAGGTCCGGGGTTATCCAGGCGGCGGTGGAACTGGCCGCCGGCAGCTTCGAGGTGCAGGGAGCCCCCTTCGCACTGACCGTCCGGCCCTTCTCGCAGGAGCACCTCGACGCTGCTGCCCACCGGGACGACCTTGTGCCGGATGGCCGGACCTACGTCTACGTGGATCATGCGCTGCGGGGAGTTGGGACAGCTGCCTGCGGACCCGGTGTCCTGGAGGCCTACCGGCTGCGGCCCCGCGAAGCTGATTTCAGTGTGGAGCTGCGCGTCAAAGGCTGACAACCCGACCGCTTCTGGTGTGTGACTCACTGCATAGCGGCTGGTTTTGGTCTCGTTTGGGTGTTGGGTGGGGTGGTGGTCCTTGTTTTCCTTGTGTTGGCGGGGTTTTCGGGGGCCATCACCCGTTGTGGGGGCTGGTTTGCTGTGGTGCGGTTGTGCGTGTATTGTTTTCTAAGTCGCCGCGAGGGAGACAGCGAGAAGCTGGGTACCGCGGGTGACCAACCCCCATTTTGAACGGCCTGGAATATGGTTCGCTTGTTTGCGTGCCGGTTTTTTGGGTGGGGTGGTTGCTGTTGAAGCGTGATTCTGCGTCAGAGATGCGGGTTTGCAAAGCTTCCGGTGATCGGGTAAGTTTGAAAAGTTGCTCCGGAGCGATCTGCGACCTGTGGTTGTGGTGGTGTCGGGTGTGTCTGTTGTTTGAGAACTCAATAGTGTGCCATGTTTGTTGATACCAATTTTTTGTATTGAATTGGTTGAATTGGCTGGATGATGCCGCCCCTGTGGTGTTGTCTGGTTTTTACAGCTGGTTTCGAATTTTGTGCAGCCATTTTGTCCCGTGTTTCCGGGGTTGGTGGTTGTGTCTGTTTTTGTTTTTACTTCAACGGAGAGTTTGATCCTGGCTCAGGATGAACGCTGGCGGCGTGCTTAACACATGCAAGTCGAACGATGACCTCCAGCTTGCTGGGGTGATTAGTGGCGAACGGGTGAGTAACACGTGAGTAACCTGCCCTTGACTCTGGGATAAGCCTGGGAAACTGGGTCTAATACCGGATATGACTCCTCATCGCATGGTGGGGGGTGGAAAGCTTTTTGTGGTTTTGGATGGACTCGCGGCCTATCAGCTTGTTGGTGAGGTAATGGCTTACCAAGGCGACGACGGGTAGCCGGCCTGAGAGGGTGACCGGCCACACTGGGACTGAGACACGGCCCAGACTCCTACGGGAGGCAGCAGTGGGGAATATTGCACAATGGGCGCAAGCCTGATGCAGCGACGCCGCGTGAGGGATGACGGCCTTCGGGTTGTAAACCTCTTTCAGTAGGGAAGAAGCGAAAGTGACGGTACCTGCAGAAGAAGCGCCGGCTAACTACGTGCCAGCAGCCGCGGTAATACGTAGGGCGCAAGCGTTATCCGGAATTATTGGGCGTAAAGAGCTCGTAGGCGGTTTGTCGCGTCTGCCGTGAAAGTCCGGGGCTCAACTCCGGATCTGCGGTGGGTACGGGCAGACTAGAGTGATGTAGGGGAGACTGGAATTCCTGGTGTAGCGGTGAAATGCGCAGATATCAGGAGGAACACCGATGGCGAAGGCAGGTCTCTGGGCATTAACTGACGCTGAGGAGCGAAAGCATGGGGAGCGAACAGGATTAGATACCCTGGTAGTCCATGCCGTAAACGTTGGGCACTAGGTGTGGGGGACATTCCACGTTTTCCGCGCCGTAGCTAACGCATTAAGTGCCCCGCCTGGGGAGTACGGCCGCAAGGCTAAAACTCAAAGGAATTGACGGGGGCCCGCACAAGCGGCGGAGCATGCGGATTAATTCGATGCAACGCGAAGAACCTTACCAAGGCTTGACATGGACCAGACCGGACTGGAGACAGTTCTTCCCCTTTGGGGTTGGTTCACAGGTGGTGCATGGTTGTCGTCAGCTCGTGTCGTGAGATGTTGGGTTAAGTCCCGCAACGAGCGCAACCCTCGTTCTATGTTGCCAGCACGTGATGGTGGGGACTCATAGGAGACTGCCGGGGTCAACTCGGAGGAAGGTGGGGACGACGTCAAATCATCATGCCCCTTATGTCTTGGGCTTCACGCATGCTACAATGGCCGGTACAAAGGGTTGCGATACTGTGAGGTGGAGCTAATCCCAAAAAGCCGGTCTCAGTTCGGATTGGGGTCTGCAACTCGACCCCATGAAGTCGGAGTCGCTAGTAATCGCAGATCAGCAACGCTGCGGTGAATACGTTCCCGGGCCTTGTACACACCGCCCGTCAAGTCACGAAAGTTGGTAACACCCGAAGCCGGTGGCCTAACCCCTTGTGGGAGGGAGCTGTCGAAGGTGGGACTGGCGATTGGGACTAAGTCGTAACAAGGTAGCCGTACCGGAAGGTGCGGCTGGATCACCTCCTTTCTAAGGAGCACCTACAGTCCTTCATTCCTCATGTATGTGGTGGGTGGGGGTTGTCAGGAGTAAAGGCCCGTTGCGCAGACGATTGTTCTGCGGCGGGTGCTCAAGGGTGGAATATCAGCAAATAGGTGCCTGGTGGCACGAACCATGGTTTAGTACGGGTTACTCCTTCGGGGGTGGTTCAGGAACGATGATGGTCTGTGGTTGCTGGGTAGTGTATGGCACACTGTTGGGTCCTGAGGCAACAGGACCGGGGTGGTTCCGTGGCTGGTCTTTTTGGCTGGTGCGGGGCTGGTTCGGGTTTGTTTGTTTCTGGTTTCCTGGCTGCACCGAACACACGGTTGCTTTTCCTTTTGGGAGGGTTGTGTGGGGTGTGTGGTTTGGGGTTGTTGTTTGAGAACTACATAGTGGACGCGAGCATCTTTTATAAGAAGCAATTTCCAAGAATATGAACCTGGATCTGGCTGCGCGTGATGGTGTCACCTTTTGGGGTGGTGTTGATCGTGTGGTTGGTTTTCGTGGTTCTCTCGAAAATTAGCGTTTTTGATCTTTTGTGGTCAAGTTTTTAAGAGCACACGGTGGATGCCTTGGCATTAGGAGCCGAAGAAGGACGTAGGAATCTGCGATAAGCCTGGGGGAGTCGATAACCGGACTGTGATCCCAGGGTGTCCGAATGGGGAAACCCCGCCAGGCGCGCGAGTGACCTGGTGACCCGCATCTGAACACATAGGGTGTGTGGGGGGAACGCGGGGAAGTGAAACATCTCAGTACCCGCAGGAAGAGAAAACAATAGTGATTCCGTTAGTAGTGGCGAGCGAACGCGGATCAGGCTAAACCGTTCCATGTGTGATAGCCGGCGGGCGTTGCATGGGCGGGGTTGTGGGACTTTCCATACTGGTTCTGCCGGACCGGTGGGGTGTGATGTGCAGGCATAGGTGAACGGTCTTGAAAGGCCGGCCAGAGAGGGTGTGAGCCCCGTAACCGTAATGTTTTGTGCCGCCTGTGAGAGTATCCCAAGTAGCACGGGGCCCGAGAAATCCCGTGTGAATCTGTCAGGACCACCTGATAAGCCTAAATACTCCCTAATGACCGATAGCGGACCAGTACCGTGAGGGAAAGGTGAAAAGTACCCCGGGAGGGGAGTGAAACAGTACCTGAAACCGTGTGCTTACAATCCGTCGGAGCAACCGCACCTTGTGTGCATAGTAGTTGTGACGGCGTGCCTTTTGAAGAATGAGCCTGCGAGTTAGTGTTACGTCGCGAGGTTAACCCGTGTGGGGAAGCCGTAGCGAAAGCGAGTCTGAATAGGGCGTTGCAGTGGCGTGATCTAGACCCGAAGCGAAGTGATCTACCCATGGCCAGGTTGAAGCGACGGTAAGACGTCGTGGAGGACCGAACCCACTTCAGTTGAAAATGGAGGGGATGAGCTGTGGGTAGGGGTGAAAGGCCAATCAAACTTCGTGATAGCTGGTTCTCCCCGAAATGCATTTAGGTGCAGCGTTGCGTGTTTCTTGCTGGAGGTAGAGCTACTGGATGGCTAATGGGCCCTACAAGGTTACTGACGTCAGCCAAACTCCGAATGCCGGTAAGTGAGAGCGCAGCAGTGAGACTGTGGGGGATAAGCTTCATAGTCGAGAGGGAAACAGCCCAGACCACCAACTAAGGCCCCTAAGCGTGTGCTAAGTGGGAAAGGATGTGGAGTTGCGAAGACAACCAGGAGGTTGGCTTAGAAGCAGCCATCCTTAAAAGAGTGCGTAATAGCTCACTGGTCAAGTGATTCCGCGCCGACAATGTAGCGGGGCTCAAGTACACCGCCGAAGTTGTGGCATTCAAATATTAGCTAAGCCCTTGTGGTTCAGGCGTTTGGATGGGTAGGGGAGCGTCGTGTGGGCAGTGAAGTCGCGGTGTAAACCAGCGGTGGAGCCTACACGAGTGAGAATGCAGGCATGAGTAGCGAAAGACGGGTGAGAAACCCGTCCGCCGAATGATCAAGGGTTCCAGGGTCAAGCTAATCTGCCCTGGGTAAGTCGGGACCTAAGGCGAGGCCGACAGGCGTAGTCGATGGACAACGGGTTGATATTCCCGTACCGGCGAAAAACCGTCCATGTTGAACAGGGGATACTAACCGCCCGAGACCTGACCGCCCGCCCTTGTGGTGACGTGGTTTTTGGTGGAGCGCGGGACCTGATCCTGGGAGGCAAGCGTATTAACAGGTGTGACGCAGGAAGGTAGCCAAGCCGGGCGATGGTTGTCCCGGTCTAAGGATGTAGGGCGAATGGTAGGCAAATCCGCTGTTCGTGATGCCTGAGATCTGATGGGACCCCCTTTAGTGGGGGGATTTGGTGATCCTATGCTGCCGAGAAAAGCATCGACGCGAGGTTTTAGCCGCCCGTACCCCAAACCGACACAGGTGATCAGGTAGAGAATACTAAGGCGATCGAGAGAATTATGGTTAAGGAACTCGGCAAAATGCCCCCGTAACTTCGGGAGAAGGGGGGCCCCAACCTTGAACACCACACGCTGGTGGGAGGGGATCGGGGCCGCAGAGACCAGGGGGAAGCGACTGTTTACTAAAAACACAGGTCCGTGCGAAGTCGCAAGACGATGTATACGGACTGACTCCTGCCCGGTGCTGGAAGGTTAAGAGGACCGGTTAGCCGCAAGGCGAAGCTGAGAATTTAAGCCCCAGTAAACGGCGGTGGTAACTATAACCATCCTAAGGTAGCGAAATTCCTTGTCGGGTAAGTTCCGACCTGCACGAATGGAGTAACGACTTCCCCGCTGTCTCAACCATAAACTCGGCGAAATTGCAGTACGAGTAAAGATGCTCGTTACGCGCAGCAGGACGGAAAGACCCCGAGACCTTTACTATAGTTTGGTATTGGTGTTCGGAGTGGCTTGTGTAGGATAGGTGGGAGACGTTGAAACCCGGACGCCAGTTCGGGTGGAGTCATCGTTGAAATACCACTCTGGTCACTTTGGACATCTAACTTCGGCCCGTAATCCGGGTCAGGGACAGTGCCTGATGGGTAGTTTAACTGGGGCGGTTGCCTCCTAAAAAGTAACGGAGGCGCCCAAAGGTTCCCTCAGCCTGGTTGGCAATCAGGTGTCGAGTGTAAGTGCACAAGGGAGCTTGACTGTGAGAGAGACATCTCGAGCAGGGACGAAAGTCGGGACTAGTGATCCGGCGGTACATTGTGGAATGGCCGTCGCTCAACGGATAAAAGGTACCTCGGGGATAACAGGCTGATCTTGCCCAAGAGTCCATATCGACGGCATGGTTTGGCACCTCGATGTCGGCTCGTCGCATCCTGGGGCTGGAGTAGGTCCCAAGGGTTGGGCTGTTCGCCCATTAAAGCGGTACGCGAGCTGGGTTTAGAACGTCGTGAGACAGTTCGGTCCCTATCCGCTGCGCGCGCAGGAAATTTGAGAAGGGCTGTCCTTAGTACGAGAGGACCGGGACGGACGAACCTCTGGTGTGTCAGTTGTACTGCCAAGTGCACCGCTGATTAGCTACGTTCGGATGGGATAACCGCTGAAAGCATCTAAGCGGGAAGCTCGCTTCGAGATGAGATTTCCATACACCTTGTGTGTGAGAGGCCCCCAGCCAGACCACTGGGTTGATAGGCCGGATGTGGAAGCGAGGACTAACGACTCGTGAAGCTGACCGGTACTAATAGGCCGATAACTTACACCACACACCACCCCCGCAAACGGATTCAAAAGCGTTTGCACCCGTGGGGTGGTAAAAAGAAAACAAGACTGCTTGCGTCCACTATGTGGTTCCCAAACAACAAACCCGTCACACGGTTTCGTTGCAGGGAACAAAAACACAACAAAATAACAACACCACAATGTTGTAACCACAGATTTCCCACCCCGGGCAACACCCCAGGGGAACGGGTACAAGGGTTACGGCGGTCATAGCGTGGGGGAAACGCCCGGTCCCATCCCGAACCCGGAAGCTAAGACCCACAGCGCCGATGGTACTGCACCCGGGAGGGTGTGGGAGAGTAGGACGCCGCCGGAACACTATTCACGGTCGAGGCCCCAACCAGCACCTGGTTGGGGCCTCCCACATTTAACAAACAAACACCCCCGTTGACCTATCAGATACGGCCCCCAAACACCCCGAATAACAACCACAACCGATACCACAACGAGGGGGGACAGACGGGACGCCACCGACCCCACCACAGGCAGGACAGGTTGGAGCGGTTGACCCGGGCAGAAACGCAAAATGGGGACAAATTAGGCCGGAATTCCGGTGATTAACCTCAAAAACTGGCGGAAACACGCGGAATTTGCCGTACCGCGGCGCCCAAGCTGGTAAGTTTTCGAACAGTGGCTTGTGCGCATGCCGTGTGCAGGCTCCAGATCAAACCGTCCAGGAGGACATAAATGGCTAAGAACCGTAGTGAACTTGTTGCAGAGGTAGCTGGCAAGGCCGGCACCAGCCAGGCAGCCGTCAACTCCGTCCTCGATGCCCTGTTCGAGGTCTTCGAGACGTCCGTCGCTGCCGGCGAAAAGATCACCATCCCGGGCTGGCTCGCAGTCGAGCGCACCGACCGTGCTGCACGCACCGGCCGCAACCCGCAGACGGGCGAGACCATCCAGATCGCCGCGGGCCACAGCGTTAAGCTGACCGCAGGTTCGAAGCTGAAGGCTGCTGTTTCCAACAAGAAGTAGGCTTTCCGGCCCGGCGCACAGCCGGCACCGGCAAGGAGCGGCAACCATCCGGTTGCCGCTCCTTTTGCTTTAAGCCGATTCGCCGCCCGCCCGGGTGTAGCGGACAATGGAATGGTGTCTTCTGCCGCCAAACCACGTTCCGTGCCGCTTCAGTCCCCTCCCGGCAAGGGAGGGCGGGGGCGCAACGGCGGCGCCCCGGGTATTTCGCTGGGCTGGCAGCTGGCGGGGCTCGGCGCCCTGTTCCTGGGCCTGGCCGCCGCACTGATTTTCTCCGGCGCCGCTGCGGCCCGGTCGGTCTCCGACCCCGGTGAGCTGGTCCGCTGGGGCCTGCCCGCCAGCAAGGCCATCCACAACATCGCCCTTGCCACTGTTATCGGCGGCCTGATCTTCGCCGTGGGGATCCTGCCCAAACACCTGGGCCGCCGTAACCGCGGCAGGGCGGCCGCAGCCGACGGCGAGGCCGCCGAGCATCCGGCCTTCACCCGGGCCCTGTCGATTGCTGCGGGCGCCGGTGCCATCTGGACGCTCTCCGCCATCGCCGTCCTGGTGCTGACCTATTCCGATGTGGCGGGACAGCCGGTCTCCGGCGACGCGGAGTTCACCAAGGCCCTGGTTTACTTCATGACCGACATCGAAACGGGCCGGGCCTGGCTGGCCGTCACGATCATCGCCGCCGTGGTCACCACCGCCCTGTTCGGGGTCCGCTCCCTCGGCGGGCTGGCCCTGACCTTGATCCTGGCCCTCGCAGGGCTGGTACCCACCGCCCTGATCGGCCATTCATCCAGTTCCTCGGACCACGAAGGCGCCATCAATTCGCTGGGCCTGCACCTGGTGGGCGTCAGCGCCTGGGTGGGCGGCATCATCATGCTGGTGCTGCTCTCCGGAATCCTCACCGGCGCCAAAGCCGGCGCAACAACGGACCTCACCGAGGCGGTCCTGCGCAGGTTCTCCACGCTGGCCGGTTTTGCCTTCGTCCTGGTCCTCGCGTCGGGCATCATCAACGCCAGCATCAGGATCACCAGCTGGGCAGATCTCTTCGGCTCCGTGTACGGCCAGCTCATCCTTGCGAAGACCACTGCCACGCTGGTGCTGGGCGGCATCGGGTTTATGCACCGGCAATGGGTCATCCCGCAGCTGGGCCGCAAGGGCGCCGCCATGTCCACCCGCCGGGTCCTGTGGCAGCTGGTGCTGGCGGAGCTGCTGATCATGGGCGCAACGTCCGGTATCGCCGTGGCGCTGGGCCGTTCCGCCCCGCCTCAGCCCACCACCTACGCGCCGGACGCTTCCCCGGCCTTTATCCTGACCGGTTACGAGCTGCCCCCGGAACTGACCCCGGAGCGCTGGTTGACCGAGTGGCGGCTGGACTGGCTCTGGATTGCCGTGGCGCTGTTCGGCCTGGTTGCTTACGCGTTGGGCGTCGCCAAGGTCCTGCGGCGCGGCGACAAGTGGAACTGGTTCCGCACCATCAACTGGGTGGTGGGCCTGGCCGTCCTGACGTTCATCACCTCGGGACCGCCTGCGGTGTACGGCCGCATCCTGTTCTCGGCGCACATGGTGGACCACATGGCCCTGACCATGGTGGCGCCTATCTTCCTGGTGCTTGGCGCACCGGTCACCCTTGCCCTGCGGGCACTGCCCGCCCGCGGTGACGGTTCGCGGGGCGCGAGGGAATGGATCCTGGTTTTTGTCCACTCAAAGTTCTCGCAACTCGTGACGCATCCGCTGTTTGCGGCCGCCAACTTCGCCGGCTCGATTGTGCTCTTCTACTACTCGGACCTGTTCGGCCTCGCCATGCGGGAGCACGTGGGCCACGAGCTGATGAACGTGCACTTCCTGCTGACCGGCTACATCTTTGTGCTCACCATGATCGGCTCGGACCCGCTGCCGCGCCGGGCGCCGTACCCCATGCGGCTGCTCCTGCTCCTGGCCACCATGGGCTTCCACGCCTTCTTCGGGGTGTCCATCATGGGCGGCACCAACCTGCTGGCCGCCGACTACTTCGGCAACCTGGGCCGGACCTGGGGCCAGTCGGCCCTGATGGACCAGCAGACAGGCGGCGCCGTGGCGTGGGGCATCGGTGAGGTCCCCACCCTCCTGGTGGCCATCGGCGTCGCGATCATGTGGTCGCGGTCCGACCAGCGCGAGTCCAAACGCGTGGACCGGGCGGCGGACAGGAATAACGACGCCGATATGACCGCTTACAACGATATGTTTGCCAAATTGGCTGAACGCGACGCCAAGCTGGCTGACCGCAATTCAAAGCTGGAAGGACGCTGATGAGCGAAACAGTACGTACCCACCACCGGGTCCGCGCCTCCGAACTGGTGGGCCGCAACTGGTTGAACACCGGCGGCAAGTCCCTGGACCTTGAAGCCCTGCGCGGCAAGATTGTGCTCCTGGACTTCTGGACCTTCTGCTGCATCAACTGCCTCCACGTCCTGGACGAGCTGCGCCCCCTGGAGGAGCAGTACTCCGACGTGCTGGTCACCGTGGGAGTCCACTCACCCAAGTTTGAACACGAGGCCGACCCCGTGGCCCTTGCCGCCGCCGTGGAACGCTACGACATCCACCACCCCGTGCTGGATGACCCTGAACTGGAGACCTGGAAGGCGTACGCCGCCCGCGCCTGGCCCACCCTGGTGGTCATCGACCCCGAGGGCTACATCGTGGCGCACCTGTCCGGTGAAGGCCACGCGGACGGCCTCGCGGTGCTGATCCCCGAGCTGATCGCCGAACATGAGGCCAAGGGCACCCTGCACCGAGGCTCCGGCCCCTACGTGGCACCGGTTGCCACCTCCGGCACGCTCCGCTTCCCGGGCAAGGCGCTTTTCCTGCCGCCGGGCCGCGGCTCCGCGGGCTCCAGTGCAGTGTCCGACGACGGTGCTGCCGCTGCCAAGGGTTCCTGGCTGGTCACCGACACGGGGCACCACCGCCTGGTGGAACTGGGTACCGATTTCCAGACGGTCCTGGCCGCCTACGGCACCGGCACCAAGGGCCACGTTGACGGCCAGGCCGCCGGTGACGCGGCCACGGCGCAGTTCAACGAGCCCCAGGGCCTGGTGCTCCTGCCGGACGATGTGGCAGCCTCAGTTGGCTACGACGTGGTCATCGCCGACTCCGTCAACCACAGGCTGCGTGGGCTCTCGCTGCGCGACGGGCAGGCCACCACACTGGTGGGCAACGGCATCCAGCGTCTGCTGGAGACCGGCCCCGCCCGGGTGGACGAGGACGCCGCCGGCTTCACCGGCCAGCTCAGTGCGCACCCGCTGGACGTCTCGCTGAGCTCACCGTGGGACGTGGTGTGGTCCGGCAAGCTCAACGCCGTGGTGGTTGCCATGGCCGGCACCCACCAGATCTTCGGCTTCGACCCCTGCACCGGCGCGGTCTCCATCGTGGCCGGCAACGGACTGGAGGGCCTGTTGGACGGTGCCGCCCACGAGGCCTGGTTTGCCCAGTCCTCCGGCCTGGCCGAAGACGCTGACGGGAACATCTGGGTAGCCGACTCCGAGACCTCGGCGCTCCGCAGGCTGGTCATTGACGACGCCGGCACCGTCACCGTGGAAACGGCTGTGGGCCAGGGCTTGTTCGACTTCGGATTCCGCGACGGCCCCGCCGCCGGGGCCCGGCTGCAGCATCCGCTGGGCGTCACCGTCCTCCCCGACGGATCCGTGGCCATCGCCGACACCTACAACGGCGCCGTACGCCGGTTCGATCCCGTGGCCGGGACTGTGTCCACCCTGGCCCGTGGCCTGGCCGAGCCGTCCGACGTGATCGTTGACCACACCCAGGCCGCAGGCTCCGAGCCGCTGCTGGTGGTGGTGGAAGCCAACCGGCACCAGCTGGTGTACGTGCCCATCCCCAAGGAAGCCCAGCAGGTGGACGAGGGCGCGTCCCGGACGCAGCGGCCCAAGAGTCCGGTGGCGCCGGGCCTCCTGGAGCTCACGGTCCGTTTCACGGCCCCGACGGGCCAGAAACTCGACGACCGGTGGGGAGACCCCACCCAGCTGAAGATCTCCGCCACCCCGCCGGAGCTGCTGCTGTCCGGCGGCGGCACCTCGGTGGGCCTGCGCCGCACCCTGGAGCTCTCGGCCGACGTCCCCGAAGGTGTCCTGCACATCACCGCCCGGGCCGCTGCCTGCGACGGTCCGGAGACCGAGGACGGCGAGATCCCCGACCACGCCGCCTGCCACCTGTACCAGCAGGACTGGGGCATTCCCGTGCTGCTGCAGGCGGACGGCGATACCGGGCTGGTACTGGACCTCCGCGGCATGGACTGACGCGCCGCCGTCGTCCGCTTCCGTAAAAGCAGCCGCCCCTGACGGATCGTTGGGGGCGGCGGGCTAGAAGCTCAGCTGCGGGGTGACGCGCACAGCATCCGGGGTGACGTCCAGGCGGGTGGTGAAACTGAAGTCCACTTCTTCCTTGAGCGGGTACCAGATGCCGGTGAACGCGTTTTGCTGCAGGGCTTCCACGGTGGCCTTCCCGTCCAGGGGCGCCACCACCCACCGGCCGTCGAACGGCTCGATGGACACGCCGGGATACTTGGTGACGTTCCACTTGATGGTGCCGTCCTGGACCCGGTTGTTGCTGGCGTAATAGAACGGGCAGTCGGGCTGGAGTTTCTGCTCCTTGACCGCTTCGCCGGCGCAGCCGTCCAGGAATTCCTTTACCTTTGCCGCAACGTCCTGCTTCAGCCTGTCGGTGGCCTGCGTCAGCAGGTTCAGGGGCGCCACGGGGGCGTCCCGGGCCGTGACCGTCGCCCGGGTGGCAGGCGCGGCGAAGTACTGCCCGTTCAGGGAAGCCTCATATTCGCCGGGGTAAAACACCGCGAACGAGTTCCTGCCGTTGGGCATGTTGACGGCGGCGCCGTTGACGATCGCCTCGCTGCCGTTGACCACCGTGATGTCCACCGTGGGCAGCCGGGACGGGACAAACGCCCAGGTGTTAAAGAAAAGCCACTCCGTGCCGGTCTTTTCCAGCACAAACTCGCTGCGGAGCCGGCTGCCGTCAATGGTGTACTCCAGGGGAACCATCACGCGGTTGCCCGGCTGGTCCTCCGGATCGCCGATGTCCACGTTGGACAGCCGCGACGTTGCCGTCTGCAGCGCCGTCCCGTCCAGCATCGCGGCGTTGGACGGCGGAACCGTGGCACGCAGCAGGCCCAGGGCCCGGCCACCGTCGCCGCTCTGCAGCGCGTCCAGGTACTCGCGCACCGGTTGCTGCGCACTGGCCACCGTATTGTTCACCACGTTGACCGCCACGATGGCGCCGGCGACGGCAAGCATCAGGCCCAGCAGCCATCCGGCCGCTATCCTCACCAACGCTTGACTCATCTGCACGGTCCTTACACTAACGTGCGTGCCAATCCCGCTAAAGTCGGCGTGCGCGTGGCGCGTGGCGTTACGTCGCCGGAAAGACGCGTCCGACGGCGGCCCGCAGGCCCGGGGGACGGCCGGCAGGGTGCCGTTCCGCCAGCGCGGGGAGTCCGCGGCGGCGGCTCAGCGGTGCTGGCTCAGCGGCGGCGCCGGGAGGACGTGCCGAACACGCCGCGCAGGAGTTCCCGGCCCAGCTGGGTGCCCACGGACCTGGCCATGCTTTTAATGCCGCCGCCCAGGGCCCCGCCCAGCAGCCCGCCGAGATCGCCCATCATCCCGCCGCCGGCGTTCTGTTGCGGGGCCCGGCGTGGCGCCTGCGCCCGGGGCTGTTCGGCGGGCGCCGGTGATGTGGGGGCGGGCCTGCTGCTGGGCCGGCCCAGGATTTCTTCCTCGATCCGGCGGGCCTCGGCGTCGAGATCGGCAGGCCCGCCGGTGCCCTGCCCATCCTGGTTGGGTGCGCCTGCGGGCAGCGGGGGCTGGCCGGGAGCGGCCGGGCCGGTGGCGGTGGTGGCGGCCGACTTGCCCGTCAGTTTCTCGTACGCGGAGTGGTTGTCCACGGCAGTGCCGTACTTGGCCAGCAGGGCCGACGCGCCAACGCTTTCCTGGACCAGGGCAGGGTCGCTGGGTCCCATCACGGATTCGGGGGCACGCAGCCGGGTGAGGGCCACGGGGGTGGGCGCGCCCCTGTCGTTCATCACGGTGATGACGGCTTCGCCGATGCCGGCGGAGGTGAGGGTCTCCTCGAGGTCGTAGTCGCTGACCGGGAAGGTGGAGACGGTGGCTTTCAGGGCCTTGGCATCCTCGGGGGTGAACGCGCGCAGCGCGTGCTGGACCCGGTTGGCCAACTGGCCCAGCACTTCCGCAGGCACATCCTTGGGGGTTTGGGTGACAAAGAAGATCCCCACGCCCTTGGACCGGATGAGCCGGACGGTGGTGGTGATGGCAGACAGGAAGGCTTTGGAGGCGCCGTTGAACAGCAGGTGCGCCTCGTCCAGGAAGAAGACCAGTTTGGGTTTGTCCAGGTCGCCGGCTTCGGGCAGGTCCTCGAACAGGTCGGCCAGCAGCCACATCAGGAACGTGGAAAACAGCATGGGCCTGTCCTGCAGGGTGGGCAGCTCCAGGCAGCTGATCACCCCGCGCCCGTCCGGGGCGGTGCGCAGCAGCTCGGCGGTGTCGAACTCCGGCTCGCCGAAGAACTTCTCCAGCCCCTGGGCCTCGAGGTTGACCAGCTCGCGCAGGATGACGCCGGCGGTGGCTTTGGAGAGGCCGCCGAGCTCCGCCAGCTGCTCCTTGCCCTCATCGGAGGTCAGGAACTGGATAACGGCGCGGAGGTCCTTCAGGTCGATCAGTTCCAGGTTGTTTTTGTCTGCGAAGTAGAAGACCAGCTGCAGGCTGGATTCCTGGGTGTCGTTGAGCTCCATGATGCGGGACAGCAGGATGGGCCCGAACGAGGTGATGGTGGCCCGGACAGGAACCCCCACCCCGTCGCCGCCCAGGGCCAGGAACTCCACGGGATACGACTTGCCCTGCCAGGCCTGCCCGATGCTGTCCGTGCGGGCTGCCAGTTTTTCGCTGCCCGGCGCCGCGGTGGCAAGGCCGGAGAGGTCGCCTTTGATGTCGGCCAGGAAGACCGGCACACCCGCCGTGGACAGCTGCTCGGCCATCATGTGCAGGGTGACGGTCTTGCCGGTACCGGTGGCGCCGGCCACCAGCCCGTGCCGGTTCATCATGGCCAGCGGCAGCCGCACCGGCGCATCCTTGTGGAGTTCGCCGTCGATGATGGCGGCCCCCAGCTCGATGGTGGCGCCTTCCAGGGTGTAGCCCTTCTGGATGGTGGCGAGCTTCTCTGCTGTGGTTTTGATGGCCATGGCGTTAGCTTAGCGGCGGCAGGGCCCTTTGTGGTGGCGTGCGTCTCAGGGCTGTGGAACCGGGGGAAGTTCCTTGGTGAAGGCCAGCGCGCCAATGGTCTCGGGATCAGCGTCAAGGTCGAACTGCGCCTGGTAGCCGGTGCTGAGGTACAGGTGCTTGGCTTCGGGCTGCCTCGGTCCGGTGGTGAGGTACACGGCGGTGTACCCGGCCTGGGCGGCCACGGCCTCCAGTTCGGCCAGGACCAGCCGGCCCAGGCCGCGGCGCCGGTGCCCGGTGGCGGTCCAGATCCGCTTGAACTCAGCGGTGGTGGCGTCGTAGCGGCGGAACGCGCCGCCGGCGATGGATTCGCCGTTTTCCTGGATGATCAGCAGCGCCCCGCCGGGGGCGGCGAACTCGGCTGCCGGGTACCGGTTCAGTTCGTCGGCCACCTCCCGGTCGCCGAAGAGGTCGTTGTAGCGGGTGCCGTATTCGACGGCGAGCTCGTCCAGGAGCGGGCGGACCCTGGGGTCATCCATGGGCAGGCTCAGGACGGCCAGCGAGGCCGGGTCGAGGGGGCGGTGCGCCACAGTGGGTTCGGCAGTCATGGTTTCAGTTCTTTCCGACGGCGGCTGGTTGGGGATGACGGGTTGGTTGCGGATACTGCGTTGGTGCGGTCGCCGAAGCGGCGGCGGATGCTGCTGCGAGCGATTGCGCTGCGGCGAGGATCCGCCGGGCCAGGGCATCATTCTCCCGGAACGGTGCCGCGTTGGTCGAGGGCCGCGCAAACGCGCCGGCGCCCCAGCCCGAGGTGCCGGGCCCGATTCCGAAGACCGCCGCCTGGGGTTGGCCGCAGGCGCCCACCAGCTGAAGGTCCCCGTTGACCAGAAGCTTGCCGGTGGAATGGATCCCGTCCGCCGTCAGCAGCTGCTGCTCGGTGCCGAGCCCGGTCCGGTGCAGGGCGGCCAGGGCAGGGTTGCGGGTCCGGGCCAACGAGGTGGCCGGCAGCCGGGCCTCGATGAAGGCGGTGGCGCTGATGCCCGCGCCGGACTGCCGGGACGTGGCGTGGAAGGCGCCGGTTGTTTCATCGGCTGAGACTTCCAGGCCGGGGCCAAGGAACTGCAGCAGCCCGGCGCGGTGCAGAGCCAGCATCTGCCGGAGCCGGTGCGGGGGCGGGCCGGAATCCACAAAGCTGAAGAACCCGTGCCACCAGCCGTGGACGGTCTGCTGCGACCGGGCATTGAGCCGCTCCGCGGGAACCACCCGGCCCAGTTCCATGTAGACGCGCAGCAGGGCCAGGAACAACGCCAGGGTTTCCGGATGGTCCGGGCTGTCGCGGAGGGCCAGGTCATGCTCGATGTAGCCGGCCACGGCGGCCTGGACATCCTCGGCGCCCTCGAACAGGCGTCCCTCAAACGGGCGGTCCAGCTGTTCAAGGTCAAGGTGGAGCGCGGCATCGGGTACAGCGGCGGCCACCAGGTCCCGGCGGGCGTCGCTGTACCAGTCCAGGCCCGCGTACTTCACTGCGAACGTGTCCCAGGCCAGGGCGCCGCGTCCGGGTGCACCTGTCAGCAGCTCGCGGTAATAGCCGTACCCGGCCTCCTTGGCGATCAGCGGCCACAGGTGGCTGCGGAAGTCCAGTTCCCCGTGCTGTTCCAGCAGCCCGGCCACCGCGTCCGCGGTGAAGAACTCCAACGGACCCGGCGCGTCACCGGCAAGGGCAGCGGAGATCTTCGAGTGGTAAGGAACACCGCGTCGGGACCCGGCCCACAACCGCGGTTCCCGTCCGGACGGAAGGTAGCGGAGCCCGAAGTCGGCCGCTTCTTCAAACCTGCCGCCGCGGCCTTCCATCAGGATGACCAGGAGGTCCACAAACGCCAGGCCCATGCCGGCCACAATGACGTCCTGGCCCGGTGCGATGGCCGAATAGTCGACGTCGGTGGTGTAGCTGGGTGCGGCGTGGAACCCGCCGTGGCGCCGGGCGAAGTCCTGCCACCCCTCGGACGCGGCATCAGGCAGGGAATCGGTGTGGCCCACCGCGGTGACCAGGAGGTCGGCGTGCAGGACCCGGCCGTTTGCCAGCGTGACGTCGTGGCCGCCGCCGTCGGAGGCGGTGATGTCCTCCGCGGTGGTCCGGTGCACCGTCAGGCTCCGGCCGAAGGTCCTGGCGGTCCTCCGGAAGAACCACTCAAGGTACTGGCTCTGCAGGCGGCGGGTGGGGAACGTGGCGCCGGTGAGGGTGCGCAGTTGCTCCTGGAGGGGGCGGGGAAAATCCGGGACGTCCGTGATGCTGCCGGCCAGGATCCCGGCGGCCCACTCCGCCAGCGACGGCCCGGGCAGCGCCGGGCCGTCGCAGCTTACGGAGTCGTCGGTAAACATGGTGATGTCTGCGGCCATGGAGTTCAGCAGCAGGCCCGGGTCCTGGTCGTAGCGCCAGATCCGGCCCGAACCTGGGACATGCGGCTCCACCACGTGGATCTTCACGGGGCCGGCGAAAACTTCCGGCCGGTTGGCTGCCAGCCTCTCCAGGACGCCTGCCGCACGGGGCCCGCCGCCAATAAAGACGATGGCCGGGATGGTGGCTGGCATGGGGGCTCCTGGTGGCAGGCGGTGGTGGGTTGCGGCAGCGGGACCCGGACATTGAAGGGGCTGCCGGAGTGCCATGGTAGGCAGCGTTCCCGACGGCGGTCGAGCGCCTTGTTCACGCCCGTTAACTCCGCGTCATCCCGCGTCAAGAAAGGCAAAAAACGGACTCATGACGCCGTGCGAAGCCAGGTGAAGGAATGCAACCTGCCGCCTTGCCGGGCCTCTCGGCGCGGTCCTAGATTTGCAGCCAGCAACCGCGGCAGAACGTCGCGGACCAGGGCGGATGCTCCGGGCACAGACCAGAAGCGAGGTGGCACATGAGTTCAGCAACAACAAGGGTGGCGCAGCCGGAACAGGCTGCGGACCCGTCCGCAGGACCTGCGCCGGCTGCTGCCGGTGCCGGGAGCCAGCCGCCGGCAGGTGGCCCGGGGCGGCAGGCCGCCGATTACTCCGCTTACCGCGTGGTGGCGGCCAAACACCCGTGGCGGTGGGTGGGCACCGCGGCCGTGGCGCTGGGCGTGGTGGCGATCGCCTGGTCGCTGGCCACCAACCCCCGCTGGGAGTGGGGCGTGGTGGCCCAGTGGTTCACCGCGCAATCGGTCATCAACGGCCTGGTGGAAACGCTGAAGCTCACCGCCATCTCCGGACTGCTCGGCTTTGTGCTGGGCTTCATCCTGGCGCTGATGCGGCTCTCCGCGTCCCCGCTGCTGGTCTCCGTGTCCTGGACGTTCTCCTGGATTTTCCGGTCCACCCCGCTGCTGGTGCAGATGCTGCTCTGGTACAACCTGGGCTACCTGTACGAAAAGATCAGCCTGGGCATCCCGTTCACTGATGTCCGGTTCTTCGAAATCCAGACCACCACCCTGATCAGCCAGTTTGCCGCTGCCGTCCTGGGCCTGACACTCAACCAGGCTGCCTACTCCGCGGAAATCATCCGCGGCGGCATCCTCTCCGTGGACCAGGGCCAGCTGGAGGCTGCTGCGGCGCTGGGCATCCCGGCCTGGCGGCGGTCCACCCGCATCGTCCTGCCGCAGGCCATGCGCGCCATCCTGCCCACCGCCTTCAACGAGATCATCGGCCTGGTCAAGGGCACCTCGATCGTCTACGTGCTGGCCTACTCGGAGCTCTTCTACACCGTCCAGGTCATTTACAACCGCACCCAGCAGGTCCTCCCGCTGCTCCTGGTGGCCACGCTCTGGTACGTGGTGATCACCTCGGTGCTCAGCGTCTTCCAGTACTACATCGAACGGCACTACTCCAAGGGAGCGGTCCGCAACCTGCCCCTGACGCCGTTGCAGAAGGCCCGCAAATTCTTCGCCACCCACGCCGTGGACAGCAACCGGGCAAGGAGCCTCTGATGACTGAAACACCAACCCGCGGCCTGGTGGAAATCACCGGGGTCAGGAAATCCTTCGGGACCACTGAAGTCCTTAAAGGTGTCAGCCTCACCGTGGAACCAGGCGGCGTGGCAGTCATTGTGGGCCCCTCCGGCTCCGGAAAGTCCACGCTGCTGCGCACCATCAACCACCTCGAAAAGATGGACGGCGGCCACATTTCGATCGACGGAAAGCTGGTGGGCTACGAGGTCCGCGGCGAACGGCTGCACGAGCTGCGGGAAAAGGACATCCTGAAGCAGCGCACCGAAATCGGCATGGTGTTCCAGAACTTCAACCTCTTCCCGCACCTGACGGCGCTCGAGAACGTCGCCGAAGCCCCGGTGGTGGCACAGCGCCCCGGAAAAGCCAAAAGCACCAAGGAGGAAGCACGGCGCCGCGGCCTGGAACTCCTGGACCGCGTAGGGCTCAAGGACCGCGCCGACGCCTACCCCCGCCAGCTCTCCGGCGGCCAGCAGCAGCGCGTGGCCATTGCCCGGGCACTCGCCCTGGACCCCAAGATCCTGCTGTTCGACGAGCCAACGTCCGCACTAGACCCCGAGCTGGTCAACGAAGTGCTGGACGTCATCCGTGAACTGGCCAAGTCCGGCACCACCCTGATCATCGTCACCCACGAAATGGGCTTCGCCCGGGACGTCGCGGACACCGTGGTGTTTATGGACCAGGGCCAGATCGTGGAACAGGGCACACCCCAGGAACTCTTCACCAACCCCCGCGAACCGCGCACCAGGAGCTTCTTCTCCAAGGTCCTCGAACCCGCCTTCAACATCTAAAGGATCCACCATGGCTTTCTCCTCCATTCTCCCCGGCGCCGGCCGCCGGCACCCGCGCCGCGTCCGCACCCTTGCCGCCCTGCCCGCCGTCGTCCTCCTGGGCACCGCAGCCTTGTCCGCGTGCGCCGACCCCGGCGCCTCCGCCGCTGGAAACGCCTCGGCCCCGGCGGAGCCGACGGCGGCCCGCAACGGAGTGGTCTACAACACTTCGCCGGACCAGCAGCGCATCCGGGCAGAGAAGGACGCCGCGCTCGCCGCCAAGGTGCCGGACCTGATCGGCAAGGACGGCAAGCTGACCATCGCCACCACGGCAGGGTCGATTCCGCTGACGTTCCACGCCACGGATGACAAAACGCCCATCGGCGTGGAGATCGACATCGCCCAGCTGGTAGCGGACAAGCTGGGCCTGGACCTGGACATCCAGGTGACCTCCTGGGAAAACTGGCCGCTGAAAACCCAGTCGGGCGACTTCGAAGCCGTGTTTTCCAACGTGGGCGTCAACAAGGACCGGGTGAAGCTCTTCGACTTCGCCACCTACCGGGCCGCGTTTATGGGGTTCGAAGCCAAAAAATCCGCAAGCTACGACATCAAGGGCTCCGACGACATTTCCGGCCTGAAGGTTTCCGTGGGATCCGGCACCAACCAGGAAAAGATCCTGCTGGCCTGGAACAAGGAACTTGAGGACAAGGGCAAGGCCCCGGCCACGCTGCAGTACTACTCGTCCGACGCCGATACCATCCTGGCGCTGTCCTCAGGCCGCACGGACCTGAACATCGCCCCCTACCCGTCCACCGTGTACCGGGAAAACACCCGCGACGACCTCAAAGTGGTGGGCAAGGTCAATGCCGGCTGGCCGGCAGAAACCCTGGTGGCAGCCACCACGCTCCGGGGCAACGGCCTGGCCCCGGTCATCACCGAGGCGCTGAACGCCGCCATCAAGGACGGCAGCTACGGGGACGTCCTGGAACGTTGGGGTTTGAGCGAGGAAGCCCTGCCGGAGTCGGCAACGGTCACGGCGGAAAGTTTCGGGGCCGCAAAATGAAGTTCCAGGTCCTGGACATTATTCCGCACCTGAAGAACCCGCTCACCGGGGACATCGTTTCCACCGCGGACCGGCTGAACCAGGTGGTGCAGACCGCACAGCGGGCCGAGGAACTGGGCTACGACGGGTTCTCCGTGGGTGAGCGGCATGCGGGGGAGTTCATCTCCTCCTCGCCCACCACGGTGCTGGCGGCCATCGCTGCCGTCACGGAGCGGATCCGGCTGCAGACCGGTGTCGCCGTCCTTTCCGTCCTGGACCCGGTCCGGGTGGCCGAGGACTACGCCACGATCGACCAGCTCAGCCGCGGCCGGCTGGAACTGGTGATCGGCAAGGGCAATGAGGTGCTCCAGTACCCGCTCTTCGGCCTGGACCTGGACCACCAATGGGAGCTCCTGGCCGAAAAGTATGAACTGCTGCGCCGGCTGTGGCGCGAGGAGAACCTCACCTGGTCCGGCCGGTTCCGGGCACCCCTGACCGAGCCCACCACCACCACGCCCCGTCCGTTTGACGGCCCGCCCCGGATTTGGCACGGCTCTGCCACAACGCTGACATCGGCGGCCCTGGCCGCCAAGTGGGGGGACCCGCTGTTCACGGCGAACGCCATCCAGCCGCGGGAAAACTACCATGTGCTGATCCAGCACTACCGGGACGAATACGAGCGCCACGGCCATGACCCGAAACACCAGTATGTTGGCTCGGGCAGCGGCGCCGGTGGTGTGTTTATCGCGGACACCACGCAGGAGGCCATCCGCCAGTTCGGGCCTGTGTACGAGGCGCTGACCCGCAACCGCAACGTCCCCGGCAACAACTCGCCCTTCCGGGACATCAACCACGCGGTGGCGGAAGGACCGGCCCTGGTGGGCAGCCCCGAACAGGTGGTGGACAAGATCCTGAGCTACCACGGGCTGTACGGCCACGACCTGCAATCCATTTCCCTTCCCACCACCCTTCCCTTCGGGCAGCAGCTGGACATCCTGGAGCGGTTCGCCCTTGAAGTCATCCCCGCCGTGCGGGCCGCCGCTCCCACCACCTTGTGGGAGGCCGAAGACCCGTACGGGCTGCGCCCCCAACCTGCTGTCCCAGCCACTTCCATCCAGACCAGGAGCACCCTTGACTACGCACGCTGAAACGACGCTGTTCGCCGCTGAGTGGGAAGAATGGCACACAGCCCACGAACAGCACCGGGCCTCCCCGCACGGCTTCCTCGCCGTCACCCACCTGCATTGGCTTGACGCCACGCCCACCCCGCTGGACGGCGCACCGGGCACCTGGAGCGCGGATGCCGACACCGTCACGGTGGTCCTGGCGGCCGGCGAAAGCCTGGAGCAGGACGGGCAGGAGCTCAATACTGCAACGGGCACCACCATCACCTTTGGCCCCATTCCGGAACGCGGCGGGATCAACTTCGCAGCCGGTAACGCAGTGGTGGAACTGGCTAAACGCGGCGGGCTGTACATCGTCCGGCCGCGGCACCCGGACAACGCCCTGCTCGGCACCTACCAGGGGACCCCTGCCTACGCCCCGAACGCGGCCTTTGCCGTCCCCGCGACGTATGTGCCCTTCGAAACGCCGCGCACCACCACCGTTGGCGCCGCCGTCGAGGGCATCCAGCACGTTTACGAAGCCCCGGGCGAGCTGCGTTTCCGGCTCGAAGGCCAGGACCTGTCGCTGACCGCGTTCAACGGTTACACGGCCGGATCCCTCACGGTGCTGTTCACGGACCAGACCTCCGGAAAGACCACCTACGCCGCCAACCGGTCGGTGTCCGTGGCTCCGGCCGCTGATGGATCGGTGGAGCTCGACTTCAACCGCGCCGTTAACCTTCCCTGCGCCTACACCGACCTTGCCACCTGCCCGCTGCCGCCGGCCGAAAACCGGCTTCCGGTGGCCATCGAAGCCGGCGAAAAGACACCCTACGAACGGAAGGACCAGCAGTGAGCACCGCAGCTACAGCACGCCCCGGTTTCCTGGCCATCGAACTCGACGGCGCCGGCTGGGACGGGGCCGGATCCGGCACCCTCGCCGCCGCCGTGCTGGCAGTGGAATCCGCAGGTTTCCACGTGGCCACGTTCAAGGACGCCCCGGAAGCGGGCCGTGCCAACGCGCTGCAGCGCGCAGCCTTTGCCGGCCCCGTGACCCGGTCCATCGCCTTGGTTCCCGAAGTGGACACCGTGTACACCGAACCGTTCCACGTCTCCACCCAGCTGGCCAGCCTGGACTACGTTTCGGGCGGCCGGGCCGGCTGGATTGCTACGGCAACCGAATCCCCGGCGGCCGCCGCAGCTGTGGGCCGGCGCAGCGTCACGGGCGAAGGCCTGGCCAAAGAGGCTTCGGCTGCGATCGAGGTTTCCCGCAGGCTCTGGGATTCCTGGGAGGACGACGCCGTCATCCGCGACGTGGCCACCGGCCGCTACATCGACGTGGACAAGCTCCACTATGTGGACTTCACCGCCCCGGAAGAGGCCGGCCCCGGCTATTCCATCAAGGGCCCTTCCATCATTCCGCGGCCGCTTCAGGGCCAGCTGCCGGTCATCGCCCCGCTGGGCCTGCTGGGCAGCGGACTGGTGGACGACGCCGCAGTGGACGCGGTCCTGGTGACCGCACCCACGCCCGAACTGTTGACCGCAGAGGTCCGGGATGCCCGCAGCCGGCTGCGCACCGGGGTGGCCATCATCGCCGAACTTGACGTGGTCCTGGACTCACGCGGGCTGGCAGCGGCAGATCGCCCCGCGCCGGCGGACAGCGGCCGTGCGCTCTTTACGGGCAGCGCGGCCGGGCTTGCCGCTTTACTGGCACCGATCCTGGCGGAAGCCGACGGCGTCCGCCTCCACCCGGCGTCGTTCGATGTGGAACTCGACGAGCTCTCCCGCGTGGTCCTGCCGGAGCTGCGGCGCAGCGGCGCCCTGCGCGCACCGTTGCAGGATGCCACCTTCCGGGACCTGCTGGGCCTTGACCGCCCCGCCAGCCGCTACGCCGACGCCGCCGCAACCGCCATTGCCGCCGCAGAGTAAGGAAAAACCATGACTTCGCACAGCAGTGCTAAATCCGATCCCACCGTTTTTACGCCCTCGGGCACCCTGCAGTTCGGCATCTTTTTCCAGGGGGTGAACTCGGGCACCATCTGGAAGGCCGCCGAATCCGGCTCGCAAACGGACTTCGAATCCTTCCGCCGGCTGGTGCAGACCGCAGAGCGCGGCCTGTTCGCCGCCTTCTTCCTGGGCGAAGGGCTGCGCCTGCGCGAGCACCTGGGCCGGCCGCACGCCCTGGACGTGGTGGGCCGCCCCGACGCACAGACCGCCCTGGCTGCCCTCGCCGCCGTCACCACCAACATTGGCCTGGTGGCCACCCAGAACACCACCTACAACGATCCCGCGGACCTGGCACACCGGCTGGCCAGCCTCGACCTGATTTCCGGCGGCCGGGCCGCCTGGAACATCGTTACCACCGATAACGCCTGGACCGGAGCGAATTTCCGCCGCGGCGGTTACCTTGACCACGCTGACAGGTACAAGCACGCGGAAGCCTTTGTGGAGACCGCCAAACGGATCTGGGATTCGTGGGAGACCCCCGCCGGCCCGGCCCGCCACGTACGCCACGAGGGCCAGCACTACACCGTGGACGTCACGCCCCGCCTTCCGCGCAGCGCCCAGTACCGCCCGGTGCTGTTCCAGGCCGGGGATTCCCCGGAAGGCCGGGACTTCGCCGCCCGGCAGGCTGACGTGATCTTCTCCGCGCACCCCAAGCTGGAGAAAGCCATTGAATTCCGCACCGACCTGGTGGCCCGGACACTGGCGGCAGGCCGTCCTGCCAACGCCGTCCAGATCATGCCGGCCAGCGAGTTCATCCTCGCGGCCACCGACCAGGAGGCCCGGGCCAAGAAGGAGTGGGTCCGCAGCCTGCAGATCGGGCCGCAGCAGGCCCTTGCCTACCTCGAACAGTTCTGGGGCCGGGAGCTCTCCGGCTACGACCCCGACGGGCCGCTCCCCGAAATCGATCCCGTGGTGGAGGAGACATCGGAGACGCGGGGCAGCGGATTCCACGGCGCCAAAGCCCGGCAGCTCGCGGACCAGTGGCGGGCCGAGGCGAAGGACAAAGGCCTGTCCATCCGGCAGTTCGTCTCCGCCAAGACCTCCCGCATGGACGCCACATTTACCGGCTCCTACTCCGCCGTGGCCGATCACCTCGCGGAATTCGCCAGGGTGGGGGCCGTGGACGGCTTCAACATCTCGCCGTGGCTCATCCCCACGGGCCTGGACGACATCGTCAACCACCTGGTGCCGGAACTGCAGGAACGCGGCGTCTACCCCACGGAGTACCGCGGCACCACGCTCCGGGAAAACCTTGGCCTGGCGACGCCTGTCCGTTCCGGCGATGCCGTCACCGCCACCGGCCCGGTCCGGCATGCGTGAGCAGGACAGCTCCGCGGCGGAATCCACCGCGGAGCTGGTCCGGCTGCAGCTGACCGTGTGGGAACAGCTGCTCTAGGGCACCTTGGCCTCCAGTCCGGCGGCGGCAGCCGGTGCTTCCTCTCCGCCCGGACCCGACGAAGGATGGGCTGCGACGGCCGCGGCATGCTCGGCCAGGACACCCGTTTGATGGCGGATCTTCAGGCGGTACAGCAGGGCGCCGCCAGCGGTGACGCCGGCGACGAAGATCACCCCGCCCCACTGCAGGTACCACTCGAACGGAGGCACAGAGTTGTAAATCTCGGGGCGCGGCCAGATCAGGTTCACTGTCATGGCGGCGCCCCACAGGACGGCGAGGATGTTCACCGGCAGCCCCCATTTGCCCATGCTGAAGCCGGCGTCGGAATTTTCGCCGGGCCACCTGCCCAGGAGCCGGTTGCGCAGCATGGGCGCAGTGACCAGGAGATATGACAGGTAAATCAGCACGATGCTGATGCTGGACAGAATCGTGAAGATCGCCGGTTGCATAACGTTGATGAGCAGCGGCATAACGGCCAGGGCGCCGATGACGATGGCCGCGACGGTAGGGGTCCTGCGGACCGGATCCACTTTGCTGAGCTGCCTGCTGAAGGGGAGGTTGTTGTCCCGCGCCATGGCGAACATCATCCGGATGGCGGCCGCGTGGACGGACAGGGTGCAGACCACCACGGCCACCACGATGCAGACAAGGAAGGCTTTGCCGAAGGGTCCGCCCAGGACGGAGAGCACGATGTGCTGCAGGCCGCCGTCGGCAGAACCGATTTTGGGATCGGTGAGGTCCGGCGCGGCGAGGATGCCAAAAGCAGGATCAGGCCACCGAGCAGGAACGAGGCGGTGACGGCCCGCAGGATGGCCTTGGGTGCCGTGCGTTTGGGGTCCTTCGTCTCCTCTCCAAGGGAGCTGGCGGTATCGAAGCCGTACATAACGTAGCCGGACGCCATGGCCCCGATCAGGAAGACGCCGAAGAAGCCCAGGTCATGGCCTTCCCCGAAACCGGTGGTGTCGAAGAAGACCTCAGGCCCCCGCACCACATGCCAGCCAAGCGCTAGGATCAGCAGGACGGCTGCCACCAACTCCACAAAAACCCCAACGCTGTTGATCCGGGTCATAAGCTTCACGCCGAACGCGTTGATGAGGGTGGAGATGGTGATCATGATGGTGGCCAGCACCACGCCGTTCATGGCAAAGTCGAACGGGCCGGTGCCGTCACCAACGAACTGGAACCCGGACCAGAGCTGCGGCAGGGTGAGCTGCAGCGCCAGGGCCACGGACCCCAGCGCCATGATGGAGGACAGCAGCAGCAGCCAGCCGGCCAGCCACGCCGAGGTACCGGACGCCAGCCGTTTGGCCCAGTTGTAGACGGATCCCGCCACGGGGTAGCGGCCGGCCAGTTCGGCGAAGCACAGCGCCACCATCAGCTGGCCAACGAAGACAATGGGCCAGGACCAGGCATACGCCGGTCCGGCCATGGAAAAACCAAAATAGAACAGTTGAAAAACGCCGGTGAGGATGGAGATGTAGCTGACGCCTGCTGCAAAGCTGGCGAACTTGCCGATGCTCCGGTCCAGGGTCTGGGTGTAGCCGAACTCGTCCATGCCGCTTGAATCAATACTCTTGCTGGGTTCCAACATTTGGACTCCTCGATCAGAAAAGCACGATGGTGATGACGCCTGGTACTCAGGCGTGGGAGGCGCTGAACTCCAGTTCGGCCGTTGTCGTTTCGCCGGTGCGGCCGGCGCGGATGAGGTCCGCGCAACGCTCGCCGATCATCATGACGGTGATGTTGGGGTTGACTGTGATGTGTTCAGGCATCACGGAGGCGTCAGCGACGCGCAGTCCTGTGACGCCCTTGACCCGCAGCTCTGGATCGAGCGGCGACATCCCGTCGTCGGGCGGGCCCATCCGGACGGTGCCGACGGGGTGGTAAACCGTGTTGTGCGTCTTGCGGATGTAGTCCTGAAGTTCCTCGTCGCTTTGTGCCCCGATCCCGGGCGACAGCTCACGCCCGGCCCACTCGGCCATGGCCGGCTGGGCGGCGATCTCGCGGGCCTTGCGGATGCCGGCCACCATGACCCGCATGTCGTGGCCGTCGGGATCCGTGAAATAGCGTGGATCCACCATCGGCTTGTCGCGGAAATCGCGGCTGCGCAGCCGGACGGTGCCGCGGGAACGGGCGTGCGTGACGTTCGGGGTGAGGGAAAAACCGTTCTCGGTGGTGGGGTAGCCGTACCGCAGGGTGTTCATGTCGAACGGTACGGAGCCGTAGTGCATCATCAGGTCCGGGCGGTCCAGGCCTTCCTCGGTGGGGGTGAAGATGCCGATCTCCCACCACTGCGTCGAGCTCTGCACCATTGGCTGTTTGGCCTCGAATTGGACCACGCCCTCAGGCTGGTCCTGCAGGTTTTCGCCTACGCCGGGGGAGTCCACCAGGACTTCGATCCCGTGCCCGGCAAGGTGCGCCGCGGGGCCGATGCCGGAGAGCATCAGCAGCTTGGGCGAGTCGATGGCGCCGGTGGACAGGATGACCTCGCGGTGGGCGGACAGCCTGTGGGTCCGGCCGAACGCCGAGTCCACAACGTCGACGCCGGTGCAGCGCTTGTCCGCGTCGAACACCAGCTGGCGGGCGCGGAAGCCGGTCAGCAGGGTGAAGTTTTCGCGCTCCGTGATGGGGTGGATGTAGGAGACCGAGCTGGAGGACCTGGTGCCGTCCGCGCGGCGGTTGATCTGGAAGAAGTTGGCGCCGTTGACCACCGTGGTTCCGGTGTTGAACTTTGCCCGGGGGATGCCGGTCTGTTCGCATGCATCCAGGAGCGCGACGCCGGCAGGATCCACCGGGGGCACGTTCATCAGGTGCACGGGGCCTGAGTCACCGTGGTGCGGCGCGTCAGGGCCGGCATCCTCGTTGGTTTCCAGTCGCTGATAGAGCGGCCAGGCGGTTGCAGAGTTCCAGCCGGTGGCGCCGTACTTCGACTCCCACTCGTCCAGGTCCTCGCGCGGGGCCCAGAACGCGATGCAGGAGTTGTGGCTGGAGCAGCCGCCCATCACCTTGGCGCGGGCGTGGCGCATAAAGGAGTTGCCGTTCTCCTGCGGTTCCACCGGGTAGTCCCAGTCATAGCCGGATTCCAGCAGCTCCATCCAGCTGTCCAGCTGCAGGATCTCGGGCAGGCCGCGGTCATCCGGGCCGGCCTCCACGAGGGCCACGGTCACGTCCGGATCCTCGCTCAGCCGGGCGGCCACTGCGGCTCCGGCGGATCCGCCACCAATAACGACGTAGTCGAATCCGCGCCCGGGAAGATCCCCGATGTTTTCCACGTGCATCTAGTTCTCCTTGCTGTGGTCAGCAAACCAGCCGGTTACCTGCGGGCTGGTGTTCTGGTAGGTGTGCTTGGCTTCCTGGTACTCGGCCAGGCCGGTCGGGCCCAGCTCGCGGCCGACGCCGGACTGGCCGAAGCCGCCCCACTCGGCCTGGGGGAGGTAGGGGTGGTAGTCGTTGATCCAGATGGTGCCGTGCCGCAGCCGGGACGCCACGCGCTGCGCCTTGCCCGCGTCCTGGGTCCAGACCGCTCCGGCCAGGCCGTAGACGGTGTCGTTGGCGATGGCCACCGCCTCGTCCTCGGTGCGGAACGTCTCCACCGTCACCACCGGGCCGAACGCTTCGTCGGTGACCACGGACATTCCCCTGGCAACGCGGTCCAGGACGGTGGGCTGGTAGTAGAAGCCGGCGTCGTACTTTTCCCCAACAGGTGCCGCGCCGCCGCACCGCAGCCGCGCGCCCTCGTTGATGCCGCGCTGGACGTAGGCGTGGACCTTGTCCCGGTGGGCCGCGGAGATCAGGGGGCCGGTTTCTGCCGCCTCGTCGAAGGGGCCGCCAAGCCTGATCGCCTGTGCGCGGCGGACCAGTTCGGCCACGAAGCTTTCGGCGATGGATTCCGCCACCACCAGCCGCGCCCCGGCCGAGCAGACCTGCCGGGAGTGGACGAACGCGCCGTTAAGGGCGTTGTCGACGGCGGCGTCAAAGTCCGCGTCCGCAAACACCACGTTGGGGTTCTTGCCGCCGAGCTCCAGTGCCACTTTCTTGACGGTGCCGGCTGCGGCGGCCGCGATGCGCTTGCCGGTTTCCAGGCCGCCGGTGAAGGAAACGAGGTCGACGTCGGGGTGTTCGGAGAGCGGCGCGCCTGCCTCCGCGCCGGCTCCGGTGACGAGGTTGGCGACGCCGTCCGGCAGGCCGAGGTCCTGCAGCAGCTGCATGGCCAGGATGGCGGTGGACGGGGTCAGCTCGGAGGGCTTCAGGACGAAGGTGCAGCCGGCGGCCAGGGCGGGGGCGATCTTCCAGGCCGCCTGGAGCAGCGGGTAGTTCCAGGGCGTGATCAGGCCGCAGACGCCCACGGGTTCGTAGGTGATTTTGCTGACGACGGCGGGGTCCCCGGCGTCGACGATGCGGCCCGCCTGCTGCCCGGCGAGCCGGCCGAAATATTCGAAGCAGGCGGCGATGTCGTCCATATCGATGCGGCTTTCGACCATCCGCTTGCCGGTGTCCAGCGACTCGGCGCGGGCGAACTTTTCGCGGTGTTCGCGCAGTCCGGCAGCGACCTTCAGAAGGAAGCTGCCGCGATCCGGGGCCGGGACGTTTGACCAGACTCCTGAATCGAAGGCGGCCCGGGCTGCAGCGATGGCGCGTTCAGCGTCTTCCTGCCCGGCTTCGGATACGGTGGCGGCCAGTTCGCCGTCGGCCGGGTTGCGGATGTGGCGCACCGCGCCGGATGCGGCAGGCTCCCACGAGCCGTTGATGAACAGGGTGGCTGCTGGCACGTCGTCATTAGGTGTGGCGTAGGTCATACGGAGGACATTAGCTGAAGTTGAACGACTGTTCAATGCTTTCTTGAACAAACGTTCAAGATGTCTCAGGCCGATACCGGTTGCTGGAAATGGTCCGCCTTGGGGCGGGGCTGGGCCCGACGCCTAGGTCTGGCTGCCGGCCTGTGGGGCGAAAGCGATCTCTTCCGTGCGGGCGATGCTTCGCTGGATGGAGGCCTCATCCACGCCCAGCAGCGACGTCAGCCACATGCCGTTCTGCACCACCACAATGTCTGCGGCCCGCTCCCGGCATTCCTGCCAGGCAAGCCCGGGGATGGCCTTCGAGACGAGCGCCGCGAGCCCGTCGAGATACCCGTCGAAGGCGGCGGCATTAATCTCGGCATAGTCTGCATCGGCCTGGGCGAGGGCCCAAAGGTGAAGGCGCAGGGACAGGTACCTGGTGGTCAGGAGGTCGGCACCGGCGATCCGCCGCAGGGCCCTGCGGAGTTGTTCATCCGGTTCGGCCGAGGGGTCCGGTGCCAGCAGCAGGAGGTCCTGCTCCTCAACCCGGTGCAGGGCGGCCCGTATCAGGCTGGTTTTGTCGTCGTAGTAGTAGTTCACCAGGCCCAGCGCGACGCCGGCCTCCCGGGCCACCGCACGCATGCTCACACCCGAAATGCCGTGCCGTGACAGCAGTTCCAGGGCCGCCTCGAGAATGCGCGATTGCCTGTCAAGCTGCTCACCTGAGTTCACGGTCTTTGTCCCCATCTGGCCAGAGTATGCCAAACCCGCCGGGAGCCCACATTCGAAGAATCCCAGCCCCGCCGGAGCGGGGCTGGGATTCAGTCGGCGGGAGGTCCCGTTATTTTTTGGGCAGGCCAGGCGGGTTCAGCTCGGACTTTTCGATGGCTTCGGAGGTGAGGCCCCAGCGGTCCAGGATCTTGGCGTAGGTACCGTTGTCGATCAGTTCATTCAATGCCGCCTGGGCGGCCACGGCGAGGTTGTTGCCCTTTTTGGTGGTGAACGCGATCTCGGCCGTCAGGGGCCAGCCGCCGTTCAGGGTGCCCACCTGCTTGGTTTTGCCGTCCAGGGCGGCCTTGTAGGCCGAGCCCGCGTTGGGGGCAAACGTCAGGTCCGCCCGGCCGGACTGCAGTGCCAGCGTGGAGGCCGAGTCGTCGTCGTAATACTGGAATTCCACCGGCGCCAGGCCGTTCTTTTTGTTTTCCTCGTCCCAGCGCACCAGGATGGCTTCCTGGTTGGTGCCCGAGCCCACAATGATGCGCTTGCCGGCCACGTCCTTGGCTTCCTTGACCTCGCCGACGTCGGAGTCCGTCTTGGCGTAGAAGCCCAGGAGGTCGTTTCGGTAGGTGGCGAAGTCGAACTTTTCCTTGCGGGCCTCGGTCACGGTGACGTTGGACAGCACGGCCTCGTACTTGCCGGACTCAACGCCCAGCGGCCAGTCGGCCCAGGCCACCGGAAGCACCTCGACCTGCAGGCCCAGGGTCTCCCCCACGGCGTGGGCGATGTCCACTTCGCTGCCGATCACGGTTTTGTTGTCCGTGGCGAACAGGCTCAGCGGCGCGGTGCCGCCCGTGGACACTACCGTCAGCTTGCCGTCGGCCTTGATGGCTTCGGGGACCAGGGCGGCTGCCTCGGCGTCGACAGACACCTTGAACCGGTCCTGCTCGGGCGCCAGGTTGAACTGCTTGCCGGCCGCGGTGGTGGCGGCGCCGGTGGCCGGCCCTGCGGCCGCGGAGGCGCCGGGGTCCGAGCAGGCGGCGAGCCCCAGCAATGCGGTGATGGTCAGGGCCGCGGCCGCGAGCGGCTTTGCCTTAATGGTGGCCATTTTTTCTCCTGGGAGGTAAGGACTGATGCAGCGGAAGTGTGCTTGTGCAGCAACTATCCGGCAGCCCTCCCCGCCAGGCCAAAGGCCTCCGCAACCCGGAGATACGCGGCGTAACCGCCGTTAACCGGGCGACCGCGGCGGTCATATTCGTGGCGGCATCACCCGGCGCCGGAAAAGGCCCGGTCCGCCGTGGCCGGGCCTTTCCGCATCCGGGTGGTGCTACTTGCCGGCTGCTTCGAGCTCAGCGTACGTGGCGTCGTCGAGGCCTACACCGGCCGAAGCCAGGTTCTCCTCGAGGTGTGCCACGGAGCCGGTCCCCGGGATGGGCATCATCACGGGGGAGCGGCGCAGCAGCCACGCCAGCGCCACCTGGGACGTGGTGGCCCCCAACCGCTTGGCGGCAGCATCCAGCGGGCCGCCGGGCTGCGCCAGTTCACCGGCGGAGATGGGGGCCCAGGGGATGAACCCGATGCCGTTCTTTTCCGCGTACTCCAGCACGTCCGCCGAACTGCGGTCCGTCAGGTTGTAGCGGTTCTGGACAGTGGACACAGTGAAGTGCCGGCCGGCCGCCTCCAGTTCCGCAACGCTGACCTGCGACAGGCCCAGCGCACGGACCTTGCCCTCGTCCTGCAGCTCGCGCAGCACCCCGAACTGTTCCTCGGCGTCCACTTTGGGATCGATCCGGTGCAGCTGCAGGAGGTCCAGGGTGTCCACCTTGAGCTTCCGCAGGCTCAGCTCGGTCTGCTGGCGCAGGTATTCCGGCCGTCCCACCGGAACCCAGCGGTTCGGCCCGGTGCGGGTGAAACCCACCTTCGTGGCGATCTTCAGGCCCTCCCGGTACGGGTGCAGGGCCTCGGTCAGGATCTCCTCGCTGATGTTCGGGCCGTAGGAGTCTGCCGTGTCGATGAAGTCAACACCGAGTTCGACGGCGCGGCGCACCACCGCGACGGCGGCCGCCCGGTCGGTGGGCTCGCCCCAGACGCCATCGCCGACGATGCGCATGGCGCCGAAGCCAAGTCTGTGCACCGTGCCGAGATCCTTAAGGCTGATGGTGGCGGAAAGTTCCAGCTGGTTCGTATCAGGGGTCATAGAGGCGGCAACAGCCCCAGTGTGCCGGGTATTCCGGAAACCCGTCGAAATAAGCCGGGCGCCGCCGTCGTTATACCTGCTGTGCCTGCCGTGACCCGGCCGGCATTTCCAACGCAACGCTCTGAAAGGCCGGCAGCACCGTGACTCTTCCCCTCTCCATCCTTGATCTGGCAACCATCGGCAAAGGCCAGACGGCTGCGGAGAGTTTCGCTGGCAGCGTGGCCATGGCGCAGGCGGCCGAGAAGCTGGGATACCGGCGGGTCTGGTACGCGGAGCACCACAACATGTCCTCCATCGCGTCGTCCGCCACCAGTGTGCTGATCGCCCACGTGGCGGCCCACACGGAAAGCATCCGGCTGGGTTCCGGCGGCGTGATGCTGCCCAACCACTCGCCGCTGACCATCGCCGAGCAGTTCGGCACCCTGGAGACCCTGCACCCGGGCCGGATCGACCTGGGCCTGGGCCGCGCGCCCGGCAGCGACCAGAACACCATGCGCGCCCTGCGCCGCGATCCGATGTCCGCAGACAGCTTCCCGCAGGACGTCCTGGAACTGCAGGGCTACCTCACCGGTCCCACCCGGGTCCAGGGTGTGGAAGCGACCCCCGGCAAGGACACCGACGTGCCCCTCTACATCCTCGGCTCCTCCCTCTTCGGCGCCCGCCTGGCTGCCCAACTGGGATTGCCGTACGCCTTTGCCTCGCACTTCTCGCCGGCGGCGCTGCAGGATGCCGTGGCCACCTACCGACGCGAATTCAAGCCGTCCGCACAGCTGGACGCCCCGCACGTGATCGCCGGCGTCAACGTCATCGCCGCAGACTCCGCCGCAGAGGCGCAGGCCATGATGCAGGCCACCAAGCGTGCGCGCGTGTCCCTGTTCTTCGGCGGCGGCCGCGAGTTCACGGACGATGAGGCCGACATGGTGCTGGATTCCCCGCAGGGCCAGCACGTGTCGCAGATGATGACGTACTCCGCCGTGGGCACCCCGGATGTGGTGCTGGACTACCTGGACTCCTTTGGCCGGCACGCCGACGCCGACGAACTCATCGTGGCCCACCAGAGCACCGGGACCGATTCCCGGCTGCGGTCCGTGGAGCTGCTGGCGGAAGCCGCCGGCCTGCTGCGGGTCTGATTCCCACCGGCGCCCCGACTTAACATGGCGGCAATCCCCCCGATATTCAGGTGAAACTGGCCGGCGGGACCATGGTCAGTGTCCCCTCCGGCGTCCGTGGATGCCGGGGCGGGGCACCACCCGGCAGTCCGCAGCCCGCGGCAGTTCCCCCCGGGCCGGGCCTGCCGCGAGGAGCACCAGGATGGCGACGCCGTTGAACCAAAGCGTGGCGGACTCCGCGCTCCTCACCCGGTCACTTCCCCTGGGCCTGCTGCGCGCCTTCGTCCAGACGGACGCAGCGGATGACGGACTCACGCCGGCACTGCTTGCCGAACTGAAGGTCCTGGCCCGCGTCCCCGGCCTGCTGGTGGCCTGCAACTACGGCGGCACCCTTTGCGACGCGGAGGGCATTTCCACCGAAACCCTGCCGCTGGGCAGCGCCGCGATCGCGCTGCGCGCCCTGGCCGCGTTGCCCAACACCCACGCCGCTGTCATCTCCGGCCGCTCGCTCCGCGACCTTGCCGCTGTGTCCCGGCTGCCCGCGGAAGTGCACCTGGTGGGCTCCCACGGCGCGGAGTTCGACATGGGTTTCGCGCACGCCCAGACCCTTGCCACGGAAGCCCTCCTCCAGAAGGTCGGCGCCGAACTCAACGAGGCGGTGGGGTTCATGAAAGGCATCTGGATGGAACGCAAACCCGTTGCCGTCTCAGTCCACACCCGGCCGGCCGCCCCGGACGTGGTTTCCGCCGTGACGAAGGCCGCCCGGGAGATCGCCGCCCGGCACGGGCTCGCCTTCATCGTGGACGGCTCGGTGCTGGACCTGTCCATCCTGGAGCCGGCCAAAGCAGACGCGCTGGAGAACCTCCGGTCCCGGCTGGGCGCCAGCGCCGCGATGTTTGCCGGGGACGCCGCCAGCGATGAACTGGCCATGGCAACGCTCCGCGGCCCGGACATGGGCCTGCGGGTGGGCGCCGGGAAGTCGGTGGCCGCGCACCGGCTCCGGGACCCGGAATCCTTTGCCCGCGTGCTGGCCATCCTGTTTGAACTGCGCCGGGCCTGGCTCTTCGGCGAGGACGCCGTGGGCCTGGAACGGCACTCGATGATCGGCAACGGCTCCGTCACGGCCCTGGTCACGCCGGATGCCAAGATCTGCTGGATGAGCCACCCGCTGCCGGATTCAGGCTCCCTGTTCGCCCACATCCTGGGCGGGGACGCCGCCGGCCACTTCACAGTGGCCCCTGTCAAGGCCTCCCAGGTCCTGGGGCAGCGCTATGTGGAAAGCACCATGATCGTGGAAACGCGCTGGGCAGACGTCACCGTCACCGACTACCTTGAACCGGCCCCGGACGGCATCACCAGCCTGGTCCGCGTCCTGTCCGGCCATGGCGCCGCCACCATCACCTTCGCCCCCAGGCCTGACTACGCCACCGCCCCTTTCAGCATGGAAGCCCGGGGCGATGAGGTGCACGTGATGGGCACCTCGGAGCCCATCATCCTGCTGGCACCCGGCGTCACGTTCAACATCACCTCCGATGGCCGCCACGCCACCGCCACGGCCGCCGTAAACCTGGCCAACGGGCCCGTGGTGCTGAACCTCCGCTGCGGTGACACCGAGCCGCAACCCGCCGATCCGGCGGGCGAGACCGGCCGCCGGGCCGGCGTAGCGCTGCACGCCCGACAATGGGTGCAGAACCTGGCGCTGCCCGCCGTCAAGCCGTCCCTGGTGCGCCGCTCCGCGCTGGTACTGCGTGCCCTGGTCCACCAGCCAACCGGCGCCGTGCTGGCCGCCCCCACCACGTCCCTGCCGGAGGGCATTGGCGGAACCCGGAACTGGGACTACCGCTACTGCTGGCTGCGGGACGGGTCCATGACCGTCAATGCCCTGGTTGACCTGGGTTCCACCAGTGAGGCCGCAGGATTCCTGGCCTGGCTGGGCCGGATCCTGGCCAACGCCCCAGGCCCCGAGTGGCTCCACCCGCTGTACTCCGTGACGGGCGCGCCGCTGTCCACCGAGGCCGTCATCGACAGCCTGCCCGGATACGCCGGCTCACGGCCGGTCCGGATCGGGAACGCCGCCGACCACCAGGTCCAGCTGGACGTCTTCGGTCCCATCGCCGAGCTGGTGAACAGCCTCAGCGAGCGGGAGGACGCGCTCGCCGATCCCCACTGGGAGCTCCTGGTGCAGATGGCTGCTGCCGTCCTGGCCCGCTGGCATGAGCCGGACCACGGCATCTGGGAAGCCCGCCGGGCCCCGCGCCACCACGTCTACACCAAGGTCATGTGCTGGGTCACCCTGGACCGGGCGCTGCGTACCGCCGAACGCCACGGAAGGGCGCCGAAACCGGAATGGGCTCCTGCCGCTGCGGCCATCAAGGCCGAAGTCCTGCAGGAAGGCTGGGACGCGGCGGCTCAGTCCTACACGGTGGCCTACGACAGCCCGGACCTTGACGCGGCCGTCCTGCACATCGGCCTTTCGGGCCTGCTGGACGTCACGGACCAGCGCTTCCTGGACACCGTCACGGCTGTGGAACGCGAACTGCGGGTGGGGCCCACGGTTTTCCGGTACAGGTACGACGACGGCCTGCCGGGTTTGGAGGGCGGGTTCCACATCTGCACCACCTGGCTGATCGAAGCTTATGTCGCGGTGGGCAGGATCGAAGAGGCCTGGGACCTGTTTGACCAGCTGGTCAACCTGTTCGGGCCCACCGGGCTGCTGCCGGAGGAGTACGACCCCGGCACCGAAACCCACCTGGGCAACCACCCGCAGGCATACTCGCACCTGGGCTTCATCCGCTGCGCCAGGATCCTCGACGCCCACCAGGACCAGCACGGCACCCGGAAACGGCACGACGAGCCCCGCCGGAGCTAGCCGTCAGCGGGACGCGCGGAACATTTCCGGCGCCGGCCGGGTGCCGGTGGCCAGGTCCGCCAGGATCCGGCCGATCGCCGGGGTGAACTTAAACCCGTGCCCGGAGAAGCCTGCGCCGATGACCACCGGACCGATCCGGTCCAGCACAAAATCCTCATCGGGGGTGCTGGTATAGGTGCAGCTGATGGCCTCGAACGAGTCGGCATCCACCCCGGGAAGCCAAGCGCGGGCGTAGGACTGCAGGGCGGCCAGCTGCACCGGGTCCGGCAGGAAGTTGCGCCGGTCCGGGTCCACCTCGGGACCCACCCCGTGCCAGCCGGCCTTGATCCCCTCGCCCGGGGTCTGCATGCCGTACACCGGGGAGTACCAGTTCGCGTAGGCTGACCCGGCACCCGGGTAGTGGTTGAACCCTGGCCAGAACGCCCCTTCGTCTGCGATGCGGAAGTGCGCGGGCTGTTCCTGCGTGACCCGCAGCCGCGGGAACCGCAGCCCTGCTCCGGACTCCCCGCCCAGCAGCTTCCCGGTCCAGGCGCCGGCCGTAACCACGGCCTGGGCGGCGGTGACCACCTCCGTGCCCGTGGCGGATTCGAGGACCAGCCGGACCCCGTCGGACAGGATCTCCAGGGCAGCCACTCTGGTGTGGTGCCTGATGTCGGCGCCGCGGGCGGCGGCGAGCCGCTGGAAAACCGGGAGAGCCGCATCCGGGTTGAGCTGGCCGCCGTCGGGCATGTGGAGCACCTGCCGGTCGAAGCGGATGCCGCGCCAGCGCTCGGCCGCGGCGTCGGGGGAAAGCATCTCCGCCCGGATGCCGGCCGCCTCCAGCGCCGCCGCCACGGCAGGAAGCCGCGGGTGCGGGCCGTGGCTGGCGATGCCGGTGCGTTCCAGCAGTGTGGTGCCGCTGTCCTGTTCGAGCTCATCCCACAGGGCCAGCGATTCGGCGAGCATGGCGATGTATTCGGGCCGCTCATAGCCGGGATTGAGGTTCCGGGTGGCACCGTGCGAGGCCCCGATCTTGTGCCCCGGGCCGAACTGCTCCACCAGGGTCACCTGGCGGCCCCGCCGGGCCAGCGCCCAGGCGGCGGCGGAGCCCATGGCACCGCCGCCGATAATGACGGTGTCGAGGATGGTGGACATGGGTTCTCCGGTTCTGGTTCGGTGGGTAAATCCGTTGGGCGCTTAAGGCTCAGGCGAGGAGCAGGGCGACGCCGATCATGGCAGGGACGGCCACTACGGTGGTGATCAGCACGGTGTCCTTGGCAACCGTCAGCCCTGTTTTGTAACGGCTCGCTGCCACGAATACGTTCTGGGCCGTGGGGAGCGCCGAGGTGACCACCACGGCGAACAGGGCATGCCCCTCCATTCCCAGCACAAACCGGGCAAACACGTACGCCAGGGTGGGGTGGACCACCAGCTTGAACGCGCTGGCCAGCAGCGTGTCCACGCGCCGGCCGGCGTCGGCCTGCAGTGGCCGGGTCCCGTTCAGGCTCATGCCGAAGGCGATGAGCATGGCGGGGATCGCGGCCCCGCCGATGAGGTGGATTGGTTCCATCACCAGGGCGGGGATCTGTACTCCCGTTCCCGCCACCAGCAGGCCCAATCCCGAGCCGACGATCATGGGGTTGCGCAGGACCATGAGGATGAAGCGAAGGGGAGTGGTGCGGTGCGAGCTGGTGCTCGAATCCAGGATCATCAGGAACAACGGGGTGAAGAAAGCCAGCTGGAAAATGAGCAGCGGCGCCACATAGCTCGCGTCGCCCAGGACGTAGACGGCAATAGGGATGCCCAGGTTGGCCGAGTTGGCCAGCGAGGCCGCCATGGAGGACATCAGGGCTTCCGGCAGGGAGCGCTTGAGCCACAACCTGGCAATGGTGAAAAATATCAGCGCGGTGGCGATGGCGCCCACGGCGGTAACGAGCAGGGGAGCCGCGAAGACCTCCTGCAGGTGCGCTTTGCTCAGGGTTTCGAACAAAAGAGCCGGGCTGGCCACGAAGAAGGTCAGCGAACTGAGGACGTTGCGGGCGTTCTCGCCCAGGATTTTCCGTCGGCCAACAAACCAGCCCACCAGGATGATGGTCCACACCACAAAAAAACCCGCCAGCACGCCTAGCACGGCACGCGCACCGCGGGGCGGAAGGTCAACAGACGGGGGTTCACAACCCCCAGCTAATCAGATTTAAGCCTGAAGGGCGGGTGGCGACGGCGAAAATACCGCCATCCGGACAGGGACTACGCGGGCAGGGCCGAGTTGTCCAGGGCGTACGGCGGCCGCACCAACCCAGGGGTGATGCCCTCGGCAGGGTCGGTGCCCAGCTGGATGATCCTGTTGCCGGCATCCACATGGACCACGCGGGGAGTGTACGCGCGGGCTTCCGCGGAAGTCATCTGGGCGTACGTAATGAGGATAACAACGTCGTTCTCCTGCACCAGGTGCGCTGCCGGGCCGTTGATCCCCAGGACGCCGGAACCGCGCTCGCCGGCGATGGTGTAGGTTTCCAGCCGGGCGCCGTTGGTGACGTCCACGATGGCCACGAGTTCCCCGGGCAGGATGTCGGCAGCGTCAAGCAGGTCCAGGTCAACCGTGACGGAACCTACGTAGTGCAGGTCCGCGTGCGTGACGGTGGCCCGGTGGATTTTGGACTTGAACATTGTTCGATTCATAACGGACCAAGTCTACGCCGGAGCCCAGCCGTGGCGCTGTGACGCAACCGACAGTGGGGCGCTATGACCCGTCTCCTGCCGCTGGCCATCGCCATCGCCCGCCACTTCGACCGCACTGTTGAGGAGATCTTCCATGCAGACTGAACGATTCCCTGGCCAAAACAAGCCGCTGATGGTGGGTCTTTGCCTGACGGGCCTCGCGACCGTTGTGGTGGTAGGGCTCCTGCTGCGCGAATACGGGCCCGGCAACATGGGAAATGGCTTCCTGGTGGGCGGTGCGCTGGGGTTGGCCGCGGCAGGCATCGGCGTGTGGCGGGCCATGCGCCGGCCGCAGTCCGTCACCACCTTCGAGTGGGCCTTCGCGCAGACCGGGGATGAACGCGATAACGCCGTCTTCACCAGGGCGCTGGCGGTGATGGGCCTGTTCTCGGTCCTGTTGACCTGCGCTGCCGTGGTGGCGATCGGCCTGGGCGCCCCGGTGGAGGTGGCTCTGGCGGTCCTGCTGTTCACCGAACTACTGACCGGCGCGGTGGCCTTCCAGGTCATCAACAGGCGCAGCTGAGGACCGGCCCGCCCCGGCTGCCACCGCTGCGGCCGCGGCGGCAAGGGTTTCCCGGGCCGCCAGGATGGCCGGCCGCTGGGCGCTGGAGCGGCGGACCGACGTGAAGATGGTCCGGTGCGGCCTGCCGGGGAGCTCCACCAATTGGGCCGTGGTGCCCCGGCCGGTCCACACCAGGTCCGGCATCAGCGCCACGGCGTTGCCCGACTCGATCAGGCGCGCCTGTGCCTGCAGGTCGGCGGTCTCAAAGCGGACGTCCGGTTCGAAGCCGGCGCTGCGGCACGCCTGTTCCGCCCAGTGCCGGGATGCGGCACCCCGCGGTTCCATGACCCAGGCGAGGTCCGCGGTGTCCTCGAGCGAGCGGATGGTGGTTCCGCCGTCGGCCGCCGGTGGAACCGCCAGCCGGATGGCATCCGTGGTGAGCTTCAGCCGGTCCAGTTCCGGATACCTGGGCGCGGCGTGGCCCGGATACTGTTCCGCGATGACCAGGTCAAAATCGCGCGCCCAGGTCTCATGCAGGGCTGTTTCGGGCTCCCGCTGGATCATTTCGATCCGCACCTCCGGGTATGCGGCAGCCATCCGGGTCAGCGTGTCGGGCATCAGGGCCAGGGCTGCCGACTGGAACACGGCGATCCGGACGGTTCCGGTGACGGTGGTCAGGGACGCGGCCAGGTCCGCTTCGGCCTGCTCCATGGTTTCAAGCAGTTGGGCGGTATGGGCCACCAGGACCTCCGCCTGCGGCGTCAGCTGGACCCGGCGGCCGGTCTTGCGCAGGAGCTCAACCCCCACTTCCTTCTCCAGCAGGGCCAGCTGCTGGGATACCGACGACGGGCTGTACTGCAGGGCCTCCGCCACCTCAGCAAGCGTCCCCCGGATGCTCAGCTCCCGGAGGAGCCGCAGCCTGCGGACATCAAGCATGGAATTCCTTATCGAATCTAATGAATATCGGTTAGAAGTAGTCACTTTATCTAACGGAAGCCGCTGTGCATACTGTTGGAACCCAGTTACCCCCGTCACAGCCATCTCCGGGCGCCGCGTCGGGGTCGCACCCCAAGCAGGAGTAATCCATGACCAGCAAAGACCTGAGCCAGTCGATCATGCGGCGCAAGCCCATTGACGACATCGAAGAAGAGAGTAAACACAGCGGCCTTTTCAAGTCCCTGGGCCTGTGGCAGCTCACGGCCATCGGCGTCGGCGGCATCATCGGCGTGGGTATCTTCTCCCTCGCCGGCCTGGTGGCAGCCGGCAGCGAAGGAACACCAGGGGTGGGGCCCGCGGTGCTTATTTCCTTCCTGATTGCCGGCCTCGCGTCCGCGGCGGCCGCGCTTTCCTACGCGGAATTCGCCGGCATGATTCCGCGGGCCGGCTCGGCCTACACCTACGGTTATGTGGCCCTGGGCGAAGTTATCGGCTGGTTCATCGGCTGGGACCTGCTGCTGGAGTACATCGCGATCGTGGCGGTGGTGGCCATCGGGATCTCCGGCTACCTTGAGGCCTTCCTCTCCGGCATCGGCGTCCACATGCCCGTCTGGATGACCTCCACCGCGGACGAGGGCAAGGGCGGGCTCATCAACCTCCCTGCCATCCTCGTGTGCCTCCTGGTCACCTGGATCCTGTCCCGCGGCACCAAGGCGTTCGGCCGATTCGAACTGGTGGCCGTGGCCATCAAGGTCATCCTCATCCTCTTCATCATTGGCCTGGGCGTCTTCTACATCGACACCAACAACTACAACCCGTTTATGCCCAGCGGCTTCGGCCCGGTCCTGGCCGGTTCCGCCACGGTGTTCTTCGCCGTCTTTGGCTACGACGCCATGAGCACCGCCGCCGAAGAGGCCAAGGACGGCAAAAAGCACATGCCCAAGGCCATCATCCTGTCGCTGATCGTGGCCATGCTGCTCTACGTTGCCGCCACCCTGGTGCTGACCGGCATGCAGAACTGGAAGGACATCGACCCCAAGGCCGGCTTTGCCTCCGCCTTCACCGGTGTGGGGCTGCCGGTGATCGCCACCATCATCTCCGTGTTCGCGGTGCTGTCCATCCTGACCGTGATGCTCACGTTCCTCCTGGGCGTCACCCGCGTCTGGTTCGCCATGAGCCGCGACGGTCTCCTTCCCGGCTGGTTCGCCAAGACGGACCGCCACGGCACCCCGCAGCGCGTCACCTGGATCGCGGGTGTCGCCTCGGCCTTCCTGGCCGGCGTTTTCCCCATCAAGGAAGTGGCCGACCTGACCAACATCGGCATCCTGGCCGCCTTTGTGGTGGTCTGCCTCTCGGTGATCATCTTCCGCTACAAGCGCCCGGATGCCCCACGCACCTTCCGCCTGCCGCTGATGCCGCTGGTTCCCGCCTTCGGCGTCCTGGCCTCGGCCTTCCTGATGTTCCAGCTGCACTGGGAAACCTGGGTGCGGTTCGGCGTCTGGCTGGTCGTCGGCCTGGTGATCTACTTCGCCTACGGCCGGCGCAACTCGCTGATGAACCCCAACAGTCCGCGCCGCCACGAAGCCGTAGGGGCCCGCCCCGCCGACTGACCTGGCCCCCTCCCGCCTTGTCCCACTCCCTCCCCGTTGCCCTATCACTTATGGTCCCCAAACGCCGCGTTTGGGGACCATAAGTGATAGGGCAACACGGGGTTAAGGGGCGAAAAAAGAGTTGGCTTTTCTAACCTGTATTGCTTAGAAAAGATCGCTTTATCTTATGTGAGCGCGAGCCCATACTGGTGGAAAGAGACTCCTCACCACCTCAGAAAGAACGGGGCAAACCATGACCCACCTCGCAATGGAACCGGCAGCGACTGCGCAGCATGTCGACGTCGACGTGCAGCAGGCGAAGGGACTCGCCACCGAGGCCATCGCGTTGGTCCGGCACTGGCTGACGGAAGCCGCGAAGGTCCCCGTTGACGCGTCAGCCCAGCAGTTGGCCGGTGTCCTGAAAGACCCCAACGGCCTCGAATTCACCGTGGGATTCGTGGACGGCGTGGTCCGGCCCGAGGACCTGCAGGTGGCAGCACGCAACCTCGCAGCACTGGCCCCCAAGGTGCCGGCCTTCCTGCCGTGGTACATGCGAAGCGCCGTTCACCTGGGCGGCACCATGGCCCCGATCCTGCCGCAGGTGGTGATCCCCGTGGCCCGCAAGGTGCTGCGCGAAATGGTGGGCCACCTGATCGTGGACGCCACGGATGCCAAACTGGGCCCGGCCATCGCCAAAATCCGCAAGGACGGCATCAAGCTCAACGTGAACCTGCTGGGCGAGGCAGTCCTGGGCGAGCACGAGGCCTCCCGCCGGCTCGAAGGCACCCATACGCTCCTGGCCCGTCCCGACGTCGACTACGTCTCCATCAAGGTTTCGTCCACCGTTGCACCGCACTCCGCCTGGGCCTTCGACGAGGCCGTGGAGCACGTGGTGGAAAAACTCACCCCGCTCTTTGCCCGTGCCGCCTCCTTTGCCGGCCCCGGGACCAAAGCCAAGTTCATCAACCTGGACATGGAGGAGTACAAGGACCTGGACATGACCATCGCGGTGTTCACCCGGATCCTGGACAAGCCCGAATTCAAGGACCTGGAAGCCGGCATTGTGCTCCAGGCCTACCTGCCGGACGCACTGTCCGCCATGATCCGGCTCCAGGGCTGGGCGGCGGGACGGCGGGCCGCCGGCGGCGCCGCCATCAAGGTCCGCGTGGTCAAGGGCGCCAACCTGCCCATGGAACAGGTGGAATCCTCACTGCACGATTGGCCGCTGGCCACCTGGGGCAGCAAGCAGGACTCCGACACCAGCTACAAGAGCGTCATTAACTATTCGCTGCACCCGGACCGGATCCACAACATCCGCATCGGCGTGGCCGGCCACAACCTCTTCGACATCGCCTTCGCCTGGCTGCTGGCCAAGCAGCGCGGTGTCGAGGCCGGCATCGAATTCGAGATGCTGCTGGGCATGGCCCAGGGCCAGGCCGAAGCCGTCAAGAAGGACGTGGGCTCCCTCCTGCTCTACACCCCGGTGGTGCACCCTGCCGAGTTCGACGTGGCCATCGCCTACCTGATCCGCCGGCTGGAGGAGGGTGCCAGCCAGGACAACTTTATGTCTGCCGTCTTCGAACTGAGCGACAACGAAGTGCTGTTCGAACGCGAAAAGCAGCGCTTCCTGGCTTCCCTGGACACCCTGGATGAGACCGTTCCGCCGCCTAACCGCCGCCAGGACCGCAACGCGGCCCCCGCGCCCGCGCCCCGCGACGGGTTCGACAACACTCCCGACACTGACCCATCGCTGCCCGCCAACCGAACCTGGGGCCGCAGCATCCTGGCCAGGGTTGAAGGTTCCACCCTGGGCAACGCAGCGGTACAGGCGGCAACCATCACGGATGAGGCCGCCCTCAACACCGTGATCGGCACCGCCGTCGAAAAGGGCAAGGCCTGGGGCGCGCTGTCCGGCGCCGAACGCGCCGAGATCCTGCACCGCGCCGGCGACGTCCTCGAGGCCCGCCGCGCCGACCTGCTCGAGGTGATGGCCAGCGAGACCGGCAAAACCATCGACCAGGGCGACCCCGAGATCAGCGAGGCGGTGGACTTCGCGCACTACTACGCCGAGTCAGCCCGGAAACTGGAAACGGTCGACGGCGCCACGTTCGTCCCAGCCAGGCTCACCGTGGTCACCCCGCCCTGGAACTTCCCGGTGGCCATTCCCGCCGGCTCCACCCTCGCGGCCCTCGCCGCCGGCTCCGCCGTGGTGATCAAGCCCGCCAAGCAGGCCGCCCGCAGCGGCGCCGTGATGGTCGAGGCCCTCTGGGAGGCAGGCGTTCCCCGGGATGTCCTGGCCATGGTCCAGATGGGCGAGCGGGAACTCGGCCGGCAGCTCATCTCCCACCCGGACGTGGACCGCGTGATCCTCACCGGCGGGTACGAAACCGCTGAACTGTTCCGCGGTTTCCGGCAGGACCTGCCGCTGCTGGCGGAAACCAGCGGCAAAAACGCCATCATCGTCACCCCCAGTGCAGACCTGGACCTGGCGGCCAAGGACGTGGCGTACTCCGCGTTCGGGCACGCCGGGCAGAAATGCTCCGCCGCGTCACTGGTGATCCTGGTGGGCTCCGTGGCCAAGTCCAAGCGGTTCCACAACCAGCTGATCGACGCGGTTTCCTCGTTGAAGGTTGGCTACCCGCAGGACCCCACCAGCCAGATGGGGCCCATCATCGAACCGGCCGGCGGGAAGCTGCTGGCTGCCCTCACCTCCCTGGGCGACGGTGAAAACTGGGCCGTCGAGCCGCGGAAGCTGGACGGGACCGGCCGGCTCTGGAGCCCGGGTGTGCGCTACGGCGTCAAGCGCGGCTCCTACTTCCACCTCACCGAGTTCTTCGGCCCCGTCCTGGGCGTGATGACGGCGGATACCCTGGGCGAAGCCATCGCCATCCAAAACCAGATTGAATACGGCCTCACGGCGGGCCTGCACTCCCTGAACCCCGACGAGCTGGGCACCTGGCTGGATTCCATTGAGGCCGGCAACCTTTACGTGAACCGCGGCATCACCGGCGCCATCGTCCAGCGCCAGCCCTTCGGCGGCTGGAAGAAATCCGCCGTTGGCGCCGGCACCAAGGCAGGCGGACCGAACTACTTGGCCGGCCTGGGCACCTGGACCCCGGCCACCGGCACCGCCACGGCCGACATCAGCCACCCGGGCGTGCGCCGGATCATCAACGCAGCCAGTGCCGCTCTTGCCCCGGCCGAGCTGGAGTCCGTCAACCGGGCCCTGGCGTCCGACGCCGAGGCCTGGGCCAACGAGTTCGGCACTGCCAGGGATGTCTCCGGCCTCAGCGCGGAACGGAACATCTTCCGCTACCGCAGCCTCCCGGTGACCATCCGCCTCTCAGAAGGTGCGCCGCTGGCTGACCTGGTGCGGACCGCGGCCGCCGGAGTCCTGGCGGGCTCCGCGGTTACAGTGTCCACCGCCGTCGAGCTTCCGGCGCAGCTGCGCCCTGTCTTCACCGCGCTGAACATAGGCGTTGTGGTGGAGTCCGACGCCGGCTGGCTGGCTTCGGTGGGCCTGCTCGCCGCGTCCGGCAAGCTGACCAGCGCCCGGATCCGCCTGATTGGCGGCGACTCGGCTGCCCTGGCTGCGGCCACCGGCGGCCGGCCCGACGTCGCCGTCTACTCCCACCCGGTCACGGAAGCCGGACGCGTGGAACTGCTGCCGTTCCTCCACGAGCAGGCCATCAGCATCACCGCGCACCGGTTCGGCACCCCGAACCACATCTCGGCAGGCCTGATCTAGGCTTCGGCAGCGTCCAAACCGGCACAAGCCGGGCCGCCCCGTTGAAGGGGGCGGCCCGGCTTTGCCGGTTAACGCCGGCCGCGGTTCAGCCCAGGTACCAGCCGGGCGGCGTCCAGGCGGCCGGGACACTGTGGGCGGAAAAATCCTCGCAGCGCGTGCAGGTGTAGGCCACCTCGCCGAGGACAGCGATGCTGCCGTCGCGCCGGTACGAGGGCGGGATAAAGGACTCAAGGTAGATGAATTCGTCGGTGCGGCACTTGTCACAGGTCGGCTTGCCCACATAGGCGTTGTCTGTGGTGGGGTACCTGGTGCCGGTCGCGGCCGGGCGGGCGGCGTGCCGGAGCGCGGCGTGCGGGCGCGCATGCGCCTGGCTGGGCTGGATGTTCCTGGCGGTCGTCATTGGCTGCCTGTCCCGGGCGCGGAAGCGAACAGGTGCGCGCGCCCGTAGTGCTGGAGGGCCGCTGCTTGACCATGGAAAGCCCAGCATATGCCAGCAAGCCCGTGCCATCAATGGATTTCCCACTTCAAGGGGTCAGGCCTGCCGGTTGATGGTCCTGCCCACGATCGAGGACGTCAGTGCATCGATCACTTCCGAGTTGGCCAGTGGATTGCGGATCAGCGTGAAGTCCACGTCCCCCACGGCGGGAAGGTCGAAGCGGCGGGTGATGATTTTCAGGTCCCCTGGCACCAGCGAGGACGGCATTACCGCGACGCCGATGCCTGCCCGGACTGCCGCCAGGACGCCGCTGATCTGCCGTGTTGTGCAGGTGATACGCCACGTCCGGCCGTGGGCCTCAAGCGCATCGATGGCGAGCTTGCGGCTCAGGCTGGGGGAGGGATAGGCGATCAGCGGAACCGGGGCGCCGGGCTCAAGAACAGTCTGCTCCAGGCCCACCCAGGAAAAGGAATCATGCTGGACCACCGTGCCGTCCTTGGCTCCGGCCACCCATTTCACGAAGACAAGGTCCAGTTGGCCGGCGTTGAGTTTCCGGTACAGCTGGTCGCTCTGGCCCACAGTGAGTTCCAGGTTGATCTGGGGGTAGATCTGGCGGAACTCCCGCAGGATCCGCGGCAGACCCGTAATGGCTAGGTCGTCAGCCGTACCGAACCGGAGCCGGCCGCGCATGGCGGAGCCGGAAAAATAACGCGCCGCCGCATCGTGGGCCGACAGGATGTTGCGGGCAAAACCGGCCATCGCGTCCCCGTTGTCCGTCAGCCTGACATCGCGGGTGTCACGGCTGATCAGGACCCGTTTAGCGGCCGTTTCCAGCTTCCGGATGTGCTGGCTGATGGTGGGCTGGGCCAGGCCAAGGCGCTCGGCGGCCTTGGTGAAGCTCAGGGTCTCGGCGACTGCCAGGAAGGACCGCAGCTGTGCGGGTTCAAACATGGGACGGCTCCGGGGAAGGTGGCTTGGCTGAGGTATTGCGGATCGCAATACTAGTTATAGGGACAATACGTCTCCATAATCGCTGTTGCCAGCCTAACGTTAAGGGCATTCCCACCCGCACGCTATCCGAGGATATTTCCGTGGCACCCCCACCGCCGTCGCAGGCAACCGTCGCCCAGCCCGTCATCGATTCCGCAGCAGCCGCTCCGCCGGCGGACCGGACCCAGCCGATTCCGGTTGTAGCTGAACGGCTGCCCTGGCGGCATACGTTCATTTCGCTGCAGGTGCCCAACTTCCGCATCTTCGCCGTTGGCCACTTCATCGCCGTGATAGCCATCTGGATGCAACGGATCGCGCAGGACTGGCTGGTGCTGGAGCTCTCCGGTTCGGTCACCGCCGTCGGCTTCACCGTGGCCCTCCAGTTCCTGCCCTCACTCCTGCTGGGCCCCTGGGGCGGCATGATCGCCGACCGGTTCGCCAAACGGAAAATCCTGATCCTGTGCCAAAGCATGGCAGCAGTCCTCGCGGCTGCGCTGGCCGCACTGGCACTGACCGGCGCCATCGCCGTGTGGCACGTCTACGTGATTGCGCTGGTCCTGGGCCTGGTGACAGTCCTCGACCAGCCGGCCCGGCAGGTTTTTGTCAACGAACTGGTGGGCCCGAAGTACCTCCGCAACGCCATCAGCGTCAACTCCACCACGTTCCAGCTGGGCGGCCTGATCGGCCCCGCGCTGGCCGGGCTGCTCCTGACTGCCGTGGGTGCCGGCTGGGCCTTCGCCGCCAATGCTGTGGCCTGCTGCTCCACGGTGGCCATGCTCCTGGTGCTCCGCAAGGACCAGTTGTTTGTCAGCGCGCCGGCACCCAAGAGCAAGGGAATGCTCCGGCAGGGCCTTCGGTACGCGTTGAGCAAGCCCACCATCTACTGGCCGTGGCTGATGGCCGGCTTTGTTGCCGTGTTTGCCATGAGCCTGCCCGTGATCCTGGCCGCCTTCGCCGACCACGTTTATAACATCGGCGCCGGCGGCTACGGACTCCTCAACGCACTGGTGGCGCTCGGTGCCCTGGTCGGCGCGGTTGCCTCCACCCGGCGGCGGCAGCTGCGGCTGCGGTCGGTGGTGTTTTGCGCCGGAATGTACGGTGCCATGCTGTGCCTCGCGGCGCTGATGCCATCCATGGTGTGGTTCGGCGCCGTGATGGTCCTCTCCGGGTTCTGGTGCCTGATGTTCCTGACCGGCTCCAACCAATTGGTCCAGATCAGCTCCAACATGGGTATCCGCGGCCGTGTGATGAGCCTGTACATCATGGTCCTCATCGGCGGCCAGGCCCTGGGCGGGCCGATGCTCGGCTGGATCGCCGAACATGCGGATCCGCACGTGGCGTTGCTGGTTTCCGGCGGCGTGCCGGCGCTCGCCGCCCTGACGGTCGCGATTGTGCTCGCCAGGAAGGGCTCACTGCACCTGAAGGTGGATGTTCGGGACCGGCGCCGGCCGGTCCGGATCGTGGACCGGCCGGCGGCCACGTAGCCCTACCCCTCGGGTTTGCCCACCCAGGCGAATGCGGCCACCACCAGCGCCGAAATGCCGGCGTCGAGCGTGGGGCGGATGACGGGGGCAAAATGCGGGGAGTGGTTGGACGGAATGGTGGACGCGACCGTCCCGTCCTGCACCGCCTTGCCGTAAACCACGGGATCGGTGCCGCCCAGCAGCCAGTAAACGAGGGGAGCCCCGGCGGCTGTGGCGAGGGTGCCCACGTCCTCACTGCCGGTGACGGGGCCGGGGTCGACGGCGCCACCCAGCTCCGCGGCGAACGCTTCCCGCACGCGGGCCGTGGCGTCGTGGTTGTTGACCACCACGGGGAAGTGTTCCCCGGCGGTGATCGCCGGCGGCAGGGGAGCGCCGGAAGCCGCCGCCTCACCGTTGATGATGCGGGTAATCCCGCTGATCATCCGCTCCCGGACCGCCGGATCCGCGGTCCGCATACTGATGCCCAGCTGGGCTTCTTCGGGAATGATGTTGTCCTTGGTGCCGGCGTGGAGCTGGCCGACGGTCAGGACGGCTGTCTCGTTGCCGCCGATTTCGCGGGATACCAGCGCCTGCAGCCGCATGATGGTGGCCGCGGCCATCACCACAGGATCAACGGTGGTTTCCGGCCGGGAGCCATGGCCGCTGCGGCCGAACAGCGTCACCGAGAAGCTGTCGGACCCGGCGAAGGCAGGTCCGGCATGCACGCCCAGCGCACCGGCGGGGAACGGGGCCACATGCTGTCCCAGGACAACGTCCGGCACCGGGAAACGGTCAAAGAGGCCGTCCGCCACCATGTCCCGGGCGCCGGCGCCGGTTTCTTCGGCCGGTTGGAACACCGCCACGATGGTTCCGGCCCAGGCCGGCCGATGGGCGCTGAACAGGGTGGCCGCGCCGAGGAGGCAGGTGACGTGGACGTCGTGGCCGCACGCGTGCATTACGGGAACATCGGCCCCCGTGGGCCCGGTGCCGCGCGCGGTGCTGGCGTAGCCCAATCCGGACTTCTCCAGGACGGGAAGGCCGTCCATGTCCGCACGGAGCATCACTGTGGGTCCGTCGCCGTTCCGCAGGACACCCACGACGCCGGTCCCGCCCACTCCGGCGTGGACCTCCCAGCCCAGCCCGGTGAGCCGTTCGGCCACGATTCCTGCCGTTCGGACTTCGGCGCCGGAGAGTTCGGGATGCCGGTGCAGATCCTCGTAAACTCCGGTGAGGTCCTGTGCCAACCCTGCAACGTCGTCCAAAACCTTTGTCATGCCAGTCCTTACTTCCGGGTTCGCTTGCCTTGCGACCCTACGCCCGCAGGCTGGCGAAGGCCGGGCCGAAGGCTGGGCGTTCACCGATCGCAAAACCGCCGTCGGAAAAGGTAAAAGTGTGGCCTTGCCCGCGCCGGCCGGTCCGGATCGTGGACCAGCCGGCGGCCGGGGCCCAGGGTCAGGGCTGCGCGGCGGGGGCGGCCTGGTTCCTGGCGGCGTGCGGATAGTCCGCCTCCCGCTGCTGGAACTTGAGCACGTCCTTGTTGAGGATCACGCCGGCGCGGATTTCGATGGCCCGTGCCAGGGTTTCGTTGCGGTCCCATTCCGCCGGGCCGCTGATCACAGGCTCGAGGAACGGCAGCAGGGCCTGGCTGATCTCCCAGCTGGAGGAATTCCAGAGGTACGACGGGCTGTGGTCCACCGCGTAGTAGTTGATGTGGTCGCCCACCGTGAACATGGGCTCGGCGAAGGTGGTGGAACGGGCCCAGCTGAACCCCATGCCGTCATCGCAGGAGACGTCCACAATCAGGCTGCCCGGGCTGAACGCCGCGAGGTCTTCCGTCCGGAGATAGGTCAGCGGATTGTTCGGATCCTGCAGCGTGCAGTTGACCACGATGTCGCTTTCGGCCAGGAACGGCGCCAGCGGCAGCCGGCCCCGGTCGGTGATGACCTGGCTCAGGAAGGGCGCTTCGTCGTCGTGGTCGAACTGCACGATGTTCACCGAGTGGATCGGGGCGCCCACAGCCGCAATTCCGCGGTTGGTGAGGACCTTGACGTCGTGGACGCCGTGGGCGTTCAGCGCGGTCACGGCGCCCCGTGCGGTGGCGCCGAACCCGATCACCACGGCACTGAGCCGGCGGCCGTAGTCGCCGGTGGAACCGGTGAGCGAGAGTGCGTGCAGCACCGAGCAGTAGCCGGCCAGTTCGTTGTTTTTATGGAACACGTGCAGGCCAAAACCGCCGTCGCTGGCCCAGTGGTTCATGGCCTCAAACGCGATCAGCGTCAGTTTTTTGTCGATTGCCAGTTGGGTGATGGCCCGGTCCTGGACACAGTGCGGCCATCCCCACAGGACCTGGCCGTCACGCAGTTCCGCCAGATCTTCGGGTTGCGGTTTGGGCAGCAGCACAACGTCGGCCTCCGCCAGCAGCCTCTCCCGTGACACCATTTTGCCCACGAGGGTAGCTAAGTGCGCATCGCCGACGCCGAACCGTTCGCCGTAGCCGTGTTCCAGGATGATGTGTTCGCGCAGTTCCGGGGCGATCCGCTCGAAATGGAGGGGATGGATGGGCAAGCGGCGTTCGTCGGGTTTGCGCGTGGAGGCCAGGACGCCCAGGCTCAGCCGGGTCTGTTGGCCGCTCACTTCTTTTTGGCTGCCTTGCCGGGGGTGGTCTCGATGGAGCTGGCCGGCGCAGAGGCGGCCTTCTTGTCTGCGCGCTTTTCCTTGATGGACTTGCCGGATTTTTTGGATGCTGCTTGACGCGGGGACTTGTCAGCCATTTGTGCTCCTGTAGCGGAACCGAATAGGTTCCTGGCTTCTGACCCTACACGGGCGGACCTAATGGCCGGCTGGCGGGCATACGGCGGCAGGTGACCCGCGCTGCCGGGCCGGGTGCCGGCGTCGTCCGTGGTGCCGGTGAAGGCGGGAAGATTGGAGCGGCTGACGGGAATCGAACCCGCGTATCAAGCTTGGGAAGCTAGCGCTCTACCATTGAGCTACAGCCGCAATGCCGCCGCCTCAGCGGGGCAGAACTTAGCTTAGCGCAGATGTCGGGCCCCGGCCGCCCATGCCTTCCCGCCGTGTCACGGGCTGCGCGTCATCTGCGTAACTCTTCCATAACGTCCCCTGCTGCAGGTGGAACGGGCACCGCGGCGCTGGTTAACCTGAAGCGGTAGCTGCGGCGTCGGGGGACGCAGCCAGTCAACAGCCAGGCACGCATCGATCACGGGAAGGATCCATGGCAACCGCAGAACATGAGGTCCTCATCAGGCGCGATGCGATGGCCGTGTACCTGTACCTGCTGGACGTGACCAACCTTCCGGTGTGGCGCGACGGCGTCCGGAGCGTCGCCCTGCTGAAAGGTTCCGAGGGCACCAAAGGCACCGTGTACCGGCAGATGGTGGCCGGGCGGTCCGGGCTGAGTATTCCGGCCGAACTGGAGATTACCGAGGCCAGGCCGGGGGCCGAGATCCAGTTCCGGATCACGTCTGGTCCCGCGCTCCGCCTGGGCGGCTACTTCCTCAGCACCGAAACGGCCGGCACGCGGGTCCGGTGCGCACTCGAAGCTCCGCCCGAAGGCCGGTTCGGGTTCCTGAACCGGTCTGCTTTCCGGAGCAGGCTGCTCCAGCGCAGCCTTCGCTCCGAGGTGGCGCAACTGGAAAACCTCCGGGCAGTGATGGAGCTCCAGCCGGCCGCTTAGCTGCTGCCCTACTGGGCCAGCCGGTGTCCTGCCCACGGGCCGGGAATGTTGGACGGTGATGCGAGGCGGCCCGCGCTGACATCCCAGAACTGGACAACATCACCTGAGCGTTTGAGCGCCAGTCCCGTGGAATTGGTGCCGGTTACTCCGCGCAGGGGCCTGATCCCGGTGACGTCCTGCCACCCCGCCGCGATCACGGGCCTGGCCTCCGCGCGCAGCGCCGGGGTTCCCCAGCCGCGGTAGAGCCTGGCGGTGCCGTCGTTTGCGACCGCGACCAGGTCCTGGAAGCCGTCGCCGTCGAAATCAACCATTGACAGTTTCCGGGCGGGGTTGATCGTGGCCACCAGGGTCCTGGCCGAGAGGTCGCCCAGGCCCTTGTTGGGATAAAGGAAAACATTCCCGGCCGTGTCCTGGGCGAGGATCTGGGGCAGCCGGTTATTGGCACACCAGCCACCCACCGCGAGCGACAAGGTGTTCCATCCGCCGCTGCCCACTGTCACGGCGGCGCGAAAGCCGCCTGCCTGGATGCCCTGGTGCACGGTCAGGTTGCCGTTGGTCCACTGGACCAGCAGGTCGTAGGCGCCGTCACGGTTCCAGTCCGTGACAAAGACGTCCTTGGCACCGCCGAATCCCGTACCGATGGTCTTGGCCGCGCCGTAGGACCTGGCGCCGTTCGATGCCCGGTTGACCAATTGCCCCGATGCGTTGACGCTGACCAGGTCTCCAGGGCCTTTGATGGCCGCAGCGGACAGGTTGAGGGTGGGCGGCATCTGCTTGCCCGGCGCGTCGCACATGGTGGGCGCAGGAGCAGGAAGCGGCGGTGTGACGGCGGCGCCGCCCGGGCTGTTGGTGGTTCCGGCCGGAAGCGTGGTGTAGCCGAAGAAGTTCACCACGCCCCAGATTCGGTACTGCCGGTCCGTGTAGGTGATCCCGGCGCCCATAACGTTGAAGCGTGGATCGAGCAGCATGGCGTTGTGGCCGGGGGAGCCTTTCCACCACTCCACCAGCTGCGCGGCATCCCGGTCCGTACGGATTGCAATCACTTCACCCGCGCCGTTGTTGGGGTTCATGGCCCGCGGATCGGTCCAGAAGTTTGCCCGGTGCTCGATGACCTCCCGGGAAGCGATGTTGTTGGACCATTCCTGGGCCAACCCGGCAACGGTGGCGTGGTATTTCAACGGGTTCAGGCCACGCGAAACACGGTATTCATTGATTTTTGTGAAGACCGTGAGGATCGCGGCTGCGTTGCTGTCCGGGACCAGTGACTCGGTTTGCAGGCTCCTGGCTGTGGCCTCGGGAGCTGCGCGGCGCTGGGCCTGGTTCGCGGCGAGCTCCTCGTCCGGTGCCCAGAGCGGGCCGATGGACGGGACAACCGGCTCGGCTGCGGGTTTTGGGGCCGGGACCGGGTTGGTTGCCGGCTTAGCAGCCGGCTGGGGCGCGGCCGGTTGGGCCGGGGCCGCCGGAACGGACGCGGGAGCCAGCGCCGTGTGTGGGGTGTCCGGAGCTGACGCCTCCGGGTCCGGAGCGTCCACCGCGGGAAGGACCGGCACCGAAAGGTCGGGTGCCAAGGGGGCAGGTGCCGCAGCGTCCGTTTCTCCGGCCGGGGCAGTTTCCGGAGCGTCGACCGTCAATGCTGCGGGAGCGGGCTGTGCCGCCGTGCCCGTCAGGCTGCCGGGTTCCAGCCCCGCCGTCGACCCGGCCGGGGCGTCCTGCGCCTGGACCTGGCCGCCGGTGCCGGGGCCGGCGTCGAGCTGCGCGGCGGAGAGGCCTGCAGACGACGAAACGAGCGCAAGGGCGCAGAAAGCGCCAACAATTGAAGGCGCAAAGAATTTATTCACTATTTTCCCCAGCTAAATTGGGCCATCCGGGAGACCATCCGGCGCCTGAGATCCTGAGGCAACATTAGCCGCGCCGTGCAGCAGGAACAATGCATACGGTAATTTGGGATCGTGCTGATCTCTGACCGCGACATACGTGCCGAAATAGACTCCCAGCGGATTGTGCTGGAACCGTACGATCCCGCAATGATCCAGCCGTCCTCAGTGGACGTCCGGATTGACAGGTTCTTCCGGCTTTTCGACAACCACAAGTACGCGCACATTGATCCGGCCGAGGAACAGCCGGAGCTCACGCGCCTGGTGGAAGTGGAGCAGGGCGAGGCATTTATCCTGCACCCGGGCGAGTTCGTGCTGGGCTCCACCTACGAAACGGTGACGCTGCCGGATGACATCGCCGCCCGCCTGGAAGGCAAGTCTTCCCTGGGCCGGCTTGGGCTGCTGACGCACTCCACCGCAGGCTTCATCGATCCCGGGTTCTCCGGCCACGTGACCCTGGAACTCTCCAACATGGCAACCCTGCCCGTCAAACTGTGGCCCGGTATGAAAATCGGCCAGCTCTGCTTCTTCCGGCTGACGTCCGCAGCGGAGCACCCCTACGGTTCCGGCGAATACGGCAACCGCTACCAGGGCCAGCGCGGTCCCACCGCCAGCCGCAGCCACCTGAACTTCCACCGCACGGACATTTAGGACCCGGCCGGGTCCGGCGCCGGCTTCCGCTACGCCTTGGCGGCGACGCGGGGACCGCCCAGGATGGCCTTCATCAAAGGTTCCACAAAGCGGGCGGCCAGCGGTCCCACCACGGCCATGATCAGCACATACGCGGTGGCCAGGGCCGCGAGCTCGTCCGGGACGGCGCCTGAAGTGACCGCGAGCCCGGCGATGACGATGGAGAACTCACCACGGGCAATAAGGGCTGCCCCGGCCCGGAACCGGCCGGGCCGGGCGATGCCCGCCCTTTTGGCTGCCCAGATGCCGGTGACCATCTTGGTGGCTGCGGTGACAAGTGCCAGCGCCAGCGCCCATCCCAGCACCGGCGGGATGGACGTGGGATCGGTGTTCAGCCCGAAGGCCACAAAGAAGATGGCGGCAAACAGGTCCCGGAGCGGCTCAAGGATCCGGGTGGCGTTATGGGCGGTGGCTCCGGAGATGGCGATGCCCAGCATAAAGGCGCCCACCGCCGCGGAAACCTGCATGGCCGAGGCGACGCCGGCCACCAGCAGCGCGGCCCCCAGCACGTTGAGCAGGAACACCTCGGAGTTCTCGCTGTGCACCGCCTTGGATACGTGGTGCCCGTGGCGCAGTGCCACCACAAGGACGAAGGTGACCACCGCCAGGGCGATGCCCACGGTGGTCAGGCCGCCCAGGAAGCTGACGCCAGCCAGGGTGGCGGTCAGGATGGGCAGGTACACGGCCATGGCCAGGTCCTCGAACACCAGGATGGACAGCACCACCGGCGTCTCGCGGTTGCCCAGCCGGCCCAGGTCAGTGATCACCTTGGCGGCGATGCCGGACGAGGAGATGTAGGTGACGCCGCCCATCACCATGGCGCCTACGCCGCCCCACCCCAGCAGCAGGGCCAAGGCGGCGCCCGGCAGGAAGTTCAGGACCAGGTCAAGGACGCCGGCCTGCCAGGACCTGCGCAGGCCGGTGAAAAGCTCGGCCGCCGTATATTCCAGTCCGAGCATAAGCAGCAGCAGGATCACGCCGATTTCGCCGGAAAGGTGGGCGAACTCGTGCATGCCGTCGAGTTTGATGACGCCGCCGGCACCGAAGGCGAGGCCGCCCAAGAGGTACAGCGGGATGGGTGACATTCCGATCCGTCCGGCCAGCCGGGCCAGCAGGCCCAGGCAGAACACAACGGCCCCCAGTTCAATGAGGGTCAGGGCCAGCGGGTCCACCGGGATCAGCCGTTGCGCAGGATATTGGCCGCGGAGTCAAGGCCTTCCTGGGTTCCGACAGCCACCAGCAGGTCACCGGTGTGGAGGATGGCATCCGGGCCGGGGGAGGGCAGGACTTCGCCCTCCCGCATGATGGCAACGATGGATACGCCGCACCGCGTTCGGATGCACGCTTTTCCCATGGGTTGGTTCTGGAAGGGGGAGCCCGGCGTAATGGAGAACTGCCGCGTGACGATCCCGGGAATGTCCTTGTGCTCTTCCGTCAGTTTCATGGCCAGGTGCTGCCCGCCCAGGAGGTTTCCCAGGGTGGCGGCCTCGTCGCCGGTCAGCGGGATTGAGGCCTGGCAGGTATCCGGATCGTCCCAGGTGGAAACGATGAGTTCGGTTTGCCCCTCGCGCAGCTCAACGACACCGATCCGGCGTCCTGTCGCCGTCATGAAATCCTTCCGTCGGCCAAGGCCGGGAAGGTCTGTCTCATCCACATTCATGCGTCCAGCCTAGTCTGCGCCGGCCCCTTGTGGGGTGGATTCAGGACTGCCGGGAATCCGCCCACGTGGTCAGCCGGCCGCACATGCCGTACCCCTCCTCCGGGCGCTGCCGGGCGGTGGCCACGGCGGAACCGGAGAGCGGCGCAGCGGAGCCCGCAGCCAGGTCTGCCAGCGCCTGCCCGGTTGCCTCCACCTGCCGGCGCACCGTGTCTTCCCAGATTTTTGTCCACTGGGCCACTTTGGGGCGCACCAGTGCTGCCGCGAGGTGGTGGAAGGCCGTCAGGGCCGCCGGTCCATCGCGCCGCACCGATGTATGCAGTTCGGCGTACCCTTCCAGGGCGAGGTCCCGCCGCCGCCGGGCTGCGGCGGCCACCGCGGAGTCTGCAGCGCCCGCGGGCAGGGCCGCGGCTGCGGCATACAGCTCCGGATCCTCGAGGATCCGGCGCGGAAAGGTCAGCACAGAGTCGCCGGCCTCGGGCAGTCCGGCGTTGGACATGATGACGGTCAGGGTGAGGCCATCCGGGTTGACCAGGCGGTGCACGGTGCCGGGGCTGAACCACAACAGGGAACCCGGTTCCAGGACGTGCTCTTCAGCGCCGGCCATGGTCAGGGTATGGACCGCCCCCGAGCCTGCCGTGACCAGGTATGCCTCGGCGGAAACGGTGTGCAGGTGGGGTGAGCCGCCGCATAACCCATCCGCCGCCTCCCAGTCGTAGACGCGGAGGCCGGTCACGGCCGTGCCGCCTGGAAACCCTGGAACCGGCGGCCGGGTCACCGGTCCGCCCCCACGGCTGAGCCGGCGGCCAGGGCCTCCAGCGCGGTTCCGGCCAGGGCTTCAATCCGGCCGGCGTCCGACTGGCCATCGGCGATCACCACTGCGTGGCGGAAGTGCAGCGTGGCGCCGGCGGCGAACAGGACCTCGGTGCTGAAGAACGGGGCCGGCCCCATGCAGGCGAACGGCTCGGACCGGGCAAACCATTCGGGCTGGGGGTTTCCGGCGGCCGGATCGTCCACCATGACCAGGGTGGAGTAGCGGCAGGTTTCGTCGTGCTGGCCCACAAAGGAGAGCCACGGTGCGCGCTTGCCGCGCAGTTCCTCTCCGGTGGCGCCGCCGGGAGCCAGGATGGTGCCGCCGGCAAATGCCCGGGGCCCCCGCCAGAACAGCCCACCATAACCGGCGTTGTCGCGGCCTTCTGTGGTGGGGGAGCCAATCTGGATATCGGCCCCGGAAACATTTGTCATGGCCGTGGCAAACACCAGGGTGTAGCTGCTGTCAGGGCCGGGCACCACGTGGAAGGAACGCTCCTCCGCCACCACCATGATGTCCTGCTGCGTGATCCAGTCCAGGGTGTGGGCAAAACGGAACGTCCGGCCGTCGTCCGTCACGGCGGCCGGCCCCCGGTGCCGCATGGCTCCGTTGTTGGGCAGCCACTGGTAGTCCTTGCCGCGCCGGTAACTGGGCCCGCCCCAGAAATTGTCGGGCCCCAGGTGCGGCAGGGACCAGGCGATGCCCTTGTGCCAGGTGTGGTCGTGCGGACGGTACGCCGTCACCACATCCCCGGCGGGGGTCCGTACAGGGTGGAAGTAGGGGCGCGGGGACTCCACCTGCGGGTCGTCCGCCGCGTAGGTGTAGGTCAGGACCTGGACGCCGTCGAGGGAAAGTTCGACGGCGGCGCCGTCGTCAGTCCACGAGAACGGGCTGGCGGAGGTGCTCATGCGGTGCTCTTTTCAAGTTTCCAGGGTTCGAGGTTGCCGTCGGCGCGGTCGAAGAACGGGTTTCCGTCCGTGATTTCGCCGCGTCGAACGGTGCTGCCGCCGATGGCGGACGCGTAGATGGCGGCGGCGAGTTCCATGGTGCGGTATGCATCGGCCGGTGGTACGGGCAGCGGAGTGCCCGCACTGAGTGCAGCGACGATGTGCGCGTACTGGGCGGCGTGTCCGCTGGGGGTCACCGGCTGGCCGTCGGCCCACGCTGCGGCAAGGTGCTCCTTGCCCGGCGCGGGCGTGAAACGCCAGTGCGCGTCGTCGTAGCCGTAGAGGTGCTCCAGTTCAACAGTGGCGTTTTCGTAGTCCAACCGCAGCTGCGAGGTCTCCCGCGGGGAGATGACGGAGTTGATGACCGTGCTCAGCGCGCCGGATTCAAACCGGACAATTGCGGTGGAAACGTCCTCGGTTTCCGTGCGCCGGGCCAGCCGGCCGGCAAATGCCGTGACTTCCTGCCACGGCCCCCACAGGTGGAGGAGCAGGTCGAACTGGTGGATGCCGTGCCCCATGGTGGGCCCGCCGCCTTCAACATCCCACTTACCGCGCCACGGCACATCAAAGTAGTCCTGGTCCCGGAACCACAGCGTGTTGCAGTATCCGGTCAGCGGGCTGCCCAGGGCGCCGCTCTCCTGCAGGGCCGCAAGTTTCCTGGCGCCGGAGCCGAACCGGTGCTGGAAGATGCAGCTGACCTGCCGGCCCGAGGCCCGCGCCGCAGCCTCAAGTTCCTCCATCTGCCGCAGCGACAGCGCCGGCGGCTTTTCCAGGACCACGTTCAAGCCCAGCGCCAGGGCTTCCAGTGCCAGGGGGGCGTGCGACGACGGCGGCGTGCAGATTGCCACCAGGTCCAGGCCGGCGGCGGCGGCGTCAGCGAGGGTCGGGGCAGTGGCGTTGATGCCCCACTTTTCGGCAAAGGCCGCGGCGCGGCCGGCATCGATGTCCACTGCCACCGCCAGTTCGGCGCCCCCCGCCAGCAGTGCTTCAGCATGGGCGTTGGCGATCCCGCCCGTGCCGACTATTCCCGCCCGGGGGCGGGGAAGGGGTGGTGTCATGGGCGGAACTCCTCGTCATTAAAGCAGAATGTTATCGATCACCTTTATTATGTGATCGATAACGTAATGCCGTCAAGGGCTGGTTCGGAGATGCGTCAGGACGACGGGACCACGGCGATGGGCGCTTTGCCCGGCGATTTCACGGGAAGCAGTACCAGCAGGCCGGCCAGCAGGACCACCATGATGCCAAGGATCCCCCAGCGCTGGGCCTCTCCGGCCGCGACCAGCGGGGTGGCGATGGCGATGCACAGGGTGAACAGCGCCGGAGCCAGGAAGCTGACGGCCCGGCCGGTGGTGGCGTACAGGCCAAACAGTTCGCCGGATTCCCCGTGCGGGGCAAGCCGCGCCAGGTACGCGCGGGACGAGGACTGCGCAGGGCCCACAAAGAGGCAGAGGAACAGCCCGAACACCCAGAAGGTGGTGCTGCCTGCCCACGCCGTGCCGAAGAAGACATGGTCGGCGTTGCCCAGGACCAGGATGAGCGTGCCGGCAACCAGGAGCCCCACCAGGGAGCCGATGATCACGGCCTTGGGCCCCACCCTGTCGTCGAGGAAGCCGCCGAGTACCGCCCCTGCGGCTGCCACCACGTTGCCGAAGATGGCAAAGAAGATCACCTGCGGCAATGCGAACCCGAAGGTGCCGGCGGCGATGATGCCGCCGAAGGTGAACACGGCGGCCAGGCCGTCGCGGAACACGGCGCTGGCGAGCAGGAAGTAGATGGTGTGCGGGCTGGTGGCGTAGATGGCCTTGATCCGCCGGAACAGCAACCCGTAGCTGGCAAGGAACCCCAGCCGCCCCGCCGCGGCCGTTGCCGGCACCTCGGGGACGGCGAAGAGGACAGGCAAAGCGAAAATGAGGAACCAGAGCGCCGAGAACACGGCCACCAGCCGGATGTTCAGGCCGTCCGCGGTGGCGGAGCCAAACCACTCGAAGCTGGGCTGGACGAACAGCTGCAGCACGATCAGCAGTGCAACGATGCCGCCCAGGTACCCCGAGGCCCAGCCGAATCCACTGACCTTGCCGATGTTTTTCGGCGTTGAGATCTGGGCGAGCATGGCGTTGTAGTTGACCCCGGCAAACTCAAAAAAGACGTTGCCGAGCGCAATCAGGGTGACGCCCAGAATCAGGAACCCGGGCTGGGGGAAGACAAAAAAGCACAGCCCGGTGAGCAGTGCCACGGCGGCCGTGTTGACCCCCAGCCACAGCTTTCGCCTGCCGCCGGCATCAGAGCGTTGCCCGGTGACGGGGGCCAGCAGGGCAATGGCGAGGCCCGCGATGGCCAGCGCACCGCCCAGCACCGCCGAGGCGCGGTCCTCGCCGCCGAACGCATCCGAGGTGAGATAAACGGTGAACACAAACGTGGTCATGACCGCGTTGAAGGCAGCGGAACCCCAGTCCCAGGCCGCCCAGGCCACAATCCGGCCCCTGCTGGAAGCCTGGCTGCCGGTTTCAAGTTCCGAGGACGGGTGCGGTGCCCCGGACACGCTGGCGCTGTTCATAGCTGCATCGTATCCGCCCGTGGCGAACACCAGGTGGACGCAGCCCCGCGATGCCGGGGCATTATGCGCCCGCAACGGCGCAATGTTAAGGACTAACCCGCAGGCCTTGATAAACTGGCCACTCCCAAACCTTACTTTTGCCGTCTGCTCCAACCATTGACAATCGAATTCCTGACGTTGCGGAGATACCAGTGATTACAGTCCTTGCCGTGCACTTTACGGTGGCTGTCCTGGCGCCGCTTATGTTCAGGGCCTGGGGCCGGAACGCGTTCTACGCACTCGCGGCCGTTCCCGCCGGTTCCTTTGTCTGGCTGCTGCTCCAGCACGGTCCCGTCTACTCGGACGCCGGGGCCATCGCCGAGGTGAACCCCTGGATCCCGGGCCTGCACCTCGAATTCGCCTTCCGGATGGACCCGCTGGCCTGGATCCTGTCGCTGCTGGTCCTCGGCGTGGGAGCCCTGGTGCTGGTGTACTGCGCCAAATACTTCGGGAAAAACGACCAGGACCTGGGTGGCTTCGGCGCCCAGCTGCTCGCGTTTGCCGGCGCCATGTTCGGCCTGGTGGTGGCCGATGACCTGCTCCTGCTCTTCATCTTCTGGGAACTCACCACCATCCTTTCCTACCTGCTGATCGGTTTCGCCCGCACCCGGCTCGCCGCCCGCAGGTCGGCGTTGCAGGCGCTGATGATCACCACAGCCGGCGGCCTCGCCATGCTGGTGGGCCTGATCATGCTGGGCCACACGGCCGGGACCTACCGCATCTCGGCCATCATGGACATGGCCCCCCAGCTCGTCGCCGGCAGCTCCGGCACCCTGGTGAGCGCCGCCGTCGTCCTGGTTCTGGTAGGTGCGATCACCAAATCAGCGCTGGTCCCCTTCCACTTCTGGCTCCCCGGCGCCATGGCCGCGCCCACCCCGGTCAGTGCGTACCTGCACGCCGCGGCGATGGTGAAGGCAGGCATCTACCTCGTGGCGCGGTTGGCCCCCGGCTTCTCCGAGACCGCGTACTGGCAGCCGGTGGTGCTGGGCCTGGGCCTGGCCACCATGCTGGTGGGCGGCTACCGCGCCCTGCGCCAAACCGACATCAAACTCATCCTGGCCTACGGAACCGTCAGCCAGCTCGGCTTCCTCACCATGGTGGTGGGCCTCGGCACGCCGGACGCTGCCCTCGCCGGACTGGCGATGCTGCTGGCGCATGGCCTGTTCAAAGCGACACTCTTCCTGGTGGTGGGCATCATCGACCACCAGTCCGGCACCCGCGACGTGCGCAAACTCTCCGGCGTCTTCCGGTCCTCCCGGGCCCTGGCCGTGGTGGCCGGCATCGGCGCCGCCTCCATGGCCGGCGTGCCGCTGCTGGCCGGCTTTGTGGCCAAAGAGTCGGTCCTCGAAGCCTTTGTGCACCACGCAGCCGACCCCGAAGCAGGCCCGTGGGGCATGGTGGTCCTGGCCGGGCTGGTCCTGGGATCGGTCCTGACCTTCGCCTACAGCGCCCGGTTTATGTGGGGCGCCTTCGCCAACAAACCCGGCGTGGAACCCACCCCGTTCAAGGCCATCAGCCCCGCGTTCCTCGCGGCGCCGGCCATCCTCAGCCTCCTGACCATCGGGTACGGGCTGTGGCCCGTCCCGGTGGACGCGTGGATCCAGCCGTACGCGGCCCTTTTCGCTTCACCAGCGGCCGACGCCGGCACTCCCGCCGAGCAGGCAGGGCACCTTGCGCTGTGGCATGGACTCACCCCGGCACTGGGCCTGACGGCGCTCACCTTCGTGCTGGGCCTGGCCATGCACTTCGGCCGCAACGCTGTGGCCCGGCTGCAGTCCCTGGTCCCGGCCTGGGTGGACGGGGACCGGGGCTACCAGCTGACCATCGGTGCGCTGGACGACGTCGCTGTGTGGATCACCGGCCGGACCCAGCGCGGTTCGCTGTACTTCTACCTTGCCGTGATCCTCAGCGTGGCCTTCGCACTGCCCCTGACGGTGATGCTTCTCTCCGGCAAGGCCCTCCCGGACAACCTGTACCTGGTGGATCCGGGCTCCCCGCTCCAGATCGTGGTGGGCGCGGTGATCGTTATCGGCGCCCTGGCCGCCGTCAAGGCCAACAAGCGCTTCCTGGCGGTGCTGATGGTGTCCGTGACCGGCTACGGCATCGCCCTGATGTTCGCACTGCAGAGCGCCCCGGACCTGGCGCTGACGCAGATGCTGGTGGAAACCATTGTGCTGGTCGCGTTTGTGCTGGCCATGCGCAGCCTGCCGGCCGAGCTGCGGGACCGCACGGGCGGCAAGTACCGGGTGGCGCGCGTCATCATCGGCCTGGCATTCGGCACAACAATGGTCTTTGCCGCGATCTACGCCATGGGCGCCCGCGTCGCCACACCGGTCTCGCTGCAGTTCCCGCAGCTGGCCTATGAAGGCGGCGGCGGGTTGAACATCGTCAACGTCACACTCGTGGACATCCGGGCCTGGGACACGTTCGGCGAAATCACCGTCCTGGCGCTGGCAGCCACCGGAGTCGCCAGCCTGATCTTCGTCCGCGGCCGCGGCGACAAGATCCAGATGTCCGCCTCCGTGGCCGAAGGCACCGTGGGCCGGCGGCACGGAGTGGATCCGGGTTCGCGTGAAGCCGCCGCGCTGGCCATCAGCCGCAAGTTTGCGTCGGCTACGCGGGATGCCTGGATCGTGGCCGGCCGGACCCTCGCCCCGGAACGCCGCTCCATCATCTTCGAGGTGGTCACCCGGCTGGTTTTCCACTCGATGATCATCTTCTCCCTCTACCTCCTGCTCGCAGGCCACAACCTTCCAGGCGGCGGATTCGCCGGCGGCCTGATGGCCGGCCTGGCGCTGACCATCCGCTACCTCGCCGGTGGCCGCTTCGAACTCCGCGAAGCCACCCCGGTCAGCGCGGGCGGGCTGCTGGGAATCGGGCTTGCCGTGGCCGCGCTGTCGGGGATCGCCCCGCTGCTTCTCGGCGGCCAGGTCTTCCAGAGCGCCATCGTCGAGTTCTGGCTGCCCGTCTTCGGGGACATCAAGTTCGTCACCTCCACACTGTTCGACATCGGGGTCTACATCGTGGTGGTGGGCCTGGTCCTGGACGTGCTGCGCAGCCTCGGAGCCGAAATCGACGAGCACTTCGATGAACGGTCCATGGCGGCCGCCGAAGACGAAGAAGAAACCGGCAGCATTCCTGCCGGGACCACCGTAGAGGCCAAAGCATGAGCGTTAACCTGACCCTCCTGATCATCATGGGAGCGCTGTACGCCTGTGGGATCTACCTGATCCTGGAACGCAGCCTGACCCGGGTGCTGCTGGGGCTGATGCTGCTGGCCAACGCCACCAACCTCCTGATCCTCGCCACCGGCGGCTACGCAGGCCTGGCGCCGTTGTATTCGAAGGACACCGCAGCCGGGGACTACAACGATCCGCTGCCGCAGGCGCTGATCCTCACCTCGATCGTCATCTCCTTCGCGGTGACGGCCTTTATGCTCGGCATCATCTACCGGACCTGGGTACTGGCACGCCGGGACGAGATCCAGGACGACGTGGAGGACCTCCGCGTCGCCGAGACCCCCAGCTTCGACGCCGAAGACGACGCCGAGATCCCCATCGAAACCTCCGAATTCCCGCTCACCATGGTTGGCACCGACGGCGGCGACGTGTCGGATCACGGCAGCCCCGGAGACCCCGCGGACAGGGCCAAGGTGGTGGCCGGCGGCAAGGAAATGCCCGCAGAGGACGCCGCGGCGGAAGAAAAACCCGGCTCCCAAAACGTTGCCCCCACCCCGGAAGGAGACGCTAAGTGAACATCGCAAGCCTGGCTCCACTCGCCGTCGTCCTTCCCATCCTGGGCGCCGCGCTCACCTTCCTGCTGATCCGGCACTCGCGGGCGCAGCGGGCCGTCAGCATCGCCCTGCTGTCCGTGACGCTGCTGCTCGAGTGCTTCCTGCTGGCCAGCGTGTGGGACGGCGGAACGTTCGCCGTGACCCTTGGCGGCTGGATCCCGCCCTTCGGCATCGTTATGGTGGTGGACCAGTTCTCCTCGCTCATGCTGGTGGTTTCCTCCGCCGTGAGCCTTGCCGTTCTGGTCTACGCCACCGGGCAGGGCATGGCGGACGGGGACCACGACGCACCCGTCTCGATCTTCCACCCCACCTACCTGATCCTGGTGGCAGGGGTCTCCAACGCCTTCCTCTCCGGTGACCTGTTCAACCTGTACGTAGGTTTCGAAATCCTGCTGACCGCCAGCTACGTGCTGATGACCCTGGGCGGAACCGGCCCGCGGATCCGGGCCGGCGTCACCTATGTGGTGGTGTCGGTGGTGTCTTCGGTGCTGTTCCTGATCTCCATCGCCATGATCTACGGGGCCACGGGCACCGTGAACATGGCGGACCTGGCCATCAAGCTGGGTGAGCTGGACCAGGGCACGCAGACCCTCCTGCACGTGATGCTGCTGGTGGCGTTCGGGATCAAGGCCGCGGTGTTCCCGCTGTCCTTCTGGCTTCCCGACTCGTATCCCACAGCGCCCGCACCGGTCACCGCCGTTTTCGCCGGCCTGCTCACCAAGGTGGGTGTGTACGCGATTGTCCGCACCGAAACGCTGCTGTTCCCCGGTGACTCGCTGAACACGCCGCTGATGGTGGCGGCCCTGCTGACGATGGTGGTGGGAATCCTCGGTGCGCTGGCGCAAAGCGACATCAAGCGTCTGCTGTCCTTCACCCTGGTCAGCCACATCGGCTACATGGTGTTCGGGCTGGCCATGTCCTCCAAAGCCGGGTTGGGTGCCGCTGTGTTCTACGTGGCACACCACATCACCATCCAGACCAGCCTGTTCCTGGTTACGGGCCTGATCGAACGCCGTGGCGGCAGTTCCTCCGTGGACCGCCTGGGCGGACTGGCCAAGCTCTCGCCGCTGCTGGCGCTGCTGTTTTTCATCCCCGGCATGAACCTGGCCGGCATCCCGCCGTTCTCCGGGTTCCTGGGGAAAGTGGGGCTCCTGCAGGCAGGCGTGGAACTTGGCACCCCGCTGGCGTACGCCCTGGTGATTGGCGGCGTCGTGACCAGCCTGCTCACGCTCCTGGCCGTTGCCAGGGTCTGGAACCGTGCCTTCTGGCGCCGGCCCACGGATGCCGAACATCCGGACCCCGTTCTGCTGGCAGACCCCGAAGACCCGGAGGCCCTGCAGCCCGCTGGAGCCGGCCGGACCGGCATGATGGTCTCCAACCGCACGGGAACGGCACGGCGCGCCATGCTGATGCCCCGGACCATGGTGGGCTCCACCCTGGGGCTGGTGGTGCTGGGCGTGGCCCTGACCGTCTTTGCCGGGCCGCTGTTTGAACTCTCGGACCGGGCCGCGCAGGACATGCTGGACCGGGCGCCGTACATCCAGGCAGTCCTGGGCGATGACACGGTGGTTCCGCCGGCACCCGCCCTTGGAGGAGGAAAATGAGCCGCCGCCGGATTTCGCTGCGCCAGGAACTGCCTCTGCTGGTGTGGCTGGTGATTGTGTGGGGCGCGCTGTGGCAGGACTTCAGCCCCGGAAACCTGCTCTTCGGCGCCTTGCTGGCCATCGCCGTCGCCCGGTTGTTCTACCTTCCGCCGGTTGAACTCAGCGGCCGGTTCAACGTCCTGCAGGCTGTCCCGTTTGCGTTGTCCTTCCTGGGCAAGGTGGTGGTGGCCAGCGGACAGATCCTCTACCTGGCGCTGGTCCGAGGCCCCAAGGTCACCAACGCCGTGGTGGCGGTGACCCTGCGGAGCCGCCAGGACCTGATGGTCACCGCCGTGGGGCACGTGATTTCGCTGATTCCCGGTTCCCTGGTGGTGGAGGTGGACCGGTCAACCTCCACGCTGTACCTGCACGCCATCAACATCAGCTCCCCGGAAGCCGTGGAGAACCTGAAAAACGAGGTGCGCGGCATCGAAGCGGCACTGATCCGGATCATGGGCACCCCTGAAGAGCTTGAACTTGTCCGGACGGAGGCGGCCGCATGATGCAGGCAGTCCTGGTGGCTACCGCCATCATCTTCTCTCTGGCCGCCGCCGGCGCCATCCTCCGGATCGCCCGCGGACCGTCGCTGCTGGACCGCGTGCTGGCGGCGGACGTGCTGCTGGCCATCCTGGGTGGTGCGCTGTGTGTGGACATGGCCGTGAACCGGCACCTGAACAACCTGATGCTGGTGGTTGCCATTTCCATCATCGGCTTCATCGGGTCCGTCACCGTGGCCCGGTTCGTGGCTGACCGAAGGGAACAACAGCCTCATGAATCCTGATTTCACCGGAGTGGACGCCTGGGTGGACCTGGCCTCGGCTGTGTTTATGATCGTGGGCGCCATCATGTCCCTGGGCGCAGCGATCGGGCTGCTCCGTTTCCCGGACCTGCTCAGCCGCATGCACGCCGCCACCAAACCGCAGGTGCTGGGCCTCTTCCTCCTCCTGGCGGCCATCGGCCTGCAGATGCGCACCTGGTGGGTATGGCCCGTGCTGGTGGTGGCCTGGATCTTCCAGCTGCTGACGGTTCCCGTCTCGGCCCACATGGTGGGCCGCGCCGGCTACCGCACCAAGCACCTGCACCGGGAGCTCCTCACCTCCGACGACCTCGAGGAAGTGGTGCAGAAAGCTGCCGCCAAGGCCGCCGCCGACGAAACCCGCGACGGCGACTGAGCCTTAAAACACTGACGGCGGGTCCGGATGATCCGGGCCCGCCGTCAGTCGCTTAAGCGGTGCTGCCAGTGCCTGTCAGACGACGTCGGCGCTCTTGGCGAACCTGGCGATCGCACGCTGCGTGCCACGGTTGGTGAGCACCTGGATGACGGTGCTGACGGAAGCCGAGATCAGCGCGAAGGTCAGCGCCGAGCGAAGGCTGGTGGGCGTGTCGTCCTTGCCGGTGGGGGCCTGCTTGCCGGTGGACTTTTCCCAGACGGCGTTGACCAGCTTGGTGCCGACCAGGCCGGCGCCGAGGCTGATGCCGGTGCCGAGCAGCTTGATGAAGAGGTTCATTCCTTGTACTCCTTGCGGACGGAAAACATACTCCCCCCAGCCTAGCGGCAAGCAGCTGCGCACGAGTTCCCTACGGCGACCGGACCAGGCCCTCCCAGGCAACGTTCCAGTCGGCGGGGAACCCGGGGGCGGACCGCTCCGGCCCGTCGTCCCAGCCGGCTGCCATCAGCGCCACCGCAGCCAGCAGCCCGCCGTTGCCCGGCAGGTACAGCGGCAGCGAATCAGTTTGCCGGTTGTGCCCGTTGGGAAGGATGAGGTTCTTGCCGGCATCGAGCAGCAGGGCGTCCACCGCAGCTTCCGGATCGTCCAGCCGGGCGGCGGTCATGGCCAGGACGGGATAGTCCCAGCCCCACGTGCTGTCCCAGTCCCAGTCCGCGAGGACCTCCCGCAGCGTTGCCCGCATGATCGCCGGGTCCACCAGTCCGGTCTGCGGCAGGACGCCCAGGGCGCACAGCATTGACGGGTGGTCGGTGCGGATGGTGAAAGGTTCGACGTCGATCGCCGCGTACGTGCCGTCCATAACCTTGGGGGGCACCATGCCGGCCGCTACGGCTTCCCAGTCCTCCCGGGGCGGCAGGCCGAGCCGTTCGCGCCATGCCGAGGCCAGCCTGAGGGCCCACTGCCAGTACGCGAGTTCGAAGGTGGGATTGCTGGCCGTCCCCCGGACGGATTCGTAGCTTTCCTGGGCCGGAACCAGGGGCGGGCCCAGTTCGAAGCCGCGGGCAGTGGGGTGGGCGAAGGACGCCATGAAGTCGGCGGTGGCGAACACCACCTCCGCGAACTCGGCCAGGAGCTCACGGGACGGCTCGGCGCGGTAGGCCAGTTCGGCCAGGTGGATCGGGTGCGGCTGCTGCCAGATCAGGAAGGTGCCGATCGGGCTGGGGCTTTCCCGCCCGTCCGGACCCACTTGCTTGGGCCAGCGGACGCCGTCGAACCCCTGGTCCTTGGCCGTTTGCCGACCGCTGTCCATCACCGTGGCGTACCAGCGCAGCGCCGGCAGCAGCAGGGCCGTCCGGTTCCAGGTGGCGAAATGAGCCGCGTGCCACCAGTGCATCTCCAGGTGGAAGCGGCCGCGCCAGGAGTTGCACACCAACCCGGTTTCCTGGGGCGGCAACGATCCGGAGCAGTTGATGGCGGTGAGGTACTGCGAGAGGACGGTGCGGCGCTCCAGTTCCAGGGCGCGGGGATCCGCCGTCCCGGAAAGGTCGACGGCGGCGCCGGACTTCCAGAAGGCAGCCCAGCCTTGGCGGGACGCATCGATCACGGCGGTGCCGGCTTCCGCTGCGGTTGCCGCCGCCGGCACCGGGGCAGCGGCGGGTTCCGGTGTGGCGGGTTTGCCGATGCCGCTGATGCCGCCCGTTCCGCGGGGCAGGCAGTCGCCTTGCCCGGCGCTGACGAAGTGGACCGCGAAGTCCAGGACTTCCTGCCCGGGTTCGGCGCGGATCAGCACCTCGTGCCTGCCCGTCTGCTCAACCACCAGGCCGGTGCCGGTGATGGCCACCTGGTAGCCGGAACCGTCAAGGTCCCGCTGAATCACCCAGCGCTGTGGTTCGGCTTCCGCCACCCGGGTGGAGTGGGCTGCCGGCTGGTCCCAGTCCGCGGCGTTATGCCAGGCTTCGGAGCCGTACGGGAAGGCCAGTGTGACGGCCAGGCCCTGGTCCAGCGCCGCCGATTCGATGCGGAACCCCAGCTGGTCTTGTTCGGGGTGGCACGCAGTGGTGACATGGACGGGGTGCCCGCTCAGTGCGAAGGTGCTGGTTGCTGTCCCGGTCCAGAGGTCCAGTATCTGCCGGGGGTCCACGATGTCCGCGGCCTGGATGTCCGGGTTGTCCCTGTCCGGAAGGCTGAAGCCGATTCGGCCCAGGTCAAGCCGGTGCGGGTTGGCCCGCAGCCAGGTTTCGGCGCGGGACGTGTCCGTCTCGCGGCCGTCAACAATGTCACCCACCATGTCAACATAGGGCACCGGGCCGCGCGGCGAATCGTACGTGACGGTGGAACCGGCCAAGGAGTACTCGCCGTCGGCCGGAACGGCGTGCCAGCCCCATTGGGACTGGGTGCCCAGCAGCGTGCCCGGTGGGAGTTCACTGCGGGCACCCACCGGGTACCGGCCAGGCATGCTTTGCATTCCGGTCAGGTCCAGGGTGAAGCAGAACTCCCCGTTCCCCACCGAAACAGGGCTCCGCGGGTCCAGGCTTTGCTGGTGCACGTTATGGCGGCGCACCAGGGATTGACGGTCAATGGCAGTGTGCTGGCTGCGCAAGGCGCACGCCCTCCTCCGGTGAGAAAACGCTTTCTAAGCATCCTTTCCCGTGGCCCGGCGTCTGTCAACCACGGACCGCCCAGGGGGTGGTCCGTTCAGGCGGCAGGTGGTCCGCTGCGGAACCTGACCATCTTGTGCGAGCCGTCGCAATAAGGCTTGATGGCGGATGCGCCGCAGCGGCACAATGCCACGGTTTGCCGGTCGCGGGGGACTGCATCCCCTGACGGCGTGACAATCTCGAAGCTGCCGCGGATAATCAGAGGCCCATCCGGGCAAACCACGATTGAGCTTTCGGCCGGCCCCCCATCAGGGTTCACGCCGCAACCGCCACGGTTGGCCGGAGGGACGTTCCACCGTTTTCCCAGCAGGAAAGCAGGTGGCTGGACTGCCGGAGGTCCAGGGCAAGGGCAGCTGTTGCACCGAAGAGGACGTCGCCCAGCAACCTGGGCTCCGCCTCCACCAGGCCACCCGCCAGGTCACGGCCGGCAATTTGCTCGTGGACTGCATCGGCTTCCACATGCTCGTCGAAGTAATGGGTTACGGCTTTGTTGTAGCCATGCCTGCGGAATCCCTGGCTGTAGAGGCGGTTGGGCTGTGAGGAGGTCATCTCATACATGGCCAGGTGCCCGGCGATCGCCCCGCGCAGCCGGCGGTTCAAGCCGCACAGGGACATGAAGTTCACCGCCGCCAGGGATACGGCCGGTACGGTGTCCAGATATCCGCCGTAGGTGTCGTCCAGGTCAAGGCCCCGCATGGTCCGGGCGAACAAGGCGGCGTGCATCCGCTCAGGCCGGCCGCCGCCGTATTCATCCGCCTGGATCTCCACCAGGGCGGCTTTTGGCCGGCCGCTCAGGCGGGGAATCGCCCAGGTGTGGGGGTCGGCTTCCTTGAGCTGGTAAACGGACTTGTGGATCAGGAATTCCCTCAGCTGGGCCAGGCTGGCCTTCTTCGCGACGAAACGCGAGACGCTGGGGCCGGCGTCGCGGCCGGCCAGGCTGAAGAGGATGTCCGCGACGCCGTCGCTGGTCATCGGTTCCCCATGATGGGGAAGCCCGTGGACCAGCGGGGCGGCCTCGTTGCGCACGGAATCTTCGAAGGGCTGCTCCAGGAGCTGGCGTGCCCCAATCAGGTCCGGCTCCCATTCCCAGGCGTCGTCCACCCCGTCCAGGCCGGAATAGTGCAGCTCGTAGAGGCAGAAGAGCGTGAGCTGGATGTCATCGTCCACCACCAGGTCCCCCGCTGCGGCCAGGCGGGCGTGGATCTCCTGCCGGAGTCCGGCCAGTCCTGAAGCGGTCAGTGTTGGCTCCGGACGGCGCGCAAGGACACGGAACAGCTCGTGGCTGATGGGCCCTCTGGCTTCTGGAATCTTCATGGTGCTCCTTTGACGTGATGACCTGGCGCCCTGTCTGGTCCGTTCGCCAGACCCACGCCCAGGTGCGGCCGGTTACGCCAGCCTCTCCAGTCGATCACCTTAATAGTAAGCATGATTACTATATTAAGGCGAAGTGCCGGGCCCCGGATTCCGCGGCAGGCCCGGCCTCCTGTTAGCTGACGAAGGCCTTCATCCAGGTTTTGAGGTCTTCGCCGAACTCCACGCGCTCGGAGGCCAGGGTGATGACGGCCTTGAGGTAGCTGAGCTTGTCGCCGGTGTCGTACCGGCGGCCCTTGAAGACCACCCCGTACACCCCGGAGCCGTTGCCCTCGCCCGCGGCAAGGGTCTGCAGCGCATCGGTCAGCTGGATTTCGTTGCCGCGGCCGGGAGGGGTGTTCTCCAGGACACCGAACACGGCCGGGTGCAGCACGTACCGGCCGATCACGGCCAGGTTGGACGGCGCCTCACCCACAGCGGGCTTTTCCACCAGGGAGTTCACGCGGACGTAGTCCTCGCCCGCCACCACGGAAATGTCGGCACAGCCGTAGGCGCTGATCTGCGAGGGGTCAACCTCGATCAGGGCGATCACCGATCCACCGGTCTTCTGCTGGACCTCCATCATGGTGCTCAGCAGGGACTCGGCCTCATCGATGAGGTCATCCCCCAGGAGCACCGCGAACGGCTCGTTGCCCACGTGCTGGCTGGCGCACAGCACCGCATGGCCCAGGCCCTTGGCCTCACCCTGGCGCACGTAGTGGATGGGCCCCAGGTTGGAGGCGTGCTCCACGGCAGCAAGCTTGTCCGTGTCACCCTTCCGCTCCAGTGCACCCTCCAGGCCGGGTTCCCGGTCAAAGTGGTCCTCCAGGGCACGCTTGTTCCGTCCCGTAATCATCAGCAGGTCAGTCAGGCCCGAATTCACGGCCTCCTCCACCACGTACTGGATGGCCGGCCGGTCAACAACCGGCAGCATTTCCTTCGGCATTGCCTTGGTGGCGGGCAGGAAGCGAGTCCCCAATCCGGCAGCAGGAATAACGGCCTTGGTGATGGTTTGTGATGCAGTCATGTGTGTTTTCTCTTCTGTTGTGGACGTGTCAGCAGTGGGCGCGGAGGCTGTTGCAGGTCAGGTCGCCGCATTGTGTGATGTCGTTGATGAACCCGGCAGCGTACCGCGGCAGGAGCATTGCAGCATTCGAGGCAGTGGTTTCGTCGCGGATACCGGACTCAAGTGCTGCGGCCAGGCCGGCCAGCCGGCGGGCGCCGATCATCTGGCTTGATGATTTCAGGCTCAACACCGCATCGAGCGCACGTTCGAAGCTTCCCGCCACCAGGGCCAAGCGAAGTCTTTCGATGCGGAGCGGCATTAAATCGATGAAGGAATCAAAGAAGGCCTTCGTGTAGGCAAGTTCCTCAAGTTCCTCCGTGAACTGGTCAAGAACGGACCGGTCCAGTAACGGCGGAATATCACTGGAATCAGGGGGCCGGCGTCCGTTAATCGATTCGTCCGGCCGTTCATCATGCCGGGTGGAGCTGTGAATCATATGTCCTTCTCTTGGTCATTTGCGGCTCCCGCAATTTCTGTTGGCTGTACTTGGGTGAAGATCCCCGGAATTGCCCTAGGATCAGTCCGAAGTGAGTGTGAAACGCCGCTTGGGTGGTGGCGTCCGCAGGTCCTGGTCTCATAGGTGCTACGCGCCGCTCGGTCTCGTCGGTGCTGTGCGCCGTCTGTCAGGGGAAGTGCAATTGAATACTCAGAAAAACCAGCGTTGGCTGAAGCTGCCTCGACGGCGGCTCTCTGTTGGCGCCGTCGTCTCTGGTTTGGTCGCGTTTATGCTGTTGGTGGTGCCATCAGCCTCAACGGTGCCTGCTGCTGAGGCAGCGGCCACGTCCGGCGATTGGGTTCCCCTGGCCGCGGGGCCGGCACCGGCGAGCAGTCCCTTGGCTGGTTTTGTCCCGTTCGCCGGTGCTTACAGTTCGATGCCTCACTCCATGGAATGGTTCTACCTTCCCGTTAATGCGGTTGTTACCGGACCCGGAACGTTTAATTGGGCAAGCCTGGAAACCCAGTTGAACGCCATTGCGGGACGCGGCCACCAGGCGGTTTTTCGTTTTTATCTTGACTACCCGGGTAAGGCCACCGGCATCCCCGCATATCTGCTGCAGTCCGGGCTGTCCACCCATCGCTATGCAGACCATCAAAACCGTGGCGTGAGCGTCTCCCCGGACTATGAGGATCCGCGCCTCGTGTCAGCACTTGAGGGATTCGTTGCAGCCTTTGGGGCCCGTTATGACGGTGATCCGCGAATCGGTTTCATCCAGATGGGCCTTCTGGGCTTCTGGGGTGAATGGCACACCTTCCCCCATGACGGTTGGGGCTCTCCGGAGAACTGGTTTGCATCAACGGCCACCCAGAGTCGCGTGCTCGCGAGCTACACCAAAGCGTTCAGGAAAACGAAGCTTCAGGTCAGGTACCCCGACGCAGCCAACAAAAGCCTGAACGTCGGCTATCACGATGATTCTTTTGCCGTGCAGACCTTGCCGGGAACCGGTTGGCATTTTGTGGACAAACTGCGTCAATCCGGGACGACGGGCAAGTGGCTTACGCAACCCGTGGGCGGGGAACTGCGGGTGGAGATCCAGGACTGCATCTTTGAAACGCCGATGCGCTGCCCCGTCATCGAGTCCGGCGCGGACAATGACTTTTCCGGAAGCGTCGCAGCCACCCATGCCTCGTGGCTGCTTAACCACCGTGCCTTCAGTCCGGGATACACCGGTCAGACCCTGGCGAACGCAAAAGCTGCCTCCCAGTCGCTGGGTTACCGGTTTCAAGCGACAGCTTTCGCACTGACCCGGGGAGCCGTCAGCGGGCAGAGCGATCTCACTGTGAAGGTTAACAATGCTGGGGTTGCACCTTTCTATTACGACTGGCCGATCCAGGTTGCTGCGGCCGATTCGGGTGGGAAAATAGTTCGGACATGGACCACCTCGTGGAAGCTCTCCGGGGTGAAGCCGGGAACTCCGGCGCAGTGGAAAACAACTGTCGGCGGTGTGCCGCCGGGGTATTACACGCTGCTGATGAGGCCGCTCAACCCGCTTGCGAAGGGCGTCCCGCTACGGTTCGCCAACGCGTCCCAGGACAAAACCCTGGCTGGTTGGCTCACGCTGGGACGCAAGTACCTCCCGGCGCCGTGAGCAGGCCGGGCTGCGTCCGGGTCACGGTGCCACGTTTGGTGCCCTGTATCCGTCCGGGTTTCCCTGCTGCCACCGCCAGGCATCGGTACACATGCGGTCAAGGGTCAGCGACGCCGTCCACCCCAGCTCGAGGTCGGCCTTCGACGGATCGGCAAGACTCACTGGCGCGTCTCCCGGCCTGCGGTCCACCAGGGCGTAGGGAATGGTGGTACCGGATGCGGCTTCAAACGCTTTGATTACTTCCAGGACGGAGTAGCCTTCACCGGTGCCGAGGTTCCAGGTATGCAGTCCCTCGTGCCTTGCGAGGTAGTCCAGTGCTGCTGCGTGGCCTGATGCCAGGTCCATAACGTGGATGTAATCCCTGATGCCGGTCCCATCGGGGGTGGGGTAGTCGCTGCCGAAGACACTCACTTTGTCCCTGCGGCCCACTGCCACCTGCGTCACGTACGGAAACAGGTTGTTCGGCGGCCCCTGTGGGTCCTCACCGATCAGCCCGGAGGGGTGGGCGCCCACTGGATTGAAGTAGCGCAGGAGCGCAATCCGCCACCGGGGATCGGCGGCCTGGAGATCCGTGAGGATGTCTTCGATATGCTGCTTGGTCCTGCCATACGGGTTGGTCGCGCGCAGCGGAAAGTCCTCCCTGAGCGGCATATCCGGGTTGGCACCGTAGACAGTGGCCGAGGAGCTGAAGACAAGGCGGCGGACGCCGTGGGCGTCCATGGCCTCCAGGAGGTTCAGTGTCCCGCTGACGTTGTTACCGTAGTAGCGCAGTGGTTGGCTGACGGATTCCCCGACGGCCTTGAAGCCTGCGAAGTGGATGACGGCATCGATATCGGCGCGGGCGAAAATATCCTGAAGGCAGGACTTGTCCGCGATGTCCCCTTCAACGAAAGAGATGTCCCGGCCCGTAATTTTCTGCACCCGGAGCAGGGATTCAGAGAGGGAGTTGCTGAGGTTGTCGATGACAGTGATGTTGTGACCGGCCTCGAGCAGATGAAGGATGGTGTGCGAACCGATGTATCCGCAACCGCCGGTGATGAGGATGTTAATGGCTCTGCCCCCGCTGGTAGATGACCCCGCGTTGCGCGGGCAGAACCAGAGACGTCGGGGCAGGATTACCTGCGGCGTCCGCCAGTCCCGGGGGAACGCTGATCCGGCGTTTCCGGCGGCCATCCTTGTTGAAGTTCACTGCAGCCCACCCGCCGTTAAATTCACGCGACCAGACATGCTGGCGGCCTTTCGGTTTCTCCCGGGGTGCGCCAAGGGACCAGTCCAGCTCTGGAATGTGTTGGGTCCGGCTGTAGTCATCGTGCGCTGTCGCAGTGAACGAGCCCTGGCCCCGGCCGAAAATCCAGAACGCTGCGAGCCCGTACGTGAAATTCGGGTGGTTGTCATCCCCGTTTGTCGGGACGCGCAGAATTGACAGGCCCGGGCCATCAGCCTGCGGGAGCTGTGCTTCTGCCGTAGCCGGGTCAAAGAGGTCCCGGGGGCCGTAGCCAAGCCAGACTTCTTCGAACCCGCCGCCGTACGCGGCGTGGGAAGCCCACCTGCCCGGCACCCGGCGCGACTCGGCGATGTTGGGCACCAGGATTTTCCCGATGCTGTTCAGGGATTGGCCCGCTGCGTGGACAAGGTGATCGAGCCCGTCCCGAAGATCCGCCATCGAGGAAGCCGGTCTAATGGGCAGGTTCAGCTGGTAGTAGTCGTCAAAAACATCGTTGTCAGCCATCACGCCGTCGAACGGCGACTCCAGGAGTTCTGCGGTGACATTTTGAACCCAGCGCGCACGGTACCCGGCGTCGCGAACGTTCATCTGCCAATGCCCGCCGTACCCGTTCCACTCGATGCGGGTGCCGTCCAGCCGGGTAGCGAACCACGCCCCGCCCTCCTCCTCGGCTTCGCGGTACGCAACGCCCGAACTGTAGACCGGCCCGGGTTCGTAGTCACGGGTTGATGAGAAGCACTTGTAACAAAGGACCGTCATGTCCGGCCGGAGCCGCTTGAGTTCTGCCGCCGCGTCCGTCTCCCAGGGTTGGAGGATGGCTGCGCGGTAGTGCTTTGCAGCGAAGGCCACCTGGTCCGCAGGGATGGGATCGCCGTAACGGATCCACGCGCCCACGCCGCTCACAGGTCCACCGGAGCCAGCTCTTCGCCCCGGACCGGGGCCGCTTCCCCGATGACCGGGAGGTCGCCGAGGGCGCGGTAAATCTGGTTGTAGGAGGACATAACCTCGTGCATCTGGAACAGCTCCTGGACGCGGGTGCGGGCATTTGCCGCGTATGAGGCGTAGTTGGCCAGGTTGCCGATGACGGCCTGGATGCCGTCGGCCATCTGTTGCACGTTGCCGGGCGTGACCGTTTCGCCGCAGGGACCGATGACCCGTCCGTCCGCGGTGGTGAGGTTGTCGGAGATCTGCTGTGCGACGCCGCCCACATCGGAGCCGACGGTAGGAATTCCCGCCGCCATGGCCTCAAGAATGACAATAGGCTGTCCCTCGTTGTAGCTGGGGAGGACCAGGAGGTCGAACTGGTCCAGCATGTCCCGAACATGGACAGTGCCGTGGATGGTGACGTGGTCGTTGAGTCCCAGGGCATCGATCTTCGCGAGGCAGGCCTCGTAGTACTCCGGCACGTGTTCGGTTGGCCCCAGAACGTCCAGGTGCAGGTTCGGATACCCGCGGTCGCGCAGGATCTCCATGCTGGACAGCAGATCCAGCAGTCCCTTGATGGGCACAACGCGGGCGATATAGACAAGGTGCCAAACGTAGTCGGGGCCTTCCGCTTCCATCTTTGTCAGTGCGTCCTGACGCGCCCGGAACTTCTCGTCGAACTCGGCAATGACCATGCCGTTGGGCACAACCACCGACTTGTCCATGTCGGCGCCGAGCCGGGCAGCTTCGGTGATGGCACTCGGGTAAAGGTACGTGATGAGTCGTGCGCTGGGGTAGCAGAAACGGCCCATCTCGGTCCACCACGCCATCCACGCGCGCTGCTCTGCGGTCACGTCGAAAGTCCGGTAATCCTCCGCCGTGATGGACAAGGCCATGTTCCGGTCCAGCAGGGTGTTGACCGTGTCGCGGACGTAGAGGTTGTGCTCGGTCAGCAGGAATGACGTGTTGTGGTCCCTGGCCGCGGCCGCGCCGAGCAGCGAGGCGTAGCCGGTGGTATGGGCGTGGTAGACACTGGCCCGGGGCATCGTTTCGCCCAGCACCGCGTAGGCCAGGGAAAAGAAGTTGCGCAGGGTCCAGAAAGAGTTTGCCAGCGACAGGTTCAACTGGGGCATACGATCCTGCAGGGTCTGCATGAATTCCCTGGAACCGAGAAGGGCCCAGAGGGGGTACTGCCGGGTGCGTTCGTTCATCCCCTCGTCAATCAGCTCCCACAGGCCCTCGACGTCGCCGTGTTCCGAAAGTGCGTACAGGGCATCAAAGAACCTGTGCGAGAGCGCTTCGCGTTCCGGTGCCGTCATTCCCAGATCCCTCGATGCGACGCCCTGGAAGTCCTGCCGGTGCTCATCCATGCTGAGGAACACGGTGCGTACCCACCGGACGTTCGACGGCATGCCGTAGAGGTCCGTCAGCGGCGCGTCCGAGTCCCACGTGATGTGGATGATGCCGTAGCTGAGATCGGGGTTGTGGGTCACGATGTCGTGAACCACGGCGGAGACCCCGCCTTTGAGGAAGGGATAGGTGGACTCCATCACGATGGCAACATCCACGTCCTCATAAACGGGCTTGGCGGCTGTTGCCGGCTCGATGGCCGCCGCCGGAGACAAGGTCCGTGGCTTCTTCTTGCCGCTTCTCGCGATCGAGTACATGGTGTTCCCCTTAGCATTTTGGAAGTCAGTCGTGGCGTTGCTGGGTAAAACGGGTCCTTGCCGGGTGATGGGCTGGTTACCAGGTAGTGGCGTGGCGCCAGAAAAGCGTGTATTCCGGTTGGCTCCAGTGACGCTTGTAGAGCGTCCAGGCGATGCCGATGAGGACAAAGTCCACAGCGCCCAACAGCAGGTAGCCGCCGGCCGCACCGGTGAGTGGGCCCAGCAGTCCGCCGGCGGCGAAGGCAAGGACGCAGACCGCCAGGTGGACGGCTCCAATGATCTGGGGGGTGGTCTTCTCGCCGATGAAGTCCAGTTCGTAGCTGAGCAGTGTCAGGACCATAAAGGCCCAGGAAGCCAGGGTGGCGGCCACCGCCAGCAGGGACTGCTGCGGATCAACCCCGGACATCACCAGGGACACTGAAAGTGCCAGCAGCGCTGCGATGGCGCCCGTGAGCAACACGGAGCGGTCAACGACACGGCTCAACCGGCGCGAGCTCCCCTTCAAAGCGCTGATGGGAGCCGCTTCAATGTCCCGGTGCAGGCCGTTGAGGGCACTGTCCACGCCAGGCGCAAGGTGGACAAAGTAGTAGTTGTAGGCAACGACAGCGGGCAGCATCGCTGCGAACACGGCGACGACGTTGAAGTCGCCTTTGGTGACCAGGAAGAGTGCAAACTTGTCAGCCCAAAGCACGGCTCCCATGAGGAGTCCGCGGACAAGGTCGAGGCCGAACACCCGCGTGCCGAGCCGCTGGGTAAATCCCAACTGCCGCAGGCCGGAGCGCATGGCCAGGAGCTGCGTTGCCGTGCCCACCAGGGGCGGAAGCCACCACACTGTGGGGGCGATAAAAAGCGCGGCGGCGTAACCGGACCACGCCGCTGCCCACAGGCCCCGGCGGTTTGCCACGTTGGCCAGTACCAGGGACTGCACAAAGAGAAGGTGCAGGACGCAGAGCACCACATAGTCGAGCATCACGGTGGCGGACCACCCTGAGGCCAACCACATGGGAACGGCGAATACGGCAACCAGCGGCAGTGACTGGACGAACATCATGGGCCAGTAACGGCAGAATTTCCGGGTGATGGCTTCGAGGTTCCGCTCGGCCATCAGATCGCCGAGGACCCGGTAGATGGGAAGGCATGCCGCCTGGGCCATCCAGGGCACGGTGATGGAGGATGCCAGCACCACGAGCGTCAGGGGCACCCCATCCACGTCAACGGCAGCCATTGTGGGGCTGACCAACGGGTAGACAACGTTGAGCAAAAGAACGGGTGAAAGGTACAGCAGGAGCGCAGAGCCCAACCTTTCAGTCGAGGCAACTGCCCCGCTGTTGGGACCGGCAATGCCTGGCTTGATGATCAGGGCGAGAGCCAGCAGGAACGGGACCGCTGCTGCGGCAAGAACGGGAAAACCGGCGGAGCCGGGAAAAAGCTGCACGGTTGCGGGCACAAGTGCGGACAGCGCCAGTCCCACCACAACGATCAACGACATCTGGCGGGTGTAGGAATCGTGAAATAAGGACTTCAAGATGATCTGGTTCTTTCCTCTGGATCAAGCCCCTGCCCTCGAGCTGCGGGCATGGAAAAGCCCACCGGTCTCTCTCGTCAGCGATTGAGGCGCGGCAGGCGCGATGGGCACTCATGTTGGTGTTGGGTCGGTTGTGCAGGAGAAGGGGAGTCGACGGCGGACTGGGGGGCCGGCCCGGTCTCAGAGGCAGGCTTCCGCCGCCGACTCCGGCTGGTACCGGCCCCACTTGGAAGGCCGGAAATCTACAAATCTAATTCCACGCAAAACTTCACGGAAAAACCCGAGTAGGCAGTACTCTATTTTTTTCCAATGCACTACTTGGTTTCTTGGCAGCGCCGCTGGAATGACCCAACCCAGCGGCCTCCGCTGGTAAACCATTGCGTCCGGTTCAGGCAACAAGAAACATTCAATCAACCACTCCTCAGAAACTACTTTGAGAAAGATCAAGATCTGATCAATGCTCGAAAAGATTCTCAGGAATTCCTCAGTATTATCCAAGGCCCGTTGCTGAGGACCTGTTCGCCCACGTCAGTAGCTGATGGCCTGCTGTTTTGCCGCGCCGTGACGCTGTTCACAAACGGCCGACGCGCATTATCGTCGACCCCATTCACAACCCTGGGTAATGTGATGCGGATCGCACGCCGTAAGCTTTTGTCCGTCTCAAATGCCGGCACCCTGCCGGGCCTGGAAATTGACGGAGAATATCATCGAAGATACCCCTGGAGTCCGCCTCAAAAAGGGACCTGATCCCAAGGCTGGTGTTTGCCTGAATTTCCCACTGAGCCATCCGCGGGGTTGGCGGTGCCGAATCCACAGGTAATGCATAAAGCCCGGACCGGCTGTGCGTGCCGGGACAGTTACTACATGGAAGGAAGCAGTTGTGGAGCGCGGTGTAGCAGTAGTGATCGAAGACGACAACGACGTAAGGGCTGCGCTTGCTGCGATTTTCCGGCAGGCAGGGTTCGCTGTGCACCAGGCGACATCGGGTGCTGAAGGACTGGACCAGGTACGGACGCACAACCCTGACATCGTGACCCTCGACATCGGCCTGCCGGACTTTGATGGGCTTGAAGCGTCCCGGCGCATCAGGACCTTCAGTGACGCTTACGTGGTGATCATCAGTGGGCGTGCAGACGAGGCGGATGCGTTGCTTGGCTTTGAGGCGGGCGCTGACGATTACATCGTCAAACCCTTCCGTGCCCGGGAACTTCGGGCCCGCATCAAGGCGATGCTCCGCAGGCCGCGGGCCTCCAGCCCGGGTGGGGCGGGCAGCAGCCAAGGGGACGCCGCTGCGGGTTCCGGTGACGGGACTTTCACGCGGGAGGCGACGTATGACAGTTTCGACTACGTCCACAAGGGCCTGGCTTTGCACGAGGGAACCCGGCAGGCTGCCGTGGACGGCGTACCCGTCGCCCTGACGCGGAGCCAGTTCGACATCCTCCTGGTGCTGATGAAAAAACGGCGGACCATCCAGGCGAAGGCCGACCTGGTGCGCTACCTTCGACATGACAGCTACGACGGCTCCTTTGTGGGCGCCACGGAGGAACGCGCGGTGGAGGTCCACGTCAGCAACCTCCGTAAACGTCTCGGGGAAAACCCCAGGAAGCCGCGGTGGGTGGAGACGGTGCACGGTGTGGGCTACCGCCTCACGCCGCCGGTGCCGCGCCGGCAGGGCAGGCAACAGGACTGAATGCTGAACCCGCTGCTTTTCAGCTGCCCTGGGCCGGGGTGAGGATTTCGCGCAGGGCTTCGACCACCAGGTTGTGGTCCTGGACCTGCGGGAGGCCGGATACCGTGACAGTGGCGACGGACCCGACGCCGGCCACGTACAAGGGGAAAGACCCGCCGTGGGCTGCGTAGCGGGACTGGTCGAACCAGGCGTTGTCCTCGATCCGGCCGCCGTTCCGCCGGCCCCGAAGGCCGACCAGCAGGGACGGCACCTCGTAGCGGGCCGCTGTGGCCTTCTTCGCCCGGATCCACTGCTCGTTGTCCGGAGTGGCGCCGGGAAGCGCCACGTGGAAGAGCACCTGCTCACTCCTGGAAATATCAATGGCAATGGGCAGGCTCCGCTCCTTTCCCAGCTCCACCAACAGCAACCCGAGGTTCAGGGCGTCATCCAGCGAAAAGCCGGGAAACTGCAGTTCCCTGGTCTCGGCTTCGATCCTGGCAATGAAGGCGTCCAGCGAACCCTCAGGCTGGGCATCGGCGGAGTCCGGATCGAAGTCGGTCACAAGCGGTGAATTGGCGGTCATGGCCCACAATCTACCCCGCCCAGGTGTAAACTGGGCAGGCCCAACAGGGCAGCTTTAACCAACCACTGAAACATTCAACGACAGGGGAGCGCAGCCGTCGGGCATCACTGGCATTTGCCAGGATCCGCAGGTGGGCGCTGAGAGTGCGGACAGCCGCAGACCCTCGAACCTGATCCGGTTAGTACCGGCGCAAGGGAGTCGAGTTCTCGAAGTGCGCGGAAAATGGCGGCAGCAACCGCCACCCGTGTCCACTTTCCCCTCCTGTTACCCAGGAGGACCACCATGAGCACTGCAGCAATCAAGAAGACCACCAGCAGGTCCTGGCGCGTCGTGGACATCGTCGTCGCAGCCCTGATCGCGATTGCCGGCGGCATCATTTTCTGGGCCTGGTCCCAGGGTGCTGCGGCCGTTTCCGCGCCGATGAACGCCGTCTATCCGCCCCTGACCGGCCTCCTGGCCGGCGGCTGGATGATCCCGGCCGTCCTGGGCATGCTGATCATCCGGAAACCAGGTGCCGCACTTTTCTGCGAAACCATCGCCGCGACGGGTGAGCTGTTTATGGGCTCGCAGTACGGCGCGTCGGTGCTGTTTTCCGGGTTCGTCCAGGGCCTGGGCGCCGAGATCATTTTCGCCATCTTCGTCTACCGGAAGTTCAACCTTCCTGTCTCCCTGCTGGCCGGCGCGGGTGCCGGACTCTTCTGCGGCCTGAACGATTCGTTCGCGCCGTGGGGCTGGAACATTGCCTATTCGGGCGGCGACAAACTCGCCTACATCGTCTTCACCGCCATCTCCGGCGCAGTCATCGCCGGCGCCCTCTCCTGGATCGCCACCCGCGGCCTGGCCAGGACCGGCGTGCTGGCTTCCTTCGCCTCCCGGAAGGCCGCATCGGAGCCTGCCTTCTCCTGATGCCTGCACCTTCCCAGCACGGCAGCCCGGCGGTCCGGCCCGCAGCGGTCAGTGCCCGCGGGTGGGGCTGGCGCCATGCCGGCCGTACCAGGCCCGCCGTCCACGCCCTTGACCTGGATATCCGGCCCGGCGAGCGGGTCCTCCTTTTGGGCTCCTCCGGAGCCGGTAAGTCCACGCTGCTCCACGCCCTCGCAGGGGTGCTGGGGGATGCGGACGACGACGGCGAAGCGGCGGAGTCGGACGAGTCCGGTTCGCTGCTGGTGGACGGCGCCCCGCCCCGGTCCCAGCGCGGCCGCGCCGGCCTGATGCAGCAGGACCCGGAAACGCAGGTGGTCCTCTCCAGGGTGGGCGACGATGTTGCCTTCGGCGCCGAAAACCTCGCGGTGCCCCGGGACACTATCTGGGCCCGCGTGCACGAGGCGTTGGCCGACGTCGGGCTCTCCCACCTTTCGCTGGACCACCCGACGTCGGCCCTTTCAGGCGGGCAGAAGCAGCGCCTGGCGCTGGCGGGAATCCTCGCCATGCGGCCAGGCCTGATCCTGCTGGATGAGCCCACGGCGAACCTGGACCCGGCCGGTGTCCTGGAGGTCCGCGACGCCGTGGCCAGATGCCTGGACAAAACGGGAGCCACGCTGGTGGTGGTGGAGCACCGCGTGGGCGTGTGGAAAGACGTGGTGGACCGGATCGTGGTGCTGCAGCCGGGAGCGGCGTCGGACCCGGCCGTGCTCCTTGACGGGCCGCCGGATCTGGTGCTGGAAAGCGCCCGGGACATGCTGAAGGCCGCCGGCGTCTGGGTCCCGGGATACGTTCCGGCAACCCGCTCCCGCGCGGCGGGCTCCCCGGCCGACGGCGACCTGCTTCTTGCCGCGGACAATCTGGCGGTGTCCCGTGAACGGCCCCGCCGCAGCAGGTTCCGCAAAATTCCGCCGGTTCCCGTCCAGGAAGGAATCGACGCGCAGGTAATTTCCGGGCAGGCGCTGGCCATCACGGGTCCCAACGGCGCCGGAAAATCCACCTTCGCCCTGACGCTGGGCGGATTACTGGCTCCGGTTGCCGGGACCGTCGGGGCGGAGCCACGGCTGGGCCAGGGTGCCGGCCCGGATCCCTACCGCTGGAAGGCCGAGCAGTTGATCGAGCGGATCGGCACGGTGTTCCAGGAGCCTGAACACCAGTTCGTCACCGGCCGGGTGCTGGACGAACTGCAGTTCGGTCCCAGGCACTTGGGCCATGGCGCGGAACGGGTGGATGAGCTGCTGGAAAGGCTGCGGCTGACCGGTTTGGTGGGCGCGAATCCCTACACGCTCTCGGGTGGCGAGAAGCGGCGGCTTTCCGTGGCCACCGTCCTGGCCGCGAGTCCCAGGGTCCTGATCCTGGACGAGCCCACGTTCGGGCAGGACGCCAACACCTGGGCCGAGCTGGCATCGTTCCTCACCGAACTCCTGGACACCGGCACCGCTGTGGTCTCGGTGACGCATGATGCCGAATTCACCGCCGCCCTGGGCGGGGCCGAGCTGCGACTGTCAGCTCCGGAGCGGGTGGCGCCATGAGGCAGGAGCTGAACCTTTCCGGCGGAACCGCCGTGCTGACCCGCGCCAACCCGCTGAGCAAATTTGCCGCCGTTTTCCTGGTCACGCTGGTTCTGGCGCTGTCCATCGACTGGGTTTCCGCGTCCGTTGCGCTCGCCTGCGAACTGCTGCTGTTCCCCCTGGCGGGGCTCACGCTGACGCTGCTGTGGCAGCGTGGCTGGCCGTTGATCCTGGCGGCGGCCGTCGGCGGCTGGAGTACCTCCATCCTGGCAGCGGACAGCGGAAGGACGCTGATCGACGTCGGGATCTGGACCATGAGCGAGGGTTCGCTGGAAACCGGCGCCGGATTCCTGCTCCGCGGCCTGGCCATCGCCCTTCCCGCTGTGCTGCTGATGAGCTGTACCGATCCCACTGACCTGGCCGACGCGCTGGCCCAGAAGGCCCGGCTGCCGCACCGGTTTGTCCTGGGGACGCTCGCGGCAATGCGGCTGGTGGGGCTGATGGCGGAGGAATGGCAGACCATCGGGATGGCGCGCCGGGCCCGCGGCGTGGGTTCGCGCGGCAGCGTGGGCCAGCGGATCAAGGCCACGCTGGGACAAAGCTTCGGACTCCTGGTGCAGGCGATCCGGCGGGCCTCCAGGCTCGCCGTGACCATGGAAGCGAGGGGTTTCGGCGGCGGCGAACGGACCTGGGCCCGTGAGTCCACCTTTAGCGCGCTCGATGTGTGGGTGGTTGCCGGTGGTGCCCTGATCTCCGGCCTTGCCGTCACTGCTGCCGTGTCGGCCGGAACGTGGAACATGGTGTGGCTGGGGCAATAGGTCCTTATCCTGTTGGCAAAACCATTGATCTTCCCGAAACACACTGATAGTTTCGGGAAATCGGTTTCTCGACAAAGGTGGATACCCAATGGCGCGTAAAAACATCCGTGGAACCCGGAAGATCATTGCAGTGGCAACAGCCCTAAGCCTTTTGGGCTTCACCGTTGCCTGCTCCAATGATTCGTCCGGCGAATCAGGCTCAGGGCAGCAGGAGATCCGGTTCGCCTGGTGGGGAAACGCCACCCGCGCGGACCTGACCAGCAAGGCCATCGCCGCCTTCGAAGCACAAAACCCCGATATCAAGGTCAAGCCCGAGTACGGCGACATTTCGGGCTACTTCGACAAGCTCGCCACCCAGGTCGCGGCCAATGACGCCCCGGATGTGATCACCATGGGCGGCGCCTACCCCGCCGAGTACGCCAACCGCGGGGCCCTGCTTGACCTGTCCACGGTGGGCGACGCCCTGGACCTGTCCGGCATCGACCAGGGCGCCCTGCAGAACGGGCAGGTGGATGGCAAGCAGTACGGCATCTCCACCGGCGCCAACGCGCTGGCCATCGTGGCCAACCCGGCCGTCTTCGAGGCCGCCGGCGTCCCCATGCCCGACGACGGGACGTGGACCTGGGAGGATTTCGCCCGGATTGCCGCAGGCGTGACCGCCAAAAGCCCCAAGGGCACCTACGGGACTGCCACTGTCCTGACCCACGACTCGCTGGACGCCTTCGCACGGCAGCGCGGCCAATCGCTGTACACCAAGGACGGCGCGCTGGGCCTCGAGGAGGGCACGGTCCGGGACTACTTCGACTACTCCCTGGAACTGAGCCAATCGGGGGCCGCGCCCGGTGCGTCCGAAACGGTGGAAAAGCTCAACGTCAGTACCGAGCAGACCCTGATGGGGACCGGCCAGGCCGCCATGATGCTGACCTGGTCAAACTCGCTGACGGCCCTGAGCAAGGCCTCCGGTGCCCCGCTGGAGCTGCTTAAGCTGCCCGGCGAAATCCCCACCCACGGCATCTGGCTGCAGTCCTCCCAGTTCTACACGGTCTCGGCGCGGAGCAAGCATACGGAGGCGGCGGCCAAGCTGATCGATTTCCTGGTCAACAATGAGGAATCGGCGCGGGTGGTCCAAAGTGACCGTGGTGTGCCCAGCAATGCCGACATGCGTACCGCCATCGGTGACCTGTTGACCCCCCAGGGCAAGGCCGAGGCGGCCTACGTGGACGAGATCGGAAAGCAGGATTTTGCCCCCACCTTCATCGGACCCACCGGCTCCACGGCCGTGGCTGAAATTACGGCACGTATCAACACCGAGGTGCTTTTCGAGCGGCTGACACCCGAAAAGGCGGCAGGCCAGTGGCTGAGCGAGAGCAAGGCTGCCATCGGGAAATAGGTGCCAGCGATTGCCTGGTATCGCACGTAACGGGTATACGGCGCGCCGCTGGGCCCTTGGGTGGCCCAAGCGGCACGCCGTAACTCATTCATGATATATTCGCGGCATGAGCCAGGAGACTACCGAACACGTTGCCGCCATGTTGAGGAACGCCAGGAGCGAGAAGGGCTGGACCCAGGGACAGCTGGCTTCCGAGCTTGGCACCAGCCAAAGCGCAGTGGCCCGGATGGAGCAGGGCAAGCAGAACCTGAGCCTGAAGATGATCCAGCGCCTGGAAACCATCTTCGACCGCAGCATCGTTAACGTTGGTAAACCGCGGATGACGCACCTTCGTGTTGAAGGCGGCCGCACCCTGTCCGGCTCGGTGGACGTCAACAGCAGCAAAAACGCCGGCGTTGCCCTGCTGTGCGCCAGCCTCATCAACCGGGGGACCACCGTCCTCCGCCGGCTTGCCCGGATCGAGGAGGTCAACCGCATCGTTGAGGTGCTCAGCAGCATTGGTGTTGAGTGCACCTGGCTGAACGCCACTGACCTGCGCCTCCGCCGCCCCGCCGTGCTGGACCTGGCTGCAATGGACGTTGACGCCGCCCGCCGGACCCGCAGCGTCATTATGCTGCTGGGGCCGCTTCTGGACGAGACCGCCGAGTACCGGCTGCCCTATGCCGGCGGCTGCGACCTGGGCACACGGACCGTTGAACCGCACATGCAGGCTCTGCGTCAGTACGGTCTGTCGGTGGAGGCCACGGCAGGCTTCTACAGCGTCCAGGCGCCATCCGCCGATACCCGCGACCGCTCCTTTGTGCTGAGCGAGCGCGGGGACACGGTCACGGAGAACGCCATCATGGCCGCTGCCCACCGCGAAGGCACCACCGTGATCCGCAACGCCAGCCCCAACTACATGGTCCAGGACCTCTGCTTCTACCTGCAGATGCTCGGCGTCAGCATCGAGGGCGTCGGCACCACCACGCTTCGGATCGTTGGCCGGCCGCACATCGATGCCGACATCGAGTACTTCCCCTCCGAGGACCCCATCGAGGCGATGAGCCTTATTACCGCAGGCATCGTGACCAACTCCGAGGTGACGGTCCGCCGGGTTCCCATCGAGTTTATGGAGATCGAGCTTGCCACCCTGGGCCAGATGGGCCAGCAGCTGGAGATTTCCGGCGAATACGTGGCCCGCAACGGACGGACCAGGCTGGTGGACGTAACCACCAAGCCTTCCGCGCTGCGCGCCCCTGAGGACAAGATCCACCCGATGCCGTTCCCCGGCCTGAACATCGACAACCTGCCCTTTTTCGCCGTGATCGCCGCCAACGCCCACGGCCAGACCATGATCCACGACTGGGTCTACGAAAACCGGGCCATCTACCTCACGGAGCTGAACCGGCTGGGCGCCCAGGTGCAGCTCCTGGATCCGCACCGGATCTACGTCAACGGGCCCACCAAGTGGCGCGCAGCAGAGGTCGGCTGCCCGCCCGCCCTGCGCCCGGCCGCGTGCCTGCTGCTGGCCATGCTTGCCGCCCGGGGAGTGTCCGAGCTGCGGAACATCTACGTGATTGAGCGCGGCTACGAGGACCTCGCGGAGCGCTTGAACACCATCGGGGCCAAGGTGGAGTACTTCCAGGACTAGTTCCGGCGGATTCTGCACGATCATCCGCGCCCAGGCCCGGGTGGGCCCCGCCAGTCCGGGCTTCCGGCCCGGCCCGCGGCGGATGATGGTGCAGAATCAGGCAGGACGGCCCCGCCGCAGCACAGCCCGGATGTCCCGGAGCACCACATCGGGGGCGTTCCAGACCTGCTCGGGCGCGAAGCTGAGGGTTGCGTAACCCAGGGCCTGCGCGGCGTTCAGGCGGGCCATGTCCTTGCGCCAGGCGTCCCGCGAGCTGTGGAACTGGTAGCCGTTGACTTCCACGATGAGCCAGCCCCCAAGCATAAAGTCCACCCGCCCCACTCCGGGTACTTGGACCTGTCGGCGGAACTCAAGCCCCGCCGCGTCGAACAACAGCTTGGCACTGATCTCCGGCACGGATTCGGACAAGCCGTCCGCCTTTGCCAGGCGCCGCCGGGCCACACCGTAGTACCTGGCGCCCAGCTGGGCTTCCAGCGCAGCCCGGGACACACCCTGGAAGCGCATTGCGGACTGGGCGATCGCTATCGCATCGACTTCCGGCAGGCAGGTCAGGGCGTGGATCACAATGTCCTCGATGCCGGCGATGGGCAGTTGGTGATGCGGCTCGAAACGCAGCCCGCCGTGCCTGGGGCGATGCGTTCCGCGCCGGTGTTTGGCCGCCAGATGGAGCCGGACCGGCCTGTCCTTGATCCACAGCCCGTACCGGATGGCCCCGGAAGCGCAGGTCAACAACGAATCGCTGACGATTGCCTGCAGGAAAGCGGGATCGGCGTCCGGCAAGGCCCAGACACCCTTGCGCGGCTGGGCTGCTCCGGCTGTGGCGAGATTCCGCACCGCGCGCTCCGAGTAGCCTTGGCGGCGGAGCAGGCCAACCCGTGCCACGCCGCCGACGGATTTCAGGTAGTCCAGGGGGTCCATGGAACGAGCCAGCCATCTTTTGGGCCGGTTGGGCACCGCCGTCGTGCCCTATGTGGAGAACGGGCGGCGGGTTCTGCCCACTCAACCACGACAAACCCGGGCCCCGCCGCCCACTGGCCCGCACGCCGCGCCCGCCCACCGCATTGATTGGGCAGAATCCGCCGCAATCCGGAACCGGTTACCGGCAGGGAAGTGCCGCACAATGTAAGCATGCGAACATTCGGCGTTGAGGAAGAGCTCCTGATCGTTGACCCGGAGTCGGGCGAACCGCTGGCGCTCGCGGATGCGCTGCTCTCCGGCCGGCACCTGGCCGCCGATGATTCGCCGGCCGGCCAGGGCATGGGGCTCAGTGCCGAACTCAAGCTGGAGCAGATCGAGACCCAAACCCGTCCGTGCGGCGACCACGCCGGGCTGCTCCCGCAGATCAAGGCCGGGCGGCTGCTGGCAGACCAGGCCGCCCGCAGGAACAACGCCCGGGTGGCTGCGCTGGCCACGTCCCCGCTGGCCTCAACCACCCACACCACTCCTGACCCGCGGTACGCGTTGATGCAGGAGCGGTTCGGACTCACCGCGCAGGAGCAGCTGACCTGCGGCTTCCATGTCCACAGCTTCGTGGCCTCGCCGGAGGAAGGCATCGCCGTCCTGGACCGGATCAGGGACAAACTGGCTGTCCTCACGGCGCTGAGTGCCAATTCGCCCTTCTGGAACGGGATGCCCACCGGGTTCGAAAGCTACCGCACGCAGGCTTGGAACCGCTGGCCGACTTCCGGCCCGGCCGGCATTTACGGGACGTACCCTGCCTACCGGCGGGTGGTGACCCGGCTGCTGGACAGCGGTGTGATGCTGGATGAAGGCATGCTGTATTTTGATGCCAGGCTGTCCCGGAACCACCCCACGGTTGAGGTGCGGGTGGCGGACGTCTGCCTCCGCGCAGAGGATGCTGCGCTGATTGCGGTGCTGGTGCGGGCCCTGGTGGAAACGGCCAGCAGGGAGTGGCGGGACGGCATTGACCCTGTCCCGGTGCCCACGGTGCTGCTCCGGATGGCGGCCTGGCAGGCCAGCAGCAGCGGGCTGCGCGGGGAACTCCTCGATTTTGGGACCTTCCGCCCTGCTCCCGCCGTCATGGTGGTGCGGTCCCTGGTGGACTACCTGGCACCGGTCCTGCAGGAACAGGGCGAACTGGCCCTGGCCCGGCAGGGTACGGAGGACATCATTGCGCGCGGCACCGGCTCGGCTGAGCAGCGCCGGGTGCAGGAAGCAGCGGCCGACGACGGCGGGCTGGGGGCCGTGGTCATCCATGCCGTGGGCGTCACGATGCACGGCACTTCAGGGCTGGCTGACGTGGCGGGGACGCCGGAACTGCTCCGCGTACGCCAGTCCTGAAGCACCTGTCAGAGACCCGCCGCCAGGCGCAGGCCGAGCGTGAGCATCACCAGGGCGATGAGGCCGTCGAGGAAGCGCCACGACGATGGCCGGGCAAAGAACGGACGCAGGACGCGGGCGCCGAAGCCCAAGGCGCTGAACCAGGCTCCGCTGGCGGCGATCGCCCCCGCACCGAACCACCAGCGCAGGTCCTGCTCCTGCTGGTTGGCCACCGACCCGAGCAGCAGCACCGTGTCCAGGTAGACGTGCGGGTTGAGCCAGGTCAGGGCCAGCACTGTGGACAGGGCGGCACCGGCGCTGAGTGCCTTCCGGGAACCTGACGCCGTCAGCACCCCTGGTCGGATGGCGCGCCGGGCAGCCAGCACACCGTAGGTGACCAGGAACGCGGCCCCGGCATAACGGGCCACGTCCACCACCACCGGGCTGGTTTGGATCAGGACACCGAGGCCCGCGATGCCCCCGGCAATCAGCAGCGCGTCGGAGACGCTGCAGACGATGACAACGGCGGCCACGTGCTCGCCCCGGATGCCTTGCCGGAGCACAAAGGCATTCTGGCTGCCGATGGCGACAATCAGCGCCAGCCCTGTGCCGCAACCAAGCATCGCCGCGCCAAACCCAACAAGTATGTCCATAAAGCCAAAGCTACGGTTGGGCTCGAAATTACTCCAGCTAAAGATAATTAGGACTACTAAGCTGAGCTAATGAAGAAGTTCCAGCTCGACCAGTTGAAGACCTTTGCCGCAGTGCTGGATGAGGGGACGCTGGAGGCTGCCGCTCGCACCCTGCACGTCACGCCGTCTGCGGTGTCGCAGCGGCTCAAGGCGATGGAGGACGCAGCCGGCCAGATCCTGCTGCAGCGAACCAACCCGGCCCGCCCCACCACGGCGGGCGAGGCCGTGCTGCGCTACGCCCGCCAGCTCCGGCAACTGGAAGGGGACGCGCAACGCGAACTCGGTGGCGCCGCCGGTAGCCCCAGCACGCCCATCCCGCTGGTGGTGAATGCCGATTCGCTTGCCACCTGGTTCATGGCGGCGCTGGCAAGCCTCCCCCCGGAGCCGGGTGTCACCTTTGAGCTGCGCCGCGAGGACGAGCAGCATTCCACGCAATTCCTCCGGACGGGAGCGGTGATCGCCGCCGTCACAGCGAACCCGGAACCGGTTCAAGGCTGCAGCGTCGAGCCACTCGGGGCGCTGAGATACCGTGCCGTAGCCAGTCCCGGGTACGTCCGGCACTGGTTGCCCGGCGGGCCGGAGCTCGTTGCGGGCAGCACCGCCCCGGTGGTGGACTTCGACCGGAAGGACGACCTTCAGGGTGGGTTCTTCCGCAGGATGACCGGGACGGCCCTCGGTGCCCCGCGGCACTACGTCCCGTCATCGGCAGAGTTTGCCCAGGCCATCCGGCTGGGGATGGGCTGGGGACTGCTGCCCGAAGCGGAATGCCTGCCGTGGCTTGGCAGCGGCGAGCTGGTGGAACTCGCGCCCGGGCACCCGGTGGACGTGGCCCTCTACTGGCAGCGCTGGAAAATTGACTCGCCGGTGCTGAACCAGCTCACGGCGGCCGTCCGGGCGACGGCTGCCCACGAGCTCCGGCAGCCCGCCCCGGGACCGGGTTCCGTCAGATCTGCTTGAGCGCTTGCTCCAGGTCGCCGATCAGGTCATCGGCGTCCTCGAGCCCCACGGACAGCCGCACCACACCGTCGCCCAGCCCGATCGCTGCGCGGCCTTCCGGCCCCATGGCCCGGTGCGTGGTGGTGGCAGGATGGGTGATGAGGGACTTTGAGTCACCCAGGTTGTTTGAGATATCGATGATGCGCAGGCCGTCCAGCAGGGCAAAGGCGGCGTCCTTGGCCGACCGCCCGGGAGCCGAACCCAGGTCCAGCGTAAGGACGGTGCCGCCTGCCTTCATCTGCTTCGCGGCAAGCCCGTACTGGGGGTGCGATCTAAGCAGCGGGTATTTCACCCAGCTGACCGCCGGCTGCTGCTCCAGCCACTCGGCCAACCGCAGGGCCGTGGCCGACGAGTGGTTGACCCGCAGTGCCATCGTCTCCAGTCCCTTGTTGAGGACCCAGGCGTTAAACGGGGAAAGCGAAGGCCCGGTGTGGCGCATGAGCTGCTTCACGGGACCGTCAATGAACTCCCTGGTGCCCAGGATCGCCCCGCCCAGGACGCGGCCCTGGCCGTCGATGTGCTTGGTGCCGGAGTAGACAATAACGTCGGCGCCGAACTGGCCGCACCGCTGGAGCAGGGGAGTGGCAAATACATTGTCGACGACGACTGTTGCGCCGGCAGCGTGGGCCAGGTCGCTGACGGCGGCGATGTCCACAATCTCCTGCATGGGGTTGGACGGCGACTCGAAAAACACGGCAGTGGTGGGCTGGGACAGGGCTTCGCGCCACTGGTCCAGGTCCGGCCCGTCAACAAACACCGTTTCCACGCCCCACCGCGGCAGGATCTCGTTCAGGATCACAAAGCAGGAACCGAACAGCGACCGGGCGGCAACCACGCGGTCGCCGGCAGCGAGGAGGGCGCCCAGGGCGGTAAAGACCGCTGACATTCCGGAGGCCGTGGCGAAGCACGCTTCGGTGCCCTCCAGCAGCCGCAGCCGCTCCTGAAAAGTGGCTACCGAGGGGTTGCCGTAGCGGGAGTAGACAAAACGCTGGTCCTCGCCGGTGAACGCCCGCTCGGCGGCGGCAGCGGATTCATAGACAAACCCTGAGTTCAGGAACAGCGCCTCGCTGGTCTCCTGGAAGTTGGTGCGGTCCAGGCCACCGCGGACCGCCTGCGTATCGGCGTTCCAACCGGCAGCGTCGTCATTAAAAGCCATTTAGTTGGTTCCCAGGTTGGTAGGCAGGCCGCGGTTCTTCCAGCCGTTGACGGTCCGTTCGCCATACCGGTCAGGCTCGCCCTCGAAGCCCTCCAGCACGTTGTATGAGGTGAAACCGGCCTGCGTCGCCGCGGTGGCAGCCGCGATGGAGCGCTGCCCGGAACGGCACAGGAACAGCAGTTCCGCGGCTGAATCCTCCGGAGCCTGCTGGCTGAGGTCGCTGATGAAGGCGGGGTTCGGGACGCCGCCAGGGAAGGTCCACTGAATAAACAAGGGATCGTTGTCCGTGGCCTTGGTGTCAGGAATGCCGATATGGGCCCATTCAGCTTCGGTCCGGACGTCCACCAGGATGGCGCCCTGCTCCAGCTTGGCCCATGCCTCCTGCGGGGTCAGGTCTCCGGCGTAGCTCATGCGTGCCCCTCGCCGTCGAATTCGAGGCTGTCCACTGCGGTTGCCACGGCGGCGTCGGCCGTGGCGATGGCGGCCGGCAGGACAACTGCCTGGGCCACAATCACACCTCCGCCGTTGTACGTGGCGGCGGGGCTTCCGTGCAGCACGTAGCCCTCCGCCAGTGCGGCCGAGATCCGCTCGCAGAACTCGCGGTTGTCCGGGCCGCTGATGAGGCGGTAGGACAGTCTCTCTTCAGGGGCAGGTGCGTCGGACACGACGGATCTCCTTCTCTCACGCTTGCAGCTCGAATGGTCGATATGCCGAGTATTCACCTGAGGCACCCCGCCGCGGAAGGGAGGGTTGCCGACCGGCCAGTCAGGGCTTAGTGCCGGTACTCATTACTCCCCAAAAACGTAACACTTGCTGCCCGGTGCCGCACGGCCGCCGTCGTCATGTTCCGTAACCGAGCCGCGCCGGGCACGGGGTCCTGGCGCGGCGGCCGGACCGATAAGGTTTGCATGGGGGCGCCGCCCCGACAGCTGGCTTCAGACCGGGGGGTTCCCATCAGCAATCGATCAGCCGCGCGGAGTGGCGGCACTGCCGTGCCCGGCACCCGGATTTTCCGCGCCTGTGCTGCCCTGCTGGCAGCGATGATGATGACAGTGCTGGCCATCGGGCTGCCGGCCGGGGCGGCACACGCTGCTGCGCCGGTTCCGGACGACCGCGGGCCCCTCCTTGGCGCCGTCCTGGAATGGGGCGAAGATACCGCCGCAGGTTTCGCGGACCGGCTGGGTGCACGGCCCGCAGTCCTGGGTCACGACATTGACTTTCCGTACCGGGATGCGGAGCGTAACGACCTCAAGGGCTTCCTGTACCAGGCGTCCGCCCAGGGCGCGCATGCCATGCTCACCGTCCGGCCCACCGTCCCGCTGGACCAGGTGGATTCAGGCTCTGCTGCCGCCTTCGCGGCGGAGGTGCGCACGCTCGCCGGCGGGTTCAAGGGCAAGCTCCTGATCCGGTTCGCCCCCGACATGAATTCCAGCTGGGTGGAGTGGGGCCAGCAACCGGCAGCGTACCGGGAGGCGTTCCGGACGCTCGCCGGCAAATTCCGGGCGTCCGACGGCGGCGCCCTGATGGTGTGGGCCCCTTTCCTTGGCAAGGACTACCCGTTCGAGCGGAGCAGGGCAGCCCCCGGTCCCGGAAGCGACGGGTTCAGCCTGCTGGACAGCAACGGGGACGGCAGTTGGAACGGTGCCGACAGCCCTTACGGGCCGTATTATCCGGGCGATGATTCCGTTGATTGGGTGGGCCTGAGTGCCTACCATGACGACACCTCGGGCGGGGCCGCCGTCAACTCCCTGCCCCGCGCTGGTGAGTTGCGGGAAATGCTGACATCGGCCGGCGGTGAGGACTTCTACGGCACGTATGCAGCCGGCAAGGACAAGCCGTTCCTGCTCCAGACCGCCGCCTTCTACAGCCCGGCGTCGGGAGGTGCCGCAGAGTCCGACATCAAAGTGAACTGGTGGGACCAGGTAGTGGGCACCATGACGTCGGCGGAATTCGCCCGGACCGCCGCCGTTGTGTGGGATGAGCGGACCAGCACCAGGGACACCGGGGTCGCCAGCATTAACTGGCTGCTGACGGGGAAACCGGACATTGCTGCAGCTGCCTCGGAGCGGCTCAAAAAATCCCCTGTGGTGACCGGGCCGGTGACGGAGGTGTCCACGGACGGCAGTTATTCGCATCCCAACACGTTGTCCGGCGTTGCCGCGTGGAGTGTTGGAGCGGCTTTGCTGATCCTCCTTGCCGCGCTGTGGCAGATTCCCGGACGGATCAACAACGCTTCCTCCTGGGCCTATGCGGATCCGTCCAAGCGTGACTCCCGCGTGGATCTGCTGCGCGGCATGGCGATCGTCTTTGTTGTGGTCAACCACCTGGGCATGACATCCCTCTTCCAGCTTTTTACCCAGGAAGCGGTGGGATTCGTCTCGGGAGCCGAATTGTTTGTCCTGTTCTCCGGCCTGGTGGTGGGCATGGTCTACGGGCCGCGCGTCAAGGACGACTTCGGCCGCGTGCTGGAGTTGACGTCGCGCCGCGCAGGCAAGCTGTACGTGACGGCACTTGTGGTGCTGATCGGTGTCTTCCTGCTTTCGCTGCTGCCGGTTTTCCGTTCCGAGGTGCTGACCACGTTCGTGGACCAGGGAACGGGTGGAGCCGGCCATGGCGGTGCGGGCCGCACCTACGACCTTTACGCCGGCATGGGCTCCCTGCTGCAGTTCCCCGTACCGCCGGGGATCCTGCCCGCGATCCTGCTGCTGCAGTTCGGGCCGTGGCAGTTCAACGTGATGGGCCTCTACGTGGTGCTGCTGCTCGCCAGCCCCCTGATCCTTGCTGCGCTGGGCCGGGGCAAAGGGCTGTATGTGCTGGGTGCATCGATTGCTGCCTACGCCGCCGGCGCAACCACCCGTTTCCGGCTGCTCCCCTCGCAGTTCGAGGATTCATTCCCCCTGCTGGTGTGGCAGGTGTTGTTTGTGATCGGGCTGGTGGCGGGGTACCACCGGCACCGCATCATTGCCTGGTTCTCGGCCCGGGTTTGGGTGGTGGCTGCCTGTACCGTCCTGGCCGTTGTCTTCGCGTTCCTGTCCTGGGGCAACCCGTACTTGGCCAATGGCTTCGACGTCCGGCTCGCCGTGATCCCGGACGCCACCTACCGCATCATGTACGACCTGTTTTTCGGCCGCACCTACCTGGCGCCCGGCAGGTTGCTGAACGTGCTGGTCCTGGTGGTGGCGGCCTACGCGTTCCTGACGGCGTATTGGAAGCCGGTGCAGCGGACACTGGGGTGGTTCCTGATTCCGTTGGGCCAGGCAACCCTGTATGTGTTCATCATGCATGTGGTGCTGATTGCCGTGGTGGCCAACATTCCGGCCCTGCTGCAGGAGAACGTCCTGCTGAATACAGCGGCCTACGCCGTGCTCCTGGGGCTGCTGTGGGTCATGGTCAGGACCAGGTTCCTTTACCGGATCATTCCCACGTAGGCCCGGTCCGCAGGCCGCTGACCGCCTGGGGCAGAATTACCTGATGCAGCAGGTGGTCCTGCCATTTGCCCGCGATCTTGAGGTAGTTGGGAGCCAGCCCGATCTCCTGGAATCCGGTGCGGTCCAGGATGCGCCGGGATGCTGCATTGTGGACCAGCGTGGCGGCCTGGACGCGGTGCAGTCCCAGTTCCGCGCCGGCATAACCGAGCGTGTAACGCACACCGGCCGTGGCAATGCCCCGGCCGGTGAGGTCGCGGTCCACCCAGTACCCGAGATTGGCGCTCAGGAACGGCCCCCGGACGATCCCTGTCAGGGTGATGGCGCCGACTATCCGGTCCCCGTGAAGTTCTGAGCCCGGCTGGTCGGTGTCGACAAGGACCCACGGCACCTCGGTTCCCGCGGACAGGTGCGCCCGTTTGGCGTGGATGATGTCCAGCTGGTGGGAGGCAGTGAAGAACGGGTCGAGCCGTTCCGGTTCCCAGGGTGCGAGGTGCCCCCGGTTGCGGAGATAGGCAGCTGACATTGCCCCGGCGTCGGTGGCAGCAAGCAGCCGGATCCCGACGCCGGGAGCAATCCCAGTCATTGAACCGTCCAGTGGGTGCTCCTAGACCAGGCCCGGGTAGCTGGCCATGATGTAGTCCGTCGCGGCGGGGCCCTTCATGCGCAGGCCGTTCCGGCCAGAGCCCACCCTGGCCTTCATGGCAGTCCAGAAATTGGATTCGGGGCCTGGTGTCTGCTGGTTGATGAAGCACCAGCTGGTGTACAGCCCGTACAGGCGGTCCCGGTCGAGGCTGGTTTCGTTGACGGTGTCGACGTGGGTGGCTTCGTGGAGAAAAAGGTCAAACTGCGAATGTGCCATGATGGCGTCCCTTCGCTCAGTGCGTGGCGCCGCCGTTCGGCTACAGCAGCCATGACCGGCGCCATGCACGGGGCGCCGGAGGGTTGATGCGGGCAACTTCGGTTGTTGCGGCCCTGAGCGGCGCTAATGCTCCATCTACAATGTAGACTTTACCTGTAGACCAGGAATCGGGCAAGCGCCCGGCAATTTGCCGGGAGGCAGCACAGCTCCGGTCCGGAACGGAATCCATGACTTCCCCGAGCGCAACCACCGAAGGCGGCCGGTCCCGCAAGGCAAGGCTGAGCAAAGAGGTGGTGCTCGCCAAGGCCCTTGAACTGGTGGACGCCGACGGCCTCGAATCGCTCACCATGCGGCGCCTGGGACAGGAGCTGGGGCGGGACCCGATGAGCCTTTACCGCTACGCCGAAAACCGGGCCGCACTGCTGGACGGGGTATCGGAACTGGTGCTGAACGAGCTGCCGGTCCATGCCGATGACCCGAACTGGAAAGGCCAGCTGAGGCTGATCGCCCACAGCTTGCGCCTCATTGCGTTGGAGCATCCCAACGTGGTCCCGCTCCTGGTCACGCGGCCTCTGTCCACCCCGCTGGGTCTCCGGCCGTTGGGGACCCTTCGCCCCCTGGAACAGATCCTGGCACTTCTCATTGAGGCCGGGTTCCAGCCACCGGATGCGCTGCACGTGTACCGCGCCTATTACGGCTTCCTGTATGGCCACATCCTCAATGAGCTCCAGGAGTTTGTGGTGGATCCGGAGGAGAATGAGGCCCTCCTGCGGCTGGGCCTGCACCGGCTCCCGGCCAAGGACTTCCCCCGCCTCCGGGCGCTGGCCCCTGCCCTCGCTGACTACGACGGGTACGCCGAACTGGACCAGGGCCTGACCATCCTGCTCTCGGGCCTGGAGTCCCAGCTGTTGAAGCAGGAAGCGGCGCCGACGCCCGTTTAAGGCCCGCCGGTCTTATTCGATGCCGGCAAACAGCAGGTTCAGTTCGTCCGACAGTTCCTTCCGCAGCGCAGGAGTGCCGATTTCCTGGCCATCGATGCGGTTGACCGGGGCGAGCAGGCGCACGCTGGAAATCAACCACACCGCGTCCGCATCCAACAGGTCGCGCGGCTCCAGCGGGCCGTAGCCGAGCTCCCAGCCGGCGGCCTTCGCGGCGATAAAGAGGGCGCCCTGCGAGGTGCCCGGCAGGATGCCGCTGTCCAGTTGAGGTGTGATCAGGCGTTTGACGGTGGTTCCGTCCGCGGACTTTTCCACATGCGCCAACAGCACCGTGGACGTGGGTCCCTCCAGGACGCGACCATCGGAGGAGTGGAAAATAACGTCGTCGGCACCCTGCTTGTGCGCGTGGCGCAGGGCGGCCATGTTGACGGCGTAGGAGAGCGTTTTGGCGCCCAACAGCAGCCAGGGCGCCCTTTCCCCCACTTCACTGTCGTAACCCCTGTCCAGGAGGATCACGTCGATGCCGGTTTCCCGTTGCCGCCGGCCCAGCTCACCTACCGGTGATACCTGGACCCAAGCGGTGGGCGCCACTGCCCCGTCCACACCGCGGGTCACCACCAGCTTGACCGCCAGTTCGTCTGCTGCCGGCGCGGCCGGCGGATGCTGGACGTGATGTTGGCCCAGCCCGGCCGCGATCGCGCGCCGCCACTGGTCCTCGCCCGGCACGTCCAGGTCCAGCGCTTCGGCGGAGCCGGCCAGCCGGTCCAGGTGGGCCTGGATCTTGCGGACCTTGCCATCCACGGCCAGCATGGTCTCGAAGATCCCGTCGCCGCGGGTGGCGCCCTGATCGGTGACCATCAGCTGGGGCTGCGACGCGTCTGCCAGGCGGCCGTCAGGAGCATCAGGGTCGAGAAAAACGAGAACCACGGGCGAAGGAGAGGTCATGGCTCCAGCTTAGTGCGGCGTTGCCCGGATAAGCTGGGCTGACGCCGTGGCCGGAATCCGTCCGCCGGGCGCTCATTCTCCGGGGGTCTGCTCGTGTTGTGGCCGTTTTCGCTTGCCGGTACCGCTCCGGGGTGGGTGGTGACCCTCCTGGCCGTGGCGGACCTTGTGATCAGGGTGCTGGCCATCGGCATCATTCCCGGCAACAGGCGGCCCACCACCGCCATGGCCTGGCTGCTGGGCATCTTCTTTGTGCCGTTCCTCGGCATTGTCCTATTCCTGCTGTTCGGCAATTTCCGGCTCTCCAGCCGCCGCCGCGAACAGCAGCAGCAGGTCAACGACAGGGTCCGGTCCGGGATATCCTCCCTGGCAGCCGCCGAAAGCGAGTACCACGGCCCCGAGTGGGTGAAGTCCGCCGGTGAACTGAACCACAGGCTGGGTTCGCTGCCCATGGTGGACGGCAACTCCGTGGAGCTTATCCCCGGCTACCCGGACTCGATCCTGGCCATGACCGAAGCCGTGCGGAAAGCGAAGAAGTTCGTCAACGCCGAGTTCTACATCATGAGTTCGGACCACATCACCAACGACCTCCTCACGGCCCTCGAGGAGGCCGCAGAGCGCGGCGTCGAGGTCAGGGTCCTGTTCGACCACATCGGCACCCTCCGGGTTCCCGGCTACCGCAACCTGCTGAAGCGGCTGAGGGCGGGCAAAATCCAGTGGAAGCGGATGCTTCCGTTGCTGCCCATCCACGGCCAGTGGCGCCGGCCGGACCTCCGGAACCACCGCAAGATCATGGTGATCGACGGCGAAATCGCCTTCTCCGGGTCGCAGAACCTGATCGAGCCCTCCTACAACAACGCGCGGCACCGCCGGGCCGGACGCGAGTGGGTGGAGCTGATGGCGTGCCTGCAGGGCCCCATCGTGACCACCCTGAACGTCGTTTTCGCCACCGACTGGCTCAGCGAGACGGACGAGTCGCTGGAGGACCAGCTGCAGTTGCCGGCCAACACCGCACCGGGCAACGTCACGGCACAGGTTGTTCCCAGCGGTCCCGGGTTCATCACCGAGAACAACCTGCGGCTCTTCAACACCCTTATCTACTCGGCCCAGCAGCGGATTTCCATCTGCAGTCCGTACTTTGTTCCCGACGATTCCCTGCTCTATGCCATCACCACCGCAGCGCAGCGGGGCGTGGAGGTGGAACTTTTTGTCTCCGAGAAGGGCGACCAGTTCCTTGTCCACCATGCCCAGCGGTCCTACTATGAGGCGCTGCTGGAGGCAGGAGTGCGCATCTACCTGTACAAGGCGCCTTTTGTCCTGCACGCAAAGCACTTCACGATCGACGACGAAGTGGCGGTGCTGGGCTCCAGCAACATGGACATGAGGTCCTTCTCGCTGAACCTTGAAGTCTCGGTCATGCTGATGGGCGCCGACATTGTCACCAAGATGCGGGCAGTGGAAAACACCTACCGCGGCATTTCCCACGAGCTGAAGCTTGCCGACTGGCTCAACCGGCCGCTGGCCGCCCGCTACGTGGATAACGTGGCCAGGCTGACGGCGACAGTCCAGTAGCAGCGGTCCGTCCGCCTAGGGGTCCGGAAAGTGCGCGCCCAGCGTGGACAGGACGCCGTAGGCTTTGGTCCGGATTTCCTGGTACTCGTCCTCAGGATCGGAATCCGACGTGATGGCGCCGCCGATGCCCAGGCCCAGTTCCATGGCACCGCCGGGGCCGGCGCTGATCACCAGGGTCCGGATGGTCACGGCCAGGTCAGTGGCCCCGTTAAGCGAAAAATAGCCGATGGCGCCGGAGTACAGCCCCCGGGGCCCGGTCTCGAGCCGGTCCAGGATGGCCATGGTACTGATTTTCGGGGCGCCCGTCATGGAACCGGCCGGAAAGCAGGCCGCCACTGCTTCGGCGCGGGAGGAACCGGGCAGTAGCCGGGCGTCGATGGTACTCACCATCTGGTGGACGGTGGCGTAGCTTTCGATGGCGCACAGTCGGCTGACGGTGACGGAACCGGGGACGGCAAAGTGGCTCAGGTCGTTCCGCAAGAGGTCAACAATCATGATGTTTTCCGCCCGGTCCTTGGGCGAGGACGCCAGGTCCGCCTGCAGCGCCCCGTCCTCGGCGGGGTCGGCACCCCGGCGGCGGGTGCCCTTGATCGGTTCGGCGCGCATCCCGCCGTCGGCCGCGATTTTCAGGAAACGCTCGGGCGAGGTGCTGGCCACCGTCAGGCCGCCGAACCGCAGGTAGCTGGCAAACGGTGCCGGGTTGCGGTGCCGCAGGTCCAGGTAGGTGGACCACGGGTCCAGTGTCCCGGCCGGCACCGAGGCTTCCAGCGCCGTGGTCAGGCAGACCTCGTAGGAGTTGCCGTCCGCGATCTGGTCCTTGGCGGCATCGACCTTGCCCCGGTATGCGGCAGCCGAATCGCGGCTCCGGAAAGACGGCGCAGGGCGGCTGCCGGCAGTGGGGCGTCCGACGCCGGTGCTGCCGCCGTCTGCCGCCGGCACGGCAGCCACGGCGGTCCTTGCCGTGTGCAGCCAGTCCCGGGCGTCCGGGGCCTCCAGTGCCAGCAGCCAGACCGTGCCTTCTTCGTGGTCAATGACCACTGCGCGACCGGCAAAAATCAGGGCAGCATCGGGGGTGGCCGCGGACAGGTCTGAACCGCCGGTTTCGCGTTTCAGCTCAAAGCCCAGGCAGCCCAGCCAGCCCAGGGCAAACTGGGCCGGATAGCCGTCCGGTGTCCGTACCGCCCGGCGCCCCCACACGGTGTGCAGCCAGCGGAAAAACGGCCCGGGTACGGTGGCTGCCGCTGAGCCGGTGCTGATCAGGCTGGTGCCGGATTGGTGCGTGACGAATTGGCCGAACGTCCCGCCGTCGTCCGCCATGATGCTGAAGCGGTTGCGTTCCGGAACAGCGGCGGCTGAATTCGAGGAGTCGAGCCAAACAGCGTTGGGTGATTCGGAATACAGGGCGCGGAAAAGGGCGGGCGCGTCCGGCAGGCCCTCAAGCCGTTCCGTGAGCAGCTGCAGGCCCCGCCGCGCCGAAAGTTCGGGGGCCAGCACCGGGGCAAGGGCTGGGAGGTAGGGCAGGAGCTGCAGCACGTGCTCCGGGGCCGACGTGCCTGCGGAATTGTTGACCCGAATGCCCGCCTGGTGCGGCGCATCGTCCGTGGCAAGCCACTCATCCTCCTGGGCAGCCCACTGGTCCCAGAAGGGTTCATACGTGGCCCCATCGCGGTCCATGGCGCGGGATTTGCGAAGCCCGGGAGGTGCTTCCGCCCAGATGGCGGCGCTCAGGAAGGGCCGGGCAGCGGCAGCTGCCGCACCTACCCCTTCCACAATCACGATTTCCGCCGGAAGCGTTACCTGGGTTCCACCGTCGTAATGGTTTTCCCAGTCCCAGCTGGTCCACGTTGCTGCCTCGCCGCGGGCCAGGGGAGTGAGCACTGTGGCCACGTACCGTTCGACTCCCGCCGCGAGCCCGTTCCACCCGGGGTAGATGTCCTCCAGGTGGAACAGGGAAACCCTGTGGTGGGCCCGCAGCCTGGCCGCCAGTTCCACGGCCAGCGTTGTCTTCCCTGCGCCGGAGCGCCCGTCGATGGCGATGATGACGGGGGCTGGGCTCATGGACTGAAGCGTACCGCTAACCCTGGCGGGCTTTCATCCGGGGGTTCTTTTTATTGATCACAAACGTCCTGCCGCGGCGCCGGACAATCTGGGCGCCCGGGATCTTCTTCAAAGCCCGCAGCGAATTCCGTACTTTCATGGTGTTCTCCTTGTTCCGTTGGGTGGGTGGCGTTGGGGGCGACGCTGCCGGCGCCTTACGTGGCCGGCGTCAGCCCGAATGGGTCCGGCAGGCGGTGCCCTGCTGCCAGTTCCCTGTCGGTGAGCTCGCAGTCCTTCAGGAGCCGCGAGATTTCGGCGGGGTCCAGGTCCTCGCCTGTCGCGGCGATGAACGAGTCCGGCGCTGTGGCCGGGACGCCCGCAGCCGCTCCGGGGCTGTCCGAGGGCCAGGCGCCGGCGTTTTCCAGCCAGACCCGGGGTCCGATGCCCTGGAGGGTGATCCGGCAGCCCGGCGCCGATGCCACGTTGAACTGGCCCCGGAGGACGCAGCAGCCCGCCGCCAGGGTTCCCAGGGCCAGGCGGAACCTGCCCGGATGCAGTTCCCTGTCCAGGCGGTGGACGACAGTGGTGAACGGGGACGCGGCGCCAGGCCGGGCCCGCCCGGCCTGTGCCGGGGCGGTGCCCGGTTCGCACCGGGCCGCGGACGCCCCGTAGTGGAACCGGCCACGCCTTAGGTCCGCGCCGGCCGCCGCGATGTGTGCGTGCGGCGCCAGCGCCTGGACCAGGTGCAGGCCGCGCTCCTGGCCGGCCGGATGTGCGGGCATGATGTCCGGCTGGGCAGGGAGGATGGTGTCGGCAAAGTCCAGTTCCCCCACCATAAACTCGCCGGGTGTGCGTTCATCTCCCGGCGCGGGGGTGAAGCCCGATTCGAAGAGCGTGTGGGCATCCCAGAGGTGGTCCTCCATGGCATCCGGAGCGCAGGCCAGAATGACGGACCCCACCAGGGCAGGCCGGCCCAGGCCCCGGTTAAGGGCGGCGATTGCAGTCGCTGCCGGCAGGGCCGGGGGCAGCCCGATGATGATGGGCCGTGCGTTGGCGGCAAGCAGTTCCCCCACCGCGGGTACCAGGTCCAGCCGCACGGCGCAGCTGAGGCAACTGTGTTCCAGTATGGTTTCCGTGCGGTCCCGGCGCCCTGCGGCGTCGACGGTCCTGCGGATCACCAGGCCCTCGTCCAGCAGGTCCTGGACCACCACCACGCTGCCGGGATGTGCTGCTGCCGCGGCCTCGCATGCCTGCTGCCGGCAGAGGGCGTCGAGAGAGCTGATGACGAGAATGTCCATGCCCACAGTTTAGATGAGAATCATTCTCATTTGCAAATACGAGGGGAAGGGGAGTCCCCTCAGTGGTTGCTGAGCTGCGGGTCCCTAGCCACGGCGTTTTTGAGGTGCCTCAGGAGTCCCGGAAGGGCTGTGTGGATCTGATGCCACACCGCATCAAAATCCGCGCGCCCGCCGTACCAGGGGTCCTCGATGCCCTGGTCCAGCAGGTCGTGTCCCGCCATTGCGGGATCGAAGCTCCGGAGCATCCGGATCTTCCGCAACGCATCACCGTCCGGGGCGGCCTCGCTCAGCCAGGCGTAGTGGTCGATGTCCAGCGCCAGGATGAGATCGCGTTCGCGGAACCATGCCTGGTCCCACGCGCGGGCAACGTGCTGGCCTGAGCTGAGTTGGGTATCCGCCAGGCGGCGGGCGGCGCGGGGGTCGATGGGCCGGCCGGCTTCGTAGCCGGTGGTGCCCGCGGAATCCACCTCCACCAGCCCCTCGAGCCCTTCGCGTTCCAACGCTGCGCCCAGCATGATCTGGGCCATGGGCGACCGGCAGATATTGCCAGTGCAGACGGCGATGACGCGGTATGGGCTCGACGGTGAGTTCATTGCTCTAGCATGCGCGCTGGGACGCCAGTTGGCCAGAGGTGCGTTCATAAAGGTTTACGGGCTTGTAAACTCCTGTGAATTTCCGTCATATCCGTCGTTGCGGGCAACGTCGGGCAACGCGGACAGTGCGGGCGCGAAGGTCAGTGGATCAGGGCCAGTAGGATTCCCACGGCAATGAACAGGGTGCCAAAGACCTTGCTCAGCACCAACTGGCCCCGCGGCGTTTGGGTGAACCGCTGGAAAGACCGTGCGGCGGCCGCAAAGAAGAACCACATCACCAGGATGTCGATGACCACCACGGTGGCCGTCAGGACCGCGTACTGCACAAGCAGGGGTTCGTCCGTGCGGATGAACTGGGGCATAAACGCGAGGAAAAAGACGATGGCCTTGGGGTTCAACAGGTTGACCCAGAGGCCGCGGCGGAAAATCGACCACGCCGGCTCGTTGCGCAGCGCGGCCGCCTCCTGCTTTGCAGGGTCCGGCTTGCTGAGGAACTGCCGGATCCCCAGGTACACCAGATATGCGGCACCGGCGTAGCGGATCACGTTGAAGGCGACGGGCGAACTGGAGACCAGGACCCCCACTCCCAGCGCAACAATCGCCACGTGGATCACCAGTGCCAGCTGCTGTCCCAGGATGCCCCAGATTGATCGCACAAAGCCGGCGCTCAGGGAATTGCTCATCGTGTTGATGGCGCCTGCTCCCGGCGTGAAGCTGATCAGGACGCCGGCGCCGGCCAGGGCCAGCCAAAGGGAGAATTGCACCAGACAATACTAGTGCCCCCAGGGCGCCGCTGCTGAGGCGGGTGGGGGCTTGGGGCCGGATCAGGCCCGGGCGATGACCTCGCCGTTGGGGATCAGGAACCAGCCGTCGTCGGTGGAACCCCAGCGGTGCCAGCCGGCGGAGATCCGGGCCAGGTCGGCGGGGTTGGCGAAGTCGTACTCCAGGGCCTGCTCAGCGAAGGCCGAATGCAGGACGCGTTCGCCCCAGACCCGCGCCTGCCACCGGCGCTGCTGCCCGGTGGCGTACAGCCAGTTGCTGCTGGTGGGTGCAACGTCGGTGAACCCGGCGGACTGCGCCCACGAGACCAGGCGCCGGCCGGCATCGGGCTCGGCGCCGTTGCGCCGGGCGATGCGCTGGTACAGCTCCATCCATTCGTCCAGTTCGGGGATGGCGGGGTACCAGCTCATGCCGTGGAAGTCGGCGTCGCGCACAGCGACGATGCCGCCGGGCTTGGCCACGCGGCGCATTTCCCGCAGTGCTTCGACCGGGTCCGTCAGGTGCTGCAGGACCTGGTGCGCGTGGACGACGTCGAACACGCCATCCTCGAACTCGAGGTCGTAGATATTACCGGCCACAAAATCCACGTTCTCCACGCCGCGCTCCACGGCCAGGGACTGCGCCTGACGGATGATGTCCGGCGAGCGGTCCAGCCCCGTCACTGCGCCCGGAGCCACCAGGGCGGCGAAGTCGCAGGTGATGCTGCCCGGCCCGCAGCCCACGTCCAGCAGCGTGGTCCCCGGCGGAAGGTGGGGCAGGACAAACGCCGCGGAATTCTCGGCCGTCCTGGCGGCGTGGGCGCGGACCACCGATTCGTGGTGGCCATGCGAGTAGATATCTTCCTGGGGCTGTTCCGCACTCATAGCCAAACGCTACCCCCAGGGGCAGGGATCCGTGCCGCAAACGTGCCGGTGCAAGGGTCCGCGGCTCAGCCGGGCCGGCGGGCGTCGGCGGAATGCACTTCCCGGGCCGAGACGGTGGCCTCCACCATGGCCGTCATGAACCGGGTCACGGTGTCCAGTTCGGCTGGCGAAAACCCTGCCATGGCGCCGTTCATAAAGCGGGACAGGGGCGCGAAGATGGCCCCGCCGTCCTCGAAGGCCTTGGGGGTCATTTTGAGTTGAACCTGCCGGCGGTCCGCGCTGTGCCGCTCCCGGACCACGTGGCCGGAGTGGTCCAGCCGGTCGATCAGGGCGGTGGTGGCCGGTGAGCTCAGGTGCAGCTCCTTCCGCAACAGCCCGGGCGTGACGGTATTGCCCTTCGCGGTGTGGCGCATGATCACCGCCAGCGCGTTCAGGTCCGTGCGGTGCATGTCCTGGCGTCCGCCGGCAGCATCCACGTACCGGTTGGCTTCAAGGGTGAACTCCTGCAGGAGCCGGATCAGCGGGTGCGGTCCGCCGCCCTGGCCCTGGCCCGAGCCGGAGGCCGGGCCGGGCAGTGGCGCAGGGTCTGCGGAGGGAGTGTTGCCGTCCATGTCCACCATCTCCTTTCCGGTGTCGGATTGCGCCAGCCGTACTGACGGATATTACTTCACCAAGCCGGGAGCCCCGCTCACTTGCAGAAAAGCTTGACTGGCACTTATCTCCATCATGGAGATAGTCTATTCTGGAATCAATAGTACGCCCAAGCCCGGAAGGCATCATGAAAAATCACATCCCAGGAACGGAACGCGTCCCGTTCTGGCTTCGCTGGCTGGTCCCCGTCCTCCTGGTGCTGACGTGGCTCGCGGTGGCCGGCGTCGGCGGGCCCACGTTCGGCCGGCTGGATGAGGTCTCCTCCAATGACCAGGCCTCTTTCCTCCCCGCCAGCGCCGAGGCCACCGCCGCCCAGGAGTGGCAGTCAAAATTCCGGGACTCGGATGAGGTCCCCGGCATCATCGTGATCGAAAACGCAGATCCCATGACCCCGGCCCAGCTGGGTGAAATGGCGGAACTGAAGACCCGGCTGGCTGAGCTCAAGCTGGGCAGCGCCGTCATCGGCCCGATCCCCTCCGAAGACGGCCGGGCGGTGCAGTTTGTGGCACCCATCGATTCCTCCGGTGAGCTCAAGGAGGCAGTGAAGGAGCTCCGGGACACCGTGGCTGAAGCCGCCCCGGACGGCATGCAGACCTACGTCACGGGCCCGGCAGGCCTGGCGGCGGACCTCACCGCCGCCTTCGCCGGAATTGACGGCATCCTCCTGCTGGTGGCCCTGGGCGCCGTGTTTGTGATCCTCCTGATCGTCTACCGGTCCCTGCTGCTGCCCATCGTGGTGCTGCTGACCTCGGTCTTCGCATTGTGCGCCGCCATCCTGCTGGTCTTCGGCATGGCAAAGGCCGGTTGGATCCAGCTGAACGGGCAAAGCCAGGGCATCCTGTCCATCCTGGTCATCGGCGCCGCCACGGACTACGCGCTGCTGTTTGTGGCGCGGTTCCGTGAGGCGCTGACCCACACCACCAACCGGACGGCGGCAGTCCTCAAGGCCTGGAAGGCATCCTTCGAGCCCATCCTCGCCTCCGGCGCCACGGTGATCATTGCCCTGCTGTGCCTGTTGTTCTCGGACCTGAACTCCAACAAGGCGCTGGGTCCCGTGGCCGCAGCCGGCATCCTCTGCTCGCTCTTTGCGGCGCTCACCCTGCTGCCGGCGCTGATGGCGCTGTTTGGCCGGGCCGCCTTCTGGCCCTTCCGCCCCAAGCTGGTCCCCGCAGGAGAGCGCGAGCCGGAGCTTGTGACCGGATTGGAAGGCCAAAAGGGCCTCTGGCGCGCCACAGGCTCCCTGGTTTCCCGGCGGCCACGCATCATCTGGGTAGGTTCGGTGCTCCTGCTGGTGCTGGCCGCAGGTGGCCTGCTGCAGCTCAAGGCCAACGGCGTGCCGCAAACGGACGTTATCCTCACCGCATCCAATGCCGTTGACGGCCAGGACGCGCTGGCTCGGCACTTCGACGCAGGCAGCGGCAGCCCCGCCGTCGTGGTGGCGGACGAAAGCAAGGCCGCGGACGTCCTCGACACCGTAAAATCGGCCGACGGCGTAGGGGAGGCCTATCTGCTGGCTCCCGGCAGTGTGCCCATCACCGGCGCCCCGGGGACTCCCGCGGACCCGGACGTCCGCGACGGCAAGGTGCTGATCAACGCAACGCTGAACTCCGCGGCGGACTCGCTGGAGGCAGAGGAAGCAGTCAAGGAGCTCCGCACCGATGTCAGGGACGTGGACCCGGGTGCGCTGGTGGGTGGTGTCACGGCCACTGCACTGGACACCAACACCACCGCCCAGCGCGACCTGGTGATCATCATCCCCGTGGTCCTGGTGGTGATCCTCTTCATTCTGATGCTGCTGCTGCGATCCGTGGTGGCGCCGGTCCTGCTGGTGCTTTCGGTGGTGCTGTCCTACGCCGCGGCCATGGGCGTTTCGGCGCTTGTTTTCAACAACATCTTCGGGTTCTCCGGAGCCGACGCCACCGTGCCGCTGTTCGGCTTTGTGTTCCTGGTGGCCCTGGGTGTTGACTACAACATCTTCCTGATGAGCCGGGTCCGCGAGGAGTCCCTCAAGCACGGCACCCGTCCGGGAATCCTGCGTGGCCTGGGCGTCACCGGCGGCGTCATCACATCCGCGGGTGTGGTCCTGGCCGCAACGTTTGCGGCTCTGGGTGTCATTCCCATCATGTTCCTGGTGCAGCTTGCCTTCATCGTGGCATTCGGTGTCCTGCTGGACACGGTGCTGGTGCGCTCGCTGCTGGTCCCGGCCCTGGCCTACGACCTTGGCGCAAAGATCTGGTGGCCCAGCAAGCTGGGCCGCGGCCTTCCCGCCGGCCCCGCCCAGCAGGCCCAGCACATTCCGAAGCATTCCGCTGAGGAGGAGCCCGCCGCCGAAGCGGCCCGCTGAGTTCCCGGGCTTCGGTTCCAAAAGTTGCTGCCGCCACCGGTCACCGGTGGCGGCAGCGTCGTTTCCCGCGCGAGCCCGGGCTGGCTTGAAGGCGACCCGTTTACCGGCCGGCGTCGGCCCCAACCGTGACGGCGGCCCGGCCGGCTGTTCCGTCGGCGCTGCTGTCCTGCCGGTCCGGATCGCCGGCGCGTGCGCGGCTGATGGCCGCGAACGCCGCCAGGACCGTGACGATCCCGCCGTAGAGGTAGGTGGTGGTGGGCAGTGACAGGACCGGTGCCAGCAGGCCGGCCAGGACGGCGGGAATGCCGAACGCCGTGTAGGCCACCACAAACAGGGACGCGAACGTGCCGGCCCGTTCGTGGTCCTCCACCAGCGGGCTGATGGAACGGATGACGCCCATAAAGGCCGTACCGAAGCCCGCGCCGGCCACCACAACGGTGGCGAGGAAGATAGGAAACGAGTTCAAGCCCAGGGCAACCATGCTCAGGGCAGTGCCTGCCGCCAAGGCCGTGGTGCCGAAAATGGTGATGGTGCGTGCGGGGAAATGGTGCAGGACTGCCGCTGCGATGGAGCCGGTGCCGGCGAGGGTGGTGATAACGATGCCCTGCCACACGTGTTCCTGGATCCCGAAGGTGGTGTGCACAATCGCGGCGCCCAGCGAGAGGTAGAGTCCGCCGGTGGCCCAGCCGGCGAAGACGGCGGGAGTGCCGCTGACAAAGGCGCCCCGGGCTGCGGCCGGGATGGTGATGTGCGGCCTGAGCGAGGCGGCCCAGCCGGATGTACGCGGCGAGGTCTCCGGGACTGCCCAGACCAGGGCTGCAAACACAACGTAGAGGCCTGACAGCGAAATGAACACCAGGGCGCGGGGTTCGGCCAGCAGGTCCAGGAGCAGTCCCGATGCGAGGGCGCCCAGGGCGAGGCCGCCCAGGGGCGCCACCGTGTTCCACGCTGCACCGGCGCCGGGTTTGTCCTCCGGCTCCAGGTCGGCAATGGCCGCCGAGAGGGTGGTCAGCAGCACCCCGCTGGCGATGCCCTGCAGCACCCTCGCCACCAGCAGCATGGCCAGCGAATCCGCCAGGAGGAATGCGGTGACACTGGCAGCCAGCAGGATGAAGGCAGTACTGATGACCGGGCGCCGGCCCAGGTGGTCCGAGATGGACCCAAACACCAGCAGGGCGGCCAGCAGGGCAACGGCATACACGGCGAAAACGCCTGTGGTGGCAACCGGCAGCAGGTGCAGCTGCTCCTGGAGCGTGGGGTAGAACGGCGAGGGTGCACTGGCGCCCGCCATCATGGCTGCCGTGGCAGCGGCGACCAAGCCGAAGCCCAGCCGCCTGCGTGCCTGGGGACGACCGTTTCCGGGGACGGGACTCACAACCGGCCACCTTCCTGTTTGCCCTCAAAGGAGCGTTGGTTCGAAAAGACTCGAAGTGTCAGCGTACTGGCATCACTGCGAAGGTTCAACTAATATCGAACCGTGGCGACAACGGCGAACCTTCCGCACCCCGACCGGGCAGGCCTCCTGCTGCCGGGAGTGCTGTTTGCCCTGAGCGATCCCGATCGCCTGGACATCGTCCGCCAGCTCCGCTCCGGCCCGCTGGACATGGCCGACTGCTCGCTGAGTAATCCGGACATGCCCAAGTCCACCAAGTCGCACCTGATGAAGGTGCTCCGCGAGGCCGGCGTCATCCGCAACGAGGCCAACGGCCGCGGCCGCCGTTTGACCCTGCGGTCCGAGGACCTGGAGGCCCGCTTTCCCGGCCTCCTGGCCGCCGTCCTGGACGCCCCCGCCGCCGGTTGACCGCCGGGGCAGCCCGGCGCAACGTTCTCCGATAGCGAACGGAAGGGCCGCCGTCGTCCGCTCCGGCTGCCCGGAAACTGCGGATTTCCGGACCCCTGCCAGCGTTCAATGGCACCTTCCTCGCCAAGGTTGAGTGCACCTCACTCAACTTTCGATTGACAACTTTCCGTCCATGAGTAAAGTTGAGTGCAGAACGCTCAATGATCGGGCGCCATCCAGTTTCCAAGAAAGAAGGAAGCAACACATGTCACGTGCAGTAGGTATCGACCTCGGAACAACCAACTCCGTCGTCTCCGTTCTCGAAGGTGGCGAGCCCACCGTTATTGCCAACGCCGAGGGTGGCCGCACCACGCCGTCCGTCGTTGCATTCTCCAAGTCCGGCGAAATCCTGGTCGGCGAGATCGCCAAGCGCCAGGCCGTCAACAACATCGACCGCACCATCGCCTCCGTCAAGCGCCACATGGGCACCGACTGGACCGTTGCCATCGATGACAAGAAGTACACCCCGCAGGAAATCTCCGCGCGTACGCTGATGAAGCTGAAGAACGACGCCGAGTCCTACCTGGGCGAAAAGGTCACCGACGCCGTCATCACCGTCCCGGCCTACTTCAACGACGCCGAGCGCCAGGCCACCAAGGAAGCCGGCGAGATCGCGGGCCTGAACGTCCTGCGCATCGTCAACGAGCCCACCGCAGCAGCCCTGGCGTACGGCCTGGACAAGGGCAAGGAAGACGAACTCATCCTGGTCTTCGACCTCGGCGGCGGAACGTTCGACGTCTCCCTCCTCGAAGTCGGCAAGGACGAAGACAACTTCTCCACCATCCAGGTCCGCTCCACGGCCGGCGACAACCGCCTCGGCGGCGACGACTGGGACCAGCGCGTTGTTGACTACCTGCTGAACCAGCTCAAGGTCAAGGGCATCGACCTGTCCAAGGACAAGATCGCCCTCCAGCGCCTCCGCGAAGCTGCCGAGCAGGCCAAGAAGGAACTCTCCTCCTCCTCCAGCACCAACGTCTCCCTGCAGTACCTTTCGGTCACCGCAGACGGCCCCGTGCACCTGGACGAGCAGCTCACCCGCGCCAAGTTCCAGGACCTCACCAAGGACCTGCTGGAGCGCACCAAGAAGCCGTTCCACGACGTCATCAAGGAAGCCGGCATCAAGCTTTCCGACATCGACCACATCGTCCTGGTGGGCGGCTCCACCCGTATGCCCGCCGTCTCCGAACTGGTCAAGGAACTGGCCGGCGGCAAGGAGCCCAACAAGGGCGTCAACCCGGATGAGGTTGTGGCCGTTGGCGCAGCCCTCCAGGCCGGTGTGCTGAAGGGTGAGCGCAAGGACGTCCTCCTCATCGACGTCACCCCGCTGTCGCTGGGCATCGAAACCAAGGGCGGCGTCATGACGCACCTGATCGAGCGCAACACCGCGATCCCCACCAAGCGGTCCGAGACCTTCACCACGGCCGACGACAACCAGCCGTCCGTGGCCATCCAGGTCTTCCAGGGCGAGCGTGAGTTCACCCGGGACAACAAGCCGCTGGGCACGTTCGAGCTGACCGGCATCGCACCGGCTCCGCGCGGCGTCCCGCAGGTCGAGGTCACCTTCGACATCGACGCCAACGGCATCGTCCACGTGTCTGCGAAGGACAAGGGCACCGGCAAGGAACAGTCCATGACCATCACGGGCGGCTCCAGCCTCTCCAAGGAAGACATTGACCGCATGGTCAAGGACGCCGAGGAGCACGCAGCAGAGGACAAGGCGCGCCGCGAGGCCACCGACACCCGCAACACCGCCGAGCAGCTGGCTTACTCCGTGGACAAGCTGATCGCGGACAACGCCGATAAGCTGCCCGAAGAGGTCAAGACCGAGGTCCAGGCCGATGTCGACGACCTCAAAAAGGCCCTCGAAGGCACTGACGACGCAGCCGTGAAGACTGCCTTCGAGAAGCTGCAGGCTTCCCAGGGCAAGCTCGGCGAGGCCATCTACGCCCAGCCCGGTGCCGCTGACGGCGCCCCCGGTGCTGAAGGCGCTGACGGTGCCGCCGGTGACAAGGCTGCCGACGAGGACATCGTCGACGCCGAGATCATCGACGAAGACGAAGCGAAGAAGTAGCCATGCCGCACCACGGTAACGAGGAAGAGCACAACTCATCCGCGGGACACGAAGGCAAGGGACCCGAGCCGGTCATCCGGGACAACCGCAAGGTTGATCCGGAAACCGGTGAGGCCCGGCACCCCGAAGGTGCACAGGCCGGCGGCGCTGAGCCCGCAGCAGCGGACTCAGAAGGCGACGCCCTGTCCCAGGCCGAGGAGATCCTCAACGGCATTGACGTGCCGGCAGAGGAATCCGTGGCCCAGGGCGCAGGCACCGCTGAGGCGGCCGAGCTGAAGAACGACCTCCTCCGCCTGCAGGCCGAGTACGTCAACTACCGCAAGCGCGTTGAACGCGACCGCGCCGTGGCAGGGGAAATGGCCGTCATCGGCGTCCTGAACTCCCTGCTTCCGGTCCTGGACGACGTCGACGCCGCCCGCCAGCACGGTGACCTGACCGACGGCCCCTTCGCCGCGATCGCCACCAAGCTGGAGAACGCGCTGAAGACCTACGGCCTGGTCCGCATCGATGAGACAGGCGTGGAGTTCGATCCCACGATCCACGAAGCCCTCATCCAGCAGCCCGGCGAAGACATCGAGGTTGACACCGTCAGCCAGGTGCTCCGTTCAGGCTACAAGTCTGGCGAACGCGTCCTCCGGGCCGCACAGGTCATCGTCGCAGTTCCGGCCTGATCCTCACCTCGGCGCCGGACGGATGAGGGGCCCCGCCCCGAGCGTGGAGGCAAAGTCCTCACGGACTTTGCCTCCACGCTCCGGCAGGCCCGATGCCACTCCCGGGCCCCTCATCCGTCCGGCGCCTAAGCGGCAATCTCGCCTAAGGTGAGGTGACCGCGTAGAGCGTCGGTACAACTGAGAAGTACGAGAAAGGAAACGCCATTGGCTAGCCAGGACTGGGTGGACAAGGACTTTTACGCGATCCTTGGTATCGCCAAGGACGCTTCCGACGCCGACATCAAGAAGGCGTACCGGAAACTTGCCCGCCAGCACCACCCGGATACGAACTCGGGGGACGCTGCTTCGGAGAAGAAGTTCAAGGACATCTCCGAGGCCTACTCGGTGCTGTCGGATCCGGATGAGCGCCAGCAGTATGACGCCATCCGGGCCATGGGCGGCGGCGCACGCTTCGCCCCCGGCGGGACCGGCGGCGGCAACGGCGGGTTCGAAGACATGTTCGGTGGCCTGTTCACCGGCAACACCGGCCGGCATGCGGGCGGGTTCAACCCGTCATCCGGCGGCATTCCGCCCGAGTTCGCTGACCTTTTTGGTGGCGGCTTCGGCGGCGGCGCAGGTTTCCAGCGCCCGCCTGCCAAGGGCGCGGACCGGACCGCAACCACCAGCATTTCCTTCTCCGGCGCCATCCGGGGGACCACCATCGGCCTGCGGGAGCCGAACGGCGAGGTCATCGACGTGCGGGTCCCCGCCGGCATCAAGGACGGCCAAAAGATCCGCGTCCGCGGCAAGGGCCAGCCCGGTGCCGCAGGCAACGGCGACCTTATGGTGGCCGTGTCCGTGAAGCCGCACGACTTCTACACCCGCGACGGCGACAACCTCCGTATCCACGTCCCCGTCACCTTCCCCGAAGCCGCGCTGGGCGCCGACATCGAAGTACCCACTGTTGACGGCGAAAAGGTGCGCGTCCGCGTGCCGGCGGGAACGCCGTCTGGCCGTACCCTGCGGGTCAAGGGCAAAGGTGTGGCAACGGCGAAGGCTGCCGGCGACCTGCTGGTGACCATCGACGTCGCCGTTCCCAAAAACCTGAGCAAGGAAGCCGAGGCCGCCGTCAAGGCGTTTGCCGAAGCCACCGCCGGTGCTGACGTCCGGGAAGGCCTGGCCGCGAAGGCCCGGCTCTAGGAGCGTGTGCCATGGACATCAGCGCTGACCAGCCCATCTTTGTGATCTCCGTGGCGGCCGAACTGGCGGACATGCACCCCCAAACGCTGCGCCAGTACGACCGGATGGGCATCGTTTCGCCCAGCCGCGCCCCCGGCAAGTCCCGGCGCTATTCGCAGCGGGACATTAACATGCTGCGGGAGGTGCAGCGGCTCTCCCAGGAGGGCGTCTCCCTGGAGGGCATCAAACGTATCCTGGAGCTGGAGAACCAGGTAGCGGCACTGCAGCACCGGGTGACCGAACTGGCAGGGGAGCTGGCCCGCCGGCCGCAGTCCTTCGACTCGCGCATCTTCGCCGCGGGCGCCGCCGGTGACGTGGTCAGCCTGGCCCGCGGGCAGCGGCCCAGGCCGCGGACCCAGGCCATGGTGCTGTGGCGGCCGCGGGCCATCGGCCAGTAGCCCGTAGCCGGCCCGCGGCACGCAGGGGCCCGCGGACGCCGGCTCAGCCGTTGATGACCTGCGGCACGCCGAGGGCTTTGAGGCCCTCCACCCCGAACTCCAGCCCGTAACCGGACTGCTTCGCGCCGCCGAACGGGATGCGCGGGTCCACGGCGCCGTGCCTGTTGATCCACACCGTGCCGGCCTGGATCCGGGCGGCGACGGCCCGGGCCGCCTGCAGGTCCCGGGACCATACGGAGGCGCCGAGGCCCACGTCCAGGGCGTTTGCCTTGGCCACTGCCTCGTCCACGGTGCTGTATTTGATGATCGGCAGTGCGGGGCCGAACTGTTCCTCCGCCACCAGCGGGTTGTTGTTGTCGATGTCCGCCACCAGCGTGGTGGGGTAGAAATAGCCGGGCTGGTCCGCTGCCGGGTCGCCGCCCAGCAGGATCCGCGCCCCTGAGGCCCGGGCATCCTCCACCAGGCCGGCGACGATGGTGTACTGTGCCTTGTTCTGCAGCGGTCCCAGCACGTTCGCCTCATCCAGCCCGTTGCCCATCGGCATGGCTTTGGCTACGGCGGTGAGTTCCTCGCAGACGGCGTCGTAAATGTCCTCGTGGACGTACAGCCGCTTCAGTGCGGCGCAGGTCTGGCCGGTGTTGATGAAGGCACCCCAGAACAGGTCCTGGGCGATGGCCTTGGGGTCTGCGTCCGGCAGCACAATGCCGGCGTCGTTGCCGCCCAGTTCCAGCGTGAGGCGTTTGACGGTGTCCGCCGAGGACCGGATGATGGCTTTTCCGGTGGCGGTGGAGCCGGTGAACATGATCTTGCCGATATCGGGGTGTCCGGCCAGCCGCGCCCCCACCTCGCGGCCGCCGCTGACTACGGTGACCAGGCCCTCGGGCAGTTCCTCGTTGATGACTTTCACCAGCGCCAGGACACTCAGGGGTGTGTATTCGGAGGGCTTGACCACCACGGCGTTGCCCATCCGCAGGGCGGGGGCGATCTGCCACACGGTGATCATCATGGGCCAGTTCCAGGGGCCGATGGCGCCCACCACCCCGATGGGCCTGTACTGCAGCTCGGCGCGGGTTTCGCCGTCGTCCAGCAGGGTCTCGGCAGGCAGGGGGGTTCCGGCCGCTGTCCGCAGCCACGCGGCGCAGGCGCCCACCTCGAACCTGGCATTGGGTCCGTTGAGCGGTTTCCCTTGTTCGCGGGACAGCAGCCGGGCCAGTTCACCTGCGGAACGTTCGACGGCGTCGGCTGCTTTCAGGAGCGCCGCGGACCGGGCGTCGTGGCCCAGGGCAGCCCAGGCCGGCTGCGCTGCGCGGGCTGCGGCCACTGCGGCGTCCAGCTGTTCAACGGTGTGCTCGGGCGCCTCTCCCACGGCAGCCCCCGTGGCCGGGTCATGGATGGTGCGGGTGGGCCCGCGGCCGGGGGCGATGGAAGCAAGCAGCGCATCATAGGTTTCCACGGGGTACTCCACCTCGAGTAGGAAGGGCGCCGGCCGGGTGGCCTGGCAGCTTGCTTCCAGTGTCGTTGCTGCCCGGCAGGATCCTTTGTCTTTTCACGCAGGACCCTTGACATGGAGGGCACAGCCTGGCGCGCCGCCGTCAGTACTTGCCCGCTGCGGACGTGACCATGTCGCCGGAGGGGGCCACGAGATACCAGACGCTGTTGACGCCCTGGCCCAGGATGTCCCCCGCGGCCTTGTCCTTGGCGAAGTAGTAGACGGGCATGCCGTTGATGGTGACCTGCTTTTTGCCGTCCGGCGTGGTGATGGTGCCCGGCGTTCCCGTTACGCCGTCCATGGCCGGTGTCTCTTCGGTGGTGGTGACCGGTGGCCACGCTGCCAGGCAGGCATCGGTGCAGGCGCTGGTGCCGGAGTCCTTGGTGTCCTTGGTGAAGTAGTAGATACTCATGCCGTTGCCGTCCACCACAATCGGCCCGAGCGCGGAGTCCGCCGTCATCAGCTTCGCCGAAGCGGCTGCACCGGAGGTGGCGGCCGCAGTCGTCGCCGGGCCGGACGCCGGGGCGGATGCCGGAACCGACGCCGCCGTGGACGGGGTGGGCGCCGGAGTCGTACTGCTTCCCCCGCTGACTGCGCAGCCGGACAGCAGTGCGGCGGCCGCCAAAGCCGACAGGCCAAAGCTGAGGTTCTTGTGCATCTTTTGCTCCTTGCCTCGAGCCAGCCAACGCGGAGGCCGGCGCTACCCTCTTAGACGCCGTGCGGGCAAGAATGGTTCAGGGAACCGGAACTGAACCTTTGTGTGGTTGCGGACGTCTTTAGAGGCAGGCGGGTTCGACGCGGGAGGCATGGCATGTCGCTGGATGAGGAAGTGGTGGCGGCGATTTACCGTGACCACGGCGCTGCCCTGCGGCGCTTTGTCCTGAGCGCCTGCCGGGACCCGTATATCGCGGACGACGTGGTCCAGGAGACGGTGCTGCGCGTCTGGCGGCAGGCCCCGGAGATCACCGGCGGCCTGCGCAGCTACCTGTTCCGGACGGCCCGCAACATCATGATCGACAACTACCGCAGGTCCCAGCGCCGGCCGGCCGAGGCCACCGGAGACCCCGTGGATCCGGTGGATCCAGCCGAGCGGGTGGATGAGCTCCTCACCCGGGTCCTGATGGAGGAGGCGCTGCTGCGGCTGAGCGCCGAACACCGCGATGTGCTGGTGGCCCTCCACTACCGCCGATACACCGTGAAGGAGGCTTCGGAAAAGTTGAATATCCCCTGCGGAACCGTGAAGTCCCGGGCTTTCTACGCCGTCCGGGCGCTGCGGACCATCCTCGACGAAATGGGGGTCCAGCGGTGACCGCCATGGAACCGCACCAGCTTCTTGGCGCCTACCTGCTGGGCGGCCTCGACCCGTCGGACGTGACGTTGTTCGAACAGCACCTGGGGTCCTGCGCCACGTGCCGGGAGGAGCTGGACGAACTTTCCAGCCTGCCGGCGCTGCTGGACGCGGTGCCGGTGGGGGACGCCGTTGTGCTTCCCGGCGTGGCAGCAAGCCCGCAACAGGCAGCTGTAGCGGCGGAGAGCGGTGCGCCGCCGGTTCCCAAACGCCTGCTGGATCAGCTGGCCGCCCGCCGCCGTACGGTCCGCGTCCGGTGGACAGCCGCGGTGGCCGCGGCTGCCGCCGCCTGCCTGGCTGCCGGGATCCTGGCCGGGCCGCTGCTCAGCCCGCCCGCCAAACCAGACGCCACCTACTCCGTCCAGGCGGGCGACGGGGTCCGGCTCACCGTGGGCCTGGTGCGGAAAACCTGGGGCACGGAACTTGCGGTGGACGGACAGAGCCTGCCGGTGGACGGCACATTCTCGCTCTGGGTCAAGGACCGCACCGGCGGCGAGGACCGGGCCTGCGCGTGGACCGCAACCCCGAGCGGCCGGGTGCGGATCACCGGCGCCACCCCGGTCCAGCTCGCCAGCATCGCCGGCGTGGAGATGCGTGACGGGCAACAGCAGACTGTTGCCGTCATCGCGGTGCCGGGCGGGTAGGCCTTTACACCGGCGCCGGTGCGTCCGCCCGGAAATCCGCTGCCGCGTAGACGCCGAGGATCCGCACCTCGGTGGTGAAGAACTCCAGTTCCTCCAACGCCAGTTTCAGCGGGAGGTCCTCGGGGTGCGCTTCGACGTCGGCCATAAACATGGTGGCCGCGAACTCGTCGCCCACCATGTAGCTCTCCAGCCGGGTCATGTTCACCCCGTTGGTGGCGAACCCGCCCAGCGCCTTGTACAGGGCGGACGGGACGTTGCGGACGCGGAACACAAAGCTGGTCACGGCCAGGCCGGGAACCTCGTCCCGTGCCGGCAGTCCGGTTTCGCGGGCCAGGACCACAAAGCGGGTGGTGTTGGAGGGGTCGTCCTCCACGCGGGAGGCCAGGACTTCCAGGCCATAGATCTGTGCGGCCAGCGGCGGGGCGAGCGAGAGCTTGCGGGGATCGTTCCACTCGCTGACTTCCCGGGCCGAACCGGCGGTGTCCCCGGCGATGACGGGGCGGAGGCCGGCCTCGCGGATGAGGCGGCGGCATTGGCCCAGCGCGTGGATGTGGCTGTGGACCTCGGTGGCACCCTCGATGGTGCTGCCGGGGATGCCCAGCAGGTCGAAATGGATGGGCAGGAAAAACTCGCCCACGATCTGCAGGTTGGACTGCGGCAGCAGGATATGGATGTCCGCCACCCGGCCGGCGATCGAATTTTCGATGGGGATCATCGCCAAGTCCGCCTCCCCGCTGGAGACCAGCTCGAAGGCGTCCTCGAAACTGGCGCACGGGATGCTTTCCAGCTCGGGGAACATCTGTTGACACGCGATATTTGAGTTGGCGCCGGGCTCACCCTGGTACGCAATCTTCTGGGCCATGTTCCGTATGGTTTCACGCCTGCGCCCGCCTCCCCAACTGACTCGCACTTGTTGTCGTTTTGAGGGCCCAAAACGACAACAAGTGCGAGTCAGTTGGGTGGGGAGGTGTCAAAGGGGCGTGACGCGCAGCCAGACAAATTGGCGGGGGAGCAGCGCCAGCCCGTCTGCCAGGTCCTGCTCGGTTTCCGAGAGAAGGTCGACGGCGGCAGGCGCGAAACCCGCGAAGGTCGCCGCCTGCAGGATCACGGGGGAGTCACTGAAGTTGGCCAGCGCCAGGATCCGGCTGTCTTCGCCCGGGCGCTGGTACGCCAGGACACTCCGGTGGTTGGCGGCGAAGTCGATCAGCCGGGTGCCCGCCAGTTCCGGGGTGGCGGCCCGGACCGCGGCCATCCGCCGGATGCCGGCAAACACGGCCCCTTCCGGGGTGCGGGCCTCGGCCTTGTGCGCATAGTTTTCCGCAGGATAGCGCGGCCGGTGCACCCACCGGCTGTCGGCGTCGTGGCCTTTCTCAAGGTAATACTGGTAATCGTTCACCTGGCCCACTTCATCGCCCAGGTACAGCAGGGGGATGCCGCCGGTGCTGAAGGCCACCGAATGGGCCAGCAGGATCCGTTCCACTGCCTCCGAGGGGTTGTCCTCCATGCCGCAGAGCGACGCCGTCGTCCCTGAGATCCGGCAGTCCCCGGTGCGGGGGTTGTCCTGGAACGGAACACCGCGGGCAAAGCTGCCCGGAAACCTGTTGACGTAGAACGAGTTCAGGAACCGGCGGTGGTCGAAGCCGTTGATGCCCAGCTCGGCGGCGTCCTCGTCGGCAAACGTCCAACCGATGTCGTCATGGCTGCGGACGTAGTTCACCCACGAAGTTCCGTCGGGGATGTTGTGCCGGCGCTTCAGGGCCTGCCCCAGCAGTGACGTATCCCGGGTGGCCAGCGATTCCCAGATCAGCGCCATCTGCAGCGGGTTGTACGAAATCTGGCACTCGCCGGGACTGATGTACAGCGCCACTTCATCGGGGTGGACAATCGCCTCGGATTTGAACAGAAGCGACGGCGCGGCCAGCCGGCAGACCGCGTTGAAGGCCTGCAGCAGGGTGTGGGCCTGCGGCAGGTTCTCGCAGGGGGTGCCCAGTTCCTTCCAGATGAAGGCCACGGCATCCATCCGCAGGATGTCCACGCCCTGGTTGGCCAGGAACAGCATTTCGCCGGCCATGGCCCGGAAAACGTCAGGGTTGGAGTAGTTCAGGTCCCACTGGTACGTGTGGAACGTGGCCCATACCCAGCGGCCGTTTTCGGTACGGATGAACGAGCCGGGATGGTTTTCCGGGAAGATTTCGCGGACGTGCTCCTCGAACGCATCCGGCATGGTGCGGTCCGGGTAGAGCCAGTAGTAGTCGCTGAACTCCCGGTCCCCGGCAGCGGCCTTGCGGGCCCACTCGTGTTCGTCGGAGGTGTGGTTGAAGATGAAGTCCACCACCAGGCTGATCCCGTTGGCGCGCAGCTCGGCCGCGAGGGACCGCAGCTGCTCCATGGTGCCCAGCTTGGGGTTCACCTTCCGGTAGCTGGAGACCGCGTAGCCGCCGTCCGAGTGCGGCTCCGGCGCCAGGAACAACGGCATCAGGTGCAGGTAGGTGAGGCCAAGCTCCTTGAAATAGGGGATCCGGGCCCGTACTCCCTCCAGGGTGCCGGCGTACCGGTCCACGTAGCAGACGCCGCCCAGCATGGTGTTGGCCTGGAACCAGCCGGGGTCGGCGCCGCGTTCGGCATCCACGGCCTTCAGCTCTGCCGGGCGCTCCTGCCAGGACGCGACGCACTGGAGCACCAGCGCGGTGAGCTGCTCCAGCCAGTCGGGGCGCTGGCCGTACAGGGAATGGAACAGGCCGCAGAGGGCGGGAAGGTGATCTTCGAGGCGGGCGGCGAACGCCGGGTCAACAGCCCGGGCGGGGCCCTGGGCCAGGCTGATGGCTTCCAGGACATGCTGGTGTGCCGCGGCATCCACCCTGACGGATTCCTGCATGGACGAGTGCTCCTTCGGACCCCGCGCCGGGCTTGATCCGGCGGCACCTGGTTACGGCAGTATGCCACCGTTGCCCGCGCCGGAACGGAAGAAGCGCCAACGGCGCGCTGCGCTGACAAACAAGTTCCGGTCGCTGCCGGACAAACCGCCCGCGGACACCGGTGCCAAGCTGGATTCCACAGCTGGCCCCGGCGCAAATTTGACTGTTAAAGAGGGATCCCATGAGCATTTCGAATTCCGAACCACGAACCGTGGACACACGTGCCAAAGAGCATTCCACTGCCCTGCGCTCCGGCAGCGTTGGGGTCCTCGGCATCCTCTTTTTTGTGCTGTCCGCCCAGGCGCCCTTAACCGGGATCGTGGGGGCCTCGCCACTTGCTGCGGCGCTGGGCAACGGCGCGGGTGCACCGGGTGCATACCTGGTGGTGGGCGCCGTCATCGCTGTTTTCGCCATAGGTTTTGTGGCCATGAGCCGGAAGATCCGGGCCAATGGCGCGTTTTATGCCTACGTCACGGCGGCGTTTGGCCCGCGGACCGGCGCGGGGACGGCGTGGCTCGCACTGCTGGCCTACAACACCATCCAGGCCGCCATGTACGGGCTGTACGGGGCTGCCTTCTCCGGGCTCCTGGCGTCCGTGGGTATTGATGTGCCGTGGTGGCTGCTGGCGCTGGCCACCATGGCAGGCGTGCAGGTGCTGGGTTCGCTGAACATCGAACTCGGCGCCCGCGTGCTGGCGGTTTTGGTGGGACTTGAGGTGGCAGTGCTGCTGTTGTTCGGTTTCACCGTCCTGTTCCAGGGTGGCGGCCCGGAAGGCTTGAACCTGGCGGCGTCCTTTTCCCCGGCTGCCATTGCCGCCGGGGCCCCCGGGGTGGCCATCATGTTCGCCGTCGCGTCCATGTTCGGTTTCGAGTCCACCGCCATCTACTCCGCTGAGGCAAAGGATCCGCAGCGGACCGTGGCCCGCGCAACCTACCTTTCCGTAGGCGTCATCGCCATCTTCTTCGCCTTCACCTCCTGGATGCTGGTCAGCTACTACGGGCCGTCCCAGGTCATGGCAGCAGCCGGGGCCGCCCTGGAATCCGGGGACTCCACCAGTTTTGTGCTGGGGCCCATGGTGGACCTGTTTGGCCCGTGGGCCGGGGTGGCCACCGGCATCCTGCTGGTGACCTCCCTGCTGGCCGGCATCGTCGCATTCCATAACGGCATCAACCGGTACCTCCACTCACTGGCACTGCGCGGGTCCATGCCCGCTGCCGTGGCCCGCACCAACCGGCACCACGCGCCCGCTGTTGCCGCCTGGCTGCAGACCGCGCTGGCGGTGGCGCTGGTCGCCCCCTTCGCGCTCCTGGGGCTGGATCCTGTGCTGAGCCTGTTCTCCTGGTTCAGCGGACTGGCCGTCGCGGCACTGCTGGTGCTGTACATCCTCTGTTCAGCCGCCGTCGTCCGGTATTTCCACCGGCAGCGCGAGACCGGCCCGCTGTGGCAGACCAGGATCGCACCGGTGCTGGGCGCCGTCCTGCTGATCTGGGTGCTCGCGCAGGTGGTAGGCAATTTCACCGCCCTGATCGGCGGCAGCGCAGGGACCGCAGCAGTCCTGCTGGCCACTGTCCCTGCCGTGTTTGCTGCCGGAACCCTGGTGGAACTGGCGATTGAACGCCGCCGTGGGGCAGCGCCCGGACGGGCTTAGCGGGCGCCGTCCGGCAGGGCGCCGGCGGCCACCCTCCCGGCGGCGCGCGGCGGAACCGTGCCGCGGCGGGCCAGCAGGAACGCGGCCAGCAGGAGTGCCGCCAGCCCGGCCGCTGCCGCCGCAGCCACCTCACCCTGCTGCGGCCACAGCCCGGCAAGGCCCAGGAACCCGGGCACTGTCGCCGTGGCCTGACTGGCCAGGACCAGGGCCCAGCCGGTGAACCGGTCCACGCGGCGCCAGCCCAGGGCCATGGACCCGAACAGCAGCCCCCACAACAGCGACCAGCACAGCCAGAGCACCGCGAGGAACGGGTTCGACGCGAACCAGCTGCCGGCCAGCAGCAGGCCCACAAAGCCCACCATGCCGCAGAACCAGCCCAGGCCCTGCGAGCCCAAACCCAGCAGGGTATCGATGCCCACATGGACATAGGTCAGGCCAAAAAGGACCATCCCCACCGCGGTCATCAGGGTCTCCGCCGGCAACGCCGCACCGGCCGGTCCGGCAGCGGCCGCCGCCAGGTATCCCACGGCGAGCACCAGTTGCAGCGACCCGATGGCCAGGCTGAGGACACCTGCGTCGCGGCGGGGGATGCGCCCCAGGGTTGCGAGGCCGTTGGCGAGCAGCGCGGCCCCGGAGAGGAGCAGGCAGAGATAGGCCATCAGGCACCCGCCCCAAGACCCCGAACGGTGCATACTTTTTTCGTTTTGTGGAATCTAAGTGTCACAATACGGACATTAGCGGACGGCTCGATCGGTGCCTACTGCTGCCCGGTCGCAATCCGTTAGCTTGGATGGAGGACCCGCCGCAGCCACTGCACTGCCGGCGGCAGCCCCCTGATTGGCTTCGACGTAAGGAAATACTGCATGGATGCACGGCTGGAGGCCATTCGGGACACCGTCCTGGCCAGGAACCCCGGGGAAGCGGAATTCCACCAGGCGGTGACCGAGGTTTTTGAAAGCCTGGGCCCGGTCCATGACAGGCATCCGGAATTCCTCGAAGCCGCCATCCTGGAACGGCTCTGCGAACCCGAGCGGCAGATCATCTTCCGGGTGCCGTGGACGGACGACGCCGGCCGGGTCCGGATCAACCGCGGCTTCCGGGTGGAGTTCAACTCCGCGCTGGGCCCCTACAAGGGCGGCCTGCGGTTCCACCCGTCTGTGTACCTGGGCATCGTGAAGTTCCTGGGCTTCGAGCAGATCTTCAAAAACGCGCTCACCGGCATGCCCATCGGCGGCGGCAAGGGCGGCTCGGACTTCGACCCCCGGGGCCGCAGCGACGCGGAAGTCATGCGTTTCTGCCAGTCGTTCATGACCGAGCTCTACCGGCACATCGGCGAATACACCGACGTCCCGGCCGGCGACATCGGGGTGGGCGGCCGCGAAATCGGCTACCTGTTCGGCCAGTACAAGCGCATCACCAACCGCTACGAGTCCGGCGTCCTGACCGGAAAGGGCATCTCGTGGGGCGGCTCGCTGGTCCGCCCCGAAGCCACCGGCTTCGGCACCGTCATCTTCACCCAGGAGATGCTCAAAACCCGCGGCACCTCGTTCGACGGGCAGCGTGTGGTGGTTTCCGGTTCGGGCAACGTGGCCATCAACGCCGTGGCCAAGGCCCAATCCCTCGGCGCCACCGTGGTGGCCTGCTCCGATTCGTCGGGCTACATCGTGGACCCTGCGGGCATCGACGTGGCCCTGCTCCGGCAGGTCAAGGAAGTGGACCGCGCCCGGCTCAAGGAGTATTCGGTCCGGCGCGGCGGAGTTTCCTATGTTGAGGGCGGCTCCGTGTGGGACGTGGACGCCACGGTGGCGCTGCCCTGCGCCACCCAGAACGAGCTCGACGGCGATGCTGCCGCCAAGCTGGTGCGCAACGGTCTGCTGGCCGTGGGAGAGGGCGCCAACATGCCCTCCACCCGTGACGCCGTGGCCGTTTTCCAGGATGCCGGCGTGTTGTTCGGTCCGGGCAAGGCCGCCAACGCCGGCGGGGTAGCCACCTCGGCGCTGGAAATGCAGCAGAACGCCAGCCGGGATTCATGGTCGTTTGAGCACACCGAAGCGCGGCTCACGGAGATCATGGTGGGTATCCACCACAGCTGCGCCGCCACGGCCGACGAGTACGGCGACCCCGGCAACTATGTCCTCGGCGCCAATATCGGCGGTTTTGTGAAGGTGGCCGACGCCATGCTGGCCCAGGGCCTGATCTAGGGGCGCTGGCTAGGGGCGCTAGGCAGGGGCGCTGGGCAGGGCCGCTGGGTAACGGCGCGGGTCGCAGCGCGGGTCAGGCGCCGCGGCGCCAGTCGCTGGGCGATGCGCCGAAGGCGTCGCGGAAGGTCCTGCTGAAATGGGCCGCGTCGAGGAAACCCCACCGCGCGGCAACGGCGCCCACCGTTTTCCCGGCGTGGACCGGATCCCGCAGGTCCCGCCCGGCGCCGGCCAGCCGCCTGCCCCTGATCCAGCTTGCCACCGTGGTGCCGCTCTCGTGGAAGACGTTGTGCAGGTGGCGGGTGGAAATGAAATGCGCCGCAGCGACGGCGGCCGGCGAAAGCTGCGGATCCCACAGGTTGGCTTCGATGTATTCGCGGGCTGAAACCGCCAGGAGGGCCTGAGGGGTCAGCCGGTCCGGGGTGATGTCCATCTCCGCGTGGAGGAGGGTGGACACCAGGTCCAGGGCGTTGGCTGCCAGCCGTGAGCCGCTGGGACCGTTGAGGACGTCGAGGTTCTCCGATAGCTGCCGGATGAACTGGCCCACCAGGGCACCCAGGCCGGCGTTGCCCGCCATCCGCACGGCCGCCAGCTGGCCCACGCAGTCGCTGGGCAGCGCCAGCGCATCACAGGGGAACATCACCACCATCAGCCGGGCCCGTTCCTCGAACGTGAGCGTGTAGGGCCGGCTGGTGTCGTAGATGGCCAGGTCACCGGGCCGCAGGACGGCCTCGCGGTTGTCCTGGATCAGCAGTCCGCTGCCTTCCAGCTGCAGGTTGAGCTTGAAGTAGCGCCCCGTGGACCGGGCGATCAGGGCTGGGGTGCGTTGGACCGTGTGCGCGGCGGCGCTGACCTCCACGATGGACATCCGGTCCAGCACCCGGGCCCGGAGCTGCCCCTGGAAGGCTTCCGGCGCTTCGCTGTGCGCGGCCAGCGGTACAAACGACTCGGCCACCAGGTGCCGCCAGTGGTCGAAGGAACCGGCGACGCTGGTGGTGACGTGCTGTGTGGCGGGCGTGGCCGGAGCTCTTACGGGCATGGAAATCCTGACGTGGGACGGGTCCTGGCAAATCCCCCTGCCTGTGTCCTGGGACACAGTCAGCCCAGATTACGTCCGCAGGATCCTTTTTTCAACAGCTGGCGAAAAAAGAATTCCCGGGAATCCGCCCCGCTATTTGTTCCGGCCCCTGGCCGCGACCTTCCAGCGGTCCACCAGGTTGCCGCCCCTGACCACCGCAACATCGTCCACCAGGTTGATGGCCAGGCAGACGTGGTTGGGAATGATCCGCAGCCGGTCGCCGAGGGCAGGCAGCGGGTCGGGGCCATGCCACTCCACGGTGGCGTGGTGCTCGGAGAGGGCGATGATCCGGGCATCCAGGTGGTCCATCAGCCGGCCGAAACCGCTGGCCCACGCGGGCCTGTCGCTGCCCAGGATCTTGCTGCCGGCGTCGATGATAAAGCGCACGGGGCTGCCCGGTTCGGTCCTGTGGTGGCTGACCACCGTGGCGGCGACGGTCAGCGCGATGTCCGTAAGGGCGCACCGGTCCAGTTCCAGTTGCTGGGCGTCGCCGAAGACGTAGACGCCGGGCCGCACTTCCGTGGCGACCGAGCCGTCGGTGAGCAGCGCCGTGGGCGTGGAGCCGCCGCTGAGGGTGGCGGCGTCGAAGCCGGCGGCAGCGAGGGTTGCCGCGGCCGCGGCCAGCGCGGACTGCTCCTGGGCGGCGGCTGCCGCAGGCATGCCGGGCGCGTAGCTGTGGCCGGGAAAGGTGAAGACCCCCGCCACCTGCAGCCCGGCAGCGGCTGCGGCCTGCGCCACCGCCGCCGCCTCCTGCGGGAGTGTGCCGCTGCGGTGGTGGCCGCTGTCGATTTCGACCAGGACGCTCACGGTTCCCGCTGCTGCGCCCAGTGCGGTGCCCAGCCGGGTGGCGCCGGCCGCCGAATCAACGCCGACGGTCACGGTTGCCTTCTCCGCCAGGAGCCGGAGCCGTTCCGCCTTACCCGCTGATGCCCACAGCGGGTAGGCGATGAAGAGGTTGTCCACGCCGCCTGCTGCAAAGACTTCCGCCTCGCCCACGGTGGCCACCGTCAGTCCGGCCGCCCCGGCAGCGATCTGGCGGGCTGCGATCTCCGGGATCTTGTGCGTCTTGGCGTGCGGCCGAAGGGCCAGGCCCCTGGAGCGCACCGAGGCGGCCATCCGGGCGATGTTCCGGTCCAGGATGTCCACGTCCACCAGGATGTCCGGGGTGTCGATGCTGTGGGGGATGGCCATGGGGGAGCTCCTTCGTGGAAACGGAAAACGGGTGGGGTCAGACGGCCAGGAGGGCCAGGTAGCCCTCCAGCTGCTCGGCCTGGCCGGCGATGGGGGACCCGGCGGGGGAGAGGGCGGCGGCAATCTGCGCGCCCAGCAGCATGTCCAGGAGCTGGCCCGCCAGGAGTGCGTCGTCCACGGCCGCCCGGATGTCGCCCGCGGCCCGGGCCTCGGCCAGGAGCCGCTGGATGGTGGTGGCCCACTCTGCCATGGACTGCTGGTGGATCCGGGCCTTTTGCGGGTCGTTGACGGCCTTTTGCCAGAACGGGATGACGATCCGGGCCTCGTTGATCCGTTCCTCGTCCAGCGGCAGGACCTCCAGGCAGAAAGCGCGCAGTGCGGCCAGTCCGGTCATGGTGCCCAGGACCCCGGCGATCCGCTGGTTGGTCCGGTTGAACACATGGCTGAAGGCGAATTCCAGCAGGGTGTCCTTGGTGGGGAAGTACGGCTTCAGCGCCCCGTTGGCGAAGCCGGCCTCCAGGGCGATTTCCCGGAGGGTGGCACCTTCAAGCCCGTTGCGGGCGATGATCCGCCAGGTGGCATCGACCAGTTCCAGGCGCCGTTCGTGATGGTCAACTATCTTCGGCACCGCGGCTGCTCCCAGGAAATAGTTTGGCTTCGACTCTTGTGAGCCATGGTACGGAGGTTTATTCTCTACAACTATAGAAAATAAAGCCCGGAGACCCCCAGGGTCCTGACCAAAGGCAGTTCCCATGACACCTGCGCCATCCGCCACAGCAGCCGCGTTCGGCCTGGCCAACGAAGCCGAGATCCTTGCCGCAGCAGCCATCCTCCGGGCATCGGGCCACCTGGAGCCCCACCACCGGATTGCCTACCTTGGCCTTGTGGAACCCGCCGGCCGCAGGGGTGCCCAGGGCGCGGACGACGCCGGCCCAACAGCAGGCGGGCAGCCTGCGGACAGGCGGTTCCGGGCCCTTGTCCACGACATTTCCGGCGGGGCGCCCACCGATGTTGTGGTCTCGGTGACGCACGGGCTGGTGGTGTCCGCCGTGGTGCTGGATACCTCGCTGACCGGTGAACTGCCGGTCCTGGAAGAGGAATTCGGGCTGGTGGAAGACCTGCTGGCCGGCGACGAACGCTGGCTCAAGGCGCTCGCCGACCGCGGTTTGGACGTGGCCAGGGTCCGCGTGGCCCCGCTGTCCGCCGGTGTCTTCGACTACCCGGAGGAAAAAGGCCGCCGGATCCTGCGCGGTCTGGCCTTTGTGCAGGATTTCCCCGGCGACAGCGCCTGGGCGCACCCTGTGGACGGCCTGGTGGCCTACGTGGACGTGGTCAGCAAGGAGGTCACCCGGGTACTCGACCTGGGGGCCATGCCCGTTCCGGCTGAGCACGGAAACTACACGGATCCGGAACTGACCGGCCCGTTGCGCACCACGCAGAAACCGATCAGCATCACCCAGCCCGAAGGCCCCAGCTTCACGGTGACCAACGGAAACCATGTGGAGTGGGAAAAGTGGAGCGTGGACGTCGGGTTCGACGTCCGCGAGGGGGTGGTCCTGCACAACCTCGCGTTCCAGGACGGGAACCGGCTTCGGCCCATCATCAACCGCGCCTCGATTGCCGAGATGGTGGTTCCGTACGGCGATCCCTCCCCGGTGCGGTCCTGGCAGAACTACTTCGACACCGGCGAATACCTGGTGGGCCAGTACGCCAACTCACTCGAACTCGGCTGCGACTGCCTGGGCGAGATCACCTACCTCAGCCCCGTAATCAGCGATGCTGTGGGCAATCCGCGCGAAATCCGGAACGGCATCTGCATGCACGAGGAGGACTGGGGGATCCTGGCCAAACACAGCGACCTGTGGAGCGGGATCAACTACACCCGCCGCAACCGCCGGCTGGTGATCTCCTTCTTCACCACCGTGGGCAACTACGATTACGGGTTCTACTGGTACCTGTACCTGGACGGCACCATCGAATTCGAGGCCAAGGCCACCGGCGTGGTGTTCACCAGCGCCTTTCCCGAGGGCGGGTCGGACAACATCTCCCAGCTCGCCCCGGGCCTGGGCGCACCCTTCCACCAGCACCTCTTCAGCGCCCGGCTGGACATGGCCGTGGACGGCTTCACCAACCGGGTGGTGGAAGAGGACGTAGTCCGGCAGGCCATGGGCGAAGGCAATGAGCGCGGCAACGCCTTCACCCGCAAGCGCACGGTCCTGGCCCGCGAATCCGATGGCGTCCGCGAGGCCGACGCCAAGGCCGGCCGGACCTGGATCATTTCCAACCCGGAGTCCCGCAACCGGCTGGGTGAGCCGGTGGGCTACAAGCTCCATTCCCAGAACCAGCCCACTTTGCTGGCGGACCCGGACTCATCCATCGCCAGGCGGGCAGCCTTCGCCACCAAGGACCTCTGGGTCACCCGCTACGCCGAGGACGAGCGGTATCCCACGGGCGACTTTGTGAACCAGCACCCCGGTGGGGCCGGCCTGCCGGCCTACGTGGCGCAGGACCGGGACCTCGACGGCCAGGACCTGGTGGTGTGGCACACCTTTGGCCTCACCCACTTCCCACGGGTGGAGGACTGGCCCATCATGCCGGTGGACACCGTAGGCTTCAAGCTCCGGCCCGAAGGCTTCTTTGACCGCAGCCCGGTGCTGGACGTCCCCGCCGGCACAAGCGCCGCCTGCCACGCCGAGGCCGGCGGTGCGCCATCCACCTCCTGCCACTGAAGCCGCCGGCCGCAGCGGGCCCGGTCCTGCACCGCAGGCTGTGCGCCGGGCTGACTGCGGTGTCCTGCGCGGTGCACCTGTGGCTCGCGGCCGCAGGGAACCACGGAGCCTGGCTGGGCGTGCTGATGGTGCTGCTGGCCGCTATCTGTGTCCCCTGCGCCGTCCATATCTGGCGGCACGGTGCCGTGCGGCCGCTCCGGCAGATTGCCGGGGCGGCGGTGCTGATGGTGGCCGTGCACAGCGTCCTGCTGCTGGGCGCGGGAGGTGCCGGCCACGCCCACGGCGGGGGCCCGGCGTCGTCCGCTTCCCCTGCAGTCGGTGCCGGGCCGCTGCTGCTGGTGATCGGGCTGGAACTGGGCACGGCACTGCTCGCGGCAACACTGGTGGCAAGACTGCGCGCCGCGGCAGGATTCCCCTCGCGAGATGGCATTTGACGGCAATGTTTGCCGCCGGGACTGCCGCGAAGTGCCATCTCGCGGGGAACTGCGCCGGGTCAGGCAACCGGGTCAGGGCGTCCGCAGCACCTGGTGGAACGCGTAAGCGCCGTTGCTCCAGACCACAAACAGCAGCGGTGCGGGGGCCAAGGCAATGCCCAGCACCGGCTGCAGCAGCACGGCGGAGGCGATGATCCCCAGCAGGACCAGCATGGCCAGGCTCAGGTACCAGCGCTGCAGGCAGAGGTAGAGCGAGGCCGTGAGCAGGGCTTTCAACCCGGCCCCGGGCAGCAGGACGGTGCCCGCCGCTGCCGTCACGGTGACGCCCACGGTGACGGCGGCGGCCACAACGATCAGCGGAGCCAGCACCGCGGCGGCGGGCATGGACTGGACAATCACCAGGTCCACGCCGAGGAACAGGAGCGCCGCCACGGCGGCCAGGCCCAGCGGGGCCGTCCGCCGGAACGCGGCTGCGTAGCCGCGCAGGAAGGCGGCGACCGGCTTGACCGCGCCGCCGTCGCCGTTCAGTGCCTGGAAGGCCGCGAACAGGCCGGCCAGCGACGGCGGGACCGTCACCGAGAGCGCCAGGAAAAACGGCCACGCCGCCAGCGGATCGGCCACCAGGGCCAGGCAGAGCACCAGCGGCGCGTTGGCCAGTGCCAGCAGCATATTCCCGGCCAGGAAGGTGTAGATGAAGCCGAAGATGCTGCCAAACGCCTCGAAGCCCGGACTGGGCACGCGGCCCAGCAGCCCGCGCCGCCCGGCTCCTCCCACGGCGGTCATCCCTTCATGCCGCTCGTGGCGATGCCCTGGATGAAGTACCGCTGGCCGATCAGGAAGATCACCAGGATGGGGATCACCGAGATGACGGACCCGGTCATGATCATGGCGTATTCGGCGTCGAACTGGCCCACGAAGGAACGCAGGCCCAGCTGGACCGTCCAGAGCCGGTTGGACGTGAGGTAGATGAACGGTCCCATGTAGTCGTTCCACGTGTTCACAAACGTCAGCAGCGCCAGGCTGGCCAGGGCCGGCTTGGACAGCGGCAGGATCACGCGCGCCCAGATGCCGTACTCGCTCAGGCCATCGATGCGGGCGGCCTCGCAGAGTTCATCCGGGATGGTCATGTAGTACTGCCGCATCAGGAACACCCCGAACGCGCCGAACGCCTGCAGCAGGATCAGGGCGTTGAAGCTGTTGGTCAGCCCCAGGTTCTGCATCATGATGTACTGCGGCACCATGTAGGCCTGCCACGGCACGGCGATGGTGCCGATATACGCCAGGAACAGCACGTCCCGGCCGGGGAAGCGGACCTTGGAGAAGCCGTAGGCGGCCAGCGAACCGGTCAGCACCTGCAGGCACGTGATGATCACTGCCAGGTAGAGCGAGTTCTGCAGGTAGCCCAGCATGGGGATCCGGGTCCAGATGTCCGTGTAGTTGCTCCACACAAAATCGCTGGGAATCCATTGGATGGGGACGGTGAGGACCTGGTTGTTTTCCTTCAGCGACGAGGACAGCATCCAGAAAAAGGGCACCATCAGCGCCACCACCAGCACGGCCAGCACGCCGTAGATCACCACGTCGGTGGTGCGCTTCTTCCGTTCGCGCGGTGATTCCCGTTGCGTACGACGCCGGTCTTCCGGAGCAGGTGCCGGGGCGCCGCTGAGGAAGGGTGCCTCTGCCTTGAGGTCTTCGGCCATGTTGGTCATCAGCGTTCCCTCCGCTGTTGAAGCTTGAACTGCAGGACGGTGATGGACAGCACGATCAGGAACAGCATCAGGGAGATGGCCGATGAATAGCCGAACTTCCCTTCGCCGATGCCCTCCTGGTAGATGAGCTGGGACAGCACGGTGGTGGCGCGCCCGGGTCCGCCGTTGGTCATCACCACAATCAGGTCGAAGACCTTGAAGCTGGACACCGTCAGCATGACCACCACAAAAAACGTGGTGGGCCGCAGGGACGGGATGGTGACGTTCCAGAACCGCTGCCAGCCGCTGGCGCCGTCCACCTCGGCTGCCTCATACAGTTCCGTGGGGATGGCCTGCAGGCCGGCCAGGTACAGGATCATGTAATAGCCCATGTCCCGCCACACGCTGGTGATGATCACTGCCGGCATGGCCCAGTCGGAGCTGGAGGTCCAGCCCGGAGCCTCGGCGATGCCGATCGCATTCAGGAACTGGTTGATGGGTCCGTTGTCCGGGCTGAACAACATGTTCCAGACCACTGCCACCGCCACCAGGGAGGTGATGTAGGGGAAGAAGATGGCCACCCGGAAAAAGCCGATCCCCTTGAGCTTGCGGTTAAGCAGCATGGCCAGGCCCAGGGCCAGGGCCATGGTGAGGGGCACGTGGCCCAGCGCGTAGACCACGGTGTTGCGCAGGGCCACCCAGAACGTGTCGCTCTGGAGCATCCGCTGGAAGTTTTCCAGGCCCACCCAGCGCGGTGCCGTGAACGAGGTCCATTCCATGAAGGAGAGCGCGAACGCCGCGATGACGGGGATAAGGGTGAAGGCCAGGAAGCCCAGGAAGTTCGGCAGGATGAAGGTCCAGCCGATCAGCGTGTTGCGCCGCGCCTGTTTGCGGTTGCCCCGGCTGACGGGCACCGGTGCGGGTGTCAGTGTTTCGGTGGTCATGGCAGAAGCTACTTGCCGAGGACTTCGCCTGTGACGCGCTTGCCCATTTCGGCGATGCCATCCGCCACCGGGCGCTCGCCCACCATGATGAGGTCGTGCTCCTGGTTCAGGATCTTGTCCACGGCGCCGGATTTGTCGCTGACGGGCATTTCCAGGGCGGTCTTGTCCGGGGTGAAGGCCTTCTTGGACAGCTCATCGGAGGGCAGGCCCTCGAGCTGGAAGTAGGCGTCGGTGACGGCGTCGTTCTGCAGGGCGGGGACCACGCCGATCTTCGAAATGACCTTCGCGCCCTCTTCCCCGGCGGCCCATTCGATGAACTTCTTTGCTTCGTCGGAGTGCTGGGCGTTTTTGTTCACGGCGAACGCGGTGGGCGAACCGAACGTGGTGACCTTGCCGTCGTCGGACTTCTGCGGCAGCGGCGCCAGGCCCCAGTCCACGTTGGTTTTGCCGTCCTTCTTGGCCTGCAGGAAGCCGGCGATGTACCAGGTGCCCATGGGCATCATGGCTGCCTGGCCGGTCTCGAACATGGTCCGGTAGCTGGTCTTCTGGCTCTTGGCCGTACCGAAGTCCAGGGTGGCGCCGCTCTTCTGCAGGTCCAGGGCGGTGTTGTACTGGTCCTCGAAGAAGCCGTAGTCGCCGCCGTTCTGGTCGCCGTCGTTCTGCGCCGCGGCGATGGCCTGGACCACCGAACGCCAGATGTGGTGGTACGTGCCGTAGGTGGTTTTGCCGTCGGCGGTGGTGGTGAGCTTCTTGGCCAGCGCCGAGTATTCGTCCCAGGTCAGGTTGGCCGGGTTGTCCACGCCGGCGGCCTTGAGGAGTTCCTTGTTGTAGTAGAGCAGCCAGAAGTCCTGGCGGTAGGGGGCGGCGAAGTACTTGCCGTCGATGTTGAAGGCATCCAGTCCTGCAAGCGAATCCTTGCCCACGGTGTCCACCACGCCGTTGATTTCCTGCAACTGGCCGTTGTTGGCGTAGCGGGCGTAGTCGATCACGTTTTTCATGGTCAGGACGTCGGTGGTGTCGCCGCCGGCCAGCATGGTGGTGACCTTCTGCGGGTAGTCGTCGGCCAGGATGTCCACGGGCTCAATGTCGATGGCCGGGTTCGCTGCCTCGTAGCTGTCGAACAGGGCCTTGAACTCGGGGGTTCCTTCGTAGTTCCACACGGACACGGTCAGGCGGGTTTTGCCTTCCTGTCCCTGTTCTTCGGCGGGGCCGGCTGCGCCGGCGCAGCCGGTCAGGCCCAGCCCGGCGGTGACTGCCAGGGCCAGTGCGGCGAGAGTGGTGCGCTTCATTGCGTTCTCCTTAAGGGGATTTTGGTGGTGCCGCGGATGCGGCGGTGATGCCGGGTCAGGCGCTGAGGGAGAGATCTTCGGAAACCACCTGGGCCAGCAGCTGGCGGCCGGTGAGGTAGCGTTCCAGGTCGTTGAGGGCGGCATCGGACATCCGCCGGGTTTCGGTGCCGAGCGAGCCGGCGATGTGCGGGGTGATCACCACGTTGGGCAGTGAATAGAGGACCGAGTCCGCAGGCAGCGGTTCCGGCTCGGTCACGTCGAGCAGGGCGTTGATCCGGCCGGTGGCGCACTCCGCCTCCAGCGCCGCGGTGTCCACCAGGGAGCCGCGGGCGGTGTTGATCAGGGTGGCGTGGTCCTTCATGGCGCGCAGTTCCAGGCCGCCCAGCATGTGCCGGGTCTCCGGCAGGGCCGGGGCGTGGACGCTGACCACGTCGGAGGCGGCCAGCAGCTCCGGCAGGGTTACCAGCGTCCCACCGGCGGCTGCCACGGCTGCAGGATCGGCGTGCGGATCGCTGACCAGGCAGGTCACATCCTGCAGCTGCTGGACCAGTTGGACCACACGGCGGCCGATCCGGGAAAAGCCGATCACGCCGATGGTACGGCCGATATTCCCCAGCTCGCCCCGGCGGGTGGTGTAGCTCCAGTCCGTCCTGAAGGTCCGGGCATCGTTGGCCAGGACGTGGGCCTTCTTTCCCGCCAGCACGATCGAGGCGAAAGTGAACTCCGCCACGGGGATGGCGTTGGCATCGGCGCCGTTGGTCACCAGGATGCCGCGGTCCCAGAGTTCCTGGCTGACGAAGCTGCGGACAGTCCCGGCGCAGTGGAACACCGCCTTGAGCCTGGGCAGGCGGTCAAGGGTTTCCTTGTCCAAGGCGGGAACCCCCCAGCTGGTGAGCAGGATTTCCACCTCTGCCAACCGGTCCGCGAGGTCCGGATCCGTCAGGGAAGCGGTCCAGGGCGTGCTGCCAAGGTCCACCATTGAGGCCAGGCGCTCCAGCCGGGCGGCGTCGAACTGATCGGAGTAGGTTTCGCTGTTCATCACCAGCATTGCCTTGGGTTTAGCCGGCATTCGGGCCTCCTTTTCCGTTCTTGGGAACTGCTCCAGGCCGGGCAGTTCATGGCTTGCATCACATCTGGAATCCAGTACATACTCATGAACAGCACAGTTCAACCAAGCCATTCGTACTCGATCTGAAACGATCACAGTCGAACAAAAGAAGAGTTTCCCCGATGACGTCCCAGCACGGCTCTCCCGAGCTCCCTCCCGCCTTTCCGTTGGCGGCCGCGTGGGGCGATACCGCTTCCGCCGGCAACCTGGTGTCCCTGCTGGCCGGCGCCCGCGGGCGGCTGGCGGCTCCCGCCGTCGGCGATCCTGCATGGTGCGCGGCGGCAGGACCGCGCACCGGCCAACTGCAGCGGGACGCCCGGGCGGAACGCGGCACACCGTGGCCGCAGCCCCTGGTGTCCCACTACGCCCGGTATTTCAGGGACGGCAACCGCACCGCCTACGAGGGGCTGGTGGGCGCCCGGCAGCAGCGGCTGACGCGTGCGGTGGTACTGGCACTGGCAGCGCAGCCCGGCCAAAACCCTGACCCGGAGGGACCGTCGGGGGCAGCACCGGCCTGGCTGGATGAAGTGATCGACGGCGCCTTCCTGCTCTGCGAACAAAGCTCGTGGAGCTGGGCCGCGCACGAGGACGTGTTCACCCGCACGGGGGACGTGCTGCCGGATCTGGACCGGCCTTATCTTGACCTGGGCGCCGGGGAAGTGGTGGCGCAGCTGGCCTGGCTGGACCTGGTGCTGGGTGCCGAACTGGACGGCAGGGCGCCGGGACTGCGGCGCCGGATCCGGGACGAAGTGCAGGCCCGCGTGATCCGGCCCTTCCTGGACCGGCTGGACTGGCACTGGCTTGGCCTGGACGGCGATGTCCACAACTGGAACCCCTGGATCCATTCCAACCTCCTGGCCGCTGCGCTGTTCCTGGTTGACGACCCCGGGGTCCGGGCCCTGACTGTTGCGCGGTGCATCGAAGGCCTGGACCGGTTCCTGGCCGCCATCCCGGCTGACGGGGCCATCGATGAGGGTTTTGCCTACTGGTGGAACGGCGCGGGCAGGGCGCTGGAGGGACTCTCGCTGCTCACGGAGGCAGCCGGCGGGGCGCTCGACGCCGACCTGCCGGTGGTCCGCGAAATGGCGGCCTTCCCGCACCGGATGCACATCGGCGGCAGCTGGTACCTGAACGTGGCGGACGGTCCGGCGCAGGCAGCTCCGGCGCTGCCGTGGAGCATGCTGCGCCGGTGGGCCGGCCGGCTGGGCGACGCCGACGCGGCAGCGCACGCCGAAGGCGCAGACTCCGGGGAGCCGGCGCCGGCCGCGGGCCTGGGCAGGATGTTGCGGCCGATCCTGGCCGCCGGCGCCCATGGAGTGGCAGCTGGACCATCCGTCGGCGAGGGAGCCGGTCCGGGCTCCGGCTCCGTGGTCGGCGCGGGGTACCCGCTGGTGCCGTTCGCCTACCTGCCCTCGGTGCAGGTGATGGTGGCCCGCGAAACTGCCGGCAGCAGCACCGGACTGTTCCTGGCAGCCAAGGGCGGGCACAACGGCGAGCACCACAACCATCGCGACGTGGGATCCGTGGTGGTGGCCGTGGACGGTGTGCCGCTGCTGGTGGATGCCGGTCAGCCCACATACACGGCCCAAACGTTTGGGCCCGACAGGTACAGCATCCGCGCCATGCAGAGTGCCTGGCACAGCGTCCCGGCACCCGCCGGGCAGGAGCAGGGCACCGGCAAGGAGTTTGCCGCGCACGTTGTCCATGTGCCGGCTGCCGGGAATCCCGTGCTGGGACTGGAACTGGGGGCCGCCTATGGGCTGGCCCCCGGGCAGTGGGTCCGCACCGCGGCCCTGGACCGTGACGCCCGGCAGGTACGGGTGACCGACACCTGGGACCTGGCTGCTGCACCGCAGGAAGGCGCGGCCGGGGACGGTACCTCCATCACCTACCTTGCTGCCGGAACCGTGCGGATCGGCACCGGCGCCCACGCCGGCACCGCAACAATATCGCCGGCAGGGATCCCCGTACCCGTACCCGTCCCCGGAACCGGCGCAACGCCCGGCAACCCTGCCACCCGCGGCGCCGCCCTGCGCTGGGAGCCGGAATCCGCCGTCGTGCTGGTGGACGAATGGCAGCTCGACGACCCGCTCCTGGCCGGCGTCTGGGGTGCCAGGCTGACCCGCCTGCGCTTCAGGATGTCCGCCGACAACCGCGCCGCCGGCGCATTCACCCTCACCGTGGAGGCCACACCATGAGCACCCCGCCAGCATCCGTCCCCGCCGGGAAGTCCCTGTTTTCACTTCAGCGCAGGGAGCGCCTCATGGAGGAACTCCGGGCCCACGGCGCCATCACTGTCCGGGGGATCGCGGCCAAACTGGGTGTCAGCGAACTGACCATCCGGCGGGACGTGAACATCCTGGCGGACGAGGGCCTGGTGTCCCGGGTGCACGGCGGCGCCACCCTCCGCAGCCCACTGGACCGGTCGGCGGCGGCCAGGCCGGCGTCGAACAGCTACTCCATCGGCATGGTGGTGCCCTCGCTGGACTACTACTGGCCGCAGGTGATCAGCGGCGCCCGGGCCGAAGCCGAAGAGCAGAACCTGAGGATCCTGGTCCGCGGCTCCGCCTACGACGCCGCCGACAACCGCCGGCAGGTGCAGGCGCTGCTGGACACCCAGAACATCGACGGCCTGATCGTGGCACCGGACATGACCGGCGAACACGGCCGTGAGCTGCTCCGCTGGCTCAACACGCTGCCCATCCCCGTGGTCCTCGCCGAACGCCGGCCGCCCGCGGAGGTTCCGGCGCACCGCCTCGAGTGGGTGGCCACTGACCACTCGTTCGGAGCCGGCATGGCCGTGCGGCACCTGTGGCAGGAGGGGCACCGGCAGATCGGCTGCCTCACGGACTCCGCGAGTCCCACCAGCCCACACGTGGTGCGCGGCTGGCGGCAGGCCCTGGCCGCCATGAAGATCCCGCTGGAAGGCTCGGTCCATGAGGACTCGGCCACGCAGGGCCCGGGCGGCAGGGCGGAACATTTCGACCACGTCCTTGAACTCTGCCGTGTCACCGGAACCACCGCCATGCTGGTCCATTCGGACACCCAGGCGGTGGCGTTTGTGCAGCACTGCGTGGACCGCGGCCTGCAGGTTCCCGGGGACATGGCGGTGGTGGGCTACGACGACGAGGTGGCCTACCTCGCCGAACCCGCCATCTCCGCCGTCCGGCCGCCCAAGCAGTATGTGGGCAAGGTGGCCGTCCAGCTCATGGCCGCGCGGCTCGCAGAGGGAAGGCAGCGGCCCGTGCACCGGATCGGCCTCAACCCCGACCTGATCCTGCGCGACTCCTCCGTGGGAGCGCCCCGCGTCCCCGCCGCCGGCCTGCTGCAGGAAACGCTGTGATGGCGGGGGCAACGCCGGCACGTCCCACGGCGCTGCTGCTCAGCGGGACCGGCCGCTACGCCGACCCGTGGCATCCCTTTGCGGAAACCTCCGCAGCGCTCGCGGACCTCCTCCGGGAGGCAGGGTTCGACGCCGTCCTGCCGCCGGACGTGGACGCCGCACTGGCTGCGTTGGCGGACCTGCCCAGCGCGGACCTGCCGGCCCTCCTCGCCATCAACGTGGGCCTGCCGCGGGACGGCGCACCCTCGCCCGGGACGCCGCAGGCCGCTGCCGGGTTGTCCCGCTGGCTCCGGCTGGGCCGGCCCCTGCTGGCGTCCCATTCCAGCGCCACCAGTTTCACCGACCTGCCCGAATGGGAGGACGGGTTGGGCGGACGGTGGATCCGGGGTACGTCCATGCACCCCGACTACGGCCCGGCGGCCATCTCGGTCCGGCCGGAGTCCGGACCCGTGGTGGCGGGCATCCCGGACTTTGTGCTGACCGATGAGAAATACAGCTACCTGCGCACCGCGCCAGGCATCACCGTGCACGCCACGCACGTCCACAACGGCCTGGACCATCCCACCGTGTGGTCGCTGGAGCGCCCTGGCGCAGGCAGCGGCGGCTCCGGCCGCACTGTGTACGACGCGCTGGGCCATGACGCCGCCTCCTACGCCTCACCCGAACACCGCAGGCTGCTGCGCCAGGCCATCGGCTGGCTCACCGCCGGCAGCCCGGACGGCGCGCAAGCCCCGGCCCCCGCATGACCCGGCTCCTGCCAACCTGTTTTTGACCAGGCGCCTGCCACCGATCAACCGCCCCTGCCACCGACCCGCCAGGACACCATGACCCATCGTGCCGCCCCGCCCGCCCTTGTCCTCCCGCCGCTGGACCGGAAACTGTCCCCGCTCACCGGCCTGACCCGCGACCACTGGTGCGCCTACGCGGACCATATGTTGCGGTCCGCCCACCGGTTCGCCACCCCCGACCACGCCAACCTCTACCTTCCCGGCGCCAGCAGCGCCTACGGCCCGCGCAGCGATTCGCTGGAGGCCTTCGCCCGCACCTTCCTGCTGGCGTCCTTCCGGCTGGCCGGTGACCCGGACGGAACCGGCTGGCTGGCCGACTGGTACGCAGCAGGCCTCGACGCCGGCACCAACCCGGCCAATCCGGACCGGTGGCCCACACCCGGCGAGCTGGGGCAGGCCAAGGTGGAGGCGGCGTCGTTGGCTGTTGGCCTGGCCCTGACCCGGGACGTGCTGTGGGACAAACTGCCGCAGCGGGTCCAGGAACAGCTGGTGGCCTGGTTCGAGACGGTAATCGGCGAGGAGTACCCGCCCATCAACTGGGTGTGGTTCCAGATTGTGGTGGAGATGTTCCTGGCCAGCGTGGGCGGCCGGTACTCCGACGCCGATATCGACGCCGGCCTGGCAACCCACGATGCCCTCTACCGCGGCCACGGCTGGTTTGCCGACGGCCCCGAACGCGCCTACGACCATTACGTGGGCTGGGCCTTCCACGTCTATCCGCAGCTGCTGCAGCTGATGGCGCCCCAGGACCCCCGGGTCCGGGCCCGGCGGGACCTCGACGGCGGCCGGCTGGCGGATTTCCTGGCCGACGCCATCCATCTGGTGGGCGGCAACGGGGCCCCGCTGATCCAGGGCCGCAGCCTGATCTACCGCTTCGCCGCCGCGGCGCCGTTCTGGTCCGGCCAGCTGCTGGGCCAGACGCGGCTGAGTCCCGGGGTGTCCCGGCGGGCGGCGTCCGGGATCCTGTCCTACTTCATGGAGCGGGACGCCCTCACCCCGGACGGGCTGCTCTCCATCGGCTGGCACGGCGAGTTCCCCGGCATGAAGCAGTCCTACTCCGGTTCCGGGTCGCCGTACTGGGCAGCGAAGGGCATGATGGGCCTGGCCCTGCCCGCGGATCACCCCGTGTGGACTGCCGTGGAGGAGCCCTTGCCGGTGGAGGCCGCGGACACCCGGCGGCTGATTGCCGCCCCCGGCTGGCAGGTAAACGGCACGGTGGCGGACGGCGTGGTGCGGGTCCGGAACCACGGCACCGACCACGCCAACCCCGGGAGCACGGTGGCGGATTCGCCGCTGTACGCCCGGCTTGGCTACTCCACCCACACCTTCCCGGACCTGGCACCGGAATCCCTGGACAACGCGGTGGTGCTGCAGGACGGGTCCGGGCAGCTGACGCACCGGACCGGCTTTACCGTCCTGGCGCAGGCGGACCTTGATGGTGTCCTGTTGGGCGCATCCCGGTTCACGGCGCACTGGATTTCCGTGGACCCCAACGCCGGCCCCGACCATGGCAGCGGCGCAGCCGGCGTGGCGGTCGCCGGGCCCGAGGCCACCGTGGTGTCGCTGACCCGCGGGGCGGTGGAGCTGCGGCTGGTGCGGCTCCGCGGGACGGCCGCCGCCGGGGCGGATTCCCGCCTGCGGATAGGCGGCTGGCCGGTGGACCAGGATGGTGCGGATTCCGTTTTGAGCAGGATCCTGGCCGCGCCTTGTGCCGGCGGGCCACTGGACGACGCCGGCACCTGGGTCCGGGAGGCCGCGCACCCCATGGGGGAGCGGCTCACCATCCCCTGGGTTGGTACCGCCGGCGCCGCCCGCGACGGTGACTATGCCGCCGTCGTGGGCCTGGGCGGTGCCGGGCTGGAGCGGGAACTTGCCGGCGCGCGGTGGTCCGACGGCGGCAGCTTTGTGTTTGCCGACGGCACCGCCGTGGACCCCGCGGCGGTGTGGGCGCGGCTGGAATAGCGCCGCAGGTTCCCTGGGTCCAACCGGCCAGGCAGGCAGGCACACACGGCGGGGCCCGCGGCGGGATTGATACCCCGCCGCGGGCCCCTTTTTGCCGTGCGGTTACTTCCCGGCCGCGAAGTGGCTTACACAGGCCCCCTGGTTCCGGAAGCCCGGGTCCAGGTTGGTGGCCCAGCCGCCGTTTTTACAGGCGTCCTTGCCGGTCACAAACGCCACGGTGTATGCCCGCGTGGTGCCGTCCGGGGCGCTTACGGTGACTTCCGCCGTCGGGTTCCCGCTGCTTGCCTGGATCACCGTGACCCGGGCGTTGGTGTCCAGCGGGACTGCCGCCACCGTGGGAAAGGCTGCGGTGGCCGTGAGGACGCTGTACCCGGAGTCATCGGGATCGAACCCCGCCACCGACTGCTGGTCCACCAGCAGCCTGCCCAGGGTGGGCAGTCCGGCCGGAGCCGGCCGGGTGCCCCGAATGGCCACCTCGGCCACCTTGGTGTAGGAACCAGGGGTGGCCAGCACCACCCGGATGCCGCGCGTTGCCACCGGGCTGAAGGCCACGGTTGCCGGGGCTGCGGTGCTGAGCCCGGTGATGGTCCCGGCGGACGTGTCCTGCCATGCTCCGGCCGCGTCCTGGTACTGAACCTTCAGGCTTTGCGCGGCCTTTTCGGCTGACGTCACCGTCACCGAATCCACCGTGTACTCCCGGCCGAACCCATACGTGAGGCTGTCACCCGCACGGCCGGCGCTGACCCAGTTGGACCAGGCGGAGCCGGCATTGCCGTCGCAGGTATTGCGGGCCAGGTAGGACCCTTCCGTGAAACTGGCGGTGGCGGTGGTGGCGGGATCCGCCCGGCAGATGTTGTCCACGGTTTCGCTGGCCACCACGATCACCGTCAGTACGGCTGCCAGCGGCTGCTCCCCGGAAACCCCGGTGGCCGCAGTCCCGCGGACGGTGTACGTCCCGGGCACCTGCAGCGCGGCGGCGTCGAACGAATTCCAGTCCCACGTTGCCGTGAGCCGGTTCCGGGCCGGTCCGGCGCCGATCTGGCCCGGCACGGTGCCCGGTGCTGCCGCCTGGAGCGCGGCCAGGGTGGAGCCTGCCCCCACGGTGGCCGATACCGGATCGGTGGCGGCGTAGCGGCCCACCTCCACCGTCACGGTGGCGTCATTGAAGCCCGCGCCGTACAGGTCAGTCCCGGAACCCGTGACCGTCACGCGGCCCGCCCTGTCCCAGGCGGCAGGGTCAATCTGCTGCCACTGCACCGCAATCGGCCGGCCCGCACCGTTGCCGTACAGGGGGATGACGGTCGCCGGCAGTTCCGGCGCCACCCCCACCGGCGTGCTGAGGTCCACCTTGGTGGTGCCCAGCAGCTGCAGGTCTTCGAGGTCGGTGAAGCCCCACACCTGGTGCGGGTTGGCGGTGGCCGTGGCGGTGGTTCCGGTGGACGAGCCCAGGGAAACCGCGGTCCCGGCCGCCGTCTGGCTGCCCGCCACCTGCAGGGCACTGGCCGCGGCAGCGTTGACCAGCGACCACTTCCTGCCGTTCTCCGTGGTGAGGATCCACTGCGCAGCCGGTGTGGCCTTTGCCTGCTCCAGGGTCATTCCGGACAGGGTGGCGGTGCCGGCCTGGCTGCCGTTGAGCACGCCGCCGGTTCCGGCCAGGACCCGGCCGTCCTTGTTGGTCAGCACCCAGCGCCGGTTGTGGGCGTACTCATCGTCGCTGCGGACGGCGTTGAAGGTCCACACCTGCGGGACCACCGCAGCCATGCTGGACCCCGGGTCCTGGATGGCTGCGGAACCGTCGGCGCGGGCCGTCAGGTCCTTGCCGCTGGCGTCACCGGTGAGGTGGTAGCTGTGGCCGTCCTGCACCGGTGCGGCGTCGGCGGCAACCCCGCTGACGCCGTCGACGACGAACGTCACCACCGAAGCGGCCGGCACCTCCAGCGTGGCGGACTTCGCCGCGGCATCAACGGCGACGGGGGCGCCCTTGACCAGCGCGTTCCGCTCGATGTCCTCGAGCGGGGACTTGGTGGTGACCACCGGGGTCACGGTAGCGCCGGGGGCGATGGAACCGAAGCGGCTCAGGTCCAGGGTGACCTTCTCCGGGGTCGCGGTGTCGTTGAAGTGCACCAGGGTGGCGCCCTTGCCGTCCGCCTTCAGGGCGCTCGCGGTTTTGGCGTTGTCGTTCTGGATCAGGAAATCGCCCGGCCGGATGTAATGCGTGAAGTTCCGGGTGGTGTTGTACTTCTGGTTGGTCAGCACCTTGCACTTGGCGGCTTCGGCACTGGCTCCGTCGTTGATCCGCCGGTTGGAGGACCCTTCACGGCCGGCGTAGTTGCAGTCGAAGTCCACGTAGATGGAGCCCCAGCCGCCGTCGCCCTTTTCCTGCTTGTAGGTGTCCTCCACGGGCTGCCAAAACACCCAGGCGTCCGGCTCCAGCTCACGCAGGTCATCCACCATGCGCCCGGCGATGCCCAGCCCGTTCGCGATGTTGGACCGGTCCCAGCCCCCGGTGGAGTCGCCGAGTGCGGGGTTGCCGCGCCAGGAGCCGCCCACTTCGCTCATCCACAGCGGCTTGTCCGCAGACTTGGCCAGGTCCCGGACCCGGCGGCGGTCGCCGGTGCCGTAAGTGTGGACGTTCAGCTGCGCCACGGCGTCCTTGGCGGCCTGGCTGTAGCCGTTCCAGTTGGTCATGAACTTGCCCGGATCCGTCTCGTCCATCCCGGAGATGACGGCCCCGGTGGTGGTGCCGGCCTTGGCCAGTTCGGCGGCCAGCAGCCGGGTGACGCGGTCCTGCGCCGCAGGATAAATCAGGGCACCTTCCTGCTTCTGCGTGTAGCTGGTGGGGGGTTTGCCCGTGGCAGCGTCGATGTCGGTGCCCCAATAGCCGGAGTTGGGCTCGTTGAACGGGTCGATGGTGTTCACCGTGATGCCGCTGCCCTCCTCCAGCAATTGCACGGCATGCTTCATGTACGCGGCGAACTTGGCCTCCGCCTGGGGCAGCAGGTTTTCGCCCTTGGCGGGGGTGGGCTGGCCCGAGACGTAGCCGCTTTTGGTCATGAACCAGGGCGGGGAGTTACTGAAGGCCTCCCAGTGGGTGATCTGCTGTTCCGCGTCGAGTTTCTCCACCCACCAGCGCTGGTTGGCGTCCGCGTCCGGGTTGTAGGACGCGGGATCATCCGGGTTCCACTGCTCCAGGAAGGCCAGCTTGTTGGCCTGCGCTTTGTCCACCGTGCCGTCAGGGTTGTACAGGTTGGACGGAGCAGTGCCGGCGGGCACTTCCGTTTTCGGCTGCCACCAGCCTTCCACCGCGCTGCCGTCGTTGAGGTAGTTCTTTACGTCGGAGGCGTTGCCGCCGCCCACGTTGTAGCGGGCGATGTTGAGGTTCAGGCCTTCCTGCCCAAAGACCTTCTGGTACAGCTCTTCGCGGAGTTCGGGGGAGTAGCCGGCCGTCGCGTTGGCGAACCAGACCAGGCTGGTGCCCCAGCCCTCGAACGCGGCTCCGCGGCTTGCCGGGTTGGGCGTGATGGTCACCGGAGTGGGCGGGTCTGCAGCGCCGGCGGGTGCCACGGGGAGCAACGCCAGCCCGGCCACCGCCGTCACCGCGGCAGCGAGCGCGGCCACCGGCTTCCTGGCCCGTCGGGTTCTTCGTGCGGAAAACGTCATTGTTGTACCTCGCAGTCATGGGGGTGCGGAGCTGTTGCCGGTCCCGCAGCCGGGAAGTCCGGGCACAGCGAGACTATGGGCGGGGTCGGAACGGAACAAGGCATCCGAACACGTTCGGTCGTACTCGGTCACGGGTGTTCAGGACGTGTTCGACGGCGGTACCGGCCGTGGGCAGGCCGTCCCGGCCGCCGGCGAAACTTCGACTTCGCGTCCTGCAGGACAACCCGTGCCGTGCCCGATGGCCGCGGGACGCCTGAAACATGCGTGCGGCGAACCGAAACGATCATTTAACACACCGGAAACCCACCCGGAGATGCCAGCTTTACTCTGGAAACAGACGGCGAAAGCTGCCCTCCGCTGGACGCGGTTCTGATTCCGCGCCCCTTCTGCCGGAGCGGCATTCACGGGCGATTTCCGTTCTCTCCTCGCATCACGAAAGGGGTTTCCCATGGATTCGGGAAATGTCGCTTGGATTTTGGCCAGCTCAGCGCTGGTCTGCATGATGATCCCCGCCCTTGCCCTGTTCTACGGGGGCATGGTGGGCTCACGCCGCATTCTGAACATGATGATGATGTGCTTCGGCGGCGCCAGCCTGGTGGCTGTGCTGTGGGCACTCTTTGGCTACTCACTGGCCTTCGGCAACTCAGTGGGCGGACTGGGGCTGATCGGCGACATCACCGAATTCCCCGGTCTGGGACAGCTGCTCGCCGCGGATGACGAGGCGTCCATCCCGGTAGCACTGTTCGCAGCTTTCCAGCTCTTCTTTGCCTGCGTCACCACCGCACTGGTGGCGGGCGCAGCGGCGGGCCGGATGAAGTTCGGCGCCTGGATGCTGTTTGCCGGCATCTGGGCCACCATTGTCTACTTCCCGATCGCCCACTGGGTGTTTGCGTTCTCCTCTGCGGACGGCAGCGTCACCGGCGGCTGGATTGCCAGCGGCATCAAGGCAATCGACTTCGCCGGCGGCACGGCTGTGCACATGAACGCAGGCGCCGCGGCCCTGGCCCTGGCCCTGGTCCTGGGCAGGAGCTCGGGCTGGCCCAAGATGGAACACACCAAGCCGCACAGCCGGCCGCTGGTGCTGATCGGTGCCGGCCTGCTGTGGGTGGGATGGTTCGGCTTCAACGCCGGCTCCGCCCTGTCCGCAGGCCAGTCGGCGTCGGTGGTTTTCCTTAACACCGCAGTTGCTGCCTCGGCCGGCCTCCTGGCGTGGGCCCTGGTGGAACGGATCCGCCACGGCGCGGCCACCAGCATGGGCGCCGCCTCCGGCCTCATCTCCGCGCTGGTCGCCATCACGCCTGCCTGTGGCGCCGTCAGCCCGCTGGGCGCGGTGGCCATCGGCCTGATCGCCGGTGCGGTTTGCTCGCTGGCGATCGAACTGAAGTTCCGGCTCGGCTACGACGACTCACTCGACGTAGTGGGCGTCCACCTGGTGGGCGGCATCCTGGGCACCCTGCTGATTGGGCTCTTCGCCACGGACGCAGCCCCGAACGCCGTCAACGGGCTGTTCTACGGCGGCGGCTTCGAGCTCCTCGGAACCCAGGCCCTGGCCACGGTCACGGTGCTGGCCTACTCGTTCGGTATCACCTGGCTCCTGGCCAAGATCCTGGACCGGACCATTGGCCTGCGCATCAAGCCCGAGGATGAAATGCGCGGCATCGACCTCGCGGCCCACTCGGAGCTTGCCTACCTCACCGATGAAGACCCGGTGGAGCTGGGGTCCCCCCAGCGCAGCTAGACTCTTCCGGATGGTGCCAATGCGCCGTCCGGAAGACGAACCAGGCAGAGGGCCGGGCCTTGGGACGTACCAGCGGGGGGCGCTGGGCGGCCGTTCCAGGAGCCGGTCCTCTGCCTTCGTTTTGCCGTCTGTCTCAGCCGGCGGTGCAGACCAGGACGCCGTCCCGGACCTCCACCACGGCCGCGCGGACGTGGCTGAGCCTGGTTTTGGGGTCCGGTGCCATGGTGTCAATGTCCTCGCCGCCCCAGTGGGGATGCGTGAAGTAGACCACCAGTGCCTGGTCCGGGCCGCCGTCGGACGACAGGGGAACCACGTCCGCGTGCCGGCCCACCACGGCCCGGCCGGCCACGGACTCGGGGGCGGCAAGGATCAGTCCGTCGCCCTCCTTCTGCCGCAGCCAGCCGCCTGCCGCGTCCTCCGACCGGTACACCGCCTGGCCGCGCCACTCGTCCACCACCATCCAGTACCAGCCACCGAGCCGGAATACCTTGGGACCCTCGTGCGGGCGGCCCGGAAGCGTGATGCCTTCGACCGCCCACGACGACGGGTCGTGCGGCGCGTCGCTGACCGCGCTGTAGGTGTTGGACCCGCGGGCCTCGTCCTTGTACCAAAGGCGGTAGCGGCCGTCCCCGCACAAGGCCACGGCGGCGTCGATCACCCGGGGCGAGTCGAGGTCCACCTGGCCCAGGTATTCCCAGTCGGTGAGGTTCCGGCTGGCCAGCTGCACAATCCCGGCCCCACCTGTCCAGTCAGTGCGGACACCGCCCAGCACCGTCAGGTACATGATCCACTGGTCGCCCAGGCGGACGACGTCGGGCGCCCACAGCGTTGCCGGCAGTTCCGTTCCGGGCGGCACCAGGCCGGCCACGGTGCCCTGGTAGGTCCAGCTGGCTCCGCCGTCAGCGGACCGGGCGACGCCGATGCCCGTCCCGTGCACCCATTCCACGCCGGTCAGCCCGTCCTGGGTGGCCCTGCGCTGGGTGTAAAAAAGCACCCAGTCCCCGGTGCGGTGGTCCCGGACCAGGACGGGATCCGTTGGCCCGTCCCAGACGGGGTCCCGGTAGGGGGTTGCGAAGGCGTCCGGCTGCAGCGGAATCACGGCGGGGACGGCATTGGCCTGCTCCTGTGGCACATTTTCTCCAACGTTGTACTTACTTCGTTGGTTTCAGCTTAGGGGGTAATTCCGACGCGCAAAAGCATCCGCGCGGCGCAGATTCCCTGGCGCGGCACTTATCCGGGGTGCGTCACGGAATCTGCGCGTCGACAGGAGGTTTGCGTGTCGCCAATGGACGCCGCCACGGGTGCCCTACTCCCGGAACAGCCCGGCGAGGTCCTCGGCCGTGATGGCACCGCCGGACAGGGCGTCGCCCTCCATCACATCCGCGAAGAGCTGGGACTTGCGCGCCTTCAGGGCCATGACCTTCTCCTCGATCGTGTCCTTGGCCACCAGCCGGTACACCATCACGTTCCGGGCCTGCCCGATCCGGTGCGTCCGGTCCACCGCCTGCGCCTCCGACGCAGGGTTCCACCACGGATCCAGGAGGAACACGTAGTCGGCCTCCGTCAGGTTCAGGCCGAAGCCGCCGGCCTTGAGGCTGATCAGGAAGACCGGGGCACTGCCGTTTTTGAACTCGTTGACGACGTCGGCACGGTTGCGGGTGCCGCCGTCGAGGTAGCAGTACTCGATGTTCTCCTCGTCAAGGCGCTCGCGGACCTTCCCCAGGAAGCCGGTGAACTGGCTGAAGATCAAGGCGCGGTGCCCCTCGGCCACCAGGTCCTCGAGCTGTTCAAAAAGCACGTCGAGCTTGCTGGACCGGACCGCGGACAATGACGGGTCAACCAGCGAAACGTCCAGGCTGAGCTGCCGCAGCAGGGTCAGCGACTGGAAGATGGTGAACCGGTTTTTGTTGACGTCCTCAATCAGGCCCAGGATCTTCTGCCGCTCCCGCTGCAGGTGCGTCTGGTACACCTTCTGGTGCCGCGGATTGAGCACCACTTCGAGGATCTGCTCCTGCTTGGGCGGCAGGTCCTTGATTACCTGGTCCTTGGTGCGGCGCATCATCAGGGGCCGCACCCGCCGCCGGAGCTTGTCCAGCTGGCCCTTGTCGGCGTTTTTCTCCACCGGCTTCTGGTAGTTTTCGGCAAACCGCTTGGGACTGGCGAACAGCCCGGGCGCCACGATGGACGTCAGCGCCCAGAACTCCATCAGGTTGTTCTCCAGCGGCGTTCCGGTGATGGCCAGCTTGAAGGGGACCGGCAGCTTCCGGGCGCACTGGTACGCCTTGGACTGGTGGTTCTTCACAAACTGGGCCTCATCCAGCACCAGCCCGGACCAGGCGTGGGACGCGTACGCCTCATAGTCGATCCGGAACAGCGCGTACGACGTGATCACCAGGTCGGCTCCCGCCATCGCCGCCGCCGGCTGCCGGCCGCTCTTCGCGAACGTCTCGCTGACCGTGTGGACCTTCAGCCCCGGACCGAAGCGGGCAGCCTCCGCCGCCCAGTTGCCCACCACGCTGGTGGGGGCCACCACCAGAAATGGGGCGCCGCCGTCGGGACCTGTTGGTTGAGCGTCAACGCTGCCGGGTACGACGGCGGCAGCGGTTCCGTCAGTGCCGGCGGACTGGGCGGCCAGGTCCTTTGCCGCGCACATCAGGGCCAGTGCCTGCACGGTTTTACCCAGGCCCATGTCGTCGGCCAGGACACCGCCGAGGCTGTGCCGGTACAGGAACGTCAGCCAGTTGAAGCCTTCCAGCTGGTACGGCCGGAGGTCCGCGTCCAGGCTGGCCGGCAGCGGCAGGCCCTCGATGCCGCCTTCCAGCAGGCCGCCCACCGCCGCGCGCCAGGACGCCGCCTGCTCGTCCACGATTCCCAGCTGCGCCAGTTCATCCCACAGGCCGGCCTGGAACCGGCTGATCTGCAGCGGCGCATCCTTGTTGTCCTGCAGTTCGCGGGCTTCGTCGATCAGGGCGCGCAGCTGGTGCAGCTCCGGCAGGTCCAGGGAGAAGTACGCGCCGCTGGGCAGGAGCATCCTGGTCTGCCCGGAAGCGAGCGCCGAGAACACCGCGGCGAAGGAGACCGGCTGGCCTTCGAGCGAAATCTGGATGCCCAGGTCGAACCAGTCGCGCTGTTCCGTGGCCTTGGTGGAGATCGACACAACGGGGGCTTCCTCCGCCTCCCGGTAATCGGCGATGTCACCGGCGGTGTCCACATCAACGTCCGGCGCCTCCCGGAGCCGGGGCAGCACGTCCTCGGTGAACGCCAGCGTGTCCAGGCCCTTCAGTTCCACGGAGGCTGCCAGCCGGGGCGTGCCCCAGCCGCCGGTGGCTGACTCGCCCAGCGCCGGAACCGCCTCCCAGGGCTGCCCGATGCCGTCGAGGATCCGCGCTTCGGCGGTGTCATCGCGGTAGCCGTGATCGCCCGGATGGCGCCACAACGGCTGGGCCGTAACCAGCTTCCCGGCCTTGTAATGCCACTCCCAATGCAGCCGCACCCGGTGGTCGGCGCCATAGTTCGCCAGCAGCGAGAGGGTGGGAACAGCCAGGGTGGGCAGCTCCACGGACTCATCCCGCGCCGTCACCCGTGCCGTCTGCTTCAGCTTCGGGTAAAAACCGGTGAGGAACCGCGACTCGTCCTTGGCCGGGATCCGCAGCGCGCTGCCGGCCGTCACAAACGCCAGAAGTTCCTCGCTCAACCCGTTTTCCAGGGGCGCCAGGGTAATTACGGTGTCCGTGGCCGGCCCCTCGGTCACTCCGGGCAGCGTCTCCGGGACAGTGCCGTCCGCCGTGGTGGTGAAAAAGAGGCCATGCGCCGGCCGGCCCAGGGTGCCCACAGCGGCCGGGTCCACCTCGCCGCCGTCAACGCTGATGGTGGGCGAGAGCTCCAGGCCGCCGTCCGGCGGTGTGCCTTCCGCCGGGGCGGGTGTACCGAAACGGCCCAGGTTAAGCCCGACGGCGGCGGGGGACTCCGCGATCCGGACCGGTTCGGTGCCGCGCGAATGGACCAGGGCCAGGCCGATCTTGCGGGCGTCGGCCAGCAGGCTCCACAGGTTCCGGCCCGCGTAGGAGTTCAGCCCCAGCCACAGCCCGGAGGAGTTGTGCATCCGGCTGGCGGATGCCGAGTGCGCGGCCAGGAACTCCTGCATCCATTCGACGTGCGCCTCGTTGCATTCGCGCCGGAAGTTCAGGTAGCTGAGCGTGTTCCAGGAAACGTCGCCACGGATCCATTTGCCCTTGGACCCCATGATGACCGGCCGGGCCTTGAGCTGCCGGACACCGCGGACCGGATCCCGGCGCCCTGTGTAGGAGAAGTGCGGCGCGGGTTCCTCGATCTCGAACTGCAGGGCCAGCGGGACGCCCGTGCCGGCGGGGGCCGTCCCGGTGCGGGAGATCAGCGGGCTGAGGGCTTCCTCCCAATCAGTCAGGGCCACGGCCGCCGGATCCCGCGCTACCTGCGTGGCGGTGGCAGGGGAGAGCAGCTGGACCCGGATCGCCGGGCTGTCCTCGGCGGCGAAAAGCAGGGCGGCCACATGCTTGCAGTCCTTGCGGACCGGGCAGCTGCAGACACCAACGGTGCAGCTCCAGCCGCCGGCCTTCCGGACCAGTTTGGCGGTGGTGGAATACGGCACCTCTGCGCCGCCGCGGACCTTGCCGAGCATCAGCCCGGTGCCGGCGTCGAACGACATCCCCGAGACGCGGCTGCCCATGGCATAGGCGAGCCCGGCCGCGAGGGAGCGGTCGTTGATGGCGGGGGTCTGTATTGCCAGGGCCGCACTCTCGTCCGGTTGGGATGGCATGGTGCGCGCTACTTTCAGCAGGCCACGGCGGGGCCGGGTCCGGTGGTTGGTGATCTGATCCATCTTAGTTCGCCGGGCGGCACCGGTGCGCACGGGCCGGGTGCCAGGTCCCGCCCAAACTTCGCCTGACGTTCATGTGCCCCGCAACGCCACGGCTCCCTGGCCCCCGTAGCGTGACAAATATCCGAGCACCACCACCACCGCCAGCAGTGAGGATCGCCATGATCACCAGCCAGCAGCCCGTTGTCCTGACCAGCAGCAGCATCGAAGCCGGCGACGAGGAGACCGTCGAAGCCAACGTGGGCCTGGTGGATGCCATGCATGAGGCGCTCCTCCACACCGCCGAGATGTCACCCGTGGCGGTCCGCAGCTACTACGTGGACTTCTACCTGACGCAGGCGCTTGAGGGCGGCTTCGCGCAGTACGTCTTTATGGCGATCGACCGGGAGGACACCGACACGCTGATCCGCGAAGGCATGGCCGGCATGGGCGCCACCGCCCACCTGGCGCTGTTCAACCGCACAGCCGGTTTCTTCGACAACCTCTCCGGCACTGACCGCGAGCATTACCTGGATGGCGGGACTGAGGACTCCGATCTGACGCCCGACGCCGTCCTCCGGATGGAAGAGCTCGACGGCGAGTTCGAGGAGCTGCTGGAACACGAAAACATCACCGCCCTGAATGCGGCCTGGCTGCGCGGCCAGGCCGACCTTCTTGTCCTGGCTGACGACGAGGTGGACGCCCACATCGACCGCCTCGTGGCGCTTGTGCCGGACCTGGCCGAACGCCAGGCACAGGCCGACGCCGACGAGCTGGCTGACGCTCCGGACTTCGAAGTGATCATCCGGGAACTGTGCGGGGTGGCAGGGTTTGCGCTCATAAAGATCACCATGGGCGACCCGAACTACCTGCACCACGGGATCAAGACGCTGGCCTGGCACTTCAGCACCGACCACGGCGACTTCCTGATGGTCGAGGAGGACGACGAGGCGTTCATGATCAATCCCGAAACCCAGGAGATCGTGGCGGCCGTGGAGTTCGCCGAGGCCGACATGGTGGACGCGTAGCCAACCGGCTGCTCCCTGAAGGGACCGCCGGGCCGCCTTTTCCGGGGCGGCCCGGCAGTCCTGCCTAAGCCAGCTGCACCCGGCTGACGGTCACGCCACCCTCAAACACCAGCCGGAACCCTGCCGCGCCGACGGTTGGTCCCTGCCCCAGCGGAATCCGCAGGACACCAGTGAACGCGGCGTCCACGTGACCGGTTCCCGCGGTGTTCCACGTACCTGCGGGGCCGGGAACCTGGACCCGCACGGTGGCCCGGGCTGCCGGGCCGGACGGGGTGCAGGACACCACGTCCAGCAGCACGGATTGCGCCCCGGCGGCAGCCTGGCCGGCAGCCGCTTCGGTCGAAAAACCCCGGTAAACGGACCAGGCCGGCTGCCCGCATCCTGCGGGAGCGATTGCGGTGCCGGCCAGCGGCGTCTCCGGGACCAGGGCCAGGTTCCCGCAGGCGTCGAAGGTCTCCGCCCGGAACCACGCGCCGCGGCTGCGGCCCGGCGTGGGGCTGCCGGCCACCTCAAGCGTCACCGCCAGCGGCAGGTCCGCAGCGGAGGCGCCGGCCAGGAGCAGGTAGCTGCCCGGCTCCACCACCAGGCGCCCGGCAGCCACGTTGAAGGTGGCCAGGCGTTCCAGGGGAACCCGGATAACGGCCGTGGCGGAGCCACCCGCGGGAATGTCCACCCGCTCATGGCCCACCAGGAGCCGGCGCGGGAACCCGGACGGGTGGCCCGGCGCCGAGGCGTACACCTGGACCAGTTCCTGCGCCGGCCGCAGACCGGCGTTATGGACCTCGATGGTGAGCTCCGCGGTGTCGGCGCGGTCCGGGGTCCCGCCGGACAGTTCCCGCAGGGCAACGGAGCCGTACCGCACCTCGCCGTAGGTCAGGCCGTGACCCAGCGGATAGAGGGGCTCGGCGCTGCTGTAGAGGTAGGTGGACTGCGAGGTGATGATGTCGTAATCCAGGATGTCCGGCAGGTCCTCGTCGCGGCCGAACCAGGTCTGCGGCAGCCGGCCGGTGGGCCCGGAGTCCCCGCTGAGGATCTCCGCCACACCGTGGCCCAGTTCCTGGCCGCCATGCGAGGTCCAGGCGACGGCGGGGGTGTCGGCCAGCCCGCCCAGCGCGTAGGGGTAGGAGGACACGATGACCAGGACGGTGCGCGGATTTGCCTCGCGGACAATCCGGATGAGCTCCTGGTCGGCCAGCGGAAGGTCCAGCGACGTGCGGTCCAGCGTTTCCCGGCCACCCAGGTGGGGATCGTTGCCCACCACCACAATGGCCGTGTGGGCCTGGGCCGCCGCGCTCCGGGCAGCTTCGTGCCCGGAGCTGAGGACGCGGAGAACAAAGGAATCGGCCAGGCCGTAGTCCGGGACCAGCGCCGCGCTGCCCGTACCTGCCTCGATCCGCAGCCATTTTCCGCTCCCCACATGCTGCAGGGCAGCTGTGCCGTCGGCGGCGTAGGCGGCCCGGAACGTCTCCTGGACCACCCAGCCGCCCACCCGGTCCGCCGCTGCCCGAAGGTAGCCGTCCCCGGTATCCGTGACGAATTTTCCGGTCTGCACCAGCCGCAGCGTCAGTTCGCCCGAGCCCCAGTCCTTCAGATCGAACGAATGCTCCGGACCGGGCGCCCCGGCACGGGCGGTAAGCACCGCCCCGCCGCTGCCGCCCAGGTAGCCTCCGGTCCGCACGCACCGGAAGGCAACAACGTCGGTCCCCTCCTCAGCGGTAACGGAACCGGGATAGCGGTGGCCCAGGCCTTCGGCGATGCTGACAGCATCCTGCAACGTTCCGCTGTACCAGTCGCTGAGGACCCGCGAACCCAGCGCGCCGATCACCGCGATGGACCCGGCCGGGTCACCCAGCGGCAGCAGCCGGTCCGCTGATCCGGCCGCGGGTTCATTGCGAAGCACCACCACCACCTTCGCGGCGGCCTCCCTGGCCAGGGCAACATGGGCCGGTGTGCCAATGGCCTCGGGCCCGATCGAAGCATACGGATCGCGTTCCGGCGCGAACTCGCCGGTCCTGGCCCGGAGGGTGAGGAGTCGCAGCAGCGCGGCGTCCACGGCCGCTTCATCGATCAGACCCTTCGCCAGGGCCCCGTTGAGGTACGCGATGGAGGGGCCGGGGTTGTCACCGTCGTCAGTAAAGCTGTCGACGCCGGCGTGGAGGGCTGCGGCGTACGCGGCAGGGCCGTCGTCGAAATACTTTTCCGCCCGGAACAGCGAACCGGGCGCGCCGGCGTCTGTCACCACGGTGATCCCTTCCCCGTTGCGCCACTGCCTCAGGTGCTCCCGGACCAGGTCGGACACGTGCGCAGGCCGGCCGTTGACCAGGTTGTAGGAGAGCATCACGGCACCGGCCACCCCATCCTCGATGGGGCCGCGATAGGCGGGCAGCTCGTACTCGTGGAGCACCCGGGGGCTGAGGTTGCTGGAGGTGACGTTCCGGTCCCGCTCATTGTTGTAGCCCAGGAAATGCTTCAGCGTGGGCACCGTGAGCCACGTGTGGGGGTCCCGGCCCTTCATGCCGCGGCAGAATGCCCCGGCCAGCTCCGCCGTGAGGTGCGGGTCCTCGGAAAAGCCTTCCTCGTTCCGGCCCCACAGCGGGTGGCGCAGGGGGTTCACCACCGGCGCCCAGGCGTTCAGGCTGACTGACGGATCAGTGGCTTTTTTGCCGCGCAGTTCGTGGCCGGTGGCCTCGCCCAGGCGCTCGATCAGGTCCGGGTCCCAGGTAGCCGCCATGCCCACCGGCTGCGGAAAAACGGTGGCCGGTCCCAGCCACGCAACACCGTGGGCGGCCTCGGCTCCGGTGTGGAACGGCGCCAGGCCAAGGCTGTCAACGGCAGGCGAATGCTGGTGCAGCATCGCCACCTTCTGCGCCAGTGTCAGCGCCGCCAGGATGGCAGCCGGTGACCCGGCGGCCGCAGCCTCCACCGTCGGCTCTGGCCCCTGCGGTGGGGTGGGCGCCGGAACGTTGATGTCTACGGCGGGGGAGGCGGCTTGCTGGTGGGGCACTGGAATCCTATCGGCTGGTTATCGAATCGCTTATACAAAATCCGGCAAAATCCAGTGTTGCACTGGTGCTTGTGAGTCGCAACACATTTATCCCTTGCCGCGAAGGTGGGTGGTGGCCTACGCTAAACGCAGTCGAATCGATTCGATGAATCGCTTGAAGCTTTGTCTAAATGACTTCCACGAAGGAGTGCTGGTTATGCGCAGTTCCCATATTGATCCCGCAACGGGCCACCCACGAAAAACAGCCGGTCAGTTGCTCGGTGAGGCTGCATCCCCTGCTGTAAACCGCCGGTCATTCCTGGGGATCCTCAGCGGCGCAGTGTTCCTGGCTGCGGCCCCCGCGGCGCTCACCGCGTGCTCCGGCACCGCCGCACCGCAGGCCACCTCCTCCGGCAGCCTGGCTGAAACCGTGGCCAAGCTGGTCCCGGCCTACAAGCCGCTGGAGCTGCTGAAACCGGACATCGCCTCCGTGAACGGGTCCACCCCCGGCTTCACCAGCGTCCCGGCGTCGCTGGTGAAGTCCGTGGCCAAAACCCCGGGCAGCGGCGGAACCTACACCGCCATGACCCCCGCCTGGTGGGCCGTGCCGCCGGCGCTTCCGGAGAACGGCTACTACAAGGCGGTCAATGAGAAGCTCGGCGCCACCGTCAACTTCCAGGTGAACGACGGCAACGCCTACGCGGACAAGGTGCAGACCGTCCTGGCTTCGCCCAAGGACGTGCCGGACTGGATGGTTATCCCGGCCTGGAACCTGCCGCCCCGCTTCGGCCAGGCCGCCGCCGGCGTTTTCCAGGACCTGTCGCAGTTCCTGGCCGGCGACAAGGTCAACAAGTACCCCAACCTCGCCAACATCCCCACCGCGGCCTGGAAGATGGGGTGCTTCGAAGGTGGCCTCTACGGCCTGCCGTACCCCGGCGCGCTCATCTCCGATGCCCTCTTCTACCGCGCGGACCTCTTCAAGCAGCTCGGTGTGGAACCGCCCAAGTCGGCCGACGACTTCCGCAAGGTGGCCAAGGAACTCACCGACGAATCCAAGAACCGCTGGGGCTCCGAGGACGTCTGGACCGGTGCCCAGATCATGCACGGTGTGGTCCCCAAGTGGAAAAAAGTGGGCGGCACGCTGCAGAACAAGTTCGAAACGGACGAGTACCGGGCGGCCCTCGAGTGGACCGCCAAGCTGTTCGCGGACGGCTCCGTCCACCCGGACGCCGTGGCAGGCAACGCCCAGCAGGCCAAGCAGCGTTTCGAATCCGGTGCCACCCTGATGGCATCCGACGGCATGGGCGGCTGGCACGAGGCCCTGGCCCGGGTCCTGCCCACCAACCCGTCCTTCGACCAGCAGCCCATGGACTACTTCGCCCCGGACGGCGGCAAGCCCACGCTGTTCCGCGCGCAGCCGGCCGCAATCTTCAGCTTCATCAAAAAGGCGGACGCCGCAAAGGTGGAGGAGATGCTGGCCCTGGCCAACTTCATGGCCGCCCCGTTCGGCACCGAGGAACACGTCCTGATCAACAACGGCGTGGAAGGGGTGCACTTCACCCGCGACGCCCAGGGCGTGCCCAAGGCCACCGACAAAGGCAGCACCGAGGTCACCAGCACCTACGCGTTCCTGGTCAGCCCCCCGGTGGTCAACTCCATGGTCCAGTACCCCGGGCTGGTGCAGGCACAGTCCGGCTGGGAAGCCCGGCAGGCCCCGAACGTGGTGGAGGATGTCTTCTTCGGCGTCCAGATCCAGGAGCCGGCCAAGTACGGTTCCCTCGGCAAGCCGTTCGATGACCTGGCCAAGGACATCATCCGCGGCCGCAAAACCATGAAGGACCTGGACAGCGAACTCGCGTCCTGGAAGAGCAAGGGTGGCGACGAACTCCGCGACTTCTACGCCGGATTCCTGGCATAGCCGTGGCACGCACGGGCACAGGGACGGAAAGCGGCGCAGCAGCCACCCCGGCGCAGGAGGCGGGCCTGCGTCCGGCGGCGGCCGGGACAGCAGCCGCCGGGGAGCGGCCGACGGCGACGCCACCGGCCGTGCCGGGCCGCGGCAGCGGGCGGGCCGGGGGAGCCGTGGCCGGGACAGCAGCCGGCGGATCCCCCGGCGCGGGCGCCAAGGGAACAGGCACCAACAAAACGGGTCCTACAAAAACGGGCCCCGCAAAAACAGGCGACGGGACCAGGCCGAGGGCCAACTTGCGGCTGCGGTTCAAACGGGACCGCTCCCTGGTGCTGATGGCACTGCCCGCGGTGCTTCTGCTGGCGGTCTTCGCCTACCTGCCCATGCTGGGCAACGTGGTGGCGTTCCAGGATTACTCCCCGTACGTGGGCATCCCGGACAGCCCCTGGGTGGGACTGGAAAACTTCACCCGAGTCCTGGCCGACGCCGACTTCTGGCACGCCGTCCGGAACACCCTGGTGATCACGGCCTTCCAGCTGGTGTTCTTTTTCCCCATCCCCATTGCCCTGGCCATGCTGCTGAACTCCCTGGTCAACCCGCGCCTGCGGTCAGTGATCCAGGCCGTGGTGTACCTGCCGCACTTCTTCTCCTGGGTCCTGGTGGTGTCCGTTTTCCAGCAGATCTTCGGCGGCGCCGGGCTGCTTAACCAGTCCCTGCGAGCCAACGGCTGGCAGGCGGTGGACATCATGACCAACCCGGACACGTTCCTGTTCCTATTGACCTCCCAGGCTGTCTGGAAGGACGCCGGCTGGGGCATCATCGTGTTCCTGGCGGCCCTGAGTGCCATCGACCCGGCCCAGTACGAGGCCGCTGCCGTGGATGGCGCCGGCCGGTGGAAGCGGATGTGGCACGTCACCCTGCCGGGCCTGCGCAGCGTCATTGTGCTGCTGCTGATCCTGCGCCTCGGTGATTCCCTGACCGTGGGGTTCGAACAGATGATCCTGCAACGCGATGCCGTAGGCGCAGGGGCGTCCGAGGTCCTGGACACGTTTGTCTATTACACCGGCGTGCAGAACGGCGACTGGAGCTACGCGGCCGCTGCCGGGCTGATCAAGGGCCTGGTGAGCCTGGCCCTGATCCTGACAGCCAACAAAATTGCCCACATCTTCGGTGAGAGCGGTGTCTACTCCAAATGAGCATCCTGACCAGCAAAACCCCCGTCTCCGCCCGGCCCGGCAAACCCGCCCGTCCGCCGCGGATCAAGCCTGAACGGCCCGTCTGGGACGAAGAGCCCGGCGCCGGGGCGAAGATCGGCAAAGTGGTGGTGCTCGCCGTGGTGGTCCTGGCAGTGCTGGGGCCGCTCTACACCATTGTCCTGACCAGCATTTCCTCCCAAGGCACCATCACCAGGGCCGGCGGGCTGGTCCTGGTCCCGGGCGAGATCTCCTTCGCCGCCTACCAGCAGATCCTCAGCGGCGGGGTGGTCACCCGTGCGGTGCTGGTCAGTGTGGGCATCACGGCAACCGGCACCGCGCTCAGCATGCTGGTGTCGATCCTCTGCGCCTACGGGCTGTCCCGGCCGGGATCGTTTGCCCACACGCCCATCCTGTTCACGCTGCTCATCACCATGTTCTTCAGTGCCGGCATCATTCCCGCCTACCTGCTGGTGTCCGGGCTGGGCATGATCAACACGTACTGGGCGCTGATCCTGCCGGGCTGCATCTCGGTGTTCAACATCATCATCCTGCGCGGATTCTTTATGGGGATCGACCGCGGCATCCTGGACAGTGCCCGGATCGATGGGGCCAGCGAATGGCGCACCCTGACGCAGATCGTGCTGCCCATGTCCAAGGCCGTGACGGCCGTGATCGCACTGTTTTACGGCGTGGGCTACTGGAACGCCTTCTTCAACGCCATCCTCTACATCAACGACAGCTCCATGAACCCGCTCCAGGTGGTGCTGCGTTCCTACGTGCTCCAGGGTGTCTCGGTGCCCGGCCAGGTGGATGTGGGCTCCGGCGCGGCGGCCGGTCCCGCGCTGCAGATGGCCGTCATTGTGCTGGCCATGGTGCCCATCCTGATTGTGTACCCCTTTGTGCAGAAGCACTTCACCAAGGGCGTGATGATCGGCGCGGTCAAGGGATGACGGCCCCGGGACAACGGCCAGGACAACGGCCGGAACCAGCTAGTCCGCTAACGGGCCGGCGAGGTGGTCTCGCCCTCCGACAGGGTGGGGGCGATCAGCCGCAGCTCTGCGGGTTTGGCCAGGCTGAGCCGGTCCATCACCATCTCCACGGCGGCCCGGCCGATGTCCATGGCCGGGATGGACACGGCCGTCCAGGGATGGACGGCTGCCGCGGCCACGTCAGCCGGCGCGATCACCGCCACCGAGATGTTGTCAGGGATGGCCAGGCCGCGGGCCGCGAGGTTCTCGCGGAGGATGGGAAGCAGGCCCTCGTTGTGGACCAGCAGCGCGGTGGCAGGATGCGGTGCGGCGAAGATCTTGTCGAGTGCCTTGGCCAGGTCCTTCGAATTGGCCTCGCAGGCCACGGCCAGGTCCTGGATCTCAAGGGAGCGGCACGCATCCTCGAAGCCCGCCAGGGCCCGGTCCGCATAGGTGGCATGCCGGCGGAGCGACGCCGGCGGCGAACCGATGAACGCGATGCTCCGGTGGCCCAGCTCCGCCAGGTGCCGGACCGCTGTGCGGGACGCCCCGGCAAAGTCGAAGTCCACGCAGCTCAGGCCGCGCGGATCGTCAGGCATCCCGATCAGGACCGCCGGCTTCTGCAGCCTCGCCAGCAGCGGGATGCGCGGATCCCTGGCCTCGATGTCCATCATCACCAGGCCATCCACCATGGACTGCGATGTCACCCGTTCGATGCTGCCGGCATCGTCCTGCGTCAGCAGCAGGACGTCCTGGTTGTGGGTCCGGGCGGTGGTGACCACGGCGGTCACGAACTGCATCACCACGCCCACGTTCACATCCGCCCGCAGGGGGACCACCAGGCCCAGGACATTGGACCTGCTGGACGCCAGCGCGCGGGCACTGGACCGGGGGCTGTATTTCAGCCGCCGCATCGCTGCTTCGACTACATCACGGGTCTCCTGCGAGATGGGACGGTTGCCGCTCATCACGTAGGACACGGTACTCGTGGACACGCCGGCTTCTTTGGCCACGTCACTGATGGTGGCCGCCGTTGAAGCCTTTCGATTGCTCATACCCCCCATTTAACCAAGGAATCCCATGCAACTTCGCAGCCACGGCCTGAGCAGCATCACGGACCGCACCGGCCTGCTGTTCGGAGCCGACTACAACCCCGAACAGTGGCCGGAGGAGAGCTGGCCGGATGACATCCGGCTGATGCAGGAAGCCGGGATCAACCTGGTCACCGTGGGCGTCTTCAGCTGGGCTCGGCTGCAGCCCACCGAACACACCTGGGACTTCGGCTGGCTGGACCGCATCCTGGATCTGCTGCACCAGGGCAACATCAACGTGTGCCTTGCCACGCCCACCGCCTCCCCGCCGCCGTGGCTGGGCCACCGCCACCCAGGAACGCTGCCCACGGATGAGTCAGGCGCCACGCTCTGGTACGGCTCGCGCAACCAGTTCTCGCCGTCGTCGGCCGAATACCGCAGCGCCGCCCTGAAGGTCACGGCCGCGCTCGCCGCCCGCTACGGCAGCCATCCCGCAGTGGCCATGTGGCACGTGGGCAACGAACTGGGACAGATCAGCTACGACGACGAAACCGCCGCAGTCTTCCAGGACTGGCTCAGCCGCCGCTACGGTTCGCTGGCGGACCTGAACACCGCCTGGGGCACCACGTTCTGGAGCCAGGGGTACAGCGGGTGGGACGAGATCCTGCCGCCGCGCAGCGCCCCCTACCTGCACAACCCCACCCAGCTCCTGGATTTCCGGCGCTTCACCTCCGACGCGCTGCTCAGCCTGTTCACAGCGGAAAGGGACGTGATCCGCAGCCAGTCACCCCTGGTGCCCATCACCACCAACCTGATGGGATTCTTCCGCGGCGCCGACTACTTCAGCTTCGCCGCTGAAGCCGACTTTGTGGGCAACAACTGGTACACGGACCCGGCGCAGCCCCACACCTGGGAACTCGGCGCCCTGACGCACGATCTCTGCCGCGGACTGGCCGGCGGGAACCCGTGGCTGCTGATGGAATCCGCCACCTCCGCCGTCAACTGGCGGCCGCACAACACGGCCAAGGACCCGGGCGCGCTCAGGGTCGACTCGTATTCCGCCCTGGCCCGGGGATCGGACGGGATCTGTTTCTTCCAGTTCCGCCAGTCCGCCTTTGGCGCCGAACGCTTCCACTCCGCCGTGGTGCCCCTGGCCGGCGCCGACACCCGCGTATTCCGCGAGGTGGCAGCCCTGGGCTCCGGCCTCCAGGAGCTCCGCTTCCTGGCCGGCGAACCCGCACCCGCGCCGATCGCCATCTTGTTTGACTGGGACAGCTGGTGGGCGGCGGAAGCACCGGACCGCCCGTCGGACCGGCTGGCCGTACTGGACCAGCTGCAGGCCTACCACCGGCAGCTCCTGCGCCGGGGCCTTTCCGCCGAAGTGGTGCACCCCGGCACCGACCTGGACCGGTTCAACCTGGTCCTGGTTCCCAGCCTTTTCCTTCTGCGCGACGAGCACGCCGCCCGCCTGGCCGGCTGGGTGGAGCGGGGCGGCAGCGCCGTGGTGGGCCCGTTCAGCGGTGTGGCGGACGGCAACGGCCACCTCCGCCAGGGCCGGTTCCCGTCGGTGCTGGCCGGAATGCTGGGGGCCAGCGGCGAGGAATGGCGCCCAATGGCAGGCCCGGTGGGACTGGACTTCGGTGCGGCACCGGCCGCGGGAACACCCGGCTCCGCCCCCGCTGGACCTGAGCTGTCCGAATCCGGGCCGGCTGGCCTGGCCGCGGCCAGCTGGTCCGAGGACCTGCGCCTGGACGCGCCGGGAGCCACCGCCGTGGCCACCTTCACGGAAGGAGCCCTGGCCGGAAAACCCGCGGTGGTCCGCAACAGCCACGGCCGCGGCACCGCCTGGTACGCCGGGGCGGACCTGCCGGACGCCGCCCTGGCGCTCCTGGTGGGGGACGCGCTTGCTGCCGCCGGCCTGGCCTCACCGGTGGTTGGCGAACTGCCCTCCGACGTCGAACTTGCCACCCGCGGAACCTGCCATTTCCTGCTGAACCACAGCCCGGAACCGCGCGCCGTGCACCTCACGGAACAATCCGTGGACGTGCTCACGGGCGCCGCGCACGGCCCCCACCTGGTCCTGGAGCCCTACGGCGCCCTGGTCCTCAAAGCCACCCCCGCCCCCACTGAGAACGGACACTGACCTCCATGAAATTCACTGACGGCTACTGGCTGTACCGCAAGGGCTACTCAGCGCTGCACCCCCGCGACGTCGCCGAAGTGGTGGCCGGCGACGGGACCCTCACGGTTTACGCCCCCACCAAACGCATCGCCTCCCGCGGTGACGCCCTGAACCTGCCCCAGCTCACGGTGACGTTCGAGGCGCCGATGCCGGACGTGATCGGGGTGACCATCGAGCACCACCAGGGCGGCCTGGACCGCGGACCCCACTTCGGCGTCAACCGCACCGGCGCGGCCCCGGAACTGTCCACGGCGGACAGCGACGGCACGGCCAGCATCACATCCGGCGGCCTGACGGCACGGATCAGCACGTCCGGGGACTGGGGGGTCGAATTCCTGGGCGACGGCAGGCTGCTCACCGGTTCCACCGCGCGCAGCGTTGGGGTCATTACGGACGACGCCGGGCGCAGCTTTGTGCACGAACAGCTCAGCCTCGGCGTGGGCACCAATGTCTACGGCCTGGGGGAGCGGTTCGGCGCCTTTGTGAAAAACGGGCAGTCGGTGGACATCTGGAACGAGGACGGCGGCACCTCCAGCGACCTCGCCTACAAAAACGTGCCGTTCTTCATCACCAACGACGGCTACGGCGTGTTTGTGAACCACCCCGAGAAGGTTTCCTTCGAGGTGGGATCCGAGGTGGTGTCCCGGACCCAGTTCAGCGTCGAGGGCCAGCGGCTGCAGTACTTTGTGATCCACGGCCCCTCGCCCAAGGACATCATCCGGCGGTACACGGAGCTCACGGGCCGGCCGGCCCGGATCCCCGCCTGGTCCTACGGGCTGTGGCTGTCCACCTCCTTCACCACCGACTACGACGAAAAGACCGTCACTTCCTTCATCGACGGCATGGCCGAGCGGAACCTGCCGCTGTCCGTGTTCCACTTCGACTGCCACTGGATGCGCTCCTTCCACTGGAGCGACTTCATCTGGGACCCGGCCACCTTCCCGGACCCCGAGGGCATGCTGGCCCGGCTGCACGAACGCGGCCTGAAGGTCTGCGTGTGGATCAACCCCTACATCGCCCAGCGTTCGTACCTGTTCAAGGAAGGCCTGGAACGGGGCTACCTGGTGAAAAGGCCTGACGGGTCCGTGTGGCAGTGGGACATGTGGCAGGCAGGAATGGGCCTGGTGGACTTCACCAACCCGGACGCCGTGCTCTGGTACCAGGACAAACTCCGCGGACTGCTGGGCCAGGGCGTGGATTCCTTCAAGACCGACTTCGGCGAGCGCATCCCCACGGACGTGGCCTGGCATGACGGGTCCGATCCGGAACGGATGCACAACTACTACTCCCAGCTCTACAACCGGACGGTGTTCGACCTGCTGGCCAAGGAGCTCGGGGAAGGCCAGGCCGTGGTCTTTGCCCGGTCCGCCACCGCCGGCGGGCAGACCATGCCGGTGCACTGGGGCGGCGACTGCGAATCGACGTTTGCCGCCATGGCCGAATCGCTGCGCGGCGGACTGTCCCTGGCGGCGTCCGGCTTCTCGTTCTGGAGCCACGACATCGGCGGCTTCGAAGGCACCCCCGAGCCGGAGATCTTCAAGCGCTGGATCGCCTTCGGCCTGCTCTCCTCACACTCGAGGCTGCACGGCTCCAACTCGTACCGTGTTCCGTGGCTGGTGGATGAGGAGTCCGTGGATGTGCTGCGGCATTTCACCGAACAGAAGATGCGGCTGATGCCCTACCTGCAGACAGCGGCGGAAGAGGCCTACACCCAGGGCATCCCCCTGATGCGTCCGCTCTTTATGGAGTTCCCCGGCGATCCGGGCTGCGCGCACCTGGACCGGCAGTACATGCTGGGCCCGGACCTTCTGGTGGCACCTGTCATGGACCCCTCAGGGACCGTGTCCTTCTACCTTCCTGAAGGAACCTGGACGCACCTGGAAACCGGCGAGCAGCTGGCCGGCCCGCGCTGGCACCGCAAGGAGTACACGGTGATGCAGGCCGCCACGTGGGTCCGGGAAGGCGCGGTGCTGCCGCTGGGCACGGTCTCGGACCGGCCGGACTACGACTGGGCCACGGACATGGTGTTCAAGGCGTTTAATGCTGCTGACGGATCCCGCCGGATCGCCGTGCCGTCCCCGGACGGCACCAGCACGCAGTTCGAGGTCACTGTCAGCAGCGGTGCCGTGGCGGCCCGGGTGGTCTGAGGCCCATAATCCCCGGCGCACAAAAGCCCGCCTCCCGGATTGGGAGGCGGGCTTTTGGCCGGGGCAGGAGATGCCTGTCCTGCGTCAGCCGGCCCGGCTGCCTGCCGGCTGCACGTGCCGCGGCCCGCCGATCCGGGCGTGCGGTGTTTCCCAGGACGCCAGTGTGGCCCGGACATCGGGGCGCCGCTCGGCGGCCAGCGCCTCCGCATAGGCCCGGTCCAGCACGTCGCTGATGAGTACCTTTTCCTGCCGGCCGGCAGACTGCACTGAAGCTTCCACCATGGCAAGGCTGAGCACGTTGGAGTGCACCTCCCCGGACGGAACCGTCCCGGTCCGCAGGGCGGACACAAATTCCACCAGCGCGCCGGAAATCTCCTCGGCATGGCTGGCCGGCTCCAGCGCAACCGGACCGGATAAGGCGGCCACCAGCGGTTCGCCGGCACCGTCCCACACGGCAGTGCCACCGGCGCCGTTGACGCGCCAGGCACCGTTCCAGGAGGTCTCCAGCCCGTCGGCGCACCAGCTCCCCGTGTAGGTGTACCGGGTGCCGCCGCTCATCTGGAAGACTGCGGTGGCTGCCGCGTTCCCGTTGTACCAGCTCCAGGCGGGGTTGAACTCCTCGCAGTAGACGGAGACAGGGTCCTGGTCCAGGAGGAAGCGGACGGCGTCGAACTGGTGGATGGCCATGTCCACCAGCAGCACGTGCGCCATTTCCTCGCGGAAGCCGCCGAAGTGCGGGGCCTTGAAGAACTCAGTGGTCACCACGCCAATGCCGCCCAGCTGGCCGGCAGCCGCTTTAAGCTGGGTGAGGCCGTGGAAGTACCGGCGGGACTGGCTGATCATCAGCAGCTGCCCGCTGGCTTCCGCGGCCGCCGCCAGGGACAGGCCCTCGGCCACTGTAGGGGCAACCGGCTTCTCACACAGCACGGGCAGGCCGGCGAACAGTGCCTCCACGTTCACGGGATGATGGGCGGCCGGGACGGTGACGTTCACAACTGCTTCGGCGCCGGTGGAAGCGGCAACCTGGGCAACGCTGGTGCCCAGGACCAGCCCTGCCAGGCCGGCGTCCTGCACGGCGGCCCGGGCGGTGGCCAGGTCCAGGTCCACCAGGCCCACCAGTTCCACGTCCGGGTTGGCCTGCAGGGCGGCGATCCAGGCTCTGCCCATGCCGCCGGCGCCCACCTGGACCACCTTGAGCGGCGTCGCCCGGGGAAGGACCGCGAAGTCAGGTTCGAAGGCGCTCAATTGTGCATCGCCCCCTGGTAGCCGTGGCCCGAGTAGAAGTCCTCGGTTTCGTACCGCAGCAGCACCGGATCGGTGCGTTCGGGCCGGAGCGTCCTGGCCCAGCTGACCCCGTTGGCGATCACCCGCCGGACATCCTTGTGGTGGTACACGGGGTAGTCCTGGTCGCCCGGGCTGAAGAAGAAGATCCTGCCGTAACCGCGCTTGAAGGTGCAGCCGCTGCGGAACGCCTCGCCGCCACTGAAGGTGCTCAGGAACACCAGCTCGTCGGGGACCGGGATGTCGAAGAACTCGCCGTACATTTCCTGGGCCGGGATGATGAACGGGTGCGGGATGCCCTGTGCGATGGGGTGCGTGGGGTCCACGGTCCAGACGATTTCGCGGTCCTGCCCGGAGCGCCAACGCAGCGTGCAGGAGGTGCCCATCAGCTTGCCGAAGATCTTGGACCAGTGCCCCGAGTGCAGGACCAGCAGGCCCATGCCTGCCAGCACATGCCGGTGCACGCGCTCCACCACCTCATCCGAGACTTCGCCGTGGGCGGCGTGGCCCCACCAGACCAGCACGTCGGTGTCCCGCAGGACTTCCTCGGTGAGGCCGTGCTCGGGCTCGGCCAGGGTGGTGGTGCGGACCCTGGCGTTGGCGCCGAGGTTCTCCTCGATGCCTTCGCGGATGGTGGTGTGCATGCCGGCGGGGTAGATGGCGGCAACGTGCGGCTGTTCCTGTTCGTGGCGGTTTTCGCCCCAGACAAGGACCCTGACGGGCTCGGTGGTGTGCGTCATTCGTTTTCCTAACTGGTTGGACCTGCCCGTGCGGGCGATGGTTATTTGACGGCTCCGCCGGTGGCGCCGGCCGCAATGTATTTCTGGGCCAGGATCAGCAGGGCGATCGCCGGCAGGGAGGACAGGACGGCGGTGGCCATCACGGCGCTCCAGTTGGAGACCTGTGTCCCCAGGTACTGGTAGATGCCAAGGGTCACCGGCCGCACCTCATCCGTGGTGGTCAGGGTCAGGGCAAAGAGGAAGTCGCTCCAGGAGAACAGGAACGCGAAGAGCCCTGCGGTGATGAGCGAGTTCCTGCTGATGGGCAGCACAATCGAGACGAACGAGCGCACCAGCCCCGCGCCGTCCACCCGGGCCGCCTCCACGATGGAGGTGGGAATGCCCGTCATAAAAGCCCGCATGATGAGGATGACAAACGGGATGGCGTGGGTGGAGTCCGCCAGGATGAGGCCCGGGATGCTGTTAAGCAGGCCCAGGTCGTTGTACGCCGTGTACAGGGCGTTGGCGATCACGATCCCCGGGATCATCTGGGACACCAGGATGGCCAGCAGGGCCAGGTTGACCCACTTGTAGCGGAACTGGGCCAGCGCGTAGGCGGCCGGTGCCGCCACTGCCAGGCTGAACACCACCGTTCCCAGGGACACGGCAAGGCTGGTCAGCAGGTTGGGGCCCTGCTCGGCGATGGCGCGGGCATACCCGTCGAAGCTGGGGTTCCACGGGAAAATGCCGGCGGTCAGGGTGTTGCCGGAGGGCTGCAGGGAGGCGTTCACCATCCAGTACACGGGAAACAGCATTACGGCCAGGAAAACGATGCCCAGGCCCGTGTACGCGGCGTTCCGCAGCTCGGTTTTTGCGGTGCCGGTGCCGGTGCCGGTTGTCCGGGTCCGGGTCCGGGCTCGGGTCCGGGTGGCTGTGGGGTCCATGGTGGTCATGGCGGCCTCCTTACTCGTCCACCGCGCGCCGGTTGGCGCGCAGGTAGATCACGGCGAACACCAGCGAAATCAGGATCAGGATGTTGCTGAACGCTGCACCCACCCCGAATTCGAAGTTGGTGAACGACTCCTGGTAGGAGCGGATGGACAGGGTCTGGGTGGCATTGGCGGGACCGCCGTTGGTCAGGCCCAGGATGATGTCGAGGACTTTGATGGTGTAGACCACGCCGAGCACCAGCACCACGCTGACTACGGGCTGCAGGTTGGGCCAGGTGATATGCCGGAACGCCCGCCATCCGGTGGCGCCGTCCAGCGCCGCGGCTTCGTACAGTTCATCGGGGATGTCCTGCAGGCCGCCATAGATGATGGTCACGTTGAACGGGATGCCCACCCAGATATTCACCATCACGACGGCGATCAGTGCCACCGTTGGGCTAGTCAGCCAGGGCACGGGCTGGGAAATGATGCCCAGGCTGGTGAGGAACTGGTTGAGGATGCCGCTGTCCTGGTCCAGGATGGAGCGCCAGGTGGCGCTGCTGACGATCAAAGGCAGCAGCCAGGGCAGCAGCAGCATGGCACGCAGGAAGTTGCTCAGCGGGAAGCGCCGCCGGAAGAAGCAGGCCAGCGCCAGGCCGATCACAAACTGCCCCGCGATGGAGCCGATGGTGAACAGTGCCGTGTTGACCATGGCCGGACCGAACAGGTTGCTGTTCACCACGGTGGCGTAGTTGGCGAGCCCCACCCAGGGGGCCTCGCCGGTGAAGAACGTCTTGGTGGTGTAGTCCTGCAGGCTCATGGTGATGTTCTTAACCACCGGGTAGCCGAAGAACAGCACCAGGAACAGGCCTGCGGGTGCCACGAACAGCAGCCGGGTCACGGCTTCGCGGGTCACCTTCCTGCCCCGGGGCGCGACGGCGTTCGTTGCCCCGGGCTCCCGTGCGGCGGCGCCCTCAGCCACCCCGGGACGTTCCGGACCCACCCCCACCCCGCCTTCCGCCGTCGTGCCCTGCACATCCTGCGTGCGGTTCATGGCCGTTACCCCGCCGAGGCTTGCTTGAAGGCGTCGGCAGGGCTGGCCTTGCCGGTCAGTGCGAGCTGGATGGCGTCGTAGATGACGGTGGCGGCCTCCGGCCAGGCCTCGCCGAGTTTGCCGGTCCGGGAGCGGGCCGTAGCCACCTGTTCGGTGAAACTGGCCATTTCCGGGACCCGCGACACGTACTCCCCGGCCAGCGCCGTCCTGGTGGGCACGGTGAAGCGGGCCTCCGCCAGGGCGAGCTGGTTTTCGTCGCTGCTGATGCATTCGACGAACTCCGCCGCCTTGGCCTGCTTGGCCTTGTTGCCTGTCTCCGGCACGGTCCAGACTTCGCCGCCCAGCGGCGCCACGGATCCCTGTCCGGCTTCGCGCACGGGGATCTTAACGGAGTCCCAGGCGAGGTCCGGGCTCTTGCGCAGGGCGGGGATCTGCCAGGGGCCGTTGACCATCATGGCGGCCTTGCCGGCCACAAACTGGTCCTTGACGTCCGCCTGTGACCAGTTGATCACGGATGCGGAGGCGGAGCCGCCGGTCACCAGGTCCTGCCAGAGCGAGAGGGCCTGGGACACCTTGGGGCTGGTCAGGTCCGTCTCGTCGCCGCCATTGGACCACATGAACGGCAGGAACTGCCAGCTTCCCTCATAGGTGGCGATGCCGGAGAACGCGACGCCGTAGCGGTCGCCTTCGGTGAGTTTGGCCGCCGCAGCCTTCAGTTCCTCCCAGGTGGTGGGCGGCTGAACGCCGGCAGCCTGCAGCAGGTCCTTGTTGTAGTAGATGCCCAGGGTGTTGACCGTGGGGGCGAGGCCATAGACCTCACCTTCGTAGGTGGCAGCTTCGAGGATGCCGTCGGCAAAGCCGGACGTGTCCACGTTGTAGGTGCTGAGCGGGGAGAGGCCGCCGGTGGCCGCAATTTCCTGGACGTCCGGGTTATCCAGCATCAGCACGTCCGGGAGCGTTTTCGAGGATGCACGCTGCAGCACCTTCTGGATCAGGTCCTTGCCGGGCACGGTCTCGCGGTTGATGCTCACCCCGAGGTCCGCAGCGCAGCGGTCCAGGGCCGCCTGGACCAGGGACTTGTCCGGGTCGTTGTTGTAGTAGTCGACAATGCTGAGGCTGTCCACGTCACCGCCGTCGCCGGCCCCGCCCCCGCTGCTGCAGCCGGCCAGGGCGAGCGGTGCCAGGGCTGCAAGGGCGGTGAGCGAGGCTATCCTGCGGGGTGTTTTCATGGGTGGCTCCTTTGCCGGTTCACGGGATCGTCAGCTTCAGTAAAGCGCTTAACCGATGGTTCGACCCGCGGTGGGCCGGGGTTTGGGTGGAAGGCTTTAGAAGAGTCTGGGGCCGTCCGCCCGGCCTTGTCAAGGAAAAAGTTAACCGCTTTACTGGAAGGGTGCCGCCGGCACGTCCCGTCGTGTGTTCCCCGGGATTTCCCTCCGAAAGGATCTGCCGTGGTCACCATGCAGGACGTTGCACGCCATGCGAACGTCTCGATCGCCACGGTGTCGTTCACCATCAACAACACCAAACCCGTCTCGGCCAGGACCCGGGAAAAGGTGGAAGCCGCCATGCGGGAACTGGGCTTCCGGCGCAACGCCGTGGGACGTGCCCTGGCCAGCAAACGCACGCGGATCATTGCGCTGCTGTTCCCGGCCCTGCAGCATTCCATGAGCGGCACGGTGATCCAGTTCTTCACCAGCGCTGCGGCCACGGCCAGGGAACTGGGGTACAACCTGGTGCTGTGGCCCATCAGCAACGAGGCCGGCCAGGCCACCGAACTGACGGCCAACGGGCTGGTGGACGGGGTGCTCCTGATGGAGGTTGAACTGGACGATCCGCGGGTGCAGGAACTGCAGGAATCCGGCACGCCGTTTGCGCTCATCGGCCGCACCAGGGCGCCGGAGGAGCTCACCTACGTGGACATCAACTTTGAGGAAACCCTGGTGGCTGCGGTGCAGCACCTGACGGCCCTGGGCCATCGGAAAATTGCCCTGCTGGATGACGCCATCGGCAGCCGCAGCCTTGCCGCCTTCGGTCCCGTCAGCCGCTCGCGGGACAGCTTCGAGGCGGAAATGCGGCGCCAGGACCTGGTGCCCACGGCCTTCACGTGCGAGGCGAACCCGGCCGCCGGTAAAGCGGCCGCCGCGGAAATCCTGGCGGCCTACCCGGGGGTTACGGCGCTGATCGTCCAGAACGAGCAGGCCGCGCCGGGCCTGGCCAGCGGGCTGCGGCGCGCCGGCCGGCGGATTCCCCAGGACCTGTCCGTGCTGTCCGTGGCATCCTCGGCGGAGATGGCTGCCATGGTGGACCCGGAACTGACTGTGCTGACCTCCCCGGGACACGAACTTGGCCGGATGGGGGTGGCGGCCCTGATTGACCAGCTGGAAGGCCGGGCCACGTCGCTGCGGCAGGAGCTGGTGATGTGCCGGCTGGAAGGCGGCGGGTCAACAGGTCCCGTCCCCGCGCAGGAGGAGGCCGTGGAGTAAGGCACGTTTCCGCAGGGCTCGGCGCTCAGGCGTTCGACGGCGGTGCGGCCAGGGTGCGGAATTCCGCCACCAGTGCGGGGTCCTCGCAGGCCCTGGCAAAGGCTTCGATGCGGCGCTCGATTTCCCGGCCCAGCAGCCAGGTGCCGATCCGCTCCATCACCGGCCGCAACAGTGGTGGGCGGCAGGAAAAGGTGTACTTCCACACGGCCCTGGTGCCGCCGTCGTGCGCGGTGAAACGCCAGCCGCCGCCGAACGTGCCGAAGAACCACGGCCCGGAGACCATTGTCATGCCCACATTCCGGGGCGGGGCGTAGGAAACGTACTCGCTGACCATGCCAAGACCCAGCCGGGAGCGGGTTTTGGTCTGCACGCCCTTGCCCGCCGCCGTGGCGCCGGCCAGGAACCCCTGCCCGGAGATGAACGGGTCCCATTTCAGCCGGAAGGCGCCGGTGGTCTGCGAAAAGGCGAAGACAGTCGCGGGATCGAGGCGGATGAGTCGTTCGGCGCGTACCTGGGGCATGGTTCCAGCCTAGCGAAAGGGGATCCTGGGGCTACTTCTCCATTTTGGCGAGCCGCGCCCGGACCACCATGTAGACGCCGTAGCAGATGAGGCCTGCGCCTACCGCTGCGAGCAGGTACACCCCGAATGGCTGGTCGCGGAGGGCGCGGAGGCCGCCGTCCAGGCCGGTGGATTCCTCCGGGTGTGCCCGCAGCGTGGCGATGGCGATCAGCATCCCGGTCAGCAGCAGGACCGTGCCCTTGGCCACATAACCGGCCACGCCCAGCACCGTCACGGCGGTGCGTGCCGTGTGCGAGGACGGCATCAGCAGCTGCTTTTCGAACGATTTACGCAAGCCGCGGATGGCGTACACCACGCCCGTGACGGCGATGCCCACACCCACCAGCACCAGCAGTGCCACACCGCCCGGAGCCTTCATCACGGCGATGGTCAGGTCCGTGGCGGTCTTTTTGTTATCGCCGCCGGAGCCCGATCCCATGGCGAAGGACATCAGGGTCAGGGCGAGGCCCGTGAAGACCACTGCCTGCGCCGCTGCCTTGGCCTTCTTGCCGGCTTTGTCCTTGGTGGGAAGGTGGTTGTAGTCGAAAATCGCGTCGCTGACCTGCCACAGCGCCAGCGCCGCGCAGGCGGCGAAGCTGGCCCACAACAGGAACGGGCCGGCCGGCTGGGCCGAGAGTTCCTCAACGGCGCCGCTGAAGTCGGCGCTGCCGGAGCCGCCCATGGCAAGCCTGATGGCGATCAGGCCAACCAGCAGGTGCAGCACGCCGCTGGCGGCGAAGCCCGCGCGTGCCAGCAGTTCCAGCGACCGCGAGTTGGTGACAGTCTCTGCGGTGTCAGCTGCCTGTTTAAGTTCTTTTTTGATGACTGTTCCTCCGTGCGAGCGCTGTGTGGCGCTAAGTTTCCCCCACACAGATGCAATCGTGCCACGCCGGCGGTGCGCGGGGTAGTTCCCGGTGCAATGGGCCGGGGTGATGGGGAGCCGTCCCCATCGCCCCGGCCGGGCGACCGTGCAACGATGAAGACCAGCACTTCACAGCGCGGCACGAACCACGTACCGCGAAGGTCACCGGGGGAACACATGACTTTTTACGGCGCCGACGTCAGCCAGCTGCGCGCCCTGGCTAAAGCGGTCGACCAGGCCGCCGCCCTGCTGGGCAACAGGTCCACCTCGCTGCACAGCCAGATCCAGGCGGCGCCGTGGAAGGGCACTGACGGTGAGCGTTTCCGCCAGGACTGGACCGGCAGCCACCGCCCCAGCCTGGAACGGGTGGTTGCCAGCCTCCGGGCCAACTCCAAAATCCTGCGCCAGCACGCCGATGAGCAGGACCAGGCCTCATCATCGGGCGGCGGTGGCGAAAGTGGTGGTGGTGGCGGCACCTGGGACCGGATCACGTCCTTTGCTGACCAGGCCAAGGAGTGGCTGAAGGAGCAGGCGGCCAAGGCAGAGGCCGCCGCCGAGCACCGCCGTGAGCTGGAGTCCGGTCTGGCGTCGATGCTGAAGGCAAGCCCGGAGGAGCAGGCCGCGTGGTGGGCGTCCCTTTCCGCCGAGGACCGGCAGTACCTGATCGAAGGGGAGGGTGCGGACGGCCCCTTTGCCGAGGACCTGATGCGCATGGACGGCGGCATCCCCGCCGCCGCCCAGGAACAGGCCAAGGAACACCTCCAGGACCTCGCCAAGGCCGACATCCCCGTCTATTCCGAAACCGGCAGCGCGTCCATCGAAGCGCGGGTGGCGTGGGTCCACGGCGGCGCTGAAGTGGGAACGGAAGTGGTGGAGAATGCCGACGGGTCCGCCACCATGAAGGTTTACGGCAACATGGGCCTGGGCGTTAATGACCCCTCCGGTGCCGCCGGGGTGACGCTGAACGGTGAGGTGTCCCGCGAGTACACGTTCGGCAGCGTGGAGGAAGCCATGGCGGCCCGCGAACAGATGTACCGCGACCTTCCCCCGGACAGTGTGGGCGACATCAAGGACGTCGCTTCCAACCCGCCCGGGTACATCCTGGACACCATCAACGATTCCGCCGACGACAACGGCTCCACCGGCCAGACCGACAAGGCCAAGGGGACCCTGTCCCTCTCCGCCGAGGGTGAGGCCGGCGCCGCCTCCGGGTCTGTCCAGCTGGACCTGGCGTATGAACGGAACCTTTCCGACGGCACGGCCGCCGCCACCGCCGAGGTGACGGCCCAGGGCAAGCTTGACCTGGACGGCCGCGTGTTTGAGGCCTCCGGCACGGGCGGGCTGCAGGTCAACATGGACAAGGACAGCAACATCGAGTCCGTGTCCGTTTCCCTGGACGGCACCGTGGCCCAGGGTGTGGTGGCCGGCGGGGACGTGGAGGCAGCCAAGGTGGAGTCCTCCGTGACGGTGGGAACGCAGGGCACCGTGAAGATCGACGTGGACTATTCCGGCGACAACCGTGCGGTGGTGGACAGCTACCTGCGCAACGTCGCACTGGGCAACGACACCGCTGCGGCAGCCGACGCGGCCAGGCTCTACGAGGCCGGTTCCGCCACTGTCCAGGTCAACAACGTGGTGACAGCCTCCACCGAGGCCGGCATCGACGTGAAGGTGGGCGAGGTGGAGGTCAAGACCGAAAGCCAGGCCACCACCAACGTCTCCACGTACTATAAAGTCCCCAATGACACCACGCTTGAGAGGCTGTGACCATGTCCGTGCACATTGAATCGCCGCTGGGTTTCACGGCAGAGTTCCCGCCGCACACCCAGCCGCTGGACGACTCCACCGCCGGTCCGGACACCGAACAGTACGGCCTGGCCAACGGGGTCCTGGTGACGGTCATCAAGGATGACACGTCCGTGCAGGGCGCACCGCAGGCCAACGGCTGGGCCCACCTGATGGCTGATTTTTACCTCGAGGACCGGGCCGGGACCCAGCTGGCCGAGGGCGAACTGAACCTGCCCGGCAAAGCCGCGTACGCCGTCGTTGTTGGGTATAACGACGCCGGCGGGAACGGAAAGGTGGCCGCCACCGTGGGCCTGTGGGAGAGTGGGCGCTTCCTGGGGGTTGTGGTGGTCTGGCCCTACCTCGATGCCGGCGTGGAGCCCCGGCTGGACATGCTCAAGGAGATTGTCGCCGGAATCCGGGTCAGCTGAGCCGGCGCCGGTAACAGAGGTCGAAGATCAGCCGGCCGGCCTCGTGCGCCTTGGCCTCGAAGCTGGTGCGGACCCGGCCTTCGAAGCGGGGCGCCCAGCCACCGGTTTCGTCGATGCCTTCGTTGGGGCCGGTGTGTTCGGTGCTGACCGGTGCCCGGCCCTCACGGACCGGGGCGCCGCCCACCAGGGATTCGACGCCGGACTGCCACACCTGGGTCAGCGGGCTCTCGGGGCCGCGGCGCTGGCCGGTGTGCAGGTTCTCGAAGTCCACGGAATCCGACAGGACGTCCCGGACGTGCACGGCGTAGTTCGACCAGTCGGTGGCAATGCGCCACAGCCCGCCCGGTTTGAGCGCCCGGGCGGCCAGGTCCGCAAATTCGGGCTGGATCAGGCGGCGTTTGTGGTGCCGGGACTTGTGCCAGGGGTCCGGGAAAAACACCCACAGTTCGCTGACGGACCCTGCCGGCAGCATGGTGGCCAGGACCTCGGGAGCGTTGGCCTCCACCACGCGGACGTTCTTCAGGCCGCGGCTGTTGATTTTGATGATGGTGTTGGCCAAGCCGGGGGTGTACACCTCAACGGCCAGGAAGTCGGTGTCCGGGTTTTCCTCTGCGGCGTGGCAGATGGCATCGCCCAGCCCTGAGCCGATTTCCACAATCAATGGAGCGGTGCGGCCAAACTCCGCCTGCGCGTCGAACGTGTAGTCCGGGTGGACCGACGTGTTGGCGATGTGCCGGGGCACATCCACGGCCCAACGCTCCGCGTGCTCCTCCCAGGCTGCCTGCCGGCGGCCCTGCAGGCGAGTGCCGCGGCGCACAAAGCTGACCGGCCGGCCGCCGTAGGTGCCAAACGAGGCCTGGGTCCCGGGCGTCACGGGCCGGGGGACATGCGGCTGCTGGGGGGATTCTGGGGATTCACTCATCCCCTCCAGAATAACGCCCGGGCACCCCGGAGCGGTTTCCGGCGGCGGCCACGCAGCCTGTAAGAATGGGCGGGTGAGCGAAGCAGCAGCCCGTGCCGCGGGCCGGCCCCGGACCGGCACCGGCGGCGATGCCCCGCCCGCCAGCAGGCGGCAGGCCATCTACCTGGGTGTGTGCCTGGTGCTGATCGGGCTGAACCTGCGCACCGTGTTCTCCAGCTTCTCCGCAATCCTGCCGGAAATCACCGCGCAGGCAGCACTCCCTGGCTGGGCGGTGGTGGTCCTGACCACCGTGCCGGTCACGCTGCTGGGGGTGTTTGCGCCGCTGGCGCCCGTACTGGCCCGCCGGTTCGGGCCGGAGCGGGTGCTGCTCGGCGCCATGGCGGTCCTCACCGCGGGGCTCCTGCTGCGACCGGCCGGCGGACCCGGGACCAGTGGACCCGGGGCCGGACACCTGCCCGCCCTCCTCGCCGGCACCGCGGCCTGCGGTGCCGCGATCGCCCTGTGCAACGTGCTCCTGCCGGGCCTGGTGAAACGGGACTTCCCGCACCGGCTGGGCCTGATGGGAGGGCTGTACACCACGGCCATCTGCGCGTCCGCAGCCCTCGGCGCCGGCTTCACCTACCCCGTGTACACGGCCACAGGGGAGTGGACCGTGGCGCTGTGGGCCTGGGCGGTGCCGGCCGCCGTCGTCCTTCTCCTCTTCCTGCCCGCCGCCCTCCGCAGCCGGCCGGCCCGGCTGCGGGTCCACAGCGGGGGCGCCAACGTGTGGCGGTCCCCGGTGGCCTGGCAGGTCACGCTGTTTATGGTGCTGCAGGCGATGATGTCCTTCAGTGTCTTCGCCTGGCTGGCGCCCATCCTCCGCGAGCGCGGCGTGGACGGTGCCACAGCCGGGCTGATGGTCTCCGTCAGTATCGGCCTGCAGATGCTGGGCTCCCTGTTCGCCCCGGCCCTGGCCGCGCGGTTCCGGGACCAGCGGGCCATCAACACGGTGGTGGCGCTGATGACCGGCGGCGGGTTCGCGCTGAGTATCTTCGGCCCGCTGGACCTGGTGTGGGCCTGGGCCGGCTTGCTGGGGCTGGGGCAGGGCAGCCTCACCGCCGTCGCGTTGACCATGATCATGCTCCGCACCCGCGATGGCCACACCGCAGCCCACCTGTCCGGCATGATGCAGGGCGTGGGCTATGGGCTTGGCTCCACCGGAACGCTGCTGGTGGGCCAACTCCATCAGGCCACCGGCTCTTTCACTGCCGCTGGCATCATGTTCCTGCTGGTGGGCGCGCTCGCAGCAGTATTCGGCTACCGCGCCGGCATCCGCCGCTACGTGGACTGATGCGGGCGGGCCGCGCCGGGGCTGCGCCACCTGACCGGCCCGTCGCCGTCGCCCGCCAATGCGTCCCCCGGGTTCTGCAGCTGGCAGGATTTCAGGCTGAGGCAACCGCAGCCGATGCAGCCGTCCAGATCGTGCCGGAGGTGTTCCAGCGCCGCGATGCGGGCATCCAGCTCGGACCGCCACAGCCGGGACAGCCGTTCCCAGTCGCGTTTGGTGGGGGTGCGGCTCTCCGGCAGGGACTCCAGCGCAGCCAGGATGTCCTTCAACGGAATCCCCACGCGCTGCGACACCCGGATGAACGCCACCCGCCGCAGCGTGTCCCGCCGGTAGCGCCGCTGGTTTCCGGCCGTCCGTTCGGAACTGACCAGCCCGTTGCGTTCATAGAAATGCAGGGCCGACGCCGAGACGCCGCTGCGGCGCGACACCTCGCCGACGCCCAGGAGCTGGTGCGCCGTTGCCGCCTCATGTGCCATGCTTCCCCCAAACCCGTTGCCGCCCGCAGGCAGGCACCCGCTGCGCTTTTGACCTCAACCTTGGTTGAGGTCTTAGCGTAGCCTCCATGACCACCGAACAGGCCCAACCCGTGCTCGAAAAACCGCAAGACCCCGCCAGCCCGGGAATCCTCCAGCGCCCGCACGTGTGGGTCACCATCGGCGCCTGCGCACTGGTGTTCCTGAGCGCCTTCGAGTCCCTGGCGGTGACCACTATCATGCCGCTGGTCAGCCGGGAACTGGACGGCGCCGCCCTGTACGCCCTGGCCTTCGCAGGGCCACTGGCCACCGGCGTCATGGGCATGGTGGCCGCCGGAAACTGGTCCGACCGCAGGGGCCCTACAGCCCCGCTCTACCTCTCCGTGGCCATGTTTGTGGTGGGGCTGCTGATCGCCGGGACTGCCCTCACCATGCCGGTCCTGGTGGCCGGCCGGCTGGTGCAGGGCCTGGGCGGCGGCGCCATCACGGTGGCGCTTTACGTGATGGTGGCGCGGGTGTACCCGGCGGCGCTGCACCCCAGGATCTTTGCCGCATTCTCCGCGGCCTGGGTGATCCCGTCCCTGGTGGGTCCCTTCGCCGCCGGTGTGGTGGCGAGCGCCCTGAGCTGGCACTGGGTGTTCCTGGGCGTGGTGTTCCTGGTGGTCCCCGCCCTGGCCATGCTGGTCCCGGCTCTCCGCGGGATGGGCCGGCACGAACCTGCCGGCTCCGTGCTGCCGCCTTGGGAATTCGGGCGGCTGGCCTGGGCGGCGCTGGCAGCGCTGGCCGTGCTCGGGTTGAACCTGTCCGCCGGGGTCCGGGTGGACGGCTTTGCCGCGGCGCCCGTCCTGCTGGCAGCAGTGGCAGTCGCCGTGGCCCTGGTGGCGGTCCGCCCGCTGGTTCCCGGCGGGACCCTTCGGGCGCGCCGCGGGCTGCCCAGCGTCATCCTGGTCCGGGGCCTGGTTTCCGCTGCGTTCTTCGGCACCGAGGTGTACCTGCCATACCTCCTGATTGAGCGGTACGGCTTTTCGCCGCAGTTTGCCGGGCTGACGCTGACCGTTGGCGCCCTGGCCTGGGCCGGGGCTTCCACGGTGCAGGGCAGGCTGGGGGAGCGGCTGGCCCACCGCACGGCCATCCGGATTGGCTCCGCAGCCGTGTTTGGCGCAGTGGTGGTGGCGCTGGTGACCACGTGGCTGGACTGGCCGGCGGCTGTGGCCATTGCCGGCTGGGTGTTTGCCGGAGCGGGCATGGGGCTGGTGTATCCGCGGCTCAGCGTCCTCACCCTGGCATTGTCCACCAAAGCGACCCAGGGCTTCAACAGCTCCGCGATGAGCATCGCCGACTCACTGGGCGGGGCCCTGGCCCTGGCGGCCACGGCAATCATCTTCACCGGGTTGGCGGCGATGGGCGGCAGCTTTGTGGGCGTGTTTGGGCTGGCGGCCCTGCTGGCGGCCATTGCCGTGGTGGTGGCGCCCCGGATCCCCGCGGCGGACCGGCCGGCGCGGAAGGCAGCACGGGTTCGGTAGGGGGCTTTCCCGGGCTGGGATCCGAGCCGGAGTCCGGGTCCTGCTGCTGGCCGCCGGCTATAGCAGCCGGGTGGCGCGCAGCACCACGTCGGCGATGGTGAACTCCTGGCCCTCGGGCCCGGTGATGGGACGGTCGCGGGTGGTGAGCACCTCGATCTGCCACTCCGCGGCATCCAGCGACAGCTCCCTGGCCAGGTCCTCGCAGGTGTAGAACATTCCGTCGTGGGTGTGGGCGCCGCCCCACGGGGGCAGTTTGTCCGGGTGGTGCCCCACCACCAGCAGTGTGCCGCCCGGCTTGACCGCGGCAGCGGCTGCCCGCAGCGGGACCTGCCAGGCCAGGTCCTGGGAGTGCAGGAACTGGGAGGTGACCAGCTCGTACTGGCCCTCCGGCTGCCAATGGGCCAGATCCGCCTGCTGCCAGGCGATCCGGCCCGCAATGCCTTCGTCGGTGGCCTTTTTATGGGCGGCTGCGGCGTGCGCCTGCGCGCGTTCCAGTGCCACGGCGGACACGTCGACGGCGGTTACGTGCCAGCCCTGGTGTGCCAGCCAGATGGCGTCCGCACCTTCCCCGGCGCCAAGGTCCAGGGCTTTCCCGGGCCGCAGGCTGCCGGCCTCACGGACCAGTTGGGGATTGGGTTTACCGGACCAGACCTGCGCCCTGGAACGGTACCGTTCGTCCCATTCGGCGGCCGTGGCCCCGGTGCCGATCACTTCGGCGGAGGCTCCGGCGTCGTGCGTTCCCTGCTGGTGCGCCGCGTGTTCGCTCATGCCTCAAGCCTGCCCCGCGGCGCCCCCAAAGGCAACGCCCGGACCAGCTTTGGCGCCCTGCCTCCACAACGGGTTTTACGGCCCTTGACAGCGGCCCGGAGGCGCGTTCCGGAAGGGGCGCGGGCGGGGGATGCTAGACTGGAGGAACTTGATGTGCAGTGATGCCCACTTTCTCCCCTGAAATCCCCTGCGGATGCCGCGGAGTCCCGGAACCGGGAAGTGGGTTTTTTCATGTGAGAGGCACATCCTGCGTCGATGAACGCGTTCCATTTGGTCCCGGCCGGCTGCCCTTTTATGCAGCGGCCCGGTTGATCACCTGACTTTTCTTCGGCGAACCCCTGGTCCAACCGGCGCCGGGGGCCGATATCCGCCTGGATACCGCCTGAAAGACCGTATAAATACATGACTACTTTCGCTGCCCTCGGAACTCCCAAGGCACTTGCAGACACCCTTACCGCGCAGGGAATTGTTGAGCCGTTCCCCATCCAGGTCAAGACCCTTCCGGACACGCTGTCCGGACGAGACGTCCTGGGCCGCGGCCGGACCGGCTCCGGTAAAACCATCGCTTTCGCCATCCCGCTTGTAGCACGACTCGCTGAGCGGGAAGCCAAGCACTTCCGCAAGCCCGGCCGCCCCATGGGCCTGGTCCTTGCACCCACCCGTGAGCTGGCCACCCAGATCAACGCCACCATCGAGCCGCTGGCCAAGGCTGCCGGCCTGAACACCACCGTGATCTACGGCGGCATCTCCCAGGCCCGGCAGGAAAAGGCGCTGCGCGCCGGCGTCGACATTGTCATCGCCTGCCCGGGCCGGCTGGAGGACCTCATCCGCCAGCGCATCCTTACCCTTGAGGCCGTGGAAATCACCGTCCTCGACGAGGCCGACCACATGGCTGACCTGGGCTTCCTGCCCGTGGTCAAGAAGCTCATGGACATGACCCCCACCCAGGGCCAGCGCCTGCTCTTCTCCGCAACCCTGGACAACGGCGTCGACAAAATTGTCCAGCGTTACCTGTCCAACCCGCTCACGCACTCCGTGGACGATCCGCAGGCCGCCGTGACCACCATGGAACACCACGTCCTGGTGGTCAACGACCAGACCGTCAAGAAGCAGCTGATCGTTGAGCTCGCGTCCGGTGCAGGCCGCCGCGTCCTCTTTATGCGCACCAAGCACCACGCCCGCAAGCTGGCCAAGACCCTCACGGACGCCGGCATTCCCGCCGTCGACCTGCACGGCAACCTGTCGCAGAACGCCCGCGACCGCAACCTTGCCGAATTCTCCTCCGGTGATGTCCGCGTCCTGGTCGCCACCGACGTCGCAGCCCGCGGCGTGCACGTGGACGACGTCGAGCTGGTCATCCACGTGGACCCGCCCACCGAGCACAAGGCGTACCTGCACCGCTCGGGCCGTACCGCCCGCGCCGGTTCCGACGGAACGGTTGTCACGCTGACCCTCCCGGAGCAGCAGTCCGATGTCAAGAAGCTGATGAAGGCCGCCGGAGTTGAGGTCAACTTCGAGCGCGTCACCGCCAACTCACCCCTGGTGGCCGAGCTCGTGGGCGAAATGGCCGACAAGATCGATCCGCGGACCCGTGCGGCCCTGCTGGCCAAAAAGGCTGCGCAGCAGGGCGGCGGCACCTCCACCGGTGCCAACGCCGAGCGCAAGCGCGCACGCCGCCAGGCTGCACCCACCACAGGCGGCCGCGGCGGCCGTGGCGGACGCGGCAAGGTTTCGGCTGAGCCGGTCCGTTCCGACGTTCCCCGCGCTGAGCGCCGGGCCGTGGCTTTCGAAGGCCGCACCGAAGCACGCGCCGCTTTCGACCGCGTCAGCGAGCAGAACGAGGACCGCGCCGTCGCGGCAGCTGCGGCCCGCCGCAACGCCCGGGGCCGCGGCACCACTGCCAGCACCCACCGCAACGACGTCCCCGCGGCAGGTGGCCGTGCAGCGGCTGGCCGCGGTTCGGACGGCCGCACGGACTCACGCGTCACCCGCAGTGAGGCTCCCCGTGGCGGTACCGGCCGGCCGGCTTCCTCCGGTGGCCAGCGCAGCGGCCGTCCCGCCACCGGCCAGCGTGCCGGTGCTCCTGCCGGTGCCCGCACCGGTGGCCAGCGTTCGGCGGCAGGCTCCGCCAACGCCGGCTCGGCCGGCAACAAGGCTGTCTGGTCCTCCAACACCGGCGGCACCTCCGGCGGCTCCTACGGTGGCGGCAAGGATGGCGCAGGCAAGGGCGGTTCCGGCCGTCCCGCACGCGGCGGCCCCCGCCGTGCGTCAGCTCCGGCCTCCAACGAGCGCCGCAGCCGCTAAGGGTTTCTGACCTGGTCCAGGTGCCCCGCACCGCCGTTCACCACGGCAGTGCGGGGCACTTGGTGTTTAAGGGCTTACCAGCCGAGGGCGAGCCAGGTCACCAGCCGCGGGCGCGCCATTCGGGCAGGCTGGGCCGCTCGGCACCGAGCGTGGTGGGCTTGCCATGGCCGGGATGGACGACGGCGGAATCAGGGTAGGCGTCGAACAGCCGCTCGGTCACGTCCCCCAGCAGCTGGCCAAACCGTGCGGGGTCCGTGTGGGTGTTGCCCACGCCGCCGGGGAACAGCGAGTCTCCGGAGAAGATGTGGGCGGGCCCGTCGGGGTCCTCGTAGACAAATGCGATGGAACCGGCGGTGTGGCCGCGCAGGTGCACCGCGGTGAGGTCGAAGCCGTCGAAGTTGCCCACGTCCCCGTTCGCCAGGAGGACATCGACGGGGACCGGCAGTTCCGGGGCGTCGTCAGTTCCGGCCGCCGTCCTTGCGCCTGTTTCCGCGACGAGTCCCGCCAGCGCTCGGACGTGGTCCCAGTGCCGGTGTGTGGTGGCAATAAGGTCCAGCCGGGGTTCCGCGGAAGTATCCGCTGCCGCGTCCTGCAGCAATCCCTGGATGGCCGGAAGGTCGTCGGCGGCGTCGATCAGCACCTGCGCGCCCGTAGCCTTCGCGGTAAGCAGGTACACGTTGTTGTCCACCTCGCCCACGGAGATCCGGCGGATGGTCAGGGCGGGCAGGTCGTACTCGAGTGAATCCATGGGCCCAGTCTAGGGATGCCCCGTGCCTGGCGCAGCTACACCCGCGGCAGGTTGGACGACGCCACAACAGTGCCCGCCGCGTTCCTGATCTGCAGGGCCGCCACATCCCCGCGCAGCACCGCTGCGTTCATCCTGCAGGTGACCGTTTGGGCGGCCCCCAGGAAGGTGCCGGAATCCAGCTCCCGGCCGTCGGTCCGGACCAGCACCACTTCGAAGGATTCCCCCACGGGGAGCCCGTCGATGGCCAGGACCGTCTCCGTTCCCCAGGTGTGCGCCACCAGCGAAGCGTCAAAGGAGGTCCCGGCCGGGCTGCCCGAAAGCTGCACCCCCTCAATGGCACCGAGGGTTCCCGGCGGTCCGGTGGGTGGTGCCTGCTGGAAGGTGGCGAGCGCCGAACCGCCCAACCCGCCGATGACCAGCAGGGCTGCCGCCGCTGCCGCGAGCAGGGGCACGCGGTAACGGCGCCCGCCACTGGTTGGTGGGCCGCCGTCGCGCGCCCGCAAAACGTGCGCCCGGCTGGCCTCACGCTGCCCGGTACCTCCGGCCTGCACCCCGTGCTGTACCTCCGGCGTGCCGGCGTTTTCCGCCGTGACCGCCTTCGCTGTGGGCCCCGGTGCGGAAAGTTCCCGGGACAACGTGTCCATCGTTCCGGCGAGGCTGGCCGGAACGTCGTGCTCGGTCCATTCGATGCCGGATTCCGCGAGGCGGTGGTTGAGGCCCTCCAGCGCCTCAAGCTCGCGCAGCAGGGCCGGGTTGGCGGCACAGGCAGCGTCGAGTTCCCTGCGTTCGGCGGCACTGAGGCTGCCGGCGAGGGCCGCAGCCATCAGCTCATCCTCGCGTGACGGCTGGTTCATCACTGTCCCTCCTCCTCATCGCCGATGGCCCTTCGCAGGGCCTTAAGTCCGTAATACATGCGGGTACGCAGCGTTGCCGCCGGCACTCCGGTGCGCTGCTCGAGCTCCGCGTACGACATTCCGTTGAGCTGAACGGAAACAATCACGTCGCGGTGCTCCTGGCTGATCATGGCCAGGCCGCTTTGGAGCACCACCCTGTCCTCGATGGCGGACGCTCCGGTTTGGGGCGCTGCGGCCAGGTCCATCCGGGTATCCGGGACGGGAACGGGTCGGCGCTCGCGGGCCCGCAACTCGTCGATGATGACGTTCCGGGCGATGGCAAACAACCAGGTCCGTTCCGTGCCCTTGGCGGGTTCGTACCGGTTCCTGGCCCGCCACGCCCGCACAAAAGTTTCCTGGACACACTCCTCAGCGGTGGCCGGGTCCCTGGTGCAGTTGACCGCAAATCCGTACAGCGCGCTGCCATGCTCGGCAAAGGCGTCCCGTACGTTGAATGCGTCCATGGCGGGCCCGGACGGGGCCATCCACCTCTCGTCGGTCATGATCTGTCGCATCGTCGTCCGTCCGCAGGCCAGGTTGTTCTGCAGGGAATACGGTGCCGGGAGGTCCGGCGTTCACTGCCAAGGCAAGGAATCGCTGCGGTGCCGGTCCATAAAAACTTCTTCGGCGCCAGGTGAACGCCCGCAGCCATTGGCGAGTATACCTTTTCACGCAGCCCGACCTCCGGGACTGCCTGCAGAGCAAAGGGACACGATGAACACGTTGGCCAAAAAACGGATTGCTGCATTCACGGGAACCGCGGGGGCTATGGCACTGGCAGCTGTTGTGGCGGCGGCTCCTGCCTCCGCTGAAACACCAGTTGACCGGCCTGATTCCTTCACCAGCATGTACACGGTCCAGGCCCTGCCGGAGAACGTGGTGGGACCGGATGGTGCGCCGGCGCCGGGGCAGCCGGGAGCGTGGGGCACCTTCAACTTCATGATCAATTCGGACCTGGACGTGATCTGCTACGACATCAGCCTGACCGGTGTCACCGGTCCGTACCAAAGCGCTGCCAAGACGGCCACCCATATCCACCAGGCCGTCCAGGGCAAAAACGGCCCGCCCCGGATTGCTTTCCCCAATCCGGTGGGCGAAGGCAACTCCACCAGCTCGGGCTGCCTTAAGGGCCCCTTCAGCACGGGCATCAAGGCCGACAACGGAACGGATACCGGAGAAGGCTTCACCCTCAAGCAGCTTGAAGCCAACCCGTCCGGGTTCTCCGCCGACACCCACACGGCAGCGTTCGTTCCCGGCGCGGTACGCGGGCAGCTGGCAGTGATGCCGGTGGGTGGCGTGGACACCGGCGTCGCCGCCGCCGCACCCGCCCAACCGGCCGTGGCCGTGACGCTGGCTGCCGGGACCGTAGGCGTTGCGGCGCTGGGAACGTTCCTTCTGGTCAGGGCACGGAACCGGACCAGCTAAAGCAACACGCTGCCCCGGGGGTGGCCGGCATTGGGGGCCGGCCATCCCTCGCGGGTGCTAGATACCCAGGTCCATGGTGGTGGAGTAGATCTGCTTGGCAGGCGCGGCCGCCAGGATCTCACCGAGACTGCTGGCGCCTTCGGGCGTGGTGCGCCAGGCAGCGTAGTCGCTGTGGTCCTGGGTGGTGGCCCACTTCTCCACCACAAGGATGTGGCCCGGATCGGCATCGTCCACCAGGGCCTCGATCCCCTCATTACCCGGCCAGGCGCGTGTCGCTGCCAGCGTTTCGCTGAGGAACCGTGGGGCGTCCGCCAGCCGGTCAGGAGCGATCCGGACTTCAAAATGAACAATCGTGGACATGTATTTCCTTCGGTTCGGTGCCCCGGCCGGTGATGCCGGCCCGTCAAAGATGCAACGGGGCAGGATGCGGTTTTCTTCCGTTGCGGAACATTCTGCCGGGCAGCCTTGCCCGTGACAGGTTTCATAAAAGTCGGCCCTTTGGTGGTGGCGTTGATAGCGTCGAAAGTGAGCGAGACCCACCATGACGCGGGCTGACTGATTGCGGAGCGCCCCGACGAGCCACGCAAACCCCGCCGTCCACACCAGCCTCAAAACTGAAATGGGACCCATTGAGCCAGAATTCGCAACCGCCCGCGCACGCCGCGGGACCCTCATCCGAAGAAACGCAGCAATCTCCTGCCGCCAACGCCGCGCCCGCCGCCGAAGCCAAAACCAGAGTCAACAAAACAGTCTTTTTTGGCTCCGCCATCGGCGTGGTGGCCATCGCACTGTGGGCCATCCTCGCCAAAGACAACGCAGACGCAGTGATCGGCTCCATGGTGGGCTGGGTGTCAACCAACATGGGCTGGTACTACTTCCTGATCGTCACCGCAGTGGTCGTTTTTGTCCTGGTGGCGGCACTGTCGCGGGTCGGGAAAACGAAGCTGGGCCCGGACCACTCCAAACCGCAGTTCGGGATGTTCACGTGGGCGGCCATGCTGTTCGCGGCGGGCATCGGCATCGACCTGATGTTCTTCTCGGTCTCCGAACCTGTCAGCCAGTACCTGGCCCCGCCGCAGGGCGAGGGCGGCACGGCTGAGGCGGCACGCCAGGCCCTGGTTTGGACGCTGTTCCATTACGGCATCACCGGCTGGGCGCTGTATGCACTGATGGGCCTGGCCCTTGGCTACTTCTCCTACCGCCACAACCTGCCCCTCAGCATCCGCTCCGCGTTGTACCCGATCTTTGGCAAGAAGATTGAGGGGCCCATCGGGCACGCCGTGGATATTGCTGCCCTGCTGGGCACCATCTTCGGCATCGCGACGTCCCTGGGTATCGGCGTCGTCCAGCTCAACTACGGGCTGAACTTTATGTTCGGAATCCCCGAAAACCTGGCGGTGCAGATCGGCCTGATCGCACTGTCGGTGGTGATGGCCACCGTTTCCGTGGTGTCCGGCGTCGAAAAGGGCATCCGGCGGCTGTCCGAACTGAACGTGATCCTGGCCGTCTGCCTGATGCTGTTCGTCCTGGTCACCGGCAAAACCAGCTTCCTGCTGGACGGGATCGTCCAGAACGTCGGCGACGTGATGAGCCGGTTCCCCGCCATGACCCTCGATACCTTCGCCTACGACAGGCCCACGGACTGGATGAACGCCTGGACACTGTTCTTCTGGGCCTGGTGGATCGCCTGGGCACCGTTTGTTGGCCTGTTCCTGGCCCGCATCTCCCGCGGGCGCACCATCCGCCAGTTTGTCCTGGGCACCATGACCGTGCCCTTCATCTTCATCGTCCTCTGGATCTCCATCTTCGGAAACTCCAGCCTTGACCTGATCATGAACGGCAACCTGGCGTTCGGCCAGGACGCCATGAGCCACCCGGAACGCGGCTTCTACAGCCTGCTGGCCCAGTACCCGGCAGTTCCGGTGACGGCCGCCGTCGCCACTTTCACGGGCCTGCTGTTCTACGTGACCTCCGCGGACTCCGGCGCCCTGGTGATGTCCAACTTCACGTCGCACCTGAAGGACGCGGACTCGGACGGCCCCGAATGGATGCGGGTGTTCTGGGCCGTTGCCACCGGCCTGCTGACCCTGGCCATGCTGACAGTGGGCGGTGTCACCACGCTGCAGAACGCCACAATTGTGATGGGCCTGCCGCTGTCCTTGCTGCTGGTGCTGATCATGCTGGGGTTGTACAAGGCGCTGAGGGTGGAAAACTCGCTCAACGACAGCTACCGCGCCAGCCTGCCCGGCATCATCACGGGGCGCTCCCTGGACCAGCGCGGCGGCCGGACCTGGCGGCAGCGGCTCACGCGGGCCATGAGCTACCCCGGGCGCAGGCCGACCACACGCTTCGCGGAGGCAGTGGCCATCCCGGCGCTGCAGGACGTCGAGGCCGAACTGAAGGCGCAGGGGGCGGAAACGGCCTTGACAGTGGCCACCGTGGAGGCCTGTGGCATCCAAAGCATCGACCTGCAGCTGGCCATGGGGGAGGAGCGGACGTTCAAGTACCAGATCTATCCGGTCCAGTACGAAACCCCCAGCTACGCCACCCGCCGCGCCGACCCGGACGACCACTACTACCGCATGGAGGTGTTTTCCCTGGAGGGCAGCCACGGCTACGACCTTATGGGCTACACCAAGGAACAGGTCATCACCGATGTCCTGGACCACTACGAGCAACACCTTGAATTCCTGCACCTGAACCGCGCAGCACCGGGCAACACGGTGCTCGTGGAGGATCAGGTCGCTAAAGACAACTGGGAATCAGACTTCGAAACGCAGGAGGAAACAAAATGAGCACCGAGACGCTATACATCGGCGGCACCTGGACCGCAGCATCCGACGGCGGCACCCGGGACATCCATTGCCCGGCCGACGGCGAATTGGTTGGCACAGTCTCCGAAGGCACCGCAGCGGATTCCACCCGCGCCGTGGAGGCTGCCCGGGCAGCCTTCGACTCAGGCGAATGGTCCGGCAAGTCGCCGCTGGAGCGCGGCACGTTCCTGATCAACGTGGCCAACCGGCTGCGGGAACGCAAGGACGAGTTCGCCCGCGCGGAAACGCTGGACACCGGCAAGCGCCTGGTGGAAAGCGAAATCGACATGGACGATATCGCCAACTGCTTCGAATACTTCGGCAAGCTCGCAGGCCAGGATTCGGGCCGGATGGTCGACGCCGGCAGCCCCACGGTGGTCAGCCGGATCGAGTACGAGCCCGTTGGCGTCTGCTCGCTGATCGCCCCCTGGAACTACCCGCTCCTGCAGGCTTCCTGGAAGATCGCCCCCGCCCTGGCCGCTGGCTGCAGCTTTGTCCTCAAGCCCAGCGAACTGACCCCGCACACCGCCATCCTGATGGTGGACGTGCTGCAGGAGCTGGGCCTGCCCGCCGGGGTGGCCAACCTGATCCTCGGCGCCGGCAAAACCGTGGGCACCGTCCTTTCCAGCCACCCGGACGTGGACCTGGTCTCCTTCACCGGCGGCCTGGAAACAGGAAAAACCATTGCCGCCTCCGCGGCCGGATCGGTGAAGAAGGTAGCGCTGGAACTGGGCGGCAAAAACCCCAACATCGTGTTTGCGGACGCCGATTTCGACGCCGCCCTGGACAACGCGCTCAACGCGGCCTTTGTACACTCGGGCCAGGTCTGCTCCGCCGGGGCCCGCCTGATCGTGGAGGAATCCATCGCCGAAGACTTCGTTGCGGAACTGGTGCGCCGGGCTGAGCAGATCCGCCTGGGCGGCCCCTTCGACCCCGCTGCAGAAACAGGTCCGCTGATCTCCGCCGCCCACCGCGACAAGGTCACCGCCTACGTGGACAAGGGCATCGCTGAAGGCGCCCGCCTGCGTTGCGGCGGCGCCTGGGGGACCGGGGACCTGGAGAAGGGCTTCTACTACCTGCCCACCATCCTCGACCAGGTCAAGAGCGGCATGTCCGTGGTGGTGGATGAGGCCTTCGGCCCCGTAGTCACCGTGGAAACCTTCAGCACCGAAGCGGAAGCCGTGCAGATCGGAAACGACACCCACTATGGGCTCGCCGGGGCCGTCTGGTCCCAGGACGCCGGAAAAACCCAGCGCGTGGCCCGCGCACTGCGCCACGGCACCATCTGGATCAACGACTTCCACCCCTACCTGCCGCAGGCCGAGTGGGGTGGCTTCGGCCAGTCCGGCGTCGGCCGGGAGCTGGGCCCCACCGGGCTCGCCGAGTACCAGGAAGCCAAGCACATCTACCAGAACACCGACCCGCAGGTCACCGGCTGGTTCGCTGACCACGCCGCCGCTACAGAGGGGAACTGAGATATTGAGCTCCGCAGTAAAGACTGACTTCGACTACATCGTGATCGGTGGCGGATCCGCCGGCGCCGCTGTTGCGTCCCGCCTCAGCGAGGACCCCGCGCTGGAGGTTGCCCTGGTGGAAGCCGGCCCGGACGACCGGGACCTGCCCGAAATCCTGCAGCTGGACCGCTGGATGGAACTGCTCGAATCCGGCTACGACTGGGACTACCCCATCGAGGAGCAGGAAAACGGCAACTCCTTTATGCGCCACGCCCGCGCCAAAGTGATGGGCGGCTGTTCAAGCCATAACTCCTGCATCGCCTTCTGGGCGCCCCGCGAAGACATCGACGACTGGGAGCAGAAGTTTGGCGCCACCGGCTGGAACTCCGAGCTGGCCTACCGGCTGTACAAGCAGCTGGAGACCAATGAGGACGCCGGCCCCGACGCACCGCACCACGGCGACAGCGGACCCGTGCACCTGATGAACGTCCCGGCGTCGGACCCCACCGGCCGTGCCCTCCTGGACGCCTGCGAACAGTCCGGGATTCCCAAAGTCCACTTCAACACCGGCGAGACGGTGATCAACGGTGCCGGGTTCTTCCAGATCAACCGGCAGGCTGACGGCACCCGGGCGTCGTCGTCCGTGTCCTACATCCACCCCATCATGGACCGGGCCAACTTCACGCTGCTGACCGGGCTGCGCGCCAAGGAGCTGACGTTCGACGCCGGCAACCGGTGCACGGGAGTGGCAGTGGTGGACAACGCGTTCGCTAAAACCCACCAGCTCACTGCGCGCGCAGAGGTGGTTGTTTCCACGGGCGCCATCGATTCGCCCAAGCTGCTGATGCTCTCCGGGATCGGACCGGCCGCCCAGCTGGCGGAGTTCGGCATCCCCGTCCGGGTGGACTCACCCGGTGTGGGCGAGCACCTGCAGGACCACCCCGAGGGTGTCATCCAATGGGAAGCCAAACAGCCCATGACGGAAACCTCCACCCAGTGGTGGGAAGCGGGCATCTTCACGCCCACGGAGGAGGGCCTGGACCGTCCCGACCTGATGTTCCACTACGGGTCCGTCCCGTTCGACATGCACACGCTCCGACAGGGGTTTCCCACCACCGAGAACGGCTTCTGCCTCACTCCCAACGTCACCCACGCGCGCTCCCGCGGCACGGTCAAGCTCCGCAGCCGGGACTTCCGCGACAAACCCAGGGTTGACCCGCGGTACTTCACCGATCCCGAGGGACACGACATGCGCGTGATGATCGCCGGCATCCGCAAGGCCCGGGATATTGCTTCCCAGCCCGCGTTGGCGGAGTGGGTGGGCACCGAGCTGTACCCCGGCTCCGCCATCCAGACGGATGAGCAGATCGCCGGCTACATCCGCGCCACCCACAACACGGTTTACCACCCGGCCGGCACTGTGCGGATGGGGGCGCCGGAGGATGAGATGTCGCCGCTGGATCCCGAACTGCGGGTCAAGGGTGTCACCGGGCTCCGGGTCGCGGACGCTTCGGTGATGCCGGAACTGACCACGGTCAACCCCAACATCACCACCATGATGATCGGTGAGCGGTGCGCCGAGCTGGTCCGCGGGGCCCGGACGGCCTGACCGTGCGTTGACCTTAGGGTGCGGAGGGCAGGTACGACGGCGGGTCCCCGGGACCCGCCGTCGGCCCGCCTCAAAGGTGGGGAAACTCAGCGGGCCGAGGCGTCTTTTCCGGCCGGCAGGGCTTTCAGGCCTGCCGCGCAGGCGACGATCCCGGCGATGAACACCACTTTGACGATGCTGAAGGCCTCGGCGCCGGTGGCCATGGCCCAGCCGACGGTCAGAGCGGCCCCGATGCCCACCCACACGGCGTACGCGGTGCCCAGCGGGATGTGGCGGATGGCCAGGCCCAGGCCCACCATGCTGAGGGTGGCCGCCAAAGCGAACACTGCGGTGGCAGCGGGCTCCGTGAACCCGTTGGACAGGCCCAGGGCTGTGGCCCACACGGCTTCGAGGACCGCGGAGAGCAGCAGCAGTGGCCAGGCGAAGGACGCGCCGCGCATCACGCCACCACCTTCAGGCCAACCACGCACACGGCGATGCCGGTGAGCAGGAGCAGGCGGGCCGCCGTCGGGCGTTCAACTTTGGTGGCCATGGCGTAGGCGGAGGTGAGCACCACGCCTACGCCCACCCAGACGGCGTAGGCCGTGCCGGTGGGAATGGACTGCATGGCGATGGCCAGGCCGGCCATGCTGGCGGTGACGGCTGCGAGGAACACTGCGAGCGGCGCCAGCCTGCGCCGGCCGGTGGCGGTGAAGGCCTTGTTGAGGGCTGCGGCCCAGACGGCCTCCAGCGCTCCGGAGAAGATGAGGATAATCCACGACATGACGTATTCCTTTGGCCAGTCTTGTCGCGTGCCGGGTACTGAACCGTCGTCCGGAGGCTCAAGCGGTGGAGCCTTGCGGCAAGCCTAGCAACCCCGGATCGGGGGTGGCCAGTATTGGTGGCAAAGGTCACCACTGCGCCCCCCTCTCCCAACTGACTCGCAGTTGTTGTCGTTTTGAGGGCTCAAAACGACAACAACTGCGAGTCAGTTGGGGAGCGTTCCAGCCACGGGTCCTCAGCCCCAGGGGATGATCCTGTCCGCTCCGTCCCGCGTGGCCGCGATGATCCGGGCGTTGGCCTCATCCGGGCCCAGTGCCCAGGCTTCCGCCGCCGTCCTGTCCATCCCGAACTCCACATGCCGGTCCACCAGCCTGCCCAGCCGCACGGCGGGCGGCGTGTCAATGAACCACACCTCGTCAAGCTGCGCGCGGACCTCCGGCCAGGGCGCCTGCGAGGCGAGCAGGTAGTTCCCCTCGGTGATCACCAGGGAAACGGACGAGGGAACGCCGATGGAAGCCGCCACAGGCTCATCCAGGGTCCGCTGGAATTCGGGCGCATACACAACTTCTTCATCCCGCAGCACAAGCCGCCGCAGCAGCGAGAGGTACCCGCCGGCGTCGAACGTGTCCATGGAACCTTTGCGCTCCCGCAGCGGTGTGCCGTCGATGATGCTGTTGGCGAGGTGGAATCCGTCCATGGGGACCACTGCGGCGGCGTCGGGACCGAACTGGTGCTGCAGCCAGGCCGCGAACGTGGATTTGCCGGAACCGGGAGCCCCCGTGATGCCCAGCATTGTGCGGCGGCGGCCTGACAACCGCTCCCGCAGGGAGGCCACTGCCAGCCGCGCTTCGGGTGAGTCCATAACAAAAGCCTAGGCCCCAGCCCAACTGACTGGCAGTTGTTGTCGTTTTCGAGGCTCAAAACGACAACAACTGCGAGTCAGTTGGGTGGGGCGGCGCAGGGCTGGGCCGAGGGGGTGGGCTTAGGGGGTGGGCTTAGAGCGAGCCGCCCGCGGTTTCCGGGGCCGAGGCGTCCTGGCCGCTGTCGCCCACGGTTTCGCGGGCGATGAAGTTCTCGATGTCGAACAGGTTGTCCGCGCGCTCTGCAATGTTCAGCAACGTGGTCATGGACGCCACTTCCTCCACCTGCTCCTTAAGGAACCACAGCATAAACTGCTCACCGAGGGCGTCGTTCTCGCCGCGGGCGGCCCGGAACAGGGCCTCGATGTTGCGGGTGACTTCCTTTTCCTGCTCCAGCGCCAGGGCCAGGGGCTCGGTCACCGAAGAGAAGTCGTTGCGGACCGCGGGAACGCCGGGGATGGTGAACGGGATGTCCCGGTCCAGCATGTACTGCACCATCATCATGGCGTGGTTGCGCTCTTCCACGGACTGCCGGTAGAAGTAGCGGGCAAGCTGCGGGAGGTCTTCGTTGGCAAACCAGGTGGCCACCGCAATGTACTGCTGCGAGGCCGTGAACTCGTTGCCGATCTGGGTGGACAGGAGCGCGTTAAACGTGGAGGAAGTCATGGCTTGAGTCTAGGGTTCGGCCGCGCGGGCCAGCCAGTGTGGGAAGGCTCGGCTTGCGGAAGGAAAGGCTGGCCTACCTGCGGTAACGCTCAGACGGCGTCGACCGAGACCACAGCCAGGAAACCCCGCCCCAGGATTTCGGGGGAGCTTTCGTCGGCGCCCACCACGGCGTCGTACCGGCCCAGGTCCACAGGGCCGCCGCCCGCCACGCTGGCCGCTGCCTGCCCCTGCAGCAGCACGGCAAGCTGCCCCGCAAAAACGGGATGCGCACGCTTTTTGGACAGCTCAATGATGGAGGTGTACCCCTTGAACTTTCCGCTGCGGGTGATGACGTTGAGGTTGCGGATGTCGCCGGTGGGCAGCGAACCGGCGGCCGGTGCGCCGCCGTCGAACCGGAACGGGCGGTACTTTTCCAGGGGATGGTCCGCTCCGTCCACCGTGAGCAGCAGCAGCTCACCTTCCACCACAGTGAGGACCCGCTCCATGCCCGGGAACGGGGAGAAATCACCGGCTTTGGTGACCTCGGCAATGCTCACCCGCCAGTCCCAGTCCTGGGCCGCCGCGCCCTGCGGGTGGCTGGCCAGGTCCCGGGTCACCCCGCCGCCGTTGCGCCAGGGGGTGGCCTTAAGGTCTGCGAAGCGGATGATCTGCATCAGCCCAGCCTAGTTCCCGGCAGCCGGCGGAGGTGCCATCGTGCATCGCGGGAAGGGGCCGTCCCTGCTACTCTCCACCCGGGGGACAACACGTAAACGTACCTGAAGGAGCCGGGAATGTTCGTCAAAGTGTGTGGTCTCAGCACGCCCGAATCGGTCCGCGAAGCAGTGGCGGCCGGGGCGGATGCCGTGGGATTTGTCCTGACCGCGAGCCCAAGAGTGGTTTCGCCGTCCCAGGCGGCGGCGCTGCTCGCGGAGGTCCCGGCGGGTGTGACGCCCATCGGCGTGTTCCGTGACGAGCCGCTGGCGGATGCCGCCCCAATCGCCCGCGCGGCCGGCCTCGACTGGATCCAGCTGCACGGCACCAGGACCCGGGAAGACGTTGCCAAAGTGCACGACGCCGGCATGAAGTTGGTCCGGGCCATCACCCTGGGTGCCACTGCGGAAGAGTTCGAGGACTGGGGTGAGGACCTGCTCCTGATCGACGCCGCGGTCCCGGGCTCGGGTGAGTCGTGGGACTATGCTTCGGTGGCTGCCTTGCCGGTGCTTGCCGGCCGGTCCTGGCTGCTGGCCGGCGGACTGGACGCCGGCAACGTGGCTGCCGCCGCCGGGGCGGCGCAGGCCTGGGGTGTGGATGTTTCCTCCGGCGTGGAGGCGTCCCGCGGGGTCAAGGACCTGGCCAGGATCCGGGCCTTTGTCCACGCGGCCAAGCCCGGCGTCCGCACCTAGGTTTTTCAGGGATCGTTCAGGGTGGTCACCCACCGCGGAAGCCAACCCGTCGGGGGACAATGGACAGATGAAGACTCTGCTCAACATCATCTGGCTGGTATTCGGCGGGTTCTGGCTTGCCCTGGGCTACTTCGCAGCCGGGATCATCTGCTGCCTGCTGATCGTCACCATCCCGTGGGGGATCGCGTCGTTCCGCATCGCGGCCTACGCACTGTGGCCTTTCGGGCAGATGGTGGTGGACAAACCGGGCGGAAACGGGCCGTTCGCCCTGCTGGGCAACGTGATCTGGCTGCTGGTGGCCGGGATCTGGATCGCCATCGGCCATGTGGCCACCGCGATCGCGATGGCCGTCACCATCATCGGCATCCCGCTGGCCATCGCCAACCTCAAGCTCATCCCGGTGTCCCTGATGCCGCTGGGCAAGCAGATCGTGCCCAGCAACACCCCGTTCGTCCAGGCGTACCGGTAGGCCGAAGCTGGCTGGGCAGTGCAGCTAGCCCGGCATTTCGTCCGGCCGCAGGGCCCGCAGCACACAAAATTCGTTGCCGTCAGGATCGGCCATCACCACCCAGGTGACGTCCGGCCCCTGGCCCACGGAGACCTGCTTGGCGCCCAGGCCTTCCAGCCGGGCCACTTCGGCGTCCCGGTTTTCCGGCCGGAGGTCAAGGTGCAGCCTGTTTTTGGGTCCTTTGGCTTCGGGTACCTTCAGGAACAGCAGGTCCGGACTGACCCCGTCTTCGGGACTGCACGCGGGCGGCTCCAGCACAATCTCGTCCGCCTCCTCGTAGGTCCGCCGCCAACCCAGGGCGGCTTCCCAGAAGGCTGCCGGGACCCGGGGATCGGTGGAATCAATGCAGACGGCTTGGATGCGCAGGCTCATCCGAGCAGTGTTGCACTGCCGGCGCCGGCCGTAAAGGACCACGCCGCCGAGGCAACCCGTGGGAACCGGTCAGGGCCGCCGGAAAATCCCGTCCGACAGGATGGCCACCGAGTCGCTGCCGTCCAGTTCGGCGGCGATATCCACATCCTCCGCAAAGCCCGCCCCCACCAGTTCACGGCCGCTGGAACAGCCGTGCAGCATCTCCCGGAGGCTTGGTTCGGCCGCTCCGAAGACCGCCGCCGCAGCAACCGCTTCCGGCGAATACCCGTGCCAGTCAAAGTCGCCTTCCTCGGGTCCGCCCCGGGAATTGTCCGCAGCAATCCTGGCGGGCCACTGCGCAGCCAGGGCGGTGATGAACGCGCCGGCGCCGATCGCATCCTCCACGGCAGGGCGCAGGCTGCCATCGGGCCAGCGTTCACCGGCCGCAATCACGGCGATCACAGCGTCTGCCGGCAGGTTGGCTGCCACCCAGTCCGCAGTGGCGGCGGCGTTCCGCAAGCAAACAGCGGCAACCAGGTGCACTTCGCCAGCCAGCTGGTGGCACAGTTCGGAGCCGTTGGGGGATGGCAGTACCACCCGGCCCAGGGACTGCGCGGTCCGCAGGCTGGCGGGGGACAGGCTCAGCCCGCCGCCGTCACGCGGTCCGGCCAGCAGCGCATTATGGTGGGCAGCGAAATCCTCGGCGCCCGTATCCCGCCAGCGGTACGGAACAACCTCCGCGCCGCGGTCCAGGGCCACACTGACGCACGTGGTGAAGGAGAGGACGTCCACCACCACGGCGAGGTCGGTGCCGGGCGCAACCGTCGCGGCGCCGTCGTGACCCCACTCCAGCCTGACCGTGAAAGGCAGTTGGCGGTGCGCCGCACTTGCGGTATGCACGTGGCGGGGGTTCGTTCCCGGTGCGTTCATGCCAGTTCTCCGTGCAGGTTCCGGTGCGCGGCGCCCAACCAAAGGTCCCTTGCGCGGTGTCCGTGGAACAAGGGCTCAAGGTCCAGGAGCCGGCGGACGACGGCGGCCCGGCCGGCGGCGAAATCAGCGTCAGGCACGTGCGCGTAATCGAGCCGGACGGCGGCAAGGTACCGGGCGTATTCCGCCGGGTCGCCGCCAAGGACGGAAAGATCGGCATCACAGAGCAGCGCCCCGTCGGTGTCTCCGGCTTCGGGGCGGTGGTGGCTGGTCAGCAGGACCAGCCGGGCCACCTCCTCGACCTCGGCCGCCGGCAGCCCGGTGCCGCGGAGCCGGTCCAGGGCCAGCCGCGCCGACTCCTCTTCGTCCTGCCCGGGGATTCCCTGGTAGACGGCGTCGTGGAACCATGCGGCCAAAAGGACTGTCCTGGGAACAGCAGCCGGTTCGTTAAGGAGGTCCAGGGCTTCGAGGATGGACAGCAGATGGGTGCGGCCGTGATAGTGCCGGTGCGGTTCACTCCACCGGTCCAGCAGGTCCAGGAAGAGGGCGTCGTGGCCGGGCATAACGGCCTCCCAGCGGTCCTGAAGCGGGACCTTCAGGGACTTGTTCCGCTGCCGGGCGGGAATGCGCAGGCCGCTGGCAATGAGTTTGCGGACCAGGACCCTGGCTTCGACGGGCAAGGCGCCCGCCGCCACCAGGTCATCGAAGCGGCGCTCCGCCACGTCGTAGTGGTCGCCGTCGAATGCCCTTTCGGGAATACCGGCCGCGGCGGCAAAGGCGTGCAGTTCCGCCAGCGACCCATCCGAAACCAGATGGGAGAAGTGCGTCCCGTGCGCAGGCCAAAGCGGCGGGTCGATGTAGATGGCCATGACGGAAGTCTAGTAGGCCGGCTCCGGCGCCCAGCCTGCCAGCGCGCTCCCGGCTGCGTATTACAAGTTTGTCATAGCCCGTGACAAGAATAATAAAGACCGGTAGTCTCCGGAGGGGCGGACAGTCACCACCTCTTCCCGCCCGCCTACACCGAACCGACCTGGCGTCCCGACGACGGCTGCGCCAGGCATCCGCGAAGGAGCCACCGCTTTGAAACTCGCCAGGATTCTTGCCACCGCCGCCGCGGCCGCCGCACTGATGGGGCCGCTGCCGGCCCATGCTGCTCCGGCCGCCGGCGGAGACAGTGCCAGCCCGGACATCGCGGGCGGTGCCACCACGACGATTTCGGCGGCACCCTACGCGGCGCAGATTTCCTTCGACGCCACGGGGACCAATGTGGGCTGCACAGGCAGCCAGATCTCGGCGAACTGGGTCATCACCGCCAAGCACTGCGATTCCCCGTCGCTGCAGTCGGTGCGGCTGGGCACCACGTATCTGGAGACCGGCGGCACGGTGAAGACGGTTGCCGGCCGTTATGCCTCCAGCACGGGGGATGTCCTGCTCCTTAAGCTCTCCACCCCGCATTACGGCTCCTATGTGGGCCTGTCCGGCAGCGTCCCCGCCACCGGTGCTGCCGCCAAGGTCTATGGCTGGGGCGACCAGACCGAGGGCGCCGGAACCATGTCCTACACCTTCAAAACCGCGAACGTCACCGTGGCGGGCCAGGGCAGCGACACGTATGGGGGCGTCTCGGTGCGCACCCAGTCGCAATCCGGCCACACGCTGGGCGGCGACTCCGGCGGGCCCCTGGTGGTGAACGGCAAGTTGGTGGGTGTGTTGTCGACATCGAGCATTCTGCCCACACCCAACCCGTCAACGTTTACCCGCTACTACAACGACCACGCCTCGGTGGCCCGCAACCTCAGCTGGATCACCAGCGTCTCCGGGGTGGCTGGCTCGTAAGGCTCCGGAACAGAACCATCGGCGGCCGGCTCCCCCCAAGGGGCCGGCCGCCGTTTTGTCGCCGCCAGCCACGCTGGCGGCGCATGTTCGCTGAGGGCAGACGTTCCTGCCGTCCGGATCGGCCTAAAAGGTTCCTTTCACAAAGTTGAGCGTTGTACACTCAACTTAGAATTTCCGCCCCTGAAAGGAGCCCTCGTTGGACGTCAAATTCACCACCAAGAGCCAGGAGGCCCTCTCGGCCGCCGCCATGAACGCCTCCACCGCCGGAAACCCCCAGGTGGAGCCCGCCCACCTGCTCAAGGCGCTGATGGACCAGCGCGACAGCGTGGCTGTGGCGCTGCTGAAGGCAGCCGGCGCCGATCCTGATGCCGTCAGTGTGCAGGCCAGCAGCGCCATCAAGGCCCTGCCCGCAGCATCCGGCGGCTCCACCCAGCAGGCGCAGCTCTCCCGGCCGGCGCTGCAGGCAATCCAGAACGCCAACACCGAGGCCGAAAGCCTGGGCGATACCTACGTCTCCACCGAGGTGCTGCTGTTGGGACTTGCGGCCGGCAGCGACTCCGTCGGACGGATCCTGCGCGACGCCGGCGCCTCCCATGAAGCGCTGCGCGCCGCAGTGCCGGGAGTCCGCGGCGACCGGAAGGTCACCAGCCCGGATCCGGAGAACACGTTCCAGTCGCTCGAAAAATTCGGCACCGACCTCACCGCTATGGCACGGGCCGGCAAACTGGACCCGGTGATCGGGCGGGACACCGAAATCCGCCGGATCGTCCAGGTCCTGAGCCGCCGGACCAAAAACAACCCGGTCATCATTGGCGAGCCGGGCGTGGGCAAGACCGCCGTGGTGGAGGGCCTGGCGCAACGTATGGTGGCCAACGACGTGCCGGAAAGCCTGCGCGGCAAGACCCTGATCTCCCTGGACCTTGCATCCATGGTGGCCGGCGCCAAGTACCGCGGCGAGTTCGAGGAGCGGCTGAAAGCCGTCCTGGAAGAGATCCGGAACTCTGACGGCCAGATTGTCACGTTCATCGATGAAATCCATACGGTGGTGGGGGCGGGTGCCACCGGTGAGTCGTCAATGGATGCCGGCAACATGCTCAAGCCGATGCTGGCCCGGGGCGAGCTGCGGCTGATCGGTGCGACCACCCTGGATGAGTACCGCGAGAACATCGAAAAGGACCCGGCCCTGGAACGCCGCTTCCAGCAGGTGTACGTGGGCGAGCCCAGCGTGGAGGACACCATTGGCATCCTCCGTGGCCTGAAGGCCCGCTATGAGGCCCACCACAAGGTGACCATCGCCGACTCCGCGCTGGTGGCCGCCGCCGGCCTGTCCAACCGCTACATTTCCGGCCGCCAGCTGCCGGACAAGGCCATTGACCTTGTGGACGAGGCCGCGTCCCGGCTGCGCATGGAAATTGACTCAGCACCGGTGGAAATCGACCAGCTGCGCCGCGCCGTGGACCGGCTGACCATGGAGGAACTGGCCCTTGCCAAGGAGACCGACCAGGCCTCGGTGGAACGCCTGGCCGCGTTGCGGGCGGACAAAGCCGACAAAACCGAGGAACTGGACGGCTTGAACGCCCGCTGGGATGCCGAGAAGGCGGGCCTGAACCGGGTGGGAGACCTCAAAGCCAAACTCGATGGGCTGCGGATAGCCGGCGAGAAGGCCAAACGCGAAAGCGACTGGGAGACCGCATCCCGGATCGAATACGGCGAAATCCCCGCCCTGGAGCGCGAACTGAAGGCAGCCGCCGAAGCCGAGGCCGCAGTGACGGACAAGTCGGCCCAGATGGTGGCGGAGCAGGTTACCGCGGACGACATCGCCGAAGTCATCTCGGCCTGGACCGGCATCCCGGCAGGCCGGATGCTGCAGGGCGAAAGCCAGAAGCTGCTCCACATGGAGGACGAGCTGGGGCGCCGCCTGATCGGGCAGCAGCAGGCCGTCACTGCGGTTTCGGACGCTGTCCGGCGGGCCCGGGCGGGCGTCAGCGACCCCAACCGCCCCATGGGATCGTTCCTGTTCCTGGGTCCAACCGGCGTGGGGAAAACTGAGCTGGCCAAAGCCCTGGCGGACTTCCTGTTCGACGACGAACGCGCCATGGTGCGCATCGATATGTCCGAGTACAGCGAGAAGCACTCCGTGTCGAGGCTGGTTGGCGCCCCGCCGGGATACGTGGGATACGAGGAGGGCGGCCAGCTGACCGAGGCCGTCCGGCGCCGGCCGTATTCAGTGGTGCTGCTTGATGAGGTGGAAAAAGCCCATCCCGAGGTCTTCGATATCCTCCTGCAGGTGCTGGACGACGGCCGCCTCACCGACGGGCAGGGCCGCACCGTGGACTTCCGCAACGTCATCCTGGTGCTGACCTCGAACCTCGGCAGCCAGTTCCTGGTGGACCAGGCCCTGGACCAGGACGCCAAGCGGAAGGCCGTGATGGCCACCGTAAACGCCGCCTTCAAACCCGAATTCCTGAACCGGCTGGATGAAGTGGTGCTGTTTGACCCACTGAACGTCGAGGAGCTGGCCCGGATTGTGGAGCTGCAGGTGGCGGAAATGGGCCGGCGGCTGCAGGACCGCCGCCTCACCCTGGAGGTCACCGAGGCCGCCAGGTCCTGGCTGGCGCTCTCCGGCTTCGACCCGGCCTACGGCGCCCGCCCGCTCCGCCGGCTGGTGCAGCGCGAGATCGGCGACCGGCTGGCCAAGGCCATCCTCTCCGGCGACATCAGCGATGGTGACACGGTGCTGGTGGATACCGCCGCCGACGTCGACGAGCTCACTGACGGGACCCTGGCTGCGCTCAGTGACCAGGGTGACGGAATTGTGGAGCAGGTCCGCGCCGGCCGCTTCGAAGGGGCCGGGCTTTCCGTGCGGCGGAAGGACTGAGGGCTACGGCAGCACGCTGGCATTGATGACATTGCCGGTGGCCGCCGTGACGTAGCAGTCCACCCGGCGGTCACCGGATGCCCAGCTGGTGCTGCTGGGGTAGCTGCGCTGGAACTCCAGCGTGTAGCCGTCGGCCGCCGGGGACAACCTGGCGGCCTGGCACGCCTCCTGCGCCTTGGCTTTGAGCGCGTCCGAGCCGGGGTAGGTGCCGTCGCCGGGGTAGCGGTACAGCGACACCAGCTGCGCCGAGTGGCCGGTGTTGCACGGCACAACAGTGGCCGTCAGGGCCTCGGGATCGAAGTCGCGGAAACAGTCGCCCAGCGCGTACCCGGCAGGCTCCACGCCTTCTTTCGGGGACTCCAATGCGGTGGGGGCCGGCGTGACCGCCGTTTCCAGGGCGCCGTCCTTGGTTGACCCGTTCGAATCCCGGCCGGAGTTCAGCCACAGCGCCAGCCATACCAGCCCGCCCACCACGAGCAGCAGGACGACGGCGAAGAACACCTTCCACAGGGTTGTCCGGTTGAGTGCCCGGTTCGGCAGCCGTGGTGCGTCAGCCGCGGGCGCCAGGTTGGGGCCCCCGACGGGGCTGCTGCCGCCGCCTGCCGAGGGCGTGCCGGAGGCGGGCGGGGTGGAAGGCCTGGGTGGGACATCCTGGTGGTTCACGGGGTGCACCTTCCTGCGTTTTTCGCACTGCGGGATCCGGTGCGGGCCGTCCCGGCAGCTGTTCTTAAGACTCTACCGAACAAAAAAGCGGGAAACCCGGGGGATCGGCAAGGGGGGGGCTGCTGCGATCCGGCTGCGGAGGCCGCGGCTGGCAAGCAGTGGCAGCTTAAAGCATGTAATCTAGGGGTACGACAAATTGACCAAACATTCCGGGGCCTCACTAACGCCAATGGTGACCACCTCCGGTCCGAGTACAAAAGGGGGTCACGCCATGGGGCGCGGCCGTCAAAAGGCAAAAGCTACCAAACAGGCTCGGGACATTAAGTACTATTCCCCGAACACTGACTACACAGCTCTCCAGCGTGAGCTTAAGAGCTCTGAAGTCCGTGCGCCGAGCCGTTTCGCCAACGAACCGGTTGAACCGGACTATTCGGCCTACGTGGACAAGTACGCGGATGATTTGGAAGAAGACGACGACGGGGTACACACCCGCCGCATCGGCTAGTTGTCGCTTGCCGCTCCGGCCTTCGGGCCGCAGCGCTGTGACGCCGCCGCACAGCTGTTCCCGCACGCCCCGCGTGTGACCACAGCGGGTGCGGCGCTTCTTTTCCGGCACCCGGATCCAGAAGGATTCCCCGCGCCGGATGCAGTCAGCTGCCCGCCGCCGGCACCGTACCAACGGTGCGGGTGGCGGTTTTTTTGTGCCTGCCCGGGCGGCTCCGGAATCCGGACAAGGCTCCAGGCCGCTGTTGCGCAGTAACAGAGCCGGCTCGGGTGGCGGGTTTTTTGTGCCTGCCCGGGCGGCTCCGGAATCCGGACAAGGCTCCAGGCCGCTGTTGCGCAGTATCAGAGCCGGCTCGGGTGGCGGGTTTTTTGTGCCTGCCCGGGCGGCTCCGGAATCCGGACAAGGCGCCCGGCCGCAGTTGCGCCGCAGCAGCCCTGCTAAAGCTTCGCAGGGCTGCCGCAGCGAAACCGGAAGGTACCGGCCAGGCGGGGTCAGGCGTAGGCGTTGACCAGGCGGACGGCGCCGCCGTCCACGCCCTTGGCGCCCTGGACGTAATCCGGGCCGGCTTTGTCGACAGAGTCGGAGTCGGCCGCAACGGTGCCCATGACCCAGGCCGGCAGGCCACGGTCGTTGAGGCGGGCAACAGCGGCGTCAGCGGCCTGCGGTGAGACGATGGCCACCATGCCCACACCGAGGTTCAGGGTACGCTCGAGGTCCGCCAGCGGGACGTTGCCCAGCTCGGAGACCAGCTTGAAGATGGCGGGAAGTTCCCACGTGGCGCGGTCCACCGTGGCCACCAGGCCCTGCGGCAGGACCCGTGCCAGGTTTGCGGCGAGGCCACCGCCGGTTACGTGGCTGAAGCCGTGGACAGCTGCGCCGCCGCCGGCGGAGGCGCTGACCGGGAAGGTGCGGGCCAGGTCAAGGCAGTCCGCTGCGTAGACGCGGGTGGGCTCCAGTAGTTCCTCGCCCAGCGTGCGGCCCAGCTCGGAAACCTGGCGGTCCAGGGCCCAGCCGGCGTGGTTGATGACACGGCGGACCAGGGAGTAGCCGTTGGAGTGCAGGCCGGAGGACGCCATGCCGATCACCACGTCGCCGGCGCGGACCCGGTCCGGGCCCAGCAGCTGGTCGGCCTCGATCACGCCGGTGGCAGCACCTGCGACGTCGTATTCGTGCTCACCCAGCAGGCCCGGGTGCTCGGCGGTCTCGCCGCCCACCAGTGCGGTGCCCGCCACGGAGCAGGCAGCAGCGATGCCCCGGACGATGTCGGCGATGCGTTCCGGCACCACCTTGCCGCAGGCGATGTAATCGGTCATAAACAGCGGTTCGGCGCCCACCACCACGATGTCGTCCACCACCATGCCCACCAGGTCGAACCCGATGGTGTCGTGGATGTCCATGGCCTGGGCGATGGCCACCTTGGTGCCGACACCGTCCGTGGACGTGGCCAGCAGCGGTTTTTTGTAAGTCAGCAGCTTCGAGACGTCGTAGAGGCCGGCGAAGCCGCCCACCCCGCCGATCACCGAGGAGTTGTGGGTGGCCTTGATGGCACCCTTCATAAGCTCGACGGCGCGGTCGCCGGCTTCAACGTCCACACCTGCGGAGGCGTAGGTGATCTGTCCCTGCTTCTCGGAAGCGGGCCCGGCGGCGGTGTTGGCGGAAGTCATACGGACTCTTTCTTGTCGGCGCCGGCGGCGCTGGCGTGTACGTCAGGCACCATGTCGGCTTCGGTCAGCAGGTTCTCAAATTCGGCGTCCGGGCCGGGATCGCAGCCGGTGGCGCCTGCCTTTTCGGCGGGGTCGTTGTGGGAATCGACGGCCAGGGCTGCAGTCTCGCCGGGAAGGGCGGAAGACGACGGCGCGAGGCCACCCAGGTCCGTCCGTTCCAGCAGGTTCTTGCCCAGTTTGTCCGAACCAGGCAGCTCGATGGGGTACTTGCCGGTGAAGCAGGCGGTGCAGAGGCGTTCCCGCGGCTGGCGGGTGGCTCCGATCATGCCGTCCTCGGAGATGTAGGCCAGCGAATCGGCGCCAATGGCCTGGGAAATCTCGTCGATGGTGGCGCCGTTGGCGATCAGCTCCGCGCGGGAGGCGAAGTCGATGCCGTAGAAGCAGGGCCACTGGACGGGCGGGGAGGAGATCTTTACGTGCACGGAGGCGGCGCCGGCTTCGCGGAGCATCCTGACGATGGCCCGCTGGGTGTTGCCGCGGACGATCGAGTCGTCCACCACCACCACACGCTTGCCGCGGATCACGGATTCCAGGGCATTGAGCTTGAGCCGGATACCCAGCTGCCGCAGCGTCTGCGACGGCTGGATGAAGGTCCGCCCCACATAGGAGTTCTTGACGAAACCGTGCGCGAAGGGGATGCCGGATTCCTCGGCGTAGCCCACCGCGGCGGGGGTCCCGGATTCGGGGACCGGGATCACGATGTCGGCCTCCTGGGTGTTTTCGCGGGCCAGCTGGCGGCCCATCTCCACCCGGGACTCATAGACGGAACGGCCCGCGATGGCGGCGTCCGGACGGGCAAGGTAGACGTATTCGAAAACGCAACCGGCCGGCGTCGGCTCCGCAAAGCGCTGGGACCGCACGCCTTCCTCGTCGATGGCGATGAATTCGCCCGGCTCGATCTCGCGGATGAAGCTGGCGCCCACGGTGGCCAGGGCCGACTGTTCGGAGGCCACCACCCAGCCGCGCTCCAGCCGGCCCAGGACCAGCGGGCGGATGCCGTAGGTGTCGCGGGCTGCGTAGAGGGTGCCTTCGTCCATAAACACAAAGCAGAAGCCGCCCTTGATCTTGGGCAGCAGCTCGATTGCCGTCTGCTCAAGGGTCTTTCCGGCTTCGCCTTCAAGCAGCGCGGTGACCAGGGCGGTGTCCGAGGTGTTGCCCTGCTTCATCTCGCCGCTGAGCTGGCCGCCATTGCGCTCACTGATCATGGCGTTGAGCTCGGCCGTGTTGGTCAGGTTGCCGTTGTGGGCCAGTGCCACGGTGCCCGTGGCGGTGGCGCCAAGGGTGGGCTGGGCGTTGGCCCAGTGGCTGGCGCCCGTAGTGGAATAACGGCAGTGGCCGACGGCCAGGTGCCCTGTCAGGGTATTCAACGTCGTCTCGTCGAAGACCTGGGATACCAGGCCCATGTCCTTGTAGACGTTGATGCGTTTGCCGTCGCTGGTAGCGATGCCGGCGGACTCCTGTCCGCGGTGCTGCAACGCATACAGCCCGTAGTAGGTGAGTTTTGCTACTTCTTCACCTGGTGCCCAGACTCCGAAGACGCCACAAGCGTCCTGCGGGCCTTTTTCGCCAGGGAGAAGATCATGGGAAAGTTTTCCATCGCCGCGTGCCACTGGTCGATTATCTCATGAGATGGGGTAGGAGATTTCCGGTGGCCCGTTTATGACTGCGGATCGGTGTCCGGCTCGGAATCCGGCACGGCCTCCACCGTTGCACGCTGCTGCCGCTTCACGCTGCGGCGGTCCAGGACCAGGGCCAGCACGGCGCCCAGGATTGCGCCGCCGGCGCCGAACATCACCATAAAGAAGCCAAACACGGCGCCCGGATCGAAGCTCTGGTCACCGGGCAGGCCGTACGCCACCACCGCGGCGGCGCCGGCGCCCACCAGTGCCCCCAGGATCAGGAACGGCACATACTTGGGTGCACGGCGGACGGTTACTTCCCGCCGCTCGGCCGGGGGTTGGTTCAAAGACATGCCATCAAGCCTACATTCGCTCCCCCGTTGCCCTATCACTTATGGCTCCTAAAACCGACGGATGGCGACCATAAGTGATAGCGCAACGGGCGGGTATCAGCTGCCGCGGTACGTGGAGTACGCGAAGGGGCTCAGGAGGAGCGGCACGTGGTAGTGCTCGGGCCCGGAGACTTCAAAAACCAGGTCCACCTCGGGGAAGAACGTTGCCGTCGCCAGCCCGGCGTAATAGGAGCCGGTGGCAAAGTTGAGCCGGTAGTGCCCGGGTTCGAGCTGCCCGGGTCCCAGGTCCTTGGCCCTGCCGTCGGCGTCGGTGGTGGAGCGGGCCAGCTCCTGCCAGGTTCCGGCGTCCTTTGCATAGAGCACGACGGCGACTCCCGCCGCGGGGCGGCCGGCGCCGGTGTCCAGGATGTGGGTGGTGACGTGGGAGACGCTCACTCGCTGATCAGTCCTTCGAGCCGAAGTACGGCAATCTCGCGCAGCTGCTGCGCCACAATGGTGTCTTCCTCGGCGGGGGAGTTGGCAAGCCGGCGGTTCAGGGAATCAAGGATCTCCGGGGCGGTGCGTCCGGCCGCGCGGATCAGGAAGACCCGGCCGAACTTCTCCTCGTACTCCCTGTTGCCGTGGGCGAGGGCTGTCGCGGCGTCGGCGTCGGCAGGGTCCACCCCGGCCTGTTCGGACCGGGACATGGCCGCTTCGGTTCCGGCCGCCGTCGGGCGTTCCCCGATCCGCGGGTGGTGGGCGAGGGCAGCTTCGACCTCGGCGGCGCTGAATGGATCGGCCGCCGAGGAGGCGAACTCGAGGAGTGCGGCCTTGGACGCGAAGGGGCGGGCCGCGGCCACGGCGTCCACCCAGCGTGTGACGTCGACGCAGGGCCGGAGGGTGGTGGCGGCGGCGGAGGGATCCGCGGCGTTAAATTCGGCAAGCTTCATGCTGGCTGCTTCCTTGGAATGCTGGCATCCATGGTGACGGCTATGCGGAGGCCGGAGTTCCCGGCACCCATCGGCTTGCGCACGCCAGGCTTCCGCATCATGGAACTGTTATTTCAGCATACGTAATATTGAAGGCCAGGGTGCGGTGCCGTGTCAAGAGGCTACAGCAAGGCGTCCGGGCATTGGGTATCATCACCGGAAGGGGCCTTGCCCCGTTGGCAACAACTTTGGGGAGCAACTGAAACATGAACGGGACAGCTGTGCAGATGCTGACCGGTGACGACGCGGTGCGTGACTCTGACCTGCAGGAATACGGACTGCTGCCGAAAAGCGGCACCAAAGTTCCGGCCCTCCTGGACGGCCGGGCGCAGACTTCGCTGGACAATCTTGTCCGGCTGGCGGCGTCGCTTTGCGGGGTGCCGTACAGCGTCGTCAACATCATCACCGCCGATCAGCAACTGCAGATCGCCGCTTCAGGCGTGAACGCCGGGATCTGCTCCCGCGAGGACTCGATGTGCGCGGCCGTTTTCCTCAGTGGATCAACCACGGTGGTTCAGGACGCGTCCACGGATCCGAGGTTCGCGGGCAACCCCTTTGTGACAGGTGAAATTGCCGAAGTGCGTTTCTACGCATCGGTCCCGCTGGAGACGTCGGAAGGGCTGGTGCTGGGCTCGCTGTGCGTCTTTTCCGACCAGATGCACGCGCCGTCCGTGGAACAGATCGACCTCTTGGAGGTGCTGGCCCGGCAGGTGGTTGAACTCCTGGAACTGCAGCACCGCACGCTGCAGCTTAACAATGCCCTCGAGGAGCTGCAGCGCAGCAACACCATGCTGGCGGAATTTGCCGGCCGCGTCAGCCATGACCTGCGGACCCCGCTCACCACCATCCTGGGCTACGTGGAGCTGGCGGAGGACGACCCCGATATCCCGGCGGGCCACCCGGCGGCCGAGTACCTGGACTACATCGGCAGCGGCGGCCGCAGGATGCTGGGCACCCTGGAGGACGTGCTGAACTACTCCCGGGCCAACGGCGCCTTGAACCGCGAGCGGGTGTCATTGCTGGCCGTGGCCGCCGAAGCCGCCCAGGACCTGGGCCTGGATCTTGGCGGGGCCAGCGGCATCACCTGCGAGGACGCGGAAATGTTCGCCGACAGGGCGCAGCTGCGGACCCTGGTCCAGAACCTCCTGGCCAACTCCCTGAACTACAGCAGCAGCAGCCGGGAGCTCCAGGTGCTCATCAGCGCCACCAGGAAGGCCCGGGGCGTCATCCTGCACGTCGCGGACAACGGCAAGGGCATCAGCCCCGAAGACCGGGAACGGGCAGTGGAGCCGCTGGTCCGCCTCCGGCGGCCGGGCGACGGCGCGGGAACCGGGCTGGGTCTGGCCACCTGCGAGCGCATCGCCCAGGCCCACGGCGGGGACCTGGTGATCAGCGGGACACCGGGCGGCGGTGCCACGGTATCGGTGCTGTTCCCAACGGGTAACTAGGGCCGGCCGGCTCCCGGCGCCCAGCAGGCGCCCGGTCCTGGCGAGCCCGGGACCGGGCGCGGACTAAGTCTGTGCCGATGTCCTGGACAGTACCCAGGTGTTGGTGCCGTCCTGCCGCTCAAAGGTCACGGTGGTCACGAGGGCCTGGATCAGCGCGAGCCCGCGGCCGGACTCGGCTTCCTCGCCGGGGGTGGCCGGTTCCATCGGGCCGAACGGCGGCTTGGCGTTGAAGGCGCTCACACGGGCCTGCAGGAAGGTGGGCTGGACGGTGATGTCCACGCCCAGCTCCACGGCGTCCCGGCCGGCCGGCTCGGCATGCTGGACGATGTTGGACGCGGACTCGATGACCGCCGTCGTAAAGGTCATCTGGTCCATGTCGTGCACAAAGGGGACGTCCAGCCAGAGGCTGTCCAGGTCGTTGTGGACGGACTCGATGGCGTCGTCGGCGGCGGGCCCGCGGAAGCTGCGGGAGGCGAGGACCTCAGTCATTGCCGAACGCCTGCTCGGCGGAAGGGTAGGCCGTGAGGACCTTGTCCATGCTGGTGAGCTCCAGGACCATCCGGACCTGCGGCTGGACCGCGGCGATGCGGAGGTCGCCGCCGGCCTGCCGTGCGGCCTTGAGGCAGCCGATGAGCGCGCCAAGGCCTGAGGAGTCCATAAAGGCAGTGTTTTCGAGGTTGACCACAATCCGGTTGGACCCGCCGGCGATCACGTCGGTGACGAACTCGCGCAGCTTGGGGGCAGAAACCATGTTCAGCCGCCCGTCCGCCTTCACTTCCGCATACGAGTCCTTGACCTCATAACTAAATTCCATCAGGATTCCCTCTCTGTTGCTGCAGGTTCTGCGGCCGGTTCGTAACCCTTGTAGAGCACGGCGCGGACCAGGATACTCATCACCACCAGGTCGAAAATGACCCAGGCGACGTTGACCAGTGTGCCCAGCGGTTCCGCCAGGCCGGTGGCAAGGCGGATGATTCCGACGACGGCGGCCACCGCCAGCAGGATCGCCACCACAATCTGGGGCTGGATCAGGCTCCAGCTGGGACCACCGCTTTGGCGGTTCTTGGGGGTGACGGCGAACCCGAGGGGACGGCCGAACCAGACGTTCCGGGCCGCCGTCGAGCAGGCCTTGATCCACGTTGGGAACAGCGCCAGGCTGTACTGCTGGCCCCGCCAGGTGGGGATGCCGCGGCCGGCCACGGCGAACAGGATCTGGTTGACCACCATAAAGGGGATAAAGCGGATGAAGAAGTCCCAGCTGAGGCTGGTGACCGGCAGGATGCCCAGCAGGAGGTAGATGATGGGGGCCGCGAAGTAGATGACTGCCGCGTAGCCGCTCAGGTACGTCCACATGGTGGCGAAGTACATCAGCCGCTGGCCAAGCTTCAGGCCCTTCTGCACCAGCGGGTTTTCCCGGAGCAGCACCTGGATGGTGCCCTGGGCCCAGCGGAGCCGCTGCGTCAGCATGGTCTGCAGGTCCTCCGGCGCGAGGCCGTAGGCCAGCACCTCGTGGTGGTAGACGCTCTCCCAGCCCATGCCGTGCATCCGCATCGCCGTGGCCATGTCCTCGGTGACGGAGATGGTGGCCAGCGGCATCACGGGCTGGGCCTCGTCGTTGCGTTCCACGGACAGCGCGTCGAGGACCGCCTGGACTGATTCCAGGGCGCCCAGCGGGGACCAGTCGCGGGCGGACATCCGCTGCACGGCATCGTCCGCAACGACCGGGACCCCGGAGTCGCCCACGTGGGCGAGTTCCATGGCGGCGATCTCCTCAAGGTCGGACTGCAGCGCTTCGACGTCCGCCAGCACCAGGGTCTGCACGGCGCTGTCCACCCGGCGCCGGACCCGGTAGGTGAGCTCGCTGAGGGACTGGCCGTCGTCGAGCTGCCGTTGGGCCTCGACGGTGGCCGCTTCAACTTCGTCAAGGACCTGGGCCACCAGGGGCGCTTGCACGTCAGCGGATTTCCGGGCCTGCCGGATGGCGGAGCGGGATGCTGCCAGGGCCCGGCGGATGCTCTTCTCGGTTTCCTTGACGTACCCCACCAGGCCCAGCTGCATCAGGGCCTCGCGGCGCAGGATGGCGTTGGAGCCGCAGAAGAAGGCAGCGTTCCAGCCGTCCTTGCCCTGCTGGATGGGCCCGTAAAAGAGGGGCGCCTGGCTGCCCAGGGGGTCGCTGGCGGGGACGTTGCTGAAGTACTGCGGGGTCTGGACCAGGGCGACTTTGTCGTTGGTGAAGTAACCCAGCGTCTTTTCCAGGATGTCCGGTTCCGGGATCTGGTCCGCGTCCAGGATGAGCAGGAACTCGCCATGGGTAACCATCAGCGCGTTGTTCAGGTTGCCGGCCTTGGCGTGGCGGGGAACGTTGGCGGTCCAGTCCCCGCTGCGGGTCACGTAGCCCAGCCCGTGCTCCTCGGCCAGGGCCTTGAGTTCCGGGCGGGCGCCGTCGTCCAGGATCCAGGTGCTGTGCGGGTGCCTGATCCGCTGCGCAGCAAGGGCCGTGGTCATCACCATGTCCAGGTCTTCGTTGTACGTGGTGATAAAAACATCAACGGTGGCGTCCGCGGGCGCCACCGGGGCGGCCTTGCGGAGCTTCAGCCGCCAGACGGTCATGCCGAACAGCATCACGTCGATCAGGCTGTAGGTTTCCGCGATCACCAGGGGCAGCGCAATCCACCAGGCGTCCCAGTTCAAGGACGCCATCCAGCGCCAGCCGATGTAGTTCAGCCCCGTGATGACGGTCAGCACCACCACCAGCCGGGTCCAGAACCGGGTCATGCCGCCGCACCTTCGGGCAGCCGCCGGACCACCACCACGGTGACGTCGTCCTCGGCGGTATCGGCGGGGGCCAGGGCCATGATGGCGCCGCTGGCGGACTGGGCCGATTCCTGGTTCTGCGCCGCTTCGAGCACGGCGGCGGTGAACGCTTCCACGGACTCGAAGACATCCAGGACGCCGTCGCTCACCACCACCAGGGAGTCACCGGGCGCCAGGAGCAGGTCCGACTGCGGCCATTGGGTTCCCGCCCAGGCACCCACGGGCGGTCCGCCGGAGGGAAGCCGGCGGGCCGTGCCGCCGGCCTGGATGTGCAGCGCGAGTCCGTGCCCGGCATCCACGTAGCTGACGGTCCCGGTGGCAGCGGCCAGCCGGGCGTGGAACAGGGTGACAAAGGAATTGGAGGAGTCCAGGTCCGTGGCGATCGCCTTGCTGGCGGCAGCGAACGCGCCGTCCAGGTCCTGCCGGCGGCCGGTGGAGCGCATCACGGCCCGGACGGTGGCGGCGATCAGGGCGGCGCCCATGCCCTTGCCCATGGCGTCCGCGAAGGTCAGGTGCAGGCCGTCAGGGGTCTGGTACCAGTCGTAGAAGTCCCCGCCAACGCTGCGGGAGGGCCTGAACAGGCCGGCGACGTCATAGCCCGCCACCCGGATGTCTTCCTTGGGCAGCAGGCTTTGCTGCACTTCGGTGGCCCTTTGCAGTTCGCTCCGGGACGCCGAATCGGCCTCGGCGGAGGGCCTGCGCCGGAACAGGGCGTTGATCCGGGACTGCAGTTCGCGGGGGCTGAAGGGCTTGCTGATGTATTCGTCGGCGCCGTTGTCCAGGCCGGTCAGCTTGTCCAGTTCATCGGCGCGTGCGGTGAGCATCACGATGAAGGCATCCGAAAACTCGCGGAGCAGCTTGCAGACTTCCAGCCCGTCGATGTCCGGCAGGTTCAGGTCGAGGGTGACCAGGTCAGGCTGTTGCAAGCGGACTTCGGCAACGCCGGCCATCCCGGTGCCGGCATGGGTGACCTCGAACCCCTGCTTGGCCAGGACCCGGACCAGCAGGCCGCGGATGTCGGGGTCATCCTCGATGACGACGGCACGGCGGAGTTCGGTGGGAGAGACCATAGGTCTACTTCTACCGCATTAAGGCCCGCGCGGCATGCAAAGTGCCCCTACCGCACCGAAATCGTAGTAACTGTGCGGGGTCCGGCGCGGAGGCGGCAGGGAGTCTTGTGGCAATCTTTGCATCCGCTTGGCCTGACGTTGAGCCTGGGCGGAGACACTCGGATCCTGGCGCAGCTTTCCTGCAGACCGGGCCGACGGCGGCCCCACCTGAAGCTGGGCCGCTTGGGGAAGGGGCGGGACAGCCATGGGAAAGAACAGGAACCAGCGGACCACGGTGGGTAGCCGGGCAAAACTGGCGGACACGCAGCCGACGGCGGCCGGCGGGCCCGGCGCCGCGGGTGCGGCCGGAGCGCCAGGCGGCAGCCCGGCGTCGGCCGCTGCCCGGCTGCCGGTTGAGGCCGGGCAACAACCGCAGAAGGCCGGTGGCCGCCATGCGGCGCCCGGAATCCACGACGAAACCGCAGCGGAAGGCACTGCCTTGCCGGGGCGGAACCCCAGGCACGCTGGCGCCTCCGAAGGGACCGGTGCGCAGGCAGGTCCTGGGCCCGCACCGGCGATGGCCGGCGGGAACGGCCCCGCCGCCGATGCCCCGGGGCCGGGTGGGCCGCCCAGGGCCGGTGGGAAGTTGCAGGCGCTCCGGCGGCTCTTCTCCCACTCCCGCAGGGTGCGGGCAGCGGCGAAGGCCCTGTCGCGGGCGCTGGCCGAGTCCCGTGAGGTTTCCAGCTGGCCGGGTGACCGGCTGATGGTGGGCGCGGAGATCTCGGACCGGGTGGAACTGCTGACGCGCCGGCTGAAGCTTGAGACAGAGGCGCACCACCGGTTCGCGGAACCCTTCAGGTCTCCGGGCGGGAGCCGTTCCATCCCGGCGCTCTAGGTGGCACACTTGGAGGCAATCGAGTGGCTGGGGCGTACCGGGTCAGGAGATTGCCGTGGACTATACGGGGTGGGCTTACTTCATCGCCGGGCTGATCACGGCTGATGCCCTCCTGCTGGCCTTGTGGGCCATCGACGAGGACTGGCCGGGCAAATGGTGGAAGAAGCCGTGACCGGCGGTCCTGTCAGTCAAGGTCCAACCGCATCAGGACCCGTGGAAATCCGTTGAGCACGGACGTGGTGTCCGCGGCCTTTCGGAATCCCGCGTCGGCGAACAGCTTCCGCGTCCCCACGTACGCCATGGTGAGGTCCACCTTGGCGCCGGCGTTGTCCACCGGGTAGCCCTCGATGGCTGGCGCCCCGTAGCTCCGGGCCAGGTCCACTGCCCCTGCCAGCAGCGCGTGGGAGATGCCCTTCTTCCGGTGCCCGGGCCGCACCCGGATGCACCAGACGGACCATACCGCCAGTTCGTCCACGTGCGGGATCCGCCGGTTCCCGGCAAAGCTGGTGTCCGCGCGGGGGTGCACCGCTGCCCACCCCACTGCCTCGCCGCCGTCGTACGCCAGGACACCCGGCGGCGGGTCCTGGCGCACCAGCGTCCGGACCAGGTCGCCGCGTTCAGTCCCGTGCAGCTGTTGGTTCTCCTTCGATGGGATGCGGTAGCTCAGGCACCAGCACACGTTGGCATCGGGCCGCTTGGGCCCCACCATGGTCCGGACATCGTCGAAAACGGTCGCCGGACGGACCTCGATCGCCATCCGGCCATCCTGCCACCGGGCCTGCGGCCGGGCAACAGCCGGGGTGGGCGCGGAGGGAACAGCAACGGGTGATCGGCGCCTGGATCCTTCTCGGCGGGTCGGGGATGGTTTTCAACTGTCCCGGGTGTGCTGCGCCCCTCCTGAGCCCGCCCCATTCCGGCGGTAGGCAAAACCCCGCAGGGTGCAGCGTGACGGGGCTTCCTGCGAAGGGCTGCCAGTCACCATATACTCCGAACATGCTAATTGTGCTCCCAGTCCAAGGCGCCCACGCCCAAAAGCCAGCCCCCAGCCACCTTGGGGACCAGCTGTGAGCGGGGGCCTGGTTGCGCTCCTTGATGACGTGGCCGCGCTGGCCCGCATCGCCGCCGCGTCCGTGGACGACATAGCCGCGGGCGCCGCCAAGGCCGGGGCCAAAGCCGCCGGTGTGGTCATCGACGACGCCGCAGTGACCCCGCAGTACGTCTCCGGGGCCGACCCGTCCCGCGAATTGCCCATGATCAAGCGGATTTTCTGGGGTTCGCTCCGGAACAAGCTGCTCATCATCCTGCCGGCGCTGCTGCTTATCAGCGCCTTTATCCCCGCGGTGATCCCGTTCATCCTGATGCTGGGCGGAACGTACCTCTGCTACGAGGGTGCCGAGAAGGTCTGGCACAAGTTCTTCGGCCACCACGCGGCTGCCGAAGACCAACCTGCGGTTGACCGGGGAGCCGGGGCCGAAGCAAAGGTGGTCAAGGGCGCCATCACCACCGACTTCATCCTGTCCTGCGAGATTATGGTCATCTCCATGACCGAAGTGGCCGATGAGTCACTGTGGGTCCGGGCCCTCATCCTGGTAGTTGTTGCGTTTGCGATCACGGTCCTCGTTTACGGCGCCGTGGCGCTGATCGTCAAAATGGACGACATCGGGCTGCACCTGAGCGCCAAGGACTCGGCCGGTTCCAAGCGTTTCGGCGGACTGCTGGTCAAGGGGATGCCTGCGGTCCTGGCTACCATCACCCTGGTGGGGACAGTGGCCATGCTGTGGGTCGGTGGCCACATCATGGTGCAGGGCGCGCACGATCTCGGCTGGCACCAGCCCTACGACCTGATCCACACCCTGGAGGCCCCTTTCGCGGGGATCGCGGTGGTGGGCGGCTTCCTGGGCTGGTTGGTGAACACGCTGTGCTCCGCCGTCGTGGGGCTGGCGTGGGGCCTGCTGGTGATGGTTGTGGTGCAGCCGCTCCTGAAGGCACTGCCCTTCGGCAAAGGCAAAAACGATGACGCGCACGGGGAAGGCGACGCCCACTCGGCGGCCGCCGGCCATCAGGCGGCGGAACGGGACTCCGGCCACACGCCGTAGGCTTCGGCACACCGAAAACGCCCTCCTCCTTTCTGGAAAATTCCAGGAAGGAGGAGGGCGTTGTGGTGCGCGGGCCGGGCGTCAGCCGCGCAGGGTAGTCTTCCCTGCCCGGCACTTCAGCGGGGGCTGAAGCCCATCTTCGCGCTGATGGCCAGGCCGGCTTCCCGCAGGTCCGCAATGAGCGCGGGGTCGCCCTCCGGCATAAACCGGAACGCCGGGCCGGAGATGCTCAGGGCTGCGATGACCTTGCCTACGTGGTTGTAGACGGGCACGGCCATGGCGGTCAGGCCAAGTTCGAACTCTTCATGAACCACCGCGTAGCCGTTGCGGGAGACCCCCAGCAGTTGCTTTTCCAGTTCCGCGCGGTTGGTGATGGTGAGCGGCGTACGGGCTGACAGGCCCACCGTCCTTAATATTTGCTCCCGCTCATCCGCGGAGAGGCCGGCGAGCAGGACCTTGCCGCTTGAGGTGGCATGCAGGGGTGTCAGGCTGCCCACCCAGTCGTAGGTGGCGAGGGTTGACGGCCCCATGGCCTGGTCCACGTTGACGGCATAGTTGGAGCGCAGCACGGCCAGATTCACCGTTTCCTTGTGGTCCGCGGCGAGTTTTTCCAGGATGGACCCGGCCTCGTGCACCAGGCTGAGCCGCCCGGGAATGGAGGCTGCCAGACGCAGGATGCCAAAGCCCAGCTGGTACTTCCCGCGCTCGCTGTTCTGGCGGACCATTTCCCGGCCCACCAGTGACCCAACCAGCCTTGAGACCGTTGACTTGTGGATGCCCATTTGCTCGGCGATCTCGGTGACGCCGGCGTCACCTTGCCTGGCAAGGATTTCCAGGATCTGCAGGGCGCGGTCGACGGACTGGACGCCCCCGCCTTGTGAGTCGGCGTCCTTTTCGGTATCGGGGTCATTGCGTGCGGCCATGATGCCTCGTGTCGTTTTGCCATGTCAGGCGCCGGGCCGGAAGCCTGATGCTGCCTCTTCTTCCTCATCCTAGTCCGACTCAGGTGCCGGACTTTTGCGGCTTCTTTTGGCGGAGCGGCGGCCTTCCCCCACGGGTTCCTGGGATTAAAAGCGGAAGGGCACCCCCGGGCGGGGATGCCCTTCCGGACGCAACGCCCCACCGGGGTGGGCCGGCACCACGTCAAAGTCCGGCGTGGGTTACCACGCCTGCCGGTTGGCGCGGACGTGCCAGCCGGTCCCGGCCGGCGTAGACGTTCAGGCTGGTTCCCCTGCTGAAGCCGACCAGGGTCAGGCCGGTCTCAGCGGCCAGGTCCACGGCCAGGCTCGAGGGGGCGCTCACGGCGGCCAGCACGGGAATGCCGGCCAGGGCGGCTTTCTGGACCAGTTCGAAGGAGGCCCGTCCGGAAACCTGCAGCACGGTCCCGCGCAGGGGCAGCATGTCCTGCCGCAGGGCCCAGCCCACCACCTTGTCCACGGCGTTGTGCCGGCCCACGTCTTCCCGAAGGCACAGCAGTTCGGGCTGTCCTGCCTCATCCACCCGGAACAACCCCGCGGCATGGACGCCGCCGGTCTTCTCGAACAGCGCCTGCGCCTCGCGCAGCCGGTCGGGAAGTTCCGCGAGGACGTCCACGGGAATCCGGAACGGGTCCTGCGCGGCGTCGAAGTGGATGGTCTTACGGACGGCCTCAATGGAATCGGTGCCGCAGATGCCGCAGGAGCTCGAGGTATACACGTGGCGCATGGTGTCCGGCATCGGCACGTCAGGCCGCAACTGGGCTTCGACCACGTTGAACGTCTGCCTGCCTTCGGTTTCGCCTGCGCAGAAGCGGAGGGAGATCAGCTCGTCCTGCCGGCGGATGATGCCTTCGGAGACCAGGAATCCGGCCACCAGGTCAAAATCATCCCCTGGGGTCCGCATGGTGACGGAGAAGGAACGGCCGCCCACCCGTATTTCCAGGGGTTCCTCGGCCGCCAGCACGTCCTCCGTGAACCTGACGGGGTATTCGGTGCCGCTGCTGTCCACCCGGAAGCGGTGGATCCTCCGGCGCTGGGTCATGCGTGCCAAGGCGTATCCTGTCGTCGCTGGTCCGGGCTCCAGGGGAGCGGGAGGTAAGGAACCGGGCCGCCCGAATCGACCCCGGCAGGTGGGACCACCAGCACACCGTCGGCCCTGGCCAGGCCCCGCATCATGCCCGAGCCTGTGTGCTCCGTGGGGAAGGCCAGCCCCTGGATCATTTTGCAGGGCAGGAGCCGGGTCCGGCCCGGCGCGGGTTCGATGTCGTTGCCGGAGACCACCTGGTCAAGTGCCGGCAGGGGCATGTTTCCCAAGGCAGCCAGGAGCGGGGCGCCGATGCTGAGGAGGGCCATCAGGGCGGCCAACGGGTTTCCGGGCAGCCCAACGATGAATCGTCCGTCCGGGAGCTCCGCGAGAACTGCCGGGTGGCCCGGTCGCATGGCCACGCCGTCCAGCAGCAGCCGGCCGCCGAGCGCGGCCACAGCGGCCCGGAAGTGGTCAGTGGCCGACCGGCCGGTTCCGCCGGTGGTGATGGTGACGTCCGCTGGTTTTCCGGCGGACGCAGGAGCGCCAAGGGCTGCGAGCCACTCGTTGCAGGAGTCCCCGATCCTGAGCGGATCTCCGGGAGTGCCGCCCAGCATGGAAACGATCGTTCCCAGCTGCGGACCGAAGGTGTCCCTGACCTGGCCCGGCGCGGGCACGCCGGAGGTGATCACCTCGGATCCGGTCAGCACGACGGCGACCGACGGTTTGGCCTGGACCTGGACTGTGTCGTGGCCTGCTACCGCGGCCAAGGCCACGTGCGCGGGGTTGAGCACGGTGCCGCGCGGGATGAGCACTTCACCCGCAGTGGCCTCCTCCCCTGCGGGACGGATGTGCTGGGCGCGCCGTGGTTCGCCGGGCTTCGCGTCGGCATTGAGCGAGAGGACCGGCTTGCCGGCAGCAGCCAGGAACACCTGGCCGCTCTCCTTGCGGAGGATGGCCTCGGCGCCGCCGGGTACCAGCCCGCCGGTGGCGATAACAGAAGCCTGGCCCACTGACAGGTGCTGCCCTGGTCCGGTAAGGATCCACGGGCCGGTGCCGTTCACGGCCCAGCCGTCCATGGCGGACGAAGCGTAGTGGGGGAGGCTTTGCAGGGCGGTGACGGCGCGGGTCAGGGTGCGCCCGGTTGCCGCCACGAGGGGTACGTCCACCGGCGCCAACGGGATTGCGCACTCGAAGGCCAACCGGCGTGCCTCGGTCCACCCTGGGGACGCGGCCGGGGCTGCCGGCTGCTGGAAAGCGCCGATGTCGACGGGGAGGTCATGGGTGAGCATCCATGCCGCCTTCCTGGATATTGTGATGCGCTGGGGATGTGGTGGTGCGTGGCACTGCTGCTGCGGACGATCCGCACCGCGTGTCAGGCCTTGACGTAGCCGTTGGGGTTCAGGACGAACTTGGTTGCTGCACCGGCGTCGAATTCCGCGTACCCGCGGGCCGCCTCTTCGAGCGGAATGGCCTTGGCGTTGACGGCCTTGGCAATCTGGACCCTGTTGTGCAGGATGGCCGTCATCAGCTGGCGGTTGTACTTCATCACGGGACACTGGCCGGTGGTGAAGGACAGCGACTTGGCCCACCCGGTGCCCAGGGACAGCGAGAGGGAACCGCGCTGGGCGGACTCGTCGATGCCGCCCGGATCGCCGGTGACGTAGAGGCCGGGGATGCCCAGGGAGCCGCCGGCTGCGGTGAGGTCCATCAGGGAATTCAGCACGGTGGCTGGGGCTTCGTGGGATGCATCCCGGCCGTGGCCGCGGGCCTCGAAGCCAACGGCATCCACACCGCAGTCCACCTCCGGGATGCCAAGGAGCTGCTCGACCTGGTCCTTCGGGTCCCCTTTGGTGACGTTGACGGTTTCGCAGCCGAAGGACCGGGCCTGGGCCAGGCGTTTCTCGTTCATGTCGCCGACAATGACCACTGCGGCACCGAGGAGCTGGGCGCTCGCTGCCGCGGCAAGGCCTACGGGTCCGGCGCCGGCGACGTAAACGGTGGAGCCGACGCCGACCCCGGCGGTGACGGCGCCGTGGAAGCCGGTGGGCAGGATGTCGGAGAGCATGGTCAGGTCCATGATTTTTTCCAGGGCCTGGTCCCGGTCGGGGAACCGCAGCAGGTTCCAGTCGGCGTAGGGCACCAGGACGTATTCGGCCTGGCCGCCCACCCAGCCGCCCATGTCCACGTAGCCGTAGGCGGAGCCGGGACGGTCCGGGTTCACGTTCAGGCAGATCCCGGTTTTGCCCTCTTTACAGTTCCGGCAGCGGCCGCAGGAGATGTTGAAGGGGACCGAGACGATGTCGCCGACCTTGATGAACTCAACGTCGGGACCCACCTCGATGACTTCCCCCGTGATCTCGTGGCCAAGCACCAGGTCCCGTGGGGCCGTGGTGCGGCCGCGGACCATGTGCTGGTCCGACCCGCAGATGTTGGTGGTCACGGTGCGCAGGATGGCTCCGTGCGGGACCTTGCGGCCCACGTTGGCAGGGTTGACGCCGGGCCCGTCCCTGAGTTCAAGCGTTGGGTAGTCGGTATCGATGATCTCGACGATGCCAGGTTCCTTAAAAGCGACGGCTCTGTTTCCTGGCATGTGCGCTCCTTTGGGCAGGCGTGGTGCGGGGGCGGGATGTGCCGCCTCGTGCCCGAAAGCGATGCTTCGACGGTCACCTCCCCAGGTTTCAGGCGCCGTAGCGCCGTAACGTCGAAGCATCGTTCACGGGAACGAGGCGGCCCATCACTGGGATGCTGGTATTTCGAGAAGTACCGAATAGATATATCAGTTACATACTATGGCGGCCGTGAAGGCCTGTCCAGAGGTTCCTACCGGCCGTGGATCAGGCTGAGCGCCTCAGCCCGGGCTGCCGGAAGCCGCAGTTCGCCGCGCACGGCGGAAGTGATCGTCTTGGCACCCGGTTTGCGGATTCCCCGCATCGACATGCAGAGATGTTCGCATTCCACCACGGCGATCGCCCCGAGGGGCCGCAGCGAAGTCACCAGGGCATCCACCACCTGGGTGGTGAGCCGCTCCTGGACCTGCGGCCTGCGGGCGTAGACGTCAACCAGCCTGGCCAGCTTGCTCAGCCCCGTAACCAGCCCCTCCGCCGACGGGATGTAGCCAACATGGGCCACCCCGTGGAAGGGCACCAGGTGATGCTCGCAGGTTGAGTAGAAGGGAATGTCCTTGACGATGACCATTTCGCCATGGCCAAGGTCGAAGGTTTTATCCAGCACGGCCAGGGGATCCTCGTGGAGGCCGCCAAACATTTCCCCTGCCGCCCGGGCCACCCGGGCAGGTGTGTCCACCAGGCCGGGCCTGTCAGGGTCCTCGCCGATGGCCAGCAGGTATTCGCGGATGGCCCGTTCCGCGCGGACCAGGTCCACGCCCTTGGTGGGCAGGGCCGTCGCCGTGGCGGCGCTCATTGTCCGGCCCTTTCGAGGCGGACGACGACCGACTTGGACGTGGGGGTTCCGCTGGTGTCCGCCACCGATTCCAGCGGCACCAGGACGTTGGTTTCGGGATAGTAGGCGGCCGCGCACCCCTTGGGGGTGGAATACGAAACGATGCGGAAGTTCTCCGCGCGGCGCTCGATGCCCTGGAATTCGGAGATCAGGTGGACCATCTCGCCGTCAGCGAAGCCCAGCTCTGTGATGTCGTTTTCGTTGACCAGGACCACGCGCCGGCCGCCATGGATCCCGCGGTAGCGGTCGTCCTTGCCGTAGATGGTGGTGTTGTACTGGTCGTGTGAGCGCAGTGTCTGGAGGATAAGCCGGCCCTCGGGGACCTTGAGGTACTCCAGTTCATTGCCCGTGAAGTGCGCCTTGCCGGAGGCAGTGTCGAACTTCCTGGCATCCCGGGGCGGGTGCGGCAGGACGAACCCGCCCGGATGCTGGATCCGTGCCTCGAAGTCCTCGAAACCGTCAAAGACGGCTTCGATGTGCTTCCGGATCAGGGTGTAATCGTCCCGGAGCGAAAGCCAAGCGGCTTTGGGGGTGTTGGGCAGCGGGATGTTGTTGCTGTCGGTGAAGAGTTTCGCGGCGAGGTTGCAGACAATCGCCACCTCGGAGTGGAGATGCTCGCTGGCAGGCTTGATGCGTCCGCGCGAGGCGTGGACGGCGCTCATGGAATCCTCCACGGTGACCCGCTGGTCGCCGGTGGCCTGGGTGTCTTTTTCCGTGCGCCCAAGGGTCGGCAAGATCAGGGCCCGCTGGCCCGTGGACACATGGGAGTGGTTCAGTTTGGTGGAGATCTGTACGGTCAGGCGTGTGTTGGCCAGGGCCTGCTCCGTGACCTCGGAATCCGGCGCTGCCCTGACAAAGTTGCCACCCATTCCCACAAACACGCGGACTTTGCCGTCGCGCATGGCACGGATGGCTGCCACGGTATCAAAGCCGTGTTCCCGGGGGGAGCGGAACCCGAACTCGTGGTCCAGCCGGTCGTGGAATGCCTCCGGCATCTTCTCGAAGATGCCCATGGTGCGGTCGCCTTGGACGTTCGAATGGCCACGGACCGGGCACACTCCGGCGCCGGGCTTGCCGATGTTGCCCTGGAGCAGCAGGACGTTGACGACATCCTTGAGGGTGGGGACGGAATGCTTGTGCTGCGTCAGGCCCATGGCCCAGCAGACGATCGTGGCGCTTGAGGCCAGGAGCCGCTCGCCGGCCGCGTGGATCTGCTCCAGTGTCAGCCCGGTGGCCTCAACGATGTCATCCCATTCGGCCTTTTCGAGGTATCGCAGGTAATCATCAAGGCCCACCGTGTGGTCATTGATGAATCCGTGGTCCAGGACGGTGGACAGGCCGGGGGTGTTCCGGCCCTGCGCCTCGGCCTCGAGGAGGTACTTGCCCAGCCCCTGGAACAGGGCCTGGTCACCGCCGGCCCGGATCTGCAGGAAGTCGTCCGTCAGCTGGATGCCCTTGACCATGCCGGAGACGTGCTGCGGGTTTTCGAAGTGCAGCAGGCCTGCCTCGGGGAGCGGGTTGACGGAGATGATGTACGCGCCGTTTTTCTTCGCCTTCTCCAGTGCGCTGAGCATCCGCGGGTGGTTGGTCCCCGGATTCTGGCCGGCCACAAAAATCAGCGACGCTGTCTCCAGGTCGTGCAGGCTGACGGAACCCTTGCCGATCCCGATGGTTTCAACGAGGGCCGAGCCGGAGGACTCGTGGCACATGTTGGAACAGTCCGGCAGGTTGTTGGTGCCCAGCCCGCGCACCAGGAGCTGGTACGCGAACGCTGCTTCATTCGAAGTCCGGCCGGAAGTGTAAAACACCGCCTGGTCGGGATTGTCCATGTCCCTCAGTTCCTGGGCCACCAGGTCGTAGGCTTCGTCCCATGCGATGGGCCGGTAGTGGGTGGCACCCGCATCCAGGAACATCGGGTGGGTCAGGCGGCCCTGCTGGCCCAGCCAGTAGTCGTCGCGTTCCTTCAGGCTGGCGATGGAGTGCTGGGCGAAAAACTCCGGGGTGACGCGCCGGCGGGTACCCTCTTCGGCCACGGCTTTGGCGCCGTTTTCGCAGAACTCGGCAGCGTTGCGTTTCTCGTGTTCAGGCCACGCGCAGCCCATGCAGTCGAAGCCGTCCACCTGGTTCACGGCCAGCAGCGTCTGCACGCTGCGCAGCGGTCCCATCTGCTGGAGCGAAATTTTCAGGGCGTTGGCGACGGCGGGTATGCCGACGGCCGTTTTTTTGGGTTTGGTCAGAGTCAGCTTTGACTCATCGATGTTGTCGCGGGGGGCCTTCGAAGCCATGTGGACTATCCCTTCAGGTCCGGGCGGGAAAAATCGGGTCGGGGGCCGTGCCGGTCGGCAAAGCCAGGGGAGCGCCCTGGAGGAGTCCGGGCAGATTGTGGAAGTCGTTAAAGGCGTACACATTGAAGCCGGCAAACAAGGGGTCCCCTGCCAGTTCCCGGTGGACGTCGCGGATCAGTTGGGAACTGTCATAGTGCAGGAGGTCATGCCGCTTCCACAGTGCGCGGGCCATGCCGGTCCCGCGGGCCAGCTTGAGGGAGCGGCCCACCCCCAGGCGTGCGCCCATGGTCAGGAGCTTTTTGGTGGAAACCGGGCCCGGTACGCCCACCCAGACAGGCAGCTCGATTCCGCTGCTGCGGAGCGTCCTGAAGTACTGGCCGATGGTCTTCGCGGAGAAGCACATCTGCGTGACCATGCAGGAGGCCAGGGGCGCCTTGGCTTCAAGGCTGTGCTTCAGCTGGTCCGCGCTGAGCCCGGGGTGGCCCTCGGGGTAGCCGGCGATGCCCACGGACATGTCAGGTGAAAAGGCCTTGATGGCTTCGAGAAGCTGCCCGCTCCACGCGTAAGGACCGGCAGGGCTCCGGCGGTCGCCGGCAACAGCGAACAAGTCCTGGATCCCGGCGGCCTGCAACTGCTCCAGCATCCCGGTCAGTCCGTCATGGCTGGTGATGCTCCGCGCAGCGAGATGGGGCACCGTCCGGTAGCCGTGCGCGGCGAGCTCGATTGACGCCGCGACGGTCCGCTCGGGGCCGTGGTGCGGAAGGCATGTCACGCTGACCAAACCGGGCGCTCCGAAAACGGCGGGGAGCCGCTCCAGCAGGTCGGCAGAGGGAACGACTTCCAGCCGCACCTGCGGCACAGCTCCGTGGCTCATCGTTCTCCGTTCTTTGGTGGACCTGGGCTGCCTCCAGTGTGCGGCAACCGGCACATTTGCAAAGGCAATCCTGACATTTCTATCCGGATTTATTGATATATTAGATCTGGGAATACTATGTTCCTGGAGCGTCCCAGTCAAGGCTCCGTCATACGGTCGAAGGGACCTGAACGTGAACAGCAGCAGCGGACTACCCGTCGAAACCGGCGGCGCTGAGGTGCCGCCACGCCAGGACGACGAGACTTTTGCCGACTACGCCTACCGGGTTCTTTGCGATGAACTGATCGTCCTGGACATCAAGCCGGGAGAGCCGCTCAACGACGACGTTATCTCCCGGCGGCTCGGTGTTGGCCGCACGCCGATCCGGGAAGCCATGAAACGGCTGGAAGGCGATCACCTGGTGGTGGCTTACCCTCGCCGGGGGACGTTCGCCTCCGGAGTGGATATTACGGACATGGCCGAAATCTCCGAGATCCGTCAGCTGCTGGAACCAGCCGCAGCGGCGCGGGCCGCGCGGGTGGCCTCGCCCAGGGTGAAGCAGGAACTGAAGGAGTTCGCCCGGGAGGTGGACCAGCTCCTGGCCGGCCGGTTGGCGCAGCGGGACCTTATGCGCCTGGACATGAGGGTCCACCGGACCATCTACCGGGCGGCGGGGAGCCGGCACCTGGAAGACGTCCTGATCCGCTACGACAACCTGGCCACCAGGATCTGGAGCCTCGTCCTGGAAAAGCTGCCTCCGGTCTCGGAACACATTGCCCAACACATCGAGCTGCTTGAATGCATCGCCGATGGAGACGTTGAAGCCTCTGCCCGGCTGACCGCCAAGCACGTCTCTGAATTCGAGAACCTGATCCGGGCGGTCCTCTAACCCACGGGAAGCCGGCCGGCCAGTGACTGCGCCCGGGCGGCCTCTGCAGTGTGCAGCAGCAGCAGCGCCGTGGTGACGGAGCCGACGCCCCCGGGAACGGGAGTCAGCGCAGCTGCGACGCCCCGGACGCTTGTTTCATCCACATCGCCCACCAGGGATCCGTCGGCCAGGACGTTGGTCCCGACGTCGATCACTACTGCCTTGGCAGACACGTGGCCGCCGGTCAGCAGGCCCGTCCGTCCGGCGGCGACCACCACGATGTCAGCGGCCCTGGTGTACGTCTCCAAAGGACCCGACTTCGAGTGGCACACCGTGATGGCGGCGTCCCTTTCGAGCAGCAGCAGGGCCAGCGGCTTTCCCACCACAGCGGAACGGCCAACCACAACAACGTTCCGCCCCGCCACGGGGATGTCGTAGTGGTCAAGGATCTCCACCACGGCGCGTGCGGTGGCAGGAGCGAACGCCGGCTGGCCTACGGCCAGGCGGCCCAGGCTCAAGGGGTTCGCACCGTCGATGTCCTTCTCCGGGGCGATCATGCCCACCAGCTCATCGATCCGGACGCCCCGGGGCAGGGGGGTCTGCAGGATGATGCCGTTGACGGACGGCTCAGAGCTCAAGTCCCCCAGCACGCTGGCCAGTGCCTGCTCGGTGGCGTCGTGGCCCAGGTCAATGATCCGGCAGCCGACGCCGGCGCGTTCCGCTGCCCGCTCAATGGACCGGACGTACCAGTGCGTTGATTCGTCGTCCGTGGCCACCACAACAGCGAGGGTAGGGTGCAGGCCGTCGTTTTCCAGGGCGCGGGCTTCGTCCTGGGCCCGCTGCTTGATCAGCCCGGCCAGGCTCTTCCCGGAGAGCAATGCAGTGTTCAACTGAGGATCCTTTCGCGGACGCGTGCCACGAGCCTGTCCGCGGCCAGGACGGTCTTTTCTTCGAGTCCGTCTGTTTGTTCCGACAGCGCCGTGCGCACCCCGGGGTCCTTGATGGCCACGACGTTGATGTCGATGTTGATGCGGGCGGTTGTTGCGGCTGCCCGTGCGGCGTCGGCAGCGGCGGCGATGTCGCTGATGACGCTGGCGTTGGCTACCTCGAACAGTTCGGCTGCAAGGTCCACCACTTCTCCGGCGAGCGTAATGAGCTGCGCGGGGGTCCGGGCAGCCCGGACGAGGGCGTCCCGGATTCCCGCCGCCTTCGCGGTTTTGAGTGCCTCGGTATCGGTGGGGAGCTTGTAGGCGTCAATGACGCCCTGGAAGGCGACCTCGTCGGCGTCGGCAAGGTGCAGGGCCTCATCGCGGAGCCGGTCGGCAACTTCGATGATGCGCTGCACGGTCCCGGCGTGCTGCTCGTACTTGCCGCCGGTGGTGTAGCGGCCAACCATGGCGACCAGCGCGGCGCCCTGGGCAGCGTGAAGTGCCGCTGCTGCGCCTCCGCCGGGAGTCGGGTGGCGGGCCGCAAGCCTGGCGAGATAATCGGAGATTGTTTCTGAACTGATCATGGGTCCGTTCCTGGCTGGGGCTGGGTATGCCCGAAGGGAAGGGACGCGGCGCGGACCCCGGTTGCGAGGGGAGGGTCCGCGCCGCGTCCCTGGTGGATGGCCCTGCGGACTGTTAGCCGCGGAGCCTGGACATGGTGGGGTCGTACAGCGGATCAGCCGTAACGGTGGCCTGGATACGCCGGCCGAAGTACTCAATTTCCACGGCGTCTCCCACGGACACCGCAGCCGGCAGGTAGGCGTAGGCGATTGGCTTGGCAACGGTGTAGCCGTAGGCCGCGCTGGTGACGTAGCCAACTGCCTGGTCCTTGTAGAACACCGGTTCCTTGCCCAGCACAATGCTGCGTCCGTCGTCGACGGTCAGGCAGCGGAGCCGGCGGGTGGAGCTCTCCTCGGAGCGGCCTTCCAGCGCGGCCTTTCCGACGAAGTCGTCCTTGGTCATCTTCACGGCGAAGCCAAGGCCGGCTTCGTAGGGATCGTGCTCGGTGGTCATGTCGGTGCCCCATGAGCGGTAGCCCTTTTCCAGGCGCAGTGAGCTGAACGCGGCGCGGCCTGCGGCGATGACGCCGAACGGCTGGCCAGCCTTCCACAGAGCGTCCCAGAGGCGCTGGCCGTTGTCTGCGCTGGTGTACAGTTCCCAGCCCAGTTCGCCAACGTAGGACAGGCGCATGGCGGTGACGGTGACGCCGCCGATGACGACCTTCTTGGACCGGAAGTAGCGCAGGCCGTCGTTGGAGAAGTCGTCGTTGCTGACGGTGCCGATGAGGTCCCGGGCGAGGGGGCCCCAGAGGCCGATGCAGCAGGTCCCGCCGGTGGTGTCGCGGACCTGGACCCAGTCGCTGGCCGTGCCGTTTTCGGTCTGGTGGCGGGCGGCCCGCTCGAAGTAGGCGGTGTCGATGTTTCCGTTGGCGCCGAGCTGGAACGTGTCTTCGCTCAAACGGGCCACGGTGATGTCGCTTCGGACGCCACCGGCGTGGTCCAGCAGGAGGGTGTAGGTGACGGCGCCGGGCTTCTTGGACATGTCGGCGGTGGTCAGCTCCTGCAGCAGCTTCATGGCTCCGGGGCCGGAGACCTCGAGGCGCTTGAGCGGGGTCATGTCGTACATGGCCACTGCCGTACGGGTCTTCCACGCTTCCGCGGCGGCGATGGGTGAGCTGAACATGGCCGACCAGGCGTCGCGGGCCGGCGGCTGCCAATCGGCAGGCATCTCCTTGAGGAGGTCGGCGTTGGCTTCGAACCAGTAGGGACGCTCCCAGCCGGCGCCTTCGAGGAAGACTCCGCCCAGGGCCTTGTGCCTGGCGTGGAACGGGCTCACCCGGAGGTTGCGCGGGGAAAGCTTGGGCTGCAGCGGGTGCAGGACGTCGTAGATTTCCACGAAGTTCTGCTGGGAGGTTTCACTGACGTATTCGGGGGTCAGCTGGACCTCTTCGAAGCGGTGGATGTCGCAGTCACCGAGGTCGATGGAGGACTTGCCGGTGGTCAGCAGTTCGGCCACGGCGCGGGCGATGCCGGCGGAGTGGGTTACCCACACGGCTTCGGCGACGAAGAAGCCGTCCAGTTCCTTCGACTCGCCCACCAGCGAACCGCCGTCGGGGGTGAAGGAGAAGATGCCGTTGAAGCCGTCTTCGATTTCGCTTTCCCGCAGGGCAGGAAGCAGCTGCTTGGTGGCTTCCCATGCCGGGAGGAAGTCCTCGAGTGTGAAGTCGAGCCGGGAAGGCATGTTGTGTTCGCTGATGCTGCTGGGCTCGTACTTGCCCAGCTCGTCCAGGTCCACGGGCATGGGCCGGTGGGCGTAGGAGCCGATACCGTAGCGGTCGCCGTGCTCGCGGTAGTAGAGGTCCTGGTCCTGGTGGCGGAGGATCGGCAGCGTGGCGCCGTTCGGCAGCGGGTTGCGGCCCTCCTGCGCGGGGACCGGAGTGGTTTTGACGTACTGGTGGGCCAGGGGAAGGAGCGGGACCGACATGCCGATCAGTTCGCCGACCTTTGCGCCCCAGAATCCGGCGCAGGAGACCACGATGTCAGCCGGGATCACGCCGTCGGGCGTCTCGACGCCCGTGACCCGCTGGCCGGACTGTTCGATGCCGGTGACCTCTGTGTTGCCCAGGTACGTTACGCCGGCGGCTTCGGTCCGCTTGATCAGCAGCTGCACGGCGCGCGCGGCGTTGGCCAGGCCATCGGAGGGAACGTGGAGGCCGCCCAGGATGTCCTCGTCGTTGATCAGGGGGTAAAGCTCCTTGCACTCGGCGCGGCTGAGGATCTTGCCTTCGATGCCCCAGGCAGCGGCATAACCGAGCTTGCGCTTGAGGTCGGTCAGGCGGGTCTCCGTGGTGGCCACTTCCAGGCCGCCCACCTGGTTAAAGCAGCTGACGCCGTCTTCAGTGAGGGAAAGGAGCTTCTCCACGGTGTACTTGGCGAACAGTGCCATGGACTTGGAAGCGTTGGTCTGGAAGACCAGGCCGGGGGCGTGGGACGTGGAGCCGCCCGGCATGTTGAGGGGACCCTGGTCCAGGACCGTGATGTTGTTCCACCCGCGGGTGACAAGTTCGTCGGCGAGGTTGGTGCCAACGATTCCAGCTCCGATGATGACAATGCGAGGCGTCGATGCCATGTGGTTTCTCCTGCTGATGTTCGTGTGTGGGCGATGCCGGGTTTTGCTGGTGGTTACCGGAATACCACGGTGCTGGTTTGGTCCAGCAGCACGCGGTGTTCACAGTGCCAGCGCACGGCGCGGGACAGGGCCAGTGCTTCCGCATCCTGACCGATGGTCGAAAGGGTGGTGGGTCCGTACGTGTGGTCCACCCGGATTACTTCCTGCTCGATGATCGGGCCCTCGTCCAGGTCCGCAGTGACGTAGTGCGCCGTGGCACCGACGAGCTTGACGCCACGGTCGTAGGCCTGGTGGTAAGGCCGGGAGCCCTTGAAGCCGGGGAGGAAGGAATGGTGGATGTTGATGGCCCTTCCCTCCAGGGAGCGGCAAAGGTCGTTGGAAAGCACCTGCATGTAGCGTGCCAGCACCACGAGGTCGATGTGGTGCTCGTCCACCAGGTCCAGCAGCTGACGCTCCGCGTCCGCCTTCGTGTCAGGCGTCACCGGGATGTAGACGAACTCGAGTCCGGCGGCCTCCGCCATTGCCCGGTGGGTTTCGTGGTTGGAAACCACCAGGACGAGGTCCCCGCCCAGGCTGCCACCGCGCCAGCGGAAGATCAGGTCATTGAGGCAGTGGCCAAACTTTGAGACCATAACCAGGACGCGCTGCTTGGTTTGGTCATGGAAGCTGAACTTCATGTCGAACCGCTCAGCGATGGGCCGGAACTCTTCTTCGAGCTGGTCCGGCGAGTACGCAGAGGTTTGGGAAAAAGCAGTGCGGAGGTGCAGTGTCTGGCGCAGGCCGTCGTCGAACTGCTGGTGCTCGTCGATGTTGAAGCCGCGTTCAAACAGGAAGGTGGTGACTGCCTGCACGATGCCAGCGCGTTCGCCGCACGACAGTGTGAGCACGAACTTCTGCACCGGCGTCTCCGATGCTGCATGAGGCTTGGTCAGGGTGCTTGCAGATGAGCCGGTATCCACGAGGGTCACGGGTCCTCCTTCAGATATATTCCTAGGTTCTAAACTGATATATTAGAATTGTGACCTAGCGTATACTGGTCATTGGGTGCGGTCAATAGGCATTCGTGGCCCAAGGGAAGAGGGGGTGCCGCCGTGGCATTTGAATATCTGGCATTTGCGGATGCAACAGTTGGAAAGTCGCTGGCGGACGTTGCGTACGCCAAGATCCGGGACCGCCTGGTGATGCTGGATATCAAGCCCGGCGACCTGCTTAACGACGACCTCCTCGCCAAGGACCTTGGCGTGGGGCGCACGCCCGTGCGGGAGGCCCTGAAGCGCCTCGAGCTGGACCGCCTGGTGGTCACCTACCCCCGCCGCGGAACCTTCGCCACGAGGGTGGAGGTGACGGACCTTGCGTTCATCTCCGAGATCCGGGCCCAGCTGGAGCCCCTGGCTGCCGCCCGTGCAGCGCGGGTGGCGTCGCCGGCAACCCGGGCGCACCTGCGCAGCGTGGTGGCCGAGGTCGAAGCCTATGACGTGGGCTCCGCCTCGGTGGTGGAGACCCTGCGCCTTGACGCCAGTGTCCACCGGGGTATCTATGCGGCGGCAGCAAACCCGCACCTGGAGGATGTCCTGATCCGGTACGACAACCTTGCCACCCGGATCTGGTGCATGGTCCTTGACCGGCTGCCGGATCTCTCCCACCATGTCCGGGAGCACCTGGACCTCCTGGCTGCCGTGATTGACGGCGATGAGGACAGGGCGGCCGAGCTGGCGCGCGTCCACGTCAGCGGCTTTGAACATGCTGTCCGGCAGGCACTCTTCGCCGCGTAGGCCGGGGCATGGAAAGCTGTTGACACCCCTCTTGGCGGGTAGGATACTTGATCTCCGAACTAATATATCAAAAGGATATTAGACCCGAGACCAGGAGAAATCATGGTTGGTGTACCTCTTACCGGCGGCAGCCGGGTGAAGCGCGGCATGGCCGAGATGCTCAAGGGCGGCGTCATTATGGACGTTGTCAACGTTGAACAGGCCCGCATCGCCGAGGACGCCGGTGCCGTGGCCGTGATGGCCCTGGAACGCGTGCCGGCCGACATCCGCGCCCAGGGCGGCGTCTCCCGCATGTCCGATCCCGACATGATTGACGCCATCATCGATGCCGTGTCCGTCCCGGTCATGGCCAAGGCCCGGATCGGCCACTTTGTCGAAGCCCAGGTCCTGCAGTCCCTCGGTGTTGACTACATCGACGAATCCGAGGTCCTGACCCCGGCCGACTACGTCAACCACATCGACAAGTGGAACTTCAAGGTCCCGTTCGTCTGCGGCGCCACCAACCTGGGTGAGGCACTGCGGCGCATCAACGAGGGCGCGGCGATGATCCGGTCCAAGGGCGAGGCCGGCACCGGCGACGTATCCAATGCCACCGGCCACATGCGCCAGATCCGTTCCGAGATCGCCAAGCTCGCGGCCCTGCCCGAGGACGAGCTGTACGTTGCGGCCAAGGAACTGCAGGCCCCGTACGAACTGGTCAAGGAAGTCGCCGCTGCCGGCAAGCTGCCCGTGGTGCTGTTCACCGCCGGTGGCATCGCCACCCCGGCCGATGCTGCCATGATGATGCAGCTCGGCGCTGACGGCGTGTTCGTCGGTTCCGGCATCTTCAAGTCCGGCAACCCCGCCCAGCGCGCCGCCGCCGTGGTCAAGGCCACCACGTTCTTCGATGACCCCGACGTCATCGCCAAGGCCTCCCGCGGCCTGGGCGAGGCCATGGTGGGCATCAACGTCGACGAGATCCCGCAGCCACACCGCCTCGCAGAACGCGGCTGGTAGCGGACATGACCATGCTGGGGACGCGCCCGGTGAAAACCGCCACGGGACGTGGCAGGCGGGAGGACTGGTCACAGCTGACCGGGCGCACCGTTGAGGTATGGATGCAGGGGGAGCACATTGCCACCGGCATTGTTGATCAGGCTGCCGACGATGACTCGGTGCTCTGGATCGCCGGCGCCGGCGCCGATACCCGGCGCCTGTTCGATAAATTCAGTGGCTACCAGATATGGGCCTGAACCCGCAGATATCCTGACTGCCAAGGCCTCGGCCGGACCCGTGTCCGCCGGGGCTTTGGCGTTTGTTCGTGCCCGTCCTGATGCCCGGCATTGACTGGCGGTCCCGACGGCGTCAGGCCACGCTGGTTGCGGTTTAACGCGCAGAGTCCTGTCCCCGGTGCCACTGGCGCCGGGGACAGGACTTCGGCTCAACTGAGGTCTGTCCTGTCCGCCCTATCGCGGTTGGCAGGCGCCCTGGTTGTGGGGATGCTTCCGGTTGGGGTCCCACCGGAGCAGTCGGCGTCCGTACAATTCTCGGAATCGTGCCGGGTGACGAGGTCGAATTGGATGCCGCGGTGTTGTTCGACGCCGGTGCGGATGGCGCGTTCGACGACGGAGGTGGCGAGGCGGCGGTGGAGGGAGAGGGGGTCGCGGCGGAGGTCTTTGGTGAGGGCTGCGCAGAGGAGGAGCATGACGATGACGAAGGGTAGTGCTGCGACGATGGTGATGCGTTGGAGTCCGGCGAGGGCTTCGGAGGGGACGTCGCCGCCGGCGAGGAGCATGACGGCTGCGACGGCGCCGGTGAGGCAGCCCCAGAAGATGACGATGGGGCGGCGGGGGTGTTCTGCGCCGTTGGAGCTGAGGGAGCCCATGACGATTGAGGCGGCGTCGGCGCCGGTGATGAAGAAGATGGCGACGAGGACCATGGCGAGGATGATGACGGCGGCGGTGGCCCAGTCGGGCATGCTGAGGTTTTTGACGAGGTCGAAGAGGGAGCCGTCGAAGTTGATGGAGGGGCTGCCGTTGGTCATGGTGACCAGGCCGGGGGTGTTGTTTGTGTCGGCTTGTTGTTGGATGTTGATGGCGGCGCCGCCGAAGATCGCGAACCAGATGATGCTCACGACGCTGGGGACCAGGAGGACGCCGGTGACGAATTGGCGGATGGTGCGGCCGCGGCTGATGCGGGCGATGAAGAGGCCTACGAAGGGTGTCCAGGAGATCCACCAGGCCCAGTAGAAGATGGTCCAGCCGGAGAGCCAGGTGCGGAGGGCGTCATCGCCGACGGCTTCGGTGCGGGAGGACATTTCGGCGAGGTCCCGGACGTAGTCGCCGACGGCGGAGGGGATGAGGTTCAGGATGAACAGGGTGGGTCCGACGAGGAACACGATGAGTGCCAGGACGACGGCGAGGATCATGTTGATGTTGGAGAGCCATTGGATGCCGCGGCTGATGCCGGAGACGGCGGAGGCGACGAAGCACAGGGTCAGGATGGCGACGATGACCACGAGGACGGGGGTGCCGATTTGTCCGAACCAGCCGTTGGAGGTCATGCCGCTGCCGATTTGCAGGGCGCCCAGGCCCAGGGACGCGGCGGTGCCGAAGAGGGTGGCGAAGATGGCCAGGATGTTGATGAATTTCCCGACGGGTCCTTCGACGACGCGGACTCCGAAGAGTGAGGTGAAGGCGAGGGAGATCAGTTGCCGGCGGCCCAGGCGGTAGGTGCCGTAGGCCATGGCGATGCCGACCACGGCGTACATGGCCCAGGGGTGCAGGGTCCAGTGGAAGATTGAGGTGGCCATGGCGGTTTGGATGGCGGCGGGGGTGCGGCCGTCCACGGTCCCTGGTGGGGGTGAGACGTAGTGGTAGAGGGGTTCGGCGACGCCGTAGAACATCAGGCCGATGCCCATGCCGGCGGCGAACATCATGGCGACCCAGGACACGGTCCGGAATTCGGGTTTTTCGCCGTCTTTGCCCAGGGGGATGTTCCCGAATTTGCCCATCGCGAGCCAGAGGACGAAGACGACGAACAGGGAGGCCAGGAGCATAAAGAGCCAGCCGGTGTACTCCATCACCCAGTTCAGGGCGGTTGTTGAGCTGGCGGACAGGCTGTCCCGCCCTACAAAGCCCCAGACCACAAACGCAATGGCAATCGCGCCCGTGATGCCAAAGGTGACTTTATCCAGGGTGAGTTTGTGGTTGCGGCGGTCCGCAACAGCCCGCTCAGTCCTGGCGCTGCGCAGCTCCTCCATGATCTGCGCGTGCTCTTCCGCGTCAGGCAAACCGGCTGATGCACCGGCGTCTTCCGGGTCCGGCGGGATGGGCGAGCCCGCCGCGTTGACGTCGGCGGGAAGCTCGTTAGGTTTAGGGGTTGATACTTCACTATTAATGGCCATGAGCGGGTCCTTTGCTCGGCGAGTCATGGGCGTGCGATGAACATGGTCTTTGGGGGTGGGCCGGGTGGGGATTGTGGGCCTTGGCCGGGGCGATAACCATGGTGTTGCCGTCGGGAATCCTGCTTGCTCTCACGCAGCCCAAAACCGCTGGGTACAGGGGTCGTCGGTGGCAGGATTCAACCGTCCTTCGTGCGGAGGACGGTGTCAGGCGGGGCTGGGTCCAACCGTTGTGCCTTCCCGGAAGCGGGGTCGCTGAGCGGGCAAGCGTTGTGTATGGAGCACCTCGTTAGGGTCCGGAAGTGTCTTTGTGAACACTGGAGCGGCGCACTCGGAGAGCGTTCCGCAAGAATCAACAGATTTCGCAGTAAGCAACAGAGTGCGCCCCGTCACACCCCCGTGTCAAGGACTTTGGGGTCGTATTTCGGAGACTTTCCTAATGTCACCGTTGTTGCGCATCATGATGAGTGTTGCGTATCAAGCAATTCATCAAACCGAAACACGCAGGTGCTTGCGCTGGCCAAATGGACAGGCTCGACCGCTTTTAACGACCGGCGGCCGCTACCGCCGGGTGTAGCCCATTTTGGCGCTGGTCAGCAGGCCGGCTTCTTTCAGGGTTTCAACCGCGCCGGGGACGGCCTCGGGCTCAAAGCGGAACGCCGGCCCGGAAATGCTGAGGGCGCCAATCACCAGGCCAACATGGTTGAAGACGGGAACTGCCACTGCGGTCAGGCCGATTTCGAACTCCTCATGAACCATGGCGTAGCCGTTGCGGACGACGTTGAGCAGCTGGTGTTCCAGCTTTTTCCGGCTGGTGATGGTCCGCGGCGTCCTCGCCGGCAGTCCGGTTTCCTTCAAAATGCGGTCCCGGTCCGCCACGGTCAGCGCAGCCAGCAGGACTTTTCCGCTTGAAGTGGCATGCAGGGGTGTCAGGCTGCCCACCCAGTCGTAGGTGGCGAGGGTTGCCGGGCCCATGGCCTGGTCCACGTTGACGGCGTAGTTGGAGCGCAGTACGGCCAGGTTCACCGTTTCCTTGAATTCGTCCGCAAGGCTTTCCAGGACGGGCCTGGCCTCCCGCACCAGGCTGAGCCGGCCGGGGATGGAACCTGCCAGCCGCAGGATGCCGAAACCCAGCTGGTACTTCCCGCGTTCGCTGTTCTGGTGGACCATCTCCCTGCTGACCAGCGACCCCAGCAGGCGCGAGGCGGTGGACTTGTGGATGCCCAGCTCTTCCGCGATTTCGCTGACCCCCGCATGGCCGGTCCGCGCCAGGATTTCCAGGACAGCGAGGGCCCGGTCCACGGACTGGACGCCGCCGTGCGGGCCGGTTGGCGCCCCGACATCGGGTCCGGGTTCGCTGTTCATGGGCACAGGGCCACCCTGTCATCCGTTCCGGGCGGGGGCAAGAGCGGGGTCAGGGCCACAGCGGACTGCGCCAGCATCAGGCGCCTACCCGATGCCGCTGCTGTGGGCCATCGCGATGGCCTCCGTCCGCGAGGAAGCACCAACCTTGCGGTAAATGTTCCGGAGGTGGAACTTCACCGTGTTCTCGCTGATATGCAGCTTCGTGGCGATGGCGCGGTTCCGTTGGCCGGCGGCCAGCAGCTGCAGCACGTCCAGTTCACGGTCGCCGAGCTTCCAGCCGGAGACATCGGCCAGCGGACGCGCCGGCGGATCCAGGGGGAGCGAGACGGCGACGTCGGAGCCCCACCCGGACATCACGTCCACGGACATGCGGCCGTGCAGGGCCTCGACGCGCTGGGTGAGCCGCACCATGCTGGGCGCCGCCGCGGACAGTTCGCCTGCGCCGTCGTCGCGGACGTTGACCAGGAGGTTCAAGCCGTCGCAGTCCCACTGCATGCGGATCCGGCGGACCCCCGACTGGTCCACCATGGCGAGCACCAGCCCGCGGACGATCGCGCGGGCCGCATGTGCCACTTCGCCGGGCAGCGCGCGGCCGTTCACGGGCGGTTCGATGAACTGCACGTCGATGCCACTGAAATGCGTGAGCGGTCTCAGGTCTTCGCGGAGGCGCTGGAAGGCGGTGGCAACCGGCTCTTCCACCATTTCCGTGGTCCGGTCGCTGAGCGTGCGGAGTCCCACCAATGCCTTGGCGGCGACGTCGGTGGCGGACTTGCGGGCCGCTTCGTCGTCGAGTGCGGGGGAGCGCAAGGCCGCGAGCAGGGTTTCGAGCGTGGTGGAGTGGCTGTCCACCAGTTCCGCCGTGACCCGGACCCGTTCAGCGGAGGCCGCGCGGGATTCAATGAGGTACGACGGCGGCGCATCAGCCACCTTTTCGCGGATCCGCTCGGCGGCCAGGGTCCACAGGTAGCGGAGCATCCGCTCCGCCGCCGGGTGGTCCGCAGGATCGGGCAGGGGTTTGGGGTCGATGAGGACCAGCAGGGCATTGCTCGGCGAAGTAAGTGTCAACACGGTGCGGTCCCTGCCGGCCAGGAACGCTTCGCCCTGCCACACCCCACCCTGCGGGGTTCCGGAGCCGGGCAGGGACGCCCGGATATGGTCCAGTTCCGTGATGGACACTTGGCTGATGATGGCCTCGTCGCCGGCCTTCTTCTGCGGCCGGCCGGTGCATTCCTCGGTGAAGATGACCAGCGCGCTGCTGCCCACGTACGGGAGGGCTGCATCCCTGAGCCGCTGGGCGATGGTGGCCAGTGGCGCCGTACATAAAGCTGCAATGGCAGCCAGCAGGGGCGGGGCCGCCGTAACGGGTGCGGGGGTGCGGACGGCCGTGGGGGTGCCGGCAACAGAGAAAGGGATCACCCGTCCATTCTACGTTTTCCGGCCATTCTGCCTATCCGTTTGGGTAGGTAAGACCGTTCAATCTTGGCGTTGGACCTGCCCGCCGGGGGAGTCAGGATTAGAAGGTAACTTTCGCTGGAAAGAGGGAGCTGTCAATTGAGCATCATCACGAACACTGATCCGGCAGACACCGATCACGTGGCCCCTGCCGATACCGCCCGGGCATTCAGCCGCAACCGGGAGCTTGTCCTGGCCGAGATCAGTGCGGTGTTCCGTCGTATTGATCCTGAACAGGTGGCGGCCCTGGTGACCCAGCTCAGGCTGGCCGACCGGGTCTTCGTGACCGGCGCCGGGCGAAGCGGCCTGGTACTGAAAATGGCGGCCATGCGGCTGATGCACTTTGGACTGACGGTCCACGTGGTTGGCGAGACTACGGCGCCCGCCATCCGTGCCGGCGACCTGTTGCTCGCGGCCTCCGGCTCCGGAACCACCGCGGGTGTGGTCAAGGCGGCCGAAACCGCTGCCGGCCAGGGTGCTGCCGTGGCCGCGTACACCACCAACCCCGGTTCGCCCCTCGCAGCTGCCGCGGCCGCCGTTGTGGTCATCCCGGCCGCCCAAAAAACGGACCACGGCTCGGCCGTTTCCCGGCAGTACTCCGGCAGCCTTTTTGAGCAGGTGCTGTTCGCAGCCACCGAAGCGGTGTTCCAGAGCCTTTGGGACGCCGACGCTGCGGCCGCCGAGGAACTCTGGCAGCGCCACGCGAACCTTGAATAGCTGACCCAGCCCAGCTTTCCCAACCTCAGCGTTCCCCATTCCAGCTCCCCAACCCAGCAGTCCCACCCAACGCAAGGAAAACCATCATGAAACTGCAAGTTGCCATGGACGTCCTCACCGTCGAAGCCGCCCTGGATCTCGCCGGCAAGGTTGCCGAATACGTCGACATCATCGAACTCGGCACCCCGCTGGTGAAGAACGCCGGCCTGTCCGCCGTGACCGCCGTCAAGAACGCCCACCCGGACAAGATCGTCTTTGCCGACATGAAAACCATGGACGCCGGGGAACTGGAAGCCGAGATCGCGTTCAACGCCGGTGCAGACCTGGTCTCCGTGCTCGGCAGCGCCGACGACTCCACCATCGCCGGAGCCGTCAAGGCCGCCAAGGCACACAACAAGGGCATCGTTGTTGACCTGATCGGTGTCGCGGACAAGGTGACCCGCGCCAAGGAAGCCCGCGCACTCGGCGCCAAGTTCATCGAGTTCCACGCCGGCCTCGACGAGCAGGCCAAGCCGGGTTACAACCTGGACGTCCTCCTCGGTGCCGGCGAAGAAGCCCGCGTGCCGTTCTCCGTTGCCGGCGGAGTCAACCTCTCCACCATCAACGCGGTGCAGCGCGCCGGTGCCGACGTCGCCGTTGTTGGCGGTTCCATCTACAGCGCCAGCGACCCCGCAGTGGCTGCAAAGGAACTCCGCGCGGCCATCATCTAGGCCGCATCCATCCCCGCCGGGCAAAGCCAGGCAGGAAACCACGACGGCGGTCCGCACCTTGGGTGCGGGCCGCCGTTTTGTGGTGGTGCTGGGCAGGCCTGGAGTCGCCGGTGCGGTGCTGCGCCGTCCAGTCGGGTTCCGGCGGCGGGGGTCCTGGCGGGAGGCCTGGTGTCATTTTCCGGTGGGAGGGGTCCTGACCGGAGGCCTGGTGTCATTTTCCGATCACCCCTTGACGCCCCTGTGATCCCCCTCATACCATTGAAGCCACACTAATATATTAGTTTGATAGCAATAGTATTTCAAAGGAGCCACCGTGGTTGAGCAGTTGAACGAGCGACTTTCCGCAGTCGATCCCGAGGTCCAGCAGGCAATCGTCCGCGAGCTGGATCGCCAGCAGTCAACGCTGGAAATGATCGCCTCGGAGAACTTCGCACCCGCCGCCGTCATGGAGGCGCAGGGCTCGGTCCTGACCAATAAGTACGCCGAGGGCTACCCGGGAAAGCGCTACTACGGCGGCTGCGAGCACGTTGACGTGATTGAGCAGCTCGCCATCGACCGCGTAAAGGACCTGTTCGGCGCAGAGTTCGCCAATGTCCAGCCGCACTCCGGCGCACAGGCCAACGCAGCGGCCATGTTCGCACTGCTCAACCCGGGCGATACCATCATGGGCCTGAGCCTGGCCCACGGCGGCCACCTCACCCACGGCATGAAGATCAACTTCTCCGGCAAGCTCTACAACGTGGTCCCGTACAACGTGCGTGAAGACGATCTCCGGATCGATATGGCCGAGGTTGAAGCGCTGGCCCTGGAGCACAAGCCCAAGCTGATCGTGGCTGGCTGGTCCGCGTATTCCCGCCAGCTCGACTTCGCCGAGTTCCGCCGCATCGCGGACCTCGTGGGCGCCTACCTGATGGTGGACATGGCCCACTTCGCCGGCCTGGTGGCAGCAGGGCTGCACCCCAATCCGGTGCCGTACGCCGACGTCGTCACCACCACCACACACAAAACCCTGGGCGGACCCCGCGGCGGAGTCATCCTCGCCAAGGAGCAGTACGCCAAGAAAATCAACAGCGCCGTGTTCCCCGGCCAGCAGGGCGGGCCGCTGGAGCACGTCATCGCCGCCAAGGCCGTCGCCTTCAAGCTGGCCGCCGGTCCGGAATTCAAGGAACGCCAGGAACGCGTCCTGCAGGGCTCCAAGCTGCTGGCCGAGCGCCTGCTCCGCGACGACGTCGCCGCAGCCGGCATCTCCGTGGTCAACGGCGGAACCGACGTCCACCTGGTCCTGGTGGACCTTCGGAACTCCGAACTCGACGGCCAGCAGGCCGAAGACGCGCTGCACAGGATCGGCATCACGGTCAACCGCAACGCCGTCCCGTTCGACCCCCGCCCGCCGATGGTTTCCTCCGGCCTCCGGATCGGTACCCCCGCCCTCGCCACCCGTGGCTTCGGTGCGGCAGAATTCACCGAAGTCGCGGACATCATCGCGACGGCGCTGATCGCCGCTGCAGGCAACGGCGCCGTGGCGGGCGAATCCCTCAGCGAGGCCACCGCCGTCGAACTCCGCTCCCGGGTCACCGCACTGGCCAACGCGTTCCCGCTCTACCCCCACCTGGTCAACGGCACCGAAATCGCAGCGTTTGAAGCAGACCTGATCGGAGCAGCCCAGTGAGCACCCACCAGCTTCCGGAGCACCCGGATTTCCTCTGGCGCAACCCGGAGCCCAAGTCCTCCTACGACGCCATCATCGTGGGCGGCGGCGGGCACGGCCTGGCCACTGCGTACTTCCTGGCCAAGAACTTTGGCATGACCAACATCGCCGTCCTGGAAAAGGGCTGGCTGGCTGGTGGCAACATGGCCCGCAACACCACCATCATCCGTTCCAACTACCTCTGGGACGAGAGCGCGGCCATGTACGAAAAGGCGCTCAAGCTGTGGGAGGTCCTGCCGGAGGAACTGGAATACGACTTCCTCTTCAGCCAGCGCGGCGTGATGAACCTCGCCCACACCCTGGGCGATGTCCGTGAAAGCATGCGCCGCGTGGGCGCCAACAAGCTCAACGGTGTGGACGCTGAATGGCTGGACCCGAAGCAGGTCAAGGAACTCTGCCCCATCCTGAACATCAACGACAACATCCGGTACCCCGTGATGGGAGCCACCTACCAGCCCCGCGCGGGCATCGCCAAGCACGACCACGTCGCATGGGCCTTTGCCCGGAAGTGTGACGAGCTGGGCGTGGACATCATCCAGAACTGCGAGGTCACCGGCTTCCTTAAGGACGGCAACCGCGTGGTAGGCGTCAAGACCAACCGCGGCACCATCAACACCGAGAAGGTTGGCCTCTGCGCCGCCGGGCACAGCTCGGTCCTGGCCGAAATGGCGGGCTTCCGGCTCCCCATCCAGTCCCACCCGCTCCAGGCGCTGGTCTCGGAGCTGCACGAACCCGTCCACCCCACCGTGGTGATGTCCAACCACGTGCACGTCTACGTTTCGCAGGCACACAAGGGCGAACTGGTCATGGGCGCCGGCGTGGACTCCTACAACGGCTACGGCCAGCGCGGGTCCTTCCACGTGATCGAAAACCAGATGGCTGCCGCCGTCGAACTCTTCCCCATTTTCGCCCGGGCACACGTGCTGCGGACCTGGGGCGGCATCGTGGACACCACCCTGGACGCCTCGCCGATCGTGGGCACCACCCCGGTGGAGAACATGTTTGTGAACTGCGGCTGGGGAACCGGCGGCTTCAAGGGCACCCCCGCTGCCGGACTCACGTTTGCGCACACCATCGCCACAGGCGCCCCGCACGAGCTGAACAAGCCGTTCGCGCTGGGACGCTTCGAAACCGGAGCCCTGATCGACGAACACGGCGCTGCCGCCGTGGCCCACTAGCCGCCGTCCCCTAGAAAGAAGACGCACATGCTGCTCATTTCATGCCCCAACTGCGGCTCGCGCGACGAGACCGAGTTCCACTACGGCGGCCAGGCCCACGTTCCCTACCCGGAAGTCCCCAGCGAACTGAACGACCGCGAATGGTCCGAGTACCTGTTCTACCGCGACAACACCAAGGGCACCTTCGCCGAGCGGTGGCTGCACAGCACCGGCTGCCGGCAGTGGTTCAACATGCTCCGCGACACCGTCACCTATGACATCCAGGCCATCTACCCGATGGGTTCGGCCCGCCCGGATTCGGCCGGCGCCCCGACCCCTGATTCCGGCACCGCCAGCCTCGCTCCGGACAGCACCACCACCGGGACCGCCGCGCCGGACGTCACCGGCACCAGCATCTCTCCCGCCACCGCCCCGGAAGGAGCAACCAAGTGACTTCCCAGAACGCCCGCCTCGCTGCCGGCGGACGCATCGACCGCAGCATCTCCTGGCGTTTCACCGTAAACGGCGAGGAATTCGTTGGCCACCCGGGCGATACGCTGGCCTCGGCCCTGCTGGCCAACGGCCGCGTCGCCGTCGGCAACTCCCTCTATGAGGACCGCCCCCGCGGCATTATGTCCGCCGGTGTGGAGGAAGCCAACGCCCTGGTCCGGATCGAACCCCGGTTCCCCGGCCACGTGGCCGAGTCCATGCTGCCCGCCACCACCATCACCCTGGTGGATGGCCTGAAGGCGGACCTGCTCAACGGACTGGGCCGCCTGGATCCTGAAGAGGACCACGCCGAGTACGACAAGAAGTACGTCCACACCGACGTCCTGGTGATTGGCGGCGGCGCCGCCGGCCTCGCAGCCGCCCGCGAAGCCGTCCGCACCGGCGCCCGCGTGATGCTGATGGATGACCAGCCCGAACTTGGCGGCTCGCTCCTCTCCGGCTCAACCGCGCCCGGCCTGGCCGAAACCATCGAGGGCAAGCCCGCCCTGGAATGGGTGGCGGATGTCGAGGCCGAACTCGTCTCCGCCACGGAATCCACCGTCCTGAACCGCACCACCGCGTTCGGCGCCTACGACGCCAACTACGTCATCGCAGTCCAGAACCGGACCGACCACCTCTCCAGCCCGGCGGCTTCCGGTGTCTCCCGCCAGCGGATCTGGCACGTCCGCGCCAGCCAGGTGATCCTGGCCCCCGGCGCCCACGAACGGCCCCTGGTCTTCGAGAACAACGACCGCCCCGGCATCATGCTCGCCTCGGCCGTCCGCACCTACCTCAACCGCTACGCCGTAGCCGCCGGCCAGCGCACCGTCATCAGCACCACCAATGACAGCGCCTATGCCGTGGCCGCAGACCTCGCCGCCGCCGGCGTCAAGGTTGCCGCCATTGTGGACGCCCGCCCCGTGCTCAGCGGCGTGGCAGCCGCTGCCGTTGAAGCCGGCATCCGGGTGCTGATCGGCAGCGCCGTGGCAGACACCTCCGCCGGCGCGGATTCCCGCCTGGACGGCGTGACCGTCCGCAGCATCAACGAGGACGGCGAACTCACCTCCGGCGTCGAACAGATCGCCTGCGACCTGCTGGCCGTCTCCGGTGGCTGGAGCCCGCTGGTGCACCTCCACTCGCAGCGGCAGGGCAAGCTGCGCTGGGATGATGACCTCGCGGCATTTGTGCCGAGCACCGTGGTTCCCAACCAGCAGAGCGTCGGTTCCGGCCGCGGCAGCTTCGACCTGGCCGACTGCCTGGCCGAAGGCATTTCCGCGGGCGCCGCGGCAGCGATCGCCGCCGGCTTCGAATCCGCCGTTGTCCCCGTTCCGCTGCAGGACGTGAAGGCTTCGGCCCCCACCCGCCAGCTGTGGCTGGTACCCGGCGCGGCAGGCACCCCGGACGACTGGCACCACCACTTCGTTGACTTCCAGCGGGACCAGTCAGTGGCTGACGTGCTGCGGTCCACGGGTGCAGGCATGCGGTCGGTGGAGCACATCAAGCGCTACACCTCCATCAGCACCGCCAACGACCAGGGCAAAACCTCCGGCGTCAACGCGATCGGCGTCATCGCCGCCGCACTGCGTACTGCCGGCGAAGCGGCCCGCGGCATCGGCGACATCGGCACCACCACCTACCGGGCGCCGTTCACCCCCGTGGCCTTCGCAGCATTGGCCGGACGCCAGCGCGGCGAACTCTTCGACCCCGCCCGCGTCACCTCGATCCACCCCTGGCACGTGGCCAAGGAAGCCCTGTTCGAGGACGTCGGGCAGTGGAAGCGCCCCTGGTACTACCCGCAGGGCGGGGAGGACATGGACGCAGCAGTGCTGCGCGAATGCGGCGCCGTCCGCGAATCCGTGGGCTTTATGGATGCCACCACCCTGGGCAAGATCGAAATCCGCGGCAAGGACGCCGGCGAGTTCCTCAACCGGATCTACACCAACGCTTTCAAGAAGCTCGCCCCGGGTTCCGCCCGCTACGGCGTGATGTGCATGGCTGACGGCATGATCTTCGACGACGGCGTGACCCTGCGCCTGGACGAGGACCGGTTCTTTATGACCACCACCACCGGTGGCGCCGCGAAGGTGCTGGACTGGCTGGAGGAATGGCTGCAGACCGAATGGCCGGAGCTGGATGTGCACTGCACCTCGGTCACCGAACAGTGGAGCACCATCGCCGTCGTCGGGCCCAAGTCCCGCGAAGTGATCGCCCGGGTGGCCCCGGAACTCGCCGCCAACGGTGGCCTGGAGCCGGAAGCCTTCCCGTTCATGACCTTCCGCGAAACCACGCTGGCCTCCGGCGTGCAGGCCCGGGTCTGCCGGATCTCGTTCTCCGGTGAACTGGCTTACGAAATCAACGTACCCGCCTGGTACGGCCTGAACACCTGGGAGTCCGTGGCGGCTGCCGGGGCCGAGTTCAACATCACCCCTTACGGCACGGAAACCATGCACGTGCTCCGCGCCGAAAAGGGCTACCCGATTGTTGGCCAGGACACCGACGGCACCGTCACCCCGCAGGATGCCGGGATGGAATGGATCATCTCCAAGGCCAAGGACTTCATCGGCAAGCGCTCCTACACCCGTGAGGACGCACAGCGTACGGACCGCAAGCACCTGGTAAGCGTCCTTCCGGTCGACAAAACCCTGCGGCTGCCCGAGGGCACCCAGCTGGTGGAGAAGGGGATCAACACCAACCCCGCAGACGGACCCGTCCCCATGCAGGGCTTCGTGACCTCCAGCTACCACAGCGCCGCCCTGGGCCGGTCGTTTGCGCTCGCACTGATCACTAACGGCCGCAACCGCATCGGTGAGACCCTGCTGGCCGCCGCAGGCGACCAGCTGGTTGATGTTGTTGTCGCAGAAACCGTACTTTTTGACCCCGAAGGGACCCGCAAAGATGGCTAACACAGCAGCACTCGAAGGCATCAATGGACTCCGGGACATCCGCCGCAGCCCGGCCTCACACCTGGCCCCCGCACTGGAAGCCGGGTCCATCGAAGGAACCGTTGTCCTGAAGGAGGGCCCGTTCCAGACCATGGCCGGCGTCCGCGTCGACCCCGGATCCGAAGCCGGCTCGCGCATCGGCTCCGTTGTTGGCGGCCTGCCGGCACGGTGCGGGGAAGTGGGCGGCACGGAGCGTGCCAGCGTGCTCTGGCTGGGACCGTCCGAGTTCCTGATGGTGGCGCCCGAAGAGGCGCATGACTCCCTGGGCGGCGACCTGATCGGTTCACTCGTGGCCGCCCTGGGCGATGCACCCGGGCAGGTGGTGGACCTCTCCGCCAACCGCACCACGTTCGAACTCACCGGACCGCGCGCCCGCGCCGTCCTGGAAAAGGGCTGCGCGCTGGACCTGCACCCCCGCACCTTCACCGCAGGGACAGCACTGAACACCGAAGTGGGCTTCATTCCGGTCATCCTGCTGAAGTCCGGCGAGGAGAGCTACCGGCTCTTCCCCCGCGCTTCGTTTGCGGACTTCCTTGGCAGGTGGCTCCTGGATGCAATGAGGGAGTTCGCTTCCCCCGAGGTCCCCTGATGGCACTTAGTGCCCTGGATCTTTTCTCTGTTGGCATCGGGCCGTCGTCCTCACACACGGTCGGCCCGATGCGGGCAGCGAAGCTGTTCGCCGAAGGACTCAAGGCCGACGGCTACCTCAGCGATACAGTCCGGGTCCAGTCGGAGCTCTTCGGCTCGCTCGGCGCCACGGGCCGCGGCCACGGCTCCGACAAGGCAGTGGTCCTGGGCCTGCAGGGCCTCGACCCGGAAACGGTGAACACCGCTACGGCTGACGACCAGGTGGCTGCCGCCGCCCTGGACGCCGAGCTCCTGATCGGCGGAAACCACCGGGTGGACTTCAACTGGGACGAGGACGTGGTGCTGCACCGCCGGAAGTCGCTGCCCGCGCACCCCAACGGCATGACCTTCCGCGCACTGGACCACACCGGGTCCGTCCTCAGCGAGCGGAGCTTTTATTCCATTGGGGGCGGCTTCGTTGTTGACGGCGGTGCCGGCCCCGGTGACCAGGTGGTGGCGGACGAAACTCCGCTGCCGTACCCCTTCACCACGGCGGATGAGCTGCTGGCCATCTGCCGCCGCGAAGGAATGTCCATCTCCGACGTCATGCTGGCCAACGAACTGGTGTGGCGCAGCGAGGCGGAGCTCCGGGAGAGCCTGCTGAAGCTGTGGGCCGTGATGCGCGAATGTGTTGACAACGGCTGCGCGGCGGAAGGCATCCTTCCCGGCGGACTCAAGGTCCGGCGCCGGGCGCCGTCGTTGTTCCGCACGCTGACCGCGGACACCGGCGTCACTGATCCGCTCCGGGCCATGGAATGGGTCAACCTGTTCGCACTGGCGGTCAACGAGGAAAACGCCGCCGGCGGGCGCATCGTCACGGCCCCCACCAACGGCGCTGCCGGAATCGTGCCCGCCGTGCTTCACTACTACATCAAATTTGTTCCGGGAGCCGATGACGACGGTGTGGTCCGCTTCCTGCTGGCGGCGGCCGCCGTCGGAATCCTCTTCAAGATCAACGCCTCCATTTCCGGAGCCGAAGTCGGGTGCCAGGGTGAGGTGGGCTCGGCCTGCTCCATGGCAGCTGCCGGGCTCTGCGAGGTGCTGGGCGGAACCCCCGAACAGGTGGAGAACGCCGCCGAAGTGGGGATCGAACACAACCTCGGCCTGACCTGTGACCCCGTTGGCGGCTTGGTGCAGATTCCCTGCATCGAACGGAACGCGATCGCCAGCGTGAAGGCCATCAATGCTGCGCGGCTGGCGCTGCACGGCGATGGCAGCCACAAGGTGTCGCTGGATAAAGCCATCAAAACCATGCGTGAGACAGGAGCGGACATGAAAACCAAATACAAGGAGACCTCCCGCGGAGGACTCGCCGTCAACGTGATTGAGTGCTGAGCCATGACTGCCATTGAGGCTGAGACCTCCGCCCCCACCACCGTGGAGCATGTCCTGACGCTGGACTGCAGCGAATCGCCGGGTATTGTCCACGCCGTTTCCGGGTTCCTGCTGGAACACGGCTGCGACATCATCGACAACCAGCAGTTCGGCGAACGCTCCGAAAAGCACTTCTTTATGCGGGTGCACTTCTCGTCCGACGGCGATGCCACCACCGCGGATACGCTGCGGGCGGCGTTCACCCCCGTCGCCGAACGCTTCGGCATGAGCTGGCGGCTGGAACGGCACGGCTCCAAGCGCCGGGTGCTGATCATGGTCTCCAAGTTCGGGCACTGCCTCAACGACCTGCTGTTCCGCGCCCGGATCGGCGAACTGCCCATTGAAGTGGTTGCAGTGGTGTCAAACCACACCGACCACCAGACCCTGGTGGAATGGCACGGCATCCCGTTCTTCCACGTGCCGGTCACCGCCGCCACCAAGCCTGAGGCGGAAGCCAGGCTGCTGGAACTCGTGGACGAGCTCGACGTCGAACTGGTGGTGCTGGCCCGCTACATGCAGGTCCTCAGCGACAGCCTCACCCGCAAACTCGAGGGCCGGGCCATCAACATCCACCACTCGTTCCTGCCCAGTTTCAAGGGCGCCAAGCCCTACCACCAGGCCTACGCCCGCGGTGTGAAGACCGTGGGAGCCACCGCGCACTACGTCAACGCGGAACTGGACGAGGGACCAATCATTGCCCAGCAGACGGTGGAGGTGGACCACACCTTCGGGCCGGAGGACCTCGTGGCTGCCGGCCGCGACACCGAATGCAAGGCACTGAGCAACGCCGTGCGCTGGCACTGCGAAGGCCGTGTGATCCTGCAGGGCAGCCGGACAGTGGTGCTCGGCTGAACAGGATTTCCTGCCGTAAAACCAGGGCTGCCCCACACCTTCCTTGCGGAAGGCGAGGGGCGGCCCTGTTTTTTTGTTGTTTCGGGGAAACCTGCGTCCTAGACGCCCAGGGCTTCCTTCAGTGCGGCGACGTGGCCGGTTGCCTGCACCTGGTACTGCGCCAGGGTGACGTTGCCCTGGGGGTCCAGCACCACGGTGGAGCGGACGATGCCTTCGACGATTTCGCCGTTGACCAGCTTTTCGCCCCAGGCGCCGTAAGCCAGGGCCACTTTGTGGTCCTCGTCGGAGAGCAGCGGGAAGGTCAGGGAGAAGTCGCCGGTGAAGCCGGCCAGGGCTTCGGGGGCGTCAGGGGAGATCCCGATGACCTCATAACCCTTGCCCTGCAGCGAGGCCAGGTTGTCGCGGAAATCGCAGGCCTCGGTGGTGCAGCCGGGGGTGGCCGCCTTGGGGTAGAAGTACACGATCACGTTTTTGCCGCGGTAATCGGCGAGGGCCGTCGCGTTGCCCTGGGCATCCTTCAGGGTGAAGTCGGGGGCCTGGGTGCCGGGCTGAAGCTTGGTGGTCAGGGTGGGGCTCATGGCGTTCCTTTTGAAGAATCTGTCAGGGGCAAAATTTTGGGGCAAAGCATCCAGTGAAGCGTCTTCCGTGCATATTCAACAACTCCGGCGTCATATGCAGTATTCCGCGGGACCCCGCACTGTTGCCGATTTTCCGGGGACAAACTGGTAGCCGCCGCCGCGGACCGTGGCCACCGCGTGCCGGGCGTTGCCCAGTTTGCGCCGGATCCGGCCCACGTAGACGTCGATGGACCGTTCGGACGCGCCGGGCGTCTCGAAGGAATCCAGGAAGGCCTGCAGTTCCTCCCGGGCCACGGTGCGGGACAGGTGGGTCACCAGGTACCGGAGCACCTTGAATTCGACGCCGGTCAGCGCCACCGGACGTCCGTCCAGCAGCACCTGGTCGGCGGCCAGGTCCACGGCCATGCGGCTCACGGGGCCGGCCGACGGCGGCAGCCGGGTGCCGCCGTCGTCCTCCGGTGCTGCCGGGGCGGCACCGGGAAGGGAATGTTCCGCCGCGGAGGGTTCCGGAGAGGAGTCGGCTGCAGTCCCCTCCGCGGTCGCGGAACATTCCGGCGTGGGCGCTCCGGCGGCGGGCCAGTGGACTTCCGCCTCCGGAGCAGTTTGCAGGGCGCGCGCCAGGACCAGTTCGGCGGCGCGGCGCATCAGTTCGGGACTGGTGCCATCGGCAGGGACCACCCACACGGCGAGACCGCGTGCGGCTGCGCCCTGTGCGGGGAAACGGTGCCGGGCCTCCGCCCGCGGATGGTGGGCTTCCACTGCCATGGCGCGTCCCTACACTCCGCCGCGGCGGATGAGCTTGCCGGTGGGCGTCTGGCCGTCCACCACCGCACCGCGCAGGTAGGTCCTGCGGACCACTCCGGAGAGGGCCTTGCCGTCGTAGGGGGTGATGGGGTTTTTGTGCTTGAGCTTGGAGACGTCCACCACAAAGGCCTCGTCGGGGGCGAATACCGCGAAGTCGGCGTCGTAGCCCAGCGCCAGCTGGCCCTTGGTGGACAGGCGGGCCAGCGCGGCCGGCTTCTCAGCCATCCAGGACACCACCTGCTCCAGGGGGATGCCACGGTGCCGGGCCTCGGTCCAGATCAGGGACAGGCCCAGCTGGAGCGACGAAACCCCGCCCCAAGCCACAGCAAAATCGCCGTTCTCCAGGTCCTTGAGGTCCAGGGTGGAAGGGGAGTGGTCCGAGACGATGCAGTCGATGGTGCCATCCTGGAGGCCCTGCCAGAGCAGTTCCCGGTTGGCGGCTTCACGGATGGGCGGGCAGCACTTGTACGCTGTGGCGCCGTCCGGAATTTCCTCCGCCATCAGGGTGAGGTAGTGCGGGCAGGTTTCCACGGTGAGCTTCACGCCGTCGCGCTTGGCGGAGGCGATCATGGGCAGGGCGTCAGAGGACGACAGGTGGAGGATGTGCGCCCGCGCGCCGGTCCAGCGGGACCGTTCGATGACCTCCGCGATGGCCTTGTTCTCGGCGCCGCGGGGGCGGGAGGCCAGGAATGTGGAGTAGTGGTCGCCGCCGGGGTGCGGGGCACGGTCGATCGCGTGCGAGTCCTCGGCGTGGACGATCATGAGGGAGTCGAAGGATTTCAGCTCCGCCATGTCCGCTTCCATCTCATCGGCATCCAGGTGCGGGAACTCGTCCACGCCGGAGTGCAGCAGGAAGCACTTGAAGCCGAAAACGCCTTCATCGTGCAGGGGCCGCAGGTCCGCCTTGTTGCCCGGAATCGCGCCGCCCCAGAACCCGACGTCGATGAACGCCTGGTCCTCCGCCACCTCACGCTTAAGCTTGAGGTTTTCAACGGTGGTGGTGGGCGGCACCGAGTTCAACGGCATGTCGATGATGGTGGTCACGCCGCCGGCAGCGGCAGCGCGGGTGGCGGAGGCGAAGCCCTCCCACTCGGTGCGGCCGGGCTCGTTGACGTGCACGTGGGTGTCGACGAGGCCGGGAAGGAGGGTCTCGTCGTCGGCCAGTTCGATGATCTCGGTGCCGGCCAGGCCGTTGCCCAGGGGTTCCAGGGCCACGATCCGGCCATTGCGGACGCCCACTTCGCGCGGGGCGATGCCGGCGGTGGTGAGGATGCGCTGGCCCCGGATGACCAGGTCATAACGTTCTTCAGACACGGAGGTCCTCCTTGGTGTTGGCGGTGGCGGCAGGCTTTTCGGCCGCCAGCCAGCCGCTGATCTGGGTACCCAGCTGCTCCAGAAGCGTTCCAGCCTCTGCTATGCACCTGTCTACATTGCTTTCCAGCGCGGTCAAAGCATAAATGTCCTCGAACCCTGCGGCGGCGGCCTGTTCCGGCGCCAGGGTGGTCCGCCCGCACACGGCGATGACGGGGACGCCCTGGGCTGCGGCGGCCCGGGCCACCCCGATGGGGGTTTTGCCCAGCAGGCTTTGTTCGTCCAGGCTGCCTTCGCCGGTGATCACCAGATCGGCGCCGGCGAGGCGTTCTGCGAGGCCCGTGAATTCGAGGACCACGTCGATGCCCGGGCGGCGGGTGGCGGCCAGGACGGCGATGGCCGCGTAGCCAACACCGCCTGCCGCCCCGGCGCCGGGCGCTTCGGCTGCCTTAACAGCACGGAATCCGATTTCCCTGGCCAGGACTTCGACAAACCTGGCCAGGGCGGCGTCGAGCGAGTCGACATCTTGAGGTGCGGCGCCCTTTTGCGGGCCGAAAACCCGTGCGGCGCCCTGGGCGCCCAGCAACGGGTTGTCGACGTCGGACGCCAGCACAAATCGTGTATCCACCAGACGGGGATCAAAGTCGGTGAAATCAATGGTGTGAAGATTGGCCAGCGCGGCGCCGCCGGCCGGGAGTTCGTTGTTCTGCTGGTCCAGGAACCGCGCGCCGAGGCCCTGCAGGAGTCCTGCGCCGCCGTCGGTGTTTGCGCTGCCCCCAACGCCCAGCACAATCCGCCGGCAGCCCGCATCCAGGGCGGCGCTGATCAGCTGGCCGGTGCCAAGGCTGGTGGCCGTGGCAGCTGCTTCGGCATCGGGGGCGCCCCCGGCCAGGACCTGCGGCAGCAGGGCCAGGCCGGACGCGGTAGCCATTTCGATGACTGCCTGGTGGTCGCGGACCGCGAAGTCGGCCTGGACCGGCTGGCCCGTGGGCCCGGCCACCGTGACCGTGCGGCGGGTGAACCCGGAGCCGACGGCGGCGTCGAGGGTGCCCTCGCCGCCGTCGGCCACGGGAATCCGGAGGACGTCAAGGTTGCCGCCGGCGCCTGCCTGCAGGCCTCGTTCGAGGTGCCGGCAGACGTCCGGGGCGGAGAGGGAGCCCTTGAACTTGTCCGGGGCAATGACGATCCGCATGGTTTAGGCCTGCAGTGCCAGGATGGCGGTGGGGGCGTCCGCAGCCGTTTCGGCCAGTTCCTCGAACTCGTTCACGGCGTTGATTTCCACACCCATGGAGATGTTGGTGATCTTTTCCAGGATCACCTCCACCACCACGGGCACCTGGAACTCGCCCATCAGGGCCTTGGCCTTGTCGAACGCCGCCGGCAGGTCTGCCGGGTCCTGTACGCGGACGGCCTTGCAGCCCAGACCTTCGGCCACTTTGAGGTGGTCCACGCCGTAGCCGTTGGTTTCGGGGGAGTTGATGTTTTCAAACGCCAGGGAGACGTTCTGCTCCATCTTGAAGCCGCGCTGGGACTGGCGGATCAGGCCCAGGTAGGAGTTGTTCACCACCACGTGGATGTACGGGATGTTGAACTGGGCGCCCACGGCGAGTTCCTCGATCATGAACTGGAAGTCGTAGTCGCCGGACAGTGCCACCACCGTCTCGTCGGGCTTGCCGCGCACCACGCCCAGGGCTGCGGGGCCGGTCCAGCCCAGCGGGCCGGCCTGGCCGGCGTTGATCCACTTGCGCGGGCCGAAGACGTGGAGCATCTGCGCGCCGGCGATCTGGGACAGGCCGATGGTGGACACGTACGTGGTGTCGCGGCCAAACGCCTTGTTCATTTCCTCGTATACGCGCTGCGGCTTGATCGGGATGTTTTCGAAGTGCGTCTTGCGGTGCAGGGAGCCCTTGCGCTCCTGGCATTCGGCAACCCAGGCGCTGTAGTCCGGCAGGGACCCTGCGGCCTTGCGCTCCTTGGCGAGCTCAACCAGCCCGGCCAGCGCCGCACCGGCGTCGGACGCGATGCCCAGGTCCGGGGAGAAGACGCGGCCGATCTGGGTGGGCTCGATGTCGATGTGCACAAACGTGCGGCCGGCCGTGTAGGTGTCCAGGCCGCCGGTGTGGCGGTTGGCCCAGCGGTTGCCGATGCCGATCACGAAGTCGCTGCGCAGGTAGTTCTCGTTGCCGTAGCGGTGCGAGGTCTGCAGGCCCACCATGCCGGCCATCAGGGAGTGGTCATCGGCGATGGCGCCCCAGCCCATCAGGGTGGGGATGACGGGAACGTTCAGGGTCTCGGCCAGTTCAACCAACTGGGCGGACGCACCGGCGTTGATGATGCCGCCGCCGGCCACGATCAGGGGGCGCTCGCCGGCCAGGAGCATGGCCAGGGCCTTTTCCAGCTGCTTGCGGCTGGCCTTCGGCTTTTCCACGGGCAGCGGCTCGTAGGTGTCGATGTCGAATTCGATTTCGGCCATCTGCACGTCGATGGGCAGGTCCAGCAGGACCGGGCCCGGGCGGCCTGAGCGCATCAGCTGGAAGGCCTTCTGGAAGGCGCCGGGAACCTGGCCGGGCTCCAGCACGGTCATGGCCATCTTGGTGACGGGCTTGGCGATGGACTCGATGTCCACGGCCTGGAAGTCTTCCTTGTGCAGCTTGGCCACGGGGGCCTGGCCCGTGATGCAGAGCATGGGGATGGAATCTGCCCAGGCGGCGTACAGGCCGGTGATCATGTCGGTGCCGGCGGGGCCGGAGGTACCGATGCAGATGCCGATGTTGCCGTCCTTGGCGCGGGAGTACCCGTCTGCCATGTGGCTGGCGCCTTCGACGTGGCGGGCCAGGGTGTGGCGGATGCCGCCGTGGGCCCGCATGGCGGAGTAGAAGGGGTTGATTGCCGCACCTGGCAGGCCGAACGCCTCGATGGCGCCTTCCTTTTCCAGGACTGCAACCGCTGCATCAACGGTACGCATCTTGCTCATGGTGTGCTCCTTGGGAAACTTTGGGGGCCCTGTGCGGGCTGGTTTTTGGGTGTGGAAGGGGAGCCGGCGTCGGGTGTGTACGACGCCGGGGCTTCCGTTGAGTGCTGTGGAGCGGTTTTCGCCGCGGTGCTTTACTCCCGGCCGGAGAGCTGCAGGACCTGCTTGAAGAGGCCGGAGTGGTCCAGTGCGCCATCACCCTGGTTGACGGTGGCGGCGACGAGCTGGGCGACGACGGCGCCGAGGGGGACGGCGACGTTGGCTTCGCGGGCGGCGGAGGTGACGATGCCCAGGTCCTTGTGGTGCAGGGCAAGACGGAAGCCGGGGTCGAAGTTGCGGTCCAGCATCTTCTGGCCCTTCTGGTCCAGGACCTTGGAGCCGGCAAGCCCGCCACCGAGGACCTTCAGGGCGGCGTCGGTGTCCACGCCGTAAGCCTCAAGGAAGGCGATGGCTTCGCCGAGGACCTGGATGTTGACCGCGACGATCAGCTGGTTGGCTGCCTTGACGGTCTGGCCGGAGCCCGAGGGGCCCACGTGGACGATGGTTTTTCCCACTGCCGTCAGGACGTCCTGTGCGGCATCGAAGTCTGCCTTTTCGCCGCCCACCATGATGGACAGGGCGGCGTCGATGGCGCCCTGTTCGCCGCCGGAGACCGGTGCGTCGAGGGGGCGGATGCCGGCTGCTGCGGCGTCCTCGGCGAGGCGCTTGGCCACGTCCGGGCGGATGCTGGACGCGTCGATCCAAAGGGCACCCTGCTTGGCGTTGGCGAACACGCCGTCCTTGCCGCTGACGACGCCCTCAACATCGGGGGAGTCCGGCACCATGGTGATAACGACGTCGGCCGCCTTGACCGCGTCCGCGATGCTGGTGGCGCCCTGGCCGCCTTCGGAGACGAGCTTGTCGATCTTGTCCTGGCTGCGGTTGAAGCCGGTGACGGTGTGGCCGGCCTTGACCAGGTTGATGGCCATGGGCAGGCCCATGATTCCGAGTCCGATGACTGCAACGTTGCTCATGAGGTTCTCTTTCTAAAAAGTCTGCGGGTGGGATACCCAACTAGGTCGCAGTTGTTGTCGTTATGAGGGTTCAAAACGACAACAACTGCCAGTCAGTTGGGCGGGTGGGCTCAGGAAGCGGTGGCGCGGTCCCGGATGGCCCAGCTGAACGCAGTTTCCTGCGGTTCCTTGTACTCGAGGCCGATGTGGCCCTCGTAGCCGAGTTCGCGGCTGCGGGCGATCCATTCACCCAGCGGGAGGTTGCCGGTGCCGGGGGCGCCGCGGCCGGGGTTGTCGGCGATCTGGATGTGGCCGAAGTCCTTGGCGTGGTTTTCGATGACGGCTGCGACGTCATCACCGTTGACGGCCAGGTGGTAGAAGTCGGCCAGGAGCTTGATGTTGGTGGCTCCGGACTCATCCTTGACGCGGGCGATCACCTTGAGGGCGTCCGCGGCGGTGAGGAGCGGGTACTTAGCAGCGCCGCTGACGGGTTCCAGGAGGACTGTGCCGCCGATGCGGGCGACGCCGGCGGCCGCGGCTGCCAGGTTCTTTGCGGCCAGTTCGTCCTGCTCTTCAGGGGTGAATTCGTCCTGGCGGTTGCCGTAGAGGGCATTGAAGCCCTTGCAGCCCAGGCGCTCGCCGATGCCGGTCACGGCGTCGATGTTGTCCTTGAATTCGGAGCAGCGGCCCTTCCAGGAAACCAGTCCGCGGTCGCCGCCCGGCATGTTGCCGGCGTTGAAGTTCAGGCCCGTGAGCTGGACGCCGGCATCCTTGATGGCGTTCTCGAACCGGGTGGTCTCGGCGTCTGAAGGGACGGAGGAGTCGAAGGGCCACCAGAACTCGACGGCGTCGAAGCCGGCTGCCTTGGCTGCGGCCGGGCGCTCGAGCAGGGGCAGCTCCGTGAGGAGGATGGAGCAGTTCACTGTGTACGTCATCGTAGGTCCTTCCAAGGAGGGGCGTTGATCCATCTTCCTATGCTTCTTTGGCTATCAACCGTTTCCGCTTTGTGGAATTTAGATTCTGCTTTATGAAAAGTGTAGGGAAGGAGGGGGTGTCGAGTCAAGGGGCGGGCCGGCTTCCGCTTCGGGCGCTTAAACCGAAGGGCCCGCCTTCCGTTACGGGAAAGCGGGCCCTCGGCCTTCTACGGCCTTCTGGATGGCCCCGGTATCCAGCTTGACGCCGTCACCATTGGCTTTGTACGCCGGATGCGCCACTTCGTTGCGGTGCCGTGTGGGCGTCGTGGTCACCGTGACGGGGAGTGCACTTGGCATTTTCCCCTGCGGTGCCGAGTGGCTTGCCGTCAGGTAGACGCGGTACTCCACCACGTCGTCGTGGATATCCGGGTTGTTCAGTACCAAAAACGTGCTGTCCGCGCCGTTGGGGAGTGGCGGGACCTAGTCCGGGACTGGCCCGTCCAACGTTATGGCTGCATTGATCAGGGCCAGGTGGCTGAGGGCTTGCGGGAGGTTCCCCAGCGCCGATCCGTCAGCGGGGTCGAACATTTCAGCCAGGATTCCGACGTCGTTCGCGGTGCCCGCCAGTTCAGCCATCCTGGCCCGGGCCTCGTTGGTCCGGCCGCAGAAGTGCAGGGCGGAGACCATCCAGTAGGAACAGGCGACGAACGTTCCTTCCTCCTTCTCTGCGCCGGAAAAGCGGTACAGGTGCGGGCCTGCGGAAAGTTCGCGGTCCAACGCATCAATGGTTGCGCTCATGCGTGTTCCACGGTCAAACCCGCTGATCGCATGGAGCAGGACTGACGCATCCAGTTGCGTTGACCCCGGATACCAGGCGTAGGCCTGCAGCTCTTCCGACCAGCAGTTTTCCTCTACCCATGCCCGGATCCGTTCAGCTTCCGCACGCCACCGGGAGGGGTCGCCCGGGATCTGGCCCAACTCAGCGAGATGGACTGCCTGCTGCAGGGCATGCCAGCACCCCATCTTCGAGCTGGTGTAATTTTGCGGTTCGGTAAGCTCCCACATCCCGGCATCGCGCCGCTGCCATGCATCGCAGGCGGAATCGGCGATGGTGGCCAATGTCCTGCCTGTGGCGGCGTCCAGGACATTGCCGTGGTCCACGTACAGCGTGACAATACTGAAGACGTCGCTAAAGACGCCCAGCTGCAGCTGGCCAGAAGCCCTGTTGCCGGTCACGACAGGGCCGATGCCGCGCCAGCCGGGAACGTCGTAATTGGCCACATCGTCAATACAGGCAGAGCCGTCCAGGCGATACATCACGGCAGGATAATCATTGTTGTTTCGGATGGTCCTGAGCATCCATGACATGGCGGCATGGGTCTCCTCACGCAGGCCAAAGCGGAACAACGCCGTAAGGCTGTAGGCCGTGTCGCGGACCCACGCGTAGCGGTAGTCCCAGTTCTTGCCGCCGTCCAGGCTTTCGGGCACGGAGGTGGTGCCCGCAGCGGCAACCGAACCTTCGTCGCCCATGATCAGGAGCTTCAAGGTGAGCACGCTCCGGTGTACCTGGGCTGCGAACCCGCCCTCGTAGTTAAAGGAGGAGCTCCACCGCTGCCACTTTTCTATGGTCCTGTCGATCCCCTCGTCCACAGTCTCCGGGGCGGGAATAAGGAGGGGTTCGCCCTCCGTGGCGACCAGGCCAAAAATCGCCCGGGAACCGGCGGTGGCCGTGTAGTCAATCGTGATGCTTTTATCATCCCAGCCCACGGTGTCCTCGCCTGCGGACCGGACCGCCATGGTGAGTCCATCGAGCCGGAGGACCACCCCGTGGACAGTGTCCTGGATCCACGGCGACACCCGGCCCAGGCAAGTTCCGGGCCTGGCCACTGCCCGCATGGGCACCTCGCCGTCCAGGCCCTCGATGCGGCGGCCAAGCTCAGACCAGGGCAACCGTCCTGCGATCCCCGTGTTCAGCGAATCGGTGACACGCACCCGGCCCCTGGCCGTGGTGAACGTTGTCACCAGGACATTGGTCCGGCCCAGGTAGCTGCGCTCCGTGGTGAAGGGCTCCGTGGGCTGAAGCTGCAGATATCCGCCGCCGGCAGCGTCCAGCAGGGCGGCGAACGGGATGACCGAGTCCAGGCCCGGCAAGGGAAGCCAGTCGATCCGGCCATCGGCCGCCACTAGCCCTATGGTGCGGCCATCGCCGATGGCGGCGTAGCTTCGCAGGTCTGCGTACCCGTGTTGGTCCCGGACATACTGGGTCATGCGGCATCGCTTTCGTTGGAGCGGGCAGCGGATGCTATTGCCGCAGAAAGCAGGTCCAGGTTTTCGGGTGTGCCCGCAATCTCCAGCCGGCCCTTGTCTGTGACCGCCATGACTGCCAGCACGCTGCGGTCAGTGATGTACTTGCGGTCCTGCCCGGTGGTCTCGCGCCGCTGGGCTGCCAGTTCCAGGACGCGCAGCTTCACGGGCCGCCCGGAGGGCTCTGCTGTGTCGTACACCGCTGGTTGAAACACCGTTTCTCCGGGCCCGGCGGTGGTAACCACCATGTTCCAGATGCTGGATAAGGAGCCGGGCCGGGAATCGGGGTAGCGGATCCACAGGAGGAGTTTTCCATCGGCAGCGAGTTTGGCTCCGGTTTTGCGCATCCGCTTCTGCTGCAGGTACATGCCGCCGGCCATGAACAAGGCGTAGAACGTTGAATTGAAAAGCGCATCATCAAGCCTGCGGTGCACAGCCACGTTAACGCCCATCATGAGCAGCCAAACGGCCAGGAAAACCAGGACCGCGGCTCGGGTGGGGTGTTCCCTGATCCACTTCCTCATCGGTCCACCCTAGACCGGCGCGGGTCAGGGGGCCATCAATGGATGCCGGTGCGGGAAAACGGCCGGAAGAACCCCGACGGCGGCCTGCGGCACCTGAGTTAGGCTGATCCGGCGCGGGGACTGAACATGCCGCGGGCCAGTCACGCTAGAAGGGCAGCTCGCCGTGCTGCGTCGGAACGATCAGGAGCCCGGTGATCAGACCGGCCGCGTTGAAAGCCACCCGGCCCACCCACTGCCCGGCTTCGCAGTCGATCATTGTGTGTCCCACCAGTGTGCCTGTCGCTTCCTCGCCGGGGGACAGGGCGCTGCCGTCTGGAAGCTCGACGCCGGTCCCGTGGAAGGACACGAGGTTACCGGTGTCTGCCACAGCCTGCGCCCACGTGCCCAGGACCCGGCCGCGTGTCAGTACCGCAGCGGCATCGTCGGTCAGCATCGGCGCCAGCGATCCGTAGTCGCCGCTGTCCACCAGCCGGAAGACCTGCTCCGTCCGTGCCGCCACATCCATGGCCTTCATTCCCGCCTGCATGGTTTCTCCCGTCCTGGGGTCCCTGGCCGAACCGAACCGCTTAAATGCCGCCTGCCGGCTCATGCCGAGCACGCCGCCGATCTCTGCCCACGTATAGTCCTGACGGGCAGTGTCCACGGCTTCCCGCAGATTCCGCCGGGCAATATCCAGTTGGTCCCGTGCAGCTGCCACGGCGGCCAGGCCGGAGGGGTCATCCGTCGCGTCCATGGCTCCCTGACCGTCCTGCTTTGGCGGCTGTCCATGCTGCCGGGAAGACGGCGCCGGCCATGATGAAGGCCGGAGCCCACCACGCAGCATTTCCGTCGCCCGTCCTGAAGAATACGAAGCCCAGGGCCACGGCGGTTGCGGCGGCGGCAGCATATACGGCCGGTTGGACGTAGCCCCGGCGCGGTGTGGCGTAGGAGCCGAAAAACAGCATGACCCAGAGCGATAGCGCCCAGACTGTCCCCATCAGGAAACCCGGCCATCCCACCCCCGTCAGGAGCCCTACGGCAACGGCCACCGCGACTGCTACGAGCAAGGATACGAGTAGGTTGCGCATACTCAAGGATGTCCGGCGTCGTCCGCTTTTGTCAACCAAAAGTTGACGTTTGAATCAGTGGCGGCGCTGGCTGCCGGGCCTCTCCGGGGGTGCCCCTGGCCGCTCCGGGCGCACCGCCGGCTGCAGGTCCCGGATTGTAGGCTTTCCCGCGGCGGCTATGCTGAGGAACGCCGTAAGGCAGGGCGGGACGTGGCGGCAAGGACCATCGTTACTGGTCGCGGAAGGACAAACCGAATGGCTCGAGCGACAGTCCAGGACGTCGCCAAAACGGCGGGTGTGTCCGTTGGTACGGTGTCCCGGGTCCTGAATGGGAGTCCAGCTGTCAGTGCGGCAAGCAGGGAAAAGGTCAATGAGGCGATCCGCCGGCTCAGCTACCGGCCGCTTGCCTCAGCCCGCGACCTCCGCAGGGACCGGACGATGCGTGTTTTGGCGCTGGCCAAGAACCTGGAGTCCCTGGTGGTCAGTGAAGTCTTCCGCGGGGTGGGGGATGCGGCGGCTGACTCGGGCTACGTCAGCCTGATCGCTGCGACTGCCGGCGACCTGGAGCGGGAGCAGCAATTGGTGGACATGCTCCGGAACGGGTCCGTGGATGGGATGGTTTTGTTTTCGCCCACCATGCCGGACGAGGATGTTGACGCGGTGGCCGGGCAGTTGAGTGTTGTCCAGGTCTGCGAAATCGTCGACGCCGACGCGGCGTTCGGCGTTTCCATTGACGACCGCCAGGCCGCATATGACATGACGCGCCACCTGATCGACGCCGGCGGGCGAAGGCTGGCCATGATCGCGCACCGGAGTGCCCGTTCAGGCCGGCTGCGCGAGGCCGGATTCCGGCAGGCCGTTGCCGACGCCGGCCTGCCGCCAGGGCGGGTGCTGTCAGGTGAAGGCGGTTTTGGCTTCCACGCCGGCCGCAGGCTGGCCAGGGAGCTGCTGGCGGCTGGGGATCTTCCGGATGCGGTGTTTTGCGGCACCGACATTGCGGCGGCCGGCTGCGTCCGTGAACTTACGGACGCCGGGCTCCGGGTGCCGCACGACATCGCCGTGGCGGGTTTTGATGACTCGGCCCAGGCGGAGATGTGTGTCCCGGAACTGACAACCGTGCGGCAGCCTGCTTACGAGATGGGCCGGGTGGCTTTCGCGGAACTCCTGGAGCGGATGACCGTGCCCGGCGCGCACCGCCGTGGCCGGGTGTTTTTTCCCCATGAGCTTGTGGTGCGGGATTCGACGAAGGGCTAAGGGGGTTGACAGTCCCACGAGTCCGCTGCCAGACTTGTTTGGAATCGATTCCACGGGTTGGAGTCGATATTTTGGAAGATTTTTGGAATCGATTCCAATCCTCTGGGACCGTCCCAAATTTCCCGCGACCCGAATACAGCGCGACCCGATAGAAGAGGAACCAAGTGTGAGCAACCAACAGCCCACCGGACAGCATCCCACCGGACAGCACCCCACCAGTCAGCAGCCCGGACAGCCGCCTGCCAGTCAGCCGCCCGTTCAGCGGCGGCCTGCCGGACAGCAGGCGCCTGACCCGAAGGAGCATGGTGGAGAACTGAGAGTGGGTGTTGTTGGCATCGGTTGGGCCGGGCAGCAGCACTTGGCTGCTTACAGCCGGATGGACGGCGTACGCATTGTTTCGCTGGCAGGGATGGAGAAGGACCTCCGTGACTCGCTGCAGGCTGAATACTCGATCCCCAGCGCATTCGACGGCTGGGAGGAGATGCTCCAGCATGGCGGCCTGGACGCGATCAGTGTTGCGGTACCCACCTTCCTGCACGCCCCCATCTCCATCGCGGCCCTTGAGCAGGGCCTGCATGTGTTGAGCGAAAAGCCGTTGGCCCGTAACGCCGTCGAAGGCCGGGCCATGGTGGACGCTGCCCGCAAGGCCGGGCGGGTCCTGGACGTCGCCTTCAACCACAGGCGCCGCGGCGATATCCAGGCGCTGAAGCAAATAATCGACGACGGCGGTGTGGGCCGCCCGTACTACGCCAAGGCATCATGGCTGCGCCGGGCCGGCATCCCGATGATGGGAAGCTGGTTCACCAACCCTGAGCTTGCAGGCGGCGGGCCGCTTGCCGACATCGGAGTCCATGCCCTCGACTATGCCCTGCACCTTCTGGGCGAACCCAAAGTGGTGGCGGTGTCCGCCACAACCCATTCCGAGCTTGGGCCACGGGGGCGGGGCGGGAACAACCGTTACTCCGCCATGGCAGCCAGCCATCCTTTTGAGGTGGAGGACTTCGCCTCGGCGTTCCTCCGCCTGGAGGGCGGTGCGACGCTGCTGCTCGAAGCCGGCTGGGCCAGTTACCGGGAAGTGGAGGACCTGCTGGATTTCACGGTCTACGGAACCGACGGCGGCGCTGAGCTCAAGGTTCAGGGCGCACCAATGGCTGCCGTGGGTGAGCTGAAGGTTTTCACGGACAAGGACGGCGAAAATGCCGACTACGTACCGCCCGCCGTGCCGGGCCGGGCACACCAGGCGGTGGTGGAGGACTTTGTGGCCGCAGTCCGCGGCGGGGCGGAAGTTTGGGGACGGCACGACGGATCCATGGCCCTCTCCCGCGCCCACATCATCGACGCCTGCTACCAATCGGCGCAGGAGCAAAGGGAGGTTCGTCTCTGATGAACGACAAGCTGAGAATCCGCGTCTGGAACGAAGGCGTCCACGAGGCCCGCAACGAGCCCGCCCACATTGGGGAAATCTACCCTGACGGCATCCACGGTGCCATCGCCGCGGGGCTCCGCTCCTTCTACCCGGAGTCGGAAATCTCCACGGCGGTCCTCGCTACCGACGACGAACATGGCCTCGATGAAGAAACCCTCGCCGAGACGGATGTGCTGCTCTGGTGGGGCCACGTGGCGCACGGCCAGGTGAGCGAGGCCGTCGTCGAACGCGTCCACCGGCACGTCCTGGGCGGAATGGGGCTTATTGTGCTCCATTCGGGGCACTTCGCCAAGATATTCACCAAGCTGCTGGGCACCAGTTGCTCCCTGGCCTGGCGGAATGACGGCGAGCGTGAACTGGTGTGGACCGTCAAACCGTCGCACCCCATTGCAGAGGGCGTGGACAGCCCTATCGTTATCCCGGAGCAGGAGATGTACGGCGAGCTGTTTGATATCCCTGACCCCGACGACCTGATCTTCATCAGCTCGTTCGCCGGCGGCGAGGTGTTCCGCTCCGGCGTTACGTTCACGCGCGGCAAGGGGCGGATTTTCTATTTCAGCCCCGGCGACCAGGAATACCCGGTCTACCACCACCCGCAGATCCAGCGGGTCCTGGCGAACGGTGTGGGCTGGGCTGCCCAGCCGGAGCTTCGCCGCTCGGTCCCTGCCGTCAGCAACCCGGCCCGGGGCTGGTTCGAGGAAGCCTAGGCGCGGCGCTGCTGATCGGGGCTGGGCCTTCCTGTCGCTGCCGTGCGGCAGACTGTTCCCATGACCTTTGCAAACGTGGGAACGCTCGGAACCAAGCCAGGCCAGCAGGACGCCCTGGTTGCCATCCTTACCCGTCCGTCCGCTGGCCTTTCGGTGGCCGGCTGCCTGCAGTACGAGGTGGGCGTCAACCCCGATGTGCCGGACACCGTGTTCGTCAGCGAACTCTGGGAATCTGCTGAAGCGCACCAGGCATCACTGCAGTTGGACAGTGTCCAGGCCGCGATTGCAGAAGCCAGGCCGCTGCTTTCCGGGGAGATGGGCGGATTCCGCTTCAACGTCGTTGGATCGCCACTGCGCTAGGTGTCCTTGGCCATGGAACTGCGCAGGGCCCAAAGTTCCCGCTGGTGCCGAAGAATTTTACCGGTGCCAAAGTTTCCTGCGGATCCCGTCTGTCGGCCGCAAAACGGGGTACGGGGCGGGTATGAAGCCGCTGCCTGCACTGGAACTTGTCGCCCGCCTTGAGGACGCTGCCTGGCTGGACCCGGTGTCCAAGAAGGTCAGGAAAGTGGTGAAGACCGTTATCCGGCCCCGCTGGGCCCGCGACGTCCTGCATGGCGTTCCTGTGGGGCACCCCGTGCACCCGCTGGCGGTGCAGGTGCCCATGGGTGCCTGGATCTCGGCGGCCGTCCTGGACGCCCTGCCGGGAAATGAACGGGCGTCGGCAGTCCTGGTCGGCGTCGGAGCGCTGAGCGCAGTGCCGGCAGCGGTGGCCGGTTTTACCGACTGGTCCGAACTGCATCCCCAGCAGCAGCGGGTGGGACTGGTCCATGCCGCAGCCAATATTGCCGCAACGACGTTGTACGCCGCGTCCCTGGTCCAGCGTGCCCGCGGGCGGCAGGGCAGCGGCAAAGCGCTGGCCTATCTCGGGCTCGGCACCATAAGCGCAGGCGGGTTCCTGGGCGGTCACCTTACGTACCGGCAAGCTGCCGGCGTGAACCACAGCGAGGAAATTCCGCACCGGTTCCCGCAGGGCTGGCACAAGCTGGCACCACTGGCGGACCTGCCGGATGGCAAACTTACCAAACGCGATGTGGCTGGGATCCCCTTGCTGGTGCACCGCGAGGGGAACCGCATCAACGTGCTGTCCGATGTGTGCAGCCACTTGTCCGGTCCGCTGCATGAAGGCAAACTGAAGGCCGCTGCCGAAATTCCGGGCGGCACCGCCGGGGACAACCAGCCTTGTGTGGTGTGTCCTTGGCACAAGAGCACTTTCGCGCTGCGGACGGGGGAGGTCCTGTCCGGGCCTGCAACTGCACGCCAGCCGCTGTTCAGCTCCCGTATCACCGACGGGCTTGTGGAAGTTTGCCTGCCGGGCGCCGACTAAGCCTGGGTCGCTGGGTCGCTGGGTCGCTGGGTCGCTGGGTCGCTGGGTCGCTGGGTCCTGGGTCGCTGGGTCCTGGGTCGCTGGGTCGCTGGGTCGTGGGGGCGGGGGACTGGGGTGTGGGTCGTGGGTCCACGTTTGACCCGGGCCGCCGGCCCATCAGCCGGATAGGTGCAGTACCAGCGCTTCTTCGAAGGGGCTTCGATCGCCGGGCAGCAGCCCGGGTGGCCATTCGGGAGGCTCCCAGTCCTGCTGCTCACTCTTGTACTGCCTGCCCGAGGGGGAAATCCAGCCGGGCGGCTCATCTTTGGTGGCCGCAGTGGGCCGCCACGCGCTGTTGTGTTTCAGCCGGTGGTGTTTACGGCAGGGCTGGCCCAGGTTGCTGATGCCGGTGGTCCCGCCGCTGTGCCAGGACAGAAGATGATCGGCCTCGTTGTCCAGGGATGGGTTGCTGCACCCTGGAAACGGGCATTTTCCATCCCGTAAGCGCAGCCACCGCTTCATGGCTTCCGTGAGGCGGTAGCTTTTCCTTCCAATCTCCAGCGGTGCGCCGTTGCGGGGGTCGATCAGTACGCGATAAAACGAGCTGGCGCCCTCCGCCACCAACTTCCGTGCCATCGACGCCGGGATCGGCCCATAGCCGTCCAGCATCGCGGGTTCATCGCCGACGCCCAGCAAAGAGAACACCGGCACCGTGACCAGCACCTGCGCCGCAGGCACGGGAACTTCACTCAGGTCCCGGAAACCGGCGGTGCCGTCAGGAACGACGTCGTTGACGTGATCGCCAGGGAGCCCTTGGACGTCGTTGACAGCGCCGCGAACCTCCTGTTCCCTGAAACCGCCAGCGCTTTCCTCAAAGTCCCCGGCTTGAGAGGCCCTGCTGGCTCCATTGCCCAGGAGCGCGGCCGCGAAGATGTCGGCCTTGAGCTGGGTAAGGGTCCGCTGTTCGTTCGGCCCCTGGGTTCCCCTGGCGAGCGAGGTGGTCCGGTTGCAGATGGCCGACGCGGCCGTAGCGGGAAGGAATCCGGAGACCCAGGCCATGCCGTCCCGGTCAGGCGAAAATTCGATGCGGCGGTCCGCGAATCCCTTGGCGTGGCGGGTTTCCAGTGATTCCGGGTGGTGCCGTTCGCGCCATCTCCGGACTTTCTGCCGGAACCTGCCCGGGACCAGCTCTCCGGCGGGGCAGCCCCTGGCCGGATCGGTATCGTCAGGGTCCAGGAAATGGGAGGTCAGCTCTGCTGCGGCCTCGGCGTCGAGTCCGTCGGTCGCGTCCGCAATGATGCGGGCGTGCTGCCACGACATCCGTCCCGAAGCGAGTTCTGTCATGGCCAGCGGCAGCGTGCACAGCTGGCGTGCTGAAGCGATCAACGCTCCGGCCGCAGCCGCGCTCACGGTGAGGACCCCTGCCACTTCCTCCACCACGGACATCCCCCGGAAGGTCCGGGTCTGGGCTGAAGCGTCAGGAGGGGTCATGGCCAATTGGAGTTCGGCGCACTCGGCGGCGTCACGGGCTTTGATCGCCGCGAGCATTGCCTCCAACCTGGAAACTTCCGCAAGCCGGTCGAGGCGGACATCGTAGGCGCGCTGGAGCAGATCGGTCCCAGCGTCGGCAGCGCTGTTCTTCGAAGCATCGGGATGATCCGCGCTCAAACCAGCCGCGTTCAAATCGCCCGCGCTGACACCGTCCGCAGCCCAACTGCCAGCAGCGGAGGCTTCCAGGGCAAGACCCGAAGTGCCCGGATCGGAGCTGAACAGCTCAGCCAGGACGCTAATGGAGGCGTGAACCGCTTCCATTGCTGCTGCCTGCCGGGTGCTGTTTCCCATACCAATATCATCCATCGGGGGTCTGACATTTTAGGCTGCGATGCTTGCGGCTGGGCGAAATCGGTAACCGGCACCGCCAGACAGACGCCCGCACGTGGCTGGACCCTGAAACAAGGCAGCTCGCATCACTGCAGCTGAGTGACCCATTTACCGCGCCGCAGCACACCCGCCAGCGTAAGATCCGGGTCGACCACCAGGACATCGGCAGCCATCGCGGGACGCAGCCCGCCCACGTGTGCCGAGACCCCCAGGACATCAGCCGGAACAACTGTCGCGGCGGTGACCGCGTCCTGCAGCGGGATGCCCGCGGCAACTGTCGACCGGACCACGTCCAGCAAGGTGGACGTGCCACCGGCGATGGCGCCGGTAGTGTCCACTCGCGCCACGCCTTGCTGCACGGTTACAGCCAGCGGCCCCAGTTTGTACTGGCCGTCCTGCAGCCCGGTGGCCGCCATCGAATCGGTGACCAGGGCAATGTTGCGGGCTCCCACCAGGTCGAAAACCAGTTTCACAGTTTCGGGCGCCAGGTGGACCCCGTCCGCAATGAGTTCCACCACGGCTTCACCTGCGCGTGCGGCGCCCAAACTGGCCGAGACAGGTCCGGGGGACCGGTGATGCAGGCTGGGCATGGCGTTGAACAGGTGCGTCACGGTGGGCCGCAACCGGCCTGACGGCGGAGCGGAACCGGCAGGGTCACCCAACCCGAACAGCTCAGCAGACCCGGCCGATCCGAGTACCCCGGCGCCGCCCATGGACGCGGCAGCCCCAGCGAGCCCGGCGAACTCAGCCAGCCCGGCAGCAGCCTGTTTCAGGAACTCCGCCGCCACGGTATTGTCCGCCGCCGTGTGGCCCAGCGAAGGGATCACCCCGTGCCGCGTCAGCAACTCCACCACGCCCGCCATGCCGGGAAGCTCAGCAGCGAGGGTCATGGACTCCAGCGTGGGTCCGGCCGCCGTCATCATGGCGGCCAGCAGGTCCAGGTCCGGTTCCAGCAGCAACGCCGGATCATGAGCGCCGCACTGCCCGGACGAGAGGAACGGTCCCTCCAGATGCGACCCGGCAATCAGCCCGTCAGCCGCCAGTTGCCGCAGTACTTCAAGGTTCCGGAGCGTCTGCGCCGGTGGTCCCGTCACCACACTGGCCAGGAGCGTGGTGGTGCCCCTGCTGTGCAAGTACCGGGCAGCGGCCGTGGCGCCTTCCGCCGAACCGTCAGCAAAGTCCGCCCCCAGTGCGCCGTGGCAGTGCAGGTCCACCAGGCCCGGCAGCAGGATGCGGTCAGGCCGGGCGGGCCCGCTTTCGCCGGGAAAGCCCGACGCCGGCCCTGCGAAGGTGATCACGCCGCCCGCCACTGCGATGATCCCGTCAGCCACGTCCAGGTCCGCGGAGACGATGCGGCCGCGAAGGACCAGCCCATTGCCACTGGTTGCTGTGGCGCCTGAAGTGTTCATGCGGGAAGTGCTCCTGTGGTCAAAGCCGCTGAAATGCCGGCTGCGAGTTGCGGGTCGGGCTGGCTGGTGCGGCCCGGGCCGGAGGTTGTCCGTGGCCGGGCCGAGGTGTGAACGGCATGCACACCACTATGGAGGAGGGCGGGGATCAACCCAAGGCCCACACCGCCCCCTGCCATGATCTGGACAGAAGGGGCGTGCGTCCGTCCGAGTTCCACTAGTCGGGCCAGCATGGGCAGGCCCGCGGCGCAGTCTGCACCGCCGCCGCTGGTCAACACCCGGTTAACGCCTGCCTGCTCGAGCCTGGCCAGGGATTCCGCCGGATCGGCGCCGCCTGCCAAGGCGGCGTCGAACGCCCGGTGGAACGTGATCTCCGCAGCCGGGTCCCGCTCCCGCACCAGCTCCACAATCCGGCGGATGGCACCTACGTCCGGTCCGCCGTCGGCCGCGAGGATTCCCACCACCACACCGGCGGCGCCAGCGGCTAAAGCGGCGACGACGTCGCGCTCAACAACCTCCAGCTCGTCCGGCGAGTACGTGAAGTTGCCCGTCCGCGGCCGCACCAGGACGTGGACCGGGACCCCCGCTGCGCACGCCTGGGCCACGGCGCCAATGCTGGGCGTGACCCCCTCGGTCTCCGCCAGGGCAGCGCACAGCTCCACACGGGCCGCGCCCACGGCTGCGGCCAGGCGAACCCCGGCCAGGCCCTCGACGGCGAGTTCCAGCGCAGGCGTCCGGGCTGGAGGAACGGCTGGCATGCTCAGAGTCCCTGCCAGGCCGGCTTGCGGCTGAACGTGTCCCGGTAATAGTCCTGGTGCGTGAGCTTCGACGCCGCGGCCTCATCCACCAGCACGGTGACGTGCGGGTGCAGTTGCAGGACGGACGCCGGGCAGATGGCGGCCAGCGGCCCCTCCACAGCAGCGGCGATCGCGTCCGCCTTGGCCGCACCCATGGCGAGCAGCAGCAGGTGCCGCGCCTGCCCGATGGTGCCCAGCCCCTGCGTCAGGACATGGTCCGGAACGTCCTGCTCCCGGTCGAAGAACCTGGCGTTGTCCTGCCGGGTCTGCCGGGTCAGGGTCTTGATCCTGGTCCGGGACGCCAGCGAGGACATGGGCTCGTTAAAGCCAACGTGCCCGTCCGTTCCGATGCCCAGGATCTGGATGTCCACCCCGCCGGCAGCGGCGATGCGTTCCTCGTACTGCGCAGCCTCGGCTTGCGGATCCTGCGCCATGCCGTCCAGTCCGTGCACGGCGCCGGCGGCGAAGTCCACACTGTCAGTGAACTCGTCCCGGATGACCGAATGGTAGGACTGCGGATGCGCAGCAGGCAGGCCAACGTATTCGTCCAGGAGGAACGCCTGGGCCTGGCCAAAGCCGAGGCCGCTGTTCCGGTGCCGCTCAATGAGCTCCTGGTACGTGCCCAGCGGGGTGGACCCGGTGGCGAGGCCCAGGACGGCCGGGCCGCGCCGGACGTACTGTTCGATGGCATCGGCGGCCTTGCGGGCCACCTCGGCGGGGGAAGGGAGGATGACGATTTCCATGCGGGAAGGCTGCTTTCGTGTGGAGTGGATAAGGATGGGGCGTTACTTGGCGGCTTCGGTCTCCACGGAGACCTCGTCATCTTCCCGGCCGGGGGTGCGCAGGTTCCAGCGCTTGATGACGAACGAGAAGAGGAAGTAGTAAATCACTGCGTAACCCAGGCCGATGGGGATCAGCAGCCAGCCGTTCTCGGACTTGCCGAAGTTGAGGACAAAGTCGATGAGCCCGGCGGAGAACGTAAACCCGTGATGGATGTCCAGGGCATTCACCAGCGCCATGGATGTGCCGGTGAGGACAGCGTGCACGATGTAGAGGGGGAAGGCGACAAACATAAAGGAGTATTCGAGCGGTTCGGTGATGCCGGTGAAGAATGCGGTGAGGGCCGTGGAAAGCATGATGCCGCCGACGATCTTCTTCTGGGAGGGCTTGGCGTGGCGCCAGATGGCAAGTGCGGCGGCGGGCAGGCCGAACATCATGATGGGGAAGAACCCGGTCATAAAGACTCCCGCGGTGGGGTCGCCTGCAAAGAAGCGGTTCAGGTCGCCGCGGACCAGCTGGCCGGAGGCGTCCGTATAGTCGCCGATCAGGAACCAGAGTCCCGAGTTGAGGATGTGGTGCAGGCCGGCCGGCAGCAGCATGCGGTTGGCGAAGCCATAGATCCCGCCGCCGAGTTCAGGGTTTCCGGCAACGGCTTCGCCTGCCGCGGAGAGCCCTGAGTTGAAGATGGGGTACACCAAAGCCAGCGCGATGCCGACCACCAGGCTGGTGACGGACGTCAGGATGGGAACCAGCCGGCGGCCGCTGAAGAAGCCCAGGAAGTCCGGCAGTTTGGTCCGGTAGAACCGCTGCCACAGCATGGCGGACAGCAGGCCCACCACGATGCCGGCCAGGACGCCGTAGTTGATCATGGAAGGTTTGCCCCCGGCGTCCACCTGGCCGGCCAGGACCAGCGGGGACATCGCCTTGAAGACGCCGTCGATCACCATGTAGCCCACAACGGCGGCCAGGGCGGTGGAACCGTCTGACTTCTTGGCCCAGCCGATGGCGATGCCAACGGCGAAAATCAGCGGCAGCCAGGTGAAGACGGCGTTGCCCGCGGAGGAGATAACGGCGGCGCCGCCCTCGAACCCTGGGATGGCGCCGAGCAGGTCGGGTTGTCCGATGCGCAGCAGGAGCCCGGCGGCAGGCAGGACCGCGATGGGAAGCATCAGGCAGCGCCCCAGGCGCTGGAGGACGGCGAAGGCCCGGTTCGGCTTCTTCTCTGGAGCCTGGGCGGTGGTCTCGGATGTTGACATGGTGGCACCTCTGCGGGTTCGGATGGGGTTGTGGAGAGACGGTTCCAGCCGGTACTGTCTGGTTATGACCAGTTCAGTGTGATTCATCCCACGGGGCCCTGTCAAGGAGGCCCTGAAGTCCGTCGGCGAGGAGGCTCACCAGCGGACGGGGCGCCATAATTGGTCGCATCAGGGCCGCCGGTCCGGTGTTGAGAACGTGCTCCAACGGGCACCGTCAGAAAGGGCAGCCATGTCCAAAGCAGAGAAAATCATTGAAGGCCTGGGCGGCGCCGCCAACATCCTTGAGGTGGAGGCCTGCATCACCCGGCTGCGGACCGAGGTCAAGGATGTGTCGCTGGTCAGCGAGGCATCGTTGAAGGCTGCCGGCGCCCATGGCGTGCTGACCGCAGGCACCGCGGTGCAGGTCATCGTGGGCCCCGAGGCGGACAACCTCGCAGAAGACATCGAGGACCTGCTCTAGTGGCAGGCACCCTCACCGTCCTCGCTCCCATCAGCGGCGCCGTCGTCCCCCTCACCGAGGTGCCGGACCCGGTATTCGCCGGCCAGATGGTGGGTTCCGGCGCCGCCGTCGAGCCGCCTGCAGGAGCAGCGTTCGACGTCGTATCCCCGGTTGCGGGAAAAGTGGTCAAGCTCCTGCCGCACGCCTTTGTGGTGGTGGCGGAGTCAGGGCAGGGCGTCCTGACCCACGTGGGGATCGACACCGTCAAGCTCGAGGGCGACGGCTTCACGCTGCATATTGCCCAGGGCGATACCGTTGCGGCCGGTGCCGCCGTGATGCGCGTGGATCCCACCGCAGCCCTGGCCGCCGGCTACTCGTTGGTGAGTCCCGTTGTGGTGCTGGATACCAAGCCGGACACCGCGACTCTCGTGGCGGGCGGCGCAGTAGCTTCGGGGGAAGCGCTGTTTACCCTCGGCTGATCGGCTGACTGACTGATCGGCTGATTGGCTGGCCGGCTGATCGGCGTGCCGGGGCGGGTTGCGACGCAACCTGCCCCGGCGCTGCCTAAAGCCGGACTTCCATGTTCAGGGAGTAGCGGTCGGAACGGTACCAGGAGCGGGAGTGCTCGATGGCCAGGGGCCCGGACCACGAAACCCTGTCGAAAGCCAGAACGGGAGCGCCGGTGCCGGTGCCCAGGAGGGCGGAGATGTCCGGCGGTGCGCCCTCGGCCCTGACGCTTTGCCGGGCCCTGTCGATCTGGTGGCCGAACTGCGCAGCGAGTGCCTTGTAGACCGAGCCTGTCAGGTCGATGTCCAGCAGCCCGGGAGCGTGTTCGGGGTTGTACCAGGCATCGTCCACGCTGACCGGGCGGCCATCGGCCAGGCGGAGGCGGCGCAGGTGGAAGGCGGCGGATCCAGTGGCCAGGCTGAGTTCCTCTGCCGTATCAGCAGGTACGGGTGCGCTCTCGGCCACCAGCACCACCGTGCTGGGAATGTGCCCCATGGCTTCCATTTCCTGCGTGAATGAGGCCAGGTGGAGGGTGGACTGGACCGGCGAGTCCGCCACGAACGTGCCCTTGGCCGGCACCCGGACCAGATGGCCTTCATGCACCAGCCTGCCGATGGCCGCGCGGACCGTGATCCGGCTGACCCCGTAGGAATCCATCAGGGTCCGCTCGCTGGGCAGGCGGGCCCCGGGCTCCAGTTCGTCCTTGGCCAGTTTGAGGATGATCAGCCGCAACTGCTCATGCTTGGGGACCTGCGAGTTGTTGATGTGGGCGCTCGCCGCCTGTGCACTGCTCCCGGATGTAGCCAAGTCGGTCCCTCGTTTGTGGAGCGGTCCGGTAAGGACCACTACCTCGGATTATTCCACAAGGGGCAGTCCCGGGCGCGGAACGGGCGGCGGGTGCCGTGGAAAGGCACTACGTGACGGGGCGCAGCCAGCACAAACGAAAGGCGGGCAGCCGGCACAGCCGGGGCGCAGCCAGCACAAACGAAACGCGGGCAGCCGGCACAGCCGGGACGCAGCCGGCACAAACGAAAGGCGGGCAGGGCCGCGAAGGCCCCGCCCGCCGTCGGCCGCTAAACAAAGGGCGACCCAGTGGTCCGCTGTCCTACTCGGGGGTGCGTGCGTCCGAGCGGGCAGCCTTGCTCATCTGGAACTGCGGGATCTCACCCGGGTGCGGGCCGCCGCGGAACTTAGGCGAGGGATCCTGCCCTTCGCTGAGCCGCTGGAGTTCCTGGCCCTCGAAGTCCTCCTCCTTGCCCAGCATGATGGCGGAATCGTGGTTGGTGATCTCGCCCTTGAAGGCGCGGAGCATTACGCTGCGGTCAAACTGGCCTTCCCACTTGGAGACGATGAACGTGGCCACGCAGTTGCCCAGGAGGTTGACCACCACCCGCATGGAGTCCATCAGCCGGTCCGCGCCCAGGAGCAGGGCAACGCCGGCCACCGGGAAGATGCCGAGTGCTGCCGCGGTGGCGGACAGGGCCAGGAAGGAGGAACCGGGAACGCCGGCCATTCCCTTGGAGGTCAGCAGGAGGACGCCGAGGGCAGCCAGTTGCTGGCCAAGGTCCAGGTTGTGGCCGAAGGCCTGTGCCAGGAACAGCAGGGAGATGGACAGGTAGATGGCGGCGCCGTCGAGGTTGAAGGAGTAGCCCGTGGGGACCACCAGGCCTGTGGTGGCTCGGGAGCAGCCGGCGTTCGTCAGCTTGGTCATGATCCGCGGCATAACCGCCTCGGTGGATGCTGTGCCAAGAGCCAGGAGGAATTCCTCCCGGGTGTACTTGAGGAAGTGCCACAGCGGGACGCGGGCAAAGCTCCACGCCACCAGGAAAAGCAGGCCAATGAAGATGATGGCCGCGCCGTAGCAGGCAGCAATCAGCTTGGCGTACGTGCTGAGCGTGCCAAGGCCGTACTGGCCGATGATAAAGGCCATGGCGCCGAATGCGCCGATGGGTGCCACCTTCATGATCCAGGACATGATCTTGAAAATGAGTTCCAGGACCGTTTCCATCAGGCTGATCACGGGCATGCACCGCTGGCGGCCAATCACCACGATGGCTGCGCCAAAGAACACGGAGAAAAACAGCACCTGCAGGAGGCTGTTGCTGGCAAAGGCGCCGATGACGCTGGCCGGAATGACATCCAGGATGAAGGAAGCGGCGTCCTTGGATTCCGCCGAGCCCGTCTTGGCGTCCAGGTCCGCCTGCGACAGTGTTGATGGATCGATGTTCAGGCCGGCGCCGGGCTGCACGATATTGCCAACGATCAGCCCGAAGACCAGTGCAAAAAGAGTTGCTGCTGTGAAGTAGACAAGGGCCTTGACGCCCACCCGTCCTACCGCCTTGACGTCGCCTACGGCTGAAATTCCGGTAACGATCACCAGGAAGATCAGCGGCGCGATGATCATCTTGATCAACTTGATGAAGCCATCTCCGAGGGGCCTCAGCTGGGAGCCAAGGTCCGGCCAGAAATGTCCGATGAGGACACCTGCCACGACGGCGATCAGGATCTGGAAGAAAAGCGACTTATACAGCCGCTTCTTCTTCGCGGGCACCGAACTCGCCTTCAGTGCCTCAGGGTTGGGGATCTTCATTGACCTTTGCCTATCAAATCGGGAACGGCCGGCGGGAGCGTGGCCTTGCCCAAAAGTAACCCCGATCACATACTTTCCACAAGGGGAAAATGCATTTCCATATTATGGAAGTCTAAAAACCAATTGTGACTGTGGGGGGGCAGCCTGGGCCCTCGTGGAGCTGACCGGCGCAGACGTTGCCGAAGAGCCGGTAGTGCCACAAAGGAGGCCGGGATTCCCGTGCCGCGATTTGCAAAAAAAGGGGCAGGGGCCGCCGGCGCGGCGGCCCCTGCCGGCTCAGTGCCAGAACCCGAGGGCGAACTCCGCGATGACCGTGGACAGCAGGAACGATGCTGTGATGGCCACCAGGCCCACCGGGATGATCTTCCAGCCGATGTTCTTCAGCAACGGAATGTCCTTGCCCAGCGAGAGGCCGGCCAGGGTGAGCATCACGGTGGCGATGGACAGGAAGTCGACCGTTTTCATCACCGAATTCAGGGCCTCCGCCCCGAAGAACCAGGGGCTGGAGATGTACGCGCCGATGGTGGTGACGTAGACAATCGCCGAGATCTTCCGGGTGGCCTTCGCCAGTGCCAGGCTGACCAGGACCAGGGCCAGCATGATGCCGTAGCCGCCCACGATGGACAGGCTGAACCCCTTGGCAGCCACCGACGCGGTGCCGATGCCGAGGACCGTCAGGACCGACAGGGACAGCCACAACGGGAGCTTGATGGCGGCGGAGGACTCCGCAACCTTTTCGCGGAATGCCCGGTTCTCCTCGGCCTGGGCGGCTTCGCGGTCAACGTCGGCCTGGCTGCGGACAGTGCCGCCGTCGGCAGCCACCGCAGCCTTTTCGCGGGCCGTCTGCTTGCGGGTAAGGAACTTGTAGAACTTGTCCGCCAGGGGCAGTGCGATGTAGATGCCCACATAGACGCCCAGGATGGTGGTGATCAGGTTGGATACCGCTGCCATGCCCAGGATGGCTTCCTGGTCCGCCGGGTAAGCGGCGATGATGCTGGCCGAGGAAGCCGCCATCATGGAGCCGGAGCCCACGCCGGCGCCCATCGCGAGAGCCAGCGGATCGAAGATCTTCCAGTTGGCAACCAGCGAGGTGAGCAGCGTAATGAACACGGCGCCGAACAGGGTGCCGAAGACGTACATGGCCAGCACACCGCGGTACTGGTCCGAGTCCGGACCGTACTTTTCGGAGACCATGGCGAACGACGGTTCGCGGTCCAGCGAGAACGTGGCGCCAACCGTTGCCTTGCCCATCCGGAGCAGGACAGCCAGCGGGAGGGCCAGCATGATGGTGCCCAGCAGGTGCCCCACCTCCTGGAGGAGCAGGGCGGGTCCGGCCCGGAGCAGCGTGGGCAGGCTGGGGCCGATGTTGAAGGCCAGCCGGGCCACCAGCAGCAGGACGGCCACCCCCACCAGGGCTGCCGCGACCCGTTGCAGGTCGATGCCCATGGGCTTGAACTTCTGGATGGATACAAGCAGCCCGAGGATCAGCCCCCAGACCATGGGGAAGATGACGATTGCGCCGATTCCGAGGTCGATTTTGGCCTGGCCAATGAACTGCACGGCCAGCGCAATGACAAACGCCAGCGCGGCGACCGGAAGCGTCAGCCGGGCACCAGCTGTGTCTTTCCGCGGGGTTGTGGTGCTGGTACTCATGAGGTGCCTTCCTGGGTGAAAGTACGACGGCGGTATGCCGCTTTGGTGAAGCGTTCCCGTTGGGTGGGGGTTGAGGCAGCGGCGGAGACGGTCCAGGCCAGCGCTGTGGCTGCCTCGAACATCACGCCGTAGGCCCCGGGGGTGTCGGCAAGCGCTGCGAACGCGTGCGAGTGGATGGGGACGTTGGCTCCAGGGATGCTGAGCCAGGGATGAAGGGACGGGATGACCTGGGAGATGTTGCCCATGTCGGTTGAACCGCCGCTGAGGCCGGCCGACGGTGAGGTGTCCTTGCCGAAAGTGTCCATGGCCGCGGTCCAGTGTGCGGCAAGTTCGTCGTCCTGGCGCAGCGGTTCATACAACGGTTCGGTCGGTTCGATGGCCAGCGTTGTTCCGGTGGCCAGGGCGGCCCCTTCAAAGCAGCGGCGGACGCGTTCCAGGAGGGCCTCGTACTCCGGCAGGGTGAAGGCCCGGCATTCAAACTGGACCACTGCCTTCTCCGGGATGATGTTGGTGACATGCCCGGCCTCAGCCACATACAGCGCGATGCGGTGGTCGCCGGGGATCTGCTGGCGCAGCAGGCCAACGGCAACCTGGCTCAACACGGCGGCGTCGGCTGCGTTCACGGCCAGGTGCGGGGCCGCTGCGGCGTGCGCGGCCTTGCCGGTGAACGTTGCCTGGTACCTGCCCACCGCCTGGGCGCTGGTCCCCGCCGGGTTGTAGGTCACCCCGTCCTGGACCGGATGGACCATCAGTGCCAGCCCGACGCCGTCGAACGCCCCGGCTTTGAGCATCAGTACCTTGCCGCCGCCGTGCTCCTCGGCCGGGGTGCCGATGGCCTTCAATGTGATGCCCAGCTGGTCCACCAGCGGCTGGAGGGCCAGGGCCGCCGCCACCGAAGCGCCGGCGATCAGGTTGTGCCCGCAGGCGTGGCCGATGTCCGGAAGCGCGTCGTATTCCACGCACAGGGCAACGGTCAGTTCACCCGTGCCGGCGGTGGCGGTGAAGGCCGTGGGCAGGCCGGCTGTGCCGCGTTCCACCGAAAAGCCGCCCGCTTCCAGGAGCGCGGCGATGGCCTCCGCCGAGCGGACCTCCTCGAAGGAAACCTCCTGGTGGGCGTGGATGTCGCGGGCCAGTTCCTGCACCTGCGGACGCCAGCGTTCGACGCCGGCAGCGAGTTCGGCGCGGAGGTCCGGCGCCGCGGGGGTTGGCTCTGTCTGTTCCATGGGTAGCTGCCTGTTCTGGGTGGGCCGGTCTAGTAGGACAGGGAAGGAAAGGGGGACCCGGCGGCACGGGTGGGCACCCAGATGGCTTTTGTCTGGGTGTACTCGTCCAGGACGCCCGGGCCGGAGGAGCGGCCATGGCCGGAGTCGCCGAATCCGCCGAACGGGACTGCCACGTGGATGGTTTTGTAGGAGTTGATCCAGAACGTGCCGGCCTTTACCTCGCGGGCCACGTGGTGGGCGCGGGAGACGTCGGAGGTCCACACCGCTCCGGCCAGGCCGAAGTTGGTGTTGTTGGCCCGGGCGATGGCCTCTGCCTCGGTGTCGAACGCGTCAGCGCCCACCACAGGACCGAAGACCTCGGTGGTTTCGAGCCGGTTGGCCGGTGTCACGCCGTCCAGCAGGGTGGGCATCACCCAGTGCCCGCCAGCCAGGGCGGACCCGGCCAGTGCCTCCGGAAGCGCCGCCTCCGTGACCCGGCGGCCGCCGTCGTGCATTCCCTCCTCGATGAGTGTGGTGACCGTGGCGAACTGCTGGGCGGTGATGATGGGGCCCACCTCGGTGTCTGCGCTGAGCGGGTCGCCGACGCGGAGCCGGGCGGCTTTGGCAGCGACCATCTCGATGAACTGCGCGTGCACGCTGCGCTCCACCAGGAGCCGGGATCCTGCCACGCAGGACTGGCCGGCGCCGGAGAAGATCGCGGAGATGGCGCCGTCCGCGGCGCGGTCCAGGTCGGCGTCGGCAAACACGATGTTGGCGCTTTTGCCGCCGAGTTCCAGCAGCGCCGGGATGCCGGCTTGAGCTGCAGCGACGGCCACCCGGCGGCCGGTGGGGACGGAGCCGATGAAGCTGACCTTCCCCACGCGCCGGTCGGTGGTGAGGGCGGCGCCGACGGTCTGGCCGAGTCCTGCCGCCACGTTGAAGACGCCGGCCGGAAGTCCCGCCTCGTGGGCCAACTGGGCCAGCCGGACCGAGGAGGCGGGGGTGAATTCGCTGGGCTTGATGATCACGGCGTTGCCGGCGGCCAGGGGTGCTGCGGAATTCCAGCCGGCCGTGAACAGCGGAGCGTTCCAGGGCGTGATGGCGACAACAACGCCCCATGGGACGCGCTCGGTGTAGGTGTGCCAGTTGCCCGGGACCGGGATGGTGTGGCCGGTCAGTTTATCCGCCCAGCCGGCGTAGTAGCCGAACATTTCGGCGACTTTGGCGGCTTCGACGCGGGCATCGCGGATGGGTTTGCCGGTGGTGGCGGATTCGAGGATGGCCAGTTCCTCGCCGTGCGCCTCGACAACGCGGCTGACGTTGCGGAGGATGGCTGCCCGCTCGAAACCGTTGAGCGCTCCCCAGGTGGCCGCGCCCGCCGTCGAGCTTTCAAGGATGGCGTTGGCGCCGTCGGTGCCTGGGTCGGCGTAGGTGGCGAAGGGTTCGCCGGTGGCTGCTGCGGTGAGCGTGATGCTGTCGCCGCTGCCGGTGGCAACCCTGCCGTCAACAAAGGCCCCGAGGCCGGCCGGGAAGGCGGCGTCCAGGACGGCCCGGGCGGTGGCCGCCGAGGAGGAGGTGGGTGCTGTGGTGATAGGCAAGGTAATGGTCCTTAAGGGCTGGGAATCAGGCGGTGGGTGTGGTGGTGGGCGCGCCCGCGGGCGTGATGGCCGGGGCGACGGTCCGTGCGATTTCCGTGAAGTCGGCCCGCGGGCCGAGGAGGGCCAAGGCGTCCTGCCACTGGTTGGCGACGGCGGTGAGCAGGGTGGGGCTTTCGCCGATCCGGGTGGCGATCTCCACGGCGAGGGCCGCGTCGCGTGCCATCAGGCCGAGGGAGAAGCCGGAGTTGTGGGTGCCGGTGAGGACCCAGGTGGGGTACATGTTGGCGGAGACTTTGCTGCCGCCGGAGGCTCCGCTGATGCTGGCCGCGGCCGTGGCGGGATCGATGCCGTAGGCCTTGGCGACGCCGAGGGCCTCTCCCACTGACGCGAGGTTCGCGGCGGCCAGGACGTTGTTGAGCAGCTTGACCACGTTGCCCGAACCCGGTCCGCCGATGTGGCTGAAGTTTCCGCCGGTGAGGGCCTGCAGCACCGGCCCGGCGGCCTCCAGTGCGGCATCCGTGGCGCCCACGAAGGCGCTGAGGGTGCCGGTTGCGGCGCCGTCCCGGCCGCCGGAGACGGGGGCATCGATGAAGGCCGCACCCTGTGCCGCCGCAAGCTGGGCCATGTGCTTGCTGGTGGCGGGTTCGGACGTGGTGGTGTCGATGATGGCCACGGTGCCCGGTGCTGCCAGCAGCTGGGGAACGGTGGTTTCCACGATGCTGGCCGCGGGCAGGGACAGGACTGCATACGGTGTGCCGGCGATGCCGGGCAGGCTGTCAGTGGTGCTGATGCCTGCATCTGCGGCGGATTTCCGGGCGGCTTCGGACGGGTCGAAACCAGTGACGTCCCACCCTGCCTTGTGCAGGGTGGCGGCCATGGCGCCGCCCATGGCGCCGAGGCCGATCACGGCGATGCGGCGGCTTGTTGGCTGGTTCACAGGGGGTACTCCTCAGGAGGTGGTGGTGGTTTGGCTGTTCGGCGCAGTCAGTCGAGGTAGACGTCAAGGTCTTTCCAGAGCTGCTGGGTGCGCCGGATGGTGGCCCGGCTGCGTTCCGGATGCGCAGCCTCCATGCCGGCGAGCAGGCCGTAGACCAGGGAGTTCGCGGCGGTAACGGATTGGAAGAACGAGATGCCCTCCGAGGCCACCACCAGGAGGTGGTCGGCGGCGGTGGCCAGGCGGCCGCGGCGCAGGTCGCTGATGGCCACGACGGTGGCGCCCGCCTCTTTGGCGGCTTCGGCGGCAATGATGATGTGCTTTACCGAGCGCCACATGTTGATGACCACCAGGACGTCCCCGGGGCCAAGGCTGTTGGTGCTCGACGCCAGGTGGACACCGGCGCGGTTTTCCAGCGTGATGGGGTAGCCCATGGTGGAGCCCAGGTGGGCCATCACGCCGGCGGGACCGGCGAACGAGCCAATGCCAACAACGGTGATTGACCTGGCCGCGGCCATTGCCGCAATGGCCCCCTCAGCTTCCTCCGGGGTGTTGGAGTCCAGCGTCAGGCGGAGGTTTTCGATGTCGTGGGTGATGGCTTCGTACAGCGGGCTGCGGGTGACGCCGTGTTCGGTGAGGGTTTCCTCGGTGGAGATCATCACCAGATACCTGGAGCGGAGCTCGCGTTGCAGGTCCGGCCAGCCCCGGTAGCCCAGGTGCTGCGCTGTGCGCACCACCGAGGAGTTGTTGACGTCGGCGCGCTGGGCGATTTCGGCCAGTTCCGCGTACGACGACAGCTGCGGGTTGCGGCGGATGACTTCCACCACGCGGCTCTGCGCCTTGGTCAGCGCAACGTCCGGCAGTGCGTCCCCCAGCCATTCGTGCGAGCTGATGCCGGAGCTGGAGTCGATGCCGGAACCGAACTCGTTCTCTTCGGAAAGGTGCTCGGGGGAAAAGCTGGGGTTCAAGGCAGGACCATTCTGTAACGCAGATCACTCTGCAAGTGCAATTGCATCAAATGTAGCCTGCAATTGCGTTTGCGAACAGTGTTTTGTGTTTCAGGAAGGTAAAACCCTGTTGGTTGCAGGATTTTCCGGGTTTGTTATGCCGGCGGCTTTAGTCGGGCCCGCTCCAGGCGGAGCCCTTTTGGCGGCCCGCGGGACCGCTGCAGGCACCAGCAGCTGCCAGGCCAATACAGCTAGGTCCGGTCCGGGCTAAGGGTGCCGGTGGCAGGGAGGGGCCGGTTCACCACGGCCAGCAGCTGCTGCGCCAGTTCCTGCGGCGTCACTGCGGCATCCAGCCTCACGAACGTGCCGTACCCCGGAAGCCTGCGGTAGGCCTCGTGGAAGGCGGCCAGGTCCTCCAGGGTCTCGTTATCGGCGCCCCTCGCAAGGATGCGCTGGTGGGCGGTGGCGGGATCCACCTCGAGATGGACGACGGCGGCCGGCTGGGGAAGTGCCGCCAGGAGCCAGGGCAGGAGTCGGCCCTGGGGGATCCCCTTGGTGTCCCGGAGCGCCAACTGGCAGTGCAGGTGCCGGTCCATCACCACCAGGCCCGGGTGACGGCTGGCCCGGAGGTGCGAGACCAGGACGTTCCACCCGCGCACCGTTGTTTCGATGGCGTCGGCCAGCCGGGGCGGGAGCCGGACCCCCAGCCGGTCGCCCAGCACTGACATGCTGCGGCGGCCCGCGTGGTTGTTGAGCAGCAGCGCCTCTCCGCCGTCTGCTTTCACGGCTGCTACCAAAGCGCGGGCGGCCGTGGACTTACCCGAACCGTCGATTCCGGTCAGGACAATGATCATGTGGCCTCCTTCCGCCGTCTGCTTAACGCCGGAGGGCGGCCGTGTGTCCCGGCTGAGTCCCAACTCACAGTCGTTGGGACGCCCGCGAAGGCGGTGCCGGTCAAGGAAACCGCTTGCGGTAGGCCGCCATGGCCAGCACGTAGGCCACGACCAGGGCGCCCACGCACCAGGCGAGGGCCACCCAGATCCCGGAACCCACCGGCCGTTCGGCAAACAGGTCCTGGATGGTGTTGACGATCGCGGTGACCGGCTGGTTTTCCGCGAAGGCGCGCACCGGCCCGGGCATGGTGTCCGTGGGAACGAAGGCGGAGCTGATGAACGGCAGGAAGATCAGCGGGTAGGAAAAGCCGCCTGCGCCGTCAACGGACTTGGCGGACAGCCCGGCGATCACGGCCACCCACGTCAGTGCCAGCGTGAACAGGGCGAGGATGCCGGCAACGCCCAGCCATGCCAGCGGCCCGGCCGGGGTGCGGAAACCCATCAGCAGCGCCACCAGCACAATGATCACCAGCGACAGGCCGTTGGCCACCAGGGACGTGATGACGTGCGCCCAAAGAACAGAGGACCGCGCGATGGGCATGGAGTGGAAACGATCGAAAATGCCGCCCTGCAGGTCCGTGAACAACCGGAATGCGGTGTAGGCGATGCCCGAAGCGATGGCGATCAGCAGGATGCCCGGCAGCAGATAGTTGACGTAGTTGCCGGTCCCGGTGCTGATGGCACCGCCGAAGACGTAGACAAACAGCAGCATCAGTGCGATCGGGGTGATGGTGACAGTGATGATGGTGTCCGGACTGCGGGCGATGTGGCGCAGGGACCGTCCCAGCAGGACCTTGGTGTCGCTGAAAAAATGTGTGGCCATGGTGTCCTACCTGCCCGGTGCGTTGTTGCCGATGATGGCGAGGAAAATATCCTCAAGGCTTGGCTGCTTCTCCACATACTCGGTCCTGGCCGGGGGGAGGAGCTGCTTCAGCCCGGCCAGGGTGTCGTCCGCAATGATGCGGCCCTGATGGAGGATGCCGATCCGGTCTGCCAGCTGTTCGGCTTCGTCCAGGTACTGCGTGGTGAGCACCACGGTGGTGCCCTGCCCCGCCAGTGTCCTGACCACCTGCCACACGTCCTTGCGCGCTTCGGGGTCCAGTCCGGTGGTGGGCTCGTCCAGGAAAATCACCGGCGGATTACCCACCAGGCTCATGGCGATGTCGAGGCGCCGCCGCATGCCGCCGGAGTAGGTGGCCACCTTGCGGGTCCCGGCGTCGGCCAGGTTGAACTGCGCAAGGGCGTCGTCCGCGATCCCGCCCGGGCCGGCAAGGTGCCGCAGCCGTGCCACCAGCACCAGGTTCTCCCGGCCGGTGAGGATCTCGTCCACGGCGGCAAACTGGCCCGTCAGGCTGATGGATTGCCGGACCGCCAAAGGATGGGTGCCGACGTCGAACCCGTTGACCGAGGCGGTGCCGGCGTCCTGCCGCAGCAGCGTTGACAGGATCCGGATGATGGTGGTTTTGCCCGCGCCGTTGGAGCCGAGCAATGCGTAAATGGAGCCCTGGGCCACGTCAAAGTCCACGCCGCGCAGGACATGCAGCTCCTTGAAGGACTTCTCCATGCCGCGCACCCGGATTGCCGGCGCCGGTTCCTGTTGTGTTGCCATGTCGTTGCAGTTCCTTCCTGGCTTGCGCCGGGGAACGGCCGACGGCGGGTGGTTAGCTTCGCCCGTCGCCGGAGGTTCCGTGGTCCCCGGCAATGCTGTTGATGGTTTGGGCGAGCCGCTCGCGTTCCTTGTTGATCCACAGGCTCTCCGGATAGTTGCGCATCAGTTCCTCGGCAAACTCCACCGGGTCCGCGCCCACAATGTCCCGGACCGGGGTGGCGTCAGCGGCGGCCTGCTCAAAGAGGTCCGCCACGTCGTCCAGGAGCTGCAGGATGCTCTCGCCCTTGCCCGAGGCGAAGTGCCAGAAGTAGCGCTCCACAGCGTCCAGCACCTTGCGGTAGTTCGCCGGGAGCTGCTCCTTGCGGGCCTTGTACCGGCGGAACCGCCTCTTCTGGTCGATCATGTCTGTGATGAACAACGTCATCTCCCTTCGTTGCGGAGCTGTTCGAGCCGCCCGGACAGGAAGCTCCATGTTTTCCAGAATTCCTCGAGGTATTCCCCGCCCTGGGCGTTGAGCGAGTACACCTTGCGCGGCGGCCCTTTTTCGGAGGGGCGCTTCTCAACGTCCACCAGGCCGCGCTGCTCGATCCGCACCAGGAGCGCGTATACCGTTCCCTCGGCGATGTCCGTGAGCCCCTTGTCCCGCAGGCGGGCCGTGATGTCGTAGCCATAGGCGGGGCTGCCCGCCAGGATGGCCAGGACGATGCCTTCGAGGGTGCCTTTGAGCATCTCCGTCATTTGCTTGCCCATCAGGTCCTCCCGTCACTACTTAGTAATGCTGACTACCACTACATAGTAGCACTAGGTAGTGATGGCACAAGAGGCAGTTTTCGGCGGAGTCGCCGGACTCAACCGACCAGGCGGGGTCCGCAGCGAAGCAGCCGGAACCTCTAGGCTGGAGGCATGCCGGGCCGGACCCGGCAGGAACTGCCGCCACTCCCAGCGAGAGGAATGATCATGAGCACGTCCAACGAAGAGCAGCCCACCGGGCAGGCCGCCAACATCCGCGAGGAACAGCAGACGCAGGCTGCCGGAACCGTCCCCGCATCGTTCGTGGGTAAGGGCGAACCTGGCCAGGAGGACAAACCCGAGGATGCCCTGGAAGAGCCGGGCACCTGGGATGACGAGGTCTGAGCCGCCCGTGATCACCAGCGTTGACGTTGCCCAGGCGGCCGCTCGAACCAAGGGCCTCACCCGGACCACCCCCATCCTGGCCGGGGACCCAGGAACAGTTGCCGGGCAGGTCTGGTTCAAGTGCGAGTTTATGCAGCACACCGGGACCTTCAAGGCGAGGGGCGCGCTGAACCGGATCCTGGCGAGCCGGGAACGCGGGGAACTGCGGCCGGATGCGGGAGTGGTGGTGGCCTCCGGCGGGAACGCCGGGCTGGCCAACGCCTACGCCGCAGCCCAGGTGGGGGTGCCGGCAACCGTGTTTGTCCCGGAGACGGCGCCCGCCGTGAAGGTGCAGAAACTGAAGGCCATCGGCGCCACGGTGGTCCAGGCCGGGGCGGAATATGCCGTGGCGTACCAGGAGGCGGTGGCGTACGCGGCTGAAACCGGCGCCGTGTACTGCCACGCGTACGACCAGCCGGAAGTAGCCGCCGGGGCCGGAACCGTGGGGTCTGAACTGCTGGCACAGCTGCCGGGCGTGGACACCATCCTGGTGGCCGTGGGCGGCGGCGGGCTGATGGCCGGCATCGCGGCAGCCGTGGAAGGTTCGGCCAAAGTGGTGGCAGTGGAACCGGAGACCGCGCCCACCCTCCACGCCGCGCTCGCGGCCGGAAAACCCGTGGACGTGGCCGTCTCCGGCGTTGCGGCCGACTCGCTGGGCGCCCGCCGCATAGGGGAGATCGGCTACTCCGTGGCGGTCCGCACCGGCGTCGAAAGCGTCCTGGTGAGGGATGCGGACATCATCGCCGCCCGGTCGGCCCTGTGGAACGGCTACCGGATGGTGGTGGAACACGGTGCCGCCGCGGCTTACGCGGCGCTGGCGGCCGGCTCCTACGCGCCGCAACCCGGCGAGAAGGTGGCCGTTATTCTCTGCGGCTCAAACACGGACCCGGCAACCCTGTAGGGCTGCCGGGTGCGGTCCGGAAGCTACTGCTGGCCGCCGCAGAGCGAGCTGAACGTGGTGCCGGCTTCCTGGTAATCAGCTGACAAGTCAGCGAGCTTGTCCTCGTCGGGGGTCTCCTTGGCCTGCTCATCAGTGAATTCGAGGATGGATTCCAGTGCCGGCTTCAGGTCGTCGGACGCAACGGCGTGGATGGGCCGGATCTGGTTGGCCAGGCGGTTCATGCCCGTCTTGCCGGCGTTGTTGGCCGGGCTGGACACTACTGCCTGGATCCGCTCGCAGGTTTCCTGGGTGGTGAGCTGGTTCGAAGCGGTGCAGGCCGTGGCTGAGACGGCGAGTCCGGCGGCAAACAGGGCAATGGTGAATTTCTTCATGGATCCCTCAGTAGTTGATTGAGGTTTCGATTGTAAGCAGAACAGCGCCTGATGCGCCTTGCCGGGCAGGTCGCGGCGGCGCAACAAAGCGGCGGCAGGTACGGTGGTTCCGGCCCGCCGCCGCTCACGGTTGCCCGCTTGGTGTGCCGTTAGACGGTGCGGGGTGCCTTGGCGAGGTTCGCCTCAAGCTCGGCGGCGTTCTGCCGGACCACGTAGGCCGGGCGGTCGCGCTCCACGCGCCAGGATTCGGACAGCGGGCCGATATTGACCGTGTCGAAACCGAACTCGTCATACAGCTTTGCCACCAGGTCCGAGCCCTCCGGAAAGTCGCTGGCCGTGGCCAGCGCCCGCCGGTTTTCGGTTCCTGCAGGGGTGCCCCCGGAGATGTCCTTGGCCATGATGTGGTTGAAGCCTTTGGCCACCTTGGACTCCGGCAGGTGCTCCTGGAGCATCCCCGCAGTGGTGGCTTCGCCGTTGTCGAGGGCGGGGACGCGGCCGTCCCGCTCCCAGTAATAGTTGTTGGTGTCGATCACGATCTTGCCGGCCAGCGGCGCCACCGGAATGTCCCGGTAGTTCTTCAGCGGCACCGTCACCACGGCGAAGTCGCCCGCCTCTGCCGCGGTTGCCGCCCGCGCCCTGGGGCCGAGTTCCGCCACGAGGTCCGCCAGGGTTTCCGGCCCGCGGGAGTTGCTGATGACCACGTCATAACCGGTGGCCACCGCCTTCCGGGCTACCTGGCTGCCGATGTGTCCTGCTCCGATGATTCCAATAGTCGTCATATGGGGGCCAACGGCGGACCGGGCGCAGATATTTCAGTCCGGCCCGGGGAATAAACCAGCGCCCCGGCGGCTACTGTCCCAGATAGCGGCCTGGCCGGTGGTTGAGCGCCAGGATGAGGTTCAGGAGTGTCGCACCAGCCGCCGACAGCAACACCATGGGCACCGGAACCAGCGCCAGCGACGCCAGCACAATGGCCACGTCCAGGACCATCTGCACATAGCCCGCCCGCCAGCCCAGGCGATCCTGCAGAATCAGCGCCAGGATGTTGAAGCCCCCAAGGCTCGACCTGTGCCGGAACAGGATCAGCAGGCCAACCCCGGCCAGCAGGTTCCCGGCCACCACGCCGTAGGCGGGCTGGATGTCCAGGGCGCCCAGGAACAGCGGGTGCAGGCTGGACATGACAGACACCAGGGCGATGGCCGCACCGGTCCGCATCGCGAAGTCCCAGCCCTTCTTCCACACGGCCAGGATAAAGAACGGCAGGTTCACGGCCACAAAAATGACGCCGAAGGGTACCGTCACGGAGTAGCTGAACAGCAGGGCCAGGCCGGCCGTTCCACCGGTTACCGCCTCGCTGGATTTGAGCAGGTAAAGGCCCAGGGATGCGGCGAAGGTCCCGGTGAGGATGCCAAGGATGTCTTCCGCGGCAGTATGGCGGAAGGTGGCAGGCCCGCCCTGCGCAGGGGCAGGTTTCTCGGCAGCGGAAAGTGTGGCAGCGGGAGTGCTCATGCGGCGGCGAACCCCGCGCGGTGGCCCAGGACTGCCAGCACCCGGTTGTTGGTGGCGGTGTCCGCCAAAGTGATGCGGACGCCGTCGCCCGCGTATCCCCGCACCAGGATGTCCGCTGCGCCCAGCGCTGCAACGATGTCCTCCCGGAGCGCGTCCGAGGCCCGGATCCAGAAGAAGTTGGCCTGGCTGTCCGGCAGGTCCCAGCCTGCCAGCCGCAGGGCGGCCGTCACGCGGCTGCGTTCCGCGGCCACGGCCCCGGTGCGTTCGGTGATTTCGGCGTCGGCGGCGAGGGACGCCACCGCGGCCGCCTGGGCCATCCGGTTCACGCCGAAGGGCACGGCGGTGCGGCGCAGTCCGTCCGCAATCTCCGGCCGGGCGATCGCGTAACCAATCCGCAGGCCGGCCAGCCCGTACGCCTTGGAGAAGGTGCGCAGGATGCACAGGTTCGGGTGCCGGCGGTAGAAGTCCAGTGAATCCACGCCCGGCCCGCGCTGGAACTCGATGTAGGCCTCATCCAGTACCACCAGCACATGCGGGGGAACGGCGGCGAGGAAGTCGTCAAGGTCCGCCGCGCCGATGGAAACGCCAGTGGGGTTGTTGGGGGAGCAAAGCAGTACCACGCGGGTGCGCTCCGTGATGGCCGCTGCCATGGCGGGCAGGTCGTGGTGCTCGTCCGCCCGCAGCGGGACCGGGACCGATACCGCGCCGGCCACCGTCACCAGGATGGGATAGGCCTCAAAGGACCGCCACGCGAAGATTACCTCGTCGCCGTGCCCGCACATTGCGGACAGGATCTGCTGCAGCACCCCTGAGCTTCCCGGACCGGCCGCCACCTCGTCCGGTGTGACGCCGTGGTGTTGGGCAATCGCTTCGCGGGCCTCCACCGCCCCCATGCTGGGATAGCGGTGGATCCTGCCTGCTTCCGCGCCCAACACGTCCAGCACGGACGGCAGGGGCGCGAAGTGGCTCTCATTCGAGGCCAGCGCCGCGGTCAGGTCAGTGAGGGCGCTCCTGCCGGCAACATAGGCGGGCAACTGTGCGACGTCGGGACGCACCTTGGGTGCGGAAGCTTCGGGAAGGATGCTGGTCATGCAAGCATCGTCTGGCATTTCGTCGGATGTGCACAACACAGGCCAAAGTGGCAGGACAGATCAGGTTCTCTGGTCCGCTTCATATGACAAAATGCTCAGTATGCACCTTCTTGACCCGCTGGACGCCAAAATCCTGCTGTCGCTCGATGCCGATCCGCAGGCCACCGTCCTGTCCCTCTCCCGCACGCTGGGCGTTGCCCGGAACACCGTGCATGCCAGGCTCCGGAGGCTGCTGGGCGATGGCAGCCTGGCCCCCTTCAGCCAGCGGGTCCGCACCGAAGCGCTGGGCCTGCCGCTGATCGGGTTCATCTCGATCTCCATCAGCCAGTCCTCCAGCGACGCTGCGGTTGCGGCGCTGCAGACCATCCCCGAGATTATCGAGATGCACGCCACCACCGGCGATGCCGACCTCCTCGCCAAAGTGGCAGCGGCGGACCCGGCCGGGCTGCACCGGATCACCAACAGGATGCTGGCGATCGACGGCGTCGTCCGCACCAGCACGGCCATGTCGCTGGTGGAGGTTATGCCCGTCCGGACGCTGCCGTTGCTGGAAGCGGTGGCCGGCGGGGCCTGACCGGAACGGCGCTGACCGGCCGGCACTGCAGGGGAAACCTCACACCAGGTCATCCAAGGCATCGATCAACGCATCCACAAACGCCGTCAGGATGGCCGGCTGGGCGCGTCCGGTCATGGTCTGGATCTGCCCCTGCCGCTGCCGCAGCACCGGATGGTCCAGCCGCACGGTCACCAGGTCCTCGCGGTCCCGACGGTCCAGAGACAGGCCGGCCACCAGCGACACCCCCACCCCTGCGCGGGCAAACTCGATCACCGGGTTGATGTGGTCGCTCTGCAGGGTGATGGCCGGGACCAGCCCCTCGATCTGCATGGCCAGGTCAAACAGCTCCCGCTGGCTGGAGCCGGGCGCTGTCACCGCCAGTTTGTACCGGCACAGGTCCTGCATGCTGGCGCTGGGCTGGGTGGCCAGCGGATGGTCCGGGGCCACCAGGGCATACGCCACCGGCATGGGGGTGGAATGCTCCACCGTCACGCGCGGCTGCGGGCCCAGCGAAAAAACAGCCGCCACGTCCGCCTCGCCTTCGGCCACCCGGCGCGTGCCCTCCGAGGAGGTCACCACATCCAGGTGGAACTCGATGTCGTTGTGCTGGCGGCTGAAGCGGGCAATCGCGGACGGCACCCACACCCTGGCAAACCCTTCGGCACAGACCACCCGCAGGGTGCGGGTTTTCCGCTGCACGGAAACCAGGAGCTCCTCGCGGACTGCGGCGCCCTCGGCCTCTGCCCGCCGGACGTACGCCTGAAGCAGCCGGCCGGCCTCCGTGAGCTCCACGCCGCGGGCGTGCCGCGTGAACAGCGGGGTGCCCAGGGACGATTCCAGCTTGTTGATCTGGCGGCTGATGGCGGACGCGGAGACGTGCAGTTTTTCCGCCGCCTGCGTCAGGGTGCCTTCCTGCGCCACCGCATCGAAATACAGCAGGCCTGGCGTCAGCATGTTCATGCGGCGGCTCTTTCACCGTGAGGTTTGCGTTGAAGTCAAAGCTAGTCGACAAAATGATACTGGTTGTTTGCCGTGGGGCCATTTAGCTTTGGACCCGGGAACGTAATCGATGAACGGAAAATGATGCAGCAACGCAATGATCTCTTGGCAGCAGCGGCCGACTTCGTGGATTCCGGCACGTTTGAGGCGGATCTGGCGCGGCTGGTGGCTTACCCCACGGAAAGCTCCACGCCGGAAGGCAGGGTTGCGCTGAAGTCATACCTGGACGACATTATTGAACCCGCATTCCTGGCCCTGGGTTGCACGGTGGCCCGTCATGACTCCTGGCGCGGCGGGCTGAACTCCTTCCTCGTGGCCACCCGGCACGAGGGCGCCGACCTCCCTACCGTCCTTTGCTACGGCCACGCGGACGTGGTGGACGGGCAGGACGCCGGCTGGACCGGGGGCCGCAGCCCCTGGACACTCAGTGCCGAAGGGGACCGCTGGTACGGCCGCGGTTCGGCGGACAACAAGGGCCAGCACTGGATCAATATCGTGGCCCTGCGGCTTCTGCTGGAACGCCGGGGCAGCCTCGGTTTCAACCTGGTCTTCCTGCTGGAGGGCGCCGAGGAAATCGGCTCCCCGGACCTTGCCGAGTTTGCTGCCGAACACCGCAGCGACCTGCAGGCGGATGTCTTCATCGGCTCGGACGGGCCACGGCTGGCCGCCGGCAGCCCCACGGTTTTCCTGGGCGCCCGGGGTGGCGTCAGCTTCGATCTGGTGGCGGACCTGCGGGCCGGCTCCTACCACTCCGGTAACTGGGGCGGTCTGCTCCGGAACCCGGCCACCACCATCTCCGCCGCAGTGGCATCGCTGGTGGACGGCCACGGGATCATCAGGTTGCCCGAGCTGCTGCCCACCGGCATTCCGGAATCCGTGGCCGGGGCCCTGGAATTGATTGACCTGGTCCCCAACCCTGGCGATCCCGCCACCGATCCCGGTTGGGGGGACGGCAGCCTGAGCCCGGCCGAGCGCCTGTACGCCTGGAACACGCTGGAGGTGCTGGCCCTCGGCGCCGGCAACCCGGACAAACCGGTCAACGCCATTCCGGGCTCCGCACGGGCATCCCTGCAGCTCCGCTTTGTTCCCGGGACGGACACCGCGGGCCTTGAAGCGGCGGTCCGGCGGCACCTGGATGCCGCCGGCTTCACCATGGTGGACGTGTCCATGGGCATGTCCTTCCCAGCCAGCCGGCTGGACCCGGACAATCCCTGGGTTGCCTGGGCGGCCGGTTCCCTGGCGGCCACCACCGGGTCCCGGCCGGTGGTGCTGCCGAACATCGGCGGTTCCCTGCCCAGCTTTGTTTTTGCGGACGTCCTGGGCCTGCCCACCATCTGGATCCCGCATTCCCATCCAGGCTGCCAACAGCACGCCCCGGACGAACACCTGCTCGCCGCCGTCGCGCGTGAGGGCCTGCAGCTGGCCTGCGGCTTGTTCCACGACCTTGCTGCCGCGGCCACCCCGCTGGGGATGGCTGCCACCGAATCCGCCCGCTCCGCACCCTGAAACCACTGGAGTCCCCATGAGCATCCCGCAGCAAAAGAACCAGCCCCGTCCGGCCGGTCCCCAGGAAACCGCCGACTCCGGACCGTCAGCCACCCGGGGCATCGTCGCGGCCACCATCGGCAACGCCCTGGAATGGTTCGACATTGCCATCTACGCCCTCCTGGCCATCTACATCGGCCGGAACTTCTTCCCCAGCGACGATCCAGGGGTGGAACTGATCCAGGCCTTCGCGGTGTTCGGCGTCTCGTACCTGATCCGACCCGTGGGTGGCTTGGTGCTGGGCGCGTTTGCCGACAAGCACGGACTTAAAAAAGGCCTCACGGTCACCATCCGGCTGATGGTGGTGGGCACCGCCCTGATCGCCTTTATGCCGAACTACCAGAGCATCGGCATCCTGGCGCCGGTCGGAATTGTCCTGGCGCGGCTGATCCAGGGGTTCTCCGCCGGTGGCGAGTTCGGTGCCGCAACGGCGTACCTGATCGCGCAGAACGGCAAGCGCAAGGGTTTCCTGGGCAGTTTCCAGTTCGCCAGCCAGGGGTTGGGCAGCCTGCTGGCGGCCATCTTCGTGGCCGTGCTGACAACCGTCCTTTCCGATGCGGACATGACGGCGTGGGGCTGGCGGATCCCGTTCCTGTTTGGCCTGCTGGTGGGACCGGCGGGCTTCCTGATCCGCAGGAACATGCGGGAGGTTCCTGTGGCCGTGGACCCCGCCAAGGACGGGCGTGAGCACTCGCCGGTCAAGGAAGTCTTCGCCACCCAGAAAACCGGCATCCTGCTGGCCGGTGGTGCGCTGGCAGTCTCCACGGCCCTGAACTTCATCCTGCAGTACATGCCCACGTTTGCCATCAAGGAACTGGATATGGAGCCGGGCATCGCGTTCACCTCCCTGATCATCACCGGCGTGATCCTCACCTTCGGGACCCCGCTGGTGGGCCACCTGTCGGACCGGTACGGGCGCCTGAACATCATGGTTCCCACGGTGATTGTGCTGATGATCGGCGTGGTGCCGCTCTTCCTCTGGGTGATCACGGCCCGCTCGTTCCTGGTCCTGGCGCTGGTGATGACCATCCTCGGCCTGCTCAAGGCTGCCTACTTCGGGGCGCTGCCGTCAGTGATGTCCGATGCGTTCGATCCGCGGACCCGGGCCACCGGCCTGTCCTTCAGTTACAACACGGCAGTGGTGGCCTTCGGCGGGTTCACGCCGATGATTGCGGCGTTCCTGGTGCAGCAGACCGGGCAGGCTGTGGCCCCCGGCTACTACCTTGCAGTGGTGGCAGTCATCAGCCTTGTGGCGTTGGCCTCCGGCGTGAAGCTCCGCGGGATCCGCTGAGGCGGGACGGCCCGACGCCGCACGCCTGCGCCAGTAGGCGTGCCGGGGCCGGGCTGTCCGCAGTGCCACGGGGTTATGGACAAGCAGCCGCAGCCGTGAATCGTGAGAGCATCATTGAGTGACCGACGACACTTCGCTTGAACTGCCGCCCCTCTACGAATCCCTGACCTGGCTGACCCCGCTCTCCGAGGAACGCGCTGCACGCCTTGTGGCGTTTTTGTCCAACCCGGCACCGGCTGAGGTGCTGGACATGGGGTGCGGATGGGGTGAACTGCTGCTTCGGGTTTTGACGTCGGCCCCGCAGGCACGGGGACGCGGGGTGGACAGTGCTTCCGCATCCATCGACCGGGCGAGGCAACAGGCGTTGACCCGCGGGCTGCTCGACCGGGCGGCGTTTGATTCGATGCCTGCGCGGGAAGCCCGGGTTCGCCCCGCAGACGCTGTCATTTGCATCGGCGCGAGCCAGATCTGGGGGCCGCCGGTCGAGGACGCCCAGCCGCTCGACTACGCCGCGGCCCTGCGCGCCCTTCGGGCTTTGGTGCTTCCGGGCGGCCGGCTCGTCTACGGCGAGGCGATCTGGTCAGCAACACCTCATCTGGCGGCCACCGCCCCTCTGGCTGGACGTGATGACGAGTACCTGTCAGCGGATGCGTTGCGCCAGCAGATCTGCGCCGCTGGTTTCGAGGTGGTGGACAACGACCAGGCAAGCGTTCAGGAGTGGGACGTGTTCGAGGCCGGCTTCCGCGACAGGTTTACCCGTTGGCTGGAAGCACATGATGCGGACCATCCCGCCGCGGAGCAGGTCCGTCGGCGATACGAGGAACAGCGCGCTGCCTACGAAGAGGGCTACCGGGGCGTACTCGGGATGGCGTATTTCTGCCTCAGGGGGTAGGAGACCCCTGCGACTCAGCGATCGCGGAAACCGTAGAGGCTGCCGGGGTTGAGAAACTGCCGCCCCCACAGGAGGCGCCGGTCGGCGCTGGTCAGCATTCCAAAGTCCGCAGCCTCCGCCCAGTGCTCACGAATAGCGTCCTCGATTCGGGCAACGATGGTGTTGGCCTCATCCCTGGTCAGGTCATAGAGACTACGGACGGCGATGAGGTCAGATACGTTGTTCCGCCTTGTCCCTTTCCGGTCATATGCGATGGCCTGCGAAGCCGTCTCTCCGCTACGCCGCATGGGCGAAAGGTCATAGGCGGGGCTGAGTATGGCTACGGATCCGTCCCAGAGCGCCGCGTGGTTCCGAAGGTGGTCGTCGGAGTTGGAGATTGCCATGCTGAACGCGATGCGTCCGAAGAGTTCGGCGGCAGTACCCTCGGGCGCACCGTTGCTGCGAAGAGCGTCCAGAAACTCGACATAACTGCCGCTGCGCGCCTGCAACTCGTCCAAGCCGGTCAGGGTCAGGGCGCTCGTCGCAAGGATGCGCCCGCCGTCGTTCGTTCGGTCGAATCGCTCAACCAGCAAGACAACCCGGCCGAGGACGCTCTCGACGCGGGTTCGAGCGACGTTGAGCCCCGCCTTCCCGGCGAGAAACATGCTCGCTGCCTCTGCCCCGACCACCGGGAAGTGGTCGTTGGACGCGGTGAACTTCGCTATGTACTCGCGACCAGAGTCGTGGATGACGGACTTCGGGCGCGCCCCACCCATCGCTGTACCGCTCAGGAGGGCCCGCTCGAGTTCGAACGGCAGATCGCCGCCGGCTTCAATGAGGTCTGCGGCGTCCAGGAGAGTTTCCAGCGGGGCGGGGGCCGCAGCACGCGGGACGTAGTCGGTGACTGACCTCTGGAAATCGATGGCGCCGAAGCGGTTGGAGCCGGAGTTCAAGAGATATGTGCGTTCATCAAGGTCACCGGTGTCGGCGTCGTCACCGCGGTCACCGGTGACTTGGTACTGAACGACGCGCCGCCCCCAGGCATCTGGCGAAGCGTCGCGCAGGGCCCCAGGTAACCCCCGTGACCCGGTGGGCCCGAACGTTCGCTCGGACAGCGGGAGGGTTGGAGCCAGGGAGATGGCGTTTCGGCGCTCCAGGTACCGCCGGCCGTAGTCGAAGGAGAACTGGCCGGGCGCACCCTCTCGAAGACGGCCAGCGGGCACCGGTGCGGTGGCCTCGGGCAGCCACGCCCAAACATATATGTCAGAAGTCGAGGCCATCGTCGTTGTCCCGCTTCTTGTCGACACGTGTGGGAAGCAGTGCGAGTCTTTCCTCGCCTCGTCGGCGGAGCGCGATGAGTTCACTGGGGTCGTCGACCCCGAACAGGGGGACGCCAACGATCGACGCAACATTGAACACGTTGCCGATACTGCCCGCGGCGCTTCCGTGCTCGATGGCCGCAAGGGTTTTCCGCGTAATGCCAGCTGTGCCAGCGAGGTGCTCGGCGGTCATCCCTCGCGCAACGCGCGCCATCCGAATTTGCTGCCCTAGCACGGCAACCGCGTCCTCGGCAGTGCGGGTTAGACCAAGTTCTCGACGTCCCATGGGTAATAGTTTACCCCTAAAGCACATTTATGGGTAAACTATTACCCATTCAAGTTTGTGCGAGAAGGTGGCTATCAGTGAGCGCGTCGTCGTCGCGACAGTTGCCTTTGACCTGCCGGGCGCCAGGGTGGGAACTGTACGTAACGGAACAATTTCTCCCATTTCCTCACGGCAAACCATTGACCTCGTCAAGCAGCACCTGATAAAACAAAAAGGCAGAAAGCGTTTACTGCTGCTGTAAAGCCCCTGTCAAAAGTAGTGACAGGCGCCTTTCGGCCGAGAAATGAAACGTTCCAAGCCCGTTAGCGCGCCACCTCAGGTGCCGCAGCATCAAAGGAGATGTTCTTTGACTTATCCCTCGCACAACAAATCCCTGCAGGACCCCGGCTGCCGCAGTCGCGGCTGGAAAACCGTCCCGCTTGCGGCCGCCGCGTCGATAACGGCAGCAGCACTGGCCTTCACGGGTGTGTCCCTGGCCCAGGCTGCCCCGGGAAATCCGGGCCAGCCGGCAGCCGGCGCCACCGCGCTCAAGCGGCAGGTTGAAAACCTGGACCGGGCGCCCGTTGCGGTGCTGACAGACCAGGGTGTCACCTTGGGCTGGCGGATGCTGGGCCTGGACAAGGACAGCATCGGCTTCCAGGTTCTCCGGGACGGCAAGCAAATCACCAAGCAGCCCATCCGGGACACCACCACCTTCGTTGATCCCGCCGGTACGGCCGACTCGAAATATGTCATCAAAACCGTGGGCAACGGCAACGGCCAGGACAAACTCAGTGTGGAATTCACCCCGCTGGCCCAGGACTACCTGGCCGTCCCGCTGGACAAACCGGCGGACGGCATCGCCCCTGACGGCAAGGCGTACACCTACTCCGCCAACGACTCCAGTGTGGCGGACCTGGACGGCGACGGCAGCTACGAGATCATCCAGCTCTGGAACCCGTCCAACGCCCAGGACAATTCCAAGGCCGGGTACACCGGCAACGTGTTTGTCGATGCCTACAAGATGGACGGCACCAAGCTGTGGCGGATCGACCTGGGCCGGAACATCCGGGCCGGGGCACACTATACGCAGATGCTTGCCTACGATTTTGACGGCGATGGCAAGGCGGAAGTGGCCTTCAAGACGGCGGACGGTACCACGGACGCGGCAGGCACCGTCATCGGGGACGCCGCGGTCGATTACCGAACAAGCGCCGGCTACGTGCTGTCCGGCCCGGAATTCCTCACGGTCTTCAAGGGGGCCGACGGCACCATCATGGACACCGTTCCGTACGATCCGCCGCGCGGATCCGTGGCCTCCTGGGGGGACAACTACGGCAACCGGGTGGACAGGTTCCTGGCCGGCGTCGCTTACCTCGACGGCGAGAAGCCATCCATGATGTTCAGCCGCGGCTATTACACCCGGGCGGTCCTGGTCACCTATGACCTGGTGGACGGCAAGCTGGTGAAGCGCTGGACTTTCGATTCCGACGTCGCCGGCGACCAGTACAAGGGCCAGGGCAACCATAACTTGTCCGTGGCCGACGTTGACCAGGACGGCAAGGACGAGTTTGTCTTTGGCTCCATGACCATCGACGACGACGGAACCCCGCTGTACAACACCAAGCTGGGCCACGGCGACGCCATCCACACCGGAGACCTGGACCCGGCCCGGCCCGGCCTGGAAACGTTCGCGGTCCACGAAAGCATGAGCCAGAGCGGCAACCGGGGCGCCACCTTCCGCGATGCCGCCACCGGTGAGGTGCTGTGGAGCATCCCCGCCATCAAGGACACCGGCCGCGGCGCCACCGGCGATATCGACCCGCGATTCCCCGGCTCCGAGAGCTGGGCCGTGGGTGGCGACGCCGCCTGGAACTCACCCGTGGGGTTCCTTATGTCAGCCAAGGGGGAACGGATCTCCGACAAAATTCCGGCCGCCAACTTCATGGCCTGGTGGGACGGCGACCTGCTCCGCGAAATTGTCGACCACAACTTTGATGCCGTAGCGGGCGTGGGCGTTCCCACCATCTCCAAATGGAACTGGGAAACCGAAACCAGCGATAACCTGCTGACCGCCACCGGCGCCCGCACCAACAACCACACCAAGGGCAACCCGTCGCTCCAGGCTGACCTCCTGGGCGACTGGCGGGAGGAACTGGTCTTCCCGTCGACGGACAGCACCGAACTGCGGATCTACACCAGTACCTCACCCACCGAAATCCGGCTCCGCACCCTGATGCACGATCCCATGTACCGTACCGGCGTTGCGCGGGAGACCGTGGGCTACAACCAGCCCCCGCACCCCAGCTTCTACCTGGGCGAGGGCATGGCCACCCCGGCCATGCCGGCCGTGACCTATGCCGGCAGCGGCGAGTAGCAGCAAGCAGAAACCTGCGTGCCAACCGCACCGACTTTTACCTCATAGCGCCGGTCGTCCCCAAAGGGGCGGCCGGCGCCGGTATTCCCGGGTTCGTCGGATATGCTCCCGTCATGCGTCTGGCGATCATCGGTGCCGTCCTGCTGGCCGCCGGCGGCGCAGCAGCCCTTTTTGGTGTGGTTCCGGCCGCTGATTTCGGGGCACTCGTTGAGCGCGTCGCCCCCATCCTGGTGTTTGTGGCGGCCATGACCGTGGTGACCGAGCTGGTCAGCGAGGCCGGCCTGTTCCAGCTCATGGCCCGGCGTCTGCGGAAGTGGGGCCGGGGAAGCAGCGTCCTGCTGTGGCTGCTGGTGTCAGCTGCCGCCTGTGTGACCACCATCTTTCTGTCCCTGGACACCACGGCAGTCCTGCTGACACCCGTTGTGGTGACCCTGGCACGCCAGGCAAAGCTCCCGCCGCTGCCCTTTGTCCTCACCACCGTGTGGCTGGCCAATACGGCCAGCCTCCTGCTGCCCATCTCCAACCTGACCAACCTCCTGGCCCAGCACGCGATGGGCGGGATCACGCCGCTGCAGTTTGCCCGGCTCATGCTTGCGCCGGCGTTGGTGGCCATCATCATTCCGCTGGCGTTCATCGCAGTTGTTTTCCGCAAGGACCTGGCCCGGAAGTACCAGCCACCACTGGACGCCGCTCCGCAAAACGTGCCGGACCGGGTCCTGCTGTACGGCAGTGCGGGCGTTTTGGCCGTCCTGCTGGTCATGCTTGTTTCCGGGGTGCCGGTGTGGGTTCCCTCGACGGGCGCGGCCCTCATGCTCGCCGTGATCTTCGCGGTCCGGAGGCGGGCAGTGCTCTCGCCGTTGCTGGTGCCGTGGTCGCTGCTGTTGTTCGCCTCAGGCCTGTTCCTGGTCATGGAAACAGCCCAGCACCTGGGGGCGCCCGCGCTGCTGTCCGCCCTGTCCGGCCAGGGGGACGACGCCGGGGAGCTGCTCCGCTTGGCCGCCACCGGCATGGTGGGCGCCAACCTGCTGAACAACCTGCCGGCCTACCTGGCCCTTGAAGCAGTTGCAGGGTCCCCGCTCCGGCTCGCGGCGCTGCTGATCGGCGTTAATGCAGGCCCGCTGATCACGCCCTGGGCCTCTCTGGCCACACTGTTGTGGCACGACCGGTTGCAAAAAATGAACGTGTTGATTTCCTGGAAGGGGTTCGCCGTCTTCGGCCTGCTGGTGGGACCGCTGACAGTCTTGGCGGCCGTCGCAGCCCTGGCACTGACGGCCGGTTAGGTACGGGCGGTTTTGGAACGGCAGGTTAGGGAAGGGGCGGTTCGACAACCGCTGTTAGGGAACGGCCGACGCCGGACCCGCCCCCGGCAGCCCGGAGGCGGGATCGCGGCGCAGGGTCAGGGCTGGCGCAGGTTGTTGTTGATGGGCGGCAACGGGACCGCCGGCAATCCGCCGTCTTCGCGCTCGCCCTTGCTCGCAAGGTCTCCCTCAGCCGTACCGTCGGATTCTCCGGACGTGTCCACCAAACCGTTCGTCTGGTCAAAGGTGTGGCCGATCCTGTCATCCCCCAGGTCGGCGACGGAACCCGCCGAGCCAGTGCCCGGCGTTGTGCTTTCCACCGGAACGTCCACCACGGGGGTGGCGGCCGGACTGCCGGCCCCAGCGGCCGGCACAGGTTCCACTGTGACGGGAGGAACGGTTCCCCGTGTTGTGTCGTCCTGCTTTGAAGTGACGGCGCCCACGGCGGCAACGGCGCCGGCGGCGGCTGCGACGCCCAAGCCTGCGGCTACGGCTCCTGAGATGCCCGCCTTGCCGGAATCCCCACGCGAACCGGCGGCGTCCTCGACGCCGGGCGTGCCCACGGTCCCGCCCTGGTCCACGGTCCCGCGCCAGGCTCCGCTGGCGTAGCCTTCGTCCTCGATGAACTCCTTGAAGCGCTGCAGGTCGGCCTCGGCCTGGCGGTCCACGACATTGAGTTTGTCACCGACTTTTTCGATCAGGCCTTCCGGTTCGTATTCGAGGGTCAACTGCAGGGACGTCTGACCGCCGCCCACATCCTCGAACTCCACGGCGCCAGCATTGGTGGCACCCTCGGTTGCCGCCCAGGCAACCCTGCGGTCCACCACCTGCTCCAGGATGCGGGCCTCCCACTGGCGGCGGATGCCACCGATCTCGGCCACCCATTCCAGCCGGTCGTCGCTGAGCTGCCGGACACTCTTGACTCCGCCCATGAAGTGCGGGAACTCTTCGAACTGGGTCCACTGGTTGTAAGCAGTGCTGACCGGAACGTTGACCAGAATGCGTTTTTCCACCTTGGTGCTCATCGCTACTCCTTTGCTGTCTACACGAACCTGAGGAACATTCGAGCATTCATCAGTATGCTTACCATATAGCGTCGAAGACCCGGATTCCAGAGGGGCCGGAGGGGATCAGGTTTGGCGACAGTCCCGGTTGGGTGTGAAGGCGGGGCCTGATTTCTCCGGCAGAGCCGGTCACTGGCCGGACCTGTACACGATCGAGTCGAAGACGGTGCGCGCCTCGTTGGTCAGCTCCGGATTGATCGCTTCGTGGAATTGGACCACCCAGCTCACGGCGCGCTGCCCGTAGAGGTCGACCACCCGGTACGCTTCATGCTCTTCCCGGGTTGAGTACCAGCGTGTGCATTCGTTGGAGAGTTCTGAGTGGATGCAGAACTTGCCGCGGTCGCAGGCTGTGACGTCCATGTTGCCCTCGATGGCGTGGTCGAACTCGAAGCCGGAATAGTTGCCAACCTTGACCTCCACGGGAGGGGTGCTCGCCGTTGACGCCTGCGCCGTGACCGCGTCGACGAAGGCCTTGGCCGACGGATCGATCCGGACGAGAGCGCCCTCCCACGCGCAAGCGTCCGTCGGCACATAGCCGGCGGACCACCAACCCACGAAGACTGCCATGTCATCCGGGTGATCCGGGTCGTCTTTGCGCAGGCCATCGCCGTCTTCACTGGACCAGCCGGCTGGGACGGTGATCTCAAAAGGCACCGGGTAGCCGGGGGCGAGGACGAGGTAGGTGCCGGCGTCAATTTCGCCGCCGTCAGGCAGTGGCGGGATCGTGGCGGTGCCGCCGCCGTCCGGCCCCGGCGGAACCGCGCCAGCCTCGGTGGCCGGAGCAGGGGAGGGCAGGCGGGAGGCGTCCTTGGACTCATACTCGCAGGCGCCGAGACATCCGAGCAGGGCGATTGCCACCAAGGGCACGAGATGACGGAAACGCCTGGCAGTCCTTCCGGGGGGCGTCACGGGGCGCATCGATCCACCAGGCCGCTACAGGAAACTGTGAGGCCCCGCAGCCGGGTGGCCCCGCGGGCGGCACGGGATAGTGCCGTCCATTCAAGTTTGCTCCGGCACGGAACCCGTGACAATGGAGAGTTGTACGGGACCCGTTTCGACGCATGCAATCCCCGAAATGACAGGCGCGCCGTGGCGGCGTTCAGATATGCCCATCCCTCCGCCAGGCACACCATACCGCCGCTGGATAGGCCGGACCAGAGCCCATGATCATGGGCTTCGGGACGCTTCCGCCAACGCCCGAAGGGCCCCTTTGGGCGTACCGGTGGCCGCGGTTCGGCACGGCGGTTCGGCACGGCGGTTCTGCAGGGCGGACGACGGCGGCACCCGGGTTCCGTTGCCGGCCCGGCCGAGTGCCGGCGTCGTCCGTCTTTGTGGTTCAGCGCAGGTGCTTGCCTATCAGTGCCAGGTTCTGGATGACGGCGAGGCCGAACTGGGCGGTGTCGTTGGTGGACACCGTTGGCGCCTCGTCCACCGGCAGCAGGACGTACGGGGGTTCAATGCTCCGCAGCGTAAACGCCGATTCGTGGTTGAGGTGCTCGCCGCCCTCGGCGAAGCTTTCCCATGCGCGGGCGGCCAGGTCCGGATCGTCCAGCCGGGCGGCGGCCCAGGCAGTCAGCCGGCTGTGCGCCTGGGTGAGGTAGATCCCGGGCAGCGGCAGGCCAACGGCTTCCTCCTGCTCCGCAGGCGTGGCGAGGAAGAGCCGGCAGTACTGCAGCCAGGCCCGTTCGAAGTCCGGGTCCTGCACCAGGTCCACCAGTTCGCTGCAGATTTCCACCAGGCCGAAGACCGCGCTGAGGTGGGACACCTGGATCAGGTCCCGGCTGGTGTCGAACCGGCCGGCGTCCAGGTTGTACAGCGCTTCGCCGGTGAGGAAGCCGTGCTTGAGTTTGCCGATGTCCGCCATGGTGCCCAGCATCCGCTCGCGGGACCGCGGGTTGCCGGTGCGCTCCCAGTCGGTGAGCCAGGTGGCGGCCAGCGAGCCCCAGTCCGTGCCAAGGCCCACGCCCAGCGCTGCGCGGTCCGGGCGGTACGTGTCGGCGTCGGGCCGGACCTTGCGGACGGGATCAAGCCCCAGGAAGTTCGTGTCGCTGTCCACCAGCTCCGTGAGCAAATCGCCGGTGCGTTCGTCGGCCGTGAGGTAGTAGTAGAACCGGCGGTAGGCAGGGGTGCTGATGCGCAGCTGCTTGGCGCTGCAGCCCCAGTGCTGGACGTTGTGCCGGGACCCCAGGCCGCGCCACGGACCCAGGTGGTAGACGTCCACCTCGCCGGTGTGCCGGGTCATGGCTTCGGCGAACCGGAAGATGTCCGCCCGGCCCGAGCGCAGGTACGAATACCAGAGCCACAGGTCCGGGGAGAGCTCGGAGTTGTCCCACGCGTAGCCGCCCACGTCGTACCGCCATACGTGCCGGTCGAAGTCGTAGGTGTGCATCACATCGCCGTAGTTCCAGAAGCCGTACCAGCGGCGCTGCTCCACCTGGCCCTGGTAAAAGTCGAACAGGAAGTCCAAGCTGTCCTCAAGCCTGGCGCGCGCTGCGGTGCTGCGGTCCACGGGATCCCAGTCGCCGAACACCCCCGCCGAGTGCAGGTAGTCCGGGCCGGCCTGCAGCAGTGCCGGTGCGGCAGCCATCGCGGCGTCCGCGGCGAGGCTTTCGGTTTCCGGGGTGGCACCGTAGGCGAAGAGAGTTAACTCATGGGTGCGGGCAATGCCGGTGGGGTTGCCGAAGCCGGGCTCGTAGTCCTCGTAGGTGATTTCAAGGCCCTCGAGCTGTTCGGCGAATGTGTCCTGCCCCAACCCGTCGTGGTAAAACCGCAGGTCCATGGGCTGGGCTTCGGGGGAGTAGAGCCAGGCGGTCAGCGAGGCTTCCCCCGTTGCCGCGCCCCGGATGTCCAGCTGGCCCGGGTGGGACTGCCAGAAATCCTTGATGCCCACGCCCAGCCCGCCCCGGGTGTCCGTCAGCGAGCAGAACCCTGCGGACCGGGTTCCCCCGGAGATGCCCACCCAGGCATGCCCGGTGGCCGTGCGTTTCCGGAGTTCGAAACCGTCAGCGCTGAGCTGGGTCAGGGTGTAGTCGTTCCAGGCCGGGATCAGGTGCAGGCGTCCGGAAACCTCCGGGTTCCAGCTCTCCGCGGGCGGGGTGGGCCGGCCGGCAAGCTGCGCAGCCCTGGTTTCTTCGCCGGGATCCCGGCGAAGGCCCGTCAGGCCGCGGACGGCCTCGGCCAGGAAACCGCCGTCAGCTCCGGCGATCCTGATGTGGCGGTTGTGCAGCTCCGCCTCCAGCGGCACCGTGAACCGGATCCCCAGCCCGGCCAGGAAGTCCCGGTCCGCATCGCCGTCCCAGATAAAGGAGTGCACCACCCGCACGCTGCGGGCGTTGGCTGAAAAGTAGAACCGCACCACAAACGGCAGCCAGTGGCTGCGTCCGCTGTCCGAGGCATCCGGACGGTGCCGGCCGTCAACGCGGACCACCGCCCGGACCGGGCCGTCCTGTTCCAGCACGACGGCGGTGACCTCCCCGCTGAAGGCTTCCCGGCTGGCCGTTCCGGCGCCCTCGGGGATTTCGTCCTGCAGCAGGCTGACCAGGCGGGCGTCCCGTGCCACGGTGCGGCCGTCACGGGTGAGGCTGCTGAACAGTGTGGTGCCGCTGCGCGGAAGGACCATCCGGAGCTTTCCGGTATCCACGGTGATGGCGTCAGGTGCTTCGGTGATGTGCAGGACGGGTCCGGGAGCAGGGGCGGCGGCAGCGGCATCACGGCCGCTCGTGTCGACTCCTGGCCCACCTTCGCCGGTGCCTGGCCCACCTTCGCCGGTGCCTGCGGCGCTTCCACCCGCGCCTGCCGCGCTTCCACCCGCGCCGACGCGGTACCCCGCCGCCGGTGTACTGCTCGCCGGCAGGGCCAAGCCCGCCCATTTCAGGGATCCGTCAGGCCACGTGGCGAGGGTCCAGGCCTGGCTGGACACCGGTGCGCCGAGATCGTCCGTCACGTTGAGGAGTTCCGGGCCTGCCACGGAACCGCGGGCAAAGGGCATGCCCCACGTGGTGCCGCCGCTGATCTCAGCCGGCGCTTCGCCGTCGAGCCATCTGATGGGGGTATTGACCGTCATGGGATCCAAATCCGTAGGGAGGTGGTGCGCTGCAGACGCCGCACTATCGTCCGGGAAAGCGCTTTCTGATTCGTTTCAATTTAGTCCGCCGTGACGGCCAAGGCAAGGGCCCGCCGCAGTCAGGTGTCTTCTTTCCGGCTGGATCGCTTTCCGCTCTGGCCGCGGCCGGGCAACTGTGCTTGGCTGATGATGCAGTGAGCAGCACCGTCGCAGCTCATCCGGCCGGTCTCCCATAATCGGTGCCCGCTACCGGCAGGGTCCGGCAGTCAGCACTCCGGAAACCAGCACCGCGGCAGCACGCCGCCGGAAGAATTGCGGCGGACCTTGTTGGCAGGATCCAAGCACGGCCGGCCTGAGCCGGCCACGGAAGGAACGCGCATGGCACCGTACAAGATCGGCTATTTCGTGGGGAGCCTGGCAGCGGGCTCCATCAACAGGATCCTGGCCAAGGCCCTGATCTCGGTGGCCCCGGACGACCTGGAGTTCACGGAAATCCCCATCAAGGACCTGCCGCTGTACAGCTACGACTACGACGCGGACTTTCCACCCGCCGGCCGTGCGCTGAAGGAGGCCATCGAAGCCTCTGACGGAATCCTGTTCGTCTCACCCGAATACAACAGGTCCATCCCCGGCGCCCTGAAGAACGCCATCGACTGGGGTTCCCGGCCGTGGGGCACCAACTCATTTGCCCGGAAGCCCACGGGCATCATCGGCACTTCACCGGGCAGCATCGGCACCGCGGTGATGCAGTCCTCGATGCGCAGCGTGCTCAGCTTCCTGGACGCACCGCAGCTCAACGCCCCGGAGGCCTACGTTAAGTACGACGCCGGTGCCTTCGGCGACGACGGCGAGGTCAAGGACGAGGCCACCCGCAAGTTCCTGAGCCACTACATGGAGGAATACGGGGCTTTTGTTGAACGGGTCCTGGCGGCCAACGCGCCCGGCCATATCGGCGATGCAGAGCCTGACGAGGGCAAACTCTCCCGCTGACGAACCACGCGGCGCCGGCCAGGCCGTGACCTAGTCGAGTGGCAGGGTCACGGTCACGCTGGTGCCGGCGCCCGGGGTTGAGTTGATGTCCAGGGAACCGCCTGCCTCATGCACTGCCACTGCCATCAGACGCAACCCATAGCCGTGGTGCCGCCCGCAAGTGGCGCTGTGGCTGTCAAAGCCTGTGCCGTCGTCGGCCACCACCAGGCGGATACCGTGGTGCACCGCCGAAAGCTGCACCGTGAGCCGGGACGCATCCGAGTACTTGAACGCGTTGCTGAGGGCTTCGCGGGCGGACTGGTACAGAAGGGTGGCGCAGTCCGGCGGGATCTCGATGCCCCAGTGCGGAGTGTCCCAGTTGATGGTGGTGCCGCGCCGGCGCAGGGGCCCGGTGAGGCGGTCGATGCATCCGGCCAGCCCCAATGCGTGGAAGTCCAGCGGATGCTGGTCCGTGAGGACGCCATCCACTGCGATGACGCCGTCGTCAAGAGCTGCCCTCTGTGCCATGCCGTTTCCTGCTCCCCATAAGCTGGTTGGTCTGATGGCACCAGCGTGAACCCGCAATGTCAGGGCCCTGCAAGGTTTGGGTCAAGATCCCATCAATTCTGCCCGGCGGGTGCGCTGAACTACTGTGGCCCTTGGGGCGTCCCGCCACGGGAACAGCCCCGCCGGAGTGGTTCCTGCGGGAACCGGAGAGTGGGATCGTATGCAGGTGTGGCTGCAGGCGTTTGCGTGGGGTACTGCCGCGGGGGCGGCGCTGGTGCTGGGAGCGGCCGTGTCCTGGCGCTGGAAGCTGCCGCCCAAGGTGGTCTCCACCGTGATGGCGTTCGGCGCGGGCGTGCTGATCTCCGCCCTGGCCTTCGAACTGGTCGATGAAGCGGTGGCCGGCGGCGGGCTGTGGCCCACGGTGGCAGGGTTCATGGCGGGCGCGGTGGTGTACGTCGGCGCCAACATGCTGCTGGCCCGGGCCGGCGCCAAACACCGCAAGCGTTCCGGCGGCCAGCAGCCGTCCGAGCAGGACAGCCCCGGCAGCGGGTCCGCCATCGCGGTGGGCGCATTGCTGGACGGCGTGCCCGAGTCCGTGGTCCTGGGTGTGGGCATGCTGGCGGGCGGCGCCGTCAGCCCGGCCATGATGGCTGCCGTTTTCATCTCCAACGTCCCCGAGGGGCTGTCAGGGACCGCCGGCATGAAAAAATCCGGCCGCAGCGCCGGCTACGTTTTTGGCCTGTGGGGCGGCATCGCGCTGCTGTCCGGGCTGGCGTCGCTGCTGGGATACGTGGCGCTGGAGAACGCTTCCGGTGAGCTGGTGGCCTTCATTACCTCGGTTGCCGCCGGCGGCATCCTGGCCATGCTGGCCGACACCATGATCCCCGAGGCGTTCGAGGAGCACCACAACCTCACCGGCCTGACGGCTTCCTTGGGCTTCCTCACCGCCTTCACGGTCCACCACCTGGGCGGCTCGTAAACCCGGGCGGCCGGCACGCTTCCACGGACCGTATGACGGCGGCGCTGCAGCCAAGTGCCGCGCCGCTGAATCCCGTAAACCCCGGGGACGGCGGGGTTCAGAAGTGTACGCCGCCGCCGCCTTTAGGCCCGTCATGATCTTGACCCAAGCTTGCGGTTTTCCTGCCTGATCGGTGCCAAATGCTTGCGTTTCCGTTGGAACACTCTCAGCAAGGAAATGTTGCTGCGGAGGATCGACGGGAATCATGGAAGACACACAGACGGGGCCGCAGGGCGAAGAACTCCGCCCCGGACCCACCACGCAAGGGGGTCCGGCACGGATCACCGTGCTGGTTCCCGCGCACAATGAAGAAGCCGGGATCCTTGAGACCCTGACCTCCCTGCAGAACCAGACGCTGGTCCCGGACCGCATCATCGTTGTGGCCGACAACTGCACCGACGCCACCGAAGCCATCGCCGTGGCCGCGGGCGCAGAGGTGGTCCGGACCGTGGGCAACACCGACAAGAAGGCCGGCGCCCTCAACTACGTCCTGTCCGGGCTCCTGCCCACCGGCAAACCGGAAGACATGATCCTGGTCCAGGACGCCGACTCCCAGCTGTCCCACGACTTCATTGAGCTCGCCGTAGGCCACCTGCTCTCCGATACCCGGCTTGGCGCCGTCGGCGGCGTTTTCAAGGGCGGCCACGGCGGCGGATTTGTGGGCCACCTGCAGCGCAACGAATACGCCCGCTACGCCCGCGACGTCCGCCGGCTGAACGGCAAATGCCTGGTGGTGACCGGCACCGCGGCACTGTTCCGGGTCCGGACCCTGCGCGACGTGGTGGCGGGCCGGCTTTCCGGCGCCCTGCCTCCCGGAAACGGCAGCGGCGGCGTCTACGACACGTCGGTGCTCACCGAGGACAACGAACTCTCCTTCGCCCTGCTGACACTCAAGTACCGGATCCTTTCGCCGGCAGACTGCACCCTGGTCACCGAAGTGATGCCCACGTGGCGGGAACTGTGGGCCCAGCGGCTCCGCTGGAAGCGCGGCGCCGTGGAGAACTGCGTGCAGTACGGCTGGACCTGGGTCACCAAGCCCTACTGGGGCCGCCAGATCCTGGCCATGGTGGGTGTGGTTGTCACCATCGCCTACTTCAGCACCATCGCGTTTGCGCTGATCAGCGGCGCGGGAATGAACATCCAGCCCTTCTGGCTGGCCGTGACCGGCGTGTTCATCCTCGAGCGCGTGATCACCGTCCGGCTCCGCGGCTGGCGCTACATGCTTGCCGCCGCCACCATGTACGAAATCGTGATTGACCTGTTCCTGCAGGCGGTCCATGCGAAGGCCTATGCCGACGCAGCATTCAACAAAAAGAAAGCCTGGTAACACCATGTACAACAACCCCGCACTTCCCGCTGCCGCAGGCGCCGGTTCCGGAACCCTGGCCATGACCGGCGCAGGGGACATCTTCTGGTTCGCGCTGGCGGCCTTCGCCCTCCTGGCCCTGGGACTGGCCATCCAGCGGATCGTCCCGGTCCGCACCAGGAAGTCCTAACGAAGCTCCTGCCGGGCAGGGCACGCATCCGGAAACCGGATTCGCCCTGTCCGGCAGGGTAAGTCCCGCAGCCCGCCGGGCTACGGGTTGACCACGCTGGAGCAGCCGTTGGCGTCGCAAACCTTATAGGCGTAGTCGGCGGTTCCCTTGTACCTGTGGGGGAAGCTTCCGGTGTTGGGCACCACCTTCTGGATGTTGTTCATCCAAAGCGTGACAGTGTCCCCCTGGGCTCCCGTCCACTTCATGCTGTTGGTGGTGTAGCCGCCGGTGTACGTGCTGGTGGCCGCCCGGAGGCTGATGGCCGGCGCCGGGGCTGCCACAAATGAAAAATCGCGGATCCTGACGGTCTCCGCCTTAACAGCGGCCGGATTGCCGCCCCCGCCGCCGGTGACCCACAGGTTGAAGTGCACCTGTTCCTGGGCCGGGACCGGCACCGTGGATCCTTCCAGGACCGTCCGCTTCAACAGGGCACCGGTGTAGCCGGTGCCCGCGAAGGTCTCAAAGGTGATCCTGCCGGGTTCCCACACCATCCTGTGGGTGGTGATGGAACTTGAGGTGACGCCGAACGTGACAGTGTTGTTGCCCTGTCCCGGCGGTTTGGTGGCATCAAACCAGTAGCCGTGGCCCTGGGTCACCGGCCATGATTCGCCGTAGCTTGCGCCGCCGCCCCACGCCGAAGCCTCGCACAGGTCGATCTCGTTGTAGCCGGGCTCCGCATCCGGGTCGTACGTGAAGAGGCAGCCCCACACCACTTCCTTCTGCAGGATGCTGAGGTCCTTCTCCACGGTGGTGCTGTAGGTCCCGTAGCCGAATCCCTTGCGGGTTGACTGGAATTCCGAGGCCACGGGTGCGGTGCCGGTGGGGTTGGTCAATTTCATGGAGATGTAGCCGTTGGCATCCGGGTTAACAACATTCGCAGCGGCAAATTGCCCGTTGAATTGGGGTGAGCCGCCCCAGAAGCGCTTTTCCCAGTTAAAACCCTTCCAGCTGAAACTCCCGGCCGGACCCGGATTCGGGTCCATGGGGGTTGTGTCTGCAGCATTGGCGGGAGGGATGGTGGCCAGCATGGCCAGGGCCGCGGTGAAGATCATGGCAGCCGTCCGGGTCCGGCGGAGCCGTGATGAGACCGGAGAAGAAGAACGAGACATGCAGGCCCCTTTGTCAGTTGCTCCCAGCGAGCAAGTACGCCGCTTTCTGGCGTAGCTAGATCATGGGGCACAACAATGGGAGTTTGCAATAGGGGAAGTCCTTCAAGAAGCTTCAGTATTCCGCTCAGGATAAACGCAATTTCAGCGCAATTTCCAGCTGGTACGCTTTCCGCCCGTTATGGTTTCCGCACCCGGATTTATAGCGGTAAATTTGCATGTTATGAAGGGAATTGCAGCCATCTTTTTGTCGAGGCGCTCCGAACAGCTGAGGGAAATGCGCGGCACATAAGTGCTGAAATTTCCGCCGTCCGCACGTCACGGGACGCCCAGGGCCGGCTTCCGGACCGCAGGCCCACCGGACCACCGCGGCCGGACCCAAGGCAAAAGGACGTGAAAAGCATGGCCCAACGCGGCATGGCGTTAGTGGTGGAGGACGACGAGGAAACCAGGGGGCTGCTGGAAAAAGTGCTCCAGCAGGCCGGGTTCACCGTCCATGCCGTGGGTACCGGCCAGGAAGCTGTGGCGGCCGTCCGCGAGTTCCACCCTGACGTGGTCACCATGGACGTGGGGCTGCCCGACTTTGACGGGCTTGAGGCCGTGCGCCGGATCCGTTCCTTCAGCGACGCCTACCTCATCATCATCTCCGGGCAGGCGGACGAGGCCGACGCCCTGATGGGCTTCGAAACCGGCGCTGACGACTACCTGGTGAAACCCTTCAGCCCGAGGGAGCTGCGCGCCAGGATCGCGGCCTTGCTGCGCAGGCCCCGGAGCATCGGTGCCGTTCCGGCGGAAGCTGCAGGCGAGGGGGCCGCGCCGGGTCCATCGCTGCCTGCCGCGCCTGGGGTGCCTGCCGCCGTCGTACCTTTTCCGTCCCTGCATGCCCCCGCACCGGACGGCCCGGCGGACCTTGCCCACCGCGGACTGACCGTGGACCCTGCCGGGCGGCAGGCGGCGTTGGACGGACAGCCGGTGGAGCTGTCCGCCAACCAGTTCGACCTGCTGGTGATCCTGATGGAAAACGGCAGGAATGTCCTCACGAAGGCGCAGCTGGTGCGGCAGTTGCGGCAGGAACGCGCCGATTCGCGCTCGTTTGTCAGCGCCGGTGAGGAGCGGTCCCTCGGTGCGCAGGTGGCCTCCCTGCGGCAGCGGCTGGGTGACGATTCGCGGCAGCCGCGGTGGCTGGAGACGGTCCGCGGCGTGGGCTACCGAATGACGCAGTAGGCAGAATTTCCCCGGCGGAGCAGGTTCTTTTGCCGCACCGGGCTGTTAGCGTGAAAGCCCGGGCTATTAAAGGAGATGCCATGTCCATCAACTCACCCGAATCGCTGCCGCCGCAGGACCCGGACAAGGACAAGGACAAGGACCGTTCCGCAGGCAAAAAGGACGCGGACGACGGCGGGATCCCCGGCGGGAGCGACGGCGTAGGCATCGGTGCGGACACGGAACCCAACAGCTTTGAGCCCGAAGAGGACCCGGAAGCCACAGAGAAATCCTGACGGCGTCAGCCGGCTGTTGACGGAAGCCAGGCCGGGAGGGGCGGTGTAGCCCCCGGCCGGGGGCTCCCGGTTGCGTCGAGAGAACCGTTTAAGTGGTGTGGCGACGGGCTGTTTGGGCGTTGAAGAGGGCTGCTGCTGTTGTGGCGTCATAGGTGGTGACGGTGAGGCTGTAGCCGTTGGGTCCGTGGACGCGGAGAGCTTCCCCGTTGCGGAAGATCAGGCCGATGGAGCTGGAACCTCCTACGCGGATGCCCCAGCCGAGGAACTCGGACAATCCGTGCACGTTGACTACCTCGGCGGCCGCTCCCGGGCTGGCCGGGACTGCGAAGCGGCCTAAGCCGAGGAGTGTGGTGCAGGTCAGGCCCTTGTGGTCGACGGTGATGGTCCATCGGCCGGTGGTAATCCCCAGCGCCAGTAATATCCCGCCAGGGATGGCCAGGCCCCAGACCGGTGTGGTGCTGCCAAGGATGATCAGGGTTAGCCCCGGTAAGCCACCGCCGAGCAGACACACCCAGGCGGTGGTCGTGGTGGTCCACACGGCGAGCTCGTTGGGTTCCAACTCGAGGGCCGGAGTGGGTGTGGTGCCCGCGGCCGGGGTCGCGAGCGGGCGTCCGCCGGCGATGAGGGCTGTGAGGATTCCGTAGGCGAGGCTGAGCGCCGCGGTGACGCCCATGATGGTGCGTGGGTCGGGGGCAAGCTGTGGGTCCGTGAGCCCGACCTGGCCATTGAGCATGACCGGAAGCGACGCGGCAGTGAAGACGGCGATTCCTGCGAGGGCGGCGATGGAGATGCGCCGCCCCCATCCGGTGAGTTTGCCTGTCCACTTCAAGAACACCAGGAAGATCAGCACCCCCGCGGACGGAACAGCGAGGGAGAGTACTCCTTGCCAGAGTGGTGCGACGGTAATGACGTCCTGAGTGGACCAGTCCCATTTTTGGGCGACGGGCGCCGGCAGCCGACCGCTCCAACTGAAGGTAAGGGCGAGGGCGCCGAGGAGCACTGCCGCTGTGGGTAGGAACGCGCCGAGCCAAAACCGTGGATCTGGTTCGGTCACCGAGCGGTGTGTTGTATCCGTCGTCATGAAGCTTTTCCCCTGTCGAGTCGTTGGCGGAACAGCGCAAGAGTCGTCTCGGTCGAGAGACCCAGGCCTGCGAGTTGTCGGGCTGCTTCGTCGAGAATCCGTGTGGCGTGTTCGCGGGATGCCGTTTCGGGTGCGGTCACAACAGCACCCCGTCCGCGGCGCAGCTCGATCAAGCCCTGCCCGCGCAGGTCCTGGTAGGCGTGCAGAACGGTATGCAGGCTTACGCCGAGCGATTCACCGAGCGCCTTTGCTGCCGGCAGCCGTTCCCCATCGACGAGTGAGCCCTCCAGGATTCCTTGACGGATCGCGCCGGCAATCTGCTCATGGAGGGGCGACGCGTAATCTGGCGTCAAACGGATCAGCATACGCTCATTCTATTATTATATTGCAACTATAACAATGCCCGCCAGTGATCGACTCGTCACCCGGCCCCTCGAACAGTCAATGGCCGCGCAGGAGGACCAGTGGCGGGAACTGGCCGGCCGGCACCACCTGAGCGAACCCCACCTGGATCGAAGCTGATTCCCTGACCGCCTTTCGCGTCCCGGGGCCGGGACCGCAGGGGCCAGGTCCGGGGGCACGTCTGGAGTATTAGAAGGCGTAGGGCCCGAACCGGAAGATGGCCACCAGGAGCGCCAGGACACCCGGTGGATACGTCCATCAGCCAGGACGAAGCAGGAGAACCTGGCCGAATTTTCCTGCCGCACCCCGCCTCAACACCCGGCCTGCGGTCGTAAACTGACCTTCGGTTCATTGCGAGCCTGAGTCTTTTGAGGACCGTTGGATGCTGTGGAAACTGCTTGTTGAATACCTGCGGCCGCACCGCAGGCTGCTGGCCGCCGTCGTCGTTTTCCAGCTGGCGCAGTCCATTGCGTCGCTGTACCTGCCCACCCTGAACGCGGACATCATCGATGAGGGTGTGGCGAAGGGCGATACCGGGTTCATCCTGGGACTGGGCGCGGTGATGCTGGTGATCACGCTGGCGCAGATCGCCTGCTCCATCGTCGCCGTGTACTTCGCGGCCAAAGCGGCCATGGGTGTGGGCCGTGACCTCCGCGGCGCCATCTTCACCAGGGTAGGTGAATTCTCCGAGCAGGAAGTCACCAGATTCGGGGCTGCCAGCCTGATCACCCGGTCCACCAACGACGTCCAGCAGGTCCAGCAGCTGGTGCTGATGAGCGCCACCATGCTGGTGACGGCGCCAATGCTGAGTATCGGCGGGGTGGTCATGGCGGTCCGGCAGGACGTGCAGCTGTCCTGGCTGATTGCCGTCAGTGTCCCGGTGCTGCTGATCGCCGTCGGCCTGATCACCGTGCGGATGGTGCCGCTGTTCCGGCAGATGCAGAAGCGGATCGACACCGTGAACCGGGTGCTCCGCGAGCAGCTCACAGGCATCCGGGTGGTGCGTTCCTTTGTCCGGGAGGACATCGAGACGGCCCGGTTTGCCCGCGCCAACGAGGACGTGACGGACACGGCGTTGCGGGCCGGCCGGCTGATGGCGCTCGCATTCCCGGTGGTGATGCTGGTGCTGAACGTCTCGAGTGTGGCGGTGATCTGGTTCGGGTCCTTCCGGATCCAGGACGGGTCCATGCAGGTGGGCACCCTCATCGCCTTCCTGAGCTACCTGATGCAGATCCTGATGTCCGTTATGATGGCCACGTTTATGGCCGTGATGATTCCGCGGGCGGCGGTGTCCGCGGACCGGATCGGCGAGGTGCTGGGCACCACGTCCAGCGTCCGGCCGCCTGCCCGGCCCATGGACCGCCGGGAACGGCAGGATGGTGTGCGGGGCGCGGAACTGGAAATGGCCGACGTCGGCTTCTCCTACCCGGGTGCCGAGCAGCCGGTCCTGTCCGGGATCAGCTTCACCGCGCGGGCGGGGCAGACCACGGCGATCATCGGCAGCACCGGGGCCGGGAAGACCACGCTGGTGAACCTGATGCCCCGGCTCTTTGACGCCACGTCCGGGTCCGTGCGGATGGACGGCGTGGATGTGCGTGAACTGCATCCGGACCAGTTGTGGGGGCACATCGGCCTGGTGCCGCAGCGGCCCTACCTGTTCAGCGGCACGGTGCGCAGCAACCTGCAGTACGGCAAGCCGGACGCCAGCGAGGAGGAGTGCTGGGCAGCGCTGGAAACGGCGCAGGCGCGGGACTTTGTGGAACGGATGGAGGGCGGGCTGGATGCGCCCATCAGCCAGGGCGGCACCAACGTTTCCGGCGGGCAGCGGCAGCGGCTGGCCATTGCGCGGGCGCTGGTGAAACGGCCCGAGCTGTTCATTTTTGATGACTCGTTTTCCTCGCTGGACACCGGCACGGACGCCCGGCTGCGGCAGGCGCTGCACCGGAACACCGCCGGCGCCACGCTGGTGGTCATCGCCCAGCGGGTCTCCAGCATTGTGGACGCGGACCAGATTCTAGTGCTCGACGACGGCACGATCGTGGGGCGCGGAACGCACAGTGAGCTGCTGGCGAACTCGGAGACGTACCGGGAGATTGTTTCCTCCCAGCTCTCGGCGGAGGAGGCGGTCTGAGCCCGGCGCCGATGTCCGGCACTGGCGGATCCTGGCTGGCTGTGGCCCGGTGCGAGGCACCCGACGCCCAGGGAACCCTGCGAACTTGGTCCGTAGACCGAAAAGCTGCCACCGCCTTTGGGCTCCCGCCCATATTTTGGGGGCGCCCGCCTCGGTAGCATGAGGTGTCCGGACAGAGCCGTCCGGCCAGTTCGACGCAGAAGGAAACCCATGGCAGCGGTGACGGTGGACGACATCCTCTCGGATCTCCCCGTGGGTTTCGCCACCCTGGTCCTCAGGCCTGTCCCGGCCGGCTCCGCCATTGAACGGTTCCTGATCGTGGACGCCGATGATGAGACGTCCGACGGCGGCGCGGCCTTTGTGCTGCTGATCGGTGTCCGCGGCCGGTCGGCCCTGCCCGCGCTGCGGCGGCTGGTGAAGAATCCTCCGCCGGTGATTGCCGTTAAGGGCAACCGGGACGAGCTGATCGAAGCCGAAGAGCTGCTCCGCGATGCGGGCACCGGCCTGCTCCTGGTGGATCCGTCGGCTGACTGGGACCGCCTGCTGTCCATCGCCAAGGACCGGATCCAGCCCCGCAGCTACCAGAGCGAAGTGCTGACCCTGCTGGAAGAGGATCTGTTTGCAATCGCCCAGACCACGGCCCGGCTCACCTCCAGCCACGTGCTCATCGAAGACGCCGCCAACAAGGTGCTGGCCTACTCCACTGTTTCCAACGACATCGATGAGCTGCGCAAGGCTTCCATCCTTACCCGGCGCGGTCCGCGGAAATATGAACTGCTGCTCAAGGACCTGGGCGCGTACCGGGAACTGCACCGGACCCGGCTGCCGGTGCGGGTGCCGGCCCGGCCGCAGGACGGGCTGCGGGAACGCGTGGCCATCACGCTGTTCGCCGGGGACCGGATCATGGGGTACATCTGGCTCCAGGAAACCGGGGCGGGGTTCGGCGCGGACGTTGACTATGTCCTCAACGGATCCGCCGCCAGGGCCTCGGCCGAGCTGATCCGCTACCGCAACCAGCAGTCCGTGCACATGCGCGAAGACCGGGTGGCCCGGATCCTGTCCGGCCCGGCGGAAGCCGCGGCCAGCGCCCACAGCGAGAAGATCCCCGCTGACCGTCCGGCGGCCTTGATCCTGTTGGGGATCTCTGATGCCGAGGCGCAGGCCGACGACGCGGCGCTGAAGCACGGCGAGCTGGCCAACCTGGCATCCATTCATGCCGCCGCGTACAAAGCCTCCGCGATCGTGGGCCAGTTCAAGGGCGACACCGCGGTGATTGTCCCTGGCCTGCAGTCCGCCGCCGCGGAACTTGGGCTGCGCAGCCTGGCTGAATCGATCGTCCGGGACGCTGGCAAGCACCTTGGCCTCCGGCCGTTCGCCGCCGTGGGTCCGGTGGTCCCGGACCTGCTGTCGCTTCACTCAACCACCCGTATCACCGGGGCCCTGCTTGGCTGCGTCGGCACGTCCCGGGACGCGCACGTTGCCAGCGTGGACGACTTTGAAGCCGAAATCCTCTTCCGCGAAGCAGTCCACAATTTCACGTCTTCAACGTTCCGTCACCGCAGCCTTTCCGCGTTGCTGCGCGAAGGCGGGGAACTTGCCGAAACCCTGCACGCATATTTTGAGGCAGCCCTTGATGTGGCAGCGTGCGCCGCCAGGATGAAGCTCCACAAAAACACCGTCTATTACCGGATCAGCAAGGCATCCCGCCTGACCGGCCTGGATTTTGGCAACCCCCGGGATGCGTTGGTGGCCCTGCTCCACATCCAGGAATGGGCCGGCACACACAAAGAACTTTTAGGCAGGAAATGACCACCGCACTCGAGGCACCTCCGTTGGGCCCGTTACTGGACGACATTGTCCGCAGCCACACGCCGCAACGGGAGAGCGGTTCAGTCCCGGCCAGCATCCCGCACCTGGCGGCGGTACCGTTCAACAGGTTCGGGATCGCGGTTGCCACCACGTCCGGTGAGCTGTTCAGTTCCGGCGATGCCTGCGTTCCGTTCTCCATCCAAAGCATCTCCAAGGTGTTCACCCTGGCCATGGCCCTCCGGGGGGACGGCGCTGGAACCTTGTGGTCCCGGGTGCTGCGCGAGCCGTCCGGTACCCCGTTCAACTCCCTGGTCCAGCTGGAAGTGGAGCATGGCATCCCGCGGAACCCCTTTATCAACGCCGGCGCCCTGGTGGTGACGGACCACCTGATGAAGGAAACGCCCGACGCCGCCACCCGGCTGTTGCGGTTCCTCACCGCAGAGGCGGGCAGCGAGAGGCCGTTCATTGACGAGGACGCTGCGGCCAGCGAGCTTTCCAGCAGCAGCCGCAACCTGGCCCTGGCGCACTTCCTCAAGGATTTTGGCAACCTGGCGCGGCCGGCGGAATCAGTGGTGGAGAACTATGTCCGGCAATGCTCCATCATGATGAGCTGCGTGGAACTCGCCAAAGCGGGGCTTTTCCTGGCCCGCGACGGCCATGGGGCACACGGACCCGTGGTGTCTCCCAGCGAAGCGAAACGCATCGGCTCCATCATGCTCACTTGCGGCATGTATGACGCCGCCGGGGAGTTCGCCTACCGGGTTGGCCTGCCCGGAAAAAGCGGCGTGGGCGGCGGGATCCTGGTGATTGTGCCGGGCGAATGTGCCATCTGCGTCTGGAGCCCCCGGCTGGACGCCAAGGGCAATTCGCTGGCCGGCACCGCCGCCCTGGCCGACCTTTCGGACCGCACCGGCTGGTCCGTGTTTTAAACGCCGGGCTGCGCAGCCCCGCAACTACTTCCCCCCACAACGCTTCACCATCACCCCATCGAAAGGATCACCCATGCCTATCAACCCCAAAGACGAGGTTGTTCAGGAGCGCAGCGCTGTACCCGACCACCTGATTGATGGTGGCCATGCCCATGCGACTGAGTCGTCCCTGCACGCTGAGGACAAGGGTTACCACAAGAACCTGAAGCCGCGGCAGATCCAGATGATCGCCATTGGCGGTGCTATCGGTACCGGCCTGTTCCTGGGCGCCGGTGGCCGCTTGGCCGAGGCCGGCCCGTCGCTGCTGATCGCCTACGCGGTGTGTGGTTTCTTCGCGTTCCTGATCCTCCGGGCCCTCGGCGAACTCGTGCTGCACCGGCCCTCGTCCGGTTCCTTCGTTTCCTACGCCCGGGAGTTCTTCGGCGAAAAGGCCGCGTTTGTTTCCGGCTGGTTCTACTGGATCAACTGGGCCACCACCACCATCGTGGACATCACCGCCGCCGCGATCTACATGAACTTCTTCGGCAACTACGTCCCCTGGATGGGTGCGGTCCCGCAGTGGGCCTGGGCCCTGATCGCCCTGGTGGTGGTCCTGGCCCTGAACCTGGTCTCGGTGAAGGTCTTTGGCGAGATGGAATTCTGGTTCGCCCTGATCAAGGTCGCAGCCCTGGTCGCGTTCCTGCTGGTGGGCACCTACTTCGTCATCTTCGGCACCCCCGTGGACGGCCAGGAAGTGGGCCTGAGCCTGATCACGGACAACGGCGGGATCTTCCCCAACGGCCTGCTGCCCATGATCATCCTCATGCAGGGTGTCCTGTTCGCCTACGCCTCCATTGAACTGGTGGGCACCGCCGCCGGCGAAACCGAAAACCCGCACAAAATCATGCCCAAGGCCATCAACTCCGTGGTCTTCCGCATCGCCGTGTTCTACGTCGGCTCCGTCATCCTGCTGGCCCTGCTCCTGCCCTACACCTCCTACCAGGCAGGGGTCAGCCCGTTCGTGACGTTCTTCGGCTCCATCGGCATCGAAGGCGTGGACGTCATCATGAACCTCGTGGTCCTCACCGCAGCCCTGTCCTCCCTGAACGCCGGGCTCTACTCCACCGGCCGGATCCTGCGCTCCATGTCCGTGAACGGCTCCGCCCCCAAGTTCGCCTCCCGCATGAACAAAGCAGGCGTCCCCTACGGCGGCATCGCGATCACCGCCGCCGTGTCCCTGCTCGGGGTCCCGCTGAACTACCTCGTCCCGGCCGACGCCTTCGAAATCGTCCTCAACGTCGCCTCCGTAGGCATCATCATGACCTGGGCCACCATCGTCCTCTGCCAGCTCCAACTCAAACGCTGGGCCGACAAAGGCTGGCTCGAACGCCCCAGCTTCCGGATGTTCGGCGCCCCCTACACCGGCTACCTCTCCCTGCTCTTCCTCATCGGCGTCCTCATCATGGTCTTCATCGATTCCCCCCTGACCATGCTCGTCACGGGCATCGCCTCAGCACTCATGGTGGCGGGCTGGTTCGCCTGCCGCAAACGCATCCGCGAAATCGCCGAAACCCGCAAGGGCTACATCGGCACCGCACCCGTCATCGCCAACCGAACACCCATCAGGTAATCCAGCACCACCGCCAACCGATCCGCACAGCAAAGAAAGCCCATGACAACGGAAACCGAAGCAACCCTGACCGCATCCTCCACCCGGCCCGCCGCCGTCGTACTTCCCCCTGTCAGCCCACGCCCGGCGCTGAAGTCCGCCGGGCACGTGATTGTTGATTCGCTGCTGGCCCACGGGGTGGAGCGCACCTACGTGGTCCCCGGCGAGAGCTTCCTTGATGTGCTGGACGGCCTGCACCACTCGGAGATTGAAACCATCGTCTGCCGGCACGAAGGCGGCGCGGCCTATATGGCCGAGGCGGACGGGAAGATGCAGCAGCGTCCCGGGGTGGCCATGGTGACCCGCGGGCCCGGGGCGGCCAACGCGCACGTGGGGCTGCACACCGCATGGCAGGATTCCACCCCCATGCTGCTGTTCGTGGGCCTGATCCCGTTTGCGCACCGTGACCGCGAGGCGTTCCAGGAGTTCGACATCAAGGCCTGGTTTGATACCGGCGCCAAACGTGTCATGGTGCTGGACCATCCGGAGCGGGCGTCCGAGATTGTGGCTGAGGCGATGTTTGCGGCCATGAGCGGGCGGCCGGGCCCGGTGGTGGTGGGGCTGCCGGAGGACATCATCCGGCAGCAGGTCGACCCGGCGGTCCACCCCGTCATTCCGGTGGCGGCCGGCGGGATGAGCAGCACCGACGCCACCGCCCTGCAGGCCGCCCTGGCGGAGTCCCGCAAGCCGCTGTTTGTCACCGGCGGCAATGACTGGACGCAGGAGGCGGCGGACCAGCTGACCGGATGGCTGGAACGGCATCACATCCCGGCGGCAGCGGAATGGCGGACGCAGGGAACGGTGTCTTTCGATTCCCCGTCCTACGTGGGACCGATCGGCTACGGGCGCCCCCGGCCTACGTACAACCTGCTGGAGGAAACCGACCTGCTGGTGTTTGTGGGGACGGTGCCGGGCGACGTGATTACGGACGGGTTCCTCTGCCGGCAGGACTGGAACAAAAAGAACTTCCTGGTCACGGTGGACCCTTCACTTAGGGGCCGCTCGGGGCCCGTTTCGCGGCAGATCCTGGCCAAGCCCGACGCTTTTGTCCGCGACCTTGCGGGCATTGACCTGCCCGTGAAGGACGGTTGGAAGGCTTGGACGGCCCGGATGCGTGGCGAGCAGGAGCGGTTCGCCGCCCTGCCTCCGGCGGAGCCGGCCACGGGGCAGGCGAGGATGGACACGCTCATGGCGAACCTGGTGCCCAGGCTGCCGGAGGATTCGATGGTCACCTTCGGTGCGGGCGAACATACCAACTGGGCCCACCGCTATTTCCCCACCCGCCGCTACGCCTCGATGATCAGCGCCCGCAACGGTTCCATGGGCTATTCGGTCCCGTCGGCCATCGCGGCCTCGCTGGCTGACCCACGACGCCGGGTGGTCACCATTGCCGGGGACGGCGAGTTCCTGATGAACGGGCAGGAACTGGCCACCGCGGCACAGTACGGGGCCACACCGCTGGTGATCGTGATGGACAACCAGGAGTACGGCACCATCCGCACCCACCAGGAGCGGCACTATCCGGCCCGCGTCTCCGGGACGCAGCTGAAGAATCCGGATTTCGGCCTGATGGCCCGGGCCTTCGGCGGTTTTGGGATCACCGTTACTGAGGACAGTGATGTTCCGGCCGCCCTGGACGCGGCGTTGGCGGCCATCGATGAGGACGGTGTCTTCGCGCTGATCCACCTCATTGTGGAACAGCGGGTCAAAGCCTATTGAGGCGGGGATTTCCTTTAGCTGCGGGCCCGGAATTTCCCAGCCGCCGGACGTAAACTGACCTTCGCATCACTTCCCGTGAGCTTTGAATCAGGTTGGAGCCGGCATGCTCTGGAAACTGTTCCTTGGACACCTGCGGCCGCGCCCGCAGCGGCAGGCAGTAAGCCTGCATGTGTTCTCCGGGCTGGCAGCGGAGGAGGCGGTATGAGTCCGGAACCCACCGGTGCCCGCGGCGGAACCGCCGCGGCCCCGGACACCCGGCCTGCCGCCGTCGAACGCATCCCGCGTCCTGCCGGCGGGCCGGGCCGGGGCGGGCCGTTTGCCGGCATGAACGTGCCGGCGGAGAAGGCACTGAACTTTGGCCCGTCCGCCCGGCGGTTGGCGGCTGAGTTGCGCCCCGAAAGGGCCTGGCTGCTGCTGGTCCTGGCGCTCGGCGTCGTCAGCGTTTCCTTCTCGGTGATCGGGCCCAGGCTGCTGGGCGAAGGCACCAACCTGATTTTTGCCGGGGTGGTGTCCCGCGACCTGCCCGCCGGGGTGGGCAAGGAGCAGCTGATTGCGCAGCTGCGGGCCGCGGGGGACAACCAGAAGGCGGACATGCTCTCGCCCATGGCGCTGACGCCGGGGCAGGGGATCGATTTTGTGGCGCTGGGCAGCGTGCTGATGTGGGCGCTGCTGCTGTATGTGCTGGCGTCGGCGTTTATGTGGGTGCAGGCATACGTGCTGAACGGCGTGGTGCAGCGGACCGTGTACCGGCTGCGGGAGCGGATCGAGGGCAAGATCCATCGGCTGCCGCTGCGGTACTTCGACTCGATCCAGCGCGGTGAGCTGCTGAGCCGGGTGACCAACGATGTGGACAACGTGTCGCAGAGCCTGCAGCAGACCATTTCGCAAGCGGTGACGTCGGTGCTGACGGTGGTGGGGGTGCTGGTGATGATGCTGATCCTGTCGCCCACGCTGGCGCTGATTGCGCTGGTGACCATTCCGTTGACGCTGGGGATCACGGCGCTGATTGCCAAGCGGTCGCAGAAGCTGTTTGTGGCGCAGTGGAAAAACACCGGCGAGCTGAATGGGCAGATCGAGGAGACGTACACCGGGCATGCGCTGGTGAAGGTGTTTGGCCGGCAGCGGGAGGTGGAGGAACGGTTCCGGGCCAAGAACGCCGAGCTGTACCAGGCGAGTTTCGGGGCGCAGTTCATTTCCGGGCTGATCATGCCGGCCATGAACTTCATCGGGAACCTGGTGTACGTGGGGATTGCCGTGGTGGGCGGCCTGCAGGTGGCGTCCGGCGCGATGCAGCTGGGGGATGTGCAGGCGTTTATCCAGTATTCGCGGCAGTTCACCATGCCGCTGGCGCAGCTGGGGTCCATGGCCAACCTGCTGCAGTCCGGGGTGGCGTCCGCTGAGCGGGTGTTCTCCCTGCTGGATGAGGAGGAGGAGCTGACGGACCCGGACGCGCCGCTGCGGCCCGAATCGGTGCGGGGGCGGCTGGAGTTCGAGGAGGTGTCCTTTGCGTACTCGGCGGACAAGCCGTTGATCTCTTCGCTGTCGTTGGTGGCGGAGCCGGGGCAGACGGTGGCGATTGTGGGGCCCACCGGGGCGGGGAAGACCACCCTGGTGAACCTGATGATGCGGTTTTACGAGCTCGACGGCGGCCGGATCACCCTGGACGGGGTGGACATCGCGCTGATGCCGCGTCGGGAGCTGCGGGCGCGGATGGGGATGGTGCTGCAGGATACGTGGCTGTTTGGCGGGACCATCCGGGACAACATTGCGTACGGCCGGCCTGGGGCTTCTTCCGAGGAGATTCTGGAGGCGGCCGAGGCGACGTATGTTGACCGGTTTGTGCGGTCTTTGCCTGATGGGTACGACACGGTGCTGACCGATGAGGGCGCCAACGTGTCCGCGGGGGAGAAGCAGCTGTTGACGATTGCGCGGGCGTTCCTGGCCCGGCCGTCGGTGTTGATCCTGGATGAGGCGACCTCTTCGGTTGATACGCGGACGGAGGTGCTGGTGCAGAAGGCCATGAGTGCTCTGCGATCGGACCGAACGTCGTTTGTCATCGCACACCGCCTGTCCACGATCCGCGACGCCGACCTCATCCTGGTGATGGAGGCCGGCCGGATCGTGGAGCAGGGGACGCACGCTTCTCTGCTTGCTGCCGGTGGGGCGTACGCGCGGCTGTATGAGGCGCAGTTCGCGGCTCCTGTGGCGGAGGTTTGATTTCGCCAGGGCCCCCTTACTAGTACGTCCTTTCGCAGCGACCCTTGCGGGCGGGAAAACCTTGGGGCGCCGGTGCTCGCCGGAGGCCTTGTCGGCGCGCTACCTGACACTCTTCCTCACCTACGTTCTCGATCGCAGAAAGGCCGTTTTATGCGGCTTCAGAGTCGCGAGCAGGTGCTAAGAATGCTCAACCACTTGTGCTTTGGAGTACCGTCGGTCCTTCTAGACAGTGGCTTGAAGGCCATCAACTGCAAACGCTGACAGACGACAATAAAGTTCACCGGGCGCGCAGCCCATCCTGGTAGGCCTGAGGGAGCCAAATCGCCGAAACCATGCCTTAGTCCCCTTCCGGAATCCAAGGTTATGCAGTCTGCGCACTTCCTCGTTTGATCGGCTTGCATCACGAGGCGTGATGGCGACATTTTGTCCGGTCATAGGTAACTCTTGACGCTCGCGCGTAGCGCTTCAGTGTGCTCGTAGATCTCCTCGAGAGAGCTAATGGGAACTCGTGTCTCTTCCTTTTTATCGTCGAAGATTCCTATGTACTTCTGAGTCCGGTTGAAGTGCAGGCGCGCAATTGGCTTACGGTTGTTGTCGTCCAACAGAACTGCAAAGTAGGACTTGGCATCCCTCTGAACCACACGGGCTGGCTTCACCTCGCTGCAGACTATTGCCCGCACAATTTGGTAGCCCTCGATCTCTTCCAGGGTCGTCTCCAGACCGTCAGCTTCCGCTAGGTCTGCTTCAGCTACGGGAGCGCTGGTGACAGCGGCCGCTATGGTCGAGTCATCGGTCTGCGGGAAGCCCGGGTTGCCGAGGGCTTTCTTCAATCGTTCATTCACTTGGTCATTCAAGAACTGCTTAGACGCCTTGGTGACCAACGCTGTGAATTGTTCCCGGACTTTCTGGGTGTAAGCCCCGGTATATACGCGTCCAGTGAGGAACTTGACCCACTCGTCTTCTGGCTCTTTGAATTGTGCTGCCAAGGTCCGCTTTAGCTCGCCGATGTACTTCAGCTCTCCCGCAGCGCTGATGATCGAGTCGAGATCAAATACGTCTTTTGACAGCTTCTGCAGTTCAGGAATGAGCATCTGGTCGATGTCGTTAAGATCGAGCACGAGGAACGGCTTCGCATCCATTCGGTTAGGTGCGTCGAGATCTGTGAAGAACTGGTACACCTCACCGTTGGTGAGAATTGCGATCCTGGCATTGGTCACCGCGAAGTAGCGGAAAAGCTGTGAAGCATGCTCGATCTTCACGGGCTCTGTCGATTTCTTGCACTCGATCAGGATCTGGACTTCGCCGTCCTTGACGATCGCATAATCGATCTTCTCGCCTTTTTTGAGTCCGACATCTGCGATGAACTCAGGAACTACTTCCAATGGGTTGAAGACGTCGTAGCCGAGAATCGTCGGAATGAATGGCATCACGAATGCGTTCTTCGTGGCTTCTTCCGTTTGGATGCCATCTCGTTGCTGGCGCACCTTTGCTGCCAACGCTGAGATTTTTTCTGCGAACTCCATTTGTCCCCCTATTAGATCTGCATGCTGCGTACGGAAGGGGCAGCAGCGATTCAAGCAATTGAACCATCACCGTAACCGTGATGCGCTGGCGCAACGCTAAACGCCTGGTGCAAGAACACGTTTCGGAGCCGGCAACCTACTTGCCAGGCCACTTCTTGCTTACCTCGGTTGTAAGCAGCAACAGTTTCCTCGCAGCCACCAAATCCCCGGGCGCTGGTGGGTGGTTGTACCGCGGGTTGGCTCCAGAACACCTTCGCCGTAGCACTCAGACACACAGCGCAACGTGTCCGCCCCCACACGTAACCTGTTGAGATGCCTCGCTTCGCGCTTGATATAGACTCTGTCGCCCGCACCGTCCGCGCGCAGGCGCTCCTGGATGCGGTCAACAACCGGGTGGTCATTGCCGACGGCGCCATGGGGACCATGCTGCAGGGCCGGGACCTCTCGCTCGAGCAGGACTTCCAGGGCCTCGAGGGCTGCAACGAGATTCTCAACGACACGCGGCCGGACGTTCTCGCCGACATCCACGACGCCTACTTCGCCACCGGCATCGACGCCGTGGAAACCAACACCTTCGGCGCCAACTGGTCCAACCTCTCCGACTACGGCATCGATGACCGGATCGAGGAACTGGCAAACAAAGGCGCCAGGATCGCCCGCGAACGCGCCGAAGCAGCGGAAGCAATAGACGGACGCATGCGCTGGGTCCTCGGCTCCATGGGCCCCGGCACCAAACTCCCCAGCCTCGGCCACACCAGCTACGACTACCTCAAGCGGACCTTCGCGCTCCAAGCCCAGGGACTCATCGACGGCGGTGCGGACGCGTTCCTCATCGAAACCAGCCAGGACCTCCTGCAGACCAAGGCCGCCGTCAACGGCTGCAAACAGGCCATCGTCGCCAAGGGAAGCCGTCTCCCCATCTTCGTCGAAGTGACGGTCGAGACCACCGGCACCATGCTCATGGGCTCCGAAATCGGCGCCGCACTCACCGCCCTCGAACCGCTCGGCGTCGATGCCATCGGCCTGAACTGCGCCACCGGCCCGGACGAGATGAGCGAGCACCTCCGCCACCTCTCCAAACAGTCCACCGTCGCCATCGCCTGCATGCCCAACGCCGGCCTGCCCGTCCTCGGCCCCAACGGCGCCCACTACCCGCTCTCGCCTACCGAACTCGCCACCGCCCACGAACAGTTCGTCCGCGAATTCGGCTTGGGCCTGGTGGGCGGCTGTTGCGGTACGACGCCGGAACACATGGCCGCCGTCGTCGAACGCCTTGCGCCCTTCCGCAAGCAGGAGACGAAAGCTGGTAACGGCCCGGCCCGGACCCCCACCGAGCGCGAAGCCGGCATCGCTTCCCTCTACCACCACGTGAACTTCGACCAGGAGTCCGCCTACCTCGCCATCGGTGAGCGCACCAACGCGAACGGTTCCAGGGCCTTCCGCCAGGCGATGCTCGAAGAGCGCTGGGACGACTGCGTGGATATCGCCCGCGAGCAGGTCCGCGTCGGCGCGCACCTGCTGGACGTCTGCATCGACTACGTAGGTCGCGACGGCGTCGCGGACATCAAGGAGGTCGTCTCCCGGTTCGCGTCGGCCTCCACCCTCCCGCTGGTCATCGACTCCACCGAACCTCCCGTGCTGCAGGCCGGCCTCGAACTCATCGGCGGCCGCCCGGTGGTCAACTCCGTCAACTACGAGGACGGCGACGGCCCCAACAGCCGCTTCGCCCGCATCATGCCGCTGGTCAAGGAACACGGGACCGCCGTGATCGCCCTGACCATCGACGAACAGGGCCAGGCCCGCACCACCGACGGCAAGGTGGCCATCGCCTCCCGCCTGGTGGACTCCCTGGTGGGCGAGTGGAGCATGCGCGTCGAGGACATCATCGTGGACGCACTGACGTTCCCCGTGGCCACCGGCCAGGAGGAAACCCGCCGCGACGGCATCGAAACCATCGAGGCCATCCGCCAGATCAGCACCAAATACCCCGGCATCAACACCACCCTCGGCGTCTCCAACGTCTCCTTCGGCCTCAACCCCGCCGCGCGCATGGTGCTGAACTCCGTGTTCCTGCACGAAGCCGTCCAGGCCGGCCTCACCAGCGGCATCATCGACGCCGCGAAGATCGTCCCGCTCGCGTCCCTCCCGGAGGAACAGCGCAAAGTCGCCCTGGACCTGGTCTACGACCGCCGCGAATACGACGACGACGGCAACGTCACGTACGATCCGCTGGCCATCATGCTGGACTTGTTCGCCGGCGTCGACACCGCGGCGCTGAAGGACCAGCGCGCCGCCGAACTCGCCGCGCTACCCACCGGCGAACGCCTGCAGCGCCGTATCGTCGACGGCGAAGGCAAGGGCCTGAAAGCGGACCTGGACCTGGCCCGCAGCGAAGGCATGTCCCCGCTGGCCATCATCAACGACCAGCTCCTTGAAGGCATGAAAGTGGTGGGTGAGCGCTTCGGTGCCGGCGAGATGCAGCTGCCGTTTGTGCTGCAGTCCGCCGAGGTGATGAAAAACGCCGTGGCCCTCCTGGAGCCGCACATGGAGAAGTCGGACTCCTCCGGCAAGGGCACCATGGTGATCGCCACTGTCCGCGGCGACGTGCACGACATCGGCAAGAACCTGGTGGACATCATCCTCACCAACAACGGCTACAAAGTCATCAACATCGGCATCAAGCAGGGCATCGCCGAGATTATGGCCGCCGCCGAGGAACACAATGCGGATGTGATTGGCATGTCCGGGCTGCTGGTGAAATCCACCGTGGTGATGAAGGAAAACCTCGCCGAACTCCAGTCCCGCGGCCTGGCCAGGAAGTGGCCCATCATCCTGGGCGGCGCCGCCCTGACCCGCGCTTACGTGGAGCAGGACCTCGCCGAGCAGTTCGAAGGCACAGTCCGGTACGCCAAGGACGCCTTCGAGGGCCTGGCGCTGATGGAACCGCTGGTGCGGGTGGCCCGCGGCGCCGACCCGGCCGCCGTCGGCCTCCCGCCGCTCAAGAAGCGCATCCACAACAGCGGCCCCAGGTTCACCGTGACCGAGCCCGAAGCCATGCCCGGCAGGTCCGACGTCGTGGCTGACAACGCTGTTCCCGCGCCGCCGTTTTGGGGCACCCGCATTGTGCGCGGCGTGGCCCTGAATGACTACGCCAGCTTCCTGGACGAGCGGGCCACCTTCATGGGCCAGTGGGGCCTCAAGCCCGGCCGCGGCGAGGACGGCGCCTCCTACGAGGAACTGGTGGAACGCGAGGGCAGGCCGCGCCTGCGCTACTGGCTGGACCGCATCCTGGGCGAGGGCATGCTGGACGCCTCCGTGGCCTACGGCTACTTCCCCGTGTTCACCGAAGGCGAGGACGTGGTGGTGCTGCATCACGGGGAAGACCGCGACGGCGTCCTCGGCACGCCGGGGCTCCTCGCCCCGGACGGTGGCTCGGGCGGCCCGATCGGCACCGAGCGCTTGCGGTTCACCTTCCCGCGCCAGCGCCGCGACCGGCACCTGTGCCTGGCCGACTTTGTCCGCTCCCGCGAGTCGGGCCAGATCGACGTGCTGCCGGTGCAATTGGTCACCGCCGGCTCGAAGATCGAGGAGTTCACCTCCAAGATGTTCGCCGCCAACGCCTACCGCGACTACTACGAGCTCAACGGCCTGGTGATGCAGCTCACCGAGTCCCTGGCCGAGTTCTGGCACTCCCGGATCCGCAAGGAACTGGGCTTCGCCGCCGAGGAACCCAAGGACAAGGCCGGCCTGTTCAAACTCGACTACCGCGGCGCCCGGTTCTCCCTGGGCTACCCGGCGTGCCCGGACATGGCGGACCGCCGCAAGGTGGTGGAGCTGCTGAAGCCCGAGCGGATGGGCGTGGTCCTCAGCGACGAGCTGATGCTGCACCCTGAGCAGTCCACCGATGCGTTTGTGTTCCACCACCCGGAGGCCAAGTACTTCAAGGTGTGAGTTGCAGCCGGTCCCTGGCCGGGGCGGAACGCGTCACTGCACCGTTCCCGCCTAGGCTGGAGACCGGCTTCACCCGCCTGAACGCGGCCAGCACGGCCCGGCCCACCACCACAATCCCAATGATGGTGGTGACGGAACGCAGGGTGTCCCAGCCCGCCGTCGAGGTCAGCAGCGAATACAGCAGGAAGCTGGACAGGTTGGTGCCCAGCGGCGCGCCTGGCTGGTAGGAAATCCCCGTGCCGTACCCCACCGCAAACGGCCAGAACCACAGGTTGGTCAGCAGCCCGAACAGGTATGACGCCACTGCCCCGTACCCGGCCAGCAGCCACAGTTCCGCCCTGCCGCGCACGCCCTTGGGCAGCAGCCCGGCCCCGGCGCCCACCCACGCGCACGCAAACACCTGGAACGGCGTCCACGGCCCCAGGCCGCCGGTCACCACACTCGAAACGGCGATCGTGGCGGCGCCCAGCAGCAGCCCGAACCGCGCACCAAACGCCCGCCCGGCCAGGATCAGCAGGATAAACACCGCTTCCACGCCGCCGACGCCGGTACTCGCCACCCGCACGGCCGTACCCACCGCGGCCAGGACCCCCAGCAGCGCCACCGTATGGGCGGAACGGACGGAACCGTCCAGGGCCAGGACGACGGCGACAGCGGCCACCGGGGCGATGGCCAGTGCCGCGAACGGCAGCGCCGCCGCGGCATCCTTCGGGAGGGCGGTCCCCAGCAGCGGCCAGCAGAATGCGGCGAGGGCCAGGAGGTTCGCGGCAGCGAGGACCAGCAGTTCGCCGCCGCGGGGGAGCCGGACCCGGCGCGGCCGGGATGCCGCAGCCGCGGCGGATACCTGTGCCGCCGGGGACACCGCGGCCGGTGACGCTGCCGCCGGGACCTCCTGCGCCGTGCGTGGTGGCCAGGCCGATGCTGCGACGGGGCCGGGAGCATCTGCCGGAGTCGGGTTGGGTGCTAACGCCCGTGCCGGTGCGACGCCGTCGCGCATCGGCAGGATCCGGGCAGCCAGGCTGTGGGCGAACGGAAGATCGTGGGTGGCGATCAGGACCGCGGCTCCCTGCTCCGCCGCTGCCAGGAGCGCTGCGGCGACGGCTGCGCGGGCGGCCGGGTCCAAGCCGCGGGTGGGCTCGTCGATGAGCAAAACCTCCGGCCGGTCCAGGGTCTGCAGGGCGATGGCCAGGATCCGCCGCTCACCTGCGGAGAGATCCCGCGGGTGTTCGTTGCCGTCCGGCATGGGCGCCCCGCCGCGCAGGCGGGACAGGTGCGCGGCGGCGGTGCCGGGTGCCAGGGGAGCGTCGGTTCGCCTGGCTTTCGAGATCCTCCGCTCGGCGGCGCGGAGTTCGCCGGCAACCGTGTCCCGGGTGAAAAGGTCGTCCGAGGCATCAGGTACCAGCGCCACCCGGACGTCGCGGGTCCGTCCTCCCGAGGCGGCTCCTTGCACCGGCGGTTTCGCGGTGGACCGGTCCGTTCCTTCGCCGAGCGCCAGCGCCACCAGCAGCGACGATTTCCCGGCGCCGTTGGGCCCCACCAGCGCCGTGATGGTTCCGCGATGCAGCGCCAGGTTGGCGTCGCGAACTAACGTGGCGCCCTTGCGGTGGACTGCCAGGCCGCTGGCTTCGAGGACGGGTTCCCCGGCGAAGTGCGCCGGAGCCTTGGATGGGTGGGCTGTTGTTGCGGTTTGCTCGGCTGCGACTGCCTCGGCTGCCGCGGCGGGTGGCGGGGTCCCGGGCAGCAGCGCGCCGTCCACCACCGTCCACCAGGCGTCCGCCACAGCAGTGAGCGCCGCGGCCCGGTGCTCTGCCACAATCACGCAGATCCCAGCGTCCAGGGCGAGGCTGGCTAAGACAGTGATGACGCGGTCCCGGGCGTCAGCATCGAGATCTGCCAGGGGTTCGTCTACCAGGAGCAAGGACGGGCTGTCCACCACGGCGGCGGCGATGGCCACCAACGTGGCTTCGCCTGCGGAAAGGGTGCTGAGGTTCCGGTCAAGCAAGGCGGTAACACCCACCAGTTCCGCTGCCTCCCGGACCTGGTATTTGGCGGCCGCGGGGGCCAGGCCGCGCAGCTCCAGGGCCAGGCCGATCTCGTCCCGCACCCGGCTGGTGGCAAACGCCGCCCGCGGATTCTGCAGGACCACACCAACCTGCCGGGCCGTCTCGCGGGGCGGCACGGCGGCGCGGTCAGCCCAGCCCACCCGGACTGTACCGCTGATGCTGCCGCCATCCACATGGGACAGGAGCCCGGCGGTGCCCCTGAGCACCGTTGATTTCCCGGCCCCCGTGGCGCCGGTAACCACAGTCACGCCGGGCCGCGGGACAAATTCCGTGACCTCGATCCTGGTGTCACCAATGCTGAAGTGCGCGTCGCGGATGGTGAGCGGCGCACCAGGGCGCGGACCGCCGTCGGGCGTGTGCCTGCGGGCGGCGCCGAAACCGCGGAGTTCCAGCGCGGCTGCAACCCTGCCGGCATGTTCCAGGGTGCGCTCCAGGATGGGCACCAGGGCACGAGGCCCAAACCGTTCGCCGCGGAGCCGGAAGGCCAGGCGGACGGAGGAAACGGCGTCTGCCAATGCCGGCAGGGCGGCCCACGCCACCACCAGCGTCCGGGCCACGCCCTGCAACGGCCCGCGCCGGGCCAGCCGGACGAAGCCGCGGGAGATGTCCACCAGCGAATTGAGCACACCGAAGCCCAAGATGGTGGCGGCGATGGGGAACGCCGACGCCGCGGCAGCCCAGAGCCCCGGGCCGCTGACCGGCCCGAACACCGCCACGTGCGCAAACGGCGCGGGCAGCCTTACCGCCGGGAGGTCAAACAGGAGCGGTTCGCCCAGGCCCGCGCCGTTGAAGAGGACCCGGTAGATGACCCGCGCCGCGATGAACACGGCGGCAAGAACCGCCGCTGCTCGCAACGGCGCGGGCCGGAAACTCATGCCGCTGGGGCGGCCGGTTCGCCGTCGACCGAGTACAGCAGCTCCAGGCTTTCGCCCGGCTTGACCTGCAGGGTGGCGAGGCCTTCCTGCGCGTACTCCCAGGCGCCGCCGCTGGGCTTGACCCAGATGGCCCAGTAAGCGAACGCGGCAGGCATTCCCTTGCACTCTTCCTTGTACGTGCCTTCCTTGTGCTTGATCTCCAGATCCGCGGCGGGGACGCCGTTCACCCGGCACACCAGTTCGGTGGGGTACTGGACGGTGCCCTCGGTCTTGACCTTTGCCTCCGCCAGCACCTTGGCGGCGGGCGTGGCCGCATCCGCGGGAACGCACACGGACGTGGTGGCGGCGTCCTGCTTCAGGGCACCCGAATCCACAATTACCTTGACCCCGGTGCAGGAAGCGTTGTCGGCGCTCGCCGACGCGGAGGCGCTGGCCGCGGGGGCGGAGGACGACGGCGGGGTGGCGGTCGGCGCGGAGCAGGCAGCGAGGCTGAACAGGAGACCTGCGGCGGCGAGCGAGCTCGCGGCGGCGGTGCGAAGGGTAGTCAAGGTCACGAGTCCAAGATTAGGCGTAGCCGGTCCGGAACCGGAGGCCGTTCCCTTGTGTGACGCCGGACTTTTGTCCCCGGCACGAAACGGAAGCGGACGACGGCGGGTGGGCACCTTGGGTTCTAGCGGTCGTTGCAACACCCCTAGATTTTGGGAGTTGCAACGACCGTGCCGTCTTTAATCAGGAAAGCGTCGGGGAAGAGAAAGTACACGCAGGAACAGAAGGACCGCTTCTTTGCTGTTTTCGACCGGGTTGGCTCGGTGGCAGTTGCTGCGGAGGAGCTCGGGTTCAATCAGATGACGTGCTATCAGTGGACCCACAAGGCAGGGATTGGGGCTGGGCGAGAAAAGCACACGCAGGAAAAGAAGGACCTGTTTTTTACTGTTCTGCAACGGGCCGGCAGTGTCACCGCTGCTGCCAGTGAACTCGGGTTGAACCGGAACACTTGCTATCGGTGGATGCAGAAAGCCGGGAGAGCCCGCAAACGCTCTGACCGACCGCAGCGCGAAGACTTCCGCCGCCTCCGGGATGCCGGTATGTCCCGGCGCGAGGCCGCAGCAGCTCTGGGAATCCACCAGACCACAGCTGAGGAGTGGGACGTTGGAATCCGCAAAACCAGGAATGGACGCATCTATCCTGGCGGGCGGTCCGTGGACTACACACGTGAAGTGAGCACAACCACCACCCCGGGCGTCCGGGGCATATCCCTTCCAGGGCTCGACGCTCTGGACAAGACCCTCGACGGGCGGTTCCTGTCGCTGCAGGACCGGGAAAGGATCCGGGACCTCCGCTCCTCCGGGGCATCACTTCGTGCCATCGCGGCCGCACTCGGCCGCTCGCCATCAACGGTCAGCAGGGAGTTCGCCCGCAATAGCCAGCCTGTGATCGGGTACCAACCCTACGCAGCCCACCGCAAAGCTGCCTCCCGCCGGCCAAGACCAAAAGAACGCAAGATCCTGGTCCTGCCCCGGCTGCGTGACCATATCGAAGCGAAACTGCTCCTGCGATTGTCGCCGGAACAAATCAGCAAGACTTTGATCAGGGACTTTCCCGATGATCAGGAGATGCGCGTGACCCACGAGACGATCTACCAGGCGCTTTACCTTCAGGGCCGGGGCGGGCTGCGTAGAGAACTCGCGACCGCCCTGCGGACCGGCCGGGCTCGCCGGAAGCCTCACAGAAACGGCGACGAGCGACGGCCTCGGTTCGTCGATCCCATGGTGATGATCTCCGAACGGCCTCCCGAAATCGAGGACCGGGCAGTGCCCGGACATTGGGAAGGGGACTTAATCACCGGGGCGCTGAACCAGTCAGCGATCGGAACCCTGGTCGAACGCTCCACCCGCTACGTCATGCTGGTCCACCTGCCAACCGATCACACCGCGGAATCCGTCAGGGACGGACTCATCGCCACGATGTCCACCCTGCCGGCCCACCTCCGCGGATCCCTGACCTGGGACCAGGGCGTGGAAATGGCAGCCCACAAATCCTTCACTCTCGCCACAGACATACAGGTCTACTTCTGCGATCCAGCAAGCCCCTGGCAACGCGGCTCCAACGAGAACACCAACGGGCTGCTCCGGCAATACTTCCCCAAAGGCACCGATCTCTCTGTCTACGGACCCGAAGACCTCGAGCACGTCGCCCAGGAACTCAACGCCCGCCCACGCAAAACGCTCGGCTGGGATACCCCGGCCGAGCGCCTGCGTGATCTACTAACAACCACCTAGCCACCAACGCTGTTGCAACGACCCCTAGAAACCGCCCACCCGGCGTCGTCCGCTTCCTTGTACCAGGTGTGCTTAGAGCGCGCCCTGGGCGGCGGTTCCGACGGGAATGGGTACGAGGCGGGTGACCTCGACCGGCTTTGCCAGCAGGCCCTCCAGCGCAGCGTTAAGCCGCTGGACGGGTTCGCCGGCGCCGTGGGCGTCCAGCAGCGCCGCGCTGGTCCACTTCTCGATCATCAGGATCTGGCCGTTGGGTGATTCATGGATGGCGTAGAGCAGGCAGCCGGGCTCCTGGTGGACTTCGGCGATGGCCGGCGCCAGGGCGTCCACCACCTGCTGGTAGAAGCCTTCGTTGGGGGTGAATGCCGCAGTCACAACGATGGTCATGGGTGCTTTTCCTTTGCTGGGTGGGTTCATCCGGTGGGGGACGGGACAGGTGGGGACGGGACAATGGGGGCGTGGGCCAGGGTCAGGCGCCCAGCGGCACTGCCCCGGCATCAGAGTTCCGGCCGGCCGGTGCGAGGTTTTCGCCGGTGGTGCTGTCGAAGTAGCTGGCCTTCCCGGGCTCAGGGACCACGGTGCAGGCGTCGCCGGCCATCAGCCGGGATTGCCCGGCCTGGCGGATCCAGATGAGTTCGTCACGGTTTAGTTCCCACGTCTTGAGGTCCAGGGCGGGGTCCGGCTGGACCCCGATGAGGGTGTCCGCCCCGAGGTCCTCGATCCGCCGGACAGTGCCGGGCAGGCCCTGCCTCCCTCCGTCCACGGTGACGCTGAGGTGTTCCGGGCGAACGCCCACGGTAACGCCCCCATCGCCAAACCGGGGTTGACCAACCCCGGGACCGTCCGGAGCCGCCAACGTCAGTCCGCCAACCACAGGCTGGCCGTCAACCACGGCAGCGGCCATCAGGTTCATGGGCGGGCTGCCGATGAACCTGGCCACATATGTGTTGGCCGGTCGGGTGTAGATCTCCTGCGGCGTGGCGTGTTGCTGGACCACGCCGTTGTGCAGGATGACGATCTGTGTGGCCATGGTCATGGCTTCCACCTGGTCATGCGTGACATAAACGAACGTCTTGCCGGTCAGGCGGTGCAGCCGGACAATTTCGCCGCGCAGTTCCGCCCGGAGTTTTGCATCCAGGTTGGACAGCGGCTCATCCAGCAGGAACATTGATGGGTTGCGGATTAGGGCCCGGGCCAATGCCACGCGCTGGCGCTGGCCGCCGGAAAGGCCGCCCGGCTTGCGGTCCGCGTACTGGTCAAGCTCCAGCATGGCGGAGACCCCGGACACCTGCTTGGCGATGTCCTTCGAGGAACCAAACACCCGCCGTGCAATGGTGCTGATGCCCGGAATGTGGTGCCAGCCCTTGAACTTGTCCAGCGCCAGCGGGAACGCGATGTTCTCCCGGACGGTCAGGTGCGGGTACAGGGCGTAGGACTGGAAAACAAAGGCGACGTCCCGCTCGCGCGGGCTCTGCCGGTTGACCCTGAGGTTATCGAAGATGACGTCCCCCGCGGTGGCGTCCGTCAGGCCCGCAATGATGCGCAGCAGGGTGGACTTGCCGGATCCGGAAGCGCCTAGCAGGACCAGGAACTCGCCGTTGTCCACCTCGGCGCTGAAGTCGTGGATCACCTTGGTGTCCCCGAACCGTTTGCTGATGTTGCGTAATGAGAGCTTTGCCATGATCAACCTTTGACTGAGCCGGCCGTGAGGCCTGAGACGATGCGACGCTGGACAAGGAGGAAGAAGATCAGCGCCGGCAGTGTGAACAGCAGCGCTGCTGCCATGACGGAGTTCAGCGAGGTCAGGTACTGGCCAACGAACGAGGCCAGGCCCACCGACGCCGGCCACAGGTCCCGCTCGGCGATGAACGTCTTGGCCAGCAGGAACTCGTTCCAGCCGTCAAAGAAGTTGATGACGGCGGCAGCGGCAACGCTGGGCAGGATCAACGGGGTGAGGACCAGGGAAAGGATGGTAACCCTGGGGCAGCCGTCAACGGATGCAGCTTCCTCGATTTCGTATGGGATGGCATCGATGGCTCCCTTGATGATCCAGACGCTGACCGGCATGGTGAACGCCACGTTGGCCAGGATCAGGCCGCCCATCCCGTTCAGCAGCCCCAATGATGCGAACAAGGCATAAATGGGGACCACCAGGAGCGCCTCCGGCAGCATCTGGGTGGCGAAGAGCAGGAACCCAGCGGCTCCCTTGCCGTAAAACTTGAACCGGGACAGCGCATATCCGGCCAGGACAGCGAAAACGAGGGACAGCAGTGTGGTGCCGCCGGCGATGACCACCGAGTTGGTGAGCCACTTGAAAATCGGGACGGTGCCGATCAGTTCACCGAAGTCGGCCAGCCGTTCCCAGTGCGGCCACCAGCCCTGCGCCTGGCCATAAAGTTCCGAGTCCACGCTGAGGGCAGTGTTCAGCATCCAGTACAGCGGGAAGCCGGAGAACAGGACCAGGGCGGCCAGCAGGAGCAACCGGACGGGCTTGCTGAAGTTCCGTTGTCCCGGCGCCTTGAGCCGCCGCCGGGCGGGAGCGTGGAGGACCGGGGGTGCTTCTTTGGTGCTCATAGCTCAGGCCTCCTTGGCGGCAGTGCGCCGTTCCATGATGAAGTAGACAACCGTGACCAGCAGGGACAGGACCAGGCCCAGGGCACCGATGGCTGCGGCGCGGCCCAGTTCCTGGTTGCTGAAGGCCTGCCGGTAGACGTTGACCACCAAGGTATTGGTGCTGTCCACGGGGCCGCCGCCGGTGAGGAGGTAGATGATCTCGAAGCGGCGGATGGACCAGATGGTCATCAGTAGGGTGACCACCCGGACCGTGGGGGCGATGTGTGGCCACGTGACGGCCCGGAAGGTTTCCAGCGCGCCGGCGCCGTCCATCCTGGTGGCTTCATACAGTTCGGTGGGAATGGACTGCAGCGAGGCCAGGACCACCAGCATCACCAGTGGCATGACTTTCCAGACGGAGGTCAGGACCACGGCGGCCATGCCGAACTTGGGGTCCACCAGCCAGCCCTGCTGGCCGATGCCCATCACGCCCACCACCTCGTTGAGGACACCATCCGAACGGTTGAAGATCCAGCCGAAAATCAAGGCGGTGGCCACTGTGGGCACGGCCCACGGGAAGGTGATGATTGCCCGCACCACCGTGCGGCCCTTGAATGCGCGGTTCAGCAGCAGCGCCGACCCGGTACCGATGACGACGGCGAACAGCACCGTGGCGGCCGTGTACAGGACGGTGGCGCCCAGGGAGTTGTAGAACTGGGGGCTGCCCAGCAGTTTGGCATAGTTCTCCAGCCCCACGCCGGTGCCGCCGTCCGGCCGTACCAGCGGGGTTTTGGTGAAGCTGAGCTGGATTCCCTGCACCACGGGGATGATCATAAAAATGATCAGGTAGATGACGGCCGGGCCGACGTAGATGTAGGGGGAGATTTTCTGCCACATGTGATGCCGGGAAGGCGCATCCTGTATTGGCGGCTGCGCCACGGCGGGCGGGGAGATCGAAGTTCGGAGCGACATTGCCCGGATCCTTTGCCTAGGTCTGCTCAGCCGATCAGCTGAGTTACTTGTGTCTGTGCGGTGGCGAGTGCCTTGGCAGCGTCGCCGCCGTCTACGAGGTAGCGTTCCACCTGCGTCATGACTTCGCGCATGATGGCCTTGGTCTGCGCCTCATAGCCCTTGATAAGGGGGCTGCGCGAGTCGGCGGCGAGGTCGATGAACGCCTTGGCCCACGGGTTTGCCGCCGCGTAATCGGGCGCCAGCGGCACGTCGGTGGCCAGGGTGGACGGTCCCATGGCGGTGCGGAGTTCCGCCTGGCCTTCATCGGAGCCCACCCAGCCGACGAAGTCGACGGCAAGGTTCTTGTTCTTGCCGAACCCGTTCACGGCCAGCACGATCTCCTGGTGGGCGGATGGGCTGGGGAGCGGGATCCGGTCGGCGAAGCCGATGTCCTCGGACTTCAGCGTCTTGGAGGAGCGCAGGATGCCCGCCACCGTGGAGGAGACATCGATCATCATGCCGAGCCTGCCCTCACGGAACTTGGTGCGCATGGTGGACGCGTCGTCGCCGATGGGCATGGCCCCGGACCGGTAAAGTTCCCCGAAGGCCTCCACCCCGGCGATGTTTTCCTTCGAATCGATGGTGGGGCGGGACCCGTCGGACCACGATCCGCCGAACCCGTAGGTCCAGACGTCGAAGTCCATGAACCAGGAATCGAACTCGGTCATCTGGTGGCGAACCCCGAACCCGTCCAGGCCGGTGGCGTTCCTGATCTCCCCGGCGGCGGAAATCAGTTCAGCCACAGTGGTGGGCGGTGCCACGTTGGCCTTTTCCAGCAGGCCCCGGTTCCAGAAGAAGTTCCAGTTGAGCCGCTCCCAGGTGATCCCGTACTGCACCCCGTTCACCTCGCCGGACTTGATGGTGTGGTTGAACGGGGTGCCCTTGTGGGATTCGACCACCGAGGTCAGCGGAGCCAGGATGCCGGCGTCGGCCAGGGGGTAGAAGTTCACGTCCTGCACCACAAAGATGTCAGGGCCGCCCTTGCCGCCAAGTTCGGTGTTGAGCTTGTCGGCGAAGGAGAGGAACGGGGTGGTGCTTTGGGCCAGCACGGCTGACGGGTTCTTCTTCTGGTAGGCCTGGACGGCTTTCCACATGGCCTCGCCGCGGCCCGGCTCAAGCCACTGCCAGCTGCCGAACTTCAGGGTGCCGCCGGCTGACGCCGCCCGGTTGGGGTCCAAAGCCGGGGTGGCGCCGCAGCCGGCCAGCAGCAGGCTGGCTCCGGCCGCTCCCAGGAATGTGCGCCTGTCGATCATGTCGCCGGCACCACATCAAGGGCCAGGGCCTCGGTCTCGCGGCGCAGCTTCAGCGCCTGGTCCAGCGAGGTGTCGATCTCGACGTCGTCCCAGCCCACGATGCCGCCTTCGGGGATGTCGTTGACGAGTTTGACATGGTGGGCCATGGCGACCGGCAGGGCGCGGTCCCGGACGGACTTCTCAGCCGAGATCAGCTTGCCCCAGACGGTGAAGCCGCCTTCGCCGTCGAGGATTTCACCCGCTTTGAGGTCTTTTTTGGCGCAGGCCACCACGTCGGCGTGGAAGCCTTCGGGCGCGCCCGTGGCTACTCCGCGGAGCACGGCGTTCGCTATCGAGACGTTCAGTTCCAGGCCCACGTAGTGGTACGGGCGGTACAGGGCGGCGTACTGGCCGGTGGGGTCCGGGTGCCAGGGGTATTCCTGGAAGCAGCCGGAGACGTACTTGTTGGTGGCCTTGACCACCACAAAGACGCCTTCCTGGGTGTTGTGGGGGATCCAGTCGCCGGCGCGGGTCACGCTGGACATCACATCGACGCTGCCTGCATGGCTGAGGACGCCGCCGTCGGCTGCCGGCCGGCAGATCGTGGCGATTTCCTCGACGTCGCCGGGGGTGAAGGTGAGGCCCTCATCGGAGGGGCGCAGGCCGGCGGCGTTGGCTACCGCCGCCATTTCGATGGCTGCCTTGGTGCCGTCGCGGAAGGAGGTGTGCATGTACGGGTTGAGCTGGCCGGAATCGGTCAGCTCCTTGGAGAACTCCCAGTTTTCCCACACATTGTCCGGATTCATGCCGTGGTAGTGCGAGAGGTACTTGGCGCCCTTGCCGGCGCAGACCACGTCGAAGCCCGACGTCCGCGCCCAGTCCACGAGTTCCCAGATCAGGGCGGGCTGGTCGCCGTAGGCGAGGGAATAGACGACGCCGGCCTCCCGGGCGCGTTTGGCGAGGGCAGGTCCGGCGAGGGCGTCCGCCTCGACGGTGACCATGATGATGTGCTTGCCGGTTTCGATGGCGCGCAGCGCGTGGTTGATGCCAACGATCGGGTTGCCGGTGGCCTCTACGATGACGTCGAGTTCGGCGTCGAACAGGGCAGCGGCGTCGGTCACAACAGTGGTGGCACGGGTGGCCAGGGCCGTTTCGATGTCGTCAACAAAGGCTTCATCGGGCCACTCGACGAGCTTCAGTGCACCCTTGGCCCGCTCGGCGTTGATGTCGGCAATGGCCACCACGTGGATGCCCGGGATGTTGCGTGCCTGCGCCAGGTACATGGTTCCGTAGCGGCCGGCACCGATCAGGCCCACACGGATCGGGGCGCCGTCGGCCTCGCGCTGGGTCAGGAGTTTGTGGAGGTTCATAATCGCCTTTCGGTGGTTTGGCTGCGTCCGTGCTGGACGGCCAGTGGTGTGCGCCGGTGCCTGTGCAGCGTTGCGGCAGGCTGTGGCGTTCGGGGCCGGCGGGGTGGTGCCGGTGGAATCCGAGGGGTGCGGTGGTAGACATTCACTGCGGAAGTAAACATAATGGAACCGGTTCCACTTTTATTTCATACCTGCCGGACGAGGTCAATACCCTAGTCTGAAAAAGTTCCTGCCGGACTTGACGGCAGAGCTGCAGTAGCCGACCGAGGAGTACACGTGCAGAAGCAGCCCACCATCCGCGACGTTGCTGCGGCGGCGGGAGTATCCGTCGCTGTGGTCTCGCGGGTGCTCAACCCCGGGTCGGGGCCGGTGGCTGCCGCAACCCGGGACCGGGTTCACGAGGTCATGGCTACCCTGGGTTACCACCCGCGTACGGCCGCCCGGGAGCTGAAGCACGGCCCGCCCACCACCCTGGGCCTGCTCCTGGCGGATGTTTCGAATCCCTTCTTCGCCCGCCTTGCCGACCAAGTGGTCCAGGAAGCGCACTCCCGCGGCATCCAGGTGCTGTTGATGACCACCCAGGAGGACGACCAGCTCGAATCCGAGCGGCTTTCCACCCTGATCGAACGCCGGGTCAGCGGCATCATCGCCACCCCCACGGGGAACAACCTGGATATTTGGAAGAGGCTCCAGGACATGGGAACGGACGTGGTGTTTGTTGACCGCTCCATCCCTGCCTTGGCTGACGTGGATGTGGTGACCATCAACAACGTGGAGTCGGGGCGGTCCGCCACGGCCCTGCTGGCTGCGCACGGACACCGGCGGATCGCGATGATTTCCGGGCCGGCAGAATCCACCACGGGCCGGGACCGCATCGCCGGCTACCGGCAGGCCCTTGACGCTGCGGGGCTGGAGCGGGATGATCTCCTGGTCCGGTCGGCGGCGTTCCGCGGCACCGCCGGAGGAGATGCGATGAGCGCGCTCCTGAACCTGGACGAGCCACCCACCGCAGTGGTGGTGGCGAACACCGCCCAGGTGACGGCTGTACTGGGCCGGCTGGCCCATGCCGGGGTGTCCGTCCCGGCGGAACTCTCCGTGATCGTCTTCGAGGATTCGCCCTGGACGGAACTGATGACGCCGCCGCTGACCATCGTCCGACAGCCCATTGACCTCCTTGCCCGGCACTCCGTTCGCCTTGCCCTGGCCAACCCGGGTGGCAGGACGCCCGGCAAGCCTACGGTGGTGCGGGTGGATGCCGAACTCATTGAACGCGCCAGCGTGGGCCGGCTCAAAGTCCGCGCCTGACAAGTCGTTCCGCTCTACCCTTCCCGCGGCCGCGTGCCGCCGCACCCTGCACCGGCTGCCTGCGGCAGCACCGGCGCCGAACCCAAAGGACTGACATGACGCAGACTACCTCCCGCTCCTACGCCCTCCTGGGTCTCGGGCCCATGGGCGCACCCATGGCCCGCAGGCTCCTGGCCTTCGCGCCCCACCTCACGGTGTGGAACCGGACGGCAGCGAAAACCGAACCCCTGGCGGCCCTGGGCGCACGCGCGGCAATGACGCCCGCTGAGGCCGCGTCCGACGTCGTCCTCACCGTCCTTCCCGATCTGGAACAAGTGGACAGTCTGCTGGGCGGTCCGGACGGCCTGCTGGCGGGCTGGGACGCCAAGGGCATCAGCAGTCCTGTCCTGGTGGTCCACGGCACGGTGTCGCCGGTGGCGGTGGCCGGCTTTGCCGAACGCCTGAAGGCCCGCGGAGTGACAGTCCTCGATGCGCCCGTCAGCGGCGGGACGATGGGCGCGGAGGATGGCACTCTCAGCATCATGGTGGGTGGCGACGCCGGCGCGGCAAACGACCTGGAACCTGCCTTCCAGTCGATGGGCACTACCGTGCGGTACCTCGGACCCAGCGGCTCGGGGGAACTCGCCAAGGCTTGCAACCAGATCGTTGTGGCCGCCACAGTGACAGCAGTTTCCGAGGCGATGCTGTTGGCCCGGCAGGGCGGCCTCGACGTAAACGTTGTGCTGGAGCTCCTCAGGGGCGGCTTGGCCGATTCGGCAGTCCTGCGGCAGAAGGGACAGCGCTGGGTGGAGGACAATTTCGACGGCGGCGGCAGCGCCAACAACCAGCTCAAGGACCTGGGGTTCATCGCCGAGGTCGCGCAGGCCCGCGGACTGGACCTGGCCCTCAGCGGCACCGTCCGAGACCTGTTCGCCGACATGGTGGCCCAGGGCGACGGCGCACTGGACCACACCGGAATCCACCGGTCGCTGGCCCGCCGCGCTCTCTCCGCCAACTAGGTAGCAGTAGATGTCGTTATGAGCGCTCATAACGACATCTACTGCCAGCTACTTGGGGGCTCCGCCGGTGTTTGGACTCAGAGCTGCAGCTCCATAAAGACGCTGTTGGGATCCGGCCGGTAGTCCGCGAACGGCGGGCAATCGGTGAAGCCATGCCGCGCATACAGCCGCCGGGCTGGAGCGAAGTAGTCCTCGGTGCCGGTTTCCAGGTACACCCGCTCCAGGCTGTTGGCCCGGGCGTCGGCCAGGATGTGCAGGAGCATGAGGGTGGCGACGCCGCGCCCCCGCGCCTGCGCCGAAGTGCGCATGGACTTCAGCTCGGCAGAAGCAGCCTGGCCAGGCACCGGCTTGAGGACCTTGAGGGCTCCGCACCCCAGCAGGGCGCCGCCCTCCCGTGCCGTCCAGAAACTGATGTCCGGTCCGGCCAGGGCTGCCGGGTCCAGGGCATGGACGCTTTCGGCCGGTGAGGTGGCAAACATGTCTGCAAGGTGCTCGCTCAGGAGCAGGTGGACATCGTCGCGGTGGGGGCTGTCCCGGTCTATAAGAATCATCAGTTCCAAATTTACCGGGCGCAGCGGAGGCGCGGCACGCGCCGCCTGGAAGCACAGCCGGGAAAGACGCAGGCGAGTTCAGTGAATGCGGCCTCCGGAAGCGAAAATGCAGAAAGTTCACAAAGTCGGCTTTTATACCGTAAAAATTCAGAAGTTTTCGAATTGGTTGCCGGAAATTCCCTCTAGGTAACCATTTTCTGCGTGACTGGCAATAAAAATATAAGTGTGTATGGTATTGGGGACAAGCACCACAGAGAAAGATGTGATTCCAGTGTCGGGTAAATCGCCTAAAAGCAGCAATGTCAAAAAAGCGGGAAAATCCATCCTCGAAAAAAGGGCCGATAAAAGGGCCAAAACCGAGAGCAGTGAAATCAGTTTCATAAAACCGCGCAAGAACCAGCGCTAGCGGGCCCAGCCATGAAAAGCATGTGCAACGCACTGATCATCCCGGCTCAACTCACACAGCCGGTACGCCTCGAATCCGTCGATACGGACATGCCGGCACTTCAGCGGTTGATGTCGGGAAACATCGAAGCAATCAGTACCCGTGATTGGCATGCCTACGTCAGCGACGAAGGCAACCGCCTGCCGCAGAACATCCGGGCCGAAGTGCTGGCCCGGGAAGCCGGTGTTCATCTCGAAGAGGTCCTGAACGGCACAGCGGTTTTCCTGGGTCACTGCAGCCGCGGCCAGGAAGTGGACGCGCCGCTGCGACTCATCCGGCTGGCGGAAGCCCTGTTCGAGCAGGCACTGGCAGCCTGAACGCTTGCGCCTCCCGCTACACCAGCGGCCAAGGGTAGCGGGAGCCCGTCAGGTCCACGGGCAGTGTCCCGTCCTGCAGAATCCGGCGGGCCCGCCGCTTCAGGGCCGCGTTTTCATCGTCGTCGAGCAGCCCGGCCAACTCCTCAGGAACGGCCTCGGCGAGGGGCGCGATATCTGCCAGTAGCCCGTCCGGAATTGCTTCGCCGGCAAAGTCCCAAATGACCGTGCGCAGCTTAAAGGCAGCGGAAAAGCACAATCCGTGGTCGATGCCCCAGATCCGGCCGTCGCCACCGCGGAGTACGTGCCCGCTTTTGCGGTCCGTGTTATTGGAAATGAAGTCAAACAAAGCCATCCGGGCCAGTTCGGGATGGGTGGACGGGTCCTCCGCCGCCAACGTGAAATAGTGCTCCCGGAAATCGCAGTCGATAAACCACTGCAGGGACCCCACGCCAAGGGGCACGTCCTCCCGGATGACCGTGGGCGGCACCATGCCCCAGCCCAAAGCCTCACTGAGCAGGTACGCCGCCCGCTCTCGCTTGTACAGCCCTGGATCGAAGTCGGACAGCGGCTGTTCGCCGGCCTCTGGTTTATAGACCGCCTGTGCTACCTCGTCCCCATGGCTGAGGCGGACCAGGAACGTGGCGTTGCTGCTGCGCGCAAACTGGCCCACCAGCTCCACTTCGCCCAAGGTCAGCAACGCCAGGTCCCGGTCCGTCACGGCATACCCCTGGCGGCGGAAAACCCTGTCACTGCGGCCTCAGTCCGCTCAACGGCTCCGTATATGAATTCACCATCAGCACCGACGCTGCCCGGCCGTCCACAAACGACACCGCGGACATTGAGCCCGGGCTGATCATGATCCGCTGGAACAGGTCCAGGGGGGTCCCAACAGCGTGGGCCACGGCCGCCTTGATGGTGTCGGCGTGGGAAAAGCAAACAATTACGCCCCCAGGGTGCGCCGCCACCAGTTCCTCCAGGGCACCCACCATGCGGTCCTGCATCTCCGGAAAGCTTTCGCCGTTGGGGAAGCGGAACGTTGACGGGCTGGACTGCACAGTCCGCCACTCAGGCAAGGCAGCCAGGCGGGAAATCTCGGCACCTGTCCAGTCGCCGAAGTCGCACTCCAGCAGCCCGTCGGCCGGCTGGATTTCCAGGCCGTTGGCGGCCGCCGTCGGCCCCGCCGTCTCCTGGGCGCGCTCCAACGGCGAGGAATACACGGCGGTGACCGGAAGCCCCTCAAGGCGTTCGGCCACCCGTTCCGCCTGGGCCCGGCCGCGCTCCGAGAGGTGCAGGTCCGGGGCCCGGCCCGGCAGCACCTGCCCGGTGGTGGGCGTTTCGCCATGGCGGACCAGGAGCACAAGCGTCACCACAGGCTTGGCGGCGGGAGCGGCGGGAGTGGTGGGAGCGGTGGACGGGGCGGATTCCGGCGGGGCCGGCTGGGCTGCAGCAGTCATCAAGAATCAGCGTAGTACTGCCAGCGGACCAAAACTTGTCCCGCGTGCACAAATGTTTCGGATCACCCCATCGGCCCAGCGAACAGGTCTACGGTGGAGAAGTGACTGAACGCCCTGAGATCTTCACTGTTGGTGAACTGCGTGCCTCCGGCCATGTTCACAAGGACCTGCGGACAGAACTCCGCGACAACCTCCTCTCCGCCCTGGCGGCGGGCCGCGACCCGTGGCCCGGCATGTTCGGCTTCAGCCGGACCGTTATCCCCCAACTGGAGCGCGCCCTGATCGCCGGGCATGACCTGGTGCTGCTGGGCGAACGTGGCCAGGGCAAAACCCGGCTCCTGCGCACCCTGGCCGGGCTGCTGGACGAATGGTCCCCGGTTATCGAGGACTCGGAGCTGAACGAGCACCCCTACGAACCCATCACCGGGCCCTCCCGCGCCCGCGCCCTCACCGAAGGGGACCGGCTGCGGGTGGCCTGGCGGCACCGTTCGGAACGTTACGTGGAGAAACTCGCGACGCCGGACACCTCCGTGGCGGACCTGATCGGCGACGTCGACCCCATGCGGGTGGCCGAGGGCCGCCGGCTGGGGGACCCGGAAACCATCCACTACGGCCTGATCCCGCGTTCCAACCGCGGCATTGTGGCCATCAACGAACTCCCTGACCTCGCCGAACGCATCCAGGTCTCCATGCTGAACGTGATGGAGGAGCGGGACATCCAGATCCGCGGCTACGTCCTGCGCCTGCCGCTGGACGTCCTGGTGGTGGCTTCCGCCAACCCCGAGGACTACACCAACCGCGGCCGGATCATCACCCCGCTCAAGGACCGGTTCGGCGCCGAAATCCGCACGCACTACCCCCTTGAACTTGAGGATGAGGTGGCGGTCATCGAGCAGGAGGGCCACCTGGTGGCCAGCGTGCCGCCCGTGATCCTGGAGATCCTGGCCCGCTACACCCGGGCCCTGCGTGAATCCCCGGCCATCAACCAGAGCTCCGGCGTTTCCGCGCGGTTCGCCATCGCCGGGGCCGAGACCGTTGCTGCGGCCGCGCTGCGGCGCGCCAGCGTCCGCGGCGAGGATCAGGCCGTGGCCCGGATCATCGATCTGGACGCCGCCGTGGAGGTGCTCACCGGAAAGATCGAGTTTGAATCCGGCGAGGAAGGCCGCGAGCAGGACATCCTGGACCACCTCCTGCGCACCGCTACCGCGGAAGCAGTCCGGGAACACTTCCAGGGCCTGGACCTGGCGCCCCTGGTGGCCGCCCTGGACGGGCACTCCACGGTAACCACCGGCGAGCTGGTGACCGCCAAGGAATTCCTGGCGAACCTGCCCTCGCTCAACGGATCGGGCCTCTACGACGAAATCGGGAAGCGCCTCGGCGCCGAAAACGACGGCCAGCGGGCCGCCGCCGTCGAACTGGCCCTCGAGGGCCTCTACCTTGGCCGCCGGATCTCCAAGGAGTCCGACCACGAAGCCACCATCTACGGCTAAGGACAGGCACGCGCCATGAGCCTTCATCCCCGCTCCCGCTATGGCCGCTACCGCGGCGGGCCGGACCCGCTGGCGCCGCCCGTTGACCTGACGGAGGCGCTGGATGCCGTGGCCGAGGACGTGATGGCGGGCTACTCGCCGCGGCGTGCCTTGACGGAATACCTGCGGCGCGGCGGCCTGGACCAGGAAGGCCTGGACGAGCTCGCCGGCCGGATCCAGCAGCGCCGCCAGGACCTGCTGGGCAAGCACAACCTCAACGGCACGCTCACTGAAGTGAAAAAACTCCTGGACACGGCCGTACTGGAGGAACGCAAGCAGCTGGCCCGGGACGCCATGATGGACAACACGGACCGGGCCTTCCGCGAGATGCAGATCCAGAACCTGCCCCAGTCCACGGCGGCGGCGGTCAACGAGCTGGCCTCCTACGACTGGCAATCCAGCACGGCCCGCGAGGCGTACGAAAAGATCAAGGACCTGCTGGGCCGCGAGGTCCTGGACCAGCGCTTCGCCGGGATGAAGCAGGCCCTGGAAGGGGCCACGGACCAGGACCGGGCAGCCATCAGCGCCATGCTGGCCGACCTCAACGAACTCCTGGACAAGCACCGCCGGAAGGCGGACACCCCGGCGGACTTTGCGGAGTTCATGGCCAAGCACGGCGAGCACTTCCCCGAGAATCCCCGGAACGTCGAGGAACTGGTGGATGCGCTGGCCAAGCGCGCGGCGGCAGCCCAGCGGCTGATGCAGTCCATGACCCCGGAACAGCGCCACGAGCTGATGCAGCTCTCCGCCCAGGCCTTCGGCTCCCAGGACATGATGGCCCAGCTGGGCCAGCTGGACGAGACCCTGCAGGCCCTGCGGCCGGGGGAGGACTGGAACGGATCAGAGCGGTTCGAAGGCCAGGAAGGCATGGGCCTGGGCGACGGCACGGGCGTGCTCCAGGACCTTGCCGAGCTGGACCAGTTGGCGGACCAGCTGGGCCAGGACTTCGACAGCTCCCACATGGACGACGTGGACCTGGACGCCCTGGCCCGCCAGTTGGGGGAAGACGCGGCGGTCAGCGCACGCACGCTGGCGGCGATTGAAAAGGCAATGCACGACGGCGGCTACCTCACCAAGGGTGCGGACGGCGACTTCCGGCTCTCGCCCCAGGCGATGCGGCGGCTGGGCAGGTCGCTGCTGCGTGATGCCGCCAAGCAGCTGTCCGGGCGCCAGGGCAGGCGGGAGACGCGGGAGGCCGGTGCCGCCGGCGACCAGACCGGATCCAGCCGGCCGTGGGAGTTCGGCGACAACGCGCCGTGGGACGTCACCCGGACCATCACCAACGCGATCCGCCGGACCATCGCCGACGGCGGCGATCCGGGCCGCGGCGTCCGACTGGCTGTGGACGACATCGAGGTGACGGAAACCGAGGAACGCACGCAGGCCGCCGTCGTCCTCCTGGTCGACGTGTCCTTCTCGATGGCCGCCGAGGGGCGGTGGGTGCCCATGAAACGCACGGCGCTGGCCCTGCACCACCTGGTGTCCACAAGGTTCCGGGGCGACAAACTGCAGCTGATCACGTTTGGCCGGTACGCCCAGACCATGGACATCGGCGGGCTGACATCGCTGCCGGCCTTCCGCGAGCAGGGCACCAACCTGCACCACGGGCTGCTGCTGGCCAGCCGGTTCTTCCGGAAACACCCGGCCATGCAGCCGGTGCTGCTGGTGGTCACCGACGGCGAACCCACTGCCCACTTGCTGCCTGACGGCGAATCCATGTTTTCCTGGCCGCCGCACCCCTCGACCATCCGCGCCACCGTGGACGAGCTGGACAGGGTGGGACGTGCCGGCGCGCAGGCCACCTTCTTCCGGCTGGGCGACGACCCGGGCCTGGAACGGTTTATCCAGCGGATGGCCCGCCGCGTTGACGGCCGGGTGGTGGCGCCCGAAGCCGGCGAGCTCGGCGCTGCGGTGGTGGGCGAATACCTCCGCGCGCACTTCCGCGGCCGGGCCTACGGCGACTCCGATTGGGCGTTCTAGGCGCCTATTGCCCTGCCTCGATGGGGCCGCGCCGGTACGTTTCCGAGACCCGGCGGTACACCGGGGTGAGGAACGCCAGCGCCGCCGCAGCCATCAGGATGATCCCGGCCATCAGGAACACCAGGGCAATGCCGCGGGACACGCCCTCGCCCAGCAGCGGGGCCAGCTGTGCCGCGCCCTCCGCGGACCTGGCATACGGGATGATCCACAACTCCGCCAACGGGGCGATGAGGAACGCAGTGATGGGTGCTGCCGCAGATTCGAAGGCCATGGCTAAACCGAATACCCGGCCCTGCCGCGGCAGCGGGACCACCTGCTGGATGATTGTCTGCTCGGCTGCCTCCGCAAACGGAATCATCACCATATAGAGCCAGATCCCGGCGATGTACAGCCACGGCCATTCCCGCAAGGTGAACACTGCGCCGAAGAGGCCGATCAGGATCACCGCGAACAGCAGGGTCCGCAGCGGGTTGGAGCCCAGGCCGAACTTGCCCACGAGTGCCCCGCCCATAACAAATCCGGTGGCCCCAAGCGCAAGGAAGGCGCCCCACAGCTCAACCGGGAACATCTCCAAGCCGTAAGGATCCATCAGGGCCATGTACACGCCGCCGATGAGGTTGTTGAAGGTGGAGAACAGGATCAGCGCGAACAGGCCGGCAATGGCCAGAACGGCGGCCATGGATCCGCGCAGGTCGAATCCACCTTGGGCATCCGTGGCTACAGGCTGGGTTTCCTCCGGCATCCGTACGGTGAGCAGGTGGACATATGCCACGGCTGTCAGGACCAGGGCCGCGGCGATGGTCCAGCCCATGCCCAGCAGGCCCACCGACAGGCCGGAGATGACCGACGTGGCGATGAACGCCAGGCCCTGCACCATGCCCACCAGTCCGTTGGCGTTGGCCCGCCGGTCAGGATCGATCAGGATGGTGACGGTGGTGGACAGGGCGATGTTGCGCAGGTTTTCCACCACCGCCCCCACCAGGATGATCACGGCAAAGATCCAGAACCACGGCTGGACCAGGTCCAGCAGGTCGGCCTCCGGCGTCAGCAGGAACATGATTCCGGCGACGACAAACATCACCAGGGTGAAGCCACCGGCAAAGCGCATCACCGCCAGCTTGCGGTACCGGTCCACAAAAGTGCCGAAGCTGATGCTGGAGAGCGCGATCAGCAGCATGTACGCCCCGCCGATAACCCCGGTGGCAATCACATTCCGCGTCTCCAGATAGACCCAGAACGTCAGGGCGAACCAGAGGTAGCTGGTGGTGATGTTTGCCAAGGCAGTGTTGACCAGGATCCCGGTAAACGTGCGGGACCGCTCTGCCGGGGTTCGCAGGTGACTGGTGTTGGCTGGGGCATCGGCGAGCCCGGGACCCGCAGCCACCAGGGGATCCGGTTTGTGCTCGGTCATGGGCTCCAGTTTACGGACAACAGGCCCCCGCGGACATGGGAAATGCCTGCGTAATTTGGCTTGTGGGACAGGTCAGGGTGCGGTGGGTTGGCCGTTGATGAGGCGGTTGAGGTGCCAGGGGTTGGTGTTGTGGAGGGGGGTGGGGAGGAGTTCGGTGGGGAGGTTTTGGTAGGCGACGGGGCGGAGGAAGCGGTTGATGGCGAGGGTGCCGACGGAGGTGGTGCGGGTGTCGGAGGTGGCGGGGTAGGGGCCGCCGTGGACCATGGCGTGGCCTACTTCGACGCCGGTGGGCCAGCCGTTGACGATGATGCGGCCGACTTTTTGTTCGAGGGCGGGGATGAGGGGTGCGGCGGTGGGGTAGTCGTGGTTGGTGAGGTGGAGGGTGGCGGTGAGTTGGCCTTCGAGGCGGGTGATGGCGGTGAGGAGGTCTTCGGTGGTGGTGTAGCGGATAACCAGGGAGGCTGCGCCGAAGATTTCCTGGTGCAGGATTTCGTTGGTGAGGAAGTCCTTGACCTGGGTCGCGTAGATGGCCGGGGCGGGGGCGTTGTGGGTTTGGCCGTCGGCGCCCTGTCCGAGGACGGTGACGCCGTCCGCAGAGCCCAGTGCTTCGGTTCCGGTGTGCCAGGATCCGGCGATATTTTCGGTGAGCATGGTTTGGCCCTCGGCGGCCGTGATGGCGCGGCCGACGGCGGCGGCGAACTTATCGCCTGCCTCGCCGGTGGGGGCGAAGAGGAGTCCGGGGGAGGTGCAGAGTTGTCCGGAGCTGCCGGTGACGGCGGTGATGTAGGCGGTGGCGAGGGCGTCGATGTTGGCGGTGGGGCCGGTGAGGGCGCCTTCGAAGACGATGACCGGGTTCAGGGAGGACATTTCGGCGTAGACGGGGATGGGTTCGGGGCGGTTGGCGGCGGTCCGGGTCAGGGCGGTGCCGGCGGCCTGGGAGCCGGTGAAGCCGACGGCTTTGATGTTGGGGTCTGCCACGAGGGCCTGGCCGATGCTGGCGCCGGGGCCGTAGATGAGGGAGAACACGCCGGGGTGCAGGCCGTGGTCGGTGACGGCTTTAACAATGGCGTGGCCGACGAGTTCGCTGGTGCCGGGGTGGGCGTTGTGGGCTTTGAAGACCACGGGGCAGCCGGCGGCGAGGGCGGAGGCGGTGTCGCCGCCTGCAGTGGAGAAGGCCAGGGGGAAGTTGCTGGCGCCGAAGACGGCGACGGGGCCCAGGGGGATCTGGCGTTGGCGGATGTCCGCCCGGGGTGCGGGGGTGCGGTCCGGGAGGGCGGGGTCGATGCGGATGCCGCGGTGGTCGCCCTGGCGGACCACTGCAGCGAAGAGCCGGAGCTGGGCGGTGGTGCGGGCGCGTTCGCCGGTGAGGCGGGCGGTAGGGAGTCCGGTTTCCTGGGTGGCGCGGGTGATGAGGTCTTCGCCGATGGCTTCGATGTTCCCGGCGATGGCTTCGAGGAAAGCGGCGTGGGTTTCGGGGTCCAGGGTGCTGAAGGAGGGGTAGGCGGCCGCGGCGGCGGAGGTCGCCGTCGTCAGCTGTTCCTCGGTGATCAGCGAATACGCGGGATCGAGCCGCTCATTCGTGGCGGGATTGAAACCGAAAGCGGTTTTGCCGTCGCCGACGACAGGCCGGCCGGCGATCAGGGAATGTCCGGAAAGAATCACAACAAACTCCAGGGTGTGGGGATACGGGAAAGCATCGTTGGGGCCGGCCGCCACCCGGCAGCCGGCCCCGACACTTCGAACGGGTCCGGGCTCAGCCCTTGACCGCACCGGCGCTGAGTCCCTGGACCAGGAACTTCTGCACGTAGGCGAACAGGAGCACCACGGGGATGATGGCAATGACGCCGCCGGCGGCCAGGGCGCCGAAGTCGGCGCCGAACTCGCCCAGCAGGTAGCTCAGGCCCACGGGAACCGTGAACTGGTCCTGGCTGCTGATGAACATGATGGCGAAGAGGAAGTTGTTCCAGGCGCTGATGAAGGCGAAGGAACCAACGGCCACAATGCCGGGTTTCAGCAGGGGAAGGACCACCAGCCGGAACGCTTGGATGCGGGTGCAGCCGTCCACCCAGGCGGCCTCCTCCAGCTCCACCGGCACGTTGCGGATGAAGCCGGACATCAGGATCAGTGACAGCGGCAGGTGGAACACCGTGTCGGAGATGATGAGGCTCCAGAGGCTGTTGGTCAGGCCCACGGCGTTGAAGATCTCGAAAAGCGGGATCAGCATCATGGCCCCGGGAACAAACTGGGTGCACAGCATGGCCACGAGGAACAGCGTCTTGCCCCGGAACCTGAAGCGTGCCAGGGCGTAACCGCCCAGCAGCGCGATGACCGTTGAGCACAGCAGGCTCATCACGGCCACAAACAGGCTGTTTTTGAAGTAGATGCCGAATCCGGAGCCGTTCCAGACCGTTTCGAAGTGCTCGAAGGTGATGGGCCAGGGGACCAGCGAGGTGGATCCCGTGGGTCGGAACGCGAAAAGCAGCATCCAGTAGAACGGCACAAGGGTGAAGATCAGGAACAGTGCCAGCGGCACGTAGGTCAGGACGCGGTCGATCCGGCGTTGGCGTGCCTTGAGCTTGCTGATGGGCCGGGCCGGTATCGGTTCCGGCGCGATGGCACGGCCGGCGGCACGCGCTTTGGGAAGCAGCGAGGTCACTTGTCATCTTCCTTTGACTTGGTGATGCGCAGATAGACCAGCGAGAAGAAGGTCAGGATCAGGAATGCCACCACGGTCAGGGCGGACCCGTAGCCGAAGTCGCGGTCGTGGATGGCCGTTTGCGCCACATAGAGCGGCAGGGTGGTGGTGGAGCTTGCCGGCCCGCCGCCGGTCAGTGTGTACAGGAGGTCAACGTTGTTGAATTCCCAGACCGCCCGCAGCAGCGTGGCCACCACAACGGCCTGCCGGATATGCGGCCAGGTGATGGACACAAACTTCCGCCAGGTCCCGGCGCCGTCAACGTCCGCGGACTCGTACAGCTCCAGGGACACTGACTGGAGGTCGGCCAGGATGAGGATGGCGAAGAACGGGATGCCCTTCCACATTTCGGCGAGCACCAGGGCCCAGAACGTGGTGTCGCTGCCTGCCAGGAGGGACACGCCGTATTCGCCGATGCCCATGTCGGCAAGATAGCGGCCGACGCCGGTGGACGGGTTGTAGATCAGGATCCAGATGGTGGTGGTCAGGATGCCTGACACGGCCCAGGGGGAAAAGACCAGGGATCGGGCCAGTCCGCGGCCGATGAACGACTTGTTGATGAGCAGGGCCAGCGCGAGCCCGAAGACAAACTGAAGCCCCACTTCCACCACCACCCACTGGGCGGTGAAGGAAAGGCTCCGCCAGAACAGCGGGTCCGAACCCATCGCGATGAAGTTCTCGAAGCCGGCAAACCCGTCGTCCCAGGGCTGGGTGACGTTGGAGTGCTGCAGGCTGTAGTAGAAGACGCTGCCCACCGGGTAGACCAGGAACACGAGCGTCAGGATCGCGGCGGGCGCGATCAGGAGGTAGGGGTACAGGCGCCGCGACCTGTTCGCTCGCTTGCGCGGCGTGGCGGCCGGCGGCCTGCCGGGCTTTTGTTTCTGGGCGATCAGGGCCATGGCCTACTTCTTCGCGTGCTTCTGCTGGGCTTTGGTGAGTTTCTCCGCGGACTGGGTCAGGAAGTCCTTCACGGAAAGGTCGCCCTGGAGCACCCGCTGCCACTCCGGAAGCATGTCCGTGGTGGTGATGGAGTTGAACTCGGGCAGGTAGAACGGCTGTTCCAGGACCACGGCCTTGCTGTCCTCAACGGCTTTTACGGAGGCCTGCATGGCCGGGTTTTCGGTAACCCAGGTTTCCTTGGCCACTTCGAGGTTGCCCGGGAGGTAGCCGGACTTCTGGGCCCAGAAGCTGTTGCCTTCATCGCTCATGGTGTATTCGAGGAACTTCCAGGCGGCTTCCTTGTGGGGACTTGCCTGGAACATCGAGAACCCGGTGGTCATGCGGCCGGTGAGCACGGTTTTGCCGTTGTCCGCGGGGAACGGTGCCACGGCGCCGATCTTGTCCGCGCCGATGGCGGCAACGTGGGTGGGGTAGGAACCGATGCTGTGGCTGAGCATTGCAGCGCCGCCGGCGCCGAACTGCGCCACCATGGTTTTGAAGTCCGCGGTCAGGTCGCTTCCGGCGGTGTCCTTGCCGTAAAGGTCCACGTATTTCTGGGCCGCGGCAACAACTGCCGGATCGTCAAGGGTGGAGGTTCCGTCCTCGCGGAAGAACGTGTCCACGCCGGACTGCGGGTAGACCATCTGGACAAACTGGGAGAAGAACCCGTTGCCGCCGCGGAGGGTATAGCCGAATTTCCCTGCGCCCTTGTCCGTCAGCTTGTCCGCTGCCGTGTAGAAGTCGTCCCAGGATGCGGGAGCCGACAAGCCGGCGTCCTTCATGAAATCGGAGCGGTAGTAGATGACGTCGGCGAGGCTGGTGGCCGGGGTCAGGTAGAGCTTCCCATCGGGTGAGGCTGCCTTGGAGGACTTGGTCATGGCGGGGGAAATCTTTTCTTCCCATCCGCCGTCCTTGAAGTCCTGGTCCAGGGGTGCCAGGGCGCCCTGGGCGACAAGGGCTGAAACGTCCGACGCCTTGGGGGTCACCAGGTCCGGGGTGGCCTTGGTGGCAATGGCGGTGCTGATCTTCTGCATGTAGGAGTCGGTGGGCAACCCCAGGTAGTTGACCTTGATGCCGGGGTTTTTGGCCTCAAACATGCTGATCAGTTTTTTCAGGTTCTCGGTCCGCTCGGGGCGGGTGTCCGTGTCCCAGAGCTCCAGGACAACTTCCCCGGAGTCGCTGGCCCCTGTGCTGCCTGAACCGCAGGCACCCAGCGCCAGTGTGGAAGCCATGATGGCTGCCAGGGCAAGTGCTGTCCTGCCCTTGCGGCTCCGGGTCGGGGACTGGGCATTATCCGTACGCTTCATTGCGTTCCTCTCAAGTGGCGATGTGAAGCCGGCCATGTCGTGCTTCGTACATCGTATACTACATACGATACACCTGATATGCTGATGTTTATGGAAAGGAATTTACTGTGACTACGAACGCCATGCAGCCCGGGCCGCTGCTCTCCTCCTCCCGGACGGGTCTCGTTGTTGAAGCCCTTCGGCGCTCGATCCTCACAGGTGAGTTGCCTGCCGGGCAGCCTTTGGTGGAAACGGACCTGGCGCGCAGCTTCGGGATCTCCAAAACGCCTGTCCGGGAGGCCTTGAAGACCCTCGCCGGTGCCGGCCTGGTCACCATGAGCGAGTACAAGGGCGCAACGGTGCGCGTGGTGGACGAAGCGATGGCCCGCAGCATCTTCGACGTCCGGACCCTGCTGGAACCAGTGGCGGTGGCCCGGACCGTGGAGCGCGGGTTCGACGTCGAACTCGCCCAGCAGGCCCTGGACCGGGCCACCTCCTCAGAGGATGAGGCCGAGCGCAGCCTCGCCAACCGCGACTTCCACCAGCTCCTGTATTCCAACTGCGGCAACCCCGTCCTGGTGGACATGCTGGACGGCCTGCGTGAGCAGACTGCCCTCATCTCCGTCAACGCCTGGACCCGGCTGCCCTCCTGGGATTCGGAAGCCGCCGAGCACGCCGAAATCCTCGCCGCAGCACGGAACGGCGACGCCGGCCGGGCCGGCGAACTGGTCCTAAACCACATCCACAGTTTCGAGGTCCGGGCAATCGGACAGATAGTCGGGGGAAAACGATGACGTTCTCTGAGCTCCGCACCGCATTGGCAGATGTAGTTGCCATTCCGGTCACGCCGTACCAGGACGGTGCACTGGACCTGGGCAGCTTCCGGAAGCTGCTGCGCCGGCTGGTCAGCAGCGGCGTCACCACCATCACCCCCAACGGCAACACCAGTGAGTTTTACGCCCTCACTGCCGCAGAGCGCCGTCAGCTGATCACAGCCGCCGCCGAAGAAGTGGGGGAGGAGGCCTTCCTGCTCCTTGGGGTGGGGCACGACGTTGCCACAGCAGTCGCGGACGTAAAGGCGGGCGCAGAGGCCGGCATCAGGATGGTCATGATCCACCAGCCGGTCCATCCGCACGTTTCACCGCTGGGCTGGGTGGCTTACCACGCGCAGATCGCCTCCGCTGCCCCGGACGTGGCCTTTGTCCTCTATATCCGCAGCGCCTGGGTGACCCCGGCCATGCTGGTGGAACTGGCCGGCCGGTGCCCCAACGTCGTCGGCATCAAATACGCCGTCCCGGACGTGACGCAGTTTGCCCGGATCCGGGACCTGGCCGGGCCGGACAGGTTTGTATGGATCGCCGGCCTCGCGGAACCGTACGCCCTGTCCTACGCCGTCCACGGCGCGGAAGGCTTCACCTCAGGCCTGGTCAACGTCAACCCACGGCTTTCGTTGGCGTTGCGGGACGCACTGCGGACACAGGACTACCCGGCCGCCAGGGACATGCTGGCCACGATCTCCCGGTTTGAGGAGCTGCGCGCCGAGGACAGCTCCGCCAACAATGTCAGCGTCATCAAGGAAGCCCTGGCCCAGCTGGGTCTGTGCAGCCGCACCATCAGGCCACCCAGCCACGAGCTCAACCAGCAGGCCCGCACCGAAATCGCGGGGATCCTGTCCGAATGGGGCTGCACCGCTGCGGACCAGGGCCAGCCGATCCACGCAGCGGCAGGAGCCCACGCATGAAAATCACCGGATTCAAGACGTTTATGCAGCGGGTGGGCAACCGGCCGCGGCTGCTCCTGCGCGTCGACACAGATGAGGGGCTGTCCGGCTGGGGTGAAGCGTACAACCACGGACCGGACTGGGCCCTGGTGCCCATGCTGGACTACATGTTCGAGCAGGTTAAGGGCGAAGATCCCCGGCGGATCGAGTTCCTGACGCAAAAGCTCATCCGGATGGCGCGGTTTCCGCAGGGGGCGCTGGGCCTGGCCGCGATCTCCGCCATCGACCACGCGCTGTGGGACATCGCCGCCAAAGCGGTCAACCTTCCCGTGTACGGGCTGCTCGGCGGTGCCGTCCGGGACAGGGTTGCCGTCTATGCAGGTGTCTATTCGGCGCCGGACCCCGCGGAGTGCAGGGACGTTACAACCCGGCTGAATGAGCAGTTCGGGTTCACCGCGTTCAAGCTCAGCCCGTTCCGCGGCGACATCCATAACCGGCGCTGGGGCGCGGTGGTCAACGAAACGGCGGAGTACTTCGGTGCCGTCCGCGAAGCCTGCCCCGATGAGTGGGATTTTGCGTTCGACGCGCACGCAAAGATCTTTGAGCCGTACCAGGCGGTCCAGCTGGGCAACGCGCTGGCCCCCTACCAGCCGCTCTTTTTTGAGGAACCCATCAGGCCCGAATACTTCCCGGCCTGGCACCGGCTGCGGTCCGAGCTCAAAGTGCCGCTGGCCACCGGCGAAAGCCTGTATTCCAGCAACGAGTTCCTCAGCCTGCTCACGGGCGGGGGAGCCGACATCATCCAGCCGGACATCTGCGTGGTGGGCGGGATCTCGCAGATGCGCAGGATCGCCACGATCGCCGAAGCGCACTTCACCATGGTGGCCCCGCACAACCCCATGGGCCCGCTGGCCGTGGCCCACAACCTCCACTTCGCCGCCGCCTGCAGCAACTTCTCCATCCTGGAATACAAGCTGGAGGAAACCACCTGGTGCCCCGATCCATACCTGCCGGTGAACGGGCACCTTGAACTGCGGCCGGACCGGCCCGGGTGGGGGATCGAGATCGACGAATCCACCCTGGCGGAGGACGACTACATCCACTGGGAACGCACCTTGCCGGTCCGCCCGGACGGGTCGCTCGCCTTCTGCTGAGCCGCCCGCCCGGCCGGGTCAAACCGGCAGGCCTGCCTCCGGTAGCCTGTTGGGATGGAGCAGGGAATAGCCCATCGGGGCGCTGAAGGCATCCTGCTCGCCGGCGCGGGCAGGGCCATCCTGCTGCAGATCGCCAACCCGGCGGTGGGCCACGGCGTGGCGGAGCACAGCACGTTCACGCACCGGCCCATCAGCCGCCTGATGGGCACCCTCACCTACGTCTACGCGGTGGTCTACGGCTCCGAGGAGCAGGTCCGCGAGGTCCGGCGCCGTGTCAACAAGGCGCACGCCCCCGTCCGGCGTGATGCCGACGCATCGGCCAGGGGCTACAACGCGTACGACGCCGATGCGCAGCTTTGGGTGGCCGCCACCCTCTACGACACGGCCAACGTCATCATCACCGAAATCTACGGCGCGCCCGACGCCGACACCGCCGACGCGATGTACCGCGACTACGCGAAACTCGGCACAGCCCTGCAGCTTCCGGCGCACAAGTGGCCGGCGGACCGGGCCGCCTTTGCGCACTACTGGGACGGCCAGCTTGGCTCGCTGCGGGCCGACGCCGCCGCCGTCAGTGTGGGCCGGGGCCTGCTGTATCCGGAGCAGGCCCCGCTCTGGTACCGCGCGGTGATGCCGCTGGCCCGGTTCCTCACCGCCGGACTGTTGCCGGACCAGCTGCGGAAGGACTTCGGGCTGCCGTGGAGCGAGGGCCACGAACGGCGTTTCCACCGGACCCTGCGCGCGCTCGCGGTCATCTATCCGCGGCTGCCCCGCCGCCTCCGGCACTGGTTCAAGGATTACTGCCTGGCCAGCCTGGACAAGCCGCAGACCGGTAAACCAGACTCCGGTAAACCAATCCCTGGCAACCCCAAACCCCGTGACCCGAAAAAGCAGGAATACCGTGCGTAGTGCCACCACCGTTGAACAGCGGATCGACGCGAGGGCCCAGCGGTTCCTGGCCACGGCCCCTTCCGGCGGCGCCCGGTCGAAACTCACCGAATTTGTGGTCTTTGGCCTGAAGCAGGGCTGGGCCTGCATCTTTGGTGCCGCGCTTTTGGTGGTCCTGATGGCGGCCCGGCTCTGGTACCCGGAGAGCGTGGGACTGGCCAGGAACGACTTCCTGACGCTGGCCGCCGTCGTTATCCAGATCCTGATGGTGGCCTTCCGGCTGGAAACCCTGCGGGAGCTGCGCGTCATCATCCTGTTCCACCTGGTGGGAACGGTGATGGAGCTCTTCAAAACGGACGTCGGCTCGTGGGCCTATGAGGCGGAGGGCGTCCTGCGGATCGGCGCGGTGCCCCTGTTCAGCGGCTTTATGTACGCGGCGGTGGGCTCCTACATGGTGCGGGTGTACCGGCTGTTCGACCTGAAGTTTGCCAACTACCCGCGCCGCTGGATCACGGCGCTGCTGGGCGTTGGCATCTACGCGAATTTCTTCACCCACCACTACATCTGGGACCTGCGCTGGCTGCTGCTTGCCGCCGTCGTGATCATTTACGGCCGCTGCGTGATGCATTTCCGGGTGTTCCGCCGGGAGTTCCGGATGCCGCTGGTGCTCTCCTTCCTGCTGGTGGCGCTGTTCATCTGGGCTGCGGAGAACATCGCCACCTGGTCCGGTGCGTGGCTGTACCCCAGCCAGGTGGACGGCTGGCAACCCGTGGGCCTGGAAAAGCTGGTGTCCTGGTTCCTGCTGATGATCATTTCGGTGGTGCTGGTGGCCTGGGTGTACAAACCCCAGCCGCCTGCCACGGCGGGCAGCGACGCCCCTGCCCCGAAGGTGTCGCTGCCCTGACGCCCCGTTCCCGCGGCGTCAGCCCCTTTCCCGCGGCGTCAGCCCCTTTCCCGCGGCGTCAGCCCCGGGCCGCTAGGAGTCCGCGGCTGTACTGGCTGGCGGGACGGTCCAGGCCGAAGTGCCCGCGGAGGGTGGTGCTGGTGTACTCGGTGCGGAACAGGCCACGGGCCTGCAGGATGGGGACCACTTCGTCCGCGAAGGCGTCGAAGCCTCCCGGCAGCCACGGCGGCATGATGTTGAACCCGTCCGCGGCGCCCTGTTCAAACCAGCGCTGGATCTCGTCCGCCACCTGGACCGGAGTGCCGGCAAAGACGTAGTGTCCGCGGGCGCCGGCATACCGGTGCAGGACCTCCCGGACGGTGGGCTGTTCCCGGCGGATGACGTCAAGGACCAGCTGGCTGCGGCTGCTGGCCAACCCTTCCGCCCCGGCCAGCAGATCCGGCAGGAACGGCTGGTCCAGGTCCGCGCCTGACAGGTCAACCCCCAGGAGGTTCCGCAGGATGCCCAGCCCGTATTCAGGCTGGGTAAGCTCATCGAACTCCTGCTTGAGGGCTTTGCCTTCTGCTTCCGTGGAGCCCAGGTAGGGGCTGATGCCGGGCAGCACCAGGAGCTGGTCCGGGTCGCGTCCCAGGGCTGCCGCCTGGGCTTTGATGTCGGCATAAAACGCCTGGCCGCTGGCAAGGCTTTGATGCGCGGTGAAGACGGCTTCGGCGTGCCGGGCTGCAAACGCGGTGCCTTCGGGGGACGACCCGGCCTGGACGTGCACGGGCCGGCCCTGCGGGGTCCGGGGTGTGTTTAAGGCGCCGGCCACGCGGAAGTAGCCGCCCTCATGGTCAATCGCGTGGATCCGTGACGTGTCGGCGAAAGCCCCGGTACCGGCGTCGGCCACCACCGCGTCATCCTCCCAGCTGTCCCATAGCTTGCCTGTGACCTGGACAAACTCCTCGGCCCGGGCGTACCGCTCGGCGTGGGGCGGATGCTGGTCCAGGCCGAAGTTTTGGGCCGCCCGTTCGGCGCCGGTGGTGACGATGTTCCAGCCGGCCCGGCCGCCGCTGATGTGGTCCAGCGAGGCGAAGAGCCGGGCGGCGTTGTACGGTTCCAGGTAGGTGGTGCTGGCGGTGCCGATCAGGCCGATCCGTTCGGTGGCCACCGCGATCGCTGACAGCCAGGTGAACGGTTCGATCCGGAAGCGGGTGGCGAACCGGACGTTGCTCTCCAGCGCCGGGCCGTCCGCGTAAAACACGGCGTCCAGCTTGGCCCGCTCGGCCCGCTGCGCCAGTTCCTGGTAGAACCGGATGTCCAGCAGCCGGTCCGTGGCGGATTTCGGGTGCCGCCAGGCTGCCTCGTGGTGGCCGCCGGGATAAATAAAGAGGTTGAGTTTGAGCTGCCGGCCCATTACAGCGCCGCCCCCACCGAGGCGAGCACGGGGGCAGGGGTGCCGGCGTATTGGTTGGCCGGGCGTTCCAGGCCGTAGTGCTCCCGCAGTGTGCTTCCCGTGTACTCGGTCCGGAACAGGCCGCGCTCCTGCAGGATGGGCACCACCTGGTCCACAAACGTTTCCAGGCCGGACGGCAGGACCGGGGGCATGATGTTGAAGCCGTCCGCAGCGACACCGTCGAACCATTCCTGGATGGCGTCCGCCACCTGGACAGGGGTGCCGGTGAAGGTCCGGTGCCCCCGGCCGCCACCCAGGCGCCCGATCAGCTGGCGCACGGTGAGGCGTTCGCGCCGGGCCAGCTGCACGATCAGGGTGTACCTGCTCTTGGCGCCCTCGATCTGGTCCTCGCTGGGCAGGTTGTCCGGCAGTTCCCGGTCCAGGGCCAGGTCCTCGGGCGCCACACGAAGCGTTTTAGCCAGCTGGAGCCGGGCGTACTCCGGCTTGATCAGCCGGTCCAGCTCATGCTCCAGCTCCAGCGCCTCCGCCTCGGTGGCGCCGATGACCGGGACGATGCCGGGAAGGATTTTGATGGCGTCCGGATTCCGTCCTGCCGCGGCCGTCCTGGTCTTGAGGTCCGCGTAGAACGCCTGCGCGTCGGCAAGGGTCTGGTGGGCGGTGAAGACGGCGTCCGCGTACCGGGCGGCGAGGTCCTTGCCGTCCTCGGAGGAACCTGCCTGCACAATCAGCGGGTGCCCCTGCGGTGGGCGCGGCACGTTGAGCGGGCCGCGGACCTTGAAGTGGCTGCCGTGATGGTCGATCACGCGGATCCGTTCCCCGTCCCCCCACACGCCCTCCGCCTTGTCGGCGACAACAGCGTCGTCGTCCCAGCTGTCCCAGAGCTTCTTTGCCACCTCGATGAACTCAGCAGCCCGCTCGTACCGGACGGCGTGGGCGGGCTGGTCATCCACGCCGAAGTTCCGGGCCGCGTCCGGTCCGGCGGTGGTGACCACGTTCCAGCCGGCCCGCCCGCCGCTGGCCCAGTCCACCGAGGCGAAGCGGCGGGCCAGGTTGTACGGCTCGTTGTAGGTGGTGGAGGCGGTGGCAATCAGCCCGATCCGTTCGGTGGCGCCGGCAATCGCGGTGAGGAGGACCGTGGGTTCCAGCTTGCCGGCGGGCCGACGGCCCACCTCGCCGAACAGGACGGGGGAGTCGGCGAAAAAGATGGAATCAAGCTTGCCGCGCTCGGCCGTGCGGGCCAGCTTCCGGTAATGCTCCACATCGGTGCTGGCCAGGGGGTCGCTTTCGGGCAACCGCCACGACGCTTCGTGGTGGCCGGTGCTCATCAGGAAGGCATTGAGGTGAAGCTGGCGCTGCGGGGATCCGGGGCTGGAACTCATGGGGTACTCCTGGGGAAGATGGAAGGCTGGGATTTCAATGGCCGACGGCGGCTGGTTCAGCAGGCGTGGTGGGCTGGGCACCAGGTGCGGGGACCACGCCCAGCGCGGCGAGGAGGTCCCGACGCAAGGCTTCGTGCCCGGCGGCGTCGGCCGCCGAACCAACGTCCGGCGAGACAGTCCGGACGGTGGCCACCCGGCCGCTGTCCAGGACCACGATCCGGTGGGCCAGGGCAATGGCCTCGTCCACGTCGTGCGTGACCAGCAGGACAGCCGGGCGGTGCGCGGCCACAAGGTCCTGCAGAAGCCCGTGCATCCGGATGCGGGTGAGGGCGTCCAGGGCGCCGAACGGTTCGTCGGCCAGGAGCAGCTGCGGTTCCCGGACCAGGGACCGGGCCAACGCCACCCGCTGCTGTTCGCCGCCGGACAGCTCGTGCGGCCAGGACTTTTCCCGGCCGGCGAGTCCCACTTCGGCGAGTGCCCTGCGGGACCGTGCCTCGGCGTCGTGCTCCCGCAGACCCAGGGTGACGTTGCCCAGGACGGTGTCCCAGGGCAGCAGTCTCGAGTCCTGGAAGACCACGGAGACCCGGTCCGGGACGGTGATGACACCGCTGCCTCGGACGTCGTGATCCAATCCGGCGAGGGCGCGGAGCAGGGTGCTTTTGCCGCAGCCGCTGGGTCCCAGGAGGGCCACGAATTCGCCGGGGGCGATGTCAAGGTCCACGCCGTTCAGGACGCCCTTGGGACTTAAACTGCGGATCAGGCCGCGGACGGACACTGCCGCCCGGGAGTCCGCGGATGCCGCGGATCCGGAAATGGGAGGGGCGGTACGGGTCAGCCCGCCAACGTGCGTTGCCATGAGAGTGCCTTTCGTTCGATGAAGCGGACGGTGCCGTCGGACAGCAGGCCCAGGATGCCGTAGACGGCCAGGCCCAAAACGATGATGTTGGTTTGGCCGTAGGTGCGGGCGAGCTCCATCATGTAGCCGATGCCGCTGGTGGCGTTGATCTGTTCCACCACCACCAGGGACACCCACGCGCCGGTGACCGCGAAGCGCAGCCCCAGGAAGAATCCGGGGAGGGCGCCGGGCAGGACCACGCGGCGGATAAAACCGGCCCGGCTCAGGCCCACGGTCTGCGCCAGTTCCACATAGCGGAGGTCGATGCCCCGCAGGCCGGCGTGCGTCTGGAGGTAGACCGGGACGAAAACGCCAAGCGTGATGGTGAGGACCTTCATGGTCTCGTCGATCCCGAACCACAGGATCAGGAGCGGGATCAGGGCCAGGCCGGGGATTGCCCGCTTGATTTGGACGGGCCCGTCGATGAGCGCCTCGCCCACACGGCTGAGCCCGGCGAGCAGGGCCAGGACCGCACCCACCAGCGTGCCGAAGAACAGCCCCAGCAGGGCGCGCTGGGCCGAGATGGCCAGGTTTTCCTGCAGACGCCCGTCGGCCAGCAGCTCACCTGCGGTGGCCACCACCGTCCATGGCTCGGACAGGATCCTGGGGTCCAGCAGGCCCGTTGCCGAGCCGGCGGTCCAGAGCAGCAGCAACGCCGAGGGGCCCAGCAGCCAGGCGAGTCGCCGTCGTCGCCCGGGTCCTAACCTTTTGCCGGTAGGCCGGACGTCGTCGCGGCCGGCGAGGGCGGGGTCCTGGTGGGGTTCGACGGCGGGGCGTTCCAGTACGGGGGCGGCGCTCACTGGGTGCCTCCCTTGGCAGCTTCGGCGAAGGCAGTGCCTGCGATCGCTTCGAAGCGGGTGTCATAGAGGTCAGCGGCGTTGAGGTGCGGTTTTTTCTGCTCCCGGGACAGCAGGTCAATCGTTTGCTGGTGCCTGGCGATGGCTTCGGTCCAGGAAGTGGGGACGTCCCGCCGGCCGGCTGCGTCGATCAGGTACTGGCCGTCCGCGGCGGACAGGCCCTGGTCCTTGATGTAGTAGCCCTCGAGCCATTCCTTCGGGTGGTCCTCGACCCAGCGCTGGGCTTTGCCCCAGACCTCCGCATACTTGGCCAGGGCTGCTGCCTTGGCTGGGTCGGCCAGGACGGTGGCGGGCGAATACAGGTGGCCGGGGTCGTCGCGAAGGCCGTGGCGGAGGGTACTGGCACCGTCGGCGCCGTACTTGGCCAGGTAACGCTTGATCTGGACACCGCCCAGGGGGGCCGCGTCCACCTGCCGGCTGGACAATGCTGAGGAGTAAGCGTCGCCGTTGCTGGGCAGTTCCACCAGTTTGACGTCGTCCTGGGCCAGCCCTGCTTTTTCCAGGATACGCAGCACCAGGGCGCCCTGGGCCTGCCCGGGGCTGTACGCCACCTTTTTGCCGCGGAGGTCTTCCAGCTTTTTGATGCCGGATTCCGGTGCAATACCCAGTTCGTAGAGCGGATGGTTCACCGCATCCTGCCGGTAGGCACTGGCGATGATGCGGACGTCCAGGCCGGTCCAGGTTGCATGGATGGGCGGGATGTCGGCCACAGAGCCCACATCCAGGGCGTTGGCCCGGAAGGCTTCGGTGGTTTGCGGGCCGCCGGAGATGTTGGCGAACGCTACGTTGATGCCCTCCAGCTCTTTGCCCAGTCCTGACAGTTCCAGGGCCACCTTGATGCTGGGATCACCCACGGTGATGGTGGTGCCGGCCGGGACCGACGTTTCCAGCGGCGCGAACGACACCCGGTCAGAGGGCTGGTTGCCGGCAGTGGCGGCGCCGCCGCAGGCAGTCAGGAGGCCGACGGCTGGAATCGCCAGGAGCGCGGCGAGGGCGCGGCGGCGGGTCAACGGGTGCCGGGAGATACCCAGCGGCGGCGGGGAGGGTGTCAAGGACATGGTGTGCCTTTCGGGGACGAGGGCTGGAAATTTGGGTCAAAAACAAGGGGAACCGCAGGTTTTTGGGTGCGACAAACCCGCCCGGCGGGGCAACCGGGTTGTGCCGGATAGGGCTGGGTTACGAACTGCGCAGACCCTGGCGGCCGACCAGGGAAACCGGAGAAGAGAACCGCTGGAGAACGGTCCGCACGGTCAGGGGCTGCCTGTTGGGTTTGCCTGCCGGCGTTGGCCTGCCGGATTTACTCCGTGAGGTTTGCTCTGCCGGATTTGCCAGTGGGACGTCGGCGGGCGGATCGGGAAGGCCGGGCGGGGCCGCTAGGCGGAGATCAGGAGGCCGGACACATTCGACGCCGGCTGCCGGTGGACGACAGACACCACGACTGCCGCCGGTAGTGGGTGGACCGCCGGAAACCAGGCAGCGGGGTGCGGAAAAACGGCGAGGCGTGGCTGCTGCCGGGTGCGGTTGTGATGGTGCCTGGCAATCGGTCCTCCTTTGTCCCTTCCTTGCTTCCGGTACACCTTGGGACCGGCTGTTCCAACACTTAAGCACGGTTCAGCAGGCCTTGGCCAGCATGCTGCAATGGAGGCGAAACGGGAGGAAACGCCGCTTCTTATTGCGCCATCGGGAGGGCTCTGACGGCAATCGGGCGCCACGGACCGCAACGCGGGTTCATGTGACTGGCGGCCCGCGCCTGACCTTTCGAGGGAAACGTGCCGGCTTGCGGAGATCAGCCGGCCGATGGGATCTAGCCCGGCTTGCGGCCTGCGCCTGACCTTTCGAGTGAAGCGTGCCGGCTTGCGGAGATCACGTGCCCGCGAGGTCTACCCCGGCTGGCTGCCGGCCCCTGTACGGACCTGCTCCCTGGCCCGCTCGACGATTTTCTCGGTCACGGCCCACGATGCCAGGAGCTTCAGGGCCTCTTCCGACGGGCTGCCGGGGACGGCAGGGTAGACGGTCAGGGTGTGGCCGGGGTCTTCACCCAGGTCCAGGACCTGGTAGTCCAGTTCGAGCAGCCCTACCACCGGGTGCTGGAAGAATTTGGTGCCCGAGTAGTGCCGGCGGACGTTGTGCGCCGCCCAGCGGGTGCGGAACTCGTCACTTTGCATGGACAGCTCACCCACCAGTTCGGCGATGCCCTTGTCGTGCGGGGCGCGGCCCGCGTCGCGGCGGAGGATGGCCACGTTGACGTTGGCGGCCCGGTCCCAATCGGTATAAAAGGTATGGGCGCGGGGGTCCAGGAAGATGAACCGCGAGTGGTTGGCCGGGCGGGACACCCCGCGGTACAGGTCCGCGTAGAGGGCGTAGCCCAGGGTGTTGGCAGCCACAATATCCATCCGGTTGTTGCCGATGAACGCCGGCGCCCCGGTGATGGTGTCCAGCAGGTGCTGCAGGACCGGGCGGACCCCGGCGGGAGCCGTTCCCGCAGGACGTTTCCGGCCCGACGGGGTGGCGGCACGGGCCAGGTCGTAGAGGTGGTCGTGCTCGGCGCGGTCCAGTTCCAGCGCCCGGGCAATGGAGTCCAGGACGCTGTCCGAGACGCCGCTGAGGTTCCCGCGCTCCAGCCGGGTGTAGTAATCGACGCTCACTCCGGCAAGCCGGGCCACTTCCTCGCGGCGCAGGCCGGGCACCCGCCGGCGGCCGCCGTAGGATTCCACGCCGGCCTGTTCGGGGGTGATGCGGGCACGGCGGGATGCCAGGAACGTCCTGACCTCGGCTCGGTTATCCATAGGGACACGTTACGACGGAACGGCAGGCCCTAGGGAGGGTCTGCTGGAACCCGTTACAGCAGGGCCCTCGCTAGGATTTGCGGAGGGTTGTTTGATGGTGTGGTGCCCAATCGATTCCCCTCCACCTTGCCGCCGTCGGCCGGTACTGTCCCGGCTACGCTGGTGGCCACGGTGATTTTCCTGACCGCTGTGGCGCCCCTGGCTACGGACATGTACGTGCCGGCGTTCCCGCGGGTTGCCGGCGAGTTCGGAACCACAGCGTCGGCCGTGCAGCTGACGCTAACCACCTTTTTCGCCGGCATGGGCCTTGGCCAGCTGGTGGGCGGGCCGTTCAGCGACCAGCGAGGAAGACGCCTGCCGCTGGTGGCGGGCACCATCCTGATGACGCTCGCTTCGATCGCCTGCGCCCTCTCACCGGACGTGGGCATCCTGATGGCCGCCCGCTTCCTGCAGGGTTTTGGCGGTGGCTGGGCCATGGTGATCGGCCGCGCCGTGATTGTGGACCTGGCCCACGGCCCGCAGCTGGTGCGGGTGCTCAACGTGGTGATGGGAATCGGCGGCGTGGCACCGATCATCAGCCCGCTGCTGGGCGCCGTCATCCTCCAGCTGACGGGCTGGCGCATGACGTTCTGGACCCTGGCAGCGCTGGGTATCCTGATGGCCCTGTGTGCTTTGCTGATTGTGCCGGAGTCGATGCCGCCGGAAAAGCGGCATGCGGGCGGGCTGGGCGAATTCGGCCGGGCGGCGAAGGTGGTGCTGTCCAACCGCCGCTTTGTTGGCTATGTGGTGGTGGCGTCGTCGGCCTTTATTGCGTTGTTTGCTTATGTGGCCACGTCCGCCTTTATCCTGCAGAACATGAACGGGCTCTCCCCGGTGGCCTACTCGGTGGTTTTCGCCGCCAACGCCGGCGGGATGACCATCGCAGCCCTGGTCTCCGCACGCCTGGCAGGGCGGGTGTCCACGCGGAAAGTGATCCTCACCGGGCAGGTCATCGCGCTCGCCGCGGGCCTGGCCATGCTGGCCGGCGCGCTGTGGTGGGGAACCCCGCTGCTGGTGGCGATGGGCAGTTTTTTCGCACTCATGGTGGCGCAGGGCCTGATCAACACGAACGGCGGCGCCCTCGCCTCCGCCGAAGTCCCCAGCCATCCGGGCACCAGTTCCGCAGTGCTGGGCCTGGTGCAGTGGACCACGGCAGGGGTGGTGGCGCCCATCGCGGGATTGGGCGGCACCGACACTGCAGTGCCCATGGCTGCGCTCATGATCGGCGGGGCGCTGCTGTCGCTGTTCGGGCTCCTGGTCCTGGCCCGCCAGGAAGCACGCCCCGACACCGGCCGGGACGCCCGCCGCGACAGCCATCCCGACGCCGGTCCCGGAAACCTTCAACAGAACGGAGCATCAACACCATGAGCACCATCGCCATCATCGGCGCCGGCAAAGGCCTGGGCCTCGCAGTTGCCCGGCGCTTCGGCCGCGAAGGGTATGCCGTGGCCCTGCTGGCCCGGAACCAGGACAACCTGGACGCCCTCACCGGTACCCTCAGTGCCGAAGGAATTCACGCTGTTGGCTTAACCGCCGACGTCCGGGACCCGGGGTCCCTGCAGGGGGCCCTTGACCGTGCCGCCTCAGCACTGGGGCCGGTGGAGGTGCTCCAGTACAGCCCCGTTCCCGCCCCGGAATTTATGCTTCCGGTCCTGGACACCGCAGCCTCTGACCTCGTGGGGCCGGTAGAGTTTTCCATCTACGGTCCCGTCACCGCAGCACGCCAGGTCATCCCCGGCATGCGGACTTTGGGCGGCGGAACTGTCCTTTTTGTCAACGGCGCCAGCGCGGTCAGGCCCAACGGGGCAGTTACCGGCACCTCCATCGCCTTCGCCGGCGGGAGTGCCTACGCGCAACTGCTCCACGATGCCCTCGCCCCGGAGGGAATCCACGTGGGCCAACTGATCATTCCCCGCGGAATCGGTGGGGGAGACCCCACGCACCACCCCGACGCAATTGCCGAAACCCTTTGGCGGATGCACTCGGAGCGCGGGGACTTCCGGACGTTCCTGGCACCGCTCGAATAACAGGGCAGAACCGAAGATCCAATAACTGAACACCCTCCAGTTTTTATCCCCAACACCACAGGAGAATCATGACTACCGTCAAAGCTTTTGCCTCGCCGTCCGCCACAGGTGACCTGGTGTCCACCACCATTGAGCGCCGCGAAGTGGGTGCCCACGACATCCTGATCGACATCAAGTTCGCCGGCATCTGCCACTCGGACATCCACACCGTCCGCGGTGACTGGGGACCCCAGCAGTACCCGCTGGTTCCCGGCCACGAAATCGCCGGCATCGTCACCGAGGTTGGCTCCGCCGTAACCAAGCACGCCGTGGGCGACCGCGTCGGTGTTGGCTGCATGGTCAACTCGTGCCGCGAGTGCGTCAACTGCCTGAAGGGCGAGGAGCAGTACTGCCTCAAGGGCAACGTTGGCACGTACGGTGCTGTTGACCGCGACGGATCCATCACCCAGGGCGGTTACTCCACCCACGTTGTGGTCACCGAGGACTTTGTGGTCCGCATTCCCGAGGGCATCGACCTCGACGTGGCCGCGCCGCTGCTCTGCGCAGGCATCACCACCTTCTCCCCGCTGCACCACTGGGGTGCCGGCGAAGGCAAGAAGGTGGCAGTGGTTGGCCTGGGCGGGCTGGGCCACATGGCCGTCAAGATCGCCGCAGCCATGGGTGCCGAAGTGACGGTCCTTTCGCAGTCCCTGAAGAAGCAGGAAGACGGGCTGCGCCTGGGCGCCCAGCACTACTACGCCACCAGCGAGCCGGAGACGTTCGAGAAGCTGGCAGGGTCCTTCGACCTGATCATCAACACCGTCAGCGCTTCGATCGACATCAGCTCCTACCTGCAGCTGCTGTCCCTCGACGGCGCACTGGTCAATGTGGGTGCCCCGGCTGAACCGCTTCCGGTGAACGCGTTCGCCCTGATCGGCGGACGCCGGTCCTTCGCCGGCTCCATGATCGGCGGCATCCGCGAAACCCAGGAAATGCTCGACTTCTGCGCCGAACACAAGATCGGCGCCGAGATCGAGGTCATCGCGGCCGACAAGATCAACGAGGCGTACGAGCGCGTCCTCGCCTCCGATGTCCGCTACCGCTTTGTGATCGACACCGCCACCCTCTAACCCAGGAGTTGCGCGACGGCGGCCCGGTTCCCTTTGGTACCGGGCCGCCGTCGTCCGTTAACCTGAGGTGCCCTTTTGTGACCGGCCGCAACGGTTGGGCGGCAATGACCTGGAGCCGGGTCCGGAACGGAGCCGCAGTTCCACAATGGGAGAACAGGTTTTCCCGTTCTCTGGAGGGTGAAATGAAAAGGTCCGGCGGGTTGTTCCCCGCAATGATTCTGATGGGTGTGGCGCTCGCGGGATGCGGCCTGCAGGGCCGGACGCCAACGTCGACCCTCCCCGTAGGGATACCGGTGCCGCCGAGCGTCGAGGCCACCTCACCGCCCGCCGTTTCGCCTTCCGCCACTGCCCCGTCCATCACTGCCCCTTCCACCACGGGCCCCTCAACTACCACGGCGCCTTCAACTACACCCCCTTCAACCAGCACAGCCCCGAGGGCTTCCTTGAAGACGTTTACGACGGCGGACGGGCAACTGGCGTTCGACTATCCGGAGGCGTGGAGCGTCCGGGATCCGGCAGGTGAACTGCCTGAGGGTGGCGGGGCCTTCGCGGAAGTCACCAATAAGGCCGGTAAGCCGCTGGCCACGCTGCGGACAAACATGGCAACGGGCTCCACCTGTCAGGAAAAGTACCCGTACGAGGTGCTGGAGCTGCAGGAACTTCCCGTGCTGGCTCGGAACGGTGTTAAGCCGAGGTTTGTTTTCGAAACCAGAGGCGATGCTGAAGCAGCGGGACCGGCTGAGACCCCGGCCGCGGCCTATGGCATCACCACAGTGCCGGCGGCCACGGGTGACTCAGCGTGCCCCATCTTCCACTTCTTTACCTGGCCGCCAACCGCCGCCATGTTCGGCGCCTTTTTCAACCCGGACAACAACGTGGTGCCCGGCGCCGCGGGTCTGCCCTATCTGGAACAGGCCCGGAAATACATGGACACCACCGAGTACCAGGACATCCGGCGGATGATCACCTCGCTACGGCCTGCCGCGCCGATGCCCAGCAGCATTCCACCATCCCCGTCCGCCGCCGCAACGAATAACTGACATGAACTACTACACACCGGCGGCGCAGGAACGAGCCCTGGATGCCGCACATGCAGCAATGGAGAAAGTCCTGGACGGCATGCTCGAACCGTTGAGCCGGCACGCCCTGAACGCGAGGTGGAACCAGGCCTGCGAGGCCATGGCGAAGTACCTCGACGCAAAGGACAACGGCGAGGAGTAGCCCACCTGCCCTGGCTGCGGCTCCGGCCCGGCCCTGGCTGCGGCTCCGGCCCGGCCGTGGCTCAATGCGGGCCGTGGCTCCGTCCGGCCCGTGCCTCCGGCCCGTGCCTCCGGCCGGGACCGGCTAGGACTCCGACCCAGCGGGCGGGTCCTCCCTGGTGAGCTGGTCCCAATCGGTCACCACAGGAATCAGGTCGCCCGCAGCCCACAGCGGCAGTTGGCTCTGAAAATGAGGGTGGTGGGGGTTGCCTGCTGCCCCGAAGGGAACAATCCACCGGCTTCCAGCCCTGTCTGACAAATCCCACACGTAACGGGCCACAGGTCCCCGAAAGGATCCGTCGCTGAGTCCCGGCAGGCTCTCGGTGGAGAGCACACAACTGGTGTCGCCGGAGAGCTGCGTGGGTGCGGTACCGGGTGGCACCGCACCGCTGGCAGGGTAGTCGGCCAAGGCGTGCAACGGCAGGACGGTGTGGTTGGCACCCCAGGGTCCGGCGGCAGGGGCTGCCGCTGTTTCCTCCAGGGCCTGGCGGGCCGCGGCGGCGACGTCGATGCCAAAGAGGGTGCCGTCCGCGAGGACAGTTTCCAGGGCGAACCCCACCCGGGCCACCGGGCTCAGCCAGGGCGAGAAGAGTGCCGAATAACCGGAGGGTTCAGCCAGCGGAGCAAGCTGCGGGGCCCTGGCCAGTGCCAGCACCAGTGCCGAACGCCATCCGGCCAGGCTTCCCGCCACGGAACTTGCTGCGTCCATCTGCCCATCCCAGCCCAGCAGTTGGCGTCGAAGGGCAGCGGCCGGCCCGGACAGCGGGAGGTCCGCGCTGCACAGGTCCGCCAATACTGTGCGGAGGGCGGGCCAAGAGCCCAGGCGGGTGTCCAGGTGGATACGTTGCATGTGGTCCGCATTCAGACCGGCGTGCGGCCCGGGCCCGGATATTGGCCCAGTTCCTGACCCGGGTCCGTGCACTACTCCGGTCCCTGGCCCGGGCCCGTGTTCTGCCCCCATTCTTGCCCCGCCGCCCTGGTCAGCCGCGGCCTTCTCCAGCAGATGGCGGATGCGGTGGGCCCGGTGTGCGGGGGCAAACTCCAGGCCGGTCAGGCTGCCGCCGCCGGATTCCCGATCGTTGGCATGCACGGCCAGCCTGGTCACGGCCTGCCGTGGCAACTTCACCCACTTGCCGGTCCATTGATGCTCCGGCAGCCAGCCGGGTACGGGGTGGGAGCGGTTGCGGGCGTCGCGGACAGGGACCCTGCCGGCCACCAATTGCCGGACGTTCCCGGCACTGTCGGCCGCGAGCACACAGTTCACGGGCTCAACCCACTGCTCCAGGGCTTTTTCCACATCTGCCGCGGAGGTGCTGCGCAGGAGAGGCAGCAGAGCCTCGAAGCCCAGGGACCGCAAAACCCGCGATGGCATCCGCAAACTCAGCGCCCCGCCGTCGGCCCCGCCGGAAATGACCGGCCCGCGCAGTGTCTCCACAACGTCCACCGAATCCGATTCGCCGCCACGGACCTGAATGATTTCCTGATGGCTGCTGACCACAAGTTCCCAGCCGTCGGGACCCAGCGCCTGCGTGGAACTGCCGTGAGGGCGAAGTTGCTCGTGGAAGAGATCCTGATAGTCAGCCATGGCGTTGGTGACAGCCCATGCTGCCTTGCCGGCGTGGCCAAAGTGCGGCAGTCCGGGCACGCCCGGGAAAGCCAGCCCCACAGCGTCGAACTCCGGACAGGCCAGCCGCACCTGCTGATAGACCCCGGGTAACTCCAACAGCCGGTGCGGATCACCGGCCAATAGCGGGGCGCCGGTTGCGGTCAGGCCGCCCGCCACTGCCCACGAATTACTGCCCGCCCAGACCGGCGCCTCAATGCTGAACAGCTCCACGGCATCAGCGCCCAACGCAGTGGCAACGTGCTGCCGCCAGAGTTTGTTGGGGAAAGTGCTGAAGAGGATGTGGTGCACCAGGAAGACGCCCAGAGGGGTCCACGGCTGCCAGCGGTCCGGGGCGGTGCGGCTGCTGCGGAACTCGGGGGCATCGCGGCGGCCGCGCTCCAGAGCATTGTTGACGCCGTCCACATACGCTGCGCACCACGCCCGGGTTTTCGCGTCCATGGCCTCGAAACAAAGGCGTGCCGTGTGTTCGATCCGCGCCTGCCTGGCGAACCGGTCCCACAGCAGGCCCTCCGGACCCAGCTGTTCAGCCGTCCGGCCCTCAGAGCGCCAGCGCTCCATCTCGATCTGCCACGAGCGGTCCGAGGCTGCGTTCTGCCCCTGCAGGTACGCGAGTTCGACGGCGGAATCTGCCCGGAGATGGGGGATGCCCCACGCGTCGCGGAAGGTCTCAGCAGGCATGCTGCGGCACACTGGCGCGTGCCGGCGTCGTGATTTTCACTGCTGGAGCTGCGGCAGGCACATGCACCGGACGTCGAAGATGGGCAGGCCGGGCTCTTCAGGGCCGTGGCCGGTGGACATCAGGAAGCCTTCGTCCAGCAGGTACACGGGCAGCTGCGGTGACAGGAAGTTGTTGTACCGCGAGGGGTAGAACCACTGGCCGTTGATGTCGTAGGCCGGAAGTGCATACGCGTCGCGGCGGTTGTGTGCTGACGGGAACAGGCCGTCGCCCATCCAGATGTGGCTCGCCAGCCCGTAAAGGTAGTCGCTGTTGTGCGCAGTAGGGAACAGGATGGCCTCCATGTTCGTGCCCTTTCTCTCTGTCGATAGTTAGGTAAGGCTTAGCTAAGAACAGAGTAGGGTGCGCAGGCCGGAGCGCCAAAATTGTTGCAATGGAATTTTCGACGGCGGTATTCCGGGACGCTCGACCGGTGGGACTGCGGGCGTGCTTCAGGCCCGGACTGGGCCCGTGGATTCCCGGAAAATCAGTTCCATGGGGGGCAGTTCCAGCGGGTCGGCGGGGGACTGTTCGCCGCGGATCCGGGCGATGAGTTCGGCCATGCTGCGGGCGCCGAGTTGCTCAAGGTCCATGTGGACCGTCGAAAGGGACGGGACCTGGTACTTCGACTCGGGGGTGTCGTCCCAGCCGAAGACGCTGACGCGGCCCGGGACCGGGATGCCGTGCTCATGCAGGGCACGGATGACGCCCACGGCCATCTGGTCGTTTGCCACCACGACGGCGGTGACGTCCGTTGTTGCCGCCACCACCTGCCCCGCCGCGTAGCCGGAAGCCGGCGACCAGTCCCCAGCCACCACACCCAGGGAGTTCAGGCCCAAGGCCGCGATGGTTTCTTCGTAGACCTGATGGCGGTTTCGGGCGGATGGCCAGCCGTCCGGGCCTGCCACGTGGAAGAAGTTCCGGTGGCCCAGGGCTGCCAGGTGCTTGACGATGCTCGCGGCAGGGGAGCCGTCGGCAATGCTGCCGAGCGCGCGCATCCTGTTGTCGTATTCGCCGGCCACCACCAAGGGGACCCGGGAACCGGCGCCGGGATCGCCGTCGGGACGCGGGACGAAGGACAGGATGCCGGCGATGTCCTCGCCGGAGAGGAGGCTGTTCAGTTGTTTTGACCGCGCTTCAGCGGTCCCCTCCATGGAAACCACGTCCACGCGGTAGCCATTGCCGTGGGCGGTGGCCGCCGCGCCCTTGAGGACCCTGGAAGGGAAATAGAGCGAGGCTTCGGGCACTACCACCACAACGCGGTACGGCTCGCGCGATCGCAGGGACCGGGCCGCGAGGTTGGGGGTGTAGTCCAACTCCGCCAGGGCCTTTTCGACCCGCTCCAGGGTGCTGGGTTTGAGCGTGTTCCGGTCCTTGAGGTAGCGCGAGACCGTCTGATGGGAGACGCCGGCCAGCGCGGCGACGTCGTAGATGGTGGCGGCCTTGGGCCGGCCTTGCTCAAATGCGTCCTGCACCATCGGTATGGCGTCCCCTTCAAGTACAGTCCCGCACCTGCGGGAGGGATCCGCTCCAGCCTAGTGGTTGCGGCCGACCGAGGTGGCATGTCCTTCCGTCTGGAGTCTTACCGGCGTGCCATGACCACTAATTCGCCGCGGCCGGCGCCCACGGGTTCCTTGTGCCAGCCGCCGAACACCCGCTGCACCGTGAACCCTGCGGAGCCGAGGTCGCTGCGAAGCTCCTGCTCAGTCCGGAAAGCGAGGACCGACTTATGGACCGCCGCGGTGTGGCCGGACAGATGGACGTGTTCGCTGATTGTCACCTTACCGTCCTGGTTGGGGCCTGCGTCCTTCCAGGTTTCGCCCCCGCTTCCGCCAGGCAAGGTGAAGGACGTGCGCGTTTTCCCTGGTGTCCAGTGTTCCCATGCGCGGGCAGCCGGGTCGCGTGAGTCAAAGACCAGCCGCCCGCCCAGGGCCAGGGCGCTATGGGCGTCAGACAGAGTCCTGGCCCAGGCCTCCTTATCGTGGATGGCCTGCACGACGTGGGCCGTCATCACCACGAGGTCGAATCCGCCGTCCGCGGCGACTTCGCTGGACGTTCCGTTGACCCAGGTCACTGCTGACGTTTTGTCCTTCCGCCTGGCAGCAGCCAGGGAGCCGGCATCCGGATCCAGCCCAACCACGGTGTGTCCCGAAGCTGCAAGAGCCAACGTCAACCGGCCGGTGCCGCAGCCAAGGTCCAGGATGCGGCTGGTGGGTAGTTGGTTGGCGGTCGCCAGGAAGAACTCGTCATCGGGTGCCCATGTGTTCTGGAGGTCGTAGAGCTCCGCCCGTTGAACGTCGGTCAGGTGTGAAGCCATGCAGCAACGCTATTGCATGCTGATCCGTGTGGGGTAGACCGGGCGATCCTGGGGCGGCTGCCCGGTTGTCCAGGCTGCCGGCTGCCCGGCTGCCCGGTTGCCCGGTTGTCCAGTTGCCCGGTTGCCCGGTTGTCCAGTTGCCCGGTTGCCCGGTTGTCCAGTTGCCCTCTCCGTTCTCATTTCCCGGGGCTGTCGAGGCACTGCTGGACGGCTGCTTCGCAGGGCGACAGTTCTTTGTGCCATCTCCGGCGTCGATGGTGCCGACTGATCTTCGGGATCTGCGGAACGAAGTGCGGAACCGGGCCAGTTGCATCCGGCGCCCACACCAGGGTGGGTGCCGAGCCAGGATCCCGGGCGGGCTTGAACTCCAGGGGCCTGGCAGCGGGCCTCGGAGGAGTGCTGCCAGGTGTTTCCGTGGAGGTGGATCTCCCGAGGGCTTCGCCCGTACGGAAACCGGTCTGCGCTTCGGGCCAGGACGCGGACTGTTCCGGGACATGCAGCGCCGGAGCATATGGATCTCCTGCTGTCGGCCGGGATGTCTGGGGGTTTGGTGGTTCCGAATGTTTAGGCGCGCATGGTTCCGGTGTGTGTTGTTCAGGTGGCAGGGCTTCTTGGGCGTGCTGCTCTGGCGCTTGGTGTTGTTGCCGTTCTGGTGCTGGGGTTTCTGGCGCTTGGTGTTGGGGCGTGTTGGGTGTGGGGTGTTGTTGGGTCCAGGTGGTGGGCCAGGTGGGTGGTTCGTGGTCGGGGTGTTCGGCGGGGTAGTAGCGGCCGGTGGGTGAGAGCCAGCCGGGTGGGTGGTTTTTGGTGGCGGTGGTGGGGGTCCAGGTGGTGTTGTGTTTGAGGTGGTGGTGTTTGGGGCAGAGTTGGTTGAGGTTGTTGATGCCTGTGGTGCCGCCGTGGTGCCAGGGGTGGATGTGGTCGGCGTCGTTGTCGAGCGTGTTGTTGTTGCAGGCGGGGAAGGTGCATTTGGCGTCGCGGAGTCGGAGCCAGTGGCGCATGGCGGGGGTGAGGCGGTAGTTTTTGCGGCCGATTTCCAGGGGTGCGCCGTCGCGGGGGTCGATCAGGACGCGGTGGAAGGATTCGGCGCCGTTGGCGATGAGGTCCCTGGCCATGGAGGGTGGGATGGGTCCGTAGCCGTCGAGGATCGCGGGTTCCTCGGTGGCTCCGAGGAGGGCCATGACCGGGACGGTGATCAGGACCTGCGCCCTGGGTACCGGAACATCACCCCACGCCCTTGCCGAGGTAAACGGCGCCCCCGAACCGGAATCCGGGCCTGATCCGGAATCCGGGCCGGAGTCCGGGCCGGTGGTGGAACCGGCGGCTCCTGAACCAGTGGCAGCATCTGAACCGGCGTTGACTTCGGCGGCTCCCACATTGGTGGCTGCGGGACTGGTGACTGCGGTGCTGGTGGTGGGTTTGTGTTGTGTGGGGGTGAGTCCGGCGGTGAGGAGGGCTTCGACGAGGTTATCGGCGCGGCGTTGGGGCAGGGTGCGGGTTTCGTGGGGGCCTTGTTGGCCGCGGGAGATCGCGGTGAGCCGGTTGTGGATCGCTTCGGCGGAGGCGGCGGGGAGGCAGGCGCTGAGCCAGGCCATTCCGTCCCGGGCCGGGGTGAACTCGACCCTGCGGTCCGCGGCGGATCGGTGATGGCGTTCTTCGATGGATTCGGGGTGGTGGCGTTCGCGCCAGGAACGCACCTTGGCCCGTAACCGTCCCGGGACCAGGACCGCCGCGACACACCGCCCGGCCAGGACACTGCCGGTGGCCGGATCGGGGGCAGGCGTCAGGAGTGGGTCTGCCGGGTCAATGCCTGCAGGATCAGGCACATCGATCGGGTCCGGGAGTGCAGGATCGGGGAGGGTGGGATCCGGGAGTGTGGGGGTGAGGAAGTGGGTTTCGAGGGCGGTGGTTCCGGCGTGGGGCAGGCCGGTGCATTCGTCGGTGAGGACCCGGGCGTGCTGGTAGGTGATTTCTCCGGCCGCCAGTGCCGCGAGCGTCAGCGGCTGGGTGGCGGCAAGCTGCTAGCTGGTGCTGACCAGGTCCGCCGCGGCGCCGGCCCCGAGACCAAGGATCCCGCCGACCTCAGCGATCAGGGAGATTTCCCGGGCCCGTTGATGGGTGATGCCCAGATCCGGTGGGGTGAGGGCGTCCTCGATCCCGACATACTCGGCGATGGTGAGGGCCTTGACGGCCGCGAGTTCGGATTCGAGCCGTCGCACCACGCCCAGGCGCTGTAACCGGTTTTCCTTGGACCGCTCCAGCAGGTCCTCCCCGGACCAATCATCCTCCAACGCAACATCCGCGACCTGGACCAAGGCGTTCAGTTCCGTCATGGCGTCCGCGAGCGAGCCAACCACCACACCCACTGGCCCCGCAACAGCCCCGGAAACGGCAGCCGGAACCGGGCCCGTCCCGTCCGTCTCTGGAGCTTCCTTGCCCGTCTCTGGAGCTTCCTTGCCGTCCATAAAACCAGCATATGCAGGGGGTACGACAATTTGGCCGGGGGCAGGAACGGCCAGCGAATCAATCCTGTCACCAGCCTCAACAGCGGCCCCGGAAGCAGCCGGAACCGGGTCCCTGCCGTCCGTGCCTGGAGCTTCGTTGCCGTCCATAACCCCAGCATATGCAGGGGGTACGACAATCCTGTCGGAGCCGGAAGCGACCGATGGATCGCCCCCAAAGCCGGCCCCGGAAACAGCCCCGGGAGCAGCCGGAACGGAGTCCCTGCCGTCCGTCCCTGGAGCCTCTTCGCCGTCCATAACCCCAGCATATGCAGGGGGTACGACAATCTGGTCAGCCACAAAACCCAGCCGGCAGAAGGCCAGCCAACACCAAAGGAGAACGCCGGCACCCACCCCATGCACCGCCGTCGTACGCGCCAAAAAGGCTGGGTACTAACCGCCTGTCAGGAAGTCGCCGGCGATCCGCACCACGGAGACCCTGGCCACCACCTGCTCAGGAGAAAAATGGTTCCGTACAGCGGCCGCCACCGCCCGGGCAACGTCCGGCGTCCCAAGTGTCCCCGGCACCCCAGACAGCCCTGGCGCCCCGGACTTTCCCGCACTGACGCCAATCCGCACGGAAACCTCCGTGGGACCGCCGTCGGAACGCTTTTCCACCAAGGGGAGGTCCTGGTCCTGCGGCTCATCGCTGGTGATCAGCGCCGCGGCCCGCGCCGGCAGCCGCTGCCACAGGGGCCGCGACGGGAAGACCTCGGTCACCCCTGGCACCGCAAGGATGACCCGCCGCAGGTCCACGGGCAGCTGGACGTCGGAAGTTGTGCGCTGACCTGGAAGGCCATCGGCAGCGGACGGCTGTACGGGAGTGCTCATGATTCCTCCTGCGGGGCGGGGTCCGGGGCCTGTGCCGCGGACGGTTCAATAACGTCGGTGATGGTGATGTCGATCCCGGCGATGTTCAGCTCCGTGTGCCGCGCCAGGGCCTTGGCCAGGTCCAGCCGGAGGGCCGCTGCGCTGCGCATGAAGGGATGCCCGAATGCCACGGCAAGATCAACGCTGACAGTGATCGGTTCGCCCGGCACTGTCACATCGCCGTGCAGGCGCACCTTTCCAGCCACGGCCCCGGGAGTCGCGTCCGCCACGGACCGGATCAGGGCGAACACGGACCCCTCAGTTTCCGTCAGCCGGTCCGCCGGGTCATCGGAGCGGAGCGGGATATCCCTGCCCGGCCGCAGTTCCAGCTTCAGGCTGGCCAGGATGTTCTTCATCCACGGGTCGTTGCCGCTGCCGGCCGCCGCCAGGTCGTTGCTCAGCAGTTCACTGCCGGCAGCCGTGAGCCGCCGCAGGGAGTCCAGGCCATTGCGGCAGTCGGGGCAGGTCTCCAGGTGCCGCGGATCGGCAAACTCGCCCGTATCCAGGTACAGGCTCAGCTCCTCGAGGGTGTGCCCGCACTCCAAGTTGTCGTTGGGCATGCTCATCGCCACTCCTCCATTTCACGGACCAGCGTAATCCGTGCCCGGGCAAGCCTGCCACGGACGCTGGCTGTGCTGATGTTCAGTGTTTGGGCAATCTGGTCGTAGCTCTGGCCGTTGAATTCCTTGAGGACCCAACAACGGCGCTGCTCTTCGGGAAGCCGCGCCAGCGCCGCCTTCAGCGACTCAATGCTGGACCCTTGGACCGCCTTGGCCTCGGGGCCGGCCTCCGGGGAGCCCACGTCCCCTTTGCCGCTGACCTCGTCGATGTCACCGAAGCCCGCATGGTTCCGCCGCCGCCGCAGGAAGTCGATGCTGCGGCTGCCGGTCAGGCGCAGGAGCCAACTCTTGACGGCGCCGGGTTCGCGGAGCGTATCGAGTTGCTTCCAGGCCTGGACCAAGGCTTCCTGCACCACGTCGTCGGCATCGGCGTAGGAGCCAGTCAGCCTGCGCGCGCAGGCCCGCATCAGCGGACCGTACCGGCGGGCCAGGGTTTCGAACGCGGCGGTGTCGCCGTCGGCTGCCCGGCCCACCAGGAGGGCGTCGGGGACCAAATCCAGCCGATCCGGCACCAAGGGATCTGTCACCTGATTCTGCTTTCACTCTTGGCGCGAACGCCGGAACAACGGCAGGCGGGCCCACGGAATGCCCCGCGGACCCGCCGCTCGAGGGGCCTAGTGCTTGGCGAAGCCTTCTTTGATCTTGGCTGCTGCGTCCTTGAGGTTTCCGCCGATGTCCTTCGCGGCGTCCTTCACTTTTTCGCCCGCATCATGGATCTTGGCCTGCGCCTGGTCGCCCTGGCCCTCGCGTTCCAGTTCCCGGTCCCCGGTCCGCCTGCCGAGGCCTTCCTTGGCGGCACCGAGGTGGTTGGTTGCTGCATTGGTGAGCCTGTTATCAATTCCCATGATGATGTTCCTTTCCTTGGTTTACTGCGGGGCTGATCAGTGGGTGCAGAGGATCAGTCGGTGCGAAGGGCGCCGGCCAGTTTGGTCCTTGTTCCAGTGGCTATTCGGACCAGAACGGTGGTGCGATGGCCCAACAGCCCGTCAATTGAGCGGACCAGGGCTTCGGCGGTATCGGCCACGTCCCTGGGGGAGGCTCCGCGCCGTGTCTGGAGGATCAGCCGGAGGCCGCTCGGGCCCCGGCCGGATCCCCGCCACGCGGTGACAGAACTTCCGACGATGGAGTTGCTGCCGGCCAGTGCCGCATCCAGGGCAGCCTCCAGATAGGAGATGTCGACGGCGGTGTTCCCGAGCTCGGCGTCGGTGTCCTCCGCGCCGGTTCGGCTCCTGCCGCCGCCCTGCCGCGTCATCCACACGATGCACAGCACTGCCAGGAGCACCAGCGCGGCCACGAGGGCCACGGTCCACCAACTGCCAAGCGGATCCTGCAGGGGCGCCGAGGCCTGGATGGCTTGCCACCTGTCAACGGCCGCGCCGGTATAGCGGGTCCAGCCGTCCCTGACGAGGGGGTTCAGTGCGGCGCCGGCCGTTAGGATGCCGACGGCGGCCAGCAGTATTCCCGCAAGTGCGAGCAGGAGCCGGTTCAAGGCCCTGTTGGTGCGGTTCATCGGCCCGTCACCCCTTCCGGTGAGACGCGCACGTCGGTGCGCAGGTTCCTGGTGAGCCCGTAGGAGGACACTTCGCTGACGGCGGCGGAGGTGAGGGTCTCGCGGTCAATGGCAACGCCCGACGTCGGCCGTACCAGGACGCGGAGGGAGCGCTTGCCTACCGTGGTGGTCACCTGCTCCGGGGCCAGGTTCGCCGCCAGGCGCACCTTCCGGGAAACGGCTGCGGCAATGGCCGAATCGTCCACCACCAGGGCAACCCGGTCACTGTCCATGGAACGGCGTGGGCGCCGGCCGCCCTTGACGGCGGCGAGCAGGACCAGCAGCCCCAGCAGGGCCACCGCCACGCCGGCCGCAGCCAAGGCGCCCGGCAGGACAGCCTGCGGAAGGGCAACCACCTGCGCCGCCAGCTGGCCGGGGCTGGCCAGGAGGGCGTCCTGCCCTAACAGCGAGAGGACGCTTTCGGCGGCGAGCCAGGCAAAGAAGCACAGGGCCAGCAGGGCCACGGCCACTGACAGCCGGGCGCGCGATGAATGCGTCTCCCGCCGGACGATCCGTTTGTTGGTTCGGGCCTGTCCCATGGTTACCTCCTCTCGAGTAGATCGGTGTCGACAGCCGTGTCGTCAGCGCTGCGGGACCCCGATCCGTGTGCTGCGGAGCCGCTGTCCACCCTGGAGTCCGGGACCTGCCGGCGCTTGGCGGCCGCCAGCCGGATGTTGATCCGGCCCAGCTCCATCCCGGTGATCTGCCGGCAGGCAACCGAGACCTTGAGCCGGGCAATGTGCGCCTGTTCAAAGGCCGAATGCCGGTGGGTTGCCTCAAGGCCCCGCTCCAGCAGGGCCGGCGCTGGCAGCCGGACAGTCAGAGCCACGCCCAGCTTGCCCGCGTCGTCGTCCAGCGCTGCCGCCACCTGCCCGGGGGGCACCCCGAACGCTCCGGCTGCCACAGCTTCCACAGTGTGCTTCAGCGCGGCGGGGGCAATCCTGGTGCGGCCTGCGCGGGTCATGAGGAGGAGCGCCGGCCACGCAGCGCGTCCAGCACCCCGCCGAGATCAAGCTTGCCCTCGGCGGAGCGGCCCAGGACCGCGCCGATTCCCATAAACAGGGCCGTCAGCAGGAAGCCCCAGAACCCGAAGGCAAGGGCGACGTACGCCAGGACGGCGCCGGCGGCTGCGCCGGCCACCACCGGGGTCATGCCACCCTCGGCTCACGCGGGGCGTCGTCGTCGTCGGTGTTGTCTGCCTCGGAGGCTACGTGGATGTCGGTGATGGTGATGTTCACTTCGGTGACTTCCATGCCCACCAGGTCCTCGACGGCGGTGTAAACAGCGTCGCGGGCGCGGTCGGCAACCTGCTGCAGCGGGTGGGGGTACTCCACCACCAGGGTGACGTCCACGGCAACCTGGGTCTGGCCCACCTCTACGGTTACGCCCTGGGTGAGGTCCTTCTGGCCCACCTTCTCCCGGAGGTTGCCCAGGGCGCGGGCTGCCCCGCCGCCCAGTGCGTGGACGCCTTCGATCTCCTGGATGGCGATGCCGGCGATCTTGGCAACAACGCCGTCCGCCACGGTGGTCTTGCCGCGGCCGTCGTGGCCTTCGCCTGCTGCGAGCTCATGGCCCGGTGCGGTGGTCTTCTTCTGTACGTCGGAAGGGGTCTGCGGCTGCGTGGTCATCGTGTCACTCCTGAGGTTCGTCGGGGAGGCTGTTTGCGCCTTCACACATAAAGACGCAGCCCGGGCCCGGTTCGTCACGCACTTATTTTCGTGACGCCCATCACGTTGCAGGGGTCAGTAGATGAAGATGTTGATCCACTCGCGGTTGTGCGCGTGGATCAGGACCAGGAAGAGCACAAAGTCGAACAGGAGGTGGACGCTGACAATGTAGGACAAAGACCGGGTGATGGTGAACAGGCGGGCCTGCAGCAGGGCGAACGGGAAGATGAAAAACGGTGCCCACGCGTGGAATCCCAGTTCCCAGAGGAACGACGTAAAGAGGACCGCCTGCAGCAGGTTGGCCTGCCAGTCCGGAAGATGGCGGCGCAGCAGGGTGAACACCGTGCAGATGAAAAACAGCTCGTCCCAGATTCCCAGCACGTTGGTGCCCAGGAACAGCCGGCCGATGCCCTCGGGGTCGCTCACCGCAGGCCAGTTGGCGTAGACGCCGGTCCGCACCATGTACATGGGCATCAGGGCGTAGCCGATCACCAGGACCGCCGGGAGATACCACTTCTCCGCCCGTGTCCAGGGCTTCCCGGTCCGGACCGGAAAGCGGATGGCGTGCTCGCGGGTGACAAAACGTGAGACCGCATAGGGGACGCCAACGGCCAGGACCATTGCCGTGCCCATCACCATCATGTGCGCGGTGCTGATGTCCGTGGTGATCGGGACCAGGCTCATGGCAGTAAGCCCGAACGCAACGAGGGCCAGGTCAACCAGAAGGCGGCGGCTAAGGAATCCTGCGGTGATCAGCGCCGCCCCGAGCAGCAAAAATCCAAAAGGGCGGTCCTCCCGGACAAACAGCAGGAAGCCCGACGCCGCCACAAGAGCCGCCGGGGCAAGCGCCGGTGGCGCGGGGAACAGCTTCAGCGCGTCCGCGGGTCCGGTTCCGGCCCGGTGTGGCTGGTTTTTCATCGTGACCCCCCGAGTCTGGTGCCATCGACTCTACTGCTGCAGCTTCGGCCCGGACCAGAGGCAACGACGGCGGGGCCGCGGCCCGGCGGTGCGGACGCAGCCCGGCGGCGAAAAAGGAAAGCGGACGACGCCGGGAGGTGCCGGCGTCGTCCGCTTCAGTTGCGTGGCAACCGGGTCCGTTGTGGCTGCTTAGACGGAGGCGAGGACCTTGGCGTCGTGGCGGAGGCTCAGCGTGAAGGTGTTGGGGCCGCTGCAGGTCACGGCGATGCCGCAGGTGGTGGTGTTGTGCAGGGCGGACATGTCGCTGACCGCGGAATCAATGGTGTGGTGCAGGGCAGCCTTGTCCCAGATTTTCAGGGTCACGGAGTTAGTGGCATCGAACGTCATTATTCAACTTCCATTTCTTGCTGGTGGACGGCTCGGCGCAGGGCCGGGGCCGCGTCCTCGACGGTGAGGACAAAAGTGTGGGAAAGCGCGTTCCCAATACTTCAATGGTGCCTGCCCGGCTTGCCGATGGCAACCGTTTTGGGGCTGATGTGACCAAGCACACCGGCGGTCCCGGGTTGCCGCGGACAGGCTGGAACGTTCCGCACTGTTCTTCAATAGTGCAGAACCAGGAATTGGCGACTCAACCTATAAGGGGTTTGTTGCGGGTGAGACTGATCACGTTGGGCGGCCCCGAGATCAGCCGACGGTGTGGTGCCCGGTGCCAAGGCATATGCTTCAGGCATGGGAATTATCATCACACTGCTTATTATCTGGCTGGTTCTTTCAGTCCTCGGGTTCGTCGTCAAGGGCTTGCTGTGGCTGGCCATCGTCGGCCTGGTCCTCTTTGTCGCCACTGGCGTCTGGGGCTGGCTGAAGCGTAAAACCCGGGCTTAGTACCCGCACCATCAACAGGACGCAGCAGCCGGTTTCGTCTTCGAAGCCGGCTGCTTCTCCATGTGTGGCCGCAGTTCCGCGTGCCGCGGTTGCCGGGACGCGCCCACTCGTCGAAGTGGGTGTTGAATTCAGGATGAGCACCTCTTCTGCATCCCCGTTGAGGTCCACCGGGGCGGCCAGGATGGACGGGGCCCCGGTGGCGGCTGCGGCCAGGAAATAAGGTTCCCAGCGGCGCTCCCCGGAGGTCAGGCACCAGCTCTGTGGACCGGGTGCGCAGGGCCTGCCCGGGTTGGGGATGCGGGCCAGTCCCGTGACGCCAACCAGGGCACCAGGTCCGCTGCCCTGGTTCCGCCGTCCTGTGGGCGGGGCGACAGTAGGATGGCTCTATGTCGAGTTCCATTGATAGCCAGACCGCAGCGCAATTGCAGGAGATCCTGGTGGGTGCCGACGATGCTGTCGAATTCCTCTCCGGCCTGGCCGGCATGGCTGCGGCGGCTGTCTCGGAGGCGGCCGGGGACACCATCGAGTGCGCCATCACCCTGAAGTTGCACCGCCGTCCCGTCACGGCTGCCGGCAGCAGCGCCCGCGCCATCGAGCTGGACCATGTGGAGCAGGCCTTGGGCGATGGCCCCTGCATCATGGCGCTGCGGGAAATGTCCACCGTCCTGGTGGCTGACGTGTCCCTGGATGCCCGCTGGCCCTTGTATATGCAGAAACTCCTGGACGTCAACATCCATAGCACCCTTGGTGTCCCGCTGGAGATCAGTGGGGGTGCCGGTGCAGCGCTGAACTTCTTCGCCACAAGGCCAGACGCCTTCAGTCCCGACGTGTACGAAAAAGCAGAGGCCTTCGCGGCTGCAGCCAGCAACACCCTGCAGCTGTCGGTGCGGCTCCGGACAGTGCAGGGCAGGGCCGATGACCTGGAGGCCGCCCTGGAAAGCAGGACCGCCATCAACCTGGCCTGCGGCGTGATCATGGCGCAGAACCGGTGTTCCCAGGAGGAAGCCATGGCCATCCTCACCAAAGTGTCCGGCAACCGCAACCGGAAGCTCCGCGATGTTGCCAAGGAACTGATCGAGCAGCTTTCCGGCAGTCCCGTCCGGACCCACTTCGACACTTAGTCGTCAGTAGATCCCGGCAGCACTGGGTTGTGCTGGGATCATATTTCGGTATCGGCGGCTACTGCTGTCAGGTATCTTGCCGGCCATGTGGAGGCTGACGACGGCGGCCGCGCCGGATGCTGCTGTTAGGTGCCGTGCCCGGCCATGCAAAGGCTGACGACGGCGGCCGCGCCCGGTGCGGGCAGCCCGCCCGCCACGTCCTCCCGCCGGAAGTCCCAGCACCGTCCGGTGCCGAGTACCTCGTAATCCGCGTTTTCGGTTGTTGCCAGCACCAGTGCCGTACCCTCGTCGATGGCCACCATCCGGTCCACCAGTCCGGCGGCAACGGCGCCGGCCGCCCGGCTCACGGTACCTGCCTGGGCGGCGTGCACGTCCACAGTGAACGGTGCCAGTCCCAAGCCGGCGCGGACTTCGACGTTGTCCAGGCCCTCGGAACATCCCGCATCGCAGACCTCGACGCCGTCGATGCGGTAGCCGCCGATGAGCGCGGCACCCGGCGCCACCATCGCCCCCGCGGAAAAGCCCAGATAGGACGCACCGCCGGCCACCAATCGCGAAATTTCTGCACCGGACCCGCTGAGCCCGGCCAGATAGGCGGGTGTCTGTCCGCCGCCCACCATCACGGCGTCCACGTTGTGGAAGGAAGTGGGGCTGGCTGGGCGAACGGCCCCGGCCGTCCCGTCCTGCCGCAGCAGGACGGGAACCACCTCGCAGGCAATCCGCGCCTCCAGCGGGTCAACATAGGCGGGTAGGGCTCCGGCCGGGTCCCTGCCCGCTGCGTGGAGCACCAAAGCGATCCGGGCTGGCCGGTGGTGCGGAAGTGCGCGGACAAAGTGGTCAAACACGGCGGGAAAGCTGCCCGGATCCGGAGTGGATCCCGCTAGGTAGACGCCCATGGCCCTCAACGTACCGGACGCCGGCACGCCTTGGTGGAAAAAACCATTGACATGGGGTGGGAGAAGGAATATCGTACAACCAAATGGTTGTAGATCAGCTCCGAGAAACCGAATTGGACCGCCTCTTCCAGGCGTTCGCCGATTCCACCCGCCGCGACATTGTGCGGCGGGTAACCGTCACCGAATATTCGGTTTCCGGCCTGGCTGCCCTCTACGCCATGAGTTTCGCCGCAGTCCAGAAGCATGTGGCGGTGCTGGAGCGGGCTTCCCTGGTGACCAAGGAGAAGCGCGGAAGGGAGCAGATTGTGCGGGGCAACCATGAAGGCCTGCAGAAAGCCCGGTGGCTGCTCGATGAATATGAACAGGTCTGGCGGCAACGGGCCGCCCGGATCGCGGACATCCTCGCAGAAGAGTAGGAAGGCAATGCCATGTCAGTCATCAGTTCCACCAGAAATCCGGAAGCCCTAAGCTTCACGCTGGTAGCCGAGTTTGAGGCCGGTGTGGAGCGCGTCTGGGAGCTTTGGGCCGACCCCCGCCAGCTGGAGCGCTGGTGGGGACCGCCCACCTGGCCCGCCACCTTCGAAAAGCTTGATCTGGTTCCCGGCGGCAAGGCTAACTACTATATGACCGGGCCGGACGGCACCAAGGCTCACGGCTGGTGGGAGTTCACACACGTCGAGTCGCCCGCCCGGCTCGCCTTTGACGACGGCTTCGCGGATGAAGACGGAAACCCCACCGGTGACATGGGTATCACCCGGGCAACCGTGACCCTGGAACCGCTGGGGGACCGGACCCGGATGACCGTCCAGTCCACCTTCGAATCGGAAGAGCAGATGGAACAGATGGTCCAGATGGGCATGCAGGAAGGCATGACCGAGGCCATGGGGCAGATCGACGCCATCCTTGCCGAACACGCAAACGCCTGACCGCTGAGCGCTGGCATGGCAACGCGCAGCTAATGGCCGGCACCCGCTACGCGGCGCTACTGGCCGGCACCCGCTTCCAGCCAGCGGTGCCAGTGGACCAGGCGGACTGAGTCCAGGGCCGCGAGGTCACCGTCGGTGGCCTCGCGGCGGACCCGGGCCTCGACCGGCAAGCCCACCTGCGCCTCCGCATGAAGCGGAAGGATCTGCAGGGTTACGGCAGAACCCGGAGTGATGCCTGCGTCAGCAAGGTCCAGGACCCAGGGCGAACCGTCCCAGAACCTGTCCGCCACGGGCACCCCATCCACCAGGAGCTGGGCGACATCACCCGCCCACTCCATTTCGAGCTCGGTGTGATGCCCGTCCACCCCCTCCACCGGGATGGACAGTGAGTACTCCGCGGCCAGTTCGGCGATCGTCTCCGGCGACGGTGCCGCCGCGCGGTTGGCTGCCGAACCAAACGACGCCGGTACCGGCGCTGCAACCCGGGTCAAGACCGCTGGCACGACCCTTGGAACTGCGTCGTTGCCGGCCTGGAATCCGGGAACCTCTGCCTCCGCCGGCAGAGGCACCGCGACATCCACTCCGGCGAATCCGCGCCGGTCGGGACTGTACCGCTGCAGCGACGGCCGGCTCTGGGAACGCCCGGCCAAGCCGCCGGGCACCGTCCACACCGGCTCGTCGGACAGCACCAGCTCCCCGGCCAGCACCCATGCCTGGTCCGCGGTCTCCGCGGGGAGCACCAGGATGTCCAGCGTGCGGCTCCCGTTCACGGCGGTGAGAAGCTGCGGTTCCGCCGGGGACACCCGCCAGACCCCGTCAGCACCGGAACGAAGACCGGCCTCGGGAAGAAGACCGGCGTCGGAAGCGAGACTGGCACCCGAAGCCAGGCCGCCTGCGTGGTGCTTCCCGGCCGGGCCGCCAGGGACGCTGTTATGGAGATCGATGCTGCTGACAGTCGTTCCCGGCGCGAACTTCAGGTCCACCGGGATGCCGTGCCCGGCGGCCAGCACCAGGGTGGGCACTGTGGAACCGGGATCCAGGATGGTCAGGGGAGTAGCTGTGGCCCAGTCGATCCGCACGCCGGCCACCGTGAGGTTCACCGGCCAGCAGGCGATGGTGCCGGCGGGAATGTCCACTGGCGCCGCCGGAAAGGTGACGGTCCCGGCGTCGAGCGTTACCTCAAACTGCGCGCCCCGGCAGGTGTCCAGCGGGACGTGCGGCTGGTGCCAGGTAACAAAAACAAAGCCGGCGGAGCCGTCGCTGCGGAGGGCCCAGCGGAGGGTGGCGGAGTCGTCCACCCCGGCGGGCATAACGGCGGGAAGGGACGACGGCATCAGTGCCAACCGGTCGCCGAACGCAGCCAGGAACGCGTGCTGCCTGCGCAGCGCGGCAAAACTGCCGGCCAGCCTGCCGGTGGCACCGATCGGGGCGTGGAAATCGTAGTCGAAACGCGGCAGGTCGTTGGGGTAACCGGTGGCCTGGGACTCCTGCAGCCCGTCACGGGGGTTCCGGCCGCCGGCAAACATGTAGTAGCCCTGCCAGGCGGAGCCGTTGCCGATCTTGTTGGCCGCCACAGCCGCCACATCCGCGCCCTGCGGCCGGGGCCGGCGCTGGTAGGCGGTGGCCATTCCGCCTGCCAGTTCGCAGGTGGCGGGCGGGAAAAGCGCCGACGCAGCCCTGGGAGCGGCGGCCGGACCACCGGCGCCCAGGTGTTCGCGCAGGTCGGCGCCGATGCCGGGGTCGTCCCAGGAATGGCTGAAGAAGAAGTGCTCGCGGAACGTGGGATCCCACGGAGCATCCGCATCCACCCAGAATCCGTCGCCGTACCCGCCGAAGAGCGGCAGCACCTCGCCTTCGGGCAGCTCCGCGCCACCCCAGGCCGTGGCGGTCCAGATGGGGGCCGACAAGCCAGCTGCCCGGGCCAGCCGTTTCAGGGTGATGAGGTGACCGGGCTGGTCGTAGAGTTCATTTTCCAGCTGGATGCCGATCACGTTGCTGCCGGCACCCACCAGGGGGCTCAATTCCCGGCCCAGCAGCCCGAACCAGGCTTCCACCAGGGCAAGGTAGGCGGGATCGTCGGTGCGGTGCTGCACGTCCGCCGCCTGTACCCAGTCCGGGAAGCCACCGTTGCGGACCTCACCGTGGCACCACGGGCCGATCCGCAGCACCACGTCCAGGCCCACCTCCGCGCATAGGGCTACAAACGCCGCCACGTCCAGGTTGTCCGCGAAGCCAGCCCGGCCCGCGTCGGGTTCGTGATGGATCCAGAACACGTATGTGGCCACTACAGTGATTCCGCCGGCCTTCATCAGGCGCAACCGCTCCTCCCAATGCCGGCGGGGGACCCGGCTGAAGTGCAGCTCACCGGACACGGGAATGGCCGGTGCGCCATCAACTTCGACGTGCCGGTTGGTGAGCCGGTACCGCTTATGCCGGTCCTCGGTGTTGCTCATGTCGGGCTCGGTCAGCGGGGTTTCCCAGGGCTGGTGGACGACGCGCAGGGCAGCCGGGCTGCTGGTGTGGTTGGGCATGGCACCGAGTATTCCACAGGAAAAGCGGTGCCGGGAAGCGCTTTCCCGGCCGGTCCGCGGCAAGCCGTTGAACCTTGCGGCCTGCTTCGAAATACTGGAGGGCAGGAAACCGGATCGAGGCAGGGGGTGCAGGTATGGGCAACGGGTCAGCGGAATTCCGGAAGCGCCTTGAACGGGCGGCGGAAGCGCGCTCCTACCGCGGCGCCGGCATCACCCCTGCGGAGGAGACCGCCCTGGCGGCCCGCGAAGAGTCCGAACGCCAGAAGCGCAGCAAGGTGGGCGATGCGGCCCGGGCTGACTATCTGGTCCGGGATGCGATGGCGCAGGGCAAGTTCGACAACCTGAAGTACGCGGGCAAACCCATCCCGGGGCTGGGTGAGCAGTACGACCCCGACTGGTGGGTCAAAGGGCTCCTGGAGCGCGAAAACATCAGCGGCATGGGGCCGGCGGCCATTGTGCTGCGCAGCGAGGACGCCGGCTTGGACACCAAACTGGATGCCCAGTATTCGGAGCAGCAGGTCCGTGACCTGGTCCTGGACTTCAACCGGCGGGTGGTGGACGCGCGCCGGCAGTTGCAGGGCGGCCCGCCCGTGGTCACCATGACCCGCGACGTGGAGACGGAAGTGGAGCGTTGGCGGCAGCGCCGTACCGCCCGGACCGTGGACCAGCCACCGGAACCGCAACCATCCCGGTCCTGGTGGCAGCGGCTGCGGCGGGGTTCCACGTAAGTGGGCGGACGACGGCGGGTGTCGGCGGCCCTGAAACCATCCCGGTCCTGGTGGCAGCGGCTGCGGCGGGGTTCCACGTAAGTGGGCGGACGACGGCGGGTGGCGGCGCCGTCGTCGGACCCGCGGCAAGTGCCGCTGCTGTAAGCCGGCGGGTACGCGGTCAGGGCCGTTCGGCGCCGGGTGCCTGCAGCCCGAACAGTTCGCAGGTGGCGTTGTAATACCTGTCGGTCCGGCCTTGATGCGCCAGCCCGATGCGGGCGCAGACCCGTTGCGACGCGGCGTTGGCCGGGTTGGTGACCGCCACAACGGCCGGCAGCCCGTGCCCGAAGGCGTACGCCAGGACAGCTGCGGCCGCCTCCGTGGCGTAGCCCCGGCCCCAGGCGTCCGGGTGGAAATGCCAGCCGATCTCGGTATCTCCGGACGGCTGCAGGGGGACCGGTCCGGACGCCGGAATGGACTTCAGCAGCAGCGTGCCCGCTAGGGTCCCGGCCTCCTTCACTTCAACAGCCCAGACCCCATGGACGGGGTGGTCCATGGTGCGCCACGCGTTGATCCGTTCGGTGGCCTCGGCTGGATCGACCATCACCCGCGGCGTGCTGCCGATGAACCGCTGCACATCCCAGCGCGAATACAGGTCCAGGACAAAACCGGCGTCGCCAGGCTCCCACGGGCGCAGCCGCAGCCGGGCGGTCTCAAGGGTTTGCATCGCCCCATCCTGCCAGCAGGAGCAGCTGGCGCGTCCGGCTGCCGGGCCCGGCGGCACTGCTAGCGGCGGGGGCTGGGCGTGGCCGGCGGCGGTGGGGGAGGTGGGGGTGCCGGGAACGCCCCGGTGGGGAACAGCGGTGCCACCGCCAGCATGTAGTTGGCCCACTGCGGGCCCGCGATCATGTAACCGTCCAGCCTGGGGTAGAAGGTTCCGTTGATGGTGACGTTTTGGCCCGGCCGGCTCTGGCCTTCCAGCGCATCGCCGAAGAAGGACGCCGTGGCCAGGCCGGTGGTGTACCCCACCACCCAGGTGGAGCCGTTGTTGTTGGACGTCCCGGTTTTGGCAGCCACCGGGAAACGGGTGTGGACCTTGGGCTGGATCCACACCCCCGAGCCCATCTTCATCACATCCTGGAGGACAGCATTAACGCCGCGCGCCACGGCCGGCTTCACCGCGTCCCGGCACTCCGTGGGCTGCACGGGCAACTGGCCACCCGCCGCGTCCCGGACCTCCAGGAGGGCCACCGGGGTGCAGTACCGGCCGTCATTGGCGAACGTGGCGAAGGCGTTGGCCAGATGCAGCGGCGCGACCCCGATGGCACCCAGCAGGTTGCCCAGCTGGTGCATGTTGATCTGGGCGCCGTCCAGCCCGCTGTGCAGGCCCACCGTGTCCACCATTTTCTGGATGCCGCAGAAATCCAGTTGCGCAGCGGTGGCGAAGGTGGCGGTGTTGATCGAGTTGTACAGCCCGTAATTGATGGGCATGGGCCGGTAGAAGCCGGGTTCGGAGTTCTGCAGATCGTCCGCGGCCCCAAATTCAGGGTTGTTCTGCGCCGTGCTGTAGGCCCCCAGCACCCGACCGCAGGTGGACCGCCAAGGGAAGCCAAGGGGGTAGACCCGCCGGGAGGCATCCACCACGGCGGTGCCGGACTTGCCTTCGTTGAGCCACTCGGCAAACGTGAACGGCTTCATGGTGGATCCCGGCTGGAACCCGCCGGCCCCGTTGAGGTCGTTCCCGTCCGGATCCCTGGCGTCGACGCTGAAGTTCAGCTGCGTGTCGAACCTGCCGGGCTCCGGCAGGAACACCGTGTTCTGGGCCATGGCCAGGATCTTTCCGGTCCCGGGCTGGATGGACACCAGCGCTGCGCCCCACCGGTCCGGATTTTCCCCTGCCGAGCTGTCCACCTGGACCTGCGCCGCCGCCTGCAGCCTGCTGTCCAGGGTGGTGACGATGGTCAGGCCGCCGCGGTACAGCGTCCGCTGGCGTTCAATCAGGCTGGCCCCGTACGCCGGATTGTTCAGGATGAGGTGCGAGATGTAGTCGCAGAAGTACGGCGCCTGGACGGCGTTGGCGCAGCCCTGCCGCTGGGGATTGAGGACCAGTTCAATGGGGGTGGCTACGGCGGTGTCGTGCTGTTCCTGCGTGATCTTGCCCATCAGCAGCATCTCCGCCAGTACCTGGTTGCGCCGCACAATGGACTTCTCCGGGTTGACCGCAGGGTTGTAGTACGACGGGCTGTTGACCAGCCCGGCCAGCAGCGCCGCCTGGGGCAGGGTGAGGTCCTTGGCGGTGGTGCTGAAGAAATACCGCGACGCCGCCTCGATCCCGTAGGCATCGCTGTTGAAAAACACGATGTTGAGGTAGCCCTCCAGGATCTGGTCCTTGGAGAACTGCTTCTCCAGGGCGATGGCAAGCTTCATTTCGCGAAGTTTGTCGCCCATGTTTTTCTGGCCGCTGAGGATCACCTCGTCCGGGCGGTCCTGCGACAGCCTGGATTCGTTGATGACGTTCGTGACGTACTGCTGGGTGATGGTGGAGGCGCCCTGCTGGCCGCCCTTGGTCAGGTTGGACATCACTGCCCGGACCACGCTTTGGACGTCAACGCCGGCGTGTTGGTAGAACCTGCTGTCCTCGATGGACACGATGGCGTCCCGGACGAACGGGGACATCTGGTCCAGGGGGACGCGGACCCGGTTTTCGGCGAAGAAGACGGCGATCGGCTGGCCGTCCGAGGTGAGGACCTTGGTGGATTGCGACGGCGGTGCCACCGTCAGCTCCGCGGGCAGGCTGTCGAAGAAACCGATGGAGTTGCTGACGCCCATGCCCGCAGCCGCAACGGCCGGTACCACGAGGCTGGCGGCCAGCACCCCGCAAATGCAGCTGACGGTGAGGAATCCCACGAAGGCCGCCAGGATGGCGGCAACCCTGCGCGTCAACGTCCGCTTCTTTGTCATCGGCCAGCCCTCGAGCTTGATGGTGGGATCAGACTACGCCGCAGGGGGCAGCCGATCCAGCGTCCGGCCGGCGCAGGTGCCGATTCGCCAGACCTGTTGACTTGGCGATAGTTAACGATCTATCGTTAACTATCGCTGAAGAAATCAGCGTTAGTTATCTTGAAGGGACATGCCACCATGAACGGCAATTCTGAAAACACCTTTGCAGGCCCCGAGTTCGGTAGGGGCAGATTCGAGCGCGGCCGTGGCCGCCGGGGGCCGCATGGCCACCGCGGCGGCGGCTTCGGACCCGGCTTCGGCCCGGGTGCTGGCGGCGGCTTCGGGCCCGGGTTTGGTCCCGGCTTCGGCCCGGGCTTTGGCCGCGGACCCCGGCGGGCCAGCCGCGGCGACGTCCGGGCCGCTATTCTTTCGCTCCTGGCCGAGGCATCCTCCAACGGGTACGGCCTGATCAAGACCATCGCCGAAAAGACCGACGGTGCCTGGCGGCCCAGCCCCGGCTCCATCTACCCCACCCTGCAGCAACTGGTGGATGAAGGCCTGATCGCGGCCCTCAGCGAAGGCCGCGGAACCGAGTTCACCCTCACGGAGGCCGGCCGCGCCTACGTGGCCGAGCATGCGGAGGAGATGGAGAACGCCTGGAACTCCGGGGCGGAGAATCCGGACCGGGACTTCCACCAGAGCATCGGCAAGCTGATGGCCGTCGTCCACCAGTTCCGCAGCGGCGTCACGGCTGAACAGCGTGCAGCGGCCCAGGAAAAAATGGATGAGACCCGCCGCGCGCTTTACAAGATCCTGGCGGACTGAGTGCGGGTGCAGGTTGTCGGTCGCGTCGTTGCCGGAGCAGGCGTTGTTCCGCCAGCGCCGGCCGGTAAGCCTGGGCTTGTCCGCAGATCGGAGCCTTCAGGCCTAGGTCTGCCGGACAAGCTCCGGATTGCTGCCCTGAGCCGGGCTGCCCTGAGCCGGGGTGTCGTGCGCGGGCGTGCCGGCTGAAGCACTGGCCGATTCGGCTGCCGGAGTGCCGGACAGCATGGCCCGCAGCGGGCTGAAAGCGGCCCCCATCTCGCCGAAGGCGTAGGCGGTCTCTGCGTGCTCCGACAGGTCCACGCCCGCGGTTTCCGCCTCGTGGCTGACACGGAAGCCCACAGTCCTGTTGATGACGCGGCCGATCACCAGTGTGCCCAGGCCGGACAGCAGCAGCGTGATCACCACGGCCGCGGACTGCGCTATGAGCTGCTGGAAGCCGCCGCCGTAGAAAAGGCCGCCGCCCTGGCCGTCCACCGGAAGGGCGATGAATCCCAGTGAGAGCGTGCCCACCAGGCCTGCCCCCAGGTGGACGCCCACAACATCCAGCGAGTCGTCCAGGCCAAACCTGTACTTCAGGTCCACAAACACCGCGCACGCAGCCCCGGCCACCAGGCCCAGGCCGATGGCGGCCACCGGGCTGATGTTGGCGCAGGACGGGGTGATGGCCACAAGCCCGGCCACAACGCCGGAGGCCGCACCCAGCGACGTGGGGTGTCCGTGGCGGACCTTCTCCACCACCAGCCAGCTGAGCATGGCGGCCGCGGGGGTGACCAGGGTGTTGATCCAGATCAGTCCTGCCTGCTCCACCGTGGTGGCGGCGCCGCCGTTGAAGCCGAACCAGCCAAACCACAGGATGGCGGCACCCAGCATGATGAAGGGCACGTTGTGCGGCCGGTGGTTGGGATCCTTGGCGAAGCCGTGGCGCTGGCCAACAATGAGCGCCAGGACCAGGGCCGCGGTGCCGGAGCTGATCTCCACCACTGCGCCACCGGCAAAGTCGATGACCTGGCCGAACGCCGCCGTCACGGCGCCGTCGGGGCCCATCAGGCCGCCGCCCCAAATCATAAAGGCCAGCGGGCAGTAGACCAGGGTGATCCATACCGGGACAAACAGTGCCCAGGCGCTGAACTTGGCGCGGTCGGCGATGGCGCCGCTGATCAGTGCCACGGTGATGATGGCGAAGGTTGCGCTGTAACCGGCCTTGATCAGGTCCGGAGAGCCCATCAGGTTCTGCAGTCCGAAGCTGGTGAACGGATTGCCGAAGAGACCCAGGATGCCCTCGCCGGTGGTCATTGAATAGCCCCAGAGGATCCACACCACGCCAACAATGCCGGCCGAGATGAAACTCATCATGATCATGTTCAGGGCAGCCTTGGCGCGGGTCATGCCGCCGTAGAAGAGGCCAAGACCGGGAGTCATCAGCAAAACCATCGCGGCCGAAATCATCAGCCAGACGTGTTGGGCAGTGATCTCCACCGGCAGGTCCCTTCGAACGATTGAGGCGGGGCGCTGCGTGGCCCCGTGCATTTCCCCCGTCGTCCATTTTTGGCGCTGCGTGTTTCGAACAGTGCCCCGCAAAGTTGCGCCTGTGTTACACAAAGCGCCCGGTTGTGAAGTTCGCATGTCGGGTATGTTTCGGGCGCGTTAACGCACCCCGACCAGGCGTCCCCCGAATCCTGGCCGGGGCGGGCGAAGGCCCCGGGATCAGGGGTGGGCCTGCCCGCAGCAGGTGAGGCGCCGGCGTCGGCCGCCCGATATGCCCAACGTTTCCCCGGCATGAACGGCGCCTCACGTCCTACGCCCGGTCGTGGAGGGTGATCCGGTAGCCGTCGGGGTCGGCGAAAGTGAACGTACGCCCGAAGGGGCCGTCAATGGGCGCCGAGGTGATGGGATGGCCGTCGGCGGCGAGGGCGTCATGGATGGCCTGGACGTCCGTGGCGTGCAGCCAGATTGCCGCGCCGATGCCGGGTTGGGCGACGGACGCCAGGTCGGTGCCGGGAACGAGGTCCCGGAGTGCAAAAGCGATCGGGACCGTTTCGAAAACGACGGCGTGGGGAGGGCCCGCCGGTGACCGGACGAGGCGGAGCTGCGCCCGCTCGGCATGACGGTGACGCACTACTCGTGCCTGGAACTGCTGGCGCAGCGGCCCGGCCTGTCCAACTCGGAACTGGCGCGGGGGGCGTTTGTGACGCGGCAGTCGATGAACGTGCTGCTGCAGGCCCTGGAGCGGGACGGCCAGGTGGCCCGGCCGGCGGCGGCCCGGGTGGGGAAGGTCCTGCCCACCCAGCTCACTCCGCTCGGCAGGAAGCGCCGTGAGCAGGCGAGCCAGGCTGTCAGGGCGGTCGAGGTCAGGATGCTGGCCGGCGTAACGCCGGAAGACCAGGCGGGTGCTGCCAGGATCCTGCGGAGCATGATCCGGTCGCTGGTCGGCGATGGTGCCGGTGGCAACGACGGCGCTGAGGCTGGAGACAGCGGGCTGGGGCAGTAACAGAGGCGGGGAACGCCCGACGGCGGCCGCGCACCAGGGTGCGCAGCCGCCGTCGTGAATCCAAAAGTGGAGTCAGAACGTCCGGGCGTTGGCGAGGACGGGGAGCTTTTCCCGCACGCCGGCCACGGTGGCGGGATCGATGTCCACCACGGCGAGGCCCGGCTCCCCGCCGAGTGTTGCGAGTGCGGAGCCCAGGGGGCTGATGACGGCACTGTGGCCGATGCCCGTGGGCGCGGAACCGGCGGGACCGGCGCCGGTGGTCTCGGGATCGCCCTGGCCGCACGCCACCACAAACGTGGTGCTGTCCAGCGCGCGGGCCCGCACCAGCAGGTCCCACTGTTCGGCCTTGCCCTCGCCGGCTCCCCAGGACGCGCACACGATGTTGACCTGCGCGCCTGCCTTGGCGTTGGCTGTGAACAGGGCGGGGAAGCGGACGTCGTAGCAGGTGGCCAGGCCGAACGTGGTGCCGTTGAGCTCGAATGTCACAGGGGTTTCGCCGGCGTCCACCGTGTTGGATTCCGCAAACCCGAAGGCGTCGAAAAGGTGCACCTTGTCGTAGGCGGCGGACAGGCCCGGCCCGGCCACCAGGAGCGTGTTGCGGACCTTGCCGTCCTTTCCGGGGGTGAACATTCCGGCGACAATGGCGATGTCCAGTTCCTGCGCCAGGTTCCGCACGCTTTGTGCCCAGGGTCCGTCCAGGGGTTCGGCGATGTCTGTCAGGGAGTGCCCGAAAGCCCGCATGGCTGCTTCCGGGAAAACCACCAGTTCCGCGCCGGCCGCCTTGGCTTGGGTGGCGTAGTCCCGGATCAGGTCGAGGTTGGCTGCGGTGCTCTTACCGGTGATGATCTGTGCGACTGCAAGGCGCATGGATGGCTCCAATCTGTTGTATACATAATGTATGGGAAAAGTGTCGGGTTTGGCCGCGTCGGGGCGGGAAAAGGCCTACGCGCATCTGCGCGAATACGTGCTGACCGATCCCGAGCTCCAGGGCCGCTTCCTCAATGAGCAGGAGCTCGCTGCCGAGATCGGCGTCTCCCGCACCCCCGTCCGCGAAGCGCTGCTGCTCCTGGTCTCCGACGGCCTGGTGGAACTCATCCCGCAGCGGGGCGCCTATGTTCCGCCCGTCACCGGCCGGGAGATTTCCGAGCTGATGGAACTGCGCGGCGTCCTGGAGAGCCACGCGGCCCGCCTGGTGATCGCCGAGCAGTGCGTTCCGCAGCAGCTGATGCAGGAAACCCTTGACCTGCAGGCCCGGGTCCCCGAAAACGGCCAGGCGGCCGACGCCCGCGAATTCATCCGGCTGGACACGCTCTTCCATCAGCAGCTGATCGACGCCGCGGGCAACGAACTCATTTCCCGTACCTACAGCAAACTCCATGTGCGCCAGATCCTGGTGGGCGTGGCCGCCTTGTTCCGCACGGGCGGCCGCCGCCAGGCGGTGTGCGCCGAACACCAGGACATCCTTGATGCCCTGGTGGCCGGCGACGCCGGGCTGGCGCAGGAGTCGATCGACCATCACCTTGCGGTGACGCGGGACCTCCTGCTCCGCTCCTGACGGTTGGATCGGACTCAGCGGGATTCGCCGACGCCGGCCGCCCGGTCCGCGGTTCCGGTGCCTTCGAGCAGCAACCGGTAGTCCTCATCCTCCACGGTGTTTGAGTCCCGGCCCAGCGCCAGTCCCACCACGGTGACGGCGCCCGCGACGGCGACATAGATTGCGACGGGGATCCAGCTGCCGAACTGGGACAGCAGCAGCGTGAACATCAGCGGGGCGATGGCGCCGCCGATCACACCGGCGAACGTGTACGCCAGCGAGCTGCCGGTGGACCGGAGGCGGGGCGAGAACTGCTCTACGATGAACGCCGCTTGCGGGCCGTACATAAAGGAGTGGGCCATCAAGCCCAGGACGATGCCGACAATAAGCATCGGCTGGTTGTCGCCGCCCAGGATGCCGAAGAATACAAACGTCCACACCGCTCCGAGGATCGCGGCCACACCGTAGACGGCGCGGCGGTTGAACCTGTCAGACACGGCGCCCGCCAAGGGAATCATGAACAGCTGGAAGGCCGAACCGATAAGGACGGCGGTGAGTACCTGGTTGCGCTCGTAGCCGAGCGTTTGGATGCCGTAGGTCAGGGTGAACACGGTGAAGAGTGCGTAGAGGACGTCCGGACCCACGCGGCTCAGGATGGCGGCGATCAGCGGGCGGAGTTCCTTGCTGAACACTTCGCGGACCGGGGCGCTGGGCTGTTCGCCGTGCGCCTCGATGGCTTTGAAAATGGGAGTGTCTTCCAGCTTGAGCCGGATCCAGAGGCCGAAGCCCACCAGGACGGCGGAGACCAGGAAGGCGATGCGCCAGCCGAAGCTGATGAACTGCTCCTCGGTGAGGGCCAGGGTCAGGATGGCCAGGGCGCCGTTGGCCAGCAGGTTGCCGGCGGGCGGGCCCACCTGTGCTGCCGAGGCCCAAAAGCCGCGGCGGTGCGGGTCGCCGTATTCGCTGGAGAGTAGGACGGCGCCGCCCCATTCGCCGCCCACACCCACACCCTGGGCGAAGCGCAGCAGGACCAGGATGATGGGCGCCGTGATGCCGATGCTGTCATAACCGGGCAGGACGCCGATCAGGACGGTGGCCACCCCGATGATCATCAGCGTGGTGACCAGGACCTTCTTGCGCCCGATCCGGTCCCCGAGCCGGCCAAAGATGATGCCGCCCACGGGCCGGGAAACATAGCCCACCGCATAGGTGGAGAAAGCCAGGATGGTTCCGGTAAGGGGGTCCGAGGAGGGGAAGAAAACGAGGGGGAAAACAACTGCTGCAGCTGCCGAGTAAACGGCGAAGTCGTACCATTCGAGCGCGGTGCCGGTCAGGCTGGCGGCGAAGGCCTTGTACAGGCCTTTGGGGTGGACGGGCTTGGGGTGCGGCGTCGCGCCCTGGGCGGGGGAGTTGATCAAGGAGTGCCTCCACAGTGTTATTTGCGAGTGACGCCTGTCACGCTGGCGTTAAATGTATACATTACGCATACTGGATGTACATTGGCGACTGTTTACGGTTTCCGATGTGTTAATTTTCCGCCCGCAGCACCGAAAAGGACTGATCAACCATGACGCTTCTCAGCTTCGAACTTCCCGATGGCAGCACCACGGACGTCCAGGTCACGAACCTCCTAAACGCGGGCTACGCGGGCAGGGAGCAGGACGAGGTCCAGGCGCACATCGCCGAACTGGCGGAACTTGGGGTCCCGGGTCCCAGCACCACGCCGGCGCTCTACCCGGTTTCGCCGTACCTGGCACAGCAGGTTGCCGAAGTCCAGGTCCAGCACGCCAGGACCTCGGGCGAAGCGGAATGGGCGCTGGTCATTACGGCGGACGGCGTGCTGCTGACGGTGGCGTGCGACCACACCGACAGGGCGCTGGAAGTCCACGGCGTTGCCTGGAGCAAAAACGCCAGCCCTGATGTCCTGGGCCGGAAGGCGTGGTGGCTGGACGACGTCCGGCCGCACCTGGACCGGATCACGCTCAAGGGCTGGGTGGGGGCAGGGGATACCCCGGACACGCTGATCCAGGACAGTTCACTGGCGGCGCTCCTGACACCTGACTACTGGCTCGAAGTCCTTGCGGAGCGTGGCCTGAACAAGCCGGGCACCGTGCTGATCTCAGGCACGGTGGCCATGACCGCGGGGGTGGACCAGTTTGCCCGCAGCTGGAAGGTGGAGCTGGCGGACCCGGTCACCGGGCTGGCAGTCGACGCCCAGTACGTGGTGGCGGAGATGGCGGAACCGATCGGCTGACCCGGCCCGGGGTTCCGGTGGGATGCGGCGAAGGCTACTGCTTGTAGCCCTCAACTTCGCTCACGGGCCGGGTCTCGGCGTCGTTCGGGTTCTCGCCCGACTCCGCCTTGGCCCGGCGCTGCCGCAGCAGGTCCCAGCACTGGTCCAGGCTTTCGGCAACCTGGCGGAGCCGCGCCTTGTCCGGGGTGTGGCCGGTGCCGGTGTCGTCCCGGAGGGCATGCTCCTCCTCCACCAGCGCCTGGATTTTCGCCAAAAGATCCTGGTCGTTCACGGTTTCCCCTATCGTTTGGACGGTCCTGCCCAGCGTACGGAGTCCGGGCGCCACCCACCAGCCCCTGTACCATCAACAGCATGCCCACTGTGCTTGATATGGCAGGTCCAATCCTGGAAATGCTGACCTGGTTGTGCCTGCCCGTGGGGCTGGGCCTGCTCTTCTATACCGGGATCCTGCGTCGCTTTGTGCATCCCTGGGTGGTGGCCGAGGCTGTGGTGTATTCGGACAGCACCGGCGTGGGTTTCCGCTGGTTCGACCGGAAGTACCAGGTCCACCATGCGCCCATGTCCCCGCATGACATCAAGGACCTGGCCATCGGCGATACCCTGCCCATCTACTACCACCCCAAACGGCCCACGCAGTGGCAGGTCACCGTGCCGGAGGAACCGGCCCGGACCGCCCTGGTCCTGGGGCGTTGCCTGACCGCCATCGGTGCGGTGGCCCTGCTGGCGGGCTTTGTCCTGCCCATGTTTTAGCAGTAACCAGCCAGCAGTCCAGAACCAGGAGTACGACGGCGGCCTGGCAGTTATCTCCGCAGGCTAACCGGCCAGCACCACGCCGATGCCCAGGCCGCCCAGCGCCACGCCGGCAGCTGCCGTCCACAGCACCGCTGCGGCGTCAGCGTCCACCCGCTCCCGGACCAGGCCGCGGGAAAAGGCGCCGTACCGGCGCCGCTGGGTGAGATAAATGGCTGCCGCCGCGGCGGCGGACACGGCAAACATCAGCAGGATGGGCAACCCGTGCTGCGGCAGCCAGCGCAGGAAAATGGCGCTGACGCTCACCAGGGCAAGCACGGTCCGGCCCCAGGCAAGGGTGGTCCGCTCAGGTTGCAGGCCGGGGTCGCCGTGGCCTGAACTGTTAGGGCCTGACCCGTTATGGCTTGAACCGTTGTGGCCTGAATTGCTGTGGCCTGACCCGTTATGGCCGGGTGCTGTGCCTCCCAACGATGACATGGCGTCAGCGCCAGAGGACAAAGGCCAGGACAACGGCGGCTGCCAGGGCGCCTGCCCCCGCCAGCAGCGGCACCACCAGGGGCAAAGGCAGGGGTGCTTTGTTCCGCATGCTCCGCTCCACCCGGAGCCACCGCACTGCTGACCCGGCGCTGAGCAGGATTCCCATCAGCAGCAGGATCATGGCCAGGCCTTTGCGGACCGGAACCACAAAAAGATCCTCGGTGAAGGCCTCGATTGCGATGCCGCCGGCCAGGAGCGCCAGGGAGGTTCGGATCCAGGCCAGGAACGTCCGTTCGTTGGCCAGGGTGAACCGGGGGTCCGGCTCCTCGCCGCCGGGAAGCAGCCGTTCCGCCATCCTGCCGCGCGGTGGATGTGCTGTCGGCGCGGGTTGTGCCCCCGGCCGCCCGCCGGGATCCGGCGCCGCGGACGTGTCCCTGTTGTCCGTCACGGTGCCAGCACCGCCTTGCCGGCCAGGTGGGCACCGATGGGAAGGGCGGCAGTGGCCGCAGGCGAGGGCGCGTTCAGCACGTGGATCATCCGCTCCGTTTCAGCAAGAAGGAAATCATGGATCAGGGTGCCGTCCCGGCGGACAGCCTGTGCCCTGATGCCGGCCTCAAACGGCAGCAGGTCGGCTGCGCGCAACCCGGGAGCGTACTTCCGGCATTCCTGGAGGTAACTGGCTTTGAACAAGGAGTTGCGGACCTCACGGACGGCGGTCCCCGCGTGGTTCCGGGCCACCTTCCAGAACCCCGGGAACCGCGCGTAGCGGGCAACGTCCCGGACGTTCACCGAGAACTTGGGGTAGCCCTCCCGCGCCATGCCCAGCACCGCGTTGGGCCCCACCGTTATGGTGCCGGCCACCGTGGGCGTCAGGTGGACCCCCAGGAACGGCAGGGCAGGGTCCGGCACCGGATAGATCAGGTGCCGGACATACCCGGACATGGCAGCCGGAAGCGCAAAGTACTCGCCCCGGAACGGGATGATCTGGACATCGATGTCCATCCCCGCCAGCTCCGCCATCCGGTCGGACTGCAGCCCGGCGCAGGCCACCAGCCGGCGGCAGGTGTAGTCCGCCGTCGCCGTGCCTACATGCACCAGATCCGGATCTTCCCGGATGGAGGTCACTGGTGCGCCGGTGACCACCTGCCCGCCGGCCGCTACCACCAGCTCCGCGAGTTTTTGGGCTACGGCGCGGTAGTCCACAATTCCGGTGTCCGGGAGGAACAGCGCCCCCAGCCCGGTGATGTTCGGCTCCCGGCGGGCCAGTTCCGAGGCGTCGATGCGCTCGCAGGGCAGGCCGTGGATGGCGGCGCGGTCCTCCAGCTGGCCCAGTCGGGCCAGTTCCAGTTCCGAGGTTGCCACCAGCAGTTTGCCCGGTTCCGCGTAGTCGATGCCGTGCTCCCGGCAGAACTCCTTGGTCTGCTGCGCGCCGGCCATGCTGAACCGGGCCTTGAGGCTGTCCGGGGCGTAATAGATGCCGGAATGGATCACCCCGCTGTTGTGGCCGGTCTGGTGGGAGGCCAGTTCCGGTGCCGCTTCGAGCAGCACCAGCGAGGCATCCGGCTGCAGGCGAAGGAGCTGGTACGCGGTGGCCAGGCCCACGATGCCGCCGCCAATGATGCAGTAGTCCGTCCGGGTCACTGGGCCGCCTCTCCGTTTCAGGTTTGAGCCTAGCGCTCCTGTGGTTGACTCAGGCCCCGCTGCGTGGGGCAAACATGATTACCGCGACACCCACCAGGCAAATAATGGACCCGATGATGTCCCACCGGTCCGGACGGAAGCCGTCAAAGGCCATGCCCCAGGCCAGCGACCCGGCCACAAATACCCCGCCGTAAGCTGCAAGGATCCGGCCGAAGTTGGCATCCGGCTGAAGGGTGGCCACAAAGCCGTAAATGCCCAGCGCGATAACGCCCAGCCCGGCCCACCACCAGTCCCTGCCTTCGCGCACCGCCTGCCACACCAGCCAGGCCCCGCCGATTTCCGCGACCGCAGCCAGCAGGAACAGCAACGCCGTTTTTGCCACGGCAGCGGCGTCATTTGTTGTGTCCACCCGGCCATCATGCCAGCTCCGTCCTGGCGGGACGGGGGTGCCCGAACCAGCGGCGCCGGGAATGCGGGGCGGGTGTTCCCGGTTGCTGCAGATATGCAACGAATCGGATTCCTTTCCTTCGGCCATTGGGGCCCCGGCCAGGGCAGCCAGACCCGGAGTGCCGGCGACATGCTGCTGCAGGGCATCGACCTGGCCATGGCCGCGGAGGAACTGGGCGTGGACGGCGCCTTCTTCCGGGTCCACCACTTCGCCCGGCAGCAGTCCTCGCCGTTTCCCCTGCTGGCCGCCATCGCCGCCCGCACCAGCCGGATCGCCATCGGCACCGGCGTGATTGACATGCGCTACGAGAATCCGCTGTACATGGCGGAGGAAGCTGCCGCCACGGACCTCATCAGCAGGAACCGGCTGCAGCTGGGCATCAGCCGTGGTTCACCTGAGCCGGCCCTCAACGGCGCTGCGGCCTTTGGCTACCGCCCGCAGGCGGGGGAGACCGATGAAGACATGGCCCACCAGCACACCGACCTCTTCCGATCGGCCATCAGCGGGGCAGGCGTGGCCAACGCCGATCCCAGATTTGCCGCCACCACCGGGCTGCTCCCCGTCCAACCGCAGTCGCCCGGACTCGGCGAGCGGATCTGGTGGGGCGCAGGCTCCCGCAAGTCAGCCGTGCGCGCTGCCGAGCAGGGCATGAACCTGATGAGCTCCACCCTGCTCACCGAGGACACCGGCGTGCCGTTCCACGAGTTGCAGGCTGAACAGATCCGGTTGTTCCGGGACGCCTGGGCCGCCGCCGGGCATTCCTTCACGCCCCAGGTGTCGGTGAGCCGCAGCATCCTGCCCATTGTGGACGCCGAAGACGCCCGCTACTTTGCCGGCAGCGCGCTGCGTGAAGGCCGGGACCAGGTGGGCGTCATTGACGGGCTGACGGCGCGGTTCGGCAAAAGCTACGTGGGTGAACCGGACGCCTTGGCACGCGAACTCGCCGCCGACTCCGCCGTCCAGGCCGCTGACCTGCTCCTGCTGACGGTCCCCAACCAGCTGGGTGTGGACTTCAACGCAAAACTCCTGGGAAACATCGCCCGGCACATCGCCCCGTCCCTGGGATGGCAGCCCAGGCGCGCCTGAGATGCTGTCCCGGCGCCCGCCGATGCAAGTCGATCCATAACCAGTTTGTAACAGCGGTTACACTTCCCTATGTGACTAATGATCCTGACTGGCTGCTGTTGCTGGTGCAGATTCCGGCGCAGCCGTCCAAACACCGGGTGTCCGTGTGGCGGCAGCTGCGCAAAACAGGAGCGGTGCCTGTGTCGCCCGGACTGTGGACGCTGCCTGCGGTCCCGGTGTTCGAAGCCGGTATCGAGCGGGCCAGGGACCTCTGCGGCCAGGGCAACGGCACGTTCGCCGTCGTGACGGTCTCGCCCAGGGATCTTTCGTCGGCTGACCTGTTCAGAACCCTGTTCCGCGCCGCCCGCGCCGAGGAGTGGGCTGAATTCATCGGCGACTGCTTTAAGTTCGGGCAGGAGATCGCCAAAGAGATCGAGAAGGAAAAATTCACCTTCGCCGAGCTCGAAGAGGAAGAGCAAAGCCTGGACCGTTTGCGCCGCTGGTACCGCGAACTCAAGAAGCGGGACGTGTTGGAGCTCTCCGAGGCCCAGGACGCCGAGCAAAAGTTGCGGGCATGCAGCAACCTCCTCGACGGCTTCGCTGACCGGGTCTATAAAACGGTCCACGCCACCGCTGAGGACCAGGACGTGGCCGGAACCTCAGAAAAAGAGGCAGCGGGATGAGCCGGCGGCGAAACGCGGCTGCGGACACCCAGACCGGCAACGGGCAGGAACACCCGTCGTTGCGGGTCCTCGCGCCCCTCTATGGAGCCGGGTTCACCACCGCGTTCGGGGCCCACAGCATAGCCGCGGGATTGGGCGTGGAGGGGGGAAACATCGGCCTGAGCCTGCTGACCTTCGGTATTCTTCTGGCCCTCTATGACGTCGCAGAGGTCTTTTTGAAACCAGTCTTCGGCTCGCTGAGCGACAGGATCGGCGTCAAACCGGTGATCGTGGGCGGCCTCATCGCCTTCAGCGCCGCGTCACTCATCGGCGCTTTTGCCACCGGTCCCGCACTGCTGGCCCTCGCCCGCCTTGGCCAGGGCGCGGCAGCGTCCGCATTCTCGCCCGCATCCTCCGCCGCCGTCGCCAGGCTTGCAGGTCCCGCTGCGGCCGGACGCTACTTTGGCCGCTACGGTTCCTGGAAGGGCATGGGATACGTCCTTGGCCCGCTCCTTGGCGCAGGGCTGATCTGGGCCGGCGGCTTCCCCGCACTGTTCATCACACTCGCCGTGTGCTCGGCAGCGACAGCCATCTGGACCCTTGCCGCCCTGCCCGGACTTCCGGCGCTGACGCGTCCGCGCTACACCCTGGCTGACCTCCTTCGCCAGAGCACGGACCGCGGATTCCTGGTACCCACGATGGTCCTGGCAGGAGCCACGGGCGCTTTGGGGGTCGCCGTCGGCTTCCTGCCCCTGCTTGGCAACTCCATGGACCTGCCCGTCACCGTCAGCATGGGTGCCGTTGCCGTCCTGGCGCTCTCATCGACGCTCACCCAACCCGTCATCGGCCGTTTCCGTGATGAAGGGCGGATTGTTCCCCGGACCGGCATGGCGGCTGCGCTGGCTTTGATCGCCATGGGAATCATCATCCTCGCCCTTGCGCCACAGCCTTTCACGCTGTACCCCGCCGCAGCGCTCATCGGACTGGGCATCGGCATCGCCACGCCCCTGGGCTTCGCCCATCTTGCAGCGAACACTCCGCACGAACGGATGGGCCGGACCATGGGCACGGCCGAACTGGGCCGGGAACTGGGCGACGCAGCAGGCCCGCTGATCGTCGGCGGCATCGCGACCATCGCCGGTATCGCGGCCGGACTCGGCTTCCTGGCGGCACTGCTTGCCGCGGCCGCTGCCACCTGCTTCGTTGCGTTGCGCCTCACCGGTACAGCCAGGATGGCGGCCGAAACGACTAAAGCTGACTCCTCTTCAGTTACCCTCCGGAATTCGCGGAAACGCACCTGAACTGCAGTGACGCAGCCCCCGGACGGATCAGCAAAAAACTAAGACCCGGCAGGACCTGCCGTTCCTGCTGCCAGAAACTCCCCCCGCGGAACCATTGGGCTGCCCCAGCCGTTACTCTTAAAGTGCGGCTTGGGGGCTTAGCGCCCCAACAGCGTGACTGCGGAACGGTCATATGACGGAATGAGAGAAATATGGCTCGCGCCGCTCTAGGATTTAACGCATGATCCGGCTACGACAACTCGCGCAGGCGGCCTCGGTGATCACCACACCGCTGGCCCCCGAGGACATCCTTGCCCTCTTCAACCCTGTCTTCTCCGCCCGGCAACTCCGTGGCGTTGTGACCAGGGTAGTCCAGGAGACCGCCCAGTCCGCCACCATCTTCTTCCGCCCCGGCCGCGGCTGGCAGTCGCACCTGGCAGGCCAGTGGGCCCGCATCGGAGTGGAACTCGACGGCGTCCGCCACTGGCGCTCCTATTCCCTCAGCGCCGCAGCCGGCAAAGATCCTGCCATCACCGTTACGGACGTCGGAGCAGTATCGGGCACCCTGGTGCGCACCACCCGGCCCGGCGACGTCCTCTTCCTGGCGCCGCCGCAGGGCGACTTCGTCCTCCCCGAGCACCCGCGTCCCCTCCTGATGGTCACCGCGGGAAGCGGCATCACTCCGGTGATGTCCATGATCCGGACTCTTGTGCCGCGGCGTCCGGATGCCGACGTTGTGCTGGTTCATTCAGCGCGTACGCCGGGAGACAGCCTGTTCCGCGAGGAACTCGCCGAACTTGCGGACCAGTTCCCCAACTTCCGGCTGGCGCACTGGTTCACGGGTGAGCAGGGCCGCATGGACCTGACCAGCACCTCCCAGCTGGACGAGATCTGCCCGGACTGGAAGGAACGTGCAGCGTATGCCTGCGGCCCGGACAGCTTCCTGGACGACGCCGAGGACCTCTGGAAGCGCGCGCTGCTGACCACCGCGGCGCCCGGCACCGACGTGGCAGTGGCCGGCAGCGCCGGCAACCTCATGATCGAACGCTTCAACACCACCTTCGCCGGCGGCGTGGGATTCGACGGCGGCCTGGTCACCTTCGAAGCCTCGGACCGGGAAGTGGAAGCTGACGGCGATACCCCCATCCTGGACATCGGCGAGGACGCAGGGGTGCTGATGCCCAGCGGCTGCCGGATGGGCATCTGCCACAGCTGCCTGACCCCCCTCCTGGCCGGACAGGTCCGGGACCTCCGCACCGGCGAGGTCCACGGCGAGCCCGGCCAACTTATCCAAACGTGTGTCTCGGCAGCCGCCGGACCCGTCAACCTCGAACTCTGAGGAGCATCAAGGTATGTCTGTAATTTCACCCACCAAAGCCACTCCCACCGAGAGCCCGCGAACGCGCCCCGGGAAGTTGGCGGAATCCGGCAGCCCCACCGTCCGGCCACCCGCCGCTGCCCACCTCAGCGACGAGCAGGTGGCCGAGCTGGGCCGCGAGCTGGACGCCATCCGCGACGAGATCCTGGGCAAGCGGGGCGCCGCCGACGCCGCCTACATCCGCCGCATGATCAAAATCCAGCGTGGCCTGGAGATTTCCGGCCGCGCCGCGCTCCTGGTCAGCAAAAACAAGGCAGCGTGGGTCACCGGAACCACGCTGCTGAGCCTGGCCAAGATCCTGGAAAACATGGAATTGGGCCACAACATCCTGCACGGCCAGTGGGACTGGATGCGGGACCCGGACATCCACTCCACCACCTGGGAGTGGGACTTCGTTACCCCCTCACGCTCGTGGCAGCACACCCACAACGACCTCCACCACCGCTGGACCAACGTGGTGGGCAAGGACAACGACGTCGGATACAACCTCCTGCGTATGGATGAGAACCAGCCGTGGAAGCCGATCAACCTGGCCAACCCGTTGTTCAACGCCATCCTGGCCCCCATCTTCGAATGGGGCATCGCCGTCTATGACCTTGAGCTGACCGAGTACAAGGCGGGGCTCAAGTCCAAGGAAGCGCTGAACAAGGACCTCAAGGCCCTGGGCAAAAAGGTCATCACGCAGTTCACCAAGGACTACGCCGCCACCCCGGCAGTGGCCATGCTCACCGGCTCCGCCAAGCAGGCACTGTTGGGCACCATCACTGCCAATGCGGTCCGCAACGTCTGGGCGCATGCGGTCATCTTCTGCGGCCACTTCCCCGAAGGCACCGACACCTTCACCGAGGAAATGGTGGAAGGCGAAACCCGGGGTGACTGGTACGTCCGCCAGATGATCGGCTCCGCCAACATCTCAGGTTCAAAGTTCATGCACCTGATGACCGGCAACCTGTCCCACCAGATCGAGCACCACCTCTTCCCGGACCTGCCCTCCAACAGGTACGCCGAAGTGGCTCCCCGGGTCCGCGAGATCTGCCAGCGCTACGGCCTGAAGTACACCACCGGCCCGCTGCTGAAGCAGGTTGGCTCCTCCTGGGCCAAGGTCTTCAAGCTGGCCCTTCCGGGCAAGCCGGCCACTGCCCAGGCGTAACCCCTTTTCGAAAGCACCCCCGGCGGATCACGCCGGGGGTGCTTTTGTTTCTGCCGGTTCAGTGAAACCGGCCGCGCAACCGTCCTAGAGTGGAAACTGCGGGTACCGGAGGACCGGTGACCGCCCCCCTCCCGAAAGGACTGCCCATGGCACTTATCAAAGTTGGCACCGAGAACAGCACCGACATCGAGTTGTACTACGAGGACCACGGCGCGGGACAGCCCGTGGTCCTGATCCACGGCTACCCGCTGGACGGCTCCTCGTGGGAGAAGCAGACGGCTGCCCTGCTGGCCGCAGGCTACCGCGTCATCACCTACGACCGCCGCGGCTTCGGCAAGTCCAGCAAACCCACCGAAGGCTACGACTATGACACCTTCGCCGCGGACCTCAACACCCTCCTGACCAGCCTGGACCTCAGTGATGTTGTCCTGGTGGGCTTCTCCATGGGCACCGGGGAGGTGGGCCGCTACCTGGGCACTTACGGCTCGGCCCGCGTGGCCAAGGCAGCGTTCCTGGGTTCCCTGGAACCGTACCTGCTGCAAACCGATGACAACCCCGGCGGTGTTCCGCAGGAAGTCTTCGATGGTCTCAAGGAAGCCGTCACCGTAGACAGGTACGCCTTCTTCACGGAATTCTTCAAGAACTTCTACAACGCCGACACGTTCCTGGGCACGCCCCGGCTCAGCCAGGAAGTCATCGACGCCGGCTGGATCCTTGCTGCCGGCGCCAGCGCCACCGCGTCCGTGGCGGCCCAGCCCACGTGGCTGACCGACTTCCGGGCCGACATTCCCAAAATTGACGTCCCGGCCCTGATTGTGCACGGCACCGCAGACAACATCCTGCCCATCGACTCCACCGGACGCCTGTTCGCGAAGGCCCTGCCCAGCGCCGACTACGTGGAAATCGAAGGTGCCCCGCACGGCCTGCTGTGGACGCACGCGGCAGAGGTGAACGAGGCCCTGCTCGGGTTCCTGGCCAAGTAGGCCCTTAACGCACTGAAACGGGTGGCAGCGGAAGTCCGCTGCCACCCGTTCCATGTGGTGGCCAGTTACATCCGGCCGCTACCCATCCCGCCCATGCCGCCGCCCGGGCCCTGCGCCGCCGTGTATTCGCCGGCGGTCACGGTGCCGGCGCTGGAGGCGCCGTCCAGGGTCCCTTCGCCGAGGCCCGCGCTGACGGTGGCAGTTCCGCCGGTGTACACGGTGTACTCCGCCCCCGCCGTGATGGCCGCCGACGAGAACACCAGCGACTGCGTTGCCTTGGTGGTGACGAAGGCCGCCACCACGGTGCCGGAGGAGTCGGCGAGCTGGATCACGGTGCCCGCTGACACCGTGGAATCCAGGGCAACCTGGACTCCCGACTGGGTGGAGGTGCTGCCCGGGGTTACCACCATCCCGGCGCTGCCGGCGGCGGCAACGGTACCCCCGGTCACGGCCAGTTCGCCGTTGACGTCCAGCGCGCCGTTGCCGCTGTTTGTGGGGCCGTTGACGATCACGGTGCCGCCGGAGATGGACGCGTTGCCGTTGGAATCCAGGCCGTCACCCTGGGCGTTGATTGTCAGCAGGCCGCCGGTCACCTCCACGGTGTAGTCGCCCACCGTCTCGCCGCCGCCCATGCCGCCTTGCGCCGTGCCCGTGGTGGAGCTGCCGCCCGAGGCGTTCACGCCGTCGTCGTTCGAGGTGACGGTGGCCGTGCCGCCCGCTATCACGATGTGCTGTGCCTCGAGGCCTTCCTCCGACTCCGTCACGGTGGTGGTACCGGCCGCGATGGTGAGGGTGTTGAAGGCCTTGACGCCGTCGTCGGCCGCTGAAACGGTCAGGGTGCCGCCGTTGATGAGGACCCAGCCGCGGCCTTCGTCTGTGTCGTTGTCGCTTTTGAAGCCGTCGTCGCCCGCGGTGACCTGGTAGGCGCCGTCGAGGAGGACGGCGTAGTCCTTGCCCACAATTCCGTCATCCGCTGCCTTAATCGTGACGTTGCCGGCCGCCAGGACCAGGCCGTCCTTGCTGGCGATCCCGTCGTTGTAGTTACCGTCCACCGTCAGCGCTCCGGTGCCGGCGATGGTCAGATCGGCCATGGAGTACAGCGCCGCGTTGGGGGCGTCCGTGCCCTGGTCCGTGTAGCTGGTGGCGTCGCTGAGCGCGTTGCTGGTGCCGTCCTCGAGGAACACGATGGCCTCGTCGGCGCTCTGGACCACAAACGGGGAACCGGTGGAGCTGGTGATGTCCGCGCCGGCCAGGATGATCCGGACGGTGTCCTCCTCGCCGGCAGCGACCACCACCTGGCCGTCGGAAAGGGAACCGCTGAGGCGGTAGGTGCCGGCGGTGGTGATGGTCACCGTATCGCCATCCACCGTGACCGCGTCCGACGTTGTGCCGCCGGCCACGGCACTGGCACCGTCCGCCAGCGTGACGGCTACTTCGCTGGCTGCGTCCCAGGTGAGGTCGTCGGCGTCGTAGTGGGTGTCCTCAGCCAGGGTGTCCAGCGAAACGGCCTGCGCCGTCCCGGTGGTGGCCGTGGAACTGCTGCCGGTGGTGGCGCCGCTGACGGACGACACCCCGGTGGGGGTGGTCGCGGCCACTGAGCAGCCTGCCAGGCCGATCGCGGCGGCGAGGGCTGCAACGGAGAGGTATGAACGGAAGCTTTTCATGGTGAAGGTCCTTTGGGGGAAGAAAGAGAGTGGGAGGGTCAGGCTGCGGGCTGGAGGTTCAGCGACCGGCGAAGCGTCCGGTGCCAGCGGTTGGCCGGCAGGTCCGCCCGAAGGGCTGCCATGCCGGTGGCAAACTTTGAAATCCGGGACGGCCGGATGCCGTGGGCCCAGAGGTGCCGGTCCAGCGGGCCGGCAGTGGAACCGGATTTTGTCTCAAGGATGATCGCGTCGGTAAGGACCCAGGACCGGTGGGCCGGCCGCTGCCAGGTCACCCCGGTATCGATCGTGGCCCGGCTGCCGCAGCCCGGCAGGAACAACGTGGTGCGGTGGTATCTGGTTTCCAGGACAGACGCAAGGGTGCCGGCAGGAACGGTGCCGACGGCGGCGGCCAGGGTTTCGCGGACGTAGTCCAGGCCTTCCTCGGTGAGGCGGTCCCGGTCCTCCAGACGGTACGGGATGCGTTCCTTGACGGTGGCTTCCCGGGCGCCCGCGGTTTTGACTTCCAGGAAGCTGATGCCGCTGTCCACGTAGGTGCGGGTGCGGATCTTGTAGCGCCGGCGGCGGCCGTGGGCCGCCAACAGATAGCTGTCCAGGGCTGCCGTGTCGAAGTAGACCGAGTCGTAGGCGAAGCTGCGGGCGCCGTCCATTTCCAGGACGCGGGCCTCGTGGCTGAAGGTGGCCAGCAGGTGGCGGGCCACGGCTGTGGGGACCACGTATTTCCGGTCCACCCGGGTCTGGAGGGCGGCTTCGGCGTTGAGCTCTTCGAGTCCCACCGCGGGCAGGAGGTGCAGGTTGTCCATGGGGACGGCAGCCAGGGTGCTCATGCCGCACCGGTCCCGGCGTGTGCCGCGGCGGGGACGGCCTCGCTGGCGGCGGCCTGCTGGGAGGAAACGGCCTGCCGGGCGGGGTAGATGGGCTCGACGACGGACGCCGGCACCGCAGGCCAGGTTGCCGGCACGTAAGCGTAGCGGACGTCCACAAGTGTTTTGTCGTTCACCAGGTCCAGTTCCTGGACAGTGGCGGAGTGGACCTTGCCGTGCAGGACTGCTTCCAGCCGGGCGAAGAGCTCGCTGTCCTCGGCGATGGCGCGGTCCAGGATCACGCTCTGGTGCCGGTGGGCGGGGAGCACGCGGGGGTGGTCGCCCACAAACATCACCAGCAGGATCAGGGCCATCAGCGAGACGGTCAGCCACAGGGGTTCGATGCCGAGTCCGGCGATCAGGCCCAGGGCCAGGGCCGAGAAGTAGTAGGCCACCTCATGCTGGGCCAGTTCGGTGGACCGGAGCCGGATGATGGAGAGGACCCCGAAGAGTCCCAGCCCCAGGCCCAGGCTCGCTGCCGAGCCGGAGAGGGCGGTGGCAACGGCCAGGACGCCGACGTTCATGCCCAGGTACGACACCACCAGGTCCCGGCGGCGGTGCCGGCGGAGGTAGAGGGCGAAGGTCAGGAGGCTGATGGCGGCAAGGTCTGCCAGGATAAAAATCAGGGGGTTCATGGGATTCTCCGGGTGGGTTCTCGGTGGGCTGGTAACTACGATGCCGGGCAATACTGTGCCGCTGCTGTGACGGAACCTAGCCGGATATATGAGTGCGGGCTGGTGCTGCGCTGGACGTCCGGTCAACGGGGGCTGCGGCGCTTTTGCCGGCGAACAGGTAGCGCTGCTGCACCGTGAAACTGATGGCGAGCAGGGCGATCTCGGCCAGGATCTTGGCGGGAAGCGGGTGGATCCCGCCGGCCTCCAGTGCCCAGATCAGGCCGACATTGGCGGCGAGCAGCACAGTTACCAGGCCGAAGTAGCGCAGGCCGGTGGACCCGGCAGGCTTCTCCCCGCCGTGCCTGAAAACCAGGCGCCGGTTGACCATGAAGTTCACTGCCGAACTGACCGCGCGGGCACCCAGCACCGCCATGAGCAGCGAGTCGACCAGCACGGTCAAAACCAGGAACACCACGGTGTCCACCAGGAACGCGGCGAAGGACGATGCCAGGAACTTGAGCATCGGTGCGTAAATCCGGACCGAATCGGCAAGCGGCCTGAAATGCGAGCCGGAATTGTGGTCCAGGTACACCGTGGCGATCTCCACCGATTGCAGGGCGTAACCGGCGTGCCGGGCCTCCAGCAGCAGGTTCAGCTCGTATTCATACCTGTCACCGCGGACGGTCAGCAGCCACGGAAGCATCGCTGCGGGGTAGCCGCGGAGCCCGGTCTGGGTATCCGGGATGCGCTCGCCGGTGGCCAGGGTAAAGAGGGCCTTGGTGGCTTCGTTGCCGAACCGGCTGCGGGCGGGCACCTCGCCGGTGAAGTTCCGGCTGCCCAGCGCCATGGTGGCCTGGCCCCACGGCGCGGACCTGTTCTGTTGCAGCGTGTTGGCTACTTTCAGGATGTCGTTGGCCCGGTGCTGGCCGTCGCTGTCGGCGCAGACCACGTCGTGGCCGGGAAGGTTTTCCGCCACAAAACCGAAGCCGGTACGCAACGCGAACCCCTTCCCCCTGTTGCGGCCGTAACCGATGACGTGGCACCCGAGTGCCCTGACGGCGTCGAACACGTCCTTGTACGCCGGGCCGCTGCCGTCATCCACCACCACCACGGGGGCGAACGGCTCGGCGTCGCGGAGGGTGCGGATCAGGTCAGGCAGCTGGCCGTCCGGCTCGTAGGCGGGAATGAGGATGATCATGGCCCGGCCCTAGCCTGCGATGTAAAGGATGTCGGAGGTGCCGCGCTCTTTGTTTTCGCCCAGCGGATTGTTGACCAGGGAGCCGTTGAAATACATGGTGGACGACCCGCCGCCGTCGATGTTGTACGCGGTGGTGGCGCCGAGGCCCTGCATGATTTCAGCTAGACCGGTCATGGTGACGCCGGCGCTGTAGCCTGGGCTGCGGCCGTCCACCACCACAAACACCAGATGGTTCCCGTCAATGACGCCGACGGCGGTGCGGGGCTGTTCGCCCTGGATGGAGTGGTTGCCGAAGTTGGTGTCCACCTCCACGTCCTCGATGCCCGCGGCCACTTCGCCGTTGTCCAGGAGGGACGGGCCGAAGGAGAGGGTGTTCCAGACGCCGTCGGCAATCAGCTGGTCGGCGGTGGTGGTGGTCTCGTCGTAGACCTTGACGGTGCCGTCGCGGTAGAACGCCAGTCCTTGCCGGGCGCCCTCGTCGCGGAACACGACGCCGTTGCGGATCACGATGCCGGTGTCCCGGAAGCCGTAATAGTCGCCGTTGATAGCGAAGACGGCATTGTTGTCCGCGGCGATGGCGGAGGTGGTTTCGGTGATGTTTTCACCGAAGCTGTTGTTGGCGAAGGCGGATTGGAGGGTGGTGGCGTCATCGAGGACGACGTCGGCCACGTAGTAGGTGACGGTGCTGTCGCCGGTTCCCGTGGTCACCGTGGAGATGCTGATGTTGGTGTCGCCGGCGGAGTAGGACGTGTCAGTGGTGATGGCGGTGGCCGCAGCATCGGCGGCGGTGTCCGCGGTGGTGGTGCCGGCGGCGCTGTTCTGGCTTGCCTCGTACGCGGAGACGTCTGCGATGGCCACGTGCTGGACCACAAAGCGGTCCAGGGCCCAGGCGGTGGCGCCGCCGGCCGAAAGCGTGAGGGCTACAGACCCTGCAATGACGGCCCGCCTGAGGCGGCCCGGCCTACGTGTTGGTTTGTGCTGAGGAGTCATTCCTCATTTTTAGGCGGCCAAGTTAGGAAGCTGATTTGCCGGATATGTGCGGGGCCTGTGAAACCGGATCGGGGCACAGCTGCAGTGCCATGATCTGGAGCTCCGCGGGCCGGAACGGTTTGGTCAGGTATGCGTCAGCGCCGGATGCCATGCCTGCAAGGATGTCGTCACTTTCGGACCTGGCGGTGAGGAACAGCAGCGGCGCTTTGCTCAGGGCCCTGATCGCCCGGGCCACCACGTGCCCGTCCATGTCCGGCAGGCCCATGTCCAGGGTGATCAGGGCGACGGCGGGATCCGCTGCCGCGGCGATGCCGGCGGCGCCGGTGGCCACGGCCCGGACCTCGAACCCGGCGCGGCCCAGGACCAGGGTGATGAGTCCCCTGATGTCGTCATTGTCCTCAATGACGAGGCAGATGCGTTGCTGTTTCATGAGGCCCCCGGCAAGATTTTGCACCAGTCTACCGTTGGAAGGTGCCCGTGTGGTGTTACGTCCCGCGTCTTGACGTGGTGCTGGCCGGAGCCCCCTGCGGGGCGCCGGCCAGCACTGCGTGCCGGTGTTTAGCTGGCGGCGCCGGCGAAGGCTGTGCGTTTGGCTTCCTCGCGGGCTTCGATGGCTTCCGCCTGGGCGAGGACCTGCTCCGCATCGTCCCGGCGGACCACCACCACGCCGTCGGCGTCGGCGATGACCAGGTCGCCGGGTGACACCACGACGCCGTCGATCGCCACCGGGATCTGCAGCCGGCCCGGGCCGAACTTGTAGGGTCCGGCAGGGGTAACGGAGCGGGCGAAGACCGGCAGCCCGCATTCGGCCAGGGCATCGGCATCGCGGACGGCGCCGTCGATCACGAAGCCGGCCACGCCTTGGTTCCGGGCGCGGATGCCGATCATGTCGCCGATGAGGGCGCGGGACTGGTCGCCGCCACCGTTGACCACAATCACATCGCCCGGCTGCACTTCTTCGAGCGCCTTGTGGATGTAGAGGTTGTCCCCGGGCCTGGTCCACACCGTGTAGGCGGGCCCGGCCAGCCTGGCGCCGGGCCAGGAGGGTGAGAGGGCCGAGGCCACGCCGATCCGTTCCTGGGCGTCGCTGATGTTGGCGGCGGGAATGGCCGCCAGTCGCTGCACCAGTTCAGCGGTGGACAGGGGAGAGCTGAGGTCTGCCTGCATGGTATCGCCGGCCTTTCTGGAGGAGTCCACGGTTACTGCTGCTTCAGGAGTTCATCGATGACGGGCTTGATGGTGGATTCGCGCTCTTCCCAGAGCTTGGCTACGTCGCTGCTGGACTTCCAGGCGGGCTGGGTGGCCGCACCCTTGAGCTTTTCCTGCACGGCCGGAGTTTCCGTGGCCTTCTTCAGCGCGGACTCGAGCTTTGCCACAACGTCCTTGGGCGTTTTGGACGGAACGGAGAGGGCGAAGTTGCTGGCCATCGGCTTGACGTCGTAGCCGGAGCCCTTCAGCGTGGGAACCTCCGGGGCGAACGGGCTTGCAGCGTCCTCGACGACGGTCAGGAGCTTGATGTCACCGGATTTGTACTGGCCGTAAAAGCTCGAGACGCCGCCCAGGGCGAAATCGGTCTCACCGGAGACGATGGCTGCGACCTTGTCCGCGCCACTGTTGTAATGCACGATGTTGAAGTCCAGGCCAAGCTGGTCCTCGAGGAGGCGCAGGTTGATGTGGTCATCTCCTGCGCGGGAGTCGGTGCCCACGGTGATCTTGCCCGGTTCGGCCTTGACGGCGTCGAACAGTTCCTTGATGGTTTTGTACTTGCTGTCCTTGTTGACGCCGATCACCACGGAGTTGGTGGCGAACGAGCCGATGGGGGTGAAGCTGCCGCGGTCGAAGGCGGCTTTTTTGGACGGGTCAAGGTAGCGGCCAAGGATGGAGGGGATGTTGGTGTTGCCGAAGGTGAGGCCGTCCGGCTTGGCCTGGGCCACATAGTTCAGGCCCACTACCTGGCTGCCGCCTTCCTTGTTGACCACCTTGATGTTGGCGCCCAGGTCCTCCTGCATCACAGGAGCAATGATGCGGGCCAGGATGTCGTTGCCGGCGCCGGCTGCGGACGGGACGATCCACTCGATGGTGGAGCCGGCTTTGGGGAAGTCGGCGGCAGCGGTGCTGGATGCCGGCTGTCCGCCGCAGCCTGTGAGGGCCAGGGCAACGGATGCGGCCAGTGCGGCGGTGGCGGTCAGTGCGGGGATTTTTTTCATTTCGCAAGCTCCTTTGATGCGACAGGGGTGATGGTCTTTTTCTTCAGCATGGAAGCGATGAGGGGGCGGACGGCGCCGAACAGGATGGCCAGGACGATGACGCCGATCAGGGTGAGGCTGATGGGGCCCTGCAGGAACACGTTGTAGTCGCCGCGGGACAGGGCCAGGGACCGCTGGAAGTTCTCTTCCAGCAACGGGCCCAGGATGAGTCCCAGGACCAGCGGCGTGAGCGGGACCTTGACCAGCTGGAAGACGTAGCCCAGCAGGCCGGCGCCCAGCATGATCAGGATGTCGAAGGCGCTGCCGTTGATGGAGTAGGTGCCCAGGAACATAAAGGCCAGGATGGCGGCCATGAGGTAGTGGAACGGAACCTTCAGCACGGCGATCCAGACCCGGGCCAGCGGCACGTTAAGGACCAGCAGGATCAGGTTGCCCACAATGAGGCTGGCGATGATGGCCCAGGCCACGTCCGGGTTGTCCCGGAACAGCAGCGGCCCGGGGATAAGCCCGTTCATGGTGAACGCGCCGGCCATGATGGCCACCGTGGCGGAGGTGGGGATGCCCAGGGTGAACAGCGGGATCATCGAGGACACTGCCAGGGCGTTGTTTGCCGATTCCGGTCCGGCGATGCCTTCCACCGCGCCCCGGCCGAATTCCTTGGAGCGCTTGGAGAGTTTTTTCTCCGCGGCGTAGGAGGCCAGTGAGGTGGCGGCGCCCGGAGAGCCCGGGAGCAGGCCCATAAAGAAGCCGATAACCGATCCGCGCAGGGACGGCAGTGCGGAGCGCCGCAGGTCGGTGCGGGTGGGCAGCAGCCTTGCGACCTTGAGCGGACTCGGCACTCCCAGGGGGCCCTTCTGGGCCTGGCCCAGGACTTCGCTGAGGCCAAAGACGCCCATCACGATGGCCACGAGGCCCAGCCCGTCGAACAGTTCTGGCATGTCAAACGTGAAGCGGGCGATTCCGACACCGGAGTCCACCCCGACGGTGGCGATGGCCAGGCCGGCCGCGGCGCTGAGCAGGGCCTTGGCGGGGTTCGAGCCGGCGAAGCTGGTGATCAGGGCGAAGCCCAGGAGGGAGACGAGGAACAGTTCCGGGGCGCCGAATTCCAGGGCGAGGCGGCTGAACGGGGCCACCACCACAAACCCGACGACGCCGATCAGTCCGCCCACAAAGGAGGCGAGGGCCGCGATCACCAGGGCCGGTCCGCCCCGTCCCTGCTTGGCCATCTGGTAGCCGTCAAGGGTGGTGGCGATGGAGGATGCTTCGCCCGGGATCCGCAGCAGGACCGCCGTCGTGGTTCCGCCATAGGCCGCGCCATACAGGATGGCGGCCAGCATGATGATCGCCGACGTGGCGTCCAAGCCGAAGGTCACCGGGATGAGCAGGGACACCGCCGCAGCCGGGCCGAAGCCCGGAAGTACGCCCACCAGCATGCCGAGCACGCAGCCGATCAGGGCAAACAGGAGGTGTTCGGGAGTGAATACGGTGGCCAGGCCACCCAGAAGCTGGTCAAAACCCATGGCTACAGCCCCAGTCCGGCGAGGAAGTCGATGCTGGCGGTAGGCAGCGCCGTACCCAGCCACACTTCAAAAACAAGGCGGGACGCCAGCGCGGCGCCGACAGCCACCAGGACCGCCAGCCACAGTTTCCGCTTGCTGACGAGGAAGAGGATGGAGCCCAGCATCAGGGTCATCACGATGGTGTAGCCCAGGTAGGGCAGCAGCAGCGCGGCCAGCAGGATCGCGGCGGCGATGATCCCCACGCGGGCAATGCCCTGCCGGTCCGGGAAGTCCGCTTCCGGTTCCTCGCTGTTGTCGTCATCAAGCAGCGACACCAGTGCCGAACCGGAATCGTGGTGCGGCGGTACGGACTCCAGTATGTCGCCGATGGCGGGTGCTGCGGCAGCCGTTTTGCGAGCCGCTGCGAGCTGGAGGAGCCAGAGCACACCGGCCAGGGCCATCAGGGTGCCGGCCACTGTTGGGAAGAACCCGGCGCCCACGCCGGACGTGTTGGTAAGGCCATAACCGGCACCCACCACTGCTATGGCCAGGCCCCCGGCGACGGCCGCGGAGGCAACCGTCCATTCAAGCGCAACAGGTGCGTTGAGGGTTTGCATCTTTGTTGTCCGCCTCTCTGCGGCAAAGTGGAGAAAATAGGTGAAGCAGGATTGGTCCTTAACCGTTCTTGCAATCTTGCACAGGATTGCATGTCCGTGGCATAGTGTCAAGCATCACATCGAATGGAACGCGGATCTCAAAGGGGAGCCAGAGTGAGTTTCAAAGCAGTAGTTGCCAGCAGTACGGTCAGGCTGAGCGCTTCCGAGGAGCGCGCCATGAACGTGCTGATGTCCGGGGATATGGCGGGCATCCCGGCCGCTGAAGTGGCCGAACGGGCCCGGACCCATGAATCCACGGTGGTTCGCCTGGCAAAGAAGCTGGGCTACCGGGGCTACCCGGAGTTGCGGGCAGACCTGCGCAGGGACGAAGAGGAGACGGTTCCCAGCGCCACCGTGATGCGCGGGGAATCGGGCCATGACCTGACAGCCTTTATCGCCGACGAGATCAGGGCGCTGAAGCGGCTGCCGCATTTTGTGCCGCAGGAAGACCTGGACGCTGCCGCCAAGGCGCTGCACGTCTCCAGCGTGGTGTACCTGTACTCAAAAAACGATGAACGGCCCACCCTTGAACTGCTTGCCCGCCGGCTGCGGCGGCTGGGCCTGGCAACCGTCCTGCTGGGCGCCACCCCGAAGGACCTCGCGGAAGGCTTCGTCAGCTTCGACGAAAACAGCGCCCTCATAGCGCTGGCGCTGCGGGAAGCGCCGCTGCACCTTCCCACCCTCATCTCCGAGGCGGCGCGGCGCGGCGGCCGGAGCATTGTGCTTTCCGACGTTCCGGGTTACCGTTTCCGGCCCAGCCCGGACCACCTGCTTGCCGCCCGGCGCGGGGACGACACCGAATACCGGACCCAGCTGATTCCCATGGCGCTTGCCTACGCCCTGCAGCTGGCCATCTTCCACCTCGATCCGGACCGCTACCAGGCCACCCGCGACAGCATCGATGACCTGACCAGGCTGTTGGGGGGAGCGGACGAAATACCGCTGCGCCCGTGAGCCATGCAGGCTGGCGGACGGCCCTGAGCGGCCAAGCCATCCTGGCCCAGGCCTCGTGGGTGGGCATCCGGCTCATCATCGGCTACCGTGCGCTCGCCGCCGGGGCAGACCCGGTCTTCCTGGGCGCCCTCGCGTCAAGCTTCGCCCTTCCTGCGCTGCTTGCCGCCTTCCCCGTGGGGAGGCTGGCGGACAAAGTGGGCGGGATTGTGCTGGCTTTTACCGGGTTGCTGCTTGCGGCGGGCGGGACGGGCCTGATGCTGCTGGTGCCGGGACTGCCCGTGTTGTTGCTGGCCAGTGCCGTGATTGGCCTGGGCCACCTGATGGTCATGGTGGGGCAGCAGGCCTTTGTGGCGCACGTCAGCCACGGCGCCTCCAGGGACAGCGCGTTCGGAACGCTCACTGCCGCGGCCTCGATCGGACAACTGGTGGGACCGCCCGCTGTCACCTTCGCGGCCGCGGCCACTGTGCCCGGCGGCAATCCTCCGGACACCAGCCTTGGCCTGTTGGTGTGCCTGGCATTCAGCACGCTGGCCCTGCCGGCCTACTTTTTCCTCCGCCGCACCGATGCGGGGCTGCGGAAGAACCGGCGGCAGGCGGGGGCGCCCCGGGCCAGTGCGGCCACGGTGCTGAAGACCCCCGGGCTGTGGCGGTCCCTGGTGGTCAGCGGAGCAGTGCTGGTGACCGTTGACCTGATGTATGCGTTCGTCCCCGTGTGGGCGTCGGAGCAAAATGTCAGTGCGCCGGTAGTGGGAATGCTCCTTGCCCTGCGCGCGGCCGTGTCAGTCGCCAGCAGGCTCGGGCTGACGCGCCTGATCGATAAATTCGGCCGCAAGGCAATGCTGATGGTTTCCATCGGTGCGGCAGTGCTCTCGCTCGCCGCGCTGCCCCTGGTGGGTGCCCCCGGCGCCATTGCGGTGATGGTGGGCCTTGGCCTTGGCCTGGGTATTCCGCAGCCTCTGACCATGGCCTGGGTGGTGGCGCTGACCGCCTCGTCGAGCCACGGCGCAGTCCTGGGGCTGCGGATGAGCGTCAACCGCCTGGCGCAGGTTACTTTGCCCGTCGCGGTCGGAGCTTTTGCGGCGCCGCTGGGCGTCCTGGGAATCTTCTGGGCCAACGCCGCGCTCCTGGTCGGAGCAGTCGTGGTGGTGGGCGGTTCCAACGTCGGCTCCCTGCCGCCCCGGGAGGCGGACGGTGGCGGGTCCTAGCCGTCGTAGTGGGTTTTGGCCGGGCCCTGGCCCAGGGAATTGACCACCGCGGTGGCCACGTCATGCAGCTTCGAATTCCGGGTGCTGGAAGCGGTCCGCAGGATTTCGAAGGCCTCCTGCTGGCTGCACCGGTTCTGCGCCATGATGATGCCCACGGCCATGTCGATCTGGGTCCTTGATTCCAGTGTGGCCCGCAGGTTGGCTGCGGTTTCGCTGTAATGCGCAAAACGGACAGCCAGCCGCAGGGCCAGCGACGTTTGCTTAACAAATTCTTCGGCAAATTTCAGCACCCGGCCCGCAAAGCGGTTGGGCCGGCTGGAATAGAGCAGCAAAGCGGCCTTGGTTTCGCCCTCAAGTTCGAAAGGCAGGGCCAGGACCGACCGGACGCCTTCCGCCAGGACTGCCGTCGAGTAGTCCGCCCAGTGGACGTCCCCGCTCACGTCGCGGACATGGACCGTTTCGCGGCCGAGGGAGGCGGACATGCTGGGTGTGTGCGAAAACTCGTGTTCGAGCTGGCCCAGGCCATCGGCCCCCGGGCTGCTGGCAACAGTGGTGGCGGCCTTGCGCGGCCGCAGCAACGTGATGGCGCACAGGATCTCGTCGCCCGGCTCGGAGAGGTTGCGGGCAGAAACCTGCGCAAGTTCGCTCAGGAAGTCCTCCACGTCGGAACTGCTGAGGACCAGTTCATGGAGGTGCTCTGTGATGGATGTATCGGGTTTTGCAGTTGACTCGCCGGCCACGATTTTCTGGTGCCAATCGCTCAGGTCAAAACGAGCCAGCAACCCACAGCGGTTCCGCGTGCAACGGGGAACGGGTGACGGTCGCTGGATCGACGAACTTTCCAACGGCCTTCTGCTAAGCCGGTATCCAAAATTATATACACGCGCCAGCCGCTGAAACTGCACCGTCACGGATTGGGCGGCGCCGCGGCAAAAAGTGAGTACCAGGTGGTGAAACCAAGAGGTCGCCGGCAGGAGCTGTGCCAAAAGACCAGTACCACTACGCGTTGTTCGCGTTCCCATCGCCCGGAAGTATGAGCGTCATCGAGCAGCCAAACGCCAGGATCCCACAGCGGGCCCGGTCGCTGTGAGTCTCATCATCGCTCTTACTTTCAGACAAAGGAGTCCTACTCATGCGCACAATGACGAAGAAGAACAAGGTCCTCGCAACTGCTGGAGCGCTCGCACTGGTGGCCGGCGGCGGCGGCGCAGCCTACGCCTACTGGACCACGACGGGCTCGGGCAGTGGCACTGCCACCAACGCCACGGCCAATGGCACCCTGGCGCTGACGGCAACTTTCGCGGCTGGTCTTGCGCCGGGCAACGAGGCCAGTGTCGCCTACACGGCTGCCAACACCAACACAACAGGCTCCAGGGTGGGCGCCCTGACCGCCACCGTAAGCACGAGCGATCCCACGAACTGCAAGGCCTCCTGGTTTGAGGTCACCGCTGTCACATCCAACTCCCTCGTTGCGGCCGGTGCGTCCAATGTCTCCGTGGGCAGCGGAGTGCTGAAGTTCAACAACAGCGACGAGAACCAGGACGCGTGCAAGGGCGCCGTCGTAACCATCACGGTGGGCAGCGTCTAACAGGCTTCGCCGGCGGGGGAGGACCTGATCCTTCCCCGCCGGCGATTTCCAACCTGCCCGCAACTCCCAGACCAAACCAGAAGGGCAAGACGTGCAGAACGAATCCGGGTACTTCCGCACTGCCATGCGAAGAACCACTACAGCAGTCAAAGTGCTGCTGGTGGGGCTTCTGGTGATGCTCGTTTCGGCCGGCACCATCTTCGCTGCCAGCCAGGGCGGGAGCCAGGGCAGCACCAAAAAGGGCGTCACCATCCAGGCCACTCCCGCCAGCCGGACGGTTGACCAGGGCGATACTGTCACCTATTCCGTGGCACTGACCTCGGCCAACGGCTTCAGCGGCACCGTCACTCCCACTGTTTCGGGACTTCCGGCCAGCACGACGGCGGTCTTCGCGCCGGCGTCGGTCACGCTGGGTTCCGGAAAGGCCGCCACGGTTGTGCTCACCGTGGCAACGTCAGCCACCACCCCGAACGGCAAAGCGGACCTCACCCTTTCCACCAACGCCGGCGACAGCCAGGCCGCCGGCGTTGTGGTCCAACTGTTCGTCCAGGCCGCCAAGAAGACGTTCAGCATCTCAGGCAACCTCGGCCAGCTGCTCACCCCCGGATCCACGCTCCCGCTCAATCCATCCTTCGCCAACCCGAACAACAAAACCCTGGCGCTGTCCAACCTGTCGGTGACGATCGCCGGCATCACCAGGACCCAGGCAGCCGTCGCGGCGGGGCTTCCCTGCACCATGGCGGACTACGTGGTGACCAACTACAGCGGAGGCTATCCACTGACCCTTCCGGTCGGGCCCAGCACCCTCAGCAACCTCAAATCGTCGTCGGCAGTGTGGCCGAAAATCACCATGCTGGACACGGCGCTGAACCAGGATGGCTGCAAGGGCGCCACGCTTCAGCTCGCCTACTCCGCCGTAGGGGAAGGGAACTGAGATGACATCCGGACGACACAGGGCAGCCACCGGGCGCTTCACAGCCACCACCATAAAGTCTGCGTCGCGGCCTGCGCCCCGAAAGCTGGCTGCCAGGACTGCGGCGGCAACCCTCACGCTGTGCCTGGCGACGGGCGCGGGCGGTGCCTACGCCTACTGGGCACTGCTGGGCTCGGGTACCGGTTCCGCCACCAACGGCACCATGGCAGCTGTCACGGCGCAGGCGCTCGTGGCAGGCGACAGCCCGCAAACCACCCTCGTCCCGGGCGGCACCGCCGATGTTGCCGTCCGGGCGTTCAACCCCAACAGCTACGCCGTGCAGGTTTACGCCATCACGGGCAGCGGCGCGGCCACGGCAGACGCCGCCCACGCGACCTGCCTCACCACCGGGGTGACATTCGTTGCTCCTGAGGCGCCGCTGGCCCCGCCGGTCACTATTGCAGCCAACTCGACGGCGCTGATCACCCTGCCCGGCGCCGCAGCCATGTCCACGGCATCAGCCTCAGTGTGCCAAGGCGCCACATTCAGCCTGCCCGTCACCCTGGAGGCCCGCAAATGAACCGTACAGCCAGGACCCGGATCGCCTGCGTGGTCACGGCGGCGCTCGCCGTTACGTGGGGTGGGCCGGCGGCCAACGCCTACTGGCAGGCCCTGGGCAGCAACGCCGGAGCAGCCCGCGCTGATTCATTACAGGCCGTGGCAGCACCCATAGCATCGGCATCTGCCGGTGCCGCTTCGGTCAGCTGGCAGCAGGGCACGACGGCGGCGGGCCGCCCGGTTGCCCGCTACACCGTTGCGCGTTACCCGTCAGCTGCCGGTGGCACCAAGGTTGCCGCCGGGGGAGCATGCGCCGGAAACATCGCTGCGCTCACCTGTACCGAGGCCGCCCTGCCGGCCGGCACCTGGTACTACACCGTCACGCCCGTCCTCGGCGCCTGGGCCGGGGCGGAATCGGCACGCAGCATAGGTGTTGCTGCTGCAGACACCACACCACCAGCTACGCCAACAATCAGCGCACCGGCGCTGATCACCAGCAGCACTGTCGGGGGTGTCCAGGTCAGCGGCAACGCCGAGCCGTTGTCATCGGTGACGATTACCGCCAAGGACGCTGGCGCAGTGCACTCGGTTCCGAAAACAGTCTTTGCCGACAGCTTGGGCCAGTGGAGTGCGGTGATGGACCTGACCACGCTCAACGACCCGACGGTCACTTATTCGGTGGTCGCCGCGGATGCAGCGGGCAACGTCAGTGTTGTTGCCGGGACGGCTACCTCGAGCAAGGACACCACGGCGCCGCGGGTAACAGGTGTTTTGCTTACCAACGGCGGAACTCAGTTCACTCCCGACGCTGGTGACAAAGTTACCTTGTCATTCTCGGAGCAGTTGCTTCCCGCAAGCATTTGCAGCACCTGGCAGGACACCCCTGGCAGCCAAACAGCGAACGGCACCGTCACCATAACCGCCGGCAACTCGCTGAGATTCACCAGTACCGATGCTGCATGCCCCTCCGCCAGGTTCGGGACGGTGGCCCTGAACGCCAGCTACTCGACGGGAGGCGACCTGAGCTTCAATGCCGTCCTGGTCTGGAACCCCGGCACTTCGCAACCGCAGCTTACTGTCACCCTCGGCAGTTTGATCACCGGCGCCCGGGATCCAAAAAGTGGCAATGTCACGCCAACTTACACCCCGCCGGCCGGGCTGACGGACCGCAACGGTTACCCGCTACCGACGACGCCGTTCACGGGGGCTAACTCGAGGTTCTGACTCCCCGCCAGCACCATGCCAGCCTCCGGTCCCCTCCCGGCGGCTGGCATTGTGCTGACCCTTATGGGCAGAATGAAGCACGCACCGGCGTTGCCGGAGGCTGACCCCAACACAGTGGCGATGACGCCGCGGAGGGACAAGGAATATGACCAGACTGCTCATCATCGGTCCGCCCGGCTCCGGAAAAGGTACCCAGGCCGAGCACGTGGCGCGGCATTTCGGGATCCCCGCCGTTTCCACCGGCGACATCTTCCGCAGCAACGTCAGCGACGAGACCCCGCTGGGCAAGGAAGCAGCCAAATACCTGGATGACGGCCTTTTTGTACCCGACCACCTGACGAACGCACTGGTCAAGGACAGGCTTTTGGACGCCGATGTCGAGGCCGGGTTCCTGCTGGACGGCTTTCCCCGCACGGCACCGCAGGTCACCGAACTGGACAACATGCTGCGCTCGCAGGGCAAACGGGTGGACGCTGTCATCGAACTGCGGGCACCCGACGCCGAACTGGAACAACGCATGCTGCAGCGGGCCAAGGAGCAGAGCCGCAAGGACGACACCGTGGATGTCTTCCGCCGCCGCCTCGACCTCTACCACCGCGAAACCCACGAAGTGGTCTCCGTGTACGCTGGCCGGGGTCTGGTGGTGTCCGTGGACGGCAGCGGGGACCCCGGCGAAATCACGGAGGCGGCCATTGCCGCCGTCGAACACTTCCTGAACGGGCAAGGCGGACACCCATGAGAATTGCAGTGACAGGCGGCAGCGGAAAACTGGGGCGGCACGTGGTGCGCAGGCTCACCGCTGACGGGCACCAGGTCCTGAACCTGGACCGGGCGGGGGACCGCAGCCCCGGACTGGCCATCGTGGACCTCCGCAACTACGGCCAGGTCCTGGATGTGCTGCTGGGACTGGACGACAGGCACTCAGGCTTTGACGCCGTCGTCCACCTTGGGGCGATCCCCGCCCCGGGTATCCTCCCGGACGCGGCCACCTTCGAAAACAACATGCTCTCCACCTACAACGTCTTCCAGGCCGCCCGCCGCGCCGGGATCAAAAAGGTGGTGTACGCGTCCAGCGAGACGGTGCTGGGGCTGCCGTTCGACGTGGACCCGCCCTACATCCCCGTGGACGAGGAATATCCCGCCCGGCCGGAAAGCACCTACTCGCTGGTCAAGCACCTCGAAGAGCAGATGGCGATCGAACTGACGCGCTGGGACCCGGAACTGGGCATCGTGGCGTTGCGGTTCTCCAACGTGATGGACGCCCAGGACTACGAGAACTTCCCGTCCTTTGATGCCGACGCCACACTGCGGAAGTGGAACCTGTGGGGCTACATTGACGGCCGCGACGGCGCCCGGGCCGTGGTCCGGGCGCTCGAGTACGGGGAGCCGGGGTTCGAAGCGTTCATCGTGGCCAACGCGGACACCGTGATGAGCCGTTCCAGCGCCAGCCTGGCCGCGGAGGTCTTCCCGGACGTCCGGGTCACCAAGGAGCTGGGGGAGCACGAAACCATGCTCTCCATTGACAAGGCGCGGCGGTTGCTGGGGTTCGAACCGGAGCACAGCTGGCGGACCTACCACCCCAACAGGACCACACCCACGGAGGACTGACGGAGCCGGCATCGCGGCTGTCAGGTGCTGACGTTGAACTCCGCACGGCCGTGCCGTAGGCCATTGACCTGGAGCTCCAGGGCGTGCAGACCAGGATGATGGACCCGGGTGGTCATCGGTTTGAAGGCGTGCCGCTTCCCCAGCGTCCTGGTCTCGCCCGGGGCAAGGGTCAGTGCCGTTAGCTTGAAGATCTTCACGGACTGGCTGCCGTTGGCCTTGCGGTAGTGGACCGCGTAGTCCACCGCCAGCCGCGCCGGCTCACTGCCGCTGTTTGAGATCTCGAATTCGAAGCCCAGGTCCCCTGGCATGGCGACCTCGATCCGGTCCAGGCGTAGCTCCGAGACAGCCACCGACGCTGGTTCGAAGCCCTGGAGCGCCAGCGCCTCCGGATGGCCCTTCTTAACCAGAGTCCGCAGTCCGTGCCGGACCACCCACGCCGTATTGGCGTCCGGTGCGGCCAGCCAGCCTGCCGCCGTCGACACCACTACCGCGGGTGCGTGGCGCGCCAGGTCGTTGAGGTGGTTGGCCACGGAGCGGCGCACGTACTCCGACGGGTCGCGGTACAGGGCGTCGAGGATGGGAAGGGTGGCTTCAGGGCGCTGAACCAGGGCCGGAACACGGACAGCCCAGGGCAGGTAGGCCCGGGTGCCCTCACTGGCGAGACGGCGGACGTGTTCGTCGGGGTGGCCCGTCCAGGTCCGGATGGCCTGCAGGGCCGCGTCAGGATCCCGGGCCAGCAGCCGCCGGATGGCAAACTCCCCGGTCAGCCGGGGCGTCAGCTCAGCGAGAAAGGCCAGGCAGTCCCCAAAATCGCGGGCATCATCCGACTCGAGGGCCAGTGTGACGGCGGCCTCGGAGACCGGCCAGAGGATCCATCCGGTCAACCCGGGGTCAGCCAGCGCCTTCCGGAGCACACGGGCCGCCGTCGCGTAGCCAGGGTCCGACAGGCGGCCCAGGTCCGCCACCAGCGCGGCGCTGACCTGGTCAGTGCGTTGACGCAGGCTGAGTTCGGCCAGGCCCGTGCCGGCCCCGGCCAGCGCCGGCCACCGGGCAGCCGGCGCTGCGGTGACGAGGATCCCGGCCAGCACGCCTACCGACTGCCTGTTGATCAGCTCATTCATCGCACCCATGCCGTCAGGCTATCCCGCGGCGTCAATCACCACCCAACGGCGGCCAACGGGGATAATCTTCACCGTAGGTCTCATCATCGGCGCAAGGGCGGAACACACACGTGGCACAGGAACCAGGACAGCGAACATCCGGCAGGGGCCCCAACTGGTGGCGCCGCTTCCACGACAAGTTCGTTGTGGAAGAGCGCTACATGGACCCCGCGGCGCGAACAGCCCTGTACCGCTGGGCCGTGATCCTGGTGGCAGTCGGGGCTGTCCTGTTTGTGGCAACCCTGCTTGGGGTCCTGCAACGGGATGGGCTGGCGTCGGTCGATGAATCAGCCCGGAACTGGCTCCTGTCCACCCGGTCGGAGGTGCTCACAGCGGTGATGATCTTCCTGGCCGTGGTTTTTGGACCCATAGCCCTGCCGATTATCGTCCTGGTGATCATCCTGGTCTGGGGGTTCGCGGCCAAGCATGCCTGGCGGCCCATGCTCCTGGCGGGCGGCATGCTCACGGGGGTGGTGATTTCACAGATCATCCTGCAGATCGTCCGGCGGTCCCGGCCGCCTGTGGAACTGATGCTGTTCGGTGCCGACCACACGTTCTCATTCCCTTCCGGCCATGTCCTGGGTGCCTGCGACTTCCTGCTGGTGGGCGTTTTCCTGATCGTCTCGCGGCGCACCAACACCCGGGCCGCCGTGCTCGGCTTTATAGGTGCCGGCGTCGGGATTGTGCTGGCAGCGCTCAGCCGGCTGTACCTGGGTTACCACTGGTTCACCGACGCCCTGGCGTCGCTGTCGCTGTCGCTGCTTATCCTGGGTGCGGTCATCGCGCTCGACACGTGGCGCACGGCCCGGATCCCGGGCGAACGGATCACCGGCGAGCTCTCCAAAGCGGATGCGCCGGGCGACTAGGTTCCGGCTGGTTCCCCACAGCTGCCCAGCAGGCTGCGGGTGAGGGATTCGGCGTCGGCCATCAGGTCCTCCACCGCGGCGGCGAGGTGGGCGTCGGACACCGCTGCGCCCTCCAACGCGGCCGCCACCACCGCGCGGCGGACCAGTTCGCGGGCGAGGGACGCGGTGGTGCCCTCCGTCCGTTCGGCGGCAGCCGCCAGCGCAGCCGGCGAGAAGCCAACGTGGCGGGCGTAGAGCTCCAGTAACCGGATCCGCTCCGCACGCCCCGGCAACGGGACCTCCACGGCCAGGTCCACCCGGCCAGGGCGCTGGGCCAGGGCCCGTTCCAGCATGTCCGGCCTGTTTGTGGTGAGCACAAACGCCACATCAGCGTCGTTGTCCAGCCCGTCCATGGCATCCAGCACCTCAAAAAGCAGCGGCTGCGGGCCGTGCCCAAAGCTCCTGTCCTCGGCAATCAGGTCGCAGTCCTCCATCACCACAATGGACGGCTGCAACGCCCGGGCCATCCGCGCCGCATCGGAAATCCTGGCGAGGGACCCGCCGGACAGGAGGATCGCCGTCGAGCCTGCACTCTGGCTCAGCAGGTGCCTGACGGTGTGCGTTTTTCCGGTCCCGGGCTTCCCGTACAACAGGATGCCGCGCTTGAGGTGCTGGCCGTGGTCCCTGAGCGAAGCGCGGTGCGTGGCGATGCCCACTGTATGGTCCGCCACCTTCTGCAGGAGTCCTGCAGGCAGGATGACGTCCGACGCCGGGAGGCTTGGCCGGTGATGGAACGTCACGCCCGCGGCGCTGGGGCCGTATTCGTTCATCACCAGGGAAATCACTTGCCCCTTAAGGACGCTGTTGCCATCCATCCGGCGCCGGAACTCTGCGAGGAACCCCGTGGCGGCATCCCGGTCCGCGGCGAGGACTTCAAGCGTCGCCTGCGGGCGGCCGGATTGCGGGCTGCTGTCGCGCTGCAGGACGGCCAGTGGCTTGCCGTCAAAGCTGAACAGCCAGAGGCCCAGGGCCACGGCCTGGCGGTGGCTGTCCGGGCCCACCGCGAGGTTCGCGAAGTCCGGCTTGGCGAGCGGGAACTGCGGGTAGAGCTGTGATTCCTGGACCATGTCGCTCAGGGACTGGTGATGCCGCTGGCCCCCACCGCCGATGCCAACCAGCCGGCCAGCGGGGTCCTTTTCCACCAGGCCTGCCATCACAATGTCGGCATCCACAAACCGGTGCGGCGGGATCTGTTCCACCACCACCGAAAGCTCCCCGGCAGCCACGCCGAGATGCCCGGTCAGGGCTTCAACCAGCTGTGTTCCGGCCTGCGGTCTATGGCTTGCGGACTGCGCCAGATTAACCAGCGCAGCAAAATCGTCGATGAACTTCCCCAGTTTTCCATCCATGCCCAGACCCTAGCAGGAAGGCCCGGATTGCCACTCGTCAGCATCCCCGCGGTGTGAGATTCTGGGGGGTACAGTTTCCGCCCCCAGCCTAGGAAGTTGCAGCCCCGCATGCACATCACCGCCAAGGATCTTGCCGCCCTCCTTCCCTCCGGATTCACCCTTGGAGTGGCTACCGCTGCGTTCCAGATCGAGGGGGCACTGGAGGAGGACGGCCGCGGCCCCGCAGGGTGGGACCGGTTCGCTGCCAGGCCCGGAACCATCGTGGGGGACCACAGCCCCGTGGTAGCCACCGACCACTACCACCGGATGCCCCAGGATGTTGCCCTGATGAAGCAGCTGGGCGTGGATTCGTACCGGTTCTCCTTTGGCTGGCCGCGGATCCAGCCCACGGGCAAGGGCCCGGCAAACCGCGCCGGCCTGGACTTCTACGACCGGCTCCTGGACGAACTGCTGGCCAACGGGATCTCGCCGATGGCCACCGTGTACCACTGGGACACCCCGCTGGCCCTGGACGACGACGGCGGCTGGATGAACCGGGACACGGCCTACCGCCTGGGTGAATACGCAGCCATCCTTGGCGAGGCGTTCGGGGACCGGGTGGACCGCTGGGTCACCATCAACGAGCCCGCCACCGTCACCACCAACGGCTACACGCTGGGGCTGCATTCCCCTGGGAAGGATCTGCTTCTGGGTGCCTTCCCCACCGTCCACCACCAGCTGCTGGGCCACGGCCTGGCACTGCAGGCGCTGCGGGCTGCAGGGGTACGCGGGGAAATCGGCATGACCAACGTCTACTCGCCCATGGTGCCCAACTCGATCAACCCCCTGGACAAGGTCGCGGCCGGGCTGATGGACCTGGCACAAAACACCCTTTACGCGGATCCCGTCCTGAAGGGCAAATACCCTGACCTGGTCCGGGCCGCAAAGTTCTTCAGCTCCTTCGAGCACCCGGACGAAGACCTGGAACTCATCTCCGCGCCCCTGGACTTCTACGGCCTGAACTACTACATGCCCACCAAGGTCGCAGTGGGTCCAGGCAGCGGTGCGGTGCCTGCCAGCATGGCCGAAGCCATGGGCAGCGACATCAGCGCCACCGGCGGTACGGCCCCGTTCCACGTTGAAGCCTGGCCCGAGGCTGACATTACTGCCTACGGCTGGCCGGTCAAGCCGGAGTACATGGGGGTGGCGCTGAAGGAAATGGCAGCCCGGTACCCCAACCTGCCGCCCGTGTACATCACCGAGGGCGGGGCCAGCTTCGAGGACATCCTGGTCCGGGACAAAGCCACCAACACCGTGTCCATTCCCGATGAGCGCCGCCTCAAGTACCTGTCCGACCATATCGAGGCCGCGGTGAAGGCAACGGCGCCGGGAGGCATCGCGGAGAGCATCGAGCTGCGTGGCTACTACGTGTGGTCGCTGCTGGACAACTTTGAGTGGTCGGCCGGGTACAAACAGCCGTTCGGGCTGCTCCACGTGGACTTCGAAACCCTGGAGCGGACGCCCAAGGCCTCCTATTACTGGCTCCAGGAGCTGATCGAGGAACGCAACCTCCTGCAGGCCGCAGGGATGGCGGTGGCACAGGCAGCGGTCCCGGAAGGCGCTGCAATTCCGGACGACGGCGCCACGCCCGTGGGTGCCATGGCCTAGCTAGAGCAGGTCCAGGGTGGCCAGCTGCTTCGCCATGCCGGCGCCGTCCGGGGAGTAGATCCACGGCACCCGGGACGCTGAGTGGTCGCCGTCCTCCGAGTGGCCGCCGGCGAACACCGACTCACTGACGGACAGTTGCCGGATGGCGATGGCCGCAACGCGGTCCGGGTTGTCCGCGGCGAAGCTGTTGTAGATGGCCTCATCGTGCTGGCCGTTGTCGCCGATCAGGAGCCACTGGATGTCCGGGAACTCCTTGCTGAGCCGCTCCAGGTTCCGGCGCTTGTGTTCCTGGCCGCTGCGGAACCAGCGGTCCTGCGTCAGGCCCCAGTCCGTCAGCAGCAGGGCGCCGGCCGGGTACATGTTGCGGACCAGGAACCGGGCCAGGGTGGGCGCCGCGTTCCAGGGGCCCGTGGACAGGTAGATCACCGGGGCCTCCGGATGCTGGATCCTGAGCCGGTCCAGGAGTACCGCCATGCCGGGGGTGGCCATGCGGGCACGTTCGCTCAGCACAAACGTGTTCCAGAGTGCCAGGAAAGGCCGGGGCAGGGCGGTGACCATCACAGTGTCGTCTATGTCCGAGACGATCCCGAAGCGTACCTCCGGAGCCACCACCTGGATCAGCGCCTCGTACGGTTCGGTGCCTTCGGCCTGCAGTACTGCGGTATGCCAGCCCGGTGAAAGCCGGACGTCCACTTCCGTGTCAACCAGGCCGCCCCGGTCCGCTTTGACGCGGGCCACCACATCGCCGATGGTGATTTCGACGTCCGTAAACTGCAGCGGCACGCTGGTGAACGCACGCCAGCCCCGGACGTTCTGCATGCCGCTGCCGGCCTCCCGCTCGGCCCGGCTGCCCGGCAGCGGCCGCTGCGTCAGCAGCACCCGGCCCAGCACCCGCACCCGGCTGGTGGAGCCGTAGCCCTGGTAGGCGATGGTCTGGGGCACAAAGTCCCAGCGTTTGGCGAGCTTGATCCTGACCCCGTTGACGGCGTCCGAGATGCGGTGGGCCAGCCGGAAAAACCCGTTACCGGCCAAGCCATTCCCGTCCGGCAAATGGTGGGGCTGCGGAGCTGCGTTCGGGGGCACGTCGTGCGGGGCCTGGTCCATCCCTCCACTCTGCCACAGGGCGATGCCTCATACGGTGCTGCATGGGTGGTGAAGGTGCAGGCAGCCACCCCGGCGTCACACGCCGAGGAACCCCCGCAACGTGGCGGCGTTGCGCACGGCGTGGCCGCCGCCGTCGTTATTGAAATATGCGTACACGTCCAGTCCCGCGGCGTCCCATTCACGGATCCGGTCCGCCCACCAGTGCAGGTCCGGATCCTGGTAGGAACCTCCATACAGATGGTGCTGGTCAGGGCCGTGCAGCCGGACGTAGGCGAACGGCGCGGTGGCGCGCAGGACGCAAGGCAAGTTGGCCCCGCTCATGACGCAGTACGCGGCCTGGTGCCGCGCCAGCAGGGCGTACACCCCGGGGCAGTCCCAGCTGGGATGGCGGAACTCGACTGCCACCCGGATCCACGGCGGGACGGCGGACAGGAAGTAGTCCAGCCGCGCTTCGTCGCGTTCCAGTTGTGGCGGCAGCTGGACCAGCAGGACAGCCCGTTTGTCGCCCAGTTCGTGCCAGCAGCGGGCAATGCGTTCCAGCCAGACCTCCGGGCCGTAAAGCTTCCTGCCGTGCGTCAGTCCCCGCGGCGCCTTGACGGACATGGCAAAGCCGGCGGGCAGGCGGCGGTTCCAGCCAGCGAATGCGGTGTCCCGCGGCCAGCGGTAGAAGCTGGCGTTCAACTCAACCGTGCTGAACCGGGACACGTATTGCTGCAGCCGATCGCGGGCGGGCAACCCGGAAGGGTAGAGGACATGCTCCCAGTGGTCGTAGCTCCAGCCGGACGTGCCGATGTGGATTGCCATGGTACCTGCCGTTAGTGGTGGGCCCGCCGCGGGCGGGCCGGACTGGAAGGCTGTTGCATCACCAACTGTCAGGCTACACGCCGGAACCGGCCCTGGCCGCAGGTGCATATGGCAGGGTGGGACCATGGCACGTATCGAGGATTATGCGGTAGTGGGCGACCTGCACACGGGGGCGCTGGTCAGCAAGGAAGGCTCCATCGACTGGCTCTGCCTTCCGCGGTTCGATTCGCCGGCGTGCTTCAACGCGCTGCTGGACACTCCCGACGCCGGGCGCTGGCTCCTCGCGCCCGAAGGCGGCGGCAGCTGCACGCGGCGCAGCTATCGGGACGGCAGCCTCATCCTCGACACGGAGTGGGAGACGCCGGAAGGCACGGTGCGCGTCATCGACTTTATGCCGCCACGCGACTCCGTGGCCGATATAGTCCGCATCGTTGAAGGCGTCAGCGGCACCGTCAAAATGCACGGCGAGCTGACCCTCCGCTTCGATTACGGGCACATCATTCCCTGGGTGCGCCGGGACAAGCACGGGCTCCACGCGATCGCTGGCCCGGACGCGGTTTACCTGGTTACCCCTGCCCCGCTGCACGGCGAGAACATGCACACCGTCAGCGACTTCACGGTCAGCGCAGGGGAGCGGATCCCGTTCGTCCTGACGTGGGCGCCGAGCCATGTGGGCCGGCCCCACATGATGGATGCGGAAGAGGTCCTGGGCACCACGTTCGCGTTCTGGCGCGGCTGGACATCGCAGTGCGCGGTCAAGGGCGAGTACCAGGACGCCGTGGTCCGCTCCCTGGTGACACTCAAGGCGCTGACCTATGCGCCCACCGGCGGCATCGTTGCTGCCGTCACCACCTCCCTGCCGGAACAGCTGGGCGGCCCCCGCAACTGGGACTACCGGTACTGCTGGCTCCGCGACGCCGCCATGACGCTCCAGGCGCTCCTCGCCGCCGGCTACACGGCCGAGGCCGCAGCGTGGCGCGACTGGCTCCTGCGCGCCGTGGCCGGCGACCCGGCAGACCTGCAGATCATGTACGGCATCCACGGCGAACGCCGGCTCCCCGAGATGGAGCTGCCCTGGTTGAAAGGCTACGAAAACTCCGCTCCGGTGCGGATCGGCAATGGCGCCGCTGATCAGTTCCAGCTGGATGTGTGGGGTGAGGTCCTGGACTGCCTGGCGCTGACCCGGAATTCACTGCTGAAGCACTCGGACGAGGCCTGGGCGGTGCAGCTGGCCCTGATGGCCCACCTGGAAACCATCTGGGACCAGCCGGACAACGGGCTGTGGGAAATGCGCGGTCCCCGCCGGCACTTCACGCACTCCAAAGTGATGGCCTGGGTTGCCGCGGACCGGATGGTCAAGGGCGTCCGGGATTACGGGCTGCCCGGTCCGGTGGAACGGTGGGAGGAGCTCCGGGACACCATCCACGCGGAAGTGATGGCCAACGGGTTCGACGCCGAACGGAACACCTTTGTCCAGTCCTACGGCCGGCCGGAGCTGGACGCCAGCCTGCTGCTGATTCCCCGGGTGGGGTTCCTGCCGCCGGATGATCCCCGCGTGATCGGGACCATCGAGGCCATCCAGCGGGACCTGACGGAGGACGGCTTCGTGCTGCGCTACCGCCCCGACGAGAGCGACGACGGCCTGCCGGGCGACGAGGGGGTGTTCCTGGCCTGCTCGTTCTGGCTGGTGGAGGCCCTGCTGGGCGCCGGCCGGCACGTGGAATCCAGGCAGCTGTTTGAGCGCCTGCTGGAACTGCGCAATGACGTGGGACTGCTCAGTGAGGAGTGGGGCGTCAAAGCCGGCCGCCAGCTCGGCAACACCCCGCAGGCCTTCAGCCACTTCGCCCTGGTGACCAGTGCGCTGGAGCTGCACCAGGACACCATGCGCCGCAGCGACAGGCCCATCCCGCCCGAAACGGTTCCCGCCGGCTGAGCCGCCGCTTTTCCATCAGCCAACCGGTAAGTATACTTACTAGTACTTCATGGAGTGCTTCCAGATGCACAGTGCCGTGATTAACGGAGGAGTGATACGAATGGCCGGATATTTTGAACTCGTGGATGCGCCCGACGGCGGCTACCGGGTCCGGATGATGGATGGGGCGGGGAACCTGATGGCCATCTCCGTAACCTTCCCCACCAAGCGGGCGGCCGCCGCCGGCATTGCCATGGCCCGCGAGGTGGCCGGCACCGGCCTGATCCGGGACAAGAGCCATGGCGGTGCAGGAACTGTGCTCCGCGAACGGGTCCGGCCCGTCAGTTCCGCCAAGGAGGAAGCGGCCCTGCGCCGTAAAGCGCCGGACGTCCGGCGGGCGGCAGTGTGAGTAAGGCGGCAGACCAGGCGCCCTCCGGCCTGCGCCGGGGGGTGCTTTTTGATGTGGACGGGACGCTGATTGACTCCTCGTATCTGCATACCGTGGCGTGGTGGGGTGCGTTCCGCCAATACGGCCAGGACATCCCCATGGCCGCGATCCACCAGCATGTGGGCATGGGCGGCGCGCGCCTGGTGGACGCTCTGCTTCCGGCTGGACCCCACCGCCCCGCCACGGCGGACGTCCTGGCCGCCCACGGCGCCCTGTACGCCGCCAACTGGCCCGCACTAAGGGCCTTTGGCGGCGCTGCCGACCTGTTGACCGGCTGTCACGCCGCGGGCCTCGCCGTCGCACTGGCGTCGTCCGCGCGCACCGAGGACCTGGCGGTCATGCGGGACGTCCTGGGCGCCGGCGATGCGATTGACGCTGCTACCAGCGCCAATGATGCCAGCCGCAGCAAACCTGCCCCGGACATCCTGGTGGCCGCCCTGGCCGCCATCGGGGTGGAAGCTGCAGACGCGGTCTACGTGGGGGACGCGGTGTGGGACATGAAGGCTGCGGCGGCGCTGGGCATACCGGCGATCGGGGTCACCAGCGGCGGCATCCCCGCCGAAGCGCTCCGGGAAGCCGGGGCCGTGGAGGTCTACAGCGGGCCGCGTGAGCTGCTGGACAAGCTTGGCGCCAGTGCGATCGGCCGGCTCCTCACCCCGGATCCCGGGCAGTAAACAGCGGTTCTCCCGGTGGGTCAGGCAGTTGGCCCGGCCGTGGCAGCGTCCTCATCGCCGGCGTCGGGCGGCTTGTTCCACGTCACCAGCACATGGACGGAGCCGTCGCCGTTGCGCTGGACGTTCGTTCCGACGTCGGCCGGGACGGCCCCCATCTCCGTGATCCTGGTGCGGTACGACGCCACCAATTGCGTAAGGCTTTCCTCGGTCCATTCGCCGGGCCGTATCCGGGTGGAAATTTCGACTGGTTCCGGCTGGTAGAGCGTCATGGCTGTTCCCCTTCCTGCGGTACGGATCTGTTCTTCCTACGCTAAGAGCCTGTGGCGCGGACGACAAGGGTTTTCATCAGCATGCTTACTTTTTTGGGCGGAATCCGATAGCGTCGAAACGAGGGCAGCCGGCCCGGACCCGAGGTAAAGGAGAAGACAGTGCGAGCACTGACGTGGCAGGGAAAACGATCAGTAAGTGTTGAGGAAGTGCCGGATCCCGTCATCCAGGAACCCACTGACGCCATTGTGCGGATCACGTCCACCGCCATCTGCGGTTCGGACCTGCACCTTTATGAAGTCCTTGGCGCATATATGCATAAGGGGGATGTGATTGGCCACGAGCCCATGGGCATCGTGGAGGAAGTGGGCAGCGCGGTAACCAACCTGCGCAAGGGCGACAGGGTGGTGGTCCCATTCAATATCTCCTGCGGGCACTGCTTTATGTGCAGCCAGGGGCTGCAGTCCCAATGTGAAACCACCCAGGTCAAGGAAAAAGGCTCAGGAGCTTCCCTCTTCGGGTTCTCTGAGTTGTACGGGTCCGTCCCGGGCGGGCAGGCCGAGTACCTGCGCGTTCCCCACGCCGACTACGGGCCGGTCAAAGTGGGAACCGAGTTGCCGGATGAGCGGTACCTCTTCCTCTCCGACATTCTGCCGACCGCCTGGCAGGGTGTGCACTACGCAGACGTTGAGCCGGGCGGAACGCTGGCGGTGTTCGGGCTGGGTCCCGTGGGCCAGTTCGCCAGCCGAATCGCCGCCCACCGCGGCGTCCGGGTCATCGGCGTTGATCCGGTACCTGAACGGCGGGCCATGGCTGCCAGGCACGGCGTGGAAACGCTGGACTACAGCAAAGGCATCGCGGACGAACTGCGGGAGATGACTGCCGGCCGCGGAACTGACGCGGTGATTGACGCCGTCGGCATGGAAGCACACGGTTCCCCGCTTGCCGGGTTCGCGCACCAGGCGCTGGGGCTGCTGCCGGACAAGCTGGCACAGAAAGCCATGGAAACGGCCGGCGTGGACAAGCTCGCGGCGCTCCACACGGCCATCGACGCCGTCCGGCGCGGTGGAACGCTCTCCCTGAGCGGCGTGTACGGCGGCGAGGCAAGCCCCATGCCCCTGATGACCATGTTCGACAAGCAGCTGCAGGTGCGGATGGGCCAGTGCAACGTCCGGCGCTGGACCGATGACATCCTGCCGCTGGTGGAGGACGACGCCGATCCGCTGGGCGTGATGGACCTGGTCACCCACCGGTCCGGGCTGGACGGTGCGCCGGCCCTGTATGAGAAGTTCCAGAAGAAAGAGGACGGCTGCATCAAGGTGGTCCTCAACCCCGGAGCATAAGCCCCAACCCAACCAAGTAGCGCCACGTGCCGTCATGAGGGTTCACAACGACACTTGGCGCTACTCAGGTGGGGAAGAAGAAGTTCCTAGGTGAGTCGGACCTGGCGGTTCATGTCCTTGTACAGCAGGTAGCGGAACTCGCCCGGGCCACCGGCATAGCAGGCCTGCGGGCAGAACGCGCGCAGCCACATGAAGTCGCCGGCCTCCACTTCCACCCAGTCGTTGTTCAGCAGGTACATGGCCTTGCCCTCGAGGACGTAGAGGCCGTGTTCCATCACGTGGGTTTCCGGGAAGGGGATCACGCCGCCGGGCTGGAAGGTCACGATGTTGACCTGCATGTCGTGGGCCAGGTCGCTGGAGTCCGTGAAGCGGGTGGTCTTCCACGCGCCGTTGGTGTCCGGCATCGCGGTGGGCTCAACGTCCTTTTCGTTGGTCACGAAGGACTTGGCCTCGTGCCCTTCCAGGCGTTCGTAGGCCTTGCGGATCCACTGGAACGACGCCGGTTCGGTGGAGTTGTTCTCGACGCCCCACTCCGAGCCGGCGGCCAGGTAGGCGTAGCCGCCCTCCTCCAGCTGGTGCAGCTCGCCGTCGAGGGTGAGGCTGAGGCTGCCGCGGGTAAGGAACACCACGCCTTCGACGCCCGGCTCGAATTCAGCTTTCGGTGCGCCGCCGCCGGGGCCCACCTCGACGATGAGCTGGGAGAAGGTGGTGGCAAAGCCCGAGATGGGCCGGGCGATGATCCAGGAGCGGGTGTTCGAGAAGCCAGGCAGGTTGCTGGTCACGATGTCCGTCATCACGCCTTTGGGAATCACCGTGTAGGCCTCGGTGACGATGGCGCGCTCGGTGGTCAGGTGGCTCTGCGGCGGCAGGCCGCCCTGGGGGGTGTAGTACTTGCCCATTGGGAAGTCCTTTGCTTAGGAGGTGGAAGCGGCCAGCCGCGGGTGGGCAAGGGCCGTGAGGTGGGAAATGTCGACGCCGGTCCCCGCAAGGACCTCGTCGGCACCAACAGCGCCGCACTGGACGCCGCGGAGGACAAACGCCGCAAGGGCGCGGGCCGTGGCGGGCTCGTCCATCACGCCGCCTTCGGTCCGCTCAACGTAGTTGCGCAGGCGGGCGGCAGCTGCGGGCAGGCCTTCCCGGTAGAAGGCGTAGGTGGCGGCGAACCGGCTGGGGAGCTGGGCCGGGTGCAGGTCCCAGCCCTGGTAGTAGCCGCGTTCCAGCGAACGGCGGACCAGCCGGCCGTGCAGCTGCCACGCGTTTTCCACGTTGTCGCCCACCGGGATGATGTTGGTGGACCCGTCGGAGAGCCGGATGCCGGTGCCGGCCACGGCCAGCTGCATGACTTCCTTGGCGAAGTCGGCAACGGGGTGCTCCATGGACTGGTACTCGGCCGCGATCTGCAGCGACGCGGAGTAGTCGTAGGTGCCGTAGTGCAGGCCGCTGATCCGGCCGGGCACCGCGTGCGGAAGCTGCGCCACCGGCGAGGTGCCGTCCGGTCCGAGGATCAGCTGCGGTGTTTCCACCTGCACCTCGAAGCGGAGCCTGCCGGCAGGCAGGGAGTGAACTGTTTCCAGGCGTGAGACCGCGAAGTCCATGGCCTGGACCTGCGCCACGGTGGTGACTTTGGGCAGGGTCAGGATCAGGCCCTCGGGAAGTTCGCCGGCAGCGGCCAAGCCGGACACAAACAGGTCCAGGGTCCGCAGCCCGCGGGCCCGGGTGGCGGCCTCGAAGCATTTGAACCGGATCCCGATGAACGGCGGGGCGGTCCCGGCCGCGGCTGCGGCGGCCACGGCGGAAGCCGCGGCAACGGCGGCGGCGTCTTCGGCGTCGTCGCCCCTGTCGCCGAACCCGTCCTCAAAGTCGAGCCGCAGGTCCTCGATGGGTTCGCTTGCCAGCTTGGCCGCCACCCTGGTGGACACGGCCTCGGCCAGCCCGGCGTCCTGGCCCAGGAGGTCCGCGAGCTTACCGAAGCCGCCCTTGGCTGCCACGGTAGCCAGCGCCTCGGCGCCCCAGTCCGCAGCGAACGACGGCGAGAAACGGTCAGCGGGCACGTACACCGTATGGACGGGCTGGCGGGAGCCGTCGTCGCCCGGGTAGTTGCGGTCCAGCAACCGGTCGGTGGCTGCGAGCTGCCCGTCGATGTGGGCCAGGTCCGCAGCAGAGAGAGAAGGTGTTGCCGCCATGCCTCAGCCCACCAGTTCGTATGCAGGGGTGGTCAGGAAGTCGGTGTAGCCATCGGAAAGGCAGATGTCCCCGATGAGCCCGCTGGCCGGCTGGTAGTAGCGGAGGAACGCTTCGTCGCCCACCTCCGTGCGGAGCCGTTCGGTTTCCTCGCCCAGGATCCGCTCCACCAGGTCCTTGGTGACGGTGTTGCCGGTATCGGCCAGCACCGATTTGTTGCGGATCTGCTGCCACACCTGCGACCGGGAGATTTCCGCGGTGGCGGCGTCCTCCATCAGGTTGTGGATGGCCACGGCGCCGTTGCCCGAAAGCCACACGGCGGTGTACGCGACGGCCACGTAGAGGTTCAGGCGAAGGCCGGCTTCGGTGACCTGGCCGTCGGCGGAGGAGACGTCCAGCAGCTGGGCTGCCGTGACGGTGACCTCGGGGCGCTGCTTGTCCAGCTGGTTGGGCCTGTCGCCGAGGACCCCGTCAAAGACTTCGCGGCAGGTGGGGACGAGGTCCGGGTGGGCCACCCAGGACCCGTCGAAGCCGTCGTTTGCTTCCCGGGTCTTGTCTGCGCGGACCTTGGCGAAGGCCGCCTCGGTGACCTCAGGGTGGCGCCGGTTGGGGATAACGGCCGCCATGCCGCCCATGGCGAAGGCGCCCCGGTGGTGGCAGGTCTTCACCAGGAGTTCCGTGTAGGCCCGCATAAAGGGTGCGGTCATGGCCACGGAGGCGCGGTCCGGCAGGACGAATTCCTCGCCGGCGTCCCGGAAGTACTTGATGATGCTGAACAGGTAGTCCCAGCGGCCGGCGTTCAGGCCCGACGCGTGGTCCCGCAGTTCGTACAGGATTTCGTCCATCTCGAACGCAGCCGGGATGGTCTCGATCAGCACCGTGGCCCGGATGGTGCCCTGGCCCAGGCCCAGGAAGTCCTGCGCGAAAACAAACACGTCGTTCCACAGCCGGGCTTCGAGGTGGCTTTCCATCTTGGGCAGGTAGTAGTACGGGCCCTGGCCGTTGAGGACCAGCTGCTTTGCCACGTGGAAGAAGTGCAGGCCGAAGTCCACCAGCGCGCCTACGGCCGGCTGGCCGTTCAGCAGCAGGTGCTTTTCCGCCATGTGCCAGCCGCGGGGGCGGGCCACCACGACGGCCAGGGGCGCGTCGGTGCGGAGCCGGTATTCCTTGCCCTCATCAGAGGTGAAGGCCAGGGTGCCCTGGGCGGCGTCGCGGAGGTTGAGGATGGCGTCGATGACGTTGCCCCACGTGGGGGTGCTGGCATCCTCGAGGTCCGCGAGCCACACCTTGGCACCGGAGTTAAGGGCGTTGATGGCCATCTTGGCCGGCGTAGCGGGCCCGGTCATTTCCACGCGCCGGTCCTGCAGGGCTGCCGGTGCGGCGGCAACCTTCCAGTCGCCGGCGCGCACCTCCTGCGTTTCCGGCAGGAAATCGAGCTTGCCGGTTTCGGCAACACGCTGGCGCTTGGCACCGCGGGCAGCCAGGAGCTCGTCGCGTGTGCCGGCGAAACGTTTGTGGAGTTCCTCCACGAAAGCCAGCGCCTTGGGCGTGAGGATTTCCTCCGCGCGCTCGATCGGCGTGGGGTCTGTGACTGTGATGGCCATTTCTGGTCCTTTCCTTGGCTGCGGGTCAGGCGGTGTGTCAGGCGTTGGCGTAAGCGGCCTCGGCCGCCGGTTCCGTTGCCTGGCCAGCCGCTGTTGCCGCCTGGGCTGAACGGGCGGCTGCTGCCACCGCTGCCGCCACATCGGCGGCCACGTGGGGATCAAAGACGCTGGGGATAATGTAGCTGGCATTCAGCTCGTCGTCAGCTACCCGGTTGGCGATGGCATCCGCGGCGGCCACCAGCATCTCCGGCGTGATGTCCGATGCGCCGGCGTCCAGGAGGCCGCGGAAGAAGCCTGGGAACGCCAGCACGTTGTTGATCTGGTTGGGGAAGTCGCTGCGGCCCGTGGCCACTACTGCTGCGTGCTTTGCGGCGATGACGGGGTCGATCTCCGGCGTGGGGTTGGCCATGGCGAACACGATGGCATCTGCGGCCATCGAGGCGACCTGCTCCTCGCCGATGACGTGCGGTGCGCTGACGCCGATGAACACGTCGGCACCCTTGAGCGCCTCGTGCAGGGTTCCGGCGAAGCCTTCCTCGTTGGTGTTGGCGGCAATCCAGCTGCGGTGGCTGTCGTTGTACGTTTCGCCGGAGTGGATGGCGCCGGAGCGGCCGGCAGCAACAATGTGCTGGGCGCCCTGGGCCTTGAGGAGCTGGATGATGGCGGAACCCGCGGCGCCAACGCCGGAGACAACGATCTTGACCTCGGCGAGGGTCTTGCCCACCACACGCAGGGCGTTGACCAGGGCTGCCAGGGTGACGATGGCGGTGCCGTGCTGGTCATCGTGGAACACCGGGATGTCCAGTTCCTCGCGGAGGCGGTTCTCAATCTCGAAGCAGCGCGGGGCGGCGATGTCCTCGAGGTTGATGCCACCGTAAACGGGGGCCATGGCCTTGGCGATCATGATGATTTCCTCGGTGTCCTGGGTATCCAGGCAGACCGGCCAGGCATCAACGTTGGCGAACTGCTTGAACAGTGCCGCCTTGCCTTCCATGACCGGCAGGGCCGCGGCCGGGCCGATGTTGCCCAGGCCCAGGACCGCCGAACCGTCAGTGAGCACAGCGATGGTGTTGCGCTTGACCGTCAGGTTGCGGGCAGCAGCGGGGTCCTCGGCGATGGCCATGCAGACGCGGGCGACGCCGGGCGTGTAGGCGCGGGACAGGTCATCGCGGTTGCGCAGGGCTACTTTGGGGACAACTTCAAGCTTGCCGCCCAGGTGCATCAGGAACGTGCGGTCCGAGACATGCTGGACCGTGACGCCGTCGAGCGCGTTCAGGGCGTCCTTCACGCGGCCGGCGTGGTCGTCGTCGGTGGTGTTGCAGGTGACGTCCACTACAAGGGTCTCGTGGTGGGACTCGGTGACGTCCAGTGCGGTGATGGCTGCGCCGGCTGCGCCGACGGCGGCGGCCAGTTCACTGGTGGCCGTGAAGCTTGAGGGTGCTTCCACGCGCAGGGTGATCGAATTTCCGGGGCTCGGGTTCGCCATTGAATGTCCTCCTGTAGGGCCCTAGCGGGCTTTCTGCTTTCGAAAAGTTTTCGTATTATGGATATTATTATCTACTTTGTGGAAATACAAGCCCCGAGGTGTTTCATGGCGTCCGGCCGCGGCCGTGCTGTAAGTTGGGACAACTAGGGCACGTCTTTTTCACCATGCGGATAAGACTTGTCGGAATCCGAGTCCACAGGAGACTGGTACATGGCTGAGAAAGCCGCCGGAGGCGTTCAGTCCGTTGAACGCGTGTTCGAACTCTTGGAACTGATCACGGACGCTGGCGGCGACGTCACCCTGAGTGAGCTGTCCTCGTCCACGGACCTGCCGCTGCCCACCATCCACCGGCTCCTGCGGACATTGGTGTCCCTGGGGTACATCCGCCAGCTGCCCAACCGCAGGTATGCGCTGGGGCCCCGGCTGATCCGGCTCGGCGAAGGCGCCAACAAACAGCTCGGCGCCGTGGCCCGGCCGCAGCTCAAGGGCCTGGTGGACCGGTTGGGGGAGACCTCCAACATGGCTGTGCTGGACTCTGACATGGTGATTTACGTGGCGCAGGTTCCCTCGCTGCACTCCATGCGGATGTTCACCGAGGTGGGCCGGCGCGCCCACACCCATGACACCGGCGTGGGCAAGGCCATCCTGGCCCAGCTGGACGACGAGGTGGTCCGCGGCATCGTGGCCCGCACCGGCATGCCCACCCCCACGGCCAAAAGCATCGGCGACATCGAAGCGCTGTTGGCGGACCTGGGCCGGATCCGGGAACGCGGCTATTCCATCGATGAGGAAGAACAGGAGCTCGGCGTGCGCTGCTTCGCCATGGCCGTGCCCAACGCGCCGACCCCCACTGCCATCTCGGTGTCCGGGCCCGTATCCCGGGTGGACTTTTCCTTCGGCGAACGGGCAGTGCCCATGCTCCGGGACGCCGCGCAGGCCATCTCGGATGAGCTCAACCGCAACTGATCCTGCCGGTCCGGACGGGCGGGTGGAGCCTGCCTGTCCGGGCTTCCGGCACGGGTCAGCCACGGCCGTTGACCCCCTCCGGGCCCGGGCGTAGCATCAGCGCATCCATTGGAAATCAACCCTGGGAGCGCTGTCATGGCAACCTTCATGGACGTGCATCACAACATGGTCGGCATCACCGCTGAGCAACTGCACGAAGCCCACAACGCCGACCTGGCAATCCAGGCGGACGAGCAGGTGGAGTTCAAGCAGGCGTGGGCTGATCCCGACTCCGGCCTGGTGTATTGCCTGTCCGAGGCGCCGGACGTGGAAGCCGTGAAACGGATCCACGAGCGGTCCGGGCATCCCGCCGACGAATACCATCCGGTTCCCCTGGTGGTGTGAAGCTGCCGCGGAACCACGGCTGCCGGCGTTGTGCCCCCACCGCCGAAGCGCGAGATGGCACTTCGCGGCAATGTTCTTCGAAAACATTGCCGCGAAGTGCCATCTCGCGTGGGGGGTTAGTGCTCTGACGCCTTTTCGCTGGACTGGACCGGGACTTCCTTGCCGTCGCAGTCGATGAGCTTGCCGCCTTCGAAGCGGTCGCCGTCGGCCAGGCACTTCAGTTCCTCTTCCTTGACCACACGGCCGGTGCCGGCCACAAAGACCGACTGGTTCTCCGAATTCCCTGCCCGCAGGTGGTTGAAGAGGAGGTTCAGCAGGATGGCCATGACGGCTGCCGAGCTGATGCCGGAGTGGAAGATGGTGCCGAACCAGGACGGGAACTGGTCATAGAACGACGGTGCGGCGATGGGGATCATGCCGAACCCGATGGACGCGGCCACGATGATCAGGTTCATGTTGTTTTTGTATTCAACCTTGGACAGCGTGCGGATGCCGGAGGCGGCAACGGTGCCGAAGAGGACCACACCGGCGCCGCCCAGGACGGGCGTGGGGACGGCTGCCACCACGCGGCCCAGGACGGGCAGCAGGCCCAGGATGACCAGGATCAGGCCGCCGGCGCTGACCACAAAGCGGCTCTTGACGCCGGTGATGGCCACCAGGCCCACGTTCTGGGCGAAGGCGCTCTGGGTGAAGGAGTTGAACAGGGGGGAGATGGCGCTGGAGAGCATGTCGGCGCGCAGGCCGTCACCGATCCGTTTGGAGTCCACCTTGGTGCCCACGATTTCGCCCACGGCGATGATGTCCGCGGAGGTCTCGGTCAGTGTCACCAGGATAACGATCAACATGGAAATGATGGCGGCGATTTCGAAGACGGGCGGGCCGAACGCGAAGGGAGTGGGGAAGGCAACGATTTCGCCCTGGCCCACCTTGGAGAAGTCAGCCATGCCGAAGATGAAGGCGATCAGGGTGCCCAGGACCATGGCCAACAGGATGGACAGCCGGGAGATTGCGGCGCTGCCCACTTTGCTCAGGAGCAGGACGATTGCCATGGTGGCGGCGGCGAGGCCGATGTTGGAGACGCTGCCGTAGTTGGGGGCCTTGTTGTTGCCGCCCATGGCCCAGTTGGCTGCCACGGGCATCAGGGTCAGGCCGATGGTGGTGATGACGGTTCCGGTGACCACCGGTGGGAAGAACCGGATGATCTTGGAGAACAGCGGGGTGATGAGCAGGCCGATCACGGAGGCCACAATGACCGAGCCGAAGACCGCCTGGATCCCGCCGCCGCCGTGGACGATCGCCACCATGGTGGAGACGCCGGCGAAGGAGACGCCCTGCACCAGCGGAAGCTGGGAGCCGAAGAACGGGATGCCCACGGTCTGCAGGATGGTGGCGAGGCCGCCGACGAACAGGCAGGCGGCGATCAGCAGGCCGATGTCCTGCGAGTTCATGCCCGCAGCGGCGCCGATGATCAGGGGCGGGGCAATGATGCCGCCGTACATGGTGAGGACGTGCTGGAATCCGTAAGCGAACGTGCTTCCAATGGACAGTCGCTGGTCTTCGGGACGGCCGGTATGGGAAGTGCGCTTGCCGGCGGCAGCAGCGGCCGGCTTCTTTTTGAGGTTCATGGCAGACTTTCTGGGTTCATGGCAGACGTCTTTGTCTGGCTAACGTTGTCTGGCTGACGTGGTGCTGTCTGTGGTGCCGGTGGCCGGGCCGGGATGCGGCGCGGCCACCGGTTTTCAGGCTGGTGGTGTTGCGGGTTTTGGTGCAGGTGTTTGCAGGCTCAGCAGAAGCCGGCGATGCCTGACCAGGCTGCCGGGGCGGCCGCGGCGTCGTCGCGCTGGACGGTGGCCTCGATCAGGCCGTAAGGGCGGTCGGCGGCGAAGAAGACCTCGTTGGGGTTGTCCAGGCCGAAGGGGGAAAGGTCCACCAGGAAGTGGTGCTTGTTGGGCATGGAGAACTTGATCTCGTCGATTTCGCTGTGCGCCTCGAGGACCTTGGTGCCCATGTCGAACAGGGTCTGCTGGAGGGCGTGTGAGTAGTTCTCGGTGAAGCCCTCGAGCAGGAGGCCCTTGACGTCGTCGTAGCTCTTGTTGAAGTCCAGCGAGCTGAAGTCGGTGCCGGTCTTGAAGCGCCAGCGGGCAGAGACATCCGTGGCCAGGATGCGGTCGGTGGTCTCGGGGAGGGTGGTGTATTTGTCCCGCGGGTAGCCGGTGAAGCCGGACTGGGTGGATTTGAGGACAGTGAGGTCCTTCAGCCCGGAGATCAGGTGGCTGGTGGCGCCGTCACAGACCAGGACCGCGGTGCGGACTTCCTGGCCGTTGCGGACGAAGGAGTGGTCGTGTTCGCTGCCGTGGGCCTGGATGCGGTCCCAGCTGTAGGCCTCCGCTTCCCAGCGGCCGCCGGTGACCCAGTCGAAGCTGGAGGTGAAGTGGCCGCCAAGGCGCAGGAGGAATTCCTCGGGGGAGCCGATGCCTTCGCGGGCAAAGGCGTAAATGGTGTTTTTCTGGGTATCGGTGGCCACCACATGGGCGTTGTCGCCTTCGAGGTGGGCGGCCGAGAAATCGCCCCGGAGCTGCGAGGTGACGTTAAGGTCTTCGATTTCGTGGCGGGCTGAGTCGCGGGTGATTTTGACGACCCGGACTTCTGCCTTGCCGTACTGGTTTTCGCCGAGGATGATCTTGCTGCTCATGGTCTGTTCCCAACTTCCGGTAGTGGAACCTAGGTTCCTTCACTGAAATTAAGCGCGCATTTCGTGCGCGTTCCGGTGTTGCCGACCCAACAAAAAAGAGCCGGCATCGATTGATGCCAGCTCATTACGACCCTGCCTGCTGCTCCCAGGTTACGTGACCTGGGCCACGAGTTGACTAACAGCGTACTCCCGCAAATCGGTGGTGTACATCACAAAATGAAAATCCGGATTGTGACCGGCTGCCGGCCGCGCCGCTTCGGGATACCCCCTTGACGGGGTGGAGGCGGTGATCCTACTATTTCGTATAGCAATAAATACTTTCCGCAATACGAAATAATGAGGAGGATTAGATGTTCCAGCACAATACGACGCCGGTGACCCCGACGCCGGCCACCGCACCCGCCGCCCAGGAGTTCTACCTTCCCCGGGGCGGCGGAATTGATCCGGACTTCCACGTGCCGGCGGACAGGGAACACGTTCCCGGCCGGATCTCCCGCTGGATCGCCGCGATCCCGGGCTTCGGCCGCCAGCGCTCCTAGCGAAGTACACCTGGAAACGTGGGTCCGGGCCGCTGCCCGACGCGCAGATTCACTCCCGCCGCGCAGATTCCCTGCCGCACCGCAGATTCACTCCCGCACCGCAGACAACGGGGTCGTCAGGGAATCTGCGCGTCGCAGGCCACGGAGCGCGTCGCAGGCAACGGCGCCGCCGGGGCAGAGCGATTCAGGCCCGCGCCTGCCGCGCCCGACGGCGGCCCAGGATCACTGCCAGCACCACAACGACCAGCAGGACTGCCAGCTGGCCCCACGGCACTGCTGCCGTCGATGCGGCGGCCGTTACCTCGGTACCGGGGCTGCCGGCCACGGACCACGGCTGAAGGACTACTGTGGCGTTCCCGGCAAATATGGGCCAGGTCCCCGGCAGGGTCACGGTCCGGGTGCTGCTTCCGCCGGGGATCAGTTCCGCCACGGCGCCGGAGGCCGCTCCGGCCCCCAGCAGGCCGGACGCGTCCACGTTTTCGTCGGCCCGCGCGCGGACGTTGCCGTTGTTGGTCACCGTATAGGTCACTTCCGGTGCCACCGGTGCAAACGGGTTCCACGCGGCCGGGTAGTTGACGGTGACGTCGGAGATGGCCATCGCGATGGTTTCCTCGCCTGCCACCCGCACGTTGAGCCGTGTGGCCAGGCGCCGGTCAAGTTTCACCGTGCCCTGCGCAGCAGCCGAAACGAACGAGGTCACCACCCCGCCCACATGGTCGCCTGGGCTGGCATCGGCGGGGACAGCCAGGCTGAACGGGACTTCCCGGGCCGCACCGGGTTGAACGGTGATGGTTGCGGCGTCTGCCGCGAACCAGCTGCCCACGCCGGCCGCGGCTGTGGCGGCCGGTTCCAGGTCAAGATGCCCGCTCGCGGACGTCACGCCGTCGGCCGCATAAACAGCGAGGTCCAGCGGCGTGCTGCCCAGGTTGGTCACCACCAGGGTGTCCTGGATGGTGGCACCGGGGTCCAGGGTGTAGGAGAAATTGCTGCGCTGCGCGGCGTCGGTGCTGCCGGGCCGGATGCTCCAGGAGAGTCCGTCTGCGGTGGTGCTGGTGGCGGCGAGTGCCTGCGCCGGCAACGCGCCAGCCAACAGGGCCAGGAGGCTGATGAGGACGACGGCGGCTGTACGGTACATGGGTCCTTCAAGGGGGAGGGGGCAGGGCCGCCCGGAATCGGACGGCCCCGGCCATGGGTTTGTATCAGTCGCTCAGCGCGGTGATGGTGAGGGTTGAGGTGTAGGAACCTGCAGCCGTGCCGGCAGGTGCCAGCAGGTTGAGCGCGGCGTTGACGTCAACGGATCCGGCGGTGTGCCCGTTGCCCACCGATGCCAGGACAGCGGAGCTGCCCAGGCCCGGAGCGGCGGGAGCCACTGCCGCACCGGCGGCTGCACCCACGGTGTTGTTGGCCAGCGCCGGGGCCCAGCCCAGGGCGGATGCCGCGAAGGAACCGGCGCCGGAGGTGAACCCGGAGACGCTGCCGCTCAGCGACCAGCCCGACTGCCCGGAGCGCGTGTCCGTCACGGTGATGGTGGGCAGGGCGCCGGTGGCAGCAAACGATCCGGCCTGGTTCTGCTGGGCGCTGCCCAGGTTCACGGCGCCGGTGCCGGCGATGCTCCACTTGAACTCTTCGGGAGTGGTGGGGGTGGTGACGGGGACGTCGACACCGATTTCCACTGCCTGTGAGTCGTCGGACGGCTCCGGGCTGGGGGTGGTGGGTGCCGTCCAGGAGGCCGCCAGCGGGGCAGCGACCTTCTTGGGATCGGCGCCGCCGCCGGAGGAGTACCAGTAGCTTGCCTGGCCGGTCAGCTTCTGGAAATCGATGTACGACTGCGGGAAAGCACCGGCGTTGGCGCCGGTGGTGACCTGGTTGTCCACACCGGTCACCACAACGCCGCGGTAAACGGGAGTGCCGCTGAAGCCGCTCGCGGTCAGGCTGGCATCCGTGAACTTGGCCAGGTCGATCACGCGGGGGCTGATGGCCTCCCACTTGGTGGTGTCCTCCATGCTGGCGCCGTAACCGCTGGCGGTGGCGGTGAGGGTGGCGGTGCCGTCAGCGTTGACCGTCAGTTCAGGATCGGAGGCCGTCCAGTAGGTCAGGCCGCCGTAGAACACCGCTGTGAAGTCGCCGTCCCACTGCACTTTGGCGGTACCGGCAGCGGCGTCCACCACACCGGTTCCCGCGGAGAGGACCACCTGGTTATTGGTGCTGCTGCCGGGGGCCGGCGTGACAGGGGTACCCGCGGCGCCGATGCATTTGGTGGCCCAGGTGGGGGCTACCTTGGTGGCGTTGGGCCCGTCCTTTTCGATGCTGACGTTCCCGGCCGATGCGGCGTAGAAGCCGTCCGCCTCGGTCCAGACACGGCTGGAACCTGTGTTGCCAGCCTTGCCTGCCGACAGGTAGTTGCAGCCGCCGAAGTAGGAGCCGCCGCCGGCTTCCTGGCTCAGGCCCCAGCGCAGGGTGACGTCCGTGATCGAGCTTTCGGCGGCCTGTGCTGCGGGGGCAAAAACCCCGCTGAGGGCGGCCACTGCGGCCGCTGTGCCGAGGGCTGCTGCAAGGCGGCCGGTTGCGGAATGTCGTTTCATGGTTCCTCCGTTGATGCGTTTACGGGATGCGATGGTTTTCCTGAAGCCCCGCCGCGGACAGCGGCGGGAGGTCTTTTGGTGCCGGGCAGGACCAGCCAGCCCCGGCGGAAGCCCAGCATGGCGATGCCGGCCAGGGCGAGAAGGCCTGCCAGTGCCCATAGGAAGGTGTCCCGGAGGTTCACCAGATCCTGGGCCGTGGCAGGAGGTATCAGGCTGTTGCCCAGCCAGGTCGCGGCGGCTGCAACGGCAGTGACTGGCCCGGCCACGGCGGGCAGGGCTGTCGGGGCCGCCGCGTCGGCGCGGGGAACAGGGGCGGGGCCGGCCGCCGTCGGCCGCGGATCCTGGCCGGACGCGGAGCCTGTGCCCGGTGCCGCTTCCGGCGGCGTAACGGCCGGCGGTTGGACGGGGACGGGGTTGGCCGCGTCATAGCTGACGTACAGGGGCAGGGCCGGTTTGGCGTAGTCGCGCAGGCCCCCGGAGGAGTACCAGTAGGCCTGCTGCCCGGTGTTGCCCTGGAAATCGATGAAGTCCTGTGGGAAGGCGCCCCAGTCCGCTCCGGTCCTGGCCTGGGCCGGTCCGTCCGCTCCGGGGGTGGTGGCAACGCCGCGGTAGTCCGGGATGGCGGTGATGCCGTTGGCGCCAAGCTCCACGTTGGAGAGGGTGGCCAGGGTGATGGTGGTGGGCGCAAGTTCCACCCACTTGGCGGCGTTGGCCCGGTCCGAGCCGTAACCGGAGGCCGTGGCGGTCAGGGTTCCCTTGCCGTTGGCGATGTTCAGTTGCGGATCCGTGGCCCACCAATAGGTCAGGCCGCCGTAAAACACCACGCTGAAGGAGCCCTTCCAACCGAGCTGTGCGGTGCCGGCGGCGACGTCCACCCGTCCGGAGCCGGAGCCGAAGACCACTTGCGCGCCGGTGCCTTTTTCCGCCGGACCGGTGCCCACCGCACGGCCGGCAGGGTCCTGGCATCTGTCGTTCCACGTGGATGTTTCCCAGGAACCGCTGCTGGTGGGTTTCTGGATGGTGACGTTGCCGCTTTGGGGGCTGTAGAAGCCGTCGGCCGCCGTCCAGGGCCGGGAACTGCCTGAGTTTCCGGGCACGCCGGCGGACAGGAAGTTGCAGCCGCCAAAGAAGGAGCCGCTGCCGGCTTCGGTGTTGATGCCCCAGCGGAGCTGGCCGTTGGTGGTGTTGCGGTCACCGGTGGCGGGGATGGTCACGGAAATTTCGACGGCGGATCCACTGCCGGTGCCATCCCCGGCGTTGCCATCGCTGGCAGCTGCGCCCGGCGGGGCCAGGCCGGCCAGGGCGCCCAGGGCCAGGGCGGCTGCCGCCGTTGCGGGCCGCCACCATCCGGCGCTCACGCTGTGGCCGCCGAGGTGTTTCCGCGCCGGGGTTTGGTTGCCCGCCGCCGCAGGATGGCGGTGACCAGCGACGTAAGCATCAGAAGGAGCAGGATCCCGCCCGCTGCCAGCACGGCGGAAAGCGGCCACGACCAGCCCGTCCCGGCGTCTGCGGTGGAGGTCTGCGCGTTGAGGAGTGCGGCGTCGGCCACCACGGAGAATTCCGCCTGTGCCGTGGTCCCGGACGCTGCGGCAGCCACCTTGATGACGTGGGTTCCGGCGCGCATGTCTGCGGGAAGCTGGACGGCGCCGGCCACCTCGCCATGCTGCCCGGCAACCAGCGCCCCCGCTCCCACCAGGCCGGCGCTGACGCTGGCGCTGACCTGTTCACCCGGCAGGAAGCCCCGGGCGTTGAAGGTCAACACCCGTCCGGCGATGATGGTTTTGCTGTCCACGCCGAGGGAAGCAGGGCCTGCCGGGACGGCACCCGGTGCAGCCGCCGCGCCGGGGACTACCGAGCTACCGGTTCCTTGGGCCGCGCCGGCCTGCGCCGTTCCGCCCGGGGCTGCGCTGCCGGGGGCCGTGTTCGCTTCCCCGGTTGCCTGCCCCGTGAAACTGATGGGCGTAAAGCTTTCATTTTCCGGGTTGGCCACGCCATGGGCGCCGATGGTGATGATGCCGCAGGTGACCGCCAGGCAGTCCACGGTTTTGCTGGCGCCGGACCTGTCCAGGGCGGAGAACGAGGCCCCGGGGATGGTCAGCTGGACGGACCAGGCCCCGTCAGTACCGAGCGTCCCGCCATTGGCTGAAGCGGCGGTACCGGAACCGGGAAAGGCGATAAAGCGTTGGTAGCCCTGGTTGTCCCTGGCTTCGCTGTCCGGAACGTAGAGGAGGTCAGTGCCGGTTTTGCCGCCCGCACTGGGCTGCCAGGCGCCGTCGCTGACCCAGCCAAAAAATACGTAGACCCCGCCGAAGCCGCCCTGGATGGATTGGAATCCGTTGCCGGTGAGGCTCACGGTGGTGGGACTGCCTGCGGCCGCCTGGTTGCCGCCCAGCGGTGAGCTGATGCTGACCCTGCCGGCGGCCCGGGCTTCCGTGCCTGCCGCAAGCTGGGCGACAGGCAGGGCCATGGCGCCCAGGGTGATGGCTGCCGCAGCCGCGGCGGCGCGCCGGCGGAGGGGGAACTTCATGGCGTTTCCTTTGATGCAGGGACAAGGGGTGCAGGGAGTGGTGCGGCGGGACGCAGCGGCAGGACCGCCAGGCCCCCGGAGCCGGGGTGGTCGATAACCACCACAGGATGCTGGTACACCTCTTCCAGCAGCTCCGCGGTCAGGACCTCGCGGGGGCTGCCTACGGCCCGGACCTTGCCCTGCTGGAGCAGGACGATGCGGTCCGCGTACGCGCTGGCGAGGGACAGGTCATGCAGGACCACCACAACGGCGGCTCCTGAGTCGGCCCGGCGGCGGACTTCGCTGAGCACCAGCTCCTGGTACCGCAGGTCCATGGCCGCGGTTGGTTCGTCCAGCAGCAGCACCGCCGTTTCCTGCGCGAGGGCACGGGCAAACGAGGTGCGGGCCATCTCCCCGCCGGAGAGCGAGGGGAAACTGCGGCCCGTGAGGTTCCCGGTCCGGGTGCGGGCCACTGCCGTGCTGACGGCCCGGCTGTCGCCGGTTTCGTGGCGGGTGTTGTGCCAGGGTGCGCGACCCATCTCGACCACCTGGGCCACGGTGAACGCGAACGACACCCTGGCTTCCTGCAGCTGGACGGCACGGTGGCGCGCCAGGTGGGCCACCGGAATCTTGTCCAGCCTGGTGCCGCCGAGTTCCACGTGGCCTTCCGAGCAGGCCTCGTCCCCGGCCAGTGCCGCCAGGAGTGTGGACTTGCCGGCCCCGTTGGGGCCCACCAGCGCTACGACCTCGCCGGCATGCACAGCCAGGTCGATGCCGGCCAGGATGCGGGTTCCGGCCAGGGTGACCCCCACGCCGAAGGCTGCCAGGGCAGGCGCGGCCGTGGTCTCCCGGGTGGGCGGGGTTTCCGGGTTGGCCCGGGCAGCAGGGACGACGGCGGCCGGCGCCCCGGTTCCGGCGCTCACTGCCAGCCGCCCGCACCGCGGCGGGTACGCCGGATCAGCCAGAAGAAGAACGGGCCGCCCACCAGGGACGTCAGCATCCCGATGGGCAGGTCAGCGAACGGCACCAGGGTGCGGGCGGAGGTGTCCGCCGCCAGCAGGAGGAGCGCGCCGCCCAGGGCGCTGGCCGGCAGCAGGACCCGGTGTCCGGGGCCCACAACCATCCTGATGATGTGCGGCACCACCAGTCCTACAAACGCGATGATGCCGGCGAAGGCGACGGCGGCGCTGGTCAGGATGGCCACCAGGACCACCACCTGGATCCGCAGGCGTTCCACATTCAGGCCAAGGTGCCGGGCCGGGCGCTCGCCGAGGGACAGCAGGTCGAGCTTCCCCGTAAACAACAGGGCGAGGGCAATGCCAACAATGGTGATGGGCCCAACGATGGCCACATGTTCCCACCGGGTGCCGTTCAGGCTGCCCAGCTGCCAGAAGACAATCTGCTCGCGGGCCGACGTGTCGGCCAGGAACGTCATCAAGGCAATGATGGCTCCGCCCACGGCGTTGACGGCGATCCCGGTCAGGACCAGGGTGACCACCTCCGTGCGGCCGCCCTGCCGTGCCGTCACGTAGACCAGTGCCGTGGCAGCGAGCCCGCCCAGGAAGGCGGCCACCACCAGGGTCCAGTTGCCCAGGAAGTCCAGCTGGAAAACGATCGCAATGCAGGCGCCGGCCGCTGCGCCGGAGGAGACGCCCACCACGCCGGGCTCGGCCAGCGGGTTGCTGAACACACCCTGCATCAGGACTCCTGCCGTGGCCAGGGCGCTGCCGATCGCCAGGGCCAGGACCACCCTGGGGAACCTGATGGACCACAGCGCGGACTCGGCATACTGCTGTTGGGGGAGGGGGCCGGCGGGGATGCCGATCCGGTGCAGGACCGAGCCCAGCACCTCACCGGCGCTGATGCCCATCTGGCCCAAGCCTGCGGAGACAAAGACCAGGACCAGGAGCGCCGCGGCCAGCGTGCCGAACAGGAGGCCGGTGCGGGTACGGTTTCCGGCCGGCGTGGTTGGAGCCTGTGCTGCGCCGGTTCCGGTGCCCGATGGTGCAGGCAGGGTCCCGGGGGCGTCGAGCTTCAGGGGCGCCGGCAGCGCCGTGACGGATTGGCGCAGCCCGACGCCGGTCATCCTGCGACCGCCGCGGACGTGCTGGCCGGCGCGTAAATGGCAACGGACAGGGCTTCCAGGACGCTGGCGGTGTTGGGGCCGAAGCTCAGGACGTCGTTGTCCGCCATGTCCACGATCCGGCGCTTTTCCCCGGCCGGGGTGTGGGCAAGCGAGGGGACGCTGGTCAGCAGCCCGTCCACGCCGTCCACCGATTCCAGGCCCTTGGTCATCATGAGCACCACATCCGGCCTGGCCGCCACCAGCGCCTCATCCGTCAGCGGCTGCATGCCCTGCATGCCGGTTTCCGCTGCCACATCCACTCCGCCCAGCGCCGTGATGAGCGAATCGGTACCCGACCCGGGCCCGAACAGGTAGTAGATGCCGGACTGGCCGCGGGCGTAAAGGAATACCATGCGCAGCTTCCTGCCGTCGGGCGGCGTGATCCCGGCAATGGCTGCCGTGATTGCGCTGATGGCGTCGGCGGTCCGCGCGGCCAGCCGATCGCCGTCGGCCGGCACGCCCAGGGCGTCGGCCACCTGCTTGATGAGTGGTCCCACGTTGTCCATGGACCGGTGCGAATCAACCACCACCAGGGGAATCCCGGCTTCCCGCATCTGCAGGACGGCATTCCACGGCCCCAGGCTGGAATCGGTGATGATCACTGTTGGTGCGAGTTCCAGGATGGCTTCGGCGCTGAGTTCGTGGCCGTTCTGCGTCACCAGCGGCAGGCCGGCGATTTCCGGGAAGCCTGAGCTCACGTCACGGCCCACCACGTTGGCGCCCAGTCCCAGTTCGAAGACCGTGCGGGCCGTGGTGCCGTACAGGTCGATGGCCAGGATCCGGCTGGTGTCCGCCACCGTCACCGTGGTGCCCTGGCTGTCCGTGACCGTCGCGGGCAGGACCTGCTCCTGGGGGGAATCCAGCGGGTCAAGGTCCGGGCTGTTGAGCACGGCCGTCGAGGGCCCCACATAGGCCTGGGGATCCTCGAGCACCACGGCATCGCGCAGGGCCACGCCCGGCTTACTGCCAGCGCCTGCCCCGGCAGTTGAACAACCGGCCAGGGCAAGGCACAGGGCGACGGCGGCCACCCACCGAAGGGTCCCGCGCCGGCGGGCAGGGGCTGCTGTCGCACGCCGTGCTGCGGCGTTGACAGCACGCACTGCCGGTCGTTGCGGCTGGTTTTTGAGCATGGTTCTCCCCCGAAGATGGGCATGCTAAAGCCGCACCTGGACGTGTGTTTTATTGGATTCAGGCCGCTGAACAGGCATGATGCAGTCCTGCTGGCGCTAAGGTGAGGCTAGCCTAACATTAAGTTTCAGCATTACGTCACAAAACTCTTACCTAACTCCGAAGAGTGTGACAGAGTGTCATCAAACGCCCCGACCGTGGCGATCCGACCACCCTCACTGGAGTCTCCATGACAGAATTTTCCGAACAGCTCAAGGCGCATACGGCTGCCGCACACCAGCACGCCGAGGACGCCGGATTCGTCACCGAACTCCTCGCCGGCAGGCTGGACCGGGGCCAGGTCGGCGCGTTGCTGCTGCAGAACCTGATCATCTACCGCGCCCTCGAGGAGGCGCTGGCTGCCAACCAGGACCCGCGCCTGCAGGCGTTCGCCGATCCGGCACTGGCACGGGTGCCCGCCCTGGAACAGGACCTCCAGGTGCACTTCGGTGCAGGCTGGGAGAGCTTGCCAGCCGAGGCCAACCTGTACGTGACGCCCGGCGCCCGGGCGTATGCGGACCAATTGGCCGCGATGGGGCCCACGTCCGTGGCATATCTCCTGGCCCACCACTACGTCAGGTACCTGGGGGATCTTTCGGGTGGCCAGATCATTTCCACCCTGGTCCAGCGGCACTACGGACTGGGTCCTGAGGGGCTGAACTTCTACGCCTTCGACGGCGTCGGCAAACTCAAGGCCTACAAGGACGCCTACCGGCAGCGCCTGGATGACGTGGAGCTCTCCGGATCGGAACGCGCCGACGTACTGGCCCACGCCGCCGCCGCGTTCGAAACAAACCGGCAGGTGTTTGTGGATCTGATGGCGCACCGGCTGGGGTCCGGCGTCCCCAGCTGAAACCGACGCGCAAATTCACTGCCGACCCGCATATTCCCAGGCGCACCCGGAATAACGGGGGCGCCAGGGAATCTGCGCGTCGAAAAGTAAACTGCGTCAGGATCCCGGCTTACCCGGCCATTGCCGGCTGGCCCAGGGGTCGTAGTCGGCGATCAGTTCCTCCTGAGCCGGACGCTCCGCCTCCGGAATGTGCTGCAGGTTCACCCGGACCCGGTACCAGAGCGAGCTGGAGCCACGCATCCCGTCCACCAGGACATCCGCCGGCTGCAACGCGGCGACGATGCCGGCGTGCCGGGACTTCCATTCCCCGAGGGCGGCCAGCGCCTCCGGCTTGGTCCGGGTGCGGGCCACCTCCACCAGGGGCATCACCGACTGCCGCCGGCCGGACCCGTCCCCACTGCGCGGCGGCTTTTCCGCGGGCCCGAGTTCTGCGGCCAGCGCCAGCAGCCCGTCGAGGCGGCCCACCGAGGAAGCGATACCGGCGTGGGGATCGCCAATGGCTGCGAACCGTTCCAGCACGGTGCGGACGGTGAACTGCGCGGGCAGGGCGGTACGGACTTCGTCCCAGGTCAGCGGCGTGGAAACCCGCGCGTCCGGCAGGGCCCGGACGGAATAGGCAGAGGCCACGGTGCGGTCCTTGGCGTTCTGGTTGAAGTCCACAAACACGCTCTCGCCGCGCTCCTCCTTCCACCACCGCGCCGTGGCCAGGCCCGGGGCCCGGTTCGCCACCTCGCGGGCCAGGGTCTCGGCAGCCAGCCGGACGTCCCGGTAGGACCACTCCGGGGCGATGCGCACCAGGATGTGGAGTCCCCGGGAACCGCTGGTCTTCGGCCAGCCGGCCAGGCCGACGTCGTCCAGCACCTCCCGCACCACATACCCGACGTCCACGATCCGCGACCAGTCCACGCCGGGCATCGGGTCCAGGTCCACCCGGAGTTCGTCCGGGTGTTCCAGGTCCTCCGCGCGCACCGGGTGCGGATTCAGGTCCAGGCAGCCAAGGTTGACCACCCACGCCAGGCCCGCAGCGTCCCGGATCACTGCCTCCTCCGCCGACGTGCCGGACGCATAGTGCAGCGTGGTGGTGTCAATGAAGGCGGGATGGTTCTCCGGCACCCGCTTCTGGAAAAACGGCTCGGCGTCGATGCCCTTGGGGAAGCGCTTGAGCACCATGGGCCTGCCGCCGGCGCCCCGCAGGGCACCCTCAGCGACGGCCACGTAATACTTCACCACATCCAGCTTGGTCAGCCCGGGTTCCGGGAACACCACCTTGTCCGGGCTCGAGATGCGGACCTCGGCACCGTTAATGGTGAGGACTTCAGCCGGCGTCTTCGACGGGGTCATGCGGCCACGCTAGCAGCCAGGTCAGCCGGCAACCAGCCTTCGCGCCGCCGTCGAATGTTCCGCGATCAGCCCGGCAATGTCGAGGCCCGGGATCTGGCCGTCCACCACCCGCCACTGGCCGCCCACCATCACCCGGTCCGCACGGTCGGCGCCGCAGAGCAGGAGGGCGGCGATGGGATCGTGGCTGCCGGAAAACCGCAGCTCATCCAGGGTGAACAGGGCCAGGTCCGCCTGCATCCCGGGTGCCAGCTGGCCCAGTTCCGGCCGGCCCAGGACCGCCGCCGAGCCACGGGTGGCCCAGCCCAGGGCGCGCTCAACGGGCACGTCCGCGCCGTAGCGGAGGCGCTGGAGGTAGAGCGCCTGGCGTGCTTCCAGGATCATGTTCGAGGCATCGTTGGACGCCGAACCGTCCACACCCAGCCCCACGGGGACGCCGGCGGCCTCCAGTTCCAGGACCCGGGCGGTGCCCGAGGCCAGCCGCATGTTGGAGGTGGGGCAGTGCGCGACGGCGGTGCCCGCGGCGCCCAGCCGGCGGATCTCGTCGTCGCTGAAGTGGATGCCGTGGCCCAGCCAGGTGCGGTCCGTCAGCCAGCCGACACTGTCCAGGTAGTCAACGGTCCGCAGGCCGAACATCTCCCGGCAGAAGTCTTCCTCGTCCAGGGTCTCTGCCAGGTGCGTATGCAGGCGGACGTCCAGGCGGCCGGCCAGCAGGGCACTTTCGGCCATGATTTCCTTGGTGACCGAGAACGGAGAGCACGGGGCCAGGGCAATCTGGATCACGGCGTCCGCACCCCGCTCGTGATACTGGCCGATCAGCCGTTCGCTGTCCGCCAGCACCACCTCCGGAGCCTGCACCGTGGACTGTGGCGGCAGGCCGCCGTCGTCCGTTCCCAGCGTCATGGACCCGCGCGTAAGGGTGGCGCGCATGCCAAGCCGCCGCACAGCCTCCACCTCGATGTCGATGGCGTGTTCCAGGCCGTCCGGGAAGAGGTAGTGGTGGTCCGCGGCGGTGGTGCACCCGGACAGCAGGAGCTCGGCCAGGGCCACTGTCGCGGCGAGTTCGAGGTCCCGCGGTGTCAGCCGGGCCCATACGGGGTACAGGTTCTGCAGCCACGGGAACAACGGCGCGTTGGCCACGGGCCCCCAGGCGCGGGTGAGCGTTTGGTAAAAGTGGTGGTGCGTGTTGATCAGGCCCGGCATCAGGACGTGCCGGCCGGCGTCGAACGTGGTCTCGCAGGGCGTGGCGGGCTGCTGGCCCGCGGCCAGGACCTCCACGATCACGCCGCCGCTGACCACTATGCCGCCCGAGGCGTCCAGGTGGTTGGCGGTGAAAGCCGCCTGCGGGTTCCGGATCCAGAGGCGCTGGTTGCCGGCGGAAGGAGTGGGCTGGGTCATGGGGCTGTCCTTGTCTGAGCGAAGCGGCGGTAAATCCAGCTCAGTGAAGCCCTGTCTGCTGATCCAGGTGACCGCAGCGATGTGCGGCTGGGTCCAGCGTAGGGAACGCCGGCGGTGGCCGTCAACGGCCCGAATGTGACCGGCCGGTCTGTTGGCGGGAGGGACGGGCGGACCGGGGCCTGGAACGGCGGCTTGAAGCGGCGGCGGAAATCCCACGCCGTGAGCCAGCCGAAACATGAATTTCACATTGCGAAATTAAGTTTCCAGAAACTATGGCGCGGACCACAGGTGTGGTGCTAATCTCAATTTGCCAAAGGCGGGCACCCGGACCCCGGGAAGCTATCTACCAGGCGCAACTTAACCTTCACAGCAAATGCTGAAGCCTGGTAACCGTCGCACCTGGTCCCCTTGGTCCTGCACCCGGCTATCCGGCTTCCCGGCAAAGGGAGTCGCATCATGAGTACCACCGTCACGGCCGAACAGTTTTTGGCCAGATCCATCAGGCTGGCAACAGCCAACGTCCTCAACAGCGGCGGGCCCTTCGGCGCCATGATCGTCACCGCGGACGGAAAGACGTTTGATGGCGTCAACCGGGTCACCGCGGACAACGATCCCACGGCCCACGCAGAAGTCACCGCGATCCGCACCGCGTGCCGGGAGCTCGGCACGTTCGACCTCAGCGGAGCCGTCCTCTACACCAGCTGCGAGCCGTGCCCCATGTGCCTCGCCTCGGCCCTCTGGGCCCGCGTGGAACGGGTGGTGTTTGCCGCCGGCCGGCATGACGCCGCCTCCGTGGGATTCGATGACGCAGTCTTTTACGAGTACTTCGAAAACCAGGACCGGGATGCCCTGATGCCCGTGTCCAAACTGGTGCTGGCCGGCCCCGACGCCCCGGCGCCGCTGGAGCCGTTCAACACCTGGAACACGCTCGAATCCAGGATTGATTACTAGGCCCGGTGGCTGAGATGACTATTTTGGACAATTCACACGGGGAGCAACCGGCTCCGCAGGCACGCACCACCCAGGCGCCCACGCCGCCGGAAAATTTCCTGGACCGCTTCTTCCAGATCACCAAGCGTGGATCCACCCTGGCCCGCGAATTCCGCGGCGGCCTGGTCACGTTCTTCACCATGGCGTATATCGTGATCCTCAACCCCCTGATCCTGGGCGGGTTCAGCGCGGACAACGCCCCCACGGATGTGGCCGGCGGCTGGCTGTCCGCCGCACAGGTGGGCGCCGTCACCGGCCTCACCGCCGGCGTTATGACCATCCTGTTCGGGCTGGTGGCAAACCTGCCGTTCGGACTGGCCGCCGGGCTGGGCATCAACTCCTTCCTGGCCGTCTCCGTAATCCAGGAAGTCACCTGGGCCGAGGCCATGGGACTGGTGGTGATCAACGGCATCCTGATCGTCCTGTTCGGCGTCACCGGTGCCCGGACCGCGATCTTCCGGGCCGTCCCCAAGGAACTCAAGGCCGCCATCACGGTGGGCATCGGCCTGTTCATCGCCTTCATCGGCTTTGTGGACTCCGGTTTCGTCCGGCCCACGGCAGGCGGCCCGCCCGTCCAGCTTGGCGACGGCGGCTCCATTACCTCCATCCCCACCCTGGTTTTTGTGGTGGGCCTGCTCGCCATGGGCATCCTCGTGGCGCGGAAGGTCCAGGGCGGCCTGCTGATCGGCATCGTGGCCACCACGTTCCTGGCAGCCGTCGTGGAAGCCTTCCTGAAGATCGGCCCGGCCAGCGCCACCAACCCCGGCGGCTGGCACTTGAACACGCCGGTCCTCTCCGGCCAGCTGGTCTCGGCACCGGACTTTGGCCTGGTGGGCCAGTTCGACGTGTTCGGTGCGTTCGGCCGGATCGGCGGACTCGCCGCCACCATGCTGGTCTTCACCCTGGTGTTCACCAACTTCTTCGACGCCATGGGCACCATGACCGGCCTGGCCAAGAGCGCCGGCGTCGCCCATAAGGACGGGACGTTCCCGCGCCTCAAGTCGGCCTTCATTGTGGAAGGCTTCGGCGCCGTGGCCGGCGGAGCAACCTCAGGATCCTCCAACACCGTCTATATCGACTCCGCGGCAGGGATCGGCGAAGGCGCCCGCACCGGCCTGGCGTCGGTGGTCACCGGTGTCCTGTTCCTGGGTTCGATGTTCCTCACGCCGCTCACCAGCGTGGTCCCGATTGAGGTGGCGGCCGCAGCCCTGGTGGTGGTGGGCGCCATGATGATGGCCCAGATCCGCGAGATCAAGTTCACCAAGTTCACGGTGGCACTGCCGGCCTTCCTCACCATCGTGACCATGCCGCTGAGCTACTCGATCGCCAACGGCATCGGGGTGGGCTTCGTCAGCTGGGCGATCATCGGCGCGGCATCCGGGAAGGCGAAAAAGATCCATCCGCTGATGTGGGTGGTCAGCGCCGGCTTCCTGGTCTACTTCGCCCGCGGGCCCATCAACGCCCTGCTGGGCGCCTGACCCGCGCGGTTCCTTCCCCCAACCACCCCTGACCGACGACAATATGGACACCACCGCCGCGCGGCAGAAGGAGCACCGACATGCTTGACCTGATCCCTTCACTGCGCGGCTGGGTGCCCACCGTTGCCAGCGGACCGTTCGCGGTGGCCACCATCGTGGCGGCCACCGGATCGGTTCCCCGGCCCGTGGGAACGTCCATGCTGGTCGCCGGCAGCGGGTCCATCCTGGGCAGCCTCTCCGGCGGCTGCGTGGAAGGCGCCGTGGTGGCGCTGGCCATGGCGGCAATGGACGACGCCGGCCCCCGCCGGCAGCGGTTCGGTTTCAGTTCCGCTGATGCCTTCGCCGCCGGGCTCACCTGCGGGGGCGAGCTGGACATCCACGTCGAGCCCGTCCCCGCCGTGGATCCGGGCGGGATGGCTGCCTGCCAGCCGCTCCGGACCGCGCTTGTGGCCCTGGCAGCAACCGGCCCGGACCAGCCCGTGGGACTGGTCCGGCGGCTGGCCGTCCCCGGCCGGCCAGGCCAGGCAGTGGTGGTCAGCAATCCCGGTGAAGCATCTGCTGTCCTGCCCGGCCTGGCGGAACTGTGCAACCAGCAGGACCGCCGGGCCGGAGCCTGGCCGGCGCCGCTGGCCCAGGCCGCTGCCCTGCTCCGCCGCGGCGGAGCAGGGCTGGTGGGGCTGACCCAGGCAGGCTCCTGCCCGCCGGACCTGCACAGCCAGGAGCCGGCGTCGGCCGTCCTGCTGGTGGAATCCCGCATCGCGGCACCCCGGATGCTGGTGTTTGGCGCCAACGACTTCGGCGCCGCACTGCTCCCCGCCGCCAAGCTGCTGGGCTACCACGTCACCCTGGTGGACGCCCGGCCGGCTTTTGCCGCCCAGCCCCGCTTCGCGGCCGCCGACCAGGTGGTGGCGCAATGGCCGCACCGCTACCTGGCCGATGAAGCGGCGGCCGGCCGGCTGGATGGCCGCACCGTGGCCGCCGTCCTGTCCCACGACCCCAAATTCGACCTGCCGCTGCTGGAAACGGCGCTGGCCCTTGACCTCGCCTATGTTGGCGCCATGGGGTCGCGCCGGAGCCACCTTCAACGGGTGGACGACCTGCTTGGCGCGGGAATCCCGGCGCACCGGATCGCCCGGCTGCATTCACCCATCGGACTGGACCTCGGCGCCGAAACCCCCGCGGAAGTGGCAGTGTCCATCACCGCCGAACTGATCGCCGCCCGCAGCCGTGCCGCCACCGGCATGCCCCTGCGCGAGGCAAGCGGTCCCATCCATCACCTACTCGCTGCATCTGCAGCCCCTATGACCCAGCAGGAGATCGCATGGACATGAACACCATTGAGGCAGTGGTTCCCACCGATGACCCCGCGCAGTGGCGCGACGGCGATGCCTGGCTGGCCGGCGGCACCGTCCTCTTCTCCTACGGCAGCTACGCGTTTGGCCCCGAGCCGCTCACACGCCTTCTCGACCTGGGCAGCGCCGGGTGGACGCCGGTCACTGTAACGGACACCGGAATTGAACTCGCCGCCACATGCACGGTGGCGGAACTGTATGCGCTGCCCGCGGCCGTGACCGGCCGTTCCTGGCCCGGGCTGGACCTCATCCGGCCCTGCTGCGACTCCTTTGTTGCCTCCTTCAAGGTGTGGAACATGTCCACCGTGGGCGGCAACATCTGCACCTCCCTGCCGGCGGGCCCCGTCACGTCACTGTGCGCGGGACTGGACGGCGTGGCCACCATCCTGGGCCCCGGCGGCTCCAGCCGGACCCTGCCGGTGGCTGACCTGGTCACCGGCGACGCCACCAATGCGCTGGCACCCGGCGAACTCCTGCGCAGCATCCACCTGCCGGCGTCGGCACTGTCTGGCCGGGTGGCATTCCGGCGACTGTCACTGAGCAACCTGGGCCGGTCCGGGGTGCTGCTGGTGGGAAGGCTCGACGGCGGGACCGCCCTGGTGCTGACCGTCACCGCCGCCACTACCCGGCCCGTCCAGCTGCGGTTCGAGGGCATCCCGGCGGCCCCGGCCCTGGCCGCTGCCCTGGATGACGCGATCGCCCCCGACCTGTACCACTCCGATATCCACGGCCTGCCGGACTGGCGCCGCGACATGACTCACCTCCTCGCCGAGGAGATCCGCGCCGAACTCGGCGCACCGGAAGGAACGCCCGGCCTGCAGGTCTCCGGCGACTTCTGGCCGCCGCAGCCCGGGTCCACGCCGACCGCAGCGGTCCCGCCAGGGCCCATCCCGGCTGGATCGATCCCGCCTGCGTCCGGCACCACCAACCAGGAAGGGGCCTGAGCATGGCCATCAGCATCAACGGAACGGCCGCAGACGCTGCGCCCCGCCCGGGCCAGTGCCTCCGGACGTTCCTGCGCGAGCAAGGCAACTCCGGCGTCAAAAAGGGCTGCGACGGCGGGGACTGCGGCGCCTGCACCGTCCACGTTGACGGCACCCCGGTGCACAGTTGCATCTACCCGGCAGTCCGGGCGGAGGGCCACGCCGTGACCACCATCGAGGGGCTGGCCGCCACCGCGGCCGAACCCTCGGAGTCTGGGCTCCACCCGGTCCAGCAGCAGTTTATGGAGCGGCAAGGCTTCCAGTGCGGGTTCTGCACCGCCGGCATGCTGATGACAGCGGCAACCTTCGACGCCGAGCAGGAAAGCAACCTGCCCCGCAGTCTCAAGGGCAACCTCTGCCGGTGCACCGGCTACCGGGCCATCGGGGACGCGATCTGCGGCCACGCCGGGCACCCCGCGCCGGAGGGGCCCGGCTCGGGCATCGCCGGGGACAGCCAGCCCGATCCGGTCCCCGGCCAGTTGGGCGACGACGTCCCCGCGCCCGCCAGCCGGGCAGTGGTCACCGGCGCCGCCCGCTACACGCTGGACCTCCCTGTGGCGGAGCAGCAGGCGCTGCTGCACCTGAAGATCCTGCGCTCCCCGCACGCCTCCGCCCGGGTCCTGTCCGTCGACGCCGCCGCTGCGCTGGAAATTCCCGGCGTCGTGGCCGTCCTGACCTCGGCCGACGCCCCGGAGCAGCTCTTTTCCACCGCCCAGCACGAACTTTTCACCGATGACCCGGACGACACCCGGGTCCTCGACGACGTGGTCCGTTTCATCGGGCAGCGGGTGGCCGCCGTCGTTGCGGAAACGGTGGCCGCCGCGGAGGCCGGCGTCCGGGCCCTGGCTGTTAATTACGAGGTGCTGCCTGCCGTGTTTTCACCGCAGGACGCCCTGCAGCCCGGCGCCCCGCAGGTCCACGGCGACAAGGACGGTCCCATCGCCCGGATTTCCCGGCCGGACCGCAACGTGGTGGCCGAGCTCCACTCTGAGCTGGGCAGCGTGGCGGACGGTTTCGCAGCTGCCGACTTCATCCACGAACAGACCTACCGCACCCAGCGCGTCCAGCACGTGGCGCTGGAAACCCACGCAGCCATCGCCTCCGTGGACCCAGCGGGCCGGCTCCAGGTCCGCACCTCCAGCCAGGTCCCCTTCCTGGTCCGGCGGACCCTCTGCCGTATATTCGGGCTCCCCGAGGACGGCGTCCATGTGGTGGCAGGCCGCGTGGGCGGCGGTTTTGGCGGAAAGCAGGAAGTCCTCACCGAGGACCTCGTGGCGCTCGCGGCCCTGCAGCTGGGCCGGCCGGTCCAACTGGAACTGACCCGCACCGAGCAGTTCACCGCCACCACCACCCGGCATCCGTTCACCATCGCACTGAAGGCCGGTGCCAGCGCCGACGGCCGGCTGACAGCACTGGAACTGGACGTGGTCACCAACACCGGCGCGTACGGCAACCACGGTCCGGGGGTGATGTTCCACGGCTGCGGCGAATCGCTCAGTGTCTATAAATGCGCCAACAAAAAGGTGGACGCGCACTCGGTGTACACCAATACCGTCCCGGCCGGGGCGTTCCGCGGTTACGGGCTCAGCCAGATGATCTTCGCCATCGAATCGGCAATGGATGAGCTGGCCACGGGCATCGGCATGGATCCGCAGGAGTTCCGCCGCCGGAACATGGTCCGGGAAGGGGATGACATGCTGTCCACCCAGCCCGAACCGGAGGAGGACGTCCACTACGGCAGTTACGGGCTGGACCAGTGCCTGGACCTGGTCCGGGATGCGCTGCAGCGCGGCCAGGACAGGTACCGCGAGGCCGGACTTGATGACCTTGGCCCGGACTGGCTGGTGGGGGAGGGCCAGGCGCTGTCCATGATTGACACCGTCCCGCCGCGGGGCCACTTTGCCCACTCGAAGATCCGGCTCCTGCCGGACGGGACGTACCAGGCCGACGTCGGCACGGCGGAATTCGGGAACGGCACCACCACCGTGCACGCCCAGCTGGCGGCCACCGCGCTCGCCACGGAGTCCACCCGTGTGCAGGTCCGGCAGTCCGATACGGACCTGATCGAGCACGACACGGGGGCCTTCGGCTCCGCCGGGACGGTGGTGGCCGGCAAAGCCACCCTGGCCGCGGCGGAGGAACTGGCCGTCCGGATCCGGGCGTTTGCCGCCGGGATCCGGCAAACCCAGGCCTCGGCCTGCGTCATCCACGGCGCCACGGTGGTGTGTGACGGAACCGACGTGCCACTGACGGAGCTTGCGGCGGCGGCCGCGGAAGCCGGCGTCGAACTTGCCGCCGAAGGGCGCTGGGGCGGCACCCCGCGGTCCGTGGCGTTCAACGTCCACGGCTTCCGGGTGGCCGTGAACCGGAACACGGGCGAGCTGAAAATCCTGCAAAGCGTGCAGGCAGCCGACGCCGGCGTGGTGGTCAACCCACGGCAGTGCCGGGGGCAGATCGAGGGCGGGATCGCCCAGGCGATCGGCGCGACGCTGTATGAGGAGGTGGTGGTGGACGACGCCGGCCGCGTCACCACCGACATCCTGCGCCAGTACCACATCCCCACCTTCGCCGACGTGCCCCGGAGCGAGGTTTACTTCGCTGACACCAACGACTCCACGGGCCCGCTGGGCGCCAAATCCATGAGCGAAAGCCCGTTCAATCCGGTGGCACCCGCGCTGGCCAACGCCATCCGGAACGCCACCGGGGTGCGGTTCGCGCAACTGCCCATCGCCCGCGACCGGATCTACCTGGGGCTCCGGGAAGCGGGCAAGGTCCCGGCGGCGGAAGCGGGGGTGGGGCAGGGGCACCTGGTTTCCTGACCCCCGTCGCCCCATCACCCCTCCTCGTTGCCCTATCACCCCTCCTCGTTGCCCTATCACTTATGGTCCCCATTCGGCCGGATGGGGACCATAACTGATAGGGCAACAGGGGGTGGGGCGGTTTCCGGAATTCAGCCGCCGCCGGGCCAACCCCTATAGTCGGGGGATGGAACAGCGGATTTTAGGCAGGACCGGACGGAACGTCTCCACCGTGGGGCTGGGCACCTGGCAGCTCGGCGCGGACTGGGGCAACGTGGACGACGCGCAGGCGCAGGAGCTGCTGGCGGCATCGGCCGAGGCCGGCGTGACCTTCTTTGACACTGCTGACGTCTACGGTGACGGCAAAAGCGAGCAGGCCATCGGCAAGTTCCTCAAGGACTACCCGGGCCTGGACATCACGGTGGCCACCAAGATGGGCCGGCGGATGGACCAGAAGCCGGAGAACTACACCCTGGCCAACTTCCGCCAGTGGATTGACCGGTCGCGGAAGAACCTGGGCACGGACACCCTGGACCTGGTCCAGCTGCACTGCCCGCCCACGCCCGTCTACAGCAACGCCGAGGTCTACGACGCCCTGGACACCCTGGTCTCGGAAGGCGCCATCCGGAACTACGGGGTCAGCGTCGAACGCACCGACGAAGCACTCGAAGCAATCCGTCATCCGGGCACCGCCTCGATCCAGATCATCCTCAACGCTTTCCGGCTTAAGCCGCTGGACGAGGTCCTGCCGGCCGCCAAGGCAGCCGGGGTGGGGATTATCGCCCGCGTCCCGCTCGCCTCCGGCCTGCTGTCCGGCAAGTACAGCAAGGACACGTCCTTCGCGGACAACGACCACCGCAACTACAACCGCGACGGCGGCTCCTTCGACGTGGGGGAGACCTTCTCAGGCGTCGACTACGCCCTGGGCCTCAAGGCCGTGGCGGAATTCGAGCAGCTGGTCCCGGCCGGCGCCAGCACCGCACAGGCAGCCATCGCCTGGATCGCAGCCCAGGACGGCGTCACCAGCGTGATTCCCGGTGCCCGTTCCGTGGAACAGGCAACGGCCAACGCTGCCGCGGCCACCGTCAAAATCGATGAAGAGTTCGACGGCGGCGTCCGCTGGATCTACGACCACTACTTCCGCGAGGCCATTCACCCGCGCTGGTAACCGGCCGCCTCCGGACCGGCCAACAGGTGCAGCTGGTCCGGGGTGTCCACGTCCTGTCCGTCTGACAGGTCGCTGCAGTCCACCTCGTCCACGAGCTCCGGGTGTGCGCGCAGGAAGCCGCGCGCCCCGGCGTCGCCCGTTATCGTTGCTGCCACCGCAGTACGCAGCGAGGCGTCGATCAGCAGCGGATGGCCGCGGCGAAGCCCGCCCGGGGCAGCAGGTTCCCGATAAGCGGCGGCGGTGATCCGGCCCGGCCGGTGCTGCCCGAGGAGGCGCCGGACCGTATCCGGCAGCAGGCCGGGCTGGTCCACCAGTGCGATCAGCAGGTGGCCGGCCGGGCCTGCGGTGTGTTCACCCAGCAGGTAGGAGCCGCCCATGCCCGTTTCCCACGCGGCGTTGACCACCACGCGGCAGGCGGCGAGGTCAGCGGCCGCCGCCACCTTGTCCGCGCCGGCGCCCAGGACCACCACCACGTCGCTGCAGCCGCCACCGGCCAGGGCGGCGGCAGCGGCTTCCACCAGCGGCCGGCCCCGGTAGGGCAGCAGGGCTTTGGGGCCAAGCCCCAGCCTGCTGCCACTGCCGGCGGCCAGCACCACGCCGGTGGTCCGCGGTTCGCCGTTGTACTTCATGGGCCCAGACTATCCGGCGCGGCTCCCGCTCAGGAGTCGCCGCCAGCGCCGCCTGTAGTGCCGGCCCGCACGTCCAGGAGCTTGTAGCGGTCCATGGCGTACGACGGCGCGCCCTCCTCCACGTCGCCCCTCGCCGCGAGCAGCTGCAGGGTTTTCACCACAATCGAGTGGGTGTCGTTTTTGAAGAAGCGGCGTGCTGCTGCGCGGGTGTCGGAGAAGCCGAAGCCGTCGGCGCCGAGGGAGGCGAATTCGTTGGGGACGAACTGCCGGATCTGGTCCGGGACTGCTTTCATGTAGTCCGAGACAGCCACGATGGGTCCGGCCGCACCCTCAAGCTGCCGGGCCACAAAGGGCACCCGTGCGGGCTGGCCGGGGTTGAGGAAGGCTTCCTCTTCGGCGGCGAGGCCGTCGCGGCGCAGTTCGTTCCAGGAGGTGACGGACCAGACGTCGGCGGAAACGCCCCAGTCCTCTTCCAGGATCCGCTGGGCATCCAGGGCCCACGGCACCGAGACACCGGAAGCGAGGATCTGTGTTTTTGGCCCCTCAGCCGCGGACGCTGACACCTTGTAGATGCCGCCCAGGACACCTTCGACATCCAGGCCCTCCGGCTCGGCGGGCTGGATGATCGGCTCGTTGTAGACCGTGATGTAGTACATCAGGTTCCGGTCTCCGTTGTCTCCTTCGGAGTCCGGTCCGTACATCCGTTCGATGCCGTCGCGGATGATGTGGCCCATTTCGTAGCCGTAGGCGGGGTCGTAAGTGACCACGGCCGGGTTGGTGGCGGCGAGGATGGGGGAGTGCCCGTCGGCGTGCTGGAGGCCTTCGCCGGTGAGGGTGGTCCGGCCTGCGGTGGCGCCGATGATGAAGCCGCGGGTCATTTGGTCCGCGGCGGCCCAGAAGGCGTCGCCGGTGCGTTGGAAGCCGAACATGGAGTAGAACACGTAGACCGGGATCAGCGGGACGCCGTGGGTGGCATAGGCGGTGCCGGCGGCGGTGAAGGCTGCCACGGCACCGGCTTCGTTGATGCCGGGGTGGATGAGCTGGCCCTGGGCGGATTCCTTGTAGGCCAGGACCAGGTCGCGGTCCACGGAAAGGTAGTTCTGGCCCTTGGGGTTGTAGATCTTGGCCGTGGGGAAGAACGCATCCATACCGAAGGTGCGGGATTCGTCCGGCACGATGGGCACAATCCGGTGTCCGAAGGCCTTGTCGCGGATCAGGTCCTTGAGCAGCCGGACAAACGCCATGGTGGTCGCTGCCTGCTGCTTGCCCGAACCACGCTTGGCCACATCAAACGTGGCGGCAGCCGGCAGGTCCACGGCGGCAGCCGCGTTCCTGCGCTCCGGAACGGAGCCGCCCAGTGCTGCGCGGCGTTCGTGCAGGTACTTGATTTCCGGGGCGTCGGCGCCCGGGTGGTAGTACGGCGGGGCGTAGGGGTCGGCGTCCAGCTGCTCATCCGTAATGGGGATGCGGAGGTAGTCCCGGAAGTCCTTGAGGTCCGCGACGGTCAGCTTTTTCATCTGGTGGGTGGCGTTGCGGCCTTCGAAGTGGGGTCCGAGTCCGTAGCCCTTGACGGTTTTGGCGAGGATGACGGTGGGTTTGCCCTTGAATTCGGTGGCTGCCTTGTACGCGGCGTAGACCTTGCGGTAGTCGTGGCCGCCGCGTTTGAGGTTCCAGATCGCGTCGTCGGAGAGGTCCGCGACGAGGTCCTTGGTGGCGGGGTCCTTACCGAAGAAGTGTTCACGGACGAACCCGCCGGATTCGGCTTTGTAGGTCTGGTAGTCCCCGTCGGGGGTTTCGTTCATGATCTTCACGAGCGAGCCGTCGGTGTCCTGGCCCAGGAGCTCGTCCCATTCCCGGCCCCAGACGACCTTGATGACGTTCCAGCCCGCGCCGCGGAAGAACGCTTCGAGTTCCTGCATGATCTTGCCGTTACCGCGGACCGGCCCGTCGAGGCGCTGGAGGTTGCAGTTGATGACGAAGTTCAGGTTGTCCAGGTTCTCGTTCGCCGCGAGCTGGAGCAGGCCGCGGGATTCGGGCTCGTCCATTTCCCCGTCACCGAGGAACGCCCAGACCTGCTGGTCCGAGGTGTCCTTCAGGCCACGGTTGTGCAGGTACCGGTTGGACTGGGCCTGGTAGATCGCGTTCATCGGCCCGATGCCCATGGACACGGTGGGGAATTCCCAGAAGTCCGGCATCAGCCGCGGGTGCGGATAGGAGGACAGGGCGTGGCCCTGCCGGGACTTTTCCTGCCGGAACCCGTCCAGGTCCTCCTCGGTCAGCCGGCCTTCCATAAACGCCCGGGCGTACATGCCGGGGGAGGCGTGGCCCTGGAAGAAGACCTGGTCCCCGCCGCCCGGGGCGTCCTTGCCGCGGAAGAAGTGGTTGAAGCCCACCTCGTACAGGGTCGCGGCCCCGGCATAGGTGGAGATGTGACCGCCCACCCCGATGCTGGGCCGCTGCGCCCGGTGGACCATGACCGCGGCGTTCCACCGCATATAGGCCCGGTACCGGCGCTCGTATTCCTCGTTGCCCGGGAACGGTGCTTCCTGATCCACCGGGATCGTGTTCACGTAATCGGTGGTGGTCACCATGGGCACCCCGACGCTCTGCGCACCGGCGCGCTGCAACAGGCTCCGCATGATGAATTGGGCACGCTCCGTGCCCTGTTCCCTGATCAGGGAATCCAGCGACTCAACCCACTCGGCAGTCTCTTCCGGATCACGATCAGGCAGCTGGTTAGTCAACCCGCTGAGGATATGGGAGGTATCTTCTCCTGCAGCCACGGAGGCCTCATTTCATCGTTGAATGATTGGCGATTGTTTTTCATGATGTGAGAAAACAATCTTGCACAACGAGATTATCCAGAGGGGCCAAGCCGGTCAACCGGAGCGGTGGTCCGCGGGGTTCCGTTGGCGAGATACCGCTTGCCCGCCGATTGTGACCGCCGGCATGCCTGATCAACCTTGACCGAAGGTGATACAGATCATACTATTATTTCACTATTCAATATCTTGATTCCGCATTGTGGAATAACAGCGAGGGTCATTCGATCCGGTCTCACCACAGCGGATGTACTCCCAGAATTGGAGCCCCCCAATGCAGACCAACCCCCCGGTCGGCGTCGAAACTGCAGACCTGACAGCGCCGTCAGTGCTTCCCACCCACCCCTCCGCTGGCGGTGATGCGCTCTGCGAGGCCGCCAGCGCCGCCTCCGGCGTCGAGATCAGTCCCACTCTCTATAACGCGGATCTTGCCCCCACCAAAAAAGCCGGCCGCAGCTGGTCCGGCTACAGCATCTTCACCCTGTGGGCCAATGACGTGCACAGCCTGGGCAACTACGCCTTCGCCATCGGCCTGTTCGCCCTGGGCCTGGGCGGCTGGCAGATCCTCCTGGCCCTGGGCATCGGCGCCGCCCTGCTGTTCGGACTGCTTAACCTCTCCGGCTTTATGGGCGTGAAGACCGGGGTTCCCTTCCCGGTCATGAGCCGCATCAGCTTCGGCATCCGGGGCGCACAGATCGCCGGCCTGCTCCGCGGCGCCGTGGCCGTGGCCTGGTTCGGAATCCAGACCTACCTCGCGTCCGTGGTGTTCCGCGTGATGCTGGTGGCCATGGTCCCGTCCCTGGCCGACCTGGACCGGAACTCCATCCTGGGCCTGTCCACCCTGGGCTGGATCGCCTTCGCCATCCTCTGGGTGGTGCAGCTGGTCATTGTCAGCTTCGGCATGGAAATGATCCGCAAATACGAGGCTTTCGCGGGTCCGGTCATCCTGGCAACCATGGCGGCCATCGCCGTGTGGATCTTCATCGAAGCCGGCGGCGCCATCGCCTGGTCCGCCAACAACGCGCTAGAGGGCCCCGAAATGTGGCTCACCATTTTCGCCGGCGGCTCGCTGTGGGTCTCCATCTACGGCACCTTCGTGTTGAACTTCTGCGACTTCACCCGCTCGGCGAAGTCGAAGAAGGCAGTGGTCCGCGGCAACTTCTGGGGCATCCCCATCAACATGCTGCTGTTCGGCGTGATCGTGGTGGTGATGGCCGGTGGCCAGTTCAGGATCAACGGCACCATCATCCAGAGCCCCTCGGACATCGTCCAGACCATCCCCAACACGCTGTTCCTGGTCCTGGCCTGCCTCGCCCTGCTGGTCCTGACCATTGCCGTGAACCTGATGGCCAACTTCGTGGCCCCCGTCTACGCCCTTACCAACCTGTTCCCCAAGCGGCTCAACTTCCGCAAGGCAGCAATCGTCAGCGCCGTGATCGGCCTGGTGATCCTGCCCTGGAACCTCTACAACAACCCGCTGGTCATCCTGTACTTCCTGGGTGGCCTGGGCGCACTGCTGGGCCCGCTGTTCGGTGTGGTCATGGCCGACTACTGGCTCATCCGCCGCGGCAAGGTCAACGTTCCCGAGCTCTACACCGCGTCCCGCGAAGGCGCCTACTTCTACAAAAACGGCGTCAATCCGCGGGCCATCACCGCAATGGTCCCGGCGGCTGCCGTGGCGCTGCTGATCGCCTTTGTTCCTGCGCTGGCCGCAGCCGCCCCCTTCGCCTGGTTCTTCGCCGCAGGCATCGCCGCAGTGGTGTACTTCTTCGTCGCAGACCGCGGGCAGCGACTGGTGGACCAGGACGGCGAGGCCATCGCCGTCGCCAGCACGCACTGACCGCCCGCCCACCCTCCAGCCAAGGAATCCCATGCGCATACTCGTTGCAAACGTCAACACCACCTCCTCCATGACCGAGGCGATTGCCGCCCAGGCCCGCAGCATTGCGGCGCCCGGGACGGAGATTGTGGGCCTCACCCCGAGGTTCGGTGCGGACTCATGTGAAGGAAACTTCGAAAGCTACCTGGCGGCGATCGCCGTGATGGACGCCGTCACCTCCTACCCCGAGCCGTACGACGCCGTGATCCAGGCCGGCTACGGCGAGCACGGCCGGGAGGGGCTGCAGGAGCTCCTCGACGTTCCGGTGGTGGACATCACCGAAGCGGCGGCCAGCACCGCGATGTTCCTGGGCCACAAGTATTCGGTGGTCACCACCCTGGACCGCACCGTCCCGCTGATCGAGGACCGGCTCAAGCTCGCCGGGCTGGACGCCCGCTGCGCCTCGGTGCGGGCCAGCGGCATGGCCGTCCTTGAGCTGGAAGAGGAGCCGGAACGCGCGGTGGAGGCCATCATCGGCCAGGCGCTGCGGGCTGTCACCGACGACAAAGCGGAAGTCATCGTCCTGGGCTGCGGCGGCATGGCCGGACTGGATGAGGAGATCCGGCGGCGCGCCGGCGTGCCGGTAGTGGACGGGGTGGCGGCAGCGGTGACCATTGCCGAGTCCCTGGTCCGCCTGCGGCTCTCCACCTCCAAGGTGCGGACCTACGCTGCGCCGCGGCCCAAGACCGTCATAGGCTGGCCCCTGAACAGCGCACCGGTGGACGCCGCGCGCCAGGGCAGCTAGGTACAGGAGATCGGCGTGGAGAGTCCCCATCCCAACGGACGCGTGGCAGTGGTCACCGGGGCCGGCTCCGGCATCGGCCGGGAAGTGGCCCGGCAGATGCTGGCCGCCGGCTACCGGGTGGCCCTCGCGGGCCGTCGCCGGGAGCCGCTGGACGACGCCGCCGGCGGCCATCCCGCCGCGCTGGTGGTGCCGTGCGACGTCACCCGGCCCGACGCCGTCGAACGCCTTTTTGCGGACGTCCTGGGCACGTGGGGGCGCGTGGATGTCCTGTTCAACAATGCCGGCGTCTTTGGTCCGGCGGCGGGCGTGGACGAGATCAGCATGGCCGACTGGGACGCCACGGTGGCGGTCAACCTGACCGGGTCCATGCTGTGCGCGGCAGCGGCGGTCCGGGCCATGAAGGGGCAGGAGCCGCAGGGCGGCCGGATCATCAACAACGGTTCCATTTCCGCCCACGTGCCGCGGCCCAGGACCGTTGCCTACACCGTCACCAAGCACGCCATGACGGGGCTGACCAAAAGCATTGAGCTGGACGGCAGGGGCTTCGGGATCACCTGCGGGCAGATCGATATCGGCAACACCAGCACCGGGATCATGGACACCATCGGGGTGGGCTCCGGCGCGCTCCAGGCGGATGGCAGCCGCCGGGTTGAACCGATGTTCCCGGTGGCCGACGCCGCCCGGGCCGTGCTGATGATGGCGGACATGCCGGCCTCCGCCAGCGTGGGTTCCGTGGTGGTCACGGCCGCGGGAATGCCGTTCGTGGGCCGCGGCTGAGCCTGCACCCGCAGGAATCCGGGCCGGCTTCGGCCGCCCGGGAACCGATGTGGCCTAGGATCAGGCCATGACCGCAAACAAGGGACTGGCTCTTTTCCGCACCTGGTTCGCGCTGCTGGGCTTCGTGGCAGTCCTGTTCCAGTTCCTGTACCTGATGCAGAACGTCCCGGGCGCAAGCGCCGGCAACTACTTCAGCTACTTCACCATCGAGTCCAACATCATCGCCTTCGTCACGCTGGGCATCGCCGCCTGGTTCGCCTGGAAGGGGGCGAGCCCCCGCTGGCTGGAACTGCTCCGCGGCGCCGCCACCGTGTACATGACCATCACCGGAATCACGTACAGCCTGCTGCTGAGCGACGTGGACGTGAACACACCACTGCCCTGGGTCAACGTGGTGCTGCATTACACAGTGCCCACCATCATTGTGATCGACTGGCTGGTGGACCTGCCCAAGACCAGGATCTCCATCAGGACCTCGCTGCTGTGGCTCGCATTTCCGCTGGCCTACCTGGTCTACAGCCTGATCCGTGGCCCCTTCGCCGACTGGTACCCCTACCCGTTCCTCGATCCCCGGCTGGGCGGCTATGGCACCGTGGCCGTGATGTCCGTCCTGATTGCCGTGGCGGCGTTCGCCTTTGCCGTGATCGCAGCGTTGTCCACCCGGCTGCAGAACCTGGTGCCGCACCCCGCCACCGCAGCGGCAGGGAGCAGGGTGGCCGGCACCGGGCAGGGCCCGGACCGGATTACCGGCACTGGTCCAGGTACCGCCACAGGTCCCGGCAGCGTCAGCTAAGGCAGCAGCTAAAAGGGCAGCAGCGCCGACAGGTCCGCGCGGAGCCCGGACGCTGCCACCTTCCCTGCCGCGACGGCGTCTGCCCAGCGGATCCTGCCGCTGACCATCCCCAGCCAGGTGGCGGCGTCGCACTCTATGACGTTGGGCGGGGTGCCGCGGGTATGCCGGGGACCCTCGACGCACTGGGTGACGCCGAACGGCGGCACCCGCACTTCCACGGAGTTGCCGGGCGCGCGGGCCGTGACTTCCTCCAGTGAATACCGCACCGCCGTTGCGAGTGTCTGGCGCGGAACCACTGCGTCCGAGGGGGCTTCCTGGGCGCGCTGCCAGGCGGCGAGCGCGGCAGCGCCTTCCTCAAGATCAATCCGACGGCGGGCTATGGCCATGCGTCGGGCCTCCTTCCGGTGGGGTGGGTCAGGGCTGGTCCAGCAGGGCGGACACCGAAGGGCCCAGCCGGATCTGGCCCACGGGCCGGCCACCGCCCAGGACGGGTTCCACAACTTTGGCCAGGACGTCCGCCACCTTATCCGGGTCCACGGCACCTGCGGCCGCGAGCAAGGTCAGCGCCACCAGCGAGGTGGCCCGGAGGTTGCCGTCCAGGACCTTGATGGCCACGGAAACGCCCTGCGGCGTGGCCATGGCCAGGACGCCTTCCGCCCCGATCTTGGCGATGACTTCCAGGTCCTCCATCACCACGGTGTTGGCCTCGCCCTTGCCCTGGACTGCCCATGGGTAGTCCAGCATGGAGGTGGCAATGGTGGCGGCCCGGGCGTTGGAGTGTTTGTCCCCGGGGGCCTTGGCCAGCTGCGAGTACGCGCGGGCCAAGCCTTTCAGGGACAGTGCGGCCACGGGGGCGCCGCAGCCGTCAACACCCAGGTGCGCGATCCGTTCGTCGGCGTTTTCCTCGATGGCGGTGCGGACGGCCTGCTGCAGCGGGTGGTTGGGCTCAAGGTAGCTGGCGGTGTCCCAGCCGTTTTCGGTGCACGCCCAGAGGAACGCGGCGTGCTTGCCGGAGCAGTTGAACGCCAGCCTGGACCTGCCGCGTTCGGAGCGGACCAGCCAGTTCCGTGCGGTTTCGTCCTGTGGCCAGGCCTCGGGGCAGAGCAGCTGGTCCTCCCGGACGCCCGCGGCCTTCAGCATCCCGGACACCACATCCATGTGGTCCAGGGACCCGGTGTGGCTGCCGCAGGCCACCGCCACCTGGGCGCCCCGCAGCGGGACGCCGCACTGCATGGCGGCCAGGGCCTGGAACGGTTTGAGGGCCGACCGGGCATAGACGGGGGTGGAGATGTCGCCCAGTTCCGTGACCACGGAGCCGTCCGCCGCGAGGAGCACGGCGGAGCCGAGGTGGCGGGACTCCACAAAACCGCTGCGTTCAATAACGGCCAGTTCGACGGCGGAGTCCACGGTGAAGGTGGCGTGCGGGTTGTGGGGCATGCTGCTTAGTCTATGGTCCGGCCGGGCCTGCACCGCGCTACTGGACGGTGACCATCACGGACTGCCAGCCGGATGCGCCGTCCGGCACGGGGTCGGCGCGCTGGTCCGTCTGGACCTCGCCGGTGCCGTCCGTTGCCCGGACCTTGATGTAGTGCGGGCCCGGGGTGGCGTCCCACTGGTAGGACCACTGCCGCCAGGTGACCAGTGAAGCCTCCGTGGACAGCTCGGCTTCCGCCCAGTCGTTGTTGTCGATCTGGACTTCCACTTTGGTGATGCCGCGGGTCTGCGCCCAGGCGGTGCCGCCCACGGCGACCTTCCCGGCCGGGACCTTAGCGAAGGACTTGGGCACGTCCACCCGCGCCATGGTCTTGATGGGTCCGCGCTCCGACCAGCCGCGGTCGGTCCAGTAGGCCTTGCTGTCCGCGAACCGGGTGACTTCGAGGTCAACCACCCATTTGGTGGCGGACACAAAACCGTACAGGCCCGGGACCACCATCCGGACGGGGTAGCCGTGCTCCAGGGGCAGCGGTTCGCCGTTCATGCCGATGGCCAGGATGGCGTCCCGGTCATCCTGCAGGACTTCCAGGGGCGTGGAGGCGCTGAAGCCGTCAATCGAGGTGGAAAGGACCATGTCGGCACCGTCCTTGGGCTTGGCCCGGCGGAGGACTTCGCGGATGGGCAGGCCCAGCCACTTGGCGTTTCCGGCCAGGTTGCCGCCCACGGGGTTGGACACACAGGTGAGGGAGACGTGGGTTTCGATGAGTTCGGCATCCAGCAGGTCCTGGAACGTGAGCCGGACTTCCTCCTCCACCATGCCGTGGATGCGCAGCTCCCAGTCGGCGGCATTGATCTCGGGGACGCTGAGCGCTGTATCAATCCGGTAGAACTCGTTGTTGGGGGTCAGCCAGGACGGCATGCCGGCCACCGGGGACTGCACGCCCTCGGGAACTGCTGCGGCAGCCTTGGCCGGGGCGGGTAGCTGCATCGCGCTGCGGGCCTGGGCAATGTTGCTCCTGGCCGCGCTGAGCAGCCGGCCGCCGGTTGCCGCGATACCCGCACCAACGGCGGTGATGCCGGCCGCGGCAAAAAACCTCCGCCGGCTGGTGGCGGGCCGCCCGTCGTCCGCGGACTGGTCGGCGGGGGCTTCGGGCCACGCCTTGAGGCGCCACAGGGGAGCCACAAGCAACCGGAGGGCCACCAGGCCGGCCAGGGTGCCCAGGACGCTGGGGATTGCGTCGACAGGGTTGACGCCGGCGCGGGTCACCACGGCGCCCACAATCACGGCGCCCATAAACAGGACGCCCAGGACACCGAGCGCCCATTTACGGAACGCCACCACACCCAGCACGCAGGCCAGCAGCGCAATGGTCACACCCATGCCGGCGAACAGGGCCGCCTTGTCATTGGTGCCGAACGTGGCGATGGCGAAGTCCTTCATCCACGGCGGCGTGAAGTCGATGAAGGTTGACCCCAAGGCAAAGAGCGGGGTTGCCCTCGCCGTGAAGAACGCTCCGATGAGTTCTGCCACTGCCAGCACGACGGCGGCAGCCACCACGCCTGCCAGCGCCGCCATGGCGGTGGTTCCCTTGGGCCAATTCCGTTGCGTCTTCATGTCAGCTATTCGGAGTGGCGGGTGCCGCGGATTGTCCGGGCAGGTTGGCAAAGACACAGCTTAGGCCCGCTAAGGGTGCACCACGTACCCTTGTTGACTGTGAAGGTACTCGTCATTGGCCCCGGAGGCCGCGAACACGCCATTGTCCGCTCCCTGCTCGCCGACCCCAACGTGTCCGAGGTCCACGCTGCACCCGGCAACGCCGGCATCAGCAAACTGGTCCCGACGCACCGGATCGACGGCAACGATCCGCAGGCCGTGGCGGCGCTCGCCACCCGGCTCGCCGTTGACCTGGTGGTGGTGGGACCGGAGGCGCCGCTGGCGGCAGGGGTCTCTGACGCCGTCCGCGCCACCGGCATCCCGGTGTTCGGCCCGGACAAGGCAGCAGCCCAGCTTGAAGCGTCCAAGGCGTTTGCCAAGGAAATCATGGCCGAAGCCGAGGTGCCCACGGCCATGGCCCTGGTGGCAACCAACGCAGCCGAAGCTGCTTCTGCCCTGGACACCTTCGGCGCACCTTACGTAGTGAAGGACGACGGCCTGGCCGCCGGCAAGGGCGTTGTGGTCACCAAGGACCGCGACGAAGCCCTGGCCCACGCGCAGACCTGCTTCGACGCCGGCGGAACCGTGGTCATCGAGGAATTCCTGGACGGCCCTGAAGTGTCCCTCTTTGTCCTGTGCGACGGCCACAACACTGTGGCACTGTCCCCGGCCCAGGATTTCAAGCGGATCTTCGACAACGACGAAGGCCCCAATACCGGCGGCATGGGCGCCTACACCCCCCTCGAATGGGCACCCGAAGGGTTGGTCCAGGAAGTCATTGACCGCGTGGCGCAGCCCACCGTCAACGAAATGGCCCGCCGTGGCACCCCCTTTGTGGGTGTGTTGTTCGTGGGGCTGGCCCTAACCACCCGCGGCACCCGCGTCATCGAATTCAACGTCCGCTTCGGCGACCCTGAAACGCAGGCCGTCCTGGCCCGGCTCAAGACCCCTCTCGGTTCCCTGCTCCTGGCCGCTGCCAAGGGCGAACTGGACCGGGTGGATGAGCTGCGCTGGTCGAAGGAAACGGCTGTCGCCGTCGTCGTGGCGTCCGAAAATTACCCGGACACCCCCCGGACGGGCGACCGGATCCGCGGCCTCAAGAAGGCGGAAGCGCTGGACGGCGTGCACGTCATCCACGCCGGCACGGCGCTGGACAACGACGGCAAAGTGGTCTCCGCAGGCGGCCGTGTCCTGGCTGTGGTGGCCCTGGGCAGCGACCTGGTGGAAGCGCGCGAAAAGGCGTACGACGGCGTGGAGCTGGTGCAGCTGGACGGCTCGCAGTTCCGCAGCGACATTGGCCGCAAGGCCGCACGCAACGAGATTAAGGTCTCCACCGCCACCGGAGCCCTCCCCGTGACGAAGGCGAAAGGCCTGGCATGAGCGAAACACCCGAGTTCCGCGGTCTGAAGACCGAAACCCTGGACCTGCCCGGCTGGACGCACGTCTACTCCGGCAAGGTACGGGACCTGTACGAGCCCGCCGACCCCGCCATCCTGGAGCAGGTGGGCCAGGAGTGCGTCCTGGTGGTGGCCAGCGACCGGATCAGCGCGTTTGACCACGTCCTGGCCAGCGAAATCCCGGACAAGGGCCGCATCCTCACGCAGCTGAGCCTGTGGTGGTTCGGGCAGCTGGGCGTGGAACACCACGTCCTGGCGTCCACCGTTGCGGACGGCGTGCCGGAGGCCGTTGCGGGCCGGGCCATGATCTGCAAAAAACTGGACATGTTCCCCGTGGAATGCATTGCCCGCGGCTACCTCACCGGCACCGGGCTCGTGGAGTACCGGGCCAGCAGGACGGTCTGCAGCATCCCGCTGCCGGACGGCCTGGTGGACGGCTCACGCCTGGAGCAGGCCATCTTCACACCGTCGGCCAAAGCCGAGGTGGGGGAACACGACGAGAACATCACCTACGAGGCAGTAGTGGGCATGGTGGGCGATGACATCGCGGCCCGGCTCAGCGAGCTGACCCTGAAGATCTACACGACGGCGGAGAAGATCGCCCGGGAACGCGGCGTGATCCTGGCCGACACCAAGGTCGAATTCGGCTACGACGCCGTGTCCGGGGCCATCACCCTGGGCGACGAGGTCCTGACGCCTGACTCGTCCCGCTTCTGGGACGTGGCCACGTACCAGCCGGGACAGGCGCAGCCGTCCTACGACAAGCAGTACGTCCGCGACTGGCTGACGTCCGCCGAGTCCGGCTGGGACCGGAGCTCCGACACTCCGCCGCCGGCACTGCCCGCAGAGGTGGTCAGCCGGACCCGCAGCCGCTACGTGGAAGCGTACGAAAAGATCACCGGCCAGGCGTTCGCCTGACCAGCCGGTGCTAACTGGCCCCGGCAGCCGCTGCGGCGCGCTGCTGGGCCAGCTTGATCTCCAGGACGGCATCCAGCGCCTGCTGGACCCGGTCTGCGGCTCCGGCCGCGCTGAACGCCTTCTGGGCCTCCTGCAGGTGCACCAGGGCCTCGTCCGTCTCGCCTGCGGCTTTCAGTGACTTCCCCAGCAGCAGCGAAACCTCACCGGCCGTGTGTTTGGCCAGGGAATCACTTTCGCTGTGGATGCCGCGCAGCTTCTCGACGGCAGCCACGATGTCCCCGGTCAGGTACAGCCAGCGGGCGCGGATGAACGCCACTTCCAGCTCATCGCTTTTGGTTCCGCCCACAATGGAAAATGCCAGTTCGGCCCGCTCGATGGAGGACAGCGTCTCCGGCTCCACGATGCCGGAGGAAAGCCGCACCGCCGCCGAGGCCTTGTTGAACCGGGCCCACAGCTCAATGTCGTTGGCGGGCGAGAGCAGTTTCGCTGCCCGTTCGTGGTGTTTGACGCCCTCCACGTAGTCGTGGCGCATAAATGCGACGTTGCCGATCACCCAGGCCACCTCGCCGGCGAGCTGCGACATGGAGTGCTCATCCACCTGCTCGTACAGGGCCTGGCAGAACTTCCAGGCCTCGTCCAGCCGGCCGCTTTCGGCCAGGGCGCCGATCAGGATCCGGTGGGCACCGATCAGCACGGTGGAGTTCCGCGGCAGGCTGACGGACAGCTTGACCGCTTCGAGGGCGTGCTCCACGGCGACGGACAGCTGGCCCTGGCCATGGCAGACGGCGGCCAGCATCTGGCGGGCACGGACGCCGAGCCCCACCGATTCGGTGGCCATGGGGTGCTCAAGCAGGCGTTCGATGATGTTGCGGCATTCCTGCAGGTCACCCTGCTTCATGAGGCATTCCGCCTGCATATAGGTCATGTTCCACCAGGCACTGGTGTTTTTGCCGTCCAGCGCGATCTGGGCGGCGGCCGCAGCGTGGCTGGCAGCGAGTTCGTAGTCCCGCAGGTCCCAGGCCTGGCGGGCGTACAGCCCGGCCAGTACGTACTCGGCGTCGCTGACGGAAATAGGCTGGCTCCAGGCTTCCAGCGCCTTGGGCGCCAGTTCCAGCCGGCGTGCCAGTTCCTCGATCACTTCTGCTGTCGGTTCCCTACGGCCCGTCTCCAGCAGTGAGATGTAGCTGGGGGAATACAGATCCCTACCCAGTTCGGCCTGGGTCAGCCCCCGTTCGAGACGCTCCGCGCGGAGCTTCTCCCCGAATCCGTTACCCACGGGATATCCTCCTCTTCTGGGACTGTCTTTGTGCAAATGCTTGACAGTCCCTGTGGAAAACATTTTACAATGTATGTCAACAAGGACAGTGCTGGCTTTGTAACGAATCCGACTCGTATTGAGGAACCCAAACATGTTCAAGAAGATCGCATCAGCAGCCGTACTGGCTGCCGCGCTGGCATTCTCCGCTGCGGCCCCCGCCGTCCTGTCCGCCGGGTCCGTCGTGGACAACTCGGCAACCTCCGTAGCCATTGGCAACTGGCCTGATCCCGCGTCCAAGAAGACCAAGACCACCACGGAGCCCACCACCACCACCGAGCCCTCGGGAACCACTTACACGGCTTCCCGGATCGGCAACTGGCCGGACCCCGCGTAACCAGCTTCCTCACCTAAACGGAGGCAGGGAACGGCCCCGGAGCGGACGCTCCGGGGCCGTTTTGTCTCCCGGCGCCGGGAGTATCAGTCACGGACTGTGTCATCCGCCGTTATGGAACCGGGATCTGAGGGAAGCAGGCAATTAATACAAAAAGAGGGCCTCCGTGTGGAGACCCTCTTTTTGTAATTGGTCGGGATGACAGGATTTGAACCTGCGACCTCGTCGTCCCGAACGACGCGCGCTACCAAGCTGCGCCACATCCCGATCCGCTGCAAAAGCAACTTTACAAGAATAGCGGATGCCGGGTCCCGATGCGAAATCGGCGCCTGCTCAGACCAGGGAGTCCTTCCATGCGCCGTGCAGATCGGCGAACCGGCCGCCGCCGCTGATCAGGTCGGTGGGGCTGCCGTCCTCCACAATCCGGCCGTCGTGGACCACCAGAACACGGTCCGCGGTTTCCACCGTGGACAGCCGGTGGGCGATGATCAGCGCCGTCCGGCTCTCCGCGTCCGTGCCGGCCAGCAGCCGGGCCAGGCCGGTCTGCACCAGGCGCTCGGACGGGATGTCCAGGGAGGACGTGGCCTCGTCCAGGATCAGCACTGCCGGCCGGGCCAGGAATGCCCGGGCGAAGCTGATGAGCTGCCGCTGGCCGGAGGAGACCCTCCCGCCGCGCTTGTTGACGTCGGTGTCGTAGCCCTCCGGAAGTTCCAGGATGAAATCGTGGGCGCCCACCGCGCGGGCGGCGTCCTCGATTTCCTCCCGGGAGGCTTCCGGCCGGCCCAGGGCGATGTTGTCAGCCACCGACCCGCTGAAGAGGAAGGCTTCCTGCGTGACCATGGTGATGTTCCTGCGCAGGTCGGTGGTGCTCAGGTTGCGCAGGTCCACGCCGTCCAGGGTCAGGGAGCCGGAGGAGACGTCGTAGAAGCGGGCAATGAGCTTGGCCAGCGTGGACTTGCCCGCGCCGGTCTGGCCCACCAGGGCCACCGTCTGCCCGGCGGGGATGTGCAGGTCCATGGTGGGGACAATGACAGGGCCGTCGCCGTACCGGAATTCCACGCCGGTGAAGTCGACGGCGCCGCGGGCGTTCTTCAGCGCCACCGGGTTTTTGGGCGGCCGGACGGTGGGCACTTCCTCGAGCAGTCCGGAGACCTTCTCCAGGGCGGCCTGGGCACTCTGGAATGAGTTGTAGAACATGGCCATCTGGTCCACGGGCTGGAAGAACCGCTTGGTGGACAGGATCAGCGCCAGCAGTACACCCACCGCGAGTTCGCCGCCCAGCACGCGGAAGCCGCCGAAGAGCAGGACCACGGCCACGCAGACGTTGCCGATCAGCACCAGGCCGGGTTGGAAGATGCCGTTGAGGTTGATGGACCGGACCGTGACCAGCCGGTAGTCCTCCGCCAGCTCGCCGTACCGGTCGGCGTTCTCCTTCTCCTTGCGGAACGCCTTCACGGCGCGGATGCCGGTCATGGTCTCCACAAAATGCACAATCAGGCGGGCCGAGACAACGCGGGATTCCCGGAACGCAATCTGGGAGTGCTTCTGGTACCAGCGGGCCAGGAAGAACATGGGGACACCGGCGGCCAGGACCAGGAGGCCGCTGCGCCAGTCCAGGGCAAACACCGTGATGGCGGTGAAGATCATAAACAGCAGGCCGGAGGCGAGTGAGCTTACGCCGGAGTCCAGGAGTTCGCGGAGCGCCTCGAGGTCCGAGGTCTGCCGGGCGATGATCCGGCCTGAGGTGTACTTCTCGTGGAATTCAAGGCTCAGCCGCTGGGTATGGCGGAACACGCGCAGCCGCAGGTCCAGCAGCATGGACTGGCTCAGCCGGGCGGTGGAGGTGACGTAGAGGGCCGTGAGTCCCGCTGTCGCAATCGCGGCCAGCAGGTACGCGACGCCGGTGAACACCAGTGGGAGGTTGTCGCCGGCCTGGAGGGCGGGCAGCGCGTTGTCGATGCCGAACGCGATCAGCGCCGGGCCGGCAACGCGGGCGGCCTGGGACAGGACCACCATGGCAATGGTCAGCCAGAACCGCAGCCGAACGGGCCGGATCAGGGATCCCAGAAGTGCCAGCGACCGCCGTCGGACGGCCTTGCTTTCGTTTTTGCTGAGGTGGGCGTTGTCCTCGTTGGCGGTGCCGAAGGTAGCGGAGCTCATCGGGTGGCCTCCTCTGCCTGGTCTTCAAGGGCTGACAGTTCGGAGTCAAGGTCCCGCGGTTCCGGGTCGAGGCTCGCGATCACGTAGCGGTAGTGGCTGTTCGTGGCCAGCAGTTGGGTGTGCGTGCCGACGGCTGTGATCCGGCCCTCTTCCAGCAGGGCGACGCGGTCGGCCAGGGCCACGGTGGACGGGCGGTGCGCCACGATCAGGGTGGTGGTGTCGCGCAGCACCTCCCGGAGCCGGGTCTCCACGAGCTCTTCCGTGTGGACGTCCAGGGCGGACAGCGGATCGTCGAGCACCAGGACCTGCGGGCGGGCTGCGATGGCGCGTGCTAGCGCGATCCGCTGCCGCTGGCCACCTGACAGGCTCAGGCCTTCCTCGCCGATCAGCGTGTCCAGGCCTTCCGGCAGGGAGTAGGCGAAGTGTGCCTGTGCCACGTCCAGGGCCTCTTCCAGTACCTCGTCGGTGCGGTCCCGGGCGCCCAGGAGGACGTTGTCGCGCACGGAGTTGGAGAAGAGCGTGGTGTCTTCGAACGCCACGCCCACCACCCGGCGGAGGTGCGGGACATCGAAGTCGCGCAGGTCCACTCCGTCGATGCTGATGCTGCCCCCGGAAACGTCATAGAGCCGGGGGACCAGCTGGATCAGGGCGCTTTTGCCGCTGCCGGTGATGCCCACCAGGGCCATGGTCTCGCCGGGCCGGACCTCCAGGTTGATGTCCTTGAGGATCGGTTTGTCCGGTGCGTCCTCGAACGCGAAGGTGGCGTTGGTGAACCGGAGTGCCCCCGCCAGCCGGTCGGGCCGTTTGGCCTCGGCGGGGGACGTGATGGTGTTGGCGGCGTCCATCACTTCGTAGTGGCGGTCGACGGCGGTCTTCGCCGTGAGTGCCATGGCGAGGAGCATGCCGGAAAACTCCACGGGGGACGCAATCACGGCGGCGGTGGCGAAGAAGGCCACCAAGGCGCCGATGCTGAGCTGGCCGCTGGCGCAGAGCATCACGCCCACCACCAGGCCGGCCCCGAGGGCGAGTTCGGGCAGGAGCGTGACCACCATGGTGAAGGACGCCTGATGGCGGGCCTTCTCTATTTCGGTCTGCCGCAGCTCCTCGGCCTGTTCGTTGAAGTTTTCCAGGGCTTCGCGGCTGCGCCCGAAGGCCTTCAGCACGCGGATGCCGTGCACCGATTCCTCCACCGTGGTGGCGAGGTCGCCGGCCTGGTCCTGGCTGCGCCGGGCAACCTTGCTGAACCGGGTGCGGAACCGGAAGCTGTACGCCATGATGGGGACCGCCGCCGCCAGGAAGATCAGGGCCAGCTGCCAGCTCATGGAGAACATCACCGCGATGCCGATGACCACCGTCAGGGTGGTCACCACCAGCATGATGGCGCCAAACGCCATCCAGCGGCGCAGGAAGTTCAGGTCCGTCATGGCCCGGGAGAGGAGCTGGCCGGATCCCCAGCGGTCGTGGAAGGAGACGGTCAGGTCCTGCAGGTGGCCGTACAGCGAAACCCGCATTTTGGTTTCCACGGTGGTGGCGGGGTTGATGACGAACTGGCGGCGGAGGGCCACCAGGCCGGCCTCGGCGATGCCGAGGACCAGGATGACGGCGGCGGAGATCCACACGGCATCCGTGGCTCCGCCGGGCTGCAGGGAGTCATTGATCAGGACCCGGAGCACCTGCGGAATGGTCAGTGCCACCACGCTGGCCAGGAGTGCGCACAGGAGGCCCATGACCAGCCGAGGGATGATGGGCCGGATGTGCGGGTAGAGGCGGCTAATGGATCTGAAGAATGATGTTTGCTTGGCCATGCCCGCTTTTCAACCTAAACCGAATGTGATTACCCTTGGCAACTACCTTATGCCATTGAGTGAGACGATTCACAGGGGTTCCGGCTTTGGTGGTGGACTTGCCCAGTTATTATGATCCGCAATGCGCCGGGCCCAAACCCCACGCTACCCGCAGCCCCCGCCGCCCGTTTCCCCCCGAGTTGCGCTATCACTTGTGGTCCCCAAAACCCCCTGTTGGGGACCACAAGTGATAGCGCAACTCGGGGTGGAGAGGGGTTGAGGGGGTGGTGGCACGGGTGGGGCTGCGGCTTAGGCTCCGGCGGTGAGGGTCAGCAGTACTGCTTCGGGGCGGCACGCGATGCGAACCGGTGCGAAGCGTGAGGTGCCGATGCCGCCGGAGACGTTGACCGGCGTCGTGCGGCCATTGCTGTGCCAGTCGTTCAGGCCCTTGGCCCGCCAGGTGGGCAGGTCGCAGTTGGTCACCAGGGCGCCGTAGCCGGGGATGCAGATCTGGCCGCCATGGGTGTGGCCGGCCAGCAGGAGATCCGCGCCCTCGGTGGTGAAGTGGTCCAGGACCCGCTGGTAGGGGGCGTGGATGACAGCGACCTTGAGGTGGTCGTTGGCGTCCTGGTTGACGGTGCCGCGCGGCCAGCCGGCGTACTGCTCCCGGTTCAGGTGCGGATCATCAACGCCGGAGAAATCAAACCGCATGCCGTCCAGCACCAGCGACTGGCTCCGGTTGGTCAGGTCCACCCAGCCGCCCATGCCGAACCCTGAGCGAAGGCGTGGCCAGTCCAGTTGCGTTGGGCCGCCCTTCCTCTTGGAGGGGCCCAGCAGGTAGGCGGCAGGGTTGCGGGGGGTGGGCGCGAAGTAGTCGTTGGAACCCGGCACAAAAACACCCGGAAATTCCAGCAGGGGGCGCAGTGCTTCGAGGAGCGGATCCACTGCCTTGACGTGGCTGAGGTTGTCACCGGTGTTGACCACGAGGTCCGGCTCCAGGGCGGCCAGGGAGCGGAGCCATTCAGCCTTCCTGTCCTGGCCGGGGACGAAGTGGATATCGCTGAGGTGCAGGATGCGGAACGGCCTGCGGCCGGCGGGCAGGATGGCCAGGGTCTCATCCCGGACAACAAACTGGTTCTTTTCCCACAGGCCGTACGCTGCAGTGGCGATTCCCGCTGCGGCGCCGGCGCCTGCGGTGACGGCCAAACCGCGCCCCAGGGACTGGGCGCGGCTTACCAGGGCGGGATCAATCCTCACGTGTGGTCAGCCGTTCCCGTTGCCGTTCCCGTTCCCGTTCCCGTTGCCATTTCCGTTGTTGCCCTCGGTGGTGGGGGCCGGAGCTGGCTGGGTGGCTGCGGGAGCGGGTGCCTGGGTGGCGGGGGTCGGCGCCTGCGTGGCGGGCGTGGGGACTGACCGCTGCGGGGCGCCGTTGATCATGTTGCTGGGCGGTGCGGGGAAGGCCTCGGTCCCGTAGTTCGGCGCAATCTGCGTCATGAAGTTGGAGAACATGGGCCCGGCAATCATGTAACCATCGATGCCTTGGTAGAACTTGCCGTTCACCGTGATGTTCTGGCCTGGACGTTGCTGTGCACCCAGCGGGTCGCCGAACCAGGCGGCGGTAGCCAGGCCCGTGGTGTGGCCCACCACCCAGGTGGAGCCGTTGTTGTTCGAGGTACCGGTTTTGGCGCCGATGGGGAAATTGGTGCGGGTGGAGAGCCGCGGCTGGATCAGCGAACCTGAACCGCGGTTCATGACTTCCTGCAGCGCGTAGTTGACGCCTCGCGCCACCTCCGGCTTGATCGCGTCGCGGCAGTTGGCGGACTGGGCGGGCAGATCCGCGCCGGTCTGGTCCTTCACACCCGTGATGGCGATGGGCTCGCAGTACTTGCCGTCGTTGGCGAACGTGGCGAAGGCGCTGGCCATGGTCAGCGGTGCGGTCTGGGTGGAGCCCAGCAGGTTGGCCAGCGTGGACATGTCGATGTTGGGGTTCGGCGCGGCGATGTTGCCGGCGTCGTCCAGGACGATGTTTCCGTTCTGGTCCAGTTCGGGGAGTCCGCTGTGGAGGCCGACGGCATCCACAACCTTCTGGATGCCGCAGAAGTCCAGCTGGGCTGCCGAGGCGAACGTGACGGTATTGATCGAGTTGTATAGCCCCTCAAGGACAGACAGCGGCCGGTACCACTGCGGCTCTGCGTTCTGGAGGTCATCGGCTGTACCAAGGCCCTGGTTCTTTTGTGCCGTGCTGTAGCCGCCGGTGACCTGGCCGCAGGTGTTGCGCCAGTTGAAGCCCAGCGGGTAGACGCGCTGTGCGGAGTTAACCACGGTATTCATGGTTTTGCCCTCGTTCAGCCACTCGGCAAACGTGAAGGGCTTCATGGTGGAGCCGGGCTGCGCGCCGCCCATGCCGTTGAGGTCGTTGCCGTCCTTGTCCAGCTTGTCCACGTTGAAGTTCACCTGCGAATCGAACCCGCCCTCGGCCGGGAGGAAGCTGGTGTTTTGGGCCATCGAGACGATCTTGCCGGAGCCGGGCTGCACCGTAACCATGGCGGCGCCCCATTTGTCCGGGTTGGCGCCGGCGGCCGTATTGACCTGGTCCTGTGCCACGTTCTGGGCTGCGGGGTCCAGGGTGGTGGTGATGGTGAGGCCGCCGCCGTAAATCAGGCGCTGGCGTTCCTCTTTGGTGGCACCGTACGCCGGGTTGTTCTCCAGCAGGTGCAGGATGTAGTCGCAGAAGTACGGCGCGGTGGAGGCGTACGCACAGCCTTGCTTGGGCTGGGTTACCACGGGCTCCACGGGAGTCGCCACGGCGGCGTCGTGCTCTGCCTGGGTGATTTTGTTCTGGCTCAGCATCAAACTCAGCACCAGGTCACGGCGGGCCTTGGCGTTCTCCGGGTTGGTCACCGGGTCAAACGCCGAGGGGCTGTTGACCAAACCGGCCAGCAGCGCGGCCTGGGGGAGGGTGAGGTCCTTGGCGGAGGTGCTGAAGAAGTAGCGGGAAGCGGCTTCGATGCCGTACGCGTTGACGTTGAAGAACACGATGTTCAGGTAGCCCTCAAGGATCTGGTCCTTGCTGAACTCCTTCTCCAGCGCGATGGCGAGCTTCATCTCGCGGAGCTTGTCGCCTACGCCCTTGTTCACGCCGTTGAGCTTGATGTCTTCGTCCTTGCCTTCGGCGGCAAGGTTGGCGTTGAGGACGTTGTTGACGTACTGCTGCGTGATGGTGGAAGCGCCCTGCTTGTTGCCGCGCGCCGTGGCAACAAGCGCACGGAGGATGCCGGTGGTGTCAACGCCGCCGTGCTCGTAGAAGCGGCTGTCCTCCACCGCGATGACGGCTTCCTTCATAAACGGCGAGATGTTGTCCAGGGAGACCTTGGTCCGGTTCTCCTTGTACAGGCTGGCGATCTCGCTGCCGTCCGCGGCCAGGATCCTGGTGGTCTGGTTGGGCGGATCAACCTTCAGCTCCGCGGGGAGCGTGTCGAAAAACTCGATCGAGCCGCTGGCGGCGCTGCCGGAAACGGCTGCCGCGGGGACCAGCAGGCCCGCCACCAGGACACCGCAAATAGCACTCACGCCAAGGAAAACAAGGATCTTTCCCAGGGTGGTGACCGTGTCAAAAAGGGGGTTCGTGCGAGTCGCCATGTTTTCCACTTTACCGGCAAGGACTAGTCTTTAGCTCATGACCAAATGGGAGTACGCGACGATTCCGCTCATCATTCACGCTACAAAGCAGATCCTGGACCAGTGGGGCGAGGACGGCTGGGAGCTCGTCCAGGTTGTCCCCGGGCCGGACGGCAACGGACTGGTTGCCTACCTGAAAAGGGAGAAGCAGTAATATGTCAACCCCCACAGAAGCCCCTGCCGGCGCGGAAACAGCGCCAACATCGGCAGTGGAGCAACGGCTCGCCGAACTGGGACTGACCCTCCCTGCCGTGGCCGCACCCGTGGCCGCTTATGTTCCCGCAGTGATCTCCGGCAACCACGTTTACACCTCCGGCCAGCTGCCGTTTATTAACGGCAAACTCGAAGCTACCGGCAAGGTTTCGCTGGGCACCGAGGGGCATGCCGACGAGCCCACCGTCTCACCCGAGGACGCCCACCGCTATGCCGCTGTCTGCGCAGTGAACGCCCTCGCCGCGGTCAAAAGCGTCATCGGCGATTTGGACCGGATCACCCGCATCGTCAAGGTCGTAGGCTTTGTCTCCTCCGACCCCACGTTCACGGGCCAGCCGGGCGTCATCAACGGCGCCTCCGAACTGCTGGGCCGGGTCCTTGGCGACGCGGGCCAGCACGCACGTTCCGCCGTCGGCGTTTCCGTTCTTCCCCTGGACTCCCCGGTGGAAGTCGAACTGATCGCAGAATTCAGCTAGGTCCGGTCCTTCCCTTGCCACAACTAGCACGACGCCTCTTCGCCCTTCCCCAGGAATTGGAGGGAGCGGCTCAAAGCTGGCTTGAACACGGCGAACGGACCCCCCGGGCAGCCCGCCTGGCATCCTCGGTGGTGCTGCTCCGGGATTCGCCTACGGGGCTGGAAACGTGGCTGGCTTACCGGCCCGGTTCCTCCCCGCTGGGCGTCCTCGCGTTCCCCGGCGGTTCGCTGGACGCGTCCGACGACGACCCCATCGGTTGGTTGGGCCCCTCACCGCAGCAATGGGCTGACCACATGGGTACGGCCGACGTCGGATTGGCCCGCCGGCACGTGGTGGGCGCCATCCGCGAACTGTTCGAGGAGACCGGTTTGCTGCTGGCGGGCCCGGACATGTCCGGCACCGTCGAGGCCACTTCCACCCCGGAGTGGATGCGCGCCCGGCTTGCCGTGGCCGAACAGGAGCGCAGCCTCGCCCAGATCCTGGACAAGCGCGGGCTCCTGCTGCGGACCGACCTGCTCAAGTCGCTGGTCAACTGGCGCACCCCCGACTTTGCGCACCGCCGTTTCGATACCCGCTATTTTGCGGCCACCGTGCCCATGGGCCAACAGCCCAGCCTCCTGGACGGCCGCGGCGTATGGGGCCGTTGGGTCAACGCCGGCACCGTCATCGGCGGGCGCGGCACCACCGCCCTTGGTGATGAAGTGGGGCAGGAAAACACCGTGGGGCTGCCGCTGGGCCAGTTGCTGGTCCCCGGTTCCGAGATCATGCTCGAAAAGATGGCGGCCGCCAATGGCTGCATCGCCTACCTCAGCTACAAACGCAAGGCCCACGTGTACCAGCCTGCCCTCGTGGAGGAGGATGGACACCTGATGCTTGAGGTCGAAGCCGCCAAAACCACCCCCGGCGAACCGCAGCGGGAGCGCTGATCCAGCCTTCGCAGTGACCGGCCGGGCAGACTGGACCCACGGATCCTCTGCGTGCTGCTCCTGCGTCGCTTTGACGCACGCTGCCGGATCCCCGGGTCCAGTCTCATGGCGGGCTCCCGCGTTAAACGCGGAAGGCCGCCCTGGTCAGGACGGCCTTCCGAAAGGTGCGTTGTCTAGCGTGAACGCTGGCGCAAGCGCTGCATGTCCAGGATGACGACGGCGCGGGCCTCAAGGCGCAGCCAGCCGCGCTGGACGAATTCGGCCAGTGCCTTGTTGACCGTTTCGCGGGACGCGCCCACCAGCTGTGCCAGTTCTTCCTGGGTGAGCTCGTGAGCCACCAGGACGCCGTCCGTGGCGGGACGGCCAAAGCGGTCGGCCAGGTCCAGGAGTGCCTTGGCCACGCGGCCGGGAACGTCGGAGAACACGAGGTCCGAGAGGGAATCATTGGTGCGGCGCAGGCGGCGGGCCAGAGCCTGCAGCAGCTGGGCCGAGACCTCCGGGCGGGTGCGCAGGAGCGTATTGAGGCTCTCGTTCCTGAGGCCGGCGAGGCGGGTCTCCGACACCGCGGTGGCGGTGGCCGTGCGGGGGCTGGGGTCGAACAGTGCCATCTCGCCGAAGAGCTCGCCCGGGCCGAGGATGGCCAGGAGTGATTCGCGGCCGTCCGGGGACGTCCGGCCCAGCTTCACCTTGCCGGAGACGATGAAGTAGAGCTGGTCGCCCTGGTCGCCTTCGCGGAACACCGATGCTCCGCGGGAAAGGTCCACCTCGGTCAGCTCATCCGTCAGCAGACGGAATGCGTCGTCGTCGAGCGTGGCGAAAAGGGGTGCTCGGCGCAGTACCTCGATGTCCATGAAATCTCCTGAATAAAAGTGTCGGCTGTGGCGCTTGTGCCATTGTTTCAGAATTTTCAAGGTTCTGTGACGAACTTGGCACCGGAAACGCCCGCATGACGCCTGCTGATGACGGAATCCACAACATATCCGACCCCGGAGGAAGGCGGGAACCGGCGGTGCAGGACGGGCCCGAGGGGCCGCGTTGGCTCCACAGTGGATTGTCAGATACCCCCACTAGAATGGGGGTTCAACTTCTGATAAGGAGCCTTCGTGGCTGGCTTGACTGTCCTGGACCTGGTGCTGATCCTGGCGCTGCTGTCGTACCTCGTATACGGGCTGCGCAACGGCTTCCTGGTGACGGTCGGCGGGATCGCGGGTTTCGCGGCCGGGGCCGTGGCAGCCTTTTTCGCCGTCCCCCTGGTCAGCGGGTTCGTCCCGGACCCCGGCTGGCGGCTCACTGCCATCGTCGCGGCCGGTGTTGTCCTGGTGGTCCTGGGCCACAGCCTCGGCACCATGGTGGGGCGCCTGATCCGCGGCGCCGTGCGGATTCCGCCCCTTCGCGCGGTGGACCGGATAGTGGGCGGTGCGGCCAACCTTGCGGTGTCCGCGCTGGTGATGTCCATGCTGGCGTTCAGCGTGGGCTCGTTGGGCGTGCCGGTGGTGTCGGAGCAGTTGGCCGATTCGAAGGTGATCCGCTTCATCGACGGGCTCACGCCCACGCAGGTGAAAGCCACCATGGCGCAGCTGCGCTCCACGGTGGTCGGCAACGGCATTCCGGTCCTGCTCCAGGGCCTCGGCCAGGGACCCGCGGTGGCCGTCCCGAACGCCAGCACCGACACGCCCGCGCTGAACAAAGCCGCGGAATCCGTGCTGCGGATCGCCGGGACCGCCTACCAGTGCGGACAGAACCAGACAGGCACGGGCTTCGTGGTGGCCACCGACCGCGTCGTGACCAACGCCCATGTTGTGGCGGGCGTGTCGCAGCCCGTGGTGGAGCTGCCCGGCGGTGACGCCATGCCCGGCCGCGTGGTCTACTTCGACACCCGGCATGACCTCGCGGTGCTGGCCGTGGACGGCCTGCCCGCCCCGGCACTGCCCTTCAGCGGCGATCTGCCCGGCGGGAGCCCTGCAGCGTTCGCGGGGTATCCGCACGGCGGCCCGTTCCAGTCCAAGCCCGCCACCGTCCAGGACATCGCCACCATCCTGGTGCCGGACATCTACGGCAACGACCCCGCACCGGAGGACATCTACCGGCTCGCCGGGGACATCCAGCCCGGCAATTCCGGCGGGCCACTGCTGACCACCAACGGTGAAGTGGCCGGCGTGGTGTTCGCCAAGGCCACCTCCGACACCGAGATGGGATTTGCCATCACCATGGACGACCTCAACCCGGTGGCGGCCCAGGCGTCCGGGCTCTCGGCACCTGTTTCGTCCGGGCAGTGCATCCAGAAATAGCACCCGCCACTGGCCTGGCGCCTACAGCACCTCGGCCAGGTACTCGATAGCCAGCCGGTAGCCGGTGACTCCGGCGCCGACGATGACGGCGGCGCACACTCCTGACAGGTAGGAATGGTGCCGGAACTCCTCGCGCTGGTGCACGTTGGTGATGTGGACTTCGACGGCGGGCAGCTGCACCGCGGCGAGGGCATCGCGCAGGGCCACGGAGGTATGGGTAAAGGCGCCGGCGTTGATGACGATGCCCGCCGCGTTGCCCCGGGCAGCGTGGATGGCATCGAGCAGGACGCCTTCGTGGTTGGACTGGACGCATTCCACGGAAAAACCGTGGGCCCGCGCGGCGTTGGCGGCTAGTTCCTCAATATCCGCCAGGGTGGACGTGCCGTATTTTTCCGGTTCCCGGGTGCCCAGGAGGTTCAGGTTGGGACCGTTGATAACAAGGATGGTGCCGCGGGCGGCATCGGCGGCGGTATTGGCGGAAGTCATGGTGCCAATCTAGCCGTTTGCCCCCGCCCCGGGCATTTCTTACGCCGGCCCGCCTTCCACGCCGCCCCCTGCCCACGCCCACGCCCGAGATGGCACTTCGCGGCAGTGTTCGGGGGAAACATCGCCGCGAAGTGCCATCTCGCGCAGGGTGGGAGGGCAGGGGGCCGTGGGTTTAGCGGGCCGTGACCTGCAACAGCACGCCGTGCTCTGGGTGCAGCGGCGGCATGGGCAGCCCCACCTCGGCCAGGAACGTCCCGGTGGCCACCGCCCCGCCGGCCAGCCATTCCGGCGGCTGGACGTAGGCAAAGGTGTGGTTGTGGCCGGCGTCCGCCGCTGTGGGGTAGATGGCTTCCACGCGGTAGCTTCGCCCGCCCTCCAGCCCCGGGATGCCGATCCGGCCCGGCTGTTCGGCCGCGGCGGTGCGGGTGCTGACCAGGGCGAACAGCGCCGCCGTCGTGCCCTCGGCTGCCGGCCGGTCGGCCACCACGCCGTGGAGCAGCAGCGCGTCCCCGGGAAGGTCGGCGTGGACGCGGGTGCCGCTGTGGAGCAGGCCCCGGTGTTCCTTGTAGAGGCCCACAAAGCGGCGGAGCTCATCGCGGTCCTTGCCCTGGACAGTGCGGACGTCCCATTCCATCCCGAAGTGGCCGAAGAGGGCCGTGATGGCGCGGAAGGAGAGGTCGTGGGTGCGGGCGGTGGTGTGGGACGTGGTGGGGCCGATGTGGCTGCCCACGAGTTCGGGCGGGACCACGGCCCCGGTCCAGCGTTGGATTGTCTGCCGTTCCAGGGCGTCGTTGCAGTCCGAGGCCCAGATCCTGTCGGTGCGCTCCAGGATGCCAAGGTCAACCCGGCCGCCGCCTGAGGAGCAGCTTTCAATTTCGACGCCGGGATGGGCCGCCCGGAGCGCGTCGAACAGGCGGTAAGCGGCGAGGGTCTGCCCGTGGACGGAGGGCCGGCCGGCATGGCCGTGTTCGGTCTGGTCCCGGTTCTGGTCCCACTTGAGGTAGCTGATGTTGTTGCCCGCGAGCAGGGCATCGATCCGGTCGTAGACATACTGCCAGGCCTCAGGGTTCACCAGGTCGATGACGTGCTGGTTGCGCCATTCGAGCGGGAGCCGGCCGCCGTCGCCGGGTGCTGCCGCCGACGGGCCCACGATCCAGTCCGGATGCGCGCGGGCCACGTCCGAATCGAGGTTGATCATTTCGGGCTCCACCCACAGCCCGAACTCCATGCCGCGGGTGTTAACCGCGTCGATCAGCGGGGTCAGCCCGTCCGGCCAGACCGTTTCGTCAACAAACCAGTCGCCCAGTCCCGCGTGGTCGCTGCGGCGGCCGCGGAACCAGCCGTCGTCGAGCACAAAACGCTCCACGCCGAGGTCGGCGGCTGAATCCGCCAAATCCACCAGGGTGTCCAGGTTGTGGTCGAAGTACACTGCTTCCCAGGTGTTCAGCACCACAGGACGCGGCTTCCCGGCGGGCAGGCCCGTCGCAGCGGCAGGCAGGACGTGGTGGGCCCTGGCGCGGAACCAGCTGTAAAAGGCGGCGGTGACGCCGTCGAGGCCCGAGCCGGAGTAGGCGGCAAAAAGCGCCGGTGCGCTGTAGCTCTCCCCGGGTGCCAGGACGACTTCGGCGGAGCCCAGGAGTTCGGCCGCGCCGATGACGGTGCGGCCGTCCCCGACGGTATCGGCAAAGTGTTCGTGGTTTCCGCTCCACGCAAAATGGGTGGCCCAGACCTGGCCGTGGCGGTTGCCGAAGCCCGGGGTGCCGGCGGCGAAGAGGAGTGAGGAGTCATGTCCGGTCCTGCCATGGCGGCCGGCCCGGACCCAGGTGCCCTGCTGGATGTCCCGGCGCTGGGGGTGGCGTTCGCGGCACCACCGGCCGGTGAGGTCCAGCAGTTCGGTGGCTGCCGGTGCAACCGGCAGGACGGTGGCCAGCTCGTCCACCTGGAACGGCGTGCTGCCGTGGTTGGTGAGGGTATGGCGCAACTCGAGGAGGCCGCCGTCGTGCAGGGTCAAGGTGGACGCGACGCTGATGCCCGTGCCGTCGTCGGCCTGGACGATTGTTGCCGTGCTGCCTTCCTGCACGGCTGCGGTGACACGGAGCCGGGAGGAGAAGTCCAGTCCGCCGGTCCCGTCGACGACCCGGTGTCCGCGCACCGCCGGACGGCCCCGCCAGGACGAGGATGCCTGTGGGAGGAGTGCGGCGGGCACACGGGCATCGACGGCGGAGTTCGTTATCGGGGCGGTCAACAGTCCCAGGTCCGGAAGTGTGCTGCCCAGGTCGGCCCCCCAATGGATGACCTCTGCCTCCCCGCTGTCGAAGCTGATCAGCAGGCTGGTGCCGGCGGAACGGAGGTGCAGGGGATCCATGAACGTCTCTTTCGGGTCAAAGTCTGTTGGCCGCCGCGGAAGGTGCGGGGCCGGCCTGGTTACTACGGTAATGCCGTTCCGGGTGCCGCCGTGGCGGCGGCACCCGGAGCCTGTGGTGTTACTTGAACAGGGCGTTGACCTGTTCGTTTGCTGCGGTGAGGGAGCTGGCTGGCGCCTTGCCGGAAACTACCGCGTCCATGGCCGGTTTCATGATGCCATCCACCTTGGCAGCGTTGTCGGCGATGGGAAAGAGGAAGGTGGTCCCGTCGTCAACCTGCTGGCTGAAGGCGGTAACATCCACGCCTTTGGCCTTGAAAGCCTCCACGGCTTTGTCCGCAGAGGTGGTGATGGCAGGGAACACCACAGCCTTGGACGCGACGACGTCCTGGCAGGCGGTGGAGCCCAGGTATTCGACCCATTTGATGGCCGCTTCAGGCTTTTTGGTGCCGGCGTAAATGGAATCCGCCAGGCCGTTGTACATGCTGGCGCGCTTGCCGCTGACCCCCTTGGGGGTGGGCGCAATGCCCACCTGGACGTCCTTGTAGCCGGTGTACTGGCCGATCATCCAGGAACCATTCGCATTGATGACCGACTTGCCGGCGGCGAACGTGTCGGCCATGCTGGCGCCCACGGTGGTTTCGAGCTTGGGCATGTAGCCCTTCTCCACGAGCCCTGCGAACCAGTCGATGCTTTCCTGGAACTTGGGGTCGTCGTAGTTGAACTTCTTACCCCACGGGTTTTTGTCCGTGTGGGTCCAGCCGGTGGTGCCCGTAAGGTAGCTCCATTCCGTCTGGCCCTGCCCGGAACCGGAGCCGGTCAGGCCCAGGCCGTAGACCTCGACGTTGTTTTTGTCGAAGCCGGCCTCGTCACCGCGGACCCCGTTTTTGTCCACGGTCAGGTGGGCGATGGTTTTCTCGTAGGAGCCGCCGTCGTCCGGGTTCCAGGTCAGGTCCGCCATCTGCGCGGCGCTCACGCCGGCGTCCGTGGCGAGCTTGGTGTTGTAAAACAGCGCGATGGTGTCCCAGTCCTTGGGCAGCCCGTAGCGTTTGCCGTCCTCGCCCACCCAGAGGTCCGCGAGGCCTGCGTTGTAGGCGCCGGTGTCCACGTTGTCCTTGGCGACGGCGTCGTCCAGGGCCAGGAGCTGCTTGTTTTTGATGAATTCGGGGTACTTGCCCAGGTGGTCGGTGAAGACGTCCGGCGCCGTACCGGCCACAAAACCGTTGGTGAGGGTGCCCCAGTAGTCGTCCCAGCCGCGCTGGGTGACCTTGACGGTGATGTCGGGGTTGGCCTTGGTGAAGTCCTCGGCGCACTGCTTGTAGGCGGGAAGCTGGTTGGCATCCCAGAGCCAGTAGTTGATTTCGCCCTTGCCGGCCTCGGCTGATGAGCCGCCGCCACAGGCGGAGAGGGCAAGGACTGCAGCGGCTGCGGCAGCCAGGCTGCCAATGGTCTTCTTCTTCATGGTGGGCCCTTTCAAAGGCGTGTTGTCCGGGCAGGCCGCCATGGCATGCCGGAGAAGGGGTTATTTGATGCCGGAAAAACCGATGGAATTCACGATCTTCTTGCCGAAGATGGCGAACAGGATGAGGACCGGAAGGGCCGAGACCAGGGTTGCGGCCATCAGTCCGGACCAGTCGGGGGCGCCTTGCGGCGACTGGGATTTGAAGACGCCGAGGCCCACGGTGAGGACCCGGACGGATTCGTCCTGGCCCACCAGCAGTGGCCAGAAGTATTCGTTCCACTGCCCGATGAAGGTGAGCAGGGCAAGTGTGGCGAGCGGGGCCGCGGCGTTGGGCAGGATGATCTGGAAGAAGATCCGAAGATGGCTGGCGCCGTCGAGCTTTGCTGCTTCCTCCACCTCCCGGGACATGTTCAGGAAGAACTGGCGGAGGAAGAAGATGGCGAACGGCGTCATAAAAATGTAGGGGAGCACCAGGCCGAGCATCGAGTTCAGCAGCCCCATGTTTTTGATCAGCAGGAAGTTGGGCAGCGCCGTGAAGATGGGCGGCACCATCATGGTGGCCAGGAAGAGGCTGAACACCACGTTGCGGCCGCGCCAGCGGAGCCGGGCGAATGCGTAGGCGGCCATGGCGCTGAAGAACACGGCGCTGGCGGTGGTGATGGCGGCAAAAAGCACCGAGTTGCGCAGGTAGATCCAGAAATCGATCTGCGCGCCGGAACCGCCGTCCGCGATCGCTTCCTCGGGGCTTTGCAGGCCGAAGACCCGCTTGAAGGCGCCGAGGTTGAAGTCTGCCGGGAGAAGGTTGGAGGCGTTGGTGGCCAGCGACCCGTTGGTGGACAGGGCGGTGCGCAGGACCCAGTAGAACGGCAGGACGGAGACGGCCACGGCGATGGCCACAAGGGTCCAGGCGCTGGCTTTACGCCAGTTGATCGGCCGACGGCGGCGGGTACTTTGGACGCGCGACGTTGCGGGTGCGTGTGTGGTGGTCATGGTGGTGGTGTCCTTAGTCCAGGTCCGATTCGTTGCCTTTGAGGAACTTCATCTGGATGAAGGCCACAATGGCGAGGATGGCGAAGAGGATGACGGCAAGTGCCGATCCGTAGCCGAAGTCCGATTCGGTGAACGCCTTTTGGTAGATGTAGAACTGCAGCACCCGGCTGGCGTTGACGGGGCCGCCCTGGGTGGTGACGGCCACGGTGTCGAAGACCTGGAAGGAACCGATGATGGTGACAATCAGGACCAGTGCCAGGACCGGGCGCAGCAGCGGCAGGGTGATCTTCCGGAACGTTTGCATGGGGGAGGCACCGTCCAGGTTGGCCACTTCATAGAGGTGGCTGGGAATGGACTGCAGCCCGGCGAAGATCAGGAGTGCCGTGTAGCCCATGTGCCGCCAGGTATTGATGAGGGCCTGGGTGGGGATGGCCCATTCCGCGCTGCCGAAGAACGCGATCTTGGGCAGGCCGATGCTGTCGATCAGGAAGTTGACGATCCCGATCTGGTAATCGAGCAGCCAGAACCAGAGCAGGGCGGCGATCACGTTGGCCATGAGGTAGGGCAGCAGGAGCGCGCCCCGGATGATTGTTGACTTAGCCACCCGGTGCATCAGGAGGGCCAGGCCCAGGGCGAGTGCCGTCTGGAGCACGATGTTGATCAGGACGTACTGCGTGGTGACGCCGAGGGCGTTCCAGAAAAGCGGGTCCTTGGCGATGGCCTGGTAATTGGCGATGCCGATCCATTCCGGCTCACCCAGGATGCTGTATTCGGTGAAGCTGAGGTAGATGCCGCGGAGCGTGGGGACCAGGTAGAAGAGGACAAACCCGATCATGGCCGGCGCGATGAAGAACAGTGCGATCTTGACGTCGCCCCGTCCACGGCGCCGCCGTGTCCCGGACAAAACCTGCTCCGCTGGACTTGCGTTCCTGGTAAGGGTGGTCATCTTCGACCCTTCCTGCGTGTGATGGATGTAACAACTGGGGATGAATCTACACGAGTAGATACATAGTGGCAAGGAAAAGTTTCCTGCCTCGAAAGTCCATGCACAGGCTCGAATGCCTGGTATCAACTCGAGTAGATCACTCGGTTCCGCGCTGGTGCTGGCGGAAAGCGCTTCCACCGGCGGCAGCGTGCGCACCTGCGCCCCTGCCGCCGTCGTGCCCTGCGATGGCTAGCATGGACCCTATGACTTCCACCGCAACCCAGGCGCCGCGCAGCGGCCCGGTGACCCGCAAGGACGTGGCCCGGTACGCAGGGGTCAGCACGGCAGTGGTCAGCTACGTGGTGAACGGGGGCCCCAAACGGGTAGCTCCGGCCACCGAAGCCAAAGTCCAGGATGCCATCCGGGTCCTGGGCTACCGGCCCAACGCCGCGGCACGGGCCCTGAAACTGGGCTCCAGTGAGACGCTGGGCCTCATCATTCCTGACATCACCAACCCGTTTTTCTCCCTGTTCGCCCATGCCGTGGAAGACGCCGCGGCGGCGTTAGGCTATGCCCTGGTGCTGAGCAACTCGGACGGCAACGTTGCCAGGGAACGCAACAATGTCCGCAACCTGGCCGCACGCCAGGTTGATGGCGTACTGCTGGCCAGCGTGCTCTTCGAACCGGACCTGGCATCCCTGGAAACGGCAGATATCCCATCTGTGCTGCTCAACCAGGAACGCGACGCACCTGGTTTCAACAGCATCGGCGTGGACCTTGCCGCGGGGGCCCGGATGGCTGTGGAGCACCTGATTGGCCACGGTCACACCAACATCGGCCTGGCTATGGGAACCAACGTCTCCGGCAGCAAGGACGGCCGTGAGCAGGGCTGGCGGGACGCCCTTCGGGACGCCGGGTTGCGGGAGGGCCCCATCACCTACAGCGAGTTCGACAGGTCAGGGGGATACGTTGCAGGACAGCGGCTGCTGGCATCGGTCAACCGGCCCACGGCCATCTTCGCCAGCTCCGACATGCAGGCCATTGGCATCCTGCGTGCGGTGCGGGAAGCCGGACTGGACGTTCCAGGGGACATTGCACTGGCGTGTTTTGACGGTTCGGTCGAGTCGGAATACTCCTGGCCGCCCCTGACCACAGTGGTGCAGCCCGTGACCGCCATGGCGGAAGCCGCGGTGGCCTCGCTGGTTGGCGCCGGCCGCGGCGAACCGCCCCGGCACCGGTTGTTTGCCACGGAACTGAAGGTCCGCCAGTCCTGCGGCTGCCCGTGAATAGCTGTGAGGGTCCGGCGGGACGTGCAACGTTTCGCCGCGCCCAGCTATTTCAGCCGGCTTTCTCAGCCCGCCTTGGCAGCGCTGCCTGAGCCGGCGAGCCGCAGCCGGCCCACTTTTTCCTGCAGCACGCGCCGGGCTTCCGTGCCGAGCCCTGGATCGCTGATGATTTCATCCGCTTCCTCCAGGCCGGCGATGGTGCTCATGCCCTGGGTGCCCCACTTGGTGTGGTCGGCCACGACCACCACCTTGCGGGAGGCCGCCACAAATGCGCGGTCCGTTTCGGCCTCCAGCAGGTTGGGCGTGGTGAAGCCCGCGTCGGGGTCCATACCGTGGACGCCAAGGAACAGGATGTCCAGGTGCAGCTGTTTCAGCGCCCCGGTGGCGATGGGCCCCACCAGGGCGTCCGACGGCGTCCGCTCGCCTCCGATCAGGATCACCGTGGAGGCGTAACGGGCCGGGCCCGCTGCCGCGGAGTGGTGGAACAGGTCCGCGATGCGCACCGAGTTGGTCACCACGGTGATCCTGGGCCCGCCGGCCAGTTCCTTGGCCAGCGCCCACGTGGTGGTCCCGGCGCTAAGTCCCACCGCCATTCCCTCATGGACCAGCCCGGCAGCCTCCACGGCAATGGCCCGTTTTTCCGCTGTCAGCTGGGTGGACTTGAGCTCGAACCCCGGCTCATGGGTACTGGCATCCCCCGGAAGCTTTGCGCCGCCGTGGATCCGCTCCAGTTTCCCGACGTCTTCCAGCACCTCGATGTCCCGCCGGACCGTCATGAGCGAGACGCCCAGCTGCTGGGCGAGATCGGACACGCGGACCACCCGTTCTCGCTGGACGGCGTCCACGATGGCCTGGTGGCGTGCTGCGGGGAGCATGGGGTTCCTTTCGGGCTGCGGGTGGGGAAGGGCTTTCCCCGTTACCTTCCATCTTGGTCTACCCCTTGCTGGAACCGAGAGTCAGCCCCGCAACAAAGTGCCGCTGGAGCACGAGGTAGATCACCAGCGTGGGGATGACGGTGATAACGGCGCCGGCGGCCAGCAGGTTGTAGTTGTTCAGGAACTGGCCCTGCAGGTTGTTGATGGCCGTGGTGATCGGGAGCCGGTTGCCGCTTTGGATGAACAGCAGCGGCCAGAAGTAGTCGTTGTAGATAAAGATGACCTGCAGGGTGCCCAGTGCGGCGAACGCAGGCCGGCAAAGCGGCATGATGATTTCGCGGTACTGCCGCCAGATGCCGGCACCGTCCACCAGGGCAGCCTCGGTAAGGTCGGCGGACAGGGCCTTCATGTAGTTGGACAGAACAAAGGTGCAGAACCCCATCTGGACCGCAGTGTTGACGGCAATCACCACAATGTAGGTGTTGAGCATGTTGCCCGAATCGCTGAACGAATACGGCACCTCGAAATGTTTGGCCATTTCGAACAGCGGCGCTGCCAGGACCTGCGGCGGGAGCAGGTTGCCGGCGGTGAACATGATGAGCAGCGTGATGTTGAACTTCCAGCTGACCCGGCTGACGGCGAACGCCATGAGCGAGGCGAAGAAGAGCGTCAGCAGCACGGCCGGAACGGTGATGATCACCGAGTTCAGGAAGTAGGTGGAGAAGCCGCCCTGGGTCCAGGCCTGGATGAAGTTGTCGAAGTTGAAGGCTCCGGCCAGGCTGAAGTAGCCGTGCTCGTTGGTGGAGGCCACCGGCCGGAGGGCGGTGAAAACGGACCAGCCCAGCGGAACCAGCCACATGATGGCCAGGACCGTCAGGAAGATGTGCGTTCCGTAGTGGCGTTTGGCCCGGTTGCCGGACCGGCCGGCAGCGCCCTGGCGCGTGGTGGCGCGGGTTGCGGTGGTGCTCATTCTTTGCTCTCCTTGCCGAAGGTGCGGCTGAGGTAGAAAACGATGGGGACGAGGGAGATGACCAGGAGAACCACTGCCAATGCAGAGCCCACGCCGATCACCTGGCCTTCACCCACCAGGTTCTGGATTACCAGCGCGCTGAGCATTTCCAGGCCGTTGGTGCCGCGGTTGATCACGTAGACCACGTCGAACGCGCGCAGCGATTCGATGATGGTGATGACCACAATGACGATGTTGATGGGGCGCATGGCGGGGAACACCACGCGGAAGAACGCCTGGTACGCGTTGGCGCCGTCAATGGAGGCGGCTTCCTTGAGGCTGGGGTCCACGCCTTTGAGCCCGGCCAGGTACAGGAGCATCACGTAGCCGGCGTGGCGCCAGGTGGCGGCGATCATGGCGGCCCAGATGTTCACCGATGAATCCCCGAACCAGTCCACTGCCTGCGGGGTGCCGGCCGTTCCGAGCAGGAAGTTCAGCAGCCCGTTGTCCCGCTGGTAGAAGAGCTGCCAGATGATGCCGATCAGGGCCAGCGACAGCATGACGGGGGCGAAGAAGATGCTTTGGTAGATCTTGCTGCCGCGGATGTTCTGGTCCAGGAGGACAGCCAGGAGCAGGCCCAGCGGGGTGGCCACCAGCGCCAGGAAGCACAGCCACAGCAGGTTGTGCTGGACTGCCGGCCAGAACGGCGGGTAGTCCTGGGTGATGTATTGGTAGTTGTCGACGCCGGCGGGCCGGATATTGCCCAGGTCCAGGCCGTTCCAGCGGGTGAAGCTCAGCCCTACGGACATCAGCATGGGCAGCCACACCAGCATCAGTTCGATCAGGGTGGGGATGCCCACCATCAGGGACAGGACCACTTTGTCCCGGGTGGAGAGCCGGCGGACGCGCCCGCTTTTGGTCCTGCGTGCAGGAGCCCCGGACGGCTCCCGGGATTCCGGCGGAATCAGTTCTCGTGCTGTGGTGCTCATGGAAGTCTTCCCTCTGTCTGTCAGGTGCACGCCGGCAACCGGACCCGGTTGCCGGCGGTGGAACTACTGGGCGGCGTAGAGGGTCTTGGCCTGGGCCTCGAGGTTCTTGACGTCCATGGAACCGTCTTTGATGAAGGCCTGCAGGGCAGGGATCATCACGTTGTTCGCCATGGCCGGGAGGGCATCCCGGTCAAAAAACTGGCTGATGTACTTCGCATCGGCGATGGTGTCGGCGCATTTTTTGTTCAGCGGCGAGAACTTGGACGTATCCGTGCCCTTGGCGGTGGCGATGTTGGACGCATCCACGGCGGCGTAGGCGTCCTGGGCCTCGGCGGTGCCGAGGAACGCCATGAAGTCGCGGGCGGTCTGGTTCTCGCCGCCCTTCTTGGACAGCAGCAAACCGTCGATGGGGGCTTCGACGGCGTCGCGGCCTTCCATGGCGATCTCCGGGAACGCGAAGAAATCGATGTCGGCCAGGACGGCCGGGTCGGTGAACTGCTGGGTCACGAAGGAGCCCAGCAGGTACATTCCCGTCTTTTTGGCTTCCAGGGCCTTGGCGGCGTCCTGCCAGGTCTGGCCCAGTGCTGCCGGATCCTGGAAGGGGAGCAGTTCGGCCCACGTTTCGAAGACGGAGCTGACCTTGGGCTGGTCCCAGGATTCCTTGTGGGCACAGAGGTCCACATGGAACTGGTAGCCGTTGAGCCGCATGTTCATGTAGTCGAACGTGCCCATGGCGGGCCAGCCGTCCTTGTCAGCGAAGCCGATGGGAATGATCCCGTCCGCCTTCATTTTGGTGGCCAGCGCCTTGAGTGCATCAAAGGTCTCGGGGACCTCGTAGCCCTTCTCGGTCCAGAGGCTCTTCCGATAGAAGAACCCCCACGGGTAGTTGTAGTTGGGGATGAAGTACATCTTGCCGTCAGGTCCGGTGGAGGCCTTCTTCAGGGCGTCGGAGTAGTTGGCCCCGACACTCTCCCAAACATCATCGATGGGGGCCAGCAGGCCCTTTTCGGCGTAGTACTGCATGCGGTAGCCGGCGAACCAGGTGAACGTGTCGTCCGGGGAACCCTGCAGGTAGGAGTTGATCTTGTTCTGGAAATCGTTGTGCGGCACGGTGTTGATGGTGACGGCCTTGCTGTTCTTGGCCGTGAAGGCGTCGGCGACGGCCTGGTAGGCCCGCTTGGGCACATCGTCCGAGGAGCCGGAGCCGAACGTCAAACCGGAGGAGCTGCTGCCCGATGCGGAGGGGCCGCTGCCGCCGGTGCATGCTGCCAGGAACGGGATACCGGCAAGTCCGGCTGCACCGACCCCGACCGTTTTGAGGATGGTCCGCCTGCTGGGAAAAGCAGCCGCCGACGCATCAAACTTTGAAGCCATGTTCTCTCCCTTGAAAAATAGCCGTGTGTGAGACACCTCACACGACCTGACTATAACCTCTCAAAAGCGAACATGGAAGCACGGGAAATAACACTTTGGCGTCGGGAAATTTTTGAATCGTCACAAAAGGCAGCGGCCCCTTGATCGCCGTCCTGACGGGGATCATGGGGCCGCTGTGGTGGCCCGCCGGGGCCATGCTGCGGGTGTTACTTTTTGAGTGAAGCTGCGATCTGCTGCATCACCGTGTTGTCCGCCAGGGTGGTGGCGTCCCCCGGGTCGCGGCCTTCGGCAACATCCTTGAGGAGTCGCCGCATGATTTTTCCGGAGCGGGTTTTGGGCAGCTCCGGGACCACCAGGATGTTCTTCGGTTTGGCGATCGGACCGATTTCCTTGCCCACGTGGTTCCGCAACTCCTGGACCGTGGCGTCGCCGTCGTCCACGGCATCCCCGCGGAGGATGACAAACGCAACAACGGCCTGGCCTGTGGTCTCGTCAGCGGCACCCACCACGGCTGCCTCGGCAACAGCGGGGTGCGAGACCAGGGCGGATTCGATCTCGGTAGTGGAAAGCCGGTGGCCGGAGACGTTCATGACGTCATCCACCCGGCCCAGGAGCCAGATGTCGCCGTCCTCGTCCTTTTTGGCGCCGTCCCCGGCGAAGTACATGGTCTCGAAACGGGACCAGTAGGTTTCCTTGAAGCGTTCGGGGTCGCCCCAGATGCCACGCAGCATGGCCGGCCAGGGTTCGCGGATCACCAGGAATCCGCCGTGGCCGTTCGGGACCGACTGGCCCATCTCGTCCACCACGTCCACGGCGATGCCGGGCAGCGGAACCTGGGCGGAGCCGGGCTTCGCGGCCGTGACTCCCGGGAGCGGGGCGATCATCTGGGCGCCCGTCTCGGTCTGCCACCAGGTATCCACGATGGGGGTCCGGTCCCCGCCGATGACCTTCCGGTACCACATCCATGCCTCGGGGTTGATGGATTCCCCCACGGACCCCAGGAGCCGGAGGGAAGACAAGTCGTACTTGTCCGGGATGTCCCGGCCCCACTTCATGAACGTGCGGATGGCCGTGGGCGCCGTGTAGAGGATGGAGACCTTGTACTTCTCCACGATTTCCCACCAGCGGCCCTGGTGCGGGGAATCGGGGGTGCCTTCATACATCACCTGCGTGGCGCCGTTGATGAGCGGGGCGTAGGCGACATAGGAATGCCCGGTGACCCAGCCGACGTCGGCCGTGCACCAGTACACGTCCGTTTCCGGATGCAGGTCGAACACCGCCCGGTGCGTGTAGGCGGTCTGGGTCAGGTAGCCGCCGGTGGTGTGGAGGATGCCTTTGGGCTTGCCCGTGGTGCCGGAGGTGTAAAGGATAAACAGCGGGTGCTCGGAATCATGGCCCACCGCGGTGTGCTCGGTGGATGCCGTTTCCACGGTGTCCGCCCACCACAGGTCCCGGCCTTCGTGCCAGTCCACGTCCTGGCCGTTGCGCTTGACCACCACCACGTTCTGCACGGTGTGGCCATCGGCGGCGAGGGCCTGGTCCACTGCCGTCTTCAAGGCGCTGGGCTTGCCGCGGCGGTACGTGCCGTCCGCGGTGACCACCAGTTTTGCTTCGGCGTCATCGATCCGGGAGCGGAGCGCATCCGCCGAGAAGCCGCCGAACACCACCGAGTGGACGGCCCCGATACGGGCGCAGGCCAGCAGGGTGATGACGGCTTCCGGGATCATGGGGAGGTACACGGCCACCCTGTCGCCCTTGGCCACACCCAGGGACTCGAAGGCGTTGGCGGCCTTCTTTACTTCCTCGGTGAGCTGCGCGTAGGTGTAGGTGCGGGTGTCGCCGGGTTCGCCCTCAAAATAGATGGCAACGCGATCGCCCAGGCCGTTTTCCACGTGCCGGTCCAGCGCGTTGTAGGCGGCGTTGACTTCGCCTCCCACGAACCACTTCGCGAACGGCGGGTTGGACCAGTCCAGGGCCTCGGTGAAGTCCTTGTCCCAGGTGAGCAGTTCACGGGCCTTCCTGGCCCAGAAGGCGGGCCGGTCCGCTGCGGCATCCTCGTATTCCTGCGCGGAGACCACGGCGCCGGCGGCGAACTCCGGGCTGGGCGGGAAGGTGCGGGTCTCGTGCAGCAGGTTTTCGAAAGCATCGCCCTGTTGCTGGCCTGCCGGAGCGGTGGCCGTGGAGCTTGGAGTGTCCTGGGACATGTGAACCTCATCATTCATCGATCTTTGCTGCGCGGGACACCGGGCAGGCCGGGTCCGGCCGTTGCGCGGCACTGGGCACGGGCCAGTCACGGGCATCCCGCAAAGAGCTGTTCCGGAATCAAGCGTAATGCTTGATGCCGGGCCCTGTGTGCCGTGTCACAGCCCGGCCCGCGAGCGGCAGCCATTAAGCGGTGAATGGTGTTGGCGGCGAATTTTTTTGGCATCCGTGGCGGCGCGTGGCCAGCTAGTGAACAGGTGGGCTGTTGGCTAGGCTGAGATGGAATCGTGACTTTACTGCAGTGCGCTTCGGCGGGGCCCTGCCAGGGCCCGCCGCTGCGGATCCGCTGCCACGACGGCGCCATCTGGGTTCCCCCGGACCCTGGCGCCGGCACGCTAAGGAGAGACAAATGAACCAGCAGAGCTTCGGCCAAAAGACCGGCCCCGAGACGAAAGCAGGGCCCGGCGCAGGTCCAGCGGGCAGCGCAGCGCCCGGTGGGCAGACCGGAAACCCGTCCGGTACGGTCAACCCGGTGGCCGGCAAGGACGCCACCCAGGCAGTGACGGGTCCGTTCACCGTCCGGGACCTCGCTGTCTTTGCTGCCACGCTGGTCATGTTCGTCGCCTCACTGCTGCCAATATTCGGCGGCTTGAACCTGTGGAACCTAAACAACCTCTTTTTCCTGGGCCTGGGCATCGTCCTTCCGCTGGGCGTCAGCGCGCTTTTCGCCTCCCGCCGGTTGGCGCCAACCACCAGGATCCGGGTGGGCTCGCTGTCCATCGACCAGTTCGCATCCGTGGTGGCCTCCTTTGCGGTGGCCTTCTTCTTCCTGGCCGCAGCCAGCAGCTACGCCCCGGTGTTCCTTGTGGGCCTGATCGGCGCCTTGATCCTTTTTGCCGCCACGGTGCTGGGCCGGTTCCTGCCGTACATCTCCGCTGACTTCAAGGGCCGCGCCGAAGCGCCCGCCCACGTGGTGGCCCGCGAGGCCGCCGTGCCGGTTCAGAAGCCCCGCACCCCCAAGGCCCCGAAGCCTGAGGCCGTCACCAAAACGGGCACCGGTTCGACCACCGCAGGCGCCACCCCGGCCGGTTCCACCACGCCGGGCCTGGGTGGAAAAGTGTTTGGTGGGTCCGGCTCGGGTTCGTCCGCTGTACCGGCTGCCGGATCCAGCAATGGTCCTGCCGCGGCGGCTGCGGCCGGTGCCGCCGCGCCCGCTGCCTCCACCGGTGCAACTGCCGGCAGCATCGGCGCCTCGTCCGCCGCAGCAGCGGGATCCGCCGCATCCGTCCCCTCCGCATCCGGTACCGCCGCGCAGGCCGGACGCACCTCCGGTGACTCAGGACCCGCGACCCAGGCCGCCGACGTCGTCCGCCCCGCAGCTGCCACCGCAGACGAACCCCACCATCACGGTTCTGCTGCCGCCAACGCGTCCGCGGCCCCCGCCACCGGCGTACTTCCGGCCAGCACGCCGGCCGCCGCCGGTTCGTCCGCCCCCGGGGACCCGGCCGGGCAGCGCACGGAGCCGCCGGCAGCCACCGCAGTGCATCAGCAGGTCCGCCGCGATGAGCCCATCGGCGCCACCGTGGATCCCGCGAACCGGCCCGAAGAGCAGGACGACCAGCCTGCCCACGAGGCCTTCTGGTTCGCCGTGGCCCAGCACCGCACCGCGTTCGATCCCCGTTCCGGCGAACCGGCATTTGTGATCGAACCCGGCGGCTGGGTCCTGGCCCTGGAGGACCGAGGGAACGAGTTCCTGGTCCAGCACACCGACGGCCGGCTGGGTATCCTTCGCGACCTCAGCAACATCGAGCGCGGCTAACTTCCATGGCCGCGCCCCGGGTTGCGAAAACACCGGCGGCGGTTCCGCCAGCCGCAGGGCAAGCCACCGGGATGCCGGTGGTTTCGTCCGAGTCGGTGCTTGCCCTGAAACGGCGGGCGCGGCGCATCAACAGGGCACTGGCGGAGAAGTATCCGTACGCCCATGCCGAACTCGACTTCCGCAATCCGTTTGAGCTGCTGGTGGCCACCGTGCTGTCCGCGCAAACCACCGACGTGATGGTCAACCAGATCACGCCGCTGCTCTTTAACCGGTTCCCGGACCCCCAGGCCATGGCGGAGGCCGAAGCCGAAGAGCTTGAAGCCATCATCAAGCCCACCGGATTCTTCCGGGCCAAGGCACGGAACCTCCTGGCCCTTGCCACCCGGCTGGTGGACGAATACGACGGCGTGGTCCCCGGCCGCCTTGATGCGTTGGTGACCCTCCCCGGGGTGGGCCGGAAGACGGCAAACGTGGTGTTGGGCAACGCGTTCGGTGTTCCGGGGATCACGGTGGACACGCACTTCGGCCGGCTGTCCCGGCGGTTCGGGTGGACGCAGTCCGAGGATCCTGTGCGGATCGAATCGGACGTGGCGGAGCTCTTCGAACCCAAGGACTGGACCATGCTGTCCCACCGCGTGGTGTTCCACGGCCGCCGCGTCTGCCACTCCCGGAAGCCTGCCTGCGGGGCCTGCCCGGTCGCCAACTGGTGCCCCAGTTACGGCCTGGGCGAGACGGATCCGGCCAAGGCAGCCAAGCTCCTCAAATATGAGCTGGCGCCCGGCAGTGAGGCACTGCTGGAACGGTTGCTGGCGGAGACGGGCAATGCTGCCGAAATCCGGATGGAATCCCAGAGAAGGAACCCTTGAGCGCCCGCAACGACCTGATGGATCTTGCCAGGCGGGTTGCCGGCGGCACAAACCCCGCACCGGATCCGCGGTGGGCTGCACTGACAGTTGATGCGCAGACCGCCCGCGAAGCCGCGGTGCTGATGCTGTTCGGACAGTTGGACGATGTTCCGGCCGTATCCGGCAAGCCCTTGGCGCCGGCAGACCTCGATGTGCTGTTGCTGGAGCGGGCCCACACCCTGGGCTCTCATCCGGGGCAGGTTGCCTTCCCCGGCGGCGGCCTGGACGCGGGGGAATCAGCGGTGGCGGCGGCACTGCGGGAAGCCGAGGAGGAAACGGGACTGGACCCGGCCGGCGTCGAAGTGCTGGGTACCCTGCAGCAGCTCGGACTGGCGTACAGCAACTTCCTGGTGACGCCCGTGCTGGGCTGGTGGCAGGCACCCTCGCCTGTGCACGTCGTTGACTACGGCGAGTCAGCCCAGGTTTTCCGGGTGCCGGTGCGCGACCTGCTGGACCCGGACAACCGCGCCATGGCCACCGTGCACCGTGCAGGCCGGACCTTCGACAGCCCGGCGTTTGTGGTTAACGGGGTGGTGGTGTGGGGTTTCACCGGCATTGTCCTGAGCGGGCTCTTTGACCAGCTTGGCTGGGCCGTCCCGTGGGACCATGACCGGCTGCACCCGATGGACGGGTGACGGCTGGTTCCGATTGCGGCTGGTTCCGCGGCCGGCTGGGACCGCGGCCGGCTTGTTCCGGTACCGGTCAGGCCTGCTGCTGGCGCAGGTCCACCACAATTCCGGTGGCTGCATTTTCCCGCATGGCCTTGACGCCGTCCCGGAGCGTAGCCAGGGACTTGAAGTTCGGTGAGACGGCCACCGTATTGCCCTCTGCGTCGGTGAGCCGCAGCCTGTACGAGTTGTCGCCAACCCGGTGAATTTCGAATCTGCCAGCCATCGACCGGACCTCCTGTGTGCGTCATTGCATACGTCATCGCAGCACCGGTCTGCATCAGTCGCCAGTACAAACTGTAGTGGGCGTCACAGTGCCCGTCGAGCTACCGCCCGGTAGGTTACTCCGGGTTCCGTAGCATCCGGCGCGTGTTGACTACTTGGCGTTGTCGTAGGAGTCCACCACGGCTACGCTGACCGGAAATTCCACCGGAATCCGGCCGAACAGCAGCTCCTTGGCGGCGCTGGCGGCGTCCTCGATGGCCTGGATGCACGCCCCCACCGCCGCTTCCGGTGCGTGGACCATCACTTCGTCGTGCAGGAAAAAGACGAGTTCCGCCCCGGCCGCACCGTCCGCCCGGATGGTGCGCAGCCGCCGTCGTAGTTCCGCGAGCCAGCACGCCGCCCAATCCGCGGCGGAGCCCTGGACCACAAAATTCCGGGTGAACCGCCCTCGTGAACGGGCAATGGACTCGGCGCGGCGCTGTTCCTCGGCGGTGGTGGACTGCTGGCTCCGGTACCACAGGGGAGATGGTGGCGGGCTGCTTCGGCCCAGCCGGGTGGTGACGGTTCCGCCCGCTTCACCTGAACGGGCGGCGCGTTCCACAAAGTCCACAGCGCGCGGATACGTCCGGGCGAGCTGCGGCATCAGCCGGCCGGCCTCCCCGGAGGTGGCCCCGTACATGGCACCCAGCAGGGCCATTTTGGCTTTGGCGCGGTCGCCGCCGAAACCCTTGGCCGCGATCCCGGCATACAGGTCCTGGTCCCGGGCGGCCTCGGCCATCACCGTGTCCTGGGCCAGGGCCACCAGGACCCGGGGTTCAAGCTGCGAGGCGTCAGCAACGATCAGCTTGTGGCCCGGATTGGCGTGGACGGCGCCTCGGACCTGGCGCGGAATCTGCAGGGCGCCGCCGCCCCGTGAGGCCCAGCGGCCCGACACCACACCGCCCACCACGTATTCGGGCCGGAACCGGCCGCCGGCCACCCAGGCGTCCAGCCAGGCCCAGCCGTTCGCCGAATGCAGCCGGGAAAGCTTTTTGTATTCCAGCAAGGGGCCGATGGCGGGATGGTTGGATTCCTTCAGTTCCCATTGCCGGGTGCTTTTGACCTCGATGCCGCTGCGGTGCAGGGCGCGCATCAGCTCCTGCGGTGAATCGGGGTTCAAACCGGGAGCGTTCAGCAGCCCGCGCAGTTCGCCGGCCAGTTGTTCGAGCTTTGCCGGGCGGCGGCCGGCGGCAGGGCGCGGGCCGAGGTAGCCTGCCAGCAGATCCTCGTGCAGGTCCTCCCGCCACGGAACACCCGCGTGCTGCATTTCGGCGGCGATCATGGCCGCCGCGGATTCGGCAGCAAGCAGCAGGAAAAGCCGGTTGCGCCGGTTATCCTCCGTGCCGGCCTGCGCCAGGGTGTCCTGTTGGGCCGCGTATTCCAGCCGCAGTTCTTCGGGCGTGAACCGTGGCGTGGCGTTCGTGCCGGGATCCTCGAACAGGGCGCCCTGGTCTGCCGGGGGAGGTGGCGGCAGCAGTGCCTTGGGCGGGAGCAGGGTGTCCTCGGCGGGCGTCCGGTCGGCGCTTTTCGCGTACGCCGTGTGGGCGGTGAACTCCGAGAAAGCCAGGATGTTGCCGCACAAGGACAAGTCGTAGCAGCGCTCCAGTTCCACCCCTGAGGCGAGCAGCGCCGGGTACCAGTCCTGGGTGCGGTGCCAGATCCAGCGGGGCGCCTGCCCGCCCGGTGTGTTGTTTTCCAGGCCGCGGACGACGGCGGCCAGTTCAGCTGCGGGGATCAGCTGCGGTTCCGGATTGGCTGGCAGTGGATCGCCTGCCTGGGTGAGCTCCTGCAGTGACGCGCCGTTGGGGTGGGCGGCGAGCAGCAGGTACATGCTCCAATTGTGCCCTGTCCGGCGGGGCTTCCTGATCGGGGGCCCGGGTTGGGGCGAGGGTGGCCGGCGCTGCGGCGCGGGTTTCCACATAGGGGCAGCGGCACCTGCCGGGTGTGTGCATTTCGGTGGAAAGTGGCAGTCATGAGCAGGCACCAGATGGGTCCGCCCCACCAGGGATCAGGGACTTCGGAACTTCCCACCACAGGCGGCAGCGTTTATGCGTCTGGCGCCCACGTTCCGACGGCACCTGCTGGATCTGGCGAACCTGCCGAGACCGCCGCACGACGGTCCGCAGCGTCGGGTTCGGCCGGATTTTTTGGGACCAGCCTCCGGGGCCGGACCCGCTCCCGTCCACAGGACAGCGATGAGCCGGCGGGTGTGTGGCTGCCCGGGGAAGCAGGGGAGGTACTGCTTGTCACCGGATCCGGCTTTCTGCGGGCGGAAGTGGAGCGGATCGCTGCAGCAGCGGGCGCCCATCTTCGGATCGCAGCGGATTCAGGAGAGGCCGCGCGCTACTGGGACCAGGTGCACTCGGTACTCGTGGGAAGCGATATCAGGGCGCTGCCGCCGCGGCGCAGGGCGCCAGCCGTCGTCGTCGGGCTGGACGGGGAAGGCGACAGCCTCTGGCACCTGGCCGCGGCCTTGGGGGCCGAGCGTGTTGCCGTCCTTCCGGATGCTGCCGCCTGGCTTGCCGGCCATCTCAGCCGGGCGCGGGCCCCGGGACCCGGCGGTTTGGTCCTCGGGGTGACAGGAGGCTGCGGCGGGGCCGGGGCAACCACCGCCGCCATCTGGATTGCGCAGGCGGCAGCAGCCCTGGGGGCAAGGGTGCTGCTGGTGGATGGCGATCCGTGGGGTGGCGGGCTGGAACTCGCCCTTGCGGCCGAGGAATCGCCGGGCCTCCGCTGGCCTGATCTTGCCGAGGCGCGCGGCAGCATCGACTCCGCCCAACTGGCGGACGCGCTGCCCGTCTGCGGAGGTTTCGCGTTCCTGTCCTGGCCCGCCAGCCGGGAGCAACCAGTATCTGTGCCACCGGCAACCACGGCGGGCGTTTTGGAAGCGGCCCGCCGGGGCTACGAATTGGTGGTGGTGGACATCGGCCGGGGCTCCGGTCCGTTGCGGACTTTCGCCTGGGACTGCGACCGCATCATGGTGGTGGTCCCGGCCCAGCTGAAAGCGGCCGTGGCTGCTGTCCGGTTGCTTCACGAACTGCCACCAGTGGAGGCTTCGCTATTGATCCGGAGCCGGCGCGGGGCAGACCTGGACGCGTTGCAGATCTCCGATGCCGTGGGGCTCCCGGCGCACGGCCGGTTACCGGACGTGCGCGGCGTGGCTGCGGCAACCGAGTCGGGCCGGCTTCTGGGCCTGGGCAGGCGTCGCCGCGTCAGGGCCTTTACGGCCGCGGTTTTGGATGGCCTGGGCGACGGCCTGCCCGGTGAGGAAGGACCGTGAGGGAACGGGCCGAGCCTTGGGGAGGGGAGGAGGGAGGCGACCGCGATGCAGTGCAGGCGCGCCGAGCCTGGTCGGGCGGAATAACCGGCCGCCGGGCCGGGACTCCTGCTGCAGGCAGGCAGGACGCCGGTCCATCGGTGGATTCCGGCCTGCTCGAATCGGTCCGTGCTTCCGTCATGGCGGATCCCGGGGCTGTCACTCCATCCCGTGTGGCTGCGGCGGTGCAGGCCACCGGCAGGTTGCTGGGAACTGCCGGCGCGCTGGCCGCCGTCGAACGGATCAGCGCGGAGCTGAACGGGCTGGGCCCGCTGCAGGAGCTGACCCGTGATCCCGCAGTCACCGACATCTTTGTGAACGGTCCCGGGTCGGTCTGGGTGGATCGGGGGCAGGGTGTTGAACGGGTACGGGTGTACTTCGATGGAGAGGCGCAGGTCCGGGCATTGGCGTGCCGGATGGTGGCTGCCGGTGGCAGGCGGTTGGATGACGGCTCACCCTGCATGGATGTGCGGCTGCCGGGCGGCTACCGGATCCACGCGGTCCTGCCGCCCGTGTCCACTGCTGGCACGCTGCTCAGTATCCGGATCCGCAGGGAGCGGGTGTTCAGTATGGCTGAACTACGGCTGGCAGGCATGTTTGACGGGCTCCTGCAGGACGTACTTGAGGCAGTGGTGCGGAACCGGCTGAACTTCCTCATCAGCGGCGCGACCGGGTCAGGCAAAACCACGCTGCTGGCCACACTGCTGGGGCTTTGCGCTCCGGCTGAGCGGCTGGTGCTCATCGAAGATGCATCGGAGCTGAATCCCGTGCATCCCCACGTTGTGTCCCTGGAGTCGCGCCACGGGAACGTTGAGGGCGTCGGCACGGTTGATCTGGGCGAGCTGGTGCGCCAGGCACTTCGGATGCGCCCCGACAGGCTGGTGGTGGGCGAGTGCCGCGGCGCGGAAGTCCGGGACCTGCTGGCGGCGATGAATACCGGGCACAGCGGCGCTGGCGGGACCATTCACGCGAACGCTGCGGCCGCCATCCCGGCCCGGCTCACGGCCTTGGGAGCACTGGCCGGGCTGAGCCCGGAAGGAGTGCGGCTGCAGGCCAACAGCGCCCTGGATGTGGTCATCCATCTTGATCGGACTGCCCTGGGGAGGGCAGTGACGTGCGTGGGGATCATCGGAGCAGGGCCGGCCGGACTCATGGTGACGCCGGCCCTGCGGCTGGAAGGCGGCCGGACGGTGCGGGGCCCGGGATGGGCTGTCCTCGCCGGACGGCTGGAGCTGGATCAGGAGTTCGTGTGATGGAACTGGCCCTCGCCGTCCTGCTCTTCCTTGCTGCAGCACTGACCCTGCGGCCGCCAAATGGAGCGAGGGCGAGGCTCCGCCGTGTCCGGCAAACCGGGCCCCGGGTTGCCGCATACCCGCCAGGCCCGGTGGTCAGGGTTGGCTCCGGCTTGCGGTGGCCGCCGGGCCGCAGCCAGTCGATGCAGTCCCCGTCCATGACCTTGCTGGTCCAGCAGCTGGCAGCCTTGCTGAAAGGAGGACGCGCCCCCGCGCGCATCTGGGACGAACTGTCCAAGGTCCAGGACAGCAGCGGCGGACGGGGGCGTGGGAACTTGTCGGTAGGCTCAACAGCCATGGTGGCTGCAGCGCGTACCGCGGCTTTGGGCGGCATGCCCGTGTCCGCGGCGCTCCGCCGGGCACTGCCGAAGGTGTTTCCCCGGCAGGGGAGCGAAGCCCGGATCTGGTGGAACCTGGCTGCGTGCCTGGACATTGCCGAAGCGAGCGGCTGTCCTCTGGCCGACGTCCTCACCAGGTTCGCGGCGCAACTGGAAGCCGAAGACGACGCAGAAGCCGCACGGCACACGGCGCTGGCCGGCCCAAAGGCCACAGTCAGCCTGCTCACCTGGCTCCCCGTCCTGGGGCTTGGCCTTGGCTCGGCGCTGGGAGTCGATCCCTTGTCTGTCCTCCTGCAGACTCCGTTGGGGCTGGGTGCATTGGCTGCCGGCCTCGGCCTTACCGTCGCTGGAAGGCTTTGGTCCGCACGGCTGGTGGCGGCTGCCGCCGGTGCAGGACAGCCATGAGTGGCGAAGCTCCCGCGCTGGCACTTTTTGCCGTGCTCGCAGTAGCGGCCTGGATTGGTGTGTCCGGAAACGGGCGGTCAAGGCGTTGGATCCGGAACTGGCCGCCACCTGGAACTGTTGATGGGGACAGCGGGGCGCGCCGCAGGGGTCCCCCCGGTGGCGTCGAAGGGCTGGCGGACACAGCCATGATCCTGGAGCTGGTGGCGGCCATGCTCGAAGCGGGAGCCGGGATCGGGCGCGCCCTTGAGCTGGTGGCCGCCTCAGCAGACCCGATGTATTGCCAGGCCCTGCGCCCGGTGGTCGCAGCCCTTGCAATGGGCGCCGACTGGGGGACCGCATGGGGGAGTACGGGCGTCCGGCCCCAAGGAATCCTGGACCTGCAGGAGGCCCTCGGATTCGCCGCCCTGACCGGGGCGCCGTCGTCGGCCATTCTCTATGCCCAGGCGGCCAGGCTGCGGCGGGAACGCTTCCGGGCGGCGGAAAAACGCGCCGCGACCCTGGGCGTCAAGCTTGTTCTCCCGCTGGGGTTGTGCTCCCTGCCGGCCTTCATTTGCCTCGGTGTCGTTCCGGTGCTGCTGGCACTGCTGCCATCCGGTGCCTGAGCGGATGCCGCTGTCCCGTCCTCCACAGAGTCGGGCCGCGGCAGGTTATCCACTTAGCCCGATTGCCTCCTTTCAGCAGCACGCCTGCCCCTGAAGACTCGATGGGAGCCGGTCATCCGACCGGCAACACGGAAGGAAAGCACATGGCCATGAACCATCGCCACCCACATTCCAACGCTTCCGATGCCAATGGCGGCCCGCCGCCCGGAGCAAGGGAGAGACGGCGCGGAAAGCTCTTCAGGGGTTCCGGGGAGGAGCCGGCCCGGGCCGATCTTCCGGAGAATGTGGTGGAGCTGTATCCGGGTGCCAGCCTGACACGCCACACGCTGATGAGTGGTCCCCGGCTACGCACTGCCCGGATGCGACAGCGCTGCGGCAATGCTTTTGCCCAGGCCGGAATGGCCACAGCGGAGTACGCCATAGCCACCCTGGCCGCCGTCGGCTTCGCCGGCCTGCTGGTGTTCATTCTCCGCAGCGATGAAGTCCGGGGTTTTTTGCTGAACCTGATCCGGACGGCATTGGCGCTTCCGTGATGGTCCGCGGGGCTGCAGTTGGCGGGTGCAGGGACCGCTCCGGGGGCAGTGTCACGGCCGAGTTCGCCGTCACGCTGCCGGCCGTGGTTGCCTTGCTGTCCATGTTGCTTGCGGGTGCGGCGGCAGGAATTACCCAGCTGCGGCTGGAGGCGGGCGCCAGGGCCGGGGCCCGCGCACTGGCCCGCGGCGATGGACCGGACACGGTCCGCGGGACAGTAGCCGCCCTGGCTGGGCCCTCAGCGTCAACGTCCGTATCGTCCCAGGGCGGCTGGTTGGGAGTAAAAGTCACGGACCGGGTGGGTGGCACCTTGGGCGGGATCATCCCGTGGACCCTTACAGCCACTGCCTCGGCACAGAGCGAGCGTGGGGTGCCCGACGTCACTGGGACCTGGCCGGGCCCCTGACTGCCCACCGGGTAATGATCGGGTTCCGCACTGTCGGGAAGATGAGAGCTGCACCAAGGCAGGCGGACACCGCGTCCGTGCGGCGTGGAAGCAACGCCGGCAGCAGTCAACAAAGCCCCCAGGAGGGGCCTTGGAGGAAGAAAACCTGTTCAGGAGGTGGCATGCCGACGGTAAAGAAACGGGCTCATCCAACGGATGAGCGCAGGGAGCGCGGCTCGGGGACGGTGCTGGCCTTGGGGCTTGCGGTTGTGGTTATGCTTGCCACCGCGCTGGTCCTCCTCTTGGCCCAGTCTGCGGTGCTGGCCAGCCGTGCGGCGGCCGCAGCCGATCTGGCAGCGCTCGCAGCCGCGGACGCCCACCGCGGAATTACGGCGGGGGACCCGTGCGCGGCGGCGTCCGTGGTTGCGGCGCGCCATGCCGCCGCGCTGCTGAGCTGTTTACCGCGCTCCGACCTGTCGGTGGAGGTTCGGACGGAAATGATCCGGCGGACCCTGCTGGGTCCGGCAACGGGCCATGCCAGAGCCGGTCCGCCGCCGTGACCGAAGTCAGGTGAGCCGTTGTGAACTGCTGGTCAGGTCTGCCGCCGTGAACTGCAGGTCCGGTCCGGCGCCGTGAACTCCTGGTCAGCCGGTGCTGCCGTCGGCTGGCGCTGGCCGGTTGTGGTCCTGGCCCCAACCGGCGGAACCTGCAGGAGCCGGCGGCATCGATTCGGTTGCGTCCTTCAGGAGCACCCCCAGGAGCGTCACGGCGCCGGCCTTGTCCAAAGGGTTGTTTTTGTTCCCGCACTTAGGGGACTGGACACAGGAGGGGCAACCGGACTCGCATTCGCAGGCCCGGATGGCGTCGCGGGTGGCCGTCAGCCAGACCTTGGCCTTGTCGAAGGCGCGTTCGGCGAAACCTGCCCCGCCAGGGTGTCCGTCATAGACGAAGATGGTGGGCACTCCGGTGTCGGCGTGCAGCGCTGTGGAAACCCCTCCGATGTCCCACCTGTCACTGGAGGCCACCAGCGGCAGCAAGCCGATGGCCGCATGTTCGGCGGCGTGCAGGGCGCCGGGAAATTCGGCTTCGACGAGCCCCGCCCCGGTCAGGGACCGGTTCCCCACCTCGAACCACACCGCCTTGGTAAAAAGATCCCTCGCGCCGAGTTCCAGCGGCTCCTCGCCGAGGACCTCGTTGGAGATCAAAGCCTTGCGCTGGAAGGAAACCACCTGCGTGGTCACCTTGACCTCGCCGAAATGCACCGAAACGTCGCCCCACGTGGCGGTCCGCTGGGTCTCGAGGACCTCGATCTGGGTGACATCGCGGGCCGTGGTGTAAAAATCGGGATTGGCCCGGCGCACCATCACGCAGTGGTCGTCCTCGTTGAGGTCCTCCACCACGTAGCTGTCCCCCTGATGGACGTACACGGCCCCGGTGTGGGCCTGGTAGTGCGTTTGCGGGGAATCCATGGTCCCCAGCAGGGACCCGGTGTCGGCGTCCACGATGTTGACCGGCCCGCCGCCGTCCGCCCGGAGATTGACCATGGCGGCGGCACTCTGGGAATGCGTCCAGAACCACCCCGCGGGCCGGCGACGGAGGTATCCCTGCGCCACCAGCTGATCCAGGAGTCCCTCGGCCGAAGGACCAAACAGGGCCAGTTCGCCGGTTCCCAGCGGAAGTTCAGCTGCCGCGGCGCACAGGTGCGGTCCCAGGACGTAGGGGTTGGATGGGTCAAACACGGTGGCTTCCACGGAAACGTCGAAGATCGCCTCCGGATGGTTCACCAGGAACGTATCCAACGGATCGTCGCTGGCCACAAAGGCGGCGATGGCGTCCTGCCCCGCCCGGCCGGCCCGGCCGATCTGCTGGAACAGGGACGCCCGGGTCCCCGGCCAGCCGGCAACGAGGACGGCGTCGAGCCCGGAAATATCGATGCCCAGTTCCAGCGCCGAGGTGCTGGACACCCCCAGAAGTTCCCCGGAGCGGAGGGCCTTCTCCACTGCCCGCCGCTCCTCAGGAAGGTACCCCGAGCGGTAGGCTGCCACCCGCTGCGGCAGGCTGGGATCCACCTCGTCCAGAAGGCGCTTGGTGATGGCCGAGATGGTCTCCGCCCCGCGCCGCGACTTGATGAACGCGATGGTGCGGATGCGCGCCGACACCAGGTTGGCCAGCAGGTCCGCTGTTTCGGCCACAGCGGTGCGCCGCACGTTGGCGCCGTTCTCGCCCCGGGCCTCGGTCAGCGCCGGCTCCCAGAAAGCCACTGTGGTGGCCCCGTGGGGTGAGCAGTCCGTGGACACGGCCTCCACCGGGGCGCCGATCAACCGGGAGAACGAGGTATCCGGGTCCGAAGCCGTGGCGGAAGCCGCGATGAACACCGGCTCCGGGAAGGACGTTCCCGCCCCGTAGTAGGCACAGATCCGCCGCAGCCGCCGCATCAGGTTGGCCACGTGCGAGCCGAACACACCCCGGTAGCTGTGCGCCTCATCAACGATCACGTAGCGCAGCCGGCGGAAGAACCCGGCCCACCACGCATGGTTGGGAAGGATCCCGAAGTGCAGCATGTCCGGGTTCGCCAGGATGAAGTTGGCGTGGTCCCGGATCCAGCGCCGGGATGCCGGGTCGGTGTCGCCGTCGTAGGTTTCCGCGCGGACGGTAGGCAGCTTCAGGGCCCGGATCGCATTAAGCTGGTCGGCCGCCAGCGCCTTGGTGGGGGAGAGGTAAAGGGTCACGGCGCCGTCGTCGTGGATCCTGCCGGGTTCAGCGAGCACCCGCAGCTCCGAACGGTGGATGGCGTCCAGGGCAGGCAACTGATACGCCAACGACTTGCCAGACGCCGTTCCGGTGGCCACCACAACATGCCTGCCGGCGTGGGCCACGTCTGCCGCGTGGACCTGATGCTTGTAGGGTTCGTGGATCCCCAACGTGCCATAGGCCGCCACAACGTCGGGGTGCACCCATTCCGGCCACGGCGCGTGCACTGCTTCGCGTGCCGGGATGGTGCGGACATGACGGAGCTGTTCCGGATCCGGGCCGCGGCCCAGCAGGGGAATCAGGGAGTCATGGGGGTTCACCCCGACATTCTTTCATCCGGCGGCACCCGGCGACGCCGAATCCGCCCAAGGGGTAACCGGCGGCCGGCGCCCGGCCGTCAGCTGAGGGAAAGGTCCCCGCCGTTGTGGTCTGCCGAAAGCATCAGAACCCGGGAGACTGCGGTCCAGCCGAGGTGGGAATACAGTTTCTGGCCGTCGGTGGAGGCCAGCAGCAGCCCGTTCAGCACATCATGGCCGAAGGCCTGCGCCGCGAGGGCCCGCATGATGAAACTGCCCAGGCCGCGGCGCTGGAACGCCGGGTCCGTAACGATCTTGTCGAACACCGCGGTGTTGCCCACCACAAACAGCCTGCCGCTGGCGGCGATGGTTTCGCCGGACCGCACTTCGGCGTAGTGCACGCCGTCCGTTTCGGAGGTGGACAGTTCCAGGTCATCGTCAGGCAGCCACGGATCCTCGGCGTCCTGGGTTTCCATGTCCACAATCATCATGGTCTGCGAATCCGAGGTCACGTTGAGCCTGTGCTGCTGCGCCAGCCGGGCGTACCGGGCGGTGTCGTTGGTGAGGATGGTCAGGACCATGGCCGGCGCCACCGCCACCTTGGCTGCCAGTTCGGCAAATTCAGCGTCCGAGGGGTCGGCTGCAAAGAATTCCCAGTCCCCGCTGCTCTCGGACCGCAAGGCGGCAGGGAACCGGCCCTCGGTGGAGGTGCGGTAGCCGCGGCAACCCGCCCAGCCGGCCACCCATAGTTCAAGAAGGCCTGTGATGTCTTCAATCGTGGTTTCCGGGCTCATGGCATGAGACTATTCCAGCCCGACGGCCAGCAACAGTGGCTGCAACAGTGCTTATCCAATCGTGATGCGCCAACGCCCCGGCCGCAGGCACCCTGCGGCGGGCGGACGGTGTCCGGGAACCCGAGCCGGTACCCTTAAATACGTGGCTTTAAACCGAATTGTGCTCTTTTACGGCTTTACCCCCCTCTCAGACCCGGACGCCGTCCGGCTCTGGCAGCGTGCCCTCTGCGAGAAGCTCGGCCTTACGGGCCGGATCCTGATTTCCCGGGACGGCATCAACGCCACGGTGGGCGGCGAAATCGGCGCGGTAAAGCAGTACGTAAAGACAACCCGCGAATACAAGGGCTTTGCAGGCATCGACATCAAATGGTCCGACGGCGGCGCAGCGGACTTCCCGCGGCTGAGCGTCAAGGTGCGCGATGAGATTGTCTCCTTCGGCGCGCCCGGGGAACTTAAGGTGGACGCGAACGGTGTGGTGGGCGGCGGGAAGCACCTCCAGCCCGAGGAACTGCACGAGCTGGTGGCCAACCGGAAACAGGCGGGCGAGGACGTGGTGTTCTTTGACGGCCGGAACGCCTTCGAGGCCCAGATCGGCAAGTTCAAGGACGCGGTGGTGCCCGATGTGGCCACCACGCACGACTTCATCAAGGAGCTGGAGTCCGGCAAGTACGACGCGCTGAAAGACAAACCCGTGGTCACCTACTGCACCGGCGGCATCCGCTGCGAGGTCCTGTCCAGCCTGATGGTCAACCGAGGTTTCAAAGAGGTGTATCAGCTGGACGGCGGGATTGTCAGGTACGGCGAGACCTTCAAGGACCAGGGTCTCTGGGAAGGGTCGCTGTACGTTTTTGACAAGCGGATGCACCTGGAATTCAGCGAGGACGCAAAAACCATCGGCCAGTGCGTCCGCTGCGCAGCCCCGACCAGCAAATTCGAGAACTGTTCCAACCCCAGCTGCCGCACCCTGACGCTGTACTGCTCCGAGTGCGCTGCCAGCCCGGAAACCCTGCGCTGCCCGGAAGGCTGCGCCGCCTAAGGGAACCGGCGGAACCGGTAAGCGTAGTTGGCTGCGGAGCCGGCCTCCACCGTGACGTGCACTGCCGTGTCCGAGGCAAGGTAGACGATGCTTTCGCGGTTGATGCCGCACCGCTGGGCCAGGTCCGCGAGGTCCATGGCGTCGGTGCGGAAGGTAAACACAACGCGCCGCAGGCTCCGGCAGGCCAACGCCAGCGCATAGGTGCCGGCCGCCAGAACCGGAGTGTCCTCCTTGAGGACCTCGCCGGGCGCCAACACGCCGGCGCCGGCGTACGCCACCGGCTGGGAAGCATTGGGCAAGGTCCGGGCCACCCAGTCAGCCAGCCCGTCCGGCGGCACAGGTTCCCGGCGGAGCGGATCGTAGGTGATGTCGGGTTCGGGGGTGGCGGGCGCGGCGGTGGATTGGGGCGCTGAACGCGGCAGGCCGTCGTCGTACGAATATTCGCAGCCGGTCAGGGCGACGGAGGACCCAAGCACCAGCAACCCCACTGACGCACGCCCCACGGTGGCCGTGAGCGTCCGTGCCTGCGTAGCCCGTGCCCTTTGCAGGCCACGGGGCGCGGAGGATTCCCGCACGGTGGGCATACGTCGACTGTATGCCTGCGGTGGCGGCCGGGCCAGTGCTGCAGGCCTTATTGCGTGGGCGTCACCTGGTACGCAAAGATCAGCGGCGCGTCGACGCTGGACGCGCTGATGTCCAGGGTCCCGGCCGACGAGACCGTGAAGCGTGTGGTCTCGAGGCTGCCGTTGCAGGCCGCACCTGCGTCCACTATTTCAACCCCGTCAACGGACACGGCGAAGAACGCTTTTCCGCCGCCTTCGCAGGTCACGGACAGGGTGTACCGACCGGCCGGAACATCCGCCGCTTCCGGGCTGATCCGGTCCCGGTTGAGGATTTTCCCTTCATCCTGGAGGAGGGTGCCTGGGTCGGTGGGCAGGGCCGTGGCCCGCCACTGTGGGACGTCTGCGTTTTCCACGGACAGCCCGGGCGAACATCCCGTCAGTGCCGCTGCCATGACCAACGCCCCCAGTGCAGCCCAGGCGGCGGGCCTGCGGGCCGGCAGGCGCAGGGGCCCGGACAGGCCGGAGGGCCCGGCAGGACGGCGCGCACGCAGGAGGGCAGGGAGGCAGGAAGGCATGCTTCCACGCTACCGCCTGCGCAGGGTGGCATGGCACCTCGGGAGCCGGCGGAGGACCGGACTAAACTTGGCCGGTGCCTAAATCCCCATTCGAGTTCACCGCCGGCAACACCCTCGATGCCCCGCGAAGCGACCGGCCGCACCTGCTGCAGGCCCTGGCCGCGGACCTGCGCCGCGCCGGTTACACGCTGGACGGCGTGGCGCAGCTGCTGGGCCCGTCAGCCTCCGCTGCCCTGAACCGGGACCAGATCATCCCGGCCCAGCTCGCCACGGATGCCGCCGCCAGCCGTGACAGCGGCACCGGGCCGCTGGCCGCCGTCGTCCGTCTTTGGCTCCTCGCCGAACCGCAGGAACGGGTGGCGCTCGACGCCGCGCTGCCGGGCCTGGGTGCGGACGGCCTGGTGGAGCTGGGACTCGTTGAGCCCGTCCCCGGCACCGCGCGGTTCGCAGCGCGCGCCGACCTGCGCCCCTACGGCTGGGATGCCAACACGGACGGCAGCGGCGGCGCCGAACTCTGGGTGGCCAGCGACCTCGCCGCCCACCAGCAGGAAGGCGTGCTGCGGCACGACCACGTGCTGGGCATCGGGCAGGCCTCCACCACCCTGGTCCAAACCACCGTGCGCCGCCACACGGAACGGGCCCTGGACCTGGGCACGGGCTGCGGCATCCAGGCGTTCCATCTCCTGCATCACTGCGAACACGTCACCGCCACGGACATCTCCGAACGGGCCCTGGCTTTTGCCCGCTTCAATATCCTGCTCAACGCCGAGGCCCTGTCCGTGGACCCGGACCGGCTGGCGGACCGGGTGAGCCTTCGCCTGGGATCGCTGCTGGAGCCCGTGGCCGGTGAGGAATTCGACCTGGTGGTTTCCAACCCGCCGTTCGTGATCACCCCGCGCCGATCAGGCGAGGACGCCGCCGGCCAGTTCACCTACCGGGACGGCGGCCTCCCCGGTGACGACATCGTGGCCTCCCTCGTGGCAGGGCTTCCCGGCCTGCTGTCCCCGGGCGGGACGGCGCAGCTGCTGGGCAACTGGGAAGTGGAGGCCGGCACTGAATGGCACCACCGGCCCCGGGCCTGGGTCAGCCCCGGCACCGACGCCTGGTTCATCCAGCGCGAGCAGGTCAGCCCCGAACAATACGCCGAAACCTGGCTGCAGGACGCCTCCGAGTCCCGGAACCGGGACCACTACCGGGAGGCCTACGGGGCCTACCTCGCGGACTTCGCAAGCCGGAACGTGGCAGGGATCGGGTTCGGCATGGTCTGGCTCCGCCGGCCCGCGGCCCCCGGCCAGGCCACCATCAGCCGGTTCGAGGAAATCACCTACCCCATCGAGCAACCCATCGGCCCGCATCTGGGCGCCGCCGTGGAGCGCAACGACGACGTGGCAGCGGACAGCATCGAAGCGGCGCACCTCATCGTGGCCGAGGACGTCACGGAGGAACGGCACCAGCGTCCCGGTGCCGAGCACCCGGGCGTGATCCTGCTCCGGCAGGGCGCCGGCCTGCGCCGGACCAACCTGTTGAGCACCGCACTGGCGGGGTTTGTGTCCGCCTGCGACGGCGACCTGACCGCCGGCCAGATCGCCGGTGCGCTGGAGGCCCTGCTGGGCGGAAGCCTGGCCGGGGAGGACGGATTCGATGCCCTGTCCTTCCGGCAGGAACTGCTCGCCGAAGTGGAAAACCTGGTCCGCGACGGCTTCCTCCTTCGGGCGGCCGGCTGACCCGTTCCGGCCGCTTCGCGGAGGCCGGTGTTTTCCACAGGAATGCGCACATTGGCCCAAAATATGGTGAACTAGGCCAATATGGGCTCATCTGCCCCAGCAACCTTTTTCTGTAGGAGCATCGTGCCAAGCAAGGCCAAAACCGGCAAGAAACTCGTGATTGTGGAGTCTCCGGCCAAGAGCAAGACCATCGCCAAGTACCTCGGCGAGGGTTTCATCGTTGAGGCCTCCATCGGTCACATCCGTGACCTGCCGCAGCCGTCCGAGCTTCCCGCGGAACTGAAAAAGACCTCCGTCGGCAAGTTCGCCGTCGACATTGACCACGACTTCAAGCCTTATTACGTCGTGTCAGCGGATAAAAAGAAGAAGGTGTCCGAGCTCAAAGCCGCGCTCAAGGATGCCGACGAACTTTACCTCGCAACTGATGGGGACCGCGAGGGCGAGGCCATCGCGTGGCACCTGCTGGAAGTGCTGAAGCCCAAGGTTCCGGTGTACCGGATGACGTTCGGCGAAATCACCAAGGAAGCCATCCAGCGCGCCATGGGAAACCTGCGCGACGTGGACACGGCACTCGTGGACGCACAGGAAACCCGCCGTGTGCTGGACCGCCTGTACGGCTACGAGATCTCCCCGGTGCTGTGGCGCAAGGTGGCCCGCGGCCTGTCCGCCGGGCGTGTGCAGTCCGTGGTGACGCGCATGGTGGTGGACCGCGAACGCGAACGCATGGCGTTCCGCGCCGCGTCCTACTGGGACCTGACCGGCCAGTTCGGGGCCGGGTCCGGCTCCTTCAAGGCCAAACTGGCTGCCGTGGACGGTGCCAAGGTGGCCACCGGCCGGGACTTCAACGACGACGGCGTCCTCACCTCCCGCAACGTTGCCCACCTCAACGAGGAGCTGGCCACGTCGCTGGCAGCAGGGCTCCAGGACGCCGCGTTCGCCGTCCGCTCCGTGGACACCAAGCCGTACACCCGGCGCCCCGCCGCGCCGTTCACCACGTCCACGCTGCAGCAGGAAGCCGGCCGCAAGCTCCGGTTCTCCTCCAAAAGCACCATGCAGGTGGCGCAGCGGCTGTACGAAAACGGCTACATCACCTATATGCGTACCGACTCCTCCTCGCTGAGCGACGAGGCCGTCACGGCCGCCCGCCGGCAGGCATCCGAGCTGTACGGGCCGGAGTACATCCCGGCCACCCCGCGCGTCTACTCCGGCAAGGCCGCCAACGCCCAGGAAGCCCACGAGGCCATCCGTCCCGCCGGCGACTCCTTCCGCACCCCGGCGCAGGTGGCCAAGCAGCTCTCCGGCGACGAGTTCCGCCTCTATGAACTGATCTGGAAGCGGACCGTCGCCTCCCAGATGGGTGACGCCAAGGGTTCCACGGCCACCATCCGCCTGGGCGCCACCGCCACGGACGGCCGCGACGCCGAATTCTCCGCCTCCGGCACCGTGATCACCTTCCCGGGCTTCCTGGCCGCCTACGAGGAAGGCAAGGACGAAAGCCGCGGCGACGACGACTCGGACGACGCCCGCCGCCTCCCGAACGTGGGCAAGGGAGACGCGCTGACGGCGTCGGACATCCTGGCAGTTGGCCACGAAACCTCGCCGCCGCCGCGCTTCACCGAAGCGTCGCTGACCGCGGAGCTGGAGAAGAAGGGCATCGGCCGGCCGTCCACGTACGCCTCGACGATCTCCACCATCCAGGACCGCGGATACGTCCGGAAGCAGGGCTCCGCGCTGGTGCCAAGCTGGATCGCGTTCTCCGTGATCCGCCTCCTCGAGCAGCACTTCACCGACTACGTGGACTACGAATTCACCGCGGACATGGAAGGCGACCTGGACAAGATCGCCAACGGCCAGGCTGTCGGAGCTGCCTGGCTGCGGCACTTCTACTTCGGTGAAGACGCCGACCCGGGCCTGCTCAGCATCGTCAACAACCTCGGCGAGATCGATGCCCGCGAAATCAATTCGATCCCCATCACGGACGAGATCACGCTGCGGGTGGGCAAGTTCGGCCCGTACCTGGAAAGTTCCGCCGCCACGGTGGATCCCAAAACCGGCGAAATTGTGGAGAACTCCCGCGCCAACGTCCCCGAGGACCTCGCACCCGACGAGCTCACCGCAGCCAAGGCCGTGGAACTCATGGAGACCGCTGCGCCGGAGGAGCGGGTGCTGGGTGCTGACCCGCACACCGGCCACACGGTGGTGGCCAAAAACGGCCGCTACGGCGCCTACGTCACTGAAGTCATTCCGGAAATGACCGAGGAACAGATCGCCAACCAGCCGGTGGAGTACTACAAAAACGGCAAGCCGAAGCCCCCCAAGAAGCCGGTCAAGGCGAAGCCGCGCACCGGTTCGTTGTTCAAGTCCATGACCGTGGACTCCGTCTCCCTGGATGAGGCGCTGCAGCTTATGAGCCTGCCGCGCGCGCTGGGTGAGGACGCCGAAGGCAACCTCATCACCGTCCAGAACGGCCGGTTCGGCCCGTATCTGAAGAAGGGCACCGACTCCCGTTCCATCGGCACGGAAGAGGAAATCTTCACCATCACGCTGGAGCAGGCGCTGGAAATCTACTCCCAGCCCAAGCAGCGCGGGGCTCGCGCAGCGGTTCCGCCGCTGGCCGAGTTCGGCCCGGACCCCGTCTCGGAGAAGAACATCGTGGTGAAGGAAGGCCGGTTCGGCCCGTACATCACCGATGGCATCACCAACATCACCGTCCCGCGGGCCACCTCCCTGGAGGAACTGACCCGGGAGCAGGCTGTGGAGCTTTTGGCTGAGAAGCGCGCCAAGGGCCCGGTCAAGCGCACGACGACGGCCCGCAAGGCACCTGCCAAAAAGAAGGCCGCTGCCAAGAAGTAAGCCGTGGCCCGGACCGGGGATCAGCCCGGTCCGGCGCGGATTGTCTCCGGTCCGGGCTGCCCGGCCGGCAGGCAGGAATTGCGGTGTTGCGCGCAACGTGATCGGGTAGGGGGATGAGTGAACAGCCTGCAATGACCGACCCCACGCCCCTGAACGACCTCGAGGAGAAGCTCGCCCAGGGCGGCCAGCCCGAGGCCAGCCCCGTGGACGTCATCCTGTCGTTCCTGAACAGCGAGGTCTACATCCTCAGCCCCGATGGTGTGGAAGGCCTGGACGCACAGGTGGAGCCGCTGGTCCTGGGCAACGCCGACGGTGATCCCGTCCTGGCCGTGTTCTCCCACCCCAGCCGGGTGGACGGACAGTTCCTGGAAGCGGCCCCGAACGTGCTGGGCACGCAGGGCGCCGCCATCATCGCCAACATCGGTGAGGAGCTGGGCATGGTCATCAACCCCGGCGCCGCCTACGGCTTCGAAATTAATCCCGAGGGCGTGGCCAACATCAAGCGCGACTTCAAGCGCGCCGACGAGCTCGCTGATGACGCCGCCGCGGATCCGGCCGGAGCCTGAGCCAGAACCTGTGACGCAGGACTTGTGACGCCGGGGTGCGTGCCGGGATGCCGGCGCGGTTGCCCGCAGGGGGAATAATGGCAGGATGCGGCTAGGCGTCCTTGATATTGGATCAAACACTGTCCACCTCCTCCTGGTGGATGCTCACCCCGGCGCGCGCCCTGTGCCGTTCGCTTCGCACAAGCGGCCGCTGTCCCTGGTCCAGTACCTGGAGCCGGACGGCAGCATCAGTGAGGAGGGCCAGCATGAGCTGACCGAGTTTGTTTTGGAGGCATGGGAGTTCGCCGCCCGGCACAAAGCCGATGACCTCTTGGCGTTCTGTACCTCCGCGATCCGCGAGGCCACCAACGGCGCGGCGGTGCTGGCCCGGGTGAAGCACGAAACCACCGTCACCCTGCAGGAACTGACAGGCAGCGAAGAAGCGTCCATGACGTTCTTCGCGGTTCGCCGCTGGCACGGCTGGGGCGCCGGTCCCATCCTCAACCTGGACATCGGGGGCGGCTCCTTCGAAATGGCGTTCGGCCAGGACGAGCTGCCGGAGATGGCCACCTCCGTTCCGCTCGGCGCCAGCAGGCTGACACGCGACTGGCTGTCCGAGGACCCGCCCTCGGCCCGCAGCGTCAAGGAACTCCGCCGCTACATCCGGGCCACGCTGAAGCCTGCAGTCAGCAGCTTCGACGGGCTTGGCAGGGCCAACGTGGTGGCCGGAACCTCCAAAACCTTCCGTTCGCTGGCCCGGATCGCCGGTGCAGCCCCCAGCGCCTCCGGTCCCTACATCAAACGTGAACTGCAGGCCTTCGACCTTGGCGTCTGGGCGCAGCGGATCTCGGCCATGAAGGCCGAGGACAGATTGCACCTGCCGGGCGTCTCGGAGGCGCGGGCGCACCAGCTCCTGGCTGGCGCCCTGGTGGCGGAGGCGGCGCTGGAACTCTTCAAATTCAAGAAGGTCCGGATCTGCCCCTGGGCGCTGCGCGAGGGCCTCATCCTGCGGCGGCTGGACCAGCTGGTGTTTGCCGGCCCGCTGGAGCCCGCGCCGCACGTTGCTGCAGCCGCAGGCCGCATTGCCGCCGAGGCCCCTGCCGGCGCTTGACCGTTGGTTTTCCCGGCGCCTGGCTCCCGGCGTTGGCGTTGGCGTTGGCGTTAAAAGCGAAAGCACCGGGGCCGGCAGCAGGAAAATGGGGGGAAACCCGCTGCCGGCCTCCGGTGCCTCGGGCAGGAATCCCCATCCCTGCCGCATCACTCGCACCCTCAATGAGGTAATAACTACATTAGGGACCCAACTTGTGAAGTCCCTGCAGTGGATCTGGGAGCCGGCTGGGAATCTTCACATCTGCGCCGGAACAGCCGAACTGCAATGATGGAGTCATGAGCAACCGAATCGCATTCCTTGGCTGTGGATCCATGAACGAAGCCATCCTTGGTGGCCTGGTGGAATCGGGAACAAGTCCCGCAGACATCGTGGCCACCGTCCGGAGGGCTGGTCGCGCTGCGGAACTTGCCGAACGCCATCCGGGAATCACCGCCATTGCCGGCGAAGAGGAACCGGACAACAACAAGCAGGCCAGCATTGGCTCTGCCGTGGTCATCCTTGGCGTCAAACCGGTGGGCATCGCCGACCTGGCCCGCGAAATCAGCGGTTCCCTGTCGCCGGACACCATCGTGGTCAGCGTCGCGGCGGCGGTGTCCCTTGCCCAGCTTGAAGCTGCCCTGCCGGATGGCCAGCCCGTCATCAGGTCCATGCCCAACACGCCGGCCCGGCTTGGCCGCGGCGTGGTATCGGTCTCCCCTGGCACCAACTGCTCCCCGGACCAGCTGCAGCTGGTCAAGGAGCTCCTGCAGGGCACCGGAACCGTGGTGGAAGTACCCGAGGAGCACGTGGACGCGCTCTCGGCCATCAGCGGCTCCGGCCCGGCCTACGCGTTCTACCTCGCCGAGGCCATGGCGACCGCTGGCGAGGAACTGGGTCTGGACCGCGAACTGTCCCAGCTCCTGGCCCGCGAAACCGTGGCCGGAGCCGGCTTTATGCTGGCGGAACCAGGCGCCGATGCCGCCGCGCTGCGTAAATCGGTGACCAGCCCCAACGGCACCACCGAACGCGCAATTGCAACGTTCGACGAGCAGGGCATCCCCGCGATCATTGCCGCCGGCGCCCGCGCCGCCGCTGACCGGGCAGCGGAAATCACGCAACAGCTCGGCTGAGGCCCTGGTCCACCGCCACCGTCCGGGATCAGGGCCTTGCCGCGAAGCGTTCCAGCAGGTCCACGTGGCCTGACACGATCAGCATGTCGCGGGAGGAGACCTTGGTTTCGGGCCGGGCGTAGGTGAAGTCCTCGCCGGGAGACTTCACACCCACGATGGTCACCCCGTACTTGGAACGGACCTTCGACTCGTCAAGGGTGAAGCCCACCGTTTCGCGGGGCGGGTACATCTTCACGATGGCGAAGTCGTCGTCGAACTCGATGAAGTCCAGCATGCGGCCGGACACCAGGTGTGCGGCCCTGACGCCGGCGTCGGCTTCGGGATAAATCACGTGGTTGGCGCCGATCCGGGTGAGGATCTTGCCGTGGGACGGCGTAATGGCCTTGACCCACAGGTGTTCGATGCCGAGGTCCACGAGGTTCACGGTGATCAGCACCGAGGACTCGATGGAGGTTCCCACTCCCACAACGGCGGAGCTGAACTCCTGCGCGCCCAGCTGGCGGAGCGCGTCGATGTTGGTGGCGTCCGCCTCCACCACGTGGGTGAGCAGCGGTGCCCATTTCTGGACCAGGTTCCGGTCGCGTTCGATCGCGAGCACTTCGCGGCCCTGCTTCACCAGCTGTTCAGCGGTGGACGACCCGAAGCGGCCAAGCCCGATGACCAGCACGGGTGCGTTGTGGGCCGGCCTGCGGGGAGCGTCTGGTGAACTAGCCAATGATGGGCCTCTCTTCGGGGTAGTGGAACAGCTGGCTGCGCTGGCGCAGCGCCAGTCCGGCGGCGAGGGTCACGGTGCCCACACGGCCGGCAAACATCAGCGCCGTCAGGACATACACGCCTTCCGGCGGCAGCTCGGCGCTCAGGTTGGTGCTGAGCCCCACGGTGGCGAATGCGGAGATCGTCTCGAACAGTACCCGGTCCATGGATTCGCCGCTGATGTGGAGCAGCAGGAACGCTGACACGGACACCAGCGTGGCTCCGGCCACGATGACCGAGATGGCCACCCGCATGGTGCCCTGCGGGATGGTCCGGCCATAAACCTTTACGTCGGCGTCGCCGCGGGCTTCGGCAACGATGGCCAGGAACATCACGGCAATCGTGGTGACCTTGATGCCGCCGGCTGTTGAAGCGGAGCCACCGCCGGCAAACATCAGGGCGTCGGTGAGGAGCATGGTGGTGGACTCCATCTGGTTCTGGTCCACCAGATTAAAGCCGCCGGACCTGGTCATCACGGACGCGAACAGGGAATGGGTGATCTTGTCGCCCAGGTCCATGCCGCCGATGGTCCGGAGGTTTTCCCATTCCATCAGCCCCCACAGGACCGAGCCTGAGACCAGGAGGATGAACGAGACCTGGATGGTGAGTTTGGTGTGGAGGTTCCACTTCTTCCAGTTCAGCCCGTTCTGCTGCAGGACCATCACCACGGGGAAGCCCAGGCTGCCCAGGAATACACCCAGCATGAGGGGAACCAGGATCCAGAGGTCCGTCTCGTAGGGGACGATGCCGTCAGAATGGGGCGTGAAGCCCGCGTTGTTGAACGCGGAAATGGCATAGAAAATACCGTGCCAGACGGACTGCCAGAACGGTTCGCCCAGGGTGAGGAACCGAGGAATCAGGGCCAGCGCCAGGATCCCCTCGATCACCACCGACGTGGTGATGACGATCCGGAGCAGGGTGCCCACCTCACCCAGGCGGCCGGCGTTGTTCATGGCTTCCTGGGCGATCAGCTTGCCGCGGACGCCCAGCCTCTTGCTCACCATCAGCGCGAGCAGCGAGGCGAGTGTCAGCGTGCCGAGACCGCCGACGAAGATGCCCACCAGGATGACCAGCTGACCGAAAAACGACCAGTGCACCGCTGTCGACACCACTGTCAGGCCCGTGACGCAGACTGCCGAGACGGCCGTGAACATGGCCTGGTACAGGGGTGTGGGGGTTCCCGTGGCTGAGGCGAACGGCAGGGACAGCAGGAACGTGAACAACAGGCACACCGCGGCGAATGCGCTGAGGGCAAGGCGGGCGGGGGAGGTGTTGGCGATGTCGTCAATGAAGTCGCGCAGCCGCGTGAAGATCCAGAGGCCCTCCCGGTCCTGCGCTGCGGGGTGCCAGCTGGCCGGGTTCCGGGGCCTCGACTGGCTTTGCGTCATGTGTGCTTTTCCTCGGTCGAAACTGCTTCCCTGAGTAGTAAACCACTAATACCGGCGTAATGGCCGGGGCTTCGGTGCACCGCGCTCCGGTAGCCTGTGATTGATGACATACCTGCCCGGTCTCAGCCAGCCCGCGCCGCCAACCACTGTGGCGTGGAGCCCTGCCATGACGGCCTACAACTTTGGTCCCGGCCACCCGATGGCGCCTGAGCGGATGGACCTGACGGCGCGGCTGGCCGGCAGCCTGGGCCTCTTCGACCTGCCGCACGTGGACGTCGCGGCCCCGGAAGTGGCCACGGACCAGGAACTGTCGACAGTTCATTCCACCGACTTCGTGGCGGCCGTGCGCCGCGTCAGTACCGATCCCACCCAGACGGACCAGGCCCGCGGCCTGGGGACCGATGATGATCCTGCCTTCGCCGGCATGCACGAGGCCGCCGGCCGGCTGGCGGGCGGCTCGCTGATGTCTGCCTCGCGGATCCTGGATGGCTCCGCGCTGCATGCGGTGAATTTCGGTGGCGGCATGCACCATGCGTCCCGGGAGAGGGCCAGCGGGTTCTGTATTTACAACGACGCGGCCCTGGCCGTGCAGCGGCTGCTGGACGGCGGCGTCAGCAAAGTGGCGTACATCGACGTGGACGCCCACCACGGCGACGGGACGCAGAGCATCTTCTGGGACGATCCCAGGGTGCTCACCGTGTCGCTGCATGAAAGCGGCCTGACCCTGTTTCCCGGGACCGGCTTCGCCAACGAGACCGGCGGGACCAATGCCGAAGGAACGGCGGTGAACGTTGCGTTGCCGTCAGGGACCGGGGACGCCGGCTGGCTGCGGGCCTTCCACGCCGTGGTGCCGCAACTGGTGGCTGCCTTTGCGCCGGAGGTGATTGTCAGCCAGCACGGCTGCGACTCGCACCGCGGGGACCCCCTCACGCACCTCAATCTCAGCGTGGACGGACAACGCGAGGCGGTCACCGCCGTCGGGAATATGGCTGCACGCCATTGCGGCGACCGCTGGATCGCCACCGGCGGCGGTGGATACAACGTGCTCCAAGTGGTTCCTCGGGCCTGGAGCCACCTGATAGCAATCGCCGCGGGCCGTCCGGTGCCGTTGCGGACCCCTGTGCCGGATGACTGGCGCCGGTATGTGGAGGAGAAGTTCGGGACCGCTGCGCCGGGCCTGATGGGCGATGACGTGGAGCTGTGGTGGCGTTCCTGGGAGGTGGGATTTGATCCCAACGACGCCGTGGACCGCACCGTGATGGCCACCCGCAAGGCCGTTTTCCCGGTGCATGGGCTGGACCCGTGGTTTGACTGAAACCGCCCCCGGCCGGGGCACTGCATCCGCCGAAATAGTGGATGCCTTTCGGCGTATATGTCGCTAGGGTGGGAGGCATGGTGACAGACGACGTATTTGCCGTCATTGCGGAATCGACCCGGCGGGACATTTTGGTGTCCCTGCGTGCCGGCGACAAGGCCGTGGGGGAATTGGTGGAGGAGCTGGCCGCGAGCCAGCCCACAATTTCGAAGCACCTGAAAGTTCTGCGCGAGGCCCAGCTGGTCAGCATGCGGGCCCAGGGCCAGAAGCGTTACTACGCTCTGAACCGGAAGCCGCTGGAGGGCATTGCCAGCTGGCTGGAGACGTTCGACGTCGGCGGCGGGGCTGCCGCGGAGACGGCCCCTTCCGTACAGCCGCCTGCGCCGGGCCAGGCTCCGGCGTTTGTGGTGGCAGCACCGGCCCCGTCTGCAGAAACCACAGCCCGCTCCACCGCAGGCGACATACCGCTGGCAGCCGTTGCGGACTCCAGCCCGGCGGATGTCCTGGTGCGGGACGGTGCCGAGTTGAGTGCCGCCGTCGTGATTCCCGGCGGCACCAGCACCACGCTCAGCGACGACACTGTTCCCCAGCAGATTGGCCGCACCGTGGGCCGTGCCGCCACGAAGGCCGCGGACCTGCTGGCGAACCTCCCCAAGTTCGGCCGCAAGAAGTAGCCCTCACCCAACTGACTCGCAGTTGTTGTCGTTTTCAGCGCTCAAAACGACAACAACTGCGAGTCAGTTGGGAGGGAGGGGGCGGGGCCGGGGTGGGCTCGGGCTACTTGTTGAGCAGGCGGACGTGGTCCGGGGTGAGCTCCGAGATCCGGCTGACGCCCAGCAGCGCCATGGTGCGGGCCATGTCCTTCTCCAGGATCTGCAGGGCGCGGTCCACGCCCAGCCGGCCGCCGGCCATCAGGCCGTAGAGGTATGCGCGGCCAATCAGCGTGAAGTCCGCGCCGAGGGCCAGTGCCGCGACGATGTCCGCGCCGCTCATGATGCCGGTGTCCAGGATGATCGCGGCGTCGGAGTTGTCCTTGGTGAAGGCTTCCTTGACCTCAGGCAGCAGGTGGAACGGGATGGGCGCCCGGTCCAGCTGGCGGCCGCCGTGGTTGGACAGCACCACACCGTCGGCCCCGTGGTCCACCACGCGGCGGGCGTCCTCGGCGGTCTGGATGCCCTTGACCACCAGCTTGCCCTTCCAGGTCTCGCGCAGCCAGTCGAGGTCCTCAAACGTGAGGGTGGGATCGAACATGGAGTTGATGAGGTCCGCGACGGTGCCGGTGTAGCGGGACAGCGATGCGAAGGTCAGCGGCTCGTGGGTGAGGAAGTTGAACCACCAGGCCGGCCGGTAGGAGGCGTCGAGGACGGTCTTGACGGTCAGTGCCGGCGGAATGGTCATGCCGTTGCGGACATCGCGCAGCCGGGCGCCGGCGACGGCGGTGTCCACCGTGACCATCAGGGTGTCGTTGCCCGCCTTGGCGGCGCGTTCGATCAGTTCCAGGGACCGGTCGCGGTCCGTCCACAGGTAGAGCTGGAACCAGTTGCGGCCGTTCGGGGCTGCCGCTGCGACGTCCTCGATGGACGCGGTGCCCATGGTGGAGAGCGTGTAGGGAATCCCGGCGGCTTCGGCAGCCTGGGAGCCGGCGTACTCGCCTTCGGACTGCATCATCCGGGTGAAGCCGGTGGGGGCGATGCCCACGGGCAGGCGGGAGGTCTTGCCCAGGATCTCGGTGCTCAGGTCGATGCTGGAGACGTTCCGGAGGATGCCCGGACGGAACTCGATGTCCAGGAACGCCTGGCGGGCGCGGCGGAGGGTGATTTCCTCCTCGGCGGCACCGTCCGTGTAGTCGAACGGTGCCTGCGGGGTGCGGCGCTTGGCCATGTCGCGCAGTTCCCAGATGGTGCTGGCGCGCTTGAGCCGCGCCTCCTTGCTGAACTCCGGCTTTTTGAACTGCATCAGCGGGGCCAGGTCCGAGTACTTGGGGATCCGGCGCTTCAGGGCCGCGGGCACTGACTTCGCAGCGGCGGCGGGAGCGGAAACAGGCGCGGCCGGAACGTCCGTGGCGGCCGTGGCCGGTGTGGTTTCCGGATTGTTGGGCTGGATGGTGTGGGTCATGGCGTCCTCCATTGGGCCGGCAGGTCCGCGGCGGAACCTCTGTGGTCTAACCACACTGTAGGGCATGTGGTCCAACCACATCAACTACCATTGCATCATGCGTACCCACCAGCTGGTCCTGACCTGGATCGAGAACGAACTTTCCGCTGGCCGGCTGATGGTGGGCGGCCGGCTGCCGGCCGAACGGAGCCTTGCTGAGCAGCTGGCCGTGTCGCGGACCTCGGTCCGGGAAGCCATCCGGATCCTTGAAGCCATGGGGGTGGTCCGTGCCGGGGTGGGCTCGGGCCCCGAAGCCGGCACCGTGGTGATTTCGGATCCGACGGCGGCCCTGGGCTCGGCCCTCCGGCTCCACGTGGCCACCCAGCACCTGCCGGTCAAGGACATCGTGGAAACCCGGGTGCTGCTCGAATCCTGGGCGGTGTCCCAGGCCAGCCCGGACGCCCCGGGGCTCCGGAACGCTGCGGCGCTGCTGGCCGGGATGGACGAGCCGGGCCTGTCAGTGGACGAATTCCTGGCCCTGGATGTGCAGTTCCACCTGGCATTGGCGGATGCTGCCGGCAACGCCGTGGTGAGCGCCATGATGGGCTCGCTGCGCGAATCGATCCAGGGTTACGCGGGGCGGCTGACCGCCAACCTTCCTGATTGGGCGGCCACCGCGTCCCGGCTCATGGCAGAGCACCACCAGATCCTCGACGCCATTACCGCGCACGACGGCGGGCGGGCGGCAAAGCTCGTGGCGGCCCACATCGAGGGGTACTACCAGGAGGCGGGGCTGGGTCCGTCCGCCTGACCCTCAGGGGCCAGACGGAAAGGGGCCAGACGGCGCGGAGCCAGGCGGCGGCGGAGGGTGGTCGGGCCGGACCGGGAAAGCTCAGCCGTGGACTGCCTGCCGTGGAGCCTTGGCCGGTCCGGTGGAAGCCCGCACTTCCAGCCGTGGCTGGTAGCGGCTGCCCGGGGCGTCGTTGTCTTCCTTCCGGATGAGGGCCCGGAGCTGGTGCCAGGCCTGCTCGCCGAGTTCGGTGATGGGTACGGCCGCCGTCGTCAGGGCGGGGGTGGTGTACTTCGCGAAAGGGATGTCGTCGAAGCCTGTCACCGAAATGTCCCCCGGGACCTGCAGGCCGCGCTCATGTAGCCCGCTCATCAGGCCCATGGCCACGAGGTCGTTGAAGGCCAGGATTCCCGTGGCGCCGCTTTCCAGGACGGCGTCCACTGCCCCGTGGCCGGTGTCGAAGTCCGAGCCGCCTTCCAGCATCCTGACCTCCACCTGGGGGTGGGCGGCCTTGAAGGCCTCCAGGCCCTGGAGCCGGAGCCCGTTGGAGGCACTGCGGGGCGGGCCGGACAGGAACGCAAGGCGGGTGTGGCCAAGTTCCACCAGGTGTTCGGCGATGTCCTGGACCCCCTGCCCGTAATCCACCACCAGGCTGGGGATGTCGTCGGCATCGGTGGTCCGGTTGATCAGCACCAGGGGCCGCAATGACGGTGCGATCTCTTCCAGTTCGGCATCCGACATGCGCGGGGCGCAGAGGACCAGCCCGTCGCACCGGCGCCGGGCTTCGCCGGCCAGGATCGCTTCCTCGCTGGAAACCTCGAAGGAATCGGCGATGAGGACGCGGTAGCCGTCCTGCGCGGCGGCGCGGCTCAGGCCACGCAGGATGGCCTGGAAGGTGGGGTTGGCCAGGTCCGGGACCACAATGCCAATGGTGTCTGTTTTGCCCAGCGCCAGGCTGCGGCCCACAGGGTTGGGCTGGTACTTCAGCTCCGCAGCGGCTGCCCGGACGCGGGCGGCGATATCCGGGTCCACCGTGAAGTTACCGTTCATCACGCGGGAAACCGTGGCGTGCGAGACGCCTGCCTTGACGGCGACATCTGCGATGCCGATCCTGCCGGTTGCCGATCTCCTGACCATGGTGGTCCCTTCGTTTTATGCCGGGGCAGGGGGCGTTGGCCTCCTGCCTCCGGTGGCGGCATCCCACGCCGGGGTGCCGGGTAATGAGTCACAGCATATAACGGTGCGGGAAAACGATTTCTACTGTTTTCCCGCGTTTTCCCACACTATCCGGACGGTTTTCCGCCCGGATGGCACGACAGTGCCGAAGAAAACGGTTTCTGCCAGTGTCCATATGGTTGACGGATGGTGCCGGAGGTTGATACAAATCATATAGCGATCTGAGAAAACGCTTTCTCGCCGGGCGGAACAAAATGCCCACGCCGAACCTCCTGGAGCCGCCCACGCGGCCGGGTACACGTCGAAAGGGACCCCATGGTCAGCACAGCCGAGTCGAGTTCACCAGCAACGGCACCCCAGTCCGCTCCCACGGCCGGCACCGCTGCCGCAGGGACCGGAAAAGCCCGCCTCGCCCTGATCGGCACCGGCGGCCGGTCCGAAATGTACATCCGCGCCGTCTACGGCGAGCACGCCGGGACCGCCGAGCTGGTGGCGTTTTCCGACGTCAACCCCGGCCGGGTGGAGTTCTACCAGAAGCTGATCCAGGAACTGGGCGCGCCGGGACCGGTGGCATCGTTTGATCCCGCCGACCTCACCGCGTTCATCCAGGCCAACAACATCGACCGCGTTGTGGTCACCACGCCCGATTACACCCACGCCGACTACATCGTCGAAGCCCTGCGCGCCGGCGCCGACGTGGTGGTGGAGAAGCCGCTCACCATCGACGCCGAAGGTTGCCGCCGGATCACCGCCGCGGTGCAGGAGACCGGCCGGAACGTGGTGGTCACGTTCAACTACCGCTACTCACCGCGCAACAGCGCCCTGAAGGAGATCATCCAGAGCGGCGTGATCGGCAAGGTCACCTCCGTCGACTTCAGCTGGGTCCTGGACACCGTCCACGGCGCCGACTACTTCCGCCGCTGGCACCGCGAGAAGAAGAACTCCGGCGGCCTGCTCATCCACAAGGCCTCGCACCACTTCGACCTGGTCAACTGGTGGATCAATGACGTCCCCGAGCGCGTCTTCGCCTCCGGTGGGCTGAAGTTCTATGGCGACAAAAACGCCGCGGAACGCGGACTTGGCCCGCGTCCGGAACGTGGCACACCCGACGCCGATGCTCCCGCCACCACGGCGAAGGATCCGTTCACCCTTGACCTGCGGGATGACGAGCGGCTCAAGGCCCTCTTCCTGGACAACGAGCACTACGACGGCTACCGCCGCGACCAGGACGTCTTCACCGGTGGCATCACCATCGAGGACAACCTGGCGCTCGTCGTCGAATACCAGGGCGGGCCGCGTCTGAGCTACTCCCTGAACGCCCACAGCCCGTGGGAGGGCTACCGCGTTTCCGTCAACGGCACCGAAGGCCGCGCCGAACTTGAGGTGGTGGAGCGGGCCGCCGTCACGTCCAGCACGGACAAAAAGACGGTGGTGGACCCGAGCGCAACCCCCATCGAGGAAGACGACGCCATCCGCCGCAACGGCGAGCGCCTGGTGGTCCAGCGCCACTGGGAAGCTGCCTACGAGGTGCCGATCGTCAACGGCGAAGGCGGACACGGCGGCGGCGACGCCCTGCTGCTGTCCGACCTGTTCAACGGACCCGGCGAAGACCCGCTGGGCCGGCCGTCCGGCTACCTGGATGGCCTGCGTTCGGTATCTGTCGGCATCGCCGGCAACCGCTCGCTGGAATCCTCCCTGCCCGTCCGCATCGAAGACCTCGACCTCGGTGTCGACCTTCGCCGCGGCGCCTAATCCGTGCCCTGAGAACCTGAAGGAACAACCATGAGCAGGATCTTTGTTACCGGCGGCTCCGGCCGGCTGGGCCGCAGTGTGGTGGGCGGGCTCGCAGCAGCCGGGCACCACGTCATCTCGGTGGACCGGGACGCCGTCCCGGCGGACCAGTTGCCGGCCGGCGTCGAACAGCAAACCGCCGACCTCCTGGCGCCGGGCGAAGCCGCCCGGCTGATCCGGGAAACCCGGCCCGACGCCGTCATCCACCTTGCGGCGATCGCTGTCCCGTTCAGCGCGCCGGAGGACGTCATTTTCGCAACCAACACCCGGCTCGCGTTTGCCGTTGTGTCGGCGGCAACGGACGCCGGCGTGCACAGGATCGTCACGGCCAGCAGCCCCACCGTGCTGGGCTACGGATCGCCGGCCGGCTGGTTGCCGGAGGCGTTCCCGCTGGATGAACGGACCGTCCCGAAGCCCTGGAACGCGTACGCCCTGTCCAAGCTGATCGCCGAACAGACAGTGCAGATGTTCGCTGCGGCCCAGGGCCAGGGGATCCGCTACGCGGCCTTCCGGCCCTGCTACGTGATCTCGCCCGAAGAGTGGGAAGGCGCGCCAACCCAGCAGGGTCACACGCTGGCCGAGCGGCTGGCGGACCCCGCGCTCTCCGCGCCTGCCCTGTTCAACTACGTGGACGCCCGGGACGTGGCTGACTTCCTGGACCTGCTGCTGGCAAAAATGGACACCATCCCCAACGGCGAAACCTTCTTTGTGGGCGCTGCCGATGCCCTGGCCGTTGCCCCGCTGGCGGAACTGATGCCGGCGTTCCTGCCCGGCAGCGAAGCCATCAGTGCCGGCCTCACCGGCACCAGCCCAGCCTTCTCCATCGCCAAGGCCCAGGACCTCCTGGGCTGGCAGCCCAAGCGCAGCTGGCGCACCGAACTCAAATCCAACATCCCCAACGAAGAGCCCGCCGCGCTGGTCAGCGCCGGCAGCGGCCCCAAGGAGACAGCATGAAATTCGACGGCGTACTTTTCTTTCCCGTCACCCCCTTCACGGCCGAAGGTGCCGTGGACACGGACCTGCTCAAGGAGCACATCAGCTCCCGGCTGCCTTTCGGCCCCGGCGCCGTTTTTCCCGCCTGCGGCACCGGTGAATACCACGCCCTGAGCCTCGAAGAGGTGGGCACCGTGGTGCGCGCCGCCGTCGAGGTTGTGGCCGGGAAGGTCCCCGTCGTTGCAGGCGCCGGCGGCCCGCTGGGCCACGCCCTGGCCTCGGCCCGGGTTGCCGAGGAAGCAGGCGCCGATGCGCTCCTGGTCCTGCCGCCTTACCTGGTGACAGGTCCCACCGACGGCCTGGTGGCCTACATCGAGGCCGTGGCGGACGCCAGCTCACTGCCGGTCATCGTCTACCACCGCGGCAACGCGAAATTCACGGCAGCGTCCATGGTGCGGCTTGCAGCCAACCCCAAGGTCATTGGCTTCAAGGACGGCCTGGGCGACGTGGGCCTGGCCCAGGAGATCGTCTCGGCGGTCCGCGCCACCGGCCGGGAGGACTTCGCGTTCTTCAACGGCCTGCTGACTGCGGAACTGACCCAGGGCGCCTACCGGGGCCTGGGCATTCCGCTCTACTCCTCCGCCGCGTTCGCCATGGCCCCTGAAATCGCCAAGGCCTACTATGACGCCTACATTAACGGTGACGAGGACCGGCGCAACGCCCTGCTGGCGGGCTTCTACGCGCCCCTGGTCCGGCTCCGCGACCAGACCCCCGGCTTCGGCGTCTCGCTGATCAAGGCCGGGCTCCGCCTGGCCGGGCTCCCCGTGGGCCCCGTCCGGCCACCGCTGACCGACCCCACCGAGGACCAGGTCCTGGAGCTCAAGGCCATCCTCGCCAAGGGCTACGAGCTGGCCGGCAGCTGATGAGCGCCCCCGCCGCCGGGGCGGTCCGCACCGCACCGAGGATCACCGGGCTCTCCACCCGGCTGATCACGGTGCCCCTGCGCCTGAGCTGGGGAGCGGACGCGCCGGAAAACCACGTGATTGTCACCGAACTCCACACGGACGACGGCGGCACCGGCCACGGTTTCTCCTGGACGCCAACCATCGGCCCGCACGCCGTCAAGGCGTTGCTGGACCACGACATTGCCCCGTTCATCACCGGGCTCCCGGCCCACCCCGAAACGGTGTGGGACGCCTTGTGGAAGCGGCTGCACGAAGCGGGCGGCGGCGGGCTCACCACCATCGCCATGGCCGGGGTGGACCTTGCCCTCTGGGACCTGCAGGCGCGGCAGGCCCACACCTCCGTTCCCGGCCTGCTGGGCCAGCGGCAGGAATCCGCCGAAGTTTACGGCTCCGGCGTCAACCTGCACTACACCCTTGACGAACTTGTGAACCAGGCCCGCCGCTGGGTCGCCGCCGGGCACCGGGCCGTCAAGGTCAAAGTGGGTAAGCCGGACGTGCGCGAAGACGCCGAACGCCTGGCAGCAGTGCGCTCCGTGCTGGGGCCGGACCGCAAACTCATGATCGACGCCAACCAGCGGTGGGACCTGCCCACCACCTTCAAAGCACTGGACGTTTTGGCTGAATTCGGCCTGGAATGGCTGGAGGAACCCATCCGGGCCGACGACCTGTGGGCCTACCGCAGGCTCCGCAAGCATTCGCCGGTCCCTATCGCCCTTGGCGAAAACCTGCACACCATTTACCGGTTCCGCGATTTTATTGAAGCGGAAGCGGTGGACATCATCCAGCCCAACATCATCCGGGTAGGCGGCATCACGCCGTTCCGGCGGATTGTGGAACTGGCACGGACCAACAGCATCAAGGTGATGCCGCACCTGCTGCCCGAGCTTTCGGGGCAACTGGCGCTGACCCTGGCAGAGCCCACGCTGGTGGAGGATGTTGAACAGGCATCCTTTGAACAGCTGGGCATCCTGGCCGGACCGGCGCCGGTGACCTTCAGCGACAGCCGGGTGAGCCTGACGGACCAGCCCGGCCTGGGATTCAGCTTCCGGGATCCCTGGCAGCCCTGATCGATCCCGCAGCCACCACACCAGATACAAGGAACAGGTACCCAACGTGACTACTGCAACGCTTTCCCTGTCAGACCTCACCGCCGCAGCCACTACGGCGGCCAGGATTTCGGCCGCCGCCTCAGACGCGGAGCGGGCCGCCTGGCTCACGGCCGTGGCTGATGCACTGGATGCCAACTCCGCCGAACTGGTGGAGATCGCCGATTCCGAGACCCGCCTGGGTGTTCCGCGGCTCACCGGCGAGGTGGCCCGCACCTCCGGCCAGCTGCGCCTGTTTGCCAAGGTCATCACCGAGGGCTCCTACCTTGAAGCGGTCATCGACCACGCTGACCCGGCCGCCACGCCGCCCAAGCCGGACCTCCGCAGGCTGCTGAAGCCGATCGGCCCGGTGGCTGTTTTTGCTGCGTCCAACTTCCCGTTCGCGTTCTCCGTGGCCGGCGGCGACACTGCCTCTGCACTGGCGGTGGGTTCCTCAGTGATCGTCAAGGCGCACTCCGGCCACGTCCGGCTGTCCGAGCGGACCGCGGAGATCGTGACCGCAGCCCTGCTCGGTGCCGGCGCCCCTGAAGGCCTGTTTGCGCTGGTCAGCGGCCGCGAAGTGGGTACCGCGCTGGTCCAGGATCCCGCCATCAAGGCCGTGGGCTTCACCGGATCCATTCCCGGCGGGCGGGCGCTCTTTGACCTCGCCACCTCCCGGCCCGAACCCATCCCGTTCTACGGCGAGCTGGGCAGCCTGAACCCCGTGGTGGTCACCGCCGCCGCGTTGGAGAACCGCTCCGCCGCCCTCGCGGCTGGCCTTGCGGGTTCCTTCACCCTGGGCGCCGGCCAATTCTGCACCAAGCCGGGCCTGGTGTTCATTCCGGCCGGCACCACGTTTGCCGCCGACCTCGCCGAAGCCAGCAAGGACAAGCCTGCCCTGCCGATGCTGACCGGCAGGATCGCCGAGGCCTACCCGGGCGGCCTGCACAGCTTCGCTGCCGTCCCCGGCGTGGAGGTGGTCAGCGGCAGCGTTGACCAGGACGCCGCCGCCAACGGTGCAGCCCCGGTGATCTTCTCCACCACCGCAGCCCACGTGCTGGACCGCCCCGAAGAACTCCTCGAGGAGTGCTTCGGGCCCACCACCATGTTGATCGAGTACACCAACCAGGCAGAGCTGGCCGAGGTCCTCGCCAAGGTTCCCGGCAGCCTGACCGCCACGGTCCACGCCGAGCCCGGCGAAGACGTCGCTTCTGTGGTGGAACAGCTGGCCGGCCTGGCAGGACGCGTGCTGTTTGACGGCTGGCCCACCGGGGTGGCAGTCAACTGGGCGCAGCAGCACGGCGGCCCGTACCCGGCCACCACCTCACTGTTCACCTCGGTAGGGGCCACCGCGGTCCGCCGGTTCCAGCGTCCGGTGGCCTACCAGGATGCCCCCGAATCGGTGCTGCACCCCGCCCTGCAGGACGCCAACCCGCTGGGCATCCCGCGCCGCGTGGACGGCAAGCTGGTCCTGCCGTAACTCCAGGGACCTGCAGCAGGCTGCTTCATTCAACAGAAAACCCCGGGACGGATGTCCCGGGGTTTTCTGTCTGCCGGGCAGGCCCTACAGCTGCAGCGTGAGGGGCCGTGCCAGCCCGTTCACGGTGGCCGCGGGCCAGCGCGGATCAGCCGTGAGGACCTGGACGCCCGAGCCGGTCAGCTGGACCGTATCCTCGATCTTGACGCCGGGTCCTGACGGGTTCCACGTGAAGGGCTGGTCCTGGACCACGGTATCGGTGACAGCAGCCGTGACCCGCGGATCCCGGCCCGCGTAGCCGGCGGGGCCGCCCTGGTGATGCTGTTCCCACTGCTCGGCGCCGAAGCCGTGCCGGACATAGGCGGACTTGATCTCGGTAAAAACCCGGTCAAGGGTGGTGCCGGGGACGGTGGCGTCGAAGATGTCGGCTTCCACGGCCGCGATGCGGGCCTCGGCGTCGCGCTCGGCCGGACTGCCGGCGTCGAACCTGACCCACCGGGTGATGTTGGCAACCAGGCCGTCCCGGCGGGCGCACACCACGGCCATGGCGCGGCGGCCCAGCGGCGAGTGGGTGGCCAGCGGGTGCCGGAACTGGCTGCGGGCGCTGCCGTTGCAGAGCAGGACCAGGGGCTCCGCACCGGCGGCCACCACCCGCCCGGCCAGGGCTGAGGCGATGTCGAACTCCGTGGTGCGGGGTGTTGCGGTGGACAGGACGTCCGTCAGGATGACAGCCAGTTCGGCGCCCAGCCTGGCGTAGCGGTCGCTTTCCGCCGGCAGCAGCTGCTGCCTGGCGGCCCGGAGTTCCGCCGCGACATCAGCTTCGGCCAGGGGAGCTGAGCCGGGTGCCCCCAGGGCTGCCGCGGCCTCGTGCAGGCTTCCGTACCAGGGCGCCGTGTGGAGGGCGACGCCGGACGGCAGCTCCTCGGCGGCGATCCGGCCCGCTTCGTTGTTGAAGGTGACCAGGTGGTCGCCGTCGCGGTCCACCAGCATCGCGGCAACGGGGTCGCCGGCGAGGCTGATGTGGACGCGGCTGCCGTCCAGGTACCAGGTGAGGGCCGTGTGGGTGGAGAGCAGCAGGGAATCCCGGCCGGCCGCGTCCAGGATGTCCAGGACCCGGCGCCGTTTGATGGCCCGGTCCGCCGCGGAGGCAGGGGCAGCGCGCGTGCCGGACTCCGGTGCGGGTGGCTGCAGCTGGCCGGGGTTAACTGTTGTCTGGCTCATGTGAGGTCCCTTTGCTGCTTGATCAGTGCTTCGATGTCGGGGGTGCCCAGGATGCCGTCCGCCACCAGGACGGTGACGCGGCGCCGGACGGGATTGCCGGGGGTGGCGATAACCGGGGTGTCCCAGGCGAGTGACTGGCCCACCCCGGGGTAGCCGTCAACGCGGACGAACCACGGGTCCGTGGAGCCTGTTTCGGCGAGGAAGACCAGCGTGGCACCGGCCGCGGCACCGCCGTCGTCCGTGGTGAAGGACCCGGACCAGGCCAGCCAGGGCGCCACGCTGCCATGGACAGCGGACTCGCCCTCGCTGGCCGCGGTCCGGACGGAGGCGTCGGTGCAGGCGGGGAACCGCCAGAAGAAGCCGCCGTAGCCGCCTTCGTGGCGGCCGTTGGAGCCCGGGCTGCCCAGGCTCACGGGATGTCCGCCGGCGGGGGAGAGCGCGAAGTCCAGCCCCAGCTGCCACACGCCGGGCCCGACGCCGGACCAGGACCAGGTGCGTTCCTCCACCAGGACGGGGGTGCCGTCCGGGCCCTGCCAGGACAGGGTCTCCTGCAACGTTCCCGGCTTCCCGTCCGCTGCGTCGGTCTGCGCCGCGGCGGTCACCGTGATGCTGCCGTGGTCAGGACGCCAGACGTACTGGCCGGCTGCGCGCGTGTAGGTGCGGCCGCCCCAGAAGTTGATGCCGTCCACATCCTGGAGGGCCACGCCGGCGCCGAGGTGCCACACGTGGTCCAGCGGCTGGTGGTCCGTGACCACGGTGCCCGCAGCGGTCCGGACAGGGTGCAGGTAGGGCCGGGGTGAGGACACCGCACGGATGCGGCTGCCGTCCTGGTACCCGGCCACGGTGTGGCCGGACAGCTTCAGGGTTCGTGCGGGCGGCAGGGAGCGCGCCCAGGGGACGCCGAGTTCTGCAAACGTCGCCTGGGACTTGGCTGCCCGGTCAATGAGGCCGGCGATGCCGTGGACCACGGGATGGGCGTCGTCGCCTTCGCCCTCCCAGGTCAGGTGCGCGTCGGGGATGGCCTGCGGGTCCGGGGCGGTACGGATGGCTTCCAGGACAGCGGTGAACGCACCGGTGTCTGCAAGGGAACTGAGGAGCGGAACACCGGTGGCCCGGGCCGCGAGCAGGTTCTCCAGCAGGTCCGTCCGGGTGTGCTGCTGCCGTTCTTCGCCGTCCGGGGTGCTGATGAGCACCTCGTCCCGGGTGTAGAACAGGGTGATCTCGCCGCGGGTTCCGTGGATGGTGACGGAGGGGTCCAGTTGCGTGGGAGCGCACAGGGTCAAGGCGCACAGCAGGGTAGTGCCGGTGGCGGTGCGGACCCGGAGGACCGAGGTGTCGTCGCTTTCGGTGTGATGGGCCCGGTAAAGGTCAGCCTCCACCGAGGCGACATCCGCCAGCGTGTGGGCCCCGGCCAGGTGCAGGCCCGTGGCCACGGCATGCGCCAGGGCGTTGGTGGCCACGCCGTCCACCACGTCGACGCCGCCCAGGTTCCGCTTCCCGGCCCAGCGGGAGCGTTTGAAGTATCCCTTGGTGCGGAGCCACTGGCCTGTGGCGCTCAGCCCCAGCACGTCACCGATGGTGCCCGCCGCGACGAGTTCCCGGATGGCCGGCAGCGCGGTGGAGCCGAGGCTCTGGAAGCCCACCTGGACGCGCCCGCCGGACGCCTCTGCGGCGGCCAGCATGTCCTGGAACCGGGCCAGCGATGCGGCCGGCGGCTTCTCCACGTAGACGTCCACCCCGGCCGCCAAGGCAGCGATGGCCAGGGGCGCATGGGTCTGGATGGGGGTGGCGAGGATGACCACGTCGGCGCCCGGTCCGTCGGCGAGCAGGGCGTCCAGGGTGGGGAACACGGCCACCGAACCGGCAAGTTTGCCTGGTTCGGGCGGGTTGGGGTCGGCGACGGCCACGAGTTCCAGGGCGCTGGCTGCTTCCAGCCGCGTGAGGTTTGCCAGGTGGCGCTCGCCGAAGCCGTGGACGCCTACAAGCGCGATGCGCGGAATGGCCGGCGGAGTGGCTGCTGCAGCCGGGGTGCCGTGTTCAGCGGTTGATTGCTGGGTCATGAATGGGGTCCTTGGGGGCTGGAGGGAATGCGGTGGGAGGCGTCGTCTGCAGGTAGCGGGGCGGTGGCGCCCAGGGTGCGGCCGAGGAATTCGAAGGCCTGGTCCTGCATGGCGGCCGTGAAAACGTGCCCGCCCGGCCAGAACGCTCCGGTGTACCTGTCCGCCGGGTGGAGGTTTTCAAGGATGGTGTGGGCCTGGCGCATGCCGGCTTCGGGAAACAACTGGTCGGCCAGCGCGTACTGGACCAGGAAGGCCGCGGCAGGGGAGCGTGCGGTGAGTTCGGGCCAATCGCCCAGTTTCCACAGCCCGGGTGTCTGCAGCAGCCAGGAGTGGGCATCGAGGTAGGCGGGCAGCAGCGATTCGAAGGTAGTCATCATGCAGGTGATGGCCGAGGCGCGGATCGCCGGGGTGAGCGCAGCCAGTGCAAGGGACCGGCCGCCGCCACCCGAGAAACCCATGCAGCCAAGCCGGCCGGCGTCCACGCCTGGCAGGCCGGCCAGGATGTCCAGCGCGGCGAGATCGTCATGGGCCACCATCCCGGCCAGGCTGGTGCCCAGCAGGCCGGCCGTTTTGGCGACGGTGTCCTCGTGGATGCCCGCGGCAGCGTTGTACAGGTCAGCATCGGAGGGCACGACGCCGTCCTGCCGCCATTGCGCCCGCCTTGCCTCCAGCCCCGCCCCGGTCCGCCACGGCAGGGTGGACAGGTCGAAACCGCGGCTGCCCCAGGCGAACGAATCGTGGGCCAGGACAGCGAATCCCCGCCGGGCGGTTTCCGTGGCCAGTGCCTGTCCGTCGTACAGGTTGGCCCGGGCTGCGGCCGCCGACGGGTGGCTGTCCGGCAGCTCCACCAGCCGGTCCGCGCCGCCGAACTTGTTGCCGCCATGGCAGTGCAGCGCCAGTACCCCGGGGAGCTGGCCGGAACTGCCGGCCGGGCGGACCAGCCAGCCAGTGGTGCGGGGGCCAAAACCCAACTGCCAGCTGAGCTGGGAGGTGGTGACGCCGTCGTGCTCTTCCTCCCACTGCACTTCCACCTGCGGCGCTGCCGACGCGCCGGGAACCCCCAGCGCGTCGGCGAACTCCTGCGAAGCGGGCGTTCCGGCCCGGTACCGCGGATGGGCCCGGACATAGGCAGGCCAGTCCTCGTAGGCGGCAATCGCGCTGGGCCGCACTGTGTTGTTCACGAAACTGCCTCCGGACTGTGGTTGATGTGCACTGGCGTTGCGTGGGGCCGGTCAGCCCAGGTTCTGGTTGACCTCGGAAATCATGGCCTTGGCGGCCTCCTGTGGGGAGACCTTCCCGAACAATACGTCCGTGTTGTACCGGTTCAGTACTTCCAGCGTGGCGGACGAGCCTGCGGGGAACGGCAGGGGAGCGGACACATTGAGCTCCGCGATGCGGTCAAGGTAGCCCGCCTCCTTCTGCTGGGCGTCCTTCAGCAGCGGCAGGATTCCGGCTTTGAGCTCGGTGTTGGCCGGCATGCCGCGGTCGCTCTTGATCTTGGTGGCAGCGTCCATGTTGTTGACCAGGTAGTTGATGAACAACGCTGCTTCCTTGGACTGGGCGGACTTGCCGGAGATGGCGTATTCCATGGAGGAACGGAGCCACGCGCCGGGCTGCTTGCTCTCGCCGGGCATCTTCATCATGACCAGCGGCGCACCGGAGTAGGACGTCATCTGGTTGCTCCAGGAAATCTTCATGGCCTGCTTCCCCTGGCCCATGAGGGTCAGTTCGGGCTGGGCCGAGCCGTCCTCCACGGTCTGGGAGGCTGACGGTGCCCCGCCGGTGTCCATCAGCTTCTTGTTCAGCTCGAACCAGCGGGCCAGGGTGTCCTCGCTGATGCCCATTTTTTTGCCGTCGTCGGTGTAAAGGGTTTCGTTGTTCTGGCGCGCCCAAACGGCAAGGAACGAATCGTTGGACATCGGCGTGGTGCCGAAGGTGCCGGCCGGTGACTTGCTGGCCACTTCGGCCGCGATGTCCACGTAGTCGTCCCAGGTCCAGGTCTCGTCATCCGGCAACGGCACACCGGCGGCCTCGAAGACCACCGGATCGATGACCATGGACATGGAGTTCACACCCGCGGTGATGGTGTACTGCTTGCCGTCGATCTTGCCCAGATCCACGGTACCTTCGGCGAACTTGGACGTATCCAGCTGCTCGCTGACGGTGCCGAGGTCAAGCAGCACCCCTCGGCTGGCGTATTCGCTGGGGTAGGAGCCGCTCATGGCAAAACATCAGGGGTGGTGCCACCGGCGATCTGGGTGGCCATCTTGTCCCAGTAGGAGCTGAACTCGGTGTTTTCGCCCTGGACCTTAATGGTGGGGTTGGCGGCCTCGAAGTCCTTGATCACGTCCAGGGTGGTCTTGGCGCGGGAGTCGTTGCCCCACCAGGCGAACCGGATGGTGACCGGATCCTCCACGGTTCCCACCTTTCCGGCCTGCGGGCTGCTGCCGCAACCTGTCAGGACCATTGCCAGTGCCGCCGTCGCCCCGGCAACCCCCATTACAGATCTATTAAGACGAAACCGCATTGTCCTGCCCCTTTGGTTGTGTGATCTAGTGTTGAGTGACGCCCAACACAGAAAACGTTTTCTCAAAAACTAACAAAGGGCTATACAGGAGTCAAGAAAGCGTTTACTTTGGTACGGAGCCGCTTTTTCGACAGCAGCACTCCTGCAGTGCAGGGCTACCCGTTTTCCGTTACACGGATGCAGCGGGCCCGGCGGCAGGAGGTGCCGAACTTATCGCCCTCGGCGATTTTCACCTACGTGGAGGCCACGATGACCAAAGGAGACCACATGGCCGCGAAGCACATACCCAGGACACCGCGCCCGGCAGGAATGCCGGCAGCAGCGGTCCTGATGACAGGGACGGAGTCCCCGCAATGAGCGCCATGAGCGAGCTCAGCTCCATCAGCCGGCGGAAGGGCAAGATCACCGCCGAGGAAAAGAAGGCCAACGGCCGGGACAACAAGGCCGCGTACATCTTCCTGCTGCCGTGGCTGGTGGGCCTGGTGGCCATCACCATCGGCCCCATGCTGATGTCCCTCTACCTGTCCTTCACGGACTACAACCTGCTCCAGCCGCCGGAATGGACCGGCCTGGAGAACTTCACCCGGATGCTGACCGACGCGCGCCTGCACAACTCGCTGGGTGTCACGTTCACCTACGTGTTCATCGGCGTTCCGCTGCAGCTGGCGGTGGCCCTGCTCATCGCGCTGGTGCTGGATAAGGGCCTGCGCGGCCTTCCGTTCTACCGCTCCATTTTCTACTTGCCGTCGCTGCTGGGCGGTTCGGTGGCTGTTGCCATCCTCTGGAAGCAGATCTTTGGCACCACAGGCTTGGTCAACCAGGTCCTGGCGATGTTCGGTATCCAGGGGCCGGGGTGGATCTCGGATCCCAGCACGGCGCTTGGCTCCATCATCCTGCTGCACGTCTGGACCTTCGGCGCCCCGATGATCATCTTCCTGGCCGGCCTCCGGCAGATCCCGGTGATGTACTACGAGGCAGCCAAGGTTGACGGCGCGTCCACCCTCCAGCAGTTCTGGCGGATCACCCTGCCGATGCTGAGCCCCATCATCTTCTTCAACCTGGTGCTGCAGATCATCGGATCCTTCCAGTCGTTCACCCAGGCGTTCATCGTCTCGGGCGGCAATGGCGGACCCTCCGACTCCACCATGTTCTTCACGCTCTACCTCTACCAAAAGGGATTCGGCCAGTTCGACATGGGCTACGCCTCGGCCATGGCATGGTTCCTGCTGGTCATCATCGGTGTATTCACCGCCATCAACTTCATCGCTTCTAAGTATTGGGTTTTCTATGACGACTAAGCTGGAGACGCTGCCCACCCCGGAGAAGAAGTCCGGAGGCGCCGGCAAGCCTACGAACAACCGCAAGGCCCGAGTCCGCGAGTCCAGGGGAACCCTGGCGTTCAGCCGGGCCCAGCGCACCAAGGCGCTGACGAAGCATGCCATCCTCATCCTGGCCGGCGGCCTGATGATCTATCCGCTGCTGTGGATGGTGGTGTCCTCCCTGCGGCCCAACGAACTCATTTTCCGCGACCCCGGCCTGTGGCTGAGCAGCCTGGAAATGTCCAACTACACGGACGGCTGGTCCGCCCTGACCCACCCGTTCGGCCACTACATGCTCAACTCCGCCATCGTGGTGATCGGCTCCATCCTGGGCAACCTGATCTCCTGCTCCATGGCCGCCTACGCGTTTGCCCGGCTGCAGTTCACCGGCAAGAAGCTGTTCTTTGGCATCATGCTGCTGACCATCATGCTGCCGTTCCACGTGGTGATCGTCCCGCAGTACATCCTGTTCTCGCAGATCGGCTGGGTTAACACCTTCTGGCCGCTGCTGGTTCCCAAGCTGCTTGCCACGGATGCGTTCTTCGTGTTCCTGATGGTCCAGTTCATCCGCGGCATCCCCAAGGACCTGGACGAGGCGGCCCGGATCGACGGTGCCGGCCACCCGCGGATCTTCCTCCGCGTGATCCTGCCGCTGATGGTGCCGGCCCTGGCCACCACCACCATCTTCACCTTCATCTGGACCTGGAACGACTTCTTCGGCGCCCTGATCTACCTCACGGACCCGGACATGTTCACCGTTCCCGTGGCGCTGCGGGCCTTCGTTGACTCGCAGTCCGCCACGAGCTGGGGATCACTGTTCGCCATGTCCATCGTCTCGCTCCTGCCCGTGTTCCTGGTGTTCCTCTTTGGCCAGCGCTTCCTCATCAAGGGCATTGCCACCACCGGCATCAAATAGGCCTGCTGCCCCGCAGCACCAGCCCTCCCGCAAGCGGGCGGCCCGTCGATCCGGCGGGCCGTCCGCTTGTCCGCTGTCCGGATGACGCCGCTCCCGGGACTTTCCGGTCGCGTTACCGGGCTGCCGGGCCGGCCGGAAAATTGCCGTGAAAACGTCTTGTAATACAAGTTAGCCACTTGTACTATTAGGTCCAGTAAACGTTTTCGCAGTAACCCGGCGGCTCACGCCCAACATCCCGCATCCATCCCCAGCACCAGATCAACGAAGATCGGAGTTACCAGTGCAGCTCTTTTCCCGCACTGCGCCGGCCGCCAAAAAGGCAGCAGCCGCACCATCCCACGGCGCTCCCCGCCGAATCCGCAAGACGGCCCTGGTGGCCGCGGCCGCAGCCGCCGTCATGGCGCTCAGTGCCTGCGGCGGAGGCTCGGCACCGCAAAGTGCCGACGGAACCGTGGAACTTCGGTTCTCCTGGTGGGGCGGCGACAAGCGTGCCCAGCTGACTCAGGACGCGATCGCCAAGTTCGAAGCCGAAAACCCCAAGATCAAGATCAAGCCCGAATACGGCGACTGGAGCGGATACTGGGACAAGCTGGCCACCCAGGTGGCAGCGAACGACGCCCCGGACATCATCCAGATGGACGAAAAGTACATCACGGAGTACTCCAGCCGCGGCGCCCTGCTTGACCTGTCCAAGTACGACATCGACACTGCCAAGCTTGATGAGGCAGCCCTCAACGCAGGCAAGAGCGAAGACGGCCTGACCGGCATCGCCGCCGGCATCAACGCCGCCACCATCCTGGCCAACCCCAAGGTCTTCGAAGCCGCCGGCGTTGCCCTGCCGGATGATGCCACCTGGACCTGGGCCGACTTTGAGCGCATCGCGGCTGAGATCACGGAGAAGTCGCCCAAGGGCACCTACGGCGCTGCGGCCTACGGCACCGACGAAGCGTCGCTGGGTGTCTGGCTCCGCCAGGACGGAAAATCCCTTTACACGTCCGACGGCAAGCTGGGGTTTGAACCCCAGGACATTGCACAATGGTGGGCTTTCCTGAAGGACATGAGCAAAAAGAAGGCTGTCCCTTCAGCCTCCGAGGTAGTCGAAGCCGAAGCTGCGGCCCTGGACCAGAGCGGCCTCGCCACTGGCAAAAACGGCATGGCCTTCTGGTGGTCCAACCAGGCCCCGGCTTTGGAAAAGGCTTCGGGCAGCGACCTGAAGATCCTGCGCTTCCCCACCAACACCGGTAAGGCCGACGACGCCGGCCTCTGGTACAAGGCATCCCAGTTCTGGTCCGCGTCCTCGCGGACCAAGCACCCTGAAGAGACCGCCAAGTTCATCAACTTCCTGGCCAACAACGTCAAGGCCGGCGAATCGCTCCTGGCCGACCGCGGCGTCTACCCCAACACCGACGTCCGGGCAGCAATCGAGCCCAAGCTGACGCCTGCCGACGTCAAGGTGGTCAAGTTCATCGACCAGATCAAGGACGAGCTGGGCGAGGCTCCGGCACCGCCGCCGAAGGGCGCCGGCGCCATCCAGGAGATCATCAAGCGCTACACCTCGGAGGTCCTCTTCGAACGGTTGTCCCCTGAGGACGCCGGCAAGAAGGCATCCGACGAAATGAAGTCAGCCATCAGCAACTAGGTTTCAGTTACAACACCCCGGCCCCGGCAGGAACTCCACGGTTCCTGCCGGGGCCGGGGTGTTTTGCGTCGTTTCTGATCGGATGCCGCCTGCCGCGCTTCGGGTTTCAGCCATGACGCCAGGCCGCTCCGATCGATGCGGGTTTATGTCTGGTGGTGGTTTCGCTGTGGCTTTTGGCGCGGGTCAATGTGCGGTGGCGGAATGAACCAGGGGACGCCGTTTGTGACGTGTACCTGCCATTGCTCCTTGTGGATGAGGTGGTGGTGGCTGGTGCAGAGAAGGGTGCCGTTATCGGTGTTGGTGGGTCCACCGTGTGACCAGTAGGAAATGTGGTGGGCTTCGCACCAGGGGGCGGGGATGGTGCAGTTGGGGAAGGCGCAGCCGTGGTCGCGGGCGGTGATGGCTTTGCGGATGTGGGGTGGGAAAATCCGGGTGGTCCGGCCGATGTCGAGGATGCGTCCTGCGCTGCCGAGGAGGATGGGGATGATGTCGGCGTCGCAGGCGATTTCGCGGACGGTCGCAGGGGTGACGGGTCCAGTGAACGCAAACGATCCGGCGCCCGGGATGCTACCGGGGTCCGGGACCGGGCGGCCGCCGGTTGTGGACGTGCCATAGCCGTAACGGGGTCCTTTGGCGGTGGTTTGTTCCAGACGGTTCAGGAGGTCACGGTAATCGATGGTGACCAGGACCTGGGGGCGGAGTCCTCCGGCGCTGGGGAGGTTGCCGGAGGTGAGGGCTGTTTTACAGGCCCCGACCAGGCCGTCGAGGAGTTGCTGGGCGCGGGTCCGCCGGTCCAGGTTGAGATCCGGGTCCACAGTGGCTGTGGCCGAACCGGTATGTCCGGGTTCACTGCCGATACCCGCGTTCCCAGCGTCGTATGCCCCATCGGAGTTGTTTGCGTTGGTGGTCCTGGGGTTGGTGGCCGTACTCATGGCGGTGAGGAGACATTCGTATTGGGCGGGTGTGGCGAAAATATCCAGGCGGTTCAGTCCACGGCGGGCGGGCCGGATGAAGACTCCTTGCCGCTGGCGCAGCTCGTGTTCACTGGGTTCGGTGCCGTCGGCGTCGATCGCTTCGGTCCAGTGCCGGGCGATGCGGGCCAGGAAGTCGGCGTCGTTGTTGGCGGCTGCCTGCGTGAGGGCGTGCTCCATCCGGGTGGTCACGTCTTCGGTGACATGGTGGCTGACGTGGTCCAGGGCCAGGGTAATGATGGTCGCAGGGCGGGAGGCGACGGACCCGGTGGTAAGGGCGGCAGCGAGCTGCGGGCGTGCCGGTGCTTGGGTGTAGCCGGTGAGCCCCGACTGGGGCAGGACCGCGGCGGCAAGACTTATACGACGATGTGCTTCGGCGACGGGAATCCGGAGCCGGACGCGGAGGAACTCGGCGGTGTTCTTACACCCGTCATCAGCCGGTGAACCCATGGCCCTATCGGGGGAGGCCTGGGCTGTGGCGGCAGTAAATGCTGCGTCGCCCAGGCCGGCAGGGTCGGGACTGCCATGGGGCCAGGATGGGTCGCTCCCAGCAACGTCAGCGGAGCTGCCGGTGGTGTTGTCCCAGCCGGTGATCCAGGTCCGGCCCGTCCCGGTGCGGCTGGCGTCTGCGATGGCCTGCGCGCGCGTGCGGTCCACGGCGGAGGCGGCGAGGATCTGCACGTACTCCAGAGTCCGGGATATCTCCTCAATCTGGCTTGCGTATTCGGCTGCCTCGGCGAAGGTGGCAAGTGCCAGCTGGCCCGGCCCAGCCGCGGCGACCGCCTGCAGCGCAGTGAGCGCTTTTGCGACGCCGGCCTCATCCGTGCTGCAGGAGGAGCTCCCTAAAGTCGGACCAGCGCCGCACGGAAGCGCGGCGTTTGCGCCGTGCCCTGTGTGCTGAACCTTGGAAGCGTCCATAAGAAAATTCTCTCAAGGGGGTACGACATTTAAGGGCCTGCCCGGGCGCCGGGCAGTCACGGTGCCGGCGCGGCGCTCCGTTTTTCCCGGCGCAAGGCACGGCAGAATTTCCACGCCGCGCAGAAGCTGCCAATCGGACCCTGTTGCCGGTAGCGTGCAGGACATGGACCACAAGGAGACCCTCCACAGCTACCTGCGGATCCGGCGGCAGGATCTGCTGGGCAAGCTGGACGGCCTGGACGAGTACGACATCCGCAGGCCACTGACCCCCACCGGTACCAACCTGCTGGGACTGGTGAAGCACGTGGCCAGTGTCCAGCTGGGCTACTTCGGCGAAGTGTTTGGCCGGCCGAGCGGACGCCACCTTCCCAGCCTGGACGATGACGCGGCCCCGGACTCGGACATGTGGGCCACCGCCGCGGAGAGCCGGGACGACATCGTTGAGCTGCATCACTTTTCCGCCGGGCACGCGGACGCCACCATCGAGGCGCTGCCCCTGGACGCCGCGGGCGCCGTCCCGTGGTGGCCAGTCGAGCGCAGGGCCGTGACATTGCACCGGATCCTGGTCCACCTGTGCGTGGAGACCGCCCAACACACCGGCCACGCCGACATCCTCCGTGAACTGATTGACGGCCAGGCCGGCTTCCGGCCGGGCGATCCCAACCTCACCGACCGTGGTGCGGACGGCTGGGCGGAGCACCATGCCCGAGTGGAAGCCGCGGCCAGGGCGGCGTCCAAAACGCAGCCCTGACCGGCCCCCGGCTCAGTCCTCCGCGATGACCGCCACCAGCCCGGCCCCCACGGAACCGGCGAAAGCCTCGCCGGTCAGCACATCCGTGCCGGCAGCCCGGACGCTGGCTGCCTCCCGGGTGTGGTTGATGGCGAAAAGGTAGCTGCTGCCGTCCGCCGCGCGGCGCCGGGTCAACTCCACGCCGGGGTCGGCGGCGGCCACCGGGCCAACCCCGGATTCGGCAAGCAGCCTGTCCACCACGGACTCGATGCCCTCCGGGCCGGGGAACGTGGCGAGGTACCACGCAGCGCCGTCGCCAACTGCGTGCCGGGTCAGGGCGGGAACCCCTTCGAGCGGGTATTCCGTGAAGGACCGGATGGCCTCCGCGCCGGTGAGGTGGACGTGTTCGCTCCAGACGGCGGCAACGGTGCCGTCGTCCAGCTTCAGCGCGCACCCGGCCAGCAGCGGGTGGAATTCCTCCACGCGGATGCCCAGCAGGTCCCGGAAGGCGCCGGGGTAGCCGCCCAGCCGGACGTGGTCCGAGCCGTCCACAATGCCGCTGAAGTAGCTGACCAGCACGGTGGCGCCGGCCGCCGCAGCAGCAGCAACCGAGGCCGCGGCTTCGTCGCTGACGGCGTAGAGCGTGCAGACGAGCACCAGGTCGTAGCCGGCCAGGGAAGCCGACGGGTGCACGATGTCAACGGAGACGCCCCGCAGGAACAGGGACCGGTGGAAGGCGCGCAGCACATCCAGGTACTTCACGTCCTGGCTGGGCTTGGAATCTATTTCGCTGGCCCACCAGGCCTCGTAATCAAAGACAATGGCCGCCCGCGATTCCACCCGGGAACCACGCACGGGCGCCAGCCGCTGCAGCGCGCCGCCGAGTTCCACCACCTCGCGCCACACCCGGGTGTCCCGGCCGGCGTGCGGGACCATGGCCGAATGGAACTTCTCGGAGCCGGCAAAGCTCTGCCGCCACTGGAAGAACATCACGGCGTCCGCGCCCCGGGCCACGTGCGCCAGCGAGTTGCGGAGCATTTCACCGGGCATCTTGGGCTGGTTGCGCGGCTGCCAGTTAACGGCCGACGTCGAATGTTCCATCAGGATCCACGGGTCGCCGCCCGCAATTCCCCGGGTGAGGTCCGCGCTGAACGCCAGTTCGATGTGCCGTTCGGGGTCGGCCGCCACCAGGTAGTGGTCGTTGGCGATGACGTCCAGGTCCTTGGCCCAGTCGAAGTAGTCCATGGATTTGGTGGCGCTGGACGCCATGAGGTTGGTGGTGCAGGGGACCGCGGGCGTGATCTCCCGCAGGACCGCCACGAGGTCGCGGTAATAGTCCATCAGCGCCCACGAGTTGAAGCGCTGGAAGTCGAGCTGCTGGCCGGGGTTCAGGGTGCTGGGCGCGGCGGACGGCGGCAGGATCTCGTCGAACGCGCCGTAGTTCTGGCTCCAGAACGCGGTACCCCAGGCGGCGTTCAACGCGCCGATATCGCCGTAGCGCCGTTCCAGCCACACGCGGAACGCCGCTGCGTCTTCCGGGCCGTAGAACTCAGAGACGTGGCAGCCCAGTTCGTTGTCCACATGCCAGAGCGCCAGGGCGGGGTGGTCCTTGTAGCGTTCGGCCAGTTTGCGGGTGATCCCGGTGGCGTAGCGGCGATACGCGGCCGACGACGGGGTGTAGTGCCGCCGTGAGCCCGGTCCCAGCACGGTACCGTCAGCCGTCACCGGGAGGATTTCCGGATGTTTGCGGACCAGCCAGGCCGGCGGCGCCGCCGTGGCGGTGGCCAGGGCCACCTTCACGCCGATGCCCGCCAGGTTGTCCAGCACCTCATCCAGCCAGCCGAAGTCGTAGGTGCCTTCGCTGGGTTCCAGCAGCGCCCACGAAAAGATGCCGACGCTGAGGAAGTTCACGCCGGCTTCCTGCATCAGCTCAAGGTCTTCCAGGCGCACGCTGGTGGGCCACTGCTCAGGGTTGTAATCGCCGCCGAAGCCGATACCGTCCACGTTGTTCCACACGCTTGCCGGGCCGATGGGTTCCTGCGCTGTCATGGGACTCCTTTGTCTGCTGAAGGGCCGGAATTTGGTAGGACATCTGATCATTGGAAAACGCTTGCCCAAATTCCGGAATAGGGATATTGTATCGTTTCAGAAGCCGTGTAAGCCAGCTCACTGCCCGTGTTGTGGTGAGACCGAAGGTATTGCACACATCGAGCAAGGAGGCTCCCGTGATCAACAGAAGGCACTTCATCACCACCGTCGCCGTCGGCACCGCATCTGCCGCGGCACTGGCTGCGTGTGGAACAGGATCCAGCAGCTCCGGTGAAACCGGTTCAGCGGAAAAACCCGTCACCATCAACTACACCTGGTGGGGCAACGACGACCGCGCCGAGCGCACCCGCAAGGCCATTGCCTTGTTTGAGTCCAAAAACGCGGACATCAAGGTCAACGGCAACTTCACCGACTTCGCCGGCTACTGGCAGAAGCGTGCCACCGAAGCTGCCGGCGGCGGCCTGCCGGACGTGATGCAGTGGGACCTGTCCTACCTGCGGGACTACGGCCAGCGCAACCAGCTCCTGGACCTCAGCACCGTGAAGATCAACACGGACGCCTTCGAGAAGTCCCTGCTGCCGTCGGGCCAGATCAAGGGCAAGACCTTCGGCATCCCCACCAGCACCAACGCCTTCGCCGTTTACTACGACCCCGCCAAGCTGGCTTCACTGGGCATCGCCGAACCGGATGGCAGCTGGACCTACAAGGAATTCAACGAATTCCTTGTCTCCGTGGGCAGCAAGAGCAACGGGGCCCTCTTCGGCAGCACCGACTACACCGGCGTCTGGTGGATGTTCAACGTCTGGCTGCGCCAGAACAACATCGAAGCCTTCACGTCGGAGGGCAAGCTCGGCTTCAGTAAAGACGACCTGAAGAAGTGGTGGAACCTCACCGCCGACCTGCGCGGCACCCCCGCCATCATTTCCGAAGAGCGGGTCACCCAGCTGGCACCCAAGTCACCGTTCGGATCCAACGTCACGGCCACGGAGGTCACGTGGGACAACTTCATGGCGGGCTACCTCGGTGACAGCGGCGCCAAGGAACTCAAGCTTGTGCCGGTTCCGTCGGACGACAAGGACAACCTGGGCCTGTTCCTGAAGCCCTCCATGCTGATGGTTGCCAGCGCCAAGACCAAATACAAGGACGCGGCAGCCCGCTTTATCGACTTTATGGTCAATGACCCCGAGGTGGGCCAGATCTTCAAGACCTCCCGCGGCGTTCCGGCGTCCAAGACCCAGCGGGACGGAACCACCTTCGAAGGAACCGACAAGGTGGTGGTGGACTACGAAACCTCCATCGCGCAGTACCTCAAGGACGCTCCCGAGCCCCCGATCGTGGGCTTCGGCACGCTTGAAACCTCTTTCAAGCGGGTTGCCTCGGACCTGAACTACGGCAAGCTCGACATCAACGGTGCCGCCGATGCCTGGTTCAAGGAAGCCGAAGACCTCATCAAGCAGAATGCCTGATCCAGGCTTCATGACTGACGGACTGAACTCGTGACTCAAAGCCCAACCCTGAGCAGGCGTTCAGCGACGTCCGCTTCCTCGCTGCCGCGCAAGTCGCGGCAGCGAGGGGTGGACGCCCGCGCCGGCTATACGTTCCTCTTGCCCTGGCTGCTGGGATTCATTGTCCTGACCCTTGGACCGATGGTTTCCTCGCTGTACCTCTCCTTCACCAACTACAACCTGTTCGACCCGCCCAAGTGGATCGGGCTGGACAACTACGCCACCATGTTCCAGGATGAACGGTTTATGCAGTCCGTGGGCGTGACCGTGGGCTACGTGGTTTTCGGTACCCCGCTCAAGCTCGCCGCCGCCCTGGCCGTGGCGATGCTGCTCAACAGCGCCCGCATGGGCCAGGGCTTCTACCGGTCCGCGTTCTACGCCCCGTCCCTGATCGGCGCGTCCGTGTCCATCGCCATTGTCTGGAAGGCAATGTTCGGGGACTCCGGCCCCGTGGACCAGGGCCTGTCCTTCTTCGGCATCAACCTGGGCGGCTGGGTGGGCAACCCCACCATGACCATGCCGATGTTCATCCTGCTGACCGTGTGGCAGTTCGGCGCCCCGATGGTGATCTTCCTCGCCGGGCTCAAGCAGATCCCCGCGGACCTCTACGAAGCCGCGTCCATGGACGGTGCCGGCCCGGTGCGTAAGTTCTTCAACATCACCTGGCCCATGCTCTCCCCGGTGGTCTTCTTCAACCTGCTGATGGAAACCATCCACGCGTTCCAGATCTTCAGCTCGGCGTACATCATTTCCAACGGTGAAGGCGGCCCCGCCGGTTCCACCCTCTTCTACACCCTCTACCTGTACCTGCGCGGCTTCTCCGACTTCCGGATGGGTTACGCCTCGGCGATGGCCTGGCTGCTCCTGATCGTTGTGGGCATCATTACCCTGATCATCTTCCGCACGTCCAAGTCCTGGGTCCACTACAGCGGGGACGCAAAATGACAACCACGGCAACCCCCACCCATTCCACACCCGACGCCCAGGTACCCCAGTACAACCCCAAATCCGAGTCCACGGGCGCCAAGCGGGTCAAAAGCACCCTCTTCCACATCGTGGCCCTGGCACTCACGGCTGTGGTCCTGTACCCGGCGTTGTGGATGGTGGCGTCCTCCTTCAAGCCGAACTCCGAGATCGGCGGCACCAACACCTCGCTGTGGTCCAGCAACTTCAGCATGGACAACTTCGTTACGGCGATGGACGGGATCGGCGGGGTCAGCACCCTGCAGTTCTTCACCAACTCCCTGATCCTGGCCGTCGGCGCCGTCGTCGGCACCGTCCTCTCAGCCAGCGTTTCGGCATACGCCTTCGCACGGATCAAGTTCCCCGGCCGCAGCGTGTTCTTCGGCATGATGATCGCCACCTTGCTCCTGCCCTTCCACGTGGTGATCATTCCGCAGTACATCATCTTCAACCAGCTGGGCCTGGTGGACACCTACGTCCCCCTGCTGATCGGCAAGTTCCTCGCCGCTGACGCGTTCTTTGTGTTCCTGATGGTCCAGTTCATGCGCAACCTCCCGGCAGAACTGGACGAGGCAGCACGCATCGACGGTGCCGGCCACGTGCGGATCTTCACCTCGATCATGCTTCCGCTGATGAAACCGGCGCTGATTTCGACGTCGATCTTCTCCTTCATCTGGAGCTGGAACGACTTCCTGGGCCCCCTGCTGTACCTGAACACCCCGGACAAGTACCCGCTTCCGCTGGCGCTGCGGCTCTTTGTGGACCAGACCCAGTCCTCCGACTACGGCGCCATGATCGCCATGTCCGTCCTGGCGCTGCTGCCGGTGCTGATCTTCTTCCTGATCTTCCAGCGGTACATTGTTGAAGGCGTCTCCACCCAGGGCCTCAAAGGCTGACGGAGCAGGAAATGAGCATCATGGACAGCACCACACCCGTACCGGGCCGGCCGGAGCCCCTCCCGGTGAACCGCTTCGCGCTGTTTTCCGAAACCCTGCTGGCGGGGGTGCTGGTGCTGGTGCTGTCCATTCCGCTGGTCACCATCCCCGCAGCCTATGCCGCCGGCATCGCCCACCTGGAACGCCACCTCTCGGGCCGCGACGATTCCGTCCGGAGCCTTTGGGGAACGTTCCGGGCGGCGCTGCCCGGCAGCTGGAAACTGGGAATCACGACGGCGGCCGCCGCCGTCGTGATTATCCTCAACCTTCTCCTCGCCTGGGTGGGCCAGCTGCCGGGCCGGGAAGTGGTGCTTCCCGCCACCCTGGTCCTGGCCACCTGCGCCACCATTTTGCTGCTGCGCACCGCGTCCGCCTGGTCCGACTTCGCCGGGGACCGGGCCGATGCCAGGGGAACCTGGCAGTCCGCGCTGGCCGCTGCGCAGTCGATCTCCCTCCGGGACTGGACCGGCTCGGTCCTGCTGGCCGTGGCGATCTTCGGTTCCGTGGTGTTTGTCTGGATGCTGGTGGCCCTGTTTGTGGTGGTCCCCGGCATGCTGGTCCTCGCTTCCGCTGCCGTGAAAATCCGTTCAGCCCGCGCCTGAAGCACCCGCGGGGCCCATTCCGGCGGCCCGCCCTGTTTTAATGCCCATCACTACCGAGTTGAGCGACGTGTCCCCCGAGCAGCACCCCGCCGAATGCTCCAGCTCCGCCAACCCCCGGACCCGTTCCGGCCCGCTGCCCGCCGCGGGCCAGCTGCGCTGGTACCACCCGCTGCTGCGGCACAACTACCGGCTTTACCTGGGCATGCAGCTGGCAGGCAGCGTGGGAGTCTGGATGCAGCGGCTGGCCCAGGACTGGCTGGTGCTGCAGCTGACCGGCAGTCCCGCGGCGGTGGGCGTGGCCGTGGCGCTGCAGTTCCTGCCCATGCTGATTGTGGGTCCGCTGGCCGGACTGGTGGTGGACCTGTTCCCGAAGCGCAGGATCATGATGGTGTGCCAGTCGGTCATCATCCTCCTGGCACTGGGCCTGGCGGCGTGGGTCGCCTCCGGCTCCATCACAGTTTGGGCGGTGTACGCCAGCTGCGTGGCGCTGGGCATCACCGCGGCGGTTGACCAGCCTGCCCGCCAGGTTTTTGTCAACGAGGTGGTGGGGGACGCGGCGCTGCGGCCGGCGATCGGGCTCAACAACGCCCTGGGCCAGCTGGGCGCCATGGCCGGGCCGGCACTGAGCGGAATCCTGATTGCCCAGGCCGGATCCGCAGCGGCCTTTGCCGCCAACGCCCTGATCGGGGTGCTGGTGCTGGGCCTGATTGCGGCCATGCGCAGCGCTGAGCTGCACCCCGGCACTCCTGCGGTGCGGGGCCGAGGCCAGCTCCTGGCCGGTTTCAGCTACGTGCGGGACCGGCCCAGGCTGCTGCTCACCATCCTGCTGGCCGGCCTGCTGGGTGCGTTTGGAATGAACGGTCCGGTGGTGCTGGCTGCCTTCGCGGAACGCGTCTGGCACAACGGGGTGGCAGGCTTTGGCCTGTTCAACACCGTCAGCGCCGTGGGCGCCCTTGCCGGCGCGCTGCTCGCCGCGAGGCTGGGACGGATGGGCCGGAAGGGCATCGTGGCCGCCGCCGCAGGCTTTGGCATCGCCCAGGCTGCTGCGGCATTGATGCCCACCGTGGAGACGTTTATGGTGATGCTGGTGGTGGTGGGGCTGATGACCCTGCTGTTCCTGACCAGCGCAGCCACCGCCGTCCAACTCGAGGCCGGGCCGGCTGTCCGCGGGCGGGTCATGGCCCTGTATCTGCCGTTGCTGATGGGCGGGCACGCCCTGGGTGGACTGCTGGCCGGCTGGCTGACGGAACAGTTCGGCGTCCGGACCGGGCTGGTGGTGACGGGCGCACTTTGTGTGGTGTCCGCCGTCGTGATTGGCCTGCTCCTGTGGCTCCACGGCCGTCGCGTGCGGGTCCGCAGCACCGCCGGTGATTGAAAAAGTAAGATTCTGTGAGGTCTTGACGCGTAATTCACATCACACTTAGTCTGGTTCGGAAAGCGGTTTCTATGGACGCTCCACTGCCAGAACAGAGGATGAACAATGATGTTTCGCGCCAAAAAGCCCGCCCTTCCCGCAACAGCGGCCCTGCTCACGGCGGTGGTCCTGGCCGTCTCGGGTTGTGGGGGTGCGCCGGCGGACCAGGATGGGCCGGTCACGCTGCGGTTCAGCTGGTGGGGTTCGGACACCCGCCATAAGCTCACCGAGAAGCTGATTGCTGCCTTCGAGGCTGAAAACCCCAACATTAAGGTGAAGGGGGAGTATGGCGACTGGAGTGGTTACTGGGACAAGCTGGCCACGCAGGTGGCCTCCCAGGATGCGCCGGACGTCATCCAGATGGACGCCGCCTATCTGGGCGAGTACTCCGGGCGCGGTGCCCTGCTGGAGCTCAAGGACGTGGATCTGTCCAAATTCGACCAGCCCGTGGCGGATTCCGGCAAGGTGGACGGCAAGCAGTATGCCGTGACCAGCGGCGTGAACGCCATGGTGGTGCTGGCCAACCCGGCCCTGGTTGCCGCCAGCGGTGTCGCACTGCCGGATGACAAGACCTGGACCTGGGACGACCTCGATTCCACGGCTGCGGACATCACCAAGGCCAGCGCTGACGGCGTATACGGAACCGGGCAGGTCAACAGCGACGCCGCTGCCAACCTGTGGTTCCGGCAGCACGGCAAGTCCCTGTTCACCAGCGACGGCAAACTCGGCTTTGACGAGGCAGCCCTGACGGAGTGGTACGAGTACCAGGCCAGGATGCGCGATTCGAAAGCTGTTCCGCCCGCTTCCATCATTACCGAGGATGCCAGCGCCTCAATTGACCAGCAGGGCCTGGCCACCGGACGGTTCGTGATGAACATGTACTGGTCCAACCAGCTGGGTGCGCTCAGCAAGGCATCCGGGCAGGACCTGGCCATCCTCCGGCCGCCAAGCGTTGCCGGCAAGGCCGCGGAAGCCCAGCAGTTTTACAAGTCGTCCATGTTCTGGTCCGCCAGCTCCAGGACAAAGCACCCGGCCGAGGCGCAGAAGTTCATCGACTTCGTCACCAACAACGCTGCCGCCGGTGACATCGGGCTTGCAGACCGGGGCATTCCGGCCAACTCCGACATCAGGGCAGCCGTGGCCGACAAGCTGACCCCGGCCGATGCCAAGACGGCCAAATTCATCGACGAGATCTCCAGTGAGCTGGGCGGTGCGGTCCCCGTGCCGCCGGCCGGTGGCAGCGCCGCCGTCGAGGCCCTGACCCGCTACTCCCTGGAAGTCCACTTCAGCCGGTTGTCACCGGCGGAGGCCGCGAAGCGGGCCCTTTCGGAAGCGCAGAGCGCGCTCCTCTAGGCGGCCGCCCACCTACCCACCCCGCGAGATGGCACTTGGCGGCAGTCGCGGTGCCGAACATTGCCGCGAAGTGCCATCTCGCGCAAGGGTCTGTTGGGAGCGGATGCTTATCCTGTTGTGGGCGTGAACACCCAAGCGCCCGGGTGGACCCGGAAGTCCCGGGTGGATCCGGCATTGCCTTCGTCTTCCGGGCCGGAGCGCACGACGGCGGCCGCCGCCCCCGGGCCTTCGACCTTGTAGGTGCCGGCCGGCAGGCGGACGGCAGCGGTGACGCCGGCCGGAACCGTAAGTTCCAGGTGCATCAGCCCGCCGGCCCGTCGCCAGGCCACGGCGATGTTTCCGCTGGCCACCGGGACTGAACCGTGGGCGTGCGCCAACCGGCACAGCGGCGGCTCCACCAGGACCTCGCTGCCGCAGGGCACCGTGAAGCGGACGCCCAGCAGGTGCTCCAGGATTTCCTTGACCACGGAGGCCGACCAGGCGTGCGACTGGCTGTAGTCGGTGCCCTCAACCAGGTCCCAGGCTTCCCAGGTGAACGAGGCGCCGCGCTCCAGCAACGCAGCCCACCCTGGCTGGTCCTTGGTTGTCAGGAGGTCAAGGACCGCATCCGTCAGGCCCGCCGCCAGCAACGCCCGCACCAGCCGGTGCACCGTGAGCGGGCCCTGTTGCATCCCCATCCCAGCTGCCCGGCGGGCATCGCCGGCTGCATGCGCCGGGTCCGTGATGCCCAGCGAGAGCGGGAAGGACGTTGCATGCTGGGAGGCGTTGGAGCTGGGTGTGCCGTCGGCGTGCAGTCCGTCCACCATCACGCCGTCCACCCGCAGCAGGGTACGGATGGAGTGCCCAAGGGTGCGTGCAGCCGCTGCATACCGGATGCCTGCTTCCTCCTGGCCGGCGGCGGCGCAGAGTCCGGCCGTGGCCAGCAGCGCCGAATAGGCCTGGGCGTTGACGGTGGTCTTGGCGGCACAGGCCATGTCGTACCCGAACCGGCCGGGCTCCGGCCAGTCAACGATGCCGTGCAGGTAGGGCCCGGAGCCGCCGCCCAGTTCGGTGACCAGTCCCGCCGTCGGCCCTTCCGTGGCGAGGTGGCGCATTGCGTAGTCCGCGGTGTCGCGCAGGTGCGGCAGCAGATCCCCGACCAAGGCAGTGTCACCGGTCCGGTGATGGTATTCGGCCGTCCATTCCGGCAGCATCAGGGAGAAATCCGGGATGTCCCGCTTCCCGTCGCCGTTGGGATAGACGGCGTTGTAGCGGCCGCGCTCGGCCGGGTCCTGCCAGTACCGGGCCGCGGACCAGCCGAACTCCCGAAGCGCCTGGGCGGTGTAGGCGTGTTCGCCGAACAGGGCCATGGTGGCGTAGGAGATATTGACCGCATCGGCCAGGAATTGGCCCTTTTCGCGGGTGGGGGTGTCGACGAACTGTTCCTGCACGCCGTACAGCGCCGAGTCGCGCAGCAGCCCGAACACGGCATCCAGCGTGGCATCCGAGCTGCCGAAGCTGCCCATTTCCGGGTGCCGGGCATGCACCACAACGGCACCCATCCGGGTCACGTCGCTGGCATCCACGCCGGGAAGCTCGAGGTACCGGAAGCCCAGGTGCACGGCGGCCCGGAAGCGTTGCGGCCCCGCCGCCTGGGTGTAGGGGAAGGACATGTCCGTGTTTTGGCTGGCTGTTTTGCCGGCATCCACGCGGCCGTCCGGCCGCAGGGTGTAGCCGGCCCGGATCAGGACCGTCCGGCCCGGGACGCCGGCGCGGAAAACGACTTCCGGCCGGCCGGGCAGGACCTGGCCGAAATCAGCCACCAGCGTGCCGTCCTCGGCCCGCAGGAAAGCCTGCGGCGCCACGAAGTCCTCGGCCATCGACGTCCGCCGGGGGTGCAGCAGGGGAAAGTCCGCCACCGGGTGCCTGCCCAGGCTGATGGCGTGTGGAAGGTCCGTGATGGCGGGCGGCGCCGCTGCTGCCAGGCCGTCCAGGTGCTCCACGGGGTCGCCCTCATCGTTGCGGTAACCAGCCTGCCGGTAGGGCGCTTCGCCCGCGTGCCAGTCCGGCCCGGAGCCGAAGACCTCGCGCCGGCCGTCGTTGTAGTCCACGCTGAGCCGGACCAGCAGGCCGGGCAGGCCCGCCGCCCGGCCCTGGCCCGGGCCGTACCAGTGCAGCACGGCAGTGAGCGGAACCGGGATGCCCGTGGGCTGCGCGGCGAGCAGGGCCGTGACGTCTGCCGCATCATAGTAGCCCTCGCCGGGGTAGCCGAACGAGGTGCTGGACAGCGCGGGCACGCCGGCCAGGGCGAGCTGCGCGTGATGGTTGGCGGCCATAAACAGCCGGGCCCGCCGGACGGTGCCGGTCAGCGGGAGATCCTTACGGAAGATCGTCCACTCGTCCGGCTGCCGGTGTGCCGTGGTGTGCGGCCAGTGGGCCAGGCACGCGGCGGCGTGGTTTTCGGTGCCGTCGAACCGGTGGTCCAGCAGCAGGGCATCCTGTGGGGCGGTCTTTCCGGCCGGCGCTGCCGCTGCGGATCCGGTGATGCGCAGCGAGGCGTACTCCGCCTGGCTGCGCGGGCCCTGATGCAGGGCCAGCCGGCCGTACGGCCTGAACGCGGGGGAGTCCGGCCCCGGGTGGGGTGCCGCGCCGTTCGCGGCGGGTGCTGCCGGGGCTCCTTCGGAGGTCTGCACCGCCAGCAATTCTTCGCCGTCCAGGGCCGCGGTGACGGTGGTTCCGTCGTCCGAGACCACGAGGTTGTGCCAGGACCCGGCATACAGGTCCTTGCCGGGCAGCCGGGCCTGATGGACCTTGCCCCGGGTTGCGGCTTGAGCCGTGGCCAGGACCTGGGTTTCCGGCGTGCCGGGGGCCGGGATTTCCCAGTCCGGGGCATGCCGGAGGACCAGGGTGCCCGCCGAATTCAGTTCCAGCAGCAGGCCGGTGCCCGGGCCGGAGCTGCGCAGGATGATCCCGGCCCAGCCCATGGCCGGCCGGAGCCGGGCCGCCAGGCGGAAGCTGCGGACCGGCGGGACCGGAACCGGAAGGAACGGCGTGCCGGCCACACGCAATGCGCCGGCCAGGATGGCTGCCGGAACGCGGCCGCCGGGCGCGCGCCGGAGCCATTCGGCGTCCCAGCCGTCCGCGGCGGGCCCCGTGGTGAACGCAGTCGGGCCGCTCCAATCACCAGGGATGCCCGCTGCGTCCAGCACCTGGACCTGCCACGCGTAGTCCGTATCGCCGTCGAGGTCCGGCCCGCCGTACGGAACACCCCGGTGGCCGGCTGCCGGGACGGTGCCCGAGCGCCACAGCACCGCTCCCTGCCCATCCTGCACAACAATCCGGTAGCCGGTTTGGCGGGCCAGCGCGGGATCCGCCCCGGCTGGTTGATCGAACTGCCAGCTGAATGCCGGGCGCAGCGACGCCGTCAGGCACCCTGTCAGCCCATCGGTGAGCAGGCCAACGGCGAGAAGGTGGCCTGCACCGCCGTCGGCCGGGTCTTCATCCAACCCTGCCAGCGGTCCCTCCGTCGCAGGCATCAGGCGGGCAGGGTAAAAGCGGTGGGAGCGGTGCTTGCCCAAGGCAGCCCCAGTTCCCTGAAGGTGGCATGCCGGCTGGTTGCCTGCTCCAGGGCTTCCTCGATGCCCGTCACCACGGCGTGGGCCGCGTCGGCGTCACCGACCCATTGGACGTATGCGCCATCGATCGGCGCGGGCAGCGGGGCGGTCCGGATGGCCTCGAGCACCAGCATAAAGGCGCCGCTGTCCAGCAAGGGGCTGATCAGCCGCTCGCCGTTGCGGCGGTGGGCCAGGAGGTTGCCGGTCAGGTCATCGCGGCCGAAGGTTTCCTCCGTGGTGCCGGCGGCCGTCCGGACGGTCAGCCGGTCCTCGGTGTAGTGGAAGACCGCGGTCCCGGCGGAACCGTGCAGCGTCACATAAGGCTCCACCGACTCCGCCGCGCACAGGGTCAGGGCGCACGTGATGGGCAGCCCGGCCGCGGTGCGGATGCGGATGACGGACGTATCATCCGATTCGATGCTGTTGGCCCGGTACAGCTCCGTTTCCACCGACACGACATCGGCAGTGGTGCGGGCGCCGGCGATCCGGAGGGCCGTGGCCACCGCATGGGCCAGGGGGTTGGTGGCGACGCCGTCCACCACATCCACCCCGTCGATGCTGCGCTTGCCGGCCCAGCGGGAGCGCTTGTAGTAGGCCTTGTCCCGAACCCAGCGGCCAGTGGCTGAGATGCCCTGCAGGGTGCCGATGGTGCCGGCGGCCAGCAGTTCCCCGATGGCCCCGAGTGCATGGGAGCCGAGGCTTTGGAAGCCGATCTGGACGCTCCGGCCACTGGCTGCCGCGGCGTCGGCCAGCCGGTTGAAGTCCGCCAGGGACGCCACGGGCGGCTTCTCCAGGTACAGATCGGCGGACGTGGTGAGCGCGGCAAGGCCCAGCGGCGCGTGGGTCTGGATGGGGGTGGCCACGATGATCAGGTCCAGGTCCTGCGTGCCGGCCAGCAGCTCCGCCAAGCCCGGAAATACAGCCGCCGACGGCGGGACGGAACCTTCGGCGGGTGGCTGCGGATCAGCCACCGCCACCAGGTCAACCTCACCCGCCGCTGCCAGCCGCTCCAGGTTGCGGAGGTGGTGCGTGCCGAACCCGTGCACCCCCACCAACGCGACCCGCGCGGCAGGAGCGGCCAGGGGTCCGCCTTCCGGGTCGGCTTTCGGGGACAGTGTTCCGGCGGGCGTGCCCATGGTTCTCCAGTTCCGCCCCCGTTCCGGGGCAAGGTGATGGTGCCGGCCACGATGCCAGCAAGCGCTTTCCACGTTCAAGTGTGCGCCATGCCCGGCCGGACCGTCCAGCTCTGTAACGATTCAAACCGAGGCTTGACGTTACTGCCGGCAAGGGTCTACATTTTCGAGAAACCGATTACTTACGTGACGTGGACCACGCAAGCCCACAATTCTGCAACGATGGAGAAGGGAGTTGAGCCATGCTGTCTGGAACCTTCAGCGCCCGGGCCTACTCGTTCTTTGACACCCTGCTGTGGATCGCCTGCCTGAACCTGCTGTGGATCGTCTTCGCCCTGCTGGGTCTCGGCATCCTGGGAACAGGCCCGGCCACGGCCTCGGCGCAGATCCTGGTGCGCAAGCGGTCCAGGGGTGAGGCCGCACCCCTGCTGCGTGGCTTTGTGGCCGGCTACTTCCGCAACTTCGTCCGGGCCAACGCCCTGGCGCTGCCGCTGATGGGAGTGTCACTGGCGCTGTTCCTGAACTGGAACTGGTTCGCCGGAGCAGCCGGGGTTCTTGCCGAGGTTATGGCAGCCCTGATCTTTGTGCTGGCCCTCGTTTTTGCCGGCATCGCCTGCCATGTGTTCCCCATGTATGCGCGGTACCAGCTGCCGCTGGCGCAGTACCTGCTGATGTCATCACGTTTTGCGGCCCGGCACCTGGCCGGCACCGTGATCCTGCTTTTCGTCTCTGCGGCAGTGTTTTTTGCCAGCAGCAGCCTGCCTGGCCTGATTCCGTTCTTCAGCATCGGCGCCTGGCTGTACATCACCGGCTGGCTCTGCGACCGGTTCTTTACGGCCAACGATGAATCGGTGGCCGACGCCGGGGGAGCAACCGCCACCCCGGCACCTGAACCGGCGGCTGCGGCCACCCTGGTGCCCGGGGCCACGCCGGGCCGGGTCCTGCAGGGGACTACTCCCACCTGAGATCCCGGCGCACGCGGGCCGGTGGTCCGGTGCTGCCAGCAGCCGGCCCGCTTGGCCATCGTGCCCGCCCTTGCCCTTGCCCTTGCCCTCATCCGTCCCATCCCGCCCTGCCCTGGCTGACCTTTGCCGCGCAGCCGGCCGGCCCAACCCGGTCGCCGCCCAAACCGGCCACCGCCCAAACCGGCCACCGCCCAAACCGGCCACCGCAAAACTGAAACGTATCAACCCAGCACGCCTTACTGAACTGACCCGCACAAGAACCCCGAAGAAGTGGAAAAGGAACAATCATGATCCGTAGGAAACTGACCCTGGCCGCCGCCGTCGTCACCGTTGCCGCCGTCTCCCTCACCGCCTGCAGCGGCGGCGAAACGCCCGCCGCAGACCTCACCAGCGTGTCCATCATGGCCCCGTTCCTCGAAGCGCAGCCGCCCGGCGCGGATGGTGCCGTGCAGAAGAAGCTTGAGGAGCTGACCGGCAAGGACATCAACATCACCTGGACGCCCAACGCCTCCTACGAGGACAAAACCAACATCACCCTGGCGTCCTCCGAGATCCCGCAGGTCATGGTCATCCAGGGCAAAACGCCCGGGTTCGTCAAAAACGCCGAGGCCGGCGCCTTCTGGGACCTCACCGACAAGCTGGCTGCCTACCCCAACCTGAAGACCACGTTCCCGGACATCCAGCAGAACGCCAGCATCAACGGCAAGGTCTACGGCGTCTACCGCGGCCGCGCCCCGATGCGCGCCGCCGTGATGTTCCGCCAGGACTGGCTGGACAAGCTGGGCCTCCAGCCGCCCAAAACCACCGAAGACCTGTACAAGGTGGCCAAGGCCTTCACCGAACAGGACCCGGACGGCAACGGCCAGAACGACACCTGGGGCATCACCATCCCCAAGTGGGGCGCCCTGGGCACCAACAGTCCGTACGACATCATCGAGGAATGGTACGGCGCCGGGAACCGCTGGACCGAGAAGGACGGCAAGCTGATCCCCAGCTTCGAAACCGACGAATTCCTTGAAGCCAACAGGTTCGTCAAAAAAATGGTGGATGAAAAGCTCATCAACCCGGATTTCGCCACCTTTGATGGCACCAAATGGAACGAACCGTTCTTCAACGGCAAGGGCGGCATCATTGTCGACGTCGACTCCAGGGTCAGCGTGCTGGTGACCCTCTTCAAGCAGGCCGACCCCAACAACTTTGAAAACAAGGTGGGCTTCGTGGGGAACCTTGAGGGTCCCGACGGCGAGCTCCACGCCCACCCCTCGGACGGGTACTCGGGCTTCCTGGCCATCCCCAAGACCAGCGTCCGGACCGAAGCGGAACTGACCAAGGTCCTGGAATTCCTCAACACCATGAACGGCAAGGACGTCGCAGTCCTGCTCAACAACGGCATTGAGGGCGTCAACTTCGCCCTGGAAGACGGCAAGGCTGCCACCATCAAGCCTGAAACGGAGGAAGGCAAGGCGGTCAGCACGGATATCAAGAGCTTCGCGCAGCTGGGCATGAACGTGGCCGGCAACACCTTCTACCCGGTCAAGCAGCCCACCGACTACGAGCAGCAGGTCTTCGACAAGCGCACCGAGGTCATGGCCGAGGACCTCAAGAGCGCCGTCTACAACCCGGCAGCACCGTTTGTATCCGCCACCTACGTGGCCAAGGGCGCCCAGTTGGACAACATCGTCTCCGACGCGCGGATCAAGTACCTCGCAGGCCAGACCGATGAGCAGGGGCTGAAGGACGCCATCAAGCTCTGGAACACCAGCGGCGGCGACAAGGTCAAGGACGAGATCAACAAGCTCTGGCAGGACAACAAGTAACAGCCAGTTCCTCCGGGGGCCGGGGCCGGCACTGACGTGCGGTCCCGGCCCGGCCTGACTCCACCACTTCCAGAAAGGAGGCCCTGCATGTCACAGCTGACAGACGCGCTGGCCTCGAACATCGGCGCCGGCGACGGCCCGGGCCTTGGCAAGGGCAAAGGCAAGCGCCCCGGGAAACCTGCCAAGGTTCCGCGGGGCAAGTTCTCCGTCCATTTTGCGCACTACAAATGGCTGTACCTGCTCCTCCTTCCCGGGGTGCTGTACTTCGCAGTGTTCCGCTACGGCCCCATGTACGGGGTCAGCATCGCGTTCAAGGAGTACGTCCCGTTCCTGGGCGTCAACGGCAGCCCGTGGGTGGGGTTCTCGCATTTCCAGGACTTCTTCGCCAACCCGGACTTCCCCCGGCTGCTGGGCAACACCCTGATCCTGGCGTTCCTGAACCTGGGCATAGCTTTCCCGCTGACCATCGTCCTGGCATTGCTGCTGAACGAGGTCCGGCTCAGCATCCTCAAGCGCACAGTCCAGACCCTGGTGTACATTCCGCACTTCCTGTCCTGGACCATCGTCGCGTCGTTGAGCTTCCTGCTCTTCGCCCTGGATATCGGGCCGCTGTTCCAGCTGCTGAACAACCTCATGGGAACCGACATCGACTTCCTGTCCGACCCCGCCTGGTTCCGGCCGCTGATTGTGCTGCAGGACATCTGGAAAAACACGGGCTGGGGCACTATCATCTTCCTCGCCGCCCTGGCCACCGTGGACCAGGACCAGTACGAGGCCGCCATCATCGACGGCGCCGGACGGTTCCGGCGGGTCTGGCACATCACCCTTCCCGGGATCCGTTCGACCATCATTGTGATGCTGATCCTGGCCATCGGACAGACACTCAACACCGGGTTTGAACAGATCTACCTGATGACCAACGCGTTGAACCGTGAAGTGGCCGATGTGTTTGATACCTACGTCTACTTTGTGGGCATCACCCAGGGCGCCTACAGCTACTCCACGGCCGTTGGCCTGTTCAAATCCCTGGTGGGCATTGTGCTGATCTTCGGCACCAACGCCCTGGCCAAGCGGTTCAACCAGAGCGGACTGTTCTAATGAAGATCCACAACACCACTGGCGGCCGGATTTTCGACGTCGCCAACTACGTTTTCCTGTCCCTGATCGGCATCGTGACGCTGCTGCCGTTCATCTACGTCTTCGCCGGTTCCTTCGCCACGGAAGCGGAGATCACCAGCCGGCCGTTCTTCATCTGGCCCGAGCAGTTCACCCTGGGCGCCTACGAATACATCTTCTCCACCCCGGCGTTCATCCGGGCCCTTGTCACCACCGTGCTGGTGACCGCCGTCGGCACCCTGGTGCAGCTGGCCTTCACGGTGACCATGGCTTACCCGCTGGCCAAAAAGAACCTCCGCGGCCGGCAGGTCATCCTGTCCCTGGTGGTGTTCGCCATGGTGTTTTCCGGCGGCATGATCCCCACGTTCCTGCTGGTCAAGGACCTGGGCCTGCTCAACAGCTACTGGGCGCTGATCCTGCCGGCGGCCATCAACCCGTTCAGCCTGATCATCATCAAGAACTTCTTCCAGGAGCTTCCTGCGGAGCTCGAGGAATCGGCCAAGATGGACGGCGCCACGGAGGTGGGGATCCTCTGGCGGATCCTGCTGCCGCTGTCCAAGCCCGTCCTGGCCACATTTGCGCTGTTCTACGCCGTGGGCATCTGGAACGACTTTATGTCCCCGCTGCTGTACCTGTCCGATAACTCCAAGTGGACCCTGCAGATGTACCTCCGCCAGGTCACCGCGGCCTCGGACCTGCTGGGCACGGGGAACGTGGATCCCAACTACATCCCGCCGGAGCAGGGCATCAAGTTCGCCGTGATTGTGGTGGCCACGCTGCCCATCCTGATTTTCTACCCGTTCCTGCAGAAGCACTTCGCCAAGGGAATGCTCATCGGCTCGGTCAAGGGCTAACCCCCACTTGCCCTATCACTTATGGTCGCCAAAACCGGGTTTTGGGGACCATAAGTGATAGGGCAACACGTTGTTTGGAAAGGAATGCAATGAAGATCCTGCTCGCCGGAGACTCCACGGTGGCCGCCTGTCCCGCCTATGAGTTCCCGATGTCCGGCTGGGGTGCCCACCTGGCCCCGCTCACCTACACCTGGGCGGCGGTGCACAACTTCGCCAAGGGCGGGGCCAGCACCGAATCCTTCCGCGGGGAGGGACTGTGGGACCGGCTCCTCGCGGAAACGGGGGAGGGCGACCTCGTCCTGATCCAGTTCGGCCACAACGACCAGAAGCAGCAGCACCTGGCTGCCCGCACGGGGTACGCCGCCAACCTCCGCACCATGGTCCAGGACGTCCGGAACCTGGGCGGGCTCCCGGTCCTCTGCACCTCCGTGGAGCGGCGGCACTTTGTTGCCGGGCCGTCGTCGGGCGCGGTGCCAGCGGAGAGCCTGGAGGATTATCCGGAGGTGGTCCGCGAGATCGGGCTGGAGCTGGGGCTGCCGGTGCTGGACCTCAATGCCTGGACGCGGGCGCTGTACCGGCAGCTGGGGGAGTCAGGCTCGCGGGCGCTGTTCTGCCACTTCGGACCCGGGGAGCACGCCCACTGGCCGGAAGGGCTGGCGGACAACACACACTTCTCGCAGGAAGGCGCCGCCGGGGTGGCGCGCGAGGTGGCCCGGCAGCTCACCTTGGCCGGGTACGGCCCCGGCGGCGCCGGAGCTGTTCCGGCATTAAGCACGACGGCGGGACGCGCCTAGGTGGGCGCCGCACCAACCGTCCTCTACCGGAACGCCCTGGCCGGGCCCGCGGATGCTGCCGGCTGGGTGGCCGAAGGGCCCTTGGGAATGGGTGCCCGGGACGGTGCCCTGGAACTGTGGGGAACCAGGGACGACGCCGAATTCGGTGATCACGCGCACTGGACCTTCTGGTGCCCGGTGGAATTCCCGGACCGGATCCGGATCAGCTGGGACTTCCTGCCGCTGGCGGAACCGGGCCTGGCCATGCTCTTCTTCGCTGCCGTGGGGCAGGGCGGGACGGACCTGTTCTCCCCGGACCTTGCGCCGCGCACCGGCTACTACCCGCAGTACCACTCGGGCGACATTGACGCCCTGCATGTGTCCTACTTCCGGCACAAGTACGCGTCCGAGCGGGCCTTCCGGACCTGCAACCTGCGCAAAAGCGCCGGCTTTGAACTCGTGGCACAGGGCGCCGATCCGCTGCCCCCTGCGGAGGATGCCACGGACTTCTACCGGCTGGAGGTGGTCAAGGATGGTCCCCGGGTGGCGTTCAGCGCCAACGGACTGCCGCTCTTCAACTGGACCGATTCCGCTGCCACCACACTGGCCGGCGGCCGCATCGGGTTCCGCCAGATGGCACCGCTCCGGGCGGCCTACCGCAACCTGGTGGTGGAAGCCCTGGCCTGAACCCGCGGCGGCCGTGCCGCCTCTTGCCGCCTCGTGCCGCATCGTGGCGTCCGCCGGGGCGTCCGCCGGGCCAGCGGTGCCTCAGGCAGGACCGGCAGTGCTTTGGCGGACCACCAGTTCCGGGGTGAACACCACAGCGCGGTGGGTGGCGTTCTGCGAGTCGACCTCCTCGACAAGGAGTTCAATGGCGGTGCGCCCCAACGCTTCGGTGGGCTGCCGGACGGAGGACAAGGGCACCACGGCGGAGACGGCAAAATCGATGTCGTCATAGCCGATCAGGGCCACGTCTTCGGGGATCCTGACGGTATGGGTCATGGTGAGGGACTGCATCACGCCCAGGGCCAGGAGATCGTTCGCGCAGAAGATTCCCTCCGGCAACCCGTCCAGGCCGCGCTCCACCAGCATGTTGCCCACGCTCCGCCCGGCCAGCACTGTCTGGCCCTCGGAACCCAGCACCTCCAGCGTGGCACCGGACTCCTCGTCCACCGCCCGCCGGGCACCCTGGAGCCGGTCCGCCACCTGCCGGATGCTGGTGGGTCCGCCCACAAAGGCCAGCCGACGGCGGCCCGTGTCCAGCAGGTGCCGCGCAGCAAGGTACCCGCCGGCGTCGTCATCCACGGCGACGGAACTGAACTTGGACTCGTCCGCCTGCCGGTCCACCAGGACCGTGGGTACACCGCGCTCGCGGAGCAGGTCCAGGCGCTCGCTCACGTCCCCCACTGGCGAAATCAGCAGGCCCTGGACACGCTGTTCCTGGAACAGGTCGATGTAGTTCGCCTCCCGGCCGGCGTCGTGGCCGCTGTCGCCAAGCAGTACGGCGCTGCCCTGCAGCGCGGCGGCGTCCTCTGCCGCGCGCACCACGGACGTGAAGAACGGGTTCCCCACGTCGAGGACAATCAGCCCGATGGTCCTGCTGTGTCCGGCACGCAGCTGGCGGGCCGCGTCATTGCGGACAAACCCCAGCTCGTCGATGGCCCGCAGGACGCGGTCCTTGGTCCGTTGGGACACCCGGTCCGGGTAATTGAGCACGTTGGAGACGGTACCGACCGCCACGCTGGCCTGGTTGGCGACGTCCTTGATACTGGCGGTGCGGTTCATGATTCTCCGTGCTGGTAGGCGAAGGTGCCGGGTGTTCCGAACCGCTGCTTGGACAACCGGACGGAATGCTTGACACCCACTCAGGTTCAAGAGTACTTTGAATCGTAACAATGAAACGATTCAAAGTTTGCGAAATTCAGGAGGGTTCCAGATGAGGGTGTGCTTCCGCTCCTCCGTCCAGCCGGCGCTGATCGACGAGTACCGTCGCCGCCACGCCGCCGTGTGGCCGGAGATGCTGCAGGCCCTCAAGGATTCCGGCTGGCACAACTACTCGCTGTTCCTTGGCGGGGACGGGCTCCTTGTGGGCTACGTCGAGTGCGACGACTTCGATGCCGTCCGGGCCCGGATGGGCCTGACGGAGGTCAATGCCCGCTGGCAGGCGGAAATGGCCACCCTGTTTGAGGACTCCGGCCAGGCGCCCGATGAAGGCTTCCAGGTACTGGAGGAAGTCTTCAACCTTGACGGCCAGCTCGCAGCGGCGGGCACTGCCCCGGGCTGATCCGCCCCAACCGGGCCGGCAGCCCCACCCGGCGGCCGCCCACCACAACCAGCCCGCCCGCGCCGCACCAATCGGCGCCGGCAGCGGGCCGTCACCAAAACCACACGCAACACCAGACACCGGAAAGATCCATCATGAATGACGTAGCAATGGCGCTGGGCAGGCTCGAGGAGCTTGCCATCGAGGTCCCGTCGTGGGCCTATGGAAATTCAGGCACCCGGTTCAAGGTGTTCGGCACCCCCGGCACGCCGCGGACCGTGCACGAGAAGCTCGCGGACGCCGCCAAGGTCCACGAACTGACGGGCCTTGCGCCCACCGTGGCCCTGCACATCCCCTGGGACAAGGTGGACGACTACGAGGCCCTCAAGGAATACGCCGCGGGCCTCGGTGTTGGCCTAGGCACCATCAACTCCAACACGTTCCAGGACGACGAATACAAGTTCGGCTCGCTGACCTCCTCCAACGAGGCCGTGCGACGCCGCGCCGTGGACCACCACCTGGACTGCATCGACGTCATGCACGCCACCGGGTCCAAGGACCTGAAGGTCTGGCTGGCTGACGGCACCAATTATCCGGGCCAGGACGACATGCGCGGCCGCCAGGACCGGCTGGCCGAGTCCCTGCAGGAAATCTACGCAGCCCTGGGCGAGGACCACCGCCTGGTGCTCGAGTACAAATTCTTCGAACCTGCCACCTACCACACCGACGTGCCCGACTGGGGAACCTCCTACGCGCAGACCCTGGCCCTGGGCGAGAAGGCGTTTGTCTGCCTGGACACCGGCCACCACGCCCCCGGCACCAACATCGAATTCATCGTGATGCAGCTCCTGCGCCTGGGCAAGCTCGGTTCCTTCGACTTCAACTCGCGCTTCTACGCGGACGATGACCTGATTGTGGGAGCAGCGGATCCGTTCCAGCTCTTCCGCATCATGCACGAGGTCATCCGGGGCGGCGGCTTCGGCAAGGATTCCGGCGTGGCCCTCATGCTGGACCAGTGCCACAACCTGGAAGAGAAGATTCCGGGCCAGATCCGCTCGGTGCTCAACGTCCAGGAAATGACGGCCCGCGCCCTGCTGATCGACACCGCGGCGCTGACCGAAGCCCAGCGCGCCGGCGACGTCCTGGCCGCCAACGGCGTGTTCAACGACGCCTTCTACACCGACGTCCGGCCAATCCTGGCCGAATGGCGTGAATCCCGCGGCCTGCCCGCGGACCCGATGGCCGCCTTCAAGGCCAGCGGATACCAGAAAAAGATCAACGAGGACCGCGTGGGCGGCCAGCAATCCGGATGGGGCGCATAAACAGCCATGAGTAACAAGACTGTCGAAGACCTGATTTCCCGTTCCAACCGCCTCGGCGCCGATAAGCGGAACACCAACTTTGCCGGCGGCAACACCTCCGCCAAAGGCACCGAGAAGGATCCCGTCACCGGCGAGGACGTCCAGCTGCTCTGGGTCAAGGGCTCCGGGGGAGACCTGGGCACCCTGAAGGCCGGGAACCTTGCCGTGCTGCGCCTTGACCGGCTGAACGCCCTCAAGAACGTCTACCCCGGCGTCGAACGTGAAGACGAAATGGTGGCCGCCTTCGATTACTGCCTGCACGGCAAGGGCGGCGCCGCGCCCTCCATCGACACTGCCATGCACGGACTGGTGGATGCCGCACACGTTGACCACCTGCACCCGGACTCCGGCATTGCCATTGCCACCGCTGCGGACGGTGAGGCGCTGACCACCAAGATCTTCGGCACCAAGGTGGTGTGGGTGCCCTGGCGCCGCCCCGGCTTCCAGCTGGGCCTGGACATCGCCGCCATCAAGGAGGCCAACCCGCAGGCCATCGGCACCATCCTGGGCGGCCACGGCATCACCGCGTGGGGCGAAACCAGCGAGGAAGCCGAAGCCAACTCGCTGTGGATCATCGAGCAGGCCGAGGCCTACATCAAGGACAACGGCACAGCCGAACCCTTCGGTGCGGCGCTGCCCGGCTACGCAGCCCTGCCGGAAGCAGAGCGGAAGGCCAAAGCCGCCGCCCTGGCACCCGTGATCCGCGGCCTGGCCTCCACCGACAAACCGCAGCTGGGGCACTTCAGCGATGACGCCGTCGTCCTTGACTTCCTCGCCGCAGCCGAACACCCGCGCCTGGGCGCCCTGGGCACGTCCTGCCCGGACCACTTCCTGCGCACCAAGGTTAAGCCGCTGGTCCTGGACCTGCCGGCCGACGCGTCCATCGAGGACTCGATCGCCCGCCTGCACGAACTGCACGCGGACTACCGCGAGGACTACCAGGCCTACTACGACCGGCACGCCGACGAAAACAGCCCGGCCTTGCGCGGTGCGGACCCGGCCATTGTGCTGGTCCCCGGGGTGGGCATGTTCAGCTTCGGCGCGAACAAGCAGACCGCCCGCGTGGCCGGGGAGTTCTACATCAACGCCATCAACGTGATGCGCGGTGCCGAGTCGATCTCCACCTACGCCCCGATCGAGGAATCCGAGAAGTTCCGGATCGAATACTGGGCGCTGGAGGAAGCCAAGCTGGCCCGCCTGCCCAAGCCGAAGTCGCACGCCACCCGCATCGCCCTGGTGACCGGAGCGGCGTCGGGCATCGGCAAGGCCATCGCCACCCGCCTCGCCGCGGAAGGCGCCTGCGTGGTCATTGCCGACCTGAACCTGGAGAACGCCGAAAAGGTGGCTGAGGAACTGGGCGGCCCGGACGTTGCCATCGGCGTCCAGGCGGACGTCACCAACGAAGCCCAGGTGGCGGCGGCAATCGACGCCGCGGTCCTGGCGTTCGGCGGCGTGGACCTGGTGGTGAACAACGCCGGCCTGTCCATCTCCAAGCCGCTGCTCGAAACCACCGAAAAGGACTGGGACCTCCAGCACAACGTGATGGCCAAGGGCTCCTTCCTGGTGGCCAAGGCCGCCGCGAAGGTCATGATTGCCCAGGGCCTGGGCGGGGACATCATCTACATCTCCTCGAAGAACTCCGTCTTCGCGGGCCCGAACAACATCGCCTACTCCGCCACCAAGGCGGACCAGGCGCACCAGGTCCGGCTGCTCGCAGCTGAACTGGGCGAGCACGGCATCCGCGTCAACGGCATCAACCCCGACGGTGTGGTCCGCGGCTCCGGGATCTTCGCCGGCGGCTGGGGCGCCAAGCGCGCCGCCGTGTACGGCGTGGACGAGGAAAAACTGGGCGAGTACTACGCCCAGCGCACCCTGCTCAAGCGCGAAGTCCTGCCTGAGCACGTGGCCAACGCCGCCGCCGTCCTCACCAGCAGCGAACTGTCCCACACCACCGGCCTGCACATCCCCGTGGATGCCGGTGTGGCAGCAGCCTTCCTGCGATGAGCACCAGGCCTGAAACCGGTGCCGGCGGCGGCGTGTTCGCCGCCGTCGACATCGGCGCTTCCTCCGGCCGGGTCATCCTGGGCCGGACCACCGGCGGGACCGTGGACCTTGAAGTGGTCCACCGGTTCCCCAACGGCGTGGTGGAGCTCGACGGCGGCCTCCGCTGGGATTTCGACGCCCTGTTCGCGGAGGTCCTCGCGGGGCTCGCTGCCGCGGCCACCGTGGCTGCGAGCCAGGACGAAACGATCACCAGCATCGGCATCGACACCTGGGCCGTGGACTACGGCCTGGTCAACGCCGCCGGCCAGCTGACGGCCCAGCCGTTCAGCTACCGGGATGACCGCAGCCGCGCCGCCGTCGCGCCCGTGCACGCAAAACTGGATCCGGCCCGCCTGTACGCCACAACCGGGCTGCAGTTCCTGCAGTTCAACACGCTGTACCAGCTGGCCACGGAACCGGACCTGACCGGGCTGCAGGCCCTGCTTATCCCGGACCTGATCGCCTTCCTCCTGACCGGGCAGCGGCGGACCGAAGCCACCAACGCCTCCACCACCGGCCTGTTCGACGCCGTGGCGGGGGAGTGGGCCACCGGGTTCCTGGCCGAGCTGGGCCTGCCCAAAAAGCTGTTCCCGCCCCTAGTCCAGCCAGGTGAAACCGTGGGGACGCTGCTGCCGGACGTCGCGGCCAACGTTGGCCTGCCGGCCACCACCACCGTGGTGGCTGTGGGCTCGCACGACACCGCTTCCGCCGTCGCCGCGGTCCCGGCCCAAGCGAAGGACTTCGCCTACATTTCCTCCGGGACATGGTCCCTGGTGGGGCTGGAGCTGGACTCGCCGGTGCTGACCGAGGCCAGCCGCGAGGCAAACTTCACCAACGAACGCGGCGTGGACGGCACCATCCGTTACCTGCGGAACATGGGCGGGCTGTGGCTGCTCAGTGAATGCCAGCGGTCCTGGGCTGCTGAAGGGTTCACGCAGGACCTGCCGGCGCTGCTCGCAGCCGCTGCGGCGCTGCCGTCCGGCGGCCCACAGGTCAACCCGGACGATCCCTACTTCATCGCGCCGGACAACATGCCTGCCCGGATCAGCTCGGCAGTTAAGGTCACCGGGGATATCCTGCCGGCGGATCCGGCGGCGGTCACCCGGTGCATCATGGACAGCCTGGCTGCGGGGTACGCCCGCACCATCCGCGACGCGGAACGGCTCGCGGGCCGCACCGTGGACGTGGTGCACGTGGTGGGCGGCGGATCCCAGAACGCCTTGCTCTGCCAGTTGACGGCGGATGCCACCGGCAAGCGCGTGGTGGCCGGCCCGGTCGAGGCCACGGCCCTGGGTAACGTCCTGGTCCAGGCCAGGGCTGCCGGCCAGGTGTCCGGCGGACTGGCGGACCTGCGGTCCCTCGTGGTGGGTTCGCACGCACTGCTGGAGTTCACCCCGGAGCTTGCCAGGCGATAACGCCCGTGCGGCGGGGTCCGGAACTCCGGGCCCTGCCGCAGGGTGGGATTTCCTGCCGGACCCCTTCTCTCCATCGATGTAATTGTCTAGGGTTGGATTCCGTGCGCACTGAACATTCCCTGACTTATGACTCGCCCGCAGCCGACTGGCTGGCAGCGCTGCCGCTGGGCAACGGACGCCTGGGAGCCATGGTTTTCGGCGGGGCGCCGGTCCCCGGGCAGCCCGGACTGGAGCACCGGTTCCAGCTCAATGACGGATCGGCCTGGTCCGGCTCCCCGCACAGCCAGGACCTCGGCCCTGCATTCAGCCGGGAATCAGCGGACGCCATCCTGGCCGCGGCGCGGGGGCAGATCAGCGCCGGTGATTTCGGGGCGGCCCACGAAACGATGAAGCAGCTGCAGCACCGCAACTCGCAGGCCTACCTTCCGTTCGCCGACTTTTTCCTGGCGGTCGCAGTTGCCGGCGATTCCGGGGCCCCCGCCGGCTACGGCCGCAGCCTGGACCTGGCCCGTGCCGTCAACAGCACCCGATACCAGCAGGCGGGCCACAACATCCGCATCGAGGCATTTGCGGCCCACCACCCCTCAGTCCTCGTGGTGACGGTGGAGTCCGGTGCGCCGCAGGGCCTGGACCTGGCACTCCGGCTCGATTCCCCGCTGCGCATCCTCCGGCGGACCGCGGCGGCAGGAACCGCGGCCATGGAACTGAAGCTGCCGTCCGGCGTCGCGCCTTCCCACGACGGCGGCGCCGTGGACTACTCCGATGATGATTCGCTCAGCCTCCAGGGCGCCGCCGTGATGTCCTGGGAACACGACGGCACCGACGCGGCGGCGGACGACGGCGGCCTGGCCGCCACCGGCGTCCACCGCGCCACGGTGTTCATCACCACCGAAACCACGTTCCACGGCCTCGGCCGGCAACCGCAGGGCACGGCGGCCGGCGCTGCCGACGCCGCCCGGGCACTGCTCGCCAGCGCAGCGGCAACCGGTCCGGCAGGATTACTGGAACGGCACGAAGCAAGCCACGCAGCCCTGTACGACAGCTGCAGCCTCACCCTTGACGTGCCCCCGTGGCAAGGCACCAACACGGCCGAGCGGCTGCTGGCCGCCAACCGGAATCCGGCCGGGCCGCTGGCGGCAGATCCCGGCCTGGCCGCGCTGCTGTTCAACTACGGCCGGTACCTGCTGATCTGCAGTTCCCGGGCGGGCCACCCGGGCTCGCGGCCGGGAACCGCCTGGCAGGGCACCCCCGCCAACCTGCAGGGCATCTGGAACGCCGAGCTGACCGCGCCGTGGAGCTCCAACTTCACCACCAACATCAACCTGCAGATGAACTACTGGGCCGCGGAACCCACGGGCCTGGCTGCCTGCGCGGAGCCCCTGTTCGCCCTCATTGAAGCCCTTCAGGTGACCGGGGCCCGCACGGCCAGGGAGTACTACGGCGCCGACGGCTGGGCGGTGCACCACAACTCGGATATCTGGGGGTACAGCAAACCGGTGGGGCACGGCAGGCATTCCCCGGAATGGTCCTACTGGCCCATGGCCGGGCTGTGGCTGGTCCGCCACCTGTGGGAGCACCTGCAGTTCGGGGCCGCCGGGCCCGGCTTCGCCCGGGACGCCGCCTGGCCCGCCGTCCGTGGCGCAGCAGCCTTCGCACTGGACCTGCTGCTGGAGAACCCGGACGGGACGCTGGGCACCAGCCCGTCCACCTCGCCGGAAAACAGCTTCACCCTCCCCGGCGGCGGTGGCCGGGCTGCCGTCGCGGAGTCCTCCACCCTGGACCTGACGCTGATCCGGGACACCTTCCTGATGGTGGACGCCCTGGCGGCCGGGCTGGGCCAGCCGGACGACGCCGTTGCTGCCGCCGCCCGGCGTGCCCTGCCCCGGCTGCCGGAACCCGCGCCCGGGCGCAACGGCCGCCTGCGCGAATGGCTGGCCGACCCGGAAGAGTGGGAGCAGGACCACCGCCACGTCAGCCACCTCTACCTCGCCTACCCCGGCGATACACCGCTGCCGCCGGAGCTCGAGGCGGCCGTCAAAGCCAGCCTCGACGGCCGCGGCGACGAATCCACCGGCTGGTCCCTGGCCTGGAAAATCCTCCTGCGGGCCCGGCTCCGGCAGCCGGAGAAGGTCAGCGACCTGTTCAGGTTGTACTTCCGGGACATGGCCGCCGAACGGTCGGGTCACAGCGGCGGGCTGTACCCGAACCTCTTCGGGGCCCACCCGCCGTTCCAGATCGACGGCAACTTCGGCTTTGTGGCCGGCGTGGCTGAGTGCCTGGTCCAGAGCCACCGGACCGCCGCCGGGGTGCAGGAAATCGAGCTGCTTCCAGCCCTGCCGGCCGAGCTTCCCGCCGGCAAAGCCAACCGGCTCCGCGCCCGCCCCGGGGTGGAAGTGGACCTCGAGTGGCGGGACGGCCGGCTGGCCGGGGCCACCCTTGCCGCCCAGCGCGAAGCCACCGTCCAGCTCCGGTCCGGGGACAAAATCCTGGCCCTCCGGCTGCTGCCCGGAGAGCCGGCCGCCATCACCGTCGGAGCCGGCGGCGGGCTGGTACTGAACACGGCGTCATCACGGCATGACGCTGCGCCCCAAACGACCTAGGATCAGCAGAAAACCACTTCCACCAGCAACAGGACCGGACCACCGCATGCCACTCTTTGACCTGCCCCTCGCCCAGCTGCGCAGCTACAGCAGCCACGTCACAGCACCGGATGACTTTGCGGCGTTCTGGGACGCCACCGTCGAGGAAACCAGGGCTTTCCCGCTGGCGCCAACGTTTGAACCCGTGGAGAACCACCTCACGGTCATCGACACCTTCGACGTCACGTTCGCAGGCTTCGGCGGCGCGCCCATCAAGGGCTGGCTGCACCTGCCGGCGCACCGCGACGCCGGAACCCGGCTGCCCGTGGTGGTGCACTACGTGGGCTACTCGGGAGGCCGCGGACTGGTCAACCAGGACACCCGCTGGGCGCAGGCCGGGTACGCCCACTTCATCATGGACACCCGGGGCCAGGGCTACGGCGGGACCCTGGGGGAGACACCGGACCCGCACCCCTCCGCAGGCGGAGTGGCCCACGCAGGCCTGATGACCCGCGGCATCGGGAACCGCGAGGACTACTACTACCGGCGTGTCTACATGGACGCCTTCCGTGCCGTGGAGGCTGCCCAGGCCCACCCCGCCGTCGACCCTGCCAAAGTGGTGCTGGCCGGCGTCAGCCAGGGCGGCGGCATTGTGGTGGCCGCTGCCGGGCTTGCGGCCGGCCGCCTGGACGGGGTCATCGCCGCCTTGCCGGATGTCCCGTTCCTGCAGGACTTCCCCCGCGCCATCGACATCACTCCGCGCGGGCCGTACCCGGAGATCGCCGCGTTCCTGGCCCGGCACCGGGACAGCTACGATTCCATCCTGGACGTGCTGCGCTACTTCGACGGCGTCAACCTGGCCCGCCTCGCCACCGCGCCGGCCTTTTATTCGGCGGCCCAGATGGATGACATCTGCCCGCCATCCACCGTGTTTGCCAGCTTCAACGCCTACGGCACGGGGGAGCCGGGCGCACCCGCGGCCGGCGTGGCCAAGGACATCGAGGTGTACAGGTTCAACAACCACGAGGGCGGCCAGGAGCACCACTGGATTAAGCAGCTGCAATTTCTCCGCAAGATGCTGGCTTAGCCCTTCCTGTCGCTACCGCGCGGTGGGGGACGGGACTATCCTGTGCCTGTTGGCCACACCAGGCCTGCGGAGGTGCTGGGGCTTTCCGTGACATTTAGTCATCGGGAAAGTGAAACCACATGGACACAGCATCCAACGCCGCACCTCCAACAGCGGCACCCAGCCGGTTCCGGCGGGTTGGCATCATCCTGCCGGTCCTTGCGGCAATCACCATCGCGTTTGCAGGCCTGGCCGGGCCCGCGCAGGCTGCCGGAACCAGCTCCTACGGAACAGGCAGGGCGGAGGTCACGCTGAGCGCCAATGCGTTCGGGCTTCCCTTCGCGGACGCCCCGGTCCTGGTGGCGGCAGGCGTCGTTCCGGCCGCGCCAGGTACAGGTGTCCCGTCGGGAACCGTCAGCCTGTTGTCCGACGCCGATGGCACGGTGCTTGGCGTGGGGGACGTCGACACCGAAGAACCGTTCCTTGGGCTGGCGCTGATGGACTCGCCGGTCCTCGCCCTGGGAACGACCTTCTTCAAGGCCAGATACTCGGGGGACAGCACCTTCGCCCCCAAAACCATCAGGTTCTCGATTACTGCCATCAGCGGGCCGGGGACCAGGACAGCCATCACCGTTACGCCGGCTGGCACATCGGTATTCGGTGCACCCGTTACCGTCACGGCGCGGGCCACGGCGCTCCCATCAGGGCCACTGACCGGAACGCCGCTGGGAAGCCTGGTGCTGATTGTCGACGGCGTCGAGGTCCAGGCCCAGGCCCCCGGACCGGGCTGGCAGTCGGTCTTCACCATCAACAACCTGCCCGCGGGCCAGCACGTGTTCACCGCAGAATTCAGGCACGCGGAGGGCGACTACTTCGGCTCAACCTCCGGGCCGGTGACCCACACCGTGACGCCTGCCCTTGCCGCGGTGAAGGGTGAGTTCCACAGCTCGCACCACGGCGACATCCGGCCGGGGACTGCTGTCACCGTCCAGGCCGTCATCATGCCGGCTGTTGGCGGCGGCGCAACGCCCACGGGGTGGGTGCAGTTCTATGACTGGAACACCAAGGTGGGCGCGCCGGTGAAACTGGTCAACGGCAAGGCCGGCTACACCCACACCTCGCTGCGCTACGGCAAGCACGTCCTGCAAGCGAAATACCTCGGCTCCAGCACCTACCTGCCGGCGTTCACCCCGGCCAGGACGGTCACTGTGGTTGGTTAGGTGACCGTCGCCGGCCAGGTGCCGGCCGCCGTCGGACGATTCCTTGGCTTGTCCGCGCAGCAGGTCCTTCAAGGGCCGGTCCCGCGGACAAGCCTGGGACGGAGTGTGACGCCGGAATTTTGCGCTGCCCGCGCCGCCCGGTTAGGGTCTTGCCATGACTAACCGTTGGTATGCGTATTTTTCGTTGGCTCTGGAGGGGCCCGCGTCTAACTGACACGCATCCAACTTTCCTTCAGAGCCAACAGGGCAGAGACCATTCTCTGCCCTTCGCCATTTCCCGGCGGGTTCTGATTCTGGGCCCGCTTCCTCTCCCGGAACAGGACCCATCATGAGCACCGCATCAGCCGCCGCACCCGCAGCAAAATCCACGTCCAACCTGCGCGTCAGCGAATTCACGGCCCTCCCCACGCCCCAGGAGCTCATCGCCGAGCTGCCGCTGGACACCCGGGAAGCCACCGTGGTGGAACGCGGCCGCGACGAGGTCCGCGCCATCATGGACGGACTGGATGACCGCCTGCTGGTCATTGTTGGCCCCTGCTCCATTCACGATCCCAAAGCCGGGCTGGAATACGCCCGCCGGCTGGTCAGCCAGGCGGAGAAGCACAAAGCCGACCTGTTGATCGTCATGCGGACCTACTTCGAAAAGCCCCGCACCACAGTGGGCTGGAAGGGCCTGATCAACGACCCGCGGCTGGACGGCAGCCACGACATGGTCACCGGCCTGCGCACCGCCCGGCACTTCCTCCAGCAGGTCACCGCGCTGGGCCTGCCCACGGCCACCGAATTCCTTGAACCCATCAGCCCGCAGTACATGGCGGACCTCATCGCCTGGGGCGCCATCGGGGCGCGGACCACCGAAAGCCAGATCCACCGGCAGCTCGCTTCGGGGCTGTCCATGCCCATCGGGTTCAAAAACGGGACCGACGGCGACCTCCAGGTGGCCATCGACGCCTGCGGTGCCGCCGGGGCTGCCCAGGCCTTCCTGGGGATCGACGGCGACGGCCGGGCCGCGCTGGTGTCCACCGCCGGAAACCCCGACACCCATGTCATCCTCCGCGGCGGCCGGAAGGGCCCCAACTACTCCGCCGTGGACGTCCAGGCCGCCTCCGGCAAGCTGGCAGGCAAGGGCCTGAACCCGCGCCTGATCGTGGACGCAAGCCACGCCAACAGCGGCAAGAGCCACCACCGCCAGGCAGAGGTGGCCCTGGAAATCGGCGCCCAGCTCGAGGACGGCGGCCCGTCGGCACAGGCGATTGCCGGCGTGATGCTCGAAAGCTTCCTGGTGGGCGGCGCGCAGAACCTGGACGTTGCCGAACACCGCGCAGGGCGGGACGCGCTGGTCTACGGCCAGAGCGTCACCGATGCCTGCATGGACTGGGACGTCTCCGTGTCTGTCCTGGCCCAGCTGGCTGCCTCCGCACGGAAACGCCGGACGGCAAAATAAGCCGTCGCACTACTTTCACATCTGCCACAGGAACATCTACAGTATCTAAATAAGTGGTTGGTGGATGGGCTCAGCATCAAGAACACCGCATTGGCAAGTACCTGGGGTCTCTGTGTCCATCCGTCAGCAAAGGAAAATAGGGAAATGTCGGCAGAACAGAACTTCTCCAACGCGAAGTTCCTGACAGTGGCTGAAGTAGCCCAGGTCATGCGCGTCTCCAAAATGACCGTGTACCGGCTGGTGCACTCCGGTGAAATGCCGGCGGTGCGCTTCGGCCGGTCCTACCGGGTCCCCGAGAATGCCGTGGACCAGTACCTCAAGGGTGCTGTTGTCGACGGGCATACCGAAACCGCCTGAGGTTTTCAGCCTTAATGGGGCACCGTGAGCCTGTGGTGCGCTTTGTTGTCAGAAGCCGCCCCCGGAAAGCGGTACCCTGTTAAGGAACGTTTTACGTCATTGTTGGAATCTGTCGGTTGTGCAGTTCGTAGCTTTGTCCACGGACCATCCCAACAGACAGGTACTGCATCTAGTTTGTGAGGAACTTTCGTGGGTTCAGTTATTAAGAAGCGTCGCAAGCGTATGGCCAAGAAGAAGCACCGCAAGCTGCTTCGCAAGACCCGTCACCAGCGCCGCAATAAGAAGTAGAGATACTTCGTACAGCGTGGAAATGCCCGTCGCCTTCCAGGTGGCGGGCATTTTGCTGCCCTCTCCCAACTAGGTAGCAGTTGTTGTCGTTATGAGCGCTCATAACGACAACAACTGCCAGTTAGATGCGGGGGCCGCGGATCCGGGCGAAACCTTTCCACAGGCCGTAGACGGCGCCGCAGGCGGTTGCCACCTTCAGGCCGAAGGTCGCGGCGCGGCGGCCGGCGCGGAAGTCGTACACCGGCCAGCTGTTGTCCCGGGCGTGCCGCCGGAGCCGGGCGTCCGGGTTGATGGCCACCGGGTGCCCCACCAGGCTCAGCAGCGGGATGTCGTTGTAGGAGTCGCTGTAGGCCCAGCAGCGCGACAGGTCCAGGCCCTCGGCTTCCGCAATACCCCGGACGGCCACCGCTTTGGCGGAGCCGTGCAGGATGTCACCCACCAGGCGGCCCGTGTAAAGGCCGTCCGCCACTTCACCCACGGTGCCCAGGGCTCCGGTGAGTCCCAGCCGGGTGGAAATCACTGTGGCGACTTCGATGGGAGTGGCGGTCACCAGCCACACCCGCCTGCCCACCCGGAGGTGTTGCTGGGCCAGGGCCTTGGCCCCGGGCCAGATCCGGGAGGCGATCATCTCGTCATAGACTTCCTCGCCGAGCGCCTTGATGTCGGCAACACTGATGCCGGCGGCGAGGGTGAGGGCTGAATCGCGGACGGCATGGACGTCGTCGATGTTTTCGCCACGGGCAACAAACTTGAACTGCTTCCACGCCATGCCCGCGGCCTCCCGCAGCGTGAACGCCCCGCGCTGGTGCATCTTCCTGGCCACGTGGAACAGGCTGGCACCGCGCATCAGGGTGTTGTCCACGTCGAAGAACGCCGCCTCGCCCGGCTGCGGCGCAGCAACCGGGCTTGTGACGACGGCGACATATCTCTCCACGGGCATGGACTCGAGTCTAGTCAATCCGCAGGCCCGGCGGCGTCGCGTCACCGGACAGCGTCAGCGGGGCTACGGTTAAGGCATGGCTGCACCCACCGTTGTCCTGATCACCAAAGCCGACTGCCACCTATGCGAGGAGGCCCGCCGCACCGTGGGCAGGGTGGCCGCTGAACTGGGGCTGGAGTGGTCCGAGGAACAGGTGGACCAGCAGCCGGAACTCCGCGAGCGGTATGCCGAGGAGATTCCCGTGGTGCTGGTGGACGGGGTGCAGCGCGACTTCTGGAAAATTGATGAAAACCGGCTGGCCCGGCTCCTGCGGCGCGCGCTGGCGGAGTAGGGACCGCACGTGGCAGGCGGCCGGCCTTTGCGGGCAGGTGCTTTGTTGGCACTGGCGCCGGGGCTTTAGAGTGGAGTTCCAACGTGATGCAAGGAGGGGCTGGTGACTTCGCTGGACCCAACGCCCCAGGCTGTCCCGGACCTGCCGGACGCCTCGGCCAAGCAGATTCCCCCCGCGGCCGTGGCCCGGTTGACCATTTATCTGCGCGCCCTCAATACGCTCCTGGCTGACGGTGTGGAGCGGGTCTCCTCCGAGTCCCTGGCCGAGGCCTCCGGCGTCAGTTCAGCCACGCTGCGCAAGGACCTCTCCCATGTGGGTTCCTACGGCACCCGCGGTGTGGGCTACGAGGTGCAGTACCTCAGCCGCCACATTGCCGCCGCCCTGGGCCTGACCCACGACTGGAAAGTCGCAATCGTTGGTGCCGGCAACCTGGGCAAGGCATTGGCAAGGTATGGCGGGTTCGAGTCCCGCGGCTTTGACGTGGTGGCCATCTTCGATGCCGACCAGATGGTGGTGGGGAACGAGGTGGGCTGGCTGCGTGTCAGCGACGTGGCAGACCTTGAAGCCGTGCTGCAGCGCACGGGGGCGAACATGGTGGTGCTGGCTTTGCCGGCCGCCGTTGCCCAGGGCGTCTGCGACAGGGTGGTGGCGGCCGGAGTGAACAGTGTCCTCAGCTTCGCCCCCGTGATGCTGCAAGTCCCCGAGGGCGTCAACCTGCGAAAGGTGGACATGGCCACCGAACTGCAGATTCTTGCGTACCACGCACAGCGGGCGCAGGCCCCGGGTCAGACCGCCTAGGTTCCGGCGGTTCCGGGGCCCACGCCCGCAGGGGTGGTGGTTTCAGCCGGGCTTAGCGGCCGTACGGGCTGCCGCCGTATGGGTTGGCAAACGGCTGCTGCTTCCGAAAGTAGGGCGCAGCCTTGGGCAGGTAAAGCAGCACGATTGCCACAATGCCGGCCACGGTGCCCAGGGTGCCGATGGAGGGGATGCCAAAGAGGCCGATGATGGACAGCGCCGCGAAGACGGTGCCCAGGATGCGGGCCCAGTTCTTGCCCTTGCGGACAAAGAAGGCCACCATGAGGTACAGGGCAACGCCGATGATGGCGAAGACCACCAGGGAGCCGGTCATAAAGCCCTTGACGTCTTCATAGGAGACTCCGCTGCCCTCAAGCTGATCGTCGATGGGACCGCGCATTGCAGGATCATCCAGCTGGCCCAGGCCGGTGAACATCGAGATTACATAGATCACGGCCGAGGCGATGATGAGCCAGAAAGAGATGGTCACCAGCTGCGGAACGCCATTGGTGCCGGCATCCTCAGGCTGCCCGTACGGGGACTGCGCATAGGGCGACTGGCCGTACGGGGGCTGTCCGGCAGGCTGCTGGTTCCAGGCGGGAGCCTGCGGTGGGTTCTGGCCGAACTGCGGCGGGTTCTGGCCGTACTGCGGTGCGTTTTCGCCATAGCGGGGCTGGCCGGGCTGCGGCTCGCCTGACTGCGGATCATTCGGGACGGGAGGAGTGCTCATGAAGCGGTCCTTTGCTCTCGGATTTCCAGGTGGGCTGCCGGGGGAGCGGACCTGGGCCGTACCCCCAGCATGGCTTCCTTCCACCGTACCCTTGCGCGTGCGCGTTATGGGTCATTCCTGGGAGGTATTCCGAGGGCCCGCGGGCTGCGCGGCCGGGGCGTTAAACGCCGAACCCCGGCACTGGACCTGACGGTCCGGTGCCGGGGTTCCGGGTACTGCCAGTCAGGCAGCGGGGGCGATCAGTTACGCGGCCGGAGCGATGAAGGCCAGTTCCAGGCTGATGGCAACCTTGTCGCTGACCAGGACGCCACCGGTCTCCAGGACGGCGTTCCAGGTGAGGCCGAAGTCCTTGCGGCTGATGGTGGTCTCGGCGGAGACGCCGGCGCGGGTGTTGCCGAACGGGTCAACGGCCACGCCGTTGAATTCGGTGTCCAGGGTGACCGGACGGGTAACGCCCTTGATGGTGAGGTCGCCGGCGAGTTCGTAGCTGTTGCCCTTGGCAACCAGGCCGTTGGAAACGAAGGAGATTTCCGGGAACTGCTCGACGTCGAAGAAGTCGCCGCCGCGGACGTGGCCGTCGCGGTTGGCGTCGCCGGAGTCGAAGCTGGCGGTCTTGATGGTGGCGTTAATCCGGGAATCGGCGACGTCCTCGGCCAGCTCAAGGGTGGCGGCTGCGTCGGTGAACTGGCCGCGGACCTTGCTGATGCCTGCGTGCCGGACGGTGAAGCCGATCTCGCTGTGGGAGTTGTCGAGGGTCCAGGTGCCGGTGGTGATGTCTGCGGGAAGTGCCATGGTGTGCTCCTTGAGGTGTTATGCCGGGTTCGGTTCGCTGGGACTCGATAACTTGAAGTCTCAACTAACTGCTGCATCCAGTATAAACATGCATTTGCATGTTTTGTTCCCTCCTGCGGAACATTTCTTCAAAAACTTAAGTTCTACTGGATGTAGAAGATTTCGGATCGCACGCCATCTTTGAGAAACTGGTAAACATGCCCCAAGCCACTGTCCATCTGCTCCGCCACGGCGAGGTCCATAATCCTGATGGCGTCCTGTACGGCAGGCTGCCCGAATTCCACCTGTCCCGGCTGGGCCAGGAGATGGCCCAGCTGCTGGCGGAATACTTCCGGGAACGGGCCGCCGCCGGTGCCCGCATCACCTACCTGGCAGCGTCACCGCTGGTCAGGGCCCAGGAAACCGCCGCGCCCACGGCTGACGCCCTGCACCTGCCGGTCCATACGGACAGCCGGATCATCGAGGCCCAGAACTACTTCGAGGGCATGAAGGTCAGCAAGGCGGAGCTTCGCCGGCCCCGGCACTGGCCGCACCTGGTCAACCCGCTGCGGCCCTCCTGGGGCGAACCGTACAAGGAGCAGGCCGCCCGGATGATGGCCGCCATCCAGGACGCCAGGCTCCAGGCCATCAACCTGGCTGCAGGCGATTTTGGCGCTGACGGCCCCGAGGCCATCATGGTCAGCCACCAGCTCCCCATCTGGGCCACGCGGCTCAGCGCGGAAGGCCGCCGGCTGTGGCACGATCCACGCAAACGCGAATGCACGCTCACGTCGGTGACCTCCCTGGTGTTCGACGACGGCGGGAACCTTGCGGACGTCCGTTACAGCGAGCCCGCTGCCGCACTCCTCCCCGGTGCGGCCAGCACCCCGGGAGCCTGACCATGGCCCGGAACATCGACCGGGGGACCGGCAACCTGCCCCTCACCTCGCGCCGCAGCATGCTGGTCACCGGCGGCCTGGCCCTGACGGCCCTGACAGTTGGCCTGTCCGGCTGTGCCCAGGAGGACGCCCTGGCCAAGCAGGCCAAGGCAGGGGACAACAAAAACTACGTGGCCGGTGACGGCTCCGTCACCGAATTCGCCGCCGCGGACCGCAAATCCGCCATCCAGGTCAGCGGCACCCTGTTTAACGGCACTGACGTGGCACCCGCCGACTTCCAGGGCCAGGTCACGGTGCTGAACTTCTGGTTCGCCGCCTGCGCGCCGTGCCGCGTCGAGGCGCCGCTCCTGGAGGAACTGCACCTGGAGTTCAAGGACCAGGGCGTCCAGTTCTTCGGCGTGAACCTCCGGGACGAGAAAGCCACGGCTGAAGCGTTCGATAAGACGTTCAACCTCACCTACCCCAGCTTCGACGACAAGGATGGCGGCGTGCTGCTGGCCGTCTCGGGGCTGGTCCCTCCCGGCGCGGTCCCTACCACCCTGGTCCTGGACAAGCAGGGCCGGGTGGCTTCCCGCGTCCTTGGCGAGATCCAAAAAGGCACGCTGAAAGCCCTCATTACCGCCGCCGTGGCAGAGTAGCCCCGGGCGCCCGTGAACAGCCCCTTCGCTGAAACCATCCTCAACGGCTCGCTGCTGCTGGCCATCCCGGTGGCGCTGCTGGCCGGCCTGGTGTCTTTCCTCTCACCGTGCGTACTGCCCCTGGTGCCCGGCTACCTGGGATACGTGACCGGGCTCAGCGGCGTTGACCTGCAGAAGCAGAAACGTGGCCGGATGTTCGCCGGAATCGGGCTCTTCGTCCTGGGCTTCTCCGTGATCTTTGTCCTGCTGGGCGGCGCGTTCGGCCAGCTGGGCACCCTGATCACCGGCTCGCAGAACGCATGGATCACGCAGCTGCTGGGCATCCTGGTGATCATCATGGGTGTGGTCTTTATGGGTGGCCTCGGCTGGCTGCAGCGCGACGCCAAAATCCATGCCAAGCCGCCCGCCGGCCTTTGGGGCGCCCCGTTGCTGGGGCTGACCTTCGGACTGGGCTGGGCGCCGTGCATCGGCCCCACGTACTCCGCAGTGCAGCTGCTGAGCCTGTCCGGCGGCTCCTCCGCCGCCAAGGGCGCCTTCCTGGCCTTTGTGTACAGCCTGGGCCTGGGCATCCCCTTCCTCCTGATCGCCCTCGCGGTCCGCCGGGGGATGGGTGTGATGTCCTTCTTCCGCAAGCACCGCCTGGCCATCCAGCGGACCGGCGGCGGCATCCTGGTGCTGCTGGGCATCCTGATGGCCAGCGGTGTCTGGGGAACCTGGGTGACCGGGCTGCAGTACTGGTTCCAAACCGATGTGAAGTTGCCGATCTGATGAGCGAGCGTGTGAAGGTAAAAAAGAAATCCCCGGCCCCCGTCGCCGCCGCGAAAGCGGACGCGGCGCTGCCAGCCCTCGGGATCAAAGGTATGCTCCGCTGGGCATGGACCCAGCTGACCAGCATGCGCACGGCGCTGTTCCTGCTGCTGCTCCTGGCTGTTGCCGCGGTGCCGGGTTCCCTGTTCCCGCAGCGCCCCGCGAACCCCTCGATCGTCACGCAGTACATCAAGGACAACCCGGACTACGGCAAGGTGCTTGATGCGCTGCAGCTCTACGATGTGTATTCCTCCGCGTGGTTCTCGGCCATCTACCTGCTGCTTTTTGTCTCCCTGATCGGCTGCGTGGTGCCCCGCGCCATCGCCCACTTCAAGGCGATGCGGTCGCAACCGCCGCGGACCCCCCAACGTCTCTCCCGCCTCCCCGAGTACGGCACCCTGGTGATACCGGCCGACGCCGGGATCCCGGCGTCGGACGCCATCAACGGCGCCGCCGGGCTGCTCCGGAAGCGCGGCTACCGCGTGGACGTCCGGGACGCCGACGGCGCGCGGCCTTCGATCGGTGCCGAACGCGGCTTCGCCAAGGAGGTGGGCAACCTCATCTTCCACACCTCGCTGATCGGTGTCCTGGTCTCCGTGGCGCTGGGCGGCCTGTTCGGCTACAGCGGCCAGCGCATCCTGGTGGAGGGTGACACGTTTGTGAACACGCTGGTGGGCTACGACCAGTTCACCCCCGGCACCAACTTCCAGTCCGGGCAGCTGGAACCGTACTCCATCCAGCTGAACAAGTTCGACATCACCTTCGACCGGGAATCCCAGGGTAAGTTCGGCCAGCCCATCGACTTTTCGGCGGCTGTCACCACCAAGGAAAACCCGGACGCCCCCGCCCGGGACGAGACCCTCAAAGTCAACGACCCCATCACCCTGGGCGGCACCAGCATCTACCTCACCGGTAACGGCTACGCCCCGGTGGTGACCGTCCGTGACGGTGACGGGAACGTGTCCATGCAGGGCCCGGTGGTGGCCAAGCTCCAGGGCGACAACTACTACTCCTCCGTGGTGATCAAGGTTCCCGACGCCGCCCCGGACCAGCTGGGCTTTGTGGGCTTCTTCCTGCCCACCGCGTTCATCACTCCGGAAGGCGTCTCCTTCAGCGCCGACCCCGAACTGTTCAACCCGCAGCTGACGCTGAACTCCTACTACGGGGACCTGGGACTGGACAACGGGGCACCGCAGAACGTCTTTGAACTCGACGTTGAGGACCTCACGCCGCTCAACGCCCGGAACCTCGACGCCGGCGGCATCACCCTCACCCCCGGCGCCTCCTACACCCTTCCGGACGGTAAGGGCAGCATCAGCTTCGACGGCGTCAAGCGCTACATCGGCGTGGACATCCACCACAACCCCGGCCAGGCCTACGCCCTGGCGTTCGCGCTGCTGGCTGTCGCCGGGCTTATCCTGTCCCTCTACATCAACCGGCGCCGCGTCTGGGTCCGGACCGGGACCCATGAGGACGGCCGGACCATGGTGGAATACGGCCTCCTGGCCCGCGGCGAGGACCACAGGCTGGCCGCCGAAGCGGCAGCCCTGAAGGGGCTGTTCGCCACCGAATGGCAGCTGGAACCCGAATCCCCGGACGCATCCCAGCAAACTCCCAGCAGCAAGCGCGATAATAACGCAGGCTCCCCCACCCCAGCAGGCCCCGCCGGGCCCGAAAAGGACCAGTAATGCCGTTCGGAATCAACGAGACCATGGGCCAGTACAGCGAGCTCTTTATGCTGCTGGCCGCTGGCACCTACACCATCGCGTTCATCGCGTTTGCCTGGGACCTGGCCAAAAGCAGCAAGGCCCTGCGCGCCATCGACCTGAAGGCCGCACAGGCCGAGTCACCCACCAGGGTGCCGGTTGCGGCCGGGGCGGCGCAAGCCGGCTCCCGCTCCGACGCGTCGCATCTGGCCGGGCCTGCGGGCCGGGCCGAACGTCCGTCGTCGGCCGTGGCTGCCGGAAACGGCGGCGGGGTCATCACCGCCGACGGCGACATGAAGTACGCCGCCGAGCGCCGCGCGCCCGCGCGTATTGCCGTGGCCCTGACCGTCCTGGGCGTCCTCATCCACGCCGCCGGCGTCATCACCCGCGCCTTGGGCGCCGGGCGGGTGCCGTGGGGCAACATGTACGAATTCCTGACCACCGGCGCGTTTGTGGCCGTGGCCGTCTTCCTGCTGGTGCTGATCCGCCGCGACCTGCGGTTCCTGGGCACCTTTGTGGTGGGCCTGGCCATCATCATGCTGGTGGCGGCATCCGTTGCCTACTTCACCCCGGTGGGGCACCTGGTGCCGGCCCTGCAGAGCTACTGGCTGATCATCCACGTCTCCATCGCGGTGCTCTCCTCCGCCCTCTTCACCCTGACGTTCGCCATGTCCGCGCTGCAACTGGTGCAGTCGCACCGGCAGAAGACCGTGGCTGCCGGCGGCGCGGACAAGCTGGGCTTCATGCGCCTGGTCCCGTCCGCGCTGAGCCTGGAAAACCTCTCCTACCGCATCAACGCCATCGCCTTCATCGGCTGGACCTTCACGCTGATGTTCGGTGCCATCTGGGCCGAGAAGGCCTGGGGCCGGTTCTGGGGCTGGGACACCAAGGAAGTCTGGACCTTTGTCATCTGGGTGGTCTACGCCGGCTACCTGCACGCACGCGCCACCAGGGGCTGGACCGGAACCCGGGCAGCCTGGCTCTCGATCGTTGGCTACCTGTGCGTGGTCTTCAACTTCACCATCGTGAACCAGTTCTTCAACGGCCTGCACTCCTACTCGGGGCTGTAAGGCACCTGCAACGCCCCGGAGGGGGCTGCAAACCACAACGGGCCCTGCCTGGCTGATCCAGCCGGGGAGGGCCCGTTGTGTGTTGCCGGAGTTGCCGGTGTAGCCGGGGGAGCGGGCTGCTACTTAAGCCCGTCCGCGTCGTGTTCGTCGGATTCGTGTTTGTCCGTGCCGGTGCCCTCTTGCCGGTCCCGGGCCTCAAGGTCGGCCTGCAGCTTCTTCAGCCGCTCCGCCTCAGTCTGGTTGCGCCGGCGGGACTCGAGGTTCCGCAGGAATTCGGGATCGTCGTCCGGGGCGGTGGGGTGGCGGCGGGCCTGCTGCTGCGGCGGGGTGCCGCGCGGGCGGCCGATCAGCAGCCACAGGATCGCGCCGACCACGGGCAGGACGATCATCACTACGATCCAGGCCGGTTTGGAGATGCCCCGGGTCTGACGGGCGTCGGTACGGATCACATCCACGAGGCCATACACGAAGATGACGAGGACTGCGACGGCCAGAGCCACACGGAAGAGCATGCCATCAAGTCTATCGTTACCTGCAGGGCAAGGGCCCGGGCGGGAGGCCGCTAAACTTGAATGTGGCCTTTTTGAAATATTCCCTCATCCGTCTTGCGCTGTTCGTCCCGCTTTTCGTGTTGTTCACGATCCTGCAGTTGGGCGCCCTGATGTCAGTCATCTGCGCTGCGCTGATTGCGTTCGCCGTCAGCTACCTCTTTTTCCAGAAGCAGCGTGACGCCGCCGCAGCCAACCTGCACCACCGGTTCTCCGGCAAGGCCAAGCCCATGCGGTCCGCCGGGGAGGTCCAGGACGCCAACGCCGAGGACGCCCTGCTGGACGCCAACCCGGACATCGCCATCAGCAACAACACCAAGGACCCCGGGGCCCGCAGCTAGCGTTTGCTAGAAGCCGTGGCTGAGCACCAGGCCTGCGGCGAACAGCACGCTGTATCCGAGGTTGATCAGGCCGGTCTGCTTCAGGACCGGGATCAGGCTCTTGCGCTTGCGGCCGTTGATCATCAGCCAGGCGGGCATCAGGCACGCGGGGATCAGCAGCAGGACAATCAGCATCCACGGGCGGGTCGGGGCCAGGATGACCACCAGCAGGATGGCCACGGCCAGCATCAGGACGTAACTTTCCCGGGCGTGCTTGTCGCCCAGCCGGACGGCCAGGGTCTTTTTGCCGGCCTGCAAGTCCGTGGGGATGTCCCGGACGTTGTTGGCCATCAGCAGGGCGGTGGCGATCAGGCCGGTTCCCACGGCGCCGATGATGGCAGGCAGGTCGATCTGGCCCGCCTGCGTGTAGGTGGTGCCGAGGGTGGCCACCAGGCCGAAGAACACAAACACAAACACGTCGCCCAGGCCCATGTAGCCGTACGGGTTTTTGCCGCCGGTGTAGCCCCAGGCCGCCATGACGCAGCCCAGCCCCACAAGGATCAGCCACCAGCTCTGGGTGATGACCACCAGGACCAGGCCAAACGCCATGGCCACGCCAAAGCACGCGAACGCGGCGAGTTTCACATGGTTCGGCTTGGCGGCCCCGGACCCCACCAGGCGCAGCGGACCCACCCGGTCATCATCCGTGCCGCGGATGCCGTCCGAGTAGTCATTGGCGAAGTTCACGCCCACCTGCAGCAGCAGCGCCACGAGCGCCGCCAGGATGGCGTTGAACAGAAGGAATGAATCCATCCCGTAGGCGGCGGCGGAGCCGATCAGCACCGGCGCAATCGCGGCAGGCAGCGTCCGGAGTCGGGCGCCTTGGATCCATTGAGCGGCTGTGGCCACGGTCAGTACCTCATGTTGGTTCGGGAAAACGGCAGGCCGGCTACGCGGCCGCCGCAATGGTGCAGGTCCACTCTACTTTCCCGCGTGCCGGGCGCTGAGCTCCGCTGTCATGGCCAGCCGGTCAGGTTTGCCGTTGGGGAGCATCAGCAGGTCCGGCGCCACCAGCACGGTTTTGGGGGCGAGGTGCCCCAGGGCATCGTGCCATTCGGCGGCCAGCCCGGCGGCGGGGTCCCCGCTGCCGCCCTCCGCCCCGGCGAACGCGACGTAGGCCGCCACGGCCTGGCCCCATTCCGTGGACGGAACGCCGGCCACAAAAGCCGCGGAGACGCCGTCGTTCTTCTCCAGCTCAGCCTGCACCAGCGCGGCGGAAACCTTAACGCCGCCGGTGATGATCACATCGTCAGCACGGCCCAGGACGGTGAGCCGGCCGTCGCCGTCAATGCTGCCCAGGTCGCTGGTCCGGTACCAGCGCACGCCGTCCTCCTCGAAGAAGGTGCGGGTTTCCTCATCCGGGGCCTCAAGGTAGCCGGCGGTGATGGTGTCGCCGCCCAGCAGGATCCGGCCGTCCTCGGCCACGCGCATGGAGACGCCCTCCATCGGGTAGCCGTTGTAGACGCAGCCGCCCGAGGTTTCGGCCGAACCGTACGTGGTGACTACGCGGACCCCGGCCTCCGTGGCGGCTGCCAGCAGCGACGCCGGCGCGGGCGCACCGCCCAGCAGGATGGCGTTGAAGCGGCGGAGCACGGCGAGGGTCTCGGGGGAGGGGTGGTCCAGCAGCCGGCGCAGCTGCGTGGGGACCAGGGACGTGAAGCGGATCTTGTCCGTCAGTTCCAGGGCCGCCTGGGTGAAGGCCTCCGGCGTGAACCCGCCGGACATGTCCATCACCCAGGGCCGGGTGCCGGCGAACAGCGACCTGACCAGCACCTGGATGCCGGCCACGTACTGGACGGGCAGCGCCAACAGCCACTGGCCCTCGCCCTTGAGCGCCAGCGCCGTGGCCATGGAGGACGCCGCCAGGGATTCCACCGTCAGGATGGTCGCCTTGGGCGTGCCGGTGGATCCGGAGGTGCGGACCACCGCCACGGCGTCGTCGCAGCCGGGGGTTTCGACGTGTCCCACCACCAGGGCGCCGTCCGCGCCGAGGGAAAGTTCGACGGCGGGACCCTCACCGTGGAGGGCGGCCGCCAGGGCCTTGAGTGCGGGATCGATGTCCAGGGGCCCGCCGGGGGCTGCCGTGCTGTTCTCTGCACTGTTCATTTGCATTGCCTGCCTTAGAAGTAGTGCGGGAAGTTGGACCAGTCGGGGTCGCGTTTTTGCAGGAAGGCTTCCTTGCCCTCCACCGCCTCATCCGTCATGTAGGCCAGCCGGGTGGCTTCGCCGGCGAACACCTGCTGCCCGGCCAGGCCGTCGTCGGCCAGGTTGAACGCGAATTTGAGCATCCTGATGGCCTGCGGGGACTGCCGGGCGATGTCCGCCGCGTACTCCAGGGCCACTTCCTCGAGCCGTTCATGGTCCACTGCTTCGTTGACGGCACCCATCCGGACCATGTCCTCCGCGGAATATTCGCGGGCCAGGAAGAAGATTTCCCGGGCCGCCTTCTGGCCGATCTGGCGGGCCAGCAGCGCCGAGCCGTAACCGGCGTCGAAACTGCCCACAGTGGCGTCCGTCTGCTTGAACTTTCCGTGCTGGCGGGACGCGATGGTGAGGTCAGCCACCACGTGCAGGGAGTGGCCGCCGCCGGCCGCCCAGCCGTTGACCACGGCGATCACCACTTTGGGCATGGTGCGGATCAGGCGCTGGACCTCCAGGATGTGGAGCCGGCCCGCGCGGGCCGGGTCGATGCTTTCCTGGGTCTCGCCGTCCGCGTAGCGGTAGCCGTCCCGGCCGCGGATCCGCTGGTCCCCACCGGAGCAGAACGAGTGCCCGCCGTCCTTGGGCGAGGGGCCGTTGCCAGTGAGCAGGACGGTGGCCACGTCCGGACTCATCCGGGCGTGGTCCGTGGCGCGGTAAAGCTCGTCCACGGTGCCGGGCCGGAAGGCGTTCCGGACCTCGGGCCGGTTGAACGCGATCCGGACTGCAGGCAGGTCCCGGACCCATCCGCCGTCAGCATCCCGCTCCACCTGGCGGTGGTAGGTCATGTCCTGGAAGTCGTCGAATCCGGACACAACCCGCCAGCGGGTGGGGTCGAAGACGTCGGACACCGGTGCGGGGATTTGATTGCTCACCGTGCAAGTCTAGTAATTGGCCTCAGCTGATGCAGAACTCGTTGCCTTCAGGGTCCGCCATGGTGTGCCAGGAATGTGGGCCCTGGCTGGCGGTCCACAGGAACGTGGCACCCCTGGTTTCGAGCTCACTGCGCACCTCGTCCTTGTCCCGGCCTGCCAAGTTCAGGTCCCAGTGCACCCGGTTTTTGCCGGTCTTTTCCTCCAGTCCGATCTGGAAGAGCAGCCGACGGGTGGGGGCCTTGGACGCTATCTCCTCCGGCGGGCGGATGGCGGCGCCGTCCTTCCACACCAGGTTTCCGCGGTGCGTGATGGTCTGGTCCCCGGTGGCGAACCCCTGCTCGATCATGGACCGGATGAAGGCTGCGTCCTGCGGCTCCACCGCCCACTGCAGGGTTTCAGCCCACCAGTCGGCCAGCTGGTGGGGGTTCCGGCAATCAATGACAATCTGGATATTCAGTCCCATCCAACCAAGGTACGGTGGCAGGTGCTCCGGTGGAAGGTTGTGCTTGCGTGCCAGGTGCGGATCGGGGTGGCATGCGGCTGCGGGGAAGCGCTGCCAGGCCTTGCGGGAAAACGCCTATAACGTTGGAAAGTACTCTTGACAATATGTCATGACATGGGTCACAGTTTACCAGGAAAGGCTTTTCCCCCGGCGGTGTTGCCGGTGGCGGACAAGCCTCCAGCCAAGGGCTACGAGCTGGCCCAGGAGCATTAGCGAGAGACAGGACAAGGCATTGTCAGAGAAGACAAGAATCTCCAGCATCACCCGCCGGCAGTTCGGCATGACGGCACTAGGACTCTCAGCCCTGGCAGCGGGCCTCTCGGCCTGCGGCAGTGGCGGCGGCTCCACCGACGGCGGCGCCAAGACCCTTCAGCTGGTCCTCTCCGGCGACACCAACCAGGGCGGCGCGTTCGCAGCCGCCGCGGCCAAGTACAAGGAAGCCACCGGCATCACCATCGAAGTGGTGGACGTCCCCACCGCGGACATCACCACCAAGCTCAAAAACGCGGCCACGGCCAACGACCTGCCGGCCCTGGCGCGGGTCACCAGCGTCGACCCGCTCTGGGTCAACCAGCTCCAGGACCTCACGGACATTGCCAAGTCCCACGGCATCAGCGAAAACTTCCTGCAGGAATCCCCGGACGGCATCATCCCCGCCATCCCGTCCGACCTCACGGCCGTGGGCCTGTTCGTCAACAAGAGCCTGTTCGAAAAGGCCGGCGTGGCGTTCCCCACCGAGATCGACAAAGCCTGGACCTGGGATGAGTTCATCGCGGCAGTCACCGAGGTGCGCGAGAAAGCCGGCGCCAAGTACGGCGTGGTGATGGACCGCTCCGGCCACCGCCTGCGCGCCATGATGTACGAGTTCGGCAGCACCGCCTTCGCCAAGGAGGGCGACAAGTACGCTGCGGACGACAAAGCCGTGGAAACCCTTGAGTACTTTGCCAAGATCAACGACGACAAAACCATGCCCAAGTCGGTCTGGCTCAGCGGCGAGGACGGCAACGCGATGTTCAAGTCCGGCCAGGTGGCCGCGTACTACTCCGGCAGCTGGCAGGTTGCGGACTTCAACAAAAACATCAAGGACTTCGAGTGGATGTCGGTGCCGCTGCCCAAGCAGCCGGTCAACGCCACCAACCTCGGCGGCGGCTTTATGGTCGCCTTCAAGGACACCGGTGCCGATGAGGAAGCCAAGAAGTTCATCGACTGGTTCTACGACGATGCCAACTACACCGAGTTCGCACAGCTGGGCGGCTACATCCCGGCCAAGGACCTCAAAGTGGAGTACCAGTTCCAGCAGCCGTCCTTCGACCTGTACCAGAAGCAGATCGCGGAGAACGATGCCAAGGGCGACAACGCCATCAAGCGTGTGGTCATGGAAGCCTACGCCGAGGCCCCGTTCTCGGGTGACCCGCTGCGTGAAGAGACTGTCAAGATGCTTTCCGGCAGCCAGGACGCCAAAACCACGGTGGAGAACATCGTGAAGCTCTACAACGGCGCCTGAGTTTCATGGCACAGCCAACCATCACCCCGGCCCCGGAGCAGGCTCCTGCCCCGGCAGTCCGGAGCAAGTCCCAGCAGAACCGCCGGAACCGCTACGTCCTGGCACCGCTGATCCTCCTGGGCGTCAACGTGGTCCTGTTCCTGGTGTTCTTCGTCTGGCCCGGAGCCCTGGGTTTGTTGTATTCCTTCACGGACTACCGGGGCGTTGGCAAGCTGAACTTCATCGGCCTGGCCAACTTCCAGAAGCTCTTCGCGGACAGTACCTTCTACGCTGCGCTGGGCCGGACGTTCGTTTACACCGTGCTCTCGGTGCCGCTGGTGTTTGTGTGTTCCCTCGGGGTGGCCTCGCTGCTGGTCAGCAAGGCCGTCCGGGGGCGCACCGCCGCCAAGATCATCATCTTCCTGCCCTGGCTGATCTCTCCCATCGTGGTGGGCGTCATCTGGAAGTGGCTGTTCGGCCAGGACTTCGGGTTTGTGAACTTCCTGATCACCAGCGCCGGCGGCAGCGCGGTGCCGTGGTCCAGCAATGGGAACCTGGCCCTGATGGTGGTGATCTTCGCCTCGGCCTGGGGCGGTACCGCCTTCAACATGCTGCTGTTCATCGCGGCCCTGAAAAACATCCCGGAGGCCCTGCTGGAGGCCGCCGAACTGGATGGGGCCAACGCGTGGCAGCGCTTCCGGAACGTCACGTTCCCGGGCATCGCGCCGACGTCGTTCATGGTCATCCTGCTCTCCACGATCGGCTCGATGAAGGAGTTCGCCATGATCCAGGCGCTGACCAACGGCGGCCCGGGCACGGAAAACACCCTGATCGTGCAGTACATCTACAAAACCGGCTTCGAGCAGTCGAAGGTGGGCTACGCCAGCGCCGCGTCGATGGTGCTGATGGTGGTCCTGCTGGCGATCGCGCTCATCCAGCTGCGGTTCAACCGGAAGAAGGCCTGACCCATGGCAACAGCTGCCAACCTCCCGCCCGCCGTGGCGGAAGAACCAGCCCTCGGCGCCGAACGGGCCGCTGCCCGGCCCCGTAACCGCAAACGGAAAAACAGCGAAGCCGGAGGCCGGACCTCCCTGCCGCTGACCGTGCTGATGTGGGTCATCGCCGCCCTCTACGCAATTCCGCTGCTCTGGTTCCTGCTGAGCTCCTTCAAGCCCGGCAGCGAACTGTTCAGCTACCCGCTGTCGCTGATCCCGCGGGAATGGACGTTCCAGGGCTTTGTGGACGCGTGGGAGCGGGTGGACTTCGCCCAGTACTTCCTGAACACGGCCACGGTGGCGATCGTCACCACCGTCCTGACCGTCTTCTTCAGCGCCTGCACCGGTTACGCGCTGGCCAAGTACAACAACAAGGGCACCCGGCTGTTTTTTGTGTGCATCCTGGCCACCACCATGCTGCCCACCGAGGTGATCCTGAACCCCACCTTCACGGTGATCCGGGACCTGGGCCTGTACAACTCGCTGGCCGGCATCATCGTCCCCTCCGTCATCACCGCCACCGGCGTGTTTATGTTCCGGCAGTTCTTCCTGACGGTTCCCGATGACCTGCTGCACTCGGCACGGATCGACGGCGCCAGCGAGCTGGCCATCTTCTTCCGGATCATGCTCCCGCTGTCCAGGCCCATCCTGTTCACCCTGGCCATCTTTTCCTTCCAGTGGCGCTGGAACGACTACATCTGGCCGCTGATCGTGCTCAACGATCCCAAGTGGTACACGCTCCAGGTGGCGCTGCGCAGCATTGTGGGCGCCGAGAACATCGACTGGCCGGTCCTGCTGGGCGCGTCCGTGATCTCCCTCCTGCCGCTGGTGCTGGTGTTTTTTGTGTTCCAGAAGTACGTGCTCAACGCCGACGTCAGCGCCGGCCTCAAGGACTGACCCCGTTCCGCCCCGGCGGGACCTCTGAAAGGTAAGCATTTTGCAGACAGTTGTTGCCGACGCCGGTTTCCTTACCCGGGTGGCAAAGGCGGCGGACGGTTTTGTGGCGGCAATGCTGGACACGGACGACGGCGGCGCGCAGGTTTTGGCGCACCGGCCCGCCATGTCCCGGCTGCTGGCGTTGCTGGCCGTCTACACGGAGCCCGGTTCCGCCTATCACGGCCAGGATTGGCTGGGTGCGGACATGGACGCCTGCCTGGCCCGGCTGGAACAGCTGCAGGGCCCCACGGGCCTGTTTGACGGCACCAACCTGTGCTCGCCGCCGGACTCCGCGTTCACCCTGAACGACGTGTGCCTGGCCCTGGGCCTGATCCGGGGCGGCGCGGCGGCAGCCGCCGATCCGTTGCTGGTGGGGGTGGCGGAGCGGCTGGGGGGCATCATCGCCCGGGCCACGGACGCCATGGTGGCCGGCGGCGTGCACACCCCCAACCACCGGTGGGAGCTCTGCGCCGCGCTGGCACAGATGAACCAGCTGCAGCCGCGGCCGGACATCGACCCCCGGATTGCGGAGTGGCTGGCCGAAGGGATCGACCAGCTGCCGGACGGCATGTACTCGGAGCGCAGCCCGCTGTACGCAACGGCGGTCACCAACCCTTCCCTGCTGGCCATCGCGGACAGCTCGGACCGGCCGGAACTGCTGGACCACGTCCGGGCCAACCTCACCGCGTTCCTGCCCTGGTTCAACCCGGACGGCACGGTGGAATCGGTGCACTCCCGCCGGCAGGACCAGTGGCAGGCCTTCGAAGCGGCCCCGTTCCTGCCCTTCTACCGCCGGCTCGCTGCCCAGGACGGGAACCCGGAGTTCGCGGCGGCCGCGGCCTGGCTGGAGGGCTTCCCGCTGCACGAACCGGCCAAGCTGCTGGCGCTGACCCGGCTGGATCCTTTGGTGGGCCAGGCGCTGGAGGCTGTGCCGGCGTCGGCCGCCGTTATGCCGCCGCCGCTGGTCCCGGCGGACGCTGCGCTGGAACGCTGCGGGGTGTTCCGGTTCCGGCAGGCCGGCGCCGTGACCACGGTGTTCGGCGGCTGCGACCACCAGGATCCCGGGGTGGTGTCAGGGCTGGCCACCAACCCCACCTTCCTGCGCTTCGCGGCGGGGGCGGCGGTCCTCTCCGGCGTGCGCCTTTCCCGCAGCTTCTTCGACCTGGGCCCGTTCCGCAGCCAGCACACCCGCCGCACGGGCAGCTCCGTCGCCCTGTCAGAGGAGCTGGCCGCGAACTTCTACTTGCCCCTGCCTGCCGCGAAACGCCGGGCGGACGGCATCTACGCGCTTGAACATGAGGGCCGGTTCAGCGCCGCCATGGACTTCAGCAGCCGCCCCACGGTGGTGCACCGGCTGTCCACCAGCGTGGATGTCAGCGTGGCCGGCGCCGCGACGGTTGTTGACGTGGCCTTTGACGGCACGGACACCGCCTACGCCCTGGAACTGACCTTCGCACCCGGTGGCGGGCTGGAGGGCGTGGTGCCGCTGGATGAACCGGACACCTACCAGCTGGTGGCGGAGACGGGCCGGTACCGGGTGGGGACGGACGTCATCGAGTTCGGCCCTGGCCTTGCCGCCGATCCCGATTCCCCGGCGGCATACAACCCCGGCGAAAGCTACCGGTACCTCGCGGGCACCAACGCCGCAGCAGGGGTGAAGGTGTTTATCACCGGGCGCACCATCGGCACCCGCCGCTTCACGTTCCGGGCAGCGGGCGCCTAGGCCTGCAGCTGCTGCATCTGCTCAAAGAGTTCGGGCGGGATGGCGTACAGGAACACCACTGCCAGCAGGTTCTTCGCCGCGTGGACGAAGTAGGAAAACATCAGGTTCTTCCCGGTCCACACATAGACGAACACCAGGGTTGCGCCCATGGCCAGGTAGGGGAGCAGGGCGGTGAGGGTGATGGCTTCCCGGCCGGCGATGTGCAGCGCGGCGAACAGCACCACGGACAGGGCGCAGCAGAGCCAGATGTTCAGCCGCCGGCTCAGCTTGCCGATCAGCAGGTGCCGGAAGATGAACTCCTCCACGAACGGGCCGGCCACCACCAGCAGCGGCACCATCAGCCACGCGGGCACCTGCTGCATCAGCCGCTGCAGCCCGGCCTGGTTGACGGACGTCTGGACCTCACCGCCCAGCGCCACCAGCACAGCCGTCAGGATCATCATCACGATCACGCCCGCAGGCACCATCAGCACCGTGAACCAGGGCCGCGTGGCCAGCACGCGGAGGTCCCGGCCCACCACCTTCCGCGCCGCCAGGAACGCCAGGATGCCCACCGAGGCGTAGAACAGCAGGTTCAAAGCGTAGGAGGCCGCTGCGGGTGACGGCGACAGCTGCGCCACCAGCGGGGCCAGGAACTCCCCGGCCAGGGCGAAGATCCCCGCGAAGCCGATGTAGAGAATCACGGCGGCATAATCCAGGCGGGAGAAGCGGTACAGCTGCGGCTGCAGGGCAGGGGAAATCCGGTGGGCGGTGGCCATGGTTTCAGCCTAGTCTCCCCTCCCGTTGCCCTATCACTTATGGCTCCCATTGGGCCCTTTTAGCGACCATAAGTGATAGGGCAACGGGGGGAGGTCGGGGTACAGGGGCGGGGCGGGGCGGATCCGGTACTGCAGACACCGGAAGTGTTGTGCGCGTCACGTGGCACCCTTCGCGTCTTGTACGATGGACGAGCCGCGCGAAGCTTCGGCTGTGCGAAGGATCATGGATGTAATCGGTTGCCCCCGGGGCTAAACACCGAATTATGTGATCTGGATCATTCGCCCCCGGATGCGGCCAACCCCCAACCTACAAGGAATCGTTGTGCCTCAAAGTACCCCCTCAGATCTTAAGAACACCCCGGCCGCGGCCACGTCTGACCCGTCCCTCAGCGCCGAGGGATACAGCAAAACGCTGGGCCGCCGCCACGTCACCATGATCGCCATGGGCGGCGCGATCGGCGTCGGCCTCTTTATGGGAGCCGGCGGCCGCCTCGCCTCCACCGGCCCCGCCCTGATCTTCTCCTACGCCATTGCCGGCGTCATCGCCTACCTGCTGATGCGGGCCCTCGGCGAACTCATCATGTACCGGCAGACCTCAGGCTCGTTCGTCAGCTACGCCGGCGAAATGTTCGGCCGCAAGGGCGCCTATGTGTCCGGCTGGATGTACTTCATCAACTGGGGCATGACGGGCATCGCGGAACTGATCGCAATCGGCCTGTACTTCCAGTTCTTCTTCCCCAACGTCCCTGTGGAGGTCAGCGCCATTGCCGCGCTCCTGCTCCTGGTGGCCGTGAACCTGCTCAGCGTCAAGGCGTTCGGCGAGTTCGAATTCTGGGCCTCCTGCCTCAAGGTGGGCGCCATCCTGATCTTCCTGGCAGTGGGCACCTTCATGGTGGTCACCAACGCCAAGGTGGGTGACGGCAACGCCTCGGTGAACAACCTCTTCGCTGCTGAAGGCGGCATGTTCCCGAAGGGCGCCCTGGTGATGGTGCTTGTCCTGAACGCCGTGATCTTCGCCTACAACGGCATCGAACTGGTCGGCATCACCGCAGGCGAGATGCAGAACCCAAAGCGCGAAGTGCCCAAGGCCATCCGCGCCGTTGTGCTCCGCATCGTGGTGTTCTACGTCGGTTCTGTAACCCTGCTGGCCATGCTGCTTCCCTCCGACCAGTACGTGGCCGGGACCTCACCGTTCGTCACCGTGTTCGGCCAGATGGGCCTGGGCTGGGTGGGCGATGTGATGAACATGATCGTCATCACCGCGGCCCTGTCCTCCTGCAACTCCGGCCTGTACTCGATCGGCCGGGTCTTCCGCACCATGGCCAACAACGGCCACGCCCCGCAGTGGCTCACCAAGATGTCCTCCCGCCACGTCCCGTACGCCGCCATCCTGGCCATCGCGGCGTTCTACCTGGTGGGCATCCTGCTGAACATCTGGCTGGGCGGCTCCTACGCCTTCGACCTCGCCCTGAACACCGCCTCGATCGGCGTGATCTTCACCTGGGGCGCCATCTTCGCCAGCCAGATCGCGCTGCGCCACCGCAAGGGCGTCACCTCCAGCCTGCCCATGCCCGGTTCGCCGTGGACCAGCTGGGCCGGGCTGGTGGCACTGCTGGTGATTGTGGTCCTGATCGGCTTCGACACCATGACCAACAAGGGCGGTGAGGTCTTCTACCTGGGCCTCTGGACCCTGGCGACCATCCCGTTCTTCGCCCTGGTGCTGTGGCTCGGCTGGCAGAAGGTCAGGAACAACGCACCGAAGAACGAGCTCTACAGCTAGGAATTCTTCGGCAGCCGCCAGGCTGGTTGGAAACGTACGACGGCGGGACGCCCCTAGGGTGCCCCGCCGTCCGGCGTTTAACGGGAGAGCCCGTCAGGGCGCCGTCGTTTTGAGGTGGCGGGCGAAGTGGTCCTCAATCCGCTGCCAGGCTTCCGGTGCAGACTCCGGATCCGGCCCGATCCCCAGCACCCGCATCAGCGGCCGCAGGACGGCGGGCCCGGCCTCGGATTCGTTGAGGAACGCATGGCCGGCGTGGGGAAACTCCTTGACGTCGTTTTCGATCCCCAGATCATCAAGGACGGTTTCCAGCCTGGCGGCGGCACCCTTGAGGGTTTTGTCCCGGGCACCGTAATTGGCCACGATGGGGCAGGCGTCACGGAGGGCCTCCTCCGGCCGGCCCGGTAGCTTGCCGTAGTTGACCGCCGCGGCGTCAAACCCGTCGTGGGCCGCCAGGAGGGCAAAGCCGCCGCCCATGCAGAAGCCGATCACGCCCGTCCTGCCGGTGCTGTCCGAGGCGCCGGCCAGCCAGGCGCGCGCCACGGAAATGTCCGTAAACGCCGTGCCGTGGCCGCTGACCAGGCTTTGCATCGTTGCCACCAGGCAGCGCCTGCGGCCGTCGCTGAAAAGGTCGACGGCGAGGGTCAGGTACCCCGCCCGGGCCAGCCGGTCCGCGTGGCCCATTGAGTTCGCGTCCAGGCCGAATGCCTCGTGGATCATCACCACGGCGGGGAACGGGCCCGGCCCCGGGGGCGTGGCCAGATAGCCGCGCAGGTTGGTGGAACCGCCGGCAACTGCGCTTTCGGCGCTAAGGTCAATGAAGGTCATGGGGCAAGGCTAGCGGCGGCTGCCGGCAACAGGCCGCAGGGCTGGCTGTGCGGAATGGACTCGCCGGCTGGAATCCCTGGCTGCTGCGTCCGCACAGCAGAACGGCGGCGGATCCCGTGGGATCCGCCGCCGTCTATGCGCTGCGTTCCAGCAATGCAGCTGGCTACCCGAAGGCGGTGCCCGGCTGCCTCAGCCTGAACCTAGTTGCGCTTGAATTCGTCCTTGACGCTTTCGCCGACCTTCTTTGCGTCGGCCTTGACCTGGTCAGCCTGGCCTTCGGCTTTGAGCTTGTCATTGTCGGTTGCGTTTCCTGCAGCTTCCTTGGCTTTTCCGCCCATGTCTTCCGCTGCGTTGCTGATCTTGTCTCCGAGGCCCATGCTGGTTGCCACCTTTCGTTGCGTTGATCAAATACTGCATTTTCACCATAACACGAAGCTTGCTTACTAAATCAAGCTGGACCGGACTTTCCCTGCCTGTAAGTTGTCGGCGGCCACGGCTAGGCTCGAAGCATGGACCAAAGCACAAACGTCACCCGGCACATCCAGGCAACACCTGACCAGGTCTGGGCCGTGATCACGGACATTCCCGGCTCGGCCACCACACTGTCCGGCGTCGAAGCTGTCCAGCCGCTCACGGACGGTCCTTACGGCGAGGGAACACGCTGGAAGGAGACCCGGAAAATGATGGGCCGGTCCGAGACCGTTGAGATGTGGGTGGCCCAAGTGGAGCCGACCCGCAGCACCACCGTCAAAGCGGAGCAGGGCGGTGCCGACTACAGCACCCGGTTCAGCCTGGCACCACGCGAGGGCGGCACTGACCTCACTGTCACCTTCGGCACCCACGTGGACAACCCTTCGGCGGCCATGCGCGTGATGTTGGCCGTGTTCGGCAAGGTCGGGCTGGCCATCACCCGCAAGGCCCTCGCCAAGGATCTCGCGGACATTGCGGCCAAAGCGGAGTCGCTTTAGTGGCGGCCACCCGGGCACGTGCCCCCAAGGTCGCCGCGCCGCAGCTCTCCCGGGCACTCCTGGCGGGCGTGGACCTGATGGACCTGGAGTCGGCGGGATTCCACAGCGGCGAACGGTATGACGGTGTCCGGTTCCACCGGGCAGCAGCGGACGGTCTGAACCTGGGCGGTGCTGATTTTTCCGAATGCGAGTTCCAGGGCATCTCCTTCAACGACACCCAGCTCCGCGGCGCCACCTTCCGTGACTGCATCATCGGCGAGCTGTACGCCCCCGTGTTCCGGGCCGCCCGGAGCGCCTGGCGGGACGTCGAGGTCCGGAACCCCCGGCTGGGGTCCGCGGAACTCTACGAAAGCGGCTGGCAGTCGGTCCATATCGATGGCGGCAAGCTGGACTTCCTCAACCTGCGCGGCGCCAAACTCACCGACGTCCTGATCAGCGACTGCATCATCAACGAACTGGACCTTGGGTCGGCCACCGGAACGCGGGTGGCACTGAAAAACTGCACCATCGGCACCCTTGACGTCAGCGGCGCAAAGCTCAAGGACGTTGACCTCCGCGGGACCGAATTCCGGTCCATCAGCGGGCTCGGCAGCCTGGCAGGTGTGGTGGTGGACGAGTACCAGTTAAGCCTCCTGGCGCCGTTGCTGGCGGCGCACCTGGGGTTGACGGTCCTGTAACGCCCCGGCTGGGGCGCTTCGCAACGACGGGTGCCCCGTGTACTATTTACAGAACGAACGGTCGGTAAGTGGTTTTCCGCGTTGCCGGGCGCCGATGACAGTGCTGTTGATCGCGTGAAGGGTGTTTCCATGGCTGCAACCGCAGGTCCGCAGGCTTTCCTTGTTGGCGGGGTACGAACCCCGGTGGGCCGGTACGGCGGCGCGCTGTCAGCCGTCCGCCCCGACGACCTGGCGGCCCTGGTGGTCCGCGAGGCGGTGGCCCGGGCCGGGCTCGATCCGGACAGCATCGACGAGGTCATCCTGGGCAACGCCAACGGCGCCGGTGAGGAAAACCGGAACGTGGCCCGGATGGCCACCGTCCTGGCCGGGCTGCCCCTCCACATTCCCGGTATCACTGTCAACAGGCTCTGCGCCTCGGGGCTGAGCGCCATCATCCAGGCCAGCCACATGATCAAGTCAGGCGCCGCGGACATCGTGATCGCCGGCGGGGTGGAGTCCATGAGCCGGGCGCCGTGGGTCCAGGAGAAGCCAGCCGCCGCCTTCGCCAAACCCGGCCAGATTTTCGATACCTCCATCGGGTGGCGGTTTGTGAACCCGGAGTTCCAAAAGGGACCGCTGTCCAGGGATGGCAAAATGACGTTTTCCATGCCGGAGACCGGCGAGGAAGTGGCCCGCGTGGACGGCATCACCCGCGAAGAAGCGGACGCCTTTGCCGTCCGCTCGCACGCGCTGGCGCTGGACGCCATTGCCGCCGGCCGCTTCAAGGACGAAATCGTGCCCGTGACGGTGGCTACCAGGAAATCGGAGACCGTGGTGGATACCGATGAAGGCCCCCGGGCCGGTACCACCATGGACGTCCTGGCCGGGCTGCGGCCTGTGGTCCGCGGCGGCAGCGTGGTCACCGCTGGAAACTCCTCCACCCTGAACGACGGTGCATCCGCCATCATTGTGGCCTCGGAAGAAGCCATCAAAAAGCTGGGCCTGGTCCCGCGTGCCCGCATCGTCGACGGCGCGTCGGCCGGCTGCGAACCGGAAATCATGGGCATCGGCCCGGTGCCCGCCACCCGCAAGGTCCTGGCGCGGAGCGGGCGCACCATCGGTGAGGTTGCCGCCGTCGAACTTAATGAGGCCTTTGCCACCCAGTCCCTGGCCAGCATCCGCCGCCTGGGCCTTGACCCGGACATTGTGAACCGCGACGGCGGCGCCATCGCCCTGGGCCACCCGCTTGGTTCCAGCGGCTCCAGGATCGCCATCACCCTGCTGGGCCGGATGGAGCGCGAAGATGCGGCGCTGGGCCTGGCCACCATGTGCATCGGTGTGGGCCAGGGCACCGCCCTGCTGTTGGAGAAAGTCTGATGCCGGGCGCCGTGGACCTGGCCGCCGAAACCTTCTCCGCCCTGCTGGTGGAGGAATGCGCCGACCGGGTGGTGGTGCTGCTCAACCGGCCGGAGGTCCGTAACGCCATAGACCAGCAGATGGTCGACGAGCTGCACGTGGTGTGTACGGCACTGGAACAGACCCCGCGGATCCTCGTCATCGCCGGTACTGACGGTGTTTTTGCATCCGGCGCCGACATCAGGCAGTTGCGGGAACGGCGGCGGGACGATGCGCTGCAGGGCATCAACTCCACAATCTTCATCAGGATTGCCAAGCTGCCCATGCCGGTCATCGCCGCGCTGGACGGCTACTGCCTGGGCGGCGGCGCGGAGCTGGCCTACGCCGCCGACTTCCGGATCGGCACGCCGTCAGTGCAGATCGGCAACCCGGAAACCGGGCTGGGAATCCTCGCCGCTGCGGGGGCCGGCTGGCGCCTCAAGGAGCTGGTGGGGGAGCCGGTGGCCAAGCAGATCCTGCTGGCCGGACGGGTCCTCGGCGCCGAGGAGGCCCTGGCCGTCAATCTCATTTCCGGGATCCATGACACGGCGGACCTGATGGCCGCCGCCCACAGCCTGGCGGACCGGATCGGACGGCAGGACCCGCTGGCCGTGCGGATCACCAAGCAGGTGTTCCACGCCCCGGCTGAAGCCCACCCCCTCATCGACCAGCTGGCCCAGGGCATCCTCTTCGAATCGCAGGCGAAGTTCGACAGGATGCAGGCCTTCCTGGACACCAAAGCTGCCCGGGGTACCCAGCCCGGCGGAAAGAAGGACTCATGACCAACCCCCAGCTTTCCCCCGGCCTGCCGGGGTCCATCGGTGTCCTGGGCGGCGGCCGCATGGGCGCCGGCATCGCCCACGCGTTCCTGGTCAAGGGTGCGGACGTGGTGGTGGTGGAGCGCGACGCCGAGGCTGCCGCCGCCGCCCGCGACAGGGTCCTGTCCGCCGCGGCCAAGAGTGTTGAACGCGGCGCAGTGACGGCCTCCGTGGATGACCTCGCGGCGCGCCTGGAGGTGGTCACCGGCTACGGCGCGTTCGCGGGACGGGAACTGGTGGTGGAGGCAGTTCCGGAGGACTGGGAACTGAAGGTCGCGGCGCTCCGGGGGATCGAGGAGCAGTTGACCGCCGGTGCGTGCATCGCCTCAAACACGTCCTCGCTGTCCGTGACCGGGCTGGCCAACGAACTGAAGCGGCCCGAGGACTTTTTGGGCCTGCACTTCTTCAACCCCGTCCCGGCCTCCACCCTCATCGAGGTGGTCCTGGGCGAACGGACCTCCGCCGGGCTTGCCGCCGCAGCGCGGAACTGGGTGGCAGCGCTGGGGAAGACTGCTGTTGTGGTCAACGACGCGCCGGGGTTCGCGTCCTCCCGCCTGGGGGTGGCCATTGCCCTGGAGGCAATGCGGATGGTGGAAGAGGGGGTCGCCTCTGCCGAAGACATCGATGCGGCAATGGTCCTGGGCTACAAGCACCCCACCGGACCGCTGCGGACCACGGACATTGTGGGCCTTGACGTGCGGTTGGGCATTGCCGAATACCTGCACTCCACCCTGGGGGAGCGCTTCGCCCCGCCGCAGATCCTGCGGGACAAGGTGGCCCGCGGCGAACTGGGCCGCAAGACCGGCCGCGGGTTCTTCGACTGGCCCACCCAGTAACGCGTTCCGGCTAGTCGAAAAAGCCCACGATGTAGCCGATGAAGTAGAGCAGGAACAGCACCACGCCGGCACCGATGGCACCCACCCAGAAAATCTGCTGGCCCTTGCCGGAGCCTTTCTGGCGCGGTTCCGACGTTCCAGCCACCGAGCCTTCGCCCGGCGGTGTTTCGCCCGGTGGAACGCCGCCGCCGGGTTCCAGGCCTGTGATCTTGTCGTCCTCGGGGTCCGGATTGGTACCTGACACGTCAACTCCCTCGCTCGCGGTCCTGCTGTCCCCACACTAACGGGCAGCGGAGTGTGGGCCTAGGCTGATGCAGTGACTTTTATGAACCCCGTAACCTTGACCGGCCGCCGCGTGATCCTGGAACCGCTGGCGCCGGAACACCATGACGGCCTGGTGGACGCAGCCGCGGACGGCGAACTGTGGCGTCTCTGGTACACCTCGGTGCCCACCCCGGAGGGCATGGCAGCCGAAATCCGGCGCCGGCTGGACCTCCAGGAGCAGGGCAGCATGCTGCCGTTCACCACGAGGCTGGCGGACCCGGCCACCGGCGGTCCGGGCCAGGTCATCGGGATGACCACCTACATGAACATCGACGCCGCAACACCGCGGGTGGAGATTGGCTCCACCTGGAACGCGGCGTCCTCGCAGGGCACCGGCACCAACCCGGAGTCCAAGCTGCTCCTGCTGGAACACGCGTTCGAGGCGCTCGGCTGCCCGGCCGTGGAGTTCCGCACGCACTGGCTGAACCACCAGTCACGCGAAGCGATTGCACGGTTGGGCGCCAAGCAGGACGGCGTGCTCCGGAACCACTCGCGGACCTCGGACGGGATACTCCGCGACACCGTGGTGTTCTCCATCCTGGAGCACGAGTGGCCCATGGTCCGCGCCGGGCTTGAGTACCGGCTGGCCCGGCGCGGGTAGGGGGCGGCTACCTCCGTGCGAGCTGTGCCGGTTTGACTGCCCCCATGATCGCTGAGGCGTAGGCACGATGCCCGGCCTGGTTCGGGTGGAAGTTGTAGTCCGCAGTGGGCAGGGCAAGATTCAGTTGCAGCCATGGGTCCGCGGAGTTGACCTGGTGTCCTGCGAACCGTGCCGTCATATCGACGTACTGTGCGTTGGCGTGGAAGGCAGTGTTGGCGGTGTTCACGGCTGCTTCGATCGTTGTATTCAGCCGGATGGTCGCCCCATTCATCAGCTGCTGGTTTTCTGCTGGAATGGGAGCAAAGGGGCTGGCCGGATCAAAAAGGAACGGATAGCCCAGGACTGCAATCCTCGCGTTTGGTGCTGCCGCATGGATGGCAGCGTAAGTCTGGGCAAGGCCGGCCTGGAGCAAACCGAGGTTAGTGGGCGACGTGAGGTAGTCCAAGGTGCCGGCGCAGACAGCCGCGGGCTGGGTGGCGCAGACTCCAAGGGCGTAGGAGAAGCCCACATCGTTGGCTCCGGCGGTGATGCTGACCAGTTCAGTATCCGCGGAGATCGCCCCCATGGAGGCCAGGGACGCGAGTTGCTCCTGCACTGTGGGAGTTACAATGACGCGGTCATAGAAGGGGCTGGCCTGTGACAGGACCGCTCCATGGCAGGCACCGTTGGCCACGAGGTTTACCCGGCCCGTTTTTCCCACCACGTCCACGTAGCCCGGATTGCTCTGCCAGCAAGCCACCCCCGCGGGGCGTAAGGCTAAGCCGGCGCCTGTGCCTGCCGTGTATGAGTCGCCCAGCGCAACATAGTCCGCCTGCGGAGGCGGCGCTGCCTGAGCAGGGATTGCCGTGAAACCGAGTGCCATTGCCATGGTGGCAAGGACGGCCGCAAAGGCCCCCCGCCGCCGTCGTAAAGCCAAAATTGCCATGATGTTCTCCTTTGAACAACAGCCTTCATACGTGGCGGGCGGTGGGCTCGCAAGTGACACCGTACGCCTGATTGCGCCGCAGGTCACCGGCTGGTGTGCACGAAGTGCCTCCCGGGCTGTGATTAGCTTTCGGAATGAGGAATTCGGGCAGGTCCGTCGTCTGGGATGGCGCCGTTAATGCGTGGCACGTAACGGGCGGAGTGTTCCGCATGGGGCGCCGGGAATGGCTCACCGCGGCAGGCTGGCAGCAGGCGCACGACGACGGCATCCGCACCGTGGTGGACCTCCGCAACGCTGCGGAGGTGCGCCGCCGGGACACGGACCCTTCCGTTGTGCCCGCCGACCTGCACGGCATCACTGTGGTCGCGGCGCCCACCGAAGTGCCCGGCGACCCCGACTTTGCGGCCGTCTGCGGTCCTTACTTGAACAACCCCGCCTATTACGCGGACAACGCCCGGCTGTTCCCGGACAAGCTGGTGGATGTCTTCCGGGCGCTCGCGGCAGCCGCGGACAGGGGTGCGGTGGTGCTCCACTGCGCGGCCGGCCGGGACCGCAGCGGCATGGTCGCCGCAATGGTCCAGGACCTCGCCGGCGACACAGACGCGGAGATTGCGCAGGGATACCGGCAGGCGGCGCGCGGCATCAACGAGCGCTACCGGACCCACGGACCGCCCCATGACCGCGAACGCTACCTCGACGAAGCAGAGCTGGCGCCGCTCCTGGCCGCCCGCGGCGCGCTGGTGGTGCAGTTTGTCCGTGAGCTCGACACCCGGGCGTTTCTCCTGCGGCACGGTTTAACGCCCGATGAACTTACAGCGGTCCAGTCCCTGGCCGGAGCGGGAGTGGCGAAATGAAATCAGTTATCAACAGGCAGTTCCTGCCGCTGGCCGCGGCGGCAGCGCTGGTGGCGTCGTCGGCGTGGCTTGCAGCACCCGCGTGGGGCACACCGGCTGCCCCCTCTGCGGAAGACTCATCTTCTGCACCAGCCCCCGCCGGACCGGCGGAAAGCGACCTCACCACGGCGGTCCAGCGGGACCTTGGCCTGACGCCGGCGGAGTTTTCCGCCGCCGGCCAGCTGGGATCCGACGCTGCCGACATCGAGGCTGCCCTTCGGAACGTGCCGGGCTTCACCGCCCTGCAGGTTGTGGACGGCCGCATCGTCGTATCCGGGGACGGGCCCGGGCTGGCCGCGGCAGTGGCTGGATTGGCACTGGACACTCCGGTGGACCTGGCAGTGGATTCCGGTGAGCGTGCCGCCGTTGAGGCCGCCGCCCAGGCCACCGAGCCCTCCGTCGGTGACGGGGCCGCCGCCGAGGCGGCGGCTGACGCGGCTGCCGGCAGCCAAACTGCTGCCAGCACGGAGCAGCTGTTCCAGGACTACGTCAGCCAGGTGGGACCCGCAGGCCTGCAGGCAGTGGTGGCGTCCGGCGCCGGATTTGTCATCAGGACGGGCGGCATCAATCAGCCCGAGGCCGCTGATGCCGCTGCCGAGGGACAACCCGGAGCTCCCGGTGTTACTGCCGGCACTGAACGCGGCAAGCTGTCGCCGGCACGGTTCGTCTCCCGGTTCACCAACGTTAAACTCGACGCCGGGCCGCCCCTGGCCGCGGAAGCGGACGTGCTGGGCGGTACCGGGTTCTTTTCGGACCAGGGCGTGACCTGCTCCACCGGGTTCTCCGTGTTTAGCCCGGACGGCCTGCCGGCGGTCCTCACCGCCGGCCATTGTTCCACTGACGGCGCCGCCCGGACCGCAACCCTTGAGCCCCGCGGCCCGGCCGCTGCGCTGCTGGGGACCTTCGGTTTCAGCCAGTTCGGTGGCGCCGGCAACTCCAGGATCATCGAAAACCCAGACGACGCCGAGAACCCGGGCAACGTGGGCGCAGACATCTCGGTGGTGGCCCACCTCCAGAAAGGCATGGACCCCGTGCCGGCAGCCAGCACCTGGGCTGATGCTTCCGCGCCGGGCCCGGACGTGAAGATCATCGGCCAGGCCAACCCGGTGGTGGGCATGCCCGTGTGCCGCTCCGGCCGGACGTCGGCGTGGTCCTGCGGCAGCGTGGATGAGGTGGGCATCTTTGTGGTGCCGGGCCCCGGCTCCTGGGCTGATCCCGGCGACCTGCGGGCATTCCACGGCTTCCTGTCCTACGGCATCGAATCCAGTGGCGGCGACTCCGGCGGGCCCTACCTCAGCGGCAACTACGCGGTGGGCACCCATTCCGCCGGCGACGCCCCGGATGCTGCGGGCAACGTGGTCCGGAATTTTGCCGTTGCGTCCACCCTTGCCGACAACCTGAAGGTGCTGCCCGGTTACGGCCTTGAGGTATTCCTCAACAAGCCCGCCGTCACCGCGCCCGCCGCCGGCAAAAACTACACTGCCGGCCAGCCCGTCACCGGCACCGTCCCGGCGGCACCGGCATCAGCCGTGGCAGCCGGATCGAAGGTCCGCGTCACTGTCCGCGGGGAAGCCCCTGTTGATGTTCCGGTCGACGCCGGCGGGAACTGGAGCTTCGAGGTCCCCGCAGGGTTTACCGGGAAGCTGCGGTTCACCGCCGAGACCGTCAACGGGTTCAGCACGTCCGGCCCGGCCAGCTTCAGTTTCGCGGCTCCGCCTGCTGTCCCGGCTGTCCCTGCCGTGCCGGCTGTCCCGGCCCAACCTGCTGCGCCCGTCAAACCGGCGCCTGTTCCCGTGAAACCGGCGGCTCCCGTCGAAGCCAAGCCGGACCCGCTGCCCATCGTGGTGGCGCCGGCCGCTGCCGACCCAGCCACAACCGCCCCAGCCACCGCTGACCCCACCGGCGCCGCGGGGGGCCCGGCCGCCGTCGTCCAGCCGCCGTCGGACACCCCCGCTGACCTGGCCATCACGGGCGTTGGTGGCAACGGCAGCACGGCGGGGCCCACAGGTGCTGCGCTTGCCAACACGGGCGCCGCCGTCGCCGGAATGGTGTGGATCGGGCTGGGCACCGGTCTGGCCGGCGCCTTCCTGCTGATCCTGGTGGGGCGCGGAAGGAAGCCGGCAACGCGGTAAAGCGCCGTTACCTGCGGTCCAGCAGCAGGTTGGTGATGCGGAGGGTGCAGAGCCGCTGGCCGGCATCGTTGGTGATGAGCACTTCGTGGGTGGTGAGGGTGCCGCCCAGGTGGATGGGCGTGGCGGTGATGGTGATTACGCCTTCCCGGGCCGAGCGGTGATGCGTGGCCGACACGTCCACACCCACGGCGGTCTTGCCCAGGGTGCTCGCGTGGATGACCGCCGCCCAGGAGCCCACTGCCTCGCCTACGGCCAGTGACGCCCCGCCGTGCAGCAGGCCGAACGACTGCCGGTTCCCCGCAACGGGCATGGTGGCCACAACGCGCTGCACGGATTCCTCGACAATCCTGACCCCCATCTTCTCGTCCAGTTCACCCAGCGTGATCTTCCACAGCTCCGGACCGGCCGCTGCCTCAGTCCCGGTGGTGGATGCGTCGCCCATGAACTCTCCTTCTGATGGCTGCAGCCGGCCGTTGCCTGCTGATGTGCGCCGCCGCACATTCATGTAGTCTACCTATATTACCGAACGGACGGTCAGTAATGATCGCCGTCAAGTCTGCCCCCTTGCCGGAAGGACCCGTCAACGATGACCACCACAGCCACAGCCCCACAGGCTCCCGCCAACACCGTGGAAACAGTCCCCAGCTTCGTCAAGGACTCCTGGTGGACCCCCGGCCCGGACGCCGACGGCGCCGCAGTCCCCGTCCGCGACGCCAGCACCGGGGAAATCCTGGCCAACGTCAGCACGGCTGGTCTGGACCTGGCCGCCGTCGTGGATTACGGCCGCACCACCGGCCAGGCCGAACTGGGCAGGCTCACCTTCCACCAGCGCGCACTCAAGCTCAAGGAACTGGCGCAGTACCTGAACGCCCGCCGCGAGCACTTCTACGGCTTCTCCGCCCAGAGCGGCGCCACCAAAATCGACTCCATGATCGACATCGACGGCGGAATCGGCGTCCTGTTCACCTTCGGCTCCAAGGGCCGGCGCGAACTGCCCAACTCGCAGGTGGTGGTGGACGGGCCCATGGAGGTGCTGTCCAAGGACGGCTCATTCGTCGGCGAGCACATCTATACCCGCATCCCCGGCGTCGCCGTGCAGATCAACGCCTTCAACTTTCCGGTCTGGGGCATGCTGGAGAAGCTGGCCCCCGCCTTCCTGGCCGGGGTCCCCACCATCGTCAAGCCCGCCACCCCCACAGGCTATGTTGCCGCTTCCGTGGTGAAGGCCATCATCGAATCCAACATCCTGCCCAAGGGTTCCCTCCAGCTGATTTCCGGCTCGGTCCGGGGCCTCCTGGACGTTTTGGACTACCGCGACCTCGTGGCGTTCACCGGCTCCGCCTCCACGGCGCTGTCCCTGAAATCGCACCCCAATGTGGTGGAAGGCGGGGTCCGGTTCACCTCCGAGACCGACTCCCTTAATGCCGCCATCCTGGGCCCCGACGCCGTTCCGGGCACCCCCGAGTTCGACGCGTTCATCAAGTCCGTGGTCACCGAGATGACCGTCAAGGCCGGCCAGAAATGCACGTCCATCCGCCGGACCATCGTCCCGGCGGACCTGGTGCAGCCAGTTATTGCGGCGATCGGAAAGCGTGTGGAGGAGCGCGTGGTCCTTGGTGACCCCCGCGCGGAGGGCGTCACCATGGGCGCCCTCGCCTCCGTGGAGCAGCTCGCGGATGTCCGCGCCGCTGTGCAGTCAATGCTCGACGCCGGCGGTGAACTGGCGTACGGAACGCTCGATTCGCCGTCGGTCATCTCCACGGACGGCACCACGGGCGTGGTGGAGGCCGGCGCGTTTATGTCGCCCGTGGTTCTGAGCTGGGACGACGCTGAAACCGAAGCCATCCATTCGCTGGAGGCCTTTGGCCCGGTGGCGTCAGTGATCGGGTACAAGGACCTGCCCGACGCCGTCCGCCTCGCCGCCCGCGGTGGCGGCTCCCTTGTGGCGACTGTGTGCACCAACGATCCGGCTGTGGCACGGGAACTGGTCACCGGCATCGCCGCCCACCACGGCCGCGTCCTGATGCTCAACCGCGAAGACGCCAGGTCCTCCACCGGACATGGCTCACCGGTGCCACATCTGGTCCACGGCGGTCCCGGCCGGGCCGGCGGCGGTGAAGAACTGGGCGGCATCCGCTCGGTCATGCACCACATGCAACGCACTGCCATCCAGGGCTCACCGAACATGCTCACCGCTGTCACCGGCGTCTGGCATGCCGGCGCGGACCGCAACTTCACCGTGGACACCGAAGGAACGCACCCCTTCCGGAAGGATCTGGCGTCGCTGCGGATCGGCGACGCCGTCCGCTCCGACCTGCGCCAGGTCACCCTCGAGGACATCACGGCCTTCGCCAATTCCACGGGGGATACGTTCTACGCGCACACCAACCAGGAAGCGGCGGAAGCGAACCCGTTTTTCCCGGGCATCGTGGCGCACGGCTACCTGCTCCTGGCATGGGCCGCCGGACTCTTTGTTGAGCCGGCCCCGGGCCCCGTCCTGGCCAACTACGGCCTGGAAAACCTCCGGTTCATCACGCCGGTCGCCGCCGGCGACTCCATCCGCGTGACGCTCACAGCCAAGAAAATCACCCCGCGCGAGACGGACGAGTACGGCGAGGTGGCCTGGGATGCCGTCCTCACCAACCAGGACGACGAAACCGTGGCCACCTACGACGTCCTGACCCTCGTGGCGAAGTAGCCCCGCACCCCCGTTGCGCTATCACTTTTGGTCCCCAAACCCAGGGTTTGGGGAGCAAAAGTGATAGCGCAACGGGGGTTTTGGGGTTTTGGCGGGGCCTTTAGGGAATCAGGACTCGGCGCCGTCGTGGGTGCCGTCGTCGCTGCTGTCCTCTTCGGCGGCCGTGGCCGTCTGGTCCGACAGGTCCAGGTTTCCGCGGGCCTCGTCGATGGAGGGCTCGTCCGCAGGCACGCTGTAGGTGTCCGGGCGGATGCCGTGGGCCTGTTCCTCGATCAGGGCCTGCTCTTCGCTGAAACGGATGGCGTTGGCCTCGTCGCCTGAATCGCCGGCGATGTCCTCGCGGAGTTTCGACGGGTCCGGGACGATGAATCCGGCAGCTGCTTCTTCCTTGGGGTGGCTCATTTTTGTACCTTCCGTTCGGGTTCGTCATTCCACCGTAGTCCGGGCACAGGGGATTACCAAGCACGCTTAGCATCGCGTGGCCCGCGCAAGGGGGCTGGACGAACCGAAAGGTCAGGGCTGGGCGTGCAGGCCGTCGAAGGCCATGGTGATGATGTTGTCCGCCAGCCGCTCGGGGGAGAGTGGGCCGCCGGGTTTGTACCATTCCACGATCGAGTTGATCATGCCGAAGACCAGGCGGCTGACGGTGCGCGGATCGATGTCGTCACGAAGCGAGCCCTCGTCGCGCGCAGCGGAAATCAGGCCGGCCACCTTGTGGTCGAACGTTCGCCGCCGTTCCAGGGCGTCCCGTTCGATTTCGGTGTTGCCGCGGAGCCGCAGCAGCAGCGTAACGAACGGCAACCGGTTCACCAGCACCGAAACAGTCTGGCGGAGGACAAACTCCAGCCGGGCATCGGCGGCCCCGGACGCGGCCTCCGGCTGTTCCAGGATGGCTTCCAGGCCGCCCAGCGCGTGGTCCAGGGCAAGCTTGAGGAGGTCGCCCTTGGACGGCACATGGTGGTAGATCGCGGACTTGGAAATGCCCAGGTTCTCAGCCAGGATGCCCATGGACGTGGCGTCGTAGCCGTGCCTGTTGAAGACGTCGACGGCGATGCGCAGCACCGATTGCTGGTCATAGCCGGGCCGGCCGCGTTTGGTGCCCGCGGGCGGGCCGGCCGTGCTGGATGCTTCAGTGGTGCTGGACATAGACGCTAGTTTCTCATGAACGGTCGGTTGGTCCGGGCCGGCAGGGCTGCCGGCCCGGGCGGGTCGCTCCGGCCAGCTATACCTTGGGCCGCAGGTCGTAGATCCGCCGCAGTTTGCCGTTGGACCGCTCAAGCGCGCCCGGCTCCACGATGTCCACCGCGCATGAAGAACCCACGTGGATCTTGATCTGCTCCCGCAAGGTGCGGGCCGCCGTCGTGCCCTGCTCCTGCGTGACCGTCTCACGGCGCTCGATCCGGACCGTCAACTGGTCCATGCGCTGGCCTTCAGGGCGGGTGAGCTCGAGCTGGAAGTGCGGGCTGAGCTCGGGGATGCGGAGGGCGATTTCCTCGATCTGCGACGGGAAGAGGTTCACGCCGCGCAGGATGATCATGTCGTCGCTGCGGCCGGTGATGCGGCCCATGCGGCGGTGCGCCGGGCGGGCGGTGCCGGGCAGGAGGCGGGTGAGGTCCTTGGTGCGGTAGCGGATGATGGGCAGGGCTTCCTTGGTGAGCGAGGTGAAGACGAGTTCGCCGTGCTCGCCGTCGCCCAGTACGTTTTCCTTGCCGGCCAGCGGGTTGAAGGGGTCGATGATCTCCGGCCGGAAGTGGTCCTCCCAAATGTGGCTGCCGTCCTGCGTTTCCACGGCCTCGCCGGCGACGCCCGGGCCCATCACCTCGGACAGGCCGTAAATGTCGCAGGCCTTGATGTCCATGGTGACCTCGAGCTCGTGCCGCATTTCCTGGGTCCAGGGCTCGGCGCCCAGCACCGCGAACTTCAGCGACGTCGAGGTGGGGTCGATGCCCATGTGCGCCATGGCGTCGGCGATGGTCAGCAGGTACGTGGGGGTGGCCAGGATCGCGTCCGGCTGGAAGTCCTGGATGAGCTGGATCTGGCGTTCGGTTTGGCCGCCGGACATGGGGATCACGGTGCAGCCGAGTGCTTCCGCGCCGGCGTGGGCGCCCAGGCCGCCGGTGAACAGCCCGTAGCCGTAGGCGTTGTGCACCTTCATGCCGGGGCGGATGCCGGCGGCACGGAAGCTGCGGGCCACCAGTTTGGCCCAGTCGGCCAGGTCCTGTTTGGTGTAGCCGACGACGGTGGGCCGGCCCGTGGTGCCCGAGCTCGCGTGGATGCGGGCTACTTCGCGCTGCGGCACCGCGAACATTCCGAACGGGTATTCGGCGCGGAGGTCATCCTTGGTGGTGAACGGGAAGTTGCCCAGGTCGCTGAGTTCGCGGAGGTCGGCGGGGTGGATGCCGGCGTCGTCAAACTTGCGCTTGTAGAGCGGCACGCGGTCGTAGGCGTACGCGACGGTGTGCTGCAGGCGGCTGAGCTGCAGGGCTTCCAGTTCGTCGCGGGAGATGGTTTCCTCGCGGTCCAGGTCGGCGTCTGTGCCTGTTGGGGAAACGGGTGTTTCGGGGGCGTGCAGGGTCATGGCGTTCCTACTTCCTGGGGATGGTGCGGCTGCGGCCGCGGAACTCGGCAATGAGTTCGCCTGGGGCGCCGGGGATGGTGTCTGCGGCTGCGTCTGCGGCGAACACCTGGATGTCGTAGATGCCGCTGCGCCCCGCGCTGGAGCGGAGGCTGGCTGCTGCGGTGATGACCTGGCCCTGGTAGGCGGGCTTGAGGAAGTTGATGTCGACGCCGGACGCTACGGTGATGGTGTTTTCCGCACCGTGCGCCGGGTTGGCCGGGTTGCAGGCCAGGGCGAAGGCGGAGTCGGCGAAGGCGAAGATCATTCCGCCGTGGGCCATCCCGAAGCCGTTGAGCATTTCCTGCCGGAGGGTCATCCGGATGGTGGCGTGGCCGTCGCCCACGGCGAGGACCTCGATGCCCATCCAGGCGGAGGCGTGGTCGTTCGCCAGGATGGGATGGGGGAGCCCGGACAGTGTTGTTTCAGCCATGCGTCATTGCCTCCAGCTTTATTTACCGAATGTTCATTAGGTAATCCCATCGGGGGGTCCGGTGTCAAGGGCGCCCCTCCCCAACTGACTCGCAGTTGTTGTCGTTTTGAGGGCGCAAAACGACAACAACTGCGAGTCAGTTGGGTGAGGAGGGGCTGGGAGCCGGCCACTCGCAGGGGGCGTGTCCGGCACCACGCGGGCCGGACGGCCCAAGCCCGCCAACAAGTGCAAGGATGGATGGACCGGCACCAGCAAACAGCAAAGGGCGGACCATGGCCAAAGGCATTTACGTCAGCGCAACCACCCCCGGCTCGGGCAAATCCCTGGTGGCCCTGGGCCTGGCGGACACCCTGCACCGGCATGCGGACAGGATCGGTTTCTTCAAGCCCGTGGTCCACGGCAAGGTGGCGGCGGACGATCCCATGGTGGCCCTGATGAAGTCCCGGTTCGCCCTGGAGGATGAGCGCTGCCGCGGCGGGCTCACGTTCGAGGAGGTCCGCGGCCTGCTGGCGGATGGCCGGCGTGCTGACATCGATGCCCGCTGCGTCGAGATCTTCGCCGAGATTTCCCGGCACTGCGACGTGGTGATCGTGGAAGGAACAGACCTCACCGGCCAGGACGCCGCCGTCGAGTTCGACCTCAACGCCCGCCTGGCCAACAACCTGGCCGCACCCGTGGTGGCGGTGGTGGGCGCCAAGGGGCGGACCGTGGCGGAGGCTGCGGCCGCCGTCGAGGTTGCCAGGAAGGAGCTCCTGGCGGAAAAGTGCTCGCTGCTGGCCATCATGGTGAACCGCGCCGACCCGGAAGACCTGGCGGACATCGCCGCTGCCGTGAAACCCGGCGCCTCCGGCCGGCCCGTGTACGTGCTGCCCGAGCTGGACGAAATTGCCCGCCCCACCACGGGTGAGGTGGCCGCGGCGCTGGGCGTCCGGCAGATTGCCGGCCGCGCCGACATGGAGCGGGACGTCCGGGACATCAAGGTGGCGGCCATGAACGTGGGCAACTTCCTGAACGTGCTGGACGAGGGCGCCCTGGTGATTGTGCCGGGCGACCGGGCCGACGTGATGGTGGCCTGCCTGGCATCCTCCTTCTCGCCTGAATTCCCGGTGCCGTCCGGCCTCATCCTCACGGGTGGGCTGGCTCCCGACGCCAACATCTACCCGCTCCTGGCGCAGGCTCCGTTCCCGGTCTTTGCCTCCAGCCAGGACACCTACACCACGGCCCGCCGGGTGGCGGAGGTCCGGAGCGAGATCTGGTCCGGACACCGCCGCAAGGTGGCCTCGGCGTTGGGCCTGTGGTCCCGCCGCGTTGACGAAGCCGAGCTGGTGGAACGCCTGCACCTGCCCCGGGCGGAGCGGATGACCCCGCTGCGGTTCCTGCACGACCTGATCGAACGGGCCCGGACCCAGCGGCGGCACGTGGTCCTGCCCGAGGGGACGGACGTCAGGATCCTGCGTGCTGCCGAGATCCTGCACCGCCGCGACGTCTGCGACCTGACCGTCCTGGGCCCGGAAACCGACGTCCGCGAGCTGGCGGCAGGCAGCGGCATTGACCTTTCCGGCATCAACGTGGTGGACCCGGCAACATCCCCGCTCCGGCAGCAGTTCGCGGAGAAGTACGCCGAGCTGCGGGCACACAAGGGCGTGGACTTGCCCAAAGCCCTGGAAATCATGCAGGATGTCAGCTATTTCGGCACCATGATGGTCCAGCTGGGAGTGGTGGACGGCATGGTGTCCGGGGCCGCACACACCACGGCCCACACCATCCGGCCCGCCCTGGAATTCGTCAAAACGCGGGACGGCGTGAAGATCGTGTCCTCGGTGTTCCTGATGCTGATGCCGGACCGGGTCCTGGTTTATGGCGACTGCGCCGTGAACCCCGATCCCAATGTGGAGCAGCTGGCGGACATCGCCCTGGCGTCCGCGGAGACCGCCGTGCAGTTCGGGGTGGAGCCGCGTGTGGCCATGCTGTCCTACTCCACCGGCGGCTCCGGCTCGGGGGAGGCCGTGGACGAGGTGCGGCAGGCCACCGACCTGGTGCGCCAGCGCCGCCCGGACCTCGCTGTCGAGGGTCCCATCCAGTACGACGCCGCCGTGGACGCCTCGATTGCCGCGTCCAAAATGCCCGGCTCCACAGTGGCCGGGCAGGCGACGGTGTTCATTTTCCCCGACTTGAACACCGGCAACAATACGTACAAGGCCGTGCAGCAAAGTTCCGGCGCCGTGGCCGTGGGGCCCGTCCTGCAGGGCCTGCGCAAACCGGTCAACGACCTCTCCCGCGGCTGCACGGTGGAGGACATCGTCAACACCGTGGCCATCACGGCCATCCAGGCGCAGGCCTGACACGGCGCCGCTGCCGCAGGAATCCGCGGAGACAGACGACGCCGGCACCTGGCTAAGGTGCCGGCGCCGCCTCCTGCGGGACTAGCTGTTGTCCGGTTTGGCCGGGCTGTCCGGGTCCTCCTGCTTGGCGGGCTCGTCGGAGAGTCCCTGCGGGGTCAGGTCCAGGTCCTCAGGGTTCTCCGGCTGCTCTGCGGCGTCACCGGTCTGGCCCGCCTTGGCGCTTCCGGTATCGTCCAGGGCCGGGTTGGCGCCTTCGGTGCCGGTGGGGTCCTTGGTGCCGGAGCCGGCGTCGTGCTCTTTCCCGCTGTCCAGCGGCGCGGTGCTGCTGGACCCCGTGTTGGTGGGGTCGTTGTCTTCGGTGTGGTTGGTGCTGTTCGGCATGGAATTTCCTCCCGGGCGTGGTGCAGCGTGTGTGTTGACCATAAGCACACGGTCCGGCCATTCGCAACGGCGGGTGCTTTGATGTGAACTTTCCCGCTGAGCCCTGGAAAGTACTTGACATATTGGAAAGTACTTTCTTAGGGTGGAGTCAACAACCAGGCACCCACCGGAAGGCACACCATGGACAGCCAGAGCCCCACCTCAGCCGAAGCACTTGAGCTCCTGGCCCGCGCCGAAAGCCTCGGCAGATCGGCCACCAGAACCGCCGGCTGGCCGGCCGCCGTCACATTCACCAGCCTGGCCATCCTGGGCTCGCTGCTGATGGTCGGCTTCCACATCGTGGCCACTACAGGCTACGGAGCCCCGCTGCTGGCCGGGTCCATCGGTGTCTGGGCTGCAGTGATCTCCTGCATCATTCCCATCTTCCAACGGTCCGCGAAAACCGGTTTCACCCGCCGGTTCCTGACCTCCCTGTTCGGCTTCTTCTTCCTGTACGTGCTCGCCATCGTGGTGGGCGTTGTCCGCTTCAGCGACGGCAACCTGGCGTACTACATGAGCGCCGCCGTCGCGCTTGCAGGCTTTGGCCTGTCCCAGGCGCTCCGCGAACTCCGCTCATGAGCACCGGTCCTGAACACCCGCGGCACCGGCTGGATGACCTGGTCCACTCGCCGGTGAGGTTTTCCATCATGGCGGCGTTGGCCGGGGCGGAGACCATGGATTTCAAGGACCTCCGCGATGCCATCCAGGTCAGCGACTCGGTGCTGAGCAAGCAGCTGTCCATCCTGGAGAAGGCCGGGCATGTGCAGATCCGCAAGAGCTTCGTTGGCAAGCTGCCCCGCACTTCCGCCAGCCTGTCCAAAGCCGGCACGGACGCCTGGCGTGCGCACCTGCAGACCCTGCGGGACATCGCCGGAGGATAGGGTCGGCGCAGGATCCGCAGCAGCGGGGGACCGCCCGATAGGCTGGGACCGGAACTGCAGGCGCGCGGCTCAGGAGGCCCCACTCATGCTCGTACTGGTCATCAACTCCGGTTCATCCTCGCTCAAGTACCAGGTGCGCGACGTGGCGGCGGGAAGCGTCCTGACGGAGGGCCTGATCGAAAAGATCGGCGTGGGCAACGGCGGCGGCGGGGACGGCGAAACCGTGGGCCCGCGCGACCACGCCGAAGCGCTGGAGCAGGTGGACGCCGCCATCCAGCAGGACCTGGGCGACCTGACGCTCGACGCCGTCGGGCACCGGGTGGTGCACGGCGGCGAGCGGTTCGCCGAACCCGTGCTGATCGACAACGAGATCACCCGCGCCATCGAGCGGCTCAACCCGCTGGCGCCCCTGCATAACCCGGCCAACGTGCTGGGGATCCGGGCCATTGCCAAAAAATGGCCGGACATGCCGCAGGTGGCGGTTTTCGACACCGCTTTCCACCGCACCCTCCCCGAGCACGCCTGGCGGTACGCCGTCCCGGACGAGCTTTACACCAACCACGGCATCCGCCGGTACGGGTTCCACGGCACCTCGCACGAGTACGTCACCCGGCAGGCGGCCGCGCTGCTGGACCTGCCCGTGGACGAGTTCGACGGCGTGATCGCCCACCTGGGTAACGGCGCGTCCGTCACGGCCATCCGCGGCGGCCACTCGCTGGACACGTCCATGGGCTTCACTCCCCTCGAAGGCCTGGTCATGGGCACCCGGTCCGGCGACCTGGACCCCTCCATCCTGGTGTTCCTGGGCCGTGCAGGCTGGACCCCGGAAGACCTGGACACCCTGCTCAACCGGGAGTCCGGCCTGAAGGGGCTGGCCGGCAACAATGACATGCGCTCCGTGGTGGACGCCGCGGAGTCCGGCGACGCCAGGGCAGCCACCGCCCTGGCCGTCACGTCCTACCGGCTGGCCAAGTACATCGGCGGCTACCACGTGGCCGTGGGCGGGGCGAAGGCGCTGGTGTTCACCGCCGGCATCGGCGAGAACTCGCACCAGTTCCGTGCCCTCGTGGCGGACCGGCTAAGTGCCTTGGGTGTGGAGCTCGACGCCGGCCTGAACAGTGTCCGGACCAGGGAACCGCGCGTGATTTCCACGCCGGAGTCAGGGTTGCCGGTCCTGGTGGTCCCCACCGATGAGGAGCGGGCCATCGCGGAGGCGACGGCCGCAGTCGTCAATCTCCCCGCGGCCACCTAACCCACGGCGGGAACCCGTTCACGCCCGGCCCTTCAGGATCAGGTTCCAGTAGACCTGCGGGAAGATGTCCCGGTCCACCACCCAGGACAGCCGGCTTTCGTTCCAGGTGGGCACGCGGGGGATGCTGGGCCGGGGGCGGTACCGGTCATCGAACTCCGCGAACACCACCGTGGAGCGCGACACCGTAAAGGGGCAGACGGAATACCCGTCGTACTTGGCCGGCAGCGCCTTGCCCTTCCGGGCGGCGACGAGGTTCTGCGCCACCACCTTGGTCTGCTTGCGCAGGGCCCCGCCGGACTTTGAATTGGTGGTGCCGGCGGCGTCGCCCAGCGACCAGACATTGGGGTAGCGGAGGTGCCGCAGGGTCTGCCGGTCCACGTCGACGAAGCCGCCCGGTTCGCCCGGCGCCGGCAGGTCCGTGGCCTTGAGCCAGTCCGGAGCCGACTGCGGCGGCACGGCGTTCAGGACGTCGTAGCGGAGGGCTTCCTCCGCCCCGGACCCGGTGTCCCGGATGGTGGCCACCTGCGAGCCGGCGTCCACTGCCACCAGCTCGCTGTTGGTCCGGAGTTCGATGCCGTATTCGGCAATCTTCCGGTCCAGCTCGTCGTCGATTTCGGGGACGCCGAACACGGTGGGGTAGGGCTGGACCATCACCACGCGGATGCTGTCCAGCACGCCCTGTTCGCGCCAGTAGTCGCAGGCAAGGTACATGGGTTTCTGGCTGGCGCCGCCGCACTTGATGGGCCCGGCCGGCATGGTGAACACAGCGGTCCCGGAGGTCATGCCGCTGAGCAGGGTCCAGGTCTTGGGCGCCAGCTCAAACTCGTAGTGCGACGAGCCGTGCGCTGAGTGGACGGCCTCGGCCAGCCCGGGCACCGCGTCCCAGTCATATTGCAGGCCCGGGCACACCACCAGCTGTCCGTAGGCCACCTCGGCGCCGGAGGCCAGGGTCACAGTGTTGGCGGCGGCGTCGATGGCGGCGGCGCCGTCGTGGATCCACGTGACGCCCGTCGGAGTGACGGACAGCTGGCTGCGGATGGCTTCCGTGGCCTGCGCCCGCCCGCCGGCGATATGGGAGAAAAGCGGCTGGTAGAGGTGGTGGTCCTTGGGCTCGACCACCGCCACATCCGTGACGCCGTAGCGGTGCAGGCGCGCGGCCAGGGAGATCCCGGCGTTGCCACCGCCGATGATCAGGACCTCGTGCCGGGCGGCCACGGCTACTTCTTCTCGCTCAGGGCCGAGGCCTTGTGCGCGGCGCGTGCACCGGTTTTGGCCGACTCCACCACATACTGCGGCTCGTCCTTGCTGGCGCGGTGCGTGTTGCCGTCCAGTTCGAAGTCGCTGGTCTTCTTTTCCACGATTTTCCCGTGCGTTTTGCCCTGGGGCGTGTTCCATTCCACGGACGTTCCCTTGCTCAATGACATCTGCTCTCCTAGCGGGGTGGTGCGGTGGGTTGGGGCTCGCCGGCGGGTGTTGTGCCCCCAGTATCCGCCGTGGGGGCCGCCGGCTCAACGGGTGCGTCCGACGCCGGCAGGCCACCTATGGCGGGTTGCGTCGCCGGTGCGGTGGTAGGGGCAGTCCCTGCCGGGTCCGCCGGGGCCGTCCCCGTTGGAACCGGTACGCTGCCGGAACCGGAGCCGGAACTGGAGCCTGTGGGGCCGGTGGCCGGCTGGCCGCTGGGGGCAGGCGTTGCGCCCGGGCCGGGTGTTGTCCCCGGGGCGGGCGTTCCGCCGGGACCGGCGGAAGTGGCCGGGGAGGGTCCGGTGGACGGCGCGGTCCGGGCCGCAGCGGGATCAGCTTTGACGATCGCAGTGATGCGGTCCTTGTAGGCCGAAAGCCGGCCCTGGATGGAGGCCAGCGGTTGGTTGCGGAGGGTCCGGCCATAGTCGGCGATCTCCGCCCACAGTGCCTCGAGCTGCCCCTGGCTGTCCGTGCCGAGGGGGCCGTCCAGCGTCAGGACCAGCTGGCTTGCCAAGGCGTACGTGAGGCAGTCCCTGCAGTTGTAGTTGGCTGCCGCGGACAGGTTTTCCGGAACAACAACGTCCGCCTCACCCACAATCAGCACCACCTGGAAGCCGACGGCCACGGCCGCGCAGTCCGCGCAGTCGGCGAAGGCGTAGGCCTCGTTGCGGGTGTCCACGTGCCCGCTGTCGTCGGCCCACACGAGCGCAAACGCCACGCTGTACTTGACCGAACCGTCAGTGGTGTTGACCGCCAGGGCCTGGTTGCCGTCGCCTTCGGGCGCGGCGGGCCGGTCGAACGGGAACACCCACGACGGCGCCGCATCCGTCCCGGAGCCGGCGGGCTGCGCGGACCCTGCCGCCGCCTTTTCGGCCGGAACCAGCACCATCCCCAGCCGTGGGTTGTCCCGGGTGGGCATGGGCTCACCCTGGGGCCACAGCGCCACGGTGCTGCCGGCAGTGCCTTCGCGCAGGATGGTGCTGCCCTGCGGAAGGACAGTGGCCGCGGCGTCGGCGAGGGTGCCGCGTTCGTACGGCTGCACGGGCCGGTACGTCCCGCCGTCGGGCCACCATGCCCAGGCCAGCCCGGCAAGCAGCGCCACGATGGCACCCATGGCTGCCGTCCGGTGCAGCGCCCGGCCGGCCGTTTTGCGCCACAGGCCGGTGACCAGCTGCCGGAGCAGCCGCAGGAAGATGTACAGCATGCCCAGGACGGGGAGGACGACGGCGGCGATCGCCAGGGCGCGCACCGCGGCGCCGGCCGGGTCCCCGGCGGCGAGGCTGGCGGCGAGCAGGCCCTGCTGCGTGGCGGCGCTGGCCCAGGCGGTGCCAAGCAGCCGCGGCAGGGAAAGCACCATCATGGCCACGCTGAACAGGAGCAGCGGAACCGTAATGAGCACCCAGAGCGTCACCACGGCGCGTGCCCACGGCTTGAGCGCGCGGCTTTCGGGTTTCCCCCAATGCCACGGCAGCAGGCCCAGCAGCGTGGGCTTGATGCGCTGGAACAGGTCGGGGACGCCGGTGGCGTCCGCCAGGATGTGGTACCCGTCGTACCGCACCAGCGGCAGCAGCTGCCGGACCATCTGCAGGAGCTGGGTGACCACCACCAGCAGCAGCGCATCGAAGCCTGTGGCCCACCACAGCCCTGTGATGAGGACGGCGATGATCGCGTTGAAGTAGAGCCCGCCCAGGTCAGTGCGGAGCCGGCCGCCCCGGCCCAGCCGGTAGGAATCGGTGACGTCGGTGAAGAAGGCGGGCCAGATCAGGTACAGCCCGGCCCCCATGGCACCGGGTGTTGCGCCACCCCTGCGGGCAGCGGCGGCGTGGCCGAATTCGTGGAAACCGGCCGAAAGGATGGTGACAGCAAAAACCAACAGCAGCAGGACCGGGTTCGCGAACGCCTCGTGCGTGGCGGAGCCCAGCCCCCGCACCATCAGCACCCACCAGCTGGCGGCCAGGAACGCCGCCGTCACGGCCACCACGATCAGCGGGTTGAACAGCACCGCAAACGGGGCGGTGATCCTGCGGGTGCGTTCCGGGTCCGTCACCGTAAAACGGAAACGCATGCCCAGGAGGGGGTCCGCTTTTCTGACCTCCGGCTCCGAGCCGTCCGCCAGCCGGAGCAGGCCCATGGGCAGCAGCTGCGATTGCATCAGGGTGCCCACGTTCGCCGCGCTGACCAGCCTGCCGAAGCCCTGGCTGGTGTGGTGGGCGATTTCGGCCTCGCTCCGGCTTCCGTCCGCCGCCGCCAGCACCAGGTAGAGCAGCCGGGTCAGCTGCAGGGTCTGGCCATCAGCGCGGCGCACCAGATACGGCGCTTCGCGGTAGCCGGAGCCGTCGGACTGGCCAAGGAGCTGCACGCCGTCGGCGTGGGAAGGATTCCGCCGCTGTGTGGCGGGAGTTTCGGCAGGGGACAGCGGCGGGCCGGCCTCGGGGCGCGGCCCGCCGGTGGTCAGGCTCATCCGGACTTACTGTTCGAGGTTGGACTGCTGGTCAGCGGAGGCGTTCGCTTCGCCTTCAATGTGCTGGGTGATCAGGGCGTCCTGGTCGGCCACGGCGAAGGCGTCGCTGTCGATCGAGCCGATGTTGGCAGCCACAGCAGCGTCTATCGGGGCTGCCACGTTGGCGTTGGCTGCGACGGCGCCGTTGATGGGGGCCGCAATGTCGGCGTCTGCGGCCAGATCCACGTTGACGTTCAGCAGGTCCCCGTCCAATGCGGCTGCGGGATCGGCGGGCACAGCGCCCACATCCGGCAGGGTGCCGTCCGGCAGGGAACCGTCGGGGAGGACGCTGCCACCTTCGGAAGCGCCGCCGGCGGTGTCTTCGGGAGTGCCGCCGTCGACCGTGTCATTGCCCTGGTTGATCACGCTGTCCTGCGCGGACCCGGCATCGGCGTCCGCCACGATGCCCTGGTCAATCATGACGCCCTGGTCCGCAAGCGCCTGGGATTCGGAGCCGAAGGAAAGGATGTTGGCGGAGGCGGCGGCGTCGATCGGGGCGGCGACGTTGGCGTTCGCCGCGACGGCCAGATCGATCGGGGCGGCGGCGTCGATGCCAAGGTCCAGATCGGCGTTCAGGTCCAGGACGGAGGCAACTTCCTTGTCCGGCAAGGCGGTGGCCTGCTCTGACAGGAGTTCGTCGTCGGTGAGGGGACGCAATTCTTGTTCCATGCTTGGGCAACCTCCGGTCCGCGCGGGTTGACCTGCCCCCAGCGGGCAGCCCGACGCCAGCCAATAGTAAGCATGATTAGCATTGTTTGGGTACCCGCACGCCCGGGCACGGACCGATGTTACCGGCGCCGGCTACGGAGCACCCGCCGTGACGTTGTCCAGCAGCACGGTGACGGGGGCGTTGGTGGCGCTGCTGGAGAGGTACGTCATCAGGCCGATGCCGCCGGGTGCCTGCAGCGCCGCCGTGGTGTCCGTCGCGGACCGTTGCCAGTTGACCGGTTCGGCTGTTCCAACTTCCCAGACTTTCGCCCGGACGGTGGTGGTGCCGGTCCCGGTGACCTGGAGGCGGACGGCCAGGCGGTCGCCCACGGCGTAGTTCAGGCCCACGATGGTGGTGCCTGTTTGGATCACGGTTTCGGTGCTGCCGGCGTTGGTCCTGACCAGGGACAGGTTCACGGCGCCCGTGGCGGTCAGGCCCGCCTTGGCACGGTATTCACCGGCGCCGGCAATCCGGCGTCCCGCCACGGAGAGGTACAGCCCGGAGCCCGAAGCGGGTTTGTCGGTGGCGAGCTCCAGAGTCAGGTTGGTGGCGGACGAACTGACCGATCCCAGGGCCACGGTGTTGCCCGACCCGGCCGTGGGGATCCGCAGCCGTCCCGTGCCGTTGGCCACGGAGTAGTTGCCGGCGCTGCCCGCAACTGTCCAGGCCCCGCCGGTTTCCGCGCTGCCCAGCCCGTTGCTCACTGTCCTGGTGAACGTGTCCTGCGCGAACGGGCCGGTGCCGGCCGCCGTCGTAATGGCCTGGGTGGCCGTGCCGGTGGCGCCGCCGTTGTCCGTGACCGTCAGGGTGACGTTGTAGGTGCCGGCGGCCGCGTAGGCGTGCGACGGCGAGACACCGGTGCCGCTGCTGCCGTCACCGAAGTCCCAGCCGTAGTTGGTGATGGTCCCGTCCGGGTCGCTGGCCGCGGCGGCGTTGAACCCGCAGGTCAGGCCGGTGCACGACGGCGTGAAGGAAGCCGTGGGCGGTGTGTTGGTGCCCGTGGCCCCGACGGTGAAAGCATCCGAAAAAGCGCCGTCGGTGGCGACGAAGCCGGCGCTGAGGGTTGATTCCGTGAATTTCAGGTCCAGCAGCCCGTGGCTGGGGCTGGCGTTCAGGGCGGAATAGGCCGCGAAGTACGGCGCTTCCGGATCCGCAGTGTTGACGTCCCGGAGCGCCACGCCGCCGGTCCCCACCGTGGCGAAGACGGCGCCGGCGCCCTTGGCCAGGGAATTGTCAGTGTCCCGGACGCAGGCCGGGTTATAGGTGCCGGGCTGCAGCCCGGCACAGCCGGCGGCACCGGCGAGCTGCTTGCTGCGCTGGTAGTGGTGTTCGTGGCCGTTCAGGACCAGGTCCACTTTCCTGTTGAGCAGCAGGTTGGTGATGTCGGTGCCGGCAACGCAGCTGTACTGGCCGATCGACAGGCAGGGGGCGTGCATTGATGCCACCACCCACGGGATGGCAGCGGACCGGGCGCCGTCAATGGCCGCAGCTGTCCAGTTGTACCGGGCGCTGCCGGCCGCGTAATCCCAGGTGCCGTCCGGGAAGGGGATGCCGGGGGAGATGAACACAAAGCGCACCAGCGGGTTCTGCTGCGGGACGTCCACGTAGTACTGGCGCGCGTAGGTCCCCACGGCGCCGGGCAGCTGGTTGGGCAGGCAGGCGGCGAAGTCGTTGATGTTGCCGTTCTGGCCGTTGCTCTCATGGTTGCCGGAGACCAGCTGGAACGGGAAGCCCGGCCCGGTGCGGGAGGTGACAAAATCGCACCAGGCCTGCTCCGCCCCGGTGGCGCCGTAGGAGAGGTCGCCCATGGCCAGGTGCAGGTCCGGTTTGAGCTGCCCCACCCGGGCCAGGACGTCCGCTGCCGCCGTGGAGCTTGAATAGTCGCCGGCCGCCGTGACGTGCAGCTCGCCGGCAACCGCGGGGATCGGTGCGGCTTCGGCGGCGTCGGTGCTGCCCGGCAGCAGTTCCGCCAGCACGGGATGCAGCGCCACGGTGCCCGCCATGACAACGGCGGCGCTCGCCAGGATGACGGTGGCGCGGTGCCAGAACCCGGCGGTCCGCGGCTTTGCTGGGTTTTTCGGTCCGTTCACGGCTGCTTCTCCATCCGGCGGAATGCAGCACACATATTTTGTGTGTTTTGTGAACCATAGGCCTGGCTCCGGCAGCATGCCAGAGCGCGCGGTACCTGGATTTCAGGCACGGACTACCCGGTTCCGCGCCTGCTGCGCGGAACCGGCCAGGGCTATTTCAGTCCGGCCCCCGGCAGCAGTTCCTTGGCGCCCACGGAGTCCGCGATGAAGGCGTAATCCCAGGCCCGCTCGCGCCACTGGACGTACCGGCCGGACGCGCCGCCGTGGCCGCCGTCCATTTCGATCTTCATCACCACCGGTTCGGATCCGGTAGTGTGGTTCCGCAGTTCCTGCACCCATTTGGCCGGCTCCACGTACAGGACCCGGGTGTCGTTGAAGGAGGTCACAGCAGCGATCCGCGGGTACGCCACATCACGCACGTTCTCGTATGGGGTGTAGGACTTCATGTACGCGTACACCTCGGGGTCGGTGATGGGATTGCCCCATTCCTCCCACTCCAGCGCGGACAGCGGCAGCTCCGGATCCAGGATGGTGGTCAGCGCGTCCACAAACGGCACCTGGGCCACCACCGCGGCGTACTTCTCCGGCGCCATGTTGGCGATGGCACCCATCAGCAGGCCGCCTGCAGAGCCGCCCAGGGCAACAATCCGGGCCGGGTCCACCCAGCCGGAGCCAGCCAGCCAGTCCGTGGCGTCAACAAAGTCAGTGAAGGTGTTCTTTTTGGTGAGCTTCTTGCCGTCCTCGTACCAGTGCCGGCCCAGCTCGCCGCCGCCGCGGATGTGCGCGATCACAAACACCACGCCGCGGTCCAGCAGGGAGAGCCGGGCAATCCCGAAACCGGGATCCATGCTCATCTCATAGGAGCCGTACCCGTAAACCAGGCCGGCCGCCGTCGAGTCCCGCGGAACGGTCCTGTGCCGCAGGACCGACAGTGGGATCCTGGTGCCGTCAGCGGCGTCAGCCCATTCCCGGGTTGCCACGTAGTCACTGCCGTCGTAGCCGCCCAGCACGGGGCTTTCCTTGCGGAGCAGCAGCTCACCGGCTGGCAGCTCAGGGGTGGGCAGCACAAAGTCGTAGACACGCGACGGCGTGAAGTAGGACGTGTAGCCCAGCCGGATCACGGGCGCCGCGTAGTCCGCGCCGCCCACGCCCGCAGTGTAGAGCTCCTCGTCAAAGGCCGGCTCCACGGGTGCCTGCTGGGCCGGCGTGCCCAGCCCGGCCAGCCCCAGCACCTGGACGCGCTCGATGGTGTCCTTGCGGATGGACACCACCAGGTGCGTGGCGGTGAGGCCCGCGCCGTTGACGCGGACGTGGTCGGACGGTTCGATGACAGTCTGCCAGGTCTGCTCCGCCAGCGGCTTGGCGAGCTCGGCCGGGTCAAGGATGGAGACCATCGAGTTGATGGCACCCCGGTTGTGGGTCAGGAGGATCCGTTCGGACTTTTCGCCGTCCGGTCCTTCGAGCACAAACGGCTCCGCTTCGTAGAGCACCCGCTCATCACGTGAAATGACGGTATGCAGCTGCTGGTCCGGATCATCGAAACGCAGCAGCCGGGTCTCGCTGTATTCCGAGCAGCCGATGCCCAGGACCAGGAAACGCCGGTCGGAGGAGAGCTCAAAGCCCAGCCACATGGCGGCGTCGTCCTCCTGGTAGACCACGGTGTCCTGCTCCACCGGGGTGCCCAGGACGTGCACGCGCACCTGGTACGGGCGCCACGAGTCATCCACCACGGTGTAGAAAATGCGGGTGCCGTCCGGGGAGAAGGAGACCCCGTAAAACACATTCTCGATGACGTCCGGAAGCGGTTCACCGGTGCGCAGGTCCTTGATGCGGAGAGTGAAGCGTTCGTCGCCGGAGTTGTCCACGGCGTAGGCGTAGAGGTTGCCGTCCACCGTCACGGCAGAGCCGCCCACGGAGAAGAAAGGCTGGCCTTCGGCTTCCACGTTGCCATCCAGGAGGACTTCCTCGCCGGGAATGTCCGTCCCTGCCGCCACGGCGGGCGGGGTCCAGTCAGCCACCTTGTCCGCAGAGTCCGTGGCCTTGACGCGGCACTGGATGCCGTATTCCTTGCCCTCCACGGAGCGGCTGAAATACCACCAGCCGTCCTTGCGGTGCGGGACGGAGAGGTCGGTTTCCTGGGTGCGGCCCTTGATCTCCTGGAAGATCGCCTCGCGCAGCGGTTCCTGGTCCGCAGTGACGGCTTCCTGGTAGGCGTTCTCAGCCTTCAGGTGGGCCACCACCTCGGCGGATTCCTTGTCCCGGAGCCACTCGTAGTTGTCCACAAACGTGTCCCCATGATGGGTCCGCTCCGATGGGACCTTCCTGGCCACCGGCGGTGAAGCCTTGACGGGTGCAGGGGTGCTGGCGGAATCCTGGAGCGGCGTGGAGGTCATGGCTTCAATATATCCACCGGCCCCGACAAACCGGGGCCCGTTCGCTACCGGGTGATCCCAGCCCGCCCCACCCCCGGCCCCCACCCCCGTTGCCCTATCACTTATGGCTCCCATTCCGCCTGTTTGACGACCATAGGTGATAGGGCAACGGGGGATGGAAGGGGTGCCGGGGCCGGGCGTATCCTGTTCGAGCCAAGGCATATCCGCCCCAGCGTGAGAAGGGAAGCTCCATGACCATCCCGCCCGTGCACGAACCCGAGCCGTTTCCGCCCGAACCAGGGCCCACCACACCGGACCCGACGCAGCCCGGCTACCCCGGGCCGCCGTCGCCCGATCCCTTCCACGCCCCGGAGCCGCCTGGACCCCTGCCGGTGCCCGACCCCGGCCCGGCACCCTTGCGTCCGGACCCCACCCGGAGCTGACACGCCCGGAGCCGGGCGCCTGTCAGGTGTTGAGTTCCAGCATCAGGGCGGGCAGCTCGCCCGCCAGCTCGCCCGCCAGGAATCCCAGCGGGCCCAGCCTGCTGGCCAGGCGGTCTGCGGCGGCCGCATGCAAATGTGTCCCCCAGCAGGCCGCCTGGGCGCCGGTGGTGCCGCGGGCGCGCAGGCCCGCGATCGCGCCCGCCAGCACGTCTCCGCTGCCGGAGGTGCCCAGGCCCCCGTACCCTGTGGTGATCTCCCAGAGCCCGCCGTCACTGGCGGCAACCACCCCCTGGCAGCTCACCACGGCGCCGAACCTCCGGGCAATCTCCGCGACATCAGCCGGCAGGTCAGCAACGTCCCGGCCCAACAGGATCGCCGCTTCCGTCGGGTTGGGAGTGAGGATCAGCCGCCCGCGCCACTGATCCGGTGCCTTCTCCAGCCGTGGCAAAGCGCCCAGGGCAAAAGCATCCAGCACGACGGCGGGACCCCCCTCGGCGGGATCCCCACCAGCGGATTCCTCCCGGGCCAGCACCGCCCGCAGGAGCTCCCCGGCCAGATCCAGATCGTCCAGGCCCGGACCGATCAGCACTGCATCGGCCTGGTCCAGGTCCTCGCCGAGGAGTTCCACGCCGTCCGCCGTGACCGACCCGCCGGCTGACTCCGGAAGGGGCACCGTCCCGCATTCGGGCAGGGCCACCCCCACCTGGACGGCCGCGGAGGCAGCCACTGCCAACGTCAGCTTTCCCGCTCCCGACCGGAGCGCAGCCCTGCCGGCCAGCAGCGCGGCGCCCGGGGTTGCACGCGCGCCGCCGATCACCAGCACCGACCCCCGCGAGTACTTGTCCGATCCCGGCGCAGGCAGCGGCCAATCCCGCAGCAAGGAGGGGGTCACCGGCGTGGGCCCGGAATCAGCGGGGGCGGACACTGGCGTCTCCTGCGTGCTCGGTCACTGATACGCCCTGTTCGCTCAGGTGGCTTGCATCATTGAAGCTCTCCAGTGTCCACGGTCCATGTCCTTCCGGCCTGACAAACCGGGTGATGGACGCATTGAACACGGAGGTGCCGGCGGCAAGGTCCAGCAGTTCCTCCTCCGACATGCCCTCCAGGACATAGCGGAACAACAGGATGACGGCGTCGTGGCAGACCAGCACCACCCGGTGTCCGGTACCGGCCGTGTTCAGTTCGGCCAGGACGGAGCGCAGCCGCAGGGCCACATCCGCCCACGATTCCCCGCCAGGCGGCCGGTAGTAGAGCTTCCCCAGCCAGAGCCGCCGTTCGGCTTCCGCCGGGAAGCGTTGCTCCACCCCGTACCGGGTCAGCATGTCCAGGATGCCCAGTTCCCGGTCCCGGAGCCGTTCATCGGTCCGCAGTTGCAGCGGCCACCCGGCTTTTTCCACGGCGATCCGGGCGGTTTGCCGGGCCCGGGCATACGGCGAGGACACCACCAGGTCCGGCACCCGGTCAGGCGGAAAGCTGGCCAGCGCGCGGCCCAACGCCGCCGCCTGGTCCCGGCCGGTGCCGGAGAGGCTGACGTCCGCGTCGCGGGCGGGCACGTCGATGACCTCCACCGCCGCCTGGTCCGCCGCGCTCGCGGCGATGTTGCCTTCGCTCTCGCCGTGCCGGATCAGCAGCAGTTCCACGGCCCCGGCCTGCCGGACCTCCGCGGTCAGCCCGTCGTCGTTGTTCATGAAGGTTCACCCCGTTCAAACAGCCCGTGCAGGATGCCGGGACACTATTGTGGCCGTACCCATCAGGCCGGACATCAAACGGGGGCTCCCGGGGGAGCCTTACGGCGCCGTGAGTTCCGCGATCCGGCCGTCCCGCAGCGCAGCACCCACGGCCGCGACCCCGCCGTAATCAGGAAACAGCACCGACTGGCCGGCCACGAATCCGTCTCCGGCGGTGGGGAGGGTCATGGTCCCGATCGCATTGACGTCCAGGTTCCGCAGGCTGTAGGCCAGAACGGCCACCTGCAATGGGTCGAAGCCCTTATCCACGGTCAGGCAGCAGCCTGCAAACTCCACCAGGGACCTGACCGCCGTGACATCGTTCAGCGCTCCGCCGGCAGTGAGGCGGGCCAGGATGGCGCGGACCAGGACCTGCTGGTTGCGGACCCGCTGGAAGTCGCCGTCCACAAAGGCGTAGCGTTCGCGGGCAAACTCCAGGGCGGCCTGCCCGTCCAGGTGGTTGATCCCGGGAGTGAAGACGTGCCCGGTGTCGTGCGTGGACTGGAAAGGCAGCGCCACGGGCACATCGATGCCGCCCAGCCCATCCGTCAGCCCACGGAATCCGTGGAAGTCCAGCATTACGGTGTGCGCGATCGAGATGCCCAGCAGCGACTCCACGGTCCGTGCCGTCAGGTCGATCCCGCCCACCTCCAGGGCGGCGTTGATCTTGGCCCCGCCGTAGTCAGGGATCTCCACCCAGAGGTCCCGGTTGATGGACACGAGGGACAGGGACCTCCGGTCGGCAGGGATGTGGGCCACCATGATGGTGTCCGCCCGGTGGTCGATGGACTCGCCGGTCGCCGCCGTGAACGCGGCCGCCTCCCGAGCGCTGGCGCGGCTGTCACTGCCGATCACCAAAACGTTCATGGCAGCGGCCGCCAGGTCCGGGATGGGCTCCGGCGGGGGCGGCGGCAGGGGCACTGCGGGGGAGGGGCCGACGTCGGCCGTTGCCGTGGGTGATTCGGTGACGGGCAGCGGCAGGTCCTGGGCCGTGACGGGCGGGTTTTCCGCGCCGGTCCGGGTGAGGTTGATGGCCGCGACGACGGCCACAACGGCCAGGGCGACCGCCAGGAGGGCCGCTATCCACCGCCGCCGGTGCAGGGCCAGGGCCAGGCCGCCGGCTGAGCTCATGTCGTCCCCCACTTCGCTGTGCAGTAGTGGGATCAGTGTCCGCCCGGCACGGCCCTTTTGGCTATGGAGTTGGCCAAACTGTCACCTCCGGAACCGGGAAGCAGCCAGCCCACCCCGTTGCGCTATCACCTATGGTCCTTAAACCGGGGTTTTAGCGACCCGGAGTGATAGGGCAAGTGGTCCTAGGCGGGGGCGTTCAGCCGGGCGTGCCGCAGGATGGAAATGATGGCCGGCGCCAACTCGTCCTCCATCTGGTGGTACACCTCGGGAGCCCGGCGGTAGGGGTCGATGATGTCGTTTTCCGCACTGTCGCCGGGCAGCGACAGGTGCCGTACCCCGGCCGCGCGCGCGGGCAGGGACCGCCACAGGGCTGCGTTGCCGTCGGCAGCGGTTGCAGGGGCCGCAGCATTCGCCGCTGACCGCTCGTCCAGCACGTTGAGCATCCGGGCAAATTCGCGGATCGTGAAGGTCCGTTTGAGCATCGAGGCGTCCAGCTGCAGGACCTCGCCGCGGTGCCCGGAGGTCATGGTGAGCACCAGGTCCACTCCGCGCAGGATCCCGGGGGTCAGTTGGCGGGCGGTGAAACCCTCCGGTTCGCCGCCGTACGTCCGCACCATGTCCGCCGACAACGGCTGCATCGGATCGCCCACCATGGCCCGGGTTCCGGCGCTGGTCACTTCGAAGCCGCCCGGCACCACCTGGTTCAGCCCGGTCTGCAGCAGCCGTTCGGCCACCGGCGACCGGCAGATGTTGCCGGTGCAGACGGTCAGGATTCGTACGGGGTCGGACGTGTCCAAGGAAATTTCTCGCTCCAGCCGGTGGGGTCTTTGTTTTTCAACTTAACACGCGGGGGCCCGGCGCCGGCCCACCCGGGCGGGTGCCGCCGTCGTGCCCTCCAGAACCAAGGGCCCCCGAAGCTACCCACGGGGGAGCAGGAGGACCATAATGAAGGTAACGCGATCGGACTCAGTCCCGCTTGCCGGGCTGAAGCCGACCCAGGAGGCGGCCCGGATGAAACAGGTAAGTCCTTATACGTATTCAAGTGCGCTGGGTGACACCGAATGTGTCGCCGGTAGCTTCCGGGTGGAATTGCCCGGTTGGACGTTCACTTGGTCTGACGGCATGTACCAGCTGCACGGCTACCAGCGCGGTGAGGTGGTGCCCAGCGTCGCGCTGCTGTTCGCCCACAAACATCCTGATGACCGCGCCAAGTGCCGGGACATCGTGACGCAGGTGGCGCAGGACGGCGGATACTTTTGTATGTACCACCGGATCATTGACGCGCGCGGCCGGATCCGGCGGGTGCTGACATCAGGTGACGGCATCCTGGACGCGTCCGGGACCGTGGTGGCGCTGGAGGGCATCATGGTGGACCTGACCACCACCCTGCAGCGGGAAACGGAGCAGAGCTCCAGGGACGCGGTGGCCGGGGCGCTGTCCACCCGCAGCGTGGTGGACCAGGCCTGCGGGATCCTGATGGGCCAGCTGAAGATCTCCGCCGAGAGCGCCTTCAAAGTCCTGGCCCGCAACAGCAGCCACCGGAACATCAAGCTGGTGGTGGTGGCCACCGAGCTGGTGCAGCTGGCCGGCTCCCCGCAGGCCCACGACTACCTCGATGCTGCGGTCAGGGCGCTGGCCTCTTAGCCGCGTCGGCACAGCATGGAAAACCCCCACCCATCCAAAAGTCAGCAGGCTTACGAATAAGGGGCATCCGGGCCACCTCCTGGCCTGGAGCATCCCTACCGAGAGGTAAGCCATGACCGAAGTTACTGCGCATCACGGACTTTTCAAGGACACCAACCTGCACGTTGACGACACCGGCGGCTCCGGCCGTCCGGTGGTCCTGATCCACGGGTGGCCGCTGTCAGGCGAAGCCTTCAAGGACCAGGTACCTGCCCTCCAGGCGGCCGGCTACCGCGTGGTCACTTACGACCGGCGCGGTTTCGGCAGGAGTGACAAGCCCATGACCGGGTACACCTACGACACCCTCGCGGAGGACCTGCACGCGGTGGTGGAACAGCTGGACCTGCAGGATGCCACCCTGGTGGGCTTCTCCATGGGCGGCGGCGAAGTGGCCCGCTACTTCAGCAAATACGGTGCGGACCGGGTCCGCAGCGCAGTCTTCGCCTCGGCCGTGCCGCCGTACCTGATGCACGGCGAGGACAACCCCGACGGGCCGCTCACCAAGGAGCAGGCTGAGGGAATGACGGCGGACCTGACCAAGGACCAGGATGCCTTCTATGACGGATTCACCAAGGACTTCTTTTCCGTCGATGGCGTCCTCAAGGTCACCGAGGAGCAGCGCCAGGAAGCCTTGGCGCTCTGCCGGCAGGCGGATAAAAAGGCCGCGCTCGCCTGCATGGCGGCTTTCGCCCGCACCGACTTCCGGGAGGACCTGCCCAAGGTGGGCGTGGCCGTCCTCGTCCTGCACGGCGACGGCGACGCCACCGTGCCGCTGGAGGGCTCCGGTGCCCGCACCCATGCAGCACTTTCCAACAGCGAACTGCACGTGATCAAGGATGCCCCGCACGGCTGCAACGTCAGCCACGCTGACGAGTGGAATGCCGCCGTCGTGAACTTCCTGGCGAAGTAGCACCAGCAACCACAGCAAAAAAATTGTCCCGCTGTCCGGATGGACGGCGGGACAACTTTTGTGCCTGAGGCGTCAGGAGTGGTGCTCCACCCAGCAGGCCAGGATGGTGGTGGACAGCTGGTAGGCCAGTCCGTTGCGGGTGATGGCGTCCGGCCCCAGGGTGGCCGGCAGGTCCGATGCGTCCACCTGGAGCACAAAGTTGTCCTTCTGGAACACGGCGGACCCGTCTGCCGTTTCGTACGCCGGGAAGCCCAGGTTGGCCAGCCCTGTGATGGGTTTGGCGTCCTTGGCCAGGGCCTGCATGGCGTCGAAGTACTTCAAGGCCGTGGCCTGGTCCGCTGCTTCCTTCACCGAGATTTCCAGGGCGCCTTCGTCCAGGTGGTAGATGCAGGTGAAGGTGCTGTCCGCCCAGCTGTTGATGGTGTGCGGGTCGGTATCCAGCTTGAGGATGGTGGTGAGCCGCTCCATCGGCTGGTCACCGCACACCATCTTGGCGGCCTCGCTGGGTCCGTCGGCAGGCCGGGGTGAGGACGTTCCGCCGCCGTGGTGCCCGCCCGCATGGCTTCCGGAGGGGGAGGCGGCTGCGGAGGAAGCAGCGTCCGACGACGGCCCGGTCACCTGCCCGGGGGCGCCCGCCGCTGCAGCGCAGCCGGAGAGCAGCAGGGACGACAGTGCCAGGGACGCCAGCAGGTGAGCGTGCTTCTTCATGACTCTTCCGTCCTGGCCGCCTGCCCTGGGGCGTGCGGCCCGTTGTCAGGCTGGAAAGTCCAGCCCGGGTGGATCACTTGAGTTTCGCGTAGACCACGTAGTTGTCGTCGAAGAGGCCGGTGGCCGGATCGTAGCCGTCGCAGGTGATGAGCCGGAGCTCGGGCCCGGCGGTGTTGCCGTAGACCTCGAAGGTGGGGAAGTTGTCCTTGCCGTAGACGGCGCCGCGGTCCATCACAAACGTGGCGGTGCTGCCGTCGGCCCGGACCGCGTTGATCTCGGTGCCCGGGGTGAGTTGGCGGAGGTCCGCGAAGACGCCCTTGTTACCGCCGAGGGCGTTCACGTGGCCCAGCATGATGGCCGGTCCGCGCTCGCCGGGCGACGGCGATCCGCTGTACCAGCCGGCGGGGGCACCGTTGCCGGTGTCCTGGGGAACCTCCAGCGAGCCGTTCTCGCGCAGGCCCAGGCTCAGCAGGTCCGTGCGCAGGCTGATGGACGGGATCTCAAGCCGTACCGGTTCGGACCTGGCCAGGACCGGAAGTTCAGGGGCTGCCGGTGTGGCCGGAACGGCCGGGGCTGCTGCAGCCGGTGGCGTGGGCACCGCGGCCGAGGGACTGGCGGAAGCAGCCGCGGACGGTGCGGTGGAGGCGGTGGGTGCGGGGCCGGCGTCGGACGTTCCGGCAGCGCAGCCGGCGGTCAGGAGCAGAAGCCCGGCCGCCGCCAGGGCCCGAAGGCCCCCGCGGCGACCGGATTTCGGATGCATCACAGTGTGATTACGCGGCTGCGTTAGCGGTGCGGCGGCGGACCATGTAGGTGCCGCCGGCTGCGGCCATCAGGACCAGCCCGCCGCCCAGGGCCAGGGCGCCGGCGTTAGTGCCGCCGGTTTCCTGGGCCACGCCGGTGTCAACGCCACCGGACGGCATTGCCATGCCGGCCTTCAGCGTTCCACACAGTGCGGGGGAAGTGGCGGCCAGCGGCAGGGTGGGGACCAGGTCCGACTTGGCGGCCTGGCCGGCAGCGCTCAGGGTGGCGGGATCGAGGCCGTGGACCACCACAACGGCGGTACCGGCTTCAAGGGCAGCCTTGGTGTCCGGGCTCAGCTCAAAGGTCCGGTCCACCGTGTAGCTGGCGCCCTGGCCTGCGAGCTTCAGGTCCAGCCCTGCGGCCGGGCTGGTGTCGCCGCTGGTGGAGAGCGTGGTGACAATGCCGCCGTAGCTCGGTGCACCTTCGGTGGTGGAGATGACGCCGTCGCCATCAGCGTCAGCGCCCGGTGCCGGGCAGACGCCCTGCGCGCCGCCGTGGATGTGCTGGACGTGCGGGTACGGCGCATCCATGAACGTGGGGGCGAGGCCGGAAACCTTCAGTACAGCGTGGGCCTGGTTGCCCGTGACATCAACCGTGATGGTGCCGGAGGCGGAGCTGCCGTTGATCTGGCCCAGCGTGGACTGGTAGGACTGGTCGGCTGCCATGGCGGGGGAGCCGGACAGTGCCAGCGCGCCGAGGGCGAGGGTGGGAACAGCGAGGAAGCGCAGAGTCTTGTTCATCGGAAAGCATTCTCCTCATACAAGTGACGTTGTCGTCCCAGTTGAGGGACATCTGTACTTCGGTGCCGTGGACGGGTTGGATGGGAAAAATTGTGAGCAACCTTACTTTTTTCTGGGAACTTGCCCGTTGCCGCGGTTTTCTGCCAGTTTTCCCGCGCCCGACGGCGGCCCGTAAGATGGAGCGAAGGTGCGCCGGGAAGTCTGGTCGGCATAGTTTTGTCGACCCCTCCGCGAAGGACCAGTTCATGAATCAAACACCCCAGTCCCGTGTTTTCTCCCGGGGCAGCTACTCCGAAGCCCTCCGGATCGGTGCGATCCTCCGCAAGGAAACCGTGGGCGGCGCCCTGTTGGTGGCCGCAGCGGTGATTGCCCTCATCTGGGCCAACTCCCCGGCGTCGGACTCCTACTTTGCGCTCCGGGACCTGAAGTTCGGCTATGAACCGTGGCATTTGGAACTGAGCCTCGGCGCGTGGGCCGCCGACGGGCTGCTGGCCATCTTCTTTTTCCTGGTGGGCCTGGAACTCAAGCGCGAGTTTGTGGCCGGGGACCTGCGGGAGATCAAAAAGTCGATCGTTCCGGTAGCTGCCGCGGCCGGGGGCGTGGTGGTCCCGGCCCTGATTTACGCCGCGATCAACCTGACAAGCCCCGAGACCCTCCGCGGCTGGGCCATCCCCACCGCGACGGATATTGCCTTCGCTGTTGCCGTGCTGGCCATCATCGGCTCCCACCTGCCCAGCGCGCTGCGCATCTTCCTGCTCACCCTGGCCGTGGTGGATGACCTCATCGCCATCAGCATCATCGCGTTCTTCTACTCCACCGACATCCAGGTCACTCCGCTGCTCCTGGCCCTCATCCCGCTGGGCCTGTACGCATTCCTGGCCCAGAAGTACCGGCATTTCTTCGGCCGCAAGGCCGCCGCGGCGTGGCTGATCCTGCTGCCGCTGGGCATCGTGACGTGGGCGCTGGTCCACGCGTCCGGCATCCACGCCACCGTGGCCGGGGTGCTGTTGGGCTTCGCCGTTCCGGTCATCCGCTCGCAGGCCGGCGGCGGCCCCGGCGCAGGTCCCGGCCTGGCGGAAATCTTCGAACACCGTTTCCGGCCCATCTCGGCGGGCATTGCCGTTCCCGTGTTCGCGTTCTTCTCAGCGGGCGTGGCCGTGGGCGGCTGGTCCGGGTTTGTTTCCGCGCTGAGCGATCCGGTGGCGCTCGGCATCATCGTGGCCCTGGTGCTGGGAAAGCCCATCGGCATCCTGGGCACCACCTGGGTCCTGACCAAAGCCACCCGGGCCCGGCTGGACGACTCGCTGAAATGGATCGACATCTTCGGGGTGGCGCTGCTGGCGGGCATCGGCTTTACGGTGTCGCTGCTGGTGGCGGAGCTGAGCTTCGGGCTGGGCAGCCCGCACGACGACCACGCCAAGGTGGGCATCCTGGCCGCCTCACTGATCGCGGCGGTCCTGGCCACGCTGGTGCTGACCTCCCGGAACCGGTATTACCGGCAGGCCGAGGAGCTGGAGAAAGTGGACGCTGACCAGGACGGCATCCCGGACGTGTACCAGGGCCGGCCGTAACGCCCTGCTTTTGGGCGAGTCAGGCAGGTGCCAGCGGTTGGGCGGCTGCGCCAACGTGCCGGATCTCCAGGGCCTCGGGATCCAGGAGCTTGCGCGCGCCCGTCCGTTCGTCCAGGATCCAGAACAGTTCAAGGGCAGGGACGACGCCGGTCACCCGGCCTGAGTGGAACAGTTTCCCCCGGTGCCACGCCTCGATGTGATCCCCGACGCCGAGCTGGCTGGTGTCCAGTGCCTGTGCTTCCATGCTGTGCCTCCTGCTGTTGGATCCCGGTAAGGCCCAGCCTGCCGCAGCAACGTTGCCGGGTTGTTTCGGCCGGGTGATTTTCGTGTGTCAGCAGTGACAGGTGTGACCCGCCGCCCGCCCGCCCCTCCCGTTGCCCTATCACTTATGGCTCCCATTCCCCGGGTTTGGGGACCATAGGTGATAGCGCAACGGGGGGGTTTAGGCGGCCGTCCCCGCAGCTTTGACTTGCTCCGCCGCTGAATACTGCGGGGCAATTGCGGGTAGTGGGAAGGTATGAGGAACGCCGGAAGCAGCGGAGACGGTCCCCGGACGTTCGGCGTCGAGGAGGAATTACTGCTGGTCGATCCCGGGAGCGGCGAGGCACGGCCCCTCTCCGGCGAACTGCTGGATCGGTACCGGGTGGCTGCCGTGGGAAATAACGACGACGGCGGCCCGGTCCTGACGGCCGAGTTCCAGCAGGAGATGATCGAGGTGGTCACGCCTCCGCATGCGGGCATGGCAGCACTCGAGGCGGACATCCGGGCTGGCCGGGCATTGGCGGACGGGGCCGCGCAGTCCGTGGGTGCCAGGGCCGCCGCCCTGGCCAGCTCCCCGCTGCCCTGCGATCCGCACCCCATCAGGCTCCGGCGTTATGCGGCCCTGGCTGACGAGTATGGCCTGACCGCAAGGGAGCAGCTGACCTGCGGCTGCCACATCCACGTTTCCGTGGCGTCGGCCGCCGAAGCCGTGGGCGTCCTGGACCGGATCCGCTGCTGGCTGCCCGTACTCGTGGCACTCAGCGCCAACTCGCCTTTCTGGCACGGTGAGGACTCCAGCTACGCCAGTTACCGGTCGCAGGTGATGAGCCGGTGGCCCACCGGCGGACCCCTCGAAATCCTGGGTGCACCCGAGGCATATCACCAGCTGGTCCACGACATGGTGAGCACCGGCGTGGCCATGGACGAAGGCATGATCTATTTTGATGCCCGCATGTCCCGGCACTATCCCACCGTGGAGATCCGGGTAGCGGATGTGTGCTTACTGCCCGAAAACACCGTGCTGCTGGCAGGCATCGCCCGGGCCCTGGTGGATACCGCCGCCCGGGAATGGCGGCAGGACACCCCGCCGATGGCTGTGCCGGCTGCGCTGGTCCGGTTGGCCAACTGGAAGGCCGGCCGGTGGGGACTGCGTGGCGAACTCCTGGATCCCGAGACGTTCCATCCTGCCCCGGCGCTCGCCGTCGTCAATTCCCTGCTGAACCATGTCCGCGGCGCGTTGGCGGACAACGGCGACCTGCGCCGGGTGGAGCAGCTGACCGACGCCTTGCTGGCGGACGGTACGGGGGCGATCCGGCAGCTGGAGGTGTATCACCGGACCGGCGACCTGCGCGCGGTGGTGGCGGACGCGGTGGAGTGCACGGCGCCTTGAGGTTTTCGACGCGCACATTCCCCAGCGACCCGCATAAAACGGGTGCGCCCGGGAATATGCGCGTCGTGGACGGAATTGCGCGTCATGAACCGGCAGAACGCGTCCGACGGCGGGGCCCCCCTGCCGCGGCCAGCTTCCGTTCCAGCGCTCCAGGTCGCCTTAGCTCCGCCCAGTCCCAGCGGACCACGTCGAACCCCAGCGCCCGGATCCGGTTTTCCCGGTTCTTCTCCGCCACAACCACCTGGGACACAGTTTTCCCTCGCAGGTACTCCGGCTTGACGTACTTCGTCTCGCCATCGAATTCACCCACAACCCGGGACCACTTCCAGCAGAAGTCCACGTAACCCACCAGGCCACCGGCGTCTGAGAACCGTTGCTGGAGGATCGGCGCCTCAAACCCGGCCAGATGGATCACTGCCCGGCTCAGCGACTCGCCGACGGATTCCGACAGTGGATCCGCAAAGCCGAGGACAGCCCGGATGCGCCGCGATGCTGCAGCCGAGTAGGTTGCGCCAACAGCGTCTTCCAGCTCAGCCTTGGTCAGGGCAGGCAGCGAATGGGCCGGGTCCGGGCGCAGCACGTGATCCATTGCGGGCACAGCCTCGGCGAACGGGAGGAAGGCCGCCAGGTCCAGCACCGTGCGGAGACGGCTGGTCACCAGGAGGCCCTCCCGCTGGACCACCTGAAGCCCCGCGCCGCCAGCGAAGTGGCGCTGGACCCCGCAACGTGAGCGGCCGCCGTCGTTCTTCATGGTGAGCGCCGCCACCGGGTGCGAGTACCCAACGAAAGGAATTCCCCAAACACTGGCCGCCGAGCGCCGGGCGAACACCGTCGGCGTCTGGAACGTCTCCGCGGCGGCCTGGACCCTGAGCCGGTACTGCTCCCACGGGGCAAGCGTCCGCCAGCGCGGTCCCTCGGTGTAGACGCCATGCCGGAGCCGGACCAGCGCCCCGGCCTTGACACGTTTGGCGAGTTCGTTCGGGGTCAGGTCGTGGGACAGGCGGTCACGGCTGAGCAGAAGCGGCGGAAGATCAGGCATGGACCGACCATGCCGGAAGGCCGGGACGCTCCGATAGGGCCGGCAGCGGCTATGTGGAGAACGGGCGCCGACACGCAGCTTCATTCCCGACACGCAGATTCCCTGTCGCACCCGGTATTTGGGGCGCGGCAGGGAATATGCGCGTCGAGGTCAAGAAGGGCCAGCGGGGGAGTGACTACTTGCCGGCCGCACCCGTCGCCGGGAAGCGGTCCCAGGCCCGGTGGGCGGCCAGCAGGTCAAGGACAGCGGGGATGACAGCATCCGGGCCCTCCCCAACAGCGATCCCGGGCCCGTCCGCACTCACGCCGGCAGCAGCCAGCGCCTCAGTTCCGGAGCCCCAGGCCGCGATCGCCTTGGCATGGCGGAAGGCTTCCGAGAGCAGCAGGGCCACCCGGGGATCGACGGCGACGGCCGGCTCGCCGGCTTTGGCGTCGCGTCCCTGGGTCGCATCAGGGGCGGGTTTCCCGGCACCTGCCACGATGACGGCGTCGAACTCCGTGGACCGGGCCGTCAGGTACGTCCGCTGCACCGGGACGCCGGCGCCGTCGTCGCCCGCCAGAACACCGCCCGTCGGCGCGATGACGAGCGGGACGATCCCTTCGGCGTTCAACGCCTCACGGGCGGCTGAAACCTGCGCGACGTCGCTGGAGGCGTCGGCGAGGATCCCCACCACCCTGCCGGCCACCGGCCATGAGCCGCCAACCTGCGACACGGCTGGGCTCGGCTCCGCATCGGCAACCTGGACCGTGGCTCCCGGAGCGGGCATCCCCAGCCCGGCGGCCACGGCGGCGCAGAGGCCGGCGTCGATGTTGGCCAGGGCCATCAGCTGCCGCTCGCGGATGTTCGCTTCGTAGCATTTGCCGAGCTCAAAGGTGTACGCCTGGATGACGTGGTCCTGCTCCACCGGGGTGAGGCTGCGGAAGAACAACCGGGCCTGGCTGAAATGGTCGTCGAAGGACGCGGGATTGCGCCGTTCCTTGATGCCCGCCGCAATTTCCTCGGGGACATCGACGAACGCCCCCACGTCCTGGCCCGCCAGGAACGGGCAGCCGCCGTCCAGGGAGTTCGGGTGGTACGGGGCTGTTCCGCCATGGACCGCTGTCTGGTGCATCCCGTCGCGGAGCATGTCGTTGACCGGGGCGTGCGGCCGGTTGATCGGGAGCTGGGCGAAGTTGGGCCCGCCCAGCCGGGAGATCTGGGTGTCAAGGTAGGAGAACAGGCGGACCTGAAGCAACGGATCGTTGGTCACGTCGATGCCCGGGACCAGGTGTCCCGGATGGAAGGCCACCTGCTCGGTTTCGGCAAAGTAGTTTGTGGGATTGGCGTTGAGCGTCATGAGCCCGATGGGCTGAACGGGCGCGAGCTCCTCCGGCACAAACTTGGTGGGGTCAAGCAGGTCGATCCCTTCGAACATCTGGTCCTCGGTGTCCGGGAATGTTTGGATCCCGAGCTCCCATTCCGGGTAGGCGCCCGCTTCGATGGCGTCGGCGAGGTCACGGCGGTGGAAATCCGGGTCCATGCCGTTGATGATCTGGGCTTCCTCCCACACCAGCGAGTGGACGCCCTGCTTGGGCTTCCAGTGAAACTTCACCAGGGTGGTCTTGCCTGCCGCGTCGACCAGCCGGAACGTGTGGACGCCGAACCCTTCCATGGTCCGGTAGGAGCGGGGCAGTCCCCGGTCCGACATGTTCCACATCGTGTGGGCCTGCGCCTCGGTGTGCAGGGAGACGAAGTCCCAGAATGTGTCGTGGGCGCTTTGGGCCTGGGGGATTTCCCGGTCGGGGTGAGGCTTGCCGGCGTGGATGATGTCCGGGAACTTGATGCCGTCCTGGATGAAGAACACCGGGATATTGTTGCCTACGAGGTCGTAGGTGCCCTCGTCGGTGTAGAACTTCGTGGAGAATCCGCGGGTGTCCCGGACCGCGTCTGCGGAGCCCCGGGATCCCAGGACGGTGGAAAACCGAACGAACACGGGCGTCTCAACATCCGCTGCCAGGAACCCTGCCCTGGTGATCCTGGCGGCCGTCCCGTAGGAGCGGAAGATGCCGTGCGCGCCCGCGCCCCGGGCATGGACCACGCGTTCCGGGATGCGTTCGTGGTCGAAGTGCGTGATCTTCTCCCGCAGGTGGTGGTCCTGCAGCAGGATGGGGCCGCGCGGCCCGGCTTTGAGTGAATGGTCTGTGTCACCCAGGCGCAGCCCCTGGGCGGTGGTCAGGTACTGGCCGGACTGGGCGCGCGAGGTGGCCGGCGCCCCGGTGGGGCTTCCCGTGGGGGACACGGCCTCCGGCCCTTGCTGGTCAGGCTTGGGCGGCAACGGCTCGCGCGGAGCGGTGGGTTCTTCGACGGCGGGAGGCTCGGTGGACGGAGCGCCCGGAATGACGATGTTGTCTTCAACTGGCACGATACTGTCTCCTCGGAGTTGGCTGCCTTAGCCCGGACATCACCTAAAGCTAAGCTTGCTTAGTATCTTAGGGTGATTGGAACTGCCTGACAACGTCCGCGGTGTCCGGGGCCGCCGGCGCCCCCCGCTGACGTCCGTCCGCATCGGTCAGGAGACTAAGTCCGTTCGTGCCTTTTTGAGCTCCTTCAGGATTTCGAGCTGTTCGCGGTTGATGGTGATCAGGAGTTCGATTTCTTCCTTTGCCCTGGTGTTGGTGTCGAAGTCGTGCTGGGCCATTGCTGCTGCGATGGCGTCCTGCCGCTTGGCCGCGATGAGGAGAATAGCGCCCTGGAGTCCGGCCAACATTGAGAGCAGGAGGTTCAGCAGGATGTACGGATACGGGTCCCAGGCCTTCGAAGCCAGCGCCCAGGTGTTGATGGCGGCCCAGATGAGCATAAAGCCGATGAAACTTCCCACAAAGGGCCAGCTGCCCATTCCGTTCCGCATGATGTCGGCGGCGCGTTGTCCGCTGGTAAGGGAGGCTTTGTGTTTGTCATGCCAGGTGTTCTGCTGATGGCTCATGACTCAGACTAGACCTGCCTGGATGACGGAAGCGGGGGTGTCGTTGAGTGCCGCCGGTGGGCCCGATGCAGAAGCTCGACGGCGGCGCAGCCCAGGAGGGAGATCGAGACGGATACTGTCAAATGTTCCTGCCCCAGAAGGGTGAACTGGAAGAAATCCTGGAGCGGCGGGGCTGTCAGCAAAAGGACAAGGGCGGCGTACATGGCACCGATGATGAGTGCCCGCCAGCGGTTCATGGGCCGCGAGAGAACCACCAGCACCCATAAGGCGATCAGGGTCAGGACAAGGGCGGAACTTGTCCTGGTGGCGGAACCCGTGCCGTGGCCGGCCATCAGTGAATAGGTGTTGATGCCAAGGACGGCCAGGGCAATGATGAGCCCGGCGGGAGCGGCGAAGGACAACGATCGTTTGAGGAATCCTGCCCGGTAGCGGCGCGGGTTCGGCATGAGCGCCAGGAAGAATGCAGGAATGCCGATGGTGATGCCGTCCGTGGCCGAGAGCTGGCGGGGGAGGAACGGAAATCCCCAGAGCAGGGCACCGAACAGGACGGAAAGAACCACCGCGTAGGCGGTCTTCGCCAGGAACAGCATGGAGACCCGCTCGATGTTGGCAATGACCCGCCGGCCTTCCGCAACTACTCCAGGGAGCCTGTCGAACCGACCGTCCAGGAGAACCAGTCTTGAGACCGCTTTGGTAGCGGCCGCTGCTGAGTCCATCGCAATGCCGATATCGGCCTCCTTCAAGGCCAGCGCATCGTTGACACCATCGCCGGTCATTGCCACCACATGCCCCCGCCTCTGCAGGGCACGGACCATGTCTTTCTTCTGCGCCGGAGTGACCCGTCCGAATACAGTGTGGAGCTCCATCACAGCAGCCAACTCTTCCGGATCGGTAGGCAGCTGACGGGCGTCGAAACCGCCACCAGTGTCCAGGCCCACGTCCCGGGCAACCGCTGCGACGGTCCGGGGGTCGTCCCCGGAAATGATCTTCAGCCCGACGCCCTGCTCCCTGAAGTAGGACAGCGTCCGGGCCGCGTCAGGCCGGACTTTTTCACGAAACGTCAGCAGTACCGCAGGAACCGGCGTGGCCGGCAGCGCCGCCTCACCCGTTCTTCCGGCAGCGGTTGTCCCTGCCGAGTGGGCCAGGACCAGCGTCCTGAGGCCGGTTGAGGCGAGGTGGGCCGCCGTCCGGCGGGCACTATCGGCGTCAGCTGTCCCCGGTTCAAGGACGATCTCCGGGGCACCCAGCAGCCACGTTCCCGCCATGGACGAGCCTGCGGTGAAGCTGACGGCACTCCACTTCCGGCTGGACGAAAAAGGAACTGAGGAAATCGGACGGAGTGTGGCGTCGGCCGGGAAGGCCTCGGCAAGGCACCGGGCGGTGGCGTTCGCATTGGGGTCTGTCCCGAACCAGCCAAGGGCCTGTTTCCACCCGTCGGGTGGTTTGGTGCCGGAGTCATGGACGGCGTCGAAAACGATCCTCCCAACAGTGAGCGTTCCCGTTTTGTCCAGGCACAGCATGTCCACGCGGGCGAGGCCTTCCACTGCAGCGAGTTCCTGGATGAGTACCTTCTGGCGCGCCAACCGGACGGCGCCCACGGCGAAAGCGACACTCGTCATAAGAACCAGACCCAACGGAACCATCGCGATAACGCTGGCGACGGCCCCCACTGAAGCGGTTTTCCAGCTTCCGGTTGCGATTGCGTGGTGCCACCCGCCCTGGCCCTGCATCTGGCCGTTGATGACGATGGCCATGATCGGAAGCAGGGCCACGGTGATCCACCGCAGGATCCGGTTGAGCCCATGGCGGATCTCTGACTGGACAAGGGAGAACCGTTTGGCCTCGGCCGTCAGTCGGCTGGCAAAGGACTCCGGCCCCACTTTGGTCACCGATCCCAGGCCGTGACCGGTGACGACGCTGGAGCCGGACAGGACTTCGGCGCCGATGCCCTTTTGTACGGGGTCCGATTCGCCGGTGAGCAGGGACTCATCGACTTCCAGGCCAGCTGAGTCCAGCATCAACGCGTCCGCAGGGATCTGGTCCCCGGCGCGGAGGACCAGAATGTCGTCCATCACAACGTCCTGGACGTCGATGTCTTGAATATCGCCGTCCCGGAGTACCCGTGCCTGCGGCGAGTTGAGAACGGCCAGCCGGTCCAGGGACCTTTTCGCCACGTATTCCTGCACCACGCCTATCAGGGCGTTGCTCACGGCGGCGAATCCGAACAACGCATCCCGCCACTGGCCCAGCAGCAGGAGCAGCAGGAAGCTGCCGGCAACTATTGCATTAAAAAGAGTCAGCACGTTGGCCCTGAAAATGTCCCACAGGCTCCTGCTGGACCGATCGGACATGACGTTGGTCAAACCGGCGCCAACGCGCACGGCGACCTCGTCGGTGGAAAGCCCTACCCTTGGGGGCCCGGGCAACGGACGGAGTGCTGCGTGCTCTCGCGGTGTCATGGCCACTCAGGCGTTGAGGATTACCTTGAGGGCCTTGGTTTCGGCGGCCCGGGAAAAGGAATCGTACGCCTTTTCGATGTCCTTGAGATCGAACGTGTGGCTTACGAACTGGTCCACCCGCAATTTTCCCTGTGCGACGAGTTTGAGCAGCGTTCCGGTTGTATTGGTGTTCACCAGGCCCGTGGTGATGGTGATATTGGAGATCCAGAGTTTATCCAGCGGCAGTTCCACGCCTTGACCGTGCACGCCCACGTTGGCAACGTGGCCGGCCGGCCGGACAATATCCAGGACCATCGCAAAGGTTTGCGGGACGCCAACGGCTTCAATGGCAACATCGACGCCGAGGCCATCCGTGAGGGCGAAAACCTGGTCCCGCCAGTCGGCGTCGGTTGATACCACGCCGTCCGTGGCTCCGAAGGCTGCTGCCAGCTCCACCCGGTTCGGGTCGACGTCGACAGCGATGATCCGTGACGGCCCGTAAAGGCCGGCGGTGGTGATGGCCGCGAGCCCCACAGGACCTGCGCCGACGACGGCCACAACGTCCCCGGGCTTGACGGCTCCGTACTGCACGCCGATTTCGTGGCCAGTGGGGAGGATATCCGACAGCAACGTTCCGGCCTGGGGGCTGACGCCGTCGGGCACTTTGTAAACGGAAGTCTCGGCGTACGGGACGCGCACCAACTCTGCCTGCGTCCCGTCGATGAGGTGTCCGAGGATCCAGCCGATTCCCGGCGCACCTTCCTCGCCCAGGCAGTGGGAAAAGACGCCCTGCTTGCAATAGTCGCAATGCCCGCAGGCGGAAATGCACGAGATGATCACCCGGTCACCGATCATGAGGCTCGTGACGGCGGATCCGGTTTCAGTAATCGTGCCGACCCCTTCATGCCCGAGGATGCGGCCGGGACGGACTGCTGGAACGTCACCTTTGAGGATGTGCAGGTCGGTACCGCAAATGGTTGTCGTCTCGATTCGTACGATGACGTCGGTGGGCTTCTGGATCCTCGGATCCGCCACGTCTTCCCATGCCTTCTGACCCGGACCCTTATAAACAAGTGCTTTCATCATCAGTCTTTCGATCGACCAAGGCGCCCTCGATTGAGGGTTGCGTTCGGCGGCATCGCGGTGTTCAGACCAGCCCAGCGTATAGGTCCTCTTGGCATCACGGTCAGAATTCATCTGACTTGTGCGCACTTTCGCCGCGAATAGGCACACACTGGAATCCGGAGGTCCTTTAGGAGCCGATGCACGTGAAATACCTGTCCGCGCTTTTCCTCGATTCCATTGAGTACAACGTGCCCGAAGCGCTCCCATGACGGGCCCGCTCCGGCGCCGGTGGGTGATTGCCGTAACGGCCGGCGAGGCAGCCGGGTTCATGATCCCGGCCGCCGCAGGCGGTGTGATGGCTGTGGCCGCCACGCCAACGTTCATCGTCTACCCGGTGATGATCGCTGCTGGAGCCTGCGAAGGGGCTTTGCTTGGGGTTGGGCAGTCGATCGGTTTTGGTCCTGCGCTGGTTCGGCGTCCAGCCTGGGTTGCCGTGACAGCGCTGGGCGCCGCCGTGGCGTGGTCCATTGGCATGCTGCCCAGTACCATCGCCGGCTTCGATCCGGGCTCGCCGGCGTCTGTGCCGTGGATGATCGCCGGGGCGCTCCTGCTGCTGGCATCGATTCCTGCCCTGCAGTGGCTCGTCCTGCGCAGAGTGATGCAGCGCGCCTTTTGGTGGGTACCGGCCAATGCCGGTGCCTGGGCAGCGGGCATCCTGTGGACCCTGGCGCCCTCTCCATTCATCGACGAAACAACCTCCTTCCCCGTGCTCCTGGGGGCCTACTTGGTGGCCGGCCTGCTGATGGCCGCCACCGTGGCACTTCTGACCAGCTTCGCTGCCGTGCGTGTGCAAAAATCCGTCCACCAGGCCGGCGTGGCACGAATCCAGCCGGAGTGAAGCAAAACCAAACCATTTGTCCAGCTCCACGCCCGCACCAAACACCGGAGGTATTACATGGCTGCATCACCGAACGACTCCCACCTCAGCTTCGACCAGTGCTGGGAGCTGTTGGCTGCATCAATTGTGGGCAGGCTTGCCCTTGTGGTGGACGGCCATCCGGAGATCTTTCCGGTGAATTTTGTCCTCGAACGCCGAACCATCGTTTTCCGGACAGCCGCCGGGACAAAGCTGTGGGCATCGGCGAAGCAGCAGCCCACGGCCTTTGAAATCGACGGCTACGACCCCCAGGCCGCCGAGGCGTGGAGCGTCGTCGTCAGGGGCACCACGACGTTGATTGAGGACCCGGATGAACTGTCAGCGGTGGATGTCCTGAACCTGGAACCGTGGGAGCCCGGCACAAAACGCCACTACGTCAGGCTCTCGCCCCTGACCCTGACCGGGCGGCGGTTCAGGGTCGCCGCTCCGGACGTATGGAATACCCGGTTGCATGATGAGCGCCGCGCGTCCTTCGAGTAGCTCCTGGTGGAATCGGCAATCGCACCCCGTCCGGCGCTCTGGTGCGGTTGACCGTGCGGGCGTAGGGTCTGCTTCATGACCAACCAGTCCAATGCACCCGAGACGCCGGCGTCCGTGGAAAACCTTGACTCCCAACAATGCTGGGAACTCCTGCGGCAGGTATCGGTTGGACGGCTGGCGGTGTGGGTTGATGACCACCCCGACATCTTTCCGCTCAACTACGCAGTGGACCATGGCAGCGTTGTCTTCCGGACCGGCGGGGGAACCAAACTTGGCGGCGCCTTGGGTGGGACTCCGGTTGCGCTGGAGGCCGACGGCGTCGACGCGGCTTCGGGGATGGCCTGGAGCGTGGTGGTTAAGGGCAAAGCCGCTGCTCTGACAGGAACCGAGGAGATCCTCGATTCAATGTCTCTTTTCCTTTTCCCGTGGCAGGGCGGCCAAAAGGACCATTTCGTCCGGATCACACCGGACGCCATCACCGGCAGGCGCTTTCGGGTCACCCCGCCGCTGACGTGGTGGACCCAGTTCAGCACTGCACCGCAGGCGTCCCCGGAGTAGGCGGGGCGCCACGGCCCTATTCCCAGTCGGCCGAGAAATCCAACGGCGGCCACCACCGAGACCGCGAGTGGACGGGGAACCGCCTGCCGCTGACCTCTGTCGGCGCGATCTGCACAAAATGGTCCTTGAGCCCGGGCGCCCACGGTTGGCGGTCCGGGTCGGCTTCCGCCAGGCTGGTCAGGTCGCCCTCAAACGGTGCTGGTATTCCTTTGACCACAACACTCCAGACCTCGGTGCCGTAGGCGTTGAGGCCGTCTGTTTCCAACGCCACGGCCGCGCCGGTAGCGAGTGCCCGCAGCTTGGTTCCGGGCGCAGTGCGAAAGACCAGCGTCTGGTTGACGGCCAGGTAGTTCACCGGAAAGATTTCGGGGCTGGTGCCGTTGATGACGGCCAGCCGCCCGATGTAGGAGGACTGAAGGTAGTCCCAGCACTCTGCCGGGGAAAGGGTTTCCGTTTGGGGTCCTGGCTGGATAGTGGTCATGACGCCGATCCTAGACCTCGTCCGGCCCATGCCCGCCGCCCCGCCCCCGCGCTTGACGCCCCGCAGCCCCTCCGCATATCCTGAACGAACGGTCGGTAAATAAATCTGCGGCCGTCCAGAAGGACATTGCATAGGAGCAACCATGGCAGCGCAGAACCTGCAGTCAGTGCCCGCAGAGCCCCAGGCGGAAGCAGCCCAGGAACAGGCCCGGCAGCACCAGGCGGACGGCCAGGCCTACTTTGACCGCGTCATGGCGGAGGATTCCCGGATCGAGCCCCGGGACTGGATGCCCCCGGCCTACCGGAAGACGCTGTTGCGCCAGATCTCCCAGCATGCGCACTCGGAAATCATCGGCATGCAGCCCGAAGCCAACTGGATTTCCCGGGCGCCCAGCCTCAAGCGCAAGGCCATCCTGATGGCCAAGGTCCAGGACGAGGCCGGCCACGGGCTGTACCTCTACTCCGCCGCGGAGACGCTCGGCCAGTCGAGGGACCAGATGATGGCGGACCTGATCGCCGGCAAGGCCCGCTACTCAAGCATCTTCAACTACCCGGCCCGGACCTGGGCGGACATGGGCGCCATCGGCTGGCTGGTGGACGGTGCCGCCATCTGCAACCAGGTTCCGCTGTGCCGTGCCTCCTACGGACCGTACGGCCGGGCGATGGTCCGCGTCTGCAAGGAGGAGTCATTCCACCAGCGCCAGGGCTTCGAGATCCTCCTGGAACTCGCCAACGGCACCCCGGAACAAAAGCAGATGGCGCAGGACGCCGTGGACCGCTGGTACGCCCCGGCCCTGATGATGTTTGGCCCGCCGGACGACGATTCGCCAAACTCCAAGCAGTCCATGGCCTGGAACATCAAGCGCTTCAGCAATGACGAGCTCCGCAGCCGGTTTGTGGGAATGATGGTGGAGCAGGTCCGGGTCCTGGGCCTCACGCTCCCCGATGATCAGGTCCGCTTCAACGAGGACACCAAAAAGTGGGAGCACGGCCCCCTGGACTGGAACGAGTTCCAGGAGGTCCTGGCCGGCCGCGGTCCCTGCAACGCCCAGCGCCTGGAACGTCGCCGGGAAGCGCACGACGACGGCGCCTGGGTCCGCGAGGCCGCGGCCGCCTACGCAGCAAAACAGCAGGCCAAAGAGACAAAGGAATTCGCAGCATGACGCCACCACACGGAAACCCCGATGCCCCCGTCAGCGCCGCCAGGGAAGTAGCCGAAGAAGCCGCAAAGGTTCCGGCTGGAACCCCCAGCCCGGAGGCAGCAGCGAAGGAAGCGGGAGTCCGGAACGGCTGGGGCCTCTGGGAGGTCTTTGTCCGCTCCAGCCGCGGCCTGAGCCACGTGCACGCCGGCTCCCTGCACGCGCCGGACGCCGCCATGGCCCTCCGCAACGCCCGGGACCTCTACACGCGCCGCAACGAGGGCGTCTCCATCTGGGTGGTCCCGGCGGACGCCATCGCCGCCAGCGACCCGGACGCCAAGGGATCGTTCTTCGAGTCCCCGCAGGGCAAGGATTACCGGCACGCCACGTATTACACCAAAAGCGAAGGGGTGAAGCACCTGTGACCCCCACCGGAACCAACACGGCACAGGAAACCGGCCACGGCGACATCTCCACCGGTGTGGCCGGCAGCGGCGACAGCAACGCCAGCGCCACCCGCATCACCCCCGGCAACGCCCTCCGCCCCGAGGACATCGCCCTGGAGGTCCGCACCGGCCAGGTCAAGCCCACCGCAGACATCGCCGAGTACGCGCTCCGGCTGGGCGACGACGCCCTGATCCTGTCCCAGCGCCTGGGCCACTGGATTTCACGGGCCCCGGAGCTGGAGGAGGATGTGGCACTGGGCAACATCGCCCTGGACCAGCTGGGCCACGCCCGGTCCTTCCTCACCTACGCGGCCGGCGGGATGGACAACCCGGACGGCACGGCCAGGACCGAGGATGACCTGGCCTACTTCCGCCGCGAACACCAGTTCCGCTCCGCGCAGCTGTTCGAACAGCCCAACGGCGACTTCGCCGTGACCATCGCCCGGCAGTTTATGGTCAGCTACTACCAGTTCGAGCTGTACCGCCGGCTCACCGAATCCAGCGACGCCACCCTGGCCGCCATCGCCGCCAAAGCCGTCAAGGAAGTGGATTACCACCGGGACCACAGCGCCCAGTGGATCCTGCGCCTGGCCGGCGGCACCGAGGAATCCCGCCGCCGGATGATCCACGGGCTGCGCCTGATGTGGCCCTACGTCAACGAACTGTTCCAGGACGATGACCTCACGGAGCGGCTGGCCCAGGCCGGTGCGGCAGTGCTGCCGTCCAGCCTGCGGGAGGACTTTGACCGGCTGGCCGGCGAGCTCCTGGCGGCGGCGGAACTCGAGGTGCCGGAGGTCCCGGCAGCGCCCGGCGGCGGCCGCACCGGCAAGCACTCCGAACACCTGGGCTACCTCCTCGCGGAGATGCAGGTCCTGGCCCGCGAGCATCCCGGAGCCAAGTGGTGACCGCCGTGGCAATGGAACGTACGACGGCGGCCCAACAGGTTTGGGACATCGCCGCCACCGTGTGCGATCCGGAGATCCCCGTCCTCACCATCGCGGACCTGGGGATCCTCCGCGACGTGCAGGTGGCGGGGGAGCGCGTCACGGTCACCATCACGCCCACCTATTCGGGCTGCCCCGCCATGGACGCCATCCGTGACGACCTCCAGGCCGCCTACGCCAAAGAGGGTTACGCGGACGTGCACGTGGACCTGGTGCTCGCCCCGGCCTGGACCACCGACTGGATGACGGACGCCGGAAAGCAGAAGCTGCAGGAGTACGGCATCGCACCGCCTACCGGGCTGGCGGGCGCGGCCCGGCACGCAGGTCCCATCCGGCTGCAGATGGCCGTGAAGTGCCCGCAGTGCGCCAGCCTGCACACCAAGGAACTCACCCGCTTCGGTTCCACGTCCTGCAAGGCGCTCTACGTCTGCCAGGACTGCAGCGAACCGTTCGACTACTTCAAAGTCCTGTAAAGGAAGCACCCCATGACTGTTGTCCGCCAGAGCGCCGCCGAAACGGCGGAGGCCACCGGCCGCCGTCGTCCGTCCTTCCACACCCTCACCGTGGCGGAGGTGCGCCGGCTGACCGACGATGCCATCGAGGTCACCTTCGGGGTGCCCCAGGACCTGGCCGGGAAATTCGACTACCTCCCAGGCCAGTACGTTGCCCTGCGCACCACGCTGCCGGATGCTGACGGCGAACTCCATGAGGTGCGGCGCAGCTACTCCATCTGCGCCGAGCCGCGCAGCTTCGCGGACGGGACCAGTGAGATCCGGGTGGCCGTGAAGCAGGACCTGGGCGGGCTGTTCTCCACGTGGGCCAACGCCGAGCTGAAGGCGGGGGACACCCTGGAGGTGATGAGCCCCATGGGCGCGTTTGTGTCCAAGCACGGCCGGGACGGCTCGGTGGAGCAAAACGTTATGAACTCCATGAACCACCCGGAGGACCTGGCGGGGGAGGCGGGCAGCTTCGTGGCCATCGCGGCGGGGTCCGGCATCACCCCGGTGATTGCCATTGCCCGGACGCTGCTGGCCAACCCGGACACCCGGTTCGACCTGATCTACGCCAACAAGGCCGCCATGGACGTGATGTTCCTGGAGGAACTTGCGGATCTGAAGGACCGGTACCCGCAGCGTCTGGCCATCCACCACGTGCTGTCCCGGGAGCAGCGGATCGCACCGCTGCTGAGCGGCCGGATTGATGCGGAGAAGCTGCAGCAGCTCCTGGGCACCGCCATCCACGCTGACGATGTGGACGAATGGTTCCTGTGCGGGCCGTTTGAGCTGGTGCAGCTGTGCCGGGACACCCTGGCGGAGCGCGGCGTGAAGCCGGAGAACGTCCGGTTCGAGCTGTTCACCTCCGGCAAGCCGGACCGTCCGGAGGGCCAGGCCGGCCGTCCCGTGGTGGTGGACGAGTCCCAGGATACCTACAAGATCACGTTCAAGCTGGACGGCCTGCAGGGGGAGGTGGCCACGCCCACGCATGCCCGCGAGTCCATCCTGAATGCAGCCCTGCGGGTCCGCCCCGATGTGCCGTTCGCGTGCGCCGGGGGAGTATGCGGGACCTGCCGCGCCAAGGTGGTCAGCGGCAGCGTCACCATGGACGAAAATTACGCGCTGGAGCAGGATGAGCTGGACAAGGGCTACGTGCTCACCTGCCAGTCGCACCCCACCAGCAAAGACGTCACGCTGGACTTTGACGTCTAAGCCCCTTCGCCGGAATCCAAGGAGCAAGCCATGATTTCCCTTTCCATCAGCAACAACGTGGCCGAGGTGGTGCTGGACGCGCCGCACAAGCTGAATTCGCTGGATGAGCAGGCCCTCAAGGATTTAACACAGGCGTACGACGACGCCGCTGCCGCCGCCTCCCGCGGGAAGGTCCGGGCCCTGCTCCTTCGGGGAGAGGGCCGGGCCTTCTGCGCGGGCCGCGACATTTCCGGGGTCACGCCGGAGAATGACGACGCCGCCGCTTACTTGGGTGGGTTGGTGGAGCCGCTGCTGCAGAAGATGGCAGCGTTCCCGGCGCCCACCTTCGCTGCCGCGCACGGTGCCTGCCTGGGGGTGGGGCTGGGCCTGCTGCTGGCCACGGACGTGGTGTACGTGGCGGAGAACGCCAAGTTCGGGTCGCCGTTCGCCAAGCTGGGGGCCACGCTGGATTCCGGCGGGCACTGGTACTTCACCGAGCGCCTGGGCATGCACCGCACGCTGGACTTGATTTACACAGCGGAACTGATCAGTGGCGCGGAGGCTGTGGCGCAGGGAATGTTCAGCCGGGCCATGCCGGCCGATGAACTTCTGGGGTCAACGCGGCAGATTGTGGCGCGTGTGGCGGCAGGTGCAACAGAGGCGTTCACGGCCAGCAAGGACCTGGTGGCACACATCCGGGACCAGCGCCTAGGCCTGTGGAAGGCCATGCAGGAGGAGAACGCGGAGCAGGCCCGCCTGTGCTCAACGGACGATTATGCCGAAGGGTTCCGGGCCTTCCAGGAAAAACGGGCACCGCAATTTACCGGCGGCAAATTGCCATCCGCCATGCTTGATTTGTAAGGTTCAGCTATGACTATGGGGAGAGCTATAACCAAAGCCGTCATTCCTGCTGCCGGATTGGGGACTCGCTTCCTGCCCGCCACCAAGGCAATGCCGAAGGAAATGCTGCCGGTTGTTGACCGGCCGGCCATCCAGTACGTGGTGGAGGAGGCCGTGAATTCGGGCCTGACTGACCTGCTGATGATTACGGGACGGAACAAGCGTGCCCTGGAGGACCACTTTGACCGGGAACCCGGCCTGGAAGGTGCCTTGGAGCGGAAGGGTGACACGGACAAGCTTGCTGCCGTGGAGCACGCCTCCAACCTGGGCCCCATCCACTACGTGCGCCAGGGTGAGGCCAAGGGCCTGGGCCATGCGGTGCTGTGCGCCAGCCAGCACGTGGGCAACGAGCCGTTCGCGGTGCTCCTGGGGGATGACCTCATCGATGAGGCCGAGTCCCTGCTGAGCACCATGATGGAGGTCCAGCAGAAGACCGGCGGGTCGGTGATCGCCCTGATCGAGGTTGACCCCTCGCAGATCAGCGCTTACGGCTGCGCCGACATTTCCGTGGTGGCGGGCGAGGACTACGTCCGCGTGAACTCCCTGGTGGAAAAGCCTGCTGTGGGTGAGGCGCCGTCCAACCTGGCCGTGATCGGCCGGTACGTGCTGCACCCGGCCGTGTTCGGTGTCCTGGAGAACACCCCTCCCGGCCGCGGCAACGAGATCCAGCTGACGGACGCGCTGCAGACCCTTGCCGCGGGCGAGGGCAACGGCTCCGGGGTGTACGGGGTGGTCTTCAAGGGCCGCCGGTATGACACCGGCGACAAGCTCAGCTACCTCAAGGCCGTCATCACCCTGGCCTCCGAGCGCGTGGAATTCGGCGAAGACCTCAAAAGCTGGATGAAAGCCTTCGTCAACTAGCTTTAATCAACGCTTTTCACAGGTCCGCTGCCGCAAGGCGGCGGGCCTGTTTTATTTTGATGGCAGCGGTGGCAATGAGCGCGCCTATGACTGCGCCTGACGTGTTTGTCATGAGGTCAATGGGGCTGGCAAAACGGTCCTGGAGAAACAGCAGCTGGCCCAGTTCAATGCAGCAGGAAAGCAACAGCCCCACCAGCCCGCCTTGCCACCAGCGTTTCCGGAAAAAGGCAAGGGCGGCCACAAATCCGAGCGGCACAAAAAGGGCCACGTTGGCGGACATTTCCACAAAACGGTAATTGACCCAGCGGGGGATTCCGTGCCGGTGGAGCCGGCGCAGGAAGTCCTGCAACTCATTGCCCACGGGCGCATCCACCGGCGTGGGCCAGAAGGCCACAAAAGCCAGGGGGACCATCATGGCCAGCAGGACCGCCTGCCAGAGCCGGTGGTTGTCCAGGAGCCTCACCGGGCCGCCTGGAGCCCGCGGAGGCAGGCCAGAGGCAGGCAGGTGTGTGGTGTGCTGCGCCATGGTCTCCCCATAGGTCCAATCAGTACCACAGGCGGAGCAGTCCACCGCAGGGGTTTCGGGGTTAAATGTGGAAAGTGGGCGGCTTTCCGGTTTCCCGGGGCCGCCCACTTTCCGTGGTGCTTGGTGAGGCTGCTAGTTAGGCAGCAACCTCGGACTTGGCCTTGCGGCGGACAACCACAACAGAGGTTGCACCGGCAGCCAGCGCGCCCGCGCCAACCAGGGTCCAGAGGATCAGGCCGGAATCGGCACCGGTGTTGGCCAGGCCGGAGCCCGTGTTGGCCAGCGGAGCGCCGCCGCCGGCGTTGCCGGATGCGTTGCCGCCGGTGTTGGCCAGCGAAGCCGCAACCTTCACCACAACGGGACCAACGGTGATGCCGGAGGTCACGCCACGGGCGGTGATGCTGTAAGTGCCTGCTTCGTTCAGGGCGAGCGGGATGGAGAAGGCGCCCTGGCCGTCGGTGGTGGTGCCGAAGGTCTGCGGTGCCGTGAACACGCTGATCACGGAGGCGACGGACGTGGTACCCGCGCCCTGTGCAGACTCATCCAACGGCGTCACGGTGACAACAACTTCCTCGTTCGGGAACAGGCCCGATCCGGTGAAGATGAACGTCTGGCCCGGTGCCGGCGTACCGGTGGTGACAGCAGCGGCCGGCGGAGTCACCGGGTACTGGGCGGCCATGGCGGGAGCCGAGCCGATGAGTGCAATGGAGCCCGCAAGCGCGATAGTAGCGAGTGTTTTTTTCATGTGTGTCCCCCCGGAGACTTTAAGTTTTGTTGGTACCCGATTAGGAGTTTTCCCCCTCCGCACTAAGACCAGGTGCAGAACTACGGATATTTATCCCACTGCAGACGTTACCAGCAGTCATTCCGTGTGAGCAACGTCAATCCATACGGTTTACATAGTGTTAACGCGATGGTCTTATTTTCAGCCACATACAGACTCAAGATTTGGCAGGATTACGTCTTTGACGGGCTGCACTGTTGGTGTGACAACCAGTGAAGGTTCCGTATGCTGCACGATCTTTCCGAACGTGAAGTCCACTGTTTTGCTTTCACCGGGTGCCAGGCGGATGGCGTATACACCAACAGGCCTGTCGCCATGGAGATATGGAGCGAACCCCACTTGCTTGCTGCCGTCGGTAACTGTCTCCACATTTGCCTGCACGGGGCCGTAAGCTACGAGGTTGGTTTGCACGGATCCTGGGGGCACGCCATATATTCCGTCACCGGTCACATACGACGGAAGGGATGTTGCGGCGTCTAGGGGGGCCGTATTGGTGCTGGTCACTCGGACCGTGGTCTGCTCGTACCCATCCATGGGGCAAGCCTTCACAAGCTGAACGGTGCGCTTTACATAGTAGTCCATCTTGGCACCGGTTCCATCGTTAAAATAGACGCCGAACTGGGCCGGTGCAACACTCACACCGGCTGTAGAGCCGCTTAGTGCGTACTTGGCGATGACCGCCTGTTCCACGGGAAGCCCGGACCACAAAAGAACTCGGCCCTCTTCTGTTCCGCGTGCGAGGCCCTTTAGTAACCCCTTCGAATCGCCCTTACCGTCGGAAAGGGCACCAAAAATTTCTTCTGCGACGCCGGCAAAGTATACGTCTTGAAGTTTAGGTTCCTGGATTTGGGAGTAGACCTTGGATAGCAAAGTCGGAACGACGTTCTTGCCGTCCAGTTCAGTAGGCAAGTTTGCGCCTGCCAGAGCCACTAATGACGGATTGTCGATCTTAACTGGGCCCATCGCGTCAAGGATATAACCAAGAACTATCGGATCTATGGAGATAATTCCATCGACTTTTTGGCCTAGTCTTCTTTCCCACATAGCCTGAGCAGTACTTGCTGCGGTCGGGAAATCGGGAGTCAGATTAACGTCCTGCATGAACTTTCCGATGCGCGTGGAGTAGATCTGCTGCTGTTCACCGTTCACTGGCAACGGTGGACTCATGACGCCGATCTCGCCGGCACTGCTTTGAGTACCGAGGCTCATCCTTCCATTGTCTAATGTAAGGACTGCCAACGCACCAGGAATACCGCCGGAGGCGCGCGTTTCAGCATTGTTTTGAATCATTAGTAAGTAATTCCGCTGCTTCTCGGCACCAAGCATTTCGGGGAGGAGAAAAGCTGCGTCAGCGGAAGCATCCAGCGCGCCAGTTACAGAACGCAGTTGCTCCCGTACCTCCAACAATGGCTCGGCTATTTGCGGTAGAAGGGGACTTGTATCGATGGCCTCGAGCCGTTCCGTCGAAGCCTTGACGGCGTATGCGGCATTGGAAACTTGGGGACCTGCACTTTTTAGCGGACCCAAATCTGCGCCGGTGGCATTGGGGAGAATGGAGTCAAAGTCCAACGTATGAAAAACATTCACGATCGGTTCTAACCCGAGACGGATCACATCGTCCGAGGTGCGCGCCACCTCCGCAGTCGCACTGAGGTTGGGCCCGAGCCACGGAATACTTGAGGCCAGCGTCCACAACGGGTCGGAGGCGGCCGCTCGGGCTGCGGTGGTGCCTTGTCGCATCTTGGCGGCAGTGACTGCCGCCTCGTCGGCCTGGTTGGCGGATAAATTGGCTTTGAGTGTGGGGACCAAGGCTGCTACACCTTGAAGTTCGTCCTTAACTAAAAGTGCTTTCGTGCCTATCCACGCACTACAACCAACGACGGCGACAGCGGCAATACTTAGGCAAACTACTGTTAGATATTTTTTCTTTGGACGTTGATGCGTTCCGGATTGTCCCTTCTTCTTTCTCGGTGAGTTACGGAAATCTGAGTTAGCCGTCATAGAAGACCACCAATAGGGTTAATTGGCAAGCGCAGCGCAGCGTGATCAACTGACGTAGTTTTGAAGTTGCAATTCATGTTGCCTTTCATGGACAAACGGACCGAGGATGCGCTTAGTATGCACCGGTACTTTGAAATACTGCCCTGAAGGTCCTTAGTAAGATAAGGAGATCCCCCGCTAAAGACCAATTTTCGACATAGTAAAGGTCCAGTCGCACGGAATCCTGCCAAGAAAGATTGGATCGTCCGCTTACTTGCCATAGCCCTGTAAGGCCTGGCTTGACCAGAAGTCGACGGCGAACATCGTGTTCATATACTTTGACCTCACTTGGCAGTGGCGGTCTGGGTCCAACCAGACTCATTGAGCCAGCGAAGACATTCAGTAGTTGAGGGAGTTCATCAAGGCTGAATCTTCGCAGAAGGCGACCGGATCGTGTTATGCGAGGGTCATTCTTCATTTTGAAAAGAACGCCATTTCCTTCATTCTTTGTCGAGAGTGCCAACAACCTAGCCTCAGCATCCTCTACCATTGAACGGAACTTTAGCATTCGAAATGGACGTCCTTCAATACCAACTCTTTCCTGCTTGAAAAGGATTGGACCGGGGCTATCCATCCTTACGACAACTGCAAGTAGCAGCATGACTGGAAAAAGTACAGCAATAAGTGCCCCAGAAACGATTAGATCAAACAGCCGTTTTGCAACCTTTTGCCCGCCTTCTAAGGTTGGCGTTGTTACGTGAATAAGCGGCAGGCCTGCTACTTGTTGGGTGTGAATCCGAGGGCCAGCAATGTCCGTCAGGGCGGGTGCCATTATTAGGCTGATATTTCGGGAAGCGAGTTCCCAACCGAGCTGGCGGAGAGTGTGTGGATGTAACTGAACTCCGGCGGATACCGCTACGGCGTCTGCTTCGCACAGGTCGATCGCGTGCAAAATTGACGAAGCATCTCTTTCGTGTCCGAGGATCTTGAGGCCAGATTGGGGCTCGTGGAGGATGTTCTCGGGTGCTCCCGGCGTGTATGCGGCTATGGGGAGATAGCCTGCGTGCTTTGCGCCGGAGAGCGACGCAGCCAGGTGAGCGATGGCACCAGGGCCACCGACCAGCAACAGCCGAGCCATACTTTTACCCTTCTGGCGTTCCACGCTGAGGTGTTGGCGCAACAGCCAGCGCGCCAATAGCAGTCCGCCAAGCCCAACTGGCAATGCAATTCCGACGTAACCGCGTGCGGTTTCAATTCGAAACACATAAGAGAAAATTGCCAGCAGGCCGAACAACCATAGCGATGCAGCCGTAACACGCTTGTATTCGTCCGGGCCGGCGCCAAGTATTCGACTTTGCCGGCTACTCCATGCACCGAGCATCCACCACCAAGCAGCTCCCAAAGCAATGGAGAGCCACATGTAGTTGAGTTCTTGTCCGACTACGACGAATCCTGGTTCAATGCCGAATCGCACGATATATGCTCCAAGGACAGCCCAACAGATCACTAGGGCGTCAACCACCCCCAGGCGTCGGGACGTACGCCCGCGCCAGTCGTCATTCCCTTGCAAAACGCCCCCAAATTCCGTTCGAACCATTTTTATTTTTGCAATCAATCCCTTAGCCGTTGTGACTTCTCCTCAAACATGGCACGGGAGATCTTGGAAAGGAAATGTCGTCAGCCGTCTAGTGCGCCGCTTGAAAACAACAGCTCAATTGCTTTGGCATCGAGACTGCTCCGGGCCACTAGCTCCGAATCTGCGCTGGGAAGTGCGAAACACCACGCTGCACTGCTGAATCGGGAGAAAAAGGAACCGATGCTTTGCTGCCTTCCCCGTTGTAAGCGTTGTAGGTGTACGCGTATGCATCTGGTCCCTTCAACGGCAGCAAATTCATAACGATGCCGAGGACGTCAGCGTCAACCATATCCAGAGCCGCAATTGACTTCTGAAGGTCATTTATTTTGACGCGCGATGAGCCGACGACAAGGACTACTCCTCCGACCTGCTGGGCAAGGACGGCTGCATCCGTGACCGGTAGTAGCGGTGGCGCATCGATTATTACAGCGTCGAAGGTGCTTTCGAGAGACTTAATGAGTTCCTTCATAGGTGCGGAGCCGAGAAGTTCGCTTGGGTTGGGGGGAATTTGACCCGAAGTGAGCACGAAAAGTTCATCCTCGCCCCAGCGTTGAACGAGTTCTTCCAACGGAGCAGCACCGATAAGGGCAGTGGTCAGGCCAGCGTTGCGATCCAATCCTAGATAGTCGTCAACCCGGGGACGGCGTAGGTCAGCGTCTACCAAGACAACTGACTGGCCCGCCTGAGCCAAAGCTATTGCCAGGTTGGTCGCCGTAGTTGTCTTACCTTCCCCAGGGAGTGACGATGTTACGAGGACGGCTTTTGATTCATGGCTGACATGTGCGAACTGCAAGTTCGTACGTATTTGCCGGAAGGATTCTGCGCGGGGACTCTGAGGTAACACCTGAGTGAGGAGCGGTTTTCTAGTGGCGTCATTATCGAAGGAAATGCCGCCAAGAATCGGAGCTTGGGTCATTCGCCTTATGTCGGCCTCGCCGCGGACTCGGGTGTCCAATACTGTACGGAGGACCGTAGCCGCCAGTCCCAGAGATAGCCCTACGATCATTCCCATAGCAATGTTCATCCGGGTATTTGGCGCTGACGGAGCTGGTGGAGCGGTAGCCGGCGTTACTACAGAAAGCTTTACCGGCGAGGGGGTACCTTCTGATGCACCCTCCAGCGTGTTGATTACGTCGACAAGACTGTTTGCAGTTGCCTGCGCTATCGCTGCCGCCTGAACTGGGGACGAGTCGGAGGCCGTGATGGAGATCAATACTGTCTTTAGATCCGCGGACGCCGTGATGCTCTTGCTTAGCTCGGCAGGAGATGCCGCAAGGCCCAAACTATCGATGACGGGCTGGAGCACAATCGGGGTGCCGACAGTTTCTACATAAGACTGGACTCGAGATTGACTAAAATTGTTGCCCTGCTGTAGGTCAGCGGCTGTCCCAGTGCTCTGAATAGCGACGAACAATCGCGTTTGGGCCGAGTAAGTGGGCTTGATGGCCAGGGATGCCGCAGCTGCAACAAAAAGTCCCATAACCGTGCAGGCAACCAGTATCATCCAGTTGCGACGCAGTATGCGAAGGTAGTCGCTTAACTCCAAAGTTGATGCCTTTCTGGGGGCGTGCCGAGATTTGCACGTCGAAGCGGTCTAATTCTATCGTTGGCAGCAACGATGGGCTCATTGTCCTGCGTGCCATCAACGACGTGGGGATTTCGTGCAGTTGATTTCATGCCGACATGGGGCTTGTTGGTAGCCCAGGTGCCGGCTTCGAGATCATGTGGAGATCCACTGTTTAACGAGGAGGATCGCATCGTCTTGCTCTGCAATACGCTTTTCTCGGAGGGCGGCCATGCGATTTGCCAGTGGTGAGCGATTCTCAAAAGCGAAGGAGACCTGTTCAGCAATTGAGCTGGCCTTCCCAGTTGCATAGAGTGCGGCATCCCCAAAATAATCTGTCAGCACCTTGGTTGGCGACGTGACTAGTGGTGAACCTGCTGCTAATGCCTCGTAGCCCGCCGATTGCATCGTGTCCTCCGCTGTAGTGGCGGCAACGACAACACTCGCAGATGCGCGCAGGCCGCTGTACTCTTCTTTCGAAACGTAGCCCGTCAGAATCACATTCCTAGGCGCGGACGTCACCACAGATTTTGGCGCCTTGCCCGTAAGCACCCATGTCAGCTGCGGGGTACGCCTTGCTGCTTCAAGAATCTCATCAATGGGTTCGTCGTAGGCAAACGCGAGCGGGACTAGGACGAAAGAAGTGTCGGGTGCGACAGCCTTCGGAACGACTGAATGGGCTTTATGATCAAACGAGGTCAAGTAGCCGTGACTGACGACAACGGGCACTCCTGCGTCGCGGCACAGTTTAGCCAGACTTTCGTTTGGAACTACCGCGAAGCCACGTCTCTTCAGTACTGCTAGGACTATTGGCGCAGACCACTTCCAGCGCGGATCCCGGAATGTTCCCGTGTGAAGATCGCCAATTAAGGTGGTGCCTCGTCGGGTGTGCAGGTAAGCGCATGCGAGGGACAGAACCGGCGGCTGCATGACGAGCACAGCCTTGGGGCGTGAGGCGAGGACCCTGCGAGTCCGGATCCATTGCCGAAGATATCGGATGGGAAGCAAGCGTGAGTCGCTCCGGATGAAGTGAGGAATGACGCCCAGCGCCCCCGCAAGCTCGGCGCTCCGGCGGTGGTGATCGACCCAACTGATCGAGACGAGCTCTTCTTTAGTGTTCATTATCTATCCTCGAATTTTCTAAAACTGACGACCCGAATATTTGTCTCATTTACCCTTCAATAATTTATGAATAGAGTTATGAAAATCACCTAGCATTGGAATGCATCGCCTTAGGGGAACTCGAAGAGCGGATATAAGAACAAAAAGAAGAAGGAAATAGCTTATTGTCGAAGCCACGGCCGCGCCAGCTGCTCCAAATGCCGGACCGAGGAGAAAGAGTAGGCCAACGCCTACGGCGAGTGAGATTACTTGGGCAACCGACATAATGCCCCCACGCCCTTCTGCCGCCAGGGCCATGGAACACACGTATGCGGTCATCATTCCGGCTGTTCCTACGAGGCTAATAAGAGCAATGGACACTGAGTCCTCAAAGCTCTCACCAAATAGCATGGGTAACCCAAAATAGATTGCTATTGCCAATACCGGGCAGCTGAGAATAGCTAGAGCTGCCGCAGAGCGAACGGCCTCTGTTTGTAGATTCCGTCTGTCGGCCCCCTCCGCCCGCGCCATCGGAGTGAAATACGAAGCACCGAGTGCCTGCCCAAAAGATAGAGGAATTGCTGCGACGGTCACCGCGACGGAGTAGATCCCTGCTTGAAATGATCCAATCAGAGGAAGAACTAAGACTTGGTCTAGTCGGCTTGACGCAGCTTCGGCAATTGAACTCCCCGCAAACCTGATCGCATTCTTGGTGAGGACCAGAAATGGAAAGTATGAACCCGTAATTGATGTCTTCGTCAGGCACATACCGACGATAAACGTCGTAGTGGTCCCGCAAAGACTGGCAATTAGAACCGTGGCTGGAGAAGCTGACTGGAAGATTGCCAAGGCCGCAACTATCAGAACGTAAATTCCTGGTTGCGCAATTTGCATGACCATCACGCCCCTGTATCTTCCTTGCGCAACCAGGACGCTGACATCACAACTCCAGCTCATCATCATCGGACACAGAGCGACACCCACCATGGCGACCCATCGTGTGGACTCGTCGAATTGTGTGAAGAGGGTATGGCCGAGCACTACAGAAATTGCTGCGCTGACGGGTAGCGCCAGCAGGCAAAATAACCTGGCGGATCGAAGTGCGCTTTGCGCATCCGAGGTGGCCGAAAGGCGCCGAACCTCTAACGGAATGCCGAGTGCCAGAAGAATCGGCGCTATATAGAAAAGTGCAATCGCTGCGGCTGTGTCGCCTCTTCCGTCCGGTCCTATGGCCCGAGCAACGATGGGGGCGCTGATGAGTGCAAGCGCAGATGCTCCTAGCCGACCAAAAACCAGGAGCGACGGCGAGTCACGCCGGAGAAACTCTACGAATTTTCGGATCCATTTCACTCTTGATCGATTCTTATGCTTTTCAAAATTTCCGAAGCTGATTCCGGGTCCTTTGACCATGGGTCAAGTTCACGGAGTTGGACCTGCTCATGCTCGGTTAGTCTCGTAGAGATCTGTCGAGCGGGGCTTCCTACCATTACTGCAAAATCCGGGACATCCTTGGTGACTATTGCACCGGCCCCAATCGCCGCGCCGGTTCCAATTCGTGTGCAACCGGGCAGGATCACGGAGTTCGCTCCGATCCAGACGTCGTCGCCGATAATGCAGGATTTTCGTGGCACGTCAAACGCCTTGGGCACGAGCCCCAACTTCGGGTTATACCAGAAGGGGTGCATAGCGAGATCCTGCAAAGGATGAGCGGCGCCGAATCGACGAACATTGGGGCCTATCGAAACGTAGTTCCCGATGATGGTGTGTTTGTCAGCCATGCCTGGAGTAAGGAGCGAACCGTAGGAGTAGTTACCTACTTGGACTCCATGGTGCCGATGCAGTACAGCTCGCAAGGTGAGCGAATAGAGTTGCCCGCCCTCAAGCCGTGTCAAAAGTTTGAGAAAACCGTTCTTGAAAGGTACGTGCGGAGAATACTTCGCAAATATTTTGCCAAGTAGGGTTTGCCGCATTTTCACGATTAGTGGTCACCCTGCCTCGTGGTGTGTGCATGCAACGGCAATCTTTTGTTCCGCCATTCAACATCTACTTCGAGAGTCGGAGAAATCATTTCAGGAGCTCGCGTAGATACACCTGGGGCTGCTGCCGCGCAGATCCCAGCCAGCACACCCAATAAAACCGAGGTTGGCGACCCCAAAGGCATGGGTGCTACAAACGAGCAGGCCAGCAAGCCTACTGCGGCGGCCCCTGTCGCTAGAGACTGGGCGCCTAGATGACGCTGAGCGTGAAAGAGTGGCAGGACTAGTGCGAAAACAAAGATCGCGAGACCTATGATGCCAGTCTTGACTAAAAGCCAAAGATAGAAATTATGAGCGTAGTATTGAAAATCATCGCTGGCCACTATTCTTCCTGTGAAAAGTGGTTTGTATGCGTAGCCAAATCCATGTCCAATTAGAGGTGAATCCCATATCTTGGGTAGTAGATAGAAGTCCTCTTGCTCAAATCTAAACTGAGCCGAACCATCGGTGGCAAGTCCGTCTGTGGTGAGCCCTCCAAGGACACGGCCCTGAAAAGCTTCTATCTGCTGGACTAGCCAACTTCCACCGGATGTCGCGCGCAAGAGGGGTTCGGCGATGACTACTGCTATGGCGGCGGTCAAAATTCCGCTAGCAATTGACAATGCTCTTGTCATCGCCCGCGTTTTTCGGGCTGCTATTATAGCATATATAGCAGCCACGCCAATACCGAGAATGCTGTTTCTTGAGAAACTCACCACAACGATAAATAGGGCCGGGGCGCCGAAGGATATCGTTGACCAAAGGCTGGCCCGCCCGGCGATCGCTAATGCAATGACTGAGCATAAAACTGCTAATGAAGGATAAGTCGCTGCTGAAAGAAGGCGAATGGCCTCATCACCAGTACCCTGCAAGTTAAGTGTCGAGTCTGCTTCGCGCCCGTTGATTGGAAGACCGGTAGTGGAACTGAGAAGTGTGATTCCGGCGGAAAACCATAGGGAAATACGAAATGTAGATAGTACTCTATGAGACAGGTCGGTTCCAGCGATCCTTAATCCTATGGCATACGCAATCGCCATATAGATCGGAAGCCTAACGTCGGCCACTATCTTCAAGGGAGGATTTCCAAAGGAAAGGCCAAGGATTGACCACGCCAAAAAAAGGAATACGAGAAAACATACTTTGATGTTTGCTGACCTAGAGCTCTTATATCGGACAAGAACATAAATTGCTGATACAACGAGGAATGGTTCGTAGGCGCGGAAGCTGAATCCGGCCAATCGAAAAGTCGTCGGAACAACTTCAGGCAATGTTGTAGCGGCAAGTAGGATTGTCAAGTAGACCGCGGCGGTAGGTCTCAGTGACAGGCCAATGACAACCAATGTGCCAAAAATCATGGCGACTGTTGCTGACGGAGAATGAACAACGCCGACTCCACTGGCGATCACCAATATGAATGATAATGCTACGACGACCGCGCTGGTAACACTACGCGAGTGTTTAGCCGGCACGTATTTGGTTAGACTAGACGTCATCGATTAGGTCCCATTCGGCTGACTGTCCTTCGGTATGTCCCCGCAATTGACTTTAGGGAATTAAATGGATCAATCATCCCAAGGCGGAATAAGAAATACCCACGATATTTCGGTACAGATTTTCCGGCCAGTCGGCGCCCGATGAGCCGGCCAAGCAAGGTGTTCTTCCGGGTCACCTGTAAGGGTTGCACCGCAGCGACTTTAGCGAGATCCAAAGGACGTAGCCTCACGACACCCGCGGCTGCAGCCTCCTGTAGTAGTCTCTCACCGCGAACTGTACGAGCTATTACTGCAGATGTGCCTTCAGCGTCGGAAAAGACGGGAAAGCCATTCGCATCGGCGTGCCAGTAGTCGCCGACCGCGATGTCGGCGTGGCCCCCAGTTCCATCAACGCATAACTTGCATCGCCACTGCAGGTTCCGCCCGAGGTGTCCGCCCCAGGATTCGTGATAAGACATCGAACGATTGGTCCCATCGTTAAGTCCAATCCTGAATTCGCCGGGCCAACCGTCTCCCCGGTAGTCCAGCGTGCTCACTTGTTCCACTTCGACGCCCAATTTGCGCACAAGATCTTCGGTGGCAGCTTGGCTGGGTGTGCCTGCACAGAAAAAAGATAAGAGCACGGGCCTGGACTCGTCTGGCACTTCATTCGCGTCGAAGAGTTGCTTTGCAGCAGATGCCTCGCAGGGTTTTCCGACGAATGCGTTCTCAGCCGCATCCGACTGCAGAAGCGGCAGGTTGGATACGGGCGCATAGCGTGAGCCGGCTGACCTGAGCGCTTCCTCGCGCGACATAATTATCACAGGCACGGTTCGGCTGGGTTTCACTTGATCCCGAGCGCTCCCGATGACTCGACCTGTTTGTTTCGTGTCGATCAGCCATCCCGACATCGCCGTCAGCACTCCAGCGCTACTGCCAGATCTGCGGACAACTTCGTCGGTGGCCCAGCCCTCCCACGCTGAGACGAACTTCCCGAAAGTAGGATGGTGGGAAAGCGTCGGATCAGGTCGTTCAGATACAGACAGACCAGGGCACATCCTCCGGAAAATCTTCGTAGTGCCTGGACCATTATCGTGGTCATCACTTTGGTTAAACTTTGGTCGCATGAACCCGGCAGAATCAATTACCATCTGGATGTCCGAGGAAAGCAGCGCACAACCACCGCATCCCGTGCAGTTGCCATTTTGAACGACTTTCCCGACAGCCTGGCGGAGACTTTTGCTCATACTGCTACGGGTGAATCTGCTTTAAGAGCTTCAACAGCAATATCTAAGCGTCCTGCTGCTTGGGTCAGAACTGTCTGTACGTTCGCCTGCCACTGGCAGTCTGTCGTCGTATTGATCAAGTTCATAGTCGTGCTGGCCGGATCGGCTGTTTTCTTGAGGTCCACGGACACGTCCCAGCCAATGTCCGAGAGCAGCGGAGCGAATTTACGTGAATAAGCCCAAGGTATGGCAGGTGTTCCACTTGAAAGGGCGTTCAGGCAGGCGTGCATTCTAGAGCCTATGACAAGCTGAGCGGAGCCTACGTACTCACGGACGTGCGCAAGAGATTCGGGGATCAGCACCTCGTTTGTCAGGGCATCAGCAGCCACGAATTCACGAATCGCTGCCGCATCGTCAACTACGCTGGGACGGTTGACTACATGGGCCAAGAAAGAAACTACGCGTCCATCAGCTTCAAGGAGTGCGACCAGCTTCCGAATGGATGCCCTGTAGCTTTCAAAGCCGACGTGTTCGTTGCCAAACCAGAGTAAGCCGGAAACATTGAGAACAACGTCCCGCGTCGTTTCCGTCTCAACCAAGGGCAATGCGAAGACTACATCCGTCGCTAGTGCATCCACCGGGCGTCCTAGCGATGCGGAATAGGACGCGCTCTCCGTATCGCGAGTAATCACCACTCTTGACTCCCTGAGCATCCGTCGTGCCGCAAGCCGTCCTACTGCCGAGGTGAACGGTCCAATTGTCTGCGGTCCCATAACTATGGGAATCTGCATTCGGCGCGCGACGAAGTGGGTGTAGACCATGAATGAGAGCCGTTTAAGACCGTAGATATCAGCAAAACTATCACCGGCTCCAGTGTGTAGGATGACGTCGTAATTGCGGAGCCGATTCTTGATCGGCCCGTTCCGACGCCCTATGTCACGAAGGATGGACCGGGTTCCGAAGGAGACGCCGGACTCGCCGGGCCCGTAGTCTTGGTAATCAATGATGGTTGAATTGCCCCACGCGCGGCGCGCAAGTTCGGCCATTCCCTGTGCGAGAACGCGCACACCTAAATTGGCCGAATGATTGTCGGCCCAAAGTACCAAGACCCGTTTTGTCACAATATTCCTTAAATCCGTTTGAGCAGTTAAGAGGTGAGTATTGAGGAGTCGAGGGTGGCCGGTTCTCCAGGCTGCGCGAGCCAACGCTTGATCGCCCACAATCTTGCGGAGAATGCCGCACCCCCGGCAACTGGTGACTTAATTGCAGCTTCGGCTAGCAAATCGACGCACATTGCGAGAACACCCAGTTTCCCGTACTTCCGGTTGGCGATCCTCAGCGCGCTATCAGCTTTGGCGCGCATGACAAGCTCGGCAGCAGAACTGCCGCTGACGCCCCCGACGTGGATGACTCGAACGTCTCGCCGAAGCTTCAAGGCGATACCTCGGTTCCTTGCCCTCCTGCTCAAGTCTCGATCTTCGCCATACAAGAAGAAGTCAGTGTCGAATGGGCCTTCAAGTTCGAGGGCAATGCTGCGCTCAAGAACGATGAATGCGCCGCATATTTTCGTGAACGGAACTAAATCAGTCTTTTCGGAGTGCAACAGGAACTGCTTGCAAACCCGGGCCGCCGCGCGGCGGCCGATGGTAAATACCCAGTCTTCGTAAGTCTCGTACTCGATTCTACCGGCCGTATCTACAAGAACCGGTGCTGAGATGGCACGACCACGTACCATTCCAGCGAACATTCGCGTGAACTGAACCAAGTCCGGTTCGATATCTGGATTGATTATGGCAATAAAGTCGGACGAGGCGGCATCGACGCCCATGCGAACACCCCGGGCGAAGCCAACGTTGCCGTGACCCTGAATAACTTCATGTTCGGACAGTTCGTCTGTGCAGCTAGCATCATTGATCACTAATATGGCATCGGTCTCATAGCCGGCAGACTTGCCTGCTTTGACGAGCGTGGCAGCCAATTGAGAAACTTGATACATGTCATTGCGGAATACCACTATCACGGCTGTAAGAGTCATTATCGGCAAACGCTGTCCCGTTTTTGGCATTGAAATTATTGAGTCATTGCTTTTGGAGATGGAAATAGCCTTTTCTTGAGTCGTTCGGCGGGCTTTTCTATTATCCACCAGATTAAGCAGCCGGCGAGTACACCGAGAACGCTGTTCACAGCGACGAGCAGCGGGCCCATGTTATCTGGCAACAAAGTTTCGGTCAGGGTGGTTATCTGAAGATGAACAAGGTAGATGCTGTAACTAGCCAAGCCGATAATCTGTACCAGTCGAAGATTAGCAAGCAAATAGAATGACTTACTGAGTACAGTTACGCGCTGAGGACGCAGCAAGCCATAGAGAATTACCAAAGCCGCTGCCACCGCTTGCATAGAGTATCTAAGTGTTTCTCGAAATACCTCATCCCTGACGACTAGAGATCCGAAGTACAAGGAAAGAGCAATAATTAGTGTTGCATCTCGTCCTAGAGATGATTTAATCTTCACTGAGAGAGTCCCCTTGTCAAGGGGATTGCCAAATTTATAGTAGACAATGGCCGCGAGGATCCCAATAGCAATTGCATCTAATCGCGTGTCAGTTCCGTAATAAATGCGAGCATGAGAAAAATCGACAAAAGATATAAAGATTCGAATTAATAATGGCAGAATGGAACCGAGAATCGCAAGTCCAGTGAGAATCTGTATGTAGTACTTAGATTGAATAGTTGCAATCCAGACTAGTGCAAAACCGATATAGAACTGTTCTTCGATTGATAGGCTCCATACAACGCCAGATCCTGGAAGAAGGCCGGCATCTCCGTTCGTCATGTATATCCAATTGAAGTAAAAAAAAGCTTGGGAGGCAAAGAAATCCCAACGAACTTCCTGGAAGAATGCAAATATGGCGGTCGGTATTGCAACGACGACTAAGAAAGGCGGGAAAATCTTGAGGAGCCTTCTTGTGTAAAAACCCTTTAGGTCAAAACCGCCTGACTTAGCTTTCTCCTTCAACAGCAGAGTCGTGATGATGAAACCTGAAATGGCGAAGAATATCGTGACACCGCTTCCGCCAGGGATGAGGTCCCCAAGACCAGCGTGGGCCAAGACAACCAAAAGCACCGCGAAGGCGCGCATTGCGTCGACATGCGCGAAGCGATGCCCACTAGTCAAGGAGTGAGTCTTTTCCTTCACTGTTGAGTGGCTCATTTGGATGCACTCTTAGATTCGTTCGCCCCCAGCGTGATCCTGTCCTGTGGCCGAGGGAGGCCCGCGACACGCTCGAATACGGCGAGGTATTGCTGTGCTTGGAATTTCCAGTCCAGCACTTTAGTCGCTCGCTCTCGACCAGCGGCTCCGAGCCGACTGCGCAAATCCGCGTCATCCAATATGCGGAGAAGTTCATCGCCATAGGCTTCGGGCGTCGGATTCTCCACGTAGACGGCTGACTCTTGAGCGCTGAAGCGTGTTTCTTTCAAGTTGAAAGCCAGGACTGGCATGCCAAAGGCCATATATTCCATGGTCTTATTCATCGTGCTGACGTTGTTCAGTGGACCCGGAGGGTCAGCGCTTAGACCGACGTCCGCTGTACTCAGGTATTCGAAGAGTTCGCTGTCAGTGACTCGCCCGGGCATATAGACGAAGTCTTCAAGTTTCATCTCTTTGACTTTAGAGCTGAGTCTCTCCCACTCGTCTCCTTTACCTAGCACGGAAAAGGAAACGTCAGTCCTATTTCGCACAGTCGTTACATAATGAATTGTATCGATGACGAGATCGACGCCGTCTTGCGGTCCCATTACACCGTGGAAGTGCGCGAGGTAGGGCCGTCCTCGTTTCAAGTTCTGATTGGGCGGCTGCGGTGTAAGTACGTTGGTGTCCGGACCGGTTCTTACAACTGTGACTTTGTGCGCGGCAACACCGCCGCGCGAGCGAGCTATTTCTGCGTATGACTCATTGGTGACGATTGTCTCGACTGCTGTCGAATAGGTAAGCTTTTCTAGAATACCAAGGGCCCAATGGAAGAATCCGCGCTTTCCGAATCGGGACTCGTACACCTCAGGGTTAAGATCATGCTGATCAAATATAAACTTGACGCCGAAAGGTTTGAGCAATAATCCAATTAAGAAGAATGTGTCAGGTGGGTTGCAGGACTGAATAACGGCCGGTTTTCCATGTTTCTTCCATACTTTGAGGGTGATTAGGAATGTTTGTATCCAGCAGTAGATAAACTCCCAAATGAAACTCCACAAGCCTGAGGTTGCACCTGGTGGCGCATATTTGTGCAGGTGTACGCCTTGATACTCCTCGTAGGCCGGGTCGCCAGCTGCGGCAGGAGTGATCGCGGCTACTCGATAGCCCTTGTCTCGAAGGGATTTGCATTCCAGCCAGACACGACGATCTCCTGGGAGTGGAAGGTTCTGGACCAGTACCAAGACAAGAGGTGAAGTCACCAGGCTGCTCCAATGTAGGAGCTGATCAGTGCCGAAGACGTTTCACGCATCCGCAGTGAATCCTCGACTCGTTTTGGTAGCGATCCTGAAAGGTCAACAACGGGCACGGCGGGGCCGGAAAGTACGGTTTCGCAGACGTCAGCTGCATTCGTACCTAAGAGCACCAAATCCGCGCCAACCAGCGCATCTTCGAGATTTTCCACCAGCATGGACTCAAGGTCGGGAAGAACGGATTGTACGAAGTGCTGATTCGCGCCCATCAATTTTTCCACGTCGATGATCGGGTCGTAGGCGCGGACTTCGATACCCATTTCTACCAACTTGGCCGCAACTTTCACAAAGGGACTCTCACGCATATCGTCAGTAGCCGGCTTAAAAGTGAGGCCAACTTGTGCAACTGTTTTTGCCCCGGATGCTTTTACCATGCCAACGACACGCTGGATGTGTACCTCATTTGAGACCGTAAGGCTGTCGATCATCGGAAGATTCAGACCGCGGCTCTTAGAGTAGTGCTGCAATGCCTTAACATCTTTGGGGAGGCAGGAACCGCCAAAAGCAAACCCCGGGCGCAGGTATCGGTGGGAGATATTAAGTTCTCTGTCCTGCACAAACAATTGCATTACCGCACGGGCATCAACATCCGAGACCGTGCAGGCGCGGGCGATCTCGTTGGCAAAAACCACTTTCACTGCGTGGAATGCATTCGATGCGTACTTGAGTGCTTCGGCTACGCCCGAAGTCACCACCTCGGCCGGCGTTGCGAGGAAGCTCAGAAGCTCAGTGGGTTTCTCGGCCGCTATTGGCGACTCAACACCGATGACAGTGAAGGGCGGATTGTAAAAGTCCGAGATGGCCGTTGACTCCCGCAGAAACTCGGGGCAGAAGGCTACGAAGAAGTCGCGGCCTTCTGTAAGCCCGGAGGATTTTTCAATCCAGGGTATAAAACTAAGAGCCGTCGTGCCTGGCAAAACAGTGCTCCGCAGCATGATGGTGAGAGGAGTGTCTCGATCTCCGAGGTCTCGGCCGATCTCTGCTGCAACCGTTTCGACATACTTCAAATCCAACTCGCCGGTTTCGGCCGACGGGGTGCCCACGCACACAATGGCAACATCAACGTCCTTGACCACAGAAACGTCTGTGCTTGCAGTGATGCGTTTATTGGCGTGTGCGTTAGCCAGAAGTTCCGCGAGACCAGGTTCGACGATTGGTGTCTTTCCGTTATTGATCGCGGCTACTTTGGAGGGGGCAGGATCCACACCAATAACGGTGTTTCCCGCTTCTGCGAGACATGCTGCGGTGACGCAGCCCACGTAACCAAGGCCAAGTACTGCTATTTTCAATTTTCCCCCGTGTTACTGGAATGAGACCAAAATATAGTGCGCGTTAACGCGCGGACGATGCTGAGTCCCCGTGACTGCGACTAGTATACGGTGGCGATCGCCGGCATATGTGCTTGTTACAACCTGCGTCCTGCGCGCTCGACTGCTGACCGCAACGCCTCATCGGACGGAGTGAAGGTAACCCAGGATGCGAAGTTATGTGCTTCACTGACAAGATTCTTCTGGTCTGGTTTCAATGCCCTCCCGTCTAGTAAAGAAAGGCCACGCGCAAGTCACCAAGGGCGCCGGGGCAGTGTCAGGTGCGGTCTTTCCAAATCTTTGTTCAGCGTGATGTCGATATCGCGTCTCTTGTACCGCGTGTGACGCTAATCGAATCATAGAGCTGCTTCGTTTCGTTTAGGTTAACTCAAGCCGTATATCACTCGGTGCCCAAACATGGACGGGTGCCGACGAGAGGTCATCTGTAGGTGGCTCTTTCTGTTCTTTGGAGAAACAGGAATCGCGCTTTGTCAGCTCTAATTGGGGCTTCGAATACGTGTTGCCACTATTATCCAACTTGCGTTCAGGAACTTGATGTGCTCGAACTCCTGCACGAACATCGGTGCCCCGTCGAAGTGCCTAGGGCGTAGCGTAGTTCGTAGTTCTGCTAGGTGCTGGTGCGGAGTGCGCCTGGCGTCGCGCCGCTGGCGACACCCCTGCCGGAGCGGATGCGAGGTACTCTCTCAGTCGGGTTAAAGGATGTCCCCGTGCCGATATCGGAGGCTGCGGAAGGTCCTCGCTGCGAGTAAGGTCCGACCCTCGCTTAGGACGCCATCGTGCTTATCCTCGCTCGTTCCTGAGCCAGGACTCGGTCGTTTCGTTCGCCGCTCTGGGCCAGGCATACGCACCGCTCGGCTGCTTGAGGCTTACCGCACTTCAGCAAAACCTTGGTTCTCTTGACGCTCAGGGGGGATGACGTGAAGTCCTCCCCTCCGATTTCCCGTCGATATGTAGGCGAATCGTCGTGCCGATCATGGCTAAGCGTCTGGGCTTGAGGCCGTTTAACTTCTCTCATATTTGACGAGATTCGGTCAAGCATCGACAATCAAGAATATTTAGATCTTAGTGGCAGTTAGGGCTCCACCATTTGCGACTGTAATTCGGTAGCGTGTACCGTTTGGCGATTTTAGTACGATCCCGCCGGCGGCATCCGTGACCTCAACTCTGCCTGTTGTCAGCACGCCGCCATTGAGATTCAGGGGGGTAGAACCCCCAGGTGGGAGACCGAGCAGTCCCACCATTACGTCCTTAACATCTGTTGTGGCCGTGATCGCGATAGCGCGCTTTCCCAGGAGGCCGAACGTTCCTGGCCTGCTGAAGTTATACCCGGGGACATACGAGGAACCGCGAATCTCCACTTGACCCGTCCCCGAAACAGTAGGTACTGGGTTGGGCGGCGCCGGGATGTAGACGTCCTTAAGGACACCTGTCGAAGACGCTGCTCTAATAACGGATACTGCTGTGGCGGGTGTATTGATGAAGTTTGTTCCGTCAATGAGCGTTCCTTTGGCTTCGGTAGAGATATTTGCCCCATAAGAAGTTGCGCCGGACACGACCCCGCCCCTGAATACCGTGAATTGGGCGCGGTCTTGGATACCGATACGGCAACCGTCCACGTTGGGTTCTAGGACATTGCCCCAACCCTGTGCGTGAGTATCGAGGCCGGCGTCCTTGCCTTCAGTAACAAGGAAGTTCGAGGAGACGTGATTTCGGAAGGGATCGCCAACGCTGTATACGACTGCGGGTCCTGCTCCATTCCCTGTAGTAAATCCGTGGCGGACCCTCCGTGCTGTCCCAGAGATGACGCGAAAGTAACGAGTAGTGCCGCCCAGATTCACGCCGTATCCGAAGTGGCCGTTATCAGGGTCGTTGTTTAGGTCGGCTAGATTGCCGGAAAATGAACCACCGTCGACGTGGGAAGCCAGAAGGCACGGACCACCTAGATTGTGGGCATCGATTCCAGTGATGGTGGGGCCTAGTGAGAGTGTGAAGGTGAACAGCGCAGATTTATAGCCGGTGACCCCGATGGGGCTGGTATGCGTGAACTCCCCGCCGTCTATCGACACTCGCGGGGCGAGTGTCACAGGAACGGCCTGTGGGTTGCTGGGCATGTCACGATATACCACTGTGTCGAGGGTCAGTACATTGCCGGCTTTAGCGGTTATCCGAGCGAGCATGCCGCGGTACGAAATGTTGGCGGCGCCCGGATGCGTGTCGGCGGACTTGAGTACTATGTGAGCGCCGAGGGCAAAGGGAGAGGCCTCAGCCACCGTAATCGTTGGAGAACCGGCTGTGGAGCCCGCGGTAATGGCGACTGGAAGCCCAGCGGTCCCTTGGTGGGCCAGTGCAACTACATCGGCCCCGATGATCAGGCCGGCGCCGGCCCGGAAGACTATGTTCGTAGGTAACGCTGTGGATGGGCAGAGGGACTTTGTGAGCCGGTGCATTTGTGTGATCACAAGAGTCTTGCCTGCAGACGCGGCAAGAGCAGCACGGAGCGGGACTGTGTCATCTGTTTTTCCATCCCCGACTGTCCCGAAGCTTGCCGCAAACACTTCTGCGGCTGACGCTCTGCCGTAGGTTGCTGAAAGGTCGGGAAGGAGAGCGCGAGGGACTCTCGACTTCTCGTCTAGGGTTGCTACGCCCTTTGGTGCCCCCTTTTCCGTCACTGGAACGTATGCAGTTGGTGGGATTGTATCTTCAACCGCGTGGGCGCTGATGGTCGAAATGGCGGATGCTCCGGTGAGCGCAGTCAGTGCTGCCCCAAATCTTAGAATACGTCGACGCTTGAGAGCCGCACTAGGTTGAGATGTTGAGGTACTGACGGCTTCGATTTCGCGATTAATCTCACCATTCATGGTTCAGCTCACTTCGTCGGAAGGTAAGAGGGCCTTGTTGCCGGCCTGGGCAGCTGAGGTATCGCATCGCCAGACGTTGTTGTGTGTTCGCAGGGGAGACATTCGAGCCTTTCAAACGCAGAAAATCGTTGTCTCCAGAAGTTAGCTGCAGAAAATTTGCTAAACCACGGTGGTGGATACGCGCTTCATATGAGCCACGCCACCTAGAACAACTGATCCATACTCAGTTATTTGCGGCTAATATTTTCCGGTGACGCAGAAGAAGTTCTTGACGAGTGATCCCACCGTGGGATTCCACCTTGTTGGGCAGGCGGAAACATGCGAGGGCTGTTCTCGGTCGTTCACAAGGGCATAATGCTGAACGGACAGATTGAACTTGCATATAGTTCCGCGAGCACGATTTGGAGTTTCTGGCAGCGCCCGTCGGCACCGCAAGACTAGATATGGCATAAGAAAATAGACGCACCATAGCGGTCGTCGCGGCCTTATTGCGATAGAAATACGGAAAACCAGCTCAGTCGGAGACGGACACTTTTTACCCTTGCGCGACAGAAGTTCCATCATTCGTCGGCAGCCGCCGGGGTCTCGTTCCCGCCAGCCACGAGATACTGTCCGGCACGTTAAGATTTCACGCAACAGCCCAACGGCCAAGGCTGGATACGTAGCCAGGCGGCAGGCCGAATGGCCGGCGCAGGATTTATCTCATGGCGCGGAATCCGGTTGGAATGCAAGCAACGTAAATACCGCCAATATTCGCAGAAGCATGCACTTATCGGAGCCCGGGAGCGGCGAGCAGAGCCCTACGGCTACTTTTCGATTGATCCACCCAACTCTTAGTGCATCGTATTGATGGTTCTTGTAGGTGTTCTAAGTAGCAGGGGAGGGAGCCGGGAATTCAAATCGAGTACCGACTACTCGTGTGCCGGACGGAGATATCCGATGTACTCATGGGAGCTTGCGGCGTCAGAGTCTTGTGAGAGCGTGACTCTGCCCCAGAGGCGCAAACCACGACGACGGAGGCAGCATGACAATCTCAGAGTTCCTAGAAGCGCGCATCGCTGAGGATGAGGCGAGGGCCAACTTGACCGCTGATACGAGCCCCGCTCAAAGCCCCACAGCGCGATGGGCGGTTGCAAGAGTACTTGCCGAGTGCGTAGCGAAACGAAAAATTCTTGCGCTGCATTCTGCTCTTACCTACTCGGATGAGGACCCAAGATTTCCCATTGAGCCTGCGACCTGTCTCTGCAAGGGCGCCCCGTGTCCAACGTTGACGGCTCTCGCTGCCAGCTACTCCGACCACCCTGCCTTCCTGCGCGAATGGGTCCGCGGTCATGATTTGGCGGCAAAATATGCGGTGGTGCGGTAGGCAGATTCTCTTGGCCAACCTCTGTTGACGGGCACCGTGGTGTCCTTCTGTGCTGCGACCCGATATGACTGATCCACCTGCCCGCCCTCGCCGCTCCGCTGGCGGAACCCATGCAAGTGCCGAGACCCGGTGCGGCAAAGGAATATTCTTGGCGATCGTGGATGCGTCGGCGAAACGGTGCTGGCACCTCTCCCTCACCCGCGTGGAAAGTGAACGCGATGTTCGTCTATCGCGCCCGTTACCCAGTTCGTAAGCTCAGGCCGTTTCTGACGAACCGAATCCCGGTTGCGCAGTATTCGAAGTTACCGGGTATCAACGTCCTCGAACACCAGGAACGTCTGCGTGTCCAGCACCCCCGGCATGGATTGCAGTTGGTCGAAAATCACCCGGCGCAAGTCGATATTGTCCACGGCGCGGACCAGAAGGATCACATCGAAGTCGCCGCCCACGAGGGCTACGTGGTGCACCTCCGGGATGGCTGCCAGCAGGTCCCGGAGTTCCCGCCACGAATCCTGCTTCAACTTCAGCGTCACGTAGGCAGACGACCGCAGCCCGGCTTTGATTGGGTCCACGAGTGCCGTGAACCTGGAGAGCACCCCCTCGGACGTGAGCCGGCCGATCCGCGTGTACGCATGAGCACGGGAAATGTGGACGTTCTCCGCCACTTGGGTCACGGACATCCGGCCGTCCCGGGTCAGTTCCGAAATTATCTTCTGGTCGATCTCATCCAGGGGAACGGGTTCCGTCCCCTCGTCCTTCGCTGCCAATTTGTCCACGCACCCCGTCAGTAACCTGGCTCACAATTGCAATACGTCTTTCATCCTAGGCAGATTCGTGCGGCTTCTCCAGGGTTTCCCAAGATGCTGGATACGAAACCTCCCCAAGGTCAATACTGGGAAGGAATAGTGGCAACAGAAGGACGGAACCGATGACGATCTCCGCGAACTACACGGCACAGGACCAGGACCGGACTGCAGCGGTCGAGGATGCCCTCACAGAGGCAGTTACGAAGTTCGGCATCACCGCCGAGGACTACATGCTTCCGGCACGGCACCAGATCGAGATGGTGGACCCGGACGGCAGGCTCAAGTCCCGGGCGGAACAGGGTGCCGAACCCGGGCATGAGTACCCTGTTCCCGGCGATGACGAACTGTTGGCTGCGTACGAGCATCTCGTCGTCGGACGCCGGGTCAACGACCAGAACTCTGCCCTTGTCCGGCAGGGCCGGATGGCCGTCTACCCGTCCAGCCACGGCCAGGAGGCCTGCCAGGTGGCGGCTGCCCTGTGTCTCTCCAAGAGTGACTGGATGTTCCCGACTTACCGCGACGCCGTCGCCGTGATGACCCGTGGCGTGGATCCCGTTCAGGTGATGACCATCTTCCGGGGTGACTGGCACAGTGGGTACGATCCGCTCCAGCACAACGTGGGCATCCAGTGCACGCCACTGACCACGCAGCTCCTGCACGGGGTGGGCGTGGCGCATGCCGCAAAACTGCGGGGCGAGGACACCGTGGTGCTGGCCATGTGCGGCGACGGCGCCACCAGTGAAGGCGACTTCCATGAGGCGCTTAACTTCGCCGCAGTCTTCCACCTGCCCGTCATTTTCTTTGTCCAGAACAATAAGTACGCCATCTCCGTGCCGCTGGCCCACCAGTCTGTGGCGCCGTCTCTTGCGCACAAGGCCGTTGGCTACGGTATGGCCGGCGAACGCGTGGACGGAAACGATGTGGTTGCACTCCTAGCCGTCCTTGACCGCGCCGTGAAGCTCGCCCGTGAAGGCTCCGGCCCACTGCTGGTGGAAGCCAACACCTATCGGATGCAGGCCCACACCAACGCCGACGACGACACCCGCTACCGCGAAAGCAGCGAGGTTGCCGAGTGGCGGGCCAAGGACCCGGTGAACCGGATGCGCGCTTACCTCACAGACCGCGGCCTGCTGGACGACGACGGCGAGGCCCGGATCCGCGAACACGCGGAGGCTGTTGCCTCGCAACTGCGGGAAGGCCTCAGCGAGGACGTGCCCGTGGACCCGCAGGAACTCTTCCGCCACGTGTTCGCCCGGCAAACCCAGCAGCTGAAGGAGCAGTCGGCTATGCTCGCGGACGAACTCGCCCGGGACGCTGCAGCCCTGAACTCCGCAGACCAGGAGGCAGGCAAGTGAGCCCCACCATAACCACATCATCCGAGGCCAATGGCAACGTCAGCGTCGCAACGGCCCGGGCAGCTGCGTCCGCTGCTGCCTCTGCAGAAGCCGCCGGTCCGCAGCCCGTCACCATGGCCAAGGCCCTCAACACCGCGCTGTCCGATGCCATGCATGCAGAGGCCTCTGTTCTGGTTTTTGGCGAGGACGTGGGAATGCTGGGCGGCGTCTTCCGCATCACGGATGGGCTCACCGCCACGTTCGGCGAGCAGCGGTGCTTCGATACTCCGCTTGCCGAATCAGGCATCGTTGGCATGGCCGTGGGTATGGCGATCAACGGGATGCGCCCGGTGATCGAGATGCAGTTTGACGCGTTTGCCTACCCGGCGTTTGAGCAGATCATCAGCCACGTGGCCAAGATGCACAACCGTACGAAGGGTGCGGTGAAGCTGCCTTTGGTGATCCGCATCCCGTACGGCGGAGGCATCGGGGGAGTGGAGCACCACTGTGACTCCTCCGAGGCGTACTACGCCCACACCGCCGGCTTGAAGGTTTACACCCCGGCCACGGTTGCGGACGGCTACACGATGCTTCGCGAAGCCATCGACTCGGATGACCCCGTCATCTTCATGGAACCCAAGAAGATGTACTGGACCAAGGACACCGTTGACCTGGCCGACCTCCGCTCCCAGCACAAGGCCAACACGGCCGCCGGCACCTCATCGGAGGGGCGTGCCGCCGTCGCCCGCCCAGGCACAGACGCGACATTGATCGCCTACGGCCCCTCGGTCCCAACCGCTCTTGCCGCCGCCGAAGCTGCTGCACTGGAAGGGAGGTCCCTCGAGGTCATCGACGTCCGCTCGATTGTCCCGTTCGACGACGAGACCGTCAGCGCGTCCGTCCGCAAAACCGGCCGTGCCGTGGTGATTGCCGAAGCCCACGGTTTCGCCTCCGTGTCCTCCGAAATTGTGGCGCGGGTCCAGGAACGCTGTTTCCACCACCTGGCCGCGCCCATCCGACGGGTAACCGGATTCGACGTTCCTTACCCCGCTCCGAAGCTGGAGCACTATTACCTGCCCGGCGTGGACCGCATCCTCGACGCCGTTGATGACCTCCAGTGGGAGAACTGACCATGAGCGAAACCAAAGTCTTCCTGCTCCCCGACCTCGGTGAAGGCCTCACCGAAGCCGAACTGGTGAACTGGCTCGTTGCGGTGGGGGATGAGATCCGTGTGGACCAGCCCATCGCCGAGGTGGAGACCGCCAAGTCCATGGTCGAGGTGCCATCGCCTTACGCCGGCACGGTGGCAGTGCTCCACGGGAAGCCGGGGGAGACCCTGGATGTGGGCAAGCCGCTGATTTCCGTGACGCCCATCGGAGTTCCGCAAGTTCCGGCCGTAAAACCGGAAGAAACCGAGTTGGGCGATGCTGCGGTTGAGCCTTCCGGGACAACCGCCGAGGCGGAGGCAGAGGTTTACCGGGAAGAAGAAAAGGCCGGGTCAGGCAACGTCCTGATCGGCTACGGCACTCCCGGCGGCAGCGGAACGGCCCGCCGCACCCGGCCGCGGAAGCTGTCCCTCGTTGAACCCGAGGCCGCCGAGTCTGGTGCCACAGACACTGCGCAGGACGATTCCCGCGCGTTGGCGGAAAAGGCCGTGGATGACTTGCTGCTGCTCCGCAGCCGCGTGCCGGGCAAGCTTGGCGCGGTGATTTCGCCGCTGGTCCGGCGCATGGCGAAAGAACATGGCGTGGACCTCGGCGCCGTGCAGGGGACCGGCGACAGCGGCATCATCATGCGGAAGGATGTTGAAGCGGTCATCACCAAGCCCCCGGTAGCTGTCGAAGCGCCGTCTGAACCGGAGCCCGCGCAACGCCGAGGCGCTTACGCCGACAGCCGGACCGGGCTCGGAATTGTGTCCCGAACGCCGATGCGGGGCGTGCGGAAAGCCGTCGCGGCCAACATGGCGCGCAGCCGGTCCGAGATCCCGGAAGCCACCGTCTGGGTTGATGTGGACGCCACCGCCCTGGTGGAACTCCGCGCCGGATTGAAAAAAGGCGGCGAGCACGCGCCCGGCCTTCTGGCATTCATTGCCCGGTTTGTGGTGGCCGGGTTGAAAAAGTACCCGGAGCTCAACACCCGCATTGAAACAACCGGTGACGGCGCCCAGGAGATCGTTGCCTTTGAGGGAATCAACCTAGGGTTCGCTGCTCAGACGGATCGCGGGCTGGTGGTTCCCTCGGTCCGTGCCGCAGAAAAACTGACGGCCCGCGAGCTGGATACGGAAATCCGGCGGCTCACCGACGTCGCCCGGCAAGGCAAAGCAACACCCTCCGAGCTGGGCAGTGGGACCTTCACGCTCAACAACTACGGCGTGTTCGGCGTGGACGGGTCCGCGGCCATCATCAACCATCCCGAGGTGGCGATCCTTGGCGTGGGCCGCATCATCGACAAGCCATGGGTGGTTGACGGTGAGCTAGCAGTACGTAAAGTGACAGAGCTGACCCTGACCTTTGACCACCGTGTATGCGACGGCGGAACGGCCGGCGGTTTCCTGCGCTTTGTCGCCGACGCCATCGAGAACCCTGGATCAGTGTTGGCAGACATCTGACGCTGTACTGGTGGCCCAGTTGGTTCGGCCATCCGGGCTGCTGGTATCAGCGACGACGGGAGCTGCTCCCCATTAACTCCGGAGGGGCCTCTCCGCGTGCTCAAAGCACTGGACGCTGGCAACCAAGGTGCCGCCGGCGTCGGACTTCTGGTAGCGGGTCACGTGGTTCGTGATCTTCGCGCAAAAGGCGCAGAAGCTCTGATGTTGTTTTGTCCCCATAGGCAGATAGTACCTCCCGGAAAGTTTCCGGACGGTAAACATTTCCGTTCGCATCCAGTACCCGGTCCTCTTGAGCCGTCACCGGATGGTGAGCCTGGCAGATCCCTCCGCGCGCAGGTTGAGAGACGTCAGGATGGCCGCGAGCTGGTATTCACCCGCTGGCAGGCCGGTGAGTTCGGGATTGTTACGGCAGGCAGGTAGTTCAACCCGCTGACCGGGACCAAGCTCCGGAATCGGAGGAGCCATTCCGTGGACAAACGAGCCGTCTCCGATGCGCTGGCCATACAGGTCAAGCACTAGGCCCTGGACGTGGGAATCGTCCTCTTCCACGGGTTCCCGGTGGATGTCGGATTCATTCACCAGGACAACCGTAATGTCAGGAGAGCCGCCGCAGGCCATGGAGAACTCCGGCCTTGACCACCCGAGCCGCAGACCCTGCCGGCGTACCTCCTGGACAGGAAGAGGACGGAAAACAGCCGGCGACGTGATTTGGTTCCCTGTCTCATGCCGGGACAGCTGCACCAGGACCCAGCGGCCCGGTTCCTCGGTGGAGGGAGCGCCGAGGATATTTACTTCTTCAGACCAGTCGGACCTCGACGTGTCCAGGACGCGCCAGCCCTTCAGCGGAAGGTGTTCCCGGCTTCGCGGGGGCAGGCTGCCGGTGGGGAACCAGTCAGCTATTGCGTCCTGCCAGGAGACGCCTGGCTTTTCGAGGAGGGAAGTTGTGACGTCCCAGTTGCCTAGTTGGACGTACTGACTCTGCGACGCTGTAGCCTCTTGTTTCCCCATGCTCCTCATTCTGCCGCAGGGCCGGGGATATGTGTGTCCCGCCACTGGGTCGAGGTTTCCGGCGGCGGCCGCGTTCCGCCGTCGTACCCGCTCCGCCTCCCGGAAACTCCAAGGCTCCATGGTTAGAATCGACGCCAGACGAACGCAACCTGATTTGCCGGAGGTACGGAGTAACAATGTCGGAATGGCTCGAAGTCGGCGCGGACAACTATGTGCTGGTCACCGAAGGATCCCTGCTGAACACCGGACTGATTGTGGGATCCGAGCGGGCCATGGTGATCGACACCGGCTGCGGGCCTCGGCAGGGGCGGGAGATCCTCGACGCGGTGCGGGAGAAAACCCAACTGCCGCTCGTCGTCGTCAACACCCACGCCCATTACGACCATTTCTTCGGCAATTCGGTATTTGCGGCAGAGGGCGTGACCGAATTCTGGGCGCACGAAAACTGCGCCAAGGAGATCGACGAACGCGGGGACCTGCAGCGCCGTTACGTGGGTACCCTGGAACCGGAAATGTCCACTGGCGATGGCGCCAACGTGGAACTCGTGGTGCCCAACGCCATTGTGCGCGACCAGCCGGTGCTGGTGGACCTCGGCGGGACCACGGCCACCCTCTTCTACTTGGGCCGTGGCCACACCGACGGCGACCTCCTGGTCGGCACGTCCACCACCCTCTACGTCGGCGACCTCGTGGAGCAGGGCGCGCACCCGTCCTTCGAGGACGCCTTTCCGGAGGAATGGGCCGATTCCCTCCGCCACATCTCTGCGCTGCGGTTGCGCTACGAATTCCTGATTCCCGGCCACGGCCAGCCCTGCAGCGACCAGTTCGTGAAAACCATGGCCAACACCATGACCACGGCCGTGCGCCAGGCCACCCAGTCCATCCGAGATACCCCGTCCGACGCCACCAAGGCCATCCCCGTGCTGCCTTACGGCCCGGAACAGTCCCGCTGGTTCATCAAACGATTGCAGGAAATCCGCCGCGAGTCCTGAAGGCTGGGGTCCATCCCTTGGTACGGGTGCCCGTGACCTACCCAGCCATTTCCTTGACACGATTTGTCAATCCTCAGGGTGCATGGTTAAGTCGCAACAGAGAAAGCACCCTTACTAGTGGAGATTCACGTGGCTTTATCAGACTACGCCTTGGCCCTGTTCGCTCTGCTCGGGACGCTACTGGTGCCGTTCGTTATCCTTCATCAGATGCTGCGGCTCAAGCGCCGTGCCGTCCGCGTCTCCGCTCCACTCGACTACAGAGGTAACCGCCGTTAGTCATGCCGTACGTTGACATTAATCCGCATAAACGCCGCCCACGCTGGGTGTCGTACACGACCTTGGCCGTCCTGCTTGTCCTTACTGCAGCAGTCGTAGCGGCAGCCCTTTTCCGTCCCTAAAGTTCCTGCCGCCCCAAACCACTTAGACTTACTCACTGAACCAAGTGCTGCAGTAATTCTTGCCGAACGTTTTGGGGGACCAGACATGCCCGATCCGGCGGATCAGAACGCACGCGCCCATGTAGAACATGCAGGGCAGCCGTCGCCGCGCCGTCGCCGAGACCTCCGTCGCGGCGACAGCAAGCCAACGGATGCCCGGACAGGAACCATGCCAGCCGCCACACCGGACCCCGCAAGCCAAGCCAACTCCAAGCCGCAAAGCAGGCGGACCTCATGGGCGGAAGCGGCAGCAGCAGCCGACGCGGCCAAACCGTCCACCACTGTGCCGGCGCCAACCCGCCGACCAGCGTCTGCTGGGTTTGTTGAACCGACCATCACCACTGCAATTACCGGTGAAGCCGGCGAGGCCCTACCCGAAACCCCCTCGTTCCGCCGTGCCCGGCCCACCGTGGCTGAGACCATTGCCGGCAGCCCGATGCCCGACTTCATCAGCTCGCCGGGCCTCTTCGTCAAAGAGCAGAAGCCCCGGCCCGTGGGTGGAGTGCGGGGCGCCATCTATGCGATGACGGGTGGATCCTGGAACCTGGGTCCCGGATCAAAACAGCGCCAGGAAGATGAGCTGGCAAAGCGGATCTCCCGCCAGCTGCAGGGCAGCTACAACACGGCTGTCCTCAGCCTCAAGGGCGGCATTGGCAAAACGTCCACCACAGTTGGGGTCGGGCTGACACTGGCGGAATACCGGGGCGACGCGCCCTGTGCCATCGACGCCAATCCCGATTCCGGCGACCTGGTGGAGCGCGCCCTGGGCGAGGGTCTCTACCAGCAGTCCAGCCCCCGGACCATCTCTGATCTGCTGGAGAACATCGATTCAGTGGATTCGCTGACGTCGTTGGCCCGATATATGCATCACGCTGGCAGGCTACACCTGATTGCCGGGGAACAGGATCCGGAGGTCTCGGACTCCCTTACCGCGGAGGAGTACCTGCGCATCAGGAAACTCATTTCCAATTACTACTCGGTTGCGCTGACCGACTGCGGGACGGGCGTTACCCACAACGCTATGAGCGGCATCCTGCAGTCCGCCGACAACCTAGTGATCGCTGCGGGGTACGCTGTCAGCGGTGCCAAGCGCGCCCGCAGCACCCTCCACTGGTTGGCCAGCCACGGCTACGCGGAACTCGCCAGGAACGCCATTGTGGTCATCACCGATAAGGACGAAGTCTCTTCCCGTGTGGACAAGGACGCCATCGAGGAGCACCTCTCAGGAATCTGCCGCGAACTTATCGCTGTACCGCATGACCGCGGGGTGGCGGATGGTGACCTGGTCACGCTGGACGTTCTGAAGCCCGAAACGAAGCGTGCGTACAAGGAGATTGCAGCGGCGATTGTGGACGGCTACCGATAGATTTCCCGAGTTTTAAGTTGAGCACGAGGGTGCATACCCGGTGTCGTTGGCCCCTGCCGAGCCGGGTATCATGAAGCTAATTTCTGGCTCATTCATGGGAGAACTTTGCGCGCGCTGAAATCACTGGCCTTCTGGAAGTTCGCCGGGCTCGGCATTCTCGCTGTAGCAACTGTGCTGGTGATCATTATGGCCTTGCGTCCGGTGAAGGCGGAGCCTATTAGCCAGGAGCAGGTCGCCCGGATCGAGGCCGCGCAGGAGAAGGTCGCGGAGCGCGTAGCGGCAGAGAAGGCTATGAATGAGCTAATGGCTCGCTGTCTCGGCGCCCCCGCCCGTGACGCGGCGACGGGATGCACCAGCGAGAACATCGGCAATGCCGTTTACCCGCAGGCCCCTGCGAAGGACGCGAAAGCGTACTGCTGGACGAACGCCGGCGATCAGCCCCTCGACTCCTGCGCCTATGGAAGCAAGCTGAAAGGCGCCGTGCGTGTGGCAGTGGTTGGGGATAGCCATGCACGCCATCTAATGCCAGGCTTGGAATCCGTCGCTGACGCCGAAAAATGGGCCATCGATTCATACTTTGGCAACGGCTGCACCTTGACGATAGCGCCCGCCGAGGCCTGTGCAACCGCCGGCGCTGCCCTGCTCCCGGCGCTGACGCAGGGTAAGCCCTATGACATCGTTGTTGTTTCCGTATCGCGCAGGAAGGCTGTCGACACTGGAGCAGTGAGGACAGCCGTCCACCAAGTGCAGAAAACAGGAGCGAAAGTCGTGATCATGGAGGACGTCCCGACCACGACTCCGGAAGCGATCGCATGCTCAACGGCTGCCAACTTCGACGTCAAGGCGACCCGATGCGGCGTCCCCACAGTGGGGATGAAAGCGGATCTTATGGCCGAACTGGGCAGGAACATCGGAGGAGTAGGAATCGGTGTCATTAGCCCTTATTTTTGCGACGCTGACTGGTGCCCGTCTGTCATTGGCAACGCTCACGTCTACGCAGATGAGGGCGCACACATGACCGCGACGTACTCGCGGACGGTCGGACCGTATGTGGCTGCCGCCATCAAGGCAGCCGCGCAGACGAAGTAACCGAGGTGCACGCATCGTTCCCGACTAACGCGTACGCCTCGCTTTCTCGAGCGCCAAGAGTGCGGCGTTCTGTGTCTGGAGTGCGGCCAGCACAGCATCCATCTCAGAATCGCTCAGATTATTCGCGAAGCAGATGTCCGCGACCTGGATGCGGATGTATGCTGTCGTTCGACGGCCTTGCTCAACCGCGCCCAGCTGATCCGTGGTAGCCGCACCGGCTGAGACGTTCAGCTGGGTGCCGTCCTGTTCGGTGCGTGCGTCACCGGTTGTGTTCCTCATGATGAGGACGCGAACTCTCCGGGTGCCAGTGCTTGCACCGGTGGCGTTGCGGGTTCTGTGTAGTGCGAAGCGACCCTTCCAGTCGAGGTCAGCCAAAGCAGGCCGACGTGTGTGGCGTCTGTACCCCCAGATGAACCTGAGGAAATGAGCCCGTGATTTGTAGTGGGTGCATCCGCCATGACCCGGTAGACGACAGCGCGGGAGCGGTACGCGGGGACGGCGATGTTATAGAGGGGGTCATCAACGCCGTCAGACTTCACGGCGCAATTGCCTGCCAGTGCGCGGACAACTGGTCGGTTTCCTGCGGTCGGGTGCCCAAGCGCGTACCTGGGTTCCCGTCCGACCATGAGGAGACTGCCGTGGCGTCAGGTAGAACGAGCTCGTTGGCCTCCCAACGGAGAGCGGACGGCGCCCCGACGCTTGCCCGAACATTTTAGGTCACCAGTTGGATGCGCCGCAGTTGCCACCGCGTCCTTGAGGACGGGGAGGTCCGAGAACTCCACATGAACGACGGTGGCCCCGATCCAGCCAAGGTATATGCGAAGCTGCACACGCGCAGCCTCTACCGCCGAGCGGAACGTTGTCAGCAAAATTTCCCCGGACACCCGCATCGGCATCGGGCTGGCGTTACTCGTAGTCGGCTGCGTCACCTCCCACTCGCTAGATGCCGGGTAGAGCGATTATGCCTTTTTAGTACGGTCCCGCAGCGTCGAGCTGCTGCACTGGCAACACCGGTGCGCCGGAGGTGGACCCGCCCTGTAAACATCAGCCACGACCCCTTGATTCTCGCAGATGCTTTCACGATGTCACCGGCGGAAACAAAAACCCTCCCCGTACTTCACACCCGGGTTATCCCCAAGATCGCGGTCAGTGACGTGTTGCCTGCGATGCCGATTTCGGCGTTATTTCCGTTGCCGCGGTCAGCAGGGGGTAGGTAATTGTCGCACCACCCGATGCCGACGCCCACCCAGCCCCTGCGCTGAGAAATGCAGGGTTGTCGATGCAGCGGCGGGCATCTTTCGAGAACGACGTGAGCGGGCAACGTGACACTGCGATTACCGGCGCAATTGCGTCAGCGTTGGCCTCCCTGATGGCCGACCCGGCTATCAAATAGCGGATGCCGTCGAGGGTTGCTCCGTAGATGGGCCAGCCTGTTGCGGGGTCGAGAAGTGGCGTCCACGTGTCAATGCCAACCACGACAGGGCGGTAGATGCCAGGTCCCCGTTCCACCTGTTGACCTCGTCCACGATGGCTCGCCTGGCGGTTGTGGCGACGGTGGAGCGGGGCGGATCATTTGAACTGCCACGCGGGCACCGATTCACAGGGGAAGGGCCAGCGTAGATTCTCCGTCAGCAACGATATGCGCGACCATCCGGCCAGCACCGATGTCGTTAGTGGGCCAATGATGATGAGGTTGGCGCGTACGCCACGACGTCCGGTGTGAAGCGAGCGAGCAGCTGGTCCCACCGCTGACCGCCAACGCCAGAGTTCGCAGAAGTTTCAGACCCTTGCTCTGCGCACCTGAGAAGCCGTTCATCCAGTGGAACCAGCCGCGGGCACGGAGCGCTCCGCTCCCTAACGGGTCGAGCGTGTCCGGGCTCTGCCCATTCTGTTCCTACAAAGACAACTGTGGGGGCACGAACGCTGACTTCATCGACAGAGCTTCGGGGCCGTACGTAGCCGAAGGTTCCGTACTGCCGTGGCCTTCAAAACCCGGTACCCCCACTGATCTTGACCCAATTCGGCACCCTTCCTCCGCAAAACCCTGAGCTTCGCCCCATAGCTTGACGTCATCACCAATCGGACGGAGCAGGGCATGGACATCACCGAATACGCAATGGCACTGGGCGGCATGCTGGGTTCCCTCGGAGTGATGGCCCTAGTGGCCGTCGGCATAATCCGCGCCAAGTCCCGCCACTGACGGCCCGGACCGCATCAGCGCCAGCGGACCGCGACGCCGCACAAGATAGCGCGTCAACCGGCCAACCCCGGGATGTTGAGCGGATCTTGACGCAACCTTGAGTGCAGCTGCAGCACTACCTTGAAGTTGCCCCGGCAGGCTGGACGGATGCTCTCACATATCCGGGCCGGAGGCCTGACCCTTTCCTGCGCCGCGCTCCTTGTTGCCGGCACTGTCTTCTCCTCCACAGCAGCCAGCGCGGCGCAGCCCGCGCCTGCCCCGGCAACCGGTGGCAGCGCCGCGCAGCAGGCCGCCACCCGGGCCGCCGGAAACCTCGGCTCTGTCTCCTCCTTCCCCGGCCAGGCCGCGCAGCTGCTCACCATCCCGGTTCTCGCCGGCCTGCAGCCCACCCGCGTCACCGGCACCATCGAAGCTCCCAGCCAGACCGCCGGGACCATCCGCGTCACCGCCCGGGGCCGGGTTCTGCTCGAAGCCCCCGCCGCTGCAGCCCTCGCCCTGGACGCACCGCTCACCCCGGCAGACGTCTCCGGAAACGAGGTGGTCCTGGGCCTGGAATATCTGCCCGCCGTCCGTGACGTCTGCACCGCCGCCGGCTCCGGCGCCACCCTCAGCAACGTGGCCCTCGCCACCGCAGGGACCGAAACGCTCCCCACCACGGTGGCCGGCTTCCTGGCCCCGTCCGTTCCCGCCGTGTTCATCCCGGTGCCGGCCGATCCGGCGTCGGACGTCTCCGCCGCGATCCTTTCCGCCTCCGCCGCCATGACCCACCGCTACCCCAACGCCGCCGTCACCGTGCTCCCCGCCGCAGACCTCGCAGCCGCCGCCGCCGACGCGCCCAGCGGATCCCGCATCATCACCATCAGCGCCGGAACCGGTGCCGCCGGAACCACCCTGACCACCGAAGCCGGCCGCCCCGCCCTGGCCATCAGCGGCTCCGGCGAGGAACTCCGCACCGCAGCTCAGGCGCTGGCCAGCCCCCAGGCAGCCCTGGCCGACTCCGGCACCGTCACCGGCATGACCGCGGCCGCACCCGCCGCCGCCGGACCCGAACAGACCCTGGCCGATCTTGGCGCCACCGGCATCCGGCTGGCCGGTTACGGAACGCAGGAAGCCTACCTGGGGATCAGCCAGTCCCAGTTCGGCGGCCCCGTCTCCGCGTGGACCGCGCAGATCCGCGGCACCCACACCGCCATCCCCACCGGCGGCCAGGCCAGCCTTTCCGTGTACTGGAACGACTACCTGCTCAGCTCCCAGACCCTGGACGGCGACACCTTCGACATCACCGCCGCCGTGCCTGCCGGCCAGATCCAGGCCCGCAACGGCCTGCGCCTGCGCCTCACCGCGCTGCCCGCCGGCGGCGACTGCTCCGGCCCCGCCGGCCTGCTCCCCATGGAACTGACCGTGGACACCACGGGCAGCAAACTCACCGGCGAGCGGGGCCACTCCGTCAAGCCCGGCTTCGCCCGCTTCCCCCAGGTGCTGGGCGGCAGCCTTCCCGTAGCGTTCGACGACGGCGCCTCACCTCAGGAGAACACCGTCAACGCCGCTGCACTCACCGCAGCCCTGCAGCGCGACTCCGCCACGCTCCTGGACATCAGCCTCACCGACCCCACCGCGCTCCTCGACTCCAGCAACTCCGGGCTCCTGGTGGGCGCCACCGCCGCAACCGCGGAGAAGGCCGCCGCCCCGCTCCGCCTCGCCGAATTCCGCAGCGTGGCCGCCCGGGACATCGAATTCGGCGTCGGCACCAGCGCCCCCTACGGCGTGCTGGAGGCCTTCGAGCACAACGGCCGCAACCTGCTGCTGCTGGGCGGCTGGGCCCCCGGCGCCGCCCAGTCCGGCACACCCACCGGCACCCTACAGGCCGGCCTGGCATCCTTTGTCCAGCAACAGGACGGCGGCTGGAGCGCCCTCTCCCGGAACCTGCTGGTCACCCAGACCACTGGCGCCCCGGTGCTGCTCGAGACCAACGCCGTCACGCCCCAAGCCGAAGTGACGGACGGGTACCGGCCACTGGCGCTGTGGATTGCCGCCGCCGCGGGCATCCTGGCGCTGACTTTCCTGGGCCGCATCCTGCTCCGCCGCCGGCACCGCCGGCAGGCAGCCGCGTTCGCCGATGCCAAGGCGGCCCAGGCCGTCGAGGCGGCAGAGCCCACCCATGGCAGCTGACCTTCTGGCGGCTGACCGTCAGGCGGAACCTGCCATCGCGGGGGAGCGGGCAGCGCGCCACCTCAGGTGGTGGGCCGCACTCGGCGAACCGGTCCGCGGCCGCCACGTCCCCGGCACCGCCGTCATCGCTGTGACCGCCGCGGCCATTGGCTTCCTGGCCTGCCTGTACACCACCGGCAACGGCAGCAACCTGGACTACTCGGACGGGCAAAGCCACCTCACCATCGCCCGCCGCGTCTTCGACAGCAAATCCCCGGGCTTCGAGCAGCTTGGCACCGTCTGGCTGCCCGTGCCGCACCTGCTGCTGATGCCCTTTGTGGTGAACCTGTGGATGTTCAGCAGCGGCTGGGGTGCCGGCCTGCTGGGCATCCTGGCTCTTGCCGCCACTGCCTCGGGCCTGTACCGAATCGCGGCGCGCCTGGGCTACGGCCGGTCCGGCCGCCTTGCTGCGGTCCTGGTGCTCCTGGCCAACCCGGCCATCCTGTACACCTACACCACCGCCCTGACCGAGCCCGTGCTGCTGATGTGCCTGGTGGCCGGCATGGCCGGGCTGGCGCACTGGGCCACCAGCCGGCGCCGGATGAGCGCCGGCGAACTGGCTGTTTTCGCCGGCATCCCCTCCGGCGCCGCGGTCCTGTCCCGCTACGAAGGCTGGGCCCTGGTCCTCACCGGCACCATTTTTGTCCTGGTGGCGGAAATGCGCCGCTCCGGGCAATGGCGGGAGGCCATCACCATGGCCGCCGGCTACGCCATGGTGCCTGCCGCTGCCGTGCTCTGGTGGCTCTCCTACAACTGGGCCATCTACGGCAGCCCGCTGGAGTTTATGTTTGGCCAGTACTCCGCCTACGCCCAGCAGAAAAACATCACCGACGGCGGCCTGCTGCCCACCAAGGGCAACCTGGGCCTGACCCTGTGGACCTTCCACTGGTCCCTGCTGGAAACGATGGGGATCGCGGTCCTCGCCGCAGCTGCCTGCGGCGCCGTGGTGGTGGTGTTCCGCCGGGGCCTGGCCACCAGCACCCTGCTCATCGCCGTGACCGGAAGTGCCTACGCGTTCGCCCTGGTGAGCCTGTTCCTGGGGCAAACCGCCATCAACAACGACCATTCCCTCCCCAGCACCTGGTGGAACAACCGCTTCGCCCTCACCGCGCTTCCGTTGGTGGCGGTCCTGGTGGCGGCCTTTGTGCATCAGGTGACCCGCCGGCGTCAGACGCGTCCCTGGCTTGCCGGCGCGCTCCTCCTGGCCCTCGCCCTGCAAAACGTGTGGTGGCTGCAGGACCCCACCGGCCGGCTGGCCATCCTGGCGGAAGGGAACATGTCCCACGTGTCCAACACCCACTCGTTCGCCGCCGCCCGCTGGCTGAAGGCGCATTACACCGGTGGCGGGATCCTGATGGATGAGAGCGCCCGCGGCAACGCCGTGCTGCCCACCATGGGCATCCCGCTGCACAACATCTACAACCGGGCCTCCGGGGACCACTTTGCCCCGGCCCTGGCGGACCCTGCCCGCTACGCGGAATGGGTGTTCGTCAATGTGGAAGCCGGCGCGGGGCCGCAGGATTCCGGCTTCACGGACCTGGCCTACGAGGCCATCAGCGCCGACCCCACCTTCAATTCCCGGTACTCCGTGGTGTTTTCCAGCCCCACCCACCGGATCTACGAAAGGTCCACGGACTGATGCCCCGCCACGCAGCACCTTCAGTTGACCGGCCCACCGACCTATCCGGCATGGGCCCCCAGTCCCTGGCACTGGGCCAGACCCTGCTCGAGGCGGGGCTGATCACCACGGCCCAGCTGGACCGCGCGCTCCTCCGTGCCCGCACGGAGGGCGGCCTCCTGGGCCGGCACATCATCCTGGAAACGGGCCTGAACCGGCGGCACGTGTACCAGGTCCTGGCCGAGCAGTGGGACGCGCCGCTGGTGGACCTGGTGGCGCACCCGTCCGACGACGCCCTGCTGGAACAGCTGCACTTCGATGAGGTCTCCGAACCCGGCTGGCTGCCGTGGCACCTGGCGGACGGCGTCCTGACCGTGGCCACCGCCGTCAAACCCACCGAGGACATCCGGCAGGCTGCCCTGCGCATCACCGGCGCGGAGGCCGTGGAGTTCCGGACCACCACGGACTGGGACATCAACCACTCCATCCAGCGGGCCTTCCGCAACCACCTGCTCTACGAATCCGCCGAGCGGCTGGCTGAGGAACAGCCCAACGACTCCGCCCGGACCGCCCTGAACCGCTGGCAGCGCTGGCTCCCGGCGGTGCTGCTGTCAGTTTTCCTGACCGGGCTGGTGCTGGCGCCGCAGCTGACGGCCATTGTGCTGCTCACGGCCGTCAACGTGGTGTTCCTGGTGAGCATCGGCTTCAAAAGCGTAGCCAGCCTCCGCCAGCCGTTCGACTACCTGCACGACCGCGCGGCAGCCAAGGCCCAGGCCCGGGAACTCCTGCAGCGGGGGCTGCCCCCGGCGGAAGCCGAGCGGATAGCCGACGGCGACCTGCCCGTGTACACCATCCTGATCCCGGTGTTCCGCGAGGCCAACATCATCGACAAGCTCCTCACCAACCTGGGGCAGCTGGACTACCCGCGCTCCAAACTGGACGTCCTGGTGCTGCTGGAGGAGGACGACACCGAGACCATCGAGGCCGCGAAACGGTCCCGGCCGCCCGAATACGTCCGGATCCTGGTGGTGCCCCGCGGCGACCCGCAGACCAAGCCGCGGGCCTGCAATTACGGGCTCACCTTCGCTCGGGGCGAGTACGTGGTGATTTACGACGCCGAGGACCGCCCCGACCCGGGGCAGCTGCGGGCCGCGATTGCCGCCTTCCGCCAGGACGCCTTCGAGCGGCGCTACCTGGAAACCTCCAAGAAGCCGCTGATCTGCGTGCAGGCCGCGCTGAACTACTTCAACGCGGACCAGAACGTCCTCACCCGGCTGTTCACCATCGAGTACACCCACTGGTTTGATTCCATGCTGCCCGGCCTTGACCGGTCCGGGATTCCGCTGCCGCTGGGCGGGACATCCAACCACTTCGACACCCGGCTGCTGAAGCTCGTAGGGGCCTGGGACCCGTGGAACGTCACCGAGGACGCCGACCTGGGGCTCCGCGCCGCCGTGGAAGGCTACCGGGTGGGCGTCATCAACTCCACCACCTGGGAGGAAGCCTGCTCCCAGGTTCCGGCCTGGATCAAACAACGCACCCGCTGGATCAAGGGCTACATGATCACCGCCGCCGTCAACACCCGCAACTCCATCCGCTACGTCCGGCGCACCGGGGTGCCCGGCGCCGTTGGCTTCCTGGGCCTGATCCTGGGCACACCCCTGGCTTTCCTGGCCTACCCGCTGGTCCTCGGGTTCACCATCGTCACGTACGTGGGCTACAACTTTGTGGGCCTGGTGCTGCCGCAGTGGCTGCTGTGGGGAGGAGTGGTGTCCATGCTGTTCGGCAACCTGCTGATGATCCTGGTGTCCGGCATCGCCACCTGGCGCCGGCACGGCTGGCGCATCGCCATCTTCGCCCTGCTCAACCCCGCGTACTGGGTGCTGCACGCGGTGGCCGCCTGGCGCGCCGCCTGGCAGATGCTCACCAGCCCGCACAAGTGGGAGAAGACCCCGCACGGGCTTGAAGCCGAGTATCACGACGACGGCCGGTGGGCCGCATGAGCGCCTGCCTGCCGGTCCTGGACCCGGCCTGCCTGCGCGAACTGGGTGAGGAGCTGGGCGACCCCGCCGGGGCTGCGGCCTTCCTGGATGGGTACCGCGAGCTGCTGCCGGTCCGCATGGACAGCATCAGCCACGCCGTCGCGGCGCAGGACTTCGAGGCGGCCATGGACAGGGTTCTGAGCCTGAAAGTCACCTCCACCATGGTGGGTGCCCGGCAGCTGGCCGGCCTGTCCACCGAGCTGGAACACCTGGTGCGGGCGGAGAGCTGGGCCGCGGCCGGCGTGGCCATGCACGGCCTGGCCCTTGCGGTGGCGGCGCTGACCCCGGTGCTGACATAGGGGAAGCCTGCCCTGTTAGTGGTGCCGCGGGCGCAGGAAACGGGCGGTGGGTCAGAGGGGCAAACCGGATCGCTACAGGACTAACGTCCCGGATTGCCCCTCTGGGTGGCGGGGAGGTCCTTGAGGACCCCTTCCGCCACGCTGCGGACGTGCAGGTTGCGATGGCGGGAGGCGCTGGCAAGCTTGCTGAAGGCGTCCGGGTAGGAACACCGCGTCTGGGCCATGATCACCCCGCACGCCACATCGATGGATTTCCGGGCTTCCAGGACTGCCTTGAGGTTGTCCCCGGCAGCCCGGATCCCATGGACTTCGATGGCAAGTTTGAGGCTCTGCGACGCAACGGCGGCGAACCGGTGGGCTTCCGTCACCACTTCCGGGGAGAACTGGAATCCTGCAGGGCCCAGGAGTGTCAGGGCGCAGGATGAGGTTTCGTCCAGCCGGACGGGGACGGCCAGGGATCCGCCGTACGTTCCCACCACCACGGACCCGGCAGAACCAAGCGCGTCCGCCATGGGCCCGCCGTCTTCCAACGCCGCGAGAGTTGCGGCCCGTCGGTTGTTGGCTGAGATCATGGCGGGGCGCCGGTCCCGGTTCAGTGTGGCGGCGCAGTCGATCTCGACGCCGGCCAGTCCGCTGATGGCGTGCGCCGCAGCTTGGGTGAGTTTCCGCAGGGAGTCCTGGACGGTCTCGGTGCCGGTCAGCAGGTCCAGCAGGTACGCGGCATGGGCCGCAGGCATGGTGAGGATCTCCGCCTGGGGTTCGGCATCAGCCACTACCCGCAGGGCCCGCTCTTTGACAATTGCCGGCCGAACTCCCATTTTCCTGCCCCCGATTTCACGATTTTTCAAACCACGGATGCGGCTAAACCCTCCAGCAAAACTTAGCTGCGGGCCCGGAGCCCCCACACGAGTAGTGAGTACTCGAGTTTTCTGCGGGACGCCACGGCAAGTACCCGGGCCACTACCCGGATCCTGCGGCCCGGCCACGTAAAGTGAGGTAAACCCGCAGGTCAGGAAGGTCCACCGTCGTATGTCACCTGATACACCCGACATCTCAACTCCAGGCTCAGCACCGGAGCGCCGCAGCCTGCGCGGCTTTGTCCTTCCGGCTGTCGCGTTTGTGGTGGCCGCAGGGATCGGGACGGCCAGCATTGTCTCCGGGATCAACGCCCGGGACGAGGCCGAAAAGGCTGCCGGGCCCACCCTGCCCGCGTGTGTGGCGCCGGACCGCGCAGGCCTGGTGCCGGCGTCGGGCGCTTTATTCGGGGTGAACCTGGACCTGCACAACAAACCCCTGGCCCAGTACGCCGCGGACCTGGGCCACAAGCCGGCCGTCAGCGTCTCCTTCGCCGGCTTCCCTTACACCGCCCAGGAGAAGACGGACCTGGCCCACGCCGCGGACCAGATCCGCGCGGACGGGCAGATGATGCTGCTGACCCTGGAGCCCATGAACGGCCTGGGCGCCGTCACGGATGAGGCGGTAGCGGCGCTCGCCGATGACCTGGCCGCCTTCAACGCGGACGGTGTGCCGGTTATTGTCCGCTTCGCGCACGAGATGAACGGTTCCTGGTACCCCTGGGCGCAGCAGCCCCTGGCCTACAAGGCGGCGTTCACCAGGATGGCGGACGCCGTCCATAAGGTGGCGCCGGCCTCCGCCATGATGTGGGCGCCCAACTATGCCGGCGGCTACCCGTTTGCCGGCGGCACGTTCGAGGCCAAGCCCGGGACCCCGGAATTCGACGCCCTGGATACGGACGACGACGGCGCCCTCACCATGGCGGACGATTCCTACGCCCCGTATTACCCCGGCGACGCCGCGGTGGACTGGGTGGGCATGTCCCTGTACCACTGGGGCGCCACCTACCCGTGGGGCGAAAACGAACTGCCCGAGCCCAACAAGTTCACGGACCAGCTCAGCGGCTCCTACGTGGGGGCCAACGGCGACGACAGCCTGCTCCCGGACTTCTACGCTGTGTACGGGACGGAGCACGGCAAGCCCGTGGCCATCCCGGAAACTGCTGCCCTGTACGCGCCGGCCGCCGGCGGGGCCGCAGAAATGGACATCAAAAAAGCGTGGTGGGAACAGCTGTTCAACCCCGCCCTGGCCACCGCGTACCCGCAGTTGAAGATGATCAACTGGTTCGAATGGGACAAGACCGAGGTGGAGGTCAACGGCAGGGTGGACTGGACGGTGACCAACACCCCGGCCGTCCGCGAGGCGTTCACCGCAGCGCTCCCGGATTGGCTCAGCTACGGGCCGGCCGGGTCCTGCCGCCCGGCGGACTGAGCCTGGCCTTTTCCCCTACACGGACCGGCACTACGCTGGCGCCATAGCCCGCACTCACTGGAACAGGATCATCATGGCCGACGGAACCAAAACTGACCCCTGGACCCTGGCGACAGCCCCCGGGTCCTCGACGTACACGATGTACCGCGATCCTGACTCCGACCCGCCGGCACTGGTGTGCCAGGTGGGATCCACCACCCTGAAGTACCAGCTCCGGGCCGTGGAGGACCTGCATGCCTGGCTGATCGAGCAGGGCGACTGGGTGCATCTGGGGGCCGCAGACGAAAACAAGCCGGCAGCCGACGGCACCGTGGAGGCCTGGGGCCGCGACCCCGCCAACCCGGTGGGTGGCTGGTACGGGCTCCGCAAGGGCTACCGGGGACGCTTCGGTATGTACCTGCCGCCGCTCCTTGAAGCGCTGGGCCTGGCCGAACTGACGCACGACAAGCGGAACAACAGCGTCCGCGGCGTCGGCTGACGCGGCCCCTCCCGGCTAGCCGCCCCTTCCGGGCAGCGGCTGCCTGAGGTCCGTCTTGAAAAGTTCCCTTACGGCCCCACATGACGGACCGCGGAACCACAAAATAGCCGCAATTTGCTTCTTCTTTCCTGGGATTCATGGGTGAATCGATCATGGAACAGAAAGCTGGCGCTTCCGCGGGTGCTACACCGCCCCCTGGAGTATGGGTTGCTGTCTCAGCTGCATTGGCAGTTGTCGTCTCGATCTTCGCGGGGCTGGGTATCGAGCAGGATCTTTTACGCAGGATGGTCCGCAACGATCCTGACGGCGTCGCCTGGGCGGTAGGGCTTGTCATTGTGGGTGCCGCCCTCCCGGTGATTCTTCTCCTGGTGAAGCTATCCGGCCGCCGGGCCTGGGCAACCACGCTGACAAGCGTGGTCACCGTGTTCTCTGCGCTCCTGGTCGTCGTGGGGATGATCAACGTGCTCCGCACCGGCACGGAGAGTCTTCACTCGCGGGACATGCCCAGCTTGTCCCTGTCGGCTGTGAAATCCCCCTCAGGGGCGGTAACCGTCACCTCGGAGGCAAAAGCGCCGGCTTTGCGAAGCACCGAAAAAATGCTGCTTCGTATCTACGGCATTGGGCCGTCGGCTTCCGAAGACCTGAACGTTGATTCGCTGTGCCGCGACAGTAGGTGGCCAGACATCAGGGGATCCGCGTCCGGTTCCGGTGTCCTGCAATGGGGTGAGTCGGGTCCCGACAAAACAGGAACCGCGTCGGTTCAGGAAAGCCTTGTGGTTAACAGCAACGACTACCGCTTTGTCTGCGCTTATGCAGTTCTTTTCAACGCACCCAACGAACGGCCCTACGCTGCGTGGTCGGTCATTGATTTGAGAAGCCTCCAAGGCTCAACGCCGGCGGCAGCGGCCCCGTCATCCGAGCCAACGGCGCCGGCGCCATAAAGTCACCAACCGTGCTGCCTTGCAGCCGCGGTCTGCGGGTGGAGCCTTGGTCAGCCTTGGTCAGCAGGTGTAGGTGCCGGTGTACGGATCGCCGATCCAGGTTCCCACCATGGCGACAAGGGCATACGTGTAGGTGCCGTTACGGAGGGTAGAGCTTTTGGTCAGGGAAAGGGTGTTTCCCTGGATGTTTTGGGACGAGGAGCTGCCGTCCGGTGCTGTGACGGTGAGCTTATAGCCCGTTGCCCGGGCCACTTTGCCGTAAGCGGTGATATTGATGGTGGAACCGTAGGGCCTGGTGGTGTCGCAGGAATAGGTGCCGGAGATCGTGGCCGGAGCGGGAATGGAGTAGGTTCCGGTGGACAGCGCGGCTGATGCTGTCGAGTTGAAGGCGGCCTGGGCCACGGCGGGGGTGGCGGCCAGGAACAGGGCCACGACGACTGCCGCGAGAAGGCGCCGCAGGCGCAGTGCAGCGCGTGGGGGTCTGCTCGTCTTCATGATGATGATGCCCTTCGTTGTTTTCGTCTAAGTCCATTCTTGTTGCCTGGTTTCAACCTCCGCCGTGCAGGAGTTCAAGGTTTCCTCAATTCGAAGACGCCCGCCGGGGCGGTGCAGCGAAAAACCCGGCGGATTTTCTGGCAGGGTAAGGGCATGGGAAGTGAACTGATAAACCGTAAAGCCGTGGTGGTCGAGGACGACATGGACATCCGGTTGCTACTGGTCCGGACGCTGACCATGCAGGGTTTCGACGTGGTGGCCGCAGCCGACGGCGCCGAAGGCCTGGCCCTGATCCGCGAACACGAGCCGGACCTGGTCACCCTTGACCTGAACCTCCCCGACCTTGACGGGACGGAGGTGTGCCGGCGGCTGCGGGTCTTCTCCGACGCCTACGTGGTGATGATCACCGCCCGCGCCGATGAGATCGACGAGCTTCTGGGGCTGCAGATCGGTGCTGATGACTTTGTCACCAAGCCCTTCAGCCCGCGTTCCCTGGCGGCCCGGATAACGGCGATGTTCCGCAGGCCGCGCCCCAGCAGGATCGGTTCAGATCCCGAGCCGGCCGGCGAACCCCCTGCGGCGGAACCTGCGGATCCGCGTGCAGTCCCGGACGGCGCGGCCGTTCACGGTGTGGTCCGTCTTGATACCGAATCCCGGACAGCACAGGTGGCGGGGACGGAACTGGTGCTGACCCGCACCGAATTCGACCTGCTGGCCGCGTTCCTGGGCGCTCCCCGCCGGGTCTGGACCAAAGAGTCCCTGCTGCGGCTGGTGTGGGGCGACGAGTGGGCCACCGACGAGCACCTGGTGGAAGTCCATATCGGCAACCTCCGCCGGAAGATCCGTGACGGCGGGGCCGCAACGCAGATCATCCGAACAGTGCGCGGTGTGGGCTACGGCCTGGTGCCTGCGTCCGTTTTGTCCTAACGCGGGACGGGCCCAACCCCACCGGACTTGGTTGCCCGGGGGCATCCGCGCCGCTGTGCGGACCTGTTACTTGTTGGTGGCGGTGCGCTGGGTGCCGGTGAAGCTGAAGCCGATGGTGTCGGAGAGGCCCTGGAAGGTGTTGTCCGCGGCGGCGGGGAGGTTCACGGTGACGCGCAGGTTGTCGGCGGCGGCGGAAGTCAGGGAGTTCAGGCCGGCCAAGGCCATGTTCGCGCCGGCGACGGGGCGGGGGGCGAGCACTGAGGTGACGGTGCCGGCGCAGGTGTAGGTCAGGGCGGTGGTGCCGGCCTCGGTCCACGGGACGGAGCAGGCGTCGATGGCCAGCTGGAGGCCGTTGACGGTGTCCGTGTCGAGTTTGGTGGAGGGCGAAGCGACGGTGGTCAGGGTCACGGCGGAGAGGTTCTGGTTGCCGGTGTTGGACAGGGTCACTGCGCGCTGGACGCTGTCGCCGGCGACCAGGCCGGTTGCTGCGACGTTGAGGCGGTTGGCGGCCGTGCCGGTGGCGCCGACGGCGACGTTCACGGTGCCGGAGGCGACGGTTTCGCTGGCGCTGGTGGTGGAGGTGAAGGCGCCGTAGGTGCCCAGGCCGGCGACGGATGCTGCGGCGGCGATCAGGGCGGTGGAGGCGAGGACTTTGCCGGTGGTGGACTTGAGGTTGAGACCCATGATGGTGATCCGTTCGTGGTGGCCGGCCGTGCGGCCTGCAGAGTGTGGGGGCCAGCCCCATCGGCTGACAACAACAACTTTGCCGTCCCAGTTTCAAGGCCAGCACCCATCCCTGAACAAGAAAAGTTCAAGACTCCTTCAAGACCTCAACCCACCATCAACATCCCCGCCAGGACGAGGAAAATCCCGCACAAACCGGCGCTGCCGGGTTACCGCATGGCGGCCGCCACTGCAGTGAAGGCCGGGCCTGCGGTTACTCCGAACGATGCACCCGAACTGGCGCAACTGATCGACACCATCCTCGCTCACGGCTGATAAACAGTCCTAGTCGCCGGCCAGCAGGTGCTCGATCTCGGTGGTGAGGGATTTGGCGTCCGCGGCGAGCCGTTCCGCGGCGTCGCGGGCCGCTTGAAGCGAGCCGTTTTTGAGGTGTTGGTTGATGAGCGTGGCATCGCGGCCAAGTTGTTCCGCGCCGATCATGGCTGCTGAGGAGCTGAGCGAGAGGGCTGCGGTCCGGGCTGCCTGGATGCTGGTGGCGGCGAGGGGTTCCTCTATGGCGCGCACCCGTCCGGGGAGCATGGCCAGGAAGCTGGTGGCGAATTCGGTGGCGCCGGCTTCGGAGGAGAGTTGTTCCACGAGGTCAAAGAAGAGGGATCTGTCCAGCACAACGTCGGCCTTCCGGTCCGGGGATTCGGTTCCGCTGGATTCCCGGTTCATGGGGTGAGGGCCACCGGAGCAGCTGTGGCCGTTGCCTCCGTGACGGGTTCCTGGGGCTTTGACCAGATGCTGGCCAGGAGCATGATGACCAGCAGGGTGGGAGCGCCATAGAGCAGGACCTGGCCAACCACGGGGGAGCGGAGGGCGCGGATCGCGTCGCCGAGGTGCGGGATGACGGCCACGGTGGTGAACGCGTGGTCTTCGGCCAGGGTGGCGGTCCAGGGGTCGGCGCCGTTGTTCGCGTCGCCCTTGGTCTGGATGGTGGTGGTCTCCCCGGACCGGGTGACGTCGGTGATGCGGTGCGTCTCGATCCGCTGGTCCTCAACGGGGATGTGGTAGGTGATGATGTCCCCGGTGTTGAGGTTGGCGACGGCGGTGGGAACGCTGACCACGACGTCCCCCGGATTGATCAGGGGGGACATGGAACCGGTGAGCATGGTGGAGGTCTGGTAACCGAAGACCCGGGGCCCGATGGCGAGGAAGAGGAACGCGGCCACGGCGACAACCATGATGCCCACCATAACGGACCTGGCCAGCAGCTTCGCTGCCCGGACCGGCAACGGCTTTCCGGCCCGGACAGCTGCCTGGGCGGGGGTTGCGGCGCGTCGTCCGGTCTGGGGGAGGGTCTGGGTGCTCATGGTGGCCTCGGGCTCTGGGGTGGGTTGGGGGGTGGTACTGTGCGGCGCGGATGCCCGGGGGCATCCGCGCCGCTGTGCGGACCTGTTACTTGTTGGTGGCGGTGCGCTGGGTGCCGGTGAAGCTGAAGCCGATGGTGTCGGAGAGGCCCTGGAAGGTGTTGTCCGCGGCGGCGGGGAGGTTCACGGTGACGCGCAGGTTGTCGGCGGCGGCGGAAGTCAGGGAGTTCAGGCCGGCCAAGGCCATGTTCGCGCCGGCGACGGGGCGGGGGGCGAGCACTGAGGTGACGGTGCCGGCGCAGGTGTAGGTCAGGGCGGTGGTGCCGGCCTCGGTCCACGGGACGGAGCAGGCGTCGATGGCCAGCTGGAGGCCGTTGACGGTGTCCGTGTCGAGTTTGGTGGAGGGCGAAGCGACGGTGGTCAGGGTCACGGCGGAGAGGTTCTGGTTGCCGGTGTTGGACAGGGTCACTGCGCGCTGGACGCTGTCGCCGGCGACCAGGCCGGTTGCTGCGACGTTGAGGCGGTTGGCGGCCGTGCCGGTGGCGCCGACGGCGACGTTCACGGTGCCGGAGGCGACGGTTTCGCTGGCGCTGGTGGTGGAGGTGAAGGCGCCGTAGGTGCCCAGGCCGGCGACGGATGCTGCGGCGGCGATCAGGGCGGTGGAGGCGAGGACTTTGCCGGTGGTGGACTTGAGGTTGAGACCCATGATGGTGATCCGTTCGTGGTGGCCGGCCGTGCGGCCTGCAGAGTGTGGGGGCCAGCCCCATCGGCTGACAACAACAACTTTGCCGTCCCAGTTTCAAGGCCAGCACCCATCCCTGAACAAGAAAAGTTCAAGACTCCTTCAAGACCTCAACCCACCATCAACATCCCCGCCAGAAAGCGGCCGGGGGGAGCTCGTCACCGGCCGGCGGTCAGCTTGTTGCCAGGGGGAGGTCGATTCTCATGCCGGTGCCCTCCGGACCGGTGTGCAACACTTCGGCGGTACCGCCTGCAGCGGCCGCGATGTCGCGGACCAGGGACAGCCCGATGCCGAAGCTGCGGGGTTCCTGGCCGTCACGCTGGTGCGTGGTTCGCGCGAACCGGTCAAAGATCCGGTCGCGGTCAATGCCGGTGATGCCGGTTCCCGAGTCGGTGACGGTAATGGTTGCCCGGTTGCCCGTAGTGCTGGCAGCGATGGTGATATGTCCCCCGGGTGGTGTGTGGGCGAGTGCGTTTTCGGCCAGGCCCAGGATGGCGCGGTGCAGTCGTTGGGGCGGAATGTTAGCCCGCGGTTGCCCGCTGCCGGAGTACTCCAGGGTGATGCCCCGCTTTGCTGCCAGTGGCCGGATGTTGTCCATCACGTCTTTGGCGACGCCGGCAACGTCGGCAGGGGATCCGTTCGGTTGGTGTGGTGTCCCGGTGGCGGATTCGAGGAGTTCGTTGACGATTAATGTGAGGGAGGCGGTGTCGGCCCGGATCCGGGCCAGTGCCTGGCCGGTGGGTGTGTCCGGTGTGGTGGTGCGTTGGGCGAGCTGGATCCTGGCGTCAAGGATGGCCAGCGGGGTGCGCATTTCGTGGCTGGCGTCCTGGATGAAGCGTCGCTGCAGGGCCAGCGCTTCGCCGAGGGGACGGATGGCACTGCGTGCGCTGAGCCAGCCGATGCCGCCGGCGAGCAGCGTTCCGGCTACGCCGGCGATGATCATGGCTTCGACCAGGTCGTTGGTGTCCAGGTAGGCGTAGACGGCACCGGTTTCGATCGGTTCCGGGTGGCCGGCCTGGTTGAGCAGGTACAGGGTGGCTGCGGCCAGGAGGCAGAGCACCAGGAGGGCGCAGACAGCACTGATCCGCAGGGCAATTTTCAGGGCGGCTTTCCGCAGGACCTGCTGGTCCTGGTCTGTGGGGTCGGTGCTCCTAATCACGGGCTTCGCCGATCTGGTACCCGAGTCCGTGGACCGTCCGGATGATTGATTTGGAGATTTTCCGGCGGAGGTGGTGGACGTAGGTGTCAATCGCGCCTGAGAGTTCACCTTGGCTGTTCGTGGCGATGAGGAGTTCCTCCCGGGTGAAGACCCTGCCCGGTTCGGCGGCCAGGGCCGCCAGCAGCTCGGACTCCGTGGCGGTCAGGGAGGCATTGAAGCCGTGGATGGACCGGATGGACCTCGTGGCACGGTCCAGTTCCCAGTCACCAATCCCGGTGATCCTCGGCGCCCGTGTGTAGCTGCGGGTGAGTGCACGCAGCCGGGCCCCCAACTCCGTGGCGTCGAAGGGTTTGGTCATGTAGTCGTTCGCGCCCGCATCGAGCCCGCGGACCTTCTCATCGATGGCGCCCAGGGCTGTGAGGATCAGGATGGGTGTGGCAACCCCTTGGGAACGCAGCGAGGCGATCAACGCGATACCGTCCATGCCCGGCAGGCCCCTGTCGATGACCATAACGTCCCACGCCCGGACCCGTGCCTGCTGCAGGCCCCCGGGACCGTCGACGGCAAGATGGACCTGGAAATCGGGCCCGAGGAGCTCGGCGATCAAGGGCCCGAGGGCGGGGTCGTCTTCAACCAGAAGAAGCGACGGTTTGAGGTCAGCGGCGGTCACGGGTCTATTCTTGCGCGCTGTCCGCCCCCGACGTGCGGGCGCGCCTGTGTTTGAGGAACTCGATGCCCCACGGCAGCACGGAGACCAGGACCATAACAACGGCGATCACGTCGATGTTGTTTGCCACGAAATCGTAGTGCCCCAGCCAGGAACCAAGCAGGGTCACGGAAACTGCCCAGAGGACCGCTCCGGTGATGTTCCAGAGCAGAAAGGACTTGTAGTGGTAGCGGGCGATGCCGGCGCTCAGGGGCGCGAAGGTCCGGACCACCGGGACAAAACGGGCCAGGACCAGTGCAGGACCGCCGCGGCGCCGGAAGAACTCCTCGGCCTGCGCCAGGTGCGCGGTTTTCAGGATCCGGGCATCATCGGAGAACCAGCGGCGTCCGAACCGGCGGCCCAGGAAGTAGCCCACCTGGTCGCCCGCGATCGCGGCAACACTGACCACCGTGATCAGCACGGGCAGTGTCAGGTTCAGTTGCTGGTGCAGGAGCCCGGCGGTGAAGAGCAGCGAGTCCCCTGGCAGGAACGGAAACAGGACACCGGACTCGATGAAGACCATCAGGGCCACGACGCCGAGGGTTGCCGGCCCCAGCCCCTGCAACAGGCTGGCAGGGTCCAGGATGGGCAGGAGTGATGCCTGGTTCAGCGCCGGTGCGAGGGCAAGGGATTGCATAAGGGCTTCTTTCACTGGGGAGGGGTTGCGGGCCGGGACCGGAGGGCGGCCCCGAGGGCAGGCACGTGCCGGTTCCAGATCCCGGCCATGATGAGGACAGCGGCAACCGTTGCCGGGAATGAGGCAACAACGTCCAACGGGTAATGGGCCCCGATGTAGACCCGGGACCAAGCGACCACCACCGCTGTCAATGCCCCTGCGATCAGGACCGGTTTGGCCCACCGGGTTCCACGGACCAGGAGGAACAAAGCCAAGGTCAGGGCCACGGCCAGCGACGTGTGTCCGCTGGGAAAGCTGTTGGACACCGGTTCCGGTACGAGCGGATCGAACAGAAGCGCGGGATCGGGCCGGATCCTGCCGATGACGACTTTGAACAGCTGGCAGGTCAGCCACCCGCTGGCCACGGTGGCGGCAAACAGGGCAGCGCCCGGCCGGGCGTGCTTGATCAGCAGGAGATACAAGGTGGTGGCAGTGACCATCAGCCCGCCGGAGACCGGCCCGAAAAGCACATTCAGGACCAGGGCCACCCCGGTCAGCATAGGGCTGTGGTTACGGCTGAAATCCTCCACAGCCGCCAGCTCAGCTGTCGTCACCTCCGGGACAAACCGGATCACCAGCCCCGCAGCGATCACCGCTGCCGCGAGCACCAGCCCTATGGACAGGGCGTGTTTGGGCGCAGGGATGGGTTGAACCCGGGCAGGGTGGCGTGTGGACGGCGGAAACATGGGACCCTTCGGCAGGATGTATCGTCCCCTTGATTTTGTGCCGCGGCTTTTAAGAACTCGTTAAGAACCACCTTGTGCGGCGGCCAGGCAGGCTCAAAGGGCATAAAACCAGGCTGGCGGGCGTGGGTATGCCGCATCTTTGGGCAGGCTGTGCAGTTTCTGTGAAGCGAAGGGAAGCCGGACCTTTAGAAGTCGCGGTCCAGCGTTCCCGTCTCCGTGGCGGGCGCCAGGGAAGAGGCGACGCCGGCCGCGTTGGTGACGGCCGCCGTCGGCGTCCACACCATGTTCACCGGGGTGGTGTAGCTGCGCAGGCTGCCGGCGCCGCTTGCCACGGTGCCCACTGTCACGGTGACCACCGTGCGCGGAACCCCGTTGACCGTGACCGTGGCCGCCGTCATGGTGCCGTTCAGGGTGACGGTCTTGCGGTTCTTGACGTAGTTGCCCTTGGTGTTGACGGCCCCCAAGTTCACGGTGCTGCCGGTCCGCTGGATGTCCAGGGTGTCAACAGCGTTGCCCTGGCCCAGCAGGTTGCCGTCCCGCAGCCGGACCGTCACAGGCAGTGCGGCTCCGTTCCAGCCGGGCGTCACGGTGGCCAGGTTGACCTGCTGGCTGTAGCTGAAGCTGATGGTGTCCCCGGCGTCCACCCGGCCCAGCACCCCGCCGTTGGTGGCCTGGATGTCCGCCGCGCGCAGCGGGCTGTTGTCCACCCTGCGGCCGGACACTGTGGCGGAAATGGTTTCCTTGCCGGTGCTTTCAAGCAGGATGGCGCGGACGTCGTAGAGCCCGTCGGCCACGGCGGTGGTGTTCCAGGTGCAGGAGTACGGTGCGGTGCCCACTGTGCAGCGGGTGGTCCAGGTGGTGGTTCCGGCCGGGGCCGTCTGGAGGCGCACGTTGGTGATGCCCGCCGTCGAGTTTGCCGCGGCCTGCAGGGCGACGGTTCCGGTGAGGTACGCTCCCGGATCCTCCATGGAGACCGAGCCCACCGTGTTGTCCACGGTCCGAAGAGAGGTGGCGGAGGTGGTGGCGGTGTTGCCGGCGTCGTCTGTGGCGATGGCCCGGAAGCTGTACTGGCCGTTGGCCAGCTTGGTGGTGTCGAACCGGCATGTGTACGGTGACTCCTCCACGGCGCACATGGTCACCCAGGTGCTGGTGCCTGAGCGGAGGTACTGGACTTGCACCTGGGCGACGCCGGACACCGCGTCTGCCGCCGTCGCCGTGAAGTTGGCGGTACCGCGGATGGTGGCGCCCGGGTCCGTCAGGGCCACCGTGGGGGCCTGGCTGTCCACCAGGATGTCCGGCAGGACCGGGGAGTAGGTGGTGGTGCCGCCGGAGACCGCCACCGCGCGGAGGTCATAGGATTCGTTGCTGTACGTGGCCGTTGCCCAGGTGCAGGGGGCCGGCGCCACCTGGTTCGGGCATAGCGTTTTCCAGTTGGTGGTACCGGCCGCGGCGTACTCCACCCGCACCGTGTATGTGCCCGGGCCTGCGTTGCTGAGGACGGGGCTTAGGTTGACGTTGCCGCGGACCACTTCGCCGGGGTCGGGCAGGGACACCGCAAACGAGTTGGCCACGGAGGTGCTGATGGGTTCCGTGGTGGTGGTGAGGCCGGATTTATCCGTTGCGGTGGCGCGCAGCAGGTAGGCGCCGTCGGGCACGGCAGCGGTGTTCCAGCCGCATGAATACGGTGCGGACACGGCGGTGCACAGGGTCACGTACACACCAGTGGCGGCGGGGGCGTACTGGATCGCCACATTGCGGATGCCGCTCTCGGCGTCCGAGGCTTCGGCGGTCAGCGCCACGGTCCCCTTCACCGTGGGGCCGGGATTGACCAGGACGGCCGACGGCGGCATCCAGTCCAGTGCCGTGCCGAACGAATTCGCGGCGTTGGCCGTCGTGGCCGTGAACGCGGCCGAGGAGAACACGCTGGCGCCCATCACCACCACGGTGACCAGGACGGCGACGATGCCCATGGCGGTGCCGGCTTTCTGCAGCGGCGAGGGTTCGTCGTCGTCCGTTCCGCCGTCGTCATCCCCACCGCCATCGGGTCCGGAGTCGTCGCCCTCGTCATCAGGGCTGCCGCCGTCATCGCCGTCACCGGGGCGGCTGCGGCCGGTAACGCCGAAAACTGCGGCCACCACGGCCACCAGGGTAATGACTGACCACAGGGCCAGGGCGGAAAGGTTGCCGCTGCCCAGCCACAGCCCGGGCAGGCCCACGGCGGGGATAAGCAGGCGTGCCTGGCCCTTAATCTGGTCGCGGACAATGGGGGTGCTGTCCACGGTGGTGTTGGCATCGCCGGCTGTGACAAACGTGCCATCCGTGTTCGCAGCGACGATGCGGTGCAGGCGGGTTTTTGCCACGCCGCCGGGCTCGGCCTCCGCTGGGCTGTGGTACTCCACCACGCCGCCCACGGGCACCGGGTGTTCCGGGTTCAACGCCGCGGCGAGCACCACGTCGCCGGGGGAGATGTGCGGCTCCATGGACCCGCTCTGCACCACGGTGCCGTGCCAGCCGAACAGCGCCGGGAGCACCGCGAACAGGGCAAGGCTCAGCAGCACACCCAGATAAAGCCGCGACGCGATGGATGCGATGAAACGCACCCAGCCGTCAGCGGAGAACAGTCCTGCTCCCCGGGAAAGACCCGGTGCAGACCCGGGCCTTTCCCGGTTCACAGCGCTGTGGTTGCCAGGCCGGAGTTACGGGGTGGTGGGAGCGTTGTCGGACTGGAGTTCCCACACGAGGTCGATGCTCACGCGGGCACCCTGCAGGGCGTTGACCTCGTCCTGGCTCAGGTTGGTGGTGTCGAAGCGCCAGGTGCCGCGGTAGCTCTGGGTCTCGCCGGGTGTGCCGGTGGTGTCCCACGGAGCCCCGCCGGTGGCGAAGTCGCGGTTGACGGTGGCCAGGGTGGAGAGCGGCAGTTCAGGGACCGTGTTGGCCGTGGGCGTGAACCCGGTGCAGTCGTTGAACGATCCACCCGTGCCCTGCTCAAGGTCGAAGAAGATCCGGTTTTCCAGGCCCTTTGAGGTGACCAGGTTCTGGGTGTAGGCCCGGACTTCGCCGGCCACATTGGACTGGGACGTAACAACGATGCACTTCTGGCCCGTCTGGCCCGGGACGATGTTTTCCACGTGGAACGCCGCAGCGCCGAGGTCATCGTCCGTAAGCACCACGTTGCCGGTGCTCCAGGAGTTGCCGGCGTTGCGGGTGGAGGCCGTAAAGGCAGCCTGCGAACCCTGCCAGACCATGCCGCCGGCAATCAGGAGGGCGACGGGAGCGGAAGCGAACATGGCGATTTTGCGTGTGCGTGATGAGGGTGTGTGCATTTCTGAGACCTTGCCTTGACCGATAGGAGAGACGTTTCCTGCTCGGTCGGCCCGCAAAGCACCCCAGGTGTCCGCGGCCCCCAAGCACTGACACGGTCAGGATACGGGAGTCCGCAAACCAAAACCAGACAACGTGACAGATGTGTCATTGGGTTGTCATTTTCTTTAACCGGGCCTTGCGCGCCTTCTTGATGCGGCGGGTTCCATGGGCTTTACAGGCTAACTACTTAGAGTGACAATATAGCTATGGATGTTTCCACTTCACCGCCACAGCCGCCCGACGGCGCCGAGTGGCCCAGCGACTGGCTCCGGGCCACGCTCGGCTTTTTTGCCCTCCGTGCGCTGCAGGCCGGGCCCTCCTACGGTTACGCGATCATCAGTGAACTCGGGCAGCACGGGTTCGGCGTCATCAAGGGCGGCACCCTGTACCCGCTCCTCACCCGTTACGAGACGGCCGGCCTGGTCTCCACCGAGTGGAAGGCAGGCGTCAACGGGCCAGGGCGTAAATACTTCGCCCTGACCCCCCTGGGCCGGACCGAACTGTCCCGCCTCAGCGCGGACTGGCTGCGCTTCACCCACCTGAGCACCCACTACCTCGACCCCGAGCGCCAAACAAAGGAGTCCACCACATGATGCAGGAAACCGCCGATAGAAAATGGTTTGACGACCTCGTCCTGGAGCTGCGTTTGCGCCAGGTGCACGGCAGCGCCATCGGCGACGCGGTGGCAAGTGCACGCGAACTCCTGGGTGACACCGGCCAGCGGGCAGAGGACGCCTTTGGGCCGGCGCGCGACTATGCTGCCGCCCTGGACCTGCCCGCTGCGCCGGCGCACCACTGGGTGCGCACGGCACTCTGGCCCGCGCTCCTGGGCCTGCTGGCTTTCCTTCTCTTCAATCAGGCCATAATGGCCTGGGTCAGGTCCGAAACGATGCTGGTCTCGCCCGCGCAGCTGGCCCTCCTGGCCCTGCCCGTGGTGCTTATCGCATTCCTGCCGCTCTACCTCACGGCGGCCATCCGGCGCATGTGGGTGCTGGCCTGCCTCGCCGCGGTGTGCGCAGCGGCCGGGCTGCTTTCCGCCATCGTGGCGCCGACAGAACAGGCGGACGCGTGGCTGGCCATCGAGCCGCTGCCGTGGGTTGTGGGCACCGCCGTGGTGATGGTGGCCCTGTCGGTCAGGAACACCGTCATCTCCCGCCGTCCCGGTCAGGATGACAACATCGCGGATCCGCTGACCGCTGCCGAGGCAACCGGCGGTGTAGGCGCCAAAGTGGGTGCGGTGATTGCCAACTGGCTGTTCCCGCTCTTCGCCCTGGCCATGCTGGGGCTCGCCCGGACACTCAGCTGAGCCGCTGAGCCAGGCGGCGGTGGAGCCGGCTATGCCGGTGAAACCGCCGCCTGAGGGCTGCCGGGCGCTCCCTGCCGGCCCCGAACCGCGCCCGCGTTCGCCTTGCCAGCCGTCGCCTTGCCGCCCGCCAGCGTAATGACGCGGTGCGCCAGGGCGATGTCGCCGTCGTCGTGGGTTGCCTCCAGTACCGTCACCCCGCGCGCCAACTCCGCAGCAATGGCTTCCCTGATCAGTGTCCTGGCGTGGCTGTCCAGCCCGGCGGTGGGCTCGTCCAGGATCAGGATGCCGGCCTGCTGCGCCAGGCCCTGGGCAATCAAGGCCCGCTGCCGCTGCCCGCCGGACAATTCGGTCAACTGCCGGCCGGCCAGGTCCGAGATCCCCATCCTCGCCAGGGCCTCCGCCACCACGCGCCGGTCCGACGGGCGCAGCGGGAGCCAGCCCCTGCGGTGCGGCCAGCGGCCCATCTCCACGGCTTGCCGGACTGTGCACGGCATCACCTCCGGGGTGTGCGTGTGCTGGATGACAAACACCGGCCGCTGCCCTGCGGGAAGCGTGACGGTCCCGGCTGACGGTTTCAGGATGCCGGCCGCCAGACCCAGGAGGGTGGACTTGCCGGACCCGTTGGTCCCGGTCAGCGCCGTGTGGGAGCCGGGCATGATGGCCAGCGAGATGCTGTCCAGCACCGGCCGGTCAGGGTAGGCGAACCCGGCCCCGTCAAAAATGATCCTGGACAATTGCGCTCCGTTGATGTGTTGCGAATGATTCTCATTATTAATGTATCGTGAACGGCGATGGAATGGTTACTTGATCCCCTGAACGCGTCCTTTTTCCAGCGTGCCCTCCTGGGCGGCGCCCTGGTGTCGGTCTTCTGCGCCGTTGTTGGCACCTGGGTGGTGGTGCGCGGCATGGCCTTCCTGGGCGATGCCATGTCCCACGGACTATTGCCGGGTATCGCCGTTGCCTCGCTGCTGGGCGGCAACCTCATCCTTGGTGCTGCCATCAGCGCCGCGGCCACGGCTGCCGGGGTCTCGGCCATCACCCGGAACCGCCGCGTCTCGCAGGACACCGCCATCGGGCTGCTGTTTGTCGTGATGCTCTCACTCGGCGTGATCATCGTGTCCGCATCCGGCGGTTTCGCCGTGGACCTGACCGGCACGCTCTTCGGGGACGTCCTGGCCGTCCGGACGGAGCACCTGCTGGTGCTGGCCGCCGTCGGCCTCGTTGTCCTCACCACCGCCGCGGTGTTCCACCGGTCCTTTATGGCGGCCGCATTCAATCCGCACAAAGCCGCCAGCCTGGGGCTGCGTCCCCGACTGGCCCACTTTGTGCTGCTGTTCCTGATCACCCTGGCCGTGGCCGCGTCCTTCCAGGTGGTGGGCACCCTCCTGGTGTTCGGCCTGCTGATCGCGCCGCCTGCCGCCGCGCTGGTGTGGGCCCGGTCCGTCCGCGGCGTGATGGTCCTGGGCTCGCTGGTGGGCATTGCCAGCGTGGCGGCCGGCCTCTGGATCTCCTGGTTCGCCGGCACAGCCGCCGGTGCCACCATCGCCCTGACCGCGGCCCTGTCCTACTTCGCCTCGGCTGCAGTCCGGTTCCTGGTCCGCCTGAACCGGCCCGCACCCCGCCCCACCGCACCCTCCACAGAAACGGAACCTTTCTCCAGTGCACCGCACCATGCCTAAGCCCGCGCTCCTCCTCGCCGCCCTGCCCCTGCTGCTTTCAGCCTGCGCCGCTCCCACTGCTGCTGAACCGTCCCAGCCGGCCGCCACACCCCACGGCTACGTGGCCGGCGCCCAGGAAAACCCGGAGCCGCAAACCGGCCTGCTCACTGTCGACAGCGCCACGGGGGAGGCCCGGCTGTTGTCGCTGCTCACTGGGGACACGTCCGACGCCGGCCGGTTCGGCAAAGTGGACGCGCTCCACCAGGACGGCCGCTACGCCCTGGTCACCACGCCGGAGCACGTGGAGGTCTTCGACACCGGCGCCTGGACCGTGGACCACGGCGACCACGCCCACTACTACAGCTCCGAACCACGGACCGTGGGGACCATTGAGGTCCCGGACCCGGGCAGCATCGCCGGGGACGGCAAAGACCTTGCCGTCTTCTCGGACACCGGCGGCTACGCAGCCGTTTTCCGGCACAAGGACCTTGATGCGGGCAGCATCGACGAAGCTTTCCGGATCACCACCTCCGCGCACCGCGGGATGGTGGTTCCGTACGAAGGCCACTTCATTGCCAGCGTGGCGGCTGAGGGTTCAGCCGTGGCTTCCGGCGTGGAAGTGCGCGACGACGCCAATGCCACCGTCCTTGCCCGGCAGGACTGCCAGGATCCCGCTGCCTCCGCCACCACCCGGGTGGGTGTGGTGCTGGCCTGTGCCGACGCCGCCCTGCTGATCACGGAGGAGGACGGCACGTTCGCCGCCGAGCGGATACCGTACCCGGCGGCCAACGCGGGTGTACCGGCAGCCACCTCCCTGGAACACCGGGCGGGGTCCAACGAACTGGCCGGCCCTGCCGGTGACGCCGGCGTCTGGCACCTCGACGTGTCCGCGCGGGCGTGGACGTTGCTGCCCACGCCCGCCCGGACCGTGGCCGCATCCGCCGTGGGCGACACGCGCAGGGTGCTGGCCCTCGGCGTCGACGGCGTCCTGCGCACCCTGGACCCGCGGACTGGTGCAGTGACGGCGGAAGCTCCGCTGCTGGCGCCGCTCACGGGTTCCGAACCTGCGGTCCCCGCCCTTCGGGTTGATGCCTCCCGTGCCTACCTCAGCGATCCCGCCGGCTCCAGGGTCCTGGAACTCGACTACGCCGATGGGCTGCGCGCGGCCCGCACGTTCGACGTCCCCGCCGCGGACCTGGTCCTGGAGACCGGACTGTGAGGCGCCTGGTGGCCGGCACCCTGGCAGCCGCGTTGGCGGTGCTGGCGCTGGCAGGCTGTTCGCCGGCGGCTGCCGCGAAGCCCACCGTGGTGGTGACCACCAACATCCTGGGCGACATCACCCGGAACGTTGTGGGGGACCAGGCGGAGGTGCTGGTGCTGATGGAGGCCAACGCGGACCCGCATTCCTTCGGCATTTCGGCGCAGCAGGCAGCGCGGATCGAAGCCGCGGACCTGATCATCCACAACGGCGGCGGGCTGGAAGAGGGCGTCCTCAACCACGTCGAAGCTGCCGCCGCGGCGGGTGTGCCGACGCTCGCGGCGATGGACGCCGTCGAGCCCCTTGCGTTCAGCCACGGGTCCGGCGCCCAGGACCCGCACTTCTGGACCGACCCCGCCCGCGTCAGCCAGGCCGTGGCGGCCATTGCGGACAGCTTGGAAGGGCACGTGGCCGGGGTGGACGCCGGGGTGATCCAGGCCCAGGCAGACGGCTACACCGCAGAGCTGACGGAGCTGGAAGCAGCCATGGAAGCAGGCTTCGCCGGCATTCCCGCCGCGCACCGCAAGCTCATCACCAACCACCACGTGTTCGGCTACCTGGCCCAGCGTTTCGGGTTCGACGTGATCGGCGCCGTGATCCCCAGCGGCACCACGCTGGCCTCGCCCAGCTCTGCGGACCTGAACGGGCTGACCGGCGCCATCCGCGACGCCGGCGTGGTGGCGATCTTCGCGGACTCCTCGCAGCCCGAGCGGCTGGCGCAGGTCCTGGCCGCCGAAGCCGGGATGGACATCGCCGTGGTCCCGCTGTTCACCGAATCCTTGGGCGCGGACGGCTCCGGCGCCCAGACCTACCTGGACATGATGCGGTCCAACACCCAGCGCATCACCGACGCACTGACCTGATTCTTTATTTTTTGCCATCACCCACCCAGAAAAGGAAGCACCCATGCACCACCGCACTTCACTTGTCCGATCCTCGCCCATCCGGCTGCTCTCGGCGCTCGCCGTCACGGGCCTGCTGCTGACCGGCTGCGGCGGAACCGCCGGCCCGGCCACCGGAACCTCAACTTCGGCGTCTGCCGCCGCGACGGTTCCGGAAGCGGCGCCGCGCATCGTCACCACGTACGACGGCGGCATCCAGGTCCTGGACGGCGCCTCCTTCAAGGTGCTGGGGGACTACCCCCTGGCCGGCTTCAACCGCGTCAACCCGGCAGGGGACGGGCGGCACGTCATCATCTCCACCACGGAGGGCTTCAAGGTGCTGGATACCGGTGTGTGGACCGACGGCTCCACCCACCATGCGCAGGACCCGGCCATGACGGACATCGTGTTCCCCACGTCCAAGCCCGGCCACGTGGTGCGGCATGACGGGAAGACCATCCTGTTCAGCGACGGGACCGGCGAGATCAGCATCTTCAACTCGGCAGACCTGGCCAAGGGCCAGCCTGAGGTTCAGACCCACCAAGCCGAGGAAGCACACCACGGCGTGGCCGTGGAACTGGCCAACGGCGAACTGGTCCTCACCCTGGGCAACGAAGACAGCCGGCCCGGCATTGTGGTGCTGGACAAGGACGGCAAGGAGATTGCCCGGAACGAGGACTGCCCGGGTGTGCACGGCGAAGCCACTGCAGAGGGTGAGGCCGTGGTGATCGGCTGCCAGACCGGCGTCCTGATCTACTCCGCCGGGACCATCACCAAGGTGGCCAGCCCCACGGAGTACGGCCGGATCGGGAACCAGGCCGGGTCCGATGAGTCCGCCGTGACGCTGGGGGACTACAAGAAGGACAAGGACGCCGAGCTGGAACGCCCGGAGCAGATTTCCCTGATCAACACCAAAACCAAGGAGCTTGCTTTGGTAGACCTGGGGACCAGCTACAGCTTCCGGTCGCTGGCCCGCGGACCGCATGGTGAGGCCCTGGTGCTGGGCACGGACGGTTCCCTGCACGTAATCGACCCGGATACGGCCAAGGTCACCAGCAGCATCCCCGTGGTGGGCGCCTGGGAGGAGCCGCTGCAGTGGCAGCAGCCGCGGCCCACAGTGTTCGTCAACGACCACACCGCCTTTGTGACCGACCCCGCCACCAACACCATCCACGCGGTGGACATCGAGGCCGGCACGGTGACCGGAAGCGGCACCCTGGACCAGACCCCGAACGAGCTCACCGGGGTGACGGGCTAGGTTCCGGTCCTCAGCTTGTCCGCAGATCCGGGCCTTGAAGGTTAGGATCTGCGGACAAGGGATCGGGGATCTGGGATGAACTGGGACAATGACGACCCGGCCGTCCGGTGGGCGAAGACGGAGCGGGCCGTCATCGGGGTCACGGACGAAGGCACCGGTCAGGCCGTGTGGAAGTTCTACAGGATTTACCTGCCTGTGGGGGTGGCGGTCCTTCTTGCTGCCGGTTTTGTGGTTGGCTTGTGGATCTACGGGAACGACCCCGACGAGCGGGTGGCCCAGTTGGGCGTTGGCCTCTCCTTCGCGGCTTTGGGCGCGTTGGTGGGTTCCATGGTTTATTCGGCCAAACGGGTCACGCCGCTGGTCCGGCCCAAGCACGCTGGCGGGCTCATCTGGCTGGAGAAACCGGAGCGTAAAGCCTTGATGGACCAGATCGAGGGTAAAAAGCCGACCATCCCCGGGCAAGTACCCATGCTGAGGGGCGCCGCTGCGCTGGTGCGTAAAGGCCTGGCCCCCACCCTGCTGATGTTCCCGGGGTTCATGCTCCTTTACGTGTCCCAGTTGCTGACCACTTTCAGCGATGGATGGACCTGGTTCCAGTGGCTGTGGTGCGCGCTGATTCCTTTTATGGCCGCCTTGTTTGTGGTGACGCTCAGGCAGTTCCGGCGGGCCGGTGATTTCCTGGCACGAACCGGGACAGCGCAGGAGGACAGCCTCTGACTCCATGGGGCCGGGCCCAATTGGCAACCGATCCTCAAGATGGCCCAAAGGTGGCTCAGTGTGTGTCCGATCCATGAGTTACTTGGTCTGTATCCGCTGCGATGCTGCAGCCCCGGATGGATTGGAACATGATGCAACTCTGGCGTGCTGTGAGGAAACTGCCGCAACCGGTGAAGGGCTTGTTTGTCCTCTATATGGTCGTGTTCGCGGTGGCCTTCCTTTCGGTGCCGCTGGCGGCCTTCACCGGCCAGGCGCAATCGGCTGAGGTGGTGCCCTGGACGTTCGGCGCTGTAGGCGTTGCCGCGGTGCTGCTGGGGCTGGCCCTCGTCTTCGACGTGCGCGGATCCGCGCAGGCGTACGCCGGCATGGTCAAGGACTTCAAGCCCATGGGCGTTGACTACTCCAACTCGTTTTTCGCCAGGCCGGCCTACATCCGGGCCTTCGGTGGCCTGTTCGCTGTCATCGGGATCATGTTCATTGTGGCAGCCACGGTTTACGCCGGCCGGAACGGGTAGGCATGGGCGCACTTCAGTGATTGTGCTGCTTTGTGCGAGGTGCTAGTTTCAAAACAATCGTGAACAACCGGCAGGAGGTGGGACCCGTGAACGCAGTACCAGCACCGGGTGCTCCCCTGGAGTCCACGGACGCGCGGTTGTCCTAGCCGCCACCGGGAGCGCCTTCCATTAGGCATTACGCGAAAAGGCGACTCCCATGAACACAACACATTCTCCAATCCTGCATTCCGCCCCGGGAGCTGGCGCGCCGACGGCCGGCAAACGGGCCCTGGTCCTGGGCGGCGGCGGATCAACCGGCAACGCCTGGCTGATCGGCGTCATCGCCGGTCTTCAGGACGCCGGCGTGAACGCAGCGGCGGCCGACCTCATTGTGGGGACCTCGGCCGGATCAACGGCTGCGGCGCAAATCACCGGCGCGGACCCGGCTGACCTGCTGGCCGCCATCCTCGACGCCGGTGCCCCGCCGCCACGGCATGCGGCCGCCGGTCCCGTCGGTGGCGCGCAAGCCGCGGCGCCGGTGCTCACCCAGATGGAACGGACGGCCGCCGTGATCGCCGCTGCGGCGGATGCTGCCGACATGCGCCGCAGGATGGGCGCGTCCGCGCTCGAGGCCGTGCCGGCATCGTCCGCTTCAACGCAAGCGCGATGGCGCGCCACCGTCGCCTCCCGGTTGCCCAGCCTGGAGTGGCCGGAAAGGCGGCTGCTCATCACTGCCGTAGATGCGCGCACCGGGGACCCGGTGGTGTTCGACCGCCACAGCGGGGTTGACCTGGTGGACGCTGTTGCCGCGAGCTGTTCCAGCGGCGCCCCGTACAGCATCGGCGATGGCCGCTACATCGACGGCGGCTACCGGACCAACGCGGACAATGCCGACCTGGCGGCCGGCTACGCGCAAGTACTGGTGCTGTCACCGTTCAGTGGCAGGTCGCGGACGCCGGTGGACTGGGGGCTGCACCTGGCAACGCAAGTGGATCAGCTGCGGGACGGCGGCAGCCGCGTGGAAACGGTGTTCCCGGACAGCGGATCCGCGCACCTTTTCGGGCCCAGTGCCATGGACCTGTCATTGCGCCTGCCCGCTGCCCGGGCCGGATTCAACCAGGGCCGTGCCCTCGCGGGCAGGCTTGCCAGGCCATTTACTTCAGGGCAGGCCTACCCCACGCAGGCCGCTGGGTGAGAAGGACCAGCCCCAAGACAATCGCCCATGATTCCACCGTCAAGATAACAGGCACCGGGATGCCTGGATCCTTGCGTGCCGCGCCGCCGTCGGCGAAGATGAACGCACCCAAGCTGCGAAGAAGGAGCCGACGCGATGGGAAAATACTTGATCTCGTTTCCGAGTGCCGCCATGGTGGTGCCGGAAGAGGACATGCCGGCTGTTGTTGATGCATCCCACGCTGTGGTCCAGGAAGCCAAGGACGCCGGAGTCTGGGTCTTCGGCGGCGGTATTGATGAGGGCATCCCACCAGTAATGGTCGACGGCGATGGGTCGGTGCACGAGGGAACCTACCCGCAGACCAGCCAGCTCGAAGGCGGCTATTCGGTGCTGGATTTGCCTTCCCATGATGCGGCTTTGCAGTGGGCAGCAAAGATCGCTGCGGCGTGCAGGTGCGCGCAGGAAGTGCGTGCTTTCCACTACGACCCCGCAAGCTGAACCCGGCGGCGGTCCCCGGCCGAACGAAGCAAGGCTAAGTTCCCGCCGTCGAAAATGCAGGAAGTCACGCATCAGCGGTGTGGACGGTACGATGGGGGGAGTACCGGCCCCTGCGCCGTTCCGCCCTTCTCGCCCTGGCTTCAGTCCGGTGCATGGCGGTCACGGCTCCCGGGGTTTTCCGGTCCCATCGCGGGGGCAGCACATCCGCTGCCGCCCCGGTCCCTCTGGGACCGATGGGTCCGGGCCGCGTCACCAAGGTCCTGCAAGGGGCCGATGGCATGCGCCTGATAGTCCCGGCCGTCCACGCCGGGTCCGCCCGTCCGCTCATTGCGGTCCAACGGAGGAGAAGTTTTTGGCTCGAGGCCAACGCCAACCCGGCGCCACCCGCAAGGGTGCCGCTACCGGCGGTGCCGCCCGCACCGGCGGCCAGCGCCGCGGCAGTGCGCAGCAGCGCGCACCCCGACGTGTCCGCGATCTTGACAACGAGGGGATGATCCCGGTCCTGGCCCGGGCCGTCCGGGAAGTCGAGTCCGCCGCGCAGAACGGCAAGGTCCGGCCCTCCGGCCGCACCACCTTCCAGGTGGTGGCCTTGCTGGTCCGCGAGGAGCGGGCCCGCATCAAGGCCGACGCCGACAGCACCGAGGCGCAGCGCAACGAGCAGCTTAAACGCCTGGACGGGGTGGCCACCATCCTGGCCAAGACCGCTGCGAGGGACACCTCTTTGCTGATCCTCCTGCCCGAGGACGCACCTGTCTCCGACGCTGCAGCCAGCCTGAAGCGTGACATGCAGCGTGCCGCAGGCGTGGAAATCACCGCCGCGCCGGAACCCGCACCCGAACCGGATGCAGCCCCGCTGGTTCCGGAACGCAGCGTGGTGCCGCAGTCGGTGGTGTCCCGGCAGCTGTCCAACCCCTTCCTGGCCCCCGATTTTTCGGCAGTGGACCACAAACGTCCCACCGGCCGGCTCAGCAGCTGGGAACTCCTGGGCCCACTGTTCAGGTCCTTCGAATACGGCGGCGCCTCCTCCTGCATGGACCTGCCCAACGACTCCCGTATCAGCGCCCCGGCCGGGCTGGAGCTTATGAAGCACCAGGCGCAGCTCGTGGCCGCCGCCAAGGATGGGCACCGGACATTCCTGCTGGCGGACGAGCCCGGCCTGGGTAAGACCGCACAAGCGCTGCTCGCCGCCGAAGCTGCTGACGCATTCCCGCTGCTGGTGGTGGTGCCCAACGTGGTCAAGACCAACTGGGCCCGCGAAGCCGCGCTGTGGGCGCCGCGACGGACCGCCACCGTGGTCAACGGCAACGGCGACACCATCGACGGGTTCGCCGACATTGTGGTGGTCAACTATGAGGTGCTGGACCGTCACGTGGGATGGCTGGGCAGCTTCGGGTTCCGCGGCATGGTGGTGGACGAGGCCCACTTCATCAAGAACAAAACCTCCCAGCGTTCCCAGCATGTCCTGCAGCTTTCCGAGCAGATCCGGGAGCGAACGGTCCGCCCGCTGCTGATGGCCCTGACCGGAACGCCGCTGATCAATGACATCGAGGATTTCCGGGCCATCTGGCAGTTCCTCGGCTGGATTGACGACAAAAAGCCCCTGGCCAGGCTCATGAGCGCGCTGGAGGATAACGGCCTCACCCCTGCCGACTCCGGTTTTTACACCGCGGCACGGGGCAGCGTGGTGGACCTGGGGATCGTCCGACGGCGGAAAGTGGACGTGGCTGCCGACATCCCGGCCCGGCGGATCGCCGACCTCCCGGTCGAGTTGGACGACGAAGCCGGCCGCTCCATCCGCGCAGCCGAACGCGAGCTGGCCCGCCGGTTGGTGCAGCGCTACGACTCGGCGATCGAAAACCGGAAGTCCAATGTGCCGGTGGTGGGAATCGACGAGGAGCTTGTGCGCCGCGTGGCCCGCTGGGAACGGGAAGACACCAAGGCTGCCAGCTCCGAAGAGAACGTCTTTGGGGTCATGCGCCGGATCGGCCAGGCCAAGGCCGGGCTCGCGGCGGACTACGCTGCGCAGCTGGCCCGCAACGTGGGCAAGGTGGTGTTCTTCGCCAAGCACATCGACGTGATGGACGTGGCAGAAGAGACGTTCGCCAAGCGCGGCCTGCGCTATTCCTCCATCCGGGGCGACCAGACCGCCAAGCAGCGCCAGGAAAACATCGACGCGTTCATCAACGATCCGGACGTGGCAGTGGTGGTGTGCTCACTCAGCGCCGCCGGCGTGGGCCTGAACCTGCAGGTTGCCTCCAACGTGGTCCTGGCCGAGCTGTCCTGGACCGACGCGGAGCAGACGCAGGCCATTGACCGCGTGCACCGCATCGGCCAGGAAGAGCCGGTGACCGCCTGGCGCATCATCGCTGCGCAGACCATCGACTCCAAGGTGGCGCAGCTGATCGATTCCAAGGCCGGCCTTGCGGCCCGTGCCCTGGATGGATCGGATGAGGATGTTTCCTCCTCCGAGGACATCCAGCTCGGTGCCCTGATTGCGCTGCTCACCGATGCGCTGGAGGCCCGCGTCGCGGTTTGACCTGCGAAGCCATTCCGGCCGGGCGCCCAGCGGTGCCTGGCCGGGAGTTGGCTGACAAGCAGCTGTGTACCCGATGCCGCATCGGTGGGATGCTGTGTTGATGGATATCCGTGTGTGGTGGCCGCTGCTCGACGCAGAAACCCGCGACTGGCTGATTGAACACAACGGCGAGCCGTTGCCGCCGACAGTGGTTGATGGCATCAAAGCCGCTGCGGGCGGCACCACTGATTCCCACAGCTGGGCCAACGAATCACCACACGGCCTCCAGCTTTCTGACGGGGCTGTTGATTGGATCGAAACTGTGGCTAACGGCGAGGATCCGTCTGCCAGCTGAGTTACTGCGGCAGCACCAGCAGGTAGCCTGCCGGAAGCTCGCTGCTCCAGCGCCGCGGCTCGCGGACCACAAACTGGGCGGCCAACTCATCGGGGGTCAGCAGGCTGTTCGGGGCGGGCGACGGGCCCCACTGTCCACTGCCGTAGGGATACAGCGGGTCCACCACGCGGATGCCGGTCACCGGGAAATCTGCGAACTGTTGCGGATCGCCAACGGATTCGAACCCGCTCATCACCCAGGCGTGCCGGCCGCTCCACATCACCAGTCCCACTGGCCTGCCGGTCCCGGCGATGGCCCGCGCGGCCGTCCGCAGCGTCTCGCCATAGTCAGCGATGCTGACCACGGTGTACGGCCCCATGCCGCTTTCGGTGAGCACCTGGGCCCAGCCGAACGGGTTGGCGCCGTTGTAGGCATTGGTTGACTTTGCCCGGGCCTGCTCCCACAACGCGCTTTGCTGGGCACGGTCGTTCCACGTGCCGCCGCCGGTGTCGTCAATCAGGTTGTGCGCCATCTGGATGCTCGCGGCCACGCACCAATCGAAGGTGTACTGCGGCACAAAGTCGCCTTCCTGGTACAGGTTGAGGGCAAATGGCTGGGGGACCGGCGGCGGGGGAGCCGGCGTTGTGCCTGGCAGCGGCTCCGGGGCGGCCGTAGGCGCGGGGGTAGGGACGACGGCGGTTTCCCCCGCGGCTGCAGCGGCGGCGGATGGTGACGGAGCCTGGGCGGTGCTGGGCGCTGTGGTGCCGGTCGCGGGCGTGCAGGCCGCGAGCAGGGTTGCCAAGGCAAAAAGCCCAGCGAAAAGACGGGAACGGGCGCCGGTCATGATGGCCCCATTCTATAGCGGGCCGGCCGCATCGGGGCGGGTGGAAGCCTTGATGCTCCCGGATCGGGCACCATGGAGACCATGACCGTCGAACTGCGCCCGTGGACCACCGATGACGCACCGGCCCTGGTGACTGCCGTTGCCGGCAGTCCGGAACTGGCGGTCCAGTTGGGCGGCGCCGGTCCCGCCACCGTGGGACAGGCCCGGGACATCATCTTGGCCCAGCTTCCGTTCAACGATTCCCGTCGCAACTGGGCCATCACCGTCCACAACACCGTGGTGGGAAACGTGGGCCTCTCAGCGATCGAACGCCGCCACGGCACCGCCTGGGCATATTACTGGCTGGCCGGTCCGGCCCGCGGTCACGGGTACGCGGCACGGGCGTTGGCCACGATGGCAGGCTGGGCGTTCGACGACGGCCTGTTCCGGCTGGAACTGGGCCACCGCACCAACAACCCGGCGTCCTGCCGGGTGGCTGCCCGCGCCGGGTTCCTCGCCGAGGGTATCGAACGCGGCAAACTGCTGTACGGATCCGAACGATACGACGTGGAAACCCACGCCCGGCTGCGCACCGACCCGGAACCGGATATTAAGCCGATATCGATGGCTTCCTGACCTGCCGGAAGCTCGGCCTGGCCGGTTCCGGCGCGGCGCAGCAGCCCGGTTCGGGCTCCTGCGATCCTGTGGCGACTGCGGGGGGAACGTCGCAGCTGGTGCCGGCGTCTGCGGAGCATACCCCGGTTTCGGGCAGTTCAAGGTGGACGGTGTCCGCCGATTCCTGGTCACCGGCGAGGGCTGCGGCGACGGAGCGGACCTGCTCGTAGCCGGTAGCGAGCAGGAAGGTCGGTGCCCGGCCGTAGGACTTCATCCCGACAATGTAGAAGTCCTTTTCGGGGTGGGCCAGAACCTTCGCGCCGTGTGCTGGGACGGTGCCGCAGGAGTGGAGTTCAGGGTCGATCAGCGGGCCGAGTTCGGTAGGGGCTTCAACAGCGGGGTCCAGGTCCAGGCGCAGTTCGCGCAGGATCTCCAAATCGGGGCGGAAGCCGGTGCAGGGGACGATGACGTCGGCTTCGATGGTGCGACCGTCCACGGCTTCGACCTCCACGTGTGAGTCGAGGTTCTTCAGGGCCGCGATGCCGAATCCAGTGTGCAGTTCGATGATGCCGGCTTCGACGAGGCGGCGGAGGCGGGAGCCGAGTTGGCCACGTGCTGGCAGCCCGTCTGCCTCGCCGCCGCCGTAGACCTTTTCGGCCGACGCGCCACGGACGGCCCAGAGGATGCGGGTGCCGGCTTCGTCTTTTGCGAGGGCGGTAAGGTTGATCAGGGTGTTTGCTGCCGAGTGGCCGGACCCGACGACCACAACGCGGCGGCCGGCGAAGGCCGAGCGGTCGCGGTCAACAACGTCGGGCAGGGGAGATGAGATCCGGTTCCCTGCGGTGGTCTCGCCGATGGCCGGCAGGCCGGAGGTGCCGACAGGGTTGCGGGTGGACCAGGTGCCGGAGGCGTCGATGACGGCAGCCACGGTGTGGTCCCGTGTTTCGCCGCCGTGGTGTTCGACCCGGACAACGAAGGCCGTGGTGTCGCGGTCCCGGACATGGGTTTTGGCCATACCCTGCCGGGTCACCGCGATGACCCGGGCGCCGGTCTGAAGCCGGGAAGCGATCTGCGGGGTGGCGGCAAACGGGATGAGGTAGTTATCGATGAGTTCCCCGCCGTTGGGCAGGGCGGTGAGGCGGGGAGACTCCCAGCCAGTGGCTTTTAGGACCCGGACGGCTGCGTCGTCCAGGTTGAACCGCCAGGGGGAGAACAGGCGGATGTGTCGCCATTGCTCAATGGCTGCGCCCGCCGTACGGCCAGCTTCGAAGATGACCGGTTCGAGTCCCCGTTCGAGCAGATGGGCGGCAGCAGCCAGACCAATGGGTCCGGCGCCGATGACCGCGATGGGAAAGGTCTTCACTGGATCGTGGGTGGTTTACTTGGCGGCCGGGACGAGCGAGGCGATCAGGCCCTCGATGCGGGTCCTGATCTCATCACGGATGGGGCGGACGGCGGCCACGCCCTGACCGGCAGGGTCCTCAAGGACCCAGTCCTCGTAGCGTTTGCCGGGGAAGTAGGGGCATTCGTCCCCGCAGCCCATGGTGATCACAACGTCGGATTCCTTGACGGCCTCGGTGGTGAGGATCTTGGGGATTTCAGCGGACATGTCGATGCCGAGCTCGGCCATGGCTTCCACGGCGGCCGGGTTGACCTTCTCGGCGGGCTGGGAGCCGGCTGAGCGGACTTCGATCTCACCCTTGCCAAGAGTGGTCAGGAACGCGGCGGCCATTTGGGAACGTCCGGCGTTGTGGACACAGACGAACAGGACGAAAGGCTTCTTGATGGGTTCGGTGCTCATGGCGTTCTCCAAGTGACGTCGCGGGGGCTAGAGGGCAGCGGGTTCGGCGGGGAAGAAGCGTTTGCGGGCCCACAGGGCCGCGTAGACGAGGGCGACCAGGACGGGCACCTCGATCAGGGGACCGACAACCCCGGCGAGAGCCTGGCCGGAAGTGACCCCAAAGGTGCCGATGGCCACGGCGATGGCCAGTTCGAAGTTGTTGCCCGCTGCGGTGAATGCCAGGGTTGTGGTCTTGGCGTACCCGAGGTTGAGCACCCGGCCCAGGACCATTCCCGCGCCGAAGACAACCAGGAAGTAGACCAGCAGGGGCACGGCGATGCGGACCACGTCCAGGGGGCGGGACGTGATGGTGCCGCCCTGCAGGGCGAACAGGAGCGTGATGGTGAAGAGCAGCCCGTAGAGTGCCCAGGGTCCGAGCTTGGGCAGGAACCTGTTCTCGTACCAGTCTCTGCCTTTGGCCTTTTCGCCGACGGTGCGGGTCAGGAAGCCGGCCAGCAGCGGGATCCCCAGGAAGATCAGCACCGATGCTGTGATGGCCCAGAAGGAGAAGTCGGCGCTGGTGGTCGGCAGACCCAGCAGCGCCGGGAGCCACTGGAGGTAAAACCAGCCCAGGGCACCAAAGGCGACAACCTGGAAGACAGAGTTGATGAACACCAGAACGGCCGCGGATTCGCGGTCACCGCAGGCCAGGTCGTTCCAGATCATCACCATGGCGATGCAACGGGCCAGGCCCACGATGATGAGTCCCGTGCGGTACTCGGGCAGGTCCGGGATGAAGATCCACGCCAGGGCGAACATAAACGCCGGGGCCAGGAGCCAGTTGATGACCAGGGACGTGATCATCAGCTTCCGGTCAGCCAAAACGCGGTGCGCCTGGTCGTAGCGGACCTTCGCCAGCACCGGATACATCATCACCAGCAGCCCCACGGCGATAGGCAGGGACACCTCGCCGACCTTCACTGCCTCCAACGCCGTATTCAAGCCGGGGACCAAGTTGCCCAGCAGCAAGCCAAGGGCCATCGCGGCGATGATCCACACCGGCAGGAAACGGTCCAGAGCGGACAGTTTGCCAACGACGGCGGCCTCGTCATGGCGGGGTGGCAGTGTATTGGTCCGGATACTCACGGGTCTCCTGTGCAGTTCAGCAATAAATTGATGAAGATCAATACAGGAGTATCACCATCTATATCGATGATTGTCAATCACATGCATAATGGGACACATGAACTCCCTGCAAGCTCTTGAGCCCGCCGTCGACGCCTCATGCTGTGTCCCCTCCGAAAGGCCGGCACTGAACGCTGAAGAAGCGCAGCAGAAAGCTCTCGTCTTCAAGGCCCTGGCCGACCCGAACAGGCTGCGGCTGCTCTCCATTGTCAAAGCAGGCGAGTCAGGTGGGTCCTGCGTCTGCGACCTCACCGAACCGCTCGACCTTGGCCAACCGACCGTTTCCCACCATTTGAAGATCCTGGTCGAGGCCGGTCTGTTGCATCGCGAAAAGCGCGGCACCTGGGCCTATTACTCACTGATCCCAGGGGCGTTGGACGACGTCGCCGGCATACTGGCCACTCTGTGACTGTGGTGAGCGTTCGCTGCATGACGCGGGCTGACTGGCCGGCCGTCCAGCGGATTTAACAGCTGCTAACACCCGGGGCCTCGGCGTCGGCAAGATCCTCCCGCACGCCCTCATCGGCTCCACCGAGAGCACCGGAATTTGGACCATCCAAGCCAGCGTATTCCCCGAAAACCACACCAGCCTCCGTCTGCACGAAACAGCGGGGTTCACAATCGTCGGACGCAGAAGCCGCATCGCACTGATGCCACCCGGCCCACACGCGGGACTATGGCGCGACACAGTACTCATCGAACGCCGCTCCTTGGCGATCTGACCACAGCCGGATTCGGTCATCGGTCCGGGCAAAGAGGGTTTCCATGACCCCGGTGCGGCTACCCGTGTATTCAGGTACGGCCGCACTCGCGGGTGATGGAAGCTTTGAAAAATGAAGGTGGTGTGGATCCCTGGGGCCCGAAGGGCGGGCGCTGGGGGATTCCTTGCCCTGGCTACGCGGCCAGGGCGCCCGGATGGTACTGGTGCATCGGGACCAGGACGCTGATGGTGCAGTCGGACTGCTGCGGATCCACCCGGACGGGCAGATGGTGCTGCTGCGACGATGCCTGCAGCATCTCCAGGGCTTCCCGGTCCACACTTGCGTGGGAAACGTCGAGTTCCAGCTGGAGGTTCTGCTTCAGTGCGTTGGCCCGCTTGGCCACCACGTAGATTGCGTTGACGCTGTGGACGGTGACATGGCCTTTGGCGATCACCTGGGCACGGGCGCGGTCCAGATCCACCCGCACCACAATGTTGAGCTTCGAATTCAAAAAAACGGCCTTCCCCTGCCAAAGCTGCGACGCTGCAGCTTTGTGCTTTGGCCTCCTGCATAAGCCTCTACAAGGTTAGGTGGGAAATGTGATCTGCGCAACACCGCGCATTGACTCATAGGAAAGGTCCGTGGAGCGGGATACGTTGCCTCACCTGAAAAGGTCCGGGAATGCCGTGGTGCGGACATCCTTGAGGGATGGGTTTGACGATGAGCCAGCGCAAGGCGGTCACGTTAGTCAAGGCGCGGGCTTATGTCCGGGCGAACCGTGCCGGGAAGGTGCGGATCCTGGATGAGTTGGTGGAGCTGACGGGCTGGAACCGTGATTATGCGCGGAGGGCGTTGCGGCAGGCGCTGGAACTGCGGCCGGTCCGTGCCCGTCCGCCCCGTGCCCCGGTGTACGGGCCGAAAGTTATCGACGCGCTCGTGGTGTGCTGGGCGGTGCTCAGGGCGCCGGCGGGCAAGCGGCTGGCGCCGATGTTGCCGGTGCTGGTGCCGTTGCTGCGGCGGGACGGGGAGTTGGCCTTGACGGATGAGGATGCGGGGCTGCTGATGCGGATGAGTGCGGCCACGATCGACCGGCGGCTGGTGCCGGAGCGGGCGAAGCTGGTGCTGCGGGGACGGTCCCATACCAAGCCTGGGTCGTTGTTGAAGTCCCAGATCCCGGTCCGGACCTGGGCGGACTGGGATGATGCGGTGCCCGGGTTCGTGGAAATCGATCTGGTCGGCCACGAAGGAGGCGTCGCGTCCGGGGAGTTCTGTTTCACCCTGACAGTTACTGATATCGCCACGGGGTGGACGGTCAACAGGTCGGTGCCGAACAAGGCCCAGAAGTGGGTGCTTATGGCGCTGGAGTACGCGCTGGCCCGGTTTCCGTTCCCGGTCGTGGGGATTGATTCGGATAACGGATCCGAGTTCATCAATGACCATCTGCTCGCTTACTGCCACGCCCACCAGATCACGTTCACCCGGTCCCGGCCGGGGAACAAGAACGACGGGGCCCACGTAGAACAGAAGAACTGGGCCAGAGTCCGTGAACTTGTCGGCTACTACCGGTATGACACGACTGCGGAACTGGAGAAACTCAACGCCATCTGGGAACTGGATGCGCTCTTCACGAACTATCTGCTGCCACAGCAGAAGCTCATCTCAAAGGAACGCCACGGCGCAAGGGTGGTCAAGAAGCACGACGCCGCACTCACCCCGCATCAGCGCGCAGGCAGGGACCCGGGCATCCGTAAACGTCCCGTGATTGCCATGAACGCCCAGTTCAAACGCCTCAAACCCGCAACCTTGTCGCGGCAGATCCTGGCCCTGACCGGTCAGCTCGAGACCCTGACCCAAGCCAAAGCCGCACCCCGGGACTACAAGATCAACACCTGGTTCAACCCCTCACTGAACCGGACCATTTCACATGAGGCAACGACTCACCGTTCCCGGACCTATTGACATGAGGCAACAGGCACCGGATTTCCGGCCAACTTTCCGGGGCTGCCCGGTGCCGGGACCGGATCAGATGGTTTGCGGCAACCGGCCGGTTAAGGCAGCCACGGGAACGGCGGACCAGCGCCCGCTCTCCGGCTCGTAGGCAATCACCGTGGCCGACCCCGCACCCCGCGCCTCGTCGATGGCCAGAAGCAGGGCATCCTCAAGGTGCCGCGCGTATTCCAGCCGCCGGTCCGGGGAACCCGGCAGGTCGCCGTCGTCAATCACCACGTGACCCTTCCCGTCCACGACGACCTTCAAGGAGTAGCCCCGGTCCTCGTGCAGCGAGCCGCGGGTGGACGAGATTTCGGTGACCCGGTCCGCCCGGACCAGTCCGTTTCCCAGCGTACGGATCCACACGTCACCCATGAATTTCCTCCTTCGGCGGTGGGCGCGGAGCAGCGCCCCATATGCCGAACGCTACTCCTCCGGGAGTCTTTTGTGACCCCTCCCGCAGCCCCCTTATGTTCGTCCGCCGGAACAGGTAAAGTTCCCGGCAGGCCGCCCAAAAGGGCCGCCGCCGGGGTTTTGGGGGGCTTCCAGCAACATCCTTGTTGGGGAGTCGGGCATGCACGCTACACAGCAATCCACTACGGCCACTAAAGTACGCCGGCGGCTGGCCGGTTTGGCGGCTGCGCTCGCCGCCCTAATGACCCTGGGACTGATCGTTGCGGCTCCCTCGGGCGCCCTCACGGCCGCTGATTCACGGGCACCGGTGACCATCAACGCCTTCCTGGACGAGCCCAGCTGGGCCTATCTGGACCGGCCCTCGCTGGTGCAGATATCCCTGGTGGTGCCCGCCGGCACGCCCCGGATGCCCACCGGCACGCTCAAAGTCACTGCCCACGAACCGGGAGCCGTCCCATCAGTGGTAACGGTGACGGGAGATGAGGGGAACTTCTACATTTCCATCCAACCCACCCAAATTGGCACCCGGTACTACACCGTTTCCTATTCCGGCGATGCGTTCTTCAAGCCGACTGCCCTGCGCGCCTCCTACGTTGCCCTGACCGGCCCCGAAATCCGCACGGCCCTGCAGTCCGCCACGGCCGGCCCCGTATTGGTCAGCCAGCCGGTCAAACTCACCGCAACCGTGCGGGCTGCCAACTGGACCCGGATGAACGGCACCCCTGACGGTCCCATCATGTTTTACGCCGACGGCGTTGCGGTGGGGGAGGGGATTGCCGTGGCGGGTTCCAGCGGCTGGAGCGCCACCCTGTCCCTGGACTCTCTGGCGGTGGGCCGGCACAGGATCACTGCCAACCTTGAATCGGTGATCCACTACTTCGGGCCCGCGTCCGCCCCCGTCTACATTGAGGTCAAAGCTCCCGCTGCAGGCCTGCCCATCACCGGCAGGCATACCGTCATGCAGGACGGACCGGGTGGCTCCTGGGCACACTCGGCCGTGACGGTGCGCGCAGCCCGGACTGGGGAGCCTGCCCCCGCCGGTTATGTGCAGTTCTACGTGGACGGGAGCGCACCCGGACTGCCCGTGAAGCTGGTTGCCGGTAAGGCGGCCTGCGACTATGTGCCGCTCGGAGCCGGCACCCACCGGATCCGGGCCGTGTACTTGGGTGACACCCGCCACCGCCCGGCCGAGCTGCCCGTCCGCACCGTAACGGTCACGGGGCCGGCGAGCTGAGGCGGGGGCGCTCCATGCGGCCGGAACCCCGGCAGTCCAAGTATCTGCGCATCGTTGCCGCTGCCGTTCTCCTGGTTGGACTGGCGGGTTGCACCGGTGCCCCCGATCCGCCGGACCAGCGGACTCCCACGGCCCCGGCCTTCGTTGGAATCCTGCAGCGATACAGCGCTGACCTTCTCACGACGGGAGCCACCGCCGTCATTATCGACATGAAGTCCCGCGTGGGGCACTGGTCCTCTGCTGCCGGTGTCCAGGACCTTGACACCATGGACCCCGCCCAGCTGACCGATCAGTCACAGGTGGGTGACATCACCACGGCCATGGTGGCGGTGTCTGTGCTGAAGCTGGTGGAAGAGGGAAAGATCCAGCTGGATGATCCCGTCCAGCAGTACCTGCCCGGGCTGGAAGGCATCGTCAAGCCGCCGGGTCCCATCACCATCCGCAGCCTGCTCAGCCACCGGTCCGGAATGCCCGACTACTGGGTGTCGCCCGTTCACATAGGCATGGGTCCGTTCACCCACGAGGAACGGGTGGGTTTTGTCGCCGGCATGCCATGGACCGGCGGGTCCGGGAGCCTGTACAGCTACTCCGCCACCAACTATTCGGTGTTGGCGCTCCTGGTGGAGAAGCTGCGGGGCCGGAGCATTGGTGTTGTCATCCGGGAAGACAGCGTGGCGCCGCTGAACCTGCAGCACACGCTTATGACCGGGGATGCGCCCGGACCCCAGCGGATGCTCCACGGCTATACCCGGACGGCGGCCGGGGACTTGGAAGACAATGCGTTGGCTCCGTTCCACCTGGGCTCGCCGGATACCGGGATGATCTCCACGGTGGGCGACCTCAACACCTACTTCGCAGCGCTGCAGGACGGATCGCTGCTGGCGCCCGGAAGTGTGGCTGAGATGCATCATCCCAAGTACCAGGAGTTTGGCCTTGGCCTGGTCCGGAAGTACGACGCCTGTTCCAAAAACGACTACTTTGGCCACGTCGGAGTTGTCCGCGGCTATGCAGCGCTGGCGCTGATCAGCGCTGACGGGTCACGCCAGCTGGCCATGATCGTGGCCCGGGCCCCGCGGCAGGACCCCGTGGGATTCGATGATCCTGAGTCCCTGGAGATGGCGGAGGCGGCGCTGGCGGCGCTCAATTCGGCCTGCTGACGGGGCCGCGAAGGAGGGCCCAGGACAGGTCGCTGTCGCCCGGTCACGGACGCCGCCCGGGCCGCCATAGGATCATTCTGATGACAGCTCTGGAAAACCCCCAACCGTTCAGCCTGCGCGGCATTGCCGTGGCGGCCTTTGGTCCCACGCTGCTCTACGGAATAGGCACCGGCGCCATCCTTCCCGTGGTGGCCCTCACGGCCCGCGACCTGGGCGCCTCCGTCGCGGTGGCGGCGCTGATCGTCACCGTAATCGGCCTGGGATCATGGTTCTTCAACCTCCCGGCCTCGCTGGTAACCCTCAAATACGGTGAACGCTGGTCCATTGTGGGCGCCTCGGTGGCCTCCGCGCTGGCGCTGGCGGCAGCGGGGCTGACTCCCGTGGTCCAGAACGGGCTGTGGCTGCTGGCAGCGGCGATGGCCGTCGTCGGCATGTCCGGCAGCGTGTTTGGGCTGGCCCGCCAGAAGTACCTTACCGAGGCCGTGCCGGTGGAATTCCGGGCCAGGGCCCTGTCAACGCTTGGCGGCGTGAACCGGATCGGCGTTTTCATTGGCCCTTTCCTGGGCGCCCTCGCCATGCAGTTCGGCGGGATGAGCGCTGCCTACTGGGTGGGCGTGGTGGCGCTGGTGGCCGCAGCGCTGCTGTCCCTCACTATTCCGGACCTCGCCGCCGTGGAAAGCACCAAAGGCGCAGACGCCGGCCCGCAGCCCACACTCCGCAGTGTGGCCGTCTCCCACGCGGGCGTGCTGCTGAGCCTGGGCGTGGGCATCCTGCTGCTGAGCGCCCTCCGCTCCTCCCGGCAGGTGGTGATCCCGCTGTGGGCGGACCACCTGGGCATGGACGCCACATCCGCCTCCCTGATCTACGGGCTGTCCGGGGCCATTGACATGCTGGTGTTTTACCCAGCCGGCAAGCTGATGGACCGGAAAGGCCGGCAATGGGTGGCCATTCCCTCCACCCTGATCATGGGTATTGCCTTGCTCCTGATCCCGCTCACCGGATCATTTGTGGGGCTGCTGCTGGCGGCGCTGCTGATCGGCTTCGGCAACGGCATCAGCTCCGGGCTGGTGATGACCCTGGGCGCTGACTTCTCGCCTGACCGGGGCCGGGGCCAGTTCCTGGGGCTGTGGCGTTTTATGGCGGATGCCGGCAGCACCGGCGGCCCGGTCCTGCTCTCCGGGGTGACGGCGCTGGCTTCCCTGGGCGCGGGGATCTCAGCCACCGGCGTCCTGGGCTTTGCTGCGGCGGCCGTGTTCGCCGTCGTGATTCCCCGGCTGCGGCACCGGCGCAATTACTGACGGTTTGGGCGCGCGTTTGGTGGGTAGCCCGGCCCGCGGCGCTATCCTCGACAGATGAGGACACCGGGCCCCGGCCGCCGTATCAGCCCGCTGCACAAAGCCGCGTGGTGGCTGCAGGACTACGCCTACGCCGCCAGCTGGCAAGTGCGCGGTTTTTTGTCGCGCGTCCAGCCGGGCTCGTTCCATCAGGGACACCGCAACCCCGTGGTCATCATTCCCGGGGTCTACGAAAACTGGCAGTTTATGCTGCCGCTGATCCAAGCCATCCACGACGCCGGCCATCCCGTCCACGTGGTCACTGTCCTGCAGCGCAACCAGCTTGAAGTACCGGAGGCCGCCCGGCTGGTGGCGCAGCACCTCGAGGAGGCAGGACTGCGCGACGCCGCGCTGGTGGCCCACAGCAAGGGCGGGCTGATCGGCAAATACGCCATGCTGTCGCTGGACCCCGAGCACCGCATCCAGCGCATGGTGGCCGTGTGCACACCGTTTTCCGGTTCAAGCTATGCCCGGTACATGCTGCTGCCCAGCCTGCGGATCTTCTCGCCCCGCAACGCCGTGACGCTGCAGCTGGCCCGCGAGGAAGCCATCAACAGCCGGATCACCTCCCTGTACGGGCCGTTCGACCCCCACATTCCAGAAGGCAGCGTGCTTCCCGGCGCCACCAACATCGAGCTGCCGGTGGCCGGGCATTTCCGGATCCTGGGGGATCCCGGGACGGCGCGGATCATCGTTGAACAGCTGGATCTGCCTGCCGGGCCGGCGGCCACCGGGGCATAGCCGGCCCCGCAGGATTGCGGCTTGAATCCTTTCATTCCTTGCTGACCTGCAGCTTTGATCTTTCGCAAATCTTGAGAAACCCTTTCAGCAACCCTGACGGTATCCCCTCCCTGTTCCTGATTTTCCTTGTGCAAAGTAGTCATCAGCAAGACAACAACCACACAAAAACTTTCAAGGGGTCATCATGAAGAACAGCACGCTGATCAAGGGAACCGCAGCCATCGCCGTAGGCGCCGCACTGTTGCTGGGCGGCGGCGGCACCCTGGCCGCTTGGAACGCGGAAGCCACCGCAGCGCCGGGCACCATCGTTGCCGGCGATCTGAACGTGGTCAAGACCGCTGCCGGTGTCTGGAAGGACCGCGCCGGAACCACCATCAACAACATCGGCTCCTACAAGGCGGTTCCCGGTGACAAGCTCACCTTCACGCAGGAAGTTGATGTCACCCTCACCGGCGACAAGATGGCTGCCAGCATCGTGGCCGAGGGCGTGGGCGCTTCCAACGGCTTCAACCCGGCCAGCGTTTCCGTCTCAGCCCCGGCCCTCTCCGTGGGCGGCGTGGCCGTGACCAACAACCTGGGCCCCAACGCCGCCGTCCAGAAGGTCACCGCCACCATCACCTTCGAATTCCTCTCCACCACCACCGGCCGCACCGATGTGACCAAGTCCTACGACTTCGGCAACGTAAAGTTCACCCTGCAGCAGGTTGTTGCAGGCCAGGCCGGCCTGCTCTAGCCAGGCGCGGCGGGCGGACCATCCGCCGCCCGCCACCTGCCCGGACTGAGGATCAGCAACAGGAGGACGCATGCGCATCAGGCGCACACTGCAGGCGGCAGCCCTCATCGCCGCAGCGGTCTTCCTGGGCCTCCTCACCGTCCAGGGCACCTACGCCCTCTGGAACGCCAGCGCACTCACCGCACCGGGCACCGTATCCGCAGCATCCTTCGACGTGGCCATGACCTCCACCCTGGCAGGGCAGGCCACCAGCACCATGACGGTGGCAGATAAACCGGCCAACCTGAACCTGGGCCCGACGGCGGCACTCCAGCCGGGCGACAGCGTCCAGGCCGGTGTGGTGGTCACCAACAACTCCAATGCGTCCGGGGCCTTCAGCACCGCATTCACCGTGGGCCAGCCCATTGTGGCCAATGTTTCCGGTGGGAGCCTGGCCCAGTACCTCACGGTCACGGCAAAAACCACGGCCACGGCCGCGCAGTGCAACGACACCAGCGGCTACGGCACCATCGCACCGGCCGGCCTCACTTCGCCTGTTGTTTCCAAGGGTGGGGCCACCGTTTTTTGCTTCCGTGTCAGCCTCAGCTCCTCAGCCTTGTCATCCGTGAAAGGAAACGCTGTGAACATCACGCTTCCCGTGACCGCCCGCCAGTGCGGGGTGTCCGGTGTCTGCTGACCTGACCGCGGCGACACCCACCGCTGACGAAACCGCCGCTGGCCCGGCCAAAGTGGAAGGTGACGCCAAAAGCGGCGGCGCCTGGGCCGCCGTCGGCCGGATCCTGAGCATGGCCGCCATGCTGGTGGCGATGTTCGCCGCCACCGTACTGATCATTTTGCCCTTCGCTACCGGGTCGCAGACGTACACGGTGCTGACCAAGTCGATGGCACCCAAGTTCCCGCCCGGCACGTTTATGGTGATGAAGCCGGTGGCGTTCGATGCGCTGCAGTACGGCGACGTTGTCACGTTCCAGCTGTATTCCGGCCGGCCCGATGTGGAAACGCACCGGATCGTCGGGTTTGGCGCCACGCAGGAAGGCGAAAAGACGCTCATCACACGGGGCGACAACAACGGGGCCAACGATCCCGAGCCGGTCCGCGCCATCCAGGTGAAGGGCAAGCTGTTCTACGCCGTTCCCTATGTCGGCTTCGCTGCCAACGCCCTGGGCAACGCCGACCGCGACACCTGGACCACTGTGGCAGCTGCCGGCCTGATCGGCTACGGCTCCATCCTGGTGTTCAAGTCTGTCCGGAAGTCCCGCAAGTCCCGGTCCGACGTGGCGGCTGGGTCATGAGCATGAAGCGGCTGCGCAGCCTGCCCGGAGCGGCACTGGCCGTTGGGGCGTTTGTCCTCACAGTGTTGCTGGGGGCGGGCGGCGCTCCGGCGTTGGCGTGGTGGGACCAAAATGGCTCGGTCAGCATGACCGTTACCGCCTCGAATACCTGGCCCGGGCCAACCGTGACGCTCGGCTGCGCCGCGGACGGGAACGGCGATAAGGCCGTCAAGGTGAGCTATACGCTTTCCGGTGCGGCTCAGTCGCTGCAGATCGTTGCGGTGAAGGCCGACGGGACCAATGGCCCCTCCTACCTGGGCCCGGTCACTCCCGGTGCATCCGGCAGTGTCTCGATCAGCGGCGGCGCTGCATTTGTTGCGACAAACCGGGTGGGCAATGTGCTGACACTTCGCGTGATTGCCACCTTCGCGAATCAGCCCCAGGTTACGGCTGACATTGTGCTGACCGTTGAACCGGGCAACAGCAGTGGAAAGATCCACTGCCCTTAGCCCGCTTACCACCGCCTGACTGCTTCACTGTTCCGCCGCCAGCCCGGCGGCAGCAGGCGCCGCTGTGCCCCCACACAGCGGCGCCGGCTGCTGCCGGGCTTGCGGCGTTTTAGGTGCATTGGTGAAACGTTGCTGCCGGGTGTCGCCAGCCAGGCCGCACCTGCAAAGGGCCCGCCTGTCCCAGGGCATAAAAAAAGCCGGCGGGATGCGCCGGCTTGAGCTGTGGTGGGGTCAGTGCGGCACTATGTTGGGAGCCGCCGTCGTGCGTCCTGAATTCCCAAAATTAGAAGTCCCGGCGCCGCCATATGGGGGGCAAAGGCGGCGCCGGGACGCTGGGGTAAGGCTGCAGGACCAGCCTCTGCCAAGCCGATTTTGGTTATCCCGGCGGCCCCCACTTCTGGAGGCCGCCAGGGTCCTGATGGCTGCACCATCTGTATCGGCCTGACAGGTATAACTATCCTCCGGGTGGCTCAAAATGCCTGCCGGAAATGAGTCAAGTTTCCCTCAAGCTTGCTGGCCCGGCCCCGGGTGCCAGGCTTCCGCCACGGGCGGGCAGGGAGCTAACGCGCCGGTACCGGCGCGGTCCGGCGCCGTGCGGCGAAGGCGAACAGGGAGGTCATGGCTACGGTCGCGAGGTAGCCGGCAATAACAATCAGGGCGATGCCGGCCCAGAAATAGTGTGTGGTGCTGACTTGCTGCCACGGACCGGGGGCGATCCGGACCAGCGAGTACACGGCCACCGCCGCCCAGGCCAGCCCGATCAGCACCGGCAGGGTCAACCAGATCCTGGCCGAGCCGAGGTGCCCGCCAAACCCGTCCCACGAATTCCACGAGCCGCGGCGAATGATCAGCCAGCCGGCGGGGATCATAAACGCGCCCACCAGGAGGAACGCGGCCACCACGTCCGCAGGCCGGTGCCACTGGTTGATCAGCGTTGACGCCCCGGACGCGATGGCAAACGTACCGCCCACAAAACCGGCCAGGGGCCGCCATTTGGGGGAGGACATCAGGAACAGCGCCGCTGCGGCGGAAGCGGCCAGGGTGGTGTGCCCCGACGGCAGCGAATTCAGTTCGAGCGTGACCACGCCCTTGTCCGGGCGGACCGGCAGGAATTCCTTCAGGATCTGGGTGGCCGCGTTCGCGCCGATGCAGGCCGCCACCGCAATGCCCGCCTCGGTCCAGCGCCGCCGGATCACCGTGACAAACAGGACCACCACAGCCGAGGCCACCAGGGAGATGGCAGGCAGCAGGTCCAGGAACCGGGTGCTGGCCTGGCCGGCCTGGCCGCTGATGTCCGCGGCTTCCACCAGGGCGGACTCGTCGATGAACTGTCCGGTGGTGGTGCGGACAAAGAAGTAGTAGGTGGCGATCAGGCCGGCGATGCACCCGAGGGTCGCCAGGACGAAGAGCAGGCCCGATCCCGGAGCGGGTCGGGCTGCAGTCCTGGAACGTGCGGGGTGTGAGACGGCCATGGCTTAAGGGTGGCACAGAAATCTGGGAGGCGGCTCTACTGTGCCGGCCAGGGCCGCCGCCGGCTTGGGGCGCCAAGGCTGCAGTCTTGTGGGCCGTTGCCGCGCCGGTACAGTGAACGCATGCCTGCTGACGCCGCCCAGCCGTTATTGCCGCCTCTGGAGGAGCTCCTGGCCGGGGCGAAGGTGGTGAGCCTGCCCATGCGCGTCCGGTTCCGCGGGATCATGGAGCGTGAGACCCTTCTGGTGCAGGGGCCCGCCGGCTGGGGGGAGTTCTGCCCGTTCCCGGAGTACGGCGATGCGGAGGCTTCCCGCTGGCTCGCAGCAACCATTGAGGCCGCCTGGCACGGCTTTCCGGCACCCCTGCGCGGACGGATCCCCGTCAACGCCACGGTGCCGGCCGTTTCCGCTGACCGGGTGCCGGAGGTGCTGGCACGGTTCGGCCGCGTGGACGCGGTAAAGGTCAAGGTGGCTGAGAAAGGCCAGACCCTGGCCGACGACGCCGCGCGCCTGGACGCCGTCCGCGCTGCCCTGCCGGACGCCGCGATCCGGGTGGACGCGAACGGGGGCTGGGACGTGCCTGCCGCGGTGGCGGCACTCACCCGGCTCGCCGCCGTCGGACTTGAATACGCCGAGCAGCCCGTGCCCACCATCGAGGGGCTGGCCGAGGTCCGGACCCGGTTGTCCGCTGCGGGCACCCCGGTCCTGGTGGCCGCCGATGAGAGCGTACGGAAGGAAGAGGACCCGCTGAAGGTGGCCCGGGCCGGCGCCGCCGACCTGATTGTGGTCAAGGTGGCGCCGCTGGGCGGGGTCCGCAGGGCCCTGGACCTGGTGGCGCAGGCCGGACTGCCGGCAGTGGTCAGCTCCGCCCTGGACACCTCGGTGGGCATCCGGGCCGGCCTGGCCCTCGCCGCTGCGCTCCCGGACCTTCCCTACGCCTGCGGGCTGGGGACGGTGTCATTGTTCGAATCCGACATCACCCTTGACCCACTGGTGGCCGACGACGGCGCCATCACCCTCCGCGACGCCACCGCGGACGCCGGGCTGCTGGAGCGGTATGCGGCAGCGCCCCACCGCACCGAATGGTGGCTGGCCCGCCTGCGCCGGGTCCACGCAGTCCTGGCCGGCCAGGACACCGCCCGGCGCCTGCACGCCACGGGCGGTTAACCTCGACTTCACCTGCCCGACGGATGTCCGTAGGAACCGGCTGGCAGGGTGGGCCCGTCCCCATGACGACCTTTTGGAAGGCCCCCATGTCTGAAACGACCGCCCGCAAGTTCCCCCTGCTGCCCATGCTGGGGCACACCAAAGGCAAGCGCAGCGCCGTTACCTGCGCGCTGAAGTGCGACAACGCCTGCGCCAGCGAGGTCTGCAACACGAGCGAGAACGGCTACTTCCGCGACATCGCCTCCGCGACCCTCTCCCGCCGTGCCGCCCTGGGCTTCGGCGCCGCCGGTGCGCTCGCCGTCGTCCTCGGTTCAGCCGTGACCTCTGCGGAATCCGCCAGCGCCGCCGGACTGTCCCCGGCCGCCAAGGAGGGCTTCGCCAAGTCCAAGCTCCAGTTCACGCCCATCGCCGCCGTTGACGCCAGCGTGGATGCCGTGACGGTCCCCGACGGCTTCACCTGGCAGCCGGTGATCAGGTGGGGCGACCCGATCTTCGCCGACGCGCCCGCGTTCGACATCGCCAACCAGACGGCCGCCGCGCAGGAAAAGCAGTTCGGCTACAACAACGACTACACGGACATCCTGGAGATCCCGGGCAGCAAGGGCCGCCGCGCGGTGCTGTTTGCCAACCACGAATACACCAACGAAACCATCATGTTTCCGGCCACCATGCCGGCCGGCCAGGTGCGCGCTGTGGGGGCTGCCGCGCACGGGCTGTCGGTGGTGGAGCTGGAGCGCAAAAACAAAAACAAGCCGTGGAGCTACGTCAAGGGCGCCGGCCTGAACCGCCGCTTCCTGAACAGCACCGCCTACGAACTCACGGGTCCGGTGGCGGGCTCGCCGCTGGTCCGCACCGTCCAGGATCCCGCCGGCCGCACCATCAAAGGCACGCTGGGTAACTGCTCGGGCGGCACCACCCCCTGGGGCACCATCCTTTCCGGCGAGGAGAACTTCAACGGCTACTTCGTGGCGAAGGGCACCTCGGCCGCGGACAAGCGCTACGGCCTGGGCGCCAACCCGACGGTACGCCAGTGGGAGCTCGATGACCCGCGCTGGGATACCCGCAACCCCGGCTACGAAAACGAGGCCAACCGGTTCGGCTGGATCGTGGAGGTTGACCCGTTCGACCCCACCTCCACCCCGAAGAAGCACTCCTCCCTAGGCCGCTTTAAGCACGAGGGCGCCAACGTCATCGTGGCGAAGTCCGGGCACGTGGTGGCTTACTCCGGTGACGACGAGCGCTTCGACTACCTGTACAAGTTCGTCTCCGCCGGGAAGTACATCGAGGGCGACCGCAAGCACAACATGACGCTGCTCTCCGAGGGCAACCTTTACGTGGCCAAGTTCACCGGCAACTCGCCTGCCGCCGAGATCACCGGGGTTGGCAACGTGCCGGCCGACGGTGCCTTCGACGGCATCGGCCAGTGGCTGCCGCTGGTGGTGGACGGTGCGTCCGCGGTGCCGGGCATGTCCGTCGAGGAAGTCCTGGTCTACACGCGCCTGGCCGCCGACAAGGTGGGCCCCACCAAGATGGACCGCTGCGAGGACGTGGAGCCGAGCCTGCTGACCGGCAAGGTCTACGTGGCCTGCACCAACAACTCCAACCGCGGCGTCGGCGCCAACGAGGCCGCCACGGAAATGAACCCGCGCAACCAGAACCGCGACGGGCACATCGTGGAGATCACCGAAACCGGCGACCAGACCTCCACCACGTTCAGCTGGAACCTGCTGATGGTCTGCGGCGATCCCGCGCAGGGCGACGTCACCTACTTCTCCGGCTTCCCGGTGGACAAGGTCTCGCCCATATCCTGCCCGGACAACCTCGCCTTCGACTCCGTGGGCAACCTCTGGATCTCCACCGACGGCGCCCCCTCCGGCATCGGCAAAGCGGACGGGCTGTTCAAAGTCACCGTGGCCGGCAAAGACCGCGGCAAGGTGGAACAGTTCCTCGCGGTCCCGCGGGACGGCGAAACCTGCGGGCCCATCATCCACGACGACGAGCGCACCGTCTTCGTCTCGGTCCAGCACCCGGGGGAGGACGGTTCCTTCGGCGCGCAGGTCTCGTTCTTCCCCGACTACGTTGCAGAGGGTACGACGCCGGCACCCGGCGCGGTGCGGGCGCCCCGTCCCGCAGTGATCCAGGTTTTCCGCGGCTAACCCGGTCCCTGCCCCGGCCCTTGCCCCTGCCCCTGCCCCGCTCCCTCCTCCCGTTGCGCTATCACCTATGGTCGTCATTTGGGGGTTTTGACGACCATAGGTGATAGGGCAACGCGGGGGGAAGGGCATGGCGCGTCTGGTTGGTCGGGCAACGCGGGGGACGGGCGGGCCGTGCCGGGTGGCAGACTGGGTTGGTGACTTCGCACAACGAACCGGCTCCCCACCCCACCCCTGATCCGACCGGCCTGAGCGCCCTCGAGGCGGCGCGCGCCGCCGTCGAAACCCTGCTCGACGGCGGCGTGCGGCACGTGGTGGTGGCGCCCGGCTCCCGGTCCGCGCCCATGGCCTACGCCCTGGCCGAAGCGTCCGCCGCCGGCCTGGTGGACCTGCTGGTGCGCATTGACGAACGGGCCGCAGGGTTCACGGCCCTGGGCCTGGCACTGTCCACCGGCTCACCGGCCGCCGTGCTCACCACGTCCGGGACCGCTGTGGGAAACCTGCTGCCTGCAGTGATGGAAGCCAACCACGCCGCGGTGCCCCTGATCGTCCTGTCCGCGGACCGGCCGGACGAACTGCGCGGCACCGGCGCCAACCAGACCACCATCCAGCCGGACCTGTTCGGGGAGCATGTCCGGTTTGCTGCTGACATTGCGGCGGGCAGCAACCCGAAACGGGCCATCCGGGCCGGCCTCTCCGCGGCCACCGGCGCCTTCCCGGACATCCCGCCCGGGCCCGTCCAGCTCAACCTGGCCTTCCGGGACCCCCTGGTGCCGGCGGCCGGGGACCGGCTGCCTGCCGCGGTGGACCGGAAGCGGTTCCGGATCGGCACGGACCCCTTGGTGATGAACCTTCCGCCCGCCGCAGGCCATCTGCCGGAGCGGCGCACGGTGGTGCTGGCCGGGCACGATGCCGGCCCGGTGGCCGAGGCGTTCGCCCGCGCGCACAACCTGCCGCTGCTCGCCGAACCGTCCTCCAACGCCCGGTTCGGGCCCAACGCCGTGGGACCCTACCGGCTGCTGCTGGAGCACTTCGGAGCCGGATCAGCCATGCCCATCGAGCGCGTTGTGCTGTTTGGCCGGCCCACGCTCTCCCGCCCGGTGGCGGCGCTGCTGGCCCGCGCCGACGTGCCCTCGGCTTTCTACCAGCCCGTTCCGGTGGCCTGGTTCGAACCCGGCCGGCGCACTGAGCTGCCGCTGGACAGCCTGGCGGACCTCGCCGATTTCGCCGGCCGGGGACCCGCCCCGTGGCTGGACAGCTGGCTCCTGGCCGGCTCAGCAGCGCAGCATGCCCTGGACGGCATCCTTGCCGGCGTCCCTGCCGCGACGGGCCCGTCCACGGCGGCGCTGGTCTGGAAGCATGCCCGCGGCCAGCTCCTGCTGGGATCCTCGAACGGGATCCGCGACGCCGACCTGGCCGGCCTGCCCGCACCGGATCCTGCGGCTACCGTCTACGCCAACCGGGGCCTCGCCGGGATCGACGGCACCATCTCCACCGGCACGGGCATCGCCCTGGGCGGCGACCAGGAAACCACCATCCTGCTGGGCGACGTCACGTTCCTGCACGACGCCGGCGGCCTGCTGCTGGGCGCGGGGGAGGAACAGCCGGCGCTGCGGATTGTTGTCCTGAACGACGCCGGCGGGGCCATCTTCGACCTTTTGGAGCACGGGGAAGTGGCGGCCGGCGGAAACTACGGAGACGCCGTCGAGCGCCTCTTCGGTACCCCGCACGCCGTGGACATCTCGGCACTTGCGGCGGCGTACGGCGTCGGCCATTCCCTGGTGAGTACGACGGCGGGACTCGCCGAGGCATTGTCCCGGCCGGTGGCGGGGCGCAGCATTGTGGAGGTGCGCACCGAACGGGCGGGCCTGCGGGCGCTGCATGAGCGGATCAAGGCTGCCGTGGCTGCCGCTGCCGGGGGAGTCCTGGCCGGGCGCTGAGGGCCTTCAGGACGCGCAAATCTAACCCCGACGCGCAAATTCCCTGGCGCCCCCGGAATATATGGGGCGACAGGGAATTTGCGGGTCGAAAAGGCGGCCTACTCCTGGATGTCGATATGCGTGGGATCCAGGACCCGGCGCAGGAACTCCTGGGTGCGCGGCTGTGTGGGAGCGCTGATGACCTGCTCGGCCACGCCTTCCTCCACCACCACGCCGCCGTCCATGAACACCACACGGTCCGCCACTTCGCGGGCAAAGCCCATCTCGTGGGTGACCACCAGCATGGTCATGCCTTCCTTGGCCAGGTTCCGCATGACCGAGAGGACATCGCCCACGGTTTCCGGGTCCAGCGCGGACGTGGGCTCATCAAACAGCATCAGCTCGGGGTCCATGCTCAGCGCCCGGGCGATGGCCACGCGCTGCTGCTGCCCGCCGGACAGCTGATCCGGGAAGCGGTCGGCGAGGTGGCCCAGGCCCACCCGCTCCAGGTTGTGCAGCGAGACCTTGTCCGCCTCCGCCTGCGACCGCTTGAGCACCTTGGTCTGCGCGATCGAGCAGTTGCGCTTGGCGTCCAGGTGCGGGAACAGGTTGAACTGCTGGAACACCATGCCCACTTTGCGGCGCATTTTGTCGATGTCCACATCGGGGTGGGTCGCCTCGAAGCCGCCCACCTGGATGCTGCCCTGGTTGGGCTGCTCCAGAAGGTTGACGCAGCGCAGGAGCGTTGACTTGCCGGAGCCGGAGGGCCCGATCAGGCACACCACCTCTCCCGGTTTCACCTCGAGGCTGATCCCCTTGAGGACCTCGTTGGAGCCGTAGGACTTGCGCAGGTCCTTGATGGCGACCCCTGCTGCGTGGACTTTTGCGGCTCCCCCGCGGGGGCCGTTTACGACGTCGTTCATTGTCTTCCCTGCCTATCGCTTGGTCCGCGCGGAGCGGCTTTCGAACTTCCGGGCCAGGAGGCTCAGCGGGATGGTGATAACGAGGTAGAAGGCGCCGGCCACCAGCAGCGGCGTGAGGCCCGCACCCAGGCTGGAGATGCCGTCACGGCCGAACTTGGTGAGCTCGAACTGCGAGGCGGTCAGGCCCAGGACGTAGATCAGCGAGGAGTCCTTGGTCAGCAGGATGACCTCGTTGGTCAGCGGCGGGAGGACGATCTTGAAGGCCTGCGGAATCACGATGGACACCATGGCCCGCCACTGCGGCATACCCAGCGACCGGGCCGCTTCCAACTGTCCCTTGGGGACGGCCTGCAGACCGGCGCGGAGGGTCTCGGCGATATATGCCGAAGCCACCATACCGAGGGAAATCATCACGATGATGGTCACGTTCCACTGGACGCCGAACGCCAGCGGGACGCCGTAGCCGAAGGCGATGAACACCAGCAGCGCGGGGATGCCCCGGAAAAACTCGATGTAGCCGGTGGCGATCCAGCGGTACAGCGGGAAGCTGGAGAGCTTCATCAGGGCCAGGAGCAGGCCGCCGCTGAGGCCCACCACAAAGCCCAGGAACGTGTAGATCAGGGTGTTTTTCAGGCCAACCAGGAAGATGTCCGGGAACATGGGCCCGATCTTGCCGAAGTTGAAGACGCTGTTGGCCATGGTCTTCCAGTCCGTCGCCAGGATCAGCGCGGCGATAGCCACCACGAATATTCCGGCCTGGACATACAGGCTTACTTTGGCTCGCTGACGTGCGGTCAATGCCATGGGGTGCTCAATTCGTTGTGCGTGGCGAAGGCCCCGGACGGACGTTCATCCGTCCGGGGCCCCATTACCTGTATCTGCTGACCGGGGCCGCGTGGGCTCCGGTGCTCCTTACTTGGCGGTTTCGCCGAACCAGGCGGTCTGGAACTTGGCCAGGCTGCCATCATCGGTGAGGCGCTTGAGCGTGGTGTTAACCTGCTCCAGCATGGCGGTGTTGCCCTTCTTCACGGCAATGCCCAGCTTCTCGCCCGTGGTGTAGTCCTCAACGCGGGTGAACTCGGTGTTGTCCTTGATGGCGTAGCCCAGGACCGACTGGTTGCCCAGTGCCGCGTCGATGGTGCCGGCTTCGAGGGCCTGGACCAGGAGGCCGGAATCCTCGAACTGCTGCGCTTCGATGCCCTTTTCCTGCGCGTACTTGGCGCCGGTGGTGGCCTGCTGCACGCCAACCTTCTTGCCCTTGGCTGAGTCGACGTTCTCTACGCCGGAGCCTTCCTTCGCCACGAGGGTCAGGTCGTCATCCATGTAGGGGTCGGAGAAGTCCATGACGTTTTTGCGGACATCCGTGATGGAGACGGAGGAGATGGACACGTCGCAGCCGGTCAGTGCGGTGCCGGTCTCGATGGCCTCGAAGGAGCTGTCAACAATGTTGAGCTCGGCCTTCAGGTCCTTGGCGAGCTCGGTGGCGATGTCGATATCGAAGCCCACCGTCTTGCCGTCCTTCTGGAATTCGAAGGGCTCGTAAGGCACATCGGAGCAGATGGTCAGCTTGCCGGAGTTGATCAGCGAGATGCCGCCTTCGGAAGCTGCCGGGGTTGAACTGCCGCCGCACGCGGTGAGGGTGAGGGCACCCACGGCGAGGACTGCTGCTGCCTTGGCGGTCAATTTGGCCGTGGCCAGGGACTTGAGCTGCATGTTTCTTACCTTTTGTTGCAGGAGTATGCGGTACTAAATCGGTTCATAGTGTAGCGCCGATTATGAGATGTGCATCACAGGAAACTTAGTTTCACTATTGGATAACTAAAGCACAGTCGAAATCAAGGCCCCAGCCCGCGGGAGTGTCTGACATCCCGGACGTAGGTCCACCCACAGCTCTAAGGGACGGCGGCGTGGGTCAGGAGCTGATGCCCAGGGACTCCAGCATGGGGCGGAACTTGGCCCACGTCTCGGCCAGTTCGGCCTCCGGCTGGGAGCCTTCGACGATGCCGCAGCCGGCATACAGCCTGATGGTGTCCGGGGCTTCGATCACAGCGCCGCGCAGCGCGATGCCCCATTCGCCGTTCCCGGCCGCGTCCAGCCAGCCGACGGGTCCCGCGTAGGGCCCGCGGTCCATGTGTTCGAGCTTGCGGATCAGGGCGCCGGCCACCAGCGTGGGGGTGCCGCAGACCGCAGCGGTGGGATGCAGTGCGTTGATCAGGGCCAGGCAGGTGGGAACGTGCCCCTCCACCTCGGCCAATTCCGCCTTAACGTCTGACGCCAGGTGCCACACATTGGGCAGTTCCAGGATGAACGGCTCGTCGTGGGCGTTCATGGCCTCGGAAAACGGTGCCAGCTGCGTGGTGAGCGACTGGATGGCGATCTCGTGTTCGTGCCGCTGCTTCTCCGAGCCCGCCAGTACCCGCTCGGCAAATTCCAGCGGCGAGCCGGCCATGCCCTCGGCGTCACGCCGGTCCAGGGTTCCGGCCAGGACGCGGGCCTGCGCGGTCCGGCCTTCCACCTGGATCAGCATCTCGGGGGTGGACCCCACCAGCCCGTCCACGCCGTAGGTCCAGCATTCGCGGTACCGGACCGCCAGCTGCTGCAGGATCGCCGCCGCGTTGACACCCTCCGGAATGGTGGCAACAACGTCACGGGCCAGGACCAGCTTTTCCAGTTTCCCGGCGCGGATCTCTTCGACGCCGGCCGTCACGGCTGCCATCCAGTCGTGCTCGCTGAGGGAACCGGATTCGAGTTTAGGCGCGACGGCGGCAGCAGGTTCCGCCGGCAGCGCGGCGCCGGGACGGCCGGCGTCGCCATGGCCGGCAGCAGGGGCAGCGGCAGGGGAGCCGGAGCCGGCGGACTCGGCAGCAGCAGGGGCGTCGGACTCCAGCCACCCCGCAAGCGCGGCGCGGGCGCCCGCTTCGGTGAGTGGGCCGCCGTCGAACGCCATCTGGGTGAGCCAGGCGCGGCCGTCCCGGACGCCCACCACAATCTCCGGCACAATCAGCCGGGAGCGGTGGCTGGAGACCTTGGAGAATGCGAAGGAACCGAACGCCACGGGACCGGTGCCGGGCAGCTCAACGGAGTCCGTGATCTCAGCCTCGAGGACCAGGTGCCGCCACCATATGTCAGCTTCGAGGAAGCGGTCGGGCCCGCTGGCGGTGAAGCGGGTTATCTCGCCAAAACCCACCAGGCCGGCCTCGCGGCGGGTCCAGCAAAGGACGTCGTCCCGGACCAGAAACGAGGGCAGCCCCCCGGGGAAAGTGGTTCCATCCAGGGGGACTGTCAGGGTGCGGAACGTGCTCGTCATGATGAGACAACAGTACTCCCGCGTACCCCGCCCCCGGTCAGTGCCTGAATTGGGCGCCGAAGGTGGTCCGCAGCCTGCTGAACATTTGAGACAATGGACTGGTGAACCGAGCATCCTTGGATAAGCGTCCGGACGAAGTAGCCACGATGTTTGACGACGTCGCACCGAAATACGACGTCGTCAACGATGTCCTGTCCATGGGACAGACGCGCCGCTGGCGCAAGGTTGTGGTGGACGCGATGGAAGTCTCCAAGGGCCATCGGGTCCTGGACCTCGCCGCCGGCACCGGCACCTCCAGCGAGCCATATGCGGATGCGGGCATAGACGTGGTGGCCTGCGACTTCTCCCTGGGCATGCTCAAGGTGGGCAAGCGCCGCCGCCCGGACATCAACTTCATCGCCGGTGACGCCACCAACCTGCCGTTCGCGGACAACACCTTTGACGCGAGCACCATTTCCTTTGGCCTGCGCAACGTCAACGAGCCGCGCAAGGCCCTGGCCGAGATGCTCCGCGTCACCAAGCCCGGCGGACGCCTGGTCATCGCCGAGTTCTCCTCGCCCGTGGTGCCGCTGTGGCGCACCATGTACACCGAATACCTGATGCGCGCGCTGCCCGCCATCGCCGTCAAGGTGGCCTCCAACCCGGACGCCTACGTCTACCTCGCCGAGTCCATCCGGGCCTGGCCGGACCAGGACCACCTGGCCGCGTGGCTGCAGGAAGAGGGCTGGGAAAACGTGACCTACCGCAACCTGACCGGCGGCATCGTGGCCGTCCACCGCGCCTTCAAGCCCGCAGATTCGGCTCCGGACAGCGCGGCCGCCGCCATCGCCGCGCACAAGGGCCCGGTGGCAAAGCTGCGCCGCAACATCGTCCGCTAAGACTGTGAAGGTACTGATAGTCGGCGCAGGCCCGGCCGGATCCACCGCCGCGTACTACCTGGCCAAGGCCGGCCTGGACGTCACGGTCCTGGAAAAGACCAGCTTCCCCCGCGAGAAGGTCTGCGGCGACGGGCTTACCCCCCGCGCCGTCCGTGAAATCCAGAAGCTTGGCCTGCCGCACCCCGAAGGCGAAGGCTGGCGCCGCAACAAGGGCCTGCGCCTGATCGCCGGCGGCCGCACCATCGAACTCCCGTGGCCCGAGGTCTCGGACTTCCCGCAGTACGGCCTGATCCGCACCCGCCTGGGCTTCGACGAGGAGCTGGCCCGGCACGCCCAGGCTGCCGGCGCCGAAATCCTGGAACGGCACAGTGTCACCGAAGCCCTCCGCGACGACAGCGGCCGCGTCACCGGCGCCCGCGCCGCGATCCTGGACGGGAACGGACGCAAGACGGGGCAGACGCGCGACTTCAGTGCCGACGTCGTCCTCGCCGCGGACGGCAACTCCACCCGCACCGCCGTCTCCCTGGGCATGCACAAACGCGACGACCGGCCCCTCGGCGTGGCCGTCCGCACCTACTTCACCAGCCCCCGCACCGACGACGACTGGATGGAAGGCTGGCTGGAACTTCCCGGCCGCGACGGCAAGCTCCTTCCCGGTTACGGCTGGGTGTTCGGCGTGGGCGACGGCACCTCCAACGTGGGCCTGGGCATCCTGAACTCCTCCAAGGACTTCGGCAAGCTGGACTACAAGCAGGTGCTCCGCGAATGGACCGCCGGCATGCCCGCCGAGTGGGGCTTCACGCCCGAGAACCAGGTGGGCGAAATCCGCGGCGCCGCGCTGCCCATGGGCTTCAACCGCACCCCGCACTACTCGCCGGGCCTGCTCCTGCTGGGTGACGCCGGCGGCATGGTTTCCCCGTTCAACGGCGAAGGCATCTCCTACGCCATGGAATCCGCGCGGTTCGCCGCCGAGTTCATCATCGACGCCTCCTCGCGCACCGCCTCCTCCGGTGGAACGTACGACGCCGATGCGCACCTTTCGCGGTACGCGGACTACGTGCGGGACCAGTGGGGATCCCACTTCACCCTGGGCCGGGCCTTCGCCGCGCTGATCGGCAAACCCGCCATCATGAAACTCGCGCTGCGCACCGGCATGCCCATTCCGGTGCTGATGAAGTTCGTGGTGCGCCTGCTGGCCAACCTCACGGATCCGTCAGCCAAGGGCTTCGAGGACCGGGCCATCCGGCTCCTGGAATCGCTGGTTCCCGCCACATCCAACACCCCGTCTGCTTCGAACCAGCGGTATCCGCAACAAAAAGTTAGGGTTAACCCGTGACCAACGCCGCAGACCACAGCTGGACCCATGCCGGACACGGCAGCACCGACGCTGAGCCGTCCCTGAATACCAGCGCCATCGCCACCGGGCTCCAGCTGCCCGCAGGGTTCGCAGCCATCGCCGAAGATGCCGACCTGGGCCCCGCCATCACCACCAACCTGGCCAAGGTGGAGAAGAAGCTGCGCGAGGCAATCGCCAACTCCGACCCCCTGGCCGACGCCACGTCCCGGCATTTGGTGGAAGCCGGCGGCAAGCGCATCCGGCCGCTGCTGACCCTGCTCTGCGCACACCTCGGTGACGCTTCGCTGCCCGCCGTGGTGCAGGCCGCCGTGGTGGTGGAACTGACCCACCTGGCCACGCTGTACCACGACGACGTGATGGACTCCGCCCCGTTCCGCCGCGGTGCTCCCACCGCCCATGAGGTGTGGGGCAACTCCGTGGCCGTCCTGACCGGGGACCTTATTTTCGCCCGTGCCTCCATCCTGGTGTCCGAGCTCGGTTCCCGGGCGCTGGGCATCCAGGCCCGCACGTTTGAGCGGCTGTGCCTCGGCCAGCTGCACGAGACCGTGGGGCCGCGGCCGGACGAGGACCCGGTGGAGCACTACCTGTCAGTCATTGCGGATAAGACCGGTTCGCTGGTTGCCGCTTCCGGGCAGCTGGGTGCCATCTTTGCCGGCGCCGACGAAGCCTATGAATCCCTGCTGGTGGAGTACGGCGAGAAGGTAGGTGTTGCCTTCCAGCTCGCCGACGACGTCATCGACGTCACCGGGGTCAAGGTCAAGTCCGGGAAATCCCCCGGAACCGACCTCCGCGAAGGTGTCCCCACGCTACCCGTCCTGTTCCTCCGGCGCGATGCGGCTGCCGGCGACGAGTCCGCCGTCGAACTCCTGAAGCTCATTGACGGCGACCTGACCTCGGACGAGGCCCTGGCTGCCGCCGTGGCGGGCCTGCGCGGGCACGCCGTGACAGCTGAATCATGGGTGGTGGCACGCCGCTGGGCCGATGAGGCCATCGCCGCGCTGGCGCCGTTGCCCGAAGGTGTGGTCAAGTCCTCGCTGTCCAACTTTGCGCTGGCAGTCGTGGACCGGGCCAGCTGACATTTTGTGTGGAGCCCGGCGCCCCTACGGGTGCCGGGCTCTTTTTGTCTGTTCGTTAGGCGGGGCCTGCGCTAAGGGGCCTGTTAAACGGGACAGCCCCGGTTCGCAGCAAGGGATACGAGCTATCCGTTGCGTAGAACCGAGGCTATCTCTCCGTTCGCATCAGATCCGCCGGAGGCGTTTAGCGGATCCATGAAGAGTCTATGACAGTTTTGTCATATTGCGCAAGAGGCTTGTTATTGGAATTGTCACGAAGAGGTGTGTGCTGAAAGCCCGAGGCTAGGACTCGTCGTCCTCGAAGGCCCACTCGAACATGTCAAAGACGAACTCAGAGAAGGTTCCCTCTTCCGACTTCCACTGCGCGCGGGCATTGTTGCGCCGGTAGACGATCGGATCCGGGACGCCGAGGTCGCCGATCCGGAAGCCCCAGGTGAACTGTTCTTCCTCGTCCTCAAGGAACATCAGGAAGCCTTCGTCATCAACTTCGAGCTCTTCAGGGTCCCAGAAGTAGTGGTAGGCCTCCATGAGGTCCTCGCAGCCGCCGATGGCCAGGTAGAACTCGCGCAGCACCAGGGGAATCTCGAACTGGTGGTCGGCCAGGGCGGTGTCCAGCTCCTCGGCGGTGAGGCCGTCAGCTTCCTGCCATTCATCCTCGAGATACTTCGGAACCAGCGCGCGGAATTTCTCGAGGAACATGTCAGTCATGCTCATATCCTAGCTAATTCCGGGTGCCCGGTTTGCCGCCGCCGGACTGCCGCCGGTGCCGTCCATGGACCGCCATCGGCATGGTCCACGCACGGCGCCAGGCCACAACGCGGAATGCAAAAACCAGGGCGGCGACGCCGAAGGCCGTCAGGCCGTTGAACAACCCGCCCAGCCAGAGCAGGGTGGTCAGGGCGGCGCCGGTGAAAGCCGGGACTGCATAGAGGTCACCGTTGTTGAAAAGCTGGGGCACCTCGTTGGCCGTGACGTCGCGCAACAGACCGCCGCCCACGGCCGTGGTGACACCCAGCAGGATGGCCGAGTACGGGTTCATGCCCAGCGAAAGTGCCTTGAGCGTGCCGGTGATGCAGAACAGTGCCAGCCCGCCGGCATCAAAGAGGACCAGCAGCGAGGTGAAACGCTGGACGCTGGAATACAGCGAGTAGACCAGGAACGTGGCCAGCAGCGGCGGCAGCAGGTACGCCGGATTGGTGAACGCGGCCGGAACCGTGTTGAGGATGATGTCACGGATCACCCCGCCGCCCAGCGACACCAGGGACGCCAGGAGCAGGGAGCCCACTAGATCGAACTGTTTCCGGGCGGCCAGCAGCGACCCGGAGACGGCAAAGAAAAAGACGCCGGCCAGGTCCAGCCAGACCAGGGCGATGTCAAAAGGGAATGTCATTGGAACGTCCCGGTCATTCTCGGAGGGCGGACAAGGCGGCTCCAACGTTACGCTAGCCCGTATGAACAGCCCGATCATGATCGCCTGCGCCCACGGAACGTCCAGCGACATAGGGGGTGCCGAAGTCAACGGCCTCCGCGCCGGAATCTCCGCCCTGCGGCCCGGCCTGGACGTCCGCGAGTCCTACGTGGACGTGCAGGACCCGGACCTGGTGGACGTGATGGCCGGCCTGCCTGAAGGGGAGGCCGCAGTGGTGGTCCCGCTCCTGCTGAGCGTGGGGTATCACACAAAAGTCGATATCGCCCGGGCCGTGGGCAGCCGCGCCAACAGCCTGGCCTCAGCGCCGCTGGGGCCGGACCCGCGGCTGGCGGAGGTCCTGGACCAGCGTTTGCGGGAAGCGGGAATCACCGCGGACGACGCCGTGGTGCTGGCCGCCGCCGGATCTTCCAACCCAGACGCTGCAGTCAGCGTCCAGGAGGTGGCAGCGCACCTGCGGAAACTGCGCGGCAACAGGATTGTGCCGGCGTACGGTGCAGCCGAGAAACCTTCCGTGCCGGACGCCGTGGCCGCGCTCCGGGCCGAATATCCCGGGGGAGAGGGCAAGGGGCGGGTCATCATCGCTTCCTACCTGTTGGCCCACGGGTTCTTCCACGACCAGCTGGCCAAAGCCGGGGCCGACGTGGTGGCCGAGCCGCTGCTGCCCTCCGACGTGCTGGCCCAGGTTGCCTTGGACCGCTACGACCACGCCGTCGCCGGCCACACAGCGCCCCAGGCCGGAGCACCTTCAGACACAGCACCCCAGCCCGAAGCACCCCCGGAAACGGCGCCCCGAGCTGCAGCGCCGGCGGCAGCACCGGCGTCGGCCGCGGCGGAAACCGAGGCAGCGGAGGCACCTGCCGGTCCTGCACAGAAGCGGAGCCTGCCGGGCATCGTGAAGCGTTTCGTGACGAAATATTTCCCTAGGTGACTTAGCGTTTCCCGAACCTTTGTGACGCCATTCGGGCGGGACCTACAGTCGATGCATGACTGATACAGCTCTAGCCGGAGCGTCTGCGGATTCCGCTGGCGCCAAGCGCCCTGCCCGCTCGTCCCGTCCCGCCGCAAAGCCGCACGGGCAGTGGAAAGTGGACGGCAAAACGCCGCTGAACGCCAACGAAACCTGGAAGCAGGAAGACGATGGCCTGAACGTGCGCGAGCGTATCGAGTCCGTCTACTCCAAAGAGGGTTTCGACTCCATCCCCGGCCAGGACCTGCACGGCCGGTTCCGCTGGTGGGGCCTCTACACGCAGCGCAAACCCGGGATCGACGGCGGCAAGACCGCAACGCTCGAGCCGCACGAGCTCGAAGACAAGTATTTTATGCTCCGCGTCAGGATCGATGGCGGTGCGCTGACCACCGAGCAGCTGCGCGTCATCGGGCAGATCTCCGTTGATTTCGCCCGGGACTCGGCCGACCTCACCGACCGGCAGAACATCCAGCTGCACTGGATCCGGGTGGAAGACATCCCCGAGATCTGGACCCGGCTCGAAAGTGTTGGCCTGTCCACCACCGAAGCCTGCGGCGACGTGCCCCGCGTCATCCTGGGCTCGCCCGTGGCCGGCATCGCCAAGGACGAAATCATCGACCCCACGCCGCTTATCGCGGAGCTGGGCGAGCGTTTCATCGGCAACCCGCTGCTGTCCAACCTGCCCCGCAAATACAAAACGGCCATCACCGGGCACCCCAGCCAGGACGTGGTCCACGAGATCAACGACTTCGCACTGGTGGGCGTCAAGCACCCCGAGTTGGGCATCGGCTACGACCTCTGGGCCGGCGGCGCCTTGTCCACCAACCCCATGCTGGGCAAGCGGCTGGGCGCGTTCGTGAAGCCGGAAGAGGCCGCCGAAGTATGGCTCGGCGTCACCAGCATCTTCCGCGACTACGGCTACCGGCGCATGCGCACCAAGGCCCGCCTGAAGTTCCTGATGGCCGACTGGGGCCCGGAGAAGTTCCGCCAGATCCTCGAAGACGAATACCTGGGCTACAAACTGGCGGACGGCCCGGCCGCGCCCAAGCCCACCACCCCCGGCGACCACATCGGTGTGCACGAACAGAAGGATGGCAAGTTCTTTATTGGCGCCACCCCGATGGCCGGCCGGCTGTCAGGTGCCGCGCTGGTCAAGCTCGCGGACACCCTCGAGGCCCGCGGCTCCTACCGCCTGCGCACCACCCCGCACCAGAAGCTTGTGGTGCTGGACGTTGCCAAGGACCAGGTGGAACCGCTGGTTGCCGAGCTCGACGCGCTGGGCCTCTCCGCCCGCCCGTCCGTGTTCCGCCGCGGCACCATTGCCTGCACCGGCATCGAATACTGCAAGCTCGCCATCGTGGAGACCAAGCTGACGGCGGCAACCGCCGTGGCCGAGCTGGAACGCCGCCTGGCGGACCTCGCCGGCTCCGGTGAACTGCCGCAGGCACTCTCTTTGCACATCAACGGCTGCCCCAACTCCTGCGCCCGCATCCAGACCGCGGACATCGGACTCAAGGGCATGATGCTGCCAACGCCCGACGGCGATCCCACCCCCGGCTTCCAGGTCCACCTGGGCGGCGGGCTGGCTTCCAACGAGCGCGAGGAAGCAGGCCTGGGACGCACCGTCCGCGGCCTCAAGGTGTACGTCAACGACCTGCCCGACTACGTTGAGCGCGTTGTCCGCACCTTCGTGGCCCAGCGTGCCGAAGGCCAGACCTTCGCCGAATGGGCCCACGCAGCAGACGAGGAGGCACTCCAGTGAGCACACACGTGGCACCTGCCAAACTCCGCTCCCACGATGAGCTGAAGGCCCTCGCCGAAGCCGGCGCCGCCGAGCTGGGCTGGGACGCCCCCGCCCGGGACGTCATCGCCTGGGTGGAGCGGAACTTCGAACTGCCCGCCGTGGCCGTGGCCTGCTCCATGGCCGACGCCGTCCTGCCGGCCCTCGTGGCCGACCAGCTTCCCGGCGTCGACGTCCTGTTCCTGGAGACCGGCTACCACTTCCCGGAAACCTACGCCACGCGGGACGAGGTGGCCGCGAACCTCCGCGTCAACGTGGTGGACGTGCTGCCCGAGACCACTGTGGAGCAGCAGGACCGGCTGCTGGGCAAGGACCTGTTTGCCCGGGACGCCGCCCAGTGCTGCGCGCTGCGCAAGGTGGGCCCGCTGCGCCGCACCCTGTCCGGCTACGAACTCTGGTTCACCGGAGTCCGCCGCGACGAGGCCCCCACCCGCACCAACACCCCGCTGGTGACCTGGGACGAGGCCAACGGCCTGGTCAAGGTCAACCCGGTGGCCGCCTGGACCTTCGACCAACTGGTCCAGTACTCCGATGACAACCTCCTTCCCGTCAACCCGCTGCTGTCGCAGGGCTACCCGTCCATTGGCTGCCAGCCCTGCACCCGGAAGGTGGCGCCGGGCGACGACCCCCGCGCCGGCCGCTGGGCAGGAACCGACAAGACAGAATGCGGACTTCACACATGAGCACACCCATCACAGCTGACGCCTACGCAGCAGATGCCGCCCCTTTGCAGTCGACCCGGCTGAGCAGCCTGGACACCCTCGAGTCCGAGGCCATCCACATCATCCGTGAAGTGGTGGCAGAGTTCGAGAAGCCCGCGCTGCTGTTCTCCGGCGGCAAGGACTCCGTGGTGATGCTGCATCTGGCCACCAAGGCGTTCTGGCCCGGCAAGGTACCGTTCCCCGTGCTGCACGTGGACACCGGCCACAACTTCCCTGAGGTCCTGGACTTCCGGGACCGCACCGTGGAGCGCCTGGGCCTGAAACTGGTGGTGGGCTCCGTGCAGGAATTCATCGACAGCGGCGAGCTCGCAGAGCGCGCCGACGGCACCCGCAACCCGCTGCAGACGGTCCCGCTGCTGGACGCGATCCAGCGGAACAAGTTCGACGCGGTCTTCGGCGGCGGCCGCCGCGACGAGGACAAGGCCCGCGCCAAGGAACGGATCCTGAGCCTCCGCGACGAATTTGGCCAGTGGGACCCGCGCAACCAGCGCCCCGAACTGTGGAACCTGTACAACGGCCGCCACACCGTGGGCCAGCACGTCCGCGCGTTCCCCATCAGCAACTGGACCGAGCTGGACATCTGGCGGTACATCGAGCGCGAGAACATCGAGCTGCCCGGCCTGTACTACGCCCACGAGCGTGAGGTTTTTGCCCGCGACGGCATGTGGCGTGCGGTGGGCGAGGTCAGCCAGCCGCTGCCCACCGAAAACGTCATCACCAAAACGGTCCGCTACCGCACCGTGGGCGACATGTCCTGCACAGGCGCCGTGGAATCCGACGCCTACACGGTGGCCGACGTGGTGGTGGAGGTTGCAGCCTCCACCCTGACCGAACGTGGCGCCACCCGCGCAGATGACCGCATCTCCGAGGCAGCCATGGAAGACCGCAAGAAGGACGGGTATTTCTAAATGAGCACCGAAACTTCACTCCTGGCCGCCGAGCTGGAGACAGCCCTGCCCACCACTTTGTTCCGGTTCGCCACCGCAGGATCGGTCGACGACGGCAAGTCCACTTTGGTGGGCCGGCTCCTGCACGACTCCAAGGCGATCCTTGCCGACACGCTCGACGCCGTGGCCCGCACCTCCGCGGACCGTGGCTTCGGCGGCGCCGCCGGCGGCATCGACCTGGCACTGCTCACCGACGGCCTGCGCGCCGAACGTGAGCAGGGCATCACCATCGACGTGGCCTACCGCTACTTCGCCACCGACCAGCGCAGCTTCATCCTGGCCGACTGCCCCGGGCACGTCCAGTACACCAAAAACACGGTGACGGGCGCGTCCACGGCGGATGCCGTCGTCGTCCTCATCGACGCCCGCAAGGGTGTGCTGGAGCAGACCCGCCGGCACCTTTCGGTGCTGCAGCTGCTGCGGGTGGCCCACGTGATTGTGGCCGTGAACAAGATTGACCTGGTGGACTTCAGCGAGTCCGTGTTCCGTGACATCGAAGCCGACGTGCAGAAGGTGGGCCGCGAGCTGGGCCTGGGCTCGGACGGGATCACCGACCTGCTGGTGGTTCCCGTGTCGGCCCTGGACGGCGACAACGTGGTGGAACGCTCGGCGCGGACCCCCTGGTACACCGGACCCGCCCTGCTGGAGGTCCTCGAAACCCTGCCGGCTGCCGACGAACTCGAAAGCCACCTGGAAAGCTTCCGCTTCCCGGTCCAGCTGGTGGTCCGGCCGCAGGGTGCGCTGGCTCCCGACGCCGTGGCCGCCGGGCTGGACGTGGAGGCCTACCGTGACTACCGCGCGTACGCCGGGCAGATCACCGAAGGCTCCGTCAAGGTGGGCGACCAGGTCTCCGTGCTCACGCCCGGCCAGGCCCCCCGCACCACCACGGTAGCGGGCATCGACTTTGCCGGCGCTGAACTGACCGAAGCCGCAGCGCCGCAGTCGGTGGCCATCCGCCTGGCGGATGAGTTCGACGTGGCCCGCGGTGACACCATCGCCGCCGCAGGGACCGTCCGCGAAGCTTCCGCCGACCTCTACGCAGCGCTGTGCTGGCTCTCGCCCAAGCCGCTCCGCGAGGGCGCCAAGGTGCTGGTTAAGCACGGTACCCGTACCGTGCAGGCGCTGGTCCGGAACGTCAGCGGCAAGCTGGACCTGGCATCGTTCCAGCTCGAGGCCGCCTCAACGCTGGAGCTCAACGACATTGGCCACGCGCAGCTCCGGCTCGCAGCGCCGCTGCCGCTGGAGAACTACCTGCACCACCGCCGGACCGGCGCGTTCCTGGTGATCGACCCCCTGGATGGCAACACCCTCGCCGCCGGCCTGGTCAAGGACCACCCGGGCGACCATGAGGACGAGCGCTACTCCATCTAAGCCGGCCGAAATCGCCGGAGCGCTGCGAAATCGCCGGAAATTTCCGGCGACCCCGCAGCGCTCCGGCGATTTCGCGTTTCCGGCGGAATGTGACGCCAGATGAACCCCCGTGACCCCCCGTTTCCGCGTCGTTGAACGGGTTTGGGTCACTCCCTATGGTGAAACAATGACTAGTTCCAAGCCCGGGATGACCCGCATCGTGGCAGGCGAAAGCGCTGCACCCCAGCGCAAGCGCGCGCTCGAAGCCGCCCTGGCCATCGGCCTGGTCCTGCTGATCGTGGTGGGGGCCGTGGTGTCGTCCACCGTCTCCCGCAACGCCAGCGCGGAAGCCGCCGAGCCCACACCCGCCGCCGAACTCAAACTCGGCTACTTCGGCAACGTCACGCACGCGCCGGCGCTGGTGGGCATCAAGCAGGGTTTCCTCGCCGAAGCCCTGGGCAACACCACGCTCAGCACCGAAACCTTCAACGCCGGGCCCGCCGCCATCGAGGCGCTGAACGCCGGTGCGATCGACGCCGCGTACATCGGCCCCAACCCCGCCATCAACTCCTTTGTGAAGAGCCAGGGCCAGTCCGTCAAGGTCATCGCCGGGGCAGCAGCGGGCGGCGCGCAGCTGGTGGTCAAACCGGAAATCAAAACCCCTGCCGACCTCAAGGGCAAAACCCTGGCCTCCCCGCAGTTGGGCGGCACGCAGGACGTGGCGCTCCGCGCCTGGCTGGCAGGCAACGGCTACAAAACCAACGTGGACGGCAGCGGCGACGTGGCCATCAACCCCACCGAAAACTCCCAGTCGCTGAAGCTTTTCCAGGACGGAAAGCTCGACGGCGCGTGGTTGCCGGAGCCGTGGGCCTCCCGCCTGGTGCTGACCGCCGGCGCCCAGGTTTTGGTGGATGAGAAGGATCTCTGGGACGGGGCGGAGACCGGCAAGCCCGGCGAATTCCCCACCACCATCCTGATCGTCAACCAGAAGTTCGCCGCCGACCACCCGGACACCGTGTCGGCCCTCCTCCGCGGCCATGCCAGGTCCGTGGACTGGCTCAACACCGCCCCCACCGCCGACAAAGCCGCCGTCATCAACGCAGCCCTGCAGGAATCGGCCGGCGCGGCACTGCCTGAGGACGTCCTGGCCCGGTCCCTGGCCAACATCACCTTCACCCTGGACCCGCTGGCCGGCAGCTACCCCCGGCTGCTGGCGGACGGCGTCACGGCGGGCACCACCAAGCAGGCCGACATCACCGGCCTGTTCGACCTCCGCGCCCTCAACGGCGTCACGGAGTCCGCAGCGAAGATTTCCGCGGCCGGCCTCGGCCAGGACTGACCACACCCCCTACCTAAGGACGGCACCATGCCAGTCGTACTGGAACATCTGGGCAAACGCTTCGGCGACGGCGCCCCGGTGCTGGACGACGTCAACGCCACCATCGGCAAAGGCGAGTTTGTCGCCCTCCTCGGTGCGTCCGGCTGCGGCAAATCCACCCTGCTGAACATCATCGCGGGACTGGAAGCGCCGTCGTCGGGCGCCTTGGAAGTACCCAGCGACGGCGCCGCGTTTATGTTCCAGGACGCCGCCCTGTTCCCCTGGCTGACCGCCCGGGAAAACATCGAGCTGGCGCTGAAGCTGCGCGGCGTGGGCAAATCCGAGCGCCGCATCAAGGCGCAGGAGCTCCTGGAACTGGTCCACCTGGGCACAGCCGGCGACAAGCGCCCGCACGAACTCTCCGGCGGCATGCGGCAGCGTGTGTCGCTGGCGCGTTCGCTCGCCCAGGACCGGCAGCTGCTGCTGATGGACGAGCCGTTCGCCGCCCTGGACGCCATCACGCGCGACCTGCTGCACGACGAGCTGGAGCGGATCTGGAAGGAAACCGGGCGCACCATCGTCTTTGTTACGCACAACGTCCGCGAGGCTGTACGGCTGGGCCAGCGGGTCCTGCTGCTGTCCTCACGCCCCGGCCGGGTGGTCCAGGAATGGGCCGTCACCGAGGAACACCACACCGATGCCGGACTCGCCGGCCAGCTGACCGGGGCCATCACGTCCCGGCTGCGGGAGGAGATCCGCCGCCATGCCAAGTAACCCCACCCCTCTCGCCGAGGTGCACCCGGACGCCCCCGATGAGGGCCACCGCTCCGTCCACGCCGCCCTGACCCGTTCGTCGTCCGGCCGGGAGGACCTGCGCGAGCTCGAAGCCGGCCTCGACTCCCTCCAGTCCGACGCCGACCGGAAGCACCGGATTGAGTGGAGCCGCATCCTGCTGCCCGTCGCCGCCCTGGTGGTGCTGGTGCTGATCTGGCAGTTTTACGTGTCCCTGGGCCTCAAGCGCCGCGACCTGGTGCCCGGCCCGCTGGACGTCCTGGGCCAGATCGGAGTCCTTTGGGGCGAGGGCAAACTGCAGGAGGCCGTGTGGACCTCGCTGCAGCGTGGCCTGGTGGGCTTCCTGATTTCGGTTGCCATCGCCACGCCCATCGGCCTGTTGCTCGCCCAGGTGGCGCCCCTGCGCCGGGCGTTCGGCCCGCTGATTTCCGGTCTGCAGGTGCTGCCGTCCGTGGCCTGGGTGCCGGCCGCGATCATCTGGTTCGGGCTGACCGACGCCACCGTGTACTTCGTGGTGTTTATGGGCGCCATCCCCTCCATCATTAACGGGCTCATCTCCGGCGTGGACCAGATCCCGCCGCAGTACCGCCGGGTGGGAACGGTGCTGGGCGCCTCGCGGCTGCAGATGGCGCTGCAGGTCATCCTGCCCGCCGCGCTGCCGGGTTACCTGGGCGGCCTGAAGCAGGGCTGGGCCTTCTCCTGGCGGTCCTTGATGGCTGCGGAAATCATTGCTGTGGGCGGCACCATTGGTTTCGGACTCGGCTCGTTGCTCGATCAGGGCCGCGTCCTGTCGGACATGACCATCGTGATGTCGGCCATCCTGCTGATCCTGGCCGTGGGCATCCTGATCGAACTGCTGGTGTTCGGGCCCATTGAGAAGCGGCTCCTGCGCAGCCGCGGTCTCCTGGCCGGCAGCACCCGCTAGCCCCCATCCAACCCCTGCAAAGCCCGACGGCCGGACACCAGCCGCCGGGCTTTGCCGTTTAAGCGTGTAAGACTGGCCTGGTGACCGTCAGCTTCGTGTGCCGTACCGAATCCACCCTGCCGCCGGAGCGGCTGTTCGACCTGGCGCGGAGCATCGACCTGCACGTCGAATCGCAGCGCGGCTCAGCGGAGCGGGCCGTGGCCGGGGTGACGTCCGGGCTGATTGGCCTGGGCCAGCAGGTGACCTGGCGGGCATGGCACTTCGGGATCCCGCTCACCATGACCAGCCGTGTCACCCGGCTGGACTTCCCGGAAAGCTTCACAGACGAACAGGTCCGGGGCCCCTTTGCGTCCTTCCGGCACGTCCACGGTTTCGAGGCCACACCCACGGGCAGCGTGATGACCGACTCGGTGGAATTCACCGCACCCCTCGGTGTGCTGGGCCGGCTGGCCGAAAAACTGGTGCTGGCCAGGTACCTGGAGCGGCTCATCGTGCGCCGCGGACGATACCTCGCCGGCCTCTCCTGACCCGCGTCCCTATGTGACGCAGCGTTACCTTAAGTGAACTGGTGTTGCCCGGCCTTTGTAGGCGAATGTGACGCGGCCCTACCGTTGAGCCATGGCAATTCAGGACATTTACCCCACGGCGCTGCGGCTTCTGGGCCGCCCCGTGCTGGTGGTGGGCGGCGGACCCGTCGCTGCCCGGCGTGCCAAGGGGCTGCTGGATGCAGGCGCCCGCGTCACCGTTGTGGCCCCCGCTGCCTGCGCCGCCCTGCAGGAACTGGCCGACGCCGGCCTCCTGGCCTGGGTGCCGCGCCCCTACCTTTCCGCCGACGTGGACGGCGCCTGGTTCGTCCAGACCGCCACGGGCAACGCCGCCGTGGACGCGCAGGTTTCTGCCGACGCCGAAGCGCAGCGCATCTGGTGCGTGAACGCTTCCAACCATGAAACTTCCGCCGCGTGGACCCCAGCCGTCGCCGAGGTGGATGACGTCAAGATCGCCGTCAACGCCGGGGGAGACCCGCGCCGCGCCATGGCAGTCCGTGACGCCGTGGCCACCGCACTGGAAACCGGCGACCTGCCGCTGCGCCGCCGCCGCGCCCACCGGGGTTCCGTGGCGCTGGTTGGCGGCGGTCCCGGAGATGCCGGCCTGATCACCGTCCGTGGCCGCCGGCTGCTGGGCCAGGCCGACGTTGTGGTTGCCGACCGGCTGGGCCCCCGCGGCTTGCTGAAGGAACTGGCACCCGATGTCCGCATCATCGAAGTGGGTAAGACCCCCGGCCACCACCCGGTGCCGCAGGCGGAGATCAACCGGATCCTTGCCGACGAAGCCCTGCAGGGTCACCGCGTGGTCCGGCTCAAAGGCGGGGACCCATATGTGCTGGGCCGCGGCGGCGAAGAAGCCGAGTACTGCCGTCAGCGCGGCGTCGAGGTGGAGGTGGTGTCCGGGGTGACCTCGGCCATCTCCGTCCCCGCCGCAGCAGGCATTCCCGTAACCCACCGCGGCCTGGCCAAAGGCTTCAGCGTGGTCACCGGCCATGAGGAACTTTCGGAAGTCCCCGCCCGCGCCGACCACACCATTGTGCTGCTGATGGGCGTGGCCCAGCTCCGCGAATCCGCGTCCGCCCTCCGCGGAGCAGGCCTGCCGGGGGACACCCCGGTTGGTATTGTTGAAAACGGCTACCTGCCGGACCAGCGCGTCACGATTGGCACCCTCGGTTCCATCGCCGACCAAGCGGAAGCGGCCGGCGTCGCCAATCCAGCAGTGATCGTCATCGGTGACGTGGTGCGCGTGAGCCCCTTCGCCCCGGCGCACTTCCGGACCGCTGACTACAGCACCACCACCCCGAACCGTCCCCGTACCGCCCGAGTCACCACCTAGCCCCCCACCCAACTGACTCGCAGTTGTTGTCGTTTTGAACGCTCAAAACGACAATAACTGCGAGTCAGTTGGGAAGGAACGAACAAAAGGAACACAGCCGTGTCATCAAGCACTTCCGTAGGTTCTGCCGAGCGTCCCCTGCGCGTCGCCGTTGTGGGTTCCGGCCCGGCCGGTGTCTACGCAGCGGACATCCTCACCAAGAGCGAGGCCGTCAAAAGCGGCGAACTGACCGTCAGCATCGACCTGTTCGACCGCTACCCGGCTCCCTATGGCCTGATCCGCTACGGCGTGGCCCCGGACCACCCGCGCATCAAGGGCATCGTCAACGCCCTGCACAAGGTCCTGGACCGCGGCGACATCCGCTTCTTCGGCAACGTGGACTACGGCACCGACATCACCATCGAGGACCTCCGCACGCACTACGACGCGGTCATCTTTGCCACGGGTGCCATCAAGGACGCGGACCTGAACATCCCCGGCATCGAGCTGGACGGCTCCTACGGCGGCGCGGACTTTGTCTCCTGGTACGACGGCCACCCGGACGTGTCCCGCGAATGGCCGCTGGAGGCCACGGAAATCGCCGTGATCGGCAACGGCAACGTGGCCCTGGATGTGGCCCGCGTCCTCTCCAAGCACGCCGATGACCTGCTGGTCTCCGAGATCCCGGAGAACGTCTACGCCGGCCTCAAGGCCTCGCCCGTTACCGACGTGCACGTCTTTGGCCGCCGCGGCCCGGCCCAGGTCAAGTTCACCCCGCTGGAGCTGCGCGAGCTGAGCCACTCCAAGGACGTGGACATCATCCTGTACCCGGAGGACTTTGAGTTCGACGAGGAATCGGACCGCCTGATCCAGAGCAACAACCAGGTCAAAACCATGGTTGGCACGCTCACCAACTGGATCGCCGAGCAGCCGGAGGACCTCTCCGAGCTCACCGCCTCCCGACGCCTGCACCTGCACTTCCTGCACAGCCCGGTGGAAATCGTCGACTCCCCGGAAACCCCGGGCAAGGTGGCCGGCATGCGCTTCGAGCGCACCGAACTGGACGGCACCGGGAACGCCCGCGGCACCGGCGAGTTTGTGGACTACCCGGTCCAGGCCGTGTACCGCGCGATCGGCTACTTCGGTTCGGCCCTGCCGGAGATCGAGTTCGACCACAAGAAGGGCGTGGTGCCGAACGACGGCGGCCGCGTCCTGGACGCCGCAGGCACCCACGTGCCGGGCATCTACGCCACGGGCTGGATCAAGCGCGGACCCGTGGGCCTGATCGGCCACACCAAGGGCGACGCCCTGGAGACCGTCACGTACCTGCTGGAAGACCGCGGGAACCTGCCGGTAGCCGCAGTGCCCGAGGCGGACGCTGTGGTTGAACTCCTGGACACCCGCGGCGTGAAGTTCACGTCCTGGGAAGGCTGGCTGGCCCTGGACGCCCATGAGCTGGCGCTCGGCGCTGCCGCCACCGAAGCCGGCGGCTCGCACGGTGTGGAGGTCAAGCGGGAACGCATCAAGGTGGTGCCCCGCGGGGACATGGTGGCCATCTCCCGCGACGGCGTCGCCGCCCAGGTCTAAGGGTTTTCGGAAAGCATAAGAACGCGGGGCCGCCCGCACCTGTTCAAGTGCCGGTGGCCCCGCGTGGCGTTTAACCCCTCAACGCCCTGCCCCGCCTGCTGCCATCAGCTCCAACCGGCGCAGCGTTTCGCGGTTCCGCACGTCGATGGCGGGGTCCCGCAGGAACTTGGGCACCACGGTGCCGGGCCCCTTGATGGCGTCCTCGGAAATCGTCACCAGGCAGCTGGCGCCCCGGTCTTCCAAGCTGATCACCACCTTGGCCTCACCCATGGGCCAGCCGCGGGCCACCATTTCCAGCGAGCGGCCCGGGGTTACTGCCCTTACCCGGGTGCTGTCGTTGATCACCAGCGGCCACGCGCCCACTGAGTGGTGCAGCTGCGTGCCAGCAAGCGGCCAGTCCGGGTCCACGGCGCGGATCCGGGACGCACCCACCACCCAGCCGGAGTACAGCCAACCGTCAGCGATCACCCGCCACACGTCCTCGGCTGAGGAATTGAAGAGTTGGGACACAGTGGACATGGGACTCCTTCTGCTCTGGTGAAACGCCGTATTCCTTACGTACCCACTCCGGCCCGGCCTACATCCTGCCGAACCGGGCCCGGACCAGCGCGAAGATTCCGTAAGCGATGAAGCCCACCCCGATGGCCACCAGCAGGGCGGGCCCGAAGGGATGGTCCCGGAGGGCCTTGAGGCTGCCGTCCAGCCCTGTGGATTCCTCCGGGCGGTGCTTGGCGGCCGCGATGACAAACAGCAGGCCGGCCAGGTTCAGGGCGATGCCCTTGGCGATGTGTCCCACGACGCCCAGGACATCGATCAGCCCGCCGCGGCGGGTGCCGCGGAACCGGAACAGCTCGGCGCGGAAGCCCTGCCGCAGGCCCTTGACCACAAAGTAGACGCCCACCCCCATGGTGGTGAGCCCCACGGCCACCAGGAGCCACAGGCCCGCGGGATGGGCCATCAGGGCGGCGCTGAAGTCGCGGGTAGTGTCGCCTGAATCGCCGCGCAGGCCCACGGCGAAGCCGGCAAAGCTGAGCCCCACGCTCCCGTACGCCACGGCCAGGAACCCGGACGAGATGAGCTTGCCCAGGCGCTCCCTGCCCGGCAGGCTCCGGGCCCGGACGGTGGCCTCGCTGGCCTGCCACAGCGCGAGTCCGGTGCAGGCGGCCACCCCGGCCCACATCAGGACCGGGCCCCAGGGGTTGGCCACGAGCTGGCTGAGGGCGCCGGTGATGTCCGCGTCGCCGGGCTGCCCGAAAGCCACGGCAATGGCCATCCCGCCCACCATGATGTGCAGCAGCGCCATCACGGCGAAGCCGGCCCGGGCCAGCACGTCGAGCGCCGGGGCGTTGGACGCGTCCTCGACGGCGTCGGCGGCCTGGCCGATTGCGGAATCCCCGTTGGACACCGGTCAGCCGTTCATGGGTCCTTCGGCGTGCAGCTTCTCCGCGCCGGGCCCCTCAACGTGCACGGTGCACCGGACCACAAGTTTCCCGGGTGCGTTGTCCAGCTCCACCAGGGAGTCGTCGCCGGAGAGCACCGTGAACACCTCGGAACCGGGGACCACCGCCACGCCCTTGGCCTTGGCCGTTTGCCTCGCGTTGGCCAGGGCCTCGCCCTGGAGTCCGCCCACGTAGGCGTTGTCGCTGTGGCGGCCGGAGTCGCCGAACGCCCAGCCGAATAAAGTTCCTGTGGTTTCCATGGCGTCGATTTTACGTCCTCGCGGCGCAAATTCCGGTCTTTGGACTTGGTAGTAAGTGTGCTTACTATGAGGGTGCACGTCCTGAAGGAAAATGCCCGGCCTGGCGCCGGCGTAGCTCCCCTCCCCGCTCAACGTTAGGAATGCACACCATGGCAGGAAACCTTATTGCCCGCTCCGTCCACGATCTCACGGCGGCAGCCTGGTTCGGCGGCTCCCTGATGGGCGCCATCGGCCTGAACGGCGCAGCGGCGGAAGCCCGGGACCCGGCGGAACGGACCCGGCTCTCCAGCGCAGGCTGGATGAAGTGGGCGCCGGTCCAGACGGCCGCGTTTGCCACCCACCTGGCCGCCGACGTGGCCATCGCCTGGGAAAACAAGGGCCGGATCGCCAAGCAGGACGGCGTTGCCCGCGACACGGCCATCAAAACGGCAGTCACCGTGCTTGGCGCCGCCGCTACGCTGTACTCCGGACTGCTGGGCAGGAAGGTCCAGCAGCTCGCCGGTGAAGGCGCAGAAGGCGCCACCGAGCCGAAGCCGGGCGCCTCGGATGAGCTGAAGGCCGCGCAGCAGCAGCTCAAGGTGCTGCAGTGGACCATTCCGGCCTTCGCGGCGGCCGTCATAGTCCTCGGCGCAAAGCACGGCGAAATGCAGCGGCCCAAAAACATCCTGGCGGGCCTGCACCGCTGACCGCAGCCTGCAATTCAGCGCAACCAACGCTGACGCACGACGACGGCCCCGCACCTTTTTCCGAAAAGGTGCGGGGCCGTCGTCGTGCGTCAGCAGGGCTACTTGGCCGCGGTACCTGCGGCCCGGCGGTCGGGTGTGTTCCGGTGTGCTGTTCCGTCGTCCGAGGTCCACACCTTGATGATGGACCACGCGACGGCGGTGATGGGGACGGCCAGGACCGCGCCCACGATGCCGGCCAGGAGGGTGCCGGCGGTCAGGGCCAGCAGGATGACCAGTGCGTGCAGCTGGAGGGACTTGCCCATTACCACCGGCTGCAGGAGGTTGCCTTCGAGTTGGTTCACGGCCACCACCACTGCCACCACAATCAGCGCCACCACGGGTCCGTTGGCCACCAGCGCCACGAGGGCTGCGAGGATGCCCGCCATGGTGGCGCCCACGATGGGGATGAACGCACCGATGAAGACCACCATGGCCAGGGGCAGTGCCAGCGGAACCTGCAGGACCAGCAGCGCCGCGCCAATGCCCAAAGTGTCCACCAGGGCCACGATCGCCGTCCCGCGGACATAGCCGCCCAGGACTTCCTGGCTCCTGGTACCCACCCGGCGCAGGCGGCTGGCCCGTTCGCCCTTGAACGGGCTGATCAGGAAGGCCCAGATCCGCTCGCCGTCCTTGAGGAAGAAAAACAGGATCACCACCAGGAGCACGGCGCCGGTCAGGAACTCCGTCACCACGGACAGCCCGGTGATGGCGCCGGACCTGGCCTGGCTGCTGGTGGCGAAGTCCACAATCGCATCCCGGGCCGAGTCGATTTGCGCCGCGTCGATGGGCAGTGGACCGTTGAGGAGGAACTCCTGCAGCTGGTCCACACCCTCGCTTGCCTGCTGGACCAGGTCATCCCACTGGCTCCGGACGGAGAAGTAGATGACGGTGAACACCCCGCCCAGGACGGCCAGGAGGGCAATAAAAGCGATGACGGTGGCGAGGGCATCGTTGATGCCGCGGCGCTTGAGGATGTTGACGAACGGGCTGATCGCGGCCGCCAGGATCAGCGCGATCAGCATCGGGATCACCAGCAGCTTGACCTGCAGGAGCGCAAACACGGCCACCACTGAGACCGCGAGGATCAGCAGGGTCTGTGCGGCCCGGATGCCCACCCGGCCGTAGCCGTCGCCCCATAGCTGCTGCGGGGTTTTGCTGCCGGGCTCGGGGACTGCGGCGTCGTGGGCGGGGCACGTGCCGCGGTGATGGCGGGAGAACAGGGCCATGGAGTGGCTCCTCTGGGGTTAAAGGACACCGCTGGAACGCGGCGGAAGTACGGATCTTGCTCAGCCAGTAAGCCTACTGACCTCCGGGGCTGCGGCGAAACGGGGTCGGCTCAGCCGGCCAGCCACTCCGCGCACGTGTTCAGGTTGCGGTTCACGGTGGCCACGGCGGCGTCCGCGTCTCCGCGTTCAATGGCGGCCAGCAGCACCCCGTGCCCTTCCTGCGGCAGCCCCGCGAACCCCGGCCGCCGCTGCTGGCTCAGGAGGTCCTGGTGGAACACGGTGCCAAAGCTGGCGTAAAGCTCGAACAGCAGCGGGTTGCCGGAGGCCAGCGCCACCCGCTCGTGGAAGCCCCAGTCGGCCAGCGCCCACGCCTCAACGTCACCGGACTGCCAGGCCCGGTCCCGGTCGGCGAGCAAACCGTGCAGGGCTGTGACGTCGTCGGCCGTGGCATTGCGGGCGGCCAGGCGCGCGGCCTGCGTGTCCAGCCCTACCCGGACCTCCAGGATGTGCTGTTCGGTGTGGTCCTGGTACATGCGGCGGGCGGCGCCGGGCATCTCGCTGGTGGCCCGGACGTAGGTGCCGTCGCCGCGGCGCACTTCGAGGATGCCGCTGTGGGCCAGCGCCTTGACCGCTTCCCGGAGGGTGCCGCGGGAAATGCCCAGCCCGGCCATCAGCTCGGGCTCGGCCGGGATGCGGTGGTGCAGCGGCCATTCGCCGGAATGAACCATGGCGCGGAGCTTGTCGGTGGCCTCGGCGGCGAGCGGCCGGCGCGGCGAGGGGGTCAGTGCCATGGCCTACTTCTTCCCGCCGGTGATCAGGTGCCCCACCACAACCTGGACCACGGCCAGGCCCAGGAGGATGGCCAGCGGAAGGCCCCAGCCGCCGGTGGCGCTGTGCAGCAGGCCCATGCCGAACGGTCCGGCTGTGGCCAGCAGGTAGCCCGTGGACTGGGCCAGGGTGGACAGTGCCGTGGTTTCGGAGGTGGTGGAGCCGCTGCGGCTGATCATCACCATCACCAGGGGGAAGATGCCCAGGCCGAAGCCCAGCAGGACCGCCGGGATGAAGGCCAGGTCCACGGGGAGGGCCATCAGCGTCACCAGGCCTGCCACCATGGTGAGGCTGACCAGGTAGAAGGCCGGCCGCAGCATCCGGGGGCGGGAGCCGATGGCGATCAGGATCATGCCTGCCGGGACGGAGACCAGCTGCATCAGCCCGAACATCAGGCCGCTGTCTGAGGCGCTCATGCCTTGGGTGGTGAGCAGGTAGGGGAACCAGCTCAGCAGGGCGTAGGCCAGCAGCGCCTGCAGCGAGAAGATGGCGGTGAGGAGCTGGCCTTTCCGGGTGCGCAGCAGCGGCCACGGCGAAACGCGCACTGAGGCGGCGCGGGTGCTGTTGCGGTGCGCGTGCAGGGCCACGGGGATAAAGCCGAGGAATGCGGCGACGGCGGTAAACCCGATGGCGCCGACGGCGGCGGACGGCGAACCGAGCGCCTGCGCCAGGGGCACCACGGCCACCGCCGTTACGGTGGCGCCGGTGGTCATGGTCACCGTATAAACGGCCGTCATCAGGGAGGTCCGGTCCGCGAAGTGCTCCCGGATGAACGCCGGCATGGCCACGTTGCACACGGCCAGCCCGGACATGCCCAGCACGCTTCCGGCCACCAGCATGCCCGTGGCCGGGATGCCGCGGAGCAGGAGCCCGCCGGCCAGCATGGCCAGGGCCAGCAGGATGGCCTTCTCCACGCCCAGTTTGCCCGTCAACCACGACGTTGCGGCACCCGCCACCGCGAAGCACAGGGTGGGGATGGACGGAATAACGGCAGCCACCAGGGCGCCGTAGCCCAGGACCGCCTGCAGGTCGTGCAGCAGCGCCGACGCACCGGTGATGCCCGCACGGAGGTTCAGGCCGATCAGGACCAGCGCGATCACGCCAAAAACGACGGCGGACACCGGCTTCGGGGCGGGCGTGCCGGCTGCTGAATCTTCGGCTCCTGTCACGGCAAGGGGTGCCGGGGCGGGCGCCAGGGTGGGTTCCAGGGCAGGATCCAGGGCAGGGGGAGGTGATGAGGCGGGCATGCCTCCAGCCTAAAGGTTGGACGTTTGATGTTTGGCGTTCTGTGGCCAAGCTCTCCAACCAGCCCCTGCCAAGGGCCATAGACTGCAAAAGGACCGCCGGCCACGCCCGGCGCACGCGCTGCATCACCACGGAAGGATGGCTGTGAAGGCTTCCCAGGGACTTGAAGTCGAGAAGAAGTACGACGTCGGCGAGGAGGCCGGGGTGCCGGACCTCTCCGGACTTCCCGGGGTGGCGCGGGTGGGGGACCCGCACGAGGCGCTGCTGGAGGCGGTGTACTTCGACACCGCAGACCATGCATTGGCGGCACGGCGGATTACACTCCGCCGCCGGACCGGCGGGGCCGATGCGGGTTGGCACCTGAAACTGCCCCCGGCAATCGCCGACGCGGCAGCGGTTGCCGCTGCGCCCGGTGACGCGCCCCAGGTGCGGCAGGAACTGCACGCCCCGCTGGGCCAGCCGGACGTGGTTCCGGACAGCCTGCTGGCATACCTGCAGGTGCACCTGCGGGGAGCGGAGGTGGCCCCTGTGGCCCGGCTGGCAACCCGCCGGATCACCCATATCCTCTACGCAGCGGACGGCCTGCACCTGGCGGACCTGGCGGACGACAGGGTCACCGCAGGGAAACTCCCCGGGGACGGCGCCGACCAGCAGTGGCGGGAATGGGAATTCGAACTGGTCCATGGAAGTGCTGACCTGTTCGGCCCGGCAGGGGAACTGCTGGCCGCAGCCGGTGCGGCCCCGTCGGGGCACGCCTCCAAGCTGGTCCGCGCCCTGGGTGGGAAAAAGCTGAAGAGCCGCCACCTGGACAGCACCCCGGTCCTGCTGGCCGGCAAGAAAGCCCCGGCTGCCGCCGTCGTGACCGTATACGTGGCAACACAACTGGGACAGCTTGTGGCGCTGGACCCGGCCGTCCGGCTCGAGGAACCAGACGCGGTGCATGACATGCGGACCGCCACCCGGCGGCTGCGCTCGGTGCTGGCGGCCTACCGGAAGCTGTATTCGGCGGTCCAGGTGCGCAGGCTGCAAAGCGAACTCAAGTGGCTTGCCGCTCAACTGGGGGCTCCCCGCGACGCGGAGGTCATGGCCGCCCTGCTGCAGGAGCCGCTGGCCGCGCTGCCGGCAGGCAACGGCGCGGACACGGTCCGGCAGCGGATCAGCCAGCACACCGGGACCAGTTTTGACGCCGGCTACCGCACGCTGCTCGGAGCCCTGGGATCTGCCCGGTACTTCCGGCTCCTGGACGACCTGGAGGCCTTCCGCGACAACCCGCCGGTCCGGACCGGCCCGGTGGCGGCCGGAAAGAAAGTGACGGCGAAGGCGGTGGACAAGTCCGCTGCCAGGCTGCGAAGGGCCCACAAGGCGGCCGCCCACGCGCGCCGCGGAACCGACCACCACCGGGCCCTGCACCAGATCCGCAAGGACGCGAAGCGGCTCCGGCACGTGGCTGAATCGGCCGTTCCGGTGCACGGCAAGCGGGCCGGAAAAGTGGCCCGGGCGGCGCACAGCCAGCAGAAGTTCCTGAGCGCGTTCAACGATGCAGTCCTGGCCCGGGAACTGCTGGCCTCCCTGGTGCAGGCCGCCGACCAGCCGGACACCGCTGCGGCGCTCGCGGCTTTGATCAGTGGCCAGGAGGAGCAGATGGCGGCGTCCGTGGCCGGCTACCGGAAGGCGCGGAAGAAGTCGAAGGACCTGCTGAACCGCGGCGTGATCTAGGGGACGGGGTCAGGCTGCCCGCGCCAGGAGCAGGTCCGCGAGCGGCAGCGTGGCCGCAGGCAGGTCCGACGCTGCGGACACCGCCGCAGCGTAGCCATCCGGGGCTGCGACGGCAGCCGCCGTCAGGCCATGGACCTGCGGGGTGCCGGGGCAGTCGGCGCGGAGCAGGGTGCGCTCCGGCGTTCCGGCGTCGACTGTTACCAGGTGGACGGCCGCGGGCGTCACCGACAGGCCCAGCCCGGCGGCCTTGAGGACCGCTTCCTTAGCCACCCACAACCGCAGCCGTGCCGGAACGTCCTGCGGCGCCAGGCCGAGGCGTTCATCCGTTGAGGCCACGTAGTCGTCAAAACCCTTGAACAGGTTTCCGGGCACCAGCTCGATGTCTGCCCCCACCGGGGTGCCGGCCGGGCCGGCGGCGGCCATCACTGCGCCGTGGCTGCGGGAGAGGCTCAGGCTCAGGCCCGCCACTTCGGGTTTTCCGTGGGCTGTGCTGCCGCAGCCGGCGCAGCTGCGGGTGACCTGAAGGTGCCGGGCAGCCAGCGGCTGCCGGCCCAGCTGCCGCGCCGCCAGGAGCCGGAACAGGGCATGCGAAGCGGCGTAGTCCAGCCGGTCCCCGGCCCGGGTGTACTTCCTGGCTGACTCCGCTTCGGCGGGGGACAGGTACGCGGCCAGGCCACCGGTGGGGGCGCAGGCCAGCTCAAGGTCCCGGGACAGGGCGCTGAGGAAAACAGTGCCCTGTCCCGGCCCGGCAGTGGTCATCGCTTGCTGATCCGCCGGTACTGGGCGATGGCCAGCGGCGCGAACACGGCGATGATGGCCACGCTGCAGAGAATCGAGTACAGCACGGCGTTATCTGCAGGCCAGCCGCCAGGAACGCCGAACCCTGCCGGGGCGGCATTGCCGAACAACTCGCGGGCTGAGGTGGCAACGGCGGTCACGGGGTTCCATTCCGCGATGGTCCGCAGCGGTCCGGGCAGCGTATCCACAGAGACAAACGCGCCGGAAATGAACGTCACAGGGAACAGCCAGACGAGGCCCAGGCTCTGGGCCACCTCCACGCTCCTGGCGGTCAGCGCGATGACGGCACCGATCCAGGACACGGCGAAGGCGAACAGCAGCAGCAGGCCCAGGGCGGCCAGCGCCTGTCCGGGGCCGCCGGTGATGCGCCAGCCGATGGCCAGGCCGCACACCATGGTGGCAGCGACCGATAGCACGCTGGTGGCCAGGTCTGAGGTGGTGCGGCCCAGGATCACGGCAACCCGGGACATGGGCAGCGACCGGAACCGGTCAATGAGCCCCAGCTGCAGGTCCTTGGCCAGGTACACGGCCGTGAAGGACGCGTTAAAGGTCAGGGTCTGGGCCAGGATTCCGCCGATGAGGAAGCTGCGGTACTGGTCCCCGCCCAGGGTTCCGCCAAAGACAAACCCCAGCAGGAGCACAAACATAATGGGCTGGACGAGGCCGGTGACCATGGCGCCGGGGGTGCGCAGGACGTTGAGCAGGTTGCGCCGGGCGATGACGGAGCTGTCGCGGGCGGCGGCGGTGAGGGCGCTCATGCTGCCACCTCCTCTTTCTGCCGGGCCTGGTCCGCGGCGTGGCCGGTGAGCTGCAGGAAAACGTCGTCAAGGGTGGGCCGGCGGAGCGAGGCTTCCTCCACCGGGATGCCAACGGCGTCCAGGTCGGAAAGGATGCGCACCAGCGTCCGGTGGCCCTGCGGGGCGGCAATGGACACGCCCAGGTTTTGCGGGTCGATGTCGGGGCTGACGCCGGAGCCGGTTGCGGCGTCCAGCGCCGCGGCGGCGGCGGCAAGGTCGGAGGCGTGCCGCAGCACAACGCTGATGCGTTCCGTGCCGGCGCTTTGCTTCAGTTCGGTGGCGGTGCCCTCGGCGATGACCCTGCCGTGGTTAATGACGGCGATATTGTCGGCCAACCGGTCGGCTTCTTCGAGGTATTGCGTGGTCAGCAGCACGGTGGTGCCATCCGACACCAGCCGCGAAACAACATCCCAGGTGTCCAGCCGGCCGCGGGGGTCCAGGCCGGTGGTGGGCTCATCGAGCACCACCACCTTGGGCCGCGCCACGATGGCGCCGGCCAGGTCCAGGCGCCGCCGCATGCCGCCGGAGAATGTTCCGGACCGTTTATTGGCGACGTCCGTGAGGCGGAAGCCTTCCAGCAGTTCATGTGCCCGGGCCGACGCGGTGCGGCGGTTCATGCCGTACAGCCGGCCCACCATGTGCAGGTTTTCGAAGGCGGTGAGTTTTTCGTCCACGGCCGCGTACTGGCCGGAGAGTCCAAGGTTGCGGCGGACCAGGGCCGGCGCTGCCAGCACCGAGTGGCCGGCCACCCGGGCGTCACCGCTGTCCGGTGCCAGCAGGGTGGTGAGGATTTTGACGGTGGTGGTCTTGCCGGAGCCGTTGGGTCCCAGCAATCCCAGGACTGTCCCTTCCCCTGCGTGCAGGGACAGTCCGTCCAGGGCCTTAAAACTGCCGAACGACTTGCTGACGTTCTCGATCCGGATCACTGCGAAGCGGCGAGTTCGGCAACTTTGCGCGGCGCCATGTCGGTCCACGTCCGGGCGACGTAGTCCAGGCAGGCCTCGCGGTTGTCGGGGCCGAACATGGTGACCCAGCCCTGCGGCACTGCTGCGAACTCCGGCCAGAGGGAGTGCTGCTGGAAGTCATTGACCAGTACGGAGAACGTTGCGGATTTGTCGTCGAAGGGGTTCGTCATGGTGACCTTTCCTGTCGGTTCTGTCGTCGTAAGGGGCGTCCCGTGTGCAACAGGAGCATCATCTGTTATTCGGCTCCGGCGCCCAGGTGGATGGCCAGCGCCGGCATGATTGTGCTGAGAGCCCGGTCACTTAGGAGCTGGGAGTGCCGGTCCGGGACGGGGATGTCGGTGATGGTTCCGGTGACGTAGGGGGTCCAGGACGTGGCGTCCGGGGTGCCGGCCGGTACCTGTTCGGTGGCACTGAAGAAGAGCAGGTCGCCGGCGAACACCTGCGGGCGTTCGTCCCTGATCAGCCGCGCCAACGCGGGGAAGTTCCCGGCCATGGCTTCTACGGAGTCGGTGGGAACGGTGCCCAGCGGGTTGTGGTTTTCGCGCAGGATTTCCTGGGCCCGGTGGACATCCACCGCCGCCAGGTCCTCGCCGGCCAGGTCATAGCCCTGTGCCTCGAGGTAGCTGGCCCAGAGGCCTGCCCCGCTGCCCGCTTCCGCGTTGGACTCCTGGTTGTCCGGGAAGGCATCCAGGATGGCCAGGAACGCCACCTCATGGCCCAGGTCCTGCAGCCTCGTGGCCAGCCGGTGGGCCAGGTAGCCGCCGAAGGACCAGCCCAGCAGGTGGTACGGGCCTTCCGGCTGCACGGAACGGATCTGCGCGATGTAGTCATCGGCCAGGGCCGTCAGCGTTGCGGCGTCCACCGGGTGCGTGTTGCCAGGTTCCAGGCCAGGCATCTGCAGCCCGATCAGCGGCCGCTCCGGGTCCAGCCGGCCCAGCATGGCGGCGAAGCCCCAGCCGATCCCGGACGCCGGGTGCACGGCAAACAGCGGCGCCTTGCTCCCGGCGGTGCGCAGCGGCAGCAGCTGCCGCAGGCTGTCCGCGGCGCTTTCCGCCCCGCCCTTGGCAGCCTCGGCGAGCAGGCCTTCGACAGTGGGTGCCCGGAACAGGGACTGGACCTGCAGGTCAGTGCCCAGCGCGGCATTGATCTTGGCGATCAGCGGCCTGGCCAGGAATGAGTGCCCGCCCAGTTCGAAGAAGGACTCGTCCACGCCGGCGCGGTCCAGGGACAGCACCTCGGCGAAAATGCCGGCCACCGTCTTTTCCTGCGGCGTCCGCGGGGTGAGTCCCGCAGCCCGGGTGGCGGTGCCGGGATCGGGCAGCGCGGCCGTGTCCACCTTGCCGTGCGGCGTCAGCGGCACCGCCGGGATGACCAGGACTGCTGCCGGGACCATGTAGTCCGGCAGGAGCGCCCGGACATGGCTGCGGGCGGCGTCGGGCAGGCCTGCTGCAGGCCCGCCGTCGGACGGAACCACGTACCCCACCAGGCGCGCCGCGGCCCCGCTGCCAAAGGAGCGGACGACGGCGGCACGCACCCCGGGTGCGCCGCGCAGGGCGTTTTCAACTTCCCCGGTTTCCACGCGGAAGCCGCGGATTTTCAGCTGGCCGTCGTTGCGGCCGGCAAACACGAGGCGGCCGTCGGCGTGCCGGAACACCACGTCGCCGGTGCGGTACATCCGCTCGCCGCCGCCGTGGAAGGGGTCTGCCACAAAGCGCTCCGCGGTGAGGTCCGGCCGGCCGCGGTAGCCGCGGGCCAGCTGGGTCCCGGCGATGTACAGTTCTCCGGCGGCGCCGGGCAGCGTGTGCTGCAGCCTGTCATCCAGGACGTACAGCCGGGTGCCCGGGGTGGGCCGGCCCAGCTCCGGGGTGTCGCTGCCAGCCACCGCAGCCACCACGGTGTCCACCGTGGCCTCGGTGGGGCCGTAGAGGTTCCAGGCCCGCACACCGGGAAGTGCCGCGACGGAGGTCCAGAGGCCGGCGTCGAACGCTTCCCCGCCCAGGGCGAGGCTGAACGCGTCGGCGCCACCGGCATGGCTGGCCAGGAGCCCGGCGAAGTCCGGTTCGGCCAGGAGCTGGCGGAGGTAACCCGGCGTGGATTCCCATGCGCTGATGCCCTGCGCGGCGAAGTAGGCGGCGAGCCCGGCCGGGTCCCGGCGGAGGTCGTCGGAGACCACGTGCAGCTCGTGCCCGGCCACCAGCCAGAGGATCGGATCCCAGGAGGCGTCGAAGCCCACGCCGGTGGTGTGGGCCACCTTGCGCCGGGTGATCCCGGCGAGCAGGGTTTCCCGGTGCGCTGCCAGCAGGGCAGCCAACGCGCCGTGGCTGACTTCCACACCCTTGGGCCGGCCCGTGGACCCGGAGGTGAACATCACGGACGCCAGGTCCCGCGGCGCGGGGGCGTAGGGGACGGCGTCCCCGGCGGCCTCCGTGCCGATGAGCTCCTCAAGCAGGAGTACCCGCGGTTGGGTGGCCAGGCCGGCGATGATGCCGTCCAGCCGGCCAGACACGCCAGCCGTGGTCAGCACCACCGGCGGGGCTGCGTCCTCAAGGATGGCGGCCACGCGGTGGTCCGGGTATTCGGTGTCGATCGGGTTGTAGGCAGCCCCGGCGGCCAGCACCCCGAGGAGGCCCTGGACCGTTCCAGCGGAGCGGGGCAGCAGCACGGACACCGTGCCGCCGCCTGCCCCGGCCGTGGTGAGTCCGGCGGCGATGCGTCCCACGGAAGCCGCCAGGTCCGCAAACGTGGTGGCGGCGCCGTCGGCCACCAGCGCCACGGCGTCCGGGGTAGCGCTGACGGTCGCGGCAAACGCCGACAGGAGATCCGCATCCACGGCGTGATCTGCCGACTGGGAGCGGGACCCTGCGGTGGCTGCCATGAGACGGCCGGCCTCGGGCCCGGCCAGCAGCGGCAGGGCCGAAAGCGGCGTATCGGGAGCTGCCGAGGCGAGGTCAAGCAGGCGCAGGAAACCGTCCACCAGGCGTTGCGCCGTACCCGGCTCGAACATGGCGGCGTTGTAGTCCAGCGTGCCCGCCAGGGTGCCGTCGTCGCCGGGCCGGAAGGTGAAGGAGAGGTCGAACTTGGCCTCGCCGGACCCGGTTTCGGGCTCGGCGCTCACCGTAACGCCGGGCAGCTGGGGGACTGCCGGTGCGTCGCTGTCCACCGTGAGCATGGTCTGGAAGAGCGGATGCCGGCCCAGCTCACGCTCCGGCGCCACGGCTTCGACGAGCCGTTCGAACGGCACGTCGTCATTCTCGAACGCGTCCAGGATGCCGGCCCGGGACCGGCCCAGCAGCGTGCGCAGGTCCGGATCGCCGCCGGCGCTGACGCGCAGGGGCAGGGTGTTCACAAAGAAACCCACCAGCGGGGCAAGCAGCGGATCCGGACGGCCCGCGGTGGGGGAGCCAATCACCAGGTCATCGCCCGCGCCGGCCCGGTACAGGAACGCGGCAAGGCCGGCGTGAAGTGCCATAAACAGGCTGGCGTTCGACGACGACGCCAGGCTGTTCAGCGCCTTAACGCTTGCGGAATCCACCTGGAAGCCCAGCTGGCCGCCGGGTTGGCGCGGCTCGCGGGGCCGGCGGTGGTCAGCCGGGAGCATCAGTTCGGCGGGGATGCCGGCCAGTGCCTGCTGCCAGTGCGTCACCTTGGCCTCGAGCGCCGGGCCGGCCAGCTGCCGGCGCTGCCAGGTGCTGAAGTCGGCATACTGCAGCGGCAGCGGGTGCTGCTGTGCTGCGGTGTAGGCCAGGGACAGGTCCTGGGCCAACGGCGCCAGGGAGGCGCCGTCGCTGGCGATGTGATGCATCACCAGGTGCAGCACCCACTGGTCCTGTCCGCCGTCGGCCGGGAGCCGGATCAGCCGGGCGCGCAGCGGGATGTCGGACCGGACGTCGAAGCCTTGGCCGGCGTCGAGCCGCAGCAGGTCCTGGACGTCAGCCTGGGAACCGGCGGTGCTGACGGCCAGGGCCATGGCGGTGCCGGACGAAGCGGTTGTGCCGGTTGAACCCGGATCGCCTGGTCCTGGATCGCCTGAACCAGCGGCATCAGGTGCGGGCAGGATCAGCTGTTCCGGGACGCCGGACGTTTCCGGGTACACGGTCCGGAGGATTTCGTGCCGCCGGAACAGGGCGGCCACGGCCTGGGCCATTGCCCGCTCGTCCAGGTTGCCGGCCAGGCGGACGGCCAGGGAAATGTTGTAATCCGCGGCGCCGGGATCCAGCTGGTTCAGGAACCACATCCGGGACTGGGCGTAGGAGAGCTCCAGGCGGTCCGGACGGGCCGAATCCGGGCCGGCCAGCCACTCGGCCAGGGGCTCGGGCAGGGCCAGGGGCAGGTCGGCAGGGCCGGCGGGAGTTGTCCCCGTGGCACTGAGCGGCGCGTCCGGGCCGGCCCCGGAGTCCCCGGCGGGCGGCAGCACCGCTGCCAGCAGTGCGGCGGGCGTGGGCGCATCGAACAGGGTGCGCAGCGGCACATCGCGGCCGAACGCCTCCCTGATCTTGCCCATCATGGCGATGGCCAGCAGCGAATGGCCGCCCAGGGTGAAGAAATCATCGTCCATGGACACGGTGTCCACTGCCAGGACGGCGCCGAAGATCCCGGCCATGGTGTGCTCATCGGCGGTCTGCGGTGCGGTGCCGTGGCCGGCCCCGGCTGCCACCGGTGCGGGGAGCGCCCTGCGGTCCAGCTTGCCGTGCGGGGTCAGCGGAATCCCGGGAATGGCCATGATGATGGCCGGCACCATGTACTCCGGCAGCCGCTCCGCCGCCACCGCGCGGACGTCCTCCGGGCTGGCCGTGCCGGTGTAGTAGGCCACAACGCGCTGGGCCGGATCGCCGTCGGGAAGGGCCACGGCCCGGTCCACGCCGGGAGCCAGGGCCAGGGCCGCTTCGATCTCGCCCAGTTCGATCCGGAAGCCCCGGACCTTCACCTGCTCGTCATTGCGGGCAATGAACTCCAAGGACCCGTCGGCGCGCCGGCGCACCAGGTCGCCGGTGCGGTACATCCGGCTGCCGTCCAGGGCAAAGGGGTTGGCCACAAAACGGGAAGCGGTCTCGCCTGGGCGCCCGTCATAACCCTGCGCCATTCCCGCTCCCGCCAGGTACAGTTCGCCCGGAATCCCGGCGGGCACCAGGGCCAGGTGCTGGTCCAGGACCAGGGTGTCGGTGCCTGCGACGCCGCGGCCGATGCCGGGTACCGCGCCATCGATCCTGGCCGTCACGGAATCAACCGTGAACTCCGTGGGGCCGTAGAAGTTGTAGGCCTCCACTTCCGGGGTGGCGGCCAGCTTAGCCCACAGGTCGGCGGATACCGCTTCGCCACCCAGGACCAGCAGCAGCGGCAAGTCCGCCGGGGCGCCGGTGGATGCTGCCGGCGTGGCCAGGCCCAGCTGCAGGAGCTGGGTGGCGTAGGACGGCGTGGTTTCCAGGACCCCGATGCGGTGCTCCCGGCAGTAACCCACCAGTGCTTCGGCATCGGAGCGCACGGCGTCCGCCACCAGGTGCAGTTCCGCGCCCGCAACCAGCCACAGCATGGGGTCCCAGGCAGCGTCGAAACCCAGGCCGGCGATGTGGGCCACCGCAACGGTGGCGGACCCTGCGGCAGCAAACCGCGGTGCGAACAGGGTGCGGTGGTGGTGCGAGTAGAGGTTGGCCAGCGCGCCATGGGACACGGCAACGCCTTTGGGCCGGCCGGTGGAGCCGGACGTGTACAGCACGTAGGCCAGGTCATCGGCGGCGGGCCGGCATGCGGCAAGGTCGGCGGCCGGAACGTCCGCGCCGCGGGCCAGCAAAGCCTCCACGGTGACGGTCCGGAGCCCGGTGGCGCGGCTGCTTGCGGGACCGGCAACGCCGGGCGTGCCGATCACCAAGGCCGGGGCGCCGTCGTCGAGAATCATGCCGATCCGCTCCGCGGGGTAGGTGAGGTCCACGGGAATGTAGACGCCACCCGCTGCCAGGACAGCCAGCGCTGCCGTCACCACGTCGGCGTTCCGGGGCAGGGCGACGGCTACCCTGTCGCCGGGCTCCACACCGAGGGCAATCAGCCCCCGGGCTGCCGCGTCGACGCGCTGCCGCAGCTGGTCGAAGCTGAGACCGTGGCCGCGGCCGGCTGCGTCCACCACCGCGGGGGAGGCCGGGATCCGGGCGGCGGTGGCGAGGAAGGCGTCCACCACGGTGCCCTCGGGACCGTCGTTGTGGTTGCCGAGGCTGTGGCCCAGCACCCGGGCGTGCTGCTCGGGCGTCTGGATGCGGAGGCGGTCCAGGGTGATGGCGGGGTCCGCCGCGAACTGTTCCACCACGGCCAGGTACCCCGCCGCGAGCTGCTCCGCGGTGCCTGGCGTGAAGAGCCCCGGGTTGAAGGCCAGGCTGCCGGTGATCCCGCCGGTGCCCTCCGCCAGGTCCAGGAGCAGGTCGAACTTGGCGCCGCCGGGCTCCTGTCCGTGGTCGGCGCTGGCATCGAGTCCGTCCATGGCGAGCTCTGCGGGGACGGTGTTCTGCAGGGTCAGCATCACCTGTAAGAGCGGATGCCGGTGCTGGGAGCGGGCCGGGTTCAGTTCCTCCACCACCCGCTCGAAGGGTGCGTCCTGGTTGGCGTATGCGTGCAGGTTGGTGTACCTGACGCTCTCCACCAGCTCGCCGGCGGTGGGGTTGCCGGACGTGTTGGTGCGCAGCACCAGGGTGTTGACGAAGAACCCCACCAGACTGTCCAGTTGGGTGTCCGTTCGGCCGGCCACGGGTGTGCCCAGGGGAATGTCATCGCCGGCGCCGGACTTGGTGAGCAGCGCGGCCAGCGCCGCCTGCAGCACCATAAAGAGGCTGGCGCTGTGGTTCCGGGCCAGCGCGTTGAGCCGCTCCGCCGTTTCGGGGCTGATGGTCAGCGGGACGGACGACGCCGGTCCGCCGGCCGGGTGCGCGGCCTCGTCGCGGGTGCCGCGGGCGTAGTCGAACGGCAGCAACAGCTCTTCGGGGGCGCCGCGGAGTTCGCGGGTCCAGAAGTCGAGCTGCCGGGAGATGGGGCTTTCGGGATCCGCTTCGCTGCCCAGTTCGGCGCGCTGCCACAGGGTGTAGTCGGCGTACTGCACGGGCAGCGGCGCCAGCCCGGCCTCCCCGCCGGAGACGAGGCTGTTGTAGGCGGCGGACAGGTCCCGGGCCAGCGGCGCCAGGGACCAGCCATCGGCGGCAATATGGTGCAGGGTGATGGCCAGGACATGGTGGTCCGGGGCCAGCTGGAAAAGGACGGCGCGCAGCGGCAGGTCGCGGCCCAGGTCGAACCCGCGGCCCGTTTCCGCTGCCAGCGCTGACGGCAGGTTCTGTTCGGTGCACTCCACGGCCAGCAGGGCCGGCCGGCCCTCCTCCGGGGACAGCACCCGCTGCGCCGGTTCGCCATCCACCAGCGGGAAGAGGGTCCGCAGGGTCTCGTGGCGGACGGCCAGCTGGCCGATGGCCTCCGCCAGCGCCGCCACGTCCAGTTTGCCCGGCAGGTTCAGGACCACGGGGATGTTGTAGGCACCGGATTCGGGAGCGAACCGGTTCAGGAACCACAGCCGGCGCTGGGCGAAGGACAGCGGCAGGACCTCGGGGCGTTCCGCCCTGACCAGCGGCCGCGCGGTGGCGGTGCCCAGTTCCAGGGTTTCCGCGAGCTCGGCCACGGTGGTCTTTTCAAACACCGTGCGCAGCGCCGGGGCCGTTCCGGTGCGGTCCCGCAGCAGGGCCACCAGGCGGGTGGCCAGCAGGGAGTGCCCGCCGAGGTCGAAGAAATCGTCCTCAAGCCCAACGTCGGAAAGCCCCAGGACCTCCTTGAAGGCGTCGGCGACGATCCGTTCCCGTTCGTTTCGCGGGGCGGAGGCGGCGCGTTCCTGGTCCGGGACGGGCAGGGCGCGGGTGTCCAGCTTGCCGTTGGGCGTCAGCGGCAGCACAGGGATCTGGGTGATGGTGGCGGGCACCATGTAGTCGGGCAGGTGGCGCCGGGCCAGCCGGCGGAGTTCGGCGGTGTCCAGCGCGGTTAGGGCAACACCTGCGGGGGTCACATAGCCCAGGAGCTGGTCATACCCCGCCCGGTTCCGGCCCACTGTGACGGCCGCGTGTTCCACGCCGTCCAAGGCGCGCAGCACCTGCTCGATTTCGGCCAGTTCGATCCGGAAGCCCCGGATTTTGACCTGCGCGTCCAGGCGGCCCCGGAACTCCAGCGTCCCGTCCCCCTGCCGGCGCACAATGTCCCCGGTCCGGTACATCCGCGACCCGTCCACCGCGAAGGGGTCCGCCACGAAGCGCTCGGCGCTCAGGCCCGGCTGGTCGAGGTAGCCCCGGGCCAGGTTGATGCCGGCGACGTAGAGCTCACCCACGGCGTTGTCCGGGACCGGGTTGAGGCCGGAGTCCAGGATGTAGTGCCGGGTGTTGGCCACGGAGCCGCCCAGGGTGGGTTCGGTGCCCGGTTCCATCACCGCGGTCAGGGAATCCACGGTGGTTTCGGTGGGGCCGTAGAAGTTGTAGGCCACCACGCCGTCCCGGCCGGCGAGGTCGTTCCAGAGCGGGGCGTCCACGGCTTCGCCGCCCAGGGCCACCACTGACGGGTGCCGGTCCTGGTCGAACAGGCCGCCGGCCACCAGCACCTTGGCGAAGGAAGGGGTGGTTTCGATCGAGTCGATGCCGGTCCCTGACAGGTAGGCGCTGAGGGCCTCCGGGTCCCGGCGGGTCAGGTTGTCCACCAGGTGCAGTTCGTGCCCGCCGATAAGCCACAGGATGGGGTCCCAGGACGCATCGAAGGACAGCCCGGCCGTGTGGGCCACCCGCAGTTTCCGGTCCAGCCGGGCCTCGGCGGGGCGGAAAATGGTGTCCCGGTGGGAGGTGTACAGGTTGAGCAGCGGCAGGTGTTCCACGCCGACGCCCTTGGGCCGGCCGGTGGAGCCGGAGGTGAAGATGACGTAAGCGAGGTCCTGCTGGCCTGCGGTGGGCAGCGGAGCGGCCGGGTCCTTGCCGGCCAGGCACGCCGCCATCAAGGCAGCGTCCAGCACGGTGACGGGGACGTCCGTCGCCAGTTCGTCGTGGCCAGGCCCGGAGTCGGAGCCTGCGGCGGTGAACGCGGTGGACGTCAGGAGCCGGATGGGGGCGGCGTCCTCGATCATGCCTTCCACGCGGCCGGCGGGGTAGTCGGGGTCCAGCGGAAGGTAGGCGGCTCCGCTTTTGAGCACAGCCAACAGGGCGATGGGGAGCAGCAGGCTCCGGTCCAGGCGGACGGCCACCGTTGTGCCCGGTCCGGCGCCGTGGTTTGCCAGGTAGCGGGCCAGCTGGTTGGAACGGGCCTCCAGTTCGGCGAAGGTGAGGGTGCCGTCCCCGGCAACCACCGCTGTCCGGTCGGGGCCGGCGGCGGCGTTGAGCTGGAATTCCTCCACGATGGTGTGGCCGGGCAGGGCCTGGTCCCCGGCATCGCCGGCCGCCAGCAGGTCCAGCTCCTCGGCCTGCGTGGTGACCGTCAGGTCCGCCAGGGTGGCGCCGGGCTGCGTGGCAACGCGTTCCAGGAGGCGGACAAACCGGTCCACGTGCTGAACCAGGGCGGCCTGGCCGTAGAGGGCTGCGTTGGCTTCGAACTGCACTGTTGGGCTGCCGGCGCCCAGGCCGTGGACCACAATCGAGAGGTCGTCGACGGGGCCGGTGGACAGAATGTTTACGGTGCCCTGCGCCGGACCGAAAGCGATGCCGTCCAGCACGGGCAGGATGTTCACGGACGGACCCAGGTAACCGCCCTGGGTGGGGAGGTCCTCGTAGCGGAAGCGCTGATGGACCAGGGCATTGCGGAGGTTGCGGCCCACGGCGGCTGCCGTCTCCTGGACGGTGGCTCCCGGGTCCACCGCCAGCCGGACCGGAACAATATTGGAGAGCATGGAAGGAGTGGACTTGGCCAGGTTGCCGCGGCGCGCCGTCACCGGCAGGGCAACGGAGACCTCACGCTCGCCGGTGATCCTGTGCAGGTACAGCGACGCGGCGGTCAGGACCAGGGCAGGTGCGGTGGCGGCGGCGGACTCCAGGGCAGCGGCGGCGGGTGCGGGCAGCACCCGGGCGGCGCGCACCAGCGATCCCGCGGCGGCATCCGGCCGGCCGGCGAGGCCGGTGGCGGGCGCGGCGTCGGCCAGTTCGGCGTCCCAGAAGGCTTTGTCTGCGGTGGCTGCTGCGGAGCCGGCATACCCGGCCTCAGCGGCCAGGAGGTCCTTGAGCGGGGCGAAAGCGGGGACTGCGCCGGAACCCGGCGATCCGGCGTCGTCCGCCAGCAGGTCGTTGTAGAGGCCGGCGACGCGGCGCAGGACCAGCACGGCGGAGTAGCCGTCGAGCAGGAGGTGGTGCACCCGCTGGTAGAAGAAGTGGCGGTCCGGCGCCAGCCGGATGAGCTCGGTGTGCAGGAGCTGGTCCGTGGCGGCGTCCCGGGGCAGGCCCAGGTCGGCGTCCATCAGGGCACGGGCCTGCGCTTCCGGGTCCGGCGCGGCGGCCAGGTCGGTGACCTCCATGGTGGCGGCACCGGGGCGGGGGTACTGGAACGGCCCGTCGGTGTCCTCGGCGAAGCCCAGGTTCAGGGCGTCCGTGCCGGCCACGGCCCGTTCCAGCGCGCTGGCCAGGACGGCCTCATCCAGGGGACCGGTGATTTCGATGAACTGCCCGATCTGGAACATCGGGTTCTCCGGTGCCAGTTTCTGCGCGTACCAGATGCCGCGCTGGGCGGGCGTCAGGTCCAGCCGGGTGGCGTCGGGGACAGCGGGGTTCAGGGAATCGTGGGACATGGTCCTTCTCTGGTTGAGGGGCGCCAGGCCCGGAGGCCTCGGGGCACTGCAAAAGGGCCGCAGGCCATGGCAAAAGGGCCCGGGCCTGCGGCGGCAGCCCGGGAACGTTGTTCCGGCGCCGGCTCAAAGCCGGCGCCGCGGAATCAGCCGGGTGTTACTGGAACTGGCCGAACTGGAACGGGCCCACGTTGCCAATGCCCACTAGGGGGCCATCCACTACGGGGCCCTCCACCAGCGGACCGTTGATCAGGCCGCCGTTGAGGAACCCGCCGCTGAAGAGGCCGCTGAGGATAGTGGCGTCCTTGGCTGCGGCCACCTGCCCAACCTTTGTCCCGGCGTCGGACGTGGCTGCCTGGGCCGGAAGCGAGGTGGCGGCGAAGGCCGTCAGGGCCAGCAGGGAGGCGGCGGCGGTGCGGGTCAGGGTCTTGGCAGTCTTGTTCACAGTCATCTCCAGTCAGGTAGCAAATGTTTCCACACACCCGAAGGTGTCATAGGAGCATTCGGACCTGCTGGAATTCCGGATGGGAATTCCTACTTCCCCTGCCGTGCCGAGAGCCGCGCCACAGCCAACGCCAGCCAGAGCTGGACCCTGTCGGTGGTGACGGCGGGGTCGTACCCCGTCAGCTCAGTGATCTGTGCCAGCCGGTACCTGACGGTGTTGCGGTGCAGCGTGAGTTCCTCGGCCACGGCCGCCACGGAGCCGTTGTTGTTCAGGTAGCTTTCCAGCGTGGCCATCAGCTCCGCGCCGTGCGCCGCATCGAAGGTCCGCAGCGGATTCAAGGACTCGTGCGCCATGTCGGCGAGGGGCACGTCTTCGCTGGCCAGCAGCAGCGAGGTCAGGCTGAGGCGCTCCGGTTCGTTGACCGGCAGGCCGTGGCTGGCAGCGTCCCGGGCCTCGAAGTAGCTCCACCGCAGGCCGTTGGGTTTGGTGTAGGCGCCGCCGATGCCGATGGTGGCGTGGATGCCGGCCTCCGCGAGGTGGTCGCTGAGCTGGCGGGCCAGCGCCGGCGCCGTACCGCCGTCGTCATTGATCACCAGGACAAGGTCCTTGCCCACGACGGCGGCCACGGCGTTTTCGAGGCCGCGCGGCACCGAGGTGCTCCCCAGGGCCTTGTTATGGGCGGCGGAAACGGCCAGGAGCACCACGTTCTTCCGGGTGCTGTTCACGCCCACCCCGGCCAGCCGGCGCTGCGCCTCGCTGGTTTCCAGCGCCCCGTGGATCACGTCCTCCAGCACCTGCCCGCACAGGGCACGTTGGGCCTGCCGCTGCTTGACCATGTTGTTCAACTCCACGCTGATCAGGTTCTGGGCGTAGCCAATGATCCCGGAGTCCTCAAAAGGCTGCCGGACCCAGAGCGTGCAGGCGTCCCGGCGGCCGGTGGGGATGGGGTAGGAGGACCACGTATCGGCGGCGGGGGATTCGCTGGTGCTGTTGTACAGCTGGGCCGTGAACTGGCTCAACGCGATGTCCGTCCGCAGCATGCTGCCCAGGTGCTTGAGGAGCTCCGCCAGGCCGCCGCCGGTCAGCAGCGCCCGGGCGAGGACCTGGTGCCCAGCGATGAGCCGCTCCAGCTTGGCGTAGTGGTCAGCGGACTGGGCGTCCGCCACGAGTTTGCCGATCGCGATGAACGGGGTCTCGTACGGGACCTCCACCACGGGCAGGCCCCAGCGGTTGGCTTCCGCCAGCAGCGCCGGCGGCACTGCGTCATGCGTCAGGCCCACACCGAAGCCGATCCCCACAGCCCCGGCCCGCTGGACCTGGCGGACAAACCGGCGCTGCTCCGGAGCGGACCGGAGGCGCAGCCCGGTGGTCAGCACCAGCTCGCCGCCGTTGATGAAGCGCTGCGGATCCTCAAGTTCCGTCACGGCCACCCAGTTGATGTCCTGGTTCCAGGTGGTTTCGGCGACTCCCACGTTGGACAGCTTCAGGGAGCCCACACCAAGGAGGGCAGCAAGGGAAATGGCCATGCCACAAGGATAAACGGACGCTGGGCAACCGCACTAACCCCAGCGGCTAAAGGTGTGCAGGTGGCTATTCACGGCGGCAGGGTGCTGGCATAGGCTCAAGGCAGTTCCATCCATCCGCCCTGGCGCCGATGGCCCCTATGAAAGAGGTTGCACACCGTGGTCCAGACCTTGCAGAACTTCATCAACGGACAGTTCGTCACCCCGGCCGGCACCGACCTGCTGGACATCGTGAACCCCACCAACGGTGAGGTGGTGGCCCACTCGCCCGTCTCCGTGGCAGCAGACGTTGATGCAGCCATGGCGGCCGCCAAGGACGCGTTCCGCACGTGGAAGCACGTCACCCCCGGGCAGCGGCAGCTGATGCTGCTCAAGCTCGCGGACGCCGTTGAGGCGAACAGTGCTGAACTGGTCGAGGCCCAGCACCGCAACACCGGCCAGGTGCGTTCGCTGATCGCTTCGGAGGAAGTAGCCGCCGGCGCCGACCAGCTCCGCTTCTTCGCCGGCGCCGCCCGCATCCTGGAAGGCAAGTCCGCCGGCGAATACTTCGAGGGCCACACCTCCTACGTCCGCCGCGAACCCATCGGTGTGGTGGCGCAGGTGGCCCCCTGGAACTACCCGTTCCTGATGGCCATCTGGAAGATCGGCCCCGCGCTCGCCGCCGGCAACACCGTGGTCCTCAAACCCTCGGACACCACCCCCGAATCCACCCTGGTGCTGGCCCGGCTCGCAGGGGAGATCCTGCCCGCCGGTGTCCTGAACGTCGTCCTGGGCACCGGCGAGACCGGTTCGCTGATGGTGGAGCACAAGGTCCCCGGCCTGGTGTCCATCACCGGTTCGGTCCGGGCCGGCATCGCTGTGGCTTCCGGCGCCGCGAAGGGCCTCAAGCGCGCCCACCTGGAGCTGGGCGGCAAGGCACCCGCCATCGTGTTCAAGGACGCAGACCTCAAAAAGAGCGCAGCGGCCATCGCGGAGTTCGCCTTCTTCAACGCCGGCCAGGACTGCACGGCCATCACCCGGGTGCTGGTCCAGGACGAGGTGCACGACGACGTTGTGGCCGCCATGGTGGAGCACACCAAAACGCTGCACACCGGTTCGCAGGACGACGAAGAGAACTACTTCGGGCCGCTGAACAACGTCAACCACTTCAAGCAGGTCACCTCCGTGGTGGAAAACCTGCCCGCAAACTGCCGGATCGAAACCGGCGGCCACCGCGCAGGCGACAAGGGCTTCTTCTTCGAACCCACCATCATCACGGGCGCCAGGCAGACGGACGATGTGGTCCAGCAGGAAACGTTCGGCCCGGTCATCACCGTGCAGCGGTTCAGCACCGAAGCCGAAGCCGTGGAGCTGGCCAACGACGTGGACTACGCCCTGGCCTCCAGCATCTGGACCACCGACCACGGCACGGCCATGCGCCTGAGCCGCGACCTGGACTTCGGTGCAGTCTGGATCAACACCCACATCCTCCTCACCGCCGAAATGCCGCACGGCGGCTTCAAGCAGTCCGGTTACGGCAAGGACCTCTCCATGTACGGCGTGGAGGACTACACCCGCATCAAGCACGTGATGAGCGCGCTGGACTCCTGACCCCCATCCTCGCTCTGCAACCCCGGTTTCCCTGAAAGGCCTGACATGACCACCACAGCACCCGACATCACCTACCGCCTGGAGCAGAAGCGCCGCGTCCAGGCCGACTTCCCGGGCCCCAAGTCCGTGGCACTGACCGAACGCCGCAAGGCTGTGGTAGCTGCCGGCGTCGCCTCCAGCGTCCCCGTCTTTGTTGCCGACGCCGACGGCGGCATCATCCACGACGTCGACGGCAACTCCTTCATCGACCTCGGCTCAGGCATCGCGGTGACCAGCGTGGGCGCCTCCGATCCCGCCGTCGTGGGCGCCGTGAAGGAAGCCGTGGAGCACTTCACCCACACCTGCTTTATGGTCACCCCGTACGAAAGCTACGTGGCGGTTGCCGAACAGCTGAACCGGCTCACCCCGGGTGACCACGAAAAGCGCACCGTGCTCTTCAACTCCGGTGCCGAAGCCGTGGAAAACGCCGTCAAGGTGGCCCGCCTGGCCACCGGACGCGACGCCGTTGTGGCCTTCGACCACGCCTACCACGGCCGCACAAACCTGACCATGGCGCTGACCGCCAAGGCCATGCCGTACAAAACCAACTTCGGCCCGTTCGCGCCCGAGGTCTACCGCATGCCCATGAGCTACCCGTACCGCGAGGAAAACCCCTCGATCACGGGCGCCGAGGCCGCCAAGCGCGCCATCACCATGATCGAAAAGCAGATCGGCGGGGACCAGGTCGCCGCGATCATCATCGAGCCCATCCAGGGCGAGGGCGGCTTTATTGTCCCTGCCGAAGGCTTCCTGCCGGCCCTGGCCGACTGGGCCAAGGAAAAAGGCATCGTCTTCATCGCTGACGAGGTCCAGTCGGGCTTCTGCCGCACTGGTGAATGGTTCGCCGTCAACCACGAAGGCGTCATCCCGGACATCCTGACCATGGCCAAGGGCATCGCCGGCGGCATGCCGCTGTCCGCCATTACCGGCCGGGCAGACCTGCTCGACGCCGTCCACCCCGGCGGCCTCGGCGGCACCTACGGCGGCAACCCGGTGGCCTGCGCCGCCGCGCTGGCGTCCATCGGCTCCATGGAGCAGTACGACCTCGCCGGCCGTGCCCGCCACATCGAGGACGTGGCCACCACCCGGCTCCGCGCGCTGCAGTCAGAGCTCTCCGCCGCCGGGACCGGCGTGATCGGCGATGTCCGCGGCCGCGGCGCCATGCTGGCCATCGAGCTGGTCCAGGCCGGTTCCAAGGAGCCCAACACCGACCTGACCAAGGCCGTCGCCGCAGCCTGCCTCAAGGAGGGCGTCATCATCCTCACCTGCGGCACCTACGGCAACGTGATCCGCCTGCTCCCGCCGCTGGTCATCTCTGACGAGCTCCTGAACGACGGCCTGGACGTCCTGGCCGCCGCCATCAAGGCGCACGCCTAGGAACCTCACCCTGCACAAAGGCGGGCCAGTTTCGGCTGGCCCGCCTTTGGCGTCTCCGCGGGCGCTCCAGTAGCCGCGGGCGCTCCCGGTCCGCCGCTCCGGTCAGGCTGCTGCGGCGCGCAGGGCCCGTTTCCGGTCCACGGCGTGCCGCCGTGCGGTGGCCAGCATGTCGACGGTGAGCAGCAGCAGTGCCAGCCACACAACGCCGAAGCCGATCCACCGCTCCGCCGGCATGGCCTCCCGGAACACCAGCAGGGCAACAATGAACTGCAGGATCGGGGCCAGGTACTGCAGCAGGCCGATGGTGGTCATGGGAAGGCGGCGGGCCGAGGCGCCGAAAAACAGCAGCGGAATAGCTGTGATGATTCCCGATGCTGCCAGGATCCAGAAGTGCGCCGGCCCGTTGGTGGCCAGGGTGGCCGTGCCGTTGACTGCCAGGACGATCATGGTGATCCCGGCCAGCGGCGCCAGCACGGCGGTCTCCACGCTCAGGCTGGTCAGGGCGTCAACCCTGGCACCCACCCGTTTTTTCACAAAGCCGTAGAAGCCGAAGCTGAACGCCAGGGTGAGTGCGATCCACGGTAGCTTTCCGTAGGAATAGGTCAGGACGCCGACCGCCACAAACCCGGTTCCGACGGCGGCCCACTGCAGCGGGCGCAGCCGTTCCTTCAGGACGATCACGCCCAGCAGCACGGAGACCAGGGGGTTGATGAAGTAGCCCAGGGCTGCCTCCACGGCCTGGCCCGAGGTCACGCCGTAGGTATAGGTGAGCCAGTTGATGGCGATCAGCAGGGCAGCCAGCGCCAACGGAGCAAAGACCTTCCGGTCCCGCACCGCCGCGGCGATGGCCGGCCAGGAGCGGGTGACCGTGAGCAGGAGAGCGCAGAAAAGCAGCGACCACACAATCCGGTTGGCCACGATCTCAACCGCGCCGGCGGGCACCAGGACAATGAAGTAGAGCGGCAGCAGCCCCCACAGCCCGTATGCGCCGATCCCGAACAGGACCCCCGCCGTCGTCTCTTTATCCACGGCTTTGGGCCCGGCTCCCTGGACGGGAGGCGCGGTGGCCGGGTTGAGGCTGGCAGGGGCGGTTTGTTCGGGTGAGGGCACGCAACCATAACAGCAGGCTTCCGGCAGGTATTCCACGCGTGCCGGGCGGCAATCCCGGCATTGGTCAGTAGGCTTGCTTTTATGACATCAGCGGAACTGCCGGCCACCGCCCCATGAGGCTCCGGCGCAGCAACGCCTCAGGGCGTGGATACCGGCGCATCCCTGCCGGAAAAGGGTTCAGCTACCGGGACCTGGACGGCTCCACCGTGCCGGCCGGAGACGTCCGGGACCGCCTGGACAGCATCGGGATCCCGCCGGCGTGGACGGACGTGTGGATTGCCCCGTTCGAAAATGGCCACATCCAGGCCACCGGGGTGGACGCCGTGGGGCGGCGGCAGTACATCTACCATCCGGAATGGCGGCAACGGAAGGACCGGCTGAAGTTCGTCAGGTCCCTGCAGCTGGCCGAATCCCTGCCATCGGCCCGGCGGATGGTCACCGTGGACCTGCGCAGCGAAGGCTTCTCCCGCGAACGGGTGCTGGCCGGGGCGTTCCGGATGCTGGACAGCGGATCACTGCGGGTGGGCTCCGAACGGTACACCAACGAAAACGGCAGCCGCGGGCTGGCCACCCTGCTGTGCGCGCACGCCCAGGTCCGCCAGGACAGGATCCTGCTGGCGTTTCCCGCCAAGAGCGGCAAGGACTGGGAATCGGAAATCCGCGACGCCGACCTCGCCGCCCTGGTGCGCCAGCTCAAGAAGCGCGGCGGCAAGGCCCGGCTGCTCGCCTACAAGGAGGGCAGGAACTGGCGCCCGGTCACCAGCTCCGACATCAACGCCTACGTCAAGGAACGCACCGGCTCCGACTTCACCGCCAAGGATTTCCGCACCCTGCGCGGCACCATTGCTGCCGCCGGCAGCCTGGCCCGGACCGGTCCGCGGCCCACCGTTGCCAAAAGGAAGCGGGCCGTCAGCGCCGCCATGCAGGCTGCCGCCGAGGTGCTGGGCAACACCCCGTCCATCGCCCGGAAAAGCTACGTGGACCCGCGCGTGCTGGACCACTACAACAATGGCGAGACCATCGACCCCAAACGGCCGGACTCCGCCGAGTCCGAACTGCGGGCGCTGCTTTACCGGGAAGGCGCGGTGGTTCCGCTGGCCAAAAACGGCTAAGGCCTAGAATTGGGAACTGTGCGCCGGTGCGGCGCACCCGCATCGTCAGAAGGGCCCCCGGTGACCAACCACAGCGCCTCCGCCGCCACCCGTCCCCTCCGCGTCGCCATCGTGGGGGCTGGGCCCGCGGGTGTGTACGCCGCCGATATCCTCACCAAATCCAGCGGCGTCAAGGACGGCGACTTCGAGGTCAGCATCGACCTCTTCGAGGCCTATCCCGCACCCTACGGCCTGATCCGCTACGGCGTGGCCCCTGACCATCCCCGGATCAAGGGGATCGTCAACGCATTGCACAAGGTCCTGGACCGCGGCGACATCCGCTTCCTGGGGAACGTGGCCTACGGCAGGGACCTCACCCTGCACGACTTCCGGGCCTTCTACGACGCCGTGATCTTCTCCACCGGCGCCATCCGGGACGCCGACCTGGACATTCCCGGCATCGGCATGGCCGGCTCCTACGGCGGCGCGGACTTCGTATCCTGGTATGACGGCCACCCGGACGTCCCCCGGGAGTGGCCGCTGGAGGCCCGGGAAATCGCCGTGATCGGCAACGGCAACGTGGCCCTTGACGTGGCGCGCATGCTGGTCAAGCACCCGGAGGAACTGCTCAGCACCGAAATCCCGGACAACGTCTACCAGGGCCTGAAATCCTCACCTGTCACCGATGTGCACGTCTTTGGCCGGCGCGGCCCCGCCCAGGTCAAGTTCACGCCGCTGGAGCTGCGCGAGCTCAGCCACATGAACGACGTGGACATTGTGCTGTACCCGGAGGACTTCGAGTTCGACGAGGCCTCCGATGAGGCCATCCGCAGCAACAACCAGATCAAAACCATGGTGAACACGCTGACCAACTGGCTTGTCGAAGAGCACGCCGAAGCCGAGGAACCCTCCTCCCGCCGGCTGCACCTGCACTTCCTGCACAGCCCGGTGGAAATCCAGGACGGCGGCACAGGCTCGGTCTCGGGGATCAAGTTCGAGCGGATGCAGCTGGACGGCACCGGCAACGCCAAAGGCACGGGGGAGTTCGTTGAATACCCGGTCCAGGCCGTCTACCGGGCCATCGGTTACCACGGCTCGCCGCTGGCGGAACTGGAATACGACGCCAAGCGCGGTGTCATTCCCAATGAGGGCGGCCGGGTCCTCGACGCTGCCGGGGCCGCTGTCCCCGGTATCTACGCCACAGGCTGGATCAAGCGCGGACCGGTGGGCCTGATCGGCCACACCAAGGGCGACGCCCTGGAAACCATCGGCTTCCTGCTGGAGGACAGGCTCACGCTGCCGCCGGCGCAGAACCCCGACCCGCAGGCCATCATCGACCTCCTTGAGGAGCGCGGCGTCGAATACACCACGTGGGAGGGCTGGAACCGGCTCGACGCCCACGAAGCCGCCCTGGGCGCCGCCTGGACCGCGGACGGGTCCAGCGGGGTGGCCCGCGAACGGATCAAGGTGGTTCCCCGGGAGGACATGGTCCGGATTTCCCGCGACTGAGGATCCCGCCCGGGGACTTCCGGGCGGGGTTAGAATGGCCGGGCCGGCAGCCTGATGCCGCCCATCACCTGGGAGTTCAATGCCGAACGTGAGCCAGCCGCCGGGTGCGGCCACCACCCAGCGTGCCGCCATGGCCGGCCACGAGTTCCTGGACCACGGAATGCCCGGCGGAACACCTGAGATCCCGGGCCTGCGCCGGCTGATCCGGGAGTCCTGGCAACGGTCCGCGCGCCTGCAGGCCAACCCGGATAACCCCGCCGCCCCGCTGGCCCTGGACCGGGACGAGCTGGAGGACTACCGGCGCCGCCACCCGCTAGCCGCGATCATGCCTGTGATCAACCGGCTCCTGGTCCAGCCCAGCCACGACAGCGGCCTGCTGGTGGCCGTGGGTGACGAGGTGGGCCGGCTGCTGTGGGTGGACGGCGACCCGGACCTGCAGCGCCGGGCCGAAGGCATGATGTTTGTCCCCGGCGCGGACTGGTCCGAAGCCACCGTGGGCACCAGCGCCCCCGGAACCGCGCTGGCCCTGGGCCGGGGCATCCAGATCGCCGGGGCCGAGCACTACCAGCGCGCGGTGCACTCCTGGAGCTGCACGGCCGTGCCGTTCCACGACCCCGACTCCGGCGCCGTCCTGGGCGTTGTGGACATCACCGGCAAAGCCTCCGCCGTGGCGCCGCACACCCTTTCCCTGGTGGAGGCCACGGTGGCCGCGGCGCAGGCCCAGCTGCGGGTGGAACGGCTCCAGCTCGCCGCGTCCCTTGCCGGCAGGCCCGCCAGGCGGCGGTCCGCGGCGCCGCCGCCGGCAGTCCGGGAAGGCAGCCTCTACCGGAACAGCCTCCAACTGCTGGGCCGGGACCAGGCGCTGCTGAGCCTGCAGGGCCGGACCGTTGCGTTGTCCGCCCGTCACAGCGAGATCCTGGCCCTGCTCAGCACCCACCCGGACGGGCTCAACGCGGAGGAGCTCAGCGGGTTGCTGTACCCGGGGGACGGCTCCACCATCACCTTGCGCGCCGAGATGGTCCGGCTCCGCAAGATCCTGCAGCAGCTTCATCCGGACGCCGTCCCCACCTCCCGGCCGTACCGGCTGCCCGTTGACGTGGTCCCCGATTCGGGGCAGGTCCTCAGCTGCCTGCAGCGGGGGGCCCACCGGATGGCCCTGAAAATCTACGGTGGGGCGGTGCTGCCGCACTCCGAGGCGCCGGGAATCATCACCTTGCGGGGCAGGGTCTCGGCCCTGCTCCGCGACGCGATCCTCACCGACGGCAGCGCCGAGTCACTGCTCCGGTACGCCGAACTTCCCGAGGCAAGGAACGACGTCGGCGTCCGGCGCGCCGCGCTCCGCCTCCTCCCTGCCCGCTCACCCAAGCGGGCGGCAGTTGTGGACGAACTGGAACGGATCGACGACGAACTCCGGGCATCCCCGGCAACCCCCTGACATTCCTCCTCCGGGTTGCAACCTTGCTGCAACCTGCACCCTCCTAGGCTGGCTGCAACGGCGGGCGCCCGCACCAGGCCGCCGCCTCATGCACAGCAAAGGAGCTCGCAATGACTGTTTACGCACAGCCCGGCACCGACGGATCGAAGGTCACCTTCAAGGACCGCTACGAGAACTGGATCGGCGGCGAGTGGGTGGCCCCCGTCAAAGGCCAGTACTTCGAAAACATCACCCCCGTAACGGGCAAGCCCTTCTGCGAAGTGGCCCGGGGAACCGCCGAAGACATCGAACTGGCACTGGACGCGGCCCACAAGGTGGCGCCGTCCTGGGGCAAGACCTCCGTGGCCGAGCGCGCCGCCATCCTGAACAAGATCGCCGACCGCATCGACGAAAACCTGGAAATACTCGCCGTCGCCGAGTCCTGGGACAACGGCAAACCCGTCCGCGAGACCCTCAACGCCGACATGCCCCTCGCCGCGGACCACTTCCGCTACTTCGCCTCCGCCGTGCGCGCCCAGGAAGGCAGGCTGTCGCAGCTGGACGAAGACACCACTGCCTACCACTTCCACGAGCCCCTGGGCGTGGTGGGCCAGATCATCCCGTGGAACTTCCCCATCCTTATGGCCGTCTGGAAGCTCGCGCCGGCCCTCGCTGCCGGCAACGCGGTGGTCCTGAAACCGGCCGAACAGACGCCCACTTCCATCCTGGTGCTGATGGAGCTGATCGGTGATCTGCTCCCGGCCGGGGTCATCAATGTGGTCAACGGATTCGGTGTTGAGGCTGGCAAACCGCTCGCCTCCAGCTCCCGGATCCGGAAGATCGCCTTCACCGGCGAAACCACCACCGGGCGCCTGATCAGCCAGTACGCCAGCCAGAACCTCATTCCGGTCACCCTTGAACTGGGCGGCAAGAGCCCCAACATCTTCTTCAACGACGTGGCCCAGGAAAACGACGCGTTCTACGACAAGGCCCAGGAGGGCTTCGCCCTGTTCGCGTTCAACCAGGGCGAGGTGTGCACCTGCCCGTCCCGCGCCCTGGTCCAGGACGGGATCTACGATTCCTTTATGGCCGACGCCATCGCCCGGGTGGGCAAGATGGTGCAGGGCAACCCGCTGGACACCGACACCCAGGTGGGCGCACAGGCATCCAACGACCAGCTCGAAAAGATCCTCTCCTACCTGGACATCGGCAGGCAGGAAGGCGCCAAGGTCCTCATCGGCGGTGCCCGGGCAGAACTGTCCGGCGACCTGGCCGGCGGCTACTACGTCCAGCCCACGGTGTTCGAAGGCCACAACCGGATGCGGATCTTCCAGGAGGAAATCTTCGGCCCGGTGGTATCGGTCACCCGGTTCAGCGACTACAACGACGCCATGGGCCTCGCCAACGACACCCTGTACGGCCTGGGCGCCGGCGTTTGGTCCCGGAACGGCAACGTCGCCTACCGTGCCGGCCGGGAAATCCAGGCGGGCCGTGTGTGGGTCAACAACTACCACGCCTACCCGGCCGGTGCCGCGTTCGGCGGCTACAAGTCCTCGGGCATCGGCCGTGAGAACCACGCGATGATGCTGGACCACTACCAGCAGACCAAGAACCTCCTGGTCAGCTACGACGAGAACAAGCTCGGCTTCTTCTAAGCCGATGACTGCAGAACCGATCAACGCCGCCGTGACGCTGCCCGGGGAAGACTTTTCCCGGGTGGCGCTCACGCCCGCTGCGGTGGAACTGCTGGCCAAGCTGTGGGAGCAGCACGGCCCGCTGATGTTCCACCAGTCCGGCGGGTGCTGCGACGGGTCTTCACCCATGTGCTACCCGGCCGGCGAATTCATCACCGGCGACTCCGACGTGTTGCTGGGCCGCTTCGACGTCTTCGGCGGCACCGACCCCCAGCCCCTTGAGTTCTGGATGTCGCGGGAGCAGTTCAATTACTGGAGCCACACCCATCTCACCGTCGATGTGGTGCAGGGCCGCGGGAGCGGGTTCTCGGTTGAGGCACCGGAAGGCAAACGCTTCCTCATCAGGTCAACGCTGATGGATTGGCCCGCCTGAAAAGGCGTACCGATCGGCGTTGGCACCGGGCCGGTGCCCGGCCGTGTGCTGCGGCCGGGCACCTCATCCGTCTCAAAATTTGAGACGAATATAGCCGTCCAGTGGATGGACACTATCGTTGATAGGTCTGTTTCCAGCCAAAACCAGGATTGTGATCCCCAATGAACCTTCGCCGGACAAAATCCATTGAGCAGTCGATTGCCGACGCCGATGAACCCGGGCGCAAGCTCAAACGCTCACTGAGTACCTGGGACCTGATGATCATGGGCGTCGCCGTTGCCGTGGGGGCCGGAATCTTCTCCGTGGGCGCCAAGGCTGCCGCCAACTTCTCAGGCCCCGCTGTGACGCTGTCCTTCGCCATCGCCGCCATTACCTGTGCGCTGGCCATCATGTGCTACGCCGAATTCGCCACCGCGATCCCCGTGGCCGGCTCCGCGTATGTTTTCACGTACGCCACCATGGGCGAGCTGCTCGCCTGGATCATCGGCTGGAACCTGATCCTGGAACTCTTCACAGCGGCCGCGGTGATCGCCAAGTACTGGGGCATTTACCTCAGCAACGTGTTCGCGCTGATGGGTGCCGACGTTCCGCCGGCCATCTCCCTGGGTGGCGTTGACCTCTACTGGGGCGCCTTCCTGATCGTTGCCATCTTCACCGTGCTCCTGGTGCTGGGCACCAAGCTGTCCGCCCGTGTGGGCAACGTCTTTACCCTGATCAAGATCGCCGTGGTCCTGTTTGTGATCGTGGTGGGCTTCACCTACGTGAAGTTTGAAAACTACGCCCCGTTCATTCCTGCGGCCGAGCCCACCGCCGGCACCGGCGCTGCCGACGTCCTTAAGCAGTCGTTCTTCGGGTTCCTCACCGGGGCGGCCCCCGCGCAGTACGGCACGCTGGGCGTCTTCGCCGGTGCTGCGCTCGTGTTCTTCGCCTTCATCGGCTTCGACGTGGTGGCAACCTCAGCCGAGGAAGTGAAGAACCCGCAGAAGACTCTCCCGCGCGGCATCTTCGGTGGCCTTGCCCTCGTGACCATCCTTTACATCCTGGTTTCCCTGGCGCTGACCGGGATGGTGTCCTATACACAGCTGGCAGAGGCGGAGAACCCCACCCTGACCACCGCCTTCGAAGCGGTGGGGGACACCACCGCTGCCAAGGTCATTGCGTTCGGTTCCCTGGTGGGCCTGACCACGGTGATCATGGTGCTGCTGATGGGCCTGTCCCGCGTGGTCCTGGCCATGAGCCGCGACGGCCTGCTGCCGCGCTCCCTGTCCAAAACCAGCGACAAACGCTCCACCCCGGTGCGCCTCCAGATCATCTGTGGCGCCGCAGTTGCCGTGGTGGCCGGTTTGACCAACGTGGACCTGCTCGAGGAAATGATCAACATCGGCACCCTCTCCGCCTTTGTGGTGGTGAGCTTGGGCATCCTGGTGCTGCGCCGGAAGCGCCCGGACCTCAAGCCCGCCTTCCGGGTACCCTTCGGGAAGGTCCTGCCGGTGGTCTCCGCAATCCTGTGCCTCTACCTGATGACCAACCTGGCCGTGGAAACCTGGATCTTCTTTGTGATCTGGCTCCTGATCGGGCTGGCCATCTACTTCGCGTACGGGCAGCGGCACTCACGCCTCAACGAGCGCTTCAGCACGGCCAGCACGGCGGTGAACGGGACTGCCGCCCCGGAGTCCCAGCCCGACGACCGTGACGAGTACACCCGCGCCTGACCATCCGTATCTGCCCGCCCGGGTCCTCCCGGGCGGGCAGAGCCATGCCCGGCTCCTAGGATTGATCCCATGGCACGCCTGACCCGCCCCGAACGTAAAGCCGAGCTCCTGGGCGCCATCCTGGACTACCTGATGGATAAAACCCTTGCCGAGGTCACCTTCCGCAGCCTCGCGGAAGGCCTCGGTGTGAGCTCCTACGTGCTGGTGTACCACTTCGGCAGCCGCGAGCAACTGATCACCGACATTGTGGTGTCCATCGAATCCCGCCTGGACAGGATGCGGAACACCGACGTACGGGACATCGACAGGGACGCCTGGCGGGACTTCCTGCTCGAATCCTGGCAGTGGACCATGGCCCAGCGGAACCGGCACCTGACCCGCCTGGAATTCGAAGCCACCGCCCAGGACATCGTTGCCGCCGAACCCCGCGGCACATCCCAACAGCACTTCCGGCTGCTGCACCACAAAACCCGGGACTGGCTGCAGGTTCAGGGCATCGCCGAAGAGTTTGCGGACACCGACGCTCGGCTCTTCACTGCAACCTTTTACGGCCTGCAGTTCGACTTTGTGGTGATGAATGAGCCGGAAGCCGCCACCAACGCCTTCCGGCTTATGCTGGCGGTCTTCTTCACCAACCTGGACACCCGTCTCCTGGCAGCAGCGCAGCCGGTCCCGGAAACCCCCGCCTAGCCCTACTTCCAGTCAGGGCGCAGCATGCCGGCCCATCCACTCAACCAGCGGACGCAATGCATCCCACAGTTGCGCGGTTTCCTGTGCCGCTGCGGGCGTAGCAAGCCAGTCCGGCCGGCCAAGGTCCTTGCCGGCTGCCAGGGTCCTGTACCGGAGGAGATCCGCCCGCGGGTGGTTCGAGGGAAAACCGCGCGGCACGTTCCGTAGCGTTTCGCCCTCCACATCGAAACCTGTCGCTTCCAGTGCTTCGACGATGCGCCGGAGCGCCTCACCGGTCCCGGCCGCATCCACCGAGTTCCGGTACCTGGCAAGCTGCGCCGGCGAAACGGTGTGGCAGCCAGCCCCCACTGCCAGGCCGTCCGCTCCGATGTGCAGGTAATACCCGAGGCCTTCCTGCACCGCGGCGAAGGCGCCCTGCGCCGTTTTGTAGGGCGGGCCGTTCTGGAAAAACCGCATGTCCCGCTGGGGGCGGAACACCTTTCCCGGGCCGAACCGCGGTTCGAGCCCGGCCAGGAGCGCCAGCAGCGGTTCCCGCACCAGCGACCGGTAGCGGGGGCTGTTCTCCAGCCACCACTCCCGGTTGTTGTTTTCCTGGAGCTCCGCGTAGAACCCGAAAGCACCTGAGGGAATGCCCTGGAACGTTGTCATACGCCGATCCTAGGCAGGCCCGGGAAAAGCCGATACGGAGCACTGAGCCTATGTGGATAACGCGGGCCGGGACTCATACAGGGGAAGCGAATTCCAGCTGGACTGCTCCCCAGGAGCCGGCCGGAGAAATCCGGTTCCGCCTCGTGGGGAGCAGCGCCAGGAAGCCAGGGGCTCTGCCGCGAAGGACTCCCGTTAAAGGACGGCGGGGGTTGCGGCGGAGGTTTTCGCGGTGGTGTTGTAGCCGGTTTTGGTTCCGGTGACGGTTACGGTGAGGGTTTTGCCGGTATCGGTTGCGACGGGTTTGTAGGTGGCCGCGGTGGCGCCGGTGATGCTCACGCCGTTGGCTTTCCACTGGTACGCCAGCGTCACTGGTGCGGGTCCCCAGGTGCCCGGAACTGCGGTCAGCGTGGAACCGACCCGGGCGGTGCCGGTGATGGTCGGAACCGGTGCCGCCAGGGTGCCTTTCGCGACCACGGCTGTGGCTGCGGAGGTCCTGGATACTGCGGGGTACCCGGCCTTGTTTCCGGTGACCTTCACAGTGATGGTCTTGCCGTAGTCGGCGCCAACCGGCGTGTAGGTTTTCCCTACCGCGCCGGTGATGGCGGTCCCGGAACGGAACCACTGATAGCTCATCGCATCCGGTGTAGGTGACCAGGTTCCTGGGACTGCCGTCAGGGCCCGGCCCACCTGTGGGGTCCCGCTGATGGAGGGTACCGGAGTTGAGGACCAGATCCATCCCGCATTTAGGGTGTACGTCTTGCCCCAGCTTGCGTTGCCGCTGTAGCCGTAGATTTTGATGTAGGCCCGGCCCACCGGAAGGTTTATCTGTTGGCTGGCGAGCCAGGTGCCGTCGGCGTTGTTGCCGGTGAGGTCGAAGTTGTAGAGGGTGGTGCCGTTGGCGTTGAGGATGCTGAGTGTGTAGGCGGATCCGGCTCCGAGTCCGGTGGGGAATTTGAAGTTCAGCCCTGCCCTGCCTGCTTTGGGCAGGTCGACGGCGTAGTAGTCGGTGTCGGAGGAGTTTGCGCTGAGGGTTGACCCGGAGATTGTGGTTGCCAACGGAACCACGGTGGCGGTGGAGGTGCTGGTGTTGGGTTCAAGTTCAACGGTTCCGGCGGCCAGTGTGGTGTTCAGGGTGTAGGTTTTCCCCCAGCTTGCGTTGCCGCTGTAGCCGTAGATTTTGATGTAGGCCCGGCCTGCGGGCAGGAACGTGCCTTGGCTGGCGAGCCAGGTGCCGTCGGCGTTGTTGCCGGTGAGGTCGAAGTTGTAGAGGGTGGTGCCGTTGGCGTTGAGGATGCTGAGTGTGTAGGCGGATCCGGCTCCGAGTCCGGTGGGGAATTTGAAGTTCAGCCCTGCCCTGCCTGCTTTGGGCAGGTCGACGGCGTAGTAGTCGGTGTCGGAGGAGTTTGCGCTGAGGGTTGACCCGGAGATTGTGGTTGCCAACGGAACCACGGTGGCGGTGGAGGTGCTGGTGTTGGGTTCAAGTTCAACGGTCCCGGCGGCCAGTGTGGTGTTCAGGGTGTAGGTTTTCCCCCAGCTTGCGTTGCCGCTGTAGCCGTAGATTTTGATGTAGGCCCGGCCTGCGGGCAGGAACGTGCCTTGGCTGGCGAGCCAGGTGCCGTCGGCGTTGTTGCCGGTGAGGTCGAAGTTGTAGAGGGTGGTGCCGTTGGCGTTGAGGATGCTGAGTGTGTAGGCGGATCCGGCTCCGAGTCCGGTGGGGAATTTGAAGTTCAGCCCTGCCCTGCCTGCTTTGGGCAGGTCGGCGGCGTAGTAGTCGGTGTCGGAGGAGTTTGCGCTGAGGGTTGACCCGGAGATTGTGGTTGCCAAGGGAACCACCGTGGCAGTCGACATGCTGCTGTTGGGCTCAGTCTCCGTCGTCGCAGCCAGAGCCGGTGCAGGCACAAGAAGTGAGAAAAGCACCACAATGAGTGCTGTGAACGCTATGCGGGCCGGACTGAAAACGCGGTCCAAAGCGATGCCCCTATTTGATGCCAATTTATCCCCTGGAATTGTGTGTACACCATATGCAGTCGCCAAAGTATATGGAGCGCTTCCCCGCAGGAAAACGAAGTTCCCGAACTGTCATGAATGCTTTGTCTTAATGACGTTGATAGTCACGTCAAAACAAAGTCCGTCATGAATATTCGCCCGCAATATCGAGCGGGAACGGACCAGCCGGAATCAGTCGAGGAATTCCTTTGGGATCTCACCCTCCCGCCAGGCATTAAACGCAGCGAACCCCGTCCCTGAAGGGACGGGGTTCGCTGTGAAGAACCGGATCACTGCCGTGCTGAAGTAAATTCAGCGGGCAGGTGCCGGTCCAACGCACCTGGTGGTGGTGGGTTAGACCTTGTTGGCTGCTTCGGCGTCGGATTCGACCTGGCCGGCGCCGAGGTTGGCGCGGAGTTTGGCGCCGAGTTCGGTGTCGACGTTGGTCCAGTACTGGATGGCGCGTTCCTTGATGCCGGGGGTTTTCACGCCGCTGACTGCTCCGGTGATGGTTTCGAGGAGGCGTGCCTTGGCGCCGTCGTCGTAGACCTCGCGGTAGAGCGCGCCGGCCTGGACGAAGTCGCTGTCCTCGGTGTGGAGGGTGTGCGCGGCGAGGGTCAGTTCGCCGTCGTTCTCCCAGCCACCTGCGGGGGAGGCGGGCTCAACTGCTGCCGGGCCACCCACGGAGTTGGGGGCGTAGACCGGGACGGTCGGGGCGTTGAAGTGGTACCGGCCTGCCCCGTCCTGGCTGTAGTTGTTGACCTGGTTTTTGGGCAGGTTCACCGGGATCTGGGCGTGGTTGGTGCCTACCCGGTAGCGGTGCGCGTCGGCGTAGGAGAAGATGCGGGCCTGGAGCATCTTGTCCGGGGACGCGGCGATGCCGGGCACGAAGTTCGAGGGCGCGAAGGTGGCCTGTTCGATCTGCGCGAAGTAGTTCTCCGGGTTTTTGTTCAGCTCCATGGTGCCGACGTGGATCAGCGGGTAATCGCCGTGCGGCCAGACCTTCGTGAGGTCGAACGGGTTGAACCGGTAGGTTTTGGCGTCCTCGTAGGGCATGACCTGGACGTGCAGTTCCCAGGACGGGAAGTTCCCGGCGCCGATGTTTTCCTGCAGGTCGCGGATGTAGAAGTCCGCGTCGGAACCGGCGAGCTGTTCGGCCTGGTCCCCGGACATGGACTGCACGCCCTGGTTGGACTTGAAGTGGTACTTGACCCAGAACCGTTCGCCTTCGGCGTTGATCCACTGGTAGGTGTGTGAGCCGTAGCCCTGCATTTCGCGCCAGGAGGCGGGCAGGCCGCGGTCGCCCATGAGCCAGGTGACCTGGTGGGCGGACTCGGGGGACAGGGTCCAGAAGTCCCACTGCATGTCCGCGTCACGCAGGTGCGTGCCCGGCAGGCGCTTCTGGGAGTGGATGAAGTCGGGGAACTTGATCCCGTCGCGGATGAAGAAGACCGGGGTGTTGTTGCCCACGAGGTCGTAGTTGCCCTCGGAGGTGTAGAACTTCACGGCGAACCCGCGCGGGTCCCGCCAGGTGTCCGGGGAGCCGCTCTCGCCGGCGACCGAGGAGAACCGGATCAGCATCTCGGTCTCAACACCGGGCTGCAGGAACGCGGCCTTGGTGTACTTGGAGATATCCGAGGTGGTCTTGAACGTACCGAACGCGCCGCCGCCCTTGGCATGCACTACACGCTCCGGCACGCGCTCACGGTTGAACTGGGCCAGCTTCTCGATCAGGTAGTGATCGGTCAGGATGATGGCACCATCGGCACCAACTGACTGGGAATGCGCGTCGGACGTAACCGGTGCACCTGACTGGGTGGTCGAAATGGCAGTCATTGTTCTCCTATTTCTTTATTTCTGGTGAGGGACGTTCAGAAGGAAGTTGTTGGGACTGCTGGCAGTCCTGGCAGATGCCTTGGTACATCACATCGGCGATCTGGATGGTCATCGGCTTGGCGCCGTCGTTCCAGTGCGGGGTGAGGCAGGGGGCATGTCCGACGGCGCAATCGACGTCCTCCACGCGGCCGCAGCTGATGCAGATGGCATGGTGGTGGTTGTCGCCAACGCGGGTTTCGTACAGCGCCGGGGAGTGGGGCGGCTCGAACCGACGGAGCATGTGCAGGTCCGTCAAGTCGCCCAGCACCACATAAACGGACTGTGCCGTCAGTTCAGGCAGCTCGGCACGCGCAGCCGCGAGGATGCTTTCGGCCGGCGAGTGGGGATGGTTCTCCACGGCTGACAGCACCGCAAGGCGCTGTTTGGTCACGCGGCGGCCATGCGCGCGCAGGGACGCTGCCCATGCGTTGTGGCCATCCAGGTGCTCCGTCATGGCTCCATTGAACCACTTATTATGAACATCTCACAATAAGGCTCCACTTACCTTGCACCCCGCCGGGTTGAGGGGGCGGGAAGCCCCATTAGGGTTGCAAGGTGGGGAAAATACTGGCAGACATCACTCCGTTGCGGGAAAGCCCTGCCTTCCGTCGGCTGTGGCTGGGGTCAGCCGTGTCCGCTGTCGGCAGCCAGCTCACACTCGTCGCCGTCAGCCTGGAGGTCTACCGGCTGACCCAGGACAGCTTCTACGTCGGCCTGCTGGGGATTTTTGCCCTCGTGCCCCTGGTGGTGGGCGGGCTGCTGGGCGGTTCCATCGCTGACTCCCACGACCGCCGCAGGGTTGCCCTGCTGGCCAGCTCCGTCCTGTGGCTGACCACGGGACTGATCGCCCTGCAGTCCTGGTTCCAGCTGGGCAACGTGTGGGTCCTCTACCTGCTGGTGGCGTTGCAGAGCGGCGCCCAGGCCATCAACCAGCCCGCCCGCAGCGCCATTATTCCCATGCTGATCCGCAAGGAACTCCTCCCCGCCGCCAACGCCCTGAGCATGATGTCGTTCGGCCTGGCCATGACCGCCGGGCCGCTGCTGGCGGGCGTGCTGGTGGCCTGGGTGGGGTTTGGCTGGACGTACACCATCGACTTTGCGTCCTTCGCGTTTGTGGTGTGGGCCGTGTACCGGCTCCCGCCCATGCGCCCCGCCGGTGGCAGTGGGAAAGCGGGCCTCCGGTCCGTCGTTGAGGGCTTCAGGTTCCTGAGCACCCGCCCCAACCTGCGCATGACCTTTGTGATCGACCTGGTTGCCATGATCCTGGCCCAGCCCCGAGCCCTTCTGCCGGCAATCGGCGCCATCATGATCGGCGGCGGCGAATCCACCGTGGGCATCCTGCTGGCGGCCACCGCCGTCGGAGCGTTCCTGGCCGGGCTGTTCTCCGGCCCGCTGGGTGGCGTCCGCAGGCAGGGCAGCGCCGTGGTCTTTTCGATCATGGGCTGGGGCGCCTCCATCGCCGCGTTCGGGCTGGTGGTGCTGCTGGCCGGCCCCTCCCCGGACGGCGGCGTGACATTGTGGCTGGTGCCCGCCGTGCTGTGCTGCATCCTGGCAGGCATCACCGACTCCGTCAGCAGCGTTTTCCGCAACACCATCCTCCAGGCCGCCACCCCGGACCACCTGCGCGGCCGGCTGCAGGGCGTGTTCATCGTGGTGGTGGCGGGCGGACCCAGGGTGGGCGACCTCCTGGCCGGTGGCGGCACTAAGCTTTTGAGTGAGGGCTGGGTCCTGCTGCTGGGCGGCGTGCTGTGCATCGCGGGAGCCTGGCTGGCGTCCGCACTGCAGCCGGGGTTCCGGAAGTACGACTCCCACCACCCGGTCCCGTAGGCCACGAAGGGAAGCGACCATGCACAAACACCATAACGGGATGAAAACGGCGGCTCTTTTTGGTGTGCTCTGGGCCGTACTCCTGGTGCTCGGCGCGCTGATCGGCGCAGGAACCCGCAGCACGGCGCCCATCTGGATCATGGCGCTGGTCGGGGTGGCCACCACCGCCTACGGTTACTGGAACTCGGACAAGATCGCCATCCGCTCCATGCAGGCTTTCCCGGTCACGGAGTCCCAGGCGCCACAACTGCACCAGATTGTCCGGGAGCTGTCCACCCGCGCCAACCAGCCCATGCCGCGCATCTACGTCTCGCCCACCATGAATCCCAATGCCTTCGCCACCGGCCGCAACCCGAAAAACGCCGCCGTGTGCTGCACCGAGGGGATCCTGCAGCTGCTGGATGCCCGCGAGCTCCGCGGTGTGCTGGGCCACGAACTGATGCACGTGTACAACCGGGACATCCTGACCTCCTCCGTGGCAGCTGCCGTGGCCGGTGTAATCACCTCCGTGGGCCAGATGCTGCTGTTTTTCGGCGGCGACCGGCGCAACTCCAACCCGCTGGCCATGATCGCCATGGCCCTGCTGGCCCCGTTTGCGGCCTCCCTGATCCAGATGGCCATCTCCCGGACCAGGGAGTACGACGCCGACGAGGACGGTTCGGAGCTGACGGGAGATCCGCTGGCCCTAGCCTCAGCCCTGCGCAAGATCGAGCAGGGCGTCACCATGGTTCCGCTGCCGCCGGACCAGAACCTGGTCAACGCCTCGCACCTGATGATCGCCAACCCGTTCCGCGGCGGGGCCATGAACAAGCTGTTCGCCACGCATCCGCCCATGCGCGACCGGATTGCCCGGCTGGAACGGATGGCCGGCCGGCCCCTGCAGTAACCCTTCCGGGCGGGTGCAGCCGGGTGGTTAGCTGAACAGGCCGGAGCCCAGGTAGCCGCCCGGCTGGACCCCGCCGGGAACAGCGAACAGGCCCGAGCCGGTGTGCTCCAGGTACTCCACGGCCAGGGTGTCTGTTTTGGCCATGGCCATCTGCATGGGGACGTAGTGGGTGCGGGGGTCGTTGACAAAAGCGATGAAGAACAGCCCGGCGTCCAGGTGGCCCAGCCCGTCGGAACCGTCCGTGTAGTTGTAGCCCCGGCGCAGCATCCTGACCCCGCCGTTTTGTGCCGGATGGGCAATGCGCACATGGGCGTCCAAAGGAATCAGCGGCTTGTCCGCACGCCCCGTCAGGGCAAAGTCCGGGTCGGTGAACTCCCCGCCGCCGGACAGCGGCGCCCCGGTGCCCTTGGTGCGGCCGATCAGGCCTTCCTGCTCGCCCAGGGACGTCCGGTCCCAGATTTCGATGTGCATCCGGATCCGCCGGGCCACCAGGTAGCTGCCGCCGGCCAGCCACGCATCCTGCGGCCGGGTGGAGTCCGCCCACACGTGCTCGTCCAGCAGCTGTGCGTCCTCGACCTTGAGGTTGTTGGTGCCGTCCTTGAAACCAAACAGGTTCCGGGGCGTTTGCTGGGCCCGTGACGTGGAGGATGTCCGGCCGAAGCCCAGCTGCGACCAGCGGACACGGGCCCTGCCGAACCCGATCCGGGCCAGGTTGCGGATGGCATGGACCGCCACCTGCGGGTCGTCCGCGCAGGCCTGGACCACCAGGTCACCGCCGCTGCGGGCCGGGTCCAGGTCGTCGCCGGGGAAATGGGGCAGGTCGATCAGGGCCTCCGGCCGCCGGCCGTCCAGGCCAAAGCGGGCCACGCCGTCCTTTTCGAAGAGGCTGGCGCCGAACCCGAAGGTCAGGGTCAGCCGGCCTGCGTTGAGGTCCAGCGCCTCGCCGGTGTCCTCGGGCGGGGCGCCGTAGGGTCCGTCGACGGCGCCGGTGGCGCCGGCCGGCAGGCCCTTGGTGAGGGCCTCAGCCGCTTCGGTCCAGTCCTTCAGCAGCGCGATGAGGTCTTCGCGCTTGGTGGTGGTCACGTCGAAGGCCGCCATGTGCAGCCGGTCCTGGGCCGCGGTGGTGATGCCGGCCTGGTGGTCGCCGTGGAACGGCACCACTGAATCGTCCGCGGGCGCGGGGGTGGTGTCAGCGGCCATGGCTGCCACGGTGTCGTGCCCGAAGAAGCCGGCGGCCAGACCTGCTGCTGCGCCGCCCACGCCTGCCAGGCTCAGGAGGTTCCGCCGGCTCAGGCGCGAGGCGGGCAGTTCAGCAGGGGCTGAGTCAGGCCCGGTGGGCGGGTGCCCGCCCATGGGGCAGCCGCTCACAGGACCACGGCCGCGGTGAGTTTGGACAGCGGCTCGCCCAGGGCATCCACCAGCCCGGCGAGGCGCTGGATCTGGTCTTCGCTGAGCTGGTCGTAGTAGGTGAAGCCGTCGCCCTGGGCGTGCGTGGCCAGCTCGGCCTGGAGCGCGGCGAACTGTTCGTCGAGGCTTCCGGCGAGGGCAGCGTCTTTTTGGAGCAACGCGGGCTTGAGGTTCTCGAAGGCGATCCGGGCGCCGTCCACGTTGGCCTGGAAGTCCCAGAGGTCGGTGTGGGACCAGATTTCCTCTTCGCCGGTGACCTTGCCGGTGGCCACCTCGTCCAGCAGTTCCTTGGCGCCGTTGCCCAGTTTGTCGGCAGTGAACTCCAGGGTCCGGGTACGTTCCAGCAGGTCCTTGGTGTCAGCCACCATGCGGTCGGCGATGGTGGTCCGCTCGGCGGCGGTCAAGGCGGTGTACTCCGCCGGCGGGTACAGGTCCTTCTCCGCGCGGTGCCAGCCGGTCCACTCCTGGCCGGGCTCAAGGTCCGCCTCGCGGGCGTCCAGCTGTGGGTCCAGGTCGCCGAAGGATTCTGCGACCGGTTCGATGCGTTCCCAGTGCAGCCGCGTGGCGGCGTACAGCGAGCGGGCCTTGTCCGCGTCCCCGGCGGCGAAGGCAGCCGCGAATTCCTCCGTGCCGGCCAGGAGCTGCTCGGTCTGGTCCTTGACGTACGCGGAGTACTGCGCCGTGGCGGTGTCCAGGAGCTGCTGGAAGTCCGTATCCGCTGTGGGTTCGTTGCCGGACTGAGTCACTTCCAGGCCTGCCCGGATCCCGTCGCCCTGCATGCCCGGCTTGCAGGCGGTGGTGTAGGACCCTGCCGGTGCGGTGACCACCAGGTTGCGGGTCAGTCCCGGACCGATGTTCTCCACTTCGCCCAGGATGCGGAGCCCGTCGGACGCCAGCAGGTAGAACTCGGTGACCTGGTCGCCGTCGTTCTTTACGGCGAAGTTCAGGTTTCCGCTGGGCACGCTGCCAACCGAGACCCTGCACTCTGTGCTGGAGCTGACCACCTGGATCACGCCGGAGGCGTCGTCCGCGGCTTTGGTGTTATCGGTGCAGCCGGCCAGCAGCAGCGGGACAGTTACGGCTGCGGCCAGCAGGCCCAGGGGAGTGGAGCGGCGTGCGGATTTAGGCAGGGGGAAGCCGGACATGGTGTTCCTGTTCGTGAAAGGGCAGTGGGGGTTCAGAAAGCCGTGGTGGCTGGGGTGGGGATGGTGCGGGGCGCCGCGGGCGCCGCGGGCGCTGCCGGTCTGCGGTTGACGCGCAGGTAGAGGACCAGCACCGGCACCACGTAGAGCAGCCAGGCGGCAGCTTCCAGCCAGGTGGTGGCAGGGGAAAAGTTCAGGGTGCCCTTCAGGAGGGTGCCGTACCAGGACGACGGCGGGATGGCGCCGCTGACATCGAAAGCCAGCGAGTTCAGCCCCGGCAGGATCCCGGCCTCCTGGAGGTCGTGGATGCCGTAGGCCAGGACGCCGCCGGCGATAACGACCAGGGTGGCGCCGGTCCAGGTGAAGAACCTGGCGAGATTGACTTTGAGGACCCCGCGGTGGAGGAGGTAGCCCAGGACCGCTGCGGTGGCCAGGCCCAGCAACGCGCCAACAAGGGGCTGCGTGGTTTGGCCGGTGGCCTGTGCTGCGGCCCAGAGGAACAGCGCGGTTTCGAGGCCTTCCCGGCCCACTGCCACCGCGGCCACAACCACCAAACCCCAGCCTGCACCGCCGCTGAATTTGTCGACTTTGGACTTCAGGTCGGTGCCCAGGGTGCGGGCAGTGCGCGCCATCCAGAAAATCATCCAGGTCACCAGGCCGACGGCGACAATCGACAAGGAACCGCCGATCGCCTCCTGCGCCTCAAAGGTCAGCCCGCGCGGGCCAAACGTCAGGAGGGCGCCAAACCCGATGGAGACGGCCACTGCCGCGGCGACGCCGGCCCAGAGGCGGGGGATGAGGTGCCGGCGGTCAGTTTTGACCAGGTACGCCATCAGGAGGACCACCACCAGGGTGGCTTCGAGGCCCTCGCGCAGGCCGATCAGATAGTTGGCTGTCATGGATTTCTTTCGCTTAGGGCGCTGTATGTTAGGCAGGCCTAAGGAAGAGGGTACCGCGGGCAGGCAATTACGCAAACCAAATATGCGCTAATGCGTGCAGGTTACGCCATGACGGCCCGGGGGTCCCGGGGCCGTCATGGGCGCAGAATCAGCTGCGGAAGTTCACAAACTGACAACCCCCTGTTGGGCGGTGATGGGTTGTGCTGGCATCCGCTAGATTCCGGGCTTGCCAGCGTTGCGGGGCACGGACGGCTACTGCCCGTTTGCGGACCTGTTGCGGACTTTTCGCGGACTAAACGGTTTTACCGGAAGGGGTCTCGTTGCTTTTCTTCGGTAGTGAGAGCGTTACGCTCACGGACCCAGGCGACGAGTCGTTCTACATCGTCTTGGTGAAGCATGATGCTGTTGCGGCTGAGGCGGGTACAGATCCCGGATTCCCGGACGTACCTGCGAAGTTCTGTGGGTTTCATCCCGAGTTCCGGGGCTACCTGCTCCGGGGTTCGGAAGACCGGGACGGTACTGTGGCCGTCAGCCATTGCGGCGCCGCTCTGGGGCCTCTACGGGCAGCCTCTCAAGCCACTCTGACATGTCCTTGTGAGTAATGATGCCCTTGGTGTTGGCATAGCGCGCCAGGAGGTATCCATCGGCTACCTGCTGCTTCAGCGTCCGCACGCTGTAGCCGCACTGGGCCGCGGCTTCCTCGAAGGTGTACGCGAGTTTCTGACTTGTTCCTGCAAGGGACTGATCATTCATGCCGGCGAGTCTAGGCCGGAACTGAACTGTGAACTGGAATTGCAACAAATCCGGTGAGGAAATTGCCATATGGGAAAGCCGGACTCCATATGGGGTATTCGACTGATCCTGAATTTTTTACCTGCTATCGTGCCGAGATGAGCAAGTACTTTTTGGGGGAGAGATAACAGTGGTCACTTACAAGCTGGCCGTCGAATTTCACATCGACTTGGATCCAATAACGTTGAGGGAAGCGGCCTTGGGAGTGCCCACAGTCCCGTCAGAGGGGAGGCCCGGCCTACCTCCGGAGATCATCATGCAACTCAGTGATGACCCTCGCATGGCCCTTGGACTGGTCTTGTCCAGGTCGCTTAGTGACCATATCGAATCGGCTTTGCCCGGATCGACGGCCGAGGTCACCGGGCTTGTAGCGGAGGCCGTGTGATGTCTCAGCAGTAGCGGGGGCGTGGACCTCATACCCAAGGGGTCACCACTAGTGACCCCTTCATTTGGCATGGCGGCGGCCCATTCTAAATGCGACCGTAGCCGGCTAATGGTATCGGTAGCACTGATGTCACCGATCCAGTGCTTTGGACAAGTTAGGATGCACAAATGACTGAGACATCGGGGACAGCAACTGTTGATGCTGCCGCAATTGCTAGGTGGCTTATACGGCAGATTGAAGATGCCGCTCCGGGCCACGCTCACCAGGGGCAGCTTGTCGCCAAGATCCGGAAAGAGTTCGGTGCGGAGTGGTCGTACAGAAATCCCAACGGTAACTGGGCTATTAGCAAGGAAGTGCTGAAAGAGTTCGCCGAGATGAAGTATCCCACCTTGCAATGGCACAGGGGATCTCAGTCCTGGCAGGTGGTCAGTGCTGACCAACTGGAGCGCATTCTTGCCAGGCAAGAGCAGAGCCGCACTCGTCAGAGGGCGCGGGCTGAGGCGAAGGCGGCGCGGCTCCAATAACGACGAAAAGGCCCCGGACCAGTTCAACGTCATGTCCGAGGCCTTTTCCTACGAAATCAGTCGAAGGGCTGGTCGTCTTTCAAGCGCAGGGCATTTAGCTCCTGACCGATGGCCATGAGGGCCTTGATTTCAACGATTTTGAGCTTCTGGTCAACGGTGAGGCTGTCTGCAGAGCCTCGCTGAATCTCTCCAAGCCCGTCTAGAGCCTCGTACCAAAGATTCATGATTACCCCCTGCTGTGGATGGATTGATGCACCTCAGCCTAACTGTCGTCCCGACCCGCGGGCGGGACGTGCCCGGCAAACTTCCAGCAACGAGAGATACCCTCACGCCATGGCTAATAAAACTCGCTTCGATAATATCTACTGCCCCGCATGCAAGAAGACCACTCTGCACAAGATTGAATATTCGGAGATCGTGCAAGCAGACGGGACCAAAGTGTCTTTTGACACGAGTACTGTCTGTCAGGCGCACTGAAACAGAGCCCCGGACCTCTTGTGAGGTCCGGGGTCGTCGGTGGGCCGCCCTATACTGTCCGGGTGGCCAAGACCCAGGACAAGAACTTTCAGTACAAAGCAGTATCTGCCGGCATCGCCCTCGGGTTGTGCATGATAGGCCGCTACCATGTGCCGAGCGCCAAGCTGCCCCTCGAATTTGCCTTCCAGCACGCTTGGCAACAGTGGAAGCACAAGGAACGTTTTCCTGCGGTCGGTAAGCTGTTCGCCCTCGGTGTGCCCACCGTGGATCCTTACATCGCTCTCGTAAGCGCCGATGAGCGCGTGAGGACGCCTTACGTGCCCTTTTACTGGGACGACGGAGAGCAGGGCGGCTACCAGGTTTACGGGAGGGAAGGTTCAGACTGGGATCCGGATCTGCCTGAAGACCTTCAGCTAGTAGCCGGCGGACTCGCGTCGGATCCAACCATTCCCGCCGCTGCTTGGGAGTCACTGGCACGGGACCTACTTGCAGAGCTTGACGCCTGAAAGTAGGTCCCGGCCGCACTTCCTCCTACCGGCTACTCGGTCAGTTTGCCCTTGCGCGGACCTACCGGGGCAATAGCGGCAAATGCCCGAGCGAGACTTTCGAGTCCCTCAACGCCGCGCCCGTTGGCGCTAGGAGCCGCCTTAGCGATTGCTTCCAGGAGTGCCGCCTTGGCATTAGTGGTCAGGTCTTCGATGGTCTTTGCTTCATCGGCCATAGTGGCTCCTTCGATAGTTACGGTCAGGGGCCTTTCCCCCGAGCCTAGATTAGGTGACGCACTTCGCTCCAAGGCTGGTCTGGGATGAGTTCGGCATGGCTCTGCAGGTCATTCGCGCCGCCCGGCATGTTCGTTGTGGCCCATGCCCTGCGAGCTTTGTCCCAGGCCTCCCAGCGCTGATAGTCGGATGTACCGGGCCATGCTGCGGGGTCGAAGTCATCAAGCCAGGGTGGACCGTCTCGGCCGTCCGCCGCCCGCGCTTCCCGCGGCCGGCGCCTCACTGAACCGCCGACAAGCCGCGGACACCTGAGCGCCGCTGTGGCGTCCGGGCAGCCTCCTGCTCTTCCTCCAATGGAATCCGTAGGGACGCCACAAGCTTGGCCAGCGTCACGCGCTGCTGACGCGCCTCCACAAGCGCAGGGTGAGCCCTGACGCCCTGCGGCGATACATTGGTCACGCCCTCATCCCTAACAATGGCCTGCAGCGCGTCCAAAGCGTCCACAGTCCGGGCAGCCTCCAGCAGGATGCTCAGCTCATGCTCGCCCAATTCGAAGTCATCAGTGACGGAACGCCACAGTTTCCTGCCTCCAGCCTTCAGCCCCGATGGGGTTTTATGCTCCATTTCAGTCCTTTCAACGTGGGACATTAGGGCCGGATTGCACTGATTCCAAGGGATCCGGCCCTACAGGTCGATTTATTCAGCTCCCCGGGGAGAGAAATCGCCTACACCCAGAGGGGCTACAGCGGGGTGCTTGGGGGGTCCTCCCCCTGGGGGTTAGCCGGACGATTGTGGCCGGCTAACCCCTTGGTTTGTCCTAGCCGCGGAAGGCCTTGAGCAGTGCCGCGCCATTCTTGCTGTGATGGGCTTCCCGCAGCGAATCGAAGGCAGCTTGTTCGTTGCGGATCATGGCTTGGAAGCGTTCGCTGACATGTTCGGGGCTGTCGGCCAGGGTCAGTGGCTCGCCCATGTGAACCGCTTCCCAGATAGTGGGGTTCAACCGTAGTTGGTCCCACATCTCGGCGTTGGGGTTCATGAAGGCGAATGGCTTTCCTCGTTCGACGCCGTAGCTGGCCTTCCCGAGCGCGAGCCAGAGGTCTGCCCACGCTTTGAGGATCGCTTCAAGCTTCCTGATTCCGTGGATAACGTTTCCGGCGGCGAGCGAAGCTTCCCGGCTGCTACTTCGAGGATCGATGGCGGCGGGGTCGTCTACCTGCTTGATCGGTGCGGCATCTTCCACGAGCTGTTCTGCAGTCTCTTTGAATGCCTTTTGCAGACGCCCGAGGATGAGATCTTTGTTGGAATTGAGCTCTGCGGCGCGGCGTGCAAGTTCAATCTGCACGTGTCCCTGCTCCAGTGTTCCGAGTGATTGGACGTAGTGCTTGGAAGCGATGGCAATAACAGCGGGGTCTTGATAGGGATCATCGTGCTTGCTCGCGATCACAGCCTCGATAAGTTCTTCGGCGCTGACCTTGGTCGGCCTGGGAAACGGCCGGGTCGGGGTGAGTTCTGGCGGCGTGACGCCGGCTGCTTTGAGTGAGGCGATGACAAGGTTGGTGAGTTGTGCATTAATCATGGTTCTGTCCTTCGTGATTCGGTTAGTTGTGGGTGGCGGCGCGGTGGGCGGCTATCGCGTCGGCTATCTCGTTAGCCAGGCGGAGCGCGTCGGCAAGGGGTAGGACGCTTTGGATCTGACGGGCCTTGAAGACAACTACGGCCGCGGTGTGCTCGCCGTTGTCCGTGGTCATGAGCGCGGGTTTTGCATTGATGGTGACGCCCTGCTTGATGTTGATTCCGTAGTGTTCGGCTTTGGACGTGAACATCAGTGGTTCTCCTTGGATGGGATGTTGGGGCGCGGCGCGGGTGGGCGGGGATCTTGGTGACTGCGGCTCATGCGGTGCTCCTGGAGACGTTGCCGCTGCTGTCGATGTGGAGGTTGGCTGGTTGGGTCGTAGTTGGCAGGCCGGTTATCTGGAGGCCTCCCTGTACCGTCACAGCGCCAACCAATTTGATGGCCGCGGCCTGAATACCCGCGAGGGCGTTGCGAACGTAGACGAAGGCGTTACCAGCCGGGCCAGTGAGCTGCGGGCCGTCCGTGGTGCCTGACAGGTAGCCGCCGTTTGTGAACTGGACACTGCCGCCCAACAGGCCGGGGTCCACGGTCATGCCGCCGGCCTTGATTTTTCCGTTGCCGGTCACGTTCAGGTCGCCGGCCAGGGTTGAGGTTCCCTTGATGTTGAGTGGACCGTTTACGGTGAGGTCTCCTGTGGCGGTGGTGTTGCCGTCCAGAGTGGTTGGGCCGTTGACGTCGAGTTTTCCGTTGGTGGTCAGGTCGCCGTTGACAGTGGTATTTCCGCCTACCGTCGTGGGACCGTTTAGCTTGGTCGTTCCAGTGACGGTGAGGGGGCCGCTGACGCCGATGATGCCGGTCAGGTTCACTGTCCCGTCAGCGTTCAAGATGCCGGTAATGGTGGCGGATCCGGTGACGTTTAGCCCACCGTTTTCGATGGTGATCATGCCGCCGGAGTGGACGCTGAGCCCGCCGCGGCCGATAGCCATGTGGTTCTGATTCGTTGCGAACTCCAACGCCCGAAGACGCCGGAGAATATCGGGGAACTCGGACTCCGTGAGGTTGTGTATCTGACCCATGCTTAGGCTCCTTCCAAGGCCGTCATGGCCGTAATCCTGCTGAACGGGCTCAGGCTGAGGTAGACGGCGCGGATCAGGGCCACGGCATCTTTTTCGCGGAGTGTGTAAACGAATCCGACACCTTCAGGCGCCTTCATGTGAGGTGTCAGTATGTAGACCGATTCATCTGCGGGGTTCGCGCCGGCTGCGATCATCACGGCTACGTTCGGGCCGAATCCCACTGCGTAACGTTCCTTCGACAGACGAAGGTCTTGGATGGGGTCTGAGTTCTCGGTCATTTTTTGCTCGCTTCCGTGTGGATGGCCTGTGGGTGTTGTCTCGTATGCGGCTTTGAAGACTTTGATGGTGGCCTCGGCCAGGAGTGCCCGGTTCATCCATGCGCGCGAGTCTTGGTGGGCTTCCTGGGCCTTGTCGCGGAATTTGTCGCACAGTTCGATGTACTGGGCTTTGGAGAGCTTCATAGCTGCCACTGAGGGCTGCTGTTGGGTTGTCAATGAGTGCCGCCTTGTCGTGAGTGTGTCCGACCGTGCCCCGACCGTGTCCGGGGAACGGTGAGTGTGTGTGCCCCCGTTCCGTTCTTTAGACGGGGGCACACTCACACTGCTTTCAGGGCAGTGAGTGTGTCCCCAGCCGAGTAGGGGTGGATTAGGTGATGAAGGTGAGCGTTCCTGGATCCCTGCTCGACCCTGATATGTCCCAGGTGAACCAGTTCCTTGATCGCCTTCTCGATGGTTTCCCGCTTGCCCCTGACGCAGGCGTTGATGCTTCGAAATGAGAGAGCCTTTCCTGATTCTTGGAGAGCTTTGGAAATCTGTTCCATGAGCTCCGTTGGCTGCCAGTTATCCGTACTTCCTTCGGCCGAGCCCCGGGGCGCTTCGAGGCGATAGAGGATCTTGTCCGGCACTGTGGAATCGAACACTGCGACTGCGATTTCCTGGGTCCGGTCTGACTTCCGCCAATTGCCTGCGTTGGGCCTGACCTGTCCCGGGCGATCCTTACCGACGCGCAGGGCGATACGTCCGATCATTCCGACGCCGCCGGGCTCCACCACCTCAAGGCCATAGGCTGCGCCCGTAAGGTACGAGAGCTTGGCTTGTGCCCCGATGGCGAACCGTCCGCGGCCTTCCTCGCTCTTGGTGACGTGATCGATGAGGAAAACGCAGGCCCCGGTGTGGTCGGCTATCCGCCTGGGGATTTCCCGCCCCCACCGGGTTACTTCGTCGTTGTCGATACTCTTGACGCCGAATATCGCGAACGCTTCCGTGACGCCGTCGATGATGGCGAGCCCGTAAGTGCGCTGCAGCAGGCCGTGGAAGGCGATGCGTTCCTGCTCCGTGCCGGCCGGGTGCAACTGTGGCCGGACGTAGTGGAAGTAATCCTTTATCTGCTCCGGGCGGGCCCCGAGCATCATCATCCTGTTGATGACTGCGCCCTGGTCTGATTCGCAGTCGATGTACAGGACATCGATGCCTTCGTTGACGCACCTTGCCGACTCGGCCTGCGCAACCATTGATTTCATTGATTCCGATTCGCCGTTGAGTGCGTGCACGAGTGCGGGGTACCCGAGGCAGACGCCGTCCTCGCGCTCCATGTACGTCGGCTGTGGAGCCCTGTGGGTTCCGTCCAAAACGCTGGTCAGATCAATGGGCGCCCAAGTTGCACGGTCCCGGCTTACTGCGGGTTCCGGTTCGCCGCCGGCGGCCCTTTCCTTCCAATACGCTTCGGGTGGTTGTGCGTAGTCCTCAGTCACTTGCTGCCTCCAGTTCGCGCAGGTAGGCCGGATCATGGACTGAGAGGTACGCCCAGATTTCGGAATGCTGATATTGGGCCACGCTTATGAATTGCCCGCCCCAACATGGGCACCGTTTAGTCATGCGGGGGCTTGCGTGCCTTCCAGTGCGGCTGTCGCACTCGCATGGCTGTCTCTCATGTGGGCTATGTACGAGCCCATGGAGATTAGTCCGTAGGCATATTCGCTGACTTCTTCCGCCGTCATGGGGTCGTCGTCCTTGGTCCAGAACGCCACGGAAAAGTCCCCCGTGTGAGCCGTGTACTCCGCGATGATGGTCCACCGGGTGGACTCGATGCGCTTGCCCTCGTAAAGGTCGTCGTGCCCATCGAGTGGGGTGAATCCGTGTGGGACCAATGCGGGCCGGGCAGGCACCTGGGTAGTGGGTGGCGCGGCGGGTTCTTCTGTCCTCAGAATGAAGTCGTTATGTTCTTCGTTCCACCAGTTCTCCCCGAGCGCATCTCCGAGAAGGTCCATGACCTCGGGCAGATCCATGTCGAGTTTTCCGGCAACGTCTTCGAGTTCTCGTACCGTCGTGGGAGGGGTGATAGTGTGCTGCATGGAAGCTCCTACTTAGTGGTTGGTGTTTTCCTGGACCGTGACGATCTCGCCAAAGACTCCGTCGCGGTCTTTCTTTTTCTGCTGACCTCTGCATTTTGGGCCGATCCCTGTTGCCAAGGACTCTTTGCTGAACATCGGTGCCCCGCATATCCGGCACCGGGCAACCAGCATGAGTTCTGCGCTCACTGGCACCGGCGCCGTCATTTGATGGCTTCGGCTTCAAAAGCAGCATTGACCCAGTCGATAACGTCTTGCTCGCGCCACAAGAGACGCCCGGCCAGCCGGGCGGCCTGAGGCCCAGTTTTCTGATGCCGCATCCACCTAACTTGCGCTGGCGATTTGCGAAGCATCTCGGCGACCTCATCTAGGGTCAGCAACCTCATGGCTTTGACGGATGTCATTGTTTCTCCTCTTCGTGATGCGTTATTTAACGTCGCACAAGGAGCCTAACTGATTGGTGAGGTGTTTGCAAGTGTCGTGCGGTGTATCGATGGATGATACTGTGGGCGGCATGCCTCGACACGATATTCAGCTCCCCGAACCATGGCTTCACGTCGAATTTGTTGGTAACGATGAGTTTGAAAATTTGGAGCGCCTCGCGGGAGCCAAGATCGAGGACAAGGAACTGGACAACGACGCCGATAGGCACCGGGATGAACATGGGTCCCGACCGAAGTCGCGCCGGGCGTGGCTATATAGCGGCGCGAAGTGGGCCAGAATTCGAAACACCACGAGCGGGCGGGAAGTCCTTCTGAGACTGCAAACCCTTGGGGAGAACGAGCCCATGAACGTCAGTGCGGTGATCATGCCGTTTACGGCACGCAGCATTGAACTCAGTGGTGCCGACCTGCGGTCGCTCCCGCTCGCCGCGATTGCAGGGGCGTATACCTTCAGTGAGCAATCCGGTTCCGCGAATCTGCGCACTTTTCTCGAGGTGTCAGGTGAGGCATCTGACGGAGTAAACCCCTTGGTTGCGCTGCCGCCGGCTTCCAAGAGTGATCACTTCTCAGCGTTGGTGGCGCGACAATATCAGTACCTCATGAGAGAGGATCCACAGGCTTATGTCGCAGGGGCAATGAGTGAGATCAACGGAAAGCCTCTGGCTACCGTCCAGCGGTGGATAACGCAGGCACGCAAGGCAGGATTTCTACCACCGGTTAGGACCGGCAGGCGACTAAAAGGCTAGGGGGCTACACCGTGGCAAGTATTCAGAAGAGGCCTGACGGCCGCTGGCGGGCCCGTTACCGGGATGGCGTAGGCAAGGAGCACGCTAGGCACTTCGCCCGGAAGATCGACGCGCAGCAGTGGATCAACGAGGTAACGGCTTCGGTCGTAACTGGCAGGTACGTGGATCCCAAGGCTGGGAAAATCACGTTCGCTCAGTGGTTCGAGCAATGGGCAGCTGTCCAGGTTTGGGCAACTGGAACGAAACTCAAAGCCGAACAGGCTCTAGCGGCTGCTACGTTCAAGGAGTTTCAGATTCGGGCAATTCTGCCGTCTCACATTCAGGCGTGGGTGAAGGGGTTGTCTGCCCGGTTGGCGCCGGCCACCGTGAAGGTTTACTACAACCTGGTTAGTTCTGCCTTCCGCGCCGCCGTCACCGACAAGGTGATCGCAGAGAACCCTTGTGCGGGTGCGAAGCTGCCCCGGGAAAGGCGCCGCGAGGCCGCTATGACCGTACCTGCGCCCGAACAGGTCAAATCCGCTCTGCAGGTCGCCCCGGAATGGTTCGCTCCTTACATCGCCGTCTGCGCCTTTGCTGGGCTGCGCCTCGGTGAGGCGGCCGGCCTGCAATTGGCAGACGTGGACTTCCTTCGCCGCACGATCAATGTCTCCAGACAGATCCAGGGCAACACGAAAGCCGCGGCCGAAGTCGTCCCGCCGAAGCATGGCTCGGAGAGGGTTGTTTACGTCGCTGAAGAGCTCGTGCAAATCCTTGCCCGTCATGTCGAAACTGTAGGCGTCTTCGGCAAAGAGCAATGGCTGTTCGGCACTGGTGGAACGTACTTCAACCGCAACTCTGCCGCTGATCGTTGGCGCCAGGTCCGTGAAGCAGCCGACATTGGCGAATTCACGTTGCACGACCTCCGGCACTTTTTCGTGTCAGGGCTCATTGCTGACGGGTGCGATGTGGTGACCGTCCAGCGGGCGGTTGGTCACGCAACACCCTCGATCACGTTGAACACCTACAGCCACCTGTGGCCGACCGCCGAAGACAAAACGAGGACCGCAGGATCAAGGCTGATCGCTACGGTCCTCGCGGATTCTGCGGACTCTGTGCGGACTAAGGAAGCAACTTCCCTGTAATCACACGGCCAGATCGGGCCTAGCTGCGGAAGTTCACAAACTGCAGGTCGGCCTCGTCGAAGTCCTTCAGCAACGCCATAACGGCCTGGAGGTCGTCGCGGGATTTGGAGGAAACGCGGAGCTCGTCGCCCTGGATCTGGGACTTGACGCCCTTGGGGCCTTCGTCGCGGATCTTTTTGTTGATTTTTTTGGCCAGGTCCTGCTCGATGCCTTCCTTGATGGAGGCTTCCAGACGGAATTCCTTTCCGGAGGGGAATGGCTCTCCGGTGTCCAGGGACTTCAGTGAGATGCCGCGGCGGATGAGCTTGGACTGCAGGACATCCAGGACTGCCAGGACGCGTTCCTCGGAGTTGGCCTTCATCAGGATCTTCTCACCGCTGAAATCCACCTCCGCGCCGACGCCCTTGAAGTCGTAGCGCTGCACCAGTTCCTTCTGCGCCTGGTTCAGCGCGTTGGCCACTTCCTGCTTGTCCACTTTGCTTACGACGTCGAACGTTGACTCGCCTGCCATGACTCTCCTTTTGATGGTTGTCACCCTGCGCACAGGGCACGGAACTCTGCCAGCAAGCCTAGTACGGATGGTCCTGCCGAGGGGGGGTGGGCTTTTCACAGTTCCCTCACAGCGGACGCAGGGCGGGAACGAAGCCGGCGCGGACAGAGTTGGACTCATTGGGAAGTTTGCTCGAAGGGAACACCATGCACCGCAAGGCCGTCGCCTATGTCACCCGCACCACTTCGGCTGCCGTAGGCGCAGCCGCAACCTCAGTGGCTGCCGCCGCTATTGCCGCGTCCGTCATTTTCACCCCGGTGGCGGATGCCTCCGCCCGCATGAGCGGTGTGAGCGATGACCTGCTGCGGGCCGTCCAGTTGAACCAGATCACCGAGGAACAGGCCGTCAAGTTCGAGGCCCGGCTCGCCGGCCGGATCCTGGGCGGAGCCTGACCCGCGCTACCCTGGGTCGCCGGGCGGTGGATCGCTTGCCGTTTTTCCCGCCGTTCCGCGGGTTTTCTGCCCGCGCCGCGCCCGATTCGATTCTTCGGCGGAAGTTCTGTAAAGTTGTCTTGCCCGCGGTTACTGGGAGCGGAACGGTTCACGCCGGTCCACAAGCTGCAGCCGGGGGTGATCTTCTTTTGAAGTTCGGCAGATTACCCGAGCGGCCAAAGGGGGCTGACTGTAAATCAGCTGGCAACGCCTACGGGGGTTCGAATCCCTCATCTGCCACATTTTGAAGAAAAACACCCCGGTCTTCGGACCGGGGTGTTTTTCTTTGCCCTGATTACCATGGGCTTTTTCCTGCAGATATGGCCAAGGACCGGACGGGACAGGTCCTGGCCTTGTCCGCAGATCCCACCCAGGCCGGGTCCGGATCCGCGGACAAGCTGGGATGCTTCAGTTCAGCGCAATCAGCAGCATCTGGCTGGTTCCCGGGATGCAGGTCTGCAGGATGGCCCGGGGGAAGCCGCCGAAGACGTTGACCACATCGTTGGTGGTGCCTGGATTCGGTACCTGCCCGCGCCCGGTCACCGTGTACGTGCCGTAGCCGGGAATGCTCACGGTTTCTCCTACGCCGATGCCGGAGAACCGGCCCCAGCCGCCGCAGAAGTCATGTTCGGTGATGAACAGCGAGTAGCCGTCATTCGGGGTGAAGTGGATGGGGCCGATGCAGGCATCCACCATTGACTGCCCGCCGGCGCCGGCCACGTAGATGGTCCGCACAGCGGGAGCGGGTGCGGGTGCCGGAGCCGGGGCGGCCGCGGGTGCAGGGGCGGAAACGGCGGCGGTGAATTGCGCCGCTGGGGGAGCGCCCGGGGCCTGGATAACCACCGGAGCCTCCGGGACCGGCAAGGCGGGGCCGGTGAGGAGCAGTGTCTGGCCTGGAACGATGAGGCTGTAGGCGGCAAGGCCGTTGGCCGCGAGCATGGCATTCATGTCCACGCCGTGGCCGGCGGCAATCGCACCGACCGTGTCGCCGGGCCGGACGGTGTACAGGTTGGGGTCGCCCGCAGGAGCGGGTGCCGCCTCCGCTGGTGCCGGTTCCGCAGCCACTGGTTCAACCGGCGCAGCTTCCGCAGCCACTGGTTCAACCGGCGCCGGAATTTCGGCCGCCGGCGCGTCAGCGGCGGGAACGTCGACTGCGGGTCCCGCCGGGTCCGTCCCCGGACCCGGGCCGGTGTCGTTCGTCCCGGTACCGGCCGCCGCATCAGCGGCCGGCACGTCGGAAACGGGAGCCGCCGCCGTCGTGCGTTCCGGGAACCACGTGGGGGCGTTGAGGGCCCCAACGCCCACCACCGCCACCACGGCGGCGGTGGCGACGCCGGCCCATAATTTCCGGTGACCGGCAGGTTTACGGGAAATCAGGTCGGTCCGGGGTTCGTCGGTGACGAAGCTCCGGCTTTCGGCGTCGGGGACGGCGGGGTTTGGCTGGTTCATGTGGTGTGTCCATCCGGGTCCAGTCCTGCACGGCACCGCGGACGCGGGGCAGCCAAAACGGAGAATCATGTGATGCGCCGCCGGGCGCCGGCGCACGCCGGATACCAGATGGTGCGGGATGGAGCATCCGCAACCCAGAAAAATACGGAGGCCCTGCAGGGAGGCGGGACCGCGGGGAGCCAACCCGGGGGACCCGCCAGCGCGTCAATCGGTCCTAGGAATCCCGAGTCTAGGAACCGGGCGCGGGGGCCAGCACCAGTAGGAATTACCCGACTTTCGGCGGGGACTACTGGTGTTGGCTACTCAGGCGGCGGCGTTCCACTACCTGACCTGCGGACTTTGCTACGGCGTGGGGTCATCCCGCAGGCCGGCAATTTCGCGGCGGAGCAGGGCGATCTGGGCCGTCAGGTCGGCAACCTCGGCCCGCAGCGGCTCCTCAACGGCGTTGGCGGCGGTTTCCGCGGTGTCCTCCACACGCTGCACCAGCCAGGACGCGATCGATGCGGTGACCACGCCCAGCACGGCGATGCCGCTCATCATCAGCGCGGCGGCCACCATCCTGCCGATGGGGGTGACCGGGTACAGGTCGCCGTAGCCCACCGTGGTGATGGTGGTGATGGCCCACCACAGCGCGTCGCCAAACGTCACGATCTTGGCGTCCGGCGCGGACTGCTCAACGTCCAGCACGGCGAGCGAGCCCACAAAAACCAGCAGGGCGGCGGAGCCTGCCACATACGTGACCACCCGGCCGCGGAGGGTTTCACCCACGGTCCGGTGCAGGACGGACAGCAGCGTCACCAGGCGGAGCAGGCGCAGGGGGCGGAAGAACGGCAGCGCCACAATGATCAGCTCGTGCAGGTTGCGGAAGAACCAGCGGCGGCGGTCCGGCGCGAGCCGGAGGTTGGCGGCGTAGTCCAGGGCGAAGACGACCCAGGTGGCCCACATAAGGGCCTCGAGCCAGGCGGCGCCACTGCCTTCGACGCGCCCGATCACCTGCCATGCGTACGCTGCCAGGAACACCAGGGCCGTCGCCATCAGCGGCCACTCCGCCAGGTCCCGGTAGCGTTGTTGCGTCATGCAGGAATCCTACGCGGCGCTGCGCGCAACAACGGGCACGCGATGTTACCGGCGGGTAGCATTGTGGCATGCACCTGCTTCTGAGGACCCTGCTCCTGCTGCTCCGTTCCACCCGACGGCCGCCGCTCACCGTGTGGGACGCCGCCTCGCTGAACCTCCGGGTCCTGCCCACGGACATCGACATTGCGCTGCACGTCAACAACGGCATGTACCTGTCGCTGATGGACCTGGGCCGGTTCGACCTGATGGTCCGCAGCCGGGTGTGGAAGCGGATGCGCCGCCGCGGCTGGGGCCCGGTGGTGGCCAGCGAAACCATCACCTTCCGCCGCTCCCTGCAGCTGTGGCAGCGGTACAGCATCGAAACCCGCATCATCGGACTGGACGCCAAGGCCATCTACTTCGAACAGCGGATGGTGGCCGACGGCGAAATTTACGCCAGTGCCTACATCGCCACCCGGCTGGTCACCAGGGGCGGCCCCGTCAGCCAGGAAGAGATCCTGAAGGAATTCGGCGAACCTCCCGCAGACCTGGTCCTCCCCGAATGGATTCCCGCATGGCGGGCCGCCAGCGCACTGCCAGGGGCCCGCACCCCGGCCCCGCACGCCTGGGCAGGCCGGGACTAAGCGCCCACGTCGCGGCGGTCCAGCGCGACGGCGGCCAGTGCCACCAGGGCAGCGGAAAGGCCCCACAGCAGGCCGGCAGCACCCCAGTCCGCGCCGTTGGTGACCGGCGAGTTCCCGTAGGCCCAGTGGTACGGGCTCAGGGTCAGCAGCCACTCCACGTCCGGTGACTGACGGCCCACGGCATTAAAGACATAGCCCAGCACCCCCACGGCGGCACCTGCGGCCAGGCCGTAGGTCCGGCGCCCCGACACGGCGCCCGCGCACAGGGCTGCCGTCCCGCTCAGCAACGCCAGCCCGGCGAACAGGACCGCCGCCCCGGCCACGTTGCCGGCGTCGATCCCCAGCTGGGCCGGCCCGTTCAGCCCCAGCACCAGCAGCAGGACCAGGACGGCCAGCAGCACGACGCGCAGCAGCAGCGCCAGGGCCCGTTCCAGGACCACCTGGATCCGCCGGACGCCGTGGGCCAGGGTGAGTTCCAGCTGGCCGGACTCCTCATCCCCGCCCACGGCCGCCGCGCCCCAGCCCACGGACGCGATGGTCATCAGGAGGAAACCGAGCAGGCCGAACAAGGTGGCCTGCGTATACCCGGGACCGGTGGCAATCTGGTCGTAGTTGAGGGCCTTTGTCATTTCGGCGGGAAGCGCGTTGATCATGTCCTGCATCTGGGCGCTGCCGCCGATGGAGGGGTACAGCGGCAGGTACAGCAGCGCCGCCCCCGTCAGGCCTGCCGCCCAGGCCAGGGTGGAACGCCATGAATCGAAGAAGGCGCGGCGGAACAGGGGGAGCGTTGTCACCGCGGCTCCTCCTGTCCGCCTTCGTAGAGTTTCAGCACGGCTTCCTCCAGGTCCGGTTCCCCGATCACCAGGTCCGTCAGCTGAAGCTGCCCCAGCGTCCGGACCAGCGGCTGGATGGCACCCTCCAGGACGGCGGCGAGCGTCACCCCGCCGTCCGACTCCAGCACCTGCACCTGCCCGACCCCGGGCACTCCCGCCAGCAGCGCCACGGCGTCGTCCGCTGTAAGGCCCGACGCCGTGCTGGCGGTGAGCCGGATCCGTCGGATTGCCCCCGCCTGGAGGCCGCCCACGGATTCCACCGCGATGATGCGCCCGTCCCGCAGGATGCCCACGGTGTCCGCCGTCTGCTGGATTTCGCTGAGCACATGGGAGCTGAGGAAGATGGTCTGGCCGCGGTGCCGGGCCTCCCGGACCATGCCGTGGAACTCCTGCTGCACCAGCGGGTCCAGGCCGCTGGTGGGCTCGTCGAGGATCAGCAGCTCCGGCTGGTGCATAAAAGCCTGCACCAGGCCGAGCTTCTGCTTGTTGCCCTTGGAGAGCTTGCGGGTGTGCCGGTCGAGGTCAAGGCCCAGGCGTTCCGCGAGCGCATCGATCCGGCCCGGCGGGACCGGCCCGCTGATGGCCTGGTAATGCGCCAGCAGTTTCCGGCCCGTGACCCGGCCCTCCAGGAACAGTTCACCGGGCAGGTAGCCGACGCGGCGCCGGAGCCCAGGACCGCCCGTCCTCGGGTCCACCCCCAGTACCCGGACTTGGCCGCTGCTGGGCCGGATGATATCGAGCAGGCAGCGCATGGTGGTGGTTTTGCCCGCGCCGTTGGGCCCGATCACGCCGAAAACTGACCCGGCAGCCACCGAGAAGTCCACACCGTGCAGGACCTCCCGGCGGCCGAAACTCTTGGTCAGGGACTGCGCCGAAACTGCCACGGACATGGGCCCTCCTGGGTGCGCTCAACTGCGCTGCTGACCCCAAGGGTAGGCGCCGGAAGTGCTTGTGTATACGGTGGTGGGCACGTTATTCCCGATCACGCGGGGAGCGAACAACAGGGGGCCCGCCGCGACGCGCACGCCCATCGCGCGTACCGTAGTTCCATGGCTACCCTTGACATCACCGGAGAACAGTTCGCATCCACCATTGAGGGCAACGACATTGTCCTGGTCGATTTCTGGGCCGAATGGTGCGGCCCGTGCAAGCAGTTCGGCCCCACGTACTCGTCCGTCTCGGAGAAGCACCCGGATGTCCTCTTCACCAAGGTGGATACCGAGGCTGAGCAGCAGCTCGCCGCCGAGGCCGGCATCTCCTCCATCCCCACCCTGATGGCGTTCCGCGAAAAGGTGCTGGTCTTCTCCCAGCCCGGTGCCCTGAACGCCCAGCAGCTGGAACAGGTGGTGGACGCGGTGAAGGCCCTGGACATGGACGAGGTGCACGCCCACGTGGCGCGCTCGCAGGCCGAGGCCGAGGCCGGCAACCAGGCCGGCACCACCCAGTCGGGCCCCCAGGACGGATCGCAGATCCCGGGCGCCTAAGCCGCCAGCATTGACAAAGCCTCCCCCTCCACCGGAATCCGGTGGGTGGGGGAGGCTTTTTTGCTGACTGTGGGCTGGCTAGATGTATTGACCACGGACGTTAGGAACATCGGCGTGGTGTGATGACAAAAAGAAGACCTCCGAGTGGAGTGGGGCTTGTCTAGAGTCCAGTTCACAAGGAGGTCTTCAATGTCCCATGCTAACGCGATCCTCACGCCCAGGGGCAGGCTCCGGCTGGCCCGGTGCGTCGTGGATGAGGGGTGGCCGTTGCGCCGGGCGGCTGAGCGGTTCCAGGTCTCGGTCACGACCGCGTCGCGGTGGGCGGTCGCTACCGGGAACACGGCGAGGCGGGTATGCACGATGCCTCAAGCAGGCCCCGGACCTCTCCATGGAGGACCTGTCCGCGGCGGGAGCGGCGGATCATCGCGATCCGGGTGAACCGGCGGTGGGGCCCGGCGCGGATCGGCTATTTATTGGGGATCCACCCGTCCACTGTCCACCGGGTCCTCTCCCGGTACGGGCTGGCTAGGCTGTCCTGGTTGGACTGTTCCACGGGCAGGGTAATCCGCCGCTACGAGCACGATAGCCCCGGGGACCTGATCCACGTCGACATCAAGAAACTCGGGCGCATTCCGGACGGCGGCGGTCACCGGAGCCTGGCCAGAGCCGCCGGCTGGCGAAACAAGAGCGGCACCGCGCCGAACCGGCGGCCGGGCTACGCGTTCTTGCACAACGCCGTTGATGACCACTCCCGGCTGGCCTACACCGAGATCCTGACCGATGAGAAGAAAGAAACCGCAGCCGGGTTCTGGGAACGCGCCAACGCCTACTTCCAATCCTGCGGAATCACCGTCAAACGGGTGTTGACCGACAACGGCTCCTGCTACCGTTCCTACGCCTTCAAAGACGCCCTGGGACCGGACATCAAGCACAAGCGAACCCGCCCGTACAGGCCCCAGACCAACGGCAAAGTCGAGCGTTACAACCGCACCATGCTCGATGAATGGGCCTACGCAAAACGCTACGCATCAGAGAGCGCCCGTGTTGCCGCTTTCACCGACTGGCTCCACCACTACAATCATCACCGAGGCCACACCTCACTCAAAGGTCAGCCACCAGCCAGCCGCGTCACTAACCTCTCAGGTCAATACAGCTAGATGCGTTCCACCTTGGCGGGTTCGGCCAGTAATGCGCTGAGGGACTCATTGAGGTCCTGGACCGCAATGCCCTTGGAGTGCTTCGCCAGGTCCTCCTCGGAAGCCCACTGCTCCGTCAGGACCAGCTTCTCCTCCGTGGCTTCGGTGAGTTCGTACCGGATGCAGCCCGGTTCGGTCACCACCTCGTCAATGGCGATTTCCAGGGCCAGCTTCACGCGGAAGAACTCGCCCTCGTTGGGGATGAACGTTGCCTGCAGGTCGATCGGTGCACTCATGCTGCCCACATTACCGGCCGCGGCAGCTGGCCGTGTTCTGTTGCGCCGCGTAGCGCCTTGCGAAACGGGCCGGATGCTTTCAAAGCCGCAGGCCTGTTGGTAGCGTGCCATCATGCGCGCTTATACAGCCGGGGACACTGACGTTCCGCTGCTTGAGGAAACCATCGGCCAGCAGTTCGAGGGCGTGGTGGCCAGGTTTCCCTATCACGACGCGCTGATTGAGGCCGCGCCGGTGCCGGGCGCGGACGCCCGCCGCTGGAGCTACGCCAAAATGAATGACGACGTCGACCGGCTGGCGCGTGCGCTCCTCGCCCTGGGCATCGCCAGAGGGGACCGGGTGGGGATCTGGAGCCCCAACTGTGCCGAGTGGACGCTGCTGCAGTATGCCACCGCCAAAGCCGGGGCCATCCTGGTGAACGTCAACCCCGCGTACCGCAGCCACGAACTGGAGTTTGCGGTCCGGCAGAATGGGATGCGGCTGCTGGTGACCGCACCCTCGGACCGGACCAGCGACTTTGTGGCCATGGCCCGGCAGGCGCTGGCCGGCTGCCCGGACCTTGAGCAGCTGGTTTTCCTGCCCGCCCCCGGCGGCGACGGACCTGATTCGGTGGCCCCGCTCAGCGACGCGGAACTGACCTACGCCGAACTGCTCAAGCGCGCGGACGCCGTCGGGCATTCCGCCTTGAAAGCCAGAATGGCGGAGCTGGACCCGCACGATCCCATCAACCTGCAATACACCTCAGGTACCACGGGCTTCCCCAAAGGGGCCACGCTCACGCACCACAACATCCTCAACAACGGCTACGCCATCGGGGAGTTGCTGGGCTACACCGAGCACGACAGGGTGGTGATCCCGGTGCCGTTCTACCACTGCTTCGGCATGGTGATAGGCAACTTGAACGCGCTCAGCCACGGTGCTGCCACGATCATTCCCGGCCGCGGATTCTCACCGGCGGCGGCGCTCGAGGCAGTGCAGGACTTCGGCGGGACGTCCCTGTACGGGGTCCCCACCATGTTCATCGCCGAACTGGCCCTGCCCGACTTCGCCTCCTACGACCTGTCCACCCTGCGCACCGGGGTCATGGCAGGGTCAGTGTGCCCCATCGAGGTGATGAACCGGGTGATCACCGACATGAACATGGTGGACGTGGCCATTTGCTACGGCATGACTGAAACGTCGCCGGTGTCCACCATGACGCGGCACGGCGACACGCTGCAGCACCGCACCGAAACCGTGGGCCGGACCATGCCGCACCTGGAGAACCGCATCACCGACCCCGTCACCGGGGCAGACCTGGACCGCGGCGGGATCGGCGAGCTGTGCACGCGAGGCTACTCCGTGATGTCCGGGTACTGGGGCCTGCCCAGGGAAACCGCCGAAGCCATCGACGCCGACGGCTGGATGCACACCGGCGACCTGGCCCGGATGGATGCCGAGGGGTACGTGGCCATCGAGGGCCGGATCAAGGACATGGTGATCCGGGGCGGCGAGAACGTGTATCCCCGCGAAATCGAGGATTTCCTTTTCACCCATCCCTCGGTGCAGGACGTCCAGGTGATCGGCGTCCCGGACCCGCGCTACGGCGAAGAGCTGATGGCGTGCATCATCCTCAAGCCCGGCGCCGCGCCCCTCGACGAAGCCGGGGTGACCGAATTTTGCCGCGGCCACCTGGCCCACTACAAGATCCCTCGGTACGTCGATGTCCGGGACAGTTTCCCCATGACAGTCTCCGGGAAGGTCCGCAAGGTCCAGATGCGGGAGGAGGCGGCCTCCCGGCTGGGCCTGTAGCTACGCCAGGTGCCGGCTGATGGACCGGTATCAGTGCTCCCGGTGGTCCTGGATGGTCATCCGCGGACCGAACGTGGGCTTCCGGTAGCCGGTGCTCTTGATCATCCGGACCACCCGTTGCCGGTGCCCCCGCCACGGTTCGAGCAGCCGGATCATGCCGTCGTCGTCCGTCCGGTGGCCGGTGAAGGCCGCGCCCACGTAGGCGGCCAGGTGATAGTCGCCCACCGCGATGGAGTCAGGGCAGCCGTGTGTCCGCTGCACCACTTCCGCGGCGGTCCACACCCCGATCCCGGGGATGGTCTGCATCTTCAGGCCGGCCTCCGCTGCGGGCAGCGCGGCGAGGCGCTCCAGCGCGGCGGCCGACCGCAGCGCCCGCATCACGGTGGCGGACCGCTGCGGGCCCACTCCCGCCCGGTGCCATTCCCAGCTCGGGACCTGCAGCCACTGCGCGGCGGTGGGTGCCACGGTCAGTCCCGGGGGCGTGGCTGCGCCGGCCTGCGGGGCGGGTGAGCCGAAGCGGTGCATCAGGTAGCGGTAGGCGCGCCGGGCCTCAATGACAGTGACTTTCTGCTCCAGGATGATGGGCACCAGTTGGTCCACCATCCGCCCGCTGGCAGGCAGCCGGAGGGACAGGTTGCGGCGCCGCGCCTCCCGGACCATGTCCGGCAGCGTCGCGGAAAAGCCGGGCTCGTCAAAACCGGACCAGTCGTCGTCCACGCCCAGCAGCCGCGGAACCGTGGCCAGGGCAGCTGCCGCCCCCGGACCCCAGGCCTGGACGTCCACCAGGGGTTCCGTCGCGGTGCCACCGGCCGGGCTGAACCGGAGCGTCGCAGGGCCTTCCGTGGTGGTGAAGGCGTTCCAGATGTCGTTGCCCTGGCTGCTGAAGGAGGGGTCGCTGGCACCCCTGAGCAGCGGTCCGAGCGTCCGGGCAAGGCTGTACGGGCCGCCCGGATACCAGTGCAGGGCTGCGTCCGCCGCGGCCGCGAGCCGGGGGGAAGCCTCTGCGATGGTCATGTCTTCCATGGTCCCACGCCCCGCCGACACCGCCCTGCGCCCCCTCCCAACTAGGTCGCAGTTGTTGTCGTTTTGAGGGCTCATAACGACAACAACTGCGACCTAGTTGGGCCGGGAGGGGCGGCGGGTCAGTGCTTCGGCGGGTCCTGCGGCACTGGGGGTTGGATGGCCGCCGGGGGCATGAGCCGCGTGCGCGGCCGCAAGGCACCCCGGAGGAGGGCCGTCGTGATGAGGCTGGCCCGGTTGCGGACGTTCCAGGTGCGCATCGCGCGGCCCAGATGCCACTTGACCGCGTGCGGGCTGTACGCGGTGGCCTGGGCGATTTCCTCGTTCGAGCGGCCCTGCGCAGCCAGCAGCACCATGTCGAGGTCGGCGTCGTCCAGATGTCCCGGCACCGCGACGAGGTCCGGGACGTGCACTTCAGTGTCCGCACCGGCAGGAACGCCGGCTGCCGGCTCCGACGATCCTGCGGTGGACGCGGCGGTGGACGCGGCACGGGACGGTGCGCTGGACCAGGCGTGGGCCCAGCAGGCGCCCAGTTCCGTGGCCACCACTGACGCCCGCCCCAGGATCGACGCCAGCTCGGCGCTGGTGAGCCGCGAATGATGCGGTTGCAGGAACGCGGCAAACACCCGTAGGGCAGGAATTCCGCCATGAAGGACAGTGTGCAGCGGCACGCGGCCGGCCAGGATTCCCTCCGCCGAGGTCCGCACTGCCGCCACGCTGCGCGGGGCGAGCGGCTCCCCGGTGTCCAGGCAGTGGAGCACATCAGGCAGGATCACGGGGACGATCTCCCGGTAGCGTTCCGCCAGCCATTGTCCGCTCGGGGATGGCTCAAAATTCTGCGGGTGCAGGAGTGAGGATTCCAGTTCACTGCAGTGTTCGACCAGGAAGCCCATCGCTGCGTTGCCTGCCTTCAGTTAGTCCGTCCCCCGGCACGAGTCTAGGGCGGGGCCGGGATGTTAGCCATCCGGCTAACCCTTCACCGCAGCCGTTGCCGGACCAACCCGAGGCGGGGAAGAGTGGTGGCAGTGCCAGAGGGTACGCAGGAATGACTAATGGGGAGTTGAAGAGCATGTCCAATCGAATGAAGAAGATCGGCTCACGAACCGGAATCATCACCGCAGCGGCGCTGCTGGGCGTCGGGTTCCTCGGACCCGTTTCGCCGGCCCAGGCCGAGGATCGGCCGCCGACCATTGAGGAGCTGCAGGGCGACTGCGACGGAACTGCCTACCTCCCGGACGGTCACACCACGGGCAACACCATGGCCCTGGACGGTTGCACGTTCGAAGAGGAAAGCAGCAACACCTTCCTTGACTGGAAGGCCGTGGGCGAGACTGTCACCAACTGCACCTCCGACAGGGGAGTGATTGACCAGGCTCTCACAGGCAGCGAATCGTGGTCATCAGGCGGTTCGATCGGCGGCACCGCCAGCGCGGTCAAGAGCTTCTTCACCGGCGGGCTGTCCGGCGAATACAACTGGAGCCATACCGTCACCGAATCAAACGCCTCCACCATCCACATCGAGCCGGGCCGCAAGGCCACGCTGACCGCTGGTGCCGAGATCCACGAGAAGAAGGGCCGGATCCGGGTCAACTACTCATCCCAGCTGGCCGGGCACTACATCTGGTACATCAACGATGTCACCATCAGCACCCCCACCGGCTACACCGAAAGGGGCCAGGACAACAAGGACTGCAGCGAAACCCTGCTCAACGGGCGCTGAGCACCCAAAAAGCCCCTGCGGCGGACCAGGACGGTCCGCCGGCAGGGGCTTTTGTGCCGGGCCTGGCCGGTGCAAAACGTCAGCTGGGGCCGGTGAGTGACGCGGTGGCCAGCAACGCGGCAGCGGGACCGCCGGCCCAGGCGCCGGTGAGGGCTGCGCCGAGATGCGTGCCGTCGTCGTCCGCCAGGGACCGGACCACGGCGATGCTGAGGCCACCCGAGCGGATGGTGGTCACCCCGCCAACGGTATGCGCGGTGACGGACTGGACGGCCGGGACGGCTGTCCCCAGGGTTCCGGTGCTGGTGAGCGTGATGGTGGCCGGCAGCGGGATCCGTTCTTCGCCGCGGTGCTCCACCTGGTTGGCCTGCGGGTCCCCGGCCAGCACGGCGCCGGCAAGGGCTGCCGCATAGAGGGGATCCCCGGTGGCGTCGTACACCCAGCGCGTACCCAGCACCGAGTGCAGAGTGGTGCCCAGCAGGAAATCTTCCGCACCTGCCAGCGGTTCGTTCCGGTACGCCAGCGGCACCTGGTACGTGTGCGCACCGGAGCGGATCAGCAGCGTCTCCATCCCCACCTGCCCGGCAGGATCGTCAAAGCGGAAGGATGCCACCCGCTCCAGTGCCAGCGGCTCCGTGCCGGTGAACCAGTCCTGCTGCGGCAGCCACGCCGCCATCATGTCCAGCTTGGACGGGGTAATGGTCGCTTCGTAAATGATTGACATGGGCCAAGCCTAAAGGCGTCGCCTGCCCCTTATCCTGGCGCCGTGCCGGGACTAGACTCCTTGCTGTGGCGCGGAACCGCCGCGCTGGACACACGGAGGGCCAGGTCAGGCGATGGGCGCAGTGGTGCATTTCGAAATTCCGGCGGACGACGGCGAGCGCGCCAGGGCGTTCTACGAACAGGCGCTCGGCTGGAGGATCGATCCGGTTCCCGGGATGGACTACAGCGCAATGGTCACCACGCCCATGGACGAAAAAACGGGCCAGCCCACCGTCCCCGGTGCCATCAACGGCGGCATGATGACCCGGGCCCAGGACCTCCAGCACCCCGTCATCACCGTGGACGTCCCGGACATCGACGCCACCCTCCACAGCGTGGAAGCCGCGGGCGGCTCCGTGGTGCGGGTCAAGGAAACCATCCCCGGAATGGGTGCCTTCGCGTACTTCCGCGACACGGAGGGTAACGTCATGGGCCTCTGGGAGAACCTGCCGGCGGAAGAGTCCGGGCCCGCGGACGGATAGGGCCGTCACAAAGCGGTAGTTTGGTGGTTATGAAGTATGCCCAGTCCATCCTGGACCTCATCGGCAACACGCCGCTTATCAAACTCAACCACGTCACGGGTGACACCAAGGCCACCGTCCTGGTCAAACTCGAGTACCTGAACCCCGGCGGCTCCATCAAGGACCGCATCGCCGCCCAGATGATCGAGGACGCCGAGCGGGACGGCAAACTCCAGCCTGGGGCCACCATCGTGGAACCCACGTCCGGCAACACCGGGGTGGGACTGGCGCTGGTAGCCCAGCAAAAGGGCTACAAGTGCGTTTTTGTAGTCCCGGACAAGGTGGGCGAGGACAAGCGCGCCGTGCTGCGCGCCTACGGGGCCGAGGTGGTGGTCACGCCCACCGCCGTGCCGCCCGACAGCCCGCAAAGCTACTACGGCGTCTCGGACCGGATCGTGCGCGAGACCCCCGGCGCCTACAAGCCGGACCAGTTCTCCAACCCCGCAGCCCCGGAGAGCCACTACCGCACCACCGGGCCCGAAATCTGGAACGATACGGACGGCCGCGTCACCCACTGCGTGATCGGCGCCGGCACCGGCGGTACCATCACGGGCACCGGCCGGTACCTCAAGGAAGTCTCGGCGGACCGGGCAGCGGCCGACGGCGGCCGGGTCAGGATAATCGGCGCGGACCCGGAAGGTTCGGTCTACTCGGGCGGTACCGGACGGCCGTATTTCGTCGAAGGCGTGGGGGAGGACATGTGGCCCGGAAACTATGACAAGTCCATCCCGGACCAGGTGATCGCCGTCAGCGATGCCGACTCGTTCGACATGACCCGCCGGCTGGCCCGGGAGGAAGGCCTGCTGGTGGGCGGCTCCTCGGGCATGGCTGTGGTGGCCGCGCTGAAAGCCGCGAAGGACCTGCCCGAGTCTGCCGTCGTCGTCGTGATCCTGCCCGACTCCGGCCGCGGCTACCTGGCGAAAATCTTCAACGACCAGTGGATGCGCTCCTACGGCTTCCTCTCCGGCGGCGAGGAAACCTCCGTGGGCGAGGTCATCAAAACCAAAAACGGCGAACTGCCTGACCTGGTGCACATCCATCCCAACGAATCCGTCCGCGATGTCATCAACATCATGAACGAGTTCGGCGTCAGCCACATCCCCGTCCTGTCGCAGGAACCGCCGGTGGTGATGGGCGAGGTCCTCGGTGCCGTGGACGAACGGACCCTTACCGCCAAGCTGTTCCGCGGCGAGGCGAAGCTCGCGGACAAGATCTCCCAGCACATGGGCCCCAAACTGCCGGTGATCGGGTCCCTGGAAACCATCTCCGCGGCCAGGGAGATGCTCTCCGACGTGGATACGGTCATGGTCACGTTTGTGGGCGCGCCGGTGGGCATCCTCACCCGGCACGACCTCCTGGCCTATCTCAGCAACTGACCTGCACCCGAAAAGGAGCAACATGTCCCTCCCGGAAAACCAAGGCTTCAACACCCGCGCCGTGCACGCCGGCCAGGCTTTCGAGCCGCGCACCGGCGCCGTGGTCCCGCCCCTGCACTTCAGCTCGACCTATGCGCAGGACGGCATCGGCGGCCTCCGCGCCGGCTACGAATACGGCCGCGGCGGCAACCCCACCCGCGACGCCCTCCAGGAACAGCTCGCTGCCCTGGAACGCGGCACGCACGCGTACAGCTTCAGCTCAGGGCTCGCCGCAGAGGACTCCCTGATCCGTGCCCTCACCCGCCCTGGCGACCATATTGTGCTCGGAAACGACGCCTACGGGGGCACCTACCGGCTCATCAGCCGGGTGTTGGGCGACTGGGGAATCGGAAACACCCCGGTGGACATGGCCAACCTGGACGCCGTCCGGCAGGCCGTCGAAGCCAACAACACCCGGCTCCTCTGGGTGGAGACGCCGTCGAACCCCATGATGAAGATCACGGACATCGCCGCGCTCGCAGAGATCGCCCATGCCGCGGGGATCCTGCTGGTGGTGGACAACACGTTCGCGTCCCCCTACCTGCAGACCCCGCTGGACCTGGGGGCTGACGTGGTGGTCCACTCCACCACCAAGTACATCGGCGGCCACTCGGACGTGGTGGGCGGTGCGCTGGTGGTGAAGGATGCGGAGCTGGCGGAAAAGATCGGTTTTGTGCAGTTTGCCGTGGGCGCGGTGTCCGGACCCATGGATGCCTTCCTCACCACGCGCGGGCTCAAAACCCTGGGCGTCAGGATGGACCGGCACAGCGACAACGGCCAGGCCGTGGCCGAGTGGCTGCTGGGCCGGCCCGAGGTGGAGGCGGTCCTGTACCCGGGCCTGCCGGACCACCCAGGGCACGAGCTGGCCCGGAAACAGATGCGGAAGTTCGGCGGCATGGTTTCGGTGCAGTTCAAGGGCGGCGAGGCGGCGGCGCGGAAAGTGGCCGAGTCCACGTCCGTCTTCACCCTCGCCGAGTCCCTGGGTGGCATCGAGTCGCTGATGAACTACCCGTCCGAAATGACGCACGCCTCCGTGAAGGGGACCGAACTTGCCGTCCCGGTCAACCTCCTGCGGCTTTCCTGCGGCATCGAGGACGCCGAGGACCTGATCGCGGACCTGGAACGGGCCTTCGCCACCCTGCGCTGACAACGGGGCCCGCCCGGACCGTCTTGTGATCGACTCTGGCTTTCTTCAAGAAAGTCAGCTACGGTGCCGTCATGGTACTTCGATCCGACCTTTCCGGGCGGGCCTGCAGCATGGCCCGGGGCCTGGACATCCTGGGTGATCCCTGGAGCGTTTTGGTCCTGCGTGAGGTGTTTTTTGGCAACGGCCGCTTCGGCGCCATCAAGGCCAAGGTCCAGGTGGCAGACTCGGTGCTCACCCGGCGTCTGACAGGCCTCGTGGCTGCCGGGCTGCTGGCCAGGCAGGAGTATTCCGACGGCGGCCGCACCAGGACAGAGTACGTCCTCACGCCCATGGGCGAGGACGCCCTCCCGGTGCTGAACGCCGTCGCGATCTGGTCGGAGAAGCACCTTCCGGCGCCGGCTGCCGACGCGCACATGTACGTGGTCCATTCCGGTTGCGGGCAGCGCACCGTATCGGCAGACACCTGCACCGCGTGCGGGGAACCGCTCACGGCCGCCACCACCAGCTGGCACAGCCTGTCCCGGTCCGCTCAGCCCACCGGGCTGGCCACTGCGGCCTCCGGTGCACCCGCGTGAGCACGCCGCCGAAAGACAGGTCCCAACCCGGCGCCGCCGTGGGCAGGCGACAGCTCCATCCGGCCTGGATTGTGGCCGCCGTCGCGTTCCTGGCGCTGGTGGGGGCCGCAGGGTTCCGCGCCGCGCCCGGCGTGCTGATGGTTCCCCTGCAGCAGGAGTTCGGCTGGTCCCTGACCGTCCTGTCCGCAGCGGTCAGCATCAACCTCGTCCTGTTCGGGCTCACGGCCCCTTTTGCCGCTGCGCTGATGGAACGCTTTGGCATCCGGGGCGTCACGGCTACGGCCCTGGTGCTGATCGGCCTCGGCAGTGCCCTGACAGTGTTCGTCAACCAGTCCTGGCAGATCCTGCTGACCTGGGGCGTCCTGATCGGGTTGGGGACCGGCTCCATGGCGCTGGTGTTTGCGGCCACCATCGCCAACACGTGGTTCGTCAAAAGCCGGGGCCTGGTGATTGGCATCCTCACGGCCGGCAGCGCCGCGGGCCAGCTGGTGTTCCTGCCGTTCATTGCCATGCTGGCGCAGGATCCCGGCTGGCGGCAGGCCTCCCTGCTGATTGCCGCCGGAGCCCTGGCCGTGGTGCCCCTGGTGCTGAAGTTCCTGAAGAACTCCCCGGCGGACGCGGGGGTGCTGCCTTACGGCCAGGACCCGGCCGCCGTACAGGAGCCGGCGCCGCAGGACGGGCCACGGGTCAACGCCGCAGTCCGGGCACTGCAGGCACTGCGCCGGGCCAGCAGGGTCCGGACATTCTGGGCGCTGGTGGCTGGCTTCGCCATTTGCGGTGCCACCACCAACGGCCTGATCGGCACCCACTTCATCCCCTCAGCCCATGACCACGGCATGCCGGAAACCACCGCGGCGGGCCTGCTCGCCGTCGTCGGCATCTTTGACATTGTGGGGACCATCGCGTCCGGCTGGCTGACCGACCGGTTCAACCCGCGGGTCCTGCTGGCCGTCTATTACCAGTTCCGCGGAATTGGCCTGCTGGTGCTGCCGCTGCTCCTGAACGCGGAAATCCAGCCCAGCATGATCGTGTTTGTGGTGATCTACGGGCTGGACTGGGTGGCCACCGTGCCGCCCACGGCCGCCATCTGCCGCGAGACGTTCGGCGCGGACGGCAGTGTGGTGTTTGGCTGGGTCTTCGCGGCGCACCAGCTGGGTGCCGCGGCTGCGGCGCTCGGTGCCGGGGCCATCCGCGAAGCCACCGGGCAGTACACCTACGCGTGGCTGGGGGCGGCAGCGATGTGCACGGTGGCTGCGGTCATCAGCGCCACCATCAGGAAGCCTGCGCCCAGCCGGGAGCCCGAGCCCGCCCCCACCCCCTAGTTGCGCTATCACTTATGGTCCCTAAACCGGGGGTTTAGGGACCATAAGTGATAGCGCAACGGGAGGGGAGGGGGGTTACTTGACCGAGCCTTCCGTCAGCCCGCCGCGCCAGAACCGCTGCAGGACCACCATGGCGATGCCCAGCGGGATGATGGACAGCAGGACGCCGCCGGTGGTGAGTTCGTAGAACTCGGGCAGCCTGTCAACCTGGCTGAGCCAGTTGTTCAGTCCCAGGGTGATGGGATAGAGGCCGGAATCGGAGAGCATCACCAGGGGCAGGAAGTAGTTGTTCCAGATGCCCACCAGCTGGAACAGGAACACGGTGACCAGCGCCGGGGTCAGCACCCGCAGGCCGATGGTGTGGAAGATCCGCAGCTCACTGGCCCCGTCCAGCCGGGCGGCTTCGATGAGGGACGTGTCCACAGTGGCTTGGGAGTAGATCCGGCACAGGAACAGCCCGAATGGCGAGACCAGGGAGGGCAGCAGCACGCTCCAGTAGGTATTGGCGATCCCCATCTGGCTGAACAGCAGGAACAACGGCAGTGCGGTGGCCGTTCCCGGGACGAGGACGCCGCCCAGGATGGTGCCGAACACCAGGTTCCGGCCGCGGAATTCGTACTTGGCCAGGGCGTACCCGCCGGCGGCAGCGAAGTAGGTGGCTGCCAGGGCGCCGACGCCGGCATACAGTACCGAGTTCAGGAACCACTGGAGGAAGATGCCGTTGTCGTAGGCCAGGACGCGGGAGATGTTTTCCCACAGGGAGAACGTGGGGGCGAACCAGAAGCCGTTGGTGCCGAACAGATCCTCGGTGGATTTGGTGGCGGCAACCACCACCCAGTACACCGGGACCAGGAAGTAGAGGGCCACCACCACCAGCAGGGAGGTGACGATGATGGTGGAGGATCGCCGCTTGCCGGCGGAACGGTCCGGTGAACTGGCTGGCGCGGTCAGCTTGCGCGGGCGGGTGGCGGTGGTGGTCATGATGACTTCCTGTTCGAGAATTTGAGGAAGGCGAAGGAGAGCGTAAAGGCGGCAATGGCAATCAGGACGGCCTGGGCTGCGGCGACGTTGTAGTCGTTGTAAGCGAAGGCAGTGGTGTAGGCGCTCAGGTTGGGCGTGTACTGGCTGTCAATGGCCGGTGCCACGGTCTTGAGCACCTGGGCTTCGGCGAAGAGCTGCAGGGTGCCGATGATGGAAAACACGGTGGTCAGGACCAGGGCCGGCCGGATCAGGGGCAGCTGGATGCTCAGCGCCACCCGGAGCGTGGAGGCTCCGTCCACTTTGGCGGCTTCGTAGAGTTCCACGGGGATGGACTTGAGCTGGGCCACGATGATCAGCATGTTGTAGCCCGTGTAGCTCCAGATCACGATGTTGGCGATGGACCACAGTACGGTGTCAGGGCCCAGGAAATCCGGTGTGAGCCCAAAGGTTCCGGCAAGGTCCACCAGCGGGCTCAGGCCCGGCACGTAGAGGAAGGACCACAGGATGGTGGCGATCACGCCTGGGACGCCGTACGGGAGGAAGTAGGCCGCCCGGAAGAATCCGGGCCATTTGGCGGAAGCGGATTCCAGCATGAGTGCCAGCACGGTGCAGAGGACAATCATCACCGGGACCTGCACCACGCCGAAGAGCAGCATGCGCCCGATCGAGGCGACGAAGCTTCCATCGGCCAGGGCCTGGGCGTAGTTGCCGAACCCGGCGAAGCTGGTGGTCACACCGGCCTCGCCGAAGAGTCCGCCGCGGGTCACCTTGGTGAAGCTGGACCCTATTGCCACAACGATGGGCAGCAGGAAGGTAAGGATGAACAGGGCGAGGAACGGTGCCAGGAGGAGCCAGGGTGCCCGCGCTGCTGCGCCATTCCGGCGGCCGCGGCTGGGCACGGGCGAGGGGGTGGCTGCCGGGGATGCCCGGCGCTTCTCGGTCTGCGGCGTCGCGGTCATGACGCCTCCTTTCGGATGCTGAGGCCCTTGTTCCGGAAAACGGTCATGATCTGCTGTTCAGCGCTCACCACGGAATCCACCAGGCTGATGCCTGAGGGTTTCCTGCGGAACCCGTCGCTGAGGATGTTGAAGGACTGTTCGGTGACCGGCCACCAGGACCAGTCCTGGTTTTGCCGGGTAGCGGCGGGGAGGAAGACTTCCTCGTTGTAGCGCTGGCCGCTGAAGAACGGCGACGGTTCAAGCCGCGGGCTGCCGATGAAGCCGGGGGAGGGGGACCAGCCGATGCCGCTGTTCTTGATCTCGGCGTCGATGCCTTCCTTGGAGGAGGTCATCCAGACGGCGAATTCCAGTGCCTCCCGGGGGTGCTTGCTGTTGGCGAAGACCGCCGCGGTGGAGCCACCCAGGAAGGTGGAGCCGAACCCTGTGGTGCCCCACGTGGGCATGGGCGCCACCCGCCATTTGCCTTCGCCGCCGCTGACGCCCTGGACCAGGGCATCACCCCAACTGCCGGAGGTGGCCGCAGCGATGGTGCCTTTGGACGCCGCAGCGAACCAGCCGGGAGTGAAGGCGCCGAATCCGGTTTCCACGAGGTCATCCGTGATGGCTTTGTCGAAGAAGCGGGCAGTGTTGAGGGTGGCGTCGTCCGTCATGTTGATGACCCAGCCGTCCTCCTCCGCCCGGAGCCACCTCGCGCCGGCCTGGGTGGCGAACGCGGTGAACACTGACGCGTCGCCCAGCGGGAAGGTTTCCAGGTAGGCGCCGCGGCTGCGCAGTTCACGCGCGACGGCGGCCCACTCGTCCCAGGTGGTGGGCGGCGTGGCACCCACGGTTTCCAGGACGGCCGGCTGGTAAAACGTGGCCATCGGACCGGAGTCCTGCGGGATGCCGAAAACGCCGCCCGCGTAGCTGACCTGGCCCCAGAGGGTGGGGTCGTAGCGGGGAGCGAATTCCTGAGCGCCGTACCGGGAGATGTCCACCAAGCCGTTGACCAGCATAAATTCCGGCAGGGAGCGCAGCTCAACCTGCCCCAGGTCCGGTCCGCCGCCGGCTGCGAGCGCTGAGTACAGCTTCTGGTAGCCGCCCACGTTGCCGCCGGGGATCCATTCCACCTTGACCTGGACGCGGGGGTTGGCGGCATTCCAGATGTCCACAACGTTCTGGATGTCCTTCAACCAGGCCCAGTAGGTCAGGGTGATGGTTTCCCCGGCAGCGGCGGGAATCACCGGCTGGGTGTTCACGGATGCGGTACCCGGTGTTGCGCAGCCAGTGAGGAACGCCATGGTGGCGGTCCCCAGGCCAGCTCCCAGGAGTTGTCGTCGCGATAGTTGTTGCGCCATCTGCCTTCACCTCGTTGTGTCCGAAAAAGGGCCCTCGAGTGTGAAGTGCAGCACCCCCGGTGGCAAGTGGAAGACACGCTAGCACAAATTCGAGTAGCCGCTCGAATTTCGCGGGGCACCTTTTGCTGCGCGCCTGTACACTCGCTTTTTATGAGCACAAAGACGGGCAGCGACCCTGCCCGGCGCGGCCCTTACGCGAAATCCACCCAACGGCGGGAGGCCATCCTCGCCGCCGCCCACTCGGTGTTCGCTGCCCGGGGCTACCGCGGTGGGACCCTGCAGGACGTCGCGGACCGGGCAGGGATGAGCCAGACCAGCCTGCTGCACTACTTTCCGTCAAAGAGCAGCCTGCTGATGGCGGTGCTCACCTGGCGTGACTTCATCAGCGGGGACGGGACGCCGGTAGCCGGCCTCGAGGAGACCATCGTGGATGCGGTGCTCCGGCAGGTCCGGTTCAACGAAGGAGTGCCCGGCGTCCTGGAGCTCTACACGGTCCTGTGCGCGGAGTCACTGACGGACGCCAACCCGGGCCGGCAGTTTTTTGTGGACCGGTTCGAGCGGCTCCGCAGCAGCTATGCCCGCCAGTTCAACGGACTCGCCGCGGACGGGCGCCTCCGTCCGGGGGTGGACCCGGAGGTTGCGGCAGCGTCCCTGATTGCCCTGTGGGACGGAATCCAGACCCAATGGCTGCTGGCCCCGGGCAGCGTAGATATGTCCGAGTGCCTCAGCGGGTACCTCCGGCTGGTGATGCTGCCGGACTGACGGCCGGGCACCGAACGGCCACGCGCGGTCCTACTAGGCTGGAACCATGGACTCTCCCGCAGAAGGCGCCCTCCGCAAGACTGCCCTGGTCACCGGCGCGGGAAGGCTGGCAGGCATCGGCGCCGGCATCGCCCGGCAGCTCGCGGCTGACGGCTGGGACCTGGTGCTGTCCTACTGGCAGGCCTACGACGCCCGGATGCCGTGGGGCAGCGAACCGGAGGATGTGGTCCGGCTGACGGCGGAGCTGGAGGCCATCGGAGCGCAGGTCCACCTGCTGCCCGTGGACCTGGAGGATCCGGCCGGTCCGGGACAGCTGATGGCAGCGGCCGTGCAGGCTGCCGGGCCGCTGCAGGGGATGGTGCTCAGCCACACCGAATCGGTGGACTCCGGAATCCTGGACACCACTGTCGAGTCCTTCGACCGGCATTTCGCCGTCAACACCCGCGCCAGCTGGCAGCTCATCGCGGCGTTCGCCCGGCAGGCACCGGACGACGGCGGCGCCATCGTTGCCCTGACCAGCGACCACACAGCGTTCAACCTCCCCTACGGGGCATCCAAGGGCGCCCTGGACCGGATCGTCATCGCCGCCGCCCGCGAACTCGGTGCGCAGGGCATCTCAGCGAATGTCCTCAATCCCGGCCCCGTGGATACCGGCTGGATGGACGACACGGTGCGGGACGCCGTCGTGCGTCACCAGCCCACCGGCAGGCTGGGCACCCCGGCGGACGTCGCCGGGACCGTGGCGTTCCTGCTGTCGCCGGCGGGCCGGTGGGTGTCGGGCCAGCTGATCAAGTCCGACGGCGGCTTCTCGGCGTAGCCACCCAACTGGCTCGCAGTTGTTGTCGTTTTGAGCCCCCAAAACGACAACAACTGCGAGTTACTTGGGGTGGGCGGACCCCGTGAAGTACCCCCGCGTCGACGGCAGGAACCGGCACACCGCGGCCAGCACCACACCCAGGGCCAGCAGCACCACGCCGCTGATGAAGGCGCCGCCGACGCCGAAGATGCTGGTGTCGCCATACGCGGGGTCCCACATCTGCACCGCCGAGATGAAGAACGCGGCGGTCAGGACCAGTGCGCCCAGCAGCGGCAGGATGCCGCGGAACCACAGGTTCCGGGCCGAATCGCGCAGGGTGCCGCGGAAGTACCAGAAGCAGGCGAAGCCGGTGAGCGCGTAGTAGAAGGCGATGAACAGGCTGATGGCGCTGATGGAATCGGCCAGCAGGTTCTCGCTCAGGAAGCTCATGGCCACGTAGTACACCGCCGCCGCGCCGCCCATCACCTGGGTGGAGAACCCGGGCGTCTGGTTCTTCGAATGAACCTCGCCGAATTTCGCCGGCAGCGCCCCGTGCACCCCCATGGACAGGGTGCCGCGGGCAGTGGGCAGGATGGTGGTCTGCGTGGAGGACAGCACCGACGCCAGCACGGCCACCACCATCAGCCAGCCCCACGGCCCCAGCACCACGTCCTTCATGGCCAGGAAAACATCCGCCTGGTTGGCTTCGTTGCCCAGCCCGATGCCGTCCGGGCCCACCGTGGCGTACATCATCACCAGCAGCGCCACGGAGACGTAAATGGCCACCAGTACGACGGCGGAAATCACCGCGCCGCGGCCCGGTGTGGTGGCGGGGTTCTCCGTTTCCTCGTTCACGGCCAGGCAGGTATCCCACCCCCAGTAGATGAACAGGGCCAGCAGGGCGCCATGCACCACGGCCCCCGGATCGGCAAAGGCGCCGGCCGGGTTGAACCACTCGAAGTCGAACGCCTGGCCCTCCGGCGGACCGGCCGTGATGCGGATGACGATGGCCAGGGCGAAGATGCCCAGCGCGATGTACTGGACGTAGGTCAGGACCCGCTGGACGTGTTCGCCCAGCCGGATGCCGCGGTAATTCACCAGGGTCATCAGGACGATGAACAGCAGGCCGGTGCCCGTGACCACCACTTTGTTGCCCGCCAGGGAGCCGTCGCCGATCAGCAGCCACAGGTACTGCCCGGCCACCTGGGCCAGGTTGGCCAGGACCACAATCCCGGCGAGCGCCACACCCCAGCCGCCCAGCCAGCCTGCCCACGGCCCGAAGGCACGCTGGGACCAGGTGAAGGTGGTGCCGCAGTCCGGCATGGCGCTGTTCAGTTCCCGGAACGCGAAGGCGATGAACAGGACGGGGATGAACCCCAGCAGCAGGATCAGCGGCGTGTAGTTGCCGTTGATGGCCACGATGAGGCCCAGGGTTGCGGCCAGGGAGTAGACCGGGGCCGTGGACGCCAGCCCCAGCATGACGGAGTCGCCCAGGTCCAGGATGCCTGCCCGGAGGCCCTTGGCGGGGACGCCGGCGCCGGGCGCACCGCCCGGGCCTCCCGCCGTTGTGGTTTCCGTGCTCATAGTGCGATCCCTGCCTTGCTGGTGTTGGCCTGGGCCGAAAGCGGCGCGGGCGCGTCGATGGTGTTGGGCACAAAGCGGCAGAAGTAGTCGGTGATGGGGCCGTCCGATTCGCGGATGCCGCAGCCCACCGATTCGCCGTCCACCACCCACAGGCCCAGGACCGGGTGGTTGCCGTCAAAATCCGGGAGCTGGTGGTACTGCTGGTAGCACCAGCCCTCACGGCCGTAATCGCCGGGCTGGTCCAGGCTGATGCCGTTGGCCTGGATCCGGATGTTGTCCCCTTCGCGGCCGTGCAGCGGCTTGGCCACCCACTCCTTCAGCGGGCCGGGCCCGTCCAGGTAGGCCGGGAGCAGGTTGGGGTGGTCCGGGTAGAGATGCCAGAGGGCGGCCAGCAGGGCCTTGTTGGAGAGCAGCATCTTCCACGCGGGTTCCACCCAGCGCGGGTTGTGCGAGCGTTCCAGCAGACGGTGCCCGAACGGCTCCTTCATCATGAGCTCCCAGGGGTACAGCTTGAACATGGTGCTGATCATGAAGTTGTCCATGTCCACGAACCGGTTCAGGTTGGGGTCCCAGCCGATGTCCGACATGTTGATGCCGATGGTGGTCCACCCGGCCTGGCTGGCCACGTCCCGCATGTACGCGGCGGTCATCCAGTCCTCACCGGATTCCTCCACCTCGGAATGGGCAATGTGCAGGGTGCTCATGCCCGTGCGGTACTGCACCTTTTTCCACTGCCGGATGAGGGCCTCGTGGATGCCGTTCCACTGGTCCTTGGCAGGGAACACGTCCTGCAGCCAGAACCACTGCGCCACGGATGCCTCGATCAGGCCCGTGGGAGTGTCGGCGTTGTACTCGAGCATCTTGGCCGGTCCGCCGTGGCCGTCATAGATGAAGTCGAAACGGCCGTAGACGTCCACGTCCGCGGCCAGCAGCGACTCGCCGGCAAGCTCGAGGGCCTGTTGGCCGATGCCGATCCCGCCCATGGCACCAGTGGCCAGGTACTTGGCGGCTTCCAGGCACATCCGGTGCATTTCTTCGGCAGTGTTTTCGAGGGTTTCCACCTCGTCCGCGGTGAACTCGTAGTACGCGGACTCGTTCCAGTATTCGATCTTCCGCCCGTCGTCCATGGTGGTGGTGGAGAAAACCAGGCCCTGCTCCTCGATCTTCTCTTTCCAGCCGGGTCGGGGCACGGAGGCAATCCGCCGCACGTTCAGCCGCCCACTTTGGTGCCGCCGCTTTTGGCGGAGGTGCCGAATCCGCCCCGGTCAACGGTCCCGCCGCTGGACTTGTAGCCCGTGGCGGCCTTGGCGCCGCTGGGAACGGTGCGCGTGTAGTTGGGGGCGGTGGACCGGTTCTGGCCCACCGACGGGACGGTGGCCCCCCGGGAGTAGAAGTACCAGGCGTAGATCCCGCCGCTGCGGCCGGCGGAACTGTCGCAGCTCCTGTCCTCCACGCGCTCGCCGGTTTCGTCGTTGAAGCAGACCTGCGCGTATTCGGGATCGTCCTGGTTGCTGGCCACCACGGCGGTGATGGTGCCGGCCAGCAGCGCGGTCACGCCCAGGCCCACCACCACGGTGCGCCGCTGGGAACGTTTTTTGCGGGCGGCGCCCTCCTTGGCTTCCTTCTCCCGGTCCTGCGCGAACGGGTCCACCGTGGCCACGGGTTCGTTCAGCAGGTCGGGGCGAAGCTCAGGCTTGGGGACCTGCCACGGCGGTGGCTTGGGCGAGCTGCCCTTGCCGGCCTGGGCGTCGCCGCCACCAGCCTGGCCGGGTTCCGGATCTTTGTTCGGGTCCAATGGTCCCCCTCTGTAGTCCACGCGAAACGGGCACAGCGCTGCACCCCCAATAGCAATCCTGAAATCAGCGTAGTCCCTGGGGGTTCAGGCGGCGAGCAGGAAACAGGGGAGAACTGCCCATAGTTGCCGGGACCTACACTGGAGCCATGGAAACCCCGTCCCTCCTTGCCGTGTGCCGAGTCCATCAGCTCCTGCCCGACGCTTCAAGTGTGGGCGTGACTGCCATCGACAAGCGGGCGGCGGACGGCCCGGTCAAGGTCCACCGGCTGGGCCTGCAGGGCGACATCCAGGCCAACCGGGTCCACCACGGCGGCCCGGACCAGGCCCTTTACGCCTACTCCCAGGCGGACGCTGACTTCTGGGCAGACGAGCTGCAGCGGGACATGCCGCCCGGAGTTTTCGGCGAGAACCTGCGGGTGGCGGGCCTGGACGCCACCGGAGCCGTGATCGGCGAACGCTGGAAGATCGGCCTGGATGTTGAGGTGGAGGTTACCTCCCCCCGCACGCCCTGCGCCACGTTCCAGCGGCGCCTGGGCGAGGCCCGGCTCGTCAAGCGGTTCACCGAGGCGGGCCGGGTGGGCGCGTACCTCCGGGTGCTTCGCACCGGCACCATCCAGGCGGGGGACCACATCCACCGCACTTTCATCCCCACCCACGGCATCACGGTGGGCCAGTGGTTCAGCGCGCCGGACGCCGAGGCCATGGAGGCCTTGAAGGATGCAGACGCCGACGGCGAGATCCGGCTCCAGCAGCCCGAGTTCAGGAAGAAGTTCGAGGCGCTGCAGCGGCAGCTTTCGTCCTGACTCCGCCCCCTCCACTGCGCGAGATGGCACTTAGCGGCAATGTCCGCGCCGGACATTGCCGCGAAGTGCCATCTCGCGCAGTGAGGCGGGGCGGCGGACTGCACCGGGACCCTGCCGCAGCCGTGTGGCCAAGCTCACCGGCGCCGTCGTGCCCGCTGATTAACATACCTGCGGGTCCGTCCCGTACACTTGAAATATCCCCCACTCCGGAAATCCCTTATTCCTGCCCAATTTTTGAGGCAGGACTGGCAAGTGTTGGGGCCCGCGCAAGCGATGCGGGCATTTTCATAGGGAGAGCCGGCTAAAGAAAACGCTGTACAGACTGCTGGGATAGCAGCCAAGAGATGCAGCGGGAAGTCCTGCCACGGGATTGCGAAAGCGCCGGACTTCCAGTGACCGGCCGGTCAACGTTTGCCCGGCCGCATCGTGTCACACGCACTGCGGCTCCGCTCACCTCGGGTTGTGCCGCCTGGCCCCCTATGGATGAGGAACACTTCCCTATGCCCGAAAATCACAACGAACACGTCGACGCCGCTGCCACCTTCATCGAAGCCGGCGACGCCCCCGCGTTGAACACCCCCGCCGCCGAAGAAGCACCGGCCGCTGAAGAAGCGCCGGCCGCTGAAGAAGCACCCGCCGCTGAAGAAGCACCCGCCGCCGAAGAGGCTCCGGCTGCACAGGCACCCGTCGAAGAAGCGCCGGCTGCTGAAGAAGCGCCGGCCGCTCAGGCTCCCGTCGCCGAAGAGGCCCCCGCCGCCGCCCCGGAAGCCGGCGACGACGAGGACGGCATCAAGTTCGCCGACCTCGGCATCGACGGCCGCGTCCTGGCCGCCCTGCAGGATGTTGGCTACGAGAAGCCCTCACCCATCCAGGCCGCCACCATCCCGCTGCTGCTCGAGGGCCGCGACGTTGTGGGCCTGGCGCAGACCGGTACCGGCAAGACTGCAGCATTCGCAGTGCCGGCCCTGTCCCGCCTTGCTGAACTGCACGACCTGAACGGCCCGTCCCGCAAGACCCAGGCCCTGGTCCTGGCACCCACCCGCGAGCTCGCGCTCCAGGTTGCCGAAGCCTTCACCTCCTACGCCAAGCACATCGACGACTTCACCGTCCTCCCCGTGTACGGCGGCTCGGCCTACGGCCCGCAGCTTGCCGGCCTCCGCCGCGGCGCCCAGGTTGTTGTCGGTACCCCCGGCCGCGTGATCGACCACATCTCCAAGGGTTCCCTGGACCTGTCCGAACTCCAGTACCTGGTGCTGGATGAAGCCGACGAAATGCTCCGCATGGGCTTCGCCGAGGACGTTGAGCAGATCTTCCAGCAGACCCCCTCGGACCGCCAGGTGGCTCTGTTCTCCGCCACCATGCCGAGCCAGATCCGCCGGATGTCCAAGCAGTACCTGAACAACCCGGCCGAGATCTCGGTGAAGTCCAAGACCACCACCGGCGCCAACACCCGCCAGCGGTACCTGCAGGTCATGGGCCCGCACAAGCTCGATGCCCTGACCCGCATCCTCGAGGTTGAAGAGTTCGACGGCGTCATCGCCTTCGTCCGCACCAAGATGGCCACCGAGGACCTCGCCGACAAGCTGAAGGCGCGGGGCTTCCAGGCCGCCGCCATCAACGGTGACATCCCGCAGCAGCAGCGCGAGCGCACCGTTGACGCACTCAAGGAAGGCCGCATCGACATCCTCGTGGCCACCGACGTCGCCGCCCGTGGCCTCGACGTGGAGCGCATCAGCCACGTGGTCAACTACGACATCCCGCACGACACCGAGTCCTACGTGCACCGCATCGGCCGCACGGGCCGTGCAGGCCGCTCCGGCGACGCCATCCTGTTCATGACCCCGCGCGAGAAGTACCTGCTGCGGTCCATTGAAAAGGCCACCCGCCAGCCGGTGGAGCAGATGCACCTGCCCACCGCCGAGACGGTCAACACCCTGCGCCTGGGCAAGTTCGCCGAAAAGATCACCGAAACCCTGGCGTCGCAGGACGTCTCGGCCTTCCGCGACCTGATCTCCTCCTACGAGGAAGAGCACAACGTGCCGGCAGCGGAGATCGCCGCTGCACTGGCCGTTATGGCACAGGGCGGCCAGCCGCTCCTGGTCAAGGAACTGCCCGCAGCTCCCGAGTTCCAGAAGCGAGAACGCGCCAAGGACGGCTTCGGCTCCCGCGGCCCCACCCGCACCCTCACCGAGGGCAACGCCACCTACCGGATCGCCGTGGGACGCCGCCAGCGCGTTATGCCCGGTTCGATCGTTGGCGCCATTGCCAACGAAGGCGGCATCTCCTCCGCACAGATCGGCGGCATCGACATCCGCTCGGACCACTCCCTCGTGGAGCTCCCCGCGGACCTCAGCGCCGACCAGCTGAAGGCACTGTCGCGCACCCGGATCGGCGGCGAGCTGATCCACCTCGAACTGGACAACGGACGTAAGCCGTCCGGCGGCGGCGAGCGAGGCGCGTACCAGGGCAACCGTGGCGGCGACCGCGGCGGTTACTCCGGCGGCGGCAGCGGCGGCGGAAACTTCAAGGGCAACGGCGGGTTCAAAAAGGACTTCCGCAAGAACGACGGCGAGCGCTCCTCCGCTGACCGTGGCGGCCGCACCTACAGCGAGCGTTCCGAGCGGTCCTTCGGTTCCGAGTCCGGCGCCAGCCGCGGCCAGGCCAGCGACTCCCGCTTCGGCGGCCACGGCGACGGTTCACGCAAGCCGCGTGGCGAGGGCGGCCAGCGCGATTTCAACCGCAAGGGCAAGTGGTAAACGCCAGCTAGTCTGACGCTGCCAGGATGGGCCGGCTTTCGAGCCGGCCCATCCTTTTGCGTTAAACCAGGTCTTCAAGCGGCCGACGGCGCCCTGCCGCGCGGGTGCCGGGGCACGGGCACCCGGCGGCTCGGTGTGTGGCTCGCCACATCCCGCGGCCGGATCGCCGCCGTCGGACGTCTTTTGACGGCGCGGCACGTCGGTGCGGGGCGCCACCAGCGGTCCCGAACGCCTGTATTGGCGCGGAAAGCGGGCCCAAGGCAGGCCGCCGGCGCGACTGTTGCGGACCCGGGGGACGGGTCCCGATGCCGATTTGTTGGGAGCTGAAACTTCCGGTAGAGTATTTCTTCGTTGCCCCCCTAGCTCAGTGGTAGAGCGCGTTCTTGGTAAGAACGAGGTCACCGGATCGATTCCGGTGGGGGGCTCTGAATGAGGGCCTGTGTCAAGGCGGTTTTGACCGGCTTGGCGCAGGTTTTTCTCATTCGTGGCGGTGTAGCTCAGTTGGTTAGAGCGCACGACTCATAATCGTGAGGTCGGGAGATCGAGCCTCCCCACCGCTACAGGACAAGACCCCCGGATCCGTCAAGGATGCCGGGGGTTTTTGCTGTCCGGCCGGAGCCGCAGCCGTGACAAGCGCCCGGATCCGCAGTAGCTTGGCAGCAACCGGCGGCGGGGGGACTGGGTGGACTTTGCTGATGCGGTGCTGGCGCCGTTCAGGTGGCTTGTATCCGGCGCGTTGCTGCTTTTTCACGACGGCCTGGCCGCCGTGGGGCTGCCGGCAGAAAGCGGCTGGACGTGGACCCTGGCCATCATCGGTGTGGTGCTGGCGCTCCGGGCGGTTCTGCTTCCCTTGTTCCTGGCCCAGGTCCGGGCGCAGGAGGGGATGCGAGAACTGCAGCCACGGCTGAAAGCCCTCCAGGACGGCTATGCTGGCCGCACGGATCCGGCCTCCCGGCAGGCGCTGGCAAAGGAGCAGATGGCGCTCTACAAGGAGCACAGCACCAATCCGTTTGCGGCGTGCCTGCCGTTGCTGCTCCAGGCGCCCTTCTTCCTGGCAGCATTCCAGGTGCTGTCCGGGATCCCCGTTGCAGCACGCAGCGGGGCAGGACTCGCAGCGCTGGACGCCGCGCGAGTGGTCCAGTTCGATGCCGCCGCCATTTTCGGTGCTCCGCTGTCCGCGTCCCTCCTTCATGGTGGCGGTGCGGCAGGCGCCGTTGCCCTGCTTGCTGTGGGCATGATCGTGGTGATGGCCGCCTGCCAGGTGTTGGCCCAGCGTGCTGTCCTCTCCAGGGCGTTGCCTGGCAGTGCCCTGGATCCGGCCGGGCGGCTGCAACGGCGCCTGCTGTTTGTCCTGCCTCTGGTGTTCGCCGTGGGCGGGGTGTACTTCCCTCTCGGAGTGCTGGTGTACTGGACGGCTTCGAACGCCTGGACCCTGGCCCAGCAGCTGGTGATGGCCCGCAGGGCCTGAGGCGGGCACAATGGGCGCATGGGCCAGCTGATCTACTCCACCATCGCCTCCCTGGACGGCTACACCGCGGACCGGCAGGGCAAGTTCGACTGGGGCGCCCCGGACGCCGAGGTTCACTCCTTCATCAACGACCTTGAGCGGGAGGTGGGGACCTACCTCTTTGGCCGCCGCATGTACGCGGTCATGTCGGTCTGGGAGGACATGGGCGGCCCGGCGGATGCACCCCAGATCCAGGACTACGCCCGGATCTGGCAGGCGGCGGACAAAACCGTGTACTCGGCCACGCTGGACGCCGTGACCACCGCCCGGACCCACCTGGAGCGGGAGTTCCGCCCGGACGACATCCGCAGGCTCAAGGACGCCACGGAGGGGACCATCGGCATCGGCGGGCCCACCCTTGCCGGTGCGGCGCTCTCAGCCGGGCTGGTGGACGAATGCCGGTTCTTCATTGTTCCGGTGGCCGTGGGCGGCGGGCTGCCGTTCCTGCCCGCAGGCCTGGCGGCCTGGTTTGAGCTGCTGGAACAGCGGCGGTTCGCCAGCGGCGTACTTTATCTGCGCTACGCTGTCCGTCCCTGAGGGCAGAATGGGTCAATGACCCGAATCGCAATCATCGGCGGCCACGGCAAAGTGGCCCTCCACCTGTCCACCCTCCTGGCGGCCGAAGGCCACACCGTCACCTCATTCATCCGCAACCCCGACCATGGCGCCGACGTCGAGGCGACGGGCGCAACGCCGTCGGTCCTTGACGTTGAAAACTCGACGACGGCGGACCTCGCCGCCGCGTTCCAGGGCCTTGACGCCGTGGTCTGGTCCGCCGGGGCCGGCGGGGGCAGCCCGGAACGGACCTATGCGGTGGACCGTGATGCCGCCATCCGGTCCATGGACGCGGCGGCGGAGGCCGGCGTCGACCGCTACGTCATGGTGTCCTACCTGGGCGCCGGCAAGGACCACGGCGTCCCCGAAAGCAACAGCTTCTTCGCTTACGCCGAGGCCAAGGCGGACGCTGACGAATACCTGCGCGGCACGGAGCTGGCCTGGACCATCCTGGGCCCCGGCACCCTGACTGAAGGCCCCGGCACCGGCCGGATCGAGGTGGATCCGGATCCCGAGGGCGGCGGCGACACGTCCCGCACCAACGTGGCCATCGTCGCGGCCGCCGTACTGGACCTGCCCGCAACGGCCAAGCGGACCATCAGCTTCCGTGACGGCTCACTGCCCGTGTCCTCGGCGCTGGAGTCGGTGGACTAACCACCGGCGCCCCGGCCCGGCGGATAGGGTGGACGGGGCGGCCGGAGGTTCCACCGCCTGCAGGCAGCCCCGGCTGCAGGAAGTGGGCACATGGGCCAGTTGGCACTTATCATCGGACTTCTGCTGGCCACGGTGCTCGCTGTGGGACTGGGCGACAGGCTGCGACTTCCCTACCCGGTCCTGATGCTCCTGCTCGCCGTGGGGCTGACGTTCATCCCGGGGTTCCCGGACCTGGACATCGCGCCGGAACTGATCCTGCCGATCTTTTTGCCGCCCCTGCTGTTCGCCACCGCCCAGCGAAGTTCGTGGGCCGTTTTCCGGGTCCGCTGGCGGACACTCATCATGATGGCGGTGGCCCTGGTGGTCATCAGCACCGCCGTGGTGGCCGGCGCCGCGTGGCTGATGATCCCGGGCATCGGCATCCCCGCCGCGATCGCCCTGGGCGCCATGGTGGCCCCGCCCGACCCGGTCGCCGTTGAATCCGTGGCCGGCCGGGTCCACATGCCACGCCGGCTCATCACCGTCCTGCAGAGTGAAGGCCTCTTCAACGATGCCGCCGCCATCGTCATCTTCCAGGCCGCCGTGGCTGCTGCCGTGGGCGGCACCCGGATATCGCCCGACGTCGTCCTGCAGTTTGTGATCGGTGCGGCACTTGCGGTGGTGGTGGGCGTCGCCATGGGCTGGCTGATTGCCCTGGTCACCAGGCTGGTGACCTCCATGGTGGCCCGCACCGCCGTCACCCTGGTGGTGCCGTTTGCCGCCTACATCCTCGCGGAGGAGGTGCACGCCTCGGGTGTGATCGCCGTGGTGGTCACGGCCCTGGAGATGCAGCGGCATTCCCGGCCGCAGGACGCCGCTGAGCGGGTCACCCGGACCGCGTTCTGGGACGTGGTGGAACTGCTGGTCACGGGCCTGGCGTTCGGGCTGGTGGGGCTGGAGATCCGGCAGGTCATCCACGCCGAGGGGTCCGCCATCTACGGGATGCTGGGGGTGGCCGCCGTGGTCTGCGTCCTGGTGTTTGCTGCCCGTTTCCTGTGGCTGGCCATCCTGGCCATGGGGGCCCGGAAACGGCAGAACCTGCTGCAACCCACTTCGGCCAAGGAAGTCCTGATCCTCACCTGGTGCGGCATGCGTGGCCTGGCCACCCTGGCACTCGCCCTGGCCCTGCCGCTGACCCTGGCGGACGGGACGCCGTTCCCGGCCCGGGACCACCTGCTGGTGATTGCCTGCGCCGTGCTGCTGGCCACCCTGGTCCTGCCCGGGCTGACGCTGCCGTGGCTGATGCGGGTGCTGAACGCCTCCCAGGACGGATCCGAGGAGCGGGACGCCGCCCGGGTGCTGGCCAAGCGGGCCCAGACGGCCGCCGTCGCTGCCCTGAAGCAGCACGACCTGATGAAGGACCTGCCGCCGGAGAAGGTGGCACTGGTCCGGGAACGGATGAAGCGGCTGCACGCCGAACTGCTGGACGGCAGTTTGCGCAACGAGCCGCTGGCGGACAAACGCGAACGTGGGCGGGAGCTGGCCATCGCCGTGCAGACCATCGCCCTGGACGCGGCCCGGCAGGAAGTGGTGCTGGCCCGGAACGAGCCGGACATGGATCCGGAAGTGGCGGACAGGGTGCTGCGGCAGCTGGACCTGCGCACCATGATCATGCCCGAATAGGACTTGATCGAATGAGGCCCGGGCGGGCTCAGGCTCCGATGTTTGCCGCCAGCTCCAGGTCCAGGGAGTTGGACTCCACATGGTCCAGGGCGCAGCGCACAGCACCCACGGTGACGATCGCGTCGCCCAGCGGCGAGACGGCCACCCGCGGGGGAGTGGCGGTGAATTCCGCCAGCCGCTCCGTGATGGGGGCCAGGAGTACACCGGCCGAGCCGGCCACGGCACCGCCGATGACCACCAGCTCGGGGTTCAGGAATGTGCCCACGGCGCCTACCACCCGGGCCATCCGGTCTGCGATCCGGTCCAGGATTAGTACCGCCACGGCGTCCCCCGCCGCAGCGGCGGCGAAAACCTGCTCCGCGCCGGCATGCCGGCGCAGGCTGGTGCTGGCGCCGGCGGCCAATTCCGCCGCTGCCCAGTCCCTGGCGAGGGCGGCGATGCCGAACGTGTCGCCCACGCCTTCCACCATGTCCAGGAACGCCAGCTCGCCGGCGCCGCCGGACAGGCCGTGCAACAGCCGCCCGCCGTCCACAATGCCGGCGCCCAGCCGCTCGCTGCCCAGGATGACCACCACGTCCTCCACGCCCATGGCTGCCCCGCGCCACCGGTCGCCGAGTGCCGCGAGGTTGGCGTCATTTTCCAGCAGGACCTTCCAGCCGTGCCGGTCGCGCAGGGCGTCGCGGAGCCCGACGTCGAACAATCCCCAGAACCGCTGGCTGAGCAACACCTCACCGTGGCGGTCCACGGGGGCGGCGATGCCGGCGCACACGGCCAAGACCGAGTCCGGGGTGGCGCCCACGGACTCGAGAACCCGCAGGGCGGTGCTGTCAATGACGGCGATGCGTTCCCCGGCGGAGATTTCCGCCCCGGCAAAGGCCGAGGTGGCACGGCCCAGGACGTTACCGCGGAGATCGGCCACCACCACGGTGGCTTTGGAGATACCTACGTCCATGCCCAGCACGCAGCCGGCTTGTTCATCCAGCTCGAAGCGGCGGGCAGGCCGGCCTTTGCGGTAGTCCCCGTGGGCGCGCTGGTTCTCGAGTTCCCGGAGCCAGCCGCGCTGGACCAGCTCGTCGCACACGGAGATGGCCGTGGCCCGGGTCAGGCCGGTGGCGGCCATGATCTCGGTGACGGTCACGGCGGCCGAGGCGCGCATATAACCGAGGACTGCTCCGGAGCTGACGCGCCGCAGCAGCTGGGGCGTCGCCGCTGTGCTGTCCATCATCGTCTTGACCTTCCGATTGCCTGCCCGCCATAATACTTGAACAACTAAATTTAGAATCAAAATAAATCGTTGGCCGCGGGATGGTGCTGACTCTGGCCAGGGCCCGGCCCGCGTCCTTAAGCCGTTTCCCGATGGTTTACAGCCCGCCCGCGGATAGGTACTGTCCGAAGAGACGGCAAAGCCACCACATAACCCCCACTTAAGAAAAGGAACCTCCCTTGCCCACCACCGCCACGCTGGCAACCCTGACCGACTCCGATCGCCTGACTGACGCGAACTGGTGGCGCCAGGCGTCCGTGTACCAGATCTATCCGCGCAGCTTTTCGGATTCGAACGGTGACGGGCTGGGGGACATCAAAGGCATCACGGCCAAGGTTCCCTACCTCAAGGAACTGGGCATCGACGCCGTCTGGCTGAGCCCGTTCTATCCCTCCGCCCTCGCTGACGGCGGCTACGATGTGGACGATTACCGCGATGTGGATCCGAAGCTGGGCACCCTGGCGGACTTCGCCGAAATGTCCGCTGCCCTGCACGGCGCCGGCATCAAGCTGATCGCAGACATCGTCCCCAACCACTCGTCCAACCGGCACGTATGGTTCCAGGAGGCGCTTGCCGCTCCCAAGGGTTCAGCCGCCCGCGACCGCTACATCTTCCGCGACGGGTTGGGCGAAAACGGCGACCTCCCGCCGTCGGACTGGGACTCCGTCTTCGGTGGCCCCGCCTGGGAACGCATCACGGAACCGGACGGCACCCCGGGCCAGTGGTACATGCACATCTTCGCCAAGGAGCAGCCCGACCTGAACTGGTCCAACCGCGAAATCCGGGACGACTTCCTGAAGACCCTCCGGTTCTGGTCTGACCGTGGCGTGGACGGCTTCCGCGTGGACGTGGCGCATGCCCTCACCAAGGACCTGACCGAACCGTTGATCGCCAAGGCGGACCTCTCCGAGGCAAACTCGGGCACGGACGGGTTCCCGGATGGCTCGCACCCGTTCTGGGACCGCGACGAAGTCCATGAGATCTACGCCGAATGGCGTGCGGTGTTCAACGAGTACAACCCGCCGCGCACCGCTGTGGCCGAGGCCTGGGTGCACGCCACCCGCAGGGCCCGCTACGCCAGCCCGGAAGGACTGGGTCAGGCCTTCAACTTCGACCTCCTGCAGGCCGACTTCGACGCCGACGAATACCAGGCGATCATCACGCGGAACCTGGCCGAGGCCGAGGCCACCGGCGCATCCTCCACCTGGGTCTTCTCCAACCACGACGTGGTCCGCCACGCCACCCGCTACGGCCTGCCGCAGGTCTCCAAGGGCAAAGACCACGCCAAGGGCCAGGACGGCAAGGGCTGGCTCCTGGCCGGCGGACCGGAAGCAGACCTGGACATGGCCCTCGGTGAGCGCCGGGCCCGTGCCGCGACCCTGCTGATGCTCGCGCTTCCCGGTTCCGCCTACCTGTACCAGGGGGAGGAACTCGGGCTGCAGGAAGTGGCAGGCATTCCGGACGCCGAGCGCCAGGACCCCACGTTCTTCCGCAACAAGGGTGTGGAGATTGGTCGCGACGGCTGCCGCGTCCCGCTGCCGTGGAAGGTGGAGGGGACCTCCTTCGGCTTCGGTGACGGCGGCGCCCACCTGCCGCAGCCGGACTGGTTCAGCTCCTACGCCGTGGAGGCCCAGGACGGCACCCCCGGCTCCACGCTGGAGCTCTACCGGACCGCCCTGAAGCTCCGCCGCGAACTCCAGGGTGCCGAGGAACTCACCTGGCACAAAACCGGCAACCAGGAGGTGCTGCACTTCAGCCGTCCCGGCGGCTGGCAGTCGGTCACCAACTTCGGGGATACCGCCGTCGACCTTCCCGCCGGTACCGTGCTGGTGGCCAGCGGCCCGCTCGAGGACGGCAAGCTGCCCGCCAACACCACCGCCTGGCTGCGCTGATGCCTGCTGTGCGCCGGCGGCGGGGAGCCTGATGCAGGAACTGATCTACGGCTGCATGGGTCTGGGCGGCAGCTGGTCCGATGACCCGTACGGCCCGGAGCAGGTAGCGGAGGCCTCCGCTGCCGTCCAGGCCGCGCTGGCTGCTGGCATCACGCTGTTCGACCATGCCGACATTTACCGCAACGGCAAGTCCGAGCAGGTGTTCGGCGAGGTCCTGGCCGCCACGCCGGGCCTGCGGGACCGGATCCGGCTGCAGACCAAGTGCGGCATCAGGCTGAACGAACGCGGCCTGGAAACGCACTACGACCTGAGCCGGGACGCCATCCTGGAACGGGTCAACGGCAGCCTGGCCCGGCTGCAGACGGACTACGTCGACGTCCTGCTGCTGCACCGCCCGGATCCGCTGGCGGACCCCGCGGAGGTGGCGGCCGCCGTCGGGCAGTTGATGGCAGAAGGGAAAGTCCGGCACCTGGGGGTGTCCAACATGTCCGGGGCGCAGATCGGTGCGCTGCAGGACCGGCTGGACACCCCGGTGGTGGCCAACCAGCTGGAGCTGAGCCTGCTGGCGCGGGGTTGGCTGGAAAGCCAGGTGCTGGTCAACCATCCGGAGGACCTGGCCTACAGCTTCCCGCGCGGCACGCTGGAATACTGTGCCGCCCACGGCGTGACCCTGCAGGCCTACGGTGCCCTGGCGCGTGGGCTGTACACGGGTGCCGCACCCGCGGATGCCAGCCCGGCGGACCTGGCCACGGCAGCACTCGTGGCGGACCTTGCCGCGGAACTGGACACCACGGGGGAGTCCGTCCTGCTGGGCTGGCTGATGAAGCACCCGGCCGGGATCGCACCCGTGATCGGCACGGTGAACCCGGCCCGGATCCAGGCCTGCGCCGACGCGGCCCGGGTGGCGGCTGCCATGACCCGGGCGCAGTGGTACGGCCTGTGGGTCACTGCGCGGGGCAGCAACATCCCCTGACCCTCCCCAACTGACTCGCACTTGTTGTCGTTTTGACCGCCCATAACGACAACAACTGCGAGTCAGTTGGGTGGCGCGCCGGTCACATTCGGTTTTGTTCGTATTGGTCGGTCCGCGGGCCCATAATGCTTCGCGCAGGGCGCCCCCCGCCAGATACGGTAGAGGCATGACGTCTACCATTTCCACCGAAACCGTAAGGTCCGAACGGAATATCCCCGCTGAAATCGCCCGCTCCTGGCTGCTTGTCAACGCCATGAAGACCGAGCTCTTCGACCAGTCCGCGGTGTCGCGGGCCGACTCGATCATCCTGGATATTGAAGATGCCGTTGACCCTTCGCAGAAGGACCAGGCGCGCGGCCATGTGATCGACTGGCTCACCGGGGGCGGCAAAGCCTGGGTCCGCATCAACGATGCCACCAGCCCGTTCTGGGCCGATGACCTCGCCGGCCTCCGCGGCACCCCCGGACTGCTGGGCGTTATGCTCGCCAAGACCGAATCTGCGGACCAGGTCACCGAAAGCTTCCACCGCATGGACGGCAAGACCCCGGTGATCCCGCTGGTGGAATCCGCCATCGGCATCGAGGAAGCCAACAACATCGCCAAGGCCCAGGGCGCCTTCCGCCTGGCCTTCGGCTCCGGCGACTTCCGCCGCGACACCGGCATGGCAGCCACTGCCGAAGCCATGGCCTACCCCCGCGCCAAACTCGTTGTGGCCAGCCGCGTGGGCAACCTGCCGGGCCCCATCGACGGTCCCACCGTGGGCACCAACCACCCCATCCTGCGCGAGCAGACCGGGATCACCGTGATGATGGGCATGACCGGCAAGCTCTGCCTGGCCATCGACCAGACCCCCGTCATCAACGAAGTCATCAGCCCCACCCCGTCGGACGTCGCCTGGGCCACCGACTTCATGAACGACTTCGAGGCCAACGGCCGCGTCATCCGTGACGGCTCCGACCTGCCCCGCCTGGGCCGCGCCGAAAAGATCATGAAGCTCGCCGTGGCCTTCGGGGTGCAGCCGGCGCTGTAATGCCCTCCACCGCACCTTCCCAAGACCCCGTGGCCCCGTACCTGGTCCACGGGGTCTTTTGGGATGGGCCGCCGGCAACCGGAACAGCGGCCGACGGCGGCACCCCGGTCCTGCGCCTGCAGTCACCGGAGGGGGACTTCCGCAACGTGGGGCTGGCTCCGGGGAGCAGGCTCGGTTTCCGGGTCGCGGCTCCGGGCCTGTTCTGCCTGGGCCACCAGGTGGTCCACTCCGCCGGATCACGCACGCACGTCCGTTGCGCCAAGGCCAGCCCGGCCACCAAGGGCAAACAGTGCGGGCACTGCTTTATGCTGGACGACTCCCGGCTGATCCACGACTTCCACCGCGGCGGCCGGGTCCCGCCCGGGCTGCGGAGCTACCTCATGCAGGAGCACTGGCTGTACGTGGCCACCTTCGCCGGCGGCGCCACCAAAGTGGGCACCGCCTCCGGCCCGCGGAAGTGGAACCGGTTGGCGGAGCAGGGCGCCGTCGCAGCCCGCTACGTAGCCCACACGGCCGATGGCCGGGCCGTCCGCGTCCTGGAGGACCAGGTCACCGCGGACCTGGCCCTCACCCAGCAGATCCGGTCCGCAGCCAAAACCGAAGCGCTGCTCCAGCCGCTGGCCGCGCCGGAGATCGACGCCATCAACGCCCGCCGCGCCGGTGAGGTGCGGACCCTGCTGGCGCGCGCCGCCGTCGAGCCCTACACCCCTGTGGCGGAGCAGTGGATCCGGCCGGCGCAGGCCGCGCCCCTCTGCGCCGCGACGCCCCGGCACGCCTATCCGCACCCCCTGGACGGCGGCGGGCACGGCTTCCGGTTGGCCGGGCTGAGCGGGACCAACGCCCTGGCGCACCTGGCGGGTTCGGACGCCGCTTTTGTGGTGAACCTTGGCAGGCTCGCGGCCCGGACCGTGGTCCTGGGCAGCTTTGCCTCCGAGGTCCCGGCCATCCAGGAACAGCTGTTCTGACAAGGCCCGGTAAACTGGGACGGTGCTGAACGAATTCTGGGCCACGGCGCCCACCTCCTACAAAGTCATGGTCTTCAGCGCGATGGGACTCATCGCCGTCGGCATCGGCCTGAACCTGGTGGGCAACATCAGCGGCAACCAGGGCCTGGCCACCGCGTCCCTGCCGGTGATCGGCCTGGGCCTGGTCCTGCACATCGTGGCCATGGTGGTGCGCGGCCAGTCGATCCGCCGGAACCTGCGCCGCTAACGGTCCTGCCCCCGGGCTGGCGATAGGCTGGAGTCCATGACTATCAATCCGGACCTGCAGGGCCGCAGCTACCCTGCCGCCGAGGTGTACGACGTTGGCCGCGAGAAGATCCGCGAGTTCGCCCGCGCCGTCAAAGCCACCCACCCCGCCCACTTCGACGTTGACGCCGCCACCGCCCTGGGCCACCCGGACCTGGTGGCACCGCCCACGTTCGCCATCATCATCGCCCAGCGTGCCGACGCCCAGCTCATCGAGGACCCGGAAGCCGGCATCGACTTCACGCGCGTGGTCCACGCCGACCAGCGCTTCACGCACCACCGGCCCATCTTCGCCGGTGACCGGCTGGTGGCGGAACTGCACGTGGACGGCGTCCGGGCCATGGGCGGCGGCGCCATGCTGACCACCCGCTCCGAAATCTTCGCCGTGGACGCAGCCGGCGGCCGCGAACAGGTCACCACCACAACATCCTCCATCCTGGTCCGCGGAGAGGGACAGTAACCATGAGCCCCACCTTCAGCGAACTCAGCGCCGGCCAGGAAATCGGCAGCCGCACCCTTGAGGTCAGCCGCACCGACCTGGTCAAATACGCGGGCGCGTCCGGCGACTTCAACCCCATCCACTGGAACGAAGCCTTCGCCACCGGCGTGGAACTGCCCGGCGTGATCGCGCACGGCATGTTCACCATGGGCGCCGTGGTGCAGCTGGTCACCGACTGGGCCGGCGACCCCGCCGCCGTGATGGACTTCCAGACCCGCTTCACCAAGCCCGTGGTGGTCACCGACACCACCGGCACGGCCGACGCCGGCGCCACCATCGAGGTCACCGGCACCATCGGAAAGCTCGACGCCGAGGCCCGCACCGCGCGCGTGGACCTCACCGTCACCGCCGCCGGACAGAAAGTCCTGATGAAGGCCCAGGCCGTCGTCCGGGTTTCCTGAGCCGACGGCTTTGACCACCGCAGCCACCACCACCCAGGTCAGCTCCTGGCGCAACGCCGTTGTTGTGGCGTACGGCGCCAGCGGCCTGGCCTTCGCGTCCTGGGTGTCCCGGCTCCCCGCCATCCGCGACGGCCTGGACCTGACACCCGGCAACATCGGCCTGCTCCTGCTCTGCATGACCCTGGGCTCGTTTGTGTCAGTCTCTGCATCGGGACTGATTGTGCTGAGGCTGGGATCCAAACGCACCATCCGGACAGGCAGCATCATGGTGGGCTGCGGCCTGCTGCTGGCCGGCTTCGGGACCTCCGTGCTGGCCAGCCCCGTGGCTACAGCCGCCGGCCTGGCAGTGATCGGGTTGGGAACAGCCAGCTGGAACACCGCCTCGAACGTGGAGGGGGCCGCCGTCGAACGTGCCCTCGGACGGCACATCATGCCCCGGCTGCACGGTGCGTTCAGCCTGGGCACCGTGGCGGGCGCCGGGTTGGGCGCGTGGGCGGCCGCAATCTCCGTTCCCGTGTTCTGGCACCTGGCCGCAGCCGGCGCGGTGGTGGCCGTTTCGGTGGCGACGGCGGCGTCCTGGTTCCGTGCCGACATTACCCCCGTAGCGGGGGAGCGGACCTATTCGGCGGACAGCTTCGGCGATCCCGCCACAGGGCCCATCCCGGTGCTCGCCCCGGCCGGCCAGCCGGAGCCGGTGGACGCACCGCTGGACAGCAAACGGCAGATCGCCCAGGCCTGGCGGGACCGGCGGACCCTGCTGCTCGGCGTGATGGTGCTGGGGCTGGCGCTGGCCGAAGGTGCCGCCGGCGACTGGGTGGCACTGGCCCTCGCGGACGGCCACCACCAGTCAGACGCGGCCGGTGCAGCCGGGTACGGCCTGTTCGTCACCTTCATGACCATTGGCCGGTTCGCCGGGACGCTGGTCCTTGACCGGTACGGCCGGGTGCCGGTGATGCGCTGGTGCGCCGCGATGGCGGTTCTCGGCCTGGGCCTGTTCGTTTTCGCCCCGGTCCCGTGGGTGGCGTACGTGGCCTTGGCCATCTGGGGCCTCGGTGCGTCGCTGGGCTTCCCGGTGGGAATGTCCGCCGCTGCCGACGACCCCGCCAAGGCCGCCGCCAGGGTCTCCGTGGTGTCCACGATCGGTTACGGGGCTTTCCTGTGCGGCCCGCCGCTGCTTGGCCTGCTGGCCGAACATGTGGGCATCCTGCATTCCCTGCTCGCCGTGATGGTGATGCTGGTGGTCAGCTTTGTGCTCTCACCCGTGGCCCGGAAGGCCGCCTGACTTTCCCTAGTATTGTGGATGGGTGACTCCCACCCTGCTTTCCCAGCTCACCACGGCCGCTGTCGGCGGCCCGGCCGGCACCTTCATTGAAGCCCGCACCGAGGCGGAGATCATCGACGCCGTCCGCACCGCAGATGCCGCCGGCGTCCCGCTGCTGATCATCAGCGGCGGCTCCAACCTCCTCGTGTCCGACGACGGGTTCCCCGGAACCGTCCTCCGGATCGCGTCGGAGGGGTTTACCGTCAACGCCGAGGACTCCTGCGGCGGCGTGGCAGTGGTGGTGCAGGCGGGCCACAACTGGGACGCCCTGGTCCGGCACGCGGTGCTGCACGCCTGGTCCGGGATCGAGGCGCTGGCCGGGATTCCAGGCTCAACGGGCGCGACGCCGGTCCAGAACGTGGGTGCCTACGGCTCGGACGTGTCCCAGACCATCGCCGCCGTGCGCACCTGGGACCGGCAGCGCAACGCCGTGCAGACCTTCACCAGCTCCGAACTCAAGTTCGGTTACCGGGACTCCATCCTCAAGCAGACCACCGTTAACGGCTCGCCCCGCTACGTGGTGCTGACAGTGGAGTTCCAGCTGCCCCTGGGCCGGATGAGCGCCCCCATCCGGTACGCGGAACTGGCCGGTGCGCTGGGTGTGGAACCGGGCAAGCGCGCCTACGCCAACGACGTCCGCCGTGAGGTCCTGCGGCTGCGCGCGTCCAAGGGCATGGTCCTGGACCCGGCCGACCCCGACACCTCCTCCACGGGTTCCTTCTTCACCAACCCCATCGTGTCTGCGGACCTCGCAGCGGCACTGCCGGCCGATGCTCCCCGGTACCCTGCGGGCGAGGGCGGGCTGGTCAAGCTCTCCGCTGCCTGGCTGATCGACCAGGCAGGCTTCGGCAAGGGCTTCGGCCTGGACCCGTCAGGTGTCTCCGGCGGGCGGGCGTCGCTGTCCACCAAGCACACGCTGGCCATCACCAACCGCGGCGCAGCCAGCGCCGCGGACATGGTGGCCGTGGCACGCGAGGTGCGGGCCGGCGTCGAACGCCGTTTTGGTATTGCCCTGCACCCCGAGCCGCTGCTTATCGGCCTGGAACTCTAGCTCCGGCACGCAGTGGTTCCGGCTGGTCCTGCCGGGCGGCGGCCGAGGCGCCGATGATGGCCGTGGCCCAGCCGGCCAGGGCCAGGTAGACGCCCATAAACATCCACACCAGGACGCCGGGGGCCAGGGGATTCACTGTCCCGGCAGCGATGCAGGTGCCCAGGCCGGCCACGGCAACGGCCAGCGAGAGGATCCACAGGAACCTGCCCGTCCGCGGATGCCCCCGCCAGTTGCGGTGGATCCGGACGTTGCAGCGGCTGGCGCTGATGCCGGGGAAAAGCACCGAGTAGCCGCCGCCAAGGCTCAGGGCCATGGAGGGGAGCAGCGCCAGCGGTTCGGACCTGCCGCTGTCCACAAATGCGGTCAGCGAAAGCAGCCCCAGCGCCGTCCCCGCCAGGACGGCCAGCGTCCCGCCCGCCATCCACAGCCGGGTCCGGCGCGCAAGCAAAAGCCACAAACTCCCCAAAGTCATACGTCCAGCCTAACGGTCCGGGTGACGTGCCCCTCGCCGCGTGGTCCGGCGCACCCCTAGGATGGGGCCATGGCAGCAGCGGCGGGGTACCGGCTGGACGGCAGGAAAATGGGCAGGCTGCGGCTCGCCGCCCAGGGCCTGGCCGGTGCGCCCGGCCCGGTGCCCGGCGCGGGCGGGACCGGTTTTGCCTCGGTCCCGGACGCGGTCCGCTGGATGACGGCCATGCAGGCGCAGGACCTGCCGGCGGCCATGTGGGCCGTGGGGGTCCGGGTACCCGGCGCAGGACTGAATGATGTGCGGGCAGCGCTCAACGCCGGCACCGTGGTCCGGTCCTGGCCCATGCGCGGCACCCTGCACCTGGTGCCGCCCGAGGACCTGGGCTGGATGCTGGAGCTCACCGCCGACAAACTGACGCGCAGCATCGCAGCCCGGTTCCGGGAGCTGGACATCACCTGGCCGGATATTGAAAAGTCCCGCGACGCTGCCCTGGCGCGGATCAGCGCGGGTGGGCCGGTCAGCCGCACGGACCTGTTCAAGGAGTTCGAGGCCGCAGGGCAGCCCACGCAGGGCCAGCGGGGGATCCACCTCCTGGGGACGCTGTGCCGGCACGGCTGGCTGGTCCAGGGCCCGCTGGCCGAAAACCAGCAGCTGCTGGTGGCCTTTGACGACTGGATCCCGGTCTCGCGCCGGCTCTCCCGGCCGGAGGCCGTGGCGGAGTTCCTGCTCCGGTACCTGCGCAGCCACGGGCCTGCAACGGTCCGCGACTTTGCCTGGTGGACGCAGATCCCGCTGACGGAAGTCCGGGCAGCGCTGGCAGGAATCCGGAGCCAACTGGTTCCGCTGGAGTTCGGCGGGACGGAGTATTGGCTGTCGCCGGAAACTGCGTCACTGTTGGACAGCGGCATCCCGGGCGGGCGTTCCCTGCTGCTGCTGCCGGGTTTTGACGAGTTCCTGCTGGGGTACCAGGACCGCAGCCTGGTCCTCCCCCCGGAGTACGCGGACCGGATCGTGCCCGGCGGCAACGGGGTGTTCAAAAAGACAGTGGTGGCCGGGGGAGAGGTGATCGGTACGTGGGCGCTGGCAGGTACTGGGCCGGGTGCCGCCGTCGTTCCTGAACTTTTTGACCCCGCCAGGTCCCTCGGTCCGGCAGCGAAGGCGGCCTTGGTGAAGGCTGCCAATCGCTACCGGGACTTCCTGGCAGGCTGACCACTACAGGCGGCTCAAACCCGTTTGAGCGGCCCTGCCCAAGGCCGTCCACACGGGACAGGGCCGCAGAAACCGGGGCTACAGGTTGCCGGTGGCGATGTTGAGCATGCGGCGCAGCGGCTCGGCGGCGCCCCAGAGGAGCTGGTCGCCCACGGTGAAGGCGCTGATGTACTGCGGCCCCATCTCCATCTTGCGGATCCGGCCCACCGGGATGTCCAGGGTGCCGGACGCGGCCACCGGAGTCAGGTCCGCCATGGACGCCTCCTTGGTGTTGGGCACCACCTTGGCCCACTCGTTGTCGGCGGCCAGGAGCGACTCGATCTCAGCTACTGACAGGTCCTCGCGGAGCTTCAGGGTCAGCGCCTGGGAGTGGGAACGCATGGCGCCGATCCGGATGCAGAGGCCGTCCATGATGATCCGGTTTTCCTCGGCGGTACCCAGGATCTTGTTGGTCTCCACCCCGGCCTTCCACTCTTCCTTGGACTGCCCGTTACCCAGATCGGCGTCGATCCAGGGGATCAGGGAGCCCGCCAGCGGCACGCCGAACTGGGTGGCGTCGATGTCGGTGCGCTGGTGCGCCAGGACCTTGCGGTCGATCTCGAGGATCGCCGATGCCGGATCGTCCAGTTCGGTGCTGACCTCGGCGTTGAGCGTGCCGAACTGGCTGAGCAGTTCGCGCATGTGCCGCGCACCGCCGCCGGACGCCGCCTGGTAGGTCATGGACGTGCCCCATTCCACCAGGCCGTTTTTGAACAGCCCGCCCAGGCCCATCAGCATGCAGGACACGGTGCAGTTGCCGCCGATGAAGTCGCGGGTGCCGTTGACCAGGCCCTTGTCGATCACATCGCGGTTGATTGGGTCCAGGACGATGATCGAATCATCGTTCATCCGGAGCGTGGAGGCGGCATCGATCCAGAGGCCGTCCCAGCCGCGGCCGCGCAGCTCGCTGTGGACCCGCTTGGTGTAGTCCCCGCCCTGGGCGGTCACGATAATGGGCAGCTTGGCCAGCGTGTCGACGTCGAACGCGTCCTCAAGCGTGCCGGCACCATCCGCAAAGGACGGGGCGGCACCGCCTGCGTTCGACGTGGAGAAAAACACCGGGTTGATGTTGGCGAAGTCGCCCTCGTCCTGCATGCGCTGCATGAGGACGGAGCCCACCATGCCGCGCCATCCGACCAGGCCGACAGAAGGGGTAGCTGCTGTAGTCATTCGTCCAGTTTAGACTTCACGGCCGGGAGTCGGCAGTCGGTTACGTCACTGCCGGGGTTTCGTGAAACGCGGACGACGGCGGCACCCGGCGGGGTGCGCCCGGGACCTGGCAGCGGCGCGGTTCAGTCGAACTGCCTGGCACTCGGCTCGGGGACCCCGCGTTCGGTGCGGAGGCGCTTCGCTTTGGCCGCAATCCCGGCCAGCCGGCCCGCGTAGGCCACACCACCCAGGCCTGCCGCGGTGAGAACCAGGGCGCCCCACATCGGGTCGCCGCCGCGGGTGGCGGGACCGGTCACCAACAGGATGGAAAAGGCTGCCACCGCAGCGAAGAAGACGGTCATCACCAGCAGGCCACCGGCTGAGCGCACTGTGGGGTGGGAACTGGCGGTCACCACGCCGAGCTCGTCCCGGGCATAGCTGTGCAGCCGGCCTCCGGTGGTGCGCATCAGGACCCGGTTTTCGCCGTGTGCCACTGCCTGCTCATGGTCCGCCCGGACCTGCTGGTCGGCGGCGGTCGGGCTGTTGCTGTTGTCCATCTCAGTCCTGCCGGATCGAACGGATGCGGTCAAGGACCTGGGTGTCTGTGAGTCCGGGCTCTTCGCGGATGGCTTCCGCCGGGCCGTCCAGCACGCCGTAGCCCACTGTCCAGCCGGTCCCGGTGCGCTTGATCAGCAACTGGTTGGCGGCGGGATCCTCGAGCAGCCGCACCGTGGCCCCGCCCGAGGGGTTGTCCTCAAGGTGTTTGCGGATGATAAAGAAGGTGGCCTCGGCCGGGGTGATGTCCGGCCGCTGGGCCATGGCGAACCAGCTGAGGTAGGCCCTGGGCTGCAGCAACATCCGGTAGTCGGCGGACTCGATGGCCAGGACGTTGTCCACGGCATCGGCGGTCAGGAGATTGACCTGCACCCTTTTGGTGGCTGCCGTCAGCACAGCGGCCAGGGCAGCCACCGGGCCTTCCACGGAAAGCCCGCCGCCGGCCTCCACCCTGGCAGCGCCGCGGGCCACCAGGGATGAAGCCCCGGCGGAGAGCAGCGAGCTGTCCGCCAGCTCTGCTTCGAGCCGGAGGGCGCGGGCCGAGTCCGTAGCGGCCGGGCCGCGGCGGAGGTTCAACAGCACAAGCAGCTCGGCGAACCCAAAGCCCGCTGCGTCCGGGAACACCTGGTCCGCGGTGGGCGGGACGGTGGTTGTCGATTCAGTCACTGGTGTTTCTCCTCAGGCCTAGAAACCAAAAAAGTCGCCGACGGCGCCGACGCCGTCGCTGACGGCATCGCCCACAGCTTCCGCACCGTCGGCGATCTTGCCGCCCACGTAGTTCACGGAGTCGTGGATGACGGGGACGTTGTCATAGAGCGCCAGGGCACCGCTGGCCACCATACACGCTGTGCCGGCGGGCGGCGGAAGGAAGGAACCGGCACCCAGCAGGGCCTTCGTGGTGGAGTACGCGGCGTCGCCGTACTCACCGTCCTGGAAGGAATTGAACGCGTCGAGGCCATCGAGGCCCACACCCACTACGCCGAGTCCCTTGCTGAACCCGTCCAGGTACTTGAACGCTTTGGTGTCCTCGGCCAGGCCCAGGACGTCCTGGAACTTCCCTTCGAAAAGGCTGTTGGACATGTTGAAGAATTTGCTGAACTCGTTCGAGTTCTGGAAGGCGCGCCAAGCGGCCGGGTCCAGGTAGTCGCCGATCCGGGACTTGTGCAGCATGGCGGCCATGTCGAACACTCCGGCACGCAGGTTGGGGAAGGCCTTCGCCAGGTTGTAGATGTCCCAGCCGTTGCGGAAGGGCGAATCCGGATCGGCCAGCCAGTCCGGCCCGGACGGGTTGCCGGGGTTGCCGGGATCGGAGCCCCCAGGTGCGGAGCCGCCAGGTCCGGAGCCGCCGGGTCCGCCCCCAGGTCCGGAGCCGCCGGGGCCGCCCACCGAACTGGCCTGTTCCTGCTGGTCGGCATTGGACAGCAGCACCTTGGACACCCGCTGCAGCTGTCGGGCGGTCTTCTGCAGGAGGTTCTTGTGGCCGCCGTTCCATTCGGAGCGGAACCGGGCAGCGTCCTGGCCCTTCCACGCGGGATTGTTGTTGATCTGGCTGGTCAGCTGGGTGGACTGCTGCAGCAACATGTCGGCGGACGTGCTGAACTGCTTCGCGAGCGTCCGCAGCTGCGCCACATCCGCGCCCCACATGTTTCCTGCCACCGGCCAACCCCCATTTTCGTTTCACTGCAACCGCCCCGGACGGTTCCGGCCCAGCCTAGGCGGAGCAGGCCTGCGGACGCGATGGGGCGGACTCCCCATCCAACAAGCTGTGGCTAGCCGCGGTCCGATTCCGCCAGCACTGCAGCCTTGCGCGCCCGGATGGTGTAGAAAGCGCCAAACGCAAACACCTGGGTCACCACCACCAGGATGATGGCTCCCGCGATCTTGTTGCCGCCCAGGATCATGGTCAGGCCCACAATGGCGGACAACAGCGCCAGCAGGGGGAGCAGCATGTAGCCCAGGACAAAGAGGGTTTCGGGTTTTTTCAGCATGTTCAGCCTTCAGTTCTTGACCACTTGGTGAAGCGGTACCGGGTGCCGTTGACGGCGGTCAGCCAGCCGTCCGGAGGGACTGAGGCGGCCGCCTCCCAACTGGTGCCAAGCTCGGGAGCGAAAGTATCGCCGTCGGTGGTTACATCGATGGTGGTGACCACCGCGACGTTGGCCAGGGCAGTGGCCTGCCGGAAAATCTCGCCGCCGCCCAGGATCCAGACCGTTGCACCGCCGTCGACGAACTGCGACTCCAGCAGCGCATCATCGAGTGAGGGGACCACCACGGCGCCGGCCGCCTCGGGCGTATCGGCCCAGGCCGGCTGCCGGGTGATCACGATGTTGGTCCGGCCGGGCAGGGGCCGGTACTTGTCCGGGAAGGAGAGCCAGGTTTTGCGGCCCATGATCACGGGGTGCCCCACGGTGAGGCGGTTGAAGTGCTTGAGGTCCTCGGGCAGGTGCCAGGGCATGTCCCCGTCCTTACCGATCACTCCGTCCGGCGTTTGCGCCCAGACCAGGCCCACGCCCGTGACGGAGCCGGCCAGCTGGGCCGTAAAGTCCTGCGGATCGGCGCTCATACGGCGATCGGGGCCTTGATGGTGGGGTGGTGCCGGTAGCCCACAAGCTCGAAGTCAGCCAGGGTGTAGTCGAAGATCGAGGCGGGCTTCCGGGTGATCCGCAGCTGCGGGTACTCGTACGGCTCCCGCTCCAGCTGTTTGAGGACCTGGTCCATATGGTTCTCGTAGATGTGCACATCACCGCCGGTCCAGACGAACTCGCCGGGTTCCAGGCCAACCTGCTGCGCCACCATGCAGGTGAGCAGGGCGTAGGAGGCGATGTTGAAGGGGACGCCCAGGAACATGTCGGCCGAGCGCTGGTACAGCTGGCAGGAGAGCTTCCCGTCCGCTACGTAGAACTGGAAAAACGCGTGGCACGGCGGCAGTGCCATGTCGCTGAGCTCGGCCACGTTCCAGGCGGAGACGATGTGCCGGCGCGAGTCCGGGTTGGCCTTCAGGTTGTCCACGAGCTCGGCGATCTGGTCGATGTGGCCGCCGTCCGGAGTGGGCCAGCTGCGCCACTGCACACCGTAGACGGGGCCCAGGTCGCCGTCCGCATCCGCCCATTCATTCCAGATGGTGACGCCCTGGTCCTGCATCCACTGCACGTTGGTTTCGCCGCGGAGGAACCACAGGAGCTCCACCGCCACGGACTTGAAGTGGACCCGCTTGGTGGTGATCAGCGGGAAGCTGGTGGAGAGGTCAAACCGCAGCTGGCGGCCGAAAACACTGGTGGTTCCGGTCCCGGTCCGGTCCGATTTGTGCGTGCCGGAGGCCATCACATCGCGCAGGAGGTCTTCATATGGGGTAGGAATGCTCACGCCATCAAGTCTACTGGGCAATCCCGGCCGCACCGGAGAGCCGACGCGTGCCTCAGGCCTTCCGGAGCCGGCCACGGAGCAGGTCCAGCAGCACCTCATCGGCCAGCCCCGCGCTCCGGCCCAGTTCGATGTAACGGTCGACGGCGGCCAGCACCTCCGCGGGCGCCCGGCCACCCGCCGGCGTTGCGGGAGCCAGGGCGGGGTCGGCCGCACCGTGTGTTGGCAGCAACTGCGCCCTTCCGGTGACTACGGTGCCGCCGCGCCGGCGCGATTCCACGATGCCGGCGGCGTCGAGTTCCTTGTACGCCCGGGCCACCGTGCCGGCGGCGATCCCCAGGTCGGCGGCCAGGCTGCGCACAGTGGGCAGCCTGCTGCCGGCTGCCAGCTCGCCCATGGCCACCAGCGAGCTGATCTGGGAGCGGATCTGTTCGTAGGGCGGCGTGGCGGAGCCCAGGTCCACGGTGATCCCGGCGCTCATGCCACCGGGGCAGGGCTGCGCCGGCCCGCCTTGTGGCCCGCCAGGGCGCGGACAGGGACCACAGCGATGACCACTCCTGCCGTTGCCAGCAGCACTCCTGCCAGGGGTGCGGCCTGCCAGGCTCCCGCCCCAGGGCCGGGATCCAGCGGCCCTCCCGGGAGGAGCGAAGGCGCTGCAGTGGCGAGCAGCGTGCCGGCCTGCACGGCGAAGAACGCCGCGAGCGTCCTGACCACCCGGTGCACGGTGATGGCGCGGAGCGCGGCGTCCAGGCCCTCGACTGGACCCGGGATGCCGCGGCGCCGCCGTACCAGCACCAGCGGCAGCGCGGAGAACGCCAGGATGCAGGCGCTGGCGACGGCGGCTGCCGGCCAGGACGCGGATACCCCCAGTTGGGACTGCCTGCCGGCCACCACGGCGATGACCGCCACCAGGGCCGCGGCTGCGGTGGCGGCGGTGGACAGGATGGCGGGCGATGCAGGCTGCGGCGGCCACTGGGCAGGCAGCCCTGCGGCGCTGTGGTTCCGGGCCAGCAGCGTTTCGCCGCCGGCCACCACCGCGAGGATGGCTCCGGCCGCCACGGCCACAAAGACCGCCGGCTGCGTCCCTGCGCCGGGAACCAGCACCGCAAAAACCAGGGGGGCCAAGGCGGCCAGTGCCATGGCGGGTCCCAGGGACACCACCAGCCGGGTGGCCGGCTGGGAGGTATCCGGTGTGGCTCCCTGCCCCCGCCCGGCCGGCCCCCGCCGGGCCGGCCGCAGCACGGCCGAAAGCTTTGGCGGCGCCCACCACCACATGGCCAGCAGCACCACAAGGTTAAGCAGGCCGGCAACGTTGGTCCACGACCCGATGCCCAGCGCCGGCTCCGGCCGGGCGGCATGGTTGCCCGCGATGGCGGCCAGCCCGGACGCAATAGTCGCCGCCGTCCTCAGGAGCCGGTTCATGGCAATCGTCCGGAGCGTGTTGTTGTCCGCCGGGGACAGGGCTTCCACCTGCCGGCGCCTGCTGATCAGCACCAGGACCAGCCAGGTCCCGGCCACCAGCAGCGCCAGCGCCGACCCCAGCATGGCCGCCAGCTCGATACCGGGAATCCTGCCGTCCCCGCCAGCGGTCACAAAGCCGGCAGCTCCGTCCGGCCGGACCTCGTATTGCAGGGGAGCGTAGCCCGGCAGGGTGGCGAGCCAGCCGATCTGGATGGCGGACACAGCAACGATGGCCAGGGCCGTCCATGCCAGCGGACGGGGAAGGAAATCGCGGACCTGGCGCACGCCCAGGGTGGCCTGCCGCCGCGGCAGCCGGGGGCCCGGGTAACTGTACTGGCCCAGGGCATGGACGGCCAGGACACCCAGCACGGGCCAGGCCAGCAAGGGAAGGATGGCTCCGGGGGTGGACAGCGCGGCTTCGCCGCCGCGGGGCACGATGCCCGCCTGGCCGGCAGGCTGCAGGGAGCTGGCCAGCCAGCCAATGACACCCACCCATAAGGCATGCTGCGTCACTGAAACAGGTGACGTGCCGCCACCCGGAAGCCTGACCACCCAGCGCAGCACCATGTAGATGCCCGCGGCCAGCAGGACCGGCCCCAGGAAAATTCCGGGCGGCACGTTGTCCACTGAAAAAATCAGCTGTTCATCCACCGGCACTTCGTCCCCCAACGTCGTGAATCAATGTACTAAGTATTTGATACACAACTTGGGTTGGTCAACCGGCCGGGCCCGATCAGTCGTCGAACGGCTTGAACTGCTCCACTGCAACAATGCGGTTCCTGCCGCCGGGCGCTACGTGGCACACCACCACCTCGCCGGGTGTCAGGAACGGCTCGGCATCCGGCAGCAGCCTGCCCAGCGGCGCGGACATATGCCGGGCCAGTTGCGCGAAAACCGTGGGCAGCGCCGGCCGGTGGGTGCAGACCGCCACCGCGCGGTTCTTGCCCAGAAGGCCGTCAATGACGGCGGCCGTCTTTCGCGGGCTGCGGTGGTGCCGGTGCTCGGTGAGGGCTTCGGCGATCTTGACCTTGGCCCCGCTGGCCTTGGCGTACGGCGCCACGGTGGCCACGCACCGCAGCCACGGGCTGGTCACCACGCGGTTGGGCTGCCAGGCCTGCAGCAGCCGGCCCACCGCCTGCGCCTGCCGGACCCCGGTCGCGGCCAGCGGACGGTCACCCTCGGCCCGGGTCCAGGAGGACCGCGGTTTGGCTTTGGCATGGCGGACCACCACCAGCGGCCAGGTGTTCAGTTGGCCGCGGCTGTGCGCCTCGCGGAGGTAGTCGAGGGGCACGACGTCGGATGGGTTGGTCAGCAGGGCGGCCGCCTTTTCGGGGGTGCACCACATCACGCTGTCGACTTCCTTGCCGTCCGGCACGAGTTTGGCGCCGTTGACCTTGACCGCCCAGTAGTACACCACCTTCAGGCCGGAGGCCACGTGGTAGTGGATCGGCGGCAACGGGATGCCCAACGGCGCGGACAGCCCGATTTCCTCCTGAACCTCGCGGACGGCGCATTCGGGGACGGTTTCGCCGTCGTCCAGCTTTCCCTTGGGCCATGACCAGTCGTCGTAGCGGGGCCGGTGGATCAGGAGGACTTCCAGCTGATCGCGCGTGATACGCCACGGCAGGGCGCCGGCCGCCGTGACGGCGATCGGTTCCCCCGGATGGTCCGTCTGGTCGGCTGTGAGTGCATCGCTTGGCAACTCAGGGGCCCTTACCGCCGGCTCAGGGTGCGCTGCCGGGGCCGGGAGGCCAGCAGCCAGGACTGGACGTCCTCCAGCGGCTTGTCGTCCGGGTCCAGGTGGTGGCGGGTCCACACGCCCTGGTTGTCCAGGTGCCAGCTCGCGGTCTCCGGTGCCATGTAGCGCCGCAGCAGGTCCAGGACGTAGGCCACGTCGTCGGGACTGGCCAGCTGGACCAGGGCTTCGACCCGGCGGTCCAGGTTGCGGTGCATCATGTCGGCCGAGCCGATGTACACCACGGGGTCCCCGCCGTTGGCGAAGGCAAACACGCGGGAGTGCTCCAGGAACCGGCCCAGGATGGAGCGGACGGTGATGTTCTCGCTGAGGCCTTCGACGCCGGGGCGCAGCGAACAGATGCCGCGGACCACCACGTCCACCTTCACCCCGGCCTGTGAGGCGCGGTAGAGCGAGTCGATGATGGCTTCGTCCACCATCGAGTTGACCTTGATCTGCACGCGGGCCGGCACGCCGGCCCGGGCATTGCGGATTTCGGTTTCGATCCGGTCGATCAGTCCTGAGCGGACCGAGCGCGGCGCCACCAGCAGGCGCTTGAACGTGGACTTCGGGGCGTAGCCGGAGAGCTGGTTGAAGAGTTTGGACAAGTCCTCACCCACCTGCTCATTGGCGGTGAGCAGGCCCAGGTCCTCGTAGTACCGGGCGGTGCGGGGGTGGTAGTTGCCGGTGCCGATGTGGCAGTACCGGCGCAGGCCGTCCACTTCCTGGCGGACCACCAGGGACAGTTTGCAGTGGGTCTTCAGGCCCACGATGCCGTACACCACGTGCACGCCGGCCTGCTCCAGCTTGCGGGCCCAGGAGATGTTGGCCTGCTCATCGAACCGGGCCTTGATCTCCACAAGCGCCAGGACCTGCTTGCCGGCCTCCGCAGCGTCGATCAGGGCATCGACAATCGGGGAGTCACCCGAGGTGCGGTACAGGGTCTGCTTGATGGCCTGGACCTTGGGGTCTGCGGCGGCCTGCTCCAGGAATGCCTGGACCGACGTGGAAAACGAATCGTACGGGTGGTGCAGCAGGATGTCGCGGCGGCGCATGGCGGCAAAGACGTTGGCTGCCTTGGACGTCTCGGACTCGTTGAGGTAACGCGAAGTGTGCGGGACGTGCTTGGGGTAATGCAGGTCCGCCCGGTCGATCCCGGCCATCACGGACAGGCCGCGCAGGTCCAGGGGAGCGGGGACCGAGTACACCTCGGACTCCTCCACGCCCAGCTCTCGGATCAGCAGCGCCCGGATGTTGGGGTTGATGTCGTTGGCCACTTCGAGGCGGACGGGCGGGCCGAACCGGCGCCGCAGCAGTTCCTTTTCCAGCGCCTGGAGGAGGTTTTCGGCGTCGTCCTCCTCCACCTCCAGGTCCTCGTTGCGGGTGACCCGGAACGTGTGGTGCTCCAGGACCTCCATGCCGGGGAACAGCTTGTCCAGGTGAACGGCGATGACTTCCTCGAGGGCGATGAATCTGGCCACCCGGCCCGCCACTGCACCGGCCCGGGGGCCGTCGATGGAGATCAGGCGCGGCAGCTGGTCCGGCACCTTGAGGCGGGCGAAGAGTTCCTTATCGCTGACCGGGTTACGGACCACCACGGCAAGGTTCAGCGACAGGCCCGAAATGTACGGGAACGGGTGCGCCGGGTCCACCGCGAGCGGCGTGAGGATGGGGAACACCTTTTCGGCGAACATGATGCTCAGCTGGTGCTGGGCGGCGTCGTCGAGTTCCTCCCAGTGCATCAGGTGGATGTGCTCATAGGCCAGGGCCGGGCGGATCTGCTCGGCGAAAACCTGCGCGTGGCGCTGCTGCAGCCGGTGCGCCTCCTCGCTGATGCGCTCCAGGACGTCCATGGGGCTCAGCCCGGCGGGGGAGGGCAGTGCCAGGCCTGCGGCGATGCGGCGTTTCAGGCCGGCCACGCGGACCATAAAGAACTCGTCCAGGTTGGAGGCGAAGATGGACAGGAAGCTGACGCGTTCCAGCAGGTGCAGGGTGGGATCCTCGGCGAGTTCCAGGACCCGTGAATTGAAGCTGAGCCAGCTCAGCTCGCGGTCCAGGAAACGGTCCGGCCGGATGTCACCTTCAGGCTGCGGGTTCGGCGCAAACTCGGGAATGTCGATCCGGTCCTGTGTGGCCCGGGACGCCGGAACCTCGGACGAGCCGAAGCGTGCGCGGACAGGGACTGCAACGTTTTTCGACGTCGCTGTTCCGGACGGTTCCGGGGTCATGGTTTCTCCTTCTACCTGGCGCAAAAAAGCTGCCTTGCGGCCTGCGCAGTTCTCCATCAACCTTACAAGCATTCACTTCCCGGACCGGCCCGGATTTCGCCCCTGCCGGGGCATGTGTCAGACGTTTGGATTAACTTTTGGCCAACGGACCGTACATCACGTCCATATCCCAACGGGTGAACCCCAGGGAACGGTACAGCGACACCGCCGGGGCGTTTCCCGCGTCGGTGTAAAGCATCACGGCGTGCAGTCCACGCTCCTGCAGGTGCCGGATGCCGGCCACCGTCAGGGCCTTGCCCAGGCCCATGCCCTGCGCTGCCGGGGTCACGCCCACCACATACACCTCACCGATGGCGGGGTGCTGCCCATGCCGGGGGTGCACCTTGGTCCAGTGGTAGCCCAGAAGCAGGCCGTCCGCATCCTCGGCCAGCAGGAAACCGGCCGGGTCGAACCATTCCTCAGCCATCCGGGCGTCGAGATCGGCCCGCGTCAGGTTGCCCTGCTCCGGGTGGTGGGCAAACGCGGCTTTGTTGGCGGCCAGCCAGGCGTCCTCGTCCCGGCCCGGTTCGAAGGCGCGGATGGCCACACCTTCCGGCAATGCAGTACCGGGCAGGTCGGCGTCCGCCGTGGCCAGACGCATCTTCCACAGTTCACGCACCGGGCCGAAGCCGTAGCGGGCCGCGAGTTCGGCGGCGGCCTCATGGTTTCCGTGGGACCAGGCCTTCAACCGGTCCAGTCCGCGGTTTTCCTGCAGTGCGCCCACCAGCCGGTCCGCCACGCCCTGGTTGCGGTAGGCGGGGTGTACAGCGATCTCCAGGACCGATTCGCCGTCCGTTTCGGCCACCACCACGGCGAATCCGGCCAGGTCCTGGCCGGTGGCAGGATCGGAGTCCTCGTCCGGGGCGTACAGGGCCAGGGTCAGCAGGGAGTGCGCGGCCGAATCCCCGGCCCGCAGGAACACCCACGTCTGTTCGGAGATGGACGGGTTGCCGTCGGATTCCTCCGCCGCGGCCAGGAGGCTGCGGCAATCGTCAAGGAGTTGCCGGTCAACCCCGCCTCGGACAAGGTGGACCGGCCATTTCTCGGGGTGCGCAGGAGTCATGATGCAAGGCTATACGCCGAACCCGGCCAAGGCTCAGGCTTCGGTGAGCTCGTCTTCCTGCTGCCGCACCAGGGTGAGCCGGTACCCCACGTTGCGGACAGTGCTGATGAGGTTCTCATGGTCCGCGCCGAGCTTGGCGCGGAGCCGCCGGACGTGGACGTCCACAGTCCGGGTGCCGCCGTAGTAGTCGTAGCCCCAGACTTCGGTGAGCAGCTGCTGGCGGGTGAAAACCCGGCCAGGGTGCTGGGCCAGGTATTTGAGGAGCTCAAATTCCTTGAACGTCAGGTTCAGCGGGGCGCCGTTGACGCGGGCGGTGTAGCTGGCCTCGTCGATCACCACGCCGGCGGCGCGGATCTCGCTGGGTGCGTCGTCCTTCTCCGGGACCGCCCGGGCCACGGAAAGCCGGATGCGTGCTTCCACTTCGGCCGGGCCGGCGGATTCGAGCACAATGTCGTCCACGGCCCAGGCGGAGGAAACGGCAGCCATGCCGCCCTCGGTCAGGATCAGGACCAGGGGTGCGCTGAGCCCGGTGGCCTTCAGGAGCTGGGTCAGGGAGCGGGCGCCCACCAGGTCCTTGCGGGCATCCAGCAGCACAATGTCGCAGGGGTCCGTTTCCAGCAGGGCTGTGGGCTCGGCGGGCAGGATGTGGACCCGGTGGTTCAGCAGCTCCAGGGCAGGCAGGATGTCCACCGAAGAACCGGTGCTGTTCGTCAATAACAGGATGTGCGACATTGTTCCTCCAAGGGGCCGTCCGCGCATCGTTGGGCGACTGAGCCGGGTTTTCACCGGCCGGTACTGGCTTCCCGCAGCGGATTCGGGCCGGTCAAGTACGGGCCGGCCGGCCACCTCAGCGGGGAGCTTAGCTGATTCTTGAGTATACCCGGCAGGACCTCCGCAGCTACGGATCCGGAGCCGTGGGGGTCCCGTTTTGCGACATAACCAGTTCATATAAGGCAGGATTGGCTGGAGGGCGGACTCCGTCCTGCCACGACGGGGCGCACCGCCCCGGACAACCGACGCCAGGATGGGATTGCAGCGCAGTGAGTGCAGAAACCAAGCACAGGCCCGGGTCCCCATGACGGCGGACCTGCAGGCCCCCGTGCGTTCCCTGGGCTCCTGGAGCATCGGCGTGGTGGGCCTCGCCGGGCTCGCGGCCATCATCGCCGGCGTCTATTCCTCCCGCGAGGCACTGGTGGTGGTCGCCGTCCTCATTGCGGCCGCCGTCGGCATCGGCTGGCCGCATTTCCTCCGGATCCCGGCCAAAAAGACACTTGCCGCCGTGATCGGGCTGTCCGGTGCCGGGGCCGCCCTCGCCGCCGCCGCGACGCCGGCCCCTGGGTTCCTGGACTGGACCCCGGCGTTCATCGCGGTGGGGATGATGGCCGTGTTCCTGGTGCAGCTGATCCGGGGGACGGGGCAGGCGCAACGCCTCGAATCCACCCTTGGCTGCTGCGTCGGTGTCCTGTTGTCCTGCCTCGGCGCGGGCTGGATTGCCGGCGCCAGGTTCAACGGTGTCCGGGAGATGCTGCTGGTCGCCGCGGCCAGCGCCGCCGTCGCCCTCCTCACGGGCCTGATCCGCTGGCCGGACAGCATCGTTGCGCCCCTGGGTGTGGTGCTGGCCGGACTGGCGGGCCCGCTGGCAGGGCTGGTCATCTCGGACATCGCCGTCCTGCCGGCCGCCATCTTCGGCGTGGTGGTGGGTGCCGTCCTGGCCAGTTTCCGGCGCCTGGTGACACTTCGCGGCGCTCCATTGAACTTTGCCGCCGCCCTGGGGATGGGTCTCGCGCCGGTCTCCGCCGTCGGCTCCCTCGCCTACTTCATAGACAAACTCCTCATCTACTGACGCGTTAGGATTGCACCATGTCCATTCTTGCCTTTGAAATCTTCTTCCTTGTCCTGCTCGGCATCGCGAGCCTGTCCATGGCCTGGTTCGCCGGTTTTGTGGTCTACCGCCTCTTCAAAGGCCAGAAGTAGACCCGTCCCGAACCAGCTGTCTCCCGAGGTATTGCTGTGCCTATTGAAATTCCCACAGACCTGACCCCCGAACTCGTTCCCCTCTCCTGGCTCATCGGTGAGTGGGAAGGCCGCGGCCGGTTGGGCAACGGCGACGAGGAATCCGAGCATTTCCTGCAGCGGGTTTCGTTCACCCACAACGGGTTGCCCTACCTGCAGTACCGCGCCGAAAGCTGGTTGACTGACGACGACGGCACGCAGCTTCGGCCGCTCACCGTTGAGACCGGTTTCTGGGCGCTGGAGCGCAAGCAGCTGGACGCCGACGGCGGCCCGGGGCTGATTCCCGCTGACATCGTCCCGGCCCTGAAGAGCGCCGACGAAGTCGAAGCCCTTCGCAATAGTGAGGGCGGATTCGACATTTCGGTGTCGATTTCGCACCCCGGCGGCATCTCCGAGCTGTACTACGGCCAGATCAAGGGTCCGCAGATCCAGCTCAGCACCGACATGGTGATGCGCGGCAGCCATTCGAAGGACTACAGTGCTGCTACCCGCATCTTCGGCCTGGTGGACGGCAACCTCCTGTGGCGCTGGGACGTCGCATCCGGAGGAGTTGCCGGCAAAGGACTCGAAGCCCACGCGTCGGCGTTCCTGACGAAAGTATCCTGACGCAAGGAGCAGCACAGTGGAACAGACCGGCAGTGCGGGCGGCTTTAACGGGCTGAAGGCAGTGTTCTTCAACGGCACGCTGAAGAAGTCACCCCAGACCAGCAACACTGACGGACTGATTGAGATCAGCCGCCGGATCATGGAAAAGCAGGGTGTGGGCACCACCGTGATCAGGACGGTTGACCACAACATCGCCAGCGGCGTGTACCCCGACATGACCGAGCACGGCTGGGCCACCGACGAATGGCCGGACCTGTACCCGCTGGTCCAGGACGCGGACATCGTGGTGGTGGCAGGGCCCATCTGGCTGGGCGACAACTCCTCCGAGACCCGCAAGCTCATCGAGCGGCTGTACGCGCATTCCGGCCAACTCAACAGCAAGGGCCAGTGGGCGTTCTACCCCAAAGTGGGCGGCTGCCTGATCACCGGCAACGAAGACGGCATCAAACACTGCGCCATGAACGTCCTGTACAGCCTGCAGCACGTCGGCTTCAGCATTCCGCCGCAGGCCGACGCCGGCTGGATCGGCGCCGTGGGCCCCGGCCCCAGCTACCTCGATCCGGGCTCGGGCGGACCGGAGACCGACTTCACCAACCGCAACGCCACCTTCATGACCTGGAACCTGCTGCACCTGGCCAAGCTCCTCAAGGACGCCGGCGGGTATCCCGCCTACGGCAACCTCCCGGAGGAATGGCAGGCCGGCACCCGGTTCGATTTCGAAAATCCGGAATACCGCTAGCCTCCAAGGACTTCTACTTCATATGACTACACCCAGCCCTCTGCTGTCGCGCCCCGGCGCCGTCGAAGCGACCGGTCCGGACGCCGGCGTCGCATCCCACTACGGCGAGCCGCTGCGGGAACAACGGGCACTGGCCGCCGGCACCGCCGTTGTGGACCTTTCGCACCGCGGCGTGGTCACCGTCAGCGGGCCGGACCGGCTGAGCTGGCTGAACACCCTTTCCTCCCAGCAGGTCACCGCCCTCGCGCCGGGGGAGTCCACCGAACTGCTGCTGCTCAGCGTCCAGGGCCGGATCGAATTCGACGCCAGGGTCATTGACGACGGCGGGACCACCTGGCTGATTGTCGAAGCGGCGGAGGCTGCACCGCTGGCGGAATTCCTGAACAGGATGAAGTTCATGCTCCGCGTTGAGGTGTTGGACGCCTCCGCCGACTGGGCCGTGGTGGGCACCGTCAAGGCCGTACCCGGCTGGGCGGACCTGCTGGCCTGGCAGGATCCCTGGCCCCACGTCGGCGCCGGCGGCTACTCGTACGCTGTGGTCCCCGCCGAGGGGCACCCCGGCCTGGACCGGCCCTGGTTCGAGTACCTGGTGCCTGCAACCCGGCTGGAAGCTATCGTGGCGGACCGCCCCCTGGCAGGCGTCCTTGCTGCGGAGGCCCTGCGTGTGGCCGCCTGGCGACCCCGGATCGGCGCGGAAACCGACGACAAAACCATTCCCCACGAACTGGACCTCCTCCGCACCGCCGTGCACCTGGCCAAAGGCTGCTACAAAGGCCAGGAAACCGTTGCGCGGGTCCACAACCTGGGGCACCCCCCGCGCCGCCTGGTGTTCCTCCAGCTGGACGGTTCCCAGCACACCATGCCGGCTGCCGGCAGCCCCGTGCTGCTGGGCGAACGGAAGGTAGGCGCCGTCACTACGGTGGCCCAGCATTACGAGATGGGCCCCGTGGCCCTGGCGGTCATAAAGCGTTCCGTGGCGCCGGATGAAATACTGACGGTCCTGGATGGCGATGAGCCGTACCCTGCCGTCCAGGAAGCCATCGTTGCCCCGGATGCCGGCCAGGTTGTGGGGCGCCAGACCGGATTCCTCAGGGGGCCCCGACCATGACCGATCCTTCCAGCACCACACCCGAGCCTGCTGCAGGCCAGGCCCAGGCTCCCGACCAGGACGCCGTGGAGCTCGCGCACACCCTGTTCCAGGCCGCCCGGGAGGGCAACACGGAACTGCTCCGCGCGTTCCTGTCCGCCGGTGCCCCGGTGGCCCTGACCAATGCAGCCGGTGACTCGCTGCTGATGCTGGCGGCGTACCATGGACAGGTGGACGCGGTCCGGCTCATCCTTGAGCATGGCGCCTCCGCCGACGCAGCCAACGACCGCGGCCAGACGCCGCTGGCCGGAGCTGCCTTCAAGGGCTACACCGACGTGGCCCGCGCGCTGCTTGAAGCAGGCGCGGACCCTGACGCCGGCCAGCCCTCCGCCCGGGCCGCCGCGCAAATGTTTGCCCGCACGGAGATCCTGGATCTCCTGGGCTAGGTCTCCCGGATCCGCCGGGCAATCTGCAATCTCTTAAGGATGACCGAGTGGAAATCGTAGCCAAGCCGTGGCCGGCATTGTGGTCCCTGGTGATCGGGTTCTTTATGATCCTCATCGACACCACCATTGTTTCCGTAGCCAACCCGCGGATCATGGAGGGCCTGAACGCCGACATCAACTCCGTGATCTGGGTGACCAGCGCCTATCTCCTGGCGTATGCGGTTCCCCTGCTGATCACGGGCCGGCTGGGTGACCGGTTCGGGCCCAAGAAGCTCTACCTCACTGGCCTGGTGGTGTTTACCCTCGCCTCGCTGTGGTGCGGGCTCTCCGGCAACGTCGAAACACTCATCATGGCCCGCATCCTGCAGGGCCTGGGCGCCGCGCTGATGACGCCGCAGACCATGGCGGTCATCACCCGCATCTTCCCGCCGGGCGGCCGCGGCCCTGCCATGGCCGTGTGGGGTGCCACCGCGGGCATCGCCACCCTGGTGGGCCCCATCCTGGGCGGTGTCCTGGTGGACGGCCTGGGCTGGGAATGGATCTTCTTCATCAACGTCCCCGTCGGGATCGTGGGCTTCATCCTGGCCCTGCGGAATGTCCCGTCGCTCAAGACCCACCCGCACCGGTTCGATATCCCCGGCGTGGTGCTCAGCGCCGTCGGCCTCTTCCTGCTCGTTTTTGGCATCCAGGAGGGTGAGACCTACAACTGGGGCACTATCACCGGGCCCATCAGCGTCTGGGGGCTGATCATTGCCGGCATCCTGGTGCTGGTGGCCTTTGTGGTCTGGCAGCGCTTCAACAAGGGCGAGCCGCTGCTGCCGCTGGAGCTGTTCCGGGACCGGAACTTCTCGCTGGCCAACATCGGCATCACCACCGTGGGCTTCACCGTCACGGCGTTCAGCCTGCCGCTGATCTTCTACTACCAGCTGGTCCGGGGCCTGACGCCCACCCAGTCGGCGCTCATGATGGTGCCCATGGCCCTGATTTCCGGCGGCCTGGCCCCGGTGGTGGGCAAGCTCGTGGACCGGGTCAACCCCAAGTACATTACGGCCACCGGCCTGGCCCTGATGGCCGTGGCGCTGCTGTGGAACTCCGCCCTGATGCAGCCGGACACCCCCATCCTGATGTTCCTGCTGCCCAGTGCCGTCCTGGGCTTCGCCAACGCCGGGATCTGGGCGCCGCTGAGCACCACCGCCACCCGCAACCTGCCGCCCCGTCAGGCCGGAGCCGGTTCAGGGGTCTACAACACCACCCGCCAGATCGGTGCGGTCCTGGGCAGCGCGGCCATCGCCGTGCTCATCCAGTCCCGCCTCGCTGCCGAACTGCCCGGCGGCGGTTCCGGTGCGGCAGCCGGCGGCGGGCTGGGCATGACCGGGAGCCTTCCGGATGCCCTGCAGGGCGGATTCTCGACGGCGATGGGCCAGTCGATGCTGCTGCCTGCCGCCGTCATCGTGGTGGGGGCAGTCGTGGCCTTGTTCTTTGCCAAGCCCCAGCCGGTTCAGGGGTGGGGCGGCGCCGAGGCGGCACCCGGCTCAGCCAAGGTGGACGCTGGTCTGGATTCCGCCGGCTGACAGTCCCAGATGACGGGCCAGCGCCAGCGCTCCTGTGTTGCTGACGTCCGCCCGCCACTGGATGGTCAGTCCCGCAGCCAGTGCCTCGTGCGCCGCGATGGAGGCCGCCACGGTGCCCAGCCCCTGCCGGCGCCACTCCGGGTCCACCAGGACGCCGAGGTGCGCCAGCAGGCCGTCCCGCTCCGTGTACGCGCCGCAGGCCAGCGGCAGCCGCCGGCCGTCCACCTCATGGATGATGGTGTAGCGGTTCTCGAGATCTGACAGGCCCACCTCGTTGACGTCGTCCGGCGGGCACCTGCTTTCCAGCTCGATCGCCTCGGGGCTGCCGTGCGAGACGGTCATTTCCCCGGCAACCTGCTTCAGCGGCAGGTCGTCCGCGAAGAACAGCGCGGCCGCTCCGAGCCCGTGCCCGCCGTGGGACCGGGTCAGGGTCAACAGTGTCACGTGCTGGGCCAGGTCGGCGTCCGGGACGGCGGCGGCGGCGTCGATCAGCCACTGCGGACCCACCAGCGCCGAACTTCCGAACAGCCGGACGAACTCCACGGTCCGGGCCGATTCGTCGGCCCGGACCACACGGTCCCCGGTTGCCAGGGCGTCGCCGAAGGCGTGGTCGTCAAGGCCCAGCCGGCGGGCCCAGGCGAGCTGGATGATGGCGGCGGAACCGGCGTCGAGAGTCATGGTCCCAGCCTAGGGCGGCGCGCGGGCTCAGCCGAACAGGACCGCTGCCTCGTCGTAGCGCTTCTGCGGGACGGTCTTGAGCTGCCCCAGCGCCTCTTCGAAGCCCACGTGCTCGATGTCCGTGCCCTTGAGTGCCACCATGGTGCCCCAGTAGCCCTCCACCACGGAGTCGATCGCGGCCATACCCAGCCGGGTGGCGAGGACCCGGTCGAACGCGGACGGTACGCCGCCGCGCTGGATGTGGCCCAGGATGGTGGCGCGGGTTTCGATGCCGGTCCGGGCCTCCAGCTCGGGGGCCAGCTGGTCGGCGATGCCGCCAAGGCGGGGCCGGCCGAAGGTGTCCAGGCCGCGCTCCGAGTGCGGGGACTCCATGTGGTCCGGCACGAAGCCTTCAGCCACCACCACCAAGGGTGCGCGGCCGCGGGCGTGGGCCTCCTGGACCCATTCGGTGATCTGCTCGATGCTGGTTTTCTGCTCCGGGATGAGGATGGCATGCGCGCCGGCGGCCATGCCGGCGTGCAGCGCGATCCAGCCCACGTGCCGGCCCATGACTTCGGCGATCATGCAGCGGTGGTGGGACTCGCCGGTGGTGCGGAGCCTGTCGATGGCTTCGGTGGCGATCTGCACGGCGGTGTCGAACCCGAAGGTGTAGTCGGTGGCGTCGAGGTCGTTGTCCACGGTTTTGGGGACGCCGACGATCTTGAGCCCGGCGTCCGTCAGGCGCTTGGCTGCCGCGAGGGTGCCCTCACCGCCGATCGCGATGATGGCGTCGATGCCCAGCCGGTCCATGTGGGCTTTGATGACCTCGGGGCCGCCGCCGTTTTCGAACGGGTTGGTGCGGGAGGTGCCCAGGATGGTGCCGCCCTGCTTGGCGATGCCACGGACCATGGTGCGGGGGATGTCGATGATGTCACCCTCCACCACACCGCGCCAGCCGTCGAGGAATCCGACGAATTCGTGGCCGTGGATGGCGATGCCCTTAAGGACGGCGCCGCGGATGACAGCATTCAGCCCGGGGCAGTCGCCACCGCTGGTGAGGATTCCTATTTTCATGTTTCGGCTCAAATCCTGGAGAGAGGGTTTACAGGCAGAGCGCCACGCTGAGCTCACATAGATTGTAGTGGGCTGTGTGGGGTACGACACAAACCGGTCACAATAGGCCCCGCTCCAGGGCGACCACCACGGCACGGGTCCGGTCGTCCACATCGAGCTTGTTGAAGACGCGCAGGAGGTGCGTTTTGACGGTCGCTTCGGCGATATGGAGCCGGGCGGCGACGTCCGGGTTGCTCAGTCCCTGCGAGACGCAGCGGAGCACTTCCACCTCGCGGGCGGTCAGTTGCGGCCTCCCGGGTTCCCGCAGGCGGGACACCAGGCGTGCCGCCACCGGCGGGGCGAGGACCGTCTCTCCGCGGGCTGCGGCAAACACCGCGTCGATGATGACGCCGCCGGGGGAGTCCTTCAGGAGGTAGCCCACCGCCCCGGACTCCACGGCACGCACTATGTCCGCGTCGCCGTCGTACGTGGTCAGGATCAGGACCTTGGTCAGCGGATGCCGGTCGCGGATCAGTGCCGTGGCCCCGGCCCCGTCCAGGACGGGCATCCGCAGGTCCATCAGCACCACGTCCGGGGCGTGGGTGGCCACGGCTGCCACCGCTTCCTGCCCGTCGGCGGCCTCGGCCAGCACCTCGATGCCCGCTGCGGTCCCCAGGAGTGCCGCGAGGCCGCCTCGGACCACCGGGTGGTCGTCCGCCAGGACCACGCGGACGGTTGCCGTTGGACTCATGGTGATGCCTCCTTGCCGGCATCCACTGCGATGGTATCCACTGCAGGCGCGGCGACGGGCACCACCGCTGTCAGGATGGTTCCGCCGGCGTCGGAGGCCAGCTCCAGCCGGCCGTTGATCTCGGCCAGCCGGGCGGCCATGGAGGTCAGGCCGAACCCCGTGTGGGGACCCTGCGGGTCGAAACCATGACCGTCGTCGCTGACCACCAGCCGCAGCCCGGCGCCGCCGGCCGGGCCGGTCACGCGGACGGCCAGGCGCGCCTGCGACGCGCCGGAGTGGCGCCTGACGTTGTTCAATGCCTCTTGCGCCGTCCGCAGCAGCGCCACCTGCTCCGAGGAGGTCAGCGGCGGCAGCACGGCGGGAATGTCCACCTCCAGCCGGATCCCGTCCAGGTGGAGGGTGTGGGGAAGCCGGGCCAAAGCAGCCAGCAGGTCCCCGCCCGTGACATCCGTGGGCACCCCGGACGCCACCAGGGACCGGGCCTCGGCGAGGTTTTCCCGGGCCGTCCGGGCGATGGCCGCCAGTGTTCCCGCCAGCGCGGGGGCGCCTGCCTGGTCCTGCCGGCGAAGCTGCGCCTGGCCGGCTTCGGACAGCATGGCAATCGAGGTGAAGCCCTGGGCCAGGGTGTCGTGGATTTCCCGGGCCATCCGTTCGCGTTCGGCCAGGGCGCCCTGGGCCTGCTGGGCGGCGTTGAGGTCGCTCCTGGTGGCCTCGAGCTCGGCCAGGAGCTCGGCCCGCTGCTCACTTTGTTCGATCACGCGGGAGATCCACAGCCCGATCATGCAGCTTGCCACCAGCGAGAGCACCAGCTGCGCGGAAATTTCATAAACCACCGTGCCGCCGACGCCCCACCTGCTGAACTGGCCCGCGGCAACCCCCACGCACAGGACCACCGTGGCCGCGATGCCCTGGCGCTGGGAGGCGGTGAACATCCACACCTGGGGGAAGGCCACAAACAGCAGGGCGCCTGCTCCGTTGTGCACAAACGACAAGAACACCACCACCAGCACCAGGACCACCACATAGATGCCGGACCTGCCGGTGCGAAGGTCAACCGGCCTGGTCAGGAACGGATACGCCGCGGCCAGCACCCCCATGGCCCCCACCATCCACGGAGTGCCGGGGGTGACGGGCTGGCCGAAGACGGCCAGGTACATCAGGCTTGCCAGCGCCGCATAGAACCCGAGATGCCACCAGAGCATCGAGGTGCTCCACACGGAGCGGGCAGGCAGCAGCCGCTCGGTCCGGCCGCCGTAATTGTTCATTGATGCACCCTACCGGTCATTTCTGTGGCGGCCACTTGAAGGCGAGCCGGGCCAGGACGGCTCCGGCCACCACCCACACAGCCAGGACCACAAAGGCTGTGCCCACACCGTAGCTGCCGCCCGGTTCCGCCGCCGCGAACTGCGGGGGAAGGAACACGGACCGGAAGGCGCCGGCGGTCCACCGCAGGGGGAAGAAGTTCGTCACCGACTGGAGCCAGTCCGGCAGTTGGGAGAACGGGAAGTAGACCCCGGAGGTGAAGGAGAGCAGCAGTACCGGCAGGACAGCCAGGGTGGAGGCGCTCTGCGCCGACTTGGGCAGGGCGGTAAAGGCGATGGCCACCGTGGCCCATGCAGCGGTGGACAGCACCATCAGCCCTGCCACCAGGGCCCACTGTCCGGGTTCGTCCGGCATTGGGACGTTGAAGAGGAAGCGGGCTGCCAGCAGCAGCAGCGCTGTCTGGGCCACGATGAGGTACAGCGTCTGCCCGGTCTTGCCCAGGAAGTAGGATGCGGCGGGAAGCGGGGTGCCGGCCAGGCGTTTGACGGTGCCGTTGAAGCGTTCCGTGGCCACGTAGCTGCTCAGGTTCTGGAAGCCGCTGAGGATGGTGCTCAGGGCCAGCATGCCGGGCAGGTAGTAGTGGGCGGGGGTGATGCCGCCCTGCCCGGAGGGGCCGGCGCCGAACACCGGCTCATCACCAAAAACCGTGCCGAACAGCGACAGCATCAGGATGGGGAAAAAGAGCACCAGGACCAGTGAAAGCACATCCCGGTTAAATAGCTTGATCTCCAGTGCGGCGCGGTGGAGCCCCAGCCGGAGGACCGAGGGTTTCCATGGTGTGGCGGGGGAACTGAGGGCAGTCATGGCCGTGCTCCTGTCAGTGCCGGCTCCTGCCGGTTGGAATCGATGAGCTGCAGGTAGATGTCCTCGAGGCTGGGGCGCACCACAGCGAGGTCCAGCGGTTCCCGCCTGCCGCCGTCGGAAATGTCCCGGACCAGTGCCGCAGGACTTGCTGTCGTTTCCTCGTGGTGTCCCGCGGCGTCACGCCAGCGGACGCGGGGGATCCGGAGCTCCGGACCGCCGATATCGGCGGGGGTGCCCTCGGCGATGAGCCTGCCCTGGTTGATGACCCCGATGCGGTCGGCGAGTTGCTCGGCCTCATCCAGGTAGTGCGTGGTGAGCACAATGGTGGTGCCGCCCTCGCCCAGGGACCGGATGAGCTCCCAGAATTGGCGCCGGGCGGCCGGGTCGAATCCGGTGGTGGGCTCGTCGAGGAACAGTACTTCAGGGTTCCCGATGATGCCCAGGGCCACATCCAGGCGGCGGCGCTGGCCACCTGAAAGGGTGGAGATGCGAACGGATTCCTTGCCGTCGAGCCCTACTGCTGCTATCACCTCAGCCACCGGCCGTGGCGCGGGAAAGCACCGGGCCAGCGAGCCCAGCGCTTCGGAGACCCGGAGCTCACCGGAATCGGTGGCTTCCTGCAGGACAATCCCGATCCGGGCCCGGAAGGCCGGCGCCGCCTTCCAGGGCGGGGTGCCCAGGACGCGGATGTCGCCGCTGTCGGCGCGGCGGTGGCCTTCGAGGATCTCGATGGTGGTGGACTTCCCGGCGCCGTTGGGGCCCAGCAGGGCGTAGGTTTCGCCGGCGCCGATGGCGAGGTCCAGGCCATCAACGGCCGCCAGCGTGCCGCCCTTGGGGAGCCGGTAGGTTTTTCGGAGGTCCCGGACGGTGATGGCGTCAGCGGCGGATCCGGGTGCTGGTGTTCTCATGCTTCCAGCGTGGCACCGGACGGGGGCCCACCACCACGTCCGGCCGGTTGAACTTCCCGTCAACCGGTCGATGGACCCCCGCCGAACGGCGGAGGTCCATCGGATGCTGCAGAAATGCGGGAACTCAGTACCGGTTTCCGGCCCTGCGGATCAGAAAGCCCTGCAGGGCGATGGAGTTGTTCTGGTCCGGCAGGACGGCCCACGCCAACAGGTAAAGGACCACGGCGGGGCCGGGGAGGAGGCAGAAGATGAGGAATCCGATGCGGACGTAGGCCACGTCCACGTTCAGTTTCGCTGCGATGCCGCCCAGGACCCCGCCAAGCCAGCGTTGTGGTCCGCGCCGAAGGCCTGTGCTTTTGACGATGCTGAAGAACTTTTCCATGGCTCAAGACTTCCCTGTTGCGGGCCGGTTGTCACGTTTCCTGGCAGACAGGACGCCGCCCACCACCAGCGCCACCCCGGCGCCGATCATCAGCCCGATCAGGACATAGGTGCCGTTCAGGTTCACCCAGCCCAGCTGGGCCACCGCGATCAAGGCTGCGAGGGCCAGGACGATCAGTCCCCAGACCACGGTTCCCACCCTTGCCGGTGCCGGGCCCACGGGGCCCTGGTCCGCCGTCGTTGTGCTGCCTGCTGTGGTCCGGTCCAGGGGGTCCGGTGCCTGGTTGCTGGTGCTCATGTCAGTTGCCTTCCTCGATGGTGACGTTGCTGAACGTTCCGTCGATCTCTACCACCAGGCTGCTGCCCGGCTTGTCGGTGTTGTAGCTGGTTTCCCGGCTGGTGGTGCCGCTGCGCTCGCCGGCGAATCCGTTGAGGTTTCCCATGGTCATGTCCGCTTCAATCCGGACCGGGACGTTCTCCGGGATCACCACGGTCACGTTGGAGGCGGTGATGTCCAGGGGGATTACGACGTCGGAGCCCAGGGGTGCGCTGATGGCCAGGTCCGTGAGGTCAACAGTGCCGCGGCCTGCGGTGACGTCGAAGCCGTTGCGGGCGTCCTGCAGGGTGGTGGGGCTCCAGGACACTTCCGAGAAACGGACGCGGTCGCCGTTGCCCACCACGTTGGACACGCCGCCGGCGATCAGGGCCACCACGGCGAAGAGGCTGAGGATCCCTGCGGTCCTGCCGCGGGCGCCGCAGACCAGGATGCCCAGGCCCAGGACAGCTGCCGCGCTGGCCCACACGATGGCGTTGGCGGCGCTGCCCAGGTCGATGATGTTGCCGGCGTCCAGGGCTTTCAGGCCGCCACCCACCAGCAGTGCCGTGCCGGCCGTGATGGCGATGGCGGGGGCACCGGGGCCGGCAGGCCGGGGTTTCTGCGGCCGGGCTGGGCCCTGGGGCGGGCGGCCGGTGCCGCCGTAGTTGCCGTAGCCGCCGTTGCCGTAGCCAGCGGTGCTGCCGCTGCTGCCGCCTGCGGTGCCGTAACCGGAAGTGGTTCCGCTGCCGGCCGTCCCGTAGGCGGGGAAGGCTGCCGACGCCGGGGCGCCGGGGGCGCCGGGCACCGGGCCGCTGCCGGTGGTGGTCCTTGCCGCGTATGGCGCCGTGTAAGCGGCCGCCTGGTAGCCCCCGCCGTAGGGGCTGGCGTAGGGTCCGGCCTGCACCCGGTCCGGCCGGGCGCCCTTGTTGCGCTGGGCCAGGTAGTAGACCAGGTAGATTGCGCCGCCCACCCAGAACACGGTCCACAGGAAGCCGCCGAAGCCGTTGTGGCTCCAGCCCCAGAAGCCGCCGCCCAGCCCGGTCAGGCCAAGGATGGTGGCGATCAGTGAACCGGTCATGCCGCTGGACCAGTGGCCGGCTCCGGCTTCCTGGACGTGGATGCGGCCGTCGGGTTCGGGCAGGAACGCCCAGGCCAGCCCGTAGGCCAGGACCCCGATGCCGGCAAACAGGGTGAGGACGATAAAAACGCCGCGGATGATCAGCGGGTCGACGCCCAGTCGCTGGGCGATGCCGTCGCAGACGCCGCCAATCCAGCGGTTGCTGCCGCGCTGGATCCCGTGGCCGCGGATCCAGTCGAAGAAATCCGGGGCCGCACCCGTGGGGCTGGGGCCGGCTGCTGCCCCTGCGGGCCCGGACAGGGGCGGCGCGTCGGCGGCGGGTGTGTAGGCCGGCAGCGGCTCGGTGGGCCGGTGGCTGCCTGGCTGGGGGAGCGGCTCTGTGGGCTGGCTGCCGTCCGGGCGTTGCGGGTCGTCTGGGGTGGGGGTCTGCGAGTTCATGCTTCAATCCTTCCGTGCGGGCCTCCGGCGCTCTACTGGGGGATACCCTGAACGGCCCCTGAGTGACCCCCGGTTCGCGCCCGGTTCCGGGCCGGGGAACCCTGATCCGTGCTTGGATTGACCCATGACAACCATCCCTGTCCGGCCGCCCCTGGCCCGCAACAGCGACCGCGTCATTGCCGGCGTGTGCTCGGGCCTGGCCGTCCACCTGGGCTGGCCCGTACGGAACGTCAGGATTGCCATGGCGCTCTCCACCCTTGCCGGTGGTGCCGGCCTGGCCTTCTATGCGTGGCTGTGGATCATGGTTCCCACCGCCGATGAAGCGGCGCGCCGCAATGCCCGCCGGCCGGCGTCGCCCATTGCTCCCGCCGTCAGTCTCCCCACTGCGGCGGGGAGCGGAAGCCGCGCCGACGCCGGTCCGCCACGCCAGGCCCCCCACGGGTTCGGCGCCCCCGGCTCCTGGGCCCCCGGCACCTGGGCGCCCGGCACTTGGACAGCCGGCCTGGCGACCGGGCCGGCCGCCGGCAACATTCCTCCCGGGGCCGCACCTGGCGTGGCGGGCCTGCCTGCCGGGCAGCCCTGGTTCCGGGTCCGCAGCATGCGCTACGGCAAGGAGATCCTGCTGGGCAGCGGGCTGCTGCTGGTGGCCGGCATCATGATCGCACGGCTGCTGGGTGTGAACGTGCCCCTCGGCACGCTGATCCCCGCAGCCGCTGTCCTGGGTGGCGCCGCCATCGCCTGGATGCAGCTCGACGAGACCAGGCGTGCAGGCCTGGTGGACAAAACCAAGGCGGACCAGGCCGGCGGCTGGGCCCGCCTGGCGGCAGGGCTGGCGCTGGTGGTGGCCGGAGTGCTGGTGATGGTGTCCGGGTCCGGCTCCTGGGAGCAGACCTGGCTGGCGCTGCTGGCCTCCGTGGCCGTCCTGGGCGGGGTGGTGCTGGTCCTGCTGCCGTGGGCGCTGAAGTTCTGGCGCGACCTCGAAACGGAGCGCGCCGGCCGGATCCGGGAAACGGAGCGGGCCGAAATCGCCGCCCACCTGCATGACTCCGTCCTGCAGACCCTCGCCCTCATCCAGCGCAGGGCCGGCAACGAGCACGACGTCCTCCGCCTTGCCCGGGCCCAGGAACGCGAGCTCCGGGGCTGGCTCTTCCAGGACCCGGGCCGCGGCACCGGCCAGCTCTCGGACCGGGTCAAAGCGGTGGCCGCTGAGGTGGAGGACTTACTGGGCAATGCCGTGGAAGTCGTCAGCGTGGGCGATGCCGCCATGACCGAGGCCCGCGAAGCGCTGGTCCAGGCCGCACGCGAGGCCATGCTCAACGCCTCCCGCCACGGTGGCGGTGCCGTGTCGGTCTACCTGGAAGTCACCGACGGCCACGCGGATATCTTTGTGAAGGACCGCGGGCCGGGCTTCGACCTGCCGGACGTGCCGGAAGACCGGATGGGCGTGCGGGAATCCATTATCGGCCGGATGCGCCGGCACGGCGGCACAGCAGAAATTCTCAGCTCCGGCGAGGGAACAGAGGTCCGGCTCCGGCTGCCCTCCACCGGCCCGGACACCACGGAAGGAACAGCATGAACACGCTCCCAGAAGCCGCCGGACCGCCGTCCCGGTCGGTCCGTGTGGTCATCGTCGATGACCACACCATCTTCCGGTCAGGCCTGAAGGCGGACCTGGACGCCAGCATCCAGGTGGTGGGGGAAGCCGCCACCGTGGAGCAGGCCATCGCCGTCATCGCCACCGAGCGTCCGGACGTGGTGCTCCTTGACGTGCACCTGCCCGGCGGACTGGGCGGCGGTGGGCGGGAAGTGATTGCCGGCTCCGTGCCGCTGCTGGCCGGCACCAAATTCCTGGCGCTAAGTGTCTCGGACGCGGCGGAGGACGTGGTGGCCGTGATCAGGGCGGGCGCCCGCGGCTACATCACCAAAACCATCTCGGGCGCCGAAATCACGGACGCCGTGTACCGGGTGGCCGGCGGCGACGCCGTGTTCTCGCCGCGGCTGGCCGGCTTTGTCCTCGACGCCTTTGGCACGGCCCCTGCAGACATCGCCGACGACGAGCTCGACAAGCTCTCCGCCCGTGAGCTGGAGGTCATGCGGCTGATCGCCCGCGGGTACAGCTATAAGGAGGTGGCCAAGGAGCTCTTCATCAGCATCAAGACCGTGGAAACGCACGTCTCAGCGGTGCTGCGGAAACTCCAGCTCTCCAGCCGGCACGAGCTGACCAAGTGGGCAGCGGAGCGCCGCCTCCTCTAACCCCTCCCACCCCGTTGCGCTATCACTTATGGTCCCCAAAACGGTGTTTTAGGGACCATAAGTGATAGCGCAACGGGGTGTTTTGGACCTTACTGGGCTTTGCCGAGGAAGTCCTGCAGCCGCTGCACGCCGGTGGCAAGGTCCTCGTCGCCCAGGGCGTAGGAGAGGCGCAGATAGCCGGACGGGCCAAACGCCTCACCGGGAACCACCGCAACCTCCACCTCATCCAGGATCAACGCCGCCAGCTCGGCGGAGGTCGACGGCGTCGAGGTACCCGCCGCCGTCGGGAACGACTTGCCCAGCAGGCCGCGGACGTCCGCGTACACGTAGAAGGCACCCTTCGGCGTCGGGCATTCCACGCCCTCGATGGCGTTCAGGCCGGCCACGATGGCCTTCCGGCGCCGGTCGAAGGCCACCTTCATCTCATCGACTGCGGTCAGCGGACCGGAAACGGCGGCGAGGGCGGCGATCTGCATGATGTTTGAAACGTTGGAGGTGGCGTGCGACTGCAGGTTGGTGGCGGCCTTGATGACATCCGCCGGCCCGATCATCCAGCCCACGCGCCAGCCGGTCATGGCGTAGGTTTTGGCCACGCCGTTGAGGATAACCACCTTGTCGCCCAGTTCGGGGGCAGCGGTGGCGATCGAGGTGAAGGGCACGCCGTCGTAGGTCAGGTGCTCGTAGATTTCGTCCGTAACTACCCAGAGGCCCTTGGCCGCAGCCCACTTGCCGATCTCCGCCACCTGTTCCGGCGAGTAGACCGAACCGGTGGGGTTGGACGGGGAGACAAACAGCAGGACCTTGGTGCGGTCCGTGACAGCAGCCTCCAGCTGTTCCACGGTCACCAGGTAGTCCTGCTCGGGGCCGGCGAAGACCTCAACGGGGACACCGCCGGCCAAGCGGATGGCCTCCGGGTACGTGGTCCAGAACGGGGTGGGCACAATGACCTCGTCGCCCGGATCCAGCAGGGTGGCGAAGGTGTTGTAGACGGCCTGCTTGCCGCCGTTGGTGACCAGGACCTGGGCGGCGTCCACTGCATAGCCGGAATCCCGCAGGGTCTTCTCCGCGATGGCCTTCTTGAGCTCCGGCAGTCCGCCGGCGGGGGAGTAGCGGTGGTACTTGGGCTGTCCGGCGGCCTCAATGGCGGCCTGCACAATGTATTCCGGGGTGGGGAAATCCGGTTCGCCCGCACCAAAGCCAATAACCGGCCGGCCAGCCGCCTTAAGCGCCTTCGCCTTGGCATCAACGGCAAGGGTGGCGGATTCGGCAATTGCGGATATGCGCTTGGAAACGCGGGCGGCAGACATGGCAGGTCCGTTCTTCGCAGGCAGCCAAAAGGCTGGAATGGGGGAATTCGACGTTTCTACTCTATGCTGTTCACCGGACCCTCCGGGTTGCCGGATTTGAATTGTGACTGGTCTCCAGTCCGGGACAAGTTCATGCAGCGCGGGGGCCCGGAACGGGCTGGTTCGACGTACGCGAAGTTGTTGCGTAGACTGGTTCACCGGTGTTGAAACACGGATGATGGCGTGCGCCCAGTGCAAACTGGGGAATCGTTATCAGCCGCGGATTATCACCCATAGGGTAGTGGCGCAATTGGTAGCGCAGCGGTCTCCAAAACCGCAGGTTGCAGGTTCGAGTCCTGTCTGCCCTGCGCAAGCTGCCCCGGACCAACATCCGGGGCAAGCGCAGCAACCATGGTTCTGATCAGGGCCGGGTAATCCACCATTGCAAAGATGAGCGAGGACCAGGTGACCGAAACAGCTGCCAGCAGCTCCAAGGGACGCCCGGCTAAGAAGGCTGCCAAGGCAAGCATCTTCGCCCGCATTGCATTGTTCGTCCGCCAGATGATTGGCGAACTGAAGAAGGTCGTGGCACCAACCCGCAAGGAACTGATCAACTACACGCTCGTGGTGCTGGTATTCGTGGCCATCATGATGGTCATCGTCAGCCTGCTGGACATCGGATTTGGTTCCGCTGTCGGCTGGGTCTTCGGCGGTACCGGCTCCGGGGACAGCTAACGCTGCACGCTCCGCAGGCAGGCTGATCGCTCCGGGTGACCGGAGGGAAAACAGCGGCATGCGGAATTGAGCCATTTAAATAGGCATGTTAGGCAATGAGGAAGCAGGAGACCAAGTGTCTGAGCAGGAGCTCGAGGTAACCGAGACTGAACGCGAAGAGTCCGCGGACGTCACGGCAGGAGCCGGTGAAGAGTCTGAGGTTGAATCCTCCGCGCCCGAATCCGCTGACGCTGACGCCGACTTCGACGCTGCAGAGGCCGACGACGACTCCGAGGCAAATGCCGACGTAGAGTTCAGCGCGGCAGACCACGGGACAGAAGCCGGCGACGAGTCCGAAGAGGCCGTCGCTGTTGCCGTTCCCGAGGTCGATCCGGCGGATGAGTTCAAGTCGAAGCTGCGCCGCCAGGAGGGTGACTGGTACGTCATCCACTCCTACGCCGGCTACGAAAACCGCGTCAAGGCCAACCTTGAGACCCGCATCCAGACCCTGGACATGGAAGAGTACATCTTCGAAATCCAGGTGCCGATGGAAGAAGTGGTCGAGATCAAGAACGCCCAGCGTAAGGTCATCAACCGCGTCCGCATCCCCGGCTATGTGCTGGTCCGCATGGACCTGACGGATGCCTCCTGGGGCGCCGTCCGCCACACCCCCGGCGTCACCGGCTTCGTGGGCAACGCCCACAACCCGGTCCCGCTGCGTTTGGACGAAGTCTTCTCCATGCTCGCCCCGGTCTTCGAAGAAGAGCAGGCAGAGAAGGGCAAGCCGGTCAACAAGCAGCACCAGGCTCCCGTGGACATCGACTTCGAAGTTGGCGAGTCCGTCATCGTCAAGGAAGGTCCCTTCGAGACCCTCCCCGCCACGATCTCCGAAATCAAGATCGAATCGCAGACCCTCGTGGTGCTGGTTTCCATCTTCGAACGCGAAACGCCGGTCACCCTGGCGTTCAACCAGGTCACCAAGATCTGAGCACCCACAAATTTCGTTCCCACCCTGCCGGCTTAGCAGGACGGGAACGGCCGGCCGCCTCGCCATGGCGGCCACAGACCTGAGGCACGCTCCTGTGTCACAGGAAGTTATTGAGAGAAGGACCCTACATTGGCTCCCAAGAAGAAGGTCACCGGCCTCATCAAGCTGCAGATCCAGGCAGGTGCCGCTAACCCGGCCCCGCCGATCGGTCCTGCGCTTGGCCAGCACGGTGTCAACATCATGGAATTCTGCAAGGCGTACAACGCTGCGACGGAAGCCCAGCGCGGAAACGTCATCCCCGTGGAAATCACAGTCTACGAGGACCGCTCCTTCACGTTCATCACCAAGACCCCGCCGGCTGCAGAGCTCATCAAAAAGGCTGCAGGCGTCGCTAAGGGTTCAGCTACCCCGCACACCGTCAAGGTTGCCAAGCTGACCCAGGCGCAGGTCAACGAGATCGCCACCACCAAGATGGAAGACCTCAACGCCACCAGCCTCGAAGGCGCAGCGAAGATCATCGCCGGCACCGCCCGCTCCATGGGTATCACCGTCGAAGGCTAACAGCCTTCACCCGCCGGGTAACCGGCACCACTGAAACATCAAGAATGTTGGGATTCCATGCCGGATTCCCAACTGTGGCAGGGCCCAGCGCGGTCCGCAGACCACAACTGCACAAGGAGAATAAGCAGCATGGCAAAGCGCAGCAAAGCATATGAGGCAGCAGCCGCCAAGATCGACGCGGAGAAGTTCTACGCGCCGTTCGAGGCAGTAACGATTGCCAAGGACACCAACCCGTCCAAGTTCGACGCCACCGTTGAGGTTGCTTTCCGCCTCGGCGTTGACCCGCGCAAGGCTGACCAGATGGTCCGCGGCACGGTCAACCTGCCGCACGGCACCGGCAAGGTCTCCCGCGTCCTCGTCTTCGCAACGGGCGACAAGGCTGAGGCAGCAATCGCTGCCGGCGCCGACTTCGTTGGTTCCGATGACCTGATCGAAAAGATCGCAGCCGGCTGGACCGACTTCGATGCAGCCGTTGCCACCCCTGACCTCATGGGCAAGGTTGGCCGTCTGGGTAAGGTCCTGGGTCCCCGTAACCTGATGCCGAACCCGAAGACCGGCACCGTTACGGCCGACGTCACCAAGGCTGTCAACGACATCAAGGGCGGCAAGATCGACTTCCGCGTCGACAAGCACTCGAACCTGCACTTCATCATCGGCAAGGTGTCCTTCGACGCCCTCAAGCTGGCCGAGAACTACGCAGCCGCACTGGAAGAGGTGCTTCGCCTGAAGCCGTCCGCTTCCAAGGGCCGCTACATCCAGAAGGCAACTGTTGCCACCACGTTCGGCCCCGGCATCGCCGTGGACCCCAACGTGACCAAGGTACTGACCGAGGCCTAATTCCCTCGGCTGCCGGATCCGTCCGGCACCAATGAACCGCCCGGCGCCTGCGCCGGGCGGTTTTTTGCTTAACTTGTCAGCGCCTCCTGCCTAAGCTGGGGGAATGGCCGCGCCGGAGCACCACAACAGCCCACCCGTCCCAGCCGGCTTGGCCATCACCGCCGTCCGGGTTCCGCCGCCGGGCAGCCTTGCCGGGCACGCCGCTGTCGGAGGTTCCGCAACCGGACCTGACGACGATTTCCGGACCTGCCATGCCTTGCGGGAAAAGCAGGAACTGGCGCTCTGGGGAAACCTGGACCGTTGCCCCACGCTTGCCGAGGCGGCGGAGTTCTGGCGCGGCAACGCCTACGAGGATCGTTTTCTTTTTCTGGCACGGCTGGGCCACGAAACGGCAGGGCTGTGTTCGGTCACGCTGCCCCTGCGCGAGAACACCGCAACGGCGGGAGTGGACGTGCTGGTGGCGCCCGCATACCGCAGGCGGGGACTTGGCAGGGTCCTGCTCCGGCATGTGGAGGACCTGGCCCGCAGCCGGGGCCGGACGTCCCTGGACGGCTACTTTGAGGTGCCCATCGGGCACGTCGCCACCGGTGCCACGGTCCCGGCCAAGTCCGGAGCCGGCGCGCTGCCGTTGGCCGAGCCCGGCACGGCGTTCGCGCTGGCCTCGGGCTACGACCTGGAACAGGTGGAGTGCAGCAGCAGCCTGGCACTCCCTGTCCCCGGCGACGTCCTGGACCAGCTGGCGGCGCGGGCCACAGGTACGTCCGGGGACTACACCCTGGTGTGGTGGGACAGCTCCTGCCCGGCGGACCTGGTGGACAAATTCGCAGAACTGAAGGCGCACATGAGTGTGGACGTCCCCACCGCAGGGCTGGACTGGGGCCTGGAGGACTGGGACGCCGCCCGGGTGCGGTCCGGTGAAGAGCAGCTGGCCCGGTCGGGTACGGAGGCGGTGGTGGTGGCGGCCCAGCACCGCGGCACGGGTGATTTGGTGGGCTACACCGTCCTTGAATGGCGTCCCGGCGTTCCGGCGTCCATCCTGCAGAACGACACCCTGGTGGTGGCCGCGCACCGTGGCCACAACCTGGGGCTGCTGCTGAAGCTGGCCAACGTGCGGCGGGCGCAGGAGCGTTGGCCCGCGGCGCGCTCGGTCCTGACATGGAACGCCAGCGAAAACCAGCATATGCTGGCGATAAATGGCGCGCTTGGATTCAAGCCTGCAGGCTATGAAGGCGAGTGGCAGAAACGGCTGGGGTGATGCGCCAATGGCACACGACGTGAAGATCGAACAGCTGTGGATTCCCGATTCACTGGACGCACCTGACGCGGCGGACTTCCTTGCTGCCGTTGAGGTGGGCCGCAAGGTGCGGATGCAGACGTGGGGCAGCGACGACCTCGCCTACGGGCCGCTGGAGAAGCTGCTGGAGTTCGAGGACCCGTATGAGCGGCAGCTGATCCTGGTGGCCAAGGTGGACGGCAAAATCGTCGGGACCGTGGACATCGCCCTGCCGCTCACGGACAACCTTGACCTGGCGGAGTTCACGCTGGACATCCTGCCGGAATTCCAGCGCCAGGGGGTGGGCCGGCGGCTGCTGTTGGCCGCGGAGCAACTGGCACGCGGTGAGGGCCGCAGCATGATCCTGGTGGACACAAACCATCCCGGCGCCTCGCTGCACGAGTTTGAGCAGGCCCAGCTGGTTCCCGGCTCGGGCCAGGGGTTTGTGCCGCTGGACAGCCGCGAGGTCGAATTCGCCCAGAAGACCGGCTACACCCTCCAGCACATCGAGCAGTTCAGTTCCTGCGCGCTGCCGCTGGACACAAAACTCGTCGCGGACCTGCAGGCCGAGGCGGACGCCGCCAACAACGGCCGGTACCGGCTGCACCACTGGACGGACCGTTGCCCTGACCGCTGGCTGGAGGCCGTGGCCACCCTCGAAAACCAGGCGGGCGCCGACGTCGACCCTGCCCTGGAAGCGCCTGTCGAGCAGGACATGGTGTTCGACGGCGGCATCCTCCGTGAAGCCGAAGGGGTCGCCATCGCGCAGGGCCGGCGGACGGTGGTCACCGCCGTCGAGGACCTCGCCACCGGGGCCCTGGTGGGCCTGACCACCATCACGGTACTGGCCCACCGGGCTGACGTGGTGTTCCAGGACGACACCCTGGTGCTGCAGGAACACCGTGGCAACAAACTCGGCCTGCTGATCAAGGTGGCCAACATGGAGCGCCTCACGGAACAGTTTCCCGACGCCAGGGTCATTTACACCTGGAACGCCCCGGAGAACCGCTACCTCCTGACGGTGAACCAGCAGCTGGGCTTCCGCACCGCGGGGGTCACCGGGATCTGGCAGAAGGAACTCCCGAAGACGCATACCAGCACCAGCTGATCCGGCCGATTTGGTGGACGGGTCAAGCGTCCCGTAAGCTGGGAGGACCAAAGACCGTCGGTTGTTGGAAATCCACTCTCCCGGGCATCGCTCACTTCTGCAGTTGTGTGCGGGGGATCCAAGTAGGTTTCCGGACGAAGGCCCCTCACGCAGGGCGGCCGGCGCAGGTGAACGAAGCAAAAGTTCCGCGGATTGATCCGCGTTGAGCCAAGCCCCGTGCATCTGCGCGGGGCGTTTTTTTGTTTCAGCGATCCTGAGGGGACCGTCAAATACCGGCACTATCCCCGGAAGGAGGGTTATGGCAACGCCTACAAAGGTTTCAGCAGTAGCTGAGATCACTAACGATTTCAAGGAATCGAACGCCGCTGTCCTGACCGAATACCGTGGGCTCACCGTTGCACAGCTCAAGCAGCTGCGTGTTTCTCTCGGCCAGGACACCAAGTTCGCGGTCGTCAAGAACACCCTGACCGCCATTGCAGCCAAGGAAGCAGGCGTCGCAGCATTCGACGGCCAGCTCGCCGGCCCCACTGCAATCGCGTTCATCAAGGGTGACGCAGTTGCCGCTGCCAAGAGCCTGACGGATTTTGCCAAGACCAACAAGCAGCTCGTTATCAAGACGGGTTACTTCGAGGGCAAGGCACTGAACGCCACCGAGGTCGCCGCACTGGCTGCCCTCGAATCCCGTGAGCTGCAGCTCGCAAAGGTTGCAGGCATCCTCAAGGCTCCTGCCGCTGCTGCTGCCCGCATCATCGATGCGCTGCGCCTCAAGCTTGAAGAAGAGAACGGTGCACCGGCAGCTGCCGAGGCCCCTGCCGCTGAAGAAGCCCCCGCCGCTGAAGCTGAAGCCCCGGCTGAAGCTCCCGCAGCCGAAGAGAACTGATTCTCTTCACCCCACCAGACTCCGGTGGTTCGGGCCCAGCGCCCGGTAACCACCACAACAGGAAGGACGCCTCCCATGGCGAAGCTCACCAACGAAGAGCTCATTGAAGCTTTCAAGGAACTGACCATCATCGAGCTCTCCGAGTTCGTCAAGCTCTTCGAAGAGACCTTCGAAGTAACCGCTGCCGCTGTTGCCGTTGCCGGCCCCGCTGCTGCTGCTGAAGAAGCCGAAGAGAAGACCGACTTCGATGTCGTCCTCGAATCCGCTGGCGAAAAGAAGATCGCAGTGATCAAGGAAGTACGTGCCATCACTTCCCTGGGTCTGAAGGAAGCCAAGGACCTGGTCGACAGCGCTCCCAAGGCCGTCCTCGAAGGCGCCACCAAGGAAGCTGCCGAGAAGGCAAAGGAGCAGCTCGAGGCTGCCGGCGCAACCGTTACCCTCAAGTAACAGCGTCTTTTCCCGGAAAACCCCGTCCACTGTTGTGGGCGGGGTTTTCTGTTTAACCCAACTGACTGGCAGTTGTTGTCGTTATGGGGCTCCAAAACGACAACAACTGCGACCTAGTTGGGATCGGAGATGTCCGCCACCACCGCGCGCAGGGCTGCCGTGAGCGCGTCGGCGTCCACGAATGCGCTGTAGCCGTGTGCCCCGGCGCCCATGGAGATCCGTTTTCCCGTGATGGCGGCGTCGGCGTACACAGGCCACGGATGCGTGCTGCCCAGCGGGGTGATGGTGCCGCGCTCGTAGCCGGTGGCGTCCAGGGCCACCTCTGCCGGTGGCAGGGACAACTTGTTGACGCCCACCAGTGCCCTGAGCTTGGGCCAGGAGATCTGCCGGTCGCCGGGGATCAGGGCGAACAGGAATGTGCCGTCCTTGCGCTTGACCACCAGCGATTTAACGATGTCCGCCGGGCTGATGCCCAGCAGTGACGCTGCCTCGGCCAGGCTGCCGGCGGCGGCCCGGGCCACCACGTCCACTTGGAGGCCCACTTCCGCCGCGCCGGCCAGGAACCTTTCCCGGCCCGGCGCCGGTCCGGTCCCCATCAGTCGCGGTACAGCAGGAGCGCTTCGCCCTGCCCGCCGCCGCCGCACAGTGATACGGCTGCCTTGCCAGTACCCCGCCGCCGGAGTTCGTGGGCAGCGTGAACGGCAAGCCGGGCCCCGGAGGCCCCGATCGGGTGTCCCAAGGCAATCGCTCCGCCGTGGATGTTGCACCGGTCCAGCGGATAGTCCAGGTCCTTCAGGGACTGGACCGCCACGGACCCGAAGGCCTCGTTGATCTCGATGAAGTCAAGGTCGGCGGTGGTCCAACCGGCCCGCTGCAGCGCATCGAGGATGGCGTTTGACGGTTGGGAATGCAGCGAGTTGTCCGGCCCGGCCACCTGCCCGGGCTTGCCCACCACTGCCAGGTAGGCCAGGCCGTGGGCTTCCGCGTACCCCCTGCTGGACAGGACCAGCGCTGCCGCCCCATCGGACAGCGGCGAGGAGTTTCCGGCCGTGATGGTGCCGTCGGTGGCGAACGCAGCCCGCAGTCCCGCCAGGGACTCCACCGTGGTGGCGGGCCGGATGCCCTCATCGGCGTTGACCTGCAACGGGTCGCCTTTTCGCTGCTTGACGCTCAACGGCACCAGTTCGTCGTCGAAAATGCCGTTCTTTGCGGCAAGCGCGGCCCGCTGATGCGATTGCGCCGCCACGTTGTCCTGGGACTGCCGGTCAATGCCCAGGTCCAGGTTCCGCGTTTCCGTGGACAGGCCCATCGACTGGCCGTCAAAGGCGTCGGTCAGCCCGTCATGCGCTGCCGCGTCCAGGGCCGCGATGTTGCCGTAGGTCCAGCCCTGCCGGGACCCGGGGAGCAGGTGCGGCGCCCGGGTCATGGACTCCTGGCCGCCGGCAACCACCACGGTGGCATCGCCGGCCCGGATCAGCCGGGCGGCATCGATGACCGCAGTCAGGCCGGACAGGCACACCTTGTTGATAGTGACGGCCGGAACATTCCAGCCGATGCCTGCGCCAACACTGCTTTGCCGGGCCGGATTCTGGCCGGCCCCGGCCTGCAGCACCTGGCCCATGATGACGGCGTCCACGTCTGCCGCGTCCACGCCACCGGCGTCCAGCGCGGCCCTGATGGCACGGGCGCCCAGGTCCACGGCGGTGAAGCCCGCCAGCTGGCCGTTGATCCGGCCCTGCGGGGTCCGCACTGCTGCGAGGATGACAACGTCAGTGTTGTCCTGGGAATCGCCCATGGTTATCTCTTCCGATCGGATCCGGTGTAAGCCACCAAGGCTATCGTGACCCCTGTCACGCTGCTATTCAAACACCCGCACGCAAGGCACCGTCCGGAGCGGCAGGGGAGAGGTCCCCATGCCTGGGACGTGCACGACGCCGGGAGCTTGCGTAGGGTTGAACGCGGGAACTTGCGGCGGGTCACCAAAGCCCGCACCATTCGGAACAAAGGTGCAGACGTGAAAAAGATCCTCTCCCTGGCGGCCATCGCCGCGCTGGCAGGCCTTACCGCGTGCTCCGTGCAGGCGCCCGAGCCCGCGCCGGCGGCCTCCGGATCCGCGCAGGGCCAGGACTCCGCCGGCAGCACCCCCGGCAACACCGCACCGGGACCCGCGTCATCGGCGCCGGCAGCGCCGGCCGCCGGCGGGGCCAAGGAGGCCTGCGGGCTGTTCAACTCGCTCTACGCGGAGTACGCCGCGGTCCCGGCGGACGACGCCAACGGCTTCGAGGAGATCTACCTGAAAGCCCAGGACGCCCAGGCCGGTGCCGCCGGCGACCTCGAAGGGCTCTTCGCAGCGCTTGCCCTGCTCTCCATCGACCGTTCAGGCAAGGCGGAGACCGGCGGCCAGGCGGACCAGGAATCCAAGGACGCCGTCCGCGACGCGGTATTCGCCAATTCCGGCACCTGCACGGCGGAAGGCGTGACGCTCCGGCTGTGAAGCCAGGGGAGCGGTGCCGGTCAAAATCCGGTGCTTGCAATCCGGCCGGATGTGGGGTAGACAGGTAGGCTGTTTTGCCGTATCGTAGATATTTGCGTCTTCCCTGTTTACCTTCAGCCTTCATATAGCGGTGGGCTTTGCCTGGCAGCTGACATTCAACGTGCCGTCGACAACGTCACGAAATGCCCAGCCCCGGCCCCGGGTCATATAGCGGAACCGGATGGTAGCACTGTGGATTCTATCTGCAGATGCACAGCGGGGGAGATCTGAAAACGCCTGAAGGTCTGTGGAAGGATCCCTCTTGGTCGCCTCGAGCACCTCTAATAACGAAACCGCTAACACCGCCGACAGCACTGATGGTGCCACTCGCCGGCTCTCATTCGCAAAGATTCACGAACCCCTTGATGTTCCGAATCTGCTTGCCCTGCAGACGGACAGCTTTGACTGGCTGGTCGGCAACGAGCGCTGGCAGGCACGCGTGGCAAAGGCTGTCGAAGAAAACGACCTCAGCGTCGCCACCACGTCCGGCCTGTCGGACATCTTCGAAGAAATCTCCCCGATCGAGGACTTCCAGGGCACCATGTCCCTGAGCTTCTCCGATCCGGAGTTCGCTGATCCCAAGTACACGATGGCCGAATGCAAGGACCGGGACGCCACGTACTCGGCTCCGCTGTACGTCAAGGCCGAGTTCATGAACAACAACACGGGCGAAATCAAGCAGCAGACCGTGTTCATGGGCGACTTCCCGCTGATGACCGAGAAGGGCACCTTCGTCGTCAACGGCACCGAGCGTGTTGTGGTCTCCCAGCTGGTCCGTTCCCCGGGCGCCTACTTCGAGCGTGCCGCTGACAAGACCAGCGACAAGGACATCTTCACCGCCAAGATCATCCCGTCCCGCGGTGCATGGTTCGAGCTGGAGATCGACAAGCGCGACCAGGTCGGCGTCCGCCTCGACCGGAAGCGCAAGCAGTCCGTCACGGTGCTGCTGAAGGCCCTCGGCTGGACTGAAGGCCAGATCCTTGAGGAATTCGGGCAGTACGACTCCATGCGGGCAACCCTGGAGAAGGACGCCACCGAAACCCGCGAAGACGCGTTGCTGGACATCTACCGGAAGCTGCGACCGGGCGAGCCGCCCACAGTCGAGGCTGCCCAGTCCCTGCTGGACAACCTGTACTTCAACTCCAAGCGCTACGATCTGGCCAAGGTTGGCCGCTACAAGATCAACCGCAAGCTTGGGATCGACCGCTCCCTTGGTGACAAGGAAGCTTCGGTCCTGCACGTTGAAGACATCGTCGCCATGATCAAGTTCCTCGTTGCGCTGCATGCCGGCGAGAAAACCCTCACGGGCAAGCGCGATGGCCAGGACCACGACCTCCGCGTCGAGATCGATGACATCGACCACTTCGGCAACCGCCGCATCCGCGCCGTCGGCGAGCTCATCGAGAACCAGGTCCGCACCGGCCTGTCCCGCATGGAGCGCGTTGTCCGCGAGCGTATGACCACGCAGGACGTCGAAGCCATCACGCCGCAGACGCTGATCAACATCCGCCCGGTTGTTGCAGCCATCAAGGAGTTCTTCGGAACGTCCCAGCTGTCGCAGTTCATGGACCAGAACAACCCGCTCTCCGGCCTGACCCACAAGCGCCGCCTGTCGGCGCTGGGCCCCGGCGGTCTGTCCCGTGACCGTGCCGGCATGGAAGTCCGTGACGTGCACCCGTCCCACTACGGCCGCATGTGCCCCATCGAAACCCCTGAAGGCCCGAACATTGGCCTGATCGGTTCGCTGGCTTCCTACGGCCGGATCAACCCGTTCGGTTTCATCGAGACCCCGTACCGCCTGGTCAAGGATGGCGTTGTTTCCGACGACGTCCAGTACCTGACGGCTGACGACGAGGCAGAGGTCCTGATCGCACAGGCCAACGCCCCGCTCGATGCAAACAAGAAGTTCTCCGAGGACACTGTCCTGGTCCGCGCCCGTGGTGGTGGAGGCGAGCCTGTCCTCGTTCCCGCCGGCGAGGTCGAGTTCATGGACGTTTCCCCGCGCCAGATGGTGTCCGTGGCAACGGCCCTGATTCCGTTCCTCGAGCATGACGATGCCAACCGTGCACTCATGGGTGCCAACATGCAGCGCCAGGCTGTGCCGCTGGTCCGTTCCGAGGCCCCGTTTGTGGGTACCGGCATGGAGCGCGCCGCCGCAGTCGACGCCGGTGACGTCACCATCGCCAAGAAGGCCGGTGTGGTCACCGAGGTTTCCGCCGAGCTCGTCATCATGCTTAACGACGACGGCACGGAAACCAACTACCGCATCAACAAGTTCGCACGCTCCAACCAGGGCAACTGCTACAACAACCGCGTCCTGGTAAGCGAAGGCCAGCGCCTCGAGGTCGGCGGCATCATCGCCGACGGTCCGGCAACGGACCAGGGCGAACTTGCCCTCGGTAAGAACCTGCTCGTGGCATTTATGTCATGGGAAGGCCACAACTTCGAGGACGCCATCATCCTCTCGCAGCGCATTGTTGCCGAGGACGTTCTTTCCTCCATCCACATCGAGGAGCACGAGATTGACGCCCGCGACACCAAGCTTGGTGCCGAGGAAATCACCCGTGACATCCCCAACGTGTCCGAGGAAGTCCTGGCAGGCCTGGACGAGCGCGGCATCATCCACATCGGTGCCGAGGTTGAAGCCGGCGACATCCTGGTAGGCAAGGTCACCCCCAAGGGCGAGACCGAGCTGACCCCGGAAGAGCGCCTGCTCCGTGCCATCTTCGGTGAGAAGTCCCGCGAAGTGCGCGACACCTCCCTGAAGGTTCCCCACGGCGAGTCCGGCACCGTCATCGGTGTCCGCGTCTTCGACCGCGACAACGACGATGAGCTGCCCCCGGGCGTCAACCAGCTGGTCCGCGTCTACGTCGCTGCCAAGCGCAAGATCACCGACGGCGACAAGCTCGCCGGCCGCCACGGCAACAAGGGCGTTATCTCCAAGATCCTCCCGATCGAGGACATGCCCTTCCTGGCCGACGGCACCCCCGTTGATATCGTCCTGAACCCGCTGGGTGTTCCGGGCCGCATGAACGTGGGCCAGGTCCTGGAAACCCACCTCGGTTGGGTTGCCAAGACCGGTTGGAAGATCGAAGGCGAGCCCGAGTGGGTCAAGCAGCTGCCCAACCTGCCGCGCGAGAGTGGTTCCACCACTGTCGCCACGCCGGTGTTCGACGGCGCCCGTGAAGAAGAAATCACCGGCCTGCTCGACTCCACCAACGTGACCCGCGACGGTGAGCGCCTGATTGACTCCTCCGGCAAGACCCGGCTCTTCGACGGCCGCTCCGGCGAACCGTTCCCGGACCCGATCTCCGTGGGCTACATGTACATCCTGAAGCTCCACCACCTGGTGGACGACAAGATCCACGCCCGCTCCACCGGCCCGTACTCCATGATCACGCAGCAGCCGCTGGGTGGTAAGGCACAGTTCGGTGGCCAGCGCTTCGGTGAGATGGAAGTCTGGGCCCTCGAGGCCTACGGCGCCGCTTACACGCTTCAGGAACTCCTGACCATCAAGTCCGATGACATCCATGGCCGCGTCAAGGTCTACGAAGCCATCGTCAAGGGCGAGAACATCCCGGAGCCGGGCGTTCCCGAGTCCTTCAAGGTCCTGATCAAGGAAATGCAGTCGCTGTGCCTGAACGTGGAAGTTCTTTCCACCGACGGAACCACGATTGAAATGCGTGATTCTGATGACGCAGTCTTCACGGCTGCGGAAGAACTGGGCATCGACCTGTCCCGTGCAGAGCCCAGTTCCGTAGAAGAGGTTTAGCAGGGGAGGTACGACGGCGGGTGCGAACCCGCCGTCGTACCCCTCCTCCCTCTTCGCGTAGCCCAAGACTTCAGAATTCAGAGAACAAGAGAGAACAGGGACCATATGTCCAGCGAATCCTCCTTCGGCCTCATGCAGATCGGCCTCGCCACCGCGGAAGACATCCGCGGTTGGTCATACGGCGAGGTTAAGAAGCCGGAAACCATCAACTACCGCACGCTCAAGCCTGAGAAGGACGGACTCTTCTGCGAGAAGATCTTCGGCCCGTCCCGGGACTGGGAGTGCTACTGCGGCAAGTACAAGCGCGTCCGCTTCAAGGGCATCATCTGCGAGCGGTGTGGCGTTGAAGTCACCCGCGCGAAGGTCCGCCGCGAGCGTATGGGCCACATTGAGCTCGCCGCGCCCGTCACGCACATCTGGTACTTCAAGGGTGTTCCGTCACGCCTTGGCTACCTCCTTGACCTGGCACCGAAGGACCTCGAAAAGGTCATCTACTTCGCCGCCTACATGATCACCAGCGTCGACGAGGCTGCCCGCCACGAGGAACTGCCCAACCTGCAGGTTGAGCACGACATCGAGAAGAAGCAGCTCATCGACAACCGCGACTCCGACATCGCGGCGATCGCCCGCGACCTCGAAGGCGAAATCGCCCGCCTTGAGGGCGAAGGCGCCAAGGCTGCCGACAAAAAGAAGGCCCGCGACTCCGCCGACCGCCAGATGGCGAACGTGCGTAAGCGTGCCGACGCCGACATCGAACGCCTCGAGCAGGTCTGGGACCGGTTCAAGAACCTCAAGGTCGCTGACCTCGAAGGTGACGAAGGCCTGTACCGCGAGCTGCGCGACCGCTACGGCATGTACTTCGAAGGCTCCATGGGTGCCGAAGCCATCAAGAAGCGCCTTGAGAACTTCGACATGCAGGCCGAGTCGGACCTGCTGCGCGACATCATTGCCAACGGCAAGGGCCAGCGCAAGACCCGTGCCCTCAAGCGCCTGAAGGTGGTCAACGCGTTCCTGACCACCAACAACAGCCCGCTTGGCATGGTCCTGGACGCCGTCCCGGTGATCCCGCCGGAACTGCGCCCCATGGTCCAGCTGGACGGTGGCCGCTTCGCGACCTCCGACCTCAACGACCTCTACCGGCGTGTGATCAACCGCAACAACCGCCTCAAGCGCCTGCTCGACCTGGGTGCTCCGGAGATCATCGTCAACAACGAGAAGCGCATGCTTCAGGAAGCTGTTGACAGCCTCTTCGACAACGGCCGCCGCGGCCGTCCCGTCACGGGTCCGGGCAACCGTCCGCTGAAGTCCCTGAGCGACATGCTCAAGGGCAAGCAGGGCCGGTTCCGCCAGAACCTCCTCGGCAAGCGTGTTGACTACTCCGGCCGTTCGGTCATCGTGGTGGGCCCGCAGCTGAAGCTGCACCAGTGTGGCCTGCCCAAGCAGATGGCACTGGAGCTCTTCAAGCCGTTCGTGATGAAGCGCCTGGTTGACCTCAACCACGCCCAGAACATCAAGTCGGCCAAGCGGATGGTGGAGCGTTACCGCCCGCAGGTCTGGGACGTCCTGGAAGAGATCATCACTGAACACCCGGTGCTGCTCAACCGTGCACCCACCCTGCACCGCCTCGGCATCCAGGCGTTCGAGCCCCAGCTTGTTGAAGGTAAGGCAATCCAGCTGCACCCGCTGGTTTGTGGCGCCTTCAACGCCGACTTCGACGGCGACCAGATGGCAGTGCACCTGCCGCTGAGCCCCGAGGCGCAGGCTGAGGCCCGCATCCTGATGCTGTCCTCCAACAACATCCTCAAGCCCTCCGACGGCCGTCCCGTGACCCTGCCTTCGCAGGACATGATCATCGGTCTGTACCACCTGACCACCAAGCGTGTCGGTTCAGCCGGCGAAGGCCGGATCTTCGGTTCCGTGGCGGAAGCCATCATGGCTTACGACCTGCGTGACCTGCACCTGAACTCCAAGGTCAAGATCCGCCTCGAAGGCTTTGTGCCCTACGCAGGCTGGGAAGCTCCCGAAGGCTGGGAGCCGGGTCAGACCGCACTGGTGGAAACCTCACTGGGACAGGTCATCTTCAACGAGACCCTGCCCGAGGACTACCCGTGGGTTGAGGATGTTGCGGACAAAGGCGAACTGTCCCGGATCGTCAACGACCTCGCCGAGCGCTACCCCAAGGTCGTCACCGCGGCAACGCTGGACAACCTGAAGGATGCCGGTTTCTACTGGGCAACCCGCTCGGGCGTCACCGTGGCCATCTCCGACATTGAGGTGCCCAAGGACAAGCCGAAGATCCTTGCCGGCTACGAGGAGCGCGCCGCCAAGATCCAGGGCCAGTACGACAAGGGCCTGATCGACGACGACGAGCGCCGCCAGGAACTGATCGAAATCTGGAACAAGGCCACCAACGAAATCGCCCAGGCGATGCGTGACAGCCTGTCCCCGATGAACACGATCAACCGCATGGTGTCCTCCGGTGCACGTGGTAACTGGATGCAGGTCCGTCAGATCGCGGGTATCCGTGGCCTGGTGGCCAACCCTAAGGGTGAGATCATCCCGCGTCCCATCAAGTCCTCCTACCGTGAGGGCCTGTCGGTGCTGGAATACTTCATCGCCACCCACGGTGCACGTAAGGGCCTGGCTGACACCGCGCTGCGTACCGCCAACTCGGGTTACCTGACCCGGCGCCTGGTGGACGTCTCGCAGGACGTCATCGTCCGCGAAGAGGACTGCGGCACCGAGCGCGGCCTGGTCACGGCAATCGCCGTCGCCGACGCCAACGGTGAACTGGTCCTCGACGAGAACGTTGAGAACAGCGCCTACGCCCGGACCCTGGCCGTCGACGTCGTCGATGACAAGGGCACCGTCCTGGCAGCTGCCGGCACCGACTGCGGCGACGTTGTTATTGCCGAGCTCTTCGCAGCCGGCATCACCGAGGTCAAGGTCCGCTCCGTACTCACCTGTGAGTCCAGCGTCGGCACCTGCGCCCTGTGCTACGGCCGCTCGCTGGCCACGGGCAAGACCGTGGACATCGGCGAGGCCGTGGGCATCATCGCCGCACAGTCCATCGGTGAGCCCGGCACGCAGCTGACCATGCGTACGTTCCACACCGGTGGTGCTGTCTCCGCCGGTGGTGGCGACGACATCACCCAGGGCCTGCCCCGTATCCAGGAGCTGTTCGAAGCCCGCACTCCGAAGGGTGTCGCACCGATTGCAGAAGCAGCCGGCCGCATCACCATCGAAGAGTCCGAGCGCCAGATGCGCCTGGTCATCACGCCCGACGACGGAACCGAAGACATCGCTTACCCGGTGCTTCGCCGTTCACGGCTCCTGATCGAAGACGGCGACCACGTCACGGTTGGCCAGAAGCTGATCAACGGACCGGTTGACCCCAAGCAGGTCCTGCGCATCATGGGTCCGCGTGCCGCGCAGAAGTTCCTTGTGGACGAAGTGCAGGGCGTTTACCTCAGCCAGGGCATTGGCATCCACGACAAGCACGTGGAAGTCATTGTCCGGCAGATGCTGCGGCGCGTCACGGTCATCGAGTCCGGCGAATCGGATCTGCTGCCCGGCGAGCTCGCCGAGCGCAGCCGCTTCGAAGACGCCAACCGCCGTGTTGTGTCCGAGGGCAAGACACCGGCTTCCGGCCGTCCTGAGCTCATGGGCATCACCAAGGCCTCCCTGGCCACCGAGTCCTGGCTGTCCGCAGCTTCCTTCCAGGAAACCACCCGCGTCCTGACGCAGGCGGCCATGGAAGGAAAGAGCGACCCGCTGCTCGGCCTCAAGGAGAACGTCATCATCGGTAAGCTGATCCCGGCCGGCACGGGTCTCCCGCGCTACACCGAGGTCACCGTGGAGCCCACTGAAGAAGCAAAGGCCAACCTGTTCACCGGCCCCAGCGCATTCAGTGACTTCTCGTACGACACCCTGGGCGGCGACGGAGCTCCTGAGTTCCACGCCATCCCGCTGGATGACTACGACCTGGGCAGCGACTTCCGCTGACCACTGGTCCCTGAGTAGAAAGACCCCGTCCCCACACCGTGGGGGCGGGGTCTTCCCCGTATACACCGGATTAAGGCCCCAGGTCCATACGTGTTAGACTTTTCGTAATTGTTCTGTGTGGCAGTGGATGAAGGCCGCCGCAGCATCATTTTGGTTTTGTTCTCATGATGCTGGGTGGAGCTTGTTTCCGGGTTGCGGGCTAAGTGCGCAACGAATGCCACGCTTTTGCACGCCTACGCAAGTTTTCATGGGCGCAGCTGCAGGAACAACGCCAAAACCCCGACTTCCAGGCTGGCGCCTGGTCCCGGGGTAGAGATCAAACCAACGGAGAACACGAGAGTGCCTACGATTAACCAGCTGGTCCGCAAGGGCCGCACGCCGAAGGTCAAAAAGACCAAGGCCCCCGCGCTGAACGGCAGCCCGATGCGCCGCGGTGTCTGCACCCGCGTTTACACCACCACCCCGAAGAAGCCGAACTCGGCTCTCCGTAAGGTTGCACGTGTGCGCCTCAACGGTGGCGTGGAAGTAACCGCCTACATCCCCGGTGTTGGCCACAACCTGCAGGAGCACTCCATTGTGCTCGTTCGCGGTGGTCGCGTTAAGGACCTCCCCGGTGTCCGCTACAAGATCGTCCGTGGCGCCCTCGATACCCAGGGTGTGAAGAACCGTAAGCAGGCACGCAGCCGTTACGGCGCAAAGATGGAGAAGAAGTAATATGCCTCGCAAGGGTCCGGCCCCCAAGCGGCCGCTCGTACTAGATCCCGTTTACGGCTCCCCGCTGGTTACCCAGCTCATCAACAAGGTGCTCGTTGACGGCAAGAAGTCCACGGCAGAGCGCATCGTCTACGGTGCACTCGAAGGCGCACGCGCCAAGTCCGGTGGCGACCCCGTAGCAGCCCTCAAGAAGGCCATGGACAACGTCAAGCCTTCACTCGAGGTCCGCTCACGCCGCGTCGGTGGCGCAACGTACCAGGTTCCGGTTGAGGTCAAGCCGGGCCGCTCCACCGCACTCGCCCTGCGTTGGCTGGTTGGCTACTCCAAGGCCCGCCGCGAAAAGACGATGACCGAGCGCCTCCAGAACGAAATCCTGGATGCCTCGAACGGTCTCGGTGCCGCTGTGAAGCGCCGCGAAGATACCCACAAGATGGCCGAGTCCAACAAGGCCTTCGCCCACTACCGCTGGTAATACTTCCCGATCGCCGCCGGCTCAACCGAGCCGGCGGCGAACGTGCAGTCCATCCGAAAGGGAGACACCGTGGCACAGGACGTGCTTACCGACCTTAGTAAGGTCCGCAACATCGGCATCATGGCCCACATTGATGCCGGCAAGACCACCACCACCGAGCGCATCCTGTTTTACACGGGTGTGAACCACAAGATCGGCGAAACGCACGACGGCGCTTCGACGACTGACTGGATGGAACAGGAAAAGGAACGCGGCATCACCATCACGTCTGCCGCCGTGACCTGCTTCTGGGAAAACAACCAGATCAACATCATCGACACCCCCGGCCACGTTGACTTCACCGTTGAGGTTGAGCGCTCCCTGCGCGTCCTCGACGGCGCCGTTGCCGTCTTCGATGGCAAGGAAGGCGTGGAGCCGCAGTCCGAGACTGTTTGGCGCCAGGCCGACAAGTACAACGTCCCGCGTATCTGCTTCGTCAACAAGATGGACAAGCTGGGCGCTGACTTCTACTTCACCGTGGACACGATTGTTAACCGCCTCGGCGCCAAGCCGCTGGTTATGCAGCTGCCCATCGGTGCGGAGAACGACTTCATCGGCGTTGTTGACCTGCTCTACATGCGTGCCCTCGTATGGCCCGGCGACTCCAAGGGTGACGTCACCATGGGTGCCAAGTACGAGATCCAGGAGATCCCGGCTGACCTCCAGGCGAAGGCTGAAGAGTACCGCGCAGCACTCGTTGAAGCTGTTGCCGAGTCCTCCGAAGAACTCATGGAGAAGTACCTCGAAGGCGAAGAGATCTCGATTGACGAGCTCAAGGCCGGCATCCGCAAGATGACCATCAACTCCGAGCTGTACCCCGTGTTCTGTGGCTCCGCCTTCAAGAACCGTGGCGTCCAGCCGATGCTCGATGCTGTCATCGACTACCTGCCGAACCCGCTCGACGTCCCGCCGATGATCGGTCACGATCCCCGCGACGAAGAGAAGGAACTGACCCGCAAGCCGTCTTCCGAAGAGCCGTTCTCGGCCCTGGCGTTCAAGATTGCCGCGCACCCGTTCTTCGGCCAGCTCACCTTCGTCCGCGTGTACTCCGGTCACGTGGAAGCAGGCGCCCAGGTGGTCAACTCCACCAAGGGCAAGAAGGAGCGCATCGGCAAGCTGTTCCAGATGCACGCCAACAAGGAAATGCCCGTTGATGGCGCTACCGCCGGCCACATCTACGCAGCGATCGGCTTGAAGGACACCACCACGGGTGACACCCTGTGTGATTCCGCCAACCAGATCGTCCTCGAGTCCATGAGCTTCCCGGAGCCCGTGATCTCGGTTGCCATCGAGCCCAACACCAAGGGTGACCAGGAGAAGCTCTCCACGGCCATCCAGAAGCTCTCCGCCGAGGACCCCACCTTCCAGGTGTCCCTCAACGAAGACACGGGCCAGACCATCATCGCCGGCATGGGCGAGCTCCACCTGGACATCCTGGTGGACCGCATGCGCCGCGAATTCAAGGTCGAGGCAAACGTTGGCAAGCCGCAGGTTGCCTACCGCGAAACCATCAAGAATGTTGTTGCGCGTCACGACTACACGCACAAGAAGCAGACCGGTGGTTCGGGCCAGTTCGCAAAGATCCAGATCGCCATCGGGCCCCTGGATACTTCCGAAGGCGAGCTGTACGAGTTCGAGAACAAGGTGACCGGTGGACGTATTCCTCGCGAATACATTCCGTCCGTCGACGCCGGCATCCAGGATGCGCTGAACGACGGCGTCCTGGCCGGTTACCCGGTTGTTGGCATCAAGGCAACGCTGATTGACGGCGCTTACCACGATGTTGACTCCTCGGAAATGGCGTTCAAGATCGCCGGCCGGATGGCTTTCAAGGAAGCCGCCCGCAAGGCGAACCCTGTCCTGCTCGAACCGCTGATGGATGTCGAGGTCCGCACCCCTGAGGAATACATGGGTGAAGTTATCGGTGACCTCAACTCCCGCCGTGGCCAGATGCAGTCCATGGAAGATGCACAGGGTGTCAAGGTCATCCGTGCGCACGTCCCGCTGTCCGGCATGTTCGGCTACATCGGTGACCTGCGTTCAAAGACCCAGGGCCGCGCTGTGTACTCCATGACGTTCCACAGCTACGCCGAGGTCCCGAAGGCATTCGCCGACGAGATCATCCAGAAGAACCGCGGCGAATAGTCCTCCGGGACAAGACGCAGCAAACAAACTCGGATGTGCTTCCGCCAGCGGAAAGTACAGCCGGTGCAGGTGGCCGGAAGGTCCCGGCCGCTCCGGCCATCTGCACGAACAGGCTCTAGGGACTAGTATTAGTTCCTGAATCTGCAATTTCACCAATCCAAAGCCCCCCAAGTAGACTTACCTGAGTTTCTGCCGCGATCAGCGCGGTTGAAGGGTAAGTCATTTGAAAACGTTCTAGGAGGAACCTGTGGCAAAGGCAAAGTTCGAGCGGACTAAGCCGCACGTTAACATCGGCACCATTGGTCACGTTGACCACGGTAAGACGACGTTGACGGCCGCCATTTCCAAGGTGCTGTACGACAAGTACCCGACTCTCAACGAGCAGCGCGACTTCGCGTCGATTGACTCTGCTCCCGAAGAGCGTCAGCGCGGCATTACCATCAACATCTCCCACGTTGAATACCAGACCGAGAAGCGCCACTACGCACACGTAGACGCTCCGGGTCACGCTGACTACATCAAGAACATGATCACCGGTGCTGCACAGATGGACGGTGCAATCCTCGTGGTTGCCGCCACTGACGGCCCGATGGCTCAGACCCGCGAGCACGTCCTGCTCGCCCGCCAGGTTGGCGTTCCCTACCTGCTGGTTGCTCTGAACAAGTCGGACATGGTTGACGACGAAGAACTGCTGGACCTCGTTGAAATGGAAGTTCGTGAGCTGCTTTCCGCTCAGGGCTTCGATGGCGACGACGCTCCCGTTGTTCGCGTTTCCGGCCTGAAGGCACTCGAAGGCGACCCCGTTTGGGTCAAGTCCGTCGAGGACCTCATGGAAGCCGTTGACGAGTCCGTTCCGGACCCCGTACGTGACCGTGACAAGCCGTTCCTCATGCCTATCGAGGACGTCTTCACCATCACCGGCCGTGGCACCGTTGTTACGGGCCGCGCCGAGCGTGGCACCCTCGCCATCAACTCCGAGGTCGAGATCGTCGGCATCCGTCCGGTCCAGAAGACCACGGTTACCGGTATCGAGATGTTCCACAAGCAGCTCGACGAAGCATGGGCCGGCGAGAACTGTGGCCTCCTGCTCCGCGGTCTGAAGCGCGACGATGTCGAGCGTGGCCAGGTTGTCGTCAAGCCGGGTTCCATCACCCCGCACACCGACTTCGAAGCCAACGTCTACATCCTCTCCAAGGACGAAGGCGGGCGTCACAACCCGTTCTACTCCAACTACCGCCCGCAGTTCTACTTCCGCACCACGGACGTAACCGGCGTTATCACCCTGCCCGAGGGCACGGAAATGGTTATGCCCGGCGATAACACTGAGATGACCGTTGCGCTCATCCAGCCCATCGCCATGGAAGAGGGCCTCGGCTTCGCTATCCGCGAAGGCGGCCGCACCGTTGGTTCAGGACGCGTTACCAAGATCAACAAGTAGTCTTTGCTGATTACTGGCCGGAAGGGCTTATGGCCCGGATGACCGCTGGGAAACCCCGCTGCTGTGCAGCGGGGTTTTCCTTTGCTACTATTTATCCAGTCATTGGATAAATAGTGGCGCCACAACGCTGCCCGGAAAGGCCATGGACATGACGGACGAATCCTACGAGGCCGGATACCGGGCCGGACACCTGCAGGGCTGGCTCGATGCCATGGCCAGGGTGGCCGCGGAACCACCGGCGCCAGCATCGTCAACAGCCCGGCCGACGCCGGTGGCCCCGCGTGCTGAGCCACTGGGACCGCCTGCCGTCCCTACTCCGCCGCTGGCACCTGTGCAGGAAGTGTTTGGGGCGGCGCAGAAACCGTGGGCGCCCACCCGGCAGCCCCTGCTGCAACCGGCACTGTTGCAGCCGGCCCGGCAGCAGCTGGCCGAACCCGCCCACGCCACACCCGCGCAGCCGCTTGCCGTTCCGCCGTCGGTCCCTATGCATGGAACTGCCGTGCCCGTAGAAACCGAAGCCAAGCGCCAGGCGCGGCGGGCCCGCCGCGACCGGCAGAACATCAACATCACGCTTTACGTGGCCAGCCTGCTCCTGGTGGCTGCGGCTGCCCTCTTTATTGGTACCGGCCTGCCGCCCATGCTCCGGTTCGCCGGAGTCTGCGCCGTGGCCGCAGCCTTCTACGTCGCGGGATTTGTCCTGCATGCCAAAGTGGCACGGCTCAAACCTGCGGCGGTCGCCTTTACCGGCACGGGGCTGGCGCTGGTGCCGGTGACCGGGCTGGCGATGTACAACTTCGCCTGGAGCGACGGCCCGGCGGCCTGGCTCGTCACCTCCCTGGTGGGAACGGCCGCCTACGTTGCGGCGTCGGTGCGGCTGGAGAGCAGGGTTCTGGCCTACCTTTCGCTGACGTTCCTGATCTCGACGGCCTGGTCCGGCACCGCTGTGCTCGGCGCAGCCCTGGTCTGGTACTTCGTGGTCCTCATCGCGGTGTCCATTGGCTTTACCGTGCTCTCCCTGGGCAGGCCCGGCTGGCTCCCGCCGCTGTATGTGCAGCCCCTGGCCGTCCTGCATCCGGTGCTGGTTCCGGCCGTGGCACTGGTTGTCACCTGCATCCCGGGCCTGATCTCCGCGTCCGAATACGCGTGGGTCATCGGACTGTGCGGCGTGTACTTCGCCGGCATTGCAGCCGTCCGCAGCAGCACGCAACGGGTCCTGCACTACTTCGCCGCTCGGGCAGCCCTGACAGCGGGGTTGTCCGTGGGCGTCGCGGTGCTGACCGGGCACGGCCGTGACGGTCTGCTGGCGGCGGTTGTCCTTCTGGCGGCCCAGTCCATCGCGGTGGCGTACGGCATGCCGGTCCTCGCGAAGTGGTTCCCCTCCGCCCCTGTGACGGACGAAGACCGACAGGCCCAGCCACAGATCCAGGCCCAACCGCAGGTTCCGCCCCGGGTCCGGGGCAGGTGGCGCTTTGATGCACTGGGAACCTTTGCCGTCCAGGCACTGGCCACAGGCATCTTTGCCGCGGCCGTGGAGTTTTCCCGGCAGGGCCAGGGCGGCGTCCCGCTTTGGGTCCCGGTGCTTATCCTCCTCGCCACCAGCATGGTACTCGCCGCCAGGCTGGGCGGCAGGGCCGAATATGCCCCCTATGCCGCCCTGCTGCTGGCAGGACTGGCCGCGCCCGTTATGGGGGCGTGGCCGCTGGCCTTGATGCTGCTCCTGGCCGGCGCCGGCTGGCTGGCCAGGATGCGCCCGGGAATCGCGACGCCGGCAACTGTCCCGTTGCTGCTGTTCAACGCCAGGTTGGCACTCACCGCCGCCGCACCCGCTGTTGCAGCCGCCGTCACGGATGGCAGCGCGCAACGGCCTGCCATCCTGGCGGCACTCCTCGTTGCCGTGGTCCTCCAGCAGCTGCTGTCGATATGGGTGATGGTCCGGAGCCGGCCCGCGCTGGCCCCGGAGGCAACGTTGATGGGCTTTGTACTCGCCGGACTTGCCTGCAGTGTTGTGCTGGCCTGGACGGAGCCGGCGCCGCTGGCCACCGCGGGCCTGTTCCTGCAGCTGGCGGCAGCGCTGGCCGTGGGCCTGGTCCTGCTGCCGCGGAACCCATCGGCCGGCCGGTGGAGCGCAAGCGTGGGGGAGGTGCTGCCCCCGGCGGCAGCCGCCGTGCTGGTTCTGACCGCCTTCAGTGAACTCCCCGACGCCGTGGCCAACGCTGCGTTGCTCCTGCTGACCGCCTACTTCCTGGTCGCCGCACGCCGGCTGCCGGGACGTGGGCACCGCTGGACCTATTGGTGGCTGGCGCGTGCCGCCGGTACCGTCCTGGTCCTGACGGGCCTGGCCCAGTATGCGCCCGGCGCGGTCCAGCCGGCCGTTGTCCTGGTCCTCGTCCTGGCGGCGCAGCTGGTGTTCCCGCTGGGTGCCGCCATCCTCGGCCGGGCGCCCCGTGGCGTCCTTGCAGACACTGGAGCGGTGGTGTTCCTGCAGTTGGCAGCCAGTGCCATGCTGGCGCCGGCGCTGTCCACTGGAACCTGGCACAACACGGCGGTCCTTGCCGCCGCTGCGCTGTCTGCTGCCGCCGCCGGGTACGTGCTCCGCGAGCGCCGGGCCGCCGTCGTTATTGCCCCTGCCGCGGTTGTGGCCCTTGCCGTGCTTTCCGCCGGGAATCCCGCCTACGCGGAAATCCTCCTCGCCGTCTTTGGCGTGTTCGCTGCGGCCATGGTGGTGGCAGCGCCCCAGCCTGTCCGCAAGGGCTGGTACTTTGTTGCCGCCAGGGTGTCCGCTGCGGCGCTGGCCGTGGTGTTCAGTTACGACGCCGGCGCCTCGCCCACCGCAGTCTCCCTCACGTTCGCGGGGGTCCTGGCAGCCCAGCACGGGGTGCGCTGGGCGATGCGGCACCGCCTGGCGGCCGTTCCGTTCCAGCAGGCCGCGGTGTGGATCACCCTGGCCGGGCAGGCCATCCTGCCCGTGGTTTTCGCGCTGCGGAACGTTTCCGGTCCCGGGGCGGCCGACGCCGGACGGTGGGTTGTGCTCCTGGAACTGGCACTGCTGCTGGTTTCCGCGGTGGTGGCCAGCCGGCTGTTCGCGGCCCGCGGCGCACTCTACTTCGGGATCTTCGCGCTGCTGGTCCTGGCCCTTTCGCTGGGACCGGTTGTCCGCCTGACGCCGCCGCTCCTGACGTATACGGGCACGCTGCTGGTCCTGATGGGCCTGGCGGTTGCGGCGTGCGCCGCAGGGGTGTGGCGGCGCGGGCGCCCGCAGGAGTCCGCGGCCGATCGCTGGCTTTGGGTTGCAGCTGCCGGCGCCTTCGCGGTGACAGCCCTGTCCGTGTCGCCCCTGGCCATGGACTGGGCGCCCGGCGCCGCTGTGCTGGTGGTCGCGGCAACCTGTTTCACTGTCTCCCACGTGGAGCGGATCCCAGTCCTGTATCCGGTGGCTGCGGCAGCGGTGCTGGCCGGAGCCGGCCTGCTGTCGCTGGCCGTTTTCCCGCCCCCGGTTGGCGTGTGGGGAAGCTACTGGCCGTGGCTTGCCGGAACGGGCCTGGCCGCTGTGGGCCTTTACGGGGCCCGCTGGCTCCCGGGTGTGCTTTCGGCGCTGGACCCGGTCCGCCGTTGGTCCCTCGTGGGCGGCGCCCTGGTGGGCCTCGCCGGCGTTGCGGCCCAGGGGCTGCGTGCCGACGCGACATCCTGGACCGGCGCAGCTGTCCTGGCGGCAGGCGTCGGCATCACTGTGGTGGAGGTGCCGGCCAGATGGCGGCGGGCCACGGCGGAGCTGGGCGCGGTGGCAGTGCTGGCAGGCATCCAGCGGGCCTCGATCTTCAGCCTTGACACCCGCAGCTTCGCCGGGCTGCCCGACCTTTTCTGGGTGGTGCAGTGGTACGTGCTGTTGGGCGCCGCGGTGGCGGTGCTGCGGTACCTGGCGGGGCAGGCCGCCGTGGGCCGGACTGTTTTGTCAGTGGCGGCCGGGCTGCTGACATTGAGCGGGCTGGGCATAGTCTTCGGCGGCAACGGCGGCCAGCAGCTTTGGGTGCTGGTGCTCCTGGCAGGGCTGCTGCTGGCCGGGCTGGCTTTTGGTGAACGGCTGTTCGTGTGGTGGGGTGCCGCCGGGGTTGCCGCGTGCGTCCTGTGGGCCATGCGCCAGTACACGTTCGCGCTGCTGGCGCTGATCGCCGTCGGACTCATTGCCTTCGCTGTATGGCGCCTGAACCGCAGCACCGGCGCCGGGCCTGAAGCAGGGGACGGAGCTTCGGGCAACGCCCCCTGATACTGTTGCAGCATCGAAGGGAGTTCATCATGGGATGGCTTATTTTCCTCATTGTCGCCGTTGCCGTAGTGGCAGGCGTGTTTTGGGCCAAAAAGCATTTCCGCCAGGAAATCGACCGGGCAAAGCGGATCAACCGGGCCAACAAAAACCAGTAACTGCCCCGCTGGAAGGCCGATTCAGGCCTGCCGGGCCCGCGCCAGGGCCTGGTACCAGTAGAACGACTGTTTGGGCGTCCGTTCCTGGGTGTCGAAGTCCACGTGGACCAGGCCGAAACGCTGCGAATAACCGGCAGCCCATTCGAAGTTGTCCATCAGCGTCCAGACGTAGTAGCCGCGGAGGTCCACACCCTCCGCGGATCCGCCCGGGGCCACGGCCGCCAGCGCCGCGCCCAGGTGATCGGCCAGATAGCGGACCCGCTCGGTATCCTGCAGTGTGCCGGTCACGTTGGCGGGCTCCGGGAAGCTGGCACCGCCCTCCGTGATGAACACCGGGGGGAGCGAGGCGCCGTAGCGGTCACGGAAGTCCCGCAGCAGGATGCCCAGGTGCTGTGGCGCCACCGGCCAGCCAAAGCCGGTGCTCTTGTATTCGGGGTAGCCCACATCGTGGAAGGGCATCCTGGCCACCGCTTCCGGCAGGTCCGGCGGCCCGGCGGGCCCCCGCCCCAGGGCCACCCTGACCGGGAAATAGTAGTTCAGGCCGTAGAAGTCCAAGGGCTGATGGATGGTGCGCAGGTCGGCGTCGGAGACCCTGCCGAGGGACCGCAGCCACGGCCTGGCGTAGAACGGCAGGCGGGGATAGCGGCCCAACAGCACCGGGTCGGCGTACATCCTGTTCATCAGCAGGTCATACATGTGGGCCACCAACCGGTCGCCGGGCTTGCCGCTGGCGGGCCGCACGGGAGCGTGGAGGTTGGTGATCCCTACACCACCTGCGACGCCGGCGGCGCGGAGGGCCTGCACCCCCAGCCCGTGGGCCAGGAGCTGATGGTGGATGGCGGGCAGCGCATCAAAGAGGAGTGCCCGGCCCGGAGCATGGACGCCCAGGGCGTATCCGTTAAGCGTCACTGACAACGGTTCGTTCAGGGTGACCCATTGCGCCACGCGGTCGCCGAACCGGGCGGCGGCCGCCGCGGCATAATCGGCGAAACGGCCGGCGGTGTCTCGGTTGAGCCAGCCGCCGCTGTGCTCAAGCGGCAGGGGAGTGTCCCAGTGGTAGAGGGTGGCCATGGGCGAGATACCTGCCGCGAGGAGGCTGTCGATCAGGCGGTCGTAGAAATCCAGGCCTTCAGCGTTGAAGCCGCCGCGGCCATCAGGCTGGATCCGGGGCCAGGACAGCGAAAACCGGTACGAGTCCACGCCGAGGTCCTGGAGCAGGGCAACGTCCTGGGGAAGGCGGTTGTAGTGGTCGCAGGCCACTGCCGGGGAATCGCCCGCAACGATGGCGCCGGGCTTCTCCGCGAACGCATCCCAGCCGGACGGGCCACGGCCGTCAGCACTCAGGGAGCCCTCGATCTGGAACGCCGCCGCCGCCACTCCCAACGTGAACGACGGCGGGATGCGGCCTGCGAGCTCCGTCGCCGATTCCGTGCTTTCGAGCGTCATGGACCAATCATCCACACGGACCCAGTGCAGGGCAATGGGCCGCGCAGGGGGCCGGTAAGGCCCGATTCGCATCTGGCGCCCGTTTCCGGCATACTAGATGAGTTGTTCAAGCGCTTCTTCGTGTCCCGATCCGGATAATGCCGGGTGCCAGGGTCCAGGTGGAAGCCCAAACATAACCCACCCCCATGGAATTGCGGATTTGTATGCGTCCAAAGCGCGACACGCCCGACCGCGGGGGTCGGTTACGCCGGCAAGGTGAGGAACCCGGATTCGTCCGGATTCAGTTTGTGCGGCGGGTGGTGGTTACGACTTTGAATGCTTCGGCAGCCACACAACGGGTAAGTGAACAGAGCAGCCCCAATCAGGGGAAGCACAGACTGAAAGAGAGTCAGGCGACATGGCGGGACAAAAAATCCGCATCCGGCTGAAGTCATACGACCACGAGGTCATTGACGTTTCAGCACGGAAGATCGTTGAGACGGTCACGCGCGCAGGCGCAACGGTTGTTGGCCCCGTGCCGCTTCCGACGGAGAAGAACGTGTACTGCGTTATCCGCTCTCCGCACAAGTACAAAGACAGCCGCGAGCACTTTGAAATGCGCACGCACAAGCGTCTTATCGACATCATCGATCCCACGCCCAAGGCTGTCGACTCGCTTATGCGCCTCGACCTGCCGGCCGACGTGAACATCGAAATCAAGCTGTAGGGAGGTGCTGAGAGACTATGACCGCAACCCGTAACGTAAAGGGCCTGCTGGGCACGAAGCTCGGCATGACCCAGGTCTGGGACGAGAACAACAAGCTCATCCCCGTCACTGTGGTCCAGGCAGACTCAAACGTCATCACCCAGCTGCGCAACGCAGAAGTTGATGGCTACGTCGCCGTTCAGATCGGCTACGGCCAGATCGATCCCCGCAAGGTCACCAAGCCGCTGGCTGGTCACTTTGAAAAGGCAGGCGTCACGCCTCGCCGCCACGTCGTCGAACTCCGTACCGCAGATGCTGCTGAGTACGCGCTTGGCCAGGAGCTCTCAGTAGAGGTCTTCGAAGCCGGACAGAAGATCGACGTCATCGGCACCACCAAGGGTAAGGGCTTCGCCGGTGTTATGAAGCGTCACGGCTTCCACGGCGTTGGAGCTTCCCACGGTGCCCACAAGAACCACCGTAAGCCCGGTTCAATCGGTGGCGCATCCACCCCGAGCCGCGTCTTCAAGGGCATGAAAATGGCCGGCCGCATGGGCGCCGTGCGTCACACCACTCTGAACCTCACGGTTCACGGTGTTGACGCCGAGAAGTCGCTGCTCCTGATCAAGGGCGCCGTTCCCGGCGCCCGCGGCCAGGTCGTCTTCGTACGCACCGCCGTGAAGGGAGCCTAGTTCAATGGCTAACACTGTCCAGGTTGACCTGCCTGCAGAGATCTTCGACGTACAGACCAACGTGCCGCTGCTGCACCAGGTCGTCGTCGCACAGCTCGCTGCTGCTCGCCAGGGTACCCACAAGACCAAGACCCGCGCTGAAGTTTCCGGTGCAGGACGCAAGCCGTTCAAGCAGAAGGGCACCGGCCGCGCCCGTCAGGGTTCAATCCGTGCTCCGCACATGACCGGCGGTGGCGTTGTCCACGGTCCCACACCGCGTGACTACAGCCAGCGCACCCCCAAGAAGATGATTGCTGCTGCACTGCGCGGCGCACTCTCCGACCGGGCACGCAACAGCCGTATCCACGTTGTCGCTGAACTGGTTGAAGGCACCAAGCCTTCCGCCAAGTCCGCTTTGGCAGCACTGCGCGGCGTTTCCGAGCGCAAAAACCTGCTGGTTGTCATCGAGCGCGCCAACGACGTTGCTGCACTTTCCGTGCGCAACCTCGAAGGTGTTCACGTTCTGTACGCAGACCAGCTGAACACCTACGACGTTCTCGTCTCCGATGACGTTGTCTTCACCAAGGCTGCTTACGACGCATTCGTTGCCGGCAAGGCAGTGGCAAAGAACGAGGAGGATGCCAAGTGAGTGCAGCCACCATCAAGGATCCCCGCGACGTAGTGCTTGCACCCGTCGTGTCGGAAAAGAGCTACGGCCTGATCGATGAGGGAAAGTACACCTTCCTGGTGGACCCCCGCTCGAACAAGACCGAGATCAAGCTGGCCGTGGAGAAAATCTTCTCCGTCAAGGTCGAATCGATCAACACCATCAACCGTGCCGGTAAGCGCAAGCGCACCAAATTCGGATGGGGTACCCGCAAGAACACCAAGCGTGCAATTGTGAGCCTCAAAGAAGGCACTATCGACATCTTCGGCGGTCCGCTTTCGTAGCGGAGACCACTTTAACGAGGAAATAAATTATGGGAATCCGTAAATACAAGCCGACTACTCCGGGCCGTCGTGGCTCGAGCGTAGCGGACTTCACCGAAATCACGCGGTCAACGCCGGAAAAGTCGTTGGTACGTCCCCTCCCGAAAAAGGGCGGCCGTAACAACACCGGTAAGATCACCACCCGTCACAAGGGTGGTGGCCACAAGCGCCAGTACCGTCTGATCGACTTCCGTCGCCACGACAAGGACGGCGTCAACGCCCGCGTTGCCGAAATCGAGTACGATCCGAACCGCACGGCTCGCATCGCCCTCCTGCACTACGTTGATGGCACCAAGCGTTACATCATCGCCCCCAACAAGCTCTCCCAGGGTGACGTTGTTGAGGCAGGTGCCGGTGCTGACATCAAGCCCGGTAACAACCTGCCCCTCCTCAACATCCCGGTGGGTACCGTAATCCACGCAGTTGAACTGCGTCCGGGTGGCGGCGCCAAGATGGGCCGCTCCGCCGGCGCATCGATCCAGCTTGTTGCAAAGGAAGGCCGTTTCGCCCAGCTGCGTCTGCCTTCCGGCGAAATCCGCAACGTTGACGTGCGCTGCCGCGCAACCGTCGGCGAGGTCGGCAACGCCGAGCAGTCGAACATCAACTGGGGCAAGGCCGGCCGCATGCGCTGGAAGGGCGTCCGCCCGACCGTCCGTGGTGTCGCCATGAACCCGGTTGACCACCCGCACGGTGGTGGCGAGGGCAAGACGTCCGGTGGACGTAACCCCGTCAACCCGAACGGTAAGCGTGAAGGCCGCACCCGCCGCCCCAACAAAGAGAGCGACAAGCTTATTGTTCGTCGCCGTCGTACTGGCAAGAACAAGCGATAGGAGCCTGGACACATGCCACGCAGCCTGAAAAAAGGTCCTTTCGTTGACCAGCACCTCTTTGTGAAGGTAGCCAGGGAAAACGAAAAGGGCACCAAGAACGTCATCAAGACCTGGTCCCGCCGTTCGATGATCATCCCCGACATGCTCGGGCACACGATCGCCGTACACGACGGACGCAAGCACATCCCCGTGTTTGTCACTGAGTCGATGGTCGGGCACAAGCTCGGCGAATTCGCTCCCACGCGGACATTCCGCGGCCATGTCAAGGACGACCGTAAGGGCAAGCGCCGCTAGGCGCCTGCACTTACGTCAAAGACGAGAGAAGGAAAGCAATGGAAGCCAAGGCAATTGCGCGCCACATCCGCGTAACGCCTATGAAGGCCCGGCGCGTCGTCAACCTTGTTCGTGGTTTGCAAGCGAATGAGGCTCTGGCAATTCTGAAGTTTGCCCCCCAGGCAGCTTCGGAGCCGGTATTCAAGGTAGTACAGTCGGCAATCTCCAACGCCCGGGTCCTCGCGGACCGCGACGGCGTTGCGTTTGACGAAGGCGACCTCATCATCAGCGAGGCGTTTGTTGATGAAGGCCCGACCATGAAGCGGTTCCAGCCGCGTGCCCAGGGTCGTGCATTTCAGATCAAGAAGCGCACCAGCCACATCACCGTGGTTGTCGCTACCCCTGAGAAAGAGGAGGCTCGCTAAGTGGGACAGAAAGTAAACCCGCATGGGTTCCGACTCGGCATCACCACCGATCACGTATCGCACTGGTTCGCTGACAGCACCAAGGCCGGCCAGCGGTACAAGGACTTCGTTCGCGAAGACATCCGCATCCGCCAGCTGATGTCCACGGGCATGGAGCGCGCCGGTATCGCCAAGGTTGAGATCGAGCGCACCCGTGACCGTGTCCGCGTGGATATCCACACGGCACGTCCCGGCATCGTCATCGGCCGCCGTGGAGCAGAAGCAGACCGCATCCGCGGCGAGCTCGAGAAGCTCACCGGCAAGCAGGTACAGCTGAACATCCTCGAGGTCAAGAACCCCGAGATGGAAGCCCAGCTTGTTGCCCAGGGTGTTGCAGAGCAGCTGACCTCACGTGTGGCTTTCCGCCGCGCGATGAAGAAGGCCATGCAGTCCGCACAGCGTGCCGGTGCCAAGGGCATCCGGATCGCCTGCTCGGGCCGCCTGGGTGGCGCTGAAATGTCCCGCTCGGAGTTCTACCGCGAGGGCCGTGTGCCCCTGCACACCCTCCGCGCGAACATCGACTATGGCTTCTACGAAGCCAAGACCACCTTCGGCCGCATCGGCGTGAAGGTCTGGATCTACAAGGGCGACGTCACCGCCAAGGAACTGGCCCAGCAGGCCGCTTCCGCACCGTCCCGCGGCCGCTCCGGCGACCGTCCGGGCCGTCCCGGTGGCGCTGACCGTGGTGACCGCCGCCGTCGTAACGACCGTCCGGCCGCCGACGCAGCTCCTGCTGCAGAGGCACCGGCAGTTGAGGCTGCACCCGCTGCAGTAGAAGGAGGACAGGCTTAAATGCTTATCCCACGTCGAGTCAAGCACCGTAAGCAGCACCACCCGGGTCGTTCCGGCGCTGCTACGGGCGGCACCAAGGTCTCCTTCGGTGAGTACGGCATCCAGGCACTGAGCCCGGCATACGTCACCAACCGTCAGATCGAGTCTGCACGTATCGCGATGACCCGCCACATCAAGCGTGGCGGCAAGGTCTGGATCAACATCTACCCGGACCGTCCCCTCACCAAGAAGCCCGCCGAAACCCGCATGGGTTCCGGTAAGGGTTCACCGGAATGGTGGGTCGCAAACGTCAAGCCGGGCCGGGTTCTCTTTGAGATCTCCGGCGTCGAAGAATCGGTAGCACGCGAGGCCCTGCGCCTGGCAATCCACAAGCTCCCGTTGAAGGCACGCATTCTGCGTCGCGAAGGTGGTGAATAGAAATGTCAGTAGGATCCAAGGAACTGGCTCCCGCACAGCTGGACGGTTTCGACAACGAGCGTCTCGTCGAGGAACTCCGTAAGGCCAAGGAAGAGCTGTTCAACCTGCGTTTCCAGTCCGCCACCGGACAGCTCGAGAGCCACGGCCGCCTGCGCGCGGTAAAGAAGGACATCGCCCGCATCTACACCGTTCTCCGTGAGCGCGAGCTGGGCATCCGTGCCGAGGTTGCCGCACCGGTTGTGGAAGCCAAGGAAGAGAAGAAGTCCAAGAAGGCTGCAACCAAGAAGGCCGAGCCGGCTGAAACGGTTGAGACCGAGGAGGATGCCAAGTGAGTGAAAAGGACGAGAACGTGACCGAAACTGCTACTGCAGCCACGGCTGAGCAGCGCGGTCAGCGTAAGACGCGTCGCGGCTACGTGGTCTCTGACAAGATGGAAAAGACCATCGTTGTTCAGGTTGAAGACCGCGTGAAGCACGCTCTGTACGGCAAGGTCATCCGCCGTACCTCGAAGGTCAAGGCCCACGACGAAGAGAACACCGCCGGCATCGGCGACCTCGTAGTCATCGCCGAGACCCGCCCGCTGTCCGCCACGAAGAACTGGCGGCTCGTGGAGATCCTCGAGAAGGCCAAGTAGCTTCTGCTGCTTCGCTGGAAGCCCCCGCACCCTCCTGGTTGCGGGGGCTTTCCCGTTAACCCGCCGTACGCCCTGGCGGCCACGCACGAAGGGTGCGCCGGGCGACCTGGCCGGCTGCCGCCGTCGTCCATCCGTGTTGCCGGGGCAGCGCGGCAGGTGATATGGGGATCTGCGCGAAACGTGCTAAGATTTTGAGTTTGTATGGCGCTTTCTCGCGCCTTCATCAAACCTCGTAAACAAGCGTGCCACGGCATAGTGCCCCCTGACGCCCGGATCCGGTCCGGAACGGATGGGAGCAACTGCTTCAGGCACGGGCGTTTAGGCCTGGTCTGGCAAAATCCAGGCAGGTCAAGAGACACCCCGATCAACCGTTCCGCAAGGCTCATTCCGTAGGAAGATTTTCGGTCTGAGAACCGGCGCGACGCAAGGAGTAAATAGTGATTCAGCAGGAGTCGCGACTCAAGGTCGCCGACAACACGGGTGCTAAGGAAATCCTTACCATTCGCGTTCTCGGTGGATCTGGCCGTCGCTACGCAGGCATTGGCGACGTCATCGTCGCTACCGTCAAGGACGCAATTCCGGGCGGCAACGTAAAGAAGGGCGATGTTGTCAAGGCAGTCATCGTCCGTACCAAGAAGGAACGCCGCCGTGCGGATGGTTCCTACATCAAGTTTGACGAGAACGCAGCTGTGATCCTGAAGGCTGACGGTGACCCCCGCGGTACCCGTATCTTCGGACCGGTTGGTCGTGAACTTCGCGACAAGAAGTTCATGAAGATCGTTTCTCTGGCTCCGGAGGTGCTCTAGTCCATGGCTGCAAAGATCAAGAAGGGTGACCTGGTTCAGGTCATCACTGGCGCCAAGGCAGAGCGTGGCGGCGACCGCGGCAAGCAGGGCAAAGTCCTGCGCGTGTTCACCGACACCAACCGCGTGCTGGTTGAAGGCGTCAACCGCGTAACCAAGCACACCAAGGTCGGTCAGTCGCAGCGCGGCACCAAGACCGGTGGCATCGAGGTTGTTGAAGCCCCGATCCACATCTCCAACGTGGCTCTGGTTGACCCGTCCACCAAGAAGCCCACCCGCGTCGGCTTCCGCATCGACACCGTTGAACGTGACGGCAAGCAGCGCGAAGTACGCATCCGCGTGGCCAAGAGCTCAGGGAAGGACATCTAATGACTGAGACTCTCGAGACTCCGGCAACGAAGATCGTTCCTCGTCTGAAGACCAAGTACGCCGATTCCATCAAGAGCACGCTCGTTGAGGAATTCAAGTACGAAAACGTCAACCAGGTTCCCCGCCTGGTGAAGGTCGTTGTGAACATGGGTGTTGGAGATGCCGCCAAGGACTCCAAGCTGATCGACGGCGCTGTCCGCGATCTGACCCTGATCACCGGCCAGAAGCCGCAGGTAACCAAGGCCCGCAAGTCGATCGCACAGTTCAAGCTGCGCGAAGGCATGCCCATCGGTGCACACGCTACCCTGCGTGGCGACCGCATGTGGGAATTCCTGGACCGCCTGGTCACCCTCGCACTGCCCCGTATCCGCGACTTCCGCGGCCTGAGCGGCAAGCAGTTCGACGGAAACGGTAACTACACCTTCGGTCTGACCGAACAGGTTATGTTCCACGAAATCGACCAGGACTCCATCGACCGCGTCCGCGGTATGGACATCACGGTTGTTACCACTGCCAAGACCGATGACGAAGGCCGCGCGCTGCTTAAGGCGCTTGGTTTCCCGTTCAAGGCCGAAGACTAATCTAACTACGTAAAAGGTCCGGCGGCACGGCCCCTGAATTCGTTCAGGGCAGCGCCGCGGAAACCGTTATGAGGAAGGGCACGAGCCCACCATGACAATGACAGATCCTGTCGCAGACATGCTCACGCGTCTGCGCAATGCAAACTCGGCATACCACGATTCCGTGACCATGCCGTACAGCAAGCTCAAGGCACGCGTTGCCGACATCCTGAAGGCAGAAGGCTTCATCGCCGGCTGGAAGGAAGAGGAAGCTGAGGTCGGCAAAAAGCTGACCATCGATCTGAAATTCGGTCCGAACCGCGAGCGTTCAATCGCTGGCGTCCGCCGTATTTCCAAGCCGGGCCTGCGTGTTTACGCAAAGTCCACCAACCTGCCGCACGTGCTGGGTGGCCTGGGTGTCGCAATCCTGTCCACCTCTTCCGGCCTCCTGACTGACAAGCAGGCCGGCAAGAAGGGCGTGGGCGGCGAAGTCCTCGCGTACGTCTGGTAACGGGAAAGGAAGAGAATAATGTCACGTATTGGACGTCTCCCCATCACCGTTCCTGCCGGCGTTGAGGTCAAGGTTGACGGCTCTGTCGTCAGCGTCAAGGGCACCAAAGGCGAGCTGAACCACACTGTGGCCAGCCCGATCGAGGTCACCCTGGATGCAGACACCCTGACCGTCGCCCGCCCGAACGACGAGCGCGCCTCCCGTTCACTCCACGGCCTCACACGCACCCTGATCTCCAACATGATCGAGGGCGTTACGAAGGGCTACGAGAAGAAGCTTGAAATCGTCGGTACCGGTTACCGCGTTCAGGCCAAGGGATCCGACCTTGAGTTCGCTCTTGGTTACAGCCACCCGGTCAGCGTTGCTGCCCCGGCCGGCATCACCTTTGCAGTAGAGACCCCGACCAAGCTCTCTGTTTCAGGTATCAACAAGCAGCAGGTCGGCGAGGTTGCTGCCAATATTCGCAAGCTGCGGAAGCCGGACCCCTATAAGGGCAAGGGCATCCGTTACGCCGGCGAAGTCATCCGCCGCAAGGTCGGAAAGGCTGGTAAGTAACCATGGCCATCGCAATTAACAAGAAGCGTACGAACAAGAGCAAGTCTGCTTCGCGCAGCCGCCGCCAGCTTCGTATCCGTAAGCGCATCTCCGGTACGGCTGTACGTCCTCGTCTGGTCGTCAACCGTTCCGCACGCCACGTATTCGTCCAGGTTGTCGATGACACCAAGGGCCTGACCGTAGCGAGCGCCTCCACTCTGGAAGCCGACCTCCGTGCATTCGACGGTGACAAGACTGCCAAGGCCAAGCGCGTTGGCGAGCTCGTTGCCGAGCGTGCGAAGGCTGCCGGTATCGAAGCTGTTGTCTTCGACCGCGGTGGTAACAAGTACCACGGCCGGATCGCCGCTGTCGCTGACGGCGCACGTGAAGGTGGGCTGTCACTGTGACGGAAGCAAACAAGGAAAAGGACACTGTGTCTGCAGATCAGAAGGCAACTGCTGCCGTAGCTGCTCCGGCCACTGACGCGACCGCTCCCGCAGCTGCCGACGACCGCCGTGGTGGCGCCCGTCGCGGCGAGCGTGGCGACCGCGGCCAGGGCCGTGGCGACCGTGGTGGCCGTGGTGGCCGCGACGGCGGCCGCGAAGCTGAGAAGAGCCAGTTCGTAGAGCGCGTTGTTACCATCAACCGCGTTTCCAAGGTGGTCAAGGGTGGTCGTCGCTTCAGCTTCACCGCACTGGTCGTCGTTGGTGACGGTAACGGCATGGTCGGCGTTGGCTACGGCAAGGCTAAGGAAGTTCCTGCCGCTATCGCAAAGGGCGTCGAAGAGGCCAAGAAGTCCTTCTTCCGCGTTCCCCGCGTTGGCAACACCATCCCGCACCGCGTTCAGGGTGAAGCCGCTGCCGGCGTCGTAATGCTGCGTCCGGCTTCCGCCGGTACCGGTGTTATCGCCGGTGGTCCGGTCCGTGCAGTACTGGAGTGCGTGGGCATCCACGACATCCTCTCCAAGTCGCTCGGTTCCTCAAACGCCATCAACATCGTTCACGCGACCGTTGATGCCCTGAAGCGCCTCGAAGAGCCGGCAGCAGTGGCAGCACGCCGCGGCCTGCCGCTGGACGAGGTTGCTCCGGCTGCGCTGGTGAAGGCCCTCCTGAACTCAAAGGCTGGTGTCTAAGTTATGGCTAAGAACCTGGTCCCCTCCGACTCCAAGTTGGAGATCACTCAGATCAAGTCCGCCATTGGCGGCAAGCAGAACCAGCGCGACACCCTGCGGTCACTCGGCCTGAAGCGGATCGGACAGACTGTTGTCCGCACCGCCGATGCCGTCACCGTCGGAATGCTGAACACGGTTCCGCACCTGGTAAAGGTAGAGGAGGCGAAGTAAATGGCAGACAAGACTGCTGAAAAGGCACAGGGCACCGCTGAGAAGCAGAACGCCCTGAAGGTTCACCACCTGCGTCCCGCCCCGGGTGCCAAGACCGCCAAGACCCGTGTTGGTCGTGGTGAAGGCTCCAAGGGTAAGACCGCTGGTCGCGGTACCAAGGGTACAAAGGCCCGCTACCAGATCAAGGCTGGCTTTGCCGGCGGCCAGCTGCCGCTGCACATGCGCCTGCCGAAGCTGCGCGGTTTCAAGAACCCGTTCCGCGTTGAGTTCCAGGTTGTAAACCTGGACAAGCTCAACGAACTGTTCCCCGAAGGTGGCACTGTCACCGTGGAGAACCTGGTTGAAAAGGGCGCCGTTCGCAAGAACCAGCCCGTCAAGGTGCTGGGCACCGGCGACATCACCGTCAAGGTTGACGTCACCGTCCACGCATTCTCGGCCAGCGCTGCTGAAAAGATCGCTGCAGCAGGCGGATCCACCACCGCCCTCTAAGGCGCGGCGGGCGGAAGCCTTCTGTTGAACTCCCGGTATCCGGGGCCCCAGGCCCTGGCTACCGGGAGTTTTTCACATCCACCGGGCGATATTCCGCCACCGCCGGGCGCAGCCGGGCCCGCCCGGATTGTTCGCATCGCGCAATCAACCGTTAGACTCGGTTGTTGGGATTTATAGATCCCCATCACACCACTCTCTTTGACACCACAGGAGGACGCTTGCTTAGCGCATTTGGCCGGGCCTTTCGCACGCCTGATCTGCGACGCAAGTTGTTGTTCACGCTGGGAATCATCACCATCTTCCGCTTGGGTGCGTACATTCCCTCGCCCGGTGTGAGCTACCAGAATGTCCAGCAATGCTTGCAGAACGGTCAGACCGCAGGCGGGCTCTACCAGCTCGTCAACCTGTTCAGCGGCGGTGCGTTGCTCCAGGTGTCCATCTTCGCTCTGGGCATCATGCCGTACATCACGGCCAGCATCATCGTCCAGCTGCTCCGGGTGGTTATTCCCCGGTTCCAGCAGCTGTACGAGGAGGGCGCGTCGGGCCAGTCCAAACTGACCCAGTACACGCGCTACCTCACCATCGCCCTCGGTTTGCTGAACGCCACCACGCTGATTTCGCTGGCGCGTTCCGGCCAGCTGCTTCCCGGCTGTAACCTCCCGATCATCCCCGACGACAGCATCATCACCACGATCCTGCTGATCATCACCCTGACGGCCGGCACCGGCCTGATCATGTGGATGGGCGAGCTGGTCACCGAGAAGGGCGTGGGCAACGGCATGTCGCTGCTCATCTTCACGTCCATTGCGGCGACCTTCCCGTCCTCGCTCGGCGCCATCTGGACCTCGCAGGGCCCCGGAACGTTCTTTATCGTCCTGGCCGTGGGCCTGCTCACCGTGGCACTGGTGGTGTTCGTTGAACAGTCCCAGCGCCGCGTCCCCGTGCAGTACGCCAAGCGGATGATCGGCCGCCGCACCGTCGGCGGCACCAGCACGTACATCCCCATCAAGGTCAACATGGCCGGAGTTATCCCGGTCATCTTTGCCTCCTCGATGCTGTACCTGCCCGGCCTGATCTCCCAGTTCAACCAGCCCAAGGCCGGCGAGCCGATCCAGCCGTGGGTTGAGTGGATCAACAACAACCTCACCCGAGGCGACCACCCGATCTACATGGTGCTGTACTTCGCCATGATTGTGTTCTTCACCTACTTCTACGTCGCGATCACCTTCAACCCTGAAGAGGTCTCGGACAACATGAAGAAGTACGGCGGCTTTATCCCCGGCATCCGTGCCGGCAAACCTACCGCTGATTACCTGCAGTACGTCCTCTCCCGGATCACGCTCCCCGGTGCCATGTACCTCGGCTTCGTTGCGCTGATCCCGTTGGTTGCCCTGGTGCTGATCAACGCGAACCAGAACTTCCCGTTCGGTGGCACCTCGATCCTGATCATGGTGGGTGTTGGCCTGGAGACCGTCAAGCAGATTGATGCGCAGCTACAACAACGTCACTACGAAGGGCTTTTGCGATGACGAGAATGCTGATTATTGGACCTCCCGGGTCCGGCAAGGGAACGCAGGCAGAGCGGATTTCGGAACGCCTCGGCGTTGTTGCAATCTCCACCGGCGACATCTTCCGTGCCAACGTCAAGGGCGAAACGCCGCTGGGCCTCGAAGCCAAGCAGTACATGGACAACGGTGACTTTGTCCCGGACAGCGTCACCAACAAGATGGTCCGCGACCGGCTCAGCGAGTCCGACGTCGTCAACGGCTTCCTCCTGGACGGCTACCCCCGCACGACGGCCCAGGTTGACTACCTCGACGAAATCCTCGCCACCGGCGACGAGAAGCTTGACGTTGTTCTCCAGCTGACCGCCGACGACGAGGAACTGGTCCACCGGCTTTTGGGCCGGGCCAAGGAAACAGGCCGGAGCGATGACAACGAAGCCGTCATCCGGCACCGCCTGGACCTCTACCACGAGCAGACCGAAGCTGTGGTGGCCAAGTATGCCGAGCGCGGCATCCTCACCCAGGTGGACGGCATCGGCGCCATCGATGAAGTCACCGACCGCGTGATGCAGGCCATCAAGGCGGCACAGGCAGCCTGATTCAGGCGAACGTTTTGCGAGGCTCCTCCCGGTCCAGGGAGGAGCCTTCGCCATTTGAAAGGACACACCATGGCCTTCGGCCAGCCCCGCATTGAATACAAAAACAACGCCCAGATGCGCACCATGCATGAGGCCGGACTGGTCCTCAGCCGCGCGCTTGACGCCGCAGTGGCCGCCGCGGTGCCGGGAGTCACCACCAAGCACTTGGACGACGTGTTCGCGGCCGTCCTCAACGAGGCGGGCGCCAAGTCCAACTTCCTCGGCTATCACGGCTTCCCGGCCACCATCTGCACCTCCGTGAATGAGGAAGTGGTCCACGGCATTCCCGGCAGCCGCGTCCTGGCCAACGGCGACATCATCTCGATCGACGGCGGGGCAATCGTCAACGGCTGGCACTCCGACTCGGCCCGGACCGTTATTGTGGGTGACGCGGATCCCGAGGACCAGCGGCTCTCCGACGTGACCCAGGCCGCCATGTGGCGGGGGATCGCGGCCCTTGCCTCAGGCACCCACGTGGGTGATATCGGCGCGGCGATCGACGACTACGTTTCCGGTGTCAGCGGTAAGCCGCTCGGCATCCTCGAGGACTACGTGGGCCACGGCATCGGCTCCGAGATGCATATGGCCCCGGACGTGCTCAACTACCGCACCAGCCACCGCGGACCCAAGATCCGCGCGGGCCTCTGCCTGGCCATCGAGCCCATGTTGGTCCGCGGCAGCATCGACACGGCCGTGCTGGCGGACGACTGGACAGTGGTGACCACTGACGGCAAGCGCTCCTGCCAGTGGGAACACTCTGTGGCAGTTCACGAAAAAGGCATCTGGGTGCTCTCAGCGCCCGACGGCGGCGCGGAGCACCTGGTGCCCCTCGGCGTCACGCCCGTACCGATCCCGTAGCGCCCCCTCCCAACTGACTCGCACTTGTTGTCGTTTTGAGCGCTGAAAACGACAACTACTGCGAGTCAGTTGGGTCCGGCTCCCAGCGCAGGAGGTCGCCCGGCTGGCAGTCCAGCACCCCGCACAGGGCTTCTAGGGTGGTGAACCGGACAGCCTTGGCCCGGCCGTTCTTCAACACGGCCAGGTTGGCCGGGGTGATCCCGATCTTTTCGGCCAGCAGCCCCACCGGCATCTTCCGCTTGGCCAGCATTACGTCGATGTCCACGATGATGGGCATCAGATGACCTCGTCCAGTTCCGAACGCAGGGTGGTGGCTTCCGCGTCCCGGGCCACGGCCTGGGCCAGGAGCGTGCGCAGGACCAGGACAATTAATGCCACGCCGGCCACCAGCAACGCGGCGCCGCACACCAGCAGGACCACACCGGGGGCGATGTCGCCGGGTGCCAGCAGGACAGCCACGCCAAACACCAGCAGGGATGCCGCGGTCATGGCGCCGAAGATGATGTCCACGTAGCGGAAAGCCGCCAGCGAGAAGACGGTGCCGCGCCGGACCATGGTCAGCAGCCGCCAGACGCAGACCGCAGTGATTTCGACGCACAGGATTCCCAGCACCACGATAACCAGCGCCGCGACCCGGGGCCCTGCTGGTGCGCCCGCCTCTTCCAGGTCCACGGCCAGCAGCGGCACCATACGCACCTGGACAAACAGCGAGCCTGCGAGGACCAGAGCCAGCACAATGCGGAGGGCGAAGATGGACAGTTTTCCCACGGACAGCTCCTAGTATCGAACAACAATGGCAATCTATCGTTAATCAATAGATTGAACAAGCTGTCCACAGCACAAAAGGCCAGGTGCAGCTTTGGCAGTCGCACCTGGCCTTCAGCGGAAGGTTATGCCTTCAGCTTGGGCTTCACATCGGTGTTGTACAGGCCCTCAAGGGTAGCCTTCAGCTCGGTCATGGTGGTTTTGACGTCCGCTTCCTGGGTGAGGATCTTCGCCGCCGCCTTGGCCATCTCCTGGTCCGCGCCGGGCAGGAACGCCCGGGCGTTGTCCTGGACGCGGGTCACAGCCAGCTGGTCCATTGCGGTCTTGATCTGCGGGGTCTTGGCCAGCACGGCGGTCATGTCGGCCGACTTCCTGGTGGGCATGTAGCCCGTGGCGGCCGAGAACGCAGCGGTGTTTTCCGGCTCGGTGACGAACTGCAGGAACATGGCTGCGGCCAGCTGCTCCTCAGGGGTGACTCCGCTGGGGATGCCCAGGCCCGCGCCGCCGGTGGGGCACACCTCGGTCTTGGCCTTGGAACCGCCGGGAAGGAAACCAACGCCCACGTTGAAGGTGGCGGACTTGAGGATGCCGATCAGCGAGCCCGTGGAGGACACCGTAGCCGAGGCCAGGCCGGCAGCGAAGTCATCAGCCGATTCCTTCGAAGACACCCCGGCCCAGGCGTCCTTGTACACAGAGTCCTGGGCTGCCTGGAGTGCCGCCACCGACTCGGCCGAATCGCAGGTGACCTCCCAGTCCCTGGACCATGAGCCACCTTCGCCCCAGAGGTTGTTCTGCAGGGTCCAGCCCGCGTAGCCGGCCAGGGCCGGGTGCATAAACGCGTACTGGGCCCCGGTGGTTGCCTTCAGCTTCGGTGCCCATTCGGCGAATTCCTGCCAGGTGGCGGGCGCCCTGTCCGGCAGCCCGGCAGCAGCGAAGTGGTCCTTGTTGTAGTAGAACAGCGGAGTGGAACGGCCGTAGGGCAAGGCCCACTGCTGGCCGTCGTACTTGTAGTCGTCCACCAGGGAGGTGCGGAAGTCGTCCAGCTTGACGTCCAGCTGGCTGATGAGGGAGTCCAACGGGATGATGTTCCCGTTGAGGTAGTAGCGGAACCACCAGACGTCAGACAACACCACCAGCGCGGGCAAACCGGACTTCGCGGCCTGCGCCGTCTGGAACTTCTGGGCGATTTCCTCATAGTTGGCGCCGGCTGTGACCAGGTTGACCTTGATCCCGCGATTTTTGGCCTCGAAGCGCGCGATCATGTCCTTTTCCACGTCCTGGGACTTGCCCGGGTGGTTGGACCAGAAATCGATGGACGCGGCGGGGGTGACGCCGTCAAAATTCAGGGCCGTCTCGCTGGGACCCGTGCCGGCAGCGGTGGAGGGGCCACCGCAGGCGCTGAGCGCGGCGGCGCCGGCCCCCATTCCGGCCAGGGAAAGGAAGAGCCTGCGGTCCAGTGCCAGCTTCAGTGGTTTCGGTGCCATGGGTGGTGCCTTTCGTTTGTGCCGGGGCAGGCTGCGGCGCAGCCCGGAGGTCCGGCTGGATGCGGTGGGAGGAGAGTTTTTGGTTGGAAGGAACGGCCGACGGCGGGTGGCCGGGGGATCAGCCCGTGACGCTGCCCTGGGTCAGGCCGGCCACGATGTAGCGCTGCAGCATGGCGAAAACCACCAGGATGGGCAGGATCACCAGGACGGCACCGGCCATCATGATGCCCCAGCCGGCGCCGTTGCCTTCGGAGTTCTGGAGCAGGGTCAGGCCTACGGGTAGCGTCATGCTTTCGGGCTTGTCGGTGATGATCAGCGGCCAGATGTATTCGTTCCACTCGCTGACCACGGTCACCAGGGCCACGGTGGCGATGGAGGGCAGGGATACCGGGGCCGCCACCTGCCAGAGCCGGCGCCAGTGCCCGGCGCCGTCAATCTCCGCGGCCTCCATGATGGAAGCCGGCAGGGTGAGGAAGTGCTGGCGCAGCAGGAACGTGCCGAACGCTGTTCCCAGGCCGGGGAGGATGATGCCCCACAGGGTGTTTTTGCCGCCCATCCCGGCGATCAGGATGTAGTTGGGCAGGATGGACACCTGTGCCGGGACCATCAGCGCCACCAGGATGAGCACAAAGATCAGCTTCTTGCCCGGGAAGCGGACAAAGACCAACGCGTAGGCGGTGAGGATGGCCAGCAGCACCTTGATGCCGGAGCCCACCACCGTCACCACGGTGCTGTTGAGGAAAAACTGGCCGAACGGCACGGTGGTGGTGGCGATCCGGTAGTTTTCCGGGTCCAGGCTTTTCGGCAGCACCTGGAGGTCAAGGGTGACGATCTCGCCCGGCTGCTTGAACGAGCTCAACACCATCCAGAGCAGCGGCAGGAACACCACCAGTACGGCCACCACCAGCGGAACGTAGCCGGCCAGGAGGGTCTGGACCAGATTGGTCCGGCTGAAGGGGCGCACCCGCGGTGCGGGGCCGTCGTCGTCCACGCTGTCGGCGCGGGGGACTGCGGGGGCGGTGGGCGCGCTCATGAGTAGTGGACTTTCCGCTCGACGAACCGCAGCTGCAGCACCGTGATGACCAAAAGGATGGCAAAGAGCACCACGGAGATGGCGGCGGAGTAGCCCGCGCGGTTGTAGGCGCCGAAGGCCTGCAGGTAGGCCTCGTAGATCAGGGTGCTGGTGCCGGAACCCAGCGGGGTCATGATCCGGATCAGGTCAAAGGCCTGCAGCGAGCTGAGCATGGTGGTGATCAGCAGGAAGAACGTAGTGGGGGAGAGCAGCGGCACGGAGATGCTGAGGAAACGGCGGAAGCTTCCCGCCCCGTCCAGGGCAGCGGCCTCCATTACATCTTTAGGCAGCGACTGCAGTCCGGCCAGGAACACCACGGCGCAGTAGCCCAGGTTCTTCCAGACGTACACGATGATCACCATGACCAGCGACAGTTCCGGATTGTTGATCCACTGCGGGCTCTGCTGGCCCAGTCCGCGGAGGAGCCAGGACAGTACGCCGTACCCGGGGTCGAAGATGAACAGCCACACGAGTCCTACGCCAACGCCGGAAAGTACGTAGGGGGCGAACACGGCGGCGCGGGCGAACGTGGTGCCGCGGACCCTGCTGTTCAGGGCCACGGCCACCAGCAGCCCAAGGACCATGGAGCCGCCCACGGTGGTCACGGTGAAGATGGCGGTGGTGCCCAGGACCTTGGGGGCGTCCGCGCTGGTGAAGAACCTGACGTAGTTTTCGAGTCCGACGACGGTGGCCGAGGCGGAGCCCAGCGTCCAGTTCAGCGTGGAGTAGTAGATGTTGTTCAGCAGCGGGAGGTAGGTGAACGTCCCGATCAGCACCAGGTTGGGCAGGGCGAGCGCCAGGAAGACAATGAAGTCCCGGCGGGACCTGGCGGACCAGCGCGGCCGGGCTGCAGGTGGGGTCGGGGCGGGCGGCGGTGCCGGTTGCATGGCAGGCCTGGCCCCGGAAAGGGAAGTGGTCATGGGTCTCTTACGAAGAAGGCCCTGGTCAGGGCGCTGCGGAGGGGGAGCTGACTCTCACTCCACCACACCGGTCAGTGGCCAAAGCGACGGTTTCCGGCTTCCCGGGAATTGTTGGCCAACCCTTTCCTGGCTGTTTACGGACCGTTGAAGTCCGGGTGGCGCAAAGTTCGTTTCCGCCGCCGGGGGTGGTCACCTTTCCCCGCCTTCGGGACCCAACTGACTCGCAGTTGTTGTCGTTTTGGGGCCCCAAAACGACAACAACTGCGACCTAGTTGGGGGAGGGGGAGGAGAATGGTGGGATGGGAGCGATCACTGATGTGCCCGGTATCCGGGTGGGGCAGGTCCAGCAAGTCGGCGGCGGCTGGCTGTCCGGGGTGACAGTGGTCCTGCCCCCGCCGGGCACTGTGGGCTCCGTGGACGTCCAGGGCGGCGGCCCGGCCACCCATGAAACGGATGCCCTGGATCCCACCACCCTCGTTTCCACCGTGGACGCCGTGGTCCTGACCGGCGGCAGCGCGTACGGACTTGCCTCGGCGGCAGGGGCGCAGCGCTGGTGTGAGGAGAACGGCCGCGGGTTCGCCGTTCCGGGCGGCGTGGTCCCCATCGTGCCGGCCGCGGCCATCTTCGACCTGGGCCGGGGCGGCGACTTTTCCGCCCGGCCCACCCCGGACATGGGATACGCTGCAGCTGCCGCAGCCGGGCGCCAGGTTGAAGGGCACGACGTCGGCCGCGGGAACGTGGGGGCAGGTACCGGGGCCGTGATTGGCAGGACCTACAAGGGCGGTGTCGGCACCGCCTCTGCCACCCTTCCCGGCGGTGTGGTGGTGGGCGCGCTCGCTGTGGTCAATGCCCTGGGCCTGCCGTTTGAACCTGCCCGGCAAGCGGCGGCGCCGGCAGACGGCCCACCGCTTAACACCACGCTGGTGATAGTAGCCACCAACGCTGTCCTTGACCCTGCGGAGTGCAAACGGACGGCAGCGGCCGCCCATGCCGGGCTGGCGCGGGCCTTGAACCCGTCCCACACGCTGGCGGACGGGGACGCGGTCTTCTGCCTGGCCACCGGCGCCGTGGCCCTGGACCGGAGCACCGGAACGGCCCGGCAGATCAGCCTGGTGACGCTGCAAAGCGCGGCAGCCGACGTCGTGCGTGCCGCCATCCTGGACGGCATCGCCTGCGCCGAACCGGTGCGCACGCCCGCCGGGGATTATGGTGCATTCGGCACCACGTAGGTTAGTATGGCCGATTTAACTTTTACCGGCGAACAGGGTAGTGTTGCTTGTTGGTTGTCTGGACTGCCGCGCCCTTTTGGGCTCAGGAGAAGATGATCGATCCAACAAAAACGTTCGTGGTCTTTCCCGGTGCAATCCGGCAGGGCTGCGGCAACAACAGTTAGCGGAGGGTATGGCCAAGAAGGACGGGGTCATTGAGATCGAAGGCGTTGTGACCGAGGCGCTGCCTAACGCGATGTTTCGCGTTGAGCTCACCAACAAGCACATCGTTCTGGCACACATCTCTGGAAAGATGCGCCAGCACTACATCCGGATCCTCCCCGAGGACCGCGTAGTGGTGGAGCTGAGCCCGTACGACCTCACACGTGGTCGTATCGTCTACCGCTACAAGTAAATTGCTGGGCAGTTGCGGCATCCGCTGCCGCTGCTCCAGTTGACCAACTGTTACACGCAAAGGAACGCCATGAAGGTCAAGCCGAGCGTCAAGCAGATCTGCGAAAAGTGCAAAGTGATCCGCCGTAATGGCCGGGTCATGGTGATCTGCGAGAACCCGCGCCACAAGCAGCGCCAGGGCTAATTTCCTTCCCTGAAGGAAAACCCTGGGTTGCTAACCCACGCAAGTAAATAAAAGGCAGCACAAGCTGAACTGGGACGTATTGAGCCCGGACAGCTAACCCCCGGTCGGAGGCTGGGGCCGCACGGAACGTGCGGGTGTACTGCCTAGGACCTCCGGTTTATCAAGGAGTACTGCCACTATGGCTCGTCTCGCTGGCGTAGACATTCCCCGCGAAAAGCGGCTGGAAATTGCGCTTACTTACATCTACGGCGTGGGCAAGACCCGTGCACACGAAACCCTGGCTGCCACTGGCATCAGCTCTGACGTCCGCGTTAAGGACCTCACGGATGCCCAGCTGGTTGAGCTGCGTGACTACATTGAAGGCAACTACAAGGTTGAGGGTGACCTTCGCCGCGAAGTAGCAGCAGATATCCGCCGCAAGGTTGAAATCGGCAGCTACGAAGGCCTGCGCCACCGCAAGGGCCTGCCCGTACGCGGACAGCGTACGAAGACCAACGCACGTACCCGCAAGGGCCCGAAGCGTACCGTCGCCGGCAAGAAGAAGGCTCGCTAAACCGCACCTGCCTCCTGAGGCCACTTCGGTGAGCCCGGGAACCCGGCAAGTGTGGGTCCAAGCGCCAGCTTTCCCCCAATAAACTTTCTGTAGGAGAAAAAATGCCCCCGAAGACTCGTGGCGCGGTTCGCAAGCCGCGTAAGAAGGACAAGAAGAATATCGCGCTTGGCCAGGCGCACATCAAGAGCACGTTCAACAACACCATCGTTTCCATCACGGATCCGAACGGTGCTGTCATCTCCTGGGCTTCCTCAGGTGAGGTTGGCTTCAAGGGTTCGCGTAAGTCCACCCCGTTCGCTGCCCAGATGGCTGCCGAAGCCGCTGCAAAGCGTGCGCAGGAGCACGGCATGCGCAAGGTCGACGTTTTCGTCAAGGGCCCGGGCTCCGGCCGCGAAACCGCAATCCGCTCGCTGCAGGCCGCTGGCCTGGAGGTTGGCTCCATCCAGGACGTCACCCCCGCAGCGCACAACGGTTGCCGCCCGCCGAAGCGCCGCCGCGTCTAAGCCTTTCGACGTTGCATAAGCTTGCCCGGACCACTGATGGTCCGGGCAGGCCCAGCGCGTTAAGTCTTCAGACCGCATTTCCACCACCTGTGTTGCGTCATATAGCGGATGCTCGCCGAAAGGAAACCTAAGTGCTCATTGCACAGCGCCCCACCCTCTCCGAAGAGGTAGTCTCCGAAAACCGTTCGCGTTTCATCATTGAACCGCTGGAACCGGGCTTCGGCTACACCCTCGGAAACTCCCTCCGCCGTACCCTGCTTTCCTCCATCCCCGGCGCTGCTGTCACCAGCATCCGGATCGATGGCGTGCTGCACGAGTTCACCACGGTTCCGGGTGTCAAGGAAGATGTCACCGAGATCATCCTGAACATCAAGAGCCTCTCGGTTTCCTCCGAGCACGATGAGCCGGTTGTTGCCTACCTGCGCAAGCAGGGCCCCGGAGTCGTCACCGCCGCGGACATTGCTCCGCCGGCCGGCGTCGAATTCCACAACCCGGATCTGCACATTGCCACGCTGAACTCGAAGGGCAAGTTCGAACTCGAACTGACCATCGAGCGCGGCCGCGGCTACGTTTCGGCAGCTCAGAACAAGTCCGGCGATGCAGAGATCGGCCGTATCCCGGTCGACTCCATCTACTCGCCGGTCCTGAAGGTCACCTTCCGCGTGGAAGCAACCCGTGTTGAGCAGCGCACCGACTTCGACAAGCTCATTGTCGACGTCGAGACCAAGCAGGCCATCGCCCCGCGCGATGCGGTTGCTTCCGCAGGCACCACCCTGGTGGAACTGTTCGGTCTGGCCCGCGAGCTGAACACCGCAGCTGAAGGTATCGAGATTGGCCCGTCGCCCACAGACGCTGCACTTGCAGCTGACATGGCACTGCCGATCGAGGATCTGGACCTCACCGTCCGTTCCTACAACTGCCTCAAGCGTGAGGGCATCCACAGCGTGGGTGAACTCGTTGCACGCTCCGAGGCCGACCTGATGGACATCCGCAACTTTGGTGCGAAGTCCATTGACGAGGTCAAGGCAAAGCTGGTTGAACTGGGCCTGTCCCTCAAGGACTCGCCTCCCGGTTTTGACCTCGCAGCACGCGCCGCAGCAATTGAAGAGGACGACGCCGCTTTCGGCGACGACGAACTCTAACAAACAGATCTTGGCCGGCTGGCTGGATGCACCACGGTGTGCGCAGCCCACTGGCTTCCATATGAGGAGAAACTATTATGCCTACCCCCGCTAAGGGTCCGCGCCTCGGAGGCGGAGCGGCTCACGAGCGTCTTATGCTCGCGAACCTGTCCGCCGCACTGTTCGAGCACAAGCGGATCACCACCACGGTGACCAAGGCCAAGCGCCTGAAGCCCTACGCAGAGCGTCTGGTGACCTTCGCCAAGCGTGGCGACCTGGCTTCACGCCGCCGCGTACTCGGCCTGATCAGCAACAAGGGCATTGTCCACGAGCTGTTCACCGACATCGCCCAGGCAGTGGAGAACCGCGACGGCGGCTACACCCGCATCACCAAGATCGGCAACCGCAAGGGCGACAACGCTCCCATGGCTGTCATCGAACTGGTTCTCGAGCCGGTTTCCGCCAAGCAGGCTGTTGTCGCCGAAGCCACCCAGGCTGCCGCCAAGGCCGCCCCGGTTGCTGAGGAAGCACCCGCCGAAGAGGCTCCCGTTGCAGAAGAGGCTTCGGCCACCGAAGCTCCCGCCGCTGACGAAGCTGCTGCTGACGAGGCTCCGGCCGCCGACGCCGAGGCTCCGGCCGCCGAGGAGAAGGACGCGAAGTAATTCGCTGACTTCCTTCGCATAGACTTGAGTCTATGAACGACCAAAAACCCGCGGCCCCCGTTTTGGGGGGCGGCGGGTTTTTGCGTATCCGGCTTGATCTTTCGTACGACGGCGGCCCCTTCAGCGGGTGGGCCCTCCAGCCGGGACGGCGGACCGTCCAGGGGGTCCTGGAAGAGTCGCTCGCGCTGTTGCTCCGGCGCCCGGTCCGGGTCACGGTGGCGGGCCGCACGGATGCCGGTGTGCACGCCCGCGGGCAGGTGGTCCACCTTGACCTTCGCGAAGAGGAATGGCGCGGACTGCCGCGCGGGCACGAACTGGATCCCGCCGTCGCGCTCCTTCGCAGGATCCGCGGTGCGCTGAGCCGGATCCTGGGTGACTTGTCCGGCGCCGTCGAAGTGCATTCGGTGGATCCGGCGCTGCCCGGGTTCGACGCCCGGTTCTCGGCGCTCTGGCGCCGCTACACCTACCGGATCGCGGACGGGCAGGCACTCTGGGATCCGCTGGGCCGGTCCTACACTCTCTGGCACCGGAACCCGCTGGATGTTTCGGCGCTGAACCAGGGAGCATCCCGGCTCCTGGGGCTGCAGGATTTCCGGTCCTACTGCAAGCCGCGGGAAGGCGCCACGACCGTCCGCGAGCTGCAACGGTTTGAATTTTCCCGGGGCGGGGACGGGGTCCTGGTTGCAACAGTCCAGGCGGACGCGTTTTGCCACAACATGGTGCGGGCCCTGATTGGCTCAGCACTCTATGTGGGGGAGGGCCAACACCAGCCGGGATGGCTTTACGAGCGGCTGATGGAGCGGAAGCGGGACGCCAAGTCGGTGCTGGCCGCACCACACCCCCTGGTCCTCGCCGAAGTCGCCTATCCGTCAGGCCCTGAGCTGCTGGCGCGGGCGGAACTGACGCGGGCACGGCGGGAGTAGTTCTTCACCACCGGCAGGCAAACTCCATAAAGGACCCCCTCGGTTCTGGGTTCCGAGGGGGTCCGGTCTATGGATGGTGAAGGCTCAGCTGAACGCTTCGATGATGTTGATGACCGCAGGACCCAGGATGACGATGAAGATCACCGGGAAGATGAACAGCAGCAGCGGAAAAAGCACCAGGACCGGAAGCTTCATGGCTTTGTACTCAGCGCGCTGCCGGCGCTTGACGCGCATTTCATGCGCCTGGGACTTCAGGACCTTGGCGATGGCGATGCCGTAGGTGTCGGCCTGCACGATGGCCCGGACAAAAGACCGAAGGTCCTGCACGCTGCTGCGGTCGGCCATTGCCAGATACGATTCGCGCCGGCTGCGGCCCACCTGCATGTCCTGCAGGGTCCGGATGAGTTCCACGGCAAGGGGCCCTTTGCCATTCTGGCCTGCCTTGGCCATGGCCGACTCGAAACCGAGCCCGGCCTCAACTGAAATGAGCATCTGGTCCAGGGTGTTGGGCAGCTCGAGTTGGATCTTCTTCTGCCGCTCCGCACCCCGGCTGTGGACCAGCAGATCCGGGACGAAGTAGGCAAGGGCGGTAACGAAAACAGCAAGCAGGAGCAGCTGCGGCGTGGCGCCACGGCTGAGCAGCAGCATCATCAGGACGGCCGCGATGAGCGCCAGTGCCGGTTTTGCGACGAGGAGCCGGGACAACGGCATGGACGCCGGCCTGCCGGCCAGGGCCAGGAGCCTGTCCAGCTTTCCGATGTAGCCTTTGGGCGTTAGCCGTTGCGCCATCCGCTCCAGGTTCATGTTCTGGGCTTTCGGCCCGGAGGCGCCGGCACTGAGACCGCGGGCAAGGTTGCCCTGGATCACTGTGTGGGACTTCCTGTCGACAGCGACGACCGACCACAGCAGGATGGATGCGGGCACCATGGTTACGGCGATGATGCCCCAGACAATTGGCTGCATAACAAATCCCCTAGAATTTCAGATCGCTGATTTTATGGACCCAGAAACCGCCGATTGCCATCATGACGGTGGCAATTCCCAGCAGCATCCAGCCGACCGGGTGGCCGAAGAGGTTGCCCATATATTTGGGGTTGACCAGGCTGAGGAAGACCAGCAGGAGAATCGGCAGGGCCATCAGGATGATGGCCGACAGTTTGCCTTCAGCGCTCAGCGCCTTGACGGTGCCTTTGATTTGGGCCCGCTCGCTGATGGTTTCGCCCACCTGGTCAAAGACCTCGGCGAGGTCGCCACCCACCTCGCGGTTGATCTCGATGGCCTCGGCCATCCACCGGAAGTCATCGCTTTTCATCCGGACCGCCACATCACCCAGGGATTCCTGCAGGTCCCGGCCAAGCCGGGTCTCATTCACTACGCGGGAGAACTCCGTAGCAGTGGGTTCGTTGGCTTCCTGGGCCACCGCATCGATGGCCCGGAGCACGCTGTGGCCAGCCCGCAGCCCACCGGAGATCATGGTCAGGGTGTCCGTGAGCTGTTCGCCGAACCGGCTCCTGCGACGCGAGACCAGCACCGACAGGTAGACCCTTGCCAGGACGGGGACCAGGATGGCGAACAGGAGGGCCATGCCGGCCCCCTGCAGGATGAACCCCACCACGGCACTGACCAGGGTTCCCGCCGCCGCAAGCACCAGGAAGTCGGCCCGTGGCAGCGTCAATCCTGCCTGGACCAGCAACGAGGTGGACTGCGATGTTGCCGGCGCCCGGCGGGAAAGGCTCGTCTCCACGAACTTCACCGTGGCTTCGGTGATCCGGGTCAGCACGCCCTGGTCCGGGTTGCCGAACGGACGTCGCCGCTCCATCGGTACGGAGCCGCCCGCCGGTTTGAAAACAACCACCAGTGCGATGAGCACCGCAGCGGTAATGGCAACTATTCCGAAGACGAATACCAGTTGGCCGGGCACGGTCATCGCCTCCCCATCTGCATGGGCCGGGGCGCGAAGATCTCGGGGTTGATATTAATCCCCAGCTCCGCGAAATGATCGGCAAACCGGGGCCGGATACCGGTGGAGACGGGCTGGCCGAGGAACCTGCCGAGGCTGTCCACGCCGGCGGAGTAGTCGAAGACAAAGGCGTCCTGCAGTGTGACCACTTCCCCTTCCATGCCCTGGACTTCGGTGATGTGCGTGACCCGGCGGGTGCCGTCCCGGAGCCTCGAAAGGTGGACGATGAGGTTGACGGCGGAAGAAACCTGCTCGCGGATTGCCCGCAGGGGCAAGTCCATGCCCGCCATCAGCACCAGGGTTTCCAAGCGGGCCACGGCGTCCCTGGGGGAGTTGGCGTGAACGGTGGAGATGGAGCCGTCGTGGCCGGTGTTCATCGCCTGGAGCATGTCCAGGGACTCGCCGCCGCGTACCTCACCCACCACGATCCGGTCCGGCCGCATGCGGAGGGAGTTCCTGACCAGCTCGCGGATGGTCACGGCGCCCTTCCCCTCAATATTGGCCGGCCGGCTCTCCAGCCGGACAACGTGGCTCTGCTGGAGTTGCAGCTCCACGGCGTCCTCGATGGTGACGATGCGTTCCTCCGGGGGAATGAAGGAGGAGAGCACGTTCAGCAGGGTGGTTTTCCCTGTACCCGTACCGCCGGAGACGATGATGTTCAGTTTCGCCCGGACGCAGGCATCCAACAGTTCAGCCATCTGGGGGGTGAGGGTGCCGAAACTGATCAGGTCCGGCACGGTCAGGGGCACCTTGCTGAACTTCCTGATGGTCAGCGACGAGCCGTTGACCGCCAGGGGCGGGATGATGGCGTTGACGCGGGAACCATCTTCGAGCCGGGCGTCAACCAGCGGGGAAGATTCGTCGATCCTCCGCCCTACTTTGGCCACGATTCGTTCGATCACTTTGCGAAGGTGCTCTTCGCTGCTGAACCGGCCATCCGTTTGAAGCAGTTTGCCGTTCCGTTCCACATAGATCTGGTCCGGCCGGTTGACCATGATCTCCGTGATGGAGGGATCGTCCAGGTACCTTTGCAGCGGACCGTACCCCAGCACATCATCACCCACGTCGCGGATCAGCCGTCGACGCTCCTCCGGCGTCAGGGGAACCTGCTCTTCATCGATGACGGTGCTGAGCTCGTCGCGGGCGATCTGCCGCAGATCCTCGTCGCTCAGGGTGGTGTCCGTGAGCCTCGCCCCCAGCCGCTCAAAGAGGGCCTTCCCGGCGCGTTGCTTGATGGCCGCCAGGGCGTCCACCGGCGCGGATCCGGTGTCCGGGCTGTCCACAAAAGGAACAACATGTTCACCTGCTCCGCTGGGAGTGGGCATGGCGGGGCCGCCGCGTGCTGCCTGCAACCGTTCTGCGAGACTCATGAGATCACCATCCGTCGATGTACTTTCTTCTGTGGTGCAGCTGAATGCTTGGGGTCGAACCGTTCCACAAGCTTGGCCAGGGCTTTTGCAGCTCCGTCGCGGGAATTCTCCTGCAGGATGGGGATGCCCTTGTTTGTTGTGAAGGGGACCGCCCTGGACCGCGGAATTACGGTATCCACGGGGACGCCGATGGTGGCTTCCACGTCCTGGACCGTCAGCCCGCTGCGCCGGTCCGCGAAGTTGAGCACAACGTGCCGGCCCTGGGGCAGGAGCTGAAGCTCGCGGAGGATGGCGAAGCTTGTGTGCAGGCCGCGGATGCTGGGAACATCCATGCCGCAGACCCACACCGCATCCGTTGCCTGTTCCAGTGCCGCCAGGACGTGTTCCCCCAGGCCGGGGGTGGTGTCCACAACGACATACTGGAATTCGGCAGCCATCTGGCTCAACAAGTGGCTGACAGCCTGGCCGCTGATGTGGTCGGCTTCGCTGGGGGTGTTCGGTGCGCAGAGGGCATAGATGCCGCTGGGGTGCACGGTGAGGAAAGCCTTCAGGACCATCGAGTCCTGGTAGGCAGCCGCGCCTACTGCCTCCCGCAGGGTGTGCTCGGGTTCCAGCAGCAGGCCGCTGGCCACGTCGCCAAACTGCACGTCGAGATCAACGATCACCACACCCATGGGTGCGATCCTGCCGAGGCCGATGGCCAGGTTGGTTGCGACGGTGGTTTTGCCTACGCCCCCTTTGGGCGACATAACGGTGATGACGCGTCCGGGCTCCCGCTCCGGTCCGGCCGCGGAAACCAAACCCCGCCGGCGGCCGGCCGACGCCAGGCACGCCCGCTCCAGGAGGATCCTCAGCTGGTCCACATCGGCGCTGGGGCTGATGATGTCCCGGATACCGGCCCGCATGGCCAGGATGACCTGGTCAGGGGCGGTGTCTTCAACCAGGACCAGGCTGACTTCCGGGAACTGGAGGTCGAAGACGGTGGCGAGCTTGAGGGAGTCGCTCTCCGGCAGGCCCGGTCCCAACACCAGGACTTCCGGTGGTTCGCCGGTGAGGCGGTCAAAGAGTTCCTGGGGTCCACCCAGGATTACCGAGGGTGGGAGCACCTGGACTGAACCGTGCAGGGCGCCTTTGACGGCGAGTTGGACCTTGCGCTGGAAGTCCTGGGCGGCGGTGACGACCACAAAGCGGCTCATCGGGATGCCTTGCCCACTGTGACCGGACCGGTTGCCGTGTCTTTCGAATCGGCCGATTCCTTGGAAAGCCAGATCTTGCCGAACTCGGCAGCGAAGACGATTTCGGCAGCATCCGCATCGTTCCGGGCCAGCGTGACGTAGACCGATCCCGAGGGCAATGCCGGCCCGTCCGTGGCGGCGCCTGAGCCGGCTTCCGCCGGCGCCTGCTGGACGCTGGTGACCAGGACCTGCTGGAATGCCAGCCGGGTAAACTCCTTGAAGCCCTTGATGTCGGCGTTGACCGGTGCATCGGCGCCGGCCGCTTCATCCAGTTTGTAGGAGACGTAGATACCCACGGTATCGCCGGCCTTCAGCTGGCCGCCCATCACGCGCTGGGGTTCCAGCAGGACCGAGACTTCCTCGAGGCCCTTCGGGACAGCTACCGTCCCGGGAGCAGCGAGTGAGTTGGGGTCAACGAGCCTGGCCCCCAGCAGCTGCTCACCGGGCTGGAGATCCACGGTGGTGACCTTGTTTGCGTATTCAGAGAGATCCCGGACGGCGTCTGCGGAAACGGCAGCACCTGGCAGGGACGTGGACTTGGTGGATTTGGCCAGCTCAGCCACCGGCGTCCCGGCCGGAACGGCATTTTGCAGCACGAGTACTTGAACGGGATCCAGGCCTTGCTGTGCGCGGTTGTCGGCTGCCTGTGCGTAATTAAACATCAGTACAGATCCGACAACTGCCAACAGCAACGCTGCCAGGCCCCCCAGCAGCCTTGTTTTCACGGTGTTCTCCTTTGTTCCTTATTTGGTGAGTTCCACGACATTGCCGCCGTAGATGGTGGGACCGCCGACCTCAAAGGATTCGTCCAAGGCCACATAGCGGATGAATTTGCCGACAATGCCCAAGTCGCTGTTTTTCCAGCCCCCGGCATCCTTGAAGGCCTGCGCTGCCGCGGGCATGTAGCTGAAGGGGTCCTGATTGGCCAGGTCCCAGCCCATAAGGTCAATGGCGGCAAAAGCCTTGAGGTGGAACTCGCCGTTGGAGCCGGTTCCCCTGGTGTCATCGAAAACCGGGAACAGGGCAACGACCTTCCCGCCAGCCTGCAACTTGGTCTTCCAACCCTGAAGCGTGGCGGCACAGTCCGCTTCGGGACTGTTGCCGGTGTTGCTGAACACCCACGGGGATGCCAGGTCCACTTTGACCTTGCACGTGCTTGAAGTCTTCAGCCAGCCAAAGCCGCCGGGAATCTCGAGGCCTGATCCGGTGTCGTGGCAGGTATCCTTCTTCCCCGCACCGGTTCCGTGGGACAGCAGGAACTGCGTGGTTCCATCAGCAGTGATGGACGAATCCACCTCGCAGGACGAGAAGGCGATGGGCATGGCAGCCGTGCCGGCCTGCGCCCCGCCCCACCGGGCCTGGGCTTCGGCGTTGATACTGGCGGTGTTGGTGCCGAAGATACGGGCGAAGAAGGTGGAGAAGTGCACCCCCGAGGACTCCTCGGCGTTGGTGATAACCGTCACCTTGCCTGCAGCCTTGTCCACAATGGTTGACTGCACGTTAGTGAGATTGTCCTTGGCGTTTGCCTTCGCGAGCACACTCGAAAGGCTTGACCCGCTGGCGCAGGTGGGCAGGGTGGAGTTCTTGGCGCAGGTCTGCGCCACCGCAAGCGAAGCGGCATCGGCGCCGTTCTGGACAACGGACTTCTCGGCATACATGCCACCCACGTCCACGGCGATGGCAGCGAAGCCCAACATCATCACCATGGTCAAGGCCACCGCGATGGCTGTGGCCCCGCGTTCATTTTCCGGATCTTTGGTCAGCCGCCGCATAGCATGGTGCCCTTCCCCGTCATGACGATCGGTCCCGTGAAGCCATCGATGAAACCTGTCGCCGTGGTGAGCGTATAAGTGGTGGTGGCCGTGACCTGCTGTCCGCTGGAACACGTGGAACCACCTCCCGTGACACTGAAGGTGGTGGAGACTGATGCCGGTGCCAGCCGGCCGGCTGCGTTGCCGGCGGCCGTAGCGGCGCCGGCCGCGTTGTTGCTGATCGCCATGGACCGTGCGCCCTCACGGGCTGCCTGGTTGAGTGACAGCTGGGCATTGAAGGCCAGGGAAAATTCGATGATGCCGATCAGGATGAGAAGCAGCAGCGGCAGGACAAGCGCAAATTCCACTGCCGCCGCGCCACGCTCGTCTTTACTGTTCATGTCCTGATTCCTTGCTCGATAGTGCTATGGCGGCCCCCAGGTGACTGGGGGCCGCCGGGGCGTGGGGTGTGATCCCTAGACGAGCTTGGGTGCGATGGTGGAGTTGAACAGCGTCTGCAGGTTGGTGCCGACGAGCGTGATGCCAACGATGGCTGCGATGACGATCAGGGCGACCATCAGGCCGTACTCAACGGCCGTTGCGCCCTTTTCGGAAGCGAAGCGATCCTTGATGCCGGCGATGAAAGCAGTCATTGAGACCATGAGAGAAGTCATTGTATTGTCCTTTGATTCGGTGAAATGGATTGTTTGTATTTCAACGAATTTCCAGCTGCCCCCATATTTCCTAGCGGCTGGATTTCGCTAAGACGAGATTGCCATTTCCGCTACCGCAGCAACAACGCGTAGTGGTACCCGACTTTTTACGCAGGCACGGAAAAAGGCCTACCCGGATGGGGTGGTGGGTACTCAGTAGGGTGTGGACAGTTAGGCAGTACTGGGTGCCGGAAAGCGGCAGGTGGCAGGGCCGGCCGGCTGAGCTGCGGCCGCTGCGGTCAGCGCAAAAGCAGTGCCACGGCGGCCAGCGCGCCCAGCATTGACGGGCCGTGGGCCACTTCTTTGGTGGTATTCCGGGGCTTCGTGCTGATGACCACCAGGGTCACCATGCCGTTCACCACAAACCCGAACAGCCCGCCATAAAGCAACTGGCTCCAGCCTAAGTACCCCAGGTACAGGCCCACCGGCGCGGCAAGCTTGACGTCGCCCATTCCTATTGCGCCGGGCGAAATAAGGGCCAGAATAAGGTAGCCGGCGAACAAAATACCTGCGCCCAGCAGCGCATTCAGGACATTGCCAGCTTGCTTGTCAAATAATGCGGCCACTAATAGCAGTAATAGGCCGCCGGAAAACAGTAAAAGCACAAGGGGATTAGGCAGGAGATGCCGGCTGATGTCGATCCGCGCCAGCTGCGTACCCAAAATGGCCAGGAAAAGGAACGCCGGCAGTGCCGCGGTATCACCCAGCCGCGCCGCGAAGGCGGCGCATATGACGGCGGTAAGGACCGCCGTCGTAATCCGCACTGACGTCCGCGGCAGGGGGCCGAGCCGGGGCATAAAACGGAAGATCAGCACCCCGGCCGCCGGGGAGGCGGCCAGGCCGGCCAGAAAGGCGGCCAGGATCAGCAGCCAGGCGCCCGCGCCATCATTTCCCCACACAGCCACCGCAACCCCCTGTATTGGCCCTGCCGGACGTGCTGTTTTAGGCGCCCCGCCACCCCATTTTGACCCCGAACCCCCTAACGCGCTAATCTTGGTAGTCGTTGTGCGTGTCCTATTCCGATGGTGCGTGCCCGAGTGGGAATCCGGTTGCAGGATGACTACCCAACGGGCGCATTCGGAGCCCCAGGATCACTGGTTACATAGAGTCCTCACCTCTGTTCCGGTAGCGCATAGATAGTAGGTGTCCACCCCTGAGTGGAGCCTAAAAAAGAACGCCAGAACAAGAACGAGGCAAACACCGTGCGTACGTACACCCCGAAGCCCGGCGATATCAACCGCCAGTGGCACGTCATTGACGCCACAGACGTTGTCCTTGGTCGTCTTGCCAGCCAGACCGCAATCCTGCTGCGCGGCAAGCACAAGGCCACTTTCGCATCCCACATGGACATGGGCGATTTCGTCATCATCATCAACGCTGAGAAGGTTGCCCTGACCGGCGCCAAGCTGGAGCAGAAGCGCGCATACCGCCACTCCGGCTACCCGGGCGGCCTGACCTCCGTCAACTACGCGGAGCTGCTGGAATCCAACCCGGTCCGCGCCGTTGAGAAGGCCATCCGTGGCATGCTCCCCAAGAACTCCCTCGCTGCCCAGCAGCTGGGCAAGCTGAAGGTGTACCGCGGTGCTGAGCACCCCCACGCCGCCCAGCAGCCCAAGACTTTCGAAATCACCCAGGTCGCCCAGTAGTCCTGGCCACCAAACAACTTACTTAATACAAGGAGAACCGTGGCTCAGAACGAAGAGACCACCGAAGCCGTTGAGGCTGAGGAAACCCTGACCAGCTACACCTCTGAGAGCTCTGCAGCAGACGCTGCAGCTCCCAAGAAGGAGCGTCCGGCCCTGACTGTTGCCGGTGCAGCAGTTGGCCGCCGCAAGGAAGCCGTTGCACGCGTCCGCGTTGTGCCCGGCTCCGGCAAGTGGACCATCAATGGCCGCGCGCTGGACAACTACTTCCCGAACAAGCTGCACCAGCAGGACGTCAACGAGCCCTTCAAGATCCTTGATCTCGAAGGCGCCTACGACGTTATCGCCCGCATCCACGGCGGCGGCATCTCCGGCCAGGCCGGTGCACTGCGTCTCGGCATCGCCCGTTCACTGAACGAGATCGACGTCGAGAACAACCGCGCCACCCTGAAGAAGGCCGGTTACCTGTCCCGCGACGCCCGCGTGATCGAGCGTAAGAAGGCCGGTCTCAAGAAGGCCCGTAAGGCACAGCAGTACTCCAAGCGCTAAACCGCTTGTCCGGACAGCCCGTCCCGCCATTGGCGGGGCGGGCTGTTCCGCGTTTCAGGGCTGGTGCAGGAGGTACAGTTCGGCGCCGTCGCCGTCCCGGGCGGGAAAGGTGGCACGGACCCATGCCACGATCCGGGCCGACTCGCCTTTGCCTTCCAGCGTCAGCGGCGGCAGGTCCTGGACCACCAGGGAACCCACCTTGCCGTCTGCCACAAGGGCCTGGAACTGTTCCAGCGTGGGATATGGGTCTGTGCCGTCGAAACCGCCCAGCGGAAGGACGGCGCGACCCAGTCCCAGCTGGTAGTTTGCTGCCGTTTCAGACCCGACGACCGCAGCCACCCAGGTTACCGACGGGGGGATGCTGCGCAGGGAGCTTTCCAGCCCCGCGGACGGTGAGCTGCCCAGGACCAGGGCCACGTGACCGGGCGCCAGGATGGATTCGAGCTGTTGCTTGTCCGGATGGTCGGTCCTGACGCCCCAGATGGCCGGCCCTGCCGTCACTGCGGCCCCTGTATGCGGACTGAGGGCCGTGTTGACGGACCAGACGGCGGGGCCCAGGACAACGCAGGCCAGGAGCAGCGGCATCGAGGCCCGCCGTAGGGCAGGGGGAGCCCCGGGGACCATCCGCAGGGCGATGGCCACGGCCCACCCGATCAGGAGCAACTGGGCGCCGGCAGGAAATTCGGACGGCGACCGGCCTGCCGTGAGGAAGGCCATGCTGGCCAAAGACAGCAGCGTCACGGCGAAGATGATCCTGGTAAGCCGACCCTTTGATCGAAGAAAATAGGCCAATGCCACGGCGGCCAGCACACACAACGGGGGCACGGCTGTCAGGGAATAGTACGGGTGGACCATGCCGGACATAAATGCGAGCACCGTTGCCGAGGTGGCAAACCAGACGGCCGCCAGGAGCAGCAGGCTTCGCGCCCCACGGCTGCCGTACCGTTTGGCCAGCCACAGGGCAGCAATCAAAAGTCCGACGGCGGCCAACGGCAGGAACCAGCCGAACTGCCCTGAGAACTGGGGTTGCAGGAACCGTTGATAGCCACTGTCCCACTCCTCCAGTTGGGCACCGGACGGGGTTGTCCGAGCCAAATCCTCGCCGGTGAGGCGCTGCAAACCGTTGTAGCCCAGCGCAAGTTCCAGGGTGCTGTTGGTTCTGGACCCGCCGATGAATGGCCTGCTTGTAGGGTCGGCTGTCTGAACGGCCACCAGCCAGGAGCCGGCCACCACTGATGCCGCGGCTGCTGCGTACCCCAGGTGCAGGAAACGCCGCCGCCAGGGGATCCGAGCGAAGGCCAGATACGTCACCGCGAGTGCCGGGAGGATGAGGCTGATCTGGAGCTGCTTGGTGAGGAATCCAGCACCCACCAGGGCTCCGGCGAGGATCATCAGCGATGGCCGTTGCCTGTCGATGGCCGTGGCCACAGCCAGCGCTGCGGCCACCATGATCAGGATCAGCAAGGCGTCAGGGTTGTTGTACCGGAACATCACGGTACTTACCGGCGTCACGGCCATAAACGTTGCCGCGAGGAGGGCTGTGGAGGCGCCGAGGTAGCGGCGGACCAGCACATACAGCAAATAGACGGTCAGGACCCCCATGGCGGCCTGGGGCAGGAGGATGCTCCAGCTGTTGAGGCCGAACAGGCGGACCGACAGGGCCATCACCCAGATGCTCATGGGAGGTTTGTCCACGGTGATGGCATTGGCAGGGTCCGAGGAGCCGTAAAAGAAGGCCGTCCAGTCCTGCGCGCCGGACATCACGGCCGCGGAGTAGTAGGAGTTCGCCCAGCCGTTCCGGTCCAGGCCCCAGCAGTACAGAACCGCCGTGGCGGCCAGCAGCCCCAGCAGGGCGCCGCGTTCCCAGCGTCCATGTGCCAGCGCAGCCTGGCCGAATACCCGGGCCATGATGCGGGGCTGGATGAGATGTGCGGGGCGGGTTCCGCGGCGGGTACGCGGCGCAGTCCCGGCCGACGCCGTCACCCGAGACCTCCGGCAGCCGTCCCCAGCGCGAGACGCCGGGGCGCCCTGTCGGCCCGCCGCGCCCGGAACACCCACAGCCGCAGGAGCAGGAACCGTACCAGCGTGGCCACCACATTGGCTGCCGTCAGGGTGAGGAGCTCCAGGTTGGGCGCGGCATCCGCGTTCACCAGGTGGAGCGTCAGCAGGGAGGAGGCTGTTATGGCCCAAGCCAGGAGGAACACCATAAGCCCTTGGATCTGGTGGACGAACAGCCGGCCGGGCCCCGTGATGCCGAACGTGAACCGGCGGTTGGCGGCCGTGTTTCCCACGGCGGTGAGGAGCAGGGCGAGGAAGTTGGCTTCCTGGGCGCCGAAGGGGCCCTGCAGCATCAGGTACAGCAGGGCGAAAGCCAAGGTGGACACCGCTCCCACCAGGCCGAAGCGCAGGACCTGGCCAAAAAAACTGGGCCGGTGCAGCGGTGCCGCCGGCCGGCGGCCCAGTTCGGCATAGATGGCCTGGACAGGAACCACACCGCGCAGCAGGGAGCCCGCGACCCGTGCCATACCGCGCAGGTCAGCCAGCGCCGTTTGGCGGATATCCACGCGGCTGTCCGGATCATCGACCCAGTCGACGGGGATTTCGTGGATGCGCAGCCCGGAACGTTCGGCAATGATCAGCAGCTCGGTGTCAAAAAACCAGCCGTTGTCCTCCACGTGGGGCAGCAGCCGCCGGGCCACCTCGGCGCGGATGGCCTTGAAGCCGCACTGCGCGTCCGAAAAGCGGACCTGCAGGGTCCGCCGCAGCAGGAGGTTGTAGGACCGGGAAATGAACTCCCGCTTGGGACCCCGGCTGACCCGGGAGTTCTGCCCCAGCCTGGTCCCGATCGAGATGTCCGAGTGTCCGGAGAGGAGGGGTGCCACCAACGGCGGCAGCGCGGCCAGGTCCGTGGACAGGTCCACGTCCAAGTAGGCCAACACCTTTGCCTCCGAGGCGCTCCAGGCGTCCCTGAGGGCGAGGCCACGGCCCTTGACCTCCAGCCGGCGGTAGGCCACGTTGGGCAGCTGTTCGCTGAGCCGGGCCGCGATGGCCGGTGTGCGGTCAGTGCTGGCATTGTCCGCGATGGTGATCTGCCACGTCGTGGACAACTCAGTTGTCAGGTATTCGAAGAGTCGCGTGATGCTGTTCTCGAGTACCGCCTCTTCGTTGAAGACCGGTACAACAATTTCGAGCGCCAAGCCCCCATAGCTAGGTGTCATGAATGGAGCGTAGAAGGCCCGGATCGGCACTGGCGAGGCTTTCCCGCAAAGACAGGTACCGTCAACGGGGAAGCAGGTAGTGCGGCGTGGCCGACAGGAAACGGGTGAGTAGCCGGGCCCGGAAATCAGGTAGGAAAAGGCGCCGGGCACGGCCCGCGACGGTACCCGCGCGGCCATCCTCTAGACTTGACCGGTGTCTAGATTATTTGGAACTGATGGTGTCCGGGGGCTGGCCAACGGACTGCTGACTGCTGAGCTGGCGATGCAGCTGGCCCAGGCGGCCGCCGTCGTACTCGGCCATGACCGCAACACCAACGGAACCAGGCCCCGCGCCGTGGTGGCCCGCGATCCCCGCGCCAGCGGCGAATTCATCGCAGCTGCGGTGGAAGCCGGCCTGTCCAGCTCCGGGGTGGACGTCTACGACGCCGGTGTCCTGCCCACTCCTGCGGCCGCCTATCTGGTGGCGGACCTGGATGCCGACTTTGGCGTGATGATCTCGGCGTCCCACAACCCCGCCCCGGACAACGGCATTAAATTCTTCGCCCGCGGCGGCCAGAAACTCCCGGACGAGGTGGAGGACGCCATCGAGGCCCGGATGCTGCAGGACGCCGTCCGGCCGGTGGGTGCGGACGTTGGCCGGATCCAGCGCTTCTCCGATGCGGAGGACCGCTACATCGTCCACCTGCTGGGCACCCTCCCGCACCGCCTGGACGGCGTCAAGGTTGTCCTGGACTGCGCCCACGGTGCGGCCAGCGGCTGCTCGCCCCAGCTCTTCAAGGACGCGGGGGCCGACGTGATTGTCATCGGTGCCGATCCCGACGGCCACAACATCAACGACGGCGTGGGCTCAACCCATCTGGGCCCGCTCAAAGCGGCCGTCCTGGCGCACGGCGCCGACCTTGGCATTGCCCACGACGGCGACGCGGACCGCTGCCTGGCTGTGGACCACGAGGGCACCGAAGTGGACGGCGACCAGATCATGGCCATCCTTGCGGTAGCGTTGAAAACTGCGGGCAAGCTCAAGGACAACGTCCTGGTGGCTACGGTGATGAGCAACCTGGGCCTCAAAATCGCCCTCCGTGACGCCGGCATCAGCATCCGGGAAACCGCAGTGGGGGACCGCTACGTCCTGGAAGGCATGCGTGAAGGCGGCTTCAACCTGGGCGGTGAACAGTCCGGCCATGTCATCTTCGCTGACCACGCCACCACCGGCGACGGCCTGCTGACGGGCCTGCAGCTCGCCGCGCAGGTTGCCTTGACGGGCCGGCCGCTCAAGCAGCTGGCCACGGTGATGACCAAGCTGCCCCAGGTCCTGATCAACGTCCGTGGTGTTGACCGCACCCGCGTGGGTGACAGTGAGGTGCTGCACCGCGCCGTGCTGGCCGCGGAGGCCACCCTTGGCGAGACCGGCCGCGTCCTGCTCCGGCCATCCGGCACGGAGCCGGTGGTCCGCGTGATGGTGGAGGCCGGCGATGAAGAAACCGCGCAGTCCATTGCAGCGCACCTCGCCGACGTGGTCCGGGCCGAACTGGCGCTCGAGCTTGTGACCGACTGACGGAAAATCCAAAAAACTGCGGCCCGCTTCCAACCGGAAGCGGGCCGCAGCCTTTGGCGGCCGGAGCCGTTGCGGAAATGTCAGGCGCGGCGCTCCTGCAGGGCGTCGCGGATTTCGGTGAGCAGGGCGATCTGCGGGTCCTCGGCAGATTCTTCCTTCACATCGGGGTCGATGCCGAGCCGGCGGTTGCGGCGTTCAATCATCAGGTTCATGGGCAGGATCACCACGAAGTAGATGGCCGCGGCGATGAGCACAAAGGAAATAATGCTGGAGATGACGGATCCGTACATGAATCCCTCCCACTGCATGTCCTCGATGCCCTTTGCACTGAAGAGCCGGCCGATCAGGGGAGTCAGCAGGCCTTCCACGATGGATGTCACAACGGCCCCAAAAGCGGCGCCCATGACGACTGCGACGGCAAGGTCAACGACATTGCCCTTCATGATGAAGTTCTTGAATCCTGTCAGCATAGGAACCAAGCTAGTGCAGGATTGTTAACCTTGGAAGAATGCCGGGTAATTTCCTTGGGCGTGTCCGGAACCGGAAGGATGCCCGGGTCGTTCAGGGGTAGCCCGGCGCGGCTTCCAGGCCGAAGTATTCCTCCACCGTGCTGATCCCGCGGGCCGCCATCTCCGTGGCAGCCTCCACCCCGATGTACCGCAGGTGCCACGGCTCGTAGTAGTAGCCCGTCACCGGGTGGAACCTCAGCGGGTACCGGACCACAAAACCGAAGCGGTGGCCGTTCGCCTTGGCCCATACCGCTGCCGGCTGGTCAGCGAAGCATGGCTGGAAGGCGCAGCCCCCGCCGCCGTCGGCGATGTCGAAGGACCAGCCCGTCTGGTGTTCCGAGTAGCCGGGCCTGGCGCTCGCGGTATCCGCGTCCGCCTGGCCGCGGCTGGCAACATAACCGTTGTACGTGGCCACCTGGGTGGCGTAGGAACGGTAGCCGCTGGCCAGGATCATGGCCACGCCGTCCTGGGCAGCGGCGGCAAACATGGCCTCGGCTGCAGCTGCCGTGGTGCTGTTCAGCAGGGCAGCGTCACCTGCTGCGGACGTGGCGACGGCGGGCCGCACCAGGTCGGCCGGGGCATAGTCCGCCGGCGCCAACGGACGGTATTTGTTGACCACCAGCCAGGGGCTGGCGGGGTCCGTCAGGGAGAACTTCCGGGCAGGGGAGGGGACAGGCTCAGGTTCGGGGACGGCTGGGGAAGCCGTCGTGGCGGCAGGCGGGGACGGCGGCGCGGAAGCCGTCGGGGAAGCGGACGACGGCGGCGCCCCGGCAGGTGCCTCCGGTGTGCAGGCCGCCAGGACAGTGAGCCCGGCCCCCAGCGCCAGGAAGCGGCCGAAAGCGCGGCGGCTGCCGGCCATTGCAGGCAGGCATTCCTGGTTGTGGCACACCTGGGTTAAACCTTGCGGAGCAACATGCGGCGGATGGAGTGGTCCGCTTCCTTGGTAAGCACCAGCTGGGCCCTGCCGCGGGTGGGCAGGACATTTTCTTCCAGGTTGGGCTCGTTGATTCGCTTCCAGATGCTGCGGGCCGTGCTCTCCGCCTCGGAATCGGAGAGGGTGGCGTAGCGGTGGAAGTAGGACTCCGGCTGGGCGAAAGCAGTGGTCCGCAGCTTGCGGAACCGGTCCACGTACCACTCCTCGATAAAGGAGGTCTTGGCATCCACATAGATGGAGAAATCGAAGAAGTCACTCAGCGCGAGCCCCTGCCGGCCGTCATGCCGGGGCCGGGCCGGCGCCAGCACGTTCAGGCCTTCCACAATCAGCACATCCGGCCGGCGGACCACCACTTCCCGGTCCGGGACGATGTCGTAGGTGACGTGCGAGTACCAGGGAGCGCGGACTTCCTCGGCCCCGCCCTTGATCTCGCTGACGAACCGCAGCAGGGCCCGCCTGTCGTAGGACTCCGGGAACCCTTTCCGGTCCAGCAGCTGGCGGCGCTTCAGCTCCGCCAGGGGATACAGGAAACCGTCGGTGGTGATGAGCTCCACGTTCGGGGTGCCCGGCCAGCGCCGCAGCATTTCCCGGAGCACGCGGGCGATGGTGGATTTCCCCACGGCCACCGAACCGGCCACGCCGATCACAAACGGCGTGCGCTGGGTCTGCTCGCCCAGGAACGTGGTGGTGGCCGAATGCAGCTGGCCCGCGGCTTCGACGTAGAGGTGCAGGAGCCGGGACAGGGGAAGGTAGACCTCGCGTATTTCCCGCATGTCCAGGGGATCGCCGAGGCCGCGCAGCCGGAGGATGTCCTCCTCATTGAGGGGCTGCTCCATCTGGGCTGCGAGCCTGGACCAGGTCTGCCGGTCCAGTTCCACGAACGGGGAGGCACCCTCTCCGTTCGCCTCATTGCGTTGCAAAGTCACTTTAGAGATTCTGCCCCGCCCCCGGCACATAGCGAAATGGGCCCGCCGCCGCGCGCGCCGGGAGGCGCAACATTCCCGCAGCCGGGCACACTGCCCAGGTTTAGAACTTCCGGTCCCTGCCGATAGGCTTGACCCTATGTGTGGAATTGTGGGATATGTGGGCCGTTCAAACGACGGCGTCAATGCCGGCTACAGCGCCCTGGACGTTGTCCTGGAAGGCTTGCGCCGCCTGGAGTACCGGGGCTATGACTCGGCCGGTATTGCGGTGGTGTCCGAGGGCGCCATCGAGTCCCGGAAGAAGTCCGGGAAGCTGAGCAACCTGATCCATGAGCTGGAAGAACATCCGTTGCCTGCAACGGCCACGGGCATCGGCCACACCCGCTGGGCCACCCATGGCGGCCCCACTGACCGCAACGCGCACCCGCACCTGGCCGACGGCGGACGCCTGGCAGTGATCCACAACGGCATCATCGAGAACTTCGCCGAGCTCAAGCTGGAACTGCAGAACAAGGGCATCAGCTTCGTTTCCGAGACGGACACCGAGGTGGCCGCCGCGCTCCTGGCCGACATCTTCCGGAACACCCTGGGCGGCGAAACGGCGAACGGCGGCCTGGCCAAGGCCATGCAGCTCGCCTGCCAGCGCCTGGAGGGCGCCTTCACCCTGCTTGCGGTCCACGCCGACCAGCCTGACATGGTGGTTGCTGCCCGCCGCAACTCGCCCCTGGTGGTTGGCCTGGGCGACGGCGAGAACTTCCTGGGCTCGGACGTGTCCGGTTTCATCGACTACACCCGCCGGGCCGTGGAACTGGGCCAGGACCAGATCGTCACCATCACCGCCGATTCCGTGGAGATCACCGACTTCTTCGGCAACCCCGCCGAAGGCAAGGAATACCACGTTGACTGGGACCCGGCCTCTGCCAAGAAGGACGGCTTCAGCTCCTTTATGGAGAAGGAAATCCACGACCAGCCGGACGCCATCAGGCAGACCCTGCTGGGCCGCTCGGACCTGAACGGGAACCTGACCCTCGACGAGCTGCGGATCGACCCGGAACTGCTCAAGCAGGTCAACAAGATCATCGTCCTGGCCTGCGGCACCGCAGCCTACGCCGGGACCGTCGCCAAGTACGCGATTGAAAACTGGTGCCGGATCCCCACGGAAGTCGAGCTTGCCCACGAGTTCCGTTACCGCGACCCGATCCTGGATTCCAATACCCTGGTGGTCTCCATCAGCCAGTCCGGCGAGACCATGGACACCCTGATGGCCGTCCGCTACGCCCGGGAACAGGGCGCCAAGACCATCTCCATCTGCAACACCAACGGCTCCACCATCCCGCGTGAATCCGATGCAGTGCTGTACACCCACGCCGGCCCCGAAATTGCGGTGGCGTCCACTAAGGCGTTCCTGGCCCAGATCACGGCCGCCTACCTGCTGGGCCTGTACCTGGCCCAGCTGCGCGGGAACATTTTCTCCGGGCAGATCAAGGACGTCCTGGCGGACCTGAACAAGATCCCGGCGAAGATCCAGACCATCCTCGATGGCGCCGGGCCGCTCCGAGAACTGGCCCGCAGCATGGCCAACGAGCAGTCGGTGCTTTTCCTGGGCCGGCACGTGGGCTACCCCGTGGCCCTGGAAGGTGCGCTGAAGCTCAAGGAAATCGCGTACATCCACGCCGAAGGCTTCGCCGCCGGTGAGCTCAAGCACGGGCCCATTGCGCTGATCGACGAAGGCAAGCCCGTCTTTGTGGTGGTCCCGTCCCCCCGCGGCCGTGATTCCCTGCACGCCAAGGTGGTCTCCAACATCCAGGAGGTCCGCGCCCGCGGCGCCCGCACCCTGGTCATCGCCGAGGAAGGCGACGAAGCCGTAAAGGCCTATGCCGAACACGTCTTCTACGTCCCCGAGACGCCCACGCTGCTGATGCCCCTCCTGACCACCGTGCCGCTGCAGATCTTTGCCGCGGAACTTGCCGCCGCCAAGGGCTATGACGTGGACCAGCCGCGCAACCTGGCCAAGAGCGTCACCGTAGAATAAGCCGCATGATTGTTGGCATTGGCGTAGACGTTGTAGACATCGAGCGGTTTGGCCGCCAGCTTGAGCGGACCCCCGGCCTCCGGGACCGGTTGTTTGTTCCTGCCGAGCGGGAACTGAACACCCGGTCCCTGGCCGCGCGCTTTGCGGCCAAGGAAGCCGTGGCCAAGGTCCTGGGCGCCCCCGCCGGCATGAACTGGCAGGACTGCTGGATCGGACTGGACCGCAATGGCCCCACCGTCCAGGTCAAAGGCACCGTGCTCGCCGTGGCCGAGGCAAAGGGCGTCAAGCGCTGGCACCTCTCCATCAGCCATGACGGCGGGATCGCCACGGCCACCGTCATCGCAGAAGGCTGACCTGCCCGGACCCATGATCAGCGCCTACACCGGAACGCAGGTCCGCGCAGCCGAGCAACCGCTCCTCGCTGCCGGGCAGGGTGATGCCCTGATGCAGCGCGCCGCGTTTGGCCTCGCCGCCGCTGTGGTTGGCGGGCTCCGGTCCCGCGGCCGCCGCCTGGCCGGCACCAGCGTGGTGGTATTTGCCGGTAAGGGAAACAACGGCGGTGACGGCCTGTACGCCGCCGCCTTCCTGGCCGCACGTGGAATGCGCACGACGGCGGTCCTCACCGCAGGCGCTGCCCACCCCGCAGCCCTCGCTGCCTTTGAACGTGCCGGCGGCCGCGTCCGCGGGCTGACCGAAGCCACCCTTAAGGGTCTGGCCGAGGAAGCGGCCAACGCCGGCGTCGTCATTGACGCGATCCTGGGCACCGGCGCACGCGGCGGGCTGCGCGGACCTGCCGCCGACCTGGTCCGGGCCGTCGACGACGCACGCGCGGACCTTCCAGGCCGGGGCCTTGCCGTGGCCTGCGACCTGCCCAGCGGCGTGGACGCCGATACCGGTGTAGTGACCGGACCGGTACTCTCCGCCGACCTGACGATAACGTTCGGAGCCGCCAAGGCAGGGCTGCTGGCAGATCCCGGCGCCGACCACTCCGGCCGGGTCGAGGTGGTTCCCCTGGGCATTGAAGCGCACCTTCCGGCCGCCCCGGTGCGCCGGCTGGAAGCCGCCGACCTGGCCGCCCTCCTGCCGGATCCTGCCCGCCGCGCGCAGAAGTACTCCCGGGGTGTCCTGGGGGTGGTGGCTGGTTCCGCAGACTATCCGGGCGCCGCTGTCCTGGCCTGCCGCGGCGCGCTGGCGGCCGGCGCCGGCATGGTGCGCTACCTGGGCCCACCCGAGGCCACCCGCCTGGTGCAGCAGGCCTGCCCCGAAGTGGTCTGCAGCGACGGCCCGGTGGCCGATACCCACGTCCAGGCCTGGCTGGTGGGCCCCGGCATGGGCCCCGGCGACCAGCGCCAGCTCCAGCGGGCGCACGACGCCGCAGCTTCCGGGCTGCCCACCGTGGCGGACGCCGGAGCCCTGCCGGCCCTGCCCGCTGCCCTCGGCCCCCAGGTGGTCCTGACCCCGCACGCCGGCGAACTCGCCGCCCTGCTGGCGAGGCTGGGCCAACCCGCGGACCGTGCCGGAGTGGAGGCCGGAACCCTGGCCGCTGTCCGCGGGGCCGCCGCGTTGACGGGCGCCACTGTCCTCCTGAAAGGTGCCACCACTCTGGTGGCGGACCCCGGCGGAACCGTGTTCAGCCAGGCCGACGGCGTCCCGTGGCTTGCCACCGCCGGCAGCGGCGACGTCCTGGCCGGCATCATCGGCGCGCTGCTCGCCCAGGCGCGGACCGGCGTCGGGCGCTTCGAAAAACTGGACATTCCCGAACCGGCGCGCTGGGCTGCGGTGGCCGCACTCGGTGCCGCCCTGCACGGCAACGCCGGCAGGTCGGCGTCGGACGCCTGTGCCGGCGGGCCCATCACCGCCGGCGGCATCGCCGATGCCCTACCCCATACCTGGGGTAAAGTAAGCACGCTTAGTAACCCTGGGGCCCATTCACGTAATAGTCACTGCCTGCCGCTACGGTAGGCATAAGTTCGCACCTGCAGCCGGGGCGCTTCACTCCCGGCTGCGGCAATCAATGAGGAGCATCATGGAAGTCTGGCCTGGAACCGCTTATCCGCTCGGAGCTACCTTCGACGGTACCGGCACCAACTTTGCCCTGTTCAGCGAGCAGGCGGAGCGGGTCGAACTCTGCCTCCTGGCTGATGACCTGACCGAGACCCGCGTCGAGCTGACTGAAGTGGACGGGTACGTGTGGCACTGCTACCTGCCCCACATCCAGCCCGGCCAGAAGTATGGCTACCGGGTCCACGGACCCTACGATCCGGCCAGCGGCAACCGCTTTAACGCCAACAAGCTGCTCCTGGACCCCTACGCGAAGGCCGTTGAAGGCCAGATCGACTGGGACCCGGCCCTGTTCTCCTATGAGTTCGGCGATCCCGACTCCACAAACGACGCCGACTCGGCTCCCCACACGATGCACGGTGTGGTCATCAACCCGTTCTTCGAGTGGGACGGCGACCGCCAGCTCCGGATTCCGTACCACCAGTCCGTCATCTACGAGGCGCACGTCAAGGGGCTCACCCAGCTGCACCCCGAGATCCCCGAGGAGCAGCGCGGCACCTACGCCGGCGTTGCCCATCCCGCCGTGATCGAGCACCTGAAGAAGCTCGGCGCCACCGCGATCGAACTGATGCCGGTCCACCAGTTCGTCAATGACGGCACCCTGGTGGAAAAGGGCCTGAACAACTACTGGGGCTACAACACCATTGGGTTCTTCGCCCCGCAAAACACCTACAGCTCCGCAGGTGACGTGGGAAACCAGGTCCAGGAATTCAAGGCAATGGTCCGCGACCTGCACCGGGCCGGCATTGAAGTCATCCTGGACGTGGTCTACAACCATACCGCCGAGGGCAACCACCTGGGCCCCACCCTGTCCTTCAAGGGCATCGACAACCAGGCCTACTACCGCCTGGTTGACGGCGACCAGAAGCACTACATGGACTACACCGGCACCGGCAACTCCCTGAACGTCCGGCATCCGCACTCCCTGCAGCTGCTGATGGACTCCCTCCGGTACTGGGTCACGGAAATGCACGTCGACGGGTTCCGCTTCGACCTCGCCTCCACCCTGGCCCGTGAGTTCTACGACGTCGACAAGCTTTCCACCTTCTTCGAACTCATCCAGCAGGACCCGATCGTCTCGCAGGTCAAGCTGATCGCCGAGCCGTGGGACGTTGGCCCCGGCGGTTACCAGGTGGGCAACTTCCCGCCCCAGTGGACTGAATGGAACGGCAAATACCGCGACACAGTCCGTGATTTCTGGCGCGGCGAGCACGCAACACTGGGTGAATTCGCTTCCCGCCTGACCGGTTCCGCGGACCTCTACGAAAGCTCCGCCCGCCGCCCGGTGGCCTCCATCAACTTCGTCACGGCCCACGACGGCTTCACCATGCGCGACCTCGTGTCCTACAACGAGAAGCACAACGACGCCAACGGTGAAGGCAACAACGACGGCGAGTCGCACAACCGGTCCTGGAACTGCGGCGAAGAGGGCGACACGGACGACGAAAAAGTCCTGACGCTCCGCGCGCGCCAGCAGCGGAACTTCCTGGCTACCCTCCTGCTCTCGCAGGGTGTCCCCATGGTGCTCCACGGCGACGAACTCGGCCGCACGCAGCAGGGCAACAACAACACCTACTGCCAGGACTCCGAGCTGAGCTGGATCCACTGGGATGCCATGGACCAGCCGCTGGTCGAATTCACCTCCTTCGTGAACAAACTCCGGCGCGACCACCCCACCTTCCGGCGCAGCCGCTTCTTCGACGGCCGGCCCGTCCGGCGTGGCGAAGGCGAGAAGCTGCCCGACATCGTCTGGCTGCGGACCGACGGCACCGAAATGCTGCCCGAGGACTGGGGCAACGGGTTTGGCCGCACCATCGGCGTCTTCTACAACGGCGACGGCATCCAGGAGAAGGACTTCCGCGGCCGCCGCATCACCGACGACAGCTTCCTCATGACCTTCAACGCCCACGATGACAGTGTGGACTTCCTCCTTCCGTCAGAGGAGTACGCCCAGTACTGGGAAGTCATGATCGATACCGCAGCCCAGGCAGACGCGTACGAACCGCTCAAGGCCGGCGCCACGATCACGCTGGATGCCAAATCCATGGTGGTCCTGCGGGCCTACTCCGGCCCCGAAGCTGAGGTGGATCTGTCCGCCGCCGCGTCCCTGGCCTCCATGGCCGATCATGAAGAAGCCCAGGTGGAAATGGTGGAGGCGCAGACGCAGGCCGCCGAAGCCAGCGAAGCAAGGGCAAGTGAAGCGAAGGCGGACGAAAAGTGAAGGTCCCCGCTTCCACCTACCGGTTGCAGATCCGGCGCAGCTTCACGCTCTTCGACGCTGCCGCCACCGTCCCGTACCTGAAGGACCTGGGGGCGGACTGGATCTACCTTTCACCGATCCTGACGGCGGAACAGGGCTCGGACCACGGCTATGACGTGACCGACCCTTCCGCCGTCGACCCCGAACGCGGCGGCCCGGAAGGGCTCCTGGCCCTCTCGGCAGCCGCCCGCGAGCACGGCATGGGTGTCCTGGTGGACATTGTGCCGAACCATGTGGGCGTAGCCACGCCCGCGCAGAACCCCTGGTGGTGGTCCCTGCTGAAGGAAGGCAAGGACTCGCCGTACGCGGACGCGTTCGACGTCGACTGGGACCTCGCCGGGGGCAAGGTGCGCCTGCCCATGCTGGGCTCGGACGATGACCTGGCCAAGCTGGAAATCGTGGACGGCGAGCTGCGGTACTACGACCACCGGTTCCCGCTGGCCGCCGGCACGTATTCGGCCGGGGACTCCGCGCAGGACGTCCACAACCGCCAGCACTACCAGCTGGTGGGCTGGCGGCGGGCCGACGCCGAGCTGAACTACCGGCGCTTCTTCGCTGTCACCACCCTGGCGGGCATCCGTGTGGAAACGCCCCGCGTTTTTGAAGAAGCCCATGCCGAGGTGGGCCGCTGGTTCACCGAGGGCCTGGTGGACGGGCTCCGCGTGGACCACCCGGACGGCCTGGCCGATCCGGGCGGCTACCTGCGCTGGCTCAAGGACCTCACCGGCGGCGCGTACATCCTGGTGGAGAAAATCCTCGAACCAGGGGAAGTCCTGCCCGGCGAATTCGCCTGCGAAGGGACCACCGGGTACGACGCCCTGGCTGACGTGGACCGGCTCTTTGTTGACCCGGCCGGCCAGCCCGGACTTGATGACCTGGACGCATCCCTGCGCGGCGGCAGCCCCGCGGACTACGCCGGGATGATCCGCGGCACCAAGCGCATGATCGCGGACGGCATCCTGCGCTCCGAGGTGCTCCGGCTGGCCCGGTTGGTGCCGGAGTCCGCAGGGTTGTCCGTGGCAGCGGCCGCAGACGCCCTCGCCGAAATCATCGCCGCGTTCCCGGTCTACCGGACGTACCTGCCCACAGGCGCCGAGGTGCTCAAGGAAGCAGCCGGCGCCGCAGCGGGCCACCGGCCGGAGCTGGCAGCCACCGTGGACACGCTCCTGCCCCTGCTGCTGGATCCGGAGCACGCCCTGGCTGTCCGGTTCCAGCAGACCTCCGGCATGGTCATGGCCAAAGGCGTGGAGGACACCGCCTTCTACCGGTACACCCGGCTGGGCACACTCACCGAGGTGGGTGCCGAACCCACCGAGTTCGCACTGGACCCGGCGGAGTTCCACCACCGGATGCAGCGGCGCCACCAGGACATGCCGCTGTCCATGACCACGCTCTCCACCCATGACACCAAGCGCAGCGAGGATGCCAGGGCCAGGATCTCGGTCATCGCCGAACTCCCCGCTGAATGGGCCGGAACCCTTGCCACCCTCCGCAGGCTTGCCCCCATCCCGGACGGCCCGTTCGAGAACCTGCTGTGGCAGGCAATTGTGGGCGCCTGGCCCGCCAGCCGGGAACGGCTCCAGGGCTACGCGGAGAAGGCGGCCCGCGAGGCCGGCAACTCCACCACCTGGACCGAACCCAACGAAGCCTTCGAGGCGGCCGTCACGGCAGCAGTGGATGCCGTGTTCGACAACACCGAAGTGGCGGCAGCCCTCACGGCGTTTGTGGACACCATCGATGCGCACGCAGCGTCCAACTCGCTCTCCGCCAAGCTGGTCCAGCTGGCCATGCCGGGTGTGCCGGATGTCTACCAGGGCAGCGAATTCTGGGAACGGTCCCTGACCGATCCGGACAACCGCCGCCCCGTGGACTTCGGGGAACGCCGCGACGAACTGGCGCGCATCGACGCCGGGACCTTGCCCGCCGCGGGCACGGAGGCCAGCAAGCTCCTGGTCACCTCGCGGGCACTGCGGCTGCGGCGGGACCGGCCCGAGCTTTTTGCCGGCTACAGCCCGGTGCAGGCCGCCGGTGCGGCGGCCGGCCACCTCGTGGCCTTCTCCCGTGGTGCGGATGCGGACGGCGCACTCGCCCTGGCCACCAGGCTCCCTGCGGGACTGGCGGCCGGCGGCGGCTGGCGCGATACCGCCGTCGAGCTTTCCGTGCCGATGCGGGACGAACTCACCGGTGCCGGGTATGGGCCCGGCAGCGTCCCGGTGGCCGAACTGCTGGGCACCTATCCGGTGGCCCTGCTGGTACCAGCGAATGGAGCAACCCGATGACCTTGGTACACAACGGCACTGCCCGTTTTGACGTCTGGGCGCCGGACGCAGCCACCGTGGTGCTGGTGGCTGACGGCCGGGAATACCCGATGGAAAAGGTCCACTCCGCTCCCGGCACTGAAGGCTGGTGGTCCGCCCCGGACGCGCCAGCCAGTGGCGAAGTCGATTACGGGTACCTGCTCGACGGCGACACCACCCCGGTGCCGGATCCCCGGTCCCGGCGGGTTCCTGACGGCGTCCACGGCCTCTCCCGGACGTTCGATCCTGCCGCGCACCACTGGCAGGACGGCAACTGGCAGGGCAAGGACCTGCAGGGGTCGGTGATCTACGAACTGCACGTGGGCACCTTCACGCCCGAAGGAACCCTGGACGCCGCGGCCGCCAAACTGGACTACCTCGCGGACCTCGGCGTCGGGTTTGTGGAACTGCTTCCCGTCAACGGCTTCAACGGCACGCACAACTGGGGCTACGACGGCGTCCAGTGGTACGCGGTCCACGAAGGTTACGGCGGGCCGGCGGCCTACCAGCGGTTTGTCGACGCCGCGCACGCTGCGGGCCTGGGCGTTATCCAGGACGTCGTCTACAACCACCTTGGCCCCAGTGGCAACTACCTGCCCAAATTCGGTCCGTACCTGAAGCAGGGTGACGCCAACACCTGGGGCGACTCCGTCAACCTGGACGGTGCGGGCTCGGATGTTGTCCGGGAGTACATCCTGGACAACGCCGCGCTCTGGCTGCGGGACTACCACGTTGATGGGCTCCGGCTTGATGCCGTGCACGCCCTGCGGGACGAGCGTGCTGTGCACATCCTGGAGGAGCTCGGTGCCCTGGGCGACGCTGTCGCCGCTGAGACCGGCCTGGCCAAGACCCTCATCGCCGAATCCGACCTGAACAATCCGCGGTTGATGTACCCACGGGATGTCAACGGCTACGGCCTGGCGGGGCAGTGGAGCGACGACTTCCACCATGCCGTGCACGTCAGTGTCAGCGGAGAAACCACGGGCTACTACGGGGACTTCGCCTCGCTGGCCGTCCTGGCCAAGGTACTCAAGGATGGCTTCCTGCACGACGGCAGCTACTCCAGCTTCCGCGGCCGCCACCACGGCCGGCCCATCGACGCCTCGTTGGTGCACCCGGCGGCGCTGGTGGTCTGCAACCAGAACCACGACCAGATCGGCAACCGGGCCACGGGGGACAGGCTCTCCCAGTCACTCTCCCATGGCCAGTTGGCCCTCGCCGCGGTGCTCACGCTGACCTCGCCGTTCACACCCATGCTGTTTATGGGTGAGGAGTTCGCCGCCAGCACGCCTTGGCAGTTCTTCACCTCGCATCCCGAACCCGAACTGGGCAAGGCCACCGCCGAGGGTCGGATCAAGGAATTTGAACGGATGGGCTGGGATCCCGCGGTGGTTCCCGATCCGCAGGATCCGGAGTCCTTCCACCGGTCCAAGCTCAACTGGGATGAAGCCGGCACTGGCGATCACGCCCGGCTGCTGGACCTGTACCGGTCCCTGGCTGCGGTGCGCCGGGACCACCCGGAACTGGCCGGGCTCGGTTTTGCGGAGACCACGGTGGAGTTTGACGACGCCGCCGGCTGGCTGCGCTTCCGGCGCGGCAGCGTTGAGGTGCTGCTGAATTTTGCGGATGCCGAAGCCCGGCTGGAGGAAGTCGCCGGCTCGGTCCTGCTCGCCACGGACGCCGGCACGGAACTGGCTGCCGGCACCCTGGTCCTGCAGCCGTGGAGTGCAGCCATCGTCAAGGCCTGACGTTTGGTTACGCCCCGGGCTGCGCTGTCAGCCTGGGGCGTAACTTCGTCCCTCCCTGCGTGTTGTGCGGGTCACAACTGGCAGGATGGAAGTATGACTTATTCTGCAGCGGAGAACCGCTACGAATCCATGCCCTACCGCCGGGTCGGCCGCAGCGGCCTGAAGCTGCCCGCCATTTCCCTGGGCCTGTGGCACAACTTCGGCGACGACAAGCGCTTCGACGAACAGCGCGCCATCCTGCGCCGCGCCTTCGACCTGGGTGTCAACCACTTTGACCTGGCCAACAACTACGGCCCGCCGGACGGCACCGCGGAGACCAACTTCGGCCGGCACCTGCAGGACGACTTCAAGCCGTACCGCGACGAACTCGTGATCTCCACGAAGGCCGGCTACTACATGTGGCCCGGCCCCTACGGCGAGTGGGGATCGCGCAAGTACCTGCTTTCCAGCCTGGACCAGTCCCTGCAGCGCATGGGCCTGGACTACGTGGACATCTTCTACAGCCACCGGCCGGACCCGGAAACGCCCATGGAAGAGACCATGGGCGCCCTGGACTACGCCGTGCGCTCCGGCAAGGCCCTGTACGCGGGCATCTCCTCCTACACGCCCGAGCAGACCCTCGAAGCGGCCCGGATCCTCAAGGACCTCGGCACGCCGCTGCTCATCCACCAGCCCAGCTACTCGATGCTGAACCGCTGGACCGAAAACGGCACCCCCAACCTGTATGAGGCGCTGGATCAGGTGGGCGCCGGGTCCATCGCCTTCTCGCCGCTGGCGCAGGGGATGCTCACGGACCGCTACCTCAACGGCATCCCTGCCGACTCCCGCGCGGCCAAGGCCCGGTTCCTGTCCGAGGACGCCATCACGGACGAGAAGCTGGACCGGATCCGCGGGCTGAACGGCATCGCTGCCGGCCGGGACCAGACGCTGGCACAGATGGCCATCGCCTGGCTCCTCCGCGACCAGCCCAAGGGCACCCCGGTGACGTCAGCGCTGGTGGGTGCCTCCAGCGTGCGCCAGCTTGAGGACACCCTGGGCGCCCTCAACAACCTCGGCTTCACCGAAGCGGAACTGACCGCGATCGATGAATTCGCCGTCGATTCGGACATCAGCCTCTGGAAGCAGAACGCCTGAGCCTTTTGTTGCGGGGCGGTGCCGGGGAACAATCCCCGGCACCGTCCTGTTGGGTATCATGAAAAGGCGCCGTTTGGCGCCATGCCTGCCGGCCGCCGTCGTACGTATTCTGCAGCGGAAGCCAGCGGGCTGACGTATGTCATAAAGGAGTTCCGTGTCTTCACATCCGATCCGTGTTGCAATCGTCGGCGTTGGCAACTGCGCCGCCTCGCTGGTCCAGGGCGTCCAGTACTACAAGGACGCCGATCCTGCGGCCACCATTCCCGGCCTGATGCACGTTGAGTTTGGCCAGTACCACGTGGGCGACGTTGAGTTCGTTGCCGCGTTTGATGTTGATGGCAAGAAGGTCGGCGTTGACCTTGCGGATGCCATCCTGGCCAGCGAAAACAACACCATCAAGATCGCCGACGTCCCGCCCACAGGCGTCACGGTCCAGCGCGGCCACACCCTGGACGGCCTGGGCAAGTACTACCTCGAGACCATTGAACAGTCCACGGAAGAGCCCGTGGACGTGGTTCAGGCACTCAAGGACGCCAAGGTCGACGTGATGGTCTGCTACCTGCCCGTGGGATCCCAGGCCGCCGCCGAGTTCTATGCCCAGGCCGCCATCGATGCGGGCGTGGGGTTCGTCAACGCCCTGCCCGTCTTCATCGCCGGCACCAAGGAATGGGCGGACAAGTTCACCGCCGCCGGCGTGCCGATCGTGGGCGACGACATCAAGAGCCAGATCGGTGCCACCATCACGCACCGCGTCATGGCCAAGCTGTTCGAGGACCGCGGCGTCACCCTTGACCGCACCTACCAGCTGAACGTGGGCGGCAACATGGACTTCAAGAACATGCTGGAGCGTGACCGCCTGGAGTCCAAAAAGATCTCCAAAACCCAGGCCGTGACGTCCAACGTTCAGGCCGAACTCGCCGCCAAGGACGTCCACATCGGCCCGTCGGACTACGTCCAGTGGCTCGATGACCGCAAATGGGCGTTTGTCCGGCTCGAGGGCCGCAACTTCGGCGACGCCCCCGTATCGCTGGAGTACAAGCTGGAGGTCTGGGATTCGCCCAACTCCGCCGGCGTGATCATCGACGCCATCCGCGCGGCGAAGATCGGCCTGGACCGTGGTGTGGGCGGGCCGCTGCTCTCCGCATCGAGCTACTTCATGAAGTCGCCGCCGGAGCAGTTCAACGACGACCTCGCCCGCGAGAAGGTCGAAGCCTTCATCCGCGGCGACCTGGAGCGCTAAGCCCTCCCACCCTCCCGTTGCCCTATCACCTATGGTCGCCAAACGCCTTGTTTGGGGACCATAGGTGATAGGGCAACGTGCGTTCAGGCCTGGCGCAGTGCCGCCCGGATCTGGCCAACGGCGCCGCGGAAGTCCCGGGCAAGGTCGTCGGCGTTGAACTTGAAGTACCGCCAGCCGGCAGCATGGAAGGCTGCATCCCGCCGGTTGTCGCGGGACTGCTGTTCGCGGCTGAGGTGATGGCCGCCGTCGTACTGGATCGCGATGCGGCGGGCCCGGTACCCGAGGTCGGCGGCCGGCGAGTAGGGATCAGCCGGATCGATCCGGACCTGAAGGCCGGGCTCGGGGAGCCCTGCGTCTGTCAGGGCCAGGCGCAGGAACGTCTCAGGGGCGGAGTCTGAACCGCAACGGACAAGTTCGACGGCGGCACGCGCCTTGACGATGCCCTTGAGCTTTGGGTGCCGGGAAGCGACCAGCCGCAGCTCCTGGACGCTGGACCAGGCTTCCGTCCGCAGCTCGAGGCCGGGGCGGGGCGGGCGCACCAGCTGGTCGCCGACCGCCACCAGATGCTCCAACGGCAAACGCCTGGCCAGGTCCAGCCAGGTGCGCGCCGGGGTGGACAGGTGGATGCCCTCCCAGCACATGGTCTCGTCAGGGAAAGCAAGAACGGTGTGGCCCACCACCCCGGAGCGTCGGGCTGGCGGCAAGGCCTTGGGCTTACTCAGGTGCAGTTCGCGGCTGTCCTGGAGCCACGGCGGCAACCACAGGCCCAGCAGCGCGGCAGCCGTCAGATGGGATATCCAGGCACCGGGCGTGGCCGCGGAGAGTGCCCGTGCCACCCCCGGAAGGTCGAACTCCCAATCCGAGCGCTGGTAGAGCAGGCGCCCGGTGGATGTCAGGTCCGCTGCACGCAGCCGGCCCCGGGTCAGGCCCGCCGCCCGCGCCTCGTGGACGGTGAAAGGCGCGGCGGAGAGTCCTTTTGGGAGGGGCGAGGGCTGGTGCATGGCACCATTGTGGCGCGGAGCCAGGGTGGTCCGCTGAAGTTATCCACAGCCCCCGTTGCGCTATCAGTTGTGGTCCCTAAAGCCCCCTTTTGGGGACCCTAAGTGATAGCGCAACGGGGAGGGGAGGGCCGACGGTTTTAGGCGAGCCCCACCGGGTTTCCGGCGTCGTCCACGTCCATCCGCAGCGCTGCCGGCTCCGGCGGGAGGCCCGGCATGGTCATCACCGCGCCGGTCAGGGCCACGATGAAACCCGCGCCGGTCTTGGGCAGCAGGTCGCGCACGTGGATGGTGAAGCCCTTGGGGGCACCCAGCCGGGTGGCGTCGTCGGTAAATGAATACTGGGTCTTGGCCATGCAGACCGGCAGGTTGCCCCACCCGTTCCGCTCGATGTCGGCGAGCCGCTTCAGGGCCGGCACCGAGAAGTCCACGCCGTCCGCCCCGTAGATCTCCTGCGCGATGGTCCGGATCTTCTCCTCCACAGGCATGTCCAGGGGGTACAGGTGCCGGAAGCTGGTGGGTTCCGTCAGGGCCTGTGCCACCAGGGCCGCCAGTTCATCGCCCCCGGCGCCGCCGCCGCCGTGTCCCCAAACGTCCGCGACGGCGGCCGGAACGCCTTCAGCGGCGCACCAGGCCAGGAGCCAGTCCAGTTCCTCCTGCGTGTCCGAGGAGAACCGGTTGATGGCGACCACCGGCGGGACGCCGAATTTTTCCACGTTCCGCACGTGCCGGCGGAGGTTGGCCACGCCGGCTTCCAGCGCCGCCAGGTCAGGGCGGGTCAGCTGGTCCCTGGCTACGCCGCCCTGCATCTTCAGGGCCCGGACCGTCGCCACAACCACCACCGCGGACGGCGCAACCCCGCCTGTGCGGGCCTTGATGTCCATGTATTTCTCGGCCCCCAGGTCGGCGCCGAACCCCGCCTCGGTAACCACAATGTCCGCCAGCCGCCGGGCCGTCTGGGTGGCGATCAGGGAATTGCAGCCATGCGCGATGTTGGCAAACGGGCCGCCGTGGACCAGCGCGGGCGTGCCGGCGATGGTCTGCACCAGGTTGGGCCGGATCGCGTCCTTGAGGAGCAGTGTCAGGACGCCCTGCACCTTAAGGTCGGCCACCGTGACGGGCCTGCGCGCGTAGGTGTAGCCGAACGTGATGCGGCCCAGGCGGTCCCGGAGGTCGGCCAGGTCCGTGGCCAGGCAGAACACGGCCATGACCTCGGAAGCCACGGTAATGTCGAAACCGTCCTGCCGCGGGACGCCCTGGGTGGGTCCACCCAGCCCGATGACCACCTCCCGCAACGCCCTGTCATTCATGTCCAGGACGCGCTTGAACGTCATCCGCCGCGGGTCGATGTCCAGTTCGTTGCCCTGGTAGATGTGGTTGTCCACCAGGGCCATCAGGGCATTGTTGGCGCTGGTCAAAGCGTGGAAGTCACCGGTGAAATGCAGGTTGATCTCGTCCATGGGCAGCACCTGCGAATAGCCGCCGCCCGTTGCCCCGCCCTTCATGCCCAGGATGGGCCCGAGCGACGGTTCCCGCAACGCAATCATCACCTTGTGCCCGGCCCGGGCCAGCGAGTCCGCCAGCCCCACCGTGGTGGTGGACTTGCCCTCGCCGGCAGGGGTGGGGGACATGGCCGACACCAGGACCACCTTCCCCGCAGGCCCGGGTGCGTCCAGCAGCGCCGGGTCGATCTTGGCCTTGTATCGTCCGTAGGGCTCCAGCGCCGCGGCGTTGATTCCAGCGGCTTCGGCAATCTCGGTGATGGGCCGGATGGCGGCGGCACGGGCTATCTGCAGATCAGTCGGGAAATCAGACACCGTTGTCCTTTCCTTGGGTTGGCGCCACCGCAGTGGCGTTGACGACGGCGGCCGTCAGGAAGCTGGGATGGCGCGGACCAGGCGGGGCGCGGCTGAGTCGTCGGCAGCGGCGTGGTAACTGTCCAGGGTGACCGCCGCCGTGCGCTGCCAGCCGGAACTCTGCGCGCGGATGGCGGCGGCCCGGCCCATGTCAGCCCGGGTGGCCGGATCGTCGTAGAGCGCTTCGAGCGCATCGGCCCAGTCAGCGGCATGATGCCCGTCCACCAGCAGGCCGGTCCGGCCGTGGAAGATGGCACGCGAGAGGCCGCCCACCCGGGTGGCCACCACGGGAGTGCCGCAGGCCTGGGCCTCCAGCGCCACCAGCCCGAAGGATTCGCTGAAGGACGGCATGGCCACCACGTCAGCCGCCCGGAACCAGCCCGCCAGCTCCGGTGCCTTGACCGGCGGAAGCTGCGTGACGACGTCGTCCATTCCTGCCTCGGCAACCAGCCGCCGGAGGTTGAATTCCTTGTTTCCGCTCAGTGAGCCGAGGATGGTGAGCCGGAGGTCGATGTCCGGCCGGCGCTGGCGCAGCAGCGCGGCGGACTTCACCAGGACCTGGGGGCCTTTGAGGCGCTGGATGCGGCCGGCGAAAACCAGGTGGAACGTGTCCGGGCTGATGCCCCGTTCGGCGCGCGATCGGGTGCGGAACGCCGGCGTGAACGTGTTGAGGTCAACGCCCGGGGGAGCGACGTCGATCCGCTCGAAGCTGGCGCCGTAATGGGAGACGAGCTCGCCGGCCTCGGCGCTGGTGTTGGCGATCAGCCTGGCCGCGCCGTCCACAATGCGCTGCTCGCCCACTTCGCGCCGCCGCGGTTCGGGCTGTTCACCGGATTCCAGGAGCAGGTTTTTGACCTTGGCCATGGTGTGCATGGTGTGGACCAAGGGCACGTCCCATTGCCGGGACAGTTCCAGGCCGGCCAGTCCGGAGACCCAGTAGTGCGAGTGGATCACGTCGTAGCGCCCGTGCGGCTGGCGGCGGCGGATCTGCTCGATCTCCGCCACCATGGCGTTCACCAGGCCCGGAAGTTCCTCTTTCGGAACCTTCCGCGGCGGCCCGGCCATCACGTTGTGGACGCAGACGCCGGGATCCGGATGTTCAACGGCCGGCTGGTTGGCGGCGGTGGCGCGGGTGAAGATCTCCACCTCGATCCCGGCTTCGGCCAGGGCTTCGGCCAGTTCGCGGACGTACACGTTCATTCCGCCGGCGTCGCCGGAGCCTGGCTGTTCCATCGGCGAGGTGTGGAGGGAGAGCAAAGCAACCCTGCGGATCAGTGCCACGGGATCTCCTTCCGGCCGCCGGCGCAAGTGCCGGGCGAGGCTGCAGTGCGCATTCGGTAAAACACTACTCCCAACTTAACGCCCGCTGCCCCGCCACATCTTCCCGAGGTCGGGGAAGGCCTGCTCGTACCCGGTCAGGAGCCTGGCCGCGAGGTCGGCGGAGGCCACCAGCGGATGATGCGCGAACGCGGCGAGGGCGGCTTCCCGGTCCCCGTGCGTCGCGGCCCGGACCGTGAACCGCTCCACGTCCTTGACCTCCCGGAGCAGCTTCAGGCGTGGTTCCGGTGGCGCCGCCTGGGGCAGCGGCACCGCACCTTGGGCGCTGACCGTGCAGGGGAGTTCGACGACGGCGTCCGCGGGCAAACCGGGAATGGCGGCTTCCGCGGGGGCCGGGTCAGCGGGGGCGGGGGTGGCCGGGTGGCCCAGCTGGTCGGGTTGGCCCACCCGGGACCGGGCTGTGCCGGACACGGGCGGCACCGTGTTGACCGTGTTCAGGATCAGCTGGGTGTCGCCACCGCCGGTCAGAGCGCGCATGGCGGCCAGCGCCACTTGCTCGTAGCCGCCACCGGCCAGGCCTTCTTCGTCCCGGCGCTCGCCGTCCGACCGGGCCTCAGCCAGGTAGCCTTCCTCCCGGGCGAGACGGGCAGCCTCCCAGAGGCGGAACGCATCCGGCCCGGCGACAGCCAGTTGCGGGTACAGGTCCTGCTGCTGCCGGTGGATGTCCTCGCCCCGGGTCCGCGCCCTTGCGACGATGGCCAGGCGGGCGGCGTCGTGCCGGTAGTAGTAGTACAGGTACTCGTTGGGAATGGCACCCAGGCCGGCCAGGAACGCCTGCGGGAACAGCCGGCCTTCCTCGAAGCTTTGCAATGCTTCCCGGTCCTCGAGCAGGGTCGGGAGAACATCCGTTCCGCCGGGTGCCAGCCGGTACAGCCAGCCCAGATGGTTCAGCCCGTGGTAGCCCACCCCGGCCAGGCTTCCAGCCGCCAGTGGTGTACCCGCAGCCCGTGCCGCCCGCAGCACCAGGCCGCCGGCCGAGTCGCAGATCCCGATGACCTTGTGGCCCAGCACCGGGCGCAGGGCTTCCGTGACCATGCCGGCCGGGTTGGTGAAGTTGATCAGCCACGCGGCCGGGCAGCGCTGCTTCATCAGCGCCGCCAGCTCCAGCATCCGCGGGATGGTGCGCAGGGCGTACGAGATGCCGCCGGCGCCTGTGGTTTCCTGACCCAGCAGGCCCAGGCCTGCCGCCACCTTCTCGTCAAGGACCCGGCCGCTGGTCCCGCCCGGGCGGATGGCCGCGAAGACCATGTCCACACCATCCAGTGCCTCGGGCAGGCTGGTGCTGCAGCGGACGGCCAGCCGGGCACCCGGTCCGGGCGGCATGCCGGCCAGCACTGCGGCGACGGCGTCGAGGCGGTGCGGATCGACGTCGTACAACACCAGACTCGAGACCAGGCCGCCGTAGCCGCCGGACGTCAAGGCCCGGTAGATGAGGGGGACGCGGAAACCCCCGCCGCCCACAATGAGTAGCCGCATGGGTCCGAGTCTAGGCCTGCCGCCCGCGCGCCCCTATCGGTGGGAAGCGGCGTGGCGTATCGTGCCGGACATGGACGCGATCCCGGCACGCCTTTTCGACCCCCTGGGCGCCGTCCGCGCGCGGACCGGACCGGGGTTCGACCTGCTGCTCGCCGGCACAGTTTTCCAGGACATCATTTTCACCGGACTGCCCAGCGAACCCGAAGCGGGCACCGAAATCTGGAGCGAAGGGATGGGCAGCTGCCCGGGCGGCGTGGCCAACCAGGCCATCGCAGCGGCCCGGCTGGGGCTCCGGACCGGGCTGGCGGCAGCGTTCGGCGACGACGGCTACGGCGACTTCAACTGGAAGATCCTCGCGGACCAGGAACAGGTGGACCTCAGCTTGTCCAGGCGGGTAAAGGGCTGGCACTCGCCGGTGACGGTATCCCTCTGCGTGCAGAAGGACCGTTCCCTGGTGACCCACGGGCATCCGGCACCGGTGACTTCCTCGGAGCTGATCGGGGACCCGCCGCCGGCGCTCGCGGGCATCGCCGAGGTGGGCGTTGAGGTGGAACCGTGGGCCGTGGCCGCGCACCAGGCAGGCGTGAAGCTGTTCGGTGACACCGGCTGGGACCCCAGCGGTGAATGGGCGCCAATCCGGCTGGAGAACCTGAAGTACTTCCACGGGTTCCTGCCCAACCAGCGCGAGGCCATGGCCCTGACCGGGAAGGACAACCCATGGTCCGCCCTCTATGCGCTGGCCGACCGGGTGCCCGTCGCCGTTGTGACCCTCGGCCAGCAGGGAGCCATGGCGGTGGACTCCGAAACGGGGGAGGAGGAGTGGGTGCCCTCGCTGCCCGTCAAGGCACTGGACCCCACCGGCGCCGGCGACTGCTTCGATGCTGCGTTTATTGTGGGCAGCCTGGCGGGGTGGCCGTTGGGCAACCGGCTCCGGTTCGCCAACCTGTGCGCAGCCCTGTCGGTGCAGGAAGTGGGCGGCTCGCTGGCCGCGCCGGGCTGGGGCGACATTGCCGACTGGTGGAAACGCGCCAACGCCCGGCCGGAACGGCAGACCAGCCAGTGGCTGCGGCGCTTCGGTTTCCTGTCCGAGATCATCCAGGACGTCCCGCCCACGGCCCAGCGCCGGGCCTCAGCCACCATTGCGCACCTCTCGGACGCCTGAACCCGCGGCAGGGCGGCGATTATCCGGCCGGTAGCGCCAGCACTAGAATCACTAGGGTGACTTACCCCGCAGCACCCGGCCCCACCAGCACTGACCCCGGACAGGATCCCCGCAACGAGAGGTCAGCCGTCATTGACCTGGCCGCCGTCCGGCACAACGTCCGCCGGCTTGCCGCGGCAGCCTCGCCGGCCAAAGTGATGGCCGTGGTCAAAGCCGATGCCTACGGCCATGGCGCCGTCCCCGTGGCCCGGGCCGCACTCGAGGCCGGCGCCGCCTGGTTGGGGGTTGCCCATATCTCCGAGGCACTGTCCCTCCGCGCGGCGGGTATCGACGCCCCGCTCCTGGCCTGGCTGCACACCACGGAAAGCAACTTCGGTGCGGCCGTTGCCGCCGGCGTCGACATCGGCTGCTCGGGCTGGGAACTGGACCGCATCGTCGCTGCCGCCCGCGAGCAGGAACGCCCCGCCCGGATCCACCTGAAAGTGGACACCGGCCTGGGCCGGAACGGCGCCACCACCGGCACCTGGGACACGCTGGTGGGCGAAGCCATGGAATACCAGGACCAGGGCCTGCTCCGCGTGGTGGGCATCTTTTCGCACCTCGCCGTGGCGGACGAGCCGGACCGGCCAGAGACGGACCAGCAGCTGGCCCTGTTCAAGGAAGTACTGGCCGTGGCGGAGGACGCCGGGGTGGATCCCGAGGTGCGCCACCTGGCCAACACCCCCGCCACGCTGTCCCGGCCCGACACCCATTTCGACCTGGTCCGGGTGGGCCTGGGCATCTACGGCCTGTCCCCGTTCGAGGACCTCACTGCCGCGGAACTCGGCCTGCGCCCGGCCATGACGCTGCGCACCGTGGTGTCGCAGTGCAAGCAGGTTCCGGCCGGGCAGGGCGTGTCCTACGGCCTGAACTACCGCACTGCCGCCGACACAACGCTGGGCCTCATCCCGCTCGGCTATGCCGATGGTGTGCCGCGCGTGGCAACGGGCGGCCCGGTCCGGATTGCCGGCACCACCTACCCCGTGGTGGGGCGGATCGCCATGGACCAGATGGTCATCGACCTGGGTGGGGCCTCCGGGGCGGAGGCCGGCCTGTCCGGAGCCGAGGCGGTCCTGTTCGGCGACGGGGCCGACGGCGGTCCCACAGCTGACGACTGGGCCCGCGCCGCCGGGACCATCAACTACGAGATTGTCACCAGGATCAGCCCGCGCGTCCCGCGCCGTTTTATTAATGAGCCCGATGATGGTGCGGAGGGCGCCGCGTGAGCGGGTCCGGCCAGCCCGCCTGGGAGCTCACGGTCCAGGCGACGACGGCGGAGCTGACCCATGCGCTCGCGGCCAGGCTGGCGGTGGTCCTCGACGCCGGGGACCTGCTGGTGCTCTCCGGCGAGCTGGGTGCCGGCAAAACCACGTTCACGCAGGGCCTGGCCGAGGGTCTGGGGGTCCGGGCCGGCGTCATTTCGCCCACCTTTGTGCTGGTCCGCATCCATCCCAACCTCGCCGACGGTCCCCGGCCCGGCGGACCGGACCTGGTCCACGTGGATGCTTACCGGCTCGGGTCGGCCGCGGAGATTGATGATATCGACCTGGAGAACACGCTGGATTCCGCCGTCACTGTAGTGGAGTGGGGCCGTGACCGGGTGGAGCACCTGAGCAACAGCCGGCTCGAGATCGACCTGCACCGGGCCATCGGCCTGGCCGGCGCTGCCACCGCTGGAGCGGCCGCCGGTTTACCGGCCCAGGAGACCCCAACGGAGCAGGGCGCCGGCTTCCTGGACTTTGATACCGACGAAACAGACGAACCCCGCACCATTGTGCTGCGGGGGTACGGTCCGCGCTGGCCAGCTGCCCCGGACCTTGCCCTTCCCGAAGGAGATCCGCATGCTGATCCTCGCCATTGACACCTCCGCCGTGGCCAGCGCCGCCCTGGTGTCGGATGACGCGCTCGAGGGCATGGTGGCCGGTTTCGCCACCGAGGACACCCGCAGCCACGCCGAAGTGCTGGCCCCGGGCATCCAGGACATGCTGGCCACTGCCGGTGTTGCGGGAACGGACATCGATGCCCTGGTGGTGGGTGTGGGCCCCGGGCCGTTCACGGGCCTGCGCTCCGGCATCGCCACGGCCCGCACCCTGGCCTACGTCTGGGGCAAGCCGCTGCACGGACTCATGAGCCTGGACGCGGTGGCCCTGGAAGTGGCGGAGTCCACCGCAGCCGTTCCGGAATTCCTGGTGGCCACCGACGCCCGGCGTAAAGAGGTGTACTGGGCCCGGTACACCCTGGCACCCGGGCAGCTGCCCGAACTGGTGGACGGTCCGCACGTCGGTTTCGCTGCTGACCTTCCAGACCTGCCGGCCTTTGGCGCAGGCGCCGGGCTGTACGCCGATGTGCTCCGCGCTGACCCGGCCTTCGTCCGGGAGCAGCCCGATGCCCTGTACCTGGGCCAGTTTGCGCTGGCCCGGCTCGCGTCCGGCGGAACCCTGCCCGACTCCACCCCCCTGTACCTGCGCGAATCCGACGCACAGGTACCCGGACCCCGCAAGCGTGCCCTGTGACCGCCGACGGACCCGCCCGCCTCGAGGGCATCACCCTCCGGCCCATGACCCTTGACGACGTCGCCGCCGTCAACGCGCTGGAGCAGCGGCTTTTCCCGGTGGACGCCTGGCCGCTGCACATGTTCCTTTCCGAACTGTCCCAGCCGGATACCCGGCACTACCTGGTGGCGGAGGACGCTGCCGGGATCGTGGGCTACGCCGGCCTGATGTGCATCGAGCCCATCGCGGACGTCCAGACCATCGCCGTCGTGCCCGAACAGGAAGGCCGCGGCATCGGCAGTACCCTCCTGACCCTCCTGATCGACGAAGCCCGGGCGCGGCGGGCAGCCGACGTGCTCCTGGAGGTCAGGGCGGACAATCCCCGGGCGCAGGCACTGTACGTCCGTTTCGGCTTCGAACAGATCCATATCCGACAGCGCTATTACCGCGACGGCGTCGACGCCCTCATCATGAGGCTGCAGCTCGACGGCGGCAGCGGAACCACGGAAGCAGGCCAGCAATGAACCGGACACAGCCACTGGTGCTGGGGATCGAATCCTCCTGCGACGAAACGGGGGTTGGCATCGTGCGGGGAACCACCCTGCTGACCAACACCGTCTCCTCGTCCATGGACGAGCACGTCCGGTTCGGCGGTGTTATTCCTGAAATTGCGTCCCGGGCGCACCTGGACGCCTTCATTCCCACCCTGGACGCGGCATTGTCCGACGCCGGTGTGCGGCTGGACGAGGTGGATGCCATCGCCGTCACCGCCGGGCCTGGGCTGGCAGGTGCCCTGATGGTGGGCGTGTGCGCCGCGAAGGCCCTGGCCGTCGCCACCGGCAAGCCCCTCTACGCGATCAACCACCTGGTGGCGCACGTGGGGGTGGGGCTCCTGGCGCCGGACGGGGACGGGCGCGCCCCGGAGCTGCCGGCCAACCTTGGCGCGCTGCTGGTTTCCGGCGGGCATACCGAAATCCTGAAGATCAACAGCATCACCGATGACGTGGTCCTCCTGGGCTCCACCATCGACGACGCCGCCGGGGAAGCCTACGACAAAGTGGCCCGCATCCTGGGGCTGGGCTACCCCGGCGGGCCGGCCATCGACGCCGTGGCCCGCACCGGCAACCGTGCCGCCATCAGGTTTCCCCGGGGCCTGAGCCAGCCTAAATACATGGGAACCGCCGAAGAGCCCGGCAAGCACCGCTACGACTGGTCCTTCAGCGGGCTTAAGACAGCAGTGGCCCGCTGCGTGGAGCAGTTCGAGGCTCGCGGCGAGGAGGTGCCGGTGGCGGACATCGCCGCAGCCTTCCAGGAGGCGGTGGTGGACGTGGTGTCCGCCAAGGCGGTCCTGGCCTGCCGGGAGCACGGGATCAAGGACGTGCTGCTGGGCGGCGGCGTCGCTGCCAACTCCCGGCTTCGCGAACTGACGGGCCAGCGCTGCACGTCCGCCGGGATCCGGCTGCACGTGCCGCCGCTGGGGCTGTGCACCGACAACGGGGCCATGGTGGCTGCCCTGGGAGCGCAGCTGGTGATGGCCGGCAAGGAGCCCAGCGGGATCGCCTTCGCCCCGGACTCCTCCCTCCCGGTCACAGCGGTCTCACTCCCGGCCTGACCCCCCCCTAAAACCCCCCGTTGCGCTATCACTTATGGTCCCCAAACCACCGGTTTGGGGACCATAAGTGATAGCGCAACGGGGACGGGGACAGGGGGAAAGCGGGGACGGGGGAAACAGGGGGAAAGCGGGGACGGGGCGGAGGTCGGGCTGTTAGGCCGTGGGGCCGTTCCGCATCTGCTTGACCAGGTCCAGCACCACGGCCTGGAGGTTCCCGCTGTTTTCTGCGGCGACCCGGCGCTGCCGCTGGTAGCCGGCGCCGCGGTTGATGATCTTTTCCACGTCGGCCAGTTCATCGGCGCAGCCCAGCTTGGCGGCCACCGGCTCCAACCGGTTCAGGGTCTCCAGCAGGTGGTCCGTGACCAGCTGCTCCTTGCCGGCGGCGTCCAGGATGATGATCGCCTCCATCCCGTACCGGGCCGCCCGCCATTTGTTCTCCTGGATGTGCCACGGCGGCATGGTGGGGATGGTGCCGCCGCTGTCCAGGGTGGTGGAGAACTCGTCCACCAGGCACTGGGTGAGGGCAGCGATGGCGCCCACTTCCTCGAGTGTGGCCAGGCCGTCGCAGATCCGCATCTCGATGGTGCCCAGGTTGGGGACCGGCCGGATGTCCCAGCGGATCTCGGACAGGGTGTCGATCACCCCGGTGGTGAACATGTCCTGCACATAGGACTCGTAGTCGGCCCAGGAGGAGAACTGGAACGGCAGGCCGGCGGTGGGAAGCTGCTGGAACATCAACGCCCGGTGCGAGGCATACCCGGTGTCCTCGCCGCCCCAGAAGGGGCTGGACGCGGACAACGCCTGGAAATGCGGGAAGTAGTTGACCAGGCCATCAAGCACCGGCAGCGCTTTTTCCCGGCGGTCCAGGCCCACGTGGACGTGGACACCGTAGATGACCATCTGCCGGCCCCACCACTGGGTCCTGTCGATCAGCTTCGCGTACCTGGCCTTGTCCGTGACAGGCTGCAGCTGGGGCGGGCTGAACGGGTGGCTGCCGGCGCAGAACAGCTCCACACCCATGGGGTCCGTGATTTCGCGCACAGCAGCGAGGGACCGGCTGAGGTCCTCCTTGGCTTCGGCAGCGGTTTCACAGATGCCGGTGACCAGCTCCACGGTGTTCAGCAGCAGTTCCTGCTTGATGTGTGGGTGTTCATCGTCTTCGTTGAGCTCCGGGTGGCGCGCGGCCACGCCACGGAGCACCTGGTTGGCCACGGAGGCCAGCTCGCCCGTTTCACCGTCCACCAGGGCCAGTTCCCATTCCACACCAAGGGTTGATTGCCTCGATTGTGCGAAGTCGATCTGCACGCGTTTCCTTACTGTCCGGTTTGCCGCTGGCTCGCGCCGCTGACAGGCAATGGCTGGCAGGCGAACGGGTGGTCCAAGTCTAGTGCAGGGGTAGCATCGTACTGATGGTTATGTTCCAGCGCCTGCCTCAACGACTTTCCAAAACCCTCCCCTTCCTCGCGGCGGCAGCGGCCCTTGCCCTCACCTCGTGCACCGCCACGCCGCCGCCTGCGACGCCGTCGGAATCCCCGTCCGGTTCCACAGCTGCGGCCGCCCCGTCGCCAAGTACGACGCCGGTCCCCACCACCGCGCCCCCGGCACCTGATCCCGGTTCCCGGGCCTTGGGGTGGGGCCCCGAGCAGCGCGACCAGGACGCCGCCGCGGCAGCGGTGGCCGCCATGGACACCGGCCAGAAGGCCGGCCAGGTGCTGCTGCCGTTCTTTAAGGGCACCGACGCTGCCGCGCACGCCGCCGTTATTGAACGGCTGCACCTCTCCGGGGCCATCATCATGGGCGACAACGTGCCCAAGGGGCCGCAGGGGCAGGTTGATCCCGCCGCGATGACCGCCGCCAACCAACAGCTCGCCACCGCGACCAGGGCGGACGGGGATCCATGGCCGGGCCTGATCGGTGTGGACCAGGAAGGCGGAGTGGTGGCGCGGCTGGGCCTGCCCCTGACTGAATGGCCGGCGCCGATGAGCTTCGGGGCCGCCGGCAGCGAACCGCTGGCCCGCGAAGCCGGCGGCGGGCTGGCCGCTGAACTGGCACCGCTCGGGTTCACCGTTGACTTCGCGCCGGACACCGACGTGACCATCGGGCCCAAGGACCCCACCATCGGTGCCCGGTCCATGTCCTCGGATCCGGACGCTGCCGCTGCCCTGGGGGCCGCGTTCTCCCACGGCATGCTGGGCGCGGGGATCCTGCCCGTTGCCAAGCATTTCCCGGGCCACGGCTCCGTGACAGCCGATTCGCACCTCAGCCTGCCCGTGCAGCCCGCCACCGTTGAGGAACTCCGCGGCCGGGACTGGAAACCGTTCCAGGCGGCCGTAGCCGGCGGCGCGCCGATGATCATGACCGGGCACATTGCGGTTCCAGCGCTGGAACCCGGCGTTCCGGCGTCGCTCTCCGCCCCCACGTACCAGGCGCTGCGCGGCCTGGGCTTCAATGGCGTGGCCGTCACGGACGCCCTGAACATGGAAGCGGTGAACAAGCAGTACCCGTCCGGCGCCGCTGCCGTTAAGGCCCTGGCCGCAGGCGCCGACCTGCTGCTGATGCCGGCCGACGTGGATCAGGCCCATGCCGCCATTGTCCGGGCCGTCGCATCCGGCGAGCTCTCCGCGGAGCGGCTGGACGAGGCTGCAACGCGGGTGGCCACCATGATGACGTGGCGCGGCCGGACCGGAGCCCCGCAAGGCGCTGCGCCCGGCAGCGGTGCGGCACTCTCCGCCAAGGTCTCGGCGGCCGCGGTGACGGTCCTGTCCGGGCCCTGCACAGGGCCGCTGGTGCCGGGTGGCGTCCAGGTGACCGGCGGCGGTCCCGGCGACCGGGAACGTTTTGCGGCCGCCGCCGCCCGCGCCGGGCTCGCCGTGGGCTCCGGGCCGGTGGTGAACCTGATCGGCTATGGCGGCCGCCCGGCCGGTGGGGACATTGCCGTGGCCCTGGACGCACCCTGGCCGCTGCAGGAATCCGCCGCACCCGTGAAACTGGCCGTCTACGGCCGATCCGACGGCGCTTTCGACGCGCTGGCAGCAGTGCTGGCCGGAAAGGCGGCCGCGCCCGGGAAGCTCCCGGCCGCCGTCGGCAGCTTCCCGCTCGGAACGGGCTGCGCGCCCTGACCCCGGGAACGTGCGCGAAGGCGTTTTAATGAAGGGTGCCCATTCTGAATAAAGACATGACCCTCTGCATCTCGCTCTCCGCACGGCCCAGCAACAACGGGACGCGCTTCCACAACCACCTGTACGGGCAGTTGGGGCTGAACTGGATCTACAAGGCGTTTGCCCCCACCAACCTGGAGCAGGCCATCGCCGGCGTACGCGGGCTGGGCATCCGGGGCTGCGCGGTGTCCATGCCGTTCAAGGAGGACGTGATGGCGCTGGTGGACGAGATGGACGATTCCGCCACGGCGATCGAATCCGTCAACACGATCGTGAACACGGATGGCCATCTCAAGGCCTACAACACCGACTACACCGCCATTGAGCAGCTGCTGGCCAGCAACGCCGTCCCCACGGACTGGTCTGTCCTGGTCCAGGGCGCCGGCGGCATGGCCAAAGCCACGGTGGCAGCCCTCCGGGACGCCGGCTTCACGGACGTTACGGTCATCGCCCGGAATGAAGCCACGGGCCGGGCGCTCGCCGGCCAGTACGGTTTCGCCTGGCGGCCGGAGCTCGACGCCGGTTCAGCGGACCTGATCATCAACGTCACGCCGCTGGGCATGGCAGGCGGCCCGGACGCGGACGCGCTGGCGTTCCCCGCCACGGCCATTGACGCCGCCCGGATGGTGTTCGACGTGGTGGCGCTGCCAGCCGAGACACCATTGATCAAGGCGGCACGTGCGGCCGGGAAACCTGTGATTACGGGGGCCGAGGTGGCCACCATCCAGGCGCTGGAACAATTTGTGCTCTACACCGGAACCCGGCCCACCGCTGAGCAGGTCCGGGCCGCTGAAGACTTCATGAGGGCGCAATAGTCCCTGCTGTGCTGGAGCTCAGACCGGCTCCACCACTACCGCCACCCGGTCCTCGCCGATGCGCGTCAGGACCAGGGTGGCGGTCTTCCCGCCGCCCTTTTTGGCGGAATGCGACTTGCCGGCGGGCAGCAGCTGTTTGCGGAGTTCCTCGGGCGTCACGGCGGTGCCGCGCTTCTTGATGTCCAGCACGGTGATGCGTTCCTGCTTCACCCACGCTTTAAGCGCCTTGACGTTGTACGGCATCACCTGCCGGACTTTGTACGCCCGGGCGAAGGGCGTGTCCACCAGTGTGGGTGCGCAGATGTAAGCGATGTGCTCGTCCACCAGGTGCCCGCCCAGCTGAAGGGCGACGTCGGCCACCAGGCCTGCGCGGATCACCGCACCATCCGGTTCGTACAGGTAGCCCTCGACTGGGCCCACCGCAGGTACCGGACCCGCACCAAAGTCCTGGCCGCTGGTCAATTCCGCTGCACCGTGCGGGCTGAGCACCAGGGCGGCACGCCGGATGTCCGGGCGCCGGACCGCGTTGAACCAGAGCGCCACCTCGGTGACGTCGCCGCCCACCGACACCCACTGTGCCTCGCAGCCGGCAGGTACCGACTCGTGCGGCATGCCCGGCCCCATCTTCACCCCCACCGCGCGGCCGGAGGCAGCCAGGGCTTCGACGAAAGACAGCGGCGGGGAGAAGGCTTCGGGATCCCAGATGCGTTTGGTGCCCGAGGTGGAGGTGACCCGGCGTGCGGGATCCAGCCAGACGCCGTCGACCCCGTCCAGCGGAACGGACGTGGCGTCGGCGTGGACCACCGTGGCGTTGGGGAAGGGGATGAGGTTCACGGTGGCGCAGGCCGCAGTGGTCTCGTCCATTTCCACTGCCGTGACGTTGATGTCCATGGAGGCAAGCGCCAGCGAATCCGCGGCCAGGCCGCAGCCCAGGTCCGCCACATGGCTGATGCCGGCAGCCGCAAACCGCTGGGCGTGGCGGGCGGCAACACTCAGGCGGGTGGCCTGCTCAAGTCCCGCCTGGGTGAACAGCATCCGGGACGCGAACTCCCCGAACTTGGCTTCGGCCTTGGTGCGCAGCCGGGACTGGGTGAGGACCGCAGAGACGAGGGCGGGGGAGTGGCCGGCCTTTCGGAGGGCGGCGTTAAGCGCAAAGGACTCCTCGTCCCGGTAGGGGCCCAGGGACGCAAGGAGCTCCCAGCCTTCGGCGGTGAGCAAGGGCGCGATCTGGTCCTGGGGTGCTGGGGGCATGCGTTCCAGCCTAGTTGAAATCCTGCGGCGGTCCCGAGGGGGCGCCGCTGCCCGGCCCCTGAATCCGGCCGGCGCGGAAGGCCGAAGGGGACAGCCCGGACCACGCCTTGAACCGCCGGGAAAAGTACAGCGGGTCGGCGTAGCCCACGGCCGCCGCCACGTCCGCCACGGCCATCGAGGTCAGGGCCAGCAGGTCCGCGGCTGTGGAGTGCCTGACCCGGGCTACGTAGGCCTGCGGGCTCAGCCCCACAGCGGCGATGAACAACCGGTGCAGCTGCGCCGGCGAGTAGGTGGCCACGGCACACAATTCGCTGAGCGGAAGCGGACGGTTCAGGTTCTCGGCGATCCAGCCGAAAAGGGCCTCCAGCCTCGGTTCCCCGGCGGACCGTTTCGCCTGCGGCGCGCACCGGTCGAGGAGGGTGCCAAGGAGCCCCAGGAGTTCGCCGCTGAGGGCCCGGGACTCCTGCGGTGCCGGGCTCTGCTGGGCGTGGGTAAGGACCGCCATGAACTTCCGGTACATGCCCTGGTCGTCGGTCAGGGCCAGTGGCACGCCCGCTGCAGTGAACTCCTCGTGGACCGCCGCGGCCGCGGAACCGGCAAAGTGCACCCACAGCCAGTGCCAGTCGCCTGTTCGCGGCGCCGCATAGGAATGCGGGACCGACGGCGGGAACATCAGGACCCTGCCGCGCCCTGCGGTGAAGGGTTCCCCGGCCAGGTCGCCGTGGATGGTGCCCTCGATGACCCAGACCAGCAGGTAGTCCCCGGGATCCACGCGACGGACCGGCGGCATGGGGATGTTGCGGAAGGAACCGGAGGCGCGCCAGTGCAGCAGATCAGGAAAGGCCATAACTCAAGGATAAGAAAATCCATTCAGATGAGAGGCCTTGCCATGCCGGACCGCAGCGTGGGATTCGATGATGGAAGCCCACCCAATTGCAGAGGATGAGAAGAATGCACGTAGAAACACCCGCCTACCGGCTGACGCAGGACCAGGTCAACGCCTATCACCACACCGGATTTACGGTGGCCAGGGGACTGTTCAGCGCCGCCGAAGCGGCGGACTGCGCCAAGCACTTCGACGCGCTCGCAGAAACCGGCGAGCCCATCGAGGGGCATTGGGCGCCGCAGCCCGGCACGGATCCGCTGGCCCGCTACCCGAGGATGTTCCACCCGCACCTGTTTGACGCAGGCAGCAAACAACGGCTCCTCGATCCACGGGTGAAGTTGGTGCTCACCCAGCTGATGGCGGACGAGCCGATCGCCGTGCAGTCCATGTACTACTTCAAGCCGCCGGGTGCCCGCGGGCAGGCCTTTCACCAGGACAACTACTTCCTGAAGATCAAACCCCAGTCCTGCCTGGCGGCGTGGCTGGCCATCGACCCCTCCACGCCGGAGAACGGCGGACTGCAGCTGTGCCCCGGAACGCAGGACATGGAGGTGGTCTGCCCCGATTCGTCGGACCCAGCGGAAAGCTTCACCAAGGAGCGTGTGCAGCCGCCGGAGGGCCACGAGCCGGTCAAGCTTTCCCTGGCGCCCGGGGACGTGCTGCTGTTCAACGGCAGCGTGGTCCACGGCTCGGATGCCAACCGGACCAGCAGCCAGTGGCGCCGTTCCTTCATCTCCCACTACATGCCGGCCTCGGCCACCCACGTGGGCCGCTGGTACGCCCCGGCCATGATGGATTTTGACGGACGCCCCGTGGCCCGCGCCAGCAACGAGGACGGCGGCCCCTGCGGCTCGCTGCCCGGAGACCCGGAATCCGGCCTCCACTGATGAACCCATGCCGATAGTGTTGACGGCATGGCGGAAAATACAGAGGTCCCGGGGCCCGGAGCGAACCGGCCTGCGGCGGGACGTGTTGGATTTGCCCGCCCCGCCCTGATTGCCGCGGCGGTGGTGGCAGTAGTCTGCATCGCGCTGCTGGTCATCATCTTTTTCCTCGACACCTTCAACGCCACCGTGTACTCGGTGGGCGGCAACAACATCTCCGATGACACGCAGGAAGCCCGGGACATCCGGGGCCTCTATGCCGGCGCCCGGGCCGTCGGCATCATCCTGCTGGTGGTGTCCCTGCTGACCGCCGCGGCCGCCGGGTTCCTGCTCTACCGCCGGCGGAACCAGGGCAACCCGGAGGCCGACGCCGGCGAGGACGTGGGATTCGACGGGCTGACCGGCTGAGGGGCCCGGCCGGCGCCGGTCAGGAGGACGCCGGAGATCACCAGGACGCCGCCCAGGACCTGCGGGACCGTAATGGGCTGGCCCAGCAGCACCGTGATCACCGCTGTGAAGACCGCGATCAGGTTGAGGTAGTTTCCGGCGTTGGCCGCTGACGTCCGCTTCAGCGCCAGGTTCCACAGCAGGTAGGACCCCAGCGACGGGAACACGGCGATGTACGCCAGCGACCAGTTGCCCGATGCCGTGGCCGGGAGTCCGGCGCCGGCAGCCAGCGCCACCGGGGCGAGGACCAGCGCAGCCATTGCCACCTGCACCGCTGTGGCCGTGATGGCCGGCAGGGACAGCCGCCGGGCGATGATCGTATACAGGGCCCAGACGGTGATGGCCGCGACGATCAGGAGTTCACCCGCGCCGAGCGAGAAGGTCAGCAGCCGTTCCACATCTCCGCCTGAGAGGACCAGCAGCACCCCGGCCAGGCCCAGCCCGATGCCTGCCCACCCCAGCGGACGTGGCCGCTCCCGCAGCAGCACCACCGAGAGCACCACGATCAGCGCGGGGTTGGCGGCTGTCACCAGGGAAGCGTTGAGGGCTGAGGTGTGCTGCAGTGCGCTGTACAGCAGCAGCGTGTAGCCGCTCATGCCCAGCACGCTCAGGAGCAGCAGCACCCGCCAGTGGCGCAGCACTGCCCTCCAGTCGGGCCGCTCGACGGCCTGCGCCAGGACCAGGAGCGGCACGGCGGCCAGGGCCCAGCGCCAAAACGTCAGCTGGAGCGGTTCCATGGTTTTCACGGCGGCCTGGCCCACCACGAAGTTGCCCGCCCAGAAGAGGTTCGCAAGAATCAGGTAGATGGCTGCCCGCACCGCTCAAATGTACAGCCACGCTGTCCGCCCATGACGAAATGCTGGCACTCACCTTGACCGAGTGCTAACCCTTACATAGAGTCTCTATTAGCACTCTCCCTAGGAGGGTGCTAACACATGAAGAGCTGCCAGCCAGGCTGCTGCCGGCACCGCGACGACGGTTTGCCAGCCAGGCGGGAGAGCTTTCCAGTCCACAAATTTGCTGACGTAAAGGAGAGGTCCGAGTGTCGGTCTCTATTAAGCCTCTTGAGGATCGTATTGTTGTCCGCCCGCTCGAAGCCGAGCAGACCACGGCTTCCGGCCTGGTCATCCCGGACTCCGCGCAGGAAAAGCCGCAGGAAGGCGAAGTTGTTGCAGTCGGCCCCGGCCGCTTCGAAGATGGCAACCGCGTTCCCGTTGACGTAGCCGTTGGCGACGTCGTTATCTACTCCAAGTACGGTGGAACCGAAGTCAAGACCGGCGGCACCGAGTACCTCGTGCTGTCCGCCCGCGACGTCCTGGCGATCGTCGTAAAGTAACCCTCCCGGATCCCCGCGCTGCTGGTCATGCTCTTAGCTGGTCAGCCGCGCGGGGTTTCTGTCTTGAAAGGACAAAACCATGGCAAAGCAGCTTGCGTTTAACGACGCTGCCCGCCGGTCGCTCGAAGCCGGCATCGACAAGCTCGCCAACACGGTCAAGGTGACGCTCGGCCCCCGCGGCCGCAACGTCGTCCTGGACAAGAAGTGGGGTGCTCCGACCATCACCAACGACGGCGTGACCATCGCCCGTGAAGTCGAACTGGATGACCCGTACGAAAACCTTGGCGCGCAGCTGGCCAAGGAAGTCGCCACCAAGACCAACGACGTTGCCGGCGACGGCACCACCACGGCTACGGTCCTGGCCCAGGCACTGGTCAAGGAAGGCCTGCGCAACGTTGCCGCCGGCGCCGCTCCCGGCCAGATCAAGCGCGGCATCGAGGTTTCCGTTGAAGCCGTCGCCGCCCGCCTGCTCGAGAACGCCCGCCCGGTTGAAGGCACCCAGGTTGCCAACGTTGCAGCCATCTCGGCCCAGAGCGATGAGATCGGCGAACTGCTCGCCGAAGCATTCGGCAAGGTCGGCAAGGATGGTGTGATCACCATCGAGGAGTCCTCCACCACGCAGACCGAACTGGTCCTCACCGAAGGCATGCAGTTCGACAAGGGCTACCTGTCCCCGTACTTCGTCACCGACGCGGAACGCCAGGAAGCTGTCCTCGAAGACGCCCTGATCCTGATCAACCAGGGCAAGATCTCCTCGGTGCAGGACTTCCTGCCGCTGCTGGAAAAGGCGCTGCAGAGCTCCAAGCCGCTCTTCATCATTGCTGAGGACGTTGACGGCGAAGCCCTCTCCACCCTGATCGTCAACCGCATCCGCGGCACCCTGAACGTGGTTGCCGTCAAGGCTCCGGGCTTCGGCGACCGCCGCAAGGCCATGCTCCAGGACATCGCCACCCTCACCGGTGCGCAGGTTGTTTCCCCGGAGCTGGGCCTGAGCCTGGACACGGTTGGCCTTGAGGTGCTGGGCACTGCCCGCCGCATCACGGTCACCAAGGACAACACCACCATCGTTGACGGCGCCGGTTCGGCAGAAGACGTAGCAGCCCGGGTTGCCCAGCTGCGCGCCGAGCTGACCCGCACCGACTCCGACTGGGACAAGGAAAAGCTCCAGGAACGCCTGGCCAAGCTGGCCGGCGGCATCGGCGTGATCAAGGTCGGCGCAGCCACCGAGGTTGAGCTGAAGGAAAAGAAGCACCGCATCGAAGATGCTGTGTCGTCCACCCGCGCCGCCCTCGAAGAAGGCATCGTGGCCGGCGGCGGTTCCGCGCTGATCCACGCGTTGAAGGCCCTGGACGAGGATTCCGCTGTCCTGGCCCTCGAAGGTGACGCAGCAGCAGCTGTTGGCATCGTCCGCCGCGCACTGGTCCAGCCGCTGCGCTGGATCGCCCAGAACGCCGGGTTCGACGGTTACGTTGTCACGGCCAAGGTTGCCGAGCTCGAAACCAACAACGGTTTCAACGCCAAGTCCGGCGAGTACGAGGACCTGATCGGCGCCGGTGTCATCGACCCGGTCAAGGTCACCCGTGCGGCCCTCCGCAACGCTGCCTCCATCGCAGCGCTGGTCCTCACCACCGAAACCCTCGTGGTGGAGAAGCCCGCTGATGAAGACGAGCACGCGGGTCACAGCCACTAGGCTGAATCCGCTTTCCGAAGGCCGGTCCGGCGTCTGCCGGGCCGGCCTTCGGCGTCTCTCCGGTAGAATTGATGCTTTGCCTACCGCTGGAGGATCGTCCCGTGTCGTTTGCGAGAACCGCGTCGCCCCCCGGTGTGGACCCCAAAAAGCCTGCCGGCAAGCGGAAATCCACGTTCCGCGCCGAGATCCAGGGCCTGCGTTCGCTCGCTGTCCTGATGGTGGTGACGTACCACGTCTGGTTTGGCCGCGTCTCCGGCGGCGTTGACGTTTTCCTGCTGATTTCCGCGTTCCTGATGACCCTCCAGTTCACCGGCCGCTACGACCGCCGCGAACCGGTGGCTCTTTTCAAACACTGGCTGCACCTGTTCCGCCGCCTGCTTCCCGCGGCGGTCACGGTGATCGTTGCCACCCTCGCGGCCGCGGCCCTGCTGCTGCCCCGGACCCGCTGGCTGGACCTGATTGACCACGGCTGGGCTGCGATGTTCTACTTCGAGAACTGGCTCCTGCAGAAGCAGGCCGTGGACTACTACGCCGCTGATCACAGCGGGGCCGGTCCGCTGCAGCACTTCTGGTCCCTCTCCATCCAGGGGCAGGTTTTTATCCTGTGGCCGCTCATCTTCGTGCTGGCAGCCTTTGCCGCCCGGCGGTACCGGTTGTCCTACCGGCCGCTGCTGGCCTACGTGTTCTTCGGCATTTTCCTGGTCTCCCTGATCTACTCGATCGTCTTCACGGCCACCAACCAGGGCCAGGCCTATTTCGACACCGGCGCGCGCCTGTGGGAGTTCGCGCTGGGAACACTGGTGGCCCTGATCCTCCCCGGGCTGAGGCTGCGGACCGCGCACCGCATTGTGATGGGCTGGGTGGGCATTGCTGCCATGCTGGCCTGCGGCATACTCCTTGACGTCGAGGGCGCTTTCCCCGGTGTCGCCGCCCTGTGGCCCACGGTGGCTGCCGCCCTGGTGATCGCCGCGGGCAGGACCGGCAGCCCGTTCGGCGTGGACAGATTCCTCGCCTCGAAACCCCTGGTGCGGCTGGGCGACAACTCCTACGCCCTGTACCTGTGGCACTGGCCCGTCCTGGTCATCTCCTTGGCCTGGACCGGCAAGGAACACGCCGGCTGGTTGGCCGGCACCATCATCATCCTCACCTCGCTGGGCCTGGCCTACCTCACCACACGCTTCATCGAGAAGCCCTGGCGTGAATGGCGGTGGCCCGAGGTCAACAAGCGCCGGGCTGTCCTGGCGGTCCTGCTCGCCGTGGCGGTGGCCGCGGCCCCGCTGGGCCTGTGGCGGCAGCAGATCGTCCAGTCCAACTCCATCACTTCCATCGGATTGGACGACCCCCGTTATCCGGGTGCCCGCGCCCTCAGCCCCGGCTTCCAGTTCACGCCTGACCCTGCAGCTGAGCCGGTCCCCAAAGTAGAGGCCATCGCCGAAGAGTGGCCGGAATTTCCGGAACCCTGCATCGGGGCCGGTGAAAACGCCAGCATCTGCACCAACGGTGTTGAGGGGGCGGCCAAGCACATTGTCATCCTCGGCAGTTCCCACGCCTATGTCATGAACACGCCGGTGCTGATGATGGCCGAGAGATACAACTGGCGTGTCACCTCCATCACCAAGGGGTTCTGCCCCCTCACCGACGAGCCGGGTCCCGAAATTACCGCGGAGTGCCTTGACTTCAACAAGGAGGCCATGGAACAGGTCCTCGACATAAAACCCGACCTGGTGCTCACCATCAGCACGAGGACCTCTGCCGATCCCGGCACACCTGAAGTGCTGGAGGATTCCTGGCTCGCGCAGGCGCGCAAGCTCAACGACGCCGGCATTGAGGTGGTTGGTGTCCGCGAGACGCCCCGGATGCCCCACGTGCCAAACTGCCTGGCCGCGCACCCGGATGACCCGGCGGCCTGCAACGGCAGCGTCCTGGATACGTTCGGGCCCGTTGCGGCCACTGACGGCGTTGATACCCAGCTTCCCGACACCCGGTTCCTCGACCTCACCCGCTACTTCTGCGTGGCGGACGTCTGCCCGGCCATCATCGGCAACGTCATTGTGTACAAGGACGAAAACCATGTCACCCGCTCGTACCTCATGACCCTGGCGCCCTACTTCGAAAAGGATTTCCTCGCCTTGACCGGATGGAAACCCTGATGGCGGCCGCAACGGCAGGCGCCGCCACCGGGCTGTCAGCCGCCCCTGCTGCCGCCAAAAAGCTGCGGCCGGGATACCGGCCCGAAGTCCAGGGCCTGCGGGCCCTGGCTGTCCTGATGGTGGTGGCCTACCACGTGTGGTTGGGGCGGGTTTCGGGCGGGGTGGACGTGTTCCTGCTCATCTCCGCCTTCCTGCTCACGCTCTCGTTTGTCCGCAAGGCAGAATCGGGCCGGCCGTTCGGACTCCTGACGCACTGGCTGCACCTGTTCAAGCGGCTGCTGCCCGCCGCCGTCGTGGTTATCCTGGGGGTCCTCGCGGGCACCTGGCTGATCCTGCCGCAAAGCCGCTGGCCGGAGATCCTGGACCAGGCCTGGGCCTCGCTGCTGTACCGCCAGAACTGGCTGCTGGCGGACACCGCCGTGGACTACTACGCCCAGGACCATGCCGGGGCCAGCCCGCTGCAGCATTTCTGGTCCCTGTCGATCCAGGGCCAGGTGTTTGTTCTCTGGCCCCTGGTCTTCGCCGGGACCGCCGCCCTGCTGGCTGTGCTGCGCCGGACCCCGGCCGGCGCGCGGTTCAGCTACCGCGGGCTGCTTGCCCTGGTGTTTGGGGCAGTCTTTGTGGTCTCGCTGGCCTACTCGGTGGAGCAAACCGCCACCAACCAGGCCTACGCCTACTTCGATACCCGCGCCAGGCTGTGGGAATTCGCGCTCGGTTCCCTGCTGGCGCTGGCCCTGCCTTACCTCAAGCCGGGCCGCCGGCTGCGCGTGGCGCTGGGCTGGGCCGGCCTCACGGCCATGGTTTCCTGCGGCCTGCTGCTCACCGTGGACCGGTCCTTTCCCGGCTTTGTGGCGCTGTGGCCCACCCTGGCGGCCGCGGCCGTCATGGTGGCAGGCCAAAGCGGCAGCCGGTTCGGTGTTGACCGGCTCCTCAGCAGCAAGGCTGCCGTTGCGCTGGGGGACAACTCCTACGCGCTCTACCTGTGGCATTGGCCGGTCCTGGTGCTGGCGCTTGCCGCCACGGGCGTGGAAGCCCCCAACCTGATGCAGGGCCTCGCGATCGTGGGCGCCGCCATCGTCCTGGCCTTCCTCACCACCAGGTTTGTCGAAAAGCCCCTGCGCGACTGGCATTGGCCCAAGCTCCGCGCCTGGCGCACCGCCGTCGTGATTGTCGCCTGCGGTGCCCTGCTGGCCGGACCCGTCGCCGTGTGGCAAACCAGCCTTACGGCTGAGGAAAGCGCGACGGCGGCGCAACCCCGGGAGCTGACACCCGGCGCTGCCGCCCTCCGCCCCGGTCAGGAGGACGTCCCCGCGCCCCCGGCCCGGCTGATCCCCGGCCCGTCCGCCCTGGACAACGACTGGGCGGGCATCCAGACCCCCTGCAGCGGATTAAACGCCACCGCCGACCCCATCCTGGAGGGGTGCCGGCAGGAAGCGCCGGACGTCCCGGCCACCAAGCGGATTGTGGTGCTGGGCGACTCCCACGCCCAGCAGTACCTTGCAGCCCTGGCGCCCGTGGCGGCAGCCCGCGGCTGGGAACTGGTCACCCTCCTGATGCCGGCCTGCCGGTTCGGGGCCGAATCCGAAACCCGCAACGCCGAATGCAACGCCTACAACCGGGCCAGCGCCGCCTACGTCCTGGAACACCAGCCGGACGCGGTGTTCACGGTTGCCTCCCTGACCCATGAGGAGGCCCCCTTCGAAACCGAGGTGCCGGGCTACCTGGACGGAATCCGGCCTTTCGCGGACGCCGGCATCGAGATCCTGGGCATCCGGGACAACCCCCGGTTCACCATCAATATGCCCGAATGCGTCCAGCGCCACGGCGCGGACGCGCCTGAATGCAACCCCTCGCTCGCCGAATCCCTGGTGGAACCGTCGCCGTTGGAGGCCTACCGCGGGCAGGTGGCGGGCCTGCACCTGATGGATCTCAGCGATTTCATCTGCGCCCGGGGCGTCTGCCCGGCCGTGGTGGGCAACGTCTATGTCTACAAGGACGACAACCACCTGACCCGCACCTACGTGGAAAGCATGGTTCCCATGTTCGAACAGCGCCTGCTGGCGGCGACCGGCTGGACGTAACCGGCGCCGGGCGTGCGGTTGCTCACATTGCGCGCCCGGAATAGGGGGATCAGCGCAGAGGTTCTAATATTTACTCAATACTTTCTGCCTCCCGGCGGCCGTCCTTCCCGGCCGTCCCGGCGGAATTCCTGCACAGGCCAGTTCCGTAATGACGGGCTGGTCATCGGCTGCAACCCCTACCCGCCAAGCAACCAAGGTAAGAGGCGCACTCATGACCGAGCCCGAACACAATCCCTTCGCCCTCATCGGTTTGACCTACGACGACGTGCTGCTCCTGCCGGGCCACACGGACGTCATCCCGTCCGAGGCGGACACCTCCTCACGGATCTCCAAACGGATCACGGTGCAGACCCCGTTGCTCTCCGCAGCCATGGACACCGTCACCGAATCCCGGATGGCCATCGCCATGGCCCGCCAAGGCGGCCTGGGCGTGGTGCACCGCAACCTGTCCATCCAGGACCAGGCTGACCAGGTGGACCGGGTCAAGCGCAGCGAGTCGGGAATGATCACCAACCCGCTGACCATCGGCCCTGAGGCCACACTGGCGGAACTGGACGAGATCTGCTCCCAGTACCGTGTTTCCGGGCTGCCCGTGGTTGATGAGGGCATGCGGCTGCTCGGCATCGTCACCAACCGCGACACCCGGTTTGTGCCGGAAGCCGACTTTCCGCTGCGGCTGGTCAGCGACGTCATGACCAAGATGCCGCTAATCACCGGCCACGTGGGGATCAGCCGCGAGGAGGCCTCGCACAAGCTGGCCACCAACAAGATCGAAAAGCTGCCCCTGGTGGATGAGCAGGGCCGGCTCAAGGGCCTGATCACCACCAAGGACTTCACCAAGGCGGAGCAGTACCCGCTGGCCACCAAGGATGATGAAGGCCGCCTCCGGGTCGGTGCCGCCATCGGCTTCTTCGGCGACGGCTGGGAGCGGGCCATGACGCTGGTTGACGCCGGCGTGGACGCCTTGTTTGTGGACACCGCCAACGGCCACTCGCAGGGTGTGCTGGACATGATCCGCCGGCTCAAGTCCGATCCCGTGGCCGCGCACGTGGACATCATCGGCGGCCAGGCGGCCACCCGTGAGGGCGCGCAGGCACTCATCGACGCCGGCGCCGACGGCATCAAAGTGGGCGTGGGCCCCGGGTCCATCTGCACCACCCGCGTGGTGGCCGGTGTGGGTGTCCCGCAGATCACCGCCATCCACGAGTCCGCGAAGGCGGCCATCCCGGCCGGCGTGCCGCTGATCGCCGACGGCGGCCTGCAGTACTCCGGCGACATCGGCAAGGCCCTGGTGGCCGGTGCCGATACCGTGATGCTGGGCTCCCTGCTGGCTGGCTGCGACGAGTCCCCGGGCGAGCTGATCTTCGTCAACGGCAAACAGTTCAAGTCCTACCGCGGCATGGGCTCCCTGGGCGCCATGCAGTCCCGTGGAAAGAACACGTCCTACTCCAAGGACCGCTACTTCCAGGCCGACGTCTCCGGCGATGACAAGCTCATCCCCGAGGGCATCGAAGGCCGGGTGGCCTACCGCGGCCCGCTGGCGTCCGTGGCGTACCAGCTGGTGGGCGGCCTCCGCCAGACCATGTTCTACACCGGCGCCCCCACCATCCCCGAGCTCAAGATCCGGGGCAAGTTCGTCCGGATCACCGCGGCCGGTCTGAAGGAATCGCACCCGCACGACATCCAGATGACCGTCGAGGCGCCCAACTACGGTTCACGCTGACGTTCAAAAAACCATCCACACAGGCCACGGGGAGCAATCCCTGTGGCCTGTGTGTTTCCGTGCCGGGAACTAGGCTGTAGGCATGCCCGCATCACGCCACCCGGAGGAACTGAGTCCCAGGAAGGACCCGCAGCGGCGGCTGGCGCTGGGCCCTTACGCCCGGGCCGTTGCGCAGGTCCTGCGGGTCAGCTTCCGGGCCTCGCCCGGGGCAGTGATCATGAAGGTGCTAGGCTCCGTGATCTCCGCCGTGCTGCCCCTGGTCACCACTTACTACGCGGCGCTGACCACCACCGCCCTGGCGGCCGCGTATGCCGGCGACGCCGCCGCCGGCCAGCTGGCTATTGTGTACGTGGTCATCACCGCGGCCCTTGGCCTGTTCTGGGGCGCGTTCAACAGCGTTGACCGCTACATCCAGCAGCTGATGAGCTTCAAAGTGGGCGCCATTGTGGGCGACCAGATGTACGAACGCTTCCTGGCCCTGGAGTTCTGGCGCTACGATGACAAGGAAACGGTGGACCTGTACGACAGGGCCAAGCGGTTCTCCGATTCCTACGCCCGCGTCCTGGACCGGATTGCCGCCATTTTCACGCAGCTGGTCTCCGTGCTCCTGGCCATCGGTGCGCTGCTGCTGGTCAGCTGGTGGATCGCCGTGATTGTCCTGGTGGCCATCGTGCCCAGCGTGTACCTGCAGTTCAAGCTCTCCCGCGAACAGATTGCCCACTGGAACACACAGGTCGATTCCCGCCGCCAGCGCCGCATGATCGAAACGAACCTGCTGCGCCCCCAGCACATCGCCGAGATGCGCCTCTACGGGATCGTGACGTACCTGATGGACTTCCGCTCGCGCCTGCGTGACGCGGACGAACGCCGCCGCCTGGACTTCCAGCGACGCTACATACCCAAGCAGCTGGCAGCTGACGCCCTCCAGTACGGGGCCGAGGTGGTTTCCCTGATCTGGGTGGTGGGGCAGATCATCGCCCGCGCGCAGCCCGTGGGCCAGTTCCTGTACGTCCAGCAGATCGTCAGCAGGGCGCTGTCCACGGCCAACAACCTGGTGTCATCCCTCAGTTCCATCGACGAGGACCTGGCCAACCTCAAGGACTACGAGCTGTTTATGGCCCTGCCGGCGCACTCGGAGTACGCCCCGCCGCTGCTGGGAGCCCCGTCCGTGGTGGAGCTTAAGGACATCCGTTTTACGTATACCGGAAGTGACACCGAAGTGATCCGGGGGATCAGCCTGACCATCCGCGAAGGCCAGCACATCGCGATCGTGGGGGAGAACGGCGCCGGAAAATCGACGCTGATCCGGATCCTGGCGGGCCTGTACCGGCCCGATTCAGGGCAGGTGATGCTCGACGGCGTTGACCTCGCCGCCGTCGACGTCACCTCCTGGCACCGGCACCTGGCCGTGCTCAGCCAGGAATTCCTGAAGTACGAGTTCGCCACCGCGGCGGAAAACATCTGGTTCGGCGACGTGGGGGAGCCCCGCGACGACGCCCGGATCAGGACGTCCGCTGCGGAAGCCGAGGCGCTGGACTTCATCGAAAAGCTGCCCAACGGGCTCAACAACCACGTCAGCAACTGGATGGAGGATCCCCGCGGCCGGAAGGGGAGCGGGCTCTCCGGCGGGCAATGGCAGCGCCTGGCGATGGCCCGGAACTTCTACCGCCGCGCCGCTTTTATGATCATGGACGAGCCCACCTCGGCGATCGACGCCCTGGCAGAGCACCGGATCTTCACCCGGCTGTTCGCGGAGCGCGCCAGCACCATCATCGCCATCAGCCACCGCCTGGCCACCATCGAGAAGGCGGACATTGTGTACATGCTGGAGGACGGGCAGGTGGTGGAGCAGGGCACCCACAAGGAACTTGTGGCCCGCCGCGGCAGGTACTTCCGGATGTTCGAATCGCAGCTTGGCGACCAGCCAGACCTGCCCGACCTGCCGGACCTGCCCGACCTGCCGGCGGACCCTACCGGCGTGCGCCCGGGCGTGGACGCCGGCGGGGCGTAGCGTCCTGCACCGTGGTGCGGACCCGGGCCAGGCTCGGCTGCGGCGGGACACTGCTGAACCCAAACGTCACAGCCGGCCGGACAGCGGCCAGGGACCCGGCGTCGGCCCCGTCCCAGGCCACGGCAGCGGAGTCGATGCGGTGCAGGTCGCTCACCCCGTAGTACTCCCAGCGGCCGCTGCCGGCCGAACCGGACGTCCGCGACCCACGGCTCACCAGGCCCGCCAGCGGACTGACCGCACGCAGCCAGGACGGGTGCACCGCCAGCCGCCGGGGCAGCGCCCGCAACCCGGACCCCAGGAAGGTCCTGCCGCCCACGCCCGCGCGGACAGCCAGCGGACCGGCGTCGACCGTCAGGATCCCGTCAGCCAGGCGGGCTGAAACGTCCACCACGGTGACCTCGTCGAAACTGTAGGTGGCGGCGATGAACTCCGCGATGGGTGCGGCGGGAGCCAGGAGCAGCCGGTGGCCGGACGGTTCCTGGACCATAACGTCGGCAAACGCACCGAAGGGCGAGTCCTGCCAGATCCCCACCACCGCACGCAGGCCGGAGGTGGTGCCGATTCCGGCGATGTGCCCGTCAAAAATCCAGCGGCTTCCCATCCATCCACTGTAGCCACCCCTCCGGGCCGCCCCGGATTCCGCCCCGGCCCCGCGCTGGTCCGTGATCAGGGGGGCGGCTGGGATAACCTAGAGCAGTGACTTACGAGATCGAGATCGGCCGTGGCAAGCGTGGGCGTCGTGCCTACTCCCTGGATGACATTGCAATCGTCCCCAACCGTCGCACACGCGACCCCAAGGACGTCTCTGTCTCCTGGCAGATCGATGCATACCAGTTCAGCATGCCGGTCATCGCCGCGCCCATGGATTCCGCCATGTCGCCGCAGACGGCCATCGCGCTGGGCCGCCTGGGCGGGCTCGGTGTCCTGGACCTCGAAGGCCTTTGGACCCGATACGAGGACCCGCAGCCGGTCCTGGACGAGATCGGCGCACTGCAGGATGAAACCAACAGCCCTGCAGTGACCTGCAGGATGCAGGATCTTTACCGGGCACCCATCCAGCCGGAATTGATTACTTCCCGCCTCGCCGAAATGCGTGACGCCGGCGTGACCGTGGCCGGGTCCCTGACCCCGCAGCGCACCCAGGAGCACTACAAAACGGTCCTGGCCGCCGGCGTCGACATCTTTGTCATCCGCGGCACCACCGTCTCCGCCGAACACGTGTCCAAGGACCACGAGCCGCTGAACCTCAAGCAGTTCATCTACGAACTCGATGTTCCCGTGATTGTGGGCGGCGCCGCAGGCTACACGCCTGCGCTGCACCTCATGCGGACCGGCGCGGCCGGCGTGCTGGTGGGCTTCGGCGGCGGCGCAACCACCACCACCCGCCGGGCCCTGGGCATCCACGCGCCCATGGCGTCGGCGATTTCCGACGTCGCAGCCGCCCGCCGCGACTACATGGACGAGTCCGGCGGCCGCTACGTGCACGTGATTGCCGACGGCGGCATGGGCGCCTCAGGTGACATCGTCAAGGCCATCGCCATGGGCGCCGACGCCGTGATGCTGGGCAGCGCGCTGGCACGCGCCGAGGAAGCGCCGGGCAAGGGCTGGCACTGGGGCCAGGAGGCCCACCACCTGGAACTGCCCCGCGGCGACCGGGCCAACGTGGGCACCGTGGGCCCCCTGGAGGAAGTCCTCTTCGGCCCGGGCCACCACACCAACGGAACGTCCAACCTCATCGGCGCCCTGCGCCGTTCGATGGCTACCACCGGCTACTCGGACCTGAAGGAATTCCAGCGCGTCGACGTCGTCGTCTCCCCGTACGCGGGTAACTGACGCGCCAGGCCGGTTCGGGGCCGCGCCTGCCCTGACCGGCCTGTGCTGACCGGCCTGCCGTCCACCGGCCTGCCCAAGTCTGCCGCGAGCAAGTAGTGTGGCTTTAGACGGCACATGAGGCACTGGAGGCGTTCAATGAAGAGTAGTCCGGCAAACGGCGGGGCGCTCGGCCCCGAAGCCAGGGAAGCATCCATCCAGCGGCTGCGGGCAACCACCGAACCCGGCCGGGAACTCGACATCCTGATCGTGGGCGGCGGAATCGTGGGCACAGGGGCCGCCCTTGACGCCGTCACCCGCGGCCTGAGCGTGGGAATCGTTGAAGCCAACGACTGGGCCGCCGGCACTTCCTCGCGGTCATCGAAGCTCATCCACGGCGGCCTGCGCTACCTCGAGATGCTCGACTTCGCCCTCGTCAAGGAAGCGCTCCAGGAACGCGGGCTGCTGCTTTCAACCCTCGCACCGCACCTGGCCCGGCCCGTGCCTTTCCTGTACCCCCTCACCAAACCTTTCTTCGAACGGCCTTACGTCGGCGCGGGCATCGCCCTCTACGACGCGATGTCCATTTCCAGCGGCCACAACCGCGGCGTGCCGTTCCACAAACACCTCAGCCGGCGCGGCACCCTGCGCGCAGCCCCCAGCCTGAAGGACGACGCCTTTGTCGGTTCCATCAGGTACTACGACGGACAGGTGGACGACGCGAAGTACTGCGCCAACCTCATCCGCACGGCTGCCCATTACGGCGCCCACGCCGTCAACCGGATGGCAGTGGTGGACTTTGTCCGCGAGGGCGAACGGGTGGTGGGCGCCAAGGTGGTCAACCACGAGGACGGCTCGCAGTTCAAGATCCGCGCCAAGCAGGTCATCAACGCCACCGGTGTGTGGACGGACGAAACCCAGGCCATGGTCACTGACCGTGGCCAGCTCAAGGTCCGGGCCTCCAAGGGCATCCACCTGGTGGTGCCCCGCGACCGGTTCCAATCCACGGTGGGCCTGATCCTGCGGACGGAGAAGTCCGTGCTGTTCGTCATCCCCTGGGGCCGGCACTGGATCATCGGCACCACGGACACGGACTGGAACCTCGACAAGGCCCACCCGGCGGCGTCCAGCAAGGACATCGACTACATCCTGGAACACGTCAACAAGGTCCTGAAGCGGCCGCTGACCCGGGAAGACGTGGAAGGCGTGTACGCCGGGCTCCGGCCCCTCCTCGCCGGCGAGAACGACTCCACCGCCAAGCTTTCCCGCGAACACGTCGTGGCGCACCCGGTCCCGGGCCTGGTGGTGGTGGCCGGCGGTAAATGGACCACCTACCGGGTGATGGCCAAGGATGCCGTGGACGAAGCCACGCGCACCATGGACGAGCGCGTGCCCCCAAGCTGCACTGAGACGATTCCGCTGCTGGGCGCCAGTGGCTTCAAGGCCGCGTGGAACCGCCGCAACCGGACTGCTGAGGAATCCGGGGTGCACGTGGCCCGGATCGAACACCTGCTCAACCGGTACGGCGCCATGATCCCGGAGGTCCTGGCCATCATCGCCGCGAACCCCGACCTGGCCGAACCGCTGCCCGGCGCGGACGACTACCTGCAGGCCGAGGCCGTGTACGCCGCCACCCACGAAGGCGCCCGCCACGTCAATGACGTCCTGACCCGGCGCACCCGGATCTCCATCGAGGCGTGGGACCGCGGTGTGTCTGCCGTGCCCGTTGTCGCTAAACTGATGGGTGACGTCCTCGGCTGGAGCGACGCTCAGCGCGAAAATGAAGTCCGGAACTACATTGCCCGCGTGGAAGCGGAACGCCTCAGCCAGCAACAGCCGGACGACGAATCCGCAGACGCCGCCCGGCTGGGCGTGGAGGACATCGTGCCCTTGCGCTGAGGGGCGTCCCTGCCCTGCACCGCTGACCGAAAGGGATACGCCTTGGCGGAACCACTTGACCCGTACGATGCTGAACTCACCACCCCGGACATGGTGATCCTCGAACTGGCGGCCACAGACAAGACCGACGCCGCCAACCAGTTGGCCGAACGGCTCCACGCGGCCGGCCGCATCACCGACCTCGCCGGCTTCCTCACGCACGTCAACGCCCGGGAACACCAACTGGCCACGGGACTCCCGGGCGGCATCGGGCTGCCGCATGCGCGGAGCGAATTTGTCTCCCGCACCTCCATCGCCGTGGGCATCACCAAGTACGGCCACGCCCTGGACTTCGGGGCTGCCGACGGGCCCGCAACCGTGATCCTGCTCATTGCGACGCCGGCCAGCTCCTTCTCCGACCACCTGGAAGTCCTGGCAACCCTTGCCAGGTCATTGTCCAAGGAGTCCTTCCGCGATTCCCTGCGCCGTGCCTACGACGCCGAGGTCATCGCGGAGTTGATCAATTCCAGCCTGGTGTTCTTCGACCACTGAGCAGGCCCCCGGCGCCGCCTCCGACAGGTGGGATTGCCGGCGTTTAGTTGTTCTACAGCGCTACGAAGTACGGTTAAGACGTGTGGAAAACAGCCCTTAAGCCCCGGTGGATCGCAGGATTCGTGTTTGCGATCGCCGTTTCCGGGGTGTTTGTGCTGCTCAGCCAGTGGCAGTTCGGCAGGTCCACCCAGCCTGAGATGCCGGTCAACCCCGCCACCGAGCAGGTGCAGGCCCTCACGGGCATCCTGGAACCGGGGGATTTCTTCCACGGTAGCGACGCCGACCAGATGGTCTCGGCGACGGGCAGCTACGACCCTGCCAAGCAGGTCCTGGTTCCCAACCGGCTGCACGACGGCACCTCCGGCTACTGGGTGGTTTCCGCGTTCGCAGTAGCGGGTGCGCCCACCCTGGACGGCGTGGCCGCCACCCCCAAAACCTGGATTCCCGTGGCGCGCGGCTGGGTGGCCGAGCCCGGTGACGCGGCAGCACCGCCGTCGGGCGCCATTGAACTGACCGGCCGCCTGCTGCCGTCCGAGGCGCCGCTCCCGGAAACCTTCCCGCAGCCCGGCCAGGCCACCGCCGTATCGGTCGCGGAACTGATCAACTACTGGGACGTCAGCAGCTACCCGGGTTTCATTTCCGCCACTGCCGAACTGGCCGCCGGCACCGACGTCAGTGCCGCCGCCGTGCCGGGGGACCTGCGTCCGCTGGACATCGGCCCGCAGCCGCCGGCGCAACAGGTCAACTGGCTGAACCTGTTCTACTCCCTGGAGTGGGTGGTCTTCGCCGGGTTTGCCCTCTTCATTTGGTGGCGGCTGGTCAAGGACGACTACCGGCGGGACCTTGAAGAGCTTGACGACGAACCGACTTCCCCTGAACCGATCCAGCAAAAGGTAAAGCCATGATTGATCCGAAACCGGCCACCCCGGCCCAGGCCACCGCAGGCAAGCCCGCCGGCCGGAAACGCCGCTTCGGCGGCACCGAAGCCCAGATCCGGTCCGCGCTGAAGTTCTACAAGGTCCTCGCCTACCTCACCGGCGGCATGCTGCTGCTGCTGTGCGCCGAGCTGATCGCCCGCTACGGATTCGGTGCGTACCTGTTCGCCGGTGGCACCAACGCCGTCACCGGCCAGCCTTTCGGGTTCGGCTTCGCCGCGGCCGAGCCCCCGGCGGTGCTGGACGGCGTCAACCTGTCGATCGCGGTGCTGATTGTGCATGGCTGGATGTACGTGGTGTATCTGATGTCCAACTTCCGGCTCTGGACGCTTATGCGCTGGCCCTTCCTGAAAATGATCGTCCTTGCCCTTGGCGGGGTGGTTCCGTTCCTGTCCTTCTTTGTGGAGAAAAAGGTGCACGCCGAGGTGGAAGCCGAATTGGCGGCACACCCGCAGGCACCCCAGCGCTACTGACCCGCGCTGCCGGGATGACGCTGCCAAGTGGGTGGCAGCGTCTGCTCCGTCACAGCCGGGCCCCTCAAGGTGCGCCGGCGCAAGGGCGCCAAGTACGCTAGTACGGTGACTACTCCCACTGCATCCCAGACTTCCCAGAAGCCGGTGCTGGTTGTTGACTACGGTGCCCAGTACGCGCAGCTGATTGCCCGCCGCGTCCGGGAAGCGAATGTGTATTCGGAAGTGGTTCCGCATACCTACTCCACCGAGCAACTCCTGGCCAAAAACCCGGCGGCCATCATCCTGTCCGGCGGCCCGTCGAGCGTCTACGCCGACGGTGCACCCAGCGTCGGCGCCGACCTCTTCGAAGCCGGCGTGCCCGTCTTCGGCATCTGCTACGGCTTCCAGGCCATGGCCAACGCCCTGGGCGGCAAGGTGGACAAGACCGGCCTGCGGGAATACGGCTCCACCGAGACCACCGTCCTGGGCGAGGCCCGCTCGGTCCTCGACGGGATGCCGCAGCACCAGAACACCTGGATGAGCCACGGCGACTCCGTGCACGAGGCCCCTCCGGGCTTCGAGGTCCTGGCCACCACGGCGGGCGCCGAAGTGGCAGCCTTCGCCAACGAGGAAAAGTGCCTTTACGGCGTGCAGTGGCACCCCGAGGTCAAGCACTCCGCCTACGGACAGCAGGTCCTGGAGAACTTCCTGTTCAAGGGCGCCAAGCTCGAACCCAACTGGACTACCGGCAACATCCTCGAAGAGCAGGTGGACCGCATCCGCCAGCAGGTAGGCGATGCCCGGGTCATCTGCGGCCTCTCCGGCGGCGTTGACTCCGCCGTGGCCGCCGCCCTGGTGCAGCGCGCCGTGGGCGACCAGCTGACGTGCGTGTTCGTGGACCACGGACTGCTGCGCGAAGGCGAAGCCGAACAGGTCGAACGCGACTTCGTGGCCGCCACCGGCGTGAAGCTGTACATCGCCAACGAGCAGGAACGCTTCCTGTCCGCCCTGGCAGGTGTCAGCGATCCCGAAACCAAACGCAAAATCATCGGCCGCGAATTCATCCGCGCCTTCGAAGAAGCGGAACTGGCCATCATCGCCGAAGCCGCCGCGCACGGCGAGAAGATCAAGTTCCTCGTCCAGGGCACTTTGTACCCTGACGTCGTCGAATCCGGCGGCGGCGAAGGTGCCGCCAACATCAAGAGCCACCACAACGTGGGCGGCCTGCCGGAGGACCTTCAGTTCGAACTCGTCGAGCCCCTGCGGGCGCTGTTCAAGGACGAGGTCCGAGCTGTCGGCGCCCAGCTGGGCCTGCCGCAGGAGATCGTGGGACGCCAGCCGTTCCCCGGACCCGGCCTCGGGATCCGGATCGTTGGCGACGTCACCAAGGAACGCCTGGACCTGCTGCGCAAGGCAGACGCGATTGCCCGCGCCGAGCTCACCGCCGCCGGCCTGGACAACGAGGTGTGGCAGATGCCCGTGGTGCTGCTCGCTGACGTCCGCAGCGTTGGCGTGATGGGGGACGGCCGCACCTACGGCCACCCGATCGTGCTCCGGCCCGTTTCCTCCGAGGACGCCATGACGGCCGACTGGTCGCGGTTGCCGTATGACCTGCTGGCCAGGATCTCCAACCGCATCACCAACGAAGTTGATGGTGTGAACCGTGTGGTTCTTGATGTGACCAGCAAGCCGCCGGGAACCATCGAGTGGGAATAGCAGGCTAAACGGCCGGCCTCCGAATGGAGGCCGGCCGTTCCTGCTTTCCCGGCAAAATCATTGCAAAATCGGGCCTGTACGTGTTGCGGTCTCCTAACTCCGGCGTCGAAGCGGCTACTCTCGAACGTATGCCGGTATGGTCCAGGTCCCCACGTGTTAATGCAGAAAAGAAGGCAGAAGTGTCAGTTGGTCAAGGCCACCAGGAAGGCTCGGAAGAGCTGCGCAAATGGCTGTCCGGGCTTAAACCCGTCACGGGTGCCGACACCATGCTGCGGTTCACCAAAACACCCGAAGGCTCCATTGACCTGACGCATGCACACCCGTCGGGGCTGGCCCAGCTGATGGCCGGCCGCAAGACCCGGCTGTCCACGCTCATCCGGGACCGGCAGCAGTACGTGGTGGCGGCGAGGGCTTCCCGGAACATCCGGTCCAAGATCTTTGAGCTGGCCAACGACCGCGGCATCGACGCCGGGTACCTGTCCGCCGGGACCGTGGTGTGGACGTCCGCCGTAGGTGGCAAACCCCAGCGGGTCTCCGCCCCGGTCATGCTCACGGCCATCTCCCTGACGGTCCGTCCGGGGGAGGACGACTTCGAACTTCAGTTGACCGAGCAGGCACACATCAACCCCGCCCTGGTACGGCACCTGAAGAACGTCCACGGCATCGTCTTTGACGTCAACGCAGTCACCCGGCTTGCCTACAGCACCGCCCGGTTCGATCCGCAGCCGGTCCTGGACCGGCTGTCCACCCTGATCGCACCCATCCACGGTGCCGAGGCCCAGCACAACCTGCTGGTTTCCACCTTCGCCGACCTTTCCGGCAACCTCGATGACCCGTGGATCAACGAATCGAACCCCCTCGTTGCAGCCCTGGCCGCGGCGTCCGGCGGGGATCGGGTGGACGTCGCAGCGCCCGATCCTTCCCGCTTCAGCCCCCTGGACGAGCGGGACCCCCAGGACGAACTGCTGCTCCTGGACGCGGACACGGACCAGCAGTATGTCCTGGACGCGGCCCGCGCCGGCGATTCCCTGGTGGTCAGCAGCCCGCCGGGAACCGGCCAGACACAGACAGCCATCAACACCATCGGCGCGCTGGTGGACGCCGGGAAGACAGTCCTGGTGGTGGGTGACCGCCGGGCCAGCCTCAGCGAGGCAGCCAGCCGGCTGGAGGATCTTGGCCTCGAATCCATCCTCTTCCAGCTCTCCGGAAACGTCACCGCCCAACAGCTCAAGGCCCAACTGGTCCGCGCCATCATGCGCAACGAAAAGTCGCTGGAACCGCAGTTGGGAAACCTGCACACCACGCTGGCCGAACACCGCCACGCCTTGATGGACCACGTGGCGTCCCTGCACAACGTGCGCGACCGCTGGGGCTGCTCGCCCTACCAGGCAATGCAGTCCCTGGCCGAGCTGACCTCCATCCACCCGGCGCCCGCCACCACTGTCCGGCTCAAGCGCAGCGTCCTGGACAGCATCCGCGACCGCGAGGAGCTGGCCGGCCGGCTGCGCCGGGCTGCTGAGCTGGGCAGCTTCAGCAAGGCATCCACCACCAGCCCGTGGCACGGTGCGAAACTGCTGAACCGCAAGGAAACCGAGGAAGCCCAGGACCTGGTCCGTGCTGTGGCAAAGAGCCTGCCGGTCCTGCGGGAGCGGATGAACGCCGTCGCGGAACACGCCGAAATCCGGCTCGGGGAAACGTTCACGGAATGGGGCGAGCAGCTCGAGCTGCTCGTGGCCGTGCGCGGCAGCCTGGACAAGTTCACGCCGGACATCTTCGACCGTCCGGTCACTGACCTGATTTCCGCTACGGCGTCCTCGTCCTGGCGGCGTGAACGCGGCGTTGATATGGCCGCCATGCAGCGCTCCCGCCTCCGCCGCGTGGCCAAGGAGTACGTCCGGCCCGGTGTCCACATCTCCGACCTCCACACCTCCCTGGGCCTGGTCCAGGAGCAACGCGCCCTGTGGGCCGGCTATGCCACCACCCAGCGGCACCCGGCAGTGCCGTCCGGCCTGGCCGAACTGAACGTGATGTACCGCGACCTTGACCGGCAGCTGACCCGGCTCGGGTTGGCGCTGCGTCACACCGCATCCGGCGGTGCCCTGCATGGTGTCCGCTACGGGGACCTGATGGAACGCCTTGAGCGGCTGGTGGCCGACACCGACACCCTGAAGACCCTGCCGGAGCGCACACTCCTGGTGGAGAACATGCGCGAGCACGGCCTCGGTGAACTCCTGGACGACCTCGCTGCCCGGGAAGTACCGGCCGGCTCCGTGGCCGCGGAACTTGAGCTGGCCTGGTGGCAGTCGGCCCTCGAAGCAATGATCAGCGGCGACGACTACCTGGCCATGTCAGACGGCGATGCCCTGCGTACGCTGGAAGCGGAATACCGGCTGGCCGATAACGCCCACGTGGCCAGCGGCGCTGCCCGGCTTCGCTGGGACCTGGCCGAAAACTGGCGAACCGCCATCGCAGAGAAGCCCCGCCAGGCTGATCTCCTTCGCAGCCTCCTTAAGGACGGCCGCGTCTCCCTGCCTGCGCTCACCGCACAGGCACCGGACCTGATCGGGAGGCTGGTGCCCGTTTGGTCCGTCAGCCCGTACCTGATGACAGGCCTGCTGCCCGCCGAACAGCGCTTTGACGCCGTGGTCATCCTCGACGCCGAGGCCACGTCCCTGCAGGCCGTGCTGCCGTCGATCGCCCGCGCCCGCCAGGTGATTGCCTTCGGCGACGCCAGGATCGCCAGCCCGCGGACCTTCACCGTGGGGGTCGAACGCCTGGCCCCGGGTGAGACCGCCCACCAGCGGGTGGAGAGCGCCTACAGCGCGCTGGCAGCTGTCCTGCCGGTATGGTCCCTGAACTTCGTTTACCGTGCAGTGGACGAGGACCTGGTCCTCCAGCTGAGCAAGAACTTCTACGATTCCGGCCTCCGCCGGCTGCCGGAGGGCCAGTCCGCAACCGGACTGGACCGCGCGTTGCTGGTGGAATACCTGCCGGACGGCACGGGGCTGCCCAGCGCCGACCACGAAGGCGTCGAATCCGTAGTGGCAGAGGTCAGCCGCGTGGTGGACCTGGTGTTTGAACACGCCCGCCTGCGTCCCCGCGTCTCCCTGGCCGTCGTCACAGCCAGCCTCCGGCACGCCGCCCGGATCGGCGAATCCATCAGGCTGCAGCTGCCCAACCACCCCGGCCTTGCCGGGTTCTTCGGCGCCGGCCCTGAATCCTTCCGGGTGGTCGACCTGGAACGCGCGCAGGGCCTGGTCCGTGACCATGTCATCTTCTCGCCAGGTTATGGCCGCACCCCGCATGGCCGGGCACTGCACAACTTCGGGCCGCTCTCTGCCGATGGTGGCCGGGAGAAGTTCGCCCTGGCCATGACCCGAGCCCGGCAGTCCATGCACGTGCTGACCTGCTTCCGGCCCGAGGACCTGGACCACACCCGCCTTACGCATGGGGCAGTGGACCTTTATTCGCTGCTGGACCGGGAGATTTCCGGCAACACGGATCTTGGCACGCCCGCCTCCCGGGCCGCGGCCAGCGAGCAGGCCCTCGGTGCAGACCCGCTGGTTGCTGACCTCGGTGACCGCCTGCGGGCCCGCGGCGCCAGGGTGTGGCACCAGTACGACGGCGCCATCGATGTGGTGGCCGCCGCTGATCCGCTGAGCACCATGGGCCAGGACGATTCCGCCCTGAACCGGCCGGTGGCGATTGAATCCGACGGCACTGGGCAGTACCGCAGCATGAGCGTCCGTGAACGGAGCCGGCTGCGGCCGGAGCTGCTGGAGCGCCTGGGCTGGCGGTACATGCCGCTGTGGACCATTGAAGTCTTCACAGACCCGTCCGCCTGCGCGGACAGGATCGCAGGATACCTGGGACTTGAGCGGATGGTCCTGCCCGCCCGGACAGATCATGCCACGGGCTTCCTGGACGATGACGTGGACCAGGCACTGAACGGAATCGGCGCGGCAGGGCAGGCTGCCAGGCGGTCCGCCGCGGCCAGCCAGGAACGGGCCGCTGCTGCGGTTGCCGTGAATGAGCCGGCTGATGCTGCCCAGGGACCGGCCGCAGGCCCTGCAGCGGCTCCCGCCGCCGAAGCTGCGGACCTGCCGGACACCCGGAACCCCGGCGCCGACGGCGCTGAACCGGACACAGACGACCTACGGGCCACCGGCCCGGGCAACGAGGAGGCGGGCACCATGGCCGCGAACGAAACGACAAATGCCGCCGCAGGAGAGCAGCCTGCCGGCAGCAGCACTGACCCGTCCACGGCCGCTGAACCGGCGGACACTCCGGCCAACGGCACTGCAGGGACCGCCGGCATCCTCCCCACCAAGGCGGCGGAGGACGATCCCAAGGGCTGGGGCGACCGCGAGGACGACCACGATGCGTGGCTCAAGGAACAGAAGCCGCCGCACTGGAGCTGATGGCAGCGGGCTGACGGCCGGCCCGCCCTAAGGCGGGCCAACAAGGACAAAAAACAGCCGGCCCCGCGTGGACGCCCCGGCCAGGCGCTCGGCTTGGCTGCTGTCGGCAGCAACCACCAGCAGGCCCTCGGTCTCAGCCGTGCCAAGCCACTGGCCGTCCTGGGCGCCCTTGCCGGAGGTCCACAGGACCGGGACTCCCTTGGCAAGGACTTCTGAGGGTGCCAGGGGTTCGAAGCCGTCCGAGGGCGTGAGCACCACGTTCACCAGTTGGCCCGGCGCCACCAGCTGGATCGAGGACGGATCGGCCATCCGGAGCGGCACGGCCGCCGAACCGGGAGTTGTCCCGGCCAGGAGGCCCGGACCCACCAGCAGCGTGTCCGCCAGCGGTTGGCCCTTGCGCACTGGGGCTGCCAGTTGCATGCCCGCCACCTGGCCGGGGTCCTGCAGGAAACCGGAAGCGAGCAGGCCGGGAGGCACCCGCAGCTCAGCGAGGTCCGACGCCTGCAGCGCCGTCCCCGCCGGAAGGTCACGTGCCGCAGCCAGGACCCCGGCCAACGCGGGCGGGGCGGGAGTGAGCTGGTGGACAGTGATGGCCGCGGCGGCGCACAGGAGCAGGGCAACGGCCAGCCTACGGTTGCGTCCCAGCCAGGCACCAAAACGCCGGGTGGCTTTTGACCCGTTGCTCCAGCCGCCGCGGCCTGAACTGCCGTGGACACGTTGTCCAGGAATGTTGCCGCGACGCTGGCGGTAGGGGGAAGCGGGCATGCTTCACCGTAGGCGCGACGAAACCCCGCATGACACAGGGGCAGCTGCTATGTGGACAAAGCCGGGTCAAGCACAGGTGCGCACCGGCACAAAGCCGGGACCGCCGTCGTACCCCCTGCTCAGGCGGGTGGACCCGGCGGGGTGCTAGCTGGCTTTGGCGGCCGCAGCCGGGGCGGCTGCAGGTGCGGCAGCAGCAGCGGGGGCCGAAGGCGCAGGCGAGACGGTGCTTCCCTTGGCGTCACGGGAATCCGTGCGGTAGAACCCGGAGCCCTTGAAGACCACACCAACGCTGTTGAACTTCTTGCGCAGGTTTCCCCCGCACTCGGGGCACGTGGTCAGGGTGCTGTCGGTGAACGACTGCACGATGTCGAAGACGTGGCCGCAGTCCTTGCAGGCATAGGCATAGGTTGGCACTGGTGCTCCTCCTCTTGGGCAAAGGGAAGGTCCCGTGCTGCCGATTGGTGTTCCATTAGCAGTCGCAGGGCCTGAGTGCCAATTCTAGCATTCCAGCCGACGGCCTCCGTGCTGGGTCAATCCTGGCGGGAGAGGCGCTGGAAGCCGGACGGGGTCAGGACTGCGGGGACCGGCCTGTCGAAGGATTCTGCAGGAATGCTTCCGGCGGGGAGGATCTCGTCGTCGAAAACCACTGCTGTGCGGGGGATGTGGCGGTCTGCTGCCGCCAGGTGGCACTGGAACACGTCGTAATATCCGCCGCCCTGGCCCAGGCGGTTCCCGTCGCGGTCCACAGCGGTGGCCGGCAGGAACAGCAGGGCAGCCTGCCCTGCAACCGTTGTCGGGTGCCTTGGGCCTGTGGGCTCCAGCAGGGGAGCAAACTTGCTTCGTTCGAACTGCACCCCCGGCCGCCAGTCCACCCAGCTCAGCTCGCGTTCGGCTTCGCACACGGGGAGCAGCACGCGGTGGCCAGCTGCATGGAGGGCCTGGATCAAGGGCAAGGTGGGCGGCTCCGTCCCCACGCTGAGATAGGCGCAAACGGTTTCCCGACGGCCGCCGAGGACGGCGTCGGCCCAGTCCAGGCCGTGCAGGGCGAGGCCGGCTCCGGCAGCTGCGAGTGCCTCGGCGCTGCGGGTGGAGCGCCGTCGCCGGTGCTCAGTCCGGAGGTTCTCCTTCGCCGTGGCGTTTTCATCGCTCATGGTGACATCCTTGGAAGCCGGTGTCGGCGGGCCGGGCCGCGATGTTTCCGCGGTGCAGGCAACGCCTGTGCTGATTACTGAATGGTTGACGCTGAGGTTAGATTAGTCCCGTGACTACCAGTAACCCCAGAGTGCGCAAAGCCGTTATCCCCGCCGCCGGGCTGGGGACCAGGTTCCTTCCCGCCACGAAGGCCATGCCCAAGGAAATGCTTCCTGTGGTGGACAAGCCTGCCATCCAGTATGTGGTGGAGGAAGCCGTACACGTGGGGCTGCACGACATCCTTATGATTACGGGGCGCAACAAGCGCGCCCTGGAAGACCACTTTGACCGCGTGCCGGCCCTGGAATCAACCCTGGCCGAAAAAGGGGATACCCGGAAACTCGCCTCGATCCAGGCGGCCAGCAACCTGGGGGACATCCACTACGTCCGCCAGGGTGACCCCAACGGGCTGGGCCACGCCGTCCTGCGCGCCAGGCAGCACGTGGGCAACGAACCTTTCGCCGTGCTCCTGGGCGATGACCTCATCGATGCCCGCGACGAACTCCTTGCCACCATGATTGACGTCCAGGCCAAAACCGGCGGGTCCGTCGTCGCACTCATTGAAGTTGAACCGTCGCAGATCAGTGCCTATGGCTGCGCCGACATCGAGGCGGTTGCAGGAGAGGACTACGTCCGCGTCAACCGGCTTGTGGAGAAGCCCAGCGTGGAGGAAGCGCCGTCAAACCTGGCCGTCATTGGCCGCTACGTGCTGCACCCCGCTGTGTTCGGCGTCCTGGAAAAGACGGGACCGGGCCGTGGCGGTGAAATCCAGCTGACGGATGCGCTGCAGGAACTGGCCACAGTTGAAGGCGAGGGACACGGTGTTTACGGCGTGGTGTTCCGCGGCCGCCGCTATGACACCGGCGACAAGCTGAGCTACCTGAAAGCCTGCATCCAGCTCGCCATTGACAGTGAAGACCTTGGCTCCGGCCTGCGCGACTGGCTGCCGGGCTTCACTGCCGGGCTGTCCAAGTAGCACCCATGCGGCTGGGCCCCATCTGGCCGGTAACGCTGGAGTGCGACGACCTGGTCCTTCGTCCCATCCGGTACCGGGACAAGAAGGAATGGACTGCCGTCAGGGGGCGCAACAGCGAATGGCTGGCCCCGTGGGAGGCGTCCAACCCCGCACCCGGTGGGGGGTTGCCTGACTACCGCCAGATGGTGCGGTCCCTGAACTCGCAGGCGGCGGCGGCAACGGCTTTGCCGTTTGTGATCGCTGAGCGCAGCGTGCCCGGCGGCCCCGCGGCCATCGTGGGCCAGTTGACGGTGTCTTCGATTGTGTGGGGTTCAGCCATGATGGCCACGTTGGGGTACTGGGTTGACCAGGACCGGGCGGGGCGGGGGATCGCACCGACAGCGGTGGCGCTGGCCACCGACCATTGCTTCCGCACCCTGGGGCTGCACCGGATGGAGATCAATATCCGGCCCGAAAACGGACCCAGCCTGCGGGTGGTGGAGAAGCTGGGATTCCGTGACGAAGGCTACCGGCCCCGCTACCTCCACATCAACGGTGAATGGGCTGATCACCGCACGTTTGCGCTTACATCAGAAGAGGTCCCTGAGGGGTTGCTGCACCGGTGGCTGACGACCCGTACGTCATAAATCCAGTGATTTGCCAGCCGGACCACGACACACCGCGGCCAATGCGGCGGCAGCCGCCGTGATGCTCATACGGTTTTGAGTGTGGACTTCCCCCTTAGCAGCTCAGTGATCCTTGTGGTTGCCGTTGTGCTCTGGATTGTATGGGTTGCCCCTTATGTCCTTCGGAACCGGCGCAGCCAGTTCCTGCCCGCCGGCGAGATGCCGGTGGACACCCCCCACGAGGAGCTGCCTGACCCCACTGCGGGCCTGGCTCTGAACGTTGCCGCCCGGCAGGAGAAAGCAATGGATACCAGGAAGAGCGCCGGCCCCGGAGCAGGCGCGCCGCCCACCGGCCAGTTCCGGATCCGCTACGGCCGCACAGCTTTGGCGCTGGGTGGCCTGCTGGCGCTGCTGACCGCTTTTGTCTCCGGCGTTCTGCTGCCTTTCGGAGTTGGGTCGCCGGCCTTGCCCCTGTCCTGCCTTGCCTTGACCGTCCTGGCCGCGGTGGTCCTGCGCCGGTTGGCGCTTCGGGACCGGGCTGCCAGGGTTGAGGCCGCCTTCCGCGACGCCATGGGCCCGGCTCCGCATCGCGCTGAACCTGCCAGCCGCCCCGCCACGCCCGACGCCGGCCCGGCGCCCCGGGAGGACCCCCCTTTTGACGCGGAAGCCGACAGCGGGGCCACCAAGCCGCTGACGGCTGCGGAACTCCGCGAAGCTGCCCTCGCCGTCGCTGTAGCCGCCGGAGATGCCAGCGCCATCATCGCCCCTGCAGGGCCAGCCAACACCCCGTGGGAGCCCGTGGAGGTTCCCAAGCCCGTCTACGTCGAGGCTGCCAAGGCGGAACGCCCGGCTCCCGCACCGCTGGAACTTCCCGAAGCGCCCAAGGCAGCCGGCAAGCCGTCCCTCCGCCAGGGTGCGGAAGCCCAGGCGTCCGCCGCTGACGCCGCGCAGCCGGCGAAGGCACAGGGCGCCCTGGGCAATCTCGACGACGTCCTGCAGCGCCGCCGCGCCTAGCAGTTCCGCGGTGCGCCGGGATTCCCGTGGCCGACCGGTGCGCCGGTTTGGCATTCGGCCGGGAAAATTTATAGCCTAGGGTCACCGGTTCCGCAGCGGCAGTTGGATTGCGGCAACATCCGGGGCTATAGCTCAGTTGGTAGAGCGCTTCGTTCGCATCGAAGAGGTCAGGAGTTCGAATCTCCTTAGCTCCACAATCAAGGCCCTCTGACCTGCGGAAACGTTGGGTTGGGGGCCTTTCCTTTTGCCCATGGTGATCCGATGCCGGGGCAATCCCGCTCGGGCATCCCGCCCTTGGTACAAAAGATACCGGGAACGCCCAGCAGCTCTGGCCCGCGTGGCCATCCCTGGATTGTACGTTCCCCCTGCCACTCCCATTTGGGCGTTTACAATCCAATACCGGCGTGCCACGATATGGATGTTGTGCGCTTCGCGGGTCAGTCATCCTTCGCAGAATGTGACAGGGAACAGATCAGTACAATCACCTCCTCCGAGGCATCTCCGGTACTCGGCCCCTCGCGAGGAATTCCTCATGTTTGATCTGTTCAAAGACCTTGATACCTACAAAGGGATCCCGCCGTATGCCAGCGAACATTACGGTGTCTATCAACCTCTGCTGGGCTGGGAATCACGGCTGACCAAAAAATGGATTCAGCGCGGTGGAATCATCGTCGATCCGCATATCAAGAAGATCCTTGATGCCCGGTTCAAACCCGGTCCGGAACTCGTGCAGAATGATCATCCCTTGGAATTTCTGGCGTTTCCCCTTCAGCCTGGCTCCGGAATATCGCCCTATTCCGTTATCTTGACCAAGACACTCAACAGCGAGCTACTGGTTGTCCTGAGGGATGCCGTCCAGGGTTTTGTGGAACAGCATGAAGGCCGTCTGCCGCAGGGTGCAGAATGGAATGCGCTGATAGAAATTAACAATTTCATGGACCCCGAGGCAGGGCCGCTGCGGAGGGTTAACGATATCCATCGTTCCCGCCTGAACCAACAGATGATGGCCCAGGCCCAAGGGGGCCAGATCGCCGGCGAGGTGCTTGCGGCCACTAAGCAAGCACACCTGGCCCTCATGCAGTACGAGTCCCAGATCGCCGTCTTCCTCCTTGCCCAGGCCGAGGCCCAGCAGGGGGCAGATCCCAACGAGCTCGCCAAGCTCTTTTCTGTCACTACCGCCGCGCCGGCCACTGACATCCTCCGACCGACGGACCCTTTGGCGAGCATAGACCCCCGCGCTTCCGGCGGGACGCTCTCGCCTGTGGGGTTTGTGCACTTGTTCCGCCAATACTTTTTCGATTTGGGAACCTTTCTGGGCGAAAGTGTCGAACATGTTTGGCTTGCACCGGGAACAACAATCGAGCTCATCGAGGTGAGCACCCGAAAGTCTGTCGTGGAGCATCAGGAGGAAAGTGCGTCAGAGTCCACCACCACTTCTGAAGAGAGCAGCGCGGTTAAGGATGAACTCAGTGACGCGGTGAAAGCCGAGAACAGCAGCAGTACCAAGCTTGGTGTCTCGACCACGAACACTGTGAATTTCGGCGTGTACCAGGGTACTGCTTCGGCAAATTACGGCGTGGAGAGCAGCCGGAAAGAGGCCCGCGAGGCAACTCACAAGCAAAACCGGGAGCAGTCGGAAAAGCTTTCTTCACAGATCAAGCGGAGCTTCAAGTCCATCTTCAAGACCGTGACAGAGTCGACGGATGTGCGCAGCCGACGGTACCTGCTGCAAAATACGTCGAACAAGCTGGTCAACTACGAGCTGCGGCGCAAAATGCGCCGCGTTGGCGTCCAGCTTCAGGACATGGGAAACCAGCTGTGCTGGCAGGTGTTCATCGACGATGCCGGAGTGTCCTTGGGACTGTCTGAACTGGTGCATTTTGCTGAATCCCCGGACTTGGCGAACCTCAAGGACCCCGAGTTTGGCCCGCCCCCGGCCAACATTGCCAAGAAAATCACGGTGCCGATTCCTTTCACCCCCATCCTGAACTACAGCAACTGGCATGCAAACTACGAGTTCGCGTATCTGGAGAGGGGCAACACGCCATATAAGGACAAGTTCCTTGGCACCGTAAAGGGCGACGATGATGACGATGACAGCCAGGTCATCATGGGGCCCTTCACGTTCAAGATTGACCCTCCGCAAAGTGACTATGTCCTGACCGACGACATCAGGATCATTGGGCCGCAAGGCAACAAACAGGCCGTGGTGAGGACGAAGACCAAAAACGCGGATGGCTCGTTCACCCTGGTGCTGCAGTTCATCAACTTCAACAAGGAAAATGTCCTCAACCTCGACGTGGAGCTGGTGTTCGCCCCACAGGCTGCCGCACTCACCGAATACGAGGCAAACAAGAAGAAGATCCAGGAAAAGTACGACGTCGAGAGGCAGCGTCTGCTGAAAAAGAGTTTCCTGGAGAGCGTCAGGCAACGCATCAAGGACGCAAGCAGCATCAGGTCCAGGCCCTCATGGGACCTGAGAGAAGAAGAACGCACGGTTATCTACCGTGAACTGCTCCAGCGCCTGATGCTCGACTCCTGGGACATAGCCTCCAAGAATCAGAAGGATACGGACAATCTTCGCCTCAGCCACGTCCGCTCGGAGGTCATCCGGGCCATCTTCGACGTGGACGGAATGCTCTACTTTGTAGCACCTGAATGGTGGATGCCGCGGCGGCACCGAAGCCAGCTCAATTTGCAGGTGCAGGTGGGAGACCCCTCAATCGAACTGACCGATAACGACGTCGTTAAATGGGATGACGTCGAAAAACGCCCGGACAATTACCGAATTACCGAAGACTCCGCTCCCGCACGGTTCGGCAGTTCACTCGGGTGGCTGCTCCAGTTGGACGGTGACAACCTCCGCAACGCTTTCCTTAATGCGCCCTGGGTGAAGGCTGTCATCCCGATCCGGCCCGGGAGGGAGGGGGCCGCGCTCAATTGGCTTAGAAGCATCGAGGGCCACGAGAACGACGGGTGGAACACGCCCTATATCGGCACGGCTGAAGAGGATGCCGAGTTCAGCGGCAAGACCGTCGGTGAAGTACTGGAGATCATTGCCGGGCGAATGGAAAAGGAGAACGGCAAGATCGTCAACGTACTCGAAGCAGACAAGGTCTTTGAAAAGGGGTTCGACCCGCTGGCATCGGGCTTCGACGCAGGGTTGCCCGCCAACAAGGTCTTCAGCCAGTGGATATCGATTCTTCCCACGGACCAAATCGTGGCCTCCGAGTATGAGCCAAAAGACCTCACCCTTTAGCCCTGGGGGAAACAGCTATGGAACTGAGGGACATCACCCGGGAAACCTCATTGCTGAAGTCCTACAAATCAACATACGTCGACAACCAGAATCACGAACTCCTCAGGATCTACCGGGACAAAGGCCGCCAGTTTCCGGTACTGACCGAGCGGGTCTTCACACAATCAGGAGCCTCGCCGGAGGAGTTGATCGACTACAAGCTCCAGCGCAACATGGATGATGCCGATGCCGGACGGATTTTCGTCCTCGAGCGCACCGACAACCCGACCGATCAGCTGAAGACGAGGCTTTTCTTCGTCTGGCTCTCCCCAGCACTGGTCGGGCAGTTCAAGGTTGGCACCTCCAGCGCCCCCAAGGTGAAAGCGAGCGTTGTTTTTCATCCGCGGGCGGGCCTGGAAAAGTACCCGACGTACTGGAGAGGAGGACTGGAGCCGCTCCAGGTACCCAACTTCCTTGAGCTCGGAATAAGGTACCTGTGCAAGGAAAAGAATGTCGTGGCCCAGCATTTCTGCTCAACCCCCAAGACCCGCCAGCCCGGCGTCCCGCGCACCGACAGCCTCAAGAGTTCCCTGGCCGTGATGGTCGTGGTGCCAGTCTCCAGCGCCAATGCTTTCGCCAGCCTGGGCGACCCCCGGGAATTCGAAGATGCGCTCCGGCACATCGCCAAACGATGCTTTGAGGCCGTCACCACGCAGTTGATCCCGGCGGCTGCGGTCACGCTCGAGCGGGTGGCCGTCTCCGGATACAGCCGGAGCGGGGCAGTCCTCCGCACCCTCCTGGACAATGCCCGGGCGAACGAGCCGTTCATGCGGAACGTCGTGAAGGAGTTTTATGCCTTCGACGTGATGCTTAACGAGAACAATCCCCAGGGCATTGTGATCAAAACGAAAAAACAGGGGTACGACGAGTTCTGGTCAAGACTCAAGACCTGGCAGGGGGAGGACTCCGACAAGATGATCCGGCTCTACAGCTCAGAGCCTGCAACGGTTGGAGCGATCTATGGCGAACTGCAAACCCGGCTCAAGAACTACGGCGGGGGATATCAAAGCGCCGTCGGTTTCAGCTCCTTCAACGGCAAGGCGCGGCGGAATGGTTCCGGAAAATACGCCGGACTCAGCGACGGCTACGAGATCTACTCCACCGACAACTCACGATCCCTCGCCGTTATGCCCTCAGGAAACGCCCTTGTCTACCTCTCCAGCGAGAACCTCGTTAATCCAGAAGGCTTTGCCCCTGGCGGTACCTACGAGCCCGGGCTGGAGGGGCACAGCTGGTTCGTGTCGCGGCTTCTGTCGCATGCCCTGTTCCACAGCGGCTTCTAGCGGTGCCCGTCCGCGACTCCTGGATAATCGCCGAAGACACCGGCACAACCAGTGCCTAAAGCCAGCCCTTCTTTTTGAAGATTCCATACATTGCACCCGCGATGGCCACCATCAGCGCAAGCGCCAGCGGGTAGCCAAGGTCCCAGTGAAGTTCCGGCATCGTGTCGAAGTTCATCCCGTAGATTCCGGCCACAAACGACGGTGCAAACAGGATGGCAGCCCACGAGGAGATCTTTTTGACCTGCTCGTTCTGCTCCGCGCTGGCCTCGTTCTGCCGGTTCGCGGTCAGCGTGCCGTCCAGGGTCAGGGCGTTCTGCAGGAGGTCCCGGAAGGAATCGGCCCGGGAAATGACCCGCTCCACATGGTCCTCCACATCGCGCAGGCTGTGCTGGAGTTCGGTTTCCACACCGTACTTCGCAAACCCCCGCTTGAGCTGGAACATCATGTCCGGCAGCGGGTGGATGGCCCGCTGGAACTGGATCACTTCGCGGGCCAGCTCGTAGATACGCCGCGACACGGTTGAGTCGCCGCTGAAGAGCTGGTCCTCAATCTCGTCGATGTCGTTTTCCAGGCCAGCCACCACCGGGGCATAGTCATCCACCACGCGGTCCAGCAGGGCGTACAGCACAGCTTCGGGCCCGTGCTTGAGGAGGTCAGGCCGCGCCTCAAGCCGTTGCCGGACCCTGGCCACGCCTGCCATCTCCGCATGCCGGACCGTCACCACAAAGTTCTTGCCGGTGAAGATGTGCAGTTCACCGAATTCAACGGTTTCGGTTTCATCCACGTACCGGGCGGGCCGGAGCACCGTGAACAGGTTGTCGTCGTAGCGTTCCAGCTTGGGCCGCTGATGTGCGGACACGGCATCCTCGACGGCGAGCCCGTGCAGGCCGAACTCCGCTGCAACGGCGGACATTTCCTCCCGCGTAGGCCGGTACAGGCCGATCCAGGCCATCCCGCCGTAATGGGCCAAGGTCTCAAACGTCTGCTCCAGGCTTTCCGGCTCCGCATGCCTGACACCGTCAACGTAGACGGCGTTGTCGATGATGGTCACGGGCGGGTGGTCCTGACCCCTGGAAGCCGGCAACGCGAGGGGTGATAAAAAAGGCAGTCCATGTCCGAAGCCTAACCGTCCTGCCGCCGTCGGACGCCCCTGACACTGCCGCAACGGCCGTCAGCCACCGGCCGCCTTGGACAGGCCGCTGATCAGGGGCTCGGTCCGGTAGGGGATATGCGTGTGCAGGGCCAGGACGGTTTCCGTCCGGATCACGCCCCTGATCCGGAGCACCTGCCGCAGCGCGGCCTGCAGGTTGTGCGTATCGGTGGCGACCACTCGGCACCACACATCGCCCCGGCCCGAAATCTCGTGCACTTCGAGGACCTGGGCGATGGTCCGGAGGCCGGCCACCACACCATCCAGTTCCCGGTGCGAAACTTCGATGGTCACGAAGGCAACGACGTCGTAGCCCACCGCCTCCAGGTCCACTTCCCGCCCGCTGTGGCTCAGGACGCCCGAGCGGATCAGCCGCTTGACCCGGGTCTGCGCGGTGTTGCGTGCCACCCCCAGGGAGTCGCCGAGTTCGCCGACCTGGATCCGGGGATCGCGGATCAGCGCCAGGAGGATTTTGAGATCAGTAGGGTCCAGATTGTTCAAGTGGTCACTTTCCATCATCTTGGCTGGCCAATATTGACTGTTTTGCGCAATTCTGCCACGAATATCCGTTCAATAGGGCAGTAATGCCACAATGTAGGGCTATCGGATATCCACCCCGCGCGGCCTCCCACAAGGACCAGTCCCGCGGTTGAACCAAGGCGGCACCATGACGGTCTTCAGTGAACTTCGCATGCGCCCTGCCCCGGCCGCTGCGGCCAGGGGCTGGGACGCTTCCACCACAGCACGCCTGGCCATGGCCGGCGCGGTCATTTTTGTGCTCCTGGTGGGTGCCAACCTTGCCACCCCCCTGTATCCGCTGTTGCAGGCTGAGCTGGGGCTGTCCACCCTGGACGTCACGGCCGCGTTTGCCAGCTACGTCCTGGCCCTGGTGGCAACCCTGATGCTGGCCGGCCATTGGTCCGACCACATTGGCCGCCGCGCCGCGCTGATCCTCGCCGTCCTGGCAGGACTCGCCGGCGGCTGGGTCTTTGCGCAGGCCGGCACCCTTGCTGCGCTGTGCGCAGGACGGGCCCTGCAGGGAATGGCCGTGGCCCTGGCCACGGGCGCCAGCTCGGCCGCACTGCGCGAACTGCTGCCCTCCCGCCCCGAATGGGCCTCCCGCTTCACCCTGCTCGCCTCCGCAGGGGGAGTGGCGGCGGGGCCCGTCATTGGCGGCCTGCTCTCGCTGCTGCCGGACCCAACCGCCATGCCGTATTACGTTCATTCCGCGGTGCTCGCCGCGCTGCTGGTGCCGCTGTTCCTCCTGCAGGCCCGCCCCGCCATCAGCCAGCCGCCGGTCTCCCGGCCGTTGCAGGTCCTGGCGCCACGACGGCCTTCCGTGTCCCGCGAGGCGCGCGGGGCCTTCTGGCTGGCATCCGGCGTCGGATTTCTCAGCTTCGCCGTCTTCGGGTTCTGCCTGTCCCTGGCCCCGGGATACTTTGCGCAGGTCCTGGGCACGGATTCCCGGCCGTTGATCGGTGTCCTCGCAGGGCTCACCCTCGGCGCCTCGGCGCTCAGCCAGCTGCTCGCCATCCGTGGCCGGTTTGTCGTCCCCGCAGGTCTGGCGATCCTGGGGACAGCCATCCTGTTGCTGGGCGCGGCCGGAGCCTGGCACAACCCGCTGCTGCTGGTGGCGGCTTCCCTGGCTGCCGGCGTGGGCCAGGGCGTGGCGTTCCGCACGGTCTTCAACGACGTGGCGTCCCGGGTTGAACCGGCCCGGCACGCCCAGATTGTCAGCACCGTGTACGTGATCACCTACCTGGGCAGCGCCGTCCCGGTCCTGGGACTTGGCTGGGCCACCGGCGTTTTCGGGCTCGCGGCGTCCGTCAGTACCTTCGTGGCCGTGTGCGGCACGGCGGCACTGCTCCTGGCGGCCCTGACGCTCCGGCAGGTCCTGCGGCGGAGCTAAGCCCGCCGCTACGCAGGCAGGGGCCCGTGGTTACCCTGGATGTGCTCAAACACCAGGGTGGTCTCGGTGTGGCCCACCACCGGATCCGTGGCCAGGTTGTCCAGCACCCAGTCCCGGAGGTCTTCGGTGGTGGCCACGGCAATGTGCAGCAGGTAGTCCACCGACCCTGACGTGTGGAACGTGGACAGCACGGCCGGCAGGTGCGGTACCCGCGCGGTGAAGCGGTCGATCTGGTCCCGGTCGTGGGCCCGCAGCCGCACGGCCACCAGCGCCTGCACGGACCGGCCGATCGCGGACAGGCTCAACTTCGCCTCGTAGCCCTGGACAATGCCCCGCTCGGAGAGCGCCCGGGTCCGCATCAGCGCTGTGGACGGGGCGATGCCCACCAGTTCCGCCAGTTGCTTGTTGGAGATCCGGGCGTCTGCCACCAGCGCGGCCAAGAGCCGCTCATCGATGGCGTCGAGGGGCTCCTGGTGCTGGACCGGCCTGGCATTCCTGGGGTTCGTACTCACTGCAGTTCCTTCCAACGTCCTGCATTCATCCTAGACCGCTGATTTGTCGCCAACAGGTGCCGCAGCCGGTGCGCCGCCGAACATCTGCAACGAAAGGCCGGGATGCGGCGCGGGTTAATTCGTTGCGACCAGTGGCTCGCGGGGATGGACGACGACGACAGTCGCCGCGGTGAGGACCGCAAGGGCCATCACGGCCCCCGCGAGGGCGGACCAGCCGAAGGACTGGAACAGCAGGCCCCCGGCCCACCCCAGCACGCTGGACCCGAGGTAGTACGCCAGGTTGTACAGTGACGCCGCCTGGGCCCTTCCTGTGCTGGCGATGGCTCCGGTCCAGCCGGCGCCGATGCTGTGCGCGGCAAAAAAGCCGCCGGTGAACACCACCAGTCCGGCCAGGATCACGGGCAGGGACGGGGTGAGGGTCAGGGCCAGGCCAGCCACGGCAAGGGCCAGGCCCGCCAGCAGGATGGTCCGGCGGCCAAACCGCAACGTCAGGCCTGCGGCCCAGCGGGACGTGAACGTCCCGGACAGGTAGGCCAGGAAGATCAGGCTGATAACGGTGGCCGGCAAGCCGAACGGTGCCCCGGAGAGCCGGAACCCCAGATAGTTGTAGACAGCCACGAAGCCGCCCATCATCAGGAAGGCCTGCACGTAGAGTGCCAGGAGCCGGATGTTCCGCAGATGCCTGGCCAGTGTCGCCACGGCGCCGCGAAGCCCTGACGCCTGCGCGGCCACGAAGCCTTGCGCCCTGGGGACCAGGAGCAGGAAGGCGACGGCGGCCAGCGTGGCCAGGATCGAAACTGAGAGGGCCGCCGCGCGCCAGCCCCACAGTTCCCCGGCGGGTCCGGCCACCAGCCTGCCGGCCAACCCGCCCAGCGTGGTGCCGGCAACGTAGCTGCCCGCTGCGACGGCAGCATGCGCCCGGGTGACTTCCTCGTTGAGGTAGGCGATGGCAATGGCCGGGATGCCCCCCAGTGCCATGCCCTCCAGGAGCCGCAGGCCAAGGAGCATGCCGAAGCTGCTGGCCAGCGGCACCAGCAGGCCCAGGACCGTGGCGATGGAGATGCCCCAGGTCATGGCCTTCACCCGGCCGATCCGGTCGGCCAGGAACGACCATGGGATCACCGTAACGGCCAGGCCCACGGTGGCCAGGGAGATCGTGAGGGCGGCCTCCGCGGCAGTGATCTTCAGGTCGGCTGCCAGCAGCGGCAGGACGGCCTGGGTGGAGTACAGCTGGGCGAAGGTGGCCACGCCGGCGAAGGAGAGGCCGGCGAGGATCCGCGTGTATGCCGCCGAACCTTTCGGGTGGCCATTCCACCGGAGCGGTTCCGGCTCGCTGCCGGGGAAGGGGTCGGGGCTGGACATTCCGTAAGCGTAGCCCCGGCCGTTATATCGCTCCAATGCATGCTTTGTGTCAAAATAATCGCAAATACGGATGAATTATCCGGGGCGCCCGGGTCCCGGCAGGAAAGGCCCGGCAGCAACGTGGAACCCGAACTCAAGCACCTGGTCCAGCTCCTCCCACTGTTGCCGGTCCTGGCGGAACTGGGACGGACGGGGCACATCACGGCCACGGCCGAGATCCTCGGCGTCCCGCAGTCCACGGTGAGCCGGGCCGTGGCCCGGGCCAGTGCCGTGGTTGGCGCTGAGCTGGTGGTCCGGGACGGCAGGGGAGTGCGCCTGACCCCCGCAGCGCAGACCCTGTTGCCGTACATCGACCAGGCGCTGTCCGGCTTCCAGGCGGGACTTGACCTGGTGCGCACCGAATCCGACGTGGCCCGCGGAAAAATCGCCGTCTCCTTCCAGCACACCTTCGGCGAAGCTGCCCTGCCACTGCTGATCAGTGCCTTCCGAAGCAGCCATCCCGCCGCAGTCTTCACCCTCAGCCAGGGGGCCCGCAGTGCCTGCCTGGAGGAACTGGCCGCCGGCCAGTCGGACCTGGCCCTGACGGCCCCGGTGGCACCTGCCGGCATGAACCTGGACTCCATCCCCCTGTACCGCGAGCCGCTCCGTTTGGTGGTCCACCACAGCCACCGGCTGGCCGGCCGGCGCAGTGCCGGCGTTGCCGAGGTCCGCACCGACCCGTTTGTTGCACTCGGGCCCGGTTATGGCCTGCGTTCGCTCACCGACGCCCTGTTCAAGGAGGCAGGGTGCCGGCCCCGGATCGCTTTCGAAAGCCAGGATTCCCATACCGTCCGGGGCCTGGTGGCGGCAGGGCTGGGGGTCAGTATCCTGCCGCCCGGTGGCGACGCCCCGGGCCGGGAACTGAGGGCAGCAACAGGAAACCTGGGCTGGGTTGAAGTGCCGCTGACGTCCCGGCTCGCATTCCGGGAGGTGGGTGTGAGCTGGCGTCGCGGGAAGCCTGGGTCCGAGCCCGTCTCCGTGCGGCTCTTCCGGGAGATGGTGCTCAGCCGGGGGCAGGAACTGCTGGCCGGGCTGGCCGGCGGTTACGCATTACCGGAGCCGCCGGGAACATGACGCCGCCGCCGCCAGCCGCATGCCCGGCAGTCCTGCTGCCAGTAACCTTGTGGCGTGACTTACACCGAAAAAACCCCCGTCCCGCCAGCTGCCCCCACCGAAAGCCACACCCCCGGTGCCCTGAACGGCATCATCATCGGGCTGGACATCGGCGGCACCAAGACCCACGGCATCCGGTTCGAAGACGGCGTCCCGGTGGCTGACGAATCCGCGGGCAGCTCCAACGTGCAGAATGTCAGCCGGGAAGACGCGGCCCGGAACCTCGCTGAACTCTTCGCGAAAATCGGCGGCGGCCCGGTAGCAACGGTGTACGCAGGCTCCGGCGGGATCGACACCGAAGACGACGCCGCGGCGCTCGCCGCCCTGATCGCGCCGCACGTGCCGGGGGCCCGGGTCACGGTGGTCCACGACTCGCGGCTGCTGCTTGCCGCCGGCCACGCCAGCACCGGTGTGGCGGTCATTGCCGGGACCGGCTCGGCTGCCTGGGGCAGGAACGCCGACGGCGGCGAGGCCCGGGCCGGCGGCTGGGGTTACCTTTTGGGCGATGAAGGCAGCGGGTACTGGCTGGGCCGCGAGGCCGTCAGGTACAGCCTGACGCAGATGAACAAGGGACTTGCCCCGGATTCCCTCACCACAGCCCTCCTCGCCGGCTGCGGCGTGGCGGACCCCAACCGCCTGATTGCCCTGTTCCACGACCCGGCCACCGGCCGCCGGTTCTGGGCCCAGCAGGCACGCCACGTTGTCGCCGCCGCAGCCACAGGCCATGCCCCCAGCCAGGCCCTGCTGGAACAGGCCGGAGCGGACCTGGCCGCACTGGCGCTGCAGGTACTCCGCCAGCTCGGGCTTGAAGGGCCCGTCATCCTCGGCGGCGGGCTGGGCATGAATGTGCCGGCCCTGCAGGAGGCATTCCGCGGCCATTTAGCGGCTGCGGGCGTCACCGAGGTTCGCGTCCTGGACCAGGAACCCGTGTTCGGGGTACTGGACCTGGTGGCCGGGCCAGCCTGACGGGGAACTTCAGCCCTGGATGGAACGGCGCCGGGGCGTCAGGCGGACGCCGGGCAGCGGCGGCGCCGGAATCCGTCCGGACTCGGCCCCCGCGTCCGGACCATGGCCGGGGACCAGCCCGTACCGGGCCGCTGCATTCTCGGAATCCGTCAGCGCCGCCTGGGCTTCCCACTCGTCGCGGGCCTGCTCCACTTCGTCGTGGGTGCGGCCCACAAAGTTCCACCACATCAGCAGTTCCTCGCCGAAAGGTTCGCCGCCGATCAGGAGGAACCGGGTGCCGGGAAGTGCCGTGAGGTGCAGGTCGGAACGGCCGGCGCCCAGGTAGCCCAGCGGTCCCGGCGGGATGTCCTGCCCGTCCACCGTCAGGCCGCCGTCGAGCACCAGGATGCCGTGCTCGAATCCCGGATCCAGGGGCAGGACTGATGCCCCCTCGCAGACCACGTCGGCGCCCACGATCGGCGAAAACATCGTTGCGGGCGAGGCCACGCCGGCCAGCTCGCCCACGAACACGGTTGCGGTGTAGCCGGGTGCCAAGGCCTGCGGCAGGTTGCGGTGCTGTTCGAAAGCCGGGGCGCGGTGCCGCTCGGCGTCCGGCAGCGCCACCCAGAGCTGAAGCCCCCGCTGCAGCGGCAACTCCCCACCGCCGTCGGGAACGACGGCGAACTCCGAGTGGGATACCCCGTGGCCTGCCGTCATGATGTTCAATTCCCCGGGCCGGACCACCACGTCGCTGCCCACGCTGTCCCGGTGCCGGATGGTCCCGGCCAGCGGCCAGGTCACGGTCTGCAGGCCGATATGGGGGTGGGGGAGCACGGACATCGCCGTCCGATCCGGCCCGAAACTGTCCAGGAAGCACCAGGCGCCAATGGTGGGCAGTCCCCGCTGCGGCAGCGTCCGGCGGACGTTCATGGCCCGCACCCCGCCCAGCGGAACTTCCCGCTCGGGCCACAGCTGCAGGCAGGGCCCCGGGCCCTCCCCGCTGGGTGCCGGCGGACAGACTTCCTGCTGCGGGGATACTTCCAGATTCGTCACCCTCCCACTTTAGGCCGCGCCGGCCGGGCGGCCCAGCGGCCCCTTGGGCGGCCCGGAATTCCTGGCCTCCGGTCCACCCATCCGGCAGGATTCAGGTTCCGAATGGTTACAGAAGGATTCCTTTTGCCCCAATCCGATCCTTGGCGGGTGTTCACGGCCAAGGATTGGGTTACCGTAACTATCAGTGTGCTGATGACCATGTCCCGGCACCACGGATGCCGTCAACAGAACAGGTAAGTCCGCACCATGGACCAGGCAATGATCGAGTTCAAGAGCGTCACCAAGCAGTACCAGGGCGGGCAGGCGGCCGTGGCGGGACTGACCATGGCAGTAGCCAAGGGGTCCATCACCGTTTTTGTCGGTCCGTCCGGCTGCGGCAAAACAACGTCCCTGCGCATGATCAACCGGATGGTGGAACCCACGTCCGGTGTCATCACCGTTGATGGCAGGGATGTGACGTCCGTGCCCGCTGCCGAACTCCGCCGCTCCATGGGCTACGTGATGCAGTCCGCGGGGCTGCTGCCGCACCGTTCGGTGCTGGACAACATCGCCACCGTGCCGCGCCTTAACGGGGTATCCAAGGCCGCCGCGCGGAAACGCGCCGAGGAACTGCTGGACGTGGTGGGCCTGGCCCGGCCCCTGGCCAAGCGGTACCCTTCACAGCTTTCCGGCGGCCAGCAGCAGCGCGTTGGCGTGGCGCGTGCGCTGGCCGCAGACCCGCCGGTGCTGCTGATGGATGAGCCCTTCAGCGCCGTGGATCCTGTGGTCCGTGACGAACTCCAGCAGGAACTGCTGCGGCTGCAGAAGGACCTGGCTAAAACCATTGTGTTTGTCACCCACGACATTGACGAAGCCACCATCCTGGGCGACCAGGTCGCGGTGTTTGCGGTAGGCGGAAAACTCGCCCAGTACGCCACCCCGGAAGAGATCCTGCGGGCCCCCGCCAACGATTTTGTTGCCTCGTTTGTTGGCCGGGACCGTGGCTTCCGCCACCTTGGCTTCACCCCGTCCGACGGCGTCAGCATCCACCCGGTGCCCACCATCATCCGCGAAGGGGACAGCCACCGGTCGGACCCGGCCGCCACCGGAGGCTGGCAACTCGTAGTGGACTCGGGAATGCGTCCGTTGGGCTGGGCCATTCCCGGCACGGACACCGCACTTATTCCGGGCGGTTCACTGTTCCGCCCGGGCGACAGCCTCCGCCGTGCACTTGATGCCGCGCTTTCGTCCCCGTCGGGCCTGGGCGTCGCCGTGGACCAGGAAGGCCAGGTCCAGGGTGTGGTCCGGGGCGGCGAAGTCCTGGCCCTCATCGAGGAAGCACGCCAGCTGCGGCAGGCTGCGCTCTGATGGAATGGTTCCTGGCCAACAGCGGCATGGTGCTGGAACGGGCCGGCCAGCACCTGGTCCTGGCCCTCATCCCCATGCTTGCGGGGCTGGTCATCGCGATCCCGCTGGCCCAGCTGGCGCGGCAGAACCGGGCCCTCCGCTCGGTGGTCCTCACCGCATCGTCCCTGCTCTACACGGTGCCGTCCCTGGCGCTCTTCATCATCCTGCCCACAATCCTGGGCACCCGGATCCTTGATCCGCTCAACGTTGTGGTGGCGCTGACGGTCTACGCGGTGGCGCTGCTGGTCCGCGCTGCCCTGGACGCCTTCGACTCCGTGGACGACGGCGTCAGCCAGGCTGCCGTGGCCATGGGCTACAAGCCGTTGGCCCGTTTCCTCCAGGTGGACCTGCCGCTGTCCCTTCCTGTGATGTTCGCCGGCCTTCGCGTGGTTTCGGTCAGCAACATTTCGCTGGTCAGCGTGGCGGCCCTCCTGGGCATCGGAAACCTTGGCATGCTCTTCACGTCCGGACTGCAACGGGACTTCATCACGGAAATCGTGGTGGGCATCGTGGCCATCCTTATCCTTGCCCTGTTGATGGATGCCCTCCTGGTGGTGCTGGAACGAGTTATGACGCCGTGGGTGCGGGCCGGCAACCAGCGCGGCGGACAGGAACCTGCCCCGGAACACAACACCTCGAACGACTCCGACGGCGGGATCCCGGCTGCGGCCGGAACAGCCGGGGCCGCCCGGCGGCTGGCGCAGCCGAAGACCGGAGGGGGGAACGCATGAGCAACGTCTTTGCCGACACATTCGCCTGGCTCACCGACCCGCTGCACTGGACCGGCAGCGCAGGCATCCCCACCCGGCTGGTGGAACACCTCCAGTACACGGGGCTGGTCATGCTGATCGCCACCGCGATCGCCGTCCCCATCGGCCTGTACGTTGGCCACACCGGCCGCGGCAGGGTGGCGGTGGTGGCCATCGCCGGTGCATTGCGCGCGCTGCCCACGCTGGGACTGCTGACCCTCTTTGTCCTCCTGGCCGGCATCGGCCTGATGCCGCCGGTCTGGGCCCTGGTCATCCTCACCGTGCCCCCGCTCCTGGCCGGCACCTACGCAGGGATCTCCAGCGTTGACCGGAATGTTGTGGACGCGGCACGCGCCATGGGGATGACGGAGCTCCAGGTGCTGTTCCGCGCCGAACTCCCCAACGCCCTCACCGTTATGTTCGGTGGCTTCCGGACCGGCGTCCTCCAGGTCATCGCCACAGTGTCCGTGGTTGCCTACATCAACCTCGGCGGCCTCGGCCGGTACCTTTTCGACGGCCTTGTCCTCAGCGACTTCCCGCAGATGCTGGGCGGTTCGCTCCTGATCGCGGTGCTGGCCATCGCCGTCGACCTTGTCCTGTCCCTGATCCAGAGGCTGTTCCTGACCCCAGGCGCCTCAAAGCAGTCCCCCCACAGCCAGCCGGCTGCGGTCGATCTCACAGAACCCGCCCCCGCGGAGCCTGTGGTACTAGGAGGAAAATCATGAATGAAAGCCGTTCACGCCTCGGCAGGCGGGCGTTCAGCGGCCTGGCCGCCGGCGTCGGCCTGGCCATGGCACTGTCAGCCTGTGGCTCGTCCGATCCGCTCAGCAACGCACCGGCCACCGGTGGTTCCTCGGACGGGAACACTGCCCTGGTGGTCGGTTCCGCCGACTTCCCGGAAAGCCAGATCATCGCCGAGCTGTACGCCGGTGCCCTGACGGCCGCAGGCATCACCGCCACCACGAAGCCAAACATCGGCTCCCGCGAGGTTTACTTCAAAGCGGTCCAGGACGGCTCGGTGGACATCGTTCCGGACTACACCGGCAACCTGCTCCTGCACGTGGACAAAGCAGCCGCGGAGGTTTCCGCGGAAGACATCCTCGGGGCGCTCCCGGACAAGCTCCCGGATGGCCTGGCAGTCGGGGACGCCTCCAAGGCTGAGGACAAGGACGCGCTGGTGGTCACGAAAGCCACGGCCGAGAAGTACCAGCTCAAGTCCATCGAGGACCTGGCCAAGGTGTGCAGCGAAATTGTGGTGGGTGCCCCCGCCACGTTCGCGGAGCGCGCCTACGGCCTGCCCGGCCTGAAGAAGAACTACAACTGCGAGCCCAAGAAGCTGGAACCGTTCAGCGACGGCGGCGGACCCGTGACGTTGAAGGCACTGCTGGATGACCAGGTCCAGGTTGCCGACATCTACACCACCACGCCGTCCATTGCCGATAACGACCTGGTGGTCCTGGAGGACCCGAAGGACAACTTCATCGCCCAGCAGGTCATCCCGCTCTTCAACGAAGCCAAGATGACCGACAAGGCAAAAGAAGCCCTGAAATCCGTCTCCAGTGTCCTCACCACCGAGGACCTGATCAACCTCAACCGTGCAGTCAGCGGCAGCCAGAAGCAGGCAGCCAAGGACGCGGCCGAGGGCTGGCTGAAGGACAAGGGCATCCTCAAGTAAGGATGCAGCGGCCGGGTGCCGGGGGAGTTGATCCCCGCCCTGGCAGGCCTGAACGCACGACGGCGGCTGCCGGACCTGGTCCGGCAGCCGCCGCTTTTGTGTGGGCGAGGTCTCAACGGGAAAACATCCTGCCTGTGGCATATTTGAGGAATGGCAGAATTCAGGCAGTCCACCAAGCTTCACAACGTGCTCTACGACATCCGTGGACCCATTCTTCAGGCCGCCCAGCAAATGGAAGCGGAGGGTCACCGGATCCTCAAACTGAACATTGGAAACCCGGCACCCTTCGGGTTCGAAGCGCCGGACGCCATCCTGGTGGACATGATCCGCCACCTTCCCCACGCGCAGGGCTACAGCGATTCACGGGGCATCTTTTCCGCCCGCACCGCCGTGTCGCAGTATTACCAGACCCGCGGCATCCAGAACATCCACGTGGACGATATCTACCTGGGCAACGGCGTCAGCGAACTCATCACCATGTCCCTGATGGCGCTGCTGGACGATGCTGACGAAGTCCTGATCCCCACCCCGGACTACCCGCTGTGGACCGCTTCCGTTGCGCTGGCCGGCGGCAAACCCGTCCACTACCTGTGCGATGAGGACTCGGGCTGGCAGCCGGACCTTGAGGACCTGGAAGCCAAGATCACCCCGCGGACCAAGGGCATTGTGGTGATCAACCCAAACAATCCCACCGGCGCCGTCTATCCCGAAGAGACGCTGAAAAAGATCGTGGCGCTGGCGGAAAAGCATGGCCTGGTGCTCTTTGCCGATGAGATCTACGAGAAGATCCTGTATGAGGATGCCGTCCACGTAAACATGGCCAAGCTCACCGGCGACGATGTCCTGTGCCTGACCTTCAGCGGACTGTCCAAGGCGTACCGGGTTTGCGGCTACCGGGCCGGCTGGATGGCCATCTCCGGGCCGAAGAAGGACGCCGCCGATTATCTCGAAGGCATCAGCCTGCTCGCCAACATGCGGCTCTGTGCCAATGTTCCGGCCCAGCACGCCATCCAGACGGCGCTGGGCGGTTACCAGAGCATCAACGACCTCATCCTGCCCGGCGGCCGGCTTTTGGAGCAGCGGAACAAGGCGTACGACATGCTCAACGCCATTCCCGGCGTGAGCACGCAGCAGGCCCGCGGGGCCCTGTACCTGTTCCCCCGGCTGGACCCGGAGGCGTTCCACATCCGGGACGACGAGAAGTTTGTCCTTGACCTGCTGCGGGAGGAGAAAATCCTGGTGTCCCACGGGCGGGCGTTCAACTGGGTGCGCCCCGACCACTTCCGCATGGTCACGCTGCCCAACGTCAAGGACATCGAGGAAGCGATCGGCCGGATGGGGGACTTCCTCAGCAGGTACAAGGGGAACTAGCCTGAGTTCACGGGCTGTTCAGGCCCGTGAACTTCGCCGGAAGGATTCGCCATGACCACTGTGGTCGGCTTCGAACAGGACCCCGCCCAGACCCTGCGGGCGGGGAAAAAATTCTCGCTGGCGGAGGTGGATCCTGACTCCACTCCCGGGTATCCGGGCAACAAGGAAAGCGGCAAGGCGCTGCTGGCCGGCCAGGACGACGATCTGGGCGAACTGCAGGAAAAGCTGTTCGCCGAGTCCCGTTTCGGCGGTGGCCGGCGCGTCCTGTTGATCCTGCAGGCCATGGACACCGCCGGCAAGGGCGGAATTGTCAGCCACGTCATGGCAGCCATGAATCCGCAGGGGGTCCAGTTCAAGGCCTTCAAAGCCCCCACCGAGGAAGAGAAACAGTACGACTTCCTGTGGCGGATCGAAAAGGAGGTTCCCGCGGCCGGCATGGTGGGGGTCTTTGACCGGTCCCACTACGAGGACGTCCTGATCCACCGGGTCCACGGCTGGGCAGCCCCGGAGGAGATCAAGCGGCGGTACGCGGCCATCAACGAATTCGAGTCCCGGCTGGCGGACGCCGGCACCAAAGTGGTCAAGGTGATGCTGCACATCAGTGCTGACGAGCAGAAGAAACGGCTGCTGGCGCGGTTGGACACACCCGAGAAGCACTGGAAATACAGCCGCGGCGACCTGGACGAGCGGGCCTTCTGGCCGGACTACATGGCCGCCTACCAGGCCGCCATCGACGCGACCAGCACGCCCGGCGCACCCTGGCACGTGGTCCCGGCCAACAAAAAATGGTACGCCCGGATCGCCGTGCAGCACCTGCTGCTCGGTGCCCTGACCGGACTTAACCTCGAATGGCCCAAGGCAGAGTTCGATGTGGCGGCCGAGCGGAAACTGGTGGCCAGGTCCTGACCGGCTAAGGGGATGGCCTTAGAGCGGCTGGTCCCGGGCCGCTGCCAGCCGCTTCCGGGCGCCCTCGAGCCATTCCTCGCACCGCTGTGCCAACGCTTCGCCGCGTTCCCAGAGACCCAGGGATTCCTCAAGGCTGGCGCCGCCGGCCTCCAGCCGTGACACCACGGCCACCAGCTGCTCGCGGGCTTCCTCGTAACTCAGCCCGCTGACGTCGGCCCCTGCCATTTGCTGCTCACTCATGTGCTGCTCCTGCTTCCACGTTGTCCTCTTCTGTTTCGACGGTGCCACCGCTGCCGGTGGAGGTGGCGCCAAACCGGCCTTCCGCCACCCGGATGGACAGCGGGGCCCCAGCCGGCGCCTCCGCCGGGTGGCGCACCACTGCGTGTCCGGCGGCCGTACCCGGGACGGCGCCGGCCCTGGCAAGTTCGACGACGGCATAGCCACGGTCCAGGGTCTTCTGCGGCGACAGCGCACGCACCTGGGCCTTGAGGTGCTGGAGTTGGTCTGCGGCGCGGACCACGGAGGAGTTGACGGCGGCCGCTGACCGCCGCAGCAACCGTTCCAACTCTTCCTCCCGGACTGTCACCAGGCCTTCCGGCGCCGCGAGGACAGGCCTGGACCGCAACGCGGTGAGCCGGTCCGTCTCCCGGTCCACCAGCCGGTCCATGCAGCGCCGCAGTTGCTCGCGGGCCTGGCGGACTCCCGCGAGTTCCTCGGAAACATCCGGCACGATGCGCTTGGCGGCGTCCGTGGGGGTGGAAGCCCGGAGGTCTGCCACGTCATCAAGGAGCGGCCGGTCGGCTTCGTGGCCAATGGCGCTGACCACCGGCGTGAGCGCCGCAGCGACGGCCCGTACCAGTTCCTCACTGTTAAACGGCAGCAGGTCCTCCAAGGCACCACCGCCGCGGGCAATCACGATCACATCCACGTCGGGGCGTTCATCGAGTTCACGCAGCGCCCGGATCACTTGCGAAACGGCCGTATTGCCCTGCACCGCCACCTCGCGGATCTCGAATTCGACGGCAGGCCACCTGAGGGCCGCGTTGCGCAGGACGTCTTTCTTGGCATCGGAATCCCGCCCGGTGATCAGGCCGATCCTGTGGGGCAGCAGTGGAAGGGGCTTCTTGCGCGAATCCGCAAACAGGCCCTCAGCGGAGAGGGCCTGGCGAAGCCGCTCGATCCGGGCCAGGAGATCACCCAGGCCCACCGGCCGGATGTCGCGGACCAGCATGTTCAGCCGTCCGGTCTTGATCCAGAACTCCGGCTTCAGGAGGGCCACCACCCGGGAGCCCCGCTCAAGCGGCAGGTCCTGGCGTTCCAGCACCTTGGTCCACACCGACGCCGGCAGGGACACTTCCGCGTTGACGTCCCGCAGCGTCAGGTAGGCGTTGGTGCCGCGCCTGTTCAGCTCGATGACCTGTCCCTCAACCCAGGCGGACGGGGTCCGGTCAATGTGGGCTTTCAGCTTCTGCGACAACAGCTGGAGCGGCCAGGGATTATCAGGGCTGGTTTCCGCGGCCGTGGCAGGCAGGGTGGTAGGCGCGTTGTCCGGCAGGGCTGCCTGCTCAGACATGCGGCTGTCCGTAGGGGGCTGGAACGGGGGACATGGGGTCCTTCATCTCTTGTGCGGCGGTCAACCAACCTTATCCATAACCTCTATCACCGGGGTCTGACAGCGGCCGGTCAGGATCGTTGCCTAGGATGGTTTGACCGCTGTCGACCCTGAAGGACCTGTTGTGCGCACTTTTGTTTCCGCCGTTGCCACGCTGCTGGCCGTGCTGCTGGCTGCCGTGGCCGTCCCGGCCATCTGGCTGGAACGCACCATCGTCCAGGAGGAAGGCTTTGTTGGTTTGGCGGCTCCCCTGGGAACCAACGCCGAATTCCAGCAGCGGCTGGCCGCCGCCGCCGTCGGAACCATCGATACCAGCGCCGTCCCGGGCATTGTGTCCGAACTGGTGAAGCCGGTCCTTGCGGATGCGGCCACGTCGCTGACGTCCCTTCCCGGCTACCCGGCGGCGTGGGAGGAAACCCTGCGCAAAAGCCACCGGCTGAGCTTTGCCGTCTCCGGTCCGGATGCCGGCACCCCGTCAACGCTGACGCTCGATGTGGCGCCGCTGGTGTCCCTTGCCACCGGCGAGGTGTCCCGCGCCATCGGCATCCCGCTGGCGCCACCCGCCGAGACGCTTATCAGCGTGGGCCAGCCGCAGCAGAAGGAACTGACTGAACGGCTGGCTACCTTTGCACCGGTTGCATACCTTTTGGCGATTGGCTCGGCAGTTGCGCTGCTGCTGGCTCTGGTGGCAGCGCGGCGTAAATGGACAGTGCTGGCCGCTGCGGGGGTGGGTGCCTTGCTGCTCGCGGGATTGTGGGCCGTCGGGACCGGGGCTGGATCAGCCATGGCGCTCGGCACGGACACCGGCAACGACCTGGGAAACCTGTTCCGGGACGAATTCGTTCCGGCCGCAGCCGCAAGCTTCCAAAGCTGGGCCGGGGTTACCGCCGTCGTCGGGGGAGTGCTCCTGCTGGCAGGGGTTGTGGCGGGGGTCTCCTCGAGGCGGCGGGCACAGCCAAACCGGTAGCATGGGGAAATGACCTCCACCGCTGTTTCCCTTTCGATGCCAACCATTCCGCGTAGGCGCCGCTCGCCCGAGGAAGTAGCAGCCGCAGCCCCCGTTTCCGGGGCGAAGAGGGTGCTGCTGGCAGCCCCGCGCGGCTACTGCGCCGGCGTGGACCGCGCGGTGATTGCAGTGGAGAAGGCGCTGGAGCATTACGGCCCGCCCGTTTATGTCCGCAAACAGATTGTGCACAATGTCCACGTGGTGAGCTCCCTTGAGGAGAAGGGTGCCATCTTCGTTGACGAAACGGACGAGGTCCCCGAAGGTGCGCTGGTGATCTTCTCAGCCCACGGTGTCTCGCCGGCCGTAGTGGAATCCGCCGAGCAACGCGGTTTGCGCACCATCGACGCCACCTGCCCGCTGGTGACCAAGGTGCACAAAGAAGCCGTCAGGTTCGCCAGAGACGATTTTGACATCCTGCTGATCGGCCACGACGGCCACGAGGAAGTCGAAGGTACGGCCGGGGAAGCACCGGACCACATCCAGATCATTAACGGCCCGCACGAAGTGGACCAGGTAACCGTCAGGGATCCCGAAAAGGTCATCTGGCTCTCCCAGACCACATTGAGCGTGGACGAAACCATGGAAACCGTCCGGCTGCTCAAGGCCCGCTTCCCCACGCTGCAGGATCCGCCCAGCGACGACATCTGCTACGCCACCACCAACCGACAGGTGGCGATCAAAAAGATCTCGCCGCAGGCAGAGCTGGTCATTGTGGTGGGATCCGCCAACTCCTCGAACTCGGTCCGGCTGGTGGAGGTGGCCCTCGAGTACGGCGCCAAGGCCTCCTACCGGGTGGACTTTGCCAACGAAGTCGACGAAGCCTGGTTTGAGGGTGTTGCCACCGTAGGCGTGACCTCAGGGGCGTCGGTCCCGGAAGTCCTGGTCCAGGACGTGCTGCGCCTGCTGGCCGACTATGGCTACGGCAGCGTTGAAGAAGTGGTCACCGCTGAGGAAGACCTGCTGTTCTCGCTGCCCAAGGAACTCCGGGCCACCCTCAAGCAGGCCGGCGACGTGACCCGCGCCCTGGGCGGGCGCAAGGCACGCGACTGACCTCGCCTGCGCTGCCCTGGCTTACGCCGCTTCTTCGTCGCGTTGCAGTTCCGGCGCCGCCACTGCCCGGGGTGTTACCTCGATGGCGGGCGGTGCCGCCAGCCCGGCGGCGTCCAGCGAGTTGAGTTTGCGTGCAGTGGGCAGGACCCGGGCCTCGAGGGTCCCCACCATCGAGTTGTAACGGTCCACTGAGGACTTCAGCGAGGCGCCCAGCTTGGTGACGTTCTCACCGAGCGTCCCCATCCGGTCGTACAGCTGGCTGGCCAGCTCAAACAGCTCGCGGGCACTGTCCGTGAGGACGTCCTGGCGCCACGTGAACGCGACGGATTTCAGGACCGCAAGCAGCGTGCTGGGGGAAGCCAGCACCACGTTGCGGGACAGCGCATGGTCCAGGAGCTCCGGGTCCGCGTTCAGGGCGGCGGCAAGAATCGATTCGGCGGGCAGGAAGCAGATCACCAGTTCCGGTGAATTGCCGGGAATATCCCAGTACTTTTTGTTGCCCAGCGCATCCACGTGCGCCCGGAGCGCTTTGGCGTGCGCCACAAGCAGGGACTGCTGGTTGCGGCGTTCCATGGCGGACGGAAGGCCGGCGGGACGGGTGTCCGCAGTGCCGAGCTCCTGGGCTTCCAGGTAGGAGGACAGCGGCACCTTGGCGTCCACCACAAGCTGCTTCTGGCCGGGCAGCTGGACCACCAGGTCCGGGCGGACGCCGGACTCGCCGCCGGTGCTGTGGAGCTGCTCCACAAAATCAACGTGGCGGAGCATGCCGGAGGCTTCCACCACGCGGCGCAGCTGCACCTCGCCCCATTGGCCGCGTGCACTGTTGGACCGCAATGCCGATTCGAGGGCGTGCGTGGACCGGATCAGCTGTTCATCCGAGAGCCGCGCCTCCTGCAGCTGCTGGGCCAGCTGGCCGTACTGTTCCACCCGGTCCCGCTCCAGCAGCGCCACCTGCTGCTGGACAGCGGTGAGCTTCTCCGCCACCGGCGCCAGGGCGCGGAGCACACTGCCGTCCTGCGACCTGGCCTCGCCGAGCTCCCGGTTCTGTGCCGCCAAAAGCCGCCGCTCGGCGTCGGCCGCTGCGAACCTGGCGCTCACCTCCGAAAGCCGGGACGAGACGGCATCGAAGTCCTCCTCCAGCCCACGGGACTTCTTCCGAAGCGCCAAAAAGACGGCGGCGGCGCCAGCGAAGACGCCCAGCAGCAACGTGAACAAGGCCAGAATCAGGGCAAATGCATCCATGTCTTTACTGTTGCATGGGGCTCCGACAATTTGCGGCAGGTAGAATCTATGCTCGTGGCTCTAACTATTGGCATCGTCGGACTGCCCAACGTCGGCAAATCAACTCTCTTCAACGCGCTCACCCGCAACCAGGTCCTGGCGGCGAACTACCCGTTCGCCACCATCGAACCCAATGTCGGCGTCGTGAACCTGCCTGATCCGCGGCTGCAGAAGCTCGCTGAGATCTTCGGCTCCCAGCGGCTGCTCCCGGCGCCGGTGTCCTTCGTTGACATCGCCGGCATTGTGAAGGGTGCGTCCGAGGGCGAAGGCCTGGGTAACAAGTTCCTGGCCAACATCCGCGAGGCGGAGGCCATCGCCCAGGTGGTCCGCGTGTTCGATGACCCTGACGTCATCCACGTTGACGGCAAGGTGGATCCGCGCTCGGACATGGAAACCATCAACACCGAGCTGATCCTGGCCGACCTCCAGACCATCGAAAACGCCATCCCGCGGATCGAAAAAGAAGTCAAAATCAAAAAGCGGGAAGCCGCTGAGCTCGCTGCCATCAAGGCGGCGCAGGTAGTGCTGGAACGCGGCGACACCGTGTTCTCCTCCATCAAGAGCGACAAGCTGGAGATGGAGCACCTCAGGGAGCTCGGCCTGCTGACGGCCAAGCCCTTCATTTACGTCTTTAACTCTGACGAAGGCATCCTGGGCAGCCCGGAGAAGCAGGACGAACTGCGCGCTATGGTGGCCCCCGCGGACGCCATCTTCCTCGATGCCAAGCTGGAATCCGACCTCGTGGAACTGGACGAGGAGGAAGCCCGCGAAATGCTGGAGATGAACGGCCAGGACGAATCCGGCCTGGACCAGCTGGCCCGCGTCGGCTTCCACACCCTGGGCCTGCAGACCTACCTCACGGCAGGACCGAAGGAATCACGTGCCTGGACCATCCACCAGGGCGACACCGCCCCGCAGGCTGCCGGCGTGATCCACTCCGACTTCCAGCGCGGCTTCATCAAGGCCGAAGTGGTCTCCTTTGACGACCTCGTGGCCGCCGGTTCCATGGCCGAAGCGAAGTCCCGCGGCAAGGTCAGGATTGAAGGCAAGGAATACATCATGGCCGACGGCGACGTGGTGGAGTTCCGCTTCAACGTCTGATCCCAAAGAATTTTGAGACGGCCCCGCATGCTTCCGCATGTGGGGCCGTCTCTGTTGGTGCTGGGCTACCTGCAGCACGTGACCTAGGATCTCCTTCGAGATCGGGATGCGCACTGACCCCTACCTGAACGGTGCCGAACAAACCGGCATCGGGCACAGCTGGGGCCTGGCGAACGTCACCAGCTCCGAGGTCGCCGGAGCCCGGTACGACAAAGTGATCTCCCTCGCCGGGCCGGCATGCTCCCGGACTGGAAACCACAGCCAAATACGGAATATTCGAATCTTTTTTACTATGATCTGCTCGTCCATGGGCAGGGAGTTACCAACCTCATCACGAATAAAGGGATGGTGTGGGATGGCAACAACCCGATTTATCGCGATGAGTTCGAACAGCACTCCTACCGAGGACCTGAGGACGACAAAATGGACGGCGCGATTGACACCGTCGAAGAAGGGAACATCCTCATGAACAACCACAGCCTCATCGCCTCCAACAGCCAGGACAACATGAAAGCGCTTGAAGACATGCTTGGAATTGTGACTAGATGAGGGCGCGGAGCGGTGCCATGACGTTATTGCTGGTGGGTCTGATAGGGCTTGCGGTTGTGGCGGAAACACGAGTTCGACCGAGCCAACTGTGCCAATTGCTGCTCAAACACAGGAGGAACCGATGAAAGCTGAACTGACCTGGCAGGAAGCTAAAGCCCACACACAAGCCATGCAATTAGAGATCGCCGCACTGATCCCAAAAGATGCTGTTATCTTGATTGATCAGAAGAAGAAGGGCGTGCTTCTGTCCTGCAACAAGACCCAACACAACTGGAACGCTTCAACGACGCTCACGGTCGCCGAAGGAACCGAATTAGAGCCCATCGTGGGAGCCATCGAAGCCCATTACCGGGCGAACGGCGCCAAAGTATCTGTCGATAGGAATGTAGATGAAAACTATAGAATCCAAATCGACCCGCCTGCTCCAGGGGAGATTTACATCGTCTCCGAAGGATTGTCCCCAAACGAAATCCGTATCGCATCAGGATCTGCGTGCTTCACCTTGCCCGAGGGCGTCTACCCAGGTGGGGATTTTTAGATCCTCATGAACAACCACAATCTCATCGCCTCCAAAGCGAGGACAACAAGCAAGTACTCAAAGACATGCTTGGCATTGTGGGGCGCGACGCGGTGCAGAGTGGACCGCGCCCTGAAAGCTAGGGACTATACCCACGAAGACATCGCGGCCGTCACCGGCTACAGCTTCCAACGCATCGGCCAAAGCCATAAAAACAACCAGCTGACGCGAGCATGACGAGTCGAGCTGACGGGGCTGCAGGCCGCCCGAGAAAGCGCCGGTTGCAGCGTAGGAAGGTGTTGGAGCGGCGGGTACCTATCGTGTTCGCGGTCATCGTTCTGCTGGTGCTGGGAGTGGGACTGGCCCACAACTACCTGGTTGACCGGCCCAGGGTCGCTGCGGAGGTCACAGCCAAGGTGGAGTCCAGGGACGGAGAGGTTCTTTTTATCGCTCATGCTCCGCGGCGACCGAGAGAGCCCGGTTATGTCGTCGTCGTGTTCGATGGCCAAGAGAGTCGCTGCTCGTTGGACCTTTTGATGCAAAACCCGCCCGTGTTTCAGTGTGATCCCGCCGTGAACGTCAAATGATGGAATGCAGGCGATAACGGAGCTGCGGTACATGTAAAAAGAAAGCCCTGAACCGTCCAGGGGTTGATGCCGCTATCTTCTGTGAGAAAGATAGTGATTATGCCCAAGCAGTTCCGGCCCGAAGTCCGTGACCGTGCAGTGCGCAAAGGATGGCAGCACCGTGGTGATCAAGGGAATCGATGGGAGTGCCCATGAAAAGTATCCGACTGCGGGAGGGGTCATGCTGCTGTCGAAGCTGTCAGGGTCCTTGGACGACATTGGCGAACATCGCTCCGCTGCATGGTTCCGCCAGATAGGGGATGGATTGCAGAAAGGGCTGCATCGGAAGCAAGAATTTGAGGCCTGCCGTAGCATCCTTGGGCCCAAGTTATCCACAGTTGGAAAATACCAACGAACGAAGGTGGGCTTTGGGGCTCAGGATCGTTGTATGGGAATCAGATACTACGCATATGCGTTCGACAGCAATCAGACGGAGAAGGCGCTCGCCGACCCGTTCACGGTGATTGGAGTGGATCCGCTCGCAGACGCGTGGGGTCTGCAACCTGGCTTTCAGCGGGGCGTCACAGATTTCAGGCAATTCCTGCCCGAGCGGGACTTCCTGAACCTCGACAAAGCCTGGCCCCACCTGCAGCGGCTCACTGCTCCACGCTTTTCCGGCGCTACGGCCAGGGCGGCCTACCGGATGTTTGAAGGGCAGGTGACCTACGGTGACGGTGGCCTCTCATGGCGGGCATGGGTGCGGGTACTCCCGCCCCACGACGTCGCATTGATCGCCCGGGACCTGGCGACGGTCAACGAACGCCACATGGAAGCACTCCTGATGGGGACCTACCCGCCCGGTGAGGAGTTGGAATCTGAGGTGGCCTACGCGACCGCGTACCTGAACAAAGCGAAAGACTTTGTCCGTGCTGCGGCCTCAGACGGGCGCGGATTCGCCTACACGATCCGGTGACGCCGCCGTTCGACGGAGCCTAAGTGCAGTTCCGGCTTATCGTCCTTTCCCGCCGCGCGTGACCTAGGCTCAAGCAATGACGGATCTTGAGGGTGCGGTTGTTTTGGTGGTTGGAGCCACTGGCGGGCTCGGTTCGAGGATAGCCGCCGGGCTGGAAGGTGGCGGGGCCGTCGTTGCCAGGTCATCGAGGACCGGCGGGGATGATCTGCGGGTACCTGGCACGATCCGGAGGGTGCTCGACGCCACGCTCGCCGAGCACGGACGCCTGGATGGGCTGGTCATCGCGTCGGGGGTGGTTGCCTTTGGCGCCGCATCGGAGATTTCCGCGGCAACGGTGGACGAACTCTTCGCGGTGAACGTGACCAGTGCGATCCAGCTCATTGCCTCGAGCCAGCCGCACCTTGCGGATTCGGCGCGTGCGGGCCGGGAGCCTTTTGTTCTAACCCTGAGTGGCGTGGTTGCTGAGTCACCTGTAGCCGGCCTGGCCGCATATTCCGCGTCGAAGGCGGCTCTCGGCGCCTTCGTTGTCGCGGCGGCGCGCGAGTATCGCCGGGCAGGCATCCGGATCGTGGATGCCAGGCCAGGCCACACCGGCACAGCCCTGTCCGAACACCCGATCGCCGGGTCGGCGCCAGGGTTTGGAGCGGCACTGGATCCGGACTTCGTGGCAGGACGGATCATCACAGCTATCGTCGACGGCGAGAAGGATCTGCCCAGCGCCGCGTTCTATTCCTAGCGGGGAGGTGAACCCGGCGGTCAGTGCGCCGCCGGGTGCCATCCCAGCGCCGGGCCCAGGCCGGTGGCGATGTCCGTGAGGATCTGTACGTAGTCCTCATGGTCGAAGCTGAACGGCAGGGCGAACGCCACCTCGTCAACTTCCTGGTAACCCGCGTGCGCCTGCAGCTGCTCCGCAATCTCGCTGCTGGTCCCGATGAGGTCCGGCGCGAACATCATCCGTTTCGGCCCCTGTGGCACGGCGGTGCGGGGCGTCCGCTCGTCGACGTACCGCTGGTACTTGGCACGCTGGCCGGGGGAAGCGGAGTCGGTAGGGATGACCACCAGACCCTGTGAGACGCGCGCAGGCGCGTGCTGACGGGCTCCCGCCGCTGCGCGGAAGGCCCTGATCTGGGACTGCTGGATCCGGGCAAAGTCCGGGGCCTCGCCCTCACCGGGAAAAATGACGCTGCTGGAGAGCAGGTTGAACCCGTTTTCCCCGGCCCACACGGCAGACTTCCGGCTGGCAGCGCCGTACCAGAGCCGGCCCCGCAGTCCCTTGGAGTGCGGTTCAACGCGGTTGGAGAACTCCTCCACCACGCCCTGCTTGCCGCTGAACTCCCTGACGGGTTCGCCGGCAATCATCCGTCCCAGCCGGTCCACGCGGGTGTAACCGAAATCCTCCACGTCCGCGGAATCAGGGTACAGCTCCTGCCTCACGGTGTCCCACTGCATCGGTTCCCCAACACTGACGCCCGGATTGATGCGGCCGCCGGACAGCAGGTCCACCGTGGCCAGGTCCTCAGCCAGTCGCAGCGGGTTCTCCCACCCCAAAGGCGTCACCGCGGTACCAAGTTCAATCCGGGAGGTGCGCTGGCTGGCAGCGGCCATGACAGCGATGGGGGAGGAGATCCCGTATTGGAGGTGCCGGTGGCGCAGCCAGGCACTGTCGAACCCCAGCCGCTCACCCAGTTCGATGACCTGCAGCGTGCTCTCGTGCCCGGCGGCCGGATCCGCAGGATCAAACAGGCCAATGGTCAGGAAACCCAGCTTGCGCAGCGGGCGTGGGGAGTCGGGCACGGTGTCCTCCGGGAAGTTCTGCAGTGGGCTGATCCCCACAGTATTCGCTCCGGATGGAGGCATTTCGCATTATCGTTACGTCATGACATCCGGCCGCCACGTCCGCCTCGTCCTGCCCCATCAGCTTTTTGACCAGCACCTCGACGAGGCCGACGGGACAGTGTTTGTGCTGATCGAGCACGACCTGCTCTTCCGCCAGTACTCGTTCCATTCGCACAAACTGGTCCTGCACCGTGCTTCCATGGCCCGGTTCGCCCGCAGGCTGCGGGATCATGGGCATGACGTGGCTGTTTTGGAGAGCTCCGCCAACCGCTCGTCGCGGGCGCAGCTCGCGGAATTCATCCGGCACCGCCATCCGGCGAAGGTGACCTGGTTCGATGTTGTGGACGACTGGCTGGAAAAGGACCTGGTGGCGGGCCTCGGGGACGCCGGCTACCGGATGCGTGCCGACGACGTCCTGGAGACGCCCAACTTCCTTACGGACCGCAGCCGGATCGATTCCTGGTTCGCCGATAACCCGGCCCGCATGCACGACTTCTACGTCTGGCAGCGCCGCCGGCTGGACGTCCTGGTCCAGAACGGGGATCCTGTGGGCGGGAAGTGGTCGTTCGATGCCGAGAACCGGAAGAAGCTTCCGCGCGGCTATGTGCCGCCCACAGTAGGCCTCTTCGCCCGCCATTCCGACCCGCAGCAACAGGGAACCTTTGACTTCGAAAGCCTGACGGCTGACCCTGGCGAGGCAAAAGGCGACCAGCCCGGGGAGCCTTCGCCCGACGTCGTACGGGCGATTGAATGGGTTGCGAAGGAATTCCCGGCGGCCCCGGGCGACCCGCACCTGTTCGCCTGGCCCACCAGCGCCGACGAAGCCCGCCGGCACCTCCAGGAGTTCATCACTGAACGGCTGGCGGACTTCGGGCCGTACGAGGATGCGATTTCCCGCGAGCATCCGTTCATCAACCACGCTCTGCTGACCCCGGCGCTCAACATCGGGCTGCTCGACCCCCGGGAAGTTGTCCAGGCGGTCCTGGACGGCGCGGACCAATCCACCCCGCTGGCGTCCCTCGAGGGCTTTATCCGGCAGGTGATCGGGTGGCGGGAATACATGCGCGCCACGTACCGCACGCGCGGCCGCCAGATGCGGAGCGCCAACGGGCTCAACCACAGGAACGGGCTGGGGGAGGGGTGGTGGGATGGAACCACGGGCCTGGCGCCTGTGGACCTGGTCATCTCCCGTGTACTGGCCACCGGATACGCCCACCACATTGAACGGCTGATGGTACTGGGCAACGCGATGTCCTTGCTGCGGATACACCCCGACGACGCCTACGAGTGGTTCATGGAACTGTTCATCGACGCCTATGACTGGGTCATGGTGCCCAACGTTTACGCCATGAGCCAGTTCGCTGCAGGTGCCGACATCACCACCAAACCCTATGTGTCCGGCAGCAACTACCTGAAGAAAATGTCGGACCTGCCCGCCGGTGACTGGATGCCGGACTGGGACGGCCTGTACTGGGCCTTCGTCGAGGACCACCGGCCCGTCTTCGAACGGAACCACCGCGCCAAGATGGTGGTGTCCCTGCTCGACGGCATGGAGGATGGGAAGCGGCGGGAGCACCGCCGTCGTGCGGATGCCCTGCTGAAGAGTCCCGACGGCGCGGCGACGCGGTTGCTGAGCCCGCCGCAGCACCGGCCATGACCAGGCAGACGGCTTATCCTGTTTAGAGGGCGTGACGTGCTGATGGCAGGTCCCCCTTCCCGGGAGGACAACACAAGGAGGCTCCATGCCTGTCAGGCATCTGATGCGGCTCATCGCCGCGGCATTGGCAGCCGTCCTGGTTCTGTCCGGTTGCCAGGGCGGCGGCAGCGCACCGGTAGTGGTGGGGGAAACCAAAACCGGCGGCATTGCCACCGTGGCGGAGGTAAACGCCTTCACCTCGTTCAACCCCTTCAGCGCTGACGGCAACACCGACATCAATTCCAAGATCGGCGCCGTCACGCACTCCGGCTTCCATTTCCTGGACCAAACGGCCCGGGTGGTGCGGAATGACAAATTCGGCGGCTACGAAAAGATCTCCGACCAGCCGCTCAAGGTCCGCTACACGGTCAACGAAGGCGTCAAATGGTCCGACGGCGAGGCCATCGACGCCGGGGACCTTCTCCTTGCGTGGGCGGCCGGGTCAGGATACTTCGACGACGAGGATCCGGCCCTCGGCACCGGCACCACGTATTTCGATTCGGCCGCGGACACCGGCGGCCTCGCGGGCACGGTTCTCCCCGAGCTCGGCGATGACGGCCGGTCCATCACGCTGGAGTACACCCAGCCTTACGCTGACTGGGAGGTGGCGTTCGACATCGGCCTGCCGGCGCATGTGGTCGCGGCCAAGGGCGGCCTCAGCGACGAGGACGCCTTGGTCAAACTCCTCGAGGAATCACCGCGCGGAAACCCGGAAAAGCCGGCAGTCAACGCCGACCTGAAAAAGGTCGCGGATTTCTGGAACTCCGGGTTCAATACTTCGGCCATCCCCGATGACCCCTCGCTCTACCTCTCCAGCGGCCCCTTCATCGTCCAGGACATCGTGCCGGACGTCTCCATGAAAATGGTGCGGAACCGGGACTACGTCTGGGGCCAGGAACCGCGGCTCGACGAGATCAACGTCCGGTTCACCGCGAGTTTCCCCGCCGCTGTCGACGCCCTCCGGAACGGCCAGGCGGACATCATCGCGCCGCAGCCCTCCGCCGGGAATGAGGCCATTTTCGCCGGCCTGACCTCGCAAGGGGTCACGGTGGAACGGTACAGCCAGTCCGGCTATGACCACCTCGACCTGAACTTCACCGGGCCGTTTGCCGCCCGGGAAGTCCGCGAAGCGTTCCTGAAGACAGTTCCCCGGGAAGCCATCGTTGAGGCCGTGGTGGGGGACCTGCTTCCGGATGCCAAACCACTGGATTCCCACGTGTTCCTTCCCGGGCAGCCGAAATACGGCGACACCGTCAAGAACAACGGTTCGGAAGCCTATGCGGACGTGGACATCGAGGGCGCCAAAAAGCTGTTGGCCGGCAAAACGCCCACCATCCGCATTCTGTTCAACCGCGACAACCCCAACCGGGCGGAGTCATTTGGGTTGATCCGTGACTCCGCGAAGCTTGCCGGCTTCACCGTGGTGGACGCCGGCGAAGGAAACGCCGACTGGACCAGGTCCCTGGGCAGCAGCAACCACGACGCCACGCTCCTCGGGTGGATCGGAACCGGCGCCGGAGTCAGCCGCGTGCCGCAGATTTTCCGGACCGGGGCGGGGAGCAACTTCAACGGGTTCTCCGATGACGCTGCGGATAAAGCCATGGCGGAGCTCTCCGGCACCACGGACCTGGGCAAACAGGATGATCTGCTGGTCGCCGTGGACAAACGGCTGTGGGAGAACGCCTACGGCCTCCCGCTGTACCAGACCGTCGGGGCCACCGCCGTGGGGCCACGGATCACGGGTGTGAAATCCAGCGCCGGGCCGCTGGGCGTCTGGTGGAATGTCTGGGAATGGCGGCTGGCGTAGCCGCGTTCTGATCGGCTGCCGCACATTGTGGCGTCGGCAGACTTCGGCTGGGAGCGGTTCCACCTTCGATTTCACAGCTGCCACTACCCGCGAGTAGCATGTGACTTGCACAACTTCCGTTTACCGACTAGCGCGGCGAACGGCGCCGGTTACGGTTTGGCAACGGAGTACCAGTATTTGGACTTCAAGCGGTTAGGCTACTCGTATATGTAGGCCCCGTCACAGCGGACAGCTGTGCCCGGCCTGCGGGGAAACACAAGATTCCCCTCGTTATCTCCCACAACTCATAGGAGGCGGAATGCGTTTCACGCGCACTTCCAAAGCACTGGGCATGGCGGCAATCGCCGCGCTTGCCCTTACCGGTTGCGGCGCCGGAGGCGGCAGCAATGACGGTGCCAGCGGTGGTGACACGAACCGTGTGATCATCGTGGACGGTTCTGAACCCCAGCGGCCGCTCATGCCGGCAGACACCAACGAAGTTGGTGGCGGCAAGATCATCGATATGGTTTTCGCCGGCCTCGTCAGCTATGACCCGAGCGGCAAGCCGGTCAACGAGATGGCAGAGTCCATCGAGGCGCCGGACGGCCAGAACTACACCATCAAGATCAAGTCCGGCGAAAAATTCACCAACGGCGAGGCCATCACGGCCAAGACCTTCGTGGATGCCTGGAACTTCGGTGCGGCCGCCAAGAACGCCCAGCTGAGCAGCTCCTTCTTTGAGTCCATCAAGGGCTACGACGAAGTCAACGCAGAAGGTTCAACGGCTGACACCATGTCCGGCCTGAAGGTCGTTGACGATACGACGTTTACCGTTGAACTCGGCCAGCCTGAGTCCGACTGGCCGCTCCGCCTCGGCTACAGCGCGTTTGCTCCGGTCCCCGCGGGCGCACTCGCTGACCCCAAGGGATTCGGTGAAACCCCTGTTGGCAATGGCCCGTACAAGCTGGCCGACGGCGGCTGGCAGCACAACGTGCAGATCCAGCTCGTTCCGAACCCGGACTACGACGGTCCGCGCAAGCCCAAAAACGGCGGCGTTACGTTCAAGATTTTCCAGAACGATGACACTGCCTACCAGGACCTCCTGAGCAACAGCCTCGACGTACTCCAGACGATCCCCACCAGCGCGCTGGCCAACTTCGAGTCCGACCTGGGCGACCGTACGATCAACAAGCCGTACGCCGGCAACCAGACCATCGCCATCCCGGAATACCTTCCCGAGTGGAGCGGCGAGGCGGGCAAGCTCCGCCGCCAGGCCATCTCCATGGCGATCAACCGTGATGAGATCACCAAGGTCATCTTCAACGGTGCCCGCCAGCCCGCCAAGGACTTCACGGCCCCCGTGCTGGACGGCTACAGCGACAGCATCCCCGGCCACGAAAACCTCGAATTCAACGAGACCAAGGCCAAGGACCTGTGGAAGCAAGCCGATGCCATCCAGAAGTGGGACGCGAACAGCACTTTCTCCATCGCCTACAACGCCGACAAGGGCGGACACCAGGCCTGGGTTGAAGCTGTTGTGAACCAGATCAAGAACACCCTTGGCATCAAGGCTGAAGGTAAGCCGTACCCCACCTTCAAGGAAGCCCGCAACGATGCAACCGCAGGCACCCTGACCGGTTCAATCCGTGCGGGATGGCAGGCAGACTACCCGTCGCTGTACAACTTCCTCGGACCGATCTACAAGACCGGTGCAGGTTCCAATGACGCCCGCTACGCCAACCCGGCGTTTGATGAAGCGATCTCAAAGGGCCTCGGAGCCTCCTCTGTGAGCGAAGGCAACCAAGCGATGAACAAGGCGCAGGAGACCCTGCTGACGGATCTCCCCGCCATCCCGCTGTGGTACCAGGTTTCCCAGGGCGGCTGGAGTGACAACGTCACCAATGTCGACTACGGCTGGAACGGCGTACCGCTGTACTACCAGATCACCGGCAAGTAACTGAATAGGACGACGGCGGGGGGCTCCCTTCAGGGGTACCTCCGCCGTCGTTTTGTTGCCCTCAATCCTTCGCCCGGACTCCGGGAGTATTATCGCGGTTGGCGGTCGGTGCTATTCCGGCGCTACCTGCTCCTGACTGTAAAGGTTCTTTGATGAACAGCTCCACCACACACCTGGAGAAGCTGAACGCTTCAAGGGGTGGCATCCTCTGATGACCACATATATCCTCAAGCGCTTCCTCCAGGTGATCCCCGTTTTCCTCGGCGCCACGCTGCTGGTGTATTTCCTGGTTTTCAGCCTCCCCGGCGATCCCATCGCCGCACTGTTCGGCGACAGGCCCGTCAACGAGGCAGTCGCCGCCCAGCTCCGCAAGCAGTACAACCTTGACCAGCCGTTCTGGATCCAGTACCTGCTCTACCTCAAGAGCATTTTTACCTTCGACCTCGGCCTGGACTTTTCTGGCCGGCCTATCGCTGCCGTCCTGGGTGAAGTGTTCCCCGTGACCGCCCGCCTGGCCGTCATGGCCCTCATCTTTGAGGGCTTCTTCGGCATTCTCTTCGGCCTGATTGCAGGCCTGCGCAAGGGAAAAATCTTCGACGCCACCGTTTTGGTAGCCTCGCTGATCGTCATTGGCATCCCGATCTTCGTTCTCGGCTTCGTGCTGCAGTTTTTCATCGGCGTCCAACTGGGCTGGGCCAAACCAACCGTGAGCGCCGGCGCGTCAGTGCAGGACCTCATTCTTCCGGCCATCGTGCTGGGGCTGGGTTCGTTCGCCTACGTTCTGCGGCTCACCCGAACCAGCGTGCTTGAAAACATGAACGCGGACTATGTACGGACCGCCACGGCCAAAGGTCTGTCCCGCTCCCGCGTGGTCCGGGTCCACATCCTGCGCAACTCGCTCATCCCCGTGATCACGTTCCTTGGTGCTGACCTTGGGGCGCTGATGGGCGGCGCAATCGTTACCGAGGGCATCTTCAATATCCCAGGTGTGGGGCAGCGGCTATACCGGGCCGTGCTGTCCGGTGAAGGTCCCACAGTCGTGTCCATTGTGACTGTTCTGGTCCTCATCTACGTTGTATCCAACCTGCTGGTAGACCTTCTGTACGCCTGGCTTGACCCAAGGATCCGCTATGACTCCTGATAACAATCCCAACCGTCCCGGCGAAACGCCAGGAACCACCCGCAGCCTGGAGCATTTCGTCGCGGAAGTCGCCGAAACACCGCTCCAGGCTGTGGATCAGGTCAAAGAGGAATCAGCCCCGCTCAGCCTGTGGGGCGAGGCCTGGAAAAACCTCCGCAAGCAACCGCTGTTCCTGATCTCGGCGTTCCTGATCCTGGTCGTGGCCTTGGTGTCGCTCTTCCCGGGATTGTTTTCTCCCATCAACCCCGCCACCGAAGCATGCCAGCTGTCCAGTTCCAACGGGCCTGCCACGGCGGGGCATCCCCTGGGTTTCACCAAGCAGGGCTGTGACGTTTACGCGCGCATGATCTTCGGTGCCCAGGCGTCCGTAACGGTGGGCCTGTTCACCACCCTGGGAGTCCTGCTGATCGGCGGCATTGTCGGCTCGATTGCCGGCTACTATGGCGGCTGGATTGACGCCGTCCTGGCCAGGATCAACGACATCTTCTTCGCATTGCCGCTGATCCTTGGTGCCATCGTCCTGATCCAGGTTCCCTACTTCCGGGCGAACAGGAATCCGTGGACCCTGGTAGTCATCCTCGTTGTTTTCGGCTGGCCCCAGATTGCCCGCATCACCCGTGGCGCGGTCATTGAAGTGCGCAATGCAGACTTTGTCACGGCCGCCCGTTCGCTGGGCGTCTCGAAGTTCAGCGCACTTGTCCGCCACGTGTTGCCCAACTCGCTGGCACCCATCATTGTGGTTGCGACCATCTCGCTGGGAACCTTCATCGTGGCGGAAGCGACCCTGTCGTTCCTCGGCATTGGGCTGCCGCCCAGCGTGATGTCCTGGGGCAACGACATCCAGGCCGCCCAGTCCTCGCTGCGGTCCAATCCGCTGCCCCTGCTGTACCCCGCCATTGCGCTGTCCATTACCGTGCTGAGCTTCATCATGCTGGGCGATGCCCTGCGTGACGCTCTCGATCCCAAGGCGCGGAAGCGTTGAGAGGGGATGCTGTGAACGAGTCCATCGACATACGTGAAACAGGAAGCCGTACCGGGCGCCCGCTCCTGGAGATCAAGGATCTGGCTATTACGTTTGCTACAAGCAATGGCGACGTCAACGCGGTCCGGAATGCCCACCTGACCATCATGCCCGGCGAGACGGTGGCTATCGTAGGTGAATCAGGCTCCGGAAAGTCCACCACTGCACTGGCTGCAATCGGGCTTCTGCCCGGAAACGGAAGGGTCTCCGCCGGACAGATCTTCTTTGACGGCGAAGACATTGCCCATGCCAGCGAGAAGCGCATGATTGAGCTTCGGGGCAACAGCATCGGTATGGTGCCGCAGGACCCGATGTCCAACCTGAACCCGGTCTGGAAGATCGGTTACCAGGTTAAGGAGACGCTCAAGGCCAACGGGCTGCCCAGCGGTCCCGAGGACGTTGCAAAGGTCCTCACGGAGGCCGGGCTGCCCGACGCGGCCCGGCGTGCCAAGCAGTACCCGCATGAGTTCTCCGGAGGCATGCGCCAACGGGCGCTGATTGCCATCGGCCTGTCGTGCCAGCCGCGCCTGCTGATCGCCGATGAGCCCACATCCGCATTGGACGTGACGGTCCAGCGGCAGATCCTTGACCATCTGGACAAGATGACATCCGAACTGGGTACCGCGGTCCTGCTGATTACCCACGACCTCGGGCTCGCAGCTGAACGCGCTGACAAGGTAGTGGTCATGTACCGCGGGCAGGTTGTGGAGGCAGGGCCGTCGCTTGAGCTCCTGCGCAACCCGCAGCACCCCTACACAAAGCGGCTGGTCAATTCCGCTCCTTCGCTCGCCTCACGACGTATCCAGGTGGCGAAGGACCGGGGGCTCGAGTCCAGCGATTTGCTCACCAGCGACGACGTCGTGGTTGAAAAGTCCAAGCCGGCTGAGGTTCTCCAGATCGAAAACCTCAGCAAAGTGTTCAAGCTGCGCTCGGGGTTCGCCCGGTCAACCGACTTCACCGCGGTGGACGATGTTTCGTTCTCCATCAAACGGGGAACCACAACGGCGATCGTGGGGGAGTCGGGGTCCGGCAAGTCCACGGTGGCGCAGATGGTCCTGAACCTCCTCAAACCCACATCCGGCAGGATTGTTTTTGATGGTGTGGACACGTCGACGCTGAACACCAAGGATATTTTCAAATTCCGCCGGCGTGTGCAGCCCATCTTCCAGGATCCCTACGGATCCCTGGACCCGATGTACAGCATCTTCCGCACCATCGAGGAACCGCTGCGCGTCCATAAGATCGGCGATGCCGCAAGCCGGGAAAAGAAGGTCCGGGAGCTCCTGGATCAGGTGTCGCTGCCGCAGTCCACCATGAAGCGCTACCCGAACGAGCTGTCGGGTGGGCAGCGCCAGCGTGTTGCCATTGCACGTGCACTGGCGCTCGACCCCGAGGTGATCATTTGCGACGAAGCCGTCTCGGCCCTGGACGTCCTGGTCCAGGCGCAGGTCCTGAACCTCCTGGCGGAACTGCAGTCCCGTCTCGGCCTGACCTATCTCTTCATTACCCACGACCTTGCTGTGGTCCGCCAGATCGCGGATCACGTCTGCGTTATGGAGAAGGGAAAACTGGTGGAGACCGGAACGACGGACGACGTCTTCGATTCGCCGCAGAGGGACTACACCAAGGCCCTTCTCAACGCGATCCCCGGGGCTACCCTGATGCTTCCGCCTGAGGTCGCATAGTCGTACCGTTCCACAAAACAGGAGCCGAAGTCCGCAAGGACTTCGGCTCCTGTCTTTTCATCAGCAGGACGTAAAGGGTCCGGTCCTCAATCCTGGTTGGATCCCACCGGAGCCAGGCTGCCCTGGGCCATCAGCCGGTCGGGGTCGACAGTGGTTTTCCGTTCCAGGTTGAGCTCCCGCAGCTTGCCGTCCAGGACCTTACCCAGGGTCTTCCGGCCAGCCGGATTCATGTGCACGGCGTCGGCAAGGTCCTTGGTGGCGCCGTATTTGGTCAGCCAGTCGCCGGCTGAGATAAACGGCAGGCCATGCGCGGCTGCCACTGATCCCAGCAGGGTGTCCACTTCGGTGCGGCGGCCGCCACCGTTCGCCGCGCCCTTGGCCAGGGTGCCGATAAGCACAATCCGGGTGCCCAGGTAGCGGGTCTTCAGTTCGGCGATGAGGCGGTCCGCGTTCGCGGAGATCTGGCTGTTGCTGGCCCCGGTGCCGGCGTCGTTGCCACCACCCTGGATGACGATCATTGCCGGCGTGCCCGAAGGCAGCAGCCAGTTGCCGTTCAGCAGCGCGTCGATGTAGTTTCCAACGCCACCATTGGCGGCGACGTAGCCCGTGCCGCCGAGTCCGCAAAAGTAGACGCTATAGCCGGCCGAGGCGAGGCCCAGGCGGGGCCAGCCGTCCTGCGGGGCGGACTGGGAGTCGCCAATCAGCAGCACGGTTTTGCTGATGTCCGGAACCACCACTTCAAGCCGGCCGTTGGCAGGGTTCCTTACCTGGGTACCCGCGGGCAGCGCCTTGGTGTTCGCTCCGGCGGCCTGCGGCTGGGAGGCGCCGGCAGGTTGCGGCGATGGCGCGGGTGCCTGGGTTGCCGAAGGTGCGGCAGCGGGCGGCGGAACATTGGGGGCACCGCAACCGGCGATCAGGACCATGCCGGAGAGCGCCAAAGTGACGGCTGCGGAAGCGCGTCCGCGGGTCCGGGATAAAACAGTTCGCATCGGGTGTCTCCGGGCTCGCATTAGGTGTCAGAGCAATCATGTGGCATGGAGCGCGGTTTCGCCAGCCATGGTGACCCAAAGTTCCGGTGTGGCGTGCCATGGGTTGTCGGCCGCCGGGCCGGGGGCTTCCGGCTGGCCGGGCGGGCGCCGTCCGTTTTTAGGCCAATAAATGCCGCAGGGGGTAAACTTGTGGTAGGCGCCCTGTGCTAAGGGCCGGATCCTTCGTGCGTTCCAGTTGGAAATGTCGCGATACAACAGCTGACCCACTGAATCGAGTCATTACGCATGTCTGAAACCACCACCAACACCGCGCTGAACACTGCTTCCCGCAGTGACCTGCGCAACGTCGCGATCGTGGCCCACGTTGACCACGGCAAGACCACTCTGGTCGACGCCATGCTCAAGCAGACCAACTCCTTTGCCGAGCACAACCACCTCGAAGACCGCGTGATGGACTCCGGTGACCTGGAACGCGAAAAAGGCATCACCATCCTGGCCAAGAACACCACGGTGGCCTACAACGGACCGTCCTCCAACGGTGAGACCATCACCATCAACGTCATCGACACCCCCGGCCACGCCGACTTCGGCGGCGAGGTGGAGCGCGGCCTGTCCATGGTGGACGGCGTGGTACTCCTCGTTGACGCATCCGAGGGCCCGCTGCCCCAGACCCGCTTCGTGCTGCGCAAGGCCCTGGCCGCGCACCTGCCGGTCATCCTCCTCGTCAACAAAACGGACCGCCCCGACTCCCGCATCGACGAAGTTGTCCACGAGTCCATGGACCTCCTGCTGGGCCTGGCCTCCGACCTCGCCGACGAAGTTCCGGACCTGGACCTGGACAAGATCCTTGAAGTTCCGGTTGTCTACGCAGCCGCTAAGGTAGGCCGTGCCTCCCTGGTGCAGCCGGCGGACGGCTCCGCTCCGGACAATGAGGACCTTGAGCCGCTGTTCAAGACCATCATCGAGCACATCCCCGCGCCGACGTACAACCCGAACGGCGTACTCCAGGCACACGTCACCAACCTGGACGCCTCACCGTTCCTGGGCCGTCTTGCACTGCTTCGCATCTACAACGGCACCCTGCGCAAGGGGCAGACCGTCGCCTGGGCCCGCGCCAACGGCGAGCTCAAGAACGTCAAGATCACCGAACTGCTGGCCACCAAGGCACTGGACCGCGTTCCGGCCGATTCTGCGGGACCGGGCGAAATCGTTGCTGTCGCCGGCATCGAGGAAATCACCATTGGTGAGACCCTCACCGACGTCGACAACCCGCAGCCGTTGCCGCTGATCACGGTTGACCCGCCGGCAATCTCCATGACCATCGGTATCAACACATCCCCGATCGCCGGTAAGGTCAAGGGCCACAAGGTCACCGCACGCCAGGTCAAGGATCGTCTTGACAAGGAACTGATCGGTAACGTTTCTTTGAACGTTCTCCCCACCGAGCGTCCCGACGCTTGGGAAGTTCAGGGCCGTGGCGAATTGGCTCTGTCCATCTTGGTTGAGCAGATGCGCCGTGAAGGCTTCGAGCTGACCGTGGGCAAGCCGCAGGTTGTCACCAAGACCATCGACGGCAAGATCCACGAGCCGATGGAACACATGACCATCGACGTGCCGGAAGAGTACCTCGGCGCCGTAACCCAGCTCATGGCCTCCCGCAAGGGCCGCATGACCAACATGGCCAACCACGGTACCGGCTGGTGCCGCATGGAGTTCATCGTTCCGGCCCGTGGCTTGATCGGTTTCCGCACGCGCTTTTTGACCGACACCCGCGGTGCCGGTATCGCTTCCTCGCTGGCCGAGGGCTACGAGCCGTGGGCCGGCCCCATCGAGTACCGCACCAACGGTTCGATCGTGGCTGACCGCTCAGGTGTTGTCACCCCGTTCGCGATAATCAAGCTCCAGGAACGTATGAGCTTCTTCGTTCAGCCCACCTCCGAGGTTTACGAGGGCATGATCGTTGGCGAGAACTCCCGCGCTGATGACATGGACGTAAACATCACTCGTGAGAAGCAGCTCACCAACATGCGTGCAGCTTCCTCGGACACCTTCGAGAACATGACGCCGCCGAAGGTTTTGACCCTCGAAGAGTCCCTTGAGTTCGCCCGCGAAGACGAGTGTGTCGAAGTGACGCCCGAGTCCATCCGCATCCGTAAGGTGATCTTGGACGCCAGCGACCGCTCCAAGGCCAACCGCGCCCGCGCCAAGGTCTAACAAACCCGCAGCACCAACGAATGCCACCGGCGCCATGCCGGTGGCATTCGTCGTTTCGGGACGCATGCGCGCACCGAACCCGCCGGCCAGGCCGCAGGAACCGTCCGTGCGTAGTGAACCCGGCGTCAGCTGCGCGGGCGGCGCCGCGGCGGTGCCGGGGGAACGGACTTTGCCGCCACCACGGCGCCCAGGGGGATCACGACGGCGGCCTGCCGGGTCTGGACGGTGACGGAACCGGCGTCGCACGCCACCAGGTCGCCCAAGGCGTCCGTGAAGCCTTCAGGGATGCGGTAGCGGACCACAACCCGCGTTCCGGTCTTGGCAGCGGCAAGGAATCCGGCAGGGGTCGGGGCAGGCAGGCTCACCTGAACATACTAAACGGCTTCACACAAGCGCCCCGGCTAGGTTCGCGGTAACGGGCAGGGGGATAATAGGCTACAGAGTCAGGGTCCGGCCAGAGTTGCCGGATGCAAGAGCCGGCGGGACGCCGGAACCAACGTGGAGAGGCCAGGGACGTGACGTACGTAATCGCGCAGCCGTGTGTAGATGTCAAGGACAAGGCATGTATTGAGGAGTGCCCCGTCGACTGCATTTACGAGGGTGAGCGTTCGCTGTACATCCATCCGGACGAATGCGTGGACTGCGGTGCCTGCGAGCCCGTTTGCCCCGTTGAGGCCATCTACTACGAGGATGACACCCCGGATGAGTGGGCCGACTACTACAAGGCCAACGTCGAGTTCTTCGACGACCTTGGTTCCCCGGGCGGTGCCGCGAAGGTTGGCAACACCGGCAAGGACCACCCCATGATCGCTGCGCTGCCGCCGCAGAACCAAGACCACTGACCCCGGCGCACCCGTGAGCCCTGCAGTGAACACCTTTGGCCTTGCCCTGCCCGACTACCCGTGGGAGGCCATGGCGCCGTACCTGGCCAAGGCCTCGGAACACCCCGGCGGAGCCGTCAACCTCTCCATCGGCACCCCCGTGGATCCCACCCCGGCGCTGGTGCAGGACGCGCTGTCAGCTGCCGCCAACGCCCCGGGGTATCCCACCGTGCACGGCACGTTGGCTCTCCGCGAGGCCATCGCAGGGTGGTTCGAACGCCGCCGCGGCGTAGCGGGACTTGATCCCCGCGACGTGATGCCCACGGTGGGCTCGAAGGAACTGGTGGCGTGGCTGCCGCTGCTGTTGGGCCTGAAGCCCGGTGACGTCGTCGTCCGTCCCAAGGTTGCCTACCCGACCTACGATATTGGCGCCACCCTGGCCGGCGTCACCTCAGTTGCTACGGACAACCTGGATGAGCTGGACGCCGCCACCCGGGCCCGTGTGCGCCTCATCTGGGTCAACTCACCCGGCAACCCCACCGGCAGTGTCCGGGACGCGGAATCGCTGCGCTTACTGGTGGCCCAGGCCCGTGAAATCGGGGCCGTGGTGGCTTCGGACGAATGCTATGCGGAACTTGGCTGGGGGGAATGGGACGTCCAGCGCGGCGGCAACCCTGTGCCCAGCATCCTGGACCCCCGCGTTTCCGGTGGCTCCCATGACGGCCTGCTGGCCGTCTACTCCCTGAGCAAGCAGTCCAACCTGGCCGGCTACCGCGCCGCGTTTGTTGCAGGTGATCCGGCGCTGATGGCCAACCTGGTCAACAGCCGCAAGCACGCAGGCATGATCGTGCCGTACCCGGTCCAGGAAGCCATGCGGGTGGCGGTGGGCGATGACGCGCACGTTGAAGCGCAAAAAGACCTGTACCGCGGCCGCCGCGAACGGCTGGTTCCGGCCCTGCGCGGATTCGGGTTGGACATCAGGAATTCCGATGCCGGCCTGTACCTTTGGTCGACAGCGGGGGAGGACACCTGGACCACGGTGGCACGACTTGCCGGGCTTGGCATTGTGGTGGGGCCGGGCGTTTTCTACGGCGAAGCCGGCAACGGTTTTGTCCGGGTGGCGCTGACGGGAACCGACGAACGGATCGACGCCGCAGTATCCCGCCTGACCGCGTAGCCGGCAACGGGGCTGTAACAATAGAGTGACTCGCGCCACATAGCGGCCGTTTCGGGGCCTCCTGGGCTGTCTCGGATTAGTGACACCCGCCAAGGAGCGGTATTTTTTAAGTGACTATCAATGGTGGCTTTCTACAAGAAGGCAGCCCGGGTGTTGGAACCTGTCTACTCAGGATCAGTGCGCGGCTCACCTGATGTTGGATCAAGCTTTCGACAGAGGCCCAGAAGCCTCATGAAGGGGACTCCATGACTGAGACCAACAACGCCGCCACCTTGCACCACGCCGGTGGCGAGCTGAAGCTCCCGCGCATCCAGGTTGTTGAAGGGAACGAAGGATACGACGTTTCCAAGCTGCTGAAGCAGACGGGCGCAGTCACCTTTGACCCCGGCTTCATGAACACCGCAGCAACCACTTCCGCCATCACGTACATCGACGGCGATGCCGGCATCCTGCGCTACCGCGGATACCCGATCGAGCAGCTGGCGCAGCACTCCAGCTTCCTCGAAGTGTCCTACCTGCTGATCTACGGGAACCTGCCCACCCCCACCGAGCTCGAAGAGTTCGACCAGAAGATCCGCCACCACACGCTGCTGCACGAGGAGCTGAAGGGCTTCTTCAGCGGCTTCCCGCGGGACGCGCACCCGATGCCCGTGCTGTCCTCAGCGGTGTCGGCGCTGTCCACGTTCTACCAGGACTCGCTGGACCCCAAAAACGCCGAGCAGGTGGAGGTCTCCACCATCCGCCTGATGGCAAAGCTTCCGGTCATCGCCGCGTACGCACACAAAAAGTCCATCGGCCAGCCCATGCTGTACCCGGACAACTCCCACAACCTCGTGGAGAACTTCCTCCGGCTGAGCTTCGGCCTGCCGGCCGAGCAGTACGAGATGGACCCGGTCATCGTCAAGGCCCTGGACCTGCTCCTGATCCTGCACGCGGACCACGAACAGAACTGCTCCACGTCCACCGTGCGCCTGGTGGGTTCCTCGGACGCCAACCTCTTCGCTTCCGTCTCGGCAGGCATCCACGCTCTGTCCGGCCCCGCCCACGGCGGTGCCAACGAGGCCGTCCTGAAAATGCTCCGCCAGATCCAGGCCGACGGCACCAAGCCCGAGGACTACATGGAGAAGGTCAAGAACAAAGAAGACGGCGTCCGGCTCATGGGCTTCGGCCACCGGGTGTACAAGAACTACGACCCCCGCGCCAAGATCGTCAAAAACACCGCACACGAGATCCTCTCCAAGCTCGGCGGCAACGACGAGATGCTGGAGATCGCGCTCCGCCTGGAGGAGAAGGCGCTCAACGATGACTACTTCATCCAGCGCAAGCTCTACCCCAACGTGGACTTCTACACCGGCCTGATCTACAAGGCCATGGGCTTCCCGGAGAAGATGTTCACGGTGCTCTTCGCCATCGGCCGCCTGCCGGGTTGGATTGCCCAGTGGCGCGAGATGACACAGGACCCGCAAACAAAGATCGGCCGCCCCCGCCAGCTGTACATCGGCGAACCGGCCCGGGACTACCCCGCACGCTAGTCCCCATACTTACGACGACGGCCGCCCACCTCCTGGAGGTGGGCGGCCGGCGGCGTTAATCAGCTTTGCGGGGCATAGCCCTGCGGATTGTTCTTCTGCCAGCGCCAGTGGTCCTCGCACATCTGGTCCACTGTCTTGGTGGTGGCCCAGCTCAGGTCGGCGAGGGCTGAGGAGGCATCCGCCCAGAATGCCGGCAGGTCCCCGGCGCGGCGGCCCGTGACCTCGTAGGGGATCGGCCGGCCCACGGCCTTCTCGAAGGAGCGCAGGACCTCCAGGACGGAGGACCCCTTGCCGGAACCGAGGTTCCACCGGAACACGCCCGTGCGGTCCGCCACGTGGTCCAGGGCAGCGACGTGTCCGCCGGCAAGGTCAACCACGTGGATGTAGTCGCGCTGGCACGTGCCATCCGGGGTGTCGTAGTCCCCGCCGAAGACCATAAGCTTTTCCCGCCGGCCCACGGCCACCTGGGCGATGAACGGTACCAGGTTGTTGGGGATGCCCTGCGGGTCCTCGCCGATGCGGCCTGACGGGTGGGCGCCCACCGGGTTGAAGTAGCGCAGCAGGGCAATGTGCCAGCGGCTGTCGGCAGCGCCGAGGTCGGAGAGGATGTCCTCGATCTGTTCCTTGGTGCGGCCGTACGGGTTGTTGGCCCCGATCTCCATCTTTTCGACATAGGGCGTGGGGTTGTGCTCGCCGTACACGGTGGCTGAGGAGCTGAACACGATGGTGCGCACGTTATGGCGGTCCATGACCCGCAGGAGGTTCAGAGTGCCCACCAGGTTGTTGTAGTAGTACTGCAGCGGCTCCCGGACCGACTCACCCACGGCCTTCAGCCCGGCGAAGTGGATGACGGCGTCAATGCCGCTGCCGGCGAAGACCTGCTCTACGGCGGCCTCGTCCACCAGGTCAACATGGTGGAACGCGGCCTTCTTGCCGCTCAGCTCAGCGACCCGGCGCAGCGACTCCTCGCTGGAGTTCACCAGGTTGTCGATGACAACCACCTCGTGGCCCGCCTCCTGCAGCGAAAGGACAGTGTGCGAGCCGATGTAACCGGTGCCCCCGGTAACCAGAATTTTCATGACTCAACGCTATCCCACCCTGGCCGCCGTCCACCGCCGCGTTCCGGATGCCGGTCACGCCCGGCGGGTCCCCGGATTATTGGGCACATGTGTGCTAAATAAAGGGGGTGCCAAAAATTGTAGATGCCGATGCCCGCCGCCTTGACGTTGTGGAGGCGGTCCTTCGGATCATCGCCGTGGACGGCCTGGAACGGGCATCCCTCCGGGAAGTAGCGGATGAGGCGGGCCTGGCGGTCGGATCGGTCCGGCACTACTTTGCCGGCAGTGAGGAACTGCTCGAGTATTCCTTCGGTACCGTGGTGGACCGGGTGGTGGGCCGCCTGGCAGCTGCGCTGCCGGACCTGCTCCGGGAACCCGCCGGAACCCCCGGCCAGCGCTCGGCGGTCTTAACCCTGCTGGGCGGACTCCTGGCCCTGGACGAGGAACGCGCCGTGGATCTCTGCGCGTGGATTGCCTTCCGTAACGCTGCCAGGATCCGGCCCTTCCTCGCTCCGATGGCAGGGCGCAGCCACCGGGAAGTGGCAGCAGTGGTGGGGCAGGTGGTGGCCACGCTGCTGCCGGCGGACTGCCCCGACGAACTCCTCGTAGTGGAGGCGGAGCGGCTGCTGGCAACCCTGGACGGGCTGTGCCTGCACGCACTGCTGCAACCCGAGTGGATGACCGCGGCAATGTGCGCCGACGTGCTGGAACGCCACCTCGACGGGCTGCAGGCGTGAACGGCACTTCCGCCGGAAGCACGCGGGAATAGACTGTAGCCAGGGGACGCCGGGCTGGCGCACCAGGCCCGGCACGGGCACGCCAGGGAAGGACTTTGAATGCATCACGCAAGCGGGTCAGGGTGGCAGATCAGCACGGATACGTCCGGGCCGATGATCATCGCGCTGTATGTCCGGGACACCGCCGGGCTCGATGGCGCAGGCTCCCCGGCGCTGTCCCATGCGGCACCGAAGATCCGGCGGGCTGACCACACACACCTCACCGCCGAGGTAGGCGGCATCAGCGCCCTCAAGACCGAATGGGAAGCCTGGTGGGAGCAGCTCCTGAAGGCCCACCCGCACCCCTCGCCGGAGTTGTCGCCGCCCGAATTCGAAGCGTTCGGCAATTCCCCTGCCCTGCAGCGCGTGCTCCAGGCGCACTTCGGTGCGGCCCTGACCTGGGCCCGGGAGCGCCGGAGCGAATATGCCGAGCTTGAGGCCGAGCGTGCCGCCAGCGGATCGGACCAACTGATCGCCGACCTGGTGGACGACAGGCTGATGGAGGTGGGTCGCGACGCCCGGGACTTTTCGCTGACCATCATCGAGCTTCCTCTCAATGAGCAGCGGGCCTGGTACCTGGAGCCGGACAAAATCATCATGAGCCACGGGCTGATGGGCCAGCCGGAACTGTTCCGGAGCTACGTGCAGCCTGTCGTGGAGATGTTGGTCTGACCCAGCGTGATAAGCCGGCTCAGTCCGCCGGGGCCACCGTGATGCGGACTTCGCCGTCGGTTCCGGGGGAGTCCGCCCACCCGGCCTGGTTCTCCCGCGTCCAGCTTCGGCCGGCCACGTCCACCCGGACCACGGCCATACCCTTGGCATTGGCCACCGCCCACTGCGCCACTGACCATGCCTGGCTTCCGCCGGCGGGTACCGTCACGGTCAGGCCGTCGACGGCGGCGCCCAGCGGCCCGTAGGCACGCTCCAGTTCGGCGGCCAGTTCCGCAGGATCCCCGGCCTCATCAACGGAGCGAAGGGTGCACTGCACGGCTTCGGGTGTCTGGCCGGTCAGCCCTGACGCGAAGGACCGGCCCATGTCCTCGTGCTGGGCGTAGGCGGTGGGAAAGGCCGAGCGCTGGACCCGCTGGGCGGCGTCGGTGATTTCCAGGGTCTCGTAGCCGGGGATCTTCACCAGCGCGTCGTAAAACGCGTTGGCCGCGTAGTACGGGTCCATGACCTGCGCCTCGGTGCCCCAGCCCTGGGAGGGCCGCTGCTGGAACAACCCCCGGGAGTCGGGGCCGGCCTGGTCGCCGTGGTCGATGTTGCGCAGTTTTGATTCCTGCATGGCCGTGGCAAGGGCGATGCTGGCGGCACGGGCCGGCAGCCCGCGGCGGACGGCGACGGCGGTGATCAGGGACGCGTGCAGCGCCTGGTCCGGCGCGAGTTCGGCAGTCCTCCCACCGGCCTCGGCCGTACAGCGTTCCGAAACGAGGGTTTCGGAACGCTGTACAAAGAAGACGGCGGCGTAGATTCCGCCGGCCACAAGCGCCACAGCCAGCAGGAGTACTGCGAGGCGGCGCAGGCCGCGTCTTCGTGCCACCGGGGAATCAGTTGGCGTGCAGGGCGGTGTTCAGTTCCACTGTCTGTCCCTTGCGGGCCAGGACCTCCACGGCGCCGCTGGTGGAGTTCCGGCGGAACAGCAGGTTCGGCACGCCGGAGAGCTCGGCGGCCTTAACCACCTTGGTGGTGTCTTCGCCGTCGGCGTCCTTGGGTCCCACCACGCGGACGCGGGTACCGGCGGTGACGTAGAGGCCTGCTTCAACCACGGAGTCGTCGCCGATGCTGATGCCCACGCCGGAGTTGGCCCCAAGCAACACCCGCTCGCCGATGGTGATCCGTTCCTTGCCGCCGCCGGACAGCATGCCCATGATGGACGCGCCACCGCCCACGTCGCTGCCGTTGCCGGTGACCACACCGGCCGAGATCCGGCCTTCCACCATCGAGGTGCCCAGGGTGCCGGCGTTGAAGTTGACGAAGCCTTCGTGCATCACCGTGGTGCCTTCGGCCAGGTGCGCGCCCAGGCGGACCCGGTCGGCGTCGGCAATCCGCACACCGGTGGGGACCACATAGTCAACCATGCGTGGGAACTTGTCCACCCCGTAAACGGTGACAGCGCCGCGCTTGCGGAGCCGGGCGCGGGTGAGTTCAAAGCCGTCCACGGCGGCGGGGCCGAAGTTGGTCCACACCACGTTGGGCAGTTTGCCGAAGATGCCGTCCAGGTTGATGCTGTTGGGCTGCACCAGGCGGTGTGAAAGGAGGTGGAGCCGGAGGTAGGCATCGACGGTGTCGGCCGGCGCTGCGTCCAGGTCGATCTGGACGAACACCACCTTCTGCTCGGTGCCGCGGTCGGCGTCGTCGCCGCTTTCGGCGATCAGGGTCAGGGCTTCGTCGGCATTCTCGACGGCGCGGAGGTTCTCCGCAGCGACGCCCAGGGCGGGGGCGGGGAACCAGGCGTCCAGTACGGTGGCGGATCCGTTGGCCGTGGCGATGGTGGCCACGCCGAAGCCGTATGCGGAACGCTCTCCGGCGGCGGTGGTCGAGGTTTCGGGCACAGCGGAAGCGGCAGTCTCAGTCATGCCTTCCAGTCTAACGAGGGCAGGCACCGGCTTCGAACTAGACTGGCTTCGTGACTGCCCTAACCTCCCCCGAGCCCCCTCCCGCCGCCGCAAGCCTGGAAACGGATGCCGTCCAGGCGCCCGCACGGCTTGATCTCAGGCAGGATGTGGCGCAGCTGACCGCCGCCATCATGGACATCGACAGTGTCTCCGGCAACGAAAAGGAGCTCGCCGACGCCGTGGAGCAGGCGTTGCTGGCCATTCCGCAGCTCAGCGTTGTCCGCGACGGGGACGCCCTGATCGCCCGGACGGAGCTGGGCCGATCCGAACGGGTCATCCTGGCCGGCCACCTGGACACTGTGCCCCTGCCGCTGGTGGCTGGTTCCAAAGGCACCGTGCCCTCCACCTGGGAATCCGGCGTGCCCGGCGAAGGGGTGCTGTACGGCCGGGGTGCCACGGACATGAAGGGCGGGGTTGCGGTCCAGCTGGCACTCGCCGCAGGCATGTTCGACGGCGGTGCGGAGCCTGCGCGCGACGTCACCTTTGTGTTTTACGACCATGAGGAAGTGGAAGCGGTCAAAAGCGGCCTGGGCCGGCTGGTCCGGAACCACGGCGACCTTCTGGATGGCGATTTCGCCATCCTTCTCGAGCCCACCAACGGCACAGTCGAGGGTGGGTGCAACGGCACCAGCCGGTTCGAGGCCACCACAGTGGGAGAGTCCGCCCACTCGGCGCGGGCCTGGATGGGCAGCAATGCCATCCACGCCGCGGCTCCCATTTTGGCGCGGCTCGCGGACTATGCGCCCCGGACGGTCAACGTGGACGGCCTGGACTACCGCGAGAGCTTGAACGCCGTGAAGATCCACGGCGGAACCGCCGGCAACGTGATCCCGGACAAATGCGTGGTGGAAATCAACTACCGCTTTGCCCCGGACAAGGACCCGGACCAGGCGGAGGCCCACGTGCGTGAGCTGCTTGCCGGTTTCGATGTGGTGCGGACCGACGCGGCGGCGGGAGCGAGGCCCGGACTGAACCACCCGGCCGCCGCCTCCTTTGTGGCCGCTGTGGGAGCCGAACCCAAGCCCAAATACGGGTGGACCGACGTCGCCCGTTTCAGCGAACTGGGGATCCCGGCAGTGAACTTCGGCCCCGGAGACCCGCTGCTGGCCCACAAGGACAATGAGCACGTGGACGCGGAGGCCATCCGCACCTGCCTCAAGGCGCTGCAGGACTGGCTGGCGGGCTAGGCGCACTGCAAAGAAATGGCCCGGATCGTTCGATCCGGGCCATTTCTCTTCGCTGGTTAGGGAGCAGCTGCCTCGACAGCCACCGGGTCAGCCTTGGCTGTGCCGCCGGCGGCTTTCTTGGAACCGCGCCGTTCGATCCACACGGCGAGCCGCGAGATGGCGATGTTGATGGCGATGTACATTGCCGCGGCCACGAAGAACACGGGGAACAGGAAGGCCGGTCCCAGGACGTCCGCCATGAGCTGGACTGCCCGCAGCAATTCGCCGTAGGCCACGATGTAGCCAAGCGAGGTGTCCTTCAGGAGGACCACCAGCTGCGCCACCAGGGACGGCATCATCCGGCGGACAGCCTGCGGAAGTTCGATCAGCATGCGTGATTTGAAGCTGGTCAGGCCGATGGCCAGGCCCGCTTCGCGTTGGCCCTTGGGGAGGGACTGGATGCCTGCCCGGATGATTTCCGCGAAGACTGCGGCGTTGTAGACCACCAAGCCGGCAACGACCGCAATAAATTGCGATGTGCCGAAGCCCAGGAGGATAAACAGCATCATCAGGACCACGGGCATGCCGCGAAGGAACTCAAGGACAACGCGGGTGGGAATCCGGATGGCCTTGAGGTCGGAGATCCGGAGCAGGCACAGCAGCAGGCCTAACGGGAAGGCAATGACGGCGGCCAGCCCCGCGGCCGACAGTGTTGCACCCAACCCGTTGCCCAGCAGGCGCCACACGTCCGCCCGGGTGAAGATCTGCCAGCGCCGGCCCTCAAAGATGCCCTGCTGGCCCAAAGTGAAGATGATCCAGGCCAGCAGCCCGAGGATTGCCAGGCCGCCCACCACGGAGCCGATCAGGGATATCCGGCGGGCCTTGGGGCCGGGAACGTCGTAAAGTACCGAGCTCATCGGGCAATCGCCACCTTTCGCTCCACCGTGCTGGCAAGGATGCCCAGCGGGACGGTGAGAAGGAGATAGAAGAACGCTGTGCCCAGCAGGACCGTGATGACCTGGTCACCGTTGGCGTTGGCCAGCTGCCGGCCGTAACCGAACAGTTCCAGGACGAAGAATGCGCCGGCCACGGAGGAGTTCTTCACCAGGGCGATCAGGATGTTGATCAACGGCGGGATCACCGTCCGCAGTGCCTGCGGGAGGATGATGAGGTTCAGGACCTGGCCGAAGTTCATGCCGATACTGCGGGCCGCTTCGGCCTGGCCTACCGGCACGCTGTTGACACCGGAGCGGACAGCTTCAGCGATGAACGCCGCGGTGTAGGAGCTGAGGGCAATGATGGCCGCCACCTCAAACTGGGCGAACTGGACGCCCAGGCGGGGAAGCACGATTGCGGCAAAGAAGAAGGCAATGGTCAGCGGAGTGTTGCGGAGGATCTCCACGTAGACAGTGCTGAAGCCACGGAGGGCAGCCACGGGCGAGACCCTGGCAGCTGCCAAGAGGGTTCCCAGTACCAGCGCGATCACCCCGGAGACGGCTGACAGGAAAAGGGTGCGGAGAAAGCCCTCCCAGTACAGGGGCAGACTTTCAATGATGACGTCCATATGATCCTTCGGCTCAAGAAGCGGAGGGTGGGGGAGCAATGCAGTGCCGGGCCGCCGAAGCGCGCCCCGGCACTGCCGTTGAGCCTTAGTAGCGGTTGATCTCAGGCAGTTCGGGCGCGGTCTTGATGACCGAACCGGCGGTGGCCTCCCAAGCCTTCTTGTAGGATCCGTCCTTGCCGAATTCCTCGAGCTGGTCGTTGATCCAGCCACGGAACTCAGTGTCATCCTTCTTCAGGCCGATGCCGTAGGGCTCCTTGGTGAAGGTCTCGTCAGAGGCCAGCTTGAAAGCGTCCGGCTCCTTGTCCACAAAACCGGCCAGGATCACGTTGTCCGTGGTGATCGCTTCAACCTGCTTGTTGCGCAGCGGCTCGAGGCACGCGGAGTACGTGGCTGCCGGAACGAGTTCAGCGCCGTACTTGTCCACGATCGTGGCGGCGGGGGTGGAACCGGTGACGGAGCAGACTTTTTTGCCCTTGACGTCTTCGGGGGTCTTGATGGAGTCGTTGTCCTTGTTGACCATCAGGGCCTGGCCGGCTTCGTAGTACGGTCCGGCGAAGCTGACAACCTGCTTGCGCTTGTCGTTGATCGTGTACGTGGCGATCACCAGGTCAACCTTGCCCTGCTCGATGAAGGGCTCGCGGTTGGCGGAGACGGTCTCGGACCATTCGATTTTGTCAGCAGCGATGCCCAGCTTGGCGGCAATCAGCTTGCCCATTTCCACGTCGAAGCCAACCGGCTTGCCGTCGAGGCCCACCTGGCCGAAGAGCGGCTGGTCGAACTTGGTACCGATCTTGATGCTGCCGGCCGAGGCGAGCTTCTCCATGGTGGTGCCGGCGGCGAACGTGGGCTTTTCGGCCACGGTGGGGTCACTGCCGGCGGTGCTGCCGCCGTCGCCGCAAGCGGACAGGGAGAGTGCAAGGGCAGCGGTAGCTGCCACGAGGAGTGACTTCCGCCGGGTCATAAATGCCTTCATGACATTCCTTTCATTGAAGGCCGTGGGTTACGGCCTGGATGCGAACTTGAGAGTTGAGGTTCGTAAATCAGTGCGTGAGGAGCTTGGACAGGAAGTCCTTGGCCCGGTCACTCTTGGGGTTGGTGAAGAACTCTTCCGGAGTGGCGTCCTCGACGATCTGGCCGTCCGCCATAAAGACCACACGGTCGGCGGCCTTGCGGGCGAAGCCCATCTCGTGCGTGACCACGATCATGGTCATGCCTTCCTTGGCGAGCTGGACCATCACGTCCAGGACCTCGTTGATCATTTCCGGGTCCAGGGCTGACGTGGGCTCGTCGAACAGCATGACCTTCGGCTTCATTGCCAAAGCCCGTGCAATTGCGACGCGCTGCTGCTGGCCGCCGGAGAGCTGGGCGGGAAGCTTGGGCGCCTGATGGCCCACGCCCACCCGCTCCAGCAGCGCCATGGCGTCCTTGTCCGCGGTGGTCTTGGCCACGCCCTTGACCTTGATGGGTCCCAGGGTGACGTTTTCCAGGATGGTTTTGTGTGCAAACAGGTTGAACGACTGGAAGACCATTCCGACGTCGGCCCGGAGCTGCGCGAGTTCCTTGCCTTCTGAGGGGAGGACTTTCCCGTCGATGGAAATGGTGCCGTCCTCGATGGTTTCCAGGCGGTTGATGGCGCGGCAAAGAGTGGACTTACCGGAACCGGAGGGCCCGATGACCACAACAACCTCGCCCTTGCGGACGTTGAGGTTGATGTCCTTGAGAACGTGCAGCTGGCCGTAATGCTTATTGACGGCCGTCAGGGAGACGAGCGAATCGCCGGGCACTTGAGTAGTCATAAAAAAGAATCTAGCGAACAACCGGGCCTTATGATGCGAATCACGCCAAGTTCGCGCCGATCGTGATTCAAGAGATACCTCCCGCCTGAGGTTAGCCTTGGGATATGAGCATCAACGCAGATCCGGCCAAGAATTCCCAGCCGCGCCGTAAAGGCCCCCTTGAACTTCGCCGTGAACAGGCACACGTGGATATGTCCGACCAGCACCTGCTGGATACCACCGGCGCCGGCCAGTTTGTGCATACCGATCCGTGGCGCGTGCTGCGGATCCAAAGTGAGTTTGTTGAAGGCTTCGGCGCCCTGGCGGGCATTGGCAAAGCCGTCAGCGTTTTCGGCTCGGCCCGGACCAAGCCCGGCACCCCGTATTACGAGATGGGAGTGGAAGTGGGCCGGAAACTGGCCGAAGCCGGCGTGGCCGTCATCACCGGCGGTGGGCCCGGCTCCATGGAAGCCGCCAACCGGGGTGCCGTGGAGGGCAAAGGCCTCTCCGTGGGCCTCGGCATCGAACTGCCGTTTGAGCAGGGCCTGAACCAGTGGGTCGACCTGGGGATCAACTTCCGCTACTTCTTTGCCCGCAAAACCATGTTTGTGAAATACGCGCAGGGCTTTATTGTGCTTCCCGGCGGGCTGGGCACCCTTGATGAACTTTTTGAGGCAATGGTGCTGGTCCAAACCCGAAAGGTGACCTCGTTCCCCATCGTGCTGCTCGGCGTTGACTTCTGGTCCCCTATGGTCGACTGGATCCGGGGCACCCTGGTGGCCGAAGGCATGGTGTCCGAAAAGGACCTGGACCTGATCCAGGTGGTGGATGATCCTGCTGAAGCCGTGGACCATGTGCTTCACATGGCCGTCTCTCCGGCCACAAACGGCGAGCAGCGCCCGGAGTAGCGCAGCCCTCTGGTCTGGCACGATGGAACGGTGAGCTTTTTCCTGGTTTTTGTTGCGATCGCGCTTGTTGGTGCTGTCCTGTGGGTCAGCGTGGGCCGGCGTGCCCGGAAGGTGGCGGCACGGCCGGTTCCTGACCTGCTTGAGGGCGGCTTCGAACAGCCTGCCGCGAACCTTCCGCCGGTGCTGCTCCCGGCCCGGGCACGTCCGGAGGACGTGGACCGGGTGCGGTTTTCGCTGGGGCTCCGCGGCTACCGGATGGATCAGGTGGACCAGGTCCTGGACGAGCTGCGGGACCAATTGGCTGCCAGGGAACGTGAGGTGACCGCGCTCCGGACCCGGGTGCTCGCCTTGGAGTCGGCGGCCGACGGCGGGTCCCCGGCTCCGGAATCCGCCGCACCAGCCGCGGAATCCGGCAGCCAGTGAGCACCGCAGTGCGCCGCCCCGGCTTCACCGCCTCGGCGCAGTCCATCGCCGCCAGGACCGGATCGGCGGTGCGCAACTGGCCCTGGTGGGTCCAGGCCTCGGCCATCTACCTCGCCGCCCGCCTGGTCAGTGCAGGCATCTTTATGGCCGCAGCCCTGCATCAGGGCGTCAACCCGTGGTTCCCGCCCAAACCCAACTACTGGAACTTCATCAACATCTGGGACGCCCGCTGGTACGGCCAGGTGATCGCCAACGGCTACCCGGCGGTGCTGCCCACCGACGCTGCAGGCAATGTCCAGGAAAACACGTGGGCGTTTTATCCGCTTTTCCCGGCGCTGTCCGGTGGCCTCAGCACGCTCACGGGACTGAGCCCCGCGGCCGCCCTCACCGTTGTGGCCATGCTGTCCGGGTGGGGGGCGGCCCTGGCCGTGTACCTGCTGTTCCGGCAGAAGGCGGCGCACGCGCCGGCGTTGTGGGGCGTGGCCTTCTTCGCCGCTTTCCCGGTGTCGGCGGTCCTGCAGGTCCCCTACGCCGAACCACTGAACCTGTTGCTCCTCGCCGTCGCCCTGCTGCTGGTGATCCGGCGCCGCTACTTCCTGGCCATGCCGGTGGTGGTGCTGCTGTGCCTGTCCCGGCCCGTGGGTGTCCCGTTCGCTGCCATGGTGGGACTGCTCTTGGTGTACCGGTTCATGGAACACTTGCGCAGCCAGCGGGACGGAACCGCAACCCCGGCTGCGCACTCCCGGGGTGACCTCGCCGCCCTTACCGGACTGACCGCCGTCGCCGGCCTTTCCGCGCTGGCATGGCCTGCAGCCGCGTGGGTGGCCACCGGCGACATCCAGGCGTATACCCGTACCGAAACGGTGTGGCGCGGCCACGACCTGGTGCCTTTCAAGCCTTGGTTCGACACCGGCGTCGACCTTTTCGGTCCTGTCCTGGGCCTGCTGGCTCCATTTGTTTTTGTGGCCCTTTTCGGTGCGATGCTGTTCCTGCCGCCCGTGGTGCGGCTCGGCGTCGAAATCCGGCTCTGGTGTGCCTGCTACATGGGCTACCTGGTGATGTTCCTGCACCCGCAGACCAGCACGTTCCGGATGCTGCTGCCCCTGTTCCCGCTGGCGCTCGGCGCGGTGCTGCTGTCCCGCTCCCGGGCGTACCGCGGGACCGTGGTGGTGATGTTCCTGCTGCTGCAGATGGTGTGGATCGTGTGGCTGTGGGCCTGGGCCCAACTGCCCGGCGGCGGGGATTATCCGCCGTAGCCGCCAAGCGCCACCCGGTGTGCCTGCTGCGAATACCCGGTGGACGAAAATGTCCATCGATTAGCTACAGCCGGGTAATTCCGCGATAATAGTAAGTAAGCAAGGACAAAAGCATTCAGAATACGCGCAGCCTTGGCGGGGGACTGACTCCCCGGCATCGCAGCATGCTCGACATGCGGACACAGCCCGACCGGGTTGATCAGTCCTGGGACAAAATGGAGGGGAATTCCTCATGGCGGCTATGAAACCACGCACCGGCGACGGCCCAATGGAAGTCACCAAGGAGGGCCGCAGCCTTATCATGCGCGTCCCGCTCGAAGGCGGCGGGCGACTCGTGGTGGAACTGAACGCTGCAGAAGCGGCCAACCTGAAGGAATGCCTGGTGGGCGTTACCGAATAGCAGTTCCAGCGGACAGGGTCCGCAGCCCTGTGGGCTGCGGGCCCTGTCCTATTTCTTGACTGCCACCAGGAGGCCGTCGCCGGTGGGCAGCATTGCCGAGGCCAGCCTGTCGTCGTCGCGGATGGAGCGGCCCACCTGGCGGAGCACCACCGTGTTGGCGTCCCTGCCGGCCGGGTTGGACACCCGGTCCTTGTCCAGGGCGTCGTTGATGATCAGCAGGCCGGAGCGCTTCAGGAGGCGGATGCCCTGCTCAACGTAGCCGGGGAGTCCCGGCTTGTCGGCGTCGATGAAGACGAGGTCGTACGCGCCGTCCGTGAGGCGCGGCAGGACGTCGCCGGCGCGGCCGGAGATGGTCCTGGTCCTGTTGGCCGGGCTGCCGGCCTCGGCGAACGCCTCCCGTGCCGCCCTGAGGTGCTCAACGTCGACGTCGATGGTGGTCAGGACTGCCTGCTTGCCGAGGCCCCGGAGCAGGCAGACGCCGGAGACGCCAGCGCCGGTTCCGATCTCGACGGCGGTCTGGGCCTTGGAAACGGCGGCCAGCACGGTCAGGACAGCACCGACGCCCGGTCCGATAGGCGCTACACCCAGTTCAAAAGAGCGTTCCCGGGCGCGCAGCATGACCTCATCCTCAGCGGGCAGATCTTCTGCATAGGACCAGCTGCTGGATTTGTCGGCGCTCATGGATTTCGCTTTCTGGGCGGGGCGGGAAATGTCTTTTACAGCCTACTGTGTCCGGCCGAAACGGCGGTGCCGGCAGGCATTGCGCCCAAGGCTGAAGTTACGACGCAATCAGGAAATTCCCAGCCAAGTTTGAAAGGATGAATATCCGCTCATCCAAAAGGTGATCGGCGCCGAATCAGAGATGTCAACAGTATCCGGGCGTTTGTAATTCCACGAGGGGAGTGGACGATGTCATCACCAGTTGTGGCACCTGTCCCTGCAGTACACCAGCCTGAGGTCGAATGGGTCCGGCCCACCTGGGAGGAAGTGGTTACCAACCACTCCGCCAAGGTATACCGGCTCGCTTACCGCCTGACCGGCAACAAGTTCGATGCCGAAGACCTCACCCAGGAGGTGTTTGTGCGCGTCTTCCGGTCCCTTGAAAACTTCAAGCCCGGGACCCTGGACGGCTGGCTGCACCGCATCACCACCAACCTGTTCCTCGACCAGGCCCGGCGCAAGACCAGGATCCGGTTCGACGCCCTGTCGGACGACGCCGAGTCCCGCCTTCCCGGCCGTGAGCCCGGACCCGAGCAAAGCTTCGAGTTCAACAACCTTGACCTCGACGTGCAGGCTGCCCTTGAGGACCTGCCGCCGGACTTCCGCGCAGCCGTGGTGCTGTGCGATCTCGAAGGGTTGTCCTACGACGAAGTGGCCGCAGCGCTGGACGTCAAGCTGGGCACCGTGCGTTCCAGGATCCACCGCGGCCGCACCATGCTCCGGGAAAAGCTGGCCCACCGGGACCCGCGCCCGCAGCAGGCCCGCCGGAAGCTGTCCCTGCCGCGCATCGCCGGCATCCTCTGATCGGCGCATGAGGCCCCCCAATCCCTTTGCCGGCCGGCACCAGCGGACGAACAGCCACCTGCAGGAATGCAGCGACTGTGCCGGCGCTGTGCGCAGGGAACGCCAATACCTCGAACGGCTGCGCGATGCGCCTGTTCCGCAGGCCAGCGAGGACCTGACAGCCCGCCTGCTGGCCCGGACCCACGAGTTCGCTGCCCGGCAACCGGCAGCACAGCCTGAGCCGCCCCGCAGGTTTGCACGTGCCGTGGCATTGACCGCAGGCGGAACCGTGGCGGCCGCCGGGGTCCTTGCCGTGGGCGCCCTGGCCGTCTCCGGTTCGCCGCTGCCTGATTCCACTTCCCCGGCCGCGCTGTCCCATGTTTCGGCCCGGACGCCCGCGGACGGCCGTGCCCTCACGGCCGGCCAGCTTGCCCTGCTCCGGGACGAGGGCTGGGCATGCCCGGAACTGGCCGGCCTGGGATTCCGCCTCGAATCGGCCCGGGCCCTGGTGATCGACGGGCAGCCTGCCGTGGAGATCCGGCTTTCGGACGGCATCCATTACGCCACCGTGACGGAGCAGCATTCGTCCGCCGCCGCGCTGCGCACCGCGGCGGACGGCGTGGAGGTCCGCAGCGCCTCGCCCTGGTCCGTGACCTACCGGACCGAGGGCCGGACGTTCACCTACGAATCGGACCTTCCCGCCGAGCAGGCCGATGACGCCGTGCCCATCCTGGAACGCGTCAGCGCGCAGGCCGGCGCGGGTGTCGCGGCGGAAGCGCCGGCGTCGGGTACTGTGGCGGGAGAGTCCCTGGCCCACCGGCTGCAGCGCGGACTGAACAGGATTGTGACCCTTTTGACCCAGTAAAGCGGGCGGTTGCTGCCCCCGCCGGGCGGGAATCGCCGCTGGCAGCCCGGAAAGGGTAATCTTCCTAACGTGTTTGGAATCAACGGCCCGGAGTTTTTCCTCCTGCTGATCATTGGCATCCTGGTGATCGGTCCACAGCGGCTGCCTGAATATACCCAGAAGCTTGCCAACCTGGTGAAGGAAGTCCGGCGCATGGCCTCCGGCGCCCGCGAGCAGATCAAGGAAGAAGTCGGCATCGACATCGACGAGGTCGATTGGAAGAAGTACGACCCGCGCCAGTACGACCCTCGCCGCATCATCAAGGAAGCCCTGATGGACGACGACTCCAAGCCCGTCAGCGCGGGTGCGCCGGCCGCCGTCGCCGCCGTGGCAGGGGCCGCAGCCGCTGCACCTCAGCGGCCCGAACGCGTGGTGCCGCGCCTCCCGGCCGGCGAAGCCGCACCGTTCGACACCGAAGCAACCTAGGCCCCGCAGGCGGGGCCGTCAGCGCGGCTGCAGCCCGAGCTTCAACCCGGCCAGCCCGCGCGGCTTGGCCGCCAGTGAGCCGGCGATGCCGGAGAGCGCCGCAGCAGCAGGCGTGCCGGGTTGGCCGATGACGATGGGAACACCCGTATCCCCGCCCTCGCGGAGCTGGATGTCCAGCGGGATCTGGCCCAGGAGCGGCACCGTGGTTCCCACGGCGGCACTCAGCCGCTGGGTGAGGACCGCCCCGCCGCCGCTTCCGAACAATTCCATCCTGCCGCCGTCGGGCATCTCCAGGTAGGACATGTTCTCGATGACCCCGGCGACTTTCTGGCCGGTCTGGGTGGCGATGGCGCCTGCGCGCTCGGCGACGTCCGCCGCTGCCGCCTGCGGGGTGGTGACCACCAGGATCTCCGCTGTGGGCAGCAGCTGGGCCACGGAGATGGCGATGTCCCCGGTACCCGGCGGCAGGTCCAGGAAAAGGACATCCAGGTCACCAAAGTAGACGTCCGTCAGGAACTGTTCCAGGGCACGGTGCAGCATGGGTCCGCGCCAGGCCACCGGCTGGTTGCCCGTCACGAACATGCCGATGGAGATGACCTTCACGCCGTACGCGACGGGCGGCAGGATCATGTCATCCACCCGCGTGGGCGTTTGGGTGATGCCCATCAGGCCGGGCACCGAGAAGCCGTACACGTCCGCGTCCACGATGCCTACCCGGAGCCCCTGCGCCGCCAGGGAGCAGGCAAGGTTGACCGTGACAGAGGATTTACCCACGCCACCCTTCCCGCTGGCCACGGCGAAGACCTTGGTCAGCGAGTCCGGCTCGTTGAACGGGATACCGCGTTGGCCGCCGGCGCCGCGGAGTTTGTCCTTGAGGGCGTCGCGCTGGGCCTGGTCCATCACGTTCAGGGTGACGGTGACACCGGTGACACCGGGGACGGCCAGCAGGGCGCGTTCGGAGTCCTTGGTGATGGTGTCGCGGAGCGGGCAGCCCGCAATGGTCAGCAGGACCGCCAGGTCAACGTGCCCTTCTGCGGAGACGATGACGGACTCCACCATGCCAAGCTCGGTGATGGGGCGGCGGAGCTCCGGATCCATGACGCCGGCCAGGGCCTGCTGGACGGCCTCCGACAGCGGGCCGCCCGGGGAATGTTCGGTGTCCATGCGTCAGCGGTCCTGGGAGGAGTGGTTGGGTTTGACGCGGGGGATCTGCTGGGTCTTCGGGTTGCGTTGCCGGTCCCGCTTCTCCTTGAGCTTTTCCTTGACCTTGTCCCGCGGTGTTTCGTGATGACCCGGCCCGGTGGTGTCGTGGGTGCGCAGTTCCTCCTGCGCCTCCAGCATGTCCTCAAGCAGGGAGCGCAGCTCCGCCCGGACGTAGTCACGGGTGGCCACCTCGCGCAGCGCGATCCGCAGGGAGGCCAGCTCCCGGGTCAGGTACTCGGTGTCCGAGAGGTTGCGCTCGGCACGCTGGCGGTCCTGTTGCAGCGAGACACGGTCGCGGTCGTCCTGGCGGTTCTGGGCCAGGAGCAGCAGCGGGGCAGCGTAGGAGGCCTGCAGCGAGAGCATGAGCGTGAGGAGCGTGAAGCCGAGTTCCTTGGAGTCGAACTGCCAGTCCACCGGAGCGAAGGAGTTCCACACCAGCCAGAAGATACAGAAGACGGTCATGTAGACCAGGAACTGGGGCGTCCCCATGAATCGGGCAAAGCCTTCGGTGGCGTGGCCGAATGCATCCGGGTCCGGCGAGAATTTAGGCAGGATCCGTTGCCTGCCGCTCAACGGGGTGTCGAGGCTTCCCTTGCCTGCAGCCTTGCCGTTGCCGCGCTGGTTGGGGTTCTTCGGAGCACTGCTGTCAGCCAATGCGGCCACCGAGCTTCCTTATCGGGGCTTCGCCATCATGGGCGCGCCAGTCGTCCGGCAACAGATGATCCAAAACGTCATCAACAGTCACCGCCCCCACAAGCCGGCCGGCGTCATTGACCACGGGGAGGGAATTGAGGTTGTACGTGGCCAGGGTGCGGGCCACTTCGCTGATGTGGGCCTGGTCGGAGAGCGGCTCCAGGTTTTTGTCCACGAGGTTGCCCAGGGGCTCAAACGGCGGGAACCGCAGCAACTGCTGGATGTGGACCACGCCCAGGAAACGCCCGGTGGGTGTCTCCAGCGGCGGCCGGGCAATAAAGATCGACGACGCCAGTGCGGGGGAGAGCTCTTCGCGCCGGACATGGGCAAGCGCTTCCGCCACGGTGGCTTCAGGCGGGAGGATCACGGGAACCGGCGTCATCAGGCCGCCCGCGGTGTCCTCGTCGTATTCGAGGAGCCGACGGACATCTTCGGCGCCTTCGGGTTCCATGAGCTGCAGCAGTTCCTCGGCCTGGGCCGAGGGGAGCTCGCCAAGGAGGTCCGCGGCGTCGTCCGGATCCATCTCTTCCAACACATCGGCGGCACGCTGGACGTCCAGGGCGGAGAGGATCTCCACTTGGTCGTCCTCCGGCATTTCCTGCAGGACGTCGGCCAGGCGCTCGTCCTGCAGTTCGCTGGCCACCTCGAAGCGGCGCTTGTCGCTCATCTCCTGAAGGGCCTCGGCGAAGTCAGCCGGTTTCAGGTCTTCGTGGTTGGCCACGAACTGCGTGGCGGCCTGGGGCTCGGTGTGGGCGCCTTGCAGCGCGTCCGCCCAGTCGATGATCAGGGTCTCGTTCCGACGCAGCCGGCTCAAGGGGGACAGGGAATGGCCGCGGCGCACAAAGAGCTTGCTGACGAACCAGTCCCTGGACCGGTGCTGGTCCATGGCGATGTCCTCGATGGTGGCATCACCGCTGCCGTCCCGGAGGGTGACCCGGCGGTCGAACATCTCGGCGACCACCAGAGTCTCGGCCCCGCGCTGTTCAAACCGGCGGAGATTGACCAGTCCGGTGCAGATGACCTGGGTCTGGTCAATGGAGGTAATCCGCGTCATGGGCACAAAAACGCGTTTTTTGCCGGGGACCTCCACCACGATGCCCACCACGTGCGGTGCACCCTGGGTTCCCCGGGAAAGCACCACAACATCGCGCAGCCGCCCCAGCCGGTCTCCCAGCGGGTCGAAGACGTCGAGTCCCAGAAGGCGCGCTACAAAGACGCGGGTAGGTGTTGTGCTCACCCGTACAGGCTACCGAGTCTGCTCTCTTTTAGCTGAATTTACAGGCAGCACACATGCTGATGGGCAAGAATGGGGGTATGGCAAACATTTTTGGCGCTCCCAAGGCAGGTGGCCAGAACGGCCTGGACCAGTCCCGGGCCGTCCCCACCGGCGACACCGTTGGCTCCTACACCTCGTACCTGGATGCGCAGAAGGCAGTGGACTACCTCGCCGACCAGCAGTTCCCGGTCCAGATGGTGTCCATTGTGGGCAATGAGCTGAAGATGGTGGAACGTGTCACCGGGCGCCTCAGCTACCCCAGGGTGGCACTGTCCGGAGCCTTGAGCGGCATGTGGTTCGGCCTGTTTGTCGGGGTGATGCTGTCCTTCTTCGCCCCGTCCCCCGGGTACTTCTCCATCCTCACGTCAGTGCTGATGGGCGCCGCCTTCTTTATGCTGTTCGGCATCGTCACGTATGCAGCCCAGCGCGGCAAGCGGGACTTCACCTCCACCAGCCAGGTGGTTGCCACCAACTATGACGTTATTGTGGCACCCGAAGCGTCGCACGAGGCCCGCCGGCTCCTGCAGCAGCTGCCCATGACCCGCTCGGACGCCGCCGCTGGCCAGGGTGCGTACTCGCAGCGCGATTACCAGCAGCCATACCAGCAGAACCACCAGCCGGGGCAACCGCACCAACCTTACCAGCCGGGCCAGCCGCAGCAGGGCCAGCAGGGCCAACCGAACCAGCCGCAGCAGGGCCAGCCCAGCCAGCCTTACCAGCCGGGCCAGGGCCCGGCGCGCCCTTCCGGTTGGACTGATCCGTACGGGCAGCAGCCCGCTGCGGCTCCCGTCCAGCCGAACGGCAACCAGGTGCCCGCCGGCCAGCCCCAGGATGGCAGCGGGCAAAATGCCGGCAATGCCCAGCAGCAGCCTGCCGTACCCCGCGCCACCACCTACCCGGACCTGCCGGACGGCCGCCCGCAGTATGGCGTCCGCGTGCAACAGCCAACAGGACCGGAGAACGGCCAGCCGGCGCAGCAGCAGGATGCCCACCAGCCCGCCGCGCAGCAGCAGGACGGCCAGCAGCCGGATGCGCAGCAAACCCCCGGCGACCAGCGCCAGGGTGATTCCCGGCAGTAGCCGGACCAGAACAAACAAAGAAGCTCCCGGATCCGTGATCCGGGAGCTTCTTTGTGTTTGCCCGGAGGCACCCGCAGGGGGCCGGGCGCCGGACTTAGTTGCCGGCGTCGGCCTCGCGGTAGATGCCTGCCATCCAGTCTTCGACGTCCTCGGCCTTGCGGGGCAGGGCAGCGCTGAGGTTCACCGGACCGTCCGCTGTCATCAGGATGTCGTCCTCGATCCGGACGCCGATGCCGCGGTATTCGGCGGGAATGGCCAGGTCCTCGTTCTTGAAGTAGAGGCCCGGTTCAATGGTGAAGACCATGCCCTCCGTGAGGATGCCGTCCAAGTAGAGTTCCCGTTTGGCCTGTGCGCAGTCGTGGACGTCCAGGCCCAGGTGGTGGCTGGTGCCGTGCGGCATCCAGCGGCGGTGCTGCTGGCCTTCGGGGCTGATGGCTTCCTCGACGGAAACGGGCAGCAGGCCCCAGCTGGCCAGGCGTTCGGCCAGGACGGTGGTGGCGGCGGTGTGGATTTCCCGGAACCGGGTTCCGGGCCGGGCAGCAGCGAAGCCGGCGTCGGCGGCGTCGAGGACTGCTTCGTAGACCTTGCGCTGGATCTCCGTGAACGTGCCGTTGGCGGGGAGGGTGCGGGTGATGTCAGCGGTGTAGAGGGAGTCGGCCTCGACGCCGGCGTCCAGCAGCAGGAGTTCGCCGGCGGAGACCGTGCCGGTGTTGCGGGTCCAGTGCAGCACTGTGGCGTTGTTGCCGGCAGCGGCAATCGTGTCGTAGCCCAGCTCGTTGCCCACTTCGCGGGCGCGGGCGAAGAAGGCGCCTTCCACCACACGCTCGCCGCGGGCGTGGGTCAGTGCGCGGGGCAGCGACTTGACCACTTCCTCGAACCCTTCAACGGTGGCTGCCACGGCCACCTCCATCTGTTCGATCTCCCAGGCGTCCTTGATCAGGCGCTCCTCGGACAGGGCCTCGCTGAGCTTTTCGTCCAGGGCGTCGAGGGCACCCATATCCAGGTTGTCCGGATCCTTGGCCGTGTTGTACCGGGCCGTGTCCACCAGGGCGTCAATGTTCTCGTCCACCTTGCGGACCAGGCGGATGGAGGTGCCGCCGATCTCCGGCGCTCCTACGTTTTTGGTGATGGCGCTTTCGAGCCCGTCAAGGTGGGCTGTTGCCAGGCCCAGGCGGGCCTCGAATTCCGCGAGGGTGGGGCGGGCGCCGATCCAGAACTCACCGGAGCGCGAGTCGGCGTAGAACTGTTCCGTGTCCCGCCCGGCCAGGGGACGGAAGTAGAGCGTCGCGCGGTGCGTGCCGCCGTCGTCGCCCGTTCCTTCGGCAACCGGGTCCAGGATCAGGACGGCGTCCGGCTCGTGGTCCAGGCCCAGGCCGGTGAGGTGGGCGAACCCGGAATGCGGGCGGAACCGGTAATCGCAGTCATTCGAGCGGACCTTCGGCGGCCCGGCAGGGATGACCAGGCGCTCGCCCGGGAACCGCGCGGAGACGGTTTTGCGCCGGGTTGCGGCGAAACCGGCCACGGCGTCGCGGCCGGGCAGATCCTGGCTGGCGGGCGCCCAGTTGCTGGCCATAAAGGCCTTGAAGGCGTCCGAAACGGGGCGCTGCGAGCGGTTGTTGACGCGCTCGTCCAGGGGCTGGGAAGCAGAATTTTGGGTGTTATCGGCATCGTTCACGGGACCATCGTCTCACCAGCGTCCCGGCGACGCGAACAGGCGCCGGCCCCGGCGCGGGCCGGCTGGGCGGCCGGTCTACTAGGCTGGAGCGGTGAGGATCGACATGCACGCCCACTCCAATGTCTCCGACGGCACCGAAACGCCCGCCGACGTGATGGCATCCGCTGCCCGCGCCGGCTTGGATGTGGTGGCCTTGACGGACCACGATTCCACGTCCGGCTGGGCCGAGGCAGCCGCCGCCGTTGCCGGGTGCGGCGTGGCCCTGGTCCCCGGCATGGAGGTTTCCTGCCGGACGGACCGTGGGGTGAGCGTCCACCTGCTGAGCTACCTGCACGACCCGTTGCACCCTGGCCTGCTTGAGGAGATCACCAAGGCCAAGGAGTCACGGTTGACCCGGGCCGAACGGATGGTCACGCTGTTGGCCGAGGATTATCCGTTGACGTGGGACGACGTCATCCATCATGTGGCTCCGGGGGCCACACTGGGGCGCCCGCACATCGCTGACGCACTGGTGGCCGCCGGCGTTGTGGCGGACCGGTCGGAGGCGTTCGCGTCCATCCTGACTTCCCGTTCCCGCTACTTCATGCCCCATTACGCACCGGACCCGGCCACTGCTGTGGCACTGGTCCGTGCTGCAGGCGGTGTCCCGGTCTTCGCCCACCCGGTGGCGTCCGGCCGCGGCCGGATTGTGGGGGAGCAGACGTACCGGGACATGATCGACGCCGGCCTGGCGGGCGTGGAGATCGACCACCGGGACAATCCTGAAGAGGGACGCGAATTCCTCCGTGGCCTCGCTGCCCGGCACGACCTTTTGGTCACCGGATCCTCGGACTACCACGGCACCGGCAAGCCCAACCTGCTGGGTGAGAACGTGACGAGCCCCGAGGTCCTGGCCCGGATCGAGTCGCAGGCCACGGGGACCGCCGTCGTGCGCCCCTGACCCGCCCGGCCTTTCCCAACTGACTCGCAGTTGTTGTCGTTTTGGGCGCTCAAAACGACAACAAGTGCGAGCTAGTTGGGTGGGTGGGACGTGAAGGTGGCGTGCGCACCCAACCGCTTGGCCATCACGTCGATGGCCGGCTGGTTCTGGTCCACGCAGACAAACTTCCGCCCCAGCTTTGCCGCCACAGCGCCGAGCGTCCCTGACCCGGCAAAGAAGTCCAGGCACCAGTCCCCGGGCCTGCTGGAGGCTGCCACCACACGGCGGATCAACCCCTCGGGCTTCTGCGTGGGGTAGCCGGTCTTTTCCTTACCGGTGGGTGAGACGATCGTGTGCCACCACACGTCCGTGGGCAGCTTGCCCAGTTCACGTTTGGCGGGAGTGACCAGCCCGGGCGCCATGTACGGCTCCCGGTCCACCTCGGCGCTGTCGAAGTGGTACTTGGCAGGGTTTTTGACGTACACGAGGATGTTGTCGTGCTTGGTGGGCCAGCGGTTTTTGGCGCGGGCGCCGTAATCGTAGGCCCAGATGATTTCGTTCAGGAAGCACTCCCGACCGAAAATCGAATCGAGCATCACCTTGGCGTAGTGCACCTCGCGGTAGTCAAGGTGCAGGTACAGGGTGCCGTCGTCGGCCAGCAGGCGCCAGGCCTCGAGCAGCCGCGGTTCCAGGAACGACCAGTAGTCGCTGAACGCGTCGTCGTAGCTGTGCAGGGCGCCCTTGATCGTGTCGTAGGAGCGGCCCTTGAACCCAACGCGGTCGCCGGTGCCGTCCAGCGACGCCACCATTTTGGTTTCCTGGCGCCGCTGCGCCCGGCCCGTGTTGAACGGCGGATCCACATAGATCAGCGTGAAGGCGCCGGCCGGCAGCGACGGGAGGTACACGGAATTTTCCGCGTGCACCACCAGGCTGCCGCCGTCCGGCGCCCAAAGCGTGTTCGTCATGGAGGGTTTTAGCCCTCGGCGCTGCCGGACTGGGCAGCGTCACCCACAACTTCACCGTTGCGGCGGCGGGTCCGGGTCCGGTTGCGGCGGGCACGCGAGGGCTGGTCGGCGCCGTCGGCAGCAGGTTCGCCTGCCGCTTCGGACGGACGACGGCGGCCTCCGCCTTCGTGGCCTGCCGTGCCGGCGCTGCGGGCACCTTCGCCGTTGCTGTCCTGGCTGCCGGAACGGGCGGGGCGGCCCCTGCGGGTGCGGTCGCGGTCGCGGCCGTCGCCGGCCTGATCGGCCGAGGTGGCGCGGTCAGCCTGGCCCGTGGCCTGGCCGCCCGCCTCGACGGGTGCTTCGGCGGTGCGGCCGGCGTTCGCGGACCGTCCGCCGGACCTGCTGGAGTCACCGGAGCGGCTGGAGTCGCTGGAGCGACCTGAATCGTTGGAGCGTCCACCGGACCGGCCTGAATCGCTGGAGCGTCCGCCGGAGCGGCCGGAGTCGCTGGAACGTCCGCCTTCGCGGCGGCCGCCGGCGTTCTTCTTGCCGGTCTCGCCCAGGTCTTCGAGGACCTCGGCATCCACACCGGCCAGAGTGCGCTTGTCGCGGGGCAGCCGGCCCTTGGTGCCTTCGGGGATGTCCAGGTCCTCGTACAGGTGCGGGGAGGAGGAGTAGGTTTCGATCGGTTCGGGAACGCTCAGGCCCAGTGCCTTGTTGATCAGGCCCCAGCGGGGCATGTCGTCCCAGTCCACAAATGTCACGGCGGTGCCCTTGTTGCCGGCGCGGCCGGTGCGGCCCACACGGTGCAGGTAGATCTTTTCGTCCTCGACGCACTGGTAGTTGATCACGTGCGTGACATCGTCAACATCGATGCCGCGGGCAGCGACATCGGTGGCCACCAGGACGTCCACCTTGTTATTGCGGAACGCACGGAGCGCCTGTTCACGGGCGCCCTGGCCCAGGTCGCCGTGGATGGCTGCAGCGGCAAAGCCGCGGTCCACAAGTTCCTCGGAAACCTTGGCGGCGGTGCGCTTCGTTTTGGTGAAGATGATGGTCCGGCCGCGGCCACGGGACTGCAGGATGCGGGCCACCACCTCGATCTTGTCCATGGCGTGGGCGCGGTAGATGAGCTGGCGGATGTCGCGCTTGGTCAGGCCCTCATCATCCGGGTCAGCGGCCCGGATGTGGGTGGGCTGGGTCATGTAGCGGCGGGCCATGGCGATGACCGGGCCGGGCATGGTGGCGGAGAACAGCAGCGTCTGGCGGACGGCGGGGGTGCCGGCGATGAGGGTTTCAACGTCCGGCAGGAAGCCGAGGTCCAGCATCTCGTCAGCCTCGTCCAGGATCACGATGCGGACGTTCTTCAGGCTCAGGTGCTTCTGCTTGTAAAGGTCGATCAGGCGGCCGGGGGTGCCCACCACAATCTCGACACCCTTCTGCAGCGCATCCACCTGGGGCTCGTAGGCACGGCCGCCGTAGATGGTGGCGATGCGCGCGTTGCGTTTGCGGGAAGCGGTCTCGAGGTCGCTGGCCACCTGCACGGCGAGCTCGCGCGTGGGCACGATCACCAGGGCCTGCGGGGCGCCGGGGACGGGCAGCTTGTCGAAGCCTGCATCATCGCGGCCCACCACACGCTGGAGCGCGGGAATACCGAAGCCCAGGGTTTTGCCGGTGCCGGTCTTGGCCTGGCCGATGATGTCGTGGCCGGACAGTGCCACCGGCAGGGTCATGGCCTGGATGGGGAAGGGGTGGGTGATCCCGGCGTCGGCCAGGGACTCCACGATGTCGGCGCGGACGTTGTAGTCGGCGAACGACTTTTCTTCGATTTCGTGCGGCTTTTCGTCCGAAATAATGGTTTCTTCGGGCTCGATGGTCTCGGTGCCGGACTCATCGGTCAGAAGCTGGTGCGTGTGCAATTCACTCACAGGGAGTTTCCTTATTCATTTGGGCGAGGGCGCTGCCTGCTCAACGGGCCGGCCTGGGCCGTTCCGGAGCACGCTCGAAGCGCGCAAGCAATTCCAGTGGAAGCCGATCGCGGGCTATCTAAATGCTGGCACTGGTGACCAGCGGGTCAATCTCAAGATCGCGTAGGGGCGGGCTTGTTGGTTTCAAATCAAGGAAATCAACGACCGGGCATCCGTTTCTACTTTTCCAGTCTAACGGCACGGGCCCGGGAACCCGGCTTTGGTGCCCCGCGGCGAACCGTCGGGCTCAGGCCACCAGCTCAAAGTGGACTTTACGGGCGGCGATATCCGAGGAGACCAGCCGGACCCGGACCTTGGTGCCGGACTTCAGCTCTCCGGCGCAGCGGGCGGTCACTGCGGGCTCGGCGATCTGGATGGTGCCTGATCCGCCGTTCCCGTTCTTCCCATTGCCGGCGCCGTTTCCATTGCCGTTGTCCTTGGCCGGCTTCGAACCGGCAATCACTACCGCGTCGAATTCCTGCCCCACATGGTTGACCAGCAGTGCAGCCTCCACGGTGTCCAGGGCCATGCGTTCCATCCGGGATGCCAGCTGGTCGGAGCCGGCCATGACCTCGGGGAGGGAAGGCAGCGCCTCCCGCGCCCAGCCGGGGACGTCCCGGCCGTTGCTCAGGGCCTCGCAGATCACCAGCACAAAACGGTCCACCAGGCGGCGCAGGGGAGCAGTGGTGTGGGCGTACGCGGCGCCGATGGCGGACTGGACAACGTTCTCCGGCACGGTCCCGTCAAAGGCTGTATATGCAGCACCACGGAACAGCATGCCCGCCGAATGCAGGATGGCCAGTTGGCGGGGTTCGGCCGCGTCCAGGGTGCGCAGGTACTCGCCGTAACTGGCGGCCCCGTCCCATGGTTTCCCGAGGGCCTCGGTCTGCAGCCGGAAGTGGTGCAGCGACCGCTCGTCGGGGGCCGGCATGGTGCGCAGGATTCCCACCTTTCCGGCCAGCATCAGCTGCGCCGCGGCCATCCCGGTCATCAGCGAGATCTGCGCGTTCCAGTCCTCCACGGGCAGTTGCGGTGCGGCGGCAATCCGGTAGCCGCCGTCGGGCAGCTGGACAATCTCCTGCTCGGGCATGTTCAGGCTGGCGCCGCCGCGGAGCCGCTCCAGCTCCACCCGTTTTAGCCCCACTTCCTTGAGCAGCTCCAGCACCGGGCCCGCTGTGCCGGCATCCAGGTCCGCCTGCGCGCCCCTATAGCTGAGTTTCTCCCGGCTGCGGACCCGTGCACGCCGTACGGTCACGGACGTGACCCCTGCGCGGGCGTCCAGCCGGAAGTCCCAGACAAACGCCGGGCACTCCTGGTCCGGCAGCAGGCTGCCGACCGCTTCACTGATCACCTCGGGGTGCAGCGGGATCCGCCCGTTGGGGGCGTAAAATGTCTGGCCGCGGCGCCAGGTCTCGGCGTCCAGGGGCCCGCCGGGGGCGACGAAAGCGGGCACATCGGCGATGGCATACAGCACGTGGTACCCGTCGCCGTCGCGCTCCATAAAGACCGCCTGGTCCAGGTCAGTGGAGGACGCCGGGTCAATGGTGACGAATTCAATGCCGGTCAGGTCCTCGCCCGGCAGCTGCAGGGCCGCCACGGCGGCCTCGGCATCGTGGACGGCATCAGCCGGATATTTGCCGGGCAGCTCCAGCTCGACCCGAAGCTCACTGAGGGCGGCTTCGAGCGCGTTGTTGTGGTCGTGGACCTGGGGTGCAAGCCGGTGATGTGGCACGTTGCCCAGCGTAGCCCGGTTTTTTCCGAACGGGCAGGGACGCTGCCGCTACGCGTCTGCGGATTCCAACGCGCTGCGCAGGGAAGCCGCGGCTGCTGCGGGATTCGGGGCATCGGTGATGGCGCGGACCACCACCACCCGGCGGGCCCCAGCGGCCACCAGCTCACCGATGTTGCCGTCATCCACGCCGCCGATCGCGAACCAGGGAACGTCGTCGCCGGCTGCGGCCGCGGCGTAGCGCACCAAGTCGAGTCCGACGGCGGCCCGGCCGGGTTTGGTGGGCGTGGCCCAGACGGGCCCCACGCAGAAGTAGTCCAGCGCCGCAGGTCCCGCGGCTGCCGTGAGGGCCGCGTCCACCTGGTCCGGGGTGTGGCTGGACAAGCCGATGGCGGCGTTGCCGTTGAGCAGGGTGCGGGCGGCGGGCAGCGGCAGGTCCTTCTGGCCGATGTGGAAAACCGGGGCGCCGGACAGCACTGCGACGTCGGCCCTGTCGTTGACAGCCCAGAGCCGGCCATGCCGGACTGCGGCTTCCTTCAGCACGGCCAGGAGCTCCAGCTCTTCGGCCGCCTCGATGCTTTTGTCGCGAAGCTGGATGATGTCCACCCCACCGGCAAACGCCGCGTCGACGAACCGGGCAAAGTCGCCGCGGTCCTTCCGGGCATCGGTGCACAGGTACAGCCGTGCTGCGTGGAGCGCGGCCGCGCCGGGAGCGGTGGCCAGGGGATCAGCGGCGGCAGGGGAGTGGGTCACATTCATGGCTGCCAGCCTAGTTCCTCTAGACTGGCCGGGTACTGCGGGAGCCCGCGGCAGCTGTCACAAAGCGCCGGGCTGAGAGGGCGTCAGAGCCGACCGCTTGACCTGATCCGGGTAATGCCGGCGTAGGGAAGGAGACACATGGGCGCCCTGCCTGCTACCCCCGATGACCGCCCGCACGGAGCGTTGGAAGCCGACGTTGCAGTGATTGGCGGCGGCGTGGTTGGCCACAGCATCGCCTGGGAGGCGTACCGCTCCGGCCGGTCCGTGCTCCTGATCGATGACGCGCCGGGCGCCGGTGCCAGCTGGGCCGCCGCCGGAATGCTGGCGCCGGTGAGCGAGCTGCATTACCAGGAAGAGGACCTCCTGGAGCTGATGCTTGCGGCCGCCGCCCTCTGGCCCGGTTTCGCCGCGGATCTCGCCGTCACCGGCGGGGACCCCGGATACCTCACGACGCCGACCCTAGCCGTGGGCGCCGACGCCGCCGACCGCCGGGCGTTGATGGACCTGCGCGCTGTGCAGCAGGCGAACGGTTTGACCGTGGAACCGCTCACCATCCGGGAGGCCCGCCGCCGGGAGCCATTGCTGGGCCCCGCCATCGCCTGCGCCTTCGATACTCCAGCAGACCACCAGGTGGATCCGCGGCTTCTGCTGGCCAGCATGCGGCGTGCGCTCGCCGGCGATCCGTTTGCGGTAGCGGCCAAGGCCAGCGGCTTGCTGTGGGAAGACGGTGCCGTCGCAGGTGTGCAGCTCGCCGGTGGCGGGACGGTCCGGGCGGCCGAAACCGTGGTGGCCAACGGGCTGCAGGCGGCAGCACTGGGTGGCCTTCCCCCCGGCCTGAGCCTGCCGTTGCGGCCGGTACACGGCGACATCCTGCGGCTCGCCGTGCCACAGCACCTGCGCCCACTGCTGGGCTCCACAGTCCGCGGTCTGGTCCACGGCGTCCCCGTCTACATCGTGCCGCGGCAGGATGGCACGGTGGTGATCGGCGCCACCCAGCGCGAGGATGCCCTGGCCGGCCCCACCGCGGTCTCCGCGGGTGGGGTGTATCAGCTTCTGCGGGACGCCCAGGCCCTGGTGCCTGCCGTTGCCGAGCTCGAGCTGCTGGAGAGCACCGCCCGGGCACGGCCCGGCACTCCGGACAACGCTCCCCTCCTGGGCCGGGTGCCTGCACCGGACGGCACCGGTGCGGACGCGGGCTTCGGGATGGCCGCGCACGTGCCGGGCCTGATCATTGCCACCGGCTTCTTCCGCCACGGCATCCTCCTGGCCCCCGCAGCCGCAGCCATCTGCCGCGACCTGATGGACGGTCACGCTGATCCCCGTTGGGCACCCTTCAACCCCGCCCGGTTCTCCGGTTTTGCCCCTCACCTTCCCCGCACCATCAAGGAGACAGCATGAACATCACCCTGAACGGAACTCCACATGCGGTGGTGGACAGCGCGTCCATCAGCATGCTGGTCAGCCAGGTCACCGGCCGCGTCCTCGCAGCCAATGGGCAGGCCGCCGACGGCGCACGGCTGGGGGTGGCGGTGGCGCAGAACGCCCAGGTGGTGCCGCGCAGCCAATGGTCCGCCACGGCGCTCGCGGACGGCGACGACGTTGAACTCGTCACGGCAGTCCAGGGCGGTTAGGGCCATGGCCAACACCAACACCGAACTGCTGAACCAGGCCGGTGGCACAGGCCGCGATGACCTGGTCATTGACGGCGTCGCCCTGGCCTCGCGGCTCATTATGGGCACCGGTGGCGCCCCCAGCCTCGACGGGCTCGGAGCCGCCCTGATCGCTTCCGGGACGGCCCTGACCACCGTGGCCATGCGCCGGTACTCCACGGCAGAAACCGGCTCGCTGTTCCAGCTGCTGGTGGACCACGGCATCCGGGTCCTGCCCAACACCGCCGGCTGTTTCACCGCCCGCGACGCCGTCCTGACCGCCGAACTGGCCCGCGAAGCACTGGAGACGGACTGGGTGAAACTCGAAGTCATCGCCGACGAACACACGCTGCTGCCGGACGCCGTGGAACTGGTGGATGCCACGGAACAGCTGGTTAACCGCGGCTTCAAGGTGTTTGCCTACACCAATGATGACCCCGTCCTGGCTTTGCGGCTGGAGAACCTCGGAGCCGCCGCGGTGATGCCGCTGGGCTCACCGATCGGCACCGGCCTGGGCATCCTCAACCCCCACAACATCGAACTGATTGTTTCCCGCGCCTCGGTGCCGGTGGTGCTGGACGCCGGAATCGGGACGGCATCCGATGCTGCCCTGGCCATGGAGCTGGGCTGCGATGCCGTGCTGCTTGCCACGGCCGTGACCCGCGCCCAGAACCCGGTCCTGATGGGGGAGGCCTTCAAACACGCTGTCAAAGCCGGCAGGATGGCCGCAGCGGCCGGCCGGATCCCGCGCCGGGAACATGCGTTGGCTTCCTCAGCCATGGCCGGCCGGGCCGAATTCCTCTAAGCCGGCTGCCGCCGTCGGACGCCCTTAAAGTCCTGTGGCCACCACCTCAACGGGTGGTGGCCACAGGACTTTGGCTTGGCGTCAGCGCCGCAGCACCGCAGTGAGCCTATCGGTGTCCTGCCGGGCCCGGGTAGAGCCCAGGTAAACGGCGGCGGCCACGGCGGCGGCAGCCCCCAGCACGATGGGCAGGACCCACGGCAGCCAGGTCAGGCCGGGACGGTACCCGAAGCCCGCAGCCATCAGGATGAGCCAGGCAAGGGCCGCGACGCTTACCGAAACGCCGGCGGGCAGGCCTGCCCCGTACTTGGCATGGCGTTTGTCATTGGCCCACACTATTAACCCCACCGCGACGGCGGCCAGGACAACGATGGTCAGCGAAAGCATGGGGCTCCTTTATTACCTTGCAGGCAGCGCGTCAGAACTGGCCGAAACCGACCCGGCGGGCTTCTTCGGCACCGATTTCCACGTACGCGAGGGCCTTGCCGGGAACAATGACCAGACGGCCCTTTTCATCCTTCAGGCGCAACTCGGTGCCTTTGGTGATGGCCTCTTCCACAACCTTGGCCACCGAATCCGCGTCCTGCGTGGATTCCAGCACAATTTCGCGGCCAACATTCTGAATGCCGATCTTAATTTCCACAGGGGGCCTCCCAGCCAGTCAAAGTTCGTTGCTGATGTCTCCTTTGTAGTCTAGGACTCTTTGGGGAAGCGAGAGATTCCGCGCCAAGCTAAACGGTAGATCAGGTCGCTGGCCACATTGAGGTCCAGGTTTCCGTCCGTTTCAAGCCAGTACCGGGCGCTGACCTGCGCCATTCCGGCGAGGCCGCGGCCCAGGAGCTCAGCTTCCAGGTGCGGAAGCTTGGTGTCCTCGGCGATGACGTGCGCGATGGCGTCGGCAAAGGTCCTGTTAAAGGTTTCCAGCCGGGAACTGACGTCCGGATCGTTGATCAGGTCCGATTCGAAAACCAGCCGGTGGGCCTGGTCATCGCTGGCGATGAACTGGAAGTAGGCACGCATCACCGCCTGGACGCGCTCGTCGTTGTCGGTGGTGGAGTTCAAGGCACCCATCATCAACGCGGTGAGGGAGGTCAGGTGGCTGTCCAGGAGAGCCAGGTACAGCTCCCGTTTGGAGGGGAAGTGCTGGTACAGCACCGGCTTGCTGACATGGGCCGTTTCGGCGATCTCGTCCATGGCGGCGCCGTGGTAGCCGTTGGCCACAAAAACTTCCTGCGCTGCTGAAAGGAGTTGGGCGCGCCGCTCGTCCCGGGGGAGCCGGGCGGAGCGTTGGCCTGCAGGGCGCGGGGAGGTGGGCGGAGCTTCGGCGTTCGGGTGATCAGCCCGTGCATCAGGGACCACGGTTGTCCCTCCTTCCATTGCAGTTACATAGACACTTTACTGCCGGGTAATATGACCGCGCGGTATCCCGGGGCATACATTGAAGTATGGCTTCGATGTTCACCGCAAATGTGTCAGCAGAAACCCTTGAACCGCTGGTGGAACCCGCGGCAGGGCTCAGCGCTGAAGAGGTGGAGCGCTACTCGCGGCACCTGATCATTCCGGAGATCGGCGCGCTGGGCCAGCGCCGGCTCAAAAATGCCAAAGTGCTGGTTATCGGCGCGGGCGGACTCGGTTCCCCCGCACTGCTGTACCTGGCGGCTGCCGGGGTGGGGACCCTGGGCATCGTTGATGATGACGCCGTGGACCTCAGCAACCTGCAGCGCCAGGTCATCCATGGTGTGGCGGACGTGGGGCGGCCAAAGATCGAGTCCGCCCGGGACGCCATCGCGGAGCTGAACCCACTGGTGGACGTCCGGCTCCACAACGTCCGGCTGGATACATCCAACGCCCTGGAGCTTTTTGCCGGCTATGACCTCATCCTTGACGGCGCGGACAACTTCGGCACGCGTTACCTGGTGAACGACGCCGCAGCCATCCTGGGCAAACCCTACGTGTGGGGGTCCATTTTCCGTTTCGACGGCCAGGTCAGCGTCTTCTGGGAGAAGCACGGACCCACCTACCGGGATCTCTACCCCGAAGCCCCGCCCGCCGGGTCAGTGCCCTCCTGCGGCGAGGGCGGCGTCTTCGGGATGTTGTGCGCAGCCGTGGGCTCCCTGATGGTGACCGAAGCGGTCAAGCTGATTACCGGCGTCGGGCGTTCACTGCTGGGCCGGGTGGCGCTGTTCGACGCGCTGGGCGGCAGCTGGCGCGAAATCCGGGTGTCCAAGGACCCGGCCGCGGAGCCCATCACCGAACTGGTGGATTATGACGCGTTCTGCGGCATCACCCCCGACGTTCCCACGGACACCGAGCACACTGTCACCGCCACCCAGCTGGCCTCCATGCTGGCCTCACGGAAGGCCGGGCTCCGGGACTTCGAGCTGGTGGACGTGCGGGAATCCGGTGAGTACGACATTGTCCGGATCGAGGGCGCGGTACTGGTGCCGCAGGGCCGGATCCTGGCCGGGGAAGCCTGGGGCGAGCTTCCGCAGGACAAGGACATTGTGTTCCACTGCAAGGCCGGGACCAGGTCCGCCAATGTGCTGGCCGCGGCCCGGAAAGCCGGTTACCAGCGCGTCAGCCACCTTGACGGCGGCATCCTGTCCTGGGTTCGCGACGTGGAGCCCAACAAGCCGGTCTACTGACCCCGTTGCGCTATCACCTCTGGTCGCAATAAGGGCCCGCAGGGGACCATAAGTGATAGGGCAACGCGGGGGTGCGGGGCGGGTCAGGCGGTTTCGAGGCCCTGGTGACTCTGGTGGCGCTGGTGGTCCTGCCGGCCCTGATGGTCCACGGGGCATTCGGCCTGCGTGGCCTGCGCTGCGGGCTGGTCCACCGTGATGCCGTAGAGCGCCTCCAGGGCGGCCACGTACTCGTCCTGCTGGCCGTTGGCGGCGAGTTCCCGTGCCCGGACGGTGGGGACGTGCAGGAGCTGCTTCACCATGCGGCGGAGCGCGAACTCGACCTCTTCAGCAGCTGCCGTGCAGCCGTGCCGGGCCCGGACCTTTTCCATTTCGGCGTCCAGGACGTTCATGGTGTGCCGGCGGAGGGCAACGATCGCCGAATCGACGGAGCGTGCCTCGCGTTCCTGCTCGAAGGCGCTGGCGGCAGTCCTGACAATCCCGCTGGCCTGGGCCAGGGATTCGGCCTGTTCCTGCGGCGCCGCGAGGCGCACGGATTCGAGGGTGAGCAGTTCCACGCCGTCGAGTTCTCCGACGGCGGGGTCGAAGTCATGCGTCAGGGCAAGGTCGATGGCGATCAGCGGCTGCGGGGAGCCGGCGCGGACCTGCGCCAGTTCGTCGGCTTCAACGCGGGTATCCGAGCCGCTGCAGCCGATCATGACGTCAGCCGCGGCGACCGCGGAACGCAGGGAATCGGCGTCGAGGGCCGTGCCTCCGCGGGTGGCTACAAACCCTTCGGCGCGCCCGGACGAGGAGAAAACCGAGATATCGGTGCAGCCGCGTTCGCGAAGCAGCGCCATGGTGGCGCCGGCATAGGCGCCGGTACCGAAGACGACGACTTTTTTGGCGGCCCAGCCGGGGTTTTCGGAGAGGTCGGTGGCCAGGTCCAGCGCCACGGAGACGATGGAGAGGCCCCGGGAGCCCAGGGCGGTCTGCGCGCCGACGTCCTTGGCGGTCTTGGAAGCGGCCTGGAAGAGCCGGACCAGGCCGGGGCTGGCGGTGCCCTCGTGCTGGGCCATGATGAGGGCACGGCGCACCTGGCCGGCAATTTCGCGTTCGCCCACGACGGCGGAATCCAGTCCCGCGCTGACGGCAAACAGATGCTTGGTCACTTCAGTGCCGGTCCGGGTGCTCAGGGACCGGGAAACGAGCGGTTCGCTAAGCCCACTGGCATCGCTGATCCGGGCCACGAGCGCTGCGCGGGCCGCTTCGACATCATCAGGATGCGGCGCCTCGCCGTAGATTTCGTACCGGTTGCAGGTGGCAAGGACAACCGCACCCGACACTGCCGGCGATCCGGTCAGCATGGATGTAGCGATACCGGAGGAACCGTTGCTCAACTGGGCAACGGTCTCAAGGTCGATGTCGGCGTGTGTAGCCACCAATGAAAAAAGAACCACAACGGACCAATCATAGCTTTTTCGCGGCTCGGTAGAACAACTGCGGCCGCCGGGAAGGGCAGATGGCTGCTGTGATTCCTGCCACGGGGGCTCCTGTCATGGTTTGCGGCGCCTGCCCGCCGTTATCTTTTGCCGCCGATTTTGGGCACAATCGAGAGCATGACTTCCAGCCCTGCCGTGTCCGCTGCCGGCGTCCTAGCGCCAGACCACCCGCTGTTGGATGGCCGCACCACCGATTCCCCGCTGATCACCGCCTACCGTGGCGGCAAGCCGTCCCGCCGTCCCGTCTGGTTCATGCGGCAGGCCGGCCGTTCCCTGCCGGAGTACATGAAGGTCCGCGAAGGCGTGGCAATGCTGGACTCCTGCCTCCGGCCGGAGTTGGCCTCGGAGATCACCCTCCAGCCCGTGCGGCGCCACGACGTGGACGCTGCCATCTTCTTCTCGGACATCGTTATTCCCCTGAAGCTGGCCGGTGTGGGCGTAGACATCGTCCCCGGCGTTGGCCCGGTGCTGGACAAACCGGTCCGGACAGCTGCTGACGTGGCGGCGCTGCCGCAGCTGACGTGGGAGGCCCTGGAGCCCATCCGCGAAGCCGTCCGCCTCACGGTGGCCCAGCTGGGCAAAACCCCGCTGATCGGCTTTGCCGGCGCGCCGTTCACCCTGGCCGCATACATGGTGGAGGGAAAGCCGTCCCGCGACCACCTGGGCCCGCGGACCATGATGCACGCTGACCCAGAAACCTGGAACGCGCTGGCCAACTGGGCAGCTGACGCTTCCGGCATGTTCCTGCAGGCGCAGCTTGAGGCCGGCGCCTCCGCAGCCCAGCTTTTTGATTCCTGGGCCGGTTCGCTGGGCCTGGCCGACTACGAGAAGTACGTTGCCCCCGCCTCGGCCCGCGCCCTGGACCACGTCCGCCACCACGGTGCCCCCCTCATCCACTTCGGCACCGGCACTTCCGAGCTCCTGGTGGCCATGCATAACGTCGGCGTCGACGTCATGGGCGTGGACTACCGGCTGCCCCTGGACGAAGCCAACCGGCGCCTGGGCGGAAGCGTCCCACTGCAGGGGAACATCGATCCTGCCCTGCTGCCCGCCCCTTGGGAGGTACTGGAAGCCCATGTCCGTGAGGTCATCGCCGCCGGCTCCGCAGCCCCGGGCCACGTCCTGAACCTGGGCCACGGCGTGCCGCCCGAGACGGATCCGGCAGTCCTGACCCGCGTGGTTGAACTCATCCACTCCATCGCACCGGAGTAGTCCGGTGGGCACGTTGGCGGCGCAGCCCGGAGCCGCCCTGGTGATCGGTGGCGGCATCTCCGGCCTGCTGGCGGCCAGGGAACTGTCGGCCGCCGGGCACGCCGTCACGGTCCTCGAAGCCGGTAGCAGCTGGGGCGGCTGCATCGGCAGCCACACGCTGGCCGGGCTCACCCTGGACAGCGGCGCCGAATCCTTTGCCACCCGCAGCGACGCGGTGGCCACCCTTGCCGCTGAGCTGGGACTGGCCGGCGAAATTGTGGCACCGCGTCCCGGCGGCGCCTGGGTCCAATTGCCGGATGGTCCCCGCGAGCTGCCTAAAACCGGCGTCCTGGGCATACCCGCCAACCCGTGGGACCCGGAGGTCCGCCGGTCCCTTGGCCTGCTGGGCTCCCTGCGCGCCTCCCTGGACCGCTTCCTGCCGGCCTCGGTGGGCACTTCCGCTCCCGTCACCAGCGTGTCCGCCCTGGTCCGGGTGCGGATGGGCACACGCGTCCTGGAACGTATGGTGGCCCCCGTCGTGGGTGGCGTGCATTCGGCGGACCCGGGACTGCTCGACGTCGACATGGTGGCCCCGGGGCTGCGGGCAGGAATCAGGGACCACGGTTCGCTCGCTGCCGCGGTCTCCGCCCAGCGCCGGGCCCGTGCAGGGACTGCCACCGGGTCAGGGGCTGCCACCGGCAGCGCTCCCGGCCGGCCTGCAAAAGCCGGCTCCGCTGTGGCCGGACTGGCCGGCGGCATGCATACCCTCGTAACCGCGCTGGTAGCTGACCTTCGTGGCCGTGGCGTTGCCCTCCTCCCGAATACCGCAGCCGGCAGCGTCACCAGGAACCCGTCGGGTTGGCAGGTCACCACGCCCGGACAGACTCTTGCCGCAGCCCTCCTGGTGGTGGCTGTGGACGGCCCGGCCGCCGTCGGCCTCCTGGAAAACGCCGTGCCGGCCATTGCGGGCAAGCAGCCCGCGTCCGGCCCGGACGTGAAACTGGTGACCCTGGTGGTGGACGAGGCAGGCCTGGACGCCCGGCCCCGCGGCACGGGCGTGCTGGTGGCGCCAGGCACACCCGGCATCGAGGCCAAGGCACTCACCCACGCCACCGGGAAGTGGGACTGGCTCGATGCAGCGGCTGGCCCCGGCCGGCATGTGCTCCGGCTGTCCTACGGAAAGGTCGATGGCGCCGGCGGGCAGCAGGCGGGCCCGGAAACGGACGGGGACCTCCTGGCAGCTGCCTTGCGCGACGCCACCGCCCTGTTGGCGCAGGCTGTCGGCCCGGACCACGTGGTGGCCTGGGACGTGGTCCGGTGGCGCGGCGCCCTGCCGTTCGCCGCGGTGGGCCACAAGGCCCGGGTGGCCGACATCCGGGCGGCGTGCACGGCCGCCGGCAACCTGGCCGTGGTGGGTGGCTGGGTGGCGGGCAACGGCCTCGCCGCAGTGGTTTCCGACACACGGGAACAGGCGCGCATCCTCATCGGCTGACCATCGTTGCTGGTCAGCGCCGGGTGTAGCGGAAGGGCGCCGAAAACGCGCGTTGTGGGCCCGGGTCACGGACTTCACCCTGCCCCGAACGGGCGGCTAGGGTCGGTGCCCATGGTTTACAACAGGTCCAGGCCAGCACTGTCCTCGGCCGGTATCCATGGGGGAATCCGGCGGGGCGCGGCAGCTGCGGCCATCGGAACGGTACTGGTCCTTAGCTCCGGAGCCGCGTCGTCATGGGGTGCGGATGCGCCGCCCTCCGCGCCGCAACAGAAATCCCGGCCGGAGGCAACTTTTGCGGCAGCCGAGGAGAAGACCCCGGAGCCCGAGCCGGGGAAATCCACTGCCCCTGCCACCACGCCGGCCTCCACGGCTACGGGGTTTCCCACAACGCCGGCCAGCACGGCACCGTCGCCCGGATCGCCGTCGGCCGTTCCCGCTGCCACTGCACCAGCCACTGCGGCGCCGGCACCCACCACGTCACCCACCGCGGCGACGCCGTCGACCACAACACCGACGCCCACCACCCCGGCCATGCCACCCACCACAGCAACGCCCAACGCCGCAACACCCCGTAGCATCCCGGCGGCACCGCAGGCGCCGGCCAGCGAAGCCGCTGCGGCGCCGGGCGGAACCGCACGACAGAATCCGGCGGACAACGGGGGAGCGGCGGCCGCCCCGTCCACTCCGGTACCCGCCCAAACCCCAGCCCCGGGCCCGGCCGCGACGCCGCAGGGCACGGGCATCCCCCGCGTCGGCTCCCAGGGCAGCACGTCGCTGGCGGTCAGCCTGCTGCACGCCGCCAATCCGGCGGCCGCGCCCGGGGCAGATCCAGCGGCCGGCCCGCAGCTGGCGATCGTGGGGCTCGGCGCCGGACTCATCGGCCTGGCCTGCGCTGCGGGCGCCGCGCTGTTCCGGCTCCGAAGCCATTAACCAAGGGCCCCGGGCCAACCCCACCCCGCGCATTGTGTGACATTCAACACTTCTACGCGTTGTAGAAGTTGTGGGTTTCGCCTTGGCGCCCAACAGGGGGCAAACTTGTAACCATGAGCCACACTTCTGCCGAATCTGTCACTAAAACCGAAGAATCAGCCGAGCAGTTCTTTACCCTGTGGACCGTGTTCAAGCGGTCCGGGGAGGTGGTCCGCAGCGCTGACGCCGCGGCCGACTTCGAAGCCCTGCTGGAACGCCTGGGCCAGGCCGGCGTGACCCACCGCGGCAGCTACGACGTTTCCGCCATGCGCGCCGATGCGGACATCATGGTGTGGCTCCACGGCGCCAAACCCGAAGCCCTGCAGCAGGCCATCCGCGACATCCGCAGGAGCGGCCTCTTCGCCGGCACGGAAATCGTCTGGTCCGCCATGGGAGTGCACCGCGAGGCCGAGTTCGCCAAAAACCACACGCCTGCCTACTCCCGCGGCGTGGCGCCGGCCGAATGGCTGTGCGTCTACCCGTTTGTCCGCTCCTATGAGTGGTACATCCTGCCCGAGGAGGAACGCGGCGGAATGCTGCGCGAACACGGCCTCCTGGGCCGCGAATTCCCGCAGGTCATCTCCAACACCGTGTCCTCCTTCGCCCTCGGTGACTGGGAATGGATCCTGGGCCTGGAAGCCCCGGAACTCGTGGACCTCGTGGACCTGATGCGCCACCTGCGCAACACCGAAGCCCGCAACCACGTCCGCGAAGAGGTCCCGTTCTATACGGGCCGCCGCGTGTCGGCAGCTGAAGTTGCGGAGGTCCTGGCATGAGCGCCAACGGATCCGGCATCAGCACCGCCATCAACCCCGTCACCGAAGCCGGCCGGATGGCGCCCAAGGAATATGACGGCGTCCTGCTTGCCTCCTTCGGCGGCCCCGAGGGCCAGGAGGACGTCATTCCGTTCCTCCGCAACGTGACCCGCGGCCGCGGCATCCCGGATGAGCGCCTCGAAGAGGTCTCCCACCACTACCGCGCCAACGGCGGCATCAGCCCCATCAACCAGCAGAACCGCGAACTCAAGGCGGCCCTCGAGGCCGAGCTTGCTGCCCGCGGCATCAACCTGCCCATCCTCTGGGGCAACCGCAACTGGGATCCCTACATCCCGCAGACCCTGCAGGACGCGTACGACGCCGGCCACCGCCGCCTGCTGATGCTCACCACGAGTGCCTACTCCTGTTACTCCAGCTGCCGCCAGTACCGCGAGGACATCGGCATGGCCCTGACGGAAACCGGCCTGGACGGCCGGCTCGAAGTGGACAAGGTTCGCCAGTACTTCGACCACCCCGGCTTTGTGGAACCGTTCGTCGAAGGCACCGCAGCCGGCCTGGCCGATGTCCGCGCGCAGCTCGCCGCGGCCGGGACACCGGATGCTCCCATCCAGATCCTCTTCGCCACGCACTCCATCCCCACCCGCGACGCCGATGCGGCCGGCCGGTCGGACGGCGAGCCCCGCGAATTCGAGGAGGGCTCGGCGTACGTTGCCCAGCACCTTGCCTCCGCCGCCGCCGTCATCCGGCGCGTCGAGGAGGAATCAGGCCTCACCGCTCCTTGGTCGCTGGTGTACCAGTCCCGCTCCGGCGCCCCGCACGTGCCGTGGCTGGAACCTGACATCAACGATGCCATCGAGGAACTCGCCGGCAAGGGCGTCAGGGGCATCGTCATTGTCCCGCTCGGATTCGTCAGTGACCACATGGAAGTTGTGTGGGACCTCGACACCGAGGCCCTGGAGACCTGCGCCAACCTGAGCCTGGCCGCAACCCGGGTACCCACCCCGGGCACCCACCGCACGTTTGTTGCCGGCATGGTGGACCTCATCCTGGAACGGACCGCCACCAACAACATCAGCGACCGGCCCGCCGTCACCGGTCTGGGGCCCTGGTACGACGTCTGCCGTCCCGGCTGCTGCGCCAACTTCCGCGGCGAAAAGCCCACGATCGCCGCAGCCGACACCACTGTAGGCACCGGCCACGACCCTTATCCCGGGACAGCCGCAGCAGGTCCGGCCGGGGGAGCCTCGCAGCAGTGACGGTAAGGATCGGAACGCGCGCCAGCAAACTCGCGCTCACCCAGACGCAGCAGACCGCGGACCAGCTTGCCGCCGTCGGGGGTTTCCCGGTGGAACTGGTGCACATCAGGACCGACGGCGACGTCCTGACCGGGTCGCTGTCGCAGATGGGCGGCACCGGCGTTTTTGTGGCTGCCCTTCGCGACGCCCTGATCCGCAACGAATGCGACGTTGCGGTTCATTCATTGAAGGACCTGCCCACCGGCGCTGCCGTGGGACTGAGCCTCGCGGCAACGCCGCGGCGCGTTGATGTCCGCGACGTGCTGTGCGCACGGGACGGGCTCAAGCTGGCCGACCTGCCTGCCGGCGCAACCGTGGGCACTGGGTCGCCCCGGCGCGCCGCCCAGCTCCGCGCCGCCCGGCCCGACCTGGACATCCTGGACATCCGCGGCAACGTGGACACGCGGCTGGGCCGCGTTGCCGGCCTGCCGGGCAACACCACCGCCGAGGTGGTCCCCGGAAAGACCTGTGACCTGGACGCAGTGGTCCTCGCAGCCGCCGGACTGGAGCGGATCGGCCGGCTGGACGCGGTCAGCGAATTCCTCGAAACCGATGTGATGCTGCCCGCCGCCGGCCAGGGCTCCCTGGCCATCGAATGCCGGACAGCGGACGCGCCGCGGAAGGCCGGCAGTACCGAAGGCTCCCAGGCTGTCCTGGCCCAGGCCCTCGCCGCCCTTGACGACCCCGACACCCGGCTGGCCGTCACCGCCGAACGTGCCCTCCTGGCCCGGCTTGAAGCGGGGTGCGCGGCTCCCGTCGGTGCTTACGCCTACCGCAAGGGCAGCATGCTCCACCTCGAAGCTGCTGTCTGTGCAGTGGACGGCACGGCCACCGTCCGGGACAAGCGCGCTACGGACGGACTGACCGAAGTAGGTGCCACCCTCCTGGGAATCGAACTGGCTGAGGCGCTGCTGGCTGCAGGGGCCGCGGACATCGCCGATCTCCAGGCGTCCTGATCCCGCAATGGGACCCACGTCCAGCGAATCCGGAACCGGGCAGCCGCTGCGCGGCACCCAGGTGCTGGTAACCCGCAGTCCCGAACGGTCCACCGGGCTGGTCGCAGCACTGGAGGCGGCAGGAGCCACAGCCCTGGTGCTGCCCCTGATCGACTTTGAACGGGCAGCGGACCAGCACGCCCTTGAGGTGGCCTGCGACGGCCTGGGTGCCGGTGCCTTCGAATGGCTGGTGGTCAGCAGCGCCACCACCGTCCACGTCCTGGTGGCCCAGGCCGTCGACCGTGGGCGATCCCTGGGGGCCTGGCTGCCCGCTGCCACCCGGGTCGCGGCCATCGGGCCGGCCACCCGCAGGCTGCTCGAAGCCAACGGGGTCACTGTCACCCTGGTCCCAGCCCGCGAACAGTCCGCCGCCGGGCTCCTTGAAGTCTGGCCCGGCGGAACCGGCCCCGTCCTGCTGCCCCAGGCAGACATCGCCGCTTCCCGGCTGGCGGACGGACTGGCAGCTTCCGGCAGCAACGTCACGGCTGTCACCGCCTACCGGACCGTGGACTTCCCGGCCGCACCGGAGCGCCGCCTGGCCATCGCCGCGGAACCCGGCACCCCACAGCCGCGGCTGGTGTCTGCGGCCACTGCAGCTGCCGGCATGTCTGCGGGCACCATCCACGCCGTTGTGGCGGCCTCACCCAGCGCCGTCCGGCGGCTTGCCGTCCTGTTCCCGCTCCAGGCCTGCCGCCTGATCGCCATCGGGACGTCGACGGCGGACCAGGCTGCGGAGCTCGGCTGGCCCGCCGCGGCAGTGGCTACAGACCCCACATCTGCCGGGCTGGTCGAAGCCCTGACAGGTTCCATTGGACCAGGGCACGAGCCCGGTCTGGCCGCAGCACCGCCCTGACCGGCCCTGGCCACTGCCCCCCAACTTCCAGCACCTGAGACACCGTGAAGGACACAGGACCATGACGTTCCCCAACCACCGCCCCCGCCGCCTGCGCACCACCCCCGCCATGCGGCGGCTGACCGCCGAAACCCGGCTGGCGCCGGCAGAGCTGATCCTGCCAGCCTTCATCCGCGAGGGCCTCACCGAACCCAACCCCATCACGTCCATGCCCGGCGTAGCCCAGCACACCACCGAATCACTCCGACGCGCGGCGGCCCAGGCCGTGGAGCTGGGACTGGGTGGCATTATGCTGTTCGGCATTCCCGAGGTCCGCGACGCCGAGGGAACCGCCTCGCTGGACCCTGACGGCGTCCTCAACAAGGCCATCCGCGACGTCCGCGCCGAAGTCGGCGATGACCTGGTCATCATGAGCGACGTGTGCCTCGACGAATTCACCGACCACGGCCACTGCGGCGTTCTCGACGCCGACGGTTACGTTGACAACGACCGCACCGTGGAGATCTACGCCAGGATGGCCGTAGCCCAGGCCGACGCCGGGGCCCACATGCTCGGTCCCTCCGGCATGATGGACGGCCAGATCGCGGCCATCCGCACTGCCCTTGATGCGGCCGGCCACACCACCACGTCCGTGGTGGCCTACGCCGCCAAATATGCGTCCGCCTTCTACGGCCCGTTCCGCGAGGCCGTCGATTCCCAGCTCAAGGGCGACAGGCGGACCTACCAGATGGACGCCGGCAACCGCACCGAAGCGCTCCGCGAAGTGGAGCTTGACCTCGCCGAAGGCGCCGACATCGTGATGGTTAAACCCGCCATGAGCTACCTGGACATCGTGGCGGACGTCGCGGCCATGAGCCCCGTCCCCGTGGCCGCCTACCAGATCTCCGGCGAGTACGCCATGATCGAAGCGGCCGCCGCCAACGGCTGGATCGACCGGAGGGCCGCCATCACCGAATCCGTCCTTGGCATCCGCCGCGCCGGCGCCAACATGGTGCTCACCTACTGGGCCGCCGAGCTTGCCGGCTGGCTGAAGGAATCCTGATGACTGAGACGCAACACGCCACCGCCGGCGGCCCGGCACCGGCCAGCCCCACTGCACCCGTGGGCGCGAACCGTATCCTCCTGGGCCTGAACACGTTCGGGGACGTTGGCGAGAATCCGGACGGCAGCCCACAACCGCACGCCCAGGCCCTGCGCCAACTGCTGGAACAGGCCGAACTTGCCGACGCCGTCGGTCTTCACTCCTTCGGCGTGGGGGAGCACCACCGGCAGGACTACGCCGTCTCCGCCCCCGAGGTCTTCCTGGCTGCTGCCGCCGCCCGGACGCAGCAGATCCGGCTGGGCTCCGCCGTGACGGTGCTCAGCTCAGATGATCCCATCCGTGTTTTCCAGCGTTTCTCGACGGTGGACGCCATTTCCAACGGCCGCGCTGAAGTGATGCTGGGGCGCGGCTCCTTTGTGGAATCGTTCCCGCTGTTCGGGCTTGACCTTGCCGATTACGAGGTCCTCTTTGAGGAAAAACTGGAGCTGTTCGACAAGGTCAGGGCGCAGAAACCGGTCCACTGGGAAGGCCGCACCCGGCCCGCGCTGCACGGGCTGAGCGTCTACCCGCCGTTGGAGCACCACCTGCTGCCCACCTGGATCGGCGTAGGCGGGACCCCCGAATCCGTGCTCCGCTGCGCCCAGTACGGCTACCCCATCATCTTTGCGATCATCGGCGGCCAGCCCCGGTCCTTCGGCCCGTTGGCGGACCTGTACCGCGAAGCGATGGGCAAGTACGGGCACCCGGCGCAGCAGGTTGCCACCCACTCGCCCGGACACGTGGCGGACACCGACGAAGCGGCGAAGGCGGAGTTCTTCCCGCACTGGCTCAAACTCCGGAACAAGCTCGGCGCCGAACGCGGCTGGGGCCCCGCCGGCCGGGGCGAGTTCGAAGCCCTGTGCGCCCCGGAGGGTGCCCTGTACGTCGGGTCACCGGAAACGGTGGCCGGCAAGATCGTCCGGCTCAAGAAGGACCTGGGAGCTGACCGCTTCGACCTGAAGTACAGCAGCGGACCTTTGCCCCACGCCGCGATGCTGCGGTCCATTGAACTGATGGGTACGGCGGTGGCGCCCAGGGTGGCGGAACTGCTGGCCGGCTAACTGAGAGAATAGACCAATGACTTCCAGCAACCTCCGCAACGAGGAACTCTTTGACCGTGCCCGCAAGCTGATGCCCGGCGGGGTCAACTCCCCGGTCCGGGCCTTCGGGTCAGTCGGAGGCACACCGCGCTTTATGGTGTCCGCCAAAGGGCCGTACCTGACGGACGCCGACGGCAAGGAATACGTGGACCTCGTCTGCTCCTGGGGGCCGGCCCTGCTGGGCCACGCCCACCCCGCCGTGCTGGATGCCGTCCACACGGCAGTGGACCGTGGCCTGTCCTTCGGTGCGTCCACCCCGGATGAGGCCAACCTCGCCGCCATCGTGCAGGAGCGGGTGCCCGCCGCAGAGCGTGTCCGGATGGTTTCCACCGGCACCGAGGCCACCATGACCGCTGTCCGGCTGGCCCGCGGCTTCACCGGCCGCAACCTGATCATCAAGTTCGCCGGCTGCTACCACGGCCACCTGGACGGGCTCCTTGCCGCCGCCGGCTCCGGCCTGGCCACGCTGGCGCTGCCCGGCTCCGCCGGCGTCACCGCGGCCACCGCCGCTGAAACGCTGGTACTGCCGTACAACGACCTTGCCGCCGTCGAAGCCGCGTTTGCCCTGCATGGGGCCGACATTGCCGCCGTCATCACCGAGGCTGCCCCCGCCAACATGGGTGTGGTCACCCCCGCGGAGGGCTTCAACCTGGGCCTGTCCCGGATCACCCGGGCACACGGCGCGCTGCTGATTGTGGACGAGGTCCTGACCGGCTTCCGCACCGGATACTCGGGCTACTGGGGACTCACCGGCGGCGCCCCGGACGCGGCGGAGCCCTGGACCCCGGACCTGCTCACCTTCGGCAAGGTCATCGGCGGTGGAATGCCGACGGCGGCCCTTGGCGGGCGTGCCGACGTGATGGATTACCTGGCACCCGTGGGCCCGGTGTACCAGGCCGGTACGCTGTCCGGCAATCCCGTGGCCATGGCTGCCGGGGTTGCCACCCTCACCCACGCCACCCGCGACGTGTACTCCTTCATCGACGTCCGGTCCCTGGAACTGTCCTCGGCCGTGTCCAAGGCCCTCGACGCAGCCGGGGTTGACCACTCCATCCAGTTCGCCGGGAACCTGTTCTCGGTGGCGTTCGGCACCTCGGCCAACGGCGTCCACAACTACGCCGACGCCCAGGCCCAGGAAGTCTTCCGGTACGCACCGTTCTTCCACTCCATGCTGGAGTCCGGCGTGTACCTGCCGCCGTCGGTGTTTGAGGCATGGTTCCTGTCAGCCGCGCACGACGACGCTGCCATGAACCGCATCTTCGACGCCCTGCCGGCCGCCGCTGGGGCCGCCGCCGCAGCCCAAGGCTAGTCCCGGCGTCGACCCTTACCCGCGCAAAAAAATCCCCGGTTGCCACCAAGGCAACCGGGGATTTTCCGTTCCAGCGACGGGGCCTAGAGGACGTCCGAAAGGAAGCCTTTGAGCCGGTCCGTCGCGGGGGACGTGAAGATCTGCTCGGGCGGGCCCGACTCCACCACAACCCCGGCGTCCATGAAGGTCACGGAGTCGGAAACGTTGCGGGAGAAGCCCATCTCGTGGGTCACCACCACCATTGTCATGCCGCCCTTGGCGAGGTCGGTCATCAGCGCCAGGACGCCCTTGACCAGCTCCGGGTCCAGGGCTGAGGTGGCCTCGTCGAAGAACATCACCTCTGGCTTCATGGCCAAAGCGCGGGCGATTGCCACCCGCTGCTGCTGGCCGCCGGACAGGTTGGCTGGCCGTGCATCGGCCTTGTGCTTGAGGCCCACCAGGTCAAGCTGTTCCAGGGCTTCGGCGCGGGCCTGGTCCTTGGACAGCTTGCGGAGCTTCTGCAGCGCCAGCGAAACGTTCTCCACCACTGTTTTGTGCGGGAACAGGTTGAACTGCTGGAACACCATGCCGATGCGCTGCCGGAGCTCGTCCGGATTGTCCTTCAGGACCGAGCGGCCATCCAGAAGGATGTCACCCTGGTCCGGTTCGATGAGGCGGTTCATCACCCGCAGGAGCGTGGACTTGCCGGACCCAGAGGGGCCGATCACCGATGCTGTGGTGCCCTTTTCCACGTGCAGGTCGATGCCACGGAGGACATGGTTGTGCCCGAAGGAGAGGTGCAGGTTCTTGCCGGTCAGGGTGCCGGAAGTAAAGTCCGTCATGCCTGTGCCCCCTTGCCGATAGGTGCTGCCAGCTCGTCCGGTTCACGCTTTTCCGGTTTACCGGTCCGCAGCCTGTTATCGATGTAGTTCACCAGGTGCGTGAGCGGGACGGTCAGGATCAGGTACATCACGCCGGCCGCCACAAGCGGCGACAGGTTGCCCGTGTTGGCCATGGCGTCGTTGCCGATCCGGAAGATTTCCCGGTCGGACGCCGCGAGGCCCAGCATAAACACCAGCGACGAATCCTTCAGCAGTGAGATGAATTGGTTCACCAGCGCCGGCAGGACCCGGCGGATGCCCTGCGGCACCACCACCAGGCGCATGGACCGGCCGTAGCTGAACCCGAGTGCACGGGAAGCCTCCAGCTGCCCCTTTTCCACGCTCTGGATGCCGGAGCGGAAAATTTCGCCGATGTAGGCCGCCGCAATCAGCGTCAGCGCCAGGATACCCAGCGGATACGGGTTGCGGGTGCCGGTGATTTCCCGGGCGATGGGACTCAGGCCGATACCGATCACCAGGATCACCAGGATGGCCGGCAGGCCGCGGAACAGGTCGGTGTAGATGCGCGCCGCCCAGCGGGCGCCGGCGTTGCGCGAAATTCCCATCAGCGCCAGCAGCAGGCCCAGAAGGCATCCGAGGATGCCGGACGCTACGGCCAGAATCAGGGTGTTGGGCAGGCCCACCATCAACAGGGAGGGAATGACCTTGGCCATTTCCTCCCAGTTGAAGAAGGTGTCAGCGAGCTGGTCCAGGAGATCCATGAACGTTGCCGCTCAATCAGCTCTGCGGAACCGTGGCGGCCTTGCTGCCCGGCTTCCAGTCGGTGGGGGTTTCGCGGTCCGGGTACCACTCCTTGGTCAGCTTGGACCAGGTACCGTCGGCGATGACCGCGTCAAGGCCTGAGTTCAGGGCGTCGATGAGCGGCTGGTTATCCTTGGCCACTGCGTAAGCCGTGAAGTTCTGCGTGTTGACCACGGACTCGGCGATGACGGTGCCGTCGCCTTCCTTGACCTGGCCGGTGGCCTGCTGGGAAGGAGCCACCCAGGCATCAACCTGGCCGTTGCGCACGTTGGCGTAGACGGTGGCGTAATCCGGGAAGCGGACCGGTTCCAGCTTCAGGGTGTTGGTGACGTAGTCATCCTGCACTGTGCCCTGGACAACGCCGATGCGCACGTCGTCCTTGAGGTCGGCGAAGCCCTTGATGTCGCCGTCGGTCTTGGCGACCACTGCCATGAAGCCGAAGTCGTAGCCGTTGGTGAAGCCGACGTTCTGGCGACGGGCATCAGTGGTGGAGATCGAGGAGGACCCGACGTCGAACTGCTTGGTGGACACCTGGGAAAGCAGCGCCGAGAAATCGGTGGCAACAAACTCAACCTCAAGGCCCAGCTTGCCGGCAACCGCACGCAGGAGTTCGTTGTCGTAACCCGTGAACTTGCCCGACGGATCGATGAAGATGTTGGGCGGTGCGTCCGAAAGGGTACCCACCTCAAGCTTGCCCTCGGTGTTGAGCCCCAGCTTGGTTTTGTCGATCTTGTCGATCGGGGTGACCTCGGCGGTGGTGTATTTATCCAGCGTCTGCTGGTCGCTGCCGGCGAGGGCGTCCGTGGGGGTTCCGCTCGGCGTGGAGGCTCCCGAGCCGCACGCGGCCAGGGAAACAGCCAGGGCCAGGGCAACAGGAGCAGCGGTGAACCACTTCATTGCTTTGATTCTCATTGGGGATGTCACTTTCATTGAGTCATAAATCAACCGGCCGCGAGGCTGCGCTGGTGGCGCCTGGCATCCGCCCATGCTGATGTGGGCATGAAAGGCAGGGGTGGCCGCAAAACTTTATTGTCTCACCCCCGCCGAACCGACCCGTGAGGTGAATAATAGACGGACGACGGCGGCGAGTCCCGAACGATATTCAGCTTGCAACGGATAACAGTGGCAGGCAGTCCGGGGGGGATGCGGCCGGACCGAATGACCTGCGGATGATTGTGGCGGTTTTATGAAGCAGGGTTACTGTGACTTGCCTCGCAGCCCCGCGGGTGTCCAGCGGCGGTCAGAACCCGCCGACGCCGGCATCCTGTGGCGGCAGGACCGGCCAGTCGCCTTCGATGACCGCCGCCGGCTTGGTTTTGCGCAGGTAGCCCTGGAAGTCGGCGGCCTGGCTGACGGCCCAGTCCACCTGCAGCTGGTGCAGCTTGCTGGCGGGCATGGCCAGCTTGGGGAACTTGCCGGCCATGGCATCGAGTACCCGCAATGTGGCCAGCGCATCCGCAGCTGAGGTGTGTGCGTTGTCCAGGACCACGCCGTACTCCTCGCACAGGGCTGTCAGGGTGCGCTTGCCCTTGCGGTAACGGTCCACCTGCTTGTTCATGATGTAGGGGTCCAGGACGGGGAACCTGGTCAGCTGGGGGACACCGTACCGGGCCGACTCGGCTGCCAGGACCGTGAAGTCGTAACTGGCGTTGAAGGCAATGACAGGGGTTCCGGCGTCGAAGAGTTCCTGCAGCAGCGTGGCAAGTTCCTGGGTGACCTCGCGGGCGGGCCGTCCCTCACGCCTGGCTTTTTCCGTGGTGACGCCGTGGATGTCACTGGCCTCGGTGGGAATCTCCACGCCGGGATCTGCCAGCCACTCGTGCTCGCTGATGACCGCACCCTGGTGGTCCACCACCGTGACCGAGGCGGTGACGATCCGCGCGGAGCGGGAGTTACGGCCCGTGGTCTCAAGGTCAAAGGCTGCGCGGGGGAGGGTGTTCCAGGTGCTCATACCTCAACGCTAACGGTGACCGCAGACAATTCCGGGGAGCGCCACTGCGGCTACATTGGATCAATGCGGATTGAGTATGTGGAGGCGGTACTGGCGGTGGTACAGCTGGTTCCCGCCGGGTCCGCGGTGGCCTACGGCGATGTCGCCGAGCTCCTGGGCGCGGGCGGGCCGCGCCAGGTGGGGGCGGTGATGAGCCATTACGGCACCGGTGTTCCATGGTGGCGCATCCTCAAGGCCAGCGGCCAGGCTCCGGAGGGCCACGAAGCCGACGCGCTGCGGCATTACCTGGCCGAGGCCACCCCGCTCCTCGGTGCCCATCAGGCGTTCCTGGCAACGGGGGAGGGCCGTTGGCGCGTGGATCTGCAGGCTGCCCGGTGGGCGCCGCTGGATGCGGACTTCGACCGGATCGACGCCATCGCCGACCTGCTGGAGCGCCAGGTGCATCGATTGTCAGTGGCTGATGATGGAATGTCGGTGTGAGCGTAACCATCCCCTTCACCGGCGTCCGCGACGGTTTCCTGCAGGACCCGGACCAGCGCTGGGCCACCCCGGAACCGGCCGGTCTCCGGCTTCTTGCGCCCCGCCAGCTGCACGCAGGCGTCCCGCGGCTCTCCGGGGACCAACAGGCCGCCGTGGACGTCAGTCACGGCGCGGGGCCGGTGCTGGTCCCCGGCGCGCCGGGAACGGGCAAAACCACTGTCCTTGTGGAGGCGGCCGTCAGGCGGGTCCAGCGGGACGGCGTCGACCCTGAACGGATGCTGATCCTGGCGCCCAGCCGCCTGGCAGCAGACTTCCTGCGTGACCGCTTTACCGCCCGTCTGGACCGAAGCCTGAGCACCACGCCGGCGCGGACCTGGGCGTCCTATGCCTTCGACGTGATCCGCCGGGCCAAAGTGGCAGGCTTCCTTCCCCTGGACCGGGCGCCACGGCTGCTGTCCGGGCCGGAACAAGACCTCATCATCAGGGAACTCCTTGAGGGGCACCGGATTCCCGGCCTGGAACTGCCGTGGCCCGCAGATCTTGACGGGGCATTGGAGACGCGGGGTTTCCGCCATGAGGTCCGGCAACTTTTTGACCGCATCATCGAGTCCGGCAGGACCGCCGGGGACCTTGAGGACCTGGGCGCCGCCTGCGGGCGGCCGGACTGGGCTGCCGCTGCCCGGCTGTACGCCGAGTACCGCGACGTCCTGGACCTGCGGATGCCTGAGGCCTTCGACCCGGCAGGAATCATCACGGCGGCACGCCAGGTTTTCCAGGACTTTCCTGAATTCCTCGCTGCCGAACGTGACCGTCTCCAGCTGGTCCTGGTGGACGACATCCAGGAAGCCAATCCGGCCGTCTTCGAGCTGTTGGCGGACATCGCTGCGGGGAAGGACTGCTACGTCACCTCGTCGCCGGACACAGTGGTCCAGGGCTTCCGCGGGGCGCGCCCGGACCTCGTGGCCGAACTGCCCCGGCTTCTGTCGCCGGCCGGCCCCGTGGTGGAGCGTCCCCTCGGCTATGCCCACCGGCAGGCACCGGCCGTTGCTGCCGCCTGGCTGGACGTGGCCGGCCGCATCTCGGTCCGGGCAGGCGGCCAGCTTGCCCGCAGGCTTGAAGCACCGGAACCGGACCGGGCCCGGGGAATGGTCGAAGCACACCTGGTTCCCTCGCCCGTCCATGAGCTGCGGTACGTTGCCCAGCGCATCCTGGACCAGCACATCAACCATGGCAGGAACCTGACTGACGTGGCCGTGATCGTCCGCAACGGCGGGCAGGTCAGCGAACTCCAGCGCTACCTCTCCGGCCAGGGCATCCCGGTCCGCGTTTCCGTGGCAGAGTCCGCCGTCCGGGACGAGGTGGCGGTCCGGCCCCTGCTGGACGCCTTCGCCATTGCATTGGACCCGCAACTGTTGACCCCCGAGGCGGCAGTTGCGCTCCTGACTTCCAGGATTGGCGGCGCCAGTCCCATCGAGCTGCGCCGGCTGCGGCAGTCGCTGCGCCGCGAAGAACTCCTGGGCGGCGGTGGCCGGACCAGCGACGCGCTGTTGATCGAAGCCCTGCTGGACCCCGCGGAGCTGGCATCGCTGGGTATCGAGGGCAGGGCCGCCCGGCGGACGGCCCGGATGCTTCAGGCCGGCCGCAAGGCCGCCGCCGTCCCCGGCGCCAACGCCGAGTCCATGCTGTGGGCGCTCTGGAACTCCACCGGGCTGTCGTCCCAGTGGACGGGCACCGCGCTTGCCGGTGGCCAGCCCGGCGCCCGTGCCGACCGGGACCTCGACGCCATGATGGCGTTGTTCCACACCGCCGAACGGTACGTGGACCAGGTTCCAGGGGCCGGGCCGGAACAGTTCCTGGAGTACCTGCTGAACCAGGAGCTTCCCATGGACACCCTGGCTGCCCGGGCCCAGGTGGACGACGCCGTGGAAATCATGACTCCGGCCAGCGCAGCGGGCCGGGAATGGCCGGTGGTCCTTGTTGCAGGGCTGCAGGAAGGCGTCTGGCCCAACACAAGGCTGCGCGGCGAGCTGCTGGGCAGCACCCTCTACAGCGACGCCGTCGAGCACGGCCCCGCGTATGCCGTGCAGCGGGACCCCCTCAGCCGGCTGCGGGACATCCGCTACGACGAACTGCGCAGCTTTTCCACCGCAGTCTCCCGGGCCCGCGAACTGCTGATCTGCACCGCCGTATCCTCAGAGGACCACCAGCCGTCGTCGTTCCTGGACTACGTGGCCCCCCTTGAACGGGGCCAGGAAAGCAGGCCCTTCACCCAGGTGGAGCGGCCCATGACCCTTCGGGCCCTCGTTGCCGAGTTGCGCCAGCATGCCCAGGCGGAGGACAGCGCGGCTCCCGAGGCCGCACGGATCCTGGCACACCTTGCATCCGCCCAGCCACCCGTTCCCGGCGCCCACCCGGACTCCTGGTGGGGGCTGGCGCCCCCCACCTCCACGGACGCGGTGGTGCCGCCCGGCGGGACCGTCTTTGTGTCGCCGTCCAAGGTGGAGACCGTCCAGAAGTCACCGCTGGACTGGTTCGTCCAGGCAGCCGGGGGAGAGGCCGCCACGGATTTCGCCCGCAGCCTGGGCACACTGGTCCACGCCATCGCACAGGAACTGCCGGACGCCTCCGGCTCCGAATACGTGGCCGAACTGGTCCGCCGCTGGCCCGCGCTGGGGATGAAGGACAACTGGGAGGGCCGGCTGGATTTCCAGCGTGCCGAAACGATGGTCCGCAAGCTGGCCCAGTATGTTCTGGTGATGCGCAGCGAGGGCCGCAGCCTCCTGGGCGTGGAAACGGACTTTGACGTGGCGCTGGGGACTGTAGCCGTGGACGGGGACCAGCCACGCGACGCCGTACTCCGAGGACAGGTGGACCGGCTGGAAATTGACGGCCAGGGCAGGCTGGTGATTGTGGACCTCAAAACCGGCAAACGCCAGCCAGGCCGTGCCGACCTGGCACGGCACCCGCAGCTGGGCGCTTACCAGGCAGCGGTCCTGGCCGGCGGCTTCGCAGCCCCGGAAGGCGGCGGCACCGGCACGCCCGGCGGAGCGGTCCTGGCCCAGCTGGGAACCGGAGCAAAAACCCCCGCCATCCAGCAGCAGGAACCCGTTGACCCGCAGGAAAACTGGGCCATGGACATGGTCAAGGACGCCGCGGCAGTGATGGGCGGCAGCGAATTCGAGGCCCGGCATGACCCGTCGAAGGGCAGTCATGGCGGCCACGGCTGCCGGCTCCCGGAAGTGTGCCCGCTGTGTGCGCGCGGCCGGCAGGTGACCGAATGAGTACTGACCAGGCAGATGACCGAACGGGAATGGACCAGGCAGGGGGCGGAATGGGCACGGACCAGGCCGGGCAGCTGCCGCCGGAGCCGCTGTTCACACCCGAAGAGCTCTCCGTGCTGTTGGGGGAGAAGAACGTTCCCACCCCCGAGCAGTCCGCCATCATCTCTTCACCACTGACGCCGCGGCTGGTGATCGCCGGCGCGGGATCCGGCAAGACAGCCACCATGGCCGACCGCGTGGTGTGGCTGGTGGCCAACGGCTGGGTGCGGCCCGAGGAAGTCCTGGGCGTAACCTTCACCCGCAAAGCCGCCGGTGAGCTTGCTTCCCGGATCCGGGCCAAGCTGGTGGCACTGCAACGCCTGTCAGGCCAGGACGAGGGCCACAAGATCTTCCCGGCCGGCCTGCTCGGTGCCGACGCCCTCGAACCCAAGGTCTCCACGTATCACTCGTTCGCCAGCGGCATCGTGTCCGACTACGGCCTGAGGCTGGGCGTGGAGCGGGACGTGGTCCTCCTGGGCGGCGCCCAGGCGTGGCAGCTGGCCAGTGAAGTGGTGGAAGCCTACGACGGCGAATACGCCCATTTCCGTGCCGCGAAGTCCACCCTGGTCAAGGCCGTTATCCAGCTTGCGGGCGAATGCGCGGAACACCTGCAGGAACCCGAGGATGTTGAGGCGTGGCTGATGGCCAGGCTCTCCGAGTTCGAGGCTTTGCCCTACCTGGCCACCAAAAAGAAGAACCCGCCACAGGCCGCCGCTGAACTCGCCGGGATGCTGCGCACTAGGGCCAGCGTGGCCGACATGGTGGGCCGCTACGCCCTAGCCAAACGCGCCCGCGGCGCCCTGGACTTCGGCGACCTTGTGGCGCTCGCAGCCAAAGTGGCGCAGGACGTGCCCCTGGCAGCCCACATGGAGCGGCAGCGCTACAAGGTGGTGCTGCTTGATGAATTCCAGGACACCTCCTACGCCCAGCTGGTGCTCTTTTCCCGGCTCTTCGGCGGCGGGCACGCCGTGACAGCAGTGGGTGACCCCAACCAGTCGATCTACGGCTTCCGCGGCGCGTCAGCAGGCCAGCTCTTCCACTTCGTACGGGAATTCCCGGTCCGCAACACCAGCCCCGGCTTGCTCGGGGACTGGTCGCCCGCACCCACCTCGTACCTCACCACGGCGTGGCGCAACGGGCGCTCCATCCTGTCCGCGGCAAACGTGATGTCCGAGTCCCTGGTCCGGGCGGCCGGACAGAAGGGGCCGGCAGGCGGTGCGCCGGGTGCCGTGGCGGACGTACCCCCGCTTCAGCCCAGCCCCTATGCCGTGGACGGATCAGTGGTTCTGGGCCGGTTCGGCAGCGACGCGGACGAGGCCGCGGCGCTGGCGGCGGACGTCCTGAAATACCGGGTTACGGACTTCGAACTGGCCCCGGACGGAACACCTGTGCCGCCTGCACTGGCGGTCCTGTGCCGCCGGCGTGCCCAGATGGAACCGGTGCGGCGCCAGTTCGAAGCCCGGGGGATTCCCTACGAAATAGTCGGCCTTGGTGGCCTGCTGGACACACCGGAGATTGTGGACCTGGTAGCCACCCTGAGGGTGCTTGCCGATCCGGGCCGGTCCGATGCACTGATGCGACTGCTGGCCGGCGCCCGCTGGCGGCTGGGTCCGGCGGACCTGATGGCTTTGCGGGACTGGTCCAGCCAGCTGGCGCGGCGGCGGGGACGCGCTGCGGAGGGATCAGCCGCAGACGCTGACGGCCCGCCGGATGCCCCGGCCGAACCTGAGGTGCTCGAAAGCGACCTCACGGATGGCGCCAGCCTGGTGGAAGCCGTGGACTGGCTGCCGCGGGAAGACTGGGTTTCCGTCCACGGCCGGACACTGGGCGCGGACGCCCGCCACCGGCTGGGCCGGCTTGCCGCCGAACTCCGCCAGCTGCGCGGCTACCTCGGCGACGACCTGACCACGCTGTTGGGCGAAGTGGAGCGGGCCATGCTCCTTGATATTGAAGTGGCGGCCCGGCCCGGCATCAGCATCCACCAGGCCCGCCGGAACCTCGATGCCTTCCAGGACGCCGCCGCGGGATTCCTGCGGACCTCCCAGCGTGTGGACATCCTCGCCTTCCTCGCATGGCTGGAAGCAGCGTCCGCTGAGGAAAACGGGTTGGAGGCGCCGGCGAGCGACGTCAACCGGGAAGCAGTGCAACTGCTGACGGTCCATGCCTCCAAGGGGCTGGAGTGGGACGTGGTGTTTGTGCCCGGGCTGAACGCGGGTGCCTTTCCCAGCGACCGTGATTCCCGCTGGAGCAGCGGGGCGGCAGCGCTGCCATGGCCGTTGCGGGGGGACCGCGCCGACCTGCCGCAGTGGGACCTGGACCAGCCGGACCAAAAAGGGTGGCTGGACGCCGAGAAGGACTACAAAGCCAACGTCCAGGCGCACGGCGACTCGGAGGAGCGCCGGCTGGCTTACGTTGCGTACACCCGAGCCAAGCACGTCCTGTGGGTATCCAGCGCTGCATGGGTGGGATCCAGGGCCGGCCAGGCAGCCATGTCACCATTCCTGGCCGAGCTGGAACCGTTGGCGCAGGTACCGGCGGGTGCCGGACACCAGGCGCAGGCCACCGTCCACCCGCTGTCCCTCGATGAGGAGTCCCTCCCGGAGGCCAGTCCACTGACCCTGGAAACCGAAATCGCCACCTGGCCATACGACCCCCTGGAAGGGCCAGTGGATCCGCGGACCGGAGGGCGGCTCCGGCTGTCAAGGGGCCGCCGGGCAATGATGGAGGCCGCCGCCGCGCGGGTGGTCGCTGCCCTGCCGGCCGTGGCCGCGGGGGAGGAGCTGCACAGCCCAGCCGACGCCGGAAAACCGACTCCGGCCAGCCTGCCCGCCGGGCCGGCCGCTGGGTGGGCCCGTGAAGCGGCGCTGCTGCTGGAGCGGCGGTCCCGCCGTTCCCATGGCCAGGACGTGCACCTGCCCAGCCACATCTCGGCGTCAACGCTGGTGGACCTCGGCGAGGACCCATCGGCAGTCCTGTCCCGGCTCCGCCGCCCTGTGCCCCGCGAACCGGGCATGTCGGCCCGCAAGGGCACGGCGTTCCACGCCTGGGTGGAGGACTACTTCGGCACCACCGGGATGCTGGACCTGGGGGAGGCCCCCGGCGCGGACGACCACATCGACGCCGCCTACGATCTCGACGCCATGGTGGCCACGTTCAAGGCTTCTCCTTGGGCGGAAAGGTCGCCGGCATTTGTGGAGGTGCCGGTGGAGACCCGGGTAGGGGACGTGGTGGTCCGTGGCCGGATTGATGCCGTCTTCCAGGACGCTGACGGGCGCTGGGACCTGGTGGACTGGAAAACCGGCAGGCGTCCATCAGGTGCCCACCTGCGGACCAGGGCCGTGCAGCTGGCCGTCTACCGGCTGGCCTGGGCCCGATTGAAGGGTGTCCCGCTGGATGACGTGCGCGCGGCCTTCTTCTACGTGGCTGACAACAACGTGGTGCGGCCCCATGACCTGGCAACGTCAAGGGAACTCGAGGAACTGGTCCAGGCCGCCCTGGCCTAATCAGGGGTGCGCCCGGGGCCCGCTCAGCTGCCGGACTTGGCCGGGCCCTGCCCGGAGGGTTCCGGTTCAGCCTGCTTGGCCTCAACGATCGAGATGGCGGCGGTGGAGGTATCCTCCCCGGTTTCGCCGGGTGAAGTATCCGCTGCGGGCGCCGCGGAGTCCGCAGGAGCCGGGGCCGCCTCAACCGGGGCCGCCTCGACTGGAGTCACAGGAACCGGAGCCACCGGGATCGGCGCCACGTGGACGGCCGGCTGCACGGCTACCGGTACCGGTGTCACGGTGACGGCTTTCCCGGCCGCGACGTGGCCGCCGTCGTCCGTTGCCACGGCATTTCCAGCGACGGCGGCGACCGGCTCCCCAGGTCCGGCCGGCGAAGCCCCGGCGTCCTGGGCGGCGCTGCCGGAGGCGGGCTGCGGCTCCACGCTGATGGGCTGCCCGCCGTATTCGGCGATATCGCTGGCCAGGGTCTCGAGCATGGATTCGGCCTCGGCCACCATGGCGGTGTCGCCCGCGGCGATGCCCTTGACCAGGTACTGGGCCAGGGCGAACTCGGCGGAAAGGGCCGCCCGGCGGAGCAGGTGCTGGTCAGGGGTGTCCCGCCGTCCGGCTGTGTAGCCGGCCAGGACCGCGGCCACGAAGTCCTGTTCGTTGGAGGCCACCAGCCAGGCGAAGTCGTCGGCAGGGTCGCCGATCCGGAGGTCGGTCCAACCGGTGACGGCGGTGACGCGGGGACCCTCCACCAGCAGGTTGTCCTCGTGCAGGTCACCATGGACCACGCAGGGGTTGAAACGCCACAGGGACACGTCCTCCATGGCGTGTTCCCAGCGGCGGAGCAATGCCGACGGGATCTTGCCCGTGGTGGCGGCCTGGTCCAGCTCGTTGAGCCGGCGCTGGCGGAACTCGTTGGGGGTGTAACTGGGCAGGTCGGCGTTGCTGACCAGCGCGCGGGGCAGGTCGTGGATGGCCGCGAGGGCGGCACCAACTTCCCGGGCCAGGCTGTCCGGCCCGGCGGTGAGGTCTTCAATGCTGCGGTTGTTGCCCGCCAGATGTGAGTAGACAAACGTGGTGAGCGTGCCAAGCCTGACGCTGCCGGCCACCGTGGGCATCAGGAATGGCAGCTCGGCGCGGATGCCGGGGGCGAAGGCGCGCAGCACCAGGAACTCGGTTTCCAGCCGGGCGCTTGCTTCGGCGTGCCGGGGTGACCGGACCCGCCAGCGCTTGCCCTCGGAATCCAGGAGGAGGGCCGAGTCGAAGTCCGCGGGATCGTCCGGGGCTGCGCTGACGGCCGTGGGGGTCAGCCCGGGGACTGCCGCGGTTGCAATGGCGGCCAGTTCAATCGGTTTTCTTCTCACCGTTCAACGGTAGATTGCCCGCCCGCCCGCGGGCCCATCCGGCGGCGGCGAGTCTTGAGATATGTGGAAATAGTGCGGTCCGCTGATCCACAGCCGGGCCCTTGGAAATGTCAATTGTCAGTCCCAGTCAGTACGGTGGACCTATGAGCCACGCTGAGTCTGTAATGCCGCTCCACCGGAAGGTGCCGGCGCAGCTGCCGGCCAACCACCTGACGGACGCCCTCCTCCCGGTCCGGCCTGCCCTGGTGGACCGTGGCTCGGTGGGACGGGTCAGGCCCGGCATGGTGGCGCACCTGCTGGCAGGCTCCGGGACAATGGCTGTTGTCCTGTCCCGGCGGCAGGGCCTGATCCACGGCACCGGCCTGTTCATGGCCGGGGCCAGGGAGCTCCACGAAGCCCTCGCAGCTGCCGGCCAGGGCCCGGAACTGGTGGTTTACCTGGGCGCTGCCCTTCCGGGCGGGGAGCTTGCCGAAGGCACCGAACTGCTGCTCTTTGTCCTGTCCGAACCTGCAGCGCCCGGCACGGCTGGGATCCCCGAGGACGCCGCCTGGGCCGGTTTCCGTGACGTCGCAGCGGGCCTGAGCAGCCTGCACACAGCCTTGTTTGTCGAAGCCAGCGCCATCACCAACTGGCACGCCCTGCACACGCACTGCCCGCGGTGCGGCACGCCCACAGAGGTCGAAGCCGGCGGCTGGGTCCGGCGGTGCCCTTCGGACCAATCCGAACACTATCCGCGGACGGACCCCGCCATCATCGTGACCGTGGTTGGCCCGGACGGCCGGGTGCTGCTGGGCGGCGGGGGTCCTGCGGAAGCCAAAAACTATTCCACCCTGGCCGGCTTTGTGGAGCCCGGCGAGTCCCTCGAGCAGGCAGTGGTCCGCGAGATCCACGAGGAAGTCGGCGTCCGGGTGGCAGCCTGCCAGTACCTCGGGTCGCAGTCGTGGCCGTTTCCTGCCTCCCTTATGCTTGGATTCACCGCCATCACTGAAGACACCGAGGCAACGCCCGACGGCGTTGAGGTCACCAGGGCGCGCTGGTTCAGCCGAGAAGAACTCCAGGCAGCCGTGCTCGCTGGTGAGATCACCATCTCCAGCAGGCTTTCCATCGCCAGGTCCCTGATCGAACACTGGTACGGCGGACGCATCCAGGACCTCACCGGTTCCTGAGGCCAACCATCCACCGGATTCATCCGGCAGTCGAGACTAAGAACAGCAGAAGTGACTACAGAGAATTTTGACGGCACAGCCTCCCTCGAGGACCGCATCCTTGGCGGCCTGGACGCCGAACAGCGTGAGGTGGCCAGTACCCTCAACGGTCCGCTGTGCGTGCTGGCCGGCGCCGGAACCGGAAAGACCCGCGCCATCACCCACCGCATCGCCTACGGCGTGCACTCAGGCGTCTACTCGCCGCAGCGGCTTCTGGCCGTCACCTTCACCGCGAGGGCTGCCGCGGAAATGCGCAGCCGGCTGCGGGACCTCGGCGCCGGCAATGTCCAGGCCCGCACCTTCCACGCAGCCGCGTTGCGCCAGCTCCAGTTCTTCTGGCCCCAGGCCGTGGGTGGCACCTTGCCCAACCTCCTGGACCATAAAGCCCAGATGCTCGCGGAGGCTGCACGGCGCCTTCGGCTGAGTACTGACAGGGCCTCCATCCGCGACCTTGCCTCGGAAATCGAATGGGCAAAAGTGTCAATGCTCACCCCGGCGAACTACCTGGAGAACGCCCAGGACCGTGGCGCGCCGGGTGGCTTCGACCTGACCGCCGTCGCCCGTGTTTTCCAGTCCTACGAGGACGTGAAAACGGACCGGAACGTCATCGACTTCGAGGATGTCCTGCTCATCACGGTGGGCATCCTGCAGGAGGACGAAAAGGTCGCCGCCACCGTCCGTGAGCAGTACCGGCACTTTGTGGTGGACGAATACCAGGACGTTTCCCCGCTCCAGCAGCGGCTCCTGGAGCTGTGGCTGGGCGGCCGGGACGAGCTTTGTGTGGTGGGTGACGCCAGCCAGACCATCTACTCCTTCACCGGCGCATCGCCGAAGCACCTGCTCGATTTCAAGGCGCGCTATCCGGAAGCCAACGTGGTCAAGCTCATCCGCGACTACCGTTCCACCCCGCAGGTGGTGAAGCTGGCCAACGACCTCCTGGCCGGACGGCGCAGCGGCGGTCCGGTCGCTGACGCCGCTTGGGCGTCGCCGCTGCAGCTTGTGGCGCAGCGGCCCGCGGGCCCGGTCCCCGAGTTCACCGAGTGCTCGGACGACGAAGCCGAGGCCGCCACCGTGGCCCGGAAGATCAAGGCACTGCTCGACGACGGCACCCAGGCCAGCCAGGTGGCTGTCCTTTTCCGAACCAACGGACAGTCCGAAGCCTACGAGCAGGCGCTGGCAGCGGCCGGAATCGGCTACCAGCTGCGCGGCGGCGAACGGTTTTTCGCGCGCAAGGAAGTCCGGGACGCCATCCTGCAGCTGCGGGCAGCCACGCGGGCCGTGGCCGAGGATGACTCGGCGGGCACGCTGGGCCAGGTGGTCCGCGATATCGTGGCCTCCCTCGGCTACACCGAATCAGCTCCCCACAGCGGCGGCGCCCTGCGGGAACGGTGGGAATCCCTGGCAGCGCTGGTGGCGCTGGCCGATGAGCTGCGCGAGGTCCGCGGGCCGGAGTTCAGCCTCGCTGATTTCGTCAACGAACTGCAGGAACGTTCACTTGCCCAGCACGCGCCCACCGTGCAGGGCGTTACCCTGGCCTCCCTGCACGCCGCCAAGGGTTTGGAATGGGACGCCGTCTTCCTGGTGGGGCTCAGTGAAGGCCTGATGCCCATCTCGTTCGCAGATTCACCCGAAGCAGTGGACGAGGAACGGCGCCTCCTCTACGTGGGCATCACGCGGGCCCGTGAGCACCTGTCCCTGTCCTGGTCAACGGCCAGGACACCGGGCGGGCGCGCCAACCGCAAACCGTCGCGGTTTATGGATGGGCTCCGGCCCAACTCGGTGGCCACCTCCAGCCTGCGGGGCAAAGGCCCGGCGCCACGCCGGAAGGCCGCGGCCCCGGCCATGTGCCGGGTTTGCGGCACCATGCTGGGCACCGGCGCGGAACGGAAAGTGGGGCGCTGCAATTCGTGCCCGCCCACCTACGAGGAACAGACCTTCGACGCCTTGCGGAATTGGCGCCGCGACGTGGCGCAGTCGGCGGACGTCCCGGCGTTTGTTGTCTTCACGGATGCAACGCTCACGGCCATCGCCGAGGCCCGGCCTGAATCGTTGGAGGAACTCGCGGAACTCGCCGGAGTGGGGCCCACCAAGCTGGAACGCTACGGCGAGGACGTCCTGCGGGTCCTCATCGAAAGTACCGAACTGTGACAGAGCCGGCAGTCGTTGCGGCGCCGGTCCTTGGCCGGCGGGCGGCAGCCCCGTTGACCACCGCTGATGGTGCCCCCGTGGAGATCCGGCGGTCAGCACGGCGCACCCGCACCGTGGCGGCGTTCTGGGAGAACGGCACGGCGGTAGTGGCCATCCCGGCCCGCTTCACCAAGGCCCAGGAAGCGGAGTGGGCCCACCGGATGCTGGCCAAGCTGCAGCGCCAGGGGGAGCGGCCGACGGCCGCCGGCAGGAAACGTCCCGCTTCCGACGCAGCCCTCGCGGCCCACGCGGCGCAGCTCTCCGGGCAGTACCTCGGCGGACGCGCAGTACCGACGTCGGTGCGCTGGGTCAGCAACCAGAACTCACGCTGGGGTTCGGCGACGCCTGCCCAGGGCTCCATCCGCCTGTCGGACAAGCTCCGGCCCATGCCGCAGTGGGTTATCGACTACGTCCTGCTGCATGAACTGGCCCACCTCCTGGTGGCCAGCCACAATGCCGCTTTCTGGCAACTGCTCACGGCATACCCGGAGACACAACGGGCCAAGGCGTTCCTCGAAGGCGTCTCGTTTGCCACCGGCCGGGGCCTGCCGAAGAGCGGATCCGAGGCCGGCGCGGAACCGCACGGGTGGCCGGCTGACGCCGACTGATTTTTCCGCCGCAACGCCTGATTGACGCGACGGATGCCGAAGGCCCGGCACTGGCGTGCCGGGCCTTCGCGGCGGTTACCCTTTCGGCTGGGGCTCCCCGCTGTCGTCGTCGTCGGTTTTCTCCGGGGCGTCATCGAAGCCACCGCTCAACAGCTTCTGCAGCGCGTCGTCCACTTCGCTGTCGCTGGCTTCCGCGAGTTTCCGGCGGGCGCTGAAGCCTTGAGGATCATCCAGGTCCTCTGACGTGGGCAGCAGGTCAGGGTGGTGCCAGATGGCGTCCCGGCCTTCGATGCCGCGTTCGTCCTTGAGGCTGGCCCACAGGGTGGCGGCGTCACGCAGGCGGCGCGGGCGCAGTTCAAGACCCACCAGCGAGGCGAAGGCATGCTCGGCGGGTCCGCCGGTGGCGCGGCGCCTGCGGACGGTTTCGCGGAGAGCACCCGCCGAGGGCAGGACCTTTTCCGTGGCGGCCGCGGTGAGCTCGTCCACCCACCCTTCCACCAGGGCCAGGGCCGTTTCGAGCTTTTCCAGGGCCTGGTCCTGGGCGGGAGTGCGCTGCGGCATAAACACGCCCTGGGACAGGGCTTCCTGGATGCCTTCGGGATTGCTCGGATCCAGGTCCCGTGCCAGTTCCTCGATGCGGGACGTGTCGATGTGGATGCCCCTGGCGTACGCCTCGATGGCGCTGAGCAGATGGCCCCGCAGCCACGGCACCTGGACGAAGAGTCGTGCGTGCGCAGCTTCCCGGACGGCCAGGAACAGCCGGATATCGTTGGCCGGCAGGGAAAGGCCCTCGCCGAAAGCCGCCACATTCGCCGGCAGCAGGGCCATCTCCAGGTCGGCCAGCGGCACGCCGATGTCGGTGGAACTGACCACGTCCGCCGACAGGGCGCCGATGGCCTGCCCCAGCTGCATGCCGAATATCGCTCCGCCCATGTTTTGGAGCATGGAGGACGCTCCGCCCATCATGGACTTCATCTCTTCGGGCATCTGCTCGGTCATGGCTGCGGACAGCGCGTTGGCAATGCTGTTCGCCACCGGTTCGGTGAGCCGTTTCCACGTTCCCAGGGTGGCTTCCACCCACTCCGCACGGGACCACGCACGGCCAATCAGGCCCGTGGCAGGAAGGTCGGTGACCGGGTCCAGCCAGAGCTCGGCCAGGCGCAGTGCCTCGTCCACTTCCTTCGACTGCTGGGAGGTGACGGACGGGTCTGCGCCGGTGGCGGCCACGCGTCGGGCGTTTTCGTGGGCCAGCTGCCAGTTGACGGGTCCCTCGGACGGTGCACTCATCATGGCCTGGACCTGGGAGAACATCTGGGCCAGGAGGTTGGGGTCGTCCGGCAGGCCGGCAGCTTTGGCCAGCTCGGCGGGGTCGAAGTTCTCCATCCCCTTGCCGCCCATCAGGTTCTGCAGCATTTCGGTCAACGGATCCTTCGGCGTATCGTCGCCGTTGGAGGAGTTGAGTGGATTGGAGGTCATGATCCCGCCGATCGTCGGTGTGACTGTTGATCAACCTTCACGGTACCCCGGTGGTGCACGGCTGTCTGCCGCCCCGCGGCGCCGTTCGCTGTAGGCAAAGAGCTGTCAACGGCCAGCACCGCGTAATGTTGGTCCGGTGACTACGACCCGTGGCGGACTCCCGCCAGAGGACCATGCCTCCGGGCTGACCCCGCCGCCCGCCACACCTGAGGCAGCCGGTGGCTGGCCTGCCGAAGGCTTCCCGCCGGATGCCCCTACCGGGCCTTCGCCCCGGGACCGTAAGGTCTCGGCCATGATGCTCGCCGGTGTGTCCGCGCTGGGACTGGGGATCGCCGTCGCCACCATTCCCGTTCCCTACGTAGTGGAATCACCCGGCCCCACCTACAACACCCTGGGACAGAGTCAGGGCCACCCCGTCATCAGTGTGACCGGCAGGGAAACATTCCCCGCGGCCGGAAACCTGGACCTGACCACCGTCTACGTGGACGGCGGCCCCAACGGGCCGGTCAGCATCCTGGGTGCCTTTTCCGCCTGGCTGGACCGCTCCAAGGCCGTCTACCCGCAGGAACTGCTGTACCCAACGGGTACCTCCAAGGAGGAAGCCCAGGAACAAAGCACTGTGGCAATGACCACCTCGCAGGAAAACGCCATCGCCTCAGCGCTGACCGAACTGGGCATCCCCTACGGCCAGCAGCTCCAGGCCGTAGACCTCTCCACAGGGGCCGCCGCGGAAGGCAAGATCCAGCCCTCTGATGTCCTTGTCTCCATCAACGGCAAGGACATCACGTCCCTCGCCGTCATCCAGGAGGACCTCGCGGCAGGCAAGGGTGCCCCCGTGGACGTAGTGGTGGAACGCGACGGGCAGCAGGTCACCCAGACCATCACTCCCAAGGACAACGGCGAGGGCAGGTTCGTCCTGGGTGTGGTGCTCAAGGCACTCTTCACCTTTCCCTTCGACGTCCAGATCTCCCTGGACAAAGTGGGCGGCCCCAGTGCCGGAATGATGTTTGCCTTGGGAATCATCGATACCGTGACGCCCGGTGACCTCACCGGCGGCAAGCACGTGGCCGGAACTGGAACCATCTCACCGGACGGTGCCGTGGGACCCATCGGCGGCATCGGACAGAAACTCATCGGCGCACGGGCCGCCGGAGCCACTGTATTCCTCGCGCCCGCAGGCAATTGCGACGAAGTGGTGGGGCACATCCCCGACGGCCTGCAGGTGGTCCGGGTGGAGAATCTCGCCGGTGCGCGTGCCGCCGTCGAACTGGCCGGCAGCGGCCAGGACACGTCCGGCTTGCCAGCGTGCACAAACAACTAGACTGGGCGCATCTGTCCTCGACAGGAACTAAGCAATACCGCCACTCGTGGCAATTATGACGGACTGATCCAGCGGTTTGGCCGGGACCTGACGTCACTCGCACGCACGCTCGTAAATCTGACGACCAGCTATGAGGTACCAGTTTGTCCCGTCCTGCCAGCTCCATGCCCACCGGTAGACCCCCTTCAAGACGCGGCGCACTGACGCCCACCCTGATCGTTGTTGCCCTGGTGGTTGTGGGCTTCATTTTCTTTGCCAATGTCTGGACTGACGTCCTTTGGTACCGCCAACTGGGGTTCTTGGAAGTCTTCCTCACCGAGAACCTGTCACGGATCGGCATCTTCCTGGCCGGCTTTGCGCTGATGTTCGCCGGTGTTTTCTTCGCCATCCGCATCGCCTACCGGTCCCGGCCGGTGTACGCCCCGGACTCCGAAGTCAGGGACAACCTCAACAGGTACCAGGCCCAGCTGGAACCCGTCCGGCGCGTCGTCATGATCGGCCTGCCTGTCCTCTTTGCCCTGTTTGCCGGCAGCGCCGCAGCCAGCCAGTGGCAGAAAGTCCTGCTGTTTTTCAACCAGGAGCCGTTCGGCAAGACTGATCCCCAATTCAACATGGACATCAGCTTCTACCTGATGGTCCTGCCGTTCCTGGGCTTCGTGGTGGGCTTCCTGATCAGCGTTGTGGTCATCGCCGGCATTGCGGGCATCCTGACCCACTACTTGTACGGCAGCATCCGCCTGATGGAACGCGGTGTGTTCACCAGCCGCGCAGCCCAGATCCACATCGCCGTCACCGGTGCCGCCTTCCTGGTCCTCCTGGGCGTCAACTTCTTCCTGGACCGGTTCTCCGCCGTGCAGAGCAACGGCGGACGCTGGGCCGGTGCGTTGTACACCGACGTCAACGCCGTCATTCCCACCAAGGCGATCCTCGCCGTCGCGGCCGTCCTGGTTGCCATCCTCTTTGTGGTGTCCGCTGTGATCGGCCGCTGGCGGCTGCCGGTGATCGGCACGGCCATGCTGGTCATCACATCCATCCTGGCCGGCGGCGTCTACCCGTGGGTCATCCAGCAGTTCCAGGTCCGTCCGTCTGAGGAGACCCTGGAAAAGCCGTACATCCAGCGGAACATCGACAACACCCGGGCCGCCTACGGCCTGGATGCGATCCAGGTGGACCGGTATGACGCCACGAACACGGCGAGCACCGGTGCCCTCGCCCCGGACGCCCAGACCACGGCGAACATCCGGTTGCTGGACCCGAACCTGATTTCGGACGCGTTCTCACAGCTGGAGCAGTACCGCCCGTACTACCAGTTCCCCGAGGCGCTGAACGTTGACCGGTATGAGGTTGACGGCAAGATCCAGGACACCGTGATCGCGGTGCGTGAACTGAACCCGTCGAACGTCGCCAACAATCAGCAGGGCTGGCTCAACCAGCACGTTGTGTACACGCACGGCTACGGCGTGGTTGCTGCCAAGGGCAACAAGTTCACGGTGGATGGCAAGCCCGAGTTCCTGCAGTCCGGAATCCCCTCCACAGGTGTGCTGGGCGATGACTCCACCTACGAGCCGCGCATCTACTTCGGCGAGTCCTCGCCGGACTACTCGATCGTGGGTGCCCCGGACGGAGCGCCGGCGCGTGAGCAGGACCGGCCCTCAGGCCGCGAAGGCGAAGGCGATGCGCAGTACACGTTCGAAGGCAACGGCGGTCCCAACGTGGGCAGCTTCTTCAACAAGATCCTGTACTCCATCAAGTTCCAGTCCTCCGACCTGCTTCTCTCCGACGGCGTGAACGAGGAATCACAGGTCCTTTACGACCGGAACCCCCGCGAACGCGTGGAGAAGGTCGCCCCGTACCTGACCGTCGATGGCAACGCCTACCCGGCAGTGGTGGACGGCAGGGTCAAATGGATCGTGGATGGCTACACCACCAGCCAGTACTACCCGTACTCGCAGCAGGAGCAGCTTTCCGATGCCACCACTGACACCCAGACCACGTCCGGACGCGCCGTGGCCCTGCCCAACAGCTCGGTGAACTACATCCGGAACTCGGTCAAGGCCACTGTTGACGCCTACGACGGCTCCGTCACGCTCTACGCCTGGGATGACCAGGACCCGCTGCTGAAGGCCTGGCAGAAAGTGTTCCCCACCTCGCTCAAGCCGTTCTCCGAAATGTCGGGCGATGTTATGAGCCACGTCCGCTACCCGGAGGACCTGTTCAAGGTCCAGCGCCAGCTCCTGGGCGAGTACCACGTGACGGACCCGTCCACCTTCTACCAGACCAAGGACGTCTGGAGCGTACCGGCGGACCCCACAGTGGATTCGACCAGCGGCGTCAAGCAGCCGCCGTTCTACATGTCACTGCAGATGCCTGACCAGAAGGAACCCGCGTTCCAGCTGACGTCCTCGTTCATACCGCAGATCGTCAACGGCAATGCCCGCAACGTGCTGTACGGCTTCCTTGCGGCGGATTCCGACGCCGGGAACGAGGCTGGTGTGAAGGCTGACAGCTACGGCCAGCTGCGGCTGCTCCAGATCCCGCCGGAGACCCAGGTCCCCGGCCCTGGACAGGCCCAGAACAAGTTCAACTCGGATCCCACGGTCTCCCAGGCGTTGAACCTGCTGCGCCAGGGTGCTTCGGAAGTCCTCAACGGCAACCTGCTCACCCTTCCGGTGGGCGGCGGCATCCTGTACGTCCAGCCCGTCTACCTGAAATCCACTGGTGAGACGTCGTACCCCACACTGCAGCGCGTGCTGGTGGCGTTCGGTGACAAGGTGGGCTTCGCGCCCACCCTGGATGAGGCGCTGAAACAGCTCTTCGGTGGCGACTCCGGTGCTGCGGCCGGCGACTCGGACAACAACGGCCAGACGCCCGTGGACCCGGCAGCGCCGACCACACCGGGGAACGCCGACGCCAAGGCCGAGCTCAAGGCGGCCCTGGACGAGGCCAACTCCGCCATCCAGGCCGGTCAGGCCGCACTGGCAGCGGGAGACTTCGCAGCCTACGGCGAGGCGCAGAAGCGCATCTCTGCAGCACTGCAGAAAGCCCTCGACGCCGAGGCCAAGGTGCCGGCCAGTGCAGCACCGGAGGCCACACCGGCTCCGGATGCCTCGGCTGAACCCTCGGCCTCGCCGTCCGCTTCGCCCTCGGCGTCCGCCGGAAACTAGGCAGTAAAGGCATTGCAATGGCGGCGTCCGCTCCTCTATGGGGCGGGCGCCGCCGCTGCGAGACGCACATCACGCCCTCCCGATTTGGCCCCACGTTCACCTCCCGGTAAAGTAGATCTTGCGACGCGGGGTGGAGCAGTTCGGTAGCTCGCTGGGCTCATAACCCAGAGGTCACAGGTTCAAATCCTGTCCCCGCAACTGACGGAAAGTCCGGACACATAGTGTCCGGACTTTCCTGTTTAACAACCAGGTGCAGCCTGGCGGGACAGTGGTCCGGAGGGTCGGAAAAGTAGGGTAGTGTTGATCAAGCGACGCGGGGTGGAGCAGTTCGGTAGCTCGCTGGGCTCATAACCCAGAGGTCACAGGTTCAAATCCTGTCCCCGCAACCATATGAAGAAGACCCCGATCGGCTGACCAGCCGGCCGGGGTCTTCTTTTCCGTGATGACCGGCACTTCCTAGTATTCTCATTCGCAGGGCCTTCCACGCGGTGGAAATCCGGCCGGTCATTCTCGAAAGGAATGTTGCTCGATGTCCACACCCACGAAGAAGCCAGGCACCGCCGCAGGAAAGCGGTCCAGGATCTATTGGGGCGTCCCCGCGGCGCTTGTGGTACTGGTGCTGCTGGTACTGGCAGCACGGTGGCTCATCGGGCTGCCTGCGGTCGCATCCTTCGTGGCGGACTATCCCGGCCATTCCGAACTTCCGGCCGCTGCGCCGGAAGGTTTTCCGGCGTGGCTGGCGTGGCAGCATTTCCTCAACGGCTTTTTCCTGCTGCTGATCATCCGCACCGGCTGGCAGGTGCGCACCACCACCCGGCCCAGCGGCCACTGGACCAGGAACAACAAGGGTCTGATCAAGACGCGGAATGCGCCCACCAAGATCACCCTGGAGTTGTGGTTCCACCTGACGCTCGACGCCCTGTGGATCCTCAACGGTGTGGTCTTCGCCGTCCTGCTCTTCGCCACCGGACAGTGGATGCGGATCGTGCCCACCAGCTGGGACGTTTTCCCCAACGCGCTGTCCGCCGCGCTGCAGTACGCCGCACTGAACTGGCCCACGGAAAACGGCTGGATCAACTACAACGCCCTGCAGCTGCTGGCTTACTTCACCACAGTGTTCATTGCCGCGCCGCTGGCGTTCATCACGGGCCTGCGGATGTCTTCGGCCTGGCCCCGTAAGGCTCCCGCGCTGAACAAGGCGTTCCCCATCGAGTGGGCCCGGGCCGTGCACTTCCCCGTCATGATCTACTTTGTCGCGTTCATCGTGGTCCACGTGTTCCTGGTCCTGGCCACCGGTGCATTGCGGAACCTGAACCACATGTATGCCGTAAGCGACGGCGAGGGATGGCTTGGGTTCTGGCTGTTCCTGGTGTCCGTCGCGGTAATGGTGGCTGCGTGGTTCCTGGCCCGCCCGCTGTTCCTGCGGCCCATCGCGTCCCTTATGGGCAAAGTCAGCCGCTGAGGTCCTGCGGGCCTGAATCAGGCCCGCCCACCTGCCCGCGGCTCAGGCGTCCTTGAGCTTCTGGAAGGCCGCCAGCGCCCGTTCCCGGGACTCCGGCAGTTCCACCAGGGGTGCCGGGTAGCCGGGAGCGTCGGCGGTCCACGGCTCATGGACTGCTTTGCCTTCCACCCCGGCAAGTTCAGGGATGAACTCGCGCAGGTAGTTTCCGGCGGCGTCGAACTTCTTGCTCTGCGTGACGGGGTTGAAAATCCGGTAGTACGGTGATGCATCCGCTCCGGAACCGGCCACCCACTGCCAGTTCGCCGGGTTGCTGGCCGCGTCGGCGTCCACCAGGGTGTCCCAGAACCACTGCTCGCCAATCCGCCAGTCGGCCAGCAGGTTCTTGACCAGGAACGAGGCAGCGGCCATCCTGACCCGGTTATGCATCCAGCCGGTCTGCCACAGCTGCCGCATCCCGGCGTCCACAAAGGGGTAGCCGGTGTGCCCCTGCTGCCAGGCGGCGAGCTCCTTTTTGCCCAGCGACTCCCACTCAAACCTGTCGAACTCCGGGCGGTAGTTGCGGGTGGCCAGCTCCGGGTTGGTGTAGAGCAGGTGCCAGCAGAACTCCCGCCAGCCGAGTTCGGAACGGAAGATCCCGACGTCGGCCGGTATCCGGTGCGGGAACCGGCGCCGGATCTCGCGCCAGACGCGGAACGGGCTGACCTCGCCGAAGCGGAGATGGGGCGACAACCGGCTGGTCCCTTCGGTCCCCGGGATGTTCCGGCCGGTACCGTAATCATCGGCCGGGCCGGACAGGAAGTCGGTGAGCCGCTGTGCGGCGCCGTCCTCGCCAGGCGTCCAGGTGGCTGCAAGCCCGCCGCTCCAGTCAGGGGCGTGGGGGAGCAGGTTCCAGCTGCCCAGCGCGTCGCTCGCCGGCACCCCCCGCCCGGACGCCGCCGGAGCGGGCAGTTCAGCGGGTGGGTCCAGTGGGTCCCGGACGTCGTGGGCGGCGAGGCACGCCCGCCAGAATGGTGTGTAGACCTTGTAGGGGCCACCCGCTCCGGTCCGGACCGTCCAGGGCTCGAAGAGGAGGTTCGCCTGGAAGCTGGTGGCTTCGATGCCTGCCTCCTCGGCCCAGGACTTCAGCTCGGCGTCAATGGTACGTTCCGGCAGGCCGTAGCGGCGGTTCCAGAAGAGATGACCTGCCCCGGTCTGGCTGGCCAGCGTCCGGATGATGTCGCCGGCCGGGCCGCGGCGCAGCACCAACCGTGAGCCCTTCTCCTCAAGGTGCGTGGCCAGGGCGGCCAGCGAGTGGTGCAGCCACCAGCGTGCTGCGCCGCCCAGCGGCCGGATTCCTTCCGATTCCTCGTCCAGGACGTAGACCACTGTCAGGGGCAGGCCCAGCCTGGCGGCTTCGGTCAGCGCGGGGTTGTCGTCCAGGCGGAGGTCATCACGCAGCCAGACGAGGGAGGTCTTTTCAGTTGCAGCCATCCCACCACGCTACACAAGCCGGACGCGGCTGAGGCCGGGGCTGACAGCCCCGGCCTCTCCGGTTTGGTTCAGGATGGTCGGTGCAGGGCCTACAGCTTGTCGAAGTCTGCTTCGTCGACAGTGTTGGCGGAGTGAGCGGAACCGGCAGCGCCGATGGCGGGCTTGGCGCCGCCGGACTTAAGGGCAGCCAGGCGGGCTTCGATTTCAACCTGCTCGCCGAGGTCCTCAAGCTGGTTGAACTGGGCGTCCAGGCTGGATTCCGTCAGCTCCTGCTGGCCACGGACCTTGGCTTCTTCGCGGCGGATCTTTTCCTCGAACCGGCCAACCTCGCTGGTGGGGTCCATGAAGTCGATGCTCTTGATCGCGTCGTGGACCTGGGACTGTGCCGCGGCGGTCTTGGACCGTGCCACCAGCTCGTTGCGCTTGCTGGTGAGTTCGTTCAGCTTGCCCTTCATCTGGTCCAGGCCTGTCTTGAGCTTGGCCACGACTTCCTGCTGGGACGAGATGCTGGGCTCGGCGCCCTTCGCTTCACTTTCGGCCGCCATCTGCCGCTGGAGGGCAACCTTTGCCAGGTTGTCGAACTTCTCGGCGTCGGCTGGATTCCCGCCGGAGCGGTACTCGTCGGCCTTCCGCGACGCGGCCAGGGCCTTGTTGCCCCAGTCGCGGGCGTTCTTGACGTCTTCGTTGTAGTCGTCCTCGAGCATGCGAAGGTTGCCGATGGTCTGCGCTACGGCGGACTCAGCCTCGGCGATGTTGTTGGTGTAGTCCCGGACCATCTGGTCCAGCATTTTCTGCGGATCCTCAGCGTTGTCCAGCAAGGAGTTGACGTTAGCCTTTGCCAGCTGCGCGATACGGCCGAAAATGGACTGCTTAACCATGGTGATACCTTTCGTCCTGCTCTGTGATGGCCACTGGGGTCGTGGCCAGTGGTGTACTGCCGTGCGCCGGCCGGGTCGTTCCGGCCGGCACCTCTGTTGGGTGAATGGGAGTCTAGAAGCTACCCGAGTCGCCGCCGCCGAAATCTCCGCCGCCGCCGCCAAAGTCTCCGCCGCCGAAGCCGCCGCCACCGCCGTCGCTGTGGCCGCCGCCCCAACCGCCGCCACCGCCGCCGCCGTTGAGGATGGAGTTGATCAGGATCCCGCCCAGGATGGCGCCGCCCAGGCCGCCACCCCCGCCGCCGCCACCGAACATACCGCCACGGCCGTAGCCCTGGTTGGCGTAGCCGTCGAACTGGTTGACGTCCGACTGTGCCAGCTGGGCTGCCTGCGCTGCGAGGGCGTGCGCCTGCTGGGCGTATGTCAATGCCGTGACCGGGTCGGTCCGTGAGATGGAGAGCGCGTAATCCAGGTTGCGCTGCGATTCGGCCAACCGGGTCCGGGCTTCGGTTCCAACGCCGCCGCGCCGCGCCGTGATGTAGTCGGACGTAGCACTGATCTGGGCCTGCGCCGACATGATGCTTTGCTGCAGGGAGGCCTGCGCGCGTCGGGCCTGGTCCTGCTGGTCCCGGATGCCCGTCAGTGACTGGTCAAGGGACTGGTGGGCCGTCTCAACCCGCTGCAGCGTTGCAATGGGGTCGATTTTTCCGCCCTGAATTTCGGCTTTTACCTGTGCCAGTGCAGCTTCGACAGCCGCCACCGGCCCGGCCAGCTCAGGGTGTGCACCGGACTGGATGATGGCCCGGGCCTGGGCAAGGTCCTGTGAGGTGTCCACCACGGCCGCTTCGAGGCCGTTGTGGGCGTCGTCCAGGCTGGCGGAGACCCGCGAAATGGCATCGATCAGGACATTTGTCTGGTGCAGGCTTTCCTCGGCCGCACGGACGGCTACCGCCGCCATGCTGCTTTCGCCCTCCGCCAGTTTCTGGCCGGCTGTAGCGGTGGCGTTCTGGACAAACGCCAGGCGCTCCTTGGCCTGCAGGATGTTGTCCGACACCTGGGTCAGTGCGGAGTCTGCGTATTTGGACCGCAACAGGGTCAGCGACTGCTCGGCGCTGGCGATCTTCGCATCCGCCTCGGCTGCGCCGGCATTGACGGCTGCCACGGCCTGCGGAGCATTCTTTTCGAGCTCGCGCAGCGAATCGAAATCTGCCTTCTGTTCCTGGAGGGAGCTCAACGCGGCTTCTGAGCGCCGGATGATCTCGCCCAGCCAGGTGCGCTGCTGCTCCTCGGTGTCAGGGATGTGGTCATCGAGCTGCTGCTGGAGCTTGAAGGACTCGCTCATGTGGGCCTTGGCTTCGTCCAGGGCCTTGGTGAAGTTGCCCACGGCGTTGTCGCCGTACTGGGCCTGCGCGAACCCGAGCTCCTGCTCGCTGGTTTTAATGGCGTCGTCAGCTTCGATCAGCAGGGATCCGCTCTTGCGGCGGAGTTCCTCCACGGTGAGTCCTGCAAGCGGGTCGAGATCGGCGCCCTGCGGACCGTAATTTCCGGTCGAAGCCTGTCCTGCAGTCTTCTTGCGCCGGTTGCGCAGGTACAGGAAAGTACCGGCACCACCCGCGGCAACTACGCCTGCGCCCACGAGTACAGCGGTACCTGCGCCGTTCCCGGAGGACACAGTCCCGGATCCACCACCTGCGGCGTTGCCTATCGCTGAAGCCGTGTCGATGGCAGCCTGGGCATAGTCTTTCTTACCGCCGGCGAGATTGGCCGTGACGGCGTTCTGGGTGATGTTCCCTTGTTCGGCCCGGATGGGGCTCGAGGAATTCGTGGCGAAATTAAACTTTCCATCCACGGTAGCGATGGCCAGGATTGCATCGGCCCGGCCCATCCCCTTCTGCGTGGCAACCGCCTGGGTCCACTCGCTGGGGTTGGTCGGATTCTCGAAAGAATCCACCGTCACCACATACAGGTTGTACTTGTGGTCCTTGAGGAGATCCTGAATGGCTTTCTGGACGTCGCCTTCCCGCGACCCCAGGACCTTGGCATTGTCCACGATGTTGGTTCCCGAGGGAATCGTCACCGGATCCTCAGCCCAGGCCGCCCCGGCCGGAAGCGCCAGCAGACCGGCAAGGCCGATCACGGCGAGTGTACGTTTGATCTTTGACCGCATGTGCAACCCTTCAGCACGCCTGACACCGATTCGGGACGAATCAGTCGTCTCAGAATCCAGCAGCGCCCCCACGCTCGTGTGAAGCCGCAGGTCGCTGTGGCAATTCATCTTGATTCTATGGTGCACCGCGAAGCCCGTCCATGACGGCAAATATGCCACCAGCGAAACGGGGAACCATGGTGGAACTTCGCCGTCGCCGGAACCTTCAGCAAGCTCACAGCAAACATCCGAGCTTGATCCAGCATCGCAGTCCATAGTTAATGCAGACGAGGATTGAAAGGAAGTCCCATGACTGAGAACCAAACCCCCGGACCGGCCCCCGAGGACCCCCGCGGCAACCGCGGAAACCCGTGGCAGCAGGACTCCACGCAGTCCGGCGGAACCCCCGCGGAGGCTCGGCATGAGGACGGCGGCGCCCCCGGCCAGGACCAGACCCAGGAGATCCCCCGGAACCAGACCCAGGAGATCCCCGGCGCACCCCGCCCGGTGTACCCGCAGCACCAGCCGTTCTACGGCCAGCAGCAGCACCAGCCGAACCCGCAGTACGGCGGGCACCAGCAGCACCAGGCAAACCACTACGGCGCGCACGCAGCCGCCGGGGGAGTGGCCACGGCCCCGAACCCCAAGGACGCCCCACGGCGCAAGGCCGCGTTCGGCGTCGGCACCCTGGTGGCCAGCATCCTGGCCGCCGGGCTGGTGGGTGGCGGTGTTGCCACTGTTGGCTCCGGCGAGCTTTTTGGCAACGGCGGCTCAACCTCCACGGCCAGCAGCAACAGCCAGCCCGGAACCGTGATCGTCAACAACCAGGAAAAGGTCAATGCCATCACCGCCGCGGCGGTGAAGGCATCACCCAGCGTGGTGACCATCAGTGCCGCCAGCGGAAGCGCCGGCGGCACGGGCTCCGGCATCGTCCTGGACGACCAGGGCCACATCCTCACCAACACCCACGTGGTCACCCTCGATGGGCAGAGTGCCAACGCCACCCTTGAGGTCCGCACCAGCGATGGCCGGGTCCTCACGGCCAAGCTCGTGGGCACCGACCCGTTGTCCGACCTTGCGGTGATCCAGGTGGATGCCGGTTCCGGCCTCACCCCGGCCACCCTGGGCGACTCGGGCAAGCTGAACGTGGGCGACACCGCCATCGCCATCGGCTCCCCCCTCGGCCTGACCGGCACGGTCACGGACGGCATCGTCTCCACCCTGAACCGGACCATCAGTGTGGCGTCCTCGGCGGCCCCTGAAGAGGGCGACACCACCCAGGGCGAAGACGGGGGCTTCCAGTTCGCGCCTCCAGGTGGCGGCCAGAGCCAGCAGACCGCGGACAAGGGCTCCATCGCCATCAATGTCATCCAGACGGACGCAGCGATCAACCCCGGCAACTCCGGCGGCGCGCTGGTGAACACCAGCGGCGAGATCATCGGTGTCAACGTGGCGATTGCGTCCGCAGGCTCTGATTCCTCCTCGACCACGGGCGGAAACATCGGTGTCGGCTTCAGTATCCCCATCAACCACGCCAAGCGCGTGGCGCAGGAGATCATCGACACGGGCAAGGCTTCCCACGGCCAGCTGGGAGTCAGCGTCAAGGCAAAGTCGGCGAGCGGGTCCACCACCAGCTCCTCCGGTTTCTCCGTCGGGGCTGACGTCGCCACCGTAGAATCCGACTCCGCCGCCGGCAAGGCCGGCATCAAGGTGGGCGACGTCATCACCAAGTTCAACGACCTCGCCATCGGCGAACCCAACCAGCTGACCGCCGCGGTCCGCGAACAGGCCGCCAACGCCAAAGTGAAAATCACGGTGCTGCGCAACGGTTCAGAACAGACGTTCGACGTCACGCTTGGTGAGGCCGCCAGCTGACCCGGCCCGGCAAACGCAGGAAACCACGACGGCGGGGTCCCCACGAAGGTGGGGGCGCCGCCGTCGTTCGTTGGGAAATTTTCCCGTAACGGCACCGGCTCCGCGTAACGCAAGAAGGAAAGCCTGTCCTTCTATATGGTTAGCTAGGAGCTACCCGGATGCCGGGCATTCCGCGGCCATGACCTTATCCGGCTGGCTGCCCATACGCACGGAAGGCTGCTGTCACTACAGTGGAAGATACATTGAAGATCATTGTCCTGGTCAAGCATGTACCGGACGCCCAGTTCGACCGTCACCTCACCGGGGCCGGCCACACCACGGACCGGGACGAAAGCATCCTGTCCGAGCTGGATGAATACGCCCTCGAAGCGGCCCTGCAGCTTGCCGAGGCACGCGGCGGCAGCAAAGCCGGAAACCAGGTCATCGCCCTGAGCATGGGCCCGGCCGCCGCTGTCAACGCGGTCAAGAAGTCCCTCCAGATCGGCGCCACCGAAGGCGTCCACCTCACGGACACCGCGCTGGCCGGCTCCGACGCCGCCGCCACCTCCCTGGCGCTCGCCGCAGCTGTCCGGCACCTTGGCTCCGATGGGGCCGTCGACCTGGTCATCACGGGCATGGCATCGACCGACGGGGAGACCTCCCTGGTGCCTGCGCAGCTCGCCGAGCGGCTTGGCCTGCCCCAGGTCACCTTCGCGTCGTCGCTGGAGGTTTCAGGCGGACGCCTGACGGCCCGCCGGGACGCCGACACGTCCTCTGAGACGGTGGAGGCACCGCTGCCTGCCGTTGTCTCGGTGACGGACCAGATCAACGAGCCGCGGTACCCCAATTTCAAGGGCATCATCGCCGCCAAGCGCAAAAACATCACCACCTTGTCCCTCGCCGACATCGGTGTGGACGCCTCGCAGGTGGGCCACGCAGGGTCCTGGACCACAGTGGCCAGCGCCGAGGAACGCCCGCCGCGGACAGCCGGCACCATCATCACCGACGAAGGCGACGCCGGCATCAAGCTGGTTGACTTCCTGGCCGCCCAGAAGCTGCTCTAAGAGGGATCACGAACATGGCAAAAGTACTTGTATTCATCGACAACCCCGGCGCTTCGCTCAAAAAGAGCAGCCTTGAGCTCCTGACACTGGCGCGCACCCTGGGTGAGAGCACAGTCGCCGTCAACGGGGACGTGTCCGACGCCGTTGCCGCCACCTTCGCCGAATACGGCGTAGGCACCGTCTTCCACCCGTCAGCCCGGGACCTCAACGATTTCCTGGTGGCCCCCAAGGCCGCGTACCTGTCCGCCGCCGTCGAAAGCGCCGGCGCAGGCATTGTGCTGCTCGACAACTCACCGGAGGGCAAGGAAATTGCCGCCCGCCTGGGCGTCCGCCTCAGTGCCGGTGTGATCACGGACGCTGTTGCCGTGGAAGCTGACGGAACGGCCCACAAGTCAGTCCTGGCCGGCTCCTACACCACCGCCTGCAAGGCCAGCACCCCGGTGTCGGTAGTGACCGTCAAGGCCAACAACGTGGTCCCCGAGGCTGCGGCGGCGCCCAGCAGTCCTGAGGCAGTCACGATCGAGGTCCCGGCGGACAGCACAGCGGCTGCAGCACGGATCACCGCCCGTGAGCAGAAGGCCGCCAGCGGCCGGCCGGACCTCACCGATGCCCGGATCGTGGTGGCGGGTGGCCGCGGCCTGGACGGCGACTTCGGTCCCGTGGAAGCCCTGGCCGATGTGCTGGGTGCTGCCGTGGGCGCCTCCCGGGCAGCAACCGACGCCGGCTGGATCAGCCATGATGCGCAGGTGGGACAGACCGGCAAGACCGTGTCCCCGCAGCTGTACATCTCCGCCGGCATCTCGGGAGCCATCCAGCAGAAGGCCGGCATGCAGACCGCCAAGGTCATTGTTGCCATCAACAAGGACGCCGAGTCCCCGGTCTTCGAGATTGCGGACTTCGGCATCATCGGGGACGTCTTCGACGTCCTGCCCCAGGCCACCGAAGAGATCAAGAAGCGTAAGGGCTGATGCAGTGAGTTTTTCCCCGCGCCAGGGACAGAGCCCGTTCAATCCGGAAAAGCACCGGATTGAGCGGGTGCTCTGTTTTGCGGCCCATCCTGATGACATCGACTTCGGCGCGGCAGGCACCATCGCCGGCTGGACGGCGGCGGGAGTCCAGGTCAGCTATTGCATCATGACCGACGGCGACGCCGGCGGCTTTGATCCTGCGCACAGGGCGGACATCATCGCCCTGCGGGACGCCGAGCAGCGCCGCGCGGCGGGTCTGGTGGGTGTCGCGGACATCCACTACCTGCACCAGCGGGACGGTTATCTTGAACCCTCGCACGGGGTGATGAAGGAAGTGGTGCGGCTGATCCGGGAGATCAGGCCCGACGTCGTACTGGCCATGCACCCGGAACGCAACTGGGACCGGATCCAGAAGAGCCACCCTGACCACCTGGCGGTGGGGGAGGCGGTGACCCGTGCGGTGTACCCCGCCGTGGAAAACCCGTTCGCGTACCCGGAACTGGCGGAAGCCGGGCTGGACGCCTACAAACTGCCGTGGCTGTGGCTTTATGCTGGTCCTGCCGACAGGGAAAACCACTTTGTTGATGTCACGGAGCAGGTGGATGCCAAGCTCGCGGCAATCCATGTCCATGTCAGCCAGCATCCGGATGTGCAGGCGATGGAGGCTGCAGTTCGCGGGGGTATGCAGGGCAATGCTGCCCGCGGTGGACTGCCGCAGGGCCGCAGCGCCGAAGCCTTCCATGTTGTGGCAGTCAACGGTCCCGGGACCATCGCCGGTTTCTGACCGCCCCGGATACGGCAAGCGCCCCGCCTGTCTCTTCCTTGGAAAAGGCAGGCGGGGCGCTTATGGTTCTACTGCGGTTCAGGCTCCCAGGGGAGCGGCAGCCACCGTGGGCAAGGTGGGGGACGTGGATCCACCCACCGGCTCCACCGTGATGCCCAGGCTGGCGGCGGAGGAAATTCCGCGGACCACAGCGGGCTTGGATAGGGCTTCGGCATCCATCAGGCCCTGGGATACCGGCGCGGAGCCATCCTTGGGGATCAGCCACATCTGGTAGACCTTGCCGGCCGGGGGTGCCGGAACGTCCTTCATCTTGACCACTGCAGCGTCCTGGGCAGACGAAATCTGCAGGGTTGCCGTTCCGCCGCCGCTTACGTCGACGGAGGCTACCCGCAAGTCGCTGGCCCGGACCACCTGGTTGAGCGGATCGTTCTGGTCCGCGAGGTATGCACCCACACCCACGCCGCCCAGGGCGATGGCTGCCGCGGCAGCCACACCCACAAACCAGCGGCGTGCGCCGGAGGGCTTACGGTCAGTTCTGCGTTGCCGGGCCCGGGCCAGTTCGTCGACGGGTGCAGGAGCCGGCGCTGCTGATTCAGTGACCGCCTCCGTGACCGGTGGCACGGCTGGCGCCTGCTCCGTTGTGGTGCTCTGGACAGGCAGCTGCGCCATGATGCGGTCAAAGAGGTCAGCCGGGGGCTCCTCTTCGGCTTTGAAGGTCATGGCCAGCGTTTCGCGGGATTGGCGGACACGTTCCAGGAAGGCGGTTCGCTCGGCCGGGGGTGCGGCCGAAAGGTAGTCTTCGATGAGCTCGCGTTCGGGATCCGTGACGGCGTCCAGGGCATACAGTTCAGCGAGGTCCACGGCACGCCCGGATGCGAGGTCCGCGGCAACGGTGTCGCCGAAGGACCCTGAGCGGCTGGTGCGTCCATCGTTCATGCCTGTCATCTCAACTCACCCCCAAACAGGTCTTTAGTCGGATCAGTCCGTCGCGGATGCGGGACTTGATGGTGGGAACCGCCGCGTTGAGGCGCTCTGCGACTTCCCGGTAGGTCAGGCCGCCGTAGTAGGCCAGGCGGACGGATTCCTGCTGCGTTTCCGTCAGCGTTTCCAAACACCTGACAACTGCTTCGGCCTCAAGCCGGCTGCCCACTTCATCTGAGACGCTGTCGTGGGCAATGTCCTGGCTGCTGGCTCCGTATTTGGCTTCCCTGTCAGTGGATGACTGCGAGGACCGTACCTTGTCCACTGCGCGGCGGTGCGAAATGGTCATCAGCCAGGAGAGCGGGCTCCCGGCCTGCGGATCAAATTTGGAGGCGTTCTGCCACACCTGAAGGAACACTTCCTGCGTGGTGTCCTCGCTGAGTTCCGGGTCGATCAGGACCCGGCGGGCCATGCCGAAGACCCGGCGCGAGGTGAGCTGGTAAAACTCCGCAAAGGCCGGTTGGCTGCCCTGGGCAATGCCGGCAAGCAGCACGGCGAGGCGGCGGCTTAGATCAGCCGGCGAATCTGTCACCGCTGCCGGGGCCTCGGTATTTGGCGCGTTGGGAGTTTCCATTACTTCCAAGCATAAGTCTCCGGGCGGTGAAACCTGCGCACCGCAGCCCGGCTGCCGGGCCCTGGTCCTGGAACCTGCGTCTAGAAGTGTCACCTGCCGCTCCTCATGTGCCGTGGAATGTTCTCAGGTGTAATTCGGCGCTGCAGGTCAGGCGGATGGGCGGGGCACGGTAATTGTTTCAATCCGCCGGGGGGACGTGGCCCGGGGCGTCATGGCCGCACCAGGCTGCTCAGATTCGGGCGCCGGCGAAACCGTTTTGCCGCCAGGCTTCGTAGACGGCGATCGAGGCTGCATTTGCGAGGTTGAGCGAGCGCAGGGCGGGGAGCATGGGCAGCCGGACAGTGGCGGTCACGTGCGGATCTGATTTCAGCGCCGCGGGCAGCCCCACGGACTCCTGCCCGAACATCAGGACGTCCCCGGGCTGGTAGGCGATGTCGGTGTAGCTGGCCGTTCCATCCGAGGTGAACGCGTAGACGCGCTCCGGCTCAAGGTGTTGCCACGCTGCGTTGATGTCCGGGTGGACCGTCACCAGTGCAAGGTCGTGGTAATCCAGTCCGGCGCGGCGGAGTTTGGCGTCGGAAAAGTCGAACCCGAGCGGTTCCACCAGGTGCAGCTCGGCGCCGGTGATGGCGGCCAGCCTGATGGCGTTGCCGGTATTGCCGGGGATTTCGGGGGAGTGGAAGAGGATGCGGAACACGGATCAATCCTAGCCAAGGCTCAGTGCATGCCGCGCAGCAGCCTGGCGAGCACTGACACGTTGACGGTGTTTGGCGCCGGCCCCGAGGCCAGGAACTCCTTGAGGCCCCGGACCATTCCCGCGGCGTTGACGATCTGCACGCTGTCCAAACCGCCTGCGGAGCGGCGATGGTGGTCGATGACTGGTTCGTGCAGGTTGCCCCCGGGGCTGTGGACCACCGTCCATCCGGTCACGTTGAGTTCGGGGAAGATGTCCTGCATGGCCCGCACCACGTGGCCCAGCTGCGGCGGGGCAATGGAGCGCCCGCCGTGGTTCAGTGTCTGGCCGTCCCAGGCGTAAGCGCCCTTGGGCAGCAGCATGGAACCGATCAGGGCCAGCCGGTAGCCGGAGAAAAGGACATGGTCGATGTGGCTGTTGTCGGCAGGGGACTGCAGGCCGTTGATGAGCCGGGCCGCCGGAATGGCAGGCAGGACCTGGCGGCTCAGCAGCTGGACTGTGCGCATCTCCCGCTGGATCCGGGCTTCCGCGCCGAAGATCCCGCGCTTGCGGGGCATGCCGTGGACCTGTTGGCTGGCTTCCGTCAGGGAGAGCAGCGGAACGCCGTTGCCCGCACCGAACGGCGGGACGTAGACGGGCGGGTCACCGGCCGTATTCCTGGCGGTGGCAGGCCGGTGGACAGTGGCCGAGGCCCGGCTGCCTGCAGGCGGCGCATCAAAATGCGCTTCGGAGCTCCCGGTGCCAGTCCCGGTGGTTCCGGCCGCATAGGAACGGTCGTAGGCCTTGCGGCGCTGGGGGTCGATCAGCGTTTCGTAGGCCGAGGTCACGCGGCGGAACGCTGCAGCGTCACCGCCCTGGTCCGGATGGGCGGTCCTGGCGGCGCGACGGTACGCCACTCTGATTTCCTTCTCGGTGGCGGTGACGGCCACCTGGAGGACCTGGTAATGGGAGCTGCTGCTCTCGGTCAAACACTCATCCTTTGCATTGTGGCCAATCACCCGGGAGGCGGACCGGCCTGCCCAGTTTAGCCAGCGTGATCGCTTCCCAGGCAGTACGGACCGGTGCCGGCAGGACTGGTCCTTTCTTTGTCAACGCCCATGGAGGCCCCGCTGGTTCCCTGTGCCCGGCGGCCAGGACGGAGTTTAGACTCGACTTGCGCGCCTGGACCGGCAGCGCAGGAAGCATTGGGGTTGGAGATGGTTTTGCGGACGACGACGGCGGGCAGGGGCCGGAACGCCGTGCAACGGGCGGCGCAACTGGCGGCAGCCGCGCTCGCCGTGGCGTTGCTGGGTGCCTGCAGCGTTGACGTGCGCGACCCTGCCGCACCGGCCCCGGTCAGCAACAGCGCTGCGCCGGCGACGCCCACCATAACTCCTGGTCACGACGCTGATGCGGTGGCAGCGCAGGACATGCCGTTCTCTGCCGGCGGGGTCTTGGCCCCTGGGGTCCCCGTAGGGATCGGAGATTCCTTGGCAGAGGTTCCCGGCTGGAAGCTCGCCAAGGCCAACGTGGCAGGTGAAAGCCAATACGCCAAGGCGGATGGCTGCGTGGCTGCCGCCAAAGTCCGAACCGACCAGGGGCCCCTGGTGCGGCAGGACGACCGCGACTCAACGGTTGCTCTTTTCCAGTACCTGGACCCAACCATCCTTCCCGAATACCTGAAGCCGGGATCGTTGCGGTGGGGCGGCGACAATGACGCGCCGCCAAAATCGGTCGAGGTCCTGGTCCTCACAGAAGCCGCGGCCGCCGGCGGACGGGCCACCGCTGTCCTGGCCCGCCTGTTCGGGACCGCGGGTTCATCCATCTACGTGTCCGTGTCGTGCCCGGATGCAGGTTCCCTGGCCGCTGCCCGTTCGGAAGTGGAACGGTTCCTGCCGGTTTTGCCGCCCGCCAACTAGCGGCCCGCATGTGCGGTGGGACCGGTGGGGGGTGGAAAGGCCCAGCGATAGAATGGGCAGGTGCCTGCCTACCTTGACCATGCCGCCACCACGCCGCTTTCGGCCGGGGCCCTGGCCGCCATGACCCGCGAGCTTGCCCGCACAGGAAACCCGTCGTCACTGCACGGGGCCGGGCGGCGGGCCCGCCGCGTGGTCGAGGACGCCCGGGAAACCGTTGCGGCTGCCGCGGGCGCCCATCCGTCGGAAGTGATCTTTACGTCCGGCGGCACGGAGGCGGACAACCTCGCGGTGAAGGGCCTGTATTGGGCCCGGGTGGCAGCCGACCCCACCCGACGGCGCATCCTCTGCTCCGCCGTCGAACACCATGCAGTACTGGACACGGTGGAATGGCTGGAACGCCACGAGGGTGCCCAGGTCACGTGGTTGCCGGTGGATGCCGCAGGCGTCCTGGACCTCGAAGTCCTGGCGGCCGAAATCGCGCGCGACCCCAAAAGCATCGCGCTGGTGACAGTGATGTGGGCCAACAATGAAGTGGGTACGGTCCAGCCCATCAGCCGCATTGTGGAAATCGCCAGCGCCAGTGGCATTCCGGTCCACTCCGATGCGGTCCAGGCGTTTGGTTCCGTGCCGGTGGACTTCAAGGCATCCGGCTTGGCCGCGATGTCCGTTTCCGGCCACAAAATCGGCGGACCCGTGGGGGTGGGGGCCCTTCTGTTGGGCAGGGCGGTTACCCTGACCCCGGTCCAGCACGGCGGGGGCCAGGAACGCAACGTCCGTTCGGGCACCCTGGACACCCCGTCCATTGCGGCCTTCGCAGCGGCAGCCGAGGGCGCCGCTGCCGCGCTCGGACCGGATGCGCTGCGGATCGCGGAACTCCGGGACCGGTTGGTGGCCGGCGTCCTTGACCGCGTCCCTTCCGCCGTCCTTCGCGGTGCAGCGGCGCCGGACCGCCTGCCGGGCAACGCACACTTTACGTTTCCCGGTTGCGAAGGCGACTCCCTCCTGTTCCTCCTGGATCTGGCCGGAGTGGAGTCCTCCACGGGTTCGGCCTGTACCGCGGGCGTCCCCCGTCCCTCGCACGTATTGCTCGCCATGGGGCTGGACGAGGAGACTGCCCGCGGCGCGCAGCGCTTCACGCTGGGGCACAGTTCCACTGAGGCCGACGTCGACGCGTTGCTCACTGCGTTGCCCGAGGCTTACGCCCGTGCACGGCAGGCAGGAATGGCCGGGCATGAGTCGTCGATCCAGACAGCGGGAACGGTGGCCCGGCAGGGAACCGGCGCCGGGTTTGCATAGGCCCGTAGAATAGATAGGCGAGGATCGTTTCCGGGGACCAGCCTGGCCGGTCCGCACCTTCCGGTGGAAGCGCCGGAACCATCAACCAGAAAGCCAGCATGCGAGTTCTAGCAGCCATGAGCGGCGGCGTTGATTCCGCCGTTGCCGCAGCCCGTGCCGTCGAAGCCGGGCACGACGTCGTCGGCGTCCACCTGGCGCTGTCCCGGATGCCCGGCACCTTGCGCACCGGCAGCCGAGGCTGCTGCACCATCGAGGACTCCCGCGACGCGTGGCGTGCCTGCGACGTGCTGGGCATCCCGTATTACGTGTGGGACTTCTCCGAGCGGTTCAAAGAGGATGTGGTCCAGGACTTCATCGACGAATACGCCGCGGGCCGTACCCCCAACCCCTGCATGCGGTGCAACGAGCGGATCAAGTTCGCCGCCCTGCTGGAAAAAGCCATTGCGCTCGGCTTTGACGCCGTCTGCACCGGGCACTATGCCAAGGTGATCGAGGACGCCGACGGAAACCGGGAACTGCACCGGGCCGCTGACTGGGCCAAGGACCAAAGCTACGTCCTCGGCGTGCTCACCCACGAGCAGCTCAAGCACTCCATGTTCCCGTTGGCCGAAACGCCATCCAAGGCCGAGGTACGGGCCGAGGCTGAGCGCCGCGGACTCTCCGTCGCCAACAAGCCGGACAGCCACGACATCTGCTTCATTCCCGACGGCGATACAGCCGGCTGGCTGGCCGAGAAGATCGACATGTCCACCGGGGACATCGTGGACGAAACCGGGACCAAAGTAGGCGAGCACCCCGGCGCCAATGCCTTCACCGTCGGACAGCGCCGCGGGCTGAAGCTGGGCACCCCGGCCGCCGACGGAAAACCGCGCTTTGTCCTGGAGATCCGGCCCAAGGAAAACAAGGTTGTGGTGGGCCCGGAAGCCCTCCTGGCCATCGACGAGATCCGTGGCATCAAGGTGTCCTGGGCCGGTCTGCCCATCAGCGAAGTTGGAACGGGCGCCGGCTTTGACTGCTACGCCCAGGTCCGTGCGCACGGCGACCCCGTGCCGGCGCAGGCCTGGATGGAACCCGATGCTGACGCCTCGGCACCGGGCCAGCTGGTGGTCCGCCTCGGCACGCCGCTCCGCGGAGTCGCCCCCGGCCAGACGGTGGTCCTCTACCAGGGCAGCCGGGTCCTGGGCCAGGCCACCATCGACGCCGCCCGCTCGCTGCAGCGGACGGAGCTCTAAGCCACCCACGCTGATGCGCCGTCCCATGAGGGGCGGCGCATTTTGCTGTGCCCCGGCCCAGGCCTGTTCCGGACTCCGCCGGGCCGCTTCAGGGGTTGTCGGCGCCGCGCCGAAGTGAGAGTCGCTGATCAATCGTGTAAATTTTGTGTCTCAACTCACAAATCACCCGTTGCGGCGGGTGGGTCGGTGGTTGAATCAACGCATCAGCACAGCGCACCTCCCGCTTAGGCGAAGTGACCCCTTAGCGGGCGGCAGGCGCGTACTCATCGAACAGAAAGTTCACAGATGATGAAGAGCAACAAGGCCCTGAACGGCGCGATCGCGCTGGCAGGCATTTCCGCCCTGGCACTGACGGCCTGCACGGGCCCCTCGGGCGGTGGCGGGACCTCAACCGAAGGCTCCAGCAGCAGCACCATCACCTTTGGCACCACGGACAAGGTTGTCACCCTGGATCCGGCAGGGTCCTACGACGCAGGCTCCTTCCTGGTGATGAACCAGATTTACCCGTTCTTGCTCAACGCGAAGCCCGGCAGCGCCGACGCCGTCCCCGACATCGCCGAGTCGGACTCCTTCACGGCACCCACCGACTACACCGTCAAGCTCAAATCCGGCCTGAAGTTTGCCAACGGCCATGAGCTGACGTCCTCGGACGTGAAGTTCTCCGTGGAGCGGATCATCGCCATCAATGACCCCAACGGTCCAGCATCACTCTTTGCCAACCTGGACTCGGTCGAGGCCACGGACGATGCCACCGTGGTGTTTAAGCTCAAGGCCGCCAACGACCAGGTGTTTGCCGGCGTCCTGGCATCCAACACCGGCCCGATCATCGACGAGGAAGTGTTTCCCAAGGACAAGGTCATGTCTGACGATGACATCGTCGCTGCCAAACCTTTCGCCGGCCCGTACACCATCGAGAGCTACAAGAAGAATGAGCTCATCAGCCTCAAGCCGAACGCCGACTACAAGGGCCTGCTCGGTGCGCCGGCCAATGGCGGAGCCAACATCAAGTACTACGCGGACGCCAATAACCTCAAGCTGGATGTGCAGCAAGGCAACATCGACGTTGCCGGCCGCTCGCTGACGGCAACGGATGTGGCCGACCTGGAGGGCGACTCCAAGGTCAAGGTCCACAAGGGACCCGGCGGGGAACTGCGCTACATCGTCTTCAACTTCGACACCATGCCGTTCGGTGCCAAAACCGCGGAGGCCGATCCGGCCAAGGCGCTGGCGGTCCGCCAGGCCATGGCCAACATCGTGGACCGGGATGCGATTGCCACCCAGGTCTACAAGGGCACCTACCTGCCTGCATACTCCGTGGTTCCCGATGGCTTCCTTGGTGCTGAACAGCCCATGAAGGAACTTTACGGCGACAATGGCAAGCCCAGCCTGGACAAAGCCAAGAAGGCACTCTCAGACGCGGGCGTGAGCGGGCCCGTCAACATCAAGCTCCAATACAACCCTGACCACTACGGCAGCTCCTCCGGAGATGAGTACGCCATGATCAAGGAACAGCTGGAAAAGTCGGGCCTGTTCACCGTGGACCTGCAGTCCACCGAATGGGTCACCTACTCGAAGGACCGGACTGCTGACGCGTACCCGGTTTACCAGTTGGGCTGGTTCCCGGACTACTCCGACCCTGACAACTACCTCACCCCGTTCTTCGTACCCAACAACTTCCTCAAGAACCACTACGAGAACGCCGACGTCGCTGCCCTGATCCAGAAGCAGCTGACAACTGTTGATAAGGACGAACGCGTCAAGATCCTCGGCGAGACCCAGGAAGCGGTTGCCAAGGACCTCTCCACCCTGCCCCTGCTCCAGGGCGCGCAGGTGCTGGTCTCCGGAGCGGACGTCAAGGGAGTCGAGACCACCCTGGACGCTTCCTTCAAGACGCGCCTCGGCGTCATCTCCAAGTAAGTCCATCCGGCCCTGACGGGCAACGGGGCGGAACACCTGTAGGTGTCCCGCCCCGTTGACGGGCCCGGCCGGCGTTTGGGGACGCTTGGCGCGGGCACCACATTCTTAGGTGATCCATTGACAACACTGATCGACGCCCCGCCCCCGGAAACGGACGGTGCACTACAGGCCGCCAAAAAGTCCTCCGGCGGAGGGCTTGGCCAATATATCCTGATCCGATTCCTCTTGATCTTTCCAACCATCTTCATCCTGGTGACCATGGTGTTCTTCCTGATGCGGATCACCGGCGATCCCATCACCGCAGCCCTGGGCGGGCGCCTGCCCCCCGAACAGCTGCAGGAACGGATCCAGGCGGCGGGCTATGACCGGCCGATCTTTGTCCAGTACTTCGAGTACCTGGGGCAACTGGTCACCGGCAACTTCGGAACCACCCTCTCCGATAACCGCAAAGTGACCGAAGTGCTGACAACGTACGGTGCCGCCACCCTTGAACTGAGCATTAATGCCTTGATCGTTGCGCTGCTGATCGGCATCCCCCTTGGCATGGTGGCTGCCCATCGGCGTGACCACCTGCCCGATGCCGTCCTGCGGATCTTTGCCATCCTTTGCTATGCCACCCCGGTCTTTTTCGCCGGGCTGCTGCTGAAACTGACGTTTTCCGTGTGGCTGGGCTGGCTTCCCGTCGCCGGCCGGGCCAAAACCTCCAACGAGCTGGCACTGACAGCCCTTCAGGCTCCCAGCGGAATCTACTGGCTGGACGCCCTCCGCAGCGGCAACATGGCAGCGCTGGGGGATGTGATGGCCCACGCGGTACTCCCCGCGTTGGCCCTGGGCCTGCTGACCGCCGGCATCTTCCTGCGGCTGGTCAGGACAAACGTGATTGGCACCCTGGGCCGGGACTATGTGGAAGCGGGTCGCTCCCGCGGCGTCAGCGAGTATCGGCTGGTCACCAAACACGCCTATAAACCGGCGCTGATTCCGATCATTACGGTGATGGGCCTGCAGATCGCCGTGATGCTGGGCGGAGCGGTCCTGACCGAAAAGACCTTCGAATGGAAGGGCCTTGGTTTCCAGCTGGCAACCTACCTGACCGCCCGGGACTTTGTGGCGGTCCAGGGCATCGTGGTGCTGCTGGCAGTAATTGTGGCCCTGACAAACTTCATCGTGGACATCATCGCCGCGTTGATCGACCCGCGTGTGAGGTACTGATCATGAGCAGCACACCCCAGGGCGCAGAAGCCCCCGTTCCCGTGGCCAACCCCCGCGCAGGCCTGTTCCGGCGGTTGCCGGTTGTCTCGCACCTGAGCCGCAGCGTTGGGCTGCAGCGAGGGATGCTGGTGATCGGGTTGGTCCTGACAGGAACCTTTTTGTTGGCTGCGGCGCTGGCTCCTTTGCTGGCACCCTTCGGGTTCGCCCAGCTCTCCGACGCGGACGGCAGCTTCCCCAGCCAGCAGCCCCCCGGCGGCAAGCACCTCTGGGGCACCACTGTGGGTGGCTATGACGTCCTCTCCAGGGTTCTCTGGGGAACCCAGACCGCTTTGCTGGTGATCGTGGTGGCCGTGGCGCTGTCCATTTTCGCCGGCGTCGCGCTGGGCCTTGTCAGCGGCTACCTTGGCGGCTGGCTGGACCGGATACTGGTGGTGGTGGCCGACGCCGTATATGCGTTCCCCTCGCTGCTGGTAGCCATCGTCATGGCCATTGTGATCAGCGGTGGACAGTCCAGCCTCTTCGGCGGCATCATGGCCGCGGCCACCTCCATCACCGTGGTGTTCATCCCGCAATATTTCCGGGTCATCAGGGCGGAAACCATCAGGCTGAAATCGGAGCCCTTCGTGGAATCAGCGAAGGTGGTTGGTGCGTCCAACCTGCGCATCATCACCCGGCATATCTACCGGAATGCCACCCGAACGCTGCCGCTGATCTTCACGCTCAACGCCTCCGAAGCCATCCTGACCCTTGCCGCCCTGGGGTTCCTCGGCTTCGGTATCGAACCCAGTTCCGCAGCTGAGTGGGGCTTCGACTTGAACAAGGCGCTCGCCGATACAACGTCGGGCATCTGGTGGACGGGGGTGTTCCCGGGCCTGGCCATAGTCTGGACCGTTTTGGGCCTGACATTGGTAGGCGAAAGCATCAACGACCTCAACGATCCCCGCCTTCGCGGCCGCAAGCGGGCCCGCGCCGCCGTGGTCCCGGCATCCGCCGAGAAAGGAAGCAAGGCATGAGCACCTCATCGCCCTCAACGCCCGGCCTGCCAGCACCGGTCCTGGCAATCAATAACCTGAGCGTCACCTTCGCCACCGACGGCGGGGACGTGCACGCGGTCAGGGGCGTCAGCCTCGACGTCCGCCCCGGCGAAGTACTCGCCATCGTCGGCGAATCAGGGTCCGGCAAAACCGTTACCGCCAAAACCATTTTGGGCCTGTTGCCCGAAACCGCCACTTCCTCAGGAACTGTCCTCATTAACGGTGCAGACGTCATCAGCGTCAGCCCGGGACGGCTGCGGCAGATCCGCGGCCGTGACGTGGCAATGGTGTTCCAGGAACCGTCCACGGCCCTGAACCCGGTCTTCACGGTGGGCTGGCAGATCGCCGAGGGCCTTCGCGCCCACGCAGACAAGGAGAGCGGCAGGAAGCTCTCATCCCGGGAAGCCAAGGAGCGGGCCATCGAAGCCCTCCGCAAGGTGGGCATCCCCGACCCGGAAAAGCGCGTCAACTACTACCCGCACCAGTTCTCCGGCGGGCAGAAGCAGCGTGTGGTCATTGCAGCCGCCCTGGCACTGAATCCAGGGCTGATTGTGGCGGACGAACCCACCACCGCCCTGGACGTCACAGTCCAGGCCGAAATCCTGGCACTGCTGCGGGACCTCCGCGATAAGTACGGCACCTCGATTGTCCTCATCACCCACAACATGGGAGTGGTGGCTGACCTCGCTGACCGGGTGGTGGTGATGTACCGGGGCGACATCGTCGAGGAAGCGTCCGCCCGGACGCTTTTCGCCGAACCGCGCCAGGACTACACAAAAGACCTCCTGGCCGCGGTGCCGCACCTCGGGCGCGATTCGGCGTCGGCCACACTGAGCACCCGGGCCCATCAGGGGGCCGAAGTCCTGGTCGAAGCCAAAGACCTGGTCATCGAATACCCAGGGAGGCTGGGCGCCCCGGCGTTCCGCGCCGTGGACGGTGTGTCCCTTACTTTGTCCAAGGGGGAGGTGTTCGGGCTGGTGGGGGAGTCGGGGTCCGGGAAGACCACCATCGGCCGGGCCATCGCAGGGCTGAACCGCACCACCGGCGGCAGCCTCAAGGTGCTGGGCTTTGAGATGCTGGGAATGAAAGAACGCGCCTTCAAACCGCTCCGGAAGGACATCGGCTTTGTGTTCCAGGACCCGGCCGCGTCCTTCAACCCCCAGCTGACCATCGGCGACTGCATCGCCGAACCCATGCTGATCCATACCAAGCCGAGCCCGGCGCAGGCCCGTCAACGCGTTGCCGGGCTGCTTGAATCAGTCCAGCTGCCGGCGTCGTACGCGGGAAGGTACCCGCACGAACTCTCCGGCGGGCAACGCCAACGCGCTTCCCTGGCACGCGCCCTCAGCCTGAACCCCAGGCTGCTGATCGCAGATGAGCCGACGTCTGCACTTGACGTATCGGTGCAGGCGAAAGTCCTGGAGCTGTTCCGGGACATCCAGGAGGAGTTTGGTTTCGGCTGCCTTTTCATCAGCCATGACCTCGCCGTGGTGGACATCCTCTCCCAGTGGGTGGGAGTTCTGTACAAGGGGAAACTGGTGGAACAAGGCATCGGCAGCCAGGTGATGGGCAACCCCGGCCACGACTACACCAAGCGGCTGGTGGCATCCCTGCCGGTGCCGGACCCTGATGAGCAGGCACGACGGCGGGAAGAGCACCGGGCGCTGCTGGGCATCTGAGCAGCAGGACCGCTGGGCGCGGCAGGCACCGGGCTTAACACGCCCGGTGCCTGCCGTTGCTGCCCATAGACTTGACCCATGACGCAGCACAACCCCGGCACCCCTGACCCCGACGACTTCGACCCCGCAGCCAGTTCCCTGGCCGGGCAAGTGGACAACTCGGTGATGGCCGAACTGCTGTCCATCCGCTCAAGCATCGATAACATCGACGCGACCCTGGTGTACCTCCTGGCCGAGCGCTTCAAGGCGACCCAGAAGGTGGGCTTCCTCAAAGCCAACCACCGCCTTCCGGCCGGTGACCCGGGGCGGGAAGCCGCCCAGATCGCCAGGCTCCGGCGGTTGGCCGAAGACGCCCACCTCGACCCCGCCTTCGCCGAGAAATTCCTCAATTTCATCATCGGCGAGGTGATCCGGCACCACGAAGCCATCGCGGAGGGCCATCAGGCCGCCGCCCTGGATACCCAGGCCGCCACCACCGCATGAGGGTTGAACCGCAGGACCAAGGCGCCACAGCCGCGCCGGTGCAGGCGCCGCCCCTGGAAGTGACGGCCACCGCCCTGGGCCCATGGCCCGGCGACGATCCACTGGAGGCCACGCGGATCATCAGGGGTGAACTGGGCAGCCCGCACCTGCCCTTCCTCGCGGAACTGCCGGACCGTGGCGTGGGCTCGGACGCCCTTGGCCGCACCGCCACGCTCCTCGAAGAACTGGCAGTGGACGTCCAGCCATACGGTTGGCGGCTGGTGGACCGGCCCGGCAAGGACCACCGGCGGGCCGTGTCCGCGCTGTCCACCGACATTAATATCCTGGCCGACGTGGTGGGCGCCGAGGACACCTCAGCGGCCGAAATCAAGGTCCAGCTTGTGGGGCCGATGAGCCTCGCGGCCGGCCTGCACCTCCATAACGGCGAACGGGCCCTGCTCGACTACGGTGCCCGCCGTGACTTGGCGGCCTCGCTCGCCGCTGGAGTGGGCGCTTACCTGGCCCGGGTATCCGCGGCAGTTCCCGGCGCCCGGCTGGTGGTCCAGGTGGATGAGCCCGACATCGCTGCCGTCCTGGCCGGAAGCATCCCCACCTCCAGTGGGTACCGCACCCTGCGGGCCGTCGCCGCCTCCGAGGCCCGCGAGTCCTGGCGCGTGGTCCTGGATTCGCTGCGCCTGGCCGGTGCTGCAGAAATCGTGGTCTCAGTTCCGGAGATCGAGGCTCCGTTTGACCAAATCCTTGCCGCCGGAGCTGACGGGATCGCCGTGCCGATGAAGGCGTTGACCAACCGGCAGTGGGAACAACTGGCCGGTGCGGTGGAGGCCGGCAAACGGCTGTGGGCCGGTGTCCTGGATCCGTCAGCGGAGCTGCCGCGGACAGCGGAGTGCGTGGAACGGGTGTGGCGCCCCTGGCGGCAGCTTGGCCTGCCGGCAGCCGCGCTGGCAGGGGTCCGGGTGACGCCGTCCGCCGGTGCGCAGGCACGGACCCCAGCCCAGGCCACGGCCGTGCTGGGCAGGCTTACCCAGGTTGCGGACGGGCTCAACCAGCTGACGTGAGCGGCGCGACCGGTCAGGTCCGGTTTTCCCAGCGGTCCGGCTGCGCGTAGCGGGGCAGGAAACTTTGGGCCGAGCTGCCGCCGGCGTAAGGCCGCAACCGGTAGTCGAAACTGCCGGCGTACACCAGCACCACCCCGATTTGGGGCTGGATCACCTTGACCTGGATCCGGTGCCTGCCGTCCGTGCCGGCCGCCGGATCCCACCACTGCTGTGCATAGGCTTTGGCGTCCAGGGCCGCGGGCAGGGGAATCCGCAAAGCTCCGAGGAAAAGCCGGGACGCCTCGGAGATCCCGCGGAGCTTGCCGTCCGGGGTGACGCTGAGGTTCAGGTCAGTGACCATCCGCCGGTACCTGCCCACGTAGTCCACCAGCCTGGCGCCTGCCGCGCCGTCCCTTTCGGCGCTGGTGGTGTCCTGGAAAATCCGGGTCCGCCCGGGGAACCTGATTTCACGCCGTGCGGTCAAGCTGGAGCGGCCGAACGGATCCTGGTGGGCATGGTTTTCGATCCGGAACGGGATGTCCTCGCCGTACTCGGGGAAAAACGCCTCCTCGCCGCCGGTCATCCGCAGCAGCGGCCGCAGCCAGTCCTGGCGGCACCCCACCACATCGAAGGTTCCTTCCCCCACGCCGTATTGGCCTGATCCAGGGACCAAGGAAAAGTACTCCTGCAGCTCGGGCTGCAGCCTGTCGAAAGCAGACCCAAGGGCCTGTTTGTAAATGGGGACGTTCATGGCGTGCCTCCTGCCGGGACGAACAGCTGTGGCTTCACAATCTACCGGCCGCCTTGAGCCGGATGTACATATCGGCCAGGGCGGGCGGCAACTGGTGCGGTTCAGCGTCCACCACCTCCACCCCGCAGCGGCGCAGTTCGGCGCTGACGGCAGCCCGCTGAAGCAGGGTCCGTTCGGCTGCGGCGGCCCGGAAGACGCTGCTGGCGTCCCCACGATCGCGGAGCATGGTTTCGAGCTGGGGGTCCCTGACGGCGGCAACCACCACAACGTGGCGGCCGGCCAGTTGGGCGGCCACCGGAATGAGGCCTTCCTCCGGGGCTCCGCCGTCGAGTGAGGTCAGCAGGACCACCAGGGAGCGGTGGGCCGACACCGCCCGGACCTCGGCCGGGACCGCCGGCCAGTCCATTTCGATGAGCTCGGCATCCAGGGGGGCCATGGCCTGCACCATCCGGCCCAGGAGGTTGCCCTGGCCGGCGGAACCGGCACGCGCCCGGATTCTCCTGTCGAAGGCCAGGAAGTCCACCCGGTCCCCGCCGCGCTCTGCCAGGACCCCCAACAGCAACGCGGCTTCCATCCCCGTGTCCAGCCTGGTTTCGTCGCCGATCCTGGCGGCCGAGGTCCGGGAGACGTCCAGGACCATCACCACCCGCCGGTCGCGTTCGGGCCGCCAAGTGCGGACCACCACGGCGGAGCGGCGGGCGGTGGCGCGCCAATCGATGGACCGGACGTCGTCTCCGCGCACGTAATCGCGGAGGGAATCGAACTCCGTGCCCCCGCCGCGGATCTGCACCGCTGCCTTCCCGTCGAGTTCACGCAGCTTCCGCAGCTTCGACGGAAGGTGGCGTCGGGAATGAAAGGGAGGCAGGACCCGCAGCGAGCCCGGAGAGGTGATGGTCACCTGGCCTGCTGCAAGCCCGAGTGGTCCGAAGGCCCGGACAGTGATGTGCGGGGTCCGGAGGTCTCCGCGGCGCACCGGGTGCAGCCTCACGGTGACGCGGCGTCCCTCGCCGGGCGGGACATCGATGTGCTGGACGGGGTTCTCGGCCCCTGCGGACGGCTGCCAGCCGTCGCGGATGGAGCCGCGGAGGCGGCGCCGTCCGTTGTTCCGGATGGTGAGGGTGGCCTCGACGCTGCCATGCAGGGTGACGCTGCCGGGCTTGGGCCGGAGCACTTCAATGGAGCGGAGCGACGCTGCCAGCAGCACGTCGGCGACCAGCAACGCAGCCAGCACGCCCACTGTCGTCAGGACCGTGGCCCGTCCGGGAAGCAGCAGGACGGGCACCAGGCCAAGCAGGACCAGGAGGACAAAGCGCCCGGAAACGGCCATCAGCGCGGTACAGGAACGGATGCCAGGATGCTGCCCAGCACATCGTCCACCCGTACGCCGTCCATCTGCGCTTCGGGCTGGAGCGACACCCGGTGCCGGAGGCACGGCAGCGCCAGGGATTTCACGTCGTCAGGGGTGACGAAGCTCCTGCCAGAAAGCCACGCCCATGCCCGGGACGTATTCAGTAAAGCGGTGGCGCCACGGGGAGAGACGCCGAGCTGGAAGGACGGGGCCGTGCGGGTGGCCCGCACCAGGTCCACGATGTAGCCAATGATTTCCGGTTCCACGGCAACGGCTGCCATGGCTTCGCGGGCCAGCGCGAGGTCCCCGGCACCGGCCACTGCCCGGATACCTGCTGCGGCCAGGTCCTGCGGGTTGAACCCGGCGGCGTGGCGGCGGATGACTTCAACCTCGTCGTGGCGTTCCGGCAGCTGCATGGTGAGCTTAAGGAGGAACCTGTCCAACTGAGCTTCCGGCAACGGATAGGTCCCTTCATATTCGACAGGGTTCTGCGTGGCGGCCACCATAAACGGGGCCGGCAGCCTGCGGGACACCCCGTCCACCGAGACCTGCCGCTCTTCCATGGCCTCCAGCAGGGATGCCTGCGTTTTGGGTGGCGTCCTGTTGATTTCGTCAGCCAACAGGATGTTCGTAAAAACCGGTCCTTCGCGGAACGTGAAGTCTGCCGTCCGGGAGTCGTACACCAGCGAACCGGTGACGTCTCCGGGCATCAGGTCCGGGGTGAACTGGACTCGTTTGGTGTCCAGGCTCAACGCCGCGGACAAGGCACGAACCAGCAGCGTTTTGGCCACGCCCGGGACACCTTCAAGAAGCACATGTCCTTGTGAGAGCAGGCCCACGAGGAGTCCGGTGACCGTGGCGTCCTGGCCCACCACGGCCTTCGCCACCTCGCGGCGCACATCCTGCAGCGCCTGACGGGCCGCGTCGTGCTCCGTTGATTCAAGGACCCGGGGCCCGCTGCTGTAGTCGCTCATGTATTCCTGACCTCTTTCTCGAGTTGGTCCAGTTCCTGCGCCCAGGCCACCAACCGGGCCTCGGTGCCGGGGTGTTCGTTAATTAGTGTTCGGATACGGTCAGCAGGCCGGCCCAGGAGGCGCGCCAGGGCCTCGATTGCCTGCGCATCGGTGGCCTCCGGTCCCAGCCTGAGCTTTCCGGACAGCCGGACCAGTGTTCCGGCGCGTAGGTTGTCGCGTGCCTGCCCAAGGGCGCGGGCATCGTGGTAAAGCCGCGCGCGCCCTTCCGCGGTTTCCACCGCTTTGACCACCACCGGCAGCGGTTCAAACACCAGCGGCCCATTCCGGCGGCCACGCCACACGATGGCGGCCAGGGCGACAATCAGCAGCCAGGGACCCAGGTACGGCACCCACTTGGGTCGCAGCTCCGCCAGGGAGGTTGGGGCCCCGGATGGTTCCAGGTCCGCCAGGGAAGGCAGGTACCAGACGAGGTCTTCAGAGGTGCCGAGGGTGCGCAGGGCCAGGGCGGCATTACCGTGCTCGGCCAGGTGCCTGTTTCCCAGGATCGTGGTGCTGCCCAGGACGGTCAACCGCTCATCGTCGCTGACGGCAAGCATTCCCCCGGCGGCACCTTGCGGCCGGTAGCAGGTGGTGCCGCCGTCGTAGGTGAAGCCAGCGTCTCCGGACACCGGACCGGCCGCTACGGCGTCCGGCAGTGAGCATCCGGGTTCCAGGACCGGCACCCCGTCCGGTACCACTCCCGCCTGGCGGATGTTCGGGGTCGTGGCGTCCTCGGGTGCCCCGGACCCTGTCAGGGCAGAAAGGGTGGCAAGCCGGGGAGTGACCACGACTATCCGTACCGCCGAGTCTGCCAGTTCACTAAGCTGTTCGCCGGAAAGGAAGCCACTGCGGTCATAGAGCAGGAGGGTGGGGTAGTCGCTGTTCGCCAATGCCTCCATGGCGGTTTCGAAATCACCGGCCTGGTGGACCTCGACACCGTGTCGGCCAAGGATTTCGCCGACAGCCCGGCTTCCGTTGGGACCGGCGTTTGCGAGCGACAGGGTTTCACTGTCCCCCTTGGGGGCAAGCTGGTTCCAAATGCCAAGGGCCAGTCCCACGGCGACGACACTTGACAGGATCGCCAGGCCGCGGTGCCTGCGCACCCAGCCTGATTTCCGGGTAGCCAGGGCCGGGTCCGAAGGAGGTTCGTCCGTGGCCTCGGTGGCTTCCTGTGGAGCGGCGCTCACGGCAGCGCCGCGCTGCGCTCGGTGCCGGCGGGGGCAGGGCGTGCGGTTTCGAGCGCTGCATCCAGGCTTGCCAGGTCCCGGTAGTCGGCGGCCTCAGCGGGCGTATTGCCGTAGCGGACGGCGTCGAAAGTCCTTGCCGCCTGGTCCAGGCGCAAGGTTTCGGCGCCGAACGCCGCGGACAGCCCGCGCGCTGCCTCGTCGGCAGTGCGGCCGGGTTCAGGGTCCAGGATGGTCCGGTACTCAGCTGACCGGACCATGGCCCGGAACAGGTCGACGACGGCGTCCCCCCACCTTTGTTCGGCGGCGGACTTTGCGGCCCGCTCCCGGAAGTCCCCGGCAGTAAGCTGGCTTGCGCTTTCGAACACTGGGTTGGCCTTACGGTGCTTCGCGTTCAAGCGGGGCCTGGCCACGATAACCGCCGCGGCGATGATGGCAGCTATAACGATCCCGATGACGGGGCTGGGGACCGGTGCGCCTTCGGCCGGCTGTCCTCCGATGGAGTTCAACCAGTCCAGGACTGTTTCCCACGCGTCGGCAAGCCACGATGGTGCGGCATCCCGGTATTCAGGCCTGGCCAGTTCCTCACTGGCCCACCGCCGGGCCTCGTCAGCACCTGGCAGCAGCGGGGGTTCAGCGGACATCCGGCCAGGTTCCGGGTGTTGCGCCGGCCGCGGGAGCCTGGCCGGGAGCACCTGCAGGCAGGCCCCGGCCGGGGATCCCGTCGGGATCGTCGCCGGACTCCAGGAGCCGCAGCAGCGAAATATCCAGGCCGTCCTTGCGCATCCGCAGGTCGAGGTAGAGCAACGCCATCACAGATGTCTGGAACGCGTAACCAAGGGCGCCAACCATGATGCCCACAATGGCCGTAAGAACCAGTCCAACGATGGCCAACCCGGCAGAACCGCCGGTTCCGCCGTCGGGCGAGACGGTGCTGCCAAGGAACTGGACCAAAAGGCTGATGGGTATGGTCACGACCTGGCTGATGACCGAAATAAGGATTCCCACCACCAGGGTGATTCCCAGGATCCGCCACCAGTTGGCGCGGGTCAGGCCCCACGACCTGCGGATGGCGGCCATGGCACCCAGTTCCTCAATGACCACGGCAGCCGGTGCCACCAGCACCTTGATGGTCAACCAGATGTACAGGACGAACATCCCGAACATAACAGGCAGCAGGATCAACAGGCCGGTCGCGTCCATGGTGCTGATCACCAGCGCAGCCACGCCTACGGGGATCAGGACAGCGACTACGCCGGCGCCGAGGTACACCAGCGCCAGCCTGACGAGCGCTCCGGTACGGGACCTGGCCAGTTGCCACATCTGGCGGAAGCCCGTGCGGCGGTCCAGGATCCCACGGGCCACCGGGACCACCATGGCGCCCTGCAGGATCGTGGCCACCAAAACGGACAAAACCGCGGCAACAGCGATCCCGCCCACAAACCCAAACCCCAGGGCGGCGAAGTCCGCTGCGGTGGCGTTGTCCGCCCACCCCGGATTGAAAAGGGTTCCGGCGGCGGCGCCTGCGGTCAGGAGCGCCGTAAGGATGTAGATCAACGATTGCGCGAGGAGGCCGGCGCCGAGCATGGCCTTGGCGTTACGACGGATGGTCTGGAAGGAACCGTCCATGATTTCCCCGAAGAGCAATGGACGCAACGGGACAGTGCCGGGTTTCGGCGGTGCCATGTAGCGGGGCTGGCCGTAAGGTGCGCCGCCGGTCGGACCTCCCTGCCAGGCCGGGGGAGGGGGACCCCATGACGGGCGTTGGCCCCATGGTTGTTGGGCAGATTGCTGGCCTTCGGGTTGGCCCCATGGTTGTTGTGGGGGTTGTTGGCCTTGGGCTTGGCCCCATGGTTGTTGGCCCCATGGTTGTTGTGGGGGTTGTTGGCCTTGGGCTTGGCCCCATGGTTGTTGGCCCCATGATTGCTGGGCGGGTGGTTGGCCCCATGGTTGCTGGCCCTGTTGCCCCGGCCATTGTCCGGATTGTTGCTGGCCCTGCTGCCCTTGCCACTGTCCGGAGGGTGCCTCGGACGGCCACCGCGGCTGGCCGGGTTGTCCGGCGGCCGGCCGTTGCCCCTGTTGCTGGCCTGGCTGCTGTTCGGGCGCCTCCCCGTCGCTGCCGGCCGGCTCCTGCGGGCCTGAATCCTGTGGTGACACCGTGTTCCCTCCCCAACGCGTAAATCCAACGCCGCCCGGAGAAGCTGCCGCGGCCTGCGCCTGGCGCCCCGGAACGGCGGGCATGACCCCAGCCTATAGTTCCGGCGTCGGGCGGCCTAGCATCCCGCCATGCCGTAGCCGGCTGAACACGACAAACCCCGCCTGATAAGGGAATATATAACTATGAAGGCACGCATTCTGGTGGTAGACGATGACGAAGCGCTGGCCGAAATGATTGGAATTGTGCTGCGCAATGACGGATTTGAACCCGTTTTCTGCGCGGACGGCGCCCAGGCGCTGGATATCTTCCGGTCATCGCGGCCCGACCTCGTGCTGCTTGACCTCATGCTCCCTGGCGTCGACGGTATCGAGGTGTGCCGGCAGATCCGGTCCGAGTCCGATGTGCCGATCGTGATGCTCACGGCAAAGGCGGATACTTCGGATGTTGTCCGCGGCCTGGAATCCGGTGCGGACGACTACGTCCCCAAACCGTTCAAGCCCGCAGAGTTGGTGGCAAGGGTCAGGGCCAGGCTCCGCCCGGGCGACCAAAAAGCCCCGGAGACGCTCCGCATCGCCGACATCACCATCGATGTCGCCGGCCACACCGTCAGCAGGGGCAGCGAGCGGATCTCCCTGACGCCGCTCGAGTTTGACCTGCTGGTGGCGCTGGCCCGTAAACCCTGGCAGGTTTTCACCCGGGAACTGCTGCTGGAACAGGTCTGGGGTTACCGCCACGCCGCCGATACGCGCCTGGTCAACGTCCACGTCCAGCGCCTGCGCTCCAAGATCGAACAAGACCCGGAAGCCCCGGAAGTTGTATTGACGGTGCGTGGTGTCGGCTACAAAGCAGGGGCCTGATCCCACGCCGCAGGATTCCACTCCGGAGGACGGGGAACGCGGCCTCGACGGTGCGCCGCCCGTAACCGGCGCCCCGGCCGTCCCCGCCGGACACGACGGCCCCCCGGGCCATGCGCCGGAGCATACGGATGCCCTCACTCCCGGGTTCCGGCAGGTGACGTTCCGCACCAGGATCTGGCGCCGCCGCGCCCTTATTGTCGGCTGGCGCGTGGCACGGCTCGTGGGCACGGGAGTTCGGCGCTTCCTGCCCGCGTTGAGGTTCATCGCCCGCGCCCTGCAGCGTCGGTGGCGCCGCTCCCTGCAGTTCCGCACGGTCCTGACCACGCTGATGCTGGCGGTGACCTCGTTCGCCGTGGTGGGTGCGTACCTGTCCAACCAGATCGCCAACAACCTCTTCCAGGAACGCCTTACCCAGGCGGAATCCGAGACGCGTTACAACGTCAAGCAGGTCCAGGAGACGTTCGACGGCGCCCAGGTCACCGACCAGTCCAGCGTCATCACCCTGGTGTACGACACACTTAACGCCGTGGAGGGTCGCGGCTCGGTCATCCAGCGTCGGTACGTCTTCGAGGCCAAGCCCGAACAGACCAAACCCAGGAACCGGTGGGTGGAATCGCGTGCCTCGGACCAGCTGACCGTCAGCGTCATCCCGCCGGACCTTCGGAAAGCTGTCCAGTCGTCCGGCAAGGACCAGTACTGGGCCTCCACCGTGATCCCGGTGGGCACGGAGGACCGGCCGGGCATCGCCGTCGGAAACCTCGTGACCTTTAACGGGACCGTCTACGAGCTGTACCTGATTTACGACCTGAACACCGCCCAGCAGACCCTGGACGAGATCCAGGGTGTGCTCTGGGCAGGTGGAGCCGTGATGGTGCTGCTGATCGGAGCCGTTGCCTGGTACGTCACGCGGAACGTGGTGAGCCCTGTCAGCCATGCCGCCATGGTGTCGGAGAAACTCGCAGCGGGACAGCTGCAGGAACGCATGGTTGTCCGCGGCGAGGATGAGGTTGCCCGGTTGGGGGCCTCCTTCAACCATATGGCGGCGAGCCTGCAGGAACAGATCACCCAGCTTGCCACCTTGTCCCAAATGCAGCAGCGGTTCGTCTCCGACGTCTCCCACGAACTGCGGACCCCGCTGACAACCGTGCGGATGGCAGCCGAAGTGCTCTACGACGCCCGCGACGACTTCGACCCCATCAATAAGCGTTCCGCCGAACTGCTGTACAACCAGGTGGAGCGGTTCCAGTCCTTGCTGTCCGACCTCCTGGAGATTTCGCGCTTCGACGCCGGCGTCGCCGAACTGGACGCGGAAGCGGAAGACATCCGGCACGTCGTGGCGCACGTCATCGAAGGCGCCGCCCCCGTGGCAGCCGAATACGGCTCCGAACTCATTCTCAGCGCACCGGCCGAGCCCGTCATCGTGGACATGGACGCCCGCAGGATCGACCGTATCCTGCGGAACCTCATCCTGAACGCCGTGGAACACGGCGAAGGGAAACCGGTGGCCATCACCGTCGCCGCCAGCCAGACCGCCGTTGGGATTTCCGTCCGCGATCACGGCATGGGGATGGAACCGGCCGAAGCCGCCCGCGTTTTTGACCGGTTCTGGCGCGCCGATCCCGCCCGCGCCCGCACCACCGGAGGCAGCGGTCTGGGCCTGTCGATCGCCATGGAAGACACCAAACTGCACAACGGCTGGCTGCAGGCCTGGGGCCGCAAAGGCAGCGGCGCCAACTTCCGGCTCACGGTGCCGCTGCGCCAGGGTGAAGGCATCGACGCCTCACCCGTTCCACTTGAACCTGATGACACCATGGTGCAGGGTCAGCCGGGGAGCATTCCCAGGGAGGCCGACCAACGCAACATGCTGATCCTCGAAGCCGGTGCCTCACACCTGGCACCGGCAATCACCTCCAAGGAGACACCATGACGGGCCGTAGCAGGGGTGCAACCAGGCTGGCGGCCATCATACTGGCGATGCTGCTTGCTGTCCTGGCAGGCTGCGCCCGGATTCCCACGGCCGGCCCTGTTGGCAAAAGCAGCGAGGGCAGTGCGGGAAACCTCAGTGCCCCGGTGTTCCTGCCGGCCGCCCCGCAGCCCGGAGCGTCGCCGGAGACCATCATTGACTACTTCTACCGTGCCGGCAGTGGCTACGAGGACGATTACGCCGTGGCCCGCCAATACCTGACGCAGGCATCCTCCGTGAGTTGGAAGCCGGATCAGCGGGCCCTGGTGTACCGCGAAGCCAGGGTGGTGGCCACGGAGACGGAGAACGTCTATAACTACGAACTGGACGTGTCCTACACGGTCAATGCAGACGGCATTGCTACCCAGTCGCCTGAAGGGACCGTGGAGAAGATCCCGGTTACCCTTACCCAGGTGGACGGTGAGTGGCGGATCTCGGCGATACCGGACGGCACGGCCATCGCAGAGGAAACCTTCAAGGTCATCTACGGGGCTTTTCCCATCTACTTCTACGATCCCACTTTTACGTTCGCCGTCCCTGATGTCCGCTGGTTCATCAGGAACAAAACAGTCAAGGCCATGACCAGTGCCCTGCTGGCCGGTCCTGCACCGTACCTGCGTGGCGCGGTGGCAAGTGCTTTCCCTTCCGGCATCAAACTGGCAAGGGAGTCGGTGCCGGTGGTTTCCGGGGCCGCCCAGGTGGACTTGAGCGCCAAGGAGCTCACTGAAACCTCGCCCGAAGACCGGCTGCGCATGCAGATGCAGCTGACGCTGACCTTCCGGAGCCAACCGGACGTGGTGAATGTGGAATTGCGAGCCAACCAGGACCTGGTGCGGGTGGAGGACACCGGCGCGGTCCTGCCGCCGGTCCAGGACAAGAGCGTTCCCTCGCGCCAGATCGCCATCAGCGGCAATGAACTGGTCCGGTACGAGAACAACAGGATTTCGCCGCTGCCGGACATGCAGTCCGTGTCCGCCCTCGGCCCGCGTTTCCCGGCCGAATCCCCGGTGTCCCAAAGCACAGCCTTCCTCAACGAGGGCCGCACCACGCTGTACAGCATCGTCCCGGGGCAGCCGGCACGCGCCCTGACTACCAGGTCCACCCTGACCAGGCCTTCCTTCAGCCTCAACGACTGGGTCTGGACTGCCGGGCCGGGAGCGGCGGGGGAGACCGAAGTCGTAGCATTCCGCCCCGCCGGTGTGGCAGAAGGGGCTGCACTGCCCTCGGTCTCCCTGTCCCCGGCATGGCTCGCAGGCCGGACCGTAAAGGAATTCCGGATTTCCCGCGAAGGGGTGCGCGCCCTCGTCATTTCGGAACAGAACGGCGTTACCCGCGTCCAGGTGGCCGGCATCATCCGCGCCGCAGATGGGACACCCCGGGAGCTGACGGCGCCGGTAACCCTTGTCACCGGCAGCAACCCTGACCAGGGTGTCTGGGTCAATGACACCACCGTGGCCGTTATGAAAAGCTCCACGGCGTCCAACGTCACACCTGAGATCCTGTCGCTGACCTCGGGGGCGCCGCAGCAACTGGCTCCGTGGCCCGGCCTCCTGTCGCTGAGCGGTGGAAACGGGCCGGACGAGATCTTCGCGCAGTCGGCCGAGGGTATCTTCCAACGGCTGGGCAACGGCTGGTCACCCCAGATCAAGGGCCCAACTGAGATGTCCTTCCCCGGCTGAGGTGGACTGCGCCGGTTCCAGCCCGGCAGTTACCCACATGCGGGGTCCGGCCTGTTCCGTCCTGGCCCCTCAGATGGCATTTTTTGGGGTATGGGCATTGAACTCTTTCCGCCTGCCAACCCAGCGTCCGACCCGGACCTGACGCCCGCCGAGCCCTGGCCCGCCCGCCATCGATCACCGTACGGCAGCGCTTTCCTGCGCTTCGCTGACCAGCTGGGCGCAGCGGCCATGGAGCTCCTCGCTGCCGCCGTTCCCGTGGACTGCGTCTGCTGCGGAGCAGAGGACCGGGCCCTGTGCGCTGGCTGCAGCCGCCGGGTGCGGCGACTTTCCACGCTGCCCTTCCGCGCCGAAGGCGGCGCCCCTGCGCTGATGGATGTCTCAGGGAGGGTGCTGCTGCCTGTGGTTGCAGCCGGCGTCTACCGGGAAGAACTGGCCCAGGCGCTCCTGTCCTTCAAACGGCATGGCCAGTACCAGGTGCGGCACTCCTTGGCACAGGCGCTCGCGGGGGCCCTCCGCGGCGCGGCGCCGGACGGTGCCGCCATGATCTGCGTCCCCGTGCCCACCAGCACGGCTGCGTTTGCGGCCCGGGGATTCAGCCCGGTCCACTCGCTGCTGGGGTTGGCCGCCCGGCAGGTGCCGGGCGTTGCCGTGGCGGATGTGCTGGCCAGGACGGGAAACGGTCACCCGCAAGTGCCCGGAGGGCAGAAGGGGCTGGATCGGGGGGGACCGGGCGCGCCGGGTCCGGGGATCCATGCGGGTCCGGCGCGGAGCGGCTGCCACAGTGGCCGGCAAGGCTTGCATCATTGTCGACGACGTCCTTACCACGGGCGCCACGCTCGCCGAGGCGGCCCGCGCTTTGCACCTCGCAGGGGCCTTCGTCAGGGGTGCGGTGGTCCTGGCCGCGACACGCCCGCCAGGGGCGGCCGACGCCAGCGCAATACCCGCCGGGGCGCAAGGAAGCCACCCCGTCTTAGAAAAAAATAAACCGGAAAAAGGTGAATAACCTGCGTCGATGAACTAACGTCGGTTGTGGGTACAAAGAACAGAATGTACCTTTCGATGGCGGCTCGGAGAGGGGCTCGACTGTCAAGCAGATCGGCCCTAGGACGTGCCGTCGTCGTGTCACCGAAGTCATTTGGAGGGCACCATGGAGTTTATGATCAGCGGACGAAATCTGACGGTCTCAGACCGATTCCGCGAATACGCCGGTGAGAAGATCTCGAAGATCGAGTCTCTCGGCGACAAGGTCCAGCGCGTGGACGCGAAGGTTTCCAAGGAAACGAACGCCCGGCAGACCGGGGACCAGCTCACCGTAGAAGTGACAGTCCTGGGGCGCGGACCCGTAATCCGTGCCGAAGCCAGCGCCGCCGACAAATTCGCTGCCTTCGATCTCGCTTACAACAAGTTGCTTGAACGGCTCCGCCGCGCCAAGGACCGCAAGAAAGTCCACCACGGCCGGCACACGCCCAAAGCCGTCCGCGAAGCCACCGCCTCGCTTGAACCGGCCAGCGCCAGCGAACCGCTTTACCTTGAAGCCAGCCACCGGTCCGATGCCGTGGCCCCGTCAGCGGACAAATCACCTTATGAGGTGGACAACGACATTCCTGCCGGTGACTCACCGGTCCTGATCCGGCGCAAGGTCTTCCCGGCAGCATCACTGACCCTTGACGATGCAGTGGACAACATGGAGTTGGTGGGTCACGACTTCTACCTGTTTGTGGACAAAGAGACCAACACGCCGTCGGTCGTGTACCGCCGCCGTGGTTGGACCTACGGTGTCATCACGCTGGACAGCGACTGCGAGCCCGGCGACTCGGTGGTGGAAGAGAAGATCCTCGCCTACCGTTCGGACGACGTCGCAGCCAACGCCTAGCGTGGGTGTTTTGACTGCCGGAAAGGACTGATGTGCCGGCTGCGCTGAGCCTGAACCAGGCACGGCGGATTGCGCTGGCAGCACAGGGACTTTCGAAAGGGCGGCCCACCGGGCCCGTGTCTTCACGGGCGGTGGGCCGCACCTTTGCCCGGCTGCAGCTGGTCCAGATTGATTCCGTAAACGTGCTCTCCCGGAGCCATTACCTTCCGTTCTTTTCCCGGCTGGGGGACTACGACCGCTCAATCCTGCACAGGATGTCAGGTACACACCCCCGTCGGATGATGGAATATTGGGCCCACGAAGCCAGCTATATCCGGCCCGAGCACTATCCGGATCTTCTCCTGTGGCAGAAGCGTGCCTGGGTTGGTGCTGCCGCCATGGACGCGGAACTGCGCGGTGATGTGTCTGGCCGGATCTTGTCGGCGCTGGCACCGGGCCGGCCAATGACTGCTGCCGAACTGACGGCCAGGATCGGCCACGTCGAGGAAAAATCGACGGATAACTGGGGCTGGAACTGGAATGCCGTGAAACGGGTCCTGGAACACCTCTTTGAGGCGGGGCTGGTTTCGGCCGCGGCCAGAACCGACCAGTTTGAACGCAAGTACACACTGACGTCCAGGGTCCTCCCGCGCGACGGCGGCAAAGCGGTCGATGATCCGGACGCAGCCCTGTGCCGGCTGACGGAAGCCGCAGCGCAGGCCCACGGAATCGGTTCCGTCAAATGCTTCGCGGACTACTTCCGTACACCCATCAAGCCCACAGCCTTGGCGGTACAGCGGCTTGTGGCGAATGGCAGGCTGGAACCCGTCACTGTTACCGGATGGCCGCGGCTGCTGTACCGGCACGTGGATGCAGCCATGCCCCGGAAGGCGGTGGGCCGTGCCCTCCTCAGCCCTTTCGATTCGATGGTGTTCGAACGCCGGCGCCTGGAAGAGCTGTTCGGCTTCCACTACCGGATTGAGATTTACACTCCGGCGCCCAAAAGGCGCTTTGGCTACTACGTCCTTCCTTTCCTCCTTCGCGACGCCATGGTCGCCCGTGTGGACCTGAAAGCCGACCGCGCCGGCGGCCGGCTGCTGGTCCGATCCGCCTTCGCCGAACCAGGCGCGCCGCCGGATACCGCCATCGAACTCGCCGCTGAACTGGGCCTTATGGCCCAATGGCTGGGGCTGGGGGATGTGGAGGTCCAGCCGGTGGGTGATCTGGCGCCGGCCCTGCTGATCGCCGTCGCCAGGATGGTGCGCTGATCCGCTCTGAGGAGAAAAGGCACCGCGGTGGTGTCTCTCACGTAGACTAAAAACGCCAGAATTCGGCCGGCAGCAGACTGGGAGCATCTTCACGTGGCATCACTTATCGAAAAACTTCTCCGCACGGGTGACAAAAAGACACTCCGGCAGCTGAGGAACTATGCCGACTCCATCAATGCCCTCGAGGACTCGTTCAAGACCTTCACGGATGCTGAACTCCGCGAGGAAACTGACCGGCTGCGTGAACGCCATCAGGATGGCGAGAAACTGGACGACCTCCTGCCCGAGGCTTTTGCGGCGGTCCGTGAGGCATCGTCGAGGACCCTGGGGATGCGGCACTTCGATGTCCAGCTGATGGGTGGCGCTGCGCTGCACCTGGGCAACATCGCGGAAATGAAGACCGGTGAGGGCAAGACCCTCGTTGCCACCGCGCCTGCCTACCTCAACGCCCTGGCTGGCAACGGCGTCCACGTCATTACCGTGAACGACTACCTTGCCGAGTACCAGTCGGACCTCATGGGCCGCGTCTACCGCTTCCTCGGCCTCACCAGTGGCTGCATCCTTTCGAACCAGGATCCGGCGGTCCGCCGAGAACAGTACGCAGCCGACATCACCTACGGCACCAACAACGAATTCGGCTTCGACTACCTCCGTGACAACATGGCGTGGGACAGGAACGAACTGGTCCAGCGCGGGCACCACTTTGCCGTGGTGGATGAAGTGGACTCCATCCTCATCGACGAGGCAAGAACCCCGCTCATCATCTCCGGTCCTGCCCAGGGCGACACCAACCGGTGGTACAGCGAGTTCGCCAAGGTTGTCCTGCGGCTGGAGCCCGAGAAGGACTACGAGGTCGACGAGAAGAAGCGCACCGTAGGCGTGCTCGAGGGCGGGATCGAAAAAGTCGAGGATTACCTCGGCATCACCAACCTGTATGAGTCAGCCAACACTCCGTTGATTGGATTCCTGAACAACGCCATCAAGGCCAAGGAACTCTTCAAGCGCGACAAGGATTACGTCATCCTGGACGGCGAAGTCCTGATCGTTGACGAGCACACCGGGCGTATCCTCGCCGGTCGGCGCTACAACGAGGGAATGCACCAGGCGATCGAGGCCAAAGAAGGCGTCGAGATCAAGGCGGAGAACCAGACCCTCGCCACGGTGACCCTGCAGAACTACTTCCGCATGTACAGCAAGCTCTCCGGCATGACCGGCACAGCTGAGACTGAAGCCGCCGAATTCATGAGCACCTACAAGCTGGGTGTGGTGGCCATTCCCACGAACCGGGACATGCAGCGCATGGACCAGGCCGATCTTGTTTTCAAGAACGAAACCGTCAAGTTCGATGCAGTGGTGAAAGACATTGCCGAACGGCACGAAAAGGGCCAGCCCGTCCTGGTGGGTACCACCAGCGTCGAAAAGAGCGAGTACCTTTCCCGCCTGCTGGCGAAGGAAGGCATCCGCCACGAAGTCCTGAACGCGAAGAACCACGCCCGGGAAGCTGCCATTGTTGCCCAGGCCGGCCGCAAAGCCGCTGTCACCGTGGCAACCAACATGGCCGGCCGAGGCACGGACATCATGCTCGGTGGCAACGCCGAATTCACCGCCGTCGCCGAACTGGCCAAGCGTGGCCTTGACCCGGAAGAGAACTCCGAGGAATACGAGGCAGCCTGGCCAGGCGCGCTCGAAGCTGCCAAACAGTCGGTCAAGGACGAGCACGAGGAAGTCCTCAACCTGGGCGGGCTCTACGTCCTGGGCACGGAACGGCACGAATCGCGCCGCATCGACAACCAGCTTCGGGGCCGCTCCGGCCGCCAGGGTGACCCGGGGGAGTCGCGCTTCTACCTGTCCCTGAAGGACGACCTGATGCGGCTCTTCAACTCCGGTGCCGCGGAGCGACTGATGAACAGTTCCGTCCCGGACGATGTGGCGCTGGAGTCCAAGCTGGTTTCCCGGGCCATTGCCTCCGCGCAGGGTCAGGTGGAAGGCCGCAACGCCGAGCAGCGCAAAAACGTCCTCAAATACGACGACGTCCTCAACCGCCAGCGCGAGGCCATCTACAGCGACCGCCGCCGAATCCTCGAAGGGGACGACCTGCACGAAAAGGTGCAGTTCTTCGTGGAGGACACCATAGTTTCGCTCATCGACGCGGCAACCGCTGAAGGCAACGGCGACGACTGGGATTATGCCCAGCTGTGGACCAACCTGAAAACGCTCTACCCCGTAAGCGTCACGGCCGACGACATCATCGAGGAAGCCGGCGGCCGGTCGAGGCTGACCGTTGAGATGCTCAAGGAGGAACTCCTCTCCGACGCACGTGTGGTGTACCAGACGCGTGAAGAGACCATCGGTGCCGAAAGCATGCGCGAACTTGAACGCCGCGTGGTCCTTTCCGTCATTGGCAGGAAGTGGCAGGAGCACCTCTACGAGATGGACTACCTCAAGGAAGGCATTGGCCTGCGCGCCATGGCCCAGAGGGATCCGCTGGTGGAATACCAGCGGGAAGGGTTCCTCCTCTTCCAGAGCATGATGGAAGCCATCCGCGAGGAAAGTGTCGGATTCCTCTTCAACCTCGAAGTTGAAGTCACACCCGCCCAGGACGTTGTGGTGCAGGATGATTCAGGAGCCCACACCGAGCACGTGGAACCCCAGGTCCGGGCGGCCGGACTGGAAGCCCCCGAGAAGCCGGCCCAGTTGCAGTACACGGCTCCCGGCGAAAGCGGCGGCACCGAGACCCGCGTCGAAACCCGGACGTCAGGCCGCTCGGGGAACCCGGCAAAGGCTGCCAACCAGGACGCCGTCAAGCGGACCGCGAAGAAGAAAAAGCGCTGAACCGCAAGGGACATGTGCACCCTTAAGTGACCACGTGAGGCAGGGTCGGACATCATGTCCGGCCCTGCCTCCGTTAGCGGGGCCCACTCAGCCCACCAAAAGTTCGGTGACCCGCCACACCTGCTTGCTGCGCTCAAGCCTGACGGCCACGGCACGGACCCGGACATCGTCGATGACCACCGCGCTTGCCTCGTAGATTCCGTCGCCGACCCCGCAGACCCGGATGGAGCGGACCATCGAGTTCCGGTGCAGCCGGGCCAGGTCTGGATTGCCGGTCCGGACCAGCTCATGCCGGATCAGGGCCGCGCGGTGCTGCAGAGTGGACAGGCACTTCGGGTCGAGCCTGCGGGCCAGTTGGTGGACGGGCCGGATCCCAGCCAGCACCTCCATGGCGGCCTGGACAGTGCCCCGGGCGATGGCCCGCACCTCGGCTGCCTCATCGGCAAACCGCAACGGGGGCGCTTCCGCCCGGCTCCGGGCGTCCGGCCAGGATCCAGGGGGCAGGGTCTTGGCGACTTGCCCGGACGCGGAGTTCTGCTGCAGCCCGTGTCGCTGGGCGCTGAGAGCCTGGGCAGTTGTTCCGATAGCGGCTCGGATGGGGATGCTGGCGGTCATTGGATTTCCCTAGGTTGGTAACGGAGGAGCCGGTCTGGTGCAGGCAGGTCGTCGGAGTCCCTAAGCCGGTCCGGGATGCACCAGCACCTGCCCGGGCAGCAGGTGGTCGGGGTCGGGACCGATTACTGCCCGATTGGCCTGATACCAGCGGGGCCATTCGACGGCAATGTCAGCGTCACTGGCCTCCGGCCCCAGGTGATCTGCGGCGATGTCCCAGAGGCTGTCGCCGGCGAGCACTGTCACGGCAGGGCCTGCCGGTGCCAGGTCCTGCCCCGGCAGGTTGCCGGGGCGGCCGGGGCTACCGGCCAGCAGGCCCGGGCCTTGATGTTGGGCGGCAGGTTGCCAGCCGGGATGGAGTGCTCCCGGCAACGGCGGGGCGGGGGCGCTGATGCCGGGGATTGATGTGCGGCTTTCGGCAGGCTGCCAGGGTGGTCCGGGTACGGCCGCATTTGCTGCGGTCACGGACGCGAGTTGGGCGGACAGGGCGGCAACTGCGAGGCGGCGCATAAAAGCCGGGGAGAGCCAGCCGACCGCTGCAGCCGCCGTGGGCCTGCCGGTTCGTTCCAAGAGGGCGCTGCCGGCCGCCAGAACGAAGGCAAGCAGCCACCAGGCCACCAGCAGGCTGCCCACGGCAGCCGCTGCGACTCCCAGGATGTCCTCGGATCCAGGTTCCTGGTGCCGCGAAGCTGAATCCACCCACTGACCGGCCAGGCCCGCACCAATCACAACGAGGAGAATCCCCAGCAACAGAAGAGTGGCTGCGGCGGCGGTGTCTGAAAGCTGTTGTTGCCGTGGCGAAATCATCATTGAAAGCCCATCCAATGCAGTTTGATGCTGTTTGATAGCGTTAAATGCAGTTTGAACCTGATGAAGTACTTTTGTCCAGTGTCCGAACTGACGGGACCCGGCATTGACCTCCCGCTGGCCCCGTCCTACGCTTTGCGCATGCGGTGGGATGCACTCTTCGAGGACCTTGAAGGCCAGTTGGCCGAACCCGGCCGGCTCGCACTCGATGCTGAAATCAGCGACCGGGTGCGGGCCGAGATGGTAAACATCGCCTTGGCAGACAGGCTCCGCGGCTCGCTGGGCTGTGTGGTTGCGGCACACCTCACCTGCGGCGAAGCAGTGCAGGGAACCCTGCAGCATGCCGGCGCCGATGCCCTGCTGCTGGTAGCGGGCGGGTATCAGATGCTCATCCCTTACGCCGCGGTCGGCAGGTACGTGGGCATTGGCCGGCACTCGGCCGCGGAGGAATCGACGGTCCGCAGGAAAATCGGGCTGGCCCACGCATTACGGAGCCTGGCGCGGGACCGGGAGGAACTGGTGGTTGTCCTGTCGGCGGGTGAGGGTGCGATGCGGCTTGCCGGCGTGATCGACAGGGTAGGAAAGGATTTCCTTGACCTTGCAGCCGTGGCCCCGGGGGAGGCGCGCCGGAGCGGGCGGGTCACTGAGTTTTCCACCATCCCGTTTGCTGCGGTGGCGATGGTCCGGTCGCCCCGAGGGGACGGCTAAGAACCGGGCATGGCGGGTCAGCCTGCAGGGACGGTGCTCAGAGCTGCGCGGCCGAAGCCTCAGGCCTGCTTGGCCTTGGCTTCACGGATCATCCGGCTGGCCTCGGCGTAGCGTTCTTCGATGTACTGCTCAAGCATTTTTTCCTCCACCCGCCATTGGCCGCGACCGCCCACCTGAATGGCTTTGAGCTCTCCGCTGCGGACCAGGGCATAGGCCGCCGGCGAATTTATCTGGAGCTGCTCGGCGACGTCGGCAAGAGTTAGGAACCTGGGCATGGAACCATTTTGCCATCGGGTGGACAGGTTTGCTGCTGTTATCCACAGATCCGCAGTGTTTGGCCGGATCCCTTTCGCCCGGAGGACCTTGCGGCAACAATGAGGAGTCTGAAGACTGCGGCACGCAAGCGCACCGAGGGAGGCACAGTATGGTTGCTGATCCGCCTGTTCCCGTGGCCAGGTTGAAACGTCCCTCTTGGAAGGACCCCCGGTTGCTGGTGGGCCTGTTGCTTGTCCTGGTATCCGTTGCCGGAGTGGTTTTCCTGGTGGGCAGTGCAGACCGGACCACCGAGGTTTACGCCGCCAGGGACGGCATCGCCGTGGGTGAAGCGCTGACTGCCGCCAACGTGGTGCGGGCCAAGGTCCGCCTCGGTGAAACTGAAAAGCAGTACCTCACCGTGGAAGAAGGCCTGCCGGCGGGAGTTGTAGCCATCCAGCGGATCGGCAAGGACCAGCTGATTCCGCGGGGGAGCCTCGGCGCCGTGGACCGCCTTGACCGCAAACCGGTGGCTCTCACCATCCAGGATGCACTCCCGTCCCAGGCTGTGGCAGGGGCCCGGGTGGACGTCTGGGTGGCACAGCCTGACGCAAGGAACGGCTTCGGTGAACCGACACTCCTCTTGAACGCGGCGGAAATAGCGGAAGTAACCACAGGTTCGAGCACGTTGGGCTCCACCCGGACAACAGTCCTGATGGTGTTGGTTCCGGATAGCCGGATGCCGGCGCTGCTGGGTGCCCAAGCCAATGACGCCCGCATCGCCGTGGTCTGGAATCCGGGCGCCGGTCCGTCATGAGTATTCCCGTCGTCACCGTGGGGCGGGCCGGAGATGACCTGGTCGGTGGACTGGAACGGCTGCATGGACCGGTCACCGTCGTCAGGAGATGCGACGGATTGCCTGAGCTGCTGGCGGCCTGCCAGAGTGGACTGGCCCGGGCAGCCATCGTAGCGGAAGGCTCCGAAGGATTGACGGCAACCCTGGTGGACCGGCTCAGTGCAGTCGGAGTGGCTGTCCTGGCCATCACCGACCGCCAGTCGGAAGCGGCCAGGCTCCTGGGACTCGGGGTAGCATCTGCACCCGCCGGGGTGGGGCCTGAGGACCTGTCCGGCAGGATCGCCGAGGCCGTGGCGATGCTGACCCGGTCAGACGCACGCCATCCGGGCGCCAGCTGGACGGCAGACGCAGGTCCTGCCCTGCGACGCCTGCCGGAGCGGCCGGCTGCATCCCGTGAGCCTTCGGCATCGGGACGTGTCCTCGCGGTGTGGGGGCCGGCAGGCGCTCCCGGACGGACCATCGTCGCCACCAACATCGCCGGCGAACTCGCCGGCGAGGGCAAAAAAGTCCTGTTGGTCGACGCCGACACCTACGGTGCGAGCACTGCGGCGGTCTTGGGTCTGCTCGACGAATCAGCCGGGCTGGCCCAGGCCTGCAGGCTTGCTGACCAGGGGGTGCTGGACGCGGAGGCGCTCCGGCGGGCAGCCAGCACCGTTGCGGCACGCCCAGGGACCTTCCAGGTCCTCACCGGCCTTACACGCGCGGACCGTTGGACGGAGGTGCGCGCGTCAGCCCTGACCATTGTCCTTGAACGCGCCCGGCAGCAGTACGAGGTGGTGGTCGTGGACACCGGGTTCTGCCTGGAATCGGACGAGGAGCTCAGCTTCGACTCCATGGCTCCGCGCCGGAACGCGGCTACCCTGCGCACGTTGGAACTTGCTGACACTGTCTACGCCGTTGGAGCCGGCGACGCCGTGGGGGTGCCGCGCCTGGTGCGCGGTCTTACCGAGCTGGAGGCAACGGTGCCCCAGGCCTCCCCGGTGGTGGTGATGAACAAGGTGCGGGCGTCGGCTGTGGGGCGTGGGCCGGAACGGCAGTTGCGCGAAGCCTGGGAGCGGTACGGACCTGCGCTGGATCTTGGGATCCTCCTGCCGTACGACCGCGCCGCAGCCGACGCGGCGTTGCTCGCCGGGGAGCTCCTGATGGAGGCGGCGCCCGAGTCGGCGCTGCGCAGAGCCATCCGCGGAATCGTTTGTGCAGTTGAACAACGAAAACGAAAATCCTCTGTTTTTTCTTCCACACCGCGTCGCAGACCAAACGGCTAGGCTCGGCATAAGAGCTGCAACGGTGCAGTAAAAATCTTGTGATGGAGGCGTGTGTCGATGTCGTCTGGATCCAGCGTGGAGGATCAGCCCCTTTCCACGGAAGGCCTTGAAGGCTTCCTTGGGGACTACTACCAACACCTTGCCGAGGAGGACGCCCGTGGCTATGCCGGCGAAACGCTCGCGGCCAGGGCACAGCACCATCGCGGAGTGGGGGCCAAGCGGCTTCCGGGCCAGGCCATCGTCTCAATCTCCGACGAAGAAGACAGCAGCGTGGTTTTTGTCGTCACGGATGACATGCCGTTCCTGGTGGATTCCGTCAATGCCGAGATTGTCCGGCAGCATGCAGCCATTAAACTCGTCATCCACCCGCTGTTTGTTGCCACCCGCAACCGGGAGAGCGGCGAGCTCGCGAGGGTCAACAAGGTGCCCGCCTCCCTCGGCATCTCCAGCGGCGACACCGCGGCGATGCCCAGCCTGTCCCACCTGATCGCTACGGGCGAGAACGCTTCGCACATGGAGTCCTGGATCGCCGTCGAAATCAACCGCATTCCCGAGGATGCGAAGGAGGCGCTGTTTACGGGCCTTCGGCGGGTCCTGAATGATGTCCGCGCCTCGGTGGAGGACTGGCCCAAGATGCGCCAGAAGGCCCTGCGCATCGCCGACAGCCTGGACGAGGTGGCCAACCCCTCCCAGATCGTTGAGCTCCGCCAGGCCCAGGACCTTCTGCGCTGGCTGGATAACGGCAACTTCACTTTCCTCGGCTACCGCGAATACGATTTGGTGGACGTTGCGGGCGAGGACGTGCTCGAACTGCGTGACGACAGCGGGCTGGGCCTGCTTCGGGATTCAGCCGACTCCCCACACGTCCAGCACCTCACCGACGCCGGGCGGAAGAAGGCCCGCGAGAAGCGGGCCCTGGTGATCACCAAGGCAAACTCCCGCTCCACCGTCCACCGCTCCGCATACCTGGACTACATCGGCGTCAAAAGCTTCGACGCCGCGGGCAACGTCAATGGCGAACGCCGGTTCATTGGCTTGTTCGCGACCAGCGCGTATGCCGGTTCAGTATTGGATATCCCCATCGTCCGGGAAAAAGTCGACGCTGTCCTCCGTAGCGCGGGGTTCCCCGCCGACTCCCACTCCGGCAAGGACCTGCTGGGCATCCTGGAGACCTACCCGCGGGACGAACTGTTCCAGATCGAGGCCGAGGACCTTGCAGCCACGGCGCTGGGCATCCAGAAACTGCAGGAGCGGCGCCGTACCCGGCTCTTCCTGCGGCCCGACATCTACGGCCGGTTCATGTCGGCCCTGGTCTACCTCCCCAGGGACCGGTACACCACCAACGTGAGGCTCCGCATCGAGCAGGAACTGCGGGAAACGTTCCAGGCCGTGTCCATCGACTACGAGGCCCGGATGACGGAGTCCGCGCTGGCCCGGCTTTTCTTCCGCATCCGCCTGCCCAAGGACGCCGATGTGGTGGACATCAACGCCGAGGAGTTGGAGAAGCGGCTGGTCCGTGCTGCCCGTTCGTGGAGTGAAGGCGTCGCGGAGGTCCTGCGGGAAACCCCTGATGTGGACGATGCCAAGATGCTCGCAGCCATCTGGTCCGAGGCGTTCCCGGCAGGGTACCGGGTGGACTACGAGGTGGAGGATGCCCTTGAAGACATCCGCCGTTTTGAAAAGTACGGCGCCGCAGCCGAACGCATTGAGGGTGCCCGGCAGGAACGGCCAGGTGTCCACGTGTACCTGCCTGAGGGTGCCGGGGCAACCCTGGAAGAAGACGCCCGCGTAAAGCTCTACATGCTCGAGCCCAAGAGCCTGAGCCAAATCCTGCCCTTCTTCCACAACCTGGGCCTTGAAGTCCTCGACGAGCGGCCCTTCGAAATTGAAACTGCCGATAACCGCGACTTCTTCCTGTACGACCTTGGCCTGAAATACCCCGCCGGTGTGGATCCGCTGGCCACAGGGGAGCTGCTGGCAGACTCCTTCGGCGCCGCTGTTGGCGGGGCCACTGAAACGGACAGCTTCGACAGGCTGGTCCTGCGCGAAGGTGTCCATTGGCGCCAGGTGACGGTGCTCCGCGCCTACGCCCGTTACATGCGCCAGATGGGCAACACCAGTTCGTTCGGTTTTATGGCCGACACCCTGCTGGCCAATCCAGACGTGACCCACGGGCTCCTGAACCTGTTCGCGGCCAGGTTTGATCCGGCAGGCGGGAACAACAAGCGCACCGAAGCGCAGGACGCCGTGCGGCAGGACCTGTCAGCCTCCATCGAGAAGGTGGCAACGCTCGACGCCGACAGGGTGCTCCGCACCTTCGTTAACCTCATCGAGGCCACGCTCCGCACCAACTACTTCCAGCACAAGCCGCACCTCAGCTTCAAGCTTGACCCTTCGCAGATCGAAGGCCTGCCCTTCCCGCGGCCCATGTTCGAGATCTGGGTTTACTCACCCCGGGTGGAAGGCGTCCACCTGCGCTTCGGCAAGGTGGCCCGCGGCGGGCTGCGCTGGTCTGACCGCCGCGAGGATTTCCGCACCGAGGTGCTGGGCCTGGTCAAGGCACAAACCGTCAAAAATGCAGTGATCGTGCCCACCGGCGCGAAGGGTGGTTTCTTCGCCAAGCAGCTGCCGGACCCTGCAGCAGACCGTGCAGCGTGGATGGCGGAAGGTGTGGAGAGCTACAAAACCTTCATCCGTGGCCTGCTGGACCTTACCGACAACCTCGTCACCGAAGGCGAAAACGAAAGGCTCGTGCCGCCGTCGGACGTCATCCGCCATGACGACGACGATTCCTACCTGGTGGTGGCTGCGGACAAGGGAACCGCCACGTTCTCCGATATCGCTAACGGGCTGGCCGCCGAGTACGGATTCTGGCTCGGCGACGCCTTCGCCTCCGGTGGTTCGGTGGGCTACGACCATAAGGCCATGGGCATCACGGCCCGCGGCGCCTGGGAATCCGTCAAGCGCCACTTCAGCGAGCTGGACCTGGACACGCAGTCCCAGCCCTTCACAGTGGTGGGCGTGGGCGACATGTCAGGGGACGTCTTTGGCAACGGGATGCTGCTGTCCCGCCATATCCGGCTCCTGGCGGCGTTCGACCACCGCCATATCTTCCTGGACCCCACCCCGGATGAGGAATCGTCGTTCGTTGAGCGGCAGCGGCTCTTTGAGCTGCCCCGCTCGTCCTGGGACGACTACGACAAGTCGCTCATCAGCGCCGGCGGCGGAGTCTTCCCCCGCCACGCAAAATCCATTCCGCTTTCCCCGGAAGTCCGGACAGCGCTGGGCCTTCCGGCCGCAACCTCCGAACTCAGCCCGCCGGAACTCCTCCGCGCCATCCTCCTGGCGCCGGCAGACCTGCTCTACAACGGCGGGATCGGCACCTACGTTAAGGCGGCCGGCGAAACCAACGCCTCCGTAGGCGACAAAGCCAACGACGCCATCCGCGTGGACGGCGGGGACCTGCGGGTCAAGGTGGTGGGCGAAGGCGGAAACCTGGGCATGACCCAGCGTGGCCGAATCGAGGCGGCCCTGCAGGGCGTCATTCTGAACACCGACGCGATCGACAACTCTGCCGGCGTTGATTGCTCCGACCATGAAGTGAACATCAAGATCTTCGTGGACCGTATGGTGGCCGCAGGGAAGCTTTCCCGTGAAGAACGGGCCGGATTCCTCGCCTCGATGACGGACGAAGTTGGCCGCCTGGTGCTCGAGGACAACATCGACCAGAACATCCTGCTGCTCAACGACCGCACCCGGGTGGCGGAGTGGAGCCCCAGCTACGAACGGCTGATGGATTGGCTGGAGGTGCGGGCTGAACTTAAGCGTGACCTTGAGGCCCTTCCCACGACGGCAACACTGCGGGAACGGCTGCAGCAGGGGCAGGGCCTGACCTCACCTGAGCTGTCGGTCCTGGCCGCGTACGCCAAGATCGAACTCGCCTCCGCCCTGCGCGAGAGCGACCTGGCGGATGATCCGTGGTTCCGGCAGACCCTGCGGGCCTATTTCCCGCAGCAACTGCGGGAACGCTTCGACGATGAACTGGATACACACCCCCTGCGCCGGGAAATCATCGCCACGGTTGTAGCCAACGACATCATCAACCTCGGCGGCATCACCTTCGCGTTCCGGGTCATGGAGGAGACGTCGGCCAGCGAGGTCGCCGTAGCAAAGGCCTTCGTAGCACTCCGTGAGGTTTACGGGCTGGACGCCATGGTGGCGGAACTGAACAGCCTGCCGGCCTCGTTCCCAACCGAGCACTGGAGCGCCGTGCACCTCGACGTGCGGCGGCTCCTGGACCGCGCCGTCCGGTGGCTGCTGAGCCAGGGCGGGGTGTCACAGTCCATCGCTGATGTCATAGCCGAGTTCAAGCCCCTCGTGGAGCCCATGCGGGCACACCTGCTGGACTACCTCCAAGGCAGCGACCGCGACCGGGTTTCCGGTTGGCTGGACAAAGCCCGCGAGTGGGACCTCCCCGAAGGTCTCGCGCTGCGGTGGGCCGAACTGTTCGAAAGCTTCGTGCTGCTGGACATCGCCAAGATCGCAAGGCTCCGTGAAGATTCGGTGGCGGACATTGCCGCGGTCTACTACACGGTCTTCAACCGCTTCCACGCAGACTCGCTGCTGGAACGGATCAGCAGCCTTCCGCGCCAGGACCGGTGGCAGGCCCTGGCCCGGGCAGCTTTGCGCGATGACCTGTACTCCACAGTCTCGGACATGACGACGGCGGTGCTGGACGCCACCCCCGCGGGTGGGAAACCGGAAGCGCGGCTGACGGACTGGGAGACACAGAATGCCGAACAGCTGGGCCGGGCAAAGAGCATGTTCGACGAGGTCAACTCGCTCGAGGCCGATGATATGGCTTCACTGTCGGTAGCATTGAGGCTCTTGAGGTCAATCGTCCGACGCTGATAAGCAGGCGTCGCAACTGGAGGTGCAGTGGCAATCTTTACGGACCCCATCAGGGAACATGCTGATTTCGGGCCGGGGGATGCGGAGTGGCTGCACCTCCTGGTGGGGGACTGGCAGATGGTGGCGGACCTGGCGTTCGCCGACCTGGCACTCTGGTTCCCCCACCCTGACCACGGCTATGTCGCTTTGGCGCACGTCCGGCCCTCCACCACGCACACGGTGTTCCATGGGGACTTCGTGGGCGAGGGGATCCGGTCTGACCTGCAGCCCCTGGTGGACAAAGCCTGGCACAGCCGCACCATCGAGCGTTCCAGCGAAACCAACTGGAGCAGCGACATGGCGTTGCGCGTCGAAGCGGTTCCAATGGTGCGCAATGGGCGGACCCTCGCCGTCGTCACCACGCACATGGACCTGTCCAGCTCGCGCATGCCGTCCCGCCTGGAGCTGACCTACCGCCAGTGCGCCTATGACCTGCTCCGGATGGGGACGCTGGGCCTGTGGCCTGATTTCGCCTCACCTACCGGCTCCCGCCGCGGTGCGCCGCGCGTTGGCGACGGACTGATCAGGCTCGACGCCGAGGGCATCGTTCAGTACGCCAGTCCCAACGGCGTATCGGCTTTCCGGCGGCTGGGTGACGGCGAATCGCTGGAAGGCCGGTCGCTGGCGGAGGTGACCGCGAGCCTGCTGAAGGACCGGCGCATGGTGGACGAGACCCTGCCCCTGGTGGTCACGGGCAGGATGCCCTGGCGCAGCGAAATCGAGTCCCGCGGCGTAAGCCTGTCCCTCCGGGCCATCCCGCTGCGCGATGAGCAGCAGCGGTTCGGCGCCCTGGTCCTTTGCCGCGACGTGTCCGAGTTGCGGCGCCGCGAAATGGAGCTTGTCACCAAGGACGCCACCATCCGGGAAATCCACCACCGGGTCAAAAACAACCTGCAGACCGTGGCGGCGCTGTTGCGGATGCAGTCCCGGCGGATGGTCAGCGATGAGGCGAAGCAGGGCCTGGAGCAGGCCATGCGCCGGGTTGCCACCATCGCCCTGGTCCATGAGACGCTGTCCCAGGGCCTGACGCAGAGCGTCGACTTCGACGAACTGATCGGCCGCCAATTCCGCCTCTCGGCGGAGGTTGCCTCCCCATCCCAACAGGTCAAAACCGAGCGCTCCGGAACGTTCGGAGAACTGCCCAGCGATCTTGCAACGCCGCTTGCCCTGGTCATCAACGAACTCGTAACCAACGCAGTGGAACATGGGCTGGCCGGCAAGGCTGGGACGGTTTGGCTGATTGCGGACCGGACGGACGGGGACAACGGCGAAGAAATCACGGTGACCATCGCCGACGACGGGGTGGGACTTCCCGAGACGCCGCACGTTGAGGGACTGGGACTGCAGATTGTGCGCACCCTGGTGACCAGCGAGCTGGGTGGCAGCATCGCGTGGCTTCCCCGCGACGGCGGCGGAACCGCGGTCCAGATCCTGTTGAGCCTCGAAGGCAAATAAGCCCCTCGCGTTACCCGCGGCGGCGGGAACGCAGAAGCCCCGGTGGCAACCTTGTTAGGTTGCCACCGGGGCTTCCGGATAAAGCCATGGTTGGGGACCGAGGCCCCGCGGGATCAGGAGGCGCGGCGGGCCCTGGCTGCGCGGCGCTTAAGGGCACGGCGCTCGTCTTCACTCATGCCGCCCCACACGCCGGCGTCCTGGCCGGACTCAAGGGCCCATTGCAGGCAGGTGTCCACCACCGGGCAGCGACGACACACGCTTTTGGCCTCCTCGATCTGCAGGAGGGCAGGTCCCGTGTTTCCCACGGGGAAAAAAAGTTCCGGGTCCTTTTCGAGGCACGCTGCGCGGTTACGCCAATCCATGCTGATCAGTCGCTCCAATTCTGGGAAAAGCTCTTGTGAAATTATTCACTAAGCGCTACAAAGGAAAAGGGCCCGGCAGGGCCCCGTTGGTCATCTGAATCCAGCCTGTCATGTTAACGCTGTGTAAACAAGGGGTAATAACGCTTGATATCCCGGGAACGCTGAGCGATACATCACACTGTGGGGGCAGGCCCGCACCACTGTCCGACTATGTCCGGTAGGGTGCCAGTGTGTCAAGACCCCCCGCACCGCCACCAGAGCCCGCCGTCCCCGCGGAGGAACCGGACAGCCGCCCGGATTCCGCTGTGGGAGACATGACCCTCCACCGCCCCCGGGCCGTCCTTGTGGTGGCCGGTATCGTGGCCGCCGAGGCCACCGCACTGCTGGTGGCCGCAGCCTGGTACGGCTACCAACTGTTCTCCGGCAGCCCCGTGCTTTCTTTCTGGGGAGCCGTGTTCACGCTGGGGCTGATGCTGGCTTTTTCGGCATGGCTTTACGCCACGGCGGTTTTCCTGAGCCGCGGCTACCGCTGGACCCGGGCCGCCGCCCTGGTGGCACAGCTATTTGTCCTGGTCATCGGATTTCCGAGCATCAGTGGTGGGGTAGTGATCCCCGGCCTGTTGATGGTTATCCCGGCGATCATTGCCACCTTGCTCCTTTTCAGCAGCAAAGTCATTGGCTTCGCGACCCGGACCGGGAACCCGGCGCCCACCCTCTGACGGTCCTGACGGTCCTGACGGTCCTGACGGTCCTGCCCAGGCCACCTGGACAGGGCGGGAACGTCCGTTGGACACCAGGACCGCCCGTCCTGGCGGGGGCCTGTCCTCGAGTTCGAAACGGATTCCCAAAAGATCCCCGTCCGCCAGGCTCCGCGGCGACAACAGCAACGCGGTTCCAGCGGCCCGGACGTCCGTGGCGAGCGGAAACCGGTGCATCAGCAGGGGGCTGAACCGGGCCGTAAAAACCACTGCGTAGCCCAGGGTGTGCAAGGCTGTCAGATCCGCCAGCGCAGCGGCCGGCAGCAGGTCTGCGTCATCGGCCAACAGCACGGTACTGCGGGGGAGCCGGCCCGTGCCCGCCTCCGCCAGGGCGCGCTGGAGCCTTGGAGTTGCGTCGGCATCAGCGGCCAGCTGCAACCACCGGTCCGGGGCCGGATTCAGTGCCTGGATGGCAGCCAGGACCGCTGACTTGCCGCTTCCCTGCCCGCCCAATACCGCCAGCACGCCGCCGGGCGGGAGCGGCAGAGAGGCGGGAGCCAGTTCGTCGCCGCCGATTCCAAACACCAGTGATGGGCCTGCGGCCGCCGTGCCGGCAGCTGCAGCGTACGGGTGCGGCCCAGGAAACCGGGTCCGAACCTGACTGACCGTCACCACGGCAGGCAAAGGTTCCACCTTGAAGGGACGCCGTTCGACCTGTGGCGCCACCGGCGTTCCGGGCGACCCAACAAATACCTGGCATACCGCAGCGTTGCTGCCGGCCACGGGCCCGAAAGCCACAGCCCGCCCCCTGGCGGCCGCGACGGCGGGCAGTCGCGGCCAGGCCAGGCGGCCTTCCTCCGTGGAACCGGCAGGGAAAAACAGCCTGTTGGGCAGCGCCCCGAAAAACCTTGCAGTCACCAGTTCCCGGCCGCCGGAAACAATGATGGTGATCGCTGCCTGCGAGCCATCCCGGACCAGGTCGTGAACCAGCTCTTCGGCCCACGCCAGCGGACCGGCACGGAACGCCGAAACCCAGGATCCCCAGCCGGTAATGACCAACACCAGTGGCGTGCCGGATTCTTCTCCGCCGAGCCTGCGGGCCATCTCCTGGTGCAGCAACTCGAGGACCCGGACGGCATGGCGTGCCTCATGCAGGCCGGCGTGGGCACCCGTCCGGTCATCGCCGGCCCGGTGGCGGAAGGCGCCAACGGCGTCGAGGTAGTACAGGTGGCTCTCCTGTGGGTGCGAGGCAAGCCCTATCACTGCAAGTTCCAACGCATCCAACGCTCCGGAACCGGGTCCGCCCAGCAGGGCCAGATGGCTGTCCAGGGCCGGATCCCACACCAAAGGAATGACCTGCTGTTCCGCCGGCAGGTCCAACAGTCCCAGGCCAACGGGCCGGGACTGCACGCCGGATTCGGATCCGGCGCCTGCAGGTTCCCGGCCGCCACGCCACGGCGGGACGACAGGCCGCTGATTGTCGATTACGGGCTCCTGGACCAACAACGGCAATGGCGCTGCTACCGGCCGCCTTGGGGGCGCCCCGTTCCAGCTGGCCCACAGGTCCCTGACCAGGGCCACCAGTGGAGCTGCTGCGCGGGCAGGGGTGGGCGCAGCGTCAGGTTCACCGGAGCCGGCGCCGGGATGTTCCAACTGATCCACCGCCCGCCGCACCCATAACGGCGGCGTTGCCCGACCCGTAGCGCTGGTTGCGGTTTGAAACTCCTGGATGCATTCACTGCCCCGGGCCAGGAATGCCCGGCCCGGTAAGCCGATGCCGATGGCGGCGGCCGCCGGGGATCTGATGATCTCCATCGATTCCATCTCCGACTGGACACGAAGGGCGATGCTGGACGTGACATTGGCCCGGATGTCCGCGGTGAGCGCACCCTGGGGCCGCTGGGTGGCCATCACCAGGTGCAGGCCCAGCGACCTGCCAACGGCAGCGATCCGCATCAGTTCACGGAGTACCTCGGGTGCATCGTCGACCAGCATCCGGAACTCGTCGATGATAATCACCAGGTGGGGGAGCGGCGGATCCCCCGGTGCGGGCAGGAAGGCGCCGAGGTCCGGGACGCCCGCAGCGGCGAGGACCCGCTCACGGAACCGGACTTCGGCACGCAGGGAGGCCAGCGTCCGATCCAGTTCGTGGCTCGAGAGGTCGGTCAGCAGACCCACGCAGTGAACCAGCCCGGCCAGGGGACCCAGGCCGGATCCGCCCTTGAAATCAATAAAAAGAAAAGTGACCCGATCCGGCGGATACGTGAGGGCCAACGCCAGGGCCAGCGTCCGCAGCAGCTCCGACTTGCCTGATCCCGTGGTCCCGGCCACCAACAGGTGGGGGCCGTCCGCTTCCAGGTCAAACCCGCACGATCCTTCCGGTCCCAGCCCCAGCGGAACTGGAAGCCCGGCCTGCCCGGCACCGGATTTCCAGCGGAAGGCCGTTTGGCCGGCGGAGGTCGGAACCAGCGCACTGAGTGGGCAGGCCGCCGGTGTTGGCTGCGTGCCCGGATCCGGACGCATCGGAGCCGCTGCTGACTGACGGCAGAAGCGGCTGAAAACAGACTCTGAGGCCAGGTCCGGGACAAATTGCAGCCGCCGCGGGCCTGACTGCACGGTGGAGCCCCGCCCGGAGAGGATCACAGTGGAATCGTCCGGGCCTCCTGCCGGAAAGAACTGCAGGACGCGCCAGCCCCGGCGCAGAGCCTCACCAGGCAGTCCATCGCCGGTGCTGTCTTCGGCTGGGTCTGCCGGTGAACCAAGGACCAGGAAAACGCCGGCGCCGCCATTCCGGGACAACGCATCCAGGCATGCAGGCGTGGTGGCGGTCAGGGCCACCTGTGGCAGATACCGCGCGGCCAGGGGCAGCAGCGAAGCGGGACCGTGGACAAGCACCCGGGCATTGCGGCCCCGCGGGTACCCCGTCAGCTGCATCAGGAACGACCGGCACATCCCCAGGACGAGGTCTCCGGGCCCGCGGATGGTTGCATGCCGGATACCCGGGTCCAGGGACACGGGGACAGTCCCCGCTGACGGGATGCGGGCACCGGGAACAGGCGGTTCGATCAGGACATTTGCCGGCCGCCGGGCCAGGCCCAGCCGGAGCCACAGGCCGTCCGGCGGCGGATCGTCAGAGGTCCCGGCAGCCTGCCGCGCTGCCAGTGCCACCAGGGACAGGGCCGGAGCGGACTGCACCCGCCGCTGCCGGTCCTGTTCCACGGCCGACCGGACGGCCGCAGACAGTTCGCGCCTGTAGCGGCGGGAAGCTGCCACCGGAAGGGCGACGGAGACCGCGGACACAGCAGAAAACGCCAAAAACAGCCACATCCCGGTGAAAGCCGAGAGGCCGACCCCCACCACAAGTGGCAGGAGGGCAGGCAGCAGCAGGGCCCTGCTGAACGGTTCGCTCCGGCCGGGGACAACCAAGGGCATTTGCACGGAAAGCCCGGCATCCGACAGCGGCGCCTGTGGCACATCGACGAAAACGAGGGACATGGTGGTGTTGCCGCACCGGATGCCCGACGAGGTGGACACCGTCGCCCGGTTGACCTGCACACCGTCAACCTCGGTGCCGTTGGCACTGTCCAGGTCGACAAGAACGATGTCTGTGTCCGTGACAACCAGCCGGGCATGTTCGCGGGAAAGGTCAGGGTCCGGGATGGAGATCCGCGCATGGTCGCGGCCGATGGTGTAGGTTCCCCGCCGCAGGGGTATCAGGGTGCCGGCGCCGGGTCCGCTGTGCACTGCGAGTGTCAGTGACGCCGGTGGCAGGCCATGGCTGCCGGGCCGCTGGGCACCCCGGCCCTGCTGGCGGTCCGTGGGGTACCTTGCTCCGCAGGCCACGAGCACCGCCCCATTGACCAGGGGTGGCGTTCCAACGGCCAGGGAGCCCAGGTCCTGTCCCGCCACCGTCACCCCGGCCACGGCATAGGACGCCGCGAGGACTGGGAGCAGGTCACTGCCGGGAGTCCCCGAAGGGGCTGCAACGGTCAGCTCCAACGGTTCCGTTGGCACCGCTGAGCCGGGGCGGCCCACCAAGGTGAAATGCAGTGTCATGGTTGTGGTCCTTACCTCGTTGCCACCACGCTAGCCAGCAGGCTTCCCGCCGTCGCGGCTGCGGGTTTCCATGTGGAAAAGTGCGGATGTCAGCGGGCGTCCGGTCTCGCCGGTGGCATCCGCCTCGGTTAGGATCGCTACACCATCACCTCCGTCCGTTTGGAAAGCAGGCGCCTCCCGTGAGCACCGTAGCCGCCAGCGCAGACGTCTCCGCGGATGCCCTGATCGGTGCCGGGACAAAAGTCTGGCATCTGGCCCAGGTCCGGGAGGCTGCACGTGTGGGGGAGAACTGCGTTGTGGGCCGGGGGGCCTACATCGGCCCCGGAGTGGTGCTGGGCAATAACTGCAAGGTCCAGAACTACGCCCTGGTCTACGAACCGGCAGTGCTGGCGGCCGGTGTTTTCATCGGCCCGGCAGTTGTGCTGACAAATGATGTTTTCCCCCGCGCAGTAAACCCCGACGGCGGCCTGAAGACTGAGGACGACTGGCACAAGGTCGGCGTCACCATCCTGGAAGGCGCCGCTGTGGGTGCCCGCGCCGTCTGCATCGCCCCGGTGACCATCGGGGCGTGGGCCACTGTGGCAGCAGGCGCCGTTGTCACCAAAGATGTGCCGGACTTTGCCTTGGTCGCAGGGGTCCCGGCACACCGGATCGGGTGGGTAGGGAAAGCCGGGCAGCCGCTGCGGCTGGAGGGACAGGACTGGGTTTGCCCGATCACCGGAGCGCATTACCGGGAACAGGACGGGACCCTGCGGGAGGCCTGATCGCGGCGCCGTGCGTGCCGCCGATATTGGTTGGCTTCATACCCCCTCAGGTACGCTAGAGCCGCAGACCCTGCACAACAGGGTGCTGCCCGCTTTCTATCCAGGAGATTTTGTGACCGCTGACCTCGTTATCGTAGGGTCCGGCTTTTTTGGCCTGACAATTGCAGAGCAAGCCGCAACGGAGCTCGGGCTCAAGGTCGTTGTCCTCGACCGCCGCCACCACATTGGTGGAAACGCATACAGTGAAAAAGAAGAGCAGACGGGAATTGAGATCCACCGCTACGGCGCGCATCTCTTCCACACCTCAAATGAGCGGGTCTGGGAGTACGTCAACCGCTTCACCACTTTCACAAACTATGTGCACAAGGTTTACGGCGTCCACAAGGGCGAGGTCTACTCACTCCCCATCAACCTGGCCACCATCAACCAGTTCTTCCGGGCCAACCTCACCCCGGGCCAGGCCAAGGACCTGATTCAGGAACAGGCAGGCGAACTGGCGGGAACCGATCCGCAGAACCTCAATGACAAGGGAATCCAGCTGATCGGCCGGCCCCTCTATGAGGCCTTCATCAAGCACTACACCGGTAAACAGTGGCAGACGGACCCCAAGGACCTGCCGGCCGGCATCATTTCCCGGCTCCCGGTGCGCTACAACTATGACAACCGGTACTTCAACGACAAGTATGAGGGCCTGCCCACCAACGGTTACACGGCCTGGATCGAAAAAATGGCCGAACACCCGAATATCGAGGTCAGGCTCAACACCGACTTCTTCGACGAAAGCCACGAGTACAGCAAGGAAAAGGTGGTTGGCACCATACCCGTCATCTACACCGGGCCTGTCGACCGCTACTTCGATTTCTCAGAGGGCGACCTTTCCTGGCGGACCATCGACTTCGAAGAGGAAGTCCTCGACGTCGGCGATTTCCAAGGCACGTCAGTGGTGAACTACAACGACGCCGACACTGCCTACACCCGCGTCATCGAACCACGGCACTTCCACCCCGAGCGGGAGTACCAGACTGAGAAAACCGTCATCATGCGCGAGTTCTCACGCGCGGCCGAAAAGGGCGACGAACCCTATTACCCCATCAACACGCCGGTGGACCGTGACCGCCTGCTCAAGTACCGCGATCTTGCAGCGGCGGAAAAGGACGTCCTGTTCGGCGGGCGCCTGGGTACCTACAAATACCTGGACATGCACATGGCCATCGGCTCTGCCCTGGCAATGTTCGATAACAAGATCCGGCCGCATTTCGAGAGTGGCGCCAAGCTGGAAAGCGGAGGCGTCGACGCATGAACGAAGCTCCGGGCTGGGCCACCCTTCAGCGGGTGATTTTCCCGCCGGAGTCCGGGGTGGACACCATGTCGCTCTATGCGGACGCCGGCCCGGCCACCGGGGCACGGTTCAAGGAGAGCGATGAGTTCGCCAGGAACACCAAGCCTGTCGAGGAAAAACTCCACCTTGTAGGTTCAAGCTCACGCGACGTTCATTTCGATGATCTGCTGTCGCGCCACTCCATCCGGGTTCGGGCGGGCGAGCAGCTCTCCCTGGGAACGTATTTTAATGCCTTCCCTGCAAGCTACTGGCGACGCTGGACCCCGTTGCGCGACATCCGGCTTGTGGTTGAGACGGCAGGACACGGCTCCGTCGCGGTCTACAAGTCCAATGCCCGCGGCACCGTTCAGCGGGTGAACGGCGCGAGGGTGGACGGCGACAGCCGGACAGAGTTCCTGCTGTCCATCAAACCGTTCGGTGATGGCGGCTGGTACTGGTTCGACCTGGCATCGGGCGCCGGGGACCTTGTCCTGAAGGAAGCCCGCTGGGAGGGACCGCCGGCACTTCGCGCCGGGGAGCAGGCCACCATCCAAATCACCACCATGGACAAGCCGGACTTCTGCCTGGCCAACATCCGGACACTGGCCGACCACCCCGAAGCGCTTGAACTCGCAAGGGAAGTCATTGTTGTCGATCAGGGCTCCCGGAAAGTCGTCGCCGAGCCAGGCTTCGCTGATGTCGCTGCGCGGCTGGGATCCAAGCTTCGCATCATCAACCAGGCCAACCTGGGCGGCTCCGGCGGCTTCGCCAGGGGCATGTACGAGGGCGTCAACAACGGCAGCGACTATGTCCTGCTGCTTGATGATGATGTGGTCATCGAGCCCGAAAGCATCCTGAGGATGATGGCATTCTCGGGCCGCTGCAAGAACCCCACGATCGTGGGCGGGCACATGTTCGACCTTTACAGCCGGAGCACCCTGTATTCGATGGGTGAGACCATCGACGCGCGGACCTTCTCGCCGAGCCAGCCGCACGAGGACATGCAGATGCGGCACGACTTCAGTGTGTCAAACCTTCGTCAGACTCCTTGGCTCCACCGGCGCTTCGACGTTGATTACAACGGCTGGTGGATGTGTATGGTCCCCACGTCGATCATCCGCGATATCGGCTTGCCGCTGCCGCTTTTCATCAAGTGGGACGACTCGGAATACGGGCTTCGCGCACGGGCTGCCGGATACCGCACAGTTTCGCTGCCCGGCGCGGCCCTCTGGCACATTTCATGGCTGGACAAGGACGACCTTGTGGGCTGGCAGGCCTACTTCCACAACCGCAACAGACTGATTACTGCGCTCCTGCACAGCCCGCATCCCAAGGGTGGGGATGTTCTTGCCAGGTCGTTCCAGGAAGATGTGAAACACCTTGTTTCGCTCCAGTACTTTACGGCACAAAACCGCCTTCAAGGCCGGGACGACCTGCTCGCGGGACCTGGCCGCCTGCACCCGACACTTGGCACCCAACTGGCCCGCATCAACGAGGCCCGCAATTCCTACACTGATGCACAAATGGTGGAGGACGTAGACGACTTTCCGGCGCCCGCCTTGGGGGCAGGACTGTCGGCGGGATCCGACAGCAGGATGCCGGCGAAGAAGGACATGGTCAGATGGGGTGTGGCCACGGTGGCACGGCAGTTGCTCAAACAGCCTTCAGCGGAGTCACTGGAGCGTCCCCAGGCCTATCTTGCGCACCTTGATAACCGCTGGTTCCGCATTGCGAATTTCGATTCGGTGGTTGTTTCAAATGCCGAGGGCACCGCTGCGTCCTGGTACAAGCGCGATCCCCGCAAACTGAAAGCCATGCTCAAGCTCTCCGCCGTGCAGCATGCCAGGCTGTTCAGGAACTGGAACTCCCTCGCAGAAACCTACCGCTCGGCCCTGCCGGACCTCGTATCGATGGAATCCTGGCGGAAAACCTTTGATGATGCAGGCAAGTCGGCCGCTGCCTCTTAATAGCCGTCCTGGCGCGGCTGCCGGTCGGCTGCAGCCGGCCGGGGCGCGCTGGGCCGGATGGTCAGCCAGCGGTGCAGGCAAAGGCCGCTGACAGCGAGTACCAGCAGGTACATGGCCGTCAGGCCCTGCCAGGTTCCCGGGGGCTGCCAGAGCGGCTCGAACATCTCTGTCCAGTTGACGTGGTCCTGGATCCCCAACGTGTAACGGCGCATTCCTTCAAGGAAAACGTACGTGTGCGCCAGGATGGCGAGGACGATGCTCCACCGGAGCAGCGACGAGCCCCAGGGTGTCACTTTGTACGGGCGGAAGCGGACGGTGACGCCGGCCGCCAGAATCATCGTCACAACCATCGCCAGGGCGTACCGGCCCTGCCAGATCCAGCCCAGCTGCTCACTGGAACTTGCCTGCAGGACAACAGGAATCACGAGCACGGTCAGCGTGAGCAGCACCATTGCCCACCGCCCACGGACCGGACGGGACGTATAGGCGAGAAGCAGCATGGCCCCGAAGCCGAGGACCCAGGCGTAGGTGGCGGCGACGGGCGGTTGTGTGTCGAGCCAACCGAGGACACCCACGTACTGGGCCATGAAGGCGACTGTTTTATCCACCATTTCCACAGCCGCCACGTCTGCCGGGATGGATTCACTGCCGGCCAGGAGGCTTTCGAAGCTCTTTGCCGAGACAACCCACCAAAGTGCGAATGAGCATGACAGTCCCACGGCCAGGACGGCGGCCTGGGCCCGCCTGTCCCGCAGCGCCCGGAAGAGTGCAGGGGCGCTGTGACAGAGCATGGCGGAAAGGGCGGCAATGGCAAGCCAGAGCAGGGAAAGGGGCCGGGTATGGGCCAGCAGCGCACCAGCCAGCGCAAAAATGACAAGCAACAGGCTGCTGATTTTTGTTTTACGGGCGGACTGTTCAAGGATGGCGCAGAGGCTCATGAATACCGCACCTGATGCAGCGATTTCCAGGGCGTTGGGATTAATGGCGCCGGTGAGGAAAAATACGGACGGCGTCAGGGCGATGGCGCCGGCAATAACAGGCCTTTGAAAGCGGCGAAGGGAAGCAGCCGCACAAAAGATTGACGCAAGAAAAAATGAAACAAGCCAGGTGTTGATAAGCCGCATCGCATAAATGGCCGGCTCGCCGCTGAGGCCCCGGCTGCCGAGGCCAACAATTGCATAGTAGACAGGATTGTAATTGCCGGCCGACGTCTTGGCGGGAATCCAGGTCCTGTCGCCGGCATCAATTTGCTGTGAGCAGTCCGGGGTGACATCCGACTTTTGGGCAAAGCAGCTGTACTCGCCAAGGTGCGCAATGTAGCCCGGGACATTAACGGTGAGCGGCTCACCCTGAATGCCGGAGCTGCTGCCGCTGAATTGTCCCCTAGCCACGGCTGCGGCTTTGATGGCGTGGGCGGGCTCGTCGGGGACCGACATAAGGGGAGAAGCGAAGCTCCAGATCGACCCCAGGCAGCCAAACAGCAACCAAGCGGTGACCAGGACGCGGACCGGGGAAGGTAGCTGGTTGAGGCTGGATGAACGACTGTTTTTGGGCGCCAGAGCCTGCCTCTTGAAAATCTGCATGATAGTTTAAATGGTACTTGGAGCTGTGCCGTTCGCTGGCTGAACACTCCGTACCACTGGAGAGGCCACCCATCATGCGAAAATCTGCTCCCAGGGAGTCGTCCGCCTCAGCGGCGACCGCAGCAGACCCTGCCCCGTCAAACCTTGCGGTGGTCCTTTACCGGCATCCGATAGTCCGGTTCCTGCTGGTGGGCGGGTTGTCTTTTGCGCTTGACCTGGGGCTTTTGGCGATATTCCATGAGGTATTCGGGGTGCCGCTGTGGATTGCCACGCCCATCGCATTCCTCATCAGCCTGGTATTCAATTTTCTGTTGCAGCGGATTTTCACTTTCCAGGCGAATAACAATGGAAGCGTCAGCGCGGCAAAATACGTGCTGCTGGTGATCGTTAATGTCTTGGTCAGCGATTTGATTGTCACCGGCTTTGACGCGGCGGGCTGGTCATATATTTTTGGAAAGGCGTCGGCAACAGCGCTGACGACAGTTTGGAATTACTTCCTCTACCGGCACTGGATTTTCAAGCGCGTTCCCGAAGAGTACAGCGGTTCCTGAACTATCCAACGGGCCGGTTGTGCCCTCTGGCTTGCATGGGTTGTGCCGACACGACGAAGTCCCCGTCCCGGAAGGGATGGGGACATCGTCTTTTCAGTCCGTAGGGCCGGTCTCAGCCCGGATGCCGCCGGGAGGCATTCGTGTTCCCGCACCCACCGGCGAACCCGGCACAGGAGCGCTGGGCAGCCCGCTGGGCCCGGTGGACGGAAGGGCCGGGCTGGGCTTCCCGGTCCGGACCGGGCTCTTGCCCCCGGGACGCCACACGGGAAGCTGCTGTCCGCCATGCAGGTACCGGAAGAGAATCAGGCCTCCTGCCGCGGTGACCAACAGATAGGCGACGCTGAGGACAAACCAACCAAGTGGCGGCTGCCAGTGGGGGGACGAGAAGAGGGTCTGCCAGTTGGCTATTTCGCTGATACCAACAACGTAGCGCCGCAGCACGTAGACGAAGGTCAGGGTGTGGCAGAAAACCATTACCCAAAAAACGACCCGTGAGACCCTGACGGCAGCCGGGCTGGCGGGGAAGCGGAGTTTGCGTAATCCGAGTCCCACGCTGATGAACAGGACCATAACGAGGGGCAGGGTGTACCGGCCCTGCCAGATGAATCCCATCCCCCGCCACAGGGCGGTCTGCAGCAGCGCCGGCACCAGGTACAGCATGGCCAGGGCCACCCAGTAACCGGTCCAGTGCCGAAGCGGCCGGACGCAGAAGGGGACAATCAGTGCTGCCACCATCAACCCGCCCCAGACAAGCTGGACCAGTTCCGGCGCCGGTGTGTCGAGCCAGCCCATGGTGCCGATGTACTGCGGGAAGAAGTCGTAGGTGCGGTCAAGCATGATGATGAATCCGCGGTACAGCGGTGCATCGGGATGCGGGCTTGCAATGCCTTCCGGCGCCACGCCCACGTTTGCGGGCCCGTTGGATGCCAGGTACATCCACACCAGGCCCAGCACGGCGCCGGGGACCGCCAGCCCTGCGGCTATCAGGACGCGCTTGTCACTGAAGACGGCAATCGTGCGGCGGAAGCGGAATGAACAGACACCGACTACCAGGGCGCAGAGCAGCCAGATCAGTGATATTTGCCGGGCGTTGGCAAGGACCACCGTTGCCGCAGCAACCGTCGCCAGGGCCGGAATCACCCTTTTGGTATTACGCCAGTTGTCCAGCACCACAACGAATCCCGCGAAAGCGGCCATGGTCGCAGCGATTTCCAGGGAGTTCGGATTGATGCCACCGCCCAGGAACAGGACCATTGGCGTGACACTCAGTGCAGCAATCAGCACCGGGAATTTGGGGCGCCTCAGTTCAGTAAGGGCTGTGAAGCCGGCGGCAAAGAACACCGCACACAGCAGCGCGCTGACCAGGCGCATTGCGTAGAGGGCCGGCGCGCCGGACATGAACAAAGTGGGCAGGCCAACCACCCAGTAGTACATGGGGTTGTAGGACCCCGCGGACGTCACCCCGATGTTGGTGAACGTATCGTCCGAATAGATGGGGGCCGTGCAGTCAGCCGCTTGGGTGCGGTTGAACTTGTAGCAGCTTTGCGCGTGCAGGCTGGCGATGTAATTGGGAACCCGGACATGGACACCATGGCCGAACGAAGTGCCTTCCTCGACCAGGACCTGGCCCCGGACCACGGCAGCGGCCTTGATGGTGTGTGCCGGTTCATCGGGAGCACCCATCAGCGGGGTAGCCAAGGACCACAGACCGAACAGGAGGGAGAAGATGGCGGTGAGGAGAGCGAACGTCGGCAGCGGCCGGGGAAGGCTGCGGCGTCCGGTGTTTTTCGTAAGGATGGTCATTGTCCGCCTCCAACGGTGCTGATGAGCCTGCGGGCGTCGGCAATGGCTTTTTTACCCGGAGACATCACGAACGCGAACGCATTGGCGTTCTTCTGCGCCTCTTCACTCAGGACGCTTTCAGCCATCGACTGGGTCAGCCTGCCCAGCTCGGGTTCCTCGTACTGCCGGCAGACGTAGACATAAATGACTGTCGCGAGCGCGTAGCCGGATCGGCCGTCGAGGCCCTGCACCACGGACCTTGCCGAGGACTGGACTGTGCCTGTGCTGACGGCGTCGACAACCGAAGTGGCCTGCAGCCGCCGGGGCTTGCCGTCGAAGACCAGTTGCGCGGCAGTAAATCTGTTGCCGATGATGCTGCCGTCCAGGATCGACAGCCCGCCGTCAGTGTCGTCGAGCTTGTTCGCAAGGTCCAGCGGCGGTGAGGATACCTGTCCCAGGACCGTTGACGGCAAGGAATCAGGGGTGGCAGGCGTCCAATCCATGCCGGCATCCCGGCCGAGATAGTCGTTGACCGGTCGGACAGTGTCCGATGGACCTTCCGGGACCAGCACCGTGATCCCGAGATCCGGCAGGTCTGTTTCGGGGTTCAACTCGAGCAGGCGCGGGTCGTTCCAGCGTGTGATCCGGCCTTCAAGGATGCCGGCAAGGACCGGCGCATCCAGCACCACGTCACTGACGTCCTTGATCTTGATGGCTACACCCACCGGCAGGACTCCTGCAGCGAAGGAGACGGCACCGTCGGCCGTGCACATCCCGCGCACGGACGCGGCCACATCGTCCGGAAGCGGGGATGAGCCAACAGCAAAATGGGCCTGCCCGTCCTGGAAAGCCTTGAGGCCGGGGGCTGTGCCGTCCGGGGAGTAGCTTACCGAGGCGCCCTTGACGGCTTCGCCCCAGGCCAGGCCCCAGGCACTGACTGACCCCTGGGCGGCATTGCTGCCGATTCCGGTCAAAGCACCCTGGATGGTACCCGGGGGAGTGGTTGAACAGGCAGCCAACGACAGGAGGCCCACCAGCAGTCCTGAAGTGCGTATTTTATTGCGGTTGGAAAGGTGAATCACGTGTCAAGCCTAATGCCCACACCCGGCGGCGACGGGCAGGCCGCCTCCCGCGGGACGCCCGGACATCCTCACCCGCAACCCGAGATCCGGTACAGCCGCGCTGCGTCGCCTTCTGAATCAACGAGGGTAAGCCCCCTGGCCTGGCCAATATCCGTGACACCCGGATAGGTCTCGGAGCCAGGCAAATCGATGAGGTAGTCGGAACCGAAATCCAGGACGTACTGGACGTTCTGGTTGCGAAGGGCGGGACACAGCCCGCTCACGTCGGGCCCGTCCTTGAGGCTTTCGTTGATCAGCTTTGCGTCCGGACCGGCTTCTGCAAACAGGTGCGCGGTCAGCACTCGCCGTCCCGTGTACGCGTAGGCGAGTGAGCTGCCGTTCCAGGGATTGTCGGCAATCACGGCGTCAGCTGGAACGTGGTCCGGCAGGCGTTTCAACAGGGCCAGTTCAGCCGGCGTCAACAAGTCGGAATCGGCACTCAACTTGTATACCCCTGATGCGCCGCGGATGTAGTGTGTGAGCGGCCCGGCGGTACTGGCCAGGGCCAGCAGGACGATGGTTGCCGCCGCGGCGACGAGGGCGGGACCGCGGCCGGGGAGTTGTGCCCGGCCTTCAAGTGTCCCCTGCAGCCTGGCCGCCATGGCTGACGACTGCCACCAGTCCCAGAGAGCCAATGCACCGAGCACGGCAAGGGGTGTGGCGAACAGCGGCAGGAGTGCTGCGAGCCTGTAGGTGTCGCCGTACCAGGTGCCTATCAGTGCGTCCCGGACGGCACCCTTGGGGAACGACGCGGCCACAACGTAAAGGCTGCCCAGGACAGCGTATGAGAATGCCATCCAGCGGTGCTTCCGTTGCCGGAAAACGGTGAGCAATCCGGCCACTGAGAGGGCGGCGACAATAACGGCCGGGATCGTGGATTGCATGGTGCTGACCGTGAGGATTTCACCGACGGCGGCGCCCGGCTTAACTGCCGGACCCCAACTGTCGTACGGGGCTGGACGCAGCTTGAACCACAGCAGGGCCGCAACCAGGAGCACGGCCAGGCTGGCGGCACTGAACAGGACGGACCGGAGCGCGCCGGCCCGGAGGCCGGAGCGCCTCGCGATGCGCCACCAGAGCAGTCCAGCCAGGGGCAGGCCCATCGCTATGGTGGTGTTGACCGAGCTCGTGTGGGCGAAGGCAAGGCCGCCCAGCCCGAGTATCAAGGCAAAAATCCAGCTGCGCAGGGGGTCCGTGCGGGTCCGCCCGAGCCGGACAACGGCCGCGAGGCAGGTGATCAGCGCCGGCATCATGCTGACGGCCAACGCGTAGGGGAACAACGGACCCCAAACGATCATGAGATACGGGAAGGCAACCTGGGCCGCTGCAATGATCCCTGTGACCACCAGGGCTGCGGGCCGGCGCGAGATGGTTTTGGCCACCAGGAACAGGCAGGACGCGGGCCAGAGGACAGCGGCGATGACCAGGTTCAGGGCGTTCTGGGCCGTGGGGATGTCGACGGCGGCCACCTGGACCAGGAGCGCGGCGAAGGAGTGCCATGCCGCGGGATAGACGGCGTCCAGGCCCGATACCCCCTGCAACGCAGCGAGATTGAGCGAGGACGCGTTGCCGGTATCCAGGATGAACCGGATGGCGTTCAGGTGGAAGACATTGTCGAACACCTGCGAAGGGTCTGCCGGCGAGCCCACCAGCTGCACAAACCTGATGGCTGTTGGGATTGTCGCCAATGCCAACGCCGCGAAGGGCAGCCATTGGCGGAGGGGCGGTGCCCCTGTAAGACGCCACCTGACTCCGCGCGTTACTGCCAACGCTGCTGCGGCCAGCAGGGCGCTGACCAAAAGGTAAGGCAGGATGCTCCACGGCACGCCAATGGCCCCGCCGAGTACCCCTGCCAGGCCGGCGGACGCAGTGGACAGCAGGGGCGCCAGGCCAAGGATGGCTCCGGCGCGGAACTTCAGGCACGCACCGATCAAAGCGCCCGGTATATACAGGAGCAGCACTGCCACGGCTATCGCAGGTACGGCGCCAAGCCAGCTCACAATGCGGCCCCGTCAACTTCGCGGGTCGGGGCCTCGCCCCTGACCAGGCGCAGGATGGCCAGCAGTTGGATGACGGTAACTGCCACTTCGCCGATCACCAGGCCGAGGGCGCCGCCTTGGCCGCCCATCAGGCCCGACAGGATGATCATGGCCGGCAGACCCAGCACTGCCCCAACAATGGTGCTGTAGAACACAACGCGCATCTTCTTGGCCGGTACAAGCCAGTGCGCCCCGGTGGAGGTTGTGACGCAAACCAGGAAGAATGACAGGCCAAACCAGAAGCAGGTCCAGAAATCGGCAGGCACCTTCGGGAACAGCATGAAGCTGACCCACGGCCCCAGGAGCGCCAGGAGCGCCCAGCCTGCAAGGCCGAGGCCGGTGAGGGCCCGGAGTGAAAACACCCGTCTGCGGGTATGGTCGCCGCCGTGTTCGCTGACCCAGCCCTGAAGGCTGTTACCCAGGGCAGCCGTGGCGAGGAGTCCGATCCGGTAGAACTTTTCGGCCGTTACGAAGGATGCAAGTCCGGCCGTTGACGCGGCAAACTGCACCACAAGCACAGGTGTGGACGCGTAGGCCCCGGCCGCAGCAGTAATGCCGGCACCCGCACGCAGCGCCCAGATTTCCTTCAGGATGGCGGTAAGGCCGAGTCCGCTGAAATCACTTCGGTTCGAGTGGTCCTTGTTGAACCAGAGGGTTCCCGCCAGCCCCAGCACTATCAGGGCAAGCGGGTAGAAGGAGATCTCACCCGTTGCAAACAGCAGGGGAATGACGCCCAGTGTTGCCACCATCCGGGGGAGGACGTCGTATTTGGCAATGCGCCCGGCATGTCCGGTCGCGATGCAGTACCAGGCCGGGGTCAACCCGGCAGCGGCCTGGGCGCAGGCCATCAGGAAGGCAAGCCAGAACTGGCTGGCGCCTGTGGTGAAGGCCAGTGTGAGCGCCATCAGCGGCACGGCACAGACAAACATGAACGAGCGGGTGACGAAGCTGACGGCGTAAAAGCGCCGCCGCACGGTCTCATCACCGGACGCGGCGACCGCGGCCGGGCCGGTCAGGGGCCAGCCGAGCCCGATGAGGATGGCAGCGATGGCACCGACGGCCTGTCCCACAGCGAGTGAGTTCCAGGCAGGAGCGCCGCCAACGTTGGCGATGATAGGCAGCAGGATGAAGGAGGACAGGGACGCCAGAAGCGGCAGCCCGGCGAACGCTGCGATCCTTTTGATCATGCTGCCGTCTCCCCGGTGCCGGCAGCGGCCTTACATATAGTCATAAGCGTCCTTGCCGAGCTGGCCTTTTACAAAGACGTCTTCCACTTCGCTCCTGAACCTGGACTTTTCGTTCAGGATGGCGGCGCGGTAGCCGTCCTGTTTGGCAACCTCGGCGTCAAAGTTGCCAATGAGCTGCGGGAGCATGGCTGCGGCAGTCGATACCTCGTCCTTGCCCGGCGTGATTTTGTGTTCCCAGGGGACGGGAACGTCGGCGTAAAAAGCTCCGGAGCCCCGGCGGGCCACGATGCTGAGCGCGCCGGACAGTGCCGCCTCGCGGGGCATCCGGTCTTTTCCGGGATGGTGGCCCAGGTCAAGGTAGACCCCGCAGCCCTGCAGGGTGCCCACCACTTCTGCCCGGGTCATGCCAACGATCGGCTGCCATTCGATCGAGGGCGGGCACAGTTTCTTCACGGCCTCGATGATGTGGCCGCCCTTGGCCGGGTTGTACGTCACCAGGTTCCTGTTGCGGCTGGTTTCCGGATGGGCCTGGAATTCGCTGTTGGGTGTGTAGTCGGAGATCAGGGACGGCACAACATCAAAGCGTGTCGCCACGAAGGCCCACGCGTAAGAGGACTGGACGAGGTGGACCACGTCGCGGTCGTTGCGGAGGAACGCGGGGGCCACCTTGTTTTTCCACATCCGGGCGAAGGGGACGGCAGCTTCTTTGGCCTTCTCAAAGGGGCCGGCATCACTTCGGTGCCACATCCGCTCCGCCATAAACGTGAGGGAGTTATCGATGCTCAACCACCAGCACATGCGGCGGGCCAGTTTTACGCCTGACATCTCGTAGACGTAGGTTTCCGGATACACCACCACGTTCCCGGGGGCGTCAATGATCGCCGGGGCCTCCGGCGCGTTGTAGATGTTGTACTGCTCAACCCTGTCGTTGTGCACCGTGTGCGGGTGCGGAACGAGGTAGGCGTCGCGGCCCAGTTCGCGCAGCATGTCGACAAGCTGATGCAGTGCTTCCGGGCCGCCGGTCCTTAGTCCTTTGTGGTACAGGACGAAGATGGTTCCTGAGTGATCGGTCATGGGTGGTCCTTCGATTTCGGCCGCGCAGTGGGGCGCCGGCGCTGCATGATGGAATTCCTGCTCAGCGCAGGCGGGCGGCCAGGGCGTCGTCGATCTTTCCCATCTTCAGGCGCTGGGCGTCACGGACGCCGGCCAGGGCGGCCACAAGGTGCTTGCGCCGGTTGGGACCAAAACCAAACCGGACCACATGGCTTTGGATCTCCATGTAAATCCGGCGCAGCACCCATTTGGGCTGCTTGAAAGCGTACCGGCGGGCGAGGACCAGGGAGTTCCTGGTGATGTAGTAGACCCGGAAAGGTGCGTGGTAGTACACAAAAAGCTTTTTCGCGCCGACGTGGGCATGCCACCCGAGGATCGTCATGGGACGCGCATTGCCCAGGCTGTGCTCAAGGTTGCAGCCCCGCCCGGCAAGGGCACGGAGCCCCTTTTCGCGGAGCCGGGCATTGAATTCCGAATCCACGCAATCAATGAAGAATCCCTCATCAAAGGACCCCACAGCGGTGAAGGTACTGGTGCGGACCAGGCTGCCGCTGGTCATGGGGTCAAAGATCTGCGGTTCCTCCGGGCTTCCCCAGGACGGCAACGGGATGTTGTTGTGCGACTCGGCGCAGACCATGCCCACGGTGGCCGGTTCGGAGGAGGAGGCAGCCGTTGCCAGGGCCGAAGCTACGTAGTCGCCGGTGAAGCGGGAATCCTGGTCCATGGTGACCACCCATTCCGGGTCCCAGCGGCTGATTGCTTCGTTGACGCCCAGGTTGAGGGCCCGGGCAATGCCGGAATTGGTGCCAAGGCGGACCACCACAGCGCCGGCGTCTTCCATGGCCCGCAGCGATTCGGTGACATCCGCCGGCGATCCGTCGTCAACCACCACCACGTGCTCCACATACTGCAGGAGCCATTCGATGTTTGCCACGTTCTCGGGGCCGGGGTTGAATGCCGAAACCACACCGCACACGTTGCGGGCACGGCTGGTCACTGCCGGTTCTTCCGCGCCCATCAGACGGCCCCCACCTGGCGGAAGCGCCGGAGCGCCGTGGCAAGATTGCGGACAAATGCCAGCCTCGCGCGCAGGATCTTGGAGGCCGAGCGGATGCCGCTGGGGGTCAGGTTCTCGCCGTGGAGCCGATGCAGGATGGTGTCTTCTTCCAGGTAAACGATCGAACGGTTGACGTTGCCCACAGTTGCTATCCACTGGTCGTGGGATTCGTCCATATAGGCGGGAAACGGCAGGATCTGGGCCAGGAGCACACGCCGGAATGCCATGGCACAGCCCCAGTGCAGCCGGTACCCCACCACGATGCCCGCAAGGTTCCGGACGGTGTGGTCCGAATCGGCCGCTTTCAGGCGGATGTCGTGGAAGCGCCCTGAGGGCCCCTCAACGTGCCGGCAGTTGCTGACCACCATGTTCCGGCCGTCAAGGGCGGAGATCATCCGTTCCACCCGGCCCGGCAGCCAGACATCATCCTGGTCCGAAAGGAACACGTATTCGCCGCGGGCTTCACCCAGGGCCCGTTCGAAAGTACGGACGTAGCCCACGTTGCGGTCGGCGTTGATCAGCCGGATCCGGGGGTCGTTCACGCCTGCGACCAGGTCGGACGTCGCGTCGGTGGAGCAGTCGTTGACCACCACCAGTTCGTCGTCGGGTCCGATTTCCGGCAGGATCGAAGCGATTTGTTCTTCGATGTGGCGGGCGCCATTGTATGCCGCCATGCACACGCTGATGCGCGGCGAAGGGGCAGTTGCGGGCTCCATAAGTTTTTTCTCCTCGGGCCTCCGGGCGGTGCCAGCGGGGCGGGCAGGGTCCCCAGCAGTCTAGCAAGCCGGGCCTGCAGGGAGGGACGCGGTGCCGGTCAACTATAATTGGTGGAACACTGCCGGCGAGCTCTTCGCGCGGAATCCACGGAAGGAACCTCAGGTCCATGACCGTTGACGTAATGTTGCCTTACTACGGCGATGTCCATCAAATGAAGCTCGCAGCCCGCAGCGTGATGAATCAGGAAAACCAGGACTGGCGGCTCGTGGTTATCGACGACGGCTACCCGGATCCCGAGCCTGAGCGCTGGTTTTCCACGATCACGGATCCCAGGGTCACGTACCTCAAGAACGAGCAGAACCTGGGTGCCAACGGAAATTACCGTAAGGCCCTGACCCTCGTCGAGGCACCGTATGTTGTCATCATGGGCGCAGACGACGTTATGCTGCCCAACTACCTAGACCTCGTGACGAGCGCGTTCGCGGAATACCCGAAGGCGGACGTGATCCAGCCGGGTGTCCAGGTGATCGACGAGCAGGGAATCGCCTGCACGCCGCTCGTGGACGCGGTGAAAAAGATCTACGCTCCCAAGACCAGCGAGCGGATCGAACTGAAGGGCGAAGTGATGGCCACCAGCCTGGTGCGTGCCGACTGGGCTTACTTCCCGTCCCTTGCCTGGCGCTCGGAGACTGTGAAGCGCATCGGCTTCACCGAGGGTCTGGATGTGGTCCAGGATCTTGCCCTCCTGCTGGACATCGCCGCCGAGCATGGTTCGATGATTGTTGACCCGGTCCTGGCGTTCCTTTACCGCCGGCACTCGGCGTCTGACTCGTCGGTTCGCGCGCTTGACGGCCGCCGTTTTGATGAGGAACGACGCTTCTTCCAGCAGCAGGCGGAACGTTTCGCGGCCATGGGTTGGAAGGGCGCCGCGAGGGCCGCGAACTTCCATACGACGTCCAGGCTCAACGCCGCGTCGTTGATCCTGAAGTCCGTCGGCAAAGGCAAGTTCGACTCGCTGCCCAGGCTGGCGAAGCACATCGTGCGTTAGGCAGCCCCGTAACGGAGTGGGCTTAACGCCGTCGGGTCCCCAACAGAACACTGTTGGGGACCCGATCGCGTTAACGGGACCGTCAGCCCTCCGGGTCCGCTGCACCTGCGTTCCGGGTACCGGACTCGAAACGGTGCTGCAGGACTTTCAGCTCGGATTTGAGGATTGCCACTTCCTCGCACAGGATCCTGACCTCGTCCTCGGCCTGGGACTGTTCCCGGGACAGGTGGAGGCAGACGCCCACCAGCAGCACAAGCGTCATGATGAACAGCAGGTTAGCCGGGACCTGGATGCCCAGCAGCCCGCTGGCTTTTTCCAGCAGGGAGGGGAAGGCCGACAGCAGGAGGGTGCCGATGCCCACCACAATCCAGAGGATGGCGTACTTTTCCCGTAGTTTCTGGCGGCGGAGCATTTCGAAAACAAAAAAGAGTATTGCCAGGACGACAATGGAGCCCATCAGGAGCGACATGTTGGATTTCCTAGTTGGTAGACGGCTCGGTTTTTTTCCGGGTCAGCGCGAACAGGAGCGCCAATCCGGAGCGTCCAAGGTACATCGCTGCCTTGACAGGGTTGTGGCTCGGCGTGCCACCCTGCCGCTCCCGCATGGACACCCCGACCTGCTGGACTGTGCAGCCTGAGCGGATGGCGACGACCAGGGAATCGATGGTGTCCCCGAGGTACTCGGCAGGGTAGTGATCCACGTACTGGCGGATGGCCTTGGAGTTGGCCGCCCGGAATCCTGAGGTGACGTCGGTGAGTTTTGTTCCGGCCAACCGGGAGATGGTCCAGGCCAGGACGTTCATGGCCCACTTGCGGGGGCCGCGGACCTCGTAGTTGCCTTTGTCCGCGAATCTGGCGCCTATGGCAATGTCCGCGTGTTCGAGGCCGTCCAGGACGGCTTTAATGTCCCTGGGATCGTGCTGTCCGTCCGCGTCCACCTGGATCACCTGGCTGTACCCGTGGGTCTTGGCGTATTTGAAGCCCGTCCGCATGGCGCCGCCCACCCCCATGTTGAACGGCAGCTGCAGCACGATGGCCCCGGCGGCCCGGGCCACGTCCGCTGTGTTGTCCCGCGACCCGTCGTCCACCACCAGCACGTCGCAGGAAGGCCCGAATTCAAAGACCTCCGTGATGGTTTTCCCAACGGATTCTGATTCGTTCCATGCAGGCATGATGACCAGCGTGTCGGACCGTGTCACTTCGCGCGGTCCACATTCTCGACGTAGCTCTTGAGGCGCGTTGAAACGAGCGGAAGCTCCAGCCCGGAAGCTTTGATCTTGGCCAGGTCCAGTGCGCTGTTCAGCGGGCGGGGGGCTGCGGACTTGCCCTTGAAGTACTCCTCGGTACTCACCCCGGTCACCGACCCGCGCGGTTTGCCGGACAGCTCGTAAACGTCCGCTGCGATGTCCGCCCACGACTGCGGCTCGCCGTCGTTGCTGAGGTTGTAGGTCCCGTACGCTGCACCTGACATCAGCAGATGCCTGATGCCGGCCGCGATGTCGCTGGTGAAGCTGAGCCGTCCCACCTGGTCGTTGACCACCGACGGTTCAATGCCGCGGTCCGCCAGCGAGGCCATGGTCCGGACGAAGTTGTTGCCTTCGCCGATCACCCAGCTGGTCCGCACGATGTAGTGGCGCGGAACCACGCTGACGATCGCGTCGCCGGCGGCTTTCGTTTGGCCATAGACGCCGAGCGGCGTCAGCGGTTCATTTTCGTGGTGGACTTCCCGGCCGCCGTCGAACACGTAATCGGAGGAGACGTGCACCAGGGTGAGGTCATGTTCGACGGCGGTCCGCGCCAAACGCGATACGGCGGCGACGTTGACGGCCCAGGCGGCCTCGCGGCCTTCGGGGGTCTCCGCGGTGTCCACGGCGGTGTAGGCGGCCGCGTTGATGATCGTGGAGTAGTTCTTCCAGTTCCGGCCGGCGAAGGCTTCGTCGCTGCCGAGGTCGAACCCGGCGCGGCCGGCGAACTCAACGGAAGGGTCGCCGTCGTACAACCCGCGGAGGGCCTTGCCCAACTGGCCGTCGGCACCCACCACCAGGGTCTTTTTCGCGGGCATGGGGATCACGTCAGCCAGGCGCGGGTGCGCCTTGTCCTTGTCGGACAGCTCCGCCTGCGCCAGGGAAATGGGCCACTGGATCGCTGAAACCTCATCCGCAAGGTTGAGGAACGTGTACTGGCCCTGCGCGTCCGCTGACCAGTGGTCGTTGACCAGGTACGTGTACGCGGTGTTGTCCTCGAGGGTCTGGAACGCGTTGCCCACACCGCGGGGAATGAAGATCGCCTGGCTGGCGTCCATTTCGGCGGTGAAGACGGCGCCGAACGACGGGCCTTCGCGCAGGTCAACCCACGCGCCGAAAATCCGGCCGGTGGCCACGGAGATGAATTTGTCCCACGGCTCCGCGTGGATGCCGCGGGTGGTGCCCGCCTTCTCGTTGAAGGAAATGTTGTTCTGGACAGGCTGGAAATCCGGCAGGCCCAAAGCCACCATCTTTTCCCGCTGCCAGTTTTCCTTGAACCAGCCGCGGTTGTCGCCGTGGACGGGCAGATCGTAAAGGACAACGCCCGGAATGGGTGTTTCCGTGGCCGTCAGCTTTTTGCCGAACTCGATGGCCATGGGCTACTGGCCCTGCTCTTTGTACTTGGCTTCCGTGGCGGCCTTCTGCGGGCGCCACCAGTCCTGGTTGTCGCGGTACCAGGCGATGGTGTCCTCGATGCCGAGGTCAAAGTTGGAGAACTGGGGTTCCCAGCCGAGCTCGTCACGGAGCCTTGTGGAGTCAATGGCGTAGCGCAGGTCATGGCCCGGCCGGTCCACCACGTGGTCGTAAGCGTCCGGGGACTGGCCCATGTGCTTGAGGATCAGCTCCACAACCTCTTTGTTGTTCTTTTCGCCGTCGGCGCCGATCAGGTACGTCTCACCGATGGTGCCCTTGTCGATGATGGCCAGCACCGCGGAGGAGTGGTCATTGGCGTGGATCCAGTCGCGGACGTTCTCGCCTTTGCCATACAGCTTCGGGCGGATTCCGTCGATCACGTTGGTGATCTGGCGCGGAATGAACTTCTCCACGTGCTGGTACGGGCCGTAGTTGTTGGAGCAGTTGCTGATGGTGGCCTGCAGCCCGAAGGACCGGACCCAGGCGCGGACCAGCAGGTCGGAGCCCGCCTTGGTGGACGAGTACGGGCTCGACGGGTTGTACGGGGTCTGCTCGGTGAACCGCTCCGGGTCATCCAGCTCCAGGTCGCCGTAAACCTCATCCGTGGAAATGTGGTGGAAGCGCCGGTTGTGCTTGCGGGCCGCTTCGATCAGCACGTAGGTGCCAATGATGTTGGTGTCCAGGAAGGGGCGCGGATCGTGGAGGGAGTTGTCATTGTGAGATTCGGCCGCGTAATGAACCACAACATCGGTCTCGGCGACGAGGCCGTCCACCAGGCCGGAATCGGCGATATCCCCCTGCACAAAACTGAAACGGTCTGCAGGGAGGCCCTTGAGGGACTCCAGGTTGCCCGCGTAGGTGAGCTTATCCAGCACCGTCACGGTGTGGTCAGTGTGCTCCAGCACGTAGTGGACAAAATTTGAACCAATGAACCCGGCACCGCCGGTTACGAGGAGTCGCGACATAGTCCCCAACGATACCGGATTTGCCGACGCACTTAGTGGGAGGAAAGATGGTGGCATGCGCGGAATAATACTTGCCGGCGGTACCGGCTCCAGGCTTCACCCGATCACATTGGGAATCAGCAAGCAGTTGGTCCCGGTTTACGACAAGCCAATGATCTATTACCCGCTTTCCACCCTGATACTCGCCGGCATCCGTGACATCCTCATTATCACCACGCCCCACGACAGCGAGCAGTTCCAGCGGCTGCTGGGGGATGGCTCCCGCTTCGGCGTCTCCATCACGTACAAAGAGCAGCCGTCCCCGGATGGTTTGGCGCAGGCGTTTGTCCTTGGCGCAGAGCACATCGGGGATGACAGCGTGGCCCTGGTCCTCGGCGACAACATCTTCTACGGCCCGGGAATGGGCACCCAGCTGCGCCGGTTCGAAAATATCGACGGCGGGGCCGTCTTTGGGTATTGGGTGGCGGACCCGAAGGCTTATGGCGTGGTGGAATTCGACTCCGCGGGGAAGGCAATTTCCCTCGAAGAAAAACCCGAAAAGCCCAAAAGCCACTACGCGGTACCCGGCTTGTATTTCTACGACAATGACGTGGTGGAAATTGCCAGGGAGCTCAAGCCTTCGGCCCGGGGCGAGCTCGAGATTACCGATGTAAACCGCACCTACCTGGACCGGGGCAAGCTGCAGGTTGAAATCCTGCCCCGGGGCACCGCATGGCTGGACACCGGAACGTTCAGCGACCTCAACGATGCGTCCAACTTTGTCCGAACCACGGAGAACCGCCAGGGATTGAAGATTGGCGCACCCGAAGAAATCGCATGGCGGCTGGGCTTCCTGTCAGATGAGGAACTCCGCAAGTTGGCTGAGCCCCTTGTTAAGAGCGGCTACGGTGCGTACCTGATCAACCTGCTCGAGCACGGACGTTAAAGGCGCCGCGCACTGCAGAGCCGGCGGACTGCTCCCCGGATGCCGACGGATATTCCGTCCGGCGTTCGGGGAGCATTTTCGTTAATTGCGTCAACAACACAAGAGGGCCCGGCGACGGTGCGTTACCGTGTCCGGGCCCTCCTTCTGCTGGTGCCGCGTGCTAGGACACTGTGGTCCAGACACCGCGTGAAGCGGTCCAGTTGACCCGGCCGCCCTGGAAGTTCTGGCTGCAGGAACCGTTGCCGGGCGTGCACGTCTGGCTTGACGTGGGGAAGCCGAGCCGGCCCGCCTCGAACCCCTGGGTTGCCCAGGCTTGCTGGATGGGGCCTGGCGTGAGGGGATGGGCGCCGCTGGTGGGCGACCACATGATGGTTCCCTTTTCGAAGTTCTGGAAACACCCTCCGCTGCGCAGGCCGCAGGTCGTTCCGCTGGTGGGGTAGCCCAGGGACCCGGTCTCATACCCGGAGGTGGCCCACCTGGCCCGGATGGGGGCCGAGGTCAGGGCGTGCGCCCCGGTTGAGGGCGAGTACATGACGGTTCCCTTGGTGAAGTTCTGGAAACAGCCGTTTTTCTGCAGGCCGCAGATTTGCCCGCTGACCGGGTAGCCAAGTTTTCCACCTTCGAAGCCGGAACCGGCCCAGGCGTCCCGGACGGGGCCAAACATGACGGCGTTGGCGCCGCTGGCCTTGGACCACATGACGGTTCCGGCCGAGTAGTTCTGGAAGCAACCGCCGCCCGCCAGTCCACAAACAACGCCGGATGCCGGGTAGCCGAGGGTGCTGTTCTCGAATCCGGCCTTCTGCCAGAAGTCGCGGATGGGGCCGTTGATGCTGGGCTGGGCGCCGGTCTTCGGTGAGTACATCAGGGCTCCCTTCTCAAACATCTGGAAGCAGCCTGCGTCCTTGAGTCCGCAGTACTGGCCTGAGGTTGGGAACCCCAGCGTACCGGTGCCCCAGCCGGATGTTGCCCATCCTGCAGCCATGGGTCCGGCTGGAACGGTCGCAGGGGGAGTGGCACGGGAGTAGGCGGCGACGCCTTTTTCAAACGGCTGCCGGCACTGGGTCTGCGCATCGGAGCAGGTTGCAGTGCCGGTGGGGTAGCCTAGGCTCCCGTTTTCAAAACCGGTGCTCTGCCAGTAGGAGAGCAGTTTGCCGGTGACCGGGAATGCCCCGGTGGCAGGTGAGAACAGGAGGGTTCCCTTCTGGAACAGTTGGTAGCAGCCGCCGGCCCGGATGCCGCAGACTTCCCCGCCGATGGGGTAGCCGATCGGTTCGCCCCGGGTCAGTGCCGCCTTCCATGAGTCAGCCATGCCCAGGTAGATGGGCCAGGCGCCTGTGGTTGAGGTCCAGGCCACCACCCCGCCCGTGAAATTCTGCCGGCAGGTGGAGGCTGCGCAGGTGGCTTCCGCCGCAGGGTAGCCCAGGAGGCCGTTTTCATAGCCGGCACGGCCCCAGGCGTCCAGCAGGGGGCCGGCCTTGACCAGCTTCGCAGCCGTTGCGGGGCTCCAGAGGACCGTTCCGGCCTCGAACAACTGGAAGCAGCCGCCTGCTTTGAGGCCGCACACCGCGTTGCTGGTGGGGTAGCCCAGGGCGCCGTTCTCATAGCCCCTGGCCGCCCAGTAATCCCGGATGGCGCCGAAGCCGAGGACTGATGCGCCGGTGGCAGGGGACCAGAGGATGGAGCCGCCCTGGTAGTTCTGGAAGCAGCCACCCTTCTTGAGCCCGCATACCACCACTGATGTGGGGTAGCCCAGGGAGCCGTTTTCGAAGCCGTTCCGCTGCCAGGCGTCCCTGATGGGTCCGTTGAGGCTCGGTTGGGCGCCCAGGTCAGGCGACCACATGATGGCGCCGCCCTGGTAGACGCGGTAACAGCCGCCATCCCGGAGTCCGCAGACGATGTCGCTGGTGGCAGCCCCGAGGGCGGGCAGCGTGGCACGCAGCGCATTGATGGGCGCCGCGGCGGCCACGTTGTTGCTGTTCGACGCGAAGGCCTTCAGCCCTGCCAGGTCACCGTTCCACACGTTTGAGTCGCCGGCCAGGGGTCCGGTGCTGCTGTACTGCCAGATGCTGTAGGTGTTCCAGCTGCCGGTGGGAACGGCGCCGGCGTTGTTTGTCGGGGCGCCGGGGTAGGCGGCAACCCAGAGGGGGTAGTCTCCGAACCCTGTCGGGTTGCCGAGGCACTGGTTCCACCATGAGGTGTTGGTGTAAATGGCGGGCAGGCGCCCTGTCAGCGACCTGACGGTGTTGCCGAAGTCCCTGACCCAGGCGCCAAGCTGCGCGGCGGACATGTCGTAGCAGGTGTTGCCGTAGTAGATCCCGTCGATGGTCCGGCCCTCGTAGGGGTTGAACTCGAAGTCCAGGACAGGCGGCAGCGTTGAGCCGTCGGCTGACCAGCCGCCGCCGTTGCGGACGAAGTACCGGGCCTGCTCGGCGCCGGAGGACCTGTTGGGGATGGCGAAGTGGTAGGCGCCGCGGATCATCCCGACGTTGCGTGAACCCTGGTACTGGGATGAGTAGGACGGATTTGTGTAGTACGTGCCTTCGGTGGCCTTGACGTACGCGAAGCGCGCGCCCATGTTCCACTGCTGGTTCCAGTCCACGCTTGGCTGGTGTCCGCTGACATCCAGGCCCTGGACGCCAAAGGTGGGCATCCACGTGCCTTCTGCGGACAGCGATTCGGAGCGGAGCAACCGTGCTGAGGAACTCTTGGCGGTCACCCGCGCTGACCGTTGACCCATTTCGGCCCCGCCGGCCGCCAGCACGTCTGCCATGGATTCGTTAAGGGTTGGCTCAGGTGACGGTGCTGCGGGGGCCGGCGCAGGCGCCGGTAGGGTCTGTGCCGGGGCGGGAGCTGTCGGTGTGGCGGAGGGCGACGGGGCCGGTGCGGCGGGTGTGGTCTGCTGAGCGCCGGTGCCGGTTGCCGGCTTGCTGGTTTCCACCGCCGATCCGGACACGGGCGGGACTGTGGGCTGCGGCGTTACTGCCGAGGCGATGCCCGGCCCTGCTATCAGGGACGCTGCCAGCGCGGCCGCGCCAATCAGGCTGAGAAAGGGTCGTGAGACAGGCGACGGGCGCGACTTCATATGAACTCCGGTGATAGGGCCGCTCCCCAGAAGCGAGCCATCAGAATCTGCTGATCCCGGACAAACAACACATCCGGGATTCCGCAGGGGAATGTCAGAGACAACTGGCCGGGCCAACGTAGCACCATGTGCTAAATGTGACCAGTGTTTCAGTTGATTCCAATGTGACCATTATGCAGGCAGACGCAAGGGGCCGGAAGTCACACGGCATCCTCATCTTTTGCGGGGCAGAGTCGGCGCCGGAAACGGGCGGAAAGGCGCGTGGAGACACCGGCGCGCGGAGGTCTTCCACATTCGTGCGGGAACACCTTGGCACTCCTCCGCCCAACACGCCGTATGAGATTTACGTGGCGCGGAACGGGGCGTCGGAACTGTCCGCGCTGAGCGACCAGCAGGTCCGCGGCGTCGTAGAACGGATGCTCGAAAGCTCAGGACGGCGCCTGGACGGGCCCTCACGCGTCGTGGACGCGTCCCTCGTCTGCACAGCTTTACTCTGCACAGCTTTACTTGGACGGCGGAGTGGAGGTGTCCCGCGGATCGGGTTTCGGGATTACTCCTTCGTCCCCGGGAAGCACCTTGCCCTGATCCCGCTCGGCCTGATCCTCAACATTCAGCTCCCATGCGTCGCCCGGCGAGCAGGGGGCGGTAGCGCCGATACTGTAGGACTGGTCAGCGGCATCAGTATCGAATTCAGCCCGGAGGACGGGTCCGCCCTCTGCGAAGACCACCGGGTGTGTTGTCGGGTTTACGGTGCGTACGGTCATGCCCAGGGATTCCCAGTATTCGGCGACGCGTTGGGCGTCTTTAACGTGTTCCGTTCCCTGGGGTGCCCAGTGGTCGTAGCTGTAGTTGGCACCCTCCACACCTTTTCCGAGGGCGCATTCCTGCGCCCCGGCTACACCGTTGCGGGGCCACCACCCGGTGACGTCGAGCTGTTTGGTGGTGTTGATGACGAGCTCGACCACACGGTCCCGTCCATCTCTGGCGCTGACCGTCTGTTCCGGTGTCGTAGTCTCTGACATTGTGGTGTTTGGCTCCTTCTCAGCGCATGCGGATACCGTCATTCCCATCACGAGTCCGACCAGGGCCGCAGTGAGTGTCCTCATATGTTTTTTAGCGGCCGGCATTGGACAACCCTTCCAGTAAGGCTTTCTGCAGATCCGTCGGACCCAGGGGCACATACGGGCTCATCTTTTCCGCTTCGCCTGTGATTGCCCAGACCGTGTTCTTCAGGGATTCAGTCCTCTTGTCGAAGTATCCGGCTTGTTCGCCGTCGTCACCAATGAGCGCGCTATGGTCTGTTACGGCCCTCCCGGCGTCGCCGCCAGCGTCAGTGCCGAAGGCGTGGGAACCGAACTCAGGTTTGATCGGGTTCACGTGGTGATCGCGGCTGGTTTCCCGGCCGGTCCAGGCCCACTGGTCTCCGCTTTCGGTTTCCCCAGGTATCTTGTCGCGCGCATGTCCGGAGTATACGTGTCCGACGTTGAGGTCAGCGGCGGTATGGACGTTGTCCGGTAGTCCTGCGGAGCCAAGGGTGACGAAGTTATCCACCCGGATTCCAGGCTGCGTGAGGGCCACCGCAGCGGTGGTCGTTCCGTAGGAGTGCGCCACAATATTGAGCTGCGGCGCGCTCTCACCGCGGACTGCAGCCAGGCCGCCGAGGGCTCCCGCCAGCTTCTGCCCACCCGCGACTGCTCGATTCACATCAAGAACGCCGACGTCGAGATTGTTGTCCAATGCCGGCACGGGAGGTGTCTCATATCCGATCCAGGACACCACGGCGCTCCCCGAGGGAAGCTGGTCGTGCAGGTTTTGGGCTGCTTTCGTCCACCCCGTCATGTCATTGCTGGTCGTGCCCATCCCCGGAACAGCGTAGGTGACACTGCCGGCCGTATCGAGATCACCGACCGACACCGCAGCCAACGGGGGCTTGTCCTCGGTGAAGGAAACTAATTGCCGTTTCTCCCACCCCTCAGGCGTGAATTGCGCCTTTTGGATGTTGCGCAGCCCGTCGAGTTGCTTTTGAAAGTTGTTGAGCGTTTGCTCCAATCCGGCCGCCAACGGGGACGCCGCGCCGAAGCCCGCGGGAGTGTCGTAGATCAAAGCCTGTATTTGCGCGATCCGGGTCTCCGCATCGGCGACCGCTGCCTTGAGCGCGGTTTGGTTGGCCTGATTCCGGGCCGTATAAGGCACTCCTTCCAGATTTCCGAAGTCCGTAGGAAACTGTGTCAGCAATAGGTCCTGCCGTTCCGAGAACGGGGTTTTGCTACCCGTTGGCGGGTTCAGGCCTGTCCACCACGTGTGGATTTCGCCCGGGTTCATCAGCTGAAGATGAGACCGCAGGGCAGGAGAGGCCGCAATCGTGGCAGCGAGTTCTTTCGCCGACAGGGTCGAGAACAAATCTAAGAGTTCCCGATTGCTTAGTGTCGTGACAGCAGCAGCGGCAACATCGAGTGCGGGATTTGAAATGGATCCGCCGCCGGCCGCGGCGAACGCATCGGCGATATGTTCAATCCACTTCGCATCAGCCTCGTTTTCGCCCAACAGCCGCTCAAAGCCCCCTGGGAAAGAGTTCGATCCGAGCAGCACCCACGAGCAGGAAGAGGTAAATGACGCCCAAGCGTTGCGAAGCTGCATGAGGTCTTGCCGCATGCCTGTGTTACCTGCCCTGGCTTGGGCCACGAAGGTGCGTAAATGGTCGGGAACGGCCGAACTCTTCCCGTCCGAGGACCCAGAGCCCGCGCTGCGGTTGCGTTGGCTGGGGGAGAAGGCCGCTGAAATGGTTGGTGGCGCGATGGGGGTCTCAGAGGGTTTCGGATCAAAGAGCCCCTCCACTGCGGTGCCGATGTCTCCGATGAAGTTCTCGGGCCTGCTTTCACGTTCAGCTTCCCGCACCTGCCACGCTGCCAAACGGGATTGGCGCTCGCGTTCCGACCGCGCCTTCTGCTGCGCTTCTTCGATCTGTCCGGCAAGACCGTCAAGTACAGCGGCGAGTTTTCCACGATCTTCAGCCTCACTGGAGGAAGCTTCCCTGAACAGGTCGGCGTACGCGCCGGCGAAATCCTCCAGCGCCGTCTCCACCGCGCCACGACGCAACACACCCTCATCACGAAGCCGCCCATCCACATCCCTGGCAACCCCGACCAACGACGTGGCAGCATCATCATCAAACGCTAAAGCCACGGTGTTTACTCCCCCCAAAGGAAAAACGGCGCAGGAACGACTTGGTTCCTGGGCGCCGGCCCCTGCATCATGCCGCAAGGAAGGGACGGGACTTTGGCTACATTACCAATATGGACGATTAATTCCAATAAATTGATAAACTATTCAGGGGCAAGGAAGCCGAACTTCAGCTCACCCTCACCAGGGTTGCAGCGCCGGTTTGGCCGCCTGTGTTCCACCAGGCCTGGCTGATGCCGGCACCGATATAAGTGCTGGGCAGCGCCGGCAATGGCTACAGCTGACAGCCGGGTTTTTAGAGTTGTTAATGGATCCCCAATTTTTCGTTGCCTACCGGAAGAGGCGGGCTGCGGCCCTTAATGCGGTAACAGTGTTCGCCCGGGAAGTACCGGTACGGCAGGGATCTTGCTGGTGCTGCGGCCCGGGCATAAGATGCCCGAACGCTGTTGTCAGGGATTTATCCCGTCCCCTGGGGGGAACTTGTTGCGACCGCCAAGGAGACTCCTCATGAAACGCAGAACAGCCCCGCTGGTGATGGCCATTGGACTTTTGGCCGGACCGGGAACGGGTACTGCCACAGCCGCCCCGCCAACTCCCACAGATCCCTCGGTTCAGCAGTTCGATTGCCCCGGTTTCGTCATATCTGCGCAGGTCACGGGAGCTGAAAAGGTGATTCCCCACTCCCTCCACTTTGCCGGTTCCAAGCCCGTCACCCTGTTTACCAACGTCGCCGCGGCTTCCACGCTAACCCTTTCGGGACCAGCGCCCGCTTTGAAGGTTTTCAGCTCGTCCATAAACGGAACGGTGCGCGTTGCCTGGGACCCTGGAACCGCTGATTTTATTTACAAAGCCACCGGACGGAACTTGATCACGGTTCCAAAGCACACCGGATATCCGGGCGGCGTGTTCCTGACAGTAGGCCAGGTGGCTTGGACGCTGGATGGGCCCGTCGACCCTGACGGAGGCCTCACGGGGCCGGGGACCGTCACGGATCTCTGCAGGTTGCTGGCGCCGTAGCGGGAAAGCCGCCGACTTTTGGCTCCGCCGGAAGCAGGGGTTTTCCACATTCGCTGCCGGGTGCCTTGGCACCCCACTCTCAGGTCCCTAGGCTGGACCCATTCGCACTGCCTCCAACGGAGGTGGCAGGTTCTACAGGGGTACGCATGGATGCTCTGGGAATAGTCGAGGACGAGGTCCGCGAGCTCATCCGCAGGCGCGGGCTTGATCCGTTGCGGCAAGCCGTCGAGGTCCGCCGACTGGTGGAGGCTGCCGTCACCGATTACGACGAGCGCTCACTGCTGGGTACCCTGCCGCCCATCGGAGCCTTGGATTCTGCGCGCAGGTTCCTCTTTGACGCGGTGGCAGGGTTCGGCGTCCTGCAACCCCTGCTGGATGACCCCAGCATCGAGGAAATCTGGCTCAACACGCCGTATGAGATCTACGTGGCGCGGAACGGGGAGTCGGAACTGACCTCGCTGAGCCTCACCGACCAGCAGGTCCGCGACCTCGTGGAACGGATGCTGAAGAGCTCAGGACGGCGCCTGGACGTGTCCTCACCCTTCGTGGACGCGTCCCTGCCCGACGGCTCGAGGCTGCACGTGGTGATACCGGATGTGACCCGCCGGCATTGGGCAGTAAACATCCGGAAATTCGTGGTTAAGGCCAGCCGGCTGGAACACCTGGTGGAACTGGGAACGCTGACCCCACAGGCCGCAAGATTTCTGGGGGCAGCAGTTGCCAGCGGACTGAACATCCTGGTCTCGGGCGCCACGCAGGCAGGAAAAACCACCATGTTGAACTGCCTGGCCGCTGGCATCGGCAGCCGCGAGCGCGTGATCACCGTGGAGGAAATCTTCGAGCTGCAGTTCCCGTTGCGGGATGTGGTGGGGCTCCAGTGCCGGCAACCAAACCTCGAAGGCTACGGTGAAATACCCTTGCGTCGTTTGGTGAAGGAGGCGCTGAGGATGCGCCCGGACCGTCTGGTGGTCGGAGAGGTCCGGGAAGCGGAATGCCTGGACATGCTGATTGCCCTGAATTCCGGCCTGCCGGGGATGTGCACTGTCCATGCCAACTCGGCGCATGACGCAGTCACCAAGATCTGCACCCTGCCCCTACTGGCGGGCGAGAATATTTCGAGTGCGGACAATGTCAAATACCTACGGACTGACGTAGACTCAGGATATGACCCCTACCGCCGCCCCCAGCGCCGCCATTTATGCGCGCATATCATCCGACAAGACCGGGGCTGGCCTAGGCGTTGCGCGCCAGGAAGAGGACTGCCGGCGCCTCGCTGAGCGTCTAGGGTGGAACGTCGTTAGCGTTCTCGTAGACAACGACGTCAGCGCCTATAGTGGGGCCGCCCGCAAGGGGTACGCGGAGCTACTGGAATTCATGAAGTCCGGGGCAATTAGCGCCGTCCTAACCTGGCACACAGACCGACTGCACCGCTCACCCCGGGAGCTTGAGACCTACATAGACGTATCAGAGACTCACGGCGTCACCACGCAGACAGTCAAGGCCGGAGAAATTGACCTCAGCACCCCCTCAGGCCGCGCCGTCGCCCGCACCCTCGGAGCATGGGCCCGGTATGAGTCCGAGCATAAAAGCGAGCGCATCACACGTAAGAAACTGGAGCTCGCCACTGCCGGCAAGTTCAGCGGGGGCCCGGTGCCCTATGGCTGGCGGATGATAGACGGTAATCCCGTCGTTGTAGAGGCCGACGCCGCAGAGATTCGCAAGGCCGTTGACGCTACCATTGCGGGCGAAAGCATTGGATCCATCGTGAAGGATTTGAACACCCGCGGTGTGCGGACCAGGCGCGGACAAGCTTGGACCTCGACCGCCGTTCGAAATCTGATCTTGAGGCCGACCAACGCGGGACTATCCGCTTATCGAGGGGAAGTTGTCGGAGAGTCAGTTTTCCCCGCAATCGTCACCGAGGACCAATGGCGAACCGCGTCGGCAATCTTGAAGGACCCCGCACGGCGCTCCGCTTTCGATTCCAAGGTAAAGCACCTACTCGCCGGAATGCTGCGGTGTGGAACATGCGGCAAAGCCATGCACACATCATCGCGTGCAGGCGGAAGCGGCGCGGCGAAGTTCTACTACAAGTGCCGGGCCGTCGGGGGAGGCCATTCGTTCCAAGTAGCCGAACCAGTGGAAGAGCTCGTGGCCGCAGTCGCCGTCGGCAGACTCTCCGACCCGGCCGTCAGGGCGGCTATCAGCACGCCCCATGACGTCGAAAAGCTGGCATCGCTGCGGGCTGAAGCAATGACTCTACGGGGACGCCTGGACGAATCAGCGAACAGTTACGCAGACGGCGCCATTACCGGGCAACAGCTCGAATCCATCACCCGCCGCGTGCGCGAGCAACTGGATAAGGTCACGGCGCAGATGGGTGCACTTGGCCACGGTAGCCCGCTCCCGTCCGCAACTGTGACAAACGTGGGGGAGTGGTGGTCTGCTGCTGGCATGGAGCGTCAACGTGCCGTCATTGACGCCCTCATGACTGTGTACGTGGATCCGATTCGCAAAGCAGCGCCCCGAGTATTTGACTCCGAGAGAATCCGAATCGAATGGAAGCAGGCATAATGTCGAGTGATTACATGACGGTGTTTTGTGACAGCCAGTCCAGTAAGCACGGGAAAAAACATCCAACCCCGGCAGTGCAGGAATTCGTTTATGCGGAGTACCGTAAGGACGATCTGGGTATGGGGTGGACTGATAACAACAACCGGCGGAAGCGTCTAATCAAAGAGCGCGCACACGTAGACGTTGCGCGTGCGCTTGTTGGCAATGAGCGATACGACCGGGCAAAACACCAGGGGCAAGAGCGCCGAGAGTCCTATTCGTTTGAATGTCTCAAATGTGGTGAGAGTGCAGACATTCGACACGAAAAGATGTACTCCGCGTTTTCGAAACTGCGTCAATTGGGAATTGACCGGGTTTCTTTATCGACTCTCCGAGATGTTGCGGCGCGATTAAGTGTGTCGCCTTGACCTATTAGGCCAAGATCATCTAAGTTGGATACATGCCGCTTCGGTGGCTGACCGGGTGAACAGAACCCCCCTCGCTGGCCAGAGGTTCGAAAGATAACGGCGGCAACGAATGGGCACATGAGGTGCCAAGGCTATAGAAAGCCACCTTCCCCCCGGATGACAGATTACTTGTCATACCCGGAGGGATTTTTTTGTCTACCTGGACTAAAGACCGCGCCAAGGTTGCATCACTGTCTCGTGTGCGACCGTCAGATGATCCCGAGCTCGTCACTGCCCGCCGCAATCTCAAGGCGGCAAAGCTCGAAGAATACGTAGCCCGCGTAGTAGCCAAAGCTCCAGCCTTGACGCCGGAACAGATCGACCGTGTTTCGGTCCTGCTGCGGGGTGGTGCCGCTTGAGAGCCGCAACCCACCCCCGCCCTTTGAGCGAATGCTCAGCCAAGGGAACCCGGACTGAGGTCCACAACGCAGTTGAAATGCGGGACCTCAGCGACTACTTCCGCCGCGAACACGGCATGTCCCGGCGCCGCTCCGGATTCATGGCCCGCGAAGTCTACCGGGATGAAGCACTGTCGCTGGCATGGCTCCCGGCGGGATGGCACGAGTCCATTTACCCGCCCGCCATTGCCTTTATGCGCCCCTTGGGCAAACTTGGCGAACCTCTCAGCCCGGCCCAACATGCGGCCTGGCTCAAGGCGGGCGGTGAGCGCGCTAAATGACCGAGACACAAGAAAAGGCCCCCGGCGGCGAATCCAAGGGCCTCGAAAATCTTGCTAACAAAATCATACCAGCCAGCATTGACGGAGCCACGGCCACCGCACTGGTAACCGGCGTGCATGTCGTCGTAGTGGAGACAGCCGCCGGCAAGTATCGCCGCCGCGTCTACCTGTCCCTAAACAGCGCCCAGCGGGCTACTGACCGGGCCATCATGGCAGGGCACCCTACCCACCTGATTCTCTGCCAGCTCATGCCGGTAACAGGCGGTGCACTGTGACGGACGACGATATCCGCGAATTCATGGCAGACGCTCCAGATGTCCATACCACCGCACGGCGGGCGGGCGAATGGATCAGCGTCCACGCGTCCCGCACTGGCCCCGGAACAGCCTACGTTCCTAAGTCAGGTGATCGACGCTATGAATAACAACTTCGAACCTCTCACAGATGCTGAGATGGAAGGCGCGGGCCTCCTTCCCGTCAGTCCCGGCGCTTACGTCAGTCCCGTCGGTTTGCTTGAAGACACGCAAACCGTCGGTTCAACCGGTTCCGTCAGTCCCGTCGGTTCACTTTCGAGGGTACTAACCGACGTGAGAGCCTGGCTCGCCCGCTTTGTCTGCGTCATGGATGACCTTGACCTGGACCTCCTGACGCTTTGGGCGGCTCACACTCACCTTGCTTTCGAGACCTACACGACGCCTCGCCTTGTCCTGGATTCATCCATGCCAGGATCCGGTAAGACCACGGTTCTCGAACACCTGTCTAGGCTCTGCCTGAGCCCGATACAGGCCGCGTCCCTCTCATCGCCGGCACTCCTAACCCGGATGCTCAACAAATCTATGAGAACCATCCTCATAGATGAAGTAGACCGGTCCCTTGACCCGAAGAAACCAGGAGTCGAAGACCTTATCGCGGTCCTGAACTCTGGGTACAAAAGGGGAGCTACGCGCCCCGTACTGGTTCCCGGAAAGGGAGGGGAGTGGGACGTGAGCGAGATGTCTACCTTTTCCCCGGTAGCAATGGCCGGCAACGCGCCGAACCTCCCAGACGATACGCGCTCCCGCTGCATCCGCGTTCTGCTGATGCCCGACCTTGAGGGCCGAGTTGAATCCTCCGACTGGGAAGAGATAGAGGAAGAGGCCCAGGAACTTGGACGGCGACTTGTAGATGCCGCCGAAGAGGCCCGCGAGTTTGTCCGCACGGTTCGCCCCGAACTCCCCGAAGGCTGCATAGGCCGGATCAAAGAACGTTGGAACCCGATAAAGCGGGTAGCAACAGCAGCAGGCGAGCAGTGGGCCGCCATCGCTGACGAACTTATCAAGAGAGACATAGCGGAGGCAGAGATGGATAAGGAAGACGGAATTACCCACCTACCCCCGGCCGTAGTGCTACTCAAGGACATCCGGGACGTATGGGGACCGTCGGACGCGTTCACGCCCTCCGCGGAACTCATACACCGCCTGATTCAGCACAACCCGGCCATGTGGGGGATTGCCAGTAGCTACGGCAAGGAACTAAACGCCCAGCGGCTCGGCCGAATGTTAGTTACCGCGTTCAAACTCCATTCCACAAGGCAGGGAGATTCCAAGCGTGGATACTTCCGGGCCAACCTCGAAAACGTCTGGCGTCGGATGGGGATGACACCCCCGAAACAAACCGACGGGACCGCCGTAACTGGCAGAACCGACGGGCCGCCCTGCTCCCTCCACCCCGTACCCAAACCGAACGTCTGCTTCACCTGCTCAAACCTCCAGGAGGCATCATGACCCACTACGAACTCACAGACGCCGCCGGTAACCCGGAACCAACACTCCCCACCACGCACCCCGAAAGCGAGTAAGACATGACCGACAATCACGGCCCCATTACCGACCTTCACCTGTCAAAAGACCGCCATCCGGTTTCATTCGGGCCGAACACGCCCGTATTGGTAGCAGGCGCGAAGGATCCCAACGACGCCTCCGTGTACGTCCTTATGCCTCACATGTCCGCGCCAGCCGGCGTCGGGCTTGTCCACAGACTCACCGAACAGGACGCCGTGGACCTGATCCGCGCCGTCTACCTCAGCCTCAGCCCGTTCGGCAGAATCACGGCCATGACGGCCTTGGAAGGAGCTTAACCATGGGCCAGATCAACAACCTCTCAGAGTCCGAGTTCCCCGATATTCTGCGCCGCATTCGAGTCCTTGAACGTGCAACGAACCAGAACAACATGGCTATCGGCCGTGGCGGGCTCACGGTCTACGGTGGCGGTGCGATCACCATCGAGAACGGCGGCCTGAACGTCACCGGATCCGCAACCATTACCGGCATCCTCAACGCCGACGGGACAGTGAACCTGACCGGCATCATCGGCGTCAGCGGCCCCCTCACCGTCACCGGAACAACCGCGCTCAACGGACCCACCACAGTAGGCGGAAACACCACCGTAAACGGCGACCTGACCACCAACGGAAAACTCGACGTCAATGGCCCAACCACTCTGGATGGCAACACCACCGCCACCGGAGACCTCACCGTCAACGGGCCGCTGAACATCAACGGCACCTCGACCCTCAAAGGGGACCTCAACGTCACTGGCAACGGAAAAATCAAGGCCGGCGGCATGACCGTGGACCCCGGCCTGTTGGGCGGCAGTGTCCAGTTCACAAACGGCGGCTACCTGTCAGGCACCACGGACGGCCCGCAGCTCACTGGCCCGGCCGGTAACGCCTTCGTCTACGTCCGCAACGCCCTTGCGGGTATTCAGGCCGCAGCCATCAAATTGGTTGGCGCTGTGACGGTACAGGGAGGCCTCCAGATAACCGGCCTGCCAACTACGACCCAACCAGCCAACCTCCACATCGACAGCAGCGGCAACGTCTCCAGGAGCACCGCATGAGCCGCAGTCACCAAATTCCCCGCCCACCCGCGCAGAGCCCCAACATCCCATCCAAGGAGAACCACTGATGTTCACGTCCAAAGCCGAACACTACGGAATCAACATCAAGCAGGGCGTCACCATCAATGCAAAACCCGCGCTCATGACCACGGATAACGGCGAGCACATCGCGGCCGTAGTCGTTTTCAAGTCACGCCAGATCCAAAGCGTCCTACCCCTTGCCGACGCGCTCCGCCTGGCTAACGAGATAGCCGACGCGATAGCCGCCCACCGCATCGCCACCCACAACTAACCGAATCACGAAGGACAGAACCATGATTAATGCACAACTCACCAACCTTGTCATCGCTTCACTCAAAGCAGCCGGCGTCACGCCGCCAGAACTCACCCCGACCCGGCCGTTTCCCAGGCCGACCAAGGTCAGCGCCGAAGAACTTATCGAGGCTGTGATCGCGAGCAAGCACGATGATCCCTACCAAGACCCCGCTGTTATTGCCATCGCTTCCAAGCACTACGTCCAATCACTCGGAACACTGGAGCAGGGACACGTGCAGATTGAACTTGCACGCCGCGCCGCAGAGCTCAATTCCAACAAAGATCTCATCCTCGATCGACTGCAAAAGGCATTCAAAGAGACTGCAGAACAGCTCGTGGAAGATGCTGCACCGATCAAGCAGGTAGACGACCCCGCCGCCATTGATCCTCGAAGTAGCAGCCGGGAAGCTTCGCTCGCCGCCGGAAACGTTATCCACGGAATCAGGAAGCTTGAAGCGATCCTCAAAGCGTGGGCAGACCTCTGGCTCGCGCTCGGGAAGGCCAGCTACGGCGTCGAACGAGGAAAGCCATTCGCCTTCATGAACCCCAACGCCGAGATGTGGGACCAACTTCGGTTGAACCCCACCATCTGGGAAGCGGTTCACATGGGCGAGCCCCTGACCCTTGCAGACAGCCCCGAACATGTCAGTGAACGCTTCCAAGCCATGATCCGCAACGAACAAGCTGCCTTCGATTCGCTGCGGGAAGCGCATCACAGCAAGAATGGCGCGGCACTGCTCAAGTCCTTCCGCGGCTAGGACAAACCAAGGGGTTAGCCGGCCACAACCGTCCGGCTAACCCCCAGGGGCGGGTCCCCCCGCGCCCCTCCGTCTAGCCCCTCTGGGTGTAGGCGATTTCTCTCCCCGGGGAGCTGAATAAATCGACCTGTAGGGCCGGATCCCTTGGAATTAGTGCGATCCGGCCCTAATGTCCCACGTTGAAAGGACTGAAATGGAGCATAAAACCCCATCGGGGCTGAAGGCTGGAGGCAGGAAACTGTGGCGTTCCGTCACTGATGACTTCGAATTGGGCGAGCATGAGCTGAGCATCCTGCTGGAGGCTGCCCGGACTGTGGACGCTTTGGACGCGCTGCAGGCCATTGTTAGGGATGAGGGCGTGACTAATGTATCGCCGCAGGGCGTCAGGGCTCACCCTGCGCTTGTGGAGGCGCGTCAGCAGCGCGTGACGTTGGCCAAGCTTGTGGCGTCCCTACGGATTCCACTGGAGGAAGAGCAGGAGGCTGCCCGGACGCCACAGCGGCGCTCAGGTGTCCGCGGCTTGTCGGCGGTTCAGTGAGGCGCCGGCCGCGGGAAGCGCGGGCCGCGGACGGCCGAGACGGCCCACCCTGGCTTGATGACTTCGACCCCGCAGCATGGCCCGGTACATCCGACTACCAGCGCTGGGAGGCCTGGGACAAAGCCCGCAGGGCATGGGCGAAAACCAACCTTCCAGGCGGTGCCGAGCAACTGAAATCTCATTCTGAAGTCATCCCTGACCGGCCGTGGGCTGAAGTCCGGCATCTGATTTGATGACCACGTAATAGCAAGCAACTAAGAAAGGGCCAATCATGCCTGAAGAAGCAACGAGTATTGAAACGCTGTCTGCCAACGCGAAAGCGGCATTGCTGAAAGCCATCACAGAAGCAGCTCCCAAGGCAGGCGGCGCCGCCGCGCCGCTCGAACTGCTAGCACGGGCTTACTCCGCGGTTGCAGGCTCCGGGCCGCGCAAGGGCGAACTGACCGAGTAGCCGGTAGGAGGAAGTGCGGCCGGGACCTACTTTCAGGCGTCAAGCTCTGCAAGTAGGTCCCGTGCCAGTGACTCCCAAGCAGCAGCGGGAATGGTTGGGTCCGAGGCGAGTCCGCCGGCTACTAGCTGAAGGTCTTCAGGCAGATCCGGATCCCAGTCTGAACCTTCCCTCCCGTAAACCTGGTAGCCGCCCTGCTCCCCGTCGTCCCAGTAAAAGGGCACGTAGGGCGTCCTCACGCGCTCATCGGCGCTTATCAGGGCGATGTAAGGATCTACGGTGGGCACACCGAGGGCGAACAGCTTACCGACCGCAGGAAAACGTTCCTTGTGCTTCCACTGTTGCCAAGCGTGCTGGAAGGCAAATTCGAGGGGCAGCTTGGCGCTCGGCACATGGTAGCGACCTATCATGCACAACCCGAGGGCGATGCCGGCAGATACGGCTTTGTACTGAAAGTTCTTGTCCTGGGTCTTGGTCATCCGGACAGTATAGGACGGCCAACCGGCGACCCCGGACCTCTTGTGAGGTCCGGGGCTGCTTCAGTGTCTGGAATTTCTCAGGTTGCCTTTACCTTGGCGGCAGGCGCCGCAGTAGTAATATCAGCCGCGGCAATGATTGCGGCCGATATGCGCTTCAGGTAGCCCACGCAAACAATCAGCAGCCCCAGGATTCCCCCGCCTGAGAATATGAGCCCGTTACCTGCGCCGTTCAACGCGGTTATTACGTAGAGTATGAAGCTCAGGGCGCAGAACATGATGCCTACGCCAATGAGATTTTCGCCCGGAAGCTTACCGTTTTTCCCCAATATGATTGCCATGAGTTGATTCAACCACGTTGGCTAGCGATCCTCGCACGGTGCTTCTGTTGTTTTGACTGAGGCGGTACTCTCATTGGCAGAGACCTACCATTGGGGAAAAATGCGCAGAGTTGCAATCAGCTTGGCCGTGACAACCTTGCTCCTCACACAGCGTCCGCTACAAGCCCGGTGACCTCGGCCGTCGATCCGGGCAAAGCCGATTCGATGTGGTCACTAAGCGATCGGGACAAGACCAGCCCAAGGGCCATGCGGGGGTCATCCGTGAGTTGCATGATGATCTCCGGAGGCAGCCCGGGCTTCCCCTCTGGCGGGGCTGTGGTCACTCCCAGCGCGGTTTCCCTCAGAGTTATTGGGTCTACGTCAATGTGAAATTCCACGGCCAGCTTGTAAGTAGCCACTGTTAGCTCTGGTCCATTGCGAATATCTGGGCAAGAGCCTCCGCGATCTTCCCGGCCTCAGTTGCGGGAATGGCATTGTCCCGGTCGCCATCCACGTAGAACGTGATGCCCTCATCTACTCCCCAGTGCGAAGTTACTTTCCACTGGTTGCCAGTAAATACAGGACCATCCCACATGCCGCCGATCTGGTCGTTGATATCGAGGGGGCTGTAGGACAGGCGGAATCCGGCCGGCGGTTTAAACTGCGACCGCAGGCGCGACTCTAGCGCTGCAACTTGATCATCCGTCAGGGTTTCCGGTGCCGGGTAGGCGCCCGCGGTAAGGAGTTCCGCGAGGAACTCTGAAGGGTCTTTACCCTGGGCAGCGGCCTGGTCGGCGAGTTCGGCAATGGTGGCGGGCGTTGTGTTGCTGTTCATGGTGAGACCTTTTCTGTGGTGGTGGGCATCCCCAGCGGATGCCGTGAGCCTAGCTTGGTTGTGTGACAGGCGGTGGGGTTTCCTCCCCATTTTTGGGGAGCTGTTTTGGACGGTCGCATTTGAAATGCGGAAGGGCTCGGCTTGTAAGGATGAAACGGACCCAAGGGGCTGGGCTTGTCATAGTCCCTCACCCCGTCACGAAACCCGCCGCCCCCGCCCCTTGTCTGCGACATTCCACGCCCGTAGCCCGCCACGGTATCCGGGGCAGGCTGTAGCGCAACTGACCACTAGCGCATTGTGGACAGCAGCCCCGGCGGTACGGGGCTCTAAGAGGGGTGTAACCGCGCTGACACTGGTTAGCGTCTAGGCCAGCAGGAACGACGCAGGCGGAAGCCTGGAACCGCCAAGGGGCGCGTTTGAAACGCGACCCTTGGGAAGATCCCGACCGCCGCGAACTGTCGGAATTCCGACAGCTTGGACGGGCAGGAGTTAGGCCGGCTTGGTGTGGAGTAGCGCGCCCTTAGCCTCGGTCTTGGTACGGAATCCGCCGAAGGTCACGGCGCCGCATGTCTCGCAGCGGGCCGCGTAGCCCTTGCGCTGGCCCTGGTCGCCGCTAGTGCCGCGCTCGAAGGCAACAGTTACGTGCTTGCTCATGCCGTCACTGCCCCGAAGGTGATGCTCACGAGGAGCGAGGGCAGGAGAAAGAATGCCGACACAATCACGGTGTAGAAAACGAACTGCACTGTGCCTTGCACGGCGCGGGCTGTAGAATTGCTCATGTTGCCGGTCCTGACTACTGGTAACCACGCCCCGGACTGTTTGCAGCAGTGCCGGGGTACTACTTTTATGTAGTGCCTTGAACCTAAGCTCAAGTGCGTTTGTGGTGCCAACGGTCGCCTCGTGCATCGACCTGGTGGTCCATTGCTGCCGGCAGGCCAACGGCAGGCGGGAAGTGACGGAAATCCTGTCGCTGGGCCGCCGGGTGGAGAACGGAATCATCGAGTCGTCACTGGTGTTCGCCACCGTGGACGGCGTACTGCAGCCGAGGGCAAACTCCATGCCGGAGGCCGAAAAATTTGCCCGGGCAGGCTACGACGTAGCCGCCCTGCTGGATCCCCGATGATGGCCGCCCTGGCAGGCATGACGGCGGGTGCAGGGCTTCTCCTTGTTTGGTGGTCCTGCTGGGAATCGCAGGCCGCACGGAAAAGGCCCCGCCGTCCCAACCGGCTCGCCGACCTTTTGGCCGCCTCGGGGGTCGCAAGGGTGAGTGTCGGAGGCCTGATTGGCTCGTGTCTGGGCCTTGGCGCGGCGGTAGGCGCACTGGTTTTCGCCGTCAGTCGTTCCGTTCCCATCGCGGCTTGCTTCGGACTTTTCGCCCTGGGGCTTCCCATCACCATCCTGCGGTGGCAGGCGCGGAAGCGGAGCATGATGCTGCGCCAGCTCTGGCCGGATGTAGTGGATCATCTCCGCTCCGCCATCCGCGCCGGCCTGCCCCTTCCGGAAGCCCTGATCCAGCTGGGCACCAAGGGCCCCGAAGAGCTGCGTCCGGTGTTCCGGGACTTCGGTGCTGACTACCGGGCCGGGGGGCAGTTCGACGGATCACTGACCAGGCTGAAGGACAGGCTCGCCGACCCTGTCGCCGACCGGATCGTCGAAGCGCTGCGGCTTACCCGCGAGGTGGGCGGAACGGATCTGGGCCGGTTACTGGGGACTCTCGCCGAATTCCTGCGCGAAAGTGCTCGTACCCGCAGCGAGCTCGAAGCGCGCCAGTCGTGGACCATCAATGCCGCACGCCTGGCCGTGGCCGCGCCCTGGATTGTCCTGATGCTTCTCGCCACCAGGCCCGAAGCCGTCCATGCCTACAACACCCCCATGGGGGCCGCCGTGCTGCTGGGTGGACTGGTGGTCTCCCTTACCTGCTATTCAATAATGTTGAAGATCGGTGCCTTGCCCCAGGAAGAACGGGTACTGCGATGAACGGCATCCTCACCGCGGGCATCGTTGTAGGGCTCTCGCTGGGCATTGGCCTGTGGCTTGTTGTTGCCAGGTCACCGCTGACGCGGGCCACCACTCTCGCGCAGCGGATCGAACCGCAACTGCGCTCGCAGAACCTCACATCACGGTTGCTCCTCGCCGGCGATACCCGCCCGGCCCCGTTCGGCCCACTGGCAGGTATCCTTCGGCCTGTACTGCATGACGCGCTGGCCGCCCTGGGCCGGTTGAACCCATCTGCCGGTGGCGCGGCACGCCGCCTGGCGCAGGCGGGCATCACCAAATCGGTCCTCGACTTCCGCATGGAACAACTGGTGTGGGCCGCCTACGGGTTCATCGCAGTCCTCGCCATCATGGTTCCCGGGTCAGCATCCGGGCGGCTCAGTCCGGTGCTGGCCGCCGTCCTGGTCGCAGCCGGCGCCGTGGGTGGGTTCGTCGGCCGGGACTACTGGCTGGGAGTCCAAATCCGGCGGCGGGCGGTCCGTATGCTGGCAGAATTTCCCAGCCTCGCAGAGCTGATGGCGCTCGCGGTCAGCGCCGGTGAGAGCGCCACCGGGAGCCTGGACCGCATTTGCAGGACTGCCCGGGGCGAGCTGGCCCGCGAGTTTGCGATGATCCTTGCCGAGACCCGGTCAGGCAAACCCTTGGTTCAGGCGTTGCAGGAGTTTTCAGCGCGCACGGACCTGGCACCTTTGGCCAGGTTCGTTGACGGAATCATCGTGGCGGTTGAACGCGGAACACCCCTGGCTGATGTGCTCCGGGCGCAGGCCCAGGACGTCCGCGACAACGCCAAACGCGATCTGATGGAAGCCGCCGGCAAGAAGGAGATCGCCATGATGGTGCCCCTTGTGTTTGGCGTCCTGCCGCTTACCGTCGTCTTCGCAGTTTTCCCCGGTCTCGCCGCCATCAACCTGGGTTTTTAGGAAGGCCCGCCGCACTGCGACCAACAACCAGCCAAGGTCGGGGGACCGGGCGGCCATCTCCGGAAGTACTCAAGAAACAGGACGGTCAAATGAAAACCATCGGACTCCGCGTCGTGGTGGCGCTTGTTATCCTTTTGGCGCCAACCACCGGTAAACACCGGCCCGCCAACCGCCGCCGTGCCCGCACCATCCCCTCCACTGCACAGCGGACCGGTGGCAAAACTCCGGGAAGTGGGCACCCGGAACGCGGCGACGTCCCCGGCTGGGTAATGATCACATTGATGTCGGCCGTCCTGGTGGCCGCGCTGCTTGCCTTGGCCGGTCCCGCCCTTGAAGCGATGTTCAACCAGGCCATGGACACGGTGGGTGGGTAGCCCGTGTCCACCCCCGCCAGGAGCCGGCTCCGCCAACCGGCGTCCGAGCTTCAGCCGGCGGACGCCGGCGAACGTGGGTCCGCGGTGGTCGATTTTGTCCTGGTCGGGAGCCTGCTGACTGTTCTGTTCCTTGCGGTCATCCAGCTGACACTGATCCTGCACGTCCGGAACACCCTTGTTGATGCCGCTGCTTCGGGTGCCCGCTACGGGACCCTCGCCGACCGTAATGCCGCGGATGCGCAGGAGCGGACCCGCAGCCTGATCGGAACCGCACTGAACCCCGGCTTTGCTGGGGAGGTCAGCACCGGGGAGGTGACCGTACAGGGACTTCGCACCCTCGAAGTGACAGTGCGCGCACCGTTGCCGGTCATCGGGCTGATCGGACCCCAGGGGATGCTGGAGGTTACGGGCCATGCGGCGGTCCAGCAGTGACCCGCGGAAGAGTGCAGGTCTTCGGATGCCGGATGCATTCCCGGCCCTGAACCCACCAGCGGACCCGGATGCAGGAACCGACGGTGAACGGGGGAGCGCGGTGGTGGAATTCACCTTCCTGGCGGTCCTGTTACTGGTTCCCCTGGTGTACTTCATCATCACTGCCGGCCAGGTCCAGGGCGCTTCCTTCGCCGTGGCCGGTGCAGCCGACCAGGCCGCCAAGGTGTTTGTGGCGTCGCCTGCGGAGGTGGACGCCCGCGCCGCCGCCGAGCAGGCAGTTCAGCTAGCCCTTGCGGACTTCGGCCACGGCCTGGATCAGGCCCGGGTGGATACCAGCTGCAGCTCCGCTGACTGCCGGGCAGCCGGCTCAACAGTCACTTACACCATCCGGTTGACCGTTCCGCTGCCGTTCATACCCTTTAACAACGGGCTTGGCCTCCATGCCACGGAGGTGCAGGCCTCATCCACCCAAATGGTCGGCAGGTTCCGGTGACGCCGCGCGCCGAAGAAGGACAGATCACCGTGATGGTGGTGGGCTACCTGGCCGTCGCGCTGCTGGTGGCCACCGTGATGCTGGGCATCACCTCGGTGTACCTGGAGCACAAGCGCCTGCTGTCCCTGGCCGACGGCGCCGCCCTGGCCGCGGCGGACAGCTTCACCCTCGGCGAAGTGGCAGCCCAGTCGGGCAGCCCGGCAGCCCTCCTCGACCCGGGCAGGGTCCGCAGCGCGGCCGCGGACTTCGTGGCTGGCAGCCCTGCCGCTCTCCGCTTTGACAGCCTGGCTGTGGCGGGGGAGACCGGTACCCGGGATGGAGCCACGGCAGTGGTGGTCCTGACCGCTGCCGTCCACCCGCCCATCGTGAACTTCCTGGTCCCGGGCGGTATTCGCATCGAAGCCAGGTCCACCGCCCGGTCCCGGCTCACCCGGTGACCACGGCACGTGACGGACGGTTTTGCCGGATAGCGTAGGGTTAAACAACCATGGCCAATATTGATTTTTCCGCTGAAATCCGCGCGCTACGCGGCACCTACACCTCCATCGAACGCGTTACCGATGTTGAGGCACTGAAGGAAGACATCGCCGAACTGAGCGAGCGGGCAGGCGAGCCCAACCTTTGGGATGACCCGGCGGCGGCCCAGAAAATCACCTCAAGGCTCTCCCACCGCCAGTCCGAACTGGAGCGCCTCACCAGCCTGGAATCCCGGATCGACGACCTTGAGGTCCTGGTGGAACTCGGCCAGGACGAGGGCGACGCCGACTCCATGGGCGAAGCAGCCACGGAGCTGGAATCCATCCGAAAAGCCCTCAAGGACCTCGAGGTGGTCACCCTGCTGTCCGGCGAATACGATGAGCGGGAAGCCGTGGTCTCCATCCGGGCAGGCGCCGGCGGCGTGGATGCCGCGGACTTCGCCGAGATGCTGATGCGCATGTACCTCCGCTGGGCCGAACGCCACGGTTACCCCACCACGGTGATGGACACGTCCTACGCCGAAGAAGCCGGCCTGAAATCCGCCACGTTCGAGGTTAAGGCCCCCTACGCGTTCGGCACCCTCAGCGTTGAAGCCGGAACCCACCGCCTGGTCCGCATCAGCCCGTTCGACAACCAGGGCCGGCGCCAGACGTCCTTCGCCGCCGTCGAGGTCATTCCGCTGATCGAACAGACGGACTCCATCGAGATCCCGGACAACGAAATCCGCGTGGACGTCTTCCGTTCGTCGGGCCCGGGCGGCCAGTCGGTCAACACCACCGACTCGGCAGTACGCCTCACGCACCTTCCCACCGGCACGGTCGTCTCCATGCAGAACGAAAAGTCCCAGCTCCAGAACCGCGCCGCCGCCATGCGCGTGCTCCAGTCCCGGCTGCTGCTCCTGAAAAAGGAGCAGGAAGACGCCGAAAAGAAGGCCTTTGCCGGCGACGTCAAAGCCTCCTGGGGCGACCAGATGCGGTCCTACGTCCTTAACCCCTACCAAATGGTCAAGGACCTCCGCACCGAACACGAAGTGGGCAACACCTCGGCCGTGTTCGATGGCGAGATCGACGACTTCATCGACGCCGGCATCCGCTGGCGCACCGATAACCGCAACGCCGAAAAGTAAACCCCGCGGCGGCGGCCTTGCCGACACGCCATCGGCAAAAAGCATGTGATGCCGGCAACCCTGCGTATAGTCGAGGGGCCGGGGCCCTAATTCCCCCAAACGAAAACCCGTGCACCGGCTGCAGACTGGGCTGCAAGTCTCAGCCATGCCTGCAGGGTACTTAGGGCCATGATCCGATTCGAAAATGTCACCAAGGTCTACGACCAGACAGCCAGGCCTGCGCTGGACGCCGTCAACCTTGAGATTGACCGCGGCGAATTCGCCTTCCTCGTGGGCGCATCCGGCTCCGGGAAATCCACCTTCCTGCGCCTTGTGCTCAAGGAGGACCGGGCGTCCTCCGGTGCGGTGTACGTCGCCGGCCAGAACGTCGCCAAGATTTCCAGTTGGCGGGTGCCGCGCCTGCGCCGCGGCATCGGCGTTGTCTTCCAGGACTTCCGCCTCCTGCCCCAGAAAAACGTCTTCGCCAACGTGGCCTTCGCCATGCAGGTCATCGGCCGAAGCCGCAGCGTCATCCGGGACACCGTCCCCGAGGTCTTGAAGACCGTGGGCCTGGAAGGTAAAGAGCACCGCATGCCGCACGAGCTTTCCGGCGGTGAGCAGCAGCGCGTGGCCATTGCCCGCGCCGTGGTCAACCGGCCCGGCATCCTGCTGGCTGATGAGCCCACCGGAAACCTCGACCCCACCACATCCATGGGCATCATGGGCATCCTGGACAAGATCAACCAGAACGGCACCACCGTGGTGATGGCCACGCACGACGACGACATCGTCAACGAGATGCGCAAACGGGTGGTGGAACTCAAGAACGGCGTGGTTATCCGCGACGAGGCCAAGGCCCTTTACACGTCCATGATTCCCGTGGTGGGCCAGTCCCGCCGGCTCAAGGATGCCAGTGGCCGGGAAACCCAGGACGAGGCGCCCGGGGAAAGCGGGGCACAGCGATGAGGCTCGCATTCATCCTCAGCGAGATCGGCAGCGGCCTGCGCCGCAACGTCTCCATGGTGGTCTCGGTCATCCTGGTCACCTTTGTCTCCCTCACGTTTGTGGGCGCAGCCGGCATGCTGCAGATGCAGATCAACCAGATGAAGGGCTACTGGTACGACAAGGTCCAGGTCGCCATTTTCCTCTGCAGTGACGGCTCGACGGCGGCCAGTTGCGCAGGCGGTCCGGTCACCCCGGAGCAGCAGGACAGCCTGAACACCCTGCTGGAATCCCCGGCGGTGGGCCAGTACATCAACGACTTCGCGTTCGAATCCCGCGAGGAAGCGTACGACCACTTCAAGAACCAGTTCTCCAACTCGCCCATCGTGGACTCCGTCACGCCGGACCAGCTGCCGGCGTCCTTCCGGATCAACATGAAGGACCCGGAAAAATACCAGATCATCAGCGAGACCTTCTCTTCCCAGGCAGGCGTGGAAACGGTCATTGACCAACGACAACTGCTGGAACGCCTGTTTTCCGTCATGAACGGAGCCTCCCTGGTGGCCGTCAGCATCGCCGGCGTGATGATCGTCTGCGCCATCCTGTTGATCGCCACCACCATCCGGCTCTCAGCGTTCAGCAGGCGCCGGGAGACGGGGATCATGCGCCTGGTGGGCGCCTCCAAGACGGTGATCCAGCTGCCGTTCATCCTCGAAGGGGTGATCGCCGCCGTCATCGGCGCCGCCCTGGCCTCAGCCACGTTGTGGGCCGTGGCGCGTTTCTTCCTGGGCGACTTCATGGCCCAGCAGTACCCTGACACGGCGTTCATTTCCGCCGGACAGACCCTCATCCTGGCGCCGGCGCTGCTGTTGCTGGGTGCTTGTTTGGCAGGAATTTCGTCCCTCTTGACCCTTCGCAGATACTTGCGCGTCTAGGCTGTGCAAACCAACCAAGGAATGCTTATGAACGTCATGGCTCAACCTCCCCACGGCCGCCGGTCCACCCGGAGCCGCCAGGCCGCACGCCGGTCCGGCCTCATCAGTGGCCTCCTCGCCGTCGTGCTCGCCGCCGGGCTGGCGTCCTCCGGGCCTGCCGCCATGGCCGACGAGCTCGAGGACCAGCAGGCAGCGCTGCAGGCCGAAGCTGCACGCGTCCAGCAGTCCCTGGAGTTCGTTGATTCGCGCATCGCCAAGGCCGCCGGCGATCTGGTGCTGTACCAGGGCCAGTTGCCCGGCGCCCAGCAGGCACTCCTTGAAGCGCAGGGCCGCGTGGCAGGTGCCGTCAAGGAAGTGGAGGCGCTCTCCGCCCGCGTGGACATGGCCCAGCAGAACAAGGCCAAGATCACGCAGCAGATGGAGTCGGACAAGCAGAAGATCACCGACACGAAAAAGCTGATCGGCCAGATCGCCACCCAGGCCTACAAGTCGGGCGGCGTGCCGTCCAACCTGTCGCTCTTCTTCGGTTCCAACACCGGCAGCAGCCTGACGGAAACCATGGACCTCGCGGACCAGGCAATGCGCAGCCAGAACGCCGCCATGGATAAGCTCACCCAGCAGAACGCCACCAACGTCAACTCCCAGGCCCGGCTGCAGGCCGTGGAAGCGGAGATCAAGGAACTCAAGGCCAAGGCCGATGCGGCCCTCGAACGCGAAAAGGCCTTCCGGGACGAGGCCGCAGCCAAAAAGGCCCAGGTGGATCAGCTGATCGCAGACACCACCCGCCTCGACGCCGAACTTCAGGCCGCCAAGCCCGGCATCCAGTCCCAGCTGGCCAGCGTCCAGGCCAGCCAGAACGCAGTGGCCGCTGAAATCGAGGAACGCGACCGCAAACTGCGTGAAGCGTGGGAAGCCGAGCAGCGCCGGATCGCCGAGGCAGCCGCTGCCGCCGCAGCCGCCGCCGCAGCGGCAGCGAACCGCCCCGCCCCGCCGGTGGAAACGTTTGTGCCGCCTGTTGGGTCGCCGTCGGCCTTTGGCCTGCGCCACCCCTTCGCGTCCAGCGTCCCCATCACCTCCGGCTTCGGCTACCGCAGCACCCCGCCCGGCAGCATCGATTTCTACGGCACCGGTGGCTACATGCACACCGGCATCGACTTCGGTGCCCCCTGCGGCACGCCGGTGTACGCGGCTGCGGCCGGCGAAGTCTTCAGCTCAGGTTGGAACTCGGCCGACGGCGGTGGCTGGCGGGTCAAGATCTCCCACGGCCTGATGCAGGGCAACACGCTGAACACCATTTACTACCACAACTCCAGCATCGTGGTCTCGAACGGCCAGCGCGTCTCGCAGGGCCAGCTGATCGCTTATTCCGGCAGTACCGGCAATTCCACCGGCTGCCACGCGCACTTCGAAACCTGGGTGAACGGCCAGGCGATGGATCCGATGCGGCTGCTTTAGGCCCTGCCGTAGACTTGTATGATCCCGCGCCGGCTGGCCGGGGCAACAACCGAGACTGATATTGAGGAGCTTTCCCGTGCCCAAAGAAAGTGGCCGTAAAGTGGTGGCCACCAACCGCAAGGCCCGGCATGATTACCACGTGCTGGATACCTACGAGGCCGGCATCGCGCTGATGGGGACAGAAGTGAAATCTCTGCGCGAGGGCCACGCCTCAATGGTGGACGGATTCTGCACCTTCTACAACGACGAGCTGTGGATGGAAGCCATCCACATCCCGGAGTACAACCAGGGCAGCTGGACCAACCACGCTGCCCGCCGCCGCCGGAAGCTGCTGCTGCACCGCGAAGAACTGACCAAGATCTCGCACAAGATCAGGGAAACCGGCTACACAATCGTCCCGCTCCAGCTCTACTTTGTGGACGGCCGGGCCAAAGTGGAGATCGGGGTGGCCCGCGGCAAGCGCGAGTACGACAAGCGCCAGACGCTCCGCGAGCAGCAGGACACCCGTGAGGCCCAGCGGGAGATGCGGGAGCGCAACCGCCGCCGCTAGGAATGAAACCGGCGGATCATGCGTTAGTATAGGTAGTCCGGTGGGCTTTCCCACCGGTTTGATAACAAAATACGGGGATGATCGGTTTCGACGATGTTAGTCGCGACAGGTGAAGCGGGCCGAGGATGCAGAATTATCTCGTAAACGCTGTCTGCAAAACAATAATCGCCAATTCAAAACGCGATGACTTTGCTCTTGCTGCCTAAGCAGTAAGACCAGTCCGTCAGCCCGAGGTTGCTATTGCCCCGGATGCTGGCGTCATTTAGATAGCCACTGCTGTTTGCCCCCGTCATCGGGGTAAACGGGACACTTTGATGACTGGGCCCGGATCGGCCAGCTGTTTGCAGCATGGCCGGGGCCGAGAAAGTCCGACGCAAACTGCGCCCGGAGAAGCCCTGACAACACGACATCGGACGGGGGTTCAATTCCCCCCATCTCCACATTTTGCTGTGCCGCGAGGCAACGCAGTACGGCCCGGACTCTTGTCCGGGCCGTACTGCGTTAACCAGGCTGACCCTCAGCGCTTCTTAAGGTGCGCCACGGGGTCCGGCGCACCGTCCAGGGGAGTCCTGGTTTTCTTCTCGGCGCGCTTTTGTTTAATGGTTTTAACCGGCTTTTTGGTTATGTGCCGGTGTGGTGACTTGTCAGGCATGGCGGGCTCCCTCGGCGAATCGGGACACCACGTGCCCCTCCTCGTAAAATACGCCTGTTTGCCGCGGAAGGAAATGCCCTGGGTCAGGCCGGTGCCTGGACGTCCACCACACCTACAAAGCGTGTTCCGACGCCGTCGAATTCGGTCCTGACGAAGCCCGCGGGCCGCTCCGGGACCTCCTGCTTGGTATGGTGTTCGCAGGCCACAAAACTGAAGTCCGGCCACCATTTTTTCGGCCGGGCCGCTTCCTCATAGCCGCAGACAGTGCACTCCAGGTGCACCCAGACCGGACGCTTGCCGGTGCGGTTTGCGCGGGACTGCACCAGCCACGGGGGAGGGGCGTCCAGGATCGCCCCCAGCTCCGCTTCGCTCATCCATTTGGGCAGGCCATGGCGCTGTGCCATTTCCAGGGGTATTTCGAGGGCAATTGCCGCGTCACGTCTGCTGATCATCAGGTACAACTTTACGGGAGCCCACCAAATCAGTCCGGTCTGGTGGGATTGCCGGGGGTCCGGCTAGCCGGTAACGGCCATGCCGGCAGCGGCAGCCGCAACGCCCAGGGCCAGGTTGGCCGTCACGTTCACCGTGGCAGCCCCGTAACGGGCTTCGCTGATCAGGCGCACCGTAGCGGTGGTCCACGAGCTGAACGTGGTCAGGCCGCCGGCCAGGCCGGTGGCCAGGGCGGTCTGCCACTCACCGGTCAGTCCCAGTCCGCCGGTCACCCCCGCGGCGGCTCCGATCACAAAACAGCCCACCATGTTGACCAGCAGGGTTGCCCAGGGCCAGTGCCGCGCGCCATTACCCGCTTCCGCCTGGCGGGCCGCCTGCTGGGCGAACCAGCTGTCTGCCGCGAACCGGAGGAGGGCCCCGGCTACCCCGAACAAGCCCACCAACAGCGCGGCGGTCATGGCTGCTCGTTCCGGGTCGGGGACGCCACTTTGCCGAGCTGCCAGCCTGCACCCGCGGCGGCCAGGCCCAGCACCAGGGAAAGGGCCAGGTACGCCGCCCACACCACATGCGCGCCGGACTGCGCCAGCCGGTCCACGGCGAAAATTACAGCGGAGAAGGTGGTGAAAGAGCCCAGCAGGCCCGGTCCCAGCCCTGCCCGCAGCCAGAAGGGAGTATGCGGGCGGTTCAGCCAGAAAGTGGTCAAGGCAGCCAGGAGGAAGCTGCCGCACACGTTGATTCCGAGCGTGGCCCAGGGGACACCGTCCGGAACATCAGGGAAGGCGAGGCCGAGGCCGTACCGCAGCTCGCTGCCCACCAATCCGCCCACAGCCACCGCCAGCCATGCCGGCGCCGCAGGCATACCGGGGCGGCTCATGCGGGGACGGTGCCGCGCAACAGCCCCTGGCGCGGTCCGTGCGTCACGTCAGCTGCCCACCAGGAGGCAACCTTGGTGCGTTTGCTCGCTGTGCACCCAGAGCGCCGAGGTGATTTCGTCAGCGAGGTCAAACTCACGGCTGTTCCCAACGCCACCGATCCGGACCACCAGGGCACCGCCGAACGGCCGGCGGCCCACCACCTCCACTTCGGCGTCCAGGTCGATCCGCTCGGCGGCCAGGTACCGCAACAATTCAGGGTTATCGTCACTGATCCGGGTGATTCTGCCGGTGTGGCCCTCATCCAGCCCGGAAAGCAGGTGGGCGGCAGGCATCAGCACCTCACCGGACGCCGTGGGAATGGGGTCGCCGTGCGGATCGCGGCGGGGATCGCCCAGTTGGGCGGCGACGCGTTCGATGAAGGTGTCCGAGACGGCGTGCTCCAGCAGTTCGGCTTCGTCGTGGACCTCGTCCCAGCTGTAGTCCAGCTGCTGGACCAGGTACGTCTCAATCAGCCGGTGGCGGCGGACCATGGCCAGGGCCAGGCGCAGGCCCGGGCCCGTCAAGGTAATGGCGCTGTAGGGCTTGTGGTCAACGAGGCCCTGGTCCTTGAGCTTGCGGACCATCTCCGAGACGGAGGAGTTGGCCACACCCAGGCGCTGGGCCAGCTGCGAGGAGGTGATGGGTTTGTCCTGCCACTCGGTAAACGAGTAGATGACCTTGACGTAGTCCTCGATCGAGGAGGAGGGCGCGCTGGTCTTCACAGCATCAAGCTTACCGGGTACTGCACCGCCGCTGGCCGGCAACGAGATTCACGCCGCCGTGGCCCGCCATGCCAGGGTCAGGTAGGGCAGGTCGATGATTTCGCCGTCCCGGTGGCCAAGATGCTCATGCAGGTACCAGTCCAGGTTGGCCAGCACCTTGGCGCGGGTGGGTTCGGAGGCCCTGAGATAGTAGCTGCGCGTTTTGGTGAGCTCCATCAGGCCCGTGGTGGTTACAGGGTCCTGCCACCGGGTCACGTACCCCTCAAGGCCTTGGAATTCAGGCCCGACGGCGGGCCGGTGGCCAGGCTTGTAGACGTCGCCCGCGTGCATGATCCGGGACAGCCGGTGGACCCAGGGAACGGAGGTGTCCAGCTGGTTCCAGACCAGCCCCAGCGTGCCGCCCGGGCGAAGGACCCGGGCGAGCTCCGTGCTGGCCGCAGCTGCGTCGCACCAGTGCCAGGCCTGGGCCACGGTGACGACGTCGAACGCCGCCGCCGGCAGGCCGGTGGCCTCTGCGGTGCCCAGGACAGCCGTGGCACGTGGATAGTGCTCAGCCAGCTGTTCCAGCATGTCCGCGGACGGGTCGACTGCGGTGACGGCCAGTCCTTTGGCCAGGAGCAGTGCGGTGAATTTGCCGGTGCCGGCGCCGACGTCCAAAACCTCACCGGCCGTTGCGGGCACCAGCCAGTCCGCGGCTGCCGCCGGGTAGCCCGGCCGGACCTGCTGGTAATGCTCGCCGCCGTCCTGGAAGCTTTGGCCCAGCTCCTGGCGCCGGTTGTGTTCCAGCTTGGGGCCACCCCGGACCACGCGCGGCCTCCTTCAGTAGATGTCTCTCCTGAATTTACCGCATGGACCCCGCCGGGGCGGCCCGGCGGTTCAGTCGTCCAGGCAGGGGGCCGCGCCGGCGGTGCCCGGCGTGTTGGGGGCCCAGTGCGGGTAGGTCCGGGAATCGTTGGCGGGCACCCAGCGGCCTGCGTCCACCACGTAATCCCAGCCAAGGCCCTGGGTCCGGAGGGCAGAGATGCCGGCAAGGAGCCGTTCGGCGTCCTCAAGGCGGGAGCCCACACCAAAGCTGGCCCGCAGCGAACCGGACGGAAGGCCCAGCCGCTTGAGCAGGGGGTGGGCGCAGAAACGCCCGTCCCGGAGGCCCACGCCGTGCTCTGCGGACAGGTAGGCCGCCACCAGACCGGCGTCGTAGCCGGCCACGGAAAAGTTAACCACACCGATGGTGTCCGTCTCAGCGTTGGTGTCCTTGAAGATCTGGTGGACACTCACGCCCTCGATCTGCTGCAGCCCCGCCACCAGGTAGGACCGGATGGACTGTTCGTGGGCGTGCCATTCCTGCGGGTCCAGGGCGGCGATGACCTGCGTGGCACGTGCCAGGGTGGCGGCGCCGAGGACGTTGGGCGAGCCGCCCTCGTGCCGGGCCGGGCCCGTGGCCCAGCTGACGCCGTCGAGCCGTGCTTCCTTGACGGCACCGCCGCCGGCGAGGTGCGGTTTTCCGGCGTCGAGCCAGTCCGGGCGCCCCACCAGGACGCCGGAACCGAACGGGGCGTAGAGCTTGTGGCCGGAGAACGCGAGGTAGTCAACGCCGTCGGCGGTGATGTCTACCCGCCGGTGGGGTGCCAGCTGCGCGGCGTCCACCACAATCCGGGCGCCGTACTGGTGGGCCAGCGTGGCGAGGGCGCGGATGGGCAGGATTTCACCGGTGACGTTGGAGGCGCCGGTAACGGCCAGGAGGCTGACCCCGCCCTGCTCCAGTTCGCCGCGGACAGCGTCGATGGTGCCGGCCAGGGTGTCCGCGGCCACGATGCTCCGGTGCGGGACGCCCTGCCACGGCAGCAGGTTGGCGTGGTGCTCGATGTCCAGGTACAGGACGTCGCCGGTGGGCCGGCCGTCCGTGTTGGGCAGGCACCCTGCCAGGAGGTTCAGCGAGTCGGTGGTGTTGCGCGTGAAGATCACCGAGTCGTCCGGGCGGCCGCCCACAAAGTCCCGCACGATGTTCCGCGCGTTCTCGTACACGGAGGTGCTGATCTGCGAGGCGTAGCCGGCGCCACGGTGCACGCTGGCGTAGTAGGGCAGGATCTCGTTCAGGTAGGCGGAGACCAGGGACAGCGCCGGCGCGGAGGCGCCATAGTCCAGGTTCGCGTAGCGGACATGGCCACCGGCGATCAGCGGCGCCTGGATCTCGGCGCCGGTTACGGCGGCGAGGGGCCTGGCGGCGATGGAGTGGCCGGCCAAAACCGAAGGTGCGGCGGGCGCCAGCGAAGCTGCGGGGGAGACAGTGGCAGTTGTCATGGGGAATCCTCACGTTGACAGGACTCCCTGCAGGGAATCCGCGCTTGCCGTATCCATGTCCGGACCGGCCTGGTCGTCACCCGGGGCACCCCACCGCGAATGGAGGGTTGCCGGCCAGCAAACCGGGGTTTAGCGCTGGCACTCGTGACCTGCTTAAGAGCGTAGGACATGGTGCGGGGTGGTTTGAAGCCAGCCCGAATGTTAAGGGATTTGTTACGCCGCGCCCGTACGCCGGGGCTTTTGTCGAAGAACACGACGGCGGACGCCCCCATCCGGAGGCGTCCGCCGTATATTCTTCGGTCCAGGCAGTCCTAGAGGAGGTCGTCCAGCCCCGGGTTCAGGCGCCGCAGCACCTCGGAATGCAGGATGGAGTTTGTGGCCAGGGCGTTTCCGCCGAACGGGCCGTCCTGGCCCTCCAGGGAGGTAAACCGGCCGCCGGCTTCCACCACGATGGGGACCAGGGCGGCCATGTCGTAGAGATTCAGTTCGGGTTCGCAGGCAATGTCCACCGACCCCTCGGCGACCATGCAGTAGGACCAGAAGTCGCCGTAGGCGCGGGTCCGCCATACGTCCTCGGTGAGCCCCAGGAACTCGTCGAAGTTGCCGCGTTCCTTCCACCCGGTGAGGCTGGAGTAGGACAATGACGCATCGGAAAGGGTGGCGACGTTGGAGACGCGCAGCCTGGTGGCCGAGGCGAGCGAACGCCCCATGTAGGCGCCCATGTCTTTCGCCGCCCACCAGCGTTTGCCCAGCGCAGGTGCGCTGACCACACCCACCACCGGTTCGCCCTCGTCAACGAGCGCGATCAGGGTTGCCCATACCGGGACACCCCGGACGAAATTCTTGGTCCCGTCAATGGGGTCGATGATCCAGCGGCGTGAGCCGTGGCCGCTGCTGCCGAACTCCTCACCCAGGACGGCGTCGCGGGGGCGGGAGCGGGAAAGCTGGCCGCGGATGGATTCCTCAGCTGCCTTGTCCGCGTCGGTGACAGGCGTCAGGTCCGGCTTGGTCTCCACATGGAGGTCCAGGGCCTTGAAACGGCTCATCGTCTGGTCGTCCACGGAATCGGCCAGGACGTGGGCCAGGCGCAGGTCATCGTTGTAGCTGGAAGCGGATTGGATCATGGTTCCAAACTACCGTCTGGCGGCGGTTGTGCTGGGAGGCCCACGTCAGTTGACGCTGCCGAGTTCCTTGGTCTCCTGGGCTTCCAGGCGCGGATCCGCCCCGAGGAGCCGCCGCAGGGAAGAGAGCCGGGCAGCGCCGGTGGGACCTGCCTGGCCGGCGGCCACCCAGGCGTCCAGCCCGCAGTTCACGGCCGCTGCCGTGTGCTTGCAGCCGCGTTCGCAGGCATCGGTGCCGGGGGAGAGGTCCGGGAAGGAACGCAGGATGCGGTCCGGGTCCACCAGTGCCAGGCCAAAGGACCGGATGCCAGGGGTGTCGATGATCCAACTGCCGGCCGGCGCATCTGCCAGCCGCAGGGCCAGGGCGGAGGAGGATGTGTGCCGGCCGCGGCCGGTGACGGCGTTGACGCCGCCGGTGGCCCGCTCGGCTCCGGTCAGCGCGTTGACCATGGTGGATTTGCCCACGCCGGAGTGCCCCAGCATCACAGTGACGTTCCCGTGCAGGAAGGTCCGCAGCTCCGCTACGGCCTCGCTGTCCAGCCGGGCGGACAGGCCATCGTCTGACCTGGCGTCGATGCCCGATGCCTTATTGTCCGCGGTGCGGCTGATGATGACCGGGAAGTCCAGGTGCGCGTAATTGGACAGCAGGTCAGCGGGATCCTTGACGTCTGCCTTGGTGATCAGCAGGATCGGTTCGATCCCGGCGTCGTAAGCCGCCGCCAGGGCCCGGTCGATGAAACCGGTGCGCGGTTCCGGGTTGGCTGCTGCCACCACGATCACCAGTTGGTCGGCGTTGGCCACCACAGCCCGTTCCACGGGATCTGTGTCGTCCGCGCTGCGGCGCAGCAGCGTGCGCCGGTCCTGGATTTTCACCAGGCGCGCCAGCGTGTCCGGTTCGCCGGAAACGTCGCCCACCAGCGAGACAAAGTCGCCGGCCACCACGGGGTTGCGGCGCAGTTCCCGGGCGCGGGCGGCGATCACCACCCGTTCCGTAGCGGTGTCCTCACCCACCACCGCCGTGTAGCGGCCGCGGTCAACGGTGATGATCCGGCCAGTGACGGCGTCGTCGTGGCTGGGCCGGTCCTTGGTGCGGGGCCTGGAACCTTTTTTGCTGGGCCGGATGCGGACATCCGATTCGTCCCAAGAGTCAGTGCTGCGCGCCAACGCCTGTACCTTCCGTGCCGGTTCCGGCAGGAGAGCCCTGCGCCAGCATCGCGGTCCACAGGTCCGGGAAGTCGGGCATGGTTTTGGCGGTGGTGGCGATGTCCTCCACCTCGACGCCGGCGACGGCCAGGCCCAGGATGGCACCTGCGGTGGCCATCCGGTGGTCAGCATAGGAATGGACGACGCCGGCGTGCAGCGCAGCGGGGCGGATCACCAGGCCGTCGCTGGTTTCCTCGGCGTCGCCGCCCAGGCGGTTGATTTCCGCCACGAGCGCCGCGAGCCGGTCAGTTTCGTGGCCGCGCAGGTGCCCGATGCCGGTGAGCCTGGACGGGGTGTCTGCCAACGCGCACAAGGCGGCAACAGTGGGGGCCAGTTCGCTGGTGTCGGCGAAGTTTCCGCCCTTGATGCCGGAGCCTGCGGTGACGGTGAGGACCCCTTCCGTCAGCGAGACGCTGGCGCCCATGTCGGCCAGGATGCTGCGCCAGAGATCACCCACCTGCTGCGTGTTGGCGGGCCAGCCGGGAATCCGGACCGTTCCCCCGGATGCCAGGGCTGCGGCCAGGAAGGGCCCGGCGTTGGACAGGTCCTGCTCGATCCGCTGGTCGAAGGCCCGGATGGGACCCGGCGCCACCACCCAGTGGTTGGGCACGGAATCGTCCACCGAGACTCCTGCCTCACGCAGGACAGCCACGGTCATGGAGATGTGGTCAAGGCTGGGTACCGGCTTGCCCACGTGTTCCAGGTGGAGGCCTTCGGTGAACCGGGCCCCCACCAGGAGCAGGGCGGAGACGAACTGCGATGAGGCGCTGGCGTCGATCACCAGGTGGCCGCCGCGGACTTCGCCCGTGCCCTCAACGGCGAAGGGCAGCGAAGAGGGGGTGCCGCCGTCGTCCGCCGTGACCACAACACCGAGCGCCTTCAGCGCCTCGATGATGGTGCCCATGGGACGCTGCCGGGCGTGCGGATCGCCGTCGAAAACGCTGGTCCCCTGCCGCAATGCCGCGAGGGGCGGAACAAACCGCATCACGGTTCCGGCGAGGCCGCAGTCGATGGTTGCCGGGGCAGGCGGCGCGTCCTGCCGCAGCGGGACGACCTCAAGGTCGGGGCCGAAGCTGCCCTCACCCGGGACCTCCGTGATGGTGGCTCCCAGGCTACGCAGGGCCCCGATCATCAGCGCCGAATCCCTGGAGTGCAGGGGCGCCCGGAGCCGCGACGGCCCGTCGGCCAGGGCCGCCAGGACCAGGTACCTGTTGGTCAGGGACTTGGAGCCGGGGACCGTGACGGTGGCATCGACAGGATGCGTGGCGAAGGGGGCGGGCCAAAGCGGAACGGGTGTCCCGGCGGAGTCCAGGGTGGAGGCAGCGGCGGTCATTGTCGGTTTAGGCTCCCGTTGCGTGGTCCACGGCGCGGCGGACTGCTTTGTCAGCGGTGCGCAGCTTCCGGTTGGTGCTCCTGCGTGCGTCGGTGGCGAGGTGCGATGCGCCCTTGCGTGCGTCGGCTGCAAGGTGTTCGGCGCGCCAGGCCAGGCCCGGCTTGCCTGCGGTGTCCACGGATGCCAGCAGCGCCCCGCCGCTCAGGGAAAGGTTTTTCAACAGCTGGTTGCGGCGGTCCTGCCGGCCTTCCTTGCTGCTGATGTCAGCGCTGCGCCACTCCACAAACGTGTTGAGCAGGGAAATGACCGTCAGCAGGGTGGCCGAGACGCGCGAGAACTTACCCAGTCCGAACAGCACACCGGCACCCACCTGCGTTCCGCCGATCACGCGGGCCAGGGTGCGCTCATCCGCCTTGAAGGGCAGCGACGCGGCGGCCTTGCGGAGCAGCGGTGAGAGCTGCTGGGCGGTATCGTCGGCGTTCTTAAGCTTGTCCACTCCAGCAACAACAAAACTGGAAGCCAACATGGGCCGTGCGAGCGTGCGGAAAAAGGACATGGATTTCCTCCTGGGTGGACGGACCGCTCCGTCAGCGGCGCAAGGTGCAGATCCAGTCTTGCACTTTTGGGGAATATTTGCCCGCGGCCGGGGGTTGTTGAGAGCGGGTCCGGAAAGGCCGGACCGCCGGACGCAGAGCGGAGTTGGGCCTTGGCGCGGGTGTTGGATGGAATTGGAAAGGCGGGCCCGGTGGCCCTTGGCGCACTGGCGTCGGAGGCTCCGGGGTTCGGATCGCCGCGGGCGCAACGCCTGACAGTAGACTTGAACGCAATGAACACCCTGGATCCGGCCGTTTCGGCCATGTATGAGGCTTCGCAAGGCGAAGTAAAGGCCGGCGCCGCAGCGCAGCCTGAGTCCGTGCCCGCACAGGCGCCCGGCGCTTCAGCAGAGCAGGCCGGCGGGGACGTGGACGTGTCCACGGAGACCACCGACCAGCGCCGCGCCCGGTTTGAGCGCGACGCGATGCAGTATGTCGACCAGCTGTATTCCGCGGCCATGCGGATGGCCCGGAACCCGTCGGATGCCGAGGACCTGGTGCAGGAGGCGTACACCAAAGCCTTCTCCGCGTTCCATCAGTACCGGCCCGGCACCAACCTCAAGGCCTGGCTGTACCGGATCCTGACGAACACCTACATCAACCTCTACCGCAAGCGGCAGCGCGAACCCCTGCAGTCCAATTCGGACACCATCGAGGACTGGCAGCTGGCGCGCGCGGAGTCGCACACCTCCAGCGGGCTCCGCTCCGCCGAGGCGGAAGCGCTGGACCACCTGCCGGATTCGGACGTTAAACGCGCGCTCCAGGAGATTCCCGAAGAATTCCGCCTAGCGGTCTACTTCGCGGATGTCGAAGGGTTCGCGTACAAGGAAATTTCAGACATCATGAACACGCCCATCGGCACCGTGATGTCCCGGCTCCACCGCGGCCGGAAAATGTTGCGGGACATGCTGGGCGGATACGCTGCCGAGCGCGGATTCAAAACAGCCGTGGCCTCCAGGGACGCGGCGGAAAGCAAACAGGAGAGCGGGAAATGAGCGACTGCCAGGGATTGGGCGATTGCGACGATACGCGGATGCAGCGGATCTATGAGTACCTTGACGGGGCACTGACCCGTGAGGACATTTCGGAGATCAAGAACCACCTTGATGACTGCCCGGAATGCACAGAGCAGTACGACCTTGAATGCGTCATCCGCAACATGGTTAAGCGCTCGTGCACCGAGGCCGCCCCGGAGAACCTGAAGAACGCCATCCTGGACCGGATCCATTCGATCCGGCCCGTGGAAGCGTAGCCAAACCTGACATCAGGGGGTCTGCCCCCGGTGGCGCGGCCATACCGCGCGCCACAGCAAAGGACCCCGGCAGCCGAGTGGCTTCCGGGGTCCTTCGCTTGAACCGTGATACCTGGCGTGTGCCTAGGTGTTGGGGCGCTTACCGTGGTTCGCGCCGCCACGCTTACGGTCACGACGCTTGCGTGCACGCTTGCTCATAGCTGGCCTCCTTACATGTTGGTACTCAAAAGAGCTGCCCTCAAGTCTCCCACATGATCCGATGGCCCGCGAACCGGTGACCGGCGCGTGACCTGCGAGTCCGCAGCGGATTCAGGGCTTGGCCGGCGTTGCGGCGCAAGGCTGCGGGGGGAGTGCCGCACGGGCCTGCCGCAATCCGGCGGCCAAGGCGTCGAGGGTTGCCGGGTCCAGCGGCGCAGCGGCCGCCTGGCGGCGGAGATCAGCAAGGACGCCCTCCTGGAAGGCCTGCAGCAGCCCACCGGCTCCCCGGAGGATCGCCTCGCTCTGGGCATCCGGGCCGGCGGCAGCGTTGTCCCTGCCGGGGCGGCCTGCGAGGGCCGCTGTTGCCGCCGCAGCAAGATCCGCGCTGATCCCCAGCATGTTGCCCCGGACGTCACTGCCCAGGGTGCCGGCCAGCCGCCGGACGGACGCGGCGATGCCAGTCTCCACGCCCGCCAGCTCCTCACGGCGCCTGTTCAGTTCCGCCATCCCGGCGTCGGTGATCCGGTAGTTGGTGCGGCGACCAACTGCCTCGGTGGCCACCAGGCCCTCCTCCTGCAGTTTCCCCAGGCGGGGATAGATGGTTCCCGCGCTGGGCGAATATGTTCCGCCGAACCGGTCCCGTAGGGCCAGCATCAGGTCATAGCCGTGCTTGGGGCCCGCCTCGAGGAGGGCCAGCAGGTACAGGCGCAAGGCACCGTGGGCAAAAACCGGCGGCATCAGAGCCCGGTTCCGGCGCCCTCCGGAGCAGCCCGGTGGAGGATGGACGTCCGGCCGGACATCGAGTTGGTGCGAACCAGCATCAGCTGCCGGTCCGGGCCGGAAATGGTCTCCACGGTGCCGCTGACCTGCGCGTAGTGCTGGTCATCAATCACCACCGTACCGCTGGCTGTTTTGGCCACGATGTCGGCGCCCACGTCGTGGGGTAACAGCACTGTCAGGTTTCCGGACACCGAATTGGAGCCGAAATCATGGGTGTTGCCGAGGAGTTCGAACGTGAGGTCGCCGCTGACCGTGGTGGCCCGGACGTTGGTGAAATCCCCGGCGGCGTGGACCTCCCCGGAGACGCTCCTGGCAGTGAGGATGCCGTGGTGCCCGCTCACGGTGACGGTCCCGCTGACGGTGTTGACGTGCAGCTCCCCGGCGGTGTTTTCCGCTGCCACCGAACCCGACACAGTATTGAGCCGGGTGGGTCCGGTGACACCGCTGACCAGCCCGTCACCGCGGACAGTCCCCACTTCCACCTCCGTTCCGGCCGGAACGGTGAGGCGGATGGTGGCGGAGTTGGCGCTGGTGTGGTTCACCGTTTCCATCAGGTTCTTGAACCACCCTTGTGGCCCGTGCAGCTGGTGCCTGATTTCCAACCGACCACCGGATACAGTGACGTCCACGGGATCCCCGTGGACGTCACTGATGTCAACCAACACCCCCGGCTGGTCCCCGACCCGCACCTCGAACCTGCCCTGGATCATGCCCAGCTTCAGGGCGGACACACCATCGATATCGATGGCCTGCGGGCTTGTCACGGTCCAGTTCTGATCGGTCATTGATCCTCCAGAGGCGATATATCGTTTACTGGCTTCAACGTACCGGCCGGTAACCGGACCGTCAAGATATATCGCGACCGGCGGTGGTTACTCGGGGGCGTCCAGCTTGAGCCACTGGAACCAGCCGCGGTGCAGTACCAGCCAGGCCATCAGGCCATAACCGGCCTGGCCGGGGGTTCCCCCGTTGGCGGCGAGGTCCTGGCGCCACTGCTCGTGGTTCAGCAGGGGTGAAAACGTATCGACGTAAAGGTGCTTGCGCCGGGTGGAAACATCGGCGAAGGCGGTGTTCAGCTCATCCAGCCGCCGGTTATGGACCGGGTCAAGGGTGGGTGGCGGTCCCACCACAAACACCTCGACCCGGTTCTGCGAGGCAGAGTCCAGGATGTTGGCAAGGTTCAGCCGGCTGCGCGCGGTGGACAGGCCGAACTCAATATCCCGCCCGGACAGTCCGATGACCAGCCGGTTCTCGGCCTGCGGGCTGAAACGCCGGCCGGCCTCGTCGAGCCAGCGGGCTGCCAGCGCTTCCGTCCCCTCCTGGGGGCAGGGAAGTGAGTAGCTCTCCAGCAGAATCCCGTCCTGGGGAGTCCGTGCCAGGACGCGGCCCAGCCAGCCAAGTGCCCGCGGGTCACCCAACCCTGCCAGCAGTTCGTCTCCTACGGCTGCGATACGCAGCTTCCTGTCTTCCACACGTTCCTCTTTACTTCGGTGCCGGCCCGCTGTCCCCGTCGCAGCCACTGATGCGGTGGATCGAAGCGGCGCTGTCCATCCATTAAACAGAACTGCCCGGCCGGAGTCGGTATTTCGACGTCCGGCCGGGCAGCCTTAGCGGTTATTTCTGTGAAAAAGCCTGCTTAAGCAGCAGATCCTGCTCCGCAGCGTGGCGTTTCATGGAACCGGCTGCCGTGGAGGCAGATGCCGGCCGTGACACAAGCCGGACCTTGCGGTCCAGTGCGTCGGGCAGGTTCAGGCCAATGAACGGCCACGGTCCCTGGTTGGCCGGCTCATCCTGGGCCCATACGGCTTCGGCGTTCGGGTACTTGGCAAGTTCCGTGGCGATCTCCTCGTGCGGCAGCGGGTACAGCTGCTCCACGCGGACGATTGCGGTGGTCTTGTCGCCGGTCTTCTGCCGGGTGGACAGGAGATCGTAGTACAGGCGGCCGGATACCAGCAGGACGCGTTCGACGGCGTCCGCCGGCAGCTGCTCATGGTCCGGGATCACGGGCAGGAAGGTGCCGGTGGTGAAGTCCTCCACCGAAGATGCTGCGGCCTTGAGGCGCAGGAGCTGCTTGGGCGTGAAGATGATCAGCGGCTTCCGTGGCCGGCTGTACGCCTGGCGGCGCAGCAGGTGGAAGTGGGAGGCCGCCGTGGTGGGGTTGGCCACGATCATGTTCTGCTCGGCACACATCTGCAGGAACCGTTCGATCCGTGCGGAGGAGTGGTCAGGGCCCTGGCCCTCGTAGCCGTGCGGGAGCATCAGCACCAGCGAGGAACGCTGGCCCCACTTCTGCTCGGCAGAGGAGATGAACTCATCAATGATGGTCTGGGCGCCGTTGACGAAGTCGCCGAACTGGGCTTCCCACAGCACCAGTGCATCCGGGCGTTCCACCGAGTAGCCGTACTCGAAGCCCATGGCGGCGTATTCGGACAGCAGGGAATCGTAGATCCACAGCTTGGCCTGGTCATCGGACAGGTTGCCCAGGGGCAGCCATTCCTTGCCGTTGGCGCGGTCGTGGAACACCGCGTGGCGCTGGACGAACGTCCCGCGCCGCGAGTCCTGGCCGGCCAGCCGGACGGGCACGCCCTCCATGATCAGCGAACCGAAGGCCGCGATCTCGCCGAAGCCCCAGTCGATGCCGCCTTCACGGGACATCTGCTCGCGCTTCTCCAGGAGCTGCTTGAGCTTGGCGTGCACGGTGAAGCCTTCGGGGATTTCAACGTGTGCCGTGCCGATCCGCGCCAGGGTCTCCTTGGAGATTGCGGTGGAGGCCGGGGAGTTGATACCGAAATCGGACTGCTGGGCGTGCGGGCGCTCGATGTCCGAGACTGCTGCGGAGTCGGCCGTGATGATCGGGATCGGCGAGGTCTGGGCTGCGTGCGTTTCGGCGAAGACCCGCTCCAGCCGTTCCTGGTAATCGCGGAGGAGCTGCTCGGCTTCTTCCTCGGTGATGTCACCGCGGCCGATCAGCGACTCTGTGTACAGCTTGCGGACGGAGCGCTTGGCTTCGATCAGGTTGTACATCAGCGGCTGGGTCATCGAGGGGTCGTCGCCCTCGTTGTGGCCGCGCCTGCGGTAGCAGACCATGTCGATGACAACGTCCTTGTGGAACCGCTGGCGGAACTCGTAGGCGAGCTGGCCGATGCGGACCACTGCTTCGGGATCGTCGCCGTTCACGTGGAACACCGGCGCCTGGATCATCTTGGCAACGTCGGTGGAGTACGTGGAGGAACGGGAAGAGGACGGCGCGGTGGTGAAACCAACCTGGTTGTTGACCACTACGTGGATGGTGCCGCCGGTGCGGTAGCCACGGAGCTGGGAGAGGTTAAGTGTCTCCGCCACCACGCCCTGGCCGGCGAAGGCTGCGTCACCGTGCACCATGATGGGCAGCACGGGGAAGGATTCGCCCTGGTCCAGGCGGTCCTGCTTGGCGCGGACGATGCCTTCGAGGACCGAGTCCACAGCTTCAAGGTGGGACGGGTTGGCAGCCAGGTAGACCTTGGTCTCCTTGCCGTTGTCCGAGGTGAAGGTCCCTTCGGTGCCCAGGTGGTACTTCACGTCACCGGAGCCCTGCACGGAGCGCGGATCCTGGGTGCCTTCGAATTCGCGGAAGACCTGGGCATAGGTCTTGCCGGCAATGTTGGTGAGCACGTTGAGCCGGCCACGGTGGGCCATACCGATCGCAACCTCGTCCAGGCCGTCGTCGGCTGCGTCGGACATGATGGCGTCCAGCAGCGGAATCAGGGATTCGCCACCCTCAAGGGAGAAGCGCTTCTGGCCCACGAACTTGGTCTGCAGGAACGTCTCGAAGGCCTCGGCAGCGTTGAGCTTCGAGACGATCCGGAGCTGCTCTTCACGGCTGGGCTTGGAGTACGGATGCTCCAGCTGGTCCTGGAACCACTTGCGCTCGTCCGGGTCCTGGATGTGCATGTACTCGATGCCGGTGGTGCGGCAGTAGGCGTCGCGGAGTACGCCGAGGATGTCGCGGAAGGCGAGCATCGGCTTGCCGCCGAAGCCACCCGTGGGCCATTCGCGGTCCAGGTCCCACAGGGTGAGGCCGTAGGTCAGGACATCGAGGTCCGGGTGCTTGCGCTGGACGTATTCCAGCGGATCGGTGTCCGCCATCAGGTGTCCGCGGACGCGGTAGGAGTGGATCAGCTGCTGGATCCGGGCGACCTTGTTGATTTGGTCGGCGGGGTCCACCTGCAGGTCCGGGCTCCAGCGCACGGGCTCGTACGGAATCCGCAGGGATTCGAAGATCTCGTCGTAGAAGCCCTGCGCGCCGAGCAGGAGCTGGTGCACCAGCTTGAGGAACTCGCCGCTCCCCGCGCCCTGGATGACCCGGTGGTCGTACGTGGACGTCAGCGTGAGGACCTTGCTGATGGCGTTGTGCGCGATGATCTTTTCGCTGGCACCCTGGAACTCGGCCGGGTAGTCAAGGGCGCCGACGCCGATGATGGCGGCCTGGCCCTTGGAGAGCCTGGGTACGGAGTGGACCGTGCCGATACCGCCGGGGTTGGTCAGCGAAACGGTGGTGCCCTGGTGGTCGTCAGCGGTGAGCTTGCCGGCCCGGGCCCGCTTGATGAGGTCCTCGTAGGTGTGCCAGAACTCGGCGAAGTTGAGGGTTTCGGCCTTTTTGATGTTCGGGACCATCAGCAGGCGGGTGCCGTCGGGCTTGGGCATGTCGATCGCAATGCCGAAATTCACGTGGGCAGGCTGGACCGCGGAGGGCTTTCCGTCCACCTCGTCATAAAAGACGTTCATCGACGGGAACTGGGCCAGGGCCCGGATCACGGCATAGCCGATCAGGTGCGTGAAGGAAACCTTGCCGCCGCGTGCGCGGGCCAGGTTGGAGTTGATCACCACGCGGTTATCTATCAGCAGCTTGGCGGGGATGGCGCGCACGCTGGTGGCCGTGGGAACCTCAAGGCTGGTGACCATGTTGGTGGCGATGGCCTTGGCCGGGCCGCGGAGGACGGAGACAACGTCCTCTTCCGGTGCTGTGGGCGCCTTGACGTTCTTGGGCAGCTGCGCCGGGATGGGCTGGGCGCCATTGCCCGCACCGGTCTTCTTGCCGCCATCGCGGGCTTCTGTTGCCGGGGCCTTCTTCACGGGAGCTGCGGCAGAAGCCGGCGCAGCCGCGGCCGGCGCTGCGGCGGGTTTGGCCGGAGCGGCCGCAGGCGGTGCTGCCGGTGCCGGCGGGGCAGCGGCCTTCACCACCGGAAGTTCCCGGGTTGCGGGGTTGGCTTCGACGTGGCCCGAATGTCCATTGGAAGAAGAACCGCTGCCGGAGCCGAAAGATTCAAACAGCGGCCACCACTTGGAGTCCACCGCGTTCTTGTCCTCTTGGTACTGCTCGTACAGTTCGTCAACGAGCCACTCATTTCCGCCAAATTCCTCTGGTAGACGGTGGCTAGGCTGCTCTGGCACTTGAAATACGCCTCTTCCATGAGTTTGATTTCCCTCCGGCCAACGGTGCTTAAGCACTGCGGTTGAGCCGGCCTCTGCGTCCTCTGAACCCAGACCTCTGCAAGTCTAGTGAGCATCCTGTGTTAACTGCCAATAAGGGTGACCCAAATCATGACGTGACGCCGGTGTACGGGAATATGGCGGGCCGCGCCGGTGTTGCGCCGGCCGCAGGAGTGGCGGCGTCCGCCCGCCGGGACCAGCGCCGCGGACCCGGCAGGCGGCGGTGCCGGGTCCGGACGGCCATAAGGGCTCCTGTAGACTGAAGCCCTTATGGACAGTAAATCTAGGTGCCGGCCTGGGGGCTGTCAGCGGAGCATTAAGAGCAGCACCGCGCAGTCCACCCGCAGAGCCGGCAAACCCCGAACACGTTCCCATTCCCCAGCGGCCCAGCAGCCGTCCGGGACCCGCCAGGGCAGGTCGGCAACAGCTGACCATCCCCCTCCGGCCAGGCCGTTGTTCCGGCCCAGGGCTTCGCGGTTTTGCCGCGCTACGCAGGCCCGCCGGGCGGGATGCTGAGTGGAATGGATTTTCCTTGCAGCAGGCTTGCTGCTGATCGCCGGGACCGGGTTCTTTGTCGCCGTCGAGTTTTCCCTGATCGCCCTGGACCAGCCCACCGTCCAGCGCGCCGTTGACAACGGCGACACCGGCGCCGTGCCCCTTCTTGCGTGCCTGAAATCGCTGTCGACGCAGCTCTCCAGCTGCCAGCTGGGCATCACCCTCACGACGCTCCTCACGGGCTACGTGATGGAACCATCGGTGGGCAAACTCCTGGAAGGCCCGCTGGCCGCCGTCGGACTTCCCGACGTTGCCGTGGCCTCCATTTCGCTGGCCCTGGCCATGGTGCTTGCCACCCTGCTGTCCATGCTGCTGGGCGAACTGGTGCCCAAGAACATGGCCATTGCGCTCTCCTTCCAGGTGGGCAAGGCCCTGGCCCGTCCGCAACTGATGTTCACGGCCGTGTTCAAGCCGGCGATTGTGGTGCTCAACGGATTCTCCAACAAAGTCCTCAACGTTTTCGGGCTCGAGGCCAAGGAGGAAATCTCCGGCGCCCGCACCCCCTCGGAGCTTGCCTCCCTGGTGCGCCGCTCAGCGGCCATGGGAACGCTCGACGCCGGGACGGCAAACTTCGTTGCCCGCACCCTGAACTTTTCCACGCGGACGGCGGCGGATGTTATGACGCCCCGGATCCGGGTGGAAACCATCGACGCCAGCCAGCCCGTCTCTGACATTGTGGACGCCGCGCGCCGGACCGGGTACTCCCGGTTTCCGGTGATCGGCGATTCGGCGGATGACATCAGGGGCCTGGTCCACGTCAAAAAAGCCGTGGCAGTGCCCTGGGACCGGCGGCACAAACTCGAAGCCGGTGCCATCATGACCGAGGTGTTGCGGGTACCCGAGACCATCCATCTCGACGCGCTCCTCGCCGAACTGCGCGAGGGGAACCTTCAACTGGCAGTGGTCCTGGACGAATACGGCGGCACAGCCGGCATCGCCACCCTCGAGGACCTCGTGGAGGAAATCGTGGGGGAGGTGGCCGATGAGCACGACAAGGTCCGCCCCGGTCTGCTGCAGAGTGCATCGGGGGACTGGTACTTCCCGGGCCTGCTCCGGCCCGATGAACTTTCCGAACAGGTCCCCGGGCTGACCGTCCCTGACGAAGCAGCCTACGAAACTGTTGGCGGTTACGTGATGAGCGAGCTGGGCCGGATTGCCACCGTGGGAGACACCGTGCCCGTGGGTGGCGGCGTCCTGAGCGTCACCAGGATGGACGGGCGCAGGATCGACCGGATCTGCTTCCGGCCGGCCGCCCCGGACCCCGAAGAGACCACCAACGACAGGAACCAGGCATGAGCGACTGGGCCGGAATACTTTGGCTGGCTGTCCTGCTGCTTGGCAACGCCTTTTTTGTGGCCGCTGAATTTGCCGTGATGTCAGCCCGCCGCAGCCAGATCGAACCGCTGGCCGAGGCAGGTTCCAAACGGGCGCAGACGACCCTGAAGGCCATGGAGAATGTCTCGCTGATGCTCGCCTGCGCCCAGCTGGGCATCACCGTGTGCTCCCTGCTGATCCTGCTGGTGGCCGAACCGGCCATCCACCACCTGCTGGCGGTGCCCATGGAGACCCTGGGCGTTCCCATGGAGGTCGCTGACGTTGCCGCGTTTGTGGTGGCGCTGATGCTGGTGACGTTCCTGCACGTGACCTTCGGCGAGATGGTGCCCAAAAACATTTCCGTTTCCGCCGCGGACAAGGCAGCCCTGTTCCTGGCGCCGCCGCTGATGTTTATTGCCCGGCTGGTCAATCCCGTCATCTCGGTCCTCAACTGGTCCGCCAACCACATCCTGAAGCTGCTCCGGATCGAGCCCAAGGATGAGGTGACGTCCTCCTTCACCCTTGAGGAGGTGCAGTCGATCGTCCAGGAGTCCACCCGCCATGGGCTGGTGGATGACGACGCCGGCCTCATCACCGGGGCACTGGAGTTCTCCGAACACACGGCGCAGGACATCATGGTGCCGCTGGGTGAACTGGTGATGCTCAAAGCAGCCACCACCCCCGTGGAGTTCGAGAAGGCTGTCAGCAGGACCGGGTTCTCCCGGTTCCCCATGCTGGACGACGAAGACCTGCTTTACGGCTACCTGCACGTAAAAGATGTGCTCTCCATTCCCGACTCGGCGTACGGCGAAGCCATCGCCGAAAGCCGGGTCAGGTCGTTGGCCAACCTGGCCCTCGACGACGAGATCGAAAAGGCGATGTCCGTTATGCAGCGCACCGGGTCGCACCTGGCCCGCGTGATCGGCCCCGACGGGAACACCAGGGGTGTCCTGTTCCTCGAGGATGTGATTGAACAGCTCGTGGGCCAGATCCGTGATGCCACGCAGGCAACGGGCATCCGCCGGTTGGGCCAGCCCAACGGGGCCTGACCGGCCCCGCCCGGCGTCCGCGGCTTATACCTAAATAGGAATCATTCCTATTTAGGTATACGCTGGACGGGTTGTCCTCTCCTCCTGATTGAAGGTTTTTTCGTGCGCCGTCCTGCCGCTGCCCACACTTCCCTCGCCGCCTTTGCCGGCCTTGGCCTCCTGCTGGCGGGCTGCGCCGCGCCGCAGGCTGCGACCGAGTCTGCGGCGGACGGGATTTCCGTGGTGGCCTCCACCAACGTCTACGGGGATATCGCCCAGGCCATCGGTGGGGACGCCGTCAGCGTCACGGCCATCATCAACAAAACCAGCCAGGACCCGCACTCCTACGAGGCCACGGCACAGGACAGGCTGGCGGTTTCCAAAGCAGACCTGGTGATCGAAAACGGTGGCGGCTACGACGACTTCGTCACAACCCTGACCAAGGACAGCAGCCTTGCCGACGGCAACATCCTGAACGCCGTGGACATCTCCGGACTGGACGATCACGGCGACGCGACGGCGGAGGCCACGGCAGGCGGCGCAGCCGACGCCGAAGACCATGACCACGACCACGGCGCCTTCAACGAACACGTCTGGTACAGCCTGCCTGCCATGGAGAAACTCGCGGACAGCATTGCTGCACGGCTCACCGAACTGGACCCCGGTTCGGCAGCCACGTTCGAGGCCAATGCCGCATCCTTCAAATCCGCTGTGGAAAAACTCCACGGCAGCCTCGACGCCCTCAAAGGCGCCGGTGCCGGCAAGCAGGTTGCCGTCACCGAACCTGTGCCGCTCTACCTCCTGGCGGATGCAGGCCTGGAAAACGCCACCCCCGAGGAATACACGGCCGCCATCGAGGAAGGCACGGACGTTCCGCCCGCTGTTCTCAAGACGGCGACTGACCTGGTGTCAGCCAAGACGGTCCTGCTCCTTGCCTACAATGAGCAGACCGAGGGCCCGCAAACCGAAGCCCTGAAGAAGGCAGCCGAATCCGCAGGCGTACCGGTCGTTGACTTCAACGAGACGCTGCCTGAGGGCAAGACGTACCTGCAGTGGATGACGGACAATGTGGAGAAGATCAGCAAAATTCTGGAGAATAAATAGTTGAAACCCGCGGTCAGCCTCACCGGCGCCTCCCTCAAGTTCGGTCAGCGGGCGCTTTGGGAGGACCTGGACCTGGATATCAGGCCCGGGGAGTTCTTTGCTGTCCTGGGTCCGAATGGAAGCGGCAAAACCAGCTTCCTCAAGGTCCTGCTGGGACTTCAGGACCTGCATCACGGAACGGCCACCCTTGGCGGTCACCCCGTGGAGCGCGGCAGCAACCTGATCGGCTACATCCCGCAGCAGAAATCCTTCGCCCCGGATGTTCCCATGCGTGCCCGGGACCTGGTTGGCCTGGGCGTGGACGGCCACCGCTGGGGATTCCGTTTCTCCGCAGCCAAAGTGAACCGCCGGATTGACGAGCTCCTGGAACTTGTCGGGGCCACGGAATACGCCAAGGTACCCGTCGGCCAGCTCTCCGGCGGCGAGCAGCAACGGCTCCGCGTGGCCCAGGCCCTCGCCACGGACCCGCAGGTGCTGCTCTGCGACGAGCCATTGCTTTCCCTTGACCTGCACCACCAGCAGGCCGTGAGCGCGCTGATCAACAAGCAGTGCCATAAAAAGAACAGCGCAGTAGTGTTTGTGACCCACGAAATCAACCCCGTGATCGACTATGTGGACCGCGTCCTGTACCTGGCCGGCGGCCGGTTCCGGGTGGGCGCCCCCGAGGAGGTCATGACCACCGAGGTACTTTCCGACCTCTACGGCAGCCACGTCGAAGTGATCCATGCCAACGGCAGGATCGTGGTGGTGGGGCTCCCGGATGCCACCACGCACCATCACAGTGCCGGCCGGGAACTGGCAGGGGACGCCGCCTGATGGACCTCGACAGCATCCTCGGAGCCATCTTCAGCTTTGATAACTACGGCGAACTGCTGGTCCTGGTCCAGAACTCCATCTGGGCCGGTGCCGTCCTGGGCCTCCTGGGCGGGCTGGTGGGAACGTTTGTGATGAAGCGCGACCTGGCCTTTGCAGTGCACGGCATCTCCGAACTGTCCTTTGCCGGGGCAGCCTTCGCGCTGCTGATCGGTACGGACGTGGTTTTCGGTTCGCTGATCGGCTCCGTCGCCGCCGCGCTGCTCCTGGGCCTGATGGGGGTCCGTGCCCGGGACAAAAACTCAATCATCGGCGTCATCATGCCGTTCGGCCTGGGGCTGGGCATCCTGTTCCTCTCGCTGTACGAGGGCCGTGCCGCCAACAAATTCGGTTTGCTGACCGGCCAGATCGTGTCCGTGGACACCGTCCAGCTGCAGGCCCTGGCCGGGACCGCCGTGGTGGTGATGCTGGCGCTTTTTGCGATCTGGCGTCCGCTGAACTTCGCCAGTGTGGACCCCGAGCTGGCGGAGGCCCGCGGTGTTCCCGTCAGGACACTGGCGCTGGTGTTTATGGTGCTGCTGGGCGTCAGCGTTGCCTTGTCCATCCAGGTGGTGGGTGCCTTGTTGGTCCTCGCCCTGCTGATCACCCCTGCGGCCGCGGCCTTGAGGGTGACCTCAAGCCCGGTGGCCGTGGTGCTGCTGAGCGTGGCGTTCGCGGTGGTGGCCACCGTGGGCGGGATCCTGCTGGCGCTGGGCGGCCGGATCCCCATCAGCCCCTACGTGACCACGCTGTCGTTCCTGATTTATGCCGTGTGCCGGGGGATCGGCGCTTTCCGGGCCCGCAGGGGGCTCAACGGCCGCGTACTGCAGGGCGCCTGAATTGCTGCCGGGTCGTGCTACAGCAGGCCGGCGGCCTTGAGGCTGGTGCAGTCCGGGCACAGCCCAAATATTTCCACCGTGTGGGCCACTTCCGTATAGCCGTGCACCGCTGCGGTCCGGGTGGCCCAGGTTTCAACGGCCGGGGCCTCCACCTCCACAGCCTTGCCGCAGTTGCGGCACAGCAGGTGGTGGTGGTGGCCGGTGACCGCGCAGCGGCGGTACACCGCTTCGCCGTCGCCGTTGCGGAGCACATCCACGAGGCCCTCGTCAGCGAGGGACTGCAGGATCCGGTAGGCGGTGGCCAGCGAGACCGAATCGCCCTGGTTCTGCAGGATCCGGTACAGCTCCTGCGTGCTGACAAAATCACTGAGCGTGTCCAGGGCGGCGCTGACCGCCTTGCGCTGTTTGGTCACGCGTTGTTCCTTGCCCCCACTGGCCGGCGGCGGGGTGGTGGCGTCAGCCTGGGCTCCGAACGGCATGGAGGGACTGCCTTTCCGTGGGGATGGGTGCAACGCTACAGATTACCAGCCGCGGCGTCGTGGACAGGGTGCTGACCGGACCCTAGGCTGGCCGGATGAAGCTGACGAAATACACGCACGCCTGTGTCCGGCTCGAAAAGGACGGCCGGGTGCTGGTCCTTGACCCCGGCACGTTCTCCGAAACCGACCAGGCGCTGCCCGGCGCCGAAGCTATCCTGGTGACCCACGAACACCCTGACCACATTGATATGGCGGCAGTGGTTGAGGTGCTCAACGGCCCTGGCGCCCCGGCTGTCCACGCCCCGGCGGGAGTGGCGGAGAAACTGCGCGCCGAAGCACCCGGCGCCGCCGGAGCCATCCACACGGTGGATCCCGGCAGCACCTTTGAAGCGGCAGGCTTTGCCATCAGCAGTTTCGGCGGCCAGCACGCCCTGATCCACCCCCAGATTCCGGTGGTGGCCAACATCGGCTACCTGGTGGACGGGAACGTCTACCACCCGGGGGATTCCTTCATCATCCCGGACGGGATCAGCGTCAAGACACTGCTGGTGCCGCTGCACGCGCCCTGGTCCAAAATGTCCGAGGTGGTGGACTTCGTGATCGGTGTCCGGGCTCCGCAGGTGTACCAGATCCACGACGGGCTGCTCAACGCTGCCGGCCTGAAGATCGTGGAGACGCAGGTACAGCGGCTCGGCGCGAAATACGGCGTCACCTACACGCACCTTGAGCCGGGCGAGTCGGTGGAGGCCTAAACCGGCCAGGCGCCCGTCTCGAAGAACTCTGCGAGGATGGCTTCGTAGGGCGCCGGGTCCAGGCCCTGGGCCGCCAGCCAGGCAGGGTTGTAGTAGTTGCCCGCGTAGCGTTCGCCGCCGTCACACATCAGGGTGACAACGCTGCCGGTGCGGCCTGCCGCGAGCATCCCGGCCACCGTCTGCCAGACTCCCCAGAGGTTGGTTCCGGTGGAGGGCCCGGCGGCGAACCCCGTGAGGGTCCGCAGGTGCCGCATCGCGGCGACGGATGCCGCGTCCGGGACCTGGATCATGGCATCGATCACGGACGGCACAAAGCTGGGTTCCATCCTGGCGCGGCCGATTCCTTCGATGCGGGATGGCAACCCGGCGGGATCGGCGGCGCCCCGCCAGCCGGGGAGGAACGCCGAGTTTTCCGGGTCCACCACCAGCAGCTGCGTGGAATGGTTGTTGTAGCGGAGGTACCGACCGATGGTGGCGCTGGTGCCGCCGGTCCCGGCGCCCACCACGATCCAGTCCGGCACCGGATGTTCCTCGAGCCGGAGCTGGCCGAAGATGGACTCGGCGATGTTGTTGTTCCCACGCCAATCGGTGGCCCGTTCGGCGTAGGTGAACTGGTCCATGTAGTGGCCGTTGCAGGTGGCCGCCACTTCCTCAGCAGTGGCGTAGACCTCCGCGGCGTGGTCCACCAGCAGGCAGGAGCCCCCGAACTGCTCGATCAGGGCGATTTTCTCTGCGCTGGTGCTGCGTGCCATGACGGCGATGAACGGGAGCTCCAGGAGCTGGGCGAAATAAGCCTCGGACACGGCGGTACTGCCGCTGGAGGCTTCAACGATGGTGGTGTCGGACCGGATCCAGCCGTTCACCAGGCCGAATAGGAACAGGGACCGGGCCAGCCGGTGCTTCAGGCTGCCGGAACGGTGGGTGGACTCGTCCTTGAGGTACAGACCGATGCCCCAGTGTTCCGGCAGCGGGACCGAGTAGAGGTGGGTATCGGCGGAGCGGTTGTTTTCCGCCGCGATCTTCCGGATGGCCGCGTCCGCCCATGCCCGGTCGCTGCTTTTCCTGCTGCCGTGGTCCGGGGCGCTGCCCTGCTCGATCTTCACCGCACCAGCCTACCTGCGGCGCGGCCCCGCCCTTTAGAGTTGGAACCGAACGTCAAAGCACCGAAGGAGCCCCATGGAACCCCTGATGGATGTGGACCGGCTGGCCGGCCGCCTTGCCGCCGGTGAGCGGACGGTCCTCCTTGATGTGCGCTGGGCGCTGGGCGACCCCCACGGCCGTGACTACTACCTGGCCGAGCACCTGCCGGGCGCGGTATTTGTGGACCTCGCCGCCGAGCTTGCCGATCCGGCAGCGGAAGGCCGGGGCCGGCACCCGCTGCCGGAGGCGCGGGCATTCCAGGACGCCGCCAGGGGTTGGGGCCTGCGGTCCGGGGACGTGGTGGTGGCGTACGACGACAGCGGCAACATGGCCGCGGCCCGCTTGTGGTGGCTGCTTCGGGACGCCGGGATTGCCACCGTTTTCCTGCTCGACGGCGGCCTGGCCGCCTGGCGCGCGGCGGGGCTCCCGCTCGCCGCCGGTCCGGTGGTACCGGAACCGGGCGACATTGACCTTGCGGCGGGTGCAATGCCCGTCCTGGACGCCGCTGCGGCTGCGGAGTGGCCTGACCGCGGCCTGCTCCTGGATGCGCGGGCCGGGGAACGCTACCGCGGTGATGTGGAACCCGTCGACCCGCGCGCCGGCCACATCCCCGGGGCCGTCAGTGCGCCGGCGGCGGCGAACTTGGCGGCCAACGGGCTCTTCCTGCCGGCCGCGGACCTGCGCCGCAGGTTCGAGGCGCTGGGCGCGCGGGACGGCGTGCCGGTGGCCGTCTACTGCGGCTCCGGTGTTACCGCAGCACACCAGGTGGCGGCCCTGGAACTGGCCGGCTTCAGCGCTGCCCTGTATCCGGGATCATTCTCGGAATGGTCCAACCGGCCGGACCTTCCCGTGGCCACCGGCCCGGAACCGGACGGGTCGGAACGGCAGCCAACTGGCAACGCGGGCGGCCGCGGGGGTAGCGTCGCACTATGACCCCAGGACGCCCCGTACCCCCGCCCCTCGCCCAAACCATCAACCCCGTTGCCGACGGCGGCGTGCTGGCCGCCGCCTATGGCGCCACGTCGGGGGACAGCGGCCTGGTCCCGCTCACCGTTGCGCGGCGGGCGCCCAAGGCGGACGACGTCGAAATCGCCATCGAGTACTGCGGGCTGTGCCATTCCGATGTGCACGCCACCCGGGGGGAGTGGGGCAACCAGTCCTATCCGCTGGTTCCCGGCCACGAGATCGTGGGCACCGTCAGCCGCGTCGGCGCCGACGTTACGGACTTCGCGGCCGGCGACCGTGTGGGGGTGGGGTGCATGGTGGACTCGTGCCGGGAATGCGGCAGCTGCCTGGACGGCCTGGAGCAATACTGCGAAAACGGCATGACCGGCACCTATGGAGCCAAGGACCGGCGCAACGGGGACACCGTCACGCAGGGCGGCTATGCCACCTCTGTGGTGGTGGACCGGCGCTACGTGCTGCGGGTGCCGGAATCGCTGGATCCGGCCGCCGTGGCCCCGCTGCTGTGCGCTGGTGTCACCACGTTTTCCCCGCTCCGCCATTTCGACGTCGAAGAGGGCGACGTGGTGGGTGTTGTGGGCCTCGGCGGACTGGGTCACATGGCCGTCAAACTGGCCAAGGCCATGGGCGCAAAGGTGGTGGTTTTCACCACCTCCGAAGCCAAGGCGCCCGCAGCCCTGGAGCTCGGCGCGGACGACGTGGTCCTGTCGCGGGACCCTGCCGCAATGGCAGCGGCGGACCGTACCATCGACCTGATCATCGACACCGTGGCCGCACCCCACGACCTGAACCCCTTCTTCCGGACGCTGCGCGTGGACGGGGCCCTGTTCCAGCTGGGCCTGCCGTCCGAGGCCATGCCGCCGGTCAACCCGGGCGCGCTCATCCGCCGCCGGATTGCCTATGCCGGCTCCCTGATCGGCGGAATCGCCGAAACCCAGGAGATGCTGGACTTCTGCGCCGAACACGGCGTGGTGGCGGACATCGAACTGGTGGGCGCGGACCAGCTGAATGAGGCCTACCACCGGATGGTGGCCGGCGACGTGAAATACCGGTTTGTGCTGGACACCAGCACCCTGCAGGCACCCGCCAAGGAGGCAGACGCGTGAGCACGCTGTTCACCAAAATCATCAACGGCGAGATTCCGGGCCGCTTCGTCTGGCGCGAAGCCGATGTCGCCGCCTTCCTCACCACGGGGCCGCTTGCAGACGGCCACACCCTGGTGGTCCCCACCGAAGAAGTGGACCGGTGGACCGACGCGTCACCGGAAACCCTGGCCCGGGTCATGGAGGTTGCGCGCCGCATTGGCGCGGTCCAGGTGGACCTCTTCGGCGCCCCCCGGGCAGGCCTGCTGGTGGCCGGTTACGAGATCAACCACCTCCACGTCCATGTGTGGCCGTCCCGCAGCATGGCGGACTACGACTTCGGCTCCGTGGACCAGAACCCGGATCCGGTGGCACTGGATGGGCACGCGGCGAAACTCCGCCAGGGCCTCCGCGACGCCGGGTACGGCGCCGCGGTGCCGGGGGAACCGGGCTAAGCCGGGGCGAGTGCCTTGTTGAGCACGGCACGGATGCGTTTTTCCGAGACGGAGTAGGCGGTACCCAGCTCCACCGCAAACAGGCTGACCCGCAGTTCCTCGATCATCCAGCGCACCTGGGTTAATTCGTGCCCGGCGCGCCGGCCCGGCAGGAGGGCGGACACGGCGTCGTCGTAATCGTCCTCCAGCCGCTGGACCGCAGCCATCCCCAGCGCATCCCGCTGCACGTTGCCCGGGAGGCGTTCCAGGCGTTTCTCGATCGCAGCCAGGTAGCGCGGGAGCTGGCTGAGCTGGGAGTAGCCCGTGCGTGCCACAAAGCCGGGATGGACCAGGTTCTCCAGCTGGCTCCGGATGTCATTGAGGGCGCTGATGAGAGCCAGGCTGGTGGTGCCCTTCAGCTGCTTCTCGATCCGGCGGGCGCTGGCCAGGATCCGTTCCACCACGGCCGTGACGCTGAAGACGGTGTCGATCAGCTCGGCCCGCACGGTCTCATACAGCGCGTCGAAGGCTGCCCGGTCCCACGGCAGCTGGGCGGGGACCAGCTTGTCGATGGCTGCCAGGGCGCAGTCTGCGATCAGCGCCGTGACCGAGCCGTGCGGGTTCTGGCTGAACGTGAGCTTCTCGGTGTTGCTCAAGTGTTCGAGGACGTAGCGGTCGGGTGCCGGGACGCGCAGGGCCAGCAACCTGATGACGCCGCCCCGCATGGCAGCCTGCTGCTCGGCCGGAGTCTGGAACACGCGGAGGGACACTGACGTCCCCTGGTCCACCAGGGCGGGAAAGCCAGTTACAGTGTGGCCTTTGACCATGCTGCTGACCTGCTGCTGGAGGGTCCCCACCGACCACTCAACCAATCCGGTCTGTTCGGCGAAGCCGCCGGGCACCTGCCCCCGCCCCCCGGCAGCGGCTGTGCCGGCGTCGGGCCCTGTGCCGTTGCGTTTGACCTTTCCCCCGGCGGCAGGATCGGTTGTCGCAGGGGTGGCGCCGAGGGACTCGGCGATGGCACGCCGGGTGGCCGGTGCCAGCCGTTCCTGGAGCGCCGGCAGGTCCTTGCCCTCCTCCAGCACCTTGCCTTTGCTGTCCACCACCTTGAAGCTCACGCGCAGGTGAGGGGGAACGGCGTCCCAGTTCCACGATCCCGGCGGGATGACAGCACCGCGGAGCCGCCGGAGGGCCAGTTCGAGGGAGGCTTCGAGGTCATCCGCCGCCGGGTCGAAGTCGGCTTCGAGGACGGCTACCGTTTGGCGGGCGACGTCAGGAGCAGGCACGAAGTTTTTCCGGACCTGCTTGGGCAGCGACTTGATCAGGGCCGTTACCAGCTCCACACGTTGGCCCGGAATAAGCCACCGGAAGGGGGCGTCGTCGAGCTGGTTCAGGAAAAGGACCGGCACTTCTGCCGTCACGCCGTCGGACGGGTTGGGCGCAGAACCGGGAGCCACCGGGTGGAACTCGTAGCTCAGCGGCAGGTCGAATCCCTTGTGCAGCCAGGACTTGGGGTAGGCGGAATCGTCCAGGTCATCGGCGTCGTTGCTGATCAGCAACGACTTGTCATAGTCCAGCAGGTCCGGCTGCTCCCGGCGGGCGTCCTTCCACCACTTGTCGAAGTGCCGTTCGGAGACCACCTCAGCGCCTATCCGCGCGTCGTAGAACTCAAAAAGCGTCTCGTCATCCACCATGAGGTCCCGGCGGCGCATCCGCGCTTCCAGTTCCTCCACCTCGTGCAGGAGGGCCCGGTTGCGGTGGAAGAACTTGTGCTGGGTTTTCCAGTCGCCTTCCACCAGCGCATGGCGGATGAACAGCTCGCGGGCCAGGACCGGATCCACCCGGCCGTAGTTGATCTTCCGCTGGGCGATGATCGGTACCCCGTAGAGGGTGACCTTTTCGTAGGCCATCACCGAGCCCTGCCTGGTGGACCAGTGCGGCTCGCTGTAGCTGCGCTTCACCAGGTCCGGTGCCACCTGTTCCGCCCACAGCGGATCAAAGCGGGCTGCCACGCGTGCCCAGAGGCGGCTGGTCTCCACCAGCTCGGCGGCCATCACGAACGTGGGGGACTTCTTGAACAGCGCAGACCCGGGGAAAATTGCGAACCGGCTGCCCCGGGCGCCCGCGTATTCGCGCTTGCGTTCGTCCAGGATGCCGATGTGGCTCAGCAGGCCGGACAGCAGGCTGATGTGGATGCCTTCGTGGTTGCCCACGGGATCCACCTCGCGATTGTTGTCCAGGCTGATGCCCAGGGGGCGGGCCAGCTGGCGCAGCTGCGCGAAGAGGTCCTGCCACTCGCGGACGCGCAGGTAGTTGATGAACTCGTTGCGGCACAGGCGCCGGAATGCTGAGGAGGAGAGCTCCTGCTGCTTCTCCTGCAGGTAATTCCAGAGGTTCAGGAACCCGGTGAAATCCGAATTCTCGTCCTTGAACCGATTGTGCTTTTCGGCCGCGAGCTGCTGCTTGTCGGTGGGCCGTTCGCGCGGGTCCTGGATGGTGAGCGCGGCTGCCAGGATCATGACTTCGCGGACGCAGCCACGTTTGCCGGCCTCCACAATCATCCTGCCCAGGCGGGGATCCACCGGCAACTGCGCCAGCTGGTGCCCGACGGCGGTCAGCCCGCCGCCCTTTGCACCGCCCTTTGCGCCGGCCGGCTGCGCCGCTGCCAGGGCGCCGAGTTCGCGGAGCAGGGTGACGCCGTCGTTGATGGCCCGAGACTCGGGCGGCTCCACGAAGGGAAACTCTTCAACGTCCTTGGGCCCGCGTGCCACACCCATGGCGGTCATCTGCAAAATGACCGCGGCAAGGTTGGTGCGCAGGATCTCAGGATCGGTGAAGAGGGGGCGGGACTCGAAGTCCTCCTCCGAGTACAGCCGGATGGCGATGCCGTCCGACACACGGCCGCACCGGCCCGAACGCTGGTTGGCGGATGCCTGCGAAACCCGTTCGATGGGCAGCCGCTGGACTTTGGTGCGGTGCGAGTAGCGGGAGATGCGGGCGGTGCCCGTGTCGATCACGTACTTGATGCCTGGCACGGTCAGCGAGGTTTCCGCCACGTTGGTGGCCAGGACAATGCGGCGTTTGGAACCCGGGTGGAACACCTTGTGCTGTTCCTGCAGGCTCAGCCGGGCAAACAGTGGCAGGACCTCGGTGCCCGCCAGCCTGCGGTTGGACTGGATCCGGGCTTGCAGCGCTTCTGCAGCGTCCCGGATTTCGCGTTCACCGGAGAAGAACACCAGGATGTCGCCGGGGGCCTCGGAAGCCAGTTCGTCCACAGCGTCGCAGACCGCGTCCAGCGGGTCCCGGTCCTCCTCGAGTTCATCGTCCGAGCCCTCGTCCTGGTCGTCCTTGGGCTGCGAGAGCGGCCGGTAGCGGATTTCCACCGGGAAGGTCCGGCCGGAGACCTCGATGATCGGTGCCGGCTGCTCCGGCGTGCCGAAATGGTTGGCGAACCGCTCTGGATCAATGGTGGCGGAGGTGATGATGACCTTCAGGTCCGGGCGCTGCGGCAGGATCCGCCGCAGGTAGCCCAGGATGAAGTCGATGTTCAGGCTGCGCTCATGCGCTTCATCGATGATGATCGCGTTGTATTTGCGCAGCAGCTTGTCGCGCTGGATCTCGGCCAGCAGGATGCCGTCCGTCATCAGCTTGACCTTGGTGTTGCGGCTGACTTCACCGGTGAAGCGGACCTGGAAGCCCACCTCCTGGCCGATGTCCACGCCCAGTTCCTCCGCAATGCGTTCGGCCACCGTGCGTGCCGCCAGCCGCCGGGGCTGGGTATGGCCGATCAGGCCGTTCTCGCCCAGGCCCAGTTCAAGGCACATTTTGGGGATCTGGGTGGTCTTTCCGGAACCGGTCTCGCCGGCAATGATTGTCACCTGGTTGGCGGCAATGGCGGCCATCAGGTCGTCGCGGCGCTCGGAAACCGGCAGCTCGGCGGGATAGGAAATATGAAAAGTCATGGCTGCTGACAGTCTACTGCCGCAGCCGGGCCGCCCAGGGGCCGGTCCGGACCCCGGACGTCAGAAGAGGCGGCTGGTGTGGCTGGAACTGGGCAGTTCCAAGGCTGACCAGTCCAGGCGGGAGTCGATGCGGGGCAAGTGACCACGACCGTCGTGGAGGATCGCGGCAACCGTGGCTGCCACGACCAGGAGGACAGAAACGATGAGGATGCTGACGAAGATTTCCATGTCTTCATCGTGATCCCGGGCCGGCAGCAAAAACAGTGGCAGAAACGACCAAAAAGCGTGAATTACTGCCACACTGGAAATATGCTCAAAACAGTGGCAGTCATTGTGGTGTCTAACGTTTCGATGTTCGAGTTCGGCACCGCCTGCGAGGTGTTCGGCATCGACCGGTCCCGGCGGGGCAACGGCGTTCCCGCTTTCGATTTCCGGGTGTGCACGCCCGTCCCGGGCAGCGTGACACTCGAATCCGGGCTTTCCATGAATGTGGAGCTTGGCCTGGACGCCACCCTGGACGCCGACCTCGTCATCATGACCCCTTATGGCGGGGACGCGGAACTGCCGGAGCCGGTGCTCGCGGCCCTGCGCGCCGCAGATAAGAGGGGCGCCTGGGTGATGTCGATCTGCTCGGCTGTGTTCGCGCTTGCCAGGGCAGGGCTGCTGGCGGACCGGCGGTCCACCACGCATTGGCGGCATTCGCAGGAGCTGGCCACCTCCTATCCCGGCGTTGAGGTGGACGAAAACGTGCTCTACGTCCAGGACGGGAACATCATTTCCTCTGCCGGCACGGCTGCGGGAATCGATGCCTGCCTGCATCTTGTCCGGGTGGAACTCGGGGCCCAGGTGGCCGCCGCGATCGCCCGGGACATGGTGGTACCGCCACACCGGGACGGCGGCCAGGCCCAGTTCATCGAGCGGCCCATCCCCACCTGCGGCTCGGCACCCATGGCCGAACTCCTGCGCTGGATGGTGGGCAACCTGGACCGGGAACACTCCGTCAACGACCTTGCCGCCCAGGTGCACATGTCCGCCCGTACCTTTGCCCGCCGGTTCCGCTCGGAAACGGGCGCGACGCCCGCTGCCTGGCTGAATTCCCAGCGTGTGCTCCGTGCGCAGGAGCTGCTTGAGTCAACGGACTTGAACATCGACGAGGTGGCCAGGCAATCCGGTTTTGGCCACCCGGTGCTGCTGCGGCACCACTTCGCCAAAGTCCTCGATACCAGTCCGCAGTCCTACCGGCGGGCGTTCCGCGGCCAGTTGGCAGGCGTGGGCTGAGCGGACCACTCAGGCGGGGTCGGTACCCGGCTCGGCGCGGGCTTCTTCGGCGGCGGCCCGGGCGCTGTCCACCAGGATCCGCCACGGGCCGGTAACCGCCCGTTCCGGTAGGGCCGCACGCCGCTGGCCGGCGCGGATGGAGTAGATGAAACGGTCAGGCACGGCGTCTGAAAACGCCTGCGCTGCCGCGCGCGTGGTCCTGGGCACTGCGTCCCAGGGGCATGCCTCCACCAGGAACTGCCACTCGTTAATGGCTGTCTCGGACTGGGCCTCAACGGTCCAGACCCTGGTTATTGCCGCAATTCCGCCGGTCCGTTCCACACTGATCTTCATGGCCTGGTTCCTGGGTTCCTGCTGCCCCGCTGCCCGTCGCCGGGCCGCGGGGAGCTCCGTTTAGAGCTTGACCTTCACAGTTTCCCACGCCTTGGCCACGGCGTCATGCTCTGCTGAGCCGGCACCAAAAATTTCCACGGCGGACGCGGCGGTGGCACGGGCAAAAACACCGAATGTTGCCGTTGGTGGCAGGGAACCGCCTGTCAGGGTGTCGTACCAGATCCGGCCCGGGGCGTCCCAGGCGTTCCCGCCCAGCGCTTGGGCGACGAGGTAGAAGGCACGGTTGGGGATGCCGGAGTTGATGTGCACGCCGCCGTTGTCAGCGCTGGTGCGCACATACGTATCCATGGAGTCAGGCTGCGGATCCTTGCCCAGCACGTCGTCGTCGTACGCGGTACCCGGCGCCTTCATGGAACGCAGCGCAGTGCCCTGCACTTCGGGCGTAAAAAGGCCTTCGCCGATCAGCCAGCTGGCCTCTGCAGCGGACTGTTTTCCGACGTACTGCTCCACCAGGGCGCCAAAGACGTCCGACATCGACTCGTTCAGCGCGCCGGCCTGGTTACGGTATACCAAGGCGGCAGTGAACTGGGTGACGCCGTGCGCCAGTTCATGGCCGATCACGCTCAGGGACTTGGTGAACCGGTCAAAGACCTCGCCGTCACCGTCGCCGAAGACCATCTGGTTGCCGTCCCAGAAGGCGTTGTCATACAGCTTGCCAAAGTGGACCGTGGCATCCAGGCCCAGGCCGTTGCCGTCCACGGAGTTCCGGCCAAAAACGTCCGCGTAGAGCCGGTGGGTGGAGCCCAGCCCGGCGTAGGCCTCATCCTGGGCCAGGTCTCCGGTGTCCGGTTCGCCTTCCTTGCGGACCAGCTTCCCCGGCAGGACTTCAGCGTTGCCGGCGTCGTAGATGGTCCGGTTCACCGGCCCCGGAGCTGTCTGGCGCACGCCGGCCGGGCCGGCCGCTGCCGACCGGGTCCGGGCCGCCTGCACTGACCGGACATGGACCAGGGCTTCCCGGGCGGCCCGGGCCGCTGCGGAAAACTGCGGCGCATCCTGGCGCGCCAGCCGCCGCAGCAGATACGGCGGGACGATGGTGCAGAACGGCGTGTGCATGGCGTTACCTCCTGGAGTCGGTGGAACCAGACTACGAGGGGGTGCCGACAATCCAGTGCAGGCTCACCTGCCGGAAAACCGGACCGGTGGTGCACGGTGGGTTAAACAAAACCACCCCGGCAGGACCGGGGTGGTTTTGGCTGGTGCCCTCGATAGGATTCGAACCTACGACCTTCTGCTCCGGAGGCAGACGCTCTATCCCCTGAGCTACGAGGGCAATCCGGGGTTCCTGCCGTTTCCGGCGGGACGTCCTAGAGCTTAGCAGTAAGGTGGCCCGCAAGGAAAAACGGCCGCTGCGGGGGTGGTGTGGGGCACCTTCCGGCAGCCTTCAGTAGCCCGCGAACGAGTCCGTGTGGACGCGCCGGGCGCCGGCTGCCCTGGCCGCACGGCGCAGCGAGGCGACGCTGGCCGGTGAACCGGAGACGTAGACCTCCCGCGCCCCGATGTCAGGGACCAGCGCCTTGAGTGCTGCCGGGTCCAGCCGGGTGCCCCCGTTGGGTGTGCCGGCCAGGTCCGGGGGCGGCGCAGAACCGTCCGCCAGGTGGACCACCACACGCAGGCCCGAAGCGCGCAGCTCATCGGCATAGGCCACCTCGGCGGCGCTCCGGGCCAGCAGCAGCAGGACCGCGTCGCGGTCCCGCAGCCCGCCGGAGGACAGATGGGACAGGTACGGGGTGATGCCGATTCCTGCGGCAACCAGCAGCACCGGCTGCTGCCGGTTCCGGGGGAGGACAAAATCGCCGCCCACGGAGGTGGCGCGGAGCTTATCGCCGGGCTCCAGCGCCAGGAGGGCCTTCTTGGCGGCGGAGAGGGGACCGGCGGTCCGGACGCCGAAGGTTACCTGCCGCGCATCCGGTGCGCCCGTCAGGCTGAAGACCCGGCGCCGGCCCTTGCCGTCCGACTTGGCGTGCGGCAGGTCGAGCTCCATGTACTGGCCCGGCTGGAAACGTACCGGCCGGGCAGGGGTGAAGGAGAACTCGGTGGTGGTGGGCGTCAGCTGGCGGGTGCCTTCCAGCCGCAGCGTCACGCCGCCGCGCTGGCCCAGCATAAAGGCCAGCAGGTTACCCAGCAGCAACGCGGCCTCGGGGGAGTTGGCGAGGAAGCCGAAGTTGTACGGAACCGCAAAGACCACACCCACAACGGCAGCAAGTGCCAGCTGCTGCCAGCGGCGCGGCGGAAGGGTCAGCGGCTCCGTGAGCATAAAACCCACGAAGAAAAGCACCGGCCGTTGCGCCAGCGCCTGCCAGAGGCCCGTCCCGGCGCTCATGCCGGCACGGATCAGCTCCACAGTGATGATGGACGTGGACGCCGCCACAAAAACGGCAGCCATCAGGGCTTTCCGGGTCCGGTACAGCACCAAAAGGACGCCCGGGACCAGCAGGAACAGCATGGCTGGTGTGGCGGCCCACCAGGTGGCAATGTTCAGGCCGGTCAGGCCCGTGACGAAGGCGCCGGCGGCGGCGGGGTTGAAAACATGCCGGCCACGCCACGCCAGGGCATATTTGGAGGCGGAAGCCAGGACGCAGGCCAGCGCCACCCCTGCCACGTCCATCACCTGGAACGAGGGCCAGAACAGGAAATAGATCAGCAGGCCGGTGATCAGGGCGGACTCGGAGTGCGGCTGTACCCGGAACAGTGCGGCCAGGGCCCGGTTGGCGGTGTAGGTCAGCGCCAGGCACAGGACAAGGTGGGCCAGCATCTCGGGGATCCCGAAGGTGAGCCAGCCCAGGACATCCAGCAGCAGGCTGTAGGCCACCAGGACTGCAAGGACCAGGAGCACCAGCCGGTACATGGTGAGCCGGCCCAGGGCGGTGTCCACTGTGCCGGCAAGGGAAGGGGCAGGGCCCGCCTTGGGTGTTTCCACGGAACTCATGTGAACAGTTTCCCTTCAAAGTCGGCGGAGTGGGCGGCGCTGCCGTCGGAAAAGACGGTCAGCCAGGAAAAGTCGAATGACTCCTCAAGCGCAGGCCCGGGTGAAAAAAACAGTGCTGTGGCCAGGGCATCCGCCACCATTGCGGTCTCCGCCATGGCCCAGGTGGCCACGGCGGTCCGCACAGGCAGGCCGGTGGTGCCGTCCAGGACGTGGTGGAGCCCATCGCCCCACACCCGCCGGTTCGCGGCCGAGGCGCACAGGGACCGCCCCGCCAACTCCACCACCCCGATGGCCTGCCGGGGGTTGTAGGGATGTTCGAGGCCCACGCAGACGGTGCCCGGGCCGCGGGCCAGGAGGTCGCCGCTGCCATCAATCAGGAAGGCGTCGTGGCCCGCGGCAGTAAGGTCCGCGGCCAGCAGGTCCACCAGCAGCCCCTTGCCTGCTGCGCCGATATCCAGGACCACCGGCCCGTTGACGGTGAGGGTGGCGCCGGTCCAGTCCAGGCGGCCGTCCCAGGCCGGCGCCGGAAGGGGCGCGCCGGTTGGCTGCAGGGAGTACTGCGCGTCGTAGCCCAGGCGCTCCAGGCTGCTGCCGATCAGGGGCGTCATGGCACCCCCGGTGATCCGGTACAGCGTCCGATACAGTTCCCCCAGGGCTGAGGCCTCTGCGGGGAAGGTGTAGCTGCCCGCGGCCCGGGCCATGGCCGCCACCCGTGAGTCGTCCCGGAAACGGGACCACACGCCGTCGAACGTTTCCACCGTCGCCAGCAGCGCCGTCCGGAGGGGGCCGGACAGCGGGCGCGGCGTGGTGATTTCCCACTGCGTGCCGATGCCCGCAAAGGAAAATGCCGCGCCGTCCGCTGCCGGCACCGCCTACTTCGCCTCGGACTTGATCTGTTCCACTGCGTCGTTGAAACCGCCACTGGTCAGTGACGAGCCGGCCACCTTGGAGACGTTGAGGCCGTCAATGTCCTTACCCACAATCTGACCGGCGATACCACCGGCGAACTCACCCTGGAACTTGCGGGTGTTGGGGTTGGAAGGGTGCGTGGTGATCTGCACGTCCGTGACTTTGCCGGCCGCCAGGGTCAGCTCCACACCGACGGTCTCGGTCCCGTTGGGGGAGACATAGTTGCCGTCCGCGCTGTAGGTGCCGTCCTTGTAGGCGGAGGCACCGCCGGATCCCGTGGTGGCCATCGAAGTGGATGACGTGCCCGTGGTGGGTGCGGCCGCCGGCGTCTCCGCGGCAGATGTGTTGGCGGGGTCGCCGCCGGAAGCGGCGGGCGCGCAGCCTGCCACGGCGCCGATCAGGGAAAGGCCTGCCATTCCGGCGTAAACGCCCTTGCGTACTGAGGGTCTCATGTGGGGCTCTCGTTTCGTCATTGGTTCATCCGGCGGTGGTTACTGTTATGTCAACGTCGGAGCAAGCCTATTGGTTCAGTCGGACCCGGTTGCCTCCATCACCTGCGGGCCCGCAGCGGGTCCGCCGTAAGATTCTTTGCTGTCCCGGGCCCCCGGTAGGCTAGGAGGGTGACTCCCGAAGAACTCTCCCTCGCCATATCCGCCTGCCTGAAGGACGCCGTTGCTGCCGGCGAAATCAGCCTGGCAGCGTCAGCAGTGCCGGACGAGGTGCGCGTGGAGCGACCCAAGAACCGGGACCACGGCGACTGGGCCACCAACATCGCACTGCAGCTGGCCAAGCCCGCCGGAATGAACCCCCGCGATCTCGCCACCGTCCTCCGCACCCGCCTGGCCTCGATCGACGGCGTCTCCGCCGTGGACATTGCCGGACCGGGCTTCCTCAACATCACCGTCGACGCCGCCGCAGCCGGCGCCCTCGCCAAGGTGATTGTGGAGGCAGGCCGGACCTACGGCACCAACACCGCGCTCGCCGGCCACACCGTCAACATGGAGTTTGTTTCCGCGAACCCCACGGGCCCGCTGCATATCGGCCATACCCGCTGGGCCGCCCTCGGTGACGCCATTGCCCGCGTCCTGCGGGCCTCCGGCGCCCGGGTCACCACCGAGTACTACATCAACGACGCCGGCTCGCAGATGAACGTCTTTGCCAACTCCGTGTACTCGCGGTTGCATGGCCGCCCGGTACCCGAGGGCGGCTATCCCGGCCAGTACATCGCCGACCTGGGCCATGAAGTGCTCACCGTTCACCCGGACATCCGCGAACTCACCGAGGTGGCGGCCGTCCCCGTGATCCGGGCCGCGGCGTACAAGGCGCAGCTTAAGGACATCAAAACCACCCTTGCGGACTTCGGCGTCGAATTCGACGTCTACTTCTCCGAGCAGGAACTGCACGACGGCGGCGCGATCGAAAGTGCCGTGGCGCGCCTGCGCGAACAGGGCCACGTGTTCGACGACGGCGGCGCGGTCTGGCTGCGGACCACCGACTTCGGGGACGACAAGGACCGGGTGATGATCCGCGCGAACGGCGAGCCCACGTACTTCGCTGCGGACGCCGCGTATTACCTGTCCAAGAAGGACCGCGGCTTCCCGGAGAAGATCTACCTCCTGGGCGCCGACCACCACGGCTACATCAACCGGCTCAAGGCCATCGCCGCCTGCGCCGGGGACGATCCCGAGGCCAACATCGAGGTCCTGATCGGCCAGCTGGTGTCCGTCAACGGCGCCAAGCTGTCCAAGCGCGCCGGCAACATCATCGAGCTCAGGGACCTGGTCGACTGGCTGGGCAAGGACGCGGTGCGCTACTCGCTGGCCCGGTTCCCGGCCGATTCGCCGCTGACCCTTGACCCGGAACTGCTGAAGAAAAACAGCAACGAGAACCCGGTGTTCTACGTCCAGTACGCCCACGCACGGTCCCGCGGTGCTGCCCGCAACGCCGTGGCCGCCGGTGTTGACCGCTCCGTGTTTGAGGCCGCGCTGCTGGACCACACAACGGAAAACGAACTGCTCTCCCACCTGGGCAGCTACCCCTCCATCGTGGCCAAGGCCGCGGAACTGCGCGAACCGCACCGCGTGGCCCGGCACCTGGAACTCATCGCGGGCGCCTACCACCGCTGGTATGACGCCTGCCGGGTGGCCCCGATGGGGGAGGAACCGGTTACCGACGTGAACCGCACCCGCCTCTGGCTCAACGACGCCACCAGCCAGGTCCTGGCCAACGGCCTTGACCTGCTGGGCGTCTCCGCGCCGGAACGGATGTGACAGCGATGACCGCACAGGCCAATACCGCCGCTTCACCGCTGGCACCCGAATGGTTGTCCGTTCCTGACGACCTCAACGTCCTGCATGAACCGCTGTGGGCCGGCGGCGTGCAGCGCAACGACCAGGGCGAACTTGCCGTGGCCGGCCTGCCCGTCTCGGCCCTCAAGGAACAGTTCGGCACCCCGCTGTTTGTCCTGGACGAGGCCGACTTCCGGTCCCGCGCCCGGTCCTTCAAAGACGCCTTCGACGCAGCCTTCGCGGACATCTGCGGCGGCGTGGACGTCTACTACGCCGGCAAGTCCTTCCTGTGCACCGCTGTAGTGAAGTGGGTTGAGGAGGAGGGCCTGCGCCTGGACACGGCTTCCGGCGGCGAGCTGGCTGTGGCCGCCCGCGCCGGCATCGCCGGGGACCGCGTGGCGCTGCACGGCAACAACAAGTCCGACGCCGAGATCACCCGCGCCCTGGACATGGGCCTGGGCCGGATCGTGGTGGACAGCCTGGCGGAACTGGTCCGCGTGGGCGCCATCGCCCAGGCGCGCGGCGAGCAGGCGAAGGTGATGCTCAGGCTCACCCCGGGTGTCCACGCCCACACCCACGAATTCATCGCCACGGCCCATGAGGACCAGAAGTTCGGCCTCTCCATGGCAGCTGACACCACGGAACTGGCAGGCCTTTCCGCCGCCGAGGAAGCGGTGGCAGCAGCCGCCGCGCACCCTGGGATCGACCTGCTGGGCCTGCACTGCCACATCGGCTCGCAGATCTTCGAACCGGACGGCTTTGCCGTGGCGGCGGAGAAGCTGCTCCGCTTCCTGGCCGCGATGCAGGAAAAATACGGCATCGTGATGCCGGAGCTGGACCTCGGCGGAGGATACGGCATCGCCTACACGGCGGTGGATACCCCGCGCCCCCCGGTGGAAATCGCAGCGGCGATGGCCGCCGTCGTGCGTTCCACCTGCGCGGAGCTGGGCATCACGGCACCCCGGATCTCCATTGAACCGGGACGGGCGATCGTGGGCAGCACCACCTTCACGCTGTACGAGGTGGGCACCCTCAAGACGGTCAGGGTCGACGCGCCCGCCGGCACCGACGCCGGAAACGTTACGTATCCGCGTCGGTATGTTTCGGTGGACGGCGGCATGAGCGACAACGCCCGCCCGGTGCTTTACGACGCGGATTACTCGGCTGTCCTGGCCGGCCGAACCTCCGCCGCCGCCCCGGAACTGTCCCGCGTGGTGGGCAAACATTGCGAGAGCGGCGACATAGTTGTTAGAGATGTATATCTGCCCGGGGACGTGGCAGCCGGTGATTTGCTTGCAGTACCGGGGACCGGCGCCTACTGCTGGGCCCTGTCGAGCAACTACAATTATCTGGCCCGGCCGGGCGTTGTCGCGGTGCGCGACGGATCTGCCCGGCTGATTGTCCGCGGGGAAACCGAAGAAGATCTGCTGAACCGCGACATGGGAGCCTGAATGACGGAAATGCGAACCCTGAAGGTGGCCCTCCTGGGCTGCGGCAACGTTGGGGCACAGGTGGCGCGGATTCTCCTTGAGGACGCCGACGCTCTGGCCGCCCGGACCGGAGCCCGCCTTCAGCTCAGCGGGATCGCCGTCCGCAACGTTAACTCCAAGCGCGACGTCGACCTGCCCCAGGACCTTTTCACCACGGACGCCGAGACCCTGGTCAAGGACGCCGACCTGGTCATCGAACTTATGGGCGGCATCGAGCCGGCCCGCACGCTGATCCTCGCTGCACTCAGCAACGGCGCGTGCGTGGTCACGGGCAACAAGGCCCTGCTGGCCCAGGACGGCCCCACCCTTTACGAGGAAGCCGACAAAGCAGGCGTCCAGCTCTCCTATGAGGCCGCGGTGGCCGGTGCGATCCCCATCCTGCGCCCCATCCGCGACAGCCTGTCCGGTGACCGCATCACCCGCGTGCTGGGAATCGTTAACGGCACCACCAACTTCATCCTGGACCAGATGGATTCCACGGGCGCCCAGTTCGCCGACGCCCTGGCCGAAGCCCAGCGCCTGGGCTACGCGGAAGCGGACCCCACCGCTGACGTTGAAGGCCACGACGCCGCCGCGAAGGCCGCGATCCTGGCCTCCCTGTCCTTCCACACCCGCTTTGCCCTGGAAAACGTGCACTGTGAAGGCATCACCGCAGTCAGCGCCGCGGACATCGCCGCGGCCAAGGACGCCGGTTTTGTCATCAAGCTGCTGGCCATCGCGGAGAAGCTTGCGGACGCGGACGGAAACGACGGTGTCTCGGTGCGGGTGCACCCCACCCTGCTGCCCCGCGAACACCCGCTGGCAGCCGTCCGTGGAGCCTTCAACGCCGTGTTCATCGAAGCCGAGAACGCCGGCGAACTGATGTTCTACGGCCAGGGTGCCGGCGGCACGCCCACGGCTTCCGCCGTCCTGGGCGACCTGGTGTCCGCGGCGCGGCGCCTGGTCCTGGGCGGTCCGGGCCGCACCGAGACCACTACCGGCCACGTCCCGGCGCTGCCCATCACCGCAGCGTCCACCAGTTACTACATCGGCCTGGACGTGGCTGACCAGCCCGGCGTCCTGGCCCGGATCGCGCAGCTTTTTGCGGAGCACGGCGTGTCCATCGAAACCATGCGCCAGACCATCCACCGCAACGCCGATTCCTCCGTGGAATCCGCCGAGCTGCGGATTGTCACCCACCGCGCATCAGAGGCTGCACTTGCAGCCACCGTCGAGGCCGTCAAGGGCCTGGACGTCATCAACTCAGTTACATCCGTTCTTCGGGTAGAAGGAGTCTAAGTGGCTCACCAATGGCGCGGCGTTATCCGCGAATACGCTGACCGTTTGCCCGTCACGGAAGCCACCCGGGTCATCACCCTGGGCGAAGGCGGAACGCCGCTGGTGCCTGCACAGGCGCTCTCCGAACTCACAGGCTCAAAGGTCTACCTCAAGGTGGAGGGCATGAACCCCACCGGATCCTTCAAGGACCGTGGCATGACCATGGCCATGACAGCCGCTGTGGAAGCCGGCGCCAAGGCCGTGGTGTGCGCCTCCACGGGCAACACGTCCGCCTCTGCCGCCGCGTACGCGACCGCTGCAGGGTTGAAGTGCGCCGTCCTGGTGCCCGAGGGCAAGATCTCCATGGGCAAACTGAGCCAGGCGATCGCCCACGGTGCCACCCTCCTGCAGGTGGACGGCAACTTCGATAACTGCCTGGACATCGCCCGGAAGCTGGGGGAGTCCTACCCCGTGTTCCTGGTGAACTCCGTCAACCCGGCCCGCATCCAGGGCCAGAAGACCGGCGCCTTCGAAATTGTGGATTCCCTGGGCGACGCCCCGGACATCCACGTCCTGCCCGTCGGCAACGCCGGCAACATCACCGCCTACTGGAAGGGCTACAAGGAGTACTCCGCGCCCTTCGAGTCCGCGACGGCCGGCACCCTGCCCGCAGTGTCCACCAGGACTCCTGTTATGTGGGGCTTCCAGGCCGCCGGTGCCGCCCCGTTTGTGGCCGGCCACCCCATCACGGAACCCGACACCATCGCCACCGCCATCCGGATCGGCAACCCTGCTTCGTGGGACGGCGCCATCAACGCCCGCGACGAATCCGGCGGACTGATCGACGCCGTCACCGACGACGAGATCCTGGCGGCCCACCGCTGGCTTTCCGCCCGCGAGGGTGTTTTTGTGGAACCTGGTTCCGCCGCAGGCGTGGCCGGGCTGCTGAAGAAGCACGCCGCCGGCGAGGTACCCGCGGGCAAAACCATCGTTATCACCGTCACCGGCCACGGCCTCAAGGATCCCCAGTGGGCACTGCGCACCGAGGACGGCAGCGATGTGCAGCCGGTCAAGGTGTCCAACGACGTTGTCACTGTCGCCGCTGAACTGGGACTGGAAGAAAAGTAACCTTGGAAACCACCTCACAGGCCGTCGCCGCACTGGAGCTCATCGAGTCCGGCCAGCGTGTCACGGTCCGGGTCCCCGGCACCTCCGCCAACCTCGGACCCGGCTATGACAGCCTGGGCCTGGCGCTGGCACTGCACGATACCCTCACCGTTGAAAGCCTGGACACGGACGAACTCCTGTTCGAGCTCACCGGTGAGGGTGCAGAGACGCTGCCCCGCGACGCCAGCCACCTGGTGGTTCGGGCCATCGATGCCGCCCTCGAGCGCCTGGGCTTCCGCCGCCGGGGCCTGCGGGTGTCGGCGCAGAACGTCAACCCGCACGGCCGCGGCCTTGGCTCCTCGGCGTCAGCGGTGGTGGCGGCCGTGACGGCGGCCAACGCGATGGTGCCGATGGCGAGCAGCCGCGGCAAAAATTGGATCCTGCAGCTGACCAGTGAGCTGGAGGGCCACCCGGACAACGTCGCACCCGCCATTTTCGGCGGATTGGCGCTGTCATGGCAGGACAGTGACCGGTACAGCACTACCTGCGCCACGGTGGCCGGATCTGTCATCCCCATTGTTGCCGTGCCGGACTACGAATTGTCCACGGAAGCGGCGAGGGCCTTGCTGCCTGCCTCGGTGGGCCACCATGCGGCGGCCATGAACTCCGGGCGCGCGGCCCTGCTGATCCACGCGCTCACCGCGGATCCGGAACTGCTGTTCCCAGGCACCGAGGACTATCTGCACCAGAGCTACCGCGCCGAGGCAATGCGCCCCAGCGCCGCGCTCATCACCGCCCTGCGCCGGGCGGGGCACGCAGCAGTGGTTTCCGGAGCTGGCCCCACCGTGCTGGTCCTGGCCAACGGCGAGGTTGAGGCCGCCGCCGTGCTGGCCTCGATTGAGGCGTTCACGGCGGCCAACACGCCGGAAATCGGCTGGCGGGTGCTGAAGCTGGCTGTGGACGTTGAAGGTGCTAAGGTGGACATGCACCGGCGGTAATTGACGCCTGTTGATCCGTTTTTGCAGTTCCTTGCCATTGGATCTTTTACTGCGCAATCGATGCCGGTGCCGCCTGCTTGGTCTGTCGCAGGAATCTGCAGCATTTCAACTGCCCCTGACGCGTCAGTCCGGCGGTCCGCACTGAGCGGAGCGCAAGGTGTATCTGTTACCGGCCCTGCTGGCCACAAAAGACAACCGGCAAGGCCGAAAATATCCGGCTGCAGATCTGAACTGCAGCCCAGATCAAATCATCGCGTCCAGCTCCCAGTCCGGACGCCGTCGAGGGGGAAGGATCCTTCGTGACCGAAACCACTGAGCTGTTGCCAGCTGTGGAAACATCATCTTCTGCAGCCGAAACATCGGCTGCACCCGCCAAGAGCAGCGGCCTGGCCGGCCTTAAGCTGGCCCAACTGCAGGCTCTTGCCAGCCAGCTCGGCATTTCCGGCGGTTCCCGCATGCGCAAGGGGGACCTGGTCACGGCCATTTCCGCCCACCGCGCAGGCACACCCATGGTGAAGGCCCCTGCCAAGGCGGCAGAGAAGCCGGCCGTGGCCACCGCCCCCGAGGTTGTTGCCGCGCCGGAAGCCGAGGCTCCTGCAGCCGACGCCACCAGGGTCCGCCGGGGCCGCAGCCGCCGTGCCGGAAGCGACGGCGTCATCAGCCCCGCAGCCGAGCCGGCCGCTGCCGAGGCCGCTGCAGCTCCCGCCGCCACGGAAGCGGCACCTGCCGCTGCCGCGCCGGAAGCAACGGACGGCGCCGAGCGCCGCCAGCCGCGCACCCGCAACCGCCGCCGCGGCGAAGCGGCCGCGACAGCAAGCCAGGAGACCGCCGCCGAAACCGCGCCGGAGCAGCCCGCCGCTGAGCAGCGCACCGAAGCACCGGTTGAAGCCGCCGAAGCCGGCCAGCGCGGCGACCGCCGCGAGGGCGTCCGCACCCGCAGCACACGCGAGAGCGCTGCCCGCGAGAGCGCCGGCCGTGACAACGCTGCACGTGAGAGCGCTGTGCGCGACAATGCCGCACGCGACAACGCCGCACGGGACAACGCCGAGGCAGGCCGGGACAATGCCGGCAGCCGCGACGCAGGCCAGCGCGAAGCCACCCGCCGCGATGACAACGACGAGAGCGACGGCGGCAGCCGACGGAACCGCCGTAACCGCCGTGACCGCAACGAACGCCCCGAGCGTAACGACCGGAACGAGCGCACTGACCGCTCCGCGGGCCAGGACCGGGACGCCAACTCCCGCAACGACCGTTTCCGGGACCGCAATGACCGCCGTCGCGGCCGTACCCAGGGACCCGATGTCGATGACATCGAAATCACCGAAGACGATGTGCTGCTGCCCGTTGCCGGCATCCTGGACGTCCTGGAGAACTACGCGTTCATCCGGACCTCCGGCTACCTGCCCGGCCCCAACGACGTTTACGTCTCGCTGGCCCAGGTCAAGAAGTACAACCTGCGCAAGGGTGACGCCGTCGTAGGCGCCATCCGTGCCCCCCGCGACGGCGAGGACCGCAGCCAGCAGTCCGCGCGCCAGAAGTTCAACGCGCTGGTCAGGGTCACCTCCGTGAACGGCAAGACCCCGGAAGAGCTCAAGGACCGCGTCGAGTTCGCGAAACTGGTTCCGCTCTACCCGTCCGAGCGCCTGCGCCTGGAAACCGATCCCAAAAAGATCGGCCCGCGTGTCATCGACCTTGTGGCCCCCATCGGCAAGGGCCAGCGCGGCCTGATTGTCTCCCCGCCCAAGGCCGGCAAGACGCTTATCCTTCAGTCCATCGCCAACGCGATCACCACCAACAATCCTGAGGTCCACCTCATGATGGTGCTGGTGGACGAACGGCCTGAAGAAGTCACCGACATGCAGCGCACCGTCAAGGGTGAGGTCATTGCCTCCACCTTCGACCGTCCCGCTGACGACCACACCACCGTGGCTGAACTGTCGATCGAACGCGCCAAACGCCTCGTGGAAATGGGCATGGACGTGGTGGTCCTCCTGGATTCCATGACCCGCCTGGGCCGCGCCTACAACCTGGCAGCACCGGCCTCCGGCCGCATCCTGTCCGGTGGCGTCGATTCCGCAGCCCTGTACCCGCCGAAGCGCTTCTTTGGTGCAGCCCGCAACATCGAAAACGGCGGCTCGCTGACCATCCTGGCAACGGCGCTCGTGGAGACCGGCTCCAAGATGGACGAGGTCATTTTCGAGGAGTTCAAAGGCACCGGCAACATGGAGCTCCGGCTTTCCCGCCAGCTGGCCGACAAGCGCATCTTCCCCGCCGTGGACGTCAACGCGTCCGGAACCCGCCGCGAGGAAAACCTGCTTTCCGCCGAGGAAGTCAAGATCATGTGGAAGCTGCGCCGGGTCCTCTCCGGTCTCGAAACGCAGCAGAGCCTTGAACTGCTGACCAACAAGATCCGGGAGACCCAGAGCAACGTCGAGTTCCTGATGCAGATTCAGAAGACGACGCTGGGCAGCAAGTCGGATAACGACAAGTAGCTGGGTTCACCGCTAGATTCTGGCGGTCCCGCGCGCCAACGCCGCACGGATTTTCCGCCCCCGCCCCTCCGCCGGGTGGCTTACGATCTACGATCGCAAGCCACCCGGCTTCGGCAGGCCCGATGCCACTCCCGGGGCGGAAAATCCGTGCGGCTTCGTCGTTAAGTCGCCAGCAGCGGTCAAGTTAATGGTGTCGTTACTAGACTTGTGAGAGTCGAAAGAGGTTTTGAAAATGTTTGAGTCCGTACAGGGCCTGCTTGATGAGCATGATGCCATCCAGGCGCAGCTTGGGGATCCCGCTGTTTATGCTGACCAGCGGCTGGCCCGGAAGCTGGGGCGGCGGTCCGCGCAGCTTAACGGCATCGTGGAGGCTTACCACCGGTGGGAGGGCATCAGCGATGACCTTTCCGCAGCCCGGGAAATGGCCGCCGAGGACCCTGAGTTTGCCGCCGAGGTACCCGAGCTGGAGGCTGCGCTGGAAGTTGCGGCCGCCAAGCTCACGCGGCTGCTGATCCCGCGTGACCCGGACGACGCACGCAACGTGATCCTTGAAGTCAAGGGTGGCGAGGGTGGCGACGAGGCTGCCCTGTTCGCAGCGGACCTGCTGCGGATGTACACCCGCTACGCCGAGTCCCGCGGCTGGAAGACGGAGATCATCTCCGCCACCGAGTCGGACCTGGGCGGTTACAAGGATGTCCAGGTTGCCGTCAAGGGCAGCTCCAATGATCCCGCTGAAGGCGTCTTCGCCCGGCTGAAGTTCGAGGGCGGCGTCCACCGCGTCCAGCGGGTTCCCGTCACGGAGTCCCAGGGCCGGATCCACACGTCCGCAGCCGGTGTGCTGGTCCTTCCCGAAGTGGACGAGCCCGAGGAACTGGACATCAACCAGAACGACCTAAAAATCGACGTGTACCGGTCGTCGGGCCCCGGTGGACAGTCCGTTAACACCACGGACTCCGCTGTCCGCATTACCCACCTGCCCACCGGCATTGTGGTGGCCATGCAGAACGAAAAGTCCCAGCTGCAGAACCGCGAGGCAGGCATGCGTGTGCTCCGCGCCCGGATCCTGGCCCACCAGCAGGAGATCATCGACGCCGAGAACTCCGCGCAGCGCAAATCGCAGATCCGCACCATGGACCGATCGGAGCGCATCCGCACCTACAACTACCCGGAAAACCGGATCGCCGACCACCGAACGGGCTACAAGGCCTACAACCTTGACCAGGTGATGAACGGTGACCTGGAGTCTGTGATTCAGTCCGCCATCGAGATGGACGAACAGGCGCGCCTGGACGCCATCGGCGACTAGTCCACTTCCGCGATGACCATCGGGCCCGACCAAACGCTCGCCGCCGCCGTCAGTGAGGCCACCCGGATACTGGCGGCGGCTGGCGTCCCCAGCCCGCGCGTGGACGCAGAACTCCTCGCCGACCACCTCCTCAACGTCGGCCTGGGCCGGCTGCGGGCCTTGCTGTTGGGCGACACCCCGGCGCCTGATGGCTATGCGGCGCTGATCGCGGAGCGTGCCTCCCGGGTTCCCCTGCAGCACATCACGGGAGTGGCTTACTTCCGCTACCTGGAACTGGCGGTTGGTCCCGGCGTGTTCATTCCGCGCCCCGAAACCGAATCCGTGGTCCAGTTGGTGATTGACCACATCCGGGACGTCGCTCATCCTCGTGTGGTGGACCTGGGCACGGGCTCCGGTGCGATCGCGGGATCCATCGCCGCGGAAGTCCCCGCTGCCGAAGTCCACGCCGTGGAATACAGCGCATTTGCCCACGCGTGGGCAGCAAGGAACCTCGAGCCCCTGGGAGTGAACCTGGTGCAGGGCGACCTGCGCACGGCCCTCCCGGAGCTGAACGGCACGTTTGACGTGGTGGTCTCCAACCCGCCCTATATTCCGGCGGAAGCCGTCCCGAACGAACCCGAAGTGGCGTTGCACGATCCGCCGGAAGCGCTGTACGGCGGCGGCGCGGACGGCATGGAGCTTCCGACGGCGGCCGCTGCCTCCGCTGCCCGGCTGCTGCGGCCGGGCGGCTACTTTGTGATGGAGCATGCGGAGGTCCAGTCAGGGTGGATTGCCGCCATGCTGGCCCGGCAGGGGTCCTGGACCGGCATCACGTCCCATCAGGACCTGAACGGCAAGGACCGCGCCACCACCGCCTTTTTGGCGGATCCTCCCAGTTTGGAATGAAAGAATAGGCCAGTGACCACAACCTATAACTGCACCACGGACGATCAGCGCGCGGCCGGCCTGGAGCACGCCCAGCGTGCCATCAGCGAGAAGAAAGTGGTGGTGTTCCCTACGGACACCGTCTACGGGATCGCTGCTGACGCGTTTTCGGCCCAGGCCGTCACCATGCTCCTGGCGTCCAAGGGACGCAGCCGGGCCATGCCGCCGCCCGTGCTGATACCCCGCATCAACGCTTTGGACGGGCTGGCCACGGACGTCTCCGCGGATGCCCGCAAGCTTGCCGAGGCTTTCTGGCCCGGCGGGCTCACCCTGATCCTGCACGCCCAGCCGTCTCTGGACTGGGACCTGGGGGAGACCAAGGGAACTGTGGCGCTGCGGATGCCTGCCGACGACATTGCGCAGGAACTCCTCACACTGACGGGCCCGTTGGCGGTGTCTTCGGCCAACCGGACCGGCCACGCACCAGCCCAGACGGCGGCGGATGCCCGCGAGCAGCTGGCAGAGTCCGTGGAGGTTTACCTGGAAGGCGGCTTCCGGCCCCTGGCTGGGGACGCCGCGGTGGCATCGACAATCGTTGACGCCACGGGGCCGCTGCTTCGGGTGGTCCGTAACGGCGCCGTGAGCCTCGACCGGCTCCGGGAGCACGTGCCGGGTGTCCTGGGCCTGGGCGAGATCCCCATGGCCGAAATTGACGAACCGGCGACTGAAACTGTTGACGAACCGGCCGACGGCGCCGTTGATGAAACGGGCAATGGAACAGCGGCCGCAGCAGTGACCGCCGACGTCCCGCCGGCCGACGCGCCGGAGCGGACGTCCGGATCCTGATGTTGCCGGACCGCCAAAGGGTTCCCGGCCTGGGAGTCGATGCCACTCCCTTGCGGGTTCCTGACCTGGTGGATGTCCTGGGCGGATTCATCAGCGAGGGGTCCACCAGGACCATCCTGGGCCACAACCTGCACAGTGTGACGCTGACGCTGCAGGACAATGGTTTCCGCGCGCTGTACGAGCGCAGTGACGTGGTGCTGCTGGACGGCGCGCCAGTGCTGTGGCTGTGGGGCCGGACCGGCAAGGCCCAGGGACCTGTCATGGACTACAGGCTGGGATCCACTGACTGGCTCCCAGCCCTGGGCGGCGTGGCCGGCCTGCAACGGATCGCCGTGGTGGGTGCCGGGGCCGATGCCAATGCCGGGGCAGTCACCATGCTCGAGTCGATCGTGCCCGGTGCCCGCGTGACCGGTTTCCCAGGAGCAGGCTGGGACACCGCCCGGGAAGATGAAGCTGTCACGTGGCTGCAGCGTGAGGCGCCCCAACTGGTCCTGCTGGGTCTGGGCATGCCGTTGCAGGAAGAAGTGCTGCAGCGCAGGCTCGCCGACCTGCCGCCGGCCGTGTACTGCGCGGTAGGCGGAGCCATTGACCAGCTTGCCGGGACGCAGAAGCTTGCTCCCCGCTGGCTTGGCCGGCTGGGCCTCGAATGGGCCTGGCGGCTGGTGTTGCATCCCCGCCGGGTGGCTTACCGGGTGCTGGTTGAACCGTGGGTCCTGCTGTGGCTGCTGGCCGGCCGCCGCTTGGAGCGCCGGCCGTAGGGGCGGGCGACTAGAACTTCTGGTCCTCCAACGGGGCGAAGCCCTTGCCGCGGAGCCCTGCGCTGAACGCCTTGGCCCAGGACATCAGCCCGGGGAGGTCCCGGCGCTGCAGGAAGTAGCCCAGGTAGCCGCCCACGTCCGCCACGAGGGACTTGACCCGGAAATAGCGCCTGATCAGGTACCCGCGGTTCCGGTAGTAGTAGTAGCGCTTGAACGCCGACTCCGGAACGATGACGTGCCACCGGGCGCCAAAAACGTGCTGCGTTTCTTCAAAGGCGTGCGGGTGCGTGATCGAGGTGGTGGTGACGGTGCCGAACCTGATGCCGGCCTGCCGCAGCCGCAGGGTGAAGTCCACTTCGTCGCCCCGGATGAACAGCCGCATATCGGGGAGTCCGACCTTGAAGAAGACATCCGAGCGGATCAGGGCACCGTTGAAGAAATGCCCGTCGTTGGGCAGGAACCCCAACTGCTCCACCTCTGCACGGTCATGGGTGACCTTGCCGTCCAGCCGGAAGAAAAACGACAACCGGTCGGGTTTGCCGGGCGCTGTCACCAAGGGGACCACTGCTTCGAGGTCGCGGGCTTCTGCCTCGCGGAGCAGGGTGGCAAGGCATTCGGGATCTGCGGGCTCGGCGTCGTCGTCCATCATCCAGATCCAGCGGGCGCCACTGGCCACCGCTTTCAGGGCGGCGAGGGCAAAACCGCCGGCGCCACCGAGATTGGCTTCGGAGCGGACATAGTCCACATTGGCATGGCCGGCGGCAATGCTGCGGGCCGGCGTTGTGCCGCTGTCCACGAGGCAGATGGTGTCCACAGCGGCGGTCTGGGCATTGATGGCGGACAAGAGCACGGCAAGCTCTTTGGGCCTGTCGAAAGTTACGGCGGCAACTGCCACGCGGGGGGTCATGGGGGTCCTTTCAGCATGGCTGCCAGGGATGTCCCCGTTCGCTGTGCGCCAGTGTGGCGCGAAGCCATGAAGCTGTTGGCGCTAGTATCTTTGACTAGAGTCCACTGTAATACAGCCGTGTAAGGCACCAAGAACTGCCTGCTGCGCGCCCGGCGACGGAGAGTTTCATTTATCGAAGAACAGATTTCCGGCCAGTGAGCCCACGCGGGAACAACCAGCCGCAGCCGCTGCGGGGGGCCATTGTGCCATCTGTCGAAACGGCCGCCGCCCCATGATCATGTACCTGCTGATGGGCCTGACGGCAGCCGTCGTTTCCTACGCGGCCACGTGGGGCGCCAGGATCGTGGGCCACCGGCTCGAACTTCACCTGCCTATCCGCAGCCGTGACATGCACTCCATTCCGGTCTCACGCCTGGGCGGGGTTGCCATCTTCCTTGGCGTGCTTGTGGCCCTGGTGGTGGCCAGCCAGTCGTTCTTCGTTAAGGACATCTACCGGAACAACTTCCAGCCCTGGGGTGTCCTGGCCGGCGCGGCAATCATCGTCCTGATCGGGGTGGCGGACGACCTGCTCGATATCCGCTGGTGGGTCAAGCTGATCGGCCAAAGCGTGGCCGGCCTGGTGGTGGCAGTCTGGGGTGTCCAGATGACAATCGTCCCCTGGATTCCCGAACCCATCTACCTGGAGAACAACACGATCAGGGTGGTGCTGACGGCGGGGCTGATAGTGGTCAGCATGAACGCCTTCAACTTCATCGACGGGCTGGATGGCCTGGCTGCAGGTGTCGCCGTCATAGGCGGAGCTGCGTTCTTCTTCACTGCCTACTGGGTGCACCGGAACGCCGTCCTGCTGGACTATTCCGACCTTGCCACGCTGCTCACTGCGGTCCTGGTGGGTAGTTGCCTGGGGTTCCTGCCGCACAACTGGTTCCCGTCGAAGATCTTCATGGGCGACTCCGGTGCCATGCTGATCGGCCTGCTGATGGCTTCGGCCGGTGTTGTGTCCACGGGCCAGATCACGTCCGGGCTCTATGACAGGGTCAACGGCATCTCAACCGTCATCCCCATCCTGCTGCCGTTTGCGGTGCTGTTCCTGCCGCTGCTTGACCTCGGGCTGGCAGTCATCCGAAGGACCGCACGTGGGCGTTCGCCGTGGACCGCGGACCGCGGCCACCTGCACCACAAACTCCTGGACATCGGCTACTCGCACCGCACGGCAGTAATCCTGCTCTACCTTTGGACCGCCGTGCTGTCCTTCGGGGGCCTGGCGTTCGCCGTTTTCCCCTGGCAGATTGTCCTGACCGTGGACATCTTCGCCACGCTGGCCATGGCGCTGGTGACAGCATGGCCTTACCTGACCCGACGTGGCGAAAGCACGCGTGCATAAAGCGGGTCAGGAATTATTTCTATCTCGTGTAGAATTTAGGGGCAGCCTTGAGCTGCCCTCCACACCAGCCATCAGGCGCCGACGATTGGGATCTAATGACCTCCAACGCCGAGTCCGGACCCGCGTCCGGCAACTCACCCGTTGGCGCTTCGGGTCCCACGAAATCACTGTGGCTGCACCTTCTTAAGCTCAGCGCGCTGGCCGGTTCGGCCGCCGTCGTCAGCTGCTCCCTGGTGGCCATCCTCTTCGTGGGTCCCCACGGAGGGCTGTCCAGCCTGTACGGGGGAGTGCTGGTGATGCTGTTCTTCGGCATCAGCCTGCTGGTGGGCCACTTCGTGGGACGTAACAATCCAGCCGGAGCAATCGGCGTTTTTGTCGCCACCTATTTCATCAAGGTGGTGGGCTTCGCCGCGGTCCTTTTCATCGTCGGAGCCCCCGAGTGGCTTGACGGCCGGTGGTTCGTCATCAGCGCCGTGGCCACCGTGGTCCTGTGGCAGGCCGCCGAAATCTACGGTTTCAGCAAAGCCCGCCTCCAGATCTACAACGACCCCGAAAGCAAGGGACCAGCCGATGCGTGACCCAAAGAACGCCCGCAGCGGACCCCTCCGCACCCGCGGCCGCGGTGTCTCCGCACCCGGTGTATCAGAGAACGGCAGGGACGGCGGTTACAACGCTGGAATCGCCGTATTCAGCTACATCATTGGCGGAATCATCGTCTGGAGTTTGATAGGGTGGGGACTGGATAATCTGTGGGGAACGCGCTGGATTGTGCTCGCAGGCGCTCTGCTTGGAGCCCTCGGAGGTTTTTACCTTTCCCACATGCATGGTCTCACCAGTTCCCGAGAAAAAGCTGGGGATCACCGTGCTGCCAGCGGGCCGTCCAAGGACGGCAACACTAATGCCAAATAATTTCACAGGGGGAGCAGCAGGCCATCAGGCCGCCGGTCCCCGCCCAACGCCCAATGATGGACACTGCAGAGAGGAAACGCGTTGATCGCGCTTGCGCTCCCGGCCCAAGATTCAGGAGAGTTTACTCCTCCTGGTATTAACGAAATGCATTTGCCGGCAATCCTGCCGTGGGGTGCCGCAGAGGGATTCTCCAAGCAGATGCTGCTGGTCCTCCTCTCCGTCGTCTTTATCGCCGTCTTCTTCGTGCTTGCCGCACGCAAGGGACAGCTGGTACCCGGCAAGCTCCAGTTCGCCGGAGAGGCCGCCTACGGCTTCGTCCGCAACGGAATCGCCAAGGACATCATCGGCGGCAAGGACTTCATCAAGTACGTCCCGCTGCTGTTCAGCCTGTTCTTCTTCATCCTGGTGAACAACATCTACGGCGCCATTCCGTTCTTCCAGCTCCCCACGTTCTCGCACGTCGGCGGCGCTTACGTTCTGGCGGGGATCGTCTACTTCACCTGGCTGATCATCGGCCTCAAGAAGAACGGCATCCGCTACTTCAAACTGGCAACCGTTCCTTCCGGGGTTCCGTGGTACATCCTGCCGATCGTTATCCCGATCGAGATCATCTCGAACTTCATTGTCCGCCCGGTGACGCACAGCCTCCGTCTGTTCGCCACCATGCTCGCAGGACACCTGATTGTGATGATCGCCGGCTACGGCATCGAGTTCCTTGTGTCGCAGGAGAACATCCTGCTGCAGGGCACCTCGGTCCTGGTCCTGGCAGGCGCCATCGCCATGTACATGCTTGAAGCCCTGATCATGGTCCTGCAGGCCTATGTCTTTACCCTGCTGACCGCGATCTACATTGAAGGCGCACTTCACGCCGACAGCCACTAGCCGCAGCGCCGCACGGCGCACGGCCTGAAGGCACCCAAAAGACTTCCCCTCGCGGGGATGAAGCAACCCAAACAACCTGCCACATGGGTGGCATCTTGAAAGGAAGAAAAATGGAAGGCTCCATCAACGGCTCAATCAACCTCATCGGTTACGGTCTCTCCGCAATCGGCGGTGGTATCGGTGTTGGTCTCGTGTTCGCCGCGTACATCAACGGTGTGGCACGCCAGCCGGAAGCCCAGCGCGTCCTGCAGCCGATCGCATTCCTCGGCCTCGCGCTGACTGAAGCCCTCGCCATCCTCGGCCTGGTCTTCGCCTTCGTTCTCTCCTGAGAACCGAAGCGGACATTAGAACCGAGTAGATAAGGACGGGTGAAACATGAATCAGCTGATCATCTCAGCCGCCACTGAAGGCGAAGAGGTTAACCCCCTCGTTCCCAACGTTTGGGAAATGGGCGTTGTCCTGGTTGGCTTCGTCATTCTTATGTTCATCGTGGTCAAGTTTGTTGTCCCGATGTTCGAGAAGACCTTCGCCGAGCGCGCCGAAGCCATTGAAGGCGGCATCGCCAAGGCTGAGAAGGCCCAGGCCGAGGCCTCTGCTGCACTCGAAGAGTACAAGCAGCAGCTGACGGACGCCCGCGCCGAAGCCAACCGCATCCGTGAGGAAGCACGTGCCGAAGGCGCACAGATCCTGGCTGACCTGAAGGAGAAGGCGGGCGCAGAGTCTGCCCGCATCACCGCTCAGGCCCACGCCCAGATCGAGTCCGAGCGCCAGGCCGCCGTCGTGTCCCTGCGTGCAGAGGTGGGCACGCTTGCCACCACGCTGGCAGGACGCATTGTCGGCGAAGCACTCAATGATGACGAGCGTTCAGCCCGCGTTGTTGACCGCTTCCTGGCAGATCTGGAGAACCAGAACGCGGGTGCTGCGAAGTAATGGCAGGCGTATCGAGCGAATCGCTGGCAACAGCGCTGGCAGGTCTGGAAGCAAAACTTCCGACGGCGTCGCTTCAGTTGGCAAAGGAACTCTTCGGAATTCTGGGAACGGTGGACAGCTCGGCTGGCTTGCGCCGCGCCTTGACTGACCCGTCCCGCTCAGGTGACGAGAAGTCGGCGCTGGTCAGGCAGCTTGTTGGCGGGAAAGTCTCCGCTGATGCTGCTGACGTCGCAGCCGGATTGGCCAGCTCACGCTGGGCAGCCGCACGCGACATCGGCGATGCACTCGAGACCCTTGCCGCAACGGTGGTCATTTCCGTTGCTGAAAACAAGTCCGCCGTTTCTGCCTCCGGAATCTCCGGCCTGGAAGAGCTGGAGAACGATCTGTTCTCCTTCAACCAGACTGTTGCCTCCAACCACGAGGTACAGCGTGCCTTGTCCGAGCCGCAGGCAAGTGCTGCTGCTAAAGCCACCCTCGTTGAGCGGCTGGTGCCCGGCGCAAGTGAGGAAGCAAAAATCCTCATCAAGCAGGCTGTCACGCAGCCCCGCGGCGTCAAGCCGTCGCGGCTGGTAGGGCGGTTCGCTGAACTGGCCGCCAAGCGACAGCAGCGCTGGATTGCCACCGTCAGCGTCACACAGCCGCTGTCCCACACGCAGCTGGACCGCCTCCAGGCGGGCCTGAATGCCATGTACGGACGCGAACTGAAGGTCAACCTCACCGTTGTCCCCGCACTGATTGGCGGCATCCGTGTCCAGGTGGGGGATGAAGTGCTCGACGCTTCCGTCCTCACCCGCCTGGGTTCACTGCAACGCCAGCTGGCCGGCTAGCCGGACAAGCACAACCACACTGATACAAACCCCGGTCATCGTGAGCAACGATGATCACGAAAACAGGAGAGCAGGGACTGCAGATGGCCGAATTGACCATCAACGCCGACGACGTCCGTAATGCGCTGAACGAGTTCGCGGCGTCCTACGAACCCGGAAACGCAGAACGCGTAGAGGTCGGCCGCGTAACCACCGCAAGTGACGGCATCGCCCGTGTTGAGGGCCTTCCCTCGGTCATGGCGAACGAGCTGCTTCGCTTCGAGGACGGCACGCTGGGCCTGGCCCAGAACCTTGACGTCCGCGAAATCGGCGTGATCGTACTCGGTGACTTCACCGGCATCGAAGAAGGCCAGGAAGTCCACCGCACCGGACAGGTTCTGTCCGTCCCCGTGGGCGACGCATTCCTGGGCCGCGTTGTGGACCCGCTGGGCGTGCCCATCGATGACCTCGGCGAGATCAAGGCTGAGACCACCCGTGCCCTGGAACTCCAGGCTCCCGGCGTGACCCAGCGCAAGTCTGTGCACGAGCCCATGCAGACCGGACTCAAGGCCATCGACGCCATGATTCCGATCGGCCGCGGCCAGCGCCAGCTGATCATCGGTGACCGCCAGACCGGCAAGTCCGCGATCGCGATCGACACCATCATCAACCAGAAGGCCAACTGGGCTTCCGGTGACGTGACCAAGCAGGTCCGCTGCATCTACGTGGCGATCGGCCAGAAGGCATCCACCATTGCCGCTGTCCGCCAGACCCTCGAGGACAACGGCGCGCTGGAATACACCACCATTGTGGCGTCTCCCGCATCCGACCCCGCAGGCTTCAAGTACCTGGCCCCCTACGCCGGTTCGGCGATCGGCCAGCACTGGATGTACGGCGGCAAGCACGTCCTCATCGTGTTTGATGACCTTTCCAAGCAGGCTGAGGCCTACCGCGCAGTGTCACTGCTGCTGCGCCGTCCGCCGGGACGCGAAGCCTACCCGGGCGACGTTTTCTACTTGCACTCCCGCCTGCTGGAGCGTTGTGCCAAGCTCTCCGACGAGCTCGGTGCCGGTTCCATGACGGGCCTGCCGCTGATCGAGACCAAGGCGAACGACGTTTCCGCCTACATCCCGACCAACGTCATCTCCATTACTGACGGGCAGATCTTCCTCCAGTCGGACCTCTTCAACGCCAACCAGCGTCCCGCAGTCGACGTGGGCGTTTCGGTGTCCCGCGTTGGTGGCGCCGCGCAGGTCAAGTCCATGAAGAAGGTTTCCGGCACGTTGAAGCTGGAGCTCGCCCAGTACCGGGACATGCAGGCATTTGCCATGTTCGCCTCGGACCTGGATGCGGCTTCCCGCCAGCAGCTGACCCGTGGTGCCCGCCTGATGGAACTGCTCAAGCAGGGCCAGTACTCGCCGTTCCCGGTTGAGGACCAGGTTGTCTCCATCTGGGCCGGCACCAACGGCCACCTGGATGACGTTCCCGTTGAGGATGTGAACCGGTTCGAGACCGAGTTCCTGGAACACCTCAAGCACAAGTCCTCCATCCTCACCACGCTGGCCCAGACCAACGTGATGGACGATGACACCGCAGCAGCCTTGAAGTCGTCCATCATCGACTTCAAGAAGGGTTTCTTCGGCGAAGGCGACAACCACCTGGTGGGCGCAGGCCACGAGGCACACGACGCCATCTCCGGTGGCGACGTTGACCAGGAAAAAATCGTCAAGCAGAAGCGCTAATTCCACTGGACAGGTGTGCCGGGCCCACAGGGTCCGGCACACCGGTTTAGGGAAATGTTAGGAAAGGATAAGTATGGGAGCCCAGATTCGGGTCTACCGCCAGAAGATCAGCTCGACCACGTCGATGCGCAAGATCTTCAAGGCGATGGAACTGATCGCTACCTCGCGCATCGGCAAGGCCCGTGCGCGCGTAGCAGCTTCACTGCCTTACGCGAACGCGATCACGCGCGCCGTTTCTGCTGTCGCCAGCCAAAGCGAAATCGACCACCCGCTGACCACTGAGCCGGAGCAGATCCGCCGCGCCGCAGTCCTGGTAATCACCTCGGACCGCGGATTGGCAGGTTCTTACTCGGCCAGCGTCCTCAAGCAGGCGGAAGGTCTCAACGAGCTGCTCCACGCCGAAGGCAAGGAAGTCAAGACCTACCTCGTCGGACGTAAGGCCCAGGCCTACTTCGACTTCCGGAACCGGCCCTATGAACGGGTCTGGACCGGAGGAACCGACGCGCCGGAGTTCGCCACGGCCCGTGAAATCGGTGCAGCACTGCTCGCCGAGTTCGCAGCCGACTACGAGGACGGCGGCGTTGACGAGATCCACGTCGTTTACACCCGCTTCAAGTCGATGGTCACCCAGGAACCGACGGTCATCCGTCTTCTGCCCCTTGAGGTAGTGGAAGAGGAAGCTGCATCGGAGTCGGAGCTGTTGCCGCTTTACGAGTTCGAACCGGAAACGGAACGCGTCCTGGACGCGCTGCTGCCGCGGTACATCGAATCCCGCCTCTTCGCAGCAATGCTGCAGGCAGCAGCTTCCGAGCTCGCCGCCCGCCAGCGCGCCATGAAGTCGGCAGGCGACAACGCAACGGACCTGATCAAGAAGTACACGCGTCTGCGCAACACGGCCCGTCAGGCCGAAATCACGCAGGAGCTTTCCGAGATCGTTGCCGGCGCGGACGCCCTCGCGTCCTAGTCCGGCCCGGTACCGGTTCCCGCGGGACCTGCACCACAACAGATAAACTTAACCCCACGCCATCTACTGAGTGAAGTGAGAGAGATGACTGCCACTGCTACCGAACACGTAGCCGCAACGTCCGGTGCCACCGGCCGCATTGCGCGCGTTATCGGCCCGGTTGTCGACGTCGAATTCCCGGCTGACGCAATCCCGTCGATCTACAATGCCCTCACCACCGAGATTACTCTCAACGGTGAGACCAAAACCATCACGTTTGAGACCTCCCAGCACCTGGGCGACAACCTCATCCGCGCCATCTCCCTGCAGGCAACCGACGGACTCGTCCGCGGCACGTCCGTGGTGGACAGCGGCGCCCCCATCTCCGTTCCGGTTGGTGACGGCGTCAAGGGCCACATCTTCAACGTCCTGGGCCAGCCCCTGGATGTCACCGAAGCAGAGCTGGAGACCACCGAACGGTGGCCCATCCACCGCAAGGCTCCGGCGTTCGCCACCCTCGAGGGCTCCACGGAGATGCTCGAGACCGGCATTAAGGTCATCGACCTTCTCACCCCTTACATCAAGGGTGGAAAGATCGGCCTGTTCGGCGGCGCCGGCGTGGGCAAGACGGTGCTGATCCAGGAAATGATCACCCGTGTGGCCCGTAACTTCGGTGGAACCTCCGTGTTCGCCGGTGTTGGCGAGCGTACCCGTGAGGGCAACGACCTCTGGGTTGAAATGGAAGAGGCAGGCGTCCTCAAGGACACCGCCCTTGTGTTCGGCCAGATGGATGAGCCGCCGGGAACGCGGCTCCGCGTGGCCCTGTCCGCACTGACCATGGCGGAGTACTTCCGCGATGTGCAGAACCAGGACGTGCTGCTCTTCATCGACAACATCTTCCGCTTCACGCAGGCCGGTTCCGAGGTGTCGACCCTCCTGGGCCGCATGCCTTCCGCTGTGGGCTACCAGCCCAACCTGGCTGACGAGATGGGCCTCCTGCAGGAGCGCATCACGTCCACCAAGGGCCACTCCATCACCTCGATGCAGGCCATCTACGTTCCCGCGGATGACTACACCGACCCGGCCCCGGCCACGACCTTCGCGCACCTGGATGCAACCACGGAACTTTCCCGTGAAATTGCTTCCCGTGGCCTGTACCCGGCCGTTGACCCGCTGACGTCGACCTCCCGCATCCTGGATCCCCAGTACATCGGCAAGGACCACTACAACACGGCAGTCCGCGTGAAGCAGATCCTGCAGAAGAACAAGGAACTCCAGGACATCATCGCCATCCTCGGCGTTGACGAACTCTCGGAAGAGGACAAGATCGTCGTGTCGCGTGCACGCCGCATCCAGCAGTTCCTTTCCCAGAACACCTACACCGCCAAGCAGTTCACCGGCGTCGAAGGCTCCACGGTTTCCATCAAGGACACCGTCGAAGGCTTCACGGCGATCTGCGACGGCGATCTGGACCACATCGCGGAGCAGGCGTTCTTCAACGTCGGCGGCCTCGATGACGTCGAGCGCCAGTGGGCCAAGATCCAGGAACAGACCAAGTAATATGGCTGAGCTTGAGGTTGAGATTGTCGCAGCGGACCACTTCGTGTGGTCCGGAGCGGCCAAGATGGTCAAGGCCCGCACCAGCGATGGTGAAATCGGAATCCTGCCCGGCCACTCGCCCCTGCTGGCGATCCTGGCTGAAGGTGAACTGGCCATCCAGCCGGTGACCGGGGACCGGATCGCCGTGGATGTTGACGGTGGATTCTTCTCCGTGGACAACAACCGCGTCGTCATCGTTGCTGACAATGCCCAGCTGGGCGGCTCGGCTACCGCTGGGATCCGCTAGCACGCCCCTGATGGACGCTCCGGTAATTACGTTCATCGCCATGGCAGTCATTTTTGGGCTGCTGGTATTTGCACTGTGCCTTTCGGGGGTGCGCCGCTTCAACCTGCGGCGTGCCCTCGGCACGGTGGACGCCTCCATTTGCACGGCTGGAAACAGCTGGCAGATGGGGGTTTGCCGTTATCAGGACAATGACCTGGAGTGGTTCCGGCTGCTTTCCCTCAGCGTCCGCCCCAAGCACCGGTTCAAGCGCAGCTCCCTGGAGCTCCTGGGCCGGCGCAAACCCACCGAGGATGAGGCCGTTAAGGTCCAGCCCGATGTGGTGATCGTTGAACTCCGATATGAAGGCGAGGACCTTCGGCTCGCCATGAAGTTCGATGCCTACACTGGCCTGTCCTCGTGGCTGGAAGCCGGACCGGTCATCGGCGTAGGGACCTGGCGCTAGCCGCCGTGGAATGGTTTTACAACATCCGGCTCACTGACGGTCCGGTCTTTTGGACGGCAGTGGTCCTTGGCCTTGCCGGTGCCATCCACCTGGCAGTCCCGCCGGCTGCCACGGGCCCGGTCCGCTGGCTGATCCGCGTCCTGGCCGCCGCTGCCGCTGCGTTCGCCCTGGTGGCCGCAGTGCACTGGGCCCTGATCAACATCCTTTCCGTCTTCCCCGAAAACATCCCGGACGCCGTCCTGATCTGGCTGGTGCCCGCCGTCGGCGCCCTGCTCCTGGCCTTCCTGAGGCTGCCGGGGAACTCCTGGCGTTCCCGCTGGACCAGCCTGGTGGCAGTCCTGCTGGTCGCGACGCTCTCCGCTGTGCAGATCAACGCCTACTTCGGCCTCAACCGCACCGTCAGCGACCTCCTGGGCACCGCCGTGGCCAGCGTGCCTGTCCTGGAACCGGCCCTGATGCGCCAGTCCGGCGCCCCCGACGGCGTTACGCTCCAAGGTTGGAAAGCCCAGGGTGATCTCCCGGCCGGGGGAGAGCTCCGCAGGTCCGCCATTCCCGGCACCCTTTCCGGCCTGGCAGCCCGCGACGCCTACATTTACCTGCCGCCGGCCTACTTTGCCGCCAACCGGCCGGCCCTGCCCGTGCTTGTCCTTGTCGCCGGACAGCCCGGCGGGCCCGCCGACTGGCTGACCGGCGGTGCACTCCGGGGCCACCTGGACACCTTCGCCGCTGCCCACGGCGGACTTGCCCCGGTGGTGGTGGTTGCCGATCCCAATGGTTCGCAGAACGCCAACACCATGTGCATGGACAGCGCGATTGCCCAGGCAGACACCTACCTGGCGAAGGACGTGGTGCAGTGGATCAGCACCACCTTGGCGGTGGACACGGACCACAGCCGCTGGGCGGCTGGCGGGTTCTCGTTCGGCGCCACCTGCGCCGTGCAGATGGGCACCCGGCATCCTGACCTGTTCCCGGCCGTCCTGGGCTTTTCCAGCGAGGCCGAACCCGCCGTGGCCAAGGAGCGCCAGAAGACCATCGATGCAGCATTCCCCGGGGACCCGGAGGCTTTCGACCGCCAGACGCCATTGGCCATCATGGCAACCGAACGCTTTGACGGGCACGCCATGTATCTCACGGCCGGTGCCGATGACGCAGAATTCGTGGCGTACCTGGATACGCTCACCACCGCGGCCCGGGACGCCGGCTTTACCGTTGAATCGCAGCGGGTGGAGCATACGGGCCATTCGTGGGACACATCGTCCCGCCGGATCGAGGATGCGCTCCAGTTCCTGGCCGGACGCTGGGGGCTGTCCGGATGAGCGCCGCCAAGCAGGAAACCACCGCGCGACTGGCCTGGACCACTGTGGCCCGTCCTGTGCTGCAGCGTTTGGGCCGTAACCTGGCAGCGGTCCCGTTCACGCTCGGTGTCCTGGCCATCTTCTGGATAACCGCGGCGGCCACGGGAAGTTTCCTGGCGGGGCCGCCGGAGCACTTGCTCGAAGTGGCAGGGGTTAGCCTTCCCGGGCTGCAGGCCGGGTCCTGGTGGTCCATGTTCACCAGCCTTTTCTTTGCCACCAACCCCCTGGCCTACCTGGCTGCCTCGCTGATGATTGTGGTGCTGCTGGGTCTGGCCGAACGCCGGCTGGGCACCAAGGCGGCCATCGGTCTCCTTGTGCTGGGCCAGTTTGCCGCCGTGACGCTGTTCCTGTTGGTGACCCAGCTCGCGGTTGCGGTGGGGGACGGGTGGCTGGACCGGATGGCGGACGTTGTCCTGATCGGTCCGTATGGCCCGGTCCTCGCTGCCGGACTGGCCGGCAGTGCCCGGCTCCCGGTCCTGTGGCAGCGCCGGCTCCGTACCGTGGTGCTTTCCATCTCGCTGCTGCTGGTCCTGTATGTGGGCCACGCGGAAACCGTCATTGGCCTGATCGGGGCGTTGCTGGGCCTGCTGGCCGGATGGTGGATCCAGGGCGACGGCGGGCAACCGCACCGGCACCGCTCCACCGGCCGCGAAGCCCGGAATCTCCTGGCCCTGACCGTGGCCGTCTTTGCCGTGGGTCCCATCCTGACGGGCATTGCCCGCTCGCCTACCGGTCCGTTGGCGCTGCTGCGCGATGTGGTGCTGAACCCGATGCCCACGCTGGGCCAATTGGCCTTTAACTGCGGCGCCACGGTGGAGGCATCCTGCCTCGAAGCCGGCCGGGCCGGCTTTGCCGGCCCGTTTGGCCTGGCGCTTGCAGTGGTTCCCGTTGCGCTGCTGCTGATCTGCGCGGACGGCATGCGCCGCGGACGCAGGCTGGCCCTGAATATTGCCCTGGTCATCCAACTGGCCGTCACCGCCCTCGCCGCCGTTTATCTTGCCCTTTTCGCTTTGCTTCCGGCGCGGCCGCTGGGTCCACGGGCGGCACCGCTGGGGACTGCTTTTGCCCACGTGCTGCCCCTGGTGGTGGTGCCGCTGCTGCTGGCCCTGGTGCTGTGGCTGAACCGGCGGCATTTCCGCGTCCAGACCCTGCCTGGAGCCCGCCGGTTGCTGGCGGCTGTGGTGGGCGGTACGTGGCTGGTCCTTGCCGGGACTTACACTGTGGCCTGGTTCGGGTCCGGCGGGCTGTCCCGCGACGGCGGTGTGGCGGGCCTCTTCGCAGAGCTGGCCCGGCAATACGTTCCGGTGCCCATTCCACAGCACTTCCAGCGCCTGTTCACGGACCGCAACACCGTCGAAGCGGTGCTCTTTGCCTACTCCGGACCGGTTTTCTGGGTGATCGCCCTGGTGGCGGTGTGGTGGATCCTGGTGGGCGGCCAGCACAGCAGCGATTCCGGCAGGCAGGACCGCAGCCGGGCCCGTGACCTGCTGCACCGCGGCGGCGGCCCGTTGTCCTGGATGGCCCTGTGGGAACCAAACACCTACTGGTTCAGCCCTGATGGGAACGGTGCCATGGCCTACCAGCAGCACGGCACTGTTGCCCTGACGCTGGGCGGGGCGTTCGGGCCCGGGCCTGCCCAGCCCGCGGTCACCGAAGGGTTCCTGGCGCACTGCCGCAGCCAGGCCCTGATTCCGGCGCTGTACTCCTGCGATGACGGGATATGGCCGGAGCTGCGGGACCGCGGCTTCCACCGGGTCGCGGTGGCGCAGGAGACCCGGCTGGCGGTCCGGGAGATCGAGTTCAAGGGCAAGGAGTGGCAGAACGTCCGGACGGCATTGAACCGCGCAGCGAAGCTGGGTGTGACGGCGGTCTGGGGGCCTTACAACGAGCTGCCCGCGCCGCTGCGGTCCCGGCTGAACGAGGTTTCCGAAGGGTGGGCAGCAGCCAAGTCGGTCCCCGAGATGGGCTTCACCCTCGGCGGCGTGGACGAACTGGATGACCCCGAGGTGCTGTGCTGCCTCGCCGTGGACGCCGGCGGGACGGTTCACGGGGTCACCAGCTGGCTTCCCGTTTACGACGGCGGCCGGCTGGTCAGCAGGACGCTCGACGTGATGCGCCGGGGACCTGAGGGGTTTCCAGGGGTGATGGAATTCCTGATCGCCTCCGCCGTCCTTGAACTGCGGGACACCGTGGAAGTCATTTCCCTCTCCGGCTCGCCGCTGGCCAGCAGGCCCGGCGACGCAAACCCGCCGGCCGCTGTCGGCAGCCTTTCCGCAGCGCAAACCGCGGCGGAAGGAGGCGCCGATAACCTGCTGAGCATCCTTGATCTGGTGGGCCACGCCCTGGAACCTGTTTATGGCTTCCGTTCCCTGGCGGCTTTTAAATCGCGTTTCAAACCCGAATACCGGTCGCTTTATCTTTATTACCAGGACCCGCTGCACCTGCCCGCAATTGGCAGGGCACTGACGCGTGCATACCTTCCCGGGTTGTCCCTTTCGCAAGGTGCAAGGCTGGTCCGCAAACTGGTTTCGTGAAACAAATTGCGGAGCGTGTTTCCGGCCCTGGCAACAATGAGCGGTGCATGCCGGGAATGGCAACGGACCCGGGTGGACAAACAAATGGTCCCCGGCAAAAGCCGGAGACCATTTGAAAAGCGTTGGCCGCAGCTGCGGCCGGGGGCGGAGCCTAGACCAGCGTGACGCCGGTGGCCTGGGGGCCCTTGGCGCCCTGGCCGATTTCGAACTGAACGCGCTGGTTCTCGTCGAGGGTCTTGAAGCCGCCCGTCTGGATTTCCGAATAGTGGACGAAGACATCGCCGTCGGCGTCATCCGGCGTGATGAAGCCGAAGCCCTTTTCAGCGTTAAACCACTTGACGGTTCCCTGTGCCATGTATTTCTCCTCATTGTGGAAAGGGTCTAAGAACGGCACACTGCGTGCCGGCCTTGGTCACTCCGCGGAAGAATCCTGGCAGCCGGTCCGGTAAAGGAACGGTGTTGCAGGAGCTTCACGCTCGCAACATGTCTTGCGAGCATGAATAACACCTACACAAAGACTGTTCCAAGAATTTCATGTCCGTTCCCGCAGGTCAACGGTTTGGAATGCACAACAGGAAGAAAATAAGGTAACAAAACGGTGAAATGCCCAGCGCCTGGCCTGCCGGGGGCGCTCTGGCCTAGAAGAGCCGGGACCCGCTGTCGTCCACGCCCCGCATGGCGTCATAGTCCAGGGTGACGCAGTGGATGCCGCGGTCCGCGGCGAGCACCTTCGCCTGCGGCTTGATCTGCTGGGCGGCGAAGATGCCACGGACCGGCGCCAGCAGCGGATCCCGGTTCAGTAGTTCCAGGTAACGCGTGAGCTGTTCCACTCCGTCAATGTCGCCGCGGCGTTTCAGCTCAATGGCCACCGTGGCGCCGTCGGCGTCCCGGGCCAGGATGTCCACGGGCCCGATGGCCGTGAAGTACTCCCGGCGAATGAGCGAGAAGCCGGTACCAAGGGTCTCGATCTGGTCGGCCAGCAGCCGCTGGAGGTCCGCTTCGACGCCGTCCTTGATCAGGCCTGGGTCCACTCCCAGGTCGTGGGAGGTTTCGCTGAACTTCTCGTGGATGTTAATGATCAGCCGGTCGTCCGTCTTCGCCGACTGGACGGTCCACTGCTCCACCACGCCAAGTTCCAGGTCCACATCGTCCGGGGACGTCACCCGCAGGCTCGCCGGCGGGCTCATCCAGTTCAGCGGCTTATAGGAGCCGCCATCCGAATGGACCAGCACCGACCCGTCCGCCTTGACCAGGAGCAGCCTGGTGGCGAGGGGGAGATGGGCCTTGAGCCGGCCAACGTAATCTACTGAGCATCGGGCTATGACAAGTCGCACGCCGTACAGACTACCGGCTGGCGCCCTGTGCCAGGGTCCGGTCCCCGCTGAAGCTGGGGCAGAATGGAAGCATGCCCCGCTCCAACCGTCCGCGCCGTCCCGTGTCAGGCAAGGGTGCTGCACCTGGCCGCAGCAGCGGAAAAAAGACCGCCGGCGGCGGCGTGCCGGAACTGGACCTCGAACGTGCCAGGGCCGGCATCGCGCGGCGGGAAAGCGCGCCGGACGGTGACTGGATGGTCCGCACCATGACGGCACGGAATGCAGAGAAGACCTACATCTGTCCCGAATGCTCCACCGCAGTGGTGCCGGGAGTCGCGCACCTGGTGGTTTGGAAGGACGACCACCTGTTCGGCGCGGCGGCCGGGCTTGCAGAGCGGCGGCACTGGCATACCAACTGCTGGATGTCGCGCAGTTACCGTTACCGCTGAGCCTGCGGGCAGCCCGGGCCCCGCGTTGGCTAAGCTGGCAGGCATGACTTTTGATCCGGCGTCGTACGCATTCACCCAGTCCACGGGCCTGGCCCCCATCAGGGCGTCCACTGTCCTGCCCGCACGCCGGGAAAACGTGGAGCTGCTGACGGCTGACGGGCACACCCTGGTGGGCGAACTGGCCCTGCCTGAATCCGGCCCCGTGCACGCCACGCTGATCACCCTGCACCCGCTGCCCACCCACGGCGGCTTTATGGATTCCCACGTGTACCGGAAGGCGTCCTACCGGCTGCCGGCCCTGGCAGGCATCGCGGTGCTGCGGTTCAACACCCGCGGCACCACCTCGCCGCGCGGGACAAGTACCGGTGCGTTCGAGGAAGGCATCGGTGAGCGGAACGATGTTGCGGCAGCGGTCCAGTTCGCGGTGGACCGCGGCCTGCCCAACCGCTGGCTGGTGGGCTGGTCCTTCGGCACTGAACTTGCCCTCATGTACGGCGCCGTGGATCCCGTGGCCGGCCAGGTGGAAGGTGCTGTGCTGCTGTCGCCGCCGCTGCACCGCGCCACGGACCAACATCTGCGGCAGTGGGCGGACGCCGGCAAGCCGCTGGCCGTGCTGGTGCCCGAACACGATGACTACCTGCAGCCGGCAGAGGCTGCCGAGCGGTTCGCACTGGTGCCCCAGGCACGTGTGGTGGGGGTGGCAGGCGCCAAACACCTGTGGGTGGGGGAGAAGCACGCCGCACGGGTGCTCAACGAGATTGTGGCCACTGTCAGCCCGGCAGGGCCGGGCGGGGAAGGCCTGCCGCAGGAGTGGGCCGGTCCGGCCGCCACCGCTCCGGCCTGAGCCTGCCCCGGCTGCGGCTTAGTGCTGGTCCTGCCGGACGATATAGATTTCCCGGACCAGCAGCAGGACAGCTGCTGCGGTGGGGATGGCGATCAGCGCGCCGAGCACGCCCAGCAGGCTGCCGCCGGCAATCACGGAGATGACTGCGACGGCCCCGGGGACCGCTACTGCCTTCTGCATGATGCGGGGGGAGATGAAGTACGCCTCGAACTGCAGGTAGGCGAAGTAGCAGATGGCGTAGATGACGGCTGTCTGCCAGCCCACCGTGAGGGAGATCAGCAGCACCACAACAGCGGCGATCAGCCCGCCCACCAGGGGGATGAACGCGAGCAGTGCCACCACAAACGCCAGCAGCAGGGCGAATGGAATATGCAGGATGGACATCACAATGAAGGCGTACGTGGCATTCAGCAGGGCCACGCAGACCTGGCCGATCACATAGTTGCCCACCGATTTGGTGATCTCCTCAGCCAGGGCTTCCACCCGGTTCCGGCGCGAGCGGGGGGCCAGGCGGTAGCCCCACTTCTTCATGGCCGGCAGGGCGGCCAGGAAGTACAGGCTCAGGACCAGCACAATCAAGGCGCCGAAGAGGCCGTTGGCCACGGTGGAGCCGAAGCCCACCACGCCCCCGAAGATCCCGCTGACGGCTGCCGGATCGTTGACGAACTTGTCCAGTTCGTCCTGGATGCGGTCTCGGACCCCGAACTGGTCATCGAGGTTGACGAAAAAGTCCGAGTTGATGAAATCCCGGACCCAGACCGGTGCCTGCTCCACAATCTGGGTGACCTGACCCACGATGGTGGGGATCAGCGTGGCGAAGAATCCGACAACAGCACCTGCCAGCACCGCCACCGCAAGCAGGATGCCCACGGGGCGGGGGACCTTGCGGTTTTCCAGCCAGCCCACCACCGGCTCCAGGCCAAGGGCGATAAAGAGTGCTGCAACGATCCAGAGGAGAAGCTGCGTGGTGTTGGAACCGATCCAGTAGACCAGGAGGGCGAGCCCCACGCCCACAGTCCCCATAAAGCCCATGTACAGCGGATGCTGCGGCGACATCCGCGGACCGGGACGGCCGAACTGCGCCTTCACCTTGCTCTCCTCGCGGTCCCCGCCTTCCTCGGCGGCGTACTCCGGCGGCATCTCGAAGCGGAGCCGCGGCTGGGCGCCGGGGAGGGGCTGGCGGAGCCTGCGGACCACCTGGCCCAGGGCTGCGGCGGCGGTACCCTTGCGCCGCTTCGGTGCCTGACCCTGCAGCGCGTCCGCCTGTCCCTCGGTGCTGCCTGGGTTTTCGGTGTCCGCGGAGGATGCGTCCGTCTTGTCAGTCACTGGTTTTTGGGGCCTGTTCCGTGCGTGGCACCGCGCCTGCGGGCCGTTGTGATGATCATCGCAAACACTATCAGCCGGCCCGCCAGCACCGGCGGCGGTACCGCCGCCACCGGCTTCAGCCGGCGCCCGAGCGGGTCCCGGACAGCGCCCGTGGTAACAAAACGGTTACTATTGAAGGTAAAACCCCGCTGATGATAGGTGATCCCTTGCGTTTAAAGACTGCAGCCGCGCTGGTGCTGCTCGGCCTCCTGACCCTCCTGGCAGGCATCGGCCAGCAGACCATCTGGGCTCCGTCCGAGACCTTCACCGTCTCCGCGCCGGCCGATGGCACTGACGCACCCGTTACCGTTTTCGACCAGGGCCTGCGCACCCTGCATGGCGGCACCGCCAGGATCACCGTGGAAGGCGACGGGAACTTCATGCTTGCCTCCGGCCGACCGGACGACGTCGCCGCCTGGGTGGGCGGGGCCGCCCACAACACTGTCAACGGCGTGTCCGAGGACAAGAAGTCCCTTCAAGTGCAGCACTCGGAGGGTGAGGCCACAGTGCCCAACCCGGCCGGTTCCGACCTTTGGGTGACCACCGAGAACGCCAGCGGCGAACTCGATTACACCTGGACCCCGCCCGCAGACGGTGAATGGTCGCTGCTGCTGGCCACCGACGGCACCAAGCCGGCCCCGGCCACCGTCTCCATGACGTTCCCCAACGACACCGCTACCCCGTGGGCGGTGCCCCTGATCGTCCTGGGTGCCATCATCATGGCGGCCGGCATTGCCCTGGCCTTGCTCTCCGCGCGCAAGCGCAACGGCGAAGGCGATGGTGCAGGCAGCGGCTTCGCACAGCGCGCGCGGGAGCGGAAGGCCAACGGCTCTTCGGCACCGCTGGCCATGGCGGCGGCAGTCCTGGCGGCCGTGGTGGTTGCCGGTTCCGGCACCGCAGCCGTGGCGGCCACGCCGGCTCCTGACGCCTCCGGGTCTGCGGCACCGGCCAAGGACGAGGCAGCACCGTCGCGGGTGCTCCTGGACGCCCAGTTCCGCCGTGTCCTGGAGCAGGTCTCCAGTGCGGTGGATGCCGGCGATGCCGCCAAGGATGCCGCGCAGCTCGCCACCCGCGTTGGCGGTACCGAGCTGGAGGTCCGCACCCAGAACTACAAGATCCGCTCCCAGGTGGGCTCCTACGAGGCACGGATGCCCGTCCGGTCCACCAAGCTGCTCACCACTGTTGTCACCACCAACCGGGACTGGCCGCGGTCCGTTCTGGCTGTCACCCAGGGTGACGGGAACGTGGTTCCCCAGCTCCTGACCCTGGTCCAGGCCTCGCCGCGGGACAACTACAAGCTGGTCCAGACCACACCGCTCCAGCCGGGCACCACCTTCCCGAACATCAGCCGCGAGGGTACCGAAACCCTGGCAGCCGGGGATAAGACCGGCCTGCTGTACACGGCCGAAGAAGCCATGGCAGGACTTGCCGACCGCCTGGGCAACGCGGAATCGCCCTACAAGGACAAACTGGTGGAGGGCGAGTCCTCTCCCTACATCGCCGACACCCTTTCGTACCAGGCCGAAGTGGTCCAGTCAGGCCAGAACGGTAATTTCGCCTTCACCCACAAGGTGGATCCGGCCAGCATCACGGTGTTCCGCACCGCTGACGGCGGCGCGTTGGTGGAAGGCCGCATCAACTTCGGGTTCGAAGGCACCCCCAAGGCGGCCGGTGACAAGCTCACCATCGGTGACGACGCCGCCGCCCTGGCAGGCGGCAAGGAAACCACAACGGGTATGGTCCTGAGCTTCGTGGAATCCATGGCGGTTTATGTGCCGCCGGCCGGCAGCACCGATCCCATGAAACTTGTTGCCGCCACCCGCGGCCTTGTGGGGGCCTCGTTCAAGTAGTCCGGTGACCGCAGTACCCCCGGCAGCGGCCGGAGTGGCTAGAGTGGAAAGCATGAGTTCGCCTGCTTCCCGCCCTGTCCCTCCAGCCGCTGCCAGCCTGCTTAACCTGCGTGGCGCCGTCGATCTTTCCAGCCTCAAGCAGCGCCCCGCCGCTCCCGCTCCCGCCAGCGGCGCGCCGGCGCCTGGTGCACCGGCAACGGGCGACGGCGGCCCGGAACTAAGCGTCAACGTCACCGAAGCCAACTTCCAGCAGCTTGTGGAGCTGTCCGCGCAGGTACCGGTTGTGATCGCGCTGTGGGCGCCGTATTCCCCGGAATCCGCGGGCATGCTCGAAACCCTCGAGCGCGTGGTGGCCGGCTACGCCGGAAAGCTGGTGCTGGGCGCCGCGGACGTGGAAGCCTTCCCACAGCTGGCCCAGGCGTTCCAAGTGCAGGCCGTGCCCACCGCCGTTGCAGTCCTTAAGGGCCAGCCTGTTCCGCTGTTTGAGGGCGGTGCAGAGGAAGAGCAGGTGCGTGGCATCCTGGATGAACTTTTGAAGGTGGCCGCAGCCAATGGAGTGACCGGCAGCCTGAACGCCGGGCCGCAGGAGGAGCAGGAACCCGCGCCCCTGCCGCCCCTGCACCAGGCCGCCTATGATGCGATCGAGGCCGGCGACTACGAGGCCGCCGCCACCGCCTACCGCCAGGCGCTCAAGGAAGTGCCTGCGGACCACGAGGCGAAGGCGGGGCTTTCGCAGGTGGAACTGATGGCCAGGCTGCAGCCGCTGTCCGCCCCGGACAGCGACGCCCTGCGCAAACTGGCCGCCGATGAGCCGGACAACATCGACGCCCAGCTGGGGGTGGCGGACCTGGACGTTTCCGGCGGCCACGTGGAGGACGCCCTGAACCGGGTGGTCACCTTCATCGGCCGGAACTTCGGACCCGAGCGGGAGACTGCCCGGATCAGGCTGCTGGAACTGTTTGAAGTGGTTGGCGCCTCCGATGAGCGCGTTGCCAAGGCACGGCAGGCCCTGGCCCGGGTGCTGTTCTAGTGCCGGGCCTGTTCGAGCCCCTGGCCCTGCGCGCCCTCGAACTCCGGCACCGCGGGTGGGTCTCGCCCATGTGCCAGTACAGCTGCGATCCCGACGCCGCGCCCGGAGTACCCAACGACTGGCACCTGATGCACCTGGGTTCCTTCGCCGCGGGCGGGGCGGCGCTGATCATCACCGAAGCCGCGGCCGTCAATGCGCAGGGCCGTATCAGTCCCAGGGATGCCGGGCTGTACAACGACGACCAGGCGGCCGCCTGGCAGCGGATCACCTCCTTTGTGCACCGGCACGGCGCCGCGGACGCTAAGATCGGTGTCCAGCTCGCCCACGCCGGCCGGAAGGCCGCCACTTACTGGCCGTTCTCCGGGGAACAGGGCTCGGTGCCCGCTGCCGACGGCGGCTGGGACACCGTGGGACCGTCACCGGCCGCTTTTGACGGCTACGCGGTTCCGGCGGAGATGACGGAGGACCAGATCCGTGGCGTCATCGCGGACTTTGCCGCCGCCGCCGTGCGGGCCGTGGCGGCGGGATTCGACACGGTAGAGCTCCACGGTGCCCACGGCTACCTGCTGCACCAGTTCCAGAGCCCGCTGATCAACCGCCGCCAGGACGCCTGGGGCGGCAGCGAGGCAGGGCGCAACAGGCTGATGCTGGCAGTGATCGATGCTGTCCGCGACGTCATCCCGGACAGCATGCCCCTGCTGCTCAGGATTTCGGCCACGGACTGGGCGCCGGGCGGGGTGGATTTGGCCGCATCCATCCGGCTGGCCCGGCAGGCAGTCGCCCAGGGTGTGGACCTGATCGATGTCTCCAGCGGAGGCGCTGTACCGCAGCAGCAGATTGCTCCCAGCCCCGGCTACCAGACAGGGTTTTCCGCCGCCATCCGCGCGGACGCAGGCGTCCCCACCGGGACTGTTGGCCTGCTGACGTCCGCCGGCCAGGCTGAACACGCCATCGCCACCGGCCAGGCGGACGCCGTGTTCCTGGGCCGGGCGGCCCTGCGGGATCCGCACTGGTGGCTGCGGGCCGCCTTCGAACTGGGTCATGACCTTCCGTGGGCGCCGCAGTACGAGCGCGCCGTGCCGCGGCGCACCTTCTGAGGCGCTGACACCCATGGCACATCGGGAAGAAGTACCGGATGAGGCTCCCCGGGAGAAAAACCCGGCCAACGGGAGCCGCGGCGTGGGTCCCGTCGACCAGGAGCTGGAAGCGAAAATCCTCGAACTCCTGGCGGCCAGGGCCGCAACGTCCACCATCTGTCCTTCGGATGCCGCCCGGGCAGTGGGCGGGGACACCTGGCGTGACCTGATGGAGCCTGCCCGGCAGGCTGCCCGGCGGCTGGTGGACGCCGGGCAGGTCAGCATCACCCAGGGCGGGACCGTGGTGGATCCGTCCACGGCCAAGGGACCCATCCGCATCCGCCGGGCCAAGTAGCCGGCTTAGCCCAGTTCGCCGGTGCCGGCTGCCGTCAGTGGCAGGATCCGGTCCCAGAATTCGGCCGGGATGTCCCAGCCGGCAAGATCCACAGCCTCCGCAACCCGGTCGGGTTCCGACATACCCACGATGGTGGAGGTGACGCGGGGGTCCCTGGTGGAGAACTGCAGGGCAGCGGCGGCCAGGGGAACGGAATACTCGGCGCAAAGGGCAGCCATCTTCCGGACACGGCCGATGATCGCGGGGGAGGCGGGCCGGTAGCAATAGTTGGGTTCGGCGTCGGGTCCCTTAACCAGCATCCCGCCGCCGAACGGGGCAGCGTTCACGAACGCCACACCACGCTCCGCCGCATCCCGGATGAGGGGCCCGGCGCTCTGGTCCACCAGCGTGTAGCGGTTGTGGCTGATCACAACGTCGAACACGTCCAGGGCGAGGTACTTCAGTTCCAGGTCGATGGGCCCACCCGCCACGCCCAGGTGTCCGATCACACCTTGGCTGCGCAGGTCCAGGAGCGCTTCGAGCGGCCCGCCGGCAGCAGTACCCTCCTCGAACGTGATTTTTTCGGGGTCGTGCAGGTACACCAGCGGCAGGTGGTCAAGCCCCAGCCGGTCCAGGCTTTCCTCAACGGACTGCCGGACCCGCGCGCCCGAATAGTCGGCAACGCCACGGATCGGGTCCACTTTGGTGGCCACCACCACCCCGTCCGGAACGCCGCCGGCTGCGGCGATGGCGGCACCGATCCGGCGCTCGCTGTTGGTTTCGCCGTACTCATTGGAGGTATCGATGAAGTTCAGGGGTCCCGCAAAGGCCCTGAGGATGGTGTCGACGGCGGTGTCGGTGCCGCGGGGTGCCGGGTGGCTGCCCAGGGAGCTGGTGCCCACGCAGACGGTGGAGACGGTCAGCCCGGTGCGGCCCAGGGTGCGGTAGTCCATTCGGGAATCCTTCGGTTCAGACGGCGGGGAAACGCTTTCTTCTCCAGTATGCCGGTCTGCCCCGGCCGGGATCCCCGCTCGCCGCCCCGCGTGTCAGCCCAAAAGATCATCGGCGTAGCACCAGCGCCAGTCTTCCCCGGGTTCGATGCTGCGCATGACAGGGTGGCTGGTTTCGTGGAAATGCAGCGAGGCGTGGCGCCCGACGGAGGAATCGCAACAGCCCACGTTCCCGCATTCCAGGCACATCCGCAGGTGCACCGTGGCCGTTCCTTCACGCCGGCACGCTGCGCAGAAAGCGCCGGGCGGGACCGCGGGCTCTGCAGCTGCTGCCAGATGCCCGCAGATTCCGCCGGGCCGGGCGATCCCTTCACCGCCACCGCCATCGGAGGAGTCCAGCTCGTCCAGGGCCGCATCCAGCATGGACTCCTCGATGTCCAGCCGTTCCAGCACCTCACTGATCACCTCGTGCGCAAACTGCCCACCCCGCCGCAGGTCCAGGACCTTGGTCCGTTCGGCATCCAGCATGGCCATCCGCAACCGGGCATACCCCTGGCTGGGCGTTGCGGCGTCCGACTCGGGCCGGCCCAGCCGTTCCCAGGCGGCCAGGCCCCGTTCCTGCGTCCGGCGCTTGAGCATGTCCATGACTTCCGGCGGGTCAGTGTCCCGGCGCAGTTCCGCCAGCCGCCCCAGGCCGGCGTCTGTGGCCAGCTGCATCAGCGATGCCCGGTTCAGCGCGTCCTCGCGCCGGTCCGGACCCTGCACCGCCAGCAGCCTGACCAGAACAGGGAGTGTGAAACCCTGCAGCACCAACGTCCCGCCAACCACCACCAGGGCAGCCAGGACCAGCACATTCCGGTGTTCCAGGTCTGCGGGCAATGTCAGTACCGCGGCCAGGGTGACCACGCCCCGCATTCCGGCCCAGGAGACAATCGCCGCGGCCTGCCATGGTGGTTCCGGCTCGGCCTTCCGGACCGAGGGAACCAGGCGCGGCAGGAACGTGGCCGGGAACACCCAGACCGGCCGGAGCAGCAGCACCGCAAGGAGGATCACTGCGCAGCCCAGCCAGACCCGGCCGGCACCCAGCGAGTCGTCCTGGACACCCTCCACGATGGCCCGCACCTGCAGCCCGATCAGCAGGAACACCGAGTTCTCCAGCAGGAACTGCACCGTGTCCCAGTTGCTGCGGGCACTCTGGCGGGCTGCGCCGTTGGGCATGGAGGGTGCCTTGAAGCCCATCACCAGCCCGGTCACAACAACAGCCAGCACCCCGGAGGCATGGATGGCCTCAGCGGGGAGGTACGCCACAAAAGGGGCCATCAAGGACGTGGACGTGTTGATGGCCACGTTGCTGACCCGCTTACGGACCTCCGTGAGGACATAGGCGGCCGCGAACCCCACAGCCAGCCCACCGCCGGCGGCCACCAGGAAACCGCCTGCGACCTCCAGTGCGGAAACGGACCCCGCGATCGCCGCGATCGCAGCGCGCAGGCACACCAGCGCGGTGGCGTCGTTAACCAGCGACTCGCCCTCCAGGATGCTGACGATGCGGCGGGGCATGCCCACCCGCCGCGCGATGGACGTGGCAGCCACGGCGTCCGGCGGGGCCACCACGGCGCCCAGGGCAATGGCCGCAGCCAGGGGGATCTCCGGGAACAGCCACCACACCACAAATCCCACGGCGATGGTGCCGAACACAACGTAGCCCACGGACAGCAGCCCGATGGACCTGATGTTGGAACTGAAATCAAACAGCGAGGACCGGAAGGCGGCGGCATACAGCAGGGGTGGCAGCAGGCCCACCAGGACCAGTTCGGGGTTGAGCTCAACCTCCGGGATGAACGGCAGGAAGGATCCCGCCACTCCCGCCAGGACCAGCAGCAGCGGAACGGGAAGGTCAAGCTTCCTGCCCAGCGCGCTGACGGCGCAAACCACGGCGACGATAACCAGCAGGCCCAGGGCAATGTGCATGAGGCAAGTCTGACAGGCTGCGGCCACAAGACCGCCCCAACGGGAGCGCGCGCGGGGTGCTCCTACGCCTATTTCACTACTCCTCCGGGAGGACCCGCCGCCCGGGGGTCGAAGGCTACTCTGGCTTTATGACAGCTCTGCAACCTGAACAGGCGCCACGGCCCGGTACGGCACCCGCCCTGTCCATCAATGGCCTGGCAAAACGGTTCGGCGGGAAAATCGCGGTCGACGGCATCAGCCTTGATGTGCCGGCGGGTTCCTTCTACGGCGTTGTGGGCCCCAACGGCGCCGGCAAGACCACCACGCTCTCGATGGCCACCGGGCTGCTGCGGCCGGACTTCGGCACGGCAGCCGTGCACGGCGTGGACGTCTGGTCGAACCCCTTGGAAGCCAAGAAACTGATGGGGATCCTCCCTGACGGCGTCCGGCTGTTCGACCGGCTCACCGGCGAACAGCTCATCACCTACGCCGGCCTGCTGCGGGGCATGGACAGGGACGTGGTGGCCACCCGCGTGCGCGAACTGCTGGCTGCCATGGACCTGACCAAGGATGCCGGGACGCTGGTGGTGGACTACTCCGCCGGCATGACCAAGAAGATCGCGTTGGCATCCGCCCTTATCCACGCCCCGCGGCTGCTGGTCCTGGACGAACCGTTCGAAGCGGTGGACCCGGTCAGTGCCGCCAACATCCGCTCCATCCTCGACGGCTATGTGGGTTCCGGCGGTACGGTGATCGTTTCCAGCCACGTGATGGACCTGGTCCAGCGCATGTGCGACCACGTGGCAGTGGTGGCCGGTGGCAGGCTGCTGGCCGCCGGAACTGTTGACGAAGTCCGCGGCGAAGCCTCGCTCGAGGACCGGTTCGTGGAACTGGTGGGCGGCCGAAGCACAACGGAGGGGCTCGAATGGTTGCGCACCTCCTAAGGCTCAAACTCACACTGCTGCGAAACGGCCTCCGCCGGAGTCCGTGGCAGCTGGTGGGCATGGCGTTCGGTGCCCTGTACGCCCTGGGCATCATCGGGCTGCTGATTTTCGCCCTGGCGATGCTGCGGACCGAACCACTGGAGCTTGCCTCCACTGCGGTGGTCCTGGGCGGGGCCGCAGCCATCGTCGGCTGGGCCGTGATCCCGGTTGTGGCCTCCGGAACGGACATGACCCTGGACCCTGCCCGCTTCACCACCTTCGCCATCCCGCTGCGGAAGATGCTCCCGGGCCTGGCGCTGGGCGGGCTGATCGGCATCCCCGGCATCGCCACCGCCCTGGTGGGACTGTCCACGGCCGTGACCTGGTGGCGCGGGGTGCTGCCGGTCCTGGCGGCCGTGGTTGGCGCGGCCCTTGGGGTCCTGACCTGCATTGTCATCTCCAAGGTGACCACCACGGCGACCGCAAGCCTGGCAGCTTCCCGCCGCTTCAAGGACGTCAGCGCCATCGCTTTTATGGTTCCGCTGGTCCTGCTCGGACCCATCATCGCCGGCGTGACCCGCGGCATCACGGATTCCGCGGCCTTCCTGCCGGAACTGGCCCGCACCATGTCCTGGACGCCGCTGGGCGCCTCCTGGGCCCTGGCCGGGGACGTCGCGGCAGGCGACGCGGGACCGGCGCTGCTGAAGCTGCTGATCGCCGCCGCCACGCTGGCCGCACTGGCGTGGGCGTGGAAGTCCATGCTGGAACGGGCCCTGGTGACCCCGCCCTACAGCGGCGGCAGCACCAAGCGCAAGGGCGGCAAGCTGGGCCTGCTGGGCCTGCTGCCACCAACCCCCACCGGCGCCGTGACGGCCCGGGCGCTGACCTACTGGCTGCGCGACCCCCGCTACTCAGGGTCCCTGGTGGTGATCCCGCTGCTCCCGGTGGTGCTGGTGTTCACCGGCGCCCAGAGCGGGGATTTCAGCAGCCTGGCCATCCTGGCGCCGCTATCCGCTTTCCTCCTGGCCTGGTCGATCTCAGCCGACGTCTCCTACGACAACACTGCGTTTGCCCTGCACCTCGCCACGGGTGTCAGGGGCACCGCGGACCGGTTGGGCCGGGCCATGGCCTGCCTGCTGTTCTCCCTTCCCACGGTGCTGGTTTTCGCCGTGGCATATGCCGTCCTGACCGACACCTGGTATGCGTTCCCGGGGCTGCTGGGACTAACGCTGGGCATCCTGTTCAGCGGGCTGGGCCTTTCGTCTGTGGTGTCTGCCCGGTACACCACGCCCGTGCCCTTGCCCGGTGACAGCCCGTTCAAAAAGCCGCCGGGCAACGTGGGCCAGACCATGGCCGTCCAGTTCGGCGGCATGGGCGTCCTGCTGGTCCTGGTGATCCCCGAGGTTGCACTGCTTATTGCCGAACTGGTCACCGGCAACAGGATGCTGGGCTGGATCAACCTGGCCGTGGGCCTGCTGCTGGGTCTTGGACTCTTCGCCGGCGGCATCCGGCTGGGCGGAAAATGGCTTGACGCTAGGGGGCCGGAACTCCTGGCCCAGGTGGGCGTCAATAAGTAATGCCTTTCACCGGGGCCGCTGCCGCACGGCAGCGGCCCTTGGCGTCCCCGGCGCCTGTTCCAACACGCCCGGGTGCGCCGGCTGTCCCTGTGCTGCACCTGGTCCAAACGGGCACCCGGGAGGTCCCGGCGTCGAACGCCAGGCCTTCGGAAAGGCTAAGATGGAAGGCATGACTAGCATGACGGACCCTCTCGAAAACGATCCGCGGCGCGAGCTGTCCGGGGCTGGAACGTCCACGGCCACCATTGAGCGCGAGGAACTCCGCCAGGAAGTGGAGCCCGGGGACCGGGAGCGCTTTTCGCACTACGTGCGGAAGGAAAAAATCATGGAGTCCGCCCTCAGTGGCGAACCCGTTATTGCCCTGTGCGGCAAGGTCTGGACGCCGGGCCGGGATCCCAAAAAGTTTCCGGTCTGCCCCATGTGCAAAGAGGTTTATGACGGCCTGCGGCCCAGCAACGACGGCGGCAAGGGCTCCGGCGGGGACAAGGGCAACAACAAATAGTGACGGAAACCCTCTTTGGTGGCCCCACCCTGCCTCCGGCATACCCGGAACGCGCAGCCTGGGGAACCGCCCCGAAACTCCGTGCCTGGCAGCAGGAGGCCCTGGATCTGTACATGCAGGCGGCCCCCCGCGACTTCCTGGCCGTCGCAACGCCCGGCGCCGGTAAGACCACCTTCGCGCTGCGGGTTGCCTCAACGCTGATCGAGGCCGGCACCGTCAACCGCGTCACCATTGTGGCGCCCACCGACCACCTCAAGCGGCAGTGGGCCGACGCCGCCGCCAAGGTGGGCATTGCGATCGACCCCAACTTCAAGAACTCCGACGGCCAGCACGGCCGCGGCTTCGTTGGGGTGGCCGTCACGTACGCCCAGGTGGCCAGCAAACCGCTGCTGCACCGGGCCAAGACGGAGGCCGCCCGCACCCTGGTGATCCTCGATGAGATCCACCACGGCGGCGAAGCCCTGTCCTGGGGCGACGGCCTGCGCGAGGCGTTTGATCCTGCCATCCGGCGGCTGTCCCTGACAGGTACGCCGTTCCGGTCGGACACCTCACCCATCCCGTTTGTGGAATACGCCCAGGACCGCGACGGCATCCGCCGGTCGAAGGCGGATTACACATACGGTTACGGCAGTGCCCTGCGCGACCATGTGGTCCGCCCCGTGATGTTTATGGCCTATTCGGGCCAGATGCGCTGGCGCACCAGCGCCGGCGAGGAAATGGCCGCCTCCCTCGGCGAGGCCGCCGTCACGAAGGACATCACCTCCCAGGCCTGGCGTACGGCGCTTAACCCCACGGGGGAGTGGATCCCGGCCGTCCTGGCCGGCGCGGACAAGCGGCTCAGCGAGGTGCGCCGCACCGTGCCCGACGCCGGCGGCCTGGTTATCGCCACCGACCACGAGGATGCCCGCGCGTACGCCGGCCAACTGAAGCGGATCACCGGCGAATCGCCCACCGTTATCCTCTCGGATGACGCCAAGGCTTCGGACAAGATCGACGAGTTCACCGCCAGCGAGAAACGCTGGATGGTGGCGGTCCGCATGGTGTCCGAAGGTGTTGACGTCCCGCGGCTGTCCGTGGGCGTCTACGCCACGTCCACCTCCACCCCGCTGTTCTTCGCCCAGGCCGTGGGACGTTTTGTGCGTGCCCGCAAACGCGGCGAAACGGCGTCGGTGTTCCTGCCGTCGGTGCCGCAATTGATGGCGCTGGCCAACTCCATGGAAGCCGAACGAGACCATGCCCTGGACCGTCCCGAAAAAGAGGACGCCGACGGCCTGTTCAACCCCGAAGACTCACTCATGGCGGACGCCAACCGCGAGGACAAGGCATCCGACAGCCTCACCAAAGGCAAGTTCGAGGCACTGGATTCGCAGGCGTCCTTTGACCGGGTCCTGTTCGACGGCGGCGAGTTCGGTACCGGCGGCGAAGTGGGTTCGGACGATGAACTGGACTTCCTGGGCATTCCAGGCCTGCTGGACGCGGAACAGGTGGGGACCCTCCTGCGCCAGCGCCAGCACGAGCAGCTGAACCGGAAGAGCAGGTCTGCGCCCGTGCAGGCGGCCGCCCCGGCCATGCCGGACCACCGGATGCTGATGGACCTGCGGAATGAGCTGGCCAAAAACGTCTCGGCCTGGTCGGCCCGGACCGGCACCCCGCACGGTGTGGTGCACACCAAGCTGCGGACGGTGTGCGGTGGCCCTCCCGTGGCCCAGGCCAACGAGGAGCAGCTCCAGTCGCGGCTGCGGAAGCTCCAGGACTGGTTTATCGGCCGCACGTAGGCGCGTGGCGGACCGCCAGGGGTCGAGGCGTTATTTGGCTTTGACCACCGGCAGGTCATCCCAGTGCGTGGTGTACCGCGGCGTCAGCCTGTCCCGCTTGGTGGCCCACTTCGATCCGGACCTGAGGCCGCCGTGGCCCAGCCCGATGCTGGCCCGGCCGAACCGTTCCGCAACACCATCCAGGATGGGGCCCAGGGTCCGGTCCGGCGTGTCCAGGAAGTCCATCAGGGTGTCCTGGCTGCCTGCCGGACTCAGGTCCCTGACGGTGACGCCCACCCGCATATAGGGGGTGCCTTCGCGGATGTCCGGCAGCAGGCGCTGCGCCGCCCTGATGATCTCCAGGGGATCGGCGGTGGGGGAGGGGAACGCCACGTCCACGGAGTGGGCCACGACGGGTCCGCCGTTAAAGGACGAGGTCCGGGCGAAAGCGTTGAGGTTCCCGGTGACCAGCTTTTTCCGGGCAAGGCGGGCTGCTGCGCCCTGGGCGTAGACACTCAGGGCCTGCCCCACCTCCCTGACACTGCTGGCGGGAGTCACAAACGACCGGGAAAACAGGATCTGGCTGTGGCCCCGGGTTTCGTCCAGGGTGATGCAGGGGGTTCCCTGCAGTTCCAGGACCGTCCGCATCAGGACCACCGAGAAACGCTTGCGGATCACCAGGGGATCGGCATTGCGCAGGTCCCAGGCCGTGATAATCCCGACCGCGGCGAGCCGGGTGCTGTTGCGCCCGCCCACACCCCAGATCTTCTGCGCCGGAAGCTTGCGCAGCAGCCGCTCCTGGTCCGCGGGGCTGATGCTGTCCCAGTGGCAGACGCCCTGGAAGTGCGGGTTGTTCTTGGCCCATTGGTTGGCAAGTTTGGCGAGGGTTTTGGTGGGGGCCAGCCCCACGCAGACGGGCAGTCCCACGTGGCGGCGCACGCCGCGGCGGATGTTCCGGCCGGCGACGTGCTGGTCGGCGGTGCTTCCGGGCAAGGTCAGGAAGGCCTCGTCGATGCTGTAGATCTCGGTGGCCAGCGAGTGCCTGGCCAGGTACTCCATCACCCGTGCGCTGAGGTCCCCGTACAGTTCGTAGTTGCTGGACAGGCCCACCAAGCCCCAGGCCTTGGCCTGCGCCGAGATCTGGAACCAGGGTGCGCCCATGGCGATGCCCAGGTCCTTGGCCTCGGCGCTTCGGGTGATCACACAGCCGTCATTGTTGGACAGGATCACCACGGGCCGGTTTTCCAGCGATGGGTCGAAGGCGCGCTCCGCGGAAACGTAGAAGTTGTTCACGTCCACCAGGGCGAAGCACTTTGCTGCGCGGTCGGGGCCGGCTTCAGACACGGTGCAGGCACCGGGTGGCGACGCCCCACACGGCCAGGTCGACGCCGGCCGTCACCGTGATGGGGGCCAGGCCGGGATCGTCAGCGGTGAGCGTGAGCTCGTCCCCGGCAAGGTGGAGCCTGCGGATGATCAGCTCGCCATCCACAACGGCAACCACCACGGAGCCGCTGCGGGCCGTGAGGGAGCGGTCCACGATCAGTTCGTCCCCGTCGAAAATGCCGGAGGCCCGCATCCCGTCGCCCGCCACCCTGAGGATGAACGTGCTGGTGATGTCGTTGATCAGGTGCTTATTGAGGTCGATGCGGCCGGAAAAATAGTCCTGAGCCGGAGAGGCAAAGCCCACCGGCAGGAATGACTCTCCGGTCCCGGCTGCTCCTTGTCCGGCGCTGTCCGCCGGCTCCGTTGGGTAGGCCATGGTGTCCCTCCATTCCGATTCCCCCCAGTCTAATCGAACATGTGTTCGAGCCAGGCCGACGCGGGGGCGGTCCGGAGGTGAGCCTCAGGTACAGGCCGTGGGACTAGGCGATCTCGACGCCGCCCAGTTCCATCTCCGCCACGGCCTCGTCGAGGTCTTCGGCGATCCCGGCTGTCAGGGAACGGATCACGGTGACGCCGTAGCCTGCCTGGACCGCATCGAGGGCGGTGGCGCGCACGCAGTAGTCGGTCGCCAGCCCCACCACCACCACGTCCTCCACGTCGTTGCTTTGGAGCCATTCATCCAGGCCGATGGCGTCCCCGTCCGGTGCTGACTGCGGCGAATCGTTGGCCCCGGGCATTGACCCGGGCTGGCGCTCGCCGGTGGGGACAGCGTCCTCGGGGGCTAGTAGGCCTTCGAAGCCGGAGTAGGCGGCCGTGAACTGGCCCTTGCGGAAGAAGGCCTCGATGTACTCGGTGTCCAGGTCCTCGTGCAGCTCCGCCCCGCGGGTTCCCGCCACGCAGTGCGGCGGCCAGCTGTCCTTGAAGTCGGGGGCAGCGGAGAAGTGGTTGCCCGGATCGATATGCCAGTCCTGGGTGGCCACCACATGGTCGAATTGGCCGTGGTGGGCGTCGACGTATTCGCTGATGGCAACGGCCAGGTCCGCCCCGCCGGTGACGGGCAGTGCACCGCCTTCGCAGAAATCGTTCTGGACATCAACAATGATCAGGGCGCGGGACATCAGCTCTCCTCGTAAACGGTGGGGATGGCGGCGTCGCCGCGCTGGAGCCGGTGGACCACCGAGGGCAGTTCGGCCATGGAATCCGCGTGCCGTTGCCGCGCGCGCTGCACTCCCTCATAACCGGTCCAGCCGGGGAGCAGTTCGCCGTTTTTCATGAACTGCTGCAGGAGCTGGCGGTCGTTGCCGTCGTCCTCGGGCCGGTGCCCCACCCCGACCATCTCGGCGGTGGCAGTGCCGCGTTCGTTCAGCTTGCGCAGGGCATATTTACGGCCGCCTACGCTGGCCTTATTTTTGGCTGCCTTGGCGACGGAGACGAAGTTCCCGGCGTCGTCAGTGCGGCTGACGAGCTTGTAGACCATGCTCGCCGTCGGCGCGCCGGAGCCCGTCACCAAAGACGTGCCCACGCCGTAGGAATCCACCGGAGCGGATTGCAGGGCAGCGATGGCAAACTCATCGAGGTCGGAGGTGACCACAATTTTGGTGTTCACGTTCCCCAAATCGTCCAGCAGGCGGCGGACCCATTGCGCCTGGGCCACAAGGTCACCCGAGTCCAGCCGTACCGCGCCCAGTTTGGGCCCTGCCAGGTCCACGGCCGTGCGGACGGCGGTTTCGACGTCGTACGTGTCCACCAGCAGCGACGTGCCGGCGCCAAGGGACGCGATCTGGGCGTCGAAGGCGTCGCGCTCATTGTCGTGCAGGAGCGTAAAGGAATGCGCTGCGGTGCCCACGGTCTTGATGCCGTAGCGCACGCCGGCTTCCAGGTTGGAGGTGCTGTCGAAGCCGGCAATGACAGCGGCCCGGGCAGCAGCGGACGCGGCTTCCTCGTGGGTGCGCCGTGACCCCATTTCGATGCATGGCCGTCCGCCGGCCGCGCCCACCATACGGGAGGCCGCCGAGGCGATGGCACTGTCGTGGTTCAGGACCGACAGGACGTAGGTTTCCAGCATGCAGGCCTCGGCGAACGTGGCCTCAACAATGAGGATGGGGGAGTTGGGGAAGTACGCCTCGCCCTCGGCGTAACCCCAGATGTCGCCGGTGAACCGGTAGTCGGCCAGGTAGTCCAGCGTCTGCTGGTTCACCACCTTGGTGGCAGCCAGGAACTCCAGCTCGGCCGCGCCGAACCGGAAGTTGGCGATGCCTTCCAGCAGCCGTCCCGTGCCCGCAACCACGCCGTAGCGGCGGCCATCCGGCAGGCGCCGCGCGAAGGCTTCAAACACCGATTTGCGGTGGGCTGCGCCGGAATGCAGGGCAGCCTGCAACATGGTCAGCTCGTAGTGGTCTGTGTAAAAGGACGTGCGGGGATGGTCCCAGCCGGCAGAGGTGCTCACGAAAATCACTCTAGTCCCCACCGGCTCCCACGTCTCGCTGCGCTTCGCCGCGGGTCCCTCGCCGGCGTGGCCCCACCCACCGGCTCCCACGTCTCGCTGCGCTTCGCCGCGGGTCCCTCGCCGGCGTGGCCCCACCCACCGGCTCCCACGTCTCGCTGCGCTTCGCCGCGGGTCCCTCGCCGGCGTGGCCCCACCCACCGGCTCCCACGTCTCGCTGCGCTTCGCCGCGGGTCCCTCGCCGGCGTGGCCCCACCCACCGGCTCCCACGTCTCGCTGCGCTTCGCCGCGGGTCCCTCGCCGGCGTGGCCCCACCCACCGGCTCCCACGTCTCGCTGCGCTTCGCCGCGGGTCCCTCGCCGGCGTGGCCCCACCCACCGGCTCCCACGTCTCGCTGCGCTTCGCCGCGGGTCCCTCGCCGGCGTGGCCCCACCCACCGGCTCCCACGTCTCGCTGCGCTTCGCCGCGGGTCCCTCGCCGGCGTGGCCCCACCCACCGGCTCCCACGTCTCGCTGCGGGACCCTCGCCGTTGTGGGCCTATCCGGCGGAGGACCATCCTCCCCATAGAATGGACGGATGACTGTAAGCGTTGCGCCCCGCCCTGACATCCAGGAGGGCACCCGGACCGGAACAGAGGAGGCCACAGGCTCCCTGACGGCCCCGGATATCCCCTGGAACCTGGTGATCTGGAACGATCCCGTGAACCTGATGAGCTATGTCAGCTACGTTTTCCAGAGCTACTTCGGGTACTCGGGGACCAAAGCCAACAAGCTCATGATGGAGGTCCACAAAAAGGGCCGCTCCATCGTCGCGTCGGGCAGCAAGGAACAAGTGGAACGGCACGCAGTGGCCATGCACGGCTTCGGGCTGTGGGCCACGGTGGAGAAGGCCAGCGGCGGTCCGGGCGGAAAGTCCGGCAAGTCCGGCGGCTCGGGCCAGGGTAAGGGGAAACGTGGCTAAGGCATTCAAATACGGCCTCAAGGGCATCACCGGTTACCTCGAACCTGCCGAACGCGAGCTCCTGCGCAGCCTGATCGATGACGTCATCTCCATGCTTGAACCCGAGGAGCGGGCAGGGCAGGATCCGCTGGCGGCCCTGATCGGCCTCGACATGGACGTTGCCGCGCCCTCCGACCGGGCGGTCCTGCGGTTGCTGCCGGACGTTATGAAGAATGACGACGACGCGTCCCTGGAGTTCCGCCAGCTCACCGAGCGTTCACTCCGGGAAACCAAGATCGGCGCCCTCCGGGCTGCCGCCCTGGACCTGGACAAGGACGAACTGGTCCTCACCGGCGACGGCCCCCGGCACTGGTCCATGGCCTTGAACGACGTCCGCCTGGTCCTGGCCGAGCGGCTGGACATCCGCGACGAGGAGGACGCCGGGCATGTGCACCTGATGCAGGACTGGTCCCAGGCCGAGGACGTGGAAAGCTACCTGGCGCTGGTGTACAACTTCGCCACCTGGCTGCAGGAATCCCTGGTCCAGGCCATGCTGGCGTCCATGGAGACCCGCAGGTGAGCGCGGCGGCCCCGCTGTCCTGTGACCTGCCAGACATGAGTTCCAGGGCACAACATGATGGCTGAGGCTGCCGGGAAGACCTATCCTCGAATAATCATGACAACAGCCCCGAGCATGGAGCCGCCAGCGGATGCTGACCCGGTGTCCGCAGCCAGCGACCTGCCAGCCGCCGCGCTGGAATCCCGCCCCATCGGTGTGTTTGATTCCGGCGTGGGCGGGCTGACCGTTGCCCGCTCCATCATCGACCAGCTGCCCAATGAAGCCATCCTTTACGTGGGGGACACCGCCCACGGACCTTACGGCCCGCTGCCCATCGCCGAAGTCCGCGCCAACGCGCTGGGGGTGATGGACGAACTGGTGGATTCCGGTGTGAAGCTGCTGACCATTGCCTGCAACTCGGCGTCGGCCGCCGTCCTCCGGGACGCGAGGGAACGCTACACCGCCAAGTACGGCATCCCGGTGATCGAAGTCATCCAGCCCGCCGTCCGCCGGGCGGTTGCCGCCACGCGCACCGGCCGGGTGGGGGTGATCGGCACTTCCGCCACAGTGGGCTCCCGCGCTTATGAGGACACCTTTGCGGCCGCCCCGGACCTGGAGATCACCTCCGTGGCCTGCCCCGAGTTCGTCAGCTACGTGGAAGCAGGCATCACCACGGGACCGGCCCTGCTGGCCATCGCGGAGGAATACCTGGCTCCGCTGAAGGCAGCCAATGTGGACACCGTGGTCCTGGGCTGCACCCATTACCCGCTGCTGACCGGCGTCATTTCCTTTGTGATGGGGGCCGACGTGACCCTGGTGTCAAGTGCTGAGGAAACCGCCAAGGACGTGTACCGGGCCCTGGCCACCCGCAACCTGCAGCGCACCGACGCCACGCCGCCCGAACACCACTTTGTTGCCACGGGCGACGCCGGTCAGTTCGAGTCGCTGGCCCGGCGTTTCCTGGGGCCTGAGGTGCTGTCCGTCCGGCACGTGGACCACGTGGCGGCCCAGTACCCCACGGGCAGCCTGGCCCGGATCACCCCTGAGATGATCGCCGCGGCCCAGAGCGCCCGGAACCGTCCGCGGATTTCCAACTTCGTGGGGGGCCGCCTGGCGGGGACCGCCCGTGACGGGAGGCCTGGCCTGTGAAGCTCACCATTGTCGGGTGCACCGGCTCGTTTCCCGGCCCCGGCTCGCCGGCGTCCTGTTACCTGCTGACCGCCACGGACGGTGACCGGACCTGGAAGGTGGTGATGGACCTGGGCAGCGGCGCCCTGGGCGCCATCCAGCGGTACACCGACCTGGAGGACATTGACGCGATCTTCCTTACGCACCTCCACCCGGACCACTGCATGGACCTGTGCGGGCTGCACGTCGCGGTGCGCTGGAAGCCCGGCGGCTGGGACGGCGGCAGGATCCCGGTCTGGGGTCCCGCAGCCACCGCCGACCGGATGGCCACCGCCTACGGGCTGGACCTGGACCCCGGGATGCACGAGGAATTCGACTTCACCAACTGGGCCGAGCGCAAGCCGGTGACTGTTGGCCCTTTCACCGTGACCCCATACGCCGTGAACCATCCCGTGGAGGAGGCCTACGCCCTGCGCGTGGAAGTGGTGGAGCCGGACAAGTCCGGCAACCCGGTCACCCGTGTCCTCACCTACTCAGGGGACACCGATTCCTGCCCGGGCCTTGAAGAAGCTGCCAGGGATGCCGACCTTTTCCTTTGCGAAGCGGCCTTCGAGGAAGGGCGCGACGACGGCATCAAGGACGTCCATTTGACCGGCAAGCGGGCAGGGGAGGCAGGAGCCGCGGCCGGCGCGCGCCGGCTCCTGCTCACGCACATTCCGGTCTGGACCTCACCCACCACGGTGATGGCCGAGGCCAGGCCCGTGTTCGGCGGCGACGTGGCGGTGGCCGTGGCCGGGGTGCATTACACCGTCTAAAGCCCGGAAGGGTGCTGGCGCAGCGGAGTCGGATCTTGTATGTTATCGATATTCGTTATTAACGATCATCGATAATCCGGGGGATTCATGAATATGGCAACGCAGCGCAGGTCGGCTGGACAAAAGCAGTTTGTATCACGCGTGGACGCCTTCGCCATCATGGCGGGTGCGGCGCTGGCCGCCGTGGCCAGCACAGTCTGGACCGTGTCCGGCGTCGTTGCCACCTTGACCGGGCCGGTGACCCTCACCCTGCCCCTGAACGACGCTTCCCAGCAGCCCGGGGGACTAATGCTGGACGCTACCGCCCGGTTCAGCGCCATCGAAGCCACCATTCCCGTGCTGCCCTCCGCGGAGGCGGCCCAGTTGGCCTGGGCAGGAGTCTTGAACCAGCTCAGTTTCCTCGCCGTTGCGGCGCTGCTCTTCCTGCTCGCCTTCCGGCTGCAGCGCCGGAGCCTGTTCACCCCGTCGTCGTCCTGGATCATCATCGGCTGCGGCCTGGTCCTTGCCGGAGCCGGCTCCGTGGCGCAGGTCCTGGACGGCCTCGCCCGCACCGGCGCAGCCCGGTTGATTGGGGCGCCGGGCCGGCCCGGCGATGTGCTGTTTGCCGGCGACTTCAATGCCGCGCCACTGATAGCGGGAACCGTGCTGGTGCTGGTTGCCGGCGCCTTCCAGTTTGGGCGCCGCCTGCAGAAAGACACCGAGGGGCTCATCTGATGCCGGCTGAGGACTACTCGGCCATCCACTGCAGGCTCGATGAGCTGCTGGCAGAACGCGGCATGAGCCTGACGGAGCTGAGCCGGCTGGTGGGCGTCAGCCTGGTGAACCTGTCCGTCCTGAAGAACGACAGGGCCAAAGCCATCCGGTTCTCCACCCTCACTGCGCTGTGCGGGGTCCTCAATTGCACTGTGGGGGACCTGCTGACCCACGAGCCCGGCCAGGGCTGACCGGGCTCCGGTGGCACGGCCTCCGGGCTTCAATGGATAAGCTGAAGGCATGACTTCTGAAGCAACCGCAGTGCCCGTAGTGCGCGCCGATGGCCGCACCCCCGACCAGCTCCGTCCCATCAGCATTACCCGGGGCTGGTCCAACCAGGCCGAAGGCTCGGCACTGATCGAGTTCGGCAACACCAGGGTCCTGTGCACCGCTTCGCTGACCGCAGGCGTTCCGCGCTGGCTCAAGGGTGAAGGCCGCGGCTGGGTCACCGCCGAGTACGCCATGCTGCCCCGCGCCACCAACACCCGCTCCGACCGGGAATCCGTCAAGGGCAAGATCGGCGGCCGGACCCACGAGATCTCCCGCCTGATCGGCCGCTCGCTGCGCTCCATCATCGACACCAAGGCATTGGGCGAAAACACCATCGTGCTGGACTGTGACGTCCTGCAGGCCGACGGCGGCACCCGCACCGCCGCAATCACCGGCGCCTACGTGGCGCTCGCCGATGCCATCCGCTTCGCCCGCGACAACAAGCTGATTGCCCGCAACGCCCAGCCCCTGGTGGACACCATCGCCGCCGTCTCCGTGGGCATCATCGACGGCGTTCCCATGCTGGACCTGCCCTACGTCGAGGATGTCCGCGCCGAAACCGACATGAACGTGGTGGTCACCGGTTCCGGCAAGTTCGTAGAGGTCCAGGGCACCGCGGAAGGCGCCCCGTTCGACCGCGCCGAGCTGGACCAACTGCTGGACCTGGCCCTCCTGGGCACCACGCAGCTCGCCGCCATCCAGCGCGAAACGCTGGCAGACACGCTGTGACGGCCGCTCCCCGGTTGGTGCTCGCCACCCACAACGCGGGCAAGCTGCGTGAACTCCGGGAGTTGCTGCGTGGCCAGGTGCCCGGGCTCGACGTCGACACCCAGGTGGTGGATGCGGCGGCAGCAGGTGCCCCGGACGTGGTGGAAACCGGTGTCACCTTCGCCGAGAATTCGCTCCTTAAGGCACGCGCTGTGGCCGCTGCCACCGGCCTGGTGGCCATAGCGGACGATTCAGGCCTGGCGGTGGACGTGATGGGCGGCGCCCCGGGGATCTTCTCCGCGCGCTGGGCCGGCCGGCACGGAGACGACCAGGCCAACCTGGAGCTCCTGCTCAACCAGGTCGCCGACGTTCCGGACGCCCACCGCGGCGCTGCGTTTGTCTGTGCCGCGGCACTGGCCGTCCCCGGCACCCCGGAGGAGCCGGGCCGCGAAGACGTGGAATACGGCCAACTGGAGGGCACGCTCCTGCGGGCTCCCCGCGGCGCCGGCGGGTTCGGCTACGACCCCGTCCTGCAGCCGCTGGGCGGCGACCGGAGCTGCGCCGAGCTCTCTGCCGAGGAGAAGAATGCCATCAGCCACCGCGGCAAAGCCTTCCGGGCATTGCTGCCGGCCATCATCTCCGCCCTGCAGGAAGCCGGCGAGTAACGCCGTCGGACGTTCCTGACCTGCCTTAACGCCGAAGGGCGCGCCCCCGTGTCAGCGGTGGGCGCGCCCTTCGGCGTTTGTCGCTAAAGAACTCAGCGCTGGTCGGGCCGGTGGCTGCCGGTGTCCCGGGGCGTTTTGTGCTCGTCCTCAGGGGTGTGCTCCTCGATGAACTCGGCCACGGGGTCCGTGCCGTAGGCCTTGGCCTGCCGCTTGGCGGAAAGGCCACGGAGCACCTCGACGCCGATGGGCAGGACCGAGACCAGCACGATGAGGATAAAGATGATGTCCAGGTTGTCCCGGACCCACGGCACGCGGTCGCCCAGGAGGTAGCCCAGCAGCGTCACGCCGCCGCCCCACAGCACCGCACCGATGACGTTGTAGAGGAAGAACTTGCGCTTATCCATCTGCGCCACACCCACGATCACCGGCACAAAGGTCCGGATGATGGGCACAAAGCGGGCCAGGATCAGTGCTTTGCCGCCATGCTTTTCGAAGAACGCGTGGGCGCTCTCGACGTTCTCACGCTTGAAGAGCCGCGAGTTGGGCTTATTGAAGATGGCGGGCCCGGCCTTGGAGCCGATGAGGTAGCCCGTCTGGTTGCCGATGATCGCCGAAATGATGATCAGCAGGGCCAGCAGCCACACGTTGAACTTGATGGTATCCGTGGCCACGAGCAGGCCGGCGGTGAACAGCATGGAATCGCCCGGCAGGAAGAAGCCCACCAGCAGGCCCGTTTCGGCGAAAACGATACCGCACACAAGCAGCACCACCCAGGGCGCCAGGGCGGGATCGGCCAGGAAGATCTGGGGGTTCAGCCAGTCGGGGAGGAACGAGGCCAGCTGCGGCTGGACCGGTCCTGCACCGCCCAGCGTGGACACAGCAAGGTCATTCAGGAGAGGGATGTTCACCTTCCAAGGGTACTTGACCTGCATGTGCCGTCCGGTGAGGCCACCCCCTAAGCCGTCGGCCGCCGTCGTCCGCGTGATATCCGTGACAGGGCCGCCCCGGTAACGCGGAAACGGCCCGGCCCGGCGGTAAAGTGTGGGCGTGGGTTTGGATTTTACGGCGATTGACTTCGAGACGGCGAACGGGTTCAGGGGCTCCCCCTGCGCCGTGGGGCTGACCAAGGTCCGCGGCGGCCGTGTGGTGGAGGAAGCGTCCTGGCTGATGCGCCCGCCCCCGCGCCACGACCACTTTGAGTACCACAACACCCGTATCCACGGCATCACCTCAGCCGACGTGGCATTGCAGCCGCGGTTCGGCGACCTGTTCCCGGAGATCGGCGCCTTCATCGGCGGCGATGTGCTGGCCGCCCACAACGCGGCCTTTGACCTCGGCGTGATCCGCTCGGCCCTGGAAGTCTCCGGCCTTCCCGGCCCGGCCTACGACTATGTGTGCACGGTGATGCTGTCGCGGCGGTGCTATTCGCTGGTCTCCAACTCGCTGCCTTTCGCCGCGGAGGAAGCCGGTGTGCCGCTGGTGAACCACCACGACGCCGCCGAGGATGCCCGCGCCTGCGCCGGGATCCTGATCGACATCGCTGCGCGCAACGGCGCCAACAGCGTGGCGGAGCTGTACCTGTCGCTGGGGCTGGTGATGCCCCGGCAGGAGGCGTTTGACCCCGCCATCGACCCGCTCTCCAAGCCCAGCCTGGCCGCCCTTTCCTCGGGCAACGGCGCTGCGCTGGTCCGGCCCTTCCAGTCGGGCTGGCCGGAGGAGGGCGCCAACCCGGAGCCCAACCCGGCCGCCGCACCGGGGCATCCGTTGCATGGCCAAACCATCGTGTTCACCGGTTCGCTGTCCATCGGCCGGCCCGAAGCGAAAATCCGGTCCGCGGAACTTGGTGCCCGTCCCGAGAGCCGGGTAACGGGCCGCACCACCGTTCTGGTGGTGGGCGACGGTTTTGTGGCCGCAGACCTCCGGTCCGGCCGGCTCACGGGCAAAGCCAAACGCGTCCTGGAGCTCCACGACCGGGGCCAGGCCATCGAGGTGCTGTCCGAGGGCGAATTCCTGCAGATGGTGGGAAGTTTCGCGGCGGCCGGCGCCTGATCATCCCGCTGCCGGTCATGCGGCGCAACAAAGCTTCCAAGCCGGGGACTCCGCTCCTAGCCTTGGGCCATGAGCTCCCTTTTTGCGTTCCCCAATCCAGTCAACGAATACGCCGCCCGGGTGACGGCGGGACTGGTGGTGGTCCTTGCCCTGGCCACGGCGGTGACAGGCTCCGTCTGGGGGCTGCTTGCCCTGGCCGCAGGGTTCTGGCTCCGGGTGCTTTTCGGTCCAAGGGTTTCGCCGTTGGCCCTGCTCTCCGTCAAGGTCATCACGCCGTGGTTGGGGAAGGCCAGGCTGGTGCCGGGGCCGCCGAAGCGTTTTGCGCAGGGCCTCGGAGCCGCAATCTCCACCATTGCGCTGCTGCTGTTCCTGGCCGGCGCGGCACCTGCCGCCTGGACGGTGCTGGGACTGCTGGTGGTGGCCGCCTCGCTTGAGGCCGTCCTGGGCTTCTGCGCCGGCTGTGTCATCTTCGGGTTCCTGCAGCGCCGCGGCCTGATCCCGGCGGACGTGTGCGAGGCCTGCAACAACATCAGCCTTCGCCGGTCGTAACCTTCACCAGCAGCTCGCCCATTCCGCGGATCACCTCAGGCGCTTCCAACGCCTCCAGCCAGTCGGCCGGGAGGCAGTCCGTGCCGTAATGCGCGCCCAGGATGTTGCCCGCGATGGATCCGGTGGAATCGCTGTCCCCGCTGTGGTTGACCGCCAAGGCGACGGCGGCCCGGAAATGCCGGACCGGGCGGGGCTCGCCGTTGTCCGCGGCGTCCGTGGGGATTGTGGCCAGGACAGCGTAAAGCGCGACGGCGAACGCCTCCTCCGCCACCCAGCCCTCGCCGAGTGCCGCCACCAGTTCCTCCGGTGCCACCACGCCCTGCCCGGCAAGCCGCAGCGCGGCGTCGAGGCGCCCCGGCAGTTCCGGGGCGACGTCCTTCACGGTGGCTGCATGGGCTGCCACGGTGGCTGCCGCCCCGGCCAGGGTTTCGCCGGCCACAAGGTGGTGGATCAGGAGGCTGAACACCCCGGCGCTTTGCCGGGCAGAAGGGTGGCCATGCGTGAGGGAGGCGGCGTCGGAGCTGAGTTTGTAGACGGCGTCGGCCGTGATGTGCGGGATCAGCCCGAACGGTGCCGATCGCATCACCGTGCCGCACCCTTTCGACTCCGGGTTGACGGGCCGGATTGAGGTGCCCATTTCTCCGGTGGCAAGGCCAGAGAGACAGGCTTTGCCGGGGTGGCGTTGCTGGTGGAGGACGGCGTTTGAATCAATCCAGCGCGCTTGCGGTGCAGGCGCCCGGGGGCCGGCCTCGACACCCTGCGTGGCCAGCCAGCGCAGGTAGGACAGCCACAGGCAGGCGTTGGCGTCTGCGCCGACACCCGAGTTGGCCCACTCCAGCGCCTCCACCAGCCCGTCCACGGTGTAGAGGGTCATTTGGGTGTCATCGGAGAAATGGGCTGGGCGGCCGAGGGCACCGAAGCCCTGCAGGCCGCTGTTGCCGAAGCGGGACCGGATTGTTGCCATGGAATCGAACTCCACCGCGTAGCCCAGCGCGTCTCCCAGGGCACCGCCCAGGAGGCAGCCGTGGATGCGGGACTTCAGGGCGGGGCCGGGCTGGCCGGATTCGTTGCTCATGCTGCAAATTTACCGTGGCAGGGTGGCCGGCCCGAGCCACGGGCCCGCGGCAGTGCCCGCTTGAGGGCACCTCCAGCAAACCCACAGCCTGGACTGGAAGAGTGTTGGGGTTGCCAGCGGCAACACTGCCATCCACCCCTGACTTAAGGTTTCCCATGCGCACGCCTGCCCCTGCCCGGTCCGATACCCGTCAGCCGGATGCTGCCGGCGAATCCCAGCAGGGCGGACTGCTGCCCCGGCTGGCCGCCGAAGCTTTCGGCAGCCTGTTCATCACCGTGGTGGCCCTGGGCGTTCCGCTGTTCAGCATTCCGCAGACCAGTCCGCTGCCTTCGGCTTTGGCCGCGGGCCTGGCCATCACTGCTGCCATGATCGCCTTCGGACACGTCTCGGGCGGTCACTTCAACCCGGCCATCACGGTGGGCCACCTCCTGGCCGGGCGGATCCGCGCCGGCCGCTCGGCAGCGTACGTCGCCGCACAACTGGCGGGGGCCTTGGTTGGCGCGCTTGCCCTCTTCGGTGTCCTGAGTACGCTTCCCGGCATCCAGGACAGCCGCACGGCATTCGCCACGGTGACCGCCGGCTTTGCCGAGCACTCGATTGTGCAGGCGCCGCTGGGTGCCGTGCTGCTCTTGGAGCTGCTGGGCTCCATCATCATCGTGGCCGTGTTCCTGGGCGCGGGATCGCGTGCCAACACCGCCCGGGCGGCCGCCCCGGTGGCCGTGGGCCTGGCCTTCGCCGCGCTTCTTCAATTGGGCCAGACTCTGGGCAACCTTCCCTTCAACCCCGCCCGCGCCCTTGCTTCGGCGGTCTTCAGCCCAGGATGGGCGGTTGAGCAGGTCTGGGTCTTCCTGCTGATGCCACTGGTGGGCGGCACCATCGCGGGCCTGCTGTTCCGCGTTTTCGACTCTGCCGCTGCTTCGACGCCGGTGGCAGCCATCGACGGCGGCGACCCCGCAGCTGATACCGCGGATGACGTCGCCGCGGCAGGGGGCCGGTCTGGTGTTGACGGCCAGGACGACGGCGGCTTCCGGGACGCTGCCGACGGCGGCGACGCGTCCGCCGTCGACGGTTTCCTGCCGGAATCCGAACCTTCCCGGCAGGGCCCGGCGGGCGCCGCCGCAACTCCTTCGGCCAGTACCGACGAGGCCCGGGAACTCTTTGACGGAAAGCGCGGCTGATGCGCCCCGCTGCGGCGGGTGCGCAAACTGTCGGTGCCAGCCGCTAGCGTAGAAATATGCGGTTATTACACACCTCGGACTGGCATCTGGGCCGGTCCTTTCACGGCGTAGGCATGCTGGACGCCCAACGGGACTTCATTGACCAGCTGGTGGCGGCCGTCAGCGGTCACAACGTCGATGTGGTCCTGATTGCCGGCGACGTCTACGACCGCGCGCTGCCGGGCGTGGACGTGGTCCGGCTCCTGGATGATGCGCTGGTGCGGATCACCGAAGCCGGTGCCATGGTGGTGCTCACCAGCGGAAACCACGACTCCGCCATCCGGCTGGGCTTTGCCGCCAGGCTCCTGGAGCGCGGGGGAGTGCACCTGCGGACCCGGGTGGAACACCTGGCCCAGCCGCTGCTCCTGCCGCTCGGGGAGGACCCTGACGGGGCCTCCGCCCAGCTGGCCATTTACGGCATTCCCTGGCTGGAACCACGGCTCGTCGCGGACCAGCTGGGCGTTCCGGCCAGCCATTTCGAAGTGACACAGGCCGCCACCGGGCTCATCCGCGCCGATCTGGCGGAACGTCCCGGTACCGTCCACTCGGTGGTCCTGGCGCACACCTTCGCCACCGGCGGCATCAGTTCCGACAGCGAGCGGGACCTCAGCATAGGCGGCGTGGGGGCCGTCCCGCTGGATCTGTTTGACGGCTTCAGCTACACCGCACTGGGCCACCTGCATGGCAGGCAGCAGCTGTCGCCCCAGGTCAGGTACTCCGGCTCCCCGCTGGCGTATTCGTTCTCGGAAGCGGGCCACCGTAAGGGCGGCTGGCTGGTGGACATCGAAGCAGGGGGCGTCACCGCTGTCCAGGAAATCCACTGGGAAGCGCCCCGGGAGCTCGCTGTTCTCCGCGGCCATTTGGCTGAACTTCTGGCCTCGCCGGACCACGCGTGGGCGGAAACCGCCTACTGCCAGGTCACCCTCACGGATCCACAGCGTCCCGCCCGGGCCATGGAACAGCTGCGGCAACGGTTCCCGGACACCCTGGTCCTGGGCTTCGACCCGGACGGGGCCACAGCGGCAAGCACCGCCACCTACAGCAGCAGGCTGGCCGGCGCACCGGACGACCTCGCCGTCTGCTGCGGATTCCTGGACCACGTGCGTGGCCGCGAACCTGATCCGGACGAAACCGCAGCACTGGCCGCAGCGATCGAGAACGTGCGCCTGCAGGAGGTGTCCCGATGAGGATCCACGCACTTCGGATTTCAGCGTTCGGGCCGTTTGCCGGTACGGAGGACATCGACTTCGACCGGCTCAGCGCGCATGGCCTGTTCCTGCTCAACGGCCCCACGGGTGCCGGCAAGACCAGCGTCCTGGATGCCATCTGCTTCGCCCTGTACGGCTCTGTTCCGGGTGCCCGGCAGGACGGCAAGCGGCTCCGCAGCGACCATGCGGAGCCAGGCCAGGAACCTGCTGTCACCTGCGAGTTTTCCGCACAGGGCCGGCGGTTCGAAGTGACCAGGTCACCGGCCTGGGACAAACCCAGCGCCCGCGGCAAAAACGGCTTCACCACCCAGCAGGCCAAGACCCTCCTGCGCGAGCGGGTGGGCGGCGCCTGGCAGGAAAAGTCCACCCGCAATGATGAAGCAGGCGCCGAGATTCTGGCCCTGCTGGGGATGGACCGTGAGCAGTTCACCCGGGTGGTGATGCTGCCGCAGGGCGATTTCGCCGCGTTCCTCCGTTCCAAGGCGTCGGACCGGCTGGAACTGCTGCAGAAACTGTTTGGCACCCAGCGCTTCGAATCCCTGGAACAGGAACTGTCCCGCCAGGCCCAGGCGGCCAAGGAAAGTGTGGCCGCGCTGACAGCCCGGCTGGGCGTCTTGTTTGGCCGCGCCGAATCGGAGGCCGCGGCCCTGGAATTGGCTACTGAGGATGCCCCGGCCGCCGAGACTGCTGAGCGGCTGGAATGGCTCACGGATGCTGTTGAAGACCGGCTCGGCGAGCTGACGAAGGCCGCTTCGGCGGCGGGTACGGCCAGCACGGCCCGCGCCGCCGAAGTGGAGGCGGAAGCAGCCCGCCAGGACCGGCGTGCCAGGCTCGATGCCGCGGACGTCCGGGCGCAGGCAGTGCACGACTCTGCCGCGCAGGTCGCCAGCCAGCTCGAACGGCTTGACCGCCACCGCCAGGCGGAAGTCCTGGCCGCACACCTTCAGGGTGTTGACTCCGCAGCGGCAAAGGTGGCCGGCGCAGCCTCAGCAGCCGAATCAGCACTGACCCTGCTCCGGTTGGCGGCGGCGGAAGACCCGGAATTGGCCCGGCTGGAGCTGGACCAGGAGCAGGATCTGGAGCAGGCCGGGCGCTCCGGGACGGCGCCGCTGTCCGGCGCCACGGCGGAACTGGGACGGCTCCGCTCGCTGCTGGCCGTGGTGGAAGCCCGCGTGCCGGACGAAGACCGGCTGCGGGAACTTCGCACCCGGCACACCACCCTTGCGGGCCGGCACCACCTGGCCGGCAAGGCGCTGGCGGACCTGGACAGCCGCGAAGTCCGGCTGGGTGCCGATCGCAGCGCGCTGATGGCGGGCCTGCCGGACCTTGAGCTGCGCGCCGGGGCCGAACCGTTGTTGAGCAAGGAGGCTGCTGCTGCCGGGGAACTGCTGGACGTGGTCCGCCGCCATGCCGCGGCCCTCACCGGCCGTACAGCTGTCCACCTCCGGTACGAACAGGCCCGGGAAGTCCGGTTGGAAACCAAACGCGAGTGGCTCGATCTACGCGAAGCAAGGCTGGCCAACGCCGCCGCCGAGTTGGCCGCCCATCTGCTTCCCGGCAGCCCCTGTCCTGTCTGCGGCAGCGGCGAGCACCCGCTTCCTGCGGCATCCGGCCACGGCGGCCCAGGCCTGGCCCAGGCGGAGGAGGCTGCGGAGCAGGAGCACGAGGCGGCCGAGGCCGCATTTGTGCAGGTCAGCAGGGAACTGTCGGACGCAGACCAGAAGATCGCCGTCCTGGTCAGCCAGGGTGGCGACACCCCGGAGGAGCAGGCACGCCAGGACGCACACGATGCCCGGGAGGCGGCCCGCGCCGCCAAGGACGCCGCGGCCGAACTCGCCACAAAGCTGGAAGAGCTGGCGAAGACGGATGACGCCATTGCCGCCACGGCCAAAGCCCGCGCTGCCACGGAAGCGGAACTGGCGCAGGCCGCCGCGGAGCTTGCCGGCCTGGCGGAACAGACCGAAACCCTGGACCAGGCGTTGCTTGAGCTCCGCAACGGGCATCGGAGCCTGCCGCAGCGCCTGCGGGCCCTGGAAAAATCGGCGGCAGTCCTCGCCAAGGCCCTGGACGGACAGGAACGGCTGGACCGGGCACGGGCAGCGGCCGCTGAGGCGGCGGAACAGCTGGAGCAGGCATTGCCGGGGGCAGGATTCAGCAGCCCCGACGAAGCCCGGGAGCGGTTGCTGGCCGGCGCGGAGGCAGCCTCGCTCCAGGCACAGGTCCGGGCCGCGCAGGACGAAGCCGCGCGTGTGGCTGAACTGTTTGCCTCCCCGGACCTGGTCCAGGCCCGGGAGGAACAGGCCGCCGGGCCCGGAGCCGGCACCGATGGACTCCTGGCCCTTCGCGGGGCCGCTGCCGCTGCCCGCGAGGAAGCGAGGCAGGCGGACCTCGCCGCCGGTCTGGCCGGGCGTTGCCTCGCCGCGCTGCAGGCAATGGGCACCGAATACGCTGACCTGACGGGGGCGGCCCGGGGGCCCGCCGAGCGTGCTCAGATGCTGGCCGGCCTGGCGGACGCCGCAGCCGGCCGGGGCGAGAATACTTACCGCATGAGCCTGAACAGCTATGTCCTGGCCGCCCGGCTGGAACAGGTGGCCCTGGCCGCGTCGGAACGGCTGGTGGCCATGAGTGATGGCCGGTACCTGCTCCAGCACACCGACGCCAAGGCTGCCCGCGGCGCCAAGTCCGGCCTGGGCCTGGAGGTTGTGGACCAGTGGACGGGATTCCGTCGGGACACCTCCACCCTGTCCGGCGGTGAGTCCTTTATGGCCTCGTTGTCGCTGGCCCTCGGGCTGGCGGACGTGGTCCAGCAGGAAGCCGGCGGCGTGGAAATTGAGACACTTTTTGTGGACGAAGGTTTTGGCAGCCTCGACGAGCAGTCACTGGAACAGGTCATGGACGCTCTGGAAGGCCTGCGGGATGGCGGCAGGGTGGTAGGCCTGGTCAGCCATGTGGGGGAGATGAAGCAGCGGATTGGGACCCAGCTCCAGGTCATCAAGGCCAGGACCGGGTCCACGCTGCGCATTACCGACGCCCTGGACCTGCCCGGGTAGCGGCGCCGATATACTGGAACAGTTACCGGGTTTCGCGCATCGGGAGGAGGGACGGTGCGCAGAGAGTAAACGAGCCCGGAAATGACGCCACAACCTTCTCCCGCTGCAACCAACAACACCCTTGAGGCCGGCCCCGCCACCGCTGCCCCGGTGGGCCGCTTCGCCCGCCTTCCACAGCTGGCCGGCCGCAGTTTCCTGCCTCTGGGCCTCTTCGCCCGGCTGCCGCTGGCCATGCTCACGGTTGGCACGCTGACCCTGGTCACCTCCGTCAGCAGCTCCTACGCCATTGGCGGAACCGCTGCCGGGGCCGTAGGCATCGGTTCGGCCCTTGGCGCGCCGATGCTCGGTGCGCTGGCAGACCGGCGCGGCCAACGCCCTGTCCTGCTGGTGGCCGCTGTCCTCAATACCCTCGCCGTTGTGTCGCTGATCGTCGCCGCCACCACCATGGGCGAGGCTGGTGGGTTCCCCGTATTTGTCCTGGCGACGGCGTTCCTGGCCGGCGCCAGCTGCCCGCAGGTGGGGCCGCTGGCCCGGGTCCGCTGGATGGCCCTGGCCTCCCGCGGAGTGCCGGCGGATAACAACCGCGACCTTGACACGGCACTCTCGTACGAAAGCACGGCAGACGAAGTGACCTTCGTCCTGGGGCCTGCCCTGGTGGGCATCCTCGCCAGCCTGCTGGCGCCGTGGCTGCCGCTTGCCCTCGCCGCGGCCATGACCATCACGCTGGTCCCGGCGTTCGCCTCGCACCCGACGCACCGCTCGGTGCCGATCAGCCGCCGCAGCGCAGGATCAGGCTCCGCAGCGCAGGAACCTGCAGCCAAAAAACTGCCGCCGGCCGTGATCCTGCCGGTGGTGGCAATGGTCTGCATGGGCACCTTCTTCGGCTCCACCCAGGCCGCACTCAGCGCCTTCTCGGCAGGGTTCGGCGGCTCGGAGCTGGCCGGCCTGCTGTACGCCGCCATGGGCCTGAGCTCCGCCGCCGCCGCACTATCGGTGGCCTACTGGCCGCGCCGGTTCAGCCTTCCGCTGCGGTGGATGGTGTCTGCCTTCGCCATGGCCGCGCTCGCCGTCCTGCTGCTGCTGCCCACGTCCCTCGGCGCCATGGTAGCCGTCCTGCTGGTCCTGGGCCTTCCCGTGGGACCGGTGATGGTCACCGTCTTCTCCGTGGGCGGCATGGTGGCCCCGGCCCGGCGACTGGGCACCGTTATGACGGCCCTGGCCAGCGGCATCGTGGCCGGCACGGCCCTGGGCTCCTCCATCGGCGGCCAGCTGGCGCAGACCAGCGGTTATGCAGCGGCCTTCATTGTCCCCGTGGCGGCTGCTTTGGCGCTGGCCCTCCTGGGTGCGGCAGCCGCCGTCGGACTCCGCCCGAAAGACCCGGGCGCTACTGACGCGCCGCGGACGGCAGCGTAAGGATCTCGGCTCCGTCGGCCGTGATGGCAATGGTGTGCTCACTGTGGGCGGTCCGGCAGCCGGTGGCGCTGCGCAGGGTCCATCCGTCCGGGTCCGTGACCAGTTGGGCAGTGTCAGCCATGACCCAGGGCTCAAGCGCCAGCAGCAGGCCCGGACGCAGTTTGTAGCCGCGTCCGGGCCGGCCGGTGTTGGCGATATGGGGGTCCTGGTGCATCGTGGAGCCGATGCCGTGGCCGCCGAACTCCGTGTTGACCGGGTAGCCGGCGTTGGTGAGGACCGTGCCGATGGCGTGGGACACATCGCCGATCCGGGCCCCCGGACGGGCAACGGCGATCCCGGCTGCCAGGGCGCGCTCCGTGGCGTTGATCATGGCAACGCTGGCTGCCGGGCGGGCCGCGCCCACCAGGAAGCTGACGGCGGAATCAGCCGCGACCCCATCCTTGATGACAGCCAGGTCAAGGGTCAGCAGATCGCCGTCGGCAAGGGTGTAATTGTGAGGCAACCCGTGCAGCACGGCGTCGTTCACGGCAGTGCAGATGTAGTGCCCAAAGGGCCCGCGGCCAAACGAGGGAGCATAGTCCACGTAACAGGACGTGGCCCCGGCCTCGAGGATCATGGCCTTGGCCCACCTGTCGATGTCCAGCAGGTTGGTGCCCACCGTGCTGCGGGCCTTGAGGGTGTGCAGGATGTCTGCCACCAGGGTCCCGGTGACCTTTGCACGGGTCAGCTCGGCGGGGTTCAGGATTTCGATCATGCAGTGCCTCCAGGCATCATTTTCCAATAACTATACCGGCCATATTATCCCGGTACTATAGTTGGTGCCATGGTCAGGTTGCCCCTCACACCCGAAGAAGTCGAGCGCGGAGAACGCCTCGGCGCCCTCCTCCGCCGAGCCCGCGGACAGCGTTCCATGCTGGAAACGGCCCTCGCAGCACGGGTTTCGCCGGAAACGCTCCGCAAAATCGAGACCGGCCGGGTTGCCACGCCTGCTTTTCCCACCATCGCCGCGATCGCTGACGTGCTGGGCCTTTCGCTGGACGAGGTATGGGCCGGGATCAATCCACCCGCCGGTGGCACCGCCCAACTCGACGGCCGCGGCGCGCCGCAGCGGTTGGCATCCTGACCGGGTGCAGCCTCGGACCGGCTTTACCCGGTCACGCCAGCAGGGCCTCGATCCGGGCCGCACTGGCCGCGAGCGCTTCGCCTACAACTGCAGGGCCGTGCTCGGACCGGATGTAAACCACGGCGAGTGCGGCCGGCCTGCCGCCGGGCACCCGGACCGGTGCCGCCAGTGATGACACGCCGGGAATGACCTCGTCATGGCTGGCGGAGTACCCCTGCCGCCGGGCCTCTGCGGCTTCCGGCCGGTAGGCGATCCCGGTTCCCAGGCGCTCCCATTCGGCTTCGGTCAGGGCGGACTGGATGGCGATGCCCGGCGCGCCGGCATTGATGGGATGCCGGCTTCCGGGGTGCTGGGCCACTGTTGCGCCGGCGTGCCGGGGCTCCACCGTGACCAGCGTGATGCAGTCATGGTGGTCCCACAGCGCCACAAACGCCGTCATGTCCAGGGTGTTGGCGAGGTGGGTCAGCTCCGGCATTGCTGCTGCCTGCAGGTTCCTTGACACCCCGCGGGCCAGGACGGCGAGTCCCGGTCCCGGCATCAGCTTGCCGGCGTTGTCCCGCTCCAGCAGTGAGTGGTCCTCGAGGGTGCGCAGGATGCGGTACGCCACGGAGCGGTGCACGGCCATGGCGTCCGCCAGTTCCGCAATGGTCAGGGGGCCGGGGGCGGCAGCCAGGATCTCCAGCGCACGGATGCCGCGCGAGAGGGTCTGCGACGGGGGTGCCGCGGCCGGTGCCGCTCCGGCCGGTGCTGCAGCGGAGGAAGTCATGGCATCCATCCTAGGCCGCCACGATCCCAGGGGACCGGCCCGGCGGCGCCTGCGCCGCCTCGCCATCAGGCTGGCGCCGGCACGCCACCCGCCAGGGTCCCTGCACCCAAACAACGTTGAATTTTGCCGCTTTGCGTGTCCTGACTCACATTTTCGTAGTACCCTGCTTACTAACTGACCGTTCTGTCGGTAATTATGAAGGCGTCCGGTGGCATCCCCGCCGAATAAACAATGGAGTTTCAATGACCACACCTTCCCAGGTGGACACCCTTACCGGCCCCAGCAGCAGGCACGAAGAACGCAAAGTCCTTGCCGGCACCCTGGTGGGCACCACCATCGAGTGGTACGACTTCTTTATCTTTGCCCAGCTGACGGCGACGCTGCTGTCCCCGCTCTTCCTGGCACCGCTGAACGAATCAAACCCGGGCCTGGCCCAGATCCTCTCCTTCGCCCTGATCGGCATCAGCTTCCTGTTCCGGCCGCTCGGCGCCGTGGTGGCGGGCCACCTCGGGGACCGCCTGGGCCGCAAGGCCATGCTGGTCTTCACGCTGGTGATGATGGGGGCCGCCACGGCCCTGATCGGTATGCTGCCCACCTACGCCCAGATCGGCGCCTGGGCCCCGGTCCTGCTCATCCTGCTCCGTGTTGTCCAGGGCTTCTCGGCCGGTGGCGAGTGGGGCGGTGCCGCACTGATGGCCGTGGAGCACGCACCCCTGAATAAGCGCGGCCTCTTCGGCGCCTACCCCCAGATCGGCGTGCCGGTGGGCATGATCCTGGCCACCGGGTTGCTCTACTTCCTCAACACCGGAATGTCCAAGGAGGACTTCGCGGCCTGGGGCTGGCGGCTGCCGTTCCTGCTCTCCATCGTCCTGATTGTGGTGGGCTACCTCATCCGACGCGCCGTGGCCGAAAGCCCGGTCTTCCAGGAAATGGCCCTGCGGAAGAAGGAAAGCAAGGCGCCCCTGGGCGAGCTGGTCCGCAACCACAAAAAGCCGGTCCTGTACTCCACGCTGATCTTCATCGGCAACAACGCCGCCGGCTACCTGTTGATCGCGTTCTTCATCTCCTACGCCACCCGCATCCTGAAGATGCCCACCCCGCAGATCCTGCTGGCCACCACGCTGGCGTCCTTTGGCTGGCTGATCTTCACGTTGGTGGGCGGCTGGCTTTCGGACCGGATCGGCCGGGTGAAGACGTTCGTGACCGGGTACGCGATCATCTTTGTGTGGATGATCCCCATGTTCGCCCTGATCGACACCAAAAACATCTGGCTTTACGGGCTTGCCCTGTTTGTCCTCACCATCGGACTGGGCCTCTCCTACGGGCCCATGTCGGCCATGTATGCCGAAATGTTCCCCGCTAACGTCCGGTACTCCGGCATCTCCATCGGCTATGCCTTCGGCGCCATCCTCGGCGGCGCCTTTGCGGCCACCATCGCCGAATTCCTGCTGCAAAGCACCGGGTGGACCGGCTCCATCGGCATCTACATCATGGTGCTTTGTGTCATCTCGGTGGTTGGTGTGGTGCTCGCCAAGGAGACCAAGGGCAACCCGCTGGGCGTCAGCGGCGGCCACCACTAGGAACCTTTCCACGCGCCCGACGGCGGGCCGGACCACGGCGGTCCGGCCCGCCGTCGGACGTTAATCGGCAGCCGCTGCCAGGAAACCGAGCGCGTCCGCGTCCGTCAGTTGGCCGAAATTCCGGTAGAAGCTGCCCACGGCGCGGAACTTGCCGGGCAGGTGCAGGCACAGCACGGCGTCGCAGACCCGTTCCAGGGACGTCTCCGCCTCCACGGACCCCACGGGCGCCGCCGCCACCACGGCTGCCGCGTTGCCGGCCCGGACCGCCTCGACGGCAGCACGCATGGTGGCTCCCGTAGCCAGCCCGTCGTCCACCAGCAGCACCGTTTTTCCCGCCAGGTCCAGGCTGTATTCCGGGTACCGGGCCGCACGCCTGTGCAGTTCGGCGCGTTCCTGGGCCTCCACGGCTTCCAGCTGCTCCCGGCCGACCCCATGGGCCAGCACACGGTCCAGCAGCGGCCGGTTGAGGAGCCGGACGGTGCGTCCGCCGGACCGGGCCAGCGCCCCGTACGCGGTTTCCGGATGCCCCGGGATGCCCAGTTTCCGGACCAGGACAGCGCCTAACGGCAGGAACAGGGCCTGGGCGGCGGCAGCGGCCACGGGGATCCCGCCCCGGGCCAGGCCCAGCACCACGGTGTCCGGCCGTTCCCTGAATTGGGTCAGGACCGACGCCAGCTGCCGGCCGGCGTCGGTGCGGTCCTCAAAGCGCGTTCCCATGTGTCCCTTCCGGCCCTTTTGCCACGTCGGACCCAGCCTACCGCCGGGACGCGCGCCCGTGTGCGGCCGGCGGCTAGCCGGCCAGGAACGCGATGGCCGCCTGCTTGAAGGCCCTGCTGGTCACGGCGTTGGTGTGGTTCCTGCCGGGGAGAACCAGCTGCTCGGCGCTGGTTCCGGCCTTGGCGGCCAAATCGGCCAGCCCCGCCAGGCTGCCGAGCCGTTCGTCCAGTTCGCCGGCCACCAGGAGCAAGGGGACGTGCGGCACGGCTTCGGCGGGGTCGTAGGGCTCATCCTTGATGGCTTCCACCAGGGTCAGCAGGGCGAAGATGTTGTTGCTCGGCAGCAGCTGCGCCATCCGGAGCAGCCTGGCGGTGGACTCATCCGCGATCGGGGTGCCGTCGGCCAGGAAGTCCTGGGCGGCCACCAGGTCGAATTCCGCCAGTGGGTCGGCCATGTTGGGCCCGCCCAGCACCAGCCGGTGCACCAGTTCGGGCTGGGTGGCGCCGAATTCCCAGGCGAGCCGGGAGCCCAGCGAATACCCCACTACGTCCAGCCCGCTGGAAGGATTCCCGTCCTGCAGGGGGCGCGCCCCGGCGTCGAACGCTGCCTGCAGCAGGTCCGCGCGGATCCTGCTGGGGGAGTAGGAATCTCGGTCTTCCGGGGCGCCGCTGCGGCCGTGGCCCGGCAGGTCCACGGTGATGACCCGGCGGCCCGCATCCAGCAGCGCAGCCACCCAACCGGTGTCTTCCCAGTTCAGCTTGCTGGAGGACGAGAAACCGTGGATCAGCAGGACGGGCCTGAGGCCGGCGTCCGATGCCGGATCGTGGACAGCGACAAAAAGTTGCGGGTCGGTGCCCTCTACCGTGTGGTTGTGCTGGTTGCCGGTGTGCCTGCCGCTCATGGTTACAGTCCTCATCAAGTACGGCGCTCAGGCGGACCCTGCGCTTCGGAGCCTCCTCCGCCTGCCCCGCCGAAGGTACGCACCACTTTACCCGGCTGCGGACTTGGCAGCTCAACAGCGGATTTACCGGTTTCAACCGCCAGGGCTGCGAGGGACTTCAACCGGGCAAGCTGGCACCCGCCCCGCCCAACTAGCTCGCAGTTGTTGTCGTTTTGAACCCCCAAAACGACAACAACTGCTAGTCAGTTGGGTTGGCGGGCGCCCCCGGTGAGCCGGGCGGCCAGCCAGCAGGCCGCAGCGATCCCCGCGATCAGCGTCAGCGTGCCGAAGAGCTGCACCCGGCTGCTCTCGGCGCTGAACCCCACAGCAAAGATCACGGCCAGCAGGACCAGGCCAAGGATGGTCAGGCCCGGGAAGCCCTTCATCCGCAGGGGCAGGGGAGTGCCGGCCCGGTCCGCACGGCGCCGCAGGACCAGCTGCGAAACCAGCGCGCTGCCCCAGACCACCAGGCAGGTGGAGCCCACCAGTTGGAACAGGGCCGGCAGGATCCGCTCCGGAAACAGCAGCTCCAGGACAGTCGCGATGAAACCAAACGCCACCGACACGCCCACGGCCGCCATGGGCACCCCGGCGCCGCGCAGCCGGGCCAGGAACCGGGGTGCTTCCCCACGGCCGGCGAGGGAGTACACCATCCGGGACGCGCCGTACAGGTTGGCATTCAACGCCGAGAGGAGCGCGACGACGGCCACCAGGGTGATGGCGGTGGCCGCCCCGGGGATCCGGGCGGCGTCCAGGACCCCCGCAAACGGGGAGGCGAGCGCCTCGGAGGTGGCGGGCAGGACTGCCGCGATCACCAGCACGGAACCGATGTAGAACACCAGGATCCGCCACACCACGGTGCGGATGGCCTTGCCGACGCTGTGCTCCGGGTCTTCGGTTTCGGCGGCGGCAACGGACACAATCTCGGTCCCGCCGAAAGCAAAAATCACCACAAACAGTGCCGCGGCCACACCGCCTAGGCCCTCAGGGGCAAAGTCAGTGGTGAGGTTGGCCAGGCCCGGCGAGGCCACGTCCGGGAGAAGCCCCAGGAGCAGGGCTGCGCCCACGCCGAGGAACAGGATGATGGCGGCCACCTTGAGGACGGCGAACCAGAACTCGAACTCGCCGAAGTTCCGGACGCCGGCGAGGTTGATGCCCGTGAACACCACCATAAACAGGAGTGCGAGAGCCCAGACAGGAACCACCGGCCATACGGAAAACAGCAGCCCGGCGGCGCCGAGTGCTTCAGCGGCAATAACCACCACCAGCTGCAGCCACCACAACCAGCCGATGGTGGCGCCGGCAGTCTTTCCCATGGCACGTTCGGCGTAGACCGAGAATGCGCCGCTGTTGGGGTTGGCGGCAGCCATTTCGCCCAGCGCCCACATGACCAGGATGATCAGGGTGCCGGCCACCAGGTACGAGATGAGCACTGCCGGCCCGGCCGCTTGCACGCCGGCACCTGAGCCCAGGAACAGGCCCGCGCCGATGGCACTGCCCAGTCCCATCATGGTGAGCTGGCGGGGCTTCATGCTGTGGCCCAGCTGGGGCTGGGGATGTGCCGGGGCGTGCTTCTCCGTCATGGGCTGCCTTCTTGGGTTCGGGGGATCCTCGTGGGACCACTTGAATTTACCGCCTGAGCCCGTGCAGGCCGTACCGGGCGGACCGGCCGGCGCGAAACGATGGGTACAGAGGTCCGGCGAAACGGCCGGGCACCCGAAGCCTCCCGCCTCCCCGGTCCTTGTGCCGGACCCCCATTTCCCGGGCCGGACCCTGAACCCGGTGGTGGCTGCTGCATGACCGGCCGGACTGCTGCCGGCAACATTTCGGTTTCGGGCCGTGGAGTCGTAGAATTAGTTCTAGTCAAATTGACTTTAACTGATGAGGTGGCTCCGGAAGGAGGCGGTGGCAGCGATGTATTCGAACTCGGCAAACGTTTCCGAACGCCAGGCGGCACCGCCGGCACTGGCCATTTCCACGGTGATCTTCGCGCTCCGACCCAGCGAGAGTTCCGGCCGGCCCACGCTGTGGCTGCCGCTGGTGCGCCGGATCCGGGAACCCTACAAGGACCAGTGGGCCCTTCCCGGCGGCCCCTTGAGCCAGGTCGACTCCCTGCAGGACGCGGCCGCGCGGAACCTCCGGGAAACCACCGGGTTGGCCCCCAGCTACCTCGAGCAGCTGTACGCCTTCGGTGGCCTGCACCGCTCGCCCACCCAGCGCGTTGTCTCGATCGTCTACTGGGCACTGGTGCAGCCCACTGAAGCTGCGCTCGCCGACGAATCCGAGAACGTCCGGTGGTTCCGGGCGGACCGGTTGGGCACGCTGGCCTTCGACCACAACGCCATCGTGGAGTACGCGCTCTGGCGGCTGCGGAACAAGCTCGCCTACGGCTCAGTGGCCTACCACCTGCTCGGGGAGTACTTCACCCTGGCCCAGGTCCGGGAAGTCTACGAGGCTGTCCTGGACCGCCAGCTGGACCCCGGCAACTTCCGCAGGCAACTCAAGGCGACCCCGGAAATCGAAGAAACCGGGGAATTCCTCCAGGGCGGGAAGCACCGCCCGCCACGCCTTTACCGCTTCACCGGCCGGCCCGGCCTTGACCCAGACAACAGGAGCACACCATGACCAGCGTCAACACGGCAATCCAGCTGATCACGCGCGAACAAGCTGAAAAGGGCGGCGCCGCAGAGCGCAGCACCTGCAGCCCGGCCCTCGCCAAAGGTCCCTGGGACTACGACCTTGCCGAAGCCCTCGCCGGCATTCCCGCCTACGGCCCCGGCGCCTCCAGCGCCGACGCCGCACCCGCCGCCACGCCCCGCCAGGGCCAGCTGCCGGAGGAGTACAAAAAGGCCACCGATGCCGAACTGGCGACCCGAATCCTCGCTGCGAAAGCCACGCTGGGCAACCGGGCAGTGGTCCTGGGCCACTTCTACCAGCGGGACGAGGTCATCCAGTACGCGGACTTTGTAGGCGATTCCTTCCAGTTGGCCAACGCTGCCCTGACCAGGCCCGATGCCGAAGCGATCATCTTCTGCGGGGTGCACTTTATGGCCGAAACAGCGGACATCCTCTCCACCCCCGAACAGGCAGTCATCCTGCCCAACCTCGCCGCCGGCTGCTCCATGGCGGACATGGCCGACGCCGGGTCGGTGGAGGAATGCTGGGAACAACTCACTGAAATCTTCGGCACCGAGCCCGACGCCGACGGCCGGGTCCCGGTCATCCCCGTCACCTACATGAACTCCTCCGCAGCGCTAAAGGCCTTCTGTGGCGAACACGGCGGCATCGTCTGCACGTCCTCAAACGCGAAGACCGTCCTCGAATGGGCTTTTGCGCGTGGACAGCGGGTGCTCTTCTTCCCGGACCAGCACCTGGGCAGGAACACCGCCAAGGCCCTGGGCGTGCCGCTGGAGCAAATGCCCATGTGGAATCCGAACAAGGACCTGGGCGGCAACAGCAGCGAGGCGTTGCAGGATTCCCGGGTCATCCTGTGGCACGGTTTCTGCTCCGTCCACAAGCGCTTCAACGTGGGCCAGATCGAAAAGGCCCGGCAGGACTTCCCCGGGGTGCAGGTGATTGTCCACCCCGAATGCCCCATGGAAGTGGTGGACGCCGCGGATTCCGCCGGATCCACGGATTTCATCAAAAAAGCCATCGCCGCAGCGACGGAACCCACCACGTTCGCGATCGGAACGGAAATCAACATGGTGAACCGGCTGGCTGCCGAATACCCGCAACACACCATTTTCTGCCTGGACCCGGTGATCTGCCCCTGCTCCACCATGTACCGGATCCACCCCGGCTACCTGGCCTGGGTCCTGGAGGAACTCGTGGCAGGGCGCGTGGTCAACCGGATCACCGTCGATGATGCCGTCCAGGCCAACGCCCGGACCGCGCTTGAGCGTATGCTCGCGGCCAGGCCATAATGCACCGCCCGCCCCGCACCGATGCCCGGCCGCTGGCCGCCCGCCGGCTCGCCATCCTGGGCAGCGGCATCGCCGGGCTCTACGCGGCACTGCTGGCGGGCGATGCCGGCGCGGAGGTGGTGCTGCTGACCAAGGGCCGGCTGGATCAAAGCAACACCTGGTACGCCCAAGGCGGCATCTCGGCCGTCCTGAACCATCCCGCTCCCGGCGACACGGTGGCAGCGCACATCGCCGACACCCTGCAGGCGGGGGCCGGCCATTGCAACCGGGCCGCCGTGGAACTGATGTGCCGCGAAGCACGCCAGGACATTGCCGGGCTGGCACGCTACGGCGTCGAGTTTGATCCGGGGTCCGACGGCGGTCCGGCCCTTGGCCTTGAAGCTGCCCACAGCGCCCCGCGGATCCTGCACGCCGGCGGGGACGCCACGGGAGCCCGGGTGGCCGCCGCCCTGATCAGCGAAGTCCTCGCCCGGGAAGCCGGGGGCTTGCTGACCATCCTGGCCGGGGCCCACGCCACGGCGCTGCGCCAGGCAGGCGGCAGGGTGACAGGGGTGGACTACCTCCAGGCCGGACGTCCGGCCACCCTCGACGCCGACGCCGTGCTGCTGGCCACCGGGGGAGCAGGGCAGCTGTTCGCCCAGACCACCAACTCCGCCGTGGCCACCGCAGATGGCCTGGCGCTCGCCGTCCGCGCCGGGGCAGCTGTCAGTGACCTCGAGTTCTTCCAGTTCCACCCCACCTGCCTGGTCCAGCCGGGCAGCGCGGGCGGGCCCGGCTGCAGCGGCGATCCGCTGCTCATTTCAGAAGCCGTGCGTGGCGAAGGCGCACTCCTGGTGGACGGCAGCGGCCGCCGCTTTATGCGCGCCTACCACCCTGACGCGGAGCTGGCACCCCGCGACGTGGTCTCGCGCAGCATCGCCCTGCACCTGGCCAAACTTGGCGACCCCAACGGCCACATCTACCTGGATGCCCGCGGTATCGAAGCGGCCAAGGGCGCAGGGTTCCTCCGCCGCCGGTTTCCCACGCTCACCCAAAAAACCCTCGACGCCGGCATTGACTGGACCCGGGACGTGGTCCCCGTGGCGCCCGCCGCGCACTACTGGATGGGCGGCGTGGCCACGGACCTCTCTGCCCGCACCAGCCTTCCCGGGCTCTACGCGGCCGGGGAAGTTGCCTGCACCGGCGTCCAGGGCGCAAACCGCCTGGCCAGCAACTCCCTGCTGGAAGGGCTGGTGTTTGGCCGCCGCGCCGTCGAATCCTTCCTCTCGCCCGGCCCGGCCTGGGCGCCGGCGGGGACCATTCCTTCGGCGCAGGCCTCCGGCACACCCGCCAAAGCGTCGCCCGGCCCGCAGGCAGCTGCAGGCGAGCCGTTTTCCCGGGAAGCGCTGCGGCGGCTGATGACCGCCAAAGCCGGCGTGCTGCGGAACGGACAGCTGCTGGCTGAGGCAGGCACGCTCCTGGCCGCCTGGGCCGCTGCGGTGCAACCCCTGAAAGTCCCCGCGGACGCTGATCCCCGCAGCCACGAGGACGCCAACCTGCTGCTGGCAGCGCAACTCCTGGTGGCCGGCGCCATCTCGCGGCGCGCCTCGGTGGGCGCGCACTACCGCAGCGACAGCACCGACGTCGACCATTCCCCCACCGCCGTCAGCCGGCGCCCGAAAGCGAGCCTTGTCCATGACTGATTCAACAGCCACCCTCCCGCAGGCCCCCGTCCGCGACATCCTGGAGCGCGCCTTCGCCGAGGACGCCCCCGCCGGCGACATCACCTCCCAGCTGCTCATTCCCGCCGGCGCCCGCGCCACGGCCGTCCTGAACGCCCGGGTGCCCGGGGTGTTCAGCGGCGCCACGGTGTTCCGCGACGCCATGCTGCTGGTTGATCCGGATACCCAGGTGCAGCTCCTGGTGCAGGATGGGGAAACGTTCGACGCCGGAACGCACCTCGCGCGGGTCAGCGGACGGGCCCGCTCGGTGCTGCTGGCCGAACGGGTGGCCCTCAACCTGGTCCAGCGGATGTCCGCGATCGCCACCAAAACCGCGGAGTTCGTTCGCCTTGTGGAGGGGACTTCCGCCCGCATCACAGACACCCGCAAAACCACGCCCGGACTGCGGATCCTCGAACGCCATGCGGTGAGGTGCGGCGGCGGGGCCAACCATCGGTACAGCCTCTCCGATGCAGTGCTCGCCAAGGACAACCACCTGGCCGTGATGACCGGGGGAGACCCCGCCCGGCTCACCGGCCTGCTGTTGGCGGCCAGAGCGCAGCTGGGGCACACCACCCACTTCGAGGTGGAGGTGGACAGCATGGACCAGATCGATCCCGTACTTGCGGCCGGGGTGGACACCATCATGCTGGATAACTTCACGGTGGAGGATCTGCACGCAGGCGTGACGCTGGTGGCCGGCCGGGCCCGTGTTGAAGCCAGCGGCAACGTGAACCTGGCCACCGTAGCGGACATCGCCGCCACCGGTGTGGACGTCATCTCCATCGGCGCCCTGACCCACACGGTGGCGGCCCTGGACCTTGGCCTGGACATTGAACTGACCGCGGGGTGAACGGGCTTTGATTTTCCTCGACGCCGCAGCCACCACACCGGTCCGGCGGGAAGTGCTGGAGGCCATGTGGCCCTACCTGACCGGCGAGTTCGGCAACCCGTCCAGCCACCACTCGCTCGGCGAATCAGCAGCTGCCGCTTTGGCCGGCGCCAGGGCTTCGGTGGCCCGCGCACTGGGCTGCCGTCCAGGGGAGCTGACGTTCACCTCCGGGGGGACCGAGGCGGACAACCTGGCCATCAAGGGGATCGCCCTGGCCAGGCAGGCCGCGGACCCACGGCTTAAACGGATCCTGATCAGCGCCATCGAACACCCGGCCGTCGAAGAGTCCGCCCGGTACCTTGAGCGGTTCCATGGATTCACCGTTGACGTGGCGCCCGTGGACGGAACCGGGCTGGTGACCCCGGAAGCCTTTGCCGGCTGCCTCCATCCCGGGACCGCTGTGGCCAGCGTGATGTACGCCAACAACGAGGTGGGTACTGTCCAGCCGGTGGCGGCACTGGCTGCGCTGGCGCACGGGCTGGACATCCCCTTCCACACCGACGCCGTCCAGGCCGCGGGGTGGCTGCCGCTGGACACCAAGGCCCTGGGCGTTGATGCCATGAGCATTTCCGGCCACAAGCTTGGCGCCCCCAAAGGCTGCGGCGTCCTTTTTGTGCGGAGCCGGACCCGGCTGGAACCCCTTCTCCACGGCGGCGGCCAGGAACGGGGCCGCCGGTCCGGGACCGAGAACGTGGCGGCCGCCGTGGGCCTGGCCACCGCCCTGACAATGGCGAAGGCAGGACAGCCGGAGCGGTCCGGCCACGTGGCCGCCCTGCGGGACGGGTTCATTGCCGCTGTACTCGCGGGGGTGCCTGGCGCAGTCCGCACCGGACATTGCTCGGAGCGGCTGCCATCGGTGGCGTCGTTCTGCTTCCCCGGGACCAGCGGCGAATCGGTCCTGCTGGACCTGGAACGCCAGGGGGTGGTGTGCTCCAGCGGTTCCGCGTGCGCTGCCGGTTCCGACGCGCCGTCGCCGGTGCTCACCGCCATGGGCTTCCCGGACGCGGTGGCACAGACCGCGGTGCGGTTCAGCTTCGACGCCACCGTCACCGCTGGCGACCTGGCGACCGCAGCGGAGGCCGTGGCCCGGGCTGTGGCCGGGGTCAGGAGCCTCGGTTCGGCCTGACCGCGGGAGTGCGGCTGGGGCCGGGACGCCGCTAGCGGTGCCGCGCCCGCCGGAAAATCCAGTGCCGCAGGAGCGTGAACCGGACGGCGGTGGCCAGGAACCCTGAGAGTGTGGTGGTGAGGAGCTCATCGCCCACCGTGGCAGCCGGATTCAGCCAGTGCAGGACGCCGAGGCTCCCACCCGTGATGACCAGCGCCACAACAATGACCACCAGCCCGTTCAGGTGGTCCCGGATCCTGCGCTTGCCGCCTTCAATCTTGAAGGTCAGGCGCCTGTTCAGGGCGGTGTTCAGCAGCGACGTCAGCACCAGGGCCACCGCATTGGCCAGCTGCGGACCCAGCCAGGGCCGCAGCAGCGCGTACAGGGCCAGCGACGCCGCGGTGCACAGGACGCCAACGCCGGAGAAGCGGATCAGCTGGCGGACCACCGGGAAGTGGAGGAGGCCCCGGTAGTGCCGGGTTGCTGGAAAGCTCCGGGTAGGCTGCTGCGTCGTTGTTTCCGCAGGCGCAGTGGTCGAATCCATCCGTTAAGCCTGACATATGTTCCGGCAGTCCCCGAACCATGGCTGACCGGACCGGCGGGTTACTGCGGCAGGGGGCCGGACCGGCGGGTTACTGCGGCACGGGGCCGGGCCACGCCGATGCTGTCACCGGGTTGACCAGCTCGCCGATGCCCTCCACCCGGCACGCGACGGTGTCGCCGGGGGACAGGGGACGGCACTCGGCCGGAAACCCGGTGAGGACCAGGTCGCCGGGGTGGAGCGTCATGAACCCGGTCAGGTACACCAGGATTTCGTCCACTTTCCAGCCGAGGTCCGCCGTGCTGGCGGTTTCCAGCGCCTTCCCGTTGAGGACTACGCCCACGGCCAGGTCGGCCTCGTCAAGGCCGGTGGTGATCCATGGCCCGGCGGGCGTGAAGGTGTCCTGGCTTTTGGCACTGATCCACAGCGCGTCGGATTTCTGCAGGTCCCGGCAGGTGACGTCGTTGGCGATGGTAAACCCCAGGACTGCAGCACGGGCGGTAGCCAGCGTCAGGCCGCGGGATGTGGTGCCGATGACCACTGCCAGCTCGGCTTCCGGTTCCACCTGGCGCATCCCGGGTGCCAGTTCGATCGCAACACCTGGCCCCACCACGCTCGTGGCTGCTTTGTGGAAGGCCTGGGGCGGCTGCGCCCGTCCGGCCGGTCCCGTGTTGTGGGCCATGCCCAGCACGTTGGCCGGCGCGCTGGGGGCCAGGAAACAAAATGCGTCCCGCGCCACGGTTGCCCCCAGCTGCCAGCTGTCGCGCCACGGGCTTGATGCGTTGGCCGCCGAGCCTGGAAAGGGCGTCCCGATGACCGTCCAGGTCCCGTCCCGGTCTGTCCAGTCCCCATCGGTCCCGGTTCCGGTGGCCGCGCTGGCAACAAAAAATTGTTCCGCGGCCGTTGCCGGGTCAGTGGGGCGTACGCGGGCAAGGCGGCGCGGGTTGGTGGTCATGGGCTCAGTACAGCTCGCCCACAGGGATGTCCACGGCCAGCCGGTTGGAGGGGCCGGCCAGCGGGCACGCCCAAGCCTCGTTGTAGGCGCACGACGGGTTGTACGCAAAGTTGAAGTCGAGTACGAACTCGGCGTCCGGTCCGGAGCCGCTGACGCCGTGGAAGGCGCCCTTGATGGTGTCCAGCAGGTACCGGCCGGCCCCGTAGCTGCCGCCGGGCTGGCCGGCGGTGGCGTCCCGGAACGGGACAAAAATTCCGCCGCCGTAACCCTGCAGCTTCCAGACGGCCAGCTGGCCCATTTCCGGCAGGTCGAACGTGCCCAGCCGGACAAAATGGACCGTCCCGTCGGTACCCGTCTCAACAGTCATCTCCCGGCCGGCGCCTTCTTTGGTGAGCGGCACATGGAACCGGTAGATGGGGTCGTAGTCAGCGGTCCGCAGGCCCGAAAAGTTTGATTTGTCGGCTTTGGTCAGTGCCGAGGCCGGATGGGTGGCAAACATCAGGTCGCGCTGGTGGCGCCAGTACGAGTGGGCTTCGGCCGGGTTGTCCGCAGAAATCCGGCGGACATTGTCGTACAGGGAATACGTCCGCAGCCGCCAGTCGGCAATGTCCAGGGCGGAGATGTCCGCCAGTGATTCCTCGGGTGCGCTGTGCTGGTCTTCCGCCATACCAAACAGCCTAGTGCCAGGGACGGCTGAAGACGTCCGACGGCGACACGCCCGGCAGGTGTCCGCTGTCCGGGCCTGCGGCACCGGCAAGCCGTGGCTCGCCTACACGCCGTCGGGTCACCCCGCGGACTAGGCTGGGGCGCATGAAGCGCGCGCCGGCTGCAAGGACAATGCTCGCGACGGCAGTTGCCGCCGCCGTGCTGGCTGGGTGTTCCGCCCCGTCGGCCCCGGCACCGGCCTGGACTGCCCAGCCGGAAGACACTGCCGTAACGCAGGGCACTGCATCGCCGGATGGCACCCCGTCACCGGAAGGAACGGAGGCGGCATCAGCACGCCCCTCAGCCACGGGCACGGCCCGGCCGGTGGCCACCGCTGCGGTATGGAAGACATTTGCCGACGCCGGCCGGAAAGTCAGCTTCGACCTGCCGCAGGATTGGATCGCCCAGTCCGTGCCGCCGGCAGCGGGGACGCTGCCGGGCGCCCTGAAAATCGAGGTGAAGAAGCCCGACGGCACCTTTATGGCCGCCCTGCAGACCGGACTGCCGGCGTCGGCCGTTGACTGCCCTGAAGGATCCCGGAAACCGTACACCGTGATCAGCAGCGTGCCGGTGGACCTGCCGGCCCTGTCCGGTGAGGCCACCATCCCGCCACGCGTGGTGTTCCGGGTGATCCAGGGCTACCGGTATTTCGGTTCCTACGGCATCACCAACGTGGTGGGTGGAGCGGGCAACCTGGCCTGTGAACTGCGGAACACGGTGCGGGGGCCCGCGGCGATAGGCGACTACTCGTTCGGCGATGTGCCGGCGCTGAAGGCCTATGCAACGGATGAGTTGGTGGCCCCGGCCAAGGCCTTCGATACGTTGGCGCAGGCCGCCGCCTACGCCAATGAGGGGACTGAATTCGCCAACGTCCAGCGGATGCTAATGTCTCTGAAGGTTTCACCCTAGTCCCGCAGCCCGTGTGCCGGGACCCCGTTCACCTCCTGCCAACACCCCCGGAAGCGACATGGAACGTACTGTTACAGCACACCTGGTTTTCAAAACCGCCGCCAACACCAAAGTAGCCATGGCCGTCGCTGCGGCCCGCAACGATGGGTACTCATCCTTCGCCGAATCGCTGTCCGTGAGCAGCGGCGGCGGGGAGGTGCCACTGACCGAGGTGGCGGACCACCACGGCGGGCGGCTCCACTACATGGAGTTCACCGACCCGGCAGAGGTCACCGTGCACTATTCGGCCACGGTGTCCGGCCGGGCGCAGCCGGAAGAGGCAACCCTCGCGGACCGCATCCGTTACGTCAGGCCCAGCCGCTACGCGGAGTCGGACCGGCTCCTGCCCACCGCCTACGCGGAGTTTGGCCAGTTGCGGGACGGCGCCCTGCTGACGGCCGTCCGCAACTGGGTGCACGGGGAACTGCGCTACCTCAGCGGCTCCTCGCGCGGAACGGACGGCGCGGTGGAGACCCTCCTCAGCCGCCGCGGCGTATGCCGGGACTTCGCGCACCTGGCCATAGCGCTGCTGCGGTCCAAGGACATCCCGGCCCGGCTTGCCGCTGTCTACGCGCCCGGCCTGTACCCCATGGACTTCCATGCCGTTGCCGAGGCCTTTGTGGCCGGGGCCTGGCACGTGATTGATCCCACCGGACTGGCCCCGCGGGAGTCAATGCTCCGGATCACTGCCGGCCGGGACTCCGCAGACACCGCCTTCCTGTCCACCATCGGAGGCAGCCTGACGCTGAGCAGGATGCAGGTCACGGCCGTGGTCAACGGCGTCCTGCCGGTGGAGGACCCGGACCGCCTGCAGGTCCTGGGCTAGTGCGGTGGCAGCTGGCCCAGTGAGCTGCGGAGCTTGTCCGTCAGCCGTGCCAGTTCTTTCTGCTCCGCGGGGGTCAGCGCCGGAGTCACCAGCGCGGAGATGTCCCGGACGTGTTCGCGGCCGATCTCCTTCTGCAGGTCCCTGCCGGCATCAGTCAACCTCAGCAGGACGCCGCGGCCGTCCTCCGGGGCGGGCATCCGATCCACCAGCCCCCGCTTTTGAAGCCGCTCCACCAGCCGGCTGAGGCTTGACTGGCTCAAGAGGACATTGTCGTTGAGTTCGTTGAGCCGCAGCCAGCCGGAGGGGCAGCGGGACAGCGTGAACAGCACATCGTACTCGTTCAGCGCGAGCTGGCGGAAAGCCGGTCCCTGCTGCAGTTTCCGCATCACCGCCACCTGGGCCCTGAACAACGACTCCCAGGTTTCCGCAGCGAGACGGACCGGCGATTCCGGCTTTCCGCTGGACATTATGCGTCCGCGGTGGTTTTGGCCGCGTCCTTGGCAAGCTGCGCAGCCACGCGGTTGGCGTGGGTGGGCGGCTCGGGGACGTGGGCGGGCTTCTTGTCGGCGTATTCCTTGCGCAGGACGGGAAGGACTTCCTCACCGAACAGGTCCAGCTGCTCCAGGACCGTCTTCAGGGGCAGGCCGGCGTGGTCGATCAGGAACAGCTGGCGCTGGTAGTCGCCGAAGTACTCACGGAAGGTAAGCGTCTTCTCGATGACCTCCTGCGGGCTGCCCACGGTCAGCGGAGTCTGCGAGGTGAAGTCCTCCAGCGACGGGCCGTGGCCGTAGACCGGGGCGTTGTCGAAGTAGGGGCGGAACTCCTTGACAGCGTCCTGGGAGTTCTTCCGCATAAAGAACTGGCCACCCAGGCCCACGATCGCCTGGTCCGCAGTGCCATGGCCGTAGTGCTCGTAGCGTTCCCGGTACAGGCTGATCAGCTGCTGGTAGTGCTCTTTTGGCCAGAAGATGTTGTTGGCGAAGAACCCGTCACCGTAGTACGCGGCCACCTCGGCGATCTGCGGCGTGCGGATGGAGCCGTGCCACACAAACGGTGCCACTCCGTCCAGGGGCCGGGGCGTGGAAGTGAAGTTCTGCAGCGGGGTGCGGAACTTCCCGGACCAGTTCACGGTGTCTTCGTCCCACAGCTTGCGCAGCAGGCTGTAGTTCTCAATGGCCAGCTCCACCCCGTCCTGGATGTTCTTGCCGAACCAGGGGTACACGGGAGCGGTGTTGCCGCGGCCCAGGACCAGGTCCACGCGGCCATCCGCGAGGTGCTGGAGCATCGCGAAGTCCTCGGCGATCTTGACGGGATCATTCGTGGTGATCAGCGTGGTGGCTGTGGAGAGCGTAATCCGCTCCGTCTGGGCGGCGATGAAGGCCAGCGTGGTGGTGGGGGAGGAGGAGAAGAACGGCCGGTTGTGGTGCTCGCCGATGGCGTAGACATCCATGCCGATTTCCTCGACTTTTTTGGCGATGGCCACCGAGGCCTTGATGCGTTCGTTTTCGGTGGGGATCCGGCCCGTGACGGGGTCCGGGGTGATGTCGCTGACGCTGAATACACCGATTTGCATGATGTGCCTTTCCGATCCTGGTCTTGCTGGCTTGGTTCCAGTGTAGTCCAAGATAGATGCATTTGCATCTATCACCCTCTGTAACGCGATGCCGTCCGGAATATTCCCTGTCCCGCCGCGTGGCAGCCAGGGGTTAACGCAACAGGCCCGCACCGGATCTCCGGTGTGGGCCTGCTTGATTCCCGCCGCTATTCGGGGCTGCCGGGGGCGGCCCGGCGGCCGCTGACCTTGGGCACCATACCGGTGGTCCAGTCATTGAATTCATTGTCCACACGGGCGCCCGCCCGGTAGTCCGGCCGCTGGCGGAGGTCCTTCAGCAGCTGTTTCCTTTCCCGTCGGCCTTCCACCAGCCGGTACAGCACCGGGACAAGGACGAGGGTCAGCGCGGTGGAGGAGATGAGCCCGCCAATCACCACCACGGCAAGGGGCTGCGAGATGAAGCCGCCGCCGCCGGTGAGCCCCACGGCCATGGGCGTGAGCGCAAAGACGGTAGCCAGGGCCGTCATCAGGATGGGCCGCAGCCGCTGCCGGGCACCGTGCGTGATGGCATCGGCCACGCTCATTCCGGGCCGGCCGTCGCGTGGCTGGCGGTATTGGTTGATCAGGTCGATCAGGACGATCGCATTGGTCACCACAATGCCCACCAGCATCAGCATGCCGATCAGCGACGGCAACCCCAGCGGGACCCCCGTCAGGAGCAGCAGCGCCACGGCGCCGGTGGCGGCAAACGGAACGGAGACCAGCAGGATCAGCGGCTGGATCAGCGACTTGAACGTGGCCACCATGATCACGTACACAATGGCGATCGCGGCGAGCAGTGCCAGCCCCAGCTGCTGGAATGATTCGGCCTGCTGGGTGGTGGCCCCGCCGATTTCGGCAGTCACCCCGGCGGGAAGCTGCACATCGGCCAGGCGGGCCTGGACTTCGGTATTCACGGCACCAAGGTTGGATCCCGACGGCGTCACGGACACCCGCGCGGTCCGCTGCCCGTTGCTGGCGGTGATGGAAACCGGCACGTCCACCTGCTCCACGGCTGCCACGCTGCCCAGGGTCACCGTTCCGGGGCCCGCCGGCAGGGGGATGTTCCGGACGGCATCGATGCTGGTGAACTTGGTGCCCTGGCCGATCCGGACCGGGAAATCGTTGGTGTCGATCCGCACCTCGCCGGCGGGGACGGGGCTGATGGTAGCGGCGAGGACGCCGGCCACCTGTTCCTCGTTCAGTCCGGCTGCAACGGTTTTGGTGCGGTCAACCTTCACCTGCACCACCGGCTGGCTGGCCGCAAGGTTGGTTGCCACTTCGCTGGTTCCCGGCACACCCGTCATTGCCGCCACCATCGCGTCGCTGGCGGCCTGCAGGTCCGCCGTGGTGGCGGCCTTGAGGGTGATGTCCACGGTGGAGGACGTGCCAAACCCGCCCTGCTGGGTGCCCACGGAGACCTTGCCGGAATCGGGGACCTGTGTGAGTTCGGAGCGGACCGTCTCCTGCAGCAGCTCCTGGTCGGCTTTCTCGTCGGTGACCACCGTGAAGGTGGAATTGGACGACCCGCTGGAGGTCAGGGCGGCAAAACCGGCGGTGGCGTTGCCGGAAGTGACCTGGACATCCTTGATGCCGTCGATGTCCCGGAGGACCGTCTCCAGCCGGATGGCCGCCGCGCTGGTTTCCGCCAGGCTGGTGCCGGCGGGGAGCACCTGCCGGACAGTGAGGCTGTTCTGGCCGGAGTTGCCCAGCAGGTTGGTGGCCAGCAGTGGCGTCATGGCGCCGGTGGCGCCCAGGACCAGGACGGCCGCCACCAGCGTGATGACGGGGTGTTTCTGGGTTTTGTTCAGGATGGGAAGGTAGCCGCGTTGGAGCCTGCTGCGCTGTTCGCTCTCCAGCGCCTTGCCGCGTGCCTCGGCTGCCTGTGTACGGGCCGTTGGTGAGCCGGCCACGGCACCCACGGCAGCGGCGCCTGGATTCTTCAGGAACCAGTAAGCCAGGACGGGGACAATGGTCAGGGACACCAGCAGGGAAGCCAGCAGCGCCATGGTGACCGTCAGGGCGAAGGGCCGGAACAGCTCGCCGGCGAGCTCACCCACAAAGGCGATGGGCAGGAACACCGCCACTGTGGTCAGGGTTGAGGCGGTGATGGCCCCGGCCACTTCCCGGATGGCGGTCAGGATCGCCGTGACCTTTTCCTCGCCGTAGCTCAGGTGACGTTTGATGTTCTCGATCACCACGATGGAGTCATCCACCACCCGGCCGATGGCAATGGTGAGGGCGCCAAGGGTCAGGATGTTCAGGGAGTAGCCGGTGGCCGACAGGCCAATGAAGGTGATGAGCAGCGAGAGCGGGATGGACACCGCAGTCACCAGGGTGGAGCGTGCCGACATCAGGAACACCAGGATGACAGCCACCGCGAATCCCAGGCCCAGCAGGCCTTCGGTGGTGAGATCTTTGATGGACTTTTCGATGAAGGGCGCCTGGTCAAACACAGGCGTGAACTTGGCATTGGAGCCCAGTTCGGCCTCAAGGTCCGCCAGGGTGTCGCGGACAGCGTGGGAGATGCCCACAGTGTCGCCCTCGGGTTTTTTGGTGACGGAGACGGCAAGGGTTTCGGCACCGTTGGTCCGGGTGATGGAGGTGCGCTCGTCATCCTTCAAGGACACGTCCGCCACCGTACCGATGGTGGCAGCACCCTTGGCGCCGGAGAGCGGCAGCGCCTTGATGGCGTCCAGGGAATCCACCGGGCTGCCGATCTGCAGGGACAGGGTCTTGCCCTGCTCCTGGACGGTCCCCACGGGTACCAGGGCCCCGTTGTTCGCCAGGGCGTCCCGGATGGCGGTGATTCCCGCGCCCGCAGCGGCCAGGTCATCCTGCCGGGGCAGGATTTCGATGTGTTGGGTGGCGCCGCCGGTCACGTCGGCGCCACGGACGCCGTCGATCTTCTGCAGCCGGGGTACGCTCAGCCGCAGCAGGTCGGCGTTGAGCTCGCTCAGGGACTTGTCCGAGGAGACGGCCAGGAACACGATGGGGAAGTCGCTGATGCTGCCCGCAATGGCCTGGGGCTGGACATCGTCCGGCAGGGACCGCTTGGCGTTGGAGATGGCCCTGTCGATCTGGTTCCGGGCCCGGTCCAGGTTCGACCCGTACGTAAACACCAGGCTTATCTGGGACACACCATTGCGGGAGGTGGAGGACGTTGATTCCAGGCCCTCCACCCCGTTCAGGGCGGTTTCCAGCGGGCCGCTTACCTGCTTGTCCACCACCTCCGGCGAGGCCCCGGGCATGGCCGTCAGCACCGTGATCTGCGGGAACTCAATTGATGGAATGAGTTCCTGCTTCAGCGACGTCATGGTCAGCACGCCGAAGACGGAGGCGAAAACGGTGATCAGTGCGATCAGGGCACGGTTTGCAAGTGAAAGGTGCGCCAGCCGGAACATCGCATGGTCTCCTGTGGGTTGGGGAACGGGAACGGACCCTGCGGTGCCTGCGCTGACCTGGGGTCAGCGGCCGGCGGAAACGCCTTCCAGCTGCAGCGAGGACGCCGTGGCCAGCTCGAGTTCGGCGGCGAGCTCCGGGTTCTCGTCAAGCTTGACGCCGTAGCCGGGCATCATTTCCTTGAGCTTGCCCTGCCAGCCCTTGAAGTTCTTGGGGAACGTCTTCTGCAGCAGTTCGATCATGATGGGAACAGCGGTGGAGGCTCCGGGCGAGGCACCCAGGAGGGCGCCGATGGAGCCGTCGCGGCCGGCTATCACTTCAGTACCGAACTGGAGGATGCCGCCCTTCTGTGGATCCTTCTTGATGATCTGTACACGCTGGCCGGCGGTGATCAGTTCCCAGTCGCCGTCCTTGGCTTCGGGGTAGTACTCGCGCAGGGCCTCGACCTTGTCGCCGTGGCGCTTGGCCACTTCCTTAACCAGGTAGGCGGTGAGGTCCATGTTGTCCTTGGCCACGGCCAGCATCGGAATGATGTTGCTGGGCCGGATGGACAGGGGCAGGTCCAGGTACGAGCCGTTTTTCAGGAAGTTGGTGGAGAAACCGGCGTACGGGCCGAACAGCAGGGAGCGCTTGCCGTTGACGTACCGGGTGTCCAGGTGCGGGACGGACATGGGCGGGGCGCCTACGGAGGCCTGGCCGTACACCTTGGCGCTGTGTTGGGCGGCGATGTCCTCATCGGTACAGCGGAAGAACTGGCCGGAGACGGGGAACCCGCCGTAGCCCTTGCTCTCGGGGATCCCGGAGGCCTGCAGGAGGTGGAGTGCGCCGCCGCCGGCGCCCACAAACACGAACTTGGCGTGGATCTTGCTGTGTTCCCCGGATTTGGGGTATTTCAGCGAAAGGTCCCAGCCGCCGTCGGACGCCTTGGAAATCCCGGTAACGGAATGGCCGTAGTTGATTTCGACGCCGTTGTTCCCCAGGTACGTGGTCAGCTCACGGGTGAGTGCACCGAAGTCGACGTCGGTCCCCTCGGCCGCACGGGTTGCGGCAACGCGCTGCTTCGGGTCGCGGCCCTTGACGATCAGCGGTGCCCATTTGGCGATCTGCGCGTGGTCCTCGGAGTACTCCATGCTGCGGAAGAGCGGGTGCGGCTTCAACGCCTCATAGCGGGTCTTCAGGAATTTGGTGTGGTCCTCGCCGATCACGAAACTCATATGCGGCACGGTGTTGATGAAGCCCTTGGGGGAGCCGATCAGCTTCTGCTCCACCAGATGGGACCAGAACTGCCGCGACAGCTGGAACTGTTCGTTGATGACCAGCGCCTTCGACGGGCTCACCGAACCGTCCTTGGCCGCGGGCGAGTAATTCAGTTCGCAGAGGGCGGCGTGGCCGGTGCCTGCGTTGTTCCACGGATCCGAGCTTTCCAGCCCCGGCTCGTCCAGGCGTTCAAACAGCGAAACGGTCCAATTGGGTTCCAGCTGCTTGATGAATGCCCCGAGCGTGGCGCTCATGATGCCACCGCCGATCAGGACAACGTCGGCATGGTGGGTCTTGGAAATGAAAGTCACGATCAGTCTCCGATTGCAGCGGCTCTGGCTGTCACAGAATATCCCCGGTCTGCCTACATACTGAAATTGGGGCAGCGCGTCAAGGCTTCAGTTGGACCTTTGTAAAAACTTCGTTTAAGACAGGGGACGCCGGATAGCTGACCACACGGTCCGAGAGGGCCAGGGCGGAGATGGGGAAGGCGATGGGCACGGCCGGGACCGTCGCAGCGATCTGGTCATTGATGGTGTGATACTGCTCATCCCGTTCCTCCCCCTCGGGCATGCTGCGGGCCCTGTTGATCTTGGAGAAGACCTGGGGATCCTGATAGCCGAACTCGCCGTTCTTCTCCCCGAACAGGGGTCCAACAAAGTTTTCCGCGTCCGAATAGGAGCCGTTCCAGCCCAGCAGGTGCAAGGCATGGTCGCCGGGGGACTGGACCTTCTGGAGGTAGCCCTCGGACCACTCCACGGGAACGGGCCGGATGTTCAAGCCGGCAGCGGTCAGCTGCCGGCTGATCTCGGCGTACACCTTTTCCGGCGTGGGGAGGTAGGGCCTGGTGACGTTCAAGGGGTAGTAGAACTTCAGTTCTTCCCCGGCGTAGCCTGCGTCCTTCAGGTACTGCTTGGCCTTGGCAAGGTCGTGCCCAAGTTCCGGTGCGTTGTTGTTGAAGCCGCTGATTTTGGGCGGCACGAACTGGGTGGCCTTGGCCGTGTTGTCGATGAAGAACCTGCGGATCAGGGTCTCCTTGTCGATGGCCAGCTCGATCGCCTGGCGGACTTTGAGGTTTGCCAGGATGCCGACTGCCTGGTTCATGCCCACGTACATCACAGAGAACGGATCGCGCTGGACGATCTGCTTGCCGCGCTTGACCAACTGGTCAAAGTTGCCCACGGTCACGGCGTCGTAGCCGTCGATTTTGCCGTCCAGCAATGCCTGGAGGCGGGTCTGCGGGTGGTCGTAGGCCATAAAATTGATGGTGCCGATCTGGCCGCGGTCCCCCCAATAGGAGGAATTGGTGACCAGGGTAACGCTGCCCTCGTCCCAGCTGCTGAGGCTGAACGGGCCCGTACCCACAGGGTTGGTGCCGAAGGCAGACAGCGGCTGGCCGCTTTTCTGCCGGTCCAGGACGTTGGCGTTGCCGGCGGCCAGGGCAGCGGGGGACGCGATGGCGAACGCGGGCAGCGTCAGGGCCTGCAGGAACGCAGTGAACCGCCGGGTCAGGTCCAGCTGCACGGTGTCCGCTGCCAGGGCCGTGCAGCTTTTGAAGATGGACAGGTCCGGTTCATCGGCGTGGGCCTTGAAAACACCCTTGAACGAGCTGCCGGGCGCCTGCCGCTGCAGGTCCGGGGAGAACGCGAACCATCTGTTGAAGTTGGTGCACACGGCTTCCGCGTCAAAGGGTGTGCCGTCATGGAACGTGACACCGCCGCGGAGTTTGAAGGTGTAGGTCCGGCCCTCGTTGGATTCGGTCCACTCGGTGGCGAGCAGGGGCGTTGGTTTGCCGGTGGTCTGGTCCACGCCCACCAGGCCTTCGAGGATCTGGCGGGTGATGCGCTGCGACTCAACATCGCTGGATAATGCGGGGTCGAGCCCCAGGGGCTGCGCGGCCGTGCCGAAGTTGAAGGTGGCGCCGGGTTCAGCGGCAGCGGCGGAGCTGGGGAAACCCGACGACGGCGACGGGGACGGGACGCCCGTGCATCCGGTCACACCCAGTGCCAGGAGGAGGGCGCCGCTTTTGATCACCGTCCGCCGGGAAGTACTGCTGGGCACTCGTTTATCACCTCTGGATTTGCCGGCTCCGCGATGTGCGGGCCGGACCCCAGTCTAGTAGAAGGTGCCGCCGCTGCCTCGGAGGTGGGGAACGGCGCCGGGCGCAGCAAAGCCGGGTCCACTCCAGCGAGTGGACCCGGCTTCAGTGATGCTGCAGTTCCGAAGGTGGCCGGGACTTACTTGGGCATCAGCACCGAGTCGATGAGGTAAACGGTGGCGTTTTTGGTCTTGACGCCGCCGCAGATCACGTTGGCGCCGTCGACCGTCAGGGCGTCGCCGCTGCCGGCAACCGTGACGGATCCGCCCTGGACCGTGGCGTGGGTGCCGGCGATCTTGTCCGGGGTGATCTGGCCGGGAACAACGTGGTAGGTCAGGATCTTGCTGAGCAGGGCATCATCGGTCTTGAGTGTTTCGATGGTGGCGGCGTCGATCTTGGCGAAGGCGTCATCCACCGGTGCGAAGACCGTAAATTCGCCACCGTTGAGGGTGTCCACCAGGTCCACCTTCGGGTTCAGCTTGCCGGAGACGGCAGCGGTGAGGGTGGTGAGGATGGGGTTGTTGGAGGCGGCAACAGCGACCGGATCAAGGGCCATGCCTTCAACGGAGCCGGCACCCGTGGGAACCTGTGCGGCGTAACCGGCGCAACCGGGGCCCACCAGGTTGGCTGCCGGATCCATCGTGTCGGCGCTGGCCGACGATGACGCCGACGGTGACGGTGCCATGCTGGTGGCCATCGAGGACGGCGACTCCGCCGGTGCAGAGGAGGCGGCCGGGGTGCTGGTTCCACCACATGCCGTCAGGCTGAGCAGAGCTGCAGCAGCAACGCCTGCGACGGTGAAAGTTGTGCGCTTAATAGTCTGCATTTTGGTTTCTCCTTGGTTTATTGCATTTTCCGGGAAAGGAAATGAAGTTTCCCTGCCGGGTTTATCTGGCTGGTGGGCACCTGCCCCTCGGCCGGTGTCTCAATGGGTATTCGGCAGCTGTGCCGAGAGGGATGGGTGGATTTCCAAATCTTTTTTTCAAACACGGAATACGCCGCCGCCATGGGCCGTCAGGGCCGTGATTCCGCGGCATCCCCATCCCGCCGGCGGCCAGGCGATGGAAGTTAAACCAAAAGGTCCTCCCGGCACATTGCCGGGAGGACCTTTTACATTGTGTGCGCAAGGGGGGACTTGAACCCCCACGCCCGAAGGCACAGGAACCTAAATCCTGCGTGTCTGCCAATTTCACCACTCGCGCTTGCCCTCCCACCGAATTCCATTAGCCGCAACAGGCGGTGCAATGCAGGACGGTGGAGGCTTTCGTTCCATTGTAGCGTCGCGGCAGTACTGTGTCCGGCCGCCGGGACGTGTCAGGAATCGATCTTCAGGTCCTTGCGCAGCTTGGCGACGTGGCCCGTGGCACGGACGTTGTACTGGGCCACCAATACCTTCCCGTCCGGGTCCACCACCACGGTGGACCGGATCAGTCCTTCGTAGGTTTTTCCGTAGTTCTTTTTCTCGCCCCACGCGCCGTAGGCTTCGGCAACCGCGTGATCCGCGTCGGAGAGCAGCGGGAAGGTCAGCCCTTCCTTATCGACAAAAGCCGCCAGCTTGGCGACCGGGTCGGGGGAGATGCCCAGTACGTCATAGCCCGCGGACTGGAGGGAGGCCAGGCTGTCGCGGAAGTCGCAGGCTTCCTTGGTGCAGCCTGGTGTGGCTGCCGCCGGGTAGAAGTAGACGATGGTGTTCCGGCCGGGCCGGGGGGCCAGCGCCGTGTCCTTGCCGGTGGAATCCTTGAGGGTGAAGCCGGGCGCGTTGTCGCCGGCAGTCAGTCTTTCAGCCACTGTTTATCTCCTTGTCGCGTGCGGGACACACCAGCCTAGTAACGGGTGGGGGACAGTGCTAATCCCTGGTTGGTTATACTTGATTCCATGCCTGATATGGATCACTGGCCCACGGGGCGCCTCTTGTCCACTGCCGCGCGCCTCGTTGAACACTCATGGAACGAGAAACTCGCGGCCATCGGCCTGACGCACGCCGGTGTCATCGCCATTGAGGTTCTGGACGCGCAAGGCCCCATGACGCAGGCCCAGCTTGCACAATACGTCCGGGTCCAGGCCCAGACCATGGGCAAAACGCTGAGCCGGCTGGAGTCGCACGGGCATATCGTGCGGGTCCGCAGCACCTCGGACCGCCGCAGCCACGTGGTTTCGCTGACGGACCGTGGCAAGGAAGCCGTCTCCGCCGCAGTTGAGATGGAACGCTCCGTCCTGGCCTCAGCCTCCATTGACCCGGATGTACTCCGCCAGGAACTTCAGGCAGTGGTCCGCGAACTGGCCAGCCAGTTCGCTGTGGCGCCCAGTACCGCTGCGCTGGTGGACAACACGCCGTAACGTCCTGCTGGCCGGCCGTTGGAGCCGGAAGCGCGCGGCTGCAGCCCATGGGCTGTGGCCGCTTTTTTGTGCCCGGACCGTCGACTGGCCGGCAGCCTGCCGGGCAGCTGTAGGCACAAACAAAACAGCCCCCGGTTTGCGTTTCCGCAAGCCGGAGGCTGTTTTCCCAGTGGTGCACCCCCCGGGACTTGAACCCGGAACCCATTGATTAAGAGTCAATTGCTCTGCCAATTGAGCTAGAGGTGCATCTTCTTTGCCTTGATCTTTCCGGGCTTTTCTTTCCCGGTTGATCTCCGCAACGACATGAAACTCTACACGAACTTCCGGTGCATGTGAAATCGGCGTCCGGAGCAGCTCCCGGGTCAGCCCTGGAGCGCCAGAATCAGTACAAAATCAGGGTTTTGGCCGTTGGTCAGGAGCCATAAGCGGCCATCCGGCGCCCGCGCAACATCCCTGATCCGGCCGTACTCCCGTGTGAAATGGGCCACAGGATCTCCCGCCGCGTTGCCTTCAAGCGGGACGGTCCACAACCGCTGCCCGCGCAGTGCCCCCAGGTAGGCCGTCGATCCGATGATTTCCAGGCCGCTGGGCGAGGACTCCGCAGTGCTGGGCCACACGGCCTTCGCGTCCTGGAACGCCTGCCGTTGCGGTGCCCCGGTGACCTCGGGCCAGCCGTAGTTTGCGCCCGGGAGGATCAGGTTCAGCTCATCATCCTTGTCCGGACCGAACTCGCTGGCCCAGAGTTGCCCCGAGCCGTCCCAGGCAAGGCCCTGGACGTTGCGGTGCCCCAGGCTGTACACGGCGTTGCCGAAAGGATTTCCCGGCGCCGGTTGTCCGTCGACGGTCAGGCGCAGGATTTTCCCGCCCAGGGCATTGGGGTCCTGTGGTTGGTCCCGGCGTTGGGAGTCGCCCGTCGCCACGTAGAGGAAGCCGTCAGGACCAAAGCGGATCCGGCCGCCGTTGTGCGTCCCGGCTTTGGGGATGCCGGTGAAAACTGCCTCCGGGGCACCAAGGGCCATCCCGCCGTCGGCCGTTTCCTCCACCCGCGCCCGGACCACCCGGTTGTCCCCGGCAGCCGTGAGGTAGAGGTAGAGGTACCTGTCGGCGGCAAAGCCGGGGGAGAGGGCAAGGCCCAGCAGGCCACCTTCCCCGCCGGCGGCAACGCCGGGAACCTGGCCCACCACGGTGGCGGCGCCGTTGCGGACGGCCTTGAGCGTGGCACTGTCGCGCTCAGAGATGAGTGCCGTCCCGTCCGGCAGGAAAACTGCGGCCCACGGGGTCTGCAGTCCCACAGTGAGGCGTTCCGCGACAACAGGCGACCAGCCGGCTGTGGCCGGTGGGACGGTGCTGCTGCCCGTGGGCCGGTTGTCAGTGGTGTTGGTGCACCCCGCCAGGACAAGTGACAGGCTGCAGGCCAGCCAGGCCAGCCCGGCCAGGACGGCCGGCAGCCGTGGCGGCTTAGAGCCGGCGGCGCCGGGGTGCGCGGAAACCGGCAGCCTCCGCGTGGGCGGGGGATTCGAACCAGACACTGGCGGCAGCGTCCTCATATTCAGGGTGTCCCTCTTCGTAGTAGGTCATGGCAGCGCCATCCCCCTTGACGGTGAAACCGCCGGGGCCGGTGCCGTCGCCGGCGGCAGCTGCTGATCCTTCGCCGTACGGCCCGCCGGCGGCCTGCTGGTGGCTGGCTCCGTTTTCCACCAGTGCCGAGGATGCTGTCCTGTCGGCCGTCTCTGCGGCGGCCGCGTCGGGCCGGACTGTTCCTGCGGCGGCTGCCGGTGGGGCTGCCTCAGGTGCCGCATCCTCGCCTGCGCCGGACTCTGCTCCGGGCAGCGTGGGCGAGTGCGGGTCAGTATATTCGGAATGGTGGGTGGGTGTTGCTTCCGGCGCCACGCTTGCCGGGACTTCGGGCGCGGGGCTGCCCGCTGCTTCCGAGCCGGCCGCAGGGCTGGCCTCCGACCACTGCGTTTCCCATTCGGCCTCGTCCTGGGCATTGGCGTGGGCGGCGGCTGCAGCGGGTTCAGGAACTACAACCGGTTCAGGCTCTGCAGCCGGTTCGGGAGTTGCAGCAGGTTCGGGCGCCAAGGCAGGCGCGGGCTCCGTGGCGGGCTCGGGAACCACTGCGGGCTCGGGAACGGTCGCAGGCTGCACTTCGCGGGCTGCAGCTTCGCCGGCAGTGGGCACCGGGTCTTCGGCGGTGGTGGGGGCGGCTGGCCCGGCAGGCTGGCCAAACCCGGCCACCGTGGGTATTCCCGTGGTTCCGGCGGCCGCAGCGGAAGCCGCTGAGCTGCCGCCGGACAAGGCACCGTCTGCCGGGCGCTGCGGGGCGTCGGAAGCGGCTCCGGAGGACCGGGACCGGTTCATCAGCCACCAGACCACGCCCACGATGACAACAATCAGAATGATCCAGAAAACGATGTCCACAGCAAATCCTTTGGTCTGTCACGGATGGAGCCTTTCCCCTGACGCTACGTTGGGGGACCACCGCTGTCCAGACTGGTGAAGCCGCAACGGGCACCCCGTCAGGGTTTCCGCGACGGCTGCAAAGTCAAGGCGTCCCGTAGCCTCATGGCATGGACTTCAAGCGGCTTCAGATCCTCCGGGAAGTAGCGGACCGCGGCACCGTGGGCGCCGCTGCCGATGCTCTGCGCGTGACGCCGTCGGCGGTTTCCCAGCAATTGCGCACCCTGCAGGACGAACTGGGCGTGGTGCTGGTGGAAAAATCGGGACGGGGCGTCCGGCTGACCGAGGCGGGCCGGGCCATGGCGACGGCGGCCGCGGAAGTATCCACGGCCATGGCCAGGGCTGAAGCCACCATCGATACCTACCGCCGCGGCTGGCAGGCCCACGTCCGGGCGGCTTTCTTCCCCAGCGCGGCCGAAATGTTCCTGCCCGGACTGCTGCACCGGGCCCAGTCCGTTCCGGGCCTGCGGCTGGAGGCGTGCTTCGAGGACCCGGGCGTCGCCGGCTTCGCCGGCCTGGCCGCGGACTACGACCTGGTCCTGGCGCACAGCGTGGACGGCCCGGAGGTCTTCGCCCGGAACGGGCTTGTGGTGGTGCCGTTGCTGGAGGAGCCGCTGGACGTGGCCATGCAGTCCGGGCATCCGCTGGCGGCCAGGAGCAGGGTCACAGCCAGGGATGTGGTGGGCTACCCCTGGATCGGGGTTCCGGAAGGGTTCCCGTTTGACGCCGTACTGAAGCAGATTGAGAAGCAGGCCGGCGCCCCGGCCGTCCGCGCCCAGCTGTATCCGGACCTGCGCGTCCTTGAGGCCCTGGTGAGTGCCGGACACGGCTTGTCGCTCCTGCCCCGCTATACCGCGGCCGGCAATGAGTCGCGGGGCTTCGTCCTTCGGCCGCTGGTGGGAGTGGCTGCGCGCCGGAGCATCGTGGCGCTGCTCCGCCCCGACGTGGCCGAGCGCACCACCATCAGGGACGTGCTCAGGATGCTGGTGCTCGAGGCGGAGGCGGTGGCCACCGGCACCCGCGAAGGTGATTCCGGCCACTTGGCGGGAGCGGCCAGCGTACCCTTGTCTCAAAATGCGAGATGAAAGTCCACTATCTGATCGAAATATTGAGGAAAATGGGCACAAACCCGCCGGGCCGGTCGTTTCGCCGCCACGGGGAGTCATAGACTTTTCCTCATGAGTCAGGACACCCAAACCGCAGCAACGGAAACACCCGATATCAAGCCCCGCAGCCGCGTCGTCACCGACGGCATCCACGCTGCCCCCGCCCGCGGCATGTTCCGTGCAGTGGGAATGGGCGATGACGACTTCGCGAAGCCGCAGGTCGGCGTCGCCAGCTCCTGGAATGAAATCACCCCCTGCAACCTTTCGCTGAACCGCCTCGCGCAGGGCGCCAAGGAAGGCGTCCACGCCGGCGGCGGATTCCCCATGCAGTTCGGCACCATCTCGGTCTCCGACGGCATCTCCATGGGCCACGAGGGCATGCACTTCTCGCTCGTTTCCCGCGAAGTCATCGCCGACTCCGTCGAAACCGTGATGCAGGCCGAGCGCATCGACGGCTCCGTGCTCCTGGCCGGCTGCGACAAGTCCCTGCCCGGCATGTTGATGGCAGCCGCCCGCCTGGACCTCTCCAGCGTCTTCCTTTATGCCGGCTCGATCATGCCCGGCTGGGTCAAGCTCGAAGACGGCTCCGAAAAGGAAGTCACGCTCATTGACGCCTTCGAAGCTGTCGGTGCCTGCGCCGCCGGCAAGATGAGCCTTGAGGACCTCACCCGCATCGAAAAGGCCATCTGCCCCGGCGAAGGCGCCTGCGGCGGCATGTACACGGCCAACACCATGGCCTGCATCGGTGAGGCGCTGGGCATGTCCCTGCCCGGTTCGGCAGCGCCGCCCTCGGCAGACCGCCGTCGTGATGAATTTGCCCGCAAGTCCGGCGAAGCGGTGGTTAACCTGCTGCGCAAGGGCATTACGGCCCGCGACATCATGACCAAAAAGGCCTTCGAGAACGCCATTGCCGTGACCATGGCCTTCGGTGGTTCCACCAACGCCGTCCTGCACCTGCTTGCAATCGCCCGCGAAGCCGAGGTGGACCTGACCCTCGACGACTTCAACCGCATCGGTGACAAGATCCCGCACCTGGGCGACCTGAAGCCGTTCGGCCGCTACGTGATGACCGACGTCGACAAGATCGGCGGTGTGCCGGTCATCATGAAGGCACTGCTCGACGCCGGCCTGCTGCACGGCGACTGCCTCACCGTCACCGGCAAGACCGTTGCTGAAAACCTCGCAGCGATCAACCCGCCGGACGTGGACGGCAAGATCCTGCGCGCACTGGACAACCCCATCCACAAGACCGGCGGCATCACCATCCTGCACGGCACCATGGCCCCGGAAGGCGCCGTTGTTAAGAGTGCCGGCTTCGACGCCGACGTCTTCGAGGGAACCGCCCGCGTCTTCGAGCGTGAACAGGGTGCCCTCGAGGCCCTCGACAAGGGCGCGATCCAGGCCGGCGACGTTGTGGTGATCCGCTACGAAGGCCCCAAGGGTGGTCCGGGCATGCGCGAAATGCTTGCGATCACCGGTGCCATCAAGGGTGCCGGCCTGGGCAAGGATGTCCTGCTGCTTACCGATGGCCGGTTCTCCGGCGGCACCACCGGCCTGTGCATCGGCCACGTTGCACCGGAAGCCGTGGACGGCGGCCCCATCGCCTTCGTCAAGGACGGCGACCGGATCCGCGTGGACATCGCAGCCCGCAGCTTCGACCTCCTGGTGGACCCGGCCGAGCTGGAAGCCCGCAAGGAAGGCTGGGAGCCGCTCCCGGCCCGTTACACCAAGGGTGTCCTGGCCAAGTACGCCAAGCTGGTGCACAGCGCCTCGACTGGCGCGTACTGCGGCTAGCACCCCCCACCCAACTGACTCGCAGTTGTTGTCGTTTTGAGCCGTCAAAACGACAACAACTGCCAGTCAGTTGGGATGGCGTTCAGGAAGTGGACAATGACGTCCACATGGTGAGATCGGTCAGCGGCTCGTTGACACGTATCCCACCAGAGGGAACACTGAACGCATGACTTTCGTTACCGTCGTCGTCCTTACCAAGCGCGTGGCACCTTAGCCCCGGCAACGAACCGTCACGCGCAAACCCCTCGAAGAGCCACCAGGCTGAGGGGTTTTTTTATTTCCCGCAGCATCCACGCACCACACATGATCCACAAGGAAGAGTCCGATGAGCAAAGGATCGCCGATCAGCCCCTCGCTGATGGCTACCAAGTCCGCTGGAGCCCCCAAAGCTCCGGAACGCGCCGACCGGACGGCCGATCACGCCGCCGTCGTCGCTGACCTTGCTGCTGTCTCTCCTGTCCTTGGGCCGAACACCGTTGTACCCCCAACGGTGATGTCCGGCTCGCAAGCTATTGTCCGCTCGCTCGAAGAACTCGGCGTCGACGATATTTTCGGTTTGCCCGGTGGCGCGATCCTGCCCACCTATGACCCCTTGATGGCCTCGAGCATGAACCACGTGCTGGTCCGTCACGAACAGGGAGCCGGCCACGCCGCGCAAGGCTACGCCATGGTTACCGGGCGGGTGGGCGTCTGCATCGCCACCTCAGGCCCCGGTGCCACCAACCTCGTTACCGCCATCATGGATGCCCACATGGACTCCGTACCGCTGGTGGCCATCACCGGCCAGGTTTCCAGCAGCGTGATCGGCACCGATGCCTTCCAGGAAGCTGACATCGTGGGCATCACCATGCCCATCACCAAGCACTCGTTCCTGGTGACCGACCCCAACGACATCCCGCACGTTATGGCCGAGGCATTCCACCTCGCATCCACCGGGCGTCCGGGACCGGTCCTGGTCGACGTCGCCAAGGACGCCCAGGTGGGGCAGATGACGTTCTCCTGGCCGCCCAAGGTGGACCTGCCCGGCTACCGTCCCGTGACCCGCGGCCACAACAAGCAGGTCCGCGAAGCGGCCAAGCTCATCGCCGCAGCATCCAAGCCCGTCCTGTACGTGGGTGGCGGCGTGGTCAAAGCGCACGCCTCCGCAGAGCTGATGGCCCTGGCCGAGGCAACCGGCGCCCCCGTGGTCACCACCCTGATGGCCAAGGGTGCCTTCCCGGATTCGCACCCCCAGCACATGGGGATGCCCGGGATGCACGGCACGGTTTCCGCTGTCACCGCACTGCAGCAGTCAGACCTCCTGATCACGCTGGGCGCACGCTTCGATGACCGGGTGACCGGTGTGTTGAAGAGTTTCGCCCCGCACGCCAAGATCATCCACGCGGACATCGACCCGGCGGAAATTTCCAAGAACCGCACGGCCGACGTGCCGATTGTGGGTTCGGTCAAGGAAATCATTCCGGAACTGACCGAGGCCGTGCGGACGCAGTTCGAAGCCGTGGGCACCCCGGACACCACCACGTGGTGGGCGTTCCTGAACAACCTCAAGGAAACGTACCCGCTGGGCTGGACCGAACCCGAGGACGGCCTGTCCGCCCCGCAGCGCGTCATTGAACGTATCGGCGCCCTCACCGGCCCCGAAGGCGTCTACGTCGCCGGCGTGGGACAGCACCAGATGTGGGCCGCGCAGTTCATCAAGTACGAACGCCCGCACGCCTGGCTGAATTCCGGCGGCGCCGGAACCATGGGCTACGCCGTGCCGGCCGCCATGGGCGCCAAGGTGGGCAACCCGGACCGCGTGGTCTGGGCCATCGACGGCGACGGCTGCTTCCAGATGACCAACCAGGAACTGGCCACCTGCGCCATCAACAAGATCCCCATCAAGGTCGCGGTCATCAACAACTCCTCGCTGGGCATGGTCCGCCAGTGGCAGACCCTCTTCTACGAGGGCCGGTACTCCAACACCGACCTGAACACCGGCCACGACACGGTCCGCATTCCGGACTTCGTCAAGCTGGCCGATGCTTATGGCTGCGCCTCCTTCCGGTGCGAACGCGACGAGGACATCGACGCCACCATCCAGAAGGCACTCGAGATCAACGACCGCCCCGTGGTCATCGACTTTGTGGTGAGCCCCAACTCCATGGTGTGGCCCATGGTCCCCGCCGGCGTGAGCAACGACCAGATCCAGTTTGCCCGGAACATGACTCCGGACTGGGAAGAGGAAGACTGACAATGACCCGTCACACACTGTCCGTGCTGGTCGAAGACAAGCCCGGCGTACTGACCCGCGTGGCGAGCCTCTTCGCCCGCCGCGCCTTCAACATCAATTCCCTCGCTGTTGGCCCCACCGAAGTCCCGGGCATCTCCCGGATGACGGTAGTGGTCGACGCCGACGGTGACCTGATCGAACAGGTCACCAAGCAGCTCAACAAGTTGATCAACGTGATCAAGATTGTTGAACTCACCCCCGAATCTTCCGTACAGCGCGACCACATCCTGGTCAAGGTACGTGCGGATGCCGCCACTCGTCTGCAGGTGACCCAGGCTGCAGACCTGTTCCGCGCCTCAGTGGTTGACGTTTCCACCGATTCCGTCGTCATTGAGGCAACCGGCCATCCCGAAAAGCTCACGGCACTGCTTTCAGTGCTGGAGCCCTTCGGCATCCGCGAAATTGTGCAGTCCGGCACCCTGGCCGTTGGACGGGGATCCCGCTCCATGAGTGACCGGGCGTTGCGTTCAGCCTAGGCACCCGCCTGGGACTGACGCTCCGCCCGCAACCGCAGCACCGTAAACACCGATCCACCAAAACCACTCAAGAGGAGTTACGCAAGTGACTGAAATGTTTTACGACGACGATGCAGACCTGTCGATCATCCAGGGCCGCAAGGTAGCCATCGTTGGTTACGGCTCCCAGGGCCACGCCCACGCGCTGAACTTGCGCGATTCCGGCGTCGAGGTTGTCATCGGCCTCAAGGAGGGCTCCAAGTCCATCGCCAAGGCTGAAGAAGCCGGCTTCACCGTCAAGACCGTTGCAGACGCCGCCGAATGGGCCGACGTCATCATGATCCTGGCACCGGACCAGCACCAGCGCTCCATCTACAACGACTTCGTCAAGGACAAGCTGAGCGCAGGCAAGGCCCTCGCCTTCGCCCACGGCTTCAACATCCGTTTCGGCTACATCCAGGCACCCGAGGGCGTCGACGTCATCCTGATCGCCCCGAAGGCTCCCGGCCACACCGTGCGCCGCGAATTCGAAGCCGGCCGCGGCATCCCGGACATCATCGCCGTCGAACAGGACGCTTCGGGCGCAGCCTGGGACCTGGCCAAGAGCTACGCGAAGGCCATCGGCGGCACCCGCGCCGGCGTTATCAAGACCACCTTCACCGAAGAAACCGAAACCGACCTCTTCGGTGAGCAGTCCGTCCTCTGCGGCGGCGTGTCCCAGCTGGTCCAGTACGGCTTCGAAACCCTGACCGAAGCCGGCTACCAGCCGCAGATCGCTTACTTCGAGGTGCTGCACGAGCTCAAGCTCATTGTTGACCTCATGTGGGAGGGCGGCATCGCGAAGCAGCGCTGGAGCGTCTCCGACACCGCTGAATACGGCGACTACGTTTCCGGCCCGCGCGTCATCACCCCCGAGGTGAAGGAAAACATGAAGGCCGTCCTGGCCGACATCCAGTCCGGCGCCTTCGCCACCCGTTTCATCGAGGACCAGGACAAGGGCGGCCCCGAGTTCAAGGCGCTGCGCGCCAAGGGCGAGCAGCACCCCATCGAAGGTGTGGGCCGCGAACTGCGCGCCCTCTTCGCCTGGCAGCAGCAGGATGAGGACTACGTGGACGGCTCCGTAGCCCGCTAAGGCTGCCGCCACCTGAGCATCACATCCCTTCAACGGTGAGGCCGGGTTCACACTTAACAATGTGAGCCCGGCCTTTCCGTCCGCCTAGACTTGTTCCCATCCCCAGGACTGCAACGCAGAGGATCAGCCGTGTCAAAACCCGTAGTACTGCTCGCCGAAGAACTTTCCCCCGCCACCGTCGACGCCCTCGGCCCGGACTTTGAAATCCGCCAGACGGACGGCGCCGACCGCGCGCAGCTCCTCGCGGCGATCACCGACGTCGACGCGATCCTGGTCCGCTCCGCCACCCAGGTGGACGCCGAAGCCATCGCGGCGGCGAAGAACCTCAAGGTCATTGCCCGCGCCGGCGTAGGCCTGGACAACGTGGACATCAAAGCCGCCACCCAGGCAGGCGTGATGGTGGTGAACGCACCCACGTCCAACATCGTCTCCGCCGCTGAACTGACTGTGGGCCACATCCTCAGCCTGGCCCGCCACATCCCGCAGGCCAGCGCCGCCCTCAAGGATGGCGAATGGAAGCGTTCCAAGTACACCGGCATTGAGCTCTTCGAAAAGAAGATCGGCATCATCGGCCTGGGCCGCATCGGCGCCCTCGTCGCTGCCCGGCTCAAGGGCTTCGACACCAAGATCCTTGCCTACGACCCCTACATCACCTCCGCCCGCGCCGCGCAGCTGGGCGTGCAGCTGGTCACCCTGGATGAGCTCCTGGCCCAGGCCGACTTCATCACCATCCACATGCCCAAGACCCCCGAAACAGTGGGCATGCTGGGCGCGGACGCGTTCAAGAAGATGAAGTCCACCGCCTACGTGGTGAACGTGGCCCGCGGCGGCCTGGTGGACGAGGAAGCCCTCTACACCGCACTGCAGGCAGGCGACATCGCCGGTGCCGGCGTCGACGTTTTTGTTAAGGAACCGAGCACGGACCTGCCCTTCTTCAAGCTCGACAACGTGGTGGTCACGCCGCACCTTGGCGCCTCCACCGACGAGGCCCAGGAAAAGGCCGGCGTCTCCGTGGCCAAGTCCGTCCGGCTGGCACTCGCCGGCGAACTGGTCCCCGACGCCGTGAACGTCGCCGGCGGCGTGATCGCCCCCGACGTCCGCCCGGGCATCCCGCTGATCGAGAAGCTGGGCCGGATCTTCACCGCCCTGACCCACGCCTCCCTGACCCAGTTCGACGTGGAAGTTGCCGGTGAAATCTCTTCCCTGGACGTCAAGGTCCTCGAGCTCGCCGCACTCAAGGGCATCTTCGCCGACGTTGTGACCGAGCAGGTCTCCTACGTCAACGCCCCCGTCATCGCCGAGCAGCGCGGCATCAACGTGCGGCTGATCACGACGGCGGAGACGGAGTCCTACCGGAACGTCCTGACCCTGCGCGGCGCCCTCAGCGACGGTACCCAGATTTCCGTGGCCGGCACCCTGACCGGACCCAAGCAGATCGAGAAGCTGGTGGGCATCAACGGCTTCGAGGTGGAGATCCCCATCAGCGAGCACCTGGTGGTGGTTGCCTACACCGACCGTCCCGGCGTGATCGGCACGATCGGCCACATCCTGGGCATGAACAACATCAACATTGCCGGCATGCAGGTGGCCCGCCACGACGAAGGCGGGCAGGTGCTGGCGCTGCTGACCATCGACAGTTCCGTGCCTCAGCAGGTCCTGGACGCCATCAAGGCCGGCATCGGTGCCGAGATGGTGCGCGAAGTGGACCTCGAGGACTAGGAAACGCCGTAGCTCCCGCTCCGCTTGGGCGCGCCCCGGCGGGGCCACGTATGATTGGCCGGTCTGCTTACAATGGCTTGGTCCTGGTTCAGGACCGCGCCGGCAGGCCGGCCAATACCTTTTGCACATCGTCCTTGATGGACCATGTCCGGCTCGGGCGGACATATGTGTGCGTACGCAATCCAGGTTTCAGGGAGTTCCATGAACGCCGTCCAGAGGTTCATCAGAAGCAAAGTGCTGCTGTTGACCGCTGCCATTCTGATCGCAGCCATGTGCTTGTCGGTCCTCGTCCAAAGCCAGTCGCAGGCGGCCCTTAACCGGACAGTGGATGAAAATTCGCGGGGGCTCTACGATGTCCTGGTCCAGGCCAAGACGTCTTCCGGCACGTTGCTGCAGCCGGAGATCGCCACCGGAACCGGCGGGATCGGCTTCGACCAGCTGGAGGCCATCAGGAAACTGTCCGGCACGGCCGTGGCGGCTCCCATCAGCCTGGTGTCCCGCGTGACCCAGAACCTCGAAACGCCGCGCCTGGACGCCATGGACTTCCTCGGCTACAACTCCGGGCTGGCAGGCACCGCGACCGCTGACCAGGCAACCGGCGCCACTGCGCCGGACAAATGGCCGGCCGCGGAATCCGTTCTGACGGACGAAGCCAAAAAGTACCGGCTCACCGCCAGCGCCGTCAGCTCCGACGGCGTCTCCGAGCAGACCCTGTTCAAATCCTCCGCTGAAGGCACCCTCGGCAAGGCCAAACTCCTCGAGGAAAAGGCCGGCGGCGGCAGCAGCATCCGCATCGCCGCGCCCGAGGACGAGACCGGCATCAAGTTCCCGTCCCCGGCCGGCGGCTCGGAACACAACCTTTTCAACCTCTCCGTTGCCCTGCCCATGGCACCTGAAGTCACGGAGTCCGTCGTCGCCGTCGACCCTGCCTCCGAACGCGCCCTCCTGGGGACCGCGGGAGACTTCCTCGCACCGCTGGAGAAGGCCCCGCCCGCCGACGCGCGCAACGCCGGCGCCGTGGGCCGTTACTTTGAAGGCCTCTTCACCAACGGCATTGACCTTTCCGAACTTGAAGAAGGCCCCGATTTCCTGGGTGTGAAGCTCAAGTACTGGGCGCCCCTGATGACCCAGTACCAGCAGGCCAAGCGCACCGGCGAGCTCACCGCCGACTCCCAGGCCATCCCGCTGGTGGTCCGGTCCGGGACGTCCCTTGACCTGACCTACAACGTCAAGATCGAGGAGATCGACGACGCCGGCAAGGTGGTCAAGGACGTCGGCACCGTTTCGCGCTCCCTGGGCAAGGATTACCTCCCGTTTGTGTCCAAGGACCCGTTTGTTCTCTCCTGGCCCGGTTCGACGGACCATTCCTCCCTCCTGGGCAGCAACGGCAACTTCAACCAGGGCCTCTACACACCGGCGAAGTGGAGCACCGATTTCTCGGCAGCCCCCAAGTACCAGGACGGCGAAACTGCCGCCAACGGCGCCGAGGGCAAAACCGCGGTGCCGGGGGAGTGGGTCACCGTCAACCGGCTGCCCGAGAAGAGCGCCACCGGCGGTCCCGTGGACCAGACCCAGCGTGAACCCGTGGACGAGCGGTCCTACCGGGACAGCGTTGCCACCGGCCAGAAGCTGGCAGCACCGTTGGCCATGGTGTACGGCACCTTCGATCCGGCCGCCGTCTCACAAGCCGCCGGCGACGTCAACAAGCTGCCGCTGGGCGGCTATGACCCCACCCCGTTCTCGCTGGTCAAGGACGCAGAGGGCAAGGCTGCCAACGCCGAACTGCAGCCCTCCCTGAGCGCCACGGGACTGGCCAGCCAGTCCGCCGGCGCCATCACCGACTACTACGGCCTGGCTGCCGCCCGCGGCTACACCGAAAACGCTGCCGTGATCGATGCCGTCCGGGTCCGGGCAACCGCTCCGGGCAGTTGGAAGGAAGCCCAGCCTGAGGTGGAGAAGCTTGCCGCCGACATCCGCAGCATGGGCCTGGAGGCCACAGTTGTGGCAGGCTCCGCGCGCGAGGACGCCAGCATCTTCGTCCCCGGCTACTCCAAGGACGACGCCGGCAAGGAATCGGCGCTGGGCACCGTCCAGCAGTCCTGGGTCCGCCAGAACGCCGCGGACGCCGTGACGGGTTCCCTGTCCGGAACCAACATCACCCTCCTCTTCCTCACCCTGTGCGGGGCAGCCCTGCTGACCGGCGCATCCACCGTGAGTTACATCCGCAAGCGCCGCACCGAGGCAGGCACGCTCCGCGCCATGGGCTGGACCCAGCGTAGGATCCGCAGCTGGGTGCTCGCCGAATTCGGTGTGGGAGCCATCCTCCTGGCCGCCGCCGGTGCCCTGCTGAGCCTGCTCAGCTGGAGCCTCACCACGGTCCTGGTCACGGCCGCCGTCCTGGTGCTTTACGCCGGCGCTGCGCTGTTTGCCGCGCAGCAGCTGCGCCACCGGGACGTGGTGGACCAGGAACCGCAGCACGACGAACGCCTCATCCCCGTTGACTCACCGCTGACCTTCGCCAACCGGCAGCTCGCAACGAACAAGTTCAACACCCTGTCGCTGGCCATCGCCGTAGGCGTGTTCGGCGCCGCTGTGGGCGGCCTGATCTCACTCCTGATCGACATCCCCCGGGCCGCGGGCGCCAGCGCCCTCAGCGGGCTGGCAGCAGCCAGCGTTGCGCTTCCCAGCATCCTGTTGGCAGTCGCCGGGGTGGCCGTGGGCCTGGTGCTTACCCTGGTCACCGGACGCTTCGAACTGAACGCCAAACGGCAGTACCTGGGCATCCTTGCGGCCATGGGCTGGAACCCGGACATGCTCCGCCAGGTGCGCCTGTTCGAAAATGCCCTGGTGGGAACCGTGGCCCTGCCCCTGGGTGTGCTGGGCGCTCTCGGGATAGGCCTGCTGCTGGCCCCCTACGCCGCGCTCTGGGCCGGCGTGGCCGGCCTGGTGGCTGTACTTTGCTGGATACCTATTGCAACGAAAGTGGTCCAATGACAAACCCGACGAATGTCCAACGGAGCCGCAGGGGCGGCGCCGGCGAGGTGCCCCTGCAGACCCGCGCGAACACCATCGTCAAGGCCGCCGACCACGCCACCCCGCTGGAACTGAGCGACATCACCATCCGTTACGGCGGCGGCAAAGGCGGGGCCGAAGCCGTCAGCGTGGTGGAGGGCTTCGACCTGACCCTGCACGCCGGTGAGATGCACTGCGTCGCCGGCCGCAGCGGCTCCGGCAAGACCAGCATCCTGACCGTCGGCGCCGGACTGACGCTGCCGACGTCGGGCCGGGTCTTCTGGGAAGGCGATTCGCTCGAAAGCATGGGCGACGACGAAATTGCCGACCGCCGTCGGGCGCTGATCGGTTACGTCGACCAGGGCGGTGCCCTGATCGACGGCATGAGCGCGCTGGAGAACGTCCTGCTCCCTGCCGTTCCGGACGGCGAAGTGGACCAGCGCCGGGACATGGCCAAGGACCTCCTGGACCTGGTGGGGCTGGGCCGCCGCATGCGGCACCGTCCCGCGCAGCTGTCCGGCGGTGAGCGCCAGCGGGTGGCCATTGCCCGTGCGTTGATCCTGGGCACCCGCGTCCTGGTGGTGGACGAACCCACGGCCAGCCTGGACCGTGCCTCCGCCAACCGCATCATCAGCATCCTCAAGGACACCACCTCCGACGGCATCGCCGTGCTGGTGGCGTCCCACGACCACGAACTGGTCCGGCTCAGCGATACTCTGACCGAACTCATCTAGCCTGTCCCTCCGCACCGAAGGTAACGCTCCAACCGTGACTGCTTCCGAGAAAACGCCGTTCTACATCACCACGGCCATCACCTATCCCAACGGTGTGCCGCACATCGGCCACGCCTACGAGTACATCGCCACGGATGCCATGGCGCGGTTCAAGCGGCTGGACGGCTTCGACGTGATGTTCCTGACCGGCACGGACGAGCACGGGATGAAGATCGCCCAGGCGGCCGAGAAGGAAGGCGTCACGCCCAAGGACCTGGTGGACCGGAACGCAGAGGTCTACAAGGCAGCGCACGCCGCCCTGGGCATCACGTATGACCGTTTCATCCGCACCACTGACGAGGACCACTACGCCGCGTCGCAGGCCATCTGGAAGAAGATGGAAGCAAACGGCGACATCTACCTCGACAAGTACGAGGGCTGGTACTCCGTCCGGGACGAGGCCTTCTACGGCGAGGATGAGACGGCCGTGAAGGACGACGGCGTCCGCTACTCGAAAGAGACAGACACCGAGGTGACGTGGACGGCTGAGGAGAGCTACTTCTTCAGGTTGTCCTCCTACCAGGACAGGCTCCTGGCCCTGTACGGCGAGCAGCCGGAATTCGGCGCCCCGCAGTCACGGTTCAACGAGGTCATCAGCTTCGTCAAGCGCGGCCTGGAGGACCTTTCCATCAGCCGCACCACGTTCGACTGGGGCGTCCCCGTCCCGGGCAACGACAAGCACGTGATGTACGTGTGGGTTGACGCCCTGACCAACTACCTCACCGGTGTGGGCTACCCGGATGTGGACTCGGCATCGTTCCGGAAGTTCTGGCCCGCGGATGTCCACGTGATCGGCAAGGACATCTCCCGCTTCCACGCCATCTACTGGCCGGCGTTCCTGATGAGCGCCGGGATCGAGCTGCCCAAACGCGTGATGATCCACGGTTTCCTGCACAACAACGGCGTCAAGATGTCCAAGTCCCTGGGCAACGTGGTGGCCCCGGCCGACTTCGTGGCCCAGTACGGCCTTGACCAGGTCCGGTTCTTTTTCCTCCGGGAAGTGCCGTTCGGCGCGGACGGCAGCTACAACCACGAGGCCATCGTGGGCCGGATGAACTCGGACCTGGCCAACAACTTCGGCAACCTGGCCCAGCGGTCGCTGTCCATGGTGGCCAAGAACTGCGAGGGCATGGTCCCCACGCCGGGAGACTTCACCGAGGCGGACAACGCCATCCTGGCGCAGGCCAACGGGTTGCTGGCGGCGGCCCGCGCTGCTTTTGAAAAACAGGAGTTCAGCCGTGCCCTGGAAGCCATCTGGACTGTCCTGGGCGACACCAACGCGTACTTCGCCGACCAGGCGCCCTGGGTGCTGCGGAAGACCGACGTCGAGCGCATGAACACCGTGCTGTACGTGACACTGGAGGTGTTGCGGATTGTCTCGATCCTGGCCCAGCCGGTGATGCCCACCGCCACCGCTGTACTCCTGGACACCCTGGGCCAGCCCGACGGCGACGCCCGGCAGTTCACGGCCCTGGCCACACCGATCGTGGCCGGTACCGTCCTGCCCGCGCCGGCACCGGTCTTCCCGAAGTTCGAGGAACCCGCCGCCTGACCCAACTGACTCGCAGTTGTTGTCGTTCTGAGCCCTCAAAACGACAACAACTGCGAGTCAGTTGGGCGGGGGCTACGTCGTGGCCAGCCCCGCCACCGGGGAAAGCCGCGCCGCGCGCCGCGCCGGGACCACCGAGGCCAGCAGGCCGGCGATGACTGCCACAGCGAGCACTCCCAGCAGCTGCAGCCACGGAATTGCCGGGGACACATCGACCACGCCGCCAAGCGCGGACATGGCACCCAGCCAGCCGTAGGCAACCCCCAGGACCGTTCCCATGATGGCGGCGACGGCTGCCACCAGTACCGCTTCAAGGGCCAGCATGCCCCGCAGCTGGCCCTTGGTCAGGCCCAATGCCCGCAGCAGCGAGTTCTCCCGGGTCCGTTCCAGGACGGAGAGCGAGAGGGTGTTGGCCACGCCGATCAGGGCGATCAGCACGGCCACCCCCAACAGCGCCGTGACCACCAGGAGCAGGACGTCGATCACCTGGTTGAAGGTCAGCCGTTCGATGGCCGCGCCGCTCACCGCGCTTGCGGGCACTGCCAGCGCCTCCGCCACCTGCTGCTGGACAGTCCGGACATCGTCCCCGGACAGCGTCCCGCCTGCCGGGTCAGCCAGCCGCAGCCACACGGCCTGGCCCACCGTGGGTGTCCCAAGCTGTTGGGCTGTCTCGGTGCTGACCAGCGGCGGCATGTTCCGGGTTTCCAGCACCACTGCGCTGAGATTGGCTGTACCGGCGGTGCCCGTGACGGTCACAGTGCCCGGCGTTGAGCCTTCCGGCAGGTAGATCTTTCCCGGTTCCAGGACCAGGCCGGCATCCCGGAGGATGGCCGCGGCCTGGCCTGCCGGCAGCGCCAGGATCTCGCTGGGATACCCGTCCAGGTCCGCCGAGCCCACTGCCGGCAGCGCCGCCGCGGACTCCACTCCGGGGAGGCCGCCCACAGCCGCCAGCTGCGTTTCGGTAAAACCGGCCGCCGCACCGGGGGGCTGGGTTGCAGCAGGCCCGCCGAAGGCACCGGCGCCAGGGGCGGTGACTGCCATGTCCACGGGATAGTTCTGCGCGAGGGCCTTGTCGAAGGCAATCCGGGACGTTGCGGCTCCCGTCATCATCATGGTCACCAGGGTGACGCCGATCAGGAGCGCGGCGGCCGTGACCGAGGTCCGGCCGGGATTGCGGACGGCGTTCAGCGCCGCAAGCTTTCCCGGGACGCCGGCCGCCGCCGCCAGCTTGCCCACCAGCGAAACCAGCGCGGGAATGAACAGAGAGGAACTCAGCAGCACACCAAGGAAGCTCAGCAGCCCGCCGCCGAACGCCGGAACCAGCTGGACCTCGAGGGCACCCCACACCAGCAGCGGAACGCCGGCCAGCAGGGCGGCGATACCCAGCACCAGGCGTACCCGGCCTTTGGTGTTGCGCAGCGAAGCGTCGTCCGCGGGGCGCAGCGCGGCCAGCGGGGCCACAGCCGTGGCGGCGCGCGCAGGAACCAGCGCCGCGGCCAGGGTCAGCAGGACTCCCACCACCAGGCCGGAAATGATGGCCGACGGCGGCACGGCCAGGGTGGCGAACGTCGAGTTGGGCTGGGAGCTGGCCCAGCCGATCAGGCCGGCCATCAGGCCGGTACCGGCGAGCACGCCCAGGAGCGAGGCGACCACGCCCACAACGAGGGCCTCCAGCAGCACGGAATTGCGGACCTGGCGCCGGCCGGCGCCCAGGCAGCGGAGCAGCGCCAGCTCCCTGGTGCGCTGTGCCACCAGGACCGCGAACGTGTTGGAGACCACCAGGGCGGCCACCACCAATGCCACGGCAGCAAAGATCAGCAAAACGACGGTGAGTTGGTCCTGGCCGCCGGTCATGGCGGCCACCTGGCTGGTCACTTCCTCCTGGGCGGTCCGGACGGTGGGGTCGGCTGCCCCGGCCGCTGACAGCACGCCGGCCAGCGATGCCTGCGCGGCGGCGGCGTCGGTGCCGGGCGCCAGGACCAGCTGCAGGCCCTCGGCGCCGGCCGGGCCGGCATCGGGTCCGCTGTTGGCCGTGAGGGTTCCCACGGTGGGTGAGAGGGCCACCAGTTGCGCGGTGGCACTGGCGAACGGGTCGTTGCTGGCGCGGAGGATCCCCGAGACGGTCAGGGACACGGTGGTGCGTTGGTCGCCGGTGGCCACTACCAGGGCCTGCCCGGCGCTCAGCCGGTAACGGTCCGCGGTGGTCCTGTCCACGGCCACCTGGTTGGCAGCAGCCGGGAGGGAACCGGATTCCAGGGAAGCCGGTTCCAGGGCTGCGGGGGCCAGGTTGCGGACCTTGCCGAAGATTTCCTGGCCGTTGACGCCGATGTAGGCGTACGCAGTCTGCTGGGCGTAGACGGCGCTGACGGCCGGATCCGCAGCCACGGCGTCAACCGCGGCCTGGCTGAACCCCGACGGGCCGGAGCCGTTGCCGGGACCGGGGGTGGCGATCAGATCGGCCTTGTTGTAGGACTCACCGAGGCTGGCGCCCAGCGAGGCCTGGGTGCTGGCGCCCACCATGAGCGTGGTGGCGAGGAAGGCGACGGCCAGCATGACCGCCAGCCCCACGGCGATGAAGCGCCTGCTGTGGGTCCGGAACTGCGAGAGGGCTACCTGCAGCACGGCTATGCCCCCAGCTTGCCGAGGGCTGCCAGGACGGAGTCGGCGGTGGGCTCGTGGATCTCGCCCACCAGGTTGCCGTCACTCATGAGGACCACGCGGTCCGCGTAGCTGGCCGCCACGGGATCATGGGTCACCATGATGATGGTCTGGCCCATCTCCTGGCTGCTGCGGCGCAGCAGGGCCAGGACCTCGCCGCCCGCCGTCGAATCCAGGTTGCCGGTGGGTTCATCGCCGAAAATCACGTCCGGGCGGGTCAGGAGGGCGCGGGCCACCGCCACCCGCTGCTGCTGGCCGCCCGAGAGTTCGTGCGGGCGGTGGCGCAGCCGGTCCTTGAGCCCCAGCGTGGCCACCACATAGTCGAACCATTCCTTGTCGGTTGCGGCGTTGGCCAGGGCCAGCGGAAGGGTGATGTTTTGTTCGGCCGTCAGCGTGGGCACCAGGTTGAAGGCCTGGAAGACGAAGCCGATCCGGTCCCGCCGGAGGGCGGTGAGCTGCTTGTCGTTGAGCGCCGTGATGTCCGTCCCGGCCACCAGGATCTGCCCGGCGTCAGCTGAGTCCAGGCCGGCCAGGCAGTGCATCAGGGTGGACTTACCGGAACCGGAGGGTCCCATGATGGCGGTAAAGCGGCCGGCCTCGAAGCTGACGCTGACATCCCGCAGGGCGCTGACGCGGGTGTCGCCGCGGCCGTAGGTCTTGGCCAGGGAGATGGCCTGGACGGCCGGGCCGGCGGCCGGGTTGCCGCTGGCGGGGGAGTGATGGTCATGCAGGGAAGTTGTCATGGTTCCACGCTATGGGCCGGCGCCGGATCCGGGATCGGCCGACGGGCTGGTCCTTTACGGCCGGTCCCTCATACCGTGGGCGGACGCCCGGCCCGGGCCTGTCCACCCACGTCGCTGCCAGGTGCCGTTGCCACGGATCGCTGCCAGGTGCCGCGCCGGACCGCGGCCTAGTTTCCGGGGACCACGATTCCCGTTTCGTACGCGATGACCACGGCCTGGACCCGGTCCCGGGCGCCCAGCTTGGCCAGGATGTGTCCCACATGGGTTTTGACGGTTGCCTCGGAGACAAACAGGCCCACAGCGATTTCAGGGTTGGACTGCCCCTGGGCGATCAGTTCAAAGACCTCCCGCTCGCGGGCGGTCAGCCGGGCCACCGCGGCGTCGTGTTCCGGCTGCGCCGGTGCCTGGGCGCGGAGCAGCGGGGCAACGTGTTCCAGGAGCCGCCGGGTGGTGGAGGGGGCAATCACCGCGTCGCCCCGGTGCACCGTTCGGATGGCTTCCAGCAGTTCCTCCGGCGGAGCGTCCTTGAGGAGGAAACCGCTGGCGCCGGCCTGGATGGCGGCCAGCGCGTATTCATCGAGGTCAAACGTGGTCAGCATGACGATCCGGATGTTGGCCCGCCGGGACCCGGCGGGTGCGGCCAGGGCGCGTTCCATCAGCTGGCGGGTGGCTTCGATGCCGTCCATGCCGGGCATCCGTACGTCCATCAGCACCACGTCCGCGGAGACCGCGGAGAGCGCCTGCAGCGCTTCGATGCCGTTGCCCGCTTCGGCCACCACTTCCAGGTCGGGTTGGGAGTTGATCAGCATGCCGAAGCCGGAGCGGACCAGCCGCTGGTCATCCACCAGGGCCACCTTGATGGTGCCGGCCGGCGGGGCTTCCAGGGGGTCGGTCATCGCTCAGGCTTCCGTGTAGGGCAGGAACGCGGAGACGTGGAAGCCTCCGCCGGCGGCCGGGCCGGCCGTCAACGAACCATCGTAAAGGCTGATCCGCTCCCGCATTCCCCGCAGGCCGTTGCCCGCGCCGTCGGTGGGATCGGCAGCGGCTCCCCGGCCGTCGTCGTGCACGTCCAGCTGCAGGCCCCGGGACTGCCAGCTGAGCAGCACCCTGGCGCCGGCCTGCGGCCCGGCGTGCTTGAGGACGTTGGTCAGCGCTTCCTGCAGCGCCCGGTAGGCGGTGAGTTCGGCCCCGGGCGGCAGGGTGCGCCGCGGAGTGCCGTCCTGGCCGGACTCCAGCCGCATCCCGGTGGCGCGGAAGCCGAGGAAAAGGTCATCGAGGTCCGCGAGTCCTGGCAGGGGCCGGGTGGAGGCGCCATCCTCCTGGCGCAGCACCCCCAGCAGCCGGCGCATCTCCGCGAGGGAGCCGCGGGCCGTGGCCGCAACGGTTGCCAGGGTTTCGGTGGCGATGGCCGGATCCGCGGCCGAAGCATACCGGGCACCGTCCGCCTGCGTGATGATCACCGACAGCGAATGGGCCACAATGTCGTGCATTTCCCGGGCGATGTGGGCCCGCTCATCAGCGGCAGCCAGTGACCGTTCCTGCTGTTGCTCGGTTTCCAGCCGCCGGGCCCGGTCCGAGAGGGTTTGGAGCTGCAGCCTGCGGACCCGGGTGAGGTCGCCCAGGGTCCAGCTGAAGAGGACCAGCATCCAGATCAGGACGGCATAGACGGCGCTGATGGTCAGGCCCAGCACCCCCGTTTCGGCGGTGCCGCTGAAGTTCCGGCTGGTCAGCATCACGCCGCCCACCAGCCCCAGGATCAGGACGGTGCGGCTGGCCCAGGCAGGCCCATAGGCTGCCACGGCATAGATGATGACGGGGACGGCCACGAGTCCGGCCAGCGGCTCCAGGCCCAGGGACCACTGGACCAGGCAGGCCAGGACAATCACCGATGCTGCGCGGACCGGATGGCTGCGCCGCCAGGCCAGGGGCACCACCATGGCCGTGGAAAGGATGAAGTGGTCCGGCCGGTCCGCCAGGAGGTACACCGGCCCGCAGAACAGGAGGATGCCGAGCATCAGCACGAGGTCCACCTTGAAGGTATTGTCCCGGAGCCAGTTGTACATGCTGTGCCGTCTGTCCACCATGGAACTCTATGCGCCCGTCGGACAGTGCCGCCTCATGCCCTGGGTGGATATCGCCGGGTGTTCGGATAATGAGACGGCTTGACCACCATATGGATGACTTGGCTACCCTGAAACCATGAGCGCATCCTCCATTGATCTGGCAGTTATTCCCGGCGACGGCATTGGCCCCGAGGTCATTGCCGAGGCCCTCAAAGTCCTGGAGAAGGCCGTTGCGGCCGAAGGTGTGGAGCTCAAGCAGACCGAATACAAGCTCGGTGCCGAGCACTGGCTGGCCACCGGGGAAACCCTCCCGGATGAGGTCCTGGCCGATCTCCGGACCCGGGACGCCATCCTTTTCGGCGCTGTGGGCGCGGCACCCGGTGACACCCGGATTCCGTCCGGGATCATCGAACGCGAGATGCTGCTGAAGCTGCGGTTCAGCCTGGACCACTACGTCAACCTGCGCCCGTCCCGCCTGTACGGGACCGTGGGCAGCCCGCTGGCCAACCCCGGAGTCATCGACTTCATCGTGGTCCGCGAAGGCACCGAGGGGCCGTATGTGGGCAACGGCGGCAGCCTGCGCACCGGAACCATCCATGAAGTGGCCACCGAGGTGTCCCTGAACACGGCGCACGGCGTGGAACGCGTGGTCCGGGACGCGTTCCGCCGGGCCAGCGAACGCGACCGCAAGCACCTCACCCTGGTCCACAAGCACAACGTGCTGGTCTTCGCCGGGCACCTCTGGAAGCGCACGGTGGAGGCCGTGGCGCAGGAATTCCCGGAGGTCACCCACGACTACCTGCACGTGGACGCCGCCACGATCTTTATGGTCACGGACCCGTCCCGCTTCGACGTCATTGTCACCGACAACCTCTTCGGCGACATTCTCACCGACCTTGCCGCGGCCATCACCGGCGGCATCGGCCTGGCCGCCTCCGGCAACATCAACATGGACCGGACGGCGCCTTCCATGTTCGAACCCGTCCACGGCTCGGCTCCGGACATCGCCGGCCAGGGCAAGGCCGACCCCACCGCCGCCATCCTCTCCGCAGCCCTCCTGCTGGACCACCTCGGCTTCACCGCGGCGGCCCGCAGGATCGAGGCGGCGGTGGTTGCCGACGTCGAACGCCGGGACGGTGCCGCGCGCTCCACCAGCGCCGTGGGCGACGCCATCGCTGCCGGGCTCTGAAGCCGCTCCGGAGCGTTCGTCTTCGGGCGTAAGCTTGATCCGAATCACCAAATGCCGCCCGACGTCCAGTGCTGAACAGAGGGCGGCCGATCGTGGAGGAACCATGACTCAGACTGCCCATGGCGTCGAATTCAGCCAGCAGCCCTCGGCCAACCCGAAGTCTGCGCAAGAGCGTGCTGCCATCCTGGCCAACCCGGGATTTGGCAACTACTTCACCGACCACACCGCCGTCGTCGACTACAGCGTGGACGAAAGCGGCAACGGCGGCTGGCACAGTGCACGGGTTGAGGCCTATGGGCCCATCAGCCTGGACCCGTCAGCGGCGGTGCTGCACTACGGCCAGGAGATTTTTGAGGGCCTCAAGGCCTACCGCCACGCGGACGGGTCCGTGTGGACGTTCCGGCCTGAAGCCAATGCCGCGCGGCTGAACAGCTCGGCCCGCCGGCTGGCCTTGCCCGAACTGCCCGCAGAATACTTCCTGGGTGCCATCCGGGAACTGGTGTCCGCGGACCGTGAGTGGGTTCCCGGCGGCGACGGCGAAGCCCTTTACCTGCGGCCGTTCATGATCGCCACAGAGGCATTCCTGGGCGTCCGGGCAGCCCGCGAAGTTTCTTTCCGGGTCATCGCGTCGCCGGCCGGCAACTACTTCGGCGGCGAATTGAAGCCCGTTTCCATCTGGATCTCCCGCGAATACGCCCGCGCAGGCCGCGGCGGCACCGGTGCAGCCAAGTGCGGCGGCAACTACGCCGCGTCGCTCATTGCCCAGCAGGAGGCGGAAGCCAACGGTTGCAAGCAGGTGCTGTTCCTGGACCAGGCCAACGACAATGCCGTTGAAGAACTCGGCGGCATGAACGTGTTCTTTGTGATGAAGGACGGCTCGCTGGTCACTCCCGCGCTCACCGGCACCATCCTCGAAGGCATCACCAGGATGTCCGTCATCCAGGTGGCCAAGGACATGGGCCGCGAGGTCAGCGAACGCAAGATCACCCTGGACGAATGGCGCGACGGCGTGGCCTCCGGCGAGATCGCCGAAGTGTTTGCGTGCGGAACAGCGGCCGTGATCACCCCTATCGGTGTGCTCCGCGACGCCACGGAATTCATCGGTTCCGAGGACGCCACAGCCGGTGAAACCACCATGGCCATCAGGACCCAGCTGCTGGGCATCCAGACCGGCGCCGTCCCGGACACGCACGGCTGGCTCACCCGCCTGGCGTAACCGGTTCACACAGCGCAGCAGCGCCCGTCGGGTCTTGGCCCGGCGGGCGCTGCTTCTGTTCCCGGGTGTTTTACACGCCCGACGGCGGCCCGTTAGCGCCGTGCGGCCTTGCGGGCTGCGTTCTTCAGGGCTTTGCGGGACACCGGCTTGAGTGCCTTCCGCGCGGCTTCCTCAGCCAGTGCATGGTCCCGGCGGGCGTCAATGACATCGTTCCAGAGGGCTGTGGCGAAAGCGCCGCCGTCCTGGGCATAGGCATCGTACGGGTAGGCGGCAAAAACGGCCGGTGTGGTGCCGCCGTTGGGAAGGTCCGTCCCGGCGGCCTGCGCTGCTGCGTCCCCTACGGCCCAGGTCCGGGTAAGGTGCGGGGTCAGGTTTTCCTGGACGAAGACGTTGGCGTCGGCCGATTCAGCAGCCCGCGCCAGCAGGGCTTCAAGGTCGGCGGCAAGCAGGGCGGCCGCAGCTTCCTCCAAGGGTGCGGAGGATGCCTTCAGCTCCGCTGCCGCGGCCTGCACCGCGTCGGTCCAGTCCGAGGTCTCACGGAACTTCTTCCAGGTGGGGAACCACACGATGCTCCCGGTGGCGTGGTTGTGGATGTGCTGGAGTCCGCTGTTCTTTTCGGTCGCTGCGTGGTCGTGGCCGGCCGCATCCGCTTCGGAGAGAATGCCTGCAAGGGTGGTGGTGCTGCTCATGGTGTCTTTTCCGGCTTCCTGGTTGACTGCAAGTGGTCTTCACCCGTGGTCAACGGCTGCCGCTCCCGGTTCTATTCCGGCGGCGACGACGGTCGGCATGCCCGGCCGGTGCAAGGATGGTGTGGTGACACACGCTTCCGGACCCGCCCCGCAGCGCACCTCCCCGCTGACACAGTCCATCCTGGCCCCGAACCCCGGGCCCATGTCCCTGGACGGAACCAACTCCTATCTGGTCCGGCGGCCGGGCTCTCCGGACGTGGTGGTGGTGGATCCCGGCCCGTCGGACGAAGGCCACCTGCAGGCCCTGGCCGGGCAACGGCGGGTGGTGCTGATCCTGGTGACCCACCGGCACGCTGACCACACCGAGGGTTCGCGCCGCCTGCAGGAACTCACCGGCGCACCGGTGCGGGCCGCCCTCCCGGAACACTGCCACGGCGGGCCGCCGGTCCGGGACAATGAGGTGATCCTGGCCGCCGGTGTGGACATCACCGTCCTTGCCACTCCCGGCCATACCTCGGATTCGGTCTGCTTCCACCTGCCGGCGGACCAGGCCGGGACCGGTTCGGTGTTGACCGGCGACACCATCCTGGGCCGTGGCACCACCATGCTGGACTTCCCGGACGGCACGCTCGGGGATTACCTGGCCAGCCTGGACCGGCTCGCGGAGCTTGGTCCGGCGACGGTGCTGCCCGCGCATGGTCCGGTTCTGCCGTCGGTGGCGGCGGCGGCCGCTGCCTACCGGGAGCACCGGCAGGGCAGGTTGGTGCAGGTCCGCGCCGCGCTGCAGCGGCTGGGCCGGGACGCCACCGCCGGTGCGGTGGCGGACGCTGTTTATGCCGACGTCGACCGTTCCGTCCGGCGGGCGGCGGAACTGTCCGTCGCTGCCCAGCTCCACTACCTCCGCGAAGGTGGCGGCGGACAGTAGCCGGCGGAGTGGCGCGGCCGGGACGGTAGGCTAGGGACCATGCGTATTGCCAGGTTTGTTGTTGATTCCGATCCCCTCTACGGCGTTGTTGAAGGTGATGCCGGCAGTGAGGAAGTCACTGTCATCCAGGGTGACCCCTTCTTCAATGGGGTGGAGCGCACCGGCGTCCGCCACAAGCTGGAGGACGTCCGGCTGCTGGCCCCGATCATCCCGCGCAGCAAAGTCATCGGCGTTGGCCGGAACTATGTCGCCCACGCCGAGGAACTGGGCAACGAAGTGCCGGCACAGCCCCTGCTGTTCCTGAAGCCCAACACCGCCGTGGTGGGTCCCAACGATCCCGTGGTGCTGCCGGAATTCTCCGAGGAAATCTCGTTTGAAGCCGAACTCTGCGTGGTGATCGGCCGGATCTGCAAGGACGTCCCCGAGGAGCGGGTTGACGACGTGATCTTCGGCTACACCTGCGGCAACGACCTCACGGCCCGGGACGTGCAGAAAACCGACCTTCAGTGGGCCCGCGCCAAGGGCTTTGATACCTCTGCCCCGCTGGGGCCGTGGATCGAAACCGAACTGGACACCGAGGACCTGCAGATCCAGGGCCGCCTGAACGGTGAACTGCGCCAGGACGGCAACACCAGCCAAATGATCCGCGGCGTCCGCGAACTCGTCTCTGTGGTGTCCCGGGCGTTCACCCTCCTTCCCGGCGACGTGATCATGACCGGCACCCCCGCCGGTGTGGGTCTCGTCACGGCCGGGGACCGCTTCGAGGTGGAAATCGAAGGCATCGGCCGGCTGTCCAACCCGATCGTCCGCCGCTAAGGCCGGCCCGGGGGAGCGTTGCGCAGGGTACCCGCCGACGCCGGCCAGTGGGAGGCCACCCGCCGGCTGCTGACCGGCCCCCGCACCGTCCGGTCCTTCCTGACGTACGCCGTGGCCTGTGTGGGCACCTTCGCCATGGCCGGGCGCGCCGTGCACTGGCTGGGCGGCCCGGTCTGGCTGGTGCTGGTCTTCCTTGGCCTCGGCGTGCTGCTGGCCGGCTACTATCTGGTGCGCGTGCTGCGGCGCCGGTCCCGGCCAGGCGGCAGCCGGGGCTGAGACGCGGGGCCGGTTCGTAGCGGGGCTGGTGGCAGGCGGTAAAGTTGAAGCCACTATGACTACTGCTCCCGCGTCAAATGCTGCCTCCATCCCGTCCGTCACCGCGGATACGCCCGTCAGGGTCCGTTTCTGCCCGTCACCCACGGGTACCCCGCACGTGGGCCTCATCCGGACCGCCCTTTTCAACTGGGCGTACGCACGCCACACCAAGGGCACCATGGTGTTCCGGATCGAGGACACCGACTCCGCCCGGGACAGCGAGGAAAGCTACCACCAGCTTCTTGACGCGCTGAAGTGGCTCGGCATCGACTGGGACGAGGGCGTCGAGGTGGGCGGCCCGCACGAACCCTACCGCCAGTCCCAGCGCAGCGACATCTACCAGGACGTCATCGCCCGGCTGCGGGAGGGGGGCTTCATCTATGAATCCTTCTCCACCCCGGACGAGATCGAAGCCCGCCACCGCGCCGCGGGCCGGGACCCGAAGCTTGGCTACGACGGCTTTGACCGTTCCCTCACCGCGGAACAGGTGGCTGACTTCAAGTCCCAGGGCCGGGAGGCTGTGCTCCGTTTGCGGATGCCGGACGAGGACCTGACCTTCAACGACCTGGTCCGCGGCGAGATCACCTTCCGCGCAGGATCAGTGCCCGACTTCGCCGTGGTCCGTGCCAACGGCGCACCGCTCTACACCCTGGTCAACCCGGTGGACGACGCCCTGATGGGGATCACCCACGTCCTGCGGGGCGAGGACCTGCTCAGCTCCACACCCCGCCAGATCGCGCTGTACCGCGCGCTGTACGCGGTGGGTGTGGCCAAATACATGCCGGAGTTCGGCCACCTGCCGTACGTTATGGGCCAGGGCAACAAGAAGCTCTCCAAGCGCGATCCCGAGTCCAGCCTCTTCCTGCACCGCGAACGGGGCTTCATCCCCGAGGGCCTGCTGAACTACCTGTCCCTGCTGGGCTGGTCGCTGAGCGCGGACGAGGACATCTTTACGGTGGAGCAGCTGGTGGAGAACTTCGACATCCACGATGTTTTGGGCAACCCCGCCCGGTTCGACCTGAAAAAGGCCGAAGCCATCAACGGCACCCATGTCCGCCTGCTGCCGCCCGAGGTGTTCCGTGAACGGCTGGTTCCCTACCTCCGCACCGCCGGCCTGGTGGGGGAGATCCTCACGGATCGCGAGGAACAGATCCTGACGGAGGCCGCACCGCTGGTGCAGGAACGCATCACCCTCCTGGGCGAGGCGCCGGAGATGCTGGCCTTCCTGTTCAAGGCCGACGACGCCATCGACGTTGCGGACGATGCCCGCAAGGGGCTGCCCGAAAACCTGGCGGAGGTCCTTGCTGCCGCCATTGCCGCCCTCGAGCCGGTCCAGGACTGGACACCGGAGAGCATCCAGGCAGCCTTGAAGGAAGCCCTGGTCGAAGGCATGGGCATCAAGCCCCGCCTGGCGTTCGGCCCCGTCCGCACTGCTGTTTCCGGCCGCCGGATCTCCCCGCCCCTGTTTGAATCCATGGTAATCCTGGGCAAGGAATCCTCGCTCCGCCGGCTCCGGATGTTCGGCGGCTGATGCCGGGCACAGGCACCGGGCAGGGCCGGGCCCTGGCGACGCCGTTCGGGCGCGTCGCGGGCATCCTCTTTGACATCGACGACACCCTGGTGGATCTGGGGTACGCCATGACCACCGCGTTGCGCGAAGTCAGCGAGCACCTCCTGCCGGGCCTTGACCAGGCCGGCTGGGACCGCTTCGGCCGGATCTTTACCCACGAAAGCACCCACTACTACGATTCCTACCTCGCCGGGGAGCTGACGTTCAACGAACAGCGGCTGCTGCGGGGACGCGCGGCCCTGGGCCACTTCGGGGTGGACCTGGTGGATGAGGTCGAATCCCACCGCTGGCTGATGGCCTACGCCGATAAACAGCCGACCTACGTCAAACCGTTTCCGGATGTGCTGCCGCTCCTGGACGCTCTGGACGCCGCCGGGATTCCCTACGGTGCGGTCAGCAACAACGTCCACGACTACCAGCGGGCCAAGCTGGACAGCGCCGGGCTGTCCCGCGTTGGCACGCTGGTGGGCACAGACACGCTGGGCGTTGTGAAACCCGATCCTGCCATCTACCTCGAGGGTGTCCGGCTCCTCGGCACGGAGCCAGGCGGGACCCTCTACGTGGGCGACAACCTGCTCCTGGACGCGGAAGGCTCGACGGCGGCAGGCCTGCTGGGCGTTTGGCTCAACAGGACAGGGGAGCCCGGCGCGGGCTACAGCGGTCCCGTGGTCCAGTCCCTGTCCGAACTGGTTCCCTGACCGCTGAGTGCCTGCCATCAGGAAAGGTCCGTCAGCTGCGGCTGACGGACCTTTCCTGTCCGGGACCTTCCTGCCCTGAAGGCGGCCCAGGACACGGCAGCTCGCCGATTTGTGCGAGCCGCGAGACTCGGGTAGAGTAATTTCTCGTGCTGAGGCGCACGGAGCGGGGCGAAAGCCCGGAATTCCGGCCCCAAAGTATCATTGGGATATGGTGTAATTGGCAACACTACGGTTTCTGGTACCGTCATTCTAGGTTCGAGTCCTGGTATCCCAGCTCTGTTTGGAAGGCTGAAAAGCTGTTCACCCAGAACGTTTCATCCGGTCCGCCGATTTGAAACGGAAGCAAAGTGTATGAAATAATCACTGAGCTTGTCCGGCAGGAATGCGGGACGGAAGTACTTGGCCCCATCGTATAGCGGCCTAGTACGCTGCCCTCTCACGGCGGTAACGCGGGTTCGAATCCCGCTGGGGTCACACATTAAATGGTCCCGGGCATCCGCCCGGGACCATTTTTGCTTAACCAAACTGGCATGATGGTCCTGTGACCACCCGGAACGAGCCGCACACCACGGTCCCAGCGCAGGGACCGCACGATTCCGCCGCGGTGCAATTGCTTGAAGCCGTCCGCAGTGGCCTTGCCGCGGTGACCCTGCCACTCGAATTGCCCGCCGCCGGCCAGGCCCGCCGGGATGCCGCCAATGCCGTCGCCCAGCTTGATGACTACATCCTTCCCCGCTACCGCAGCCTGGAGGCGCCGTTGCTGGCCGTCGTCGGCGGATCAACCGGCGCCGGCAAATCCACGCTGGTCAATGCCTTGGTGGGCCATCCCGTCACCCGCTCCGGTGCCATCCGGCCAACCACCCGCCAGCCCGTCCTTCTGCACCACCCCTCGGAAGGGCGCTGGTTTGACGGCCAACGGGTGCTGCCGGGCCTGGGCCGGATCAGGGGCCCGCTGGCGGACACACCGGGGCCACCGGATCCGGGCAGCCCGGCTACCGCGCCCGCCCTGGAGCTCCTGGCTGACCCCGCGGTCCCCCAAGGGATCGCCCTCCTCGACGCCCCGGACGTGGACTCCATCGCCGACGGGAACCGTGCCCTGGCGGGCCAGCTGCTGGCGGCCGCCGATCTGTGGATCTTTGTCACCACGGCGAACCGGTACGCCGATGCCGTGCCTTGGCAGCTGCTCCTGAATGCCGCGTCGCGGGACATTATGGTGGCAGTGGTGCTGGACCGTGTTCCGCCCGGCGCCGAAGACGAAGTGAGCGCGGACCTGCGTTCCCTCCTGGACCGGGAAGGCCTCGGCGCCGCCCGGCTTTTTGTGATCCCCGAGACCAGCCCTGACGTCCGGGGCATGCTCCCCGTCGGGATGGTCGGGCCGTTGCGGACGTGGCTGGAAGAACTGGCTGCCGATGCCGCCGGCCGGGCCGGGGTTGCCCGGCGCACCCTTAACGGCGCAGTCCGGGCGCTGGCGGCCCGGATTTCCGTTGTCGCCCAGGCGTCGGACGAACAGCGGGACGCCGCGGCACGGCTGGCGGACGGTGCTGAGGCTGCCTACAGCAATGCCGCGGCCCGGATCCTCGAGGCGAGCAGGGACGGCGCGCTGCTTCGGGGCGAGGTGCTGGCCCGGTGGCAGGACTTTGTGGGCACCGGCGAGTTCTTCCGCACCCTGGAACAGAATGTGGGCCGCTTCCGGGACCGCATGGGTGCGTTTTTCCGGGGCGAACCGGAGCCCGCGGTCAGAGTGGAAGCTGCCATCGAAACCGGCCTGCTTGCTGTCATCACCGACCAGGCAGCGAAGGCCGCCGAGGAGGCAGACCAGTGGTGGCGCTCCGACCCTGCCGGCCGCCACCTCCTCGGGGCCGCGGACCTGTCCACCACCTCGCCCGGCTTCGGTGCCCGCGCTTCGGCCGAAATCCGGGCCTGGCAGGAAGCCCTGATGGAGCTCATCCGGACTGAGGGCCAGGGGAAGCGGACACAGGCGCGGTGGCTTTCCTTCGGCATCAATGGGCTCGGCGCCGCGTTGATGATTGTGGTTTTTTCCATGACCGCCGGGCTCACCGGACTCGAGGTGGGGGTAGCCGGCGGGACGGCCGTGGTGGGCCAGCGGCTGCTTGAAGCCGTGTTTGGTGAGGATGCCGTGCGCCGGATGGCGGAGAAGGCACGGGAGGACCTCGCCGCCCGCTGCGTGCGGCTCCTGGCGGACGAGCAGCAGACATTCCTCAGCCTGCTGCCCCAAACCGGGGACGCCGCCACGCAGGCCCTTGCTGCGCAGTCCCGGGACCTGCTCCGGCTCGCGGAGCAGGCGTGAGCCGCCATAGCGGGCCCAGGGAGTTCTCAAGCCTGGACCGCAGGCTGCAGGCGCTGCACGACGCCGTTGACGCGGCGGCCGGCGTCCTTCCCGAGCCGCCGCTGCAGGCAGTGCTGGAGGTCCTGGCGCGTGCCAGCTCACGCCGCTCGCTGTCCGCCGACCATACGGTGGTGGGTTTTTTCGGCGCCACGGGCAGCGGGAAATCCTCGCTGTTCAATGCCGTCAGTGGCGCAGACATCGCGATGACGGCCGCCCGCCGTCCCACCACATCGGAACCACTGGCAGGCGTCTGGGGTGCGGACGGCAGCGGACCGATCCTCGACTGGCTCGATGTGGGCCAGCGGCACCGGGCAGATCCGGTGGAAGGCTTCGCGGACGAGTCCACCGGGCTGATCCTGCTGGACCTGCCCGACTTCGACTCGACCAGGGAAGCCAACCGCGCCGTTGTTCAACGGATGGTTGGCTTGGTGGATGTGCTGGTCTGGGTCCTGGACCCGCAGAAATACGCCGATGCAGCAGTGCACCAGGGCTTCCTCGCACCGCTGGCAGCCCACGGCGCCGTGACCCTGGTGGTGCTGAACCAGGTGGACCGATTGCCGTCGCCCGATGTGGCACCGGTCCTCGAATCACTCCGTGGCATCCTCTCCGGTGAAGGACTGGGCGCGGTGCGGGTGCTGGCTGCATCCGCGGTGACCGGACAAGGCGTTGACGCGGTGCGGACGGCCATCCGCACCGCTGCCGTGCAACGCAGGGCACAAGGACAGCGGCTGGCTGCGGATGTGGCCAGGGCGGCAGAGGAGCTGGCTGCCGTGTCCGGATCCGGCAGGGCCGCTGGAGTGCAGCCGGCGTCCAGGAAGCAGCTGGCGGCGGAACTGGCCGCCGCGGCGAACGTCCCGGTGGTGGTGCGCGCTGTGGCCCGCTCCTACCGGTTGGAGGCAACCCGCAGGACCGGCTGGCCTGTCACCCGTTGGCTGGCGAGGTTCCGGCCTGACCCGTTGCGCCGGCTCAACCTGCGCAGCAGCGCCCCTGCCGAAGTGAACCGGACGTCGCTGCCCCCGGCCGGAGCTCCGGAACAGGCACGCACTGACGCTGCGGTCCGCGCATTTGCTGATGCCGCCGGCGCGGGGGCTCCGGGTCCGTGGCGCGCGGCCATTCGGGCTGCGGCCCGGGAGGCACGCGACCGGTTGCCTGACGCGCTGGACCAAGCCATTGCGGGAACAGACCTCGCTGCCAACAAGAGGTCCTGTTGGTGGGGAGTGTTCAATGTGGTGCAATGGCTGGCACTGCTCACGGCCGCGGCGGGACTTGGCTGGTTGGCGGTCCTGGCCGGCCTGGGCTACCTGCAACTGCCCGTGCCGGAGGTTCCCCGGGTGGAAGGCTGGCCCGTCCCCACGGTGTTGATCGGGTTGGGTGTGGTCCTGGGGATTCTCCTGGCCCTCGCCGGGAGGTTCCTCGCGGCCGGCGCAGCAGCCGCGCGGGCGGCCACGGCCCGGCGTCGCCTCCATATGGCGGTGGCTGCCGTGGCCCAGGAGCAGGTGGTGGGCCCGGTGGAGCGGGCGGTGGATCGGTCCGCAGCCTTCGCTGTGGCCCTCAAGAAGGCCTCAGCCAGGTAGGGGAGCCAGAGCCGGCCGCGCGTTTACGGCCCGGGCGCAGGCTACTGCGCTGCGGCCTGTAACACCGCGACGGCGTCACGCACCTTGATGAGGGTGCGCAGGTTCCGGGTGGTGGTGGCCGATTTGAATTTTGGTTTGGCGGTGAGTTTGCTGAACGGGCTGTCCAGGGTCCCGCCCGCAGGAGCCAGCCACGCAACGGCCTCCGGGGCAAGGCGTTGCCGGCTGGATTCAGGCAGGTCTGCAGCTGCCGCCATCAGGTCGTCCAGTGCCGCCGGCTCCGACGACACGGTCACGTACGTGTGGGTGGACTTGTCGTCCTCGGGGTAAGGGCACGCGGCCACCAGCTGGGCAACCCTGCCGGCCGCCAGGACCACCACCCAGGCGTCATAGCCGAAGGCCTTCCGCAGGCATTCCTCGATGTCCTTTTTGACGTCCGCTGCGGCCGAGGTGCTGGAAAGCACCACGTTGCCGCTGGCCAGGAGCGTCCGCACGTCTGGATAGCCGCGCTCCACCAGGGCTTTGCGGAGGTCCGCCATCTTGATGTTGATCCCGCCTACATTGATGCCGCGGAGAAAAACTGCGTAGCTGCCCATGCCCGAAAGCCTAGCGGCCCGGCGCGCCCGCGGGGGAGGGCTCAGTCGTTGTTTTTGCGCAGTGCCTCGGTCAGCACCCGGGCTGCGTTGCAAACCACTTCGGCGTGCAACCTGCCGGGCTGACGCGTGAGCCGTTCGATCGGGCCCGAAATGGAGACGGCCGCGATGACCCGGCCGGACGGGCCGCGCACCGGTGCCGAGACGGAAGCGACCCCGGGCTCGCGCTCGCCGAGGCTCTGCCCCCAGCCCCGCCGGCGGACGCCCGCCAGGACCGTGGGCGTGAAACGGGCTGACTGAAGGCCTTCAAGGAGGCGGTCATGGTCCTCCCAGGCGAGCAGGACCTGCGCGGCTGAGCCGGCCTTCATGGACAGCTGGGTGCCCACGGGAATGGTGTCGCGCAGGCCGATGGGCCGTTCAGCGGACGCCACGCAGACGCGCCAGTCACCCTGGCGCCGGAAAATCTGCGCACTTTCGCCGGTGGCATCGCGCAACTGCATCAGGACGGGGCCGGCAGAGGCGATCAGGCGGTCTTCGCCGGCGGCGGAGGCGAGCTCCACGAGGCGGCTGCCCAGCACGAACCGGCCCTGGATGTCGCGGCTGACCAGCCGGTGGTGCACCAGGGCCAGGGCCAGGCGGTGAACCGTGGGACGGGCCAGTCCCGTGGCAGCCACAAGCTGCGCCAAGGTGGTCGGGCCGGCCTCGAGCGCGTCAAGTACATGGGCCGCTTTATCAATGACGCCGACTCCACTAGAATTGTCCATGTAATGATATTGCCGTCTCATTATCTGAGATGCAAATCTTTCGGCTGGCGGATTGCAGAGCCGTACTGATTCAGTTGAGCTATTCAGCCAAACAGCAGTGAAGGGAGATGGCCATGGCAAAGACATTGGCCGAGAAGGTCTGGGACGCACATGTGGTGCGTAAAGGGGACGGCGAAGGAGCCAACGCCCAGCCTGATCTTCTTTTCATCGACCTTCACCTGGTGCATGAGGTTACCTCGCCGCAGGCTTTTGAGGGCCTCCGGTTGGCGGGCCGGCCGCTGCGCCGTCCGGACCTGACGATCGCCACGGAGGACCATAACACCCCCACACTGGACATCGACAAGCCTATCGCGGACCTGACCAGCCGCACCCAGATCCAGACGCTGCGCAACAACTGCGCGGAATTCGGGGTCCGGCTGCACAGCCTGGGCGACGCCGAACAGGGCATCGTGCATGTGGTGGGCCCTCAGCTGGGCCTCACCCAGCCGGGCATGACCGTAGTGTGCGGCGACTCGCACACCTCCACCCATGGCGCCTTCGGTGCGCTGGCGATGGGCATCGGCACCTCCGAGGTGGAGCACGTGATGGCCACCCAGACGCTGTCCCTGAAGCCGTTCAAGACCATGGCCATCAACGTTGAAGGCACGCTGCGTCCCGGCGTCACGGCCAAGGACATTATCCTGGCCGTGATCGCCAAGATCGGGACCGGCGGCGGCCAGGGCTACGTCCTGGAGTACCGCGGCTCCGCCATCCGCGCGCTGTCCATGGACGCCCGGATGACCATCTGCAACATGTCCATCGAGGCCGGTGCCCGCGCAGGCATGGTCGCTCCGGACGAAACCACCTACGCCTACATGCAGGGCCGCCCGCACGCTCCCGAAGGAGCGGACTGGGACGCCGCCGTCGAATACTGGAACACGCTGCGCACCGACGACGATGCCACCTTCGACGTCAGCGTTGACCTTGACGCCGACACGCTGGAGCCGTTTGTTACGTGGGGCACCAACCCCGGCCAGGGCGTCTCGCTGTCCCAGTCCGTGCCGCGCCCGGAGGACTTCGGCGACGAAAACGCCAAGGCCGCCGCGGAACGCGCACTGCAGTACATGGGATTGACCGCCGGTACGCCGATGAAGGACATCCGGGTGGACACGGTCTTCCTGGGCTCCTGCACCAACTCCCGCATGGAGGACCTCCGTGCGGCCGCGGACATCGTCCGCGGCCGGGTCAAGGATCCGAACATCCGGATGCTGGTGGTACCCGGCTCGGCCCGGGTCCGGCTCGAAGCCGAAGCCGAGGGCCTGGATAAGGTCTTCACCGACTTCGGTGCCGAGTGGCGGTTCGCCGGCTGCTCGATGTGCCTGGGCATGAACCCGGACCAGCTTGAGGTGGGGGAGCGCTGCGCTTCCACCTCCAACCGCAACTTCGAAGGCCGGCAGGGCAAGGGTGGGCGCACCCACCTCGTCTCCCCGGTGGTCGCTGCAGCCACCGCAGTCCGCGGCACGCTCAGCTCCCCCTCGGACCTTGAGCCGGCCCCCGAATCCGCCGCCATCCGCATCGACGCAGCCTAGGACACGCCATGGAAAAGTTCACCAAGCACACCGGCACCGGCGTCCCGCTGCGCCAGAGCAACGTTGACACGGACCAGATCATCCCCGCGGTGTACCTCAAACGCATCACCCGTACCGGGTTCGAGGACGCCCTGTTCTCCGCCTGGCGCAAGGACCCCGCCTTCATCCTGAACCAGGAGCCCTACAACACCGGCTCGGTGCTGGTGGCCGGCCCTGATTTCGGCACCGGGTCCTCCCGCGAGCACGCCGTCTGGGCCCTGAAGGACTACGGCTTCAAAGCCGTCCTGTCATCCCGTTTCGCGGACATCTTCCGCGGCAACTCCGGCAAGCAGGGCCTCCTGGCCGCCGAGGTTGCCCAGGATGACATCGAGCTGATCTGGAAAGAACTGGAGAACGCCCCCGGAACCCAGGTCACGGTTGATCTCGAGTCGAAGACCGTGGTGTGCGGCAACATCGTGGCGCCCTTCGAAATCGACGACTACACCCGCTGGCGCCTACTGGAGGGCCTGGACGACATTGGCCTGACCCTCCAGCACGAGGAAGACATCACCGCTTACGAAGCCACCCGGCCGGTCTTCAAGCCGAAAACCCTTCCGGCGCGGCTGTCACAGTAGCTCCCGCCTCACAGCGGGGTGGCTCCCGTCCTGCAGTCCAGGACGGGTGCCACCCCTTTTTTGTTGCCGTGGTGTTTACCGCCACGCCCTGCTTTCGGCCCCGCTTATTTCGGTTCGGTAAAGCCACCTCCTATGCTTGGTGGGAGCCTTTGCAAGGACTTGGGGGCGAGTGATCGTAAGGAAACCGGTAAATGAGTAGTGTTCTGACAATCCGCGGCGGCGTCCCGCTTACAGGCCGCGTCACCGTCCGGGGGGCCAAGAACCTGGTCCCCAAAGCGATGGTGGCTGCGCTGCTGGGAAACGAACCCTCCGTATTGCGGAACGTACCGGAGATCAAGGACGTGGAGGTGGTGACCTCCCTCCTGCAGCTGCACGGCGTCACGGTCGCGAAGGACCCGGTGACGGGCGACCTGACCCTGGACCCCAAAGCTGCCAAGACAGCTTCCAGCACCGCCATTGACGCCCACGCCGGCGACTCCAGGATTCCCATCCTGCTCTGCGGGCCCCTGATCCATGCGATCGGCGAGGCCTTCATTCCCGACCTGGGCGGCTGCAAGATCGGCGACCGGCCCATCGACTACCACCTGGACGTCCTGCGCCAGTTCGGTGCCGTCGTGGAGAAGCGACCCGGCGGCATCCACATCTCCGCCCCCAAGGGCCTGCACGGCGCCAAGATCTCCCTGCCGTACCCCTCCGTCGGCGCCACAGAGCAGGTGCTGCTCAGCGCAACCCGGGCGGAGGGCATCACGGAGCTTTCCGGTGCGGCCACCGAGCCGGAAATCATCGACCTCATAGCGGTGCTGCAGAAAATGGGCGCCATCATCAGCGTCCAGACAGACCGCACCATCCGCATCGAGGGCGTCCGTGACCTTGGCGGCTACAACCACCGCGCACTCTCGGACCGCAACGAATCGGCGTCGTGGGCTTCCGCGGCGCTGGTCACCCGCGGCGACATTTTTGTGGAAGGCGCATCGCAGCGGGATATGATGACCTTCCTGAACACCTACCGCAAGGTGGGTGGCGGAATGGACATCGGCGAGGACGGCATCCGTTTCTACCACCGGGGCGGAAAACTGAACCCGCTGGTCCTGGAAACCGACGTGCACCCCGGCTTCATGACCGACTGGCAGCAGCCGCTGGTGGTGGCCCTGACCCAGGCCGAAGGCGTCTCGATTGTGCATGAGACCGTTTACGAAAACCGCTTCGGCTTCACCGATGCGCTGATCCGCATGGGTGCCAGCATCCAGGTGCACCGCGAATGCCTGGGCAGCGTGCCCTGCCGCTTCGGCCAGCGGAACTTCCTGCACTCCGCCGTGATTTCCGGACCCACCCAGCTCACAGGAACAGATATCGACGTTCCGGACCTCCGTGGCGGTTTCAGCCACCTGATCGCGGCGCTGGCGGCCACCGGCACCTCGCGTGTCACCGGCATCGACATCATCAACCGCGGCTACGAGCGTTTCACCGAAAAGCTCGCCGGCCTGGGCGCCGACTTCGACATCACCACCACCAAGTAGCGGGGCCACCGTGAAGGAACCGGCCCTCAGCAGAGCCACATTCATTTTCATCGCCGGCGTGGTCCGTCCCCTCCTGAACGTCATGATGGCCAAAAAATGGGAAGGGACGGAGAAGCTGCCGGCGGGCGGCTTCATCGCCGCGCCCAACCACTGCACGGAAATTGATCCGCTGGTGGTGGGGCATATGCTCTATAACCGGAAGCGGGCGCCGCACTTCCTCGCGAAGGCCGGGCTCTTCAAGGTCCCGGCGCTGGGCTGGCTGCTGCATTCCACCAAACAGATTCCCGTGGAACGCTCGACGGCGGGCGCGAACCGCTCGCTGCAGGTCGCCCAGGAAGTTGTCGCCGAGGGCGGGGCAATCGTTATCTACCCCGAAGGCACCCTGACCCGTGACCCCGACCTGTGGCCGATGAAGGGCCACACCGGGGCCGCCCGGCTCGCCCTTGAGGGCGGCATCCCCGTGGTGCCCATTGCCCACTGGGGCGCCCACGAAGTTTTCCCCCGCTACGGCAAACGCTTCCACCTCTTTCCCCGGAAACACTCTCGTGTCCTGGTGGGCGACCCCGTCGACCTGAGTGCCTTCGAAGGACGGCCGCTGGACAAAGCCACCCTCTCCGGCGCCACCGAGGCGATCATGGACGCCATCACGGAACTGCTCGCCACCCTCCGGAACGAAGAGCCTCCGGCGGAGCGCTGGGATCCCGCCAAACAGCAGCAGGCCCGGCACGGCAGGTTCATGGACCGGGGCCAGGATCCGTCCGGCGCAGGAACGGAAAATCCGTGACCCCTGAACGTGTGATGGCCGGCTCTGCCCGCTCCGTAGCGGTCCTGGGTGCCGGCTCCTGGGGAACAACCTTCGCCAAGATCCTCGCTGATGCCGCTGCGGCGTCCGGGGAAGAGCGCAGCATCCGCATCTGGGGGCGGCGCCCCGAAGTGGTGGACCAGATCAACGCCCGGTCCCGGAACCCGCAGTACCTCAAGGACGTCGAATTGCCCGCGACCATCACGGCATCCGTTGACGTCCGGGAGGTCCTCCGGGACGCGGACCTTGTGGTCCTCGCCGTCCCGGCGCAGTCGCTGCGGCCCCAGCTGCGGGAGTGGGCGGGCATGATCGGGCCCGATGCAGTGGTGGTCTCCCTCATGAAAGGCCTCGAACTCGGCACCGACGCCCGGATGAGCGAGGTCATCGGCGCTGAACTCGGCCTGCCACCCGAACGCATCGCCGTGGTATCCGGCCCCAACCTGGCGATGGAAATTGCCCGGGAGGAGCCAACAGCCTCCGTGGTGGCCTGCACCGACTCCGCTGTGGCCGGCTGGATCGCCCGGACCTGCACGGCGCCGTATTTCCGGCCCTACACCACGGCTGACGTGGTGGGGGTGGAGATCGGCGGGATCGTCAAGAACGTGATCGCCCTGGCCGTAGGGATCTGCGAAGGAAAGCAGATGGGCGACAACACCAAGGCCTCCGTCATCACCCGTGGACTGGCGGAAACGTCCCGCCTTGCCTTGGCGCTGGGCGGCGATGCGCAGACCATGGCCGGATTGGCAGGCCTGGGTGACCTCGTTGCCACCTGCTCATCCCCGCTGTCCCGGAACCACACCGCCGGCCGGCTGTTGGGCGAGGGTCTGACCCTTGACGAGGTGGGCCGGAAAATGACCCAGACCGCAGAAGGCATCAAATCCGGCCAGGCGGTGCACGAATTGGCCGCCAAACTGAACGTTGACATGCCCATCACGGCCGCCGTGGTGGCTGTCCTGGCGGGCAGGCTGTCCGTAGACCAACTGGGACCGGTGCTGCTGTCCCGGGAACTCAAACCTGAAGGCGATTACTGACATGTCCCACGACAAACTGACAGCAGGGGAAACGGCGGGCCGGGCCAAACCCCGGGTTGCTGTCCTCTTCGGCGGCCGGTCCAGTGAGCACGCGGTGAGTTGCGTCACCGCGGCAGGCGTTTTGGGCGCCATCAACAAGGATAAATACGAGGTCATCCCCATCGGGATCGCCAAGTCCGGGCAGTGGGTCCTGGCGTCCACGGATACCGCGCAGTGGTCCCTGGCCGATGAGTCCCTGCCCGAAGTCGCTGCGTCGCTGGAGACGGTGACCCTCGCTGAAATCGGCGGCGAACACCAGCTGATCGTTGCCTCACCCAACGAGGTGCCCCGGGAACTGGGAACAGTGGACGTGGTCTTCCCGCTGCTGCACGGACCCTTCGGGGAGGACGGCACCATCCAGGGCATGCTGGAACTCTCGGACACCCGCTACGTGGGCGCCGGTGTCCTGGCCTCCGCCGTGGGCATGGACAAGCACTACATGAAGGTGGTCTTCGAAGCCGCCGGGCTCCAGGTGGGCCCCTACATCGCCGTCACCGACCGGCAGTGGCTGACCGATCCCGAAGCCGTGCGCAAGCAGGTGGACCGCCTTGGTTTCCCCGTTTTCGTCAAACCGGCACGCGCCGGGTCTTCCATGGGGATCTCCAAAGTCGATTCACTGGCGGACCTGGATGCCGCCGTCGACGAAGCCCGCCGGCATGACCTCAAGCTCGTCATAGAGGCCGGGATTGTTGGCCGGGAGATCGAGTGCGCCGTGCTGGAAGGACGGGGAACTGACGCGCCGCGGACTTCCATGCCCGGCGAGATTTCCGTGGCCGGCGGAACGCACGAGTTCTACGACTTCAACGCCAAATATGTGGAGGATGACGCGGCCGCGCTGAGCTGTCCCGCGGACATCCCCGCCGAGGCGATTGCCCGGGTCCGGGAACTCGCCGCAGCGGCGTTCGACTCGGTGGGCGCCGAGGGCCTGAGCCGGGTGGACTTCTTCTACACCGGCCAGGGCGAGCTGATCATCAACGAAATCAACACCATGCCCGGTTTTACGCCAAAAAGCATGTACCCGCAGATGTGGGCCGCGTCCGGGCTGGACTACGCCGACCTGATCGATGAATTGATCCACCTGGCCCTGAACCGGAAAACGGGCCTCCGCTAACCGCCCCCGGGGCCTACTGGCTCTTTGGCAAATTCTGCAGTTCCTCCTGGCCCACGCAATTGCGCTGGGCCGGGACCTTGCCGGCGGCGGTGGAAAGATCCGCCAGTACGGTGGCGGAACTGATTTTGTCCGGATCCATCAGGATCTCCGTGGCCGGTTCGCGGCCATACGTGGTGAGGGTCCAGACCGGGTCACCTTCCCGGATCACCCAGTCGATGCCGTTCACAGTGACGCAGCGGTCAGTGGTGGGGCCGGGCACGTTGACCCCGCAGCGGAGGATCACCTGTGACGGATCGCCCCAGGCCGCGGTGGCCTGGCTGTTCGTCTGGCGCAGCCGGGAATCGCCGATCGCATCCGGAAGCGCGACCATCATCGGTGCGCAGGCCGGATTTGCGGCGTCACCGGCGGCTGCGACGTCGACGGCCGGGGCACAGGCTGCCAGGGGGAGCGCCGCCATGGCGCACAGAAAGGCTGTCGCGGTGCGGGGAAACGGGATTCGGCGGGGGGCAGGCATTGATTAAGCCTAGCCGGGGAATTACGTTTGGTTTTCGGGTTCCGGTCGGGCCCAAAGACATAACATATGCTGCTGGGAGTCACCTTCCAGTAGACTGACGAGGTTGGGTGCCGTTGGCGCCACGAATATGCAAGGTCTTCGCAGCTGCATCCGGCAGCGGATCGATGAACTTGGGGGGAAGGAAATCCGATGGGTCTTTGTGGCGTGAAAAGAAATGCCGGGCGGGCAATTGCGGGGCTGTCTGTCTCTGCAATCCTCCTAGCTGGTCCGGTCAGCGGAGCTTTCGCCACGGACATCGTGCTTCCGACACTGCCTCCGGCGACTGGAGCCCCCACGGCCCCAGGCCCCAGTGACCCTACCGGAGAACCCGAAGTTCCAGGGGGATCTGATCCCGGTACGACCGATCCGGGTACAACGGATCCAGGAACGACCGATCCGGGTACAACGGATCCAGGAACGACCGATCCGGGTACAACGGATCCAGGAACGACCGATCCGGGAACTGTAATCCCCGTTCCGGAGGTGCCCGTTCCTGTTGAGCCGGCCCCGGCACCGGCACCCGTTCCGGTCCCGATCGAACCCGTGGTGCCGGCCCCGGCCCCGGAAGTGGTTTTCGAACCCGAGGTTCCCATTGAGGAGCCCGCCCCCGCCGTGGTGGTCCCGGTTGTTGAGGAACCCGCGCCGGAACCCACCCCGCCTGCGGTGCCCGAGCCGGCCGTGCCCGTGAAAGCGGCGGCCGTGGCCAGCGCTGAGCAGCCCACCGCCGTCATCGAAGCCAAAGTCCAGGCCGTTGTTGCAGCAGCCACGGGCAGCCCGGTCGGCGTCCAGGCTGCGGTGGTTGTCTTCCTGCTGGGACTAGGCTATGCCTACTTCCGGTTCCTGGGTTCAAAACGGGTGATGGGAACACCAAAGCCGGGCAAGTCCTAAGGGATGCGAGGAAAACCTTCGGCCTCCGGCAGGAGCGGCCCGCCGGAACCAGGCAAGTTGCAGGTCACCCTGATCACGCACTCCTACTGGCCTGAGCAGAGCCCGCCGCAGCGGCGGTGGACCGCCATGATCAAGGAGTTCTCGCACGCGGGCTGGGGCGTTGACGTCATTACACCCGTGGCGCATTACCCGTTCGGCCGGCGCCAACTGCCGCGCTGGATGTCAGGCCGGCCGTTCCACCTGCGCAACGGCCAGTTCACCGAAAAAATCATGCACGTGCCTTATCTCCGCCACGGGACCTCGCGCATCGCAAGGCTTCTGGACCAGTGCTACTCCGCTGCACTTTCGGTGCCCGCCGGAATGATGGTGCGCAAGCCCGACGTCGTCATTGTCACCGCACCCGGCCTGCCGTCGCTGGCAGCGGGTTACGCGCTGGCGAAACTGCGCCGCGTCCCGCTGGTGGTGGAAATGCGCGATGCCTGGCCGGACCTGGCCCGCGACGCCAGGGTGGTCCAGGGCAACGTCAAGAGCGTCATTGAGCACGTTGTGGACTTTGTCCAGCACCGCGCGGACCTGGTGGTTACCGTCACTGAGGGGTTCGGGGCGACGCTGCGCGCACGCGGTGTACGGAACGTCGCGACCGTGACCAACGGCATCCACCTTGAAGCCATTCCTGTCCTGGACCCGCCGCCCCTGGACCGCCCCGTCTTCGAGGCGCTGTATCTGGGCAACCACGGCGAAAGCCAGCGCCTGGACGTCGCCATCCGTGCTGCGGCGCTGGTGGGGGAGTCCATGCACCTGCACCTCGTGGGGCACGGCACCCAGCGGCCTGCCCTGGAAAAGCTCGCCCGGGAGCTTAGTGCCCCGGTAACCTTCCACGCCCCGCTCACCGGCGATGACATGTTTGCCCGGTATGCTTCGGCTGACACGTGCCTGGTATCGCTCCGGGACGACTGGAAGTCCTTCGAGACCACCGTCCCCTCCAAAACCTATGAGGTCCTGGCCATCGGCCGCCACGTGACGGCTGTGGTCCGCGGGGAGGCGGCCCGTATCATTTCAGACGCCGACGCAGGTGACATTGTGGCCAGCGATCCCAAGGCCCTCGCTGCCCTGTGGTCCGGCCTAGCGGCGGACCGCGGCCGGCTGATCCGCAACTCCGACAGCCGCCAATGGGTGAAGACGCACGCGGACTACGACCTTCTCTCGGTCCAATACATGGAAATCATCAGGGACCTCGTCTCGGAGAAGTCCGCCTGATCCATGATCCAGCTATTACGTAATGCCCGGCTGACTGCCGCAACCATCCAGCAGCACCTGCTCGAGGACCCGATGGTCCTCTTCCTGCAACTGTCCCGGCGCCTGCCTGCTGCCGTCCGCCCCCTGGCCGGCGCAGTGGTCCGCAAGTGGCCCGCCGGCTCCACAGCAGGCCTGGTGTCCTTCCTCGCGCTAGTCAGTGGCAACGACGCGGAGATGGACCGGCGCATCCGCTTGGCAGCCGCCGCGGCAATCCCGGGGCCGAAGGCCCGCAGATTGGCGGAAATTGCCCTCGCCGCCAACCGGCCCGACCTTGCGGACCTCCTGATGGACCGCGCGTGCGCAGCACGCAATGGCCGGGCGACGGCGGCCCGCAGGTTGTGGCACGACGGTGCTGTTTCAGACGCCCTGGCGGTATGGGATGGAGCGTCAGGACCGGAACCCCTGCAGCAGCGCCGGTTGAAGGCCGAAGCGGCAGTCCTGCGCGGCGCCGCCCCGGTCCTGGCCTCCGTGCCGTTCCAGCCGGTCGAGGGCAGGGTGCTGCATCTGCTCACAAACTCGCTGCCCCACACGGCCAGCGGGTACGCGCAGAGGTCGCATTCCACCCTGCTGGCCCAGCAGGCCGGCGGCAAGGAAGTGCTGGCCGTCACGCGGATGGGGTACCCCGTCCAGGTGGGCAAGGTCCTGGCCAAGGGCCAGGACGTTGTTGAGGGCATCACATACCGGCGGCTGCTGCCGGGCAGGATGGCCGCCACGGTGGACGCCAGGCTGCAGCAGCAGGCCGAGGAACTCCTGAAAGTGGCACTGGAGTTCCGGCCCGGCGTCTTGCACACCACGACGCATTACGTTAACGGCATGGTGGTCCGTGCGGTTGCTGATGCCCTGGGTATTCCGTGGGTCTACGAAGTGCGGGGCCAGCTGGCTGATACTTGGGCCTCTGTCCGCGGGCCGGAAGCCCGGGAGAGCGAGAAGTACCGCCTTTTCAGCCAACGCGAGCGGGAGGCCATGCTGTCCGCCAGCCTGGTGCTGACCCTCGGCGAGGCCATGAAATCGAACATCGTGGCGGCAGGCGTGCCGGCGGCGAAGGTGCTGCTGATGCCGAACGCAGTCGGCGGGGATTTCCTTGACGAACCCCGCAGCCAGGCCGATGCCCGGCGTGAGCTGGGTCTCCCGGTGGCCGGCCAATACGTGGGCACAGTCTCCAGCTTGGTACCCTATGAAGGGATCCACGAGCTGATGCAGGCCTTTGTGCTGCTGGCCGGGGACCATCCTGACCTTAATCTGCTCATCGTTGGCGACGGCGTATCCACTCCGTCCCTCCGCGCGCAGGCGGAACAAAGCGACTTCGCGGACCGCATCATCTTTACCGGCCGGGTCCCGCAGAAGCTTGCGGTCCGCTATCACCAGGCACTCGACATTTTCGCCGTGCCCAGGAAGGACCTTGAGGTTACCCGCTCCGTTACGCCCTTGAAGCCCGTCGAGGCCATGGCCTGTGCCAGGCCTGTGGTTGCCACAGACCTGCCCGCCCTGCGGGAGATTGTGGAACCCGGCGTCACAGGCCTTCTGACGGAACCCGGAAACCCCGGGGCGCTGGCCGCCGGACTGCGCACCCTCCTGAATGACCCCGGGCTGGCCGCGGAACTGGGCCGGGCCGGGCGCGAACGGGTCCTGAACGAACGAACGTGGGCAGCCAACGCTGCCGCCCTGTCAAAAGAGCTGGAAAAACTGGGAGTCACCAACGGATGAGCATTGAAGAAAAGACGGAGATGCCCGCGGTCACTGTCCCCATCAACCTCAAGCGGCTCACCAGGATCGGGCAACGCCCCGATTTCCTTGACTACCTGGTGCAGTTGTGGGACCGCCGAAGCTTCATTTTCTTCGACGCCCGGGCAAGGGTTCAGAGCGGCAACGAAAAGAACCTCCTCGGCAGCGCCTGGCTGGTCCTGACTCCTGTCCTGTCCGGCCTGACGTTCTACCTGATCTTCGGGCTGCTGCTGAACACCAGCCGCGGCATCGAAAACTTCATCGGCTACCTGATCATCGGGGTTTTCACCTTCCAGATGAGCACCAGGGCCATCGTGGCCGGGGCCAAATCCCTGACCGGCAACACGGCCATGATCCGGGCGTTCCAGTTCCCGCGGGCTTCGCTGCCCATCGCCATCAACGTCCGCGAACTGCTGTCCAACGTTCCGGTCACCATCGTGATGCTGCTCTTCGTGATCTTCACGGCACCGGCAGAAGAAATCACCTGGCGCTGGTTCCTGGTGCTGCCGGCCATCTTCCTGCAGTTCATGTTCAACCTCGGTATCGGCATGCTGCTGGCACCTCTGGTCCTCAAGATCCCCGACGTCGGCATGCTGCTGTCGTTCCTGATGCGCCTCTGGATGTACGCCTCGGCGGTCTTTTTCTCGGACCACCGGTTCGATAACTACCCGGTCATCAAAACCATCATGGATTTCAACCCGATTTACCTGGTCATCAAAAGCATCCGCAACTCCGTCCTGTACGCCACCAGCCCTTCACTGCGCGACTGGACGGTGCTGGCGCTGTTTGCCGCCGTGGCAGTAGCCGCCGGACTCCTGGTGTTCTGGCGAGGAGAGGAATCCTATGGACGCGTCTAGAAACCCCGGCATCCACCTGGCCGAGCCCACCGTCGTCGTTGATGACATTTCTGTGGTGTACCGCACCAAGCAGCAGTCGGGGAGCAGGACCACGTCCCGCACCTCCATGCTCGGCGCCCTCCGCAAAGGCAAGGCCACCAGCAGCCCGGTCCGCACCACCGCGCTCAAGAACGTGTCCTTTGTGGCCAACCAGGGTGACTCCATCGGGGTGATCGGCCGCAACGGGTCCGGCAAGAGCACCCTGATGAAGGTCCTGGCGGGCCTCATCATCCCTGATGCCGGAACGGTCTATGCAGCCAGCAATCCCATCCTCCTGGGCGTCAACGCCGCTCTCATCTCCTCCATCTCAGGGGCCCAGAACATCCGGCTGGGCTGCCTGGCCATGGGGATGAGCCACGCGCAGATTGACGCGAAGTTCAACGACATTGTTGAAATGTCCGGGTTGGAAGATGAGATCTACCACCCCATGAATTCCTACTCCTCCGGCATGGGAGCGAGGCTCCGCTTTGCCATCGCCGCGGCCGTGGATCCTGAGATCCTGCTGGTGGATGAAGCCCTCAACACCGGGGACGCCCAGTTCAAGGAGCGTTCCAAGGCCCGGATGAAGCAGGTCACCAGCCAGGCAGGAACCGTCTTCATCGTCAGCCACAGCATCGAGACCATCGTGTCCACGTGCAACCGGGCTTTCTGGATCGACAAGGGCGACTTCATCATGGATGGCACCCCCAAGGACGTTGCCAAACAGTACAAAAGCTTCATCTGGCGCATCAACGAAGGCAACGCCGACTACGGCCGCAAGATCCGGGCCGAACTCATGGCCAGCCTGCCTGCCATGCGGACCACGCTCCTTCCCAACGGCTGGAAGCGGTCCAGGTAACCATGGGACTACGTAACCAGGCGGCTTACTGGCGCCGCGCACTGTGGCACGCCCGCCGGGGCGGCCTGCAGCAGGCCAGGAGCTACCTTCACCGGAGCTCACCGGAGCGGGATGAGGCAAGCCTTGCCGGCGTCCGGGGAGCCGAAGGGTCCTGGCGCGGTTTCGGCAGCAAACGCCGGCTCGTTTTCCGGGAGGCGCCGCCCGCCGTTAAGGCACCGCGGCGACCAGACCTGCACGTAGGCATCATCATGGATGACTTTTCGGCTGCGGCCTTCGCCTCCGAATGGTCGGTGCTGGCCATCAGCCCGCAGGACTGGGAGTCCCAGCTCCGTGATAACCGGCTTGATTTTGTTGTTGTCGAATCCGCGTGGGCCGGAAACGGCGGCTCGTGGCGGGGCAAGATCACCGGCACTGACGGCCCCTCGACTGCCCTGGTGGGATTTGTTGCGGCATGCCGGAGCGCCGGCATACCGTCCGTGTTCTGGAACAAGGAGGATCCGCCGCACTATGACGACTTCCTCCCCGCTGCCCGGCTTTTTGACCATGTCTTCACCACTGACGCCAACAAGCTGCCCGACTACCACAGGGACCTGGGGCACCAGCGCGTGTCCGTGCTGCCATTCGCTGCCCAGCCGAGGATCCACAACCCGGTTCGTCCGCACCATGGGTGGCATGCCCGGAACGTCGCCTTCGCCGGAATGTACTTCGCACACAAGTACGAGGACCGCCGTCGCCAGATGGACTACCTCCTCGGCGCCGCAGCCGACGTGGCCGCCGGGACCAAGTCCGGCTTCGAAATCTTCTCCCGCCAGCTTGGCAAGGAAACCCAGTACCAGTTTCCCGGCGACCTGAAGAAGCACGTGGTGGGATCGCTCAGCTATCCGCAGATGCTCACGGCCTACAAGGCGTACAAGGTTTTCTTGAACGTCAATTCCGTCACCGATTCGCCGTCCATGTGCGCCAGGCGGATCTTCGAGATCACGGCGGCGGGCACCTGCGTTGTGTCCAGCCCCAGCGAAGCGATCGAAGCCTTCTTCCCGGACGGGGAAATCCCCGTCGCTTCGTCCCGCGACGAGGCCGTGCAACTGTTGAAGGCCATCGACACCAACCCGGACTATTCCCAGCGGCAGGTGCATAAAGCGCAGCGCCGGATCTGGTCCGGCCATACCTTCAGCCACCGGGCCGCCACCATTGCTGCCGCCGTCAGGGCGGACCTGGCGGTCCCTGCGCCCCGCCCCCGGATTTCCGCGCTGGTATCCAGCTTCCGCCCCCACCAGCTGGAGCACGTGATCAACGGCGTGGCGGCGCAGCAGGGAGTGGACGTCCAGCTGGTGTACCTGGCCCACGGGTTCGACGTCGATGAGCGGCTTTTCCGGGAACGGTGCAATGAGGCGGGCCTGGCGGATGCCGTCCTCCTGCATCAGCCGGAAAGCACCCCGCTGGGGGCATGCCTGAATGCGCTGGTCGAGGGTGCGGACGGCGAGCTGGCCACCAAGTGGGACGACGATGACCTGTACGCGCCGCTGTACCTCGGGGACCTCGCCCACGCCATGATGTATTCCGAAGCAGCAATTGTGGGCAAGCGGGCACATTACATGCACCTGGCCGGGCCCGATGCGACCATCCTTCGCAACCCGCAGCTGGAGCACCGGTTTGTTACCGCCGTCTCCGGGCCCACGATCTTCGCGGCCCTGGACACGTTCCGCCGTTTTCCGTTCCAACCGGTGCAGACCGGCGAGGATACGCAGTTCCTCCGCGACGCGGTGGAAGCCGGCGCCGGGATCTACTCCGCGGACCGGTTCAACTATTGCCAGATGCGCGGGCGTGACGCTGCCTCGCATACCTGGTCCATCACCAACGACCAGCTGATGGCGTCATCAAAGATTCAGTTCTTCGGCCCGCCCGAAGACCACATCGTAGTTTAGGGGAACCATGCAGACGACAGTTTATGACCTGGCAGTGATCGGACTTGGCTACATCGGGCTGCCCACCGCAGCCATCTTTGCCGCCAAAGGCAAACTGGTGGCCGGGGTGGACGTTAAGCAGGCCACCGTTGACGCTGTAAACCGCGGCGAAGTCCCGTTCGTTGAGCCTGATATGGGCGTTGTTGTCTCCGGCGCTGTCAGCCTGGGCAACCTGGTGGCCATGACCGAGGTTCCGCACGCCAACGCCTACATCATTGCCGTTCCCACGCCCCTGGCCGAAGGCAAAGGGGCTGACATGTCCTACCTCACCAGCGCCGTGGAGGCACTGGCCCCGAAACTCCGCGGCGGCGAACTGGTCATCCTGGAATCGACGTCACCGCCAGGCACCACCGAACGGCTGGCCGCACACCTGGCCCGGGTCCGGCCGGACCTGTGGTCCGGCGCCGGAGAAGGCGCTGCCCAGGTCCACGTGGTGCACTCACCGGAACGCGTGCTTCCCGGCAGGATCATGATCGAGATGGCAACGAACGACCGTGTCATCGGCGGCCTCACCGACGAGGGCGCGCAACTGGCCAAGAAGCTGTACGAAGTCATCTGCCAGGGCGAAATCCTCCTCACCGATGCCACCACGGCCGAGATGACCAAACTGGTGGAAAACACCTTCCGCGACGTGAACATTGCGTTTGCCAATGAGTTGTCGGTGATCTGCGACAAACTTGGCATCGATGTATGGCGGCTCATCGAACTCGCCAACCACCACCCCCGGGTCAACGTGCTGCGCCCCGGCCCAGGCGTGGGTGGGCACTGCATTGCCGTGGATCCGTGGTTCATCGTTGACGCCGCACCACAGGAGTCCGGCCTGATCCGCACCGCCCGCGAAGTCAACGACGCCAAGCCCCACCACGTGGTGGACCGCGTGACCGAACTCCTCACCGACCGGGAAAGCGCCACGGTGGCCGTACTCGGCCTGGCCTTCAAGGCCAACATCGACGACGTCCGGGAATCCCCATCCATGACGATCGTCCAGGAACTCGCACGCAGACTGCCGCTGGCCACCATCCTCCCGGTGGATCCCCATGTCGAAGATCTTCCTGCCGCCCTGAAAAACACCGGAATCACCGCAATGCATTCCCTCCCTGAGGCATTGGCCGCGGCCGACGTTGTCCTGCTGCTGGTTGACCACGACCAGTTCCTCGCCGTCACACCGCAGGACCTCGAGGGCAAGCTGGTCATCGACACCAAGGGAATCTGGAACGACAGGCAGGCTGCAGTCCCGGTGCAGCCCGTCCTGGCGGGCGCGGACTCCGTTGGTTAGGGACAATAAGGCCGGCACGGTTACCGCCGACCTGGCGGCCATCGGCATCCAACTCAAGGCTGTCCACGGGCCCCGAACGGCGTCCGGGCTGGTCAGCGTCGTCATCCCTGCAGGCTCCGCAGCCGAACTCGACGTGGCAGCAACCGCCGCGTCCCTCCTGGCGTCTGCCTGCCAGGATTTCACGGCGGCGATCGTCGGGGTGCCCGGGACCGGTATGGCCGGTACCCGGGCGTGGCTCGGTTCTGACGCCAGGTTCAGCTGGCAGCCCGGCCCCCGCACGGGCCTGCATGACCCGACCTACACCCTGGTTCTGCCTGCGGGCACCAGGTTGGGAACCTTCTCCATCGAAGCACTCGTGGATGCAGCCCAGGCCACAGGAGCCCAACTGATCCGAGCCCTGGTGGACGGCCGGACTGATTCCGTCGAATTCTGGGACAGCGCAGTGCTCAACAAGACCAACACCGGTGGAGATCCGGAAAAGTCGGTCCGGGCCGCCGGGGGAGAACGGTGGGTTTCGGGAAGCTCCGTTGGCGTCCATGACTTCCGGCAACCGGCGCCGCGCCTGCATCTGCGAAAAGGGGCTGCTGGCCGCCATGACCTGACAGTCCTGGTCCGGGACGCCACTGACGCCGCCGTCCGGGCGGACTACGAACAGCGCATCAGGCAGCTTGAAGCCAAAGTAGCCAGGGCGGAAGCTGACAGCCGTCGGCTGGAAGCCGGAACCTCCCGGCAGCGGGGCGCTGCGCGGCTTGCAGCGGTTGCCCGGCGGGGTCCCGGCTACATCACCTCCCGGGCTAAAGCCATGCTCGGGCGGGCGCGCAACTCATGAAGCTGGACAGCGTCGCCGTCGGCTTCGGGACTGCCCGCATCGCGCCCGTCATGACAGCACTCGGGCTGGACTACGCCGCTACGCCCTGGCAGCGGCGCGATAGTGGCGACGCCGGGAACTGGCACCATGACGTACCCCTGGACAGGCGCTGGTGGGGCACCTACCTGGTCCGGGCCCGCTCCCTGGCTGAAGCGCGCAGCCTGCTCCCACTGCTCCGCAGCGAGGGCAAAGCCCAACGGTTTGTCCTGGTGATCGAAGGCCACGCCCCCCACCAGGACGCCGCCGCCTGGACCAGCAGGCATTTGGCAACCAAGGCGCAGGCCGCCGGCCGGATTGTGCCTGGCCTGGGCTTCGCTACGGTCATCGAAGGCGGAAAATGGGTTCCCATCCACGCCGCAGCCACCGCTGCCCTGGCCGGAGCTGGCCCTGCCGGACCCGTGCCGGTGCTGGGTGGAATCCGCGCCGGTGTGCTGGAACCCGGCGACCGTAACTGGCTCGCGGGGGACACCCTGGCAAGCCTGGTAACCCCTGACATGCTTAATCCGGAGGACGATGACATCTTCGCCGTGGACGTCATCGTGGGGCAGCTGCCCCGGCCATTGCCGAGGATTGAAGGGCGGGCAACCCCGCAGGCCTGGGTCCCGCGCCCCCACGACCTGCCTCCGGTCGACACTGCAGTCATCAGCCCCCAAGGGTTCAACCCCTTCGCCGACGGCCCGGTCGTTGACCTCGCGGCAGGAGCAAGCCCGGACGCCGTGGCCCTCACCGGTCCTGAGCTGGCTTCACTCCGGAACGCTGCCTACGTCAGCATCGACGGAACACATTTCGCCGCCATGGACCGGGCCTTGGCCCTGCGGCTGGCGGAACTGAGCGTTGCCGGCGTTCCCTTGCTGGCATCGCACCTCTCCGCCGGGGTGGAAGCCATGCTCGGTGACACGCTGGTCCGCCGCATCGCCGCATTCGATCCCGCGGACCCGCCCGTGCAACGGGAATCAAAATCAATCGAGCTCCGGCGCGCCGCCATCGAGGAATTCGCCCCGCGCCAGCGCTGGAACCGCGTCCTGCAGGGCTTGGGTCTTCCGCTGGCGGCCGAGCCGACGGTCAGTGTCCTCCTTGCCACCAGAAGGCCCGACAAGGTGGGATCCGCCCTGGCGCAAATAGCCCGGCAGTCCTGGCAACAGCTCGAGGTGGTCCTGGTCCTGCATGGTTTCGACCAGGAGGACCCCGCCGCCCAACAGGCCATTGCCGGCTACCAGGGCCAGCTGACTGTTCTGTCGGTGCCCTCCCAAACGATCTTCGGCGACGTCCTGAATGCAGGAACCAAAGTTGCCGCGGGTGACTACCTCACAAAGATGGACGACGACGACTGGTACGGACCGGACCATATCCGGGACCTTGTGCGCAGCGCCGAGTACAGCGGTGCCCAGCTGGTGGGGGCACAGGTTGAATTCGTCTACCTGGAGGCACTCGACATCACCACCCGCCGGCCGCCGCTGGGGGAGCAGTACTCGGACCACGTTGCCGGCGGCACCATGCTAATGCGGCTCGACGACCTTCGCCGGCTGGGCGGCTGGCGCCCGGTCCACCGCGCTGTTGACCGTTGCCTGCTGCAGGCCGTCCTTGCAGCCGACGGGCTGATCTATCGGTCCCACGGGCAGAACTATTTGATGCACCGGCATTCCGCCGTTGACAGCCATGGCGGGCATACCTGGAACCCGGACGACAGCACCTTTTTGCAAAGCGTTGCCGAACAGTGGGACGGGTTTGTTCCGCCGCCCCAGATTCAGGCCGGCCCGCAGGCCTTTGCTGGCCGCAGCGCAAACTTTTCGAGCTACTTCAGTACTGATAACAGGGGATGAGCAACATCACTTCTCAAAAGACCAATCAATCGTTGGGCTCAAAGATTCCGGTCCGGCAGTTCATTCGCCGCTTCGGCAGGCTTTCCGGCCAGAAGAAGATGGCGGTTCTTGCGGGCGTCCTCCTGTTTGTGGTGAGCATTGCCGCTGCCTATTTCCGTGCCCCCGTGGTGCTCATTGCGGCGCTCATCCTCCTGTTCCTCGGCGGCACCGCAGCGGCGCTGAAGGTGGACGCGCTGCTGAAGGGTGCGCGGACTGCTGCCCGGCGGAGCGCCCTGGCCCTGCAGGCAGTCCCGGCCCCGGCTCCGGCGCCGGCGAAAGCCTCTTTCGGCACCGATTCCGTCTGGGCCACTGACGCCAGACTCACGCCGGCAAAACTGGTGCAACGGCTCACCAAGCTCAGGTCACTCGACGGCCGCGACATCCTGGTCAGGATGGTGACCAACGGCCAGTGGAACTGGAAGGACCTGGAAACCGCGCTGGAAATGTACCGCCAGGGCGGACCGGCAAAGAAAAAGGCCACCAAGGTCCTGGACTCAACCGTCAAGATCCGGCTGCTCCTGATCGCCGACCTTTGCTACCGCCAGAATCTCCGGGCCGATGACATGCTCAACGCCGTCACCATTTACCGGTTTGTCTACCAAAAGCTTGGGGCAGCCCCCTTCAAGGGCAAAAAACGCGGCGAGTTCTACCTGGACGCACTGTCGCAGACCGGCAGGGGCGACCAGACCCTCAAGTTCCAGGGCCTGTACGACGCGGAGAAGCTGAACCCGACCGACCTGCACCTGTTCCGTGCCAACGCCAAGAACCCGTTCCGCCACCAAAGCCACACCGGCGAGGAATGGCTGGCTGAGATCAACGCGGTCTACGAATCCGCAGGACTCGCCACCATAGCGCTGCGCACGGGCTCCGGACCGGCTTTCGCCAGGCTCGCGGCCACTGCCGTGGACGCAGTGGAGACCGGGCCCCTCGTCACCGTGGTTATGCCTGTTTACCGCCCGGACGAGTACACCGATCTCGCGATCCAGTCGGCGCTTGACCAGAGCTACCGCAACCTCGAAATCATCATCGTGGACGACGGTTCCGGCGACCCGTACACCCAGAGGCTGGACAAATGGGAAACAGCCGACAGCCGGATCCAGGTGATCCGCAATACGCCCAACTCCGGCGCCTACACCTCACGCAACATCGGCTATTCCCTCGCGACCGGCCAGTTCCTCACCATCTTCGACGGCGACGACTGGCAGCACCCGCAGAAAATCGAGATGCTGGTGGCTGCCGCCGTCGAACGGACCGACAACCGCCTTGTTTCCGCCCCCTGGGCACGGGCGGACCAGGACCTGATGTTCCACTACCGCGGCTGGCGGGGCGCCTACGTAACACCGGCGCACGTCTCGGCGATGTTCCCCGTGGACGTGATCCGGGAAAAGCTGGGTTTCTGGGACACGGTTCGGAAGGCAGCCGACACCGAATTCATCCTCCGCTACAGGATGCTGGTCAGCCGTGAGGAACCGCTGGAAGTCACCAACGTTCCCCTGACCCTCTCACTGGTCGGCGCCAGCAACCTCTCCATGGACGATTTCAGGCTGGGTTACCGGTCTCCGGACCGGGTAGCCTACAGGTCCGCCTACGAGCACTGGCACGAGAAGGTGGAACAGGGCGAACACAGCGGCTTTATGACCTTCGAACCGGGCGTCAGGTGTTTCCCCGCTCCGGCGAAGTTCCTGCCCGTCCGCGGCGGAACCCTTGCCCTCGGGGTCCTGGTGGTGGGCGATTTCGCCGCGCCGGAGCCCATGGCGGCCCCGCTTTGGAACGCCGTACGGGACGCCCGGGCGGAGAACCAGCGGGTGGGCGTGATGCACGTGCCAAGTATCATCAACACCCTCTCCATCGACGCTTCCTTCCCGAAAACCACCATGGAGGAATTCGACGCGGGCACCCTGCACCGCGTCGAAATCACGGACGCCGTATCCTCCGCTGTGGTCCACATCTTTGACCCGACGGCATTCGAATACACGCGTGAGCTGCGCAGCGGGCAGTCCGCGGAGTCCGTCGTCGTCCACGCATCTGCCTCGCCCTACAACCGCGCAAAGCGGGAACAGCGGTACTCAGTCGGAGTGGTGTCCCGCAACGTGGAGAAGATCTTCGGCGCGCCCGTCCGGTGGACGGCAGCCGAGCAGGAAGTCTACGAAGCGATCGGGAAGAACCTTGCGCGGGCCTCAGACCTTGAACTCGTTCCGTACGCTGAGCCGGAGTTCGAAGACGAAGCTTTCCGCCCGGACCACCAAACGGCTGTGACAGCATGACCAACCAACCAGGGGAATCACCAATGACTGACCACGACCCCGGCGCCTGGGATGAGGCGCACAACGCTCCGATCCTTTCCTGGCATCCCGAGTCTGCCCCGGAGCAGCTCCCCGACCACCCTGTGCACCTTGTTGTTGAGCCCAGCGAACCGGGAAGATTGCACGGCCGGATGCTCTACGAACCGTTCGACAGCGGCACCCTCATCGTTTCCCTGCATGGGGCGCTGAACCGGGGACGGTTCAAAGTGCCCAGGTTTGAGTGGCGCCGGACCCTGAACCAGGTGCAGTGCGCCCGCCTGTACCTTTCCGACAGCACGCTGGAACAGAGCGGTTCGCTGGAGATCGGCTGGTACATCGGCAGCGCCCAGCAGGACCTGATCTCCGAATACGCCGAGAGTGTCCGGGCCATTGCCCGGAACGGCGGATACACCCGGGTGATGTGCGTCGGCAGCAGTGCCGGCGGGTTCGGCGCCCTGGCACTCTCCCGGCAGATTGCCGGCTCGGCCGCTGTGGTGTTTTCGCCGCAGACGTCCATCGCCGGGTATCTCCCAAGCCACAAAAGGGCCCTGACGGCTGCTGCGTTCAAGGACCGTGGCTCGCTCAACGACATCGAAGCGGAATTCGGTGAACGCGTGAACATGCGTAAGCTTTATAAGGCCTCAGCGGATACCAACTACGTCCGCTTTGTCCAGAACACCCGGGACCGGTTCCACTTCGAGGCGCACTACGCACCCTTTGCCCTTTCCTTGGGCGTGGATCCGGACACCGGCGGATCCACGCCCGACGGCAGGATCAGTTTCCACGCTGAACGCCAGGAGGAAGGGCACGCCCCACCGTCCCGGGGCCGCTTCCTCAAGCACATCGACGACGCACACCAGCAATTCTTTGGCACGAACCTCACCATCATTCCGGCCGAAGCACTTCAAGGAAAGGACCTGGGAAATCGATGATGTCTTCAACATCTGACGAACGGGCCATTGGCAACCAGGGCGGCGTGTACTTCCGCAACGGCTTTGTGATCACAGAATCCGGCCGCCAGGTCCCGGCCCGGCCGGGCTGGCAGCATGCTGTCCTGGGCGGACTGCAACTCCTGACCCACCCTGATACTTCCGTCACGGCAGGCTCCGCCCACGGAATCCACGTCGCCATCCTTGGGTCCGCTTTCGACCCCGAGCGTGCAGTGTTCGCGGAATCAGCAGTCCTGGAACAGTTGCTCGACGATATCCAGCACGAGGACGCCTTCTACGCGACGCTGGACCGGCTTGCCGGACGTTTCGCCCTCGTCGTCCACTCGCCCGCGGGCACCGAAATCTACCAGGATGCCATGGGATCCCGGTCGGTGTTCTACTCAGCAGCCGGCCCGGCTGTGGCGGCGTCGCATGCTGAACTGGTCCGCGAAGCCATCGGTGCCAATTTCGCCGACTTTTTTGTCCCGTTCATCATGTCCAAAAACTACGTCCAGCGGGACGTCAAGTACCTGCCCGGCGTTGCTTCCCCCTACGAAAACGTCCTGCAGCTCACCCCGAACACCAAACTCCACCTCACGGAACAGCGCCCCGAACGGTTCTGGCCGCGGGAAGAGGCCGGCGAACAGATCGGCAACGAGGACGCAGCCGCCGTCCTTGTAGGACACCTGGAGGGAATGGCCGCGTATCTGAAGCACCGCGCCTCCCGGCCCGTTCTCGGGCTCACAGCGGGCACCGACAGCCGTGGCGTCTTCGCCGCCGTGAAGGACCTGAACCCTTACGTCTTCACCTACGTCCGCAGTGAAAAAGGCAACGTCGTCAACTCAAAGGATGCCAGGATTGCGGGCGAGCTCGCCCAGCAGTACGGGGTGCACGCCCATGTGTGGGGCATCCCCAACCGGTTGACGCTGAACAACGCCGACGACGTGTTTTCGCACGCCTACAGGCTCGCCACCGCCTACTACCGCGGTGCGGGATCCGCATGGCTCGCCGAACTGACGAAGTCCGCGGTTGAAGTTCCCGACGGCCTGTTCGTCCGCGGGTTCGGCGGCGAGGTCATGCGCGGCTTCTACCAAGGCACCATGAACCAGGTCAGCGGCGTCAGCGTCCGCCAGCTCGCCAACGCCTACGACGTCAACTCCGGATCAAACGTCACCCGCAACCTCTTCGGTGACATGATGGACCGCACCTCGTTCACCACCGAACGGCTGGCGGGCTACGACCCGAACGATATTTTCTACTGGGAGCACCGTATGGGCACCTGGGGCAGCGTATCCCTGACTGAAGCCGACCTCGCCATGCCGGCGATGGTGGGATACAACTCGCGGAACCTGTTCAAGGCGTTTATGCGTCTCAGCGGACCGGACCGGCTCTCGCGGGTAGCCTTCGACCTGGCCACCAATGCCCTTGCGCCCAAACTCGCGGCCGTGCAGTAGCACCAACCGCCGCTCCGGCGCCCACCCATCATCGCCGAACGAAGGAAATGCATTACGTGAGCACACCTAAGGAATCCCTGGCCCCGATCGCGGTACGCGGTCAGCGCCTCGTCGATACCCAGGTATTTGACGCCGAGTACTACGCCGCCGAGTGCGGGCGGGACTTTGAGTCGAAACGCGCCGCTGTAAGGCATCTGGTCCAGTTCGGCATGAAGGCCGGCTTGAGTTTCCACCCCCTGTTTGACCTCGGCATGTTCCCCTTGCACCTGCGGGAAGCCTACAAGGCCGGAAACGTCGAGGCGCTCCTGACCTACCTGAGGAGCCAGCAGTCCCGCGAGCACCGCTGGTCCTGGCTGTTTGACCCTTCGCTCTTCACGGATCCGGCCGACGAAGGCTCCCTGCTGCTGTCCCGGTTCCGGGCAGGCCGCGACCGGGAACTGCCGGCACCGGACAAGCTGATCGGTGCGGCGCCCGGCTGGCTGGATGCGCGGGCACTGGTCATCGCCCACGCCAGGAACGCCAAGCAGATCGAACTCGGCAAAAAGCCGCTGCGGCGGACCACCTGGTCCGCCATCGAAGAAGACGTGTGGCTTGCCAGCATCGACGACGTTCCGGCACCGGCTGAGGGCGGTGAACCCGCTGTCAGCATTGTGATGCCTGCCTGGAACCGCGCCCTGGTGATCGAGGAAGCCATCGACTCCGTCCGCCACCAAAGCCTTGGCGCGTGGGAACTGATCGTGGTGGACGACGGCAGCACCGACGGAACCCAGGACGTGGTCCGTGCGCTCTCCGAAGCCGACCCCCGCATCCGCCTCGTGGAAGCCGACCATCAGGGAGTCTGCGCCGCCCGTAACCGCGGCATCGACGAAGCACGGGGCGAATTCCTCGCCTTCCTTGATTCCGACAACACCTGGCGGCCGGACTTCCTCAAGAACATGCACGCCGGCCTGTCCGTGGAAGGCAGCCTCGCCGCCTACTCCGCGGTGAGGATGCTCAACGATCGGGAAGAATACACCGGGCAGATCATCACGGCCGAGAAGCTCCTGGTCCGCAACTACGTGGACCTGAACGTGCTGGTGGTCCAGACGGCCCTTGTCCGCAAGCTGGGTGGCTTCGACGCGTCCCTGCGCCGCTGGGTGGACTACGACCTGGTCCTGCGGATCACGGAAACAGCCACGATTGAGTACTTCCCCTTCATCGGCTGCGACTACGTGGATGACCACAACGAGGACCGGATTACCCGGCGCGAGTCGGCCAACTGGGAATTCGCCGTGCTCGGCAAGAACCTGCAGAACCGGTTTGTGCCCGATCTGGCTGACCAGCGCACGGATACCCCTGCCGTCTCCGTGATCATGCGCGTTACGGACAGTATCGACCTGGCCGTCCGCAGCATCCGCCAGATCCAGGAATCGGATGACGCGGACGCCGTGGAACTGATCGTCGTGGACGAAGTTCCGGGCTTCCGCACGTCCCTCCGGCTCCGGACCGCTCTTGCCGGCATCGCGCACCTCAAGTACCTCAAGCTTCCCCGCCGCTACACGCCGGCCATCGCCAACAACATCGCTTCGGCACACGCCACGGCGCCGAACCTGGTGTTCCTGCGGGAAGGCGTGGAACTCCGGGCCGGCGCCGCCGGAAAACTTGCTGACCGGCTGGCGGACGCCGCCGTCATCGGCGCCCAACCCCTCCTGACCGACGGCGTGGGTGTTGTAGTGTCCGGCGGCGGAGTTTCCCACCGGAACAGCCTGGCGATTCCCCTGTTCAAGGGGCTGGCCATTGACGATGCCCGCCGACACAATGGCCTACACCTGGACGAGTTGGCGCCGGCGGCTTTCTGTGTCCGGGCAACTGACTTCGAGCGGCTGGGCCGGTTCACCAACGTCTTCGCCGGCGACGCTGCCATCATCGACTTCCTGCGCCGCCTCAAAACCGGCTCGGACGGGGACTTCGTCTGCGCCGGCGAGGCCCTCGCCGTGGACCACGCCGCCGACTCCTACACTGAAGAAGCTGCCCTCACCGCCGGCGACGCGGAATGGCTGTCCGCCGGCACCGGACCCGTCCGCAGCCTGGCAGCGCACTACGGCGACCTTGGACTCCTTGTTGACGCGGTGGTTGCCCCCCGGCACCCAAGGCTCCAGCCGGCGTCGGCCGTTGTGTCACGGGCCGCCGCCGCTGAAGCCGAAGTGGCAGAACCACGCCTGCGGTGGGCCATCAAAATCGGTGCCGACTTCAGCTCAGGCGGCGACCGGTGGGGCGATGTCCCTTACGCCGCGGATCTGGTTGAAGCGCTCCAGGCACTGGGCCAGGATGCGCTGGTGGACCGCGCAGGAGCATTCTCGCGGCCGTCCAACCACCTGGACGATGTGGTGCTGGTGATCCGCGGGCTGGTCCGCTGCGAACCGCAGCCGGGTAAGACCAACGTCCTGTGGGCCATCAGCCGGCCGGACCTGATCACCAGGGATGAGCTGCTTGGGTTCGACATTGTTTTCGGCGGGTCGCGGATCTGGTGTGAGCACGTATCCAGCGAGTGGGGCATCAACGCCCACTACCTTCCCCAGGCGACGAACCCCCGGCGTTTCCACCCGGATGCCGCGAAAGCCGGCGCCACACAATACGGACTGACATTCGTGGGCGGCCCCCGCAAACCCATTGGCCGCAAAATTGTTGCCGACTGCGTGGGGCTGGGCAAGGACGTGAGCGTCTGGGGTCCGCGGTGGGAGCAGTTCATCCCCGCTGGGATGGTGGCTGACGACTACATTTCCAACGATGACCTGGCGGGCCTTTACGGCTCCTCGGCAGTGGTGCTTAATGACCACTTCGAGGACATGGCCCGCTGGGGGTTCGCCAACAACCGGCTCTACGACGCTGTGGCGTCCGGTGCCAGGGTCATCAGCGACGAGGTAGACGGGATCGCCGAGATCTTCGGCGGCGCTGTCCGGACCTACACCACGGTGGAAGAACTGGAGCAGGTCCTGGCCGATCCGGACGGGTTCCCCGATGACGCGCAGATGGCAGCCATCAGCCAGCGGATCCGCGACGAGCACAATTTTGATGCCAGGGCCGCCACGCTGCTGAAGGCAGTGCGCGCCAAACGAAACTAAGCACCCGCGGGCGTGGCAGCGCCACGCCCGCACCGATTCAAACGGTACCAATGGAGGTAGCCCGCGGATGGACAGCACGACCCCCACGATTTCGCATGTGTTTATTTCGCAGGCCCACCTCCTGAGCTACGGCGGCTCCGAAATGGTCACCCTGGAACTGGCTGAGCATTTCGCGGCCGCCGGCAGCAAAGTCACCATCGGTACCTGGAGCATCGGGCCGCCCGTGATGTCGCACCTGTCCGGCCGGCCCAACATCGCCTGCTTCGACCTGGACGATCCCAGACTGGATGAACGGCTTGCCAGCGACCCGCCCGGGCTCGCCTGGATCCATCACCAGTTGGTGCCGGGTTATCTCCTGAACCATCCGGAACACACATCGTTTGTGTTCAACCACATGTCATCGGTCCATCCGCTGGAGATGTCCTGGTCGGCAGGGATGGAGGCCCGGCTCGCCGGGCTGCACCTGTACAACTCACCGGAGACCCTCGACCTGCACCGCTCCAGTGGCTCCGCCGCCGGTTTTGACGCCGACCGGATGATGGTGTTCGCGAATCCTGCCCCGGATGCCTTCAGCCAGGCCGTGCCCGGCGAACGGGGACTGAAGCGACGGTTCGGCATCGTCTCCAACCACGTGCCGGCGGAACTGGCGGAACTCTTTGACGCCCCGCCTGCCGGTATCGAATTCCAGCCCATCGGCACCGGCGGCCTAAAGGACTCAAAGCCCCTCCGGGTCACGCCCGGGACCTTCGCGGGCCTGGACGGCGTCATCACCATCGGCAAGACCGTCCAGTACGCCTTGCTCGCCGGCGTCCCTGTCTACTGCTACGACAAGTTCGGCGGTCCAGGCTGGTTGGGGCCGCAGAACTTCGACGCCAGTGAATACCACAACTTTTCGGGCCGCGGGTTTACCCGCAAGGACACCGCCGCCATTGCCGGGGAATTGGTTTCGGGATTCGACGACGCCGCCACTTTCGCCGCCGCGACCAAGGAAGCGGACGACGTCGGCCGGTTCAGGTTGTCCGAGGCCGTGGGTAAAGTCGTGGGAAAGGCTCTGGCGGGGACCGGTACGCGTCCGGCCCTGGACCGGACCGAGATCGATGCGCACCTGCGGCAGCAGAAAGTGGTGGGCCACTACGCCCGGAACTGGCTCCGGTTGCTCCGCAGGACGGCTGCAGGATAGCGCGCGGGGCCGGCCGCGCCGGCGGAAAGCCTAGGCCCCGTTCAGCTCCAGCATCACGGGGATGATGTGGTTGACCGGGAGCGGGTTGTGGCCGGCGGCCTCGCTGCTGAAGAAGCGGACCTGCAGCCCCGGCTTACCGATGTCTTTGTTCACCATTCCCTTGATCATCGGCGCGATATGGTGCTCGATGTGCCACGGATCGTAGGTGTTGACCATGATGATCCCGTGCGGGATGTACTGCTCGCTGTCAAAAAGGGCAGCGATGCTGAAACGGTGCGCGTGGTCCCGCTGGATGCTCATGTTGCTGACACCGAGCCAGCCCGCCTCCAGGACCCTGGACAGTTCACGCACGTCATGGAAGCGCAGGAGTTCGGTCTGCGGATTCATGGCCAGCACTTTCGCACCGCGGATATGGGTGGCAAGGACCAGGGAAACGAACCCGCCGCCCGAGGAGCCAAAGAACAAGGCATCGTGGTTGGCGATGCCGAAGTGGGCGAACAGCTTCTCAAGGTAAGCGGCAATTGTTTTTGTGTAGTCCACCCAGCGCGAGCCAAGGAACCAGCCGATCTGGATGTCATCGGCGAGGTCAAGGGAAGGATCCGCCATGGAGATTCCGATCCCGTCCAGCTCGGAAAACATCCGGATCCGCTGGAAATACGGGTGCGGCTGGTCTGCACGCTTGAAGAAGCCAGGGGAGATGACATAGGCCTTCCTCGCCGCCGATGGCCGGAAGTAAAAGTTCAGCTCGAATTTACCGAAATCCACGGCGTACCACCCCGCTTCGGTCAGCAGGTGATAGTCCGCGGGCGCTATCTGAATCTTCTCCACCGGAGCAGTATAGGACGCAGCGGCAGGCTGCCGGCCCCCGGTGGGCGGTGCCCCCGGCAACATGACGTTAACCACCACGGCGGCAACAGATGGGGAGCATTCCCGGCCCTGACGATATAGTGGACGCGTTTGGTTGCGTCGTTTGCATGCAGCAGGAACCTGAACTCTTTCAAGAATTTACCGCGGCAACTGGGGGACTAGTGACACTGAAACTTACCGTTATCGGGACGGGATACCTTGGCGCGACCCACGCGGCCTGCATGGCTGAGCTGGGATTCGAAGTCCTCGGCGTTGATGTCGACAAGGAAAAAATCGACAGCCTCAGCAGGGGCGAACTGCCCATCCACGAGCCTGGCCTGCCGGAGCTCCTGCGCAAGCACACCGAGTCCGGACGGCTCCGGTTCACCACGTCCTTTGAAGAGGCCGGCGCCTTCGGCGATGTCCACTTCATTGCCGTCGGAACCCCCCAGCGCGCCGGTGAGCACGCCGCGGACATGACCTACGTCGACGCTTCCGTCTCCGCGATTGCCCGCGCCGCCACCAAGGATTCCCTCATCGTGGGCAAGTCGACAGTACCTGTCGGATCGGCCCGCCGCCTCAAGGCGCTGGCTGCAGAGGAAGCGCGCGACGGCGTCAGCGTCGGTTTTGCGTGGAACCCGGAGTTCCTGCGTGAGGGCTTCGCCGTGGAAGACACACTGCGGCCGGACCGCCTGGTCATCGGGTCCGATTCTGCCGCGGCAGAGGCCATCCTGCGCGAAGTCTATGCGGATGCGCTCAGCCGTGAGACGCCCTTCATCTCCACCGACTTCGAGACGGCTGAGCTTGTCAAGGTTGCAGCCAACGCCTTCCTGGCCACCAAGATTTCCTTCATCAACGCCTTCTCCGAAGTCACGGAAACTGTGGGCGGCAACATCCGGACCCTGGCTGACGCCATTGGCCTTGATGCCCGCATTGGCCGCAGGTTCCTCAACGCCGGCATCGGTTTTGGCGGCGGCTGCCTGCCCAAGGACATCCGCGCCCTGCAGGCCCGGGTCTCCGAGCTGGGCCTCGACTCCACCATGCGATTCCTGAATGAGGTCGACGAAGTCAACCTCCGCCGCCGCGACCGTGCAGTCCACGTTGCGGAGACTCTCCTGGGCTCCCTCGAAGGCAAGCGCATCGCTGTCCTCGGCGTGGCCTTCAAGCCCAACAGCGACGACGTCCGCGACTCGCCCGCCCTGGACGTGGCGGCACGGCTCTTCAACAGCGGGGCTGACGTCAGCGTCTACGATCCGGCAGCCAACGCCAACGCCGCCAAGCGCTACCCCCGGCTCAACTACGTGGACAGCCTCGCCTCAGCGGTGGACAGCGCCGATCTCGTGATGCTGCTGACCGAGTGGTCGGAACTGGTCTCCGTGGATCCCGCGGAGCTCGCCAAGGCCGTTGCGCATAAGCGTATGTTCGACGGCCGCAATGTATTGGACCACGGCACATGGAACGCCGCCGGCTGGGACATTGTCTCGCTGGGCCACAAGAGTGAGCTGCTGGACCTGGCTGCCGCCAACTAGGACTGACTGCAGTAATAAAGGCGCCGGCGGGATGCAACATTCCCGCCGGCGTTTTTGCTGTGCTCCCGGGTCAGCGACAGCCTTGCGCGTGACATGCAAGGCAACAGTCCACTTGGATAGGATTCAGAAATGACTTCCGGCAGCCTGTATCTATCCCTCATGCGGCAGCGTTTCGACATGTTCAACGATCCTGCAGCTGATCCCGTCCCGTGGGAGCTGGACGACAAGGACACGGCTTACAACTACGTCACCGCGGCCGGTTACGCGGTGCCGAGGTATGCGAAGGTTGGCACCGCAGCAGAGGCCCTGGCGGCCGGTGAGGGCTTCGGGCCCCGCTTTGTGGTCAAACAACCCAACCAGCACTCCACCAAGGGCATCTACGTGCTGGAGCCGCTGGGCGGCGGGCAATACCTGGAGTTGCTGAGCCTGCGGACGCTGACCGCGGAGGACCTCGTGCCGTTGGGACGCCCGCCCGCCTATTGGCTCGCGGAGGAATGCATTGATTCCGGCATTGCGGGCAAGCCCCTGCCCTTCGACTACAAAATCTATGCCTTCCGGGGCCGGGTCACCCACGTCAACCAGATTGACCGGAACGTCTCACCGCCCAGGATGGCTTTTTTTGACGGGGCGTTTCTCCCGCTCGAGCGGGACAGGGACTACACCATCGACGAGCAGCGCTGGCTGCCCGAAAACCACGTTGTTCCCAGGCACGCCGGGGCCATGCTGGAAATGGCCGCCGCCCTTTCAGCGGGGCTTGATACCCGGTTTGTGAAAGTCGACTGCTACGACGGGCCGGACGGACCCGTCTTCGGTGAGTTCACGTTCGCGTCCGGAGGCGATGACACAGGCATGGTCCGCTACAGCAGCCGGATCCTTGATTTCCTGGACCGCTCGATGGCGGGCGAGGATGTGCCGGCGCTGTCAGGCTTCGACATTGACCTGCCGGTGTTCCGTGCATCGTTGGACCGCAAACCAACAGTGACAGCCCACCCCACGCTGTACTCGACCATGTCAGCAGCCGCCGTCCAGGGGGACAGGCGCTATCCCACGGTCCTCAGCGGGAACCTGGCGCCAGGAAAGTCCCGCCCGGTTTTTGTCCTGGCGGCACATCTGATCGGCTACCTGAACGGGGACGGCAGCCGGGCGTTCGCCGTCCAGCAACTGGTGCGGAGCAGTGCCGGTCCCATCACGGGCACCGGCCGGCTCCAGGAATTCGAAGCGAAAGCCCTCGGGTTCCATGAGCCGCGGGCCCAAGGAAACCTGTGGCACACGGCACGCGCTGCGGAAGTCCGGCTCGCGGCCGGTGACGGTTCAGCCCTCGATGTCCTGCGCGGGCTGGCGGCGGACGGGTACGCCCACGCGCAGCGGGTTGTGGCCCGCTACGGGGCGTAACCGCAGTTCCGGTGCAGCCCGCGCCAATCAGGCCGCTACAGCGCCGCCCAGAGCCTGCCAGTGCTTGTGAGCGTCCCGTCGCTCTTAAAGATGGTTGAGCACCCCATTTTGATGTCGCCCGCCGGCCGGGTCTTCCACGCGAAGCGTTCAATGAAGGGCATGGCACGCATCCCAGCCACCGTGGCACGCATGAAGTCCTCGGTCTCGGCCCGGCTGTACTTGCACGGGTTGGCCGCCGTGGCGCCCCAGTCTGCAACGGCGTACTCGGTGACCCAGATCGGCTTGCCGTACTTGTCGTGGAGCATGTTGAGTTTGTTCAGAAAATCCGTGGCGTTCGGCCAGGCATAGATGTGCATGGTGATGAAATCCACGCGGAGGCCCTTGTTCTTGGCTTTTGCCATAAAGTCGGCCAGCCAGGGGCTGCTGGGTGCCACCGTGGCCGGCGACCCCAGGCGCAGGCCCGTGGCCTGCAGCTTCGGCCACAGGCTGATGGCCTTGTCCACGCTCATGTTGGCCTGGGCAGTGACATCCGGCTCATTGAAACCGAGCAGGTGCTTGGTGTTCGTCTGGGCCAGCTGCCGGGTCACGATCCCGATGGCGTCCTGGTCGAGCACAGCGGCGTTCCGGATCATGGGAACGAAGGGCGGGGCGAAGAAATTGGCCCGGGAACCCCACGAGTAGTGCCATTTCAGGTTCAGGCTTTTGAGCTGCTGCGCAGCGAGCGCATCCTTGCCCGACAACCCGAATCCCTTCAGTCCGGTGGTGGTGGACGTGGCGGCCTGGGCGGGCTGCGCGTTAGCGGCGAGCAGTGCGCCCGGGACGGCAGCAGCAGCGAGGGGCAGTTTTAAAAAATGACGTCGTTCCATTGGGAATCCTCCCGGATAAAGATGGTTGAGACCATTCGGCAGAGTACAGGCGATCGGAGACACCCGTCCGCATATTTTCGTGGCCCCGGTGACCATTTACAAGGGCAGGAGGACGATGGGTCCCGGCTTTCGGCGAATTCAGCCGGCGCCGATCTGTGCCGGCGCGGTGGGTCCGCTACAGTGACCGGTACAGTTCCCCGGTGTCCGTCAGCGAACCATCTTTCCGGAAGAGCGCCGAAGCACCCATGATCGGATCGTTTTCGGCGCGGGTTTTCCAGGCAAACCGCTCAACGAAGGGCATCTCCCGAAGGCCCGCAACGGTGTCCGCCATAAACGCCCGGATGTCCTGGGCCGAGTGCCGGCTGGGTCTCTTGGCGGTGGCGTCCCAGTCGGCCACGGCGTACTCGGTGATCCACACGGGTTTGCCGTAGTAAGCGTGCACCTTCCTGACGGTGTCCAGGAATGCGCCGGCATCGGGTGACGGGTACATGTGCATCGCCACAAAATCCACCCGGAGCTGCTTGGCCTCGCAGGAAGCCATGAACCGCTTGAGCCAATCCCCGAGCGGCTGGACAGGGGCCGGGGAACCGAGCCGGAGGCCCGGCTCCTCAAGCTGGGGCCACAGGTTCACGGCCCTCGACACGCTCATGTCTGCCTGCGCCGGATGGTCCGGTTCGTTGAAGCCCAGCAGCGCGGCCGCGCGGCTGAGGTCCAGCTCCGACCGGACCTCGTCCACGGAGCCTTGCCGGACGCTCTCGCGGCCCCAGATCATGGGAATAAAATCAGCCCGGGGCCGCGCTGCCGGAAAGCCTGCGCCCCAGGAGTAAAACCAATCCACGTCCAGTGAGTTGAGCTGGTCGACGCCAAACATCTTCCCGATCGACATGCCGATGCCCTTGCGGGCGAAATCCGGCCGTACGGGAGTCCCGGGCTCCTGCGCAGCCTGTTGCGGCGTGCAGCCGGCCAACGCAGGCACCGCCGCGGCCGTGAGCAATGCGTTTCGGAGAAAGCCGCGCCTGTCCACTGGTTCCCTTTCCGGAGGCCGGGCCGTTTGCCGCTGCCGTCCGCCAATTCTTTCACGATTTCATGACCCACAGTTTCGCCCTTAGACTTGCACCGGGCTTTGCCCGGCGCCGCTGCGAGCAGGCCGGACAAATGCCGAAACAACTGAAAAATGGGGGATTTCCAGCAATGTATCCACAGGGCTTTAACAGGCCAAAAATCGAGTCATCGTTCTTGAGTTTTGTCGCCGACGAATTCCGCCGGCGGGGGACAGCCCGTCGGGGCGAATTGGCACAGAAGATCATCTCCCATCCCTTCGTGGAAAACCTGGGGATGCGGGTGCCGCAGCGGCTCGCAGTCCTGGAAGCGCTCGACGGCCTTGCGGATGCCGGCCTGCCGGACCTCTTTGTGCTGAAGCTGGCCAATGGCTGGTCATCACGCGGCGTGATGATCCTGGAGCGGCAGGGCCCCGACCGGTTTTTTGACCACATGGCACTGCAAAACCTGACCCTGGATTCCATCAAGGATATTCAACTTGAAAAGGCCGCGTCCTTTGCTACAAAAGCCCCGGTGTGGATTGTCGAGGAATTGATCCACCACACGCTGGGTGTGGGGGCGATCCCCTTTGACTACAAGTTCTACTGTTTCCGGGGCCGCGTTGGCCTGATTGTCCAGATTGACCGCAACACCGGGCCAGTGAAAATGGCACTTTTTGATGGCGATTTCCGCCCGCTTCGGCGCAACACTGATTACGTTTTGTCGGAAACTGCCCGGCCGGGAATGCCGGTGATTCCATTGCACGCAGCGGAAATGCTCTGGTGGGCGCAGCGCCTCTCCCTTGAGGCGGATTCGCCGTTTGTCAGCATTGACATGCTGGACAGCCCCGAGGGACCGGTCTTTGGCGAATTCACCTACTCGCCGGGTGGAACGCACCGGAAGATCTTTGTGTTCTCCAACGACATGCTGGACAAGCTGGACGCGCTGATGGACGAAACCGCACCGGAAGCAGACGCCCTTGCAGCCTCACCCCTGGAGCTCCGGAGGGGCTTGGCCAAGCCCGCAGGCCTGCCGTACCGGGCCTGGGCAGGCTACGCCTACGGCGGTGGAGCCCGTGGCGCCGAGCGGCTTCACACCTTCTACAAAGACCTGGCAGTTGACGGCGGCGAGGATGCCCCCGGATACCAGTGGTACCGCCACCTCGCCGCGCGGTGGGCAGGGATCCGGGACAGGCTGCGCCGGGGCCAGCTGGGCTGATCTGCCCGGCCCCGCCGGCCAGCGCTAATTTCCCGCGTAGTCGAATTCCGGAGTCCGCAGCCCCACACCGAGCAGCTCCGCGATGGCAGCCACGGTCCGGCCTGCTGCCGCGCCGTCGCCATAGGGATTCACCGCGTTGGCCATGGCGGTGTAGTCAGCGGGATGATGCAGCAACCGGCTGACCTCATCAACTATCCGCTGTTCACCGGTGCCGATGAGGCGGACCGTTCCGGCGTGCTCGGCTTCGGGCCGCTCGGTGTTGTCGCGCATCACGAGCACCGGCTTGCCAAGGCTGGGCGCCTCCTCCTGCACGCCACCGGAATCCGTCAGCACCACGTGCGCCAGGGCAAGCATGCGGGTGAATTCCCCATACGCCAGTGGCTCGGTCACGATGACATTGGCTTTAGCTTCAATGGCCGGCAGTACTGCCTCCCGGACAACCGGATTCTTGTGCGCGGGAAGAACAATGACCAGGTCGGGTTCCGCATCGGCCAGCCGCGCCAGCGCGCGGCCTACGCCACGCATGGCATCCCCCTGGTTTTCGCGCCGGTGCGTCGTGACCAGAAGGATGCGGCGCCCGCTGGCGGCCAGTCCGGCCAGGCGCGGGTCCGTGAAGGGAATCTCCTTGCCCACCGTTGTCAGGAGCGCGTCAATCACCGAATTGCCGGTGATGACAATGTCTGCTTCGGAAATCCCTTCCGCCAACAGGTTCGTTTTGCTCGTAGCCGTCGGGGCCAGGTGCAGGCTGGCGATCTGGCTGGTGATTTTGCGGTTGCCCTCTTCAGGGAAAGGCGAGAACAGGTCGCCGCTGCGCAGGCCCGCCTCTACGTGGACCACCGGGATGCCGTGGTAGAAAGCGGCGATGGCTGCCGCCGTTGAGGTGGTGGTGTCACCCTGGACCACCACCGCGTCAGGCCGGGCAGCCGCAAAAAGGGCGTCCAGGCCATCAATGGTGCGGGTCATGATGCCGGACAGCGACTGGCCGGGCTGGAGGATGTTCAGGTCGTGGTCCGGTTCGATCCCGAACAGGCTGTTGACCTGGTCCAGCATTTCCCGGTGCTGTCCGGTAACTGTAACCACGCAGTCCAATCCGGCGGCCTCCTGCAGCGCCAGGACGATCGGTGCCATCTTAATGGCCTCCGGACGCGTCCCGAAGATTGGCATAACAACAGGCATTGGACCCCCAAGGTTAGGAATGGAAACAAGAACTGCGGCTGCCGGGGCGCCGGCGACCGCTCAGAAAAACAGCACCAGCGCGGCGAGCAGGGCCGCCACGCCCAGCAGGGTCAGCAGGACCAGTACGCCGGCAATGCGGCGTTTGGCGCTGTGGCTGACCCGCCGGTGTGGGCGGGGCGGAGCAGCTTCGTCCGGGCGCCGGCCTGCACTGCGTGGCCGGCCCGCCCGGCTGGACGCCTGGAACCGCTGCCGCCGAAGATGGCGCGGGGCCCCGGAAAGAGGCTGCTCGGACGGGTCCACCGGGTTCCCTTCAGTTCGGCCGGACATTTTTATTGATTCTAGCCGCGGCGGCACGGGTGCCCCGATCCGTGCCGGGAACAGCTCAGCATTGGGGCCGCACGGTGGCGTCCAGCAGGCCGCCGGTCTCCACCACAAACCGCCAGAGCCAGTCCCCGGGCCCCATCGACGCCGGCGCGGGAACCATGTGCACCTCCGCGTCCGTGCACTGGCGTACCAGGGTTCCAGCGCGGGTTGCGTGGAAGTCGGAGGTCACCACGGTCACGGATTTCCAGTGGTTCAGCTTCACCAGGCGTTCAATAGCCATGGCCTCACCCCTGGTGTTCAGGGGATCCGGCCGGAAACACACCAGATCCGCGCTGGGGAGGCGCGCCGCGTCGCATGCGTCGTCCGCGGAGGCGTTGCCGGCCAATCCCGTTTCCGCCAGGACCAGGACCGGGATGTCCAGCTCGTCCTGCAGCCCACGGGCGGCGGGCAGACGGTCTGCGGAGAGGCCGCCCAGCATGATCACGGCATCGCTGTGCTGCTTGTCCGCGGGGGGAACGTTCACAAAGAGTTGAAGCGCCACGATCAGCCACAGCACAAAGCCGCCGCCTGCAACCACCGCGAACCATCGCGTGGCGGTATTCACCGCGCTGGTTGATAGGCGCACGCCCCTGAGTCTGCCATGGGCCGTGCCCGCGGGGAAATTCTCCGGCCAGGTCATTGTCGCAGCAGCGCTGTACCGTAGTGCCGTGCCACAAAAGTCCTCCACCAGCCCCGAACTGCTGCCCGTCTCAGCCCTCTCCGAAGCAGGCCTGCTGGCCAGGATCTTCCCGCGCCTGGCCCTGGGGAAGCCCCACACCGATGCCACGCTGCTGGGCCCGGGCGATGACGCCGCAATCATTGCCGCACCGGACGGCCGGACTGTGATCAGCATTGATACCCAAATCCAGGACCAGGACTTCCGCCTGGTCTGGCCCAACGGGTACCGGACCACCGGCTTCGACGTGGGGTGGAAGGCGGCCGCACAAAACCTCAGCGACATCAACGCCATGGGAGCCACCCCAACGTCCCTGGTGGTCAGCCTCACCCTGCCCCCGGAAACCCCAGTCAGCTGGGTCGAGGCGCTTGCCGACGGCCTCGTTGCCGGGATCAAGGAACTGGTTGCCACCCGGTGCTCCGTTGCCGGCGGCGACCTGGGCCGCGGCAGCGAAATCGGCGTTACCGTGGCCGTGCTGGGCAGCCTGGACGGCGGCGCACCCGTTCTTCGCTCGGGCGCCAGGCCCGGCGATGTGCTGGCCATCGCCGGTACCGTGGGCCACGCTGCCGCGGGCTTGGCGCTGCTCGAATCGGACAACGCCCTCCAGGGCCTCACCCCGGAGCAGCGGCTGCTCCTTGAGCGCCAATGCCGGCCGCAGCCACCACTTTCAGCCGGGCCCGCCGCGAGGCTGGCCGGTGCCACCGCCATGCTGGACATCTCGGACGGCCTGCTCCGGGACGGCCTGCGGATGGCCACAGCCAGCGGCGTGGCACTGGACCTCGACCCGGCCCGGCTGGCAGTCCTCGCGGAAGGGCTGGCCCCTGCGGTGGAGCTGCTGGGAACGGATCCTTCCGGCTGGGTGCTGGGCGGTGGCGAGGACCATGGGCTGCTGGCGACTTTCCCTGCCGGTATACAGCTTCCTGCAGGATTCACTGCGATAGGCTCAATAGAAGCACTGGGAATCGAAGAAAGCCCGGTCGTCAGAATTGCGGGCCGGGCCGCAGACACCGGGGGATGGGATCACTTTGCAGACTAAGGTTGCTGCCAACGCGCAAGCGATGAAGCGATGGTTGGGCAAGGCCGAAACCGCTTTGGGCAACCACAGCGACCGTCTTAACGCCATCAACATCTTCCCCGTGGCAGACGGGGACACCGGCACCAACCTTTATCTCACCGTCCGTGCTGCCGCCCGCGCCCTGACGACAGGCGCGGACCAGCCGGCCCAGATGGACGTCGGAGTTGTCCTGGCCGCAGCGGGCCAGGCGGCCATGGAAGAAGCCCGGGGGAACTCAGGCACCCTGTTTTCCGTGTTCCTCTGCGCGGCCGCCGAACCCTTGGCAGGGCACACCAGGCTCACTTCCACGTTGTTGGCTGCCGCCCTGCACCGGGCCCAGATCCGGGCCTGGTCCGCGCTAAGCGACCCTGTCCCCGGGACCATGCTGTCCGTCATGGAGGCGGCCGCCCGTTCGGCCGCAGCCGTGGACGCCGCGCACAACGGGGATGACAGCAACCATGCCCTGGGGCTGGCCCTTGATGCCGCCGTCGAGGGCGCCCTCGCAGCCGTCATCCACACCGAAGACCAGCTGGACGCCCTCACCACGGCCCGCGTTGTGGATGCCGGCGGCGTTGGCATGCTGCTGATCCTGGACTGCCTGCGGTCGGCCGTTATGGGCCAGGAACTGCAAAGCGAACTGGTGGATGGCCTGCATGGTTACGACGTGTCCGATCCCCACATCCATGCCTCGCTTCCGGACGACGACGGCGTGGAAGTTATGTGCACCATTTCCCTGTCGCCATTGAATGCCGCCACTTTGCGGCAGCGCCTCGACGAGATCGGCGAGTCCGTCATCATGAGCCAGGTGGGCGCGGGTGCCGACCCTGACGGCAATTACCGCTGGCGGGTCCACGTCCACGTGCCCGAACCGGACCAGGCCGTCAGTATCATCGAGTCGCTCGGCAGCCCCTCGCAAATCAGCATCAGCGACCTCGCGCTGCCACGCGACCCTGCTGCGGACGCAGTGAACTCCAGCGGGCATGAGCGCTGAATCGGACCTGCCCCTGGAACGCCGGATCGGGAAAAAGTCCGCAGCGGTCATGGAAAAGCACCTGGGCATCACCACGGTGGAAGGGCTTCTCGGGTACTTTCCCCGCCGCTACATGACCCGTGCCGAACTGACGCCCATCGCCGGCATCCCCCGCGATGAGGAAGTAACGCTGCTGGCCCGGGTTGTCTCCAGCACCACCCGGTCCATGCGCGCCCGCCGCGGCACCATCACCGACATTGTCATCTCCGATGATGACGGCGCCCAGGGCCTGCGGCTGGTGGGCGGCCAGGACTACCACGGCACCGTCCCCGGCACCCTGAAGATCAGCTTCTTCAATGCCTACAAAGCCAAAGCCGAACTCGTCCCAGGGCAGCGGGCGCTCTTCTCCGGCAAGGTCACCAGCTTCAACGGTGCGCTGGGCCTCACCAACCCCGATTTTGTCCTCCTGGACAACGACCCCTTCGCCAACGGCAGCAAAGACCCCGAAAAGATCGCTGCCATGCCCATCCCCGTCTACCCGGCAACGGCGAAACTTCCCACCTGGAAAATCCAGGCCGTCATCAGCACCCTGGTGGAAACCGCGGACCTTGAGGCCCTGCCGGACCCTGTTCCCCGCCTGGTTGCCCGACGGGAGGGTTTCCTGTCCATCGCCGAGGCTTACCGGCTGATCCACCAGCCGGAAACCGGCGCTGACTGGAAACGCGCGCAGGAGCGGTTCCGCTACCAGGAAGCCCTGGTGCTGCAGACCTCGCTGGCGCGGCGCCGCGCAGCGGTTGCGGCCGAGGAAGCCACCGCCCGGAAGCCGGATCCCGCAGGACTGCTGGCCGCCTTTGATGCTGACCTGCCGTTCACGCTCACGGCCGGCCAGGTGGATGTGGGCGAAACGCTTGCAGCGGAGCTCGCCCTCAACCACCCCATGAACCGCCTCTTGCAGGGCGAAGTGGGCTCCGGGAAGACCGTCGTGGCCTTGCGGGCAATGCTGCAGGTGGTGGACGCCGGCGGGCAGGCGGCGCTCCTGGCGCCCACCGAAGTGCTGGCCGCCCAGCACTATGACTCGATCCGCCGCACCCTGGGCCCGCTCGCAGCGGACGGGCTCCTGGGCGGATTGGGCGGCAGCGGCTCCGTGCAGGTCACACTGCTCACCGGGTCCATGTCCGGGCCGGCGCGGAAGCAGGCCATGCTGGACGCCGCAGCCGGCACCGCGGGCATCGTGATCGGCACCCACGCCCTCCTCAGCGACAACGTCTCCTTCTACGACCTTGGCCTGATCGTGGTGGACGAACAGCACCGTTTCGGCGTCGAGCAGCGGGACGTGCTCCGGGCAAAGGCACGCAAGCCCCCGCATCTGCTGGTCATGACCGCCACCCCCATCCCGCGCACCGTTGCCATGACGGTGTTCGGCGACCTCGAGACCTCCACTTTGGACGAACTGCCCAAGGGCCGTGCGCCCATCACCACGCACCTGGTGGGTCTGTCTGAGAACCCCGCCTGGGCGGGCCGGATCTGGGCGCGTGCACGGGAGGAAATCGACGCCGGCCACCAGGTCTATGTGGTCTGCCCCAAGATTGGCACCGACGACGACGGCGACTTCAGCCCTGGTGAATCCGGCCCGCCGCCGGACGAAGCCGGTCCGGATGCCCGCGAACTCGCGTCGGTGACTGCCGTCGTCGAACACCTGCTGACCGAACCGGCACTTGCCGGAATTGCACTGGCACCCCTGCACGGGCGCCAGGACCCGGATACCAAACGGGCCGCCATGGCTGGATTCACGGCCAACGAAACCAAGCTCCTGGTCTCCACCACCGTGATCGAGGTGGGCGTGGACGTCCATAATGCGACCCTCATGGTGATCCTGGACGCCGACCGGTTCGGCATTTCCCAGCTCCACCAGCTCCGCGGCCGGGTGGGCCGTGGCGGGCTGCCGGGCACCTGCCTGCTGGTCACGGCCCTGGAACCCGACCACCCCAGCCGCCGCAGGCTCGAGGCCGTGGCGGCAACCACCGACGGTTTTGTCCTCTCGCAGGAAGACCTCAAACTCAGGCGTGAGGGCGACATCCTCGGCGCGTCACAATCAGGCGGCCGGTCCACCCTCAAGCTGCTGCGGGTGATCGACCACGGCGACCTCATCGCGCAGGCGCGCGGCGACGCGCAACGGCTGGTGAATATGGACCCCGGCCTGGCACACCATCCGGAACTGGCCCAGGCCATTGACAAGTACCTCAACCCTGAAAAGGAGGCGTTTCTTGAACGCGGTTAGCACGGCACCCTGGACCTGCGGCGCCGGGGCGGGACGCCGGTGACCCGCATCATTTCCGGGGCTGCCGGTGGCACGCCCCTGGCCGGCGTCCCCGGCTCGCTGACCAGGCCCACCACGGATCGCGTCAAGGAAGCACTCTTCTCCCGCCTGGACGCGTTTGATGTGATCTCCGGTGCCCGGGTTTTGGACCTCTACGCCGGATCCGGTGCGTTGGGGGTTGAAAGCGGCAGCAGGGGAGCGCTGGCAGTGGAACTTGTTGAATTTGATGGGAAGGCCAGCGCCGTCTGCCAGCGCAACGCAGACCTCATCAACGGCGTGCTGGGCCGCAAGGCCGTGACCGTGCACCGGTCCAAGGTGGAGCCGTTCCTGGACCGCGCCGCGGCGGACGCCGTCTGGGACCTCGTGTTCCTGGATCCGCCCTACCCGTTGGATGAAGAAGCACTGTCCGCTGTGCTGCTGAAGCTCGCAGCGCATCTCGCGCCGGGCGGTGTGGTGGTGGTGGAACGGTCCTCAAGGTCGCCGGAGCCGGCCTGGCCGGGAGGAATGGACCGGTTTGCCGGGAAAAAGTATGGCGAAACCATGCTGTGGTTTGCCGAGCCGTTTGTTCCGGACGCCATTGGCGACGAGGACGTTCCGTCAGTCACAGGCTCCTGAAGGGCGGCGTCAGCCGGTCAACTGGTCCAGGTCGACTCCGGCCAGCACTGTCCCCGGATGCGGCCCGCGCGCTGTCAGCTCAGTGCTCCATGCGGCAGGCCAGGGCCACTGCGTCCCGGCCAGGATGATGTTGCCAGGGTGGCGGCCCGCAAACATGCCGGACTCGGCGAAGACTGCCACATCAGGCATGACCTCCCGCAGCGCCGCCACCTGGCTGCGCACCAGGGTAAGCCCGGGCTCGTCCCCCACGTTGACGATCAGGACGCCGTCCGGGCTGAGGACGGCGCGCGCCTCCCGGTAAAAGCCGGCGCAGGCAATATGGGCCGGCGCCTCTGGTCCGGAGAAGATGTCCAGGATCACGACGTCGAACGCCGGGTCCCCGCCGAAGCCCGCCAGGGCGTCGCGCGCGTCGCCGATGACCTGGTGCAGGTCCGTCCCCTCCGGCAGGGGGAGTTGCTGCAGGACGAAGTCGAGCAGTTCCCGTTCCAGCTCCACCGCGTACTGCACGGACCCAGGGCGGGTGGCCTGGATGTAGCGGGCGAGGGTCAGGGCGCCGGCGCCCAGGTGCAGGGCGCGGATGGCTTGGCCGGCGGGAGCCGCGAGGTCCACCACGTGTCCGATGCGGCGCAGGTACTCGTAGAAGATCTCCGCCGGCTGTGCCAGGTTGACGTGTGACTGCTCCGCACCGCCGATGCTCAGAACGTAGCTGCCCGCCGTGAAGGCATCCGGTTCCACCGCTGCATGCTGTCCGGTGGTGCGGAGGAACCGCTCCGTCCGTCCGCTGCTGTCCCGCCGCATCAGAGCCGGCTGCTGAGGGTGGCGAGCCGGGCTGCGGCTTCTTCAAGCAGGTCCGTCTTTTTGCAGAACGCGAACCGAAGCAGGCTGCGGGTCCGTTCGGCGCCCTCGGGATGGCAGAACACCGGGACGGGTATGGCTGCGACGCCCACCAGGTCCGGCAGCCTGCGCGCAAGGTCCACGGAGTCGCTGATGCCCAGCGGCGCCGTGTCCACATTGACGAAGTAGGTGCCTTGCGGGGTAAAGACGTCGAAGCCCGCGTCCCGGAGGCCGGCACTGAGGATGTCACGCTTGCGCGCCAGGGTGGCGGCGACGCCGTCGTAAAATTCATCCGGCAGCGCGAGCCCGGCGGCGATGGCACCCTGGAACGGCGTGCCGGAACTGTAGGTGAGGAACTGCTTGACGGTCCGCACCGCCGCCACCAGGGCTTCGGGGCCGGTGAGCCAGCCGATCTTCCAGCCGGTCAGCGAAAACGTCTTTCCCGCGGAGGAAATGGTGATGGTGCGGTCCGCCGCCCCCGGCAACGTGGCCACCGGGATGTGCCGGACCCCGAACGTAAGGTGCTCATACACCTCGTCGGTGACGATCAGGGTGTTGTGGCGCGCCGCGAGGTCAACAACCCGCTGCAGGACCTCACGTGGGAAGACCGCGCCGGTGGGGTTGTGGGGATTGTTCAGCAGCACCACCTTGGTGCGGTCGCTGAATGCTGCTTCAAGGGCGGCAGGGTCCGGCAGGAAGTCCGGGGCAAGCAGGGGAGCGGTCACATGCGTGGCACCGCTCAACCCGATGACCGCGCCGTAGGAATCGTAGAAGGGCTCAAAGGTGAGGACCTCATCGCCCGGGCCGGCGAAGGCCAGGAGCGACGCGGCGATACCCTCGGTGGCTCCCGTGGTGATGATCACCTCCGTGGCAGGGTCGGGCGTCAGGCCGTAGAAGCGCTCCTGGTGCGCGGCAACGGCTTCACGCAGCTCAGGCATGCCCTTTCCAGGGGCGTACTGGTTTGCCCCGGCGGCTATGGCCGCCTGCGCCGCGGCACGTATTTCCGCCGGTCCATCCTCGTCCGGGAAGCCCTGCCCCAGGTTGATGGCGCCCGTCCGCGAGGCAAGTGCCGTCATCTCCTCGAAGATGGTGATGCCCAGGCCGCCGTCCGGAGCGAGCAGGTTGGCGCCGAGCGCTGTCCGCTGCCAGGGGGCGGGGGCTGAAGGGGTGAAAAGTTCCCGGTCCGGATGCATCCAGTCATGGTATCCCGGCCTTTCCATGGGGTAGGTTCGGTGCATGAGACGCGCTGTCTGCCCCGGATCCTTCGACCCCATCCACAACGGCCACCTCGAGGTCATTGCCAGGGCGGCCGGACTCTTTGATGAGGTCATCGTGGCGGTGTCCACCAACCCTGCAAAGACGTACCGGTTCTCCCTGCCGGACCGCCTGGACATGGCCAGGGAAACCCTGGCTTCGCTTAGGGGCATTGTGGTGGAACCGGTCGGTGAAGGACTCCTGGCCGATTACTGCCGCCAGCGGGGGGTCTCCGCGATCGTCAAGGGGCTCCGATCCTCCTCGGACTTCGACTATGAGCTGCCCATGGCCACCATGAACCGCCAGCTCAGCGGCGTGGAAACGGTTTTCCTCCCAGCGGAGGCGCACTACATCCACCTCTCCTCAACACTGATCAAGGAAGTGGCCGGCCTGGGCGGAAGTGTGTCCGACTACATCCCCAGGTCGGTGCAGCGGCGTATGCTCACGGGCGAGCCGCCAGCGGATCGGCCGGCAAAGGGGTAGGCTGGACCGGTACTTCGGCGCCGCCGCCTGCCCGGTTTGAGTCCCTGCGGCTCTTCAGGCTAGGATGGTACGTCGGTCATATGTTCAACAGGAGTTCTCATTAAAAGAGATGCTGGTTCGCCCTTGGCGTTCGACGTCAAGGACCTCGGGCGCAGCCCGGGAAGCATGCGGACACTGACGGAACATGTACCCGCACCAGGTGATCTTGGTGTGGCACTCATTGGTGTTCAGGAAGGCTCGGAAATCGAGCTGGATCTGAGGCTTGAGGCCGTACACGAAGGAATTCTGGTATCAGGAAGCGCATTCGTTGAAGTAAAAGGCGAATGCGGCCGATGCCTGGATCCCCTTGCGTATGACCTTGAGGTACCTGTGCAAGAACTTTTCTTCTACGAAGACGCTGTGTTTTCGGACGGGGAAGATGATGAAGAGCAACGTCGAGTCGAGCACGATGTAATCGATCTTGAACCGGTGTTGCGGGACGCGGTTGTCACCAACCTGCCGTTCCAGCCGGTGTGCCGGGAAGACTGCCAGGGCCTTTGCTCCGAATGCGGAGTACGCCTGGAAGACGAGCCGGGGCACCACCACGAGGTCTTGGATCCTCGCTGGGCTGCCCTAGCTGATATGGCTAAGCCTGACCGGCAAAATTGATTTGTACGTGTTTGTCTAGAGAGAAATGAGTTAGCCGTGGCTGTCCCGAAGCGGAAAATGTCTCGCTCGAATACCCGCGCCCGCCGCTCGCAGTGGAAGGCGACCGCCCCCCACCTGGTGAAGACCGTTGAAAACGGTCAGGTTACTTACAGCCTGCCCCACCAGGCGAAGGTCGTCACCGACTCTGCCGGCACCGCGCTGTTCCTTGAATACAAGGGCCGCAAGGTCGCAGACGTCTAATCGGCCATCCAGGCTGACTTGATGTCTTCAACTGAAGAGCTTCTGAAGCGTCTCGGTGTCATTATTGACGCCGGGACGCTTCGTCTTGCGCTCACACACCGCTCCTACGCGTATGAAAACGGTGGCATCCCCACCAATGAGCGGCTGGAATTCCTGGGCGACTCCATCCTTGGGTTCTCCGTTACTGACGCGCTCTACCGCGACAACCCCGGGCTGCCCGAGGGGGACCTGGCCAAGCGCCGGTCCGCCGTGGTGAGCACGCGCGCCCTCGCGGGCATCGGCCGAAGCCTTGGCATCGGCGAGTTCATCTACCTGGGCCAGGGCGAAAAACTCACCGAAGGCCGGAACAAGGCCTCGATCCTCGCGGACACGATGGAAGCCCTGATCGGTGCCACGTACGTGTCCAACGACATCGAAACTGCGCGGCAACTGGTGATGCGCCTTGTGGGTCCGCTCCTGAAGGACGCCGCCGTGCTCGGTGCCGGGACCGACTGGAAAACCAGCATCCAGGAGCTCGCCGCGAGCCGCCAGCTCGGCACCATCCACTATGCAGTGGACGGCGCCGGCCCGGACCACGCCCGGACCTTCAGCGCAGTGCTGCGGATCGGCGGGACCGACTACGGCAAGGGCGCCGGCCACTCGAAGAAGGAAGCCGAGCAGGAAGCAGCCGCCGACGCCTGGCGCGTGCTTTCGGGAACTCCGGGGAGCGTCGAGGCCGGCGCCGCCGGCTCCGGGGCCCAAAAGTAGGAATCCATGCCTGAACTGCCCGAGGTTGAGGTGGTCCGCCGCGGCCTGGCGAGCTGGGTCAGCGGCCGGACCATCGAGGCCGTGGACGTGCTCGATCCCCGGTCCATCCGCCGCCATGCCCTTGGCGTTGAGGACTTCCGGGGCAACCTGGAAGGCGCCGTGGTGACGGATGTGGTGCGCCGCGGGAAATTCCTCTGGCTGCCTCTGACGGACAATCCGCACTCAACGGACGGCGCCGCCGCCGAACCTAAAGTGGCGCTGATGGCACATCTGGGCATGAGCGGCCAGCTTCTGCTCCAGGAACACGACGCTCCTGACCAGAAGCATCTCAAAGTGCGCTTCCGGCTCAGCCGCCGCGACGGCATGCCCGCCCAACTGCGGTTCGTGGACCAGCGGATCTTCGGCGGACTGTTCGTCACGGCCCTGATCCCCACTGACGACGGCGGCCCGGGCGGCCTGTCAGCCACACCGGTGCCGCTCATTGCCGAGGAAGCCGCGCACATTGCCCGCGACCCCCTGGACCCGGCATTTTCCTTCCCGCTGTTCTACGCCCGGCTGCGCCGCCGCAGGACGGGGCTGAAAAGGGCCCTTTTGGACCAGGGCCTGGTGTCAGGCATCGGGAACATCTATGCGGATGAAGCCCTATGGCGCGCCCGGCTGCATTACGCCCGGCCCACGGATACGCTGCGCCGCAGCGACGCGGAGCGGGTACTGGAGAGCGCCCGCGAAGTCATGACGGATGCGTTGGCAGCGGGCGGCACAAGTTTCGATTCCCTTTACGTCAACGTCAATGGGGCATCGGGGTACTTTGACAGGTCACTGGACGCCTATGGGCGCGAGGGCCAGCCCTGCAAGCGGTGCGCCGCCGCGGGCATCCACGCAAACATCCGGCGGGAGCAGTTCATGAACCGCTCCTCCCACACCTGCCCGGTCTGCCAGCCTCGCCCGCGTAACGGACGCTGGTAGGCCCCGGCGAAGTCTGCGGAATTCCGGTGCGGAAAGCGCGGGAATGTTGTGGGAATACACCTATGAAGTGGCATTCCCCGGTGCCAGACTGGGCGCATGTTGGTGAAGCGTTTGGTGCTCATTGGAGCAGCTGCCGCCATAGTCCTCGGGGGCTCGGCCGTTGCCTTGGACAGCATTGCCCGCCAGCAGGCGGACAGCTCCATTCAAGCGGAACCCGGGGGCCGGGAAACGGCTGGCGGGTCCGGCACGATGTCCGCTGCACCGCCGCCCGGAACGCCTGCCTCAGAGCCCGCAGCGCAACCGGCCGATAGCCCAAACCAAGGCGCCGGGGAGGGGCAGGTCAGCGGTGACCGGCCGCCCCCCGGTGTTGCCGCCGGAGTGCCCGAACCTGACGAAAAACCGTTGGAGGTTCTGCCGCCGGTCACCGCGCCACCTACCGGACTGCCCATGCCTGCGCCGCTGCCGGCCCTGATCCGGGCACCGTTGCCCGCGACCGCATCGGCCCAAGGTAAGACCGTGGACGGTTTCCCGTCCCAGGTGCTGAGCTTTCCGGAAGGAACGGTGATTGTCTTCACGGGCGTCAGCTCGGACGGCGACAGGCTTCAGGCCACGGCAGAGGGGATAGTCGGGCTCAGCCGCGATGAGGTGGCAGGCTATTTCCAGCAGATCCTCCAGCCCAAAGGCTTCACATCGGAAGACGCCGCGTCAGCGGCCGACCAGCAGGCCCGGCGTCTGAGCAGGGGCACCGACTCCGTGTCAGTGACGCTGTCTACTACAGGAACGGGCAGTACCCGTTTTTCCCTCCTGGGGAACTTCACCGCCGGGCCGGCGGCTTAGATCCATGTACATCTCCATGTCGGACCGCCAGGGCGGCAGGAAAAGCACGGTTGAAGAAAGCCAAGGCACCCCAGCGCCGCCTTTCCGGCTTTCCCCCGCCATTCTCTGGCTCGGCGTGGTCAGCATGGCCACAGACATCTCCTCCGAATCCGTGGCGGCGGTGCTGCCCCTCTACATCACCGGTTTCCTTGGCCTGTCCGTGATCGCGTTCGGTGTTATTGACGGCATCAACCAGGGCGCCAGCGCGTTGGTCCGCATTGCTGCGGGCTGGGCTTCGGACCGGGCCGGCAGACCCAAGGCTGTCGCCATGGCCGGCTACTGCCTGTCCCTGGTGGCCCGGATCGGGTTCCTCTTCGCCGGCGGGTTCTGGTCGATCGCCGCAGTGGTCACGGGCGACAGGATCGGCAAAGGGATCCGGACCGCACCCCGCGACGCGTTGATTACGACGGCGGCACAGCCTGAGCATCTGGCGAGGCACTTTGGTGTTCACCGCCTGCTCGACAACATCGGTGCCGCCGCCGGACCGCTGATCGCCTTTGTCATCCTCATGCTGATGCCCAACGGCTATGGCACAGTCTTTGTGGTTTCGCTCGCTTTCGCCGCCATCGGGGTGGCAGCCCTGGTGTTGGTGGTTCCCGATCTGCGCACCGGCCGGCCCATCCGGCGGCAGAGCCGGGTGAAGAAGGCCAGGGCGGCCGAGCCCGGTGTGCTCAGGGAGCCTGCTCTGGAGGCACGGCGGCGCAGGATTCCGGCGATCCGCTGGTCGATGTTCCGCGAACCCGGCCTCGGCCGGCTCCTGGTGGCATCAGCTGTCCTGGGCGTCCTGACCGTTGGCGATGGTTTCATTTACCTGGTCCTGCAAAACAAGGACCAATTCGCAGTGCAGTGGTTCCCGTTGCTGTATGTCGGTACCAACGTTGTGTTCCTGCTGCTGGCCGTTCCCATGGGCCGGCTGGCCGACACGTGGGGCAAGGGAAAGGTGTTCCTGGCCGGGCATGTGGCACTGCTGGCCTGCTACTTCCTTGCTGCGGCCCCCGCCATGGGACTGACTGGAACGCTGGGCTGCCTGGTTCTCCTGGGAGCCTTCTACGCCGCCACCGACGGGGTGCTGTCAGCTTTCGCCAGCCAACTGACCCCACAGCACAAACTGGCCACTGGAATCGGCGCCGCGCAGACTGTTGTGGCGCTCAGCCGCGTGCTGTCGTCCACCCTATTTGGTGTGCTGTGGTTCGTTGTGGGCGCGTCTCTGGCGATGGTGATCGTCGGGTGCCTGCTGGCGGTGGCCGTTCCGGCCTCGTACTTCATCCTCCGGAACGCCCGCTACCAGGGCACGGCTGCGTGAGTCCGGAGACCGAAGCAGCGCCCAACCGGATGCGGTGGGTTATCCTCTTGGTGGTCACTGGGGTGGTCCTGGCAGGAACCGGGCTGTACGCGGTGATGGCGTTCCAGCGGCTGCAGGAGAGCAGCGCTGCCCTGCCTTCCGTCATTGTCACTTCGGGCGGGGGGACGCTGCCGGATGGCCAGTATCTTTTGTTCCGCAACACGGCGGCCGGCCAGGGCTACGGTATGGCTGGCACCGTGCCCCTGGCCGATCCCACAGGCGCCCGGTCACTCAGCACCGTGCCGTGCGACAGGGTCTACTCGACGGGCAGCGGATTTATGTGCCTGGCCACCGAACGCGGCATGGTCACCCGGTTTGACGCTGCCCTGCTGGGTGGCAGCTATCAGCGGCTGCAGGATTGGTCGCTTAAAGGTATTCCCAGCCGGACCAGGTCGAGCGGCGACGGCAGCCTTGTCGCCACGACTGTATTCGTCACGGGTCACTCGTACGCTGCGGCGGGTTTCTCCACCGATACCGTGATCACCCATGTGGGCGGCGGAATGGCGCCGGATAACCTGGAGGACTTCGCGTTGATGGTGAACGGGCAGCAGGTCACCGCTGCGGACCGGAACCTATGGGGTGTCACGTTTGTCCCCGGTGAGCCCGATGCGTTTTATGCCACTGCGGCCTCTTCCGGCAGGCTCTGGCTTGTCCGGGGCAGCATCTCCCGGCGGACGCTGACTGCTGTAGCCGATGGTGTGGAGTGCCCATCCGTCTCGCCCGATGGCACCCGCGTTGCCTTCAAAACCAACGTCTCGTCGGGGTTGACTCCCCAGTGGCGGGTTGCCGTCCTGGACCTCGCCACGGGAACGCGCGTCACTCTCGGTGAGGAACGCAACGTCGATGACCAGGTGGAGTGGCTGGATGACCAGACGCTGCTGTACGGATTGCCGCGCGAGGGGGAACCGGGCGACAGCGACGTGTGGAGCCTCCCCGCCAAAGCCGGGGGAGCTCCGGCTGTTTTCCTGGAGCACGCCTGGTCTCCATCGGTGGTCCGTTGACCCTGAAGGGCTGGATAGGTCCTGCCCTCCGCTACGACGCGGGGGAGAAGACCACATCCACGAAGTAGTTCGTGGCGTTGCTGGTCAGGTTGGGCACAGCGGTGCCCGTTCCCAGCCTGTAAAGACCATTCCGGGTCGCGGCGGCGGTGAGGTAGCCCACTGTCCTGGCCTGGCTGAAATAGTTGGTGGTGAAGGAGTACCGGCCACGGGGTGCGTTGTAGGAGACGACGTAGTCCGTGTTGGCGGCCAGAAGGATCGGGGTGCCTAACGTCACCGTCTGCCAGCCGGACAGTGTTTCATTGGTGAATGCCACCCGCACCAGGCGGGCGCCGGCGGCGGTCCAGAGCGACCCATAGTGGGTTCCCGTGTTCAGTGCACCCTTGTGGAACCGGATGGCCGTCACCAGCCCGGTGCGTGTGGTCCGGAACGAAACGCCAAGTTCAATGGCCCGCGTCTCGCTGGAGATGGAGGATGCCGGGTTGACAGTGGCAAACATGGATTGGTTTGCCGGGTTGGCCGTGGTGAATTGCCAACTGGTGGGCGGCAACGCCGCACCGTCGGTGGAGATCACATTGACGGCGCGGACAGTCACCTGGGTGTTGGCAGCCAGCAGGCTGGCGGGGGAGAACGTGATCGTTTTGCTGTCTGCGGAAATGGCCGACGTGCCCGCCACGCTGGTCCCCGCCGTGGTTGCCTGCAAAGCCGATCCAGCCCGCAGCGCCGCTGAAACTGTCAGGCTCGGTTTGGCATCGCGGGGGACGTTCACCGCACCCGGCGCCGGTGTTTGGGCGCCCACCGTCAGCGCCTGCGGTGCAGGCGGAGCGGCCGGAGGTGCTGCCTGGAAGACGACGTCGACGAGGTAGTTGGCGTCGGATCCGTTGCCGGGGAATCCGAGGGAGTAGGTGAAAGCACCTGCGCCGGGGGCGGTTTGGAGTGGCCCGCTGGTGAGGGCTGTGCTGTTTCCGCCGGTGGTGGCGGAGTAGGTGCCGTTGGGAGTGGTGTAGGCGGCTGTGTATTCGGTGTTGGCGTTGATGGGGACGGGTTGGTTGAAGGTGGCGGTTTGCCAGCCGGCGGTGGTTTCGTTGGTGAAGGTGATGGTGGCGAGTTCCTGGCCGCCGGCGGTGTAGAGCTTTCCGGTGTGGGTGCCGGTGTTGCTGGCGGCCTTGTAGAAGCGGACCCCGGTGATGGTCCCGGCGGTGGTGCTGCTGAAGCGGACGCCGAGCGTCAGCGCCGTGACATCGTCGATGTCCCTGGTAGCGGGGGTGAGGGTGTCCTGATAGAGGGTGCAGGGGCAGGTTCCTGCGATGCGTGGTTCGGGGACGGTGGTGAAGGTCCAGGTGCTGCCTGCCGAGAGTTGCTGTCCTGTGGTGGAGGTTGCGGTGAGGGTGGCGGTGAAGGTGGTGGCTGGGGCCAGGGCAGCGGTGGGGGTGAAGGTTGCCTTGTTGGTGGCGGGGTCGTAGGCGGTGGTGCCGGCGACGGATGTGGTGCCGGGTCCGGTGAGGGTTATTTTGACGGTTGAGGCGGTGGCGGGTTTGGACAGGACGGTGGAGACGGTGCTGTCCAGTGCCACGCTGGAGGATCCGGCCAGGGGCTGTTGCCCGCCGGCGGTGAACGGCGGGTCGGGGAACTCCGCCACCACGTCCACCAGGTAACTCGCCGAGGACCCGTTGCCGGGGAACCCTGCACCGTTGGTGAAGGCTCCTGCGCCTTCTGTGGTGCGGAGTGGCCCGCTGGTGAGGGCGGTGCCGTGTCCACCGGGTGTTGCGGAGTAGGTGCCGGGGGTGGTGTAGGCGGCGACGTATTCGGTGTTGGCGTTAATGGGGACGGGTTGGTTGAAGGTGGCGGTTTGCCAGCCGGCGGTGGTTTCGTTGGTGAAGGTGATGGTGGCCAGCTGCTGGCCGGAAGCGGTGAAGAGGGTGCCGGTGTGGGTGCCGGTGTTGCTGGCGGCTTTGTAGAAGCGGACCCCGGTGATGGTCCCGGCGGTGGTGCTGCTGAAGCGGACGCCGAGGGTGAGGGGGACGCCGTCGTTGATTTCGTAAATGCCGGGGGTGACGGTGTCCTGGAAGAGGGTGCAGGGGCAGGTTCCTGCGATGCGTGGTTCGGGGACGGTGGCGAAGGTCCAGGTGCTGCCTGCCGAGAGTTGCTGTCCTGTGGTGGAGGTTGCGGTGAGGGTGGCGGTGAAGGTGGTGGCTGGGGCCAGGGCAGCGGTGGGGGTGAAGGTTGCCTTGTTGGTGGCGGGGTCGTAGGCGGTGGTGCCGGCGACGGATGTGGTGCCGGGTCCGGTGAGGGTTATTTTGACGGTTGAGGCGGTGGCGGGTTTGGACAGGACGGTGGAAACGGTGCTGTCCAGTGCCACGCTGGAGGATCCGGCCAGGGGCTGTTCCCCGCCGGCAGTGAGGGGAAGATCCGCTGCCTGGAAGACGACGTCGACGAGGTAGCTGGCGTTGGATCCGTTGCCGGGGAATCCGAGGGAGTAGGTGAAGGCTCCTGCGCCGTCTGTGGTGCGGAGTGGCCCGCTGGTGAGGGCGGTGCCGTGTCCGCCGGAGGTTGCGGAGTAGGTGCCGGGGGTGGTGTAGGCGGCGACGTATTCGGTGTTGGCGTTAATGGGGACGGGTTGGTTGAAGGTGGCGGTTTGCCAGCCGGCGGTGGTTTCGTTGGTGAAGGTGATGGTGGCCAGCTGCTGGCCGGAAGCGGTGAAGAGGGTGCCGGTGTGGGTGCCGGTGTTGCTGGCGGCTTTGTAGAAGCGGACCCCGGTGATGGTCCCGGCGGTGGTGCTGCTGAAGCGGACGCCGAGGGTGAGGGGGACGCCGTCGTTGATTTCGTAGATGCCGGGGGTGACGGTGTCCTGGAAGAGGGTGCAGGGGCAGGTTCCTGCGATGCGTGGTTCGGGGACGGTGGTGAAGGTCCAGGTGCTGCCTGCCGAGAGTTGCTGTCCTGTGGTGGAGGTTGCGGTGAGGGTGGCGGTGAAGGTGGTGGCTGGGGCCAGGGCAGCGGTGGGGGTGAAGGTTGCCTTGTTGGTGGCGGGGTCGTAGGCGGTGGTGCCGGCGACGTATGTGGTGCCGGGTCCGGTGAGGGTTATTTTGACGGTTGAGGCGGTGGCGGGTTTGGACAGGACGGTGGAGACGGTGCTGTCCAGTGCCACGCTGGAGGATCCGGCCAGGGGCTGTTGCCCGCCGGCGGTGAACGGCGGGTCGGGGAACTGCGCCACCACGTCCACCAGGTAACTCGCCGAGGAATGCGATCCTGGGAAGTCGCCGGAGTATGAGTAGGCACCGGCGTCCGAGTAAGTCCGCAGGTTTCCTACGCTCAAGCCGTTGCCGAACCCGTTGCCGGTTGCCGAGTAGGCACCCGTAAGCGACTTGTAGGCGACAACGTATTCCGCGTTGGCGTTGATGGACACCGGCTGGTCAAAGAATGCTGTTTGCCATCCGGAGGTGCTCTCGTTGGCGAAGGTGACGGAGGCGAGCTGCTGGCCACCGCCTGTGAAAAGGTAACCGGTGTGGGTGCCCGTGTTACCGGCGGACTTGTAGAACTTCACGCCGGTTACAGTTCCGCTGGTGGTGCCGGAGAAGCGGATCCCGAGGGTCAATGGAACGCCGTCCATGACCTCTTCGATGGCCGGGACCACGGACTCGTCATAGAAGCTGCAGGGGCAGGAACCTGGCGGTGGCGGGGAAACTACTGTGGTGAAGAACCAGGACCCACCCGAGCTGAGGGTGACCCCACTGGAAGTGGTGCCCGTGAGCGTCGCGGTGAAGGTGGTGGCAAGGGCCAGCGGAGCAGCCGGGGTGAAGGTGGCCTTCCGGGAGACAGGATCGTAGGCCGAGGCCCCGGCAACCGGCGCGCCATTTGCATCCTTCAGGGTCAGGCTGACCGTGGACGCCGTGACGGGCTTGGAGAAGATTGCCCCGACGGTGGAGCCCTGCGGAACACTGGACGATCCCGGGAGGGGCCACTGCCCGCCCGCGGAGAGTGGCGTGTTGTCGGTCAGTTCGAACAACGCATCGACGAAGTAGTTTCCGCTGTTGTAGCTGCTGGTGGGATGGGAGCCGGCCACACCGTAGACACCGGCCGGCGGGCTGCCGAAGCCCCCCGCCACGGTCAACGGGGGCTCGACGGAGCCGAAGCTGACCCACTGGTAGTTGGTGCTCGCGTAGTGGCCGTTCGGGGCTGTGTAGGAAACCGTGTAGGTGCTGCCTGCAGAGACGGCGACGGCCTGGCCGAAGCTCACCTTCTGCCAGCCGGAAGCTGTCTCGGCCGTGAAGGCCGCCGTGGCCAGCCGCTGGCCGGCGGAATTCCAGAGTGAACCGTTGTGTGTTCCCGTGTTGGCTGAACTCTTGTAGAACCGGACGCCGCTGATGAAACCATCCACGGTGGGGGTGATCTTCAATCCGAGCTCATACGCGCCGCCATCCTGGGCGTCGGGTATCGCTGGTATCTGCTGGCCAAATACGGAGTAGGGGCCGGTGAGCTGGGCGGTCCGGGTGGCAACGGCACCGATATTCGCGCTGTCGTCCACGGCGCGCACCTTCAGGGCAGCAGTGCCCAGACCTTTTTGGATGTAGGTGTATGTCCAGTTCTGCTTTCCTTGGGCTGGGTGCCAGGACGTGCCGCCGTTAGTTGAAACTTCGACGCCGGCCACAATGCCCCCCACGTCCGTGGCAGTCCCCGAGGCGGTGACGCTGGTCCCGTGCACCAGACCGGCGTTGTCCGCCGGTGCGGTGATTGCCACTGTGGGGCCGGTCGTGTCTGTGCTGCGCGCAGCGGCCGCCAGCGCGGTGTCCCTGGTGCTCGGCTGGGCACCCATGTCAGCCAGCAGGTTGATTTGGGCCTGCTGGATCCTGGGGTCAGCCGGCGCCCCGGGGCCGTCGTGTTCCTGATCCAGCCCCCAGGTCCATTGCACGGTTCCGGCACCGAAAACCAGTGCCCCACTGGCCGCCTTGTACAGGGTGAGGTTGTGGGTGGTGGTGCCAGCGGAAACAGTGTTTCCGTAGTCGCGGAGATACTCCGGTGTGGTTCCGGTCGAGGTGGACAGCCGGATCAGGCCCGCTGGCCGGAAACCGTTGTCCAGGTCTTCATCGGACTCATACCCCACAGTGTGTTCAGCCAGTGCGGCTGTGGAACCGGCAGCCAGGCTGGCCAGCGATGTGTTGCGCCAAAGCCGGGATTTTCCCTCCGCAGAGCTGACACGAATCGGCATGTCCGTGTAGTTGGACATGTACATGGTGCCGGTCAGCGCGTTTTCAGGCAGGCCGCCGCCGTTGGCTTGGGAGGCATACCGCGGATCCCGCCATGTACCGGTCCAGCCTGGACTGGGATCGATCTTGCCGTTGGCCCAGGTCTCCTTATACGAAGTGATGGTCCGGTGCGCGGCCCCGTCCACCGGGGAGGGTTCAAACCGCACGCGCCAATACATTTCGTTCCCTGAGAGGAACTGCAGGTTGACGCCCGCGTTCCGTGCCGCCTCGACGTTGCTGCGCTGTGGCCCGGACCAGTACTCGTCGTGGCCAACGGAGAGGAAAACCTTGTGGTTCAGCAGCAACGCGCCGCTGCGGTCGGTGTCCAGACCGCTGATATAGCTGACGTCGTAACCGTTCTTCTCGAGGAAGCGGACCAAGGGGTACTCATTGCTGAAAAAGAAGTCGCGTCCGTCGGTGCCGTTGCGGGTATTGATAGGCCGGTTGTAGCTGATTTTGTAGGCGCGGCCATTGGCGGCACCTTCGTAAAAATCGGAGCCACCATAGCTGTTGTAGGCCTGCCAGGTGGTGTCGGATGTTTGAAAGACGACGTCCGAGTGGCTGCTGTCGTTGCGGACCACGAAGGTGATGTGGCTGCTGTCGCCTGTGTCGGGGCGGGTGAGCAGGGCAAAGTACACGCCGGACACTGCGGTGGCCGGAACCTGCCATGTGGCCGAAACGGCCCAGGTCCCGCAATCGTAAAGTTCTGTGGCCGCGTCCCGCAGGCACTGCGGCTGGGTCTGGCGCGGGGCCGACGGTGTCACGTCGGCAATTTTCCGGGCGCCCAGGCCCTGGTACCAGCCTGTCCGGTAGATGGCGATGGTGTAGCTGGGCGCAGCAGTGTCGACTTTGAACCGCACTGGCTGGCCCGCATTGACGCTCATTTCCGTGGCGTACCCCTGAATGGATTCGTCACCGGCTCCGTCGATGTCCCAGACGTTGGGGTCAGCACCGGGCTTGGAGTTCTCGCAGGCGACGGCGTTGATCAGCGGTGCGCACGGGTCCGCGGCAGCTGCCGACGCCAGGAATCCCGCCGGAAGTCCCACCGGCAGCAGCGCGGCGAGGAGCGCGACGGCTAGTGGACCTACTATCCGCTGGAAGGCTGTGAGAGGCCGCTGGGCGGGGGATGCTGGCATGGGAACTCCTGATTTGAAGACGCGCAATGCGTTGGCGGCCGACATGGATGTGGCCCGAACCTTCACCGCCCACCCCAGAGGCGGCCAAACCAAGATATTCAGTTAATCCGGCTGATCTTTGAAACGCCCATCCGCGCAGTCTGCACCTGCGAAGGATCCAGCCATGAGTGGAACCGGTCCGAGGACCCGGGTGAGACCACCTGGCCAAGCGGTTTCTAGCAACCTGTGATCGTGAGCCTATGCCCGCCGAAAAAGCCGGGCAAGGCAGTTTGCGGATGTGGGCCGCGATCCCGCAAAAGTGTGTGGAAGTCCGCAGGTCCACCCACTGTCGGTGGAAGCAAGTAGATTTAAGGCCGGTAAGCGACAGCACCACCAGCCAGGAGACCAGAAACACCTTGCACCTCAAAAGCCTGACCGTCCGGGGGTTCAAGTCTTTCGCGTCCGCCACCACCTTCGACTTTGAACCGGGCGTCACCGCCGTGGTGGGTCCGAACGGGTCCGGCAAATCCAATGTGGTGGACGCCCTTGCCTGGGTGATGGGGGAGCAGGGGGCCAAAACACTCCGCGGCGGGAAGATGGAAGACGTCATCTTTGCGGGCACCTCCGGCCGGCCGCCGCTGGGCCGTGCCCACGTATCGCTGACCATCGACAACGCAGACGGCGCCTTGCCCATTGAATACAGCGAAGTCACCATTTCGAGGACACTCTTCCGGACCGGCGGATCCGAGTACGCCATCAACGGTGCCGGCTGCCGGCTGCTGGACATCCAGGAACTGCTCTCCGATTCGGGCCTGGGCCGGGAAATGCACGTCATCGTGGGGCAGGGGCAACTCGACAGGGTCCTGCACGCCACCCCCGAGGACCGGCGGGGCTTCATTGAGGAAGCCGCCGGCATCCTGAAGCACCGCCGCCGCAAGGAACGGACGGTGCGCAAGCTTGAGGCCATGCAGGCCAACCTGCAGCGGCTCTCGGACCTCACCGGCGAGATCCGCCGCCAGCTGACGCCCCTGGGAAAGCAGGCGGAAGTGGCCCGCCGGGCACAACGGGTCCAGTTCGACGTCCGGGACGCCCGGGCCCGGCTTTTGGCTGACGACCTCGTGTCACTGCAGCGGGCCCTTGACCGGGAGGTCGCCGATGAGGCTGCGCTGAAAACCCGGCGCGCCGCCGTTGGGCAGGCGCTTGAACAAGGCCGCCGTGAGCAGGCCGTTATGGAACAGTTGGCAGCTGAGGCCACGCCGCAGCTGAACGCCGCCCGGGATACCTGGTACCGGCTGTCCGCAGCCAGGGAACGGCTCCGCTCACTCGGGTCACTTGCGCAGGAACGCAGCCGCCTGCTCGGGTCGGATGAGGCCCCGCCAACCGGCCGCGACCCCGAACATCTGGAGCAGCAGGCCGCCCGGGTCCAGGCCGAAGCCGCGGGCCTGGGCGTTACCGTCCAGGGCCTGCGCACCACCTTGGCCGCCGCCACCGCGCAAAAAGCCGAAGCGGAGCAGGCAGCGCTCACCGAGGATAAACGTCTTGCGGCCGAACTCCGCGCGGCCGCAGACCGGCGCGAAGGCCTGGCCCGGCTCGCCGGTCAGGTTGCCGCAGCCCGTTCGCGGGTGGAGTCCGCCCAGGCCGAACTGGGCCGGCTGCGGGAGTCCCTGTCCGCCGGCTCAGGCCGCCGCGCCAAGGCCCAGGCCGAATTCACTGCCCTGGAAAACCAGGTGGCGGGCGTCGAAGAGGGAGAGGAATCCCTGGACGCCGATTACGAGGAGGCGTCGGCCGCTCTTGACGGCGTGACGGAAGACATCGCCGGCCTCAAACTGGAGGTCAATGAAGGGATCCGCCGCCGCGACGCACTGGCCGCCAGGCTGGATGCCCTCAGGCTTGGCCTGGAACGCAAGGACGGCGCCCGCCATGCAGTACAGGCCGGAGTGGCCGGCGTACTGGGCACCCTCGCCGGCGAACTCACGGTGCAGGCAGGCTTCGAGACAGCCATTGCCGCTGCGCTGGGGGACGCCTCTGAGGCTGTCCTGGTCCAGGACCCGGGGGCCGCAGCTGCTGTCCTGGAACTGCTGAAGTCGGACGACGCCGGGCGGGCGGCGCTGCTGCTGGGCTCTGCCGGGGTATCGGGCACCGCGCCCCAGCGGGACGTGGACCTGCCGCCTGGCGCCCAATGGGCTTCCGGCCTGGTGGCCGGTGCCGGTGGACACCTCCCGGCGGTGCGGCACCTGCTCGCCGGGACCGCCGTCGTCAACGACATCACGGAAGCGGCTGCCCTGGTGGCACGGAGCCCGGAGACAGTTGCCGTGACGTTGGCCGGCGATGTTTTTACGGCCGTCTCCGCGACCGGCGGTTCGGCGAAGGCGCCGTCACTGCTCGAAGTCCAGGCCGCAGTGGCCGACGCCGAAACCCAACTTGCCGGGGTAAGCGCGGGGCTGGAGCGGAGCAGGTTTGCCCTGGCCGGCGCCGAGGGCCGCCAGTCCGAAGCCAAACAGCGGGCAGATGCGGCCCTGGACAAGCTGCACGACTCCGACGCCCGCCTGGCTGCCGTGGCCGAACGGCTTGGCCACCTGAATTCGGTGCTGCGCAGCGCCGTGGGAGAGGATGAACGCCTCCAGGCGTCCCTGCTGCGGGCGGAAGCCAACGTGGTGGCGGAGGAGGAAGCGCTGGCGGGGATCGCCGCGAGGCTGGCAGCAGCGCAGGAGGTCCCCGCCGACGAGGAACCGTCCACTGACCAGCGGGACCGGCTGGCGCTTGCTGCCACAGCGGCCCGTGCCGCAGAGGTGGAAGCCAGGCTCTCGCTGCGCAGTTCCGAAGAACAGCTCACCGCTACCCGCAACCGGGCCGTGTCCCTCGAACGGGCGGCCGCCACTGAGCGCCGGGCAAGGGAGGAAGCGGCGGAGCGTGCCCGTCGCCGGCGCCTGCAGGCACGGCGTGCGTCGGCGGTTTCGGCAGCGGTTGAGGTGGCCAACCGGTTCGTGGACATTTCCGTGGACCTGGCGGCGCACGGACGGGACCTTGCCGAACAGAACCGCGAACGGCGGGACCAGGGGCTGGTGGAAATCCGGGCCGCCAACGATGCCCTGGCCCGGGAGCACGCCGACCTTACCGATACCGCGCACCGGGACGAATTGGCCCGGACCCAGCAGCGCGCCCGGATTGAAGCCCTGGAAACCAGGTCCATCGACGAACTGGGCATCACCCCGGAGGCGCTGGTGGCAGAGTTCGGGCCGGAGCTCCCCGTTCCCGTTGCGGCGGGGGAGAGCCAGGACAAGTGGGCGGCCCTGCGCACTGAAGTTGACCAGGACGGGGCCGCTGTTGTCGAAGGAATACCCTACGTGCGGGAGGAACAGCAGAAACGGCTCCGCAAGGCCGAGCGGGACCTGGCCAGCCTGGGTAAGGTCAACCCGCTGGCCCTTGAGGAGTTCGCGGCACTGGAGGAACGGCACCAGTTCCTCGCCAGCCAGCTGGAGGACCTCAAAGCCAGCCGGAAGGACCTGCTGGACATCATCAAGGAAGTTGACGACAGGGTCCAGCGCGTTTTCACGGAGGCGTTCGAGGACACCCAGGCCCAGTTCGTCCGCGTGTTCGACAGACTTTTCCCCGGCGGTGAAGGCCGGCTGGTCCTGACCGACCCCACCGACATGCTCACCACCGGCATCGAGGTTGAAGCGCGGCCGGCCGGTAAAAAAATCAAGCGGCTCTCGCTGCTGTCGGGCGGCGAACGTTCACTCACCGCCGTCGCGCTCCTGGTAGCCATCTTCAAGGCCAGGCCTTCCCCCTTCTATGTTATGGACGAGGTGGAAGCCGCCCTTGACGACACAAACCTGGGCCGGCTGATCACCATTTTCGAGGAGCTCCGCGAGTCCAGCCAACTGATCGTGATCACGCACCAGAAGCGGACCATGGAAGTGGCCGATGCCCTTTACGGGGTGACGATGCGCGGCGACGGCGTCTCCACCGTCATCAGCCAACGGATGGGCGCCGACACCTGACGTATGGCGGGGCAGGTCACCGTGCCCGGACAGCCCCGGGCAGCCCCGGGCAGCCGGTGCAATTATGAGAAGCTAGGGGATGTGAATGACATCCTTCCTATTGTTTTGTCCATTGTTGCTGCCCTGGCGGTCATCGGCGGGCTGATCCCGGTTTTCCTCAAGACCCGAAGGAACATCACCCAGTATCCGGGGCAACGCGACGCCAACGACCCTGAGGTGCGGCCGGGGGGCAGCACCCTGGAGGAGGACCGGCCCGCCGGCGCAGAACCTGCGGCCCCTTCCGCAGTTGACATGGCAGGCCTGGACACCACCGTCCCGGACGACGCCGCCGGCCTGGAAACCATCCGCGTGGAGACTCCACTGCCGGTGGCCGGCCGCCTGACGCGGCTGCGCGAACGCTTGGTCCGCTCCAACAACATCATGGGCAAGGGCCTGCTGGCCCTGCTCTCCAGCGATAAAATCGACGAAAACGTCTGGGACGAGGTCGAGGAAACGCTGCTTCTGGCGGACCTGGGCACCGAACCGACAATGCAACTGGTTGACGCACTCCGCGAGCGGGTGAAGGTGTTGGGCACCCGCACCCCGGAGGACGTTAAAGCGCTGCTCCGTGAAGAGCTCATCAAGCTGGTTGACCCCACCATGGACAGGACCCTGAACGTCCAGCGGCACGCGGACAAGCCCGCCGTTGTGATGGTGGTGGGCGTCAACGGCGTCGGCAAGACCACCACGGTGGGCAAGCTTGCCCGGGTTCTGGTCGCCGAGGACAAGGACGTGCTGCTGGGTGCGGCGGATACTTTCCGCGCGGCCGCAGCTGAACAGCTTGCCACGTGGGGCTCCCGGGTTGGCGTACCGACGGTAAAGTCCGACGTCGACGGTGCAGACCCGGCCTCTGTTGCCTACGAGGCGGTGAAGGCCGGCATCGACCAGGAAGTCGACGTGGTGATGATCGACACCGCGGGCCGGCTGCAGAACAAAGTGGGCCTCATGGACGAGCTCAGCAAGGTCAAGCGCGTGGTGGAGAAACTGGCTGAAGTGGACGAGGTGCTCCTGGTCCTGGACGCCACCACCGGCCAGAACGGCTTGAACCAGGCCCGCGTCTTCGCCGAAGTTGTGAACATCACCGGCATTGTCCTGACCAAACTGGACGGCACCGCCAAGGGCGGCATCGTCGTCGCCATCCAGCGGGCCCTGGGCGTTCCGGTGAAGCTGATCGGCCTGGGTGAAGGTGCCGATGACCTGGCGCCCTTCGAAACCGAAAGCTTTGTGGACGCACTGCTCAACTGACGGGCCGGCCAGCCGGCGCGTCCGGTTCAAGCCCCGGCACCCCGCACCACAACAAAGCCCTGCTTCCGGTTCCGGAAGCAGGGCTTTGTTGTGGTGCCCCCGGGAGGGCCGGCTCGATCTCAGTAAGTGAAGTTCAGCACCGTGGCGGTGCCGGCCGTCAGCTGGAACGTCTGGGTTTTCTCGCCGTAGGCAAAGCCGGGCACGGTGGGCCGCGAGGCCACAGGCACCGAAGCCTCAAGCGCGCCGTCAATCTTGGTTTCGCCTTCGGCGGAGTAGGACGGTCCGGTCATCTGGGTCATGGTTCCGGTCAGCGCCTTGCCCGGCAGTTCCAGCTTTACGCTGGTCTGCGCAGCCTGCGTCGGATCATTCTCGTTGACGATGACCACGCTGGTGCTGCCGTCAGCGTTCTGTAGGGCGTACCCGTAGGCCAGGCCGCCGCCGGTGGTTTCCAGCTTCAGGAACTCACCGCCAGTCAGGTCCGCCGCGACGGACATGCCGAAGAACGGGGACCGCTCAAACACGGTGCCATCCGGCTTCAGGTAGGCGCCGCCGGAGCAGAGCGGCGACAAGGGGGGCCCGCCCTTGCAGGTCAAAAGGGAGCTGTGGAAGCCGAGCCGCTGGATGCCGTTCTGGGCGGACGCGAGGATGTAGTCAACGCTCCAGAGCGCGGACGCATGCGTCCGGCTGGTGGGGTTGGCGCCATCGCAGGCCGAGATTCCGGTTTCCGGGATCCACACCGGCAGGCCTGCCGGACCGGCAATCTCCAGCGCCGCCTTCTGGTAGGCGAGCGTGCGGTCATGCATCTGGCGCGTCATGAGGTTCGCCATGGTCGGCGCACTTTGCGGGTCCTTCGCATCACAACTGGTCAGCGGGTAGTGATGCAGCGACAGGATCTTCTTCTGCTGCGTGGTCGTTTTTACGAACGGTTCCCACCAGGACTCGGCGTAAGCGCCCGGTCCCAGCAACGGAACCTGGGGTGCCACGGCAAAAATGGCGTCGGCGTATTCCTTCAGCTCAGCCAAATAGTCGTCGCGGTCCCATCCTGACGGCCGCACGCCGCTGGTGGGGAAACCGTTCGGTTCGTTCCCTACGGTGACGCTGACCAGCCGGGCTTTGAAGATATCTGCGGCGTACTTCATCATGTCCGCTGCCCGGGGTGGGTCGAAGTGGCCCAGGTCCACAGTCAGGCTGATGGTTGCATCGGTCGCCTCGAGGAGCGTGTTGACGCGTTCGAAATCCGCCGGAGTAACAGCCCGGACCGGGCGGGGCTTGTCACCGGTCAGGTTCCCCGGGATGGGCTCGCCCGTGGACGTCCAGTACATCCGCCTGTCCACGGAACTGCCGCCAAAGCGGAGATGGGGTTTTTTGAGGCCGGAAAGGAGCGCCACCATTTCGGCGTTGTCGCCGCGCAAATTAGTGTCCGCCAGGTCGGTGGCTTCCAGCGAAAGGCCCACGATGCCCTCCGGCATGGACGTTCCGGTTTTGTCGGCAGAGACCTTCAGGGTCATGGCGTCAACGGCGGTCAGCGGCGAACCGGCCGGCGGACCGGCCTGGTTGTAATACGTGACAGGCGGCGCGGGCGGCAACGACTTCGTCGCTGTGGCTGTGGCTGTGGCCGTCGGTTCGCTGGTGGGCTGCGAGGTGGCTGCGGGGGTACCGCCGCCATTCTGGAGGAGCGGCAGGACGAAGATGATCAGGGCGATCACCACAACGGCGGCGACCAGGGCCAGCGGCCACCATTTCCGGGAGCCGGGCCTGGTGTCCCGGCGGGCCGGGCCGGGCGGATGTTCGGGTGGCAAGGGATCAGAAGAAGGCATGCGCAGGTTACTCCAACGTTTGGGTGTGTTACCGCATAGCCTAGCGAATGACGCTTCCCCTGCTGCTATTGGGCAGGCCCGGCTGGACGCCGGACGAGGGTTTCCGGGGTGGCGGTCCAGGCCGCCGCGGCCAGGAGCAGGATGCCGCCGGTGATGCCGAACGCCCATCCGTACCCCAGTTTGTCCGCCAGGATGCCTGCCAGGACAGGACCGGCGATCGCGCCGATGTCCGCCGTCATCTGGTAGGCGGCCAGGACCCTGCCGCCGGAGCGGCCGTTGCCGATCACGTCCGCCAGCGCTGCCTGTTGGGCCGGTCCCAGCAGGCCGGAGCCGATCCCCGCCACCGCCGACGCCGCCAGGAACCAGCCCAACCCGGACGTGAGCCCGATTCCAGCGGTCGAAAGCCCGGCCACCAGCAAGCCGGCGACCATCATGGGCCTGCGCCCCAGGGAGTCTGCCAGCCGGCCGGAAAACGTCAGCGCAGCGGCGTTTCCGGCAGCGAAGACGGCCAGCGCCAGACCCGCCGATTCCGGCCCGGCCCCCAGCGCGGCCACTGCAAACAAGGGAACTGTTGCCATGCGGACGCCGAAGGTAGCCCAGCCGTTGGCGAAACTGGACAGCAGCGCCGATCGGTAGGCGGGGATCCGGAGGCCCTCGGAGAAGAGCATCGCAGGGATGGCGGGGCCGCCGTCGTCCGCTGACCTCCGTTGATGGCTGAGCTGGGTCTGGACCACAACGGCGGCCAGCACCAAAGCGGCGGCGTAGGCAAGGAACGGGACCCGCAACCCGAAGCCGGCCAGCAGCCCGCCCACGATGGGTCCTGCCACGTTGCCAATGAGGAACGCCGAGGCGTAGGCCCCGGAGACGCGTCCCCGGCTCTCGGGCGGCGCCAACCGGATCACCAGGGCCATGGAGGCTACCGTAAACATCACCGACCCCACGCCGCCCAAGCCACGGAACACCAGCAACTGCCAGTAGTCCTGGGCGAAGGCGCAGGCCGCGGTGGAGGCCGCCACGATGAGCAGCCCGCCCACGTACACGGGACGCTCACCCAGCCGGGCGATCAGCACCCCGCCGGCAGGCGCAAACACCAGGCGCATAAACGCGAAGATGCTCACAATGACGGCCGCCGCTGTTGCCCCCACGTCGAAGGTTGTGGCGAACTGCGGCAATACCGGCGCAACAAGCCCGAATCCGAGGGCAATCAGGAACGCGGCGGCAAGCATCACCTTGATGTCCCGCGGCAGGCGCTCGCGTGGCGGCCGGAGCCGGGCCAAAATCCGTGCAGTGGCGCCGCCGGTGCGCGGTGTTGCGGTCATGATGCGTGATTCCTTGCCGGGTGGGACGCCGGGATCCGGCGAAAGTGCAGAAACATAACCGTAACAAGGCGGATATGCACCATTTACTTCCTAGAGGTTGTTGTAACAGGCCCGCAATCTAAATCCTCCGCGAGCGAAACACGGCGCCGACACACTCGTTACAGGACGCAAACGGCGTTGGCAGGCGGAGAACTCCGCAAGATTCGAGTGAGAGAGGACGTGCACCATGGAACTTACCGCAGGTCACGTATGGGTCATGGTGTCTGCAGCGCTAGTGCTGCTGATGACACCGGGCTTGGCATTCTTCTACGGCGGCATGACACGCGCCAAAGCAGCACTGAACATGATGATGATGAGCTTCATCTCCATCGGCATGGTGGGCGTTGTCTGGATTCTCTGGGGCTACTCCATGTCCTCCGGCGATGGCTTCCTCCAGATGGTGGGCAACCCCTTCGCCAAGTTCGGATTGGAAGGCATTGACACCCCTGACGGCCTCATCGCCGTTGGCTTCGGCGCCACCTTCGCCATCATCACCGTCGCGCTCATCAGCGGTGCGATCGCCGACCGCGCCAAGTTCGGCGCCTGGACCGTGTTCGTCCCCGTCTGGGTCACCCTGGTGTACTGCCCCCTGGCCTACATGGTGTGGGGCGGTGGCCTCTTCAGCACGGAGGGTGCCGTTGGTGCAGCGCTCGGGGAAGCCATCGACTTCGCCGGCGGCACCGTGGTGCACATCAACGCCGGCGTCGCGGCACTGATCCTCGTCTTCATCGTGGGCAACCGCAAGGGGTTCGGTAAGGACCCCAACCACCGCCCGCACAACATCCCGTTTGTGATGCTCGGCGCGGCCATCCTGTGGTTCGGCTGGTTCGGCTTCAACGGCGGCGCGGCCACCACCGCAGAGCAGGGCGGCCTCATCTGGATCAACACGCTGGCAGCACCCGCAGCGGCAATGCTCGGCTGGCTCGTCACCGAACGCATCCGCGACGGCCACCCTACGTCCCTCGGTGCCGCATCAGGCGTCGTCGCAGGCCTCGTGGCCATCACCCCGGCCTGCGCCAACGTCAGCCCCGTGGCCGCCCTCGGCCTCGGCGTGGTGGCCGGTGTGGCCTCCGCCCTGGCGGTCGGCCTGAAGTTCAGGTGGGGCTTCGATGACTCGCTCGACGTCGTCGGTGTGCACCTCGTCTCCGGCATCATCGGCACCGTGGCACTGGGCTTCATCGCCCTCCCCGAAGAAGGCGTGGGCGGCGGCCTCTTCTACGGCGGCGGCATGACCCAGATGTGGGCCCAGCTCGCAGCAGCCGGCATCGCCATCGCCTACTCAGCGGTGATGACCACCATCATCGCCCTGGCAATCCACAAGACCATGGGCTTCCGGGTCTCGCAGGAACAGGAATCGGTGGGTGTGGACCTCAGCCTGCACGCCGAGACCGCCTACGAGTTCGGTGTTGGCGGACACGGCGGCAGCTTCTCCCCGCTCCACGACATGATCACCGGCAAGTCCCAGCCCGAAGCGGCTGGCAGGAATGAAGCAGCAACAGGCAAGGAAAGCGTGGGGGCATGAAACTGATCACTGCAATCGTCAGGCCGGAAAAGCTCGAAGCAATCCGGGAGGGACTGGAATCCTACGGGGTCCAGGGCCTGACGGTCAGCGCAGCCAGCGGTTACGGCCGGCAGCGTGGCTATACGGAGGTTTACCGCGGCGCTGAGTACAACGTGGATCTCCTGCCCAAGATCCGGGTGGAGGTGCTGGCCACCGATGAGCAGGCGGATGACATCCTCGACGTGATCATCGCCAGTTCCAACACCGGCCGGGCCGGAGACGGCAAGGTCTGGACCATGGACGTCTTTGAGGCAGTCCGGGTCCGCACCGGGGAGCGCGGCGTGGCCGCGATCTAGCACTGGCAGCGAAGCAATAAGGAAGGGCAGGGAACCGGTCAGGTTCCCTGCCCTTCCTGCGTTGCCGGGGTGAACGGCCCCCGGGCCCGGCAGCGGCCTACCTGGCCCCGGCGGCTCCGGACCAGGACGCGGGGCCTTCCGATCCGGCGTCGTACTCATCCAGCGGCACCTCGCCGTCCTGCCACGCCTGCAGCACCGGTTCAACAATGCGCCAGCAGTCCTCCGCGGTGTCGCCGCGGACGGACAGCAGCGGATCCCCGGTAAGCACACCTTCCAGGACTTCGCCGTAGGGGAGCAGGTCGGCGCCGCTCAGTTCGGCCTCCAAGGTGGTCCGCGTCAACGTGAAGAGGTCCCCTGGCCCATCCACGTCGACGTCGAACTGCAGCGTGTCCGGCCCGAACCCGATCCGGAGTTGGTTGGGGGAGTCAACACCGCTGAAGCCCTTGGGCAGGTGCGGGACGGGCCGGAACGTCACCACCGCCTCCTTGCGTTTGGCGCCCAGCGCCTTCCCTGACCGCAGGATGAAGGGCACACCCTTCCAGCGCCAGTTATCGATGCCGACCTGGACTTCGGCAAGGGTTTCGGTCCCGCGGGAGGCATCCACGCCTTCTTCGGCGGCATAGTCCGGGACGTCCTTCCCGCCAACCGTGCCGGCGGTGTACCGCGCCCGGCGGGTGGACCGGTTGAATGGTCCGTTGACGCTGCTGGCGCGCAGCACCCCGGCGATGGCGTCGCGGAGGTCCCGCTCGTGGATGCTGGCAGGCGGCTCGATGGCCATCAGCGCCATGATCTGCAGGAGGTGGCTCTGGATCATGTCCCGCAGCGCTCCGGCGCCGTCGTAATAGCGGGCGCGGCCTTCCAGGGCCAGGTCCTCGTCGAAGATGATCTCCACCTTCTCGATGTGCTCCCGGTTCCATACCGGCTCCAGGAAATTGTTGGCGAACCGCAGGCCCAGAATGTTCAGCACCGTGGCTTTGCCCAGGAAATGGTCCACCCGGTGGATGTGGTCCTCCGGCACCAGCCGGGCCAGGGTCCGGTTCAGCTCCCGGGCAGACTCGGCACCGGCCCCGAAGGGCTTTTCCATCACCAGCCGGGTGCCGGCGGGAACCTCCTCCGGCCGGAGGACCCCGCACGCCAGCTGGCTGATCTTCGGCGGCAGGGCGAAGTACACCGCGACCGGGCCATCGAGTGTCCGCAGCAGCGAGGCCAGCCCGTCTTCCGCCGTGACATCCAGCTGGTGGTAGCTGCTGGCGGCGGCCAGGGACTTCAGGGCCGCCGCGCCGTCGGCGCCGGCCTCTGCACCTTCAGCGGCGAACGACGCCTGCAGCCGCTCCTGCCACTGCGCGGCTGTCCACGGATCGGAGCCTGCACCCACCAGGGTCAGGCCATCGGCGCGGCCGCGCACCACCAGGCTGGCCAGGCCCGGCAGCAGGAGCCGCCCGGTCAGGTCGCCGGAGGCGCCAAGGATGAGCAGGGTCCGTACAGTTGTTTGGCTCGTCATTTTGCCAGCATGCCATCATGCGGGCCCGACTTGGTACCCTAGATAGTCGAGTCCCGATCATCCACTGAAAGAAGTTCACGGCGCGTGTTCAATTCACTCTCTGACCGGTTGACAGCAACCTTCAAGAATCTTCGTGGCAAGGGCCGCCTGACTGAGGCTGATGTTGATGCCACAGTCCGCGAGATCCGCCGCGCCCTCCTGGATGCCGACGTCGCTGTATCCGTGGTCCGTGAATTCACCGGCCGGGTACGCGAACGCGCCCTGGGCGCCGAGGTCGCAGCCGCGCTGAACCCCAGCCAGCAGATCGTCAAGATCGTGAACGAGGAACTGGTGGAGATCCTCGGCGGCGAAACCCGCCGGATCCGCCTGGCCAAAAACGGCCCAACCGTCATCATGCTGGCCGGCCTGCAGGGCGCCGGTAAGACCACCCTGGCCGGCAAGCTCTCCAAGTGGCTGAAGGCCCAGGGCCACAGCCCCATCCTGGTGGCCTGTGACCTGCAGCGGCCCAACGCCGTCACCCAGCTCCAGGTGGTGGGCAAGCGAGCCAACGTGCCGGTGTTCGCACCGCACCCGGGTGCCACCTACACCGAGCTCGACCACCCGGCAGGCGATCCTGTTGAGGTTGCCCGGGCCGGTGTCGAGGAAGCCCGCCAGAAGCTGCACGACGTGGTGATTGTGGACACCGCCGGCCGCTTGGGCGTGGATACGGACATGATGGAGCAGGCGCGCCAGATCCGCCGGGCCATCGTCCCCAATGAAGTCCTCTTTGTCATTGACTCCATGATCGGCCAGGATGCCGTGAACACGGCGCTCGCCTTTGATGAAGGCGTCAACTTCACCGGCATTGTGCTGTCCAAGCTCGACGGCGACGCCCGCGGCGGTGCCGCCCTGTCCGTCGCGTCGGTCACCGGCAAGCCCGTGATGTTTGCGTCCACCGGCGAAGGCCTCGACGACTTCGAACTGTTCCACCCCGACCGGATGGCTTCGCGCATCCTGGACATGGGTGATGTGCTCACGCTCATCGAGCAGGCCGAAAAAAACTGGGACAAGGACGAAGCAGCCCGGATGGCGAAGAAATTCGCCGATCAGGAAGACTTCACCCTGGACGACTTCCTCGCCCAGATGCAGCAGATCCGCAACATGGGCTCCATGAAGAAAATGCTCATGATGATGCCGGGTGCGCAAAACATCCGCCAGCAGCTCGAGCAGTTCGACGAGCGCGAGATCGACCGCGTCGAAGCAATCGTCCGGTCCATGACGCCGCACGAGCGCGTGGCCCCCAAGATCATCAACGGCTCCCGCCGGGCCCGCATCGCCCGCGGTTCCGGTGTCCACGTTTCCGAGGTCAACGGCCTGCTGGAGCGTTTCGCCCAGGCGCAGAAGATGATGAAAAAAATGGCCCAGGGCGGCATGCCGGGAATGCCCGGGATGCCTGGCATGCCCGGCGCCGGTGGCGGTGCCCGCAAGAACGCCAAGAACGCGCCCAAGAAGAAAGCCAAGTCCGGCAACCCGGCCAAGGCGGCCCAGGAGCTCAAGGACGCGGCAGCCCGGCGCGCAGCAGGCCCCAAGGCGCTGCCCACCGGGGCTGCCTTCGGCCAGCAGCAGGGGGACTTCGATCCCTCGCAGCTCAACCTGCCCAAGGGCTTCGACAAGTTCCTCGGGAAGTAGCCCAACCAAGTAGCGCCAAGTGCCGTTCTGAACACTCAGGACGACACTTGGCGCTACCCGGTTGGGATGTCGGTACCGTCGAATAGGGTTGGGACATGGTCAAGCAACGGGTGGTGTTCGTGCACGGCGAGGGAAGCTTCGGCGCGGCCGCCTGGCCCCGGCAACACGGCATGGCGCTCACGTACGACGCCTTGTTCCTGCGCCGGCACGGCTACGATCCCGTCGCTGAACCAGTGGAGTCCTCCTTCGGGGCGGACACAGCGGTGATCCTTGAGGCACTGGCCGACGACGGCCGGGGAACCGCCGGCGGGCACGTTGTGGCGCATTCACAAGGGGCAGTGGCGGCCATGATGGCCGCCGTCGAACGGCCGGACCTGGTCCACTCCCTCACGCTGGTGGAGCCGGCCTGCCTGTCGCTGACAGCGGGCCTGCCTGCCACCGCCGCCCACATCAGGCTGATGCAGCCGCTTTTTGATGCCCGGCACCAGCTCAGCGACGAAGACTTCCAGCGTGGGTTTGTCCGCCGCGTGTACGCCACGGACCTCCAGGAGCCCACCTCGCTGGAGGAGAAGCGGTCCGCCCGGCGGCTACGGCTGCAGGTACCCGCGTGGGAAGCGCCGCTGCACATTGTTCCGGGTGTGCCCACCCTGGTGCTGACCGGAGGCTGGGAACCACTGTATGAGGAAATCGCCGGCTACCTCCGGGAAACCGGCGCCCTGCACCGCATTGCTGCGGGCGGGCACCGGCCCCAGGACTCCCCGGACGGCGACCACGCCATCCGGGGATTCATCAGCGACGTCAGCCGTGGAGTGCAGGCCAAAGCATCCTGACCGGCCGCCGGCAGAAGCTGCCTAGCTTCCTGCCGGCATCACCGGCTCCGGCAGGTAAACCTTTCCGCCGGAAGCGAGGAACTCGTTGCTTTTTTCCCGCATGCCGGTGGCCATCTCCGCCAGCGCGGCCTGCGCTTCCGCGGAGCCGTATTCGTCCCGGATGTCCTGGCTGATCCGCATGGAGCAGAACTTGGGCCCGCACATGGAGCAGAAATGCGCTGTTTTGGCCGGTTCCGCGGGCAGGGTCTCGTCGTGGAAGGCCTCCGCCGTGACGGGGTCCAGTGACAGGGCGAACTGGTCCCGCCACCGGAACTCGAACCGTGCCTTGGACAGGGCATCGTCGCGTTCATGCGCTCCCGGCTGGCCTTTCGCCAGGTCAGCGGCGTGTGCGGCAATCTTGTAAGTGATCACGCCCGTTTTGACGTCATCCCGGTTGGGCAGGCCCAGATGCTCCTTCGGTGTGACGTAGCAGAGCATGGCCGTGCCGTACCGGGCGATCTCCGTGGCGCCGATCGCTGAAGTGATGTGGTCATAACCCGGAGCGACATCCGTGACCAGCGGTCCCAGGGTGTAGAAGGGGGCGCCCTTGCACAGCTCCTGCTGGCGTTCCACGTTCTCCCGCACCAGGTGGAAGGGCACGTGGCCCGGGCCTTCAACCATCACCTGCACGTCGTATTCCCAGGCCCGCTGGGTGAGCTCGGCCAGCGTGTCCAGTTCGGCGAACTGGGCGGCGTCGTTGGCGTCGGCAGTGGCACCCGGCCGGAGGCCGTCACCGAGGGAAAACGCGACGTCGTACCGCGCGAATATTTCGCACAGCTCGTCAAAGTGCGTGTAGAGGAAGTTCTCCTGGTGGTGCGCAAGGCACCAGCCGGCCATGATGGAACCACCGCGGGACACGATGCCGGTGACGCGGTTGGCGGTGAGCGGCACGTAGCGGAGCAGGACGCCGGCATGCACCGTCATGTAGTCCACGCCCTGCTCGCATTGCTCAATCACCGTGTCCCGGAAGATCTCCCAGGTCAGGGCGTTGGCTTCGCCGTTGACCTTCTCCAACGCCTGGTAGATGGGCACGGTCCCGATCGGGACCGGGGAGTTCCTGATGATCCACTCCCTCGTGGTGTGGATGTCATCGCCGGTGGACAGGTCCATCACGGTGTCGGCGCCCCACTGGGTGGCCCACTGGAGTTTGTCCACCTCATCGGCGATCGAGCTGGTCACCGCGGAATTGCCGATATTGGCATTGATTTTCACCAGGAACGCCTTGCCGATGATCATCGGCTCGGACTCGGGGTGGTTGATGTTGTTCGGGAGGATGGCGCGGCCGGCGGCGAGTTCGCTGCGCACCAGTTCAACGTCGCAATTTTCGCGCAGGGCCACAAACCGCATTTCCCGGGTGACGATGCCGTTCCGGGCATAATGCATCTGCGTGACGTTCCGCCCGCCGACGGCGCGGCGGGGCACCGGATGCGCACCCTTCCACTCCGCGGAAGCCGCTCCGCGGCGCACCGCGGACCGGCCGTCGTCGAGCAGGTTCCGTTCCCTGCCGCCGTACTCCTCTGTGTCCCCGCGTGCCGCGATCCACTCCGTCCGGAACGGCGCCAGGCCCAGGACCGGATCACTTCCAGGGCCCGCAGTCCGGTAGGTCCGGAACGGGGAGTTTGCGGTACCTCCGGGGGAGGGCTCCAGCGCAATTTCCGTCACCGGAACCCTGATCCCGGCGGCCTGGTCTTCGAGGTAGGCCAGCGAGTGCGAGGCCAACGAACGGGTCTCCGCCCCCGTGCCGTCCCCGGTCGCAGGCAGATTTTGGGCAGGGTTGAACGGTGTTTTGGATGTATTCAAGGAATACTCACTTCCTTCGCCGGCATTACCCGGACAGGTTCGACGGTCGCAGGCTGCGTCAGCCCGATCTCAGCCCCTGCAGGGGCACCCGTGTGGTCACCAAGAAGCTACCACAAGCCCCGGCCGGGGGTTGTGTCACACTGCGGTGCTAGCCTGCATGCGTGACCACTAGCCCACATAAGGCCCAGGACGGGCCGCCACAAAAACCGTTTCCGGGCCCCCGGCGGCCGTCCGCTTTTCAAGGTGCGCGACAGTGACCCAGGTACTGGAGTTCAGCGGCCCGGTCCTCACCGGACCGGATACCGTGCGGCACGGCATGTGGTCGGTGGACGGCGTGCTGACGTTCAACCGGCCGCGGCAGGCACCCGGGAAAACCCTCGACGGGTGGGTCCTTCCCGGTTTTGTGGACGCGCACTGCCATCTGGGCCTGGGGCCGGGTGGCGCCGTGGGCCGGGAAGAAGCAGAGCAGCAGGCCCGCACGGACCGGGACGCCGGCACCCTCCTGGTCAGGGATGCGGGCGCACCGCTGGATACCCGCTGGCTGCAGTCAGGACGGGAGTTCCCGGTGCTTATCCGGGCCGGCAGGCACGTGGCCCGCACGCGGCGGTACCTGCGGGGATTCGCCGAGGAAGTGGAGCCGGCTGACCTGGTCCAGGCGGTGCGGAAGCAGGCGCGCGACGGCGACGGCTGGGTCAAGCTTGTGGGCGACTGGATTGACCGGGATGCCGGTGACCTCGCACCCTCCTTTCCTGCCGCCGTCGTCCGTGACGCCATCGCGGCGGCGCACGACGAAGGCGCCCGCGTTACCGCCCACTGTTTTGCAGCGGACACCCTGGACCAGATGCTGGACGGCGGCATCGACTGCATCGAACACGCCACCGGGCTGCAGCCACGGCACCTGCCGCGTTTCGCTGAACAGGGGGTACCCATCGTGCCCACCCTCATCAACATCGCCACCTTTCCTGACATCGCGGCCAGGGCGGAAGCGAAGTTCCCGCGCTACGCCGCACATATGCGCTCACTGTGGGAGCGGCGGGCGGAGCGGGTGCTGGAAGCCTTCGAGTCCGGGGTGCGGATTTTCGCGGGCACCGACGCCGGCAGCGTTATCCGGCACGGCCGGATCACGGACGAGATCCTTGCCCTGCATGGAGCCGGCCTGCCCATGGCCGCAGCACTCGATGCGGCCTGCTGGGCGGCCCGGGACTGGCTGGAAGCGGAAGGCATCCGCGAAGGGGAGCGGGCCGACGTCGTCCTGTGCGCAGGGGACCCGCGCCTCAACCCTCTGGACATCACCCGGCTTTCGCACGTGGTGCTTGGCGGGGAGTTGATTCGCTGAAGCCCTCGCACCTCGCTTGGAATAAATTGAAGCTTCAAGTAATTTTAAGAGTGAAGGCCCCCGCACCGAGGGCCCAGCACCAGGAGCACCCAATGACCGCAGCAGCCAGCAGCAGTGACCTTCTTCCCGCCGACCTCACCATGGGCACCGTGATGCTCAAGGTAGGCGACATGAAGGTCATGACCGATTACTACCAGCGCGCGCTCGGCCTGGAGGTGGTGGCCGAGCAGGACGGTGGACTGTACCTGGGCCGGCTGCAGAAGCCGCTGGTTCACCTTGCCCCAGCCCCCGGCCTGAACCTGCCCGGCAGGGGAGAGGCGGGACTCTTCCACACCGCCCTGCTCTTCGAGGACCAGTCGGCGCTGGCCGCTACGGTGGCCTCCGCCGCCCGGTTTGAGCCCCGGTACTTCACCGGCAGCGCCGACCACCTGGTCAGTGAGGCCTTCTACTTCTATGACCCCGAGGGCAACGGCATTGAGCTGTACTGGGACCGGCCGCGGAGCAACTGGTCCTGGAACGGCACCGATGTGGTGATGGACAGCCTGGCCCTTCCCCCGCAGCGCTACCTGGATACGCACCTCACCGAGGAATCCGTGGCAGGCCAGCAGGCCACCGGCGCCGGAGTGGGCCACGTCCACCTCCAGGTGGGCGATGTGCAGTCCGCCCATGACTTCTACGTCGGTGTCCTCGGCTTCGAAAAGACCGCCGGCTGGCACGGCCAGGCGCTCTTTGTCTCCGCCGGCCGCTACCACCACCACATGGCCATGAACGTCTGGAACAGCCGCGGCGCAGGACCCCGCAAGGACACCCTGGGCCTCGGCGAGGTACTGATCCAGGTACCGGCCGGGGACGACGTCGGATCCCTCGCCGACCGCCTCAAGGTGGCCGGCATCGCCGCCCACCACACCGGCGCCGAACTGCGCTTCGAGGATCCGTGGAAGAACAGCATTCGCGTCGCCGCAGCCTGAAGCCCGCGGCGGTGGCCGTGCACTAGGCTGAAACCGAAGGGCCGGGGCTGCGGTACCGCCGCGCCGGGAGGCCGCACCGTCAACGAAAACGAGGGACATTTCCATGGGCTTCACCGAGATCTTCGTGGCCACCCATGACGCAGCGCTGAAACATGCCGGCGTCCTGGATGCAGGCAGCAGCGCACCGGCCGCGAAGGCGGTGCGGATCACGGGAATCAGCGACTTCGAAGTGGAACAGCTCGGTGACCTCGCCGGCACAGCCGTCCACGCCGGCGGTGCCGACTACGAACTGACTATGGTGGACGTTTCCAGCGACTCGCTGCTGGCGGTCCCGCCCGCCATGGTCCGGGCGCTGGCAGACCTGCTCACCTACGAAACCGAGGGTGACGGCGAGGTCCTCGACGACGTTTCCGGGCAGTGGGCCGCCCAGGACGACATGCCGTTCGACGCCGCGAAGGCCAAGGAATACGTGCAGCAGGTCGCCGAACTCGCCGGCTCTGTGGATGACTCCGAGCGCACCGGCCTTTACGTCTGGTCCGCCTGAGCCTTCCGCCGCGGTTCCCCCGGCCTGAGGTCGGGGTGTCAAGTCGAAATCCGGACGCTGATCTGGCACAATGGACAGGTACTCGATCCGCGTGGCCCCTCTCTCCGCGTCCGGATCCTGTCCTTTGAACCTTCAAGTATGGCCCGCCCCACGGGTGCAGAACGATTGCTTCGCCCCTTTTCTGAAACAGGAGTGACCACAAAAGTGGCCGTAAAGATTCGCCTTAAGCGCTTTGGCAAAATGCGCGCACCGTACTACCGCATCGTCGTCGCCGATTCACGCACCAAGCGTGATGGCCGCGCCATCGAAGAAATCGGCAAGTACCACCCCACCGAAGAGCCCTCATACATCGAGGTTGACTCCGAGCGTGCACAGTACTGGCTCTCCGTCGGCGCCCAGCCGTCCGAGCAGGTTGCCGCCATCCTGAAGATCACCGGTGACTGGCAGAAGTACAAGGGCCTGCCGGGCCAGGAAGGCACCCTGAAGACGAAAGCTCCCAAGGAAGCCTTTGTTGCCCCGGAGAAGAAGTCCGTGATCATCCCGGAAGCCATCACCAAGAAGGCAGCCAAGTCTGACGCAGCCGAGGCGCCGGCCGAAGCAGAGACCACCGAGGCTGAGTAGATTGCTGGCAGACGCGCTCGAACACCTGGTCCGCGGAATCGTTGATTCCCCGGACGACGTCAAGGTCAGCTCCAAGAACAACCGCCGCGGGGACACCCTCGAGGTGCGGGTTCATCAGGAAGACCTCGGCCGGGTGATCGGCCGTCAAGGCCGCACGGCACGCGCCCTGCGCACCGTTGTGGCTGCCTTGGCCGGTGGCGAGCCGGTACGGGTCGACGTCGTCGATACCGACCGCCGCCGCTGAACGCCACGCAATTTCAGCTTTACCTCCGGCCCCTCCACCCCTGGTGGAGGGGCCGGAGTGCTTTGACCCCACATCCAGTATTTCAATCCCGAACAGAGGAACACATGCAGCTCCAGGTGGCGCGTATCGGCAAACCCCACGGCATCCGCGGGGAAGTCACGGTCCAGGTCCTGACGGATGTTCCCGGCGACCGCTTTGCCCCCGGCACCGAGTTCGTGGTTGAACCGGCCTCCGCCGGCCCGCTGACGGTTATCAGCGCACGCTGGAACAAGGACATCCTCCTGCTGGCCTTCGACGAGGTGGCCGACCGGAACCAGGCGGAAACCCTGCGGGGCGCCAAACTGTTCATCGAAACGGAGGAACTCGACGACGATGACGACGACGAGGGCTGGTACGAGCACGAACTCGTCGGGCTCGAGGCCCGGGTTGCCGGTCGCGTGGTCGGAAAAATCGCCGCGCTGAACACCATGCCGGTCCAGGACCTCCTGATGGTCACCACCCCCGACGGAACCGAAATCCTCGTTCCTTTTGTGGAGCAGATCGTGCCCGAGGTCAACGTCGCCGGCGGCTACATCGTCATCACCCCGCCGGACGGACTTTTCGAAGTCAACACGGACGACGCCGGCGCCCCCGAAGGCCCGGAAGGCACCGCCTAGATGCGCGTCGACGTCGTCAGCATCTTTCCCGACTACCTGGCGCCCCTTGAACTGTCGCTGATCGGCAAGGCGCGCCAGGACGGGCTGCTGGACCTGGTGGTCCACGACCTCCGGACCTTCACCACCGACAAGCACCGTTCCGTGGACGACACGCCCTACGGCGGCGGCGCCGGAATGGTGATGAAGCCTGAGCCGTGGGCCGAGGCGCTGGCCGCGGTCGCGGGAATGCACCCCCAGGACGGTGGGAAGCCGGTCCTGATCGTCCCCTCGCCTGCCGGCGAGCGGTTCACGCAGGCGCTGGCTTATGAACTGGCCGAGGAAAAGCACCTCGCTTTTGCGTGCGGGCGCTATGAGGGCATCGACGAGCGGGTCATTGAATGGGCCCATGAGCACTTCACTGTCCGGCCCGTCAGCCTGGGTGACTACGTCCTCAACGGCGGCGAGGTAGCGGTCCTGGCCATGGTGGAGGCCATTGGCCGGCTGCTTCCCGGGGTGGTGGGAAATCCGGAATCACTCGTCGAGGAGTCCCACTCAGACGGGCTGTTGGAGTACCCCGTCTACACCAAGCCGTCCGTGTGGCGCGACCGTGAGGTCCCTGCGGTCCTGCTGAGCGGCAACCACGGCAAAATTGCGCAGTGGCGGCGCCACGAGCAGTACCGCCGGACGGCCGCCCGCCGCCCGGACCTGATGGACTCATTCGTTGCCGTCAACCTGCCGCGGGCGGACCGGAACGAGCTGTACAACCTGGGCTACGAGGTTGTGGACGGCGCCCTGGTGCGCCGCCCGGACGCGCAGCGGGACTGAACCTTCCGCGTCCTGGCCGGGTTGATTGGCTGTAAGCGCCGCGCTGTGGCAAAATTAGTCCTTGTGTCTGCTGGGTCCGCGCCTGCTACAGGGGGAGCGTTACCAACAGCCAAGACAACCGGCCCCTTCAATCAGTGACGGGGGCAGGACACTTACCTTTCGGCCGTGATTTCCGGTGCGCATCAGCGCCCGGGCCTGGCGGCCGTGACCCAAAGTGAATGACCTGTGGCGTTCACCAGGAGTGCAATCATGCATATTCTCGATTCCGTAGATGCAGCTTCGCTGCGCACCGATGTTCCCGCGTTCCGCGCAGGCGACAACCTCAAGGTGCACGTGAACATCATCGAAGGCAAGAACTCCCGTGTCCAGGTATTCCAGGGCTTCGTCCTGGGCCGCCAGGGTGACGGCGTCCGCGAGACCTTCACGGTCCGCAAGGTCTCCTTCGGCGTGGGCGTGGAGCGTACCTTCCCGGTGCACTCCCCGATCATCGACAAGATTGAGGTTGTCACCAAGGGTGACGTCCGCCGCGCCAAGCTGTACTACATGCGCGCACTGCGCGGCAAGGCTGCAAAGATCAAGGAAAAGCGCGACTTCAGCTCCGCCAAGTAGGTCCCTTCCGGACCTGCAAGGCCGGGCCGCAAGCCGTATCCGGCCAGCGCCGGAGCCCTCCAGCACCAGCGCCCAGGATACGGATTATGGACCACACAAAACGCCAGCCCCGCAAAAAGGGCTGGCGTTTTGCGTTCCTGGCGCTGGCACTGGCCGTGGTTGCCAGCGGCCTGGTGCGCTCGTTGTGGCTGGACGTCTACTACATTCCATCGGAATCCATGGAACCCCTGCTCCAGGGCGGGGACAGGATCCTGGTGTCCCGGGCCGGCTTCCGGGACGAACCCGTTCAGCGCGGCGACATTGTGGTTTTTGACGGCCGGGGTACGTTCGCCCCGCTCAACAGCGGAAAGGGTCCGCTTGGCGACGCGGCCTCCGCGGTGACGCAGTGGCTGGGCCTGACCGGCAGCGACACCACCTACGTCAAGCGCGTGATCGGAGTGCCGGGCGACCACGTGGTGTGCTGCGACGCGGCCGGACAGGTCACCGTCAACGGGGAGCCGCTGGCGGAGCCGTACATCTTTTCCGGCGACGCCCCGAGCACCCAGAAGTTCAATTCCGTGGTCCCGGAGGGCCGGCTCTGGCTGATGGGCGACCACCGGTCCCTGTCGGCGGATTCACGCAGCCTGCTGGGCGCCCCCGGCGGCGGCATGGTTCCGGTGGACCGGATCATCGGCCGGCCGGTCCAGATCATCTGGCCGCTTGATAGATTTGCAGCAGTAGCCCGGCCGCCTTTGGCCGGAACATCAACAGAGAACGGACAGTAGATGCCCGAGAACAACGCGCGGCCTTCAGAGCCGCGTCCGGACGGCGCATCGGACCTCCCGTCCGGCGAAGCAACCAACCCCGCGGCGGCTGACGGCGAAACGGGTCCCCGCGCTGCGGAAACCGGCGCTGATGCAGGTGCCGCGGATTCCGGTCATTCGGATTCCGGCGCTTCGGAAGCCGGTACGCCGGCCGTTCCCCAGGGCCGCCGCTCCGCGAAGGCCCAGCCCACCGGCAGTCCGGTTTTCGCCTGGCTGAAGGAAGTGGCCACCGTTGTGGTCATTGCCGTGGTCCTGTCCTTCCTGATCAAGACCTTCCTCTTCCGGGCCTTCTTCATCCCTTCCCCTTCCATGGTGGAAACCCTGGAAGTCGATGACCGCATCTTCGTCAATCTCCTGGTCCCTGAGCCGTTCGGCCTGAACAGGGGAGACGTTGTGGTGTTCCGTGACACCAAGGGCTGGCTGCCGGCCGCACCCGACAAGGCGCAGGGTCCGTTCACCTGGATCCAGGACGGGCTGGCCTTTGTGGGGCTCCTCCCGGACAACTCCGAGCAGCACCTGGTGAAGCGGGTCATCGGCCTTCCCGGCGACCACGTCACGTGCTGCGACGCGGACGGGAAGCTCACCATCAACGGCGCGGCCATCAACGAGACCTACATCAACCCGGCCGAGATCCCGCAGGTACGCAATTTCGACGTTGTGGTCCCCGAAGGGAAGATCTGGGTCATGGGCGACAACCGCAACCACTCGGCGGATTCCCGTGCCCACACGGACGCCGACGGCGGGTTCATCGACCTCGACGACCTCGAAGGCAAGGCCGCTGTCATCGCCTGGCCGCTGAACCGCATCACCGCGCTGGATAACTACCCGGACGTGTTCCGGGGCGTCCCGGCGGCAGGCTGAGCATGTCCACCCCCGTGGACGCAGCGGAAAACCAGGCAGCCGCTGCGCCTGTCAGGGCCGTCCGGAAAACCGCCAAGGCCGCCAAAACGCCGGTCCGGTCAAAAGCGCCCACGTTGCGCTTTGAGCGCACCTTCAAGGCTGAGGGCGTACGCTACCTGGCCGGCGTGGACGAAGTTGGCCGCGGCGCACTGGCCGGACCTGTGAGCGTTGGCATCGCCGTTGTCGACCTGGCGAAGCAAAAGCCACTGGCCGGTGTCCGGGACAGCAAACTGCTCAGCGTCAGTGAGAGGGAGCGGCTGGAGCCCCTGGTCCGCCGCTGGAGCGTGGCCTGCGCGGTGGGCCACGCCACGGCTGCAGAGATCGACGCTGTGGGGATCATCGCGGCCCTGCGGCTGGCAGGCACCCGGGCCTGGAACAGCGTGCTGGCCGGTGGCATCGTTCCGGACCTGGTGCTGCTCGACGGGAACCACAACTGGCTCTCGGCCCCCGCCCAGGAGTCCCTCTTCGATGGCCCCGTCCTGGCGGCAGCCTGTGAAGCGCCGGTCCGCACCCGGATCAAAGCCGATATGCAGTGCCTCAGTGTCGCGGCAGCCAGCGTCATCGCCAAAGTTGAGCGGGACCAGGCCATGCGCACCCTCCACGCCGGCTATCCGGACTACGGCTGGGACGTCAACAAAGGCTACGCCACGTCCCTGCACCGCGACGCGATCAGGGCCGCCGGGCCGTCGCCGCACCACCGCGTCAGCTGGCGGCTTCTGGGCGGTGAACTACAGGACGCGGGGCAGTTACCGGCCGGAGAAGCCGCGGACGGCCTTGGAGGGGATTACTGACGCGGCAGTGCCACGGCGCTGACGGCGCCGGTCATGGTGCAAGATGGATGCATGAGTGCTGAGGATCTTGAAAACTATGAGACTGACATGGAGCTGCAGCTCTACCGTGAATACCGCGATGTTGTCAGCCTGTTCAGCTACGTTGTCGAGACCGAACGGCGTTTTTACCTTGCCAACCACGTGGACCTGCAGGCGCGGAGCGCAGACGGGGAAGTCTACTTCGACCTGACGCTGCAGGACGCCTGGGTCTGGGACGTGTACAGGTCGGCGCGCTTTGTGAAAAGCGTCAGGGTTCTCACCTTCAAGGACGTCAATGTCGAGGAACTTCCCCGCAACGAGGAACTGGCGCTGCCCAAGGATGTTGACCTGGGGAACTAGCAGGGCCTTGCCCCTCTCTTTTCCTCCACAGCTGCTGTCCCGGCCCCCTTTGTCCACATACCTGATCCCTGTGGTTCCGGCCACCGTGGCCTGGCTGCAGGCTGGTCGCGGAGGTGGTCATGAAATCCAAGGACCTTTTGGGCCGGCACGGCGAGGATCTCGCGGCGGGGTATCTCGAGTCGCTGGGCATGCTGGTGGTGGAGCGCAACTGGCGCTGTTCCGAGGGCGAAATCGACATTGTGGCCCTGGACGGGGACGCGTTGGTCATCGCCGAGGTGAAGACGCGGCGTTCCCTCGATTACGGGCACCCGTTTGAGGCGGTAGGGCAGGAGAAACTTTCCCGGCTCCACCGGCTGGGCTCGGCCTGGTGCCGCGCGCGGGAACTGCGGATGCCGCTGCGCCGGGTGGACGTGATCGCCGTGGTGGACGACGGCGGCGGCGAACCTGTGCTCGAACACCTCAAGGGGGTGGGGTGAGTGGCTTTGGGCCGCACGTACTCCATCGCCCTGGTGGGACTGAACGGTTACCTGGTGGAGGTGGAGGCCGACATAGGCCAGACGCTGCCCGCATTCGTTATCTTGGGCCTGCCCGACGCCTCGTTGAACGAAGCCAAGGAGAGGATCCGGTCCGCAGCCAAAAACTCCGGCATCCCCTTGAGCCGCAGGAAAATTACCGCGAACCTGATTCCGGCGTCACTGCCTAAACGCGGATCCGGCTTCGACCTTGCTGTCACCATCGCCGTACTGCGGGCTGCCAACGACATCCGGCCCACCGGCCGGACGGTGTTCATCGCCGAGCTGGGGCTGGACGGCCGGCTCCGGCCGGTCCGGGGCATCCTGCCGGCCGTTATGGCGTCCGTGCAGGCCGGTTTTCCGGACATCGTGGTGGCCCAGGCCAACTTCGCTGAAGCCGCCCTGGTTCCCGGCGCCAAAGTCCGGGGGTACCGTACGCTCGCCCGGCTGGCGCTGGACTGCGGTGCCGATCCGCAGGACCTTGCACTGGACTTTGAACCCGAGGACCCGGAAGAAGCAGGGGCCGCAGGCGCTGACCCTGGCCCGGGTCCTGACATGGCGGACGTGTCCGGCCAGGCGGAAGCCAGGCGTGCCCTGGAAGTCGCGGCCGCGGGCGCCCACCACCTGCTTCTGACGGGACCTCCGGGCGCGGGGAAAACCATGCTTGCAGAACGGCTTCCCGGGCTGCTGCCGGACCTCGCGGACCAGGAAGCCATGGAGGTGACGGCCATCCACTCGCTCTGCGGGTTGCCCTCAGCGGCGGTTCAGCTGCTGCGGCGGCCGCCGTTTGAGAATCCCCATCATTCGGCTACTGCGGCCGCCATCATCGGTGGCGGCTCCGGCCTGCCGCGGCCCGGTGCTGCATCCCGGGCCCACCGTGGTGTGTTGTTCCTGGACGAGGCACCGGAATACGAAAGCCGGGTGCTTGATGCCCTTCGCCAACCGTTGGAAAGCGGCGAACTGGTGATCCACCGGTCGGCGGGGACAGCCGCCTACCCGGCGCGGTTCCAGCTGGTCCTGGCCGCCAACCCCTGCCCCTGCGGCAAAGCCTCCGGCAAGGGCCTCGAGTGCACGTGCACCCCGATGGCCCGGCGGCGGTACCTTTCCCGGCTCTCCGGGCCGCTGCTGGACCGGGTAGACATCCAACTGCAGGTGGAGCGCGTGTCGCTCGCCGAGTTCGGCCAGGCCGGGGCGGAGGAAAACACCGCAGCCATCGCACAGCGCGTAGGTTCCGCCCGGGCCCGTCAGACGGGGCGGCTGGGCAGGTTTGGATTGGACACCAATTCGCAGGTTCCCGGGCGGATCCTGCGTGGCGAGCTGAAGCTGGCACCGGCGTCAACCAGAATCCTGGACCGCTCCCTCGAACGCGGAATCCTCACGGCACGCGGCTATGACCGGGTGCTTCGACTGGCGTGGACGCTTGCGGACCTGGGCCTGCGTGACACCCCGGACGATAACGACATCGGCCAGGCACTGAGCCTGCGCCAGGCATCGGCGGTGGCGGCATGATCGGCGGCGGGTTCGGCGGGGAGCGGATTGCCAGGGCAGCGTTATCCCGGCTGATGGAGCCGCAGGACGCGGCCGGGCTCGCGCTGGTGCAGGTGGCGGGCGCAGTGGACGGCCTGCGGATCGCCACCGGCCAGCTGGCTGCCGGTCCCGAACTGGAGCGGGAAATGACGGGACTGCTTGCCGCCGGCGGTTCGGGCCCGGGTTGGTCGGGGCTGGGTGCCGCCCTGAAGCGCTGGCTGCCGCGCAGTCCGGAGCTGGCGCCGGAACGGGATCTGGCCACCATGGCACGGTTGGGCGGGCGGATGATTATCCCCTCGGACCCGCTGTGGCCGGTCCAATTGGCCGATCTGGGACTTCAGGAGCCGCTCTGCCTGTGGTGGCGGGGCACTGAGCAACCCCTCCCGGCGGCGGCGCGGTGCATTGCCATGGTGGGTTCGCGGGACAGTACCAGCTACGGCGCCACGGTGACGGGGGACCTGGCCTACTCCCTGGCGCAGCGTGGGTACACGGTGGTGTCCGGCGGAGCGTACGGCATTGATGCCCATGCCCACCGGGCAGCGCTGGCCGGCGGCGCCGGGCCGTTGCCCACCATCGCCGTTATGGCCGGTGGCGTGGACAGGTTCTATCCGTCCGGAAATGAGGATCTCCTGCGGGCTGTGTGCAACCAGGGGGCGGTGCTTGCCGAGGTCCCGCCTGGCTCTGCGCCCACGCGCTACCGGTTCCTCCAAAGGAACCGGCTCATCGCGGCCCTTGCCGCCGTAACCGTGGTCGTGGAGGCACGCTGGCGCTCCGGCGCGTTGAACACAGCCCACCACGCGGAAATGCTGGGCCGGTCGGTGGGTGCCGTGCCGGGATCGGTGCACAGCGCCAATTCCGCCGGCTGCCACCGGCTGCTGCGGGATGGTGGTGCCGTGTGTGTCACCGACGCGGCTGAAGTCGCGGAGCTGGCTTCCGCCAGCGGTGACGGCTTGGCGGAGGACTTCCGCCAGGGCGCCGTCCAGGTGCAGGACGGACTGACCCTCGAGGACCTGATTCTGCTCGATGCCCTGCCGCTGCGTTCCACCACATCCATTGAGAAGCTTGGTGTGGTGGCCGGCCTGGGGCAGGAGTCCGTCCGGGCAGGCCTTGGACGGCTGGGTTTGTTGGGACTGGCCGTTTCGGAGCGTGGCGGGTGGAAACGGGGCAAAGCAGATGCCTGACAGGGGGCGCCGGCGGTCCGGTGCAGGACAGCTGGCGCCCCGGGGCTTTAGGGCGTTGTTTCCTGCAGCTGCGGGTATACAACGTCGATCGGAGCGCTGAGCCCCGCTTTGAGCTGCACGGAGGTCTGGTCTGCCAGGACCTCATGGGCGCCTGCCTCGAGGCCGTCCAGGACGGAGCGGACAACCTCAGCGGGGTCGGCCTTGGCATCGCCGGTGTGGGCCGCCATGGCCGTGTCCACGTAGCCGACATGGACACCAACCACCTGGACCCCGGCAGGAGCGAGTTCAAGTCGGAGTGAATTTGTGGCTGACCACAGCGCAGCTTTGGTGGCACTGTAGATGCCCGCGACGGCGTACCAGCTCAAAGCGGAGTGGATGTCGATGATGGCTGCGTTGTGGTTGGCCCTGAGGGCTGGTGCGAAGGCCCGCGCCAGAAAGAGCGGACCCAGGAAGTTGGTCTCCACGTTGCGGCGGATTTCCTCGTCAGTGTGCATCAGGATGCCCGGGGTGGACACGGCAGCACCGGCGTTGTTGATCAGCACGGTCACGTCCGGCGCAGCGGCGGCTGCAGCCGCGATGGATTCGGAATCTGTGACGTCAAGAGTCAGCGGGACAACCCTGGGGTCATCCCATGACCGGGGCGTACGGGCACTGGCATACACTTTTGCGGCGCCGCGCGCCAAAGCCTGGTGGACGAAGTGCGTGCCGAGGCCGCCGTTGGCGCCGGTGACGAGGACGATTGCTCCGTTGAGTGAAGTCATTGTTGGTGCTCTTTTCTGGTGAAGATCATGCTTGTGGGTGGGTGGCAGCGCTGGACGCCGCCTGCGATGGAAAGTTGGCCGGGGTCAGGCGCTGGCAAGCGTTGGGTAGTCTGTGTAGCCTGCGGCGCCGCCTGCGTACAGCGTGGCTGGATCCAGCTCGTTCAGGGCGCTGCCGGTCCTGAGCCGTTCCACGACGTCCGGGTTGGCCAGGGCGAAGCGGCCCAAGGGAGCAATGTCGGCCAGCCCGGCGTCGATCTCGTCTGCAATCTGCTCCTTGGTGCGTCCGTATCGGAGTACCAGGACGGCTGTGGGCCAGAGGTCGCGGAAGGAGCGCAGGAGCTCGTCGTCACCGAGGTGGTGGACGTGCAGGTAAGCGAGCTTCAGCGTGGCAAGCTGGCCCACCAGGTGGGTGTACTGCCGGCGGACGCTTTCGGTATCACCTTCGTCGATTCCGCCCAACGGGAAGGCGGGGGAGATGCGGATGCCCGTGCGGTCGGCACCGATTTCCCCGGCAACTGCCCTGGCCACTTCCACAACAAAACGGGACCTGTTCGCTACCGAACCGCCGTAGCCGTCGGTACGGGTGTTGGCGTTGGGGGACAGGAACTGGTGGAGGAGGTAACCGTTGGCGCCGTGGATCTCCACTCCGTCGGCTCCCGCTTCAATCGCCGCCGCGGCCGCCGTCCGGAAGTCAGCGATGGCTTGCTGGATTCCTTCGGAGTCGAGTTCCAGGGGAACCGGTGTCTTCTGCGGACCGGTTGGAGTGAACATATCCTGTTCGGCGGAGATGGCCGACGGCGCTACCGGCTGTCGGTGGTGGGGAGTGTTGTCCGGGTGGGACATGCGCCCAACGTGCATCAGTTGAATGAACAGATGCCCACCGCGTGCATGGACTGCTTCGGCGACCTCCCGCCAGCCCTGGATCTGCTCTGCCGTGTAGATCCCGGGTGTGTTCAGGTAGCCCTGCCCATCAGCGGACGGCTGCGCACCTTCGGTGATGAGTAACCCGAGTGACGCGCGCTGTCCGTAATATTCGGCCATCAGTGGTCCGGGGGTGCCATCGGCATTTGCGCGGTTCCGGGTCATTGGTGCCATGGCCAGGCGGTGGGGAAGCTCAAGACGGCCTAGAGTGGTCGGCTGCCAGAGGGAAGCTGAAATCATGGGTGGGTGATCCTTCGCACTATTTGTGAGGGGTTTGAACGAGGCCGGTCAACGGCTCGTGGAGATCGGCCGTGGGAGAATGGTTCGGAGATACCGGCATCCCGATGCGTTGACTATACTCATAACTGAGTATGGTCATTAATTATTCCAGAAAGAAAACAACCCATGGGCACCGCAGAGCAGCCGCCAGGACGACGCGAACGGAACAAGCAGGAGAAGCTGGACCGCATCAAGGCTGCGGCAGACCAGCTGTTCGCTGAATTCGGTGTGGACGATGTCACCACGCAGCAGATCGCCGAGAAAGCTGACATCGGCGCGGGAACTTTGTTCCTGTATGCCAAAAGCAAGGGCGAGCTTTTGCTCATGGTGCAAAACGCCACCTACGCCGAGGCGCTCGCAGCGGGCAAAGCGAAAGCGGCGGCCATCAATGACCCCACCGACGCCGTGCTGGCAATTGTCCGGCCGATCGTCGAATGCAACCGGAAGCAGGTGGACAACGGACGGACCTATCTTCGCGAAATGGCGTTCGGAGACCCGCAGGAACCCCGCCATGGGGAGGCGCTTGCGATCGTCGGCGAGACCGAGGAGGCCATGGCCGGTCTCCTGTCGGACCGCGGGAACTTCAATGCTGCCGAGGCTGCGACGCTGGCCAGGGTGATCTCGGCAGTGATGTTCCTCAGCATGGCGGTCAGCCTCAACGCGGCTGCGGATGCCGACCAGGTGTTCCAGGACATCAAGGGCCAAGTTGAAGTGCTGCTGACCCGCTGACCGCTGCCGCGCCGACCCGGTTACCGGTTGCTGGACGATACTCTCATTCCGGTGCGGTCAGTATCTGGCCACCCGGACGTAAGTCAGCGTTTTTGCAACGTCGTAGGCGTGGATCGCTGATGCGGCTGGTGTCAGCAGGCTGCTGACACCGCCGGCACCGCCTCCCGTGCAGAAGCTGTCCCGGTCATCGGCCCCGGCAAGCTCCGTAAGGCCAGTCACGCCGCGTACCAGCGGGACGTGTTCGGGGCAGCCGCATACAGGAGGGCGCGGCGGGAAAACGTTGACTTCGTCCTGGTACGCCAGTGCTGTTTGCTTGCGGTCCAGCAGTGGCGACAGGAGGGAAGTGAAGGTTACTTCCGCAAGGCCATCAATCTTCCGCACATCCCATCCTGGCGGGGCTTGTCGCTGCGCATCCATAAGAGAATGGAGCTGGTGAAGTGCTTGCTGACGGCGGTGCGCGGATTGTCATCCATTGTGGAGCCTGCCGTCGCCGGACAGTTGGGTCAGGATGCCAGGAAACGGGTGGCCAACGGCGCAAATTCCTCGTGGAACTGGAAGATTCCGCCGTGGCCTGAGTCGAAGTAGATCACCAGTTCGCTGCCCGTGATTCGCTGGTGCAGATCATTCGAGAGGATTGAGGGCACCATTCTGTCGTTGTCGCCGTTGGCGATCAGTGTAGGCAGGGTGAGTTGTGACAGGTCGGATGGAGCCGAGCGGCCAAAACGCTGGATGGCCCGCAACTGGGTCTGGAACGCCTTCAGGCTGATCTCGCTGTCCCGACCGGCGGCACGCTCCTGCAGCCGCTTGATGAAGGCTTTACCCGCCCGCTTTCCTGTGGCGTTGCGGTTGAAGAAGAGAAACTCTTTGGGGTCCGAGCGGGTGATCCCCGCGCGGACCAGGTCGAGGCACGTGGTGCGCAGGACCTTGTCCATGTCCTTGCCGCCCCGGGGGCCAGTGCCGGTCAGGATCAGCTTCCGGACCAGGTCCGGGTGCTTCACCACGAGGTCCTGCGCCACCATCCCGCCCATGGAAAACGAAAAGACGTCGATCCTGGTGTACCCGAGTGCCTTGATGAAGGTGAAGGCATCGTCGGCCATTTCCTCGATGGTTTGTGGAACCTGGCCGGTGGATGCTCCCACACCCTTGTTGTCGAAGGTAATGACGTGCCGGTGGCGGGCGATGGGATCCACGATCCGGGGATCCCAGTTATCCAGCGTCGCTGCCAGGTGGACAAAAAACACGACGGGAATGCCGCCCTTGGGCCCCAGTTCACGGTATGCGTAGGTGGCGCCGCCGGCGTCTACCGTGTGGGTGGGCGCCTGGGCGTAGGACGTGATAACCGGTTCGGCGCTGTTGTTGCTGCTCATGGCTGGTTCTCCTTTGAGGGTGACTGAATTCTAGGCCGGGTGCGGGTTCAATGCCCGATGGAAATAACCGCTTTGCCACGGAAGCCGCCCCTGGCCAGCGAAGCGAGGGCTTCCGGTGTCTGATCGAATGGCAGGACTTTTCCAACCACTGGCCGGATGGAACCGTTGTCAACAAGGTGTGCAAGCTTCTGCAGCTGGTCGCCGCTGGCCCGCATAAAGAGGAACTCGTACCTGACGCCGAGTTTTTTGGCCTGCCGGCGGACCTTTGAGCTGATGGCGCCGATTCCAAAGCGCAGCAGCGCATTGAGGCCGTTTGCCTCCGCGAAGCTGGGGTCCGGCGGGCCGGCAATGCCGATTGCCAGGCCACCCGGCTTGAGTACCCGCAGGGATTTGGCCAGGTTTTCCCCGCCCAGGCTGTCCAGGACCAGGTCGTAGTCCTTGACCAGCTGTTCAAAGTCTTCCGTTTTGTAGTCGATGACAATATCTGCGCCGAGGCTGCGGGCAAACCCGGTGTTGGGGCCGCTCACGGTGGTGGCGACGGTGGCACCAAGATGCTTCGCCAGTTGGATGGCGATGCTGCCCACTCCGCCGGCGCCCGCATGGATCAGGACTTTCTGGCCGGGGCGGACGTTTCCCCTCTCCACCAGCGCCTGCCATGCGGTCAGTGCCACCAGTGGCAGCGAAGCGGCTTCCACCAGGCTGACGGAGGTTGGACGCAGGGCTAGGTCGCGGTCAGCCACTGCAACCCGCTCTGCAAAACCACCCACCTGATTTTTTGCCGGGCGGGCGTACACCTCATCGCCCGGCGCGAACCCCACCACCTTGGCGCCGACACTAAGAACTGTGCCGGCAACATCGTGTCCCAGTGTTAGCGGGAAGGTGTACGGCAGGATCTGCTTAAACTCGCCTTCGCGGATCTTTTCGTCCAACTGGTTCAGGCCTGCCGCAGCGACCTGGATCAGGACATCATGGTCGCCGACGGTCGGTTCCGGCACGTCTGCCTCGTGCAGGGGCTGCTTGTACTTTTCGATGACGAACGCGCGCATTCAGATGTCTCCTTGGTTGGGGCTGGTGGTGTTCGGTGCGGCCGGGCTTCCGGTCTGGCGGTCCAGGAATTCGAGGGTCAGTTGTACTGTCCGGGCGTGGTTCTGGAAGGCTGCGCCGTGACCGGAGTCTGCGAACACCTCCAGTGCTGCTTCGGTGAAGTGGGCAGCCAGCGCGGCTGCGTTGGCGGGCGGAACCATCCGGTCACTGTCGCCGTGGAGGATCAGCGCCGGAGTCGAGGACCGGGCCAAGGTTGACGCGGGCAAGGCACCCCAGCGCCGCACGGCGGCAAGTTGGGCAAGGAGGACCCCGGGTTTCACTGCCTCGTCGCGGTTCGTTGTGCGTTCGGCGAGGCGGCCCAGGTAGCTGGCAGCTGCGGTCCTGCCCGCGGCCGTCCGGGTGAAAAACAACAAGGTTTTGGGATCCTCGCGCGTTGCTGTGGCCTTAAGGGTGCCGCGGAGGGTGACGCCTGACATCCGGGTGAGGCCAGTGCCTCCGCGGGGACCCGAGCCCACCAGGACGAGCCGGTCCACCAACTCCGGTACGGACTCTGCCAGTTCCTGGGCCACCATGCCGCCCATGGACAAGCCGAACACATCAACCTTGTTATGACCCAGGGCCCGGATGGCGGCCGCGGTATCTGCTGCCATCTCCTCGATGGTGGTCCGGACCCCTCCTGCGGATCCTCCGACACCGCGGTAGCCGAGGACAATGACACGGCGATGGGCTGCCAGTCCGTCCATGATCCGGGGGTCCGCGTTGTCCAGGTTGGCGCCAAGGTGGTTCAGGAAAACCAGCGGCACGCCGCCGGGGCGGCCGAACTCGCGGTACGCCAATGACCGGCCCGCAGCCATTACTTGCAGCGTTGGGACGCTCCTATGGTCGGGTTCCGCCTTGTGCGTCAATGTATCTCCTGATGATCTCGCCATTTGTATTATATCCGAGTAGACTCAATTATGAATACACTCATAAACCTTGTCAAGGAGGCGTCGTGAACGAAGCCCTGGGACGCAGGGAACGGCGCAAGGCGGACAAGCGGTTGCGGATCATGACGGCTGCGGCGGAGTTGTTCGCCGTGGCTGGTGTGCGCGGTGTGACCACGCAGCAGGTAGCCGACCGGGCGGGCCTGGCGATCGGAACGCTGTATCTCTATGCGTCCACCAAGGCCGAGTTGTTGATCATGGTCCAGAACGTCAAGTTTGAGCTTGCAATCCAGGAGGGGATCTCCGCAGCCCGGCTCGTCAGGGGGCCCGGTGCGGTCCCGGCCCTGGTGGCGCTTCTGGAACCCGTTGTGAAATGCATCCGGGAGCATCCGGAAAACGGCCGGAGCTATCAGCAGGAATTGGTTTTCGGTGACCCGCGCGAACCCTTCCGGCAGGAGGGGCTCCAGCTTTCCAGAAAGCTGGAGCTGGTGATGGCGGACATTCTGCGGAGCGATGGATCCGTCAAGCCTGCTGACGCCGATGTCCTGGCCCGGGCAGTTGCCGCCATCCTCCACCTGGGCGCCACCGCTGCTGTCTACGCCGCCCGCACGGATGCAGAGGTCCTCGATGGGATCCGCTGCCAGATCCAGGTATCCCTGGGAAGTTCAGCCAACCAGTAGCCTGGCCCTAAGCGTGTCTGCCGGGCCTGGCCGGGCCTGGTTTGAGATGGTGGGGGAGTGGAGTGCACTGACCTGCCGCCGGGGCTCGGCGAACCCCTTGAGGCGTTTGCCGCTTACCTTTCCGGCGAACGTGCCGTGTCTCCCCATACCCGGCGGGCCTACCTTGGTGACCTGACCGGGTTGCTTGCCTACGCTGCGCAGGAGGGCGCCGCAAGCCTGGCCGACCTTGAGCTGGGCACCTTCCGCCGTTGGCTGGGGGCGCAGAACTCGGCTGGCGTAGCCCGCGCCACCCTGGCGCGCAGGTCAGCAAGCGCCCGGGTCTTCACATCCTGGGCCCTTCGGGAGGAGCGGATCCCCGCAGACCCGGCCCTGCGGCTGAAGGCGCCGAAGCGGGAGCGGTCCCTTCCCGGAGTCCTGCAGGCTTCCCAGCTGGACCGGCTGCTGGCGGGCCTCGCCACGGCCGCGTCCGACGGCGGCCCGCTGGCGGTCCGGGACCGCGCCATCGTGGAACTCCTCTATGCCACCGGCGTCCGCGTGGGCGAGCTGGCCGGGCTGGACGTGGACGACCTGGATCCCGACCGCCGCACATTGCGGGTCATCGGCAAAGGCAACAAGGAGCGGACCGTCCCTTATGGGGTGCCCGCAGCGGTCGCCGTCGATGACTGGCTGCGGCGGGGCCGGCCGCTGGTCGCCACGGGCACCAGCGGGCCTGCGCTTTTCCTGGGGGCCCGGGGCGGCCGGGTGGACCAGCGCCAGGTGCGCACGCTCGTGAACCGGCTCTTCGAAGCCCTCGGCGACACCTCCGCCTCCGGACCACACGCCCTGCGCCATTCGGCCGCGACGCACCTGCTGGATGGCGGCGCGGACCTGCGTGCCGTCCAGGAGATACTTGGCCACAGCAGCCTGGCCACCACGCAGATCTACACCCATGTCTCCGTTGACCGGCTGCGGCAAAGCTACCAGCAGGCGCACCCCCGCGCTTAGCGGAAAGTGTGGGGAATCGCACTGGCGTTATTTTGCGGGGTACGGCACAATGAGAGTCACGTCCGGGAACTTTCAAGTGCAGCTTCAACCCTTCGGGTCTGGTGCTCAGGGCAAGTCCGGACTCATCTTTGAGAAGTACAGTTTAATATCGGGGAGGAAGCACCACCGCAGAAGCGGGTCAGCAGTTCCGTCCAGGCAGAGGTCGTTGGGGAAGACGTACCTAGAGCCATGGAGGATGGAATGTCTGATTCAACAACCCGCGGTGTGCTGTTTATCCACTCTGCCCCTACCGCACTGTGCCCTCACGTCGAGTGGGCAGTGGGGTCTGTCGTGGACAAGCGGACGGACCTTGAGTGGACGCCGCAGCCGGCCGCGCCTGGAATGTTCCGCGCCGAGCTGTCCTGGACCGGCACACCCGGGACGGGTGCTACGCTCGCATCCTCGTTGCGCGGCTGGGCGCACCTCCGGTATGAAGTCACCGAAGAACCCAGCCAGGGCGTCGACGGTGGCCGCTGGTCCCATACCCCCGAACTCGGCATCTTCCACGCCGTCACGGACGTGCACGGAAACATCATGGTTTCCGAGGACCGCATCCGCTACGCCTACGAATCGGGCGCCGGCGATCCCGCGGCGGTCTACCACGAACTGTCTCTTGCCTTGGGCGAAGCCTGGGACGAGGAGCTTGAGCCTTTCCGGCACGCGGCCGAAGGCGCCCCCGTCCGCTGGCTGCACCAGGTGGGCTGACCGCCGTCGGCCGTTCCAGCCCTGAATCTCCATAGCGAAAGGGAGGCCCCGCCAACGGCGGGGCCTCCCTTTTGTGCAGCGGCCACCTGGGCCGGCGTACTACACGCTGCGGATCGCGACCACGGCGTTGTGGCCGCCGAAGCCGAAGGAGTTGCTCAGCGCCACAATGCTGCCGCCGGGCAGGGTCCGGGGGGAGGTGACCACGTCGAGCGGGATCTCCGGATCCTGGTTTTCCAGGTTGATGGTCAGCGGCGCCCTGCGCTCGTACACGGCGAGTACGGTGAGGACCGCTTCCACAGCGCCGGAAGCGCCCAGGAGGTGGCCCATCTGCGATTTGGTGGCGGAGACGGCCACGTTGTCCACGTGGGTGCCCAGCGCCGCGCGGAGCGCCGTGTACTCGGGCTTGTCGCCGACCGGGGTGGAGGTGGCGTGGGCGTTGACGTGCACCACGTCCTCGGCCTGGATGCGGCCATCGAACATGGCAGCCTTCAGGGCACGGGTTGCGCCGAGTCCCTGCGGGTCCGGTGCGGTGATGTGGTACGCGTCGGCCGTGACAGAGGTGCCGGCCAGTTCGCCGTAAATGCGGGCGCCGCGGGCCAGGGCGTGCTCTTCGGCCTCGAGGACCAGGGCGCCTGCGCCTTCGCCCATAACAAAGCCGTCGCGGCCGGTGTCGTATGGACGGGAGGCGCCCTGCGGGTCGTCGTTGCGGCGGGACAGGGCCTGCATGGAGGCGAACGCGGCCAGCGGCATCGGGTGGATGGCGGCTTCGGCGCCGCCGCACATCACGACGTCGGCTTTGCCGGAGCGGATGAGTTCCAGGCCAAGGTGCAGTGCTTCGGTGCCGGAAGCGCAGGCGGACACGGGTGTGTGGGCGCCGGCGCGGGCACCCAGGTCGAGGCTGACGGCAGCGGCCACACCGTTGGGCATCAGCATGGGAACGGTCATCGGGAGGACGCGCCTGGGGCCCTTGGCCTTTAGCGTGTCCCATGCGTCCAGCAGGGTCCAGACGCCGCCGATGCCTGTTGCGAAGGCAACGGCCAGGCGGTCCTTGTCGAACTCCGTGATGCCGGAGTCAGCCCAGGCCTCACGGGCGGCAATAACGCCGAACTGGGTGGAGGGGTCCATCCGCTTGGCTTCGACGCGGCTCAGCACGTCAAGGGCGGGGGTGCTGCAGCGGGCTGCAAAGTGGACGGGGAGCTCGTACTGGGCAACCCAGTCGTCCTCCAGGGTGCGGGCACCGGAGACCCCCTTGAGCGCGTTGTTCCACATCGTGGGTACGTCGCCGCCGATGGGCGTGGTGGCACCCAGACCGGTAATGACTACTTTGCGTGTCATGGGATCACTCTCTGTCGGTGGGAATCCGGCTTCGTTTCTCGAAGGGTCCCGCATGTTGATGTTCGGCGCTGTGCCGCGTGGCACGTGTGCCGGAAAGCGCGGGCTGCCGGTCCGGTGGTCCAGACCGGCAGCCCTGCCGCGCCGGTAGCCGGCGCAGTTGGTTGCTAGGCCTGTGCGCCTGCGATGAAGCTGACGGCGTCGCCGACGGTCTTGAGGTTCTTGACCTCTTCGTCGGGGATGCGGACGCCGAACTTCTCTTCAGCGTTGACCACGATGGTCATCATGGAGATGGAGTCGATGTCCAGGTCCTCGGTGAAGGACTTGTCCAGCTCTACGGCCTCGGGCGCAAGGCCGGTCTCTTCGTTGACGATTTCAGCCAGGCCGGCCAGGATCTCTTCGTTGCTAGCCATTGATGGCTCCTTTTCTGTATTACCGGCAGGGGATGCCGGAAATGGGTCAGGCCGCGGGTGCGGCCCGGTGGGCGTTTCTAGGGGAGGACAATTACCTGGGCGCCGAACACCAGGCCGGCGCCGAAGCCGATCTGGAGGGCCAGCCCGCCACTCAGTGCCGGGTTCTCCTGCAGCAGGCGGTGGGTGGCCAGCGGGATGGATGCCGCGGAAGTGTTTCCCGCATCGGCAATGTCCCGTGCAACTGTAACCGTCTCCGGCAGCTTGAGCTTCTTCACCATCTCATCAATGATGCGCATGTTGGCCTGGTGCGGGATGAACGCCACCAGGTCTTCAGCTTCCACGCCGGCGGCTTCGAGGGCCTGCTGGGCCACCTTGGCCATTTCCCAGACCGCCCAGCGGAAGACCGTCTGGCCGTCCTGGCGGAGGGTGGGGTACAGCTCCTGTGCTTCTTCGAGGAGGGCCAGGTCGCCGGTTGAATCGGACTGCCGGGCCGCGATGCCGAGGTCGCGGACGTCCAGCATGGAGCGGGTCATGCCGATCGCATCCCACTTGCTGCCGTCTGAGCCCCACACGGAAGGGGCGATGCCCGGCGTGTCGGAAGGCCCGATGACCACGGCGCCGGCGCCGTCGCCGAGAAGGAACGAGATGGTGCGCTCACGGTTGTCGATGACGTCGGAGAGCTTTTCAGCGCCGACCACCAGGACATACTTGGCGGCACCGGAGCGGACCAGGGCGTCGCCCTGGGCGATTCCGTAGCAGTACCCGGCGCAGGCCGCTGAGATGTCGAATGCCGGCGCGGGGGTTGCACCCAGCCTGTCCGCCAGGCTGGCGGCCGCCGACGGGGTGGCGTAAGGGTGGGTGACGGTGGAGACGATGACGGCGCCGAGTTCCGAAGCCTGGATGCCTGCCTTCTCCATGGCCTCGCGGGCAGCGCCCTCGGCCATGTCGATGACGCTGACGCCGGCCGCTGCCCGGTGCCGGGTGACAATGCCCGTCCGCTGGCGGATCCACTCGTCCGAGGAATCAATCCACTGGCAGACGTCATCGTTGGTGACAATGACATCCGGCCGGAAGGCGCCAAGGCCCAGGATCCGGGTGTGCTCGTGGATGGGAGCCTGTTTCAGCGTAGGAACGCTCATGCGTTTCCCTCCAGTTCTGCGAAGAGTGCCAGGGCGGCGGAAAGATCATCGGGGGTCTTGACGGCCACGGTCTTGACGCCGGGCATGCCACGCTTGGCGAGCCCGGCGAGGGTCCCGGCCGGAGCGAGTTCGATGACGCCGGTCACACCGCGCCCCACCAAGGTCTCCATGCACAGGTCCCAACGGACGGGACGGGAGACCTGGGCGATCAGGCTGGCCACTGCGGCGCCGCCGTCGGTGACCTCGCCGCCGTCGAAATTCGACAGCAGCGGCACCGTGGGTGCCTGCGGCTTAAGCTGCGGGGCCAGGGCCTCGAGGGCGGTCACGGCGGGGGACATGTGGCTGGTGTGGAATGCGCCGGCCACCTTGAGGGGGATAACCCTGGCCTTTGCCGGCGGGTTTTCCGCGAGGGCCTTCAGCTGGTCAAAGGTTCCGGCGGCAACTGTCTGGCCTGCGCCGTTGACGTTGGCCGGGGTTGCTCCGGCGGCTTCGATGGCTGCCAGGACTTCCGCGGGGTCCCCGCCCACCACGGCGCTCATGCCGGTAGGGGTGACTGCTGCTGCGGCGGCCATGCTGTTGGCCCGTTCCCGGACGAACGTCATGGCTTCGGTCTCGGTCAGCACGCCGGAGAGGGCTGCTGCGGTGATCTCACCCACGGAGTGGCCCGCAAGGATCACGGGCAGGGAGTTAAGGTCCACATCGAACAGCGATGCCGCCGTGACCAGGCCTGCGGCAACAATCAGGGGCTGCGCAACGGCGGTGTCCTTGATGGTTTCCTCATCGGAGGTGGTGCCGTGGGCCACGAGGTCCAGGCCGGCGATGTCGCTGAGGGCGGCCAACCGGCCCGCTACCGAAGGCAGCTCCAGCCAGGGGGCCAGGAAACCAGGGGTCTGTGAGCCCTGTCCAGGGCAGACTATTGCAAGCACGTATCCAGCTTTCCAAATTACTGCGTGGTTCAGCGGTGTTTGTCCGCACCAAGCTCATGGGGTCAGGTTGTAGGAAGTCTACAACGGCTCAGGCTTGATTGCGGGAGGGCTGACGTTCCGTGGCGGCCTTTGGCGGGGCCGAAAGCCGTCCCACCACCAGGGCTGCCTGCAGCACAAAGGCCTCCCTTGGCAGCAGCGGATCCCAGCCTGTCACGTCGCAGACACGCTTGAGCCGGTACCGCACGGTGTTGGCGTGGACAAAAAGTTCCCGTGCTGTGGCTTCCAGCGAATGGCCAAGTTCCAAATAGGTTCCCAGTGTTTCCACAAGCCCGTTGGAGGCCGCCACCAGGGGCCGGTAAATGTTCTTCACCAGGGACCGGCGCGCGGCGTCGTCACCGGAGATTACCCGCTCGGGCAGCAGGTCATCGGCGGCCACCGGGCGCGGCGCGGACGGCCAGGCGCGTGCCGCCGTCAGGCCGGCGAACGCCGACTGGGCCGAGCTGCTGGCTTCCAGCAGGGACCCGGCTTCGGGGCCATACACAACGGGACCGGGAGCGAACATCTCACTGAGTTTGATGTAGGCGGTTTCCCGGTCCTGCACACCGCCCAGGATCAGGATCAGCCGGTCGCCCTGGATGCCCACCAGGGCATCCTCCGCGTAGCGACCCGCCATCCTGCGCAGTTCGCTGACGTAGCTGGCGCTGGGTTCCGACGGCGAGTTGCCCACCATCACGGTGAAGCGTTCCTGCGCTTTCCAGCCAAGGGCGGCGATCCGGGACCGCAGCGCATCCGTGTTTTCGCCCCGCAGAATGGCGTCCACAATCAGTGCCTCAAGCCGGGTATCCCAGGAACCACGGGACTCGGCCGCGCGGGCGTAGACGTCAGCGGCGGCGAACGCCACTTCCCTGGAGTAGCGGAGCACAGCCTCGCGCAGCGACGGCTGGTCGGCTTCGGGGGCAATCACCGGGACCTGGTCCTCCACCACCTCCACCACGATCCGGATCAGCTGGAGAGCTTTCTGGAGGCTGATGGAGCGGGTGAGTTCCGTGGGTGCAGTGCCGAAGACGTCGGTCAGGATCCAGGACGGCGAACTGGGCCGCTCGTACCAGGTAACAAACGCCGCGATGCCGTTCTGTGCCACCATCCCCAGCGCCGAGCGCTCATCGGAGCTCAGCCGGCTGTACCAGGGGAGCGATTTCTCCAGCTCGCGCATGGTGGTGGTGGACAGCTGGCCCACGTTGGCCCGCAGCTTTTTGAGCGTCTCGGACTTCTCCGGAGTGACTTTGGGCTGGGCCGGTTTGCGCTTCGCGGGAGGGGTGGCGGGTGCTGGCATCTTCCGAGCATACGGCCCGCGCCCCACAAGCTCCATTTGTGCAAAGGCTACAATCCGCCTTGGTGTGCGTCACAGCACCGGGCGCCGCGGAACGGACGACGGCGGCCCCCGCCTTTCGGAGGGAGCCGCCGTCGTCATCGGGTCAGGTCACAGAAGCGTGATCAGGACTCGCCGCCCGCGCCGCCGGTGGTGCCGGCATTAACGTCAAGCAGTTTGTACTTATCGATCGCCTTGGCGGGTGCCTGGGCATCCACTTCGCCCCGGCGTGCCAGCATCTCCAGTGCGCGGACCACCACGGAGTGGGTGTCGTTTTTGAAGAAGCGGCGTGCTGCTGCGCGGGTGTCGGAGAAGCCGAAGCCGTCGGCGCCGAGGGAGGCGAATTCGTTGGGGACGAACTGCCGGATCTGGTCCGGGACTGCCTTCATGTAATCCGTGACCGCGACAACCGGGCCGGTGGCACCGGCCAGCTGCTGGGTAACGAAGGGCACCCGTGCGGGTTGGCCGGGGTTGAGGAAGGCTTCCTCTTCGGCGGCGAGGCCGTCGCGGCGCAGTTCGTTCCAGGAGGTGACGGACCAGACGTCGGCGGAAACGCCCCAGTCCTCTTCCAGGATCCGCTGGGCATCCAGGGCCCACGGCACCGAGACACCGGAGGCGAGGATCTGGGTCCGGGGACCGTCGATCTTCGCCGGCGCGGCGAGGTAGATGCCCTTGATAACGCCTTCGACGTCCAGGCCCTCCGGCTCGGCGGGCTGGATGATCGGCTCGTTGTAGACCGTGATGTAGTACATCAGGTTCCGGTCGGTGGAGTCCGGTCCGTACATCCGTTCGATGCCGTCGCGGATGATGTGGCCCATTTCGTAGCCGTAGGCGGGGTCGTAAGTGACCACGGCCGGGTTGGTGGCGGCGAGGATGGGGGAGTGCCCGTCGGCGTGCTGGAGGCCTTCGCCGGTGAGGGTGGTCCGGCCTGCGGTGGCGCCGATGATGAAGCCGCGGGTCATTTGGTCCGCGGCGGCCCAGAAGGCGTCGCCGGTGCGTTGGAAGCCGAACATGGAGTAGAACACGTAGACCGGGATCAGCGGGACGCCGTGGGTGGCGTAGGCGGTGCCGGCGGCGGTGAAGGCTGCCACGGCGCCGGCTTCGTTGATGCCGGGGTGGATGAGCTGGCCCTGGGCGGATTCCTTGTAGGCCAGGACCAGGTCGCGGTCCACGGAAAGGTAGTTCTGGCCCTTGGGGTTATAGATCTTGGCCGTGGGGAAGAACGCATCCATACCGAACGTGCGTGCCTCGTCGGGGATGATCGGGGCGATGTGCTTGCCGAATCCCTTGTCCCGCATCAGGTCCTTGAGCAGCCGGACAAACGCCATGGTGGTCGCTGCCTGCTGCTTGCCCGAACCGCGCTTGGCCACCTCGTAGGTCTTGTCCTCGGGGAGGGTGATCTCTGCGTGCTTGGAGCGGCGCTCCGGGACGGAGCCGCCCAGTGCTGCGCGGCGTTCGTGCAGGTACTTGATCTCCGGGGCGTCGTTACCGGGGTGGTAGTACGGCGGCTGGTACGGATCCTTTTCGAGCTGCTCGTCGGTGACCGGAATCCGGAGGTGGTCGCGGAACTTCTTCAGATCATCAAGCGTGAGCTTTTTCATCTGGTGGGTGGCGTTGCGGCCTTCGAAGTGGGGTCCGAGTCCGTAGCCCTTGACGGTTTTGGCGAGGATGACGGTGGGTTTGCCCTTGAATTCGGTGGCTGCCTTGTACGCGGCGTAGACCTTGCGGTAGTCGTGGCCGCCGCGTTTGAGGTTCCAGATCGCGTCGTCGGAGAGGTCCGCGACGAGGTCCTTGGTGGCGGGGTCCTTACCGAAGAAGTGTTCACGGACGAACCCGCCGGATTCGGCTTTGTAGGTCTGGTAGTCCCCGTCGGGGGTTTCGTTCATGATCTTCACGAGCGAACCGTCGGTGTCCTGGCCCAGGAGCTCGTCCCATTCCCGGCCCCAGACGACCTTGATGACGTTCCAGCCCGCGCCGCGGAAGAACGCTTCGAGTTCCTGCATGATCTTGCCGTTACCGCGGACCGGCCCGTCGAGGCGCTGGAGGTTGCAGTTGATGACGAAGTTCAGGTTGTCCAGGTTCTCGTTCGCGGCGAGCTGGAGCAGGCCGCGGGATTCGGGCTCGTCCATTTCCCCGTCACCGAGGAACGCCCAGACCTGCTGGTCCGAGGTGTCCTTCAGGCCACGGTTGTGCAGGTACCGGTTGGACTGGGCCTGGTAGATCGCGTTCATCGGCCCGATGCCCATGGACACGGTGGGGAATTCCCAGAAGTCCGGCATCAGCCGCGGGTGCGGGTAGGAGGACAGGGCGTGGCCCTGCCGGGACTTTTCCTGCCGGAACCCGTCCAGGTCCTCCTCGGTCAGCCGGCCTTCCATAAACGCCCGGGCGTACATGCCGGGGGAGGCGTGGCCCTGGAAGAAGACCTGGTCCCCGCCGCCCGGGGCGTCCTTGCCGCGGAAGAAGTGGTTGAAGCCCACCTCGTACAGGGTCGCGGCCCCGGCATAGGTGGAGATGTGACCGCCCACCCCGATGCTGGGCCGCTGCGCCCGGTGGACCATGACCGCGGCGTTCCACCGCATGTAGGCCCGGTACCGGCGTTCGTATTCCTCGTTGCCCGGGAACGGTGCTTCCTGGTCCACCGGGATCGTGTTCACGTAATCGGTGGTGGTCACCATGGGCACCCCGACGCTCTGCGCACCGGCGCGCTGCAACAGGCTCCGCATGATGAATTGGGCACGCTCCGTGCCCTGTTCCCTGATCAGGGAATCCAGCGACTCAACCCACTCGGCAGTCTCTTCCGGATCACGATCAGGCAGCTGGTTAGTCAACCCGCTGAGGATATGGGAGGTATCTTCTCCTGCAGCCACGTCCAACCTCTCTTTGCGCGCATGAACGGCGCACTCAGGCCAGGCAGGGTGACTGCCCGGCGTACATACGCCGTGTGCGACGTATTCGGTTACAACAGCCCGGTCATGTGTGCCGGGCAGGGTCCTAGAGCTTCTATCCCTGCTGCGGAGTTACACGGTTGTTGTCCGGCAGGCATAGATGTCACCAGCCACTCTAGCCCTGACCGTAACCCGATGCGTAGCCGCGCCCTGGGCACCCCGGTTGTATTTCGCCGTCATACTGGTTGTGTGACTAAAAGCCGCTGCGAAGCGGGGTGAAGGTCCCCGATGTGACGCAGAATATGTGCCGCGACGGGGCCGGCAGCTTGAAGAGCAGGCACAAAGGGTGTTGGCTTGGAGTAATGGAAATCACTATGCAGACTGCATACATGAGGCATTGGAGGTACACGTGAGCGAGGCCGACGCCGCCACTTCGGTAAATGTGGCGGAAAAATTGGGTTTCAAGACTGGGGATCTGATTCAGGAGTTCGGTTACGACGACGACGTCGATTTCGACTTACGTGACGATATCGAGGACCTCACGGGGTCTGAGCTGCTGGATGAAGACGATCATGAAGTTGCTGACGCCGTCATCTTTTGGTGGCGTGCAGGCGATGGCGATCTTGTCGACAGCCTGATGGACTCGTTGACCACGCTGAGCGAAACCGGAGTTGTCTGGGTCCTGACGCCAAAGTCGGGCCGGGACGGGTACGCCTCACCGGCAGATATCCAGGAAGCCGCCCCCACTGCAGGTCTGCACGTCACCACGTCAGCCGGCGTTTCCAAGGACTGGAGCGCCACCCGGCTGGTGAGCAGGAAAAACAAGTGAGCATTGCGCTGGCCCCCACCGCTGAAGTTCCTGCGGTGGGCAGCACAGCGCCGCCCTTTGAGCTGGTCAACCAGTTCGGCGAGCCCGTCCTGTTGCAGGATTACCGGGGCCGGACTGTGGTGCTGGTGTTTTATCCTTTCGCGTTCTCGGGCATCTGCACCGGGGAGCTTGGTGACCTCCGGGACAATGCAGCCGCCTTCGAGGCGGCCGGGGCCGCCGTGCTGGCGGTCTCCGCGGACAGCAAGTTCAGCCTGCGCGCTTACGCCGAGCAGGAGGGTTTCGGCTTTGACCTGCTCTCGGATTTCTGGCCGCACGGCGCAGTCGCCAGCGCTTACGGCGTTTTCGACCCTGCCAGCGGCATGGCCCGCCGGGGAACGTTCATCATCGACCCCGGCGGAACCATCCGGTACTCGGTGCTGAATCCCAGGGGCGTGGCGCGGGACGTGGGCGCCTACCTCGCGGCCCTGGCCACGCTGGCCGGGTCCTGACATGGCAGAACCACGGCCCCGGATCGGACTGACCGGGTTTGCCAGCAGGCCGCCCGTCCCCAATGCCGGCCCGTCGGCGTCGGATCTTCCGGGCCTTGAGACTGCCTCCGGTTTACTGGCGGGACTGCGGCTTGCCGTTCTCACCGGCGCCGGCCTCAGCACTGACTCGGGCATCCCGGATTATCGGGGCCCGGACTCGGCACCACGCAAGCCCATGACGTACCAGGAATTCACCAGGGATGCGGCAAACCGCCGGCGCTACTGGGCCCGGAACCATATCGGCTGGTCACATCTGCGCCATGCCGACCCCAACGAGGGGCACTTCGCCCTGGCCAGGATGGAGCAGCGGGGGCTCCTCACCGGCCTTATCACCCAGAACGTGGACCGGCTGCATGAAGATGCCGGCAGCACCAACGTCGTGGACCTGCATGGCCGGTACGACCGTGTGGTCTGCCTCGACTGCCACCGGAACTACTCCCGCCAGCTCCTGGCCGGGATGCTGACGGAGTTGAACCCGGACTTCCTGGCCCAGGCACTCGCCGCCGATGTGGTGGAAATCGCGCCTGACGCCGACGCAACAGTCGAGGACGACGCGCTCATCAGCACCTTTGTGGTGGCCGTGTGCCCTGCTTGCGGGGGAGTGCTGAAACCCGACTTTGTGTACTTCGGCGAAAACGTGCCGAAAGACAGGGTGGAGCGTTCCTACGCCATGGTGGACGACGCCGAAGCCCTGGTGGTGGCGGGCTCGTCGTTAACTGTCATGAGCGGCCTGCGCTTCGTCCGGCACGCTGCTAAAGACGGTAAGCCCGTCGTAATCATCAACAGGGGCGCCACGCGCGGCGACGACAAAGCCACCCTCAAGCTCGAGTCGGGAGTCAGCGAATCGCTGACCTGGCTGGAGAGCGAACTTCCCACCCCCTGACCCCGCGGACCGCGGGACCCCTTCCGATTCGCGTTGCTGCCGGGGGTGGGGTAGAGTCGATGTTCGTTGGTCAGGGCGGCGCCGTCGCCCGGAGCATCGTTTGGGTCTTTAGCTCAGCTGGTAGAGCGCCACGTTTACACCGTGGATGTCATCGGTTCGATCCCGGTAGGACCCACCAAAGAAAACCCCGTAGTTGCAGCCTGATTGGCTGTAAATGCGGGGTTTTCCCGTTTTCCCGGTGTGCGGCCGGGGACGCCCCTAGGCTGTGTTCGCCGCCGGGGGACGTACCAGGAACCGTTCGATGGTCTGGAAGATGACGTAGTCGGGTCGTACGTCGCGGATGTAGTCAAGGTCCAGCGCGTTCTCCCACTTCATGTGGTATTCCCTGAACAGCCGCGAGAACCACCAGCCCAGGCGGGTGGGGCTTTCCACTCCGCCGAAGAAGGAATTGCCAAAAACGACCACTTTCTTATCCGATACCGGGGCACTGTTCTGCCAGATGTTATGGGACCCCACAAAGTGGCCCGGTGAATACGAATAGACGTTGGTGATCTCCTGCTCGCCCAAAGCGTCGGGCGCAGGACGGTATTGCTTGTCCCACAGCGGGACGTCGAAGAACTTGGCTGACAGGTCCCCGTCCCGGTACGTGGTTTCGGTCAGGCTGACCCCGTCAAGCCAGCGGGGGTCGCAGCCCGGGAGCCGCTCCAGCATTGCCCGTGTCATGGCCAGGGAACCGGCGGGGGAGCAATGCGTATCGTTCCGCTGCCAGGCCCCTATTTCGTTGTCCCAACCATCAAACATGCCGAGGAAATTCAGGTAGCCCGGCTTTCCTGCCATGAGTTCATCCACCCGGTTGTACAGCGGCGTGGGCCCGCTGATGGGGAGGGGCGCCAGGTGGCGGAGGGCGGTCAGTTTCTCGGGAATCATGACCTGCAGGAAAGGGATTCCCAGTTCCGCCAGGGCTTTTGCGTTGGAGTCAAGGGCCGCTTCCCACCGCTGGGCCTTCTCCTCCATGGCTGCCTTCGCCGCATCGGTGGCGGGTTCGCGGTACTGGTCGCGGAGGGCGTTGCTTCCGCCCGTCAGGAAGAGGTGCCCGTCGCGGCCCAGCTGGGCTGTGTCGTTGCCGGAGCGCATGCCCACCGGGAAGCCAGGTAGGACAGGTCGCCGGACTTGCCCGCAGCGGCGCTTTCCCGGGCATACTTGGCCAGGCCGGACTCCTTGACCTGCAAGGCGTCCAGGATCACTTCACGGGTCCCGCTGGAATTGGCCGAAGCGGTGGTGACGAAGTCGGCCATCATCTGATGATAAGCGCGACCACCCAGCTGGACCGGGCTGCGGACGCCGTCAACGACGGCCGCCACATGGTGCGACTTCGCCAGCAGGTGATGGCTTTCGGCCGGCTCATCCAGGCTCAGCGTGAACACCCGGTTCGGCACACCCAGGGAGGCCACAACATCGGCTCTTTCGTGGCCAAACACTGCGGCGCCGGAGACCTCTCCGTTGCGGTCAAAATGCAGGGCGGGTGGTTGCCCGCTGGGGTCCACCTGGATCCACCCGGTCAGCGTGAGCTTATTCGGGGAGATGGAATCGACGTAGCCTTGGAGCATTTTCCCTCTTTACTTTCCCTGCAGCGGACCGGTCGATTCTTCCACACCGGCCGTGCCCGGCGCCTGCCGGGCCATGATGTCGGTGCCCTGCCCTAAGTTGCAGGAATGGAACACGTGATAGTGCACACGGGCAAGGATGGACGGCCCACGGCGGTGCTCAGCGGCGGCAGGGAATGGACGGTGGGTGCCGAACCTGTCAGATGGTTTGAGCGGGTGAACTGGTGGGAGCTCAAACGCAGGATGCCCAAGGGCGGCAGCCGGATCGATGTGGAGGTCCTGCAGGTCCAGGTCAGGCTGGGCCGCAATGCAGGTTCGGCGTTGACCACCATGCTGCTGCAGCGGGACGGACTCGGCGGTGGGTGGCGGCTGCGGGAGTCGGTGGCGGACGCCGCCTGAGCGGCTGAAAGCGGGGTCCTGGTGACGGGCCGCACCCGGGTCCGGGCATTGGAAAACCCTCCACCGCGACTATTGGGGGATGCCGCGGTGGAGGGCCTGTGATGAATATACCGTGAACTTCAGGAAACACGAAGTTGACACGGTGTCCGACACGCAGGTGTCCCGTGGAAGCGTCTGGTCAGCCGGCAACCCACGGCCACGGCAAACCATGCAGCCATTATGATGGTTACTGTTCAGCGGAATGAACAGTACGTCACGGTAGCTTCCGACGCCCCATCAAAGGAGAATCATGGCCGATTCCCGCACCGCCCGCCCGTCAGACGGACTTGGGAGCTCTTCCCCGGCGCCGGCAGTAACCCGGGCGGCGGCCGTCCTGGATGCCCTGGCCGCCTCAGCAACGGGGCGGTTGACCCTGAGTGATCTGGCCCGCGAGCTCGGGATCCCCAAGTCGTCCACGTCCAACCTGTTGCTGGCGCTTGAGGAGGCCCGGTTGATCAGCAGGCAGGGGGCGGAGTTCACCTTGGGGCGCAAGCTGGTGGAACTCGGCGCCGCTTACCTGAGCCGGCTGGATGAAGTCCAGGAGTTCTACCGCTATTGCGAGCAGGCCGCCACGCTGTCAGGTGAGACCGTGCGGATCGCCATGCTGGACGGTACAAACGTGATCTACCTGGCCCGTTATGAAGGCCACCCTGCCGTGCGGCTGACGTCTAACATCGGCGACCGGATGCCGGTGTCGCTGTGCGCCGTGGGGAAGGCCCTGATTGCCCGGCTCCACGACCATGACATCGATGACCTCTTCGCCGACGATGCAGAACTTCCCGTCCTCACGCCGAAATCCCTCCGGACCGGCGCCGAGCTGAAGGCCCAGTTGCTGGAAATCCGGGAACAGGGCTACGCCTTTGAAGATGAGGAATCCACCACGGGCGTGGTGTGCCTGGCCGTCGCCGTTCCCACACGCGGCGCCCACGGGCCGAGCCTTGGCCTGTCTGTGACTGCTCTTAAGGCCACCTATACGCCCGAACAGGGCGCCCGGATGGTGAAGGAGCTCCGCGAGCTGGCCCACTCGCTGGGCAACCCCATGGGATAGCGGCGTATTTCCCATCACCCCCTTGCTCATTGTTCAGCTTGATGTACTCTGTTCAATATAGTGATCAGCACAACAGGTGTGATCACTGACCCACCAGGCCAACGGAGGCCTGGAGTGTTGTGAGGGAGTTCTTGTGACAACTCGTACTAATGCACCACAGGCCGGCAGGGACGACGCCGTCGTTGACCCTGACCAGCTGCGCCGGGCAACATTGGCCAGCTCCGTGGGCTCCGCCCTGGAGTACTACGACTTCTACATCTACGGGCTGGCGTCGGCGCTGATCTTCGGCCCGTTGTTCTTCTCCCCGCTGGGGGAGAGCGGAGCCGTCATCGCCTCCTTCGCGACGTATGGTGTGGGCTTCGCGGCCCGGCCCTTCGGCGGCGTGGTCTTCGGCCATATCGGAGACAGGTTCGGCAGGAAGATGGTCCTGATTCTGACCATCGGCCTGATGGGTATGGCCAGCTTCGCCATCGGCCTGCTGCCGACGTTCGAACAGGCAGGGATGCTGGGCGCGGTCCTCCTTGTGGTGCTGCGTATCGTCCAGGGCCTTGGCGCCGGCGCCGAGCAGGCTGGCGCCACCACCTTGATCTCCGAAGTCGCGCCGCGCCGCCGTCGTGGATTCTTCGCTTCCCTGCCCTTCGTGGGTATCCAGATGGGCACGCTGCTGGGCGCCGGCACCTTTGCGCTGATGGCCCTTGCCGACAAGGAAGTGCTGCAGGGATGGCTGTGGCGGGTGCCGTTCCTGGCCAGTTTCCTCCTCATTGTTGTGGCTGTTTTCATCCGGCTCCGGCTGAAGGAAACCCCGGTGTTCCAGGAACTGGAGAAGCACAAAGCCGTGGTGAAAAACCCGGTAGGGCAGATCTGGAAGCATTCCAAAAAGAACGTCCTGGTGGGCATCGGGCTGCGCATGGGCGAGAACGGCAACTCCTCCATCTATTCGGCGCTTTTGGTCTCTTTCATCAGCATGCCGGCCGGCGTTTTCGCCGGCGACAAGTTCATCGGCCCTACCGGCCTGCTGATCGCCGCAGGCTTTGCGGCCGTTATGGTGGTGGTCTTCGGCGGTTTGTCGGACAAGTACGGCCGGGTCCCGGTCTACCGTTATGGCGCACTGTTCCAGGCCGTCATCGCACTGCCTGCCTTCTACCTCGTCACCCTGGGCAGTGTCACCCTGGTCTGGGTGGTTATGGTGGTGGGCATCGCCCTGGGTGTGCAGTCCATGCTGGGCCCGCAATGCGCCCTGCTGCCCGAACTGTTCGGCTCCCAGCATCGCTTCACCGGCGTGGCCTTGAGCCGCGAACTCTCCGCTGTCCTGGCCGGCGGCTTCGCTCCAATGATCGGTGTGGCACTGCTTGCGGCCACCAACCACTCCTGGCTGGTGCCCGCCATCTACTCCCTGGTGCTGGCATCGATCTCCTTCGCCACCACGTTTTTCACACCGGAAACCAATGGCCGCGACCTCGTCCTGGTGGAAGACGCACACTAGGACTGCAACGAAGAACGCCCGGCCCGCATCACTGCGGGCCGGGCGTTTTGTATATCGGGGGGTGCCGGTCAGTAGAAATGCACGGGATCAACCAGGTGCGGGAGCTCGCCGCCGGCCAGGAAGATGCCGAGGTTGGCGGAGAAACGCTCCGCGATCAGCCGGTTTTCGGCGGCACTCAGCGCCGAAGTATGCGGGGAGACCATCACCCGGGGATGGTCCCACAGCGGGCTTTCCTGCGGCAGTGGCTCCACAGCGAAGACGTCCAGGCAGGCGTAGGAGACCTGGCCGCTGTCCAGGGCCTCGAGGAGGGCATCCTCATCCACCACCGTGCCGCGGCCCACGTTGATGAAGACGGTTCCCGGCTTCATCGCAGCGAAAATCTCCCGGCTGAAGAGGCGCTCCGTGTACGGCGTGCCCGGCAGGGTGTTGACCACGGCGTCCGCGGTGGCGAGAAGTCCGGCCAGCCCGTCGTTGCCTGCTACCTCGTCGATTCCTTCCAGCGGCTCAACGGTCCTCTTGGTCCCGCTGACCTTCATCCCCAGGGCGCGGGCCACACGTGCGGTTTCCAGGCCGATTTCGCCGAGCCCGGTGATGACCAGCCGCGAGCCGCTGACCAGCCTGGTGGGTGTCCGCAGTTCCGGCCATATCCGGTTTGACTGGTCCACGGCCAGCTCTGCGGAGCGCTTGAAACCGTTTAGGATGCCCAGAGCGGCGAACTCCGCCAGTGGCAGGGCGTGGACGCCCGCAGAGGTGGTTACCTTGAACTTCTGCAGGCTTTCCAGGTCAAGGCCGGATGCCTTGACCGCTCCGCCGGCCCCTGCGGCCATGGCCTGGACCCATTGCAGGTGCGGGTTCTGCCGGGCCACCTGGGCCAGCCCGGCAGGGCTTTCGTTCGGCAGGCCGTAAAGGACCTGCGCCTGGTTGATCATGGCCCAGTAGCGCTCTTCCTGTTCGGGAGTACGCCGGAAGTCCGGGTCGCCTGCGTGATCGGCCGGGAAGCGTTCCGGCGGCAGGAGGTCCGGCTGGTACAGGACGGTGACGGATGGGTGGGCGGCGCGGATGCTTTCAACCAGCTCAGCCTCGAGCGGTACGGCAATGGCCACGGTAGGCGAAGTTGTCATACTGTTCATCATACTGAATGGAGGCTAGGATATTGAACAGTTTCGAGCGATTTTGGCACAACGATGTGGGGTCACCAGCATGCAGGACAACAACGTAGGCTTCGTGGGGCTGGGCCTGATGGGCCTGCCCATGGCGTCAAACCTGGTACGCGGGGGCTGGCAGGTGACGGGTTGGAACAGATCCCCGGGCCCGGTAGCGGAACTCTGCAACCTGGGCGCCGCCGGGGCCGGGTCGGTCGCCGGCCTCCGGGATCTGCCGGTGATCATTTTTATGCTTCCGGACCTTTCCCATATCGAAGACGCCGCGGCCGGCCTGCTGGCCGCCTGGCAGGCAAAGCCGCCGGAACCAGGCACCGTGCTGGTGGTCATGAGCAGCGTTTCGCCACAGCGGGTCCGGGACTTCGGCCGCCGGGTGGAAACGGCCAGCGCCGGCAACGCCGCGGTAGTGGACGCGCCGGTCAGCGGCGGCACGGCCGGCGCCACGGACGGGACCCTGGCCATCATGGCCGGCGGCACTGTTGACGACGTCGCCCGCATCACGCCCGTCCTCGCCGGCATGGGTACCACCGTCCGGCACCTCGGCGGACTCGGCTCGGGATCCTTGGCCAAGGCCTGCAACCAGCTCATTGTGGGAACCACGACGGCGGCACTCGCCGAAGCTGCCGAACTCGCCGAGCGCTCCGGCATCGACGCCGGCGCACTTTTTGAGGTCCTCGCCGGTGGCCTGGCCGGAAGCCGGGTCCTGGACATCATGGGACCACGCCTTGTGGCCAAGGACTACCGGGTCACCGGACCCGCGAAGTTCATGCACAAGGACCTCACCTTTGTAGTGGAGTCTGCCCGGGTGGCCGGTGCGGTGGTCCCCCTGGCGGCGGCCGCCGTCGACCTCTACGCGGAACTCAAAACCCAGGGACTGGGTGACCAGGACCTGACGGTGGTCCGGCAGGCCATCTCACACCTCAGCGATCAGGCAGCCGCGCACGCGGCAGAAGGAAGCGTCAAGGCATGAACGGACTTTTTGACCTCACAGGCCGGGTGGCGCTCGTCACCGGCTCCAGCCGCGGGATAGGAAACGCCCTGGCCCGCGCCCTGGCGGGCGCCGGGGCCACGGTTGTCCTCAACGGGCTGGACCCGGACCGGCTTAAATCAGCCGAGACTGCCATGGCCGAGGATTTCGCCCATGGCCGGATCCACAGCGTGGCCTTTGACGTCACCAGCGACACCGCTGCCGCGGCAGGCGTCGCCTGGATCGAGGACAACGTGGGCCCGCTGGACATCCTGGTGAACAACGCCGGCATCCAGCACCGCGTCCCCATGCTGGAGCTCGACGTCGCCGACTGGGAAAGGGTCATCGCCACCGACCTCACCAGCGCGTTCCTTGTGGGCAGGGAGGCCGCCCGGCACATGATCCCGCGCGGCCGGGGGAAGATCATCAACATCTGCTCCGTCCAGACGGACCTGGCCCGCCCCACAATCGCCCCCTATATCGCGGCCAAAGGCGGCCTGCGCAACCTTACCCGTGCCATGACCGCCGAGTGGGCAGCCTCCGGGCTCCAGATCAATGGGATTGCACCCGGCTACATCCATACCGAGATGACCCAGAACCTGGTGGATGATCCGGAGTTCAACTCCTGGATCCTCGGCAGGACGCCCGCGCACCGCTGGGGCACCGTCCAGGACCTGGCCGGACCGGCCGTATGGCTTGCCTCCGCCGGCTCGGACTTTGTGAACGGGCAAACCATTTTCATCGACGGCGGAATGACGGTGGTGGTCTGATGGAAACGCTGAACCTGCCCACTTCGGGACCGGCCGTGGTGGCCTACGCCGCCGGGGACCTGCGCATCGAGGACGTGCCGCTGGTCCCGCCGGCAGCGGACCAGGCGGTGGTACAGATCCGCTACGGCGGTATCTGCGGCTCCGACCTGCACTACTGGCAGCACGGCGCGGCGGGGGAGTCGATCCTTAAAGCTCCGATGGTCCTGGGCCACGAGATCGTTGGGGTGGTGGCCCAGGCGGCCGCCGACGGTTCGGGTCCCGGCGTTGGGACGCCGGTGGCTGTCCATCCCGCCACCCCGGGCCCGGGCGCCGCCCGCTACCCGGCGGACCGGCCCAACCTGTCACCGGGCTGCACCTACCTTGGCAGCGCTGCACAGTACCCGCACACAGACGGCGCCTTCAGGCGCTACGCCACGCTTCCCTCCCGGATGCTCCGGGAGCTGCCGGCCGGCCTGGACCTGCGGACAGCGGCGCTGATCGAACCGGCCAGCGTGGCCTGGCATGCGGTGGCACGTACCGGGGAGGTAGTGGGGAAGACCGCGCTGGTGATCGGCTGCGGCCCCATCGGTGCGCTCGCCGTTGCCGTCCTCCGCCGGGCCGGGGCCGCGACAATCGTTGCCGTTGACGTGCATCCCAGGCCCTTGGAGATTGCCGCTGCCGTAGGGGCGGACCGGGTCCTGCAGGCAGGGGACGCCGAAGCCATCACCGATGTGGAAGCTGACGTGGTGATCGAATCCTCCGGCAGCCACCATGGGCTGGCTTCGGCCATCAAGGGTGCAGCCCGCGGCGGACGGGTGGTGATGGTGGGCCTGCTGCCCTCCGGTCCGCAGCCGGTGCACATCTCGCTGGCCATCACGCGGGAACTGGAACTGGTGGGCTCCTTCCGGTTCAACGACGAGATCACCGACGTCATCGGCGCCCTCGCCGATGGCAGCTTGCGGATAGGCCCGGTAATTACCCACGAATTCCCGCTGGAGCAGGGGCTCGAGGCCTTTGACGTGGCCCGGAACTCAGCAGTGTCAGGGAAGGTCCTGCTGGACTTCGGACCGTAGCGGTCCCGGCGGGCCGTCAGCGATTGACGGGAATGAAGACCCTGGGCTGCTCGGTCCAGGTGTCCGCCATCCGGGTCATGGTCCGGCGCATGATCCGCTCCGAGCCCTCCCGGGCCGCCGCGCCATCGCCCCTCGCGATCGCCTCCGCGACATCCACATGCCACTGCAGCGCCGCCTCGTGCGGGTGGTCCGGCATCAGTCCGTGGACGGTCCTGCCGGTCAGCGTCTCGGCCACCTGGCCCATAAGGTTGGCGAACATCTCGTTGCCGGACCCGGAGAGCAGCAGCGAATGGAACGCAATGTCCAGCTCCAGGAACCGGGGCACGTCGCCGTTGTGGCCGGCGTCGCGCATGGCACGTGCTACCTGCACCAGTTCCAGCCGAAGTGGTGCCGGCGCGTTCGCGGCTGCCAGTTCGGCCGCGGCAGGCTCCACGGCCGACCGCAGTTCCGCCAGGGACCTCAATTGGGCGCCGCGGGCGTCGCTGGCCAGGCGCCAGCGGATCACCTGGGCATCAAAAGGGTTCCAGCGGCCCGCGGGAAGCACCCGGATGCCCACCCGCTTGGTGGTTTCCACCAGGCCGAGCGACTGCAGTACCCGGACCGCCTCCCGGATCACGGACCGGGAAACCTTGAGCTCCACCTCGAGCTGCTCAGCGAGCATCACGTGTCCGGCAGGCAGCTCACCGGAGATGATGCGGGTGCCAAGATTCTCGATGGCACGGTGGTGCAGGCTGCTGGTCATGGCCTCCAGCCTAGTGCGGCCTGCTCCGGCGGCAGGCTCCGGCCGGGACCGCCTGCGACACAATGGGTTCCATAACGTGGGCGTTACTTCCCTGTTACCGGATGAATATATATGCTTTATTACGACCCTTGGATCTGCGAACGCACTTCTGCATCCGGAAACCGGCCTTCGCATCCGTCGCACAGTACAAATTGGAGTTTTAGATGTCTGCACACATCGGTGTCACCGGCCTCGCGGTGATGGGCGCCAACCTGGCCCGCAACCTGGCCCGCAACGGCTTCACGGTGGCCCTGCACAACAGGTCCGTCGAAAAGACGGACGCGCTGCTGGCCAAGCACGGCACGGACGGCGAGTTCATCCGGACCGAAACCCTGCAGGAACTCGTCGATTCGCTGGAGAAGCCCCGCCGGGTCCTGATCATGGTGAAGGCCGGCAAGCCGGTTGACTCCGTCATCGAGCAGCTCGAACCGCTCCTGGAAGCTGGCGACATCATCATCGACGCCGGCAACTCGCACTACGAGGACACCCGCCGCCGCGAGGCTGCACTGGCCAAGAAGGACCTGCACTTTGTGGGCGTTGGCGTCTCCGGCGGCGAAGAAGGCGCCCTCAACGGCCCCTCCATCATGCCCGGCGGTTCCAAGGAGTCCTACAAGGCCCTGGGCCCGCTGCTGGAAAAAATCTCCGCCAAGGTCGATGGCGAGCCCTGCTGCGCCTGGGTCGGCACCGACGGCGCCGGCCACTTCGTCAAGATGGTCCACAACGGCATCGAGTACGCCGACATGCAGGTCATCGGCGAAGCCTTCGACCTGCTCCGCTCCGGTGCGGGCATCGAACCTGCCGAGCAGGCCAAAATCTTCACCGAGTGGAACAAGGGCGAACTGTCCTCCTTCCTGATCGAGATCTCCGCCGAGGTCCTGGGCCACGTGGACGCCAAGACCGGCAAGCCGTTCGTTGACGTTGTGGTGGACGCCGCAGGCCAGAAGGGCACCGGCCGTTGGACCGTCATCTCGGCCCTGGAACTCGGCTCGCCGGTCTCCGGCATCGCCGAGTCTGTGTTCGCCCGCGCACTGTCCTCGCAGGCCGGCCAGCGCAAGCTGGGCCAGGAACTGCTGGCAGGCCACGAGGCCAACGTCGAAATCCCGGAAACCTTTGTGGAGGATGTCCGCCAGGCGCTTTACGCCTCCAAGCTGGTTTCCTACGCCCAGGGCCTGGACATGCTGACCTCCGCCGCGAAGGAGTACAGCTGGGACCTCAAGCTGGACGAGATCGCTTCCCTGTGGCGGGCCGGCTGCATCATCCGCGCCGAGCTGCTCAAGGACATCACCAAGGCCTACGCCGCCGAGGACAAGCCCGCCAACCTGCTGTTCGCCCCCGCGTTCACCGAAGCGATCGCCGGTGCCCTGCCGGCATGGCGCCGCGTGGTGGCCACCGCGGTGCAGCTGGGCATTCCGGTCCCCGTGTTCTCCTCCTCGCTGGCCTACTACGACGGCCTGCGCCGCAAGCGTGTTGCAGCAGCCCTCATCCAGGGCCAGCGTGACCTCTTTGGCGCCCACACCTACGGCCGCGTCGACTCCGAAGGCACGTTCCACACCCTCTGGGGCGAGGACAAGTCCGAAATCGAAGCCGTGGACACACACTGACGTCCCCGCGCTGAAACACCAAGGGCCGGCAGTTCCGAAACGGAACTGCCGGCCCTTGGCCGTTAAAGTCCTGACCGGGTTGGGTCAGATCCGGTATTCGATGTCGTATTCGGCCGGGTCAACGGCTGGCTTGGTTTCAAGCTGCGCATCGCGGTGCCGCCACCGGCCGGGGATGCCGGTCACAATGGACTCAGGCGGAGCGTCCTTGACCACCACGGCATTGGCACCCACGGCACTGTCCCGGCCGATGGTGATGGGGCCCAGGATCTTGGCGCCGGCGCCGATGGTGACGCGGTCCCCAATGGTGGGGTGCCGCTTGATGCGTGCCAGCGAACGGCCGCCCAGCGTCACGCCGTGGTAAATCATCACGTCCTCGCCGATCTCGGCGGTTTCCCCGATGACCACGCCCATGCCGTGGTCAATGAAGAACCTGCGGCCCACTGTGGCACCCGGATGGATTTCAATGCCGGTCCAGGACCGTCCCAGCTGGGACAGCAGCCGCGCGGGGAACCGCAGGGAAGGGTTCTGCCACATGCGGTGGGTCAGCCGGTGGATCCAGATGGCATGCAGGCCGGAATAAGCGAAAAAGTTCTCGAAAGAACCCCGGGCCGCCGGGTCGTGGGACCGGGCGGCCTCGAGGTCTTCCTTCAGTCTTGCAAAAAAGCGCACAAAGTACTTTCTACAGGAAACGCTGTGGTGTTCGGCCTGATCAGCCGCGGATGTCGTCATAGAGGACGGTGGAGATGTAACGCTCGCCGAAATCGCACACGATCGCGACAATCAGCTTGCCGGCATTCTCCGGGCGCTTTGCCAGTTCCAGGGCACCCCACACAATGGCGCCGGAGGAGATGCCGCCCAGGATGCCCTCTTTGATGCCCAGCTCGCGGGCAACGCGGACGGAGTCCTCCAGCGTGGCGTCCAGTACCTCGTCATAGATGTTGGTGTCCAGGATTTCGGGGACGAAGTTGGCGCCGAGGCCCTGGATCTTGTGCGGGCCCGGGGCGCCGCCGTTGAGGATCGCGGAGTCCTTCGGCTCGACGGCGACGATCTGGATGCCGGGCTTGCGTTCCTTGAGGACCTGGCCCACGCCGGTTACGGTTCCACCGGTTCCCACGCCGGCAACAAAGATGTCCACCTTGCCGTCGGTGTCGGACCAGATTTCCTCGGCCGTGGTGGTGCGGTGGACTTCGGGGTTGGCCTCATTGGCGAACTGCTGGGCCCAGATGGAGTTCGGCGTGTTGGCAACGATCTCCTGGGCCTTCTCGACGGCGCCGCGCATGCCTTCGGAGCCCGGGGTCAGGACGATTTCCGCACCGTAGGCGCGCAGCATCACGCGGCGCTCGGTGGACATGGTTTCCGGCATCGTGAGGATGACCTTGTAGCCGCGGGCAGCGCCCACCATGGCCAGGGCAATGCCGGTGTTGCCCGACGTGCCTTCAACGATGGTGCCGCCGGGCTTCAGGGCACCTGACTTTTCGGCGGCGTTGACAATTGCCACACCGATGCGGTCCTTGACGCTGTTGGCAGGGTTGTAGAACTCCAGCTTGACGGCGACGGTGGCGTCGAGGCCCTCGCTGAGCCGGTTCAGCCTTACCAGCGGGGTTCCGCCAACCAGCTGCGTTACATCGTCATAGATCCGTGCCATGTGCAGATACGCCTATCTCTGAGTGTGAATACTGAGGTCAGCCTAACGAGGCCGCGTAATGCTGGCTAAGCGTTAAGCCATGCAGAGTAATATTTCCTGGCCTTCGCGAGCTTGGGGTTGATGATCACCTGGCAGTACCCCTGCTCGGGGTGTTTGCCGTAGTAGTCCTGGTGGTAATCCTCGGCCACGTGGAACCGGGGGAGCCGGCTGACCTCCGTGACGATCGGATGGGACCACAGGGCCTGGTTACGGTCAATGGCCTCTTCGAAGAGGATCTTTTCCTCCGTGGTCTCGTAGAACATTGACGAGCGGTACTGGGTGCCCACGTCGTAGCCCTGGCGGTTCAGGGTGGTGGGGTCGTGCAGCGCGAAGAACATGTCCAGGATGACTTCCGCCGGGATGATGTCCTCGTCGAAGGTCACCGCCACCACCTCCGCATGCCCCGTGGTGCCGTTGCACACGGAGTAGTAGTCCGGCCGGGGATCATGCCCGCCGGTATAGCCGGACACCACCGAGCTCACGCCCTTGGTTTTCTGGTAAACGGCGTCGAGGCACCAGAAACAGCCTCCGCCCAGAACAAAAGTTTTCATGTCCTCTTCAATGGTTGAGCGTGCCGGATGATTCCCGGCACAGCAAGGCGCGGCTGCCCGGGCACGCTCCCCGGGACCCGCGATGGGGTAAAACTAAGACTATGGAACCTGTGGACACCGACGTTACCGGCCCCGATAATCACGACGGCGGCACACCGCCCGGAGCCTCGGGTCCAGGGCCAGGGGCCGTCACCACACTGGCAGACCTGCTGCTCGCTGTCGAAGAGCTCTGGCCGGAGTCCCTCGCAGAGAACTGGGACGAGGTGGGCCTGGTGGCGGGGCGTCCGGGCGCACCTGTGTCCAAGGTCATGTTTGCCGTGGACCCCACCCTTGAGGTCATCGAGGAAGCCGTTTCCTGGGGCGCGGAACTCCTCATCACCCATCACCCGCTGCTGCTCAAGGGCGTCACGTCCGTGGCTGCCACCTCTGCCAAAGGCAGGGCCGTGCACCGCCTGATCGAATCAGGCACTGCACTGCTGACCGTGCACACCAACGGGGATTCCGCCGTCGGCGGTGTTTCCGATGTACTGGCCGATGCGCTGGGGCTTCAGGATGCGGTCCCGCTGACGGCAGCCGCCCACGGACTGCCGGAAGAAGGCATCGGCCGGGTAGGGGACCTTGCGGAGGCCGTCAGCCTGGGCGACTTCGCTGCCCGGGTGTTCGGTATCCTTCCGGCGGTGGCCGGCGGCGTCCGGGTGTCCGGCGACAAGGACGGCCTGGTACGCCGGGTCGCTGTCTGCGGCGGCGCGGGGGATTCGCTGTTTGACGAGGTCCGGGCCAGCCATGCGGACGTCTACGTCACCGCGGACCTGCGGCACCATCCTGCCTCGGAGGCCCGCGAGGCGGCTGTGAACGGCAGGCCTTACCTGGTGGACGTCTCGCATTTTGCCAGTGAATGGCTGTGGCTTCCGGCTGCTGCCACCGCGCTGGGCAACGTCCTCTCGGACCAGGGCCACGAGGTGCAGCTCAGGGTCAGTGGCACCAACAGTGACCCCTGGGACTTCATCCTGACTCCCGGCTAGGCCGGGCCCGCACACAACCCAGCACGCGCAGCGAGGCAGGGAAGCAGGGCAGGCGCTAGAGTCGTGGGAGCGCCAAATCGGTGCCCGGCCATGGGCCGGAAGGTTTTAGCGGAGGTAAAAGTGGCGAAGGCAGCACCGGCGGAACAGTTGAAGTTGCTTGAGCTGCAGGGTTTTGACGCCAAACTGACGTCGCTGGCCAACCGCCGCCGGACGCTTGAGACCGATCCCCGCATCAAGGACCTCGAAGCTGCACTGGCCGTTGCAAACGGCACCCTGGGCTCGGCGAAGGTTGCCGTCCACGATGCTGAAGCCGAGCTGAAGCGGGCTGAGGCCGACGTCGAACAGGTTGCCGGCCGCATCCAGCGGGACGAAGCGAAACTGAACAGCGGCACCGGCCTGTCCAAGGACCTGGTGGCCCTGCAGAAGGACATCGTCTCGCTCAACAAGCGGCGCTCGGACCTCGAGGACGTGGAACTGGAGGTCCTGGAACGGCTGGATACCCTGCGGGCAACGCAGGCCGGGCAGCAGGTTATCGTTGACGACATCCAGGGCTCCTTCGGCGGCATCCGCGCCGAGCTCGACGCGGCGCTGGCCGAAGTGGCTGCCGAAGCCACGGAGGTAAAAGCCAAGCGGGACGACTTCGCTGCGCTGCTGGAACCCGCACTCCTGGCGGTGTATGAAAAGACGCTGGCGAAGCGGGGCGTGGGCGCAGCCCGGCTGTTCCACGGCACCTCGGAGGCGTCCGGCATGAAGCTCAGCCCGGGCGACCTGGCCGAGATCAAGGCCGCCGCTGCCGATGACATTGTGTTCTGCCCGGACTCCGGGGCCATCCTGGTCCGCTCCGACGAGTGGAATACCGCGGCCCCCGCCAGCTGACCCCAACTAACTAGCAGTAGTTGTCGTTTTGGGGCGTCAAAACGACATCTACTGCGACCTAGTTGGGGAGGATGATGTTCAGCGCGTGCGGCTTGCGCACCGTGCCGGGAACCAACTCCGCGTCCCACCTTTCGCGGGCCGCTTTCAGCAGGGCCGCCGGCGTGGCGGGGGCGTTGCCGCGCCGCGCCAGCAGGTGCCGTGCCAGTTCCCCACGTGTGTGCTTGGCAAAATGGCTCACCACCTTGCGGACGCCGGCCACCTCGGTGAACACGTTGACGGCAACAGTACGGTCCGACGGCGGCGCCCACGCCGCTGCGTAGGTGCTGGACCGGCAGTCCACCAGCAGGTGGTCCGCCAGCTCCGGTGCGAGGGCGGCGCTCAGCTGCGGTTTCCAGAACGAGGCCAGCCGGCCGACGTCGGGCAGTGCAGTTCCCATGGACAAGCGGTAGGCGGGGACGCTGTCACCGAACCGGATCGCCCCCCACAACGCCGAAATCACCAGCACCGACTGGTCCGCCTTGCGCCGCTGCGCCGGGGTCAGGCTGCGGTAGCCGAGCGCGTCAAACAGAACCCCGGAATAAATCTGGTGGGCAGGGGCCGCCGGTTCCGCGTGCAACCGGGTGTTCCGGTCGACGTCGTCCTGCAGGGACGCCCCCACGCCAAGCAGGGCCAGGGCATCCTGGTGGGCGCTGACCGTTCCCAATGCCTCCAGGACGGTGGCCCGGTGGGTGTTCAGGGCCGGAAAACTGAGTGTGGACCAGTCGACTGCGGGGCCGCGGACGGCGGGGGTCTTGCCTTCGGAGGGGGGAAGCAGAATCAGCACCGTCCGATCCTACCGGCGCTCCAACGCGCGGCGGCGCCAGGTTCCGGCACCCGCACCGTTAGACTTGATGCGGATGGGACAGCCAGGCGGCCGCGCGTCACGCAAGTGGCTCGAGGAACGTCCGGGCTCCGCAGGGCAGGGTGGTGGGTAACGCCCACTCGGGGTAACCCGCAGGCCAGTGCCACAGAGAAAAGACCGCCTGCCTCAGCCGTCCTTGGACGGGGGAGTGCAGGTAAGGGTGAAACGGTGGTGTAAGAGACCACCAGCTTCCCGGGTGACCGGGAAGGCTAGGTAAACCCCACCCGGAGCAAGGCCAGACAGGACACGTTTGAGGGCTGCCCGCCCGAGTGTCCGGGTAGGCTGCTGGAGGGCGTCGGCAACGGCGTCCGTAGATGGATGGCCGTCGCTCCCTTACCGGTAACGGTTCGGGGGAACAGAACCCGGCGTATCGGCTGTCCCATCCACACCAGCCATAGACCCAGCAGGACCCGGGAACTCGGCCGGGACAGGTTGAACGTGGGCGCCCGGGACAGCATTTAGGATCTTCATATGGCCTCCTCGAACCCCTACTTGTCCTTTATGCGCCAGCGCTTCGTTAATCAGCAGAACCCCGTCGACCCTGTTCCATGGGAATTGGACGACAAAGACACCGCTTATAAGCACGTTAGTGCCGCGGGATATCGTGTGCCGAAGTACCTGACGGTCGGTAGCGCTGCCGAGGCCCTTGCCGCCGGTGAGAGCTTAGGCGATCGGTTCGTAGTCAAGCAGCCGAACCGCCATTCGACTAAGGGTGTGTACGTACTCGAAACCATCGGCGGCGGAAAATATCTGGAATTGCTTAGCCTGCGAATTCTGACGGTGGACGACTTAAAAACGGACGGGCCTGAGCCTGACTATTGGTTGGCTGAGGAATGTATAGACTCAGGCATCGCCGGGAAGCCTTTACCAATGGACTACAAAATCTATTGCTTCCGGGGCAAAATAACCCACATCAGCCAGATCGACCGGAACGTATCGCCGCCGCGGCTCGCATTTTTCGATGGTGCGTTTCTTCCTCTCGAATTCGGAAAAGATTACACCCTTGACGAAAGCCGATGGGCTAGGGAAAGCCATCTGGTTCCACGCCACGCGGGCGCGATGCTGAAGATGGCAGCGGACTTGTCCGCCGGCCTCGACACACGGTTTGTTAAGGTCGACTGCTACGACGGTCCCGATGGGCCAGTCTTTGGTGAGTTTACTTTTGCATCCGGGGCAGACGACATAGGTATGGTGCGCTACAGCGATGAGATTCTGGCGAAGCTTGGCCGTGCTATCGACGGTGAAGAGGTGGGTGCCTTGTCCGGATTCGACATCGACATGCCAGGATTCCGGGCTGCCCTGGGCGGCGAGTCAACGCTGACAGCTCACCCGGCCCTCTATTCGAGAATGTCCGCCGGGGCCCTTCAAGCTGACAAGCGGTACTCACCGACCTTGGCAGCCAACCTCGCAGCCGGACGGACGCGCGCGGTCTTCGCACTCGGTGCCTATGTGATCGGCTGCCTTAACAACGACGAAAGTCGTGCTTTCGCAGTCCAAGACCTTGTCCGGCAAGGCTCGCAGCTCATCGTGGGCGGTGGGCGGTTGGCCGAATTCAGGGCCAGAGCACTCGCCTTCCACGATCACAGGGCCAGCGGTAACCCCTGGCACACGGCGCGCGCAGCCGAAGTCCGTCTGGCAGCCGGCACCCAGGAAGCGCTCGAAGTGCTGAAGGCTTTGGCTGCGGACGGCTACGCCCATGCCGAGCGGGTCGTGGCAAAATACGAAGCGAGCTTCAGCAAATAACCCAGTCAAGCTGCATTGGGACACCGGCAGTCAGGCAGTCGCACTTGACTGCCGGGCGTATGCGTGAACAGGCTTCCAGAACGTATCTAATCTGAGCACTTTGGCCGCCTGCAACTGTACGCTCCACATAGAGGCAACGCGGGCTCGACGGGCTCGAGTTGACCTGGTCCGATGCGTTGGGCATCCTGAAGCGTGCTTCCAATCTCTGACCTTCCGTCCGCTTCCGAACGTAAGGTTCCTTCCCCCGGCGGGCAGGCGGCTGCCCTGCTGGGGTTTCTTGGCCTGTCGATGGCAGCCTGGATCGTTGCATCAGTGCCCATCATCCTGAACTCCACCGGCTGGTTCGCCGCATCCGTCAAAGCCCCGTGGATGCCGCCGGGCTGGATGTTCAGGTCCATGTGGATCCTCCTGTACGCCGCCGTGGCGTTGGCGGCGTGGCTGGTATGGCGCCGGCAGGCACTTCGCGGCAGCACCCTGTGGTGGTACGCCGCACAGCTGCTGTTCAACGCCGCGTGGCCGCTGACGTTTTTTGGCCTGTATCCGTTGATCGGCACAGCGGCCCTCTGGGGTGCCCTGGTGGTCATTGCCGGCCTGGGTGTGTCCGTGGGATTCCTTGTGGTGCGCTTCGGCCCGGTCAGTGCCACCGCGGGGCTGCTAATGCTGCCTTATCTCTCGTGGGTCATCTATTCGTTCAGCCTGAACCTCTTTTCCGCCCTCCATAACTGAACGGCAGGTGTGAGTGATTTCACGGCGCCGGCGACTCAAACAGGCATCACGCCAAATTAGAATGGAACCGAACGCAGGGGTTCTTCCGCCGGAGCTCCGTTCTTAACCGGCGGTTTTTCTTTGCCAGCAATCCCGGCGCCCAGGGCCGAACCCTGCCGGCGCCACTGCCACTGGACATCATCAGGTGGCCTACAACCGCGCACGACGACGTACGCGGCTGAACCGAGGAAGGTATTTCTGTGAGCCAGACGTCAGATTCTTGTCTTGATACGTGGATGGGCCGGGAGGCCCTCGCCGAGGCCATGATCCCGGTGATTGGCCGGCTGTACCGCGACAACAACGTGGTCACCAGCATCCATGGCCGGAGCCTGATCAATAAGTCCACCATGAACATCCTCAAGGCGCACCGCTTCGCCCGCAGAATGAGCAAGGACGAATTGCTCCTGGAAGAGACAGCGCCGCTGCTCAATACCCTTGCCGGCCTGGAACTCGGCGCCGCAGCGATCGACATCGCGCGCCTGAACCAGAAGTTCAAGGAAGAAGGCGACGGCGCCTCGCTCGAGGAATTCCTCCGCGCTGAACTTGCCGACGTTGTGGGCAAGCGCGGCGGCGATGACCGCACCAGCACCGATGTTGTGCTTTACGGCTTCGGCCGGATCGGCCGGCTCCTGGCCCGCCTCCTGATCGAAAAGGCCGGCGGCGGCCACGGCCTTCGCCTGCGCGCCATCGTGGTGCGCCGCGGCTCGGACAACGACCTCGCCAAGCGGGCCAGCCTGCTTCGCCGCGACTCGGTCCACGGCTCCTTCGAGGGCACCATCCGCATCGATGAGGTCGCCAACACCATCACGGCCAACGGCGTCCAGGTCCAGGTCATCTACTCGGACAACCCCGCCACCATCGACTACACCACCTACGGCATCCACAACGCCCTGGTTGTGGACAACACCGGCCGCTGGCGCGATGCCGAGGGCCTCTCGCAGCACCTGCAGAGCACCGGCGTGGCACGGGTCCTCCTGACCGCGCCGGGCAAGGGCGACCTGAAGAACATCGTCCACGGCATCAACCACACCACCATCGAGGACAGCGACCGGATCGTCACCGCCGCATCCTGCACCACCAACGCCATCACTCCGGTGCTGAAGGCCATCAACGACAAGTTCGGCGTCATCCACGGCCACGTGGAAACGGTGCACTCGTTCACCAACGACCAGAACCTGATCGACAACTTCCACAAGGGCGACCGGCGCGGCCGCTCGGCAGCGCTGAACATGGTCATCACCGAAACCGGCGCCGCCAAAGCCGTTGCCAAGGCACTGCCTGAACTCCTGGGCAAGCTCACCGGCAGTTCCATCCGCGTCCCCACGCCTGACGTGTCCCTGGCCATCCTGAACCTCACCCTGGAGAACGGGACCACCAAGGACGAGGTCAACAACTACCTCCGGGAAATGTCGCTGCACTCGGGCCTGCGCAAGCAGATCGACTACATCGACTCGCCCGAAGTTGTTTCCACCGACTTCGTGGGCTCCCGCCGCGCCGGCATCGTGGACGGCCTGGCCACCGTCTCCACCGACAAAAACCTGGTGCTATATGTCTGGTACGACAACGAATTCGGCTACAGCTGCCAGGTGGTCCGCGTGATGGAGGAGATGGCAGGGGTCAACCCGCCGTCCTTCCCCGCGAAGGAAAGCGCCGCTGCGCTGGCGGCCATCGCCGTCTGATCCGTCAAACGGTCAGCGGATTCCCGGCTGGTTCTCTGGAATCAGCCGGGAATCAGTACCACACTGGGGGAATGGAAAAAGAAAAGGCAATCCGGCACGAAACCACCCTCGAACACGCTCTCGACGTGGCACAGGACAACCACAAGGAAGCCATCCGGCTTTTGGAAGGGGCCCGTGCGGGCCACAAAACGGGCGACGTCGGTGCAGACCGGGTGCGCCAGCTTGAGGACCTGCTGGCCGTGGCCGAGGAGGACCTCCGCAGGGTGGTCCGGGAACAGTAACCGTCCCACCGAAGGGTCGAGTGGCCCTCCACACTGTGGATAACGGGGCAGCCCTGCTGCGGGTGCCCTAGGCTTTCCTGATGCTTGTCCCCACACCTACCGTCGTTGAGCCGTGAGCGTCAGCTGGGCCGCGTACCGGCGTGCCCGGCGCAGGTCACGGGCCGCGTGGGCCCTGCTCGCCGTTGCAGCCCTGGCCTTGCTTTCCGGACTGTTCTGGTTCTTCACTGCCGGGCAGTTTGCCGCAGCCGGCCCATCGTTGCCGGGTCCCACAGTTGCCCCGGTCTTCGAGCCGGGCTGGATGAAGCCGGTGGCTCCCGTCCACCCCGTGCCGGCCGGCGCAGCCGGCAACGTCCTCAACGGGCTGCCGGTAAAGGGCCGCGCAGGCAAGGGCGGATACAAGCGGGAAGCCTTTGGCGCGGCGTGGCTGGACATGGACCACAACGGGTGCGACACGCGCAACGACATCCTCCGCCGCGACCTGGCTGATGTCCGGTTCAGCGAGGGGTCACGCTGCAACGTCGCGGCCGGCCGGTTCACGGACCCGTACACGGCACGCGGCATAAATTTCAACCGGGGCCCTGACAGTAGCCAGGCCGTGCAGGTTGACCATGTGGTGGCCCTGGCGGATGCCTGGCAAAAGGGTGCCCAGCAGCTCAGCCCCGCACAGCGCACCGCCCTGGCCAACGATCCGCTGAACCTCATCGCTGTGGACGGCGCAGCGAACCAGGAAAAAGGCGCGGGCGACGCGGCCACCTGGCTGCCGCCGAACAAGTCAATCCGCTGTCATTACGTGGCCCGCCAGATTTCGGTGAAAGCCGCCTACGGCCTCTGGGTGACTGCTGCCGAAAAGGACGCCATGAACCGGGTGCTGGGCTCCTGCCCCGGACAGCAGGCCATCAGGGTCCCCTGATCCTGGCCGTTGCCCTGTGGGGTCAGTGCCCGAACGGGTCCGGGTCGACGCCGGGGAGCCACGTCAGCCCTGGAACGCCCCAGCCGTGCTTTTTCGCCTGCTTCATTGCCTTGCGGCCATAACGGTCCAGCAGGCGGTTGACGTACAGCTTGCCGTCGAGATGGTCGAATTCATGCTGGATGACCCGGGCAAACCAGCCGGTTGCCTCAAACTCGACCGGCTGGCCATATCCGTCGAAGGCTTCCACGCGCGCCCAGTCGGCGCGCTTGAGCGGATACTGCTCACCCGGGAAGGACAGGCAGCCCTCTTCCTCCTCATCCGGATCGGGGACTGCACCGGAGATCTTGGAGAGCGTCAGGACGGGATTGACCAGGGCTGCGGTGGCGGGAGCGCCGTCGTCGTTGGCGTATTTGTAGACGAAAAGCCGTTTACCCACACCCACCTGGGGTGCCGCCAGCCCCACGCCATTGGCGGCGTCGTTCGTTTCGAACATGTCGGCAATAAGGGTGCGGAGCGCGTCGTCGAACTCCTCCACTTCGGCTGCCCGGCGATGGAGTACGGGCTCTCCCCAGATGGTGATTGGCAGAACAGTCATCTTCAGCGGTCCTTCGACGTGCGGCCCCGGCCGGTTCGCCCGGGCAGGAAACAAACAAAGGAGGCCGCACCGGGTATCCGGTACGGCCTCCTTCTTGGAAGGTCCACGACCATCCTGTGCGGGTGAGCTACGGGGGTTGAACCCGCGACCTCCTGGACCACAACCAGGCGCTCTGCCAACTGAGCTAAGCCCACCATGTGCCCCGCAGGTTTACCGGCTGACCGGCTCCCTCGAAAGGCAACTCAAATAGCTTACCTGCTGTTCGGGGGTGCTTTCACCACTTTTGCTGTTTTTGGCAAAAAAACCGCAAAACGTGGCGGAAATTACGCCTCGTTGTGCTCCGCGGCGGTGACCCGGCGGGCAATCGACTTGGCCGTGGCACTGTCAGGCCCCGGGGCGGGCACAAAAACGGCCTCCCGGTAGTAGCGGAGTTCGTCGATGGAGTCGATGATGTCACCGAGCGCCCGGTGGCCGCCTTTTTTGGCGGGGGACTGGAAGTACGCCCGGGCAAACCAGCGGCGGGACAGTTCCTTGATGGTGCTGACGTCAATGACCCGGTAGTGCAGGTGCTCCACAACGGCGGGCATGTCGCGGGACAGGAACACCCGGTCGGTTCCCACGGAGTTGCCGCCCAGCGGCGCTTTGCGGGGGTCCGGCACCCACTCGGAGATGTAGGCCATAACGGCGGCCTCGGCCTCGGCCATGGTCTTGCCCGCCGGGAGTTCCTTCAGGAGGCCCGACGTCGTATGCATGTCCCGGACAAAATCATTCATCTGGGCCAGGGCTGCGTCATCGGGTTTGATGACCACATCCACCCCGTCGCCAAGGATGTTCAGTTCTGAATCGGTGACCAGCGCGGCGACTTCGATCAGGGCATCGTTTTCGATATCCAGACCTGTCATTTCGCAGTCGATCCAGACGATTCGTTCGTTAGAAATAGGCACCGGACCAGCCTACCGTTTCACCTTCAACCCGGACGCCGGTGCTAGGATTTCGGGTACGCGGCCTGCACTGCTGCCGCAGTAACGCGCCCGGGACTGCCCGGCGCCGCGCCGGTCAGCCCAAGCGCGGACGCAACAGCGGACAGCAAAAGATTGGACGATCCTGAAGATGACGGCGCCTATGCCCGCGACGGGGGAGAAGGCGGCCGCCCCTGCCGGAGCGGCCGGCCCGGAGGTGGACAATCCCAGCTCCCCGATCCTTGCCGGCTTCGTCGGTTCGCTGTTTATGTTCATCGGCTCCCTGGGCGTCGGCTGGCTGGCCCCCGTCTCTGAGCTGCGCCGCGTCCCGCTGTTCATCTGGATGCGGGCCGAGGCCGTCGGCGTCGCGCTTTCCATTGTGCTGCTGGCCGTGGGCGGCATGCTGCTGGTCCGGGCCTGGCTGAGGCTGGGGCAGCGTGTGCGCGTCTGGGGTCCGCGGGCCCGTCGGGCGACGCTGACCGCGATCGGGGCCTGGAGCCTGCCCATGATGTTCAGCGTGCCGCTGTTCAGCCGGGACGTCTACGCCTACATCGGCCAGGGGCGGCTGATGGTGGAGGGCTTCAACCCCTACCGGAACGGGATCTCAGCCCTCTCCAACTATTTCCAGCTCGGGGCGGACAAGATGTGGACGGAGGCGCCGGTTCCCTACGGTCAACTGTTCCTCTGGATCGAACAGTTCGTGGTGTGGTCCACCAATGTCCATCCCGAAGCCAGCGTGATGCTGTTCCGGCTGGTGGCCCTGGCCGGCGTGGTGCTCTGCGTCATTTATGTCCCCAAGCTGGCCGAACTGCATGGTGTGAACCCCCACCGGGCTCTCTGGCTGACGGCCGCGAACCCGCTGTTCCTCACCAACTTCATCGCCAGCGTCCACAATGATTCACTGATGATCGGCCTGGCCCTGGCAGGCCTGTACTACGCGGCCACCCGGCGGGTGGTCCGCGGCATCGTCCTGGTGACCCTCTCCATCGCGGTCAAACCCATCACCATTGTGTTCCTGCCGTTCGTTGGCCTGCTCTGGGCCGGCCGGGACGCCGGCTGGCTGCGGAAGATCGGTTTCTGGGCGCTGACGGCCGGGCTCAGCCTGGCACTGCTGGTCCTCATGAGCCTTGTTAACGGCTTTGGCTTCGGCTGGATCAACGGGCTGTCCGCTCCCGGCAGCATCTCCATCTGGTACGCGCCGGTGGGGCTGATCGGCATGGTGGTGGGCTCCCTCGGCAGCGCTTTCGGACTGGACGGCGCCCTGCTCTCGGCGGTGGTGGCCAACGCCGGCAAACTCCTGGCCGTAGGCATCGCCGGCTGGCTGATTCTCAAAGGGGACTACGACCGGTTGATGCGCCGGCTCACGCTGGCGTTCGCTGCCGTGGTGCTGCTCTCGCCGATCATCCAGTCCTGGTATGTGGTCTGGCTGATCCCGCTATTTGCCGTCACCGGGATCCGGAACGACTGGCAGGTCAAGGCCCTCTACTTTGTGGTGTCCTTCTTCATCATCTACGCCAACTCCGACCAGCTGGAAGTTTTCCCCTACCTGCAGACAGGTGATGTTGGCTTCGCCCTGCTCCTTGCGCGGGTGGCTGCGGCGGTCACCGGGGTCCTGTTTGCCCTGTACCTGGTCTTTTGGGACCCACGGACGCGCTCACTGTTCCGCAAGGCCGGCGATCCCGTGGTGGAACGCCCAGTCATCTGAGCCGCCAGGCATCAGGCCGGGCCGCTTGAAGGTCCTGGCAGCCGCCGTAACGCTTCACGGCGCGAGAGCTGGCTGAGGGAAGCTGAGTTCTCCGCCACGAAGCCCCGGACCCAGCCCGGCGCCGTCTTGCCGTATTCGCGCAGGGACCACCCGATGGCCTTGCGGATGAAGAATTCCCCATCCGCCAGGTTCGGCACAATAACCTGCGCCAACAGCCGGGTGTCCGTGGCAGTCTTTGCCTTCAGCTGCGACAGAATGGCCGATCGCCGGATCCAGAAATCGGGGTCAGTGCTCCAGGCCAGAATCACCGCAGTCATCTCATCCCGATGGGCCTGCAGCAGTCCACAGATCCTCTCGGCCACACCATCCACAAAGTCCCACCACGCGCCGGTGCGGATGATCTCCTCATAAACGGGAAGCATGTGCAGATCCCGGGCCACCATCCGGTTGTCCGTCAGGTCGATGGCCGCGTAGCGTTCCTCCCGCACGGTGGAGGTGCGCCACAGCTCCAGCACCGTGGCCAGAAGCTGATCCGCAGATTCAAAGGGCAGCCCGGCCGCGGCGTCCGCTGCGATCCGGCGGACATCGGGAACGCGGACGCCCAGCGACGGGAGCTCCGACTTCATATAGGCCTGGGCACCGGCGGCCCGCCCCGGGTCGGCGTGGTCCGCCAGGGCCGATCGGATGGCCGAGATCAGTTCCCGATTGACGGGGTCCGGAATGTCCATGAGGCTACTGTAGCCAGCACCGGCCCTTTTGCGGGCGGTGCCCGCCGGCAGGATCTGGGCTACGCTGTTTAGCGCTAACAATATTGTCGAACCGGAGGACGCATGACCGAAACCAGCATCGCCATGGGGCCCTACTCTGCGGTGGTCACTTCACGCGGGGGCGCCCTCCGGGAGCTGCAGCACAACGGCCGGGACCTGGTGGTGGGCTTCGGGGCCGGGGGCAGGATTCCCGACTACCGGGGCGTCATCTGCGCCCCGTGGCCCAACCGCCTGGCGGACGGCGCCTACGAGTACGCCGGCACGGCGTTCCAGGCTGGGATCAACGAACCGGAGCGCGGCGCAGCACTGCATGGGCTTGCGACGGACCAGGTGTGGGACGTGCGCGAGACGACCAACTCCTCCGTCACCCTGGGCTGCACCGTCGAGGCGGGTCCGGACTACCCTGCGGACCTGGACCTGGAAGTCAGCTACACGCTGGCGGCCGACGGCCTGCACTGCTCCGTCCGGGCCGCCAACACCGGCGGGACGGCCGGGCCATACGGCGTGTGCCCGCACCCCTACCTGGTGGCAGGGCCGGCGCCGCTGGACGAATGGACCCTGGAACTGCCGGCCTCGGAGTACCTTGCGGTGACGCCGGACAGGCTGCTGCCGGTGGGAATGAAGCAGGTGGCGGGCGGCAGCTTCGATTTCCGCGCAGAGCGCCGGCTCGGTACGGTAAAAATCGACCACGCATTCACGGGCATCACCAGCGATGACTCGAAAACGGCGCGCGTCAGGGTGCACGATCCCTCCGGAACCGGGGTGGAGCTCGAATGGGGTGCAGAGTGGGCCTGGGTGCAGATCCACACCGGCGACAAACCGGCCAAGCCGGACCGGCTGGGCCTCGCCGTGGAACCCATGACCTGCCCGCCGGATGCCTTCAACTCAGGGACTGACCTGATCCACCTCCAGCCGGGTGACACCCACACCGCGGCCTGGGCCATCAGGGCCCTCGGCTAAGGCCGGACAGGCCTCCGGTCACGGCTTCAGGACAGGGCCCAGCCCGCGCGCTGCAGCCACGCGGCGCACAAGGCAGGCCACTGGTCCGGGCCCGCTTCGCCGCCGGCCAGCCCCAGCCCGTGCCGGCCGTTCGGGAAAACATGCAGTTCTGCCGGGACGCCGGCGGCCATAAGGGCGCCTGCATAACCCAGGCTGTGGCTGACGGGCACGGCGGCGTCGTCGGCGGTGTGCCAGACAAACGCCGGCGGCGTGTCCGCGCCCACCTGTTGCTCTGCGGAGACTTCGGCCAGGAGGTCCGACGGCGGCGCGTCGCCCAGGAGGTTATCCACCGAGCCCTGGTGTACTTCAGCGGTGTAGGACACCACGGGATAGCACAGGACAGTCCGGTCCGGCACGCTGGCATCCACGTCCAGCCGGGAACTGCCCGTGGCCACACCCGTGGACAGGGTGGCAGCGAGGTGCCCGCCGGCTGAGAAGCCCAGCACGCCAACCCGGCCTGGTTCCAGGTACAGCCCGTGGGCGCCGCTGCGGATGTAAAGCATGGCTTCCTTGGCGTCCATCAGGGGAGCCGGATGCCTGTCCGGCGCCACCCGGTAGCGCAGCACAAACGCGTGGATTCCCAGGGACGCCAGCCACTCGGCGACCGGCTCGGCCTCGTGATCCGCCTGGCGGGCATAGCCGCCGCCCGGGAGCACCAGCACGGCCGGCCTGGGTCCTTCAGCCCCGGCGGGCACCACGCTCAGGCCCGCAACAGGCCCGCCGCTCATGCCCCGGCCTCGGTACTGCGCCGCAGGGTCACGGCTCCCGTGATGGGTGGGCCGGCCTCATCCGGGTGTTCGGCCGCGCCGCGGGCGGTGGCCCGGGTGGCCAGGCGGCCGATGTCTTCGAGCGGCAACCGCACCGTTGAAAGCGCCGGGCGGAAGTCACGAAGCGTCTCGATGTCATCAAACCCGGCGATGGTGGCATCGCGGGGGATCCGCAGGCCTTCGGCGCGCAGCGCGGCCGTGGCGCCGATGGCCATCACGTCGTTGACGGCGAAGATGCAAAGCGGCCGCCGGGCGGGGCCGGCCGCCTTGAGCCGTTGGGCCAGCGCCAGCCCGGCCTCGTAACCACCGGAGCGGTTGAAGGCGCTCCGCACCAGTTCCGCAGCCGGCCGGCCGGCCCGCTCCAGGCCTGCCTGGAAGCCGCGGATCCTGTCATCGGAGGTGAACAGTCCCTCAGGTCCGCCAATCACCACAAAATCGCAATCGCGGCCCTCGGCCAGGCTGGCCGCCAGCGATTGGGCAAGCTCCTCGTTGGGGACGGCCACCACGTGGTATCCCTCGCTGGCCGACGCGCCAACAACGGGATGGCCCACCACAGCCACCTGGCCGCCGTTGCGGCAGTACCTGTCCAGCTCCGCGGCCAGTTCGGCGTTGTCCTGCAGATCCTCGCTGCGGGCGGAGCGGGAGCCCGCGATGACGATCGAGTCGGCGCGCCGGGCCGCAAACGCCGCCACGGCTTCCTTCTCCTCGGCCGGTGCCCCGCCTGTTGTGGCGAGCAGGACCATGCGGCGCTGTTCCCGGGCCGCGTCCTGGACGCCCCGGGCAATCGCCGCGAAGTAAGGATCGGCGATGTCATGGACAATCAGCCCGATCAGGCCCGAACTGGACTTCGCCAGGCCCTGGGCCTGCGCGTTGGGAATGTAACCCAGGGAGTCCGCTGCCTGGCGGACCCGCTGGGCGATATCGGGCCCGGGGGTGCGGGCAGAGCCGTTCAATACACGGGACGCCGTGGCAGGCGATACCCCGGCAAGCCGGGCCACTTCGGTCAGGGTACTAGCAGCCACAACATCTCCTGGTCAACGTAAAAAGTGGGCCAAATAACAGTTCCCCCAGTATGGCAGGGGAAGTTCTTTGCGGAAAGCGCTTGCCAACCCTGTCCTTTCCGGTGCATCATTGAAGCAGTGGGAATGCGCTTTCCCAATCAGCTTGAGTAACACTGCTCACTCACCGTGGAGGACACATGGGCTTCGAAACAAAAACCATCCGCATCGCCATGAACGGCATCACCGGCCGGATGGGTTACCGCCAGCACCTGCTGCGCTCCATCCTTCCCATCCGCGACGCCGGCGGCTTCACCCTCGAAGACGGCACCCGCGTCCAGGTGGAACCCATCCTGGTGGGCCGCAACGAAGCAAAAATCCGTGAACTCGCCGAGCTGCACAAGGTCTCCGAATGGACCACCGACCTGGACTCGGTCATCAACGACCCCACCGTCGACGTTATCTTCGACGCGTCCATGACCAGCCTGCGCGCCGCCACCCTTAAGAAGGCGATGCTGGCCGGCAAGCACATCTTCACGGAGAAGCCCACCGCCGAAACCCTCGAGGAAGCCATCGAGCTGGCCCGCATCGGCAAGGACGCCGGCGTCACCGCAGGCGTTGTCCACGACAAGCTGTACCTCCCCGGGCTGGTCAAGCTCCGCCGCCTGGTGGATGAAGGCTTCTTCGGCCGCATCCTCTCCATCCGCGGCGAATTCGGCTACTGGGTCTTCGAAGGCGACGTGCAGGCTGCGCAGCGCCCGTCCTGGAACTACCGCAAGGAAGACGGCGGCGGAATGACCACGGACATGTTCTGCCACTGGAACTACGTGCTCGAAGGCATCATCGGCAAGGTCAAGAGCGTCAGCGCCAAGACCGCCACCCACATCCCTGCCCGCTGGGACGAGGCCGGCAAGGAATACAAGGCCACGGCCGACGACGCCTCCTACGGCATCTTCGAGCTCGAGACCCCTGCCGGCGACGCCGTCGTGGGCCAGATCAACTCCTCCTGGGCCGTCCGCGTCTACCGCGACGAACTGGTGGAATTCCAGATCGACGGCACCCATGGCTCCGCCGTCGCCGGCCTGAACAAGTGTGTTGCACAGCAGCGCGCCCACACTCCCAAGCCGGTCTGGAACCCCGACCTGCCCGTTACGGAATCCTTCCGCGACCAGTGGCAGGAAGTTCCCGCCAACGCCGAACTCGACAACGGCTTCAAGCTGCAGTGGGAAGAGTTCCTGCGCGACGTCGTCGCCGGCCGCGAACACCGCTTTGGCCTGCTTTCCGCAGCCCGTGGCGTGCAGCTGGCAGAACTCGGCCTGCAGTCCAACGACGAACGCCGCACCATCGACATCCCGGAGATCACCCTCTGATGACTTCACTTATCCTTCCCTCCAACGACGGCGGCACCCGGGAATACCGGCTGCGGGGCAACACCAGCTGGGCCCGGCCCACGGCCCCCCTGACAGCCCGCCGCGCTTACGCCGCGGCACACGTCATCCCCGAAGTTTCCGCTGACAACACACCCGGCGCCCCGGCCCGGCTGGACTGGGACGCCACCCTGGCCTACCGGCACGAGCTCTGGTCCTACGGCCTGGGCGTCGCCGATGCCATGGACACTGCCCAGCGGGGCATGGGCCTGGACTGGGCCGCTACCCAGCAGCTCATCAAGCGCACCGGCGTCGAAGCCGCCTCGGTCGTGGCCGGCAACAACGCCGCGACTGCAGGGAAGTCCGTTCGCGACCTCGTCTCCTGCGGTGCGGGTACGGACCAGCTGGACGTGGCCACCCTGCCCACCGGCGAGGCCGGCCTGAAAGCAGTCCTCGAGGCGTACCGCGAGCAGATCGCCGTTGTCTCGGAGGCCGGACCCAAGATCATCCTGATGGCCTCGCGGGCCCTGGCCCAGGTGGCCACAGGTCCCGAGGACTACTTGAAGGTCTACAGCACCCTGCTGCAGGAAGTTGACCAGCCCGTCATCCTGCACTGGCTGGGCACCATGTTTGATCCCGCGCTGGCCGGGTATTGGGGTTCGGATGACGTGGCAGCTGCCACCGAAACCTTCCTGGGACTCATCAAGGACAACGCCGCCAAGGTGGACGGCGTTAAGGTCTCCCTCCTCGACGCCAGCCACGAGGTGGCCCTGCGGGCCGCCCTGCCTGAAGGCGTCCGGCTCTACACCGGCGATGACTTCAACTATCCGGAACTGATCGACGGCGACGGAACCCACCATTCGGACGCCTTGCTGGGCATCTTCGCGGCCATCTACCCGGCCGCCTCGGTTGCGCTGCAGCACTACGAAGCGGGCAACCCCGCCAAGGCGCGGGAAATCCTGGACTCCACCCGTGAGCTGGGCAAGCACATCTTCAGCGCCCCCACGTTCTACTACAAGACCGGGATCGCGTTTATGTCCTGGCTCAACGGCAAGCAGCCTGGCTTCCAGATGGTGGGCGGCCTGCACTCGGGCCGCTCGGTAGCGCACCTGTCACGGACGTTTGAACTGGCCGACCAGGCCGGACTCCTGAAGGATCCGGCCCTGGCCGCCTTCCGGATGTCCGACTACCTGCGGATCAACGGGGTGGGGGTATGAGCGACTTCTCCCGCCTCGCCATCAACAGTGCCACCACCAAGAAGTGGACGCTGGCACAGGTAGTTGAAGGCTGCGTCAACGCCGGCATCCCCTCGATCGGCCCTTGGCGGGACCGGGTGGAGGAGGCCGGCCTGGACAAGGCCGCGCGCCTGATCAAGGACGCGGGCCTGCGGGTCTCCTCCCTGTGCCGCGGCGGTTTCCTGACAGCGCCCGACGCCGAGGGGCAGGCAGCTGCCCTCGCCGACAACCGCGCCGCCATCCTTGAAGCAGTGGCCCTGGACACCAGGGAGCTGTTCCTGGTGGTGGGTGGCCTGGCTCCGGGAGAGAAGGACGTTGTGGCCGCCCGCGGGCGCGTCGCCGACCGCCTCGCAGACCTGGTGCCCTTCGCCGCCGAAAACGGCGTCCGGCTGGTCCTTGAACCGCTGCACCCGATGTACGCCGCGGACCGTGCCCTGATTTCCACCCTGGGCCAGGCCCTGGACCTCGCAGCGCCCTTTGCCGCCGCCGAGGTGGGGGTCGCCGTCGACACCTTCCATGTCTGGTGGGATCCGGAACTGAAGGCCCAGATTGCGCGCGCCGGCCGGGAAAACCGGATCGCCTCCTACCAGGTGTGCGACTTCAACATGCCCATCGCCGCAGACCCGCTGCTCTCGCGTGGATACATGGGCGACGGTGTGGTGGACTTCGCCACGATCGGCACCTGGGTGCGCGACGCCGGCTACACCGGCGACATCGAGGTGGAAATCTTCAACCAGGAGATCTGGGACACCGACGGCAACACCGTCCTGTCCACGGTCAAGGAGCGCTACGCCGAGCTGGTCCTCCCGTACGCCTGACCTGGTGCAAGGATCGCGGGCCCGCGTTGCGTCACGGCGCGGGTCCGCGTTACCAACCGGAAGCAGCCGACGGGGCGGCGGCGGGTTACTATTTTCCTGCCCCGCCGGCTGGCGGCCGGGGCATTTTATGGGGGAGTCCACGTACGTGCGCCTGAAAAACCTGATTATTGCGTCCCTGGCGGGTACCGTCATCGTCCTGGGCTCAACGGCCGTTCCGGCCTCGGCCGCCGCGCCGAAGTCGTACAAAAACTGTACGGAGCTGAATAAGGTTTATCCGCACGGTGTGGGCCGCTCCGGCGCCCGGGACAAGACCAGCGGCAAGCCGGTCACCACGTTCCGCGTCAACAGCACCGTTTACAGCTACAACGACGGCGCGGCGCGGTACAAGGGCGAATACGACCTTGACCGCGACAACGACGGCATCGCCTGCGAAAAGCGCTAAGGCAAGGCGCTGGCTTCCGGCCCGTTCCGCTTCGGCGGGGCGGGCCGGACTGCGTTGTCAGGATGGGTGGTTGGTGTCCGCAGCGAGGATCTGTTCGCGCAGGATGTCCGCGTGGCCGCAGTGCCGGGCCAGTTCGCGGATCATGTGCAGGTACACCCAGCGGAGGGGGAGTGGTCCGCGGCGGTTGCCGGGCAGCAGGTCCGTGAGGTCCAGGGCTGCGGTGGCCTCGGCGGACGCGGCGCAGGCTTGCCGGTGCAGTTCCCGGACGGAGGCGATGGAGTCCTCCGGGGCAAGGATGAACGATTCGTCAGGCGAGTCCGGGATGCCGATCTCCATTCTGGGGCGCGCCGTGATGGCCTCATCGAACCAGACCCGCTCGACAAACGTCACGTGCTTGACCAGCCCCAGCAGTGTGGTCCGGGAGGCGACCAGCCGGCGCCGGGCCTGTTCTTCCGTCAGCCCGTCGAGGCACGCGTTGAGGGCCAGCCGGTGCTCATTGAGGAAAGCCTCGAATTGGAGGCGTTCCGGGGAATTGATGCTGGTCTCAGGGGTGGCAGGCTGCTGATCGCGGGCGGGCATGATCCGAAGTATGCCAGACCGGGCCGCGGGCATTGCCGCCGTTGTCCCGATCCGACGACAGCCTACGCGGGGAAGTGCAGGGCCGCGTAGCTGCGGTAGCGGGCCAGGACCTCAGGGGCAGGGCTGGCGGGCTGCGCCTCCTCGGCGTCGAGTTCCCAAGTGGGGAACTGTCCGGTGAGGACGGCGGCGGCCTGCCGGGCGGCGCCGTCGGCAACGTATTCGCCGGGACGGGGCACCAGGGTGGGCAATCCGATCAGGGCGGATGCGGCCTCCCGGACGGCTGTGGATTGCGCCCCGCCGCCCACCAGGATGATCCGGGCAGCCTGCACGCCCTGGGCTTGAAGTGCTGCGAGGCCATCGGCCAGGGACGCCACCACGCCTTCGACGGCGGCGCGCGCCAGGTTGGCCGGTGAGTAGTTGGCGCGGGTGATGCCGTGGAGGGAGCCGGTGGCGTCCGGCAGGTTGGGGGTGCGCTCGCCATCGAAGTAGGGAACCAGGGTCAGCCCGCCGGCGCCGGAGCCGGCCGACAGGGCAAGGCCGTTGAGTTCCCCGAGGCTGACGTCCAGCAGCGCGGCGGTGGCGTCGAAGATGCGGGTGGCGTTGAGGGTGCAGGCCAGGGGCAGGTAGTTCCCGGTGGCGTCGGCAAAGCCGGCCACCAGGCCGGTGGCGTCGGCAGCCGGCGTGGCGGAGACGGCGAAGACGGTTCCGGACGTGCCCAGGGAGAGCACCACGTCGCCCACGGTGGCGCCAACACCCAGCGCGGCCGCGGCGTTGTCTCCAGCGCCCGGGCCGATCAGGGCACCGGCCGGAGTTGTTGCTGCGGCCTCGAGCGGGCCCACAACCTTGGGCAGGATCGGGACGTGGCCCAGGGACGCTCTAATGACGTCGGGCAGGTATGAGTCAGTGGCAGTGGAGTAGTAGCCGGTCCCGGACGCATCGGACCGGTCGGTGGTGAGTGCTCCCAGGTTGGCTTCGCCGTGCTCCACGGGGCCGTGGCCGGCAAGCCGCCAGCTCAGCCAGTCGTGCGGCAGGCACACGGCGGCCACTTTTGCGGCGTTCTCCGGTTCGTTGGCCGCCAGCCAGTGGAGCTTGGTCAGCGTCAGGGAGGCGACCGGGACGGTGCCCGTTGCCCCGGCCCAGTAGCTGGCACCCGAGGCGGGATCGCCGTCGCCCGCGTTTTTGATGAGTTCCGCGGCGGCAGGGGCACTGCGGGTGTCATTCCAGAGCAGGGCCGGGCGGATGACGTTCCCGCCCCTGTCCAGGACCACCATGCCGTGTTGCTGGCCGCCCACCGAAAGCGCCGCCACATCGTCGAGCCCGCCGGCCTGGCCGATGGCTTCCTGAAGTGCGTCCCACCAGCGGTCCGGATGCACCTCGGAGCCGTCAGGATGGGTGGCCCGGCCCTGGCGGACCAGCGCGCCGGTGCCCGCGTCGCGGATCACCACCTTGCAGGACTGGGTGGAACTGTCGATGCCGGCAACGAGGGCCATGGGATTCCTTAGGTGCGTACGCCGCCGTCGGGCTTTCCCTTCTGTTGGAAAGCCCGACGGCGGCGCATTGTTGGGTGCCAGGTGGCGCGGAGTGCGCGGCGGGTCAGCGGGCGTTGAGCAGGTGCTCGATGGCCAGCTGGTTGAGGCGGACAAACGCGAACGAGCGCTCGGCGGCCTTGTCGGCGTCGAAGGACTCGAATGCCGTGGTGTCTGCCAGCAGGTCCGCCGTGGTTTCGCCGACGGCGAGGGTGGACTCGCCGAGTTCAAAGACGCCGGACGTTGCCAGGGCTTCCTGGACCTGCGGGTCGGCGCGGAACGCCAGGGCACGCTCCTTGAGCAGCAGGTAGGTGGCCATGTTGGCCTTTGCGGACTCCCAGACGCCGTCGTAGCCGTCGGTGCGGGAGGGCTTGTAGTCGAAGTGGCGGGGGCCGTCGTACGTGGCGCCGCCGTTGGGGAAGCCGTTCTCCAGCAGGTCAACGGTGAAGAAAGCGCTGGTCAGGTCGCCGTGGCCAAACACGAGGTCCTGGTCGTACTTGATGCCGCGCTGGCCGTTGAGGTCGATGTGGAAGAGTTTGCCCGCCCACAGGGCCTGCGCGATGCCGTGCGTGAAGTTCAGGCCGGCCATCTGTTCGTGGCCGGTCTCCGGGTTCAGGCCCACAATGTCGCCGTGTTCCAGCTGGGCGATGAACGCCAGGCCGTGGCCCACGGTGGGCAGGAAGATGTCGCCGCGTGGTTCGTTGGGCTTCGGTTCCAGGGCGATGCGGAGGTTGTAGCCCTTGTCCTTGATGTAGGCGGCGGCCGTGTCCACGCCTTCCTTCATTCGGTCCAGGGCTGCTGAGAGGTCCTTGGAACCGTCGTATTCGCTGCCCTCGCGGCCGCCCCACATCACGAAGGTCTCGGCGCCGAACTCTGCTGCGGAGTCGATGTTGCGCAGTACCTTGCTGAGCGCGAACCGGCGGATGGAGCGGTCGTTGGAGGTGAAACCGCCGTCCTTGAAGACGGGGTGGCTGAACAGGTTGGTAGTGACCATGGGCACCTTCAGGCCCGTCTCGGCCAGGGCTGCCTTGAAGTTCTTGAGGATCAGGTCCTTCTCCGATGCTGTGGCGTCGAAGGGAACCAGGTCGTTGTCGTGGAACGTGATGCCGTAGGCGCCCAGGTCGCTGAGGCGGTGCACCGCCTCCACGGGGTCCAGTGCATCGCGGGTGGCCACACCGAAGGGATCGGCGCCGGTCCAGCCGACGGTCCAGAGGCCGAAAGTGAACTTGTCATCGGGAGTGGGGGAGAGAGCCATGATGCATCCTTGCAGTCGGGCCGCGGTGCGCGACGATTAGTTCATTGCCTGAACTATATGAGCCGACGTAGGGTTGGGTCAACAGTTCCGGCAGATTGCCGGCCAGGAATTTTTCCGAGAGGGGGACCCGATGGCGATGCCTGCGCAGGCCGCCGCCCTTGCCGTGCCAGGCAACATGGGCGACGTCCGCAGGAGCAACCTGGCCCTGGTGATGGGCAGGATTGCCCGGCAGCCTGCCGGCGTCCACCTCACCCGCGCCCACGTGGCCGCTACCACCGGGTTGACCAAGGCGTCGGTTTCCAGTCTCGTGGTTGCGCTCCTGGACGCCGGCCTGGTCCGCGAAACCGGACTGAACCCGCAGGGCGAACGCGGCCGGCCCGGCGTCGGACTTGAACTTAATCCCGCCCGGGCCGTCATGGGGATGGAAATCAACGTGGACTACATCGCGGCCGGGGTGACGGACCTGTCCGGAACCTTGCTGCTGCGCGAGGTAAGGGAGCGGGATAACAGGGACAGCGAGCCGGGTCCCGTGGTGGCTGCCCTGGCCGCGCTCGCGGCAAGCCTCCGTGTTGAAGCAACCGGGCGGGGCATCCAGATCGTGGGCGGCGGGCTGGCGGTGCCTGGGCTTGTGGATCCGGCACGGTCCATGGTGCTGGCCGCCCCCAACCTGGGCTGGGAAGGCGTGCCGCTGGACCTTGCTGCGCTGCTGCCGGGGTCGCCGCTGGGCGTGGCGCTGTTCAACGAAGCCAATGCCGCTGCCCTGGCGGAGATTGCGCGCCGACCTGCCGGCGATGCTGACTTCCTGTTTGTTTCGGGCGAGGTGGGCGTGGGTGGCGGACTGGTGATCGGCGCCGAGTTGTTCACCGGGCCGGCGGGCCATGCCGGCGAGGTGGGCCACGTGGTGGTGGACCCCGGCGGCACCCGGTGCTCCTGCGGGGGAACCGGCTGCCTGGAGACGGTGGCGGGCCAGGACGCCATCTTTGCTGCGGCCGGAATGGCTGGCCTGCCGGTAACACGGTCAGCCGCGCTCGCAGCCCTGTTGTCAGCTCTTGACTCGGGCGACCCTGGCGCCCGGGCCGCCGTGGACCGGGCAGGCCGGGCCCTCGGTGTGGCGCTCGCATCCACCGCGCGGGTGGTGAACGTTGGTTCCGTGGTGCTGGGTGGGCATTTCGCGGTCCTCGACCAGTGGCTGCGCGCACCGCTCCTGGCCAGCCTGGAAAAGTACGCGCCGGGCAAGTTCACCCCCGGCCAGCTCACCGTTACCGCCGTGGGGGATCCGGGCGCGCTGCTCGGCGCGGCCGGGAGCGTGGTGCGCTCGCTGGTTGAGGCTCCGCATCTGCTGCAGGCCTAGCAGGGGTTGGATCGCGCAACAATCCGGGCACAAACCTGCAGCGTAGCCTCTTTTTCCTGTGAAGGCGACACATACTTGCCCGATGGGGTGCATATTGCAGCGGTGCTTGCCCAGCCGCAACAAGTCAGTGGTTCTGGCGGCCATCGGCGTGGTCCTGATGGGTGGATCCGCCGGTTGCAGCAACACCTGGGGCAAGCCGCCCCCATGCATGCCGCCTGAGTATACGGTGACACCTTCCATGGCCTCGGCGGGGGGAGACCGTCGTTGTGGCGGCCCTGGACGCCGGCTGCGATCCGCGCTATGGCGATAATGCCCAAGTGGCTATCAGTGTCATCGACGCGGCCGGCGTTGAGGTCCTGAAGGACACGGCCCCCATGGCGGATGCGGGCAGTTTTACCTATCGTTTTGAGGTTCCTGCCGGAGTCGCGGCTGGTGAGGGGCTTGTGTCCGCTTATCCGAATAATGTGGATTGGTGCGACGACACCGGGGTGAACAACCGCGCGGCAGCCGGTGTACTGACCCTCGGACGTGTGTCCTGCGCCGAGCGCTTGGTGCCGTTTACCGTTCGGTAGGCAGAGCGAATCGCGCTCGTGGCGTTATTATCCAGTCAGTGTGGTTTTCCACGCCGGGTTTATTGGGGTAGGCGGCGGCGCCGGAGGGGACTGTCTTTGAGCCAGTTACACCAACAGGGGTATGGGGCTTTGGGCCCGCATCCCGTGCAAGTCCACGAGCGGGACGGTGGCAGGAAGTCCTTCGTCGCTACCTGGCTTTTTGCCCTGTTCCTGGGCGGCTTTGGCGTTGACCGTTTTTATCTCGGCAGAACCGGAACTGGCATTGCGAAGTTGCTGACGTTGGGCGGACTGGGAATCTGGACGCTGGTGGACATCGTGCTGGTGCTGGCCAACAAACAAACCGACGCCACCGGTAAAACTCTGATGGGCTATCAGAACAACAAGGTGCTGGCGTTCATTTTGACGGGTGTTCTCTGCGCCCTGAACGCTGTGGCCCTGGCGGCTGTCACAGTTGCTGTGGCGCTGGGCGGCCTCAATCTTGCCGGATCCCACCCAACAGGGGTCAAAGATACCGAAACTGCGCCCAGGGGAAGCCTTGCAGTGCCCACCCAGGGCCCGCTGGGACGCTTCACTGCGGTGGCCACCCAGACAGTCACCGGAACCGGCGATGACAGCGTCCAGACGCTGGACCTGGATGGTTTACCGGCTCTGGTGTCGTTCCAATGCAATGACTGCACGGGCGCCACCGTTGTAAGAACCAACGGCCTGGACGGAGTGCTGGTGGATACGCAGGGTCCGTATTTTGGCGAGCACCTGGTGGATATATTCGCAGGCTCAACAACCGATGAGTTCGAGGTCACCGCCACGGGTTCGTGGGCCCTGACGGTAAGGGATTTGTCGGAAGTTTCCGCCGTTGACGGGCCCGTCGAAGGCCACGGCGACACCGTCCTGTATTTCGGGACAGAGTCCAACGAGGCCACAGTCACCCACCACGGCGATGGCCGCTTCCTGGTCGAAGGCTTTGGAGCTGATGATATGTCCGAACTTCCGGTGGACACCGAAGGCAGGTTCTCCGAAACGGTCAGGCTGACCACTCCTGGTTACGTCCGCATCATTTCGGACGGCGACTGGTCCGTAGCCCCCGGCTCGGCGGCGGCGGACAGCCTCGCGTAAGCCGGCGAGCAGGTCCTCGACACCAAGTGCTCGAACAGAAGCGCAGTGCGCCATTCGCAGCAACCGCCCCGGGTTCGAAGCGGCCCGGACCTGCGCTTGTGCAGGCCCGGCCGCTTCGTGTGTGCCCCAGGAGGGAATCGAACCCCCGACCGGCGGATTAGAAGGCCGCTGCTCTATCCCCTGAGCTACTGGGGCGTTGGCGTTCGGATGAAACTTCCGGCGCCTGAAAAAGTTTACATTGCCGAGGGGCGGGTTGCAGCGGCCCCGTTCCACGGCCCGACTTGTCCTCCACACCGGGCCAGCAACGCTGGTTGTCCACATAGGCGGCTCATGGCATCGCCCTGCCGGGGCTCCGCCGCGATGCTGGTGTTGTCTGCACCAGGCACCACCAAATGAGACAGGACAGGACCATGATCGATTCCATCACCGTCCGGGGCTATGTGGCCACGGACGTCAAAAGTTCCACCACAACCGGTGGATTCGCCACCGCCACGTTCCGCATGGCCTCGAGCGTCCGCAGGTTCGACGAGCCCAGCCAAACCTGGGTGGACAGCCAAACCAACTGGTATGAGGTCCAGGCCTACCGGCAGATGGCGGGAAACGTCGCGTGCAGCCTACGGAAGGGCCAGCCCGTGATCGTCGTCGGCAAACTGAAGATCCGCGACTGGGAATACGAAGGACGCACCTATTACGCAGTCGAAATCGATGCCGAGGCCATCGGCCAGGATCTGAGGCACGGTACGGCGAACTTCAGCAAAAACTCCGGCAGGCCCGTTCTGTCCCTGATGGAGCAGGCACCGCCGGACGACGAGTCGGACCCGCCGGGCCCTGCGGATAGGGATGGGGCCACCAACGCCGCAGATCCGTCGGTGCTCATTGAGGACACCGACGGCGGCCTCTCCAGCCTCGATCTGCAGACGGGGGAACTCGTCGACAACCGCCCCTGACCTGGGACCCGCCAGGGCCGGCAGCGCTGCCGTGGCAGAATGTCAGAATGCGGCTCAATCCTTCCCTCCGGCAGACCAACCACACCGGAGTCCACGGACGAGACCCACGTTCGGAAACGGCCAACAAGCCAGGCCGGACCCGGACAGCCGTCACCCTCGCTGTAGTTGCCGCGGTGCTTTCGGGCTGTGCCGGCGGCGCCACCGTTGGCACCCCGCCGATCGACAGTTCCCTCGCGGAAGCGGCGCAAACCGGTTCCCCGCAAACAGGTTCCCCGGAAGCGCCAACCTCATCGCAGTCCGCTTCGGCGCAGTCGCCACAGGCCGGCACACCAGCCGCGTCCCCGTCCGGTTCCGCGCAGGCAGCAGCCGCAACCGATGCCGTAAAGCAGTCAGTCACGGACGCCCTGGTGAGACTGGCAGCCGCGGCACCCAAGCCGGCCACCGAGCAGGTCACGGACGCCTTGACCGGATCCGGCGTCGCCCCGGGGGTCCTGGAGGTGTCCCAGAGCCGGACCCCCACGGGTCTGGCAGCCGACTCCATCGAAGCCGCCGTCCTGCAGGGCACGGATTGCATCATCGGCCAGGTCCGCGAGGGCGCCGTCACCGTTACCGTCCTGCCGGTACTGGCCAGCGGGAAGTGCTTCGCCGGGTCCTGATCCCGGCCGTAAATGGAAGTTATGCCCGCCAACCCAGTAGATTTGGAAGCATGGCGGAATTTATCTACACAATGACCAAGGCCCGCAAGGCTGTTGGCGAAAAACTCATTCTCGACGACGTAAGCATGTCTTTCTTCCCTGGCGCCAAGATCGGTGTCGTGGGCCCGAACGGTGCCGGTAAGTCCACCATCCTGAAAATCATGGCCGGACTGGACACCCCCTCCAACGGCGAGGCCCGGCTCAGCGCCGGCTACACCGTGGGGATCCTGCTGCAGGAACCGCCGCTCAATGAGGAAAAGACTGTCCTGGGCAATGTCCAGGAAGGCGTCGGCGAGATCTACGGCAAAATTCAACGCTTCAACGAAATCTCCGAAGAGATGGCCAGCCCCGACGCTGACTACGATGTCCTCCTCGAAGAGATGGGCCAGCTGCAGGAAGCCATCGACGCCGCCGACGCGTGGGACCTCGACTCCCAGCTGGAGCAGGCCATGGATGCGCTCCGCTGCCCGCCTGCCGATGCGGACGTCACCACCCTCTCCGGTGGTGAGCGCCGTCGCGTGGCCCTCTGCAAGCTCCTCCTGCAAAAGCCGGACCTGCTCCTCCTCGACGAGCCCACCAACCACCTCGACGCCGAGAGCGTGCTCTGGCTCGAACAGCACCTTTCGTCCTACGCCGGCGCAGTCCTGGCCGTAACCCACGACCGGTACTTCCTGGACCACGTGGCCCAGTGGATCGCCGAAGTGGACCGCGGCCACCTGTACCCGTACGAAGGCAACTACTCCACGTACCTGGAGAAGAAGCGCGCCCGCCTGGAAGTCCAGGGCAAAAAGGACGCCAAGCAGGCCAAGCGCCTCACCGAGGAACTCGAGTGGGTCCGCTCCAACGCCAAGGGCCGCCAGACCAAGTCCAAAGCCCGCCTGGCACGCTACGAGGAGATGGCAGCCGAGGCTGACCGGACCCGCAAACTCGACTTCGAGGAAATCCAGATCCCGCCGGGCCCGCGCCTGGGTGGCCTGGTCCTGGAGGCCAAGAACCTCCAGAAGGGCTTCGATGACCGCGTCCTGATCGATGGGCTGTCCTTCACGCTGCCCCGCAACGGCATCGTGGGTGTCATCGGCCCCAACGGGGTGGGCAAGTCCACACTGTTCAAAACCATCGTCGGGCTGGAACCGCTCGACGGCGGCGAACTGAAGATCGGCGACTCGGTCAAGATCTCCTACGCTGACCAGAGCCGCGGCGGCATCGACCCCAACAAAACCCTGTGGGAAGTCGTCTCCGACGGACTCGACTACATCCAGGTGGGCCACGTCGAAATGCCGTCCCGCGCCTACGTCGCCGCTTTCGGTTTCAAGGGCCCGGACCAGCAGAAGAAGGCCGGCGTCCTCTCCGGCGGTGAGCGCAACCGGCTGAACCTGGCCCTGACGCTCAAGCAGGGCGGAAACCTGCTCCTCCTCGATGAGCCCACCAACGACCTCGACGTCGAAACCCTCAGCAGCCTCGAAAACGCGCTGCTCGAATTCCCCGGCTGCGCCGTGGTGGTATCGCACGACCGCTGGTTCCTGGACCGGGTGGCCACCCACATCCTGGCCTACGAAGGTGACGAGGAGAACCCCTCCAAGTGGTACTGGTTCGAGGGCAACTTCGAGTCCTACGAGGAGAACAAAGTGGAGCGGCTGGGACCTGACGCGGCCAAGCCGCACCGGGTGACCCACCGCCGCCTGACCCGCGACTGATCAGCCCGCGGCAGACAGCACCGCTGAACCACCGAAGGACGGCCCCCGGAAGGGGTGCCGTCCTTCGGCGTTAAACCGGGACGCGCGCTATTGACCGGGCCGGGCGGCTTCGGACGGAACCCGGACCATGCCTTCCTGGGCCACGGACGCAACATGTTCCCCGGCCCGGTTGAAGATCTTCCCCGTGGCCAGGCCGCGCGCACCGTGCGCGCTGGGTGACTCCTGGACGTAGAGCAGCCATTCATCAACGCGGGCGGGCCGGTGCCACCACATGGCGTGGTCCAGGCTGGCCACGTTCATGCCGGGTGTGATCCAGCTCAGCCCGTGGCGCCGCAGGATGGACTCAAGCAGGGTGTAGTCGCTGGCGTAGGCCAGGGCGGCCCGGTGCAGGTTGGGATCGTCCGGCATGGGCCCGAACGTCTTCATCCAGACAGCATTCGTGGCCGCACGCTCACCCTTCGCCGACACGTACAGCGGCGGGTCCACGTGGCGGATGTCGAACGGCCGCTCGTAGGCCCAGTGCCGGGCCACGGGATGATCAAAACCGCCCAGCAGGTCCGCGGTGCTGGGCAGGGACTCCGGGTCCGGGATGCCTTCGGGCATGGCGGATGCGTGCTCCACTCCTTCGTCCTCCACCTGGAAGGACGCGATCATCGACAGGATGGGCACCCCGTCCTGGTAGGCGTGGACCCGCCGTGCGGAGAAGGACCGGCCGTCCCGGAGCCGCTGCACGCCAAAGGTGATGGGTTTGTTCGCATCGCCGGGCCGCAGGAAGTAGCCGTGCATGGAATGGACGGCCCGGCCGTCCGCCACAGTCCGGATGGAGGCGACAAGCGACTGCGCCAGGACCTGGCCGCCAAACACCCGCTGATGGGGCTGCTGCTGCGAGGGCCCCAGAAAAATATCCTCATCCGTCCGTGCGCCCTCCAGATGGCCAAGGTCCAGAAGGGTGATCAGCGATGAGGTGGGGTCACCGCTGGGTGGCGCCAGCAGTCCGGCTTCGGCTTCAGTCATGGTTCGACTCTAGACGGCGCCCCGAAGCGGCTCAACCGGACGGCAGCCGGTAGTGTTCTTGGTGTGTCTGATCTGCTTACGTCATCCTTCCGCTTCGCCGACCCGCGGGATCTCGCGGACCTGAAGACCTTCGCCACCCGCGCCAAGGCCATTGATGACGGCGCCATCCGGCTGCAGGCCGCCGGCACCGTCCTGGCCGCCTACGTCTGTGTGCTGCGGCCCCGCGCTCTGGGCGAATCGACGCCCACCATCCTGGGCCTGCGCACCATGGCGCTGGCCCAGCCGTCCGGCACGGACGTCACTGTGCCGATCAGCGCGGTCCTGGACCGGCTGGCGCGGGCGGGGGAGCACGACGTCGACCTGCCGGTTCCGCCGTCCACGGTCGCCGAATCGTGGACCGGAGTCAGTGCGCCCCGCGGCGGGTGGGAACGCATTGGCAGCATCAGCGACGCCGACCTGCGTGCTGCGGCCGAAGCCGGCATCACCGAAGTGGCGGGCATCGTCCCCGACAAACCAGGCGCCTTGATCGTCAACAACGCCCGCGCAGCCGTGTGGGGGCGTGACCTGGACGGCAGCGGGCTGCCGGCCGGGGCTGCCTTCGCCGCCCTGACCCTGGGTTTCCTCGGAACCGGGGAGCAGGCCCTGTTCCGGGCCGGCCGCTGGTTCCGGGTCTCCGGCGACCGCGGCCACGTGCTGGCCCGCACCGGCAGCGGCCTCGGCTGAACAGCGGCCCCGGCCGAAGCCGGCAACCGCGCCTGAACCGGGCCCCGGCCCCGGGCGCCTCGGCAGGCTACCGGCCCGGCCGCCCGGTCAGGATGAGGGGCTGTTGACCATGGACAGCGCCGCGCGCTCCATGTAGTCCCACAACGTGCCCTCGTACAACGGCGGAAGGGCCAGGGCGTCCACGGCAGTGCGCATGTGGAAGAGCCAACGGTCCTTGGCTTCGGGCGTGACCTGGAACGGCATGTGCCGCATCCGCAGGCGCGGGTGGCCGCGTTCCTCGCCGTACGTGGTGGGGCCACCCCAGTACTGCTCCAGGAACATCAGGAAGCGGCGCTTCGCCGGCGCCAGGTCCTCCTCCGGATACATGGGCCGGAGCAGCGGATCCGTGGCGACGCCGTCGTAGAAAACGTCGATCAGTTTCACGAACGTCCCGTGGCCGCCCACGGCGTCGTAAAAATTGTCCGTGTACCCGGGCTTGCTGAACGGATCGTTCTGCATCAGGGGCCGCTGCGGCTCCAGGGGGAGACTCATGCTATTCGCCGGCTTTCTGTTCGGTTTTGCGTGGTTCGGCGTACTCGGCCGGAGCCATCAGGCCCGCGGCGGGTTCCTGCACGGGGGCCACGTACCGGCCCTGGGACCTGTTACCCACCCGGAGGATTTCGCCGTTGCGGAGGTACCAGATGGCGCCGTCGTCGGACCGGACCCGGGTGATCCGCAGGCCCATGGACTCCACAACGCCCACAACTTCGCTGGTCTCGATGACGTCGCCGATGCCGTACTGGTCCTCGATGGTGATGAAGATCCCGGCAAGGAAGTCACGGATCAGCTGCTGGGCGCCGAAGCCGATGGCCACACCCAGGATGCCCACGCTGGTGAGCAGCGGCGCGATGTTGATGTCCAGGTTCTGCAGCACGTACATGCTGGTGATCACCACCACCAGCACCCCCACGATGCTGTTCAGCAGGGAACCGATGGTTTCCGCGCGCTGTACCCGCCGTTCGTGGTCGAGGGCACGCAGCGCCGGGGCCACCCACTTGAAGGTGCGTTTTTTGAAGAAGTTGCTGCCGGCCGCCACCCGCTTGGTGATGCGGGCAATCGCAAACGTGGCGATCAGCCAAAAGGCGATCCCGATGCCGATGCTGATGATTATTCCGGTGAGGCTGATGCCGTTGGGTTCTGACGCTGCGTTGGGAAGGATGGACATCATGCTGACCATAAGGGGGAAATGCTCCTTGGGGTGGGGGTCTGTTCGCTTTCAACATTAGCGCCGTACGGTGGACCAATGCGCATTCTTGTCCTGGGTGGTACCGCCTTCCTGTCCGCAGAAATCGTCCGGCAGGGGGTGGCCCTGGGGCACCGTGTCACCTGCCTGGCCCGCGGAACCACGCGGATCCCGCCCGACGGCGCCACCTGGCTTAAAGCGGACCGTTCACTGGGAGCGGAAGCCTATGCCGGGGCCGCCCGGCAGGACTGGGATGCGGTCATCGACGTGGCCCGCGACCCGGCCCTGGCGAAAGGCGCGCTGGCCGCCCTTGCCGGCCGGACTGCACACTGGACCTTCGTCTCCACCAGCTCCGTCTACGCCGACAACTCGGTCCCGGGTGCGGCGGAGGACGCCGCGCTGCTGCCGTCCCTGCCTGCCGGTGCGGAGGCCACACCGGAAACCTACGGTGCGGCGAAGGCAGCCATCGAGGCAGCCACCCTGGCAGCCACGGAAGGCCGGGCCCACCTGTGCCGGGCCGGGCTGATCAGTGGCCCGGGCGACAGCACTGACCGGTACGGCTACTGGCCGGGCAGGTTCGCCCGGGGCGGCAGCCCCGTCCTGGTCCCGGCCATCGCCGCCCACCCCACCCAGATCATCGACGCGCGGGACCTGGCGGCCTGGCTCCTGCAGGCAGCGGAGCAGGGGACCACCGGAACCCTCAATGCCATTGGGGACGCCGTCCCCTTCGGCAGCTACATCGAGGCGTCCCGTGCGGCGGCCGGCCACCGCGGCGGAACAGGGGAAGCTAACGTGGAGTTCCTGGCCGCGGAAGGCGTGGCGTACTGGGCCGGACCGGACTCCCTGCCGCTGTGGCTCCCGCCAGGAAACGACGGTTTTATGGCACGCAGCAACACCGCGGCGAAGGCGGCCGGCCTGACGCTGCGGCCCTGGCAGGAGACCGTCGAAGACACGCTGCTGGACGAGCGGCACCGCGGTCTGGACCGGCCCCGGAAAGCGGGGCTCAGCCCCGCCACCGAGGCCCGCCTGGTCGGCGCCCTCACGAACGGCCCCTAGGCCACCAGCGTCACCGGCCGGTGCTGCACCGGAAAGTTGACGCTCCGGGCGATGAAACACACCTTATTGGCTTCATGGTGCAGCGTTTCCGCCAGCCCGGCCTGCCCGGCGTCGGCCACGGTGACCTGAGGGTTCAGCGTCACGGACTCGAACTGGCCGCTGCCGTCCCGGTTCAGCCGCATCATCCCGGTGGCCTCATCGCGGTAATCCAGCACCGTCACGCCGTGCAGCACCGCCACATGCAGGAAGGACAGCATGTGGCACTGCGCCAGGGCAGCCAGCAGCAGCTGCTCGGGATTAAAGCGCTCCCGGTCCCCGTGGAACGTGGGGTCGGCCGAACCCTTGAGGACGGGCAGCCCGGGGATCAGCACGTTGTGGTCCCGCGAATAATCGCGGTACCCGGATGTTCCGGTCCCCAGGTTGCCCGTCCATTGGACCGCGAGGGCGTAGTGGTGCTCGTGCAGGTTCTTCACGGCCTGTCCTTCAGGCGTCCGCGGCACGGGCCCGCAGCGCACGCGCCACGGCGTCGCGGTTTTCCAGCATCATGCGGCGCAGCGCGGCGCCCTCCGCCGGAAGGCCGGCAAGGAACGCGTCCGTCCGGTCCACGGTGGCCTGCGTTGTCAGCAGGGCGGGGTAGAGGCCGACGACGATCTGCTGGGCGAGTGCGTGGGTCCGGTTTTCGACGATGCCCGGCACAGCCTCGAAATACTTTTCGGCGTACGGCTCGAGCAGGGACCGGTCCCGGACCCGCATGAACCCGGCCACCGCCGAGCCCTGCAGGGCGTTGGACAGGCTGCCCTTGACCACAATCGACTCCCAGGCTGCTGCCTTGGCCGCAGCCGTGGGGATCGCGGCCCCGGCCAGCGCCGCGGCGTTCTGCCCGCTGGCGGTGTTGTCGCGTGCCAGCTCGGCGTCGATTCCGTCCTGGTCCAGCCGGCCGCCTGCCACCAGCGAGGCCACGAGTTCCCAGCGCAGGTCCTGGTCAACGGCGAGCCCTTCCAGCGTGACCGAACCGGCCAGCAGCCCCGCCACGGTGTCCAGCTGAGTGGCGCTTCCGGCGTGGAGCGCAAAAGCCTTGATGAACTGCAGCTGGGCGTCGGAGCCGCCGGGCGCTTTGCCCGCGAGGTCCCAGAGTGTGTCTGCCGCCGCCACCGTGGTGGCTTCGCGGTGATCCCCGGAAACATAGAAGTTCAGCGCCGTCGCCAGTTGGCGGAGCTGGACCAGGATCACCGACGAATCGGTTTCGGCGGCGACGTTCGCCAGGATCAGCCCCACGTACTGCCGGGCCGGCGTCTGGCCGTCCCGGGCCGCGTCCCAGGCCGAGTTCCACACCAGGGTCCGGGGCAGGCTCTGGGCGAAGTCCTTGAGGTGGGCCGTGGCGGTGGCCAGGGACGCCGGATCCAGCCGGACCTTCGCGTAGGCCAGGTCGTCGTCGTTCACCAGCACCAGGTCAGGACGGGCCAGGCCCACCAGGGCAGGCACCTCGGTGCGGGGGCCGTCGACGTCCAGTTCCTCGCGGTGCACCCGCTCCAGCTTTCCGGCGGCGGAGAGGTTGTAGAAGCCAACGGCCAGCCGGTGCGGGCGGAGGGTGGGCCACTCCGGAACGGCAGTCTGGGCAATGGCAAAGGAGGTGATGGTGCCGTCGGCGTCCACGTCCAGTTCCGGGGTGAGCGTATTGACGCCCGCAGTTTCCAGCCACTGCTTGCCCCAGCTGTCCAGTTCCCGGCCGCTGGCCTTTTCCAGTTCCACCATGAGGTCGCTGAGCTCGGTGTTCTGCCAGGAATGCTTCGCGAAGTATTCGCGCACTCCGGCCATGAACTGCTCCGGCCCAACCCAGGCCACCAGCTGCCGGAGCACGGAGGCGCCCTTGGCGTAGGTGATCCCGTCGAAGTTCACCTCCACGTCCTGCAGGTCGTTGATGTCGGCGAAGATCGGGTGGGTGGTTGGCAGCTGGTCCTGGCGGTACGCCCAGGACTTCTCCACCGACGCGAACGTGGTCCAGGCACTGGTGAAGGAGGTGGCTTCCACCGCCGCCAGGTGCGACATGTATTCGGCAAAGGACTCGTTGAGCCACAGGTCGTTCCACCAGCGCATGGTCACCAGGTCGCCGAACCACATGTGCGCCAGCTCGTGCAGCACGGTGATGGCCCGGCGCTCCACCTGGGCGCCGGTGACCTTGCCGCGGAACACGTAGCCTTCCAGGATGGTTACCGCACCGGCGTTCTCCATGGCGCCCGCATTGAACTCGGGCACAAACAGCTGGTCATACTTTTCGAACGGGTAGGGGCAACCGAACTGGGCCTCGAAGAACCCGAAGCCCTGCCGGGTGAGCTCAAAGATGTTCTCCGCGTCGAGGTACTGCATCAGGGACTTCCGGGCGAAAACACCCAGCGGGATGACCCGCCCGTCGGAGCTGGTCACTTCGGACCGGACCGACTGGTACGGCCCGGCGATCAGGGCTGTGACGTAGGAGGACAGCCGCGGGGTGGGCGCGAACGTCCACACGGACCGAGCTCCGCCGTCGTCGCCGGGCTCGGCAGGCTCGGGCGCCGGGGTGGGGGAGTTGGAGATCAGGTCCCAGTGGGACGGGGCGGTGACGGTGAAGGCGAACGTGGCCTTCAGGTCGGGCTGTTCGAACACGGCAAACATTCGGCGGGAATCGGGAACCTCGAACTGCGTGTAGAGGTACACCTCGCCGTCCACGGGGTCCACAAACCGGTGCAGGCCTTCACCGGTGTTCATGTACGGCGCATCGGCCACCACGGTGAGCTCGTTCCGCTCCGCCAGGTCCGGCAGCTGGATCCGGACGCCGTCCGAGACCGTGGCGGGATCCAGGCTGCGGCCATTGAGGGTCACGCTGTGCACGGTGCGGGTAACGGCGTCAATGAAGGTGGATGAGCCGGGAACGGCCCCGAACGCCACGGTGGTGGTGCTGCCGAAGACCTCTCCGCCCCGGGTCAGGTCCAGGCTGACCTCGTAGGAATCGACGGTGATCAGGTCAGCGCGGCCGCGTGCTTCGGCGCGAGTCAGGTTCATGCCCGGCAAAGTGGTCCTCCAGAGAAGTTGGTGTGCCGCCGGCGGTGGCCGGCGTTGGCACTGATCATTCTTGCACTGCCTGCCCCCATGGCAAGTTGCGCCGGTCACAGCCACCGGCCGCGCCGGCCGGGACCTCGGGCGGCCAGGGCGGGAGTAGCGTTGGAGCATGGGAAAGTTCCGGGATTCGGTGGATGCCAAGGCGCTGCGCTTTGCGCTGGGGTTCCCTGTCCTCCTCGCCGTTGCCTTTGTGGTGTCCGCGTCCTTGCTGCGGCCTGACCTTCCGGAGCCGCTCGCCATCCGGTGGACGGCCGACGGCGGCGCCTCCTTTGCGCCGTTCGGCGCCTACGTGGGGTGGGGGGCAGCCCTGGTGGTGGCCTGCGGCTGGCTGGTTCTGCTCCAGGCCGTGCCGCTGAACAGGCCGGTGCTGATGCGGCGCATCATGATGGGCGCCGGGCTCTTCCTCGCCCTGTTCATCACCACGGTCCTGGCCGCCGGAATGGTAGGCCAGGCCGGCCTGGCGGACGCCCGCGACTCCCACGTCGACGCGATCGTCCTGGCCAGCGGCAGCGGCGCCGCCGTGGCACTGGGCGTCATCATGGCGTTCGTCTACAAGGCGGACCGGCAGTGGTCCCCGGACGATGACCGTGCCCTGCAGTCGGCGATCGCCCGCGAACTGGATCCAGAGCTGGCGGCGGACACCATCCGCTTCTGGGTGCACGCCCGCAGCTCGGTCTTTGTGATGATCGGCATCGGTTCCCTGTTCCCGGCGGCCCTGCTTGCCATCGCTGTCCCCTGGCTCGGTGCTGTCCTGGTGCTGGTTGCAGCCCTCGCGGCCGCTTTCCTCTTTGCCCGCGTCACCGCGGACCGGGCCGGCCTGAAAGTCCTGGTGGCCGGCGTGGTACCCGTGATGGACGTCCCCGCGGGGGCCATCGCCACCGCCGCCGCGTCGGACCTGAAAGCCGCCGACTACGGCGGGTGGGGCTACCGGCACCACCGCGGCACCGCAGCCCTGCTCGTCAGCAGTGGACCCGCCGTCGTCGTCCGCAAAACCGACGGCGGCAGGCTGGCCGTCAGCGGCGGCAGCCAGGCAACCGCCGCCAGGCTGGCCGATGTGCTCACCCGGGTGGCCGAACGGGCCAGGCGGAGCGGACCGACATCCGCCGCCGGGCAACCACCGTCCTAGTACTCTTGTCCTGTTGTTCCCTTGCTCCCGGGGCCGGCCGCAGCGCCCCCAAACCGAACGGATTCAAGCTCGTGACTTCTACTCCTGCCTACCCGCGGGTCCACATTGCCACCGACCACGCGGGCATGGAACTCAGCGCCCACCTGGTCCAGCACCTCACCGCAACGGGCTACGACGTGGTGGACCACGGACCCAAGGAGTACGACGCCCTGGACGACTACCCCTCCTTCTGCATCAACGCCGCCCGCGCCGTTGTGGCGGACCAGGAAGCAGGCGTCCACGCGCTGGGCATCGTGCTGGGCGGCTCCGGCAACGGCGAGCAGATTGCCGCCAACAAGGTCCGGGGCGTCCGGGCCGCCCTCGCCTGGAACCATTCCACGGCCACCCTGGCCCGGGAACACAACGACGCCAACGTGGTGGCTGTGGGCGGCCGCCAGCACACGGTCGAGGAAGCCACCGCCCTCATCGAGGCGTTCCTGGCCGAGCCCTTCAGCAACGACGAGCGCCACGTGCGCCGGATCGGCAAGATCGCGGCCTATGAAACCACCGGCGAGGTCATCGACTAGTGCCGGAAGGGCATTCAGTCCGGCGCCTGGCCCGGCAGTTCGGCGACGTCTTCACTGGCCAGGCCCTGACCGTAACCAGCCCCCAGGGCCGGTTCAGCGCCGGCGCCGCGCTGCTTGACGGCCACACCATGGTTGCCGCCGAAGCCCACGGCAAGCACCTGTTCCTGCACTTCGGGAACGCGCTGGTGCTGCACGTGCACCTGGGCCTGTACGGCGCGTGGAGCTTCGGCGGGGACAGCAGCTTCGCCGGTGCTTCCAGCATCGGTGCGCCCCGCAGGGTGGGGGAGCGGGAAACCACGGCGGACCCTGACGACGGCGGCCTGCCGTACGAAGGCCCGCCCGCTCCGGTGGGGGCCGTCCGGGTCCGCCTGGCCGGCCCCCACGGCTGGGCGGATCTCCGCGGCGCCACGACGTGCGAAACCATTACCGAAGCGGAGGTACAGGCCGTCCTGGACCGGCTGGGCCCGGACCCGCTGCGGAACCTCCGCGGCGATGCGGGCCGCTTCGCCGCGAACCTGGCCGGCCGGAAACCCGCCATCGCCACGCTCCTGATGGACCAGAAGATCATCGCCGGGGTGGGGAACGTCTACCGGGCAGAGGTGCTGTTCCGGCAGCGGCTGGACCCCTACCTTCCCGGCGGGTCGCTCAGTGACGCCGCCGCGCGCAAGCTGTGGCGCGACGTCGTCAGCCTGATGACCGACGGGGTGGCGGACGGCCGGATCATCACTACGGCCGCCAAATACTGGACCCGGCGGAACGGTAAAACCGGCCGGGTCAGGAGCGCGGACGGCACCTTGTCGCTGCCCGCGAAAACCGCTGCCATTCCCGTCCGGGCGGACGCGCACTACGTCTACAAACGCAACGGGCTACCCTGCAGGGTCTGCGGGACCGTGGTCCTGACCGCCGAACTGGTGGGCCGCAACCTGTACTGGTGCCCGGTCTGCCAGCAGTCCTGACGGCACGCCAAATACAAAAGGACCCCACAGGCGAGGGGTCCTTTTTGTTGGAGGGGACGACGGGAATCGAACCCGCGTAATCAGTTTGGAAGACTGAGGCTTTACCATTAAGCTACGTCCCCGAAGGAAGCTCCATTCCACTATGTACGTGGGCGGGAATCTTCGGGCTGGCTGTTCAAGCCGGATACAACTAAACCTAATCGATGGCCTACGTGTCAAATGTGCAAACTGGGCGCGTATCACCGTAGACTTGCCTGTGCACTTACGGGGTGTAGCTCAGCTTGGCTAGAGCACCTGCTTTGGGAGCAGGAAGTCGCAGGTTCAAATCCTGTCACCCCGACTCTGCCGCCCGGACCGCCAGGCCCGGACAGAAAAATGCGTTTGATTGACAATCCATCCCCCAACCCCAGGAGTACTTAGACCGTGAAGAGCGCTGTCGAGAACCTCACCCCCACGCGGGTCAAGCTCAATGTTGAGGTCCCCTTCGAAGAACTGAAGCCCAGCATCGACTCGGCCTACAAGACCGTTGCTTCGCAGATCCAGGTTCCTGGTTTCCGTAAGGGCAAGGTCCCCGCCAAGCTCATCGACCAGCGCGTCGGCCGCGGCTACGTCCTGGAAACCGCCATCAATGATGGCCTCAACGGCTGGTACCAGGCCGCCGTGCAGGAATCCGGCATCCGCCCGCTGAGCCGTCCCGAGGTTGAAATCACCGAGGTTCCGGACCCCACCGCCACCGACGGCGGCCTGAAGTTCGCCGCCGAGGTTGACGTCCGCCCCGAGATTGAACTGCCCGACTACGCCGGAATCACGGTCGAGGTTGCTGCAGCCGAATCCTCCGACGAGGACGTGGACAAGGCCCTGGACGAACTGCGCGGCCGCTTCGGCACGCTCAAGTCCGTGGACCGTCCCGCCGCCGACGGTGACTTCCTCACCATCGACATCACCGCCACCATCGAGGGCGACGATGTGGACACCGCGTCCGGGCTGTCCTACCAGGTTGGCGCCGGCACCATGCTCGAGGGCCTCGACGAAGCCGTCACCGGCCTCAGCGCCGACGAGGACGCCATCTTCAACACCACTCTGGTGGGCGGCGAGCACGCCGGCGAAGCAGCACAGGTCAAGGTTGTTGTGACCGCCGTCAAGGAACGCGAACTTCCCGAAGCGAACGATGACTTCGCTCAGCTCGCCTCCGAGTTCGACACCCTTGTTGAGCTCCGTGAGGACCTCGCCAAGCAGGCTGCCGACTCCAAGGTTGTTGAGCAGGGCGTCGAAGCCCGCGACAAGGTCCTGGACAAGCTCGTTGAGCTCGTTGAGGTTCCCGTGCCGGATTCGGTCGTCGAAGAGCAGCTCGAAGCCCACTTCAAGGAGGGCAATGGCCACGGTGAAGGCGAGCATGACACCGAGGAGCACCGCGAGGAGATCCGGGTCAACACCGCCCGCGCCTTCCAGAACGAAATCATCCTCGACGCCATCGCCGAAAAGGAAGAAGTGGACGTCAGCCAGAACGAGCTGATCGACTACATCGTCACCACCGCCAGCCAGTACGGCATGGACCCGAACCAGTTCGCCCAGATCATTGATCAGAGCGGCCAGGTCCCCATGATGGTTTCCGAGGTCCGCCGCCGCAAGGCACTGGCTGTTGTCCTCGGCCAGGCCACCGTGACCGACACCGACGGCAAGACCGTTGACCTGAGCGACTTCGTCCGCCCCGGCGGCGAAGACGAAGCTCCCGCAGCTGACGAAGCAGAGGCCGTAACCGCCGATGCCGAGGCTGCAGAAGCTCCCGCCGAAGATGAGAAGGCAGCGGCCAAGGCCTAGCCTTCAGCACCTTGTAACCAACGGCCCCCGGATCAATGATCCGGGGGCCGTTCGCGTTAAAGAGCCCCACGCAGCCCATGGTTCGCCGATCGTGCGCCGTCAGCGAACAGCCGTCGGTGCGCGAACAATTCGCCGCTGAAACGGGTTAGTGTCCAAGTAGTGATTTTCAGTGATGTCACCGTCACCAGTGAGAGGTAAGCAAACATGTCACAGCACCCACAGGCACCCCGGATGGCCACCGTCGATCCTGCAGCCCAGGATAGCTACATCTACAACCGCCTCCTCAAGGAGCGGATCATCTGGCTCGGCTCGGAGGTGCGTGACGACAACGCCAACGCCATCTGCTCGCAGCTGCTGCTGCTCTCCGCCGAGAACCCGGAAAAGGACATCTACCTTTACATCAACTCTCCCGGCGGCTCCGTGACGGCCGGCATGGCCATCTACGACACCATGCAGTTCATCCCGAACGACGTCGTTACTGTCGCCACGGGCCTGGCAGCCTCCATGGGGCAGTTCCTGCTCTCCTCCGGCACCAAGGGGAAACGCTACGCCACTCCCAACGCACGTGTCCTGATGCACCAGCCCTCGGGCGGCATCGGCGGTACCGCATCGGACATCAAGATCCAGGCGGAGCTGATCCTGCACATGAAGAAGGTCATGGCCGAACTGACAGCCGACCAGACCGGCCAGAGCGTGGAAACCATCCTCAAGGACAACGACCGCGACAAGTGGTTCACGGCTGACGAGGCCCTTGCCTACGGTTTCTTCGACAAAATTGCGGCGCACGCCGGATCCGTGGCCGGTGGCGGCGGAACTGCCAGCGGCAGCGGCAGCGACTCCGCCGCTTCGAACTAACCGGCACCCAGAAACCCAGATCAGGAGCTATGAACATGAACTACAACTTCGGGTGGTCTGCCGGAAATCTTCCGTCCAGCCGTTACGTCCTGCCCCAGTTCGAGGAGCGCACCCCCTACGGCTTCAAGCGCCAGGACCCGTACACCAAGCTCTTCGAGGACCGCATTATCTTCCTCGGTGTGCAGGTTGACGACGCCTCCGCCGATGACGTCATGGCCCAGCTGCTGGTGCTCGAGTCCACTGACCCGGACCGCGACATCACCCTGTACATCAACTCCCCGGGTGGATCGTTCACGGCCATGACGGCCATCTACGACACCATGCAGTACATCCGGCCCGAGATCCAGACCGTGTGCCTGGGCCAGGCCGCCAGTGCCGCAGCGGTCCTGCTTGCGGCGGGCACCCCGGGTAAGCGCCTGGCGCTGCCCAACGCCCGCGTCCTGATCCACCAGCCGGCACTGTCCGGCGGGCAGGGCGGGCAGGCCTCGGACCTCGAGATCCAGGCTGCCGAAGTGATGCGGATGCGCTCCTGGCTTGAGGACACCCTGGCCCACCACTCGGGCCGGACCTCCGAACAGGTCAACAACGACATCGAGCGCGACAAGATCCTGACCGCAGCCGAGGCGCAGGCCTACGGATTGATCGACCAGGTCCTTGACTCCCGAAAGATCAAGGCACAGGCAATTACCAGGTAGCAGTTCGGCCCAAGGCCGGTGGGACCGCCGTCATTTGGCCCCACCGGCCTTTGCCTTCCACCCTTTGGGACCGAATGTGACCTAGAGTGGAAGGTGTCACACCGGCCATGCCGGGTGGTGAAGATTCCAGCATCGGCGCAAGGCTGCCCGGCAGCAAGATTCTAAAAGGGGTTTCCATATGGCTCGGATTGGCGAGAGCACGGATCTGCTGAAGTGTTCTTTCTGCGGAAAGAGCCAGAAGCAGGTGCGCAAGCTCATTGCCGGGCCAGGTGTCTACATCTGCGATGAATGCATTGAACTCTGCAATGAAATCATCGAAGAGGAACTGGCCGAAGTAGCAGACCTGGGCAGTTTCGAGCTACCGAAACCCCGTGAGATCTTCGACTTCCTGCAGGAATACGTCATCGGCCAGGAACCCGCCAAACGGTCCCTCGCCGTCGCCGTTTACAACCACTACAAGCGGATCCAGTCGGGCCACGCCCCGAAGGCCGGAAGCCTCGCCGAAGGCGGGCACCACGACGACGTTGAGATCGCCAAGTCCAACATCCTCCTCATCGGGCCCACCGGCTGCGGGAAGACCTACCTCGCCCAGACCCTGGCCCGCCGGCTGAACGTCCCGTTCGCCGTCGCGGACGCCACCGCGCTTACCGAGGCCGGTTACGTGGGCGAGGACGTCGAGAACATCCTCCTGAAACTCATCCAGGCCGCCGATTACGACGTCAAAAAGGCCGAGCAGGGCATCATCTACATCGACGAAATCGACAAGATCTCGCGCAAGAGCGAAAACCCGTCCATCACCCGTGACGTGTCCGGTGAAGGCGTCCAGCAGGCCCTGCTGAAAATCCTGGAGGGCACCGTTGCGTCCGTTCCGCCGCAGGGTGGCCGGAAGCACCCGCACCAGGAATTTATCCAGATCGACACCACCAACGTCCTCTTTATTGTTGCCGGCGCGTTTGCCGGCCTTGAAGAGATCATCGGCTCACGCTCCGGCCGCAAGGGCATCGGCTTCGGCGCCCCACTGAACGAAGCCAGCAAAAAAATCGATTCCTACGGCGAGGTCATGCCGGAAGACCTGCTGAAGTTCGGCCTGATCCCCGAATTCATCGGCCGCCTCCCCGTGATCACCACGGTCTCCAACCTCGACCGGGACGCCCTGATCCAGATCCTTTCCACACCCAAGAACGCCCTGGTGAAGCAGTACCAGAAAATGTTCCAGATTGACGGCGCCGAACTGGTGTTCGACGACGCCGCCCTGGATGCCATCGCGGACCAGGCCCTGGACCGGGGCACCGGCGCCCGCGGCCTGCGGGCCATCATGGAGGAAGTCCTCCTGCCCGTGATGTTCGACCTTCCCAGCCGGGAGGACGTAGCCAGCGTGGTGATCACCGCTGACGTTGTTCTGAAGGGCGCCGAGCCAACCCTCATCCAACACGTCACCAAACGCCGCAAGTCCGCCTGACCGGTTCAACCCCCCACATCAGTTGTGGCTGCCCCCTGCGCAGCCGCCCGTTACTGAAGGACCTTCCCATGACTGAATCCGCCAAAAACACTGCCGACTTCTGGTTCGATCCGCTGTGCCCGTTTGCCTGGATCACCTCGCGCTGGATCGGCGAAGTCGAAACCGTCCGCAACATCGAAACCAAATGGCACGTGATGAGCCTTGCCGTCCTGAACGAGGGCCGGGACCTGGACCCCAAGTACCGGGCGTCCATGGACAACGCGTGGGGAATGGTCCGGGTCATTATTGCGGCCCGGGAAGCCCACGGCGAATCCGTGGTCAAGGCCCTTTACGATGCCATGGGAACGCTGATCCACGAAGGTGGGGAGAAGGACCGCTCCCTGGTCATCACCAAGGCGCTGGCCGAATGCGGCCTCCCGGCCGGCCTGGCTGACGCTGCGGATACCGACGCCCACGACGCCAAACTCCGCGCCAGCCACGAAGAGGGCATCTCCCTGGTGGGCCAGGACGTTGGCACCCCCGTGGTGGCATTTAACGGCACCGCGTTCTTCGGCCCTGTCCTTACCCGCATCCCGCGTGGCGAGGACGCCGGGAAACTCTGGGACGCCACAACAGCCCTGGCAGGCTTCCCCTACTTCTTCGAACTGAAGCGCAGCCGCACGGAAGACCCGCAGTTCGGCTAAACCACCTCCACCCCAACTGACTCGCAGTTGTTGTCGTTTTGAGCCCTCATAACGACAACAACTGCGAGTCAGTTGGGGCACAAGAGCCCCGGCAGAACTACTCTCGTGTAGTTCTGCCGGGGCTCTTGCCATTGGTCCAGGGCAGGACCACAATTGCAGGTACCACCTTCGAAAGAGGGAGGACGCAGGAACCAAAGATCCAGTGATATGCATCTGACGCAGCCCTTGGCACAGCCGGATGCAAGCTGCCAGTGACGTGGCAGGAAGACCTGGAAATCGGCGGATCCTGCCAGACCATCAAGCGTCACCGGATGGCCGAAAAGTCGAAGCCCCACCAACGGCAAAACGCTGATGGGGCTTCCCCTTTGCCCGGATATACCCGGAATGAGCCGGCTTAGGCCTTGGCGGGCTCCTCGGTGGGCGCCAGCTCCACGTCGGTGACCGTGAGTTCGCCGTCACCCACCACCAGCGTGATGTCGCGGGCGTTGGAGGCTGCCTTGAGGTCCTGCAGGCCGGCTTCCAGCTGGGCGGTCAGCGCTGCGGAGGCGGAGATCGTGGCAGCGAGCACTTCCGTGCGCTGCTTGACCTTGGCCTCCGACTTGGCCTTGCGGACGCCGCTGAGCGCGACCCCCACCGTGGCCAGCATGGTGGTGTCCCCCCCGGGAACCTCCAGTGCGGCCGGCCACGGCGCGCGGTGCACGGAGCCGGTGCGCCACCAGCCCCAGACCTCTTCGGTGGCGAACGGCAGGAACGGGGCGAAGAGCCGCAGGAGGGTGTCCAGCGTGGTGGCCAGCGCCGCGAGCACGGAAGCCTGCTCGGTTTCGCCGGCAGCACCGTAGGCACGGTCCTTGATGAGCTCCACATAGTCGTCCGTGAACTGCCAGAAGAAGCTCTCGGTGATCTGCAGGGCACGGGCGTAGTCGTAGTTGTCGAAGGCCTTGGTGGACTGCTCCACCACCGCGGCAAGCTGCGCCAGCAGGGCCCGGTCCAGGGGGTTGGACAGGACGGAAAGGTCACCGGTAACGACAGAGTCCTCCGTGGCACCCAGATTCAGGACGAACTTGGAGGCGTTGAGCAGCTTGATGGCCAGGCGGCGGCCGATCTTCATCTGCGCAATTTCGTAGGCAGTGTCCGCTCCAAGCTTGGCGGAGGCGGCCCAGTAGCGGACCGCGTCCGAGCCGTAGTCGTTCAGGACGTCGGTGGGAACCACCACGTTGCCCTTGGACTTGGACATCTTTTTGCGGTCCGGGTCCAGGATCCAGCCGGAGATCGCCGCGTGCTTCCACGGTGCCGTGTTGTGCAGCGCGTCCGCGCGGACGGCCGAAGAGAACAGCCAGGTCCGGATGATGTCGTGGCCCTGCGGACGAAGATCAAACGGGTACACCTTGGCCAGCAGGTCCTCGTCCCGGCTCCAGCCGCCCACAATCTGCGGGGTGAGCGATGAGGTTGCCCAGGTGTCCAGCACGTCGGCGTCGCCGGTGAAGCCGCCGGCAATGTCGCGCTGGTCTTCCCGGTAGCCCGGCGCGGCGTCCGCGGCGGGATCCACCGGGAGCTGCGCATCCGCCGGCAGGATCGGCGCGTCGTAGTCCGGGTTGCCGTCCGCGTCCAGCGGGTACCAGACGGGGATCGGCACGCCGAAGAACCGTTGACGGGATACCAGCCAGTCACCGTTCAGCCCGGAGATCCAGTTCTCGTAGCGGGAGCGCATAAATGCCGGGTGGAAGTCGATGTCCTGCCCGCGGCTGATCAGTCGTTCGCGGCGGTCGGCATCGCGGCCGCCGTTGCGGATGTACCACTGGCGGGAGGTGACCACTTCGAGGGGCTTGTCGCCCTTTTCGAAGAAATTCACCGGGTGCATGATCTTTTTGGGTTCGCCGTCCAACAGGCCGGCTGCGGTGAGCAGTTCCACAACGCCTTCCTTGGCGCTGAAGACCGTCTTGCCGGCAATCTTTTCGAAGGCCTCCCGGCCGCCCGGGGTGGTGATCCACTCAGGGGTCTCGCCGATGATGCGGCCGTCGCGGCCCACGATGGCCCGGGTGGGCAGCTGCAGTTCACGCCACCAGGTGACGTCGGTCAGGTCACCGAAGGTACACACCATGGCGATGCCGGAACCCTTGTCGGCCTTGGCCAGCGGGTGCGGGCGGACTTCTACCTCGACGCCGAAGACCGGGGACGTGACCTTCTTGCCGAACAGCGGCTGGTACCGTTCGTCGTCGGGGTTGGCCACGAGGGCGGCGCAGGCAGCCAGGAGCTCGGGGCGGGTGGTCTCGATGTAGATTTTGTCGCCGTCTTCGGTGAAGAAGGGGTAGCGGTAGTAGGCGCCGGCAACTTCGCGGTCCTCAAGCTCGGCCTGGGCCACTGCGGTGCGGAACGTGACGTCCCACAGGGTGGGTGCCTCGGCCATGTAGGCGTCGCCGTTGGTGAGGTTGGCCAGGAAGGCGCGCTGGGACACTGCCCGGGAGTTGTCATCGATGGTGCGGTAGGTCAGGTTCCAGTCCACGGACAGGCCCAGGGTTTGGAAGAGGTTCTCGAAGACCTTCTCATCCTCAACTGCCAGTTCCTCGCACAGTTCGATGAAGTTGCGGCGCGAGACAACGTCGAAGTCGCGCTGGTTTTTGGCGGGCTCGGCCGGCGGGCGGTACCCGGCGTTGTACGGAATGGCCGGGTCGCAGCGGACGCCGTAGTAGTTCTGCACGCGGCGTTCGGTGGGCAGGCCGTTGTCGTCCCAGCCCATGGGGTAGAACACGTTTTTGCCGGTCATCCGCTGGTAGCGGGCCAGGACGTCGGTCTGGGTGTAGGAGAACATGTGGCCCACGTGCAGGGAACCGGAGGCCGTGGGTGGGGGAGTGTCGATCGAGTAGACCTGCTCCCGGGTGGTGTCGGGGTTGAACTTGTAGGTTCCTTCGGTGAGCCAGCGCTGCGTGAGGGCAGCTTCGAGGCCTTCGAGGGCCGGCTTGTCCGGAACGTTGATGGGCGCGGTGGTGGGCGTGTCTGTACCCTGTTTATCTTCAGCCATGTGCCAATTGTTCCATGCTTGCCCGGAACGGAGCGGCGTTGCGCCGGCCGCCGGGCGGCAGCCGGCCCGGTTCATCGGGCGACACACTTTTGCGGGCCCCCGTTAGGGTGGTGCCATGACTGACGAATCACAGAACAGGGCAGCCCTAGTGACCGGTGCCAGCACGGGAATCGGCGAGGCGACAGTCCGCGCCCTCCGCGCACAGGGCTGGACGGTTTTCGCGGTGGCCCGCCGCGCTGACCGGCTGGCGGCGCTCCAGGACGCCACCGGCGCCATCGCCGTTCCCGCGGACATCACCGCGGACGACGACGTGTCCCGGCTGGTTGCCCATGTCACCGCTGCCGGGGGCATCGATACCTTGATCAACATCGCAGGCGGCGCCCGGGGGGCGGACCGCATTGCCGACGCGGGCACGGAAGACTGGGAATGGATGTACCAGGTGAACGTGGTGGGCACCATGAAACTCACCCGCGCCTTCTTGCCCATGCTCCGGGCCACGGGGGAGGGAACGGTGCTGAACCTGACGTCCACTGCCGGGCTGGTGGCATACGAGGGTGGTGGCGGCTACAACGCGGCCAAGTTTGCCCAGCACGCCATGACCGGAGCCCTGCGCCTCGAGGAGGCTGAGCACAACGTCCGCGTGATCGAGGTGGCCCCTGGCCTGGTCTACACCGAGGAGTTTGCCCTCAACCGGCTCGGCGACGAGGCTGCCGCAGCCAAGGTCTACCAGGGCGTGGAAAAGCCGCTCACCGCCGACGATGTGGCCGACGTGGTCCGGTATGCCGTCAGCGCCCCGCACCACGTGAACCTGGACCAGATCGTCATCCGTCCCGTCGCCCAGGCGGCCAACCACAAACTGATCCGCAAAGGCTGAGCCGACCGCTGTGCTTACAGTGGCCACGGGCGGATCAGGGGGCCGGCAGCACCAGATCCGCCACCAGGCCGGCATGGTCGGTGCCGGGAAGGATGAAGCTCTCGACGTCTGTCACCTTCACCCCGGCACTGACCAGGACGTGGTCCACGGCGACGAACGGTGGCACCTCCGAGTTCACCGGCCAGGTAGGCGCCAGGCCCTTGCCCACGGCGTGGGCTGCATCCGTGAGCCCGCCAGCCAGCAAGGCCCGGAACTCACGGTGGTCGGCGCTGGAATTGAAATCGCCCATCAGTACCGTGGTACCGGCCGGCCCCTGCGCTGGCAAGGTCCCCAGCTGGCGCAGCTCCTGCCGCCAGTTCCAGATGAGCCCAGGGCGCGGTGACTGGACGTGGACGGCGGTCAGCTTCACCGGGGCATCCGTTCCGGGGATTGAGGCCACTGCCCGGCTTTGATGGAATTCCGTTCCCGGGACCCGCCGGCGGGGTTCCATGGCGTACTTCGAAAACAATCCGCTGCCCACCCCCACCCAGTCAACGTCCACTGACCGGTAGGGGAACAGGTCAGCCACACCCGCTTCCACCAGGGCTTCCAGGCCCTGCGGCGCCAGTTCCGGAAGGGCCAGGATGTCTACCTCCCGGTTCCGGGCTTCTGCCAGGAGCCGGGCGGCGTCCACCCCTGACTCGCCGACATTGAGGGTCATCACTCGAAGGCCAGGTCCGGGTCCCGGCCCGGCAACCTGAACCGGGCCTGCCGCCCGGGCTGCCGGGATGGCCCGGGGCAGGACAAGGGCTGACTGGGCCGTCAGCAGGGCAGCCAGCAGGAGGGCCAGGACAAGCTGGCCGCCGGCCCGGTGGTGGCGCCTTGTGCCCGCCCACACCGCCAGCAGCGCCAGGCCCAGTGCAGCCGCGGTCAAGGGCAGCGTGGCCGGCAGCGCCGAGACCAGCTGGATCCACGGCGTGCCCACCTCCCAGGGAAAAAGCCGCACCCCCAGAAGCAGCGTGCCCGGCAGGCCAAACAGCACCGCGCCGGCGGCTGCCATGGCTGATGACCAGCCCAGGACTGCAGGCAGCGGTTTCCCCGGCGAGGGCAGCGGGGACCCAAACGTCTGCATGGCCCCAATATTTGTCCACAATTGCCCACGATCCCGGACAATTGCGGCAATCTTGCGCCAGCGGTCCGGGAAATGGCCACGGATGCGGCAGGAATAGTAGACTGGGCAACGGCTATGACCCGGCAATCACCGGTGAGCTTCCGGAAGAACGCGCAACCGGCCCGGTTCGGGTTGGCAGTGCCGGTAGAACCGGACGGGTAAGCCCGTCACAGCAGTAATGAGTGGCCGGCGCTCCGGCTGTTCCCCAGGGAACAGGCTGCGCCGGTAAGTGAGGTGGTACCGCGGTTCACGCACGGTCTTCAGGCCATGCGGCAGCCGTCCTCGCATCCTGAACGGAACCGCCCGGCGACTGCTGGCGGCTCGCCACGCTCAACCCAGGATGTCGAGAATGACGAATTACCCCAAGGCCTCAGCCGTCAGCAGCAACGGCAGTGCAGGCGTGTCCGCGTCCGTGAAGTTCCCGGAGGTCGAAGAGCGGATCCTGAAGTACTGGGAGCAGGACGGCACCTTCCAGGCCAGCATCGATGCGCGCAGCGCCGACGCCCCCGGCGGCGCACCGGGCAGCAACGAATTCGTTTTCTACGACGGCCCGCCCTTTGCCAACGGCCTGCCGCACTACGGCCACCTCCTCACCGGGTACGCCAAGGACCTGGTGGGCCGGTACCAGACGCAGCGCGGTAAGAGGGTGGAGCGCCGCTTCGGCTGGGACACCCACGGGCTGCCGGCCGAACTCGAGGCCATGAAACAGCTCGGCATGACCGACAAAACCCAGATCGAAGCCATGGGCATCGACAAGTTCAACGACGCCTGCCGGGCCTCCGTGATGAAGTACGCCGATGAATGGCGCAACTACGTGACCCGCCAGGCCCGCTGGGTGGACTTCGACAACGACTACAAAACGCTCAACGTGGAGTACATGGAGTCTGTCCTTTGGGCCTTCAAGCAGCTGCACGAAAAGGGCCTGACCTACAACGGCTACCGCGTCCTGCCGTACTGCTGGAAAGACGAGACGCCGCTCTCCAACCATGAGCTGCGGATGGACGACGACGTCTACAAAAACCGCCAGGACCAGACCGTCACCGTCACGTTCCCCATCCTTGCGGGGGAGTCCGCCCTTTCCCGCGCGCTCGACGGCGTCCAGGCCCTTGCGTGGACCACCACCCCCTGGACCCTGCCCACCAATGCCGCGCTCGCCGTCGGCCCTGGCATCACGTACGCCGTCCTGCCGGCCGGCCCCAACGGCATCAAGGCCGCCGCTCCGGACGCCCCCGTGTCGGGCAGCTTCCTGCTGGCCGCGGACCTGGTGGGCGCTTATGCCAAGGACCTTGGCTACGAAAACCATGAGGCCGCGCAGGCGGCCGTGGTGTCCACCCACACCGGCGCCGAACTGGCGGGGCTGGCCTACCGGCCGCTGTGGGATGACTTCAGCGACACCGAAAAATACGGCACCGAGAACGCCTGGCGCATCCTGGTGGCGGACTACGTCACCACCACCGACGGCACCGGCATTGTCCACCAGGCTCCTGCCTACGGTGAGGACGACCAGAAAGTCTGCGAAGAGGCCGGCATCCCGGTGGTCCTCTCCGTGGATGAGGGCGCCAAATTCCTGCCCCTGTTCCGCGGCGGCGACCTGGACGCCATCGTGGGCCTGCAGGTTTTCGAAGCCAACAAGCCCATCACCCAGGTGCTGCGCGCCCAGGGCCGCCTGGTCCGCCAGGCCAGCTACGAGCACAGCTACCCGCACTGCTGGCGCTGCCGCAACCCCCTGATCTACCGCGCGGTGTCGTCCTGGTACGTGGAGGTGACCCAGTTCAAGGACCGGATGTCCGACCTGAACCAGGACATCAACTGGATCCCCGGCAACGTCAAGGACGGCCAGTTCGGCAAATGGCTGGCCAACGCCCGTGACTGGTCCATCAGCCGTAACCGCTACTGGGGCAGCCCCATCCCCGTCTGGCAGTCCACGGATCCCGAATACCCGCGCACCGACGTCTACGGCTCCCTCGCCGAGATCGAGGCCGACTTCGGCCGGCTGCCCTTGAACAAGGACGGCCAGGTTGACCTGCACCGCCCGTTCATCGACGAACTGACCCGGCCCAACCCGGACGATCCCCGCACCCCGGAGCAGGGCCAGTCCGTTATGCGCCGTGTTGAGGACGTCCTGGACGTCTGGTTCGACTCCGGCTCCATGCCCTACGGGCAGGTCCACTACCCGTTCGAAAATGAAGCCTGGTTCGACACGCACAACCCGGCCGACTTCATCGTCGAGTACATCGGCCAGACGCGCGGCTGGTTCTACATGCTGCACATCCTTTCCACCGCCCTGTTTGACCGGCCGGCCTTCCGCAACGTCATCAGCCACGGCATTGTGCTCGGCTCGGACGGACAGAAAATGTCCAAGAGCCTGCGGAACTACCCTGACGTGTCAGAGGTCCTGGACCGCGACGGATCCGACGCGATGCGCTGGTTCCTGATGTCCAGCCCCATCCTCCGCGGCGGCAACCTGGTGGTCACCGAGCAGGGAATCCGCGACGGCGTCCGGCAGGTCATCCTGCCCCTCTGGAACGTCTACAGCTTCTTCACGCTCTACACCAACGCAGCAGGCGGCGGCGCCGGCTACGACGCGAAGCTCCGGTACGACGGCTACACCGACACGCTGGATACCTACCTGCTGGCCAACACCGGCGAGCTGGTCCGGAACATGACGGCGCAGCTGGACACCTACGACATCTCCGGTGCCTGCGACGAGCTCCGCAGCTACCTCGACATGCTGACCAACTGGTACGTCCGCCGCAGCCGCCAGCGGTTCTTCGACGAGGACCAGGACGCGTTTGACGCCTTGTTCACCGCCCTGGAAACCGTGTCCCGGGCAGCCGCGTCGCTGCTGCCCCTTGTATCCGAGGAAATCTGGCGGGGCCTCACCGGTGGGCGCTCCGTGCACCTGGCCGACTGGCCGGATGCCGCCCTGTTCCCGGCCAACCCTTCGCTGGTCGAAGCGATGGACCGGGTCCAGCAGATCTGTTCCACCGGCTCATCCCTGCGGAAAGCGGCGAACCTCCGTGTCCGGCTGCCCCTGCAGGAACTGACGGTGGTGGCGCCCGGCGCCGGCGCCCTCGCAGGATTCGCCGGTGTGGTGGCCGATGAACTGAACCTCCGCTCCGTCCGGGTCCTCGACGCTGCCGACGCCTCACCGGAGGAATTCGGAATCGAGCAGAAACTGGTGGTCAACGCCAGGGCAGCCGGTCCACGGCTGGGCAAAAACGTCCAGGTAGCCATCAAGGGCGCCAAGTCCGGCGACTGGTCAGTAGACGCGGCGGGTCTGGTGGTGGCAGGTGGCCTGGCCCTTGAGCCGCACGAGTACACGCTCGAAACCGTGGTGGCAACGGCCGACGGCGGCGCGGCAGCAACTTCGGCCGTGGCGGTCCTGCCCGGCGGCGGTTTTGTGGTGCTGGACACCGAGGTCACGCCGGAACTGGAAGCCGAAGGGCTGGCAAGGGACATGGTCCGCGCCATCCAGCAGGCCCGGAAGGACGCCGGACTTAATGTCAGCGACCGGATCCGGACCGCGGTGTCCGCACCGCAGCGCGTCGTGGATGCGCTGTTGGCCAACGCCGAACTGGTCAAGGGCGAGACCCTCACCGTGGACCTCACGGCAGAACCCGCAGATGTTGACGAACCCGCCGTTGTGGTGGCCAAGGTGGAGGTCTAGGACATGACTGACGAATTTTCCGTAGAGAGCGTTTACGCCGAACTGCTGGGCCGTGCGCCCGAGAACAAGATGGAACCCCGGCTTGCGCCGCTGTTCCGGGCCATGGACGTCCTGGGGGAGCCCAATAAGGCGTACCCGATCATCCATGTGACCGGCACCAACGGCAAAACCTCCACGGCGCGGATGATCGAATCCGTGCTGCGGGCCCACGGCCTGAGCACCGGCCGCTACACCAGCCCCCATCTGACCAAGGTCACCGAACGGATCAGTATCGACGGGCACCCCGTCCCCGATGAGACCTTCGTCCGGATCTGGGACGAAATCAGGCCGTACCTGGAAATCGTGGACGCCGAGTTGGAAGCAGACAACCAGCCGCGGTTGACCTACTTCGAATGCCTCACCATCCTGGGCTTCGCCATCTTCGCCGACCAGCCCGTCAACGTGGCCGTCATCGAAGTTGGCCTGGGCGGCATCACCGACGCCACGAACGTGGGTGACGGCCAAGTCTCCGTGATCACGCCGATCTCACTGGACCACACCGACCTGCTGGGCGACACCACCGGCGACATCGCCCTGGAAAAGGCCGGCATCATCAAGCCCAACGGCTACCTCATCAGCGCCGCCCAGCCGTTGGACGCAGCCCAGGTCCTGCTGGAAAAGGCCCGCGACACCGGCGTTCCGTTCCGGTTCGAGGGCGTGGAGTTCGGCGTCGAGGACCGCACCGTTGCTGTGGGCGGCCAGATGGTCACCGTCCAGGGCATCGCCGGCCGGTACCCGGACCTGCTGGTCCCGCTGCACGGGGCGCACCAGGCGCAGAACGCAGCGGTGGCCGTCGCCGCGCTGGAGGCGTTCTTCGGCGGGGAAAAGGAGCTCGACTTCGAGGTCCTGCAGGAAGGCTTCGCCGCTGTCACGTCGCCGGGCCGGCTGGAAGTGGTGCGCACCGCGCCCACCATCATCGTGGACGCTGCGCACAACCCGGACGGCATCAAGGCGTCCGCCGCTGCCATCCAGGAAGCCTTCACCTTCACCCGGCTGGTTCCGGTGGTGGGTGTGCTCAAGGAAAAGGACGCCGAGGAGATCCTCCGCCAGCTCAAGGAGTCCCTGGGCGGGGAAGCCGAGGAATTCTGCTTCACGCAATCAAACTCCCCGCGTGCGGTTCCCGCAGCCGAACTCGCCGAGCTGGCCATCGAAATGGGCTTCGGTGAAGACAACGTGCATGTGGCCGAAAAGCTGGACGACGCCATCGAATGGGCAGTCGAACGCGCCGAAGCCAACGATGACCTGTCCGGCGCCGTCCTGGTGACCGGCTCCATCACGTTGGTGGCTGAAGCGCGGATCCTGCTCGGGAAGACGGAGGCCTAGCGGTGGCCAAGCTGACCAAGGCGCAGCGCAACTGGCGCCCGGGCATGCCCAAAAAACGCCGGTCCACCAAGGTGATGTTCGCTTCCACGGTCCTGCTCCTGGAAGCGTTTGTGATGTTCTTCGCCACCCTGGCCGTATTCGGCCTGCGGCGGGCGGAGTTCGCCCCCGGCCTCATCCTGGGCGTGGGCATCGGCCTGAGCGTGGTGATGATCCTGGCCTGCGCTGTCCTGCGCAAACCCTGGGGCATCGGATTGGGCTGGGTCCTCCAGCTGGTCCTGATCCTGACGGGAATCTTCGAGCCCGCCATGTTCCTGGTAGGCGTGCTCTTTGCGCTTGCCTGGTGGTACGGGATCCGGACCGGCACCCGGCTGGACCGGGAAGCAGCCCAACGGGCGCGCGACCAGGCCGAATGGGAAACAGCCCACCCGGACCAGGCCGCCGGATCCAGCCCGCCGCAGTCCCCGTAGACTTATCCCGAAACCCCCACCAACGCATTGGAGCAGTTGTGACTACAGAGCGCACCCTCGTCCTGATCAAGCCCGACGGCGTCGCCCGTAACCTGACCGGCGCCGTCCTGGCCCGGATCGAAGCCAAGGGGTACACCCTGCTGGAGCTGAAGAAGGTCGAAGCCACCCGCGAACTCCTGGAGCAGCACTATGAGGAGCACGTGGGCAAGCCCTTCTACGAGCCGCTCGTGGAATTTATGCTCAGCGGCCCCGTTGTGGCGGCCATCTTCGAAGGCCACCGCGTCATTGAGGGCTTCCGCTCACTGGCGGGCACCACCGATCCCACCACCGCGGCCCCCGGCACCATCCGTGGCGACTTCGGCCGGGACTGGGGCCTGAAGGTCCAGCAGAACCTGGTGCACGGCTCCGATTCGCCCGAGTCAGCCGAGCGGGAAATCGCGATCTGGTTCTAAGTCCCCACCTGCCCGTCCCGCGAGATGACACTTAAGGCCAATGTTCCCGAGGAACATTGGCCTTAAGTGTCATCTCGCGCAGGAGAGGACGGGTGCGGTGGGTGAACGCCGGGCTAGTAGCCTGAGGTTCCGGCGAACACCTGGATGAAGGCGAAGAAGATGGTGGCGGCAACCGCCACGTACAGCAGGGCGGTGATGATCCAGCCGGACTCACCCAGGATCCGTGCGGCGCCCGCGGGCAGGCGGATCACAGCGTGCGTGACGTTCCTGGCGGTGACCCAGACGGTCAGCGGGATCATGGCAGCCCACACGATCATGCACAGCGGGCACAGGATGTGGATGTCGTACAGGGCCTGGGACCAGAGCCACACCACAAACGCGAAGCCCAGGGTGACGCCTGCCTGCAGGCCCAGCCAGTACCAGCGGGAGAATTTCGCCCCGGACAGCAGCCCCATGCCCGTGGTGATGATCACGGCGAAGGCGACGATACCAATGAACATGTTGGGGAAGCCGAACAGCGAGCTTTGCCACGTGGTCATGACCTGGCCGCAGGAAATCCACGGATTAACATCGCACACCGTGGTGTGGTTGGGATCCTGCAGGACCGCCAGCTTCTCCAGGACCAGGGTCCCTGATGCCAGCCAGCCGATGGCGCCGGTGATGACCAGCAGCCATGCGAACGGCCGGTCGCGGGTCATGGTGGGCACCGACGGGGTGCGGCCGGGTTTGCGGTCCGGATCCCGGTCTGTGGCCTGACCGCCGCTGAGTGGTGAAATGCTGGGCATCGGTATGCGTCCTTTTCGTGGGGGTGCTCCTTGCCCGATTGTAACGCCGCCTGCTGGCAGGCCCCTTCAGGTCCGGCGGACGGACGGACCGGCCTCCGCCATGATTTACCCGGCGTATGAGAGAATGGTCATGGCTGGAAGCCGATCCACATTCGGCACTCCGGTCCGGTGGCTTGTTCCCAAGACCGCCAATGATGCGCAGGGTACGGTTCGGTGCTTCCGGACCAGGTTCCCGCGACGCTATTGAGCGGCACCTGGTTGTCTCGAGGAGAGCAACGGGTTTTCAGAACATCCCGCCGGCCTCCACGGGCTGCCGCACCCCAACGCCGGTGCGAACCTGGAGGTATCCACTTGACTTCCGTCAACGCCCGCGGGTTTTGACAATATATGCCCCAATGGGTGCCGGATGTGGCGGTACGTCAGGGGCAGGAGTTGCCACATATGGAAAATGAACAGGTTTCAGCCGTTACTGAAGATGCTGCGGCAGGCGAAGCCGCCGCAGCGCCGAAGAAAGCAACCCGGACCCGCCGCAAGGTTGCCCCCAAGGCCGCGGCAGACACCGCCGACGCCGGCACTGCAGGAGCCGAAGAAGGTGCCACAACGGCCGCCCCGGGTTCCGACACGCCGGCCGCAGCGGAAACCAAGGTTCCGGTCCGCCGGACCCGCGCCCGCAAGAAGCCCGAGGCAGCCGAGCCGCTGCCGGCCTTCGCCGAGGACGCCGCCCCGCTGGCAGACATCCCCGCAGCCGCCGCAGCTGAGCCGGCGCCTGCCGCGACGGAGGCGGAACCGGAAACCAAGCCGGTGCGCCGCCGCCGGGTAGCCACCCGGAAGACTTCCGCACCAGCCACCGAGCCGGCCGCGCCGGCCCCGGCCACCGAATCCGTCGCCCCGCCGGCAGCAGCCCCGGCCATCGCGGAGCCGGTTGTCGCGGAGCCCGTCCTTGCGGAGCCCACCCTCGAGGCTCCCGAGGTCACCGAAGAAGCCCTGAACGCGCACGTCTCGGCCGGGCCGGTTCCGGCAGCCGACGCACAGGCTCCCGACGAAACGCCCCTCAGCACCCCTCTCGAAGCCCCCGCTGCGCAGGGCTCCGACGATTCCGCCACGGCCTCGCTGTCCGCCTTCGGTTCCCTGTTTATGGAGCCCGGCGCCGGTTCCTCCGTTCTTTTCCAGGCCCCGGACCTCACCACGGTGGTGCGCCCCGCTGCTGCCGTTGAAGAGCCGGATGAGGACGACGCCGAGGACGGCGACCAGGACGATTCCGCCAGCCGCCGCCGGCGCCGCAGCCGCGGCCGCCGGGGACGCAGCCGCCTGGACCGCGACGCCACCGACACCGGCGACGGTGACGATGCCGGTTCCGATGAGCAGGACGAAGACGATTCCGACGCGGCCGGCCAGCTGGACGACGGCGTGACCTCCCGCCGTCGCCGGCGCCGCCGCCGCGGCGACCAGGACCTGGAACTGACCGGAGGCGGCGATGACGACCCGCCCAACACGGTGACCCGCGTCCGCGCCCCCCGTGCAGCCAGCGAGCCCGTGGTCAACAACCGGGTGACGAGCGTTAAGGGCTCCACCCGCCTGGAGGCCAAGAAGCAGCGCCGCCGCGAATCCCGCGACACCGGCCGCCGCCGTACCGTGATCACGGAGGCTGAGTTCCTGGCCCGCCGTGAATCGGTGGACCGCCAGATGATCGTCCGCCAGCGCGACGACAGAATCCAGATCGCGGTCCTCGAGGACGGTGTCCTGGCCGAGCACTTTGTGTCCAAGACCCAGCAGGATTCCCTGATCGGCAACGTCTACCTGGGCAAGGTCCAGAACGTCCTGCCCTCCATGGAAGCCGCTTTTGTGGACATCGGCCGCGGCCGCAATGCCGTCCTGTACGCCGGCGAGGTCAACTGGGACGCCGTCAACCTTGAAGGCAAGCAGCGCCGCATCGAGAACGCCCTCAAGTCCGGCGACACCGTCCTGGTCCAGGTGACCAAGGACCCCGTGGGCCACAAGGGTGCCCGCCTCACCAGCCAGATCTCCCTGCCGGGCCGTTACCTGGTGTACGTGCCCGGCGGTTCCATGACCGGTATCTCCCGCAAGCTGCCCGACGTCGAACGCAACCGCCTCAAGCGGATCCTTAAGGACCGACTGCCGGAGCACGCCGGTGTCATCGTCCGCACCGCAGCCGAAGGTGCCTCCGAGGAGGAGCTGACGCACGACATCAACCGGTTGCGCGCCCAGTGGGAAGGCATCGAAAGCCAGTCCACTTCCACCAAGATCCTCGCCCCGGAACTGCTGTACGGCGAACCGGACCTCACCATCAAGGTGGTCCGCGACGTCTTCAACGAGGACTTCTCCAAGCTGATCGTCTCCGGCGAGGAAGCCTGGGACACCATCGAGGCGTACGTGACCTACGTTGCCCCGGACCTGGTGGGCCGGTTGGAAAAGTGGACCAAGGACCAGGACATCTTCGCTGCCTGGCGCATCGACGAGCAGATCCACAAGGCCCTGGAGCGCAAGGTTTTCCTGCCCTCCGGCGGTTCCCTGGTGATCGACCGCACCGAAGCCATGACCGTGGTGGACGTCAACACCGGCAAGTTCACCGGCAGCGGCGGCAACCTCGAAGAGACCGTCACGAAGAACAACCTGGAAGCTGCCGAGGAAGTGGTCCGCCAGCTCCGGCTCCGTGACATCGGCGGCATCATCGTCATCGACTTCATCGACATGGTCCTGGAATCCAACCGTGACCTGGTGCTGCGCCGCATGGTGGAATGCCTGGGCCGGGACCGGACCAAGCACCAAGTGGCCGAAGTGACCTCGCTGGGCCTGGTCCAGATGACCCGCAAACGCATGGGCACCGGGCTCCTGGAAGTCTTCGGCGAGCAGTGCGAGGCCTGCGCCGGGCGCGGTGTGGTCACCCACGACGACCCGGTGGAGCACCGCCGCGCCACGATTGTGGCAGCCGAGCACCACGTCCAGCGCGCCGACACCCGGCAGGAACACCGTCCCAACGATTTCCGCAGCCCGGAGCCCCGCCCCGAACGCGTTGACAACAACCAGCAGGGCACACGCCCGGAGCGCAAGCGCCGCCGCGGCCGTGGCGGCCAGCAGCCCGAGCTGGCGCCGGCAGCCCCGGTCCAGGCGCACACCGTGCACCCGGAACCCGTGGACCCGGAGCGGCACGCCAAGGCTGAAGCCACCCGGCTGGCCCTGGCGAACATCGCAGCAGCCGCGCACGCCGCGCACCTGCACGACGACGAAATCGCCGCCGCCAGGCAGGTACCCGCCACGCCCGTGGACGCCGGTTCGCACGACGCCGACGCTCCCGCACGCCCCGGGGCGGTGCTGACCTTCGGGGGAGAGGAAGTTGTCCTTCCGTTTGTTGAGCACGCCGGTGACCAGCAGTCGCAGCCGGCGCTCACGCTGGACCGCCTGGCCGAAGCCTTCGCGCACCTCGGCGAACCGCTGACGGCACCTGCAGCTGCTCCCGCAGCGGCAGCACCCGTTGCAGCTGCGCCGGCTGCAGTCCCCGTTGCTGCGCCCGCCGCAGCCCCGGAAAAGGACTACTCGGACCACACGCTGGAGCAGTCAACGCAGCGCCGGCCGCGCCGCAACCGCAGTGCCAGCCGTGCCCAGGGCGCAGCCAACGAAACCTCGGTGCAGCAGCACCAGAGTGCGCCGTCGGCCACCCCTGCGCACACCCATTCCGCTAAGGCACCGGAGCCCGCGGCGGCTGCCGCCGCCAAGGCACCGGCCGCTGCACCCATCATCCTGGGTGTGGGCGTTCCGGCGTCGGAGCTCTAGGGACCAGGGGCACTGCCCCACCTGCATCGGAGGCCGGGAACCGCACATCAGTGCCGGTTCCGGGCCTCCGGCGTTGTCAGCGGGCAGCCGGCGTCACCTTTCCCTGTCCGGTGGCGGAACAGCTAGGCTGGGGACCGACACGGGGTGCCGCGCACAGGGCCGGCTGAGATCCACACCCGTTGAACCTGTCCGGTTAGCACCGGCGAAGGGATGTCTCTTGTCTTCGACCCTTACCGCGTCTGGCGCAGCCACACCTGCTGCTGCCACCACGCCTGCTGCGGACACCTCGGAAGCCATTCGCCGGGTCATTCCCCGGGTGCTCTCCATCGCCGGTTCCGACCCGTCCGGTGGGGCAGGGGTGCAGGCGGACCTTAAAAGCATCGCTGCGCACGGTGGCTATGGAATGGCCGCCATTACGGCCCTCACGGCGCAAAACACCCTGGGGGTGCAGGCTGTCCATATCCCGCCGGCGGACTTCCTGGCCCGGCAGCTTGAAGCTGTCAGCGCGGACATCACCATCGACGCCGTCAAAATCGGCATGCTGGGCGATGCTGACTCCATCCGCACCGTCCGCACCTGGCTCGAGGAAGTGCGGCCCGCCGTTGTGGTCCTTGATCCCGTTATGGTGGCCACCAGCGGCGACAGGCTGCTGCAGGCTCCGGCGGAGACAGCGCTGCGGGAACTGCTGCCGCTGGCGCACCTGATCACCCCCAACCTGGCCGAACTTGCTGTCCTGGTGGACGGCGACGTCCAACAGACCTGGGCGGGGGCACTGGACCAGGGAAGGCTCCTCGCCCTCGCCACCGGGGCCACCATCCTGGTCAAAGGCGGCCACCTGCAGGGACCGGGCTGCCCTGACGCGCTGGTGAACACGGCGGGCCTGCTTGGCCCCGAGGTGGTGGAAGTGCCGGGCGCGAGGGTGGATACCCGGAACAGCCACGGCACCGGGTGCTCGCTGTCCTCTGCCATGGCCACGGTGCAGGCGCGGCTGGGGGACTGGGAAGCCGCGCTGCGCGAAGTTAAGCCGTGGCTGGCCGGTGCCCTTTCGGCGTCGGACCGGCTGGGTGTCGGCGCCGGCAACGGACCGGTCCACCACTTCCACCACCTCACGGCCGTCCCTGCGCCCGGCCGGTTCGAGGCGCTGCTGTGGAAGGAAGCCGCCGCGGACCTGGCAGCCATCTACGAACTGCCGTTCATCCAGGGCCTGGTCTCCGGCACGCTCCCGGAGCGTGAGTTCGCTTACTACCTCTCCCAGGATGCCCTGTACCTTAACGGCTACTCGCGGGTCCTGGCCCGCGCCAGCGCCTTGGCACCCACCGAAGCCGAACAACTGTTCTGGGCGGGCTCCGCGCAGCAATGCCTTGAGGTCGAGTCGGAGCTGCACCGGACCTGGCTGGCGTCGCGGACCATCCAGCCGGACCTTGGCCCCGTCACCAAGTCCTACGTCGACCACCTGGCCGCGGCCTCGGCGTCGGGCGGTTACGCGGTGCTGGCCGCCGCGGTCCTGCCGTGCTTCTGGCTCTACGCGGAAGTCGGCCGGACGCTCCATGCACAGTTCGTCGCGGCGGGGGAGCCGGCGGGGCACCCCTACGCGGCCTGGCTGCGGACGTACGCCGATGAGGACTTTGCTGCGGCAACCAGGCGGGCGATCGGCATTGTTGATGAAGCCGCCCGCAACTCCTCCGAAGCCGGGCGGGCAGCCATGGTGGGCGCCTTCCGGCACTCCTGCCGGCTTGAAATGGAATTCTTCGACGCGCCGCGGCTGCACTCCTGAACGCGGGCCGGCTCCGGTACCGGTACTATGGTGGGGCACGGTACCGCGCCGGTACATGCCTGTGGTTGCTATCACAGGCGACCCGCCGCTGCCAGCCTCATTTGCAGCCGACGACGGAATTAGCGTATTCTTGATCTTCGGTGCTTACGCCAACACTTGGGTTATGACCCCACGGCGTTGAGGCACAGCGAGAAACCAGCCATTTACGAGTTGGATTCCGCACGCAAATTTAGTAATAAACGTCGAGAGAAGTGAGTTCCCAAGTGGTGTACGCGATTGTCCGCGCAGGCGGCCGGCAAGAGAAGGTTTCCGTTGGAGACTTCGTTACCCTGAACCGCGTCGCCGGTGGAGCTGGCAGCACCATTGAGCTGCCCGCGCTGCTCCTGGTGGATGGTGACAAGATCACCACCGCTGCTGCTGACCTGGCCAAGGTGACCGTAACGGCTGAGATCCTTCAGGACCTCCGTGGTCCGAAGATTGTCATCCAGAAGTTCAAGAACAAGACCGGGTACAAGAAGCGCCAGGGTCACCGTCAGGAACTGACCAAGGTCAAGATCACTGGCATCAAGTAACCACCCGGTTACCGTTTCGGTTTTTCAGCAGATTCCCCAGAATTTAGAGGCAGGCATTTCAGATGGCACATAAAAAGGGCGCGAGCTCCACTCGCAACGGCCGTGATTCAAACGCTCAGTACCTGGGCGTCAAGCGCTTCGGTGGCCAGGTTGTTTCGGCCGGCGAGATCATCGTCCGCCAGCGCGGCACCCACTTCCACCCGGGTGCCGGCGTAGGCCGCGGCGGCGACGACACCTTGTTCGCGCTGACCCCGGGAGCCGTTGAATTCGGCACCCGCCGCGGTCGTCGCGTCGTCAACATCGTTGCTGCTGCAGCTGCAGAGTAACACCAAGTTCTGAAGCGGTGGAGCGGGCCTGATGGTCCGCTCCACTGTTCTTTTAACCGCATTACAATCGTTTTGGCGCCCTTAGGCTGCCAGGAAACAGCACTGAGGAGATCCACGTGGCCAGCTTTGTAGACCGGGTAGTACTGCACGTATCCGGCGGTACCGGCGGCCACGGGTGTGTTTCCGTCCACCGCGAGAAGTTCAAGCCCCTGGGCGGGCCCGACGGCGGCAACGGCGGCGACGGCGGCAACGTCATCCTCCGCGTCGACCACCAGACCACGACGCTGCTGGACTACCACCACGCACCGCACCGGCACGCCACCAACGGTGGACCCGGCATGGGCGACTGGCGCGGCGGCAAGAACGGCGAAACCCTGATCCTCCCGGTTCCCGACGGCACCGTGGTCAAGTCCAAGGACGGCACCGTCCTGGCCGACCTCGTTGGCGAAGGAACCGAATACGTTGCCGCCGCAGGCGGCCTGGGCGGCCTGGGCAACGCAGCCCTGTCCTCCCAGAAACGCCGCGCACCGGGCTTCGCCCTGCTCGGCATTGAAGGCGAATCCAGCGACGTTGTCCTGGAACTGAAATCCATTGCCGATATCGCCTTGGTGGGCTTCCCGTCCGCCGGCAAGTCCAGCCTCATCGCCGCGATGTCAGCCGCCCGGCCCAAGATCGCCGACTACCCGTTCACCACCCTGATCCCCAACCTCGGTGTGGTCCAGGCCGGCGAAGTCCGCTTCACCATCGCCGACGTTCCCGGCCTGATCGAAGGCGCGTCCGAAGGCAAGGGCCTTGGCCACCACTTCCTGCGCCACGTGGAGCGTTGCGCTGCCCTGGTGCACGTCCTGGACTGCGGCACCCTCGAATCGGACCGCGACCCGCTCTCCGACCTCGCCGTCATCGAAGCCGAGCTCGAAAAGTACGCTGTGGACATGAGCTACGCCGGCCAGGACGGCGAAGTTGTGCCCCTGAACCACCGTCCCCGGCTGGTGGCACTGAACAAGGTGGACCTCCCCGACGGCAAGGACATGGCCGAATTCGTCCGCCCCGAGCTGGAATCCCGCGGCTACCGCGTCTTCGAAATCTCCGCCACGAGCCACGAGGGCCTGCGCCAGCTGGGCTTCGCCATGGCCGAGATCGTCAAGGCCGCCCGCGATTCGCTGGCCGCTGCACCGCCCAAGGTGCAGCCGCCCGTGCTCCGCCCCCGGGCCGTCAACGAATCCGGCTTCAAGATCCGCCGGGAAGAAAAGGCCCTCGAGCCGCTGTTCCGCGTCATTGGCGACAAGCCGGTGCGCTGGGTCAAGCAGACCGACTTCACCAACGAAGAAGCCATCGGCTACCTCGCCGACCGGCTGGCCAAGCTGGGTGTCGAAACCGAACTGTTCAAGCAGGGCGCCAAGCCCGGCGACATGGTGGTCATCGGCGAGGACGACGGCGTTGTCTTCGACTGGGAACCCACCATGATGGCCGGCGCGGAACTCCTGGCCTCCCCGCGCGGCACCGACGTCCGCTTCGCCGACATCGGCGACCGCCCCACCCGCGGCCAGAAGCGCGACGAGCAGCAGGAACGCAAGGACGCCAGGGCCGCCACCAGGGCCGAACTCGAGGCCGAGCGCAAGGCCGGTATCTGGACCGAGTCCGTGAGCAGCCGCCGCGTGGCGAAGCCCCTCAAGGAGAGTGGACTGGGCGCAGACGATGACCAGTAGCGCCCTGCCCGGCGCGGCCCTGGACCGAAGTGTCTTCGCCCAGGCCCGCCGGATCGTGGTCAAGGTGGGTTCCTCGTCACTCACCAGCATCAAAGGCGGCATCTCCGAGCAGTCCCTGACGGCCCTCGCTGACGCCCTGGCCGCCAAGCGCAACGCAGGCACCGAGATCATCCTGGTCTCCTCCGGCGCCATCGCGGCGGGCCTGGCGCCCCTTGGCCTGGCCAAACGCCCCCGCGACCTGGCCACCCAGCAGGCCGCGGCAAGTGTAGGCCAGGGCCTGCTGATGGCACGCTACACCCAGGCTTTCGGCGCCCACGGCGTCACTGTCAGCCAGGTGCTGCTGACCGCAGAGGACCTGATGCGGCGCAGCCAGCACACCAACGCCTTCCGCGCCCTGAACCGGCTGCTGAACCTCGGCGTCGTGCCGGTGGTCAACGAAAATGACACCGTCGCCACCCACGAGATCCGGTTCGGTGACAACGACCGCCTCGCCGCCCTCGTGGCGCACCTGGTCCGTGCGGACGCGCTGGTCCTGCTGTCCGACGTCGACTCCCTCTATGACGGACCGCCCGCCCAAGGTGCCACCCGGATTCCCCTGGTCACCGGTCCGCGCGACCTCGAGGCAGTGTCGATCGGCAAAGCCGGCAAGGCCGGGGTGGGAACCGGCGGGATGCTCACCAAGGTGGAAGCCGCCAGCATGGCTGCCGGCTCCGGGATCCACACCCTGGTGACCTCGACACCCAACGCCGCCGCTGCGCTGCGCGGCGAGGACGTTGGCACCTGGTTCACCGTGAACGGCGCGCGCAAACCCGTCAGGCTGCTGTGGCTGGCCCATGTGGCCTCCGTCCAGGGCCGCCTGGTCCTCGACGACGGCGCCGTCCAGGCCGTCCGCCACCGCCACACCTCCCTGCTGCCAGCCGGCATCTCGGCTGTGCAGGGCGACTTCGAGGCCGGCGACGCCGTGGAAATCGCCGGTGCCGACGGCGTTGTCGTGGCCCGCGGCCTGGTGAACTACTCGGCCGTTGAGCTGCCGCGCATGCTGGGCCGGTCCACCCGGGACCTTGGGGAAGAGCTCGGCACAGGCTATGACCGGGAAGTTGTTCATGTTGACGACCTGGTGCTGGTGTAAGCCCCGTCCTCGCCTAAACTTGAAGGATGACTGAGGCCCTGACCCACACAGCTGCTGACACCACCGAAAACACCGCCGCCGGTTTCCCGGCGGACGCCGTGGCGCCTGCCGCCGCGCCGGTGACGGTTGATGCCCCGCTGCCTGAGGCTGACGTCGAGGCAGCGGTGCATGCCATCGCTGACCGCTCCCGCAAGGCCTCACGCCGGATGGCCATGGCCAACCGGGCGTGGAAGGACCGCGGACTCGAGGCCATCGGCAAGGCCCTGCAGGACAGCGCCGAGGCCATCCTGGCCGCTAACGCCCGCGACGTCGCGGCAGGTAAAGCCAACGGAACCTCCGCAGCCATGCTGGACCGGCTCACCCTCACCAGGACCCGCATCGCCGGGCTGGTGTCCGCGCTGGACAACCTTGCCGGCCTGCCCGATCCCGTAGGCAACGTGGTCCGCGGCCAGACCCTTCCCAACGGCCTGCGGCTCCGCCAGGTCAACGTTCCCATGGGCGTGGTGGCGGCCATCTACGAGGCCCGTCCCAACGTCACCGTGGACATCGCCGGCCTGGCGCTCAAAAGCGGCAACGCCGTGATCCTTCGGGGCGGCAGCGCTGCTGAAGCCACCAACGGCGTCCTGGTGCGGGTGCTGCGCGAAGCCCTGGAATCCGTGGGCCTGCCCGCCGACGCCGTCCAGACCGTGGACCAGTACGGCCGCGCCGGGGCCACGGTGCTGATGCGTGCCCGCGGAAGGGTGGATGTCCTGATTCCCCGCGGCGGCCGCGAGCTGATCCAGACCGTGGTCACCAACTCCGCAGTCCCCGTCATCGAAACGGGGGAGGGCAACGTCCACATTTTCATCGACGAGTCCGCCGGCGTGGACATGGCGGTGGAGATCCTGCTGAACGCCAAGACCCAGCGCCCCAGCGTCTGCAACACCGTGGAAACGCTCCTGGTGCACTCGGGCTCCACCGTCCTGCCCGCCGTCGCCGCTGCCCTGCAGGCCGCGGGGGTCCGGCTGCACGCCGACGAGCGGATCCGCGCCGCCCTGCCCGCGTCCATCGAGTCCGTTCCGGCCACGGACGCGGACTGGGGCACGGAGTACATGGACCTGGACCTTGCCGTCGCCATGGTGGACACCCTTGACGACGCCGTCAGCCATATCCGGAAGTGGTCCACGGGCCACACCGAAGCCATCCTGACCAACGACCTCGCCAACGCCGAACGCTTCATCGCCGAGATTGACTCCGCCGCAGTGATCGTCAACGCGTCCACCCGGTTCACCGACGGCGGGGAACTGGGCCTGGGGGCCGAAGTGGGCATCTCCACCCAGAAGCTGCACGCCCGCGGCCCCATGGGACTGACGGAGCTGACCACCACCAAATGGATCGTCCAGGGCGAAGGCCAGGTCCGCGGGTAGCAACGCGGTAATATAGACCAGAAGCCTGCAGCAGCGCGTTTGCCGCTGCCCGAAAACCTTGAGCCTTAGGGGAGAAAATGCTGTTCCAGCAGATCGCCATGTCAGTTGCCGCAGAAGGCGAAGAGCACGAACTCGCTCCGCTGTGGGCCGAGCCGTGGGTCTTCGGCGCGGTCATTTTCGGCATCCTGCTGGTGCTGATGTTCATCACCTTGTCCTACTCCAACCTGGGCAACCGCCACAGCATCACTGAGGAGCACGCGGATCCGCACCGCCAGCACCCCAACAAGCACGATCACGGGCAGGGCCACTAACATTTCCGGCGTTCTCCACCACAGCGGTGCCGCCAAGGGCAGGCTCCGGCTGGGCGTTATGGGCGGGACGTTTGATCCCATCCACCATGGACACCTGGTGGCTGCCAGCGAGGTTGCTGCGCAGTTTAACCTTGATGAAGTGGTGTTTGTGCCCACCGGGCAGCCCTGGCAGAAATCGCACAAGCAGGTCAGTGATTCTGAGCACCGCTACCTGATGACAGTGATTGCCACGGCTTCAAACCCGCGGTTCACGGTCAGCAGGGTGGATGTGGAGCGGCCCGGCCCCACATACACCATCGATACCCTCCGCGATCTGCGGGCCCAGCGCCCGGATGCGGACCTCTTCTTCATCACGGGCGCGGACGCCCTGGCGCAGATCCTGTCCTGGAAGGACATCGACGAACTGTGGTCGCTGGCCCACTTTGTGGGGGTCACGCGGCCCGGGCACGTCCTGGACGGGATGGGCCGCACGGACGTCAGCCTCCTTGAGGTGCCGGCCATGGCGATTTCGTCCACCGATTGCCGCACCCGCGTGGCGGGGAACAACCCCGTGTGGTACCTGGTGCCGGACGGTGTGGTCCAGTACATCGCCAAGTACGGCCTGTATGCGGATGAGCGTACCGCCGTCACCAATCCAACTTCCGAAGCACGTGAACCCGCCAGTACCGAATGAGTCCCTAATGAGTCAGGAACAGCCAACCTTCCGTAGCCGCCGGGAACTCCGCCAGGCAAGGGAAGCTGGACAGGTGTCCGCGCAAGTCGACGAGCTTCCCGCTGCCGGCCAGCCGGATGCTGCGCCGCTGCCTGCCACAAAACAGGCCGAAACCAAGCAACCTGACTCGGCGGCGCCTTCCGTAAAGCAGGGCCAGGGCGGGCAACCGCAGGCAAAGCGGCCCGCCGTGGCCAAGCCCGTTCCGATGAAACCGGCACCCACCAAGGCTGTTCCGGCGCCGGCAGCTCCGGCGAAGCCCGTCCCGGCCAAGCCGGCCGGCCCGGCCGCTTCATCAAAGGCTGCCGCAGCGAAACCCGCACCAGCCAAGCCGCAACCGGCCAAACCCGGCGCGGTGAAGCCTGAAGCGGCCAAGCCTGCTGCCGTGAAGCCTGAAGTGGCCAAGCCTGCTGCGGTGAAGCCTGAAGCGGCCAAGCCCGTTGCCGCCAAGGCTCAACAGGCTGAACAGGCTAAACCGGATCCGGCAAAGCCTGCCCCTGCCAAGCGAGCCGCCAACAAACCTGCTGATGCCGCACCGGAGGATACGTCCACCCAGCGGTCCTCCCAGATCCGTGCCCGCGATCGCGCGGCGCTGCGTACGCTGAAGGAGCAGGAAATTGCAGACGGGCAGCAGGCCGACGGCGGTCCGCTCACCCGCCGCCAAATCCGCCTGCAGCAGCTCAAGGAGCAGGCCCTTACGGCTGCCACTCCAATCGTTCCGGCGCCGGAGCAGGCCTCCGCAGGCCAGCTTGCCAAGCCCGCTGTCCCTGCCGCACCGGGCACCGCGCCTGGCCCCAAGGGCATGACGGTGGAACAGGCACTGGCTGCGCGGGCACTGATTGCCGAGCAGGCCAGGAACCAGATCGCCAAGATGGAGCACATTGCTTCACTGGACCCTAAGACCGCGGATCCCGAAGCCGTGGACCCCGCAGTCCTGGCTGAGCAGGTGGCACTTGCTGAGCGGGCGGCCGCGGTCAACCGGCGGGCCGGGGCAAGCAAGCCGGCACCGTCCACCGCAGATAACCTGGCCATGGTGACACCCCTGGAGTTTGTCGAAGTACCTGGCTTCGACCGGCCGGTCATGAAGCGCCCCGCCACGTCCCATGTTCCAGTGGTCACCCGGCCCGGTAGCAAAGTCGCCTCCGGACCGGGCCGTAAAAACCCGCCCGGACCGCGCGCCGGACGGCCCGCCCCGGACGCCGGCACCAGCCCGTCCCAGGTGATTGCCCGGGCGGAAGCTGCCGCACGGAAAGCTGCGGCCCCCGTTCCAGGCGTTCCAGCCGAAAGCTCTCCAGACGACCTCTTTGCGGACCTGCCACGCATCCCGGCCGCATCCGCGCATGGGCTGGACCCCCTCGACGCTGCCACCGCTGGGCTCGGCCGGGCGCAGCGGAACCGCCTGCTTCAACTCTGCATCCTGGTTTTTGGCATCGTGGCACTCGTCTCGGGCATTGTCCTGATCATCAGCGGCATGTCCCGCTGACCGGCTCCGCCGAACATCACAGCTTTTAATAACAACAAGGAAGTCCCATGACTGCTACAGAATCATCCATCAGCATTGCCCGTACCGCCGCCAAGGCTGCCGCCGACAAGATCGCCCAGGACATCGTGGCGTTGGACGTCAGTGAGCGCCTGGCGCTGGCCGATGTGTTCCTGATCGCCTCGGCACCGAGCGAACGCCAGGTCAACGCCATCGTTGATGGCATCGAAGAGGAACTCGCCAAGCAGGACCTCCGTCCCGTGCGTCGCGAAGGCCGCTCCGGTGGCCGCTGGGTCCTGCTGGACTACGCGGACATCGTCATCCACGTACAGCACGAGGAAGACCGTGTTTTCTACGCCCTGGAGCGCCTGTGGAAGGACTGCCCCGTTGTGGATCTCCAGCTCGGGGATGACACGTCCGCTAAGGCTGCAGTTACGGCCGAGGGCGAATAGTTCCGCACCATCCGGGCGAATATACCCGATTTGGAATTTTCGGAATTGCTGTTCTAAGATATTTGAGTTGCTTCGGGGAAACCCGGGAAAACATCGAAGAACAGCAGTAGTTCGGGGCTGTGGCGCAGCTGGTAGCGCACCTGCATGGCATGCAGGGGGTCAGGGGTTCGAGTCCCCTCAGCTCCACCGAACGGTCCGCCGGAATCATCATGATTCCGGCGGACTTTTTTGTATCCCGCGAACGCCATCATGGTCTCCATGACCAGCAGCGGAACATGGCCAGCCTCCCGCAACCCCAGCGGGGCATAGCGGAGGCCATCAACAGATCACGTCCGCGCCGGGTGTTGGGGGCAGGAAACGGTAAATACGCCCCTGGGTGAACCTCCGATTGGCGCGGAACACCAAAGTGCATTAAGCTGATCAGGTTGCTTCGCGGGTTACCGTTGAGGCGGCAGGGTTTGGGGCTGTGGCGCAGCTGGTAGCGCACCTGCATGGCATGCAGGGGGTCAGGGGTTCGAGTCCCCTCAGCTCCACCAAACAAAAAGGGAACCACCGTCGCCGGTGGTTCTCTTTTTTGTTGCCAGCGGCAGCGACCGGTTCAGAGCCACTCCGTCCGCCGCAGCGGCGGCTCCGCCCCGCCGGGCCGCCGGACCAGCACCTGGTTGACGCCGGTCAGGTTGTTTTCAAAGCCCAGGGCGCTGGACGCCATGTAGAGGCGCCAGATCCTGGCCCGGCCAGGGCCGGCGAGCTCCACCGCACGGTCCCAGCCGGCCTCCAACCGGTTGACCCACGCCCGCAGTGTCAGCGCGTAGTGCCTGCGCAGCGCCTCGACGTCCAGGATCTCGAAGCCGGCGGTCTCCAGCGCCGCCGCCATCTCCGCGAGGCTGATCATTTCCCCGTCAGGAAAGACATACCGGGGGATAAACGAGTCCGGGTCCGGGCTGGTGACCCCGGCGTTCCAGGAAATCGCGTGGTTCAGCAGCCTCCCGCCGGGCTTGAGCAAACCGAACAGCGTGGCCGCATAGCGAGGCGTCCCGGCCCGCCCGACATGCTCCGACATGCCGATTGAGCTGATGGCGTCAAACGGGCCATCCGGGACATCGCGGTAGTCCTGGACCCGGATGTCCACTGCGTCCGCCACGCCCGCATCCGCAGCCCGTTCGCGGGCCCGCTTAGCCTGCTCCGCCGAGAGGGTGACACCCACCACCGTGGCGCCATACCGGCTGGCAGCATGCAGGGCGAAGCTGCCCCAGCCGCAGCCCACGTCCAGCACCCGCATGCCAGGCTGCAGCCCGAGCTTGCGGCACACCAGGTCCACCTTGGCTTCCTGGGCGGCGTCCAGACCTTCAACCAGGCCGTTGCCTGTCCCATGGCCGTCCGCACCGTCCGCCGGAATCCCCTCCCACACCGCGCAGGAGTACACCATGGACGGGCCCAGGACCAGTTCGTAGAAGTCGTTGCCCACGTCGTAGTGATGGGAGATGGCCGCGGAGTCCCGGCGGCGCGTATGCAGCCGCCCCGTCCGGCGGACCTTCGCCTCCTCGGCAGGCGGCGCAGGGTTGGGCCCCAGGGCGCCGAGCCGGACGGCTGCCCGGACCAAAACCAGCAGTTCCCCTGCCGTGGGTCGGCGGAACGGGCCCGGTTCGGCGAACTTTCCTGCCGAGCTCAGCGCCGTGAAGGCAGCGAAGATATCGCCCGGGGTGTCGATTTCACCGGCCACGTAAGCGCGGCTGAGCCCCAGCTGGCCCGGCGACCACAAAATCCGCCGGAGCGCGCGCCGGGACCGGAACTCCAGGACCGGTGCACCCAGGGGCCCTGCCTCTGAACCGTCCCACGCGCGCAGGCGCAGCGGAATGCCTTCCGTGCCCAGCACCACCCCCAGTGCTGCGGCAAGCCGGTCAGCATGTCCAGTCCCTGCGGCCACGGCGGTCCTGCCTTCCCGGACGGCCTCCCCGCCGCTGGCCAGTACCCTCGGCAACCGTCATGCACGTCCTTGGGCCAACACTAAGGCCGGTCCCCGCCGTTGTCAGCGTCCCTGGAGCAGGGAATTTTCCGGTGTCGGGGCGCGACTATCATGGGGGAGTGAACCCTGCCCTTGCCGACGTTGTGGTCATCGGCGCCGGCCAGGCCGGCCTGTCCACCGCGTACCACCTGTTGCGGCGCGGCCTGGACCACGTGGTCCTGGACGCCGAAGACGGTCCGGGCGGCGCCTGGCGGCACCGGTGGAAAAGCCTTCGGATGGGCACCGTGAACGGCATCAGCGACCTGCCGGGTGCGGCCAAGCCCCCGGTGGATCCCGCGGAACCGAGTTCGGAGTTCCTGAGCCGCTACTTCGGCGGATATGAGGAGGAACTGGCACTGGCCATCAGGAGGCCCGTCAAAGTCCGTTCCGTCAGCAGGGAAGACAGCAACCCCCTCGGCAGGCTGCGGATCACCACTGACGACGGCGTGTGGTCCGCCCGGGCGGTCATCAACGCCACTGGCACCTGGACAAGGCCGTTCTGGCCCATCTACCCGGGCCAGGCCGGCTTCCGTGGCCGCCAACTGCACGTGGCCGACTACGTGGCGGCGGAGGAATTTTCGGGCCGCCACGTTGCGGTGGTGGGCGGCGGGATTTCAGCGGTGGGCCTGCTCGCCGAAATCTCGCTGGTCACCAGTACCAGTTGGTTCACCCGCCGCCCGCCCGTATGGCGGGACAGCGGCTTCGATGGCCGGGCCGGCCACGACGCCGTGGCGCTCGTGGAAGAGCGGGTGCGGCAGGGCCTGCCGCCGCAAAGCGTTGTGTCGGTGACCGGCCTGCTCTGGACCCCCACCCTCCGTGCCGCAGCCGCCAGGGGAGCCCTGGACCGGCAGCCCATGTTTACGTCCCTAACGCCCGACGGCGTCCGCCTCGCCACCGGGGAGCTGCTGAAGGTGGACGTCATCTTGTGGGCCACCGGCTTCCGCGCCGAACTGGAGCACCTTGCCCCGCTTCACCTGCGGGGACCCGGCGGCGGAATTGCGATGGCCGGAACGCAAGTGGCAGCCGAGCCGCGCGTGCATCTCGTGGGGTATGGGCCGTCGTCGTCCACCATCGGCGCGAACCGGGCGGGCCGGGCGGCAGTGGCAACGCTCCTCAAGCTGCCGCAGCTGGCCGCACCGGCGCAAGGACGGCAGCAATGACCACCGAGGGAGAACCCGAAAACAGCATGGACCAGCCAGCACACATCATTGATGACCTTTTCGCCGGCCTGCGCCGGCGGCCCGACGTGGAAGCGGCAAACCTCCATGCCTGGGACGCCACCGACCGGCTCCTGCTCGAGACCGCGGCTGCCGAAGGACGCGCGGGCACCCGGATCGCCGTGGTCGGGGACCGCTATGGTGCCCTGACCCTCGGCGCCGGCGCCGTGCTGGAACCGGAGGACCTGCGGGTGCACCAGGACCTGGTGACCGGCGAGCGGGCGCTGCGCCTCAACGCCGGACCCGGTGCCCGGTTTGAGCAGCTCCCCCTCGGGGCGGACCTGCTGGCCGGTGCGGGGACGGTGCTCCTCCAATTGCCTAAGACCCTGGCCGAACTGGAGGAGATCGCCGCGGCCGTGGCACTGCATGCGGACCGGGACGCGGTGGTGCTGGCCGGCGGCCGGGTGAAGCACATGTCGCTGGGCATGAACCGGGTGCTGGAACAGTACTTCACCACCGTCCAGCCGCAACTGGCGCGGCAGAAATCCCGGGTCATCCTGGCATCCTGGCCGCGGCCGGATGCGCCGGCCACCAAGTTCCCCGTGCTGGAACACCTGGCGGAGCTGGACCTGGCGGTCGCCGCCCACGGTGCCGTGTTCGCCGGCCCGAAGCTGGACATCGGCACCCGGTTCCTGCTGGACTTCCTGCCCGACATGCCCGCAGCGGCGCACGCGGTGGATCTGGGCTGCGGCACGGGCATCCTGGCGGCAATGTATGCCCGCAGGTTCCCGGGGGCAGTGGTCACCGCCAGCGACCAGTCAGCGGCCGCCGTGGCTTCAGCGCTCGCAACGGCCCGCGCCAACAACCTGGCGGACCGGATCAGTGTCCTGCAGGACGATGCACTCAGCACCCTGCCGGCGGGCAGCGCGGACCTGGTCCTGCTGAACCCGCCCTTCCACGTGGGCGCTGGAATCCATGCCGGGGCCGGCCTGAAACTGATCAGCGCCGCCGCACGCGTCCTGGCACCGGGCGGTGAACTCTGGACCGTCTACAACCGGCACCTCCCGTACCTGCCGGCACTCGAACGCGAGGTGGGGGCCACCGATGTCCGGGGGCAGAACCCAAAATTCCTGGTGGCACGGACCGTGCGGCGGGCCTTGCGCTGACCGCTGAATTACCGCGCGCCGCGCCGTCGGACAGACGTATGGCCTGCGGGAGGGCGTAACGTACGATTCAAGAATCACCACTGCAACGCAGTAAAGGTATAGGGGAAGAAGTGACTGAGATCCGCCCATCCTCACCGAGGCGCGGAACCAACCTGCCCAAAATGGGGGACTTCAACCTCACGGTGATCGTTGATGCCATCCGCAGGTCCTCCGGCGGGATGAGCCGGGTGGAGCTGGCCCAGATTGTGGGCCTGTCCCCGCAGACCATCTCCAATATTTCCCGCCGGCTCCTGGACCAGCACCTCATCATCGAAGCCGGCAAGGAAGGCAGCGGCCCCGGCAAGCCGCGGACCATCCTGCGCCTCAATCCTGCCGGCATGTACGCCCTGGGGGTCCACCTGGACCCGGCCGTCACCACCGTGGTGGTGCTGGACCTCGTAGGGGCGGTGGTGCAGCATTCCCGCATTGCCACGCCGGGCGGCAGCGACCCGGCCGCCGTCATCGCCACCATTGCCGCGGAGATCGCCGCCGTTGTGGCTGCATCCGGGGTGGACCAGAGCCTGATAGCCGGCCTGGGACTGGCCACTCCCGGGCCGATCGACCTGGATAACGGCACGGTGGTTGACCCGCCACTGCTTCCCGGCTGGGACCGGGTGGAACTGCGCAACGCCCTCTCCGCAGCGACGGGCTACTCGGTCCTGGTGGACAAGGACGTGACCAGCGCCGCCGTGGCCGAGACTTGGGCCGGCGGCCCCAGCGGTTCCGGCAGCTTCATCTTTATGTACATGGGCACCGGTATTGGCTGCGGCATCGTCCTCAACGACGAAGTGGTCCGTGGCACGTCAGGCAACGCCGGCGAGATCGGCCACATCATGGTGGATCCGGACGGCCCGCCCTGCGACTGCGGCCAGCGCGGCTGCGTCAAGTCCTCCTGCATCCCGCAGGTACTGGTCGCGGAGGCGCAGGCCGCCGGCGTCCTGGATGGCCCGCTGGCGGGCACCAGCGGAGCCGAAATCCAGCAGCAGTTCTCGCGGCTGTGCAGCCTGGCAGCCGAGGGCAACGAAAAGGCTTCCGCCATCATCGACAAATCCGCCGTGCTGGTGGCGCGGGCGGTGTCTGTTGTCGCCAACACCCTGGACATTGAACGGGTGGTTTTCGGTGGCCCGTTCTGGAGCGGACTGTCGGAGCGCTACCTGGAACTGCTGCCCCCGCTCCTTGACGCCAGCAGCGCCGCCCGGCTGATCCACCCCATCGATGTGGTGGGAACCGGCGTTGGCGAGGACGTCGGGGCCATCGGTGCCGCGTCGCTGGTCCTGGAGCACACCCTGGCCCCCCGCGCCCAGCGCCTCCTGCTGGAAAACTGACATCAGGAGGTCGGGCACAGCAGCCGGACAGGCTGGCTAGTCGATGTCCTCGAGGACAACCCCGAACGGAAGGGTCTCATCGAGGTGCGCCTGGTGGCCGGTTGAGCCGGGGTTGTACACCACGCGGACCCCGTGCAGTCCATCCGCAGCAGACTGCTGCAGGACCGGCTTGACGGTGTTCACGAACATCTCGCTCTTGTCGGCGAGAAACTCCTTGTAACTGGCTGGAAGCTCGCTCATGGCATCAGGATAGACCTGCCGGGCGCGGATGGGGAGTGGTCCCCATTGCCGCCTCCACCGCATCCGGCTTGGATAGGATGGCGGGCGGAGTGCAGGCGCCCGCCAGTACCCATCAACCAGCCAGCCAGGGGGACCACCAGTGCAGCAGACCCGTGCCGCCGCAAGGATTGAACCGGCGGAACTGGCCAGGGCACAACAGGTCGCGGCCAACATCACCAGGAGTTTCGAAACCAAAGTGGTGGGCCAGTCCCGGCTCCGCGAATCGCTGTTGGTGGGACTGCTGACCGGTGGCCACGTGCTCCTGGAAAGCGTTCCGGGCCTGGCCAAAACTACCGCGGCCCAAACGGTGGCCGAGGCCGTCAGCGGCGACTTCCGCCGGATCCAGTGCACCCCCGACCTGCTCCCCAGCGACATCGTCGGCACCCAGGTCTACGACGCTTCCACCGGGACGTTCTCCACGCAGCTGGGCCCCGTCCACGCCAACATTGTGCTCCTCGACGAAATCAACCGGTCCAGCGCCAAGACCCAAAGCGCCATGCTCGAGGCCATGCAGGAACGGCAGACGTCCATCGGCGGCCGGGACTACCCGCTGCCGGCGCCCTTCCTGGTGTTGGCCACGCAGAACCCCATCGAGCAGGAAGGCACCTACCAGCTGCCCGAGGCGCAAATGGACCGGTTTATGCTCAAAGACGTCCTGGACTACCCCACACCGGCGGAAGAGGCGGAAATCATCCGGCGGATCGATGCCGGCGTGTACAGCAAGGAGCAGGCACCGCCCGCCGCCGCGTCCCTGGCCGCCGTGTCCGCTGTGCAGGACACCGTCCGGCGGATCTACCTCGACCCGGCCATCGTCAATTACATCGTGGGCCTGGTCTTCGTTACCCGCAATGCCGCCCAGTACATCGATCCCCGCCTCGCCGGGTACATCGAATTCGGTGCGAGTCCCCGCGCCAGCATCGCCTTCAGCCAGGCCGTCCGGGCGCGTGCCCTGCTGGAAGGGCGGGACCACGTGATCCCCGAGGACGTGAAGGCCCTGGCCCACCGGATCCTCCGGCACCGCCTGATCCTGGGGTTCGACGCCGTCGCCGAGCAGGTGCTGGTGGAAACCGTGATCGACGCGGTGGTCAATGCCGTGCAGACGCCGTAGGGCTGCATGACTGCACTCCTGCACCGGGTGAAGTCGAAGATGTTCATCTTCGCCCACCGGAAAGCCCGTGGCCTCCTGGACGGGGAATACGGCTCGGTCTTCAAGGGCCGCAGCCTGGACTTCGACGACCTGCGGGCCTACGTTCCCGGCGACGAAGTCCGCGATATCGATTGGAAGGCCTCCGCACGGCACGGCTCGCCCCTGATCCGGCGCTATGTGGCAGTGCGGCAGCAGCAGGTCCTGCTGGTGGTGGACACCGGCAGGAACATGGCGGCCGAGTCCCTGGGCGGCGAACCCAAGAAGGACATCGCCGTAATGGCGCTGGGTGTGCTGGGGTCCCTGGCGCTGAACCACGGCGACCCCGTGGGGCTTGTCCATGGCGATGCCACCGGCACTCAGGCCCTGCCGGTCAAGGCCGGCGAAGCCAACCTCGAGCGGATCCTCCGGAAAGTGGACGACGTCGGCCGCCACAGCGCGCCCAGTGCCCCCGGGGAGCAACTCGGGTTCGTCGAGCGCACCTTCCGCCGCCGGATGCTGCTGTTTGTGGTGGCGGACGAGGGCGCCGTGGCGGAGACCACGGAACGCCAGCTCCGGCGGCTTCGTGCCCAGCACGAAATCCTGTGGCTGACCATCCGGGACGCGGACCTGACCGCACCGGCGCCCGCTGCGGACCCGGCCGGGCGCGGGGCAGCACTGCGGGATGTGGTGGGGCGGGCCGCCGTCGTCCATCCTGTGGCAGCCTCGCCCAAGGTGCTGGCCGCATATCAGCTGGCCCGGACGGAGCGGGATGCGGCCCGCAGCCACATGCTGCGCCGGGCCGGCATCACCGAAGGGTACGCGGGCTCCAGCCATGAGGTGGTCCCCGCCATCTTCTCGCTTCTGGAAAGTCACCGCCGTGGCGGATGACCAGGGCTTCTACGCGCCCCTGGGCTACAGCCCGCTGTGGTTGTGGGCAGGCCTGCTCCTGGCTGCGCTCGCGGTGGGGTGGATTGTTGCCGTCCTGGCAGCCACCCGGCAACCCCGCGCGCGGACCGCACCGGACAGCCCCGCCGCCGTGCTGCCGGCTGCCGGGTTGAAGGAGCATTACCTGGCCCGGATCCACGAGGTGGAGACAGCGGCCGGAACCGGGGCGCTGCCGCAACGCGCCGCACACCAGGAACTCAGCCTCCTGCTGCGCCTCTTCATCCGGGACGCCACCGGTCAGGACATGACCCGGATGACGCTGGCGGACATCCGGGAGCAGCCATTGCCTGGGGTGGCCGAGGCCATCGGCAGGATCTATCCGGGCGAGTTCGCCGCTGAACCGCTGCCGTCCGTTACGGCGTCCGCAGCAGTGGCCCGGGAAACGGTGCGGGCATGGAGCTGATGTACTGGTGGATTCTCCCGGTGGGGATCCTGGCAGGCGCTGCAGTGGCCTGGTGGTTCCTCCGCCGTGACAAGGACTGCCGGCACCGGGCTGTGGCGCATACGGACCGGCTGACCGCCCTGCCCGAGTACCGGGATGTCCTGCGGCGCCACCGCAGGCTGCTCGCGGTCATGGCAGGTTCCGCCGTGGTGCTGCTGCTGGCGGCCCTGGCTGCTGCCGCGAGGCCGGTGGGCGCCACCGTGACCACACCGGCGGCGCACAGCCGGGACATTATGCTGTGCCTGGATACGTCAGCCTCCATGGCCAGCGCCGATGCCGCCATCGTCGGGGTGTTCCAGGACCTGGCCCGGGAGTTCGACGGCGAACGCATCGGCCTGATGATGTTTGACTCCTCCGCAGCCCAGGTCTTTCCGCTGACGGATGACTACCAGCTGGTGGCGGAGCAGCTGGCGCGGGCGCGCAACGCCTTCGAGGGCGGTCCCGGCGACGCTGCCTTTTTCGCCGGGACAGGGGTGGCGCCGGGGTCGTCGCTGATCGGTGACGGCCTGGCTTCGTGCAGCCAGGGATTCCCCGGACCGGACGATGGCAGCCGCTCACGGTCGCTGGTGCTGGCCACGGACAACTTCATCTCCGGCGACCCTATTTTTACGCTGGCCGAGGCCGCAGCCCTGGCCAGGGACAAGGGCATCAGGATCCATGCACTGAACCCGGCGGACTTCGACTACGGCGACAAGCCCGGGCAGGAAGGTGCCACCCTGCGGGCGGCGGCCGAGTCCACCGGTGGCGCGTATTACCCGGTGGACTCTCCGGCGGCAGTGGGGTCGATTGTCCGCGAGGTGCAGCGCACGGAAGCGGCGGCACGCCAGGGTGCACCGCAGCGGGTGGTCACTGACGAGTCCGCATGGCCGTTGGGTCTTGCCCTGCTGGCCGGCCTGGTGCTGGTGGGCCTGGCCTGGCGGGTGGATCGATGAGCCTCCTTCCGATCCTGCCGTGGTGGTTGCTGGCCCCCCTGATGGCCGTCGCGACGGCGGGCATTGTGTGGCACCTCCACCGGAACCGGTCGTCACCGGCAGCGGCGCGGGACTGGGCCGCTCGCGGGGTCCTGCTGGCGCTGCTTTTTGCCGCCGCCCTCCGCCCGGGGGTGGGCGGCGCAGCTACCCAGGCAGCGCCCGCCGACGTCGACGTATTCCTGGTGGTGGATACCACCAGCAGCCTCGCCGCCGAGGACTTCGGCAGCGAACCCCGCCTGGCCGGCGTCCAGCGTGACGTCGCCGCGGTGGCCACGGGCCTGGCCGGCGGCAGGTTCTCCCTGATCACCTTCGATGCCGCAGCCGTGGTGCGGCTGCCGTTGACCACCGATGCCGGCGCACTGGCTGCGGCCGCCGGGGTGCTGGCGCCGGAAATCACCGACTACGCCCGGGGGAGCAGCATCACCGCAGCAGGACCGGTGCTGGCCCAGCGCCTGCAGGCCGCCCGGGACAGCCATCCCGAGCGGCTTCGGTTTGTGTTTTACCTGGGGGACGGGGAACAGACCAGCGCTGCTCCGGCCGGTCGGCTCGGGGTGGACAGCGGCCTGGTGGATGGGGGAGCGGTGCTGGGGTACGGAACGGCCGACGGCGGCCGCATGCGCACGTACGAGGGTGGCCGGACCGGCTCGGCCGGGACCGCCTATATCCAGGATGGATCGGCGGCGGGCGGCGGAGACGCGGTGTCCCGGATCGACGAGGACGCGCTCCGCTCGATTGCGGACACCCTTGGTGTGCCGTACGTCCACCGCACGCCCGGCGACACTGCGGATGCGCTGCTGCAGGAAGCCAACCCCGGCAGCATGACGGTGGCTGACAGCGCTGGAGGAGAGGTCCCGGACCGCGGGGAGGTGTCCTGGCTGCTGGCGCTGGCTGCCTTTGTGCTGGGCCTGCGGGAACTGGTCCTCTCCGGCCGGCGGCTCCGCGATACGCGGCTGCCCGCCGGCGGGCGAGGGGGCAGGTTATGACGGGACAGGTCTTGAGGAGGCATTCAGTGCGGAGACCGGGGAAGCGGCGCCGGCTGCTGCTGGTTTCCGCGCTTCCTGTCCTGCTGGTGCTGGTCATCGCGGCCAAGCTGGTCAGCGTCAGCCTGATCGCCGATGCCGCCGCCGGGGCGTTCGGCCGCGGGGATTCCGCAGGTGTGTCGTCGGCTGCCCGCGGACTGCTCACCGGTAACGTAATCGAACCCCACAAGGCAGTCTTTGCTGCCGGGGACGGTGAAGTCCTGGCCGGCAACTTCGCGGCCGCCCGGGAACACTTCCAGGCGGCACTGGAGCTGAACCCCGGGCCGGATGAATGCAAGGTCCGCGTCAACCTGGTGCTGGCCACGGAACGCCTCAGCGAAGGCGCTGCCGACTCCGCACAAAAGCACCATCTGCTCACCGAGGCGCTCGCCGCCGTCGAACAGTCCCCGGCCGGGTGTTTCACCGACGCCGGCAACGGGTCCGGGTACAACGACGCAGGCGAGGGCAGCCGGTTGGCCGAAGCCCGCGACCGGCTCAGTGCCGCACTTGCCGCCGGTGACGGGGGCGAAGATGCAGGGGAGGAACCCCAAGGGGAGGAACAACCGGAACAACCGGACGCCTCCCGGCTGCAGCAGCTGGAACAGCAGTCCCGGGACGCGCTGCGGGAGCGGCTGGAGAGCGGCGCACGTAACGAATACCTCGACCGGCCGGACACCGGGCCTGGGGTGGACAGGCCCTGGTGAGGCAAATCCCGGCGGTAATCCCGGCCCACAGGAACGCGCCCAAGCGACCGGACTAGGCTCGGTACATGGGGAAAACAACAACAGCATCTGCACGGAACATCAGGCACGGCCGGGGGCCCGTCTGGCTCACCTTCGTCGCCGCGCTCGCGGCCACCGCCGGATTCTTCGCGTACGGCTGGTCCCTCTATCCCGGCCTGCCGGACATGTTCTTCACGCAGTTCCTTGCCGCGGGCATGACGGTTTTCCTGGCCGGGCTGGCTGCCGTGTCAGTGCGCGCCTTCCCGCCCCGGCCGGAGGCGACTGCCTGGGAACTCCACCGCCGCGAAGGCATGGCCCGCGGCACCATCGCCGCGCTGGGACTCACTTCCCTGGCCCTTGCTGTCACCCTCGGCCTGCAGGGTCCCCAGGGAGGGACCGGACCGGACAGGCCCACAGCGCCCCCGGCTCTCCTCTCCATCCCGCTGTTCCTGCTGGTGGTCATCGGTTCGTACGCTGTTGCCGCCAGGTGGGCTGCCCGCGCCGCTGCGCGGGCAGGTGTTGCCCCCACCGTGCAGGAAGCCGCGGCGGACCGCTTGTGGATCAGCGGCATCATCTACAACAACCCCGAAGATGCGCGCCTGCTGGTGCCGAGGCGGGAGGGGGCAGGTTACGGACTCACCATCAACCTGGGCAACCGTGCAGGCAGGATCGGTGCCATCTGCTTCGTGGCGCTGGTGGTCCTTGTCCCGCTGGCGCTCGGGGTGCTGGCCTGGCAAAGCTGACAGGCCCGCCCCGCCCGCTGGGCGAAGAAAATTCCGGGCCCGGGATACTCAAGGCGTTAAGGTGCGTCTTAATTTGGCGGCAGACTTGAAAGCGCCCCCGCACGCTCATAGAGTCATTACCAAGTTACCCTGGTAACGTGTCAGCGATCCTCCGGTTCGGAGGGTGTGGGTGCCCCCATGTGGGCCTGACATTTGCTCACGGACAACGTCAAAACAGGCTTAACAGTCCCGGCTGTGTTCCTGTGGAGTTTTCCCGTGATCCCCAAACTCAATTCATTGCCGGCAGGTCCCACCCAAAAAACGTGGAACTGCCTCCAATGGCAAAGCCAAGGACGCAAATGTCACCACCAAGCCTTATGGACACACATCCGAACCTCTCCGACGCCGCCCCGGTGGCGCTTTCGTACGAGCTGTTTCCGCCCCGGTCGCCGGCCGCCGCGGAAACTCTTTGGACCACGATCCGTGAGCTGGAGACCACGTCTCCGGACTACGTCTCCGTCACCTACGGTGCCAGTGGCTCCAACCGGGACACCGCCGTCGAACTCATCAACCGCCTCGTGGTTGAAACCACCCTGCGGCCGCTGGCGCACCTGACCTGCGTTGGCAACACGCCGCAGGAACTGGCAGCCATCATCGGCCAGCTCCTGGACGCCGGCGTGCGGGGCATCCTTGCCCTGCGCGGCGACCTGCCCAAGGACAGCGGGGCGCCGATCGCCGGTTCGCTGCGCTACGCCCAGGACCTGATCGAACTGATCCGCCGCGTGGAACAGCGCCGGTCCGCGATGCTTTGCGCCGGCAAGATCGCGGTGGGTGTGGCGGCCTACCCCACACGGCACCCCGAGTCGCCCAGTGAAGCCCACGATGTGGAGGTACTGCTGGCCAAGCAGCGTTCCGGCGCCGACTTCGCCATCACGCAGGTCTTCTTCCACACCGCGCAGTACGCGGACCTGCTCACCCGGGCCCGCCGCGCCGGCGTGACCATCCCGATCATCCCCGGCGTGATGCCGCTGACCAGCGTGCGCCGCGTCACCCGCCTTGGCGAGCTGGCCGGCGTCGAACCCGCACCGGAGCTGATGGCGCGGCTCGCTGCCGCGGACAGCGACTCCGAGCGTCGCCGGATCGGTGTCAGCGCCACCATTGACCTGGCGAACGCAGCCCTGGACGCCGGCGCCCCCGGCCTGCACATCTACACCTTCAACGAGCACCAAAGCGCGCTCGAAGTCCTGGACAAGCTTGCGCTGCCCCGGCACTCCCGTAACGGCCTGCTGGCAGACGCAAAGTAGCAATTCTTCGCTGACAGCATAAAAGTACGACGTCGGCCGGTCACCAGGGTGACCGGCCGGCGTCGCTTTCCATTATGGGAGCCTCAGGACTCCCAGAGGATCTCGTCGTCCACCACGCCGTCCTCATCGGCCGAGGCCACAAGGACCTCGTCCGTAAAGTGCTCACCCAGGGTGAAGTCAAGCACGAAGTAGCGTTCCGGCTGCCCGGGGTAGATGGCCACGTGGCCCAGCTTCAGGGCCTTCAGGAAAACGTCGTTGGTGAGCTGGCTGCGTTCCTCCACGCCGAAGACCTTTTGCAGGTGCTCATCCTTAAGCGCATTGCAGTGGAAACGGAGATACTCCTGGGGGCTGGTGCCCTCCTGGCCGAGTTCCTCGGCGATCATGTCGCGGACCTCATCAACGAGCTCGGGCAGGAACCGTAGCCGGTAATCCACCTTGTGCATCGCGGCCTCGTCGAAATGGTCATGGGCGGTGATGTTGAGGTCAAGTTCCAGGGGATGTCCGCGCAGTTCGTGCTTCGCGGCGAAGTTATGGTCCCTGCCGTGATTGAGCTCGACTTCGCCGAAATGCTGGCTCGCTACCCTGTTCATATTCTCAACATAGACCCGAACAGCGGTGCATTCCAGCATTCGGCCTAATTGACTGCCGTGCGCATTCCGGCGAGGGTTTCCGCCAGCAGGTCCACAAAAAGCTGGACCCGGGCGGTTTTGCTGTCGTTGATCACCAACGCGAAAACGTTGCGGGCCAACCGGATTTCGGGGACGTCCAGCACCACCACGCCTGCCGGCTTGTTCCGCAGCGCGAGTTCGGGGACCAGCGCCGCGCCGAGTCCCGCTGCAGCCATCTCCAGGCTGGCGTGGAAGTCGTCGCTGTGGGCCACCACGCGGGGATGCAGGTTGCAGCCGGCGAAGAGCCGCTCGATCACCATGGCGTCGCTGGTGCCGGGGTGGTGCATGATCCACGGCATCTCGGAGAGGTGGTCTGCAGCCACCTTGGCGTCCGGGCCGAAGCCCCAGCCTGCGGGCAGCACCACCCGGAAGTCGTCGTCACCGATCCACTGCCGGTTGATGGTGTTGGGCCACGCCAGCCCGGTCTGGCCCACCTGGAACACCAGCGCCAGGTCCAGGTCCCCGCCGGTACGCAGGCCCTGGATGGTTTGCCCGGGTTCGGCTACGGAGACTTTGAGGTCAATGCCCAGGTCCTTCCACGCCGGGTTCTTCAGGATCCGGGGGAGGACATAGGTGGCCAGGCTGGGAAAGATGCCCAGCCGCAGTTCCTGGCTGGCGGTGTCCTGGGTTTTGGAGGCGGCGGCCATCAGCGCCCCGATGTCCGTGAGGACCTTCGCGGCATGGCGGGTCATCACGACGGCGGCTTCCGTAGGGACCACGGCCCGCGCCGACCGCTGGAAGAGAACCACGCCGGTATCGCGTTCCAACGCGGACATCTGTTGGGAGACCGCGGAGGCGGTATAGCCCAGGGTTGCCGCCGCCGCCGCGAAAGAGCCGAGGCGCGTGACTTCCAGGAGGGTCTTCAGATGTACCGGATTCACCACCTGCCCACACTACTCTGCCTGCGCCCGGTCAAAAACCGGTCCGTGGTGCGCCCATCCGATCCTGCCGCCGCTTCGAAGTACCCTTTGAAAACACCGGCCCGGCGGGCCAATGTTCAGCAGAGGAGCAGCAGTTGTCACCGAACGCAGCAGTGAGCAGGACCGTGAGGCGCCGCGTAGCAGTGGTGGGAAGCGGAGTGGCAGGACTCACCGCCGCCTACATCCTGAACCGGCACGACGACGTGACCCTCTTCGAGGCCGACTCCCGCCTGGGCGGCCACGCCCACACCCACGACATGCCGCAGCCGGACGGCTCCTTCCTCGGCGTCGACACAGGCTTCATTGTCCATAACGAGCGGACCTATCCCACGCTGCTGCGGCTGTTTGCCGAACTGGGCGTCGAAACCCAGGATTCCGAAATGAGCATGTCCATCCGCTGCGACGGCTGCGGCCTCGAGTACGCCGGTGCCCGCGACGGTGCCAAGGGTATTTTTGCCACTCCGGCCAATCTCTTCCGCGTGCAGTACCTTAAAATGCTCGCCGAGGTGGCCACGTTCTACCGCAAGGCCCGGATCCTGCTGAAGACCGCGCCAGCCAGCGCCGTGGGTGCCGGCAGCACTTCCGAGTTGACCCTCGGTGAGTTCCTGGCCCGGGAAAAATTCAGCCCCTACTTCGTCTCCCACTTTATGACCCCGGTGGTCAGCGCCGTATGGTCCTGCGACCCCACCACGGCCCTGTCCTACCCGGCACGGTACCTGTTCACGTTCCTGGGCCATCACGGCATGTTGGGCGTCAAGGGCTCCCCGCAGTGGCGCACAGTGACCGGAGGCTCCCACCGGTACGTGGAGAAGCTTGCCGCGAAGCTCCCTGACATCCGGCTCAACACGCCCATCACTGCCATCCGGCGCATCGCCGATGGTGTGGAGATCGCCACGGACTCCGGCCTGGATGACTTTGACGCCGTGGTCATCGCCACCCACCCCGCCCAGGCGCTGGGTTTCCTGGCCGACGCCACACCGGTCGAAAAAGAGGCGCTGGGCGGCATGCCCTACTCCGTCAACCACACCGTGTTCCATCGCGACCCGGCCGTGCTGCCGGCGGCGGAGAACGCCAAGGCGTCCTGGAACTACCGGCTGCCCGCCTGCGATGCCCGCCCGGACAACGTCCTGGTCAGCTACGACATGACCCGCCTGCAGCGGCTGGAGCACGCCGACAGCCGGCCCTACATCGTCAGTCTGGGGGAGTCGGACCTGATCGCACCGGACTCCGTCCTGGAACGCATGGTCTACGAGCACCCGCAATATACCCCGGAGTCCCTGAAGGCGCAGCAGGCGATTGCCGCGCTCAGCGATGGCCGGGTGGCGTACGCCGGCGCGTACCTGGGCTGGGGCTTCCATGAAGACGGCGCGTTGTCCGGCCTCCGCGCCGCCGAATCGCTGGGCCGCACGTGGGTCAGCCCGGGCAACGTCGACCCTTCCGGTGAAGGGGAGCGCGAACTCCTCGCGGCCGGTGAGCCTGCATGAGTGCCGGGGCGGCCATCTACCGCACCTCGATCGCCCACGTGCGGGAGTCGCCGTTGAAAAACAGGTTCACCTACCGCAGCTACAGCTGGTTTGTGGACGTGGACAACCTGCCCCTCCTGCCGCGCCTGCTGCGGCCGCTGGCGGTCTTCAGTGCCGGGGACCATCTGGGGGACCCGGCGGAAAGCATCCGGACCAACGTGGAACGCTACCTGCGCACCCAGGGGATGGAGCCCGACGGCGGCGCCATCCGCATGCTTACCAGCGCCAGGGTCTTTGGCCACGTGTTCAACCCGCTCAGCCTCTTCTGGTGCTACCGCTCCACCGGGGAACTGGACTGCGTCATCGCCGAGGTCCACAACACCTACGGCGAACGGCACTGTTACCTCCTCCGGACCGACGCGTCAGGGCGGGCCTCGGTACCCAAGGCCTTCTACGTTTCGCCGTTCAATGACGTGGACGGGCAGTACCGCATGAAGCTGCCGGCGCCGGACGAACGGCTGGCGGTCTCGATCGTCCTGGAACGTGAAGGGCAGCGTCCGTTCGTAGCCACCATGGATGGCCGGCGCAGGCCGGCCACCATCAAAAACATCCTCGCAGCGGCGTTGGCGGTTCCGGCCGCACCGCTGCTGGTATCCGCACTTATCCGGGTACAGGGCATTAAGCTCTGGGCAAGGCGCCTTCCGGTCGTCACCCGGCCACACCACACCTCACAGGAGGCAGTTCAATGACAATGACGGACGATAACGGGACCACCGCAGCTGCGGCAGGGGCCCACGCGGCCACCTCCGGTGCCGCCGCCTGGAACGGAACCGGAGTTCCGGCGTCGCCCGCCACCATCGATCCCGAGATCTGGCCGGGAGTGGCCCAGCCGCCGTCGGGCGCCAAGGCGCTGGTGGCGGGCAAGGCCGCCGGGTTGCTGTTCAAGGGCGCCGTGAAGCGGCTGCCCATCCGGGTTGTCTACCCGGACGGCACCATCCTGGGCACCGGCGGGACCGACGCTCCGGTGCTGACAATGGTCCGGCCGGATGCATTCGAGGCCCGCATCGGGGACAACGGGCTGATCGGACTGGGCGAATCCTTTATGGCCGGCGACTGGGAGGCCAGCGACCTCGCCGGCGTCCTGGAAGTCTTTGCGGCTTCCGTGGACACCCTGATCCCCATGCCGCTGCAGAAACTCCGGACCCTGTACCTGCCCCGCACGCCGCGGCAGGAACGCAACGCCGAGCAGAACACCCGCAGCAACATCTCGCGGCACTACGACCTGTCCAACGACCTGTTCTCGAACTTCCTGGACACCACCATGAGCTACTCCTCGGCGCTGTTCCCGGCCGAGGCAGGCCACCTGGCCACCGTCGGCTTCGAGGGGCTGGCGGCCGCGCAGCAGGCCAAGATCGACAGGCTGCTGGACCGGGCGGGCGTTGGTGCCGGGACGCGGCTGCTGGAGATCGGCACGGGCTGGGGTGAACTGGCGCTGCGGGCCGCAGCCCGGGGCGCCACTGTTTACAGCGTAACCCTTTCCAGCGAGCAGCAGGCGCTGGCGCAGGACCGTATCGCCGCCGCCGGCTACGCGGACCAGGTCACGGTTGCCCTGCAGGACTACCGCGCCGTGGAGGGCGAGTTTGACGCCGTGGTGTCCGTGGAGATGATCGAGGCGGTGGGCTACGAATACTGGCCCATCTACTTCCAGACCATCGACCGGGTGCTCGCTCCCGGCGGCAAGGTGGCCATCCAGGCCATCACCATGCCGCACGGCCGGATGCTGGCCACGCGCAACGCCTACACCTGGGTGCACAAGTACATCTTCCCGGGCGGCTTCCTGCCGTCCGTGCGGGCCATCGAGAGCGTCACCCAGAAGCACACCACCCTCCGCGTCCGGGAGCGGATGGGCATGGGCGACCACTACGCGGCCACGCTGCGGCTGTGGGAGGAACGGTTTATGGCCCGGTCCCAGGAAGTGGGCGAGCTGGGCTTCGACCCGGTCTTTCAGCGCATGTGGCTGTTCTACCTGTGCTACTCCCGGGCCGGCTTCCAGTCGGGTTACCTGGATGTGCAGCAGGTGGTGCTGGACCGCCGGGAGGCGCAGCTCTGACATCCCTGCCCTGACGGCAGTGCCGTTGGTCACCAGGAGGGGTTCCGAATCTCACTTCGGGGCCCCTTTTGGTGTTTCCGTGCAGTTCCTTTGCCGGCTTGGCATTCGGCGACACGCCGCCAAAACCGCGACACGCACGGGGTTAATTGTGCAGAACTTCATCCACAGGGTGTGGACAGGAGGGCCCGGATCGGCGGATTCCCGGCCAATTAGGGGGGCCGGACCTGTGGATTAAAAGTGCAGGGAATGACATACTTGTAATACATCATCTAGGGGTCGCTGCGGCCGCCCTGCACTAGATGTAGTATCAATTTACGGATCGGGCACCAAGCAGAAACAGCCCGGACAAATGCATACAACGTCCCAGGAAGCAACCGGCGCATCAGCCGGGCCAACCGGGCCGGCATCGGAGACGGACGTCAAAAGACCCGGGCTCCAGCAACGGTAGAAGACTTACAAAGGGGATTGGGAACATGACCGTCACGGTTTACACGAAGCCGGCCTGCGTTCAGTGCAACGCCACTTACCGCGCGCTCGACAAGAAGGGCATTGCCTACGAGAGCGTCGACATTTCCCAGGACGCCGAGGCCCTGGAACGCCTCAAGGCCCTTGGCTACATGCAGGCGCCCGTTGTGGTCACGGACCAGGACCACTGGTCAGGTTTCCGCCCGGACAAGATCGCGGAACTCGCCGAATCGGCAGTTTCTTCCGTAGCCTGATTTTCCCTTTTTCCAGCACTGAACCGAGGTACCTCCCGTGGCTGCATTGACGGTTGAAGCCACCACCACGGACAGCCCGCTGATCTGCTTTTCATCTTCATCAGAGAACACCCTGCGGTTCGTCCGGAAGCTGGGCATGGATTTCGCCCGGCTTCCGTTGTACGCCAGGGATGCACCCCTGCTGGCCACCCGGCCTTTTATCCTGGTCCTTCCCACCTACGGGGGAACCGGGGGTGAAGGCTCCGTGCCCAAGCAGGTCATCCGGTTCCTCAATGAACCCCGGAACAGGGAACTGATCCGCGGCGTCATCGGGGCCGGCAACACCAACTTCGGGGACAACTATTGCCTGGCTGCGGACATCGTGGCCGCCAAGTGCAAAGTGCCCCAACTTTACAGATTTGAACTCATGGGAACACCGGAAGATGTGGCCAGGGTTCACCACGGATTGGAGACGTTTTGGACACGACAGTCACAGACTCAGAGCTAGCCACCGGGGGAGTCGACTCCCTGCCGGCAGCCGCCGTCGACAAAGCCGGAATGCCCGCCGCCTACAAGGGCCTGGGCTATCACGAGCTGAACGCGATGCTGAACCTGTACGGTCCCAACGGCGAAATCCAGTTCGAGGCTGACCGGGAAGCTGCGCACCAGTACTTCCTGCAGCACGTGAACAACAACACGGTGTTCTTCCACGACCTGGAAGAGAAGCTCGAATACCTGGTGAAGAACGAGTACTACGAGCGCGAGACGCTGGACCAGTACACGATGAACTTCATCCGCGACCTGTATAACCGCGCCTACAAAAAGAAGTTCCGCTTTGAGACCTTCCTGGGCGCCTTCAAGTTCTACACCTCGTACACGCTGAAGACCTTTGACGGCAAGCGTTTCCTGGAGCGCTACGAGGACCGTGTCTGCATGGTGGCCCTGCACCTGGCCCGCGGCAACGAACAGCTCGCGCTGCAGATGGTGGATGAGATCATCGAAGGCCGCTTCCAGCCGGCCACCCCCACGTTCCTGAACGCCGGCAAGAAGCAGCGCGGCGAGCTGGTCTCCTGCTTCCTGCTCCGCATCGAAGACAACATGGAGTCGATCGGCCGCTCCATCAACTCGGCACTGCAGCTGTCCAAGCGCGGCGGCGGCGTGGCCTTCGCGCTGACCAACATCCGCGAAGTCGGCGCGCCCATCAAGCAGATCGAGAACCAGTCCTCCGGCGTCATCCCCGTGATGAAGCTCCTCGAGGACAGCTTCTCGTACGCAAACCAGCTCGGTGCCCGCCAGGGTGCCGGCGCCGTGTACCTGCACGCCCACCACCCGGACATCTACCGGTTCCTGGACACCAAGCGGGAGAACGCGGACGAGAAAATCCGCATCAAGACCCTCTCCCTGGGTGTTGTTATCCCGGACATCACGTTCGAGCTGGCCAAGAAGGACGAGGACATGTACCTGTTCTCGCCGTACGACGTCGAAAAGGTCTACGGCATGCCGTTCTCCGACGTCTCGGTCACCGAGAAGTACTACGAGATGGTGGATGATTCCCGGATCAAGAAGACCAAGATCAAGGCGCGCGAGTTCTTCCAGACCCTCGCCGAGATCCAGTTCGAATCCGGCTACCCGTACATCATGTTCGAGGACACCGTGAACCGGGAAAACCCGATCGACGGCAAGATCATCATGTCCAACCTGTGCTCGGAGATCCTCCAGGTTTCCCAGCCCACCACGTACCACGATGATCTTTCCTACGACGCCACCGGCAAGGACATCTCCTGCAACCTGGGCTCGTTGAACATTGCCAAGGCCATGGACTCGCCGGACTTCGGCCTGACCATCGAGACGGCCATCCGGTCACTCTCGGCAGTGTCCGACATGTCCAACATCACCTCGGTGCCTTCCATTGCCCGCGGCAACGACCAGAGCCACGCCATCGGCCTGGGCCAGATGAACCTGCACGGCTACCTGGCACGGGAACGGGTGCACTACGGCTCCGAAGAGGGCCTGGACTTCACCAACATCTACTTCTACTCCGTGGTGTTCCACGCGGTTCGGGCCTCCAACCTGCTCGCCATCGAGACCGGCCAGACGTTCGGCGGCTTCGAGAAGTCCAAGTACGCGTCCGGTGAATTCTTCGACAAGTACACCGAGCAGGAATGGGTACCGCAGACGGCCAAGGTTGCGGAGCTGTTTGACGGCATCCATATCCCCACGCAGGATGACTGGCGCGAGCTGAAGGCTTCCGTCATGGAGCACGGCATCTACAACCAGAACCTGCAGGCCGTCCCGCCCACGGGCTCCATCTCCTACATCAACAACTCCACCTCCTCGATCCACCCGGTGGCGTCCAAGATCGAGATCCGCAAGGAAGGCAAGCTGGGCCGTGTGTACTACCCGGCTCCGTACCTGACCAACGACAACCTGGAGTACTACCAGGATGCGTACGAGCTGGGCTACGAGAAGGTCATCGACACCTACGCCGCGGCAACGCAGCACGTGGACCAGGGCCTGTCCCTGACACTGTTCTTCAAGGACACCGCCACCACCCGCGACATCAACAAAGCGCAGATCTACGCATGGCGCAAGGGCATCAAAACCATCTACTACATCCGTCTCCGCCAGCTCGCGCTGGAGGGCACGGAGGTGGACGGCTGCGTCAGCTGCATGCTTTAATCTTCAACTAAACATCGGCAGTACGACGGCGGGCGCCCACCCGCCGTCGTACGCTTTAAGTAAGTACCAACCCAAACTTTTAGGGGATGACATGACCGAAAAGGTCAAGCTGCTCAGCCACGTCGAGGCCATCAACTGGAACCGCATCCAGGACGACAAGGACGTTGACGTTTGGAACCGCCTGGTCAATAACTTCTGGCTGCCGGAGAAGGTGCCGCTGTCCAACGACGTCCAGTCGTGGAACACCCTGACCCCGGCGGAGCAACAGCTCACCATGCGCGTTTTCACCGGCCTGACCCTGCTGGACACCATCCAGGGCACCGTGGGCGCCGTCTCGCTCATCCCCGACGCGATCACCCCGCACGAAGAGGCCGTGTACACGAACATCGCGTTTATGGAGTCCGTGCACGCCAAGAGCTACTCCTCGATCTTCTCCACGCTGGCCTCCACCAAGGAGATCGACGAGGCCTTCCGCTGGTCCACCGAGAACGCCAACCTTCAGAAGAAGGCGCAGATCGTGATGGACTACTACCAGGGCGACGATCCCCTGAAGCGCAAGGTTGCCTCCACGCTGCTGGAGAGCTTCCTGTTCTACTCGGGCTTCTACCTGCCCATGTACTGGTCCTCCCGCGCCAAGCTGACGAACACGGCCGACCTGATCCGCCTGATCATCCGCGATGAGGCCGTGCACGGCTACTACATCGGCTACAAGTTCCAGAAGGGCCTGGAAAAGGTCTCCGAGGAGCGCCGCCAGGAAATCAAGGACTACACCTTCGAACTGCTTTTTGAGCTGTACGAAAACGAAGTCCAGTACACGCACGATCTTTACGACGGTGTTGGACTGGCCGAGGACGTCAAGAAGTTCCTGCACTACAACGCCAACAAGGCGCTGATGAACCTGGGCTACGAGGCCATGTTCCCGGCCTCCGTCACCGACGTAAACCCGGCCATCCTCTCGGCCCTGTCACCGAACGCCGACGAGAACCACGACTTCTTCTCCGGGTCCGGTTCTTCCTACGTCATCGGCAAGGCCGTCAACACTGAGGATGACGACTGGGACTTCTAGTCCTCCGCCGGCTCTCCGGCGCCTGAATGTCCTGAACTGGCCCCGCACGCATCCAACGCGTGCGGGGCCATTTTTGTGTCGCTACGAAGCCGTCGTTGGTCCCTGTTGCTCTAATGCGGTGTCCGCTCCGTTGAGACTGAGTAAGGGCGGAGCCGTCGGAGTTTCTCGTTCCTCACCTTGGTGCGGGTACTCGATCTGGATACGGGCAAAGACTCGGCGGTATGTGGCCTTAGTGACAGCGATGTTCCTGGTGGTGGGGGTGCGGTTGAGTGGTAGGTGTGGCCGGTGGGGGTGGTGAGTTGGGTGTGGTGCCTGGGTCGGCCTTGGGGTGGGGGTGTGGGTGGTGGAGTTGCGGGTGGGCGTGCGGTGGTGTTCCAGCCGGGTTGTTCTTTGGTGTGGTTGCAGGCTTCGCAGAGTCCGGCGCCGTTCTCAATTGTGGTGGGTCCGCCGTTGTGCCAGGGGAGGATGTGGTCGTGGTGGCGGATGGGGGCGTCGCAGTAGGGGGTGCGGCAGGTGTCGTCGCGGACTTCGATAAGGCGGCGCAGGGCTGGTGGGAAGAGCCGGGCGGTGGAGTCCATGGCGATGAGGTCTCCGGTGCCTGGCGCTGTGTAGAGCCGCCGGACCCAGGTCTTCAACTCTGCCGCGTCGGGGTTGCGGGTTTTTGTCCCGTGGCGGGCGAGGTGCCTGGCCCAGCCGGCGGGGATGGTTCCGTAGCCGGGGAGCCGGGCGGGTTCGCTGTCGGCCTGCAGGAGGGTCCGGTCGGTCATCACGAGGTTGATGGTGATCCCCGTGATTCCGCCGGGGGTACCGGTGATGCGTTCGACGAGGGTGTCGGCCATGATCTGGGCGCGGGTCCGGGGATCGCCGGTGGATTTTTTGGTGTCGGCTTCCCGGGTGAGGGCGGTGTAGGTGGCGACGCCTTCGGCCACGGGCAGGAGGGCGGTGAGGAGGGTCATGGTGTCCGGTGCGGGGCGGAGGCTGACGCGTCTGCCGTTGGCGGCGCGGGTGGCGCGTTGGGTGACGGAGAGCGGGTCCAGCCGGTACGCGGCGGCCCGGGCGGCGGTGGTGATGGTCCTGTTTCCGGCTCCGTGGAAGGTTCCGGTGTCCGGGGCGAGTTCTTCGTCGACGGCGGCCCGGTCCGCGGCAGTGAGGCAGGCTGTTTCCTTGGCGATCAGGGTGGCCCGCCATTCGCTGAGCTGGCCGGTATCCAGGGCGGTAAGGGTGTGCGGCATTTCCGTCACGAGTGCGCGGGCCAGTCCCAGGTAGCGGCTGCCCCGGTTGGGGGATTCGCGTCGGGCCAACGCGATCTGCGCCGCGACGCCTTGGCCCTGCTCTGCGGCGGGCACCCCGGCCCCGGCCTGGCGCTGCCGTTCGAGGTGGTCAAAGGCGATACTAAGGCGGGCCTGCGCCGCGGCTGCAGCGGATTTCAGGTCCTCCAACCCACGGATCTGGTCAATCAGGCCCGCACCCGTGGTGGCCGGCAGCAAAGACCGCACCCCTGCGATCAAACCCGGTACCCCGGCCCCATGGGCGGCTGGCCGCACCGAACCAGCCCCGGCAACGATGCCCTGCACTCCCGCGCCGTGGAAAGCGGCGGTGCCACTCGGCGTCGTCGGCGTCAGGTAATCCTGGGGCCCTTCCATACCTGAATTCTCCCAGCACCCTACGACAATTCAGGGGCACCCGATAGGCGTTAGCCCGAGCATTCTACGCCACCAGCCGCAGCGGCCTGCCGCCCAGAACCACAGTGATTTCCTGCCCCCAGGACGCGGTCAGCCGGTCGTTTTCCATCCCGTCGCCGAAAACCACCAGCTGGTCCGACGCCACGGTGATCCGCAGCGATTCGCCGGCCGCCAAAACACCTTCGGTGAGTGAGGCTCCCGTGATGGGGGAGGGCCAGGCTTCCCGGACAAACCACGCGAGTGCAGGGTCCGTCGGGGCCGGCAAAGAACGCCCGCCGCGGTCCCCGGCAATCGAGGCGCACCAGCCCGTGGCTCCGGTCCCGGTGGAAACAATCAGGCCGGAGGAGGACTGCCGCTCGGCCCGGCCATCCGGCGTCGACAGCTGGTAGCGGGCCGATTGATGGGACGCGTGGCCGATGAAGACCTCGTTCAACGCCGAGATTTCCTGCCCGTCGTCGAGCCGTGCCGTCACGGTGGCCAGGTCCAGGCAGGCCAGCCCCGCAGCCCCGGCCTCGGAAATCCTGCCCAGCAGCGCGGCGGCGGCTTCGGGGGAGTGCCGCACCAAGATCCCGGGGTTTGCGCCCGGCTCCGGGTCGATGCCGATCACCGGCTGGCCTGACAGGTACTTGGCCGTGTTGGCCACCAGCCCGTCCTGCCCCACCACGGCAATAACGTCCTCCGGCGTCAGCAGGAACCGGCTCAGGTCCGCCCGCTCCACCTCAGCCTGGCGCCATTCGGCCGGAATCGCAGCCCGGACCGTGACCAGGGCGGCGGCGATCCGGTCATGCCGGTCCTGGACATCGGAGATGCTGCGGCCCCGGGTGCGGAGGAAGAACTCAGCCTGCCCCCGGGTGGCGTGCCGGTCCAGCAGTTCCTGCAGTTCGGTGCGGCGGTGGACTATGACCAAACGCGGTGTTGCCATGGGATGACCCTACTTGGTGATGGTTGCCGGAGCTGCGCCAGCAGGCTCCTTGAACAGCCCGGCCAGTACGCCGCTGAGCAGGTCAGGCGTGATGGTCAGGTTCCCGATGTTGGGCAGCGACCCCGCAGCCTCACGCAGTGCCAGGGCCAATAGCGTGGCCTGATCCATCCCCTGGTATACCTCCATGGTGGCCGCCTCCCGGGCCGCCGCGGCTTCACCCACCCGCCGGATCTGGTTCGCCTCCGCATCCGTGCTGATGGTTTGCCGCTCTGCCAGGGCCCGCGCGTCGATCAGGCCGGCCGCCGCCTTCTCCTCGGCCGCACGCCGGGCATTGGCGCCCTCCTGCGCCACCAGGTGCTCACGCCGCGTGGCCAGTTCAATCTGGCTGGCCATCTCGTTCTCGGAAATGGTCCGTTCGCGTTCGACGGCGACCGCCCGCCTTTCGTACACGGCCCGGTCCGCTTCGGCCTGGAGCTGTTCGCGCACGGGCGTCTGCAGCGCGCGCTCAACATCCGACCCCGGCCGCACCGCCAAAACCTGCACCCCCAGGATCTCGATACCAGTCGACTGCAGCCGGGCGTCGCCCCGGAGCGCCTCGGTGAGGACAACGCGGAGCTGGCTGACGCCGCGCGCCAGCGCTTCGGCCAACGTGGTGGTGGCGATCTGGTCGATCGCGTGGCTCTGGCACAGCTGGCCGATGATGGTGGCCACCTGCTCCTTTCCCGTTGCCGGGCCGGACCCTGCCGGCTGCAGCCCGAAGTCGAGCCGGCTGGAGACGGCGACCGGATCGATGAAGCGGTACGTCACGTTGGCCTGGATGCTCACATCCTGGTGGTCCCGCGTGATGGCGTGGAAGAGGGTGGGCAGTTCCTGGTCGTCCACAGGTACCTCGCTGAGCACCGAGTTGGCCGGGCGGTACCAGAAGGCCTGGCCCACACCCTGGTGCCGGACGGTTCCCTTCTGCAGGTGCACCACGTAACCCGTGGGGCTGCCCAGGAAGTGGCTGATCCAGGGGTAGCGCTTGATGCTGGCCATGATGTTCTCCTCGCTCGGAATCTCGTCAACTTGACGATAAGGAAACGCTAACCGCCGTCGGGCCTTATTGTCAACCTGACGATAACTATTTAGGATGGAGGCATGAGCGAATCCTCCGCGCCGGCACGCTTCCCGGTTACTGTCGACGTCGTTGCCCTCACCGTGGTGAATGAGCGGCTCAATGTCCTGCTGATCACCCGGCTGATTGAACCCTTCCGGGGGTCCCTTGCCCTGCCGGGCGGCTTTGTTCTTCCCGGCGAGGACCTGGTGAGCGCAGCGGCCCGGGAACTGGCCGAGGAAACCGGAGTGGCGCGCATGCCGGGCCACCTGGAACAGTTGGGCAGCTACGGCCCCGGCGGCCGGGACCCCCGCGGCGATGTTCTCACCGTGGCCCACCTCCTGCTCGCGCCCAACTTTCCGGTCCTTGCCGCCGGCAGCGACGCCGAACACGCCGGCTGGTATCCGGTGGACCAGGCCCTCGAAAGCCTGGACCTGGCCTTCGACCACCGACAGATTCTGGTGGACGCCCTCGAGCGGGCCAAATCGAAAATCGAATACTCGCCGTTGGCTGCAGTGTTTTGCGGCGAGGAATTCACGGTGGCCCAGCTCCGGGGGGTCTATGAGGCCGTCTGGGGAACCAGGCTTGATCCCCGGAATTTCCACCGGAAGGCCACCGGAACAGCTGGCTTCCTCGAAGACACGGGCCGGATGACAACCGGGGATACCGGGCGGCCAGCGGCCCTGTTCCGGTTGGTGGACGCAGCCCGTCCGGCACCTGGCCAGCCCACCCGGGCGGTGCTGAATCCACCGCTGATGCGGCCCCGGCCCTAACCGGTGGACCGCAGTGGAAAGCCACAAAGCATTCCGCCCGCCCGCCGGCGGCACGTAGGGTGGAATGGCACCTGACATTTGATAAGGGGAAAAATGATTATTGGGGGAACCCTGGCGGTCCTGTTGATCGCCGGAGGAGCAGTCCTGTTGCTGCTCATCGCAGGATTTACGTTCTACACAAAAAGCATCCGGTTCGCCAAGCCCAACGAGGCCATGCTGATTACCGGCAAAAGCGATCCAAACACCACAAATGAAACGTCGGACGACCAGTCCCGCGTCATCATCAACAACCGGGCCTTCGTAAACCCGATCACCGAACGCGTCAGCCACATCTCGCTGTCCTCGCGCCAGGTTGAGGTCACCATCGAGGCGATCTCCAACAACGGCATCCAGCTCAAGCTCACCGGCGTTGCGCAGGTCAAGGTAGGCGGCGACAAGATCTCCGTCCGCAAGGCTGCACAGCGCTTCCTTGACCAGCAGGACGCTATTGACCACTACACGCAGGAAACCCTGTCGGGCTCCCTGCGTTCCATTGTGGGCACTTTGAGCGTTGACGCGATCATCAAGGACCGCGCGCAGTTCGCCGCTTCCGTCAAGGAAGAAGCCGAGCACTCGATGACCAACCAGGGCCTGGTCATCGACACCTTCCAGATCAAGTCCGTTGATGACACCGGCGGCTACCTGAAGAACCTGGGCCGGCCCGAGGCCGCCCTGGTGGCCCGGAACGCCAGCATCGCGGAGGCGAACTCCCAGCGTGAAGCTGCGGAAGCCAAAGCCCTCGCGGATCAGAAGACTGCTGAGGCTGAGCAGAAGCTGGCCCTTCGCCGTGCTGAGCTGAAGCAGGAAACGGACGCGCGGCAGGCCGAAGCCGACGCTGCGGGCCCGCTGGCCCAGGCGGACCAGCAGGAAGCCATCATCCTCAAGAACCAGCAGGTGGTGGCCCGCCAGGCAGAACTGCGCGAGAAGGAACTGGACATCGAGGTCCGCAAGCCCGCGGACGCCGCCAAGTACAAGGTGGAAACCGAGGCGGCGGCAGACCTTGAGCGCCGTACCCGGATCTCGGAGGCCACCAAGGTGGAGGCCGCCGCTGAGCTCGAAACCCGCAAGCTGCGCGCCACCGGTAACGAGGTGGAGGCCAAAGCCCTGGCTGCCGCCAACACCGCCAAGGGCAACGCCGAGACGGAGATCAACAAGATCCGTGGCCTGGCCGAGGCCGAGGTGACCAAAACCAAGGGCATCGCCGAAGCCGACGTCATTGGCCTTCGCGGTACGGCCGAGGCCGAGGCCATCGAAGCCCAGGCCAAGGCCTACAGCGAGTTCAACGAGGCCGCCATCCTGAACAGGCTGCTGGAAGTCCTGCCGTCCATCGCGAAGGAAATTGCCGCGCCGATGGGTGCCATCAGCAACATGACCGTCATCTCCAACGACGGCGCCGGGCAGGTCAGCCGGAACGTTTCTGCGGGCGTGCACGAGACCGCGCAGCTCCTCAAGGACACCACCGGTTTCGACATCATCGAAATGTTGAAAGGCTTTGGCCAGTCCACGGCCGGCGCTCCGGCGAAACCCGCCACGCCGGCTGCGGCACAGTCCGTTGCCGCCACCGGCAACGGCGTGGTCCGGAACCAGGCCCCGACGCAGGGAACCGAACCGGAGTAGGGCACTGAACCGGAGTAGGGCACTTGGTTCCGGCTTAGCCGGTTAGCCAAAAACGCCGCGGTCACCCCGAAAGGGGGTCCGCGGCGTTTTGCCGTTTCCGGGAGCTAAATGGGTTCCTTCGCCAGGGCTTTGGTCCTGGCCGGCGTTTCCCGGCCCAACCGTTCATCAAGGGTGACCCGGAGCCGGGCCGCTGCCACCTGGACGCGGTGTTCAGCCGGAGTGGATTTCCGGGGTGCCTGCTTGGCCGCGGCGCTCCGCGGAGTGTGGATAAACCGGTGTTCGGATGATGCAGCGCTCATGGTCCAGCCTCCTTGGTCCTGCCGATGTCCGTGGTTCCATTCTCGCCCATGTTGTCCTCAACGTCCACGCGCGGGATCCCGGGTGTGCCGCCGTCGGCCTCCCCGTTCTCTTCACCCGCCACATTTTTCCAGGCGATATCGAACAGTTCCAGCTCTTCCTCGCGGGCCAGTTCACTGCGGGCCAGCACATCCAGGGTGGCCAGGCCCAGGGCCTTGGTCCCCTGGTCATCATCCAGGGCGCGGTCCAGCGCCCACTGCGTCCGCCGCCACCACTCGGCCCGGCTGTCCGCCTCGGTTTTCTGCCGCAGCGCCTGCGCGTCGGCTTCCCGCTTCTGCTCGAGGGCGGTCCGGTCCGCGGCAGTGCGCTGTTTGAGGGTGCGCCAGTTGATGTAAAAGGCAAGGAAGGCTGCCACCAGGACGGCCAGTGGGCCCAGGCCGGCCAGGACCACCCACCAGTCAACGGGGCCGGACTGCACCATCACGGTGATGGGGCCGGGGGAGGGAACGGGAGTCACGCCACCAGTGTAGGTGCCGGGAGCGACACCGGTGGGCAGGGCGGTGCCGGAGGGGGGACCGGCACCGGCCTGCTTTTCACCGGATCGCGCCCAGGGCGTCTCCGATGGCGTGGAGCCGGCGCCTGGACGCCAGGCCAAGGTGGTAGACGTGCAGTTCAGCGGCTCCTGACTCCACCAGCGCCTGCCACTGCGTGGCGAGGTCGCCGCCGTCGGCCGGTTTGGGCGGCAAAGCCAGCACGTATGCGCCAATCCGGGCGTCCGGCGCGGCGGCGCGCAACGCCCGCACGGCGGCAGTGCTTTGCTCCAGGTCAGCCCAGCAGGCGACGACGGCGGTCACCTGGGCCATCTCCGGCCACAGTTTGCTGCGGCGCAGGGCAGCCGTGGGGACAAAGGGGCCCGTGGACCAGGGATCGGGGGAGGTGTGCAGCGAGATCCGGGGGTGGGCGCCGGACGCTTCGACAGCTTCGAGGCATTGGTCGAGGAGCGCCGCGGTGGCGTCCCACCGCACGTCGAGCAGCGGCAGGAAATCCCCGGCACCGGGGGCGGTACCGGGGGCAGCCTCGGGGTCAACGGCTGCAAGGACCGCCTGCCGGACCCGGCTCCGGAACTCCTGGACCGGCAGCCCCCGGGCTTCGCAGGCAGCCAGGCAGGCTTCGCAGAAGCACAGCGAGAGCAGGGCCTGCACCCACGGCGAATACTCCGCGCCGTCGGTCTTTTCGTGCTGGTTCTGGTGGCCGAAGCCCAGTGGCCCAACGGCCTCGAGGATCAATCCGTCCGGCTTGCCCTCCGCCAATACCTGCGCCACCAAGGCGGCGGCGTAGGTGCGGACCTGCGGCTGCGACGGGCAAAGCGCGTAGCGGTAGACCTCACCGAAAGCATTCCGGACGCAGAGGTCCGGGTTGTTGCCGCCCACAGCGCTCGAATGCGTCAGGACCGTCCAGGCATCCACCGGCAGCCCTGCGCTCCGGACCACCGAGGCCGCCTCGGAGAAGGAATCCTCCGTCCCGGTCCACTCAGCGGCGGAACCGGGGACCAGCGCCTGGCCGGTAAACGCCCCGCCGGCCGGCACGTAGAGTGCCGCCGAGCGGGCGTCCACCACGCGGCGCACCGGATGCCGCGGGGTTCCGGCCCGTACCGAGTGGTACGCGGCTGCCAACGCCACCCGGTCCACGCCGGCGCTGCCCAGCCAGCCGGCAGCGTCCGGATCGCCCAGAACGTCCCAGGGGTAGAGGTACCCCGTGGCCTGTGGCGTTGGCGCTGTTACCACCGGGGGAGGTCTGCCGTGTATTCGGGGACGAACCGCTGCATGTAGCCGGTGTCGTCCCGGGCGGTCATGTTGGCGTCGAGGTACTGCTGGTGGAGTTCGGCCAGCTTGTCCCGGTCCAGTTCCACGCCCAGGCCGGTGCCGGTGGGGACGCTCACGCTGCCGTCAACAAAGCGCAGCGCGCCCGGCTTGACCACATCGTTGTGTCCGTTCCACGGGTAGTGGGTATCGCAGGCGTAGGTCAGGGCGGGCGTGGCGGCGGCAACATGGACCATGGCGGCCAGGCTGATGCCCAGGTGCGAGTTGGAGTGCATGGACAATCCTATGCCGAAGGTCTGGCAGAGGGTGCCCAGTTCGCGGGTGTGCCGGAGGCCGCCCCAGTAGTGGTGGTCGCCCAGGATGACTTGCACGGAGTCCAGTTCCACGCTGCGCTTGATGTGGTCGAACGCCACCACGCACATATTGGTGGCCAGCGGCATGGCGGCGGTGGCCGCCACCTCGCCCATGCCCTCCAGCCCGGGGGTGGGGTCTTCCAGGTACTCGAGCAGGCCCTCGGTTTCCCGGGCCACCCACTGCGAGGTCTCCACGGTCCAGGCGGTGTTAGGGTCCAGCCGCAGCGGCATCTGCGGGAATGCTTCCCGCAGTGCCTTGATGGCTTCGATTTCCTGAGCGGGCGGGAACACGCCGCCCTTGAGCTTGATGGATTTGAACCCGTATTCGGCAATCATTTTCTGCGCCTGCCGGACAATGCCGGCGGGGTCCATGGCCTCACCCCATTCATCGGTGATGGCAGGCCGGCCGTCCAGTGCCGGGTGCTCGGCCCACTTGTAGAACAGGTAGGCGCTGAAGGGTACCTCGTCCCGGACGGTTCCGCCCAGCAGTTCGCTGACGGTCCGGCCCGTGGCGTGGCCCTGGATGTCCAGGGCGGCAACCTCGAACGCCGAGAAGACGGCAGCCTTTTCGAAGGAGGAGAGGCTGGGGTCCAGCGCCCGGGTGATCAGCTGTTCCATCATTGAGGTGTCGAACACGCCGAGGCCCTTGATGGCGTTGGCGCCCACGGCAAGGTTTTCCAGCCGGCTCTGGCCGCCGGCGCATTCGCCCAGGCCCAGCAGGCCGTTGGCCGTCCTGACCTCGATGACAACCCGGTGGACCAGGGGCTCGTGGACGCCCACGGCGTTTAACAGCGGCGGGTCGGAGAAGGCGATGGGGGTGATGGTGATGTCGGTGATTTTCAGGTCCGCCGCGGTGGGGGCGGGCGCGGCGGGAAAAGTGGTGCTGGTTTTCATGGAACTACTTTCGTGGGAGGGGCGGGCGGCCGGGCGGTCCTAGCCCTTGGTGGCGCCCGAGGTGATGCCCCGGATCATGGAGCGCTGCAGGAAGAGGTACACCAGCAGGCTGGGGATCATGGCCATAACGGCGCCGGCCAGCAGGACGCCCGGGCCAACGGTGGTGTCGTTGCGGAGGACGGAAAGCGCCACGGTCAGGGTGTAGTCGCTGGGATCGTTGGCGGCGATGAGGGGAAGCAGGTACTGGTCCCACACCATCATGAAGCCGAAGATCCCGATGACGCCCAGGGCCGGCTTGCACAGCGGCAGGATCATGGTGAACAGCATGCGGAACTCGCCCACGCCGTCCAGGCGCGCTGCCTCCTCAATCTCCGGCGGGATCTCCTTCATGAACTCGGTCATGATGAAGATGGCGAAACCCCAGATGCCCACCGGCAGGATGACGGCCAGGACGGTGCCGCGCAGGCTGATGCCCAGCAGCGGGAGGTCACCGAGCACCAGGGACAGCGGGATGCCGATCACTTCCTCCGGCAGCATCATGGTCAGCAGGACCAGCAGCATTACCAGGGCCTGGCCGCGGAACTTCCGCCGGCTCAGGCTGTAGGCGGCGAACACGGACACGGTCATCTGGAGCAGCAGCCCGCCGCCGGCAACAACCAGGGAGTTGAGCAGGTAGCCCCACAGTCCCTGCTGCGCCGCAGCTTCGAAGTTGGCCAGGGTGAACGTTTTGGGCAGCAGCGTGATCTCGGTGGGGCTGGTGTTCCGGTCGAAGGCGCCGGAGATGATCGCGGCGAACGGCAGCGCGAAGATGCAGAACACCAGGATGCAGAGCAGGACGCGCAGCACCATGTTGGTGCTGAAGCCGGGGGACCAGCCAAGGGCGGAATCAAAACGGGAGGACGACGACGGCCGGCTGCCCTGCGGCTTGGGTCGGGTTTTTGTGCTGGACCGGTTCATCGTTGTGCCTTCCTTCGGGCCAGGAGTTGGGTGCCCACGGTGAGCAGCAGCGTGACCACCAGCAGCAGGACCGCTGCGGCGGAGGCAACGCCGATGTCGTTCCGCTGGAAACCCAGCGAGTACATCCGGGTCATCCAGACTTCGGTGGATCCGGCCGGACCGCCGCCGGTCAGCACGTATACCTCGGTGAAGCTGCGGAGGCTGCGGATGGCCGCCAGCGTCAGCACAATCACGATCGAGGGGCGCAGCGCCGGCAGGGTGATGTAGCGCAGCCGCTGCCAGATGGTGGCACCGTCCACACCCGCTGATTCGTAGAGCGTCCTGTCAATTCCGGTCAGGCCGGCCAGGATGATCACCATGTTGTACGGGGCGCCGCTCCAGATGCCTACGACGGCGATGGACCAGAGGGCGGTGTCTGTTCCGTTCAGGAACTGCAGCGGTTCCAGGCCCACCCAGCCGAGGATGGTATTCAGGGGTCCGTCGGCGGTGGGGAAGTAGAGGATCCGCCAGATTTCACCGACCACGGCGAGCGCGGTGACCACCGGCAGGAAGATCGCGGTGCGCAGGACCCACAGGGACCGTGCCTGGCCCTCCAGCAGGAGGGCCAGGCCGAAGCCCACCACCAGGGCGCCCAGGGTCTGGGCGAGGCCCAGGACCACCGTGTGGCCCAGGGCGTCCATAAAACGGACATCCGTGAGGACGTTGACGTAGTTGTCGAAGCCAACAAAAACGTCGCCGAGGAACGGCTGGACCTTGAACAGGCTCAGCCGGACCCCTTCGAACATCGGGATGAACTTGAAGTACAGGCCCAGGATGGCCGCCGGCAGCAGGAACAGCCAGATAGCCAGCATCTGCTTGCGGTTGCCCCGCCGCCGGACCGGCAGCTGCTTGCCGCCTTTGGTTGCTGCCCGCGTTTCCGTAGGCCTCGTTGGGGTTACTGTCATGATTTGGCGTTCTGGCTCGTCAGCTCGTTGTCGATGGCCGTGTCAAGATCCTTGAGCCCGGACGTGATGTTGTCGGCGCCGCAGTCGGCAACGATCTTGTTCAGGGACTCGGCCACTGCCTGCTTGACGGGGACAAAGTTGATCGCGGACGGGAATGCCTTGGAGGAGTTCTTCAGGGCGTCCTGGACCAGGCCCCAGCGGGGATCGTTGTAGACGGTGGCGGCGTCGACGTCTTCGTTCACCGGAACGCGGACGATCGGCTGCTTGCCTCCGGTCATACCGGCCTTCTGGCCGTCGGCGGAGACCAGGTAGTTGATGACCTGCTTGGTCTGGTCCGGCTTGCCGTTGCTGGCGGTGACGTAGATGTTCTCGCCCTCAGCCAGGACGGTGTTGTCCACGGAGCCCTTGGGAGCTTCGATGACCTCGTAGGTGTCCTTGCCCAAAGCGGTGTCGAACGCGGCCAGGTTGTAGGGGCCGGTGAGGATGATGCCGGTCTTGCCCGTCTGGAAGAACGGGGTTGCGGTGCTGGTGGCGGCAGTGAGCGCACCCGGCTGGGTGTTGCCGGCGCTGCAGAACTGCTGCTTGATCCAGGTGACGCCCTTCTGGGTTTCTGCGCTGGAGGCCGTGGCGGAGAACTTTCCGTCGCCTTCGTCCTTGAGGTAGGAGCCGCCGTCCTGCCAGATGTAGGAGGAGGCCCACCAGCCCAGGTAACCGCGCTCGGTGGAACCGGGGACCGTCATGCCGTAGGTGTCCGCCTGGCCGTTGCCGTCCGGATCCTGGGTGGCAAAGGCTTCAGCAAGTGCTGCCAGGTCTTCCTGCGTCTTGGGGACGGGCAGGCCCAGCTTTTCACGCCAGTCCTTGCGGATGACGGTGATCATGGTCTGGCGGGAGAACGGGACGCCGTAGGTTGCGCCGTCCAGGCCCTTGGCCTCGTCCCACAGGGAATCGGCGATCTTGTCATTGCCGTCAACGGAGGACTTGTCCAGCGTTTTGAGGTAGCCCTGCGCCGTGTAGTTGCCCAGTGCGGCGGAGTCATTGATCACGATGTCCGGAAGCTTCTTGGACGCGGCCCGCGTCTGCAGTTGCTGGTCCAGGTCCGGGACGCCCTGGAAGTTGACCTGCACGCCGGTCTTGGCGGTGAAGTCCTTGAAAAGTGCTGCATAGGTGGTGGCGGCATCGGTACCGGCGCGGGCCCAGACTTCAATGGGCTGGCCGTCATCGGTGGCGGCCGGAGCGGACGAGCCAGCTCCACAGCCCGTGAGGACTGCGGCTGAAGCAATGGTCAGTGCCACTGCGGCCCGGGAGCGGGAGATCTTCTTCGAATCCACGCTGGTTCTCCTTTTTACATATGTAAATAGCTGTTATCCTGTGAAACGTACTTCATGAGAGTATGATCACAATCACAGACTGTCAACCGTCGGAGGAATCTTGTCTGCAGCACCCAACCCCCACACCATCGCCCTGACGGGCGGGGCCGGAATGATGGCAACCCTGCTCCGGCCCTACCTTGCAGCCGGAGGCCATACCGTCCGGTTGCTGGACCTGGCCGAAGCTGACGGGCCTGGCCCGCGGGAGAGCGTGCATGTGGGTTCCGTTTCGGATCCGGACTTTATGCTCGCCGCCCTCGATGGCGTCTCTGCAGTCATCCACCTGGGCGGGCTGCACAGGGAGAAGGCGTGGGCGGAACTGGTGGCGACCAACATCACCGGCACCCAGGTGACCCTGGAAGCGGCGAGGCGCAACGGCGTCGAACGTGTCCTGCTGGCCAGCTCCACCCATGCCGTGGGGTTCCATCCCACGGGCGCTGCGGCCAAGGACGAGGTCCTTGTACCCCGCCCCGACACGTACTACGGCGTCAGCAAGGCGGCAGTGGAGGCGCTTGGCAGCCTGTACGCGGATAAGTACGGCATGAAGGTAGTCAGCGCCCGCATCGGCACGGGCGGGGAAAGGCCCGGCAATGTCCGCACTTTGGGCTCATGGCTCTCGCCCGCTGACTCGTTCCGCCTGGTGGAGGCCACGCTGAATGACCAGGGCGCGCCCGGCCATCACGTGGTATGGGCGGTATCAGCAAACAGCCGCGGCTGGGCCAGCCTCGATGCCGGCCGGCGGATCGGATTTGAGCCCCGGGATGATGCCGAGGCTTTCGCAGCAGATGTGGACACGGCTTCGGAGGACACGTGGGCAGGGCTGCTTGGCGGCTTCTGGGCCAGCGAAGGCCATAGGGTGGGCATGGACAACTACCCGCACCTGGCCGCCAAATGACGTGCCGTCGGCCAGGACTGTGGCGGAAGGGGAAGTAGTGATGACACCGCTGGAGACACAGCCCGGCACCACCCAGGGGACGGCCGGCGACGTCAAGCTGGTCAAGTCTGCCGAGCGCACCATCGCCATCCTGGAGCTGGTGGCCGCCGCGCCCAAGCCGCTCACCACGGCGGAGATTTTCAAGCTGACCGGCTACCCAAGGTCCAGCCTGCATTGGCTCCTGCTGACCCTGGTGGAACTGAACTGGATTGAGCAGACCGCCGAAGGTGCCTACCGGATCGGCACGCACGCGCTGCTGTGCGGGACCGCGTACCTGGACCGGGACCCGGTGATGGAGCACGTTTCGGCAGTGCTGGAAAAGGTCCGCAACGCCACCACCTTCACCACCCACTACGCCCGCCTGGACCGGTCCGACGTGATCTACCTCGCCACCCGCCAGGCAGTGGACCGGCGCCGGCTCTCCTCCCGCGTTGGCCGCAAGCTGCCTGCCCAGGTCACCGCACTGGGGAAGGCCATCCTGGCCGAATACACGGACCCGGAAGTACGCCAGCGGATCGGCGACGGCCCCTACGCCCGGCTCACGCCCAACACTGTTCCCGACTTTCCGGCGCTGAAGCTGGAACTGGAAGCGTTCCGAAAACAGGGCCATTCCCGCGAGTGGGAACAAAACACGGTGGGTCTCTGCTGCGTCAGCGTGGTGGTTCCGTACCGGATTCCGGGTACTGATGCCATCAGCTGCTCGATTCCCACGGAGCTGGCGACGGAAGCCGTGCTGGCCGAAACGGTGGCAACCCTCCACTCGGCCGCGGGCGAGCTGGCCCGAACGCTGCGGGCGGCCGGCATCCGCTAGGCGGCAGGCCGCCGTCGGCAAGGTTTCCCCTTCCCGTGATACTCAGTAGGCTTACGAAATATCAATAAGCCAACCAAGGGAAAGGCAACACCATGACCGAACAAAACCTTCCGGATGAAGAACTCGAAGTGGTCCAGGACGATGACGTGATCCTGCCGGAAACACCCGGCGCGACGGCCTCCCTGGAACTTGATCCGGTCAAGGGTGAGCCGGACAGCTACCCCGGCGCTGCGGAGGACAACCCCGACCGATGGCAGGAAGACCCGCTCCTTCAGGATGAGGCGGCGCCCGTGGCCCCGCCAACAGAAGAGATCTAGCTTCCCAGGGCCAGTGCATTGCCAAAGCTGCGTCCGGGGGTTCAGAGTGATCTGACCGGCACCCGCCGCCGAACCACGCAGCGCAGCATGGAGGTCACAATGAGCGCGACATCCGAGGAAGTCTCCCACGCCACCCGGGACAGCGGGCCCGAACTGAAAAGGGTCCTGGGGCCCAAGCTCCTGCTGCTGTTCATCGTGGGGGACATTCTGGGTGCCGGTGTGTATGCGGTGACCGGCACCATGGCCGGCACGGTGGGCGGCATGGTGTGGCTGCCGTTCCTGCTGGCCTTTGTGGTGGCCACGCTCACCGCCTTCTCCTACCTGGAACTGGTGACAAAATACCCGCAGGCAGCAGGAGCGGCGCTGTATGCGCACAAGGCCTTCGGCATACACTTCGTCACCTTCCTCGTGGCTTTCGCCGTGGTCTGTTCCGGCATCACCAGCGCCGCCACCTCCGCCAATGTCCTGGCCCAGAACTTCTTCGGCGGACTGGAGGTCAATGGCTGGCTGGCCAAGCCCGGGCAGGGCGTGGTCACCGTGGTGGCCCTCGTGTTTATGCTGGTCCTGGCCGCCATCAACCTCCGCGGGGTGGGTGAAAGCGTGAAGTTCAACGTGGTGCTCACCCTGGTGGAGATGCTCGCACTGTGCATCGTCATCGGCGTCGGCTTCTACGTGATGGCGCACGGAACAGGCAACCCCGAACAGGTCTTCGTCTTTACGGACTACCAGGACAAGGGGTTGTTCCTGGCGGTCACGGCCGCGACCTCCATCGCGTTCTTCGCCATGGTGGGCTTCGAGGACTCGGTGAACATGGTGGAGGAAACCAAGGACCCTGAGAAGATCTTTTCCCGGACCATGCTCACCGGCCTGGGCATCGCCGTCATCCTCTACATGCTGGTGGCCATCTCCGTGGTCAGCGTGCTTTCACCCACGGAACTGGAAGGGATCCGCGAGGCCGAGGGCGCTGCCCTGCTTGAAGTGGTCCACAAAGGGTCGCCGGACTTCCCCATCGACCGGATCTTCCCGTTCCTTGCCGTGTTTGCCGTGGCCAACACGGCCCTGATCAACATGCTGATGGCCAGCCGGCTGATCTACGGCATGGCCCGCCAGAGGGTCCTGCCGCGCCAGCTCGGCAAGGTCCTGCTGGTCCGCCGGACGCCGTGGGCCGGCATCGCGTTTTCCACCGCCCTGGCCCTGGGCCTCATCATCTACGTCACCAGCGATCCCAAGAGCAACATCGTGGCGAACCTGTCCGGAACCACCGCCTTCCTGCTGCTGTGTGTGTTCACGGTGGTCAACGTGGCCTGCCTGATCCTGCGGCGCAAGCCGGAAGCGGCCGGGGCGCACACCTTCCGCTCGCCCGGCCTGCTGCCCCTGGTGGCCGCCCTTCTGTGCGGTTTCCTGGCCGGTCCATGGGTGGGCCGCAACCCGATCCAATATCAGATCGCCGGGGGCCTGATGGCCATCGGCGTTGTGCTGTGGCTCATTACCTGGCTGATCAACCGGCGCTCGAACGGCGGCGATAAGCTGAAGGCATGAGCGCTGCCGCAGAAACGACCTTAACGCTGGACAACCGCTTCGCCCGCGAGCTTCCCGAACTCGCTGTCCCGTGGCAGGCCGAAGAGGCGCCGGACCCTGCACTGCTGGTCCTCAACGATGGCCTGGCGCGGCGGCTGGGACTCGATCCCGAATTCCTTTCAAGCAACGACGGCATCCGCCTGCTGACCGGAAACCATGTCCCGGCCGGCGCCACACCAGTAGCGCAGGCATACGCAGGGCATCAGTTCGGCGGCTACTCGCCGAGGCTGGGCGACGGCCGGGCACTGCTGTTGGGCGAGGTGACCGGCCCCGACGGGCACCAGCTGGACCTGCACCTTAAAGGCTCGGGCCGCACGCCCTTCGCCCGGGCAGGGGACGGCCTGGCCGTGGTGGGCCCCATGCTCCGCGAGTACCTGGTCAGCGAGTCCATGCACGCGCTGGGCATCCCCAGCACCCGCGCCCTGGCCGTTGTGGCCACCGGGCGGCAGGTCCGCCGCGAAGGGCTGCTGCCCGGAGCCCTCCTGGCCCGCGTCGCGGCCAGCCACCTGCGCGTCGGCAGCTTCCAATACGCCCGGGCCGCCGACGACGTGGACCTGCTGCGGCGGCTGGCCGACCACGCCATCGCCCGGCATTACCCGGCAGCTGCTGCCGCCGAGCAGCCCTACCTGGAGCTCTTCAGGAATGTCCTGGCGGCGCAGGCGGACCTGGTGGCACGGTGGATGCTGGTGGGATTTGTGCATGGCGTGATGAATACCGACAATATGACCATCTCCGGGGAAACCATCGACTACGGGCCCTGCGCGTTTATGGACGCGTTTGATCCCGGCGCGCTGTACAGCTCCATCGATACCGGCGGCCGGTACGCCTACTCCAACCAGCCGATAGTGGCGGAATGGAACCTGGCCCGGCTTGCCGAAGCGCTGCTGCCGCTCCTCCACGAGGACCAGGAAAAGGCGGTGGAGCTGGCAGTGGAAGCACTGGGACTCTTCCGGCCTGCTTACGGTGCGGCCTGGCAGGCAGGGATGCTGGCCAAGCTGGGACTGCCGGCACCGGCGGATGGCTCACCTGCAGACCCTGAAAGCGCCGGGCTGGTTGACGGCGCACTGGCCTTGCTCAAGGACGGCCCCGTGGACCACACGCAGTTTTTCCGCAACCTGGTCAAGGCCGCCCGCGGTGACGCCGGACCGGTCCGCGGCATGATCATGGACCTGGCCGCGTACGACGCCTGGGCGGCGCGGTGGCTGGCCCGGCAGCCGGACCCCGCCCTGATGGACCGGACCAACCCCATCTACATTCCGCGCAACCACCTGGTGGAGGAAGCCCTGGCCGCCGCCACTGCCGGTGACTTGGCACCATTCCACCTGTTGCTGGACGCCGTTGGCAGCCCGTTCACGGAACGGCCGGGCCTGGAGCGGTTCGCGGAAGGGCCGCCGGCCGACTTCGGCGCCTACCGGAGCTACTGCGGCACCTGAGGCCAGGCCGGGCCCGCTGGTTCGGGGCCCCGCCGGTTCCGCGCCGCATTCCTTAAACGCCAAGGGCGGCAGCGGGACTGATCCCGGCTGCCGCCCTTGCGGTGGTGCAGGCGCTTGCTGCGCCGCGAAGCTACGCTACGCGGACGAAGGAAGCTCCGGCGAGCCAGCTGATGGAGTGGACCTCGGTCTTGTAACCGTCCACGCCGCCGCTGACAACCTGGCCGTCGCCGGCGTAAACGCCAACGTGGCCGGCGGTGATGACCAGGTCACCGGGGGCCGGTGAGCCCACAACGCTGCCGTACTGGAAGAACTGGCCCGGGGCGAGGTCGCCCACGGACTTGCCTACCGAACGCAGGGCCTTTTCCACCATGGCGGTGCAGTCCTGGCCAACGCCCAGTTGGCTGTAAGCCGAGGCGAGGATTGCGGCGCCGGTACCGGTGCCGGTGGAGGCTGCCGGAGCGGACGCGTAGCTGAGGTTCATGCCGGTGTTGGCCGGGGCGGCAACGGCTGCAGCCTGGACCGGGGCGGGAGCCGGGGCCGGGGCGGACACGGGGGCTGCCACGTAGCCGGCGCCTGGGATCTGGATCTGGTCGCCCGGGTAGATGACGGCCGAGATGGACAGCCCGTTGGCGGAGAGGACGTCGTTCAGGCTGACGCCGTTGGCCGAGGAGATGGCGCCCAGCGTGTCACCCGAAACAACGGTGTGGACATTGCCGGCAGCGGCAGGGGCAGGCGCTGCAGCGGGCGCTGCCGGTGCCGAGTACGCCTGGACGTTGCTGGTTCCGGTGGTATCCGGTGCGGTCACGCCGGCGTGGGCCGGGGCGCCGATGCCGAACGCGATGCCGGATGCGGCGGCCACGGCCAGGGCCGGGCGGCCCAGGGACTTGGCCTGCGACTTGGCGGAAACTGCCAGGCCTTCAAGAACGATGGAATGGGTCGGCACCGCGCGGTGACGGGCAGCCAGGGTGTTTTTTGACATGATAGATCGCCTCTCCCATGCCTGCGGGGTGAGCTGTCGGGTTCGGGTTGGAGCTACCCGGCCGGGAGCACCCCATCAAGGACAGAGGTGCTATCGACTTAACCCCAAGGCTTCAAAGAAGCCGTGGAAACTTGGTTCCCCCGTCCCTGCCATCCGGAAACGATTGATCCCAGGCCAGCGGCAGGGCTCGGCATGCTGGTGGGAGTGCCCCGTTGGAGAGGGACACATCAAGACCATAACCCAGGTGCCGACCAATTGTCACATTTGGATAACATGCGAGGTGGGCCTCTCGGATCCCTGGTTTGTCCATCGCTGATGTGTTGCCGGGCCCCTGAACTCGAAGGACGCCATCCGGTCAGCCGGCCGCACAGGCCTTCGTCACAAAGTCATAAAGTTGGCCGCGCAGGGTGGCTCCGGCGACGAGTTTCAGTTGCCCTGAGCGCATCCCCACTGCCACCCGGACGGGCAGCAGTGTGCCCACTTTGTCTTCCGCCACAGCGTGCGCGTCACAGCGCGCGGGCCGGAGCCGCAGGTTCATAACGAACGGCGCAGCTCCCGCCCTGACAACGGTGTCAACGGGCCAGGGATCCGCCGACGCTTCCGCCAGCAGCGTGGTGCCTTCGAACCGTTCGAGGGTCAGCCGGCCGCTCCCGCGGGCCCCGCCAGCAGGATCAACCAGCAGGTGGACGACGGCGGTGCGCAAGTCCGGCGCGACGGCCAGGTCCGGAGCCAGGGCCAGGTCCGCTACCGCTGCCGCAGCCGCCGAAAGGCAAAGTTCAGCGTTGTTCCGGGCCAGGATTCCGAGGGGATCAGTTGCCTCCAACGCGATGCTGGTGGGAGTGGGAGCGGTGGTGGGCGGTACTGTGGCCGGGGCGGTGGCGTCTGCCGCCGGCAGCGTCAACGTCGCTGTGGCCACCGCGGCAGGCCCGCTGGAAGTGGGCCGCCCCGGCTCCGGACAGGCAGCCGTGGGCAACATTGCGGTTCGGATTTTGGCCTGGTGCGGTGGCACGACCACTACACCGCCCGCGGAGTCCCAACGGATGTCCTGCTGGAACAGGGAAGTGCTGAGCCGGGCGTCGCTGACCGTGACCGGACTGTCTGTGCTGTTGGTAATCAGCAACTCAATGCCATGCCGCCCGTACTGGTCCCGGGACTGGTTTACTTCCACGGTGAGTGCCGGTTCTGCGGCGGCTGGAGTGGACCACGCCGGCGTCGGATTGGCTGGGGGAGAGCACGCAGTCAGGGCGGCCAGGGCCAGGCCGGCAACGGCCGCCGTTGCGCAGCGCGGCGTGCCACGCGAAGGACGGCGGGGAGTGCCCATGGCCCCAGTCTAGGTGTACTCAGCCAGCAGGTTGGTTACATCTGCTGATGGGTGGTCGCCCTCCGAGGGCTGCGTGGTTTCGGCGGTGGTTGTAGAAGTCTAGCCAGCCGGTCAGTGCCTGTGTTCGGTGGTTGCTGGAGTCGTAGGCGTTCTTGTAGGCCCAGCCTTCTTGCAAGGTGCGGTTGAATCGTTCGGCTTTGCCGTTTTGCCACGGGCTGCGGGGCTTTGTGCGCCGATGTTTGGCGCCGAGGTCCTTCATGACGGTCGCGAAGGCTGTTGACCGGATGTAGGCCAGGGCGTTATCGGTCATGACTTCTTGAACGGGTGCCCCGTTCGCGGCCATGAACGCTGCGGCGTTGGCCAGAAACGCTGCGCAGGTCGGGCCCTTTTCGTCCGGGAAGACCTCGACATAGGCCAGGCGTGAGTGGTCATCGACGGCCACGTGGACAAAGTCGTAGCCGAGTCCGCGGCCTTTGACGGTTTCGGACCAGCCATGAACACGCCAGCCGCCGCCGGCTGGGATTCTCCCGAGTTTCTTCACGTCAATGTGGAGCAGTTCACCGGCGGTGTCGCGTTCGTAGCGGTGGTCAGTAGCCCGGCCTGCCCTGATGCGTTCGCCGCTGATCGGGTCCAGCTCCCACAACCGGGGCATCCCGGCCCGGGCGATGATCCGGGAGACCGTCCGGGGCCGGACGTGGCACCGTTCGGCGAGTTGGACCGGGCCCTCGCGGTGCTCGGCACGAGCGGCGAGCACCTCGTCGATCTTCCTCGCGGGGGTGGCGTGCGGGCAGGAACGCGGACGTGAAGACCTGTCCTCCATCCCGTCCCAGCCGTGCTCCAGATAGCGTCGGAACCACCGGTGGGCGCAGGTCCGGGAGACACCCATTTCCTTCGCCACGTGGGCCACGGGTCGGCCGTCCAGAACACGCTGGACAAGGATGCCTCTACCGGCAGGAGTCAGACGGGCATTACGGTGGACCATGAAGACCTCTTAGTCGTTCGGTGTGTGTGGTAACCACCAACCTAAGAGGTCTTCACCCTTTTACGGTGTAACCAACGTCCTGGCCGAGTACATCTAGGTCCACGTTTTGCAGCTCCCAATGTAACGATGTGGACACTTCAGCGTGTTCCGGCGGACGGACGCCGGTAGGCTTCGGAACTATGTCCCCGTTCGTTTCCAAAGTGCGGTCGCCCCTGGCCGGCGGCCTGTTGGCACTTATCCTGGCCGGCTCGGCCGTTCTGCCGCCCGCCATGGCCGGCGAGCCGGCGCCGCCCTCGGGCTATCCCTCGTGGGAAGACGTGCAGCAGGCCAAGGAAACCGAGGCCGGCAAGGCAACGGAAATCGCCAAAATCAACGAGCTGCTGACGGGGCTGGCAGCACAGGCGGAAATCCTCGGCGGCCAGGCCGTAACCGCCGCCGCAGACTATGGCGTGGCCGACGCCGCGCTCCAGGCAGTGGATGCCAGGCTGCTGTCGTTGGCCGCAAAAACCGCAGCAGCCACTGCCGACGTGGACCGGCGCCGGAAGGAGCTGGGGGCCCTCGCCGTGCAGTCCTACAAAACAGGCGGCACCAACACAGGGTTCTTCGTGGCCTTGGACGCGTTGGAGCACAACAACGTGCAGGGCCTGAACGTGGTCCAGATGGTAGGGGACAAAACGGCCGCGCTGGTGGAAAGGGCTGCTTCCGCCGCCAAGGTGTCTGAATCCCTCCGCGAACAGGAGCAGGCAGCCCGGACCGAACGCGAACGCCTCACCGCTGAGGCTGCCACGAAACTGAAGGCCGCCCGCGATGCGCAGGCCGGCATGGCCCGGCAGATCGACGACGGGCAACGGCATGGCACCGAACTTACGGCCCAGCTGGCGTCCCTGAAAGGCACCACCGCGGCTGTCGAGGGGGAGTACCGGCAGGGCGTGGAAGCCGAAGCCGCCTACCAGGCCGCGCAGGATGCCAAGCGCAAGGCTGCCGAAGAACTGGCCCGCCGGCAGGCCGACGACGCCGCCAGGGCAGCTGCGGCCGCTGCCGCTGCAAGACCCGCCCCGGCCAACCCCGCCCCTGCAAACCCGGCACCCGCGAACCCCGCCCCCGCGAACCCGGCACCGGCGAACCCCGCCCCAGCCCCGCAGGTGCCGGTGGAACCCGTCCGGCCTCCCGTCGTCGTCCCTTCCGTGCCCGGCGGCGCCGTCAATGATCCCGCCGGCGCGAAAAATTACGCGGCGGGCAGGCTGGCCGGGTATGGCTGGGGCCAGGACCAGTTCCCCTGCCTGTCCCAGCTGTGGATGAAGGAGTCGGGCTGGCGGACCACCGCCACCAACCCCAGTTCCGGAGCGTACGGGATTGCCCAGTCCCTGCCCGCAGGAAAGTACGCCAGTGCCGGCAACGACTGGCTGACCAACTACCGCACCCAGATCGAATGGGGGCTGGGCTACATCAGCGGCCGCTACGGCTCGCCCTGCGCGGCCTGGAACCATTCGATCGCCTACAACTGGTACTGATGGCACGGCCAGGACTGTCGAAGGCCAGCGCCGGCCGGTTCCGGCTGCTCCTTGAAGAGGAGCGCGCCCGGAAACTGGCGCTGGTCGCTGCCCTGCGGGCCGAAATAGCCGGTGCCAGCTCCGCCCGGCAGGACTCCAACGTTGATGACGAGCACGACCCGGAAGGCGCCACCATCGCCTTCGAGCTCTCGCAGGCGTCCGCCCTGGCAGCGCAAAGCGCCGCTGGCCTGGCGCAGGTCGACGCCGCGCTGGCCCGGATTGCCGACGGTACCTACGGGAGCTGCCTCGAGTGCGGCGGGCCCATTGCCGAGGGCAGGCTCGAGGCCAGGCCCTGGACGCCCTACTGCATCAGCCACTCCTCAGCGGGACGGGGCCGGTGACCGCCGGCGGTTCCGTGGGTCCGGCCGTGGAATTCATCGACATCACCTTGCAGAATGAGGGCGCCTGGTACCGGGCGGACGACGTCGGGTCCCGGCTGGGCGGTGTCCTCGCCTCCTACGGGTCGTCCGTGGGTGCCGTGCGGGGCACCACCCGGGACGCGCTGCGGAAGTTCCGGGACCTCGACCACGACGGGATCCTCCTGCTGGCCTCCGCCTTGTGGGCCCGGCCGGCACCCGGCGTACTCCCCGTTTTTGAGCGGCGGCTGGCGGCCGTGGTGCTGCTGCAGACCAGGGTCCGGACCCTGCTGCATTCCGACCTGACCCGCCTTGAAGGGTTCCTTCGCTCCGCGGCTACCGGGGAACTGGCTGACCCGCTGCTCGCCGACGTCGTGGCGCCGATGCTGGCGGGGTTTAGCACCATGGAACGGCGGAAAGCCGAGGTGGTCCTGTCCAGGTGGCGGACCGATCCGGCCGCAGAACTGCGGGACGCCGCAGCGTACCTCGACCAGGCGGTGCCGGGCGCTTCGGCCGGCTGACAGATAAGGAGACATGTCCGTGAACGCATCCCGGGACCTTGAACGGTTCGTGACTGCCCAGGAGGGCGGGGTTTACGACGACGCACTCGCCCAACTCCGCGCAGGCAGCAAAACCGGCCATTGGATGTGGTTCGTGTTTCCCCAGATCGCCGGCCTGGGCCAGAGCCCCACCTCCCGCAGGTACGCCATCAACTCACTGGCTGAGGCGCGCGCCTACCTGCGGCACGGGCTCCTGGGCCCCCGCCTGCTCGAATGCACAGCCGCCCTGATGGACCAACCCGGCCGGTCGGCCGTCAGCATCCTGGGCAGCATCGATGCACGCAAGCTAAAATCCGCCATGACCCTGTTCCTCCGGGCAGACCCCGATGTAGCCCTGTTCCAGGCTGTCCTGGACCAGTTCTTCGACGGGGTACCCGACGCGGCCACGGACTCACTGTTGGCCGGGCTTGCCGGCACCTGAGCCTAGGGGGTGGGGCTGCCGCCGTTGACGTTGAGGGTTTCGCCCACCACGTAACTGGATTCGGCGGAGGCCAGGAACACGTAGGCCGGCGCCAGTTCCGCAGGCTGGCCCGCCCGGCCCAACGGCGTGGACTGGCCAAACTCCGGCAGTTCCTCCTTGGGCTGTCCGCTGCTGACCTGCAGCGGAGTCCAGATGGGACCCGGCGCCACGGCGTTGACGCGGATGCCCTTCGGGGCAAGCTGCTGGGCCAAACCCTTGGTGAAGTTGTTGATGCTTGCCTTGGTGGTGGCGTAGTCCACCAGGGTGGGCGAGGGGCTGTAGGCCTGGATGGACGTGGTGTTGATGATGGTGGCACCTGCCGGCAGGTGCGGTACTGCCGCCTTGGTCAGCCAGAACATGGCGTAAACATTGGTCTTGAGCGTGTGGTCGAACTGTTCGTCGGAAATGTCCGTGAACTCCTCCTGTGCCACCTGCTTGCCGGCATTGTTGACCAGGATGTCCAGGCCCCCAAGCTCCGCCAGCGCCGTCTCCACCAGTGCGCGGCAGGTGCCAGCGTCCTTCAGGTCGCCGGGGGCCTGCACGGCTTTCCGGCCCGCCGCCTTGATGATGCCGGCGATCCTCGCGGCGTCCTCTTCCTCTTCGGGCAGATAAGACAGCACCACATCGGCGCCTTCGCGGGCGAACGCGATAGCCGTGGCAGCGCCGATGCCCGAGTCAGCCCCGGTGACGATTGCCTTCCGGCCCTCCAGCCGCCCGGATCCGCGGTAGCTGTCCTCGCCCAGATCGGCCGTGGGCGTAAGTTCGGCATCCAGGCCTGGTTCGGGCTGGTGCTGCTTCGGCGGGGAAATCCGTTCGTAGGCTGTCACTGGATTGCGGAACGTGTACTGGTCTGCCATCTGGTTCCTCCTGTTGCCGGGGACGCGGTGGTTCCCGCTGGATGTTCTGATGCTAAAAGCTAAGCATGCTTACATTCCCAGCCTAGGCTCGAACTGCCCCTGCTGCCAACCCGGCGCCGTAGACTGGCCCCACCCGGCACTTGCTGCCGTCCGGACCATCGGCAGGAAGGCGCGCACCGTTGCCCCAACAGGATCTGGCCCCCACACCCAGGGGCTGGCCGGAAAAACTGCACGACGCCAACCTGGATGGCTACCTGCTGATCGCGGTGGTGGCCTTGGCAGTGTTCCCCCTGCAGGAAAGCATCGGGTTCTGGCCCGTGCTGGTGCTGTTTGTTGTGGCAGGCGGTGCGGGGATGCTGCTTGCCCAACTGGTTTTCCGGCCCGTACAACGGAAGCGGATCGCCAGCGACGCCCGGCAGGGGATTTTCGAATGCGCCCAGCGCGCAGCGGACGCGCCGGCGCCGGGCAAGTGGGCCTTCGGATACGCGAAGGTGGAACGTGGCCGGCTGCTGTTCCAGGCCAAGGCAGGGTTCAGCGGCTCCGTCGCAGGCCGCGTGGAAGTCTATCCGGACCCGCGTCCGGCCGGACCTGTGGTGAAGGCTCCCTGGCTGGCGTTTCCCGGCGGGAAGGCCATCACCCTGCACACGGGCCGCGGGCTGCTGGAGCTGGCCGCGTCCGCGACGAGCCTCGAAATGCTTACCGGGCGGTCTGCGGACTGACCACGTTGACCAATTCCACGTTCCCCAGCCGGCCGGCGTCGGCCACCGCCGTCATGTAGGTGCAGGACGGCTGCCGCCGCCGGTCCGTGGGGGAACCCGGGTTGAGCAACCGCAGTCCCTTGGGCGCGGTGGTGTCCCACGGAATATGGCTGTGGCCGAACACCAGGACGTCCGCCTCCGGATACGCCGCCTCGCAGCGCAGCTCCCGGCCCTTCGCCTGGCCTGTCTCGTGGACCATGGCAAACCGAACGCCTTCCAGGGTGATGCTGGCCGTCTCCGGCAGGCGGTGCCGCAGGTCCGCCCCGTCGTTGTTGCCGTGGACGCCCACCAGGAGCCTGCTCCGCAGCTCCAGCTGGTCCAGGAGTGATGCGGCCACCCAGTCGCCGGCGTGGAACACCACATCGGCGTTGTCGACGGCGTCCCACACCTGGGCGGGGAGCTCCCTGGCCCGCTTGGGTACGTGGGTGTCGGCGATCAAAAGCAGTTTTAGCGGCATGAGTGACATCCTGACAGACTGGTGCCATGGATCACTTCACTGCAGCCGGAACGTCCAGCACACCTCCCGTCCGTACCGGCCCCCGCGACCCCGGGGACGCCTGGGTGGAAGGCGGCCGCGGCCGCTTCTGGGGCAGGTTCGGCGCGGCAGGTGTTCTGGCCTTCGACCCCGCCAAGGGTGTCCTGCTGCAGCACCGCGCCATCTGGAGCCACAACGGCGGCACCTGGGGCCTGCCGGGCGGCGCGCTGCACCAGCATGAGGACCCCGTGACCGGCGCCCTCCGCGAAGCGAATGAGGAAGCCGCGGTGCCTGCCGACGGGGTGGACGTGCTGTTCACTTCGGTGCTGGACCTGGACTACTGGGCCTACACCACCGTTGTGGTCCTGGTCCGCGAACCGTTCGACCCCGTCATCAGCGATCCCGAGAGCATTGAACTCCAGTGGGTGCCGGTGGCCGGGGTGGAGAACAAGGAACTCCACCCCGGCTTCGCTGCGGCCTGGCCGGGCCTCCGGGAACGCCTGCCGTCACGGCCTGGCGCTTAGTAGTCGGGGCCGTATTCTGCGTTGACCAGGATGGGCAGATGGTCCGAGTTGCCGCGCGGCAGCGTCTCGACGCTGGCGATGTCCAGGCCCAGCGAGGTGGCGAAATCGAAGTGGCCCTTAAAAACCTTGTATCGGGTGTAGGTGCGCCGGTTGCTCAGCGACAGCGCGTATCCCGAGTTCTTCATGTGGATGTCAAGGTTTTTGGTGAAAAACGGGTAGTTGAAGTCGCCCACCATCAGGGTCATCAGGCCTTTGCCCATGCTGAGCAGTTCCGCGTGCGCGGCATGGATCTGCTTGCGGCGCAGCGAATTCGACGCCGTCAGTGGCGCCGCGTGGAACGAGCCGATAACCAGCTCATGCTGGGTTTCGTTGTCCACCACCCGGGTTCCGATCAGCCGCTCGTGGGCCGGGGCAAGGACCCGGTCATGCATCGACTTCTTCAGGGCGAAGGACTGTGTGTCCAACGCCGTGAACCGGCCGGTGCGGTAGTAAATGGCGAGGCCCAGGCGGTTGCCCTTGGTGGAGTCCGCCAGGCGCAGCGGGCCCAGGGTGTCGGGCAGATCCGAGGAATCAACTTCCTGGAGGCACAGCGCATCGATGTCGTGGTTATGGGCCAGGGCAAGGAGTTCACCGCTCGCCTTGTGCTTGCGGAGGTTGTAGCTGATGACGCGCATGGAACACCTCTTCAGAGGGTTGCGAACAGGACCGGTTCCTGAGTCTACCCAGTAGCTTCCCACCTGGCCCTCCCATTTCGCCGCAACCTTGCCCGGGCCGTTTCGCCGCCGGGCGTACGCCGCCCGGCAGATAGAGTTGGCGGACTCCTCAAACACCCCGGAAGGTTCCCGTTGACTGCAGAATCGACCCAGCTGGCCGAAGGCGACTTCTATTACCAGGACCTCGGAGGCGGCCGGTTCCGCTCCACCCTGCACGCCCAGGGCGCCTGGAACGAGCACGAGCAACACATGGCGCCCGCCTCCGGGCTGTTGGCCCACGTCCTTGAAAACCACCACCCCCGCCCCGACCTCCGGATGGCGCGGCTCAGCTACGAGATCCTCGGCCTGATCCCCGGCGGCGAATTCCACGTCGAGGCCACCACCCTGCGGCCGGGAAAGACCATCGAGCTGGTGCAGGCCGAACTCGTGGCCGGCGGCAGGACCGCCATCCGGGCCACCGCCTGGCGCCTGGCCACCAGCAACACGGAGGCCGTGGCCGCCGTCGAGGATCCCGCCATACCGGGCCCGGGGGACTGCGAACCGTTTAACGGTGCTGCCGTCTGGCCCGGCGGTTACATCGCATCGCTGGAGATGCGGGTGGCTGGTGGGCACCGGCCCGGGGCCGGCAAGGTCTGGCTCCGGACCCCGCACCCGCTGACCGATGGTCCGGGCGCCGGTGACCTGGCACGGCTGATGGGCCTGGTGGACACCGCCAACGGCATCGCGGCCAGGGTTCCGCCGGGCAAGGACAGCTACGCGTTCCCCAACGTTGACCTGCAGATCCACATGTACCGGCGGCCGGAAGGCGAGTGGCTGGGGCTGGACAATGCGGTGTCGTTCGGACGGGACGGGATCGGCCTCACGTCCACGGTCCTGCACGACAGCCAGGGCCCGTTTGGCCGCGCCGAACAGATCCTGACGCTCCGTAAAACCTGACAACCGGGCCGGTCGGGCGGCCAGCTCCCGGGTGTATCGTTGAGTATCGTTGTATATCGTTCGGCGTTGCAAAGGAGATCATCATGCGTGGTTCATATCCGGCAGGCGGATTCGGCGGCAGCAACAACATGGAGGGCATGTGGCAGGCCGTGGAGGAGTTGCGGTCCCGTTTCGAAAAGCGCGCCGGCACCCGGGCCGGCAAAGGCGAAGTCCGCGCGGCGGTGCTTGCCCTGCTGGCGGAACGACCCATGCACGGCTACCAGATCATCCGTGAAATCGAAGAGCGCAGCGGCGGCAGCTGGAAACCGAGCGCCGGGTCCGTCTACCCCACACTGCAGTTGCTGGCGGACGAGGGATCCATCCGGGCCGAAGAGTCCAACGGCCGCAAAATCTACTCCCTGACCGAAGCCGGCCGCGAGGAAGCTGCGGACTCCCACGCTTCAGCGCCCTGGGAGGAAGCCGGCGCCGCAACGGGCCCGGGGTTCGCCTCGCTCCCCAAGGCCGGCGTGGAGCTGGCGCAGGCAACCGCGCAGGTGGGCCGGACAGGTTCCGCAGAACAGGTGCAGCAGGCCGTCAAGGTCCTTGAAGACGCCCGCCGGCGGATCTATTCGATCCTCGCCCAGGATTGATGGGGGTGGCGTCGGCCCGCCGGGACCGGGCTGATCCGGTGTCCGGGGCCGGAAATACCCGAGCACGCTACCGCAGGATCCTGCGCTTTGCCGCGTGGCACCTGGCGGTGACCTGGTGGTTCGAACTGTTCCTCCCGCGCGTCGGGCTGGTCCGGATCGCCGAGCGGACCCGGACCGCACGGATGCTCAGGTTTGCCCGGCGCTTCCACGACCTCGCCGTTGACCTCGGCGGCCTGATGATCAAGGTGGGCCAGTTCCTCTCGTCCAGGCTGGATGTACTCCCGCCTGAAATCACCACAGAACTCGAAGGCCTCCAGGACGAGGTGCCCCCGGTGTTGTTCGCCGCCATCCGGGCCCTTGCCGAAGCGGAGCTCGGCGCGCCGTTCAGCCAGCGTTTTGCCTGGGTGGAGGAGACGCCCATCGCCGCAGCATCGCTGGGCCAGGCGCACCGCGCCCGGCTCCTCCCCGCTGACGCCGCCGACACCGGGCTGGAGAACGTAGTGGTCAAGGTCCAGCGGCCGGGCATCGACGCGATTGTCGACGTCGACCTGGCCGCCCTGCGCAGGGTGGGCGGCTGGCTCAGCCATTTCCGCCTTGTCTCCGACCGGGTGGACATGCCCGCGCTGGTGGAGGAATTCGCGCAAACGAGCTTCGAGGAGATCGACTACCTGCACGAGGCGGCCGGCTCGGAGCGCTTCGCCGCCGATTTCGCCGGCGATGTCCGGGTGGCGGTTCCCGCCGTCGTTTGGGAGCGGTGCACCCGCCGGGTGCTCACCCTCGAGGACGTCACGGCCATCAAGATCACCGACGTGGAGGCACTGCGGGCTGCGGGCATCGACCCGGTGGACGTGGCGCCGGTTTTTGCTGCCGTGATGTTCGACCAGCTCTTCACCAACGGTTACTTCCATGCCGACCCGCACCCGGGCAACATCTTCGTCACGCCCGTTCCTGCCAGGCCCGGGGAACCGGCCTGGAAACTGACCTTCATCGACTTCGGCATGATGGGCGAGGTCACGGCCGGGACCCGCAGCGGCCTGCGGAAGCTGCTCATCGCTGCCGCTTCCCGCGACGGCAAGGGCCTGGTGGCGGCGATCAGCGACGTGGGGGTGCTGATCCCGTCCGCCGACACCCAGGAGCTGGAACGGGCCATGACGCAGCTCTTCGCCCGGTTCGGCGGCATGGGCTTCGCCGAACTGCGGGAAGTGGATCCCCGCGAGTTCCGGGACTTCGCGGTTGAATTCGGCGACGTGGTGCGGTCGCTGCCGTTCCAGCTGCCGGAGAACTTCCTCCTGATCATCAGGGCCATGTCCCTGACCTCCGGGGTCTGCAGCTCCCTCGACCCGCGGTTCAATCTGTGGGACTCCGTGGAGCCCTACGCGGCCCGCCTGCTGCGCGACGAGCGCGGTAACCTCATCCAGGACGCGGGCCGGCAGGTGCTGGACGTGGCGGGCCTGGCGATCGGACTCCCCAGGCGGCTCGACGGCCTTATCACCAGGGCCGAGGAAGGCTCGCTCGCCGTGGGCAACCCCCGGCTGGAACGCCAGGTGGCGCTGCTCAACCGCGGCGCACGACGGGTCGCTTCGGTCCTGGTCTTCGGCGCCCTGCTGATCGCCGGGGCGGTGGTCCGCGGCGGGGACCCTGGGCTGGGCAACCTCCTGATGCTGGTCTCCGCGCTGCCCCTGCTGCATGGCCTCTGGGTGGGGCGCCGCGGGTGATCCTGTCAGGTCAGCAGGTTTTCGGCGGCCTGCTCAAATAACCTGCTTTCCAGTTTGTCCAGGGTGGCGGCGCTGCCCGCAACTTCGACGGTTCCGTCAGCGGTATCAAGGGGCAGGACCAGTGTCTTGCGTCCCAGCTGATTGAACTTGTCCCAGGCGGTGGGTGCTGACCTGGAACCGGACACCGCTTGCACCTTGAGGTCAAACGCAGCGCCCCTGGCGATGGTGGTTTTACCCAGGACCGGCTGGAACGTCAGCACACCCGGCGAAGCCAGGACCAGGCCGAAGTTCCACTTCCGGTATCGGTCGCCGTCCGGCGCTTCAGGACAGCGGAGGTGGCACTCAACCTGTCCGCTGTCGGCGAGCCGGCGCAGCGTTTTGCCCCGGTTCCGGAGCAGGAGTGCCACAGCTGAGCCCATCAGGACGACATAAATCGCGGTGCCGATGGCAGCATCCCCCGGTGTGTCTCCGGACAGGATTTTGAGGAGGAAGTTGACGCCACCCGCGGCCGCGACCAGCAGGACCATTAACCAGCGAACGCGTTTGATGTCCATGGTTCGCTATGCCCGGGTGTGGAACACGAGCCAGCCCACCAGGGTGGACAGGCCAGTCAGGACCGCACCCCAGATGACATCCACGATGATCAGCTGCAGGGGCCAGACCTTCAGGGTCGAGGCGTTGGTGAGGTCATAGGTGACATAGGCGAACGCACCCAGCGCGGCGCCGTAGCCCAGGGCCATCAGCCAGCTGCCGCCGTCGAGCGTTGGCCGGAGCGCAAAGAACACGATGCCGGCAATGTACAGGACGTAAAACGCCACGGCGTACCCTAGGTTGGGCTTGTCCGCCAGCAGCTCACCGATGTGGCTGCGGTAAAAGGGGTTCATAACCTTGAGCCACACGGCGTCGATCACGGCGAACGCGGCGGCCACAACGAGGAATTGCAAGATAACCATAAGGGAGCTTAGCAACATGGCGAACACCGTCCCGGGACCCCGTACCCTCACCGTGGTGCGGCAGGACGCCTCCCTGGGCGCTGCCCGGGACCTGGAGTTCGGCCTGGAACTGCTGGCGCGCGCGAAAACGGGGGACATCGGCCCCACCCTGAGGCTCTACCGGCCCGCGCCCACCGTGGCCTTCGGCCAGCGTGACACCCGCCTGCCGGGTTTTGACGCGGCCATGCAGGCGTGCCGGGACAACGGCTTCGAACCCCTGGTCCGCAGGGCCGGCGGCCGGGCCGCAGCCTACCACCAGGGCACCCTGGTGGTGGACCACATTGAGCCGGACCGCGACGCGGTGGCAGGGTCTAAGACCCGGTTCAGCCACTTCGGGGAGCTCTTCGCTACGGCCCTGCGCCGCGCCGGCGTACAGGCCGCCGTGGGGGAAATCCCCGGCGAATACTGCCCGGGCGAGTACAGCGTGCACGGCACGGACCCCGTGGACGAAACGCGCAAGGTCAAGCTGGTGGGCACCGCGCAGCGCGTGGTGGCGGGCGGCTGGCTTTTCAGCTCGGTGATTGTGGTGGAAAACTCGGCACCCATCCGGAGAGTCCTCACGGACAGCTACGCCGCGCTGGGCCTGGCGTGGGACCCTGCCACGGCGGGCGCTGCGGACGACCTGGTGCCCGGCGTGGATGTGGACGCCGTCGAGGCGGCCCTGCTGGCCACCTACGCGGGCCACGCCACCTTGGCCGAGGCGCCTTTCAGCAGCCTGGGGGCGTGACCCGCGGGTTACTGCTTAGTGGCCGCGGGCGATCCACTCGTCCAGGTTCGGGGCTTCGGCCCCGATGGTGGTGGTGTCACCGTGTCCGGTGCGGACCACCGTTCCGGCCGGCAGCGTGAGCAGCTCCCGGCGGATGGAATCGATGATGGTGGGGAAGTCGCTGTAGGACCGGCCCGTGGCGCCCGGTCCGCCCTGGAACAGGGTGTCGCCGGTGAAAACAGTGCTTTCGCCGTCCGGGCCATCCGCCAGGTGGAAGGATACGGACCCCGGTGAGTGTCCGGGCGTGTGCAGCGCCTTCAGCTCCAGTCCTGCCAAGGTGAAGACTTCACCGTGGCTGATGCTGTGCTCCGGCTCGGTGCCCGGGTAGACCGCCTGCCACAGCATCAGGTCCCCGGGATGAAGGTGGACGGGGGCCGGGACCAGGTCCCGCAGGGCGCCGACGGCGGCGATGTGGTCATCGTGCCCGTGGGTCAGGAGGATGGCCTTGAGGGTCCGGCCGGCCACGGCAGCGGCGATGGCTGCGGCGTCGTGGGCCGGGTCGATGACCACGCATTCGGCCTCGTCGCCGACGATCCAGACGTTGTTGTCAACGTCCCAGGTGCCGCCGTCGAGCGAAAACGTTCCGGAGGTGACCAGCCGGTCGATCCGCGCGGTCACAGTTCCACCACCGAGCGCAGGACGGAGCCGGAGTGCATCTTGTCGAAGGCTTCCTCGACCTGGTCAATGCTGATCCGCTCCGTGACGAACGCGTCCAGGTCCAGCTTTCCCTGCAGATACAGGCTGATGAGCATGGGGAAGTCGCGGGACGGCAGGCAGTCGCCGTACCAGGACGACTTGAGCGATCCGCCACGGCCGAACACGTCCAGGAGGGGCAGCTCCAGGGTCATCTCCGGGGTGGGCACGCCCACCAGGACCACGGTGCCGGCCAGATCGCGGGCATAGAACGCCTGCTTGTACGTTTCGGGACGGCCGACGGCGTCAATCACCACGTCCGCGCCGAAGCCGCCGGTCAGTTCCCGGATCTGTTCCACGGGGTCGCCGGCCGAGGAGTCAACAGTGTGGGTGGCGCCCAGGTCCTTGGCGCGTTCGAGCTTCTTGGCGTCGATGTCCACCGCGATGATGGTGGTGGCGCCTGCGAGCGCAGCGCCGGCGATGGCGGCCACGCCCACGCCGCCGCAGCCGATCACGGCGACGGTGTCCCCGCGCTTGACGCCGCCGGTGTTGATGGCCGCGCCGATCCCCGCCATCACGCCGCAGCCGAGCAGGCCGGCAGCGGCCGCGTCGGCGGCGGGGTCAATTTTGGTGCACTGCCCGGCAGCCACGAGGGTCTTTTCGATGAAGGCGCCGATTCCCAGGGCCGGGGAAAGCTCGGTGCCGTCCTCGAGAGTCATTTTCTGGGTGGCGTTGGCGGTGTTGAAGCAGTACTGCGGCTGGCCCTTGGCGCAGGCCCGGCACTCGCCGCAGACAGCGCGCCAGTTCAGCACCACTTTGTCCCCGGGAGCCACCTCGGTGACGCCGGCACCGACGGCGCTGACCACACCGGTGGCTTCGTGGCCCAGCAGGAACGGGAAGTCGTCGCTGATCCCGCCCTGCTTGTAGTGCAGGTCCGTGTGGCACACGCCGCTGGTGATGATGTCCACCAGTGCCTCGCCGGGGCCGGGATCGGGGACCAGGACGGTTTCCAGGGTTACCGGCGCACCCTTGGAGCGGGCAACGACACCTTTGACTTTATGGACCACGGAAGGCTCCCTTAACGCAGATAGACAGAACGGGACCAACACGTTGATGTTGGTCCCGTTCTGTCTATCACATGAGGCCGGTGCGCCCGGCCGCCGTGGTGCGTTCAGGCCGCCAGGCGGGTCCGGACCTCCGCCGCGGAAGGGTTGGTGGCCGCGGTGCCGTCCGGGAACAGGACCGTGGGGACCGTCCGGTTCCCGCCGTTGAGCTGTTCGACGAGTTCGGCGGTGCCGTCCACTTCCTCGATGTTGATTTCGGTGTAGCCGATGCCCTGCGCGTCCAGCTGCTTCTTGAGCCGGTTGCAGTAGCCGCACCAGGTGGTGGAGAACATGGTGATCGTGCCGGATTCGGGGGTGAAGTCCAAGGAATTCTCCTAAGCGTTGTGTTGTGGCCTCTGTCAGGGTCCTGCTCCCGTCAACGGCAGCGCGTTCCAGCATATTCCCCAGGGGATCCGGCCGGCTCCCGGTGCAGGATGACACCGGCAGCCCCCGATGGCATGCTGGTCCAATGTGTGGACGCTATGTGATGGCACGGGCAGTGGGGGACCTGCTGGCGGAGTTCGACGCCGAGCTGGAGGATGAGGTGAGCATCCCGCCGTCGTGGAATGTTGCGCCCACCGACGCCGTCCCCATTGTCCTGGACCGCATCAAGGGCGATGATGCGGCGCCCCGGCAGGTGCGCCAGCTGCATGTGGCGCGCTGGGGCCTGGTGCCGTCCTGGGCCAAGGACCCCGGCATCGGCTCCCGGATGATCAACGCCCGCAGCGAAACCGTGCTGGAAAAGCCTGCGTTCCGCAAGGCGGTCAAATCGCGCCGCTGCGCTGTCCCCGCCGACGGGTATTACGAGTGGAAGCAGGGCACGGGCAAGGCCAAGCAGCCGTACTACGTCCACCCTGGCGAGGGCAGGGGCCTGGTGTTCGCCGGACTGTATGAATGGTGGAAGGATTTGTCCGTTCCGGCGGGGGAGCCGGGCCAGTGGCTGCTCACCACCTCCATCCTGACCGCTGACACGCCGCCTCCCGGCAGCGAGTCCACGGTGTTCGGGAAGCTGACGGCGCTGCACGACAGGGTGCCGCTGCCCATGAGCGCCGAAACCATGGACGCCTGGCTGGAGCCGGACGCCACCGACGCCGCAGGGCTCGTGGACCTGGTGCGGGCCGGCGTCGTGGATGTGGCGGCGGACTGGCAGGTCGACTCCGTGGGGACCGCCGTGGGCAATGTCCGCAACAACGGGCCGGAACTGATCCGGCCCGTTGAAGCGCTCTTTTAGGCTAGAAGCGGATGGCGTCAATGACTTTGACGCGCACGGCCACCAGCGCCGGAACCGCTCCCGCAAGGGCCCCCACCAGGACTGCTGAGCCCAGGCCCAGCAGTGCGGCGTCCACCGGGAACGGCGGATAGGTGCTCAGCCCGGGCGCTATGGCTTTTTCCACCCAGGGGTTTTTGACCACGGCCACCGCCACCATCACGCCCAGCACGCCCGCAAAGGCGGTGGCCACCACGGACTCCATCATGACGCCCACAAAAATGCGGTGCGAACTGGCTCCGAAGCTGCGCCGGATGCCGATTTCCCGCACCCGGTAGCGGACCGTGACCATGGAGATATTGAGCATCCCCACGGCCCCCAGCAGGAGGACCAGGCCGGCGATGCCGCCCACGGCAAGCTGGACCACCGCAAACGGGTCGCCCTGGCTGGCGTAGTCCGCCCTGTCCACCTGGATATGAATGCCGGGGAACTGCGCCTGAAGATCGGAGGCGATGGCGGCCTTCAACGGCTCAGCTTGCTCCTGTCCCACCCAGAACTTGAACTGCCCGGACCCGCTGAGCGGAATGTCCGCGGCGGCAGCGGCTGCACTAAGGATGAAGGCCGACGGCGGTGCCTGCTCCCAGTCGTCCGGGACCACGCCGATGATGACGGCGGTCGCCGGGCCCGCGCCCAGGATTCCCACGCCGGGGTTGGTGGTGAGGTTGGGCCTGCCGGCCAGGTTGTAGAACGCCTCATTGACCACCACGGCCGGCGCCAGGCGGGTTTCGTCCCCCGCAGTGAACCAGCCGCCCTGTTCCAAGGTGAGGCGGTGGATGGTTCCGTACCCGGGGTCCACCACCTGCAACTGGACCCTGCGCACTCCGGTGGGGAACTGGAAGCCGTTTTCGGCCTGGTCCACCGAGGTGTAGTAATCGATTCCGTACCGGGCCACGATGCCCTGGTAGGCGGCGGTGAGCGTCGCCGCGTCCGGAGCCGTGGGGCCGTACACCCCAACACCCAACGTGGCGGAGCGGCCGCCGTTCCGCTCGGAATTCGCCGTCAGGCCCTTCCGTGCCAGGTTGCCCACGCCCACCACCGATGTCAGGGCCGCAACGGAAAGCGCCACCCCCACCAGGGCCAGCAGGATGCGGGTTTTGTTGATTCGAAGCTCCTGCCAGGCTTCCAGCAGGGCAGAGACAACGCCGGTCATGCCGTTGCCGCCGCAGGGACGGAAAGGGCGGACAGGACGCCCTGGTCGAGGCGGTAGCAGGACCTGGCCAGCGCCGCGACGTTAACGTCGTGGGTGATGGTCACCAAAGCCGCACCCGACTCCGTCGCCACGGTGTCAAGGAGCGCCATGACCGCCTGGCCGGTATCGACGTCGAGCGCCCCCGTCGGTTCGTCGGCGAGGATCAGCCGCGGCCGCCGGACCAGCGCCCGGGCAATCGCCACGCGCTGCTGCTCACCGCCGGACAAAAGGGCGGGATGGGTGCCGGCGCGGTGGGACAGGCCCACCCGGTCCAGCATGTCCATGGCCAGTTCCCTGCGTTTCCAGAAATCCCGGCCCGTGGCGTACATCAGCGGGGTGACCACGTTCTCCAGGGCACTTCGGCCGGGAAGGAGATTGAATTGCTGGAACACAAAGCCAACGGAGCTGCCGCGCAGCCTGGCCCGGGCATTGCCGCTGAGTTGCCGGGCCGGGACGCCCATAAACGTCAGCTCACCGGCAGTAGGCAGGTCCAGCAACCCCAGCAGGTTCAGCAGCGTTGATTTTCCGCAGCCGGAGCGGCCGATGATGGCCGTGTGGTCACCGCTGCAGATGCTCAGGTTGATCCCACGGAGGATGTGCAGCTCCTGATCGTCCGGAAGCAACACCGAACGGGTGACGCCGGCCAGGTCAATCAGTTCTTCAGCCACGCTCAGCCGCCCATGGGGTAAGCGCCGGGAATGCCGGCGTCGGGCTGGCCGGGTGCGCCGGGGACGAACTCCAGGATGGCGTCGCCTTCGGCCAGACCGGAGACCACCTCCACCATTGCGCCGTCGTTGAGCCCCAGCTTTACTGTGCGTTGTTCCGGTTCGGCTGCGGGCGGTGCTGCGGCGTCGGCGCCGGTTGAAGTTGCGTCGGCAGCACCGTTTGCCGCACCTTCGGGGGCCGGGGCGGCCATCCAGACGATGCCATCAGCGACAGTTCCCCGGACGGCCGTCAACGGGACGGCGATGACGTTCACGGATTCGCCGGCTGTGACCGTCATGGTGGCGCCGAGCCCGGCGAAAACGGTGATGTCCGCAGGAACAGGGCAGCTCAGCCGGCCGGTGGCGGCACCCCCGGCCGCGGGCGCCCCGTTACCCGGCACCGGCATGATGGCTGCGGCAACGGAGCGGGCAACCCCTGCGGTGCCACCGGAGCCGGACCCCTCGGACGCAGCGGCGATGCTGGTCAGGACAGGGTCGGCGCAGCTGAAGGGGGCGGGACCGCCAATCACGCTGATCTCCGCTGAACCTGGTTTGGCCAGCAGCCGGTACTGCTGGGCAGCGTCTACGGTGCCGCTGACGGTGAAAGTGCCCGGATCCACAGTGCCCGCAACCTCGCCCACACTGACCTGCTGGTCGATGATGACGGTAAGGGTCTTCAGCACCCCGGTGGAAGCAGCCAGCACGTTGGTGTAGGTGTACGTGGGCTTCGCGGCGGCCGGCATCGCCGGTGCAGAGTCCTGCTCCGCGTTTCCCCCGGCCGGTGCGGCGGCTGCCGGCGCAGTGCCTGCCTCCGGCTGCACCTCGCTGCGCACCTGGAACAGCGGGTCGCCGTTGCGTACGGGTGCGCCGGGTTCGAGGAACACGTGGTTGACGGTGCCTGCGACCGTGTTGCGGACATCGGCCGCGGCGTCGCTCTGGACCGTTGCTTCGACTTCCACCCGGTTTGTGACGGTGGTGCGGCTTGCCTGGAACACCGGTGTGGCGATGGTGGCGGCAGGACCGGCGAGGGCAGGTTCGGCCCTGAGCCCGTCCACGAATGCGATCTTCACCAATGCCACGGCAATGACTGCAAAAACCACCAGCCAGGCGATGGGCATGATGACACGCCGGAATATTCTCATTGCTTCCCCCCAATATTTTTACCTCCACGGGATTGCGTCGTGGAGATGCATACGGAGAATATACCTGCTGGTGGGGTGGGGGTTTTGTCATACGTGCGGCGTTACCCGGCTGCGCCTGATCCGTGGGGGAAGTCGACTCCCGAGGGCATGCTTGGGTACCCTCGGAGCATGGCAACAATTCAAGGAAACGACCGGGATGCCCTCGCCGACAAGGAACAGCTCGCTGCCGTCCGGATTGCCGTAGACGAAGTGGATGACCAGATTGTCACCCTCATCGCCCGCCGCGAACGGCTGATCCGCATCGCCGGAACGCTGAAGGGTGATGACGCGGAGGTCCGCGCGCCGGGCCGCGTTGAACGGATCATCGAACACGTCCGTACCGCAGCGGAACGCAAGGACATCGATCCGGACATCGTTGAGTCCACGTACCGCGCCATGATTTCCGGGTTCATCGAACTCGAAATGCGTGTCCACAAGGAAAGCAGCTGACCCTTCCGGTCAGCTGCCCGCTTCACCTGCCTGCCCCACCCCCTGCGTTGTCCTATCACTTATGGTCCCCAAATCGGCTTTTGGGGACCATAAGTGATAGCGCAACGGGGTGGACTGCGGCATATATCAGAGTGCCTCCCGGACCGGAACCCCCGATTGGAATTCGCGCCCGTCAGCGTCGCTGAAGGCGGACATCACATGGCCTTTGCCCAGGCCGTGGACCGCAGCCATGGGGAAGTTGCCGGTAATGCTGCTGCCTGAATGGGACACCCCGGCCAGGTCGTAGTTCTCCTCAGTGCCCTGCTCATGGCTGAACGAGTAGAACGCGATGGGTTCGCCGTTCATGAATTCAATGCCCAGCCGCCGCTGGGAAGAGTAGTCAGGACTGGCCGCCACCAGCCCCACCACATAGGCGCCGGAACCCGGGATATTGCCCTCCACCTCGAAAGTGGCCACCAAAGTGGCGTCCTGGGCTTCGATGCTGACCTGCTTGAGGAGTGCGTCATGGGTGCTCATGGCACCATCCTGCTCCCTGCCGCCCGGTCCGTCCACCCTGCCTATGTTTTGGCCATGGGGGAGCGTAGGATTGGATTATTCGAACACATATTCGAATAAATCCAATCTGCGGGTCAGGAGGCACCATGGGCTTGTTCAGCGAATCCGTGGACGTAGCCTGCTCGGCGGACGGCCAGCCGGAAAGCGTCCTGTGGTCCGGACGCTCCTATTCCGTCTGCGCCGAATCAGTCCGCTGGTATGAACGCCGCCAGTGGTGGGCTGAGGAAAGCCGCGTCCCGTTGGGCAGCGGGCCGGGGATGGTGGATCACGAAATCTGGCGGATCCAGGTGGTTCCCGTCCCGCCCGCCGGGAAAAGCACTCCTGTTCCAATGGAACCGCTCACCCTCGACCTCACCCGGCACGCCGCCAGTGGCCGATGGCGGCTCCTCCGTATCCACGATGCCCTGCGCCTCAACGACACCTCGGGTCCCAAAACAGCATGAGCTTTACGCATTTACACGTTTCCACCGCCTTCAGTGCCCACTACGGGGTGTCATGGCCGGAGGAACTGGCACAGGCTGCCAAGGCTGACGGGGCCACCGCGCTCGCCTGCACCGACCGGGACGGGCTCTACGGAACCATCAAGCACCTCAGGGCATGCATGGCTGAAGGCCTGGATGCCATCGTGGGGGTGGACCTCGCCGTCTTTGATGACGAAGGCGACCACCGCACCCAGGTGGCGGGACGGGTGGTGGTCCTGGCCCGGGGCCACAATAACGGCGCCGGGTACCGGGCCCTGTGCCGGCTGGTCTCGGACGCCCATGCCCGCACGTCCGGAAAAGCCGGGGGAGCGGTTCCTGTCGCCGTCACCCGGGCGGAACTGGCTTCACGCACCCTGGACCCTTTGACCCTCAAACCCGTCCTGACTGTACTGATCGGTCCCGACTCGGATGTGGGACGGGCCATGGGCGGCAGGCGGTACCTCCGGCCCCGCACACTCTTCAAAGCCTGGCTCGATGCCATGCCGGCCGGAACTGTGGTTACCGAGATTGTCACCCAGCTCAGCACCCCGGGCATGCCCCTCAGCACAGCACATGCCGTGCGGATGCTCAGGCTCGCGGAGGAACACCACGTCCCGGCCATCCTGACCAACGCGGTGCGTTACTGCGGCGCTGACGGTGCACCCACCGCTGATGTGCTGGACTCTGCCCGGACCCTCAAATCCCTCCCCGAGCTGGCGGCTGAACCCATCCTGCAACCCACAGGCCAGGGTTGGCTCAAAACGGGGGAGCAGATGCTCCGCCTGGGCAAGGAAGTCATTGCCGCCGCGGGCTTCGGGACAGCGGACCTCACACAGCTGATGGCACAAACCGAGGCGCTCGCCGATCGGTGCCGGATGGATCCGCACACGGACATGGGATGGAAGCAGCCGGTGGTCCCTGAGGCCTCGGTCCTTGGCATCAGCCAGCACCCGCATACCGAACTGGTCCAACGCTGCGAGGCCGGAATTACCCGACGGTTCCCCGGCATTGCCGGCAGCCAGGAGGCCGAGATGAAAACCCGGCTGGAGCACGAGCTGGTCATCATCAGCAACCTCGGCTTCTCCGCCTATTTCCTCACCGTGGCGGAGGTTTCCCGGATGATCCAGGACATGGGGGTCCGGGCCGCTGCGCGCGGGTCCGGGGCCTCGAGCCTGGTCAACTACCTGATCGATGTGAGCCAGGTGAACCCGCTTCAGCACGATCTCATCTTTGAACGCTTCCTGTCCCGGGACCGCGCCACCCTCCCGGACATTGACATCGACGTCGAAAGCGCTGAGCGGCACAACGTCTACCACCGGATCTTCAAACGGTTCGGCTCGGAACGGGTCACCCTCATGAGCATGCAGAACGGATACCGGGCCAGGGGTGCCGTCCGGGATGCCGGCATGGCGCTGGGCATGGACGACGGCGAAGTAGGCGAAATCGCCAAACAGCTGTGGCGTTTCTCCGCAAGGAAGTTCCGGGAAGCGCTGCAGGAAAAGCCCGAACTGCGCCAGTTCGCAGGCCGGGTTGAACAGCGGGACACGGACGGAAACCAGCAGCTGGACCTCCTGGTTGACCTGACGGAACGCCTGGACCGGCTGCCGCGGCACATCTCCATGCACCCCTGCGGAGTGATCCTGGGGGATGCCACCCTGCTGGACCGCACCCCTGTCCAACCCAGTGGGCTGGGCCTTCCCATGAGCCAGTTCGACAAGCACGACATGGACCCCATGGGCATGCTCAAACTTGATGTCCTGGGGGTCCGGATGCAAAGCGCCATGGCTTTCGCTGTCCGGGAAATCATCCGCATCCACCCCTCCAAAACCCAGGTGGTGGCTGCCGGCAGCCACCCGGTAGGCCCGGACGGGGCTGGACCCGACTACATCGCCGCTGACGGCGCCATCGACCTGAACGCCGTTCCCCTGGACGATGAGGCCACCTTCGAGCTGATCAGGAGCACCCATACGCTGGGATGCTTCCAGATCGAATCGCCGGGCCAGCGTGAGCTGATCGGCAAAATGGCGCCCCGGGAATTCAACGACCTCATCATCGACATTTCACTGTTCCGGCCAGGTCCCATGAAGTCGGACATGGTGCGGCCGTTCCTGGAGCACCGGCACGGGTTCGCCCCGGAGGTGTACCCCCATCCGGACCTGAAACCCGTGCTCGCCGAAACGCATGGGGTCACCGTGTTCCACGAACAGATCCTGAAGACCTTTAACGTCATGACCCATTGCGGGTTGGCGAAAGCCGACGAATTCCGCCGTGCCCTGGGTAACGAAGCTAAAGAACCCCTGGTGGAGGCCTTCTTCCGCAAAGCGGCCAGGGAACGCAACTACACCCCGGAGGTGGTGGACAAGGTCTGGGGAACGCTGAAGGCCTTCGGCAGCTTTGGCTTCTGTAAGGCCCACGGGGCGGCCTTCGCCGTGCCCACCTACCAGTCCGCCTGGCTGAAAGCCCACCACCCGGAGGCCTTCCTGGCAGGGTTGTGGGAGCACGATCCCGGGATGTATCCCAAGCGGCTGCTGGTGGCGGAAGCCCGGCGCCTTGGCATTCCCATCCTGCCTTTGGACATCAACCGCAGCGGTGCCCAATACCGGGTGGAGCGGGTCGACGCCGGAAAGGACGCCGGGAAACTGGGCATCCGACTGAGCCTGAACGGGATCTACGGGTTGTCAGCCACCGAACTTAAAAGGATCGTGGCGGGGCAGCCCTTTGACTCCCTCGCCGACCTGAGGGCCCGGTCCCGGGTCAGCAAACCCACCATCAAACGGCTGGCGCAGCTTGGCGCGTTCGATTTCCTGCACCGAGAAGCCGGCGGAACAGCCAACCGGGCCGACCTGGTGCACCACCTGCAGCAGATGCAGGGCAAAGGAACCCGGAAGGGCATCGAAGTCCTGGAAGGACAGCTTGCGTTGCCCTTGGGGGACGTGGAACTGCAGAACATCAAACCCGGCCTGCCTGCACCCACCCTGGTGGAAAACGTCCGGGCAGAACTCGACCTGATGGCCATGGACGTCAGCAGCCACCTGATGGACAGCCACCGGCCCATGCTGGACAGGCTGGGCGTGACCACAGCAGACAAGCTGCTGTCGCTGCGTAACGGCACGGAGGTCCTGGTTGCGGGCGTGCGGATCGCCACCCAGACCCCGCCGATGCGCGGCGGCAAGCGGGTGGTGTTCATCAGCATCGACGACGGCACCGGCTGCATCGATTCGGTGTTTTTCCACGAGGCGCAGGAAAACGCCGGGCTGTTCCTTTTTGGCACCCGGCTGCTGCTGATCCGAGGCACCACCCGGCGCACGGGCCCCCGCGGAATCAGCCTGAGCGCCAGCATGGCCTGGGACCTGGGGCAGCCGGAATCGTTGCCCTTCCCGGACCCCAACAGGCCCGGCACTGACGTGGAACATCCCCTGGACGGCATCAGCCGCACGCTGGCCATCACTGGATTCAGCGGCTGATGCCCGAGTGTGCCGCGTTGGTGGCCCCCCGCGGAACCGATAGCATTGACGGTGGCTGGCTGTGGTCCCCGTATGCCACAAGCTATGAAGCCTACAACTTTGAATAGGAGACACCCGTGTCAGATGCCCAGCAGATCACCCTCATCGTCGATGGCGAAGAGACCAAGGTGACTACCGGGACAACCGGTGCGGAGCTCTTTTTTGAACGCCGCGAGGTGGTTGTTGCCCGTGTCGACGGCGTCCTGAAGGACCTGGACCAGGAACTCCCCAACGGTGCCAGCATCGAAGCCGTCACCATCGACTCCCCCGACGGCCTGGACGTGCTCCGCCACTCCACCGCCCACGTGATGGCCCAGGCCGTCCAGCAGCTGCGCCCCGACGCCAAGCTGGGCATCGGCCCGTACATCACGGACGGTTTCTATTTCGACTTCGACGTGGCCGAGCCCTTCACCCCCGAGGACCTCAAGACCCTCGAGAAGATGATGCTCAAGATCGTCAACCAGAACCAAAAGTTCGTCCGCCGTGTGGTCACCGAGGACGAAGCCCGCGAAGCCATGAAAAACGAGCCCTACAAACTCGAACTGCTGGGCAAGAAAAACGACGCCGCAGACGCAGGCGAAGGCGTGAACATCGAGGTGGGTGCCGGCGAGATCACCATCTACGACAATGTTGAACGCAAGGAAGGCACCACCGTCTGGTGCGACCTGTGCCGCGGCCCGCACCTGCCCAACACCAAACTCATTTCCAATGCGTTCGCGCTGACCCGCTCGTCCTCCGCCTACTGGCTGGGTGACCAGAAAAACCAGCAGCTCCAGCGGATCTACGGCACGGCCTGGCCCACCAAGGACGACCTGAAGGCCTACCAGGAGCGCATCGCCGAAGCCGAACGGCGCGACCACCGGAAGCTCGGCGTCGAGCTTGACCTGTTCTCCTTCCCGGACGAACTGGGTTCGGGCCTGCCGGTCTTCCACCCCAAGGGCGGCATCATCCGCAAGGAGATGGAGGACTACTCCCGCCAGCGCCATGTGGAAGCCGGCTACGAGTTTGTCTACACCCCGCACATCACCAAGGGCCACCTCTATGAAGTCTCCGGGCACCTGGACTGGTACAAGGACGGCATGTTCCCGGCCATGCACGTGGACGCCGAACTCAACGAGGACGGCACCGTGCGCAAGCCCGGCCAGGACTATTACCTGAAGCCGATGAACTGCCCCATGCACAACCTGATTTTCCGCTCCCGCGGCCGTTCCTACCGGGAACTGCCGCTGCGGCTCTTCGAATTCGGCTCCGTGTACCGGTACGAAAAGTCCGGCGTGGTGCACGGCCTCACCCGGGTACGGGGCATGACCCAGGACGATGCCCATATCTACTGCACCCGCGAACAGATGAAGGAAGAGCTCACCAAAACGCTCACCTTCGTTCTTGGGCTGCTCAAGGATTACGGCCTGAACGACTTCTACCTGGAACTGTCCACCAAGGACCCCGTCAAGTACGTGGGCGACGACGACACCTGGGAAGAAGCCACCAGGACCCTCGCCGAGGTGGCCCAGGAGTCCGGGCTGGACCTGGTCCCGGATCCGGGAGGCGCAGCCTTCTACGGCCCCAAGATCTCCGTGCAGGCCAAAGACGCGCTGGGCCGCACCTGGCAGATGTCCACGATCCAGCTGGACTTCAACCTTCCGGAGCGCTTCGAACTGGAATTCCAGGCCGCGGACGGCACCCGCCAGCGTCCCGTGATGATCCATCGGGCGCTCTTCGGTTCCATCGAACGGTTTATGGGCGTGCTGACCGAACACTACGCCGGCGCGTTCCCGGCCTGGCTCGCGCCGGTCCAGGTGGTGGGCATCCCCGTGGCGGAAACGTTCAACGAATACATGTTCGACGTCGTCGACCAGCTGAAGGCGGCCGGTATCCGGGCCGAGGTGGATACATCCTCCGACCGCTTCCCGAAGAAAATCCGCACCGCCAGCAAGGACAAGATCCCGTTTGTGCTCATCGCCGGCGGTGACGACGCCGATGCCGGGGCCGTCTCATTCCGCTTCCGCGACGGAAGCCAGGACAACGGTGTGCCGGTCGCGGAAGCCGTCAAGCGGATCACGGAAGCCGTCCGTAACCGGACCAGCTAAGGGAACGGAACAGCACCGTGCAGGAGAACACAGGCGCCGGGTACCCCGGTGATGCCGCAGTGACGGACGACTTCGACCTCGCCGGTGTCCCGGATGCCTTCCAGCGTCTGTGGACTCCGCACCGGATGGCCTACATCAAGGGTGGCCAGCATCAGTTCAAGGGCGAGAACGACTGCCCGTTCTGCGTGGGTCCCGGCCGCAGCGACCAGGAATCCCTGATTGTGTACCGGGGCCGCACCTGCTACGTGGTGCTTAACCTTTTCCCATACAACCCGGGCCACCTGCTGGTGTGCCCGTACCGGCACATCCCGGACTACACCGATTTGACGGTTGAGGAGACAGCGGAATTCGCCGACCTCACCCAGACGGCCATGCGGGTGCTGCGTAAGGTGTCCAACCCCGGCGGCTTTAACCTCGGCATGAACCAGGGTGTGGTGGGTGGCGCGGGAATCGCCGCCCACCTGCATCAGCACATTGTGCCGCGCTGGGGTGGCGACGGGAACTTCTTCCCCATCATCGCCCAGACCAAGGCCATCACCCAGACGCTGGACGAGGTCCGCCAGCAGGTGGCCGATGCCTGGCCCGGGGCGACGGATGCTTAACAGGCATGCCCGCGGGTTCTTTACCGCGTTGTTCACCCCGTTTGCCCGCTGGCTCCTTAGAATTGGTGTTTCCCCGGATGCGGTAACCGTCATTGGCACCGCGGGCGTGGTGGTGGGGGCCCTGATCTTTTATCCACTGGGACAGCTCTGGTGGGGCACGCTCTTCATCACCGCCTTCATTTTCTCCGACGTCCTGGACGGCATCATGGCCAGGATGCAGGAAACCGGGGGCCGGTGGGGCAACTTCCTGGACTCCACCCTGGACCGCGTGGCTGATGGTGCGCTCTTTGCCGGGGTGGCGGTCTGGTTCTTCACCGGCGGTGGGAATACGCCCATCGCCGTGGCCGCCGTCGTCTGCCTGGTCCTGGGCATGGTGGTCTCCTATGCCCGTGCCAAGGCCGAGTCGCTGGGCTTCACCGCGAACACAGGAATCGCCGAACGTGCGGAGCGCCTCGTGTCGGTGCTGGTGGTGACCGGTTTCACCGGCCTGGGCCTGCCAGCGGTGGTGCTGCTGGTGACGCTGCTCCTGCTCGCTGCGGCCAGCCTGGTGACAGTCATCCAGCGGGTGGTTTCGGTCCGCCGGCAGGCCTTCGCCGAACCCTCACCGGCCGATTAACATAGCCGTTACCTGATTAAGCCGGCCAGCGGTGGTGGGACTAGTATTAGCTCTGCCCGATCAATGGATCCGGCAATCCGTGTGTCCGGCAGGTGCGTCGAAGGCCGCCTGCACACCCGGCGAAGGTCATCTATCTACCCATAGGGGTTTTTGTGTCTACACCTGATGTAAGCAACGGGGCCGGTTCGTCCGCGAACAGCGTCACGGGCAGCAACCGCGTGAAGCGCGGCATGGCCGAGATGCTCAAGGGCGGCGTCATTATGGACGTTGTCAACGTTGAACAGGCCCGCATCGCCGAGGACGCCGGTGCCGTGGCCGTGATGGCCCTGGAACGCGTTCCGGCCGATATCCGCGCCCAGGGCGGCGTCTCCCGCATGTCCGATCCCGACATGATTGACGCCATCATCGATGCCGTGTCCGTCCCGGTCATGGCCAAGGCCCGGATCGGCCACTTTGTCGAAGCCCAGGTCCTGCAGTCCCTCGGTGTTGACTACATCGACGAGTCCGAGGTCCTGACCCCGGCCGACTACGTCAACCACATCGACAAGTGGAACTTCAAGGTCCCGTTCGTCTGCGGCGCCACCAACCTGGGTGAGGCACTGCGCCGCATCAACGAGGGCGCGGCGATGATCCGGTCCAAGGGCGAGGCCGGCACCGGCGACGTATCCAATGCCACCGGCCACATGCGCCAGATCCGTTCCGAGATCGCCAAGCTCGCGGCCCTGCCCGAGGACGAGCTGTACGTTGCGGCCAAGGAACTGCAGGCCCCGTACGAACTGGTCAAGGAAGTCGCCGCTGCCGGCAAGCTGCCCGTGGTGCTGTTCACCGCCGGTGGCATCGCCACCCCGGCCGATGCTGCCATGATGATGCAGCTCGGCGCTGACGGCGTGTTCGTCGGTTCCGGCATCTTCAAGTCCGGCAACCCCGCCCAGCGCGCCGCCGCCGTGGTCAAGGCCACCACGTTCTTCGATGACCCCGACGTCATCGCCAAGGCCTCCCGCGGCCTGGGCGAGGCCATGGTGGGCATCAACGTCGACGAGATCCCGCAGCCGCACCGCCTCGCAGAACGCGGCTGGTAACTCCCGCAACTGCTGTACCCCCGACGCCGGTTCCCCGCCTTCCAGAGGTGGGGGACCGGCGTCGTGCTTTCCCAACTGACTCGCAGTTGTTGTCGTTTTGAGGGCTCAAAACGACAACAACTGCGAGTCAGTTGGGAGGGGGGAGGAGGGGAGGCGAGGGGTTACTCCAGGCCGCGGCGCTTCAGCAGGGGTTCGAGTGTGGCATCGCGGCCGCGGATGCTGCGGAACGAATCGAGCGGGTCGCGGCTGTTGCCCCGGCCCAGCAGTTCCCGGCGGAACCGTTCCCCGTTGGCACGGGTCATACCGCCGCTTTCGGTGAACCAGTCCACCGTCTCCGCGTCCAGGACCTCGCTCCAGATGTAGGAGTAGTAGCCGGCCGCGTAGCCGGCACCCGCGAAGATGTGCTGGAAGTAGCCGGTCCGGTACCGCGGCGGAATCAGCGGGTGCGCGATCCCTGCGGCGGCGAGTGACTTGTCCTCGAAGGCCAGGGCGTCGTCCGGGACGGCGGCCTGCTCCAGCACATGCCAGGCGAGGTCCAGCAAGGCAGCACCCAGGTACTCGGTGGTGCCGAACCCTTCGCCCCACAGCAGCGAAGCGTTCAGCTTGTCCACCACGGACTGCGGCAGCGGCTCGCCGGTGGCGTGGTGGCGGGCGTAGTTGGCCAGGACCTCGGGCCACATGATCCACATCTCGTTGACCTGGGACGGGTACTCCACAAAGTCCCGGGGAACCGAAGTCCCCGAGAACCGCGGGTAGGTAACGTCCGAGAACAGCCCGTGCAGGGCATGGCCGAACTCGTGGAACGTGGTGCGCACCTCGTCGAGCGTCAGCAGGGTGGGTTCCCCGGCCGGCGGCTTGGAGATGTTCAGGGTATTGATGACCACGGGTTTGGTGCCCAGCAGCTCCGACTGATCCACCAGCGAGTTCATCCAGGCCCCGCCGCGCTTGGACTCACGGGTGTAATAGTCGCCCAGGAAAAGGCCCAGTTCGCTGCCGTCCTCGTTCCGGACCTCCCACACCCGCACGTCCGGGTGGTAGCCGGACAGGTCGCCGCGTTCGTGGAACGTGATTCCGTACAGGGAGGTGGCGGCGAAGAAGACGCCGTCCGTCAGGACCCGGTCCAGCTCGAAGTAGGGCCGCAGGGCCTGCTCGTCCACCTCGTAGCGGTCTTTGCGGACCTTCGCCGAGTAGAACGCCCAGTCCCAGGCCTCCAGCGGATGCCCTGCCTGTTCCGCCAGTGCGGCAGCCTCCGCGTCCGCGTTGCGCACAGCGGCGGGGGCCATCCGGTTCAGCATGGCCTGCACGGCTTCGAAGTCCGGGGCGGTCTGCCGGTCCACCACCAGCTCTGCGTAATTCTCGAAACCCAGGAGGTTTGCCTTTTCCGCACGGAGCGCTGCGGTGGCCCGGGCAATGTCCAGCACGTCCAGGGCGCCGCCACTGCTGCCGCGGGCCACGGACGCTTCGAACAGCCGACGGCGGACGTCCCGGTTTTGGAGCGCGGCGAGGGCCGGCTGGTTGCCCGGCTGGATCAGGGTCAGCAGGTACTTTCCGTTGTGCCCTGCCGTGTTGGCTGCCTCCGCGGCGGCGGCAACGTCGTCTGCCGGCAGTCCGGCGAGGTCGCCGGCGTCGTCCACCAGCAGTGCCGCGGCCTTCAGGCCGGCCTTGACCCGCTGCCCGAATTCCGTGCCCAGGGCGGCGAGTTCTGCATTGATCTCCTTCAACCGCTTCTGGCCGGCCGCGTCGAGTGCGATGCCTGACTGCCGGAACTCCTTCAGGTACTCGGCCACCAACCGGACCGCCTCGGGGCCGCAGTCCGCCGTGCTGATGGCGGCAAACCGTTCGTAGAGGTCCCGGTTCAGGTAAACCTCATCCTGGTGCGCGGAGAACCGCGGGGACAGCTCGGTTTCGAGGGCGCGGATCTCTTCTGATGCATCCGCGGATACCAGGGTGAAAAACGCCGACGCCGCGCGGTGGAGCAGCCTGCCGGACCTTTCCATGGCCAATGCGGTGTTTTCGAACGTGGCCGGCGCCGGGTCCGCCACGATGGCCTGGATTTCAGCGAGCTGGCTGGCCAAGCCGGCCCCGATGGCCTCCGCATAGTCCGAGGGCCCAAGCTGGGCGAACGGAGGAAGCTCATAGGGCAGGGGACTGGGGTGGAGGAGGGGGTTCGTCATGAGGTAAACCTTTCACAGCCCGGGCACGCTTCTCAACGCGGCCAAATGCCTGCGGCGGGTCCTGGCCGTCCCTAGAATGGCGTTATGGGGATCACATCAGGCATAACTTCCCGGCGCTGGCTGGCAGCAGCCTCCGCCGGAGCGCTGCTGACGGCGCTGGCCGGCTGCGGCCTGGTGGCCGAGCAGAACCGGGCGACGGCGGACCCGCAAACCAACGCGGCCACGTCCAAGGCCACACCCACAGCCACCGTTCCGGCGCCGGTCCCCACCCCGGGCCAGGGACCCGACTGCCCCGTCCTGCGCTGCACAACCGTCCTGGTGACGGGGGACATGCTGGTCCACACCCAGCTGTGGCAGCAGGCGCAGCAGGACGCAGCCGCCGCGGGCAAGCCCGGCCTGGACTTCGTGCCGCTGCTGGAAGGCCAGCGCCGCTACATCGACAGCAGTGACCTGGCCATCTGCCATCAGGAAACGCCGGTTGCAGGACCTGATGGGCCTTTCTCCGCGTACCCGTCGTTCAACGTTCCACCCCAGATCATCACTGCCGCGAAAAATGTCGGCTACCAGGCCTGCACCACCGCCAGCAACCACACCATCGACCGCGGTACGGACGGCCTGCTCCGGACCCTTGACCAGCTGGACGCCGCGGGGCTGAAGCACACCGGCTCCTACCGGACCGCAACTGAATCCCAGGGCATCCTCATCATGCAGACGCCGGCCGCCAAGGTGGCCATCATCCAGGCCAGCTACGGGCTGAACGGCCAGATCGCCGAATACCCGTGGCAGGTGGACATGCTGGACGCCCCGGCCATGATTGCTAAGGCCGTTAAGGCCCGGGCCCTGGGCGCGGACATCGTCCTGGGCGTGATGCACGCCGGCGACGAATATGCCAGCGTCCCGAACGGCCAGCAACAGGACGTAGCCCACGCCCTGGTGGACAGCGGACAGTTCAGCATGGTCTACGGCCACCACACCCACTCGGTGCTGCCCATCGAAAACTACAAGGGCACCTGGATTGTGTACGGCCTGGGCAACGGGGTCACCGAGCTATCGCCCTGGTATGTGGTCAACAACGAGGGCCTGCTGGTCCGGGCCCAGTTCGGCCAGGACGCTGCAGGGAAATGGGCGCCCACGGACCTGGCCTGGGCGCCGTCGGTCATTGTCCGGGACCCTTACCGGTGGTGCTCCGTGGCGTCGGACGCCCCGCAGGGGACCTGCGCCGGCCCGGAAGAGGACGCCGCCACCAGGGCGCGCACCACCGAAGTGGTGGAGTCCATGGGCGCAGCCGCCGCGGGCGCCCATGAGCTGCTGGTGACCCGGCAGCCCTGAGGGATTCCTAGCGGGGCCGCCGGGCGGCGTGTTCGCGGGCCAGTACCGCGTAGGAGTCGTCCGGGGTGCCCGGTTCGAAGCTGCCGAACTTCCGTTCCGCCGCCGTCCTGATCAGGAAATCGGCGATGGCAGGGTTCTTGGGCAGCAGCGAGCCGTGCAGGTAGCTCGCCACGATGTTGCGGTAGCGGGCGCCCTCATGGCCGTCGGCGCTGTTGTTCCCGGTGCCCTTCGCCGCCGTGCCCAGCGGACGGACGCCGTTGCCCAGGGTGGTTTGGCCGCTGTGGTTCTCGTAGCCCAGCACCTCGCCGAATTCGGTGGTGGCCACCTTGACGTTGCCGATCAGCCGCTCATCGGTGCCCAGCGTCTCCACATCCAGGATGCCGATACCCGGGATGACAGTGCCGGTCCGGGTCTTGAAGGACTTGCCAAAAAGCTGGTACAGCCCGCAGATGACCAGCATGGGGGCGCCGTCCTCGGCCAGGTCCGTCAATTCGACGGCCCGGGCCTGCAGGTCGTCCTGGATCACCAGCTGGCCGCTGTCCTGCCCGCCGCCGCCAACAATGATGTCCACGTTGGCCGGGAACTCATCGCCCACGTTGTATTCGAGCAGCTCGGGCGTGTAGCCGTGCCAGCCGATGCGCTGCTGCAGCACCAGGGCGTTGCCCCAGTCGCCGTAGATGTTCATGTCCCGCGGATACAGCTGGAGGACCCGGAGGGTGCCCTTGTCCTGGTGTCCGGTGCTCATGAGACAACCTCCACGGTGGTGATCTTGGACAGCTCGCGGCGGATGGCCAGCATTGCCGTATAGGTGCAGAAAATGCGTTTCGGCTTGCCGGCAGCTTCCCGGATAAATGCCGCCAGGGCGGGTGCGATCTCGGGCTGGACGGCGCCGATCCGGACGTCGTCGTACTGCAGCCGGAGGGCCATGTCATAGGCCCTGGACCCGGTGAGCTGGTCCACCCCGCCGGGCTGCAGCGAGTCGAACCCGACGTCCCACAGCCAGGACATGTCCCGGCCGTCCGCGTAGTTGTCGTTGATGGCGATCATGGTGGCGTACCCCTCTGCGGGGAACGACTTCAGGCCAAGCCGGAAACCGCTGGGGTTTTTCACCAGGACCAGGTCCAGTGGCTGGCCGTCCACGGTGAGGCTTTCGCCGCGCCCGAACGCGGGTTCCACTTTGCCCAGCGCAACGAGCAGGGCGTCGTGGTCCGCGGTGGCGGCGCCCCCGCCGCAGATGCTGCGGGCCAGCGTCAGCGCGGCGGCAGCGTTGAAGATGTTGTACACACCCCGCAGCTTCATCCCGGTGGTGACGGTGCCGCCGTCGTACTCAAAGGCCGCGGAGTCCGCACCCACTGTGCGGAGAACGACGTCGGCAGCAGGCTTCTCCGGCAGGGCCGCCGGGGCGGGGCTGCCGGGAGCGGTGCGCATGTCGTCGTCGTTGGGGAACGTACTGAGCAGGGAATCGTCGAGGCCGAAGTAGCGGACGTCCTGCCCCGTCAGGTTCTCCGCGATCCGCGCCACGCGCGGGTCCTCGCGGTTCAGCACCACGGTGCCGGTGGTTTTGTCCGCAATGTGCTGGAGCAGCTGGGCGGTTTTGTCGATCTCGCCGAACCGGTCGAGCTGGTCCCGCAGGACGTTCAGCAGCAGGCTGTACCGCGGCGGAACACTGTTAACGAAGTGCACGGCGTGGGCTTCGTCCAGTTCCAGGACCGCCACATCCGCCTTGAGCCGGCCGCGCCAGTCCACGGCACCCAACAGGGCGGCGGCAACGCCGCGGGTGAAGTTGCTGCCCGTCCGGTTGGTGAACACGGTCAGGCCCTGGCTTTCGAGCAGTTCCACCACCATTTTGGTGGTGGTGGTTTTGCCGTTTGTGCCGCTGACCACCGCCACGCCATGGGGGAGGGTGGTCAGCGTGCGCCGCATAAAGCCGGGGTCGATTTTCTCGACCACCAGGCCGGGAAGGGCGGAGCCGCCGCCCCGGAGCCGGGACACCCGGCGGACGAGCTTGCCGAGCGGAACACTGATGTAGAACATGGTTCGAATATATCCCAGCAGCGGCATGGAACCGCCGCAGGCTTCCCCCGTCCGCGGGCCCGGCAACCGCCGCACCGTATGCTGGATGGATGACAAATTCCCTACCTGTTGCTCCCGCGCGCCCGGGTTCCGGTCTGCGGATCGGGGTGCTCGCCCTGCAGGGCGACTTCCGGGAACATCTCCGCGCCGCCGAGGCGACAGGCGCCCACGGCGTCAGCGTGCGCCGGCCCGCGGAGCTGGACGGACTGGACGGCCTGATCATTCCCGGCGGCGAGTCCACCGCGATCGACAAGCTGGCCCGCGCCTTTGAGCTGGCTGATCCGTTGCGCGAACGCATCGCCGGCGGCCTGCCGGTCTACGGCTCCTGCGCAGGCATGATCCTCCTGGCCCAGGACATCGCCGATCCCGCCACCGACCTGGCCGGTGCGCCCCAGCAGACCTTCGGCGGGCTGGACATCACCGTCCGGCGCAACGCCTTTGGCCGGCAGCGTGAGTCCTTCGAAACGGACCTTGAGTTCAAGGGGCTGGACTTCAGCGCCACGGAAACAGGCGTCGCCCCGGTGCACGCAGTATTCATCCGCGGCCCCTGGGTTGAGCGGGTTGGTCCCGGCGTGGAGGTCCTGGCCCAGGTGGAACCGGCCGACGCCGGCCACGCGGCCCACGCCGCCGCATTGCCGGGGGCCGCTAGAATTGTTGCAGTGCGTTCCGGCCAGCTGCTGGCCACCTCCTTCCACCCGGAAGTGACGGGCGAAAAGCGCATCCACGAACTTTTTATCCGCATGATCAGAGGAGAAGCGTAAAGCATGTCAGGCCACTCCAAATGGGCAACCACCAAGCACAAAAAAGCCATCCTTGACAGCCGACGCGCCAAATCCTTCGCCAAGCTGATCAAGAACATCGAAGTTGCTGCACGCATGGGCGGCCCGGACCTCTCCGGTAACCCCGGCCTGGAACTGGCTGTCACCAAGGCCAAAAAAACCTCGGTCCCCGCGGACAACATCGACCGCGCCATCAAGCGCGGCGCCGGCCTCACCGGCGAAGTGGTGGACTACACCGAGATCATGTACGAGGCCCGCGGCCCGCAGGGCTCAGCCCTCCTGATCGAGTGCCTCACGGACAACAAAAACCGTGCCGCATCCGAGGTCCGGCTCGCGATCTCCCGCAACGGGGGAACCATCGCCGACCCCGGCTCCGTCAGCTACCTCTTTACCCGCAAAGGCGTGGTGAACCTGCCCAAGAACGGCCTCACCGAGGATGACGTGCTGATGGCCGTCCTCGACGCCGGCGCCGAGGAAGTCAAGGACAACGGCGAGACGTTCGAGATCCACTCCGAGCCCACCGACCTCCAGGCCATCCGCGACGCCCTCAAGGAAGCCGGCATCGAGTACGACACCGATGAGGCCGAGTTTGTCCCGTCCATGCAGGTGGAACTCGACGTCGACGGCGCCCGGAAGTTCCTGAAGCTCGCGGACGCGCTGGAGGAACTCGACGACGTCCAGAACGTCTACAGCAACGCTGACCTGAGCAGCGAAGTGCAGGCCGCACTGGAATCCGAGTGACCTGCCGGTACCCCGCCGCGGAGGCCCGGACTTGACCCTCAGGGTACTGGGGGTTGATCCGGGCCTCACCCGTTGCGGGATCGGCGTGGTGGATGTTGAACGCAACCGCCGCGCCACGATGGTGGGTGTGGGCGTGGTGGGCACCTCGCCGGAGCAGTCCCTGGACCAGCGGCTGCTGGTGATCGCCCTGGCCATCGATGACTGGCTGGACCGCTACGAACCGCACGTGGTCGCAGTGGAACGGGTCTTCTCCCAGCTGAACGTCAGTACCGTGATGGGCGTGGCCCAGGCCTCCGGCGTGGTGATTGCTGCGGCGGCGCGGCGCGGCATCCCGGTGGCCATGCACACGCCGTCCGAGGTCAAGGCCGCGGTGACCGGGAGCGGCACGTCCAATAAGGATGCGGTGACCAAGCTGGTGACCAAGATCCTGCGGCTGGACGCTCCTCCCCGCCCGGCGGACGCCGCCGACGCGTTGGCCCTCGCCATCACGCATGCGTGGCGGGCCGGCAGCGGGGCGGCTGTGGCCACCACGGGTCCCGGCAGCTCATCGCTTACGCCGGCCCAACGGGCGTGGGCCGAGGCGGAAGCAAAAGCGCGGCGCGGACGCTGATTGCCCCGGCCGCTTGCTAGGGTATTCGTAGATATGTTCGGATAGCCGGCGTTGACCACAACGGCCGGCAGTACACCAGGAGTACGGCCTTGATCAGTTTTCTTCGCGGAACAGTAGCCCACGTAGGCCTGTCCACGGCCGTCATCGACCTCAACGGCGCCGGCATGAGCGTCAACGCCACACCGCAGACCCTCAGCCGACTGCACGTCGGTGAGGAAGGCAAGCTGTTCACGTCACTGATAGTGCGTGAGGATTCACTGACGCTTTTCGGGTTCGCCTCGGATGACGAGCGGGAAGTTTTCGACATCCTGCTGAGCGTCAGCGGTGTGGGTCCCCGGCTGGCGCTGGCAGTCCTGGCGGTCCACGAGCCGGAGGCCATCCGGGTGGCTGCGCACAGTGGCGACAGCAAAACCTTCACCAAGGTGCCGGGTATCGGCCCCAAGGTTGGCGCCCGGATTGTCCTGGAACTGGCCGGAAAGCTGGTGCCGCACGGAACGGCCGGCGCCGCAGGGGTGCCCACGGCCGCCGAAGCTGCCTGGAAGCCGCAGGTGGTGGCCGCCATGACCAGCCTGGGCTGGTCCGAGAAGGACGCCTCCGCCAGCATCGACAAGGCCCTCGCCGACGATCCCGAAGTCTCGTTCCGGGGCAACGTCGCGGAAATCCTGCGCACCACGCTCCGCTGGCTGGGCCAGGACGGCGCGCGGGCCGGCAACCGCATAGGCAGCCGTGGCTGAACCGTCACTGGTGGCAGCGGGGGAGGAGCCCGAGGAACGGGCCATTGAAGCCGCCCTCCGGCCCAAGAACCTGGACGACTTCGTTGGCCAGCACCGGGTACGCAAACAGCTCTCCCTGGTGCTGCAGGCGTCCAGGATGCGCGGCCGCAGCGCAGATCACGTCCTTTTCTCGGGTCCGCCCGGGTTGGGCAAAACCACCCTGGCCATGATCGTGGCCGCCGAAATGAACGCCCCGCTGCGCATCAGCAGCGGCCCGGCCATCCAGCACGCCGGTGACCTCGCGGCCATCCTGTCTTCCCTCTCCGAGGGCGAGGTCCTGTTCCTCGACGAAATCCACCGGATGTCACGGCCGGCCGAGGAAATGCTGTACATGGCCATGGAGGATTTCCGGGTGGACATTGTGGTGGGCAAGGGGGCCGGTGCCACTGCCATTCCGCTGGAACTGCCGCCGTTCACCCTGGTGGGTGCAACGACCCGCGCGGGCCTGCTCCCCGGGCCCCTGCGGGACCGGTTCGGGTTCACCGGCCATCTGGAGTTCTACTCGGTTTCCGAACTGGAACTCGTTTTGCGCCGCTCGGCGGGGCTGCTGGACCTCAAGGTCAACTCTGCAGGGTTCAGCGAAATCGCCGGCCGGTCCCGGGGAACCCCACGTATCGCCAACAGGCTGCTGCGCCGGGTACGCGACTGGGCCCTGGTCCACGGCATCGAACAAATCGACGCCAGGGCAGCCTCCGCGGCCCTGGACATGTACGAAGTGGATAAAAAGGGCCTTGACCGGCTTGACCGTGCCGTGCTTGAGGCGCTTATCACCAAATTCGGCGGCGGGCCTGTGGGCCTGTCCACGCTGGCCATCGCCGTGGGCGAGGAAACGGAAACCGTGGAAACGGTGGCCGAGCCATTCCTGGTCCGGGAAGGGCTGCTGGGCCGCACCCCCCGGGGCAGGATCGCGATGGCTCCGGCCTGGACCCACCTGGGGTACGCCGTTCCCGCCGGAGCCTTCGGCCAGGAGCAGCTGGACCTGTTTGAACCTGCCGTTGAACCTGCCTGGCCGTCGTCCGGCTGGGATCCGGAGAGCCAATAGCAGGCTCCGTTCAGCTTTTCCCCCTAGACTGGTATGACGCCCGGCACGTTCGGGTCTTTGTTCCTGCGGCCACCGTGATTCCGGCTGCCCCGGGCTGTTGGGAAATCCGTCAGGGTTTCCGTGCGCACGGCCGGCGGAGGGAACAAGCCGACGGTGCCGGAAAACCGGCTAGGTAAGTAAAGAACGGATTTTTCCCTTGGATTTAATGTCAATTCTCCTCTTCGTCATGCTTGGCGTTTTCATCTTCATGATGTTCCGCCGCAACAAGAAGACGCAGCAGCAGCAGGCGCAACTCCAATCGCAGTTCGCTCCCGGCGTTGAAGTGATGACCAGCTTCGGCCTCTTCGGCCGCATCGTCGAGATCGACGACGCCGAGAACAAGGTCACCCTGGAACTCTCCCCGGGCAACCTGGCCACCGTCCACCGCCAGGCCGTCACCAAGGTCGTTGAGCCCACGGCAGTGCCGGAAGACGAAGCCCCGGCCGTACCGGATGATGCCTCCTCACTCACCGGCCAGGAGGCCGGAACCACCGCGGCACCGCTGGAGACCCCGGACGAGACGATGAAGCGCCTCAACGACGAAGGCAAAAAGGACAGCTAGTTCCGCTGCCGCCCCACACACCTCTACCGCTGCGGACAACCGCCGGTGCAAGCATGCACCGGCGGTTCCTCCGTGAATAAGAGAAAGATCGACAATGGCACGAACTGGCCCTAAGAAATCAGGCCTCAGGGTCCTGGTCTGGCTCGGCGTTATCCTCGCCGTCCTGACTGCGGTCCTGGCCGGCGGGACCCTCGCCGGGCAGGCAAGCTGGGCGCCGAAACTGGCACTGGACCTTGAAGGCGGCACCCAGATGATTCTGGCGCCCAAGGTGGAGGGCGGTTCGGACATTAACGAAGAGCAGCTCAACCAGGCCGTCTCGATCATCCGGCAGCGCGTCGACGGCTCCGGCGTCTCCGAAGCTGAAATCAGCACGCAGTCCGGGCGCAACGTAGTGGTGAGCCTCCCGGGCGTGCCGTCCAAAGAAACCCGCGACCTGATCCAGGCCTCCGCAGACATGAACTTCCGCCCCGTGCTGCTCAACGGTGCCGGCGCGGTGGTTCCCGAAGAGTCCCGGGCGCCCGAGGACCAGCTGCCGAAGCCTACGGCGGAGCCGGCCAACAGCAGCGACGTCAACTGGATCACTCCCGAGATCTACCGCGAGTTCGAGGCGCTGGACTGCGACAACCCGGCACAGGAGGAGCTGGAACGCTCCGATCCGGCCAAGCCGCTGGTCACCTGCGAGCCCGCCACCGAGACCGCACCTGCCATCAAGTACATCCTGGGTCCGGTGGAGGTCAAGGGCAGCAGCATCGTCACGTCCTCCTTCCAGCTCCAGCAGGGTGCGCAGGGCGCGGTCACCAATGACTGGGCAGTGAACATCCAGTTCGACGACGAGGGTACGGCCAAGTTCAAAGAGGTCACCGAACGCCTGAACCAGTTCTACGTGGCGGCCGGCGGCGAGTCGGGCAGCGACCCCAAGGCCCAGTTCGCCATTGTCCTGGACGACCAGGTCATCTCCGCCCCCCGGTCCCTGGCAGTCATCACCGACGGCCGGCCGCAGATCACCGGCGGCTTCACCGAAGCGTCCGCCAAGGCTCTCTCCGACCAGCTGAAGTTCGGGGCGCTTCCCATCAGCTTCGAGATCCAGAGCGACCAGCAGATTTCCGCCACCCTGGGTGGTGAACAGCTGCGCATGGGCCTCCTGGCCGGCATCATCGGGCTCCTGCTGGTGGTGGTCTACTCGCTGTTCCAGTACCGCGCGCTGGGGTTGGTCACCATCGCCTCCCTGGTGGTGGCAGGTGCTTTGACCTACCTGGCCATCGCCATCCTCGGCTGGACCGAGAACTACCGGCTGTCGCTGGCCGGCGTGGCAGGTATCATCGTCGCCATCGGCCAGACTGCGGACTCGTTCATCGTCTACTTCGAACGCATCCGCGATGAACTCCGCGAAGGCCGCGGCCTGGTCTCCGCCGTCGAAAACGGCTGGAAGCGCGCCAAGCGGACGGTCCTGGCCTCCAAGGCAGTCAACCTCCTCGCCGCCCTGGTCCTGTACTTCGTAGCGGTGGGCAACGTCCGCGGCTTCGCGTTCACCCTGGGCCTGACGGCCCTGGCGGACCTCCTTGTGGTGTTTATGTTCACCCACCCGACCCTGCAGCTGCTGGCGCGCACCAAGTTCTTCGGCGAGGGCCACCGGTTCTCCGGCCTTGACCCCAAGAAGCTCGGAGCCGTGCCGCTGTACCGTGGTGCCGGCCGCGTGCGTACCCCTGAGGACAAACCGGGCGTGGTCCGGGCGAAGAACACCGGTGCGGCCGCAGAGGCAGAACGCCGGATGACCATCGCCGAACGCCGCCTGGCCGAAAAGCAGGAGCAGCTTGCGGGCTCGTCGAAGAACGCAGCGAAGGAGAACAAGTAATGCCAAGCTTCGCCAATTTCGGTAACGAGCTTTACACCGGCAAGCGGTCCTACAACTTCGTGGGCGCCAAAAAGATCTGGTTCATCATCGCGGCCGTGGGGGTGGCCCTGTCCATCATCATTCCGGTGGCCAAGGGCGGGTTCAACCTGGGCATCGAGTTCCGGGGCGGCTCTGAATTCACGGTCTCCAACGTCCAGAGCACGGACGCCGGCCTGGGCGAGCAGGTTGTCACGGACGTCGTTGCGGGCAGTGTTCCGCGCGTCGCCAACGTGGCCGGAACCACCATGCGGATCCAAACGGACAAACTCACCGATGACGAGACCCTCCGGATCAAGGAAGGCCTCACCACGGCCTACGGGGTCACCGTCGACGAGGTGACGTCCACGTTCGTGGGCCCCACCTGGGGTGCTGACGTGACAAAGCAGGCGCTGATCGGCCTGGTGGTCTTTGTGCTGCTGGCTGCGGTGCTGATGGCGTTGTATTTCCGGACCTGGAAAATGTCGCTGTCCGCGATAGCGGGCATGGTGGTGACCATGTTCATCACGGCCGGGGTCTATGCCCTCAGCGACTTTGAGGTCACACCGTCCGCCATCATCGGCTTCCTGACCGTGCTCAGCTACTCGCTGTACGACACGGTGGTGGTGTTCGACAAGATCCGGGAAAACACCTCCGAGCTGGACGCCTCCACCCGGCGTACCTTCGCCGAGGAGGTCAACCTGGCGGTCAACCAGACCCTGGTCCGGTCCATCAACACGATGATGGTTGCGATCCTGCCCGTGGGCGCCATCCTGTTCATCGGTGCCGGCCTGCTGGGGGCGGGCACCTTGCGCGACCTGTCGCTGGCACTGTTCGTTGGCATCCTGATCGGCACGGCTGCCACCATTTTTGTGGCAGCCCCCATGTACGCACTGCTGCGCCAGAAGGAACCCGACCTGCTCAAACAGGAGAAGCGGGTGGAGCAGCGGCGCGCCGCGTCGGCCGGGAACACGCCGGCTGCAGAGGCTGCCACAGCCTAAGGCCGGCACCGCACGTCCACGGATGGGCCGTACAGCGTATTCATTGCGCCGTGCGGCCCATCCGTCATTTGGGGCCGGTTAGAGAACTCGACGCGCTGAGGAATAGACTGAGGTAATTAAACGGTGGTGAGGGGTACTTCATTGGAAGAACGTTCGGCGTCGGCTACTGCGGCACAGGGTAAAGTCCCTGCCGACGTGCAGGCAGGGACTGCGCCTGTGGCGCGCCCGGGTTCCCTGGTACCGGTTGACAACTCCGGCTCGCGACCCACCTTTCCGGGCCGCCGGGAACGGACCCGGTCCCGGCTGGCACGGCTGACCGGCCGCGGCGCGGCGAGTTACTCGCCCATCCTGGAACCCCTGCTGCGGACTGTCCGCGCCAACAACCCCAAAGAGGACTTCGACCTCATCCAGCGCGCCTTCGACGTTGCTGAACAAAGCCACCGCGGGCAAAAGCGCAAGAGCGGCGATCCCTACATCACCCACCCCGTTGCGGTGGCCACCATCCTCGCCGAACTGGGCCTCAGCGGCACCACCCTGGCCGCGGCGCTCCTGCACGACACCGTGGAGGACACCCCATACACACTGGCGGACCTGAAACGCGACTTCGGTCCGGAAGTGGCCATGCTGGTGGACGGCGTCACCAAGCTGGACAAGGTCAGCTTCGGCGAGGCGGCCCAGTCCGAGACCGTCCGCAAAATGGTTGTGGCCATGGCCAAGGACATCCGCGTGCTGATGATCAAGTTGGCCGACCGCCTGCACAACGCCCGCACGTGGCGTTTTGTCTCCGCTGAGTCCTCGGCCCGCAAGGCGCGCGAAACCCTCGAAATCTTCGCCCCGCTGGCCCACCGGCTGGGTATGAACACCATCAAGTGGGAGCTCGAGGATCTGTCGTTCGCCGCCCTGTATCCCAAGGTGTACGAAGAGATTGTCCGGATGGTGGGGGACCGCACCCCCGAACGGGAAAAGAGCCTCGGGGTGATCCGGGACCAGATCACGGATGACCTCCGCACGGCACGGATCAAGGCGACCATCACCGGCCGGCCCAAGCACTACTACTCCATCTACCAGAAGATGATTGTCCGCGACAAGGACTTTGACGATATCAACGACCTGATGGGCGTCCGTGTCCTGGTGGACTCCGTCCGGGACTGCTACGCGGCCCTGGGCACCATGCATTCGCGCTGGAACCCCTTGCCGGGCAGGTTCAAGGATTACATCGCGATGCCCAAGTTCAACATGTACCAGTCGCTGCACACCACGGTGATTGGTCCCGGCGGCAAACCCGTGGAAATCCAGATCAGGACCCACGAAATGCACCGCCGGGCTGAATACGGCGTGGCGGCGCACTGGAAGTACAAGGACCAGCCCAACAGGACCGCGGTGGGGCCGGGGAGCCCGCGCGACGGTGACATGGGGTGGCTGCGTTCCCTGGTGGACTGGCAGCAGGAGACCTCCGATCCCGGCGAGTTCCTCGATTCGCTGCGGTTTGAAATCAACGCCCGCGAAGTGTTTGTCTTCACGCCCAAGGGTGAGGTGATGGCCCTTCCGGCCGGGTCCACCCCCGTGGACTTCGCCTACTCGGTGCACACAGAGGTGGGGCACCGGACCATCGGCGCCCGCGTCAACGGCAAACTGGTGCCGCTCAACAGCGAACTGAACCACGGCGACTGGGTGGAGATCTTCACCTCGAAAGCCGAAGGCGCCGGCCCCAGCCAGGACTGGCAGCACTTCGTCAAGAGCGCCCGGGCCCGGAACAAGATCCGGCAGTGGTTCAGCAAGGAACGCCGCGAAGAAGCCATCGACAGGGGCAAGGAACTGCTGACCCGTGCCATGCGGAAGCAGAACCTGCCGTTACAACGCCTGATGACCCACGAGGCACTTGCCGCGGTGGCCGAAGAGTTCAAGTACGTGGACATTTCCGGCCTCTACGCCGGGGTGGGCGACGGTCATACGTCCGCGCAGTCCGTGATGGAAAAGCTCGTGGAGAGCCTGGGCGGCAACGAGAACGCCGACGACGACATCACCGAAGTCAGCATTCCGACCCAGGTGACCAAGGCACGTTTCTCGGACTCGGGCGTGGTGGTCCGCGGCGTAGGCGACGTGTGGGTCAAGCTCGCCCGGTGCTGCACGCCGGTCCCGCCCGACCCCATTCTGGGCTTCGTCACCCGGGGCTCTGGCGTTTCCGTGCACCGTACCGACTGCACCAACATATCGGACCTAAAAGACCAGCCGGACCGGATTGTCGACGTGGACTGGGCACCCACCCAATCCAGCGTTTTCCTTGTGGAAATCCAGGTGGAAGCCCTGGACCGGAAATCCCTGCTGTCCGACGTCACCCGGATCCTGTCCGAGAACCACGTCAACATCCTGGCTGCAAGTGTGCACACCTCCACCGACCGCGTGGCCATCTCAAAGTTCGCCTTCGAGATGGGGGACCCCAAGTACCTCAGCCACGTCCTGAGCGCCGTCCGCAGGATCGACGGGGTCTTCGACGTGTACCGCACCACCGGGAACAAGCGCCGGAGCTAACCTGGCCAGTTTGGCCAGGGCAGCGCGTTTGTGGGGCACCCGCGGTGACGCCTCGATGGCCAGCACCAGCAACCTGAGCCTGACGTCATTCTGCGGCCTGGCAAGGAGGTTCGCCAGTGCAGGGACGGCGCGGCCCTCCTCCACGTGGAGGGCCACGTCCACGGCTGTCCGCAGCGGGCTGGAGACCATCAGGCCGCCCAGGCTGACCACATCGAAAGGCCCGAGCCTCACCTCGTGCAGGGTGCAGCCCCTGGTGTTGCGCAGGCTGGAGACGCGGCGCTTGGCGTCCACCAGCAGCGCCAGCCGGTCCGGTTCAGCCGCGCAGCCGTAAATCCAGGCAGCGGTCATGCGGCCTGCCACCACCCTGCGGCGGACCTGTAAGGGGACAGCACCCGCTGCCGCCCGGGCCCGCAGCTGGCTCGATACCTGGACTTCCGGCAGGACATAGCCATGCTGGTGGATTCTGGCCAGCAGCCCGTCAGCTGCCAGCGCCTGGAGTTCCGGCCACGCAAAGGGCAACCCGGGGACATACAAGTCGGGAAACTGGTGCCCGGGACTGCCGGGCGGGGCTGGAGGGGATGCCATCCGTCAATCCTGCCCCGGCAGCGTTAACTGACACAGGCCCGATCCCGGTCATGTGGATAACCGGGCCCGGACCTGTGGTCTGTTGGTGGCGCAGCGGTCAGCGCCGCAGATCCGCCACCGGGGGTCAGCTCAGTTCGCTGGCCGAGCGCTGGATCTGGTCAAGCCAGGCCTGGCGCGCCTCGAGGGCCTCCTGGGCTGCCTTGATTTTGCGCTGGTCGCCGGTCTTCTCGGCCTTGGCCAGGTCATCCTGCAGGCCCGCGATGGCGGATTCCAGCTGGGACAGGGCGCTGTTGGTGCGGGCCTTACGCTCCGGGTTGGAGCGCTGCCACTGCTCTTCCTCGGCGTGGCGCACTGCGTCCTCAACCTTGCGGAGACCGGCTTCGATGCGTCCCATATCGGCACGGGGCACCTTGCCGGCTTCTTCCCAGCGGTCCCGGACGGACTGCAGGGCCTTCTTCGCGGCGCCGAGGTCCTTGATCGGGAGGATGGCAGTGGCTTCGCTGAGCAGGGCTTCCTTGGCGGTGAGGTTGACCGAGTACTCCTGGTCGATCTCATCGTTGGCAGCCTGGCGTGAGGTGAAGAAGACGTCCTGGGCGGCACGGAACCGGGCCCACAGCGCGTCGTCGTCCTTGCGGCTGGCGCGCGGGGAAGCTTTCCACTGGTCCATCAGGCGGCGGTACTCGCCGGCTGCGTAACCCCAGTCGGTTGAGCCCGACAGTTCCTCGGCTTCGGCGATCAGCTTTTCCTTAGCGGACTTTGCCGCGGAGTTGTTGCTGTCCAGCTGCGAGAAGTAGGCCCGACGGTGCCTGTCGAACACCGTGCGGGCGGCACGGAACCGCTTCCACAGCTGGTCCTCATTGCTGCGGCCCAGGCGGACGCCGCTCTTCTGCGCGGTCTTCCAGCTTTCGAAGAGGTCGTTCATCCGGGCGGAGGAGGTCTTCCACTGCGTCTGCGCGGGGTCCTGGCCGGAAATCTGTTCGGCCTCGGCCACGATGGCTTCCCGGGCGGCGAGCTCGGCGGTGCGGACGGCGTCGTGCTCCGCCTTTTCTGTCTTCTCCAGCTCGGTGATCTGGCCCGCGAGGCTGTCCAGGCGGGCCTCTGCTGAGCGGAGGTCGCCCACCATGTTGCGCTCGGCAAGCTGCTCGCGCAAGTGCGTCACGGTCTTCTGCATGTCGGTGCTGGGGGCCTTGGAAGCCACCCGCTGCTCCAGCAGGACAACCTGGGCAAGGACATCGTCGAATTTGCGCGCGAAGTAGGCCAGGGCCTCGTCGTTGCTGACATCCGGGTACTGGCCCACGGGGTGTTCGCCGCCGTCGATGGTCAGGAATACGTGGCCGTCACCCTCAACGCGGCCCCACTTTGCGGCCTCGGCCAGTGAGGTTGCGGAAGGAGCCTGGACCGACGCGGCAGCCGGTGCGGCAGCAGCGGGCTTGGGCCGGGACGCAAAAGCGGCGGGTGACGGGGCAGCAGGCCGCGCGGCCGGTGCCGCGGGCGCTTCCGCTGGAGGGGTCACCTCGGCGGGTGCGTCAGCCGCCGGAGCCTCCTCTGCGGGAGCGGCAGCCGCCGGGGTCTCCTCAGCAGGAGCCTCCTGAGCCGGAGCCTCCTCGGCAGGGGCGTCCGCAACGGGAGCCTCCTCAGCGGGAGCCGCAGTTGTGGTGGTTGCATCAGCGCCTGGGGCCTCGGCCACGGGGGCCTCCTCGGTCAGGTCTGTTGCTGTTTCGTCGGATTTCTGACTGTCTGTCACCGCTAAAAGTCTTTCGCTTGGAGGAAAATACTCACGTACTGCGCCCGGGCCGGAGGCCAGGGCGCCTACTTCAGAGAGAACGAGTCTATCGTGACTGGTTCCCGTGGCGAGCCGTCCGTGTCGCTGGTGACCGGCGTGATGCCTGCGGCCGCAAGATTGGCCACCGTTTCAAGGCCGGACGTCACCTTGCCCACCACCGTGTAGCCACCCGCAGTGTCCGCGGGAATTGCCGTGTCCTTGTACACAATGAAGAACTGCCGGCCGTTGCCGTAAGCGTTGTTCGCGCTCCTGGCCACGGCGATGCTGCCCGCCGGATAGACGTTGTCCGTGGGCGTGTTTTCCAGCGGACCCCACGTGAACGCGGCATCGGCGTTCCCGGTGCCGTCCGTTGAACCGCACTGCAGGAGCCCGAACGATTCGCCGGTGGTCAGGCGGTGGCAGCCTTTTCCGTTGTAGTAGCCCTCGGTGCTCAGCGCTGACAGGACGGCTGCGGCCTGCGGTGCCTTGGTGCCGTCAATCTCAACGCCCAGCGGGCTGCCGTTAAGCACCAGGTCACCCGTGAAGGTCTTCCCGGCGGCGGTGTCCGGAGCAGGGATATCGGGTCCGTTGGCGGTCTGGGCGGGGCTGGGGGTGGGTTCCGCGGACGCCGACGGGTCCGTCAGGCCGGCCTGCGCGGCCGCGTATTCGTCCTCGGTAGGGTTCCCGGAAAACGCGGTGAGCTGGAGGACGACGGCGAGGACCACGGCGGTGGCGCCGGCACCGGCGGCCACAAGGTTGTCGCGCTTGCGGCGGCCCTCCTGCACACGCCGGAGCTCACGTTTGGCTTCCATCTGCTGGATGCGCCGTTTGGTTTCGCGGGCGTTGCGGGAACTGGCCGCCAAGGGTCCTCCTCGTGAGTCGGGCTGCCGCACCGGAGCCTTCCGGCCCGTGATGCAGGGATGTGGCGGCCGGGCCGCACCGCCCGCCGCATTAGAGATGCACAAGGATGGCGCATAAACTGACTGCCGCACACAGTTTATGCATGACTGGCTGGACAGCCGCCCATAGCCGCCCCTTTCGGGCCGCATGGCGTGCCCGGCAGCCGTACACGATGAGGAGATCTTCCACCATGGCACGCAACGCCTCCCTGTCCGGATTCCCCGAGTGGCTTCCCGAGGAGCGGCTGGTGGAGCTGCATGTCCTGGACACGCTGCGCCGCGTTTTCGAACTGCACGGCTTCTCCTCGATCGAGACCCGGGCCGTGGAAACGGTGGGCCAGCTGCTGCGCAAGGGCGAAATCGACAAGGAAGTCTACGGACTGAGCCGGCTCCAGGACGACGAAGGCGACGCAAAAGGCAAAGCCGACCCACAGGCGCTGGCGCTGCACTTCGACCTCACCGTGCCTTTTGCCCGCTACGTGGTTGAGAACGCCGGCCACCTGGCTTTCCCGTTCCGGCGCTACCAGATCCAGAAGGTGTGGCGCGGCGAACGGCCCCAGGAAGGCCGTGCCCGCGAGTTCACCCAGGCGGACATCGACGTGGTGGGCGACGGCGGGCTGCCGTTCCGCTACGACGTGGAGATTGCCCTGGTCATCGCCGAAGCCCTCAGCGCCCTGCCCATCCCGGACTTCCGGCTCCGGATCAACAACCGCAAGCTGGCGGAGGGCTTCTACCGGGGGATCGGCCTTGACGATACCGCTGGAGTCCTGCGGAGCATCGACAAGCTGGAGAAAATCGGCGCCGACAAAGTGGCCGGCCTCCTCCAGTCCGAACTGGGCGCCACGGAGGAGCAGGCGCGGAAGGCGCTGCAGCTGGCCGGGATCCGCACCGAGGACACGTCCTTCGTGGCGCAGGTCAAGGCGCTGGGGGTCAGCAATGAGCTGTTGGATGAAGGCCTGAGCGAGCTGGAACAGGTCATCGAGGCGGCCGTCCAGCGCGCCCCCGGCAAGGTGGTGGCGGACCTGAGCATCGCCCGCGGCCTGGACTACTACACGGGCACCGTGGTGGAAACCGTCCTGGTGGGCCATGAACAGCTGGGCTCCATCTGCTCCGGCGGCCGGTACGACGCCCTGGCGTCCAAGGGCAACCGCAAGTTCCCCGGTGTGGGACTGTCCATCGGGGTCACGCGCCTCGTGTCCCGGATCCTCAGCCAGGACCTGGCCAAGGCCTCCCGTTCTGTCCCCACGGCCGTCCTGGTGGCACTCTCCCACGATGACAGCTGGGGCGCGGCGCAGGACGTTGCTGCCCAGCTGCGCAGCCGGGGGATCGCCACCGAAGTGGCGGCCAAAGCGGACAAGTTCGGCAAGCAGATCAAGTTCGCGGACCGCCGCGGCATCCCGTTCGTCTGGTTCACGGACGACGACGGCGCGCACCAGGTCAAGGACATCCGCACCGGCGAGCAGGTGCCGGCGGAGCCCGGAACGTGGGCGCCGCCCGCTGCCGACCTTTCCGTCCAGGTGAGCACCACGGCCTGATCCGCCGGCTTAAAGACACTCTACGGACTCAGCGGCGGCGCCGCAGGACCAGCCACCGGCCCGCCGCGCCCGCCGCCAGGACTGCCACCATGGCCAGCACCGGTGCCGGCGGGAGGGTCAGTGCCAGCCCGACGCAGGCCACTACGCCCACGGCATTAAGCCACCGCGGGGCGTACCGGGGATGCGCGGGAAGGGTGAACGCAGCGGCGTTGGCGACGGCGTAGTACACCAGCACCCCGAAACTGGAGAAGCCCACCACCGTCATCACGTCGCTGGTGAGCAGGAGCAGGATCACGACGGCGGCCACGCTGAGTTCGGCGGCCACCGGTACCGTCCGTTTGCCGCTTACCTTCGCCAGGAAGCGCGGCAGGTCGCCCGCACGGGCCATCGCCAGGCCCGTGCGGCCCACACCCGTAATGAGCGCCAGCAGCGCGCCCAGGCACGCGGCAGCAGCGCCTGCCTGCACGATCGGTGCGCCTCCGGCCAGGCCGGAGGCAAGCACGGCGTCCAGCAGGGGAGTGCTAGACGCTGCGAGCCGCCCGGCCGAAAGATGGTTCAGCAGCAGTACTGCCAGCAGCAGGTAGATGGCAAAGGCCCCGGCCAGGGCGGCCAGGATGGCGCGGGGGATGGTCCGGGCCGGATTTTTGACCTCCTCGCCCAAAGTGGCAATCCGGGCGTAACCGGCAAACGCAAAAAACATCAACCCCGCCGCTGGCAGCACACCCGCAGCCCCGCCGGCGATGTCCGGCGAAGCGGCAGCTGCCGGATGCGGACCGGCCACGGCGGCAACGGCCACAAATGCGAGGACCGCAAGGACCACACCGAGGAGGATGCGCGTCAGCAGCGCCGTGCGGGTGATGCCAAGGAGGTTCACGCCGGTGAGTGCCACCACCGCTGCCACGGCAACGGGGATGGCGTAGCCGCCGCCAACGTAGCTGCCGAACGTCAGGGCCATCGCCGCGCACGACGCCGTTTTTCCCGTCACAAAGCCCCAGCCGGCCAGGAACCCGGCCCACTCGCCCAGCTGCTTCCGACCGTAAACGTAGGTGCCGCCGCTGGTGGGATACCGGGCGGCCAAGGCAGCCGAAGCCACCGCATTGCAGTACGCCACGGCGCCGGCAATGGCCACCGCGGCGGGCAGCAGCGTTCCAGCCAGGGCGGCGGCCGGGCCAAACACCACAAACACGCCGGCGCCCAGCATCGAGCCGAGTCCGATCGCGGTGGCATCGGCGGTGGTGAGCCGCCGCTCAAGCTGCCGGTGTGCGTCCATGGGGTACGGGTGTCCTTCCAGCGGGTAAACTCGATCGGGATCGCTCCCGCAGCGATCCTATTGACTTCCCACTGTTTTCCCGCAGAAAGGCGTGCTGTGCTGCGCACACATGACCTCGGATCCCTTCGTTCCGAGCACATTGGACAAACCGTAACCCTGGCCGGCTGGGTGGGCCGCCGTCGTGACCACGGTGGTGTGGCCTTCGTGGATCTCCGCGATGCATCCGGCGTGGCCCAGGTAGTGGTCCGTGAAGAAGAAGTGTTCCACGGGCTGCGCAACGAGTACGTCCTGCAGGTCACCGGCACCGTCTCCAAGCGTCCCGACGGCAACGAAAACCCGGCGCTGGCCACCGGCACCGTCGAAGTCATCGCCGAGGACGTCACCATCCTCAACACCTCTGACCCGTTGCCGTTCCAGATCGATGAGCACGTGGAAGTGGGCGAGGAAGCGCGGCTGAAGCACCGCTACCTGGACCTGCGCCGCCCCGGCCCCGCCCGCAACCTGCGGCTCCGCTCCGAAGCCAACCGGGTGGCGCGCGACCTGCTCCACCAGGACGGCTTCGTTGAGATCGAGACGCCCACGCTGACGCGTTCGACGCCGGAAGGCGCCCGCGACTTTGTGGTTCCGGCACGCCTGGCGCCGGGTTCCTGGTACGCCCTGCCGCAGTCGCCGCAGCTTTTCAAACAGCTGCTGCAGGTGGGCGGCTTCGAGAAGTACTACCAGATCGCCCGCTGCTACCGCGATGAGGACTTCCGAGCGGACCGCCAGCCGGAATTCACCCAGCTGGACATCGAAGCCAGCTTCGTGGAGCAGGACGACATCATCGCCCTGGGCGAAGGCATCGTCAGCGCGCTGTGGAAGCTGATCGACGTGGAGATCCCCACGCCCATCCAGCGCATCACGTACCACGACGCCATGGCGCGGTTCGGATCGGACAAGCCGGACCTGCGTTTTGGTGTGGAGCTTACGGAACTTACCGATTTCTTCAAGGACACCAACTTCGGCGTCTTTAAGGCACCCTACGTGGGTGCCGTGGTGATGCCGGGCGGCGCCTCGCAGCCACGCCGTACCCTGGACGGCTGGCAGGAATTCGCCAAGCAGCGCGGCCACAAGGGCCTGGCGTACGTCCTTTTCAAGGAGGACGGCGAACTGGCCGGCCCCGTTGCCAAGAACCTCACGGACACCGAGCGCGAAGGCCTGGCCGGCGCCGTGGGCGCACAGCCCGGCGACTGCATCTTCTTCGCCGCTGGTGAGAAGTCAGCGGCCCGCGCCCTCCTGGGCGCTGCCCGCGTGGAGATCGGCCACCGCACCGGCCTGATCAACCCGGCCGACTGGGCCTTCTGCTGGGTGGTGGACGCGCCGATGTTTGAGCCTGCCGCCGCCGCCGTCGCCTCCGGTGACGTGGCAGTGGGCGCCGGCAAGTGGACCGCCGTGCACCACGCGTTCACCTCGCCGAAGCCCGAGTTCCTGGCCACCTTCGACACCGACCCCGAGCCGGCACTGGCCTACGCCTACGACATCGTCTGCAACGGCAACGAAATCGGCGGCGGCTCCATCCGTATCCACCAGAGCGACGTCCAGGAACGTGTCTTCGAGGTCATGGGACTCTCGAAAGAGGACGCCCAGGAGAAGTTCGGCTTCCTGCTGGAGGGCTTTAAGTACGGCGCCCCGCCGCACGGCGGCATCGCCTTCGGCTGGGACCGCGTTGTGGCACTGCTCTCCGGTGTGGAGTCCATCCGCGACGTCATCGCCTTCCCCAAGACGGGCAACGGCTACGACCCGCTGACCGCCGCGCCGGCGCCCATCACGGCCCAGCAGCGCAAGGAAGCCGGCGTGGACTTCAAGCCCGAAGCCAAACCGGCCGGTGCCGCCAAGGCCACCGCAGCCAACTAGGCCCGCAACCCGGCGCACGGCGCTGCAGGAGGCTCCCCGCGCCAGCCGGGAGCCTCCTGCCGTTAACGAAGGAATGCCAGTGACCACACCAGCCGCCGGAACCACGCCGGACCCCCTCGCCGGGCTGGAGGGCGCCATGGACGCCGCCTGGCCCGCGCCGGACCGGGAAAACGTTGGCAGTTGGGTCCTGCGGGCCGCCGACGGCGTCACGCAGCGGGCCAACTCCATCTGGCCCCGGCCGGAACCGGCCGGCAGCGACCCGGCCGTGCTCCTGCGGCAGGCCCGGGCCTGGTACCGCAGCCGGCGGCTGCCCGTCATCTTCCAGCTGATGGCAGGCCCGGCCGGCACGGCGCTCCATCAGTTCCTGGATACCGAGGGTTTCACCCGGCAGTCCGAAACCCTTGTTATGGCCCGGGGGCCCTGGCAAGCGGCCGCAGGCCCAGACCCCGACGTCGAAACCGCCGCTGAACCGTCCGCGGAGTGGCTCCGGCTGTGGTGGCAGGTGGACGGCCGCGGCGGTGACGCCGCCATGGCGACAGCCCGCACCATCCTGACGGGCTGCCCCGCCCTGTACGCCCTGGTGCGCGATCCCGGCGGCCAGCCTGCCGCCGTCGGCCGCCTTGCCCTGCCTGCGCAGCACCCCGGTTGGGGCGGGATCTACAGCATGGCCACCCACCCGGACGCCCGCCGCCGCGGGTACGCCAGCCAGGTCCTGGAGGCCCTGCTGGATGCCGGCGCTGCCCGCGGGCTGGACAACTACTGGTTGCTGGTGACGGCGGCCAACACCGGTGCGCAACAGCTCTACGCGGCAGCCGGGTTTGTCGAAACGGGGCGCTACGAGTACCGGCAGGAACGGCCGCAGCGGGCCCGGACCGGCTGCTGACCGGCTTCACGGAGACGGCCTACGCGGGTTCTGTCACCTGGATCCGGACGGAGCAGGCATCGGCCGCGGCTTTTTTCAGGACGGCGGCACGCGGTTCCGGCACATCCAGGTACGCCAACCTCGGCAAGGTGGCGTAGGGCCGGAGCGAGGGGTGGGCCAGGACCAGCTCCGCAAGGCTCCGGTCGCCGCCGGGAACCAGGTATTCAAAGCCGGCCGCGGCAAAGATGGGTTCCGCCTGGGCCGCCACGGCGTCCACCAGGGCATCCGCCTGGTTGGTGCGCCGCCGGGCGAAACGTTGCTGGGACTGGCCGCCGGCGGCCGTCCGTGACTGGACGTACCGGGTGCCTGCCTTGGACGCCAGCAGCCGGCCCTCGGTGGCGACACCGGCCGCGTACCCGCCGCGGCGCACCAGCAGCAGCCCCAACCGCCGCGGCTGGGCCGCCAGCGACGCGAGCCGTTCCAGCCCGTCGAAACCGCGGCCGGGCCTGCCGTCCGCGGGCCATGGCGCCTGCAGCAGCGCTCCGGTGCCGTCCCCGGCGCGAAGCCGCAGCCCGTCGTCGTCATCATGGAGCCGGTAGCCGCCATGTGACGCGCCAAACCGTTCGGCCCAGCCCTGGAGCCGGTGGCTGGGGACAAAAGCGGTCCGGACGGACGGCTGGCCGGTGGCGGGGGACGGCATGGGGGAATCCTTTGGCGGCAGGGCGGCGAAAACGCACGGTGAACTGGAAGTAGCCTATCCATGTGGAAGATCTCTTTGGGCAAGGACCGGACAACGACGACGACGATGCCCCCGCCGCTGCACCGGGAACCGGCGCGAAGGCCTCGCCGCGCAGCCCACTCGCCGTACGGATGCGGCCAAAAAACCTGGACGAAGTGGTGGGCCAGCAGCACCTGCTGGGCTCCGGCTCACCCCTGCGCCAGCTTGCCGCTGGCGCCAACGCGGCCGGCCCCGCCGGGCCCAGTTCACTGATTCTCTGGGGCCCGCCCGGAACCGGAAAAACCACGCTGGCGCACGTGATCGCCCGCGGCCCGGGCCGGAAATTCGTTGAACTGTCCGCCATCACTGCCGGCGTCAAGGACGTGCGGCGGGTCATGGACGAGGCCCTCACCGCGCGGGACCTCTACAAAACCACCACCGTGCTGTTCCTGGACGAGATCCACCGGTTCAACAAGGCCCAACAGGACGCCCTCCTGCCGGGAGTGGAAAACCGGTGGGTGGTGCTGGTGGCCGCCACCACCGAAAACCCGTCCTTCTCCGTGGTGTCACCGCTGTTGTCCCGCTCCCTGCTGCTCACGCTGAAGCCGCTGACCGACGCGGACGTGGAGGGCCTCCTGGGCCGGGCCGTGGCAGACCACCGCGGCCTCGACGGCAAGGTGGAGCTGTCCCCGGACGCTCTGGCGCACCTGGTGCGGCTCTCCGGCGGGGATGCCCGCCGCGCGCTGACCGCCCTGGAAGCCGCCGCCGGTGTTGCCTTCGGCGACTCGGATGACGCCGGCGCCGGCATTATCGCCGTGGAACTGAAGCACACCGAGCGGGCGCTGGACGTGGCAGCCGTCCGCTACGACCGGGCGGGGGACCAGCACTACGACGTGGCCAGCGCCTTCATCAAATCCATCCGCGGCTCCGACGTCGACGCAGCCCTGCACTACCTGGCCCGCATGCTCGAGGCGGGGGAGGACCCCCGCTTTGTGGCCCGTCGGATTGTGATCTCCGCCGCGGAGGACGTTGGCATGGCGGATCCCACCGCGCTGCAGACCGCTGTGGCCGCAGCCCAGGCCGTCCAGCTGATCGGCATGCCGGAGGGTCGGATCATCCTGGCCGAAGCGGTGGTGCACCTGGCCACGGCCCCCAAGTCCAACGCCGCGTACATGGGCATCAACAAGGCCATCGCCGATGTCCGCGCCGGCCTGGGCATTGGCATCCCGGCGCACCTGCGCGACGCGCACTACCCCGGCTCGAAACAGCTGGGCCACGGCCAGGGGTACAAGTACGCGCACGACGCCCCGCATGGCGTGGCCACCCAGCAGTATCCGCCCGATGACATCGTGGGCAAGGACTACTACCAGCCCACCGCCAACGGCGCCGAACGGGACATCGCCGTCCGGCTGGAGCGGCTGCGGAAGATTGTCAGGGGCAGGTAGGCCACATGCTAGGATTGATGCTTGTCTGGCAAGGTTCGGGCGCCCAATCACCGAAAAATTCTTTCGATCCGGTTGTGCCCTGCGCCCAGTAGCAAAAGGCAGCGGTTGGCCGATGCTCTCCATTATGGAGGCCAGTAACACTGACACACCGCAGATATTGGAAGGACACAAGTGGCTAACAACACTCGTGCTCGCCGTACCGCACGCCTGTCGCGTGCACTCGGCATCGCTCTGACCCCCAAGGCCGCCAAGTACATGGAGCGCCGTCCGTATGGCCCCGGTGAGCATGGCCGTGCCCGCAAGAAGCAGGACTCGGACTACGCCGTACGCCTCCGCGAAAAGCAGCGTCTGCGCGCCCAGTACGGCATCCGCGAAGCACAGATGACCCGTGCCTTCGAAGAAGCCCGCCGCACCAAGGGCCTGACCGGTGAGAACCTCATCGAGCTGCTCGAAATGCGTCTTGACGCCCTGGTCCTGCGTGCCGGCTTCGCCCGCACCATCGCCCAGGCCCGCCAGCTGGTTGTGCACCGCCACATCCTGGTTGACGGTATCCGCGTTGACCGCCCGTCGTTCCGCGTCGGCGAAGGCCAGCTCGTCCACGTCCACAGCCGCAGCGAGACCATGGTCCCGCTCCAGGTTGCAGCAGCCGGCGCACACCGCGACGTTCTGCCCAACGTTCCGGCTTACCTTGACGTCAAGCTCGAGGCACTCCAGGCCCGCCTGGTCCGTCGCCCCAAGCGCTCCGAGGTCCCCGTGACCTGCGAAGAGCAGCTCGTCGTCGAATTCTACGCACGCTAAATTCCAGCAGCGTATCCAAAGAAGCCCGTGGCAAGCGCCACGGGCTTCTTTGTATGTAAGGTACTTGGGGGACATCTGCAGGACGCGCAAGGCGCGGGCCCGCGGGCGTCGAACCGAACCACAGAATTACAAGGAGTTGAATCGTTTATGTCTGGTGGCGATATTGCCGGCCTGATCGCTGCCGGGGTGTTTGCGCTCCTGGTGCTGCTGCTCGCGGTGCCCATCCTCAAGCTGGGGCGGGTGTTTGATGAGGTCCGTACCTCCATCCGGTCCCTGAGCGACGGGGCCACGCCCCTCATGGATGAGGTCACCGCCACGGTGTCCACCACCAACCAGCAGCTGAAGAAGGTGGACGGCATCTCGTCCAACGTCTCGGACGCCACCGCCAACCTTTCGGCCTTGTCCTCCCTGGTGGCAGCAACCGTCGGTTCGCCGCTGATCAAGGTGGCCGCCTTCAGTTACGGCGTGCGCACCGCGCTGGCCAACCGCCGGAAACCCGCCGCCGGCCGCCGCAGCCGCTGAGTTCCGGAAAGGACATCACATGAAACGACTTGTCTGGATGGGAATCGGCGTGGCCATCGGCGTCATCGCGTTCCGCAAAGTAACCGAAGCCCAGGCCACGCTGGGCCCGGAGGGCCTCAACCGGGCCGTTGGACGGCTGGCGGACGGGGTCTACGACTTTGCCGACACCGTCCGCGCCGGTATGCGCGAACGGGAAACCGACCTCCGCACCGCGCTCGGAATCGAATCGGCGGAGGTGGCGCGCCGCTGAGCCGCGGCGCCCACGCTTTCCACCCGCAATGAACCGGCAGCGACCACCCGAAACGTCCCTGCCGCACAACGAATTTCCTCCGCGCCAACAGCCGCGCGGACCAAGAAGGGTATAAAACAGCTCATGAAGTCGCAGGAGATCACGAAGCGCTGGGTGGACTTTTTTGTCAGCAAGGGCCACACCGCGGTGCCGTCCGCCTCGCTGGTTTCCAGCGATCCCTCGCTGCTGTTCACGGTGGCCGGCATGGTTCCGTTCATCCCGTACCTGACGGCCCGCGAAGAGGCCCCCTACGCCCGCGCCACCAGCGTGCAGAAATGCATCCGCACCGGCGACATCGAGGAAGTGGGCAAGACCGCCCGGCACGGCACCTTCTTCCAGATGTGCGGCAACTTCTCCTTCGGCGACTACTTCAAGGAAGACGCCATCAGGTACGCCTGGGAGCTGCTCACCACCAGCGTGGCCGACGGCGGCTACGGCCTGCCGCCCGAGCGCCTCTGGGTGACGGTTTATGAGGAAGACGATGAAGCCAAGGAACTGTGGCTGAAGAACACCGGAGTTCCGGCGGAGCGCATCCAGAAGATGGGCAAAGCCGACAACTACTGGAACACCGGCCAGCCGGGCCCGGCCGGCCCCTGCTCCGAAATCTACTACGACCGTGGGCCTGCCTACGGCATCGAGGGCGGCCCGCTCGCTGACGAGACCCGGTACATCGAAATCTGGAACCTCGTGTTTATGCAGTACCAGATCGACAACGTCCGCTCCAAGGACGACTTCGACATCGTCGGTGAGCTGCCCAAGAAGAACATCGACACCGGCCTGGGCATGGAGCGGCTGGCCATGATCCTTCAGGGTGTCGAAAACATGTACGAGACCGACCAGGTCCGTCCCGTGATCGACAAGGCCGCTGAGCTCTCCGGCAGGGAATACACCTCCGCCGAAACCCCGGATGACCCCCACCACACGGACGATGTCCGGATGCGCGTTGTTGGCGACCACGTCCGCTCCGCCCTGATGCTGATTTCGGACGGCGTCACCCCCTCCAACGAAGGCCGCGGCTACGTCCTGCGCCGGCTCATCCGCCGCGCCGTCAGGTCCATGCGCCTCCTCGGCGTTGAAGAGGCCTGCCTGCCCAGCCTGCTGCCGGCCTCCCGGGACGCCATGAAGGGTGTCTACCCCGTGGTGGACACCGACTTCGCCCGGATCAGCCGGATCGCCTACGCCGAAGAAAAGGCCTTCCTGCGCACCATCGCCTCCGGAACGGCCCGGCTGGAGGATGCCGTCAAGGAATCCAAGGCCGCCAACACGCAGCTCTCCGGCGCGGACGCCTTCGCCCTGCACGACACCTATGGCTTCCCCATCGACCTCACCCTGGAAATGGCCGAAGAGGCCGGACTCAAGGTGGACGAGCCCGCCTTCCGTGCCCTGATGCTGGAACAGCGCCAGCGCGCCCAGGCCGACGCCAAGGGCAAAAAGGGCGGCCACGCCGACCTCAGCGCCTTCCAGGAGATCCTCACCCAGGGCGAGACGGTCTTCACCGGCTACACCGAGCTCGACGGCGAATCCCGGGTCCGCGGCCTGCTCGCCGCAGGGCGCCCGGTCCAGCAGGCTTCCACGGGTGATGAGATCGAACTGGTCCTGGCCGAGACGCCGTTCTACGCCGAGGCCGGCGGCCAGTCAGCCGACACGGGCCTCATCACCGGCGACGGGTTCGTCGTTGAGGTCCTGGACGTCCAGCGCCCACTGAAGGGCCTCAGCGTCCACAAGGCAATCGTCCGCGAGGGCGAAATCGGTTCGGACTCGCTGGTCCGTGCAGCCGTGGACCGTGAACGCCGGCACGCCGCCGAGCAGGCACACACCGGCACGCACATCGTGCACGCCGCGCTGCACCAGATCCTCGGCCCGGAAGCCACCCAGCGAGGCTCCTTCAACAAGGCCGGCTACCTTCGCTTCGACTTCGCCTGGGGCGAAGGCCTGAGCACCGCCACAAGGTCCGAGATCGAAGAAGTCTCCAACCTGGCGATCCGCAACAACTACGCGGTCCGGACCAACGTCATGGGCCTCGCCGAAGCCAAAGCGCTCGGCGCCATGGCACTGTTCGGCGAGAACTACGGCAGCGAAGTACGGGTTGTGGAGATCGACGGCGCCTGGTCCCGCGAGCTTTGCGGCGGCACCCACGTTGCCAACACCTCGCTGATCGGCAGCCTGTCGCTCCTGGGCGAGCAATCCGTTGGCTCAGGAAACCGCCGCGTCGAGGCGTTTGTGGGCATGGAGGCCTTCCGGCACCTCGCCGCGGAACGCGCCCTGGTGACGGAGCTGACCGACCTGCTGAAGGTCCCGTCGGGCCAACTGGCCGACCGGATCGCCACAACACTGGCGAAGCTCAAGGCAACCGAGAAGGAACTGGACCGCCTCCGCAAGGAGCAACTGGCAGCCGCGGCGGGCCAGCTCGTCAGCAGTGCCCGCGACGCCGGTGGCGTCAGCGTTGTGGCCCACGACGCCGGCACTGTCAGCGGCGCGGACGACCTCCGGGGCCTGGCCCTGGACCTGCGGACCCGGCTCGGATCCGCGGCAGCCGCCGTGGCCGTCGCCGGTGTTGCCAACGGGCGGCCGGTCATCCTGGTTGCCACCAACGAAGCTGCCCGGGAAGCCGGCGTCAAGGCCGGTGCCCTGGTCCGGCTCGCCGCCGGGATCCTTGGCGGCGGCGGTGGCGGCAAGGACGACGTCGCCCAGGGCGGCGGCACGGACGCAGCCAAGGTCGGCGAGGCCCTGGCCGCGGTGACCGACTCGATCGCGCGGCGATAACCGCTTCATGGACAATCCTGCAACATCCGGCGGCTACCCCCAGGGCGTGAAACTGGGGGTGGACGTTGGTACCGTGCGGGTGGGGATTGCCATCTGCGACCGTGACTCCATCCTGGCTACGCCGTACAAAACGCTGGACCGCAACGCGAAAAAGAACTCCGACATCAGGGTCATCGCCAACCTGGTGGCCGAACTGGGCGCCGTGCAGGTCATTGTGGGGCTGCCGCGCACCATGAAGGGCGAGGAACACGCGTCCGCACGGATGGCCACCGACTATGCCCTGCTGCTCGCCACTGAGCTGTCGAACCGGTCGCTGGACGTGCCGGTGACGCTCGTGGATGAGCGGCTCAGCAGCGTTTCGGCGCACCGGAGCCTGCGCGAAGCTGGCATGAGCAGCCGGGATCACCGTAAAGTAGTGGATCAGGTCGCTGCTGCGGGCATACTCCAGCACGCCATAGACATGCAAAAAGCCAGGGGAACGGATGTCGGCTCACGTGTGAGCGCTCCTTCCCTTTCCGTGGACTTGGGGGTCAGCGGGGCTGGGGAGCCATTCCCTGCTCCGCCGGGAAACGCGGCCCGATCTTCAGATAATGGAAGGCAACAGTGAGTCCTGCCAACAGTGACGATGCTTCCGGTGCCCACGATGCCGGCGCGGCCCGGCCGCTGACCCGCAAGGAAATCCGGGAACGCGAGAAGCACCTCAACGACGGCCCCGGCCCGGAGCTGCAAGAGGGCGCCGGCCCCGCCGTTCCGCCGCAACCCTCAGCGCCGCCCGCAACGGCAGGCATCCCTGCCGTTCCCGACGCGCTGCCTTCCATCCAGGACGCGCACCATGACGACGCCGCCCACTCGGACCAGTACGGCCAGCCCGACCCGGCCTACGCGGACCCCGCCGACCGGGAACCCGCGTACGCCGTGCATCACCAACAGCAGGCAGATGCGCACCCGGACAGCACATACGACGACGGCGCGCACCACGGTGCCGGCAGCCAACACAGCGGGGACCACCACGATGCCCACCACCTTGCTGATGCCCAGCACGCTGACGAGCACCACGAATTGCTGCCCGGCTCGGCGGCGGTCCAGGTAGTGGCGAAGCCCTCCCGGAAGATCCGGCGGCGGCGCCGCTTCCTCGCCCTGTTGATCACCCTCGCCGTTTTTGTTGCGGCCGTGGCCGTCGGTGCCCAATTCCTCAAACCCCTCCTGGGCAGCGACCAGGCCGCCGACTTCCCGGGCCCGGGAAGCGGTGAGGTGCAGGTGACAGTGGACAACGGCGAAGGCACCCGGTCGGTGGCTGCGGATCTTGAAAGCAAGCGCGTAGTGGCCAACGCCGACACCTTCCTGCAGGCCTTCGCAGCCTCCGGGGGAGTCCTTGCCCCTGGTGACTACACCTTCAAGGCTGAAATGAAGAACACAGACGCCGTGGACGTGCTGCTCGGAAAGAGCCAGGCGAAGGTCATCTACATCGCCCTGAGCGCCGGGCTGCGCGTCGGCGAATCGCTGCAGGCAATCGCCGACGGCTCCGGCGTCACCGTCCAGCAACTCCAGGCTTTCAACAATGCGCCGGCCCAGTTCGGGCTGCCGGCCACGGCGAAAAACCTCGAAGGATACCTGGCACCGGGCGAGTACCGGTTCCCCCTGGGCACCCCGGCCAAGGAGATCCTGCAGAAACTTGTCAGCACCACCGTTGACGAGCTGAAATCCCAGGGCATCACCGACCCCGCCAAGCAATACGAAGCCGTGACGGTGGCCAGCATCGTCCAGGCTGAAGGCGGCCAGGCCGAGTACGGCGATGTGGCCGGTGCCATCTACAACAGGCTCAAGCCCAACGACCAGACCGGCGGCTTCCTCCAGGTCGACTCCGCCGTCACGTACGGGCTGGGCACCAAGAGCTTCAACTTCACCGATGAAGAGCGCAAGGACAAGTCCAACCTGTACAACACCTACGCCAACCCCGGCCTTCCGCCGGGCCCCATCGGTTCGCCGGGCAAAACAGCCATCGACGCGGCGGCCAAGCCGAAGGCGAACGACTACCTGTACTGGGTCACCGTCAACCTCGATACCAAGGAGACCAAGTTCTCCCGGACGCTGGCTGAGCACAACGTGTTTGTGGAGCAGTACAACACCTGGTGCATGGCCAACGCGGGACGTTGCACATGAGCCTAAGGGCTGCCGTCCTGGGCCACCCGATCAGCCATTCGAAATCACCGGCGCTGCACCTTGCCGCGTACGCCAAGCTCGGCGTGGAGATCGGGTACACGGCCATCGACGTCACCGAGGAACTCCTGCCGGCGCTCATGCGCCAGGTCAGCGGGCAGGCCGGCTGGTGCGGGCTCTCCGTCACCATGCCGCTGAAAACCGCCATGCTGCGGCAGGTGGACCAGGTCCGGGGCGTTGCGCAGACCCTCGGCGTGGTGAACACCGTCTCCTTCGAGGCCCATGCAGGCGGGTTCCGGACCGTCGGGTCCAACACCGATGTGGCCGGAATCGTCAACGCGCTGCGGTATGCCGGCGCCGGCACCACGCCGGCTGGCGTGGTGCTGGGCGGCGGCGGTACGGCCGCCGCCGCCGTGGCTGCGCTGCGGGATCTTGGCGCAGCAACCGTGACGGTCATCGTCCGCGACCCCGCCCGGACCGCTGAGGTGCGCGCCGCCGCGGACAGCCTGGGCGTGGCCTTGGATATCCGGGACATGGCCGGCGCCGCTTCCGTCCTGGCGGCTGCCGACGTCGTAATTTCCACCCTGCCGCCCCGCGCCGCGGACGGGCTGGCTGCGCAGGTGGCTGCCCTGAAAACCGCCACCCCGGGCGTCTTGCTGGATGTGGCCTACGACCCATGGCCCAGTCTCCTGGCATCCGTTTGGGAGACCGGCGGCGGTGCCGTGGTGCCCGGGCTGGAGATGCTCCTGTACCAGGCGGTGGAGCAGGTCCGCCTGTTCACCGGCCGGGGTGCGGACGTTAATGGAGCTGTCATAGATGTGATGTGTGACGCAGTCGGCCTTGCCCGACGGGCGTTCTAACCGCCCTACGTGGCAGGATGGAAATTATGCGTTGGTTGACTGCCGGTGAATCCCATGGCCCGGCTCTGATGGGAATTATTGAAGGCGTCCCCGCCGGTGTGGAAATCACCAGCGGGCACATCGCGGACTCTTTGGCACGCCGCCGCCTGGGCTACGGGCGCGGCGCGCGAATGAAGTTTGAGCAGGATGTTGTCACCATTCTTGGTGGCGTCCGGCACGGCCTCACCCAGGGCGGCCCGGTGGCCATCCAGGTGGCCAACACCGAGTGGCCCAAATGGGAACAAATTATGGCCTCCGACCCCGTTGCGCCCGAAATCCTCGCCGACCAGGCCCGGAACGCGCCCCTGACCCGGCCGCGGCCCGGACACGCCGACTTCACCGGCATGCAGAAGTACGGCTTCGACGAGGCCCGCCCCGTGCTGGAACGGGCCAGCGCCCGCGAAACCGCCACCCGCGTTGCCATGGGTGCCGTTGCCGGTTCGTTCCTCAAGCACCTGGGCATCGAACTGGTCAGCCATACCGTTTCCATTGCCAGCGTCACCGTGCCCGAAGGCCGGCCGCTGCCCGTTCCCCGGGACGTCATCGCCCTGGACGCGGACCCGCTGCGGTGCTTTGACCGGGAAACTTCCGACGCCATGGTGGCCGAAGTGGACGCGGCGCACAAGGAAGGCGAAACACTCGGCGGCGTTGTCGAGGTCCTCGCCTACGGGCTCCCGCCGGGACTTGGCAGCTACGTGCACTGGGACCGGCGGCTGGATTCCCGGCTCGCCGCGGCGCTGATGGGCATCCAGGCCATCAAGGGCGTCGAAGTGGGTGACGGTTTCCTGACCGCCGCCCGCCGCGGTTCCGCCGCGCACGACGAGATTGTCCGCGACTCCGACGGCCGGATCAGCCGCACCAGCAACCGCGCAGGCGGCATCGAAGGCGGCATGAGCATCGGCGACGTACTGCGGGTCCGCGCCGCGATGAAGCCCATCGCCACGGTGCCCCGGGCGCTGAAAACCATCGACGTCAGCACCGGCGAGGCCGCCAAGGCCCACCACCAGCGATCGGACGTCTGTGCCGTCCCCGCTGCCGGGGTTGTGGCCGAGGCCATGGTGGCCCTGGTCCTGGCAGAGGCAGTCATCGAGAAGTTCGGTGGCGACTCCGTGGCGGAAACCGCACGGAACATCAAGGGTTACCTGGACAATATTCCGGCAGCCCTGGACTCGATCGGCCACTAGTGCAGCACCGCAGCCACTCCGGTCCTGCGGACCAGCGGCCGATCGTCCTGATCGGCCCCATGGCCGTGGGCAAGTCCGCCATCGGCCACCAGCTTGCCCAGCAGCTCGGTGCCCCGTTTGTGGACACGGACGCCGTTATTGTGGCCGGCCACGGCAGCATCGCGGACATTTTCGCCTGCCGCGGCGAACACGCCTTCCGTGAAATCGAGGCGCGCACCGTGGCCGGTGTAGTGGATGCAGCCGCCGGGACGGGCACCGTCATCTCCCTGGGTGGGGGAGCGGTCCTTGACTCCGGCACCCAGCAGGTCATCGGCAACTGCACGGTGGTGTACCTCGAATGCGACGCGTCCACCGTCGCCGGCCGGATCGCCAGGAATTCCAGCCGGCCGTTGCTGGCAGGCGACGCCATGGGCCGCTGGACCACCATGTTTGCCACCCGCCAGCCCGTCTATGAACGGCTGGCTGACATCACCCTGGACGTGCGGCACGGCTCGGTTTCCGAGCTTGGCGGACGGCTGGAAGCAGCACTGCGGAGCTACGCAGCTGCCCGACAGGAAGTTGAGAAGTGAGCACCGAATCAACAGTCATCAAAGTCACCGGCGACGCCGCTGCCAGCAACTACGACGTGGTGGTGGGACGCGGCCTGCTCGGTGAACTGCCGGCGTTGCTCGGTGAACGGGTCCGGCGGGTACTGGTGATCCATCCGCGCGCGCTCCGCCTCACCGGCGATACCGTCCGCGATGAGCTGGCGGCCGCCGGGTTCACTTCCCTGACCGCCGAAATCCCCGACGCGGAAGAAGGCAAGCACATCCAGGTGGCCGCGTTCTGCTGGCAGGTCCTGGGCCAGAACGACTTCACCCGCTCCGACGCGATTGTGGCAGTGGGCGGCGGAGCCGTCACCGACCTGGCCGGTTTCGTGGCCGCCACCTGGCTGCGCGGGGTCAAGGTTATCCACATGCCCACCAGCCTGCTGGGCATGGTGGATGCGTCCGTGGGCGGCAAAACGGGCATTAATACGGCCGAAGGAAAAAACCTGGTGGGCTCCTTCCACCCGCCCGCCGGTGTCCTGGTCGACCTGGACACGCTGGCCACACTGCCTAAAAACGAAATCATCTCGGGCCTGGCCGAGGTCATCAAGTGCGGGTTCATCGCCGACCCCGCCATCCTGGACCTGCTGGAAAAGGACACCGCCGCCGTGGTGGACCCGCAGTCTGCGGTGCTCCGCGAACTGATCGAACGGGCCATCTCCGTCAAGGCCAAGGTGGTCTCCGAGGACCTCAAGGAAGCCGGCCTGCGGGAATACCTGAACTACGGCCACACCTTGGGCCACGCGATCGAACTGGTGGAACGCTACTCCTGGCGGCACGGCGCCGCGGTCTCCGTCGGCATGATGTTCGCCGCTGAACTTGCCCGCAGCGTGGGCCGGCTCAGCGACGTCGACGCCGACAGGCACCGGAGCATCCTGGAAGGGCTGGGGCTGCCCGTCACCTACCGGCGGGACCGCTGGCAGGGCCTGCTGGACGGCATGCGCCGGGACAAGAAGTCCCGCGGTGACCTGCTGCGGTTTGTCGTGCTCGACGGCGTCGCCAAACCAGGGATCCTGGACGTTCCGGACACGTCCCTGCTGTTCGCCGCCTACCAGGAAATAGCTTCCTGATGCAGGGCGACCTGGCAGGAACGGCCGACTGGCCCGAAGCCGGCTTCCCCGGCGTCAGGATCAACCCCGAAACCCTGCTGCCGCAGGTGATCAACGCTGAGACGTGCCGTGCGGCCCTGGAAGCGTCGGTGGATCCCGCGGACGCCATTTTTGTCCTGCTGGTGGAAGGACACTCGTCCGAGGCCGCCGAGCTTTTGGCTGACGCCCGCTTCCGCGACCCTGAGTCCTTCAAGCTCCGGGCGTTCGAAGCCGAGGTGCTGCGGGTCTCCAACCGCCTGGATGTGGCTGTGGACCTGTTCCGGCAGCTCCTGGCGGAGGTGCAGGGCACCCCCCGGGAAGCCATGGCGCTGCAGTTCCTGGGCAAAACCCAATACACCGCCGGGCAGACCTCAGCCGCCGTCGAGTCCTTCGCCCGGGCCCTTGACCTCCGCGTCGCCGCGTCCGCTGATGCCGCCCTGATCTACTCCTCCACCGTGGCGCTCCGACGGGCCCGCGACGTCCTGGATCTGGCCTGCTGAGGTCCGGTCGCGGGACCGGACGGCAGGACCGGTCCAATTACCGGTAGAATGATTCTTGGATTTTTGACAAACACGCGCCGGCAAGCCGTTTGGCGTGCCCGCCCGGCATACAGCGTCTGCACGCAACCCGATACGGAAACCTGAGGAAACAGTGGCAACCACTAACGACATCAAGAACGGTACGGTCCTGAAGCTTGAGGGCCAGCTCTGGAACATCATTGAATTCCAGCACGTCAAGCCCGGCAAGGGTGGCGCATTCGTCCGCACCAAGATGCGCAACGTGATGTCCGGCAAGGTTGTCGACAAGACGTTCAACGCCGGGCTCAAGATCGAGACCGCCACCGTTGACCGCCGCGACTACCAGTACCTGTACCAGGACGGTGCGGACTACGTGTTTATGGACACCTCGGACTACGACCAGATCACCGTGTCCGCCGCCACCGTAGGCGACGCCACCAACTTCATGCTTGAGAACCAGATGGTCAACATCGCGATCCACGAAGGCAACCCGCTCTACATCGAGCTGCCGCCCAGCGTTGTTCTCGAAATCACCTACACCGAACCGGGCCTGCAGGGCGACCGTTCGTCCGCCGGTACCAAGCCGGCCACCCTGGAAACCGGCTACGAGATCCAGGTCCCGCTTTTCGTGGAGAACAACACCAAGGTCAAGGTGGACACCCGTGACGGCAGCTACCTCGGCCGGGTTTCCGAGTAGTGAGCGCACGCGGTAAAGCCCGGACCAAGGCGCTGGACGTACTTTTTGAGGCTGAGCAGCGCTCAGTGTCTGCCTTTGATGTCCTCCGCGCCCGTCGGGAAAAGACTGACCAGATCATCAACCCTTACACCCTGGAAATCGTTGAGGGTGTGGTCTCCCAGCAGCCCACCATCGACGAGTTCCTCGAAACGTACTCCCAGGGTTGGACACTGGAGCGGATGCCCTCGGTTGACCGCATCATCCTGCGGATCGGCACCTGGGAACTGCTCTACAACGACGACGTCCCCGACGGTGTTGCGGTCAGCGAAGCAGTAGCGCTGGCCAAGACGCTGTCCACTGACGAGTCGCCGCAGTTCATCAACGGCCTCCTGGGCCGGCTGCAGCAGTTGAAACCCTCACTGCTGGCCTAACCCGGGCCATCTACTGGTTACGGAAGGCCCCGCTCCTCTGAGCGGGGCCTTTTGTGCATCCGGCTCAGCCCGCCACGGAGGCCCGGAGCGCCAGGACCCGTTGCAGCTGCTGCCGCTCCTCCGCCTGGTGCAGCGGGACGTCCCTGCCGCTGAGGATGCGCTGGCGGATGTTGGCCAACCGGGTGGCGGCTCTGATGAAGTCCTTCATCTGCCGTTTCCGGCCGTAGCCTGCCGCCCATGCCAGGGCCGCCCGGCGGCCGGCCAGGGTGGCCAGCAACTGCACCTCCTGGGCAGTGAACCAGCCGGCAGCCGAATACTCCAGCAGCCGCTGCCGGGTCAGCCGCTTCTCGGCAACGCGCAGCAGGATGATGCCGGCCACGGCGAGCAGGAAGATGGGCACCTGGACCAGCGCGTAATCAAGCAGGAAGCCCTGGCCCATGCTGTTCCAGCGGTTGTGCAGGAGCATGGCCGGGAGCAGCCCCACAAAAAACGCGGCCACCGAGGCGCCGGCATGCCAGCGCCGGGCTGCGAAGCCCATGACCAGGCCGGTGGTGCCGGTGAATAAGGCATGCGCAAAAGGCGACATGATGCCCCGGAGGAAAAACACCTGGGCAAAGTCGCCCGCGGGGTCCGTGGATTCCGCGATGGCCCGGCCGAAATACAGGATGTTTTCCGTAAAAGCGAAGCCACCCGCGATGGTGAAGGCAAACACCACCCCGTCCACCGGTCCGTCAAAATGGCGGCGCGCCAGCAGCAGGATGACCAGCAGACCCAGCGATTTGGCGAACTCCTCCACAATGGGCGCCTGGACCGTGGCCAGGTAGGTCCGCAGGTCCGGCTCGTCGGAGAACTGGAACGTCACCACAAACAGCGGCTGGATCAGCAGGGTCACGGCGATGGACACTGCCGCGCCCCAGGTGAAGGCGAAAAACAACAGCCGCTTGGGCTCCGGTTCCCATTTGTCGATCGCCTGGACAGCCAGCAGCACAATGGACAACGGAACCAACGAGGCCACGAAGCCGATCACCAGCCCGCCGGGCCCGGTATTGGCGAACAGGAACGGCACCACAAGGAACAGGCTCAGGAACGCCAGGACACTGCCGCCGATGGTCAGCCCAAGCAACCCGCCACGCCTCCCCGGTGAGCGCTGCAGGGAGTCCTGCGCCGGGCCGGGCATCACGGGGGCCAGCGCCCTGCCCTGGTGGCCGGGCGCGGGGCGGTAGTCCTGCTGCCGGACCTGGCCCATCCAGCTGGGATTGGCCTGGGCGGGAAACGGCCGGCCGGGGCCGGCGGAAGGGTCACCGGATGGCTGGTGCGGGGGCATCGACATAACGGCCAGCCTAGGCGGGCCCGGCCATGGCTCCAAGGAGCCCGGCCCGGCACCCGCGGATGTGACCAGCGCCGCCCGTCACAGGCCGGATCACCGGCCGCCCGTATGGTAATTTTGAAACGCACATGATCCTTTTTTAATTCCGTCCAGTGAGGCGGGGAAAGGGGAGACGAGCGTTGACATCTGTCACCAGCGCGCCGGTTCCAGCCAGGGTTGTCCTCAGCCCGGCGGACATTGACCGGGCACTCACTCGTATCGCCCATGAGATCCTCGAAGCCAACAAAGGCTCGAAGGACCTGGTCCTGCTTGGCATTCCACGCCGCGGCTACCCGCTGGCAGTGCGGCTGGCCGAAAAAATCGCCGCCGCGGACCCCAGCGTTGACGCCGCCACGATCGTGGGCCAGCTGGACGTCACCATGTTCCGCGACGACCTCTCCCACCAGGGCACCCGTCCCGTGTACCCCACAAGGCTTCCCCGCACCGGCATCGACAACAAAGTGGTGGTGCTGATCGACGACGTCCTGTATTCGGGGCGGACCATCCGCGCCGCCCTGGACGCCCTGATCGACCTTGGCCGCCCCCGGATCGTCCGGCTGGCCGTGCTGATCGACCGCGGCCACCGCGAACTGCCCATCCGCGCAGACCACGTGGGCAAAAACCTTCCCACGTCGTCGTCCGAGAAAGTCCGGGTCCGGCTCGAAGAGACCGACACCGCGCCCGGCGGCGACCCCGTCAACGAAGTAGTGATCGAGGGCGGCGCATGAGGCACCTGCTCTCCACCCAGGACCTCAGCCGCGGCGACGCCATCCGCATCCTGGACACCGCCGAGGAAATGGCCGCCGTGGGGGACCGCGAAGTCAAAAAGCTGCCCGCCCTGCGCGGCCGCACCGTAGTGAACCTCTTCTTCGAGGACTCCACCAGGACCCGCATCTCCTTCGAAGCCGCCGCCAAGCGCCTCTCCGCCGACGTCATCAACTTCGCAGCCAAGGGATCCTCGGTCTCCAAGGGCGAATCGCTGAAGGACACCGCGCAGACGCTGGCCGCCATGGGTGCGGACGCCGTGGTCATCCGGCACTGGGCCTCCGGCGCGCCGCACCGCCTCGCTTCCACCGACTGGATCGACGCCGCCGTCATCAACGCCGGCGACGGCACCCACGAACACCCCACCCAGGCCCTGCTGGATGCCTTCACCATGCGCCGCCACTGGTCGCGGCTGGCAGGCACCGGTTCCCAGGGCGCCGACCTGTCCGGCATGCGGGTGGCCATCGCCGGCGACGTCCTGCACTCCCGGGTGGCCCGCTCCAACGTGTGGCTCCTGCGCACCCTGGGCGCCGACGTCACCCTGGTGGCCCCGCCCACCCTGCTGCCCATCGGCGTCGAACAGTGGCCGTGCAAGGTCAGCTACGACATGGACCGCACCCTCGAGCAGGGTGTCGACGCCGTCATGATGCTCCGGGTCCAGGGCGAACGCATGAACGCCTCGTTCTTCCCCAGCACCCGCGAATACTCCCGCCGCTGGGGATTTGATGACAACCGGCTGCGGTCCCTGGAAACCCTGGGCATGAAGGACACCATCATCATGCACCCCGGGCCCATGAACCGCGGCCTCGAAATCAGTTCCGCGGCCGCCGACTCGCCGCGTTCCACCGTCCTGGCCCAGGTCCGCAACGGCGTGTCCGTCCGGATGGCCGCACTGTACCTGCTGCTTTCCGGGGACACCCGCGAACCAGCCGCCACCCCGGGAGCGGGCCACTTCGCCGGCGCCGCCCCTTCCACCAAGGAGAGCATCTGATGGCAGCGAACACCGGAACCTACCTGATCCGCGGCGCCTCCGTGCTGGGCGGCGCCCCTGCAGACCTGCTGATCCGCGACGGCGTCATCGCCGAAACCGGCACCGGCCTGGCAGCCGGGGACGCCACCGTCATCGAGGCAGCCGGCCTGGTGGCGCTGCCCGGCATGGTGGACATCCACACGCACCTCCGCGAACCCGGCCGTGAAGACGCCGAAACCGTGGAAACCGGCACCCGCGCGGCCGCCCTGGGCGGTTACACGGCCGTGCACGCCATGGCCAACTCCAACCCCGTCGCCGACACCGCCGGCGTTGTGGAACAGGTCCACAGCCTCGGCAAGGCCGCCGGCTGGGTGGACGTCCGCCCCGTAGGCGCCGTCACGGTGGGCCTGGCCGGCAAGCAGCTCGCGGAACTCGGCGCCATGGCGGACTCCCGCGCCGGCGTCCGGGTCTTCTCCGACGACGGCATCTGCGTCCACGACCCCGTGCTGATGCGCCGGGCGCTGGAATACGTCAAGGCCTTCGACGGCGTGGTGGCCCAGCACGCGCAGGAACCGCGCCTCACCGAGGGCGCCCAGATGAACGAGGGGGAGGTCTCCTCCGTCCTGGGGCTTGCCGGCTGGCCCGCCGTCGCCGAGGAAAGCATCATCGCCCGCGATGTCCTGCTCGCCCAGCACGTCGGTTCCCGCCTGCACGTTTGCCACGTCTCCACCGCCGGATCGGTGGAAATCATCCGCTGGGCCAAGGAACGCGGCATCAACGTCACCGCCGAAGTCACCCCCCACCACCTCCTGCTCACCGACGACCTGGTCCGCAGCTACGACCCCGTCTTCAAGGTCAACCCGCCGCTGCGCACCGACGCCGACGTCCAGGCCCTCCGCGCGGCGCTGGCCGACGGCACCATCGACGTGATCGGCACGGACCACGCACCGCACCCCAGCGAGCACAAGGAATGCGAATGGGCGCAGGCGGCCATGGGCATGACGGGCCTCGAAACAGCCTTGTCGGTGGTGCAGGAAACCATGATCGAAACCGGGCTCTTCACCTGGGCGGACTTCGCCCGGGTCACCTCCACCGTGCCCGCCGTGATCGGCCGGGTAACAGACCAGGGCCGGCCGCTGGAAGCCGGTGAGCCAGCCAACGTGGTGCTCGTGGATCCCGCCGCGCGCTGGACCGTGGACCCCTCGGCCATGGCCACCATGGGCCGCAACTCGCCGTTCAAGGGCCTGGAGCTTCCCGGCAAGGTGGTGGCCACGTTCTTCAAGGGCCACCCCACAGTCCTCAACGGCGCCCTGAACACCCCCTACCGCGGCGCCGGAACCACGGAAGGGGCCGCCTGATGGACAGAATCCTCCCCGGACTCCTGATGCTCGCGGTCATCGCCGTTGTGTTTGTCCTGATCTGGGTGGGCTGGCGGAACCGGCTCAAGCGCCAGTCCGACGTCGAACAGCTCCCCGCCGTGCCCGCCGCACCTGGCGAGCCCATCACCTCCGCCGAGGGCCAGTACGTTGCCACCACCACCGGCGGCGACTGGCTGGACCGGATCGCCGTGCAGAGCCTCGGCATCCGCACCAACGCCACCCTCGCCGTCCACCCGCACGGGGTGCTCTTCGAGCGGACCGGCGCTCCCGCCCTCTACATCCCGGCCGCGTCCCTCACCGGGGTCCGGCAGGACAGCGGCATGGCAGGCAAGTTCGTCGAAAAGGACGGCCTGCTGGTGCTCACCTGGCTGCTTGGCAGCCGGGAACTGGACACCGGTTTCCGGACCCGCCGGGCCGCCGACAAGGACGTCCTGCACGCCGCCCTTACGGACCTGATCTCCCCAGCCCCCGCGGCTGGCACCACCAGTGGAAAGTAGGACCCAGTGACCGAAACCCGCAACGCCACAGACCCAGCAGTGAAAGCGAAAACAGTGACAGCAACCGCCACACCCCGAAGTGCCGCCAACCACGGCACCCCGTCCGCCCCGGCAGCACTGGTCCTCGAGGACGGCCGCATCTTCCGCGGCCGCAGCTACGGCGCCACCGGAACGGCCCTGGGCGAGGCAGTGTTCGCCACCGGCATGACGGGCTACCAGGAAACCATCACGGATCCTTCCTACGCCCGCCAGCTGGTGGTGCAGACCGCCCCGCATATCGGCAACACCGGTGTGAACAAGGACGACGCCGAGTCCCGGCGGATCTGGGTGGCCGGCTACGTGGTCCGCGACGCCGCCCGCCGCCCCTCAAACTGGCGTTCCGAGCGTTCCCTGGACGAGGAACTCATCGAACAGGGCGTTGTAGGCATCCAGGGCGTCGACACCCGCGCCATCACCCGCCACCTGCGGGAAAACAAAACCATGCGCGCCGGGATCTTCTCGGGCGACGCGGCCAACGCCACGGATAAGGAACTGGTCTCCGCCGTCCTGGCGAGCTCACCGATGGAAGGGTCCCGGCTCGCGGAGGAAGTCAGCGTTGACGAAGCCTACGTCGTGGAGCCCGCTGACCACGGCTGGGACGGCGACGCCCGCTTCAGCATCGCCGCGATCGACCTCGGCATCAAGACCATGACGCCCGTCCGCTTCGCCGAACGCGGTGTCCGGGTCCACGTCCTGCCCGCCACCGCCACCCTGGCAGACGTCCAGGCCGTCAACCCGGACGGTTTCTTTATGTCCAACGGGCCAGGCGACCCCGCCACCGCCGACGCCCAGGTCAACCTCCTCCGCTCCGTCCTGGACGAGAAGCTGCCGTACTTCGGCATCTGCTTCGGCAACCAGATCCTGGGCCGCGCCCTCGGATTCGGCACCTACAAGCTGCGCTACGGCCACCGGGGCATCAACCAGCCCGTCATGGACCGCCGCACCGGCAAGGTGGAAATCACCTCGCAGAACCACGGTTTCGCCGTGGACGCTCCGCTCGACGGCGCCACGTTGGCCCCCGAGGAGCGCTTCGGCCGCGTTGAGGTCAGCCACGTCAGCCTCAACGACGACGTCGTCGAAGGCCTCGCCTGCCTCGACATCCCCGCGTTTTCGGTCCAGTACCACCCCGAAGCCGCAGCCGGCCCGCACGACGCCGCCTACCTCTTCGACAGGTTCATCGACCTGATGGAAAGCACCAAAAACGGCGCCCAGAACACCAACGACAACACTGAGGACACCAAGTAATGCCCAAGAGAACTGACCTCAAAAGCGTCCTGGTCATCGGTTCCGGCCCGATCGTCATCGGCCAGGCCGCCGAATTCGACTACTCCGGCACCCAGGCACTGCGTGTCCTCAAGGAGGAGGGCCTGCGGGTCATCCTGGTGAACTCGAACCCGGCCACCATCATGACGGACCCCGAGTTCGCCGACGCCACCTACATCGAACCCATCACCCCCGAGGTGGTGGAGAAGATCATCGCCAAGGAACGGCCTGACGCTGTCCTCCCCACCCTCGGCGGGCAGACGGCCCTGAACACGGCCATCGCCCTGGACAAGAACGGTGTGCTGGAGAAGTACAACGTGGAGCTGATCGGCGCCAACATCGCCGCGATCGAACTCGGCGAGGACCGCGAAAAGTTCAAGGGCGTGGTGGAGCGCTGCGGCGCCGAATCGGCCCGCAGCCACATCATCCACACCATCGACGAGGCCCTTAAGGCCGCCGAGGACCTGGGGTACCCCATGGTGGTCCGTCCCTCCTTCACCATGGGCGGCCTGGGCTCCGGCCTCGCGTACGACGAAAGCGACCTGCGCCGCATCGTCGGCCAGGGCCTGCAGTACAGCCCTACATCCGAGGTGCTCCTTGAAGAGAGCATCCTGGGCTGGAAGGAGTACGAGCTTGAGATGATGCGCGACAAAAACGACAACGTTGTGGTGGTCTGCTCCATCGAGAACTTCGACCCCGTAGGCGTCCACACCGGCGACTCCATCACCGTGGCCCCGGCGCTGACCCTCACCGACCGCGAGTACCAGCGGCTGCGTGACATTTCCATCGCCGTCATCCGCGAAGTCGGCGTTGACACCGGCGGCTGCAACATCCAGTTCGCCGTGGAGCCTGACACGGGACGCGTTGTTGTGATCGAGATGAACCCGCGCGTCTCCCGGTCCTCCGCCCTGGCCTCCAAGGCCACAGGCTTCGCGATCGCCAAGATCGCCACGAAACTGTCCCTGGGCTACACCCTGGACGAGATCCCCAACGACATCACGCAGAAGACCCCGGCGTCCTTCGAGCCGACGCTGGATTACGTGGTGGTCAAGGTTCCCCGGTTCGCGTTCGAGAAGTTCCCCGCCGCCGACAACACCCTCACCACCACCATGAAGTCCGTGGGCGAGGCCATGGCGATGGGCCGCAACTTCACCGAGGCCCTGCAGAAGGCGCTGCGCTCCCTGGAGCAGAAGGGCTCGCAGCTGGACTTCAGCAGCGTCCCGGAATGGGAAGTCGCTGAGCTGATCGAGAAGTCCAAGCGCCCCACCACTGACCGCCTGCACCAGGTCCAGCGCGCCCTCCTGGGCGGCGCCACCGTGGAACAGCTGTTCGAGGCCACCAAGATCGACCCCTGGTACCTGGACCAGCTGCAGCTGCTCAACGAGATCTCGCACGAAATCCGCCAGGCCTCCGCCCTGACCAAGGAAATGCTGGAGCGGGCCAAACGCCACGGCTTCTCCGACGAGCAGATCGGCGCGCTGACACACAACTCCGAAGCTGTGGTCCGCGGTGTCCGCCAGGCCCTGGGGATCCGCCCGGTCTACAAAACGGTGGACACCTGCGCCGCCGAATTCGCCGCCTACACCCCGTACCACTACTCGTCCTACGACGAAGAGGACGAGGTGGCGATGCACGCCAAGCCGTCGATCCTGATCCTGGGCTCCGGGCCCAACCGGATCGGCCAGGGCATCGAATTCGACTACTCCTGCGTCCACGCCTCCATGGCGCTGCGCAAGGCCGGCTACGAAACGGTCATGGTCAACTGCAACCCGGAAACGGTGTCCACCGACTACGACGTCTCCACCCGGCTGTACTTCGAGCCGCTCACCCTCGAGGACGTCCTCGAAGTCATTGCCGCTGAAGAGCGCACCGGCGGAGTGATGGGTGTCTTCGTCCAGCTGGGCGGCCAGACGCCGCTGAAGCTGGCGCAGCAGCTCGCCGACGCCGGCGTGCCCATCCTGGGCACCTCACCGGAAGCGATCGACCTCGCCGAGCACCGCGGCATGTTCTCCCGGGTCCTGGACCAGGCCGGCCTGATCGCCCCGAAGAACGGCACCGCCGTGTCCTTCGAGGACGCCAAGAAGATCGCCGACGAAATCGGCTACCCCGTCCTGGTCCGCCCGTCCTACGTGCTGGGCGGCCGCGGCATGGAAATCGTCTACGACGAGCCCAATCTGTCCCGCTACATCGCCAACGCCACGGAAATCACCCCGGACCACCCGGTCCTGATCGACCGGTTCCTTGAGGACGCCGTCGAAATCGACGTCGACGCCCTCTTCGACGGCACCGACATGTACCTGGGCGGCATCATGGAGCACATCGAGGAAGCCGGCATCCACTCCGGCGACTCCGCCTGTGTCCTGCCGCCCATCACCCTGGGCACCAACGTGCTCGAACGGGTCCGCACGGCAACCCGCGCCATCGCTGAAGGCGTCGGCGTCCGGGGCCTGATCAACATCCAGTTCGCGCTGGCCTCCGACGTCCTTTACGTCCTCGAAGCCAACCCGCGGGCGTCCCGCACCGTACCGTTTGTGTCCAAGGCCACGGGCGTGCAGATGGCCAAGGCCGCTGCCCTGATCGGCACCGGCGTCACGATTGGCCAGCTCCGCAGCGATTACAAGATGCTGCCGGAAACCGGCGACGGTTCCACGCTCCCGCTGGACGCCCCCGTGTCCGTCAAGGAGGCCGTGCTGCCGTTCAGCCGCTTCCGCACCGTGGAGGGCAAAGTGGTTGACTCCCTGCTCGGCCCCGAAATGCGGTCCACCGGTGAGGTCATGGGCATCGACAAGCACTTCGACACCGCCTTCGCCAAGAGCCAGGCCGCAGCCAACAACGCCCTGCCCACTGAAGGCAAGATCTTTGTCTCCGTGGCCAACCGGGACAAGCGCTCCGTGATTATGGGCGTCAAGCGGCTCTCCGATCTGGGCTTCGAGATCGTCTCCACCGGCGGTACCGCCGACGTCCTGCGCCGCAACGGCATCCAGGCCACCCCGGTCCGCAAGGTGGCCGAGGGATCCAGCGCCGACGGGGAAGGCACCATCGCGGACCTGGTCATCGCAGGGGAGATCGACATGGTCTTCAACACCCCCTCCGGCGGCGAAGCCCGAAGCGACGGCTACGAACTGCGCGCAGCGGCAACCTCGATCGGGATTCCCTGCATCACCACGGTGGCTGAGTTCAACGCGGCGGTCCAGGCCATCGAGGCCATGCGCACCTACGAATGGTCTGTCACCAGCCTGCAGGAACACGCTGCCGCGCTGGCCGCCTCGCAGGAAGCGGCCCGCCGGAATGCCTGAGCAGGAATCCGCCGGCCGGGAGCCTTTCGGTTCCCGGCTCGGCGCGGCCATGGCCAGCCGCGGCCCGCTGTGCGTGGGCATTGACCCGCACCCGGGCCTGCTGTCCGCGTGGGGGTTGAACGACGACGCCGAAGGGCTGCGGACGTTTTCCCGCACCGTCCTGGACGCCGTAGGTTCCCTCGCTGCCGCGATCAAGCCGCAGGTGGCCCTATACGAACGCCACGGCTCGGCCGGCATGGCGGTGCTCGAGGAACTGCTCGCAGCTGCCACCGGGACCGGCGTGCTGACCATCGCGGACGCCAAACGCGGCGACATCGGCTCCACCATGGCCGCCTACGCGGACGCCTGGCTGCGGGACGGTTCGCCGCTCGCCGCGGACTCCGTGACCCTCAGCCCCTACCTGGGCTTTGAGTCGCTGCGCCCGGCGCTGGACCTGGCCGCGGAAACGGGCCGGGGCGTATTTGTCCTGGCACTGACGTCCAACCCGGAAGGCGCTTCCGTCCAGCACGTTGGCGGTGCGGACTCCGTGGCCCGGCGGATCGTCGAAGCGGCGGCAGCGGAGAACACCCGCTACGCCGGGGACCTGGGCTCGGTGGGCCTGGTGGTCGGCGCTACCGTGGGCTCCGCTCTGGCAAGCCTGGACCTTGATCTGGCGGCCGTCCGCGGCCCCATCCTGGCTCCGGGACTGGGAGCACAGGGGGCCACCCCCGCGGATCTGCGCGCCACGTTCGGCGCGGCGTATCCGCAGGTGCTGGGCACATCCAGCCGCGACATCCTGTCCGCCGGCCCCGATCCGGTACGGCTCCGGGCAGCTGCGGCCCGGACCCTGGACGGGCTGTGCGGGTAATAGGGCGCCGTTTAGGCCGATCCATTGATTCACGCAGTCCTGAAGAGTAGTTTCAGGACAGGTTCAAGGGCGGCCGCCCTGGACCATCCGCCGAATCCGGGGGTGTCCTCTTATGGTCCTGCGACCTTTATCTGCTGCGGAACGCGCTGACGCACTTCACAAGGCGGCAGCCGCCAGGGCTACCCGGGCGGACGCCAAGGAGAGCCTGAAGAACGGCAAGCGCTCCGCGGCGGACATCATCAGTTCGGCGGGGGAGGACGACGCCCTGGCCAGGATGCGCGTGTCCGAACTGCTCGAATCGCTGCCCGGCATCGGAAAGGTCCGTGCCGCCGCCATCATGGAGCAGCTCGGCATTGCCGCGTCCCGGCGGGTCCGGGGCCTCGGCGTGCACCAGCGCCAGGCGCTGGTAGATTTTATAGACGAGAGTTAGCGGGCCGCATCCGGCCGCATCCCCACCCCCGGCAAAAGGAATACGTGCACAAGTTACCTGGACTGACAGTCCTCGCTGGTCCGACGGCTGTTGGCAAAGGCACCGTGTCCACCTACATCCGCGACAACTACCCCGAAGTGTGGCTGTCAGTGTCCGCCACCACCAGGGCGCCCCGCCCGGGCGAGGTTGACGGGGTGCACTACTTCTTCAAATCCAAGGACGAGTTCGAACGGCTCATTGCAGAGGGTGAATTCCTTGAGTGGGCGGTGGTGCACGGGCAGAACACGTACGGCACGCTGAAGAGCACGGTGAACCAGGCCATCGCCGACGGCAAGTCGGTCCTCCTGGAGATCGACCTGCAGGGCGCGCGCCAGGTCAAGGAGGCCCTCCCGGAGGCGCAGTTCGTCTTCCTGGCCCCGCCCAGCTGGGAAGAACTGGTCCGCCGGCTTGTGGGCCGCGGCACGGAATCCGCCGAGGAGCAGCAGCGACGGCTGGAAACCGGTAAAGTGGAACTTGCTGCTGAACCGGAGTTCGACCACACAGTCATCAATGATGACGTCCGCCGGGCAGCGGACGAGCTTGTTTCACTCATGGGGCTGACCCCGCATCCACACTGACCGCTTCGTCAGCCCGCTAGTAATTTGGAGAATTCGTGTCCACGAACCTTGAAGGCATCATCAACCCGCCGATCGATTCGCTGCTTGAGGCAGCCGATTCCAAGTACGGCCTGGTGATCTTCGGTGCCAAGCGTGCTCGCCAGATCAACGCTTACTACGCCCAGCTGCACGAGGGCCTCTTCGAGTACGTTGGCCCGCTGGTCGACACCAAGTTGAACGAAAAGTCCCTCTCGATCGCGCTCCGCGAGATCAACGAAGGCAAACTGGTGTCCACACCGATCGAAGCCGCAGAGTAGTCCTGCAGCCGAGCCTGACTTGCTGTTGACGGAGGTCACGTGCGCATAGTCCTCGGAGTCGGGGGAGGGATTGCCGCCTACAAGGTGGCATCGCTCCTCCGGCTTTTTACTGAAGCCGGCCATCACGTCACGGTGATCCCCACCGAGGCGTCCACCCGGTTTGTCGGCACTGCCACTTGGGAAGCCCTCTCCGGCAACCCGGTGAGCAACAGCGTGTTCGACGACGTCCACCAGGTCAACCACGTCCGGTTGGGCCACGAGGCGGACCTCGTTGTGGTGGCCCCGGCCACCGCGGACCTTCTCTCCAAAGCGGCAGCCGGCCAGGCCGGTGACCTGCTCACCAACACGCTGCTGATGGCCTCCGGGCCCGTGCTCTTCGCCCCCGCCATGCACACCGAGATGTGGCAGCACGCCGCAACCCGCGCCAACGTGGAAACCCTGCGCAGCAGGGGAGTGGCGGTCCTGGAACCCGCCAGCGGCAGGCTGACAGGCTCCGACTCCGGACCCGGCCGCCTGCCCGAGCCCGAAGACATCTTCGCCGCCGCGATGGCCCTGATGCACGGCGACACCGACATCGCGCTGCCGCTGGCCGGCCGCACCGTCACCATCAGCGCCGGCGGCACCCGGGAACCCCTGGATCCGGTCCGGTTCCTGGGCAACCGGTCCTCCGGCAAGCAGGGCGTGGCCCTCGCCGTGGCCGCCCGGAACGCCGGCGCCACAGTCCGGCTGCTCGCCGCCCACATGGAAGTCCCTGCGCCCCCCGGCGTCGAAACGGTGTCCGTGGAGACTGCCCTGCAGCTTCGCGAAGCCGCCCTTGCCGCCGCAGCCGATTCCGACGTCGTGATCATGTCCGCCGCCGTGGCCGACTTCCGGCCGGCGGAAATCTCCGGCACCAAAATCAAAAAGCGGGACGACACCGCCGACCCCGTCATCAGCTTGGTCCGCAATCCGGACATCCTCCAGGAGCTGGTGGAGCTCCGGAACCAGGGCCCGGAGCGCGAACACCAGCTTATTGTCGGTTTCGCCGCCGAAACCGGGGATGAACAGGGCGGTGTGCTGGCTTACGCCCAGGCCAAACTGCGACGCAAAGGCTGCGACCTTCTGGTGGTCAACCACGTGGGCGCGGACAAGGTTTTTGGCCAGGACACCAACGCCGTGGTCATCCTGTCCCGCTCCGGCTCCGAACCACAGGAGGCCGCCGGAACCAAGACCGAGGTTGCGGCGGCAGTCATCCGCAGGATCGGCTGTGAACTGAACCACGTACCGCACCGCGCCTGACGTGATCCGGGCCACCCCCGCTTAGCGCGGGGTCATGTCCCGGCGGGCGCGCCGCCTCCAACCAGTAAGGTAGTTGAGTGACTTTACCGCTGCACCTTCCCCAGACCTCCCGGGCTACGCCCGCCGCCCTCCGGCTCTTCACCTCAGAGTCCGTGACGGAAGGCCACCCGGACAAGATCTGTGACCAGATCAGTGACGCCATCCTGGACGCATTGCTGTCCAAGGACCCTGAATCCAGGGTTGCCGTGGAAACCATGGCCACCACCGGCCTGGTCCACGTGGCAGGCGAGGTCACCACCGACGCATACGTCGAGATTCCCCAAATCGTCCGGGAGACCATCCTCGGCATCGGCTATGACTCTTCAGCGAACGGGTTCGACGGTGCCCGGTGCGGAGTGTCCGTCTCCATCGGCCAGCAGTCCAACGACATCGCCGGCGGCGTCTTCAACTCCCTGGAAGCCCGGGAAGGCCGCCAGGAGGATGACTACGACCTTCAGGGCGCCGGCGACCAGGGCCTGATGTTTGGCTACGCCAGCGACGAGACCCCCTCCTTTATGCCCACCCCCATTTGGTTGGCCCACCGCCTCTCCGAACGGCTCACCCAGGTGCGCAAGTCCGGCGAACTGGCCTACCTGCGCCCGGACGGCAAGACCCAGGTCACCGTGGGATACGACGGCGATGTGCCCGTGTCCGTCGAAACGGTGGTCATCTCCAGCCAGCACGCCGAAGGCACCAGCCTCGCGCAGCTGCGCGCGGACCTTGCCTCGATCGTGATCGAACCCGTCCTGGCCGGCGCCAACCTGGACATCTCCCGCGCCGCGAACATCCTTAACCCGGCAGGCGAGTTCGTCATCGGCGGCCCGGTGGGCGACGCCGGCCTGACCGGCCGGAAGATCATCGTTGACACATACGGCGGCATGGCCCGCCACGGCGGCGGCGCGTTCTCGGGCAAGGACCCGTCCAAGGTGGACCGGTCCGCCGCGTACGCCATGCGCTGGGTGGCTAAAAACGTGGTGGCCGCCGGCCTGGCAAAGCGCGCGGAAATCCAGATCGCCTACGCCATCGGCCAGGCCCGGCCCGTTGGCACCTACGTGGAAACCTTCGGCACCGAGACTGTCGATCCTGCCCGGATCAGCGCCGCGATAGCCGAGATCTTCGACCTGCGGCCCCGGGCCATCATCGACGCCCTGGACCTGAAGCGGCCCATCTACGCCAAGACCGCAGCGCACGGCCACTTCGGCCGCGACGATCCGGACTTCACCTGGGAACGCCTCGACCGCGTGGACGACCTCAAGGCCTACTTCAACGCCTAGGGTCCGCAGCCGCCGGGCTCCCGGCCGATTGTCGGTGCCTGGTGATTGGCTGGACCCATCCACCACCAGGCCGATCGGAGGTAGCCGCAGTGGTTGCTGACACCCCCGCCCAACCGGCACTGGAGCTTCCGGGCGCCCTGCAGCCCACACTGCTGCAGGGTTTCCCGGCCAAGCGGCTGCCCACCGGCGTACCCCTGGCACGGGAGCTGCCGGTGGCCAGGGTGCTGGTGGAATCGACGCTGCCGCACCTGGACCGGCCCTTCGACTACGCCGTCCCGGAATCCCTCGACCAGGCCGCCCAACCAGGCGTGCGGGTCAAGGTCAGCTTCAACGGCCAGGACCTCAGCGGTTTCCTCCTGGAACGCACGGCGGAGTCGGACGCCGGCCACACGCTTGTGCCGCTGGCCAAAGTCGTGTCACCGGTCCCGGTCCTCACCCCGGCCATCCGCGACCTGGTGAACGCCGTCGCAGCCCGTTACGCCGGCACTGTCAGCGACGTCATCCGCGTGGCCATTCCGCCGCGGTTGGCCAAACTGGATAAGGACTACCCGCTAACCGAATCCGGGGCGGAGCAGGATCCGCCCGCAGCTGCGCCGGATGCCGGCTCCGCCTGGGATACCTACCACAACGGGCCCGCCTACCTGCGGCACCTGGGCCAGGGCGGTTCCCCCCGGGCCGTGCTCCATCCGCTGCAGGGCTATGGCGCCGCGGGCTGGCCGCAGCTGATGGCCGAGGCCATCGCCGCCACCCACGCAGCGGGCAGGGGAGCCGTGGTGGTGGTCCCCGATTACCGCGACCTGGACCGCCTCGAGGCCGCAGTCCTGGCGCTTATACCGGCCAAAGCAGTGGCCCGGCTGACTGCCGATGACGGGCCCACCCCCCGCTACCGGAATTTCCTGCGCCTGCTCGCCGGAACCGCCACGGTGGCCATCGGCACCAGGTCCGCTGCGTTTGCCCCGGTCCGCAACCTGGGGCTTGTTGCCTGCTGGGACGACGGCGACGACCTCCACATCGAACAGCGCGCACCCTACGCCCATGCCCGCGAGGTCCTGCTGCTGCGCGCCGAACAGGAGGGCACCGCGTGCCTTCTGGCAGGGCACGCCCGAAGCACCGAGGTCCAGCGCCTGGTGGCTGCAGGGTGGGCCTTCCCGGTGGAATCGGGCCGCACCGAGATGCGGCGCACGGTACCGCGGGTGGTGAATACCGCCGACAGCTTTGAGCAGGAGCGCGACCCCCTTGCCTCCATCGCACGGCTTCCCGGCGCAGCCTGGCGTGCCGCGAAGGACGGGTTGGAGCGCGGCCCCGTGCTGGTGCAGGTGGCCCGGGCCGGCTACGCGCCGTCGCTGGCCTGTGAAACCTGCCGGGAGCCGGCGCGCTGCGGAACCTGCCAGGGCCCCCTGGCGATCGCCGGGGCGGGGTCGGCCATGGCCCAATGCCGCTGGTGCTCCACGCCCGCCCCGGACTGGCGTTGCACGCACTGCGGTGGCCGGCATTTGCGCAAGGGCGCCACCGGGGTGCTGCGGACCGCCGAGGAACTGGGCCGTGCCTTTCCCGGCAAAACAGTTATCACCTCATCCGGCGACCAGGTGAAGGCCGCCGTAGGCTCCGGGAAGGCGCTGGTGGTGGCCACGGTTGGCGCCGAACCTGTGGCCGAGGGCGGCTACGCGGCCGCGCTGCTGCTGGACGGCGACTCGCTGCTGCGCCGGGAAAGCCTCCGCGCCGGCGAGGACACCGTGCGGCGCTGGTTCAACGCTGCCGCACTGGTCCGCCCCGCAGCGGACGGCGGCCTGGTGGTGGTCACCGCTGCAGACACCACGGCGGTGGGCGCCCTGCTGCGCTGGGATCCGGCCGGCCACGCCTACCGGGAACTGGCCCTGCGGACCGAACTGCAGCTGCCGCCGTCCGTCCGGGTCGCCTCCGTGACGGGGCCGCGCGCCGCCGTCGACCATTTCACCGGCACTGTGGCCGCGGCACTCGACACGGCAGGAACAACACTGCGGACCGCCGGGCCGGCGCCGGTGCTCCTCAACGGGCCGGCATCGGCACGCCGGCCGGCTGAGGACGTGCGGACACTGCTCTTCTTCTCCTATGCCCAGGCCGCGGGCGTGGTCCGCGTACTCCGGGCCACCCGGGCCGCGGCCGCCGCGAAGCGCACCGTGGAACCGGTGCAGCTGCGGCTGGACGGCGTGGACGTCCTCTAGAGCTGCCGCCGGCGGACAATTCCCTGGGCGACGGCCACCAGCTGGCGGGCCGAGTCCTCCCAGCTGAACTGGGCGGCCCTGGCCACGGAGCGGCGGGACACCTGTTCCCAGTGCTCCCGGTCCGCCAGGTCCGCCACCGCCGCGGCGAACCCGACGGGCGAGGCCGGATCCACGTACGCCGCAACGTCCCCGCCCACTTCTCGGAAAATGGGAATGTCACTGGCAATCACCGGCGTGCCCACGGCCATGGCCTCCACCAGCGGCAGGCCATATCCCTCAGCCCGGGACAGGCTGACCAGCGCCGTGGCCTTCCGGAGCAGCGCGTCGTACTCCGCATCGGTCACCCCGTTGTGGAACACCACCTGCGCGCCCGCAGGAACCAGGCGTTCCAGCTCCGCCCGCCGGGCGGGTGTGATCCTGCTGAGCAGGTGCAGCGTGAACCCGGACAGGCCGGCCATGCCCGCCACCATGGTTTCCACGTTTTTGTAAGGCATGAACGAGCCCATGTACACCAGTGAGTGGTCCGCGCCGGCAGCGGCGTCGCGGGGCACCTGGTCCGGCTGGGGTGCGTTGCTGATGATTTCCACCGGACGCTTGGTCAAGCGGTACTTTGCCATCAGCGCCTCGGTGGTCCGGCTGATGGTGGCCACCGTGTCCGCGCGGTCCAGCAGCAGCCGCTGCGGCCAGAACGCCTTGTGGTAAAGCCGCCACAGCACCCGGACAGGGGCCGGCAGGAATCCGGGCGGGGCGGGGTGCTCGTAGTAGATCAGGTCGTGCAGGGTCAGCACCAGGCCGTACTTCCGGCCCCACGTGCCCATGGTCTGCATCGGGCAGACCACCACGTCAGCGCCGAGCCTGTTGACCTGGCGTGCCACGAACAGCTCTTTTGGCGATAACGGGCTGCTGATCAGGGTGTACGGCACGTCCGGCAGCAGGGCCAGCTGCCGTGGATCGGACACCAGCATCTCGACGTCGGCGATCCTGGCGGTCGCCGCGATCAGGCTGGCACCGTAGCGGCTGATGCCGTCGTGGTGGTCGGTGCGGGTGAACCGGGCATCGATGACGATCTTCACGCGGGATGGTCCTTCAGGAAGCTGCGGATGTGGTGGGCGGCCGGTTCCGGCGTTTCGTAGTGGATCAGGTGTCCGACGCCGGGAATCACCTTCAGCTCGCCGTCCGGCAGCTGCGCCAGGAGGGTGTGCTGGTCAGGCAGGGCGGCGATCTCATCCTTTTCGCCGGCGATCAGCAGGACGGGCAGGGTAAGCCGGGCTGCCACCTCGGTGACGTTGCCGCTGACGGACGCCGTGAACGATTCGAGCAGGCTGTCCCGGTCGGCGAAGGCGCTGAAATAGGCATGGTGCTGGCCGTGGATGAACCCCCGCAGTCCCGGGTCCCTGGTCTTTGCCATGGCCTCGCTCATGATCCGGACAATCAACGGGCTGCGGAGCAGGGCAAGCCCTGCGCGGCGGGGGAGGCGGGCCGCGAGCCGGTAATACAGCACGGCCAGCCGCGTCATGACACCCTTGGGCCCTTCCAGCGCGGGTGCGGCGATCGGATTGACCAGGATCAGCGGAGTGACGGTGCCGGGGTTGGCTGCCACGAAGTGCGCGGCGATGATGGAACCGAAGGAATGGCCCAGCAGCACGGTCTCCGGCCCCAGTCCCAGTTCCGCCATGAACCCGGTGATGAAGCGGCCGTAGTGCGCCACGGAGTGGTCGCCGTCGGCGAAAGCGGCCGAGCTGCCGAAGCCGGGGAGGTCCGGCATGATGATCCGCATGTCCGGTAGGAGATCGGCCACGCGCAGCAGGCCGTGGTGGTCGCCGCGGAAGCCGTGGATGACCAGCATGGTCCTGGTTTCCGGGGCCGCGTGCTGCGGTTCGTAGGTCCAGTAAGCCACCGGAGCCCCCGCCAGCTGGACCACGCCGGCCGTCGTCCGCGCGGCCAGTCCTGCGCTGAGGTAGGTGGGTGCGCCCGGGTCTGCATTCTGCATAAGTGCTGGTCCTAGTTGACGGTGTCGGGGTGGGAGCCGGTGCGCTGGCTCCGGTCGAGGCCTGCGAGCGCGGCCATGTCCGCCGCGGACAGGTCAAAGCCGAAAACATCCAGGTTTTCGCGGAGGCGCGGTTCTGAGGATGCCTTGGGGATGGCGATGTTGCCCAGTTGCATGTGCCAGCGGAGGATTACCTGCGCGGGCGTCCGGTGGTGGGCGGCCGCAATGCCGGCGATGCCGGGATCCGTGAGGACCTGGCCGCGGCCCAGCGGACTCCACGCCTCGGTCCGGATCCCCAGGGTGGCGTGGTTGGCCCGGAGCTCCTCCTGCTGCAGCCAGGGGTGCAGTTCGACCTGGTTGACGGCGGGGACCACCTCTGCGGTTTCCAGGAGCCGGTCCAGGTGGGCGGGCTGGAAGTTGCTGACGCCGATCGCGCGGACCCTGCCTTCCCGGTAGAGGGTTTCCAGGGCGCGGTAGGTCTCCCGGTACAGGTCCTTGGCCGGGCACGGCCAGTGGATCAGGTACAGGTCGATGTAGTCCAGGCCCAGGTTGACCATGGACGTGTCGAAGGCCCGCAGGGCGGCGTCGTAGCCATGGTGGTCGTTCCAGAGCTTGGTGGTGATGAACAGGTCCCCGCGGGCCAGGGAGTTGCTGAGCTCGCCGGAACCGCCGCTGCTTGCCGGACCGCCCAGCAGGGGCGACAGCCCGCGGGCCACGCCGGTCTCGTTGCCGTACATGGCTGCCGTGTCGAAGTGCCGGTAGCCGGCATCCAGGGCTGCTGCCACGAGATCCGCGGTCGCTGCCGCCGGAACCTTGTAGAGCCCGAAACCGAGCTGGTCAATCAGCACGCCGTTGTTCAGGCCAAGCCGGGGTGAGGTTCTCATGTCCACGACTCTACCCACTTGCCGCCGCGAGCCCCTCAAAGTCCACCAGCCGCCGCGCAGTGGCCTCGTCCAGGATGAGGTCCGTGGCCAGGCCTGCTGTGAGTGCGCCGCGGAGGCCGTTGATCTTCGATTCCCCGGAGACCACGCAGATCCTCCGCCGGACCTGCCTCAGCTGTGCCAGGGAGGGGCCGGTGGAACGCTCGTTGAGCACAATGCCGTCCGAGGAGCCGTCGCCGCGGAAAAACACCGTTGCAACGTCGCCCACCACGTCCGAGGTGGCCAGGATATTCAGGTCGCTTTCGTCCAGGTAACCGCCGGCGTAGACGTGGCTGGGGTAGTCGGCGTCCACGGAACCGACACCGAAAATGGCGATGCTCATCTTGGCCTGCAGTTCGAGGATCCGCTGCACGCTGCGCTCATTCCACATGGCCGTTTTGGTTCCGGCGTGGTCGAAGAACGCGGGCACCGGGAACTGCTCCACCCGTGCACCGTAGGCACTGCCGAAGCGGCGCATGATGTCGCTGGCGTACGTGATTCCCGTGGTGTGCATGTTGCCCGCGCCGTTCAGCTGGACGATCACGCTGTCGTGCGTGATCTTCCGGGTGAGGTGCCTGCTGACGGCGCTCAGGGTGGAGCCCCAGGCCACGCCGATGATGGCGTTCGAGTCCACGATGGGCCCGATGGTCCGGGCCGCCTGCATCGCCACCCGGTCAAGGGTTTCGGCCTCGTTGAGCGTTTCCAGGACCGGAACCACGTGCACGTCCACGTTGTAGTGGCGGCGGATCATGCCTTCCAGCTCGGGTCCGGTGTCCAGGGGATTGCGGATCTGGATCTGCACCAGGCCTGAGTCCCGGGCAGAGGAAAGCAGCCGGGAAACGGTGGAGCGGGACGTCCTGAGCTCGCGGGCGATGGCATCCATTGTGAGGTCCTGGAGGTAATACATCTGCGCAGCCCGAAGCGCGTCGGAATGCCGGGAGGGGTCCATTGCAGGTCCGTTCTGCACGTTTGTGCATAGAGCTTGACGCCATTTTCCATTATTCAAAAGAATAGTTGTAAAGGCGGCAGACCTCCGGGCGGCCGCACCGCACCAAGCCCAAGGGAGTCGTTTTGGGACCGAAGGAAACACCCGCAGAACCAGCAGCCGCGGCACCGCAGCCGGGCGTTGAACGCACCTCAGTGCACAACCTCCGCCGGCGGCCGCACGCCAAGGTGCTGGTGGTGGGCGGCGGCATCAACGGTGTGGGAACGTTCCGCGACCTGGCGCTGCAGGGCGTGGACGTTGCGCTCGTGGAACGCGGCGACTACTGCCAGGGCGCCAGCGGAGCCTCCTCGCACATGATCCACGGCGGCATCCGCTACCTGGAAAACGGTGAGTTCCGGCTGGTCCAGGAGTCGGTGGTGGAACGCAACCGGCTGCTCCGCATTGCCCACCACTACGTGAAGCCGCTGCAGACCACCATTCCCATCTTCAGCACGTTCTCCGGCATCCTGTCCGCACCGGCCCGGTTCCTGACCCACAAGCAGGGCAAGCCCAAGGAACGCGGCGCGTTCCTCATCAAAGTGGGCCTGAGCCTCTACGATTCCTTCTCCCGCGACGGCGGCACCGTTCCCCGGCACCAGTTCCGCGGCCGGAAGCGTGCCCTGGCCGAGCTGCCCCGCCTGCGGCAGGACGTCAAGTACGCGGCCACCTACTTCGATGCCTCGGTGCACAACCCCGAACGGCTCACCCTCGACGTCCTCCAGGACGGCGAAAAAGCCGGCCAGTCCGGCTCCGCCGCGGCCCAGGGCGACACCGCCCGGGCCAGCAACTACCTGTCCCTGGTATCAACGACGGAGCAGCCCAACGCCGGCACCGGCCGCGGCAGCACGGTCCGGCTCCGCGACGAACTGACGGGGGAGGAGTTCGACTTCACCGCCGACGTCATCGTCAACACCACCGGCGCCTGGGTGGATCAGACCAACGGGGCCATGGGATCGGCGTCGACCTTTATGGGCGGCACCAAGGGCTCGCACATTGTGCTGGACCATCCCGCCCTGCTGGACGCCTGCCAGGGCCGGGAAATCTTCTTCGAGCACACCGACGGCCGGATCGTTCTGATCTACCCCATGGGCGACCGCGTCCTGGTGGGCACCACCGACGTGGACGCGGACATGGCACAGGACGCCGTCTGCACCGACGAGGAGATCGACTACTTCTTCGAACTGGTGGGCCACGTCTTCCCGGACATCCCCGTCTCGCGGGAGCAGATTGTCTACACCTTCTCCGGCGTCCGCCCGCTGCCCCGGCACGATGCAACCCAGCCCGGCTTCGTCTCCCGCGATTACCGGATTGAACGCCGCGGCCCCGGTGCCGGCGCCCCACAGGCGGCGCCCGTCCTCAGCCTGGTGGGCGGCAAATGGACCACGTTCCGGGCCCTGGCCGAGCACCTCACCAACGATGTCCTGGCCGAACTGGGCGAGCAGCGCAAGGTGTCGACGGCGCAACTGGCCATCGGCGGCGGCGCCGGCTTCCCTGCCGACGAGGCCGGGGTGCAGGCCTGGATCAAGGCGCACATGACAGCAGACCGGGACGCTGACCGCACGGCGGGGCTCCTGACCCGCTACGGCACCCGCGCCGAAGCCGTCATGGAGTTCCTTGACGCCGCGCCGGACCGTGCCCTGCACTCCACCCGCGAACTGAGTGTCCGGGAACTGGAGTTCATGGCCGCCAACGAGCAGGTGGGCCACCTCGTGGACATCCTGGTCCGCCGCACCTCCCTGGCATTCCGGGGCCTGGTGACCGGCGAACTGCTCAATGAAATGGCCGATGTCCTGGGCGCCCCGCTGCACTGGGATGCCGCCGCCAGGGCCGCCGAAGTGCGGCACGCCCAAGAGGTGCTGCAGCGGTTCCACCGCGTGGAAATCCACAGCCTGGTCGCCTGAGGCCGAACTGACCGCCGGGGCGGCAAACCGCCCCGGCCCAACGGCCCCCAACCCGCAGGGGCCAACAACAGAGATAATAGGAGTCAAAGATGTCTCTTGGAATTGTGTTCCTTTCCGAGCTCTTCGGAACGGCGATGGTCACCCTCCTGGGTTGTGGCGTCGTCGCAAACGTCGCCCTTCGGGGGACGAAAGGAAATAACGGCGGGTTCCTGATGGTCACCTGGGGCTGGGGAATTGCAGTCTTCGCCGGTGTGTTTGTCGCCGCCAAGTCCGGCGCGCACCTGAACCCGGCCGTCACCCTGGGCAAGCTCACCAACGGCGGCGCCACCTACGCCCCGGACGTTCCCATTTCGTTCGCCTCCACGGTGACCTACCTGGGCGCCGAACTGCTGGGTGCCTTCATCGGCGCCGTGGTCTGCTGGCTCGCCTATAAGCAGCACTTCGACGCCGAACCCGAGCCCGCAGCAAAGCTTGGTGTGTTTTCCACGGGCCCCGCGATCCGGGCCACCCCGTGGAACCTGGCCACGGAAATCATCGCCACCTTCGTCCTGGTCTTCGTGATCCTCGCCTTTGGCGGGACCCCCTCAGGCCTTGGCCCCCTCGCCGTGGCGCTGCTCGTCGTCGGCATCGGCATCTCCCTCGGCGGCCCCACCGGCTACGCCATCAACCCGGCCCGTGACCTCGGTCCCCGCATCGCCCACGCCCTGCTCCCCATCAAAGGCAAGGGTTCCAGCGACTGGAGCTACGCCTGGATCCCGGTGGCAGGCCCCCTGGCGGGCGGGGCCCTGGCCGGCCTCGTGGCCAAGATTGTGCCGATCATTTTTATCGCCGCTGCCTGACCTGACCCACGGGCGCTTCAGCCCAACCGCTCCACCAGCCATGAACCGTCACTCACTGACAAGACAAGGACGTCACCATGAACCAGTACGTAATCGCCATCGACCAGGGCACCACCAGCACGCGCGCCATCATTTTTGACCACAGCGGGGCGATCGTCTCCTCCGGCCAGATGGAACACGAGCAGATCTTCCCGCAGGCCGGGTGGGTGGAACACAACGCTGCCGAAATCTGGAACAACACCCGGGAGGTCATTGCCTCCGCCCTGTCCAAGGCGAACCTGACCCGCCACGACATCGCCGCCGTCGGGATCACCAACCAGCGCGAAACCGCCGTCGTGTGGGACAAAACCACCGGCGAGCCCGTGTACAACGCCATCGTCTGGCAGGACACCCGCACGCAGGACATCGTCGATGAACTTTCCAAGGACGGCGGCGGGGACCGGTTCAAGCCAAAAGTCGGCCTGCCCCTGGCCACGTACTTCTCCGGCACCAAAATCAAGTGGATCCTGGACAACGTGGCCGGCGCCCGCGAAAAGGCCGAGGCCGGCGACCTGGTGTTCGGCAACACCGATGCCTGGGTCCTGTGGAACCTCACCGGCGGCGTTGACGGCGGCGTCCACGTCACGGACGTCACCAACGCCTCCCGCACCCTGTTTATGGACCTCGAAACCCTTCAGTGGGACGAGGAAATCCTCGGCATCTTCGGCGTCCCGCTCAGCATGATGCCCGAGATCCGCTCCTCCTCCGAGGTCTACGGCCAGGTCCACGGCTCCCAGCTGCTCCGCGAAACGCCCGTCGCCGGTATCCTGGGCGACCAGCAGGCCGCCACGTTCGGGCAGGCAGCGTTCCAGACCGGCGAAGCCAAAAACACCTACGGCACCGGCTGCTTCCTCATCTTCAACACCGGTGAGGAAATCGTCCACTCCAAAAACGGCCTGCTCACCACGGTCGGCTACAAGCTTGGCGACGCTGCGCCGCACTACGCCCTGGAAGGCTCCATCGCCGTCACCGGTTCACTGATCCAGTGGCTGCGCGACAATCTCGGCCTGATCAGCAGCGCACCGGAGGTGGAAACGCTTGCCGCCGCCGTCGAGGACAACGGCGGCGTGTACATCGTCCCGGCCTTCTCCGGCCTCTTCGCCCCCTACTGGCGCTCCGATGCCCGCGGCGCCATTGTGGGGCTCACCCGGTACGTCAACAAAAACCACATCGCCCGGGCCGCGCTGGAATCCACGGCGTTCCAGACCCGCGAGGTCCTCGACGCAGTCAACGCCGACTCCGGCGTGCCGCTGACCGAACTGAAGGTCGACGGCGGCATGGTCGCCAACGATGCCCTGATGCAGTTCCAGGCGGACATCCTCGGCGTTCCCGTCATCCGGCCCAAGGTCGTGGAAACCACAGCCCTGGGCGCCGCGTACGCTGCGGGCCTCGCCGTGGACTTCTGGAAGGACCTCGGCGAGCTGTCTGCCAACTGGTCCGAAGACAAGCGGTGGGAACCCCAGCTGGACCAGGCCGAGCAGGACCGCCAGCTGCGGCTCTGGAAGAAAGCCGTCACCAAGTCCATGGACTGGGTCGACGAGGACGTGAAGTAGCTCCGGCTTAGCTGATGCCTTCCCTGTTAAGGGGGCCCCGCCCGCTTCGCGGACGCCCGAAGCCGCTCCCGGGCCCCCTTAACAGGGAAGGCATGCCCGGGCCGGTACATTCAGCCGCCCGTAGCGACTTACGCTAAAGTGGATTCATGCGTGCGATCCTCTTGCTTAGTCAGCCGCCGGGTGTCCGAAACATCGGATAGCTGAGCGGCAGCCCCTCCATGGAGAGGGGCTTTTGTGTGTCCGGGGTACTTTCCGGGCCGGCAGCAGGAGGATCAGGCCGTTATGGCAGTACAGATGCCGTGACAGAACAGAAGAGGGCAGCAGTGGGCGTTCAGCCGGAGACCAAGACCGGAACAGCAGCATCAGCAGCGGAGGCGCCCGAAGAAGGCGCCTACAGCTTTACCGCCATGGAGGCCAGATGGCCCAAGGTGTGGGATGACCTCCAGGTCTTCACACCTGTGGATGACGGCTCGAAGGAACGCCGCTACGTGCTGGACATGTTCCCGTACCCGTCCGGCGACCTGCACATGGGCCACGCTGAAGCGTTCGCCATGGGTGATGTGGTGGCCCGTTACCTCCGCCAGCAGGGCTTCGACGTGCTGCACCCCATCGGCTGGGACTCCTTCGGCCTGCCCGCGGAAAACGCGGCCATCAAGCGCAACGCCCACCCCAGCGAGTGGACCTACGCCAACATCGACACCCAGGCTGCGTCCTTCAAGCGGTACGCAATTTCCGCTGACTGGTCCCGCCGCCTGCATACCTCGGACCCCGGCTACTACCGCTGGACCCAGTGGCTGTTCAAACGCTTCTACCAGCGTGGACTGGCCTACCGCAAGGATTCCCCGGTCAACTGGTGCCCCAAGGACCAGACGGTGCTGGCCAACGAACAGGTGGTCAACGGCGCCTGCGAACGCTGCGGCACCATCGTCACCAAGAAGTCGTTGAACCAGTGGTACTTCAAGATCACCGACTATGCCGACCGGCTGCTCGATGACATGGAGCAGCTCCGCGGCCACTGGCCCGAGCGGGTCCTGGCCATGCAGAAAAACTGGATCGGCCGCTCCGAAGGAGCCCACGTCACGTTCGTGATCGAGGCCGACGGCGAAAAGCCCGCCAAGGACGTCACGGTCTTCACCACGCGCCCGGACACCCTGTACGGGGCAACGTTCTTTGTGGTGGCCGCTGACGCGCCGATCGCCGTCGAACTCGTCACCGCAGGACACGCCGACGCCCTGGACGCCTACCGCGAACAGGTCAAAGCACTCTCCGACATCGAACGCCAGTCCACGGAACGGGACAAAACCGGCGTCTTCACCGGCCGCTACGCCATCAACCCGCTCAACGGCGAGAAGCTGCCCGTCTGGGCCGCCGACTATGTCCTGGCGGACTACGGCACCGGTGCCATCATGGCCGTCCCCGCCCACGACCAGCGCGACCTCGACTTTGCCCGGACCTTCGACCTGCCCGTGCGGACCGTCCTGGATACCGGCGAGGAGGGCCCCTCCGTGTCCGGTACCGCAACGGCAGGGGAGGGCACCCTGGTCAACTCCGGCGAACTGGACGGCCTGCCCAAGGCTGAGGCGATCCCCGCCGCGATCGCCATGCTGGAGCGCCAGGGTACCGGTGAGAAGTTCGTGAACTTCAGGCTGCGCGACTGGCTGCTGAGCCGGCAGCGGTTCTGGGGCACCCCCATCCCCATCATCCACTGCCCGTCCTGCGGCGAAGTCCCGGTCCCGGACGACCAACTGCCCGTAACACTGCCCGCTGACCTGCGCGGCGAGGATCTGTCCCCAAAGGGCACCTCCCCGCTGGCCGCCGCCGAAGCGTGGGTCAACGTTGACTGCCCCTCCTGCCACGGCCCGGCAAAGCGCGATACGGACACCATGGATACGTTTGTGGACTCGTCCTGGTACTTCCTCCGGTTTGTGTCCCCGGACTTCACCGAGGGCCCGTTTGATCCGGCGAAGATCAACGACTGGATGCCGGTGGGGCAGTACGTGGGCGGCGTTGAGCACGCCATCCTGCACCTGCTGTACGCCCGGTTCTTCACCAAGGTCATCAACGACCTCGGCCTGATCGAAGCCAACGAGCCGTTCAGTGCGCTCCTGAACCAGGGGCAGGTGCTTAACGGCGGCAAAGCCATGAGCAAGTCCCTGGGCAACGGTGTGGACCTCGGCGAGCAGCTGGACAAGTACGGTGTTGACGCCGTCCGCCTGACCATGGTGTTCGCCTCCCCGCCCGAGGACGACGTGGACTGGGCCGATGTTTCCCCGTCCGGGTCCGCCAAGTTCCTGGCCCGGGCCTGGCGCCTGGCCCAGGACGTCACCAGCGGAGCGGGCACCGATGCCGCATCAGGTGACCGGGCCCTGCGCTCCGTGACCCACAGGACCATCGCGGACGCTGCGGAACTGCTGGACGCCAACAAGTTCAACGTGGTGGTGGCCAAGCTGATGGAACTGGTCAATGCCACCCGCAAGGCCATCGACTCCGGCGCCGGCGGCGCTGACCCGGCCGTCCGGGAAGCCACCGAGGCCGTTGCTGTGATCCTCAGCCTCTTCGCCCCTTACACGGCCGAGGACATGTGGAACGTCCTGGGGCACCCCGCCTCGGTCGCGAACGCCGGCTGGCCCGAACATGATCCGGCCCTCTTGGTCCAGGACACGGTCACGGCAGTCGTCCAGGTCCAGGGGAAGGTCCGTGACCGCCTCGAGGTGTCCCCGGACGTCTCCGAAGACGAGCTGCGTGAACTGGCGCTGGCATCGGACAACGTCCAGCGTGCCCTCGACGGCCGCGGCATCCGCACCGTAATCGTCCGGGCCCCTAAACTGGTCAACATCGTCCCGGCCTGACCGGGAACCGGCCGCCCTTCCCGGGCGGCCGGCCACCAGACCAGGAGGCCCCCTTGCCCGAGAGCAATCCGGTTGCGTGGCCCTGGTTCCGGGCGCGCCTGGCGGGACTTCGCCCGGCGCCCCGGCCCGCACCGGTCGCCCCCGGGGCGCCGCGGGTGCGGACCGCCGTCGTCACTGACTCTGCAGCCGCGTTGCCGGTGGACTGGGCGGCCACCAACGCCCCGGACGGCGCCCTCACGGTCATTCCCATGCCGGTCATGGTTGGCGCTGATATCTATGGCGAGGGTGAAGACGACATCCTCGAAACCATCGCCCTTGCCCTGGCCGCCGGAAAAGCCGTCAAAACGTCCCGGCCTTCACCCGGACAATTCGAACAGGCGTACCGCACGGCCGAGCGGCTCGGATTCGAGTCGGTGGTCTCGATCCATCTCTCAGGTGACCTGTCCGGCACCGCTGATGCGGCCCGGCTTGCGGCCACCAGGGTGCAGATCCCCGTGGAGGTAGTGGACTCCCGGACGGTGGGCATGGCGCAGGGCATCGCCGTCCAGGCCGCTGTCCACGCCGCGTCTGCGGGGGCGGAGGCTGCCGCGGTAGCGGCAGCAGCAGCCGACCAGGCCGGCCGGACGTCTGTCCGCTTCTATGTCCCCAGCCTTGAGCAACTGCGCCGGGGCGGCCGCATCGGCGCCGCGGCGTCCCTGGTGGGGACCATGCTGGCCATCAAACCGCTCCTGGCCGTGGACGGCGGGAAGATCGTGCCGCTGGAGAAGGTCCGCTCGGCTGCAAGGGCCGTGGCCCGGCTGGAGGAACTGGTCGCGGCCGAAGTTGCGGCGCACCCACTGCCGGTGCCACGGCTGGCGCTGCACCACTTCGGCAATCCCGCCGAAGCCGAGGCACTGGCTGAGCGGCTTGCCGTGGCCTTGCCGCAGTGCGCCCCGGCGCAGATCAGCTCACTGCCTGCTGTGCTTGCCGCGCATGCGGGGTTGGGCGTTCTTGCCGTTATTGTGGCGCATGACGCACCTGGCGATCAATCCGGTGGATCCTGGCCCACTGGAGCGGGGTTACCACTGTCGCTTTGAACGAAGGGGCAGAGCCGGGATGACCCAAATGCCCTTGGTATTGCTTTTGGTACTGCGTGATTTACCTTGCCTGCAGGAGAATATCCCGGTGGCTGATTCCAGGCAGTATCGTTCGTAAGCCGGTCACGGCCGGACCCTTTCCTGCCGCAGTGTCCACATAGGATCACGGCCCCCTGTTGCCGGGCGGGCCGGCTTCCTAGCGTGGAACCATGTCAGGCCGGGAATCTCGTGCAGCGCGCCCGCCGGCGCGCCACGCGCCGGCCCGGCTGGAAGCCACCGTGGGAAAGTCTCCGGGGCTGCTGGCCGATGTGGCAGGGGACCCGTTCGAATACCGGAACGCCGGTTCTGCCGGTGGGAAAGAAAACGCGGAAGTGCCCTCGGCCGGCGGCCTGCGGGGCGCGAGGCTCCGGTGGCGGCTTGGCCTGCGCCTGGCTGTGCTGCTCGGAGTCCTTTCGCTCCTAGCCGGTGCCTGGTTTTGGTGGCTTGCGGCTGCCGGGCAGCCCGGGATCCTTCCGCTGGGAGCGGAGTCGGCGGCAGGACCCAGCCCTGCCGCAGACGGCGGGGATCCGGACCGGGAAAACACGCCGGACGCCGGTCCGGAACCGTCAGTGCCCGGCGCCGCGGCAGCTGTGGACGTTGTGGTGCACGTGGCCGGGGCCGTTGGCCGGCCGGGAGTTGTCCGGTTGCCCGCCGGCAGCCGGGTCCAGGACGCAGTCACCGCGGCAGGCGGAAGCGTGCCCGGCGCGGATCTGGACCTGCTCAACCTGGCGCTGGTCCTGGTGGACGGGCAGAAAATCCTGGTGCCGGTGGCGGGGGAGCCGTTGCCGGCCGCCGGTGGCGGCGCCGGCGGGGACAGCGGCCTACCCGACGGCCCGGCCCCGCCCGTCCTGAAGGTCAACCTGAACACGGCGAACGCCGAAACGCTGGCGACGCTGCCCAAGGTGGGTCCTGTACTGGCGCAGCGGATCGTGCTGTGGCGCAAGGAGCACAGGCCGTTCAGGACCACGGCGGAACTCGATGCCGTGGACGGTGTAGGACCCAAGCTGCTCGAGGCGCTTCTGCCTTTGGTCACGGTCTGACATGCGGCCGCGGATCCATCGGGGGTGCCCGTGACCGGCACTGGCCGGTCCGGCCGTAAAAGCCCGTGGAGCCGGTATGTGGACTCGGCGGTCCAGGGACCGCGGCCCGCGCCGGACGGTAGCCAGGTCGGGAGGCCCGGTGCCGTGTCCACCTCGGCACGCCAGCGCCGTTACGACGCCTTCCTGGACCTCCGCCGGCGGGTACTGCCGGCAGCAGCGGCGGCGTCGCTGGATGACGGCAAGGCAAAGCCTGCCGGCCCCGGCACCCGGAGGCGGACCGATCTCCGGCTGGTGCTCCCCGCACTGGCCGCTTGGGGCGCAGCAGTCGCGGGGCTCTGGCTGCCGCCGCTGGCCCTCGGTTTCGCGTGTTGCCTGCTGCTCGCAGCCTCGGCTGCGCTCCTGGCCGGCCACCGTTACGGTCGGCGCACCGTGCGCCCGGTGGGGCGTGGCGGCCGTTCGTTCCCCGCCACCGCCGCCGTCGCGCTGGCCCTGGCCGCCACCGTTGCCGCCCACGCGGCGGTGGCTGCGGGCCAACGCACTGACGGTCCGCTGGCTGACGCGGTCGCTGCCGGAAAGTCGGTGGTGGCGTTGGTGGAAGTGGCGGCAACGCCCAAAGCCCTCAACCTGGCGGGCCATTCTTCCGGGCCCCAGCGATGGGCGGTGCCCGTCTGGACGGTGGAGATCAGCACCGGCGGGGTCCTCGTGCGCACCAGGGCGCAACTGCTGGTGATGGGCGGCGGGGCCTGGGGAGCCGCAGTACCGGGTCAGCAGCTACGGGCCGCAGGCAAACTCCGCGCGCCGGATCCGGGAAGTCTGGAAACCGGCATCCTTGCTGCTTCCGCAGCACCCGCCACCATGTCCGACGGGGCCGGGCTGAACGCAGCGGCCGCGGACCTGCGGGCCCGCTTTGTGGCTGCCTGCCGGTTCCTGGGCCCGGATGCCAGCGGGCTGCTGCCGGGCCTGGTCACCGGCGATACCAGTGCCCTGGACGAAGACCTCATGGTTGCCATGAAATCGGTGGGCATGACCCACCTGACCGCAGTATCCGGGGCGAATTGCAGCCTGGTCCTGGGCGGACTGCTGCTGGCGGCCCGAAGGTTCCGGCTGCCGCGGGTGCCGGCGGCCGGCGTCGCGCTTGGAGGCCTTGGATTGTTTGTGGTGCTGGTGGGCCCGGAGGCAAGCGTCCTCCGCGCGGCCGTGATGGGCGGCGTTGCCGTGGCAGCGCTGGCCTGTGGGCGGTCCGGGCGCGGCCTGAGCTTCCTGTGCCTGGCCGTGATCGGGCTGCTACTGGTTGATCCAGGGCTGGGCGGCAGTTTCGGGTTCCTCCTGTCCGTCCTGGCAACGTTGGGCATCATTGTGCTGGGCAGGCGGCTCATTGAATGGACGCCCGCGGCAGTTCCGCGCTGGATGGCCGCTGCTGTTGCGGTGCCGCTGTCCGCCCAACTGCTGTGCGGTCCGGTCACGGTCCTGCTTCAGCCCGGATTTTCGACGTACTCGCTCCTGGCCAACGTGCTGGCCGCCCCACTGGTGGCGCCGGTGACGCTGCTGGGGACTGCGGCGGTTCCGATGCTGGCGGTGGCGGAGTGGTGGGCTGTTCCCCTTATTGCCGGTGCCGGCTTGTTCAGCGCAGGCGTGGCCGCCATTGCACGCCTCGCGGCCGCGCTGCCTGCGGCCACGGTGCCGTGGGCCGAGGGGATCCCCGGCGTGCTGTCCATGGCCCTGCTCTCCGGCCTGACCTTCGGAGCTGTGTGGGCCTCAGTCCGGCCGCGCAGGACGTCGCGTAAGATCCTGGCCTGCCACCGGCACACCGAACGGCTGCTGGCACAACTGGAAACGTGGGGACGGAATGGCCCGGCCCGCTTCCCCGGGCGCCGCCGCTTGGCCGGACGGCAAGGACATGGCAGGCTTGGAAACTCCACAAAACTCTCCGGAAGGAACCCCCGATGGCCGCTGCGCAAAAACGGGCACCCAGCTCACCGGCAGCCAACATGGCCACGTGGCGGGACGTAAGCCCTGCCGCGATCGTGCTGGTAGGCGGGCCTGAGGAGTACCTGGGGATCCGTGCCATGGACAGGGTCCGGGCGCAGGTCCGCGCGGCTTCCCCGGATGTGGAAGTGAGCCGCATCAACGCTGCAGCCTATGAACCAGGCACCCTGCTGATGCAGGTCAGCCCCTCGCTCTTCGGCGAGAGCAAGCTCATCGAGGTCGAAGCCGTTGAGTCCATGAATGAAGCGTTCCTGACCGATGCCCTGGCCTATCTTGGCAGGCCGGAGGAGGACGCGGTCCTGGTGCTCAGGCACGGTGGGGGAGCGCGCGGCAAAAAGCTGCTGGACGCCATCCGGAAGGGTGGCTGGCCCGTGGTGGACTGCCAGCCCCTGAAGAAGGACGCTGAAAAAGCCGCTTTTGTTGTCTCGGAGTTCAAGGCGGGCGGCCGCCGGATAGAGCAGGAAGCAGTCCAGGCGCTGGTCAACGCAGTGGGGGCCAGCCTTTCCGAGCTTGCCGCGGCCTGCAGCCAGCTGATTGCGGACGCCGGCACCACCGTGACCTCGGAGCTGGTGGACCGCTACTACGGCGGACGCATCGAGGCCACCGCCTTCAAGGTGGCCGACGCCGCCATGGCCGGGAACGGACCACTCGCGCTGTCCACCCTTCGGCACGCCCTCGCCACCGGCGCGGATCCCGTCCCGTTGGTTGCCGCGCTTGCTGCAAAGCTGCGGACCGTGGCACGCGTGGCCGGGGCGTCAGGCTCGTCGGCCCAGATCGCCGCCGAACTGGGCATGCAGCCCTGGCTGGTGGAACAGGCCCAGCGGGATGTCCGGCGCTGGACCCCGGACGGCCTGGTCCGGTCCATTCAGGCCACAGCCGAGGCCGACGCCCAGGTGAAGGGACTGTCCAGGGATCCCGTTTATGCCGTGGAGCACGCCGTGACGGTTATCGCCATGTCGGTCCAGGGCCGCTGACCCTTCAGCGAGGAACGGCCCAGCACGTTAAAGATGTGTGGCCGGCACCTTACGGTACCGGCCACAACCATCAGTTCAGTGAACTGGAAACCTTACAGTGCGTTGACCTTCTTGGAGATCGCCGACTTGCGGTTCGCTGCGTTGTTCTTGTGCAGAACACCCTTGCTGACAGCCTTGTCCAGCTTGCGGCTGGCAGTGGCCAGGGCAGCAGCAGCTGCATCCTTATCGGTGGAATCAACGGCGGTGTTGACGGCGCGGATGGCCGTCTTCAGCTCGGACTTGACTGCGTTGTTGCGCAGGCGTGCCTTCTCGTTGGTGAGGATGCGCTTCTTCTGGGACTTGATATTCGCCACGTGTGAACTCTCTTTTTAATGCGGAAATGGTCTAGAGGGCTTTCAGATTGGCCATTGACTGAGCGGCGTGGGGATACCTATGGCGGCCAACCATCTGTGGCCGTCGACCTGCACGGACACACAGCTATAAAGAATAGCAGGTCAGCTGCCGGGCTGGCCATTTGACGGTCAGGTCCAGCCGTGTCGCTTCCGCAGCCCGGCGGCCACCTTCTCGAAGCGGGCACGGTCCAGAACGGCGCCCTCGCGGCGGATCGCGTCCGGCCGGATCTGCAGGACCCTGTCCAGGAGTGCTTCGCTGGGCCTGCCCTGCGTGTCCCATGGCCCGGCTCCCAAGTCGATGTAAACCCCGTCGGAGCGGGATGCAGGAACGTGGTCCTTGCTGGTGAGCATCAGGCCCAGGAGGTATGCGCCGCTGTTGCCCACCAGCAGGACGGGGCGGTCCTTCCCCCGGCTGTAGTCCTCCTCATACGGAACCCACGCCCACACCACCTCGCCCGGGTCCGGATCACCGTCCGGGGCGGGGGAATACCGGACGGTGCTGCGGCCGCGGAAGTCGCCCGGGTAGCCGGCGGTTCCGGACTGCTGCGTTCCGGACTGTGCAGTCCCCGCACGCGGGGCAGGGCGCCGTATCGGGGGAGCGGGGGGTTGCCGGCGCGTGCCGGACGGTGGGACCGCGCCGGCCTTCTGCAGGATCCGGAGGCCCGTGCGGACGGCGTTCACCACGGTTCGAAGATTGATAGCCATTCCGCAACACTAGCGCCGGGCGCCGGGCCCGGGGAATGCGCACCGTGGCGGCAGGAATGCGTGCACGGCGCCCCGGACGTGGGACACTGGAGGTTGAAGATGGGCGGTCCTCCGGCCCGGGCACGTTTGTGTGCCCTCCGGCCCCGCCACGTGAAGCCAACAGTAAGGACCCTGCGTGTCTCCCATGGCCCGCACCGCCCCGGTGCCCGCCGCGACAGATCCGGCCATTATTCGGAACTTCTGCATCATCGCGCACATCGACCACGGTAAATCCACCCTCGCCGACCGCATGCTGCAGTACACCGGAGTGGTCCAGTCGCGCGATATGAAGGCCCAGTACCTGGACCGGATGGACATCGAGCGTGAGCGCGGCATCACCATCAAGTCCCAGGCCGTCCGCATGCCCTGGGAACGCGATGGCGTCAGCTATGCCCTGAACATGATCGACACCCCCGGCCACGTTGACTTCACCTACGAGGTTTCCCGGTCGCTGGCGGCCTGCGAAGGCGCCGTTCTGCTCGTGGACGCGGCACAAGGCATCGAGGCCCAGACCCTGGCCAACCTGTACCTGGCCATGGAGAACAACCTCACCATCATCCCGGTCCTGAACAAGATCGACCTGCCGGCCGCGCAGCCCGAGAAGTACGCCGCTGAACTGGCGAGCCTGATCGGCGGCGATCCCGAGGACGTCCTGCGGGTCTCCGGCAAGACCGGCGCCGGCGTCGAGGCCCTCCTGGACAAGATCGTGCACGACCTGCCTGCTCCCCAGGGCGATCCCAACGCCCCGGCCCGCGCCATGATCTTCGACTCGGTGTACGACACCTACCGCGGCGTGGTCACCTACGTCCGTGTGGTTGACGGCATGCTGCACCCCCGCGAGCGCATCCAGATGATGTCCACCCGCGCCACCCACGAACTCCTCGAAATCGGTGTGAGCTCCCCGGAGCCCACCCCGTCCAAGGGGCTCGGCGTCGGTGAGGTGGGCTACCTGATCACCGGCGTGAAGGACGTGCGCCAGTCCAAGGTGGGTGACACCGTCACCAACCTGGCCAAGCCCGCCTCGGAATCGCTGCCCGGCTATGCGGACGCCAAGCCCATGGTGTTCTCCGGCCTGTACCCGCTGGACGGCGCCGATTACCCGGTGCTGCGCGACGCCCTCGAAAAGCTCATGCTCAATGACGCAGCCCTCGTTTACGAACCGGAGACCTCAGCGGCGCTGGGCTTCGGCTTCCGGGTGGGTTTCCTGGGCCTGCTCCACCTGGAAATCACCCGCGAACGGCTGGAACGGGAATACAACCTCGCCCTGATCTCCACGGCACCGAACGTTGAGTACGAGGTGACGCTGGAGGACAAGAAGGTTGTCCAGGTGACCAACCCCAGCGAATACCCCACAGGGAAGGTTGCCGAGGTCCGCGAACCCATGGTGTCCGCCACCATCCTGGCCCCCAATGAATTCGTGGGCGCCATCATGGAACTGTGCCAGAGCCGCCGTGGCGTGCTGGGCGGCATGGACTACCTTTCCGAGGACCGGGTGGAAATCCGGTACCGCCTGCCGCTGGCCGAGATTGTGTTCGACTTCTTCGACATCCTCAAATCCAAGACCCGCGGCTACGGTTCCCTCGACTGGAAGGCAGACGGCGAACAGGCCGCCGACCTGGTCAAGGTCGACATCATGCTCCAGGGCGAGCAGGTGGATGCCTTCAGTGCCATCACGCACCGCGACAAGGCCTACGCCTACGGCGTCATGATGACCGGCAAGCTCCGCGAACTGATCCCGCGCCAGCAGTTCGAGGTGCCCATCCAGGCCGCGATCGGCTCCCGCATCATCGCCCGCGAAAGCATCCGCGCCATCCGCAAGGACGTGCTGGCCAAGTGCTACGGCGGTGACATCACCCGAAAGCGCAAACTGCTGGAGAAGCAAAAAGAAGGCAAAAAGCGCATGAAGATGGTGGGCACCGTGGAAGTGCCGCAGGAAGCGTTCATCGCCGCCCTCACCACCGATGAGTCGAAGGACAAGGCCAAAAAGAAGTGACCACCGCGCAGCCGGGGACCCGCTGATGCCCAGCGTCCTTCCCCTGGGCGACCCGGCGCCGTCGGACGGCCTGCTGCCTGCCCAGGCGGCGGCCGGCGCGGCGGACCGGGCCTTTGGCCTGTACGTCCACATCCCGTTCTGCGCCGTGCGGTGCGGGTACTGCGACTTCAACACCTACACAGCAACGGAACTGGGCGGCGGCGCCTCCCAGGACGCGTATGCCGGCACCGCCGTGTCCGAGGTGGACCTGGCTGCCCGGGTACTCACCGCGTCCGGGCTGCCGGACCGTCCGCTCAGCACGGTGTTCTTCGGCGGCGGCACGCCCACGCTGCTCCCTGCGGAGGACCTTGCGCTGATCCTCCGCGCCGCCATCAGCACGTGGGGGATTGAGGACGGTGCCGAGGTCACCACCGAGGCCAACCCCGATTCGGTGACACCGGAATCCCTTGCCGTGCTGAAGGCAGCCGGTTTCACGCGCGTGTCCTTCGGCATGCAGTCGGCGGTGCCGCACGTCCTGAAGGTCCTGGACCGCACGCACAGCCCGGCCCGGGTTCCGCAGGTGGTCCGGTGGGCCCGCGAGGCAGGCCTGGCGGTCAGCCTCGACCTCATTTACGGCACCCCCGGCGAATCATTGGACGACTGGCGCCTCTCCCTGGAGACCGCCCTTTCGTACGAACCGGACCACATCAGCGCCTACGCCCTGATTGTGGAGGACGGCACCAAGCTCGCAGCCCAGATCCGGCGCGGGCAAGTGCCTGGAATTGACGACGACGACCACGCGGCCAAGTACGAACTCGCCGACCAGTTGATCACCGCAGCCGGGCTTGGCTGGTATGAGGTCAGCAACTGGGCACGGACTCCGGAGCAGGCCTGCCGCCACAACCTGGCCTACTGGCGGGGGGACGACTGGTGGGGCATCGGACCGGGCGCCCACTCGCATGTTGGCGGGGTCCGCTGGTGGAACGTCAAGCACCCCACCGCCTACGCGGGGCGGCTGGGCCAGGGCGTCTCGCCCGCTGCCGGGCGGGAGACGCTGGATGCGGAAACGCGCAACGTGGAGCGGGTCATGCTGGCGGCCAGGCTCAGCAGCGGCCTCCGGATTGACTCATTGGGCGATGCCGGCCGCCGGCAGGTGGCGGGCCTGATCGCCGATTCCCTGGTGGAACCCACTGCAGCGTTCCGCGGAACACTCGTGCTCACCCTCAAGGGCAGGCTGCTGGCGGACGCCGTGGTGCGGCGGATCCTCCCGGACTGACTGACCCGCAGCCGGCGCGGTTAACGGCTCAGGCCGTTGGCGGACTGTTCAGTGCCGTAACGGTCCGGGTGGTGCTGTCCCACAGCCGCGCGTCGGTGCACCGGGCCTCGAGGGTGGCGTCCAGGGTCCCCACTGCCGCGCCCAGCAGCTCTGCCGGAATCCGGCGGGCGAGCGTGACGTGCGGGGTCCAGGCGCCGGGGCGGGTGAGGGGCAAGGCGTCATTGGCCTGCCGGTGCAGGCCGGCGTGGAGGGCCAGCAGTTCCCTTGATCCCACCACCAGCCGGGCCAGGACGTATTTGCCTTTCCCTGCAGGGAAGAGGACCAGCCCGTCCAGGCGGACGTCCAGTGGAAGGCCCGCCCAGAGCCCGGCCGCTTCGGCCGCAACAGCCAGGCTGTTGCCCGCTGCGAGCGTGATGTGGGGCCTGTTGCTGGGGGCGGTATGGGAGCCCAGGCTGGGCAGGCCCGCCGCGGCCAGCCGGGCCCAGTCCGCCCGGATGCACGCCTCGGCGGTACCGTCGAAGGTCAGCTCGATGCTTCGCACGGGACCCGGCCGTCAGGCGGTGTTACTTGATCCAGCGGAGGTTGAACTGGTAGCGGTAGGGCTGGCCGCGGTTGACGCGGATCCCTGCTGCCACGGAGTAGCAGGTCAGGGCAATCCAGATGAGGGCCGCCGCGACGGCGAAGATGTTTCCGATCACCGGGATGAAGACCAGGATGTTCGCCACCACTGCCGCGATGGTCGGAGGCAGGCTGAAGTTGAGTGCTTCCTTGGATTCCTGGGCCGTGAATGGTCCACGATCACGGAAAATGAGGTAGACGAGCAGCGACGGGATGCAGCCCAGGATGCCGCCGAAGTGCGCCAGCGTGGCCCATTGCCGGTCTTCGCTGGCCGTCAGGGGCAGCGCGTTGGCCGGGACGCCGTGGTATTCGGACCGGCTTTGGCGGCCCTGCGGGTCCCCGTGCCCGCGTGCGTTGTCTGCCACAGTTGTGTTCCTTCGAAGATGCAATAGTGCGTTCGGCGCTGAGGCGCCGGCCGCCCCCGCCGGGAGTGGCAGGTGCTGGTCTACCCAGAATACTGGGTGTTGGCCGGAAGACTGCTTTAGGGAACCGTGAGGAAGTCGATGACTTCCTCCACCCGGCCCAGAAGCGAGGCCTCAAGGTCCGCATAGGTATGCACCGCACCCAGGAGTTTCTGCCACCCCAGCCCCACGTCCTCCTTGGTCTGGTGCGGCCAGCCGAATGCGGCCAGGATCCCGGTTTTCCAGTCCTGCCCGCGCGGCACGGCAGGCCACTTCGCGATGCCCAGCACGGAGGGCCGGATGGCCTGCCACACGTCCACATACGGATGGCCCACAATCAGGACGTTCCCGGCCGCGCCGGGGGAGGCCATTACGGCATCGGCAATGCGCGATTCCTTCGAGTTGGGTACCAGATGGTCCACCAGGACGCCCAGCCGCCGGCCCGGACCGGGGTTGAAGGCCGCCACCGCACCGGCCAGGTCATCGATGCCGTGGAGAGGCTCGACGACGATGCCCTCCACCCTGAGGTCATCGCCCCACACCTTTTCCACCAGCTCGGCGTCGTGCTTGCCCTCCACCCAGATGCGGCTTGCCTTCGCCACCTGGGCGCGCTGGCCGGCCACCCGAACGGAACCGGAAGCGGTCCGGCCCGCCGCAGTGGTGGGAGCGGCACGCGGCGCAGGCGGAACCAGTTTGATGGGCCGGCCCTCCAGGAGGAAGCCGAACCCCAACCGGAAGGACCGGGACTTTCCCCGCCGGTCCTCCAAGGCCACCACATGCATGCCGCCGGACTTCTCCACCCGGGTTACGGCACCGACCCAGCCGGACTGGACGTCCTCCAAAACCATTCCGCGCTCCACCGGGACCTCGGGCAGGGTGGTGCGGGCCGGGGCGGACATGTCTGCCGGCCCCCAGTTCTGGTAATCCATGGTTGACTCCGCCTCGCAGTTGGTTCGTGGCCCGGAATTTCGCCCGGAGCGGTACCAATGCTAACAACGGGGCGGGGCGTAATAGACTGTTGGCACTAAGGCATGCCGAGTGCTAACTGACGGGGCCGCGTTGCCCAGGCGGCGCGGCGGCCCCAATCCCGGATGGAGGTGGACTATGAGCGAGCCACGCAAGCTGGAAGTCCTGCGGGCCATCGTGGAGGACTACGTCCATTCCCGCGAACCCGTGGGCTCCAAAGCCCTCGTGGAGCGGCACCATCTTGGCGTCTCCAGCGCCACGATCCGCAACGACATGGCGGCCCTGGAGGACGAGGGCCTCATTACGGCGCCGCACACCAGCGCCGGCCGGATCCCCACGGACAAGGGCTACCGCCTGTTTGTGGACCAGATTTCCGCGGTCAAACCGTTGTCGCCGCCGGAACGGCGGGCCATCCAGTCGCTGCTGGAAGGCTCCGATGACCTGGACGATGTCCTGGACCGCACGGTCCGGATGCTCTCCCAGCTGACCAACCAGGTGGCAGTGGTCCAGTACCCGCACCTGAGCCGGGCCCAGATCCGGCACATCGAATTTGTCCTGCTCGCCCCCCGGAAAGTGCTGGTTGTGCTGATTGCCGACAGCGGCAAGGTGGAGCAGCGGGTCATTGACGTTGGCCACGACCTTGCTGACGACGCCCTCGCCGGCCTGCGGACCCGGTTCCTGGCGACCCTTGCAGGGACGCCGCTGGGCCGGCTCAGCATGGTGCTGCCCGCGGTGGTGTCCGCCGTGGCGCCTGTCCACCGCCAGGCCGCACAGGCCTTGGCCAACGGGCTGGAGATCCTGGGGCAGAACAGCCGCGAGGAACGTATGGTGATGGCGGGGACCGCCAACCTGGCCCGCTCCAATGTGGATTTCCCGCTCAGCATCGGACCCGTCCTGGAAGCCCTGGAGGAGCAGGTGGTGATGCTCCGCCTGCTCAGCGAAATGGCGCAGGACCCCCGCGGTGTTGCGGTCAGTATCGGCCGGGAAAACCCCTACGACGGGCTGGCCGAGGCATCGGTGGTGGCCACCGCCTACGGTCCGGACAGCACCGCGAAAATCGGCATCCTTGGACCAACCCGCATGGATTACCCCACCACCATGGCCGCCGTCAGGGCTGTGGCCCGATACCTGTCCCGGATCCTGGGTCCCTGAACAGGCCTGCCCGGCCGGCCGCGCGCCGACAGGGCACCAAGAGCAACACCGGCAGTTGAACTGCCGGCAGTACAACAAGGAAGAGACACGAACTTTGAGCAGCCACTACGACGTCCTTGGAGTCTCACCGGAGGCTACGGGCGAAGAGATCAAAAAGGCCTACCGCAAACTGGCCCGCACCCTGCACCCGGACGTCAACCCCGGGGACGACGCGTCCGACCGTTTCAAGGCCGTCACGCATGCCTACGAGGTCCTGTCGGATCCGCAGAAACGGCGGGTCTACGACACCACCGGCAACGAAAACGGCACTGACAACGGCTTTGGCGGCGGCAGCTATGCCGGCCAGGGCTTCGCGTTCCAGGACATCTTCGACACCTTTTTCGGCGCAGGCGGCTCTGCCGGCCCGGCCTCCCGCGTCCGGCGCGGCCAGGACGCCCTGATCAGCGTTCGGATCGAACTTAAGGACGCCGTTTTCGGTGTCAACCGGAAGCTGGAGGTGGATACCGCCGTCACGTGCCCCACCTGCGACGGCTCCTGCTGCCAGCCCGGCACCTCGCCGGAACGCTGCGACATCTGCGGTGGCAGCGGCCAGGTCCAGCGGGCCGTCCGGTCCATCCTGGGCCAGGTCATGACGGCGGCGCCGTGCGGTACCTGCGAAGGCTTCGGCACGGTCATCAAGGACCCCTGCAACGAGTGCAGCGGGCAGGGACGCATCCGCAGCCGCCGTTCGCTGACCATCAAGGTCCCCGCAGGCGTTGCCACGGGCACCCGGATCCAGCTTTCCGGCCAGGGTGAAGCCGGCCCTGCGGGTGGCCCTGCCGGCGACCTGTACGTGGAGATCCGCGTCAACAACGACGCCACCTACGTCCGGGACGGCGACGACCTGCACGCCACACTGAACATTCCCATGACGGCGGCTGCGCTGGGAACCGACGTCAGCCTGGAAACCTTCGACGGCAGCCAGGACATCGACGTCAAGCCCGGTACCCAGTCCGGGGAGATCATCACCCTGCGCGGCCTCGGCGTCACGCACCTGCGCGGGTACGGCCGCGGCGACCTTAAGGTGCACCTCCAGGTGGAGACGCCCGCGAGGCTGGACCAGGCCCAGGAGGACCTGCTGCGGCAGCTGGCCAAGCTGCGCGGGGAGCAGATCACCGAAGGCAAGCTCGCGGCCAGCGGCGGTATGTTCGCCAAGCTGCGGGACCGGCTCGGTAACCTGTAGCGGTGAGCAACCCCGTCTTTTTCACCACCGCCGGCGCGCTGGACCAGGTGCACCCCCAGGGCAGGTTTGTCCTGGAGGGCCCTGAAGCCCGGCACGCCGTGGCCGTGAAACGGCTGGCGCCCGGTGAGCCCGTGGACATCGTGGACGGTGCAGGCACCAGGCTCAGCGGAGTTGTGGTGGCTGCCTCGTCCGCGGCACTGGAAGTTGAGTGCATATCCGTGGCCCGGGAGGACCGGCCTGACATCCGCCTTGTCCTGGTCCAGGCCCTGGCGAAAGGCGACCGGGACGAGCTCGCCATCGAGACGGCCACGGAACTGGGAATCGACGCAGTCATCCCGTGGCAGTCCGAACGGGCCATCGTCCGCTGGAAGGGTGACCGTGCCGCGAAGGCGCACGCCAAGTGGCAGTCCACGGTGACTGCCGCCGCCAAACAGGCCCGCCGGGCCTGGGTGCCTGAGGTGCGGGCCGCCGTCGACACTGCCGCCCTCGCCGGCGCTGTGGAAGCCGCGGACCTGGCCGTCATCCTGCACGAAAACGCTGTCCGGCCGCTCCGCTCCGTCCTGTCGGCGTGGGCCGGGGAGTCTACGGCCGCAGTGCGCGAGGTGCTGCTGATCGTCGGCCCCGAAGGCGGGATCAGCCCCCGCGAAGTGACGCGCCTGTGCGATCAGGGTGCCGTGACTGCCCTGCTGGGGCACCACGTCCTGCGCTCCTCCACGGCCGGACCGGCCGCCGTCGTGCTCGCCAGCGATGTGCTGGGCCGCTGGGACGCTACCGCACAGTGAACGAGCGGGTGTCCTCGTTGCGGTCCACCTGGTCGTCGGCACCCAACTGGGCCACCTTTGCCTCGTAGTCCCCGGCCGGCAGCGTCAGGGCAAGTGTAAACAGCCCGGCACTCCCGGGTTCGGGGGCCGTGGTGGTCTCGCCGGTCAGGAAGGGCTCCTTGGTGCCGTTCTTCTCGGACCGCAGGATCTGCCAGCGGAGCTTGCCGCCCGAGACCGAACTGCGGCCGCCGATTTTGACGCTGCCGGACCGCAGCTCGGTGCCTTCCTGAGGGTCGATGATCCAGACCGGAGCCAGCAGCCCGGTGGCGCGGGTCATCAGGGCGCCGAGCTGGACATGGCCGAACGCCATGTAATCGGTGTGCCCGTCCACCAGGATCCGGACCCGGATCTGCTGGCCGGTGTCGATCAGGCCCGAACTGGCCCCGGCGGCTGTGGCCGTATAAACGAGCTGCTGGATGGCCCGGTTGGCGGTGTCGGCGTCGAGGTTGCTGTTGAAGGCGTCCTCCGAAACATCCACCGTGATGACATCCTTGCCCGAAATGGACGTGGCCAGCTTGGAAGGATTTTGCCAGGGCGTAAAGAAATCCGCGTCGAGGGGTTTCTCGTCCATCATGGCCCGCAGGGCGCGTGTGACAGGGTTTTCCTGGTCCGGGACGTCGCGGAACTCGCGGTAAAGGAAGACATTGTTGTTGGTCCGGCCCAGCCAATAGACGGGGGCCTTGTTGGAGGACTGGGTTGTTTCCAGTGGGGAGCTGGTGGCCGGAATGTCGGGTGTGCCTGTCACCGAAGGGCTGGCTGTCAGGGTGCTGGACTCCGAAGCGCCGGGGTCGGCGATGCAGCCGGACAGGGCGGGAACAACAAGAAGGCCCGCAAGAACCAGTGCCCGCGCGCGGCGTGCACTTTGTCCGGCCCCGAAGGGCGCAGCGGTTTCGGGCACTGTTGTTGCCTGTCCTTTCCTGGTGTGGAGGGCCGATCCCCGGGCGGCCCGCTGTCCAGCAGTAGCTGGGTTTCCAGCATTACACAGGGTGCAGCCGGGAAGTGCTCCGGATCCGGGTCATGCCGGAACTGCAACGGGAACGATATGAGGACGATATGAAGTTGATACCTAACGGGGGAGCACGGCACCCACCAGCCGCACCGGCAGCCGGTGGCTACCAGGGTCCTGATCGCGGGCGGCGGTGTGTGCTGGCGTAAGATGGAGGGATCACTGGGCCGGGACCAGCACGTACCGGAAGTCCCGCCCGGCCAGACGGAAAGCACTTCGACCTTGAGGGGACCACGGGCCTGCGGGCCAGCACCATGACTGAATCAGCGAATGGAAAGCGCCGGCTCACCACAGGAGAGGGCATGGCGGCCGAATTCCCCCATTCACTCCCCGGGATCCGGACAGAAGTTGTTGTTTTCGACAACTCCGACCAAATGGTCCAATCCCTCGGCAGCCACGATGAGGCCCTGAGGTTCATTGAGGAACAGTTCCCCGACGTCAATTTCCACGTCCGCGGCAACGAGCTTTCCATCAGCGGACCAGTCCGCGACGTGCCCCGCATCATGCGGCTCCTGCACGAGGTCCGTGGCCTGGTGGCCCGTGGCAGCGTGATCAGCCCCGCCGTGCTGCAGCAGCTGGCGGCCCTGCTCCGGAGCCAGTCCACGCAGAACCCCGTGGATGTCCTCACCCACGACATCCTCTCCAGCCGCGGCCGGACCATCCGGCCCAAGACGCTGAACCAGAAGAACTATGTTGATGCCATTGATGCCAACACCGTGATCTTCGGGATCGGCCCCGCCGGTACCGGCAAGACGTACCTGGCCATGGCCAAAGCCGTCCAGGCGCTGCAGCAGAAGGAAGTCAGCCGGATCATCCTGACCCGGCCGGCTGTTGAGGCGGGGGAGCGGCTGGGCTTCCTGCCAGGCACCCTCAGCGACAAGATCGACCCCTACCTGCGGCCGCTCTACGACGCCCTGCACGACATGATGGATCCCGAATCCATTCCCCGCCTGATGGCGGCCGGGACCATCGAGGTTGCCCCGCTGGCCTACATGCGCGGCAGGACCCTCAATGACGCCTTCATCATCCTGGACGAGGCACAAAACACCACTCCCGAACAGATGAAGATGTTCCTGACCCGCCTGGGCTTCGGTTCCAAGATGGTGGTCACGGGCGACGTCACCCAGGTGGACCTGCCCTTCGGCACCCGCTCTGGCCTGCGGATCGTTGAAGAAATCCTTAAGGGCATCGACGACGTCAACTTCTCGGTCCTGGACGCCACGGACGTGGTCCGGCACAAACTGGTGGGGGACATCGTCAACGCCTACAGCAACTGGGACGACATCCAGCGCAGCCGGGTCAAGCAACCGGCCGGCAGCCAGCGGCGGGGGGACAGCGCATGAGCATCGAAGTGAACAACGAATCCGGCATCCAGGTGGACGAAGCCAGCCTGGTGGCGCTGTCCCGCTATATTTTTGAGCAGCTGTACATCCACCCCCAGGCGGAGCTTTCCATCCTGCTGGTGGACGAGCCCGCCATGGAAAAGCTGCACATCGAACTGATGGACGAGCCCGGTTCAACCGATGTCCTTTCCGTCCCCATGGACGAGTTGACCCCCGGCACCCCGGGCCGGCCCACGCCACAGGGGATGCTCGGCGACATTGCCATCTGCCCGCAGGTCGCCACGGTGCAGGCCAAAAACGCCGGCCACGGGCTCGCAGACGAGATGCTGCTGCTGACCACCCACGGCATCCTGCACCTGCTGGGCTACGATCACGCGGAGCCTGAGGAAAAGACGGAAATGTTCGGCCTCCAGCGTGAACTCCTGACCGGCTTCACCGGTAGAGAAGCACCCGCCGAGACCACCCAGTGACACCACTGCTCCTGGTGGTGATGGCCCTGGTGTTCCTGGGCGTCGCCGCCGTGCTGACGGCAGCCGAGGCGGCCTTCAACTTCCTGCCGCGCCACGACGCCGAGGAAGCACTGGTGCGGAGCCGCAGCAACGCCATGCGGAAAATCCTCGCCGAGCCCGTGGCCCACATCCGGGCCCTGCGCTTCTGGCGGATCTGGTTCGAGATGGCCTCCGCCGTCGCTGTGGCGGTGCTGCTGTACAGCGTCCTCGACAACGTCTGGCTGGCCGGCCTGGCAGCCACGGGCATCATGGCCCTGGTGGGCTTTGTGATTGTCGGTGTTTCGCCCCGCCAGCTGGGCCGGCTCCACTCAGGCGCCGTGGTCAGGTTCACCGCCCCGATGATCCGCTTCCTCACCTGGGTCCTGGGACCCATTCCCGGTTGGCTGGTGGCCCTGGGAAGCGCCGCAGCACCCGGCGCCCCGGGCGGGGACGAAGCCTTCTTCAGCGAACAGGAATTCCGCGAACTCGTGGACCGGGCCAGCGAATCCGACATGATCGAGGACACGGAGGCCACCATGATCCAATCGGTCTTCGACTTCGGCGACACGTTGGTGCGGGCCGTTATGGTTCCCCGCACGGACATCCTGAGTGTCGACGCCGGATCCACACTCCGCCATGCCATGTCCCTCTTCCTGCGCTCCGGGTACTCCCGGATGCCGGTGATCGGCGAAAACAACGACGACATCCTGGGCATCATCTACCTCAAGGACGTGGCCGCCGTCCTGCACGAACTCGCCCCGGGTGAGGAACCACCGCTGGTGGATTCGCTGACCCGGGAGGTACGGTACGTTCCCGAGTCCAAGCCGGTCAGCGACCTGCTGAGTGAACTGCAGAAGGAATCCACCCACGTGGCCATCGTCATCGACGAATACGGCGGCACTGCCGGGCTGGTCACGCTGGAAGACCTGATCGAGGAAATCGTCGGCGAGATCGTTGACGAGTACGACACCGAAAGTGCTGAAGCGGTGGAACTGGGTGACGGCTCCTACCGGGTCAGCGCCCGGATGAGCATTGATGACCTTGGCGAACTGTTCGACATCGAACTCGATGACGATGAAGTGGACACCGTCGGCGGTTTGCTGGCCAAAGCACTGGGCCGCGTGCCCATCGTGGGCAGCGCCGTGGAAGTCCACGGCGTCGCCTTACGCGCAGACCGGCTTGAGGGCCGGCGGAACCGGGTCAGCCACATCATTGCGGCACCGGTACCAAAGATAGACACTGACCTTGAAGACCTCCTCGAAGAGGCGGAAACAACCCAGCAGGGAGTTCCACGTGAGCAAGAAAATTAAAGCCGGCGGCGACGAGGAATTCGGCGGCTTCCGGGCCGGTTTTTCCGTCCTGGTGGGCCGGCCCAACGCCGGAAAGTCCACCCTGACCAACGCCCTGGTAGGCAAGAAAGTGGCCATCACCTCCGCCAAACCGCAGACCACACGGCACACCATCCGCGGCATCGTCCACCGGGAGGACGCCCAGCTGATCCTGGTGGACACCCCGGGCCTCCACCGGCCCCGGACCCTGCTGGGGAAGCGGCTGAACGACCTCGTCGCGGACACCCTGTCCGAGGTGGACGCCATCGGGTTCTGCCTGCCCGCCAACGAGAAGATCGGTCCCGGCGATAAATTCATTGCCGCGCAGCTCGCTGCCCTGGGCAACAAACCGATCATCGCGATCGTGACCAAGGCCGACACCGTCGACCGGCAGGCCCTCACGGAGCAGCTCCTGGCCGTCGCGGCCCTGGGACGTGAAGTTCTCGGCGAGGACGGCTGGAAGGACATCGTCCCGGTGTCGGCAACTGACGGCTTCCAGGTGGAAACCGTGGCCGACGTGCTGATCGGCCACATGCCGCCCTCGCCCCCGCTGTACCCGGACGGGCACCTGACTGACGAGCCCGAGGCCGTTATGGTGGCTGAACTCATCCGTGAGGCAGCGCTGGAGGGTGTCCGCGACGAACTGCCGCACTCCCTGGCCGTTGTGGTGGAGGAGATCGTTCCCAGGGAAGGCCGTTCCGAGGACAGCCCGTTCCTTGACGTCAGGGTCAACCTGTACGTGGAGCGTCCCTCGCAGAAGGCCATCATCATCGGCAAGGGCGGCGCCCGGCTCCGCGAAGTGGGCACAAACGCCCGCAAGGGAATCGAAGCCCTGCTGGGCACGCGCATCTATCTTGACCTGCACGTGAAGGTGGCCAAGGACTGGCAGCGGGACCCGAAGCAGCTGGTCAAGCTGGGCTTCTGAGCCGGCAGGACCGGTGCCGCCGCGGGGCGGTCCGGCGTTTTCCCAGACTGGGCCACTAAAATGGGCCGGATTTTGTTTTTAGAGGAAGGTTCATCACGTGGGGCGAGGCCGCGACAAGCAGGACAACGGCGCTGACAGTGCTGCCGGAGCTGGACCTGTGTCCCGCCACTCAGATGCTTCGGCCGCTGGCGCTGGCGCTGCCCGGCACCTGGGACCCATCCGCCGGATGCCCATCTGGCTGAAGGCGGTCACTGCCGTCCTGGCGGTTGTGCTCGTAGGTGGCCTGGCCTTCGCCGGGTTCTGGTTCTTCCGGCTGCAGAACAACATCTCCAAGGCGCCCCTGAACGCCGGCGGCGGCAGCACCGAAGGCCAGGTTGATGACGCCAAGGGCAGGATGCAGATCCTGATCCTCGGTTCGGATACCCGCGACGGGAAAAACGCCGACTACGGGACAGCGGACCAGTCCACCGGGTACGGGAACTCCGATGTGATGATGTTGATGGACATCTCCGAGGACAATAAGCGCGTCAGCGTGATCAGTTTCCCCCGCGACCTCCTGGTGGACATCCCGGAATGCACTGACGAGGACACCAAACAGACGTATCCGGCCCGCAGCGGCGTGATGATCAACGAAGCCATGGCTGAAGCCGGGATCGGCTGCGCAGTGGACACCGTCAACAAACTCACCGGCATGGAAGTGGACCACTTCATGATGGCCGACTTCAACGCGGTGAAGGAACTCTCCAACGCCGTGGGCGGCGTCGATGTCTGCATCAGCGACGCCGTCTACGATCCGGACTCCCGGCTGCGGCTGCCTGCGGGCACCTCCTCCGTCGAGGGCGAGCAGGCCCTTGCATTCCTCCGGACCCGCCACGCGTTTGCCGACGGCGGGGACCTCGGCCGGATCAAGGCCCAGCAGGGTTTCCTCTCCTCCCTCACCCGGAAGATCAAGGACGAAGGCACCCTGACGGACCCCGTGCGGATGCTGAAGATCGCCGACGTCGTCACCCAGAACCTGACGGTCGACCAGGGCCTGGGATCAGTTCCCACCCTGCTCACCATCGGCAACCGGCTCAAGGACATCGACGTCGGAAAGGTCGCCTTTGTGGCGGTCCCCACGGGGCCTGCCGCGTCTGATCCGAACCGGCTCGAAGTGGCTGAACCCGCGGCTTCGCAACTCTTCGCCGCATTGCGCAAGGACGTGGACCTGACGGATCCCACCGCGCCCACGTCGCCGTCGGCCAGCCCGTCCGCGGAGCCCAGCACGGCCCCGACGGAAACAGCCCCTGCCGTGGCGCCGTACGACAAGGCCCTGCAACCCGTCGCGGTGGCCAACGGCACCGGCGTCCCTGGCCGGGCGCAGGAAATTGTGCAGGCCCTGGTCGCCGGCGGATTCACCCAGTCGACCTTCTTTGACGCAGCAGTGACCGGCCAGACCGTGGTTTACTACGGGGCGGACTTCGCCGACGTGGCCGCTGATACGGCGGCCCTGCTGGGCATCCCCGCCACACAGCTCGTCCCGTCAGCCAACGTCTACGGCGTGCAGGTGGCCCTCGGCAGCGACTTCCCCTCCGGCGTTACCTACGGTGCCGGCACCGCCCTCCCGGACGACATCGTCAGCCAGACCGCCGGTGACGCCGTGTGCCAGCAGGCAAACCCGGAGCTGATCGTCCGCTGACAGCGGTCCCGGCTTCCGGGGGCGAACGCCTCCGACGGTGCCGTTCACCCGTAAATCACCTCTACGTCTTCCGGAGCATGCTCCCTACCTGGCCGGCTCCCACTCCGGGGTGCCGTCTATTAAGTCGGCGCCCAAGGGCGGCGACGTCACAAGGGCGGTGACTCCCTGTGCCTCAAGTTCATCCACAACAACGCGAAGCATTGTCTCTCCCATGGCCCGGGGGAGTTCACCTTTGGTGTCCAGATATGCCAGCGGTCCGTGAGACGTAAGGTAGACCGGCGACGAGTAATTCGGCGTGTATTCATTTGTGGTTTCCAGCGCAGAGTCGGTTAACTCATTGCCCTTGCTGTCGATGTGCATGCACCGTTCCATGGCGATATGGAGGGCCTCGGCAGCCTTGTCTGTTTGATCGGTGATGATAAGGAAGAACGGCGATGGACCTTCCCACCCATCCCAATCCGGTGAAATGGATCCTTCCTCAGTCTGCCGGTCAAAGATGCCTGGGGCTACCGTCACGTTGGCGATTCCGTCCCCCTGTGTTGTGTTAATCGGCGCACCGCACGCCGCGAGCAAAGCCGCGCAGGCCAGGAGCGCAAGCATCGTCTCAACGGTTGCGATCCGTGTTTTTCGATTCGTCGCCAAAACTATGGCCTTCGCCGCGCGGCATTCCTTCATCCTGGAGGACACTGTTCTCCTCCCTCTTGAAATGCTGTAAACGAGTCGCCCGCTGCCATGCCGAAAGCGTACAGGGTCGTGGTGTGCCGGGACAGAGCAACAGGACTGGCCATGTGGGATGCTGCCGCGATACGTCAGAGCCTGGCAAAGCAGATGCAAGCGGGTTTAAAAGCGGAAGGTCCCGTCCCAAGGGGGACGGGACCTTCCGTGGAGAGCTACCAGATGTTGACGCGCTCGGCCGGCGGCATCCACATGCCGTCGGCCTCGGTGACGGTGAACGCGTCATGGAAGGCGTCGAGGTTCCTGGCGATGGCGTTGGTCCGGAACTCGTTGGGGGAGTGCGGGTCCGTGGCCAGGCGCCGGACGGCCTCCTCGGTCCGGATGACCTGCCGCCAACCGGCAGCCCAGGACGCAAAGAAACGCTGCTGCCCGGTCAACCCGTCCAGCTCTTCGGGCTCCTGGCCGTCCAGGCTGATGTGGTAGGCCTTGTAGGCGATGGCAAGGCCGGCGAGGTCGCCGATGTTTTCGCCCAGGGTGAGCCGGCCGTTGACATTGTGACCCGGCGCAGCCGTCGGGGACAGCTCGTCATACTGGGCCACGAGTTTGGCGGTGAGGGCTTCGAACGCCTTCCGGTCCGCGTCCGTCCACCAGTTCCGCAACGCGCCGCCGCCGTCAAACTGCGAACCCTGATCATCAAAGCCGTGGCCGATCTCATGGCCGATAACGGCCCCGATGCCGCCGTAGTTCACGGCATCATCGGCGTCGGCGGTAAAGAACGGCGGCTGGAGGATGGCGGCCGGGAAGACGATTTCGTTCATCATCGGGTGGTAGTAGGCATTCACCGTCTGCGGTGTCATCAGCCATTTAGTGCGGTCCACGGGCTTGCCCACCTCGTCCAGGTGCCTGTCGACGTCGGCGTTGTGCGCACGCTCCACGTTGCCCAGCAGGTCCGCCGGATCAATCTCCACAGCGGAGTAGTCGATCCACTCGTCAGGGAAGCCGATCTTGGCCCGGAAGCCCTCAAGCTTCCGCAGGGCCTCTTCCTTGGTCTCGGCGCCCATCCATCCCACATCCTGGATGCTTTGGCGGTACGCCTCGATCAGGTTAGCCACGAGGGTCTGCATCCTGGCCTTATGGGTTTCCGGGAAATGCCGGGCCACATAGATCTGGCCCACGGCTTCGCCGAGCGCACCTTCCACAACACCCACGCCGCGCTTCCAGCGGTCCTTGTTGCGCGGCGTCCCACTGATGGTGGTGCCGTAGAAGGCGAAGTTTGTGTCCACAAAAGTACTGGAGAGATACGGTGCGGCGGCGCTGACCACACGCATCGCGAGCCAGTCCTGCCACGCCTGCAGCGGCTCGGATTCCAGCAGCGCCGCTGCGCCCACAAAAAAGTCAGGGGTGCTGACCACAATCTCTTCCCGTTTGGCGGCGTCGATGCCTGCAGCGTCAAACCAGGTGGCCAGGTGCGGGAAGAGGGCAGCGGATTCACCGGCGGTCTTCAGGTTGTATGTTTTCTGCGGGTCCCGCAGCGTGACGTTGTCCCAGTGGTGCGAAGCGAGGAGGGTTTCCAGTTGCACCACGCGTCCCGCGGCAGTTGCTGCGTCCGCCACTCCGGCCAGTGCCAGCATGGCCTGCACATGCTCCGTGTAGGCGGCCACCATGGGCGCGAATTTTTCCTCGCGGTAATACGATTCGTCCGGCAGGCCCAGCCCGCCCTGGCCGCTGTAGAGCAGGACGCGGTCCGGGTTGCCGGCGTCGGGTGCCGGATAAATGTAGAACAGGCCTCCGACGTCCGCGCGGAACAGGCGCCCCGCCAGGGCGATCAGGTCGGCTGCGGAGTCCGTGGCATACACATCGGCGAGCCGCTGGCGGATGGGTCCGATGCCCTTGGCTTCTGCCGCGGCCTCATCCATGAAGCTGGTGTAGAGGTCCCCGATCTTCCGCTCGATGCCACTGGCGGCGGCGCCCTTACCTGCCGCTTCCTCAATGATGGCGCGGACGGCGAGCTCTGAACCGTCCCGCAATGCGGTGAAGGTGCCTTCCAGCGGACGGTCGTCCGGGATTTCCGTTGCCTTGAGCCAGGTGCCGTTCACATGCTGGTACAGGTCATCCTGCGGCCGGACTGTGTGATCAATGGTGGACAGGTCGATCCCCGATGTGGGCACTGAAACTCCTTTTGACGAAAGCGCCGCAGCCGGACACCGGCGGGCGTCTGCATGCTGGACGTTACGGACGGTGGTGCTCTTTCATCTTACGCACCCGTGTTACGCTCAAATGGTGCGTGCAGAGCTCCTCCTTCTTAGCTGCCGCGGCGAGGCCTCAGACGCTGTCTAGCGCAAGGCCCATCCTCGCCGCGGAGTCTGTGTTGTCCGGCCGTCCTTTTGAAAAGACCACAGAAAAGGCCCGATCGTCATGCATAACGCACAAAAAACCTCAGGAATGCCGGCCCACCGCTACGCCCCGTTCCAGGACCTCATTACCGTTGAACTGCCCGACCGCACCTGGCCGGACAAGGTCATCACGGCAGCACCGCGCTGGTGCGCCGTGGACCTGCGAGATGGCAACCAGGCCCTGATCGATCCCATGAGCCCGGCCCGCAAGATGAAAATGTTCGATCTGCTGGTCCGAATGGGCTACAAGGAAATCGAAGTCGGTTTCCCGTCCGCGTCGCAGACGGACTTCGACTTTGTCCGCCAGCTGATCGAGGGCAACCACATCCCGGAGGATGTGACCATCCAGGTCCTGACGCAGGCCCGCGAACACCTGATCGAGCGGACCTACGAGTCACTGGTCGGCGCCAAGCAGGCAATCGTGCACCTCTACAACTCCACCTCCGTGCTGCAGCGCCGTGTGGTGTTCAACCAGGACGAGGACGGCATCCTGGACATCGCGCTGCAGGGCGCGCGACTGTGCAAGAAGTACGAGGAAACCCTCGTGGACACGCACATCACTTACGAATACTCACCGGAATCCTTCACCGGCACCGAACTGGAGTACGCCGTCCGCGTGTGCAACGCCGTCGCCGACGTCTTTGAAGCCTCCGCTGACAGCCAGGTCATCATTAACCTGCCTGCCACGGTGGAAATGGCCACCCCCAACGTTTACGCGGATTCAATCGAGTGGATGAGCCGCCACCTGCACCCGCGGGAGGGCATCATCCTGTCCCTGCACCCGCACAATGACCGGGGAACCGGCGTGGCCGCCGCCGAGCTGGGTTACATGGCCGGCGCGGACCGGATCGAGGGCTGCCTGTTCGGCAATGGCGAGCGGACCGGCAACGTGGACCTGGTCACCCTGGGCCTGAACCTGTTTGTGCAGGGCATCGATCCCATGATCGACTTTTCCAACATCGATGACGTCCGCCGCACCGTGGAATACTGCAACCAGCTGCCCGTCCCCGAGCGTTCCCCGTACGGCGGCGACCTGGTCTTCACCGCGTTCTCCGGCTCGCACCAGGACGCCATCAAGAAGGGCTTCGAAGCCCTGGAACGTGACGCCGCTGCTGCCGGCAAGGCCGTGGCGGACTACTCCTGGCAGGTTCCGTACCTGCCCGTTGATCCCAAGGACCTGGGCCGCAGCTACGAGGCAGTCATCCGCGTGAACTCCCAGTCCGGTAAAGGCGGCGTGGCGTACCTGCTGAAGAACGAGCACAGCCTCGATCTGCCCCGGCGCGCGCAGATCGAGTTCTCCGGCGTCATCCAGCGCCAGACCGACACCGTTGGCGGCGAGGTCAGTGGCGCCCAGCTCTGGAAGGTCTTCCAGGACGAGTACCTGCCGTCCGGGCAGTCCGACGGCCAGTGGGGCCAGTACTCGCTGGGCAAGGTCAGCACGGAAACGGACGCCGACGGCGGCATGACCCTGCACGCCTCACTCACCGTTGACGGCGTGGAAGTCAGCCGGACGGGCACCGGGAACGGGCCCATCGCCGCGCTGCTGTCCATCCTCCGGGAAGACGGCGTGGACGTCCGGGTCCTGGACTACAGCGAGCACGCACTCTCCGAAGGCGGCAACGCCATGGCTGCGGCGTATGTCGAAGCCGCCGTGGGGGAGCGGGTCCTCTGGGGTGTTGGCATCGACGCCAACACCAGCATGTCCTCGCTGAAGGCCGTCATCTCCGCCGTCAACCGCGCTGTGCGGGACGCCCGGGCCTGATCCTGAAGCTGTGCCGCCGGATCCGTCCGGCGGCACAGCCGCACCCCCTTAAACGCAGGGTGCCCGCGCCCCGTACACGCGGGGCACGCGGGGGATGGGAAGATGGAGCGTGGCCCAACAGTCTTTCGCTTCCCGGGCGTACCGGGATGAAGCAGTGGTGCTCCGTACCCACAAGCTGGGCGAAGCGGACCGCATCATCACTCTCCTGACCAAACACCACGGCCAGGTCCGTGCCGTGGCCAAGGGCGTCCGCCGCACCAGCAGCCGTTTCGGCGCGCGGCTGGAACCCTTTATGGTCGCAGACCTTCAGCTGGTCGCTGGCCGCACCCTGGACATCGTCACCCAGGCCGTGGCCAAGGGGGCCTACGGCGGGAACATCGCCGCCGACTACGGCCGGTATACGGTGGCGGCGGCCATGACCGAAACCGCCGAAAAACTCACTGACGTGGACGGCGAAGCCGGGACTGCGCAGTACAACCTCCTGGTGGGCGCCCTGGCATCCCTGAGCCGGGAGGACCACGCCGCCGGCCTGATCCTGGACTCCTACCTGCTCCGGGCCCTGGCCACCGGCGGCTGGGCGCCGAGCTTTACCGTCTGCGCACGCTGCGGCAGGCCGGGACCCCACACGGCATTCTCGGCACCGCTTGGCGGCATGGTCTGCGCCGACTGCAGGCCGCCCGGTTCCCCCGCGCCGGCTGCGGAGACCGTGATCCTGCTGGGCGCGCTGCTCACCGGTGACTGGCCCACCGCGGACGGTTCCGCCGCCGTGCACCGCCGCGAAGCCGCCGGCCTGGTGGCCGCCTACCTGCAGTGGCACCTTGAACGAGTCCTGAAATCCCTCAAGCATGTGGAGCGTACCTGACAGTGGCCCTGGGCAAAAAGCACCCCACCACCCGCCGGCGGACCCAACCGGTCATCGCCCCGTACCCGCACCCCTCAGGGGCGGTGGCCCCGGCGATCCCCGCCGAATTTGTGCCCCGCCATGTGGCCATTGTTATGGACGGCAACGGGCGCTGGGCAAACCAGCGCGGGCTGCCCCGGATAGAAGGGCACAGGGCGGGCGAACCCGCCCTGCTGGACGTTATGGCCGGTGCCATTGAACTGGGCATCGAATACGTCAGTGTCTACGCGTTCTCCACAGAGAACTGGCGCCGTTCCCCGGAGGAAGTGCGGTTCCTGATGGGATTTAACAAGGACGTGCTACGCAGGCAGCGAAACCAGCTGGATGAGTGGGGCGTAAGGGTGCGCTGGTCCGGCCGCCGCCCCCGGCTGTGGGGCTCCGTGATCCGTGAACTCGAGGATGCCGAGGAGTTCACCGCAGGCAACAGCACCTGTACGTTGAACATGTGTGTTAATTACGGTGGCCGGGCCGAAATCACGGACGCCGTGTCCGCGATTGCCGCCGAGGTTGCCGCCGGCCGGCTGAAACCCGGTGCCATCACTGAGCGCACCATCCAGAAGTACCTGGACGAACCGGACCTCCCCGACGTGGACCTATTCCTGCGCAGCTCGGGGGAGCAGCGGCTCTCCAACTTCCTGCTCTGGCAATCCGCGTATGCCGAGTTTGTTTTTATGGACACCCTCTGGCCGGACGTGGACCGCCGCACCCTGTGGACCGCCGTCGAGGAATACGCCCGGCGCGACCGCCGCTACGGCGGCGCGGTGGACGCCGCGAAGCCGGCCGGCCATCCATAGCAGCAGATAGCAGCAGCGGCTTAAATGCCGGCTGTCCCATAGGCGCGGAGCCAGCGGGCCAGCCTCGCATAGGCGTCCGCGCGGACCTTCTCGGGCGACAGGAAGACATCATGCAGTGCGCCCCCAATCTTCTCCACCGTCACCGTGGTGCCCAAGCCGAAAGCGCGGGCGCCGATGGCATGCACATCCAGGACAGCGTCAGTGCGCCGCATTTCCTCCGACCAGACCATCCCGTTGGCGCTGCCCTGCGATAACAGCACCAGCACCGGAACATCAAGCCGCAGGCCCTTTGCCACACGGGCTTGCCCGGCAAGGATGGCGCTCAGCCAGCCGGCCCTCACAGGGAAGGCCATGGGCGGCCGGTAAGCGTCGTCAAGGTCCCATTCGCCTTCGGCCGAGCTGCTGATGGTCCGCCAGTAGAACCCACGCTCCGGCAGCCGCAGGACTGTTTCCGGCCGGCGCCGGGCCAGCGGCCCCACCAGGCCCGCTGCGGCGCGCCGGACCAGGTGGCTGCCGTGCATTTCCAGCCAGGGGCTGTTGAGGACAAGACCGGAAAGTACTTCGGGATTCCGGCTGGCCCACAATGATGCCACCAGGCCGCCGGTGGAGTGGCCCATCAGGGTCAACGGCCCGGCCGCCCCGTCCGCCCGGATCAGGTCCCACGCCCGGCTTATTTCGGGGTCGTAGTCGGCCAGGTCGGCGACGTAGCCGCCGGGGCTTCCCGGTTGCAGGTTCCGGCCGTGGTTGTGCATATCCAGCGCGTAAAACGCGTACCCGGCCGATTCCCAGAAGCGGGCCAGGTCCGTATTAAAGAAGTAGTCGCTCCAGCCGTGCAGGAACAGCACCGCAGCCTTCGGGTTCCGACCCGGAGCGGGCGTGGCCGGCCGGTACCTGATGAGCGTGGCGGTGCGTGCCACGCCGTCCGGTCCGGCGGCGGAAAAGTGCCGGGAGGTGAATTCCGATCCCAGGAAGTCCTGTTGCCATGCCATGGGCCCATGCTATTGCGTCACCCGTTTGGTCTGGGCCGCCGGAGACGGAAAACTAGAGGCATGCGCGTTTATCCCACATTCTTCAAGCTGGCATTTTCCTGGATGGACGCCGAGCGCGCCCACACGATCGGCTTCAAAGCCATCAGGCTCGCGCACACCACCGGTGCCGGGAAGGTCCTGCAGAAGTTCACGGTCCCCGCGGCTTCACTCCAGACCACCGCGTTCGGCCTGACGTTCCCGTCCCCATTCGGCCTGGCTGCCGGGTTTGATAAGGAAGGCCACGGCATTGAGGCCCTGGCTGAACTCGGTTTCGGCCACGTCGAGGTGGGAACCATCACCGGCCAGGCGCAGCCCGGCAACGAGAAGCCCAGGCTCTTCCGCCTGGTTGAGGACCGCGCGGTGATCAACCGGATGGGCTTCAACAACGACGGCGCCGCCGCCGTGGCTCCCCGGCTCAAGGCGGCACGGGCTGCTTTGCAGCGCCGGCATCCTTCGGTGCGCCCGGTCATCGGCGTCAACATCGGCAAGACCAAAACCGTGGAACTCGCGGAGGCCGTGGACGACTACCTGGTCAGCGCCCGGACGTTGGCGCCGGTAGCCGACTACCTGGTGGTCAACGTCAGTTCCCCCAACACTCCCGGCCTCAGGCTCCTCCAGGACGTGGAAACCCTGCGCCCGCTGCTGACGGCTGTGGGCGACGAAGCAGACAGGGCAGCCGGGCGGCACGTTCCGCTGCTGGTGAAGATCGCCCCGGACCTGAGCAACGAGGACATCGATGACGTCGCCCGGCTGGCGCTGGACCTGAAGCTCGACGGCATTATCGCCACCAACACCACGATCGCCCGGTCCGGGCTCAGCACCCCGGCGGACCAGGTGGAGGCCTGCGGGGCGGGCGGACTGTCTGGCGCTCCGCTCAAGCAGCGCTCCCTGGAAGTCCTTCGCCGGCTCAAGGCTGCCACCGGTGATGCACTGACCCTGGTCGCCGTCGGCGGCGTCGAAACAGGCCAGGACGTCCAGGACAGGCTCGATGCCGGCGCAACCCTGGTCCAGGGCTACACCGCGTTCCTCTACGAGGGGCCCTTCTGGGCTGCAGGCGTCAACCGGCACCTGGCCAGGAACCGCCGCCGCTGATTCCCGGCCCCAGCCCGGGTCCGGCTTAAAAAGACAAAAGGTGGGCCCCGGCGGATTTTTCCGCCGGGGCCCACCTTTCGGGTTTGCGCTGCTGGGTTCGGTGGGTCAGGAAGGGAACTGGCCGCGCCGGACCTGCGGCTTGGGCAGGCGCAGCTTGCGGAACTGCAGGGACCGCATGGACCCGTACCAGACGGTGCCGCGTTCCACCTCGCCGAACTTCTGGGCCAGCAGCTTCTTCAGCTTGCGGGAAATCAGGTACACGTCCACAAACACGGCCAGGAACATCACCCAGAACGCGCCCAGGACGTAGATCATCAGCTCGCTGCTGGCCGGCACCAGCAAGGAAACGAGCACAAAGACCAGCGCGCCGAACATCAGGAACTCGCCAAGGCTGAAGCGGGCATCCACGTAATCGCGGGCAAACCTCTTCTGCGGGCCCTTGTCGCGCAGGGGCAGGAACTTCTCGTCACCCGTGTCCAGTGCGTGCCGCATCTTCTGCCGCTGATCGGCAATGACCTGGCGCTCGGCGGCTTTGGACGCCTTGCGGTCCTCAGGCACCAGCGGGCGCTTGCGCGCAGCTTCCTGCGCCCTGCGGGTGGGAGTCGGTGCCCCTTTGCCGATGGCGCCGTTGCGCTGCGCCGCCGCTTCCGCGGCCTGCTGGTCTACTGTCTCCTGCGCCGAGGGCGCTTCCTTTTTACGTCCGAACACCACAACAGAATACCTTGCGGGAGCCCGCCGGGCTGCTGGCGGCCGGGCCTGCCCTGGCGGCCGATGTGACGGGGGTAATGTTTTGGCCATGACTTCTTCACCTGCTGCCACCCCCCACAACGCCACCGGCCCCACACCTTCGGGCCCTGCCGGCACCCCCTGGACGGAAGACCTCCGCACCTCGATCGGCAATGCGTTCGGGCGGACCCTCACCCACCTCAAGGAGCTCGTGGCCATTCCGGGCATCGCGTGGCCCAGTTTCGACAGGGCGCCGCTGGAAACCAGCGCCGGGGCTGTTGCCGCCCTCCTGCACACCGCCGGAGTGTCCGATGTCCAGATCCTCGCCTGCAACAAACCGGACGGCACCCCCGGAGGTCCCGCCGTCGTCGGCCGCCGCCCGGCTGCGCCCGGCAAGCCGACCATCCTGCTCTACGCCCACCACGACGTGCAGCCCCCCGGCGACGAAGCGCTCTGGGAAACCGATCCCTTTACTGCGGTGGAAAAGGACGGCCGCCTTTACGGCAGGGGCGCCGCGGATGACAAGGCCGGCATCATGGCGCACGTGGCCGCTTACGCCGCGGTCACCGAAGTCCTCGGCGACGAACTGGGCCTCGGTGTGACCTTCTTCTTTGAGGGGGAGGAGGAGGCCGGCTCGCCCACGTTCCGCGCGTTCCTCGAGACGCACCGCGAACTGCTCCGCGCCGACGTCATTGTGGTGGCGGACTCCAGCAACTGGAAAGTGGGCATCCCGGCCCTGACCACCAGCCTCCGTGGCCTCGTGGATGGCGTCGTTGAGGTCCAGGTCCTGGACCACGCCGTGCACTCCGGCATGTTCGGCGGACCGGTTCTGGACGCGCCGACCCTTCTGTCCCGCCTGATCGCGACCCTGCATAACGACGACGGCTCCGTGGCCATCAAGGGCCTGGTCGCCACGGACAACGCCACGGTGGACATGGCGGAAGCCGACTACCGTGCCGACGCTTCGGTGCTCGACGGCGTCCGGCTGGCCGGGTCCGGCAGCCTCGCGTCCCGCCTGTGGACCAAGCCCGCGCTGTCGATCATCGGTTTCGACGCACCGGCCGTGGACGTCGCCTCCAACACCCTGATCCCGCGCGCCAGGGCAAAGTTCAGCCTGCGGCTGGCTCCCGGCCAAGACCCGGCCGAGGCGATGGCCGCTGTCAAAGCCCACGTGGAGGCCAACGCGCCTTTCGGGGCGAAAGTGGTGTTCACCCCGGGGGAGAGCGGCAACCCCTTCCAGACCGACACGTCCTCCGCCGCCGCGTCCCTGGCCATGTGGGCGCTGGGGGAAGCCTGGGGAGTCCCCGCCGTCGAAACCGGAATTGGCGGCTCCATCCCCTTCATTGCCGACCTCACGGAACTTTATCCGGACGTCCAGATCCTGGTGACGGGTGTGGAAGACCCGGATTCGCGGGCGCACAGCGCCAACGAATCGTTGCACCTGGCCGACTTCCGGAACGCCATCCTGGCAGAGTCCCTCCTGCTGGCGCGGTTGAACCGTGACGGGCTGCAGTAGCCGGGCATCCAGCCGCGTTTCCAGGGAACAAGCAGAGCCCTTCCACGGTTACGCAAGGAGTTAGAGCTATACGTCTGTCCGACGTAGCATGTAGCTATAGCCCATACCGAATCCGTAGGGGCAGGCGCCGCTGAGGCGGCGCTGCCAGGACCGTCCTAAGAAGGTAGGCCAATGAGCACCGCAACCAATGAGAACAGCACCGAAACCACCAGCGCAGCCAGTGATGAACTGGCCGTCCACGAGGTCAAGCTGACCGACGTCGCCGCAGGCAAGGTACGCAGCCTTCTCGAACAGGAAGGCCGCACCGACCTGCGCCTCCGGGTTGCCGTGCAGCCCGGTGGCTGTTCCGGCCTGATTTACCAGCTCTACTTCGATGAGCGGCTCCTTGACGGGGACGCAGTCCGCGATTACGACGGTGTCGAGGTGGTAGTGGACAAGATGAGCGTCCCTTACCTCGCCGGTGCCAGCATCGACTTCGAGGACACCATCGCCAAACAGGGCTTCACCATTGACAATCCGAACGCAGGCGGCTCATGCGCCTGCGGCGATTCGTTCCACTAAGCCGGTTCTTTCGCCTGATGCCGGCGCCGTGCCCTCTGCCGTGGAAAACGGTAGGGGGACGCGGCGCCGACATGTGGGCGAAACGCCCGGCGGAGCGGTAAGCTCTACACCGAGTAGTAAAACTTTTAGTGTGCCCGGGGAGCCTAAGGCTGGCCGGACAACAGCATCAAGTAGGAAGGGCCGTCTGTGAGTTCGCAGAACCGAACCGGCAGCCGACGCAAAACGATCTCATCGATCACTGGCTTGGCAATTGCCGGCGCGTTGGTTTTGACCGGATGTTCGCCAGAGGTAGAGAGAGGGTGGCTGCCCACTGAACGTGGCACCACCAGCAACACCGATCGCATCATGGACCTCTGGGTCAACTCATGGATTGCAGCCCTGGTTGTGGGCATCATCACGTGGGGCCTGATCGTCTGGTGCCTGGTGGCCTACCGCCGACGCAAGGGCACCGTAGGGTTCCCCCGGCAGACCAGCTTCAACCTCCCGCTGGAAGTCTTTTACCTGACCATCCCGCTGTTCATGGTGCTGGTGTTCTTCTACTTCACCGACCGGGACCAGGCGGCCATCGATGACCGCTCCCAGCCCGCCGACGTCGTTGTTGATGTCCGCGGCAAGCAGTGGGCCTGGGATTTCAACTACAAGTCCGGCAGCGTCATCGAAGAAGACCTGCACGAGGCCGGCGTCCAGGCGCACCTCACCGGCAACACCATTGACAAGGAACTGCTTCCCACGCTGTACCTGCCCGTCAACAAGTCCGTGGACCTCGAGCTCAACGCCCGCGACGTCATCCACTCCTTCTGGGTTCCCGCCTTCCTGCAGAAGCGCGACATGATCCCTGGCAAGACCAACTACATCCGGTTCACCCCCACCAAGGAGGGAACCTATGACGGTAAGTGCGCCGAACTTTGCGGCGAGTACCACTCCGAAATGCTGTTCCGCGTCAAGGTGGTCTCGGAGGCCGAATTCCAGACCCACATGGACGGGCTCCGGGCGGCAGGCAACACAGGCCTCCTGGGTGCGGAATACGACCGCAACCCGAACCTGAACGAAATTAAGTAAGGGGAGCGACGTGGCTACGTACACTCAATCCGCACCCACCGAAGCCTTGTCGGCTCCCGTGGTTCCGAAGTCCAAGGGGCGCATCGTCGTCAACTGGATCACCTCCACCGACCACAAGACCATCGGGTACATGTACCTGATCGCGTCCTTCGTGTTCTTCTGCTTCGGCGGCGTTATGGCCTTGCTGATCCGCGCCGAGCTCTTCGAGCCGGGCATGCAGATCCTGCAGACCAAAGAGCAGTACAACCAGCTGTTCACCATGCACGGCACCGTAATGCTGCTGATGTTTGCAACGCCGCTCTTTGCCGGCTTCGCAAACGTCATCATGCCGCTGCAGATCGGTGCCCCCGACGTCGCCTTCCCGCGGCTGAACGCACTGGCCTTCTGGTTCTTCCTGTTCGGCTCCACCATCGCGGTGTCCGGCTTCATCACCCCGCAGGGTGCTGCCTCGTTCGGTTGGTTCGCCTACGCGCCGCTGTCCAACACCACGTTCAGCCCCGGAATCGGTGGCGACCTGTGGGTGTTTGGCCTGGCACTGTCAGGCTTCGGCACCATCCTCGGTGCGGTCAACTTCATCACCACCATCATCTGCATGCGCGCCCCGGGCATGACCATGTGGCGGATGCCCATCTTCACCTGGAACACCCTGGTCACCGCCATCCTGGTGCTCATGGCCTTCCCGCCACTGGCTGCCGCCCTGTTCGCCCTCGGTGCCGACCGCCGGTTCGGTGCACACATCTTCGACCCCGAAAACGGCGGTGCCGTCCTCTGGCAGCACCTGTTCTGGTTCTTCGGCCACCCCGAGGTGTACATCATCGCGCTGCCGTTCTTCGGCATCGTCTCCGAGATCTTCCCGGTCTTCAGCCGCAAGCCGATCTTCGGCTACAAGGGCCTGGTGTACGCCACCATCGCCATTGCTGCCCTCTCCGTCACCGTGTGGGCCCACCACATGTACGTCACGGGCTCGGTCCTGCTGCCGTTCTTCGCCTTTATGACCATGCTGATCGCGGTACCCACGGGTGTGAAGTTCTTCAACTGGATCGGCACCATGTGGCGCGGTTCCATTACGTTCGAGACGCCCATGCTCTGGAGCATCGGCTTCCTCATCACGTTCCTCTTCGGTGGCCTGACCGGCATCATCCTGGCTTCGCCGCCCCTGGACTTCCACGTCTCGGACTCCTATTTCGTGGTGGCGCACTTCCACTACGTGGTCTTCGGCACCGTCGTGTTCGCCATGTTCGCCGGCTTCTACTTCTGGTGGCCCAAGTGGACCGGCAAGATGCTCAACGAACGCCTCGGCAAAATCCACTTCTGGCTCCTGTTCCTTGGCTTCCACGGCACCTTCCTGATCCAGCACTGGCTGGGCGTCGAGGGCATGCCCCGCCGCTATGCGGACTACCTGGTGGAGGACAACTTCACCTGGATGAACCAGTTCTCCACCATCGCCTCGTTCGTCCTGGGCGCGTCCCTGATCCCGTTCTTCTGGAACGTGTACATCACCTGGCGCAGCGCTGAGCGGGTCACCGTGGATGATCCCTGGGGCTTCGGTGCTTCGCTGGAGTGGGCCACGTCCTGCCCGCCGCCGCGCCACAACTTCACCTCGTTGCCCCGGATCCGTTCCGAGCGCCCCGCACTGGACCTGCATCACCCGGAACTCCGCCAGGTCCACACCGTTGACTCACCCGCGCCTGCTGCAAAAACGCTGGGTAACGCCGACCAGAAGGACACCGCACAGTGAAAATCGAATCTTGGATCTTTGGTGCGGGTGTTTTCTTCTTCATTCCCGTATCGATTGTTTACGGCTTCCTGACCAACTGGCACGAATGGGTCGGCACCCTGGGAATCCTTCTCGTGGGTGGGCTGTCCGGCATGATCGGCGGCTACCTCGGCTTCACCGGCAAGCGGGTAGGCATGCGCCCCGAGGACCGAAGCGACGCTGAGATCCACGAAGGTGCCGGCGAGCAGGGCCACTTCAGCCCCTGGAGCTGGTGGCCACTGGTCCTCGGCATCGCCTGCGCCACCGGGTTCCTTGGCCTGGCACTTGGCTGGTGGATCGTATTCATCGCCGCCGGCCTTGCTGTAGTTGCACTCGTTGGCTGGGTTTACGAATACAGCCGCGGCGACCACGCGCACTAACTGCATAACAGACGTACGACGGCGGGCCCCACCAAATTTGGTGGGGCCCGCCGTCGTTAGTGGTCAATTCAGCAGGGGAGGGCGGGTACCGGAGCAGCCCGCGCCGGCTTGCGGGCCGCGGTCAGGAAGCCTGCACGGGAGCCTTCGCGGCGGCATCCTGTGAAGCGATCAGGGCGGCAAGGCCACGCAGAGTTTCCTCCGCCGCCTGCAGCGCGGCCGCCCCCGCCAGGGCGTTATCGCTGATGCCGAGCTCCACTTCACAGCCTTGTTCAAAGTCGGCGGCCATCACCTGGAGGAGGGAGCGGGCGTCCACCGCTTCGGTCCCGCGTTTACTGATGGTGACCGGCAGGCCCGTTTCCATCACGGCACGGACAAACACGGCCGCGGGCCGGGCATGCAGGCCTACGGCTGCTGTGATCACTGCCTTGTGTACTGGCAAAGGGGACTCCTTCGTGATGACGGCCCCCACCGTCGCATCGTGCTGTCCAGATCAATATATCGGCCGTGCCGGCCGGCAGCTAAACCCGGACCTTGCGCACCTGACTGGTCTAGACCTGACCTAAAATGGTGGCAGGACAGATAACAGGGAGACCACCATGGCCGCTGGCGCCACAGCCATCACCGGAACCATCGACCGCACCAGCGGCACGGCCATCTACGTGCAGCTGCGCGAGATCCTGCGCGCCCACATCACCGGGTACTGCAAGCCAGGGGCGGCCCTGCCCTCCGAACGGGACTTGGCCGAGCGGTTCGGGCTGGCCCGCATGACGGTGCGGCAGGCCATCGACGCCCTTGTGGGTGAAGAAGTCATTGAGCGGGTGGTGGGGCTGGGCACCTTCGTCCGCCGGCCCAAGATGGACCTTCAGGTCAAGCTGACGTCCTACAGCGAAGAGATGCAACGGCGTGGCATGGTTCCCGCCGCCAAGGTCCTCAGCTTTGAACAGATCGCCGCCAGCGCCTTCCTGGCACGAGAACTCCAGCTGGAGGAGGGAACGCCGCTGGTCCGGTTCCGCCGGCTTCTCCTCGCGGACGGTGAGCCCATGAGCGTGGACGAGAACTTCATTCCCGCGCACCGTGTTCCGGGCCTCCTGGACGGGGAACCGCCCACATCGCTCTACAACGTCCTCAACGAACAGTTCGGCCTGGTGATGGAGTGGGGCGAGGACATGATCGAAGCGACGGCAGCCTCACCGTCAACGGCCCGGCTGCTGAACGTTGAAGTAGGGGCGCCGCTGCTGAAGATCCAGCGGCACGCCTTTGTTGCCCGGGCCATGGTGGACTATTCGGTATCGTACTACCGGGCGGACCGCTATAAGCTCTGGGTGCCGCTTCAGCGGCCCGGCGCCCGCCGGACCCGCAACCACTAGCCGCGCACGGGGGAGGCCCTGCAGGGTGCCTCCGTTGGGCTGCAGGAGGGGTAGGTGGTCTGTGGCATCAATTCCGGGACGAGCATTGTACGCAGAAAGGCCCGGTCCGCAGGGACCGGGCCTTTCTTGTGCTGCGCAGTTAGTGCGTCAGGGACTTGGAGTCCTCGGAAGCCTCAACAGCTGCATGGCCGTGACCGTGCGCTGCTTCGAGTTCCGCCGGCGTTGCCGGGGCAACACGGTCTTCGAAGAACCACTTGGAGAGGAACGCGCGGCGCTTCTCCTTGCCGGTGACGACACCGTGTTCGTTCGGCTCCGCAGGAAGTACCTTGGGAGATTCGAATCCTACGAGCTTGTAGCGCTTGTACTCATCGAGCGGTGCGTGCACCTCAATGAACTCACCGTGCGGGAGCCGGACAATGCGTCCGGTCTCGCGGCCGTGCAGGGCGATCTCGCGGTCCTTGCGCTGCAGCGCCAGGGCCACACGCTTGGTCACGATGAACGCGATGATCGGGCCGATGAAGAAGAGTGTGCGCAGCCAGTACGTCACATCGTTCAGGGACACGTGGAAGTGCGTGGCGATGAGGTCGGAACCGGCAGCGGCCCACATCACGCAGTACCAGACGAAGCCTGCCATGCCGATGGCCGTACGGGTCGGGGCGTTGCGGGGACGGTCAAGGACGTGGTGCTCGCGGTCGTCCTTGGTGATCCAGCGTTCGATCCACGGGTACATAAACATTACGGTGAACAGGATGCCTGCCGGCACCAGGGCCGGGAGCAGGACGTTCAGCGTCAGCGTGAATCCGAAGATGACGTACTCGAAGTGGAATCCGTTGATCACACCCGGCATCAGGCGCAGGGCGCCGTCAACGAATCCGATGTACCAGTCAGGCTGGGTACCGGCGGAAACGGGGGAGGGATCGTAGGGACCGTAGTTCCAGATCGGGTTGATGGTGAAGAAGCCTGCCATCAGGGCCAGCACGCCGAAGACGATGAAGAAGAATCCACCGGCCTTCGCAGCGTAAACCGGGCCCAGCGGGTAGCCCACAACATTGTTGTCGTTGCGGCCGGGGCCGGGGTACTGGGTGTGCTTGTGGACAACCACCATAAAGAGGTGCAGGACGATCATCAGCAGGATCAGGGCCGGTACCAGCAGGATGTGCAGCATGTAGAGGCGGCTGATGATGGCCGTGCCGGGGAACTCGCCGCCGAACAGGAAGAACGAGATGTACGTTCCAACGATCGGGATTGACTTGATCACGCCGTCGATGATGCGCAGGCCGTTACCGGAGAGCAGGTCATCGGGGAGTGAGTAGCCGGTGAAGCCGGCAGCCATGGCAAGGATGAGCAGGACGCTGCCCACAACCCAGTTCATTTCGCGGGGCTTGCGGAAGGCTCCGGTGAAGAAGACCCTCAGCATGTGCACGGCGATGGAGGCTACGAACAGCAGGGCTGCCCAGTGGTGGACCTGGCGCATGAACAGGCCGCCGCGGATGTCGAAGGAGATATCCAGCGAGGAGCTGTACGCCACGGACATTTCGACGCCCTTGAGGGGCACATACGAACCGTCGTAGTGGGTCTCGGCCATTGACGGATCAAAGAAGAACGTCAGGAACGTGCCGGAGAGCAGCAGGATGACGAACGAGTACAGGGCCACTTCGCCGAACATGAACGACCAGTGGTCCGGAAAGACCTTGCGGCCGAATTCGCGGAGGATTCCGGAACCGCCCACACGGGAATCGACGAAGTCGGTGACCCGGCCTGCCTTGGTTTTGGCGACGAAAGCGGGCTCAGCTGTTGTTGCTGCGCTCATGCATATCACGCTCCCAGTAACTCGGTCCTACGGGTTCTTTGAAGTCGCTGGTAGCGACCAGGTATCCCTCGTCGTCAACTGCGATGGGCAGCTGGGGGAGCGGACGGCTGGCGGGGCCAAAGATCACTTTGCACTCTTGCGTGAGGTCAAAGGTGGACTGGTGGCACGGGCACAGCAGGTGGTGCGTCTGCTGCTCATAGAGAGCAACGGGGCAACCGACGTGGGTGCAGATCTTGGAGTAAGCAACGATGCCGTTGTAACCCCAGTCCTCGCGGCCCGCGGACGGGTTGAGCGAGGAAGGGTCGAGGCGCATCAGCAGAACGACGGCTTTGGCCTTTTCGTTCAGCTTGCCCTCGTGGAGTTCGTTCAGGCCTTCGGGAATGACGTGGAAGGCTGAGCCCAGCGTCACGTCGGAGGCCTTGATGGGCGTTCCGTCGGGGTCGCGGGCGAGGCGCTTCAGGTTCCCGTCCTGGGGAGCCCACATGGTGTGTGCGAGCTTCTCGTCCGGGCGCGGTCCGAGGTCACCGAAAATGGCGATCGCGGGAAGCGGTGCCAGGGCCACGGCGCCGAGGAGCGTATTGCGGATGAGGGGGCGGCGTTTGATGCCGGTCTCTTCGACAATGTCATCGACAATGCGGACAGCTGCTACGCGGTCTTCCTCGTAGCGGATCGCGTGGCGTTCCTCGGATACCTCGTGATCGGGCATCAGGGCCTTGGCCCAGTGCACGATGCCGGTACCGATGCCCAGCATGGCGAAGGCGGTGCCTACACCGAGGAGGGCGTTCTGGAGGCGGATGGTGGCAATGCCGGCATCCTCGCCCAGATCGATGGCGAAGTACGCCACCAGGAAGATTACGGTTCCAACAACAGAGAGGCCAAAAAGTAAGGCGACCTGCCGTTCTGCCCGCTTTGCGGCCTTCGGGTCCGTGTCAGCCAGGCGCAAACGGTGCGGGGGAATTCCAGGATCCTGGAACTTCTCCACCTCATTCTGACCAGCCGTAGCTACGGTGCCCGAGTGGTTCGGACTGCCGTCACTATGGTTGCCCATAATTCGCCTCATCCTTCTCTCGTCCCGGCGGCTGCCGGGTTAGTTTTCAATTTCAAGCTGCTGACGGATCAGCAGAAGTGCTGTGGTGCTGCGTGGACGTCAGGACGTCCGGGAGGTGAGCCAGATGGTGAAGGCGATGATGACACCAAGGCCTGCGACCCAGACGAACAGGCCTTCAGCAACCGGGCCAAGCGAACCGAGGTCGGCTCCGCCCGGGGAGCCGGTGGATTCGATCTGCTTCAGGAACGTGATGACGTCGCGCTTGCCTTCGGGGGTGATGTTCGTGTCGCTGAACACCGGCATGTTCTGCGGGCCGGTGACCATGGCCTCGTAGATGTGCTTGCCGGAAACGTCCGCCAGGGCGGGAGCGAACTTGCCACGGGTCAGGGCCCCACCGGCTGCTGCCGCGTTGTGGCACATGGCGCAGTTGGTACGGAAGAGCTCGCCACCTGCAGCGGCGTCGCCGCCTTCGTCCAACAGGCCTTCTTCAGGAACTGCCGGGCCGGCTCCCAGGGAAGCCACATAGGCTGCAAGCTGGTGGGTCTGTTCGTCGTTGAACTGGGCCGGCTTTTCCATGGCCTGCGGGCCGTTCATCTGCATCGGCATACGGCCGGTGCCCACCTGGAAGTCAACAGCAGCAGCGCCGACGCCAACCAGCGACGGACCCGCCTGGGTTCCGCTGGCGCCCATGCCGTGGCAGGTGGCGCAGTTGGCGGCGAAAAGCTTGCCGCCCTCTTCGGTGTCGTTGGCGCTGTACGAGGTGGTGGAGGCCTTGGCCTCGTTCACCGTGGTAGCGACGGCGTAGAGCCCGCCCATGACGAGCAGCCCCATCAGTAGCAGCGCTACGGCTGCCAGTGGGTGACGCCGCTTTTGCGAAAGTGCCTTCACGTGGTGGTTCCTTTATTCGATCCTGCGCCGGCTCCGGGAGCCGCTACCTGAAATTCTGCCTCTTGTAGAAAAAGAATCAAAGCTGGCTACTTGAGGACGTAGATGACCAGGAAGAGGCCAATCCAGACGACATCCACGAAGTGCCAGTAGTAAGAGGTGACAATCGCGGACGTGGCCTCGAAGTGGCCGAACTTCTTCGCCGCGAAGGACCGGCCCATGATGAGCAGGAAGGCGATGAGGCCGCCGATGACGTGCAGGCCGTGGAAGCCGGTGGTCATGTAGAAAGCGGAGCCGTAGGCGTTCGAGGACAGCGATACATGCTCGGAAACGAGCATGGCGTACTCGAAGGACTGGCCGCCGACGAAGATGGCACCCATGATGAAGGTCAAGGTGAACCATTCATTCATTCCCCACTTGGAGAACTTGAGGGCGCCACCGCTTCGGCGCGGCTGCAGCCTTTCGGCGGCGAAGACGCCCATCTGGCAAGTAAAGGAACTGGCCACAAGGACGATCGTGTTTGCTAGCGCGAAGGGGAAGTTGAGCTTGGCCGTCTCTTCCGCCCACATGGCACCACTCGTGGAGCGCAGTGTGAAGTACATGGCGAAGAGACCGGCGAAGAACATCAACTCACTGGACAGCCACACTACGGTTCCAACGGAAACCATATTGGGGCGGTTCAGCGTGGGGTGCGCCGGGGTACTGGGGGCATGGGTCGCAGATGTCACATAGACATTATGTCTGTAAAAGTCCGTGCTGCCCAACGCAAACCGCCTTTTGGGGGGACTTTTTCTACAAAGACGCGAAATTGCCCGGAAAAGTTCCCGCGAGGGTTCATATTGGTCAGTCCCGGCCCTCGCTCGATAGCATCAGGGGGTGACTTCTCCGGCAACTGCAGCCCCAGCCAACACGTGGCCCCGGCTGATCTCGGCACTGATCAGCGGTTCGGACCTTACTGCCGCGAATACTTCCTGGGCCATGGACACCATCATGTCCGGAGCGGCGACGCCCGCGCAGATCGCCGGTTTCCTGGTGGCGCTGAGCGCCAAGGGCGAAACGGTGGAGGAGCTTTCCGGCCTGGTGCACGCCATGCTTTCGCACGCCAACCCGATCTCAATTTCCGGCGAAAAGCTGGACATCGTGGGCACCGGCGGAGACCAGCTCAACACCGTCAACATCTCCACGATGGCCGCCCTGGTCGCTGCCGGCGCGGGCGCGAAAGTGGTTAAGCACGGCAACCGGGCGGCGTCGTCGTCGTCCGGTTCCGCCGATGTCCTTGAGGCACTGGGCGTGCGGCTGGACCTGGGAATCGAGCAGGTGGCGCGGAACGCGGAACTGGCAGGAATCACGTTCTGCTTTGCCCAGGTCTTCCATCCGTCATTCCGGCACACGGCCGTGCCGCGGCGGGAACTTGCCATCCCGACGGCGTTCAACTTCCTTGGTCCGTTGACCAATCCAGCCCAGGTCCAGGCATCAGCCGTTGGTGTTGCCAACGCGCGGATGGCGCCGCTAGTTGCCGGCGTACTTGCCCGGCGGGGCAGCAGGGGCCTGGTGTTCCGCGGGAACGACGGCTTGGATGAGCTGACCACTACCGGCCCGTCGACCGTTTGGGAGATCCGGAACGGCGGCGTGACCGAGCTTGTCTTTTCGCCGCAGGATCTCGGTATCAGGCTCGCCACCGTCGACCAGCTCCGGGGCGGCGATGCGCAGGTGAATGCCGGCGTGGTGCGCGACGTCCTGGCAGGAAGTGCGGGGCCGGCGCGTGACGCCGTGCTGCTGAATGCTGCCGCCGGGCTGGTGGCGTTTGACCTGACCGCTGACGGGCCGTTCCTTGACCGCATGGCCGGTGCTTACCACCGCGCCGCCGAATCCATCGATTCGGGAGCCGCGGCCGCGGTTCTGGAGAAATGGGTGTCGCTCACCACGTCCTGACCCGAGAAGTGGGCCCTGCTGCGGTGGGGAGGATTACTGCTCGAACCCCAGCGAAAATGCGGCGTCCAGGTCATGCTGGGAGTAGGCGCGGAACGCAATGTGCGTGGTGGTGTGGACCACGGCGGGGACCTTCGACAGCCTGTCGGCAATGACGTCCGCGAGGTCCTCGTGCCGGGGGACCCGCGCCACGGCAATGAGGTCCCACTCGCCTGTGACGGAATAGACCTCACTGATGCCTTCGATGGCGGAGATTTCCTCTGCCGTCTCTGGAATGCGGGCGGCGTCGGTCTTGATCAGAACGAATGCGGTGATCACGTTTAACCCTTCCGGATCAGTTGCGCCGTAGCTTTGCCCGGCCAGCTTGTCAGTTCTGCCAGCCTATTACAGAAGGGCGCCGCAGGACCTCTGTCCGTGGCGGGCAGCAACGCCAAGGTCACGGGTGCCTGCGGCGCCGGATCAGTGCCGCAATAAGCCGGTAGCCCAGCAGCAGGACTGCAAGGCTGAGAGTGGCCACGATGATGAAGGGCAGCACCACGCTCTGCCCGGTCACGGCGCGCAGCAGCATTCCGCCCACCAGGGCGCCCAGCCAGACGGGAACTCCGGCCCGTGTTGGTGAGAATGGGTTCCGCCAGGACCGCGCCGCAGCCCACCCAACGGCGGCTCCCAGCAGGAACGGCCATGCAGTCAGCAAAACCCCGGTCACCACATCGCCGCGATGGTGGGCATCGCGGCCGACGGCGGCAAACACCAGGATCAGCACCACATCAACAAGGGCGGCGGCCGCCCAGGCCCTGGTGGCGGTGGGTTGAGGGGTCCGGCTTTTCAGGAAACTCATGGCTTCGAGCCTATCGCCCGGAACCGTTGTGCCCGCGCGGTCCACAACGAGCCCTGCAGGCAATGCTGGACGGCGGGAACGCGGCTGACAGCGGGGATCGTTAAGGCCCCCGGGGCGTTCGTCTGACCAGGCAGCCAGGCTCCCAGTGGTAGCTGCTGTCCGCGCCTTCGCCGTATTCCATCAGGACGTGGGTCACCGTATACGCCAGCGCCCGCCCTGGCCGGAAGCGGGCCTGTGCCCGGACGGGATACCGGAGCAGAACCGGCCTGCCTGGGGACTGATGCAGCGCGTCCGCTAAAGGGGTGGTGCCCTCAAAGGCGCGCGCCAGCGCCGCACCGACAGCAGGGGCGCTTGGGAAAAAATCCGGCATGGCAATCCTTCCGCAATCCGGGGGGCTACGGGCCTGAAAAGCATTGGACAGCCAGGAACAGAAGGTGAGTGCCGCCGTCGGCCGCCGTTTTGTGAGCCTACGGCTAGTTGTCTTGCTGCGCACCCGTAGTGGCTACGCGGATCCGGCCGGCACGTTACTTGTGCGGGCGCCCACCGCTACAGGTGTGGCTTACGCTGGACTTCCGACGAGTGGAGGCGCCATGAACAAGCCGCTGTGGATTTGCTGCCTGGTGGGGGCGGCGCTTGGCATCGCCCTGGGCCTGGCGATTTTTGACAGCCCTGTGGTGGGGGTTGCCTTGGGACTCGGGGTCGGCGCGGTGGTGGGTGCTGGACTCAAGCAGCGGCACTGAACCATCCCGGCCGATACGCTTGAATGGTAGGCACTGATGCAGGAGGCTGGCATGAACGGGACGACGCTGGACGCCGTGATGGCGGAACTGTCCGGATTGCAGGATCCGAGGGTGCGTGAGGTCAACGAAAAACGCGGGGACGACCACGGCGTGAACCTGTCGAAGCTGCGCGGCGTGGCGAAACGGCTTAAGACCCAGCAGGACCTGGCCCGCGGGCTGTGGGCCACCGGGGACACTGCCGCACGGCTGCTGGCGTTGCTGATCTGCCGGCCCAAGGATTTTCCGGCGGCGGACCTGGATGCCATGCTGCGTGAGGCGCGGGCTCCCAAAGTGCACGACTGGCTGGTGAACTACGTGGTCCGGAAGAGTCCCCACGCCGAAGACCTGCGCCTGGCGTGGACCGGGGATCCCGACCCGGTGGTGGCAAGTGCGGGCTGGGCGTTGACCGGTGACCGGGTGGCGAAGTCGCCGGACGGACTTGACCTGGCCGGCCTGCTGGACACCATCGAAGCGGAGATGAAGGACGCGCCGGACCGCCTGCAGTGGGCCATGAACAGCACGCTGGCGCAGATCGGGATTGTGCATCCCGAGCACCGTGGCAGGGCGCTGCGGATCGGCGAGCGGCTGGAAGTGCTCAAGGACTATCCCACGCCGCCGAACTGTACCTCCCCGTTCGCGCCCATCTGGATCAATGAGATAGTGCGGCGGAACGAAGCTCCTGCCTGATCCCGTAGATAGTTCACGCCTCACGCGTGGCGGGGTTCACCGGTTGGTCCCGTTGGACCGGCGGAGATACGCCCAACACTCACGCGGGTTCGTAGCCGATCAGCCAATGCAGTCCATGCCGGTCGATTACCTGCCCGTCCGAGGCGCCCCAGGGTTTTGCCGCCAACGGATCGACAATCCGGCCGCCGGCAGCGAGGCTGACGAACCACTGGTGCAGTACGGGCGCTTCCGCCGTTCCCAGCAGGGAGAGCATCAGCCCTTCGCAGTTCACCGGTTTGTCACCCTCGGACGCGTCGGTGCCGGCCATGGCCACGGGCCCTGAAAGGACACCGTGCGCTATGGCCGAGGGGTCGCCCGTGGAGTTTCCGAAGTCAGCGTTGGTATGCAGGGCGAGTTCACCGCCGAAAATGTTCGCGTAGAAGCCCAGTGCGTCCCGGGCCGTGCCAGGAAACGTGATGTAGATCATGGGTGCAGCCATGTCCCCAGCCTACAGATCCCAGGCGAGGCCGCACAGGCAGTCTTTATCGGTGCACCCGCAGTCCTTTAGGCCGCAGCAGGGGAGTGGTCGCGATTACTGGCTCGGCCCCGCCCATGCCCCCGGGGCATTGGTCCACCGACCACCGCTGTCATCATCCCGTCCGCAACGCACGCAGCGCCGGAAGCGACGGCCATCGTCAGTGTGTTCAACGTGCCAGTCGTGACGGAGGTTCAATTTGCACAGCAGGGCCTGGATCATGGCACTGTCCGCTCTCTGGGTGGGTCCCCTTGGTACCAATTCCATGGTGGCACGCGAGGACCTCTAGGCATAGGCCGTGGTCATCCACATTATGAGACTTTTTTGCTCAAAATATGGACGCATCAATTAGCCTGCACTGTATGGACGACAGCCGGATAACCCCAGAAGATCTCCCACCCTTTGTTGATGTCGCGTGGCTCACGGCGCACCGCCAGAACCTTGTCATCGCCGATGTTCGGTGGTACCTCGACGGTGCGTCCGGCCGTAACGCGTATGATGGCGGACATCTGCCAGGTGCGGTATTTGTGGACCTGGACGCATGGCTGTCAGGCGATTCTGGACCACGCGGGCTTAACCCGCTTCCCGGCCCGGAAGTGTTCGCGCATGGAATGTCCTCCCTCGGAATCGGCGACGGCTCGACCGTCGTCGCCTATGACGACGCGGGGGGAGTCATCGCCGCGCGGCTCGTGTGGATGCTGCGTTCGCTCGGACATAGGGCGGCGTTGCTCGACGGCGGGATTTCCGCATGGTCGGGACCGCTCGAAACAACGCCCGTGGAGCCTTCGCCGGTGGCCTTCACGCCGTCTCCATGGCCCGGGGCCCGTCTCGCCACGCTTAAGGACATCATTTCGGGGGCTGCCGGAATCGTCGTAGACGCCCGCAACAACGACCGCTTCGACGGAAGCCTCCAACTGCCCACCGATCCCCAAGCCGGACACATCCCCGGTGCAGTGAACGTCCCGTGCCGTGGAAACCTCGACTCCGACAGACGCCTGCGCCCGGTCGAAGACGTCCGACGGGCGTTTGCAAAGGTTGGAATCGAAGACGCGACAGAAGTCATCTCCTACTGTGGTTCAGGCGTCACCGCGTGCCATAACCTTCTCGCTCTTGAGTATGCAGGGCTTGGTCAGGGCCGTCTTTACGCGGGCGGGTGGTCAGAGTACGGGGCCGACCTTCGCCGCCGGGCCGAGCTTGGATGACAACTGGCCTGCGGTGCTCGCCGGATGAGGCTTTGTTGACCAGGTCATTGGTGCTGCGGACGGTTTGGTGCATCGGCCGGAGTTACGTTCCTGAAGACGGAGCTAAGCGCCTTGTCCAGACCGCAGTGAATATAGGTTGCGGCGATTACCTCTCGTCCAGGATAGTTTCCATGCTGTGTTGTGTGCGGCTCATTAGCGTTGGAAACTGCCCCATCCTGCAGATGCGTTCGGTTCGAGTCGTCCGGAGTAAGCAAACCTAAACGGACCCGGTTCATCGGCGGCTTCGTAACGATGAACCGGTAGCCGTTCTCAAGTACCAGGCTGAGATACTGCTTTCTTGCCCGTCAGGTACGGCCACGTGATGATGAGTCCCCCTGTAAGACCACCTGCAAGTGTGCCCAGCGCTGGGCCCGGTCCGAATGCAATCATGAGGAAAAGCGTCGGAATGACAAGAGCGAGTGCCAATATCGAATATCCCCGCTTGCGTTTAGGCCTTTTGTCTCGAACCCCAAATGCCGCAATCATTATTAGAAGGATTCCGGCGGTGGAGGCCACGCTCGGCCAATAGGTTTTGTCACCCGGGGCTACAAATAAAGCAAGAACGCCGGCCCCAATGAGGGAACCTATCAGCTAGAACAAGATGGCGACTACGATCTTCTTCCCTCTGGTGCTCAATTCATCACCCCTTGCGCCTCAGATGAGAGGCAGATTTCTTTGTTTGGCCACTGTGGGTGGACGCAAGCGTCCGTCCGACGGTTAGCCGTGCCGTCAGCGTAACAGTGGCCAAGGCCGAGCGCACTGGTCGGGATCCCTCAAGAACAGTGCTGTCCGCCGCCCCTTCCCGAGCGTTGGAAAACGTCCATAAGAGGCCAGTTCGCATAACGTCCCATACGCCGATCCTTGAATGGACGCCTTATTCCAGCCCGTGCAGCGCTCTTGTGGCTGGTCACGGCACTGTCGGCCGTGTCAGCGGTCAGGATAATGTCTGGATTATGCGTGAACTGTTGATGGTGGCACTTGGGTTGTTCTTTTTTGGCGGATGCATAGTGACCTTCCTCTGGATTCGCACGGTTGAGCGCAGGACAAGCCAACTCGGGTGGGCGGATTCACGTCAGGCGTTCGGTAGGCGGCGCCAGATTCAGTTTGCTTACGACCGCAGAAATGCTCACAATCGTCTGCCTCGACGCTCCAAATCTGCCCGGCGTAGATCTTCCTCATCCCAGAATGGAGCATCATTTCGGCGTACGTGGAGCATGTGAAGGACTTGTCCAGCGCTGAGCAAAAACCACGCTGCGAAAAGGCAGAAGAACCCAATATCCCAACCGTTGTTCAACCCCTTTGCGAATTCGCTGGGTGCGAGGAGCGCACTGGCTACAATCTGGGCACAGTAAGCCCACATAACGGTCGGTGATAGCTGCTTCAAATTGGCGTTTCCTCGCCGCGGCTTCAGCGTGCTCCTGTCATTTCGGGGGGATTGCATGAGTCGAACTGATCTCCGTGCAGTTCTTCATTGTCACGGGTTTATTGCCGGAGGAGACTTGAGGCGACGGCATCCAATCTCGGGCCGCCCGCGGGGCCACCCGGCTGCGGGGCCCCACAGGACTTTGTAGCGGCCTGGTGGATCAATGAGTTCCGTGACGCCCCTTGAAAAGGCCGCTAAGAGGTCGTGTCATCTCTTGCCTTTGGCGACTGTCGCCCTGCTTGGATGTCTCAGCGGGTGCCAGTATGAGCCTGACGACGCGTTCCTCGCGTCTGCCACTTCTCCGGTCACGGAGGCTCGCACAGTCCCGCCGCTGCCGGAGAGTCGCGACCCTCGTACGGTCCCACCGCTGCCGGAGAGCGGCGACATCGACGCCGGCACATACCTAGTCCCCGTCGTCGGCTACACGGAGCCTTTCGAGATCACCGTCCCGGACGGCTGGTATACCCTTGACGGCCAAAGCCTGGGCAAGGATGACCCGGGTCACCCGGCTGAATGGGCCGTCTACCTGACTCTTTCGCCCGCGGACTATGTGTCAATGGACGCATGCAGCTGGATGGGCGCTCTTGCCAATGTCGGACCGTCGGCCGAGGCCTCCGTCAAAGCGATGGCGGCACAGTCATGGACGGTAAGCACCCCTCCCGTCGAGGTCATGGTGGGCGATTACTCCGGCTTCGAGTTCGACCACTCCGTCGAGGGTGACGTGGACTTCAAAGCCTGCGGCGCCCGAAGGTTATGTATCCACTCAGAATCATTCGCCACCTGCTCACACTGGTACTCAACTCAGAATGAACACGAAACCTACCGGGTGGTCGACCTGAACGGCCAGTGGGCTGTGGTCTCGGTGGGCTATATCGACGAATTGATCAATCCGGAACTGATAAGAGAGGCACGTGCCGTCTTCGACTCGATCGTGTTCAGGTCCTACAAGTGACCAGTTAATCCGATAGGCGATCCCACCCGCGGCTCCGACTCCTTCTCTGAACTCACCGGGTGTCTCAGATCCGCAGCGCCTCGAAACGCTAGGGTTTCACGGCAGTCTGAGGCGTAGCAGTTAGGGCACCCTCACCGTGCATTTCATCGTTCGGGGTAAACGTACACATCAGGGGCCGACAACGGAGCAGAGGAATGGATCCATGCCTGGCTGAACGCTAAACGACCGGCTAACGGGCGCTTCGCTGCTCGTGCTTAGACACTCTTGAACATGCTTTTTAGAAAGCGCCGCACCCGGCAGATTTATCAGGCATTACTGACTCCTTGTAGAGAGATTCAGATCGGGTAGAAAACCGTAGAAAACCCACAAAGGTCTTTTCTCGGGAGCAGATTGGTGGGTGACTGGGTCAAGGATGCCCATACGTTTCGGAGAACTGATCAAAGGAGAGTCCTTGGTAACCATGGCTGCCAGGCTGCGAACCTCGATGCGTTTCCCGAAAAGATCAAGCGCGGACCTTCGGTGGATAGGAAACCTTGCCTTGGTCTTCGGTGTCACGTGGGCTGCCCTTGGACTGTTTGGCTACTCAGGTTGGGCGAAGCTGTCGTCGGTGATCCTCGCAATTCTTTGGGTGAGCTATTTTGTGTTGGCGCGGAGGGAACTACGGCGCCGGAAACAAGATCAGGACTCTGACGATCCACTTCCGGATGCTCGCGAACAACCGGAAACCGGAAGCAAGAACGAGAGGCATTCATGACACCATCCCCTCGGGCCAGGACGCGCCGAAAAAGAGTCTTCCTGGCCGCCCTTGCTGTCACCATTGTCGCCTTCGGTCTCGCTCTCATTCTTCGAGGACAAGAAGATGGCTCATCACCCTTGCTCACCAGTGCGTACACGATTCTCGGAGGTGTGTCCGGTCTAGGGGCAAGTTACCTACTCGTAATCGGCCCGATCCTTGAGTGGCAGCAAAGACGAAAAGACCGACAGGCGCGACGGCACCCTTCGTAGGTGAGTGAAGGACCCACTAACAGACGGCGTAACGGTGTCTTTCAGTCCTGCTGACGCCCCTACCCGAACTCGATTTAGCAGGAAGCAGGTTTCCCATGCGCGAGCCGGATTTGGACCCGACTCCCAAGAGCCGACTGGAACAGGTCTACGACACCATCAGTTCCCTGCCGCTGTTCGTCCTAGCCGGCATCTTCTATGTCCCATTGCAGGCTGCCCTGGGCTTGTGGCCTGCATGGGTCATCGTGATCACTTCCGGCATCGTTATGACAGCCGCAATCCAGTTCTTTGTCGTTGCCCCTATGCGGACGAAGCGCAAAGCCCAGGACACCGAACGAGGACTTTTCGAATGCGCCCACAGAGAGCCTGGATCGGGGCTTCGGGGTAGATGGGCTCGAGGTTATGCAAGGGCAGAGCCAAACCGGCTCATCTGTCAATGGCCATTAGGTTCTGCCCATGGGCGGTCAGTTGATGTGCCCGCTGGTGGCCAGTAAAACTGCCCGGTGATGGCCAACAGATCTGCCCACTGATTGGTTCGGCGGGATTGGCCATCGTGGGGTTGGTCAGTTCAAGCGGGTAACTCCTTTCCCGGCGAGGGCCTGGGTGAGGCGGACGGAATCGCCGCTGGTCTGACAGACATGTGCGTGGTGCAGCAACCGGTCAACCGTGGCGGTCGCGAGGGTCTTGGGCATGAGCTCATCGAACCCGGCCGGGTGGAGGTTGGAGCTGATCGCGACGGACCGTTTTTCGTAGGCTGCGTCCACGACCCGATAAAGGCCTTCGGCAGCGTCGGTGGCCACGGGCAACAGGCCGATGTCGTCGATGACCACGAGCTCGGCGCGGAGAATCCGGGTCACGGCGCGGGTGACGCTGTCATCGGTTCGGTGGGCGCGGATGAGGACGCCGAGGTCCTCGAGCCTGAACCAGGCGACCCGCATGCCGGCTTCGACGGCCTGCTGGCCGAGCGCTTCGAGAAAGAACGTCTTTCCGGTCCCGGAAGGCCCGCAGACGACGAGGTTTTCCCGCCGGTTGATCCATTCCAGAGTCCGCAGCGCCTGTTGGGTCGGTGCGGGGATGGAGGACGCTGCCGGGTCCCACGCCTCGAAGGTTTTCCCGGTCGGGAACCCTGCTGCTTTGCGGCGGGAGGCGAGCATGGACCGGGCCCGTCCGGCAGCTTCCTCGGTGAAGAGGGCTTTGATGACCTCGGTTGGTTCCCAACGCTGGGCGCGGGCGGTCGCGATCAGGTCCGGGGCCAGCGCCCGGGCGTGGGGCATTTTCAGGGACCGCATCAGGGCTTCCAGGTCCGCCGGCAGCGGCGGAGCCGCGGTATTGGTCGTGGTCACGGGGCTCATCGGGCCTCCTCCGGCGTGGTGTTGGTTGCGGGGTTGCCGATCGCAGCCCACGCAGCCGTGCCTTGGGTGAGGGAGGTTGCTTCGTTGGCCGCGTGCGTGGTGGTGCGGCGGATGTTGGCGTTCAGGATCGAGGCGAGGTCCGGATGCGCGAACCGGCCGTGCAGGGCGGCATCGCCGAGTGCCCGGTCGACGTGGTCGACGCCGGCGATTTTGGCCAGGGTGACGGCCTCGGCCATCTTCACGTTCATCCGTGCCGTCCCGGCCGCCGCCGCTTCCAGCAACCAGGTCCTGGCGCCCTCGCCAATGGCCAGAAACGATGCCTCGTCAGCGCTGCGGGCCCTGACCTCATAATCGCCAGGGACCTTTGCCCGGGTTCCGGGGAAGTGATCATCGTTGATGGCGGGGCTGCCCGGTCGGGCCCGGTCGTGGCGGGCGACCTCGACGGGCCCGGCGCCTCCATGGTGGACGATGATGACCTGCTCGTCCGGTCCGGTCCCGTGGGTGCGGACGAACACCCGGGCCCCGAGCAGATGCGCCGGGACCGAATACTGGCCGTTTTCGAACGTGACCATCGGAGTGTTCTCCGGAACGGTGCGGGCCAGCCCGAACGCGACCGTGTGGGCGGTGTCCGGAATCCGGTGCAACCTTGGGGCTTCCTCGGCGAGCACCGCCGCGGGTCTGCGCCGCGTCACCCGATGCTCACGGGCATTCACCTCATCCATGAAGACCTCGCAGGCGGTCTCGAGTTCGGCGAAGGTGCGGTAGTCGGCGCGGAGGTTGGTGTCCTTCGGCACGAGGTCGGCCTTGGCGAGTTTCACGGACGCTTCGACCCCGCCCTTGGTGGCAGGGTCCGCGGGCTGGCAGGTCAGCACCGTGATCCCGTAGTGCCGGGCGAAGTCCAGGGTCTGCTGGTTCCTGACCGGGACCCCGGCAACATGGGCCGTGGTGACTGTCTTCTCGTTGTCGGTCAGCACGTAGGTTGGTGCCCCGCCCAGCATTCGGAAGGACCGGTCCAGGGCCGCGAAGACGCTCGGCGCGGTCCGGTCCCGCAGCGGGATCACAATCCGGAACCGGGAGAACGCCAACCACGCAACGAACAGCATCGTCTTCACCCCGCCGATCCGGGGGCCATCGCCGAAGTCGTACTGCAACCACATGCCCGGCTCGGTGATCCAGGGCCGGTGAACGCGGGTATGGCCCAACCGCCATGCTGCTTTGACCTGGGCGATCGCCCGGCGGGTGGAGCGTTCCGAACCCGTGTAGCCCAGGGTGAGGAGCTTTTCGTGGGCCTTGTCGGCACGGATCCGGCCCTTGGAGGCTTCGATCCACTCCTCGATCTTGGGCAGGAACGGATCGGTCACCCGGCCGCGGGCCGCGGGTTCCCCGATCGGCCGGCCAGCGTCGCGGGCCTGGACGTGTTTGGCAACGGTGTGGTGCGAGCAGCCCGTGAGCTCCGCGGTGGCGCGCAACGACCCGGTCAGATCGTAGGCAGCAAGAATTTCCATGATTTCTCCGTCAGACTTCATACAGGGCCTCTTCCTGGTTCGCTTTTGGTGCGCTTAGACACCGTCATCAAACCCCAGGGAGAGGCCCCCACCGCTTAAGGCGCGGTCGGTTCAGTAAAGGAAGTGGGCAGATCTCATGGCCACCGGCGGGCAGTTCTACTGGCCGTCAGCGGGCATTTTCGTGGCCGCCTACGGGCAGTTTTTCATGGCCGCTACCACTCATCTTCCAGATGGGTGCTGGTGAGGACGGGCCCCTTACAGGGCCACTGGAAATCTACCCTGAGCCCACGCCCGTCGGAGATCTCGAAAAAGCCCCCTGGACCGTCTTTCCCGGAGGGCTCATAGTCACCATCACCTCCGAGAACAAAACACTCCAGCTAGCCGCCCGCCGTGCAAGCCTCGAGCTCCTGAACACACGGTGTTTCACCAAGCCAACATCAGACCCCTGATCAGGTGCCACAGGACTAGAAGCCACGTCTGGATAAGGATCCTTCACCGGACGCTGTCGGGAGGTGCGGAAGCTAATCACGGGTTTGGCTTGAACGCGGTGTGCGCTAATAGACGTTCGTAGATCGCATTGCATTCTCTGTGGCTGATACCAACCTGCAGCGCAGGAGCCTCTGTCACATGCGCGTACAACTCAATCAGAACGTCCTGGGTCCTCCACATAGCTGAACGATTACCGCGTCCATCCGTCTGCTCATCGGGCGACGGGCCAAACAAATCTTTGAGACCGGCCCTCACACCTTCATAACCGGCGACAACGGCAGCGGCCACATCCTGTTCATGCTGGTAGGCAAAAAAATTGAGGCTAGAGAGCAACCCGTCGAGAGCGGCCCACGAAGCACCATCGGTCCGAATATCTGTTGTTGTAAATAATCCTCGAGTCACGGCCGGCGGTTCCGTGCCAGCCGGATCATCTACGACGTCGAGCTCGCACCCAAGATGATCAAAGTAATCCTGGAAGAGGGCCACGTCCGAAGGCCACGTTTTCTCGGCGGCCGATTGTATGAATCGAACGATGACACTGGGATGCGGGTCCAGTGACTCAACGTTTCCTATGCGCTCGTCCATAGCTGCACCCTACTCCGCAGACAAAAGCAAAGACTCATCGTCAGAAGAAGCTCCTTCACCGGGACGTTTCACAGGTACTGCACCTAAACGCGGTGTCTACGGACTGGGCATTGGGGACTGCCCCGGCTTTTGTTGACTCGGGGTCTTAGGCCGCTGTGAGCGCGGTCCGGTTGATTGTTTCATATTCGATGGGCGTGAGTTTGCCCAGCCGTCTTTGCCGTCGCCGGCGGTGGTAGGTTCTCTCGATCCAGGTTGTGATGGCCAGCCGGAGGTCCTGTCTGGTGAGCCATCGCTGACGGTCCAGGACGTTCTTCTGCAGCAGCGAGAAGAAGGACTCCATCGCGGCGTTGTCCGCGCACGCACCGACCCTGCCCATCGATCCGGTGAGCCCGTGGCGACGGAGCGATTCAACGAACCGGCGTGACCGGAACTGCGACCCACGGTCGGAGTGGACCACCGTTCTTTCCGGTCTTCGTGCCTGCACCGCGTTCTCCAGGGCAGCGACGGCAAGAGAGGACTTCATCCGCGAGTCCATCGAGTAGCCGACGATCCTGCCGGAATAGACGTCCTTCACCGCGCAGAGGTAGAGCTTCCCCTCGGCCGTGGGGTGTTCGGTGATGTCCGTCAGCCACAGCTCGTTCAGCGCCGCGGCGGTGAAATCCCGCTCGACCAGGTCGTCGTGAACCGGCGGCCCGGGTCTGCGGTTCAGCCCACGCTTCTTCGAGAACACCGACCAGATGCCGTGGTCCCTGCACAGGCGCTGGACCCTGTTCTCGCCCGCTGTGATGCCTTTCCCGGGTAACTCGTCGGCGATGAACCGGTACCCGAACGCCGGGTCGTCGGAGTGGATGTCAAGGGCGGCGTTGACGAGGTGCGCATCGATCCAGTCCCGTTCCGTGACCGGGTTGGCCTTCCAGCGGTAATAGCCTTGCTTGCTAAATCCCAACACCCTGCAGGTCACCGCCACGGGAACACCGTCGGCGGCAAGATCCGTGACCAGCGGGTAGATCATTTTGGGTTGATGTCCCTGGCCAGATAGGCAGCCGCCCGGCGCAGAATCTCGTTCTCCTGCTCCAGCAGGCGGTTCCGCTTCTTCAACTCCCGCACCTCAGCCGACTCCGCCGCCGCTGGGCTGGTCCCGGAGTCCTTACGCTCAGCGATAGCGATCCAGCGCTTCAACGTCGTGACCGAAAGCCCAAAATCCTTCGCAATCTGCGCCAGCGGCGCCTCGCCCTTGCGGGCCACATCAATAACATCCTGGCGGAACTCCGCCCCATAAGCCGTGGGCATGGTCAACATCCTTCCACGAGCACAAGCTCGCTAGGTCAAGGAGTCAACAAAACCGGGGGCAGTCCCAAATGACAACCTAACGTCATCTGTTCCTGCCGCCACGCATGTGTAGAGCTCGAACCTATGGTTGTGGTTCAGCGGACCGTGAACTACGCCATGAAGGCCAAGCGTCGCGTAGAGGTGAAATGGCTTTAGTGATGCTCCTTTGGGCCATTCGAGAACTCCGACCATTTCTGGATAGTCATTAAATTTCCAGTACTCCGGCTCGCCGCCGAAATGAATCTCATAGTGAGCATCCACTGCTTTTACGCTGCCCAAGCCTTACCCCCTGTCATACCTGGTCAGCACTAGCCTAGGGCCTGAGACTCGGCGGCTGCATTCACGGAAAGACCACCTGAGCGACTTGGCTGGGCGAAACCTTCGCGTTCTGGAAAGCAAGGACCGGAAACGATCCTTCCGTATTGGTTTGGGTAGCCTCACTTGTATGGATACTCCGTATCAACCGAAAAGGACGGGCTTCGATGCCTTGGACGAACTTGACCGGGTTGATTGGAGCCGACTGCAACACGCGTATGGAAGAGGCGTCGTGTCGCTGGGGGCCGCCGACATGTCACTCGGCATTGCTGGCGACGTAGCACGATCATTAGCCGCGCTTCGGGACGACCCTTCCTCCGCAATCGGCGAGGGGCTCTATTCCAACGTTTGTCACCAGGGCACGGTATATGAAGCAACAGCCTATGCCGTGCCCTTCATTGCAGCAGTTGCGGCTGGCGACGTCCCAGACGAGATCCGCCTCTCTTTGCTGGTGCTGCTGGGGGACACCTCGATAGGAGGAAGCTACGTAGCTCCCCACGGGTCTCACTCAGGTGCTTACGGAAACCCAGTAGATGTCCTCGTCACCGAGTCGCTCGCCACTTCGATGAGACGCCTCGCGGCGGTCCAAAAGCCTGCGCTTGTGGCACTGATCCACGCGATTGAAATGCTTCTCGACCAATCAACAGACGCCCGCCGGGATGCAGTTGAGTCCGCCATCGAATTTGCAGTTACGTCGCCGGCGCAACACTAGAAACGGCGTCCGTATGCCGGTCCTCCACCGGACGCAGTTTGAGTCCGATGGGTCGGGATTGGATCATTCACGCCATATGGTGGTGCCATGACCGAGATGATCGTTTGGAATCTGGCCTTTCGTTGTGGCACAGGTATTGGCAAAGCACCGGGACGAACTGCCGAAGGTGCCCTGCCAAGCCAGCCGCCGTCTGGGTGGACAGGAAGTTATGGTCCGGGCGTTCGTTGGGAACACTGGCCACGAAGCCTCAACACTGGTTTGCCTATGATGCATGTGCTGACTCTGTGGCTACCGGAAGACTTCCAACGGCGCGGTCCCCAGTTTCCAGGGATTGCGATTTTTGCTGGTGAGGGCCAATTCGCAGTAGGCGACAAATTTCCCATGCCGAGCGCTGAATCAACCGATCCATTCCTGCGCGACCTTGCAGCAGCCGAGAACCATCCAGGTTTGCTTAGGCGCAGAGACCTGATCGACGGAGAATTTGCCATCCTCTGGCTCATGCATGATGAGTTGGCTGCCGGCCCGACGGCAGCTCGTCCCGATCTTCGTGCCAAGGGCGAGCATGTCGACGAATCACAAGGTAATAATGCTTGGGACAACGTCGAGCCAATCACGGACATTTGGTTGGTTCCGCGAGTCGATCCGAATGCTGGCAAGACACCTGTTGAACTCTGGGGAGATGAGGTCGGCGCCGATGGGTATGTCCATCCCACAACAGATGCGGGCAGTCTCACGGACTGGGCAGAACCCCTATTCGCCAGATGCCACTTGGGCGGAACTGCCTTTCCCGTCCAGACAATGCCTGACGGGCTTACTCCTTGGTACCTCGAACTGGAAGAGATCTCTGGGCTCAACTTCGGCGGTGGTGGCAACGCTCAATTCGATCTGGAATCCGATACGTTCGACCGGGCCTGCGGATAGCGCAAGCGGGGTATCTGGCCGTGGGTTTCTAAGCGCCTCAGACAAGAGCAGGACCGGTCCAGGACGTGTCGCGTAAGCCGATCCTTTACCGGGCGTTATAAGTCAGCAGTTCCGGGGGCTTCGTACGAACGCAGCGGCGGGTCGGTAGGCTGAAGAGATGTCTCGCGAAGTCGAAAAGGTTGTCTGCTACGTCGTCCACGATGACCATTTGCTGGTGTTCACACACGACAACCAGCCAATGACCGTAACCGGGGTGCAAGTGCCTGCCGGGTCGATTGCGCCCGGGGAGTCACCGGTGGAAGCCGCTATTCGTGAGCTTTATGAGGAAACTGGGAGACGCGGACAAGTACTCCGAAGTCTTGGCACTCAGTCATACGACCTACGTCCAGCGCGGGATGAGGTGGCAATCCGGCATTATTTCGAGATGACAGTGTCCAGTGCCGATGTTGCAGAGCGATGGGCCGGCGGAGAGGATGACTCATCCAGCGGCGGTAACGCGGAAATTTGGACATGCTGGTGGCTTCCCCTCAAGCATGCCCACGTTCTGGCAGCAGGCTTCGGAGGCTTGCTCGGCTCAATGCACGAAACGGATGCTGTCCGTTAGTCGATCCTTCACCGGACGCCGGCGCTACGAAACGGCCAAAGGCTCAAGAAAGAATCAGGGGTCCGCTTTTAGGCGAGGTTTCGTGCGTAACTGTTCCGTATGGACTGGGACGAAGCTGGCGGTAGTGGTGTTCTTGGCGCAGGTGCGGGGAATTTGGAGACGAAGGCGCCCCGGGACTTGTATACGTTCGCGCTTCCGGCTGGTGGGCAGTCCACTTACCCCGAAATTGGGAGGTGTCCCTATTACGGGAAATGGCAGCTGATGTCCCGGGGCACGGTCGCGCAGATCGCGACTGGGCGATGCTGGGCCGGGGACAAACAGATCAACAACATTCCCGCAGGGCACTACACCCTGGATTTTCATGGCGTCAAAGAAGCCCTGGGCACCTACTCTTTCGAGATCCGATGAAGATTGAAGCCAGTGATCTGAGCGTCAGTGAAAAGATGATTTTGCATGAATGGAGGCGGTGTGGAACGGTCCACCTGCGTTTACGCTCAGACTTATCGGTAGATCAGGCTGCTTCATGTTTACGAAAATCCAGGTTGGAACTCGCACTACCCGGCCTTGGGGAAATGGGCCTCGGGGGAGTGGCCGCAACCTCCCAGGGGCCGGTGCTGATCCTTCATGAGGTACCTGACCGCAAGGAGGCTTTGGAACTGGTGCGCAGGATCGCCGATAACTTGCGAGAGCAGGGAGTTGTCGGCCGGTTGATGTCCTGCGGGTTCCAAAAGTCTCCCCTCGAAAACTCTGACCGGTTCTTCCCTGCAATAGCTGCCGGGATCAGCCTGCGGGGAAACCCATCATTTGTTCCCCCGGTTCCGAATGCCGGCCGTGCGCGGGCGGAATATCACTGGGATATCGATCCCATGGTGCTGGGGACGGTTTTTGACTACGCCCTCCAGTGGTGCAACGTCCCGTCCGGGAAGTACTTCGTCAACTCTGGGCTGACACAGTTCAAGTGCGAACAGGAAGAGTGCGGGGATCTGCTGTCGGCGGCCTACGGGGCCATCCCCACGGCCGCGCTGACTTGTGCGGCGGGACCCAACGAGGCACGCCGCGTCGCCATAACCCACGATGGTTTCCTTACGTTTGAATGGTATCTTCCAACCGGCGCTTGGAAGGACGGTGTTGCCGAGCTGACGGGGGTGCTGGAGGCGATGGCCGACTATGCGCAGTACGGACTGGTCAAGAGAATCGACATGCCTGGTTTTGCCTGGCAGACCTTGATTGACCTCGACTGGCCGGTCAGGCCCCATTTGCGAACATCGTCCATGTGGGGGCAAGAGCTCATGACCGAGCTCATTCCTGATGCCTTCGCGGTTCAGCTCCTCAGCAGCACCCACGTGCTTCCGGACCTCAACGGACAGTGGGACTCCAGACCAGTTGGCCGCTCCTCGGCGCTTCTCACCCACACCGACCTGTCAACCTGGTTTGACGGGCGCCATCCCCGTCAGGAAACTCTTGAAACGGCACGCGACAGCCTGTCCGCGCTCTTCATGAATGATGCGATGCTCCGGGACAAAAAGGCAGACTTCTTCGGAGAACACCTCAGGACGCCGGCTCACACGCTATTCGGGCACTGAACTTGAGCCACTTGGGCGAGCTTATGTCCATTTGTACTAACTCCAGACTGACGTCAGGGCGAGATTTCCCGCATGCGTGACTGTCGGCGGTAAACCACGCCTTTTCACGGTCCTATCGGATGCGCGGAGTAGCCCGCAAGGGGATCCTTTACGGGACATCACAGGGGCGTTTTCGGTAGATTTTTAGCTGTCCCGCTTCCACCTTCACAAAAGGGGATACAGGTGGAATGCTGAGGGCACCTGCCCAGCCTTCCACGGCAGCGGACAGTGGGGACAAGCGAATGCAACGAAGCCAGCCGCGGTTGTGGCGTTCCGGTGTTCCTCTTTTATTTGTTGGGATGCTGCTGACATCGTGCGGTGACATGAGAATAGGCGGGCCAGGCAGCGCCGGGCCCGTCTCCATCGAATCCCCAACGTCAACCAACCCAACTCCGCATTCCAGCAGCACTTCCCCGCCCGAAGAATCATGCGCGGCGTTCCTACCGTCGGCCCCGTGCACGGACTACACGGCCATCTCAGCCACCGGCAACAATCAAGACCTTCCATGGGCAGCTGCCGGCGTGAGCGCGCAGCTGGCTGCCGCACATGGGGAACTTTGGCTTGCTGTATCAACCAAATGCGGACCCATGAGCGGCCCAGCGACCATCACTGGTACCACCCTGACCGTCGGGGACATCGCAATCGGCGCGAGCGGTTGCACTGGCGATTCCGGCGAGCAGCAGCAGTGGGTATTAAATTTCCTGCAGCGCCCGATTGAACAGACCTTCAGCAACGGGAATCTCACCTGGAAGAGCGACAGTGACACACTCAACTTCAGAAAGTCTCCAGGCGAACCGGGAACGGCCGAGCCCACGATAACCTCCACCGGTTCAATCTCTGGTCCTCCTAGCAGCCCACTTTCAGACGGCGGGCCGGTGTCGTGCGTTGACTGGGTCCGGTTCGAAACCCCTCAGGACTTATACGACAACGCCGCCGCGGTGCTCGTTGGAAGGTCCGTCGGCCGGGCCGGCGAAACCAGCATTTATGGTTCCAAGGCAACGACCCACCTTGTTGAAGTCGAGCAGATACTCAAGGGGGATCCCGGAGACGGGAACCTCCACATTTCCTCCATGCCCCCGACCTGCACTGGAAGCGATTCCTACCCCGAAGGGGATCCACTCGATTCCAACCAGAGATTCATCATTTTCGCCGCCAAGCGGGGCGGCGAGTGGTTCACTCTAACCCCCGCACAAGGAGTCTCTCCCTTCCCGCCTAACGCCCAGCTTCCCTTTCACCAGTAAGCCCAGCCGTTGCCGATCAACTCCATGCGTTCTCATAGTTACCGCTAAAGGATCCTTTACGGGGCCCTGCGTTGTCATTGAGAGTGCTTGTCCCATGTTTCGGGCTCCGGGCGCAGCACGTTTAGGCCGAGTAATTTCAATCGTCTGAAGCGACAATGACGTGAAGGATGCAATACCTGAAAGCGGGCACCTAAGCAGTCACTCAGCGGACCCCCCATATCTTGCGACATACTGTTCTCGTTGGCCGCTATCCAACAACACAGAAGAAGGGAGTGCACGGGTCCATACCCGTTCACTCCCTTCGCTGGCTACGGCCCGGGGGGATTAGTCCTTACTAGACCCCATTAACCAGTCCGAAAATTGATAGTCCCAGGCCGAAAAGAGCAAGCGATGAGCCCGTGATTCTGATGAGGAAAAGCTGTCGTTTTTGAAACCTGATTCGATCAGTATCTGTTGCGAGAAACGGGTGGGATCTGCCTGCGATCCTAGCTAGGCGTTTCGAAATTAGCCATCCGAAGATGCCGGCTGCCAGAACAACCAGGCCTGCGATCAGTACGGGCGTCATGGCATGTTCCCCCTAGTGCAGCTTGGAGTAATCAGTGAGATTCAACGAATGAGGGTTCTTCCCGTCGCTCATCGGAGACCCTGGTATCCGCCGAAGAACCTCACGAACTGCCTCGAACTGGAAGGCAGGCTTCCCCGCGGGTTCGAGATCTGACGGGATGCGTTCTACCGGCACTTCGGCGCCCTCGTGCGTGAGCGATCTCCTACTCATCGAATGACGCCCAACGTCGCTTCGGTAGAAGGCTGATTCAGCAGGAAAAGGACCAAACAGGTCGCAACGAGAACCAAACCAGCGACACTTGAGATGACAGTTCTTTTTCTGAACTCCGGTGATCGTCCACGGCGATCTGCCGTTTGCCAGAGAAAGTAGCTTATTCCGAACCCCACGAAGAAGATGCAGCCAGCAACCAGGTAGAGAAGTGCCATGTTCTTGTCCTAATTATTGCTTCAGATATCTACGCTTGCGGTCCGCGGTTGCTGTGTTTCCTGCCGGCCCGCCACCCTGGGAGTGTGGTGTCGAGCATTGCTGCTTTCCGTGGTTCGAGCTTTGAGGCGCGAGCGGTGATCCGTTGGCCATGGAGCCAGAGGCCGAGTTGGCGTTCGTATGGGTCGGTGGTCTTGTTGTGTCGGGGCCAGTCGTTGCCCTCGGCGCGGTAGGCGACGAGTGCTGCGAAGCGGGTGGCCCAGCGGGTTTCGTCCCGTTCCCGGGCCGTGGTCCCGCCAGCGGAGGGGAGCCGGCCCGTGCTGTGGAAGAAGGTAAGGATTTCTTGGAGGTTGGTGCGGCCGGCGGTGGTGGTCCTTGGTGTGCGGGGGAGTAGCTGTTGGTTTGCCTCAGCAAGGCCGGGGTCCTGCCGTTTAGCCAGGGCGAGGTGATATCGGACCGAGGAGCCGGCGACTCTGGCCAGGGTAGCGATCTTCCGGGCGGGTATGCCCTGTCTGTACATCTGGACCCATTCGGGGTTCGGCGCTTCACGCCGGCGCTCGGTCATTTCCTAGGCATCTTCCTCGCTGTGCTGATCGTCTCGGGGGCGTCGGGGCCTATTTTCGTCTGTTCATACGTTTATAGATGATGAACGCGAACAGACTGATGATGCGGAGACCGGGTCCGATGATCTCTGTCTGCATTGCATCGCGGAATGCTTCTCTACCCGAGATGGTGGCGAGCACTTCAGGCGCCCCTGCTTTCGTGGTCTTGTTTGCTGTCGCGGGTTACGGCTCTTTGTGGCCACGTTCCTGCGAATAGAGGTACAGGGCCCCGCATGCAGCTATCCCGAGTGCGAGGAAGAAGACGAGCCAGTTTTGTTGGCTGAGAGCAATGAACACGCCAATGATCATGAACACCAAGGCACTGACGCCGAAACCAGCAGCGATGAGACGGCTCCGGTCACGATTCGACTTTGGCAGCATCAAAACTCCTCCTTGAACGGATAGCGTGGCAGATGTTTCGGGGCCTCACCGTGGCGCATCACGGTGATCTCTTTCATTGACGTAGATGTATCCCGCTGCGGCGAGGGTCACTGCAGCTGGGATGAGAAGAACGAACCAGTTTGAGCTTTCAATGCCGACGTAGACGGCCAAAACCCAGGAAACGACGGCCATAACGCAGTAGCCAAGCCCGACTTTCCTCGCCCGGGACCGGTTGCTGTCTGGTTTGCCCTTGCCTGTGAACATGCGCCTCAATCTGTAGAGAGCCTGACGCTCATCATCCCGGAGAGTTCATGCCGGTGGAGCTTCCTTTCGTATTTCTTTCGCAATGTCTTGTAGGCGCCTCCGCTCGAATTTCTCGCCACGGCTGACCGGGAGGCCTAACCAGTCTCTGCACCGCACCGAACGGCCCACCCTGGCGCGAATTCACCGAGAACAGAGATCTCGACCTGGACTTCGAACTCCACTACTAACCGGTCCCTTGCCCACTACGCTGGGTGATGAGCGGATGTTTCACTGCTCTACGAAATCCCTCCGGCCTCAGGCTGGAGGGATTTCGTTTTTCGCTTCGGATCTACAAAGAATTCTGAGTCCTATTCAGTTGATCGTTCAGAGCTGGAAGGACGATTACCCGCGGCCGTCCTGGGCAGTACAGCCGGCTGGCACGAGCCTCCTGATCAATCGCCGGCGATCGCGGCAGACCTGATGGCCTTCCCCGTGTCTCATAAGTAAAGGGGGAGACCTCAACATAGGTCCGCGTCAGTATGACTGCCACGGCGCAAGTTTTGGAGCAAGCGCAGCAACTCTGACTGCTCGAAAAGCAACTGATCATGCTCCAGCGCTATACGCCGGTCTTCCGCGGCTATCTGTCTCGCATTCCGGCGATCCAGCGCGGAAATGACCAACGCAATTATCGCGGCTACGACGGCCGCGACCACGGCGGCAACCTGAACCCAGAGGGCTATTTCTTCTTTCGTCATGGCTCCACGGTATGTGGCGTCGCCTTGCTACGTGGCCTTGTAAGAAAAGGGGTCTCACTTAGAAGCTGGGAACCTGTCGGCGGCAGCACTCACAAACGACGTATTGTGAGAATTGATCTAATCGAGAACAAAGCTTTCCCTTTTTATTAGAGCTCAGCCCACGTGTATCGGCACACTCGAGTCTGTGGTGGTGCCGTCGCCTAGCCGTATTGACCGCGGTCGTTGTGACCCCAGGCCCATACGCCCCCATCAGTCTTTACCGCGTATCCCGATTCGTAGGCGGTGGTCATGTTCTCAACGCCCGCCAGCTGCGAGACTAGGACGGGAATGGTGGATAGATTGGGACTGAAGTTCCCGAGCTGGCCGTAGTCGTTACTGCCCACGCCCACACCGTTCCGTCAGTCTTCACCGCGTGGACCGAGAAAGAGTCGGCAACCACGTTTCTGACCCCGGTTAAACCCGTTACCTGGACCGACACGTAGGAGTCGGTGGTGGTGCCGTTCCCAAGTTGGCCAAAGAAGCTGTTCAGGCCCCAGGACCACACCGTCCCATCGGTCTTCACCGCGTAAGCAGAACAGTAAGGGCTGACGATACTCTGAACGACGGTTAGGCCCCTGACCTGCACCGGCACGAAGCAGAGATATTGCTCAGGAAGTACCAGCCGGATACCGAACTGCTGGACCTTTCTCAGATCCACAAAGCACACCTCGTTTTAACGTGTCGGCATACTCCTTCAGGAAATCAAATGACAGAGAAAAGTGCTTCCGAAGCAGCCGGCTCCTGTGCCGGTCTCGCAAAAGCAACGACTTATGCCGACTGCTGCAGCGCAAAAGAGGACTCCACTACCTCCCGTGGATCCTCACTCCGAAACACCGCTGTTGCTCATGACGAGGATCGAATCAATGACCTCCCGATAAGGGGCCGGTGCCGGCATAACCCCTCTGACAACCTCAACTTTGGAATGTTCGGAAACTGGCGCGACGATTGGGACAACACATTGCCCTGAGTGGCCACGACAGGTCACTCCAGCCCCAGCGCCGGCCGGCAGCCGTACCGCATCGCAAGCGACTTCTGACTGCTTTGACATCCCTGCTGTCTCCCGCAGGGCTGCATCGCCGGATCTCAGTGATGCGCGTCGACTCAGGTGTCAGTCACTCTCCAGGGCCGGCGGGTGTACATTCGATGCGCATATGCGGGCCTTTCATCAGACCGCAAGGGATCCCGGCCGGACGTTTGTCCGGCCGGCTGATCACATCAGCAGAACATCACCGGGCGCCGGCATCAGCTGCCGATGATGACCGTCCTTGCCGGAGTAAACACCGCCATATAGGAACTGGAGCCAAGGTACCTGGCCTGAAGGACGTGCTTCCCATACTTCAGCGTCGAATGCGTGTAGCCCGCTTTGCCGTTGACCAGCTTCACCGGCGACCCTACTTTGGTGTTCCAGTCGTAAAATTGCACCCATCCCGAAGGCGTGGCTCCGCCAACAACACCGGGTTTGATCACCGCTTGGACCGTAACAGCAGTCCCGGCCGGAATGTCACCGTGATGCGAGGAATGAAACTCGGTCTTCACCGCACCCAGTGCAGGCGTGACTGTGTAGGTCACCGGCGCGGACGTCGACCATCCGTAATTACCTAGCTGGTCCACGTACCTTACGGTGAACATGTGCTGTCCCGCGGGCAGGTTAGTGACGGTAAAGACGTACTGCCACCCCGCCCCTATGTAGTGGTAATCGACCTCAACGCCGTCGATCTCCAGGATGTATTCCCCAACGGGGCGTCCGGTGAGCGGACCGGAAGGCAGCGCCGTGGTCCGGGCCGTGATGGTGATGGGTAGGCCAGCGACGGACGATCCGGCCGGACTGACGGTGATAGCTGTTTGGGCTTTTGGTCCGCTGATGCCCTGTATAGCGAATCTGATGGTCTTGGGCGAAAAGTTGGCGTCGCCCGAATACGCCGCCTTGAAGTAATTCGCCCCCAGAGAAAGAGCGGGCGAGTCCATGAACGTCACGCCCAGGAACGGCTCATCGGTGTTTACATCGCCTACGCTCAGCACCTTGCCGGTGGTGTCGGACAGTAGGCTGACGGTGCCGGACGGGACTTTGGTGCTGGGTAATACGGAATCCACGCCGGCTACGACCTGCACCGGATTGTTCGCGAACGGCAAGCCAAATTCGTTTGCCGTCAGCGTGACCTCCGCCCGGCCCGTCGTGTAGGTGCCGGCAGCCTGCGCCGGCGCCGCGAAGCCCGCACACGCGATGATCGCGGCGGCCATCAATGACAGGACTGGGGAGATCCGATACCGCAGGCTGCGGGCTGCTGCTGGGACCGTGGACTTGGATGAGTTCTCCATGGGGTACCGACTCTCTTTTTCCGATGACATAACGTCACGGAAAGCCCCAGCACCTCCGCAGGCCTGGTGTGGCCAACACCCACAGAATAGGCCCGCTCCAGGGAATGCGATAGGTGTCCGGCTGCGCGAAGTCCGGGACTGGTCTGATTCCCCCCCCTATATGGAGAAAATTCAGCAGGGCTCACCGTGGCTTCCATCTCAACCCCCGCTGAGGCCGGGGACAACGACCTCATGCGGCCAGGCGACCCGTCCTGCCAGGAATAATTCTGTCTTCGTTTCATCGTTGCTACCGGCCTTGGCAACGAAACTCTGACTCCTCGTTCGCGGCCCGCCACAGGAAGACCTCGGGGTCACAGACCAGCTGCGCACGGCGGCTGGGGCAGCGGCCCGGGACGCTGAGTAGCGGTGGTACCTAACGCACCGCAGTTCGCGAATTTCTCTGGTGCGTCCCCTGCCGGCCAAACCGTGGAAGTGGACCTTGGTGTCGACTGGCGCGCGGCCGAGCCCTGGACCGCCTGCCCATGCAGCACCGCCGCGGCCGTGGTGGGGTTAGGCGGCGTCATCGATGGAGGTCAGGATCCAGTGGTCGGTCATCGCTGGCTGGCGCAGCTGCATGGTCCGTAAGGGGGCGCCGCCGTGGAGTTGGACCTGGACTTGCCAGATGGTGACGTCAACAACGGCGGCGCCGGCGGGCACTCTTGTCTGGTTTTCCCACCAGGATTCGCGTTCGTACCGGCGCACAGGGTCCGCGGCGACGCCCCAGATGTGTCCGTCGTACCTCACCGCCAACGGGGTGCCGTCGAGGGTGAAGCGGACGTCGACAACGGGTGCTGTGCTGTGGGGTGTTCGGGGTGGGGGTGGTTAGCCGGCTTTGGCTAGGGGCAGTTCGTCCCAGTGGGTGGTGTATCGGGGGGAGAGCATGTCGCGTTTCATGGTCCAGTTCAGGCCTTGGCGGATCCCGCCGTGTCCGAGTCCGATGGATCCGCGGCCGTAGCGTTTGGTGACGTTTTCAAGGAGGGTGCCGATGTGGCGTTCCTCGTGCGGGTTCTCGAACAGGGAGAGAGGGGATTGGTTTCCGGAGGGGCGCAGGTCGGTGACCATGATCCCGGCTCTGGCGTAGCGGATGCCGTCGACAATTCTGGGCAGCAGCGCGTGGGCTGCCCTGGTGAGGAGGACCGGGTCCGCGGTCGGCATGGGCAGCGGTACACACACGGCGGGGTAGGAGGTGTCGTGGGGGTTGAAGTGGGAGGTCCCGGCGAACGCGGTGAGGACTTTGGCCTGTTGGTCGTGTTTGGCCAGCCGGGCTGCGGCTTGTTGTCCGTAGACGCTCATGACCTGCCGGACACCCGCTGCGGTGGTGATGGGTGTGGCGAACGAACGGGAGAAGATCAGTTGTTCCTTCCCGATACGTTCTTCTTCCATGGGGATACAGGGGCTGCCTTGGAGTTCCAGGACGGTGCGCATCATGACAACGGAGAACCGGTCCCTGATCATGACGGGGTTTGCGGCGGCGAGGTCGTGGATGGAGTGGATCCCCAGGGCGTTGAGGCGTCTGGTGAGTCTGGTGGCCACGCCCCAGATTTCGATGACGGGTAGGGATCGCATTAGCCGTTGCCGTTCCGCTGTGGGCACGGATTCCCAGTGGCAGACCCCGGCGAACCCCGGGTTGTTCTTCGCCCATTTGTTCGCCAGTTTCGCCAGGGTCTTCGTTGGTGCGATCCCGACACAGACCGGGACCCCGATATGGGCCCGGACGGCGTCTTTTATCTCCCGGCCCAGGGTGCGGAGGTGGGTGGGTTCGCCTTTGACGCCGAGGAAGGCTTCATCGATGCTGTAGACCTCGAGCCAGGCCGAGTACCGGCCCAGCAGCTCCATGACCCGTGAGCTGATGTCGCCGTAGAGCTCGTAGTTACTCGACAGTGCGATCAGCCCCCATTCCTTGGCGCGGGGGGCGATTTTGAACCACGGGTCACCCATGCCGATACCGAGGGCTTTGGCTTCGGGGGAGCGGGTGACTGCGCACCCGTCATTGTTCGAAAGCACGATCACGGGTTTGCCTTCCAGGGACGGATTGAACGCCCGTTCCGCGGAAGCGTAGAAGCAGTTCACATCCACATGGGCGATCTGCGGCATATGCCGCATCAACGCCGGCTTCGACACGGACCGGGCCCCTAGACGTGGTGAAGGCATCGGGTCGCGACACCCCAAATGGTCAGATCCGACAGGGCCGGGACTTCAATGTCGGGGTAGCGGGGGTTCTCAGACTGCAGGATCACTTTGCCGGCGGTCATCCGCAGCCGCTTGATCGTCAACTCCCCGTCCAGGACAGCGACAACAACGGACCCGTCCGTGGGCCGCAGGGCACGGTTGACGATGAGCTCATCCCCGTCGCTGATCCCCGCGCCCTCCATCGACTCCCCGGACACCCGCACCACATAGGTGCTGGTGACGTCCTTGATCAGGTGCGCATTCAAATCGATCCGCCCATCAAAATAGTCCTGCGCCGGCGACGGGAAACCCGCCGCGACCGGCACTGGAGAGAGTAACGCCGAAACCAACGACACGCCCGCGTCTATCACGCGGGGACCAACAACAACGCTCACAACACACCTTTATTCGAATATATGTTCGACTCTTTGAGTGTACGCCGGGACGCTGACATTCGGGGTGCCGACCGGGAGGGTTGAACCCACGGGGGACAGCTTTGAGCTGTTCGCAAGGGCTTCATCTGCCCGCCAATGGGCACTGCCGACCTATAGCAAGGTCCACGGCGCGGCAGGAACCCAGGAATCCCGATTCGACTGGCGACGTGGCGCGGACGTGCAGGCTTGGCGCCTGCAGGGCTGCTCTGCGACCCGTGCCCGCGTGGTTCTGCTAAGTTGGCCGGGTGAGGTTCTTTCCCTACCTGGTGGCCATCTTCCTGGCATTGGCCGTGGGGGTAGTGGCGTTTTTGGACGTGCCGCTTTGGTCGAAAGCCCTCGCCGTGGTCTGGATTGCATCCCCATGGGTTGTGAACGCGTTCCGGCTGAGACAAGGCAAGCGGATTGCTGCTGAGTTAGCTTCGCACTGTTCAAGCTCGGTGCAGGACCGGATTCTGCACGACTACCGTCAACGCAAATAGCACTCTGAATTAGCCCATGAGTCCCGTTGATGCCTGTACAAGCATCCCGGGCCCGGCAAAGGCTCAAGCCCTCCGGGCCTTTGTCGAAAACGGGGAAACGGAACCCAACTGACCGGCTGACCACATAGCGATCCCCGCATCTTCAGGATCCAGGTGGGTCAGAGAAAGAGTCCCGCACCAGCTGGTCGTTGGCCGGCACGCCCGTGGCGGATTTCCAGCCGGGGGAGTAGTGGGTGGAATGTAAAGCAGGTACTGATTACTGTGCCCGGTTTGCGATTGGGCCGCATAGCTTGGTGGGTATCGCGTCAGGCAAGCATTGGTACGGAGGGGGTTAAAACCTGCCCGGCCGCTCTTGTACGTGAGCAGCACGGCCGTACCAGTCCGGGACAGGAATCGACAGGATATGGCTCCGGGACATGCCCCGAAACTCGGGGCGGCCGGCGAACTGAAGGGGACCAGTCCATGCAAAGGCGCACGACATTCACAACCCTTATCCTGACCGCGCTCCTTGCCCTCGCGGGGTGTGGAACAGGCACCGGAACAGAGCCGGTAACCTCCGCTGCACCTGAACCATCCGCCAGCCCGGAACCCAGCCCTGCGAAGACCTACACGGATGCAGACCTCAGCTCCGTGATGGCCACCCTGAAGGACGCCCAGGGCCGCGACCTGACGGTGGTTCCCGCGGCGCAGATCGACCAGGGCATCATCAAAGCCAAAGAGCTCCTGAAAACAGCCGTGTTCTCCCCGCCGGAGTGCAAGGCCTTTTCCGATAGCAATGCCCAGGTCCCCGAAGGCAGCACCTACGCTGCCGGAACCACCGTGTCAGCGGAAGAAAAGACATCGATCGTGGTGACCGTCATTGCCCTCAAAAACGCCCAGGAAATGACCGATCAGCTGGAAGCTTCACAAAAAGCGGCCGCCGCGTGCAGCAACTTCACCATCGAACTTGGCGGACAGAAGATCACCACCGAAGTCCAGCAAATAGCCGCGAAAACCGCCGGAGACCAATCATTCGCCGCCCTGGGTAAGCAAACCCTTGCCACCGGGGAAGCCCAGACAACGCTGACCATGACAGGCATCAAAGGGACCCTGGCAGCCACGGCCGTGAAAGCCGGACCGGCAGTCACTCCGAACGACGCGCGGGAGCTGGCCCAACTCATCGACACCATCCTGGCCCACGGCTAACGAAACACCCTGCCACGAAGTCCACGGTATATGGCCCAGGGCACCGTCGCTGGACGCGGGTGATCATGGAAAAATGCGAGGATTCTTGTCTTACTTGACATAATGTAGATTATCGGCGTTTAGAACAATCGAGTAGAAGTGGCTATGAAAACTCCCGGCCCATCACGAATCCGACGACGCGTACTCGGCCGCCGCTAACGCCCATGTACTGTTCAAGTTGTTATCGACTCCTCAAAGTTCATTGGCAACGCACCGGCATGATTCATGTGACAAGTCGCCCAAGTGAACTACCAATACCGGATAGTCAGTTCTAGAGCGGCGCTGTCCACAATGAAGATAACGACTGCTTGTTTGTCTGTTTCCAGAGCCGCACGACGGACCTGCCCGGGGAGCCGCTCCGTGCCACGAATACCCGCGCAGGCCAGTTTGGGAATGTGGCGGAAGAGAGGCTGAGTGTAGGCTCGCACCATCAAGGTTTGTACCGACCAATCGGCTGGGGGGAAGCATTGGCCACCGACTCAGTTTCGTTGATTGCCGAGCAGAAACGTTCGGCACGTGCCTACGCCGGCCGCAGCCGCATCGGTGGACTGGCGCTCCTCGAGGAACCGGATGAAGTATGTGAGTTACGTGTGGAATCTTGGTTGCCTCGGCCGGCTGACGTTGTGATCGATTTCTGCCTCCAGCGTCAAAATTTCATTGCGATTATGCCTGGCGCCATGCAGGTCATTTGGTCGTCAACCGAGACGGGCGAACTGGGCGGCACCTACCATTTCCGTTGGTGGCTGAAGAACGTGGTCCCTGTGCAGTGGGTGGCGTTCATCGACTCCTACAGGCCAGGTTCTGAATTCAGCGACCAGCAGGTGCGGGGCTTCTTCCGGTACTTCCACCACACCCATACTGCGGTGGACGACGGCGCCGGGAGCCGCTATACCGACACCCTGCGTTTCGCCGGTCCGTTCGGGGCACGGGTGGACCGCACGTTGCTCGTGGGCCAGCTGCGCAGGACATTCGAAGCACGGCATCAGCGGATGAACCGGATGCTCCCGGTACTCCCCTAGCCATCGAACCGCCGACGCCCCGAAAACGCCGGGCGAAAGACGCCATGAACCCCATGTGCCTAAGATATTCACATGCCTACACGTGTTCACGAGTTTGCCTGGCCTGACCGGGTCGTCGTTGGCACCATCGGCCTCCCCGGGGCGCGCACGTTTTATCTGCAGGTGCGCGCCGGGACGCAGATCGTGACCATCGCCCTTGAAAAGCAGCAGTCAGCCCTGCTCGCCGAAAAGGTCGACGAAATCCTCGACCAACTCATCACCATCGACGGCAACCCGTTCAGCGTCCCCACGGGCACTCCCATCGAACTTGTCGACAACGATCAGCTCGAGCCCGTCCAGGAACAGTTCCGGACCGGCGCGATGAGCCTCGGGTGGGACCCCACGACGGCGCAGGTTGTCGTCGAGGCCTACCCGCTCACCGACGCCGATCCCGAGGATATCGACGACGCTGAGGAAACCGAAAAACTTCTGGTCCGGATGCCCGTAGGAACAGCCCGCGCGTTCGCCAAGCGCACGCGCGAAATCGTGGGTGCCGGCCGTCCGATGTGCCCGCTCTGCGGTTACCCCATGGACGCCGACGGGCATACCTGCACAGTTCCCGAAGGCTGACGCCGACGGCGCGCACCGGGAAGTCCTGCAATATAGGCAGCAGCCCGCAAAGCAAGGCTTAGTGGGTGGCGCCGGCTGACATTTCAACATCGGTTCGGGTGCGCAGGCTTGCGCGGATGACGGCGGCGATTCCGTTGGCTGCCGTTTCCACCGTCATCGACGGGGCGGCGCTGCCCGGCGGGACTTGTTCTGGAAGGTACGGAAGGTGGACAAAGCCGCCCCGGGCACCGGGCCTGTCCGCGAGGGCATGCATCAGGGCGTAAAAAATGTGGTTGCACACGTAAGTGCCTGCCGTCTGCGAGACCTCGCCGTCGATGCCCGCAAGGTCGAGATCCCGAAGCGCAGCCTTGATGGGAAGGGTGGAGAAGTATGCGGCCGGTCCGCCGGGGACAACTTCCTGATCAATGGGCCGCCCGCCCTTGTTATCCGGGATGCGGGCGTCATCGCAGTTGATGGCCACGCGTTCGAGGGACACCCGTCCCCTGCCGCCCGCCAGGCCTGCGCAGACCACCAGCTCCGGATCCAGTCGGGTAATGGCTTCCCGGAGGACCTCCGCCGATTCACCGAAGACGCAAGGCAGCTCCATCGCCTCCACCGCAAGGCCTTCGGCCCGAAGGATCGCCACTGCCCGGCGCGCAGCCAGCCAGGATGGATTTATTTTCTCGTGTCCGAACGGCTCGAAGCCGGTAATCAGGATCATGGGTTCCACCCTAACCAGCCTGCCTCTCCCCCGGCATGCCTAGACTGAAAGCGTGAGCCAACCCCTGGATGAAGGACCGTTCTTTCACGGTACAAAAGCCGATCTCCGCGACGGCGATTTCCTCAGGGCCGGATTCCGGTCCAACTATCGTCCGGAGGTGGTGATGAACCATATCTATTTCACCGCCCTGAAGGACGGTGCCGGACTCGCCGCGGAACTCGCACCTGGCGACGGGGCCCCGCGCGTCTACGCCGTGGAGCCCACCGGGGCGTTCGAAAACGACCCCAACGTGACCGACAAAAAATTCCCGGGGAATCCCACCCGGTCGTTCCGCAGTGCAGAGCCGCTGCGGGTCATCGGCGAGGTCACTGACTGGACCCGACTGACGCCCGCTGCGCTGCTGGCCTGGCAGGAGCGGCTGGCGGTACTGCGCTCGGACCAAAGTGCCAAAATCATCAATTGACCAGGATCCTGCCCTTTCCAGGGCCCGGCCCGGCTGGGTAGCGTGCTGTGCATGGCCATCAAACTTGAAAACGTCGGCATTGCCGTTCGCGACATCGAAGCAACCATCGCCTTCTTCACCGACCTCGGTCTCACAGTGGTGGGCCGGGACACCGTCAGCGGAGAATGGGCCGATACCGCCGTGGGCCTCGACGGCAACCATGCCAAAATTGCGATGCTCCAGACACCCGATGGCCACGGCACCCTGGAGCTCTTCGAATACATCCATCCGGACGCCATCGAAACGGAGCCCACCCTCCCCAACGAGATCGGCATGCACCGCGTCGCGTTCTCCGTCGACAACATCGACGCTGCCCTGGAGATCGCCGCGAAGCACGGCTGCCGGCCACTGCGTGGAGTTGCCACCTACGGGGACGTCTACAAACTCTCCTACGTCCGGGGCCCCAGCGGAATCATTGTGATGCTCGCCGAGGCATTGAACACAAAAAACTGACGGCGGCGCCGAAGCAGGGCTGCTCACCGGCTCCCCCATTAATAGATTGTGCAGGTCAACGGCCCAAAGCATTGTCTTCTTCCGGAGGCTCGCCAAGAATGAACCAATGACGGTCTATGTGCGGGCACTCGAAACAGCAGTTCCAAAAACCACCCTGGTCCAGTCCGAGGCGCGTGACGTGTTCGCTGCCCAACCCGGCTTGACCCGGCTCGGATCGCGGCTGGTCAGCACGTGTTTCGACTCGGCCGCCATCGACACCCGCTACACCGCCGTGGATGAACTGACCAAGGACTTCCGCGCGGACGATCCGCAGTTCTTCGACCCGGCCACCGGGCTCCTGCTGAATCCCAGCACCAAGGTGCGCAATGAAATCTTCGGCCGGGAAGCCACCAAGCTCTTTGTTGAAGCTGCCGCTGCAGCCGTCGGGGCCTGCACTGACCTCAGCCCGGGCGACGTCACGCACCTCATCACGGTGTCCTGCACCGGCTTCTTCAACCCCGGCCCGGACTACAAAATCGTCCGGGAACTGGGACTGAACCCCTCTGTGCAGCGTTACCACCTCGGCTTTATGGGCTGTTATGCAGCCTTTCCCGCCCTCCGCGCCGCGAAGCTGTTCTGCGAGGCGGACCCGGGCGCCGTGGTGCTGGTAGTTTGTGCAGAACTCTGCTCGTTGCACGTCCGGACCTCCAACGACCCCGACACCATCATGGGGTCGGCGCTGTTCGCGGACGGAGCCGCGGCCGCCGTCGTGACCTCCCAACCCGCCCCGGACGGGACGGCGCTGCTGCAGCTGGACCACTTCGAGACGGTCCTGACGCCGGTGGGCGAGGACTCCATGGCGTGGAACATCGGTGACCACGGCTTCGAGATGGTTTTGGGCAACTACGTCCCGCACATCATCGATGACCACATCGTGGGGGCGCTCGAGCCGCTCCTGGCCCGCGACCCGGACCTGGTGCCACTCCCCTACACCGCCATCCGGCACTGGGCCATCCATCCCGGCGGGCGGAGCATCCTGGACAAAGTCCAGTCCCGCCTGGGCCTGACGGACCAGCAGCTGGTGCCGGCCCGGGAAACCCTCCGCAACTACGGCAACATGAGCAGCGCCACCGTCCTGTTTGTCCTCAAGTACATTCTGGAACAGGAACCGGAGCCGGGCGATGAACGGATCTGCTCCATGGCTTTCGGGCCGGGCCTGACAGTGGAAACTGCCCTGTTCACCAAACTGCCGCGCACCTCCGCCGCGGCCGGCAGCGAAACCGTTTCCGGCCGAGCCTCGCTGCAGGAAGCGCCGGTGGCCTGACCCGGTGCGACTCCTGCTGAGCGAGCGGGCGGTGGACGCCGTGGAACTGATGGACCGCCCCGACTGCAACCCCGTGCTGCTCGAAAATACCTACCGCCAGTTCGGCCCGGTGAACCGGCTGTTTTCCGGCTGGCGGGGACTGTACCGCCGGGAACTGCGGCCGCTCCTCGCCACGGCGGTCCGGCCGGTCTCCCTGCTGGACATCGGCTGCGGCGGGGGCGACCTCGCCACCCTGCTTGCCCGGTGGGCCGCCCGGGACGGGCTGCGGCTTGACCTGACGGGCATCGATCCTGACCCCCGTGCTGCCGCGTTTGCGTTGCGGCGCCCTGCCCGGCCGGGTGTCCTGTTCCGCCAGGCCCACAGCCGGGACCTTGTGGCCGAGGGACGCAGGTACGACGTGGTGATTTCCAACCACGTCATCCATCACTTGCCGCCGGAACAGCTCAGCGAGCTGCTGTCCCATTCCGAACAGCTGGCCACACGATCGGTCCTGCACAACGACCTGCGCCGCAGCCCCACGGCGTTTGCCCTTTTCAGCGCCGCAGCCCTGCCGTTCCGGAACTCCTTTATCCGCGCGGACGGGCTCACCTCCATCCGGCGCAGCTATACCCCGGCCGAGTTGCGGGCTGCCGCTCCCCAGGGGTGGCAGGTGGAACTGAACCAGGCGTTCCACCAGGTGCTCACCTTCCGGCACGGCTGATATGGAAACGGATGTGGTCATAGTGGGCGGCGGTCCGGTGGGGCTTTACCTGGCTGCCCTGCTGCTCCAGGCCGGCGTCCGCGTCCGGGTCCTGGAGCAGCGGCCATCCCCCAACGGGCACTCCCGTGCCATCGGCATCCACCCTCCGGCGCTGGCGGCGCTTGAGGACGTCGGGCTTGCCTCCGCCCTGGTCCACGCCGGCGTCCCCATCCGCCGAGGCCTGGCCATCAGCGGCGGCAGGACGGTAGGTGCCATGGAATTCAGCAGCGTTTCGCGCCGTTATCCCTTTGTCCTGGCGCTCCCCCAGCACCGGACGGAGCAGCTCCTGGCAGAACGCGTCCGGACCCTGGACCCGGACGCGCTGGTGCGGGGTGCACGGGTCACGGGCGTAGCGGACGACGGCGGACAGGTTGCCGTCAGCGTTGGGCCCGGCCTGGGTGCCGCGGACCCGGCCCGCGGCTACGCGGCACAGGTGGTCATCGCCGCGGACGGGGCCCGGTCCGGCCTGCGGCAGCAGCTGGGTGTACCCGTCGCCCGGAAAACGTATCCGGACCATTACCTGATGGGTGATTTCGCCGATGCCGGCACCCATGGAGAAACGGCCGTCCTGTTCCTGGAACGGCACGGCATAGTGGAATCCTTTCCGCTGCCCGGTGGCGTCCGCCGCTGGGTGGTCCGCCTCGGGGCACCCGCACCCGCAGTTGCCATGGATCCGCTGCATCTTGCCCACCTGGTCCGAGACCGGACGGGAATCCTGCCCGAGCCAGGCAGCAACTCCATGCTGAGCGCCTTCTCCGTCCACACCACCGCCGCCAGGAAAACAGTCATCGGCCGGGTGGTCCTGCTGGGTGATGCCGCCCACGAAATCAGTCCCATCGGCGGGCAGGGCATGAACCTGGGCTGGCTGGATGCCCAGGCCCTGGCCCCCGTGATCCAGCGCGTGCTGACCGGCACCGCCACGCCCGCGGAGGTGTGCCGCTATGAGTCCGGCAGGCGGCAGGCCGCCGCCCGGGCCGCCCGGCAGGCCGGAATCAACATGATGCTGGGCCGGCCGCTCCCACCGGCGTTGCTGGGCCTGCGGAACGCCGCCCTGGCCGCGGTCGCGTCCAGCCCGCCTGTGAACCGCTGGGTGGCCCGCCGGTTCACCATGCAGTGACCGGGGCGGAGCCTACCGGTAGTAGCAGTCGTAGCTGGCCTGGCTGGTGATCAGGCCGTCGCTGACTTCGAACACGGAGGAAGTGCTGGCGCGGATGGTTTCGCCGCGGTCCCAGTAACGCAGGTCCATGCGGACCGTGGCGGACCAGTCGGCTTCCACCACAACGCGTCCGTCCCCGCTGGTGGTCCGCTTGATCACAAACTCCTGGCCGGAAACAACTTCGGAGCTCTGGTCCGCTCCTTGCAGCACCTGGGCCAGGTTCCGGGTGGCACCCTCGGGCGCCAGCAGGTGCGGCGCCTCCACCAGCGTGAAGGTATCCGCCAGGAAGGGCCTCAGTTGCGCCGCGCCGCCGCCGGCTTCCAGGGTCCGGATGAACTCAAGCACCAGCTCACGCGGGGATGAAACACGTTGGGGTTCAATGGCCATGCCTTCGAGACTAACCCAGCCGCCGGCCGTGCACGCCCGGCGGCGCCGCTAGGCTTTGCCCATGAGCAACAATCCTCCGGAAACAACCCAGAGCCCGGCGCAGATCGCCGAACAGGTCGAGGCCATGCTGGCCACCGATAACCTGCCGCCCATTGTGCAGGCGGGACACCCGGTGCTGCGGCAGCGTGCAGCCGCCTACGACGGCCAGCTGCCCGGCGACCAGCTGGAACGGCTGATCGAGTTGATGCGGCGGGTTATGCATGATGCGCCCGGCGTGGGACTCGCCGCACCGCAGTTGGGCATCCCGCTGCAGCTGGCGGTCCTGGAGGACAAATTCGACGTCGACCCGGAGGCGGCAGCGCTCAGGCGGCGGGAACCGCTGGACTTCCTGGCCATCGTCAATCCCCGGTACACGCCGCTGGGAGCCAGCCACGCCTCGTTCTACGAAGGCTGCCTGTCACTGAACGGACTGCAGGCAGTGGTGGCCCGGCCGGAAACCGTCCGGCTCGACTTCCTGACGGTCGACGGCGGTGCGGTGCAGCGGGAATTTTTCGGCTGGCAGGCCAGGATTGTCCAACATGAGACGGACCACCTGAACGGGGTTCTGTACGTGGACCGCGCCCAGTTGCGCTCGCTGAGCAGCAACGCCGAATACGCTGCGCACTGGGCGGGCCCCGGCATCGACAAGGCCAGCGAAGGGCTGGGGTTCGACGCCGGACCGGCGGGTATCAGCGTCGCCTGACGGCAGCGGCCGCGGCACTGCGCCGGGCAGCGCCGGGTCCGCCGCCTAAAGTGGTATCCATGCCCTTTGCCCCGCACCTTTCCCTGCTGTGCCCGGTATGCCGGCAACCCTTCGAGCCTTCCGGAGCCCATCCGCAGGCCGGGAAGCGGCTGGTCTGTCCGGCAGGGCACAGTTTCGACGCCGCACGGCAGGGCTACTTCAACTTTCTGGTCGGGAAAGGGACGGCTTTCGAGGCGGACTCTGCCGCCATGGTCGAAGCCCGCCACTCCTTCCTCGCCGCGGGGCATTACCTGCCGCTGGCAACCGCCGTGGCAGCCGCCGTCGTCCGTGTCCTGCCGGCTACCGGCGCGGCGGTCCTTGATTCCGGCACCGGGACGGGCCAGTACCTTCGGGTGCTCCTTGACCAGGCAGCGGCAACGGCCCCCGCTGCCTACGGCCTGGACATCTCCAAATACGCGCTGCGGCGGGCAGCCCGGCTCAACCCGGAGGCCATGAACCTGGTCTGGGACATCTGGCAGCCGCTTCCCCTGGCAACAGATTCCGTGGACGCCGTCACGGTGGTGTTCGCGCCCCGGAATCCTGCCGAGTTCGCCCGGGTCCTGCGGCCCGCCGGTCGGCTGGTGGTGGTCACCCCCCGCAGCGGCCACCTCGCCGAACTCGCTGCGCGCACCGGGATGCTGGCCATTGAGGAGGGTAAGGACGCGCGGCTGGCTGCTGCCATGGCCTCGCATTTCGATCTCGAATCATCCTCGGACATCGACATTCCGTTGTCACTCACGGTGTCGCAGGCAACGGACCTGGCTTTTATGGGGCCAGCCGGCCACCACCTGGGCCGCGAGGCCATCGCCGGCAGGCTCGCGGGCAGCAGGGAGCCCGTGACTGCCGAAGCCCGCTTCAAGCTGTTGGTGTTCACCCCTGCGCAGACGCCGGCGGAGTAACGACTTGGCCAATATCCCGGCCCGCACGGATGCGCCCGCCCCCTCCGGGAGGCGTCCGGACTAGGATGGAAGTGCAGTGACTGGGGGGTCTGCGGCACGCGGCTCCACGAAGCAGAGGGGGAACGGCATGTTCGAATGGCTGGGCGAAAACTGGTGGGCATTGTGGCTCACCGCGTTCCTGGCATTTGCGGTGATCGAGATGATCACCCTCGACCTGTTCTTCATCATGCTGGGCGGCGGCGCCCTCGCGGCCCTGGTTGCCGACTTCGCCGGCGCCGAGGGCTGGCTGCAGATCATCATTTTCTGCGTCGTTTCGCTGCTGATGATCGCCTTCGTCCGCCCCGTGGCCCTTTCGCACATCAAGAAGGGTCCGGCTGAGCAGCGGACCAACGTGGACCGCCTGATCGGCGAGTCCGCCGTGGTGATGGAAGCCGTCACCACAGCCGGCGGGCTGGTAAAAATCGGTGGCGACATCTGGAGCGCACGCTCCTCCGCGGGCGACCTGCCCGCCGGCCAGCACGTGGTGGTGGCCGCCATTGAAGGCGCCACAGCAGTGGTGTCAACGCCGCCACCGGCCACCCCCGCCCAGTCCTGACAGAGTCTTATCAATTGGGGAAAGAGGAGATGTATGGAAAACGCAGGAGGGACCGCCCTGGCCATTGTGCTGGTAGTCCTGATCATATTTGTGGTGATTGTCCTGGTCAGGTCGGTGCGGATCATTCCGCAGGCCCGGGCCGGCGTGGTGGAGCGGCTGGGTAAGTACCAGCGCACGCTCAATCCCGGCCTGACCATCCTGATCCCGTTTGTGGACCGGCTGCTGCCGCTGCTGGACCTGCGTGAACAGGTGGTTTCGTTCCCGCCGCAGCCCGTGATCACCGAGGACAACCTGGTGGTCTCCATCGACACGGTGGTCTACTTCCAGGTCACCGACGCCCGCGCCGCGACCTACGAGATCGCCAACTACATCCAGGCCGTGGAACAGCTCACCACCACCACCTTGCGCAACGTGGTGGGCGGGCTGAACCTCGAAGAGGCGCTCACCTCCCGGGACCAGATCAACGGCCAGCTCCGCGGCGTCCTCGACGAAGCGACCGGCCGCTGGGGCATCCGGGTGTCCCGGGTGGAGCTCAAGGCCATCGATCCGCCCCACTCCATCCAGGATTCGATGGAGAAGCAGATGCGCGCCGAGCGGGACCGCCGTGCGGCCATCCTCACGGCTGAGGGTACCAAGCAGTCCGCCATCCTTACGGCCGAAGGCCAGCGGCAGTCGTCCATCCTGAAGGCTGAGGGCGACGCGAAAGCGGCGATCCTCCGCGCCGACGGTGAAGCGCAAGCCATCCAGAAGGTCTTCGACGCCATCCATAAGGGCAACCCTGACCAGAAGCTGTTGGCGTACCAGTACCTGCAGACCCTGCCGAAACTTGCCGAAGGCACGTCGAACAAGCTGTGGATCATCCCCAGCGAACTCACTGAGGCACTGAAGGGAATCGGGGGCGCCCTGGGCGGCACCAACCCGGATCCCTCAGCGGACGGATTCGCCGCCACCCCGGCAGCGCCCGCCCAGCCCTGAACCACCGGGCTGATTGCCCGGGAGGGGATCCGCAGTAACCTGCGGGTCCCCTCCCCTGTTTTGTGCCTGCGCCGGTTGAACCGGTATACTCGGGTATTTGTCCGGCTGGAGCAATCCGCTGGAACAACACAGCTTCGCGATGCGTTGAATCCTATGATGCAGCACAGAGCACAAAGAAGTCCGGCGGTGCTTCGTTACTGCCGGCCAGCGCGGGTTTTCCTACCGCGTAACGACCAGAGGGAGAAATCATGAGCGATCGCAGCCTGCGGGGCATGCGCCTTGGCGCGCAGAGCATGGAGACCGAGTCCGGCGTCGAGCCGGCGCCGCGCCAGCGGGTCGAGTACCGCTGCGAAGACGGCGAGCAGGTTTTTGTCACCTTCTCCTCCGAAGCGGAAATTCCCCCGGTCTGGGTTTCGAAGACCGGCAAGGAAGCGCTCCTGGTGGACGGCGAACGCCCCGACACCAGCAACGACAAAGCTGTCCGCACGCACTGGGACATGCTGCTGGAACGCCGGTCCCTTCCCGAGCTGGAGCAGATCCTTGAGGACCGCCTGACCATCCTGCGGGAACGCCGCGGAGAGCGTCGCTCAGCCTAGCTGCCGCAACAGAAAAGGGGCCATCCCGCACTTCGGTGCGGGATGGCCCCTTTTCTGTTCAGCCGGAACGGCTGCGGGAGCCGTCAGATCGCGGCTTTCCTGCCGGTCAGAGCCTTCCAACGGGCAGCCAGGCCCCACTTGGTGACGTTGATCATGGCCTCAACCACAATGTTGCCGCTCATCTTCGACGCCCCGAGTTCGCGCTCCACAAACGTGATGGGCCGTTCCTCGATGCGCATGCCCATCCGGGCCACCCGCCAAGCGAGGTCCACCTGGAAGCCGTAGCCCACCGAGTCCACCTGGTCCAGGTTCAGCCGCTCCAGGGTGGTCCGCCGGAAGGCACGGTAGCCGCCGGTGACATCCTTGATCTTCAGGCCCAGCATAAGGCGGGCGTAGGTGCTGCCGATCCGGGAAATGGCCTGGCGGTACAGCGGCCAGTTGACCACGCTGCCGCCCGGAACCCAGCGGGATCCCATGGCCAGGTCGGCGCCCTGTTCGATGGCTTCCAGGAGCTGGGGAAGTTGCTCGGGCTGGTGGGAGCCGTCAGCGTCCATCTCCACGAGGACGTCATAGCCCGCCTCGAGGCCCCAGCCGAAGCCGGCGATGTACGCGGCGCCAAGGCCTTCCTTTCCTTTACGGTGCAGGACGTGGACCTGGGCGTCGTCGGCAGCGATGGAGTCGGCGAGCTTGCCGGTGCCGTCAGGGCTGTTGTCATCAACCACCAGCACGTCCGACGACGGGACGGCGGCCCTGAGGCGCTGGAGCGTCTTGGGCAGCGATTCCAGTTCGTTGTAAGTGGGGATGATCGTAAGGACGCGCACAGAGGGCCTTTCCTGGGAGGAGCGGTCAATGCACCAGAGGGTGAGCGGGTCACCGGCGGGCGCAACTACCCATTATAGGGCGGACGGGGCGCCGGTCAGTGACGCAGGGCCGGGCTCGCGAAGAGTTCGACGCCGTTGCTCACCGTCTGCAGGCACGTCGGGTCGGTCCCGGTATCCAGGGCCGGCAGCAGCGGCGTCCTGGCGCGGGGATCAGTGCTCCACGACTGGACCCGGCCATCCGCCACCTGCACCATCAACTCTTCGACCTCCCACACCGCGAAACTTGCCGGCGCGCCGGGAACCAGTTGCCCGGCCATAAAGTCGGGATGCCGGGCTGCCCGCCAGCCTGCACGGGTGTGGCCCAGGAACGCTGCGCGGGCGGAGATCCGCTGGTCCGGGTTGTGATGTTCCAGGCAGGCCCGGATGCTGGACCACGGCCGCAAGGGCGTGACCGGGCTGTCGCTGCCGAAACAGACAGGGACTCCCTGTGCGTAGAGGGTGGCGAACGGATTCATTCCCCGGCTCCGCTCCCCCAGCCGCTGTTCGTACAGGCCGCCGGGTCCACCCCAGGCGGCGTCGAACGCCGGCTGTGCGCTGACGGTGACGGCGTATTTAGCCAGCCTCGCCACCGCGGCGGCGTCCACCATTTCCACGTGCTCAAAACGGTGCCCGGCGGCGCGGACCCGCTGCTCGCCCACCTGTTCCGCGGCGAGGTCCAGCGCGTCGAGTGCCGCGTCCAGCCCGGCGTCGCCAATCACATGGAAGCCGCCCTGGATGCCCAGCAGCGAGCACGCGGCCAGGTGCGCCGCGGCTTCGTCCACGCCCAGGTACAGCGTGCCCTGCTCCGCTGAGTCGCTGTAGGCGGAACGGAGCGCCGCCGTCCGGGACCCCAATGAGCCGTCGATGTTCAGGTCACCGGCCAGGCCGCGGATCCCAAAACCGAAGCTGTCCAGGATGCTGCGGGCGTGCGCCTCGGACTCCGCCAGCTCACCCCAGTAGGGCAGCACCTCGGGAACCGCCGGGGCACCTGCGGCTCCTTCATTCCAGGCGGCCGCGATCCGGAGGTCTTCGGCGCCGCCGATGTGCGGGGCTCCCATCTCGGCGACCGCCACGTACCCGTTGGCTGCAGCCTCGGCCAGGGCCCGGGCCTGGTGCTCCCGGAGGGTTGCGGCCGGCAATGCCCTGGTGAACTGCCGGGCCGCTGCGTGCGCGTCCCGGCGGACCCGGGGGCCGCCGTCGAACCCGTCCCTGCCCCGAAGCTCCGCGGACCCGGCCAACGTTGCGGACACGAGGGCGGAGTGGACGTCCACCCGGGCCAGGTACACGGCACGGCCGCCGGCGGCCCGGTCGAGTTCCTCAGCGGTGGGCAGCGTCGCGTCAGCCCACCGCGTTTCATCCCAGCCGTGCCCCAGGACGGTGCCCTGGCCCGGCGCCGCAGCAACGGCCGCCAGCAGTTCAGCCGCCGAGGCGGTACTGCCCAGGGCCAGGGAGCCCAGCGCGATGCCGGTCTCGGTGAGGTGCGCGTGCGAGTCCACGAACCCGGGGGTCACCAAGGCGCCGCGTAGGTCAATGATCTCCATGGAACTGTCCGCGATGGACGTGGCCGCCTGTTCGGACCCCACCCAGGCCACGGTGCCGCCCTCCACCACCATGGCCGTGGCGAAGGGGTCTGCGGCGGTGTAGACGGACCCGTTGCGGTAAAGCACTGCTTTGGGGCGGCCTGCGGACGGGGATTCCGGGGTGGTCATGTAGGGCGGGGCTCCTCAGGGGAAGGGCCGGCGGGCGCCGGCGGACGGGAAAAAGTCAGAGAACGGACGAGTAGGCCACAACGCCCCGGCGGATCAGGGCGATGGCTTCGGCGCACAGCCGGGAAAGCCGGGGCTCCAGGCCGGGGATCTTGGCCAGTTGGTCCAGCAGGTCCACTACCTGCTTGACCCAGCGGACAAAGTCGCCGGCTGCGAGGTCAGTCCCGTTCAGGACCTCCTGCAGGTGCCGGCCGCGGGCCCACTTGTACATGGGCCACACCAGCCCGAGTTCAGGTTCGCCGGTCAGGGGAAGTTTGTTGTCCTCTTCCACGTCCTCCAGGGCGGACCATTCCCGGACCACAAGGTCCACTGACGTCTCCAGTGAGACGCTGGGCATGCGCGGCCGGAGGCCCCGGTCCTCGCGTTTGGCCTGGTAGACCAGGACGCTGGCCAGGGCCGCGACTTCCACGGCATCCAGGTCGTTGAATGCGCCCAGCCGGAGCGACTGGGAGATGAGGAGGTCCTTTTCGCCGTATATCCGGCGGAGCCGTTGGCCGTCGGGGCTGATGGACAGCCTGCCGTCCGGGGCGCTTTCGAGATAACCGTAGGTGGACAGGACGTCGCAGACACGGTCGAAAGTCTTGGCAATGGTGTTGGTACGGCCCTGGATCTGCCGGACCAGGCCGTCGGTTTCCCGGCGGAGCTTCCACCAGCGTTCAGCCCAACGGGCGTGGTCCTCACGTTCGCTGCACCCGTGGCAGGGATGCGCGCGGAGCGCGCGGCGCAGTTCCGTGATGCGCTTGTCCTGGTCCGGCAGCGCGGCTGCCCGGCCGAAGTCGTCGTTGCGGGTGTGGCCCGGGGCCAGCGGACGGTTCTCACGGAGCGCGTTCCGGGCGGAGGAGGCCAGGTCGCGGCGGGACTTGGGCACCTTCGCGTTGAACGACTTGGGGATCCTGATCCGCGTGACGGGTGAGATGGGTCCCTCAAGGTCGTCAGTGCCGATCCGGCGCAACTGGTTGTCCAGGGTCAGGACCGCAGGCCGGGGCTCACGGCTGCCGTGGTCCGAACTGAGCACAATCGCCGGGCCGGGGGCCCGCCCACCGGGAACGTCTACTACATCCCCCGGCAGGAGCCGGGCCAGGGAGTCATCGCTCAGGGACTTCCGGTTCCGGTACTTGGATTTGGTGCCGGCGTTCTCCGCGTCGGAAAGTTCCCGGCGCAGGCGCGCGTACTCGGTGAAGTTGCCCAGGTGGCAGGTCATGGACTTGGCATATCCGGCCAGGGACTCTTCCCGGCTCCTGACCTGCTTGGCCAGGCCCACCACTGACCTGTCCGCCTGGAACTGGGCGAAGGAAGACTCCAGGATTTCCCGGGCCCGGGCGCGGCCGAACTGGGCCAGGAGGTTGATGCTCATGTTGTAGGTGGGCCGGAAACTGGAGTTCAGCGGATAGGTGCGCCTGGAGGCCAGGCCTGCGACCGCTGTGGGGTCGGTGCCGGGCTGCCAGAGCACCACGGCATGGCCCTCCACGTCGATGCCGCGGCGGCCCGCACGGCCGGTGAGCTGGGTGTACTCGCCCGCGGTGATGTCCACGTGCGCCTCACCGTTGTACTTATCGAGCTTCTCCAGCACCACGGACCGGGCCGGCATGTTCACGCCCAGCGCGAGGGTTTCGGTGGCAAATACGGCCTTGACCAGGCCGTCCACAAAGAGTTTTTCCACCACTTCCTTGAAGGTGGGGAGCATGCCGGCGTGGTGCGCAGCAAAGCCGCGCAGCAGCCCGTCGCGCCAGGTCCAGAAACCCAGGACATCCAGGTCGTCCGGCGGGATGTCCTGGCCGGCAGCGTCAACCCGCTGGGCGATGACCTGCTGCTCCTGCTCCGTGGTCAGCCACAGCCCCGAGGAGACGCACTGCGCAACGGCGGCGTCACAGCCTGCCCGGGAAAAGATGAACGTGATGGCCGGCAGCAGGTCCATCCGGTCCAGGCTGGCGATCACCTGGGGCCTGCTGGCCCTGCGGACCCCGGGTTCCTGGGCGCCGCGGGCCGGCCGGTCGGAGCCGCCGCGCCGGCCGCGCTGGTTCCGTCCGCCGGAGCCAGGCCTGCTGCGGAAGCCCTGCTGTCCCTCGCTGCGGGCCACGGAGAGGAGTTCGGGGTTCACATCGAAGCCGCTCCCGGGGGCAGCTGCGGTGACGGTCGCCGGAGCGCCGGAGGCGTCCACTGGCGGGGCGATCTCATCAAAGGTGGTCTCGCCGGCGAACAGGTCCACGATCTGGCGGCCCACCATCACGTGCTGCCACAGCGGCACCGGACGGTGCTCGGAAACGATGATGTCCGTGTCGCCGCGGACGGTGTCCAGCCAGGCCCCGAACTCTTCTGCGTTGGAAACAGTTGCGCTCAGGGAGGCGACCTGCACCTCGCTGGGAAGGTGGATGATCACTTCTTCCCAGACGGCGCCGCGGAACCGGTCGGCCAAATAATGGACCTCGTCCATCACCACGTAGCCCAGGTCATCAAGGGTGGCGGAATCCGCGTACAGCATGTTCCGCAGGACTTCGGTGGTCATCACCACCACCGGCGCATCGCCATTGATGCTGGTGTCGCCGGTCAGGAGACCCACGTTTTCGGCGCCGTATTTTTCGCCGAGCTCAGTGAATTTCTGGTTGCTCAGGGCCTTGATGGGTGTGGTGTAGAAGGCTTTCAGCCCGCGCTGGAGGGCCAGGAAGATGGCAAATTCGCCAACGATCGTTTTGCCGGCACCGGTGGGCGCCGCCACCAGCACTCCCCTGCCTTCCTGGAGGGAACGGCAGGCCTGGCGCTGGAAGTCATCGAGTTCGAACTCCAGGGTCCTGGTGAAAGCCCCCAGGTACGTGGCGTTTTCGGCTTGGCGTTCCGCGTTGGCACGGTATCTCTCTGCCGGTGATAACTCGTCAGGATCGGTGGGCCCGGTGGTGGAGAACATGTCCCAAGCCTAGCGGGAGCTTAGAGCTTCTTGAGCTCACTGCCGGGGGTGGCGACGTCCGCGGTGGCGTCCGTCTCAGCGGCGACCTTTGCCTCACGCTTGTCCCTGCGCTTGTCGTTGATGATGCACAGGCCGATGGCGGCGAAGAACAGGATCAGCAGCGGAGCCGCCAGCATCACCATGGACAGCGCGTCCGTGCCGGGTGCGGCCAGGGCGGCGAGGACGAAGACCAGGAAAACAATGATGCGCCAGGCCTTCAGGATGGTGCGGCCGCGGACCACGCCGGCCATGTTGACGCCGACCAGGATCACCGGCACCAGGAAGGAAACCCCCAGGATCAGGAACATCTGCGTGGCAAACGTGAGGTAGTCAGTGGCTGAGACGTTGTTGGCGCCTGTGGTGGGGGTGAACTGAAGGAGGGCCCGAACCACCGTGGGGAAGACCAGCCAGGCGACAAAAACGCCGGCGAGGAACAGCGGTACGGCCGCGGCCATAAATCCCAGCGTGTACCGGCGTTCCTTACCCGTCAGGCCAGGGGTGATAAAAGCCCACACCTGATAGATCCAGACGGGGCTGGAGATGACCAGGCCGATCTGGATGGCAATCTGGATCTTGAACGCGAACGGATCCGCGATGGTCGCGAAGTTCAGGACCGCGGTGCGGCCTGTCTGCTGCGCGATGGTGATGAGCGGTTCAGAGAGGTTGAAGACCACCGGATCGTAAAGGAACCAGCCGGCGATGCCGGCCAGCACCACGGCGATGGCCGACTTGATCAACCGGTTCTTGAGTTCCTTGAGGTGGTCCCAAAGAGCCATCCGGCCTTCCGGATTGGCTTTGCGGCCCTTCTTTTGTGCCACCTTGAACTACGCGCGGGTGGAGGGCGGTACGTCCGTACCGTCAGCGTTGCCGCTGGACGGGGTTTCGGGGCGCGGGTGGTTCACTACCCGGCCTTCGACGGGACCTGAGGCATCGGCGGCGTCGCCGTCAGTCTTGCCGTCGTTCTTCATTTCCTTGACCTCGGACTTGATGATCCGCATCGACTGGCCAAGGCTCCGCGCCATCGCCGGAAGTTTGGGCGCGGCAAAAAGCAGCAGTGCTACAACGATGATGATAACGATGGGCCAGGGGCCATCAAAGAGTCTTCCCATGGGAAATCCTTTCCTCTAAGTACATCCTACTTCGAAGTGAAGTCGAGATCTCCGAGCGCCTGCAGTTGGCCCCGGTCTGTCCTGCGCTGCACCCGGCGGCGCCGCCGTTCTTCCCGGCGTGACGCTTTGGCGGCCTCGTAATCATGTCTCATGATCTCGGGTGAGGCAAAAACAGCGGATCCGGCCGGCATCCGGTCGGGAGCAGGCGCCGGTTCGGGAAGGAACACGGGGCTGATGTGGCCCAGTTTTTCGCCTGCTGCGCCCAGGTCCTTGACCGTGGCCATGAATTTCCGGAACAGCCGGATGCCTAAAAGGAGGAACAGCAGCAGGGCCAGCGCAACAAGCGCCACCCATATTAGAATCCAGGACCACCAAAGCATGGTTTCGAGTCTAGCCGCCGTACCGGGCAAGCGACGCAGCGAGCCATTCCCGGGCCGCGTCGGCCAGGCCTGCCGGTGCCAGGATGCGGGCCTGGCCACCGTGCTGGGCCACAAACATGGGCAGCCACGCCGTGTTGCCGAACTGGATTTCCGCCACCAGGCCGCCGTCGGGAAGTTCCGCGGTACGCGCCGCATGGTATTCATCCGCAAGTCCCCGCCCCTGCCCGGTGAGTTGGACTGTTACGGACGTATCGCCGTCGTTCGCTGCGAACATTCTGCCGGAGCCGGCCGCGAGGGCCGTGGCATCCGTGCTGATCGATGTGCCGGTGGGGCGAAGGTCCTGGACCCGGTCGAGGCGGAAGTTCCGGAGCCCGTCCACCAGGTGGCAGTACGCCTCGAAGTACCAGGTGTCGTCCAGCGAGAAGAGCCGCAGCGGGTCCACGTCCCGCTCCGACACGGTGTCGCGCTGGGGTGAGAGGTACGTCAGGTGAAGTTGCGAGCCGGAACTGATGGCGTCCCGGACTGTGGTGTGGACACCGGCATCGGCAGGCGCCATGGCGGGTCCTGCCAGCGACCCCGCCCGGAGCCCGGCTTCGCCGGCTGCCGCCATAAGTTTGAGTGTCACTGATTCCAGGGCTCCTCCCCCGGCCAGTTCCGGCAGGCCGTTGAGGGTCTCCAGCCCGGCCAGCAGGGCGCAGGCTTCCTCCACTGTGAACCGGACCGGCCTGTTCAGGTCCAGGTCCTGGCTGATAAAAACGTGGTCGTCCTCCCACTGGATGTCCAGGAGGTCATCCGGGTATCCGCCGGGGAGCCCGGAACAGATCAGGATCCGCAGGTCGGCCTCGAGTTCCTGGCGGGAGATGCCAAAGTGCCGGGCCACTTTCTGGATGTGCAGTCCTTGATTGTGGACCAGGAACGGGACCAGTTGAAGCATACGTTTGAGCTGGTCCTCGGCTGTTCCTGCCCTGTCCTGCCGGGATCGTGCTCCGGAAAGGGTGAAGAGGGGAACGGGCGCTGCGCTGAAGTCCGCGGCGGCGCGGAGGCGGCGCTGCACCGCCTCAGCGAGTTCCGGCGGGGCAACTGCCACAGCGTCGGGTCCGTAGGAGGCCAGTTCCTCGGCCAGGACTTCGGGGTCGCGGTACGCGAGTGCCAGGCGTTCGTAGTCCGCATCGGGTCCGGCCGGGTGGTCCACATCATTGGTAACGGCCCGTTGCCGCAGGGACAGGAGGCGTCCTGTTCTGACGTCGACGACGGCGGTGCGGCGCGGGAGTTCGGGAAGGAGGTCCAGTTCCTGGCGGATGTTGAAGTCCGCAGGTGGGGTGTACTGCTCCCGTGCCAGGGTTTCCACGGAGCTGGTCAGCCTGGAAAGGCGGAAGTGCCGGGCGGCCTGCCGGGCCCGGTCGAAGCCGATCAGGTACCACTGACCGAACCGGCTGCCCAGTCCCCACGGCTCCACCGTCCGCCGTTCCTCCTGGCCGGTGGAGGCGGCGCGGTACCCGAAGGAGACCGGGTGCCGGGTGTGCATGGCCGCTACGAGGTCGTCAAACGCCTGGCCGGCAGGCTTGATGCGGGGCTGCACACCGGCGGGCAGCTTAATGTCGGCCATCTGGCCGGCCGCCTGAAGTTTCCGCATTGCGCTGCGGGCCGCAGTGCCCAGCGCCGCGCGTTCCCACAACTGGGAGGCAAGGAGCAGCACTGTCCATTCGTCCGGGCTGAACTGGACGTCCGGAAGACGGTTGGATTCCTTGCCGATCCGGTACCGGGTGGTGGCTGGATCGTCTTCGCTCCAGCCCAGGTCCGTCAGGGTTTCAACGTCGAAGCCGAACTGCCGGAGATCGTTTTTATCCCGTTCGAACATGCGGCCGAACGCCACGTCGTTTCCGGTGACGGTGCGGTACACGGTCTCCCGCAGTTCGCTGCGGCGCAGGCCGTACCGGGTGTTGAGAAGGGCGATCAGCAGGTTCAGGAGGCGTTCAGTGCGGGATGCGGACACGGTTGCTACGTTACTCAATGACGGCCCGGAACGCGCAAAGCGCGGCAGCATGTGGACGCAAGGTCCGATCAGCTGCCGCGCTTTGCGGTGCCTGCCAGGGTGCCGGGAACCGGCTGACCCGGGCAGGTCAGGGGGCCTTCCGGATCAGCGGACGCCCACCAGGTCAACAACGAAGATCAGGGCTTCGTTGGGCTTGATCGCTCCACCGGCGCCACGTGAGCCGTAAGCAAGCTCGGAAGGGATCTCCAGGCGGCGGCGGCCGCCAACCTTCATGCCCAGCAGGCCCTGGTCCCAGCCCTGGATGACCTGGCCCACGCCAACCCGGAAGTCCAGGGGTGCGCCGCGGCCCCAGGAAGCATCAAACTCTTCGCCGGTGGACCAGGCGACACCCACGTAGTGGGCGGAGACGGTGCTGCCGGCCTGGGCTTCCGGTCCGTCGCCTTCGATCAGGTCCGTGATGACCAGGTCCGTGGGGACGTCGCCCTCGGGGAAATCGATCTCGGGCTTCTGGCGGTCGAAATCACGCTGTCCAAAGGACATGGTTGCTCCTTGTCGTTGGTGCTTACTGGTGGGATGCCACGGAGGAATCCCGTGCTCCGGTCTTAAATGTTGTTACTTGACGCCCAGAATGTCCACTACGAAGACCAGGTCGCCCTTGGCTTCGCCCTGGCCTGCGTCACCGTACGCCAGGTCCTTGGGGATCACCAGCAGGACGCGGGAACCCACCGTTTTACCGGCGAGGCCCTGGGTCCAGCCCTTGATGACCTGCTGCAGCGAGAACGGTGTGGGCTTGCCGCGGTCATAGCTGGAATCGAATTTGGTGCCGCCCACGAGGGTGACGCCCACGTAGTTCGCCGTCACCGTGTCGGTTTCCTTGACGGTGGCACCGGTGCCCTTGATGAGGTCCTGGGAAATGAGCTCCGTGGGAGCTGCGACGCCGTCAACGTTGATCTCCGGGATGCCGTCGCCGTTTTCCTTCACCGTCGGCAGCCCGGCCGGCGGGGTAATGGTTTCACCCTCCGGCTTTTCGAGGACCGGGGCAACCTCGGTGGTGGAGATGACCTTGATCACCAGCAGCTGGGTGGGCTGCGCCGGGGCACCCGCGGTGCCGGCCTGGCCGGGGACGGCGAGGGCGATGCTGGAGCCAACCTTGGCCCCAACGATTGCGTTGTAAACCAGCTCGCTGCCGGTTTTCAGTTCATCGTTGAGCTCGAGTGCTTCCGGCTCAGCGGGGAAGGTGTCTTCCAGGGTTGCCCCGTCTTCGCCGTTGATGGCGAGGATGGACAAGTTGGCGATCTGGTTGGCCTTGACGGCGTCACCGCTGCCCTCGGTAACCAGCTTGGCGGTGGGTTCCGTGACCGCGAGGGGCTTGTCGAATTCGACGCCCGGGGCTTTTTTGTCACCGTTTTCGGTCAGTTTGAGGGAGTCGAACTTTGCAGTCTCGCCAGCGGACTGGCTGGTGGGCTCCGGTTCACCGGTACCGCCGCAGGCAGTCAGCAGCAGCAGGCCGGGAAGGAGAATTGCTAGTAGTCGGCGCACGTTGGAAACTTTCGTCGGGGCAGGGTGGGGGCGACACGCCGCTTGCAGCGGCCGTTATCGCGGCAGCCCAAATAATGGGCCTTTTCAAGAATAGCCCGGAAAGCTGGGTGTCAGCCCATAGACTCGAGCAGCGCATCCACGCGTTCGTCCACGCTCCGGAACGGATCCTTGCACAGGATAGTTTGGTGCGCCCGGTCGTTGAGTTTCAGATGGACCCAGTCCACCGTGTAGTCGCGGCCCAGTTCCTGGGCGCGCCGCACGAAGTCACCGCGGAGCTTGGCACGCGTTGTCTGCGGCGGCGCGTCCACCGCGTCCTTGATCACGGTGTCATCCACCATCCGGCGGACGGCGCCGCGGGACTGAAGCAGGTAATAGAGTCCCCGGGTACGGGAGATGTCGTGATAGGTCAGGTCCAGTTGCGCGATGCGCGGAGCGTCCAGGCTCAAACTGTGCCGGTTCCGGTAGCTGTCCATCAGCTTCTTTTTGATGGCCCAGTCGATTTCCGTGTCGATCCCCCGGTGGTCGCCGGACTCGATGGCCTTCAGCGTCCGCTCCCACAGGTCGAGGATCAGTGGGACGTGCGGGTTGTGGGCGCCATGCTCCCGGACGAACGCCGTCACTTTGGTGAGGTATTCCTGCTGGATCTCCAGGGCAGTCAGCTGGCGCCCGTTGGCCAGCCGGACCAGCGCGCGGCCACTGAGGTCGTGGGAAATCTCCCGGATGCTGCGGATGGGGTTTTCCATCCGCATGTCCCGCATGATCACCCCGGCCTCCACCATGCGCAGCACCAGGTCCACCGTGCCCACCTTCATCAGGGCGGTGGTTTCGGACATGTTGGAGTCGCCTACGATGACGTGGAGGCGGCGGTAGAACTCGGCGTCCGCGTGCGGTTCGTCCCTGGTGTTGATGATGGGCCGGGACCGGGTGGTGGCGGAGGATACGCCTTCCCAGATGTGGTCTGCCCGCTGGGAGAAGGCGTAGGTCGCCCCGTGCGGTGTCTTGAGGATCTTCCCGGCACCGGCGATGAGCTGGCGCGTGACAAGGAAGGGGATGAGGATCTCGGCAAGCCGGGAGAACTCGCCGCGGCGCGGGATGAGGTAGTTCTCGTGGCTGCCATAGGAGTTGCCGGCGGAGTCGGTGTTGTTTTTGAACAAGTAGACGGTGCCGTTGAACCCTTCCGCAGCGAGGCGGGCCTGCGCTTCGTCCACCAGGTCATCGAGAATGAGTTCGCCGGCACGGTCGTGGGCGATCAGCTGGGCCAGGTCGTCGCATTCCGCGGTGGCGTACTCAGGGTGGGACCCCACATCGAGGTACAGCCGGGACCCATTGGTGAGGAAGACATTGGAGGAACGGCCCCAGGACACCACCTTGCGGAAGAGGTACCGGGCCACCTCTTCGGGGGCCAGCGGCCTCGAGTCGGGGCTTGAATACGAGATGCCGAATTCGGTTTCGATGCCGAAGATCCTCTTGTCCATCTGTCCTCCTAGGTCAGCAGTGCGGCGATGTCGGCGTCGTTGAGCCGTCGGAAGGCCCGCCGCGCGCCGCGTGTTGCCTCCGAATGCCGGTCCAGGACTGCAACTTCCAGGGCGCCGGCAGGCAGCGGCGCTGCGGCACCCGCTGGTTCAGCGGCCCCAGCCGCCGGCCGGACCAGCCCGCCCATGGCGAGGCGGACCGCCTCGGCCAGGGTCAGCGAGGTCCGCCAGCCGTCCTCGATGGCGGCGGAGACTTTATCCGCCTGGCCGCCCATGACCACAAAACGGTGCTCGTCGGCGATGGACCCGTCGAACGTCAGCCGGTACAGGTGGTCGCCTTCCTGGCTGGCTCCGACTTCCGCCACCGCAAGTTCAACCTCGAAGGGTTTCTGTTCGGTGGTGAAGACGGCGCCGAGGCTTTGCGCATAAACGCTGGCCAGGCCCCTGGCGGTGACGTCCTCGCGGTCGTAGGAGTATCCCCGGACGTCTGCGTAGCGGACACCCGCCTGGCGGAGGCTTTCGAATTCGTTGTATTTCCCTACGGCGGCGAACGCGATTTTGTCGTAGATCTCGCCGATTTTGTGCAGTGACGGGGAGGGGTTTTCCGCGACGAGAGCTATCCCTTCGCCACAGCTGATGACCACCACGGACCTGCCACGGGCGATGCCCTTCCGCGCGAAGTCGGCGCGGTCCTTCATGAGTTGTTCGGGTGAGACGTAGAACTGCTGTGTCATCTCAGGCCTCCCGTCCGGCGATGGTGCGTGCCTCGATGACAGCCCTCGCGGCCGCCCCGAGCTCTTCGTCGGGAACCCGTCGGGTACCGGTGCTGTCAACGGTGTAGACCACAGGCCACAACTGGCGGACGGTGTCAGGCCCGCCCGTGGCTGAGTCGTCGTCGGCGGCGTCGTAGAGGGCCTCGACCGCTACGGCCAAGGCTTCGGCGGCGGTGAGATTGGGCCGCCACAGCTTTTTCAGGGCGCCACGGGCAAAGACGGACCCGGAACCCACGGTGTGGTGTTCGTGTTCCTCGTACCGGCCGCCGGTGACATCGTAGGAGAACAGCCGGCCCGCGTTGGCGCCGGTATCGAATCCGGCGAAGAGCGGCACTACCGCCAGGCCCTGCATGGCCAGCGGCAGGTTGCCGCGGATCATGGCGCCGAGCCGGTTGGCTTTGCCCTCAAGGCTGAGGAGTGTTCCCTCGATTTTTTCGTAGTGCTCCAACTCAACCTGGAACAGCCGGGTCAGGTCAATGGCAATGCCCGCGGTGCCGGCGATCCCGAGGACCGAGAACCGGTCAGCGGGGAACACCTTTTCAATGTGCCGGCTGGCAATGACGTTGCCCATGGTGGCCCTGCGGTCCCCCGCCATCAACACGCCGCCCGCGTAGCCCATGGCCACGATGGTGGTGGCGTGCGGGACCTGGAGCGGCGCTGTCACGGCGGCCCCGGTCGGGAGGGCCCGCGTGAACGGCAGGAGTTCGGGCCGTTCACGCTGGAGGTGTTCGGTAAAGGACGAGGTGGCGTAGGCGGCTACCTTGTTGGCGGTTGATTCCTGCACTCATGCACTCCTTGAACGTGGTCCTTCGACGTCGCTTCAGATTCCGGCCGTCCGGGGCTTCCGCCACCTGGGTGCTGCGGTTACTGGCCGCCCTTTTGGACAAACGCGCGGACGAATTCCTCGGCGTTGGATTCCAGGACGCCGTCGATCTCGTCGAGGAGGTCATCCACACCTTCGGTGGAGGCTGACGCCTGCGCTTCGGGCGGTGCCGGCGGCGCCTCGGGGATGTCTTCGTCGACTTGGCTGTCCCGCGACTGCGGCTGCTGCTGCTCCTGGCCTGCCATGATGTTTCCTTCCAATATTCAGTCTTTGGATCCGGCGGATCCTCCGATATGCCCATCCTGCCACGGGCCGCACCTCCCGGCGTGGTTTACGCCGCAGGCGGAGCGGTGGTGTGTCCCAGCAGTTCAGCGAGGAATGGACCCGCTTCCCGGTGGCGGGCAAACAGCCCGCCGGTGAGCGCCCTGGTGCCCCGCAGCGGTTCCCGGGTGGGGACACGCTGCAGCCGGCCGTAGCCGGGGACATCGAAGATCACGGAGTCCCAGCTGGCCCCCACCACGTCCTTGCCGAACGTGCTGACGCACCGGCCGCGGAAGAACGCACGTGTATCCGGTGGTGGCTCCGTCATTGCCGCCGCGATGGCAGCATCCGGGGTGATCCGCTGCATCCGGTCCCGTGCCAGCAGGCGGTGGTACAGGCCCTTCTCCGGCCGGATGTCTGCCCACTGCAGGTCCACCAGGCCAAGCCTGGCATCGTTCCAGTCGAGCCCGTCACGCTGCCGGTATCCGTCCAGGAGGGAGAGTTTGCCCAGCCATTCGACCGATGAGGCGGCAGCTGCCCGGTCGGTGTCCAGTTGCGTCAGGACGGTGGCCCAGCGTTCCAGCACGCCGTGGGTGTGTCCGTCGCCGTCCACCGGATCGGCGACGCCGGTATCCTGGGCCAGTTTGGCGGCGGCTTCGTGATACATCCACTGCAGGTCAAGGGCGCTGACGCGCCGGCCGTCGATGAGCCGCAGTTTGCCGGTGAGGCCGGTGTCGTGGCTGACCGCCTGCAGGGCGGCCACGGGTTCGTAGACCTCCACTTTGGGCGCGAGGCCCGCTTCGATCAGGCTCAGGACCATCGCCGTGGTGCCGAACTTCAGGTAGTTGGCCACCTGGGAAAGGTTGGCGTCCCCGATGATGACGTGCAGGCGCCGGTATTTGTCGGCGGTGGCGTGCGTTTCGTCGCGGGTGTTGATGATGGGCCTGCGGATGGTGGTTTCCAGTCCCACTTCCGCTTCGAAGAAGTCGGCCCGCTGGCTGATCTGGTAGCCGGCGGCCGAGTTGTCCTGTCCCAGTCCCACCCGGCCTGCGCCGCACATGATCTGGCGCGTGACGAAAAAGGGTGTCAGTCCGCGGACAATGTCACCGAAGGGCACGGACCGGGGCATCAAATAGTTTTCGTGGGAACCGTAGGAAACGGATTTGTTGTCCGTGTTGTTTTTGTAGAGGTTCACGGGGGGCAGTTCGGGATCCGCTGCGAGGCGCCGCACGGTGGCCAGCGCCACGAGGTCCCCGGCCGCATCCCAGGTCACGGCGTCCAGCGGGTTGGTTACTTCGGGGCTGGAGTACTCGGGGTGCGCGTGGTCAACGTAGAGCCGGGCGCCGTTCCCCAGGACCATATTCATCAGAAGGGTGCCTGATTCGTCCTGTCCGTCCAGTTCGAGTTCCTCCCGGCCGTACGCCAGGGCCACGGCCTCGGCGTCCAGCACGGGAGGCTGGTCCGTCAGCTGGCTCGGGTGTGCCGCGCCGCGGTCAACAGTCCAGCCGCGGGCGTCGTGCAGCGGTTCCTCGTCCGTGTAGTCCCAGCGGGTTTCGGCCCCGCCTGCCGCACGCTGCCGGGTCACCTGTGCGTAGGCCTGGACCACCCTGGCGCTCATCATGGTGGCATTGGCTGACGGTGCGGTGGGCGCGTGGATGCCATATTCGGTTTCCGAGCCCATGACCCGCATGGCCCCGCCGGCCGGGAGCGCTCCCCCGCCGACGGGTTCCGGTGCAGCCGTCACAGATATTGTCCTGTGCTGGGCATCGTTTCGATGGACTTGCCGGGCTCCTGGCCGGCTTTGCCCTGGACGATGGTGCGGATGTAGGTGATCCGCTCGCCCTTCTTGCCGGAGATCCGGGCCCAGTCATCCGGGTTGGTGGTGTTGGGCATGTCCTCGTGCTCACGGAACTCATCAACGACGGCCCGCAGGAGGTGCTCGATGCGGAGCCCCTTCTGCTGGGTGGTCAGGAGGTCCTTGATGGCGTACTTCTTGGCGCGGTCCACCACGTTCTGCACCACGGCGCCCGAGTTGAAGTCCTTGAAGTACAGCATCTCGGTATCGCCGTTGGCGTACGTGACTTCCAGGAACTCGTTGGACTTGTCGGTGGAGTACATCGCTTCCACGGTGCGTTGCACCATGGCGTCCACGGTGGCCTGGACGTCACCGCCGTACTCCGCCAGGTCCGACACGTGGAACGGCAGGTCCGGGGTGATGTATTTGTTGAAGATGTCCGCGGCGGCCTCGGCGTCAGGGCGCTGGATCTTGACCTTGACGTCGAGCCGGCCCGGCCGAAGGATGGCGGGGTCGATCATGTCCTCGCGGTTGGACGCGCCGATCACAATCACGTTGTCCAGCCGCTCTACGCCGTCGATCTCGCTGAGGAGCTGCGGAACGATGGTGGTCTCGACGTCGGAGGAAATGCCGGTGCCGCGGGTGCGGAACAGCGAATCCATTTCGTCGAAGAAAACAACAACGGGGCTGCCATCCGATGCCTTCTCGCGCGCCCGGGCAAAGATCAGCCGGATGTGGCGTTCCGTTTCGCCCACATACTTGTCCAGCAGCTCGGGGCCTTTGATGTTCAGGAAGTAGCTCTTCAGGTCAAGGTTGCCGGACCGTTCGGCGGCGCGGGCGGCCAGCGAGTTGGCCACGGCTTTGGCGATGAGGGTCTTGCCGCAGCCTGGCGGGCCGTAGAGCAGGATGCCCTTGGGCGCCTTCAGGCCGTGCTCGCGGTAGAGGTCCGGGTGCAGGAACGGAAGTTCCACCGCGTCCCGGATCTGCTCGATTTGGGGACCCAGGCCGCCGATGTCCTCATACGTGATGTCCGGGACCTCTTCGAGGACCAGATTTTCTACTTCGGAGCGCGGCACCTTTTCCAGGGCATACCCGGTGCGGGAGTCGATGGACAAGGCGTCGCCCACCCGGAGCTTCTGGGCCAGCAAGGCACCGGAAAGGCGCACCACACGTTCTTCGTCGGCGCGTCCCACCACCAAGGCCCGGTCGGTGCCCAGCATCTCCTTGAGGGTGGCCAGCTCCCCGGCACGCTCGTAGCCGAGCCCGGCAACCACCAGGAGGGCCTCGTTGAGCAGGACCTCCTGGCCCACTGCCAGCTGGTTCATGTTGACCAGCGGGCTGACACCCACCCGCATCTTCCGGCCGGCGTTGAAGATGTCCACCGACTCCTCGGTGGCCGCCTGCCCGCTGTTGCCCTGGGAGGGTTGCTTTTTGGGATTGAGCTGAAGGATGGTGCCGAAGCTGTACGGCGGCTGCCCTTCCTGGTCCAACGCGTTTTTCAGCCGGATGATCTCGGCTTTCGCGGCTTCCAGCATGGCCACCAGCTTGGTGTTGTTCTGCGATGCCGCAGCCAACTGCCTGTCGATGTGCCTGAGCTTGTCCCGGAGGATGTTGACCTGGCGGTCTGCAACCGAGAGGTCGTTGGCGGCAGACTGCTCTGCCGGTGTACGTCCGGAGTCCTGGTTCGGCGTCTCCATGATGTATCAGCCCCTTCCTGCGCTTCCCTTACGACACTAGTCCCAAGATGGCAGGTAGGGGTGGAGGCTCCCGAAATGTGGACTAGTTCGTGACCTCCGGAGCGTCCTTGACGTGGGTGCCGGCGATGGCATCGCGGGCGGCGCGGCGGAGCTTCTTATCCGAAACCAGCCGTTCGCCCACAGCGCCGGGGGTCCAGGCGTTGACGTCTTCAGCGTTGAATTCGGTTTTGGACGGTCGCCGTTTGACGGAGATGCCCGTGACGCCGTCCGCAAGGCGGCGCGTAACCAGCAGGAAGCCGGTGTGCGCCACCATCCGGTGGTCAGGGCGGACTGCCAGGCCCTCGAGGTGCCAGCCACGGACCATGGATTCCCAGGCGTCCGGTGCGGTGAAGCGACCGTCGGCACGGATGGCCTCCGCGGTCCTGGACAGCTGCGTGACGGTGGCCACGTAATTGATCCATACTCCGCCGGGGGCCAGGACCGTGGCGACGGCGTCCAGGCATTCCCAGGGAGCGAGCATGTCCAGGACCACGCGGTCCACGGAACCCGGAGCCTCGCTGCGGACCACTTCCTCCTGGAAGTCACCCAGCGAAATCTGCCAGGCCGGGTGCGGCCCGCCGAAGATGGTTTCGACGTTGCCGCGGGCAATGTCCGCGAATTCCTCACGTCGCTCGAAGGAATGCAGGTAGCCATTGTCGCCTACTGCACGGAGCAGCGAAATGGACAGCGCCCCGGAGCCCACGCCGGCTTCCACCACGCGGGCGCCCGGGAAGATATCGGCCATGGTGACAATCTGGCCTGCGTCCTTGGGGTAGACCACAGCGGCACCGCGGGGCATGGACAGCACAAAGTCGGACAGCAGCGGTCGGAGCGTCTGGTACTGCTGGCCCACGTTGTTCACCACCACGGAGCCGTCCGCCTGGCCGATGATCTCATCGTGGTTGAGGAAGCCGCGGTGGGTGTGGAACGCGCCACCCGTTTCCAGGGTGACGGTGTTCATGCGGCCACGTTCGTCCGTCAGCTGGACGCGTTCGCCTTCGCGGAAAGGGCCCCGGCGGCGGGCCGCACCGGCCGGCTGCGAGCCGCCGCCGGCAGCGCCGGGCTGGGCTGCTGCTGTGGCTTCGTTGACGGCAGATTCGCTGCTCATGGAATTCCTCACTCCTTGTAAACCTTTGGCGCCGCTGCGGGGACGTCCCTCACCGGGACCTGCTGTGGCGATGCACCGACCGGCAGGTAACTCTACCGGGTCCTGCCCGGCGCGCCCCTATTGGGCCGGGGCGCCTTGCCGGTGATGGCGGTTACCACGCTGTCCTGGGCCAGGAGGCCCGTCACCTTGCCGTTGTGGTCCACAACGGCATAGTGCCTGCCTTTCACCTGGGACAGGAAGCCGATCAGCTCCTGGCCCCGGGACCACTCCGGGACGTAGGCGCCGGCGGCCAAGGCAAAGGATACGGCGGTGATTGGGGTGGCCGCCGCTGCTGCGTCCGGCACGGAGTGCAGCGCTGCGGGTTGCACCACGCCTTCCGGTCGGCCGTCTGCGCCGCAGACCACCACGCTGACCGTTCCGCCGGCGCTGCTGGCCAGGGCGTCCTTAACAGACGCGGTGGCGGGAAGCCCGGTGGCCGGCGTCGACAATCCGGCGGCGGTGACTCCCGGGAGCCGGGTGCGGAATTGTCCCTGCTGGATGGATGCCGACGCGCCCATCCAGAGGAAGCTGCCCACCAGGACGGTGATCATGACCAGGCCCAGGTCCGGGTCGTCGCCGGCCAGGAAGGGACGGATGAGGAACCAGTAGGCAATGCCCACCACAATGAGCCGGCCGCCCCAGCCGGCGGCAATGGTGCCTTTCGCCTGGCTGCCGGTGGCTTTCCAGACAGCGGATTCCACCATGCGGCCGCCGTCCAGGGGCAGGCCGGGCAGGACGTTGAACACGCCGATGAGGAAGTTGGCCCACATAAAGATGTTGGTCAGGATCTCCGCGACGCTCCCCATGGAGGTGTTGGCCAGGACCAGCCAGGCGCCCCCGGCCAGGACAAAGTTGGCGGCAGGCCCGGCCAGGGCCACCAGGACGGAGCGGCCGGGAGACGCGGTGAAGCTTTCGAACTGGGTATGTCCGCCCCAGAGGTTCAGGACGATTTTTTCCGTGGGCCAGCCGTAGATCTTTGCGGTCAGGGCGTGCGCCAGCTCGTGGACCAGGACGGAGATGAGGAGCAGGACTGCGTAGGCGAAGGCCACAACGTAGGCGCTGGTTCCAAGCGCCGGGTTGCTGCGGGCAAGGACAGGGCCGTAAACGATGACGGTGAAAGCCGCGATGATGAACCACGAATAGGCAAGGACCACGGGAACGCCGAAGATCCGGCCCAGCGGAATGCCTTCGCGGCGGACCGGGGTGCTGGTTTCAGTCATGGGCGTGCCCTGTTGCGGGCACCGGCGCTGCCGGCTCCTGGCCGCTCAGCAGCAAGGCTTCCAGATCTGCCGGTGACCGGCCGGCCAAAGTGTCCCAGCGGGTGTAGCGGTCATCCAGGGGCAACGGCACGATGTGCGGGATGGCGACGGTGGCCACACCGGAGGCAACGGCTGCCGCCACGCCCGGAGCCGAGTCCTCCAGGGCAACGCAGTCACCGATGTTCAGGTTCGGGTCGGTTTCCTGGAGGAGTTCGACGGCGGTCAGGTACGCCTCGGGGTGCGGCTTCCCCTGGGTCACGGAGTCGCCGGTGACAATGACCTCAAAGTAGGGCCGTGGCAGGCTGGCAACAACTTCCCGGGCCAGCGGGCCTTCGGACATGGTGACCAGGGCGCATCGGATGCCGGCGCCGTGGAGCTCCTCAAGGAGTTCTTTCGCGCCGGGCCGCCAGGGCACCTCCTGCCGGACGCTGCGGACCACTTCACCGGTCAGCACGTCGATGATCTCCCGGATTTCAAGGGCCACACCGGCTTGTTGCAGCAGACTGGCGGAGTAGTCCAGCGACTGGCCCACCAGCTGCACCGCCTGCTGGTGCGACCATGTCCCGCCGTGGGCTTCCACCAGTGCATGCTCGGCAGCCATCCAATAGGGCTCCGTGTCCACGATGGTCCCGTCCATGTCCCAGAGGACGGCTTTGAGTGGGGAATGTGGGGAGGGGGATCGCATGCTGCACAGTCTACGGCGACCCGCTGGAAGGTTGCTGGTGGGTACGCCCACGGCGAATACGCCTGTTGTGCCTGCTGACCGCGCGGGGGCGGGACACTTTTGCGGCGGTTCATGCACTGCGGGAGGGCGGTTCTTGGACGTAGGGTGAAGAAATGAATAGCTTCGAGGAAGACACCACCGAACCGGGTGCCGTACCGGGGCAGGAGCGGTTCCTGCAGCCTGTGGCTGAGGGACGGCGCGTAACAGTGATGCTTGCAGCTTTCGAAGGCTGGAACGATGCGGGGGAAGCGGCCAGCGACTCCCTGCGCTACCTGAATAAGCTCTGGGGCGGCAAAAAGGCGGCGTCGATAGACGCCGACGAATATTACGACTTCCAGTTCACCCGGCCCACCGTCCGCCGGAATGCGGCGGGTGAACGCAAGATCAAGTGGCCGTCCACCCGGATCTACAAAGCCAGCGCCCCCAACTCCAATGTGGACGTGATTTTTGTCCAGGGCACGGAGCCGTCCTATAAGTGGCGGGCCTATACCGCCGAACTGCTGGTCCACGCCGAAGCGCTGAACGTCGATTACGTGGTGTTGGTGGGGGCACTGCTCGCGGATGTTCCGCACAGCCGGCCCATCCCCGTCAGCACCTCGTCCGACGACGGTCCGCTCCGGGAGCGGATGAACCTGGAGGCCTCCCAGTACGAAGGTCCGGTGGGCATTGTCGGCGTCCTGTCCGAGGTGGCGCTCCTGGCCGGCCTTCCCACCATCTCGCTGTGGGCTGCGGTGCCGCACTATGTGGCCCAGGCGCCATCTCCCAAGGCACAGCTTGCCCTGCTGCACCGGATCGAGGAGCTGCTCCAGGTCCCGCTGGACATCCACGAGCTGGCTGAGGAATCCGATGCCTGGGAGCGGGGCGTGGATGAGCTCGCCACCGAGGACCCCGAGATCGCCGCCTACGTCCGGCAACTGGAAGAAGCCAAGGACACCGCCGACCTGCCGGAGGCCACCGGGGAGTCCATCGCCCGGGAATTCGAGCGTTACCTCAAGCGGCGCGGCCAGGACCGGCCCTGATTGCAGAGCAGCGCCGGTCCTGGGGACCGGCGCCGCATCAGGATTGCTGACCCGGGCTAGAGCACAACACCCAGCAGGGCGTCCACGGCGTCGCTGACCAGCGCCTGGTCGGTCAAACTTGCCGGACCGCCGTCGGACATTGCCTGCTGCGCCCACTGGGACACCGCAGCAACGGCGGCGGGGGCGTTGAGGTCCGCGGTGAGGGCGTCGCGCATCCGGGCGATCAACGGCGCCGCAGAGCCTTCCGGCGCGTGCCCGAGCGCCTGGCGCCACAGGCTGATCTCCGCTTTGGCTGCGGCGAAGCCTTCGTCAGTCCAGGACCAGTCCGAGCGGTAGTGGTGGGCCAGGATGGCCAGCCGGATCGCTGCGGGGTCCTCCCCCGCTGCGCGCAGCCGGGACACCAGTACCAGGTTTCCCTTGGACTTGCTCATCTTCTCGCCGTCCAGGCCCACCATGCCGGCATGCGCATAGTGCCGGGCCAGCGGAACACCGGCCAGGGAGTACGCATGTCCGGCCCCCATCTCGTGGTGCGGGAAGACCAGGTCCGAGCCGCCGCCCTGCACCGTGAACGGGGCCGGCAGATACTGCTGTGCGATGACGGTGCACTCGATGTGCCAGCCGGGCCTGCCGGCGCCAAGGCTTGCGCCGGGCCAGTGGGGTTCGCCCTCGCGGGCCACCCGCCACAGCAGCGGGTCGAGTGCCTGCCGCTTCCCGGCCCGGCCGGGGTCGCCGCCACGCTCGGCAAAGAGCTCCAGCATTTCACTTTCGGCGAGCCCGGAGATGGCGCCCAACGTCCATGCATCGGGTGCCACCGACTGCTTTCCCGCGGCCTCAACGTCGTAATAAACGTCGCCGTCCGGTTCACCGTTGCTGCCCTGGACGGTGTAGGCCAGGCCAAGTGCCACCAGCTTTTCCACGGCGGGAACAATCAGGGCGATGGATTCCACGGCGCCCACGTAACGGTCCGGGGCCAGGACGTTCAAGGCTTCCATGTCCGTCTGGAAGAGTTCGATCTGGCTGGCGGCCAGGTCCCGCCAGTCAACGCCGGTGGCGGTGGCCCGCTCCAGCAGTGGATCATCCACGTCGGTGACGTTCTGGACGTACGCAACCCGGTGGCCGGCGTCGCGCCACACGCGGTTCAGCAGGTCGAAGGCGACGTAGCTGGCGGCGTGGCCCATGTGGGTGGCGTCGTACGGGGTAATGCCGCAGACGTACATCGAGGGCGACGGGCCAGCATCCAGCGCAGTTTCGCGGCCTGTTGCGGTGTCGAACAACCGGATGGCAGGCATGCTTCCGGGCAGGGTTGGAACGGGGCGGGAGGTCCAGGATTTCACAGGGCAAGCCTAGTGCTACGCGGCGATGACACCGAAACCGAGCAGGATGTACAGGGCGAGGCCCAGGAGGATCCGGTACCAGACAAAGAGCCGGTAGCTGCGGGTGGAAACGAATTTCAGGAACCAGCCGATGATCACATAGCCCACCACAAAGGCGATGACGGTTGCCAGAGCGGTTTCGGGCAGGCCGTACGGGCCGGTCAGCCCGTCCTTGGACACCACCTTGTACAACTGGTACAGCCCGCTGCCGAACACGGCCGGGATGGCCAGGAGGAAGGAGTAGCGGGCCGCCGCTTCCCGGTTGTAGCCCATCAGGAGCCCCGCGGTGATGGTTCCGCCGGACCGTGACACGCCTGGAATCAGGGCCATGGCCTGGGCGAGGCCAAAGAAGATGCCGTGCTTGTAGGTCAGCTGGGTGAGGTCCCGCTCCTGCTTGCCCACGGCGTCGGCCACGGCAAGGATCAGGCCGAAGACGATCAGCATGGTGGCCACGATCCACATGCTGCGGAGCACGGACTCGATCTGGTCCTGGAACAGCAGGCCCAGCACGATGATGGGCAGGCTGCCCAGGATCACCAGCCAGCCCATGCGGGCGTCGGGATCCTGCCGGGAGACTTTGCCGCTCAGGGATCCGGCCCAGGCTTTGACGATCCGGACAATGTCCCGCCAGAAATACACCAGCACGGCCGTCTCGGTACCCAGTTGGGTGATGGCGGTGAACGCCGCCCCCGGATCAGCGGCGCCGGGCAGGAACTGCCCCACAATCCGCAGATGCGCGCTTGACGAGATGGGTAGAAATTCGGTCAGTCCCTGCACTAGGCCCAGCAGGGCCACCTCAAACCAGTTCACGGTAAGACCCTACGTCATGGGCAGCTGTACTCCAGCCCGTAAGCTTGCAGCTATGCAGCAGCGTTACGTCGGCAACAGTGGTTTGCGAGTCTCCGCCCTTTCGCTGGGCACCATGTCCTGGGGCGCCGGAACAGACGAGCAGGACGCCGCGGCGCTGCTCCGCACCTTCCTCGACGCCGGCGGCCGGCTGGTGGACACCGCAGCGTCCTATGCCGACGGCCAGTCCGAAGCCATCATCGGGTCCCTGCTGAATGATGTGGTGGCCAGGACGGAAATTTCGATTTCCACCAAGGCAGGAATGACGACGCCGGCCGGCCGGCTCGCCGTCGACGCGTCCCGCAACGCCATGCTCACCGGCCTCGACGCCAGCCTGGCGCGGCTGGGCACCGACTATGTGGACGTCTGGTTTGCCCAGGCCTGGGACGGCAACGTTCCGCTGGAGGAAACCCTGTCCGCCCTGGAATTCGCTGTCCGCTCCGGCCGGGCACGCTACGCAGGAGTGTCCAACTTCAGCGGCTGGCAGGCCGCCAAAGCCGCTGCGATCGCCGGTTTCCCGTTGGTGGCGGCGCAGGCGGAGTACTCCCTGCTGCAGCGCAAACCCGAAACCGAACTGGTCCCCGCCATTGAGGACGCAGGCCTTGGCCTGATGGCGTGGGCCCCGCTGGGCCGGGGCGTCCTCACCGGTAAGTACCGCGGCAGCATCCCCTCCGGTTCACGCGCCGCGTCGGCGGCCGATGCCTCCTATGTGGAGGCGTACCTCGACGAGCCGGCGTCGCGGACCGTGGAAGCTGCCTGCATGGCCGCCAAGGGCCTGGGCCGTTCCGCCCTGGACGTGTCCCTCAGCTGGCTGCTGCGCCAGCCCGGCGTGGCCACGGCTGTGGTGGGGCCGCGCACACCGGTACAGCTCAAGGAGATCCTGGACGCGCAGCTGACGCCGCTGCCACCGGAAATCTCCAACGCCCTGGATGACGTGTCCTTCAAGGCGGCTTAGTCCTCGAGAATTTCGAGGTCCTCGTCCGCGTCACTTTCCTCGTCCTCGTCCTCGTCATCAAAGATCTGGAGCGGGGTCACTTCGTTGTACGCTTCGTAAAGAGCGTCCTCATAGACTTCGAAAGCATCTGCTACCGCAAAAAATGCTGCTTCCACTGAGGGGTCACCATCTCCACGGCGGTTGGATGCTGCTATAAGGTGTTCTTCCAAAGCGGTGGTCAGGGACGAAAGCGCGACACGCGGATCGATGCTCATGACAACACGCTAGCCGGAAAAGGACGAAAATGGAGAGCAATGAAGGAACAATTTCTCACCAGCTCGGTCCAGCGGGAACGGGACTATCTTCGCCAGTACGAGTACCTCGTCCTGACGGTCAGCCCTGAGGATTCACTGCCTGAGGCCAGGCGCAGGCTTGTTGAACATTCCGAGTACGGCAAATGGGAGCTTGAGCGCAGCCGGCTGTACGTGGGTGGCGGCAGGCGGTTCTGGCTCCGCCGCCGGGTGATGCAGGTCCAGCGGACCGTTTAGGTCCCGGTTCAGTCCGCCAACGGCCCCAACCAGGCGTTGGCCACGGTGTTGTGCGCGCTCTCGTCATCCGAGGGGTGGAACATTCCCGCCAGCACGTCGCGGTAGAGGCGTTCCAGCTCCGAGCCCCGGAAGTAGCTGGACCCGCCGCTGACCCGGATGGCCAGGTCCACTACGCGGCGCGCAGTTTCGGTGGCGTTGACCTTCAGGCCCACCAGCTTGGGGAACCATTGCCCGCCGTGGTCAACCAGCCGGTCCACGTCAGCAGCCACTGACTGCAGCTGCGGGTACAGGTTGTCCATCGCCATGGCTGCCTCCGCAACCTTCCACCGGATGTCCGGGTCCTGGGCGTAGCTCCTGCCGCCGTTCTTCAGCGAGGTGCGCCGCTTGGCGGTTTCAACACCCACAGTGAGCGCACGTTCCCCCAGCCCGGTATATACGGCCGCCAGCAGCGTTTCGAAGCACGCAAAGATGGCGAAAACCAGCGGGTCCGGATTGGGCCCCACGGGGAGCTTGCGGAAGATCCGGTCCGCCGTCACCACGGCACCGGCCAGGACGGTGGTGCCCGACTGGCTGGCGCGCATGCCCAGGGTGTCCCAGTCGTCCTTGATGAGGTAGCCCGGAGTGTCCCTGGTCATGAACCCGTGCACCAGTTCACCCTCGCCGTCCCGGCCGGCAGCGTCCTTGCCGAAGATCCCCAGCCGCGTCCAGGCCGGCGACAGGCTGGTGAAGATTTTGGTCCCCGTAAACGAGTAGCCACCATCGGGCAGCGGTTCGGCGACCGTGCGCGAGTCGAACAGGACGGAATCGTTCCCGGCCTCCGAGTTACCGAAGGCAAAGACCTCCCCCTGCGCCGCCTCCGCCAGGATGAAGTCCAGGGAGTGGTCGCCCCGGGCGCCGAGGACGCGGGCGACGCCGGTCCACACCAGGTGCATGTTGACCGCCAGGGCCGTGGCCGGGGCCGCCGTGGCCAGCCGCCGCTGGCACTGCGCCGCGGCTTCGAGGCCAAGGCCCAGGCCGCCGTCGTCCGTGGGGACAAACAGTTTCAGGTAACCGGCGGCCGCCAGCTCCGCCAGGTCTTCGTGGAAGAAGGTGTTGTCCCGGTCATAGCCGGCCGCCCTGCCCCTGATGCGTTCCAGCAGGGGGTCCGGCAGGACATCCTCGGGGGTCACGACGGAGCCTGTCAGTAGTTGGTGAGCAGCGTGTCCAGGACCCTGGCCCCGAACTTCAGCGAATCGGCGGGCACACGCTCGTCCACGCCGTGGAACATGCCCGTGAAGTCAAGGTCGTCCGGGAGCATCAGGGGCGCGAAACCGTACCCGGTGATACCAAGCCGGCTCAGGGATTTGTTGTCCGTGCCGCCCGAAAGGGTATACGGCAGGACCTTGGCGCCGGGGTCCTCGGAATGGAGCGCATCGATCATGGAGTCAACCAGGTTGCCGGCGAAGGGCACCTCGAGGGAGACGTCCTGGTGGACGTAGCTGACGTCGACGCCGGCCCCGGCGAGGTCGCGGACAATCTCCAGGACGCGGTCCTGCTGGCCGGGCAGCGTGCGGCAGTCGATCAGGGCTTCGGCGGATTCGGGGATGACGTTGTGCTTGTAGCCGCCCTTGAGGAGGGTGGGGTTGGTGGTGTTCTGCAGCGTTGCGCCCACAAAGCGGGCCACGGTGCCCAACTGGTCCAGCAGCAGGTCCGGGTTGTCCGCATCAAATTCGACGCCGGTCAGTTCCGTGACGCCATCCAGGAACTGGCGCGTGGTGGGCGTCAATTCGATGGGCCACTTGTAGTCGCCGATGCGGGTGACGGCGGCGGCGAGCCTGGTGACCGCATTGTCGGTGTTGATCTGCGAGCCGTGGCCGGCCCGGCCGTGCGCCACGAGGCGCAGCCAGGAGATGCCTTTTTCGGCGGTCTGCAGGAGATAGGTGCGCTGCCCGCCGATGGTGGCCGAGAAGCCGCCCACCTCGGAGATCGCTTCGGTGGCGCCTTCGAAGAGTTCGGGGCGTTTATCCACCGCGTAGCGGGCGCCGTACTCGCCACCGGCTTCCTCGTCGGCGAAAAACGCAAAGATGATGTCGCGCTTGGGCTTTTTGCCGGACCGGGCGAAGCCGCGCAGTACGGACAGGATCATGGCGTCCATGTCCTTCATGTCCACCGCGCCGCGGCCCCAGATCAGTCCATCCTTGAGCTCGGCGCCAAACGGGTCCACTGACCACTGCTCGCGCAGGGCGGGGACCACGTCCAGGTGGCCGTGGACCACCAGGGCACTGGCGGCCGGGTCTTCGCCGGCCATCCTGGTGACAACGTTGGCCCGGCCGGGTGCGGACTCGAAGATCTCAGCGGAGAGGCCCACCTCTTCAATCAGGCCTGCCGCGTATTCGGCGGCCGCACGCTCCCCCGGACCCGATCCATCGCCGTAGTTCGAAGTGTCGATCCGGATGAGGTCCTGGCAGATCCGGACAACTTCATCCTCAGGCAGGACGTCAGGCATGGAAAACTCCTCGGGTTTGGTGGCTGGTGGGGTGTTCCCAACTGCTGCCCTCAGCCTACCCACACGCCCCCCACAGGCGCCGATTCCATGTTTCGGGAAAGTTCATGTTAGAGTTTTTCTCGCTGCTTCCGAGAGATGCGAAACGCCGAAAGGCGGGAAACGTCGTCGGGAAACACCCTGCGCGGGTGGCGGAATGGCAGACGCGCTAGCTTGAGGTGCTAGTCCTCGAAAGGGGGTGGGGGTTCAAGTCCCCCTCCGCGCACAAACGAAAAACCCCGGAAAATCAATGATTTTCCGGGGTTTTTCTGCGTTCCCGGTGTTATGCCATCCGGTGACTCCGCGGCGCCCGGGGATCCGTTACCGCTAAGCAAAGCAGGGAGCCCACCGTGAGCGGTGGACTCCCTGCCTATGTTGCGGTGGTTAGTTGCCTGTGGGCTGGTCGTAGACCTGCCCGGCCGGGTTGGCCGGCATGAGTGTCAGGATGAAGACTGCCAGCGCGCCCAGGAACGGAACGAGGTTGAGCAGGATGAGCCAGCCGCTGAAGTTCCCGTCGTGGAGCCTGCGGACAGTCAACGCCAGGGACGGGACAAAAATGGCCAGGCCCCACAGCAGGATCAGGGACCCCACGATGAAGAACCCCGGGCCGGCCATGGGGCTGCCGTTAACGTCGGTGGTGGAGCTGGTGGCAGCGGCGATGCCGGTCACAATGTAAAGGACGGTGATGACGATGGCGTTGGCCAGCGTGAACCACCAGTACTCGCTGCGGCTTGCACGGCCGGAGAACGTGGCGTACTTCTTGAAGAAGCGGCGGACGGCCACCGGCAGCGAAGCGCCATAGTGCGGCGCCCACAGCGGAACCTCGCCTGTCGGAGCAAAAGCTGCCTGCTGTTGGTCTGGATATTGTGGATAGCTCAAGGGAACCCCCCGGTTGTTCGAGTGATGCGACGTGATAATAGTAGGGCCTGGCCAGCCTAAATCTGTTCGTTGGAGTAACTTTTGTTCCGGCTGCAGGGTCACCTGCGGGGTTCACGGCAGGTCCAGGGTCCTGACGGCCGCCAGCACGTCGGCCACCGTTACTCCGAGCAGTGCCGGATCCGGTTGCTGTGCGAACGTGTCTCCCCGGCGCAGCGCGGCCCGGGTGAGGACCACGTGTGGTCCCGGCGGTGGACCCCAGATCTCCGGCGGAGCAGGTCCGAACAGGACAACTGATGGCGTTCCGTAGGCTGAGGCGAGGTGGGCTGCGCCGGTGTCGGCGGAGACCACCAGCCGGGCAGCGGACACAGTGGCCGCGAACTGCGCAAGCGGCAGTTTTCCAGCGAGTACTGATTCCGCTGGCAGGCCTGCCAGGGTGCAGACCTGAAGTGCCCGGTCCCGTTCGGAACTGCTGCCAGTGAACACCACGGCGTGCCCTGCCCGGTCCAGGGCCGATGCCACTGCCGCAAACCGCTCCGCCGGCCACAACCGGCTTCCGTAGGCGGCACCGACATGGAGGACCGTGGCGCCAGGTGCGCTGCTGGGAACCCTGGGTGCCTGCAGCCGGACATCAAGGGGGTCGGCGGCGACGCCATGCCAGGCCAGCAGCCTGACCCAGCGTTCGCGCTCATGCAGGTCCGCGTCCCACGCAGGACCGTCCCGGTGCAGGCCGCGGTGGCCCATGGTGGTCCGTGCCTGCAGGGCATCGATGCGGCCCTGGCTTTCCGGGCCGCTGCCGTGAAGGTTGACTGCCACGTCCACCACGCCAGGCGCCAGTGCCAGGGGTTCATCCAATCCGTGGGTGGGCAGGAGTTCGTAGCCGCCCACCAGGTCCAGTGCTTCCGTCAGCCACCCCTGGGCCGCATACCGCAGGCGGTGGCCCGGGAAGGCACGGCGGAGCCCTTTCAAGGCAGGGACGGCCACCAGTAAATCGCCAAGTTTCAAGGCCCGAAGCACCAGCAGTTCCGGCTTGGCCTCCCGGATGCCGGCTGCTTCCGGGTGCGCCGTTCCGACGATCATCCTTGCCGTCCGGGGCGTGGCGTGGACACCAGGCTGCGCACGTCTTCATACACTCCCTGGACAGGCACTCCCGCCACCACAGAATCATCGTGGCCGCACCGGGGCGCAGTCCAGCCCACCTGGGTCACGTCGATTCCGCACGCCGGACAGACGGTGGTCCAGCCCAGCTGGACGCGGTGCAGGCTGCGGCCCAGGGGGCCGGCGTTGATCATGTTGCCTACCCAGAAGATGCCCACTGTGGGGGTACCCAGTGCCTGGGCCAGGTGCCTCGGTCCGCTGTCGTTCCCCACCACCACATCCGCTGCCGCCAGGACGTCCACCAGCCCGGCCAGGTCCAGTTCGCCCGCCAGGGAAACTACTGGCGCAGGCGCGGCAAGGGCGAGGATCCGTTGGGCCAGTGGGCGGTCGCTTTCATCCCCCACCAGCACCACGGCGCAGCCATCGGCGGCACATGCCGCTGCAAGTTCCGCGAAGTGCGCCACCGGCCAGCGGCGGCTGGGATCTGTGGCTCCCGGGTGGACGACCACCAAAGGCCGGCTGCCGGCGTCGTCCGGAAGGACTGCAGCGGCACCGGCCGAAGGCGCGGCGGCAAGCCGGGCCTCGAGGTCCACCGGGGCTGCCCCCGCCAGTCCTGCCACTTCCAGCGCCCGCAGGGGTTCGTGCTGGTAATACAGATAGGGAACGGTGCGCTCAAGGCCCGCGGCATCGGCCGTCCTGGTCCCCACGGTGTGCCGTGCACCCAACCGCAGCAAAAAAGGATTCGAATAGCGGCCGCCGCCATGCAGTTGGACTGCGAGGTCGAATTGGCGGCGCTGCATATCCGCAAAAAAGGCGTCCACGGCAGCAGGGTCCTCTGTCCCGGGACGGACCCCCTCAGCGAAGGGCAGGATCTGCACCTCATCCACCGCGGACTGCACTGCAGCCAGCAGGCTCCGGTGGACGGGCGTGCCCAGCAAGGTAATGACCGCGCCCGGATATGCGCTCCTGAGGGCAGTGATTGCCGGCAGTGCAAAAATCAGGTCGCCCAGGCCACCGCCGCGAAGCACCGCGATCCGGCGTACGCCGCTGAACCTTTGCAGGACCGGACCGACGGCGGTATCCATCTGTTCGGCGCCGCCGAATTCAGCTGTGAGGTGATCCACCGATCTCCCCTTCCGGTGTGGCGGGTGCCGCCATTGCCGTGGGCAAGCCGCCGTCAGTGCTGCCACAATAGGGCCAAACCGGGCTCTCCGCCAGTCCGTTCCGGCACCGGGGCGGGCGCCGCGCCGGTCACCACCTCTTGGGGAATACCGGGTTGATGCTGTACGTTTCATACGCGACAGGCGAACCAAAGAAAAGAGAAGCACCCAAAGTGGCAACCGATTACGATGAACTGCGTTCCGACGTCAAGGAATCGCAGGACAACTCACTCGAGCAGCTCCAGTCTGCCAATGCTCCCGACGCGCGCAGCGTTGTCCTGGAGCTGGATGAGGCTGACGGGCTGGACGGCGCCGGAGTTCCCGGAGGCGAATTTGTCGCCGAAGAACTTGTGGTGCAGGTCATTCCGCAGGCTGACGACGAGTTTACCTGCTACTCCTGCTTCCTGGTCCGTCACCGGTCCCAGATCGCGAAGCAGAAGGACGGCCACAGCTATTGCACGGAGTGCGAAGGCTAATCCGTCCACCCCGTTCGGGGCGGCGGGATGACCCGCGGCCCCGTTGCCTTGAGGGCACGCCCCGATTCCGGCGTGCCTTTTGGCTTTTAACCCGGACCCTACACGGAGACAACGGTACCCATGGACTTCGCCGGCAACGCCGGGCAGTGGCTTGCTGCCCTTTTCAGCCGGGCAGAGCTGCCTGCCATCACCGCGGTGGAGCTCCTGTTGGCGCTGCTGGCGGCCATTACGCTTTCCATTCCGCAGGCCTCGTGGCGATATTTCGGCCTGCTGACCACTGCAACGCATGAGCTGGGCCACGCGTTCGCGGCGGTGCTGAGCGGCCAGCGGCTCTCGGGAATCACGCTGCGGCTGGACCACTCCGGGACCACCACCAGCTACAGCAGGAGCCGGGCGGCCGCCGCCTGGTCGTGTTTCTGGGGTTATCCTGTACCCGCCCTGGCGGGAGCCGCCTTCGTCTGGTGCGGCTTCAGCGGGTGGGGGCCGGCGGCCCTGGCCACGGGAACCATCATCCTGGCCGTCTCGCTGGTGTTCCTGCGCAACCCGGCAGGCTTCCTCATCACCTTCAGCGCGATCGGCGCTTCGGCTGGCCTGCTGCTGCTGGTCCCCCACGCGTTTGCGGGGCACGTTGCAGTCGTCCTGGGACTGGCCCTCCTGGTGGGGGCGGTCCGGGACATCTTCAAACTCGTCCACCTGCACCTCAAGCGGCGGAACCGGCTGTCGAGCTCGGACGCCTATATCCTCTACCGCGCCACGAGGGTGCCGTCGGGGCTGTGGATCGCCGCGTTTGCCGTGGTGGTTGCAGCCGCCTGGCTGCTGGCCTGGCAGCCGATCGCGCGGATTCCGTTGCCGGGCGCATAGGCTGGAGCGATGAGCCAGGACACGGACAGCAAGCAGAAGGCCTCCGACAGCGGGGCGGACCACAGCACGCGCGGGGCTTACGTTACGGGCGGCGCGGAATTCACCCGGGACACCAACTACATCGAAGACCGGATCACCAGCGACGGCAAACCCGGTGCCAATGGGGAACCCGGCTGGCCGGTGGAAACCGGACGCTACCGGCTCATCGCCGCCCGGGCCTGCCCCTGGGCCAACCGCACGGTGATTGCGCGCCGCCTGCTGGGCCTCGAGGACGCAATCTCCCTGGGCCAACCAGGCCCCACCCACGACTCCCGCTCCTGGACCTTCGACCTGGATCCCGGCGGTGTGGACCCGGTGCTGGGGATTGAGCGGATCCAGGACGCCTACTTCACCCGCTTCCCCGGCTATCCGCGGGGCATCACTGTCCCGGCACTGGTGGACGTGCCATCCGGGGCCGTGGTGACCAATAACTTCCCGCAGATCACCCTGGACTTCTCAACCGAGTGGAAGGCATTCCACCGGTCCGGGGCACCGGATCTCTACCCCGAACACCTGCGCGCCGAAATCGACCACGTCAACAAGCGGGTGTTCACCGAAGTCAACAACGGTGTGTACCGCTGCGGGTTTGCCGGCTCCCAGGACGCCTACAACGCGGCTTACGACCGGCTGTGGACAGCCCTGGACTGGCTGGAGGAGCGGCTTTCCGGCCAGCGGTTCCTGGTGGGTGAGACCATCACGGAGGCGGACGTACGGCTGTTCACCACCCTGGCCCGCTTTGACGCCGTCTACCACGGCCATTTCAAATGTAACCGGCAAAAACTGACAGAGATGCCCGCGCTCTGGGGTTACGCCCGTGACCTGTTCCAGACGCCCGGCTTCGGCGACACCACCGATTTTGTGCAGATCAAGCAGCACTATTACATCGTCCACGAGGACATCAACCCCACCGGAATCGTCCCCGCCGGACCTGACCTTTCCGGGTGGTTGGAAGCCCACGGCCGCGAGGCCCTGGGCGGGCGCCCGTTTGGCGATGGGACTCCCCCGGGACCTGTCCGCGCCGGCGAGGAAGTCCTGCCCGGGCACGGTGCGGCCCCTCGAGTGGAAAGCGCTTTCTGACTAGACTGGCAGGATGCAGATTTCGTCAGGCTTTGCCGCTCCCGGTTATGAAAGCGTCCGGGACCTCTTTGACTCCTTCCTGGCAGCGGACCCGGACTACAGCGCCCAGGTGGCGGCCTACCACCACGGAAAAGTTGTGGTCCGCCTCACCGGCGGCCCGGACATGGCCCCGGACACGGTGACCGGGGCCTATTCCTGCTCCAAGGGGGTTGCCGCCATGGTGATTGCACTCCTGGTGCAGGACGGGCTGCTTAACCTGGATGCCGCCGTCGCGCACTACTGGCCGGAATTTGCAGTGCACGGCAAGGACCGGCTGCTGGTCCGCGAGGCGCTGTCGCACCAGGCCGGGCTGATGGGCTTGGCGGGCGGAATTGCCCTCGAGGATTTCACCACAGCCGCCGGAGCCGCACGGCTGGCCGCCGCCCGTCCCACCTGGCGGCCCGGCAGCCAGTTCGGCTACCACGCCCTTACCATCGGAATCATCATGGAGGAACTGTGCCGGCGCACCGCGGGCCGGTCCCTGCAGGAGCTGTACAACCAGCTGATCCGTACCCCGCACGGTGTGGACTTCTTCCTGGGCCTTCCCGGGGACCACGAACACCGGTACCGCGACGTGCTGTACGCAGCTGCCCCGGAGGACCAGATCTGGCTGGACCCCCTGAGCCTGGAAGGCCTGAACGGCAACGCTCCGGTAAGCACCATCATGGAGTTGCCCAACCTCCGGATTGTCCGTGCGGCAGGCATGTCGGCTGCCGGTGGTGTTGGCTCAGCCGAAGGGCTGGCGCGGCTCTACGCTGCCGCCGCCACGGGGGTGGACGGCGGTGCTGCTTTCCTGCAGCCCGGGACCATCGAGGCGATGGCCCAGGAGCAGGTCTGGGGATTGGACCGGTCCTCCGGACAGGACAACGCCTTCGCGGTTGTTTTTATGAAACCGCACCCCACGCGGAATTTCGGCAGCCACCGTGCGTTTGGTCACGAAGGCGCCAACGCGGCCCTGGGTTTCGCGGACCCCGCCTACGCCCTGTCCTATGGCTACATTCCGCGGCGTGCGGAGGAAGGCCGCACGCCGGGCAAAGCCCACCGGCTGGCCGCGGAGGTCCGCCGGTCAGCTGCCGCCACCTTGTCGTAGGCCGCCCCCGGCCCTACTGTGGGGCTGATGCATAAAGCTCCAGCACGTAACAACGTCAGGTGGGCACGGGGAACCCAGCTTCTGAAACAGGCAGTCACCGGCTTGTCGGCCGCCTTCGCGGCCCAGCGCCTCCAGCTGGCGGCCAAAGCCGCCCTCGCGGCGGGGCTGGCGTTCCTGATAGCGCCCCTGATGCCTGGGGCCGCAGCGCAGTACCCCTACTACGCACCCCTCGGCGCCCTCGTGGCGATGTACCACAACGTGGCCGGCTCGGTGCGGCAGGGACTGCAGGCACTGATCGGCCTGTCGCTTGGCATCGGCCTCGCATTCATCCTGGTCAACGTCACAGACCCCTCCCCGCTGACAGTTGCCGTTTTTATGGGCATCGGGGTCCTGCTCGGCGGGCTGCCGCTGATCGGCTCAGGCAGCGACTGGATTCCGACGGCGGCCCTGCTGGTGTTGCTGGTGGGCGGAAGCAATCCGGACGACTTCTCGTTTGGCTACCTGGTGCAGATGGGCGCCGGCGTGGCGGTGGGCATTGGCGTCAATTTCCTGATCTTTCCACCGCTGCACCTGAACGCCGCCGCCTCGAGCCTGGCCGACCTGCGCCGCGCCCTGGGCCGGCAGCTCACGGACATGGGCTCGGCCCTGAAGGAGCAGTGGCCGCCCGAACACGAGGAGTGGTCCAGCCGTTCGGAGGAGCTTGCGGCGGCTGCGAGGTCCGTGCGGCACCTGGTCAAGGAAGCGGATGCCAGCCGCCGGGCCAATCCGCGGCGGAAGCTGCATCCCCGCGACGTGGAGGGCGACTACCGCGACCTGCGGAACCTGGAACGGGTCACCTTCCACATCCAGGACATGACGGACGTCCTCACCGACGTGATCTGGGACAGCGACGTGCCATACGACGTTCCGGTGCAGGACAGCGGTCCCTTGGCGGACGCGATGACCGCGACGGGCAGCTATCTCACCGCCTCAGCCGACGTAAAAGCCGACGGCAAGGCTGTGGGCTTCGACTCGGAAGGCTTCGATGCAGCGCGGACGGCGGTGGAAGCCTGCATGGCCTCCACCGCCGGCCGTGAGGCGGAACCGGAGATGGTTCCGGCCTCGGAATCAATCCTCCTCAGCCTGCACCGGATCCTCCGGGCCCTGCGGCCCCCCAACTAAAGCGCAGTCACCGACCCCGCGAAATGGCGGCGCCCGGACCTCGGGCTCCAGGCCACAAAGTCGGACCTGCCCGGTTCGGCACCCCCGCCGTGGGTGGACCTGATTTCCAACGCCACCCGGCAGGGCAGGAATACCGGTGCGTCGAAGCTGACGTCCCAGGTGAAGGCATCCCCGCGGGCCGGGCCCACATCCGCAAGTGCCCTTGAGGCCAGGTACATGCCGTGCGCGATGGACCGCCGCATGCCCAGGGCCTTGGCGGACAGCACGCTCAGGTGGATCGGGTTGAAGTCACCGGACACGGCCGCGTAGGCCCGGCCTGTGTCGACTCCCAGCTGCCAGGACGCCGTGGGATCCGGGGCGGTGAAGTCCGGGCGTGCCGGGGCAGTGGATGGCTTGTCGATGCCGGGCAGGAACACACCCTTGGCGAGGTACGTGGAGACGCCCCGCCAGCAGGGAAGCGCACGTCCGGCCTGCCGCACTTCAGTCACCACGTCCACCTGGGTTCCGGCCCGGTGTCCACGCAGGTTTTCCACCCGGGACGTCATATCCAGGGTGTCGGTGAAGACCAGGGGCCGCAGGTTCTCCACGGTGTTGCTGAGGTGGATCATCCCCAGCAACGGGAGCGGGAAGTCGTCCCGGTTCAGCACACTCATGGCCAGCGGAAAGGAGAGTGCGTGGATGAACCCGGCGGGAAGCACGTCACTGGCAGTCTCCCCCACCAGGTGCTGGTAGGCGGTGAGGTTGCCTACATCCACCGCCACACCGCGGACTTCATGGCTGTCCCCGGGAAGGGCGGGAAGGTCGTGCGCACCCAGGATCCTTCGGCGCGCAGCCTGGGCTGCGGCGTTGACATAAAGCTTGGACAACGACGGCATCTCGCCCAGGATCACCGGCTGGCCGGTGCTCATGCTCCCACCAGGTTCTGCCCGCAGACCCGGAGTACCTGGCCATTGATGCCGCCGGCGGCACCGCTGGCCAGGAAAGCGATCGCTTCGGCCACATCGATGGGCTGGCCGCCCTGCTGGAGCGAGTTGGCCCGGCGGCCCAGTTCACGCAGGGCCACCGGAATCCGGGCCGTCATGTCCGTTTCGATGAAGCCCGGTGCCACGGCGTTGATGGTGCCGCCGTAAGCTGCGATGAGCGGCGCGGTGGCACGCACCATGCCCATCACGCCGCCTTTGGATGCCGCGTAATTGGTTTGGCCCCTGTTGCCTGCGATGCCACTGGTCGAGGCCAGGGAGACGATCCGCGGTGCAGTACGGAAATGCTCCGATGCCAGCAGCGCCTCGTTGATCCGCAATTGCGCCGCGATGTTGATGTTGATGACGGAGTTCCACTTCGCCTCGTCCATGTTGGCGAGCAGTTTGTCCCTGGTGATGCCAGCGTTGTGGATGACGACGTCCAGGCTGCCATGGCGTTGCACGGCGTGGTCGATGATGAGCTGGCCGGCACCGGGCGTGGTGATGTCCAGCTGCAGGGCGGTGCCGCGGACCTCATTGGCGACGGCGGCCAGCCGGTCACCGGCGGCCGGGACGTCCACCAGGACCAGGGTGGCGCCGTCACGGTGGAGGGTCCTGGCGATCTCGGCGCCGATGCCGCGCGCGGCGCCGGTCACGACGGCGGTCCTGCCTGCCAGCGGCCGGTCAGGGGTGTCCTGGGGATCGCCGCCCGTGCCCGTCACGGTGATGAACTGGCCATCGACGAAGGCAGAGCGGCCGGACAGGAAAAACCGCACGGCAGCCAGCGCGCTGGGACTGGTGGGTGCCACGTCCGGGGCCAGGAGCACGCCGTTTCCGGTTGCCCCGCGGCGCAGTTCCTTCGCCAGCGAGCGGAGGAACCCGTCCACGCCCTGCCGGGCGGCAGCCGCGGCGGGATCGGCGGTGTCCGACGCCGGCCGTGACACGGTGATGACCCGCCCGCCGGGTCCGAGGTCACGGAGGGAAGCGGCCACCACCAGGACCGGGCCGGCAAGGTCCTCCGGCGTCACCACGTCGTCCAGGACCAGGATGATGGCGCCGAGCCGTTCGCGGGGCACCGCGTGCCGGCGGACGTCCAGGTCCCAGGTGAGGAGCTCGGAAGCGAGGCTGTCGGCGCCCGGGGTGCTGCCCTGCACCAGGACAGGCCCGGTGATCAGCGGCTGCCCCGGCTGGTACCGGCGCAGGAAAGCAGGCTGCGGCAGGCCAAGTTTTTTGGCCAGGTTCCTGCCGAGGCCCTGATTGACCAGTTGGGTGTACTTGTCGGTCATGGTGTCCCCTACAGAGATTCGAGAATGGCGACGACGCCCTGGCCGCCGGCAGCGCAGACGGACACCAGGCCCCGCGCGGGGCGGCCTTCGGTGCTGCCCTTCTGGTGCAGCATCTTGGCCAGTGAGGCCACAATGCGGCCACCGGTGGCCGCGAACGGGTGCCCTGCGGCCAGCGAGGAACCGTGGACGTTCAACCGGCTCCTGTCGATGCTGCCCAACGCGCCGGGCAGGCCCAGCCGGGTCCGGCAGAACTCCTCGTCCTCCCAGGCCGCCAGGGTGCTGAGCACGGTGGCGGCAAAGGCTTCGTGGATTTCGAAGAAGTCGATGTCGTCGAGGGTGAGCCCCTGCCGGGCCAAGAGGCGCGGAACGGCGAAAACAGGTGCCATCAGGAGGCCGTCCTTGCCATGCACAAAGTCAACGGCTGCGGCCTCGGCGTCCACCACTGCGGCGAGCTTGGGCAGGTCGTGGGCGTCAGCCCATTCGTCGGAGGCCAGCAGGACGGTGGCGGCACCATCCGTCAGGGGTGTCGAGTTCCCCGCCGTCATGGTGGCGTCCGCGCCAAGGCCCTTGCCGAACACGGGCTTCAGGGTGCCCAGCTTTTCCAGCGATGTATCTGCGCGCAGGTTGCCGTCGCGGGCCAGGCCGCGGTAGGGGGTGACGAGGTCGTCGAAGAAGCCTGCGTCGTAGGCAGCCGCCAGGTTGCGGTGGCTGTTGAACGCAAGCTCGTCCTGGGCCGCGCGGGAAATCTTCCACTGCGCCGTGGTGAGGGCCTGGTGTTCGCCCATGGACAGGCCGGTCCGTGGCTCGGCGGTGCCGGGCGCCAAGGGTGCCAGGTCCTTGGGCCGGAGCCGGCTGAGGATCTGGAGGCGCTGCGGGATGGTCCTGGCCCGGTTCAGGTCCAGGATGACGGCGCGCAGGCCTTCGCTGACCACCACAGGGGCGTCCGAGGCGGAATCCACTCCTGCGGCGATCGCAGACTCGATCTGGCCCAGCTTGATCTTGTTGGCCAGTCCCACCACGGTTTCAAGCCCTGTGGCGCAGGCCTGCTGCAGATCGTAGGCGGGGGTTTCGGCGGACAACGCGGATCCCAGCACAGCCTCGCGGGTCAGGTTGAAGTCGCGGGAGTGCTTGAGGACGGCACCTGCCGCCACCTCGCCCAGCCGCTCGTCCTGCAGGCCAAACCTGGCGATCAGTCCGTCCAGCGCTGCCGTGAGCATGTCCTGGTTGGAGGACTTTGCGTACGCTCCCCCGGACCTGGCGAACGGGATCCTGTTGCCGCCCACGATCACTGCGCGACGGACGGCTGCTGCACCTGCGGAGCCGGTTTTGGCGGGGCCTGCTGTGGGTTGTCCAACACTGGACATGGGGTCTCCTTTGGTCACGGGGCGGTTACCGATACCCAGCGTACCTGATACGCTGGGTATCGTGAACATCCAGGAACCCGGCGCCGGCGATACCGCGGCCGGCAGCCCCGACGGACGCTCCTCCCGCTGGCAGAACCACCGGGACGAACGGCGCCGTGAACTGATCAAGGCCGCACGCCGCGCCGTGCACACCCTGGGCAGTGATGCCTCCATGGAGGACATCGCGACGGCGGCCGGAACGTCGAAGTCCGTGTTCTACCGTTACTTCGGGGACAAGGCCGGGCTCCAGCAGGCGGTGGGCGAAGTGGTTCTCCGGCAGATGCAGCGCCGCATCCAGGAAGCAGCACAAGGCGCCCAGGTGCCGCGGGAGGGACTGCTGGCCATGGTGTCCGCCTACCTGCAAATGGCGGAGACCAGCCCCAACGTGTACTCGTTTGTGACCCGCTACGGCGTGGGCGAGCCGGACGCCACCCCCGGGTCTGCGGCAGCCCCGGGCGCGCTGGGCCATTTCTTCGATGCGATCGCCGACATGATCGCCGTGCCCATGCGTTCCCACCTGGGTGAAGGCAAGGAAGCGGTCATCGGCTACTGGCCGAAGGCTGCGATCGGGCTGGTCCGCAATGCCGGCGAACAGTGGCTTGGCACTCCTGACTCTCCCGCCAAACCGGGCCAGGAAGCCATGGCCCGCCAAATCACCACCTGGCTCTGCGTGGGCGTCGCCTCAGACCTGCCCGCCCCGCCAGCCATCCACAACTCCCTGTCACTACCAACGAAGGACTGACATGACTGACGTAGTTGACCGTTCCGCCACCTTAGGCGCCGGCACCCCCACGGCGCAGCCGGCCGTGGACACCGCAGCGCTCGGGGAACAGCTGCTGGGCAAATGGGCCGCGATCCGGCACCAGGCCCGCGACCTGGCCGGCCGGCCGGAACTGCACAAGACCGAAGGCCTGACGCACACCGAACACCGGACCCGCGTGACGGGCCAACTGCAGTTCCTGGTGGACAACGGCGCCGTGCACCGGGCCTTCCCGGCCCACCTGGGCGGGGCGGACAACCACGGGGGGAACATTGCCGGGTTCGAGGAACTTGTGGTGGCCGACCCGTCGCTGCAGATCAAGGCAGGCGTCCAATGGGGTCTGTTCGGTTCCGCCGTGATGCACCTGGGCACCGAAACCCACCACACAAACTGGCTGCCCGGCATCATGAACCTGGACATCCCCGGATGCTTCGCCATGACCGAAACGGGTCACGGCTCGGACGTGGCCAGCATCGCCACCACCGCAACGTATAACAACGCCGCCGGGGAATTTGTGCTCAACACCCCGTTCCGTGCCGCGTGGAAGGACTACATCGGCAACGCCGCCATCGACGGCCTGGCAGCGGTGGTGTTTGCACAGCTCATCACTAACGGCGTGAACCACGGCGTCCACGCCTTTTACGTGGAGCTCCGGGACCCGAAGACAGGTGCGTTCCGGCCAGGCGTCGGCGGCGAGGACGACGGCATCAAGGGCGGCCTCAACGGGATCGATAACGGCCGGCTGCACTTCACCAACGTCAGGGTCCCCCGCACCAACCTCCTCAACCGTTACGGCGACGTCGCAGCGGATGGAACCTACACGTCCCCCATCGCCAGCCCAGGCCGCCGCTTCTTCACCATGCTCGGAACCCTGGTCCAGGGCCGGGTGTCCCTGGACGGGGCAGCAGTCGCAGCCTCCAAGGTGGCCCTGACGGCCGCCATCCGCTACGCCACCGAACGCCGCCAGTTCAACGCCTCGTCGCACACGGACGAGGAAGTGCTGCTGGACTACCAGCGCCACCAGAAGCGGCTCTTTACCCGGCTCGCCGGAACCTATGCCGCCAGCTTCGCGCACGAACAGCTGCTGCAGAAGTTCGACGACGTCTTCTCCGGCGCCCACGACACCGATGAGGACCGGCAGGACCTGGAAACCCTCGCCGCCGCCTTGAAGCCCCTCAGCACCTGGCACGCCCTCGACACCCTGCAGGAATGCCGCGAGGCCTGCGGCGGCGCCGGGTTCCTCGCCGAAAACCGGTTCGCCTCGCTCCGGGCGGACCTGGATGTCTACGCCACCTTTGAAGGCGACAACACCGTGCTGCTGCAGCTGGTGGCCAAGCGCCTCCTGGCCGACTACGCCAAGGAATTCCGGAACGTCGACTTCGGCGTCCTGGCGCGGTACGTGGTGGGACAGGCCACCGGCGCCGCGATCCACCGCACCGGACTGCGGCAGGTGGCCCAGTTCATGGCCGACACCGGCTCCGTGCAGCGGGCCGCCATCGCCCTCCGGGACGAGGAAGGCCAACGCGCCCTGCTTACAGACCGGGTGCAGACAATGGTGGCAGGGATGGGCGCAGCCCTGAAGGGAAGCAACAAACTTCCGCAGGAGCAGGGCGCGGCTTTGTTCAACCAGCACCAGAATGAACTCATCGACGCCGCCCAGGCGCACGCCGAACTCCTGCAGTGGGAAGCCTTCACCGACGCACTGGCGGATGTCGAGGACCCGGGCACCAAAAAGGTGCTGACCTGGCTGCGTGACCTGTTCGGGCTGTCCCTGATCGAGAAGAACCTGTCCTGGTACCTCATGAACGGCAGGCTCTCCATGCAGCGCGGCCGCACCGTGGGTGACTACATCAACAGGCTGCTGGTGAAAATCCGGCCGCACGCCCTGGACCTCGTGGCTGCCTTCGGATACGGCGACGAGCACATCAGGGCTGCCATCGCCACGGGCGCAGAGAAGGAACGCCAGGACGAAGCCCGGGCCTACTTCCGGGCCAGCCGCGCCAGCGGCCGGTCCCCGATGGACGAAAAGGTCCTGATCGCCCGCGCCGCCGGGCAGCGCAGGGCAGACGCCCGGCACCCGGCCTGACCGGACGCCCGCAACAGCAACGGCCGCAAACAACGACGGCGCCGCTCCCACCCAAGGGGAACGGCGCCGTCGTCGTCAGGACGTTACTGGCCTTGGGCCGGGAGGACTGAGCGGTAGACCTCCAGGGTGGTTTCCGTGATGGATTCCCACGAGAAGTGCTGTTCCGCACGCAACCGGCCGGCTTTGCCCATGGCCCGGGCACGCTCCGGATCGGACACCACCTCGGTGAGCGCTGCAGCGAACTCGGTGACGAACTTCTCCGGGTCCAGCGGGGTGCCGGTTCCGTCCGTGACCTGCTCAAGGTCAACCAGCAGGCCCGTCTCACCATGCTGGACCACCTCGGGAATGCCGCCGGTAGCGCTGGCCACCACGGCAGCTCCGCAGGCCATGGCCTCAAGGTTGACGATGCCCAACGGCTCGTAGATGGAGGGGCAGGCGAAGGCGGTGGCATGGCTGAGGACCTGGATCAGCTCATGCCGGGGAAGCATCCGCTCGATCAGTACCACGCCGGTGCGCTGCTCCTGCAGCTCTTCGATCAGGCGGGCGGTTTCAGCGGCCAGCTCTGGAGTGTCCGCGGCGCCAAGGCAAAGAACCAGCTGGACTTCCGCCGGCAGCTTCGCCGCTGCCCGCAGGAGGTACGGAACCCCCTTCTGGCGGGTGTTGCGGCCCACGAAGACCACGCTGGGCCTGGCGGGGTCGATGCCCAGGGCGCGGACGGCGTCGTCGTTTTCGTCCCGGGTCCACAGTTCAACGTCGATGCCGTTGTGTACCACCCGCACCTTGGCGGGGTCCACCTCCGGGTAGCTGCGCAGGATGTCCTGCCGCATGCCCTCCGAGACGGCGATGATGGCGGCCGCGGCTTCGTAGGCGGTTTTCTCCACCCAGGAAGACAGGGCGTAGCCGCCGCCGAGCTGCTCGGCCTTCCACGGCCGCAGGGGCTCGAGGCTGTGCGCGCTGAGGACGTGCGGGATGCCGTGCAGCAGACCCGCCAGGTGCCCTGCCATGTTGGCGTACCAGGTGTGCGAGTGCACCAGGTCCGCCCCGGCGATATCGGGTACTATCCGCAGGTCCACCCCGAGCGTCTGCACAGCGGCGTTGGCACTGCCCAGGTCTTCAGGGACCGCATAGGACGTCACCGCCGCCCCATGGTAGTCGGCGTCGCGCGGTGCCCCGAAGGCACGAACCTGCAGGTCAACGTGCTTACTAAGCACCCTGCTCAGTTCTGCCACGTGGACTCCGGCGCCTCCGTAGATCTCCGGCGGAAACTCTTTAGTCACAATGTCTATTCGCACAACACCCAAGGTAGTCGTTCACGCTTAACTGTTCTAGTGTGAAGGAGTCCGGGCCAACCGGACTGTCTTGGGAGTTACGAAGGCGTACAGGAGCGACCACCATGCCGTTGAACAAAAAAGTCCTGGCCATTGTCCTCGCAGGCGGCGAGGGCAACAGGCTGATGCCGCTGACGGCGGACCGCGCCAAACCGGCCGTCCCCTTCGCGGGAAGCTACCGCCTGATCGACTTCGCCCTTTCCAACCTGGTGAATTCGCGCTACCTGCAGATTGTGGTCCTCACGCAGTACAAATCGCACAGCCTTGACCGACATATCTCGGAGACCTGGCGGATGTCCACGCAGCTGGGCAACTATGTTGCCTCCGTCCCCGCGCAGCAGCGCGTGGGCAAGAGCTGGTTCCTGGGCAGCGCCAACGCCATTTACCAGTCCCTGAACCTGATCCACGACTCCAACCCCGACATCGTTGTTGTGGTGGGCGCGGACCACGTGTACCGGATGGACTTCTCCCAGATGGTGGCCCAGCACGTCAACAGCGGGGCCAAGGCCACGGTCGCGGCCGTCCGCCAGCCCCTGCACATGGCGGACCAGTTCGGGGTCATCGAAGTGGACCCCAACGACCCGCAGAAGATCTCCGCCTTTGTGGAGAAGCCGGCCAGCACCCCCGGCCTCGCCGCTGATCCGTCCCAGTTCCTGGCCTCCATGGGCAACTACGTTTTCGACGCCGACGCGCTGGTCGCGGCCCTCCACGTGGACGCCGAACGGCTGGACACCAAGCACGACATGGGCGGGGACATCATTCCCTACTTCGTGAACCAGGGCGAAGCCGGCGTGTACGACTTCACCCTCAACGACATCCCGGGTTCCACGGAACGGGACCGCACCTACTGGCGCGACGTCGGCACCATCGACTCGTTCTACGACGCCCACATGGACCTCATCTCCCCGCTGCCGGTGTTTAACCTGTACAACTCCGAATGGCCCATTTACACCCGGCAGAGCATCTCCCCGCCGGCCAAGTTTGTCCGCGGCCGGGACGACACCGTGGGCACCGCACTCGACTCCATCGTCTCCAGCGGCGCGGTCATCTCCGGCGGCGTGGTGGAAGGCTCCGTCCTCTCCAACGACGTCAAGGTGGGAACCAGTGCCCGGGTCATCGATTCCGTCCTGATGGACAAGGTCACGATCGGCGAAGGCGCCGTGATCAACCGTGCCATCCTCGACAAAAACGTGAAGGTACCCGCGGGGGCAGCCATCGGCCTGGACGCCGACCTGGACCGTGCCCGCGGCTACAAGGTCACCGATTCCGGGATCACCGTCCTGGCCAAAGGCCAGTTGGTCCCGGAGCCCGGCGACGACGAGCGCCGGCTTGCCGCGGAGCACCTGGACAGGATCCCGAAGTCCGTGATGGCCGCCGCTGACAGATACCCGGATGTCCGCGGCGCCGTGGGCCGGGTGGGCGAAAACCATGCTGCCGCGGCGGCAAACGCCGCCCAGCGGTAGCGTTTTTCCCTGCCTTGCACCGGGTCCGGCAGCGCGGCACCAGCCGTGCGGCCGGCCCGGGGGCCAGGCTGTAAAATTGATCGAATGAGCTCCCCCGATCTGTCGCCCGAGGAAATCCAGGCCTGCCTGAAGGTCCTGAACACCATCCACGCCTACGACGAGGAGCACCCGGACTACATCTCGGTGCGCCGGGCCACGGGGAAAATGTTCAAGGCCGTGAAGCGGCACCGCCGTGTTTCCAAGCGGGACCTGATCTCCGAGGCCGACCGGGCCGTCATCGCATTGACCGCCACTGCCGCGCCGGACCGCATCGACGACGAAACCCGGGGCAACAAGCTGGCGCCCTCGGCCACCGGAGACGTGGCCGGCCACCTCATCAGGTCCAGGCCCTGCTACATCTGCAAAAACCACTACACCCAGGTGGACGCCTTCTACCACCAGCTGTGCCCCGAGTGCGCGGCGTTCAGTCACGGCAAGCGGGACGCGCGGACCGACCTCACCGGCAGGCGCGCCCTCCTCACCGGCGGCCGCGCCAAGATCGGCATGTACATCGCCCTGCGGCTGCTCCGCGACGGCGCCCACACCACCATCACCACCCGGTTCCCCAAGGACGCCGCCCGCCGGTTCGCTGCCATGGAGGACAGCGGCGAATGGCTGCACCGGCTGCGGATCGTGGGCATCGACCTCCGCGACCCGTCACAGGTGATGGCCCTGACCGATTCCCTCAACGAGGCCGGTCCGCTGGACATCATCATCAACAACGCGGCCCAGACCGTCCGCCGTTCAGGCAATGCCTACAAGCCCCTGGTGGACGCCGAGGACGAGCCGTTGCCTGCTGCCCTGGAGCCCGCCAACGGTGGCCCGGAACTGCTGACCTTCGGGCACGCCCACGACAAGCACCCGCTGGCCCTTGCCGGCAGCGTGATGGAGCACCCTGTCCTGGCAGGGGACGCCATCACGTCGCTGGCGCTGTCCACGGGGTCCGCGTCGCTGGAACGCATCGCGGCAGGAACAGCCATCGACGCCGGCGGCCTGGTCCCGGACCTGGCCGGGATCAACAGCTGGACCCAGGTGGTGGACGAGGTGGATCCGCTGGAAATGCTCGAAGTCCAACTCTGCAACGTCACAGCACCGTTCCTGCTGGTCAGCAGGTTGCGGGACGCCATGCGCCGGTCCACTGCACACCGCAAATACATCGTGAACGTCTCCGCCATGGAAGGCCAGTTCTCCCGCGCCTACAAGGGTCCGGGGCACCCGCACACCAACATGGCCAAGGCGGCCCTGAACATGATGACCCGCACCAGCGCCCAGGAGCTGCTGGACTCGGACGGCATCCTGATGACCGCCGTGGACACCGGCTGGATCACGGACGAGCGGCCGCACTACACCAAGGTCCGGCTGATGGAGGAAGGCTTCCACGCTCCCCTGGACCTGGTGGACGGCGCAGCGCGGGTCTACGACCCCATCGTGATGGGCGAGGACGGCGAAGACCAGTACGGTGTTTTCCTGAAGGACTACAAGCCCAGCCCCTGGTAAGCGAACGGTCCGGCGCCCCACACGGGGGGCGCCGGACCGGTATCCCTAAGCTACCTGCGTGATCTCGACCGTGACGCTCAGCGCCGAGCCGCCGCCACCGGACAGGATGCCCTTCAGTGGCGGGACGTCGCGGTAGTCCCGGCCCCTGGCCACGGTGACGTGGAAGTCCCCGGCGGGCTTATGGTTGGTGGGGTCCCAGCTCCGCCAGGCCCCGTCCCACCATTCCAGCCAGGCGTGCGACTGCCCGGCCACTGTCTCGCCGATTCCGGCGCTGGAGCGCGGGTGCAGGTATCCGGAGACGTACCGGGCCGGGATCCCGCAGCTGCGCAGGGCACCGATGGCCAGGTGCGCCAGGTCCTGGCAGACCCCCTGGCGCTGACCCCAGGCTTCCTCCGCGTTGGTGGTCACCGCCGTCGAGCCTGACATGTACGTCATCTCGCCGCGCATCCACGCAAAAATGGCCAGCGCCGCCTCGTGCGGGTTCTTCCCCGCCACCACTGCCGGCACAATGCCCAGCACCTCGGAACCGGGCCCACTGAGCCTGGACTGCGGGAGCCAGTCGCTGTGGACGTCAAGGGTTTCCGGAGCGGACAGGACATCCCAACCCACAATGTCCGACTCGGACGGGATCTTCTCAGCGCGGTGGACCTCCACTGTGATGTTGGAGACCACCTCAAGGTGCTCGTGCGGCATCTGCATGTCGAACGCGGTGACCCGGGTGCCCCAGTAGTCGCGGTACGTGCTGACCGCGGCCTGGGTGGGCGAAACCTTGACGGTGGATTCCAGGACCACCTGCTGGGCGTCGGTGAGCGGCGTCATCCGGGCCTCGTTGTAGGACAGGGTGACGCGTTTGTTGTATTTGTAGGCCGTCCTGTGGACGATGCTGAGCCGGGTCATGAAACTTCTCCCACCCAGGCCAGTTCGTCCGCCTGATTGAAGTACTTACGGGAAATGGCGTCGGACGCCTGCGAAACGGCCTTCTGCACGCGCTCCATGTGTTCTGGCAGTTCGGACATCAGGTCATCGGTGCGGTGGAACTCGAGGAACGTGCGCGCCTGGCCCACAATGCGGCGGGCGTCGTTGATGAAGCCCACCCGCTGCGCTGACGGGTCCAGCTTCGCCAGGCATTCGTCGGCGTCCCGCAGGGCGTACACGATGGACCGTGGGAACAGCCGGTCCAGCAGCAGGAACTCGGCGGCGTGCTGGTCCCCGAACGCAGCCCGCCGGGTCCGCAGGAAGGACTCGTACGCTCCTGCACACCGGAGCATGTTCACCCAGGACATGCCCGCGGACAGGACGTCGCGGGTGGACAGCATGCGGGCGGTCATGTCGGCGCGTTCCAGGGAGCGGCCCAGGACCAGGAACAGCCAGCTCTCGTCGTGGCTGACAGTGGTGTCAGCGAGCCCGCTGACCATTGCCGTGCGCTCCAGGGTCCAGTTGCAGAACCTGTAGGTGCCCACCACGTCCTTGCGGTGCTGGCTCAGCCCGTAATAGGTGGTGTTCAGGCTTTCCCACAGCCCGGAAGACACTGTTTCCCGGGCACGCCGGGCGTTCTCACGGGCGGCCCCGAGGGACCCTGCGATGGACGTGGCGCTGGTTTTGTCGTACGCCAGCGCGTGCAGGAGTTCAGGCAGGCCGAAGTCCTCACTCTGTGGCCGGGCGCCCATCACGGCCAGAAGCTCCTGGGCCACGCTGCGGCGCTCCTCCATGGGCAGGTGGTTCAACCGCTCCAGGTGCACGTCGAGGATGCGGGCGGTACCGTCGGCCCGCTCAACATAACGGCCGATCCAGAAAAGTGACTCGGCAATACGGCTAAGCATTCGTTGCAACCTCCTGCAGGCCCTGCATGGAAAAAGACGGGAAACTTCCGAAGAGCCGGTTCACTGCTGCTGCTCCGACTGGCGGTCGCGCCAGTTGCTCTCCACGGGCCACACGGACACGCGTTCGCGGACGGTGATGGCCTGCCGCGGCAGGGTTTCCACCGGGACCTGCGGCGAATCGGCAAGGACCCAGGTGTCCTTGGAGCCGCCGCCCTGGCTGGAGTTGACGATCAGGGAGCCCTCCTTGAGCGCCACCCGGGTCAGGCCGCCCGGCAAAACCCAGACGTTGTCGCCGTCGTTCACTGCGAAAGGCCTGAGGTCCACGTGCCGGGGACCGAACTTGTCCCCGCTCAGGGTAGGGACTGTCGAAAGCTGCAGGACCGGCTGGGCGATCCAGCCGCGCGGGTCGCCGATGATCCTCTGCCGCAGGGCATCCAGTTCATCCTTGGAGGCATCGGGGCCGATCACCAGGCCCTTGCCGCCCGAGCCATCCACCGGCTTCACCACAAGTTCTGCGAGGTTGTCCAGGGTGTACTCCCGGGCTTCCTTCTCCTCGAGGCGGAACGTGTCCACGTTCGCGATGATGGGCTCCTCGCTGAGGTAGTAGCGGATCAGGTCAGGAACGTAACTGTAGACCAGTTTGTCGTCCGCGACGCCGTTGCCCACGGCGTTGGCGATGGTCACCCCGCCGGCGCGTGCGGCGTTGACCAGTCCGGGGCAGCCAAGCATGGAATCGGCCCGGAACTGCAGCGGGTCCAGGAAGTCGTCGTCGATGCGTTTGTAGATGACGTCCACGCGCTGCTCACCGGCAGTGGTGCGCATGTACACGCGGTTGCCGCGGCAGATCAGGTCGCGGCCTTCCACCAGTTCCACACCCATCAACCCGGCCAGCAGGGTGTGCTCGAAGTAGGCACTGTTGAAGACGCCGGGCGTCAGGACAACAACGGTGGGATCGTCCACACCGGACGGCGCCGTTTTGCGCAGCGCGGAGAGCAGCCGGCGTGGGTATTCCTCGACGGGCCGGATCAGCTGCTGGCCGAAAGCCTCGGGCAGGCCCTTGGCCATGGCGCGGCGGTTTTCGAGGACGTAGCTGACGCCGGACGGGACGCGGACGTTGTCCTCCAGCACCCGGAACGTACCGGCGGCGTCGCGGACCACGTCAATGCCGGAAATGTGCACCCGGACGCCGCCGGCGGGTTCGAAGCCCTGGACCTGGCGGTGGAAGTGGGCGCTGGTGGTGACCAGCTGGCGGGGAATGACACCGTCCGCCACAACAGTCATCTTGTCGTAGACGTCGTTGAGGAAAGCCTCCAGGGCGCGCACACGCTGCGCGACGCCCCGCTCCAGGACGTCCCACTCGGCGGCGGGAATGACGCGGGGAACGATGTCGAGCGGGAAGGGCCGCTCCTCCCCCGCGAAATCGAACGTGACTCCGCGGTCCAGGAACGTGCGCGCCATCGAGTCCGCGCGGGCGCTGACATCAGCCAGGGAAAGTTTCCGCAGGGCGTCCGCCACCTGCCCGTAGGAGTCCCGTGCCTGCTGCCCGGGGGCGAACATCTCGTCGTAGGCTCCGGACCGGCCTGCGGCCTGGGAGTAATCCTGGAATAGGTCTGACATGTCCAATAGCCAACCACCTTTTTGTTTCGAATTCATTACTGTGGCCCATTCTGGCGTGTTGGCGGGGCTGTGTGGGTTCGTGGATTCCGGAGGTTTTCCGGCACAGTAGGTGAGTGCCAGCGAGCAGAAGCCGTTTTCGACCCCCACCGGGGAGCCCCCGTCGTGCCCGCCGGCTGCTTCCCGGGCTCGCCGCCGCTGCCGTAGCCCTGGCGGTGGCCTTCCTGGTCCACAGGCTGGTCCCGGTCCTGCCCGCAATGACCCTGGCCGTGGTGCTGGGCGTCCTCACCGCCAACCTTCCGTGGGCGGGCGCCTTTACTGCCGGGCGCGGCAGGCCGGGACTCGACTTCGCCGGCAAGCACCTGATGCGTGGCGGGATTGTGGTCCTGGGCCTGAAGGTCAGCGTGATGGACGTGCTGGGACTCGGCTGGCTGGCGCTGGTCCTGATCACCGGCGTTGTGGCTGCCAGCTTCGGCGGCACGTACCTGATCTCGCGCCTGTTCCGGCTGCCGCCGGTCACGGCCCTGCTGGTGGCCACCGGATTCTCGATCTGCGGTGCCTCCGCAATTGGTGCCATGGCCGCCGTGCGCCGCATCAAGCACGTGGACACCGTCCTGCCGGTGGCCCTGGTGACCCTCTGCGGCACCCTTGCCATCGGCGCCCTCCCCCTGCTGATCCATCCGCTCCAGCTCACCGCCCCGGTCTTCGGCGCCTGGACCGGCGCCTCCGTCCACGACGTCGGACAAGTGGTGGCCACGGCGCAAACGGCCGGCACGGCGGCACTCGGGATCGCCGTCGTCGTAAAACTCACCCGCGTGCTGCTGCTGGCCCCGGTGGTGGCCATCGCCGGCGCCCACCAGCGGCTGGCGCGGCAGCCTGACGACAGCCCGGAAAGCGGGCAGGCGCGTCCTCCTGTGATCCCGCTGTTTGTCCTCGGTTTCATCGCCATGGTGGGGCTGCGGTCCACCGGCTGGCTGTCCGACGGCTGGCTGGAGGCAGGGGCGGTGCTGCAGGACATCCTGCTCGGGGCCGCACTGTTCGGCCTCGGCTCTGCTGTCCGCATCCGGGCGCTGCTCCTGACCGGCGGCCGGGCGCTCCTGGCCGCCCTCGCGTCGTGGCTGCTGATTGCCGTGCTGGGCCTGGGCGCCGCCGTCCTGATTGCCGGCTGATCCGGACCGACGGCCCCATGATTAGATAGCTGGGTGTCACATGAGAATCTGCAGCGCGATGAAGCCGCCCACCGTTCAGCCCTGATCAGCACCACCAGCTACGACGTCGCACTGGACGTCAGGCAGGCGGCGGATCCGGATGTTGCCGGCTACCGCACCCAAAGCACCATCACCTTCTCCGCCGCAGAGCCGGGCAGTTCAACGTTCCTGGACTTCATCGGCGAGGTGCACAGCGTCCTGCTCAACGGCGTGGAACTTCCCGCCGGGGTGGCGGACGGCGCCCGCATCAGGCTGGAGAACCTCCAGGCGGAAAACCAGGTGGTGGTCACGGCCACGGCGCTGTACAGCAGGTCCGGCGAGGGAATGCACCGCTTTGTGGACCCGGCAGACGGCCAGTGCTACCTCTACACGCAGTACGAACCGGCCGACGCGCGCCGGGTGTTTGCCAACTTCGAACAGCCGGACCTCAAAGCGGCGTTTACGTTCCACGTCACGGCGCCTGCGGGCTGGCAGGTGGCCTCGAATGGCGTCGAAACGGCCCGCACCGTACTTGGCGATGACCCGGCTGCTGCCCGCTGGGACTTTGCCACCACCGAACGGATGTCCACCTACATCACCACCGTGCTGGCCGGACCCTATTTCAAGGCTGAGGACCGCTGGCAGGCCACGCTGGCGGACGGCACGGCCATGGACGTCCCGCTGGCCCTGTACTGCCGGGCCTCGATGGCGGCGTCGTTCGATGCTGATGCGCTCTTTACGCTGACCAAAAGCGGCCTGGACTTCTTCAACCCGCTCTTCGACTTCCCTTACCCGTGGGGTAAGTACGACCAGGCCTTTGTGCCCGAATACAACCTCGGCGCCATGGAAAACCCGGGCCTGGTGACGTTCACGGAAAGCTATGTCTTCACGTCGCGGGCCACGGACTCGCAGTACCAGGCCCGGGCCAACACGCTGATGCATGAGATGGCGCACATGTGGTTCGGGGACCTGGTGACCATGCTGTGGTGGAACGACCTGTGGCTCAAGGAGTCCTTTGCCGACTACATGGGCACCCTCGGTGTTGACCGGGCCACCGACTGGGACTCCGCCTGGGTCAACTTCGCCAACAAGCGCAAGGCGTGGGCTTATGTGCAGGACCAGCTGCCCACTACGCACCCGATCGTGGCGGACATCCCGGACCTCGAAGCCGCCAAGCAGAACTTCGACGGCATCACTTACGCCAAAGGCGCTTCGGTCCTGAAGCAACTGGTGGCGTACGTGGGCTTTGACGCCTTTATTGCGGGTTCCCGTGCCTACTTCCGCGAGCACGCCTACGGCAACACCACGTTGGCTGACCTCCTGGCGGCGCTCAGCGCAGCCTCCGGCCGTGACCTGGCCGGCTGGGCACAGCAGTGGTTGCAGACCTCCGGGATCTCCACCCTGGAGCTGGAGATGTCCGCTGCGACAACGGATCAGGTGCTCGGGGCCGTCAGCGTGCGCCAGGACGCCACGGATCCCGTCACGGGCGTGTCCGTCCCCCGTCCGCACCGGCTCCGGCTGGGGCTCTACAACTTCAACGGTGACGCCCTGGTGCGTACCGGAAGTGTGGAAACCGACATCGCCGGTGACCTGACGGCCGTTCCCGAACTCAGCGGCCAGGCACGGCCCGCCCTGCTGCTGCCCAATGACGACGACCTGACCTACGCCAAGGTCCGCCTGGACCCGCAGTCGCTCGCCACGGTCCTGGCGTCCCTGGACCGGATCGCTGATCCCATGGCCCGGGCGCTGTGCTGGACGGCGTTGTGGAACTCGGCCCGGGACGGCGAAAGCCCGGCGCTCCGCTACATCGACGCGGTGGCGTCGTTCGGCCCCACGGAGACGGGGATCGGCGTCCTGCTGAACATCCTCGACAACGCCAGTGCCGCCGTCGAACGCTACACACCCGCCGCTGAAAGGGACGCTGCCCGGTCCTCGTTCCTGGCCACCGCCGCTGCGGAGCTGGACCGGGCTGCTCCCGGCTCGGACCAGCAGCTGGCCTGGGCACGCACGGTGGGGACCCTCAGCCGGACCGACGACGCCCTGCGGGGCCGGCTCGCCGGACTCCTGGCCGGCACCTCACCGGTGCCCGGCCTGGCCGTGGACCCCGAACTGCGCTGGCATCTGTGGCTGGCCCTGGCCGCGCAGGGCCACGCCACGGAGGCGGAGCTGGCCGCCGAACTGGCCCGGGACACCACCGCGTCCGGGCGCGCGGGCCACGCCGCGGCCATGGCGGCCCGCCCGGATGCCGCCGTAAAGGCCGCAGCCTGGGCCGCGGCAGTGGAAGGCGAGGAGCTGTCCAACCAACTCCTCAGCGCCACCATCAGCGGCTTCACCACGGCGCCGGCCCACCTGCTGGCTCCTTATGTGGAGCGGTACTTCGACTGCCTGCGGGGCGTGTGGGCCGGCCGCAGCATCGAGATTGCCAGCCGGATTGTAAGGGGCCTGTATCCGTCCGCGCAGGACCTGGCGCCTGGTACGGAGCCGGCGGAGCACCCGGTGCTGCGCCGCACCGACAGCTGGCTCGAAGCCAACGCCGATGCGCCCCGCGCCCTGCGCCGGATCATCATCGAACAGCGCAGCCACCTGCTGCGGGCCCTCACGGCGCAGGCGGCCTGAACCAACCTGCGCAGCGGGTGGAGTGTTCGCTGCGCAGGGACAGTCCCTGCGCAGCGAACCCGTGCCTGGGGGCGCTCAGGGGACCCGGTGGAGCCATTCGTCGGTGCCAAAGCGCTGCTCGACCCGCTCGCGGGCCGTGGTGAGCTCCGCTGGGGTGAGCGCCGTCGGGGTGGCGCCGTACCTTTCGGCGAACACCTCCGTCATGGCCGCGATGATGGCGGTACGGGACAGGCCCGTCTGGCGGCGGAGCGGGTCCACGCGCTTCTTGGCGCTGCGGGTTCCCTTGTCGGACAGCTTTTCCTTGCCGATCCGCAGGACCTCCACCATTTTGTCCGCGTCGATGTCATAGCTCATGGTCACGTGGTGGAGCATGCCGCCGTTGGCCAGCCGCTTCTGGGCCGCGCCGCCGATCTTGCCCTGGTCGGTGGTGATGTCATTCAGCGGCACGTAGTAGGCGCTGATGCCGATCTTCTCCAGGGCCGCCATGACCCAGGCATCCAGGAAGGGGTAGGAGTCGGCGAAGCTCAGGCCGTCCACCAGGGTCTGCGGGACGTACAGCGAGTAGGTGATGCAGTTGCCGGCCTCCATAAACATCGCTCCCCCGCCGCTGATCCGCCGGACCACCTTGATGCCGTGCCGCGCCACGCCGTCCGGGTCCACTTCATTCCGGACCGACTGGAAGCTGCCGATCACCACAGAGGGTTCCTCCCAGTCCCAGAAACGCAGGGTGGGGTTGCGGCGGCCGGCGCCTACTTCCTCGGTGAGGACATCGTCCAGGGCAACGTTGATCTCGGTGGGCAGCACGGTGGGGGCAATAACGTCCCAGTGGTGGTCCTGCCAGGACGTGGCTTTCGCGAGGGCCCGGCGGACGGTGATGGCCACGGCGTCCGCGGAGAAGCCGAACAGGACTGCGGCGGCGGGAAGCGCGGCCGTCACGGCCGCGGCGAGGTCAGCGGCCGGCGTCGTCTCCGGCAGTCCGGTGAGTGCCCTGTTGATGTCCAGGAGGGCCTCATCCGGCTCCAGGAAAAAGTCGCCGCTGACGGAGACGTCGGCCAGCGCACCGTCAACCACGGCCAGGTCAACCACCACGAGTTTGCCGCCCGGCACTTTGTACTCGCCGTGCCTGCTCCGGGCGTCGGCAGGGTCGTTGGCTGAAAGCTGTTCGGAGGTCATGGTTCCATCCTGCCCCAGGGAAGAGGTGGCCCGCCAACGCAGAACGCCCGCACCGTTTCCGGTGCGGGCGTTCTGGGAACTGCTGGGGCGAAGGGTTACTTCTTGCCGCCGAAGCCCTTGAAGCGTGCGTTGAAGCGCTCGACGCGGCCGGCCGAGTCCATGATGCGCTGCTTGCCCGTGTAGAACGGGTGGGACTCGGAGGAGATTTCGACGTCGATGACCGGGTAGGTGTTGCCGTCTTCCCACTCGATGGTCTTCTTGGAGCCAACGGTGGACTTGGTCAGGAACTTAACGCCGGAAGCCAGGTCGTTGAAAACAACTGCTTCGTACTTCGGGTGGGTGTTCGACTTCATAATGGGGCCTTTGTTCAACGCAACTGGATTTTGCCAGATGCCAGGTATGAATGGGATGGCTGGCCGTTGCTGCAGCAGAAAGCTGGCATGGCAGGACAACCAGCTACCCATCATAGCGGAAGGCGCCGCGTACTGACGAACGCGCCGCGGCGGTCAGGGCCGCGCCCGGAGCTCCCAGAAAGCCACCGCGGACGCCGCCGCCACGTTCAACGAATCAACGCCCCGCCGCATCGGGATCTTCACGGCAAGATCCACGGCTGCCAGGGTTTCCGGGCTCATGCCGGCACCCTCCGTTCCCAGGACCAGCGCCAGCTTGTCCGGGTTCCGGACCGCCACCGCGTCCACGTCCTCGGCGTCCGCCGTCAGTTCCAGGGCCGCCACGGTGAAACCGTGCTCCTTGAGCACTGCCAGGTCGCCGGGCCAGTCCGTCAGCCGCGCCCAGGGCACCTGGAAGACGGTACCCATGCTGACCCGGACGCTGCGGCGGTACAGGGGGTCCCCGCACCGTGGCGAAACGAGGACGGCGTCCAGGTCCAGGGCCGCCGCTGAACGGAAGATGGCGCCGACGTTGGTGTGGTCCACGATGTCTTCCAGGACCGCCACCCGGCGGGCGCCGGCGAGGATGGTGGCCAACGGCACCGGCGCGGGCCGCTGCATGGCGGCCATGGCCCCCCGGTGCAGGTGGAATCCGGTGATCTCCTCCAGCACAGCGGCAGTGCCGACGAAGGCCGGCACGTCCGGGTGGGCGGCCAGGACGTCCTGGAGATCCGCCAGCCACTTTTCGGCCAGGAAAAAGGACCTCGGCCGGTGGCCTGCTGCCAACGCGCGGCGCAGCACCCGGGAGGACTCGGCGATGTACATGCCTTCTGCGGGCTCCCGGAGCTTGCGCAGGTGCACGTCGGTGAGCTGGGTGTAGTCGGAGACGCGCGGGTCTTCGGCGGTCTCGAGGTAGTGGAGGGTCACGGGGTGATTATTTCAGCAGGTTGGCGACCATAAAGCCCAGGGCCACCAGGCCCAGGACGAAGATCACACCGCGGAGCACTGCGGGCTTCAGTTTCCGGCCCACTTTCGCGCCCACCAGTCCACCCACCGTGGAGGTGACGGCGATCAGAAGGACCACCAGCCAGTGGATCCGGTCAAAGGCGAAGAGCAGGTAGGACAGGGCAGCCACCAGGTTCACGCCGAGCACCAGGACATTTTTCATGGCGTTGGCGTTCTGGATGGTGCCCTTGAGGAAGACCCCCAGGATGCCCACCAGGAGGATGCCCTGGGCGGCCACAAAGTAGCCGCCGTACACCCCGGCCAGGAACACCAGCACCACCAGGAGCAGGCCGTGCCGTTTGTCCCGGACCGCCTGTTCCGGATCGGACTCGCGGTTGCGGACCCATGCCTGCAGCCGGGGCTGGAACACCACCATCAGGAGCGCGAGGACCAGCAGCACCGGCGCGACGTAGTGGAACACCTGTTCGGGGAGGTGCAGCAGCAGCCACGCGCCGGAGATGCCGCCCAGCAGGGACGCCGGCAGGAGCTTAAGCAGCTGCCGGCCGCGGCCCCTGAGTTCGCGGCGGTAGCCGAACGCACCGGCCGCCGTGCCGAACACCAGGCCCATGGCATTGGACATCGACGCCACCACCGGGGTCACGCCCAGTGCAATAAGCACCGGGAACGTCACCAGCGTGCCGGAGCCCACCACCGCGTTGATGGTGCCGGCCCAGAGCCCGGCGATGGACACAAAGATGCTGCTGAGGAGGTCCACGCCGCAGGCTCCGGGGTCAGCGGCGGGCGACGGCGGCGTACCGGCCGGCGTTGACGCTTACGTCGAGGTCCAGGCCGAAGGTCCGGCTCAGGTTCGCACCGGTCAGTACCTCTTCGATGGGGCCTGAGGCCACCACTCCCGCATCGCGGAGCAGCATGGCGTGCGTGAAGCCGGGCGGGACTTCCTCGAGGTGGTGTGTGACCAGGATCATGGCCGGGGCCGCCTCATCGCGGGCCAGTTGGCTGAGCCGGTGGACCAGGTCCTCGCGGCCGCCGAGGTCCAGGCCGGCTCCTGGCTCATCCAGGAGCAGCAGTTCGGGATCCGTCATGAGGGCGCGGGCGATCTGGACCCGCTTCCGTTCACCCTCGGACAGGGACACGAAACGGCGGTTGAGCATCGGGCCCATGCCCCATTCGTTCAGGAGCCGGAAGGCCCGCCGTTCGTCGTCCTTCTCGTAGCCTTCACGCCAGCGACCGGTCACGCCATAGGCGGCGGTGACCACCACGTTCAGGACGGTTTCATCCCCGGGGATCTGGTTGGCCAGCGCGGCTGAGGAAAGGCCGATGCGGGGCCGGAGTTCAAAGACGTCCACAGCGCCCAGGACCTCGTCCAGAATGCCGGCGGTGCCGCTGCTGGGGTGCAGCCTGGCCGCGGCGATCTGGAGCAGCGTGGTCTTGCCGGCGCCGTTGGGTCCCAGGATGACCCACCGCTCACCCTCCTTGACCTGCCAGTCCACCTTGTCCAGGAGCGTCTTGGCTCCACGCACAACGCTGACGGCGGCCAATTCAAGAACATCACTCATAGGAATAGACACTAGGACAAATAAGAGGCGGACTGCTAACCGGTGCGCACCGGCGCAGCGGGCCGCTGCCGCTCGCTAAGATTGCAGGCATGACTTCGAACGTAACCGCCGTCAGCTATGGCCGGAATATGACCGCTGAAGCACTGGACCGGCTGGGGTCCGTCCTTACCGCCGCCGGTGTTTCCCCGCAGCCCGGAACCACGTCCGGGGACGCCCGTTACCAGGTCCACATTGCCGATCTTTCCCTGCCGGACGCCACCGCCGCCGGGCTGGCCGGCCTGCGCCGGGCCGTGGCGGATGCGGCCATCCCGGGAGTTGACACCGCACTGGTTCCGGCCGGCCTCCGGGCCGCCGGCCGGAAGCTGCTGATCATGGATGTTGACTCCACCCTCATCCAGCAGGAAGTCATCGAACTCCTGGCAGCGTACGCCGGCAAGCGCGAGGAGGTGGCTGCCGTGACGGAAGCCGCCATGCGCGGCGAGCTCGACTTCGCCCAAAGCCTGCATGCCCGGGTGGCGGTCCTCGCCGGGCTGCCGGCCGACGTCGTCACTTCCGTCCGGCATGAGGTGAAACTCAGTGAGGGGGCCGCGGAACTCGTTGCAGCGTTCAAGGCCGCAGGCCATGTGGTGGCGGTGGTCTCCGGCGGCTTCAACCAGATCCTGGCGCCGATCGCGGCCGACCTGGGCCTGGACTACTGGCAGGCCAACGAGCTGGAAATTGTGGACGGCGCGCTGACCGGGAAGGTCCTGGGCGCCGTGGTGGACCGGGCGGCCAAGGAGAAGTACCTGCGGGAGTGGGCTGCTGCCGAGGGCATCGCCCTGGAGCACACGGTGGCGGTGGGTGACGGCGCCAACGACCTGGACATGCTGGGTGCGGCCGGAATCGGGGTGGCGTTCAACGCCAAGCCGGCCGTCCGCGCCGTGGCCGACGCCGCCGTCAACATGCCGTACCTGGACGCCGTCCGCCACGTCGCGGGCGTCTGACCCTTAACCGCGAGATGGCACTTCGCGGCAATGTCCGGGAGGATCATTGCCGCGAAGTGCCATCTCGCGGAGGGGCAGGAAAGGCTAGCTTGCAGGCCCGCTCTTGCCGAAGTAGTCGGCGCCGCCGGCGTATTCGGTGTGGCCGGGTTCGACGTCGGCCGTGGCCATGCCCGCAACGACCTCGGCGAACTCCTCGACGGAGTACAGCTTTCCGGCTTCCGCCCGGCGTGCCTCGATGGCACCCGGGGTGGAGCGGTCCAGCAGTGTGGCCGTGACTGTTCCCTCGATCATGTCGCCGGAGACCACCACCAGGGTGATGCCCTTCTCAGCCAGTCCGGGGACCAGTTCGCGCAGTGCGTCCTCGCCGGCACGCTTGCTGCGGGCCACCCCTTCGTAAGCGGGCATGGTGGGGACAGTGTTGATGAAGTGGGCCTGGTGGCTGGTGACAAACACCACGCGGGAGCCTTCGTTCATCAGCGGCACTGCCGCGTTGAGCATGTTCACCTGCGCGTCGCGGTTCAGCCGCAGCGCGTAATCCTCGCCCATGCCGGCCTCCATGCCGCCGGAAGCGTTCAGCACCAGGATGTCCAGGGTGCCGAAGTTTTCCATTGCGGCGCTGGCCAGCGCGTGCACACCCTCCTCGGTGGTGAGGTCGGCGCCAACGGCCACGGCACGGCCGCCGGCTGCTTCGATGCCTGCAACCACCTTGTTGGCGCGCGGCGCCTTCTGGCGGTAGTTGACCACAACGGCGGCGCCCTCGCCGGCGAGTATTTTGGCGACGTCAGCGCCGATGCCGCGGGAAGATCCGGTGACGATCGCGGTTTTGTTGTCCAGCAGTCCCATGGGGCTCCTTTTGTTTGAAACGTCTAAATTGCTCTCGGCCTGCCATCCATCATGCCAGCGGTCAGGACCGATTCCCTTGTCCGACCCCTCCAAAGAAGGCCAGTACGGCTAGTTGCCCGTCAGTGCCCCATGCCCAGGCCGCCATCAACGGGGATAACGGCACCGGAGATGTAGGCGGCCTCATCGCTGGAGATCCAGCGGACCACGTTGGCCACCTCTGAGGCCTCGGCGAAGCGGCGGGCAGGGATGCTGGCCAGGTAATCCTTCTGGGTCGCCTCGGGCAGTTCGGCGGTCATGTCCGTGTTGATGAAGCCGGGGGCCACCACGTTGGCGGTGATGCCGCGGGAGCCCAGCTCGCGGGTCAGCGACCGGGCGATGCCCACCAGTCCTGCCTTGGACGCGGAGTAGTTGATCTGGCCCGGAGCGCCGTAGAGGCCGGACACCGAGGAAATCAGCACCACGCGGCCCTTGCGGAGCCGGATCATGCCCTTGGAGGCGCGTTTGATGACCCGGAACGCGCCCGTGAGGTTGGTGTCGATGACGGACGTGAAATCGTCTTCGCTCATCCGCAGCAACAGGGTGTCCTTGGTGATCCCGGCGTTGGCCACCAGGACCTCAACGGGGCCATGCGCTGCCTCGACCTCGGCGAAGGCCGCGTCCACGGAGGCTTCGTCGGTGACGTCGGCCTTCACGCCCAGGATCCCTGCGGGCAGCGTGGATTCGCTGCGGTAGGTCACGGCAACCTTGTCGCCGTTGGCCAGGAAGGATTCCGCGATAGCCAGGCCGATCCCCCGGTTGCCGCCGGTGATCAGGACGCTGCGGGGGGCGGGAACTGCTTCAGTCATGAAGGATCTCCAGGAATTCTGCGGCGCTCCGCCGCTGTAGGAAGGGTGATTTGGCTGAAACCGATCTTAGCGCCCGGCCCGGCCGGCGTTTGGGTGCCACTGCCGATGGTGAGAGAATTGAGGGAAGCCTTTGGAGCGTGATCTGCCACCATGACCCTTGAAAACCATGCGGGACAACCCGTGCCCGGAGAACCGGGCCGGTTTTCCGGCGATGCGGAAGTGCACAGCATCACAGAGGCAGGCGGCGCCCACTCCGAGGCCATCCGGCAACGCATGATCAAGTACGCGGTGGCCATGGGCATCCGCATGGTCTGCCTGGTCCTGATCTTTGTGGTGGATGGCTGGTTCAAGATCATTCCCATCGCGGGCGCGGTCTTCCTTCCCTGGTTCGCCGTGATCATCGCCAACGGTGATGACACCGCCGCAGGCCACAGCGATTCGCTGATCGACGCGGCGCCGCTGGCCGAACTGGACAGCCCGTTGGCCGGACCCGCGGAACCGCCGGCAGGCAGCGAAGTCCTGCAGGGAGAACTGGTGGAAGACACCGACGACGACAACCCGGAAGAGGGCCGCCGACCTTGAGTATCTTCGACCTGGCAGCGGGGCTGCCACCAGCTTCCGCCGGCCCCGGCGCGGTCTGTTCCCGCAAGGCCTGCCGTGCGCAGGCGTCGTGGCAACTGCTGTGGAACAACCCGAAAATACACCCGCCGGAGCGCCGCAAGACCTGGCTGGCCTGCGCCGAGCACCGCGGCTGGCTGGAGGACTACCTCCAGACCCGCGGGCTGTGGAAGGAAACCATCCCGATGCCGGCCGCACCCACCACCGGCCCCATGGAGCATGAGCGCTGAATGTACCGTTTCCTTTTTTCCAGCAAATGGCTGGGCTACCTTCTGCTGGCTGCGGTCTTCGCCACCGCCTGCGTGTTCCTTGGCCGCTGGCAGATGGACCGTCGCGCCGAGACCCTCGCGGAAATCAACCGGGTGGTGACCAACTACTCCGCCACACCCGTCCCCTTTGCTGACGTCCGGGACCAGTTCACCAGCCTCGATCCCGCCCGGGAATGGACGCAGGTGACGCTCACCGGGACCTACGACGTGGCCGGGCAGCGGATTGTCCGGAACCGGCCGCTCAACGGCCAGCCCGGCTACGAAGTGGTGGTCCCGCTCCGGCTGTCAACAGGTGAAACGGTGGTGGTTGACCGGGGCTGGCTGCCCATCGGCAACAAAAACCCCGGCAGCCCCGATTCGATCCCGGCGCCCCCGTCCGGTGAGGTAAGCGCCGTCGTGCGCCTGAAGCATCCCGAACCCGAACTCCAGCGGGGCGCTCCCGCCGGGCAGTTGGCGTCCATTGACCTGAACGCCTACGGGGGGCAGCTGGATTACCCGCTGCTGACGGGCGCGTACGGCCAGCTCGCCACGGAGACGCCGGCCAGCGCCGAGATGCCGTTCCCGTTCCCCAAACCGGCCACGGAAGAGGGCACGCACCTTTCCTACTCGCTGCAGTGGTTCGCCTTCGGCGTCCTGATGTTTGTGGGGTTCGGGTACGCCGCCCGCCAGCAGGCCCGCAACGCGGCCATCGATGCCGAGGCGGACGCCGCGGCGGAAGCTGACGGGCCGGTCGATTCCGGCAGCCCCGTACACTCCGCCGCAGCTGCAGCCCGGCGCCGGCCCCCGGCGGCGCGGAAGCGGAAGCACCCCACCGCGGAGGAAGCGGAAGACGCACTCCTGGACGCGCAAGGATACTGAAAAGGTCCGCCACAATTGTGGCGGACCTTCTCAACCGGCAGTGTTCACACCGGGCGGATCACGCCAGGGTGATCAGGTCCAGGTAGTCTTCGTTCCAGTGGTCCTCGACGCCGTCCGGCAGCAGGACAACACGCTCCGGATTGAGGGCCTCGACGGCCCCCTCATCGTGGCTGACCAGGACGACGGCGCCGCTGTAGTTCTTGAGGGCCCCCAGGATCTCGGCGCGGCTGGCCGGGTCCAGGTTGTTGGTGGGCTCGTCCAGGAGCAGTACGTTGGCGCTGGAAGCCACGATGGTGGCCAGCGCCAGGCGGGTCTTCTCGCCGCCGGACAGCACACCGGCGGGCTTGTCCACGTCATCTCCGGAGAACAGGAACGAACCGAGGATGCCGCGCACCTCCGCATCCTTCATGTCCGGGGCCGAGGAACGCATGTTTTCAAGGACCGTACGGTCCACGTCCAGGGTTTCGTGTTCCTGGGCGTAGTAGCCCACCTTGAGGCCGTGGCCGGCGATCACATCACCGGTGTCCGGCTTGTCGACACCGGCGAGCATCCGCAGCAGGGTGGTTTTGCCGGCACCGTTGAGGCCCAGGATGACCACCTTGGAGCCGCGGTCGATCGCCAGGTCCACGTCAGTGAAGATTTCCAATGACCCGTAAGACTTGCTGAGGCCCTCCGCGGTGAGCGGGGTACGGCCGCAGGGTGAGGGGTCCGGGAACCGGAGCGCTGCCACGCGGTCGTTCTCGCGGACTGCTTCCAGGCCGCTGAGCAGCCGTTCGGCTCGTTTGGCCATGTTCTGGGCAGCGACGGCCTTGGTGGCCTTTGCGCGCATCTTGTTGGCCTGGTCAAAGAGGACCTGGGCCTTCTTTTCGGCGTTGGCACGCTCGCGCTTGCGTGCCCGCTCGTCGGTTTCGCGCTGGGTGAGGTACCGCTTCCAGTCCATGTTGTAGAAGTCGATCTGAGCCCGGTTGGCATCCAGCAGGAACACCTTGTTAACCGTGGCTTCAAGCAGTTCGGTGTCGTGGCTGATCACGATCAGGCCGCCCTGGTGGTTCTTCAGGAAGTCACGCAGCCAGGCGATGGAGTCGGCGTCCAGGTGGTTGGTGGGTTCGTCAAGGAGCATGGTTTCGGCATCCGAGTAGAGGATGCGGGCCAACTCCACACGGCGGCGCTGGCCACCGGACAAGGTCTTAAGGGGCTGGTTCAGGAGCCGGTCCGGCAGGGCAAGGTTGGAGCAGATCGCTGCGGCCTCGGCTTCGGCGGCGTACCCGCCGGCGGCCAGGAACTCGGATTCGAGCCGGTCGTAGCGGTTCATGGCCTTGCGCTGGACCGCGGCGTCGTCGCTGGCCATTTCCTCGTGGGCGAGGCGGAGCTTGCTGACGGCGATATCCAGGCCGCGGACGGACAGGATCCGGTCCCGTGCCAGCTGTTCCATGTCCGGGGTGCGCGGGTCCTGCGGCAGGTAGCCGATCTCCCCCGTGCGGGTGACTTTGCCGGCAGCAGGCAGGCCCTCGCCGGCCAGGACCCGGGTCAGCGTGGTTTTGCCGGCACCGTTGCGGCCCACCAGGCCGATTTTGTCGCCCTTGTCGATCCGGAAGCTCACCTGGTCCATGAGGAGCCGTGCACCGGCACGCAGTTCAAGATCCTGGACAGTAATCACAGCAGGTAAGGCCTTTCACAACAGGGGAACGCCGCAGCCCGCTTCATCGGATCCGGAGCGGGCGGGGCAGAGTGGCCGGAGAACGGCCCACCCAAGTCTACCGTCCATGGCTTCAGCGCATAACCGCCGGGGACGGTGCCGTCCATCACCGCACCCGCTGACGGCCTTTGTTTCCACTCTCAGGTTGCCGGCTCCGGCTTTAGTAGGACCCCTACAAAATCCGGCCACCGCCGCCCCGGTAGCGTCGGCGGTACGAATTGACCTGCTTGTACAACCCCGACAGGACCCCCCATGAGCAACACCGCACCCTCCCCCACCAAGACCCACACCCCGGGCCGGACCCGCTGGAACGCCACAGACCTGGGCCTGATCGCCGTCTTCGCCGCGCTGGTGGCCGCCGCGGCGCTCGCGCCCGCCCTGGCCATTACGGGAATCGGCGTCCCCATCACTTTCCAAACCCTGGCGGTGATGCTGACCGGCCTGGTGCTGGGCCCGGCCCGGGCGTTTGCCGCCGTCGGCCTTTACGTCCTCCTGGGCCTTGCCGGCCTGCCCATTTTCAGCCTGGGCCGCAGCGGCCTGGCGGTCCTGGCGGGCCCCTCCGCCGGGTACATCATCGCCTTCCCCATCGCCGCGGCTGTTGTTGGCTGGCTGGCCACCTTGGTGATCCGCAGGACCACCAAGGCCCGCACGCTGTGGTTCTTCGCCTCCGCCTTGCTGACCAGCGCCGTGGTGGTCCACTCGCTGGGTGTGGCCGGCATTGCCATCACCACCAAGGCCACCCTGGGCCAGGCATTCCTCAGTGACGCCGTGTTTTACCCGGGAGACATTGTCAAGAACATCCTTGCCGCCGGTATCGCCGTCGCCCTGCACCGCGCCTTCCCGGACATCCTGGTGCGGCGTGCCAAGCGCACCGCCCGGCCCGTTGCCGCGTAGCCGCGCCGGATGCCCAAGGTAACGTTCGACGGCGTCTCCGTAGCCGTCGCGGTGGATCACCTGCCGGAGCCCAAGATGCTGCTGCAGGATGTCAGCCTGGAGCTCACCGAGGCGCGCGTTGGCGTGATCGGTGCGAACGGCTCGGGAAAGTCCACGCTCCTGCGCCTGGTCAACGGGCTGGTGCAGCCCAGCGAAGGCCACGTCGCGGTGGACGGGCAGGACACCGTCCGTGCTGTCCGGTCCGTCCGGCGGGCCGTGGGTTTTGTTTTTACCGACCCGCTGTCCCAACTGGTGATGCCCACGGGACGCGAGGACGTGGAACTGTCCCTGCGGCGGACAGCCCGCAACGGTGCCGAACGGCGCCGCCTGGCCGACGCGGCACTGGACCGGTTCGGGTTGCTGCCCCTGGCAGACCAAAGCATCTACGAGCTTTCGGGCGGCGAACGGCAGCTCCTGGCCCTGGCGGCAGTGCTGGCAGTGGACCCCGCCGTGTTGGTGCTGGATGAACCGTCAACGCTGCTTGACCTGCGGAACAGGGAACTGCTGCGCCGGACCCTGACCGGGCTGGACCAGCAGATCATTATGTCCACCCATGACCTGGACCTGGTCCTCGGGATGGACAGGGTGCTGGTCATCGACCAGGGCGCAGTGGTGTTTGACGGCCAGGCCGCAACCGCTGTCGCCTTCTACCGGGAACTGTGCCTGGCCGGCCTCGAGACTCCAGGGCCAGGTCCGCGGTGAAGGACCACGGTTTCCTTCTGGCCACCTACGCGCCAGGCACCTCACTGGTCCACCGCACGCCGCTGGCCGTGAAATTCCTGCTGGTCTTCGCCTGCGGCGTTGCCTCCTTCGTGGTGGCGGACTGGCGCTGGTCTGCGGTCGCCCTGGCGGCCCTGGCCGCATTGTTCCTGCTGTCCGGCGCCGGTTTCCGGCGGTTATGGCGCGCGGTCCGGGCCCTGGTGCCGGTGCTGCTGGTGATCGGGTTGTTCCAGGGTTGGCAGCTGGGTGCGCCAACGGCCGCCCGGATTGTCCTGAACATCCTGGTCTGCGTGGTGGCCGCGTCCATCCTCACCGTGTCCACGCCGGTCCAGCGCCTGTTGGACGGGGTGGTGGCGGCTGTCCGTCCGCTGCAGCGGTTCGGCGCCGACCCGGAACGGTTCGCCCTGACCATCGGCATTATGCTCCGCAGCATTCCGTATATCGCGGGCACCTTCGCCGATGTCCGCGATTCCGCCAAAGCACGCGGCCTGGAACGCAATCCCCGCGCCCTGGTCCTGCCCGTCTTCATCAGCTCGGTGGCTTACGCGCGCCGGACCGGCGAGGCGCTGGCCGCCCGCGGGCTGGGCGACGCGGAAGACTGACTTGGCCCGGCTCAGTCGCGGCTGATCCGCTCGTAGCGGAGGAGCGCGGCCGTGCCCATCCCCCCGGCCATGCTGATCAGGGCCAGCGCCAGGGTGCCGGCCACCCCCTGCGCGCGCGCCTGTGCCAGCAACCGGGTGACCAGGACGGCCCCGGACGCTCCATAGGCATGCCCCAGGGCCAGGGCGCCGCCGTCGGCATTAGCCAGCTCCGGGGCAATGCCCAGCAGGTCCAGGCAGGCCAGCGTCTGAGCGGCGAAGGCCTCATTGAACTCCACCAGGTCCACCTCTGCTGCTGCCAGGCCGGCCGCCGCCAGGACGCTGCGTGCCGCCGGAACGGCGCCAATGCCGAGGACCGCGGGGTCCACGCCGGCCGTGGCGGTGCCAAGCACCAGCAGCCCGTCCGCGGCGTTCAGTTCCCTGGCCCGCGCCAGCGAGGTCACCACCACGGCGGACGCCGCGTCCGCGTCAAAGCAGGAGTTTCCGGCGGTGACAGTGCCGCCGGGGACAAAAGCGGCCGGGAAACGCGCCATAACGGCGTTGTTCAGGCCTCGGCGGGGGCCGTCGTCGACTGAAACCTCCGTGGCGCCTACGGCCACGGAGACAATTTCGCCGGAAAAGGTTCCGGCTGCTGCGGCAGCGAGGGCCCGGCCGTGGCTGGCCAGGGCCAGCGCGTCCTGGCGTTCCCGGCCAACAGCGTACTCCCGGGCCACGTTTTCCGCCGCGACGCCCATGTCCGGATCACCGAAACCCGCCGGTACAAACTGGGCCCGCGAATAGAACCGGGGCGTCCCGTCGGCATCCGGGCGGGCCCGGAGCGGTGCGGTGCTGGTGCTCTCCACTCCCCCGGCCAGGTACACGGGGTTTCCGCCGGCTGCCACCAGCCGGGCCGCCAGGGCGATGGCGTCCAGGCCGGAACCGCACTGGCGGTCAACGGTCATGCCGGGTACCCCCACGGGAAGGCCTGCCGCCAGCAGGGCGAGGCGGGCCACGTTGCCACCGGCGCCCACGGCGTTGCCGATCACCACATCCGCAACGGCGGCTGGGTCCAGCCCGGTGGTGCTGACCAGCCGGCGAAGCACAGGCGCCAGGAGTTCATGGGCCGGCACTGTGCGCAGCGGACCGTTGACCCGGCACACCGGGGTGCGCAGCGCCGCGATGATGACCGGTTGGCGGTCCGGGGGCAGCAGGTCAGGCGCCAAGGTTCTTCACCCGGGGATCGTGTCCGGCAATCCAGTCCAGCAGCAGGGTGCGGCTGACCTTGCCGCGGTCCGTGGCGGGCAGCTCGGTGAGCAGGAAGTACTGCAGCGGACGTTTGTCCCGCGGCAGGATGGCCTCCAGGCCGGCCCGCAGCGAGGTGGCCGTCAGCCCGCCATGGGCCGGGACCACCCCCGCCACCACCCGCTGGCCGCGGATGTCGTCAGGCATTCCGGCGGCCACGGCTGCGCACACGCCGGGGAGGGCGGAGAGGGCCAGCTCCACCTCATGCGGGTAGACGTTTTTCCCGGCGGTCAGGATCATGTCGGCGCGGCGGCCCAGGATGTGCAGTTCACCGTCACGCAGGAACCCCTGGTCCCCCACCGTGTACCAGTCGCCGAAAGAACGCAGTGCCTCGCCGTCGTCCCCCCAGAGGTAGCCGTTGCTGACCAGGCCGCTCCGGACGCAGATGTTTCCGGCGCCGTCGTCGGGTACCTGGGCCCCGGCGTCGTCAAGGATGCGGACCTCCACGCCAGGGAACGGCCGCCCGATGCCTGTGCCGCCAACCTCCGGAGGCCGGCCGGCAGGCAGCCCGGCACCCGAGACGAAGCTCAGCTCGGAGGCGCCGTAGTACTCGAAAATCGTGGCGTTGGGGGCCCACCGGCGGGCCGCCTGGAGCGTGCGCGCATCAAGCTTGGACCCGGCGCAGATGATGGTCCGGATGCCTGCTGCGTCCACCCCGCCGGCCAGGCCGCGTTCGCTGAGCATCCGGAGCATGGTGGGAACCAGGACCAGCCGGGTGACCCGGTCATAGGTGATGGCCGCGTGGATGTCCCCCACATCAAAGGAGGCCAGGGTCTGGAACTCGGAGCCGGCGTACAGGCATTCGGAGAGGGCGTACAGGTTGAGGCTGGCAGCCAGGGGGCCCGGGGCCAGTGTCACGTCATCCGCGCGGAGGCCGAAGAACTCGATCGACGCCTCAAACGATTCCTGCCAGGAACGCCGGGACCTGGTGAAGGCCTTGGGCAGGGACGTGGTTCCGGACGTCAGCCCGATCAGGAAGGTGGAGCCCGGCGGCCCGTCAGCCAGCAGGTCCGCGGCAGCGTCCGGAACCTGGCCGGGGACGGCGTGCGCGCGTACCGCCGCCACGATGTCCGCCTGCAGGCCGGCTGGCCAGGAGGGGTCCAGCACGGCGCACTGCCGCTCCCCCGCCACGGCTGCCGCGTACTGCAGGGCGAAATCCACGGAATTCTCCTGGCAGAGGGCCGTGATCGGTCCCGTGGCACCCAGCCGGGCCTCGGCGCCGTCGCGCAACTGCGCCCACGTGAGCCGGCGGCCGGCGATCACGACGGCGGGATGGTGCGGACGTTCGTCGGCCCAGCGCTGGAGTCGGTCAAGAAAAGGCATCGGATCAACTTTACCGGCAGGCTCCGGTCCGGCGCCGTGGCCGCGGGCTATTGTGACCCTATGAGTTTCAATGACAATGTGCAGCTGGACCCTTCGCAGGTCCAGGACCGCCGCGGCATGGGCCGCGGCGTAAAAGTGGGCGGCGGCATCGGCGGCGGACTTGTCCTCCTGGTGGCGCTGCTCCTGGGCATCAACCCGGACCTCCTGGGCGGCCTGGCAGGCACCCAGGCACCGCAAACCCAGCAGCAGGGCACGGCGCCGGCCTGCTCCACAGGTGCGGACGCCGATGCGCGCGAGGACTGCCGCATCACGGGCACGGTCAACAGCCTCAACGCTTTCTGGCCGGCCTACCTGCAGCAGTACAACGTGCAGTACCCGCAGCCCGAGACCGTCATTTTCGAGGGCGGCACCGACACCGGCTGCGGTTCGGCCACCAGCGCCGTGGGTCCGTTCTACTGCCCCACGGACACCACCGCTTACTTCGACCCGGGTTTCTTCCAGGAACTGGTGGACCGGTTTGGGTCCTCCGGCGGTCCACTGGCCCAGGAATACGTGGTGGCCCATGAGTTTGGCCATCACGTCCAGAACATCCTGGGCGACCTGGACCGCGCGCAACAGGATCCGCAGGGGCCGGAGTCCGGCGCCGTCCGTACGGAACTGCAGGCCGACTGCTACGCGGGGCTCTGGGCCCGCCACGCCACCACCGTTGCGGACCCGGCTACCGGCCAGCCGTACCTGGAACCGTTGACCCAGCAGGACCTGAACGATGCCTTGTCGGCCGCGTCCGCCGTGGGCGATGACCGCATCCAGGCGTCCGCCACCGGCCAGGTCAACCCGGAAGCCTGGACCCACGGTTCCAGCGAGCAGCGCCAGGCCTGGTTCAGCAAAGGCTACGAAACCGGCGACATCAAACAGTGCGACACCTTCGCCGCCGCCAACCTTTAAGGCACGTACGACGACGGCCGGTTACCTTTTGCGAAAAAGGTAACCGGCCGTCGTCGTACTTTCAGATGTTGAAGCCGAGGGCCCGCATCTGGTCCTTGCCGTCGTCCGTGATCCGCTCGGGACCCCACGGCGGCATCCAGACCCAGTTCAGGCGCCACTCGTCCACAACGCCGTCGAGGGACTTGCCCACCTGCTCCTCGAGGACGTCGGTGAGCGGGCATGCTGCGGTGGTCAGCGTCATGTCGATCAGCAGCGCGCCGTCGTCGTCGGAGTACTTGAGCCCGTAGAGCAGGCCCAGGTCCACGATGTTGACGCCGAGCTCGGGATCGATGACATCCTTCAACGCCTCTTCGACGTCCTCCAGGGCCGTCTGGCCCGGCTTGATATCAGTCATGGCGGGTTCCTTACAGGGCCGGTGCCGCAGCGATGGCGGCAGCGCCGGCGCCCTTGGCGTAACGGTCGTAGCCTTCGTCTTCCAGGCGGTCGGCGAGCTCCGGGCCGCCCTCTTCAACAACCTGGCCGTCAACGAAGACGTGGACGAAGTCAGGCTTGATGTAGCGCAGGATCCGGGTGTAGTGCGTGATGAGCAGCGTGCCCATGTTGCCCTCGGAGTGGGCGCGGTTGACGCCTTCGGAGACGACCTTGAGCGCGTCGACGTCCAGGCCTGAGTCGGTTTCGTCCAGGATGGCGAACTTGGGCTTGAAGAGCTCAAGCTGAAGGATCTCGACCCGCTTCTTTTCGCCGCCGGAGAAGCCTTCGTTGACGTTGCGCTGGGCGAAGTCGGCGTCGATGCGCAGCTGCTCCATGGCAGCCTTGACGTCCTTGGTCCAGGTGCGCAGCTTGGGGGCTTCGCCGTCGATGGCGGTCTTGGCGGTGCGCAGGAAGTTGGTCATGCTCACGCCGGGAACCTCGACAGGGTACTGCATGGCGAGGAAAACGCCGGCGCGGGCACGCTGGTCAACGCTCATTTCCAGGACGTCTTCGCCGTCCAGCGTGATGGTGCCGCTGGTGACGTTGTAGCGGGGGTGTCCGGCGATGGTGGAGGCCAGCGTGGACTTGCCGGACCCGTTGGGGCCCATGATGGCGTGGGTTTCGCCGGTCCGGATGGTCAGGCTGACGCCCTTCAGGATTTCCTTGGTGCCCTGCTCCGTCTCAATGCTGACGTGCAGGTCCTTGATCTCAAGAGTAGACATATGTCTTGTTCTCCTCTGCACCGGCCTGGCGGCTGCGGTGCGGTCTTTGTCTGGAAGTTGGTTCGTGAATCTGTGGTGCTAGCTGAAGGTTGGTGCCTCGGCGCCGTTGAGGACGTTGCTGAAGTCCACGTAGACCTCGTCGGCCCGGATTTCAACAGCGAACACAGGAACGGGATCGTAGGCGGGCAGCTGCAGGGGCTGGCCACTGCGCAGGTCGAACTGGGAGCCGTGGCCCCAGCACTCGATGGCGCACCCTTCCACTTCGCCCTCGGACAGGGAAATGTCCGCGTGCGAGCAGGTGTCGCCGATCGCATGGATCTCCCCCATGGAGTCCTTGACGATGGCCACCGGGTAGTCCTCGATCAGGATCCGCAGGGCCTGCTTCGGCGAAATGTCATCGACTTTGCAGACGAGTTCGCCTTTTGGCTGGTCAGTCATGTGTTCCCGTGCCCCGTGCCTTAGTTTTCCGTCAGCGCGAGTTCGCGCTCCACGGCGTCCGTGAGGCGTTCCTCAAGGGCGGGTACCTTGATCTGCTGGATGATCTCGTTCAGGAAGCCACGGACCACGAGGCGGCGGGCCACGTTTTCCGGGATGCCGCGGGCCATCAGGTAGAACAGGTGCTCGTCATCCAGCCGGCCGGTGGCGCTGGCGTGGCCGGCACCCTCGATCAGGCCCGTCTCGATTTCGAGGTTCGGGACGGAATCGGCGCGGGCGCCTTCCGTGAGCAGCAGGTTGCGGTTGGCCTCGTAGGTGTCGGTGCCTTCTGCTTCCTTGCGGATCAGGACATCGCCCACCCAGACGGCGTGCGCGTTGCGGCCCTGCAGGGCACCCTTGTACAGCACGTTGGACTTGCAGTTGGCCACGGCGTGGTCAACAAACAGGCGCTGCTCAAGGTGCTGGCCGGCGTCAGCGAAGTACAGGCCGAACAGTTCGGCTTCGCCGCCGGGGGCGGTGAAACGCGCGGACGGCGTGACCCGGACCAGGTCACCGCCCAGGCTGACCATAACGTGCTTGAGCTTCGCGTCGCGGCCGATCTTTGCCTGCTGCGAGGAGGCGTGCACTGCTGCGTCGTCCCATTCCTGCAGGGACACCACCGTGAGGTTGGCGCTGTCCTCAACAACGATTTCGACGTTTTCGGCCACCACGGCGTTGCCGGTGTGGTTGAGCACAACAACGGCCTTGGAGAACTTCTTCGCCACGATCACCAGGTGCTGGGCGGCGGCGTCGGCCGAACTGCCCGTGATGTTGACGGTGATTTCCGAATCGGCTTCGAACTCTTCGGGGATGGTCACCACGGTGGCCTCGGCGAAGTTCTCCCAGGCGTTGGCGGAGACCCGGTCCTCCGGGATCCCGGCGTTGCCGATCCGCTGGTCGTCGCGGCCAACCGATTCCACGATGACAGCGTCAGGACCGCTGACGGACACGGCGGGGGCCGCGCCGGAGAGGACCTCGCTGTGCAGGCCGCGGAGCCGTTTGAGCGGGGTGAAGCGCCAGTCCTCTTCCAGGCCGGTCAGCGGCTTGAAGTCCGCCAGCTTGTAGGAGGTCAGGCGGCCGGCGCGTGAGCTGTCCGGAATGCCTTCGCCGCCGCCGTGGGAGTGGCTCTTGGCAGAGGCTCCCGCCAGCGGGGACTTGGCGCCCGCAGCGTTGATGGGCGAAAGGCTTTCGCCCTCTTCAGTGAAACCGTCGATGAACGGCTGGGCTGAGGGCGCGCCGATGCGCGCTTTTTCGGTAGTGATTTCAGTCATCGTTATCCGACGGACCCTTCCATCTGCAGTTCAATCAGGCGGTTCAGCTCAAGTGCGTATTCCATGGGGAGTTCCCGGGCGATCGGCTCGATGAAGCCGCGCACGATCATCGCCATGGCCTCGTCTTCGCGCATGCCGCGGGACATCAGGTAGAACAGCTGCTCTTCGCTGACGCGTGACACGGTGGCCTCGTGTCCCATCACAACGTCGTCCTCGCGGATGTCGATGTACGGGTACGTGTCCGAGCGGCTGATGGTGTCCACCAGCAGCGCGTCACAGCGGACGGTGTTGGCGGAGTGCTTGGCGCCTTCACGGACCTGGACCAGGCCGCGGTAGGCGGCTCGGCCGCCGCCGCGTGCCACCGACTTGGAGATGATGGAGCTCTTGGTGTTCGGTGCGATGTGGACCATCTTGGAACCCGTGTCCTGGTGCTGGCCTTCGCCGGCGAAGGCGATGGACAGCGTCTCGCCCTTGGCGTGCTCGCCAACGAGGTAGACGGCCGGGTACTTCATGGTGACCTTGGAGCCGATGTTGCCATCGACCCACTCCATGGTGGCGCTTTCTTCGCAGATGGCGCGCTTGGTCACCAGGTTGTAGACGTTGTTCGACCAGTTCTGGATGGTGGTGTAGCGGACGCGGGCGCCCTTCTTCACCACGATCTCCACAACGGCGGAGTGCAGGGAGTCCGAGGTGTAGATCGGCGCCGTGCAGCCCTCGATGTAGTGGACGTAGGAGTCCTCGTCCGCGATGATCAGCGTCCGCTCGAACTGGCCCATGTTTTCCGTGTTAATGCGGAAGTAGGCCTGGAGGGGGATGTCCACGTGGACGCCCTTGGGGACGTACACAAAGGAACCGCCGGACCAGACGGAGGTGTTCAGCGACGCGAATTTGTTATCGCCCACGGGGATGACGGTGCCGAAGTACTCCTGGAAGATCTCCGGGTGTTCCTTCAACGCGGTGTCGGTGTCGAGGAAGATGACGCCCTGCTGTTCCAGGTCCTCGCGGATCTGGTGGTACACCACTTCCGACTCGTACTGGGCTGCCACGCCGGAAACCAGGCGGCTGCGCTCGGCTTCGGGGATGCCAAGCTTCTCGTACGTGTTCCGGATGTCCTCGGGCAGGTCCTCCCAGGTGGCAGCCTGCTTCTCGGTGGAGCGCACAAAATACTTGATGTTGTCGAAGTCGATGCCGGAGAGGTCTGCACCCCAGGTGGGCATGGGCTTGCGGTCGAAGTACTTCAGGCCCTTCAGGCGCAGGTCAAGCATCCACTGGGGTTCGCTCTTTTTGGCCGAAATGTCCCGGACGACCTCTTCGCTGAGCCCACGTCGGGCGTTGGCGCCGACGTCGTTTTTGTCAGCCCAGCCATACTCGTAGTTACCGATGCCGTGGAGCTCGGGATTCTTTTCGAGAATCTCCGAGATCACAGTGCTTTCGGCTACCGCTTTCTCTGATAGTTGGTCCGTCATCACGGCCTTTCTTGCTGATGGTTGTTTACTTCAACCAGGCTGGCGGGGGCTGCCGGGGAGCCTGCGGGCTCCGGGGCAGACAGCCTGCCTGTAGGAATGTGGGTGGTGCAGACGTGGCCGCCGCGGGCCAGCGTGGACAGCCGGCGGACGTCGACGCCCACCAGCCGGGAGAAAACTTCGGTCTCAACGTCGCAGAATACGGGGAAACGGGACGCGAGTTCCTGGATGGGGCAGTGTCCCTGGCACAGCTGGACGCTGGACAGGGCGGCCGGCAGCGGGGCCTTGGCTTCGATGGAGGCTGCGGAGGACACAAAGTTGTCCCGGCTCAGGGCATCGGAGAGCGCCTTGGCACGGTCGGCGATGTCCGGGCCTGCCTTGTCGATTTCCGGGGCGTAGCGGCGTTCCATGTCGGCGAAGCGTTCGACGGCGAACGCCCGGACAGCGTCCGGGCCGGCGGCTTTCTGGAGCTGCTGGAGCGCCAGGGCGGCGATGTCCAGGTAATCGTTCCCCAGGCTCGACTGGCCCTGCGAGCTCAGGACGTACCGCCGGGCGGGGCGGCCTGCGCCACCGCCGGAGCGGGCAGCACGCTTGACTTCGATGACGCCCGCGCGCGAAAGGTTATCCAGGTGGCGCCGGACGGCGGCAGGGGTGAAGCCCAGAAGGTCGCCGAGTTCGGCGGCGCTCACGGGCCCGTGCTCCAGGACGGCGGACAGGACGCGGTCCCGGGTTCGGTCATCCGCGTCGGCCACCGCACCGGCGGCCACAGGGCTGCGGTGGGTGGGGGCCTGTGCGGCCCCGCGCCCGGTGACGGGCGCAACAGTAGCGTTACTCACGGAATACACAACACAATCATGTCGTAATTTAGTCCCGTCCTCCAGTAAGGACAGGCTGGCCTCGGCCTGTCGGCCGGCGCGGCGGCCGTAAGTACTACGTCCCGTAGAATACGTGGGTGCGATCCCCATCTTCCCCGGTCCTGTCCATTGACGGGCTTATCAAGGACGTCGGCCCCCTTTCCAGCCTCGACGGCCGGATGCTCCGCGTGGTCAGCGGTGTGTCGCTGACCGCGGAACGCGGCCAGGTCACCGCCCTCCTCGGCGCCAACGGAGCCGGTAAAACCACCACGCTCGAGTGCGCGCAGGGCCTGCAGAAGCGTACCGGGGGAACCATCACCCTGCTGGGCCGGGACCCCGCTGCGGCAGGGGCTGACCTGCGGTCCCGCGTTGGCGTGATGCTGCAGGACGGCGGCCTCCCGCCGTCGGCCAAGCCCATCCCGCTGCTGCGGCACGTCGCAGGCCTTTACGCCAACCCCTGGCCGGTGCCCGAACTCGTGGAACGGCTGGGCATCGACGCCTTCAGCCGAACCACTGTGCGCCGGCTCTCCGGCGGCCAGAAACAGCGCCTGGCCCTGGCTGCGGCGCTGATCGGCCGCCCCGAAGTGCTCTTCCTGGATGAGCCAAGCGCCGGCCTGGACCCGCAGTCACGCCAGGTGGTGTTCGAGCTCATCGCAGAACTCCGCGATGCAGGCATGGGAATCATCCTCACCACGCACCTGATGGATGACGCCCAGCGGCTTGCCGATTATGTCTACATCATCGACGGCGGCCGCAACGTAGCCGAGGGCACGGTCCAGGAACTGCTGCAGCGGGACCATGGCGTAACACCCGGCGCGGAGCAGGTGCGCACCCTGGTCTTTGATGCGGACCCCGGACTGGAGTTCGACGGCGTCCTGCCGCCCGGTGCGGAAATCCTCGAGGTCCGGGCCGGCAGCTACACGGTGACCGGCGCCCTGGCCCCGGCGCACCTGGCCGCTCTGGCCACCTGGTGGGAAGCACGCAACATCATGCCGACCGCCATGAGCCTGCAGGCGCGCAGCCTTGAAGACGTCTTTTTGGATATTTCGGGAAAGGACGTCCGATGAACGGGACCCCCGCAAGCACCGGCCCTGCGCCGTCCCCCGGCGCTGCCGGAAACCCGGGCGGCAGCACGCTTTCCGGTCCGGCGACGCTGTTCCGGCGGGTGCTGCTGCAGGGCAAATACGAGGCGCTGGCGATGCTGCGGAACGGTGAGCAGCTGATCCTTGCCATCATCCTTCCGCTGCTGGCACTGGTGGGACTCACAGTCACGCCTTTCCTGGACGGCATGGGTGCCAGCCGGATCAACGTCGCCGTACCGGGCATCCTGGCCCTGTGCGCCATGTCCACGGCCTTCACCGGCCAAGGGATCGCCACGGGGTTTGACCGCCGCTACGGTGTGCTCCGCTTCCTGTCCACCACTCCCCTGGGCCGCGGTGGACTGATCGCCGGCAAGGCCCTCTCCGTCCTGGTGGTCCTGTGCCTGCAGGTGGTGGTGGTGACCCTGGTGGCGCTGCTGCTTGGCTGGCAGCCGCCCGCCGCGGGGTGGCTGCCCGGCCTGCTGCTGCTGGTCCTTGGTGCAGGCGCCTTCACGGCGCTGGGCCTGCTGGTTGCCGGAACCGTCCGGCCGGAAGCCACCCTGGCCATCACCAACCTGCTGTGGATCCTGCTGGGCGCCCTCGGCGGGATTGTCATCCCGGGCGAACGGCTCCCGGGTGCCGCGCAGGCAGTGGTGCACTACCTGCCCTCAGGTGCGCTGGGCGAGTCCCTGCGTGAGGCATTCCTTGGCGGCACCCTGAACGGCGCCGCTGCCCTTGTCCTGCTGCTGTGGACGGTTATCGCCGGTGCAGCAGCCATCCGCTGGTTCAAATGGAATTGAGTTTTTCGTGAGCACGGTTTCCCGCCTTCCTCAACTAGCCGGCCGCCTTGCCGCGCGGCTGCCCCGCACGGTGGACAAGAGTGTCCGCCGCCTGGCCGTGGCCTCCCTGATCGGGCAGACCCTGCTGGTGGTGACCGGCGGCGCTGTCCGGCTGACCGCTTCCGGACTGGGCTGCCCCACCTGGCCGCGCTGTACCGAAACGTCCCTGGTGAACACGCCGGAGATGGGAATCCACGGCTTCATCGAATTCGGCAACCGGCTGCTTACTTTTGCGCTGGCCGCCGTCGCCGCCCTCCTGCTGGTGTACCTGTGGAACCTCCGCAAGGAACGCCGGGACCTGTTCCTGCTGGCCCTGGGCCTGCTCGCCAGCATTCCGGCGCAGGCTGTGATCGGTGGCATCACCGTCCTGACCCAACTCAACCCCTGGGTGGTGGGCCTACACTTCCTGGTCTCCATGGCCCTGGTGGTCTTCGCCACCCTGCTGGTGAACCGGGCCTACGGGCGGACCGGCAGGTTCCCCGCCCTTCGGCTTCCCGCTGTTCCGGGCGTTATGCGCCCGCTGACCGCCGCCGTCGCCATCTTTTCCATCCTGGCCGTGATGCTGGGCGTGGTGGTCACCGGAGCCGGGCCCCACGCCGGCGACGCCGACGCCCCCCGCAACAACCTTGACTGGGACCTGTTCTCACACATCCATGCCGTACCGGCTTACCTGATTACAGCAGGAACCCTGGTGGCGGTGGCAGTGGTCCTGTTGCGCCGGATCAAGGGTCCGTTCCGTGCAGCCGTGCTGGGCCTGCTGGCCGTGACGCTGCTGCAGGGCGTCATCGGCTTCACGCAGTACTACAACGGCATTCCTGAACTGCTGGTTGCGGCGCACATGCTCGGAGCCGCGCTCTTGATGTCAGCCGCTACCAACGCCTGGGATGTTGCCCGCAGCAGCCCCGTGGCTGCCGGGTAGCAGCGCGGACTCCAGTCCCTGCGCAAGGCGCCCCGGTCCACCTGGACCGGGGCGCCTTCCATTTTTAAGACGTCAGGATGCCGCTGCAGGCACAGGAGTGTTGCCGGCAGCGGCATGCGCGGGATCGAGGACCTCGATCCCGCCGGGCGTCACCAGCACCACCCGCGCGGAGGCGATGTCGTAAAACAGCCCGGTCGCCTGGACGGTGCCGGCCGCCAGGGCCGGGCCCACCAGGGGGTGGCTTTCCAGTTTGGCCAGTTGAACGGCCACGTTGACCATTCCCAGCTGGTCGAGGCGGCAGTAGCCTGCCCCGGCTGCCGCCAGCGCCACGGGATGCCCGGCCACCAGTTCGCGGTAGCTGGGCCGGGCGTGGTCCAGCCAGGCCTCGAAACCGGTGCCCAGCGCAGCGTTTCCCGTTCCGCCGGCATCGTCGAAGAGGGCCTTCATGGCGCCGCAGTTCGAATGCCCGCAGATGACAATCGAATCCACGTCCAGGCCCTTGACCGCGAAGGAAAGCGCAGAATCGATGGAGGCATCCTGGCCGTCGTGGCACACCACGTTGCCGATGTTCCGGAGCGTCAGCAGGTCACCCGGTCCGCTGCTGGTGATGAGGTTCGGGTTGACCCTGGAGTCCACGCAGGCAACAAAGAGGGTGTCCGGGTTCTGGCTGTCCGCCAGGTCCTGCACCAGTGGCTTGACCTGGTCCGCAAAGCGGCGGTGGTACTTGTTGATCCCCAGCAGGATGGAGCGCAGCGGCCTGGCTGCGGCGGAACCGCCCTCAGCTGCCGCGTGGCCGGTGACAGCGGCAGCCGGCTCCTGCCACGTGGTCCGCGGCGGCAGCGGCAGCTCACGGGCTTCCTGCCGCTTGGGGGTATTGTCTGCCGCGTCCTGGAACAGGGTGTTGCCGTGTTCCTCGAGGCTGACGCTGCCGCCGGTTGCCTGGTACTGGTTCTGCCAGGCGATCAACGCCTCGCGGAATGCATGGTCCAGGTAGTCGGCGTTCATCTCCACCACCATCTGATGGCCTTCCGGGACTGCCTGCAGGACCCGGTTGAGGCGGGGCAACGCGAAGAAGCTGCAGGAGCCGGCAATGGTGATCCGCCAGGCGGCGTCTGGGCCGGCAGGCTGGTGGGCCTTGATCTCGGCCCGGAGCACCCGCCACAGTACGCTTGCCGCGGCAAGGGCCAGGCCGATGATCACACCCTCGAGCAGGTTGAGGAACACCACGCACAGCAACGTCACGGCGTAGACCAGCAGGTCACCGGTGCGCAGGCTGGTCCGGATGTCCGCCACCTTGATCAGCCGCGCCCCGATCACCACCAGGAGTCCGGCGAGGACCGACAACGGAATCAGTTGGATCAGTCCGGCGAAGAGGGCCGAGAAAGCCAGGATCCAGATGCCGTGCAGCACGGCCGAGGAACGGGTCCGGGCGCCGGCCTCGACGTTGGTGGCGCTCCGGACGATCACGCCCGTTACGGGCAGGCCGCCAAGCGATCCGGAAACAATGTTGGCTGCGCCCTGGCCCACCAGTTCCCTGTTGAGGTTGGTGCGGGGCCCGTTCTGCATCTTGTCGACGGCGACGGCGGACAGCAGGGATTCGATGCTGGCGATCAGGGCCATGGAGAGCACGGCAAACGCAATGGTCCGCCAGTTGCCGTCCGGAAGTTCCGGCAGCGCCACGGCGTCGAAAATTGATCCGTTAAAGGAAATCCGTTCCAGGCCTGGCGCCAGTGCCACGGAGAGGGCGGTGCCGGCGGTGACTGCGGCAAGCGGACCGGGAATGCGGCGGATGGCAGGCGGAAGGTATTTCCAGCCCAGCAGGATGCCGATGACAGCAAGGCCCAGCAGTGCGGCATGGATTTCGAGTCCGGTGATGGCGGCCGGAAGTGATGCGAGGTTTTCCAGGGCCGAGCCGGCCGGCTGGGCGCCCAGCAGGACCTGGAGCTGCTGCAGGATGATGGTGATGCCGATCCCCGCCAGCATCGCCTTGACCACTACGGGGGACACCGCCAGCGCTGCCCGGCCCACCCGGCTGATGCCCAGCAGGAGCTGGACGATGCCTGCAGCTGCGGTGATGGCGCAGGTGGCCTGCCAGCCGAACTGGTCCACCAGGCCCGCCACGATCACTGTCAGTCCGGCGGCAGGCCCGCTGACCTGCAGCGGCGAGCCGCCCAGGCTGCCGGCCACGAGGCCGCCGACGGCAGCGGCGATGAGTCCGGCCATGATGGGGGCGCCGGAGGCGGCCGCGATGCCGAGGGAGAGCGGCAAGGCCACCAGGAAGACCACCAGGGACGCTGGAATGTCGGCACCCAGGTGACGCAGGAAAGCCGGCCTGCGGAGCCCGGGACGCTTGCTGCCCGGCTGGCCTGGGTTCGGCGGGCTGTGGCTGGTGGACGGGAGGTTCGAGTGACCGGGGGCCATGGATATTCCTTTGCTTGCGGGAAGGATCCATTCCACCGTAACCAGTCAGTAACGCCGAGTGACCAAAAAAGTGATCAATATGACAAGCCTGTCATATCTAGGTTGCCGAAGTAAGTTCCACGTGCCGCAGTAGGGTTTTTCCATGGGACAACTGATGGTGGTAACGGGTGCCGGACGGGGATTCGGCCGTGCCTGCGCCGAAGAATTCAGCGCACAGGGCTGGGACGTGGTGGCGGTGGTCAGGTCGGCCCAGGGGCTGGAACCGTTCGACGGCGGCATCACCGTCGTCGAGCACAACGTCACGGCCGATCCCGCAGGCGTTTTCCGGGAGGCGCTGGGTGGGCGTGGCGTGGACCTGCTGGTCAACAACGCCGCGCAGGGTGCCCCGCGCGGCGGGGTCCGCGATGTGGATCCGGACCTGCTGCTGGCAAGCCTCGATACCAACGTGGCGGGGCCGCTCCGGCTGGTGCAGGAACTGCTGCCGGCCCTGCAGTTGACTCCCGCGCCTCTCATTATCAACGTCAGCTCGCGGCTGGGCTCCCTGTCCCGGCAGGCCGCCGGGCACTACGTCCACCTGGGCACCAGCTATGCGTACCGCGTCTCGAAGGCCGGGCAGAACATGCTGACCATCTCCCTGGCCAATGAACTCGGTGGCTCAGTCCGATGCTGGGCAGTTCACCCGGGCCAACTTGCCACGGCCATGGGTGTTCCCGGGGCGTCGAAGCTGCCGGCAACGGCCGCCGTCGAACTTCTCAAGCTGGTGGAAAGCGGCGACCCGGCTCCCCTGCGGTTCTGCGCGCTGGGCGGAGCCGACCTCGAATGGTGATGCCGGGCCGTAAAGTTGCCGGCTAACCTGCCATCACGGCGGGGCCGACGAACGGGTCAACGGCCAGGGCGATAAACAGCAGGGTGAGGTAGCTGATGGAGCCGTGGAACACCTTCATGGCGCGCTTGTCCGAGATCTCCTCGTGCTGGGCGCGGTTATACAGCGAGTGCGACTCGTAGAGGAACCATGCGCCGGCCACCACGGCCGTGACGGTGTAGACCCAACCGGCCCCGCCGGCGGGAACCATCAGCAGGGAGCAGGCCACCATGGCCCAGGCATACAGCACCACCTGCACGGAGACCACCTTGGCGCCCGCGATGGCGCCAAGCATGGGGACGTTGGCGTTGCGGTAATCCTCGCCGTAGCGCATGGACAGCGGCCAGTAGTGGGGCGGCGTCCACAGGAAGATGACCATAAACAGGATGATGGCGGGCCATTCCACCGAGTTGGTCACTGCCGCCCAGGCGATGACAACGGGGAAACAGCCGGCGGCACCGCCCCAGACGATGTTCTGGGCCGTGCGCCGTTTCAGGATGATGGTGTAGATGACCACATAGAAGAAGATGGCCGCGAGCCCCAGCCAGGCGGACAGGGGGTTGGCGCCGAACCACAGGATGGCGATGGCCGCGGCGCCCAAAAGCCAGGCAAAAACCAAAGCCTCGCGCGGGGTCACCTCACCGGTGACCAGGGGCCGCTTTTCGGTCCGGTGCATCAGTTTGTCGATGTCGCGGTCGATGTAGCAGTTGAAGGCGCCGGCACTGCCCGCGGCGAAAGCGCCACCCACCAGGGTGGCAAGGATCAAACCGATGGAGGGAAAGCCGCGCTCGGCGTAGATCATGGTGGGAAGTGTGCTCACCAGGAGCAGCTCGATCACGCGGGGCTTGGTGAGGGCGAGATACGCCTTGGCCTTACGGGCAAACCCAGGGCCCGTGGTCCCGGATGCTTTCAGCGGCGTATCGGTTGTGCTCACGGTGGCAGTCACCCGTTCTGTGTGGCAGTTCTGTCTGGCAATGCAGCTCATGTCCGGCGGCCGGCCCGTCCGCGCACCCGCAGCTTCAACCGGCGATCCGCAAACAGCCGGATTCCGGCCCGGACGTTGACGTCCGCTGACTGGAATTGGCCTCCCCTCATCATAGCGTGCCGGAACCCGCCGCCAGTCCGGCTGATATGCGGTGATGATCGCTCACGTGCCAATTCGAGCAGATTAACTCAACCTCACAGCAGGGCCATTCATAAAAGGGGAAATAGCGTCCACAACGTGAGATTTTTCCGATTTCCGGCGCGCGGGCGGGCTAAGCTGTCACCAGATCAGCGCGCGGCAGGAATGCCTTGGAAAACGCATTCCATGCCGGTTCGCGGCTGAGTGATAGATAACGTTTCGATGGTGAACGGCTGGTACACACCGCAGCGGGCGCCACACGGCGTGCCCCTGACCGGATCCGGTGTACCACCTGCCATCAGCACAGAGAGGGGCCCGGTTTTCGTGCCACATTTGGAAGAGCAAGAACTGTCATGGACCAGCTTGGACCAGCGCGCCGTGGACACCGTCCGCGTACTTGCCGCTGATGCAGTGGAGAAGGTGGGCAACGGCCACCCCGGAACGGCGATGAGCCTGGCCCCGGCCGCTTACCTCCTGTTCCACAAACTGATGCGCCACGATCCCCGGAACCCGGACTGGCTGGGCCGCGACCGCTTCATCCTGTCACCCGGCCATACGTCGCTGACCCTTTACATCCAGCTGTTCCTCTCCGGCTACGGCCTGGAACTGAAGGACCTCGAGGCGCTGCGCACCTGGGACTCGCTGACCCCGGGCCACCCCGAGTACAAGCACACCGCCGGCGTGGAGATCACCACCGGTCCGCTGGGCCAGGGCCTGGCCTCCTCCGTGGGCTTCGCCTACTCCCAGCGCCGCCAACGCGGTCTCTTCGACGCCGACGCCGCCCCGGGCACCAGCCCGTTCGACCACACCATCTGGGTCATCGCCTCGGACGGCGACCTCCAGGAAGGCGTCACCGCGGAGGCATCCTCCCTTGCCGGCCACCAGGAACTGGGCAACCTTGTTGTTGTCTACGATGAGAACCACATCTCCATCGAGGACGACACCGACATCTCCTTCACCGAGGATGTCCTGAAACGCTACGAGGCCTACGGCTGGCACACCCAGCGCGTTGACTGGACCAAGACCGGCGAATACGTCGAAGACGTCCAGGAGCTGTACACGGCACTGCTGGCCGCGAAGGCCGAGACCTCAAAGCCGTCCATCATCTCGCTGCGGACCATCATCGGCTACCCGGCCCCGAAGAAGCAGAACACCGGCAAGATCCACGGTTCCGCGCTGGGCGCAGAGGAAGTCGCAGGCCTCAAGGAGGTACTGGGCTTTGATCCCGCCAAGTCCTTCGACGTGGACCAGGACGTCCTGGCACACGCCCGCTCCGTTGTGGACCGCGGCGCAGCAGCGCACAAGGAATGGGAAGAGTCCTTCAACGCCTGGCAGGCAGCCAACCCGGAGGGTGCAGCACTCCTGCAGCGCATCGAGTCCAAGGAACTTCCCGACGGCGTCGACGCGGCACTGCCTGTCTTCCCGGCCGGCAAGGACGTTTCCACCCGCGCCGCCTCCGGCAAGGTACTGAACGCACTGGGTCCGGTCCTGCCGGAACTCTGGGGCGGCTCCGCCGACCTCGCCGAGTCCAACAACACCACGATTGAAGGCTCTCCGTCCTTCATCCCGGCGTCCAAGCAGACCGACGCCTGGTCCGGAAACCCCTACGGCCGGGTGCTGCACTTCGGCATCCGTGAGCACGCCGCCGCAGCAATCGTCAACGGCATCAGCCTGCACGGCAAGACCCGCGCCTTCTCCGGTACGTTCCTGATCTTCAGTGACTACCAGCGGCCCGCCATCCGCCTCGGCGCCCTGATGGGGGCCTCATCCCTGTACGTATGGACGCACGACTCAATCGGCCTGGGTGAGGACGGCCCCACCCACCAGCCCGTGGAACAGCTCGCCACCCTGCGCGCCATTGTGGGCCTGGACGTTGTCCGCCCCGGTGACGCCAACGAGGTATCCATTGCCTGGAAGACCATGCTGGAAAACCACGCCAACCCGGCCGGCATTGTCCTGACCCGGCAAAACATCCCCACCTGGGAACGCGGCGAAGGTGCAGCCGACGGCGACGTCTTCGGTTCCGCCGCAGGCACCGCCAAGGGCGGCTACGTCCTCGCCGAAGCCAGCCGGGACGGTGCCACCGTTCCCGCCGACGTTGTCCTCATCGGCACCGGTTCCGAGGTCCAGCTGGCCGTCCAGGCCCGCGAGGCACTCCAGGCGGAAGGCATCGCCGCCCGCGTTGTGTCCATGCCGTGCGTCGAATGGTTCAACAAGCAGGACGCCGCCTACCGCGAATCCGTCCTGCCTGCTGACGTCAAGGCACGCGTCTCCGTCGAGGCCGGCCTTTCGCTGGGCTGGAAGGAATTCGTTGGCGACGCCGGGCGTTCCATCTCGCTCGAGCACTACGGCGCATCCGCCGACTACAAGCGCCTTTTCCAGGAGTTCGGCATCACCGCGGAAGCAGTAGCTGCCGCCGCCAAGGACTCCCTCTCCGGCCTCCAGGCCTGAACCCGAATTTAGGAGAAACAACAATGACTACTCCCACACAGCAGCTGTCCGACGCCGGCGTTTCGATCTGGCTCGATGACCTGTCCCGCGGCCGCCTGGACACGGGCACCCTCCGCAAGCTCATCGAAGAGAAGAACGTGGTGGGTGTGACCACCAACCCGTCGATCTTCCACGCCGCCATCACCGCCGGCACCGACTACGACGGCACCATCGCCGCGCAGGCAGCCGCCGGTTCCAGCGTCGAGGAAACCATCTTCGAAATCACCACCACCGACGTAGCCGACGCCTGCGACCTGTTCGCCCCCGTCGCCGCCGCGACCAAGGGTGTTGACGGCCGTGTCTCCATCGAGGTGGACCCCCGCCTGGCCTGGGATACCGCCGGCACCATTGCCGAGGCCAAGAACCTCTACAAGAAGGTCAACAAGGACAACGTCCTGATCAAGATCCCCGCCACCCTTGAAGGCCTCGAAGCCATCACGGCCACCCTGGCAGAGGGCATCAGCGTCAACGTGACCCTGATCTTCTCCCTGGAGCGTTACCGCGCCGTCATCAACGCCTTCCAGGCCGGCCTGGAACAGGCCAAGGAAAACGGCCACGACCTCTCGAAGATCCACTCCGTGGCGTCCTTCTTCGTCTCCCGCGTCGACTCCGAAATCGACAAGCGCCTCGACGCCCTCGGCACCGATGAAGCGAAGGCCCTCAAGGGCAAGGCCGGCGTGGCCAACGCCCGCCTGGCCTACCAGGTCTACGAGGAACTCTTCAGCACCGAGCGCTGGGCGCTCCTCGCCGAAGCCGGCGCACTCCCCCAGCGTCCGCTGTGGGCCTCCACCGGCGTGAAGGACCCGGCCTACCCGGACACCCTCTACGTCACCGAACTGGTGGCCGCCGGCGTTGTGAACACCATGCCGGAGAAGACCCTTGACGCCAGCTTCGACCACGGCGTTGTCACTGGTGACACCATCACCGGCACCTACGCGGAAGCGAACGGCGTCCTGGACGCCCTCGAAGGCCTCGGCATCTCCTACAACGAGGTTGTGGCCCTTCTGGAATCGGAAGGCCTGGACAAGTTCGTGGCCAGCTGGAAGGAACTGCTGGCCGACGTCGAAGGCGCCCTCGCCGCTGCACGGAAGGCTTCCTAGTCCCCTATGAGTACTCTCAGCTACGACGCCACCGGCGCTGCCCGGCAGGCTCTTGAACAGCACCTCCCCTCCCTGGTGGCGGACCGCATCGCCACCAGGATCTTCGCCAAGGACCACACCCTTTGGGGTCCCGACGCCGAAGCCGAGTCGGCCGTCAGGCTCGGCTGGGTGGAAGCCGCCACTGTCTCGCAGGCCCTGGTGCCGGCCATCCTGGAACTCCGGGACGCCCTGCGCGCCGAAGGCGTGACCCGCATCGTGCTTTGCGGCATGGGCGGCTCCTCGCTGGCGCCCGAGGTCATTGCCGGCACCGCCGGCGTCGAGCTGACAGTGCTTGACAGCACCGACCCTGACCAGGTCCGCGCCGCACTGGCCGACCGCCTTGCCCACACCGCCATTGTGGTTTCCTCCAAGTCCGGGTCGACGCTGGAAACCGACTCCCAGCGCCGCATCTTCGAGCACGCCTTCACCGAGGCGGGCCTGGACGCCAAGAGCCGGATCATCATTGTCACCGACCCCGGCTCCCCGCTGGACAAGTCCTCCCGCGAAGCCGGCTACCGTGCCGTCTTCAACGCGGACCCCAACGTGGGCGGCCGCTACTCGGCGCTGACGGCTTTCGGTCTGGTCCCCTCCGGCCTGGCCGGTGTGGACATCCAGAAGTTCCTGGACGAAGCCGAGGAAGCCGCAGAAATCCTCAACGATGACGCGGCTGGGAACATTGGACTCGCGTTGGGCGCTGCCCTCGGCGGCACCAGTCCGCTGCGCAACAAGATCGTCATCGCGGAGGACGGCTCCGGCATTGTGGGCTTCGCTGACTGGGCCGAACAGCTCATCGCCGAATCCACCGGCAAGCTGGGCACCGGCGTGCTTCCGGTAGTGGCCGGACCCGCATCCCCCGAGGCCGGCTCCGGCGCCCCCGACGTCCTGGTGGTGCGCCTGGTGGCTGCTGATGCCGACGTCGAACCCGGCGCCAACGAGGTGGCCATCGCCGGCGGCCTGGCCAGCCAGATGATGGTCTGGGAATTCGCCACGGCCGTGGCCGGCCGCCTGCTGGGCATCAACCCCTTCGACCAGCCGGACGTTGAGGCCGCCAAGGTGGCAGCCCGCGGCCTCCTGGACGCGCAGCCCGAACCCACGCCGGCGGCCTTCGTGGACGGGTCCATTGAGGTCCGGGGCGGTGACTGGCTCGGCGACGCAACTACTGCGGAGGCAGCCGTCACGGCACTGCTCGGCACGTTGGATGACGACAGCTACCTCAGTGTCCAGGCCTACTTCGACCGGCTTGCCTTTGCGCAGCTCGAAGGCGTGCGGGACGAGCTGGCAGCCGTCAGCGGCCGGCCGGTCACGTTCGGCTGGGGACCGCGGTTCCTGCACTCCACCGGCCAGTTCCACAAGGGCGGACCCGCGATCGGCGTGTTCCTCCAGGTCACTGCCGCCGAAGCGGAGGACCTGGCCATTCCGGACCGTCCGTTCACGTTCGGGGAACTGATCTCCGCGCAGGCCGCAGGCGACGCCCAGGTCCTCGCGGAGCACGGCCGGCCCGTGCTCCGCCTGCACCTGACAAACCGTGCCGCCGGTGTGGCGCAGCTGCAGGACATCGTCGCTGCACTGTCCGCCCGGGCATCCGCTACCGAAAGCTAAGGCGCAAAAGCAACCATGCCAGAAACTGAATTCGGCCGGAAAACCGCGGGCCGGGGGCGTAATCCGCTCCGGGACCCGCGGGACCGGCGTTTGAACCGGATTGCCGGGCCGTCCTCCCTGGTGCTCTTCGGAGTCACCGGCGACCTTGCCCGTAAAAAGCTCATGCCGGCTGTGTATGACCTTGCCAACCGGGGGCTGTTGCCGCCCAGCTTCGCGCTGGTGGGCTTCGCCCGGCGCGAGTGGGACAAGGAGGACTTCGCCGCGGAGGTGAAGGCCTCCGTGCAGGCGTACGCCCGTACGCCGTTTGACGAGGCAGTATGGAACCAGCTGTCCGAGGGCATCCGGTTTGTGCAGGGCGAGTTCGACGACGACGACGCTTTCGAGCGCCTGGGTGAAACCATCGACGAACTCGATGAGCAGCGCGGAACACGCGGCAACCACGCCTTTTACCTGTCCATCCCGCCCAAGGCCTTCGAACAGGTCTGCCGGCAGCTGTCCAAGCACGGGCTGGCGCAGGCAGACGGCGACAAGTGGCGCCGCGTGGTCATCGAGAAGCCGTTCGGCCACGACCTGGAATCGGCCCGCCAGCTGAACGACATCGTCGAGTCCGTCTTCCCGGCGGACGCTGTTTTCCGGATCGACCACTACCTGGGCAAGGAAACCGTCCAGAACATCCTGGCGCTGCGGTTCGCGAACCAGCTCTTCGAACCACTGTGGAACTCCAACCACGTGGACCACGTCCAGATCACCATGGCCGAGGACATCGGCACGGGCGGCCGGGCAGGGTATTACGACGGCGTGGGCGCGGCCCGCGACGTGATCCAGAACCACCTGCTGCAGCTGCTGGCCCTGACCGCGATGGAGGAGCCCATCTCCTTCAACGCCGATGACCTGCGCGCCGAGAAGGAAAAGGTCCTGGCCGCGGTCAAGCTGCCTGCCGACCTGTCGCAGCACTCAGCCCGCGGCCAGTTCGCCGGCGGCTGGCAGGGTGGTGAGCAGGTCCAGGGGTACCTGGAGGAGGAGGGCATTCCCGCCGATTCCACCACGGAAACCTTCGCGGCGATCCGGGTGGACATCCACACCCGCCGCTGGGCAGGTGTGCCGTTCTACCTGCGTGCAGGCAAACGCCTGGGCCGCCGCGTGACGGAAATCGCAGTGGTCTTCAAACGCGCGCCCAACCTGCTGTTCCGCGACCATGGCGAGGACGACTTCGGCCAGAACGCTGTCGTCATCCGGGTCCAGCCCGACGAGGGCGTCACCATCCGCTTCGGCTCGAAGGTCCCGGGCACGCAGACGGAAGTCCGCGACGTCACCATGGACTTCGGCTACGGACACTCGTTCACCGAATCCAGCCCGGAAGCGTACGAGCGGTTGATCCTGGACGTGCTCCTGGGTGAACCGCCGCTGTTCCCGCGGCATCAGGAAGTGGAACTGTCCTGGAAGATCCTTGACCCGTTCGAGGAATACTGGGCGGAACTGAACGAACAGCCCGAGCCGTACGCTCCCGGCAGCTGGGGCCCTGCCTCCGCCGACGAGCTGCTGGCCCGTGACGGACGAACCTGGAGAAGGCCATGATTGTAGACCTGCCGGACACCACCACCTCAAAGGTCTCCAAGAAGATCATGTCCCTGCGCGAGCAGGGCGGCGTGATTGCGCTGGGCCGGGTGCTCACCCTGGTGGTGGTCACCAAGTCCGGGCTGGAGGAGGAAGCCATCGAGGCGGCCAACGAGGCCAGCCGCGAACACCCGTGCCGCATCATTGTGCTTGCCGACGCCGGGTCGGACGCCAAGGACAGGCTCGACGCGCAGATCCGCGTGGGCGGCGACGCCGGAGCCTCGGAAGTAATTGTGCTCCGCGGCTACGGCGAACTGTCGCACGAAAGCGAATCCCTGGTCGCAGCACTGCTGCTCCCGGACGCGCCGATTGTGGCCTGGTGGCCGCACGGCGCCCCGGAAAACGCGTGCGAGACCTCCATCGGGAAAATCGCGCACCGCCGGATCACGGACTCTGCCAACGAACCGGACCCGCAGGCCGCCCTGGAGATTATCCGGGCCACCTATAAGGCCGGCGACACGGACCTGGCCTGGACCCGGCTCACCAACTGGCGCATCCAGCTCGCGGCAGTCCTGGACCAGGTGGATTCCTCGCCGGTTACGGCTGTTGCCGTCGAAGGAGCCTCCGACTCCCCCAGCACCCTCCTGCTGGCAGCCTGGCTCACGTTGACCCTGGACGCTCCGGTCACCATTGTGGCCGACCCCGCCGGCACCGGCATCCGCAGGGTCCGGCTCAGCCGGCAGAGCGGCGACGTGCAGCTCTTCCGTCCCGGCCTGTCCGTGGCGGAACTGACCCAGCCGGGCCAGCCGGCCCAACGGATCTCCCTCCCCCGCCGCAGCCTCCGCGACTGCCTGGCAGAGGAGCTTCGCCGGCTCGACCCCGACGAAGTGTTCGGCGAAGTGATTACTATTGGACTGCCACGTACCAATCTAAGGAGCGTCCGACCCAGTGAGCGTTGATCCACGAGTAAGCATTCATCCTGATTCGTCCGTCCTGATGGCAGCCATCGCCGCGCGTCTTATCACCAAGCTTGTTGACGTCCAGGACAAATACGGTGAAGCCACCGTGGTCCTGACCGGGGGCACTGTGGGCATCGGTACGCTGAAGGCTGTTGCTGACTCGCCGGCGGCCCCGGCCGTCGACTGGTCCAGGGTCAACTTCTGGTGGGGCGATGAGCGTTTTGTCGCCTCCGGTGATCCGGAGCGGAACGCCCAGCAGGCCTTCGACGCGCTGTTGTCCCACATCCCGGTGGACCCGGCCCGGGTCCACGCTCCGGGTTCCTCAGACGACTTCGGCAGCGTCGAGGAGGCCGCAGCGGACTACGCCCGCCAGCTGGCTGAAGCGGCGGCAGCCGAGCACGCTGCAGATATGTCCGATGACCGGCCGGAGCATCCTTCGGTGCTGCCGCGCCTGGACGTGGTCCTGCTGGGTGTTGGCCCCGACGCACACGTTGCCTCCCTGTTCCCTGAGCAGGGCGGCATCCGCGAGAAGGTCGGCACCGTTATTGCCGTACACAACTCACCGAAGCCGCCGCCGTTGCGGGTTTCCCTGACCCTGCCGGCCATCAACACCGCATCCGAGGTGTGGATGGTGGTGGCCGGCGAGGACAAGGCAGGCGCCGTGGGCCTGGCCCTTGCGGGTGCCAATCCCATCCAGGTTCCGGCTGCAGGGCCGCGGGGCACCTCGCGGACCCTGTGGCTCATCGATGAGAATGCGGCCTCACGGGTCCCGCAGCAGCTCGTCCGGAAGGACGCCGCGGGCGCGTAGCTTTTCCAACGCTCCGGCCAGGACGTCTTCGGCGTCCTGGCCGGAGCGTCGCTCTTTAACGTATTCGAGGTGGGTTTTGTAGCCGTCGTCGGCCGCGTCGGCCATGGCTGCCGCCTGGCCGTCCCTTGACGCCGTGGCCCCGCATCTGCGGCAATCCCAGACGGCAGGGATCTGGTCCTCCGGCAGGCGCAGGAAAACCGGCTGGGTTTCGTGGCCTGAGACGCACCAATACGATACCCGCATGCGGGGCAAGGGGCTGCCCGGCGAGTCCCCGGACTGGAGGCTGGAGCCGCTGCCTGCCGTGACACCGGCGCGGGTGCCCCGAAATCCTGAGCCTGGATGGACCATGGGAACTCCTGACTGGCAACGGGTGCCGGTAGGCAGGCAGGGCTGCTTAACCAAAAAAACTGTGGCCGTCGGTAACCGACAGCCACAGTTTAGTTTGGATGGACCCGCGGCGGGAGTGCCGCCGCGTAATCCTTGCCTGAAGCTTTGCTCAGGAGTCGCCGGCTCCGCTGAACCGCATGATCAGGCCAAGGCCGATGATCACCACGCCCCAGGTCACGCCGAGGACCACGGTAAACCTGTTGAGGTTCCGTTCCGCTACGCCCGAGGAGCTCAGCCCTGAGCTCATGCCGCCGCCGAACATATCCGACATACCGCCACCGCGTCCCTTGTGAAGGAGGATGAGCAGTGTCAGCAGGAGGCTGGTGATGCCCAGGAGGATCTGCAGAATGACATGAAGAACGTCCACGACGGCCTTTCAGGAAGTTGGGATTGCGGGAGCGGGGGTGCTGACGGACTAGTCCGTCACCAGGTGACTCTCGAACCTGACAATATTAGCAAACTCGGCGGGGTCAAGGCTGGCGCCACCCACGAGCAGGCCGTCCACATCCGTTTCCTGCAGGATGGCTGCCGCGTTGTTGGCCTTTACGGAGCCGCCGTACAGCAGGCGGGTCTTGGCTGCCACGTCGGCGCCGAAGAGCTTTTCCAGTTCGGTCCGGATGGCAGCACAGAGTTCCTGTGCGTCGCCGGGGCCGGCGACCTCGCCGGTGCCGATGGCCCAAACGGGTTCGTAGGCGATGACGAGTTCGGCGGCCTGCTCGTTGGTGAGCCCGGCAACACCGGCGCGTACCTGGTCAAGCGTGTGTTCCACGTGGGTGCCGGCCTGGCGGATTTCCAGGCCCTCACCGGCGCACAGCACGGGGGTCACGCCGTGCTTGAACGCGGCCTTGACCTTGGCGTTGAGGACTTCGTCCGTTTCGTTGTGGATGGTGCGGCGTTCGCTGTGGCCCACCAGGACATAAGAGCAGCCCAGCTTGGCAAGGAACGCGCCGGAGATGTCTCCGGTGTAGGCGCCGGAATCGAACTGGGACAGGTCCTGGCCGCCGTAGGCAACGTCGAGGTCGTCGCCCTGCACCAGGGTCTGGACGCCGCGGAGGTCGGTGAACGGCGGGAAGACGGCAACCTCGACGCGGTTGTAGTCGTGCTTGGCGTCGGAGAGGGTCCAGGCGAGTTTCTGCAGGAGCGTGATGCCCTGGACGTGGTCCATGTTCATTTTCCAGTTGCCCGCAATGAAGGGCTTACGGTCAAAGGCGCCGTTTGTTGACGTAGTCACGTGTTCTCCAAAAGTCGTTAATAAGTGTTTGGCCGGCAGGCTGCGGGAGCAGCCTGCCGGCCGGCGGACTGTGCAGTCCGGTACTGCTAGCGGTCCAGGACGCTCAGTCCCGGCAGGTCCTTGCCCTCAAGGTATTCCAGGCTGGCGCCGCCACCGGTGGAGATGTGGCCAAACTGGTCGTCAGCGAATCCCAGCGTACGGACGGCCGCGGCGGAATCGCCGCCGCCAACCACGGTGAACGCTTCGGTCTCGGTCAGGGCCTTGGCCACGGCACGGGTGCCGGCGGCGAAGGCGTCGAACTCAAAGACGCCCATGGGCCCGTTCCAGAAGACCGTTTTGGCCCCGGCAATGCGGGCAGCAAAAGCGGCGGCGGAATCGGGTCCGATGTCCAGGCCGATGCCTTGGCTGCCGAAGCTGCTGGCCTCAATGGCGTCTGCTGCCACGGTTTCGTGTGCCGCATCGGCGGCGAACTTCTCCGCCACCACAACGTCTGTGGGCACCACGAACTCGGTGCCGGCGTCGGCTGCGCGCTTGAGGTAGTCCTGGACCACGGGGATCTGGTCCTTCTCGAGCAGGCTGCCGGCCACCTTATGCCCGGCTGCTGCCAGGAACGTGAACAGCATGCCGCCGCCCACCAGGATGGTGTCAGCCTTGCCCAGCAGGTTTTCGATCACGGCGAGTTTGTCCGAGACCTTCGAGCCGCCAAGAACCACCACGTAGGGGCGCTGGGTGTCGGCCGTCAGTTTGCGCAGCACCTCGACCTCGGTGTGGACCAGGTCGCCGAGGTACGACGGCAGCCGGGTGGCGACGTCGTACACGCTGGCGTGCCTGCGGTGCACAGCCCCGAAGGCGTCATCGACATACGCGCCGTTGCTGCCGGTCAGCGCGACAAGCTCATCAGCGAAGGCTCCGCGTTCGGCGTCGTCCTTGCTGGTTTCGCGGGCGTCGAACCGGACGTTCTCCAAAACCAGCGCTTCGCCGTCCTGCAGCGCCGCAGCTCCTTCCCGTGCGGAGTTGCCCACGGTGTCCGCGGCCAGCGTCACCGGGAAGTCCGCAAGTTCCGCCAGGCGGTCCACTGCGGGCTTGAGGGAGTACTTGTCCTCGGGTGCGCCTTTGGGGCGGCCAAGGTGGGCTGTAACCAGCACGCGGGCACCGGCGTCCGTGAGCTTTGCCAGCACCGGGAGGGACGCCTTGATGCGTCCGTCGTCAGTCACGGCAGAGCCGTCGAGCGGCACATTCAGGTCACTTCGAACCAGAATGTACCGCCCGCGGACACCTTCAGCGATGAGGTCGTTGAGGGTGTTTGATGTCATGTGTCTAACCCTAGCCCAGCTTGGATGCGACGAGCTCCGTGAGGTCAACGAGGCGGTTTGAGTAGCCCCATTCGTTGTCGTACCAGGAAACAACCTTGACCTGGTTGCCGATCACCTTGGTCAGGCCGGAGTCGAAGATGGACGACGCCGGGTCCCCCACGATGTCCGAGGACACGATGGGCTCGTCGGTGTAGGTCAGGAAACCCTGGAGTTCCTCGGACTCGGAAGCGCGCTTGAGGGCGGCGTTGACTTCCTCGACGGTGGTTTCGCGGCCGACGGTGACGGTGAGGTCAGTGGCGGAACCGGTGGGTACGGGAACGCGGATGGCGTAGCCGTCCAACTTGCCCTTGAGCTCCGGCAGGACCAGGCCGATGGCCTTGGCTGCACCGGTGGAGGTGGGGACCATGTTGATGGCGGCGGCGCGGGCGCGGCGCAGGTCGCTGTGGGGTCCGTCCTGCAGGTTCTGGTCCGCGGTGTAGGCGTGCACGGTGGTCATCAGGCCGCGTTCGATGCCGAACTCGTCGTTGATGACCTTGGCCAGCGGGCCGAGGCAGTTCGTGGTGCAGGAAGCGTTCGAGATGATGTGGTGCGTGGCGTTGTCGTACAGGCCGTGGTTCACACCCATCACAATGGTGATGTCTTCATCGGACGCCGGGGCGGAAATGAGGACCTTCTTGGCGCCGGCATCGATGTGCTTCTGCGCGGCCGCGGCCTTGGTGAAGAAGCCGGTGGACTCGATGACGATGTCCACGCCCAGCTCGCCCCAGGGCAGGTTGGCGGGATCGCGCTCAGCCAGGACCTTGATGACGTTGCCGTTGACGACGATGTTGCCGTCCTTGACTTCGATGGTTTCCTTCAGCCGGCCGCCGACGGAATCGTACTTGAGCAGGTGGGCCAGCGCTTCGGGGCTGGTGAGGTCGTTGACTGCAACGATCTCAAGGTCCGCGCCCTGGGCCAGTGCTGCGCGGAAGTAGTTGCGGCCAATACGGCCGAAGCCGTTGATACCAATACGGGTCGTCACGTTGTTTCAGTCTCCTTGGTGCTTTGTGAAGCACTACTAGTTGAGCGGGCGTTCAAGCCAACTAACAGATCCCGCACGCCATTGGGCAGAGATGATTTACAGATCGGAGGGCGACCAGCCTCATTGCTGAAGGCTAACCGCCTTCCGTGACCTATCTTACGTTTAATTGGGTCCGCCCCCGCAAGTGCAGGGGCGGACCGTCCACATCCCGGCCTTAAAGCACCGGATTGTGAGGTTTGTTACACGAATGTGTAGCAGAGATCACTACGGGAGGGTGATCAAGCCCGTTGCATTCGTGCGTGCTGCTTCGAAGCGCTTGGCGACGTCGGCCCAGTTCACGATGTTCCAGAAGGCCTTCACGTAGTCGGCTTTGACGTTGACGTAGTCCAGGTAGAAGGCGTGCTCCCACATGTCCAGCATTAGCAGCGGGGTGGTGCCGAGCGCCACGTTGCCCTGCTGGTCGTAAAGCTGCTCGATGACCAGGTTGCCACCGATGGGCTCGTAGGCCAGGAAGCCCCAGCCGGATCCCTGCAGGCCAAGGGCTGCTGCGGAGAACTGGGCGCGGAAGGCGTCGAAGGAGCCGAAGGCGTCGTCGATGGCTGCTGCCAGCTCACCTTCGGGCTTGTCGCCGCCGTCCGGGGACAGGTTGTTCCAGAAGACGGAGTGGTTGACGTGGCCGCCGGTGTGGAAGGCCAGGTCCTTGGAGAGCCGGTTGATGTTGGCGAAGTCGCCCTTTTCGCGGGCTTCTGCCAGCTGCTTCAGGGCGTTGTTGGCGCCGGCCACGTAGGCAGCGTGGTGCTTGCTGTGGTGCAGCTCCATGATCCGCGCGGAAATGTGCGGTTCCAGTGCTGCGTAGTCGTAGCTGAGTTCCGGCAATACGTACTCGGTCACAAAATCCTCCAATATCGTGGACTCTCGGTCCGGTTTCTACTTCTTGGATTGTGCATCCGGGCGTCAGGCGCCCGGAAACTTGCGGCGGTGGCGTTCCAGTGACGAAAGCCCCTCCCCTTGGCCTAACCTGCAGCCGGGGCCGGATATTTCCGTCACGCCATTTCCGATTCTAGGGGGCGCTCACTCGTCCAGCATTTCGGGCGTCACATTGGCGTCCGTACCGGGAATGCCCAGGTCCTGGGCGCGTTTGTCCGCCATGGCCAGCAGGCGCCTGATCCGGCCCGCGATGGCGTCCTTGGTCATTGCCGGGTCAGCCAGTCGTCCCAGTTCGTCAAGGCTTGCCTGCTTGTGGGCCACCCTGAGTTCGCCGGCGTATTTGAGGTGGTCCGGGACATCGTCACCAAGGATTTCCAGGGCCCGGTCCACGCGGGCGCCGGCGGCCACGGCGGCCTGGGCGGAGCGGCGGAGGTTGGCGTCGTCAAAGTTGGCCAGCCGGTTGGCGGTGGCGCGGACTTCCTTGCGCATCCTGCGTTCTTCCCAGACCATCAGGGCGTCGTGGGCGCCCATCCGGGTCAGCAGCGCGGCGATAGTGTCGCCGTCACGGATCACCACCCGGTCAACGCCCCGCACTTCGCGGGCTTTGGCCTGGATGTCCAGCCGCCGTGCGGCGCCAACAAGGGCCAGCGCGGACTCGGGACCGGGGCAGGTGACTTCCAGTGAGGAGGACCGGCCGGGTTCGGTGAGGGAGCCGTGGGCCAGGAACGCGCCCCGCCACACAGCTTCCGCGTCGGCCGCGGAGCCGTTGACGACGGCGGACGGCAGCCCGCGCACGGGGCGGCCACGCCCATCGAGGAGCCCGGTCTGGCGGGCCAGCGCCTCGCCGTCGCGCACTACACGCACCACGTACCGGCTGGCACGGCGAAGGCCGCCTGCTGAAACAACGATGATTTCGCTTTGGTGGCCGTACACCTCAGCGATGGCGGCCCGGAGGCGTCGGGCGGTGGACGCCAGGTCCACTTCCGCTTCGATCACGATCCGGCCGGAAATGATGTGCAGGCCGCCGGCGAAGCGGAGCATCGCCGAGACCTCAGCCTTGCGGACTGATGACTTTTTGATGTCCAGACGGGACAGTTCTTCCTTGACTGATGCTGTCAGTGCCATGGCACCTTCCTAACTGTTCCCGAAAATGTCCTGGTACGCCGTCGCCAGACGCAGCGGATCATGGACGGGCCGGCGTCCCGACGCCCCTACTTTACCCAAGACCACCTCGGCACCGATCATCCCGGCTGCTTTCTCGAACTCCTTCCGGTCCGGGACGGACGCCGGATCGGCCAGGACAACGTCCACGCTGAAGTCCGGGGCGTAACGCCGCAGCACGTGCAGGTGGTCCGCCGCACTCATGCCGGAGGTCTCCTTGGTGTCTGTGGCGAGGTTCATGGTGAGGCAGCGTTTTGCCGGCGTGTCGCAGAGGGCCTGCCGCATTTCGGGGAGCAGCAGGTGCGGCAGCACGGACGTGTACCAGGACCCCGGGCCCAGGATGACCCAGTCCGCCAGCTCAATGGCCGTAAGGGCCTCCACGCAGGCCGGTGCGTCCACGGGCAGCAGCCGGACCTGTTCCAGGGAACCTGCCACGGCGCAGCGGGCCTGGCCGCGGACGGTGTTGAGGGCCGTCTCGCCGTTCGGCGCGGTCACCCGGACATCACCTTCTATGGTGAGCGGAACCGTGGACATGGGCAGCACCTGGCCGCGGGCGCCCAGCAGGGCGCCTGCCCAGGTGAGTCCGGCCACGGCATCGCCCAGCAGTTCCCAAAGAGTCACAATCAGCAGGTTGCCCATGGCGTGCTCGTCCAGGGAGCCGCCGGTGCCTTTGCCGGGCTGGAACCGGTGCTGCATCACGTCCCGCCAGGTCCGGCCCCAGTCGGTGTCGTCGCACAGCGCGGACAGGGCCATCCGCAGGTCTCCCGGCGGGAGGACACCGTACTCTTCACGCAGGCGCCCGGAAGACCCGCCGTCGTCCGCCACCGTGACGATCGCCGTCAGTTCCGAGGTGAGCAGGCGTAAGGCGGACAGGGAGGCTGACAGCCCGTGCCCGCCCCCCAGCGCCACCACGTTGGGCCCCTTGTCCTGCTGGGCTGCGGCCGAGCCGGCAGGGACGGGGACAAGCGGCAGTGCGCCCGTGAACAGTGCCATTACTCGCGGCCCAGGTCCCGGTGGGTGGTGGTCACCGTGACCCTGGGGTATTGCGCAAGTTTTTTGGAAAGCTCCACGGCGACAGCGACGGAGCGGTGCTTGCCGCCCGTGCAGCCCACGGCGATGGTGGCGTAGTGCTTGTTTTCGCGGCGGTAACCGTCCAGGACAGGCTCGAGGGCCATCACGTAGCGGTCCACGAAGTTCTTGACGCCTTCCGCTTCGAGGACGTAATCGCTGACGCCCTGGTCCAGGCCGGTCAGCGGACGCAGCTGCGGGACCCAGTGCGGGTTGGGGATGAACCGGACGTCGGCCACGTAGTTGGAGTCCACCGGCAGGCCGTACTTGAAGCCGAAACTCATCACATTCAGGCGCAGCGCCACCGGACCGGTCTCGCTGAAGAGTTCAGTGATGGCCGTGGCCAGGCCGTGCACGTTGTAACCGCTGGTATCCAGTACGACGTCGGAGCTGTCGCGCAGTTCCTGGAGCAGCTCCCGTTCGGCGGCAATACCATCAAGGATCCGGCCGCCGCCCTGCAACGGATGCGGCCGGCGGCCCTGTTCAAACCTGCGGACCAGGACGTTGTCGCTGGCATCGAGGAACAGGACGCGGAAGGCCACCCCGCTGGCGGCCAGTGCCCCCAGCGCGGCCCGGATATCCGCAAACAGGCCCTTGCTGCGGACGTCGATCACCACGGCCAGCCGCGGGATGGACTGCGGGGCGTGCGAGACCAGTTCGGCCAGGGTTCCAAGCATCTGCGGCGGAAGGTTTTCCACCACGTACCAGCCGTGGTCCTCAAGTGCGTCAGCTGCGGTGCTCCGGCCCGCGCCGGACATCCCCGTGACCACCAGCAGCTCCGCTTCAAGCGGCTTGACGGGCTGCAGCCCCTCGTCCCCCGCTCCGGATTCCGCTGTTGTGTCTGCCATGAGGTCCGCCCCGTTCCTGTAGTTATCACGTGGGGCGGCCGCCGCGGCGGAAACCCCCGGACTTTACCCTAGCTAAGTTTCGAGGATTTCGCCGGTGGTCATGTTGATGGCGGGCAGGTCCGGAGCCTCAGTGCCGCCGGCCGCAAAGTGGGCCATGATGGCACCGGCCAGGGCCGGGCCAACCCCGTTCGCTCCGGTCAGTTCAGCGGCCGTCGCGGCCTTGATGGCCTTGACGGACCCGAAGTGGGCCAGCAGGGCCTTGCGTTTGGCGGCACCAAGGCCCGGAACGGCGTCCAGGGCGGACACCGTCATCGCCTTTCCCCGCTTTTGCCGGTGGAAGGTGATGGCGAACCGGTGCGCCTCGTCGCGGATCCGCTGCAGGAGGTACAGGCCCTGCGAGGTCCGGGGCAGGATCACCGGGAAGTCACTGTCCGGCAGCCACACCTCTTCAAGCCGCTTGGCCAGGCCCACCACGTACACGTCGTCGACGCCGAGGTCAGCGAGGGCGCGCGCGGCGGCGTTGACCTGGGGCTTGCCACCATCCACCACCACCAGGTTGGGCGGGTAGGCGAATTTGCTCCGCGGGGCGGGGGTGGTGGAGTCGTCCACTGTGGTGGTGGTTTCCGGGGCGTGTTCCGTGCCGGCCGCTTCCTCGCCGGCCGCTTCCTCGCCGGCAGCCGGTGCCGGGACGGCCGCCGGGGCCAGGGCCGCCTCGGTGACCTGGGCTGTTTTGTCCTGGAGGTAGTAGCGGAAGCGGCGCGTCAGGACGTCGTGCATGGCGGCCGTATCGTCGGAGGCCGCGGGGCCGGTGATGGCGAACTTGCGGTAGTCCGACTTTTTGGGCAGGCCGTCCTCCACCACCACCATGGAGGCCACCACGTTGGTGCCCTGGACGTGCGAGACGTCGTAGCATTCGATCCGCAGCAGGGCCACGGGCAGGTCCAGGGCTTCCTGGAGTTCCTGCAGGGCCTGCGACCGGACGGTGAGGTCACCGGCCCGGCGGGTTTTGTGCAGCCGCAGGGCATGTTCGGCGTTTTCCCGCACGGTGGACATCAGGGCTGCCTTGTCCCCGCGCTGCGGCACCCGGATGTCCACCTTGGCGCCGCGGATCCCGGCCAGCCATTCAGCCAGGTCACCGGCATTGCTGGGTTCCACGGGGACCAGGACTTCGCGGGGCAGCCGGCCATGGGTGTCGCCATCCTCGCCGTAGACCTGCTGCAGCAGGTGCTCCACGAGGTCGGGGGTGCTGAAGTCCTCCACCTTTTCCACCACCCAGCCGCGCTGGCCGCGGATGCGTCCGCCGCGGACGTGGAAGACCTGCACGGCGGCTTCCAGTTCGTCCTCGTGCAGGGCGAAGATATCGGCGTCCGTCTCCTCCGCCAGTACCACGGCGTTGCGCTCAAAGACCTTCCGGAGGGCGGTGATGTCGTCGCGGAGCCGTGCTGCGTGTTCGTAGTCCAGCTCCGCCACTGCGGCCTGCATCTGCTTTTCCAGCTTGGCCGTGAACCGTTTCGCTTCGCCGCCCATAAACGCGCAGAAGTCCTCGGCCAGCGCGCGGTGGTCCTGCGGTGAAATCCTGCCCACGCACGGCGCCGAGCACTTGTCGATGTAGCCCAGCAGGCAGGGCCGGCCACTGGCTTCGGCGCGCTTGAAGACGCCTGCGCTGCAGCTCCTGACGGGGAAGACCCGCAGCAAAGTGTCCATGGTTTCCCGGATGGCACCGGCGGTGTAGGGACCGAAATACCGGGTCCCTTTGCGTTTGTCGCCGCGCAGCACCTGGACGCGGGGATACTTCTCGCTGAGGGTGACAGCCAGGTACGGGTAGGTTTTGTCGTCCCGGAACACCACGTTGAAGCGGGGCTTGAATTCCTTGATCCAGGTGAACTCGAGCTGCAGCGATTCGAGCTCGCTGCCCACCACCGTCCATTCGACGCTGCTGGCGGCATGGACCATGGCGTAGGTCTTGGCCGGCAGGCCCGCCGGGTTGGCAAAGTACGAGTTCAAGCGTGAGCGGAGGTTCTTGGCTTTGCCAACGTAGATGACCCTGCCGTGCGGATCGCGGAACCGGTAGACACCGGGGTTTACGGGGATTTCTCCCGTCCGGGGCCTGTAACTTGCTGGATTTGCCACCTGTCCAGTCTACTGAGGCCCGGCGGGTGCCGGGGACACCGCCGTGCCCCCGGGCAGGCTTACTCGGCGATCTTGCTCTGGTTGTAGCTGGTGGAGCGTTCCTGTCCGCTGAGTTCGGCGATGGCGTCCATGATCCGGTCCGTGACCTGGCGGCGGGCCGGCAAAGAGTGGTCCGGGCCGGTTTTATCGAAGTACAGCGGCTCCCCCACCTTCATGGTGAAATGCTGGGGCCGGACACCCTTCTCCCCGGCGCGCTGCAGATTCTCGGTGCCGATCAGGCCCACCGGGATCACGGGTGCACCGGTGGTCAGCGCCAGCCAGCCCACACCGGTGCGGCCGCGGTACAGGATGCCGTCGCGGGAGCGTGTGCCCTCCGGGTAGATGCCGATGCCTTTGCCGGCCTCCAGGATGTCCATCAGCGTTTTGAGGGCCTGGACGCTGGCTGCCTGCTCCCCGCGTTCCACGGGAATGGACCCGACGGATTCGAAAAAGGCCTTCATCACGCGGCCCTTGACGCCCCGCGTGGTGAAGTACTCGGCCTTGGCGAAAAATGCGACGGGCCGGGGCATCAGGGCCTGGACAATAACGCTGTCGAAGAAGGACAGGTGGTTCGGCGCCACGATGAACGGCCCGTCAGTGGGCACGTTTTCGAGCCCGATGACGGTGGGCCGGCAGGAGCCGCCGATCAGGGTGCGGGTGGTCCAGCGGACGGCGTCAAACATTTCCATCGTTGGTCACCTCACTCATGGCGGCGGAGTGGATGGACTCGAGGCGGTCGACGGCGGCGGCCAGGGCGTCGGCGTCCTGCACCACGGCCACTGCCCCGGCAAGGTCCAGCTCGCCGTCGGGCGCGAATCCCCAGGCAACACCGATGCAGTCAAGGCCGTTGGCGATGGCACCGGCGACGTCCTGCGCCCGGTCCCCCACCATGATGGCGTGGTGCGTGCCCAGGTCAGCCAAGGCAGCCGCGATGATTTCGGTTTTGCCCAGCGGGACCCCGGCCACTGCCGTTTCGTCATCCGCGGAACCGTGGATGCCCTTGAAGTACCCGTCCAGGCCATGGTGCGCCAGCACGGTGCGCGCCAGCCCCTGCGGCTTCTGGGTTGCCACTGCCACCGGCCGGCCGGCGGCCGCGTAGGCGCCCAGCAGCTCCCGGACCCCCGGGTAGACCCGGCCCTGGCCGATGCCCGTGGCCACGTAGTACTGCCGGTACCGGGTGATCACCTGGTCCAGCAGGTGTTCGGGTACGCCGGCTACGTTCAGCAGGGAATCACTGAGCTTGGGGCCGATCATGGCCTCCAGCAGGTCCTGGGCCGGGACCGGAAGTCCCAGCCCGCCCAGGGCGGCGGCAATTCCGTCGGTGATGCCGCCGGCCGGATCGACAAGAGTGCCGTCCAGGTCAAAGATCACGGGCACTGTTGTTTGAGTCACCGGGTTAGTTTCTCACGACAGCACTCATGCCTGAAACTCCCATGCCGATACCGGAATACTTCCGCCGGATCAGCCGAGGATTTCCGCCAGGAACGCCGCTGTGTGGCTGGTGGTCGATTTGGCCACCTGCTCGGGTGTTCCGGTGGCCACAATCTGGCCGCCGCCGGAACCGCCGTCGGGACCCAGGTCAACCACCCAGTCGGCACTCTTGATGACGTCCAGGTTGTGCTCGATGGTGATCACGGTGTTGCCCTTGTCCACCAGTCCCTGCAGGACCATCAGCAGTTTCCTGATGTCCTCGAAGTGCAGGCCGGTGGTGGGCTCGTCCAGGACGTAGATGCTCCGGCCATTGGACCGCTTCTGGAGTTCCGCGGCAAGCTTGACGCGCTGCGCCTCGCCGCCGGACAGTGTGGTGGCAGGCTGGCCCAGCCGCACGTAGCCCAGGCCCACGTCCACCAGGGTGCTCAGGTGCCGGGCGATGGGCGTGAACGCCGCGAAGAACTCGGCGCCTTCCTCGATGGGCATGTTCAGGACATCGGCGATGGTTTTGCCCTTGTAGTGGACTTCCAGGGTTTCCCGGTTGTACCGGGCGCCGTGGCAGACCTCGCAGGGGACGTAGACGTCCGGCAGGAAGTTCATTTCGATCTTCAGGGTGCCGTCACCCGAGCACGCTTCGCAGCGGCCGCCCTTGACGTTGAAGGAGAACCGGCCGGGAAGGTAGCCGCGGACCTTGGCCTCAGTGGTCTCGGCGAAAAGCTTGCGGATGTTGTCGAACACGCCGGTGTAGGTGGCGGGGTTGGAGCGCGGGGTGCGGCCGATGGGGCTTTGGTCCACGTGGACCACCTTGTCCAGGTGCTCAAGTCCCTGGACGCTCTTGTGCCGGCCGGCCACCTGCTTGGCGCCGTTGAGCTTGTTGGCCAGCACCTTGTAGAGGATCTCGTTGACCAGGGTGGACTTGCCGGAGCCGCTGACCCCGGTCACGGCCGTGAAGAGGCCCAGCGGGAAGGCCGCGTCCACGTTGATGAGGTTGTTCTCGCGGGCGCCCACCACCTTAAGTTCCCGCTTGCGGTCATACTTACGGCGCTTTTTGGGTACGTCGATCTTTTTGCGGCCGGAGAGGTAATCGCCGGTCAGGGACTCGGTGTTGGCCAGCAGGTCCTGGTAGGAACCCGAGTGGACCACCTGGCCGCCGTGCTCCCCGGCGCCGGGCCCGATGTCCACGATCCAGTCGGCCACGTGGATGGTGTCCTCATCGTGTTCCACCACGATCAGGGTGTTGCCCATGTCGCGGAGCCTCGTGAGGGTGTCGATCAGGCGGCGGTTATCGCGCTGGTGCAGCCCGATGGAGGGTTCATCCAGGACGTAGAGGACACCCACCAGGCCGGAACCGATCTGCGTGGCCAGCCGGATGCGCTGCGCTTCGCCGCCGGACAGCGTGGCGGAGGGCCGCTCCAGGTTCAGGTACTCCAGGCCGACGTCCAGGAGGAAGGTCAGGCGTGCCTGGATCTCCTTCAGCACCTGGTGTGCGATCTGGGCTTCGCGGCCGGTCAGCACCAGGTTGTTCAGGAACTCGGAGCAGTCCCGCATGGGAAGGGCCGCCACTTCGGCAATGGACTTGCCGTTGATCAGCACTGACAGCGACGCCGGGTTGAGGCGGGCGCCGTTGCAGGCGGGGCAGGGGATCTGCCGCATGTATTCCTCGTAGCGGTCACGGGCCCAGTCCGAATCCGTCTCACCGTGCTTGCGGTGGACGTACTGGATGGCACCTTCAAAGCCGGTGCTGTATTTCCGTTCGCGGCCGAACCTGTTTTTGTACTGCACCACCACTTTGTGGTCCTTGCCGTGCAGGACCGTCTGGCGGACGTCCTTGCCAAGCTTTTCCCAGGGGGTGGTCATGGAGAACCCGAGTTCCGTGGACAGGCCTTCGAGCAGCCGGTTCCAGTATTCGGTGGTGGCGGTGCCCAGCGACCAGGGCGCGATGGCACCTTCAGAGAGGGACAGTTCGCCGTTGGGGACGATCAGTTCCTCGTCCACTTCAAGCCGGGTGCCGATGCCACTGCAGGCCGCGCAGGCGCCGAAGGGGTTGTTGAAGGAGAACGACCGCGGCTCGATCTCGTCGATGGCCAGCGGGTGCTCATTAGGGCAGGCGAGGTGTTCGGAGAAGGCACGGATCCGGGCGGGATCGTCGGCCTCCAGGTTCACGAACTCCGCCAGGACACGGCCTTCGGCAAGGCCCAGGGCGGTTTCCACGGAGTCGGTGAGCCGCTGGCTGATGCCATCCTTGACCACCAGCCGGTCCACCACCACCTCGATGGTGTGCTTGTACTGCTTGCCGAGTTTGGGCGGTTCGCTGAGCTGGATGAGTTCACCGTCAACGCGGGCCCTGGAGTAGCCCTTGGCCGTCAGCTCCTTGAACAGGTCAACAAACTCGCCCTTGCGTCCGCGGACCACCGGCGCCAGGACCTGGAACCGGGTGCCTTCGTCCAGCTCCAGGAGCTGGTCAACAATCTGCTGCGGCGTCTGCTTGGCTACGGGCTCGCCGCAGACAGGGCAGTGCGGGCGGCCTACGCGGGCCCAGAGGAGGCGCATGTAGTCGTAGATTTCGGTAATGGTGCCCACCGTGGAACGCGGGTTCTTGCTGGTGGACTTCTGGTCGATGGAGACCGCCGGGGACAGCCCCTCGATGAAGTCGACGTCAGGTTTGTCCACCTGGCCCAGGAACTGGCGTGCGTAGGCGGACAGCGATTCCACGTAGCGCCGCTGGCCCTCGGCGAAGATGGTGTCGAACGCCAGGGACGATTTGCCGGATCCGGACAGGCCGGTGAACACGATCATGGCGTCGCGGGGAAGGTCAAGGTCCACGTTGCGAAGGTTGTGTTCCCGGGCGCCCTTCACCACCAGGCGGGAAAGGTCCGGCCGCTGCACGGAGGCAGCAGGGACGACGGCGGTGGAATCGTTGGGGACGGCTGTTTCTTCAGCTACGGCTTTAGGCACTTACCAATGCTAATCGAAAACTTCTTCGAATATCCACGTGATGCTGCGCTCACCCGGCGTCGTAGGCCGCCGCCAGCAGCTTCACGGCCTCCGCGAAAGTGGCGCCCTGGCTCCTGGCAGCAGCTGCGTAGGCTGCGGCTGCGGCGGACAGTCCGCCCAGGCGTTCGTCCGGCGCGCACACCACGGTGCCGTTCCGCCCCCGGGTGGCCACCACACCGGCCGACTCCAGCTCCTTGTATGCCCTGGCCACGGTGTGCGGTGCCACGTCCAGGGCGCTTGCCAGTGCACGGACGGCGGGCAGCCTGGCCCCGGGCGCCAATGCGCCGTTGTCCACCTGGTGGATGATCTGCAGCCGGAGCTGGTCGAAGAGCGCCACGGTGCTGGCGGTGTTGGGCAGCCACGTACCGGGAAAGGTGTTGTCGGGACTCACAGCCCGGGCTCCAGGACTCCGGGCCGGATTTCGCGGGAAGCGAACTGCGCGCGGTAGAGCCCGCTGTAGTAGCTGTTTGCAGCCAGCAGGTCCTCGTGGGTTCCCTGCTCAACAATCCGTCCGTGGTCCATGACCAGAATTAGATCAGCGTTCCGGACCGTGGACAAACGGTGGGCAATCACAAAACTGGTCCGGCCGTGCAGCAGCCGCTTCATGGCCTGCCTGATCAGCAGCTCCGTCCTGGAATCCACGGAACTCGTGGCTTCATCCAGCACCAGGACCTCGCGCCCTGCAAGCTGGGCGCGGGCGATGGTGATCAGCTGGCGCTGGCCGGTGCTAAGCGGCTCGCCGCCGTTTTCCAGGATCGTGTCGTAACCCTCCGGCAGGGACCTGACGAACCTGTCCACGTGCGCCGCGTCCGCCGCGGCCTGGATGTCTGCCGGGGCGGCCCCGGGCCGGCCGTAGGCGATGTTTTCGTGGATGCTGCCTGCGAACAGCCAGGCGTCCTGGAGCACCACACCGAACCGCTCCCGCAGCCTGTCCGGTGGCAGGGTGGCGATGTCAACACCGCCAATGGTGACCCGGCCGGACCCGGGTTCGCTGAACCGCAGCAGCAGGTTGACCACGGTGGTCTTCCCGGCGCCGGTGTGGCCCACAATGGCCACTGTTTGGCCCGGTTCCACGGTGAAGGCCAGGTTCCGGACGGCCGGCGCAGCGTCCGGGTAGCCGAAAGTGACGTTCTCGAAGGCGATGCGGCCGTCCGGTACCTTGCGGGCGTTCGGAGGGCGGCCGCTGTCCCGGCGCTGTGCGGGGCCGGGGACTTCGCCGGCGTCCAGGAGGTCAAAAACGCGGGCGGCGGAGGCGACGCAGGACTGGATGAGGTTCAGGAGGCCGCCGATCTGCCCCACAGGCTGGGTGAAGAGCCGGCTGAACTGGATGAACGCTTGGATGCCGCCGATGGTCATGGAGCCCGCAATCACCTGGAGCGCACCCACCACTGCCACCGCAATGTAGTTCAGGTTGGAAATTAGCACCATCAGCGGCTGGACCATTCCGGCCGAGTACTGGGCCCTGGTGGCCGAGCGGGCAAGTTGGTCGTTGCTGCGGCCGAACACCTCGGCGGCGCGGTCCTGGTACCCGAAGGCCTTGATGACCTCGTGGCCGGAAATGAACTCCTCCACATGGGCGTTCAGCACGCCGGTCTCATTCCATTGCCGGTCAAACTGTGCCTGGGACCGGCGGGCCACCAGGACGGTGACCAGGGTGGACAGTGGGATGGTGGCCAGGGCGATGACCGCCAGCAGCGGGGAAATCCAGAGCATCATGGCCAGGGAACCCACCAGCAGCAGGCAGGAGGAAATCAGCTGGGTGAGGAGCTGGTTCAGGGCCTGGGCAATGTTGTCGATGTCGTTGGTTGCCCGGCTCAGCACGTCGCCGCGGGAGCGGTCAGTGAAGTAGCCGGCCGGCAGCCGGTGCAGCTTGGCCGCGACGGATTCGCGCAGCCCGTACATCAGGCCCTGCACCGAGCGTGCTGTCAGCGCCCCCTGGATCCAGTTGAAGAGCGAGGCAAAAATGTACATCCCCGCCACCAGCGCCAGCAGCCCGGCCAGCCGGACCTGGTCCAGCCGGCCGCTCATCAGCCCATCAACCACTGCGTCGGTGGCGTCGCCCAGGAACTTCGGGGCTGCGACGTTGAATCCGGCGAACGCGCAGGTAGCTGCCACGGCGCCCGCCATCCTCCGCCGGAAGGGCCGCAGCAGGCCCAGCAGCCTGCCCGCGGTGGGCCAGAATCCGGGCTCCTCTCCCCCGCTGCCGCCGGCTGTCACTGCCGGCCATCCAGGGCAAGCTGCGATTCCGCGATTTCACGGTAGGTGGCGGACCCTGCCAGCAGTTCAAGGTGCGTCCCCTGCGCCACCAGGTGCCCGCCGTCGAGCACCAGCACCAGGTCAGCGGCCTCCACCGCCGAAATGCGCTCGGCCACCACAATCACGGTGGCCGTGGACAGGTTGGACTGGAGTGCTTCGCGCAGCCTGACGTCCGTTGCATAGTCGAGGGCGGAAAAGCTGTCGTCGAACAGGTAAAGCGGCGCCTTCCGGAGCAGCGCCCGGGCAATGCACAGGCGCTGCCGCTGCCCGCCGGACAGGCTGGTGCCTCCCTGGCCCACGCGTGTCTCCAGGCCATGGGGCAGGTCCCGCATGAACCGCATGGTCTGTGCGGTTTCCAGCGCCGCCCACAATTCACTGTCTGTGGCCTCCGGCGCAGCCACCCTCAGGTTCGCGGCGATGGTGCCGGAAAAGAGGTGTGAGTGCTGGGGGACGATGGACATGCTCCGGCGCAGGCCATCCAGCGGCAGGTCCTTGATGTCCGTGCCGTCGAGGCTGATCCGGCCGCTTGTGGAGTCCAGGAAGCGGGGCACCAGGTTCAGGAGGGTGGACTTGCCGCTGCCGGTGGATCCCAGGATGGCAGTGGTGGTTCCGGGCGCGGCCGTGAAGGAGACGCCGGCGAGGACCGGAGCCTCAGCACCCGGGTAGGAGAAGCCAACGTTGTGGAACTCGACGGCGGCGGCACGGGACGGTGTCTGCAGGTGGCGCGCTGCCGGAAACCTGCGGGGCGCGGTGGCGGCCGGGCCGGGATCGGTGACCGACGGTTCGGCGTCCAGGACGGCGGTGATCCGTTCTGCGCAAACGGCGGCCCGGGGTGCGGTCATCAGGACGTACATGGCCATCATGATGGCCAGCAGGATCTGCAGGATGTAGGCGATGAACGCCGTTAATGCGCCAAGGTTCATCTGCCCGGCCTGGATCCGGTGCCCGCCGAACCAGACCACGGCCACGGAGGAAAGGTTGACCACCAGCATGATCAGGGGCAGCATCCCGGCGACCAGCAGCGCGGACTGCAGGTTGTTGGCCGTGAGCTTCCTGTTCACGCCGGCGAACCGTTGGACCTCATGGTCCTGGCGGACAAACGCCCGGATGACCATGGCGCCGATGATCTGCTCGCGGAGGATGCCGCCGGCGCGGTCCAGGAAGTCCTGGCCTTCGCGGTACAACGGGATGAGCCGCCGGACGATCAGATACATGATCAGCACCAGCAGCGGCACAATGGCGATCACCACTGCGGACAGGCCCGCATCCTGGTGCAGGGCCAGGGCGATGCCGCCCACTCCCATGGCCGGGGCCGCGAAGAACATGGTGAACACCAGCAGCGCGAACGCCTGGATCTGCTGGGTGTCGTTGGTGGCGCGGGTGGTGAGGCTTTGGGCTCCGAACAGGGCCACATCCTGGGAGGACAGGGCTTGGATCCGGTCGAAGATGCGGGCCCGCAGGCCGTGACCGATTTTCATCGCCACCACGGCGCCGAGGTACCCGGCAGCGATGGCGGCGGCGGCCTGGACGGCGGCGACGGCGGCCATCACCAGGCCGAGGCGGGAAATCACGCTGACGTCGCCCGCCACGATGCCGTCATCGATAATCGCGGCGTTGATGGTGGGAAGCAGGAGCGTGGCGCCGGCCTGGACCAGCTGCAGGAGGAGCAGGGCGACCACGGCTGCTTTGTGGCCCCGAAGGAGCCGCCCCATCAACGCAATCAGCAAGGAACCTCCAGTGCAGGTCGAATGGCCGGGGTGGGCGGTAGCCTCCATCCCTCAACCATTCCGTCATTGTAGGGCACATCACATTCGACCGGTGTCATATCGCGTGACCGGTCTTGTAGAGGCTGGCGCTGCGGCTGCCTCAGCCGTTCTTTTGGCCGACGGCGAAGATCCTGCGGAAGGGAAAGACCGTGCCGTGTTTGCCCGGCGGATAGGCCTCGGCCAGCAGGGCAGCGTATTCGGCCTCGAACAAGGCGCCCTCTTCAGCGGGCAGTGCAGCCATGACCGGCCGCAGAGCCGTGCCGCGGACCCATTCAAGGACGGGATCGGCACCCGGCAGCAGTTGCTGGTAGCTCGTTTCCCACGCATCGGCGGTGAAGCCGGCATCAAGCAGCAGGTCCAGATACTCCGCCGGCTCCCCCACCGACTCGCCGCCCCGCAGGACCCCTGCGAGCTGGGGGGCCCAGCGCTCCGACGCGGCGAGGCCGCGCATCAGGGTATGGGAGGGCGCGTTGAAGTTGCCGGGCACCTGCATGGCGAACCAGGCCCCTGGTCGGAGTGCGGCAAGCCAGGTCCGCATGAGGTCCTGGTGCCCCGGAACCCATTGCAGGGCGGCGTTGGTCACCACCACGTCCGTCCCGGCCGGGGGCCGCCAGCCCGCGATGTCGCCCTGCTCAAACCGCAGGCCGCCGGCGGCCAGGCCCGCCGCCTTGGTGAGCATGTCCGGGGAGGAATCCAGGCCCACCACGGTCGCAGCCGGCCAGCGTTCCGCCAGCGTTGCGGTGAGGTTGCCGGGCCCGCAGCCCAGGTCCACCACCTGCTGCGGGGCCTGGGCGTGTACCCTGCCGGTGAGGTCGAAGAACGGGCGGTCCCGGTAATCGCCGAATTGAACATACTTCGCCGGATCCCACTTCATGTTTTCCTCCAGTTTCTGGTGCTGCAGCAATGCTGCCGAGCCTAGCCCGGCCGGAACGGATTCCGGGGCGTACCGGGGCACTAAGCTGGAAATCAATGAAACTCGTTGACCAGCTGACTGATCTTTCCGCTCTGAACCCGGCTGCCGCCGTCGACCCCGATGACCTGTATTCGCGGTTCGTTGAATGGACGCAGGCCAGGGGCCTGGCGCTGTATCCCGCGCAGGACGAGGCCATCATGGAGCTCGCCACCGGGGCCAACGTGATCCTGGCCACCCCCACAGGTTCCGGTAAGTCCCTGGTGGCCATCGCCGCGCATTTCCAGGCGATGGCCCAGGGCCGCCGCAGCTACTACACGGCGCCCATCAAGGCTCTGGTGTCCGAGAAGTTCTTTGCCCTTTGCGAGATCTTCGGCGCGGAAAACGTGGGCATGGTCACCGGGGACTCCGGGGTGAACCAGGACGCACCGATCATCTGCTGCACCGCGGAGATCCTGGCGAACGTGGCGCTGCGCGAGGGAACAGCCGCGGAGCTGGGCACCGTGATCATGGACGAGTTCCATTTCTACTCCGACCCGCAGCGCGGCTGGGCCTGGCAGGTCCCGCTGCTGGAACTCCCGCAGGCGCAGTTCCTCCTGATGTCCGCGACGCTTGGCGATGTGGCCCGGTTCGAGGACGGACTCACGGAGCTGACCGGCCGGCCCACCACCACCGTGAGCTCCGCCGAGCGGCCCATCCCGCTGCACAACTACTACCACCAGACCCCGGTGCACGAGACCCTCGAGGAACTGCTCTCCACCCGACAGGTCCCCGTGTACGTGGTCCACTTCAGCCAGATCGAAGCGATCGACCGGGCCCAGACGCTGATGAGCATCAACGTCTGCAGCCGCGAGGAAAAGGACAAAATCGCGGAGCTGATTGCCGGCTTCCGGTTCGCCGCCGGCTTCGGGAAGACCCTGAACCGGCTGGTCCGCCACGGCATCGGCGTGCACCACGCCGGCATGCTGCCCAAGTACCGCCGGCTGGTGGAACAGCTCGCCCAGGCAGGACTGCTGAAAGTCATCTGCGGCACGGACACCCTTGGTGTGGGCATCAACGTGCCCATCCGCACCGTCCTGTTCACCGCCCTGAGCAAGTACGACGGCGTCCGCACCCGCCTGCTGAACTCCAGGGAGTTCCACCAGATTGCCGGCCGGGCAGGCCGGGCAGGCTACGACACCGCCGGGACCGTGGTGGTCCAGGCGCCGGAGCACGTCACCGAAAACGTGAAGGCCATGGCGAAAGCGACCGCCAAGTTCGGCGATGACCAGAAGAAGCTGCGCCAGGTGGTCAAAAAGAAGCCGCCGGAGGGTTTTGTCTCCTGGGGCGAACCCACCTATAAGCGTCTCGTCGAGTCTGTTCCTGATCCACTGGGTTCCAGCTTCACGGTGACCCACGCCATGCTGATGAACCTGATGGAGCGGCCGGGCGACCCCTTCACGGCCGCCCGCAGGCTGCTGACGGAAAACCACGAGCCCAGGTCCTCCCAGCTCCGGCTGATGAAGAAGGCGCTTGGGATTTACCGGGAGCTGCTGGCGGCCGAGGTCATCGAACGCATTCCCGTGCAGGAGCAGGGCCCGGACGGCCGAACAGTCCGTTTGACCGTGCACCTGCAGGCCAATTTCGCCCTGAACCAGCCGCTCTCCCCCTTTGCACTTGCTGCGCTGGAGCTCCTGGATCCGGAGTCGCCGTCGTACGCCCTGGACGTGGTGTCCGTGATCGAGGCGACCCTGGAGAAGCCGCGCCAGATCCTTTCCGCCCAGCAGAAGAAGGCCCGCGGCGAGGCTGTGGCGGCCATGAAGGCCGACGGCATCGAATACGACCAGCGGATGGCGATGCTGGAGGAGGTCACGTATCCGCAGCCCCTTGCCGAGATCCTGGGTGAAGCGTTCGAGGTGTACCGGAAGGCGGCACCGTGGGTGGGCGATTTCGAACTCGCCCCCAAGTCCGTGGTCCGGGACATGTACGAGCGGGCCATGAACTTCGGCGAGTTCGTCCAGTTCTACGGGCTGGCCCGGTCCGAGGGCATTGTGCTGAGGTACCTGTCCGACGCGTTCAAAGCGCTCCGGCAGACGGTGCCGCAGGACATGCTGCGCGAAGACCTGGAGGACCTGGTGGCGTGGCTGGGTGAGATGGTGCGCCAGGTGGACTCGAGCCTGCTGGACGAATGGGAGGAGTTGGCCGCCGGCAACACGCTCACCCCGCACGACGCTCCGCCGCCGCCGCCTCCGCTGCTGACCGCCAATATCCGGGCTTTCCGGGTAATGGTGCGCAACGAGATGTTCCGCCGGGTGGAACTTTTCGCGGACGAAGATGCCGCTGCGCTGGGCCTGCTGGACGGCGCTGCCGGCTTCGATGCGGACCGGTGGGAGGATGCCCTTGACGATTACTTCGACGAGCACAACGACATCGGCACCGGCCCGGATGCCCGCGGACCCGGCCTGTTGATCATCACCGAGGAGCCCGGCACGTGGAAGGTGCGGCAGATCTTTGACGACCCCGCCCGGAACCACGACTGGGGCATCTCCGCCGACGTGGACCTTGCGGCTTCGAACGAGGCCGGCACCGCGGTCCTTACCGTGACGGCCGTGAACCGCCTGTAGGACCTGGCGCCTGTAGGACCTGGTGCACGGCACCCGTTGCCCGGCGCGTCCTGCGGCGTCACGGCGGTAAGCTCGAACAATGAGTGTAATCCGCGCCGCAAACCAGCATGATGTACCTGCAATCCTCCGGATGATCCACGAACTGGCCGACTACGAAAAAGAGCCTGACGCCGTCCGGAACACCCCGGAAATGCTGCAGGAGGTCCTGTTCGGTCCGGACCCGCGTGTCTTCGCGGCCATCGCGGAAAACGCGGCCGGCGAGGTCCAGGGGTTCGCGCTGTGGTTCCTGAACTACTCCACCTGGGAAGGTGTCCACGGAATCTACCTGGAGGACCTCTACGTCAGCCCTGCCGCCCGCGGCGAAGGCCACGGCAAGGCCCTGCTGCAGCACCTTGCAGGGATCGCCCTGGCCAACGGGTACGCCCGTGTGGAGTGGAGCGTCCTTGACTGGAACGAGCCGTCCATCAACTTCTACCGGAGCCTCGGCGCCCGCCCCATGGACGGGTGGTCCACGTTCCGGCTCACCGGTGCGGCCCTGACGCAGTTCGGCACGGCCGTCCCGGCAGCGGTCAATGGCTGACGCGGCCGTGACGGCTGTCGGGCCTGCCCGCACCGCGGGCCACCAGGTCAAGGCGCGGCACGAGTACCGCGGCATGCGGACGGTGGAGCACTACTTCACCGTGCCGCTGGTGCACGGGACTGACTCGGAAACCATCACCGTATTTGCCCGGGAGTACGTTTCCACGGCGCACACCCCCCAGGAAGCGGAAGACCTGCCCTGGCTGCTGTTCCTGCAGGGCGGCCCCGGCGGCCGTGGCAACAGGTTTGCGTCCCTGGGCGGCTGGAGCAAAGCCGCTGCCAAGGATTTCCGGATCCTGATGCTGGACCAGCGCGGCACCGGCCTGTCCACGCCGATCGACCGGAATACGCTGGCGCTCCAGGGCGACGAGGCAGCGCAGGCCGCCTACCTGGAAAACTTCCGTGCTGATTCGATTGTGGCCGACGCGGAACTCATCCGGAACACGCTGGGCTCGCCGGCCTGGAGCATTTTTGGCCAAAGCTACGGCGGATTCTGCGCCCTGACCTACCTTTCGTTTGCGCCGCAGGGCCTCAGGGAAGCCCTGATCACCGGCGGGCTCGCTCCCCTGTCAGTACCTGCGGAGGACGTCTACCGGGCCACCTTCCGGCGCGTGGCAGCCCGGAACGCGCAGTACTTCGGCTGGTACCCGGAAGACCGGGACACGGTGGACCGGATTGCCCGGCACCTGCGGAGCACTGCCGAAACGCTGCCGGACGGCAGCGTCCTCACCGTTGAACGGTTCCAGATGGTGGGCTCCTTCCTGGGCGGCAACACCCGGGTCGACGCGCTGCACCACCTCCTGGAAGATGCGTTCGTCGCGGCCGACGGCGGCACCCGCCTTTCGGACGCCTTCCTCGAGCAGGTGCACGGCATCGTTTCCCGCCGCTCAAACCCGCTGTACGCAGTGGTGCACGAATCCATCTACGGCCAGGGTTCAGCCACCGCGTGGGCCGCCTGGCGGGTCCTCGCCGAGTACCCGCAGTTCCGGCCGGACGCCGACCACGTCCTACTGACGGGCGAAATGGTCTACCCGTGGTACTTCGACCAGGACCCGGCGCTGCAGCCCCTGCGCGGCGTCGCGGAACTGCTGGCGGCGAAGGAGGACTGGGCGCCGCTGTACGACGTCGACCGGCTGGCTGCAAACACGGTGCCCGTGGCTGCCGCCGTGTATGCGGAGGACATCTATGTGGACCGGGACTTGTCCCTGGGCACCGCCTCAGCCGTCCGCGGGCTGCAGGTCTGGGAGACTGCAGACTTCCACCACGACGGAATTGCCGACGACGGCGAAGCCATTTTCGGCCGGCTGCTGGGAATGGTCCGGTCAGTCCGGCGCTGACTGCCTGCGCCGCGCTGCCAGCGAGAGGAAGGCCACGGCCAGGACACCTGCCCCGATCACTGCGCCCAGCATGTTCAGGCCCGGATAGCCTGCCCAGCTGAGCACAAGCCCGGAGACGGCACCACCCACCGCACCGGCGGCGCCCATCAGCATGTCGGACACCCCCTGGACCACCACGCGGGAGTCCGGGTCCACACTTTCGGCCAAGAGCGTGGACCCGGCCACCGTGGCCGCCGACCAGCCCATGCCCAACAGCACGAGGCCCACGGCTACGGCGGTGGTGGAGCCCTGGCCGAGGCCGGCCACGGCCGCCGCGCCCAGCAGCAGCGTAAGCCCGATCATGATGGTCTGGATCCGGCCTGCCCGGTCGGTCAGCCAGCCCATCACCGGCGAGAGGGCATACATGCCGGCGATGTGCAGGGAAATGGTGAAGCCAATGACAACCAGGGCGTCGGCTGACGCATGGTGCCCGGCCTGCGAGGCGGCGGGTCCTTCCACCACGTGCTGCAGGTGCAGCGGCGTCATGGACATGATGCCCACCATTACTGCGTGGGCGGCGACAACCGCGGCAACGGCCAGCCGGGCACCCGCGGAGCCTTGGATGGCCCGGAAGCCCCTGGCCAGGGACCCTTTTCCCCCCACGGGATCTTCAGCTTTGGCGGGGGCGCGGGGCACGGCGGCGGCAAGTTCCCTGGCCAGCTGCAGCGGGTCCGGGCGGAGTCCGGCGAAGACGATGACGACGGCGACGAGCAGGCCGGTGCCTGAGATGACGAACGGTCCCGCGGTGGACGGCAGGCCCAAGGCCAACCCCACCGCGGCACCGGGCCGGATCAGGTTCGGTCCGGCAACGGCACCTACTGTCACTGCCCACACCACAGTGGACAGCGCCTTCCCCCGGCTCCCGGCCGCCGCAAGGTCCACGGCGGCAAACCGTGCCTGCAGGCCTGCGGCCGAACCCACGCCAATTCCAGCCGCACCCAGCAGCAGCAAAGGGAACAGGCCGGTCACCGTTGCCAGGACCATCAGGACGGTGCCGCCAAAGGCAGTCAACAGTCCGGCCACCTGGCTGATCCGCCGGCCGCTCCGGTCTGCCAACGCCGCCAGGGGAACGGCGGCCACGGCTGCACCGAGGGTCATGGCGGTGGCCACCACTCCTGCCCAGGCGCTGGACCCGGAGAGCTCCACGGCGAGGATGGAGCCGATGGAGACCGTTGCTCCTGCGCCGATGCCGCCGAAGACCTGGGCGCCGGCCAACAGTGCCACCGTGCGCTGTTGAATGCGGCGCACGTCGGGGTCCGAGGGGGTTCTGGCGGCCATGCTGGAAGCATAGCCCCAGCCCTCGGCGCATGGCGTTTAAAGCAGCAATCCCGGCCGCAGGTGCGGCCGGGATTGCTGTGGTGCTGTGCCTGCGGGTGTTAGTCGCTGTGGCTCTTGCGGGCGTCTTCCTCGAGCCGCGGGTCCACGTGGGCGTCCTTGGCTTTGGAGCTCAGCAGGCTGGCGACGACGGCGACAATGATGGTGCCGACGATGACTGCGAGGGACACAAAGGTGGGGATCTCCGGGGCCCATTCAATGTGGTTGCCGCCGTTGATGAAGGGCAGCTCGTTCACGTGCATGGCGTGCAGGACCAGCTTGACGCCGATGAACGCCAGGATGAACGACAGTGCGTGCTTCAGGTAGATCAGGCGGTTCATGAGGCCACCCAGCAGGAAGTACAGCTGGCGGAGGCCCATGAGGGCGAACAGGTTTGCGGTGAACACAATAAAGGGGCTCTGCGTGAGGCCGAAGATGGCCGGGATGGAGTCAACGGCAAACAGCAGGTCGGTGAGGCCGATGGTGATGAACACGATCAGCATCGGGGTGAAGACCTTTTTGCCGTTCACGGTGGTGCGCAGCTTGCCTTCATCGAATTTCTCCGACATCGGGATGATCTTGCGGATCCGGGCGATGAGCGGGTTTTCCTTGTCCTCCTCGTCCTCACCTTCGTCCTGTGCCTGCTTCCAGGCGGTCCACAGCAGGAACGCACCGAAGATGTAGAAGACCCAGCTGAACTGTTCGATCACAATGGCGCCGAGCAGAATGAAGATGCCGCGGAGGATCAAGGCGATGATGATGCCTACCATCAGGACTTCCTGCTGGTACTTCCGGGGTACGGAGAACCTGGCCATGATGATGATGAAGACAAAGAGGTTGTCGATGCTGAGGCTGTACTCCGTGACCCAGCCGGCCACAAACTGGCCGCCGAATTCAGGGCCGGTGAAGAAGAACATGGCACCGGCAAACACCAGCGCGAGGCTGACGTAGAAGGCCACCCAGAGGCCGGCTTCCTTCATGGAGGGTTCGTGCGGACGACGCACCACCAGGAGGAGGTCAATCAGGAGGATCAGGCCGAGGATGACAAACGAGCCAACCTCGAACCATACGGGCAAATCGAGCACAGGTAGCCTTTCGCAGGGTACGGAAAAGTCGTGTAAGTCTCTCCGGCCTGCCGATGCACTTGGTGCTGATGTGGCGGCCCGCTACGCCCGGCGGGGCAACCATGCCCTGCGTGTTGACGATCGTAGCACTCGGGATACTCCCCTACGCGACGTTAACTGTAACCCAGACCGGCACCAAAGGACCCCGGCCCACCCAAGATGACGTGGCGGTCAGGCGTGCCCGGCTGCCTGCATCTGGCGCAGTTCCTTCTTCAGCTCGCCGACTTCGTCGCGGATCCGTGCGGCCACCTCGAACTGAAGATCGGCGGCTGCGCCATGCATCTGCTCGGTGAGCTGTGCGATCAGCCCCACCAGATCCTCGGCCGGCGCCGCAGCGAGCCCGTCCGCGCGGACCTGGGCTGAGCCCTTCTTCGCGCCGCCCTTGTTTGCCCCCGTGATCCCGCGCTTGCCCTTGCCGTAGTCGAAGCTGCCCAGCAGCGCATCGGTGTCGGCGTCTTCCTTGGCGAGCTGGTCGGTGATGTCCGCGATTTTCTTCCGCAGGGGCTGCGGGTCGATGCCACGTTCGGTGTTATAGGCCACCTGGATGGCACGGCGCCGGTTGGTTTCATCGATGGCGTGCGCCATGGAGTCCGTGATCCGGTCCGCGTACATATGGACCTGGCCGGAGACGTTGCGGGCGGCACGGCCAATGGTCTGGATCAGCGAGGTCGAGGACCGGAGGAAGCCTTCCTTGTCCGCATCGAGGATGCTGACCAGGGACACTTCGGGCAGGTCCAGGCCTTCCCTCAGCAGGTTGATGCCCACCAGGACATCGAAGCTGCCCATCCGGAGTTCACGCAGCAGTTCCACCCGGCGGAGGGTGTCCACGTCCGAGTGCAGGTACTCGACCTTGATCCCGTGCCCCAGGAGGTAGTCCGTAAGATCCTCCGCCATGCGCTTGGTGAGGGTGGTGACCAGGATGCGTTCGTTTTTCTCTACCCGGGTCCGGATCTCGCCCAGAAGGTCGTCGATCTGGCCCTTGGTGGGCTTGACCACCACCTCAGGATCGATCAGGCCCGTGGGCCGGATGATCTGCTGCACAAAGCCGTCCGCCTTGCCCAGTTCGTACTTGCCGGGGGTGGCGGAGAGATAGACGGTCTGGCCTACCCGGTCCAGGAACTCGTCCCACTTCAGCGGCCGGTTGTCCATGGCGGACGGCAGCCGGAACCCGAAGTCCACCAGGTTGCGCTTGCGGGACATGTCGCCTTCGTACATGGCGCCGATCTGGGGAATGGTCACGTGTGATTCGTCCACCACCAAGAGGAAGTCGTCCGGGAAGTAGTCGATCAGGCAGTGCGGTGCGGTGCCGCGGGCGCGGCCGTCGATGTGGGAGGAATAGTTCTCGATGCCGTTGCAGAACCCCATCTGCTGCATCATTTCAAGGTCGTAGGTGGTCCGCATCCGCAGCCGCTGGGCCTCGACGAGTTTGTTCTGGCTCTCCAGCACCTGGAGCCGTTCGGCAAGCTCATCCTCAATCCGCTTGATGGCGCGGGCCATCCGCTCGGGTCCGGCCACATAGTGGGAGGCGGGGAAGACGTACATTTCGTCCTCTTCCCGGAGCACCTCACCGGTGAGCGGATGGAGGGTCTGGATGTTCTCGATTTCGTCGCCAAAGAATTCGATCCGGATGGCGAGTTCCTCATACATGGGGATGATTTCCACGGTATCGCCACGGACGCGGAACGTGCCGCGGTGGAAGTCCATGTCATTGCGGGCGTACTGCATGGAGACGAATTTGCGCAGGAGGTCATCCCGGTTCATTTCGGCACCCTTGCGCAGGGTCACCATGCCGGCGATGTACTCTTCCGGCGTGCCCAGGCCGTAGATGCAGGACACAGTGGCCACCACGATGACGTCGCGGCGGGTGAGGAGCGCGTTGGTGGCGGAGTGCCGGAGCCGCTCGACTTCCTCGTTGATGGACGAGTCCTTCTCAATGAAGGTGTCCGTCTGGGCCACGTACGCTTCAGGCTGGTAATAGTCGTAGTAGGAGACGAAGTACTCCACCGCATTGTTGGGCAGCAGCTCGCGGAATTCGTTGGCCAGCTGCGCGGCAAGGGTCTTGTTCTGCACCATCACCAGGGTGGGGCGCTGCACCTGCTCGATGAGCCAGGCGGTGGTGGCGCTTTTACCGGTACCCGTGGCGCCCAGGAGCACCACGTCCTTCTCGCCGTTCTTGATACGTTCGGTGAGCTCCTTGATGGCCGCCGGCTGGTCGCCTGCAGGTTTGAACTCGCTGATGACTTCGAAGGGCGAAACAACACGGTTTATTTCCTGCGCAAGGCTCATGCATCTAATCTACAACCGGGCACCGACAGTCAGGCTGCCAGTCCGTTACCGGCGAACATCCGGTGCCCGCCCGGACAGCCATCAGGGAGTGTACGACGGCGGCGCCCAGCCGGAGCGGGCAGCCCATTCGGTCATCCGGGGCCAGGCTTCGTCCGTGAACCACGGCTCTTTCGCCTCGGCATAACCGCGGGTGGTGCCGGCGCCGGCGAACTGGTTGGCCAGCACGTTTTTATGCTCTGCATAGCGGGCAGCGGCCCCGGGATCGGCGCGGAGCCAGTCGCGGAACATCAGGGCATAGCGCCATCCCGGCGAATTCACGGCACGGACGTGCACGTTGACGTCGCGGCCGGGGTCCGCGTTGGCATGGAAGCGCTTCTGCCACCGGGCGCTGTCAGTCTCGGGGGGTTTGGGAGTGTCGCGGTTAACGCCGGGGACCCGGGGGAACCCGGCGGCGGCCAGGAGTTCCGCGATCCGATCCGCTGCGGCAAGGTCGGGAACGGTGACCTGGAGGTCGATGACGTCCTTGGCACCGAGCCCAGGAACGGATGTTGAACCGATGTGGTCCACGGCCCGGATCTCATCCGGCGCGGCCGCCCGGATGCGGCCGCCCAGCCGGGCGGCCTGGAGTGGCCAGCTGTCCCGGTACGGCTCCTGCACCGGACCGCTGTTTCGTGAGGCCCGGACACCCGCGGCGAGGTTGTGCGCAAAGGGCAGCAGGCGGTCCGCCCACAGCCTGTCCACCCGATCGAGGACATCCCCACGCCCGCCCGAGTTGTCGAGAACCACATCTGCAGCCGCCAGCCGTTCATCCCGGCTGGCCTGGGCGGCCAGCCGCGACCGCGCCTCCATCTCCGTCATCCCGCGGTGTTCCACCATCCGCCGCACGCGCACTTCTTCCGGTGCATCCACCACCAGAACCAGGTGGAAGGCGCTCCCCTGCCCGGTTTCCACCAGCAGGGGAATGTCCTGGACCACTACAGAACCTTCGGGGGCAGCTGCCACGAGTTCCGCGGACCGGGCCCGGACCAGCGGATGGACGATTCCATTAAGGGCCGCCAGGCGCCCGGGCTCACCGAACACCACGGCGCCCAGCTTGGCCCGGTCCAGCCGGCCGCCGTCGTCCAGCATGGCCGCTCCGAACTCAGCAACGATGCGCCGCAGCCCCGGAGTCCCCGGCTCCACCACCTCGCGGGCCAGGGCGTCGGCATCCACCAGGACGGCACCCAACTCCCTCAGGCGCGTGGCCACCATGGACTTCCCGGAGGCGATGCCGCCCGTCAAACCGATTTTCAGCACACTTCAACACTATCGCCGTTGCCGGGCAACCCCCGGGAACCGGCCCCGCTGCCCGTACTACACTTGAGCGGTGCAAGAGCAGGAGAGCCGCGCCACCCGGTACACCACGCTAGCTGCAGGCGACGATTTCCGGCATGAACTGGAGATCCGCCGCTCCCGGTTCATCACTGTCCTTCGGCGGACGCCTGACGAAACTGCGGCCAGGGACCTCGTGGCCGAATTGCGCCGCGAATTCCACGACGCCCGCCATCACTGCTCCGCCTTTATTGTGGGTCCGGACCGGACCGTCCAGCGTTCCAACGACGACGGCGAGCCATCCGGAACCGCCGGTGCTCCCATGCTGGAAGCGCTGGCGAAAAGGGAGACGCTGCCCGGGGTGACGGACCTCAGCGACGTTACAGCCGTCGTCGTCCGCTATTTTGGTGGTGTGCTGCTGGGCGCCGGGGGCCTGGTCAGGGCATATTCGGAGTCTGTGTCCACGGCGCTGGCACTGGCACCTCTGACGCACAGGAACCGGCTGCGGATCTGTTCCACCTCCGTGCCGCCGGGGCATGCGGGGCGGCTGGAGAATGACCTGCGGACTGCGGGGTTCACCCTGGGGCAAACCGCATACGGAGGCAGCCACACCATCCTGCGACTGGCCCTCCCGGACGACGCGGAGGCGATCGACGCCGCCAACCACCGCCTGCAGTCGCTGACGGCCGGAACCGCGACCCTGACGCTCGAAGGAACCGAATGGGTGGACACTGCGCATGGCAGTTGAACTCGCAGATGTGGACGAATCGGTCCTGACCGGCCTGTGGGAACTCGCGGTGCGGGACGCGGCCCCGGACGAGGTGACTCCCCCGCTGGGCGGTCCGGGCTGGAACCACGAACGGCATGAGTGGTTTTTGGCGTACCACCGTTCGGCGACCGGCCTGGATGGCCCGTCCGGCGAGAAATCGTGGGCAGTTATGGCCAACGGGGAGTTAGCAGGATCCGTGCGGCTCAAACGGATTCCGGCAGCCGAAGCCACGGGCGCCGGGGCTGGGGAGGCCGAAACCGGGATCTGGCTGGGCAGGAGTTATCGGGGCCGGGGCATCGGGTCGGCAGCATTGGCGCTGGTGCTGGCTGCAGCACGGGCTGCCGGCGTGTCCCGCTTATCCGCTTCGACCACCGGGGGGAACGTCGTTGCGCAGCACCTGCTTGCTGCGGCCGGGGCCACTCTTGAACCCGATCCTGAGGGAGCGGTGAGCGCCGGGTTCGTCCTTTAGCCGGGTGCTTTCCCTACCGGCTGTTGATGTCACGTGTGCCTTTGGGGAACGTTTCAAGGTCCCCTGGATTGTCGTAGGGTGCTGGGAGAATTCAGGTATGGAAAGGCCCCAGGATTACCTGACGCCGACGACGCCGAGTGGCACCGCCGCTTTCCACGGTGCGGGAGTGCAGGGCATGGTTGCCGGGGCTGGTTCGGTGCGGCCAGCCGCCCATGGGGCCGGGGTGCAGGATTTGGTGGCCGGGGTGCGGTCCTTGCGTCCGGCGGCCACGGGTGCGGGCCTGATTGACCAGATCCGTGGGTTGGAGGACCTGAAATCCACTGCGGCCGCGGCGCAGGCCCGCCTTAGCATCGCCTTTGACCACCTCGAACGGCAGCGCCAGGCCGGGGCCGGGGTCCCCGCCGCAGAGCAGGGCCAAGGCGTCGCGGCGCAGATCGCGTTGGCCCGACGCGAATCCCCCAACCGGGGCAGCCGTTACCTGGGACTGGCCCGCGCACTCGTGACGGAAATGCCGCACACCCTTACCGCCCTGGATACCGGCCAGCTCAGCGAATGGCGGGCCACCCTGATCGCCAAGGAAACAGCCTGCCTCACCGCCGCGGACCGGGCCGCCGTCGACGAAGAACTCGCCCCGGACACCGGGACCTTCCACGGAGCCGGAAACAGGACCATCACCACCGCCACCAAAGCCGCCGCGTACCGGCTGGACCCGCTCTCCGTCACCCAACGCGCCACCCGCGCCGCCAACGGCAGACGCGTCAGCCTCCGCCCCGCACCGGACACCATGACCCTCCTCACCGCCCTCCTGCCCGTGGCCGAAGGCGTCGCCACCTACACCGCCCTCACCCGGGAAGCCGACACCCTAAAGTCCACCGGCGATCCCCGGACCCGCGCCCAGATCATGGCCGACACCCTCGTCGAACGCATCACCGGTACCCCCGGCGGAATCACCGGGATCACCATCAACCTCGTGATGACCGACCGGACCCTCCTGCAGGCCGACAGCGAACCCGCCCGGCTCCCCGGCTACGGAACCATCCCCGCCGGCTGGGCCAGGCACCTCGCCCGCCACGGGACAAAAACCCGCAACCCCGACGCGGCAAAGTTGAAGACCTGGGTCCGGCGGCTCTACACAGCCCCAAGCACCGGAGACCTCATCGCCATGGACTCCACCGCCCGCCTCTTCCCACCAGCCCTGCGCCGGCTTATCGAAGTCCGCGACGACACCTGCCGCACCCCCTACTGCGACGCCCCCATCCGCCACCACGACCACATCCTGCCCTGGCACAACGGCGGACCCACCACAATTGAGAACGGCGCCGGACTCTGCGAAGCCTGCAACCACACCAAAGAACAACCCGGCTGGAACACCACCGCACGCCCACCCGCAACTCCACCACCCACACCCCCACCCCAAGGCCGACCCAGGCACCACACCCAACTCACCACCCCCACCGGCCACACCTACCACTCAACCGCACCCCCACCACCAGGAACATCGCTGACACCGGGGCCGCGCACCATCGAGGCCATGCCCAGAGCGGGTACACCCTCATTGCTCCGACAACTTAAGCGGCGCCGGCTCCAACGAATCCGCGGGACGAAACCGGGTACGCCGCTCCCGCAGGGAGCCGCAAGCTGGATACCCCGAGACCTGGCCAAGTGTTAAACACAACAGGCCCCCACCAGAGGTGAAGGCCTGTTGTGTTGGCGCCGTTAGCTGGCGCCGGTGGCAACTAGTTGCCGGTGAGCTTTTCGCGCAGTGCGGCGAGTGCCTCGTCGGATGCAAGGGTACCTGCGCCGGCGTTGGACTCTGCAGCCGGCTCCGAGGAGTAGCTGGTGGTGCCGGAATCGCTGTCACCGGACGTTGCTGCTGCAGCGTCGTCGGCGGCGTGCTGGGTAACCTGCTTCTTGTGGGCTTCCCAACGGGTCTGGGCGTCAGCGTACTGCTGCTCCCAGGCGGCGCGCTGGTTCTCGTAGCCTTCAAGCCACTCGTTGGACTCCGGATCGAAGCCCTCGGGGTACTTGTAGTTGCCCTCTTCGTCGTACTCAGCGGCCATGCCGTAGAGAGCCGGATCGAATTCGGTGCTGTCGGCGTCGACGCCCTCGTTGGCCTGCTTGAGGGACAGCGAGATGCGGCGGCGTTCCAGGTCGATGTCGATGACCTTGACGAACAGTTCGTCACCAACGGAGACAACCTGCTCGGCCAGCTCAACGTGGCGCACGGCGAGCTCGGAGATGTGGACCAGGCCTTCGATGCCGTCTTCGACGCGGACAAACGCACCGAACGGAACCAGCTTGGTGACCTTACCCGGCACAACCTGGCCCAGGGCGTGGGTGCGGGCGAAGGTCTGCCACGGATCTTCCTGCGTAGCCTTGAGCGACAGGGAAACACGCTCGCGGTCCAGGTCGACTTCGAGAACCTCGACGGTGACTTCCTGGCCAACTTCGACAACCTCGGACGGGTGGTCGATGTGCTTCCAGGACAGCTCGGAAACGTGAACGAGGCCGTCTACGCCGCCCAGGTCCACGAATGCACCGAAGTTGACGATGGAGGAAACGACGCCGGGACGAACCTGGCCCTTTTCCAGCTTGTTGAGGAACGTGGAGCGAACCTCGGACTGGGTCTGCTCGAGCCATGCACGGCGGGACAGAACCACGTTGTTGCGGTTCTTGTCCAGCTCGATGATCTTGGCTTCGATCTGCTGACCGATGTACGGAGCCAGGTCGCGCACACGGCGCATCTCGACGAGGGATGCGGGCAGGAAGCCGCGCAGACCGATGTCGAGGATAAGACCACCCTTGACAACCTCGATGACGGTACCGGTGACGACACCGTCTTCTTCCTTGACCTTCTCGATGTCGCCCCAGGCACGCTCGTACTGAGCGCGCTTCTTGGAGAGGATCAGGCGGCCTTCTTTGTCTTCCTTGGTGAGCACCAGGGCTTCGACCTGATCGCCAACGGAGACAACGTCTCCGGGATCAACGTCGTGCTTGATGGAAAGCTCGCGGGAGGGGATGACACCTTCGGTTTTGTAACCGATGTCGAGCAGAACTTCGTCGCGGTCGACCTTAACGACGGTACCTTCGACGAGGTCTCCGTCGTTGAAGTACTTGATGGTCGCGTCGACAGCTGCGAGGAAGTCCTCAGCGGTACCGATGTCGTTAATTGCGACTACGGGGGTACCGGGCTTCTCGGTGGAGGTGATGGTCATGTAGTAGGGGCTCCGTTGTGGATAGTAAGTTGATCAGGCGACCACCACTTCCGGGTATTGACCTGGAGGCAGAGCACGGCGGATTGCCGGGTCATCCTGACTGCGGGATTAAACGTGCGGAAAAAAATTACGCACACGTAACACACGCCCGTTTATTCTAGTCGCAGCTCAACAGCCGGGTCAAAGCGGCGGTAGTACGTCCCCAAGGCGGGCAAACGTGGTTCCGCCGGCCAGGAGTTGCGGCAGTGCACGGCGGAAACCCGGGCCGGTGCCGCTGCCGGGCTTGTTGAAGTGCGCAATGACGATGTCCCCCGGCCGGACCCCGGCAAGGGCAGCAGCCACAGCCCCGGGTCCCAGGGTGGCGCCGCCGTCGGCATTAACGCTGAAGTTCACCGGCAGCATCCCCAACCTGCGCGTCATCCCGGCGGCCACCTCATCAAGATGGGCGGTGCCGGACCGGAAAAACCGCGGCTCCACTCCCGACGCTGCCCGCAGCAGCTCCAGGCAGCCCGTGAGTTCGTCATAAGCCTCCGCGACGGATCCGGTGCCGGGGATCCGGTACGCGGATTTGCCGACGACGGACAAGGGCCTGTGTGCCCAGCCGTGGTTTGCCAGCTCAAACAGCGGGTCGTGGCCAAGTTCAGTTGCCAGGCCAAGGTTCGCCTGGACCCAACGGGCATTGACGAACAGGGTCGCTGGCACGGCGAGTTGCCGGAGCAGCCCCAGCAGTTCCTGGTCCACCCCCGCGCCGCCGGGTCCACCGCAGGCGTCCAGGGTCAGCACCACCGGCTGTGCCGCGGACTGTGTCACCACGCCGGTGACCGCCAGGCCCCACTCGTTGGGATGGCGGCCGGCGAATTCCGCCACCAGTTGCTCCTTGGTGGGCGGCACAAAAGCGGGCGCGGACGGCGGCGCCGGCGCCGGAGAAGCTTCCTCCGGCACGGCATGGCCAGGCTCGGCAGCACCGGCAGCGCCGTGCCGGGCCTGACCAGGGTGCCCTCCGGGATCCGGTTGCCGGTCCGCCGGGCCGGCCGGATTGCCCGGCCCGGGCTGCCAGGGCGCCGAACACGACGCCGCGGCGGCCGCCACACCCACTGCCAAGCCAACCAACAATTCCCGCCGGCCGGCCAGCGCCGGTGCACGGTGATCCCCCAAGGATGTTCCTTTGTGAAGGCAGGGGCTCCTAGAAGTGGGTCAGGCAGTGCGTGGAACGCTCAACCGCAAACATCCCCCGTGCCTGGAGCGCCGCACCCTGCGTGTGTTCCCGGATCCGCCCAGCCGCCGCCAGCGTAACCGGGCTGACCGCGCCGAGGTAAATCGATGACAGGACAGAGACGTCAAGGTCCAGGTCGGCGGGCGTTTCCTCGGCAAGGCGTTCGACGTCGGCCTGTCCGCCTTCCACTGTAACGGCGAATGTTCCGCCGGCCAGGCCAAGCGGGTCACCGACGTTAATGACCAGCCGTCCGTCCACCGGGTAATGGCGCGCGGTGAGGGCGGCCGGAACGTCGAGGATCCGAAGCCACAGCATGTCCCGGACGTCCGAGGCATCGATGCAGCGGGGATCCGCGAGGGCCCAGGTGAGCGGGTCGTCCAACGGCGCCTCGTCCCACGTGACCCGTTCCACCAGGTCGATGGCGCCGAGGAACTGCCACAGCTCCAGGTAGGCGTCGTCGCTGGCCGCGAGGAAGTCCACTACTTCCACCGTGTAGGGCTCTTTCTCCCAACCCAGGAACTTGTAGGAGACGTAGCCGTCCACGGCGCCGGCAGGCCCGTAATGGAGGGCCACCTTGATGGCCGCATCTTCCTTGCCGTCCCGGCCCCGGGCCCCGGACACCATATGCCGGTACCACTCGTGCCGGCCCACAGACCCCGGCAACAGCCGGTGAACCTGTTCAAAAACTTCCGGGGCAAGGTCCAGCAGCTTCCGGGGATCGGCGATCTCCACAGTCCCGGTGGCCTGGTGGGCCAGGCTGAAACGGGCAGTGGTGTCCACCTTGACGCTGCGCTCAAAACTGGCCACGCCGAACCCGAAGCGCCCGTAAATGGTGCCCTCGGAGGCTGTCAGCGCGGCCATGGAGACTCCGCTGTCCTTGGCCAGGCGCAGGTCCTCAGCCATCATGCGCCGCAGCAGGCCACGGCGGCGGTGTGTGGTGCGCACCGTGACGGCGGTGATGAGGTGGCTGGGCAACGTCCTGCCGAACCCGATGTTCAGGGTCTTCCGGAAGGTGCCAAACGTCGCCACCGGAACTTCCGCCGGCAGGGACGACGCCGGCACATCCCCGACCTGGTAGACCCCGGTGTACTCCGGCTGGTCCGCCACCTTGATGGCCAGGGTGCCGGTGATGTGCTCCGTTGTCCTGGCCTCATCATGGAACCCGAACGCCACTGCCCGGGACCACGCCAGGGACTGGTCGAACCCCTCGCTACCCTCGGTTGCCGCCGGGAAGCGCCGGATCTCATAGTTATCACTCGAATTACTCACGATTCCGAGCCTAACCAATGAATCCGGCGCCTGACCAGCACCTGCGTCAGTGGCCGGCGTCGTACCAGCTGGGTCCTACGCCGATCTGCACTTCCAGGGGCACCGTGAGGTCCGCGGCGGCTGCCATCTGTTCCGTGACCAGCCGTTCCACGGCGTCCCGTTCACCGGCAGCCACTTCCAGCACCAGTTCATCGTGGACCTGCAGCAGCATCCGGGACTTCAGCCCCTGCGCCTTGAGCTCGGCGTGGACGCCCAGCATGGCGCGCTTGATGATGTCCGCGGCGGAACCCTGGATGGGGCTGTTGAGGGCGATCCGTTCGGCGTTTTCGCGCGCCTGCCGGTCGGTGCTGGTGAGGTCCGGCAGGTAGCGCCGCCGGCCTTCAATGGTGGCCGTATAGCCGTCGATCCGGGCCTGTTCCACCACGCCGCGCAGGTAGTCACGCACGGCGCCGAACCGGTCGAAGTAGTCCTTCATGAGGGTGCGGGCCTCATCAACCGAGATTTCCAGTTGCTTGGACAGACCGAACGAGGTCAGGCCATAGGCGAGGCCGTAGGACATGGCCTTGACCTTGGAGCGCATGGCGCTGGTGACTTCCTCCGTGGGCACGTGGAAGATGTTGGAGCCCACAAACCGATGCAGGTCCTCGCCGTCCTTGTAGGCCTGGATGAGGCCGGCGTCACCCGACAGGTGCGCCATGATGCGCATCTCGATCTGCGAGTAGTCGGCCGACAGCAGGCATTCGTAGCCTTCACTGACCACAAAGATGCCCCGGACCCGGCGGCCTTCCTCGCTGCGGATGGGGATGTTCTGCAGGTTGGGGTTGTTGGAGGAGATCCGGCCCGTGGCGGCTACGTTCTGCGCGTACGTGGTGTGGATCCGGCCGTCCGCGGCCACGGACTTCTTCAGCGATTCGATCATCTGGCGGAGCTTCGCGGACTCACGGTGCGCCATCAGCTGCACCAGGAACTCGTGGCCCGTTTTCTCCAGCAGGTTCTTCAGGGACGCGGCATCCGTGGTGTAGCCGGACTTGATCTTTTTGGTCTTGGGCAGTTCGAGTTCCTCAAACAGAACGGTCTGCAGCTGCTTGGGCGAGCCCAGGTTGACCTCATGGCCGATCGCCGCGAACGCCTGTTCCTGGGCGTGGTCGATCACCCGGGCGAGGTCGGCCATCTGGTCTTCCATCCGCTCCAGGTCGATCCCGATTCCTGCCAGCTCCATGTCCGCCAGCACCCGGCTGACCGGCAGTTCCAGCGTGGAGAGCAGTTCCTCGGACTGGCGTTCCTTCAGTTCGGCTTCGAAGAAGCTGCTCAGGGAACGCACGACGGCGGCCGCCTGGACCAGTGCGTCTGCCGCGGCGGTGTCGTCCCCGTCGAAGGAAAGCTCCAGTTGGCCGGCCTTCGCCGTGGCCCCGGGGAGGCCCACGTTCAGGTGGTGCTGGGCCAGTTCCGCGAGTTCGTAGGTCCGGCGGTCGGGTTCCAGCAGGTATCCGGAGATCGAGGTGTCGTCCACAACGCCTTCCAGTTCCAGTCCTCTCGCCGTCAGGGCCTTGAGCGCTGCCTTGAAGCCGTGCAGGACCTTGGGTTCCGCCGGGTTGCGCAGCCAGGCGGCCAGGATGTTTTCAGCTTCGGCGTCCTGCCCCTCCAGGGAGATGTAGGCTGCGCCGCCCTCGCGGACAATGGCCACCGCGGCTGCGTCCTCGCCGACGCGCCCCGGGATGAGGTCCACCGCAACGGCGGACCGCTGGCCGGTACCGGCGGCAAAGAATTCCGAGAGCCCTGCAGCGTCGGTTGGCGTGATGTACTCCGGGGTGGGGATGCTTTCCCGCTCGGCCGCGGGAGTGTCAGCTTCGCCGTACAGTGCGAAGAGGCGGGTCCGGATGGTCTTGAACTCCAGCTCATCAAACAGGTTTTCCAGCGCTGCCTGGTCCGGCCGCGGTTCGTACAGCTCGTCGAGCGTGACCGGCAGTTCCAGGTCCGTGTGCAGCCTGTTGAGCTTGCGGTTCCGCTTGACGGAGTCCACATGCTCGCGCAGGGCGTCGCCCACCTTGCCGCCGATGGCGTCGATGTTGGCCAGCACGCCTTCGAGCCCGCCATAGAGGTTGATCCATTTGGCGGCAGTTTTGGGCCCGACGCCGGGCACGCCGGGCAGGTTGTCCGCGGTCTCCCCCACCAGCGCGGCCAGGTCCGAGTACTCGGCGGGGGTGACGAAGTACTTTTCCTGGATGGCGGCCGCATCCATCCGGGGAATGTCGCTGACGCCCTTCTTGGGGTACAGCACAAAAACGTTGTCCGTAATGAGCTGGAACGCATCCCGGTCGCCGGAGACCAGCAGCACCTCATAACCGGCCTTGTCGCCCATGGCGGCGAGGGTGGCCAGGATGTCGTCCGCTTCGAAGCCGGGCATCTTGATGGTCTTGATGCCCCAGGCCTCCATGACCTGGCCGATGAGGTCGATCTGGCCGCTCATCTCTCGGGGGGTCTCGTTGCGGCCGCCCTTGTATTCGCTGTACTCCGCCTTGCGGTGGGTGGTTTCGTCGGAGACGTCGAACGCCACGGCGATGTGGGTGGGCTTCTGTTCCTTGATCAGGTTGATCAGCATGGAAGTGAAGCCGTGGATGGCGTTGGTGTGCTGGCCGTGGGCGGTGGAGAACTTGTCCGCGGGCAGTGCGAAGAAGGCGCGGAACGCCATGGAGTGACCGTCCAGGACCAGCAGCCGGGGCTGGCCCGTCAGTGGGACAACGGGGGCGTCAGTGGCCGAAACCGTTCCGGCGGCCGGAGGCGGTACCTGGTCCGTGGGGGCAGGGTCGCGCTCGAGGACCTGGGACGGGAAGGGGGCCGGTTTGGTTGTTTCACTCACAGGTGCCAGCCTAGTTGCCATGATGGACAATTTCACGCCCGGACCGTTCACCGCTGAACTGACGGCCGCCGGTATTCCCGAACACCTGCATGGTTGGCTTGGCAGCTTCGGGATCGGTGCCCTGGTGGTGAAAATGGAGATCCGGTTCCTTGAAATGAGCCCGGAACGCACGGTGGCCACCATGCCTGTGGCCGGCAACACCCAGGTTGCAGGGATCCTGCACGGCGGGGCGCACGTGGTCCTGGCAGAGACTTTGGGATCCTTTTCCGCAGGGATCCATGCCGGTCCCGGCCGGCATGCAGTGGGAATTGAGGTCAACGCCACACATCACCGCTCCATCGCCACCGGCTTGGTGACGGGAACCTGCACCGCCATCCACCTGGGCCGCACCCTGGCAACGCATGAAATCGTGATGACGGACGAGGCCGGACGCCGGCTCTCCACAGCCCGGATCACCAACATGATCAGGGACAACAACGGCGGCCGGGCCTAACCGGCCACACCCTCCGCAGCGGTTCCCAAAAGGTAGCGGAGCTCAACAATCCCGCGCCCCATGGTGCGCGAACCGCTCAACTCAAGGACCGGCGTCGGGCCCTGCAGTGGCAGCAGGCGCTTCCCGTCCCCCAGCACCACCGGGATGACCGACAGGATGATCTCGTCCAGCAGGCCGGCGGCTGCGAACTGGGCCGCCAGGTTGCCACCGCCAACCACCCAGATGTTCGCCCCGCCTGCGGCGCCGCGGAAGTCATCGATGAACTCCGCCACGTCGCCGCGGACAAACGTGATGTCCGCCCCCTGCTGGGCGCGGTGTTCATGCCGGGTGAAGACGTAGCTGGGTGTATCCGGGTACGGCCACGTGTCCGGTTCGTGTTCGATCAGCCATTCGTAGGTGCTGCCGCCCATAACGATGCTCCCCACCCCGGCCATAAACGCGTCGTAGCTTTCAGCGCCGCCCTCGAACCCGTCGAACTGCAGCAGCCAGGCGAGGTCGTCGGTGGGTGTGGCGATAAAGCCGTCGAGGGATGCTGCGACAAAGTACTGGATCCGTGCCATGGGGCCAGCCTAGCCAAGCGTGGGCGCAGTTCCCAGAGTGCGGGTGCTCAGGCCGAGAAGTACGGGATGATCAGGTACAGCCCAAAGAGGACTGCAAGCCCGCAGAGGCCGAAGCAGGCGTAGGCCAGGGCCCGTTTTATGCCCGGTGAGGCCTGCTCGGAGTCACCGGCGATGGCTGTGAGCCGGACGCCCAGCGAATAGAGCACCACCACGGTGACGGCGGAAACCAGGGTTGCCCCGCCGACTGTCAGCAGTTCCAACCATTTCATCGCTGGGTCTCCTTGAAGGGTGCGGTGCCGTCTGTGCCGTTGATTTCCGGCGTTGCGCCGGCCGGGTTTTCGGCGGCCGGGGTTTCGGGGGCGGCAGGGTTTTCGGCGGCCGGGGCGGCGGCAGCGCCTGCGCGGTTCCTTGCCCTGTCGCGGACCCGGGCCCTGGCCCGGGCGCGGGCCTCGGCCAGCGCCTTCTTCTTGGCGAAACGGACGGCCTGGCCGGCCTCTTCCACCTCGACGGCGTTGTGGTGGCCCACTTCGGACTTGCGGGAGTGCAGGAACATGTAGAGGACTGCTCCGATACCTGCCACGGCGGCAATCAGGACGCCAACGATGCCGGTCTTGACCAGCAGCGCCGTCAGGGCACCAACGATGCCCGCAGCCGGAAGGGTGAACAGCCAGCCCAGCGCGATCTTGCCCACCATGGACCAGCGGACGCTGGTACCGCGGCGGCCCAGGCCGGAGCCGATGACGGAGCCGGAGGCCACCTGGGTGGTGGACAGCGCAAAACCGAGGTGCGAGGAGGCCAGGATGGCGGACGCGGTGCTGGTTTCCGCGGCGAAACCCTGGGCGGGCTTTACTTCGGTGAGTCCGGAGCCCATGGTCCGGATGATGCGCCAGCCGCCGGAGTAGGTGCCGATCGCGATGGCCAGGGCGCAGGCGGCGATGACCCAGAACTGGGGTCCGGTGCCTGGCGCCTGGGTGCCGGCGGAGATCAGGACGAGGGTGATGATGCCCATGGTCTTCTGCGCGTCATTGGTGCCGTGGGCCAGGGCCACCAGGCTGGAGGTGAAGATCTGCCCGGTCCGGAACCCGCCGCGTTTCTGCGTGAGCTTGCTGCCGGTCTCCGGATCGTGCCGGGACGTCAGTGCATAAGCTAGCCGCGTGCAGGTGTACGCCACGATGCCTGCGATGAGGGGGGCGAAGATGGCCGGCAGGATGACTTTCTGCGCCAGGGATGCCAGGTTGATGGAGTTGAAGCCGATACCTGCGATCGCGGCACCGATCAGGCCGCCGAACAGGGCGTGGGAGGAGCTGGACGGCAGCCCCTTCAACCACGTGATCATGTTCCAGAGGATGGCGCCCATCAGGCCGGCGAAGATAATTTCCGGGGTGATCTGGACCCCGTCGGCGCCTTCGTTGATGATGCCGCCGGACACCGTCTTGGCCACCTCGGTGGACAGGAAGGCGCCCACCAGGTTCAGGATGGCGGCGAGGGTGACGGCAGTCTTCGGTTTGATGGCGCCCGTTGCGATGGGCGTGGCCATGGCATTTGCGGTGTCATGGAAACCGTTCGTGAAGTCGAAAAATAGTGCCAGTGCGATGACCAGCGCCACCATGAAGGTGATATCCACCTGTTGCCCAATCTGCAGAGTCGACGTTCAGCAATTTCGCGTTTCCGGCTGCCCCCGCACAGCATAATTCACCAGCTGTTCGCGGGGAATGACCTGCGGCGTTAACCAACCGGCGTGAAACCTTATCGATCGTACGCGTCCGGAAGGTCAGGTCAAAACAACCGGCGCCGGCCGGTAACCACCCCGCCCAGTGTCAGGCGGTGGTTTCGCGCGGCTGGCCGGTGTGGCCGTCAGGGTGCGTGGCGCCGGCAGCGAGGCCGGGCGCTGCTTTGGCTTCCAGGGCCGCGATGGTGACGTCCGGCAGGACGATCAGGCCATCGAGTTCACGCCGGGCGCGTTTGTAGGCCTGCTGCCGTTCGGCCGGGGTAGCCGCTGAATCCTCGGCGATCCGGAGCAGTTTTCGGGCGGTGGCAAGCCGTTGCCGTTCGGGGCCGCTGAACCTGCTGTCCTTGATGCGTTTAGCCTCGCGCTCGGCCAGGTCCAGCGCCAGCGCGAAGCTGTCGACGGCCTGCCGGTAGGACTCGAAGGCGGCTGGCGACGTCATGTCGGCGGCCGTGGTCGGGCGCTGGCCGTCCGCTTCCCGTTTCGCCCGGAGGAAGGCCACGGTGAGGGGCTCCCGGACGTCCGTCATCAACGGAAAGTCGATGAGTTTGCCGACGTCCAGTTCGTACTCGAGCCACCGCGCGTTGGTTGCGGTGTGCCGGACCAGGACGTCCGCCACCCGGGCAGCCGACGCCACTTCCGCGTCGCGGGACTGGTTCCGGAGGGTGTACAGCTCCACTTTGCGGCGGTGCCGGCGTTCGCCGGCCTTGCGCCACGAGTTGGCCCAGTGCCCGGCAAACGCACTCAGGGGAAAAATCAGCCACCATTTGTCGGATAGGAACTCAAAGAGGGACTCCACCGCACCATCCTTGCAGCAGCCCCGTCCCGCCTCAACCCCCCACGGACCGGCGAGGTGGTTGGTTCAGCGGCCCGGCTGGGAAGCTGCCAGGGCGTAGCTGCCCCATAACCCGGCGGCCAGGAGGAGGGCCAGGTACGCCAGGATCAGCCGGGTATCCCGGAGGTAGCAGTTCGACCGGGTCAGGCCCCGTCGCCGGGCTTTCCAGTAGCCGGCGAATCCGACGGCGGCGAACACGGCCAGTGCCACCGGGCCGGCAACCCAGCCCAGCAGGGCAATGGTCGCGAAGATGCAGAGCCGCAGCGGATCGAACGGCGGTGGGTCCGCCGGGTCCGTTCCGTGGCCGCGCCCCTGGCCGTGCAGGGCGGCATGTTTGGCGCGGACCAGTTGCGATGGCATTGGCCCGGCTGCGATCCGCCGGGCCTCCGACTCGGCGTCCATCAGTGCTCCCCGGCACTGGCCGGGACCTGGCGGACGGGGAGGAGCCGGGTGCCGGTGGCCGTGCTGATGCGTTGCCTGGCCAGGGCGGGCCACGCCTGGACAGCACAGAACGGAGCGCATTGGTGTTCGCCGGCGTCGCTCTTGGTGCCCACGTGGACGCAGCATTGCGTGAGCCGTTCCTCGATCATGGTGGAGATGTCCATAAAGGGCTTCACCATGATGCGGGTGATCCGTTCGCCCAGCAGCCGGCGCAGCCGCTGCTGCTGGCCTGGCAGTTTGCCGGCGGCCAACGTGGTCAGGGTGCCGATGCCGAGGTCGCACTGGGTGCAGATGTTTTTCCAAAGATCCATGGTCCGCGGGTGGGACAGCGATGACTGCTCGCTCAGGAGGTCCAGGAGGGAGGTCTTCATGAGGTTCCGCAGCTCGAGCGGGATCGCGCTGTCGGCGATGCGGTTGGCAAGGCCGTCGGGATTGAGTTCCAGCCACGCGAGCAGCTGGTCATGCCCGACGAGGGCTGCCAGCGAACGCCAGGCCCCGGAATCGTCCTTCAGCATGTAGCCCACGGATGCGCAATGCGGATGGGAGCACGGGAGTGCCGTCAGGTCGTGCCATGAAACCACCCCGCCGGTTTGCGCCGCGAGCCGTTCCAGGACGCCCGTGTGGGTGAGCCTGGCCGTGGGGTCGATGCCGTGGCCGCGCCCCGAACCGAACACCGGCTGCAGCGCAACCCCACCCACAAACGGGGTTTCCAGGGCCCGCATCACAACGGCGCCGACCTCACCATCGTTGACGCCAAGGGCCGCCGTCATGGTCAGGGTGGTGAAGACACCTGCCTCGGACAGGCGTGCGATGGCCAGGTCCTTGAAGCGGGTCAGGTCTCCCCCGCGGTGATGGATGGATGTTTCCCTGGACGGGCCGTCGTATTGGAGGTAGACCTCCACCCGGTCCCGGTGCCTGGCCAGCAGCGCCAGCAGTTCATCGTCGGTTGCGATCAGCATGCCGTTGCTGTTTACCATGATCCGCACGATCGGACGGGCTACGAGCTCGTCCAGGAGTTCAGCCAGCTGCGGATAGAGCGTTGGTTCGCCGCCGGAAAGCATCAGCACGTCGAGCCGCCCGTTTTCGCGGGACAGCCGGGTGTCAATGTTCGCGAGCACCTCGCTCAGCGGTGCCACCCCCTGCAACGTGGGGCCGGAGGCGGTGAAGCAGGTGGGACAGCGCAGGTTGCAGTGTTCGATGATGTCCTGCAGGAGGATGCAGGTGTGCTGGGTCTGCATGGCAGGCAGCCCGTATGCGTAGGCTTCGGGCACCTGGCGGTAATTGCCGGCCTGGTCCGGGATGTGCTGCTTGGTGGGGGCCTGCCATTTCTCCAGGTAGCGCAGGATTTCCGGGGACTCGTCATACAGTGTGCTGACGAGGCCGTGATCGGGGCAGCCGCGTTCCAGCCAGACCCGGTCATCGCGGATCAGCAGCGCGCCGGAGAGGCGCCGCACCTGCGCGAGCGGGGGGTTGGTTTCGTGGCAGTGGGGGCAGAATGCTGTGACGTAGCGGTGGATCCGGTCCCCGCGCAGCGGCTGGCCGGGGCCGGGCAGCGACTGTCGGGAGGCGAACGGCAGTGGATTCATCTCAGGCCCTTATCTGTGCGAGGTATCCGACGCAGATCCCGCCGCCGAGCAGCGTGAAGATTCCCAGGCCAATCAGCAGCCCGGCGCCCCACTTGGCTGTGGGTGGCCGGACCGCCAGCAGAATCGCGATGGCCAGGTAGCCTGCGATGGGAATCAGCACCACAGGCCCACTCAGGTACCGCACCGGCTGGGTGGGATCGGCCGTGGTCTGGACTGCGCTGAAAATAATCGGTCCGCCGACATAGAGGCCGTAGAGGACCACTGCCCCCACGAGGGTTCCGACCCCCAAGGGACCGAGCCAGGGTTCAGCGGGGTCCTCACCGTTCCCGGTAAAGCGGTTGTTCCTGCTCATGCCACCCGTCCTTCCAGCCTGGGGCGGCGGGGTTTCCCGAACACCCGCTGCATCCGCCAGGACAGCAGGGGGAGAATCACCAGCAGAAACCACTGGGGCCGGCTCATGCCCAGCCACAGCACCTCGTTGCCCCGGACGAATTCGACGCCGAACCGGAACAGCGCGTAGGCGCTCACATAGCAGATTAAGAGGTCGCCTGGACGGGGCAGGCGGTCCCGGTACCGCCACATGAGCGCAAAGGCGGCTGCGTGGAAGGCAATCTCATAGGCAAAGGACGGGTGCAGTCCTACCCCGGGCAGCCCGCCCAACAGCGCCGCCTGTGCCGGCGTGAGCGATATGCCCCAGGCCTGCCCGGTGGGGGTACCGGGCAGTTCCGTGAGGAGGCAGCCCACGCGTCCAAGCACCAGCGCCAACGCCACCGCGGGTGCCAACAGGTCGCCGGTGGACCCGCGGTAGCCCGTCAGCCGTTTCCCCAGGTGCACACCAAGCCAGGCTCCGACCAGTCCCGCGAGGATACTGCGGTCGCCGTTGCCCCACCACTCGGCCAGGGAGACCTGGCGGGAAACGTCCCAGGTGAGGACTCGTGAGCCGATTGCCCCGAACGCGATGGCGAAACCCGCAATGGGCCACAGGCGTGGGTCGGTCAGGCCCCGGCGGCGCTTTTCGTAGCCGTAGAACAGCAGGGCCGCCAGGATGCCCAGGCCCAGCAGGCAGGCGTGCACCAGTGGGTCCCCGGCGAAGGGAAGGCCTGTCATGGCCGGTGTGCAGCAGTGAGCATTCCTGCTCCTCAGGTCCTACATCCGGGTGGAAATGGGTCCAACAGCTCCGGCCGGCGCGTCCTAGGGGGCGCCGGTGGCACCCTGGGCGCCGTTGACGTTCACCAGCCAGTCGATGCCGAATTTGTCGGTGCACATGCCAAAAATATCGCCCCAGGGCGAGGCCTCCATGGGCACGGTGACGGAGCCGCCGTCGGTACTGAGCTTCTCGTAATAGCCGCGCAGTTCGGCCTCATCATCCCCGCTGACGGAAACCGAGATGGCCGAGCCCGGGTTGTAGGGCATGCTGTTCGGGGTGTCGGCGCCCATCAGGACCAGCCCACTGGGCGTGGTCAGCATGCCGTGCATCACCTTGTCCGCTTCGGCGGGATCCTCGGAGGCCTGGTACTCGCCGAACGTACTGACGCGGAGGTCGCCGCCGAACACCGACTGGTAGAAGTTCATCGCGTCGCGGGCGTTGTCGCGGAAACTGATGTACGGGTTAAGGATGGTGGGCATGGCGGTGACTCCTTCGTGCAGGATAAAAGCTGGACCAGACAACATCCTGCCCCAAGCCGGTCGCCGCCGGTAGGGGGGATTTCCACATGGCCGGGCCCGGGGTTAAGGCTCGAAGCGGTACCCCATCCCCGGTTCGGTGCGGAGGTGCCGGGGATTGCCGGGATCGGCCTCCAGCTTGCGCCGCAGCTGGGCCATGTACACCCGCAGGTAGTTGGCTTCCTTCTGGTAGGAGGGACCCCAGACCAGGGCCAGCAGCTGCTGCTGGCTGACCAGCCGGGACGGATTGCGGACCAGGATTTCCAGGATGCTCCACTCGGTGGGGGTGAGCCGGACCGGTTTTCCGCCACGATGCACCTGCCGCCGCACCAGGTCAACGGTGAACCCTTCCGTGGCTACCGTGGGGGCGGAATCCGGCTGCGGCACGCGGCGCAGCAGTGCCCGCAGCCGCGCCAGCAGTTCGTCCAGGCCGAAGGGTTTGGTGATGTAGTCGTCAGCACCCGCGTCCAGGGCAGCCACCTTGTCCGCCGAACCGTGGCGGGCAGAGAGCACCAGGACGGGGACGGTGCTCCAGCGGCGCAGGTCCCGCAGCACCGCTGCGCCGTCCATGTCCGGCAAGCCCAGGTCCAGGACCACCAGGTCCGGTGTGTCCCTGGCCGCGGCGGCAAGCGCCGATCCGCCGTCAGCTGCCACGGTGACCCGGTAGCCGTGGCCGGCCAGCGTGATCCTCAGGGCCTTAAGCAGGTGCGGATCGTCGTCAACAACCAGGACGGTGGCCAGTGGGGCAGGTCCGCCTGCGGGGACGTCGGCGGTGCTCACTGGGCCTGTTCCCTGGGACCCGTGGACAGGGGCAACCGGATGACCATGGTCAGGCCCCCGCCCGGGGTTTCCTCCGCGGTCAGGGACCCCCGCATGGCCTCGACGAAGCCCTGCGCAACGGCAAGCCCCAGGCCCACGCCGGTTGCGGGCTGGGCGTCGTCCAGGCGCTGGAACGGGCGGAACATTTCCACCACTTTCATGGCGGGAACGCCGGGTCCGCGGTCGGCGATCCGCAGTTCGCCGGAGGGGTGCCCGGCCAGAGCGGAACCCATGCCATCGGTGGTGCCGGTGATTGCCACCTGGGTGCCGGGTGCGTATTTGAGGGCGTTTTCCACAATATTGGCGATGACCCGTTCCAGCAGCCCGGGGTCCGCATCCACGGCCGGCATGTTGGGCGGCAGCACCACGGCGACGGCGGTTGACGGGATGCCGCGGAGCGCCTTGTCCAGCACGTCATGCCACCGCACGGGTCCCAGGAGGGGCTCCACCGACTGCGCAGTGATCCGTGACATGTCCAGCAGGTTGCCCACCAGCAGGTCCAGCCTGTCGGAACATTCGTCGATGGTCTGCACCAGCTCGCGCTCCTCGGCCCGGGTGAAGGTGCCGGCGTCCTGCAGCAGTCCCCCGGCGGCCAGCTTGATCCCGGCCAGCGGCGTCCGGAGGTCATGGGACACCGCCCTCAGGATGGCGGTGCGCATGGTATTTCCTTCCGCCAGCCGCATGATCTCAAGCCGGCTGGTTTCCAGTTGTCGGCGCTCCAGCTGCGCCTTGATGTGCACGGCAACGGCGCCCAGCAACGTGCGCCGGTCCGGTGCGACTTCCCTGCCGAAAAGGACCAGCCACGTGACGGCGTCCACAGGTTCCACGGTGCTGCCGGGCGGGGGCGCGGCAGGCGGCACCATTCCGTGCCATCCCGTAGTGTCCCCCACCCCGGCAAGCAGCACTACCGGCGCCTTCCCGGCTCCGGCGCCGGGTGACTGCCGCGCCACAATGGCCGCTCCGGCGACGCCAAACACGGTGACCGCATCGGACAGCAGACCGCGGAGCGGGTCTGCGGACCGCGAGGCGTCCAGCGCCAGGTCCCCCAGGATGCCGGCCTCCGCCCGCGCCTGCGCGGCTTCGCGTGAGCGCCGTGCAGACCGGTCCACTACGCCGGCCACCGCAACGGACAGGCCCAGGAACACCGCCAGGGACAGAAAATCCTGCGGGTCCTCGATGGCCAGGTTGCCCAGCGGGGGCGTCGAGAAGAAGTTGACCAGGACACTGCTCCACAAGGCACCAACCACCGCAGGCCGCAAGCCGCCCACCAGTGCGATCGCCACGGCGCCGGCCAGCTGGATCAGCACGGCGGTGGCAACACTGTGTTCGAACGCGGCGAGGACCAGCTGAAGCAGCGCCGGCAGTATGGCGGCGAGCGCAATGCCCCCGAAGGTGCGGGCACGGCCCACATCCAGCGGCCGTCTTTGCACGGGGTTCCGGGCCGGCAGGCCGGGGACCACATGGACGTCGATGTCCCCGGCACCGCGGATCACCCGCATGCCCGTACCGGCAGCGCCCCGGAACATCCCTGCCCGGGAACGCCCCACCACCATCCGGGTGGCCTGGACCGAGCGTGCATAGTCGAGCAGGCCGGTGGCAACGTCATCGCCCTGCAGGGTCCGGAAGGTGCCGCCGGCTGCCACGACGGCGCGGCGCTGCGCCTCGAGTGCCTGCGGTGATCCGCTCCGGCTCCCCTTGGGGGTCCGGACGTGGACGCCCAGGAGTTCACTGCCCCCGCCGGGCGGCAGAAGGCGCGCGGCGCGCTCCGTGAGCACGCCACCGTCGTCGTCCCCCTTGAGGCCGATCACTATACGTTCCGCTGGCATGGGGCACATTCTGCCACCTCCGGAGCGGCACCTTTGACCGCCGGTGTGCCCTTCCCCACACCGGCGTTAAGGATGCGTCAAGATCCCCGGATTTCGGGGTTCGGGGCCTTGTCCCGGTGCTACGTTCGGCTGTGCCGCGGCGCTGTGCCGTGGCCTGGACACTGACGCAGAGGGAACCCGATGACCACCATGAGCAGACCGCCGGCTGATCCGTCAGCCCTTCCTCCCGGCCGCAGGGCTGCGGTACGGGACTGGCTGCTTTTTGGCCTGCAGGACGCCAAAGGCACGCACCAGGGCCCGGGCGGGCAATCATCCGGGCAGGACCACAAACACCCCTGGTGGCAGGTGATGTGCCTGACGGGCGTGGACTACTTCTCCACCCTTGGCTACCAGCCCGCCATCGCGGCGCTGGCGGCGGGGGCCATCTCACCGCTGGCCACGCTGGTGCTGGTGGCCGTGACCCTCCTGGGGGCCCTGCCGGTCTACCGCCGCGTGGCCGGCGAAAGCCCCCGCGGCGAGGGTTCCATCGCCATGCTGGAACGGCTTCTGCCGCGCTGGGGCGGGAAACTCCTGGTCCTGGGCCTGCTGGGGTTCGCCGCCACGGATTTTATGATCACCATGACCCTCTCCGCCGCCGACGCCACGGCGCACCTGATCGAGAACCCGTATGCGCCCGGCTGGCTGCACGGCCAGGAGGTGGCCATCACCCTGGTCCTCCTGGCGCTGCTGGCCGCCGTTTTCCTGCGGGGCTTCAAGGAAGCCATCGGTGTGGCGGTTGTCCTTGTGGTGGTGTACCTGTCACTTAACGTGGTGGTCATTGGCCGTTCCCTGGTGGAAGCGGCCAACCATCCGGTGGCGGTGGACAACTGGTGGCAGACGCTGACCACCTCCCACGGGAACCCGCTGATGGCCGTGGCCATTGCCTTGCTGGTGTTTCCCAAACTCGCGCTGGGCCTCTCCGGTTTTGAGACCGGCGTGGCAGTGATGCCCCAGATCAAGGGCAGCCCCTCGGACACCGACGCGAACCCAGCCGGAAGGATCCAGGGCACCCGGCGGATGCTCACCACAGCGGCCCTGATCATGAGCACGTTCCTGGTGACCAGCAGCTTCGCCACTGTAGTACTTATCCCCGCGGCGCAATTTGAGCCGGGCGGGGAAGCCAATGGCCGTGCGCTGGCCTTCCTGGCGCACTCCTACCTGGGGCCGGGGTTCGGCACGGTGTACGACCTCAGCACCATCGCCATCCTGTGGTTCGCCGGTGCCTCCGCCATGGCGGGGCTGCTGAACCTGGTGCCGCGGTACCTGCCCAGGTACGGCATGGCCCCGGCCTGGGCCAAAGCGGTGCGGCCGCTGGTGCTCGTGTTCACCATCCTGGGGTTCGTGGTCACCTGGCTTTTTGAGGCCGACGTCGACGCCCAGGGCGGCGCTTACGCCACGGGCGTGCTGGTGCTGATGACGTCCGCGGCAGTGGCCGTCACGCTTTCGGCCCGGCGCCAGCAGCAACGCAAACGCACCGTGGGCTTCGGCATCATCGCCGTCCTCTTTACCTACACCACGGTGACCAACATCTTCGAACGGCCCGAAGGCATCCGGATTGCCGCGTTCTTCATCCTGGGCATCATTGCCGTCTCCCTGCTGTCCAGGTTGATGCGCTCCTTCGAACTGCACGCCACCCACGTGCGGCTGGACACCGCAGCCCTGGAGTTCATGGCCCCCGCACTGGCCGGGCCCATCGGCATCATTGCCCACGAACCGGTCCGCGTGGCCGCTGCCGACTACCGGCAAAAACTGGCGTCCGCCACCGAGGCAAGCCACTTCCCGCGAAACGCCCGGCCGCTGTTCCTGGAAGTCATTGTGGACGACTCCTCCGACTTCGAAACCGCCCTGGAGGTGCGCGGCGTACTCCGGCATGGGTACCAGGTCCTGGAAGTCCACGGGCCGGGCGTCCCCAACACCATCGCCTCCGTGCTCCTGCACATCCGTGACGTGACAGGGCTGATGCCGCACATCTACTTCCGCTGGACGGAAGGCAACCCGGTCCGCAACCTCCTCCGGTTCCTGTTCCTCGGCGAAGGCGAAATTGCGCCGGTGACCCGGGAGATCCTCCGTGAAGCCGAGCCGGACATCCGGCAGCGGCCCTGGGTGCACGTGGGCTGACCGGCCGGGCGCCGCCGTCGTGCTTTCCCCGCCCCGACCGGGAAGGTGGTGCGGTGGCGGTCCCGGGAACGTAGGCTCTCCCACATGGCCAGATACTTTGACGTTCATCCACAGGACCCCCAGCCCCGCGCCATCTCGCAGGCAATCAGCATGGTGCGCGACGGCGGCCTGATCGCCTACCCCACGGATTCCTGCTACGCGCTGGGCGCACAGCTGGGCAACAAGGACGCCCTGGACCGGATCCGGAGCATCCGCAAACTGGACAGCAAGCACCACTTCACCCTGGTGTGCCGGGACTTTGCGCAACTGGGCCAGTTTGTGAACATCGGCAATGACGTGTTCCGCAGCATCAAGTCCGTCACCCCTGGCGCGTACACGTTTATCCTGCCCGCCACCAAGGAAGTCCCGCGGCGCCTGCTGCACCCCAAGAAGAAGACCGTGGGGGTGCGGATCCCGGACAGCCGGGTGGTGCAGGCCCTGCTGGCGGAACTGGGCGAACCGCTTCTCTCCAGCACCCTGCTGCTGCCGGACGAGGAGGATCCGTTGACTCAGGGCTGGGACATCAAGGAACGCCTGGACCACCAGGTGGACGCCGTGGTGGACGCCGGCGACTGCGGCTCCGAGCCCACCACGGTGGTGGACTTCTCCAGCGGGGTGGCCGAGGTGGTCCGGCGCGGAGCCGGCGACCCGTCCCGCTTCGAATAAAAACGGCTACTCCGGCTTCTTTGCCCGGCTGGGCTGGACGCGCGGCGGCTCGCCCGGCATCTTTGGATAGTCGGGTGGGAATGCCAGCTCGCCCAGCCCGGCCTCGAGGTCACGTTCCCACCACTGCATCAACGTGTCGATGGTGCCGGGCTTCGCGCCGAAATCCGCCCACGGGTCGCCGATGGTGCGGAGCCGCTCCGGGACCGTCAGGATGGTGAAGTTCCGCGGGTCAGCGGTGTCCAGTTCGTCCCAGGTGATGGGGCAGGAGACCGGAGCGTGCGCCAGGGCCCGCGGGCTGTAGGCGCCGGCAATGGTCCGATCCCGGTTGGCCTGGTTGTAGTCGAGGAAGATGCGCTGGCCCCGTTCCTCTTTCCACCATGCCGTGGTGACCTGGTCCGGCATCCGCCGCTCCACCTCGCGGGCTGCGGCGATCACGGCATGCCGGACGTCCAGGAACTCCCGCGTGGCCTCGATGGGGGCATAAACGTGCAGCCCCCGGTTGCCAGACGTTTTGATGAACGCGTCCAGTCCGGCCTCGGCCAGGACGTCCCTCAGCACCCGCGCTGCGGGGACGGCGTCCTTGAAGTCCGTGCCGGGCTGCGGGTCCAGGTCGATCCGCAACTGGTCCGGGTTGTCCGTGTTATCCGCCCTGGACGGCCACGGATGGAACACCACGGTGTTCATCTGCGCGGCCCAGACGGCCGCGGCCGGTTCATCCAGCACCAGCTGGGGGTGGGACCGGGCGCTGGGGTAGACCACCTTGACGGAGCGGACGAAGTCCGGGGTGCCGCGGGGCGGGTTCTTGGAAAAGAACTGCTCGCCGTCAATGTTGTCGGAGAACCTTTGCAGCGAAACGGGACGGTCGCCGTTGGCGGCGATGAAGGCGTCCCCCACATCGGCGAGATAGTTGGCCAGGTCCAGCTTGGTGAGGCCAAGCTCCGGCCAGAGCACCCTTGAGGGACTGGAAATGCGCATTTCGCGTTCGCCGTGGGGGCCCTGGACTGTGATGGTGGTCTGTTCGCTCGCCATGGGGACAACGTACACCCTGCCCGCGTCGCAGGGCCGTTGCTTCCGGCATGATGGATCCATGCCCATCGCAGAACAACCCCGCACCATCACCGTGGCGGACGGGGCGGTTTCGGCCGCCTATACCCGCCCCGACCACCCCGCCGCGACCCTGGTGGTGGCGCACGGGGCAGGCGCGGGCATGGACCATCCGTTCCTGGCCGGATTCTCCGCCGGACTGTCCGACACCGGCGTTGCCAGCCTGCGCTTCAATTTCCCGTACCGGGAGGCCGGCCGGAAATTCCCGGACCGGCCACCCGTAGCCATTGCCGCCTGGCGTTCCGCCATGGACCATGCCGCTGCACTGGCCGGGGACCACGGGGACAACGGCAACCTCTGGGCCGGCGGCAAGTCCTTCGGCGGGCGGATGGCGTCCATGGCCGTGGCCGAAGGAATGCCCGCCGCCGGGCTGGTGTACCTGGGCTACCCGCTGCACCCGCCCGGAAAGCCCGAAAAACTCCGGGACGAACACCTGTACGGGCTGACGCTGCCCATGCTTTTCCTGCAGGGCAGCCGGGACACGTTTGCCACCCCGGACCTCCTGACGCGCGTGGTGTCCGGGATAGGGACCAATGCGGTCCTGGAATGGGTGGCCGGCGGGGACCACTCCTTCACCGTCGCGGGCAAAAAGCGGGCCGCGTTCGACGTCGGTGCCGCCGCTGCCATCCCCGTCGCGGCCTTCATCCTGTCCCGGGTGGTTCCGCAGCCGTAGTGTGTCGGGCTCAGGCCTGCTCTTCGTGCCACCAGCCTTCCCAGGCGGCTGAGGTGAGCCGGCCTGCCGGGAAACTGCTGTTGGCACTGCTGCCGAAGGCGTGCCCATCGTCGTTGCCGCGTCCGTCAAGCAGAAGACTGAGGCTGTTCAAAAGAAACATTCGGTGCATCCTTCCAGGTCCATTCGGGCTTCCTTGCCCCTGTGGATCCGAGACTAACGGGACCATGTTTCAACGGGTCGACGCGGCGTTTCCGCTGTGTATCGGACATCTCACCCTGCGCTTGCGGCAGGCCTGCTCGCCCGCCGGAAGACCGCCTTACCGGGGTTTCGTCCGTGCGGTGGCCGGCGCCGACCAGGGGTCTTCCGGCCAGGGGTGCCGTGGATAGCGGCCCCGCATCTCCGCCCGGACCTGCGCATAGGGCCCCGACCAGAATGACGCCAGGTCATCGGTAACCGCCAGCGGACGCCGGGCCGGTGAGAGCAGATGGAACAGGACCGGAACCCGGCCGTCCGCCAGCCGGGGTGTGGTGGCCAGCCCGAAACACTCCTGTAGCTTGACCGCCACCACCGGCCGGCCTGTACCGTCAGCGTCGGCCGGGTATTCAATCCGGATCCGGGAACCGCTGGGAACTTCAAGCCGTTCCGGTGCCAGGCTGTCCAGCCGCCCTGCTTCGGGCCAGGGCAGGAGCCGGCGCACGGCCGGGGAAAGATCCAGGTTGCCCGCGGCGGCGCCGCCGGCCAGTGCCGCCAGCTCAGGCCCCAGCCAGTCATCCAGCCGCTGCAGGAGGGCCGTATCCGACATGTCCGGCCAGGGCGCCCCCATCTCGCGGTGCAGGAAGGCGAGCCGGCGGCGGATGTCCAGTGCCGCCGTCGGCCAGGCCAACACATCAAGCCCCTCAGCCATTAGCGCCGCCGCCACGGCGGTCCGGCCCTCCGCCGGGGACGGCCGGACCGGGGTGCTCGCCAGGACGATGGCGCCGAGCCTGCGGACCCGCCGGGCGCTGACCCGTCCCTGCACAAACTGTGCCACCACGGAGTCGCTGAGCAGGTGGGCTGCCGCGGATTCCGCCAAGGCAGCCGTCAGCGGCGCGGCGGCGCGGATCACGGCTCCCGTGCCGGCAGCGTCCCTGCCTTCCGCACGGGACACTTCCGCCACGGCCAGCCACTCGTGGCCGGCCAGGGAACTCCCGGCCGGCAGCCCGGCCCGGGTGCCGGAGGCCAGCAGGTAGCATTCGGGCCCGTCGCCGGCGACGCGTTGCGCCACCCTGCCAGGGAAAGCCAGTGCCACCACGGCGCCCACCGCCTCTGCGCCGCTGCCGGCTTCAGGGCGGGAAGAACCGGGCGCCTTCGCCTTTCCGCTGTTCCCGGCCCGGGCGGCGAGGTCCTGCAGCCGCCGGGACTCCTCAGCCCACCTCCGGCCTTCCGGGCCCCTCTCGGCACGGAGCTGCGACAGGAGGCCGGGGAGGTCGGCGCCGCGCGCGCGGTGGTCCCCGGCCACGGCTGCCACCACCTGTGCTGCCAGGACGGGACCCGCGGCGGTGCCGCCGGCCAGCAGGGCCCTGGCCAGGCGGGGGTCCGCCGGAATGCCGGCCAGCGTGCGGCCGGTGGCGGTGGGGTGCCCGTCCGCACCCACCGCACCGAGTTCGAGCAGCACCGCCGTGGCGTCCGCCAGTGCCTGCTGCGGCAGCTGGTCCGGGAAGGCAAGGCCCGCGCCGCCCGGAGAGCCCCAGCAGGCAAGGGTAAGGGCGGCGCCGGTGAGGTCCGCGACCGCAATTTCCGGGGTCACGTGGGCGGGGGCCGCTCCGAACGCCTGCTGGCTGTAGCACCGCACCACTGTTCCCGGCCCCTGCCGGGCGGCCCGGCCTGCCCGCTGCTCCGCCGACGCCCGCGAGCAGGACACGGTGACCAGCCCCGTCATGCCGCGGCCCGCGTCGCGCCGGGGTTCGCGGGACAGGCCGGAATCGATCACCAGCCGCACCCCCGGCACCGTCAGCGACGATTCGGCCAGGTCCGTGGAGACGATGATCCGTGGTTTCCCGCCTTGCCGCCGGCCGGACACGGCGCTGTCCTGGTCGGCCGCGGGGGCTTGGCCGTGCAGCTCCAGGACGTCAACGCCGCTGCCCAGCCGGCCCCGCAGCGCAGCCGCAACCTGGGCCACCTCCCGGGCACCCGGGACAAACACCAAAGTGTCAGCGCCGGGCTCGGCGGCAAGGGCGCGGGCATGGAACTGCGCGGCCGTCGCGGCCACGTGGTCCAGGAAATCCCGTGCCACACCCCGGCCATCCACTCGCGGCCCTGCGGCCGGCTGCCAGTCCACTGTCAACGGATGCAGCGCCGACGGGCAGTCGATCACGGGAGCCGGCCGGCCGCCGTCGGAATCCACCAGCAGCGCGGCGAACCGGGGCGCGTCAAGCGTGGCGGACATGGCCACCAGGGTCAGGTCGCCGCGCAGCTCGCGGACTTCGGCGAGCATCCCCACCAGCAGGTCCGTCTCCAGGCCACGCTCGTGGACTTCATCGAGGACGACGGCGGCCACCCCCGCCAGGCCGGGATCGGCCAGCAGGCGGCGCAACAGGATTCCCGGGGTGACAAATTCGACGACGGTGGACCGGCTGGTCTTGTTTTCGCCGCGGACGGTGTAGCCCACCGGTCCACCCAGTGGGGTGCCGGCCAGGGCCGATAGCCGCCGCGCAGCAGCACGGGCAGCCACCCGGCGGGGCTGCGTAACAACGATCTTCAGGTTGCCGGTACCTGGTTTTCCTGCGCCCAGCAGGTTTGCCAGCAGCGGCGGGACAAGGGTGGTTTTGCCGGTTCCGGGTGGTGCCTGCACCACAGCGGCCATCCCGGCGCCCAGCGCCTCCCGGAGAGCTGGCAGGGATGCGGCGAACGCGAGGCCGGCGCCGATGGCGGCCAGGTCGAAGGCGGGGCCAGGACGCGTCGGGGCGGGTCCCTCAGGAGAAGTCACCCGTCCATTCTGCCCGGTTTTGTACGGGCACCGGTTCCCGGCCAGGCAAGCCGCGCGTCCGTCAGGTCAGGCCGGGGGCAGGCCAGCGCGGCGGCCCGGCACGTCAGGCGGCGTGCCGGGCCGCCCCCGAAGCGGTGCGGCGGACCGGCAGGGGCAGGACGCTCGCAAGCCGGACGGGAGCCTGTACGGGTTCCTGGCTGGTGTCCACCCGCGGCGGGGCAGCCTTCCGCACCAGCTGCAGGGCCAGCGCCTTCAGGCCCAACGTCAGCAACTGCCCGAGTCCGAGGCCCAGGAACACGTGGCCAACCAGCTGTAGGCCATTGAGGCCCTGCGCCCCGTTACCGCTGGCTGCCAGGCCCACCAGGGTGCCGCTCGCGGCAAGGCCCAGCCAGCAAACGGCGCTGACGATTACGCCCATGGTTCCTGCTCCCGTCCTCCGGTTCATCAGTACGCTTACTGATATTGTTCAGCAAGCTTACTACCGGGCGGATGGTGCTTGCGGCACTGGGCCGGCGACGGCCCGGGATCAACTTGTCCTTTCCTGGCGGGACACCGTACAGACCGGTCTGTCTGGGTAGTGTAATGTCTGCCCTGATGGAACATTCACGTAGCTCTTCAGCTGGCCCGCTTGCCGCTCCCGTCCCTTCCGGGAGCTCGCCTTCCGGCGCGCGGGAGCGCATCATGGCGGCCGCTTATGAATTATTTACGCAGCGTGGCATCCGGGATGTCGGCATCGCTGAACTTATTTCCCGTGCCGGGGTTGCCAAGGCCACGTTCTATGGGCACTTCCCCGCCAAGGATGAGTTGGTCCTCGCCTTCCTGGAACGCTGTCATCAGGACCTGACCGTTGAACAGATCATTGCTGAATGCAGAAAGCGGTCCGAGGACCCGACAGCCCAGTTGCTGACTATTTTCGACGTCCTGGATGGATGGTTCCGCCGGGACGACTTCCAGGCCTGTGCGCTGATAAGCACCATGCTGGAGATGGGTCCCACCCACCCCCTGGGGGAAGCATCGATGAGCTACCTGGCGCAGGTCAGAGCCTTTATGCGGAACCTTGCCGAGGAGGCCGGACTGGACCATCCGGATGTTTTCGCGCGGTCATGCCACATCCTCACCAAGGGCTCAATCATCTCGGCGGTTGAAGGCGACAGGGATGCAGCCGTCCTGGCCAAGAGCATGGCCGTGGCCCTCATCGCCAGCCATGGGGGCACCACCGGCGCCGACCATTGGGCGGTCCAGGACAACATGGCGGATCTCTCCTGAGTCTGGACCCGGCTGCTCCACTGCCGGGACGATTCCAGGCAGCCACACCCCAAAGACGGCCCACCGCATCTCCTCCAAGGACCCACCATGGCGTACTCACAGTTTGACCGGTTCCTTCAGGAAGCCACCCACCGGGACCAGGAGTCAGACTCGACTCTTGCCCCGGACTCCCTCTACGGCCTGTACACCAGCTGGTGCACCCTATCGCAGCACCCCCAACAGGCCGAGCACATCTTCTGGGCTGCAATGAGGGACCGCATCGGCCCTGGACAGGGCCTGCGCATGAAGGGACCGGCGGGCGCGGACTACATTCTTGCCAGCTATCCGGCATTGGTTTAAGACGGCCATGACAACATCGTTAAGCAGCTATGTTCCACGGGACAAGGACCAGCCCCGGGGAAAACGCCCCTGGTGCCCCACGTGTGACACCGACCTGCACCTGCAGATTGCATCGCCCAGCGTTTCCGGGCGGCAGGAGGGCACCCTCGCGGTGGCCGTCTGCTGTTCCAAGTGCCACGGGTCCCGCGTGCTGGACACAACGGCAGTCCACTTGGAAACCCTGTCGGGGCAGTTGATGGGCGCTTGTCCGTTGCCGGTGAAGGCCTTATGAACGGCCCCGTCGAGCAGGGCGCCTGTCCCGCCACCGACCAGGCCGGCGACAGTCTTGCCGGGTTGCTGCTGCGTACAGCCGAAGGTGACCACCACGCGTTCAGCGAGTTCTACCGGCAGACATCCACCCGGGTCACCGGGCTGGTCCAGCGCGTTGTTGTTGACCGGGCGCTCAGCGAAGAAGTCGTGCAGGAAGTATTCATCACTGCCTGGCAGGACGCCGGGAAATACCGGCCGGCCCTGGGCACTCCGATGGCCTGGCTGATGACCATCGCCCACCGAAGGGCCGTGGACAAAGTCAGGTCAACCCAAAGCAGCCGCACCCGCGATCATCGATGGGCAGGGTCCGCGCCGGCAGCCTGCGACGGTTTCGTCGACGACCTGGCCGACAAAATGGACGCCCAAATCATCATTGCCTCGTTGGCATGCCTGTCAGCCCTGCAGCGCGAATCAATTCTCCTTGCCTACTTCGGCTCGTTGACCTACCAGGACATCGCCGCGAAGCTCTCCGTGCCGCTGCCCACGGTCAAGTCCAGGATCAGGGACGGCCTCCAACGGCTCCGCTCCCACGTCACCATGGAACATCCGGGCGTTTCGGAGATCGGGTAACAGCCGCAGATCAGCTGGCAACCTCAAGCAGCCGGTCAGCAGCGGAAATCCCGGCGTAGCGGCCCTTGAAGAACAGCAGCGGCTCGGCATCCTGGCGTGCGCTCAGGTGCCGGACGGCTGCCACCACGATGGTGTGATCGCCGCCGTCATACTCCGCGTGGAGTTCGCAGTCGATCCAGGCCAGCGCATCATCCAGGACCGGGTTGCCCAGCGGCGAGGCAGCGTGGCTGACGCCGGCAAATTTATCCGCCCCGGAACGGGCAAACTGGCCTGCCAGGTGCTGGTGTTCTGCCGGCAGGATGTTGACGGTGAACGAGCCTGCCTCGCGGAGCAGCGGCCAGGTGCTGGACGTCCGGGCCGGGCTGAAGGTGACCAGCGCCGGCTCCAGGGAGAGCGAGGCAAACGACTGGCAGGTGAACCCGGCCGGGCCATTGTCCGTTGCGCTGGTGATGACCGTCAGGCCGGTGGCGAAGGTTCCAAAGATGTCCCGAAGCCTGCGGGGCGCAAGATCTGATGTAGCTGTCATGTGAAGGGCCTCTCGTTCGGATCGTTACCTCACCAAACCATCCCCAAATCGTTCAGTTCAAGCGCCGCCGCAATGCCCGGACGCGGGCCGCAACGAAAATTCACAGCACTACTTCTGCCGTCACGGGACAGTTCGCTGCGACGTAAAAAGACGCTGTTTGACGTGCCGCGAACCACCGTGAACTGCGGTTGCGAACTGTTGATGCGCGTGTCGGGAGAACTGGCGGCCCCCGCGGCGCCGGGGCTAACTTCGCAGTGGCTGCCGGGCTGAAACCCCGCCGGCCGGCCCCCGAACCCCCGGCCCGGTCCTCCCCTGCGTTGCACTGGCCCCGACGAGAGATCCCGGCATGACAACAGTTGAAACCGAAGCGTCCCCCCGCGTCCTCGACGCTTTCGCCAGCGCACTCGGCGAGCGCCACCCCGCCATTGAGCTCCTGGCACCCGCCGACGGGACGGACCGGTACCGCTACGACGCCGCGACCGCCAGGGCAGGCGCGGCGGGCGCCGGACAGCCAGGGCCCGCCGTGGTTTTTCCCCGGACGGCAGCCCAGGTGCAGGACGTGGTGCGACTCGCCGTCGAACTGGGCCTGAGTGTTGTGCCGCGCGGAGCGGGGACCGGCCTGTCCGGCGGCGCCACCGCGACTGGGGAGCAGGTGGTGGTGTCCACCGAACGGATGGCGGCGATTGTGGAGATTTCGCCGCTGGATGAGGTGGCAGTGGTGGAGCCGGGGCTCATCAATGCCGACCTGAACGCCGCGCTGGCTCCATACGGGCTGTTCTACGCACCGGACCCCGCCAGCTACGACATCTCCTCGATCGGCGGCAACATCGCCACCAATGCCGGCGGGCTGCGCTGCGCCAAATACGGGGTGACCCGGGAATCCGTCCTGGCCCTCGACGTCGTCCTGGCTGACGGCAGCCTGGTCACGGTGGGGCACCGATCCATCAAAGGCGTCACGGGCCTGGATCTGACCTCCCTGTTTGTGGGCTCCGAGGGAATCCTGGGCATCGTGGTCCGGGCCACGGTCCGCCTGCGGCCCATCCCCGTGGCCCGCAACACCGTCACCGCGTTTTTCGACAGCACGGCCCTGGGCGCCGCAGCGCTCGGCGCCATCACGCTCTCCCCCGTCCGGCCCGCAGCCATCGAGTTCTTCGACACCCCCACCCTGGACTCCATCGACAGCCACTCCGGCTCGGACCTGCGGGCCCGCGGGGCAGCGCTGATCCTCATTGAAATCGATGGTTACGGCATCGCCGGGCAGGCGTCGGACCTGACCGACGCCCTGACCGCCAAGGGCGGCCGGGTCACCGTGGAGCCTGCTGCGGATGCCGTCCAACTCTGGGAGCTGCGCCGCAGCGGGCGCGGGCTGCCGGCCGGCCACTGGTACATCGGCGAGGACATCGCTGTGCCTAAATCCCGGCTGCCGGAGGTCTATGCGGCGTTTCCCGCGCTGGAGGCACGCTTCGGCGTGAAGATCTCCGCCGTGTCCCACGCCGGAGACGGGAACCTGCACCCGCTCATCACCCTGCCGATCGGCCCGGGTGAGGACCAGCCCCCGGCAGCCCTCCAGGATGCTGCCACGGAACTGGTCAGGGTGGCCCTCGCCCTGGGCGGCACCGTCACCGGCGAACACGGGATCGGCAGCCTCAAACAGGACTGGGCCGCGCTGGAACTCTCTGAACGCGTCCGGGAATCCCAGCACGCCATCAAGGCCGCCCTGGACCCCTTCCACCGGCTCAACCCCGGCAAAGCCATCTAGCCCACTTCACATCCCCACACTTTTCCAGGAGACCACCCCCATGCATGCAACAGAATTCAAACGCCGCGCGTTCCTTGCCGGCTTCAGCGCCATCAGCGCCACCGCCCTCCTCACCGCCTGCGGCGGTCCCGCGGCCACCGGCACCCCGGCCGACGGCGGCACTCCCGTGGACGGCGGAAACATCACCTTCCTGATCCAGGGCTATGACACCGGCTGGGTGTCCAGCAAAACCTCCATCTCCAGCTACGAGGGAAACCTCTGGGGCCAGCTCACGGACAAGCTGGTCTACGTTGACGCGAACGGTGCGCTCAGCCCCTGGGTTGCCGAAAGCTGGGAGGAGCTGAACGGGGCGAAGGACTTCGTCATCCACCTCAAGGACGGCGTCACCTTCTCCGACGGCACCCCGCTGGACGCGGCCGCCGTGGTGGCAAACCTCCAGGCCTGGGCCAAGGGGGACCCCGAGCGGGGCATCAGCAAGGTGGGCCTTTTCCCTGCCAGCAACTACGTGGGCGCCGAAGCTGCGGACGCGAAGACCGTCAAAGTCTTCTTCTCCTCCCCCGCCCTGGGCTTCATCGCCACCCTGGCCTACCACGGCTGCATCCTGCTCAGCCCGGAAACCCTTGCCCTCCCTGCCGAGGCGCAGGCAGACCTCAGCCAGGAAATCGGCAGCGGCCCGTTTGTGCTGAAGTCCTGGAAGCAGGGCGACAGCTATGTGCTGGCGAAGCGGCCGGACTACAACTGGGGCCCGGCAGCGCTGGGCCACACCGGCCCGGCCCGGCTGGACACCATCACCTATAAAGTCATCAAGGACACCTCCGTGCGGACCTCCACGGTGGCCTCCGGCCAGGCGGATGTTGCCTTCAACGTGGAACCGCAGGAAATCGAAGCACTCAAGGCCGCCGGTTTCACCGTGGGAACCCCCAAGTACCTGGGCTTTGTGGATGGGTTCCAGGTCAACACGCAGGCCTTCCCCACCAACGACGTCAGCGTCCGGCAGGCCATCCAGCACGGCATTGACCGCGAGGAAATCCGCAGCACCGTCTACACTCCCGACTGGGACGCGGCCACCACCTTCATCCAGGGCAACGTCCCGGAAGCAGGCGACTACAGCAGTTCCTTCGCCTTCGACCCGGACAAGGCCGGCAAGCTGCTGGACGACGCCGGCTGGAAAACCGGCTCCGACGGTTACCGCACCAAGGACGGTAAGACCCTCGAGTTCCCGCTGACGCCGAACCCCTACGTCCCGTCCACCAAGGCCGAGGACGAACTCATCGCCCAGCAGCTCAAGCGGATCGGCATCAAGGTCACCCTCAAGGTGGTGGACGTCGCCGGATACGCCGCGATCCAGGCCAGCCGTCCGCCGCTGTTCCAGACGTCCCGCAGCTTTGTGGACGTGGGTACCGTGGCAGGCGTCCTGACCAGCCAGAACAAAGGCGAGGACTGGTTCAACGTGGGCACCTCGGACACCCGGCTCAACGAGTTGTCCGCCGCCGTAGCCAGCGCGTCCGACAGGGCATCCCGTGAAAAGGTCACCGGCGAACTGCAGCAGTACGTCCTGGAACAGGGCTACTTCATCCCGTTGAACCAGCTGGTCCAGCGCCTGTACCTGATCTCCCCGAAGGTCCGGGACGTCCAGTACAACGGCCTGGCCTACGCAAACTTCTATACCGCCTGGATCGCCAAATGACCGGCCCGGCCACATCGTCCCGGCCCCCGGCAACAGTTGGGTGGTGGCGGAGATGACCAACACCTATGGCCGCTTTGCCCTGGTTCGGACCGGCCAGGCCGTGGTGGTGGTCCTGCTGGCGTACATCCTCACGTTCCTGGTGATCAGCGTCCTTCCGGGCGATGCCATCACCAACAGCCTCCGGGACCCGCAGCACGGGCTCAGCGAGGCAGACATCCAGCGGATCGTTGCCTACTACGGACTGGACCGGCCGGTCCTGGTGCAGCTGATCCTGTCCCTGGGCCGGTTCCTCACCGGGCAGCTGGGTTTCTCGCTGCAGTCCAACCTGCCGGTGGCCCAGCTGGTTGGCGACGCGCTCCCCTCCACCCTGACCCTGGCGTGCACGGCTTTTGTCATCGCCCTGGTCTTCGCCGTGGCCATCGCCTACGGCGCCCACTACGCGCCCGGGCGGTGGGCGGGGGTGCTGCGCTCCATCCCGTCATTTTTCCTGTCCGTCCCCAACTTCGTGATCGGGCTGGTCCTGATTGAACTGTTCGCGTTCCGCCTGCATTCGTTCACCACCACCGATCCCAACAGTGCCGCGGCCACACTGTTCGCCGCCATCACCCTGGCGATTCCCGTCTCGGCGCCGCTGGCAGAGGTCCTTCTCGCCAGCCTGGACCACGAAAGCCGCCAGGACTACGCCCAGGTGGCGCGGTCCCGGGGACTTACCGAGGCCGCGCTGTTCGCCCGGCACCTGGTCAAACCTTCCGCACTGCCCTCGGTTGCCATGATCGCCCTGATCGTCGGCGAACTCCTGGGCGGCTCGGTCATCACCGAAACCATCTTCGGCCGCGACGGCATCGGCACCGTGGTGCAGAAAGCCGTCACCGGCGAGGACCAACCGGTCCTGCAGGCGGTGGTGGCCATCTCGGCAGTGGTGTTTGTGGCCGTCAACCTCGCCGCCGACCTCCTCACGCCGCTGCTGGATCCGCGGGTCAAGATCAACGAAACGGTGGACGCATGAGTGCCGACCTGACCTTCGCGCGGCTCCGCAGCGCCGGCGCCGCGTCCCTCCGCACCAGGACCGCCCTGCCGCCAACGGTGGCGCTCTCCTTCCTGGTCCTCCTCATTGTGGTGCTCTGGTCCCTGGTCCCCGGGGTCTTCACCTCCTTCAGCCCGGTCACTGGCGAAACCGCCGCGAAGCTCGCTGCCCCCAGCGCCCAGCACTGGTTCGGCACGGACTACCTGGGCCGGGACCAATATGCCCGGGTGGTCCACGGGACCGCTTCCTCGGTGACCAGCGCCCTGGTGGCAGTGATCATCGGGCTGGTGGTGGGAAGCGCCATCGGACTTGCCAGCGGATTCCGCGGCGGCTGGGTGGACACCACCCTGGGCCGGTTCGTGGACGTGCTGCTGGCCATCCCCGGCTTCCTTCTGGCCGTGGTGATTGTCAGCTCGCTGGGCTTCCAGACCATCAACGCCGCCATCGCCACCGGCGTTTCGGCCGTGGCCGTGTTTGCCCGGTTGATGCGGGCGGAAGTGATCCGGGTCCGCCGGGCCGCTTTTGTGGAAGCGTCCTACCTGCAGGGCGGAAACCGGCTGCAGGCGCTGCTGGGCCATGTGCTGCCCAACGCCTACCGCCCGGTGCTGGTGCTGGCGGTGCTGCAGTTCGGCACGTCCATCCTGGTCATCGCGTCGCTGGCGTTCCTGGGCTACGGCGATCCGCCCCCGGCTTCCGACTGGGGCCTGCTGGTGGCATCCGGAAAGACCTACCCCACGGCACCGTGGCTGGTCTACGCGCCCGCCCTGGTGATCGTGGCCACCGTCCTGGCCGTCAACAGGATCAGCCGCTGGCTGCGGAGCACCCGGTGAACGCCGTCCGTCCCCTCGAAACCGTCCACCCCGCAGGAAAGGAAAATCCAGTGCCGACACCCCGGAACGAAGCGTTGCTGACTGTGGCAGGGCTCAATGTCGCCTACGGGCGCAACAACGTGGTCCACAACGTGGGCTTCAGCCTGGACCGCGGTGGCAGCCTGGCCCTGATCGGCGAGTCCGGATCCGGAAAGTCCACCATCGCCAAAGCCATCCTCCGGCTGCTGCCTTCGGGGTCGTCCGCCGGCGGCAGTGTCCGGTTCGACGGCACGGAGGTCCTGGCCGTTCCGGAGCGGCAGTTCCGTCCCCTCCGCGGCCGGAAGCTGGGCTTCATCCCCCAGGACCCGGGCTCCGCCCTGAACCCGGTCCGGACCATCGGCGCCCAGGCCCAGGAAGCCGCGGCGCTGCTGGGACCGGCAGGCGCCGACGAACGCCGGGAGGCCGTCCTGCGCGTGTTCGGGCAGTTGGGCCTGCCGGACCCGCGGCGGGTTTATGACTCCTACCCGCACCAGCTCTCCGGCGGCATGCTGCAGCGTGTCCTGATCGCCCTCACCGTGCTGCCGCGGCCCGCCCTGGTTGTGGCGGATGAACCGACGTCGGCCCTGGATGTCACCGTCCAGAAACTCATCCTGGACATGCTGGCGGACCTTCGCCAGGAGCTGGACATCAGCCTCCTCCTGATCACCCATGACCTGGCCATCGCGGCGGAGCGCACGGACTCACTGGTGGTGCTCAAGGACGGCGCCGTGCAGGAATCGGGCTCCTCGCGGGAGGTGTTTGCCGCCCCGGCCACGGAGTATTCACGCAGCCTGCAGGCCGACGTCCCGGCCCTGAATCCGGACCGGTACCGCAGCCAGCGGACTGCCTCATCCGCCCTCACTGAGCCGGCGGCGCCCCAGATCGAGGTGGCCGGGGTGACCAAGCGGTTCCGGACCGGCAAAAAAGACTTCCTGGCCCTGGATAAGGTGTCGTTCACGGTGGAGCGCGGCCGGACGCACGCCCTGGTGGGCGAGTCCGGCTCCGGCAAGACCACGGCCGTCCGGCTCCTGCTGGGTCTCGACCAACCCGACGACGGCGGCATCCTGGTGGGCGGCCAACCCACCGCCGGGCTGTCCCGGGCTGCCCTGCGGGACGTCCGCCGCCACCTCCAGCTGGTCTACCAGAACCCGTTCACGTCCCTGGATCCCAGCTGGCGGGTGGGCAGGATCATCCGCGAACCGCTGGACCGGTTCCAGGTGGGCCACAAGGCCGGCCGGGCCGCGCTGGTGGTCGAGGCGCTGGAAGCCGTGGGCCTGCCCGCGGAGACCCTGCGCCGCCGGCCCGCGGAACTGTCCGGCGGCCAACGCCAGCGGGTGGCCATAGCCCGCGCGCTGGTGGTGCGCCCCGATGTTGTGGTCCTGGACGAACCCACCTCCGCCCTGGACGTCAGCGTGCAGGCCGGAATCCTCGAACTGCTGGCCCGGCTGCAGCGGGGGCTCGGCCTGACGTACCTCTTCGTCTCGCACGACCTGGCACTGGTGCGCCAGGTGGCGGACACCGTGTCCGTCCTGCGCCGGGGACAGGTGGTGGAGCAAGGCACCGTCGATCAGGTCTTCTCCCGGCCGGAACATCCCTATACCCAGGCGCTCCTGGCGGCCATTCCCGGCGCCGGCCCCGTCCAACAACCCGTAAAGGCTGCATCATGACTTCCACCCCCACCCGGCCCGCACCGGCGCGCAAAACAGCACTGATCGCAGGGTTCACCGCCCCGAAAGGCTTCGGCGACGCCACCCTCCGTGACCGGCGGGAGGATGCCATCGAACTGCTCGGCGGTATCCCGGACCCCGGAGTCCTCCCTGCCGCGGAGCTGGCTGCGGCCACCACCCGGGTCCTGTCCCGCCCGGGGCTGCCGTCACTCCAGTACTCCCGCACCGAAGGCATTTCGCCGCTCCGGGACTGGATTGCCGCCAGGGAAGGCGTCCCGGTGGAGCGGATCATTATCACCAACGGCGGTTTCCACGGCCTGTCGCTGGGCATCCAGGCGGTGGTGGAACGCGGCGACACGGTGGCCGTGGACAACCCCATCTTCCCGCTCTTCCTCCGCGGCCTCCAGCTCTCCGGTGCAAACACCCTGCCCATCCGGGTGGGCGCGCACGGACTGGACGTGGACGAACTCGCGGACCGGCTCCGCGCGGGTGGCCGCCCGTCAGCGCTGTACACGGTCCCCGACTTCCATAACCCCTCGCAGGGCACACTTCCGGCCGGGGCCCGGACCGAGCTGGTCCGGCTGGCGGAGCATTACGGCTTTGTGGTCCTGGCCGACAACCCGTACCGGGAACTCTGGTACAGCGGCGGACCGGAAAGCGTTGACGCCTTCAACACCTCCGACCACGTCATCCACATCAACACCTTCACCAAGACGCTGGGCCCCGGGCTGCGCTTGGGCTGGCTGGTGGCACCCGAACACCTCGCCGCGGACCTCGTGGCTCTGCGCAGCCGGCAGGATTCGCACAGCTCCACGCTGGTCCAGGCCATTGTGGGCGAACTTTTGACGTCCCAGCCGGACCTGTTTGACGCCACCCTGGCGCGGGCCCGGGAGCTGTACCTGACCAGAGCAAGGACGCTGGTGGCCGCCTTGGAACGCGAAGCCCCCGGAGCGTTCCAGACCACCCTTCCCGGCGGCGGCCTTTTCCTGTGGCCCCGCCTTCAGGACGCCGGAATCGACGCGGACGCACTGGCGGCAGCCGCCAGCACCGAAGGCGTGGAGTACCAGCGGGGTTCCTTCTTCGCCTCCGGGCCCGGCACGGACGCTGACCGGCACATCCGGCTGGCCTTCGGGGACGTCCCCGCACAGCGGCTGGAAGAAGCAGCCGTGCGCCTGGGCCGTGCCGTGCGGCAGCAGTAACCGGCTGCGGGTGGCCACCAGGAAAATCGCCTGACGGCGGGCGCCGCGGCGTCGGGAGCAGTAGATTCAGGAGAGGCGGACCACCCGCCGCGGAGTTGTTAACGGAGGATCACATGGCTGAAAAAACCACAGGGCTGTCCAAGGACGAGCGGGATGCTGTCAAACAGCGCGCCGCGGAACTCCGGACCGAGGAAAAAGCCGGTAAAACCCGGGCCGCAGGGGAACAGGCAGTCCGCGACGCGATCGCGGCAATGCCTGACGACGACCGTGTCCTCGCGGAGGGGATCGACCGGATTGTCACCGAGGTTGCCCCGCAGCTGGTGCCCAAGACCTGGTACGGCTTTCCGGCGTACACGGACGCGGACGGCAAGGTGGTGGTGTTTTTCAAGGCAGCGGCCAAGTTCACCTCCCGCTACGCCACAGTCGGGTTCGAGGAGTCAGCGAACCTTGACGACGGCGACCTCTGGGTCACGTCCTTCGCGCTGCTCGCCCTCACCCCGGAGACCGAGAAGCGGATCGCTGACCACATCAGGAAAGCTGCCGGCTGACCTGCCTCGAACCTTCAGGCGCGCTGGTCCAGGGCTGCCAGGAGCCGCTGGACCGAGCCGCCCAAATTCCATTCGGTGGCCAGGCGCTCCAGTTCCTTCCGCGGACCGCCGGTCACCGGACGAAGGTGCGCGCCTGCCTCCTCGAGGGTGGGCAGGTCCAGGTCCCGCACCAGGTTGACGACGGCGGGGGCTGCTTCAAGGTAGTCCCCGGCCGCCGCCAGTTTGGACCGCACGGCCGGGGAGATCTTGCTGGCGGGGTTGGCGGCTGCTTCGAGGAGTCCTGCCAGGGTCCCGTAGTCGAGGAGCAGCGTAGCTGCGGTCTTTTCGCCGATCCCCGCAACACCGGGGAGACCGTCCGAGGCGTCGCCGCGGAGGGTGGCGTAGTCGGCGTACTGCTGCGGGAGCACCCGGTATTTGGCAACCACGGTTTCCTCGGTCATCACGTCCAGGTTCTTCATGCCCCGGGCGGTGTAGATCACCCGGACCTGGCGGCGGTCATCGCAGACCTGGAACAGGTCCCGGTCGCCGGTGACAACATCCACGGGGAAGGCCGCATGGCTGGCGTAGGTGCCGATAACGTCGTCGGCTTCGTGGTTGGCGGCGCCCACCACGGCGATGCCGGCAAGATCCAGCACCTCGCGGATCATGGGCAGTTGCGCCTCCAGCGCGTCCGGGACCACCTCGACGTCGGTGGCGTCCGGAAACGCCTGGGCCACCCGGTGGGCTTTGTAGGTGGGAATCAGGTCCACCCGCCACTGCGGCCGCCAGTCGTTGTCCCAGCACGCCACAAGGTGCGTGGCGCGGTAGTCGGTGGTGAGCCGGGAGATCATGTCCAGCAGCCCGCGGACCGCGTTCACGGGGGTCCCGTCCGCCCGCCGGATGGAATCCGGCAACCCGTAGAAGGCACGGAAGTACAGCGACGCGGTGTCCAGCAACATCAGGCGGTGGGGCATACCTGATCCTTCCACGGCGCCTGCCGATCCGGCTACCGCCGGACGCCGGTACCGGCCCGCTGGCCAGCCACGATACCGGCGGCCGGGTGATACTGAAGGGAAGACAGCCCGAACCCTCGCAGTGATTGGAGTACTCCGTGCGCCACCTCGTCTACTTCGTCGCCACCTCGATCGACGGCTTCATCGCCGATCCGGCAGGCGATTTCTCCCGCTTCCCCGCGCAGCCTGAAACCCTGGCCAGCCTGTTCGCCCGGTACCCGGAGACATGCCCGGCGCACTTGCGTGCAGCGCTGGGAGTCACCGGTGCGCCCCGCCGCTTCGACACCGTCCTGCTGGGCCGGCGCACGCACGAGCCGGCGGTCGCGGCGGGCCTGTCAGACGGCGCCTATCCACACCTGCGGCAGATCGTTGCCACCCATCAGCTGCTGCCGGCGTCGCCCCACGTGGAGATCATGGCAGGCGACATCGCCGCGCGGGTTGCGAAGCTCAAGGACGGGCCCGGCCGGGACATCTGGCTGTGCGGGGGCGGGCAGCTCGCCGGCCAGCTGGTGGACCTCATCGACGAGATCCAGTTGAAGATCAATCCCATCCTCCTGGGCAGCGGAATCCCGCTCTTCAGCAACGGAACGGAACCCCGTGACCTGCAGGCCATTGCGGCGGAAGCGCTGCCGGGTGGGATCACGCTGGCGACGTACCGGACCGGAAACGGCCAGCGGCACTGACCAGCAGGTCGCGGCCGGCCCGCTCCAGGATGGGGTCCAGGCTCAAGGTGGGGTGGTTGACCAGGACGCCGATGTCGCGCTGGATCCGCTGCAGGGGATGTGCCAGCCGGTGCACGCCGGCTCCGGAACCGGCCATAACCAGGCGCACCGCGTCCTGGGCGGCATCGGCGCTGAGGCCCAGCAGCAGCCGGACCTCGGCTCGCCCGGCTTCGGTGGGGTCCGGGCCCTTCCCGGGTCCCGCCGTCGTGATGGCGCCAAGGGCGTCCGTCCACAGCAGGCGGGCCGAGGCGAGCTGTCCGAAGGCCCGGGCAAAGCGTGCCTGCGCCAGCGGCGAGTCTGCCTGCCGGCCCACGGGGTTTTTGCCGCCGCCGGTCTGCAGCCGGTCCCGGAACAGGTCCACGGCGCTTTCTGCAGCGCCGAGGGCCACCGAGGGCGCCACCAGGTTCAGCAGCGTCCCCATGGGTGCGTGGATCAGGGGTTCCGGGTGGATCCTGCTGCCTGGGTTGTCCGGCGCCGCCAACTTCTCCCACGCCAGGGTGCGGTAGCCCGGAACGAACAGGTCCGTGGCCAGCAGGTCATTGCTGCCTGTTCCGCGCAGGCCGTCGGTGTGCCAGGCATCCTGCAGTTCCAGCTCCGGCACCGGGACCAGGCACTGCAGGCGAACGCCGTCGAGGTCCACGGCCAGCAGGGCCCACTCCGAGTGCAGGATGCCGGAGGCAAAGCGCCAGTGCCCGGTGATGGCCAGCCCGCCGGGCACGGTGCGGGCCGTTCCCGCCGGTGCGCTGGTCGCAGCGGCCAGGGGCATGGTTCCGTGGCTGAAGACCTCGTCCTGGACCTGACGCGGCCAGCGCGCCAGCATCCAGGCGTGTTCCATCAGGTGCCCTGCCGTCCAGGCCGTCGAGGCGCAGCCCCTGGCCAGCAGCCGGATGACCTCTGCATAGGTGTCCGCGCCCATGCCTAAGCCGCCCAGGGCCTTCGGGACCAGGACCCGGAAGACTCCGGCACCATGCAGGTCTGCCACGGTGTCCGCCGGCAGGCGCCGCTGCGCCTCGGTGTCGGCAGCGCGGGCCTGCAGGGCCGGGACCAGGGCCTCCACCCGGGCCAGGAGGTCTGCGGGATCGGGGATGCCGGCAGGCGCCGGCACAGCGGAAGCATTTCCTGCAGAACGCTCGACGGCGGAGGGCTCGACGGCGGCCGGCAGGACCAGCGTATGGGCGGTCCGGTCGCGCTTGGCGGCGAGGTACCGGCCGTTGGCCGCCGAAAGGTGCACGCCCGTGGCGACGGACTCGGTGATGCCGATGCCGAACCCCGCCAGCTGGGCGGCCTTGTCCGGGTTGTTGCTCAGCAGCCGCACGGAGGTGGCGCCCAGGGCGTGCAGCATCTGGGCCGCGGCGGTGTAGTCCCGTTCGTCAGCCGCGTGGCCCAGCGCCAGGTTGGCATCGTAAGTGTCCAGCCCCGTGTCCTGCAGGGCATAGGCGTCCAGCTTTGAATACAGTCCGATGCCCCGTCCTTCCTGCCGCAGGTACAGCAGGAAGCCGCCCGTGCCGGCAATCTGCTCCACGGCTTCGCGGAGTTGGGGTCCGCAGTCGCAGCGCTCGCTGCCGAAGACGTCCCCTGTCATGCACTCGCTGTGCATCCGGACCAGCGGGGCGGCTCCGGCCGGGGATCCGGTCGCGGGGTCGGCACCGAGGAGGGCCTGCTCCCACGGTCCGAGGGCCAGCAGCAGGTGTTCCTTGCCGTCGGCCAGGCCGTGGAAGGTCAGGACGTCAGCGGTGGTGCTGTATCCGTCGGAAAAACGCAGGGGAACGGTGACCTGGGTGCGCACGGTGGCCGCGGGCGGGACCGGGAAGTGGCGGGAGGTGTGGGCAACAGCGGTCATGGCGGTCCTCTGCGGTCGAGTTACTTGAAGCTTAAAGTTTATCTTAGATGTGTTTACTCAAAGCTTCAAGTGTTTCGCCGTGGGAGCTGCCGCCCGCGCCTCCCGGTTAGAGCGCCGTCGGCGCGTCCCCGAAGTCGGGGATGGGCAGCCGTGCGCCGTTCTGGAGGGCGGATTCGTGCGCAATGATGCCGGGAAGCGTAAAGCGAGCGGCGGTCCAGGCGTTGACCGGGGGCAGCGTTCCGGAGTTGACCGCCGTCACAAAGTCGTCCACCAGGAAATGGTGACTGCCCTCGTGGCCATTGGGCGCGCCCTGGAATTCGGCGGGCAGCCGGGAACTGTCGTGGACAGGGGCCAGCCCGGACACAAAGGCGTCACGGAGTTCCGGCGCCACGTTCTCCAGCGACGGATCGTCCAGGGACATGCTGGCCTGCGTCGCCATGAGGTGCGAGATGTCCTCCACGGCCGCCTTGTTCTGCCACACCGTCACGTTGGCCAGCTGCTCGAAGCTGGCCTCCGTGCCGAAGAACCGGAACCGCGATTCACGGATGTGGGAGGGGTAGCCCACCCGGCGCATCTCATTGGTACGCATGGCCCCGCCGTCGCTCATTTCAAACAGGGCGGTGGCGTTGGAGAAATCGTTGCCGAACATGCTGATCTCACGGTCGAAGACGCCATCGCCGCGGTCATCCCTGACCCCGACGCAGCTGACGCTGACGGCATGGGAGGCCGTGGCGCCCAGCACGCCGCCGATGGCGTGGGTGGGGTAGAGCATGGGCGGGTAGCTTGCCGTTTCCTTCCACTGCTCGCCGCCACTGTAGGCGTAGGCATCGTAGAAGCCCAGGTCCATGTCGTGGACGTAGTCGCCTTCGGTGTAGAACAGCCGGCCGAAGTCGCCCGCGGCCTGCCGGTTCCGGGCATAGACGGTGGCGGGGTTGTAATAGCTGGTCTCCCCCATCATGTACACCTTCCCGGTCTCCCGTACCGCCTCGATGATCCGCGCGATCTCGGCTTCGGTGATGGCCATGGGCACCGCCGAGTAGACATGCTTGCCGGCCCGTAGCGCACGCTCCACCAACGGCCCGTGGGTCCAGCGCTGGGTGAAGATGGCCACAGCGTCCACGTCGGAGGCAAGCAGGTCATCGAAGGACGCCATGGTGCCGGTCAGGTGGTGTTGCCGGACAGCCTCTTCGGCACGCTCCGGGCGCTCGTCCACGGCGTAGACGGCACTGACGCCGGGGTGCAGCATAAACAGGTGGGCAAACTGGCCGCCGAACTGGCCGGCGCCGACCACGCCGAGAGAAAACGTCATTGTTATGGGTCCTTTTGTTGAGTACGGATGCGGTCCCACTATTCTTGGCCGTATTTCTACTCGAGTCAACTGTTTTTCAAGTAGCCGTTCTCAACCTTTAGCAGCATGCTTTCTGATTTGGCATTGATTTATCTACTCGTGTAGATGGAAGATTCGGGTTAAGCGGGCAACCCGGCCTGACCGGACCGGTGGCGGCCACCGCGCCGCCGGTGTGCAATTCTGGGGGAATGGACCTGGAGGTGCTACCCACGCTTGTTATCCCGGCGGCCGAGCTGGGCTGGCGGTTTTCGCGCGCCTCAGGTCCCGGCGGGCAGCACGTCAACACCACCGACAGCCGGGCGGAGCTGTCCTGGAATCCAGGCGCTTCTGCTGTTCTTTCGGAAGGCCAGCGCGGAATGCTGCTGGCCCGGCTGGGCCCCCGGCTCGTTGCCGGCGTGATCACCGTGACGGCGTCCGAGCAGCGCTCTCAGCTTCGGAACCGCGAACTGGCGCTGGCGAAACTGGCGGCGCTGGTTGCTGATGCCTTGGCGCCGGGTCCGGCCGTTCGCCGGGCCACCAAGCCCACCCGCGGGTCGCACCGCCGCCGCCTCGCCGCCAAGGTGCAGCGGTCCGCCACCAAGCAGCAACGACGGCGGCCACCGGCGGAGTAGCGGCTTTTAGGGGCGCGTTCAGGCGCCGCTGTTCAGGCCCGGTTGTTCAGGCGCGGTTGTTCAGGCCCGGTTGTTCAGGGCCAGCCGGGCGAAGAAATCCTCAACCACCAGCCGGGAATCCAGCTGCTTATAGAGCCGGCGGGACGGCGCGGTGCCGGTTGTTTCATAGCTGCTGGTGACATCGTCGAGGCCGGTGACCAGCAGCGGCGCGCTGTCCCCCAGGCACCAGGTGGGGCCGAACTTTACGACGTCCGGAACCTGCAGGGTGTCAAAGCGCTCCCAAAGCCAGGCGCCGGCGTCGCCCGCTTGTTTCAGGCGGTGCTCAAGCTCCGCCAGGGAAACCACCAACTGACGGTAGGTCTCGAGCGGAAACTGCCACACCGCCAGGTCCGGGTTGCGGAGGACGAAGCCGGCTGCTTCGGGGTCGGTGAAGTAGTTGTATTCATCGGCGTCCGCCGCCGCGCCGCCTACCCAGGCCAGGGTGAGCCGGCCAGCGATGCCGGGATCCGCCAGCAGGGCGTCCGCTACGTTGGTCAGCGGCCCTGCGCAGACCAGGACCGCGGGAAGGTCGCCGTCGGCGTTGGCCGCCGCCACGATGGCGCGGGCAGCGGCGGAATCCCGCGGCCTTCCCGTGAAAGGACTGTCCGGACCGGCGTGGACCGGGGCCGGGACAGCCAGGACCTGCAGGAGTTCCGCCGCAAGGGCTGACCCCGCCAGGGCCTGGCCGGCCGGCGGGCCGAACATGGGATTGGTCAGCGACCCCGTCACGGCGATGATCCGGTTGGCCGGAGACAACGCATGGTGGGCCAGTCCGATCAGTCCATCCGGATCGCCCGCCCAGTCGTTGTCGATAATGACGCGGCATCGTGGTTCAACCCGGATCATGCTGTCCCCTTCCACCGCCGGGCGCTTGCCGCGGTGACGTGCGGCCCCTTGGTCCTGCCGGGATGGCAGCCGGTAACCGTCAGCCAACCATGAACCGGCAGGGCCTGCCGGTGCCGGCGGATTTCATTCAATGGAAGGGTTTCACTCCTGCGTAGGGGCAGGCGCGGTGGTGAGCAGGGCCCGGAGTGCCTGGCCCAGCGGTTCAGTGAAGTCGGCGGAGGTGGCAGAGGTGACCGGCTGGACACCGGTGGAGGTCCGCAGCATCACCAGGCCCAGCATGGTGGCGATCGCTATCTGCGCCCGCAGGAGGAGCGGCTCCGTGGTGGGGTCCTCCGCACGCCAGCCGGCAACCCCGGCAAGCCGTTCCGTGAAGGACTCCAGCGTCCTGCGGCGGATGGCATCCGCCCGCTCATCGCCGGAGGACCGGAGCAGAAGCAGCAGCTGGAGCGGATCATCCGGGTTGGGCAGTTCGATGATGTGCCCGATCAGCCTGTCCACCAGTTCGTCCACCGTGCCGGGGCGGGTAATCCGCCGCGGATCCAGTTCGTCAACGGTCCGGCTCATGCAGGCTTCAAACAGGCCCTCCTTCGACCCGAAGTAGCGGCTGATCAGGGCTACATTGACGCCCACGTCCGCGGCGATATGCCGGACCGTGGTAGCCCGGAAGCCTTCGGTGGCAAACCTGCGGCGGGCAGCCTGGACCAGGCGGCGGCGCGTGCCAGCTGCGTCCCTGCCCGTCGTCGTCTGTTGGTTGTCCATGTCCTGCCTTTCCTTCCCCAACCCTATCCGGAATACCGGCATGTAAACGCATGTTGACTTAACTTGTTCCGTGATCAATCATGAGTCATCAACTGTTTACATCTTGGAGGAGCATCATGTCCGTCACTACGCAGCAACCGGCCGGGAGTCCCGCGCCCGGAGCGGACGTCCAGCGGCCACGGGGCACCGCAATCATCATGTACCTGGCCTTGGCCGGGCTGTCCTTTGCCGTCCTGCAGTCACTCGTGGCTCCCGCGCTGGGCACCATCGGCAAGGACCTGGGCGTCGCCACCAGCGATGCAAGCTGGGTCCTCACCGCCTACCTGCTGGCCGCCGCCGTCCTGACGCCCGTGCTGGGCCGCCTGGGAGACATGGTGGGCAAGCGCAAAGTCCTCATTGTGGTGCTCGCGCTGCTCCTGGCCGGTACCGTCCTGGCAGCCCTGGCCACCAACCTCACCGTGCTGATCATTGCCCGGGTACTCCAGGGCGCGGCCGGTGCCGTGATGCCGCTGTCCATCGGCATTGTCCGCGATGAGCTGCCCAAGGAGCGCGTCAGCGTCACCATCGGCCTGCTGTCCGCGATTTTCGGAATCGGCGCCGGCATTGGCATCGTAGCTGCCGGGCCCATCGTTGAGGCCCTGTCCTGGCACTGGCTGTTCTGGCTGCCCGCCGCGCTGGTGCTCATCGCCCTCCTGGGTGCCATCTTCGGGATGCCCGAGTCCCCCGTCCGCAAACCCGGCCGCCTGGACATGCTGGGAACCGGCGTCCTCACCGTGGCCCTGGTGGCCATCCTGCTGGCCGTCACGGAAGGACAGGCCTGGGGCTGGGGCGATGCCAAAACTGTTGGCCTCCTGATCGGCGGCGCCGCCGCACTGGCAGCCTTTGTCATCATTGAACTGCGCGTTGCCGAGCCCCTGGTGGATGTCCGGCTGTTCAAAAACCGTGGCGTGTGGACCGCCCACATCGTTGCCCTGGCCTTCGGGTTCGCCATGTTCGGCACGTTCATCCTGATCCCCACGCTGCTGCAGTTGCCGTCCGTGCTGGGCTACGGCTTCGGCAAGTCCGTCAGCGAGGCGGGCCTGTACCTGCTGCCCACCATCGTGGCCATGGTCATCTCCGGTGTGGTGGCCGGTGCCCTCATCCGCCGGATCGGACCAAAGGTTCCCATGATTGTGGGTGCCGTGTCGGTCATCGCCGCATTTATCCTGCCCGCCCTGGGCCATGCGGAGGCGTGGCAGATCCTGGTCTCCGGCGTCCTCACCGGCATTGGCATCGGTATGGCACTGGCTGCCACGTCCAATGCCATTGTCGAAAGCGTTCCCGCCACCCAGACCGGCGAAGCCATCAGCGCCAACACCGTGCTGCGGACCATTGGCAGCAGCGTGGGCACCGCAGTCATCGCGGCGCTCATCTCTTCCAACGTCACCCCGCAGGGGGCGCCGTCCGACGACGCCTTCACCCTGGGCTTCTGGGCCTCGGCTGCCGTGGGCGTGCTCGCCCTCCTGGCTGCACTCCTGGCCCCGTCGCACCGGCAGCGGAAGCAGGACGCGGCAGCCGCCGGAATCGACGACTTTCCTGAAGCAGGCAGCTAGGTCCGGACCGCGGGGCAACGCCGGCGCCGGCCTCAGCGGAGCCTGCGGTCCAGCCGCTGCTCCATGCGGTCCAGTGCCTGGGCAGCGGCGGCGGCTTCACGCAGGCTGCCGAATTCCCCTGCCAGCAGTGGGCCGGCGGCGTCCGCCTCGCAGGTGTCGCCGATGGCTTTGGCCGCGGCTATCCGGACCCGCTCCGTTCCGTCGGCCATCAGTTTGACCAGTTCGTCCGCCGCCTCCGGCAGGTCCCGGAGGCGGCAGACTTTTGCGCACATCTCCCGCACCCGCCAGTGGTCATCGGAAAGTCCGGACACCACGGCCGGCGCGGCCGTGGTGTCCCAGACGTAAAGCAAGGCCCGGGCGCCCCAGACCCGGAACCAGTACGCGTCCCAGCCAGGGGAGCCGCCCAGCAGTCGGATATCCCTCACCCCGTCCTTGCCGGCCCCGTCCAGACCAGCCCCGTCCAAACCAGCGTCGTCCGGACCAGCGTCGTCCGGGTCGGCGCCGGCCAGCAGGCCCGCCGCCCAGTCCACCACCTCATCCGCGCCGTAGCGCCGGACTGCCGATTCGATCAGGGCCTGCGGACGTTCCCTCATGCCCCGATCCTAGGGACCGGGGCCGGGAACGCAACTACTTTCCGTGCGGAACGATCACGGCCCGGGCGCTCAACTGCCCGTCCGCCAGCCTGCGGTAGGCGGCCAGCCCGTCCTCGAGGCTGAACGTCTCGATGTCCGGCACAATCTGGCCTGCCCGGTACATGTCCACCACCTCGTGAAGTTCCTCGATGGTGCCCCAGTAGGTGTTGGTGATGGTGGACTCGTACGGCGTGTTGAAGAAGGTCCACTCGTGGACTCCCCCGGCAATGCCCACCACGGTCAAGCGGCCGCCCTGCGCCATGGATCCGGTGGCAGTGGCGATGGTGGGCGTAACGCCAACAAAGTCGAAGGCCGCGTCAACGCCGCGCCCTCCGGTAATGGCGCGGATCCGCTCCACCTGTCCGGGACCGCCCGGGACGGTGATGGCGCCGGCAGCTTCCGCCTTGGCCATGGCCTCGGGTTTCATGTCCGTGGCGATCACCGTGGCGCCGGTCAGTGCCTTGAGGATCTGGACGGCGATCTGGCCCAGGCCGCCAAGTCCGACGACGAGCGCGAACCGGCCGCCACCCGCCAGGTTGGGCATGGCCTGCTTGATGGCGTGGTAGGGCGTCAGTGCGGCATCGGACAACGGGGCTGCAGCCACGGGATCCGCGTCGCCCAACGGAATCAGGTTCCGGACCGGCACGGTGACGTACTCCGCCATGCCGCCGTCGCGGCCCAGTCCGATGGCGAGGTAGGGGTTGGTGGCGGCGTTGGCACAATAGGTGTCCTGCCCCCGGGAGCAGGCCTTGCAGTGGCCGCAGCCAACGGGCCCGTACACCAGGTATGCGTCGCCGATCCCGATGCCGGAGACGCCGGGACCCACTTCCTCGACCCAGCCGGAGCTTTCGTGGCCCAGGACAAAGCCCTTTTTGATGTTGCCGGGGACCTCTGCGGTGAAGTCCTGGAAAATGCTGACGTCCGAGTGGCAGGCACCGGCGCCGGCCACCTTCAGCAGGACCTCGCCCGGGCCGGGCGTTGGCTTGGCCACGTCCGCCAGCACGGGAAACTGCTGCCATTCCTCAAAAACGATTGCGCGCATGTCGATGGTCTTTCTGTGTGGTTCAGGTCAGGGGGCGGTGCGGACTGCCCGGCTGCCGGAGCGTGCCGGGCCATCCGCAGGGGCTTTGGCGATCAGCGGGCGGTATAGCCGCCGTCGACCACAAGTTCGGAGCCGGTCATAAACGCAGCGTCGTCGCTGGCGGCGAACAGGATGACCGCTGCGACGTCCTCGGGCCGGCCCAGCCGCGCCATCGGGGTGGTTTCCGTGAGCAACTGGCGGTCGGTGTCCCCCAGGATGGGCGTGTCAATGAATCCGGGGTGCACCGAGTTCACGCGGACGCCTTCCGTGGCCCAGCCGAGCGCCGTGTTTTTGGTCAGGGTGCGCACGGCGCCCTTGGCTGCGGCGTAGGCCGGGGACGTTCCGAAGCCGCCCACAATCCCGAACATGGAGGAGACGTTCACCACCGCGCCGTTGCCGGACTCCTTCAGGGCGGCCGATGCGGCCTTGACACCGAGGAACACGCTGGTCTGGGTCACGGCAACCACTTTGTTGTAGGTTTCCAGGCTGGTGACTTCAATGGCCTGGTTGTCGCCGATGCCGGCGTTATTAACCAGGACGTCCAGCCGGCCGAATTCCCGCAGGGTGAAGGCCACGGCGTCGGCCCAGCCGGCCTCGCTGGTGACGTCCAGGTGGATGGCCCGGGCATTGCCGCCGGCGGCCTCGATCCCGGCGACAACCTGCGCTGCGGGACCGTCCTGGACATCGGCGATGACCACCGAGCCACCTTCCGCCGCGAAACGTACCGCGGAAGCCCGGCCAATGCCGCTGGCCCCTCCGGTGATGATGCCGACGCGACCGTCAAAACGGGCCATGGTGCTTCCTTCCAGCCGATGGGCCGGACAACCGCCGGCCTCAGATATCTATCCAACACTTGTTGGATACTTGACACGCTACGCTCGGACTGGCGGTAAATCCACCGCTGGAGTCCGACATCACCCGGGAGTGTGACCTGCATGACATCGCCGCAGAAGGAGGGCGCCGCCTTGGCACCCGCGCTGGACCCCCGGGCTCAGCGCAGCAGGGAGCGCCTCGCCGCGGCCATCCTGGACCTTGCGGCGGACCACGACGCCGGATCGCTCACCGCTTCCCAGGTGGCCGCTGCTGCCGGGGTGAACAGGTCAACGTTCTACCAGCACGCCGCCTCACCGGTGGCGCTCCTCCATCAGGTGCTCTCGACGGAGCTGGACGCCCTGCGCTCCGGGAACCTTACAGCGACGGATAACGAACTGGGCGATGCGATCCGCGCAGTCACCGCAGGAGTGGTCCAGCACGTGGACCAGCACCGCAGGATCTACCGGCGCGGCCTGAACACCGACGCCGGTCCTGCCGGGCTGCACGCCATGCTGGGCGGGCACTTCGAGGCATCCGTGCGGCTGGTCCTCGAAAGCAGGGGCATCACCGTCAGCGCCCGGGACGGCCGCCGGGTTCCGGCGGCGATGGTGGCCCGCTTCATCGCTTACGGCGTGGTGGGTGCGTTCGAGTCGCGGTTGCTGGAGGATACGCCCCGGGCCGCCGGGGATTTCCTGGCGGACCTCAGCGAACTGCTGCCCGCGTGGTGGCCGATCGGCTGACAGGCCGGTGCCACCGCAGGCAGGGCGCTAAGCCAGCCGGGCCGCCAGGTAGGGTGCGGTCCGGGATGCTGCCGAACGGGCCACGTGGGCGGGGGTTCCGGCCGCAACAACCTGGCCGCCCGCGTCACCGCCGGCAGGTCCCATGTCGATCACCCAGTCGGCGGCGGCCGCCACGTCCATGTCGTGTTCCACCACAACAACGGTGTTCCCGGCATCCACCAGCTTGTGCAGCTGGGCCATCAGCAGCTGCACGTCAGCCGGGTGCAGCCCGGTGGTGGGCTCATCCAGGAGGTACAGGGTATTGCCCCGCTGGGCCCGCTGCAGTTCGGTGGCCAGCTTGATGCGCTGCGCCTCGCCGCCGGACAGCTCCGTGGCGGGCTGGCCCAGGCGAAGGTAGCCCAGCCCCACATCGCGCAGTGCCTGCAGGCTCCGCGCCGCAGCAGGGATGTCGGTGAGGAAACCGGCAGCGGCGTCCACCGTCATGCCCAGGACACCGGCCACCGTCTCGCCGCGGTACGTCACCTCAAGCGTCCCGGGGTTGAACCGCGTGCCGTGGCATTCCGGGCAAGGCCCATAGCTGCCGGGCAGGAACAAAAGCTCGACGGCCACAAAACCCTCACCCTCGCAGGTTTCGCACCGGCCACCGGCCACGTTGAAGGAAAACCGGCCGGCACCGTAACCGCGGGCACGGGCATCCTCCGTGGCGGCGAATTCACGGCGGACCGCGTCAAAGAGCCCCGTGTACGTGGCCAGGTTGGAGCGCGGGGTCCGCCCGATGGGCTTCTGGTCCACCGACACCAGACGGTCAATGCGGTCCAGTCCGGCCGCTGACAGCAGACCCTCGGCGGGCCCGTCATCAGCGTGCAGCCGGTGGCCCACAACGTCGGCCAGGACCTGGCTGACCAGCGTGGACTTGCCGGAGCCGGACAGGCCGGTGACGGCGGTCAGCACACCCAGCGGCACCTCGACGTCCAGCCCGCGGAGGTTGTTGCGGGTGACGCCGCGCAACTCAAGCCATTCCGAGGCATCCCGGCCGGCACCCGCGGCGCGCTGCTCCGCGGCGGTACCCGTTCCGGCGTCGGCCGTTGCTCCTGCTTCCGCCGGAAACAGGAAAGGCCGCGTCACGGATGACGCTACGCCGGCCAGGCCGGCCACCGGCCCGCTGTACAGCACCTCGCCGCCGCCTTCCCCGGCCCGGGGTCCCACGTCCACCAGCCAGTCGGCCCTGCGGACCACATCCATGTTGTGCTCCACCACAAACACGGAATTGCCGGCCGCCTTGAGCTGCTCCAGGACCGCCTGAAGCGCTTCGGCGTCCGCCGGGTGCAGCCCTGCCGACGGTTCGTCCAGCACGTAGATCACGCCGAACAGGCCGGACCGGAGCTGGGTGGCGATCCGCAGCCGCTGCACCTCCCCCGGCGACAACGTGGGGGTTGCCCGGCCCAGGCCCAGGTAGCCGAGGCCCAGGTCCAGCAGGACCGTGACCCGCTGGAGCAGGTCACGGGTGATGGTCACCGCCACCTCGTTGGTTTCGCCTGTGCCCTGCCGGCGCGAGGCGGTCCCGGCGTCGTTCACGCGTGTGGTGGGGCGGATGATGTCCGCCAGTTCGGTCAGCGGCGCCGCGTTCAGTTCGGCGATGGTCCGGCCGGCGAAGGTGACGGCCATGGCTTCCGGGGTGAGGCCGCTGGCGCCGCAGACAGCGCACGGACCGGTCTGCATAAACCGCAGCGCCCGCTCACGCATGGTGTTGCTCTTTGAATCCGCCAGTGTATGCAGGACGTAGCTTTTGGCGCTCCAGAACCGGCCCTTGTACGGCTTGGCCACCCGGTCCCGCTGCGGCGTGATCTCCACAACGGGCTGCTCGGCGGTGAAGAGAATCCAGTCCCGGTCTTTTTTGGCCAGCTGCCGCCACGGGGTATCCACGTCGTAGCCCAAATGGATCAGGATGTCGCGGAGGTTTTTGCCCTGCCAGGCACCAGGCCAGGCAGCGATGGCGCCGTCGCGGATGCTCAGGGACCGGTCCGGGACCAGCGAGTCCTCGGTGACCGTGTGTGTGGTGCCCAGGCCATGGCATTCGGGGCACGCCCCGGCCGCGGTATTCGGGGAGAAGGCGTCCGAATCCAGCGGACGGGCGCCGGCGGGGTACGTGCCTGCACGGGAAAAAAGCATGCGCAGCGAGTTGGACAACGTGGTGACGGTACCCACCGTGGACCGGGCCGTGGCCGTCCCGCGGCGCTGCTGGAGCGCGACGGCGGGCGGCAGGCCCGTGATCATTTCCACCTTGGGATTGTGGCCCTGCTGGATCAGGCGCCGCGCGTAGGGCGCAACAGATTCAAAGTAGCGGCGCTGCGCCTCGGCGTAGATGGTACCGAAAGCCAACGAGGACTTGCCGGAACCCGAAACACCTGTGAAGGCAACAATCGCGTCCCGCGGAACGCCGACATCCACGTTGCGGAGGTTGTTTTCCCGGGCTCCCCGGACAGTGACGAAGCCGGCAGTGGCCTGGTTGTCAGCCGGCAACTGTCCGGCGTCGCGGGAAAGGTCAGCTGCTTGAACGGTCTGCATCTATGCGGGTTCCTCCGGCATCCGCCGGCGGTGCGGCGGCTGCTGTTGATTGGTCCTGGCTGTCCACTGTATCGCCGGTCAGGAGCCCCCAGCGACGCAAGTCCCCCTGACGGCCCGCCCCATTGCATGCCGGCTGTCCAACCACGTGAGGGATACCTTGCCGGTACACGTTCCAGCAGGGCCTCCCACACATTCCCGGAGGGGTGTTGACTGGGGAGCAGGCTAGCCGGCCTGCAACGTTCGACGAAGGAGAGACGATGCACACAAGGACACTGGGCCAGGGCCTCGAGGTTTCTGCACTGGGGCTGGGCTGCATGGGCATGTCGCAAAGCTACGGCCCCAACCCCGGGGACCGCGCCGGGATGATCGCAGTACTGCGCGGCGCCGTGGACCTTGGGGTCACTTTTTTCGACACCGCCGAGGTCTACGGGCCTTTTGTCAACGAGGAACTGGTGGGTGAGGCGCTGGAACCGGTCCGGGACCAGGTTGTCATTGCCACAAAGTTCGGCTGGCGGATCGAAGCCGGCAGATCCGTGGGGCTGGACAGCACGCCTGGGCGAATCAGGCAGGTGGCGGAGGAGTCCCTGCGCCGGCTGAGGGTGGACTGCCTCGATCTGTTCTACCAGCACCGGGTGGACCCCGATGTACCCATCGAGGACGTTGCCGGTACCGTGGCCGAACTCGTCCAGGCGGGCAAAGTCCGTCATTTTGGCCTTTCCGAAGCCTCGGCTGCCACCATCCGCGCCGCCCACGCAGTCTTCCCCGTCACCGCAGTGCAAAGCGAGTATTCGCTGTGGACCCGCGACCCGGAGCCGGAAGTCCTGCCCACGCTGGCGGAACTGGGCATCGGGTTTGTTCCCTTCAGCCCCCTGGGCAAGGGATTCCTCACGGGTACCGTTGACGCCGCCACCGAGTTTTCCACCGATGACGTCCGGAACACCATCCCACGGTTCACCAGCGGCAACCGGACCGCCAACCACACACTGGTGGACCACGTAACTGCGCTCGCCGCCGTCAGGGGCGCCACCCCCGGGCAGGTTGCGTTGGCCTGGCTGCTGGCGCAGCAGCCGTGGATCGTGCCCATCCCGGGAACCCGCCGTCGTGGGCGCCTGGTGGAAAATGCTGCCGCCACCGCCCTGGCGCTGTCCGCTGATGAGGTGGCAGACCTTAACGGCGTGGCCCGCCGGATCGGGGTGCAGGGCAACCGGTACAACGACACCCACCTGGGCCTGGTGGGCCGCTAGCCACTCCCCGGACCTGCCTCAAGCCGCTGAGCAGGGGCGATCTTGATCAAAGACTTGGTAAAACGCTGGCTGATTCCTGATGGTTGTGCGGCACCATCGAGGCAACGAGACCGCCAGGAGGGCTGCCATGCCAAGCGACCAGCACCCGCCGGGAGCCGGCCACACCGGCGACCGGAATCCTGCAACACCGCTGCCCGGCACCCTGGTGATCAGCACGTGGCAGGAGCCGCAGGGATTCCGCGCACGGCTGACATTCAGCACGGATCCCGGCGGGGAAACCAAAACCCTCTACAGCGCCGACGCCGCTGAGGTGCTGCGTACGGTGGGACAGTGGCTTGCGGGCCAGGCCACGGCCCGCGGGGATACCTGAGCTGCACGGCCGGCAGGCAGCACTTATGAGATGTCGGCAATAAGGCGCCCCAGGGCAGCCGATGGCGCCAGGCCCAGATCGGCCTTTAACTTTGCCCGGTACACCCTGAATGCCTGCAGGGCGGCGGCGTTGTTGCCCTGCAGCTTCTCCGCGCGGATGAGCAAACCCACGGCGCTCTCGTACAGGGGTTCCAGTTCGAGGGCGGCCTCGGAGGCTTCCAGCGCCGACTCGAAATCCCCGTGGGCCAGCGTCTCGCGGGCGATGATCTGGAAGGCGTGCAGCCGGTCGTGCCGCAGCCTGCTTTGTTCAAAAAGCACCCAGTCGTCGTACCAGCCGGGGAGCAGGTCCGCCCCGCGCAGCTGGTGCAGACTGGCGGCTGCGTTGCCGTTGACTCCCGAACGGCCCAGCTCCAGAATCTGCGCACGCACCCGGTGCAGGTCGACGTCGACCCCTTTGCTCAGCGACAGCACCCGGCCGCCGTTGACCAGCAGGCCTGGCGCCTGCCGCGAAACCAGGTGCACACTCACCCGGAGGCTCTCCAGGGCCCGCGACTCGCGGCATTCCGGCCAGAGCAGGCCCACCAGATACGGGCGGGGACGCGGCCCGCAGATGGCCAGGGCGGTAACGAGCCGCTGCTGGCGGACTGCGAGGTGCACCTCCGTGGTGTCGCAGCGCAGCTGCCAGGCCTGCAGAAGGTCCAGACAATAGCCAGGGATGTCGTCGCCGTTGCCCATGGGTACCCCCAAACAATCCGGCGTGGTTGGAAGGGCCGGATCCGTTGTAGCAACGACTTTTCTCCGCCGGGGGGCGCCCTGTCAATGGTCTCTATTAACTCTCCGCGTGTCGCGGTAAGGCCCGCCCTTGGCTACCAATACATTACGGCCGTGGTGCCGCTGCCGCCGGACCAGTAAAGGCGGACCCGCACCACATATTTCCGGTTCTGGAACAGCTTGACTGACACCTGGGCATTGCGTTCTTCGCCGCTGTCGTCGTCTCCGGCCAGGAAACGGAGTTGCCCATCCACCTCCTCAAAAAGAACCAGTACGGCATCGGCGTTGCCGAAAGTGCCGATTGTGTACGTCCTGGACTCGGACGGCTCGATGCGGAAATTTGCCTGGTCGCCCGGGCCAAGCGTCAGCGGGACGGACGCGAATGGTTCGAGGCGGGCGAAGCCGTTCTCAATGGTGGGATAGAACTTCAGGATCCACTCCTTGTCCGCCGGGGACAGCCCGCCCGGCGGCCGCAGCCCCTCGTGGTACTTCGCCGGCTGGACAATCAGGCCGGCCGGAAACCAGTATTCCATGACGGAGTCAGGGTCCCAGTTGGAGCCTTCAACCTCTGCGGCGTCGATTTTCCGCAGCACGTTGTTGAAGGTCTGGTCCCTGGACCAGAAGTTGGGGCTGCCGCCGAAGTACTGGTAAACCTTCGGTTCGTCCCAAACGATGCCGGTGAAGGGGTTCTGGTGCTCGTGGGGCATGCCCAGGGTGTGGCCGATCTCGTGCAACGCCGTGGTGCGGCCATAGTCGGTGGTCAAATCCCAGCCAAAGTTCATGGTGGCCTGTGCCATCCCGATCGACAGGACGTCGGTACCCACGTAGGACCACGACCCGTCGTTTTGGGCGAACCCGATCCTGACCTCCGACTCGCTCCGGTCCTGCACCTCCCGGAACTCGAGGCCGATCCCGAGGTTCTTCCACTCGGTGAACGCCTTGCGGACTGCCTCCTGCTGCGCTTCGGGTCCGCCCTGGAAGCAGTAGTGCAGGATGGTCCCGTTGACCCATTTGGTGGCGAATGTCCGGATGAGCTCCATCCGGTCCCCGGGCAAGCCGGGCGGCATCGGCCGGGGAATCCGTGCTTTGACGCTGCAAACCGGGGGCACATCCTGTTTAGCCATGGTCTTCTCCTTGAATCCTGGGTGGCGCGGGACCCCGCCACCCGCTTCCGAGCGGGCTCAGAAGCAGCTGCTGAAGATCGGGCGGTGGACCGGCAACCCCGCGGCCGCCGGTCCACCGCCCGTTACGGAACAGGCCATCAGCGCCGGAGCCGGCCGCTCATCACGTGACGTAAACCCACGGCACGCCCAGGTAGTTGGCGTTCCCGTCGCTGAAGTTCAGCTGGGCGTGGGAGCCGCCGCCGCGTGCATAAACGTACAGGGACGCGCTGGCACGCAGGTAGGCCTGGTCCGCGCCGAGCAGGTCCGAGTAGTACATGGTCCGCCAGCCGTCGAACCGGTCGTTGACGTTGATGTTGTCATCGGAGATATCCAGCACGTTGGTGGAGCCGGTAGCCTTGTAGTTGTATTGGTAGCCGACGGCGGACAGGTCGATCCTGACTTTTGCCTCCTTGGAGTCCCAGAAGCCGTCGTCAGAGCGGACAATGTGGAAGCCGTTGAACGGGATGTAGATGGTGTGGGCGTAGTTGCGGTTTTCCGGTGCACGGAACGTGAACCACCAGTCAATGTAGACAGTGAACGATCCCGCCCCCGTTCCAAACAGGCCGGAACCGGACCCACTGGCCGACAGCCAGGTGTCGAGCTGCCCCGGGTTGTAGCCCTGCCAGTACACGGTTCCGTCTGATCCGTGGAGGGTGGCGTAGTACGGCGTCAGCCATCCCACGGCCGCAGCCCCTGCACCCAGGCTCCCCTGCCCGGCGCCCGGATGCAGTCCCGTGCCGGTGGCCAGCGGTTCGGCCTCCGCCATCTCCCGGCGCATGTCGCCGGCCAGCTTTTCCGTCTGGGCCGTTTGGTCCTCGTTGTAAGTGTCCTGGTTCTGCAGGACGGCCGCGATGTCCTTGGGCAGGCTTTCGCGCAGATCCGACAGCCGCTGCTGCCCGGTCCGCTCAATCTGCTGCAGCCGGTCGGCCTGGGTCTTCTGCAGGCCCACAACCTCCTCGCGCCGCGCAGCGACAAGCTGCTCCAGGACCCTGTCGGTCTCGGTTGTTATCTTTTCCATGGTGCATCCTTCGTTGATTGCCATGGGGAGCAGTCCGCAAGCAGCGCCCCCCGGACCAGAGACCGGTGCCGCCACCATATGAAGGCGGGTGTTACTGCGCCGTTATCAGGGATCGCGCCGGCGGCGGCCTGAAACCCGGTAACGCTGCGATAACGCCGCCCCACTACCGTGCGAAGTGCATCGTGCATCGTGCGGCGGAAAGCCTGCAGTTTGGCGCACGGCGCGATGCTCAACCGCGCTGGGACGGTCAGGGTAAACCGGGTCGAAGGATCCGGCCGTCCATAGCGGAGTTGTTGAGAGAGGTTTGGACATGCCAAGTCCATTTGTGGGTGAAGTCTTCACTTTCGGGAATCCTGATGGCTCGGAAGTGACCCTGCGGGGGTGGGGAAACCAGTTTGAGGCCGTCTTCGAGACACTCGACGGCTACACCGTGGTCCAGGCCGCTGACGGCTACTTTGAATATGCAACACCGGAAGGTGGCGGCGAATCCCTGGTTGCCGGTGGCAGCCGGGTGGGAACCGTGGATCCGGAAACCCTCGCCATCCCCAAACACCTGCGGGTCACCCGCGTGGCAAGCCGCATCCGGGCCGGCCAGGCCCGCAGCGCCATGGGGCCCGTCCCCCGGTGGATGCAGCGGCGGCAGGAAGAACAGGCACGCCGCAACGCGCAGCAGCCGCCGGGACTGCAGCAGGAAGCCGGGCCGGACGGGCCCGGCGCTGCGCCGCCGTCGGGCAGCACCACAGGCGACTACCTGGGCCTGGTCCTGCTCATTGATTTCTCCGACTTCCCCCAGTCCATCAGCCGGCAGGAAGTGGATGACTTCTGCAACAAGGCCGGCTACTCCGGCTTCGGGAACAACGGGTCGGCCTTTGACTACTTCCGGGACGTATCTGATGGAAAGCTCCGGTACCGGAACCACGTGGCCGCCTACTACCGGGCAGCCCACGCACGCACCTACTACACGGATCCTGCCGTCGCCTACGGCACCCGCGCGCAGGAACTGATCCGGGAAGCCCTGGACAGCCTGGTGGCCAGCGGTTTCGACTTCTCGCACCTCACCGTTGACTCCGGAAACTTCATCCAGGCGCTGAGCGTCTTCTACGCCGGGAGCAGGTCCAACGCCTGGTCGCAGGGCCTGTGGCCCCACTCATGGGCGCTCGCCAGCACGTACTCCGTGGGCGGCGGCCGCCGGTTCTCCGACTACCAGATCACCGATCTCGGCAGCCAGCTGACCCTGCGGACCTTCTGCCACGAGAACGGGCACATGGTGTGCGATTTCCCGGATCTCTACGATTACGACGCCGTTAATGTGGGAAACGGCATCGGGCACTACTCGCTGATGTGCTTCGGTGGCCAGGACAAAAACCCCACCCAGGTGGAGGCCTACCTCAAGCACGCCGCCGGATGGTCCTCCAACGTCACCACCCTTGCCGCCGGTACCACTACCACCGTCGAGGCCGGCAGGAACGACTTCCTGATCCACGCCAGGAACGCCGCCGAGTACTTCATTATCGAAAACCGGCAGCAGTCCGGCCGGGACGCGGCGCTTCCCGACGCCGGCCTGGCCATCTGGCATGTCGACGTGAACGGCAACAACAGCAACGAACAAATGACGGCGGCCAAGCACTACGAGTGTTCGCTGGAACAGGCCGACAACCGGTTCGACCTTGAGCGCAGGGTCAACGGCGGCGACGTTGAGGACCTGTACGGCGGGGCGGCGGCCACGTTCGGCCCTGCAACAACCCCGGCCAGCAACTGGTGGGACGGCACCGCCTCCGGCCTGGACATCGAGCAGGTCTCCGCCGTGGGCGCCGCCATGACCGTCAAAACCAGGGCTACGGGGGCGCAGTGGTACTCCGCCCTGGCGGTTGACAGCGTGTTCACCACCCACCATGGCCAGAACGGCTGGGCAAGCCTCTCCGGCCTCGGCTGGCGCAAGATCCAGACCGGAGCCCCGGACGGCGTCACCAACATGCTGGCCGTCTTCACCGTGGCACGCAGCAAAAACCTGAGAGTCACTGTCAACGCCGACACCACCACCGTCTTCCAGACCTATCTCTGACCCGCCCACCTACGCAGAGGAACCAACCGACCATGTGGACCCTGATCAACCAGATTTTCACCACCCACCATGCCCAGAACGCCTGGGCCCTTCTCGCCGTGGACGGCGCCTGGCACAAGATCCTGCCCAACGCCGCCGACGGCGTGACCAACGTGCATCTGCTGCTCATCACTGCGAGGGCAAACGGCAAGCAGGCCTACGTTGTGCTGGACGCAGCCAAAAACATCACCCAGGTTTACTTGTAGCCGACGGGGGAACTCCGATGCCCAACGACATCACGATCAATATCTCCCTGGACCCGGCGGCCAGCGTCAAGGGCGCCGGCGACGCGGGGGCCGCACCGGCACCCGCCTCGATCGGGGGCCCAGGCACCTCCGGCGCGGCGGCGGCCGACGCGCAGGATCCGGGCGGGGCACCCGCTCCGCTCCCCCTGGACCAGCTGCCTGCCGGCTCGTCCGGCTCGTCCGGCGACGCGGAGGCGCCCGCGCCGGCACCGCCAGGGTCCTTCGGACCGGCAGCCGACGAAGCGCCGGGGCCGTCGCCGCTTGTGGACCTGCCACCGGAAAGCGGCAGCCGCAGCCGGGCAAAGGCCAAGTAGCTCACGCCTGTCATTGCGAGGAGGGAACGTCCGTGCCCCTGCCACCCCGGCCTGGCCTGGTTTCGGTTTCAGGCCACACATTCCTTACCGATGTGGTGCCTGATGTCTTCGATCAGCGCGACCTCGAGTACCGCCCGCGACTGCAACCGCTGCCCCATGCAATGGACGCCCGGCCCGGGCAGCACTTTGTCCTGACCCAAGTGGGAAGCTCCTGCACGGGACACGCGGTTGCTGCCATGATCAACACGGTCCTCGCCGCAGGACCGGACCCCATCCGGGTCAGCCCCTACATGATCTACAGCCTGGCACGCCGCTACGACGAGTTTGCCGGCGACGGCGACGAGGGCTCCTCCCTGCGCGGCGCGCTCAAAGGCTGGTTTTACCACGGGGTGCTCCCGGAACAGGACTGGCCATCCCTGGCCGCGGATCCACAGATCGACCTGCACCCGGACCTGGCCGCAAAGGCCCTGCAACATCCGCTGGGTGCGTTTTACCGGGTCAACGCCTTCCGGCTGGACGACATGCAGTCGGCCATCACGGAGCTCAACGCGGTGGCGGCGTCCGCCAGGGTCCACTCCGGCTGGCTTAACCCAACGCTGGAACACCGCGACGACGGAACCAGCTATTACCGCATCAGCCGGCCCGACAAAGTGGACCAGCTGGGCGGCCACGCCTTCTCGATCGTCGGATACAACGACGTTGGCTTCCTGGTGCAGAACAGCTGGGGAAAGAACTGGGGCGGCCACGGCTTTGCCACCCTGCCCTATGAGGACTGGCTCACCTCCGCTTACGACGCCTGGGTTGCCCGGCCGGGCGTTCCGTCGGTGCTCAACCTGCATGGCGTAACCAAGGTGGTCACAGCGACCACAGGCGGCCTCGCGCAGGGGCCCGGACCTGACCTGGAACGGCTCAAGGACCATGTGGTTAACCTGAGCAACGAAGGGCGGCTCTCCACCAGCGGGCGTTTCATCAGCACCGGCGGGCAGATTGACCGGATCTTCCAGGCAATGGCCGCCAGCCATTCAGCCTGGCAGCAGGCCGCTGCCGGCGGCGCCGACGCGGTGCCACGGCGGATCGTTTTCTACGCGCACGGCGGACTCGTGGACGAGGAAGGCGGACTGCGGGTGGCGCAGGCCCAGCTCAACTGGTGGCTGAACAACAGGGTCTACCCAGTGAGCTTCGCCTGGCAAAGCGGCCCGATCGAAACCCTCACTAACCACCTCCGGGACGTCACCGGCGGCCTGATTCCCTTCGGCGGGCTTGGCTTCGACCTGGTGGAACAGGTGGACCGGCTGGTCGAAAAAATCGCGCACTCCCGGCTCGCCTGGATGTGGGCCGAAATGAAGGAAAACGCCACCAGGTCATCCGGGAACCTGCCTGGTCCCGTCTCCTGGAATCCGGTGGACAGTGCCGCCATGGAGAACCTGCCGGGGGCTTCGCTGGTGGTCAGCAGGCTCCGGGCCTACCTTGACGAAGTGGCCCCGGTGCCCGTGGAGGTGCATCTGGTGGCCCACAGTGCCGGCGCCATCTTCACGGCCCATATGCTGGCCCGGCTCCAGGCGGAGCAGATACCGGTGGCATCCCTGTGCTGGCTGGGACCTGCCATCCGGATCGATGACTTCGAAAGGCTGGTGATGCCGGCGCTGCAGACCCATCAGGTGGAAAAGTTCACCTCTTTTGGGCTGAGCGAGGCTTCCGAACTGGACGATGTGGTGGGCGCCGGTCCCCTGAACATCTACCAGAAGTCCCTGCTTTACCTGGTTTCCCGAGGACTGGAAAGCGGCGGTGAAACGCCGTTGGTGGGGCTGCAGCGCCACGTCAGCGAATCGGCATCCCTCACCGCACTGGCCAGGGACCGCCTTGCGAAGTTCTTCTGGTCACCCAGCCAGAACCCGGTGAGCGGACGGACCAGCGCCACCACCCACGGCGGACTGGACGAGGACATGTTCACCATGACCTCGGTGCTGCTGCAGATCCTGGGAACATCTGCCGTCACCACCAGGACAACGTTCCGGCCCTTTACAGCACTCGACAGTCCCGGCGCTTCGGGAGCAGCCGCCTCCGACGTCCAAACCGTTAATGTCCAGCAGGCGGGTGCCGTCCCCGTCACCCGAACGGGCCACCAGCAAACTGCGGATGACCCGCCCGAATAAACGGCGAGGTTCTCTCCGCCTAAGGAAAAGCATTCGGGAAAGCGAGTAGCGCACCCGAAAATTGCCGCCAATTCGAACAAAGCGTCCACATCGCGTTATTCAACAGCCGGGCGTTGCGCCTCACCATGGGGTTTTCCACTGACATTATTCAGGACGCTGTGCGCCTGCCGGTCAACAATTCCTGTGACCAACTGCTGGCCGGCACCAAAAATCACAGCCCACGCAAGGATCTGCGGTGAATTGTCCAGGGCCGTCAGGCCGGGAACAAAACCACCCCGCATCAGCATCAGCCCCAGGACAGCGGTCAAGGCACCCGTGGGCAGTTTGATCAGCGCCAGCCACAGCGGCAGGTGGTAAGGGGTCGAGGTGCCGGAAACCTTCCGCAGCGAGGCTGAGCCCGAGACGGCAGCGGCCAGGAGGCCCACAAACTCCACCAGGAAGATATCGCCTGCACCGGCCTGGGCACTGACCACCTCGTCCACGTCCGTGCCCGGCGGGACCGGATTGGCCGCTTCGAACCGGGTTTCGTTGGTGGGGCAGACGATTTTCTGGTCCGGGCTGAAACACAGCGCAAGGTCCGTGGGAGACCTGACACCCCAGAGCCCCAGCAGCAGCGCCAACAGCGTCAAGGCTGCAGCAGAGGCCAGGATCAGGGACTGGAAGCTCCTGGCCTGGGCGTAGACCTGCCGTGAGTGGGAATGAGCGGCAGCCACGGCCACGATCACCAGTTCACGGTGCTCTTCCGTCAGGGGCGGATCCCCGGACGCCCGGAACCGGACCAGGGTTTCCACCCGGATCCGGCGCGGATCGTGCTCGTCAAGGTACTTGCATACGTCCGAGTGGATGTCCGGCAGGCGGCCTTTGACGTAGTCGATCGGGGCCCTCCGGAGGAGCAGTTCATCGGCAGCCTGCAGGTTTGCCAGCGCGGACTCCACCTGCGCTGCCCGCCGCGCACCACCTCGCCGGCCGGCCTGGGCAATGCGCCTGGCTGCGTTCAGGTGCCGGCTGATGCCTTCGTCCAGGGCAGCTGCGCCGGGTGGCGCCGGTGCCTCCTGCCCGGCAACACCGCCGGCGGACTTCACCCATTCCGCCAGGGCGGCCATGGACGTGATCCTGGTGAGAATCTGGCTTTGCCAGCCATTGGCAACACGTATTTGCTTTTCCTGGGCTTCAGACATTCCAGCCGCCCTTCCGGGGCATTTGGCCGAACTTTATCCAGCCAGCGTTACTGGGCCGTTACCGGAACTCCGAAACCAGAATCGATGAAACTGCCGCAATAACGCCGCGCTCCCGTGGGCTGCAAATTCATTGACAGCAAAGTGGCCCCCGGATAATATTTATTGCATTTACATTGATATACCTGCGCAGCCCCATGTCCGGGAATTATCCCGCTCCTTGCTCCGGCCATTATCGCCGGCCCCTGCATTTACGGCCCCACTCAACGGGCGCCATTTGGCCGCTGCCGGAAGCCGCGGCAAAAGGAGATTACGATGCCAGAATCACTGTCCCGGAAAATCATTATCCTGCGGGCGCCCGCCCTGCGTGCCACCCGCGACCCTTTCGACGGACCAGGGGCGCGGGGGCTGGAATCCGCGGCCCAGAACGTGGCCGAACGGGCCGCCGGCATGAGCGTGGAAACGGCCGGGTATCCTTCCGGCGCCACCATCAGTGCGCTGCAAAAGGACCCTACCGTCCTGGGGTTTGCTCCGGCGATGCCCATGAAGCTCATCGAACCTCTCGCCGCCGATGCTGCAACGGCCGCCGCCGCGACGTGGGGCGTCAAGGCCGTCGGCGCAGACACCTCGCCCTTCACCGGAGCCGGCGTGGTGGTCTCCGTCATTGATACAGGCATCGATGCCGACCATCCCGCGTTTACGGGAGTGGACCTGGTCACCAAGGACTTCACCGGCGCCGGCAGCGCGGAAGACGACAACGGCCACGGCACGCACTGCGCCGGAACCATCTTCGGCCGTGACCTCGGCGGCCAGCGGATCGGAGTGGCCCCTGGCGTCCAGAAGGCATTGATCGGCAAGGTCCTGGGCGGCCCCAACGGTGGCACCAGCGACATCCTGGCCTCAGCCATGCTGTGGGCTGCGGACAACGGCGCCAATGTGATCTCCATGTCGCTGGGCATGGACTTCCCCGGATGGGTGGACGAACTCGTCAACAACAACGGCCTCTCAATCCCGGCAGCCACCTCGATCGCCCTCGAAGGCTACCGCGCCAACGTGCGGCTCTTTGAACAGATCGCCAACCTCCTCAACGCCCGCGCGTCGGTGGCACAAACCACCATCGTGGTGGCAGCGGCCGGCAACGAAAGTGAACGGCTGGGCCAGCCGGCTTATGAAATCAACGTTGCCCCGCCCGCAGCGGCCTACGGGATCACGTCCGTGGCAGCCCTGGCGGACGGCGCCGGCGGGCTCACCGTCGCACCGTTCTCCAACACCATGGCAACGGTTGCCGGCCCCGGCGTGGGGGTCTTCAGTTCCTGGCTGAACGGGGGAACCAACACCATCAGCGGCACCAGCATGGCCACCCCGCATGTGGCCGGCGTGGCGGCGCTTTGGGCCGAACGGCTCCTCGCCCAGGGACCGCTGAGCCCGGTCCTGCTGCAGGCCAAACTCATTGCCTCGGGAACGTTCAAGCCACTCAAGGCCGGCACGGATCCGGTGGACGTGGGCTCGGGCCTGGTGCAGGCCCCCACGGCCGCCAGCTAGCAGTACCGGGCTAGCCCCGGCCCGCCAACTCCTGCCGGGCCGGCCGAAGGGGCGCAAAGAAGGCGGCAAGCCGGGCCGTCGCCTCGAGTGGCAGGACATCCGCCACGTACTGGTCGGGCCGGACCACCACCACGGCGCCACTGCGGCTGATGCCGCGCAGGTCGAAAATATCAGCCTGGGGGTCCACAGCGAAGACCTTCTCCAGGTAGGTCAGCCGGAATGGCCCCACCGTGGGTTTGAACACGGCGGGGACCGCGGAGATGTTGATGTCAGGGTGCGCCAGTTGGTAGATCACCTTCACGTCGAACCAGGCGTCGGCGTCAGCGCCCGACGGCGTCGCGGCCAGCGGCGAGTCGGTTGCGGATTCCAGCCACGCGGCAAAGTCCGCCAACGGTGAGTCGGCACCCGGCGTCGCGGCATCCGCGAAGACATAGATCCGCCAGCGGCCGTCCGCCCTGGCGTGATGCCCGAGGTGCAGGGGGTTGGTGTCGCAGACGCGGACCACGGGCGCGGACTTGAAGCGCTTGCCGATGGGGAAACCGGTGGCGAGGTCCTGGTGTTCCGGCGCGGCCACCAGCATGGACGGTGCGTACTGGGTCATGAACCCTGCCGGAAACTCCGCGGTGCTGACGTAGAAATCTTCCAGTTCCGTCGGGTCCTCGAAGTCTTCGGGCTTTTTGGCCATCAGGGTGGACCATTTCCTGTCGAAGTCGATGAGGTCCCTGGCCACCACCTGGCGTTCGGCCGAATAGGTGGACAGGAGGCTTTCCGGGCTGCGACCCTCCAGGACGTGGCCCAGTTTCCAGGCGATGTTAAAACCGTCCTGCATGGACACGTTCATGCCCTGGCCGGCCTTGGCACTGTGGGTATGGCACGCGTCCCCGGTGATAAATACGCGGGGGGTGCGGCTGCCGAGGTCTTCAGGCCGGACGTCGTCGAACCTGTCCGTGAGCCGGTGCCCCACCTCGTAGACGCTGTGCCACGCAACGTTGCGGACGTCGAGAGTATACGGGTGGAGGATCCCGTTGGCCTTGGCAATGATCTGCTCGATGGTGGTGCTCCGGACGCTGCCGTGCGTGGCCGGGTCCACCTCGCCCAGGTCAACGTACATCCGGAACAGGTGGCCACCCTCGCGTGGGATCAACAGGATGCTGCCGCCTGAGCCGGACTGGATGGCGCACTTGGTGCGGATATCGGGGAAATCGGTGACGGCCAGGACGTCCATCACGCCCCAGGCATGGTTCGCCTGGTCGCCGGCCAGGCTGCAGCCGATCGCTTCACGGACCTTGCTCCTTGCACCGTCCGCGCCCACCACGTATTTGGCGTGGACCGTGCGCTCCTTCCCCTCCTCCGGGCCGGCCGTACAGAGCAGGGTCACGCTCACCGGGTACTCGCCGTCGTCCGCCACGTCCAGCGAACGGAATTCGTAGCCGTAGTCGGGGCTCATCCGGGCCGGCGAAAAGGCCATGACCTCGGCGAAGTAGTCCAGCACCCTGGCCTGGTTGACGATCAGGTGCGGGAATTCGCTGATGCCCATCCCGTCGTCCACCGCCCTGGCGGCGCGGACAATCCGGGAGTGGTCCGCAGGGTCCGGCTTCCAGAACGCCATCTCCGTGATCCGGTAGGCCTCGGCGATGATGCGCTCCGCGAAGCCGAACGCCTGGAAGGTTTCCACGCTCCGCGCCTGGATGCCGTCCGCCTGGCCGATTGCCAGTCGGCCGGTCCTGCGCTCAACGATGCGGGTGGTGATGCCCGGGAACTGCGAAAGTTGTGCGGCGGCGAGCATTCCCGCCGGGCCGGTGCCGACAATCAGGACATCCACGTGGTCAGGAAGCCCCGCAGGCCGGTCGAGGCCCACGCCCGCCGCTGGTTGGATCCGCGGGTCACCGGAAACGTAGCCGTGGTGGTGGAACTGCATGTACTTTCCTCACTCCGTTGTGTGGCCGGCGGTTAACCGGGGCTGTTCGATAATCGAACAAGAAATTCCATAATCGAAAATCCTATGTTGCTCCAGAACTGTACGCCACGCGCCGAGGCCGTTTCAAGCACTGCAAAATAGGCCTTGACGGCGACCCCTCCCGGCGCAATACTCTTTCGTATACGATTTCGTACTCGATGAGGAGCAGCTTTTGGAACAGGTCACGGACCACACGCTGGCCGGCGCCCGCAAGGTCATCGCGGTGCACATCAACTACCCCAGCCGCGCGGCCCAGCGGGGCCGGACCCCCGCCCAGCCCTCATATTTCCTCAAACCAGCCAGCTCGCTGGCGCTGTCCGGCAGCAGCGTGGAACGACCCGCCGGCTGCGAACTCCTCGGCTTCGAAGGCGAAATCGCGCTTATCATCGGCACGCCCGCACGCCGCGTCGGCCTCGAGGACGCCTGGAGCCACGTCAAATGGGTCACGGCAGGCAACGACCTCGGTGTCTACGACCTCCGGTACGCCGACAAAGGCTCGAACCTCCGTTCCAAAGGCGGGGACGGCTTCACCCCCGTGGGCCCGGCACTGCTCCCAGCGGCCGCCGTCGACCCCGCCGGACTCCGCGTCCGCACCTGGCATAACGGCAACCCCGTCCAGGACGACACCACGGAGGATCTGCTCTTCCCTTTCGCCCGGCTTGTGGCGGACCTGTCCCAGCTGCTGACCCTTGAGGCGGGCGACATCATCCTCACCGGCACGCCTGCCGGCGCCTCCGTCGCCGTACCGGGGGACGTCCTCGAGGTTGAGGTCAGTACGACGGCGGCGGGTGCTGCCGGCGTCGCCCTCACCACCGGCCGGCTGGCCACCCGCGTTGTGGAAGGCACTGAGCCGTTCGCCGACTTTGGTGCGGGGCCAAAAACCGACGACCGGCAGCGCGAGGAAGCGTATGGTTCCCGCGAAGCGGCCGGAATCCCGGCTCCGGCAACCGTATTGACCCCGGGATTGAAGGCGAAGCTGGAACAGGTGGCCACCGCCACCCTGTCCTCGCAGCTGCGCAAACGCGGGCTCAACAACGTGAGCATTGACGGGCTCCAGGCCACCCGCCCGGACCGCAAGGTGGTGGGCCTGGCCCGGACCCTCCGTTTTGTGCCCAACCGCGAGGACCTCTTCAAGGCCCACGGCGGCGGGTTCAACGCCCAGAAGCAGGCCATCGACTCCGTGAACGAAGGCGAGATCCTCGTGATGGAAGCCCGCGGCGAAAAGGGCACCGGCACCGTCGGCGATATCCTGGCCCTCCGCGCCCAGGTGCGGGGCGCGGCCGCGATCATTACCGACGGCGGCGTCCGCGACTTTACAGCCGTGGCCGGCCTGGAGATGCCCACCTACTTCGCCAACCCGCACCCGGCAGTCCTGGGCAGGCGGCACGTCCCCTGGGATACGGACATCACGATCGCCTGCGGCGGCGCCACCGTCCAGCCCGGCGACATCATTGTGGCGGACGCGGACGGCATCCTGGTGATCCCGCCTGCCATCGCCGCGGAGCTCGCGGACGACTGCATCCGGCAGGAACGGGAGGAAGCCTTTATTTTCGAGATGGTGGGGCAGGGACACAGCGTTGACGGGCTCTACCCGATGAACGCCGCCTGGCAGTCCCGCTTCGAGGAACGGGAAGCGGGCGCGCCCCATGCCTGACGGCGTGGCCACGGCCAGCAAATCCGAACAGGCCTACCAGGCCGTCAAAGCCCGGATCGTGGACGGCACCTATTCCCCCGGCTACCGCCTGGTGCTGGCCAAGATCGCCGAAGACCTGGGCGTCAGTGTGGTTCCTGTCCGCGAGGCCATCCGCAGGCTTGAAGCAGAGGGCCTGGTGACATTTGTTCGGAACGTCGGGGCAACGGTTGCCGGCATCGACCCCACCGAATACCTCTACACCATGCAGACGCTGAGCATCGTTGAAGGCGCGGCCACGGCGCTGTCAGCCCCGCTGATCGGACCGGCCGCCATTGACCGGGCCCGGGCCGTCAACGCGGAGATGCGCGACTGCCTGGACCATTTTGATCCCCTACGGTTCACCGCCCTCAACCAGACGTTCCACAGCATCCTGTTCGAATCCTGCCCCAACCCGCACCTGTTGGACCTGGTGCACCGCGGCTGGAACCGGCTGGCCTCCCTCCGGTCCTCCACGTTCCGCTTCGTCCCCGGCCGCGCCCACGACTCCGTGGCTGAACACGAGGCCCTCCTGCAGCTGATTGCATCCGGCGCCGGTGCTGACACCATCGAGAGGGCCGCGCGCCTGCACCGCTCCACCACCCTTGATGCCTACCTGGCCCAAACAAACCACTGACCAACGGACAAGGACCTCAACGATGACGACTCCTGCACAAACCACAGCCACGCATTACGTCCCCCAGGACCTGCCCGGCCACATCCAGCACTACATCAATGGCCGGTTTGTTGATTCCGTAGGTGGGGCATCCTTCGATGTCCTGGACCCGGTGTCCAACACCAACTACGCCACCGCAGCGGCCGGGCAGAAGGAAGACATCGACCTGGCCGTGGCCGCCGCCCGTGACGCCTTTGTGAACGGCCCGTGGCCCAGGATGAAGCCACGCGAACGCGCCCGCATCCTCAACAGGATCGCCGACGCCGTCGAGGCCCAGGAGTCCCGCCTGGCGGAACTTGAGACGTTTGACACCGGCCTGCCCATCACCCAGGCAAAAGGCCAGGCCCTGCGCGCGGCGGAGAACTTCCGGTTCTTCGCTGACCTGATTGTGGCCCAGTTCGATGACGCCATGAAGGTCCCGGGTGCCCAGATCAACTATGTGAACCGCAAGCCCATTGGTGTGGCCGGCCTGATCACGCCGTGGAACACCCCTTTTATGCTGGAGTCCTGGAAGCTCGCGCCCGCCCTGGCCACCGGCAACACCGTGGTCCTTAAACCGGCTGAGTTCACCCCGCTCTCGGCGTCGCTGTGGGCGCAGATCTTCAAGGATGCTGGACTCCCGGACGGCGTCTTCAACCTGGTCAACGGCCTCGGCGAGGAAGCAGGCGACGCGCTGGTGAAACATCCGGACGTCCCGCTGATCTCCTTCACCGGTGAAACCACCACCGGCCAGACCATTTTCCGCAACGCCGCCACCCACCTCAAGGGCCTGTCCATGGAGCTCGGCGGCAAGTCACCCTGCGTGGTGTTCGCCGACGCGGACCTGGACGCCGCGATCGACTCCGCCCTGTTCGGGGTGTTTTCCCTCAACGGCGAGCGCTGTACCGCCGGTTCCCGCATCCTCGTGGAACGACCCATCTACGACGAATTCTGCGAAAAGTACGCCGCCCGGGCCAGGAACATCGTGGTGGGCGATCCCCACGATCCCCGGACCCAGGTGGGCGCACTGGTCCACCCGGAGCATTACGCAAAAGTGGCTTCCTACGTGGAGATCGGCAAATCCGAGGGCCGGCTCCTGGCCGGCGGCGGCCGCCCCGACCACCTCCCCGAAGGCAACTACATCGCACCCACGGTGTTTGCCGACGTCGGGCCCGGCGCCCGGATCTTCCAGGAGGAAATCTTCGGCCCCGTTGTTGCCATTACGCCGTTTGAGGACGACTACGAAGCACTCGCCCTGGCCAACAACACCAAGTACGGGTTGGCCGCGTACATCTGGACCCAGAACCTGACCCGGGCGCACACGTTCTCCCAGAACGTTGAAGCCGGCATGGTGTGGCTCAACAGCCACAACGTCCGGGACCTCCGCACCCCGTTCGGTGGCGTCAAGTCCTCCGGGCTGGGCCATGAAGGCGGCTACCGCTCCATCGACTTCTACACCGACCAGCAGGCGGTCCACATCAGCCTCGGCGCGGTACACACCCCCAAGTTCGGCGCATAAGCACCACCCCGCCCAACTGACTCGCAGTTGTTGTCGTTATGGGCCCCCAAAACGACAACAACTGCGACCTAGTTGGGCCTCGAGACCCTTTCAACGAAGAGAGCGCACCATGACGAATTTTGTTCCCACCCCCACCGCCCCGGCTCCGGACATTGTCCGCTGCGCCTACATGGAAATTGTGGTCACCGACCTCGCCAAGTCCCGCGAGTTCTATGTGGATGTCCTGGGCCTGCACGTCACCGAGGAAGACGGCAGCACCATCTATCTGCGGTCCCTGGAGGAGTTCATCCACCACAATCTGGTGCTCCGCCAGGGCCCCGTCGCCGCGGTGGCCGCCTTCGCCTACCGGGTCAAGTCCGCCGCCGAAGTGGACGCCGCCGAAGCCTACTACCGCGAACTGGGCTGCCGGGTTGAGCGCCGCAAGGAAGGCTTCACCAAAGGCGTTGGGGACTCCGTCCGCGTAGAGGACCCGCTGGGCTTCCCCTACGAGTTCTTCTACGACGTGGAACACGTCGAACGCCTCACCCAGCGCTATGACCTCTACTCCGCCGGCGAACTGGTCCGGCTGGACCACTTCAACCAGGTCACCCCGGACGTTCCCCGCGGCCGCGCCTACCTCGAAGACCTCGGCTTCCGCGTCTCCGAAGACATCAAGGATTCCGACGGCGTCACGTACGCCGCGTGGATGCACCGCAAGCAAACAGTCCACGACACCGCCCTGACCGGCGGCAACGGGCCCCGGATGCACCACGTCGCGTTCGCCACCCACGAAAAGCACAACATCATCCAGATCTGCGACAAGATGGGCGCCCTGCGCATCAGCGACAGGATCGAACGCGGCCCCGGCCGGCACGGCGTCTCCAACGCCTTCTACCTCTACATCCTGGACCCGGACAACCACCGGATCGAGATCTACACCCAGGATTACTACACCGGCGACCCCGACAACCCCACCATCACCTGGGACGTGCACGACAACCAGCGCCGCGACTGGTGGGGCAACCCGGTGGTCCCCTCCTGGTACACGGAAGCTTCCTTGGTCCTGGACCTGGACGGGAACCCGCAACCGGTGATCGTCCGGGAGGAAAAAAGCGAAATGGCTGTCACCGTCGGGGCTGACGGCTTCTCCTACACCCGGCCCACCGGCGACGGCGCCGCCGAAGGGTTCAAGCTCGGGGCCCAGCTGTGACCCTGGACCAATCCACAATTGAGGCCATCGCGGATGAGTTGGTGGCGGCCGGCCGCTCCCGGACGCCGGTCCCCCGGCTCACTGCCCGCTACCCGGGCATGACGGTGGCCGATTCCTACGCCGTGCAGCAGCTGTGGCGGCGGCGGAACGAGGAAGCCGGCCGCACCCTGGTGGGCCGGAAGATCGGCCTCACGTCCAGGGCCATGCAGGCCGCCACGGGCATCACCGAGCCGGATTACGGCGCCATCTTCGATGACATGGTCCTCGACACCGGCTGCTCCGTGGCCTGGGACAAGTACACGCACCCGCGGGTGGAGGTGGAGCTCGCGTTTGTGTTGAAGTCAGCGCTCAAGGGCCCGAACTGCACCATTTTCGATGTCCTGAACGCTACCGACTACGTGGTTCCGGCCCTGGAGATCCTGGACTCCCGGATCGAAATGGAGGGCCGGACCATCGTGGACACCATCGCGGACAACGCCGCGATGGGAGCCATGGTGGTGGGCGGGCGCCCGGTGAAACCGGACGCCGTGGACCTCCGCTGGGTCTCCGCCATCGTCTACAAAAACCAGACCGTCGAAGAAACGGGAGTCGCGGCAGGAGTCCTGGACCACCCGGCCAACGGAGTGCACTGGCTCGCCAACAAAATCGCCGCCCACGGGGACACGCTCAAAGCCGGCGACATCATCCTGGCAGGCTCCTTCACCCGTCCCCTCTGGGTAGCCAAAGGCGATACGGTGCACGCAGACTACGGACCCCTCGGGAGTGTCACATGCCGGTTCGACTAGAAGACACCTTCCGGGACACCCTGCGCCATCAAAAAGAAAACGCCGGCAGGCCATTGGCCGGGATGTGGGTGTGCTCCGGCAGCCCGCTCATCGCGGAGCTCTGCGCCGGCTCCGGCCTGGACTGGCTGCTGGTGGACGCCGAGCACAGCCCCAACGGACTCGAATCCATCCTCGCCCAGCTCCAGGCCATCCACGGCTACCCCGTCCACACGCTGGTCCGGCCGCCGGTCAACGACACCGTACTCATCAAGCAGTACCTCGACCTCGGCGTGCAGAACCTGCTGATCCCCATGGTCCATTCGGTCCAGGACGCCGAAGCGGCGGTCGCGGCCACCCGCTACCCGCCCCACGGCGTCCGGGGCGTCGGATCCGCCCTGGCCCGGGCCGCCCGCTGGAACCGCGTCCCGGACTACCTGTCCCGGGCCAACGACACCATCAGCCTCACCGTGCAGATCGAATCAGCCGCCGCAGTCGACGCCGTCGCGGAAATCCTCGCGGTGGACGGCGTGGACGCCATCTTCCTTGGCCCCTCCGACCTCGCCGCGTCCATGGGACTTCTCGGACAGCAGGAACACCCCACGGTGATGGCCGCCGTCGAACACTGTCTCGCCGCCGCGAAGGCTGCCGGCAAACCCGCCGGCGTCAACGCCTTCAACCCCGCCACCGCCCGGCACTACCTCGACGTTGGGGCCGCCTTCATCCTGGTGGGCGCCGACGTCGCCCTCCTGGCCCGGGGCAGCGAGACGCTGGCGGCGGAATTTGCCCGGACTGACGACGGCGGGACCCCCGGCAGCTACTGACCCCCGGTCCGGGAGGCTTCGGCGTCGTCGCCGAACGACGCCTGCAGGGTCCGCTTCAGGATTTTCCCGCTGGGGCCCAGGGGCAGCTCGGTCCGCAGCTCGATGAGGCGGGGGTACTTGTGGGCCGCTAGCCGGGCCTGCGCAAATTCCGCCAGTTCCCCCGCCGTCACGGTGCTGCCGGGCACGGCGATCACAGCCGCGGCGATCTCCTGGCCATGGACCTCATGCGGTACCCCGAAAACCGCCACCGAGGCCACGTCCGGATGCTGGCTGAGGACCTCCTCGACCTCCCGCGGGTAGACGTTGTAGCCGTTCCGGATGATCATGTCGCCCTTGCGGTCCATGATGCGCAGGTAGCCGTCCCCGTCCTTGGTACCGAGGTCCCCCGTCCGGAACCAGCCGTCCACCAGGGCTTCGGCGGTGGCATCGGGCCGGTTCAGGTACCCCTTGAACAGGTTGTGGCCCCGGACCACCAGTTCGCCCAGCTCACCTGCCGGAAGCAGTTCGATGGCATCGGCCACCTCCGGCCGGGCAATGGCCACCTCCACTCCCCAGATTGCAGTACCGATGGTTCCGGGACGCGGTGTGGTGCCCACATGGTTGAAACTCGCCACCGGGGACGTCTCCGTCAGCCCGTAGCCCTCGTAGATCTCCACGCCGAAAAGTTCGCGGAAGCGATCGATCACGGCCACGGGAAGGGAGGAGCCACCCGAGATGCCATACCTCAGTCCCTCGGGGCGGCCCGGACTGGCCCTGATCGCTTCCAGGAGGGCCATGTACATCGTGGGGACGCCGAAGAAGATGTCAATGTTGTGGCGGCGCACCAGGTCCAACGCTGCCGCGCCGGTGAACCTCGGCAGCATCACCACGGTGGCCCCGGCGCGCAGGCCGGCGTTGAGCACACACGTCTGGCCGAACGTGTGGAACAGCGGAAGCCCGCCGAATATTTTGTCTCCGGCGCGGAGGTCGAATGTACTGGTGAGCAGCACGTTCACCTGCTCCACAAGCGCAAAATGCGTTCCCAGCGCCCCCTTTGGCTTCCCGGTGGTGCCCGAGGTGTACAGGATGGTTGCCGTGTCCTCCGGCCGGCGCGGCACGTACGTCCGGATAGGTTCGGTATCCGCCGCCGCGTCTTCGAGGCGTGGCAGTCCGTCCGTTGCCTCGGCCGCCAGGACGGTCAGGACCGGGGTTCCCGCGGCCCGGGCGCCCGGTTCGCCTTCCGGCAGCAGCGGCGCCGCGCAGACCAGCAGCTCCGCGCCGCTGTCCCGGATCACGTACTCGATTTCCCGTGCCTTCAGCAGCGCATGGACAGGCACCACGATGCCGCCCAGGGCCAGGACCGCGAAGTAAACGCGGGCAAAGTCGGCCACGTTGGGGACCAGGATGGCCACGGGCACGCCCGGGCCCACGCCGCGGTCCCGCAGTGCCCCGGCGTAGGCCTTGGCCTGGTCCCAGAGAGCGGCATAGGTAACACTTTCGTCACCCACGATCAATGCGACTGCGTCGGCCCTGCGGGCAGCTGACTCGGCAAGGATGGCGGCGACGGAGATGGTACCGAAGCCGTCGTTGGCTTGTTCTGTTCCCATGGCAACTTCCTTCGTGCAGCTGGTGCTGGAGTTCGGGTGTCCGTGCAGGCCGGACCCGGGGAGCCGGTCAGGACGCTGTTGTGCACAGCATAGTGCCCGCGCCAGCCCTGGGCACGGCATCCCCCACCGCGGCCGCCGGATGGGAGAGAATCGGACGGGCGCCCCACAAAGCGCCCACCGCCGGCGCCAGGTCCCACCAAAGACCGGACCGGCGCAACCCAACGACAGCCAGGAACCCCAATGACTACTCCGGACACCCGCCCAACGGACACGCCCACCCGGACAGCACTGGTGGTGGGGGCCAGCGGAATCGCCGGCTCGGCCATCATTGAGCAGTTGGAGCGGGAGGGCGGCTGGACGGTCCTGGCACTCTCACGGACCCCGGTCGCCGGCTCAACCGCGAGGCACATCGCCGCGGACCTGATGTCACCGGCCAGCCTTGCCGGGGCACTGGCCGGGGCCGAACCCACGCACGTCTTCTTTACGGCATGGGCCAGGCAGGATTCGGAAGAGGAGAACATCCGCGTCAACGCCGCGATGCTCCGCAACCTGCTCCGGGCCCTGGCCCATGCCCCGGTGGAGCACGTAGCCCTGATGACCGGGCTGAAGCACTACCTTGGGCCTTTCGAGTCCTACGGTGCGGGACCGGTTCCGGATACACCGTTCCGCGAGGAGGAACCCCGGCTGCCGGTTCCGAATTTCTACTACGCCCAGGAAGATGAGTTGTGGGCGGCAGCAGCGCGGCAGGGGTTCCGCTGGTCCGTGCACCGTTCGCACACGGTGATCGGCCACGCCGTGGGTAACGCCATGAACATGGGCCTCACGTTGGCGGCGCAGGCAACCCTGTGCAAGGAACTGGGCCAACCGTTCATCTTCCCCGGCTCGGAAACCCAGTGGAACAGCCTCACCGACATGACCGACGGGGACCTGCTGGCGGAACATATGGTCTGGGCAGCCACGACGGAGCAGGCAGGCAACGAGGCCTACAACGTGGTGAACGGGGACGTGTTCCGGTGGCGCTGGATGTGGCCAAAGCTGGCGGCCTGCTTCGGCGTCACAGCCGAAGGCTTCAAGGACGCCCCACGGCCGCTCGAAGAGCAGATGCGGGGCATGGAAAAAGAGTGGTCGAGGATCGCAGCCAACCACGGACTGGTCGAATCCGACCTGGGCAGGGTCGCTTCGTGGTGGCATACGGACGCTGACCTGGGACGCACCATGGAAGTCCTCGCGGACATGGGCAAGAGCCGGCAGGCAGGCTTCAAGGGCTACCGCCGGACTGATGATTCCTTCCGGAGGCTGTTTGACCGATACCGCGGCGACGGCATCATTCCCTGATCCGGCGTCCACACCAGTAGCGCCGCCGGACCAGGCGGCGGTAGCTTTGGACTACTTTCTTCCGCTGGGCAGCCAAGGTGCCGGAGGTGCCGCTGATGCAGGGCCTTTCCACGTCATTGGTGCTGATCGCCTTGCTGGCCATCCTGGCACCCCTGGCCGCCCGGTTCCTTGAGCGGGTAGTCAAGGTGCCCATTGTGGTCTTCGAAATTGTCCTCGGCATCCTGCTGGGTCCCAGCCTGCTGGGGTGGATCCAATCCACGGCGTTCACCGACACGCTGGCGGACTTCGGGTTGGCCATGCTCTTCTTTGTTGCGGGCAACGAGATCGATTTCGCGCTGATCCGCGGCAGGCCGGCCAACCGCGCGGCCACCGGGTGGATCATCTCGCTGGCCCTTGGAATCGCCGCCGGTTTCATCCTTGTCCCGGCAGCGGGCGCGGCAGTGATCATCGGCGTGGCGTTGTCCTCCACGGCCCTGGGCGCCCTGCTGCCCATCCTCCGCGACGAGGGCCGGTCCCGGTCGCCACTCGGCGTAGCAGTGACCGCACTCGGCGCGGCGGGTGAGTTCGGCCCGCTGATCGCCATCTCCGTGTTCTTCAGCGGCCGGCAGCTGGGCCCGGCAACCGCCGTGCTGCTGGGCTTTGTCCTCCTGACGGGCCTGGCCATTGTCCTGGCGTCCCGGTCCAGGCACACGCTGCTCCATTCCCAGGTCACCAGGACCCTTCACACCAGCGGCCAGTTCGCCGTCCGCGCCATCATGTTCATCCTCACCGTCCTGGTGGTGCTGAGCATGGTGCTGGGCCTGGACATGCTGCTGGGAGCCTTCGCGGCCGGTGTCCTGTGGAAGGTTGCCATGGCGCGGGCGCCGGAAAAGGACAGGACAGTCATCGAGGCCAAAACCGACGCGATTGCGTTCGGCTTCCTGGTGCCGGTATTTTTCATCGATACGGGCATCGATTTTGACCTGGGTGCACTCACCGGGAGCCCCGCTGCCCTGGCACTGGTCCCCCTGTTTCTGCTCCTGCTGCTGGTGATCCGCGGGTTTCCGGCGCTGCTGGCCGCTCCCGCCCATTCCACTTTCGCGGACAAGCGGGCCATCATGCTGTTCGGCGCAACGGGACTGCCGATCATTGTCGCCGTCACCGCGATCGGGAAAGACCAGGGCCTGATAACCAGTGGAATGGCTTCGGCGCTGGTTGGTGCCGGCATGCTCTCGATCCTTGCATTCCCGCTGCTGGCCCTCCGCCAGCAGCAACGGGCGACCCCGGAACGCCGGTCCCGCAAAAGTAATTAGGGGCCTGAGCATTGACACGCCGCGCTGTCAGCACGTTAGAGTCATCCACCAAGGGGGACTCCGCGACGCCGCAAGACGAAGGGCCAGGTCCGCTGGACAATGAGCACCGAAGCGCAGGAACCCTTACATCACCGGCATCTTGGCGAGCGGCACCGGGCCCGTGCGCACATCAGGCGGATCCCGCCCCGCACGTGGCTCATCCTCGCAGCGGCCGCGTTGCTCATCCTGGTCCTGGCCGCCTGGATCCGGGTGGCAGACCTGGCGTCGTCCATCGAAACCGATCTGAAGGCCGTCGCGCGGCTGATGCCTGAAATGCGGCAACAGGTGGCCGGAACGGACATTGCGGGCGCCCGGGGAACGGCGGAAAGCATCCGGCTGCATACTGCAGCGGCCAGCAGGGCCGCCCATGACCCGCTCTGGGAGGCCGCGTCCGGCCTCCCCTGGGCTGGACCGAACTTCAGCACCGTCACGGAAGTGGCGCGGTCCGCCGACGAAATCACCAGGCTGGGGCTCCTGCCCCTGATTAACGTCCTGGCGTCCCTGGATTGGGACACCCTGGTCCCGCGTGAATCCGGCACCGACCTGGAACCCATGAAAGCCGCTGCACCCAGTGTGGCTGCGGCCGCCGACGCCGTGCGGGCTTCCTCGGACCGGCTCGCAGCCATTGATGACCGAAGGGTATGGCCGCAGGTGGCCGATCAGCTGAACCTGGCGCGCGGGCAACTCCGGGAGGTCACCGGAGCCCTCAGTGCAGCCGCCGACGCAGCCAGGGTGGCCCCGGCGATGCTGGGCGCGGACGCACCGCGCAACTATCTCCTGATGATCCAAAACAACGCTGAATCCCGCGCATCAGGCGGAATCCCCGGCGCTTTGGCCGTCATTACCCTGGACCGGGGAAAACTGACCCTGTCCGCCCAACGGAGCGCCGCGGACCTCGGCACCATGACCCCGGCCCTCGGGAGCGACCCGGAGCAGCTGGCCCTGTACACGGCCCGGCTGGGCACCGCCATGCAGGATGTAAACCTGACGCCTGATTTCCCCTCCGCCGCCGCAACGGCCAGGGCCATGTGGGAACGGAAAACCGGGCAGGGGGTGGACGGTGTCATCTCCATCGATCCCGTGGCCCTGAGCTACATCCTCGCAGCGACCGGCCCGGTCAAATTCACGGGCCTGGAACTGGTGGCGGCGGCCGCCGTTGGCCTGCCAACCGAGCTGACCGAACAAAACGTGGTCCCCACCCTGCTCTCGGACGTTTACGCCAAAATAGCGCAGCCCAAAAGCCAGGACGAGTACTTCGCGGGAGCCGCCCGGCAGATCTTCGGCGCGCTGTCCAGCGGCAAGCCGGAAGCCGCCGGGCTCATGACCGCGCTGACCCAGGGTACAGCCGAAGGCCGGGTCCGGGTGTGGTCCGCGGCAACGGGCGAACAGGATGTCCTGGGCAGGTACGACCTCGGCGGATCGATCTCCGGCCCCAGCCTTGCGCCCGCGCAGTTCGGCATCTACCTCAACGATGACACCGGCGCCAAAATGGACTACTACGTGCGGCGCACCGTCCAGCTGGTCAAAGCCTGTCCCAGGGGGGGCTTCGAACAAACCACCGTGCGGGTCAAAAGCACCAACACCGCTCCCGTGGACGCAGCAACCTCACTGCCTGCCTACGTCACCGGAGGCGGGCGCACTGTGGAACCGGGTTCAGTCCGGACGAATGTTGTGGCCTACGGTCCGCTGCAGGCGAACGTGGAGGCGGTCACCGAGGACGGCCGGGCGGTGGACCTGTCGCCACACCTGCACCAGGGCCGTCCCGTGGCGGTCCATACGATCGTCCTCAAGCCAGGGGAAAGCAAAACCATCGATTTCAGCTTCGGAAAAATTCTTCAGGACACCGAACCCGAACTCGCTGTTACCCCCACCATCCAGCGCGCCGATGACGTGCTGCTCCCCCCGCTCGATTCGCCGTGCGGCTGAGCTGACGCAGCCGGCGCGGCCTTGGGTGTCGCCCGGGAACCCTCAGCGGCCGGCCGGCCCGTAGTGCGCGGCCAGTTTCGCCAATCCGTCGTCCAGCGACACAGCGGGCGTCCAGTCGAGGAGTTCGCGGGTGCGCCGCTGGTCGAACCAGTGGGCGGTGGACAGCTGCTCGGCCAGGAACCGGGTCATGGGCGGCTCCTCGTTCCGGCCGGCCCAGGTCCAGAGCCGCTCCACCACTGCTCCGCCGGCCCGTGCCAGCACACCCGGCACCGCCCAGGAGGGCGCCTTGACGCCGCCGGCGGCGCAGATGCCCGCGAGCAGCTCGCCCACTGGCCTGGGCTCACCGTTGCTGACCACCAAAGCCTGGCCGCTGACGTGGTCCATGCGGTGCAGTGCTGCCACGATGGCCGCGGCGGCGTTGTCCACGTACGTGGTGTCGATCAAGGCGGCGCCGGCGTCGAGCAGGGGCAGCCGACCGTGCCTGGCGCGGGCCAGGACCCGTTCCACCAGCTGGGTGTCGCCGGGGCCCCAGACGATGTGGGGGCGCACCGCCGCCACCCGCAGCTCCGGGCTGTTCGCCGCCAGCGCCAGCAGTTCTGCTTCCGCCTTGGTGCGGGAGTAATCGCCGTGAGCCCGCACGGGATCGGCAGGCTCCGCGGCCAGGCCGGTGATGGCGGCGCCGGAATTGGCCACCGACGGTGAGGAAACAAACACCACGTCCCGTACGCCGGCCCCGCGGGCTGCGTCCAATACCCGGCGGGTGCCCGCAACGTTCACCTCGTCAAATTCCGCGGCACGGCCGGTGAAGGAAACCTTCGCCGCGAGGTGGATGATCCCTTCCGCGCCGCGGACCGCTGCGTCAAGTTCGCCCGCGTTGGTGACGGAACCGCGGAAGTCCGTGGCGCCGTCGACTCCTGAGGGGCGGCGCTGGAAGGTGGCGACCGTGTGGCCCTGGTGGACCAAAAGGCGCGCCACCGCTCCGCCGAGCAGTCCGCTGGCACCCGTTACCAGGACCCTCACGGCTTCCCCGGCCGGCCGCCGGCCAGCACGCGTTCTGCCCACCGCGCCAGCCTGGTCCTGTCGATCTTGGCGTTGTGCCTGATGTCGGTGGGCTGCGCAGGCACCGCGAGCACCGCCGCGACGTCAACCCCCGCATCCCGTGCAGCGCCGCGGACGCGGCCGGCCAGTTCAGGCGTGGCTGGACCCGCTTTGCGGACCGGTGGGAGGGTCTCGACGACGGCCACCACGGCCTGGGTGCCGGCCGGGCCGACGCCGGTGATGGCAGCCAACCTGATGCCGGGGAGCCGTTCGATGGCCTGTTCGGCGCCCACCGGCGTCACGGTGGCGTCGGGGGCCGTGACGATGTGGGCGAGGCGGCCTTCCACCCAGAGCCGGCCTGCGGCGTCGAAATGGCCCACGTCACCGGTGCGGTGCCAGCCCGGGACGGAGACGCTTCCGCGCTGGACCAACCACAGCCTGTCGTACGCCTCTTTGACGTGTGGAGCACTGACCAGGATTTCCCCGGTCACGCCAGGCGCGGTGCTGGGTCCGGAGCCGGGCGCGGAACCATCCGCGGCAAGCGGGATGACGGCTACGCGGGCGCCTTGGACGGGCCAGCCCACGCAGACGCCGTTGCCTGCTCCTGCCACGGTGCCGGCGGCTGCGTCAGCGGCGGCCTGCCGGATCTGCCCGAGGCTGATGTCCGTGACGGGCAACGCTTCGGTCATGCCGTAGGGCGTGTGCAGGGAAGCGAGGGGCAGCAGGCGCTGCACCTGTGCCAGCAACGGTTCGGGGACCGGTGCGCCGGCGGAGAGCAGCAAGCCGATCCGTGCCAGGGCCTCCCGGCCGGAGCCGCCCATGCCGGTCTCGGTGTCGATAACGTTCCGCAGGGCCGCCGGCGAGGCGAAGACCACCGTGGCGCCGATGGCCGCGGCGGCGTCCCCCAACGCGCGTGCTGTCAGGGTCCGGGGCGCAGTGACGTCCATGTCCGGGGTGACGGACACCGCACCGAGGGCTGGTCCCAGCAAGGCGAAGGGGGCGAATCCCGCCACCAGCCGTGCGCCGGGTCGGATCCCGAACGTGCCGGCCACAGTGTCGCGCATCGCTGCCAGCTGCCGGTGTGTGTAGAGGACGCCCTTCGCGGGCCCGGTTGACCCTGAAGTGAACAGCACCGCTGCGGGGGCATCCGGATCTGCTGCTCCGATCACGTGGGTCGCGCTGGCGGGGGCACCTGCCCGCGCCAGCGCCTGCAGCGACGTTTCCACCCCGAGGAGCCGCCGGCGTGCGGCCGGAAGGTCCTGGACGCTGATCCGCCGGCCAGGCCAGCCAAGGACCGAGGCGGCGGCCAGCGCCTTGTCGATGCCGATGAGGAAATCGGCGGTGGCTCCCTTGACGGCGCGGCTCATGCCCTTGGTTCCCAGTCCTGCGTCTGCCACTACCACCACGGCTCCCAGCCGGAGGCAGGCATACAGCGTGACGGTCAGGTCCACACCGGGCGGAACCATCAGGCTGACCCGGCTGCCGCGTTCCACGCCGGCGTCGTGCAGTCCCGCAGCGAGGTCCAGGATGTTGCGTTCCAGGTCCTGCCAGCTGAGCGAGCGGTCCACTGTGCCATCCGCGGCCATTTCGGCGACGGCGGTCCCCGTTGCGGCGGGCCCTGCGGCCAGTTTCCCGAGTTGGTCCCACAGCGGCGTGAAAGCTACCGGTTCCGGCGCGGCAGGTTCCGGCAGCGCCGGAGTCCCCTGGTCAGCGAGCCATTGGAACACCGGCGTGGCAATGTCGCGGTCTTCGGCCACCAGGTGGCCGGCGCCTTCGAAGCGGTGGATAGTGGCGTTCGGCAGCCGGCCGGCGAGGTCCTTGAGGTATTTGTCGGAGAAGATCGGATCCCGGGGGCCCCACAGCATCAGGGCCGGTACTTCCAACCCGCGCAGGCGTTCCGCGACGCCGGACAGCGCAGCAAAGCTGGGATGCCCGGCGTCCACGGGGATGTCCGCCACAAAATTTCCGACGCCGGCCCGCCGGTCCGCGCCGCGGTACGGGGCCATGTAGGCGGCCCGGATATCCGGGGAGAGCGGCGGGTGGGCCAGCGCATGGGTCACCCGCAGGAACGCATCAGAGGTTGTGGTGCCCCAGCCATGCACGGCCGGGTGGAGGGCAAGCCGCAGCGCCGCCGGGATGTCCGATTCCGGCGGCTGATGCACGGCCGTGTTGGTGAGCACCACCCCGGCAAGATCGTCCGGATGCGCCAGGGCCCAGCCCAGGCTGATCACACCGCCCCAGTCGTGGCCCACGGTGACCACAGGGCCGGACAGGCCCAGGGCATCAGTCAGGTCGCCCAGATCGTTGATCCGGTCGGCCAGCCGGCGGAACGTTCCCGTCCGTTCCGAGAAGCCCATGTCCAGCTGGTCCACGGCCACCACGCGCCAGGGATGGGCGGGATTGGACCCTGCTGCCAGCAGGGTCCGCCACAGGTAGGACCAAGTGGGGTTGCCGTGGACGCAGAGTAGGGTGCCGGCAGGTTCCAGGCCCAGGCGTTGCAGCTGGGCGCTGTTGTCCAGCAGGTGCCAGCGGCGGACCGTTCCCGGCCCATCGGCTGCGGAGGTGGATGGCACATCAACTTCCCGCGGCCACTCCGGGTGGACCCCGGGCCAGCCGGCGGCTACCAAACGAGTTCCAGCATTGCGGTGTTCAGGCCGGAGCCCACACCCATGCACAGCACCCGGTCCCCGGCTTCCAGGGACTGCGCTTCGGCGGCCAGGGTCATGGGCAGGGACGCCGGACCCACATTGCCCCAGTGCGGGAAGGTGATGGGGACCTTGTCAGGATCCAGGTCGATGGCGTCGATGATGGCCTGCGTATAGGCGTTGCTCACCTGGTGGGTGACGTACCTGTCCATGGAGCCCCAGTCCCACTCGGGGTGCGCCTCGTGCCAGGCGTCCACCACAAGCTGCAGGCCGCCGTCGAGCAGGCCTTTGGTGTCAGTGGACATGCCGTCAATGCCGCCCACACACAATTCGTGATGTTCGGTGCCGGCACGCATCACGCCGCCCACAATCCGATGGGCACCGGGGTGCCGGTCCGCGGGGCCAAGCACTGCTGCCGCTGCACCGGAGCCCAGCGTCAGGGTGGCGAACTCCCGGTTGAAGTCCTCCCGGGTGGTTTCCGGCCGTTGCAGCCGGGCCAGTGTGGCCTCCTGCGTACCCTGGGCATCCTCGGCGTTGACGATCATTGCGTAGTCGATCTGGCCCGAGTCGATCATGTTGGCCGCCAGGGTCATGCCGTTGACGAATCCCAGGCAGGCGTTGGCCAGGTCAAAGTTCATGGCCGACGACGGCAGGCCCAGGCCGTGATGGATCTTCACCGCAACGGATGGCTCAAGGTTGCGCCGGGTCACCGACGTGTTGATCAACAGCCCCACCTGCGAGGCATTGATGCCGGCCTCAGCCAGGGCCTTGGCGCCGGCCTCAATGGCTGCATCATCGAAGGAGGTCCCGGCCGCCCACCAGCGCCGGTGCGTGATGCCTGCCACGCGTTCCAGCAGCCGCGGCGGGAACTTCAGCCGCTGCAGCGTGGACGCCAGCCTGCGGTCGAACTCCGTGGAGCTGACGATCATGGGAGCCTCGACACTGCTTACCGAAAGCAGCGCCGAGTTGTGATGCCGGAAGGTTGCGTTACCTGCCAATTCAAGCCTCTGTTCGTTTCCGTCCTGCGTTCCTGCGGGGACTTTACCCAAAAAGCGCAAGTCCAGAAGCTTAACTATGCTGGTGCGCGCCCGAATCTGCACATTAACCACGCTGTTGGGCCGCCAAGATGGAGCAAGATCACTAAGTTTGCTTCGCACCAGGGCAGCTGGGGCGACGGGGCGGATCGGCTGCCCGACGGCGGCCGCCAAGTGCCGCCGTCGGCCGTCTGTTGGTGCTGCAGGCAAATACCGGTCCGGCTCTGGACTCTCCGGCAAGGCGCACCCACACTGGCTGCATGGGGTGGAATTTTTACCGAGGTGCCTGTTCCATACCCTTTGAAAGGACCTGGTCATGCCGGACCTGTCAGCATTCTTTCCCCTGATCGCCATCATTCTTGGAGTACTTGTTGCGGTCGGATTCATCTGGGGGGCCACCCGGCTGATGTGGAAGGTGGCCGAACCCAACGAGGCCCTCATCATTTCCGGGCTGACCCGGGGAACGCCGGAAACCCGGGCCGGGATGGACTTCAAAATTGTCACCGGTAAGGGTGCGCTGGTGCTTCCGGGGCTTCAGACAGTGCGGGCCTTATCGCTGACGTTGAACGAGACCGAACTGAAAGTCTCCTGCGTCACCTCCCAGGGCATCCAGGTCATCGTGGAGGGCGTGGTCATTTACAAGATCGGGGATGCGCCGCCCTTCATCGCCAACGCGGCCCGGCGGTTCCTGGGCCAACAGCCCAAAATGCAGAGCCAGGTCTACAACGTTTTCGAGGGCCACCTGCGCTCCATCATCGGCAGCATGACGGTGGAGGAGATCATCCGCGAACGGGACAAACTCGGCTCGCAGGTCCGCAGCGCCAGCGGCGTGGAAATGGAAAAGCTGGGTCTTGTGGTTGATTCCCTGCAGATCAAGGACCTGCAGGACCCCACGGGCTACATCCAGAACATCGCCAAGCCACACATCGCGCAGGTGAAAATGGAAGCCCGCATCGCGGAGGCCACCCGGAACCGTGAAGCAGCCGAAAAGGAAGCGGAGGCCGCCGCGCTGATCGCGGATGCGCAGAGCATTTCAGCCATCAGGCAGTCTGTGGCGCAGGCTAACGCCGAGCGGGCCAGGGCCAACGCCGCCCAGGCCGGACCCTTGGCCGACGCCACGGCGCGGCAGCAGGTGGTGGTCCAGGAAACCGAGGTGGCCAAACTGGAGGCGGACCGGGAGGAACAGAAGCTCCAAACCACAGTCCGGAAACCCGCCGATGCCAAGGCCTACGCCAAACGCACCGACGCCGAAGGCCAAAAGGCCGCGGACATCAGCGCGGCCGAGGCCCTGGCGCGGCGCACCGAACTCGAAGCCCAGGCCAATGCCCGCCGAACGGAACTTCAGGCGCAGGCAAATGCCACCGCCGCAGCTGCCGCTGCAGGCGCCACCAAGGTCACCGGCGAGGCAGAAGCCGCAGCCACGCGGGCCAGGGGTGATGCCGCGGCCTCGGCGATCAAGGCCAAGGCACTGGCTGAAGCGGATGGCATCAAAGCGCGGGCCGAAGCGTTGGGAACCAACCAGGACGCGGTGATCTCCCAGCAGCTCGCGGAGAACATGCCCGCCATCATCGCGGCAGCGGCCGAGCCGTTTTCGCACGTGGGCCATATGACGGTCCTGAACGGCGGCGAAGGTGTGAACAAGATGCTGGGCGGCATTCTCGCGCAGGCCGGCGACTACCTGCCGGTCCTTGCGTCGGCGCTGAAAAAGGGCCAGGCGGGCCAGCAGCCGCCGGCAGCTCCCGGCGCCTGAGGAACAGCTGATGCACAGGGAAGCCGACCGGAGCCTGACCGGCCGGATCGGAAGGGTTTCCGGGCGGATCGGGCCGGGCACCATCGGCGAGGTGATGCTTTCCTACCGGGGTGGCACTGCTGCCTTCCACGCCCACCCGTTCGACGGGGTGAGCGGCTTCGCCGTGGGTGATGAGGTGCTGGTGATCTACTTCGACCCGCCGCAAACGGTGTACGTGGATGAACTCCCTGACGTGTTGCGGCATACCGGTTGAGGCCGGCGCTTCACCAGCCGCCGCGCGTTGGTGTGTGTCCGGTCCGCGCGTCGTCCGGCATGGCCATTTCGGCGCGCAGGCCCAGCAGGCGGATAGGTTGCCCCTCCTCGATCGCGGCTGACAGCTCCACCGCCCTGGCCAGGATTTCGTCCCGGTCGAAGGTTTCCGGGATCTTCTTCGCGTGTGTTGTGGTGCGGAACGGGGCGTAACGGACCTTTAATGTCAGCCCCACCACGGGCCTGCCTTCGGCCGCCACATCCGTCAGGACCCGCGCCACCAGCTCCCTGACGGCGTCCGCCACCTGGGCAGGAACGGTGAGGTCCTGCTGGAAGGTGGTTTCGCGGCTGTGCCCGCGGGCCACCCAGGGGGTGTCGTCCACCTCGCTGGCACCGTCTCCGCGTCCCAGGCTGGCATACCAGGGACCCATCTTCGGGCCGAATTCCGGCACCAGGGCCGCAGGATCGCAGGCGGCGAGCCCGGCCACGGTGCGGACGCCAAGTTTCGCCAGCCGGGCCGATACCTTGGACCCCACCCCCCACAGGTCCTTGGTGGGCCGGTTCCCCATAACGTCCAGCCAGTTCGAGGCCGTGAGGCGGAAGACGCCGGCCGGTTTGCCGAACCCGGTGGCCACCTTGGCCCGGACCAGCGTGTCTCCGATGCCAACGCTGCACTGCAGCTGCGTCCGGGCCAGCACAGCCGCCTGCAACTGACGGGCGTACGACTCCGGGTCCGCCGTGGTGATGCCGACAAAGGCCTCGTCCCAGCCCAGGACCTGGACGACGGCGGCCGGCTGCGCCCGCAGCGTGGCCATAACCGCCTCGGACGCCTCAAGGTACGCTTCCTGGTCAACAGGCAGGATCACGGCGTCGGGGACTTTTCGGGCCGCGATCCGAAGTGGCATCCCGGATCCCACTCCGAAGGCCCTGGCCTCGTAGGAAGCCGTGGACACCACGGCCCGCTCCGTAGGGTCGCCCCGGCCGCCGACAATGACCGGCCGGCCCGCAAGCTCCGGCCGCCGCAGGACTTCGACGGCAGCTATGAACTGGTCCAGATCGACGTGCAGCACCCACGGAATTCCGCTCACGCCATCAGTCTGCACCATTTCACCGAGGCGCGCGTTCCCGGCTGCTGCCTGCCCAGTCTTGAACCAGCCTGCTGGCACGTCAGTCGAGCTTGACGCCCCGGAGCAGCACCAGCGTTCCGCCCACCACAACAGCGGAGACGAGGAACACCCCCGCGGCGCCAAGTCCTGCAGCGACGGTGCCGATCGCGGCGGGCAGCACCACCTGTCCCACCCGGTTGCCGGCAAGCCGCAAGGCCAGCGCCCGGCCCCGCTGTCCCGCCGGGGCACGGGATGACAGCCAGGACATGGTGAGCGGCTGGCCGATCCCCAGCCCCAGTCCCAGCGCACCCATCACAACAAACAGCAGCCAGGCCGGCATGGGGATCGCCGCAACAGCCAGCGCCACCGTGGACAGGACAAGGCTGACAACCAGCAGCGGCATGCGCCCCATGGCCCTGGCAGCCCGGCCCAACAGGATGCGGGAAAGCATTGAGAAAACGGCCCGGACGGTCAGCATGGCACCCACGGTGGCCGCCGTCAGCCCCCGTTCGGTTCCCAGTGCGGGAAGATAGACCATCGTCAGGTCCACCACAGCCAGGACGGTGGCACTGGTGGCCAGGGCCCGGGCAACGCCAGGGGTCTTGAGCAGTGCCAGGGAACCACCGCCACTCCCCGGCGCGGCGGTCCCCTTTATGCCGCTGCTGACGCTTCCTGACACCGCAAACGTTGTCAGGAAGAGCACCAGGGCCATGCACACGGCCAGCAGGAAAATGGCCTGCGTGTCCGGGCGGATAACGGCCCCGCCCACCAGTGCAATCGCAAGCGGCCCCAGGGCCTGGCCCAGCGATGCGGCGAAGGTCAGGTATCCGAACGCCGAGTCCAGCCTGGCTGCGACGGCGTTGTTGGCCACCACAGCCTGCTGTCCCACCACACACGCCAGTTGGCCCGCGCCCAGCACGGCAGTGCCGATCACCAGGGTGACAATGGACGAGCCAGCCACCAGAAGGAAGGCGGAACTGGCCAGCACAACGGCGGATCCGATGGCCATCAGCCGGCGCTCGCCCAGGCGGTCCACCAGTGCGCCCGTTGGCACGGCAAGCAGGAGCGGGAAGACGGCGTAGCTGGCGGCCAGGAGTCCGAGGGCGTAGCCGGGCACGTCCAGTTCGAGGGCACGGTAGGTCGCGGCCGGCCGGACCAGGAAGGTGACGGCCTGGATCAGCGCGGAGTGCACCAGCAGGGCCGTGGCCGAGCGGCGGCCGAGTTCACCGATCACGGGGTGACCGGGCCGTTGCGCGTGATGGCCCGCAGGGACGCGTCCCGGGCGGCGATCACATGCTCGAACGCGATGGCAGCGGCCTCGTCCGGATTCCCGGCCGCCACGGCCGCCACCAGGATCCGATGCTGGGCCAGGGCAGCATCGCGCCGGTCCTGGGTGCTGTTGGTGAAGTGCCGGTACCGCTCCATCTGGCTGGAAACCTGGCTATGGACGCGATGGGCCCACGAGTTTCCGGCAATGCCGGCGATTTGGGCGTGCAGGGCCATCCCCTGCTGCATTGCGTCATCGGCAAACTCCACCAGGGCAGCGTTACGCGCCAGGATCCGCTCCAAGGCTTCGATGTCTGCAGCCGTCGCTTTGAGGCAGGCGTTGCGCGCCATCAGGGATTCCAGGGCCGCGCGCACCTCGTACAGCTCCGAAATCACCACTTCGTCCAGGTCCGGCACCAGCACGCCGCCCGTTGGTTGCTGCTCCAGGAGGCTTTCGGAAATGAGCCGCCGGATCGCCTCCCGCAGGGGCGTCCGGCTGATCTGGAGTTCGGCGGCCATCGCCGGTTCGTAGATCCGCTCCCCCGGCTTCAGCTCGAGCGTCAGGATCCGGCGCTTCAGCTCTGCGTAAACGACGTGGGCACCGGTGTTCCGGGCAGTTTGTTCTGGCATTGGCCACCTCCGCATACAAGTCTACTTGTATACAAGAGGCAGGAAGACCCCGCGCTAGGCTCGGGTGATGGAAGTCGAGCACAGCCTTGCCGGCGGTAATGCCAGCGGCGCCGTGGTGCGCGTGGGAGGATCCGTCCTCACACGCCGCCGGCCGCAGCTGCCAGCGTCGCATCGATGACTGCCGGCGACAAAACATGCTGGGCCACCATTTGGCTGGCGCCCAGGATGGCGGCACTCGCGCCGGCCAGGGCCACACCGATGTGCAGCCGTGACGTGGCAAGGGGCAGCGACCGCTGGTAGACGACCTCCCGGATGCCCGCCACCAAGTGGTCGCCGGCTTCGCCCAGGCTGCCGCCGATCACAATGACGGACGGATTGAGCAGGTTCACAACCGTGGCCAGCACGTCACCCACGTCCCGTCCGGCCTGGCGGAGAGCCTGGACTGCACGGACCTCCCCCTCAGCGGCGAGCCGGAGCACATCCGCCCCCGTTGCAACGTCCAGTCCCTGACCTCGCAATTCCGCGGCCAGCGCGGGACCCGAAGCGAGCGCTTCGAGGCAGCCATGGTTGCCGCAACGGCACAGCACCCCGCTTCCCCGCGGCACCCGGACATGGCCAAGGTCTCCGGCGGTGCCATCCGCCCCGCGCTGGAGCGCACCGCTGCTGATGATGCCCGCGCCAATCCCGGTAGCCACCTTCACAAAAAAGAAGTTGTTGTGCCCGGCCCAGTGGGCCGCACGTTCCCCCAGCGCCATGATGTTGACGTCGTTATCCACCAGGACCGGGACGGGCAGTGACTTCCGGATGTACTGGACCACGTCAAAACCGTCCCATCCGGGCATGATGGGCGGCTTAACGGGAGTACCGGTGCTGTGCTCCACGGGTCCCGGCAGGCCCATGCCGACTCCGGCGAGTTCCTGCAGGCTGCGGCCGGCACCTGCCAGCACCTCCCTGCCCAACGTGACAACGCGGTCCAGCACCACTTTGGGGCCGTCGGCAATATCCAGGACGGCGCGGCGCTGGCCCAGGACCTTTCCGCCCAGGTCGGTCACAGCAACGATCACGTGCGTCGCGCCGACGTCGACCGCCAGCACCACCCGCGCGGCCGGGTTGAAGGCAAAGCGCGACGGCGGCCTGCCGCCGCTGGAGACCGCCTCCCCGGCCGGTCCCACCAGTCCGGACAGCATGAGCGCATCAACCCGTGCAGCGACCGTGGACCGGGCAAGTCCTGTGCTGAGGGCAAGTTCGGCCCGGGTCCTGGCCTTCCCGTCGCGCAACAGCTGGAACAGGTCCCCCGCACGGCTGTGGCTGCCCGCGGCTTCAGCGGGCGGGGGCAGCAGGTCTCCGGATGTGGGCATACGACATGGATAGCACGCCCACTTATATATGTCACGCCAGCAACTTTTGCTTGACCTTCGACAGAAGTGGCCTTAGGTTTGCAGGAGACCCGAAATGTACTGCACAACACATCCCCCATGCCAAGGAAGCCAGGAAAACATGCCGTATTCAATCCAGCTCTACACCCTGCGTGATGCCATGTCCGCGGACCTGCCCGGAACCATCCGCAAGGTAGCGGAAATCGGCTTTACCCAGGTGGAGCCGTACAACTTTGTGGCCACAGCCCAGGAGCTCGGTGCGGCGTTGAAGGAAAACGGCCTGACGGCCCCGTCCGGCCACGCTCCGCTGCTCAGCCAGGACCAGGACCAGATTTTCGCGGCAGCCAGGGAACTTGGCATCACCACGGTGATTGATCCGTTCATCGGCGCAGAGCACTGGCAGGAAGCCGCCGACATCGAGGCGACGGCAGCGAAGTTGAACGACGCCGCCAAAAAGGGTGCGGACTACGGCATCCGGGTGGGCTACCACAACCACCAGTGGGAGCTGGAGTCCACCATCGGGGACCAGACGGCGCTGGAATACTTTGCCGGCCTGCTGGATCCGGAGGTTGTCCTGGAAGTGGACACGTACTGGGTTGGGGTGGGCGGCCAGGATCCGGTGGCGGTGCTTGAAAGGCTTGGCGACCGGGTGAAGCTGATCCACATCAAGGACGGTCCGCTCACCACCGACACCAAAGCCCAGCAGCCGGCCGGCCAGGGCCTGGTCCCGGTCCTTGACGTCATTGCCGCCGTGAAGTCCCTGGAGGTAGGCGTGGTGGAATTCGACGACTATGACGGCGACATTTTTGCGGGCATCGCCGCTTCCCTGGCCTTCCTCACCGCCAACACCCCCGCAGGAGCCAGCGCATGAGCACCCCTTCAGCAACAACCCGCCGCGGACCCGTGGGCGTCGCCGTCATCGGCGCCGGCAACATCTCCAAGGCCTACCTGGACAACCTCACTACCTTCCCCGACCTGAAAGTCCTGGTCATCGCAGACCTCTTCGTTGAGGCAGCCGAGGCCCGCGCCAAGGAATACGGCGTCCCCGAATGGGGCGGCCCGGACGCCGCCCTGAACCATCCCGACGTCGAAATCATCGTTAACCTGACCATCCCCGCCGCCCACGTGGAGGTTGCCACCGCGGCGGTCAAAGCCGGAAAACATGTCTGGACCGAAAAGCCGTTCAGCCTGGATCGGGAATCGGGCCTGGGTCTGCTGAAGGTTGCGGACGCCGCCGGCATCCGGCTCGGTTGTGCTCCGGACACGTTCCTGGGCGCAGGCCTGCAGACCGCCCTGCGGCTGATCCAGCGCGGGGATATCGGCACGCCGCTGACCGCAATGACCACGTTCCAGACTCCTGGCCCGGAATCGTGGCACCCCAACCCGGCCTTCCTTTTCCAGTACGGCGCCGGTCCCCTGTTCGACATGGGGCCGTACTACCTCACCACACTGGTCCAGGCCTTCGGGTCCATCAACAAGGTGGCCGCCGTCGGCTCGAAGGCCAAGGAGGTGCGCGTGATCGGTTCCGGTCCCAAGGCAGGCGAGGAATTCACCGTCGAGGTCCCCACCCACGTCTCCGCGATGGCGCTCTTCGACTCCGGCGCATCCTCGCACAGCGTCTTCTCCTTCGAATCCCCCCGCGTCCGGATGGGCTTTGTGGAAATCACCGGCACCGAAGCAACCATTTCCCTCCCGGACCCCAATAATTTCGACGGCGACATCCGGCTCTGGCGCGCGGGAGACGACGAGTGGACCGTTATCCCCGCGACCGGTCCGGCCAACGGCCGCGGCATGGGGGTCCTGGACATGGCCAGGTCCCTCCGCGCCGGGGTCCAGCACCGCGCCACCGGCGAACTGGCCTACCACGTGCTGGACAGCATGGTCTCCATCGCGGAATCCGTGGAAACCGGCACGTTCGTGGACGTAGCCAGCACGGCCGGCACCGCACCCGCCCTCCCCGAGGACTGGGCGCCGGAAACCGCAACCCTCTAACCGAAGCGAAGCAGGCACACCTTTATGCGCACTCCCGAAACCCCTACCGCACAGCCACCCGCAGCAGCGGACCGGCCATTGGGCGTGGCCATGATCGGCTACGCCTTTATGGGCAAGGCCCATTCGAACGCGTGGCGGAATGTGGCCAGCTTCTTCGACGTACCCGCCATCGAGCAGAAGGTGCTGGTGGGCCGGGACGCTGGTGCGGTGGCCGAGGCCGCAGCCCGGTACGGGTGGGCGGAGTCAGCCACCGACTGGCGTGAGGTCATCGCGCGGGACGATATCGACATCGTGGACATCTGCGCGCCCGGGTGGATGCATGCCGAAATCGCCATCGCGGCGCTCGCAGCCAACAAGCATGTCCTGCTGGAGAAGCCCCTGGCCAACACCCTCGCCGAGGCGGAAACCATGACCACCGCCGCGGCGGCCGCCCGGGCACGGAACGTGCAGTCGATGGTGGGGTTCAACTACCGCCGGGTGCCTGCCCTGGCACTGGCCCGGGAGCTCATTGCGGAAGGAAGGGTAGGGAGCGTGCGGCAGGTCCGGGCAGCCTACCTGCAGGACTGGCTGGCTGATGTCCAGGCGCCCATGACCTGGCGGCTGCGCAAGGAAACCGCCGGATCAGGGGCACTGGGGGACATCGCCTCGCACGCCATCGACCAGGTGCTGTTCCTGCTGGGCGATTCGGTCACCGGGGTTTCGGGCCGCCTCCACACGTTCGTGGACCAGAGGCCCGGCCCGGACGGACTGGAACCCGTCACTGTCGACGACGCCGCGTGGGCCACCCTCACCCTCGCCTCCGGCGCCATCGCGTCGGTGGAGGTCTCCCGGGTTGCCACCGGAAGGAAGAACGCCCTGACGGTGGAAATCTATGGAGACAAGGGCGCGCTCCGCTTTGACCTTGAGAACCTGAACGAACTCGAATTCCTCGATGCCACAGCCCCTGCCCGGGAGCAGGGTTTCCGCCGGATCCTGGTCAACGAACCGGAACACCCCTACCTGGCCGCGTGGTGGCCGCAGGGCCACATCATCGGCTGGGAGCACACCTTCACCCACCAGATCCGCGATTTCCTCCTGGCGGTCCAGGGCGGGCACGCACCGTCCCCGTCGTTCCAGGACGGGCTCAACGTCCAGTACATCCTTGACGCAGTGGCGGAATCCGCCGCGGCAAACAGCACCAGCATCCACATCGACGGCCGCAGCACCAGCGTCGCCGATACCGTCCCCGAAGGAGCCTGACCATGCCCCGCCCCTATACCCTGTTCACCGGCCAGTGGGCCGACCTGCCCTTCGAGGAAGTGGCCCGCCTGGCATCAGGCTGGGGCTACGACGGCCTGGAAATCGCCGTCTCCGGAGACCACCTGGACGCCTGGCGCTGGGACGAACCGGGCTACGTCGAGTCAAAACTTGCCATCCTGGCGAAGTACAACCTGAAGGTCTGGGCCATCTCCAACCACCTCAAGGGCCAGGCCGTGTGTGATGACCCCATCGACTTCCGCCACGAGGCGATCGTTGGGTCAAAGGTCTGGGGCGACGGCGACCCCGAAGGCGTCCGCCAGCGCGCCGCCGAGGAAATGAAGCACACCGCCCGGCTCGCCAAGGCACTGGGCGTGGACACCGTCGTCGGCTTCACCGGATCCTCCATCTGGCAGTACGTCGCAATGTTCCCGCCCGTCCCGGAAAAGGTCATCGACGCCGGTTACCAGGACTTCGCCGACCGGTGGAACCCCATCCTGGACGTGTTTGATGAGTGCGGTGTCCGCTTCGCCCACGAAGTCCACCCGTCCGAGATCGCCTACGACTACTGGACCACCGTGCGCACCCTCGAGGCGATCGGACACCGTGAAGCCTTCGGCCTGAACTGGGACCCGTCCCACTTCATGTGGCAGGGCATCGACCCCGTCTCCTTCATCTGGGACTTCAAAGACCGGATCTACCACGTGGACTGCAAGGACACCAAGCTCCGCCCCACCGGCCGGAACACCGTCATGGGCTCCCACCTCCCCTGGGGCGACCCCCGCCGAGGCTGGGACTTCGTCTCCGCCGGACGCGGCGACGTGCCCTGGGAATCCTCCTTCCGCGCCCTCACCGCCATCGGCTACACCGGCCCCATCAGCGTTGAATGGGAAGACGCCGGCATGGACCGCCTCCACGGCGCCCCCGAAGCCCTCGCCGCGCTCAAGAAGTTCGACTTCCCCGCCTCACAGACCTCCTTCGACGCCGCGTTCAGCAGCGGCGACTAGAACGGACTAGCCCGGAACTGCCTGGACATACGGAAAGCCCACGCTCAGCGAGAGTGGGCTTTCCGTATGTCCCACCGGCGATGCTCTGCTGGTCCTGCCGCTGTTGCTCGTCGCCAGTGTTGAGGCGCCCGCCCGGATCCCGGAGCAGTCCGAAGGATCGTCCCCGTCGCCCGGGCTGTTTCTGCCACCGGCGGCGTCAGTCCTGGGGGAATGGGGGTGGCCCAAGAATTTCGATGCCGCCGTTCAGGCGCCCGGATTCGCGGATGCGGTCAAAGTCAACCACGCCAGACCCGCTCGCGGAGTCGAGAGGTTCGCTGGCACCGTCGTAGAACGCCTGGGCGCTGCCGGGGGTGTGGAGACACAAAACACGGGTCCCGTCCTGGAGGACTTTGAAGGCATGCGGGACGCCGCGGGGCGCGATTGTCACCCCACCGGCGGCAACCCGGTGTTCTGCCCCGTCCACGTTCATCAGAATCTCGCCGGCCAGGATGTACATGGTCTCGTCTGACTCCGGGTGCGTGTGCAGGGGCGTGGCCTTGCCTGCCGTCATTTCGTCTTCAAACAGGAGGAACGCTCCCGCTGTTTCTTCCGCCGTCGCCTTCCATATGTGCACCCCGCCACCGAAGAACCATCGCCGGGGCCCTTCTCCCGGCTGCCGGATGATCGCTGGTGCAGCTTTTGTCGTCTCCATGGTGGTCGCCTCGATACGTGGTTGGAAGACTTATGGGACTGATATCCCATAACAAGACTCGTGTACCATAAAGGCTATGTCAAGACCTTATGCCGAGGCCGGCAGGACGGGCCAGAAGCGCCGTACCAGGGAAGCCCTGGTCGCGGCCGCACGCGAACTGGTTGCGGCCGGCACATCGCCGACCGTCGACGATGCCGCGTCCGCTGCCGGGATCTCAAGGAGCACCGCCTATCGGTATTTCACCGGCCAGCGGGAGTTGCTTGCGGCAGCTCATCCGGAAACCGGACGGACAACGCTGTTGCCTGCGTCTCCACCCGAGTCCGTCGCAGAACGGCTGGACGCGGTGATAGCTGAGTTCACCAGGCTGATTGTTGAAACTGAATCCCAGCAACGCACCATGCTTCGGCTTTCGCTTGAGCCGGCGGATGCTGCACCACGTGACCTGCCGCTGAGGAAGGGCCGGGCGATTGCCTGGATCACCGAGGCGCTTGCACCGCTCCAAGGGACAATGCCGGACCAGGACATCCATCGACTGGTCATGGCAATTCGAAGCGCCACCGGCATCGAGTCACTGGTCTGGCTTACTGACGTCGCGGGTTTGAGCCGGGAACAGGCCATCGCCTCGATGCGGTGGACCGCCGCGGCGCTGTTGTCCCAGGCCGTGGCACACGGGCTTCCATCACCGGCCTGAACCGGCACTGCCGCCTCCGTTGCATCCGTACCGACGGAAATTTATCCCGTGACGGTTGGCCACACCAAACGTGCGGAGACTGACCATCCCTACTGCAACTGCCCCACCCAGGCCGTGGCGATGGCGGTGAACGCTGGAAGCGCAGCCAGGAGCGCCGGCTCATCGGAAAAAGTTACCACAAACCGGTTCCGGTCCGCGCGCCGGAGCAATCCTGATGGATCTTCGATCATGATCTCCGGATGCCCCGGTTTGGGCTTCGCGCCGGTATGGAAAATGACCTGGACAACGGCGGCCCGGCGGAGGTTCATCGTCGCAAAATCATCCTTGAGGGCGAAGTTCGGGGCCTTCCACTTCACGGATTCCTGAACTTCCGGCGACAGCGAGGCGAGGACCCGCCGCAGCTGCTGAGCCCCGGCCTTCATCGGATGGTCCAAGGCCTCGAACCACGCATCCACATCGGTTAAGGTCATGCTTTATCATCCCCCGAATCAAGCAGCCGCAGCCGGCGACACCTGCAGGTTTGTTCACCACATGGTCCTCCCTGCCGGCGGGAAAGGCCTTGCCGTAAGGTGGCGGACAACCCACTGCACAGCGGCACGGACCGCCGCGTACCCACCCAGCATCAGCCGTTAGGGAATCTTCTTATGCAACGCATCACTTGGGGCATTATTGGCCCGGGAAACATTGCAGCGCGGTTCGCGGAGCAACTGGCAGCCAGCGCCACGGGGACCCTGTCCGCCGTCGCAAGCCGTAGCCTTGAGCGCGCCCGGTCGTTTGCCGACCGGTTCAGCACCGGCCAGGCGCCGGTTCGGACGTTCGGCTCCTACACCGAACTTTTCGCGGACCCGGGCATTGACGCTGTCTACATCGCAGTCCCCCACACCGAGCACGTAAGGCTCGTTGTCGAGGCCGCTGAGGCGGGCAAGCACATCGTTTGCGAGAAGCCCCTGTCCGTCGACAAAGCCGGAGCCCTCACTGCCATCGACGCCGCACAACGCGGCGGCGTTTACCTGGCGGAGGCGTACATGTACCGGTTCCACCCGCAGACCGAGCGGCTGGTCGATCTTGTCCGCACTGGCGCAATCGGCCAGGTCCAGCACATCGAGGCTTCCTTCGCCTTTGCCGCCGACGCCCCGCCCGAACACCGGCTCATGAACCCCGATCTCGCCGGCGGCGGCATTCTGGACGTTGGCGGCTACACCGTCTCCATGGCCCGGCTCATCGCCGGCGCCGCCAACGGCGAGCCCTTCGCCGAGCCCACCCACATCACGGCAGCGGGAACCATCGGGCCCACCGGCGTCGACGAATGGGCCACCGCGTCGCTCACCTTCGCCTCCGGCATCACCGCTCACCTGACCGCCGGCATCCGAGTCCAGGACGACAACCGCGTGGTGGTCTCTGGTTCAGCCGGCCGGATCGTCCTGGCCCAGCCGTGGCTCCCCAATCCGGACGCCGACACCATCATCGAGGTGCACCGGACAGACTCCGCAACAAACCACATCGCCATTCCCGCTGCCAAGCAGTACGCCCTGCAGGCCGACGCCGTCGCTGCCTTCCACGGCACCGGCCAGGCACCCCAGATGAACTGGGCGGACTCCCTCGGAACAGTCGAGGCCATGGACTGCTGGCGCGCTGCGATTGGTCTCCGCTACCCTTTCGAGCAAGCAACGACGGCGGCCGCAGCAAACCAGGCCTGACAGGCCGTGCGGGCTCCGCCTGCTTTTCCACTTAGGCGATGCAGGCCTGCGTGGATTCTGCCGCCGCACGGTGATTTACTTCGACAATGGCTGAGATGGTGGAACAGCACCCCAACGAACCGCACGAGCAGACCTTTGCCGCCCGGCTGAACTGGCTCAGGGCAGGTGTCCTGGGCGCCAATGACGGCATCGTGTCCGTTGCGGCAACGGTGGTGGGCGTGGCCGGGGTGACCAACGAGGCAACCCCCATCCTTGTGGCCGGCGCGGCTGCCGTGGTGGGCGGCGCCGTTTCCATGGCACTCGGAGAGTACGTCTCCGTCAGCAGCCAGAGCGACAGCCAACGCTCACTTATTGAAAAAGAACGCAAGGAACTCCGCGACGACCCGCAAGGGGAACTGGCTGAGCTCGCCGCGATGTACAGGGCCAAAGGCCTGTCCGATGCCACCGCGCAGACCGTGGCGCGGGAACTGACCGACCATGACGCTTTGCGTGCCCACCTGGAGGTGGAGCTTCGGATTGAGGAAGGTGAGGTTGCCAGTGCCTGGAACGCGGCCCTCGCCTCTGCAGTCGCCTTTACGGCCGGGGCCATTCTTCCATTGTTGGCGATCCTCCTTACCCCGGCAGGGGTGCGCGTACCCCTGACGTTCTTCGCCGTCGTTGTCGCCCTGGCGATCACCGGATCCGTCAGCGCCCGGATCGGTGGCAGCTCAAAACGCCGCGCAACCCTGCGGCTTGTGGTGGGAGGCGCCGTCGCCATGGCCTTCACGTACTGCGTCGGGCTGTTGCTGGGCACCACCGGAATCGCCTGACTGATCCCGCGCACCATGCCGGGACCGCAGAGTGGACTACGCGCGGACTACTCCTGACCGGCACCCATCTCCTGCATTCGTGCCCGCAGGCGCCGCCGTTGGTACACCAACCAAACCGTAGTGACGATGGGCAAAACCGGAACCACCGGCCTGCCCATCAACACCAGGACGACGAAACCTGCCCAAAGAACAGCGGTGACGACGGCGGCCGAGATCAGTGATTTGGGTAGTTGGCAGCGTCCAAAGCGATTCCCAGCAGCGCGGACCTCCTGTCCCCGTAATCAGGGAACCCGGAGACGCGCCTTCAGGCTTTCTGAAAATTCCGCAACTCCGGCCACAATGTCGACTGTCCCGTTGGACAGCACCCACTGGATCTGCAGGCCGTCGCTGACAGCTATGCATTCGCGGGCAACCAATTCCAGGTCAACATCCGGCCGGATTTCCCCTTTGTCCACGGCCGCCTGCCAGCGGGCAACCAGCGACTCCACCACGCCGTTGTATTGCCCGGCAAGGCGCGCGTGTGCGGGGCTGCTCGCGTCCGCCGCCTCAGAGATGGACAGCACAAAAAGCTCGATCAGGCCCGGCTGGTCGGTGAAACGCCGCGTTGCCTCCACCATCTGGTCCAGCACGGCCAGTCCTGATTCCGAGCCCGGTTGCGCCTCCCACCAGGACGCCGTTTCGATGAGGCGCCGCTCAGCGACGGCCTGGAGCAGCACCTTCTTACTGGGAAAGTGGTGCGCCAGGCCGCCCTCGCTGATGCCCACGGCCTCGGCGACCGCTGACATCGGCGTGGCGTGATAGCCGCCCGCACCGAACAGCCGCATTGCGGTGTCGATGATCTTCTCGCGGCGCCGGAGTCCGGTTGGATAGCTGCCGCCACTGGCCTTCAGTCCCATGCTCTTTACGCTAACCCACGGGCCAAAGAGAAAAAACAGTGGTTCCACTTTTTTATGCCATAATGTCGGTACAACACCCGCTCATCACTCCCACAGGCCTTGTGTGCGAAGCATCCGGGCGGGCAGCACACAGACAAAGGAGTTCCTGTGACTAACCTGATGGGGGCGGAAGTGCCCTTCGCCGCGGTGCTGGAAGGCGCGGGGTGGATCCGCCCCAACGACCCCGCCGACCCCGGCCCGGGCGCCCGCCCCGCCTACGTCCTCCGGCTCGATGTTGAGCTGCCCGACGACGTGGACACGGCAACCCTCGCCGCAACGGCCCACGGCATCATCGAGGTTTTCCTGAACGGTCACAGGATTGGGGACGAAGAGCTGGTCCCTGGCTTCACGGCCTACCGCAAGCGGCTGCAGGTTTTTGAGTGGGACGTTGCCGGCTACCTTCACGGCGGAACCAACAGCATAGAGGTGCTCCTGAGCGACGGCTGGTTCCGTGGCCGGCACGGCTTTGAACGCCGCGCCAACGGATTTGGCGCCGAAACGGCCCTCCTGCTCGGACTGCATGGAATGTCCCGGACAGGAACGCCGATCCGAGTCGTCTCAGACGCCGCTTGGCGTTCGGCCCCGAGCCACATTGTTCGTGCCGACCTCATGGACGGCCAAAGCGTTGACTTCCGCCGGCTCGACGACGGGGGCTGCTTCGCCGGACCCTGGTCACCGGCGCTTCCGGCAACCGGCGGCCTCTACGACGACCGGTCGCGGTTAATTCCGGCGGCTGCGCAACCGGTACGCCGGATCGAGACGCTTGCCGCTGTGGCGGTTACCTCGCCGAAGCCGGGTACCGCCGTCGTCGACTTCGGCCAGAACCTCAACGGCTGGGTGCGGCTGTCCGCCCTTGGCCCCAAGGACACCCGCCTGGTTCTGACGCATGGGGAAGCCCTCGACGGCGAGGGCATGGTCAGCACCGAAAACCTCCGGGCCTTCAATTTCGCCACCGGCGACCTCCTGCCGGCAGGCCAGGTTGACGAGGTCATTTCCGCCGGCCGGCCCGGTGACGTCTTCGAGCCGCGGCACACCACCCACGGATTCCGCTACGTCCAGGTCGAAGGCCTGCCGGGCCTCCTCTCCCCCGGTGACATCTGCGCCGTTGTTGTCCATTCTGATCTGGCTCCCGCTGGCTCCTTCTCCTGCAGCGACAGGTCCCTTAACGCACTGCACACGGCCGGGGTGTGGAGCTTCAGGGGAAACGCCTGCGAAATACCCACTGACTGCCCACAACGGGAACGCTCCGGTTTCACCGGCGACTGGCAGGTATTCGTCAGCACTGCAGCCCTCCTCTACGACGTCCGGGCCTTCTCGGACAAATGGCTCGCAGACCTCGCCGCCGATCAGTGGGCGGACGGACGGGTTCCCACCATCACACCCAACCCGGCCGGCGACCAGCCTTCCGGCGTGGTCTTTGAGGATCTGTCAGCCGGGTCAGCCGGCTGGGGTGACGCCGCAGTCCTGGTCCCTTGGGAACTCTGGCGGGCCTACGGCGACAAGGGCATCCTGCGCCGCCAATTGCCATCGATGCAGGCCTGGGTGGACTACGCGTCCCGCGCCGCAGCGGCCTCCCGGCATCCCGCCCGGGCTGAGCTCCGGCCTACCCCTGAGTCCTGGGAGGCCTTCCTCTGGGACACCGGATTCCACTTCGGCGAATGGTTGGAACCTGGCATCCGCCCCGCGCCGGACCCCAGCGCGGACCACAGCATCGTCGCCACGGCCTTTCTGCACCGCTCTGCCTTCCTCCTTGCCGCCTCGGCAAAAGTACTGGGCGAACCGGAGATCGAAGCCAAATACGCGGCCATTGCAGCAGGGGCCCTGACGGCCTGGCGGCGCGAGTTCCTCACGGACATCGGCCTGCTCTCGCTGGAATCACAGGCAAACTATGCCCGGGGCCTGGCATTCGGGCTTTTTCCCGTTCCTCTCCGTGACAACGCTGCGGCGCGCCTCGGTGAGCTGGTCTCGCAGAACAACGGCCGCTTGGGCACCGGGTTCCTCAGCACCGGGCAACTGCTGCCCGCCCTTGCCGACCATGGCAGGGCGGAGCAGGCATACTCCCTCCTGCAGTCCACGGGATTCCCCTCCTGGCTGGGCATGCTGGAAAATGGCGCAACCACTGTGTGGGAGTGGTGGAACGGCGTCAGCGACGGCGACGTCCGTGGCTCCCTTAACCACTACAGCAAGGCCGCCGTCCTGTCCTTCCTCTACACCCATGTGGCCGGAATCCGGCTTGGGGAGCAGCCCACCGAGGCCGAGGCAGCGTACCGCCACGTCACCATCGCGCCGGTACCAGGCGGCGGGCTCGGCTGGGCCCGGGCCTCCCTGGCCACAACGCGTGGCCCGTTGTCATCTGCCTGGCGCATCGTTGACAGCACCTTCATCCTCGACATCGAGATACCTCCCGGCACCCGTGCGCGCATTGAACTGCCGGACGGCGCCGTCCTGGACATCGGAGCCGGCCAGCGCACCTTCAGCGTTCCGCTGCACCAGTCCGTCCCGGCGTAGGCGCGCGCAGGAACGGGTGTACCGGCCGGCACTGCACCGAGGCCGCGTATCCAGGCGCCAGCGGAGAAGTCACAATTGAATATGCGTCCCGCTGCGTTGCTTTGATCCGCAGATGAGGTACTACTGTGGCCTTGTGACCAGAATACGCATCGCTGAAGCAGCACGGTTCCTGGGTGTCAGCGACGACACCGTGCGGCGTTGGACGGACAACGGAACCCTTTCGCCCCACAAGGACGATTCCGGCCGCCTGGCCGTGGACGGACTCGAACTCGCCCAGCTGGCCCGGGAGCAGGCCCAGCTTCCGGATGACCCCACCAACATCGGCCGTTCCGCCCGCAACCGGTTCGTTGGGCTGGTCACCGGAATCACGGCCGACAAGGTCATGGCGCAGGTGGAACTGCAGTGCGGGCCCTTCCGGGTTGTATCCCTGATGAGCAGCGAAGCCGTCCGTGAACTCGGGCTGGAACTTGGTTCAGTGGCAACGGCCGTGGTCAAGGCCACCACAGTCATCGTCGAAACACCCCAAGGAAAGAGCATCATATGAGGATCACCCGCGGGACCATCCCGGCCCTCCTGGCTGCCGGGACCCTCACCGCCGGCCTGGCGGCCTGCGGTGGCGGCAACGCCCCACCGTCAACCACCAGCACTCCCGGCACCACCGAAACGGCCAAGCTTTCGGGCACCGTCACCGTGTTCGCAGCAGCGTCTCTGAAGGCAACCTTCACCAAAATCGCCGCCGGATTCGAAGCAGCGAACCCCGGCACCAAAGTCACCCTGAACTTCGCGGGCTCCTCCGACCTGGTCACCCAGATCACCCAGGGCGCCCCGGCTGACGTCTTCGCTTCGGCGGACACCAAAAACATGTCCAAGTTGTCCGACGCGAAGCTCATCGACGGCGCAGCGGCCAACTTCGCCACCAACGTCCTCGAAATTGCCGTCCCGCCATCAAACCCAGCCAACATCACCTCCTTCGCAGACCTGGCCAAGCCAGACATCAGGGTTGTTGTCTGCGCCCCGCAGGTACCCTGTGGCTCCGCCACCGAAACCATCGAAAAGGCGACCGGCACCAGCCTGGCCCCGGTCAGCGAGGAATCCTCCGTCACCGATGTCCTCGGGAAGGTCACTTCCCAGGAAGCCGACGCCGGACTGGTCTACGTCACGGACGTCAAAACCGCGGGCGACAAGGTCAAGGGCATCCCGTTCACAGAATCGGACAAGGCCGTCAACACCTACCCGATCGCCACCGTCGGGGAGAGCAAAAACAAGCAACTGGCCCAGGCGTTCATCGACGCAGTGATCGGCGCTGAAGGCAAAAAGGTCCTCACCGACGCCGGTTTCGGAACGCCGTAACCCAGCGGATGCCATCACGCAGCCGGAACGGCTACACAGGGGTCCCGCCGTGGATTTACGCCATCGCGGCAGCAGGGGCGCTCTTTGTCCTGCTGCCGCTGGCAGCCATGGTGGCAAAGGTCAACTGGAACCAGTTCATCCCACTCATTACGTCCGAGTCCTCGCTCACGGCCTTGGGCCTGAGCCTGCGCACCTCGGCAACCAGCACCGCGCTGTGCGTTGTCCTCGGCGTTCCACTCGCGCTTGTGCTGGCCCGCGGAAGCTTCCCCGGGCAACGCCTGCTGCGTGCTTTTGTGCTGCTGCCGCTGGTGCTGCCACCTGTGGTGGGCGGCATCGCCCTGCTCTACACCTTCGGCCGCCAAGGGCTCCTGGGGAAATCCCTCGAAGTGGCCGGCATCCAGATTGCCTTCTCCACCACGGCCGTTGTCCTGGCCCAGACCTTTGTGGCCCTCCCCTTCTTGGTGGTCAGCCTCGAAGGAGCCCTTCGTACTGCCGGGACCAAATACGAAGCGGTCGCCGCCACCCTCGGCGCCCGGCCCACCACGGTCCTGCGCCGGGTCAGTATCCCCCTCGTTCTGCCAGGACTCGCGTCAGGTGCCGTACTGTCCTTCGCCCGCTGCCTCGGCGAATTCGGCGCAACCCTGACCTTCGCGGGAAGCCTGCAGGGGGTCACCAGGACCCTCCCGCTCGAAATTTACCTGCAACGCGAAACCGACGCCGACGCCGCCGTTGCGCTCTCCCTTGTCCTGGTCGCCGTGGCGGTGGCCGTCGTCGGGCTTTCCTATCGGCGTTCCCGTCCGCTACCGGCCAAGGAGGCAACCAGCCCATGACCTTCGAGCTGAACGCGACGCTGCCTGCCCGCAATTTCGATGTCTCCCTCGCCCTTGGAGCGACTGAGACCGTCGCGATCCTTGGGCCCAACGGCGCCGGGAAGTCAACGCTCCTGGGGATCATCGCCGGGCTGCTCCGCCCCGACACGGGCAGATCCGCACTCGGCGACACAACACTGTTCGACACCGATGCCGGCGTGTTCACCCCTCCGCACCAGCGCGGCACCGCCCTCCTGGCCCAGGAGCCGCTGCTCTTCCCGCATCTGAGCGTCCTGGAGAATGTGGCCTTTGGCCCGCGGGCAACAGGCGCGTCCCGCAGGGAAGCCCACCACACCGCAGACCACTGGCTGGCCGAAGTCGACGCCACGGAGTTCGGTCAGCGGCGACCCGGGCAACTCTCCGGCGGCCAGGCACAGCGGATCGCCGTGGCCCGCGCCCTGGCCACCAACCCGGACCTGCTGCTCCTCGACGAGCCCATGTCCGCACTCGACATCCACGCCGCCCCGCTGCTGCGCCGACTCCTCAAACGCGTACTTGCCGGCCGGAAAGCCATCATCATCACCCACGATGTACTGGACGCCCTAATGCTCGCCGACCGCGTCATTGTCATCGAAAACGGCCACATCACCGAACAGGGGCCCACCCGGGACGTCCTGGCAAAACCCCGCAGCCGGTTCGCCGCGGGCCTGGCCGGCCTGAACCTCCTGACGGGGACCATCACCGATGACGGCCTCGCCAGCGACGACGGCCGCCACATCGCCGGGCACCTGGACGGCAACACCACCCCCGGCAGCCCGGGGGTTGCGGCTTTCCCGCCCGCTGCGGTCTCCATCTATCCGACGGCGGAACACGGCAGCCCCCGGAACGCCTTCCAAGTGACCATTACGGACCTCGAACCCCACGGCGACCTGATCCGGGCCCGGGCCGGGAACCTCTCCGCCGACGTCACCCCCGCTGCTTCGGCCGACCTTGGCCTCACGCCGGGAAGCACCGTCTACTTCGTCATCAAAGCCGCCGCCGTGACCGTCTACCCTGCCTGAGACAGCACGGCGCCAAAAATAGCGGTCTCCCGGAACGCCCTGCTGTGGTCCAATAGGAAGGTTAGACCGGCTGCCCGAGTCCGACCTTGGCCTCGGCCATATGGAAGGAAGCACATGACGGATCATCAGGACCAGCCCCAGGCCCCCACCCCGGAAAGCGCCCCGGGCATGGACCCCAAGGCCGAGGGTGGGTGCCCCGTTATCCATGGCAACGCAACGTCGTCCGGCAGCGAGAGCGAGAACCCTGCGATCGATGCGCCGCAGCCCAAAGCGCACCGGCCGCGGACGGTTGCAGACTGGTGGCCCAACCAGCTGGACCTCACAGTGCTCCACGCCCACTCCCCTGTCAGCAACCCGCTCGGCCCGTCTTTCAGCTACCGGGAGGAGTTCCAAAAACTCGACGTCGAAGCCCTCAAAACAGACATCATCCAGGTTCTGACCACTTCCCAGGAGTGGTGGCCTGCCGACTTCGGCCACTACGGTGGCCTGATGATCCGGCTGAGCTGGCACGCCGCGGGCACATACCGCATCCAGGACGGCCGCGGCGGCGCAGGCGATGGCAGTCAACGGTTCGCGCCCCTCAACAGCTGGCCTGACAACGCGAATCTCGACAAAGCCCGGCGGCTTCTGTGGCCGGTGAAGCAGAAGTACGGCCAAAAGATCTCGTGGGCCGACCTGCTGGTCCTGGCAGGCAACGTTGCCCTTGAGTCGATGGGCTTCAAGACGTTCGGTTTCGCGTTCGGGCGGCATGACGTCTGGGAACCGGAGGAGATTTTCTGGGGACCGGAAGACGCCTGGCTGGGCGACGAACGCTACATCGACGAAAGCCGGATGGCCGACGATGTGGGAGCCACGGAAATGGGCCTGATCTACGTCAACCCTGAAGGGCCCAAGGGTAACCCGGACCCGGCTGCGGCCGCGGCGTTTATCCGCGAGACATTCAAGCGGATGGCGATGAACGACGAGGAGACTGTCGCCTTGATCGCTGGCGGCCACACGTTCGGAAAGACCCATGGGGCCGGGGACGCGGACGCCAACGTTGGCGCCGAACCCGAGGCTGCCAACCTCGAAGCCCAGGGCCTGGGCTGGCTCAGCACCTACGGGTCAGGCAAGGGCTCCGACACGATCACCTCGGGCCTGGAAGTTACCTGGACGGACAAACCCACCCAGTGGAGCAACCGGTTTTTCGAGATCCTGTTCGGCCACGAGTGGGAACTCGTCAAGAGTCCCGCCGGAGCCAACCAATGGGTGGCCAAAGATGCGGAACAAATCATCCCGGATGCCCACGACCCGCAGAAGAAGCACCTGCCAACAATGCTCACCACCGACCTGTCCCTGCGCGTCGACCCGACCTACGAGAAGATCTCCCGCCGGTTCCTCGCGAACCCTGACGAGTTCGCACTCGCATTCGCCAAGGCCTGGTACAAGCTGCTGCACCGTGACATGGGGCCCGTCAGCCCGCGGCTGCTCGGGCCCTGGGTTCCGGAAGCGCAGCTCTGGCAGGACCCGGTGCCGGCGGTTGACCATGAGCTGATCGGCGAACCGGAGATCGGCGCCCTTAAGGCCCAGCTTCTGGACGCCGGGCTGTCCGTTGCGCAGCTCGCCGGCACGGCCTGGTCAGCGGCTGCCACCTTCCGCAAAACCGACAAACGCGGCGGCGCCAACGGCGCACGGATCCGGCTGGAACCCCAGCGCGGCTGGGAGGCTAACGAACCCGGCGAGCTGGCAGCGGCGCTGCAGGCCCTCGAAGCTGTAAAAGAAAAGTTCGACTCGGGGCAGACCGGGGGCAGGAAGGTCTCCCTCGCAGACCTGATCATCCTTGGCGGCTGTGCGGCCGTGGAGAAAGCTGCCCAGGATGCCGGCTTCCCTGTCACCGTGCCGTTCCGGCCGGGGCGCACCGACGCAGCCCAGGACCAGACCGACGTCGAGTCATTCCAGTACCTGCAGCCGCGGGCGGACGGGTTCCGCAACTATGTACGCCCCGGAGTGAAGCTCCAGCCAGAGACTCTCCTGCTGGACAAAGCGTACCTGCTGGGCCTCTCCGCACCGGAGATGACCGCACTGCTCGGAGGCATGCGTGCTTTAGGCACAAACGTGGGCGGCACGCCCCACGGCGTCCTCACTGACAGGCCGCAGGTGCTGACCAACGACTTCTTCGTTAACCTGCTCGCAGCGGGGACACGGTGGAAGGCTTCCGAGGCCGGGGAGAACATTTACGAGATCAGCGACGTCGCCACCGGCGAGGTGAAATGGACTGCCACGCCGGTGGATCTGGTCTTCGGCTCGAATTCACAGCTTCGGGCGCTGGCCGAGGTCTACGCGAGCGACGATGCCAAGGAGAAGTTCGTTCACGACTTCGTGGCAGCGTGGGTAAAGGTTATGGAGCTGGACCGGTTCGACCTGGACTGACCCGGCCCGGGACTCAAAAAACCGGGTACCGGCCCCCGTTTGGGGGCCAGTACCCGGATGTCCCTGCCTCCCCTAGCCGATTGGCGTGGGCGGCTCCGCGCCCTGGAGCACGGCGAGTGCGTTATTGGCGGCGAGTACGGCCATTGCGGTCCGTGTCTCAACAGTGGCGGAGCCGAGGTGCGGCACGAGTGCCACGTTTTCGAGCCCAAGCAACTCGGGATGGACCTTGGGCTCCTCTTCGAAGACGTCCAGGCCGGCACCGGCGATCTGCCCCTCGCGAAGCGCAAGTGCAAGTGCTGCCTCGTCGACGATCGGTCCGCGGGCGGTGTTGATCAGGAACGCGGAGCTCTTCATCGTGGCGAGTTGCCGGGGACCGATCAGATGATGCGTTGCAGGCCCATAGGGGCAGTGCACGGAAACGATATCTGAAACGGCCAGCAACTCCTCAAGGTCCATGCGGCGGGCGCCCAACTCGGCGGCGATCGTGGAATCGATTTCGCTGCGCGACTGGTAAACGATCTCCATGCCGAAGGCCTTGGCCCGGCGGGCTGTAGCTTGGCCGATGCCGCCCATACCAACAATGCCGAGGGTCTTGCCCTGCAGGCTGCTGCCGAGGAGGAAGAACATTCCCCATTTCCAGGGCTGGCCGGAACGGATGAGCCGTTCCCCTTCGCCGAGCCGGCGGGTCGCCATGAGGATCAGTCCAAACGCGATGTCGGCAGTGGCGTCAGTGAGCACGCCGGGGGTATTGGTGGCGACGATACCGCGCGCCGCGCAGGCCGGGACATCGATGTTGTCATAGCCAACGGCAACGTTGGCGACCACCTTGAGCTGCGGTCCGGCGGCGTCGAGCAGTTCGCCGTCGATGCGCTCGGTGAGCAGGCTGACGATGGCTTCGGCCCCTGCGACACGGCGGAGGAGCTCCTCGCGACCGATCGATTCCGGACCCGCCCAGGCGTCGACGTCGTGTTCGGCGCGCAGTTTCTCAAGCGCAGGTTCGGGGATACGCCCCGTGACGACGACCCGGCTCATGCTGTCTCGATCCACTGGTGCAGGCGGCCAAGGCCGTCTCGAATGTCTGCGACGTCAATGCCCGAGTAGGCAAGCCGGATGTACTGGCGCTCCTCGCCGGGCAGGCGCCGGCCGAAGTGTTCACGTGTACAGAAGGACACGCCGGTCTTGTACAGGGCGTCGGCGGCGAAGTCGCCCACAGCCGTGTACCCCATGCGCTGCATGGCCTCGGTGACGTCGGGGAACAGGTAGAACGTCGACTGCGGCACGGCAACGTGCATGCCGGGGATGGCGTTGACGATCCCGCACGCGGCGTCCCGCCGGTCCCGCAGGATGTCCAGCATTTCCTGGACCGAGTCCTGGGGGCCACGAAGGGCTTCGATGCCGGCCCACTGCACGTAATGCGTGGTGCACGATTCGTCGTTGGTGTTCAGGGTGCTCAATACCTTGGCGATCTCGAGCGGGGCGACGGCGCAACCCAGGCGTGAGCCGGTCATCGCGAACTTCTTGCTGAACGTGTAGAGGATGACCGTACGCTCCGCCATGCCGGGCAGCGATGCGATGGAGCCGGAGACGCCCTCGTAGCGCGTCTCGAAGTAGGCCTCATCGGAGAGGACCCACAGATCGTGCTCCTGGGCGATCTGCGCGATGGCCTCGCGTTCGGCTACGGTCGACTCGGCTGAGATGGGGTTCTGAAGGTCGTTGTAGATGATCGCGGCAGTGTTGGGCGTGATCGAAGCGCGGACCTGGTCGAGGTCAATCGCAAACCCGTCGCTGGTGGGCACATAGCGGTAGGGCACGGCCGTGCCACCGAGGTATTCGATCTGCGATTCGTAGATCGGGAAACCGGGGTTCGGGTACAGCACTTCCTGGCCGGGGTTCATGACCGCCTGCAGGAACTTGGTGATGACAGGCTTGCCGCCGGTCATCACCACCACATTTTCGGGGGAGAACTCCATCCCGCGCCGCGCTCCGAGGTCCTCGGCGAGGGCCTGGCGGAGCTGCGGGATGCCCGGACCGGGGCAGTATCCCGTGTACCCGTCGGCGATCGCCCGGTTCATGGCTTCGACAATGTTCGGGGCGGTCGGGATGTTGATGTCGCCGAGGTGGAAGGGGTACACCAGGTTTCCCTTCGCCTTCCAGGCGGCGGCCGCCTGCGCGACGCTGAAGGCGGTTTCGGTGCCAAGGCGTTCAAGCCGTTGGGCGAGTTTCTGCATGTGCTGTTTCACTCCTCTTCGAGCTGGACACGGGTCCACGTAAGATCCCGGACTAGTATATTACTGATGTATCAGTCTGTCGATAGAGAGTGTTGCAGCTATTGTCGCTGCCGGCACCAACACCCTCCCCCGGATCCCGGCTGCGTCCAAAGACATCAACCCCGGCATCCGCCAGTTGCACAGTTCGCAGTACCACCGCCCAACCCATCTGTCGGAAGGCGACGGCCTGGTCGTGGGTACCGGAACTTCGGGAGCTGAAATTGCCTTGGAGTTGGCGGCCACCCGCCGGACTTTCCTCGCCGGCCGGCCCACCCCGCATATGCCTGACCCCGTGTTGCGATACGCCGGAGACGCATACTGGCGGTTCATCCATTCGGCACTCACCACCGGGTCTCCCGCCGCCCGCAGGGTGGCCGCCAACTTCCACAAGCGCGGGGCACCCCTCATCCGGATTTCCGTTAAGGACCAGGACCAGGCTGGCGTAGTGCGGCTGCCGCGCCTCTCGGGCACCATGGACGGGCAGCCCACGTTCGCCTCGGGACTCATCGGCGGACTTAATCGCGATGCTGCCTTTGTCGTGGGGCACCTTGCCCGCGCGGCCGGGCTGCCGGGCAGCCGGGCTGCCGGGACAGAAGCTTCCGGTCGGATAGGAAGAGCGAGTTCCCTTACAAACTGTTGCGCCAGGCCGGTTATGTGCGCCTGTCCTGATGCTCAAACGTATGTTCGTCCTGGTTGTCGGAAGGAGAGCCGGCCAGCCGGCAGGTCCAGATGCGACGTGCTGCCCGAAATGTCAGCCGGATATCCGGTTCAACCTCAGACCAGCCAGCGCCACCAGCGCGACTGCTCCGGTTCCGGCGGCGTTTCCGGCTCTGGCACTTCGCCCAACGCCACCGCGGCGCCCACGATGTCGTCCGCGGTCAGCGTCATGACGGCCTCACGATCGAGCGCGTCGAGACTTCGTTCCTCGTCGAGCGAGAGCCGGAGCGCCTGGCGGTTAAGCGCCTGCTCGAACAGCGTGCGGGCAAACCGTGCGTTACCGGAGTCTTCGCCCGCGTGAAGCCCGGTGAGGATGCGGCGCAGCATCTGCTCGGCACCGGGCTCCAGCATGTACTCGTGCTGGGCCAGCATCTGGTGGAAGATCGTCTGGAGTGCTTCCACCGAGTAGTCGGGGAATGTGATCTCGCGGGCGAACCGGGAGCGTAGTCCGGGGTTCGAGAGCAGGAAAGACTCCATGAGCCGCGGGTACCCGGCCACGATGACCACCAGTCGGTGCCGGTGGTCCTCCATCCGCTTGAGCAGGACCTCGATCGCTTCGGGGCCGAAGTCCATCCTGCCGTCCTCCGGGGCCAGCGCATAGGCCTCGTCAATGAACAGCACCCCATCTAACGCACGCCGGATCACCCGATCGGTCTTCACAGCGGTTTCGCCAACGTATTGCCCCACCAGGCCCGAACGGTCGACTTCGACCAGGTGGCCTTTCTGCAGCAGACCGACCGCGCGGTACATCTCGGCAAGGAGCCGCGCCACGGTGGTTTTGCCCGTGCCCGGATTTCCCAGAAAAACCAGATGCTGTGATGTTGCCACCTCCGGGAGGCCATGTGCTTTGCGGCGGGCCTGGACCCGGAGCAGCGCGACGAGGGCGCGAACTTGTTCCTTGACGGTCTCCAGGCCCACGAGTAAATCGAGCTCGGCCTGCACCTCGGCCAGTGGCCGGGCCGGGCCAGGCCTCGAACCCATTAAGTCGCCGACCAGGTCGTCGACGCGCTCTGAACCGGACAGCCTGAGCTGATCGGCCAGGTGGCCGATGGTCCCACGCAGGTCTTCAAGCGGATTGCGGCTGGTAGCCATGCACTAACTGTAGTACTCCGACACCTCTGGGTAAGCGTGGCAATTGAAGGGGCCAAAAGAGCTACTTCACCCGGTCAGTCGCGGCGGTACCCGGCGGACCGTGCGGCGGCCAACTTATGCTCCAGATGCCTGTTCATGGCCTCGAGTTCAAGGACCAGCCGGATGCCGGCCAGGTTGAGCCCCTCTTCGAGTAGTACGCCGATCCGGCGCAGGGTCTCAAGGTCATTCTCGCTGTAACGGCGCGTACCACCGCCCGTGCGGCCCGGCTCCAGCAGGCCCTTGCGCTCATACAACCGAAGGTTCTGCTGCCCCGTTCCCACCAGCTCAGCCGCAACTGAGATCGCATAGACCGGGGCGCTTTTCGCTGGACCCACTGCCACCAAAAACCTCCAAAAAATCCCGAAATGACCTTGATCCAGTTTCTCACCCAGTGGTATAAAAAATCTATACCAGCCACGACAGATAGTTGGACTGGTAGCTGAGATCAATAAACGATTGCAAGGAGTGAGAAAACAATGCTGATGCGTACCGACCCGTTCCGCGAGCTCGACCGGCTTGCCCAGCAGGTTCTAGGTACCACTGCCCGGCCCACACCGATGCCGATGGACGCCTGGCAGGACGGGGAAGAATTCGTCGTCGCCTTCGACCTTCCTGGAGTAGCCGTCGATTCGGTGGACATCGACATCGAACGCAACGTCCTGACAGTCCGGGCGGAGCGGACAGACCCTGCCGATGCGAAAACCGAGCTGATCGCGGCCGAACGTCCCCGCGGCGTGTTCAGCCGCCAACTGATCCTTGGTGAGGCGCTGGACACGGATGCCGTAAAAGCAGCCTATGACGCCGGAGTGCTGACGTTGCGGATCCCCGTGGCCGAGAAAGCCAAGCCCCGCCGCATCGAAATCGCCTCCGAGTCCAATCAGCGCCAGGAAATCAGCGCTTAACCCCACCGTGAGGGGACCACGGAATGCGCTGCACGCGCGGTCCCGAGGCCAACTCCCCGTGATGATCCCCGGCGCCAAACGCCGGGGATCATCACTCCTCTTACTGAACCGGGTGGCGCGATGCTGGATTAATGCCGGCCTGGTCTGCAACAAGGCGAAAGGGCACCAATGAGCGCCTGGCATCCCTATAACGAGAACCTGCTCCCAGCCTTCTACGAACGCTTTGAACAACGCTGGGGTAAGGGAACAGCCCCGTTCCTGGACCCGGAAGTCCACGAAGAACCACTCCCCCGCGCCCAGTGGATTAACCCCGACACCGGCGCGGCAGTCGCGGTCGTCCCTGTCTGGACCGAGAACCCCCAGCACCGATCCTTCGGTGTCTTCTACCTGCCTCCCACCGGCGACATCTGGGTCTTGCGCCCCGGACACACTGCCTACACCGAGGCCGGCGCAACAAACTCCGAAGAACAGATCACTCTCCGCAACGACGCATTCCGCAAAGCAGTCGACCACGCAAAGAGATTCATCTACGGCACCCAAACGTGAATCTCCACAACTGATCCACAACCTCGCAGGACGTGCCGCCCCGCCGTGGAGACGGGATACCCGCAGTCCTGACACGAGCGTCCCCCTGCTTTAGGGAATCAGGTCCGGAAATACATCAGACGCAGGACGGCATGGGTGAGGGCCTACAGCGCGGCCACCCGCCCAGGAGATCAGCGAACGCGGATCAGGGCGGCCGGGTAGGTGCGGCAGGCAGCACATTCTGCGCTTCCAGCGCCGCCGCTCCGAACCTCTCCACCCCACGACGTCCCTAAAGAAAAGTCTTGCGGACTTGATAGCAAGTGTGCTTAGTATCTGATTAGTAATCATGCTTACTAAACGCGGTGGGCAGTGTGTTCTGCACCCGCTGCAACTTCCGAAAGAGAGCGATCATGACTGAGAACCAGTGGACCGATGTTGCGGCTCCCGCACCCATTGACCCGTCCGGCAGCCCAACACCCAACGAACGGGCAGGTGCTGCTTTCGCTGGCAGAAAGGATGCCGCGAAGGATGAGGCGACTGATGTGGCCCGGACCGCGGCGGATTCGGCGCAGAATGTCGCGCAGACGGCCAAGGAGGAAGTCGCCCATGTGGCGTCCGAGGCCAAGTCCAGTGCGATGGACCTGATGAACCAGGCAAAATCCGGGCTCACCAGCCAGGCCGGGACCCAGCAGCAGAAGGCTGCCGAGGGAATCCGGAACATCTCCAGCCAACTGCACAGCATGGCCGAGGCTCCCGGAGAGCAGGGCATGGCCACTGACCTCATCCGTGAAGCGGCGGAACGCACTTCCTCCATCGCCGGCTGGCTTGAGAACCGGGATCCGGGTTCGCTCCTTAGCGAGGTGCAGACCTTCGCCCGGAACAAGCCGGGCACCTTCCTGCTGCTGGCAGCGGGCGCCGGTATCCTTGCCGGCCGCCTTACCCGTGGACTCACCGCCGGACCCACAGAAAGCCACAGCGCAACCATCACGCCAGCGCAGCAGGTCGCCGGTCGAACACAGCAGCCTGCACTGCGGCACCAGGAAACTGTAGTTGCCGCGGGTAGCGACGCTGACCTTCACGCCGAGCCCGTAGTAGGCGCCGGGACCCCGGTGTCCACGGCCTCCCTCCCGGCCGGCACGTCGGCGGACACACCGTTGCGGTTCGAGGATGACCCGTACGATCCGGGCGAAGGACGTCAGCTGTGAGCAGCCAAATCCCCGAACCGGCCCCGAGTGAGGCCCATCGGAAAGCGGATACTACCTCGTTGGGTGAGCTTCTGGGTGATGTCACCAAGGACCTGTCCACCCTGATGCGCCAGGAAGTGGAACTCGCCAAAGCCGAACTGAAGCAGTCAGCCACCCGGGCCGGAAAGGGCTCCGGAATGCTGGCCGGGGCAGGGGTTGCAGGGCATTTCGTCCTGATCTTCCTCTCCCTGGGCCTGATGTTCGCCCTCGGCGCGCTGATGCCGCTGGGCTGGGCCGCCGTGATCGTGGCAGTCCTCTGGGGCATCATCGCCGCCGTCCTGGCCAGCATGGGCCGCAAGGAACTCAAACAGATCAAGGGCCTGCCGCAAACCACCGAAACACTCTCCGAAATTCCCCCAACCCTAAAGCCAGGTGAGGTAAACCGATGAGCGAAAACCCCGACGCTATCCGCGCCGACATAGAAGCCACCCGGGCCCGGCTGGGCACCAACGTGGACGCCGTGGCCGATAAGGTCACCCCGGCCAACATCGTCCACCGCCAAACCGACAAGGTCAAAGACGCCGTCTTCGGAATGAAGGAGAAAGTCATGGGCGCAGCAGACACAGCCACCACCCAGGTCCACAACAAGGCCGGCACCGGCGCAGGACACACCAGCGATGCCCTGCACCAGGCCGGCGACAACGTCGCCCACACCCTCAGCGACGCCGGCGCCGCCATCTCCGACGCCCCGCACCAGGTCAAGTCCAAAACCCGGGGCAACCCGCTCGCCGCGGGCCTGATCGCTTTCGGCGCCGGACTCCTGGTCTCGTCCCTGATCCCGGCCAGCGAGAAGGAACGCGAAGCCGCGGACCAACTCAAAACAGCCGCCGAACCCCTCACCAGCCAACTCACCGACGCCGCCAAGGACATGGCCGAGGACCTCAAGCAGCCCGCCCAGGACGCCATGGAAAGCCTCAAATCCACGGCCACCGACGCCGCCGAACACGTCAAAGACGAAGGCCAAGGCGCCGTCGCCGACGTCAAGGACCGCAGCACCGAAGCCAAAGACAACGTCCAGAACACCTGACCCACACCATGAAGCGCCGCGACAACGCGCCAGCCCCGACGCTGGCGTCGGTGCGCGCCAAAAACACCTCGACCGCCCCGGAAACGGACCTCCGATGGTCCGTTTTCTATCCGAAGTACAACAAGGAGAACAACATGATCAGCAGTGAGAACCTTGCTTCCCTCAGCTCCGCCGGAGGTAACGTCATCGGATCCGACGGCGGGAAAATCGGCTCCATCGGTCAGATCTACGCCGACGATGAAACCAACGAACCCACCTGGGTGACTGTTAAGACCGGTTTTTTGGAAGCAATGAATCCTTTGTCCCCCTCCAGTCCGCCTCCCAGGAGGGACACGACCTTGTTGTCCCGTACACCAAGGACAAGGTCAAGGAAGCCCCGAACGTTGCACCTGACGGGCATCTGACACCCCAGGAAGAAGACGAGCTCTACAGCTATTACGAGCTCCCCTCGGGCGCAGGGTACACCGGCACCAATACCGATGCCCGCACCAGCACCGGCACCGGCACCGACACCGACACCGACGCCGGTACCGCTGACCGCGGCACCGTGGGGCATGACACCTCCGGCCCTACCACCGACGATGCCATGACCCGCTCCGAAGAGCAGCTGCACGTTGGCACCCGCACGGAAGAAACCGGCCGGGCACGACTGCGCAAATATGTTGTCACGGAGAATGTGACCACTACAGTTCCCGTGCAGCGCGAAGAGGTTCGCCTCGAACGCGAGCCCATCACCGATGCCAACGTTGGAGATGCCAAGGCCGGCCCGGCCATCAGCGAGGAAGAACACGAAGTCATACTCCACGAAGAGCGCCCCGTCGTGGAAAAGGAAACCGTGCCCGTCGAACGCGTGCGGCTCGAAAAGGACACCGTGACCGAACAGCACAACGTCACCGAGGAAGTACGCAAAGAAGAAATCGAACTCGACGACGACAGCTCCACCGAACGGCGCAACGACCGCTAACTCTGCGCTCCTTGGCCAGCGCCGGTCAGCCCGGCACCACACCGGAGGTCCGTCTCCCCATGGGGAGGCGGACCTCCGTTCGTACTGAACGGCGCGAAAGCCGGGAGGCCGAGGGGGTGGGTGTTGCTATGGGGTGAGCCTGACGTCGTCACCCCGGAGAGTTGCGCGGAAGCCGTCGCTCTGGACAACAACGTCTTGGAGCCCGAGCCCATCCGGCAGGCCCTCGATGTTGTGTTCGATTGTGACGAGCCTTCGCACGACGGCAGCCGTAGCGGCGGAGAGAAAGTCCGGCCCGCCAACGTCGATGGAGCGTGGCTCAACAACGATCCTTCCGGCCTTCACCTCGACAGTGCCCGTTGCAACGACCCGCACTTCCCGGCCGAGGACCTCAACGTCGCGGACCACCGTGGCCTGCCCGTCGTCGGCGGCGCGAACCACTGTGCCATCCCCGAGTTCCCCGGCGACGACCTCGAACGGGACGGTCGCGTCGACATCGAGCCGGTCAGCAACCAGCCCATCCGGGCCGGTAACAACGCCCTGCCCCACGGCTTCGACATCCCTGAGCGTCGAACCGGCGGTCACTACGGTCCCCGCGTCAAGCGCAAGATCGGAGAACCACACGTCATCCTCCCGCAGGCCTGCGGGCGCCTCCCTGCCTGGCTGATGTGCCGAGCCCTTGGACGGCGACGTTTCGGGCCCGGACTGGCTCCCGCCGGCCGGGGAACTCACCACCCACCAGAGGATTACGGCTGCGACGCCGAGCATCAAAACCATACACACAGCACCGATGAACCAGTCTTTCGCGCGTTTCCACTCCATGGAAACATTCTGACGGCTGACCACCTCCACATGCGACGGCTTGTGAGGGCACTCGGCGCTGACTCCCCCGAACATGTACTAAGTTTGCTTAGTATGCGAGGTTTCGGCCTAGACTGGCACGATGGATTCGATATCGGCCATTGGCCTCGTGTTCCTTGCAGCCATCGTGTGGACGGGCATCACGGCAGTGCTCTTATGGGGCGGGGATCATCAAAAGCAACGCCTACAGGGGCTCACAGAAGGAGCCAAAGCCGGAATGCGTGCCACCCCGTGATCAGCGCTTAGCCGCCGTCCGCCGGCGTCGATCTGCTCAATCTCGTTGTTCGGTCCTTGCTGCGCCCACGCGAGTGCCGACGATCTGCGCCAGCAGGGATCGGCGATTGTGCGTGCGTGATTTCGCGAAAATGGTTTTGAGGTGGTCTTGCACGGTCAACTCTGAAAGCGTCATCGCCGCGGCAATCGTTTTCGTGTCGCTTCCCGCTACAAGCATTCCCAGGAGCTCCGCCTCGCGTGGGGTCATACCGTAGGCCAGGGCGTAGACCTCAAGCCGCTCGTCGGGAGCGGCAGCCTCCAGAGTCACAGCTATCTGCGAACCCATTCTTGCGGCGCGAACGGTGATCCACGTGCCCTCCATGAGATGCACACGCGCGCTGGCCTCGTGCGAGTCGACATCCTGTTCAACCGCAAGTAACTGCGCTGCAGCATTGTAGACACTCGCGGGCACCGGCGGCAGGGTGCCGGCAGTTGGCAGGAGTGTTCGAAGCCACTCTCCGGCCGCCCCGGTCTGGCTGACCACTTCGAGGTTCTCGCTGAGAATAAGGACTACGGGCCCTCTTCCGAGGCGCAGCGCCGGCGGAATCGTCGAAAATGTACCCGCCTGCCGCATCCGAAGCGCTCGTGTCAGCGACGGCGCGAGATCACTCAGAAACGCGAGTTCATGGCTGCCGAATGCCTTTGGACTCGTTCGCCATAGGTCAAGAAAACCCCAGCAACCATGGCTGTCTGCCATCACGATCGAGGCCACATCCTTGACCCGGTAATTTTGCAGCATTTCCGTCCAGAGAAGGCTTTCCGCTAGCTCTGCACCCGTCGCCTCGAGCAGCGACGCCGCCGCCACCCGGCGGGTGATCAAATCAGTCCATCGATTGACCTTGGTTAGGTACTTAAACTTGATAAGGGACGGCAGCTGACCGAATGCCGGGACATCCGCGTGCGGGTCAGAACCGACTGTGGTCACCGGATCCGTGAGCAGCCAAACGTGGGCATCGAAGTCGAGAGCACGATGCAATTCGCGAAGCGCGTCAGTTCGGAACGTTCTGGCATCTGAAGGCACTGCGCTGATGGACTCTATTCGCTCCCGAACGTTGGCCAGTGTCAGTTGCGTGACCATATCTCGACAGTACGCCCAAAAAGCCCCGTTCCTCCGCCTTGAGATTGCAGCTGCCCGCTGGAAGAAAGATCCCAGAAAGTTGGGATGGTTACCGAGAGCGACGAACCCTACGCTCAGGGCACACCCCAACGAGAAAGTACGGGACATGCCTATTCTCAGGATTGAACACCGCACTCACGACTTCGCGACATGGAAGGCCGCGTTCGACCGGGACCCGGCCGGGCGAGGCAAAGCAGGCGTGCAGAGGTACTCCATTTACCAGCCCGTCGATAACCCCCGGTATGTTCTGATCGACCTTGAGTTCCCGACGGTCTCCCAAGCCGAACGCCTCCTGGCGTCGATGAGACAGATCTGGAGTTCCGGGGCCGCAGGGCCCGCCTTCGGGGGCGAGCCACGGACGCAGATCCTCGACACCAAGGAAGTCGTTCAACTCGAAGCCTGACGGCGGGTATTTACGTGCGGCAATGCCCGGACAGTCATACAGCGGGCCAGCCGGGATTGGCGCTTACCCGCTGGCGGCCTAACCATCAGCTCAGAGATAATCACTGCCACGTTCACGGGCGATCTCCAGAAGGGTTGAATGGAAAGCTACCTCGGCGGGTGCGTATACCTTGTCTTGGCGTTGGGCCAGAAGAACCCGGCGCAGGGGGGCGTCAGCGCCGAGGCTTAGGACCCTGACATCGGGATGCTGCAAGGCCACTGCTGTTTTGGGGACCATCGCCACACCCATGCCCACGCTGACCATGGCTTGAGCCTCTTGGTAATCGTTGGCCAGGAACCCGATATTCGGCTCAAAGCCGGCGTCGTGGGCGGATCGTTGAAGTACCTCAACCACAGGGTGCGCCTCTGCACGGACTATCCACGACTCCTTTCGGAGGTCTTTCATGGACACTTCATCACGATCCGCCAAGGGGTGCCCCTTGGCCACAAGGACCACCGTGCTCTCCTGGAACACCTCCGTGATCCGAATGGATTCGTCGTTGAAGCGGTTCCAAGGGTAATCCCAGAGCAGGCACAGTCCAGTCACTCCGGACTCCAGGTCCGAAACCAGTTCATCGAAGCGGGCGCTGCGCACAGACAGGCCAATTGCCGGGTAGCGCTTCTTGAATGCGCGGATCACCAGCGGCAAAAATGAACCGGCCAACGTGGGAAACGTACCCACGGTCAACGAGCCCCGGCCCAACCCGGCAATCTGACCCAAGTCGGACCGGGCCGCACGCATCTGTCCTACGATCCTCCGTGCGTGTCCAGCCAGCACCTGACCGGCCTCCGTGGGAACCACCCCGCGGGATCGGCGATTGAGGAGGGGCTGCCCTACTTCCTGCTCCAACTTCCGCAACTGCTGGGAGACGGCAGACGGTGAGTACATCATGATGTCAGCCGCCGCCGTGATGGATCCTTGCTCAACCACCTCCACCAGGAGGGCGAGCCGCCGAATATCAAATAAATCCATGTTCTCATCGTTAAGCATTGCTTCAGCCTTCCCCGTATTTTGTTCATTCTACGCAGGACTGCGATTCCCGGTGCCTGCCGGAGGGTGATAATCCGGGACCAGGCAATTCTTCAGCTCCGCCTCGTCCTGCCGCAGCAATGAGTGAAGCATCCCTACACTCCCCTTCATATATCCAACATTGTCTTCATATGTGATTCGCATCATCCTCGTAACAGGCCGCAAAATTTGCAGGATGCCACGAGAGGCAGGGAAGCACAATGAAGATCGAAGCCGAATGGATGCGCGGAGGCACCAGCAAGTGCTGGGTCTTTGAAACCGAAGACCTGGACAGGGCCAACGCCAATCTGGACGATCTCCTGCCCCGACTCTTCGGAAGCCCGGATTCCCGGCAGATCGACGGCGTAGGCGGGGCCACTTCAACCACCAGCAAGGCAATGCTCCTAAGCCGCCCGGCGGACAAGGAAGTGGATGTCGAATTCACTTTCGCCCAGGTGGGCATCGAAGAAGCATCTGTTGACTGGGGCAGCAACTGCGGAAACTGCTCGGCGGTTGTGGGTCTTTATGCCATCGAGAAAGGGTGGGTAGTTCCTTCCGGCGACTCCACGCGGATCGTCACGCGGAACACCAACACGGGACAGATCATCATTCAGCGGGTTTCAACACCCGCCGGCGCCCTGCCGATCGTCCCGGACGCACAGATGCCCGGCGTTGTGTTTCCCGGCTACAGAGTGGGGCTCGGCTTCCAGAATCCGGCCGGCAAGACCACCGGACAACTGCTGCCCACGGGCTCGGCATCTGACACGATCGTTGCCGGCGGAACCCGCTGGACGGTTTCCATGGTGGACGCCGGCGCACCCGTAGTCATGGTGCGGGCTGAGGAACTTGGCCTGGATACTGCCCGCTACGACACATGGAAAGCCGAAGTTGAACTTCAACTCGACACACTGGACGTAATACGCCGCCAGGCTGCGGTCCGGATGGGAATGGCAGCAACTCCCGCCCAGGCCGCGCGGGCTGTTCCCAAACTTGCAATCGTCGGCCCGCCCGAAGGGCCTGACGCCGCAGGTGACGTAAACGTCATGATGCTCTCCATGGGGAAACCGCATCCCGCACTGGCGATCACCGGCAGCATCGCGTTGACGCTCGCTGCCCGTACGCCGGGCACCGTGCTGAACACCATCACCGGCAACACATCCATAGCAGTTCTGAAGCTCAGGACGCCCGCGGGCGTCATCGAAACCTGGAGCGAGGAACAAGACGGATCCCTGCTGGTCGGCGTCGACCGGACGGCGCGCACCATCGCCTCCAGCATCATCCACCTTCCGGAGACTCTCGGCAACGCCGTCGAAGCCTCACTAGCAACAGCCACTCGATGAGGAGAAAACACCATGGCTAAGACTATTTTCAAACCAGCTCCCGAGGCTGAGAGCGACATCCGGGAAGAACGTTCCCAGCAGCCCAACAACCGCCGCCGTATCCTGCTGGTAACGGTTGCCGCTTCTGCCATTCTGGGCCTGGTCGCCATCCTGTTCGGGGGTGCCCTCTTCAACCCGGCGGCCACCCCGGAATCGGAGCCGACCATGACCGCCACCCAGATCATCCCGCTGGTAATCCTCGTGGTGATGTTCGTTGTCGCCACCAAGTGGCCCTTGAACATCGGCGTCATGGGACTCGTGGCCTCCTTCGGCGTCGGCTACTTCATGCTCGGCATGACCGACAAGGAAATCCTTGCCGACTTCCCCGCCAATATCGTGATCACGATCATCGGAGTCACGTACTTCTTCAGCATGGCCCAGAGGAACGGGACCATCGACATCATCGTCCAGAACTGTGTGCGGCTGGTGCGGGGCAAGACAATGCTTCTGCCGTGGGTATTCTTCCTTCTGGCAGCATCGCTCACCGCGCTTGGAACCTTCTCCCCTGCCGCCGTCGCACTCCTGGCCCCCGCCGCCATCGGACTGGCCTACGAATCGCGCATCCACCCCGTGCTCATGGGCGCTTTCATCATCAACGGAGCTCACGCCGGCGGCTTCTCGCCGCTGTCCGTGGCAGGCGTCCTGGTCCATGACATCGCGGTGAAGAACGGCTTTCCGATCTCCCAAGGCGCGCTTTTCGGAGCGAGCTTTGCCCTGAATCTGATCCTGTCCGTGCTGACGGTAGTGGTGTTCGCCCTCCTGGGTAAGCTTCGCGACGGCGCTGCCGGCCAGCACGCCGACCTTGAGACCCGCACCACCCGGCCACGCTGCCAGCAAATCCTCACGTTGGGACTCATCGTGGCCATGCTCGTCTGCGCTTTGGGCTTCCACATGCCGATCGGCTTTGTCGCCCTCTCAGCAGGACTCCTGCTGGCACTGGTCAACATCAAGGAACACCAGACCTTCATCGGCGGAGTCTCCTGGTCAACTGTGCTGCTCGTCGCAGGGATGATCACCTACGTCTCCCTGCTCCAGCACGTCGGGGTCATCGATACCCTCGCCGAGCAGGCCCTGGCCCTTGGAGCACCGCTCCTCATCGCCCTCGTGCTCTGCTACGTCATCGGTGTCGGCTCAGCCTTCGCATCATCCACCGCACTGCTGACGGCCTTCATCCCCTTGGCTGGTCCCCTCCTGGCAACCAGCTCACTGAGCGCCTCGGGGACAGTGGCTGCCCTCGCCATCGCCGCGACTGTCGTGGATGTATCGCCCTTCTCCACCGACGGTGCCCTGGTGGTCGCCAACGCCCGCGAAGACGACCGCCAGCGCGTTTACAAGCAGCTGATGATGTACGCCGGCGGAGTAGTCCTGGTAGCACCCGCACTTGCCTGGGCCTTGCTGGTACCAACCGGCATCATGTAGGCCGCAAGGCCATGAAGACTGCCGGCATCAACGATCGGCCGGCGTGGGGATTGCGCCTTGCACACCATCGCAACAGGTAGCCCGAGAGACGGGCGCAAAAGCGCAAACCCCGTGCACCTGAGGCAGGGCCGCCACACCGGCGGGCCCTGCCTTAGGTTTTACAGTCCGGCCTTGTGCACTCCAGGCAGGAGCGGGCTACGGTGAGACCGCGATCTCACGGATGGTCAGGTCGCGGAACAAGGCCGCTCCTTCATGGGCGTACAGCCGGATACCGTCATCGCCTTCAAGGGGGAAGACCCGGTGCGAGTGCACCACGCGTCCATCTCCGACGAACATCTCCACGCTGGTGCGATCCACGAGGATACGAAGAGCGAGGCGGCCTGCGGAGGGGTCCACCGCGGTTTGGGTTTCGCCGGCAGTGGGGTTGATCGTGGGGCCACGGTTGACGTACGTGAACGGGCCACGCAGGTAGGCGCCTGCGGCGACATGCCGGCCGCCACCCGGGGCGCGGCACACCTCAAGACCGAGATTGGCCGGTGGTGCGGCTGGGTCCCACACCACCTCGCACGACAGGTCATATGCCAGCGACCGGACCTTCAGATCCTTTGTACCCGTAACCGCCAGATCGCCCAGACGATGCGTGCGCTTCACGTGGTTACCCAGCGCAGACGTGGGCGCGGAGGTGAGGTAATAGGCACCGGTCCCACGCTTGAGCCGGACATCGCGCACGATCATGTCATCGCCGTTGTAACCGTCAGTTGCCAGGGTTGGCGTGTTGTGAGGGTAGTCCCAGAAGTTCGCCCATCCGATGGCCCGTCGGAGGCCAGGGTCTACAGCTCCCGATGCATCGTGATGTGGGTAGGTCACCGCGCCGTAGAAGTCGAAGCCGTAATCGAGCCATTCCGGTTCGGGATGGTCGGGCGTGAAGGAACTGCCGTCAAAAACCCCCGTCCAGTAGGCATACGTCGCGGGCAGTCCGCGGCCTTTGCCGTTCGCACTGGTGCCCAGGACCCAATGCGGGGTGCCGTCGTCGGCGGTCATCAGAAAGAGGTCAGGGCATTCCAGAAGCCCCAGGTCGCTCCGGACAAATTCGCCAACACGCTGCCAGGACCGCAGGTCAGGTGAGGCGTAGAAACCCAGCTTCTGCCCCTCCGCGTTGGCCATGAACCACCGCTGCCGGTCCTCATCCCAGATCACCTTGGGATCGCGGAAATCGTGCAAACCAGGGTTGGGCAGCACCGGCTCCGTGCCGCCCGGCTGAAATGAGCGTCCCCGGTCCGTTGAGTACCAAAGATACTGGGCCTGGCGCCCTTCCGGCGCTTGGGTAACCAAGGCGATGACCGCACCCGCTCCGTATCCGGAGGTGTTTCGCTCATCCACCACCAGGCATCCGGACCAGCAGTCGCCGTTGTTGTTGCTGAATTTCGGTATCGAGACACCGCGGTCCCGGAAGGCAACGTGATCGGTGGTGGTGGCACGGCGCCATGACGTGCCGCCGCCGCCAGTGATGTAGTCGGCGTTGTACAAGTAGTAGTAGTGGTACTCGCCATCCAGGTAGATGGGCCGTTGGGGATCGTTCTTCCAGTTGTCGGCCACGCTGAAGTGATAGACGGGGCGCATTCTGGATGGTCCTTTCGACGGGCTGCCTGCCGCGGACGCAGGATTGGACAGCGCGATGGACCCACCCAACGCAACCGCACCGGCGCCCGTCAGAAGTCCGCGGCGAGAGACTGAAGAGTTTTCCATGGGTTTCACTTCCGTTCCGGCAGGAGCCTACGGGTCTCCGTAAACACCTCAGCCATGGTCCAGGCGTCCAGGGAAAGGAGCCGCACCGAGCCTTCACTGGCGGCCAGTCTCACGCGCTCGCCGCCCAGGGTGGGATAGACACGGGCCGTGAGCGGCTTGCCGTTGGCGAAAATTTCGACGGCGGACCGGTCCACCAGGACGCGCAGGCGGACCCGACCGTCGGTCATCGGAATGGCGCCGGACTTTTCCACCAGATCGACGGCGGGGTCGAGGCTGCTGCGGGTACGGTCGAGATGCAGCAGGCCGGTGGGGGTGCCGTCAGCGGACCGGCTAAGAACGATCACCGTCTCCTCAGCACCCTCCGCGGTTCCAAGCAGTCCGAGCCGCAGCTCTGCACCGGCAGCAAGCTGCACGTCCAGCTCAAGGTCCAGCTGGTTGCCCGACACACCGGTATCCATTGATGTCCCGGCCACCAGCACCTGGGCAGGCACACCGGCATGCTTCCGGCGCAGCTTCTCAATTTCGCGAACGGGTTCGAACTCGAGGGTTCCGTCGTTCGCCAACGTGGTGACCCGCGGCAGGCTCATGACCCCGGACCAGCCGGCTTCCACCATCGCTGCGTCACTGCGGCCTTCCTGCATCCAGCCAAACATGACACGCCGGCCGGACTCATCCTGGAAGGACTGCGGTGCATAGAAGAAGCGGCCTCCGTAGTCCAAACGGTGCAGCGAATCCGGTTCAAAGGCGTCGCCGGCATACCGTCCGGTCCAATACAGCGGGTGCCGGGTTTCGCCGTCATTCCACGCGGAGAAGACCAGCACATCTGGTGAGTCGTCGGCAGGTGCAGACCCCAGCGAGCCCTGCCCTGCACGGAACAGGTCAACGCATTCCCACATGGTTCCGGTCCAGTCAGAGTCCGCGGGATCTCCCTGGGAGGCATCCCCGATGAACAGGGGTCCGAGGTAGTCCCAGGACCGCAGGTCCGAAGATTCATACAGGAAGGCCGTGCCGCCGGCGTGCCGGATTCCTGAACCCACCAGCTGCCGCCATTTGCTTCCCTCTTGCCAGACGCAATGATCCCGAAACGCGGTGGTGTTTACGCCGGCGGGCGGGGCGCCAATGACCGGATTCCCGGGATCTTTGGTCCAGTCCAGCAGGTCAGGGGTTCCAACGGCGACGCAGGGCAACTCCTTGTCCGCGAACCGGCCGGAGTACACCAAGGTGGGAGTGCCGCCGTCGTTAACCAGCACCCCGGACCAACAGCCCTCGGCGTCCGGTCCTGCGGAAGGTTCCAAGGCGACGGGCTGGTCACTCCAGGTGACCAGGTCGGTGCTGGTGGCGTGACCCCATTGGATGCGGTGGTGGAAAGCGCCCTCGGGGTTGTACTGATAGAAGAGGTGGTAGGTGCCGTTCCATTGGCTGACCCCGTTGGGATCGTTGAGCCAACCGGCCGGTGAGACAAAGTGGAAGCGCGGCCGCAGCGGATCGGCTTCCGCGCGGGCCACCAACTCATCCTGCGGAGTGGTGGCGAGCGGGTGGGTCAGTTCAGTCATGCGGAGGCCTCTTCTTGAGCGTTCGACGCCGGGTGGCCGGGTTGGATCGGTTCACTCGCCAGGGCATGGCCGCCGGCAGCAGCCCACGGGCGATAGAGGTGGCAGCGCACCCAGTGGCGGTTTTCGGGGTTGCCCACCCGGTGGCGGACTGGTTCTTCGGCCGAGCAGGCCTGGTTCGGGTCACCGTCGAACGCGCAGTGCGTCGAGGCCATAACAGCCTGCCGCAGTTCAGCCCGGCGGACGGGATCGTACGAGCCTGCCCGGGAGGGATCCGGCACGGCCGAAACAAGGAGCTGCGTGTACGGGTGCGCCGGGGTGGCCAGGAGGTCCAAAGACTCGCCTTCCTCAACCAGTTCACCGGCAAACATCACCGCTGTACGGTCCGCCAGGTACCGTGCGGATGCGAGGTCGTGGGTGATGTAGAGCATGGAGATACCTTGCTCATCGCGGAGCTTGCGCATCAGGTTCAGCACGCCGATCCGAACGGAAACGTCCAGCATGGACGTCGGCTCATCGGCCAGGATGACCTGCGGTTCAACGGCTAGTGCCCGGGCAATCGCAATGCGTTGGCGCTGGCCGCCGGAGAGCTCGTGCGGGTACGAGTTCAGCATGTCGGCATCCAGGCCAACAGTGGTCATAAGCTTTTCGAGCCGCTGCCGAGTCTCCTTCTCCGTGCCGCCGGTCTTGCCGTGGATCGCCAAGGAACGCCGGAGGAAGTGCTCGACCCTGTGCGCCGGGTTCAATGAACCGAAGGGGTCCTGGAAAACCATCTGCAGCTGGGACCGGAAGGCCCGGGATGCTTGGAAACGATCCCGCCTAAGCACATCGACGCCGTCAATGAGGATCTCCCCGGAGCTCGGCTTTTCGAGTCTGGCGACACAGCGGGCCAGGGTGCTTTTGCCGGAACCGGACTCCCCCACGAGGGCTACGATTTCGCCCCGGCCAATGGACAGATCGACGCCGTGCAAGGCGCGGACAGAATCGCGGGAGAAGAGCCCCCCAACGGCGAACGACTTGCCCAGGCCCCGGATTTCCAAGGCCGGACCGCCGGAAGTGGTTCCCGGCTGCCGGGTCGTGACGGAGTGGCTCATGGCGTGGCTCCTTCCAGGTTTGCGGACTCAATAACCGGAGCATCGGCACCGAACGGTGCCACGAAGTGGCCGGGTGACACCTCGCTGAGGTCCGGGATGTTGCGGAATTTCACGCCGTCGGGCAGGCCCGTCAGCGGAACCCGGGGACCGGTGAGGGGCGGAAAAGCGCCCATCAGCGCCTGGGTGTAGGGGTGTCGGGGGGTGGCGTAAACGTCCTGGGCCTTCGCGGTTTCCACGATCCGCCCGCCGTACATCACTGCCATGCGGTGCGAGAGTTCCACCATGAGGGACATGTCGTGCGTGATGAAGAGGACGGAGAAGCCGAGCTCGCGCTGGAGCTCCTTGATTTGCGCCATGATCTCCTGCTGCACCACCACGTCCAGCGCGGTGGTGGGTTCATCCAGGATCAACAGTGAGGGCTTGAGTGCCACTGCCATGGCAATCACGGCACGTTGACGCATACCGCCCGAGAGTTGGTGCGGATACGACCTGAGGCGTGCGGGGTCGATCCTGACGAGTTCCAGCAGTTCACCGGCACGCCGCAGCGATTCCTTGCGGGAGTAGCCGGCGTGGGTGGTGAAGATGTCCACGATCTGCTCGCCGATGGTCAGCACCGGATTGAGCGAGTTCATGGCTGACTGGAAGACCATCGCCACGTCCTGCCAGCGGAAGCGCCGCAACTCCTCAGGGCTCATGGCCAGGACATCCTTGCCGCCGAAGGAAATGCTGCCGCCTGCGATCTTCGCTGGATCATTCAGGAGCCTCATGATCGAGTTGGCGATAGTGGACTTCCCACAGCCGGACTCTCCCGCGAGCCCGAACACCTCGCCGGTGCCGATGCTGAAGGAAACGCGGTCGACGGCGGTGGTGGAGCGGGTGTCGCCGATGTATTTGACGGTGAGGTCCTTGACGTCCAGGACGGGTTCGTGGGAGCCGAAGGAAACTTGGGAGATTGTCACTTGGCAGCGCTCCTTTCGGTGTCTTTCGGAATTTTGATCTTCCGGAGCCGCGGGTTGGTGACCTCGTCCACGGCGTAGTTGATGAGGGCAAGGGCGAAGGCAACCAGCGCGATGCACAGGCCTGAGGGGACGAAGACCCACCAACTGCCCGTCAGCAGTGCACCTTCGTTGCCGGCCCAGAACAGGTTGTTGCCCCAGGAGACGGTGCTGACATCGCCCAGGCCCAGGAACTCAAGGCCCGCTTGGGCGCCGATACCGTAAATCACGCAGGCCAGCAGGGTGCCCATGACGATTGAGGCCATGTTGGGCAGGATCTCGCGGAACATGATCCGGCCGGCCCGTTCGCCGGAGACCACGGCAGCGGCGACAAAGTCCTTGGAGCGGATGGACAAGGCTTGTGAGCGTAGGACGCGTGCTGAGCCGGCCCACCCTGTGACCACCAGGACCAGGATCACGGTGCCCAGGCCAGGCGGAAGGAAGGCAGCCAGGATGACCAGCAGCGGCAATCCGGGCAGTAGCAGGAACACGTTGGTGACCAGGGACAGCGCTTCGTCAATGAACTTGCCGAAGTAAGCCGAGGCAAGTCCCACCAGGATTCCGATGAAGGTGGACAGCAAGCCCACGGTCAGTCCCACGAACAACGAACTGCGTGAGCCGTGGACAGTCAGCGCGAGGACGTCCTGTCCTTTGGCCGTGGTGCCAAGCCAGTGCTCAGCCGATGGTTCCAGGGACGCCAATGCGGTGATCCTGGACGGGTCGCCCGGAAACAGCACCGGCGCCAGCAAGGCCAGGGCAACGAAGATGACCATCACGGCCATCCCCGTCAGCGCTTTTTTGTTGCTGGTGAGGCCGTGGATGAAGCTACGGTTTGGTTTGCGGGCAGCTGGTGTTGGCGTGGGCTGCTTCAGGAGTGCGGTTGTCATGATCGGTCCTCTAGTTGCTGCGCACGCGCGGGTCGAGGCGGACGTACAGGATGTCCACCAGGAAGTTGGCCAGCAGAACAGCGGCAGTGATGGTCAGGAACAGGCCCTGCATCAGTGGATAGTCGAGCCCTTGGACGGCGTTAAGGAGCTGGTAACCGACTCCGGGGTAGGCGAACACCACTTCAGTGAGCAGCGCACCACCCACAACGAATCCAAGGCCCATGCCGAAGCTCGTTACGGAGGGAAGCATGGCGTTGCGGGCGGCGTAGCGGAGCATGATGCGGCCCGGGCGGAGGCCCTTGGCTTCAGCCATGGTGATGTAATCCTCGGAGTTGGTGGCGATCATGGTGTTGCGCATACCGAGCATCCAGCCGCCGATCGAGACCAAGACAATCGTCAGCGCCGGCAGCACCAGGTGCGCACCGACGTCGCCGATGAATTCCCAGGTGAAGGCAGGCTCCAGACCGTCCGTGAATGCATGCCGGATCGGGAACCAGTCCAACACCACGCCGAACAGGTACAGCGCACCCATCGCAAGCCAGAAGTACGGAAATGAGCCAATAAAAACCAGCAGCGGCGGGAGCGCGGAGTCGATCGTTCCGCCGCGCCGCCAGGCGGCCAGAATTCCCAGCAGGTTACCCACGACGGCGGCAATCACCAGCGCGGTTCCCCCCAGCAGGAGTGTCCAGCCAATTTGGGATGAGATGACCTCGGTGACCGGGGTGGGGAAACGGGAGATGGAAACACCCATCTGCCCGGTGAAGACGTTGTGCAGGTAGTCGATGTATTGCTCCCAGATGGGCCGATCGTCAACACCCAGCAACTTGCGCAGGGCCTCGATCTGTTCGGGCTGCATCCGGTCCTGGGAACGGGCGAACATGCGGGACACGGGGTCCCCCGGCATGAACCGCGGGAGCATAAAATTCAAGGTGATGGATGCCATGAAGGCGATCAGGTAGAAACCCAGGCGGCGCAGGATGAAGCGCACGGTTTCCCTCCATTCGGGAATTGCGTAAAGGTGGGGCACGCCCGGCAGTATGGGCCAGGATCAACGGGTGTTCTGCCGGGCGTGCGGTAAGGGGGCGGCGGTGGTTGGGCCCACGCCGCCCGGGTTCCCTGGCCGAAGCGCAGCGAGGTTAGGGCGGCGGTGGTTGGGCCCACGCCGCCCGGGTTCCCTGGCCGAAGCGCAGCGAGGTTAGGGCGGCGGTGGGGACTACTTGCGCGGTTCCAGGGTGGTCAGGACGAGCACCGTTGTAGGTGACCGGACGGAGAGGGTGGCGTACGGGTTGTCCTCGGTGGGCCATCCGGTGAATCGGGTGTCGTTGAAGGCGCCCCATTCCGGGCCTGAGAACAGCGGCACGAGCGGTGCGGCGTCGTTGTACTCTTCCTGGAGCTTGTTGGCGATGTCCTTTTGTTTGGCTTCGTCAGCTTCAGCTGCGAAGTCGGCCAACAGCGCATCGGCTTTCGTGTCGCCGAAGCGGTGGTAGTTATCAAACGTTTTGGTGCCTACCGGCTTGACCGTGGCGCTGCCCATGGAGGTGTTGAAGTACTTGTAGGGGCTGGGATCGTTGGCGCTCCAGACGATGCCGGAGTCGAAGTCGCCGGTCTCGTACCCGGCCACCACTGCAGCCCAGTCAGGGGACTCCACCTTGGCAGTGACGCCCACCTCGGCCAGGTTCTGCGCGATCACGTTGGCCACGGACAGCCAATCAGAGGACGTCGCACCCACTGAGATCTTGAATTCGAAGGGTTTGCCGTCCTTGAGCGTGCGCTTCCCGTCGGCACCCTTGGGGTAGCCTGCCTTGTCCAGCAGGTCGTTGGCTTTTTGCACCTCGTGGTTGGTCCACGTGCAGTTGTCCTTGACCTGGCTGTTCTTCCAGGTTTCATAGTTGCCGGAGAGGCCGGTGCAGTCCGCCGGCTTGGCGTAGCCGCTCATGCCGATTTTGGTGACCTGGTCGCGGTCCACGGCCATGCTCAGTGCCTTGCGGACGTCAAGATCATTGAACGGCGCTTTGGTGGTATTGAGCTGCCAGTTGATCATGGCGCCGGTGGCAGGGAACCAGTACTGGCGGTGCTCCTTGTCCTTGGAAACAAACGTCTTCTCAATGTTGGGGATGTACTGCGGAGCCCAGTCAACGTCCCCGTTTGCTGCGGCAAGGTTGGCGCCGTCGTTCCCTGCGAAAGCGAGCATCTTGATGCCGGCAATCTTCTGCTTCCCAGGCTGCCAGTAGTTGGGGTTCTTCTTCAGGACGAAGGATTGGGCCTGGAACGTATCCACCTCGGTGTAGGGTCCGGTACCCACCGGCTTGGCGTTTGCGTCCTTTTCCGGGTCCGGCAAAGCAGACCAGATGTGCTTTGGCAGAATGATCAGTTGGCCCACGTCATGGAGAGCCGGCGACCAGGGCTTGTTGAAGTTGAACGTGACGTTATTCCCCTCGGCGGTCACGGTGTCCAGGTACTCAAAGCCGCCCTTGATCTTCTTCTGAAGTTCGAAAGTGAACGCAACGTCGTCAGCCACGAGAGGCTGCCCGTCGGACCACTTGACCCCGTCACGAAGCGTGAACGTTACTGATTTGCCGTCCTCTGCTGCCTTCCACTCGGTGGCCAGCCACGGCACTGTTTCTCCCTTTGCCGGGTTGAAGATCAGGAGCGATTCGTAGATGGACTGCTGAACCATCGGGTTGACCGTGGGGGCGAACGGGTTGAAGTTCTGCACGAACGTACCCATGTCCTCGCGTGGAATGGTGAGGAACGCGCTGGCGTTCGCTTCGGCGTCGGAGGTGCCTGTTTTGCCAACGTTGGCGGTGCAGCCGGTGAGAAGCATCGCGCCCATAGCAAGGCTTGCTGCCGTCATCCGGGCAGCCCGGAAGTATCGGGGTTGTGTCATGATGGTTGTCTCTTTCCTATCTTCATCAGCAAAGTGAAGGGGTGGGTAAGGGTTTGCTCTTCGACGTTGATTTCGCGGTCAGACCGAAGAGCGTTCTAGCAGCGGACAGCCGACCAATTGCTGGTTGGCAAGAATCGGCTGTCCGGCTGTAAGGGCAGCGAGCGTTTGGACGCCCAGGGCCCCCATTTTTTCGAAGGGCAACGCAACCGTGGTCAGTTTTGGCCGCAGGTAGGCCGCAATGAGTTCCTGGTTGTCGAAGCCGATCACGGCGATGTCGCCGGGGATGGTCAAGCCCCGTTCCTTGATGGCGTCGTAAGCACCCATCGCCATTCGGTCATTGAGACAGAACAGTGCGGTGGGCCGGTCAGCCGGTGGGTACCGGTCCAGGATCCGGCACGCGGCTTCGTAGCCACCATCGGCCGTTGCGTATCCGGACACCACCAGTTCCGGGTCCAACTCCAGTCCGGCAAGTGCGAGTGCTTCGCGGGCACCCTCCAATCGCCCCACTGCGGCGGGAATGTCCGGGTCGAGGTTGATCACTCCAATCCGGGTGTGGCCGGCCTGGAGCAGGCGTTCGACGGCGACGCGGCCACCGGCACGCTCGTCGGGGACGATCGACGGCAACTTTCCGTCCGCGTCAAAGCAATTGATCAGGACGGTGGGTACTTCCTTGGCGCTTTCCGGGACGTGGACACCCCGGTGAAAGGTGGCTGCGTAGAGAAGTCCCTCCACTCGTTGTTCCAGCAGCTTTTCAGTTGCAGCATCTTCCAGTCCGTCGTTGGGTCCTACGGCATCGGCCTGGTCGGAGGGCGCGATGAGCAGGAACCTGCGGTCAAGCCAGGCCTGGTCCTGGGCGCCTTTAATGATGTCGACGGCGAAGGGTGCCGTGACGATCTCCGTCACGATTCCGTACCAGTCGCTGCGCCGTGCTGCCAGCGCACGGGCGCCGGCATTAGGGCGGTAGCCCAGTTCCTGCACGGCGTCGCTAATGCGGGCGCGGGTTTCTTCGGAAATACTGGCGTTTTCGCGGTTACTCAGGACAAATGAGACTGCAGTCCGGGAAACGCCGGCGTGGTTGGCGACGTCCTTCATGGTGACTCCCCGCTGCCGCACAGGAACGGACTCGTCGGGGGTGGTTTTCGCCATTGAATACTCCGGGTGCTCTTGGTTGATGCAGGGATGTTGCCAGCGCCTCATTGTCTGGCAGCCCGGAGGCAACGCTGTTGGTAACGCGCGTTACCTGCCGGGCATGTGACTTAGGTTACCCGCGTTACTTCCCGTCTGTCAACAGCTCGGAACGGGCCGCCCGCCACCTTGCGGGGACGCGCGGCAGCGGGCTGCCTCGCCGGGCCCCGGGGGACGCAACGGTGCCAGGACTCCCCCGCCGTTGGAAGCCGGCGTTGTGGTTCGAATGACCGTGGACGGTATCGGGAGCATTTGAAATGCCCGGGTCCACGCCACGAGGCTGTAACCCGGGTCCCCGCCCGGAACAGGCCACGCAAGCATTCCGTCCCTAGGGAGATCCAGGCCTCGGGCTGATCCAGGAGCCTGCCGGTAGGTTCTGCAGGCAAACGCTTCCGGCCGGAGCCTGCCAGCACGTAGACTTCACCAATCGCGAGCGTCCCAATCTGTGGAGTGCTGCTGTAGAAAGGCCTGCCATGAAAGAAAACCTGCGGATCACTCCTGCCGACGTTTTTCCTGAGGACCTGGGAAAAATGAAAGACAAAAATTTGCAGGTTCTCGATAGCCAGGTTCAACGGCAACTGGACCATGAAATCGTCACTGATGGCGAAACAAACCCGGAAACCGACTCTCGCCACGAAGAGCTTGACCTGGAATTCGAACAGCGCGGCAACTAAGCCTGGCAGTGCCCAGGGCCTGCACTCACCGTGCAGGCCCTGGGCAGGCGGTTGAACTCCGCGGGCACTAGAGCAAAGGCCCCGCTCAGTCCTTAAACGCTCGGTAGGTGAAGTTCCGGAACCGCACTTCCCCTGTTCCGGCTGCAAACAGTGCCGGGCGCAGGCTGAGGAGTTCGTCAGCCGTATTTGTGTTGTAGCCCGCCACGTTGAAACGCAATCCATGCCTGGTCCAGTCGGTCCCGTTCAGGCTGTAGTACTGGGTGACTATGTGGTTGTCGTTGACAATGCGCAAATGCATTGTCCGGGCCGCAGGCGCAGCTTCACGCCAGTACGGGATGGCCCTGCCGGCGCGGTAGCTGGTCATGCGGTCACCGTCGTGGCCCATGCCGCAGAACAAGCGGTCGCTGTAGTACAGCAGCAGCCCGCCTTGGGCACCGTCGCGGACCTCCATCTCCACGGTGATCTCATATCGCCGGTCGCCAACGATGCACGTCAACGGTGAGCTGTCCGACGGGCCCGATCCCCGGGCCTGCAGGACCAGCCCGGCGTCAAAGGACGCCCGAAGATACTCGTTTCGGGACGGGGCGTGGAACGACCATTGGGTTCCAAAGCGCTCAGTTGAAAAATTGTCTGACAACGGCAAGCCATGGAACTGATTGGCTGCCTGGGACGCAGCGGGCAGGGGTGCCGGCAGCGGCGCCGAAAGGTCCTGCCCGACTGCCCTTGGCCAGCCGTCCCCGTCCCATTCGATGGGTTCCAGGAGCGTTTGCCGGCCCAGCGTGGCGAACCCGTTTTCGTAGCCGTGATAGATGCTCCACCATTGGCCGTTGGGGCCCTCAAACAAGGTGGCATGGCCCTTGCTCCACCATGGTTCGTCCGCGTTCCATGTCCTGATGATGGGATTGCGGGGACAGTCCTCCCACGGTCCGTCAATGGAGCGGGACCGGGCGACAACGACCATGTGCCCGGTGGGCGGACCGGAGGTGCCGCCAACCGCCGTCGTGAGATAAAACCATTCGCCGCGGCGGGTGAGCTTGGGCCCCTCCAGTGCGTAGGCCTCAACCACCCAGTCATCGGGGTAGCGCCAGCCGTCGTAGACGTGCTCCACTGGTCCGTCCGTAGCCAGTCCGTCGTCGGTGAGCCGGACGCGGCTGACTCCGCTGAGGAACAGATAGCGGCTGCCGTCCTCTCCCACCGCGTGCCCTGGATCGATATGCCCTTCGATGCCCAGATTGATGGGCTCACTCCAAGGTCCCGCCATGTTCTCGGCATGGATGACATAGGTCAGCACAGGCGCAGTTGGGTCCGGTGAGATGGCGGTGGGGATGATCGGTATGTAAATAAAGTACCGGCCGTCCACTTTGCACATGTCGACGGCAAACACGCAGCCGATGGGCGTGGAGAGGGCGGGCCCGAGCGGTTGCCAGTTCAAAAGATCCCGTGAGTGCCAGATGATGAGTCCGGGCGTGGACTCAAACGACGAGAAGGTCAAGTAGTAATCATCCCCGTCACGCAGGATGGCCGGGTCCGGGTGGTCCCCCGCAAACACCGGGTTCAGGTATGTTCCATCGCCGAGGTCGGACCGTCGCTGCCCCTCCTGGCTCACAGCGGCGGTCGTCGATTGGTGGTTCATACATCCAGTCCTTTCAATGGTGGAGTAGACGGGCGGCGGTGATGGACCAGGCTCAGTGGCCCCAACAATCCTGCCGGCAGGATTGCGGCTGCGTCGGTGAAGACGCCCGTCATGGGTGGGTAGAGCGTGCCGGTGGTGCTGCGGCCTTCACCAATCAGCCGGTTGCGCCACGGATTGGTGACACTGACTTCGATCCGGTTCCGTCCTGGCCTCAGTGCGCTGGTGGACACCCGGTATGGCGCAGTCCAGAGGATTCCCGCCTCCACACCGTTGACGCTGATCCTTGCGACATCAGCAATATCGGCGAATTGTATTGCGTGCGGCAGCTCGGGGCCGTCGAGCTGGATCTCAGCCACGTAGGTCGCCGTTCCGGAGAAGTGCTCGGCCCCGATTTCCGGGTCGGTCCAATGGGTGGCGTGGGTTAGCTGCAGCGGATCGGAGCCCGGGATGGTGAGTGTCCATTCACCGGCAACTTCGGTCAACCACTCCTTGTCGGGAAGTCGATCCGCCTCGCCCCTGAGAATAAAGAGCGAACCGTAAGGGGGAAGTCGCACGTCCAAGCCATCGCCACCCTCCGCGGGTACCAGGGCATGCCGTTGCAGTGTCACCGGGTCCCAGGCAACGAATCCGCCGTGCATGGTCGGCAGCGTCACGGTGGTGCGCAGCGTTTCGTTGACAGGGTTGGCGATAAAAAGCAGGGGCTGATCGCCGTCCACCCACCGGGCGATCCGCCGGACCCGTGAGTCCCCCACGATGATTCGTGGTGGGAAATGCCCCCGAAGCACGGCTGCCAGATCGGAGGTGGCGAAAACGGTGCCCGTTGGTCGATTGCCCCAGATCAAGTCGCAGAGACGTTGATGTTGCTGGTTGTCGTCAGCCTGTGAACGCCGTGCCGTTGGACGTTCGCCCACGACGGTTGCGCCCTGCTCCACCAATCGCAGAATGGCTTCGAGGGCTGCCGTGCTCATCCTCTGGCTGGCACCGCCCAGATAGAGCAGCCTGTATCGGGATGTGCCGGCCTGCAGCTCGCCCGCCTGAACGTTCAAGACGGTACCAAGCGCATCCGGGCCGATGTAGTCGTAGTCGTAGTCAGCGGGAACGTCGTCGTTGCATGCGTTGCCGAAAAGCGCGGTGACCGGCGCTTCCTCGCCGATGAAGTAGGCGATATCCACTGCTGGACGGCCAAGGGAAAGAAGATGAGAGCACCGGGCCAGATAGTCCACCCATGGCTTGGCAGTGGACGCCCAGGTCTCATTGCGGCTGAAGGATTGGCCGAGCGAGGGTGCCAGGGCCATTCCGGGCAGCGGAACCTGCGTGGGTTGGTGCGGGGAAGTATGGATGCAGAAACGCGTCACACCGAGTGCCAGCTGGAGGTCCGCGACGTGTTTCAGGGACTTCGGCGAATCAGACCAAGGGTTGCGCCCCGAAGTAAAGGCTTCAGAGCCGGTGTGGCTGCGCCCGTAGGCATGTGCCACGGACGAGGCACCTTTGAGGTCAGCGACGTAGGTGGGTGCGGGCCCCGCCCCAGGGCTGAACGTCCACATGGCCCCCATGGGGACGTCTGCATGCGAGCGCATGGCCAGATCGTCGCCAAGCTGCGGCCTGCGGTCCTCCAAGGCCTCCGCGTAGTAGGTCGCGCCGCGCTTACGTGCTTCTTCGGACAAGGTGCCGTAGTAGGACTCTGCGAAGACTTCGGCGAGTGTGCGCCGGAAATCGGCGAGGAAGAGGTCGCTGGTGGAAGCGTCCTCCACCAGGAAACCGGCTGTGGTGAGCATCCACGGGATCATGTCGTAACCCCGAAGACGGAAGAAGGCGTCGCTGAGGCGATCTGTGATGTTCTGCAGTCCGGCCTCAATGCTGTCGCTGAGCAGGCCGTCGATCGGTGCGTCACCGAACTGGGCCAGGTGGGTTGCAATGTAGCGGCGGACTCTTTCGCTGTCGAGTTTGTCCACCTCGAGTCCTGTTGCTTCGGGGAGGGCCGGGCCGTTGGTCTGCCCGGTAAGTGAGGCCCCAAAGCGAACGACTCGCCATTTGCCCTCAGGAAGCGGACTGATCAGCCTTCCTTTCGACAGCTGACTGCTGATGTCAAGGATGCTGGTCAGCGGCACAGCCGCGAATGCTGCGCATGGGTCTGTATCAAGCTGGTCGTAGTCGAGTGCGGTGGCGAAGCCGCTCTTGGCCTCCCTGTGCGCGGGCATACCGGCTTCATAGAGGGCGAATCCACTGACGGCATATTCGCTGAGCGGCCGAAATACCGGCGGGGGCACCACCCCTTTCTCGAACGCCGCCAGGATGGACGATATCCCGTCAGCCTCCAGCCGCAACCTGAAGTGCGTGCCGCTGACCGGGGCAAAAGACATGCTCCGCGAAGGGCATTGTGTCGCCGGCAGGGAGCAGACGGTGACGTAATCGCCGTCGTCGCCTTGGACCTGCAGCGTAGCCGCAGCTGGCGGCGCCGCGCCGAAACCATGCGGGCCGGGCAGCTCGATGACGCAGGAACGCACGGTCACAGGACTGGCAAAGGACTGTTCAATCCAGGCCACCGAGTGGTTGTCCGGGTCACGGGTCAACCGGAAGTGTTCGACGGCGGTCACACGGTTAACGGCCACCGCTTCAGTGGGCGAGTCGGAGGTGCGGACAAACGCCGGCTCCACAGCATCGTGGGTGTCGTGGAACGGGATGGCAAGGACGAAGAGGTCTTTGGCATCACCTGAACCTTCACGCGTCCCGGCTCCCCACGTGGGGATGTCCTGATACGGTCCCGCGACGTCGGGAAGCCTGTCGAGTCTTGCCAGTACACCGCCTTCGACCACAGTCTGCGACCACACCAACTTGCGCATGGCATCAGCCTTTTGCACCCACGGAGCTCCCGATGCGCTCCACCCCGCAGAAGTGGCAACAGTGAAGTCCAGGCCGAGGCCGTGGGCTGTCTCCACGGCAACGGCAATCGCTTCCCGCCACGGCTCGGTGCCGGGGATCACAGCCTCTTCCACAACAAGCGGATTACCCAGCGCACCGTCGAAGGCCTGAACGCCCCGGACGCCCACTGAATGGAGCCAGCGAAGGTCCGCGCGGATGCCTTCGAGGTCCACATTTCCGTCCATCCAGTGCCACCAGGCACGTGGCCGCGCCGAATCCGGAGGACTAACGAACTCGTTCCAGAGAACTTCGCTCGAATCCTTCATTCCGGCTGCTTCATTCACGTCGGCGCCTGGGGTGTCCATGTGGCTACTCACGTCAGGCTGAGCCCCGCACCATAGGGGTAGAGCGGATCTTCAGTGTTGTTGGGTACGTCTGGATGGGAGGCTTCGACGGCGGACATGGAGCGAGGGAGCTCGATTGGCAGCCGGCCCCGCGGAGGGATGGCACCAGTCAACGCATCGAACAGGGCAGCGTCAGATGCACCGAAATTCGCGGTGATGGCCGATGCGATGTCATCGAACGGGGTAAGGATTGCGGCCCGCTCAAGATAGATGTCCAGGATCACGGGAAGTTCTGCAGCGATTGCCTGCACCCGTTCGATCTCCTCGTCCGGGAAGTCGAGGCTTCCCTGGTGCGTCATGGCATCGAGGAAATACTCGTTGCGCGGCTCGTAAGGCGCCGTGATGCGGATAAGAGCCACGTCGGCGTCCTTTTTGTCATCGACGATGACCACCCTGTCGCCGACGACCGTTGCGTCGACTCCTTCCACGTAGACGCGGGTATCCGCTCGCAGAGGCAGCACTCCGTGGTTCTTAAGGACCGTAACGGATTCCGCCTGGGCGCGGTGTCCAGCCGTCCGGAAGGACTCAGAGCCCACAATGACCGCAACTTCGTTCTCGTCGACGTACGGATTATCGAACAGGCCAAGTTCGAATTTGACGTGCAACACTCTCAGGGCGGAGGCGTCCAGGCGCTCCTCGGATAGCCGTCCGCTGGTCAGCAGTTCGAGGACCAGGTCTGTGCAGGACTCGCCACCAAGCTGATCTGAACCGGCATCAAAGAGCTTCTCCACGCGCTCGATACGACTGAGATGCTCAACACCCCAAGCTTTTGCAGGAAACGGCAAGCCAAAGACTTCGAGGTCGGTGACCAGCTGCCAGTCCGTGAGTACCACACCATCGAAACCAAGCTCTTCGCGGAGAAGTGTCGTGATCAGGTACTTGTTGTACGCGAAACCCACCTCGTCCACCGCGACGCCGTCGATGACAAGGTCTTTCGCGAGCGAGTAGTAGGGCATGATGGCGCTTGTGCCGGCGGCGATGGCCGCGCGGAACGGCGCGAGGTGTTCATGAAAATTCCCCCCCGGGTAAATCTGGGCTTTCCCTTGAGGGAAGTGAGGGTCTTCCCCGTTTTCCTGGGCGCCGCCTCCGGGGAAGTGTTTCGCCGTACAGGCGACGCTTGTCGATGACAGCGTCTCGCCCTGCAGCCCGGATATGAGAAGTGAACCGTACAGCGACGTCACGTCGGGGTCGGAGCTGAAGCTCTGAAGCTGACGGGCCCAGCGTGGATCCGAGGCCAGATCGATCTGCGGGTGGATAGCTGCGCGGAGCCCCACAGCGACGTACTCGCTACGGGCCGTCTCGGCGAAGTCACTGACCACGGAAGTATCACCGATAGCCGCAAGACCCAGCGGTTCGGGCCACTGTGAGAACGAACCCGTCGAGAACACCATGCCATCGTTCTGCGCGAAACCGTGCCGTGGATCGGTAGCGAAAGTGATCGGGATCCCGTGGGGAGCTTGCTCGGCCAGTTCCTGCATAGCGTTCTGCCACCGGGCCATGTGTTCCGCCGAAGGAAAGCGCCCGATGTTGAAATGGTTGATGAATTGCCCAACCACGAAATCCCGGGGGGACTGCGGCCCAAACGGGCCGGCCGTATCGTGGTCACCGGGATCGCTTACATGCATCACAGTGTTGAAGAGCAGCCCGACCTTTTCCTCGATCGACAGGCGTCCGAGAAGGTCTTTGGCGCGCGTTTCAGCGTCTATACGCGGATCCTCGTACGGATCGAGTACTCCGTTTCCGTTGAGATCGCGGTACTGCACGCCATCTTCGGTCGTACTGATTGATCGTCGCATGACGCCTCCTTGTGTGATGAGTTTCATAGAGTTTATCCGATAGTCGGTAAAAGTACCTAGACTTCGGTGTGTGAAGTCTTTTTTGACAGATGATGGTTTGTGAAGACCCACCATCCACTGAGGTGGATTCATGCAGATCGTTGCTGTGGCATGGTCGCCGCAGAATGGCAGGGAGGAAATATCAATGGCCGCAGAGCGATACACGGGACTGGCATCGGTGCTGGAGACAATCCGCTGGCAGGATGGCATCACGCAGGCCGCCCTTACCGATCAGGTAGGACTGGGTCGAAGTGTCGTCGCGGAACGAGTAGCGGAACTCGAACAGATCGGGCTTGTCCACTCCCCAGGGCGCGCTCCCTCCACAGGGGGGCGGACGGCCCGGCTGCTTTCTCTCAATGCCGGGGCTGGCTTCGTTGTGGGCGTGGACATCGCCTCGAATGAACTGGTAGTTAGTGCTTCCGATCTCGCCGGCACCCTGCTCGGCACGAGGCACAGGGAGCTGTGTGACGTTGGCGAGGGGCCCGAGCGTGTACTCGCCCGCGCCAGCGCGATCATCGCGGAAGTCACCAAGGAGCAAGGCAACAACGCCATGCTGGGTATAGGAGTGGGCCTGCCCGCCCCTGTAAATTTCGACACCGGCGTGCCCGTCGGAGTACCGGTCCTGCCCGGGTGGGGTGACTATCCAGTACGGGAAGAGTTCACTGCGCGCTGGCCGGTCCCGGCCTGGGTGGACAACCGTATTAACCTACTGGCGCTGGCTGAAATTGTAGGGAATCCGCGGGCTGCACAAGCGAAACATCTTCTGTACTTCGGCGCGGGAGCAGGAGTTGGAGCGGCGCTCATTGCCGACGGCAGGCTCTACCGTGGCTCCCATGGCCTGGCCGGCTCAATCGGCCATGTAGCTGTACCCGAGGCCGGAGTGGTTGCCTGCAGGTGCGGGCGCACAGGCTGCCTTGAGGCAGTCACCAGCGGTTGGGCGATTGAGCGGGACGGCTTGATGCTGGCCGAAACGGGACGCAGCCCCTACCTCGCGCAAGTCCTCAAGGAGACCGGACGTGTTCGCGCCTATGACGTGACGCTGGCCGCTGAGCACGAAGATGCGGCCGCGAAGGAGCTACTCAGCCGAACAGCGGCACTCCTCGGAAGCAGCCTCGCAACACTGGTGAGTTTCTTCGCCCCTCACATGCTGGTTGTTGGCGGTGGCATTGCCCGGGCAAAAGACATCGTCCTGAAGCCCATCCAGCAGGCCGTCCTGGACCGGCTGCCATCCGCGGCCGCCCCTGACCTGATCGTCGAACTGTCGGCAATCGATGAGCAAGTGGGCGGAGTCGTTGGTGCCGCCCAGCTGGCGATAGGGGAGCTGCTTTCCAAACAGCATCTTTCTGTCCTCCTTTCGCGCCTCAACTCGCCTCGGATAGCGGCACAGGAAGTTAGGCCCGAATAAACCGGAAACCGGATTAAGTCTTGACTTCGTCCGGTGCCCGGATTATCGTTTTCCCAAGGGGTGTCGGCGCTCACACGCGGACACAGCCTCAACGACGAGGGGAGCACCAGATGAAAACACCCACAGCAGCGGTTATCCCCGTCCTTCTTCCGGGGCCGGTTACACTGCCGGCCCTGAAGCGAGGCGTACCCCGCACCCCGTCCGGCGTTCACCCCGCCACAACGCACCACTGATCCACCTCCGTTGCGTCGTCGCGCGGAGAATCATTCGAACGACTCAAAGCTGAGCGTTCGCCGCCATGTCTAGGAGAAACATGCGCAAAATAATCGGCACCGCCGCCGTTACGGCCGTATTGGCGCTCACCGCCTGTACCGGCGCTTCCCAAAATGATCCTGCCGCTACCGCCGAGCTGGACATCGCAGCCATCGGAACCCCCGAATCTTTTTCACCGGGAAACTTTGGTACCGGGCCAACGACAATGTTCCTCCAGCCGGTGTATGACACTTTGTTCCGCAACGACAATGAGGGCGAGCCCACCGAGAATATCGTGACGAAGTGGAGCTATGACGAAGCCCGGACGGCCTTGTCCCTGACCATTCGGGAGGGGGTCAAATTCACCGACGGCGCTTCCCTGGATGCAGAGGCTGTGAAGGCGAATCTGGACTCCGCTCGCAAGGGAACAGGCGAAGCTGGCGGGCAACTCCGCTTTATTCAAGATGTCGTGGTGAAGGACGCCACTAACCTCGTAGTTACCCTCTCAGCCCCGGATCCCTCGCTCGTACCCAATTTGGGCGGCACCGCAGGTGTACTTGCGAGCCCCAAGGCGCTGGGAACACCCGAGCTGGACAACACCCCTGTCGGTTCTGGTCCGTACGTCCTTGATGCCGCTAAGTCCCAGGCCGGCATCAAATACGCCTACACAAGAAACGCTGACTACTGGAACGCCGGAGATTTCCCCTTCGACACCATCGAAGTCACGGTCTTCAACGACAACAATGCAATCCTTAATGCGCTGCGTGCGGGCGAAACGGACTTCGCTGTGGTCACCGATAAAGACTCGGCCAGCCTCGAGTCTGCAGGCCTGAAGATCCAGTCAAACCCTGCCTACACCACCAGCGGACTTTACTTGTTTGACCGCGACGGAACGCTCGTCCCGGCGCTCAAAGAACCCAAGGTACGCCAGGCCATCAACATGGCACTGGATCGCGAGGCAATTTTTACCCAAGTTTTTGGGGGCAAGGGAAAAGCGACCAGCCAGGTATTCAGCGGTTCCAGCGACGCGTATGTACCTGACCTGGACAAGAAGTACCCCTTCGATGTCGCCGCCGCCAAGCGACTCCTCGCAGAGGCCGGCTACCCCAACGGGTTCGACCTCCCCATGCCTGATGTATCACCTGTCTACCCCGACCAGCAGGCGGCGGTGACCGAGGCATTGACAGCTATCGGAGTTAAGCCCCAGTATCAGCCTGTCAACGGCCAGTCGTTTATCTCGGACCTGCTGGCTGGCAAATACCCTGCAGCGATCTTCGGGCTCAACAGTCCCCGACCGTGGGACTTCGCCCAGCTCGCACTCACGCCCCAGTCACTGTGGAACCCGTTCCACGTTGCTGACCAGACCATTGTTGATCTTGTCAACAAGGCACAGGGCGAAACCGGCGAGGCGCAGGCAGCAACGTTCAAGGAACTCAATACCTACCTCGTCGACCAGGCATGGTTTGCGCCGTATATCCAGGCGGACAACGTCTTTGCAGGCAACGCCGATATCACTGTCACACCGCAGCGCTATGCGACGGTCCCCCCGATCTGGGGCTTCACACCGTCCAAGTGACCTGGTTGGGCTGGCCCATTTGCGGCCAGCCCAACTAGTCCTCGTTCCTTCATCACCGAAGCCAAAGGAGCTGCCGTGTTGATGTTTATCCTTCGCCGCCTGGCCGCAGGACTGGTGCTCATGTTTGTCATCTCGACAGCTACTTTCTTTCTCCTGAACCTCACCGGTCAGGATCCTGTTCGCCAGGTCCTTGGTCCGGTGGCTTCAGCCGAGCAGGTTGAGGCAAAGCGTCAGCAGCTCGGGCTGGATCAGCCGCTTTTCGCCCAGTACTTTGAGTGGCTTGGGTCTGCAGTCCAAGGAGACCTTGGCCGGTCCTGGTTCACTAACCAGCCAGTCGGAGAACTACTCGGCGCGGCGCTCCCCCCGACTCTCTCAATGGTGGTCGGTTCGCTGCTCCTGGCTTGTTTCTTTGGGACTGTCATCGGAATCATTGCGGCTGTGCGACGCGGCGCTCTTGACCGTGGCCTTCAAGCAATCTCGACCTTTGTCCAGGCTGTACCCGGGTTCCTGGTTGCACTCGTTCTGGCACTGGTCTTCGCAGTGCAGCTCCGCATGTTGCCCGCCACGGGGTTCACGTCGTTCAACGACTCCCCTGTCCGCTGGCTCGCCTCCATCACCCTCCCGGTTATCGCTCTGGCGGTAGGATCACTTGCCTCAATTGCGTTGCAGGTGCGCGGTTCGGTGATCGACGTGCTTCAGCAGGATTTTGTCCGCACACTCCGCAGTCGTGGTCTTCCTGACCAGAGCATCGTGGTCAAGCATGTTTTGCGGAACGCAGCGGGACCGACGCTGACAACCGTATCGCTGATGTTCATTGTGGCCATCTCAAGTTCAGTGATCGTTGAGAAAGTTTTTAATATCCCAGGGATCGGGACACAGGCAAACAACGCCGCCAGCCGAGGTGACCTGCCCGTTGTGCTCGGAATCGTCCTGGTCACCGTGGTGCTCGTCGTCGTCGTCAATCTTCTCGTCGATCTGGCACAAGGCTGGATCAATCCGAAAGTTCGTGTCTCATGACCGATAACCTTGTCACCGGCACCCGCAAGTCACTGGAGGTGGTCAGCTCCGCACCCCAGGGCGACAGGCTGATCAAGAAGTTCCTTCGTGAACCGGCCGCAGTGATGTCGCTCGTGTTCCTTGGCTTGCTCGTTGTGGTGGCGGTCCTCGCGCCCTTCATCTCCTCCTACGACCCCACTGCCACCCGCCTCGCTGATGTCCTGGCACCCCCCTTCACAGCTGAGCATCCGCTGGGCGCAGACGGAGTGGGCCGCGACGTGCTGGCAAACCTCGTATACGGCGCCCAAACCAGCCTTTCCAGCGCCGCGATCGTCATCGCAGTGAGCCTGCTTATTGGTGTTCCTACCGGGCTCCTGGCAGGTTACCGCCAGGGCTGGATCGACGGCGTCAGCATGTGGATCAGTGGCGCCCTGCTGTCGCTGCCGGCAATAGTTGTGCTCCTTGTAGTGCTGGCCCGGGTAGGACGCAGTACCTCCCTTGCGCTGGTGGTGTTCGGCATCCTGATCGCCCCGTCGGTTTTTCTTCTCATCCGCGGCTCGGTCCGGGCAGTGCGGGAGGAGCTGTACGTGGACGCAGCCCGGGTCTCCGGCTTGAACGATATCCGCATCATGGCTCGCCATATCCTTCCGGTGGTCATCACCCCCACCATCATCCAGGCGGCACTGCTGGCAGGTGCCGGCATCGGAATCGAAGCAGGCATCGCCTTCCTTGGTCTTGGCTCGTCCGACAAAGCCAGCTGGGGCCTGATGCTCAACGACGCATCGCAAAACATCTTCAACGCACCCGGACTGCTCATCTGGCCAAGCGCTGCACTGGTCTTGACGGTCATGGCCTGCACCTTGGTTGGTAACGGCGTCCGGGACGCGCTGGCGAACTACGGATCCTCTGCCGGCCCCGCCCGGAAAGTAAAAGCTGCAAAGCACGCCAGTACAACTCCTGAACCTGCACGGCCAATGCAGAAAGTGCTTGTGGATCCCAGCGACGCACTCCTGGTCATCGACGACCTCAGGGTTTCCTACCCCCGCCCCAACGGTGAGAAGTCCGACGTCGTCAAAGGCATTTCCCTGAAAGTGGAACGGGGCCAGATCCTTGGCCTGGTAGGGGAATCCGGTTCGGGCAAATCGCAAACCGCGTTCTCGGTGCTGGGCCTCCTGCCGGGGCAAGCCGAAATGACTGCCGGCACCCTCAGTTTCGCGGGCGTGGATCTGCTCGGCATGAGTCCAAAGGAGCGCAATCGACTGCGTGGCGCCCGGATCGGCTACATCCCCCAGGAGCCCATGAGCAACCTCGATCCCGCGTTCCGCATCGGGTCCCAGCTCACCGAACCCATGCGGCACCATCTGGGAATCCCGGCGAAGGCTGCAAGGGATGAAGCCCTCAAGCTCCTCGCCCGTGTGGGCATCCCTGATCCTGAGAGGGTGTTCAATTCCTACCCGCACCAGGTCTCAGGCGGCATGGCGCAGCGCGTGCTGATTGCCGGGGCAGTCTCCTGCAACCCGGAACTTCTTATCGCCGACGAACCCACCACCGCCCTGGACGTCACCGTTCAGGCCGACGTGCTGGACCTCATCCGCAGCCTCCAGGCCGAACGCGGCATGGGTGTCGTCCTGGTGACCCACAACTTCGGCGTCGTTGCGGATCTTTGCGACCAAGTGGCCGTGATGCGCGACGGAGAAATTGTGGAGGTAGCTGCCGTGAATGACCTGTTCACGAACCCCCGGGACGAATACACACGGCTCCTCCTGGACTCTGCGCTGGATTCAACCGCGAAAACACCGGCCAACCGCGTCGGCTCTGACATGGACACTGAGACAGAAGGTGCACAATGACTTCCGTCAACCAGACCCCCTCGCCCGAATCAGAGCCCCTCCTGCGGATCTCTGACCTGACGGTCGACTACAGGATTGGCGGCGGCTTGGGCCGAAAACGGTCGTTTCGGGCCTTGCAGGGTGTCAGCCTTGAGATCAAGGCTGGCGAAACCCTGGGACTCGTGGGCGAGTCCGGTTCTGGAAAATCAACCATCGGCCGTGCCGTGCTTGGTCTCGCCCCGGTGACCGGCGGCGATATCCGGTTCGATGGCAGGTCAATCACCAAGCTCAGCAAGAAGGAGCGAAGGGCGCTGAGCAGCGACCTTCAGGTGGTTTTTCAGGACCCTTACACCTCCCTGAATCCGTCCATGACCATCAGCGACATTCTGTCTGAGCCGATGCAGGTATCGGGCACATCCCGGTCTGATGCCCAACGCCGGGTCCGGGAGCTCCTCGATGTAGTCAACCTGCCCGCCAACGCCAGCACCCGCTACCCTCGCGAGTTCTCCGGAGGCCAGCGGCAACGCATCGCCATTGCCCGTTCCCTCTGCAGGAATCCCAAGCTCATTGTGTGTGACGAGCCGGTCAGTGCCTTGGACTTGTCCACCCAGGCGCGGGTCCTCCAACTGTTCTCCGACATACAGGAGCAAACCGGCGTTTCGCTCCTGTTCGTCACCCACGATCTGGATGTGGTGCGGCACATCAGCCAGCGCGTGGCAGTCATGCGACGCGGAGAAATCGTGGAAACAGGCATCACGGAACAGGTTATTGCCAAGCCGCACCATGCCTACACCAAGGCGCTTCTCCTGGCCTCCCCTATCGCCAACCCGGCGCTGCAGGCCGAACGGCGCCGGGAACGACGACTTTTTCTTGACGCTCAACCCGCACTGTCCACAGCCGCCAGCTGAGCAAACCACCAGGGCATTAGGCCCTCCCTTCCACAGACTCCCGGAGACCAGCATGACCACCACAGCAGTACCTTCAGCGCGCCCTTATCCGGCCGCCGTTGACGTCGCCATCATCGGCAGCGGCCCCGCCGGCGCCACCTATGCACGGATACTTTCCGAACTCAGCCCCCAGGCGAACATTGCCATCTTCGAGGCCGGACCGACCATCAGTGATCCGCCCGGTTCCCACGTGAAAAACATCGCTGGTGTGCAGGACCGCGAAGTTGCCCAGCGCCGTTCGGAGGGAAAAGTGAGCGCTCTGCCAACCGGCGGGAACCTCGCAGAGTACGCACGCGACGTCGCCCGCCCGGTCCGGCCCGGCACCTTCCTGCTCGATGACGGTTGGCAGCAGCCCGGCGAGGCTGGACTGCCGGGTCTTGCCTTCTCCAGCAATGTTGGCGGGATGGCGGCCCACTGGACCGGAGCCTGCCCGCGTCCAGGTGGCAGCGAGCGCATCGCGTTCCTTCCGGACATGGATGAGCTTCTGAGCGAGGCCGAACGCCTACTCTCCGTCAGCGCGGAGGCCCTGGCTGACGCTCCCCTGGCCGACCTGGTCCGCTCACGCCTGGCGACGGCGCTCGACGGCGGCCGGGCACCTGACCGCCGTGTCCAGCCCATGCCGCTGGCGGTCCGCCGCACTGGCGACGGCCGCTTCATTTGGTCCGGAGCTGACGTGGTGTTCGGTGACGAGACGCGGAACAACCCCCGGGCCCGCCTGTTCGACGAAAGCGTGGTGGTTCGGGTGCTGACCGACGGAGATCGGGTCAGCGGTGTGCGGGTGCGGGACGACAGGACGGGTGACGAGCACAAAATTGCGGCCCGGTACGTCGTCGTTGCCGCCGACGCCCTCCGCGGTCCGCAGCTGCTCTTCGCGTCCGGTATCCGCCCCGAAGCACTCGGCCGGTACCTGAACGACCAGCCTCAGATCGTCCACGCCGTCCGGTTGACCGGCGTCGCGGATGATGTTCCCGCTGCCTCGTCACACGACACCACCATCACCGCCCAAAGCGGTGTGAGCTGGGTGCCCTTCACCGACGAGCAGCCCTTTCATGGACAGGTCATGCAACTCGATGCGTCGCCGGTACCCATTTCAGGGGACGTCATCCCTGGTTCGATCGTGGGGCTGGGGTGGTTCTGCGCCAAGGACCTCCAAGCGTCGGACCGCGTTGTCTTCTCCGAAGACACCACGGATGCCTATGGGCTGCCGGCAATGAACATCCACTACACCTTCACCGAACGTGACGAGCAGACACTGTCCGCAGCGCGCCAATCAGTGGTTGCCGCTGCCCGGTCCTTGGGCGAGCCACTGGGCGATGAACCGCTCACCTTCCCTGCTGGCGCCTCACTGCACTACCAAGGCACCCTGCGGATGGGGACATCCAACGACGGCACCGCTGTGTGCGATCCCACCGGACAGGTGTGGGACGTCAGCGGGTTGTTCGTTGCCGGAAACGGTGTTATTCCCACCCCTACAGCCTGCAACCCCACGTTGACCGGGGTGGCCCTGGCCGTCGCCGGTGCACGCCACATCGCAGAATCAATCAACTCCACGTCCACAGAGAAGTGAGGAAAAAATGGTCCTCGAACGAGAACTGATCCAAAGCCGGGGCTTTCGCAACGTCCAGGAAGGAGCCGACACTGTCGGTTTCGAGATAGCCCTGCGCATGCCCAACTACCGAGGCGTCTGGGGAAGCCTCATCGATGGGGTGGCTGTCACCGTGGACGGTCAGGAATGGACCCGGGAAGTACCCCGCTGGACACTCCAGGGACGCACTTTCAGCATCCAGGAACTGCGCCAATCCACCAATGTCCGCTGGCAGCTCGATGAACTGGCCACCGTCATGGTGCCGCTTGCAGGTGGCCTGGCCGTAGGTGTCCATGATGTCCGCGTTGATATTGCGCTGCACGCACCCTACATTCCGGCTGAATTCCAACCGTCCATTTTCACGTCCCAGCGAAAGGTCACGGTCCTCGCATGAGCAACCTCAAGTACGGCGTCTCCCTCTACAGCTACACCGGTGATATCAACACCGTCCTCACCCTCGAAGACGCCATGGCACAAATAGCTGACATCGGCGCCACCGGGATTGAGATCCTGGGTGAAGGTCATGTGCCCAACTATCCGGAACCGTCCACGGCATGGATCGACCAATGGTACGGGCTGCTCGAAAAATACCAGCTGGAGCCCACCAACTACGGGTCGTGGATCGACTCGAGCATGTGGCGTGACCGCGACCTCACCGCCGATGAGGGCACCGGGATGCTGGCCCGTGACCTTCGCCTGGCCCATCGCCTTGGATTCACCTCAATCCGCCCCAAGATCGGTGTGGTGTCCATGGACCTGCGCCCCCACCCGATCTGGGAGGAAGTGATCGAGCGCAACCTCGATCTCGCAGCCGAGCTGGATCTCATCATTTGCCCGGAAATCCATGCGCCCACTCCCATCAAGCACCCGGTGGTGGACGAGTACATCGCTTTCATCGAGCGAACCGGATCAAAGAACTTCCGCCTGCTCATCGACACCGGTATCTTCCAAAAGGCAATCACCACCGCCAAGCACGACGGCCTCAGCGAAGAAGCCCAGGAAGAAGGCTGGCGTAAACCCCTCGCCGTTCCCATGTCGGACCTGGTGGATGTCCTCCCCTACGTGTCCTTCATTCAGGCCAAGTTCTTCGACATCGACGATGACCTTGTTGACGGCCAGATACCCTGGCGCGAGATCCTTCAAACCCTGAAGAAGAACGAATGGTCGGGTTACCTTTCCAGCGAATACGAGGGCGATCGACTGCCTTACCGATCCATCGAACAGGTGCGCCGGCAGCATGCTCTCCTGCATCGCCTGGAGGCCGAGATCGCCGGGACGCTGTGACCCAAGCCCTCCACAGCGGAACGGTCCCGGTTTCTCCCGCCCGCCTCCGGCTCCTCATGGCAGCACTCCTGGCGGTCTCGTTCCTTGGCGCCCTCGACCACACCATCGTTTCGACATCACTGGCAACTGTCGCCGGCGAACTGGGAGCCCTCCAGCACATGAGCTGGGTGGTGGTGGGTTACACACTCGCCAGTACCGTCCTGCTCCCGGTCCTCGGAGGGCTGGGCGACCGGGTCGGTCCGCGGATGGTCTTTCTTATTGCGCTCGTCGGATTTGTTGCAGCCTCGTTCGGGTGTGGCCTCGCGCAGGACATGACCCAGCTCGTTGTTGCGCGGGTCGTCCAGGGGATGAGCGCGGCGGGTCTGCAACTGATGTCGCAGACGATCGTTGCCGAGGTCACCACGCCGCGGCAGCGTCCGCAGTACCTGTCACTCATCGGGGCCGCCTTTCCGGTCGCGATTCTGATCGGGCCGCTCCTGGGGGGCCTGATCACAGACCACTGGGGGTGGCCCTGGGTCTTTTGGATCAACGTCCCGGTGGGGCTGGCCGCGCTTCTCCTGGCGGTCATCGCCGTTCCGCACATCGAACCAGCGGGCAGAAAACGGTTCGACGTCGTTGGAGCACTGCTGCTCACCGCTGTCCTTGTGGCGGTGGTGCTGGCAGTTGCGTGGTTCAGTTCAGCAAGCTCAACAGCGTGGATAGCCGTGGGAGCCGGCGCAGCGGCGCTGGGCGGACTTGTCGCCGTCGAGCGGGGGCAACAGAACCCCATCATCCCGGTTCAGCTGTTCCGCAACCGGACCTTCAGTGCAGGCGTGGGACTTTCAGCAGTCATGGGTGCAGGGCTCATCTCAGCTACGGCGTACCTGCCAACGTATTTCCAAATGGCATTTGGCGTCAGTGCCACCATCTCAGGACTGGTACCCATCGCAACCGTGCTGGGAATGTTGGTGGGCAACCTCGTGACGGGCTGGCTCGCTTCGCGGACAGGCCGCTACCGCGTGTTTCCGATCGTCGGCACGGTGATGGGAGCACTCGGGCTCGGAGCCATGTCTTTGCTCCCGGAGGGTGTGCCGCTGTGGCTCCCGGCGCTGATCATGGCGGTCGTCGGCCTCGGCACGGGAGCGTTCATGAGCCTCGCCATTGCCATCGTGCAAAGCGCTGCACCCCGCAGTGAACTCGGCACCGCCACCGCAACCGCCGGGCTGAGCGGCCAGGTCGGATCCACCATCGGCTCAGCCGTAGTGGGCGGCGTGGTGGGGTTCGGCGTCGCGTCCCTGTTGCCAGCCGGACTCGATTCCCGCACCCTCACACCTGCTGTGGTCCACGCCGCCGGCCCGGCCTTGCAGGCAGAAATCGCCGCGATCTACCACAACGTGTTTTCCCCCGTTTTCCTGGCACTGGCCGGGGTCTACCTTCTGGGATTCATTGCGGCGTTAATGCTGCCCGACGGACGCCTTTCGGATGAAGCCAGCGCCCCCGCAGAGGACACTGCCGATCCCGATACCCAGGCCAACCCTGCCAATCTTGTACTGCAAGCAGAGGATTAATTATGCCCAACGAAATTACCGCCGATTTCCTCCCAGCGTTCCTTCCACCGGAGGCACTGGTGGACCCGCCGCGCAACGCGGTCGCCCACAGAGGGCTGATCTATGCCTCTATCGACGGCTACCGGGCCCTGGAACTCGACCTCTACCTGCCAGCGGACGCCTCCGCCCCTGCGCCGCTGGTCGTCTGGATCCACGGCGGCGCATGGATTTTCGGTGCGCGGAGCCAACCCCCCGGCGACTGGGACCCCAACCTCGTCTTCCAATCGGCAATCGACGCTGGCATGGCCGTAGCAACCATCGACTACCGGCATTCGCGCGAAGCGCCCTTCCCAGCGCAACTGCACGACTCGAAAGCCGCCGTCCGCTACCTGCGGACGTTCGCACCCCAACTCGGCATCGATCCCGACCGCATCGCGGTCTGGGGCGAATCCTCCGGCGGGCACCTCGCGGCGCTCGTGGCCCTCGTCAACGACCCTGAACTTGAGGGGAATGTCGGAGCCACCGATGTGCCGAGCCATGTCAGCGCCGCTGTGTGCTTCTATCCCATAACGGATGCTGTCGCGATGCCGTCGTTCTCTGAGTCCCTGGCCGAAGGTGTCCGGCTTCCATCTCCGATCGAAATGATTCTCGAAGGATCACCCTGGCCGTATGAGGAAGGGCTCCGGCAGATGTCCCCGGTGTCCTATGTCCGTTCCGACGCACCCCCGATGCTCCTCATCCACGGGGAGGCGGACCGGCTGGTACCAGTCAGCCAAAGTCAGCAGCTGGCTCGGGCCCTCGAACAAGTGAACGCAGACGTACACCTGATTACTGTTCCTGGACTTCACCATGTCTTCTACGCGGGCGATCCTGAAGTCCACGTTGGCACGGCAATCGAGTTCCTGGCCCGGATACTCAAGGCGCCGTCTCCGGCTTTGGGGACGAAGTGACTGCACCAGCCGTCAGGTGGGGGCTTGCAGGCACGGGAACAATTGCCAGGGAATTCGTACGGGCAATAGGTGAAGTACCCGGTGCCTCGATCGCCGCTGCCGCGTCCCGTACCGTCGCAGCCTCGGGCAAGTTCTGTTCCGACTTCGACATACCCAAACAACTCCTGTCGTTCCAGGACCTTGCCAGTGACGACGGGATAGACGCCGTCTACCTTTCCACGCCGGCAGGACTGCATCACGAGCACGCAAAGCTCTTCCTGGAGGCGGGCAAACACGTCCTGGTCGAAAAACCCTTTACTTCCAACCACGCCGAGGCCCTCGACCTGGCTCGAACCGCCCAAAGCAAGGGCGCGGTCCTGATGGAGGCCATGTGGTCCAGGTTCCTTCCCGCCTACGTTGAGCTGAAGCGTCTGGTGGATGACGGTGCCATCGGCGAGGTGCGGAAAGTCGAAGCGTCCTTCGGTTTCCCGATACCGGAGTCAGGTCCGGGCGCACGGCCAGCACTCTATGACCCCGCGCTGGGCGGAGGAAGCGTCCTGGAGCTTGGCGTGTATCCCGTTCAGCTCTCGCACTGGCTCCTCGGCAGCGAGCCAACCGTCGCCGCGTTCGGCAGCATCAGTTCCAGCGGTGTGGACCTGGACACAACGGCGCTCCTGCTTTTCGGTGACGGGGGCACCGGAACCATCAGCTCCTCCATACGAACAGTTCTGCCCAACGACGCACGGATACTGGGAACGGAAGGCTACATCCAGTTGCAGGCCCCGCACCATTGTCCAAACGGGCTGGCCGTTTCACGCTACAACCCGTCGGGGCCCGGAACGATGGAGCCCCACATCATCCGGGCGCCCATAATCGGCGGCGGGCTCAAATACGAAATTCTCGAGTTTCACCGCCTTATTGAAACCGGCAGGTTGCAGAGCTCCGTGATGCCACTGAGCGACACCCTCGCCATCATGCGAACGCTTGACCTGATACGAGGCGAAGTCCGCGTCAACCAGGCCCGGACAGCAACCCTGGAAGGAACACTCAGTTGAAACCACTGTCAACTCCGGAGCAGATCCTGGCAGCCATGACCTATGCAGAGAAGCTGGCTCAGCTCCAGATCGTCTGGCGGCCGGACTCCACCGAAGCGGGCGCCCTTGCCCGTAACGGTGCCGGTGCCCTTTTCTGGCCTGCAACGGCGAAGGCCACCAATGCACTTCAGCGGACCGCAGTTGAGGAAAGCCCACACGGCATCCCCCTCCTGATCGGCCTCGACGTAGTCCACGGCCAATTCACCATCTTCCCCACTCCCCTGGCACAAGCCGCCAGCTTCGACACGGAGGTGGCGGCGGCCGATGCCCGCCTCTCAGCCAGGGAAGCCCGGTCCACCGGAGTCAACTGGACCTTCTCGCCCATGATCGATGTGTCCCGGGACCCGCGCTGGGGACGCGTGGTGGAAGGGTTCGGTGAGGACCCATACCTCAACGCCGTCTTCGGGGAGGCCAAGATCCGCGGCTACCAAGGCGATGACCTCTCCTCGCGCACGTCTATCGCCGCCTGCGCCAAGCACTTTGTTGGCTACAGTGCCGCTGAGGGAGGCCGCGATTACAACAGCACAGACATTTCCATCCAACGGCTTCGCAACATCTACCTGGAGCCCTTCAAGGTGGCGGTCACAGCAGGGGTCGCCAGCGTGATGGCAAGCTTCAACGCAGTCTCCGGCGTGCCCATGCACGCCAACCGGGAGATGCTCACCGATGTCCTCAAGAATGAGTGGGGACATAACGGCATCGTCGTCGCAGATGCCGGTGGGGTGGGAGAACTTGTGGAGCATGGCGTCGCCGCCAACGCGTCCGACGCCGGGCGGTTGGCTCTGTCAGCAGGGCTCGACGTCGAAATGGGCGGCTCTTTGCTCAGCGGAAATGAACCCATCATCCGTGAGGGCGTGCTGGACCCTGCACGCCTGGACGACGCCGTACTTCGTGTGCTCCGTCTTAAGCAGGCACTGGGCCTGTTCGAAAACCCTTATGTGGACGAGTCGGCAGCCGCTACCGGCCCTGATGAAGCCTCGCTGTCAGCGGCAAGGGCCACTGCCGCACGCTGCGCTGTCCTGCTGAAGAACGAGGCAGCCGTCCTGCCGCTGAAGCCACGGGGACAACGCGTTCTGGTGGTGGGTCCCTATGCTGAAAGCAAGGACCACCTCGGCGCCTGGGTACAGTATTTCGCCTCGCCCACCACCACCTCAATTGTCGAATCCCTCACCGCGGCCCTGCCTGGCTCTGTGGTGACGGCACTTCCCGGCGCCACCTTTTTTGACTCCGATCCTGGCCTCCAGGCTGAAGCCGCTGCCGCCGCGGCGGAAGCGGATCTTGTGATTGTGGCCGTAGGGGAACCCAGTACCCTCTCCGGGGAGGCAAGCTCACGAAGTTCATTGAACCTCCCCGGAGACCAGGAAGAACTGATCAGGGCCATTGCTGGTTCAGGCACCCCTTTTGCCGTAGTGCTCATGACAGGCCGGCCGCTGGTGGTCAGCGAATGGATTGATCAGTGTCCTGCCCTCCTGGTGGCATGGCACCTGGGCACTGAGGCGGGAAAAGCGATCTCTGACGTCCTCACCGGCATTGTCAACCCCGGCGGCAAGCTGCCCATGTCCTTTCCGCGTTCGGTGGGTCAGGTACCCATCTACTACAACCACGAGTCAACCGGGAGGCCCGCCCGCACAGGAGGATCCCTTGCCCACCAGCGGCCGGACGTTGGACTGACCGGCCCCAACAACACCGATGATTACTTCAAGTCGAAGTATCTGGACTTGGAGCTGGGGCCGCAGTTCGGTTTCGGCTACGGGCTCAGCTACACCTCCTTTGAGCTGGAATCATCGCAGGACCAGGCACTGTCGGTCGCCTTGGACGGGCTCAGAGCTGGAACAAGGCTTTCTTTCACCACGATCGTTCGCAACACCGGAACGAGGGACGGGGATGAAGTTGTCCAGTTGTATGTCTCTGACCTTCTGGCAAGTGTGACCCGGCCTGTCAGGCAGTTGCGGGGCTTCCACCGCGTGTTCGTGCCGGCTGGCGAAGAGCGGCGGGTAACACTGACCGTCGGCTTCGATGACCTGGGATTCTGGACCAACGATGCCCAGGCCGGTTACATCGTGGAGCCAGGCGAATTCCGGATCCGGGTCGGCGACGGTCTGTCCTTCCAGGAATTCAGGCTGAAGGTCACTCCCCCTTCCTCCTAAGACACCGAAACCACGCCCAACAAGCAATGAGGACCATTACCATGCCACACCAGAACTTCCCGCGGCTCGAGCGGACAGGCAACCACACCCGGCTCATCGTTGAAGACAGGCCATTCCTCTGCGTTGGAGGCGAGCTGCACAATTCGAGTGCTTCGAACCGGAATTACATGTCGCCCATCTGGGACAAGCTGGTAAAGGCGGGGATCAATACTGTCATCGCTCCTGTGTCATGGGAACAAGTGGAACCGGTCGAGGGGCACCTCGACTTTTCGATCGTGGACGGATTGTTGGAAGACGCCCGGTCCGCGGGAGTCCGCCTGGTGATGATCTGGTTTGGCGCATTCAAGAACGCTTCCTCCACCTATGCCCCCAGCTGGGTCCGCGCCGATCGCCAACGGTTTCCACGCGCGGACAGGGGCACCAAACCTCTGAAGACCCCCTTCTCCTATCCCGGATCAATGCCGCGGCCAAGCCTGTCCGTCTTCTCGGACAATCTTTTCGAAGCGGACCGGACTGCCTACGCTGCCTTGTTGAAGCACGTCGCCCTGATCGATCCAGACCATACGGTCATCATGGTCCAGGTTGAGAATGAAGTGGGACTGCTGGGCGCAGGAAGGGACCACAGCGCAGTGGCGGAAGCCGCTTGGAATGCACCCCTCCCACAGCAGTTGATTACTGCGGTTTCCGAGGAACCGGATTCCTTCGCCCTTGGGTTTGTGCAGGCTCTCGGCACGAATCCGGACCGCACCATGAGTTGGGGGGACCACTTCGGCGATGACAACCCCCTTGCTGAGGAAACTTTTATGGCGTGGGGGTTCGCATCCTTTGTGGGCGGTTTGGCGGCTGCGGGAAAAGAGGTACTGCCGCTCCCCGCTTACGCCAACGCCTGGATCGGGCCACAACGTGGGCAGGACCTCCCCGGCCAATACCCAAGTGGTGGGCCGACGGCCGGCATGATCCCGGTATGGAGGGCCGCGGCGCCGGCCATCGACTTCCTGGCGCCGGATATCTATGTTCCCAACACGGCAGAAGTCATGCGCCAGTACGCCTCGGATTCGAACCCCTTGTTCATTCCTGAAGCACGTTTCCGCGCCGGGGATGCGTTTTTGGCAATTGGCGGCTTTGGAGGTTTCGGCTACAGCGTCTTCGGGGTGGAGGAGGGCAGGGAAGGCAACCAATTCAGCACAGCGTGCAACATCATTAACTGCCTTACTCCCGAGATAGTGGACGCGCAGCGAGACGGTCGAATTTTTGGGTTCGCCCTTGAACAGGACGAGGAATCCTTCAGCAACGACCTGGTGGGTACGACAATTACTGTTCGGAATTCCAGGAAGCTCCTCGAGGGTATGCTCCTGGACGCAGGCGTGCGGGTTCCGCCGGCCCCGGAACTCGCGGAAGAAACGGTTGCCGCCACCCACGGCCCTACACCAGGAGACGTCCGTCCTTTCGGGATGGTGCTGGCGATCAACCCCGCGGAGTTCATCGTTGTGGGCCAGGGGGCGCAAGTGGACTTCCACAAGCCCGGCTGTGACGTTGAGCTGGATTCGGTGAGGGAGTTGGTGGTGACCGATGCGGGGTTGCGGGAGGGACGATTCATCAATGGGGACGAGCGACTTGAGATCCTTTCAGATAAGCACATCACTGCCGTGAGGGTCCGGCTCCTCATCACCGCCAGCTGAAGGCCGTTAACCTCGAAAGGAACCCAGTGCCGTTTCACCCCGACATCGCCGTCCGGCTGCCCTTGCTGGCGGGCATTCCGTCCCTGGAAGCAGGCCTTAGCGAGCCGCTCATGAGGGCACAGATGGAAGCATTTGATGCCTACCCGGACGCTCCTCCCCCGCCGGCTGCCGCCACCCGTATGGTGTCAGTGCCCGGCCCGCATGGCCCGGTACCGCTGCGCATTTACACCCCTGTAGAACCGAACAAGGAAGCCGATTCCCCGCACGCTTTGGTGTGGATGCACGGCGGAGCCTTCCAGTTCGGAGATCTGGACACGAAAGAGGCCGACTGGACTGCCCGGCAGTTGGTTCAGCGGGCGTCGGCAACAATCGTGAGTGTGGACTACCGGCTGGCCGTCAACGGTGTGCAGTACCCGGTACCCCTTGACGACGTCGTTGCCGCTATCCGGTGGGTGCAGGCAAACATGCTGGAGTTGGGCATCACATCGGTTTCTGCGGGTGGCGTCAGCGCTGGTGCAAATCTGGCCGCTGCCGCCGCGCTGCGGCTCCGGGACGAGGACGGATGGGTGCCGGACCAGCTGGTGCTGGTCTATCCGATGATGCACGCCGAACCTCCTCATCCTTCGGAGTCACTCCGGCGCGCATTGACGGAACTGCCGGATGCCATGAGGCTGACACCGCAGATGATCCGGTCGGCAACAGAGAACTACGTGGGATCTTCAAGCGGCGTTCCCATTTCGGGATACGCGATGCCCGCCAACGCAGAACTGGCCGGCCTCGGGCCAACACTGGTACTGAATGCCGAATACGACGAGTTGCGAGCCTCAGGCGAAGCATTCAGCGCCTTGCTCGCAGCCCGCGGTGTTGATGTCAAGCAGGTCACTGTTCAGGGAATGCTTCATGGTTTCCTGAACCTGCCCGCAACCTTGGCTCCCGTCAACGACGCACTGGAGCGCATCGCAGTGAGGCTACGGCCGAAGATTTCCTGACCACCAAAGGCTGCGCTAATGATGCCCGTCAGGGCCGGCACCTGGGGTACTTCTGCCAGCACCCCACACCAGTCTCCCCCGGCTGATAGTCTGTAATTAATAAGTAGCCTTCCTTCTTGGCGGGTGCTGCCGGAATTGAGATGATCCCCGAAGCAGGCGCCAGTACCAACTGCTGCCACCGCCTAAGGCCAGTCCTCAGGCTTCTCCGGGAACCCAGACCATCGAACGCGACAACGCCCGGGCCTGCGCACGCCGGCATTGTTATACGGAGATCCCTTGACAGGTGTGATGCCACCAACCGACAGCAGGCAGTTGCTGGGCGGCCGGTTCCGGTTGCGCGAGCTGGTGGGCCGGGGGGCTGCCGCCGCGGTGTACAGGGGCGTGGACGAGTCGCTGGGGCGGGAGGTGGCCCTGAAAGTCTTCACCCGCGACGGCGGGGATCCTGAACTGCTCGCCCGTCAGGACGCTGAGATACGGATCCTCGCTTCCCTGGCCCACCCAGGGCTGGTGACGTTGTTCGACGCCGGCAGCGACGCCGTCGCGAACCGCAGCTACGTGGTGATGGAGTATGTCTCCGGTCCCGACCTTCGCCGGCAGCTGCGCGAGGGCGCCTTGGAACCGGAGGATATTGCCCGCGTGGGAGCAGACCTGGCCTCGGCGTTGTCATATGTCCACCACCGCGGCGTGATCCATCGGGACATCAAACCCGGCAACATCCTGCTTTACCAGCCCGGCAATGGAGCGTTGGGCAAGTGCTGGCGGGCCAAGCTCGCGGATTTCGGCATTGCCCGCGTGATGGAGGAAAACCGGCTGACCGGCACCGGCCGGACCGTCGGGACCGCAGCGTATCTCAGCCCCGAGCAGGCCCTCGGCGGAGAACTGACGGGCGCTAGCGACGTCTACTCATTGGGCCTGGTCCTTCTTGAGTGCCTCACCGGCTATGTGGAGTTTCCCGGCACCCCGATCGAGTCCGGTGTTGCCCGCCTCAACCGCGACCCGGCCATCCCCACGGGCATCAGTCCGGATTGGGCGGCACTGCTGGCTGCGATGACCTCCCGGCATCCCCGGGACCGGCCGGACGCCGCCCAGGCCACCATTTCCCTGCGGCGCCTGGCTCTGGCGGGCGGAACCCCTACAGCTCCGCAAACCCCGCTACTGCCACCACGACCGGATCGTGCCCCCACGGGCTCACCGGAACCATTACCGGCACCGCGGACGAGGCGCCGCAGGGCCATCGCTGCCGTATGCCTGGCAGCAGTTCTTGTTGCCGGAGCCACCGCAGCCACGCCGCAGGGCGGCAGCGGTACCGAGCAACAAACCACATCAGCAACACCCGCAATGCAACCACAAAACAATCCCCTGGACTTCCATCTCGACCAACTCCAATCCGCCATCGAATCATCCGATAGGCTCCTGACAATCCTCGGGCACGTCCGGCAAGCGGTAGCCGCCAATGATCAGCAGGCGGCCCTGGCCTACGTGGAAGAACTCGAAAAGACCGCAGTTGACGAAGCACTTCGCAGCGGGATGACGCTTGAAAACTACCGGGCAATCACCGAAGCCATCCGGCTGGTCCGGACCGACCTGCAATCCCTGACACCCGCCGCGGCTGATTCAACGGCCGAAGCGCTCCCGGAAGGCAGCCCCGACCCGGCACCGTTGCCCGCCGTCGAACCTTTAACACCCGCGCCGGCTGCCGTTCCGCTCACCGTACCTGCAGCCGCGGAACTCGAGTCCAACGGCGCTGCACCGCAGCAACGGGACCGCATCCCGGCCACGTCGGGACGTGGCGCCGGAAATGATGCCGCCGGTAACAACGGCAAATCAGGTAGTGCGCCGGGGCATAACAAGCCCTGAAAGCACGACGGCGGCACTTGAGTCAGCCATGTCCCCGGGTGTTCACCGGCTTGGCATTCAGCGGCGGTTCGCCAACCTCTTCGATGGTGTGGCCGGTGCATGCGGTGGTGGTGACGCTGGCCCGCTCGATGCGCGAAACGGTGAACCACCGTATCGCGTCGCGAAGCCGGCACCACCCGACGAGGTACCACTGGCCGTTGGTGGAGGCGAACAATACCGGTTCCACGTCGCGGGTGGTTGTGCTGTGTTCCGCCGATGTGTAGCGGATGCGGATCACCCGCTGCTCGGCCATCCCTTGCTCCAGAGCCGACCTGGTTGCCCGCGAGGATGAGGGGACCGCGTTGACCCAGATGCGCCGGGCCAGCCTGTCCGCCCGCATCCGGGTGGCGGGATCAAGAACGTCCAGGATTTTTTGGTTACCTGCTGCTGCCAGGTCTGCGTACGGGGCATCGCGTGCGGCGGAAACGGCCGCCATGAGCGCCACGGCCTGGGACGGGGAAAGAGTGACGGGCGGCAGGGTGACGCCTGCCGCCAATCCGTAGCCACCGCCCGGACCGGGGCGCGCCCAAATCGGCACACCGCTGGTTTCCAGCGAGTCGAGGTCCCTTTTAATGGTGCGCACGGACACCTCGAGCTCCCTCGCCAGCCGTTCGCCCGAAATGCCGCGCTTGCCGCTGCGGCGCAGCATCTCGGACAAAGCAAGAAGGCGCTCCACACGCTTCACGGTTCAAACCTGGTCCAATTCATGACACAAATAGTGACATACCCTTGTCCGTACCGCCTGCGAGGGTTGTGCCATGACACCGACTGCAAACAGCACGAACATTGTTCTTATCGCCGGCCACTGGCTTGGTGCATGGGCGTGGGATGAAGTACTGAGGGAGCTCGAGGCTGACCAGTCCCGCGCGACGGCCGTGACACTGCCGGGCCTTGACGGCAACGATCCTGAACGCAAAACGAAGACCCTCGAGGATCAGGCGACGGCGATCCTGCAAGCCATCACCAATCTCGGCGCCACCGCGGCTCAACCGGTTACGCTCGTTGCGCACAGCGGAGCGAATGCCCCCGTCAGCATGGTCCTTGACCGGCGCCCGGAGGTAATCCACGCAGTGGTGTGGGTTGACTCCGGCCCCGTGGCGGCGGGAAGTGCCTTTGCCTCGGATTTCCCGGAGAGCGTGGAGGAGTTTCCGCTGCCGCCCTTCGATGTGCTCGCGCAGCAGGCGAGCCTCGAAGGTCTGAGCTCGGAAGTCCTGGCGCGATTCCGGTCACGGGCTGTCCCTGAACCCGGGCCAGTGCTCCGCCAGCCAGTCGAGCTCACGAACGAGGCCCGCCGCAAGGTCCACACCACCCTGGTGTGCTGCTCGATTCCGGGTGCGAAGGTGCTCGATCTGGCACGGACCGGCCACCCCATGTTTGCAGAAGTCAAGAACATCGAACACTTGGACGTCATCGACCTTCCAACGGGGCATTGGCCCATGTGGAGCCGCCCGAAAGAGCTTGCCCGCATTATCCGCTCAGTGGCTTCCCGAACCAGGGCGCCGGAATTCCCACCGGCGATTCCGCCACTCGGATCCCGGCAGGTGGATCCACCTGCCGATCAGGCAGCGCCTGCTGAATGACCCATTCTTTGCTTGGCTGTGTGCGTTCCCTTACCGATCGGGACCTGTGCGGTGGCTTTCGCCAGCCCGAAGAGCGGCATTCCGCTGTAGATCGTCTCAATCCCGCTCGCCGGGGCCTGGTACGTTTCGTGCCAGATTCCGATGTCCCCGCTTCCGGACAGTTCCTTCATAAAGTGCCGCCAGGGCTCCAGGTGCGGGGCGTCCCGGTCTGCGGCGAACTTCCGCAGGTGGTCGGGGCTCCGCCAATAGGTGACCATCATCGTGGTCCGCCCAAACCATTGTTCAACCCCGAGCATGCCGGCGTCAGGATTCCGGGCAAGGTGGCGCAGCATGCGTGGCATTGCCGCGGCAACGTGGGCAACCTTGCCGATTTTCCACCAGCGGTTGGCACGCATCCCAATCAGGAAAACCGTCACCGAGTCTTGCCCGGGGTCAGCCGTGTACCGGCCGGGATAGATGTGTTGCCCCATGATGCGCCTTCCAAAGTGACCATTTTTCGTTTTGTAACGTTGTTACGAAACAAGGTTATGGCAGAGTTGTGGGCATGGCAAGACCTGTGGTGCATACCAGTTCCCTTCGTAATGAGCTGCTGCTGGCCACTGCCGAGTTGGTGGACCGGAGTGGCCCGGCAAAAGTCACGTTGCGGGATGTGGCAGCGGCAGCAGGAACGTCAACGACGGCCGTCTACTCGCTGTTTGGCGGGAAATCCGAGTTGCTCACCGCGGTTGTGGACGAGGCGTTTCGCTCCTTCGGCAGTTCCCAGGCGGCGGCGCTTGAGGGCGGGCTGCGTGGGCTGGGTACCGCATACAGGCACTGGGCACTGAGTCATCCGGCAATGTACCGACTGATGTTCGGCGGCGCATTGGCCTCCTTCGCCGAGTGCCTGCCCAGCCCGGACACCACCACCGATGCCATGGGACCCCTCAAGGAAGCTGTGACTGCCGCACAACAGGCTGGCGGATGGCGCCAGGAACCTGCCGACATCGTTGCTGCGGCAATATGGGGCCAGGTTCATGGCCTGGTCAGCCTGGAACTTGCCCAGGTTGGACCGCCCGGCATGGACTGGGCCGCAGCCTACAACGCTGCCCTCGAAGCGATTGCCCGCAGTTGGGCCGTACCGGCGACGTCCGGGCCAGCGTCAAGCTGACCGGAAAGCTGGTGCAGGCGCGTGGACGCCATTAGGAACGTTCCCCACCGGCAAGCCCGCATTCGGCAGTCGTCCGCCCTGTCAGCTGGCCAGATGCCACCATGACGCCTTGAAACTATAATTGTCTCGCAAATGAGAAATAGTTCTTGACTCTGGATCAGCCCCGCCGTAGGCTCGAGGGGTGCGCTGAAGCACCGCAAGATCCGCAGTGAACGTCGAGAAGAGGCACTTCCATGGACCATCCGTCACCCTTTGACCTGACCGGGCGAACTGCCCTGATTACGGGATCAAGCCGGGGTATCGGAAAGGCCTTGGCGAGCGGCCTGGCCCTGGCAGGAGCGGCCGTGGTGCTCCACGGCCTGGACCCGGCCCGGCTGGAAGCCACCAGGAAAGAGCTGGCTGGAAACTTCGGTGCGGACAAGGTGGGTGCGGTCTCCTTCGACATCACCGACGAGGCTGCCGTGGCCGCGGGAGTAGCGGATGCCGAAGCCACCTACGGTCCGTTGGACATCCTGGTGAACAACGCCGGTGTCCAGCACCGCGTAGCCTTGCTGGAACTTGACGCCGCCGACTGGAACAGGGTGCTCGCCACCGACCTGACCAGCGCTTTCCTGGTGGGCCGCGAAGCCGCCCGCCGGATGCTGGAGCGCCGGAGCGGCAAGATCATCAACATCGGCTCCGTCCAGTCAGACCTCGCCCGGCCCACGATCGGCGCGTACACCGCGGCGAAGGGCGGACTGCGCAACCTCACCCGGGCCATGACCGCCGAGTGGGCGGGCCAGGGCCTGCAGATCAACGGCATCGCCCCCGGCTACATCCACACCGAAATGACCCAGCCACTCGTCGACGACCCCGCTTTCAACTCGTGGATCCTGGGCCGGACCCCGGCGGGCCGCTGGGGAACCGTGGATGACCTGTCCGGGCCGGTCACCTGGCTCGCCTCGGACGCATCCAACTACGTGAACGGGCAAACAATCTTCATCGACGGCGGAATGACAGTGGTGGTTTGACATGGCAACTACAACAACGAATCTGTTAACGGGCCCGGCCGTCGTCGTCCACGGCGTCGGGGACCTCCGGATCGAAGCCCTCGCGCATGCCGCACCCGAACCCCACGAGGCCGTAGTGGACATCGCCTATGGCGGCATCTGCGGCTCCGACCTGCACTACTGGCTCCACGGCGCGGCCGGCGAATCCATCCTGCGTGCTCCACTGGTGCTGGGCCACGAAGTGGTGGGCACTGTAGTCCAGGCGGCTGCCGGCGGCTCGGGCCCGGCAGCAGGCACCGACGTTGCCGTCCACCCCGCCACGCCGGGCGGAGCCGGCGTCCGCTATCCCGCCGACAGGCCCAACCTCTCCCCCGGCTGCACCTACCTGGGCAGCGCCGCCCGCGTCCCGCATACCCAGGGCGCCTTCAGCCGGTATGCCGTCCTGCCCGCCCGGATGCTCCGGCCGCTTCCTGCCGGGCTGCAGCTGCGCGCGGCCGCCCTCGCCGAACCCGCAAGCGTAGCCTGGCACGCTGTTTCCCAGGCAGGCGACCTCACCGGCAAGCGGGTCCTCGTCATCGGCAGCGGCCCGATCGGCAGCCTCATCGTGGCAGTGGCCAAGCGCGCCGGAGCAGCCGAAATCGTCGCCGTCGACGTGCACGAAGCTCCCCTCCAGATCGCCAAGGCGGTCGGCGCGACGGGAACCATTCTGGCCACTGATGCCGACGCGATCGAGGCGGTTCAGGCCGACGTCGTACTGGAATCCTCCGGCAACCACCGCGGCCTGGCCTCCGCCCTCCGCGGCGCCATGCGCGGCGGCAAAGTGGTCATGGTGGGGCTCCTGCCCAGCGGCGATCAGCCCGTCCCGATCTCGCTGGCCATCACCCGTGAACTGGAACTCCTCGGTTCGTTCCGCTTCAACAACGAGATCGACGACGTGCTTACTGCCCTCGCGGACGGCTCACTGTATGTGGACCCGGTGGTCACCCACGAATTCCCCTCTACGGAGGCGCTGGCGGCCTTCGACCTTGCCAAGGACCCCACCCGGTCCGGCAAGGTGCTCATCTCGTTCCGCGACCAATAACGACGCACCCCAGGCATCAGGAGCAAAGAAAATGATCCAGTCTGTCAAAGCACCCACCCTGCGCTGCCGGCCCCTCCGGGCTATGACGGCGGTCACCGGCACGCACTGCCCGGCCAGCGGCCGGTGGAGCCCCAATGGCGAAGCACAGAAAGGCCAGGTGTTCTTCGAGGGCAGCCTTATGCCTTCCTTTGGCGGCGCGGCGGTGGTTTGGGTGCTGGCCCCGGAAGCGGACACGCACTAGCGTGGCCGTCCAGCCGCTGCGGGCAGGCCGGCGCCGCCGGTTCGAACCCATCGACCAGGAGACGCTCCGCCACGAACTGGCACTGAACCGCCAGCAGGTGGCGCAGGCGGACAGCAGCGTACGCGGCGCCCTTAGGCTGCGGAACGACACCGTCGCCCAGGCCCTGGCCGACGGCGTATCGGTGGCCAAAATCGCCGACGCCGCGGGCGTCGGCAAAGTGGACGTTCGACGGCGGATCGGCGCCGGCTACACGGAGCTGCAACCGGCGGGCTGGCCGGCCGGGACTCACCTCGAAGCGATCCGCGGCTGTACGAAGGCCCTGGCTGCCGCCGTCGAGCGTAAGAGCGCGCTGGAAGTACGACGCCGGTCCCTTACCGTGATGGCGCTGAAGACAGGCCAGCTGGACCTCTTCGAAGTCGCATCCCTGGCCGCCGTTCCGCCCGAGAGGATCCGCCGCGAAATGCGCGGGATAACCCTCCGGAGCGTGCGGCTGGCGAACTAGGCCCAGGGTTCAGTTCAGTCCGTGGCCGCGGACTTGTTCCCGTCCCAGCCAACCAGGGCGCCCCGAAGCGCGGCCACCAGCCGCTCAGTGGCTTGCTTCTTATTCAAGCCAACGGTGTTGATCAGGTCGAGGATTTCGCGGGGATCAAACAGGATGTTCCAGAGGAACATTGCCTCGTCCCCCAGCGGGCTCAGTCCCAGCTCGGCGCAGGCTTCCTCCAGCGGGCGCTGCAGTGCCTCGGCCTGGACGGTGAGGTAGAAAGCCCCGGTCCGGAGCCGGGCGAGGTATCCCTCGCCCGAACGCGTGTAGAGCATGGCCCCGCCGTGTTTGACCACCAGGTCCACCCATTTGCGGCTGACCGCTTCGAGCAGCTCAAGGCCGCTGGTGGTCTGCTTCAAGCTGTAGTCCCGCAGCTTGTGGCCCACGTTGAAGCGGTACTCGGCCAGGACATCCTCAACGGACGCAAAATGCCGGTATGCCGTGGCCGTGGAGATCTCGGCGTGCTTGGCGATGTCCGTCATGTTGATGGTCCCCCGCCGGGCGGCAAACAGTGCACCGGCCGCGTTGACCAGTTCCCTGCGGTTACGTTGGGTATCGCTTCGCATTCCCGGGCCCCTTTCTGTTGCGTACCAAGCTTATTGCCTCGGCCCGCCGATCGGGCCGCACCAGCCCTTCAAGGCCCCCACCAGCGTGGCTGCCAGCCGCCGGGCGGTCTCCTCGGGGCCCAATCCCAGCGTCTCGATCAGGTCGAAGATTTCGCGCGGATCGAACAGAACGTTCCACAGGAACATGGCCTCATCGCCTGGGTCATCCACGCCGAGTTCAAGGCAGGTGTCCCGAAGCGCCGCGCCCAGGGCGTCAGCCTGGACGGTCAGGTGCGTGGCACCTGTACGCAGCCGCGCCAGGTAGCCTTCGCCGGACCGGGTGTGGACCATCGCGCGGCCGTGGGTCACCACCAGGGTGACCCACTTGGTGCTGACAAGGCGCAGCAGCTCCAGCCCCGTCGCCTGCTGCTGCTGGCTGAACTCCAGCAGTTCGCTGCCCACCTCGAACCGGAAGCGGGCCAGGACCTCATCGACGGAGGCAAAATGCCGGTACGCGGTGGCGGTCGAGACCTCGGCGGCCCGGGCAATGTCCGCCATGGTGGCCTGGTGGCCTTCGGCGAACAGTTTTCCGGCAGAACGGATGATGAGCTTCCGGTTGCGGAGCGTGTCGCTGCGCAGTCCGGGAACTGCGGCAGTGGTGGCCAAGTGCGCTACTTCAAGTCGGCGAGGCCGGCCGCAAGCCGTTCGACGCCGGCGTTGATGGCTTCGGCACTGGCGGCGTAGGAGAGCCGCAGGTGGAATTCGCCGTTGCGGCCGAACTCGCTGCCGGGACGGACTGCCACGCCGTGGTTGCGCAGGTGCGCCACCATTTCCGAGGCCGGCAGGTCGGCGTCGTACTTCGGGAAGAGGTAGAACGCGCCCTCCGGTGAGCTGACCGTGAGCCCCTGGATGTCCTTCAGGCCGTTGTACATCAGCTCGCGGCGGGCCGCGTAAGAGGCGTGCATCCGCTCGATGTCCGGCCCGCAGGTCTGCAGGGCGGTGAGCGCGGCCAGCTGGACCGCTGTGTTCATGGAGCCATTGAACGTGTTGTGGACCCTCGCTGCGGAGGCGATGACGTCCGCGGGACCCCACAGGTAGCCCACCCGCCAGCCGGTCATGGCGTAGCTCTTCGAGAAGGTCTGGCAGTAGATGGTGCGGCCCGCGAGGCCCTCGATTTCCAGGGCGGACGTGAACGGCTCAGGCGTGTAGACCAGGTCGCTGTAGGCCTCATCGGAGAGGATCAGGATGTCGGTGCCGGCGACCATCAGGGCCAGTGCCTCGAGCTCCGCGCGGGAGTGGACAATTCCGGTGGGGTTGGACGGGTTGCAGAAGACAAACATCTTCGCCCCGTCGAGGGCGCCCGCCAGCGCGTCCAGGTCCCAGTGCAGGTTCCCGGCGAGGGGCACCGGAACGATCGTGCCGCCGGCCATGCTGACCAGGTCTGCGTAGAGGGAGTAGGTGGGATCCGGGATGACTACCTTGTCGCCCGGGTTGACGGTGCCAAGGATCGCGGCGGCCAGCCCTGCCGTGCCGCCCTGGGTGATCAGCACATCGTTGGTGCTGACAGCGGATCCCAGCAGGGCGCCGATCCGCACGGCCAGTTCGTCGCGGAGGACCGGTTCGCCGAGCAGCGGCGAGTAGTGGGTGTAGCCGTCCTGCAGGGCCTTCGCCGCGGCGTCGCGGACCTGCTGCGGGGTATCAAAGTCGGGTTCGCCCATGGCCAGGGACACCAGGTCTCCGCTGGACTGCGGCTGCTGGACGCGCAGCGACGTCCGGAGCACGCGCTGGACGGCGTCGGAAGGAGGGAAGCTGAGGATACTGGGTGCTGCTGGTGTGGTCACGACGGTGTCCTTTCAGACAGGGAGGCAGAGAGTAGTCAGGGGCGGCGGAAGGGTCCCGGCCGCGTTTTGTTTAGGGATTGCGCTATTTACTGCCCTGTGGGAGATCGGTTGCGGGGGCGCCGGTCCAGCGGCTGATCTCGATGTCGCCAGAGGTGTCCCGCTGCACGGTGGGGGCGATGACCAGTTCCTGGACCACCGTGCGCTGCGGCAGTGTTGCCACCAGGTGGATGGCCCGGGCCACATCCTCCGGCTGGACCATGGCGTCCCGTTCCTCCTGGCGCGGCGGGCGGGCCCGGTTGTCCAGGATGGGCGTCGCGGTCTCACCCGGCAGGATGGTCACGGCACGCAGCCCCTCGTTGCGGAATGTGGTGTGCAGGTACGTCATGAAGTTCCGGACCGCCGCCTTGGCAGCGCCGTACGCTGCACCGCCCAACAGGTTCGGGGTCACAGCCGCCAGTGAGGAGACGGTGATGATGGAGCCGGTGTTGCGGCCGAGCATGTCCGGCAGCACCGCCTGGGTGAGCAGGAAGACGGCGTTCAGGTTCACGTCCAGGACCTGGTTCCATTCCTCTTCTGCGATCCACCGCACGTTCAGGACCTTGCTGGCGCTGCCGGCATTGTTGATGAGAATGTCCACCAGGCCGACGTTTTGGTGGATCCAGTCCACCAGGGCATCCACCTCGGCCTTGCTGGCGATGTCGGCGGTGCGGACGCAGGACTTGCCGCCGCTTGCTGAAATCTCGTTGGAGAGTTTGTCCAGCACGTCCTGCCGCCGCCCTACCAGCACCACGGTGGCACCTTCGGCGGCCAGCAGCTTGGCCGTTTCGCGGCCCATGCCGGTGCCGGCGCCGGTGATGATGGCAACCTTGCCATTCAGAAGCTCCATGATGCATCTCTTTCGTCCGGCACGCTGCGGGAGGCAGCGCGGCAGTGGCAACCGGGTAAACCGGATAAAACAAGAACCAAATTGGATATGAGAATAGTTTCTCATTTGAAACTGGGGGCGTCAACCCTTTTCAGGCGGCGCGGGTGCTGGACGGCGTGCCGGGATCCGCGGCCTCCGCGACGGGAAGCCCGACGGCGGCGAACAGGTTGTGCACCCGCTCCGCCAGCGCGCCGAGCAGCCGCTGCTGCTCCCGCCAGCGTTCGACGGCGGCCTCCTGGCTGACCCAGCGGAAGGTCATCTTCCGGCCCGGGCTGGCTTGGCCCAGGAGCGGCAGCGAAGCCTTCGTCGCCACCGCCACAATGGGGTAGCCCGCGGTCAGCGTACGTGAGCGGCCCAGGATGATCAGTTCGTCGCCGTGCGGGATCTCGAAAGCGCCGATCGGGACGCCGTGCGACACGATCTCACCCAGCCCTTCGGGATGGATGACCGGGCCGTCCAGGCGGAGGCCCACATGGTCGGATTTGCCGCCCACGGTGTAAATGCTGCTGCTCAGGAGCTCCCGGATGCCCGGGGTCCTGTCCGTTTCCGGCCCTTCCACCACCTCAACCGTCCAGACGTCGGGGCTGAAGTCGGGCACCGGTACCGGCAGCCTGAACAGCGGCTGGCCAAGGTAGGGCTGGCTGAAGCCCCGGTACCGGCTGGCAAGTGCTATCTGCTGGCCCGCGACGATCCGCTGCGCAAACCCCATCCGGGATTCCGGCGCAGCGCTGCCCATAAACCGCGGAGTGTCCAGGTCGCCGCTGAAGGCCAGGTAGTTGCGCATGCCTCCAGTGGCCTTGGAGATGACCACCTTGGTCCGGGCCGGCACGCAGACCGGCTGCCAAATGGGCACCGGAACCCCGCCGACGGTTACTTCTGCCGGCGTGCCGGTGATGGTGATGAAAATGTCATGCGACGGGGTGAACGCGAAGCGTCCGCCCATGATTTCCAGCAGCGCGGCGCCGCGCCGGTTGCCCACAAGGATGTTGGCTGCAGCCGCGGAATGCTGGTCGGCGGCGCCCCCGCAGGGCACGCCCATGAACTCGGAGTCCACGCGTCCCAGGTCCTGGAACGTGGACAGCCAGCCGGCCTCGCTGATCGAAAGGGTGACCGCCTGCTCAGGCTTCGCTGCCACGCCTGCCGCCTTCCTGCTGGTCTGCGGGCGCTACGGGCCGGAGGAACCGGCCTTCGAGCTCCGCCCAGCCGCTTTCCGGTATGACCTTGAAGGTGACCCTGTCCCCCGGCCGGTAGGACGTTGCCGGATCCTCGCGGATATCGCAGACGGTCAGGGGCGTGCGGCCGATCACCTTCCAGCCCGTGGGTCCCGGGAACGGCTGGATGATGGCGCTGGTGCCGGCCACCATCACCGAACCCGGAGCAACGTCCGTCCGGGGTTCGGCGCAGCGGCTTACCTGGCCCGGGAACTGAACCCCGGCCATCATGGGGGCCATCGCGGCCGCCAACAGGTTAATCGTGAGCACCGACGTGGTGAGCGCTTCAAGTGTGGCTTCCTGGCTGAGTCCCAGCTCCTCGGCCACCCCGGGAAGGTCGGGCGCAAACTCGTCGCTGACCACCATGGGGACCACAAAGTCCCTCGCGCCCAGGGCCGGCCCGGCGTCCTGCAGCCCCAGCCCGGCCACTGCGAGCCTGACCGTCTGGGCGAGCTGTCCGTGGCTGACCGCCAGGCAATCGAACTCCACCAGCAGCGATTCCGCGCCCGCCACCAGGTTCAGCACCCCGTACGGCCGGACCTCGAGCAGGACGTCCCGCAACCGCCTGGCACCGGTCCGCCTGACCTCGGGGTCGTCGTCGGCGATGCCCAGCATCAGGGCTGAGTCTCCAAACGGGTGCGCCTCAAGGCCGGGCGACCGGCTGGGGTTCGCGGCTGGCGGTGGTTGCGGGGTCATATGTCCTGCTCGGTGGTGTGACGGCGGTCTGGGGCGGGGGCAATGGAGGCCGCGGTCAGGCCGCGGCCGCCGCTTTGGCTTTCTCGGCAAGGACTTCCTGCAGCCCGGCCGCCTTGACCCCGGCCTTCTCCAGAGCCGCGCGGAGGGCGGTGCCGCTCTCAAGGACCTGCGGGTGGTCGCCGTGGAGGAGGACGACGTCGGCATCGTGGCCCAGGGGAACCACCTTGCCGGTGACGGCGCGGACCGTTCCCTCGGTCACCACCTGGACAACCCGGCGGCCGATCTCGTCGGGGTCGTGCAGCAGGGCGCCTTCGGTGTTGCGGGAGACGGGCATGCCGTCCTCGCCGTAGCCGCGGTCCGCCAGGAAAACGTAGCCCACTTCGAGGCCGCGCTTCCGGGATTCGTCGGCCAGCAGGCCGTTCTGGCAGATCACGATGTAAGACGGGTCGTAGGCCTTGATGGCGTCGGTGATGGCCCGGGCGTGCTTGGCGTCCGTCTGGGCAATGCTGCCCATCCGGCCGTGCGGGGCCACGTGGCTGATCTTGCCGCCGTGGATCCGGGCGAACGCGTCCAGGGCACCGATCTGGTAGAGGACGTCCGTGCGGATTTCCTCTTCGCTGGCCTCGATCAGGCGCCGGCCGAAGCCCACCAGGTCGGGGTAGCCGGGGTGGGCGCCGAGCTCGATGCCTCGCTCCACGCACGACTTCACCGTGGCGTCCATAACGCGCGGGTCCCCGGCGTGGAAGCCGCAGGCGATGTTCGACGCCGTGACCAGGCCCAGAAGGGCCTCATCGTCACCGATGCTGTAATTTCCGTAGCTCTCGCCGAGGTCTGCAACGACGGCGACTGAATTGATGCCCAAGGTGACTCCCAATGGTTCTGGTTGAGGTGGTTCCGGTCCGGCCACGGCGACCTGCCGGCAATGGCGGCAGGCCGCCGTCGTACGTGTTTTGTTAATGGGTGGCCAGCGGCTGGCCCTTCGTTTCCTTCAGGAAGTAGACCGACGTGAGCGTGATGACGGCGGTGCCCATCGCGGCGTAGGCCGGGACCATGCTGTTGCCGGTTGCCTTGATGATTTCGGTCATCACCAGCGGGGCGCTGCCGCCGAAGATGATGGTGCTGATGCTGAAGCCGATGCTGTAGGCGCTGTAGCGGACCGTGGTGGGGAACATTTCCGTCAGGACGGTGTGCACAACGGCGGCATGGCCGGAAAACGCGATCGCCATCACCACGGTGGCGATGCAGGCCAGGGCCATGTTGCCAGTGGTGATCATCGAGAACATCGGGTAGGACACCAGGGCCATCAGCACGGCGGAGGCGGCGAGGACGGGCTTGCGGCCAATCCGGTCGGAGAGCCGGGCCATCAGCGGGATGCTGATGATGATGGCCACGAGGCTGACGGCCGTCACCATCAGCGCCTGCACCATGGTGAAGTTGTTGCCGGTGCCCAGCTGGGTCTTCAGGTAGGTGGGCATGTAGGCGAACAGGAGATAGTAGCCGGGGCCGTTCAGTGCGGGCAGGAAGATGGTCAGCACAATGGCCTTCAGGTGCCGCTTGGAGGTGAAGACAGCCTTCAGCGGGTTGCGCTCTACTTCGTTGCGTTCACGCAGGGCGGCGAAATGCGGGGTGTCCTCCATCTTGGAGCGGATGTAGTAGCCCACATAGCCGAGCGGAAGGGCGAAGAGGAACGGGATGCGCCAGGCCCAGGATTCCATGGTGGCGTCGCCCAGGGTGGTGATAAGGGTGGCGGAGAGTGCACTGCCGAACAGGAGGGCGCAGAAGGAACCCACGGCGATGAAACTCATGGAGAAGTTGCGGTGCTTGTTGTGCGCGTACTCGCCCACGAACGCCATGGCGCCCGCCACTTCGCCGCCGGCGGAGAAGCCCTGCAGGATGCGGAACAGGATCAGCAGCGCCGGGGCTGCCCAGCCGATCACGGAGGAAGAGGGGATCAGGCCGATACAGGCGGTGGCGCCGGAGATCAGGAGCAGCAGGACGGCCAGGAGGTTCTTGCGGCCCAGCTTGTCGCCCAGGAAGCCGCAGATCACGCTGCCGAAGGGCCGGGCCAGGAAGCTGACCAGGAAGCCGACGTTGGTCAGGAGCAGGGATCCGAGATCCTTGGACCCCATGATGTTGATGGCCAGGTACGTGGTCAGCAGGCCGTAAATGCCATAGTCGTACCATTCCACGAAGGAGCCCATGGTGCCGGCGAGGGTCGCCTTGCGCACCATCTTGCCGTCAGCGGTGACAACCTTGATTTGTGCGGTATTCAGGTCCACTGAGTCCGTCGATGCAGTAGTCATTAGGTCTCTCTTAGTTTAGGGCTGGTCCTTGGCGCGGTGAAGCGCCGGGTCAGCTGTATTCGCGCGTGATTTCGGCCGTCATCTCGGCCTCGTGGGCGGCAACAGCGATAACGCGTTCCAGGATTTCGGCCGCACGGGCCGCAGGGATGATAACGACGCCGTCATCGTCTGCGGCGACGACGTCACCGGCGGCGCAAACGATCCCGCCGATCGCCACCGGTTCGCCGATGACGCCGGGGCCGTTCTTGAAGGGACCGGCGGGGGTGACGCCGCGGGCGAAGACGGGGAATTTGATCTCGCTGATGGTGTGGCGGTCGCGGATGTAGCCGTCGATCACGGCTCCGGTGGCGCCGGCAGCCTCGAAGCGCTGCGACAGCTGCTCACCGACCAGGGCACGGTGTTCGTGGCCGAACCCGTTAATGACCACCACGTCGCCGGGCTGTATGTAGCCGAGGGCCTCGATGACCGCCGCATTGTCGCCGGCCGCACCGAGTACCGGGAGGGCCGAGCCGACGCAGTGGGCGCCTTCCCAGACCGCGCTGATGCCGCCGTCGACTATTCCCAACCGCTCCATGGCGTCCCCGATGTTGGCCACGGGGAAGGCGGCGAAGGCTTCCACGAGTTCCTTGGGAAGCCGGGTCCAGGTGGCCTTGCGGACCGTGAGCTCGAGTGTTGTTGCCATTGTTGTCACCTTTGGTTGGTTCGGTTGGTTGCGCCCTCCCCGCCGGCAAGGGGCTAGTCAGATGAGGCGGCTGTCACATATGAGAAAAGTTTCGCGTTTCAAATCCGATTCGTCAAGAGGGTCCGATGGATTGGCCCAAATAAGTCGGGCGATTGTTGCCAGCAGGTAAATTGCGGCGGCGCCGGGTTACGGCCGTGTGTCAGCTCACAAAAAACCGTTGACTTGGCTGGGCGAATAAGAGAAACTCTTCTCATTCGCGAACTTTCTCGCAGATTCCCGTTGTATCGAGGAGACACACCATGCACGGAAGACTTACCACCCTGGCGGCAGCCGCGGCGGCAGCAGCGTTGCTCCTGACCGGCTGCACCACCGGCGGCGGCAGTACCGGCACAGGGACCGGCGGAAGCGCCGGCCCCGCCACGGACACCATCCGCACCGCCCTGAATTCGGATCCCACCACGTTCAACGCAGCCAAGGCCAACGCCAAGGACGACTACGAAGTAGCCCGTTTCCTCTTCGACACCGTGGTGCGCCGCGACGCTGACGGCAAGTTCATCGGCGGCCTGGCCACCGAGTGGACCGCCACAGCCACGGACGCCGCACTGACCATCCGCAAAGACGCAACCTGCGCCGACGGCACGGTCATTACCCCCACCATCGTGGCCAACTCCCTTACCTACTTCGCTGATCCCGCCACCAAAAACAACTTCGCCAGGCTGGTCTTCGGACCGGGCCAGCCCACCATCACGGCCGACGACGCTGCGGGCACCGTGGCGGTCAAGCTGGCCCAGCCCTGGTCCGAACTCATCGGCGGGCTGACCCTGGCCCAGACCGGAATCATCTGCCCCGCCGGCCTCGCGGACCTTGAAGGCCTTGCCAAGGGATCCGTGCAGGCAGCCTTCTCCGGGCCGTACACCCTGACGAAGGCGAGCCACGGCGTCAGCTACGACATGACTCTCCGCGAGGACTATGAGGCCTGGCCGAAGTGGTCCAAGCCGCTTGAGGGAACGCCGGCCAAGACCGTGCGCTTTTTCCCCGGCGTCAACAAGACCACCGTGGCCAACCAGCTCCTCACCGGTGAGATGGACGTCTCGGACATCGCTCCGGCGGACACTGCCCGCTTCGAAGGGAACAAGGACTACGCCGTCACCACGGTGCCCTTCGCCGGGATCTTCCTGCTCTTCAACCAGCGCGAAGGCAGCCCATTTACGGACCCCGCCCTGCGCAAGGCCGTGGCCCAGCTGATGAACCAGCAGGCGTTCAATGCCGCAGCCTACGCCAACAAGGGAATCCCCTACACCTCAATCGTCGCCCCCACCGTGGCCTGCGCCCTCGAGGACAACTCGCACTTCACGAAGGAAGACGCCGATGCTGCCAAGGCAGTGCTCGCCGGGAAGACCTTCAAGATGGTGGGCACCACCAGCATCGGCCCCAACGGTGCAGGCAGCACCTACGTCCAGGAAGCCCTCAGGGCAGCCGGCGCCACGGTCAACCTAAGCCTGGTGGACAACGGCACCTGGGCCACCATGACCCAGACCAAGCCGGAGACCTGGGACCTGACCATCCAGGGCGACGCGAACTTCGTAGGCACAGTGGCCGCGTCCCTGACCCGGATCGCCGGCGTCCCCACCGAGAAGGGCGGCCGCAACATCGGTGGCGGCGAGAACGCCGATATCCTGGCCGACATCGCCACCGCACAGTCCGCAACGGACCAGGACAAGCGGTGCGAAGCCTACGAGCGCGCGCAGATCAGCATTCTCGAGGACAACGACATTGTCCCCTTCGTGGGCGAACCCCAGATCGTTGCCCAGCGCGCAGGATTCTCCATCCAGGCGCCGTCCGGCATCGTCGACTACGCCACCATGCGCATCACTAAGTAAGGCCAGGGACCATGACCGAACCGACCATGCTGAACAGGGAAAGCGCCCTGTTCAGCAACCCCCCGGGGGCCACAAAGGGCCCCCGGGGCGGGCTCCGCAACCTCTCCCCCTGGGCTGGCTACGGCCTGCGCCGCACCGGCGGAGTGCTGCTGTCCGTAATCCTCCTCGTGGTGGTTACCTTCTTCATGGTCCCGCTCATCCCCGGCGACCCGGCGGTGGCAGTCGCCGGCGCCGACGCCACCACGGAACAGATCGAAGCCATCAGGGAAAGCCTGGGGCTGAACCAGCCCCTGCACCTGCAGTTCCTCCAGTACGTGGGGAACCTGTTCACGGGCAACCTCGGCGAATCATTCGCGTACAGCACATCTGTATCCTCGATCATCGCCACCAAGCTGCCCTTCACGGCAGAACTGGCCCTGCTGGGCATCATCGTGACCCTTTTGCTTTCGATCCCGGCCGGGATGGTGGTGGGCATCCTCACCCGCGGCGGGCGCCGCAAGTGGCTGGATGTCTCCTTCGGCATGCTCACCGGGTTCTTCCAGGCCGTGCCGCAGTATGTCATCGCCACGATGCTGGTCGTGGTTTTCGCCATCGTGCTCAAGGTCCTGCCGGCCGCCGGCGCGGCCACCCTCACGTCCCTGATCCTTCCCGTCGTTGGCCTCTCGATTGCGCCCATCTGCTCGATCGCCCGGGTGGTCCGCCGGGAAACCTCCACCGTCCTCGAGCAGGATTACCTGCGGACCGCTCGCGGCTGGCGCCTGCCGCCGCTGCGGCTCTACGCCCGCCATGCGTTGCCCAACCTGATGACCACCACCCTGACCCTCGCCGGGCTGATCCTCGCCGGCATGCTCGGCGGAGCGATCATCATCGAGAACGTCTTCAACTGGCCCGGACTCGGCAAGGAAATCGTCACGGCCATTGTCAACAAGGACTACCCGGTCATCCAGGGCATCATCCTGGTCCTCGGCTTCCTTGCCATCATCCTCAACCTGCTGGTCGACGTCATCCTCGGAATCATCGATCCGCGCACCCTCGGAGGAGGAAAGTCCCATGGCTGAAACGACCCGCACCAAGCGCCATTTCCGCTGGACTACCGGCCTGATAATTGGCATCGCCCTGATGAGCGTCATGATCCTGATCGGCCTCCTCGCACCCCTGTTCCTCAGCGAAGCGGCCGAAAAGCTCACCGCCAACGCCTCCCAGGGGCCCAGCTCCGCGCACTGGCTGGGAACTGACGACTTCGGCCGTGACGTGCTGGCCCGGTCGCTTGTGGCCACCAGGCTCACCCTGGTGATGACGGCAGCCACAACGGCAATCTCGGTGGTGGGCGGCGTTTTGATCGGCACTTTCATCTGGCTTGCCCCGCCGCGGATCCGCAACGCTGTCCTCCGCGTCATCGATGCCGCCGTCGCCTATCCCAGCCTGATTTTTGCGCTGCTCATCGCCGCAATCCTCGGCCAGGGAGCCTGGTCCGCCGTCCTCGCCATCGCCATCGCCAGCATTCCGGCGTTCGCCCGCCTTACCGCCAACATGGCTGCCTCGATCTCTCAGCGCAATTACGTGTCAACGGCACGCCTGCTCGGCGTTCCGGGCCCACGCATCATCACCCGGCACCTGCTGCCGAACATGGCAGAGCCGCTGCTGGTGCTGACCGCCACGGTGTTTGCAACCACCCTGATCGAGCTGTCCAGCCTGTCGTTCATCGGACTGGGCGTCCAGAACCCCGAGTACGACTTCGGGCGCCTGCTCAACGAGGCGCTCGTGAACATCTACTCCCAGCCGCTGCAGGCCGTGATGCCCTCGATCATGATCACCATCGCGGGGTTGAGCGCCATGCTCATTGGCGACGGCCTTGCTGCCGCCACGGACCCACGCGGCGGACGGAAGTTCGGCAGCGTCAAGGCCGCCTCTGAGCTGCCGGCCTCGATGCGGGCCGACCGGGAGGCGCTGGTGGAGGTGGACAACCTCACCGTCCTCACCCCCAACGGCGTGCCCCTGGTCAAGGGTGTGTCCCTGAGTATCCATGCCGGCGAAGTGGTGGGGCTCGTGGGGGAATCCGGATCAGGAAAGTCCCTGACGGCCATGTCCATCGCCGGCCTGCTGCCGGAGGAACTCACCGTCAGGGCGCACTCCATGCGCCTCGGCGAACTGGACCTGCTCAAGAAGAACGATCCGCGCACGCTGGCCACGTCCATCGGGCTGGTCTACCAGGACCCGGGAACCAGCTTCAACCCGGCCCTGCGGATCGGGTCCCAGCTGACTGAGGTCAGCAGGATCCACCTGAAGCAGTCGGGGAAGACCTCGTTCACCAGGATGGTCAAAGCACTGGCGGACATCCGGATCACTCAGCCGGAACTGCGGATGAAGCAGCACCCGCACGAGCTCTCCGGCGGCATGCTCCAGCGCGCCATGATTGCCTCAACCCTGGTCACGGACCCGCGGCTGATCATCGCCGACGAGCCCACCACGGCGTTGGACGTCACCGTCCAGGCGGACGTCCTGCGCCAGTTCCGCACCATCAACCGGGAAATGGGGACCGCCATGCTGTTCATCTCCCATGACATCGGTGTGGTCCAGGCCCTGTGCGACAAGGTGATCGTGATGAACGGCGGGAAAATCCTCGAACGGCTTACCGGTGCCCAGCTTGCTGCCGGCGACGTCAAGCACCCTTACACCAAAGCGCTGCTGGCAGCGACGCCGAGCATCGCCGAACGCAAGACGGAACTCGTCGCCGTCCGGGCCGAGGACTTCACCTTCGACGAAATCAACGACGACGCCCCCGGCCCCGTTCAGGCCGGGACGGTTCAGCCGGAAACAGAGAGGCTCCAGCCATGACAAGCACCGCAATGTCCGCCGCCCCGGTCCTGGAAGTCCGCGACCTGGAAGTCACGTTCGGTTCCGGACAGGCAGCAGCCAAGGTCCTCAAGGGCGTCTCGGCCACCATCGAACGCGGCAAGACCCTGGGGATCGTCGGGGAATCAGGCTCGGGCAAGTCAACCCTGGCCAAAGCCATCGTTGGCCTGAGCCCTGTCAGTTCCGGCAGTATCTGGGTCAACGGGGCGGACGTGTCCCGCATGACGTCGGGTCAGCGCCGTGCCATGCGCCGGGAAGTCCAGATGATTCCGCAGGACCCGTACTCGTCGCTGAATCCCCGCCGTACCATCGGGCAGACGCTGGCCGAGGCGATCGATCCGGTGAAGTCGAATCCGCGCGCACACCGGGAGAAGATCTCGTACTGGCTTTCCACCATCCGCCTGGACGCCGACGTGGCCGAGCGGTACCCGCATGAATTCTCGGGCGGGCAGCGTCAGCGCATTGCCATCGCGCGCGCACTGGCCGTGGGGCCCAAACTGATCATCGCGGACGAGATCACCTCGGCGCTGGACCTGTCCGTCCAGGCGGAGATCCTGAACCTCATCAGCAGGCTGCGCACCGAACTGGACCTGACCATGGCATTCATCTCCCACGACCTGGACGTGGTGCACCACGTCAGCGACGGGATCATGGTGCTTTTCCACGGCGAGGTGGTGGAGCTCGGTGACGTGGACAGCGTCTACGGCAACCCCAAGCATCCCTACACGCGGAAACTGATCGACTCCGTTCCAGGTGGTCCCGGCTTCGACATCGGAGAGCGCCGGGCGGCCGTCGCCTAACCAAACACCGAACCCAACTAGGTCGCAGTTGTTGTCGTTATGAGTCCTCATAACGACAACAACTGCGACCTAGTTGGGTTTAATGCGCGCGGGTGACAGGCCTCGACTAGTCTCCCGCCGCCGTCGTCCAATCCACCGCCAAACCATCCAGCGCCGCGGCGGCCCGGTCCGCCAGCTCGGATGGGGACTTGCGGACATCGAGCAGCACCTGGCGCTCATCCGCAGCCAGCGGTTCCAGAGCCTCCAGCTGTGAGGCCAGCAGCGTTGCAGGCATAAACTCATGGTTCCGTGCCGCCATCCGGGCGGCGAGGGTGTCCGATGAACCTTGGAGATGAAGGAACACAACCTCCGGGGCATGCTCCCTCAGGAGGTCGCGGTAGCGGCGCTTGAGGGCGGAGCAGGCGACGATGACGCCTTCTCCGGCCTGCTGGCGTAGCTGCAGCGTACGCCCGATCTCCATCAGCCACGGGCGGCGGTCCACGTCGTCCAGCGGAATCCCGGTTCGCATTTTCTCCTTGTTGGCCTCGGGATGCAGGTCATCGCCGTCAATGAACGGGACCCCCAGCCGGCGCCCCAGGAGGTCTCCCACTGTCGATTTTCCGGAACCTGACACGCCCATGATGATCATGGGCGGAAACCTTGTTTTCTTCACTCGAATTGCCTCCGCGGAACTCTTGCCTGACGCTTTCTGAAGTGCGATGATTGTCACACATGAGAAAAGTTTCTCAGATTGGTGTTGGGGCGTCAACGGTTTTCCCGGAGAGGTCTGCACCGCTGGGAGCCACTCCTACCGAACAGGGCCACCGATGCAGACAGTCTGGACAGTCACCTTCCCCGACCGGGACCTCCTCGCCAGGGTGCAGCCCCTGCCCGCCGGAATTGAGGCCTCGGTCTGGGACCTCCGCTCCGGGCCGGAGGGCATCGCACTGGATGCCATCGACGCCGTCATCCTGCCCTACATTGATGCGTCCGCCGTCCTCGGCTCGCTGTCGAAGACCCCGAACCTGAAGTTTGTGCAGACGCAGTCCACGGGGTTTGACGGAGTTCCGGAGGCGGCGGGCCCCGAGACCGCGGTGGCGAGCGCCTCGGGCGTCCACGCGGCAGCCACGGCCGAGCTGGCCATCGGCCTGATGATCGCTAAACTCCGCGGCATCGACCAGGCCGTCCGCGACCAGCAGACCGGCAACTGGCAGCCGCAGCGACGTTCCTCGCTGGCGGACCGGAAGGTTCTGCTGGTGGGCGTTGGCGGCATCGGAAACGAAATCGCGAAGCGCCTTGAGCCCTTCGAGGTGGAGATCACCCGCGTGGGCAGCAGCGCACGCGGGGACAGCACCGGACGGATCCACGCCTCCTACGAGCTCGCCGCCCTGGCCCAGAGCCATGACATCCTGGTTGCGGTGACCCCGTTGAACGAACACACCCACCGGCTGGTGGACGCCTCCGTCCTTGCTGCACTGCCGAACGGTGCGCTGGTGGTCAACGTCGGCCGGGGGCCAGTGGTGGATACCGCAGCCCTGACCGCTGAGGTCCTGTCCGGCCGGCTCCACTGCGCGCTCGACGTCGTCGATCCCGAACCCCTCCCGGCCAACCACCCCCTTTGGTCATCCCCCAACGCACTGATTACCCCGCACATCGGCGGCAACGCCTCGGCCTTCGAGCCGCGGATCGTCAAGCTCCTCGCCAGCCAGCTCAAGGCGCTGGCCAGCGGCGACCGGCCGGCGAACCTGGTCCAGTCCGGACCTTTCTGACACGGCCTTAAACCCACACGCACCGTCTCCTTTGCATCCACTCACCAGGAACCGCATATTCATGAAAAGCAGAGCACTCGTCCACAGCAACTATGAATCCCGTCTCCTCGCCACCCAGCCCCGGGGCGGTCAGCTGCCCTCGGCCGCAGCGGCTGCACGGACACCCGGCCGGCTTGCAGCGGAACAGTCATCCATAAAGCCGGCACCGACGGCGTACCAACCTCAGCTGGCTCGCTCGCCCAGAACGTGAGGGTGCGTCGAGGCGGGAAGTGTGCGCACTGCCCGCACTTTCCGCCTCGCCACGCGTTTTCCCAACCGCTACCACATGCAGCACGGCAAATTGCCGGGCCGGGCAGACGTCACCTACGAACCGGGGTGATATGAAACGGCCGTAGCCACCTGCGGGAGACACTTCAGCCTTGAGGGCGGGGCTGGAGAAGTGCGTGGGTCTCGTGGGTCGTCAAGGCAGCAACGGGAAGCTTTGAGGGCGCTGATGCCGATGCCCGCAGTCCGTCCAGTACGATCCAGAGGTAGCGGCGGTACAGTCGGTCGGCATCATCGCGACCCTCGGGAGCTGACCCGCTCTGGACCGTGCCTGAGATGTCGGTAAGGGCGATCTGGAGGAAAATCAGGTCCGTGCCGGTGACGTCCTCGCGGAGCGCTCCGGCCCCGCGCGCGCGGTCGGCCACCTGGTCAACCAAGGGTGCGAGCCGGTCTCGTTGCTGGTCGTAGTGGTCGGGCCACGTTCGCCCTGCAAGCATCTGCGCCATGCCTCGGTCTTTGGCTTGCGCGGCAAGGGACTTTTCAAGGTATTGCACCAAGCCCTCCCAGGGATCCGGAGCGGCCACTGCCTCGCGCAGGATCGCCTCCAGCTCGTCGACCTGCTGCTGCCAGATCGCCTCGATTAGTTCCTCCTTGTTGGCGAAGCGACGGTAGGCAGTGCCCACGCCAACCCCGGCGTGGTGGGCCACGTCGTTGAGCGTGGCAGCCAGTCCACGCCGGGCAAACAAGTCCCGGCCAGCAGAGATAAGAAGATCGCGATTACGGGCGGCGTCCTTGCGCAATGCCTGAGTATCCATCCTCCGAGTCTAGTACAAGTGGATGCACGGTATCCGAATAACTGCTACCGTGTTTCAAGCGGATATAGATGATCCGCTTCTTCGGGTTCGATGTTCGCCGGCGTCGCCCCACCCCTTTGGCCTTTACTTCCTGAAAGGACGCATCGTTATGTCCACCACACAGACCCTGTCCGAAACCGCCGCAGGAGCGGCCATCATCAGCCCGCCAGGCCGGCAGCGGCTTCCTCTGATCGTGTGGATGCTCGGCGTCGTGACGTTCGTTATGGGCACCACAGAAATGATCGTCGCCGGTCTTCTGCCCCAGGTCGCCTCCTCGCTTGAGGTGACCATCGCCCAGGCGGGACTCCTCATCACCGTGTTCGCACTGGGAATGGTGATCGGAACGCCTGTCATGGCCATCGCCACACTGCGCCTTCCCCGGAGGGCAACGCTCATCATGGCGCTGCTTTTGTTCGCAGTGGCACATGTCGCCGCCGCCTCCACTGACGTATTCGCTGTCGTGCTCGTTGCCCGGTTCGCGGCGGCCGTGGCCACCGGCACATTTTGGGCCATCGGCGCTGTTGTCGCGGCAGCGGCCGCAGGTCCCGGGGCCGGAGCGAAGGCGATGGGCATCATGGTAGGCGGGGTCACCCTCGCAACAGTCCTCGGTGTGCCGATCGGTACCGCGGCCGGCCAGTTCCTGGGTTGGCAGGGACCCTTCTGGGGACTGGCCTTCCTCGCTACTGCCTGCGCAGCCCTCCTGTGGAAGGTGCTCCCTGGAAACAAAACCTCGGAGGGGGAAACAAACCTTCGCGCCGAATTCAGTCGGCTGCGCAACGCCCGCCTGTGGTCCGTTTACGTGGCAACGGCGCTCATCCAGGCTGCCTTCCTTGGCGTCTACAGCTACATCGCTCCGCAGCTGACCGAACGCGCCGAACTGGCAGAAGCAGTGGTACCCCTCATCATGATCGCCTACGGCGTCGGTGCCCTGACTGGCACCACGATTGGTGGCCGATTCGGTGACCGCCGCCCCTACACGGTCATCGGTGCAGCCGTGGCAGGTCTGCTGATCACTATGACCGTGCTCCTGCTCTGGGGCGGCAACGCCCCCGTTGCGATCGTGTTTTTCACCCTTATGGGCATGTTTGGATTCGCTGCGAACCCGACACTTGTCTCCGAGGCACTGCGTGCAGCAGGACCGGACGGCGTACTCCCGATCGCGTTGAGCAATTCGTTCTTCAACATCGGTGTTGCCGTTGGCTCCGGGCTTGGTGGCGTCGCGATCGCGTCTTCCCTGGCCGAACAGGGCGTACCGGCCGTCGGCCTGGCCCTGACAATTGCCGCCGCCGTGCCATGCATCGGCCTCGGCCTCACCGCAAAGAAGACCCAGCGCCCGCGGCGCCACACCATGACGTAGACCACGCACCGACGATCGCGGAGACCTGAACAGACCAACACCCTTAACAACGGTGTGACCATGCCAGCCCTCACCCCAGGCGAACTTCAAAGCTCCCCCAAGGAGAACACAGGCGCCGTACCGGCAGCCACGCAGCCGGCCACCGCGTTATCCACACCGCGTCCGGTTATTTTGCACCTGCCGCAGCGTCATGTGGTCTGCTGGAAGCACGTCCCGTCCCACTCCGAGAGGTCCGCCATGCAACCGTTCCCGACCCCGCCACGGGAGATCCTCATCGGCGACGCCGCGGCATTCGTCGGCGTCACTCCCCGGACGATCCGCCACTACCACCAGGTTGACCTGTTGCCCGAGCGGGAGCGGGGCGGCGACGGCCGCCGGCGGTATGGCTACCCGGAAATCATCCGGCTGCTCTGGATCCGTCGAATGGCCGACGCCGGGATCGCCCTCGATGACATCCGCGACGCCTTCGACGGCGGCAAACCGAGCGGCGCCGACGACGAGGACGGGATCGCAGGCGTCCTCGCGCGGCTGGAGGACACCCTCGCCGCGCAGGAAGCCGAGCTCCAGCGGAAGCGCGCCTCGGTGCAGCGCATGCGGACCCTTGGCAGCAGGCTGGGACTGCTCGATGATCTCGTCTCCGACCGCCTTGAGGGCGCACCCGAGGGCTCGCTGCGCCAGGATGACCTGGACGTCCTGCTGGTCACTGAGCGGATCTTCGGTCCGCTCGGCGCGGCCGTCCAGGCCGGCCGCTTCCTCGCCCTGGCTGCCGATCCGTCGCTGCGTGCGGAGTCCGACCGCGTCGAGGCCGCCGAGGAGGCCCTGGACGATACGGTCGCCGTCGACGACCCCCGCGTTTCGGAGGTGGCGGCCGAGCGGCACGCCTTCGAGACCGCGCTGATGCGCGTTATCGAGGAGTCCGGTCAGCTGGCGGAGGATGACGCTCTCTTCGACGCTTGGGACGAGCTGCACCCGCTCGATGACGCTGATCCGGCGCCCGACCCCGACCCGGCAGAGGGCTCCCGCGTCAAGAGCGCGGCGGAGACTATCTGGAACATGCCCTACGACTTCTCCCCGGCCCGTCTGCGCTGCATGGAGCTGGCGGTGCAACTCGGCGCTTCGGCGACGCCTGCGCCCTAAGCGGGGCCTGCAGCATCGGCATGATCCGCGCGAGACGCATCGTTCTGCTGCATCGTGAACTCTACGCGCGCCTCCCCCACCAACTCGAGGTGTCCGCGGTTCAGTCGCGCCGCTGGCCGGCTCCGGCCGTCGCATCGCGTGGTGTGCCGCTTGGTAGGAGCAGGGCGGCTGTGTTCGCAGCGACGATGAGAGCTATTCCAACCCATTCGATAGTGCCGAGTTCTTCGTGGAGGAGTATCGCTCCGATGAAAGCGGCCAGGACAGGGTTGATGCTCATGAGGATCCCGAACAGGTGTGCGGGGATCTTCCGGAGCGCAATCAGGTCAGCGACGAATGGGACCGTCGAGGCCAGGACGCCGGCACCGACAGCACAGAGCAGAGCGAACATGTCCGGGCGGGTGGTGATGAGTATCCAGACGCCGATGGGTAGGAACAGGACGGCGGAGATTCCGGTTGCCGTGGCTGTGCCCTCCACTCCGGGGATGCGGGAGCCGATGGTCCTGTTGAGCAGAATGTAGGCAGCCCAACTGCAGGCGGCGATCAGGCCGAGCCCGACACCCAGGTAATCAGTGGTTGGTTGGGGCCGGGTGATCGCCATGACGCCGGCTGCTGCGATGGCCGCGCAGATCGCACCGTTCCTGGTCCGGGTACTTAGGAGAGCAACCGCCAGAGGCCCGCAAAACTCCAGTGTCACCGCCAAACCGAGACCGACGCGTTCGACGGCCAGGTACAGGGTGAGGTTCATGATCCCGAACACCAACGCCAGGAGCAGGACCGGCCACCATTGAGCCCTGGTCAGATCCCTGATCCGTGGCCTCACGACCGGTAGCAGGATCATGGCTGCGACGAGCTGGCGGACGGCGACGACACCGAGCGGGCCCATGCCAGGAAATGCCAAGGACCCACTGGCCGCCCCGAGCTGGTTCGAGAGCGCACCACCCAAAGCGGTCGCGATACCAGCGATTCGGCCACTTCCTGCCCGCTGCATGTTGATCATGCTGCAACTCTGCAAGCCGGTCACCCGCTGCTCATAATGCATGAATCTCCCCATTGATGCGTTATGCGCATGAGTACACTGCAGGAATGGAAGTCGAACTGCGTCACCTGCGATCCCTGGTCAGCGTCATCGACACGGGTACTTTCACTGACGCCGGCATCGAGCTCGGCATCTCCCAGACCGCTGTCTCACGAAATATCGCCGCACTGGAATCGGCCCTTGGGGTGAGGCTCCTGCATCGGACGACCCGTAGTGTATCCCCCACCCCAGCTGGTGAACGAGTACTCCGCCACGCCCGCCGTGCCCTCGCCGTGGTGGCCGATCTGCGCCAGGAAGCACTGGATGGGGCGGGTTCGATCCGGGTCGGCTACGCGTGGTCGGCCTTGGGCAAGCAAACCCTGGAATTCCAACGCCAATGGGCCGTAGCCCTTCCACACCATGAATTGCGCCTGACCCGAACAAATACACCCACCGCAGGACTGCTTGAGGGCACCAGTGACTTGGCGATACTGCGCCGCGTACCGGAAACGACACGCCTCGAAATGGTTCTGATCGGCGTCGAGAAACGTTACTGCGCGATATCAGTCGATGACTCCCTGGCCACGAAACGCACGGTGACCCTCGCCCAGGTCGCCACGGCCCCGCTAGCGATCGATGACCGAACCGGAAGCACCCGACTCGACCTGTGGCCCGATGGCAGCCACCCGCACCGCACCATTCCCACCAGCGACGTCGATGACTGGCTCACGCTTATCAGCAGCGGTAAGGCCCGCGGAGTAACTGCAGAATCAACAGCCCACCAGTACCGACGCCAAGGCCTCACCTACCGGGCCGTCCGCGACGCACCCCCCGTACCCGTTTACGCTGCCTGGACGAAAAAGGACCCGCCCGCAAGACTGCAGGACATCATCGCCCTCCTCGCAGGCCTCTACCGCTGACCCCGCCGAAACTCCGTGCGTTGGAGCATCCTTCACGGTGCGATTGGGGACGCGCTGTTAGCGCGGAGCGCGTGGCAGGTCACCGGTGATTCTGGCAATAACCCCCGAGGAGACGGCAAGCATCTTTGCATCAAGCACAGCTGTCGGCGCATAGGCCTCCGCGGCATCAGCCTCGAGATCTTCGGAAAGGGTCGTTCGGCGTTTGGCTGACCCCGAAAATCTGATCGCGGACTTCTCCCGGCCCGGCCAAAACTATTGGCGTGGTGACCGCAAGGACCTCGACGTCGGGAACACGCCTGAGCCGGCCACTACCCGGTTGAGGTCCTGGCGTGCAGGCTCGGGTTCGGCATCGGCCGGCATATTCGCCTGGTCCCGTACCCCGTCAAGCAAGCCGGCCGGGTCCTGATCCAGGTCTGCGAAGACAGGTTCCAGGGTTTCCTGCGCCGGCCCGCGTTCCGCGACGAGTTCGAGAGTCTTGTGGTTGGCCGCGTCGGAGGCGAGGCTGTCGACGAGCACCCGGGCGATTTGGTGGCGGGCGATGACACCGTCGGCAGGGCTGCCTGCATGGCGCGTATCGCCTTGAAGCATCGTGATTTCCAGTTGGCCGTCGTCGTTATAGTCGAACCAACCGGGTCGGACAATCGTGTAGTCGTTGCCGCTGGCGCGGATCAGCCGTTCGCTTCGCCGCTTCCAATCGTGCGTGCTGCCACGCCGGGTGACGCCAATCGCCGTCATAAGGCCGATACGTACACGTCTGCCACCCAACCGCTTGAAGCACGTTCTTGACCGCCCCGTAATCCACGGCCTCCGCTGCGGCGGCGTCGCCGTACGAGGACCCGTGAGTGAAGATAACCGCATCAATATCGGCGACGGCTTCTTTGAGTGTCGAAGCGTCGGTCAACTCCCCCGTTACCCGCCGTGCGGCGGGGTCCAGACCACTAGTCCGTGAAGATTCGCGGACCAGGGCGTGCGTGTCGTAGCCCTGACGGACGGCCTCGGCCACCACATGGCGACCAACACTGCCCGTTGCTCCTACGATCAACAGCGTTCGGGGTGTATTCGGGTTTTGCTCCATGATGCTCTTGATTTCCTATCTGTTGGCTTGTGCCTTGATGCGTTCCAGGGCGGCATTGAACCCTTGCGGTGTCCCGCTGGAGCCGGCGAGTCGGTCAACGTTGATCTCGTCGAGGTCGCGGCCGACGACAACACTAGGTACTGCGGCCGCGAAGCGTTTCTGCAGGTCAAGGGACGTCGGATCAGTTGCATGCGGTGTAACGCTCACATCGGTGACGATGTCCGCGGCGAGGGTTACGGTCACCCCGATTGAGGACGGAAGGCCGCCGTATTGGCCTTCCGCGCTGTACTGTCCGTCAACATAATCAGGTCCGCCCGGTGAGGCAGGGGTGTCCGTGGCTTGATCAGGGACTTCGTTGGCCGTCAGCTGTCCTGCTGGTGAGGCGCAGGATGAAAGAGCAGCACTGGCTGCCATTCCAACAGCAACCGCGGGCATGAGTTGAGGGGTCCGGAAAGACATGCCGACCTAACGATCGTTTAAAGAGTGTTACGGACTGCTGCTTGGGCGGTGTTCGGCTGGGTCGCTGCCCAGCTGGCGAGGACCTTCAGTGCGTCCTCGGAGGGGGACCCCGGCTCTGCCGTGTAGATGTTGATGCGGAGCCCCGGGTCCGCGGCCAGCTCGAGCGCTTCGAAGCTCAGGTCAAGGTCCCCCACAATCGAATGATGCAGGCGTTTGCGGCCGGTGCGGTGGTACTTCACGTCATGCCGGGCCCACCGGGTACGGAATTCCTCGCTCCGGGTTGAGAGTTCACCGATCAGGTCAGTGAGGTCCTTGTCATAAGGGTTTTTCCCAGCCGTGGAACGCAGCACCGCAACCATGTCATCTGCGGCGCGTTCCCAATCGGCGAAAAAATCCCGCGCCTTCGGATTCAGGAAGGTAAACCGCGCACTGTTCGGCGGCGTGGTTTGTTCGGCCATCAATTCCAGATACAGCGCGCGGCCAAGGTCGTTGGCGGCGAGGACGTCACCACGATCGTTGCGGACCCAAGCCGGTGCCCCAGTGATCGCATCGAGGACGCGTTGGACGCTCGGCCGTACCGTCTTGGGACTGCGCTTACGTCGCACGCGCGGAGCTGCAGTGGAGGCACGGGCCAGATCGAAAAGGTGGGCCAATTCGGCGTCGTCGAGCTTCAGCGCTCGTCCGAGCGCTTCGAGGACGCTGTCCGAGGCGCCGGAAAGGTTTCCGCGTTCAAGGCGGATGTAGTAGTCGATACTCATTCCGGCGAGCATCGCCACTTCCTCGCGGCGCAGGCCCTTGACTCGCCGGTTGCCCCCATAGGCGGGCAGTCCGGCTTCATCGGGGGTGATTCTGGCGCGGCGGGAGGTCAGGAACTTCCGCACGTCCTCGCTGTGTGTCATGGCCTCCACGCTACGCCGACGCCTCAGACCGAGGGAGGCACTGGCTTTACCCGGAACACCCGTGACTCCCCACAGAGAAGGGATCACGGTTGCATGGAAAGCATGAAACCTGCACCCCAGCGCGGCGCTCACCACCGGCAGCGTCCTGCTGCCCCTGGCCCTGATTGTCACCATCGTCCTGGTACTCCCCGCCGACCCCATCAATCCGGGCAAGGTCTTCGACCGCACCATCGGCCTGGACGACGTCCCCGCCGGATACCAGGCCATGGCAGACCGCGAAGCACTCAAAGTACTCGTCCGCCCATAACCACCATCAGGAGAACCATGAACATCACATTGAACAACGGAGTCACCATGCCCGCCCTCGGGCTCGGCGTCTTCCAAACCGCTCCTGAAGAGACGACGGCGGCTGTCGAGGCGGCATTGGCCGCTGGCTACCGGCATATCGACACCGCCGCGGCATACGGCAATGAGTGGGAAGTCGGGCACGGCATCCGCAATTCGGGCCTGAACCGTTCCGACGTTTTCATTGAGACCAAGGTATGGGTCAGTGACTACGGATACGACCAGACCCTGCACGCCTGGGACAAAGCAGCCGGCAAGCTCGGTGTGGAGTATCTGGACCTGTTCATCCTGCACCAGCCCGCTCCCGACCGGTTCGAAAAGACCCTCGAGGCGTACAAAGCACTTGAGGCATTGCTCGCCGACGGGCGGGTACGGGCGATCGGTGTCAGCAACTTCATGCCGCACCATCTGAAGCAACTCCTCGACTCCACGGAAATCATCCCGGCCGTGAACCAGGTGGAACTCCACCCGTACTTCACCCAGCAGGAGGTCCAGGTTGCCGACGCCGAGCACGGGATCGTCACGCAGGCATGGTCTCCGATCGGGGGAATCACCTTCTACCCCGGGTGGGGCGAGGAGCGCCGGAACGTCATGGAAGACCCAGCTATCGCCGCTATCGGTCAAGCCCACGGTAAGAGCCCTGCCCAGGTCATGCTTCGCTGGCACCTGCAGCAAGGCCGCTCTGCTATCCCAAAATCGACGAACCCGAGCCGCATCGCCGAGAACTTCAACGTATTCGACTTCGAACTTTCCGAAGCCGAACTAGCCGGCATCAACGCGCTCGACACCGGGGTGCGGAACGGACCCGACCCGGACGAGGCCCGCGAAGAGCGCTTCGCCATGGTCATTCCCGAAGCCTGAACAGAGGAGAAACCCCACGATGGAATACCGTTCGCTTGGCCGCACAGGTGTGCAGGTCAGCCCTTTGTGCCTGGGCGCCATGATGTTTGGCCCCTGGGGCAATAACGACGTCGCCGACTCAACCCGTATCATCCACCATGCACTGGACGCGGGCATCAACTTCATTGACACCGCAGATGTGTACTCGGGCGGAGCATCCGAAGAAATCGTCGGGCAGGCAATCGCCGGGCGCCGCGACGACGTCTTCCTCGCCACGAAATTCTTTATGCCCATGAACGAGGACGATCCCAACCAGCGCGGCGGATCGCGCCGCTGGATCATGCGGGCCGTCGAAGACTCCCTCCGCCGACTCAACACGGACCACATCGATCTTTACCAAGTCCATCGGCCCAGCCCCGACACCGATGTGGAAGAAACCCTCGGTGCCCTTACCGACCTCGTCCGCCAAGGCAAAGTCCGGTACATTGGCTCCTCCTCGTATTCCGGATCCCAAATCGTCGAAGCACAGTGGGCGTCCCGGGAACGGAATGTAGAACGGTTCGTCACCGAACAGCCGCCCTACTCGATCCTGGTCCGAGGCATCGAGGAAGACATCCTTCCCACGGTGCAGCGCCACGGCATGGGCACCCTGACCTACAGCCCACTCAGCGGCGGCTGGCTCTCGGGACGCTGGCGTAAGGACTCGGCCTCAGCACCTACCTCCGCGGCGCGACCGAACGCCCGGTTCGACATGACGAGCCCGGCGAACCAACGCAAACTCGACATCGTCGAAGGACTGGCCCAGCTCGCAGAGCAGACCGGGCTGACGCTCATCGAACTGGCCATCGCCTTCGTCATCAACCACCCGGGCGTCACGTCCGCCATCGTCGGACCCCGCACCATGGAACAGCTCGAGTCCTACCTGCCCGCCGCCGACATCACCTTGACCACCGACGTGCTGGACCGCATTGACCAGCTCGTCGCACCCGGGGTCACGCTGAATCCCCAGGACAACAGCTACGGAGCCCACGAACTCACGCCCCAGGCCCGGCGCCGGACACGACCATGACCTCAGTGAATCGCCGCATCCAAACCAGGCAACTAGGCGGCGGCCGGAAAATGTTCGGAGAGTTCGCACCGAAGCTCGCCGAAGTTACCGACGACGTGCTCTTCGAGGACGTCTGGAACCGCGTCGAACTGAGCGCCCGCGACCGCAGCCTCATCACGGTAGCGGTGTTGACGGCCGGCGGGAACACAGACCAGCTAAGGTTCCACCTCAGCCGCGCCATCGAAAATGGTGTTTCTCAGGAAGAGCTGATCGAAGCGATCACCCACGTCACGTTCTACGCTGGCTGGCCCCGGGGCATGTCCGCGATGGGCGTCGCCAAGGAACTTTTTACTGACAACAAATAGGGAGGCCCGTGAATATCAAACCTAGCGGGGCCATTGCGGTGCCTGGACGAGGAGCTGAGTACTAGATGGTGCCGCAACGAGCGGGCAGCTCGTCCATTTTGTTGCTTTCCCTGCGCATCGTTGCAGCCCATGTGGCGAGGAGGTTAAGTGCGTCGTGTCCGGGGCTGCCCGGTGCCGCGCTGTAGGCGATGAGGGTGAGGCCTTCATCGCCGGGGAGTTGCATGGCTTGGAAAGTGAGCTCAAAGTCGCCGACTACGGTGTGCTGGAAGGACTTGGTGCCGGACCCGTGGAGGCGGACGTTCTGGGCGGCCCACATGCTCCGGAAGTCCTCGCTTTGGGTGGAGAGTTCTCCGATGAGGTCGGTCAGGTCCCGGTTATGGGGGTCCCGTGCAGCCTCCTGCCTCAGGATGGCAACAATGTGCTGGGCCATGGGCTCCCAATCCGCCACCTGGCCGGGCGCCGCAGGATCAAGGAAGACGAAGCGGGCGAAGTTCTGTGGCTGCTCCGGCTCGTCCCCGTTGGGGTGGTAGGGCGCGCGGGCCAGGGATCCCAGGAAGCTGTCGGAAACGCCAGTGAGGTTCCCCCGTTCGAGCCGGTTGTAGTAGTCAACGCTCATTCCTGCGAGCATGGCGGGTTCCTCACGGCTGAGTCCCGGCACGCGGCGCAAACCCACCGTAGACCGTTAACCCCGCCTTATCAGGTGCAACAAACACTTCCAATCACCGAAAGGGTAAAGTCCCGCCCGCTCAAGTGCAGTCAGTCGAGTAGCGCAACGCCAAACTCGGCGACGACGGCCCGCAATTCCCTGAGGTAGCGCTGCGCCTGGTCGGTCAGCGGGATCGCTGCGTGGCCGATCCAGCCGATCTCTATGCGTTCGTCAACGTCGAGCGGGATGGCGACGATCTCCGGGTCGAGCTGCCCGCTGATGATGCCGGTCGAGATCGTGTAGCCGTGGAGCCCGATCATGAGGTTGAAGATCGTGGCCCGGTCAGAGACCCGGATCTCCTGCTTACTGGACATGGTGGAGAGAATCTCCTCGGCGAAGTAAAAGGAGTTGTTCGCACCCTGATCGAAGGTTAGCCGCGGCAAGCCGGCGAGATCGGCGAGAGTCGCACGCTCTTTTGAGGCGAGCGGATTGTTCCGCGAAATGAAGATGTGCGGATCGGCGAGGAAAAGCGGAGTGAACGCGAGCCCGGATTCCCGGAGCAGTTTGTCGATGATCTTCCGGTTGAAATCGTTCCGGTAGAGGATGCCTATTTCGCTGCGGAGCGTCCGGACATCCTCGATGATGTCCCAGGTGCGGGACTCACGGAGCGAGAACTCGTACTCTGCCACATCAGTGGCCTTGACCATCCGGACGAAGGCGTCCACAGCGAACGAGTAGTGCTGCGTCGACACGCCGAGCAGACGTCGCCGCGGTGGCCTGCCAAGGTAGCGCTGCTCGAGGAGAGCAAACTGCTCAACGACCTGCCTCGCGTAGCCGAGGAACTCCACCCCGTCGGCGTTAAGGGTGACTCCGCGGGCGGACCGAACCAGGAGCGCGCGGCCCACCCGGGCCTCAAGGTCCTTCATCGCTGCGGACATTGTGGGCTGCGCTACGTAGAGAAGATCGGCCGCCGCGGAGATCGACCCCTCCGCTGCAACCTCTATGAAATAGCGGAGCTGCTGCAGGGTCAATCCGCTCGAAATCTGGGCCATAGGAAAATTCTATATGAATGCATAGTAACCACTAGTTACTTGATACCCCCGGGAAAATTGCACTATGGATGCATCCCCTTCGGAAAGGCCGTCTCCGGCCCATCATCAACGGATTGGCAGCACATGGCAGACGACTTCACCTTCAGCATCACTACCACGCCCTTCAACGAGGAATACGCCCCGTCGGAAGGCTCCCGGATCACGACGAACTTCGCCAACCTGGCACGGGGCGAGCACCGCCAGGAGAACCTCCGCAACGCGTTGACCATGATTCGGCGACGCTTCAACGATCTCGCAAGCTGGGACAACCCGGACCGGGACCGTTACACTCTCGAGCTTGAGATCGTTTCCGTGCAGATAGAGTTCACGGCGGAGGGTACGGATCAGAAGTTCCCTCTGTTCGAGGTTCTCGACATCCAGATCGTCGACCATCTGAACGGGGTCCGCCACCAAGGGATCGTGGGCAACAATTTCTCCTCCTACGTCCGTGACTTCGACTTCAGCGTCGTACTGCCAGCGGCAGCAACGGAGTCCGGCAAGCCCACCGTCCCCGGGGACTTCGGCGATCTGCACGGCAAACTGTTCCAGCACTTCCTCGATTCCCCGGCATGCCAGGAACGCTTCCCGCAGCCGCCAGTGGTGTGCATCAGCGTATCCACGACCAAGACTTACCGGCGAACGGAGAACCGCCACCCGGTCCTGGGCGTCGAATACCAGCAGGACGAGTTCTCGCTGACGGACGCCTACTTCGCAAAGATGGGGCTTCAGGTCCGCTATTTCATGCCACGCGGCAGCGTTGCACCGCTCGCCTTCTATTTCCGCGGCGACCTGCTCAACGATTACTCCAACCTGCAGCTCATCGGCACGATCAGCACCATGGAGACGTTCCAGAAGATTTACCGCCCGGAGGTCTACAACGCGAACTCCGCCGCCGCCGTCGTCTACCAACCGAGCCTGGGAGAGCAGGATTACTCGCGCACCCAGATCGATTACGACCGCGTCGAGCGCAGTCAGCTCGCGGTAACCCAGGCAAAGTACACCGAGGAACACTTCATCACGCCCCACAAGGATCTATTGGACCAGTGGACCGCCAAACACCCCGCTCTCGTCAACTGACCCACGGAGAAACGTCAATCATGAACACACTTTTGCCCACCACCGTTGTTGGAAGCCTGCCGAAACCATCGTGGCTCGCACAGCCGGAAACTCTGTGGTCTCCGTGGAAGCTGGAGGGAGATGCGCTGCTCGAGGGTAAGCAGGATGCGCTGCGCATCGCCATCCATGAACAGAGCCGACGCGGCATCGACATCGTCAGCGACGGCGAGCAAACCCGCCAGCACTTCGTCACCACCTTCATCGAACATCTCAGCGGGGTCGACTTTGAACAGCGCAAGACTGTGCGCATCCGTGATCGCTACGACGCGAGCGTGCCGACCGTCGTCGGGCCGGTGCGCCGCGAGCGGCCGGTATTCGTTGAAGACGCGAAGTTCCTCCGCGCAACCACCGACCGGCCGATCAAATGGACTCTGCCCGGTCCCATGACCATGGTGGACACGCTCTACGATGACCACTACAAGAGCCGCGAGAAGCTGGCCTGGGAGTTCGCTGCGATCCTGAACCAGGAGGCGAAAGAACTGGAGGCGGCCGGCGTGGACATCATCCAGTTCGACGAGCCCGCGTTCAACGTCTTCCTCGATGAGGTCAAGGACTGGGGTGTGGCTGCGCTTGAGCGAGCGGCAGAGGGGCTGCGTGCGGAGACCGCCGTGCACATCTGCTACGGCTACGGGATCAAGGCGAACAATGACTGGAAGGCGACGCTCGGCTCGCAGTGGCGGCAGTACGAGGAAACGTTCCCGCTGCTTCAGAGCTCCAGCATCGACATCATCTCGCTGGAATCCCAGAACTCCCACGTGCCCATGGACCTCATCGAGCTCCTCCGCGGCAAGAAAGTCATGCTCGGGGCAATCGACGTCGCAAGCGAGACCATCGAGACCCCGGAGGATGTCGCCGACACCCTCCGCAAGGCCTTGCAGTTCGTCGATGCGGACAAGCTCATTGCCAGCTCCAACTGCGGCATGGCACCGTTCCCCCGGGGCATCGCACTGGCCAAGCTGAGTGCTCTCAGCGCAGGGACGAACATCATTCGCGAGGAACTCGAGCGCTCCGCACCCAAGGTGTCCTAACGATGTTCCACGCCTACCCCGCAGACACTTGGCTTGAGGCTCCGAAGCAACGCTTCCCGTCCACCCTCTCGGCCGACGAATTCAAGTCACTTTTCCGTGGCCACCCGGGAGGTGTCGCCGTCGTCACGGCGGATGCCGGCGAGGGACCGGTGGCGCTGACGGTATCGTCGGTCGTGTCAGTGAGTGCGGAACCTCCGTTGCTGATTTTCTCGGTCTCGGCACTGTCCTCGGCGTCCGAAGTGCTTTCGCGCGCCGAAACCGTCGTCGTGCACCTGCTGGACGCGCACGACGTCGACTTGGCGAAGTTTGGAGCGACGCCCGGCGTCGACCGCTTTGACCAGACGCACCGTTGGTCGGCCCTCGCAACCGGCGAAGCGGTGTATGACGATGTCCGTGCCTGGGTGCGTTGCGCCGTCATCAATCGCATGGAGGTGGGGAGCGCCACAATCATCGCTGTTCACGCTCTGGAGTCCCGTGTGATGCGTGACGTCCAGGCGGGCGAACCGGGCGACGCTCTGGTCCACCACAACCGTTCGTGGCACCGTCTGGGCGAGCATTCCAAGCTCGACGGCTAAGCGCCTCACCAACAACGCGGGGCGCCAAGGCGATCGGCGCGCGACGGCGGGAGGTAACTCCCGCCGTCGCCCTCCATAACATCGGGGCGTCCACCGAAGCAAACCGCGCGGCTCACTCCTGCGTGAGGTCTTGGACGGCTCCAACGTAGACATCGACGCGATGGCCACGTATCGACAAGGACCGGAGGCCCACACCCTGCAAATGAGGTCGGGCCTAAGACCTGCCGGACGCACCAAGAAGAACCCGCATGACACGAATCCAGAGCAAGCAGCCGGCCCACTAGCCAAGATCCTGAACCTGCTCCCCCACTACCAAACAGGCAACCCGCGGCGCCAGGCACACCCCGCGGTCAGTGTCAGATGGACGCCACCACAAGCCATGGCAACACGCTAAAGCCAAAACTCCTCCGACGAGGGGTCATGCTGTGCCCGAGGTGGGACTCGAACCGCATTCCAGTCCCTGAAAACACTGGGAACCGGCAAAAACATAAGAAAACCGAGGCAATACGAGGGCGGTACGACACGGACAGAGCGGCAATGTGTTGACATCGTCAACACCGCTTTCTACAGGATCTTGATTGACAAATTCGACTGCCTGGTGCGAACTCCGGGATGGATGATCTCCGGGCATAGCCGGAGCACAAAGGGATCAAACGCTCGCCAGTTCTCACGATGGTGGTCCCGCCATCGAGCAACGTGAGGACGTTCCAACTAGCCAGCGCGCTTGATTCCGCAGTCTGCAAGCGTCGTTGTCCCTGATCGATGCTCTTCAAACCGCTCTTCAGCTTTGGACCTGTAATTCCGACGACCAGCGCGCCGAGGTGTGCCAGAGGGGCTACTAGAAAGTCATAGGAGCTGCGCCGGTGCCTGTAACGGTCTTACAGCGCAGCTTCTGTGATTTCCGGGCAGAACGCGCATGCAGAGGACACCGCGCTGCTATCGATCCACTCCGTGTCTTATCGCTGGGAAGGAAGGTCTACATCCTCCACGTGGCTGCGGGCGTAACTAGAAGTGAATGGGTTGGGTTTTCCATTGTGCATCTGTGGCGGAATCTTGTAAGCGATGCGCTCTACTACAGCCATAGTCCAAACAGAACCGATATCTGAATCTTTGTCGGTTCGACCGCTATAAACCCCTTGCAAGACAGCCTTTTCTTCCACCAGGCCGGCGGGACCCGCTGAATTGATCGTTGATCCGGGCCTGTACGCAATTACTGGAGATCCAGATTGGCCAGGCCGTGTCCTACTGTCAATGAAGAAGCGGTCGTCAGGATCCATTCCAGGCTCGCTGGCTACAGATCCTTTCGTCCATATCGGTGTTGATGAAACGAAATTGCCAACCGACTTTGGGTAGCCCACGACGTATAGGGTGTCTGTGATGGACAAGGGCAGGCCCTCCGCCTGATCCCACTTGTAGACGAAGCGGTCCAAACACCTCGCCCGCTCACGCTCAACGGGAAACACAACAACATCCGTTTGCGGCGGCCTGAGTTCGCCGCGCTCGTGATTGCCATCTTGAAACCAAAGTGGCAAGAGGTCGCCCGGATCACCATCGTATAGCTGTATTTCCCACCTAGCGGGCTCATCCAATGAATCACCTTCTGGTTGTGTGAATTCGCTCGGAAGTTCTACCCGAATTGTTCGGGGTGTTCTCGATTTGAACGCGTCTCCGACATAGTCATTTTCTAGAGTGCGCCATGTGACGACGTGGTAATTCGTAACAAATACGACGTCACCGGAAGAGTTTATCTCTACGAGAAATCCGGTTGCCACCATGTCTTCAGGGCGCTTTTTCTCTTCCTCCTCTGTGCGTTCCCCCACTTCCGGGGGGTATGCATCAAAGACTTTTAGCCTTAGAGACTTGAGGGAGTACTTGGATACAAGTGGCAGCCGACTAGAACTGAACAACCCGCTCAGGCGAGGAGGCGGGGTTGGCGACGAGTCCTCAACTTGAGGAAAGATATTCATGACTGATTACTATCATGCTCGATGCACTGAGGCTATATCCTCCAACACTATGCAGGTCAACCTTGTCCGGGTCCCTACGATCCGGTCCAAAGGTTGTTTGTACCAAGGGCTGACGCGGCCCTTGTTTGGAAGGACCTGCCGTGAACTTGGGCAATTCTAGTACACGGCTGAGGTGACAAATGAAACGTCACTCGGACTTGCCCGCCTGATCTTTTCCCCGTCGCCGGGTCGACATCACGAATCGATTGCCGCAGACCCCTGGGAAGTCAGGTTCATCAACTTACGGTGGCTCTCGCCGGGAGCTTCGGCGTCCGATTCACCCCTAGCGACTCTTGCGGTGCGGACTGCACTCAAGTGCGGCGGCACTGGCTGGCAGGGGCACAAAACCAGCGAGTGTGCTTCGATAGCGTTGAGGAAGGCAACGCGGGTACGTGCACGCGAACTTTCAGCGGTCCGCCGTGACGTCGCCGACTGTAGTAACTGCTCCGCCGACGACCCCTTGACTCAACGGCACCTGGGACACGGCCATGTCCAGTAATTCTGGACATGAGGGTTTAGGCTTGGAAGATGGCGACTGCTACGGAAACCCTTAAAGCAACCCTCAGCGATACCGAGTACCGAACCCTTGTACTGCTGGCGGGAAGCATGAATCCGCGCTCCGGGCGCGAAATTGCATCGGAACTGAAGGTCGCTCCTACAACAGCGAACGGGGCACTGGCGAAGTTGTCGGACGCTGGATTCGCCGACTCGAAGAAGTCGGGGCGAGCAATTCTGTGGCAACTTGCAGTCTCTAACCCTCTGATCAGCGCATGGCTGGAAGAGGTAGCACCTGCCGAACATTCCCCTTCGCAAGCAAACGGGTCAAGTCCATACTCGACGGGAGGTGGAGGTGTTCGCCTGGAGCACTCTTACGCCGCCTGTCTGATCGCGAGCTTCCTCGGCGGCGGCTCCATTTCGGAGCTCGGCGACGCGGTATCGGTAAACTCAATTCGGCTACAGGCCAGCGACCTCAGCGAAGTCGATGATTTTCTACTTGAGGGCAGCGACGCTCACGGACGAACACACCGAGCGTCTATTGCGGTACGCAGAAATCCAGCACTGACCGACAGCGACACCGCATCGGTCCCATTGATCCGCGATTTCCTGACTGTGGTGACGGACCACTGGCCGGAGGCATCGTCGGGGCTGTGGCACCTCGTCCTCGCAGTATCGACTAGCGCCAACGCGATCACCCAACTCGCCGAACTCGCAGAGCTTGCCCGGTCCCTTCCAAATGGCGAAGAGCTGGCCCAGCGTTTGACGCAGTCCGGCAGAACTAATGCCGGAGTTCGTGGCCGGTACGCCCACATTCAGGGACTCGTAAGGCAAGCGGCAACCGGCCTTCCCACTGCTCGCGGGCTAAGTAGTGAAGAGCTGACTTGGCGGCTTCTCTCAACTCTCAGGACACGAAGCTTGCGCCTTGAGAGAACGGACCGAGAAGACCGGACTGCAGCGGTGAACGCGCTGCAGCGAATGCTCAGCGGCGGCACCCCAGCGATGGCGGACGCTCTATTTTCGCGCATAGAAGAACTTGTTGGGCAATGGGCGCCGCAAGCAGCAGTGCTCACGCAGTCAGAGATTCGCCGGAGCTTGAGCAACTATCCACTTCTGGGCTCTGCCCGTTATGCCAGCACCTGGGCAGCATTCGACAGGTTCGGCGTGCAGCTGCGTGAATCGATTCGCCCGGCACTGCGGTCTGGAACCCAAGAACTTGAGTTGAATCGTACCGAGGAACGAACTCGACTCCTAGACCAGATGCGGACGGCAGGGGCTTCCGCAGGGTCCCTCGTGGTTACAGGGGACCCTGATGTCGGGAAATCCGCATTGTCGTTGAGGGCAGCTGAAGCCATCCAGCGAGAAGGTGGGGCAGTCACCTCCCTCAGTCTGCGCGACCTCCCTCTGAGCGTGTCTGAGCTCGAAAGTCAGCTGGGTGGGCACTCGTTGGACGAGGTGATGGGAGCCGGACCGGTGCGACCGATAAGGCTTCTTCTCATCGATGGCGCAGAATCTGTTCTTGAAGGCAAGGCCCAGGTGTTCCGCACGGTCGCCGGATCAGCTTTGCGGGCGGGCGTCGGGGTGGTGGCGGTGACGCGCACGGACGGGTCACGCCAGGTTCGGGATGAGCTGGCTCGCGCTTGTGAGCTTGCGGGACTGCGAAGTGCCCCAGCGGAACATGTTGTGATGCCGTTGACCGCCTCGGAATGTGACGAACTTCCGGCCACTTTCTTGCCCTTGGCGCGACTGGCCAGCGATCCACGTGCGAAGTGGCTCCTTGGGCGCCCCGGCCTCGTCGACGCGCTGCTACGCACAGGTGTTGATCTCGATCCTGGCGAGCTACTCTGCGAGGCGGACGTGTTTTCGACCGTTTGGCGGAACCTCATCCGCCACAATGAGGTGCATGTCGTGGGCTCCGCATCACCCGATGACCGGGAACAGGCTGCTCTGCGCGTCGCCCGGCAAACGCTGGGCGTCCCGGCGGACTCGCCGCACGGTCTTGGCCCTGCTGAACTCCGCTCCGTTGGTGTGCTTCGCATGCCGAATAACCCTGCATTTGCACCGGGAGATGAGTTCACCACGGATCTGTTCCGTGATTTCGCTCTCTGTCGGCTCTTCATAACGAACGGCTGGGATCTGCTTGCTGCAGCGGGGGCGCCTCGCTGGTCAATCCGGTCGGCTCGCCTCGGATGCCAGACCGCGCTCCTAAACGGGAACCGGTTGGCAAGCTGGACTGCTCTTACAGCTCAGTTCCGCGACATTGGAGAAGAGCAAGGCAAACGTTGGCTGGAGATACCCTACGAAGCTCTCCTCACGCTCGGAGACGCGGAGGCTGCCGTGCGCGAACTGTGGGAGATACTCACCGGGGAAAGCTATGCTCCCCTGTTGACTCTTCTCCGTCTGGCCGAGGCCCGCTATGTGAGCGGCACCATTGGGGACCCATTTGCACTCGCTCCTCTCGTGAAGGTCGTTTTCGCTGAACGACCGCAGCTTGGACGTAGGCAAGGACTTGGGAATCGAGACCTACATGAGGTCATCCGTGAACTCGTCCTGGCCTGGCTACGCGGAATGGCAACTTCAAACCAAGGTCAGAATCGACTCCGCCAGGAGGTCCGAGATGTGATCCTGGCGGGCGATCCCCCGCTGTACGACGAGTTCACAATCGAGGCGCTGGCAACGCTGGGGCCGGATCTCGACGACCGGGCGGAGGCTTGGCTCCGCACGGTCGCAAAAGAACGGCCGGGGAGTCTGGACCCTGCTGTGGAGTCGATCGTTGTTGCCGTGAGCATGTCGCAGGCAAAGCCGAACCTGCTATTGGACTTGGCCGAAGCGTACTACATCGAACTACCCGATCCTGACGAACACTGGACTCATAGTCACCTTATGGATGACGGCATTCGAGATTACAGGCACGGGCTTGGCCCTGGTTTCGGATCACCACAGACGGCTTGGTATTACGGTCCCTTCTTCCGCTTGCTCAACGCCATTCCCGCAGAAGCCATTGGGCTTATCAACCGGATGCTGGACCACGCCGCGAAGTTCCGAGTCGGAGAACGACCCACGGATCAGATCGAGGGTAATCCCGAAGGCCTAGAGGGAGTGGAGTTCGATCTTCCGGCAACCGGGCGGCGACTCTTTGTTGGAGACAGCCATGTTTGGGCCTGGTATCGAGGAACCAGCGTCGGGCCCTACGCCTGCATGAGTGCGTTACTCGCGGTGGAACGCTTCGCCGACCACCTGCACGAGGTACTGAAACTGCCGGTCGAGACAATCCTTCGTCTGCTGCTTCGCGACTGCCACAACCTTGCCATTCCCGGACTAGTCGTTGGGTTCCTGACCCGGCACCCAGACGAAGCCAGAACGCTTCTTGACCCATTCCTAGCTTCCCCAGCGGTTTGGCATCTGGAGACTGCTCGCGTCACTAGTGACTACGGTTTCCGAGTCCGAGACGCAGATGCCGACAAGCTAACGGGGTCAGACCGACGAAGGTACACGTTTCACGAAACCGTAGGCTCGATGGTAGTCAACGCCCGACTCGCGGGTGACAACGAGCGACTCGATCAGTTGCGGGCCCTCGGCACCAAACTCCTCGAGAACGCAAGAGCTGAACAAAGCGACGCTTCCCGCGACGGGGACGACATCGCCGTGATCGAGAGCTGGGCGGAAGAGTTCCGTATCGAGAACTATAGCGCCAGCGAGAGCGGCGACCAGATCCTGATTCAGTTCGAACGGCCCGAACGGATCGAGCAGGTCCTTGCTCCCCGCACTGCTGAACTTCAGAAAACGAACACCCTCTACAGTCTCCAGAACCGGTATGCGCATCACAACGACGCCCCTGAGAACTGGCCCGTCGAAAACATCCAGGAGGACCTCAAGACTGCCCGAGAAATTGATGATGGCAGCGAGACGCTGGAGGGCATACTGTGGCCCGAGAACGCTCTTGTCGCTGTCGCCGCGGCGGCCGTGCGCGCCCATGCCTTGGGGCTCGAACCGCTGAAGCCATCTGATCTCGCGTGGGCGGCGGACGCCGTGATGTGGGCTGCGGAGAATCCACGGGTCGACGGTATGAGTTTCAGTGGAACGATGTTCTCGATGGGAGCGGATCGAGCAGCTGCCGCATCCGCTCCTCTTCTCCTGCTTGAACGGTTCGACGAGATGAGCCTTGACCAAGAGCGAGTCCAGAGGTGTCTGCGGTCGCTCGCGACGAGCATGTTCGATGAAGTACGTGCAATCTTCGTCAAGGGATGCGCCCCAGTGTGGGGCGCTCAATGTGATGTCGACCAATCCACGGGGCGATGTCGGCGCCATCAGCCGGTCTGGGAAGCAGCGGTCATGGGGTTAGCAGACTCGTTGCTGGGTCCATGGGACCAGCAGACTCAACGGCGGCGACCCGGTTCGCTCTCGACCCCCTTCCACGAGACATTGCCGGAGCTCCCTGATGAGAGTTTGCTCGTCAACCACCTTCGAATGCCACTTGCATGCATGGTGGACGCCCGAAACGTTGCGTGCATTCACAGCGCGGTCCAAGACCTCTGGGCCCCTCTCTGGGATGCCCATCGAAGAGGGCTCGCTCACTGGTGGAAGGAGGGTTACGACCACCATTCGCATATCACTCATGACCCGGTCGCTCGGCGAATGATCGAAGTCGTGCTGGGCGGCGACCGCGGACCAATCAGATCCCACATTGAGTCGTTCGCAGCTGACTCGAACGCGCTACATCTGCTCTTTGATGGATTCGCTACCGTGTTTACCTACAACGAATCTCTACGACAATCCATGCCACAATTCTGGCCGTGGGCGATGGAGATCGCGTTGGACGCCATCGGCGACGGTAGTCAACTTCGTTCACAACGTCACTGGTTCGATTACTTGACGGCGGCTTTGCTCCCCACCCCGAGCCCGAGGTCATGGGACTCAAACATCGACGGAACCCTGGCTCGTTGCCGGCAGAACTGGCTGCAGCCCGAGGCGCTCGGCCCCCTTGCAGACCGTTGGTTAGTTCTCGCGCGTCATGAGCCTAAAGCCGTGGACGCAATAATCAAATTTGCTAAGGGTGCGCCGCGTACATGGCAGATAACTATTGCCTTGACCTGGATCGAAAAAATAATCGACGGCCGCTTTGACCTCGTCGCAAACCACCTCTGGCTGTTCGAAGAATGGCTGGTTGAGCTTCGCCACGCTGGCCTTATTATCGGCGAGGTAAAAAGTCACTACCACCGGATCGTTGATGGACTGGCGGCCGCCGGCGATCGCGCTGCCGTCAGACTTCAGCAGCTGGACGAGTAGACGGATGAAGGTGCCGTCCGGCATTCTCTTGCCAGCGGGCCGAATCACGAACCGTGAAACGCCGATAGGTGGCGATGTGATTCTGGTCAGGAACGAGGACGTTTGGTGTGCGCAGATGCGGTGAGCGAGAGCGGTCACACAGGTCAAAGCAGAAGATGCCTATCCCGCCGACGCATCGATACCTGTCCCTGATCGGACGGGTGATGGAAAGCCAAGAACCGCTAGACATCCCGGCGTTCGGTCGCCGCCCTGTATCACCCCGCCCCCTGACCAGAGAGCGTTAGCGTGTATAGACCCGAGAGGCTGATGAGGTGACTCGCTCGGCGCAAGCTTCTTCTGGATTCACCGCGCCCAACTCGGGATCTTACGATTGAGGCGCGCGATAGCCCCCAGAACCGCGTGGAATGAAGGGAGCCTACGCGTATTCCTCTACAACAACCAGAGACGTAAGTATTCCTCAAGGGTCAGCACCGGAAATTTCTCGTTCACGAAACCGGCCGGAGCCACCCTACGGGTCACGAAAACCGTGGAGAGGCAATACGCAGATCCGTCCATCAACGGATCCAACCCAAGTTTGACAGCGACTTGGTCTATGAACGGCTTCAGTTCGGCTTCCTTCCGGGCCAGTTGAGTCGAGTAAGACGGCTTGGTTTTGCCTCGTGAGTTCGTGGAATCCCGGAAGAAGGTTCGCAACTGCCGGGCGGTTTCGGCCACGGCGTGTACAGAGGCAGGATCCTTCGCTTCAATGAGCCAGATGGTATTTTGCCCGGGCTTCGCGGCGACGAGGTCAATCTCAGTCGTGAGCATTGGGACTCCGAGCCGTCTGTGGTCGCCGGCTTTTACACGTGCAATGGTTCTGAAGCCGAGACTCTTCAATTCATTCTCGAGCGTTTTTTCAAAGTGTTTGTTGCGTAGGTCCCGGATACGTTCGAGGGCTTTTCCTACCTCCGGTGGGATTCGGTCTGTCCATGGCAAGACGCCTTGGGACAGGTGGTTGTTATAGACGCTGAGACTCGTCATCAAGTATTGCGGGGCTATTAGGAGATTGCCAGCCTCGGATCGAACGATGGGCTGAACCAAGAGTCGGTGGCGCCTAGTTCTGGTCTGCCACGGTTCCCAGTCAGATTTTTGGAGCTGTTCCGAGGTGCTGACTAAGAGCTTTAGCGCCCGACTGTATCGTTCCCATCGGGCACCGGTGGTGTCGTTGGCCTCTGTGCAGATCCAGTCAATAACCGCATTCTCGGAAACTGTTCCGACGCTACTGCCTTGTGAAAATGAATCCCATCGGACGAGGGCGCTTAGAACGTGGAAGATGTCCTCCACGCTTGCGCCTTCTGTTTGGAGCATGGCTTGATCGAGTTCGACCATTGATAGCGGTGATTCTGTTACCGGTGATTTCCGTAGATTGAGACTGGCGCCGGCGGAAGCCTTGTCCATGGCATCGACGTTAAGCACCCAGGAGCCGGGTGTCGGCTGTTCGTCCTGTACGAAGCTGATTTCGTACGCGTGGGTGATTTCGATGGTGAAAGGGGCGACCTTATGGTGAAGGCGCTCACTGATGGTGGTCATGGTCCGATATGCATTCGCTGCCGCAAGAAGTCCGCTCCATCTCCGGCTCGTTATCGGAAGGGGCGGGCCGTCAGCGACGGTGCTGCGCAGCGCTGCTTCGACGATGATTTCGTTGCACTGTCGGAGCATTAGCGTGTTGCCCATGGCTTCTGCCATTTGTTTTTGAGGATCCCATGTGACGTGTAGGTGGGCGGCTACCCTGTTGAGGTCCTCTCGCTGCCGGGTGCCGTCGTCCATGACCCGGTTGAGCTGCTCTAGTCCGGCCTCAAGTATCTCTTGTTTATCGTGGGCGCGAATGCGTTCCGTGAGCGAGGCCAGGGCAAGAGGTGCGAGGTGTTGCTGCACGAGTCTGTTGGCGTCGTGGCCCCGGTATGTCCCAGGTTCGACGTCACTGGCAGCTAATTTTCGGGCTGATGCTGCGATCGTAGCTGATTCGTCTGCGGAGTCGAGGCTCCATGCCGCGGGTAGATGGTGGAGAGTGGTCCTAGATCTAGCCGTTTCCAGGATCAAGAAGGGCTTGTTCGAAAGCCAATCCTCCCGGAGGCTGGCAATTAGGTCACTATGAAGGTTAAGTGACTCGAGCAAACCAACGAAGGCATCTGCTGTTAGTCGGTTTGCCGCTTGCGGATCACCGTCAGCCAATTCGACAAATTTTTCGATATCCATTGTCCATCGGAATATCCGTTCACCGGTTACATGTACCTCACTAACGGCGGCGGACTCCACGATTGGTTGATCAGGATGGATATCTGAATCAGACTTGAGTGGTTCAAGTACGAGTCGATAGCCGGTCGTTTCTGAGTGAGAATGCGCTTGTTCCCAGCTCTCGCGGATGGCGTCAAAAGCAAAGACTAGACCCCCGCAGAAGTCGAAGAGGAATTCATAGTGCTCCGCTGGGCTCCAAGATGGATTTGACCTGGTGATTGCTACTGGTGGATTCGTTAGCGCTAGCGACCAGCCCATCACGGAAGGCGCCTGGTGGAGGCCAGTGAGAGGATCGTAGCGTCCACCTTGCCGTTGGATTGCTATTGTTGCCACGCCCTGCGTAGTCATTTCGGCCACCTGTGTATTACGCAAAGGTGGAAGGCCGGTGGCATGCAGTGCTTCCTCAAGTGAGGAGAGCTCAGCAGCACGTTCCCATTCCGCGTCCCCGGCATGGGCTTCAAAGTAAAAGAAGGAGGGGGTGATGCCCCCGGCGAAGAAAGACTTACCGTTAGCCCGCCATGGTTCCCAGTAGTTGATGGCTTCCCACCCGAAATTCTCTGGAAAGCTTGGGTCGCTAAGGTCGCGTGCAAAGAGATACAGGTCATCTTCGTCTTTTGCAGTTTCAGCGATCCACGTCAGGTCTTCTAACGCCAGTGTCGCCGAGCCTTTTCTCTGGGGTACGGCGAGATGGCCGGCTGCAGCAAAGATAACGAGAGGGACTATTTCAGTGTCTGCCGGAAGCGTGAGCTCTCCCCCGCCGGCGAGGGCGACGACAACGGGCTCGCCACTGCGTGAAACTCTTTTCGCAAGCCTGTCGCTTGCAAATGATTGGCTCTGTGGCAAGAAATCTTCTATCTGCACCATGGAAACAGCAATGGCAGTATTCGTATTCACTGGCAGGATCCATTGGATCTCTTGTCCAGTCAGCGGAGCGGTACCTGCCAGTTTCGGCGCACCTTCGTACAACGATTTCGAGAACCTCCAAAGCGCCTTTCGCGTGGCATCTAGACTTGATATACGCAGAGCACGGCGTGCTTCGGGGTTTCGACCGACGGTAGCAACCAATTCGGACACTGCAGCACCCACAATCTCCGGAACGTAAGTGGGAGGCAACCATTGGTCGGGTAGTCCCGGTGTTCTGTACCTCAAGTACCGACCAAATGGGCTGTTCGGACTTGAAGAATCGAAGTTCGCGTTATCGGATGACGTGGTCATCCACTCAAGAGCTGCGGCATCTCCTTCCTTGAGCTCAGACGTCGTCAACGGTCCTTGAGAAATTAGGGCTTTGGCCGCTTCCACTTCCTCAACAGGAAGGACGATTTTGTCGCGCAACTGAAGGTTCGGAGCGCGTCTAAATGAGGACGAGAGTCCGTTGGTTGCAGTGTGCGCCCAGTTGTAGGCCACTCGGATGACATTCGCGAGACCAAACCCATGCTTGCTGATGAGAAAGGGGTCTAGGGCCTCTGCTAAACGCAGGGCACGAGACAGGTCAGCGATAGGGCGCTCCGTAGCGCCAGGTAGAAAATGCCGCAGATCATCGCCGACTCGGACGAATAGAGATTCAGACGGGTCCTTGGGAATGAAATCCTCTTGTGTACCATCGATTCTTGAAGTCTCTGCTGCCCGATCGACGATTTCTTGGACTGATGGAAGCGGGCTGGACACGGTGGTATGCGCGATAGCGCGGGCTCGGAGGGCGGCCGCGAGGGCGCTACCAACGGAAGCAGAGCGGTGGCGTGCCGATGGCGACGATGCAGTTGCGAATAAAAGCCACCACAATTCGTCTGCATTGCAACTACTCATTGATCGGGCCAAAGGATCTAGCCGATCCAAGTTACTCCGTCGCTGCTTCTTTGGCTTTCTAGCTTTATTTCGCCCCATAGAGAACATTCAAGCCGATAAAGAGCTCTATAGGTGGCCAACAGGTACTGGATGTCCGTGTGTTGCGGTAGATCCCGAGCTTAGACCGTGGGGCCGGAAGCAAAGTATTTGCCTAAAGTTCGCTACTTCGGCCGAGAATCTCCACGTCCTCTTCCTTGAACACATCCCGGCCCGACACATGCCGCCAGATCACGTGGTCCAGTCTTCTGGCTTCGGTGGGGTATAGTTCGGCGATCTGCTTGATCAGGTCTGCAGCCTCAGAAGTGCTTAGTTCCCGCTCCCCCAGCTCCGCATGCTCCTTGATGAACTTGATCACCATGCGATCAGGCTTCACTGATTGGAAGCCGGCCAGGATGAGCAGGTAGTTGTAGGTCACCCCGGACCGCTGACTGGGCAGTTGTATCCAGGCGTCCTTCAGCGCCTTCAGTTCCTTGTCTTCTGCGTATGCCCGGTGCAGGTGATCCCGCGTGGTGTAGCCCAGCTCCTTGAGCTTCTCAGCGGCCTGACGGATGACCTCGGCCTTTAGCGGGGCGTTCTTTCTAGTGTGTGCTGGCCTGCGGTTATTGACTACCTTGTCTGCCCAGACAGCCGCACTGTCTCCGACGTCCGCAAAGGTAGCTAGGAGCTCCGCTGTCCCGTCATAATCCGCGTTGCCGCCCTCGGCGCGTCGATAGGCCCGGTACTCGTTCACGACGTTGATGACGCTGTTGTAGTGAGAACCCGTGGAGAAGATGGAGTCGATGATGCAGAGCGCCAGGCTTTGGGGGTAGCCATCGGCTGCGATCCACTGGGTCTCATCGCCGAAGATTCCCCGGCATACCTCGGTCAGCTTTTCCGCTTCTGCGGTGAAGTCAGTCGTCACCCTCGGACTCCAGCAAGTCTAAGGCGAGATCCACGGGATGCAGGTAGCCGTACCAGCAAAAGTTTGTCTATGAGAGTCGGATTCAGCGAGAAGCCCGCCATGGCAGCGGAATTTGGGAAAATGTCAAGCTTTGTCAACGGTGCAAAGAGAAAAAGCCACTGACCTGCGGAAACACTGTGCCCGAGGTGGGACTCCAACCGTATTCCATGCCCTTGAAAACACTGGCAACTCCGAAAACATACGGAAACCGAGGGAATCCGCGGCTTTACTATCCAGTCCGCAGCCAAAAGTGTTGACATCGTCAACACCCACTTTTTGCCACATTCTTCCTCCATCTATCTCCCAAGTGTTTTCCGAGCCCAAGCCCATGACCGGTTCGGTGAGGAAGACTTTAGCCCGCCCCGCTCCGACTCGTTTGTTCCTTACCCCCACACGGAAACACCACTCTCGGACCTGGACTAGTTCGATGATGTAGACGTAGGCCACTCGATTCCCTGCGCTCACCCACTGCGTGGGTCTACCGGTGGCTAACGCCGTTCTCGACGCGTTCCCTTTTCTGATGATCGTGCTTCTACTCACAAGGCAGTTACTATCGGTAAGTTTGAGAATACGTCATGTAATTCTCGGGGAGGGAAATGCCTGAGATTCTGAGCACTCCGAGGAGCATATGCTGATGAACAGAACACAGGATCCGGGGTGCCCTCTTTACGTCTCCGATCTCGATGGCACCTTAGTTCACTGCGGCAGGCTGGACCCGGAGTCAGTAAGACTCCTCAATTCAGCGATCCACAGAGGCGTGCTCGTTACTTTCGCCACCGCTCGTTCTTGGACTAGTGCCCGACGGCTCCTTACCGGAGTCGAACTTAGCCTTCCGCTCGTCCTCCACAACGGCTCGGTCACGTTAGACCCCTTGATCGATCGGCCAGTCACTATCCGCACGATCGCCCAAGCGTTAGCACACAAGATTGTCCTTAAAGCCGCGCACGCTGGCCTATGCCCGATGGTGCATGTGGTTACCGACCGAGAGCTGACCGCATGGTGCAGCGAGACTGAAGACCGATATGTCCGTGCGTTCTGGGCAGGACGAAGCAGGGATCCTAGGCAGGCACCGGTAGAGAACATCGGCGCGCTGCCCATCGACGATGTAGTTGGCGTTGTAGCCCTCGGCGAGCGTCGCCAAGTCGAGCGGCTGCGAAATGACCTCGAGGAAGATCTCGGAGCTGCAGTATCCACCGCTCTGCGGCGCCCAAGCGCACCCGAAGAAGGCTGGTGGCTTGAGGTGACCGCAGCGGGGGTATCGAAAGGCACAGCGGTGCGCGAGCTTGCCGACCAGCTCGGCATCCACAGGGTGGTGTCGTTCGGTGACGAACTGAACGATCTCTCGCTGTTCGCCTCGTCAGATGAAAGTTATGCGGTCGGCAACGCCCCTCGGGAGGTTCGCCAGGCGGCTAGCGGACAGCTCGGTACCGATCCGATCGAGGTGGCGGCTTGGATCGCCAACCGAGGCGTTGCCAAGGTAAGGCGGTCACCACCGGCCGGCAACGGTGGCGAACCCCGCATCGGCGGCGTTGAGAATCAGCTTGACATCAGCGGCGTCGAGAGCTGACGAGATGAACCAGTTGTGGCTCGGATTCACATACAGCCCGGCGGCAGCCACGGCTGCGGCCCAGGACTTCGCCCTCGTAAACGCGGGATCATTATCAAACGCTAGATAAGGCATCGCCGGCGGACCTGTGAGCCGAACACCGACCCCGTGATGCCGCGCGCGCTCGACGATACCATCGGCGATCGTCTCGCCGAGCGCGGCCATCCGTGCTGCAGCGCCTTCAGACTCGAGGATGCGGAGCGTGGCGAGCGAGGCAGCCAGCGGCACGGCCGAAGTCCAGAATGTCCCACCGAGGAGGTGTGCGCTCGTGGCGGCTCGAAGTGACTCTCGGCCGAGGAGCGCGGACACCGGGTGGCCGTTCCCGATGGCTTTGCTCCAGCATGACAAATCGGGCTCCACGCCAAGGTGCGCCCAACTGCTGCCAAATGCGAGACGAAAACCAGTGCGAACCTCGTCGAGAACCAGCACGGCTCCCGTAACGTCGCAAAGCCGGCGCACCTCACGAGCGAACTCAGGGTCGATCAACTCCTGGTCAGCTGCAGCATCGTGGCGGTGCGGGGTTAGGAGGATCGCAGCGAGATCATCGCCGTGCTCGGCGACGGCAGTACGGAGACTCTCCGCATCGTTGTAGTCGTAGTACGCAATCGAGGCCCGCTCACCCGAGGTCACTCCGGGTCGATGAGAGTGGCACCAAGGTGCGGAACCGTGAAAAGCGCCCCGCGCGACCAGTGCGGTCGAACGCGCTGTCTCGATCCTTGCAACCACAAGTGCTGCGGTGGTGACATCGGTGCCGTTCTTCGCGAACACAGCCCAGTCGGCATGATCGACGACGTCAATTAGACGCTCGGCGAGCTCGACGAATACCGCAGCGGGACCATTCCCAAGGTCTAGGCTTCGGCGCTGGCGATCCGCTGCTGCTTCGACCTCGGGATGCGAATAGCCGAGCACGATCGGCCCCCAGCCGCACATGAGGTCAACGTACTCGTTGCCATCTGCGTCCCAGACACGCGATCCACGTGCCCGCGACCAAAACTGCGGTGCACCCGGCCACAAAAACTTTTCGACGTTATGTCCGTACATGCCGCCTGGGATCGCTTTTGCAGCGCGCCTTCGCAGCTCAACCTCCGAGGCGGGTTTTACCGTCATGCCAATGCTCGCTCTTGAGGTAGCACGCGCACCTCGCGTTCGTAGCGATCGATAAACTCGCGGACCCGCTGCGACGAGTCCTCGGCGAAGCTATAGGTTGCTACGCCGATACCGGCAAGCCCATCGAGGAAGAGGTCGCCGGGAGCGACCGTTCGCCGCGTCCGGTGTCCACGCAATTGCGTGTCGTCGATGCATCGGTCACCGGGCGACTGCGGGTACACCACGGTCCAGCCGCCGTGCTCGGCGACCGGCGGTATTCGACCGGCATCGGGAACCTGGCCGAGATCGAGACGGAGCTTGGCGTGCCGGAGATCAACGCCGCGAGTCAAGGCAAACACCTCGGGCACGCCTGCACCGCCCGGACGGCCGGCTACCTCACATAGCGTCAAACCGTCATTTTCGACAAACAGCTCGCAGTGGAACACGTCGTCTGCAATTCCCCAAGCGGAAAGGATCTCACGGGTGAACGTCTCTGCCTCGGCGCGGAGCTCGGCATCATCGACGGTCAGGGAGGAGAGTGGGACTATGCCACCTGTGGTGTGGCACGGCCGCAGGTAGCGGGAGACTTGCATTTCAACTCGGCCCTTGGCGGCAAAGCCGTCAACGTGCAGCACCTCACCCACGGCGAACCGCTCAATGAGCCATCGTTCTGGGTCGACAAGACTGTCGACTGCGGCAACAACCTCATGCCAAGACGCGAGCACCTGAACCCCGCGTGCCCCGGACTCGGCGCGCGGCTTTAGTACATAGCCCGGTCCTTGGGTAGGAAGGCGCTTGCCTGCCGCAACCTGCTGTGCGAGGAGTCCGTCCACATGTCGGAGCCCAGCCGCCCGCGCCTGCTGCTTCATTGCCCACTTGTCGCGTAACCGAGCCGTGTACTCGACGCCGTGGCCGGGGATATCCTGTTCCTCCCGCAGCTGGGCTACCGGCAGGAGCAGATATTCCGAGATTGTAGCTATGCGATCGACCGGGCCGTACTTCTGCTGTACGAGTGTCAACGCCTCGGTCACCGAGGCGGCCGTAAGGTCGTCGACTTCTACGACGCGCGCTCCCGCCGCCCTGCCGACTTGGTCTCGGCCAACAATCAGCGTGAGATCCCAACCATCCGCTACCGCACGTCGGCCCTCGCGGCCGAGGACAGTGCGACCTGTGCGGTCAACGACCACAGCTCGCCTCTTCATTGCTTCACTCCTCGCAGTACGCTGTAGCGCTCGACCACCGAGACCGAGCGGAGCGAAACCGGGCCACCGTCGCGGTAGTCCCAGGTTTGGTTCAGCACCAGCCCGGCCAGCCTCGTCGCTGCCGCCATTTCACGCGACCCCAGCACGTGCATGCGGAATTCGCCAGCTCCATGTCGTGCCGGACCGACAAGATCGCCGAATTCGTGCGCTTGCCTCCGGACGATAGCGAGCACCTGGCCGACCCGGTGGTAGCTGCGGCCCAGATGTCGGGTGACGATGACCTCGCCGCCAGGCTCGACCACCCGCGCCGCCTCTGCCAATGCCTGGCGACGGCGGGCGGCTGGAAGGATTGACTCGAGCATGTGGTATCCCAGGAGGGCTGCACCGAAGGTCCCATTCGCGAACGGCAGCGCGGCGGCATCCGCTTGCACGACCCGCACATCGGGGTGCCGTTGGGCGAGCAGCTGCAGGGGCGTCTGGGCATAGTCGACGCCTACCCACTTCGAGGGACTAGTTCCTTGTGCCTCGTACATTCGTCCAGCGCCGCAGCCCACTTCGATCACCGTCCCAGGCACCTCACGGAGGATTTCGCAGATCCGATCCTCGCCGAGCGTGACCGGATCGTTTAGATATCCCTGCGCACTTAGCGGCGAGTTGTAAAACTCGATGTTGTTCCGTGGACCGACGCCGATCAAAGCCCCTCCCGAATCTCGCTGACAAACTCGTCGACTAGGTCCTGCCGTCGCCGTCGAAGGCTCGACGGAGCCCCGGAAGGGGGATTATAGAACGGTCGGTCGGGTACCCGGTCGGTAATGAGGACGCGCACCGTGGGGACGGGACCACCTGCACGTGAAACCGAAGAAGCGAGATGTGCGGACTCCATGTCAACGACATCGGCCCCCGCCAGCTCAGCCGCTCCGGCGTCGTAGGCAGCGAGCAGGTGAGTTGTCGTCACGATTGTGGTGTTGCGAGTGCCACCCGTGAGGGGGTGCTGCATTCTGCTGCCAAGGAGGCGTGTAGCTGAGGGCTGCACGATGTCGCCGATCTGGATAGTCGGGCTTAGTGAACCGGCATACCCTAGCAGCTCAATTCTAGTTGTCGCTTCCGTACAGAGCCCGAGGTCGGCCACCCCGCCGCCCTGCGGTATGAGCACGACCTCGACCTCGCCTAACGTCGCCCGCCTCCACCAGGAGGTGCCGTTGTACTCCCGCCACCCAGCGAGCAGCAACGCCTCGAAAATCGCGGGAATGGGTGTCACAACGAGCAGCTGGCCAAACGGGTGAGAACCGACGAGTTGGGCCCGGACCCGTTCCGCACGATCGCTCATACGGCCGCCTCGAGTTGCGCGAGCGGAATAATGCAGCGCTCCGGGTCGGTGGCGCGGAGCCGGTCGAGAGCTTCGCAGTACCCATCAGCGATGGCCCGCAACGACCCGTCGGTGAGGTTTCCGAGCGTAAAGCGAGCCGGATCAATCTTGTATAGCCAGGAGCAAGGGCTCACGTTGCCAAGCGGGTCGATGTGCAGCAGCCGTTCGCGAGCGGGACAGCCTCGAAGGTTTCGCTCACCGTCGAAGCCAAAGCTGTAGTCGAATGCGATCTGGTCGCCGTAGGCCAAGTCGAGACGGCGCACCTCTTGCTCGAGGATTTGTGCTTGCGATGCCGCGAACAGCAGCTCCGGGTGGATGGTCGCGCGGCCGACACTCACTACTGAGTGGATAGAGAGGTCCGACACCCCGAGCCCGGCGAGATGTTCGACGAGTGTCTCAAGCGAGGAGATGTTTCCTGGGGTAACGGTTGCGCTGACTCCGACATGCAAGCCGGCCTCCACTGCGCGGCCGATCCCGCTCATGGTCCGCTCAAACGCGCCCTTTTTGCGCCGGATGAGGTCGTGATGCGCGGCAATTCCGCCGTCGACGCTTACGCTGAGCTTGGCCAGTCCGACACGGACCAGATGATCAAGGATCTGGTCAGTCAGCCGATACCCATTTGATGCCAAGTGCACTCGGACACGGGTGGTATCGATTGCGTCAAGCATGTCAAGGAACCCGTCGCGGAGCAGCGGCTCCCCCCCAGAGAACTGAACTTTCTCAACCCGGGCATCAGCGAGTTCGGCGGCTGCAGCAATTAGCACCTGAGTCGATGGCTCAGCGGATCGATCTACATCCGGCCCCGAGGTGGTGCAACAGTGATCACAGAAAAGGTTACAAAACCGGGTAATCTCCCACGTCACTTGTCGCCCGGTGGAAGGCGGACGGAACCGGCAGGTCGTTTCGGCGCTCATAGCTCCCCATTCCAGAACTTCGCGGCTTGTACGAGGGGCTCAGTGGCAAGGACCGGAACCTCTGGGCTGTGCTGCGCTCCCTCCGGATCCGCTGCCAGCACAGAGCTGAAGTACGCGGCGCAAGACACCCCCCAATATACGCAGCAGGCTGCGAGCTCGCGATCGGTGGGCCCCCGGTCTGCTCCGAGCATCGCGGACAGTTCGCGCATGAGTTCCAGTCGCTGTCCAGTGTCAATCTGAAGCGAGGGGTTAAACGCCATGCGGACGATGTCGAAGCCGGGAAGATCGTCACCGTACGACTCGAAGTCGATGGCGTGGAGGGCGCCGTCGTCGACCAGCACGTTTAAGGGGTGAAAGTCACCGTGTATCCGCCGAGGCTCCTGGGTCGAGAGCAACTCGAGCACCACGTCGGCACTAGGGAGCGCCTTAGCAATGGGATGTGCAGAGACAGCAGCGCGTGCGACGTGGAAGCTCTCGCGATCCTGTTTGAGCTCGGAACCAGCCGGGAGATCCAGTAGCTTTCCGAATAGCGGTGCTACCCCATTGAGGAGGGATGCCTGCGATCTAGAATCTAGATCGCCGAGGCGACCACCACCGCACTCTTCGGTGATGAGCACACGATTGTCGATCTCGACATGTCGGAGAAGCGGCGCACTTCCAGCCGGCGCTGCCCTATACACGTCGAGTTCGCACTCGAAATAGCGATCGTGGCCGGGCGCAAACGCTTTTACGAACCAACGCGAACCATCCATCCCATGCAGGGTCCCGAGCAGGTGATCAGCCTGACGCGGCGTCCTGCGGACCTCCAAGCTGGCACCGTCGCCAGCCCAGGCCAACGCCGCGGCCGACGCGTTCTCTTCCCAAACCGACCGATGCGCGCTGCCGGTGCTCATCAAGTTCTCCCTGGGGTACGCGAGGTAGATATATTCCGCAGCTGACGGGTTTCTTGATCCTATGCCACGTGGCGCTCCTAAATGCCTTTTTGTCCAAAAGGCACGATTTGTGAATCCGCCGATAATTAGCGGCGTGTTCGTAGCGCTAATCGTCACCCTAACTCCGGTAATCGATCGCTCACCGGTAGGACAGATTGCTAAATGCAGCCAACCTACTTGGGCTCTTGACCATTGCGTGAGGTCGCGATGGGCTAACTGGGTTAATGCGCGACGGCACAACTCGTTAAGTGCGAGCGGAACTAACCGGGTTCGGCGATACCTGGGACTGCCCCGGCTTTTGTTGACTCGGGGTCTTAGGCCGCTGTGAGCGCGGTCCGGTTGATTGTTTCATATTCGATGGGCGTGAGTTTGCCCAGCCGTCTTTGCCGTCGCCGGCGGTGGTAGGTTCTCTCGATCCAGGTTGTGATGGCCAGCCGGAGGTCCTGTCTGGTGAGCCATCGCTGACGGTCCAGGACGTTCTTCTGCAGCAGCGAGAAGAAGGACTCCATCGCGGCGTTGTCCGCGCACGCACCGACCCTGCCCATCGATCCGGTGAGCCCGTGGCGACGGAGCGATTCAACGAACCGGCGTGACCGGAACTGCGACCCACGGTCGGAGTGGACCACCGTTCTTTCCGGTCTTCGTGCCTGCACCGCGTTCTCCAGGGCAGCGACGGCAAGAGAGGACTTCATCCGCGAGTCCATCGAGTAGCCGACGATCCTGCCGGAATAGACGTCCTTCACCGCGCAGAGGTAGAGCTTCCCCTCGGCCGTGGGGTGTTCGGTGATGTCCGTCAGCCACAGCTCGTTCAGCGCCGCGGCGGTGAAATCCCGCTCGACCAGGTCGTCGTGAACCGGCGGCCCGGGTCTGCGGTTCAGCCCACGCTTCTTCGAGAACACCGACCAGATGCCGTGGTCCCTGCACAGGCGCTGGACCCTGTTCTCGCCCGCTGTGATGCCTTTCCCGGGTAACTCGTCGGCGATGAACCGGTACCCGAACGCCGGGTCGTCGGAGTGGATGTCAAGGGCGGCGTTGACGAGGTGCGCATCGATCCAGTCCCGTTCCGTGACCGGGTTGGCCTTCCAGCGGTAATAGCCTTGCTTGCTAAATCCCAACACCCTGCAGGTCACCGCCACGGGAACACCGTCGGCGGCAAGATCCGTGACCAGCGGGTAGATCATTTTGGGTTGATGTCCCTGGCCAGATAGGCAGCCGCCCGGCGCAGAATCTCGTTCTCCTGCTCCAGCAGGCGGTTCCGCTTCTTCAACTCCCGCACCTCAGCCGACTCCGCCGCCGCTGGGCTGGTCCCGGAGTCCTTACGCTCAGCGATAGCGATCCAGCGCTTCAACGTCGTGACCGAAAGCCCAAAATCCTTCGCAATCTGCGCCAGCGGCGCCTCGCCCTTGCGGGCCACATCAATAACATCCTGGCGGAACTCCGCCCCATAAGCCGTGGGCATGGTCAACATCCTTCCACGAGCACAAGCTCGCTAGGTCAAGGAGTCAACAAAACCGGGGGCAGTCCCTTCCTTGCGCTGATCGTCGCTGAGCTGCTGTGCGCCCTTCTGCCAGGCGTCGTTGAGAGCGACGATGTGGTCGATCTGGACGTCGGAGCTGGCGTCTTGGCCGCGGGTGAAGTTAATGGTGGTGCCGGTGTACTTATCGGCCAGGGTTCCTGTCATGACCACGCAGTTGTTGGTGCCTGGCTTGAACGTCTCGTTCGTCATGTCGCGGGCGAGGATGTCGTTGCGGGTGTCGCAGCCGTTGCGGTCAACGTCAACCCAGGCCGGTCCAAACTCATCGCGGGTGTAGCCGGTCTTCGGAGCGCGCCCCTTCACCGGAATGCTCTCCAGTTGTACAAGGGCGTTGGCGGCGTCACCGCCAGGGGACGGCGCATCGGCGGCGACGCCTGGAGCAGCCTCGATGATTTCGAAAGCGTTGGCTGCAGCGTCACAACCTCCTAATGACCCAGCCAGCATCATTGCGGTGACAGCGGTCAGGACTTTGGCGGGAGAACAGGTGGTCTTCATGGTCCTTCTGGTTACAGGGCGTTGTTCCACGCTAGCTTTGACCATCACCTGCCGCAGGCAACCGGGTCCGTGGTGCCTGCCACACGTCCGCGCCCTTAGTACTCCGCGGAAGTCCGCTACGGCTGCCACCAGTTGCCTAAACTGTTCGAACCATCGCCCTCACGGGAAACGTCACGCTTACTCAACGCGCAGTAGCCAGTCTGACTTTGGACCGAGTACCGATGAGCCTTTCCTTCGTCACGGGCCCACTGCCAGAGAGCGAGGAACCAGTGCTGCCAGGCAGGATCTCACTCAACTTTGCGATTTCCAAGATGTGTTCCGAGGTGAAAATGATCTTTCCCTTTCCCCAGCAAGCGTGAGGGAAGCGCCCACTAGTTGCGCCATCGCGCAACCAGGACTCTGTGCAGTGCATCAGCGCCGCAGCTTCTGCGGGCTCAAAGAATTCGATGTCCACGGCAACTCCCAAGGAATGGTGCAAGTTTCTCAGATTCATGCACTCCGGAGGATTTACCGACATGACCGAAGGCCTAATGGGGCAATCCCTCGCATTTTGCCTGTGCATCCAGGCCGACGCACTGTAGACGCAGTCAGCGGAGAAAAGCCCTTATCGACCGCTCAGTCGCGTCAGCACCTGCCTGCAGCGCCTCCGGCATCAAGTGCCCGTACACCTGCTCAGTAGTCCGCGTAGAAGCATGCCCCAGCCGGCGCGAGATGGTGAACAAGGGCACCCCGTCCTGGATCAGCCAGGACGCGTGGGTGTGGCGGAGGTCGTGGATGCGGGGGTTCTTGGTCAGGCCAATTGCCTGGGCGGTGCGAACGGCAGGCACCCAGTAGTGGTGCCAGTAGAGCTTGTGGATGATGCGCTCGCCCTTGGGCGTCGTGAACACAAGTTCCTTCCCGGGCTTGCTCGCCACCAACGGGATCAGCAATTCCACAAGCGCGGGGTTCAGCCCGATGGTCCGTTTACCGGCACCTGTCTTCGTCGCCCCAATGTAAAACTGGTTCTGGCCGTCCCGTTTCCAGGCTTTGTTGATCCGGGCCGTAGGCGGTTTCGAGAGCAGGTCGACGTCAGCGACAGTTAGGGCGGTGGCCTCCCCGAAACGGGTACCGGTCATGACCAGGAAGTTCGTGAAGGCCTTGTACCGCTCCCCCATCCCCTCCATGATGAGGCTGAACTCCGCATGGGTGAGGAACATCGCCTCGTCCTCGGCCTTCTCAACGCCCGGTAGCTGCACCCCACGGCAGGGGTTCCGCGTGATGTAGCCGAGCATCTCCGCCGTATTCATGGCTGCCGAGATCAGGCCATGCACGTTGTGGATAGTCTTCGGGGCCTTGCCCTTCGCCATCATCGACTTCACCCAGTGCGCGATCAGCCGGTAATCGAGTTTGTCCACGGGCACGTGGCCGATGACGTTCCGGATATGCAGGTCCAGCATCGACTGGTACGTCTTCGTGGTTCCGCTCGACGGGCGGATCAGCAGGTCGATGTGCTCCTGAATGACTTCAGCAACGGTGGGTGTGCGCTTCTCGTTGGAGAGAATGGCATGCTGCGCGATTTCGAACGACTGGCCGTTGGCGTCGAGAAGCCTCTTCAGGGTTTCAGCTTCGACGATCGTGGCAACTGTCAGGCCCTGCTGCTCGCGGCTCTTCGGGTCCCGCCACAAGACCATGTAGGACGACGAGCCGTCCTTTTTGGTGCGTTTCCGAATGCTTGCCACACCAAAAACGGTACGCCGCTGTCAACACTTTGGGCCCTTTTGTCAACACTCAAAGAGGAAACAGGCCCTTGACCTGCGAAAATACTGTGCCCGAGGTGGGACTCGAACCCACACACCTTTCGATACCGCATTTTGAGTGCGGCGCGTCTGCCAATTCCGCCACTCGGGCGCGGAATACACGGAGGGGAACGGAAACCCCACGAAGGAACTGTGAGCAACGCGATCACTCCATGTACGCGGAATTACTCTACATGCAGATAGGCTGAATCCCAGAATCGCGCCGCTGACGCCGCAATTGACCATGCAGGCCATGTACAGCAGCGGTGGCACCTAAGATAGTGATGTCCCGCCGTACCTTTCCAAGGAGATCCCGTGACTGAACAGACGGAGTCAAAATCCACGTCCCAGCCGGCGCGCCGCGTCATTGTGGCTGAAGACGAAACCCTTATCCGCCTCGACATCATCGAGATTCTGCGCGGCGAAGGTTATGACGTTGTGGGCGAGGCGGACAACGGCGAAAAGGCGGTCCAGCTCGCCGAGGAACTCAAGCCTGACCTGGTCCTGATGGACGTGAAGATGCCCGTCATGGACGGCATCTCCGCCGCCGAGAAGATCGTCAAGGCCCGCATCGCCCCCGTGGTGCTGCTGACGGCCTTCAGCCAGAAGGAACTGGTGGAACGGGCCCGCGACGCCGGCGCCATGGCCTACGTGGTGAAGCCCTTCACCCCGGCGGACCTCATCCCCGCCCTGGAGATCGCCCTGTCCCGCCACGAGGAGATCAAGGCCCTCGAAAGCGAGGTTTCCGACCTTCAGGAGCAGTTCGCCACCCGCAAGCTGGTTGAGCGCGCCAAGAGCCTGCTGACCACCAAGATGGGCCTGACGGAACCGGAAGCATTCCGCTGGATCCAGAAGACCTCCATGGACCGCCGCCTGAGCATGCGCGAAGTGGCCGAGACCATCATCAACCAGGTCAACTAAGGCCGCAAAGAACACCAGACATAAAAAGGGAAGGTCCCCGCCGCGGCGGGGACCTTCCCTTTTGTGTATCGGAAGCCTGCTAGGACTTCTTCTTCTTTTCCGGCCAGGGGCCGAGCTTTTCCTTGTTGCTGGTCGCTTCGCCCGTGTAGGTCGAGTCGGCGAGGTCGCCCACCTTGTGCACCTTCAGCGAGTTCGTGGAACCGGCCTTTCCGGGAGGGGAACCGGCAGCGATAACCACCAGGTCACCGTCTTCCACCAGTCCCATTTCCAGGAGGCTGCGGTCCACCTGGGCGGTCATCTCGTCCGTGTGGTCCACCATGGGCACCAGCACCGGCTGGATTCCCCAGGTCAGTGCCAACTGGTTCCAGACCTGCTCCACCGGGGTGAACGCGAAGACCGGCTTGATGGGGCGCAGGCGGGAAAGCCGGCGTGCCGAGTCACCGGACTGGGTGAACGCACAGATGTACTTGGCGTCCAGCTGGTCGGAGATCTCGACGGCGGCACGGGTGATGGCGCCGCCACGGGTCTTGGGCTTGGTCCCCAGCGGGGGGACGCGCTCCAGGCCGTGGACCTCGGTGGATTCGATGATCCGGGCCATGACCTTGACGGTTTCGATCGGGTACTTGCCCACGCTGGTCTCGCCCGAGAGCATAACGGCGTCAGCACCATCCAGGACGGCGTTGGCGCAGTCGGAGGCCTCCGCGCGGGTGGGGCGCGGGTTGTCGATCATGGATTCCAGTACCTGGGTTGCCACGATGACCGGCTTGGCCCAGCGGCGGGCCAGCTCGATGGCGCGCTTCTGCACGATCGGCACTTCCTCAAGGGGAAGCTCCACGCCCAGGTCGCCACGGGCCACCATGATCGCATCGAACGCGTCGATGATCTCGGAGAGCTGCTCCACGGCCTGCGGCTTTTCGATCTTGGCGATCACCGGCACGCGGCGGCCTTCTTCGTCCATGATCTCGTGCACGCGGACAATGTCCTGCGCGTCGCGGACGAAGGACAGGGCGATCAGGTCAACGCCGCGGCGCATCGCCCAACGCAGGTCGTCCTCGTCCTTTTCACTCAGTGCGGGAACGTTGACGGCAACGCCGGGCAGGTTGATGCCCTTGTTGTTGGACACCATGCCGCCGACGGTCACTTCGGTGACCACCTTGACGTTGTCCACGGCCGTGGCGCGCAGCGCCACCTTGCCGTCGTCGATCAGCAGCGCGTCGCCAACGTTGACGTCCTCGGTGAGGCTCTTCAGCGTGGTGGAGCAGATCTCCTTGGTGCCGGGGACGTCCTCGGTGGTGATCGTGAAGACATCACCGACGGCGAGGGCGTGCGGGCCATCAACAAAGCGGCCCAGGCGGATCTTGGGACCCTGCAGGTCGGCCATGATGGCAACCGGCTTGCCCAGGTCCGAGGCGGCCTTGCGGACGTTCTCGTAGGTGCTGTCGTGCACGGTGTAGTCACCGTGGCTCATGTTCATCCGGGCGACGTCAACGCCGGCTTCCAACACCGCCCGGGTGTTTTCGTAGCTGGCAATTGCCGGGCCGAACGTGGCCACAATTTTTGCGCGTCTCATATACCTACCCTATTGGTAACTTGCATTGGTTAAGTTGTCGTCGAGGTGAACCCTCGGTGCCTATCTACAGGACGGCGATGGCCCGGTCGGTGGGCGCCACGGGTGCCGGCAGGATGGTGCTGCCCATCAGGAACTTGTCCACGGCGGCTGCCGCGGCGCGGCCCTCGGCGATGGCCCACACAATCAGGGACTGTCCCCGGCCGGCGTCGCCGGCCACAAACACACCTTCGGTGCTGGTCATGTAGTAACCGTCGCGGGATACGTTGCCGCGGCCGTCGAACTCGGCATTCACCTGGTCGGTGATGCCTGCCTGCTCCGGGCCTGTGAAGCCGAGGGACAGGAACACCAGGTCAGCGGGGATGACCCTCTCGGTGCCGGCCTTGGGCAGGCGCTTGCCGTCCACAAATTCGGTCTCGGCAACCTTCACGCCGGTGAGTTTGCCGTCCTGCCCCACAAACGAAACGGTGGAAGCGAGGTACGTCCGCTCGCCGCCTTCCTCGTGGGCGCTGGCCACCTCGAAGAGGGTGGGGAACGTGGGCCAGGGCTGGTGCCCGGCGCGTTCCGCCGGCGGCTGCTTACCGATGGCCAGGGTGGTCACCGACGCGGCGCCGTGCCGGTGGGCGGTGCCCAGGCAGTCGGCACCGGTGTCGCCGCCGCCCAGGATGACCACGTGCTTGCCCTGCGCATGGATCTGGTTCTCGACGGACTCCCCCGCCACCACACGGTTCGCGGGCACCAGGTAATCCATGGCGTAGTGCACGCCGTCCAGGTCCCGGCCGGGAATGGGCAAGTCGCGGGGAACGGTGGCGCCGGTGCAAACCACGACGGCGTCGTAGCGCCTGCGCAGCTGCTCCCAGGTCACGTCGGTGCCCACCGCAACGCCGGTCCGGAAGCGGGTGCCTTCGGCCTTCATCTGCTCAACGCGGCGGTCAACCTGCTCTTTTTCCATCTTGAAGTCGGGGATGCCGTACCGCAGCAGGCCGCCGATCTTGTCGTCGCGTTCGTACACGGCGACGGTGTGGCCCACGCGGGTCAGCTGCTGGGCCACGGCCAGGCCGGCCGGGCCGGAGCCCACCACTGCCACGGTCTTGCCGGTCAGGCGTGTGGGCGGCAGCGGGGTGACCCAGCCGTTCTCAAACGCCTCGTCGATGATGGAAACCTCAACCTGCTTGATGGTCACGGCCGGCTGGTTGATGCCCAGGACGCAGGACGCCTCGCAGGGTGCCGGGCACAGCCGGCCCGTGAACTCGGGGAAGTTGTTGGTGGCGTGCAGCCGCTCAATCGCTTCCTCGCCCTTGTCCCGCCAGGTGAGGTCGTTCCATTCCGGAATGAGGTTGCCCAGCGGGCAGCCCTGGTGGCAGAACGGCACACCGCAGTCCATGCAGCGCCCGGCCTGGCTTTTCAGGACGCCCTTTTCCTGGGCCTCGTAAACTTCCTTCCAGTCCATGATGCGGACGGGAACGGGACGGCGTGGCTGGGTTTCACGCTGGCGTACTTTCAGAAATCCGCGTGGATCAGCCACCGGTCACCTCCAGGATTCGAGACCAAACTTCTTCGCCATCGGGGTCAAGGCCCTCTTCGATGGCGTCGAGACGGGTTTGCAGGACGGCCGCGTAGTCACGCGGCAGCACCTTGGTGATGCGGGCGGCGGTGTCATCGAAGTTCTCGAGGAGGCGCGCCGCCAGCAGGGAGTCAGTTTCTTCAACGTGCTTGACCAGCAGGCCATGCACAATGTCGCGGTCCTCGGCATCCAGCTCCTTGAGCTGGAGTTCCCCGGACTGCAGGGCTTCCTTGTTGACCCGGGCAGTGTCCAGGTCCAGGAGGTACGCGGTACCGCCGGACATGCCGGCGCCGAAGTTACGGCCGGTGCGGCCGATGATCAGCGTCTGGCCGCCGGTCATGTACTCGCAGCCGTGGTCGCCGATGCCTTCGACGACGGCCGTGGCACCGGAGTTGCGGACCAGGAAGCGTTCGCCCACCTGGCCGCGCAGGAACATCTCGCCGCTGGTGGCGCCGTAGCCGATCACGTTGCCGGCAATGACGTTGGTCTCGGCCTTGAACACGTTGGTGCGGTCCGGCCGGACAATGATGCGTCCGCCGGAAAGGCCCTTGCCCACGTAGTCGTTCGAGTCGCCGAACAGCCGCAGCGTGATGCCGGCGGGCAGGAACGCACCCAGCGACTGGCCGGCGGTTCCGTTCAGGGTCACGTCGATGGTGTCGGTGGCCAGGACGTCGGTACTGAACGTCTTGGTGACCACGTGCCCCAGCATGGTGCCCACGGACCGGTCGGTGTTGATGACGTCCACGTTGATCTTGACCGGGCTGCGGTCCGTCAGCGCCTCGGTGGCCATGGTGATCAGCCGCTGGTCGAAGTGCTTGTCCAGCTCATGGTTCTGGCCGGTCATGTTCCGCAGCGGGGCGTCGTCGTCAAACTCCAGCCCGTGCAGGATGGGGTCCAGGTCCAGGCCGTCGGCCTTCCAGTGGTCCACCGCTTCGCGGGCGTCGAGGACCTCGGCGTGGCCGATCGCGTCCTCAAGGCTCCGGAAGCCGAGTTCCGCGAGCAGTTCACGGACTTCCTCCGCCAGGAATTCGAAGAAGTTGACCACAAATTCGGGCTTGCCGGTGAAGCGCGCCCGCAGTTCCGGGTTCTGGGTGGCAACACCCACGGGGCAGGTGTCCAGGTGGCAGACGCGCATCATGATGCAGCCTTCCACCACCAGCGGAGCGGTGGCGAAACCAAATTCCTCGCCGCCCAGCAGCGCGGCGATAACCACGTCGCGGCCGGTCTTGAGCTGGCCGTCCACCTGCACCACCACACGGTCGCGCAGGCCGTTGAGCATCAGCGTCTGCTGCGTCTCTGCCAGGCCGAGTTCCCACGGAACACCGGCGTGCTTGAGCGAGTTCAGCGGCGAGGCGCCGGTTCCGCCGTCGTGCCCGGAAACCAGTACGACGTCGGCCTTCGCCTTGGTCACGCCGGACGCCACGGTGCCGATCCCCACTTCGGAGACAAGCTTCACGTGAACCCGCGCCGACGGGTTGGCACGCTTCGCATCGTAGATCAGCTGCGCGAGGTCCTCGATGGAGTAGATGTCGTGGTGCGGGGGCGGGGAGATGAGTCCGACGCCGGGCGTCGAGTGCCGCGTCCGGGCCACCCAGGGGTAGACCTTCTGCGCCATCAGCTGGCCGCCTTCGCCGGGCTTGGCACCCTGCGCCATCTTGATCTGGATGTCGTCGGCGTTGGTCAGGTAGAGGCTGGTCACGCCGAACCGGCCGGATGCGATCTGCTTGACGGCGGAGCGGCGCTTGGGATCAAGCAGCCGGTCCACGTCCTCGCCGCCTTCACCGGTGTTGGACTTGCCGCCCAGCTGGTTCATGGCAATGGCGAGGGTCTCGTGGGCTTCCTGGGAGATGGAGCCGTAGCTCATGGCGCCGGTGGAGAACCGCTTGACGATGCTGGAGACCGGCTCCACCTCGTCCAGCGGAACGGACGGCCGGTTGTCCTTGAACTTCAGCAGCCCGCGGAGCGTCATCAGGTTGGTGGACTGGTCATCCACACCCTTGGTGTACTGCTTGAAGATGTCGTAACGGCGCTCACGCGTGGCGTGCTGCAGCCGGAACACCGTCTCCGGATTGAACAGGTGCGGCTCGCCGTCGCGGCGCCACTGGTACTCGCCGCCGCCCAGGAGCGGGCGGTGGGGCTGCTCGATGCCGCCCTCGGGGTAGGCCATCTGGTGCCGGGCCGAAACCTCGGCGGCAATCACGTCGAGGCCCACGCCGCCCAGCTGGGAGTGCGTGCCGGCGAAGAATTCGTCCACCAGTTCCTGTCCCAGGCCCAACGCCTCGAACGTCTGGGCGCCGGTGTAGGACGCCACGGTGGAGATGCCCATCTTGGACATGATCTTCAGGACGCCCTTGCCGAGGCCCTTGATGAGGTTGTAGACGCCGTCCTGCGCCGTGACCCCGGTGACGTCGCCGGAGCTGATGAGCTGCTCCACGGATTCCATGGCGAGGTAGGGGTTCACGGCGGACGCGCCGTAGCCGATCAAAACGGCGACGTGGTGCGTTTCGCGGACGTCGCCCGCTTCGACCACCAGGGCGGTCTTGGTGCGGTTGGCGCTGCGCAGCAGGTGGTGGTGGACGGCGCTGACCAGCAGCAGGGACGGGATGGGTGCCCACTGTGCGTTGGAGTCCCGGTCGGAGAGCACAATGTACTGCACGCCGCGGTTGATGGCGCCGGAGACCTGCTCGCAGATTTCGGTGAGCCGGGCACGGAGCGCGTTCTCGCCGCCCTCGGGGCGGTACAGGCCACGGACCTTCATGGCCACGCGGTCGCCGTCGGGGCTTTCGATGTTGGCGATTTTGGCGAGCTGGTCGTTGTTGATCACCGGGAACGGAAGCTGGACCTGCGGCTGCCGGACCTGTTTGGTGTCCAGGAGGTTGCCGTTGGGGCCGATGGCGCACGTCAGGGACGTGACCAGTTCCTCGCGGATGGCGTCCAGCGGCGGGTTGGTGACCTGCGCGAACGACTGCACAAAGTAGTCAAAGAGCAGGCGGGGCCGCTTGGACAGCACAGCCACGGGGGTGTCTGAGCCCATGGCGCCCAGGGGCTCGGCGCCGGTGCGGGACATGGGGCCCAGCAGGATCTTCAGTTCCTCGGTGGTGTAGCCGAAGGTGCGCTGGCGGATGTTCACGGAGGCGGCCGTGTGGACCACGTGCTCGCGCTCGGGCAGGTCGTTGAGGTCGATCAGGTTGTCCTTGACCCATTCGGCCCACGGGTTGGCCGCGGCAACTTCTGCCTTGACCTCTTCGTCGTCGATGATCCGGCCGGCGTCCGTGTCCACCAGGAACATCTTGCCGGGCGAGACGCGGCCCTTTTTGACCACCTTGGAGGCTTCGACGTCGATCACGCCCACCTCAGAGGCGAAAATGATCAGCCCGTCTTCGGTGATCCAGAACCGGCCGGGGCGCAGCCCGTTGCGGTCCAGGGTGGCACCCACCAGGTTGCCGTCGGTGAAGGAAACGGCGGCGGGGCCGTCCCACGGTTCCATCAGCAGGGAGTGGTATTCGTAGAACGCGCGCCGGGCCGGGTCCATCGTGGCGTGGTTTTCCCAGGCCTCGGGGATCATCATCATGATCGAGTGCGTGATGGGGCGGCCGGACAGCCACAGGAGCTCGGCCACCTCGTCGAAGGACGCCGAGTCGGAGGCTCCGGGGGTGCAGATGGGGTACAGCTCTTCGGGGGAATCCCCCAGCAGCGGGTTGGCCAGCTGGGACTGCCGGGCGCGCATCCAGTTCCGGTTGCCCTTGACGGTGTTGATTTCACCGTTGTGGGCGATGGTGCGGAAGGGCTGGGCCAGCGGCCAGGACGGGAACGTGTTGGTGGAGAAGCGCGAGTGGACGATGGCCAGCTTGGTTTTGAACCGCTTGTCCGAGAGGTCCGGGTAGAACGGCTCGAGCTGCGCGGTGGTCAGCATGCCCTTGTAGACGATGGTGCGCGAGGACAGCGACGGGAAGTACACCCCGAACTTGTTCTGCGCACGCTTGCGGATCCGCCAGGCGCGGGAGTCCAGCTCGTTGCGGTCCAGTTCCTCGCCCGTGGCCGAGGCAAGGAACGGCTGCGAGAAGTAGGGCATGCAGGCGCGGGCCATGGCACCCACAAGGTCTGCCACGATTGGGACTTCGCGCCAGCCGAGGACGGTGAGGCCCTCATCTGCCGCGAGGCCTTCGATGCCGGCCTTGGCGGCGTCCGCTTCGCGCTGTTCAGCCGGCAGGAAAGCGGTGCCTGCCACGAACTGGCCGGGCGCAGGCAATTCGAATTCGGTGACCGCCCGGAAGAACTCGTCGGGGATCTGCATCAGCAGGCCGGCGCCGTCGCCGGTGCCTTCGTCGGCGCCAACGGCACCCCGGTGCTCAAGGTTGCGCAGGGCCGTGAGGGCGGCGTCAACAATGTCGTACCCGGGTTCGCCGCGGAGCGTGGCGATGATCGCCAGGCCGCAGGCGTCCTTCTCCTGCTCCGGGTTGTACAGCCCGCGTGCCTCCGGCAGGTTGGCGAAGCGCTTGAACGGCGAAACGGCAGCCTGGGACTGATCGGGTTCCGACCAGCTGGGCGTTGGTGTTGGGGTCATGGGAGACGTCCTTCCTCATGAAAGTGCGTATGGAAGGGACGCCATTGGCCCCACTCGTGTCCACGCCAAGTGACGGGCGCAACAAAGTGTTACTTACTGGAAATTGTAGGCCAGCACGGCCTGCTGAACTAACAGTTACGCAGGCCCCTGACCAAGGCCTGCCCCGGCAGCAGCTCTATGCTGTCCGGCTCGGCCCCATCCCACGACGCTGTGGATTCAGGGCGCTTCGAGCGGTGGCTCTGCTGCCCTGCCGGGCCGGACCGGTTACTTGCTGGTACCGGTGTCCGGCACGGATCCGGTGGCTGTGCTGCCGGAGCTTCCGGCAGCCGTGGCATTCGGTTCCGGCGTGGTGCCGGCCGGTGCCGCCTTGGCATCTTCCGTGGGGTCGGAAGCGTGCCTGGACCCGCTGTGGTTATCTGGGAGATTACCACGCGATTCACTATCTGAGACAGCAGAGTCCGGATTCCGGACCCCTGGGGATGCCGTCCCAACTGTTGTTCCGGCGTCGTCCGCTGCCGGTTCCTTGCCCGGCAGGAACACGCTGTCCGGCGTTGGCCTGCCCTTGAGGCCCAGCAGGATAAAGACCACCAGGGCCGCGACGAAGACAAAGATGCTGGTCCAGACGTTGAGTCGGGTGGTGATGCCGAAGAGGTTGATCTGCTCGGCGTCATCGATGCGCATGGCTTCGATCCAGACCCGGCCCAGGGTGTAGTACATGGCGTACAGCCAGAAGAGCCTGCTCCTTCGGAACCTGAACCTGCGGTCCAGGGCCAGCAGGATCACCACACCCACAAGGTTCCACAGTGATTCGTAGAGGAACGTGGGGTGGAACAGGGTGTCGGCGGCGTAACCCGACGGGAAGTTGGCGTTGTCGGCGTCCACCTGCAGTCCCCAGGGCAGCGTGGTGGGTCCACCGAAGAGCTCCTGGTTGAAGTAGTTGCCCCACCGGCCGATGGCCTGGGCCAGGAGGAGTCCAGGCGCCGCGGCATCCAGGAACGCCGTCAGCTTGACGCCGCTGCGCCGGCAGCCGATCCAGGCCCCCACAACACCGAGGACAACAGCACCCCAGATGCCCAGCCCGCCGCGTTGGATCTGCGGGATCAGGGAGAGGTCGCCGGTACCGTCGAAGCCAGGGCCGAAGTAGGCGTCCGGGGAGGAGACCACGTGGTAGAGCCGGCCGCCGATGATGCCGAAGGGGATGGCCCAGATGACGATGTCCCAGAGGCTCCCTTCCGGTGCACCGCGCCGGGCCCAGCGCAGCGAGGTCAGCCAGAGGCCCACCACAATGCCTGCGAGGATGCAGAGCGCGTAGGCGTGGATGCGCAGGGCGCCCCACGGGAGGGGAATGTCGAAGCCGGACCAGTCCGGGCTCGGAATGCTGGCGGGCACCAGGGTGGCCGCAGCCAGGAGGGTCTGCATGGTTTAGGCGTCTTCCCTGGTCAGGCCGGTGCTGAGTTCCTTGGTGAGGGTGGCGACGGCGTCCACGCCGCCGTCGCGGATGGCGGCCACCAGGGCGGTACCGACGATCACGCCTTCTGCGTATTCCGCGATCTCACGGACCTGCGCGGCGGTGGACACACCCAGGCCAACGCAGACGCGTTCGGCGCCCGCGGCGTGGGCTGCTGCCACAACGTCCTTGGCGGCGGTGCTGACGGTGGACCGGGCACCGGTGACGCCCATGATGGACACCGCGTAGACAAAGCCGCGGCTCGCGTCCACTGTCCGCTGCATCCGCTCGGGCGTGGAGGACGGGGCCACCAGGAACACCCTGTCCAGGCCGTACTTGTCCGAGGCTGCCAGCCATTCGGCGGCTTCGTCCGGGATCAGGTCCGGGGTGATGAGCCCGGCGCCGCCGGCCTCGGCCAGTCGGCGGGAGAACTCGTCCACGCCCATCCTGACCACGGGGTTCCAGTACGTCATGACCAGGACGGCGGCATCGGTTTTGCTGGTGATGCCGGCGACGACGTCAAAGACCTGGCGGACCGTGAAGCCCTTGGCCAGCGCTTCGGTGGTGGCAGCCTGGATGACTTGCCCGTCCATCACCGGATCGGAGTAGGGAATCCCGATTTCGATCAGGTCGGCGCCGTTTTCGGCCAGGGCAATGCCGGCCGCAATGGTTGCCTCAACGCTGGGGTACCCCGCGGGAAGGTAGCCGATCAAGGCGGCCCGGCCTTCGGCGCGTGCATTGTCAATGGCTGCCGCCGCTTTGCTGGTGGCTTGTGCGGTGCTCACAGCTGTTCCCCCTCTTTGCCGATTTCCGACTCGGCGGAATCCTTGTCCAACAGGTCAAACCATTCAGCGGCGGTGGCCACGTCCTTGTCGCCGCGGCCGGACAGGTTCACAATCACGATCCTGTCCTGGGCCGTGCCGCTGCCGGTCTCAGCGACTTCGGCGGCCAGCCGCTGGCCCACCTTGATGGCGCCGGCCAGGGCGTGCGCTGACTCGATGGCCGGGATGATGCCCTCGGTCCGGCACAGGATGCGGAACGCTTCCATGGCTTCGCTGTCAGTGATGGGTTCGTAGCTGACCCGGCCGATGTCGGAGAGGTAGGAGTGCTCCGGGCCAACACCCGGATAGTCCAGTCCGGCGGAGATGGAGTGCGATTCGATGGTCTGCCCGTCGTCGTCCTGCATCAGGTAGGACCGGGCGCCGTGCAGCACGCCGGGCTTGCCCAGTGTGATGGTGGCTGCGTGCCGGCCGGTCTCCACACCGTCGCCGCCGGCTTCGAAGCCGTAGATCTTGACGGAGGGGTCATCCAGGAAGCCGTGGAAGATGCCGATGGCGTTGGAGCCGCCACCGATGCAGGCGACGACGGCGTCCGGCAGCCGGCCCACCTGGTCGAGGATCTGCGCGCGGGCTTCCTCGCCGATTACCTCGTGGAAGTAGCGGACCATGGCGGGGAACGGGTGCGCCCCCGCGGCGGTCCCCAGCAGGTAGTGGGTGTTGTCCACGTTGGCCACCCAGTCGCGGAGGGCGTCGTTAATGGCGTCCTTGAGCGTCTGGGATCCGCTGGTGACGGGGATGACGGTGGCGCCCAGCAGTTCCATCCTGGCCACGTTCAGGGCCTGCCGGCGGCAGTCCTCGGCGCCCATGTAGACCACACATTCCAGGCCCATCAGTGCCGCGGCGGTGGCGCTGGCCACGCCGTGCTGGCCGGCGCCGGTTTCGGCGATCACGCGGGTCTTGCCCATGCGCTTGGCGAGCAGCGCCTGGCCCAGGACGTTGTTGATTTTGTGTGAGCCGGTGTGGTTCAGGTCTTCCCGCTTGAGGAACACCCGCACTCCCCCGGCGTGCTCGGCAAAGCGCTTGGCTTCGGTGAGCAGCGAGGGCCGGCCGGAGTAGTTTTTGTTCAGGTCCGCGATCTGGGCCCGGAAGTCAGGATCGTTTTTGGCCTTCTCGAACGTCTCCTCCAGTTCGTCCAGGGCGGCGATGAGGGATTCGGGCATCCAGCGTCCGCCGAAACTGCCGAAGTACGGCCCCGGGGCGTGGCGTAGGGAACCGCCCTGAAGGAAGGCTTCCGTGGCATTGTTATCAGCGTTGCCTGAGGGTGCGTGGGCCATCAGTCCCGTCCTGTTCAAATTGGTGGGTCAAGGGAAGTGTGGTGCGCCGGGCTGACCCGGCGGCGGGGTGCGGCACCCGGGGGCACGGCGGCCTGGGGTTCAGCGGCGCGAAGCAATCGCTGCGGCGCCGGCCGCGGTGAATTCCGCGATCCGTTCCTGGGGCGTGGCGTGGCTGACCAGCGCCTCACCCACCAGGATGGCGTTGGCACCGTTGGCGGCGTAGTGGGTGACGTCGGCGGCATCGCGGACACCGGATTCGGCCACCACCACTGCCCCGGCCGGGATGCGGCCGGCAAGCGACGCAAACACGGAACGATCGACGTCGAGCGTCTTCAGGTTGCGCACGTTCACGCCGATGATGCGTGCGTTTGCCGCGGCGGCCCGCTCGATCTCCGCTTCGGTATGCGTCTCCACGAGCACATTCATGCCCAGTTCGGCGCTGAGGGCGCTGAACTCGGCAAGCTGGGCATCGGACAGGGCTGCGACGATGAGCAGGACCAGGTCCGCGCCGTGGGCGCGGGCTTCCCAGATCTGGTACTCGTCCAGCGTGAAGTCCTTGCGGAGCAGCGGCACGTCCACGGCGGCACGGACAGCATCGAGGTCCGCAAGGGACCCGTTGAAGCGGCGCTGTTCGGTCAGGACGCTGATGACGGCGGCGCCGCCGTCGGCGTACTGCCGGGCCAGCGAGGCGGGATCTGCGATGCTGGCGAGGTCACCCTTTGAGGGGCTGCGGCGTTTGATTTCCGCAATGACCTTGAGCTGTTCCCGGGACGTCGAGGTGCCGCCGAGGGCCTGCCAGGCGTCCCGGACGGGCGGCGCCTGACAGGCCCGGTCCTGCAGTTCGGACAGGGACACCAGGCGTTTGCGGCTGTCCATGTCCTCCCTGACACCGGCGTTGATGTCATCGAGAACAGTTGCCATCAGTGGCCGGAGTTCTTCAGCTTGCTGCCTTCAACGCCGTAGCCGGCCTTGCGCATGGCGTAGCCCAGGATCAGGCCAACCACCATGACTGCTGCGCCGGCGATGAAGATGGGGGTGCTGGCAATAACGAAGGCGATCGAGGCGATGAGCGCGCCAACCAGCATCACGATGACGCAGGTCCAGGCGGCGGGGCTGTTGCCGTGGCCGAGTTCCTGGCTGTGGTCGACGGCGCCGGGGGCCACCACTCGGGTGCCGGACGGGGAAACGGACGCGGGTGCTTTGCTCATGGAAATCTCCTCAGGGTGAATACTGCTTACATTCTGCCATTTTTTGGCGGCCCACCGCGTATCGGCAGGCCGCCGTATGCCGTCCGGCGCATGCCCGCTGGCTTACTGGGCCCCCGCCGGCGTGGTTCAGGTAGGGTCGTCGCCCCGGGACAGCCGGTCCCAGCTGTCGATCTCGTCGACGGGCCCGGCCGGCGCCGCAATTCCGGCTGCAGCGGGCTGGTCATATTTGGTGCGCGCCTTCCAGTGCCGGCTGGCGGGCAGCACCAGGAGCCCGGCCACGGCCAGCAGGCACCCGGCCACCACGGCCAGGATGGGGAAGACTGTCAGGTCCACCTGCGCCTGGCTGCCGGTGACGCCGGTGGCGGCGGCAATGGAACCCTGCGACGCGGCAAGCGGGTCGGCCAGGACGGTGGCCACCGCGGCGACGATGCCGGCCGAGGCCAGGACGATGATGGCGGTGATGATCCACCGGGCGATCCTGCCGGCAATCGACGCTGCCAGTCCTCCGGCCAGGGCCACCAGGGCCAGGGCCGTGACGGTGGTGGCCGCCTTGCTGCCCTGGACCGCCAGCGCTTCCAGGGAGCCGCCGGCCTGGCCCACCGTGCTGGGATCCAGGGTGACGGTCATCCACGTTTGGGTTGTAGTGCCGAAAACGCCAAGGGCAAGGACCGCGATGAGCAGCACCAGCGTGGACTTCCGGGCCCAGGCCGGAGCACGGGTGGCCTTGGTGCTGGTGGCGGGTGCGGCGCCGGCCATCAGGAATCAGCTCCGTCGGCCAGGGTCTCCGCCGAGATGTTCCGCAGCGATCCTGCCGTGTGCACGGCGCGCAACGGGGCCGCCGCCTTGTTCACCGTTTCGAGGGCCTCAGTGGCGTTGACGGAGTCCGCCACGATGCCGCCGCCGGCCTGGACGTAAGCGCGGCCTTCCCGGACCAGGGCCGAGCGGATGGCGATGGCCATGTCCATGTCGCCGGCGAAGTCCAGGTAGCCCACCACGCCGCCGTAGATGCCGCGGCGGTGCGGTTCGAGTTCGTCCAGCAGGCGCAGGGCGCGGGGCTTGGGCGCGCCGGACAGCGTGCCGGCAGGGAATGTGGCCTTGAGGACGTCGTAGGCCTTGGCCTGCGGGGAAAGTTTACCCACCACGGTGGAAACCAGGTGCATGATGTGGCTGAACCTCTCCACCTCCATGAATTGGGTGACGTCCACGGTCCCGGCCACACAGACCTTGGACAGGTCGTTGCGGGACAGGTCCACCAGCATCAGGTGCTCGGCCCGTTCCTTCTGGTCTGCCAGCAGTTCCTCGGCCAGGGCCTTGTCCGCTTCAACGTTTTTGCCCCGGGGCCGGGAACCGGCAATGGGGTGCGTGATGACGTCCTCGCCGGTGACGGTGACCAGCGCCTCGGGTGAGGAACCCACAATCGAGTATTCCCGGCCGTCAGCGTCCTCGAGGCTGAAGATGTACATGTAGGGGCTGGGGTTGGTGTTGCGCAGCACGCGGTACACGTCCAGGGCGGAGGCCTTGCATTCCATTTCAAAACGTCGCGAGATCACCACCTGGAAGACCTCACCATCCACGATGGCTTCCTTGCCGCGGTCCAGGGCGGCAAGGTATTCGGATTCGTCCCAGCGTTCCTGCACGCTGGCGGCGAAATCGAGCGCGGCCGGTTCCAGGACGGTGACGGGCTGTGCCACGGGGGTGCTGACCTTCGCGAGCAGCGCCTTCACCCTGGCAACAGCGTCATGCCAGGCGTCGTCGACGCGCTCGGAGCTGTCGTCGAAGTTGATGGCATTGGCGATCAGCAGCACGGTGCCGTCCACGTTGTCGTGCACGGCCATGTCGGTAACCAGGTTCAACGCCATTTCCGGCAGGTGCAGGTCATCCTCCGGCGGGCTCACCAGGCGTTCCCAGTGCCGCACGGTTTCCCAGCCCAAAAAGCCCACCAGGCCGGAGGTGAAGGGTGGCAGACCATCAAACCGGTCGGTACGCAGCGCCTCGATGGTGTCCCGGACCGCGTCCACGGGGTTGCCGTCCACGGGCACACCGGCCGGGGGCTCACCCAGCCAGTGGGCGCTGCCGTCCTTGGTGGTCAGGGTGGCACGGGACCTGGCGCCGATGAACGAGTAACGGGACCAGGCCCCGCCCACGGCCGCGGACTCCATCAAAAAGGTTCCGGGCTGGCCCTGGGCCAGCTTGCGGTACAGGCCAATGGGCGTTTCGGCGTCGGCAAGGACTTTGAGCCGGACGGGAATGACGCGGCTGTGGCCGGCGAGTTCGCGGAACTCCGCCAGGCTGGGGCTGATGGTTCCAAGATCCTGCATGGCTATGGGTTCCGCCTGTTCTTGTGCGGGCCGGATGCGCCGGCCCTTGGAGGTGGGGTGCAGAGGGGGTGCCGTGGTTCCGGGGAACGGCCCCGGAACGTCAGTTGGCGGTGCCGGTTTCGACGGCGAGGTCCCTGCCGTCGAAGCAGGTGCGGGTGCCCGTGTGGCAGGCCGCACCCACCTGGTCCACGCGGACCAGCAGGGCATCGCCGTCGCAGTCCATCGCCACCGATTTGACCCATTGCACGTGGCCGGACGTATCGCCCTTGCGCCAGTATTCCTGCCGGGACCGGGAGTAGAACGTGACCCGGCCGCTGGTCATGGTGCGGTGCAGGGCTTCATCGTCCATCCAGCCCAGCATCAGCACCTCATTGGTGTCGTACTGCTGGACAACGGCGGCCACCAGGCCCGCGCTGTCGCGCTTCAGGGCGCCGGCGAGGGAAGCGGGCAGCGGGCTGCCGGCAGGGACCGGCGCCGGGGCCGTGGAAGGGGCTTCGGGCGTGGCGGAACCGGGGAACGGGGCGGGGGCGGGCTGCTCAGACATCAGGTCAAGTCTAGTGCCTTGGCCGTTGCCGGATCGGATGTGAACGGCGGCACGCCAGCGGCGGGGCCGGCGGTGCCCAAGTACGCGCGTCTCGTGCTAGTTTTCCAAGTGATGCATTTCGTCGAACCGTCCCGAGAAGTCCTGGCCGAGACCCTGCTTGCGGCCGGCCCTGATGCGCCCACCCTCTGTGCTGGCTGGCGCACCAGGGATCTTGCCGCGCACCTTTACCTGCGCGAACGCAAGGCCGCTGTGGGGCTGGGCCTGATCATCAAGCGCCTGGCCAAGGCGTCAGATGCGGCCACGTCCCGGCTGGCTTCGAAGCTAACGTCCGCCGAGGACTACGCCGGACTGGTCAACACCTTCCGCGCCGGCCCGCCGGCGCTCTCTCCCATGAAGATCCGGGCGCTGGACGAAAGCTCCAACCTGATCGAATACTTTGTCCACACCGAGGACGTCCGCCGCGCCGTGGACCGCTGGGCGCCCCGCGCGCTGGACGAGGCCTACTCGGACGCCCTCTGGGATGACCTGGTGAAGCGTGCCGCCATCCTGTACCGCGGCGTGGACCTCGGGATCGTCCTGGTCCGTCCGTCCGGTCCCCGGCACGTGGCCAAGCGTGCACCCGTGTCGGTGGCCATTGTTGGCGAGCCGGGCGAACTGCTGATGCACGCCCACGGCCGGACGCGCCATGCCCTGGTCACCTTCGAAGGCCAGCCGGACGCCGTCGCGCTCCTGCAGTCAGCCGAAGTAGGCCTCTAGCCTCACGTTGCGCTATCACTCCTGGTGCCCAAAACCGCTTTTTGGGGACCAAAAGTGATAGCGCAACGGGTTAGCGGACCTCGAAGCCTGCCGCGCGGATGGCGTCCTTGACCTGGGACATCATGTTGTCCGGTCCCCAGTGGAAGATCGAGGCGGCCAGGACAGCATCGGCACCGGCAGCAACCGCAGGCGGGAAATGTGCGGGCTCCCCCGCGCCGCCGGAGGCGATGATGGGCACCTTAACGGCGGCCCGGACCAGCCGAATGAGCTCCAGGTCGAAGCCGTCCTTGGTGCCGTCCGCGTCGATGGAGTTGAGCAGGATCTCCCCCACCCCGCGGTGCGCAGCCTCACGCGCCCATTCGATGGCATCGATGCCGGTTCCGGTGCGGCCGCCGTGGGTGGTTACTTCAAAACCCGAGGGCGTGGGCTGCGAGCCGGGACGGGTGCGGCGGGCGTCGACGGACAGGACCAGGACCTGGGAACCGAAGTGCCGGGTGATTTCGTCGATCACTTCCGGGCGGGCCACGGCAGCAGTGTTGATGGCGGCCTTGTCTGCCCCATAGCGCAGGAGCTTGTCCACCTCGGCGACGCCGCGGACGCCGCCGCCGACGCACAGCGGGATGAAGACTTCCTCGGCGGTGCGGCGGACCACGTCAAAGGTGGTTTCGCGGTTGCCGGAGGAGGCCGTGACGTCCAGGAACGTCAGTTCGTCGGCGCCGGCGTTGTCGTAGCGGTGGGCCAGCTCCACGGGGTCGCCGGCGTCGCGGAGGCCCTCGAAGTTGATCCCCTTGACGACGCGCCCGGCGTCCACGTCAAGGCAGGGAATGACACGTACTGCTACCGCCATGGGAGGCTCCTGGGGTTCGCTGGTGGGTGCTGCTGCGCGGAAGGATCAGATGCGGCAGGCGTGGATGCTGCTGACCAGGATGGCGCGGGCGCCGAGGTCGTAGAGCTCATCCATAATCCGGTTGGTGACCTTCTTGGGCACCATGGACCGGACAGCCACCCATTCGGAGTCCCGCAGCGGCGAAACGGTGGGTGACTCCAGGCCGGGGGTCAGCGCTGCGGCCTGCTCCACCAGTTCCTTGCGGATGTCGTAGTCCATCAGCACGTACTGCCGGGCCACCAGGACGCCCTGGAGGCGCCGGATCAGGACCTCGATTTCCTTGGCGGTGCCGTTGGCGGCGCCACCGTCGCCGGTCCGGCGGATCAGGACGGCCTCGGACTTGAGGATGGGCTCGCCGAAGATTTCCATCCCGGCGGCCTTGAGGGTGTTTCCGGTTTCCACAACGTCAGCGATCGCATCGGCCACGCCCAGGCGCACGGAGGATTCCACGGCGCCGTCCAGGCGGACCACCTTGGCGTCGATCCCGCGTTCGGCGAGGTAGTTGCGGAGCAGGCCGTCGTAGCTGGTGGCCAGGCGTTTGCCGGCCAGCTGCTCAGCCGAGGCGAAGTCGCCCACGGGACCGGCAAACCGGAACGTGGAGGCCGCGAAACCCAACGGAAGCAGTTCTTCGGCTTCCACCTCCGCGTCCAGCAGGAGGTCGCGGCCGGTGATGCCGACGTCGAGCGTTCCCTGCCCCACGTACACGGCGATGTCGCGGGGGCGGAGGAAAAAGAACTCGATGTCGTTGTCCGGGTCCATCATGACCAGCTCGCGGCTGTCGCGCCGCTGCCGGTAACCGGCCTCGGCGAGCATGGCGGACGCGGCTTCGGACAGGGAGCCCTTATTGGGGACGGCTACTCGCAGCATGGGAATCTTTCTGGATCAACGGGTCTTGGGGTTCAGGCAATGCAGGCCACAGCAGGCACGGCGGCAGGGTGATGCGCGCCGGGCAGGTGGCTACAGATGCTTGTAGACGTCTTCCAGGGTCAGGCCTTTGGCGAGCATCAGGACCTGCAGGTGGTACAGCAGCTGGGAGATTTCCTCGGCCGCGGCTTCATCGGATTCATATTCGGCAGCCATCCAGACTTCGGCTGCTTCCTCAACGACTTTTTTGCCGATGCCGTGAACACCGGACTCCAATTCAGCGACGGTGCGGGAGCCTTCCGGGCGGGTGGCTGCCTTCTCGCTGAGCTCAGCGAACAGCGTCTCGAAATTCTTCACGCCCACCAGCCTACTTGCTGCGGCCCGCACGGCGCGTCCCGGGCCGTTGCATGACGGGCGCGATGTGAGCGAATACACACCGCGCCCGGAGATCTGCTACGTGTATTGCTTCAGGACCAGGGCGGTGGCCAGGGCAGCGGTGACGGCCTCATGGCCCTTGTCTTCCTTGGAGCCGGCCAGGCCGGCGCGGTCCAGGCCCTGCTGTTCCGTATCGCAGGTCAGCACGCCGAAGCCCACCGGAACCCCCGTGGCGACGCTGACGTCGGTGAGTCCCGACGTGGCGGCCTGGCAGACGTAATCAAAGTGCGGGGTACCGCCGCGGATTACGACGCCGAGCGCCACCACCGCGTCAAAGTGCGGTGCCAGCCGCGCGGCAGCCACAGGCAGCTCGAAGCTGCCGGGTACACGCAGTACCGTGGGCTCTGCGATGCCGGCGTCCTTGGCGGCGCGCAGGGCACCATCCAGGAGGCCGTCCATGATGGTGGTGTGCCAGCTGGCGGCAACAATCGCGAGCCGGAGCTGCGACGTTTCCGCCGGGTTGAGTGTGGTCAGGTCGATTTCGGGGGCGCCGTGTCCGCTCATGGGTAAGTGCTTTTCCGTTCAGTTCGTTGCGTCGGTGGGGTCGTTGAAAGGGGTGCCGGGGCTGGTGACAGGCAGCGGGACAACTGTGGTGTCCAGCAGCAGCCGGTGTTCCATCCGGTCTTTTTTGGTGCGCAGGTAGCGGATGTTCTGCTCCCGTGAAGGTACTTCGGTGGGGACCATCTCCACCACGTTGACGCCTGCGTGGGCCAGCCGGTGCTGCTTGTCCGGGTTGTTGCTCAGGAGCCGGACCTCGTGCAGGCCCATCTCCGCCAGGACCTGCGCGGCGGCGTTATAGGACCGGGCATCCACGGGCAGGCCAAGCTGTTCGTTGGCTTCCACGGTGTCGAAGCCGGCTTCCTGCAGCGCGTAGGCCTTGATTTTGTTGGCCAGGCCAATGCCGCGGCCTTCCTGGCCGCGGAGGTAGAGAAGGGTGCCGCCCTGTTCATGGATCATTTCCAGGGCGTAGGCAAGCTGTTCGCCGCAGTCGCACCGGTAGGAGCCGAAGACGTCGCCCGTGAGGCATTCGGAGTGGAGGCGCACCAGGGGGGCTTTGCCGTCGCTGGGCGGGGCGGGTGAGCTGACGGCGAGGTGCTCCACGCCGGTCACCAGGTCGGTCCAGGCCTGCGCCACAAAGTCACCGTAGGCGGTGGGCAGCTGCACTATGGGCCCGCCGCTCACCGGATGGGCCATGGCTGTTCTGCCGGTCCGTCCGCGGTGGCCGTCACTGCTGGCTGCGGATGCCGTCATCGTTTCTCCTTTGCTCCGCCCGGAACATCCCGGACGTTGTGTGCGGGGGCGTCCCCGGCCCCTGCTTCAAGATATGCCACCAGGTCAGCGATGGAGACCAGGGGGCAGCCGTGCTCTGCCGCGAAAGCACGGAGTCCGTCCAGGCGCATCATTTCGCCGTCGTCGTACACCACTTCCGCGATCACGCCCACCGGAGCGAGCCCGGCCAGGCGGCACAGGTCCACCGCGGCCTCGGTGTGGCCGGGGCGTTCCCGCACACCTCCCTCAACGGCCCGGAGCGGGAAAATATGCCCGGGACGGGTCACCGATTCCGGTGCCGACTGCACATCCGCCAGCACCCGGGCGGTCAGGGCCCGGTCAGTGGCGGAGATTCCTGTGCTGACACCGAGGGCAGCGTCGCAGGACACCGTGTACGCGGTACCTTTGGCGTCCTCGTTGACGGCCACCATCGGCGGCAGCGCCAGGGCGTCGGCCCGTTCGCCGCTCAGCGGGACGCAGATGACGCCGGAGCTGTACCGGATGGTCCAGCCCATCAGAGCGGGAGTGGCGAACTCGGCCGCGAAAATGATGTCTCCCTCGTTTTCGCGGTCCTCGTTATCCACCACCAGGACGGGTTTCCCCGCGGCCATGGCCGCCACGGCGTCCACAATGGCGGACAGGCCCTGCGGCGGAACCGGTGCCAACCCGGGGCCAGCCAGTGCCGACGGGGCAGCGGCCGGGGTGCCGGCCGGATCTTCGTGGACGACGGCGCTCATCGGGTTTCCCCGGTGGCGTCGCCGTCAGTGGTGGTCCGGAAAGCCAGGAGGCGTTCGGTGTACTTGGCCAGCACGTCCACCTCCAGGTTCACCGGGCTGCCGGTGGACTTGGCGCCGAGGCCGGTTTCGGCCAGCGTGGTGGGAATCAGTCCCACCTCGAACCACGGGTCCGGGTGGTTTGCTTCGCTGACGGCCGTAACGGTGAGCGAGACGCCGTCAATCGCGATGGATCCTTTTTCCGCGATGTAGCGGGCCAGGTTGCCCGGCACGCCGAAGCGGAGCCGTTCCCAGTTGCCCAGGGCCTCGCGTTCGCGCAGGCTGCCGACGCCGTCAACGTGGCCCTGGACCACATGGCCGTCCAGCCGCCCGCCGGCCGGGACGCAGCGTTCGAGGTTCACGGCGTCGCCGGCGGCCAGGCCGCCGATGGTGCTGCGGATGAGGGTCTCCCCCATCACGTCGACGCTGAAGTCCTTGCCGTCGATGGCCGTGGCGGTGAGGCACACCCCGTTGACGGCGATGGACCCGCCGAGGGCCAGTCCTTCGGTGGTGCCGGGGGCATGCAGCCGCACGGTGGCGCTAATGTCGCCGTTGCGGTCGACTGAGAGCACATGTCCCTGCTCGGCGATAATTCCGGTAAACATCAGTTGCCTCCCTGGGCTTGCTCCGCGGAAGTGCGGGCGTTCTCTGGTGCAGCGGTGCGCTGCGGTCGTAAATGCAAACGGAGGTCCCGGCCCAGCGTCCGGACGGATCCGCCGTCGGCCTGGTCCCATTCCCAGTGCTGGGCGTCTGCCAGCGTGCCAATGCCCAGTCCGGCCAGGGCGGGGGTGCCCGATCCGAGCAGGGTGGGGGCCAGGTAGACGATCAGCTCGTCCACCAGGCCAGCGGTGAGGAAAGCACTCAGGATCCGCGAGCCGCCTTCCACCATCACGTGGCGGGCGCCACCTCCGTACAGCAGCCCAAGGGCCTCGGCCGGATCGCGGGTGGGCAGATGGACTGCCAACCCGTCGGCGCCGTGGATCGCAGCGCCGGCCGGGACGCCGCGGAGGCCCATCACGGCGCGGACCGGTTGCCTGGCCGCAGGTTCCCCCTGGCTGTCCCTCGCGGTGAGGCGGGGATTGTCCACCAGGACCGTCTGGGTGCCCACCAGGATGGCGTCGATGCGGCTGCGGAGGGCGTGGTTGTCCGCCAGGGAGGCCGGGCTGGAGATCCACTGGCTGGTGCCGTCGTCGGCCGCGATCCGGCTGTCCAGCGTCTGCGCAATATGCAGCGTCACGAAGGGCCGCTGGGCAGCCACCGCTTCGAACCACTGCCGGTTCAACTCAAACGCTTCCACGCCAGCCAGTCCGCTGCGGACGCTGATGCCGGCGGCGCGGAGGGTTGCGGCGCCACCGGCGGCCGGATCATGGGGATCGTCCACGGCGTACACCACGTCCGTGATGCCGGCCGCAATGATGGCCTCGGTGCAGGGGCCGGTGCGGCCCACATGGTTGCACGGTTCCAGCGTGACCACCATGGTGCAGCCGGCCAGGTCCACGCCCGCCGCCGTCGCCTGTGCAATGGCGTCCGCTTCGGCGTGCGCAGTTCCGGCGCCCCGGTGGTACCCGGTTGCCAGCGTGGTTCCGTCCGGACCGACGACGACGGCCCCCACCAGGGGGTTGGCGCCCCTCGGGCCCAGCAGCGCGGCGTCCAGGGCCTGCGCCATGGCCTGGGCCTCCGTAGCCCGGAAGGGCACGGCGACGGCGTTTTCGGCGGCCATCAGAGCTTCACCCTGGGGTCCGGGAAGCCTGTTTCAACCGAGGCCGCGGGCGTATCCCCTGCGCTGGCGGAGGACGTGGCGTTCCGGGATGCCTTCCACCAGACAAAAAATCCGGTCAGCGTGAAGAACCCGTAGAACAGGTACATAAACGCGCTGGCGTAATAGCCGGCGCTGAACAGGAGGGGCACGCCCACGATGTCCACGGCCACCCAGACCAGCCAGAATTCGGTCCAGCCGCGGGCCATCCCGTAGGTGGCCAGCAGGGAACCGGCGAAGGTCCACGCGTCTGCCCACACCGGCGGGTAGGAGCCCAGCCGGTCAAACAGCGGCGTCAGGGCCAGGGTCCCGGCCACCATCGCGGCGCCCAGAATCCACCGGGTGCGGGTGCTGGCCCACTGGGGCACGACGGCGGTGTTCCCGCCGCCGGCGTCGCGGCGTTGCTTCCAGCGGTGCCAGCCGTACGCTGCCACCACGATGAACATCACCTGCCGGCCGGCCTGGCCCCACAGCGTGGCGGGTGTCGCGGAGCCAAAGACGTTGCCCAGGAAAACCGTGAGCAGCAGGAGGTTGCCGGCGATGCCCACCGGCCAGGCCCAGACCTTTCGGCGCATGCCGCCAAAGGCGCTTGCCAGGCCAAAAATGTTGCCCAGCACTTCTCTCAGAATCAGGACAGATCCCCCGACGGGGATCTGAGCGTCAAAGAGCCATCGCAGGAGGTCCATGTGTGTGTCGTTCCTTCCCGTTCGAACCGCGATGGCTCCGGGGGTATACGACAGCAGAGGGCTGCGGCGCCCCAAAAAAGGACACCGCAGTACAGCTGTACGTGCTTCTCTCATCCAGACTTTAACTGTCGGTACCGGAATTTCACCAGTTCAACCGTCCGCCGGGATTTTCCGAAGAAAAGCACCGGCTCGCGGGTCGCGGACTATCACCGCCGGTTCGGACTTACACCGACCCCGGAGCACGTATGTGTGTTGCTATTGTGCCATAACAGCAGGGCGCCGCCGGCTATTCCGTCGCTCCGCGTAACGAACGGCTGCCCCGCTCCCGCAGCCGCGTAATGGCTGCCTCCGGGTCCGCTGCACCGTACACGGCGGAGCCTGCCACAAAGACGTTGGCGCCGGCTTCCGCGGCGCGGATGATGGTTTCTTCGGTGATGCCGCCGTCCACCTGGATGGCCACGCCGATCCCCGAACCATCGATCGCGGCCCGGGCACGCCGGATCTTGGGCAGGGTCAGGTCAAGGAAGGCCTGGCCGCCGAATCCGGGCTCAACGGTCATGATCAGGAGCATGTCCAGCTCTTCGAGCATGTCCAGGTAGGGCTCCACCGGGGTGGCAGGACGGAGGGCCATGCCGGCCTTCGCACCCCGGCTGCGCAGCTCGCGGGCCAGCTTGACCGGCGCAATGGATGCCTCCGCGTGGAAGGTGACCGAGGCCAGGCCGGCATCGGCGAACCCCGGCGCCCAGCGGTCGGCGTCGGCGATCATCAGGTGGGCATCCAGCGGAACCGGGCTGACGGCCTGGATCCGCTGCACCACCGGCAGGCCCAGCGTCAGATTGGGAACAAAATGGTTGTCCATCACGTCCACGTGCACAGCGTCAGCCGTGCTGATGCGCTGCAGTTCCGCCTCGAGGTTCACGAAATCTGCGGAGAGGATGCTCGGGTTGATGCAGCATTGCGTCACGGGGGCGCCTTTCAGTGGCTGGCTGGGAGGAGGGGGTGCCGTAAAGCCGGCGGTCAGGCTTTTTTGCGGATCAGCGCCAGGAACATGGCGTCCGTGCCGTGCACGTGCGGCCAGAGTTGGGCGGTGGATTCGTGGCCTGCACCGAGGTTGCCGGTGAGGCTGACGGCATCCAGCGCAGACCCTGCGTCGAGCAGTTCCAGGTCGTCCCGCTTACGCATGGCGTCGGCCACCACGGCTTTGGTCTCTGCCGGGTGCGGCGAGCAGGTGACATAGGCAACCACTCCCCCGGGACGGACCGCGGCCAGTGCCGAGGCCAGCAGTTCCCGCTGCAGCGAACCGAGGTCCGCCAGGTCCTTGGGTGTGCGCCGCCAGCGGGACTCGGGCCGGCGGCGCAGGGCGCCAAGGCCGCTGCACGGCACGTCCACCAGAACACGGTCAAAAGTTTCGGGCTGTTCGGTGCCCACGTCGCGGCCATCACCGGTGCGGACCTGCCAGGTCTCCCGGGGTACGGCGGAAAGTGCCTGGCTGACCAGTTTGGCCCGGTGCGGTGCGGGTTCGTTGGCCAGCAGGGTGGCCCCACGCTGGCCGGCAAGGGCGGCCAGAAGGGCGGCTTTCCCACCGGGTCCGGCGCAAAGGTCCAGCCATCGCTCGCCGTCGGCGCCCGTCCCTTCCTTGTGTTGAGCGTCAGGCAGGTCCAGATCCACGGCGGCCATGGCGCGGGCCACCAGCTGGGACCCCACGTCCTGGACGCGGGTGGTGCCTTCCCGCACAGAGGTCAGCCGGCCAAGGTCACCGCCGCTGGAGAGGGCAGAGCCTTCCACCAGTTCGCCGGGTGTGGCGCCGCCTTCAAGCGCTTCGGCCAGGCTTCCCAGGCCGGGCAGCGCCACCAGGTTGACCACCGGTGCTGCGTTGTCGGCTTCGAGCAGGCCGGTGATTTCAGACGCCGGCCTGCCGTGGATCACCAGGGACTGCCGCATGGCGCGCACGATCCATTCCGGGTGGGCGTGCCGGAGCGAGGCGATTTTGGTCTCGTCGGTTTCGCCGGCCACGAGGAGGTCCAGCCAGCCGTCAAGGGTGTGCGCCGTGACCTTCCGGAGCACGGCGTTGATAAGCGCTGATGGTCCGGCGCCGATCACTGCGCGGGCCAGGCCCACTGTCTGGTCAAGTGCCGCGTGCGCCGGAACACGCATGGCCAGGAGTTGGTGGACGCCGATGCGCAGGGCATCGAGGATGGCGGGATCCAGCTGGTCGAGGGGCCGGTCCACGCACCGTGCCAGGATGGCGTCGTAGGTGCCCTGGCTGCGGAGCGCGCCGTAGCTCAGCTCGGTGGCGAACCCGGCGTCGCGCTTCTCCAGCTTGTGCTGGCGGATCCTGGCCGGCAGCACCAGGTTGGCGTACGCGTCCTCGGCTGCCACCGCCCGCAGGACTTCGAAGGCCACCAGCCGGGCGGGATCGGCCCGGCGGGTGCGCTGGGCCGGTGCGTTTTCGGTAAAGCTGCGCTGCGGTCCGCGGTTCCGTTCGCGGCCCTGGGCGTTGCGCCTGCTGGCGTCGCGCGGACCGCCGTTGCCGCGGCCGCCGCGCGGGACACCCTGCCCGGCGTTGCCGCCGCTTCCTGGATTGCCGCCGGAGCCGCTCATTCAAACACCACGCTTTCAAGGGAAGCCATACCGCGTGCCCAGTCGGCAGCGGCCATCATCTTTTTGCCCGCAGGCTGGATCCGGGTCAGTTCAACGGCGTGCGAGCCGGTTCCCACCAGCACCGACTTGCCGTGGAGCGCCACGGCACCCGGGGCCAAGGCCGTCACGTCGGGGCGGAGCAGGACCGGCTCGAGCTTGATGCGCTGCCCGTCCAGGAGGGTCCAGGCCCCGGGTTCCGGCGTGACGCCGCGCGCCTGCCGGTTCAGCGCCAAGGCAGGGTGGCGCCAGTCCAGGTGCCCATCCTCGAGCGTCAGCTTGGGTGCCAGGGTGACCTCACCGGCCTGCGGCCGGGGCGACGCAGTGCCGGCGTCGATGGCGGAGAGCGTCTGGGCCAGCAGGACTGAGCCGCTGTGGGACAGCCGTGCCAGCAGTTCGCCGGCCGTGTCTGCGGGAGCTACGGCCTCGGTGAGGGTGCCGAACACCGGTCCCGTGTCCAGGCCCTGTTCCAGCTGGAACGTGACCGCCCCGGTGATGTCGTCCCCTGCCATCACGGACCGCTGCACGGGCGCGGCTCCCCGCCACGCGGGCAGCAGGGAGAAGTGCAGGTTGACCCAGCCGTGCCGGGGAATGGTGAGGGCTGCGGGCGGCACCAGGCCGCCGTAGGCCACGATGGCCGCCACATCGGGGGCCACGGCAGTGATGGCGGCAACGGCGTGTGCGTCCACCCGGGCTGCGCGGATGACGTCGATGCCCAGCTCAGCGGCGCGCGCCGCAACGGGGGAAGGGGTGAGGACGCGCTTACGGCCGATCGGGGCGTCAGGACGCGTCAGGACCGCCACAACGTCGAAGCCCGCGCCCACCAGGGCATCGAGGGACGGGACGGCAACGGCAGGGGTTCCCGCAAAAAGGACCCTCACCCTTTGGTGCCTGCAGCGCCGGCGCCAAAGGCTGCCCCGCCGAAACTGGATCCTACGGTTTTGGCGCGCTTGGCTGTGGTCCGTTCCGTCACGGCGTCGTAGTTGGCGTTGCGGATGGACCGGAGGGCCGCCTTGCGGTCCTCGCCCTCCAGGCGGTCCGTAAAGAGGACGCCGTCCAGGTGGTCGTTTTCATGCTGGAAGCAGCGCGCCAGCAGGTCCTCGGCGGCCACCTCCACTGGGTTGTTGTCCTTGTCCACTCCCGTGATGCGGGTGGTCCGGAACCGCTTGACCGGGAATCCCAGGCCGGGGATGGACAGGCAGCCTTCCACATGGTCCGCCTGGAAGTCTTCGCTGTTTTCGAGGACGGGGTTGACGATGTGCCCCTCCACGCCATTGATCCGGTACGTGAAGACCCTTTTACTGACGCCGACCTGGGGTGCGGCCAGCCCTGCGCCGTCCACATCCTCCATGGTCTCGGTCATGTCCGCCACGAGTTTGGCCAGCTCCGGCCCGAAATCCGTCACGGGATCGGCAACTGTGCGCAGCACAGGATCCCCGATGATGCGGATATTCAGAATAGCCATGCGCTGTTTTTCCTCACGTAGAGCGGCATAGGGAACCCATCCAGTTTAGGTGCTCGCGGCCGGGCTAGGCGGTGCGGGCGTGGGCCAGCGCCGGCGGGGCGATGGGGAGCAGTGCCGTGCCGGCGCTGACGGTGTCCGCGTTCAGCTCCCAGACGCGGCGCAGCGCGCAGAATTTCCACCAGTGATGCTTCAGGACCTCGGGGTTGGCCCGGACGGGCCGGACCTCGGTTTCGCCAATAGCCACTGCCAGCAGGATGGGGTCGTTGCCGTGCTGCCACGGCTCCCAGGTGCCGGCCTGGGCGTCCAGCAGGCTTTCCTCGGCCTTCATGCCGGCCACCAGCTGCATCACCACTTTGTCGTCAAGGGGTTTGACCTGCCCGTCCCGGGTGGTGCCTTTGGTCTTGTAGTCGATCAGGCAGACCCGGCCATTGATGCGGGCCACGAGGTCCAGCGTCCCGGCGTAGCCCACGGTGCTGTTCCACACCGTGATCTCCGGGGCGATGGGTTCCACCTTGAACAGCTCCCACCATTCATCAAACCTGACGGCGAAGGATTCCTCGCCGTTGGCTGCCAGCGCCTCCCGGGTTTCCTTCATGGTGTGCGGCCGGCCCAGTGCCCGCAGGGCAACCTGCTCACAGTAGTTGTGCACCCGGTCCCCGCGGCGGGCGGCGTCGTCACGGTACGTTTCGGCTGCCTTGGCTGCACGGTTCACGGCCTGCCGGATCTTTGCCGGACTGCCCAGGCTGTCTGCCAGCAGCGGGTCCTTGGCCAGGCTGCTTGCCCCCATGTAGCCGAACCAGCCATCGAGGCCGTGCGGCTGCTGCCCGATGACATTGGTGATGGACGGCACGGCAAACTGCTCCGACGTGGACCGCGCATACATCCGGCCGTATTCGGTGGCGTGGGCGAGGAGTGGATCTGTCATACAGGAAACTCTTTCACAGGGGGCCGACAATATCTCCGGGGTCTGGCACCGGGCACAAAAAAGGTCCGTCCCCGCTCTCAACGAGCGGAAACGGACCTTCTGCGGTGGGCGATACTGGGTTCGAACCAGTGACCTCTTCGGTGTGAACGAAGCGCGCTACCACTGCGCCAATCGCCCTGATGCACTTGAATGCTAGCCGACGCCGGGGCCATTTGAAAAATCGGCCGACGGCGGCTGGTTCCGCACTCCCCTCACGGTACCCATGAGAGGTGGCGCGTCAGGCCAAAGCAGTCCCGACTGGTCGTCGCCACCCTCTTTGCGCTGGGAACGGCGTCGGGAATTACATGGCTGTAATTTTCAAGTTCCGCGCCATTACGTGGGAAGGAAGGCTGCCACCGCCGGAAGCTGACCCGCGATTTGGAGAATCCCGGAACCTCCTATATTGTTTTTACTCGTTGGAACGCGAGGAAATGCCGGGTACGGCAGCGAATCATGCCTCCAAAATGCGGACGTAGCTCAGCTGGTAGAGCACCACCTTGCCAAGGTGGATGTCGCGAGTTCGAATCTCGTCGTCCGCTCGCAGGACACTGTCATGGCAATCATTCTTTGGAATGGGCGCTTACACGGTGGGTTGGCCGAGAGGCGAGGCAGCGGCCTGCAAAGCCGTTCACACGGGTTCGAATCCCGTACCCACCTCGGTTAAAACCATGGCTTTCCAGGTAGCACTGGAAGCAATGGGCGATTGGCGCAGCGGTAGCGCGCTTCCCTGACACGGAAGAGGTCACTGGTTCGATCCCAGTATCGCCCACTCGGCAAGGTAACTTGCCTGCTTGCAGTTTGGAACGGTTCCGGCCGGAAAACTGCAGACGCGGACGTAGCTCAGCTGGTAGAGCACCACCTTGCCAAGGTGGATGTCGCGAGTTCGAATCTCGTCGTCCGCTCTGAAATCCCATTGACCGGTTTTCCCGGTTCCGGGCGATTGGCGCAGCGGTAGCGCGCTTCCCTGACACGGAAGAGGTCACTGGTTCGATCCCAGTATCGCCCACACTTGCAGCAGCTCTTCCGGAGCTGCTTTTTTGTGCCCTTTCGACACCCGCCAGCCACTGGCATCCGCTGCGGGCGAACAGCTAAACCCACTGTTTTCCTTGGCACCTGCTGGTTCCGGGGCTAGGATCGAAGGCGGAGGAGCGACCTGGCTCCGCGATTGAAGGGAGGTGCTCGTGGGACTGATTGACGATCTAAAGGGCAAGGCTCAGGGTCTTATCCATGGAAACGAGCAGGCCATCAAGAACGGCATCACCAAGGCCGGCGATTTTGTTGATACCAAGACGGGCGGAAAGTACGCCGGTCATGTGGACAAAATCCAGGATGGCGCTTCCAAACTCGTGGACAAAAACGGTACCCCCGGTCAGGCACCTGCCAATGAGCAGGTTCCGCCGGCCCCTGTGAACCCGGTTCCGCCGGTTGACAGGGCTCCGTAAAGGATTCGGCCAGGGTTTTGCCCTAGCACGTCAAGGGGGCGCGGGTCCCGCCGGGAGGCGGCGCCCGCGCCTTTGGCGTTTAATCAGGCAGCTACCGCCCAGCGGGACCGATTCACCGTCCGCCCGGCCGCGCCGGTAACCTGCCCTCATGGCGAAATTACCCGCACCACCGCGGCAGCAACCGGCACGCAGGCTTTCCGGAATGGATTCCCGTCCGATCGTGGCCGGAACCGTTACCGCGCTGGTGGGCTTCACCTCATCGTTCGCCGTGGTCCTGGCGGGCCTTCGTGCGGTGGGCGCGGATGCCGGCCAGGCCGCATCCGGCCTGCTGGCCGTAACGCTGGCCGTTGGCTTGGGCGTCCTGGTCCTGTCCTTCCGCGCCAAAGTGCCGGTGACCCTCGCCTGGTCCACCCCCGGGGCGGCCTTGCTGGCAACGTCGGGAGCGGTCGACGGCGGGTGGCCGGCCGCCGTCGGCGCCTTCCTGGCGACGGGGGTACTGATCGCCATGACGGGCCTGGTGCCCGCCCTCGGCCGGCTGATGGCCAGGATTCCCACGTCGCTGGCGCAGGCCATGCTGGCCGGTGTGCTCCTGCAGCTGTGCCTGGCACCATTCAAGGCACTGGGCAGTGTTCCCCTGTTTGTGGCCCCGGTGATCATCTGCTGGCTGGCCATGATGAAGTTTGCGCCGCGCTGGTCTGTTCCGGCGGCCCTGGTGGTGGCGCTCGGGGTCATCGGGATCTCGCTGGCCGCCACGGGTACAGGCCTGGGCGACGGCGCCCTCCTGCCTGCCCTGGTGTGGACGGCGCCCGCTTTCAGCCTCCAGGCCATGGCCGGGATCGCCCTGCCGCTGTTTGTGGTGACCATGGCATCCCAGAACATCCCGGGCGTGGCGGTGCTCCGGTCCTTTGGCTACGAAACCCCGTGGCGGCCCTCGATGCTGGTCACCGGTGCAGGGACGGTGCTCGGGGCGCCCTTCGGCGGCCACGCGATCAACCTCGCAGCCTTGAGCGCCGCCCTCGCAGCGGGGGAAGAAGCGGGCGCTGACCGGAGCCGGCGCTGGCTGGCCGGCTTCACCTCCGGGCTGGCCTACCTGGTGCTGGCAGCCTTCTCGGCCGCCCTGGTCACCCTGGTCAGCGCGGCACCAGCCGGAATGCTCGAAGCCGTAGCGGGGCTTGCGCTGCTGGGCACCCTGGCAGGCTCCATCTCATCGGCCCTGGCGGACCCGGAAGACCGGATCGCTCCGGCCGTTACGTTCCTGATGGCAGCGTCCGGGCTGGCCTTTGCCGGCATCGGCTCTGCCTTCTGGGCCCTGGTGGCAGGGCTGGTGGTGCGCGCAGCACTCCGCCCGGACAGGCAGGCAGCGGACTGAAACCGGCGGCCGCCTGCAGCAGACGGGTCAGGACGGTTCGTGGTTCTGGCCTTCCCGGGCCAGTGCCGTGAGCCGGGAAACCGCACGGAAGTACTTCTTCATGTACCCGCCGGTCATCATTTCCTCGGTGAACAGCTTGTCGAACGGCACGCCGCTGGCGAGGATGGGCACGTCCTTGTCGTATAGCCTGTCGGCCAGGACCACAAACCGGAGGGCCACGGACTGCTCGGTGATGGTTTCCACGTTGCGCCACACGATCCCGTCGATGCCGCTGATCAACTGCCGGTACCGGCTGGGGTGCACCCCGGCCAGGTGCGCAAGCAGGGTGCTGAACTCATCGTCGGCCACCGTCTTGCCGGCAAACTCTGCTTTTACGTGGGCCGAGAGGTCGCTGTTTTTCAGCGGGGCGGGGGCGGCGGGCAGGCCGCGGTGCCGGAAATCCTCGCCGTCGATCCGCAGCACGTCGAACTGGTCCGCCAGGACCTGGATCTCGCGCTGGAAATCCACGGCGGCGAACCGGCCGTCGCCCAGGGAACCAGGCAGGGTGTTGGACGTCGCAGCGAGCTTCACGCCGGCGTCGGCCAGTTCCCGCATCAGGCGGGACATCAGGACGGTGTCGCCCGGGTCGTCAAGTTCGAACTCGTCAATGCAGACCAGTTTGTAGCTGCTCAGGGCCTCCACGGTCTTGCGGAAGGACAGCGCCCCCACCAGGTTGGTGTACTCCACAAAGGTGCCGAACGCCTTGGGGCCCGGGGCCAGGTGCCAGAGTGAGGCGAGGAGGTGGGTTTTGCCCACACCGAATCCGCCGTCAAGGTAGATGCCCGCACGGGATTCGTCCTTTTTGCCGAACAGCTTCTTGAACAGGCCACCCCCGCCGCCGGTACCGACGCCTTCGGCGAAGCCCTGCAGGGCGTGGACAGCAGCGGCCTGGCTGGGCTGGTTGGGATCCGGCCGGTAGCTTTCAAAGGACACCTGGCCGAACCGCGGCGACGGGAAGAACCCTTTGAGGAGTTCATCCACCGACACCGCCGGTGTGCGGGCGGCGAGCTGTTCGATCTGTACCAAGGTGGTCCGTTCTGCTGGTGGGTGGTCCCGGGAAATGATACCGGCAATGCCCGGCGCGGACGGGTGCTGCCGCCGGGGGACCACGGCGGCGTGACCAAGGCAACATTTCGCCCTGTTAACGGAATACGGACATCGTTCCGGGCGCTGGCTAGGGTGGGAGCAGGTCCCAATGCCGGTCCCGCGGTGCTCCCGTGTTCTCAATGAAAGGCCAAAACATGCCCTACGCGGTTGAACAGAACGACAAGTTCGCAGCCTACGCCCACCCCGAACGCCTGGTTTCCACCGAGTGGCTCGCCGCCGCCCTGGCCGACGGCGCCGTGGAGAACGGCGGCCTGGTGGTGGTGGAATCCGACGAGGACGTCCTGCTGTACGAGACCGGCCACATCCCCGGCGCCGTAAAGATCGACTGGCACACCGACCTCAACGACGACGTCACCCGTGACTACGTTGACGGCGCCGCGTTCGCGGCCCTGGCCGCAGCCAAGGGCATCTCGCGCGACAGCACCGTGGTCATCTATGGCGACAAGTCCAACTGGTGGGCAGCCTACGCCCTCTGGGTATTCACCCTCTTTGGGCACCAGGACGTCCGCCTGCTCGACGGCGGCCGGGACAAGTGGGTGGCGGAGGAGCGGGAACTGACCCGGGACAGGCCGTCCCCGACAGCCGGCACGTACCCCGAGGTTGAGCGCAACGACGCCCCCATCCGTGCGTTCAAGGACGATGTCCTGGCACACCTGGGCAAGCCCCTGATCGATGTCCGCTCCCCCGAGGAGTACACCGGGCAGCGGACCCACATGCCCGCTTACCCGGAAGAGGGCGCCCTGCGCGGCGGCCACATTCCCACCGCAGCGTCCATCCCGTGGGCTCGGGCCGCCGCACCTGACGGCACGTTCCGGGACCGCGCCGAGCTTGAGGCCCTGTACCTCGGCGAGGCCGGGCTCACCGAAGGCGACGATGTTGTGGCGTACTGCCGGATCGGCGAGCGTTCCAGCCACACCTGGTTCGCCCTCAAGTACCTCCTGGGCTTCGAGTCGGTCCGCAACTACGACGGTTCCTGGACTGAATGGGGCAACGCCGTGCGCGTCCCCATCGTCAAGGGCGCCGAGCGCGGCTCCGTGGCCGTCACAACGGGAGTCTGACCCGCCGTCGACGTAGACTTGGGCTGATGACTACTCAAGCCCTGCCTTCCGCCCTGGCGGCAATCGTTGACGACTTCCAGGCCCTCACCGAGCCTGAACGGCTGCAGCTGCTGCTGGAATTCTCGGAGGGACTCCCCCAGCTTCCGGACCGGCTCAAGGACCACCCCGAGCTGCTGGAGCAGGTGGTGGAGTGCCAGTCGCCGCTGTTCCTGACCATTGAAACGGAAAAGAACGCCGGTCCGGCCAGCCCCGTCCACTTGTACTTCAAGGCACCGGTCGAAGCCCCCACCACGCGGGGCTTCGCCGGGGTCCTGCACGAGGGCCTGGACGGGCTCTCCGCGGAGCAGATCCTGGCGGTGCCGGATGACATGCCGGAGCTGCTGGGCCTCACGCGGGCCATCACGCCGCTGCGGATGCGCGGCATGACGGCCATGCTGGGCCGGATCAAGCGCAAGGTCTCCGCAGCGTCGGGCATCGGCCGCTGACGCAGTCTTATGGCACGGAAGAACACCTCACAGGGAACTCCTGCAACAGCGGCACTTGCCGCGGCAGGGGTTCCCTTTGTGCTGCACCCGTATACGCATGATCCGGCAGCGCCCAGTTACGGGACCGAGGCCGCGCAGGCCCTGGGCGTGGACCCGGCCCGGGTTTTCAAAACACTCATGGTGGATGTTGAAGGCAGGCTGGCCGTGGGCATCGTCCCCGTCAGCGGGACCCTGGACCTGAAGGCCATCGCAGCTGCCCTGGGAGCCAAAAAAGCCGCCATGGCTGACCCGGCTGCGGCCCAGCGCCGCACGGGCTACGTGCTGGGCGGCATCTCGCCCCTGGGCCAGCGGCTGCCCTCCCCCACCGTCCTGGACAGCAGTGCCCTGGCTTTGGCCACCGTGCTGGTCTCCGGCGGCAGGCGGGGCCTGGACATCGAACTGGCGCCGGCTGACCTGGTCCGGCTTACGTCTGCCGTCACGGCGGCCATCGGCTCGCGTGCCTGAGCACCAGGCGGCACGTCCACCGGAGGGCGGGCCGGACGGCGGGCCCTCCGGTGGACGTGAGCGCAGGCCGGGCGGCAGGACGCCGGTGGTCCTGGGTCCGTTCGCTTTTATCAAAGGCTGGCTGATTGCCGTGGTGCTGTGGGTGGCGGGCCTGTGCATTGTCCAGGTGACGCAGGAAATTATCTCGTCCCGGCAGGCTGATGGCGGCGCGAACTTTGTGCCTGGCATGATCATGATGCTGGTGGTCTACGGTTTCGGGACCGCGTTGTTGGTGGCCACGCCGCTGGCGGCCCTGCTGGCGTTCCTGCTGCGGCCCGTGCAGAACCAGTGGCTGCATGTGGCGGCTTTTTTCGCCGTGCCAACCCTCACCTATTGGGTCCTGGGCGGCCTGCTGGGGCTGGGCTGGACGCTGGCTGCGCTGGGTTTCTGGGCCACGGTGGGTGCGTCCGCCGCGGTGGGACGCCTTGCCGTGTGGCGAAACGTGACGGCGTGGCAGGACGATGCCCTGCAACCCGGCGGAAGTTAGCCCGCTGCCCGCAGGACGGGCCCGTCAGTTGGCCCCGGGGTTACGGCGGGGTGCCAGCTGCTGCCGCAGCCACGCCTTCACCAGCCGCTCCCAGCGTTCCGGATCCACGTTCCATTCCTTGGTGTGCCGGGCCCGGCTGAACGGCTCGAACGTCACCATCTCCGGGTTCCGCTCGGCCAGCAGGGTGGATGGCGGGTAGGGGACGTACTCGTCGTCCACACTGTGCAGGATCAGGGTGGGCGTCCGCAGTTCCACGGCCCGGGACACCCAGTCCATGGCTTTGAGGTCCACGGGGGCAGACAGGCCGGTGAGCCGGCGGCCCAGTGGGTGGCCGAGCATCAGCTGCCCGTAGCGTCCCACCAGGGAAGGAATGCGGTTCAGCTGGGCGTGGTGGGCCAGGACGTTGACCCAGTCGATCACCGGTGCATCCAGCACCATGGCGCGGATGAGGTGGCGGTAGCGGGAGAGGTCCGCGGTCTGCAGGCAGATGGCGCCGCCCATCGACCAGCCGAAGAGCACAATTTCTTGTGCACCGTTCGCCAGCGCGTACCCGATGGCTGCCTCGATGTCCTGCCATTCGGTGGAGCCGAGCCCGTACCGGCCGTCGTCCGCCGACGGTGCCAGCCCGTCGTTGCGGTAGGACACCAGCAGGCTGGTCAGCCCCAGTTCCAGCGCCGGGCCCACGGCCCGCAGCGCCTCCTGCCTGCTGGCGCCCCTGCCGTGCACCATGATGGCCCACGTCCGGGGGTTGCCCCCGGCCCGGACCAGCCACGCTGGGGCCTGGCCCCGGTCAACGTCAATCAGGACGTCCTCCGCGGGATACCCCGCGGCGGCCGGGTCAGGGTGGAGCGCACCGCTCCACCAGCCCCAGCGGGCCTTTTCCAGGTCGCCGCTGTACACCGCTTCAACCTCCCGCAGCACCGTCCGTTCGGCCGGCGAGTAGGAAATGATCCGGCCGATGCGCGCGTGCCCTTTGCCGCCGTCGAAATAAAACCCGTACGTACCCTCCACGGTGGTGTCGTCGCTGGCGGCGAAGATCACCTGCCGGGCCTGCCCGTCCCGGATGACGGCCAGCACTTCCTGGTCCGCCGTACGCTGCCGGGCGGGGGTGATGACCCGACGGGCAAAGTACACGGCGAGCGCCGAAGAACCGGTGGCCAGCAACCCTGCCAGGGCTCCGCCGCCGATCGTGCCGCCAATGGCCCATTTGGTCCGCAGCGACATCCTGGCGGGCTCCGGGGAGGCGGCGGTGCGGGAACGGCGGGTGCGCTGCGAAGAAGCCATGCTCCTATTCTTACCGCCCCCTGCGGTGTTGCCCGCATTTTGCCGGGGGTGCGTGCCGCGGCCCGGGCGTGCGGCCCCAGGTGCGCAGGACTAGGCTAAGGCCATGAGTGATCCCATCGTCATCCTGACCGAAGAACCCCTGGGGGCGGACGACCGCCTGAACATCGAGCGCCTGGTGGACGGAGCTGATTCGACGCTGCTGCTGCTTGTTCCTGCCAATACGGAACGGCATCTGCTGGTGGACTTCCTGGAGAACCTCTCCATGCTGGACATTGCCAAAGCCTTCAGGGACCTCACCTCCTCGACCCCGGACCCCGGTACGGAACGCGCCCAGGCCGCCGAAACCCTTGCCGTCTCCCTTGAGGCGTTGTCGGGCCTCGGCTCCGGCGTCACCGGCGAGGTGGTGGACGTCCGCGCGGTTGACGCCCTGGTGGCAAAGGTCCGCGATTCCGGCGCCACCCAGGCCGTGGTGATCACCCGCCCGCACGCCGTGGCGGACACCTTCCACACCGATTGGGCCAACAAGGCACAGGACCAGCTGGGTGTTCCCGTCCTGCACCTGTACGCGGGTTCGGGATTTATCGGCGACTCCTGAGCGTTGCAACGACTATGAGCATCTTCGGCAACAGCATTTTCAAAAAACAGGCAACCACCGCGGTCCCCGCCCCGGCAGGAACCGGTGACGACGCAACCCCCGCAGGTCCCAGCGTTGAAAAGAGCGATGCCCAGTGGCGGCAGGAACTGACTCCCGAGGAGTACCAGGTCCTGCGCAAGGCCGGCACCGAGCGCCCCTACACGGGTGAGTACTGGGACACCCACACCTCGGGCGTCTACCAGTGCAGGGCCTGCGGCACCGAGCTTTTCACCAGCAACGAGAAGTTCGACTCACACTGTGGCTGGCCTTCCTTCTGGGCCCCGCTGGCGGACGGCACCGTCCGCTACATCCACGACCGGACCCTGGGTATGGAGCGCATCGAGGTGCGCTGCGCCACGTGCGACTCGCACCTGGGCCACGTGTTTGAGGGTGAGGGCTACAACAACCCCACTGACCAGCGGTTCTGCATCAACTCGGTATCGCTCAAGCTGGTGGAAAAGGAAACCGGCCTGCCGGCCAGTCCCGGGTCAACGGGCGCCTGATCCCTTAGCGCCGGGCCGGTCTCACCAGACCGGCCCGGCCATTGAGCAATAGTATTTCTTAGGCTAAGCCGTATTTTAGATTAGTTCTTCTGGTTGCTTGCTACGCTTTTTGCAGACCTAAAGCAATCAGGAAGGCAGCCTCCGATGACTGAAACCATCACCACCGCCATCGCCGGGATCTCCGCCGACAACCCGGACTGGACCGCACTCAAGGCGGCGGCCGGCACCCTGCAGGCCCTGCAGGCACAGGACGGTTCAGTCCCGGATCCGGCGGACCATCCCGCAGCGGCAGCACACGTCGAGGACATCATTGCCGCGATCGGCGCCCTGGCCCCGGCCTTCCCGCACGATGCCCGGTATCTGGCCGCCGTGTGCACCGATTTCGACGGCTGGGCTGCGGCCGGCTTCGCCGTGCCTGACTTCCTGGCATCCCTGCTGGCCTTCCAGCCACAGGAGCAGCGCGTGAACGGCCTGCAGCACCTGGTCATCTTCCCGATGTACACCCAGAACGGCAGCAGCAGCCGCTTGGTCGAAGCAGTCCTCCTTGAAGTGATCTGGCCCGTATTCATCGCCGCGCTGGAAGCCGGGGACTACTCCAACAAGCTGTTTGTCCCCATCCGTTTTGTGGACTTCACCGCAGGCTACGACACCAACTCCGCGGTCCTGTTCCCCGAAACGGTTGCCGTCAGCACCACTCCCACGTTCACGTGGGGCGCCATTTTCGCCGACCGCGAGGCAGTGCGGTTCCGCCGGGTCCTTAAAGCCGCCGCAGGCATCACGGGCCTGGAACTTCCGGCGGGTGCCGCGGAACTGCTCGCGGACCAGGACCTCACGGAGGCCACCTTCGTGATGTGGGACCTTATCCACGACCGCACCCACATGCGCGGCGACCTGCCCTTCGACCCGTTCATGATCAAACAGCGGATGCCGTTTTTCCTGTACTCGCTGGAGGAACTCCGCTGCGACCTCACGGCGTTCCGCGAGTCGGTCCGCATCGACAAGGACGAAAATGCCGATCCGGAAGCCCGCCGGCACGCCAGGCTGGTGCAGTACGCCATCATCTTCGACAGGATCTTCCGGTTCGCCATCACCGGCAGCCGGGTCCGCAACTACGACGGCCTGGGCGGCCAGCTCCTCTTCGCCTGGCTGCACCAGCGGCACGTGCTGCATTGGACGGACACCCGCCTCAGCATCGACTGGGACAACGTCGCGGACGCCGTGATCGCCCTTGGGACCACCATCGACGACCTGTACTGGCGCTCCATCGACCGGCCCAAAACCGCGCACTGGCTTGCCGCCTACCAGTTGGTGGCCGGCACCCTCACGCCCCACCCGGCATCGGCCTGGGCCAAGGGCCCGGACGCCCTGCCGCTGGACGGTCCGCCGCGGGGCCTGACCGACCAGGTCCTTGACGATGAATTCCCGCTGTCCATGTTCTACGAAGCATTGGAGAAGAAGATGCGTCCCGTCATTGAATCCACCGCGGGGCTCACGGGCGGGTCGCCGCTGTGAGCCTTGGGTCCACGCCGGCAACCGTCCTGGTCACCGGCGGCAGCGGCCCCTCCGGCGTAGCAGTCGCCCGGGCCCTGCACGCCGCCGGGCACCGGGTGTGCACCGTTGGTTCCGATCCGGACCGGATCGCCGACGCCGCCCGGCAGGCGGGTACCGGCGTCACCGCCTTCACCTGCGACCTTTCAGTGCCCGACGACGTCCGGCAGCTCCGCGCGGACGTCACGGCGGCCGCCGGGCCGGTGGACGCCGTGATCCACCTGGTGGGCGGCTGGCGGGGTGCCAAAGGCATCGCGGACCAGACGGACGAGGACTGGGACTTCCTGGCGCGCGGCGCCATCACCACGCTCCGCAACGTCTCCCGGGTGTTTTACGACGACCTCGCTAAGTCTTCGGCCGGCAGGTTCGCCATGGTGTCCTCTACCGCGGTGACCCGCCCCACGGCGGCAACCGCCAGCTACGTGGCAGCGAAGGCGGCGGCCGAGGCCTGGACCATGGCCATGGCAGACGGGTTCCGGCGGGATGCCGGCCCGGGGGACGAACTGCACGCGGCCGCCGTCGTCCTGGTGGTCAAGGCCCTGGTGGACGACCAACTGCGCAGCAGCCATCCCGACCGGACCTTTCCCGGCGCCACCGACGTCGCGGACCTGGGTGCCGCCGTCGTTAATCTCTTTACCACCCCGGCGGACCAGCTTAATGGCACCCGGCTGGTCCTGGCCCCCTGACCTCCGGCAGCCGCGCAACCCGCAGCCGCGGACCCGCACCGCGGCGCCTGCGGCTGTCCCTAAACTGAAAGTGTGAGCAAACCTTTGACAACCACAGCCGAATCCGCCACCGCCGCGCGCCTCCACAACCCGGACATCCGCGGCTTCGCATCCGATAACTATTCCGGCGTCCACCCGGAAGTCCTGGCTGCGCTGGCGGCCGCCAACGAAGGCCACCAGGTCTCCTACGGCGAGGACGACTACACCGCCCGGCTGCAGGACCTGCTGGCCGAACACTTCGGCGCAGGCATCGAATCTTTCCCGGTCTTCAACGGAACCGGCGCCAACGTGCTGGCGCTGCAGTCGCTGCTGCCGCGCTGGGGCGCCGTCGTCTGCGCGTCCACCGCCCACATCAACATGGACGAGAACGGCGCGCCGGAACGCATCGGCGGGATCAAGCTCCTGCACGTCCCCACGCCTGACGGCAAGCTGACACCGGAACTGATCGACCGCGAGGCTTGGGGCTGGGGCGATGAACACCGGGCCCAGCCGCTGGCCGTCTCCATCACGCAGACCACCGAGCTGGGGACCTGCTACACCCCGGAGGAAGTGGCGGCCATCGCCGAACACGCCCACGCCAAGGGCATGAAGCTGCACATGGACGGCGCCCGGCTGGCCAACGCCGCAGCCCACCTCCAGGTTCCGCTGCGGGCCTTCACCAGGGACGCGGGCGTGGACATCCTCTCCTTCGGCGGCACCAAAAACGGCCTGTTGTTCGGCGAGGTGGTGGTGGCCCTGAACCCGGAGGCGGCCTCAGGCCTGGTGTACCTGCGGAAAATGAACATGCAGCTGGCTTCGAAAATGCGGTTTATGTCCGCCCAGTTCATCGCGCTGCTCGAGGACGGCCTGTGGCTGCGCAGCGCGTCGCACGCCAATGCCATGGCCACCAGGCTGCGCGCCGCAGTCGACAGCATCGACGGGGTGCTGCCCACGCAGAAAACCGAATCCAACGGTGTCTTCGCCGTCCTCCCGGAGGGCGTGGCTGACCGCCTGCGTGCCTCGTTCCGCTTTTACGACTGGAATGAGGCTGCACGGGAAGTGCGGTGGATGTGTTCATTCGACACCACCGAGGAGGACATCGATGCGTTTGCCGCCGCGATCCGTCATGAACTTCGGGACTACCGCCAGGGCAGCTAAGCGCTGCCAACGGCGAGCCTTCCGGCGCTCACCTGCACCGTTGCGTACTCTGCGAAGGTGAACGCACTTGACCAGGTTCCCCCGGACTTCCTCCGGGCGTTGGGAACCCTCAGGAAAGCCCAGTGCCGCAAGGAACTGCGCCTGGCCGAGATTCCGGCCCCGGCCCGCCTGGCGCCCTTTGCCGTGGCGCTGGGCGCGGAGGTCATGGCCCACGGCGCCGGCACAGCCGCCACCGCCCTGCACGGACCCGCCGCAATGGCCCTCGCGGCCGCGGCGGGTTCCGCTGGCGATGACGATACGGAACTTGCCACCGGCCGCTTCATCCTCCTGCACGACCCCGACGGCTCGGCCGTGTGGGACGGCGAATTCCGCATCGTGACCTACATCAGGGCAGAGCTGGAAGCCGAGATGGGCAACGACGAGATGCTGGGCACGGTTGCCTGGACCTGGCTGGTGGAAGCGCTGGAAAACCACAAGGCCGACTACCGGGCAGCCGGCGGCACCGCCACCCGCGTCCTGTCCGAAAGTTTCGGCACCCTCTCCGAACGGCCCGGCACCATCGACATCGAACTCCGCGCATCCTGGACGCCTGCCACCGCCGATGTGACAGCGCACCTTGAGGCCTGGTCTGACATGGTCTGCACGTTCGCTGGCCTGCCGCCACTGCCGGACGGCGTCACCGCCCTGCCCCACCGGCGCCGGAACTAGGATGCCGAACCGTCCCCCGACAGTCCCCAACCGGGCCGCCCGGTAAACTGGAAGCATCATGACCCCAAACATTCCGGAAAACACCACGGCCGGCGACCCGGCTGCTGAGACCGCACCCCACATCACGGTGGAGGGCTTCGAAAGCCCCATCCCCGAAGTCATCGAGCTCGACACCCCCCGCGAGGGGGTCCCGCTGGTCATCGAAACGGCCGCCGGACTGGAACGGTGCGCCGCGGCCATCGCCGCCGGCACGGGGCCTGCAGGGGTCGACGCCGAACGGGCGTCAGGGTTCCGCTACGGCCAGCGCGCCTTCCTGGTCCAGATCCGGCGCGAAGGCACCGGCACCTGGCTGATCGACCCCGAGCCGTTCGACAACCTGGACATCATCAACGACGCCCTCTCCGGCGTCGAATGGATCCTGCACGCCGCCAGCCAGGACCTGCCCTGCCTGTCAGAGCTGGGCATGTGGCCGGACCGGCTCTTCGACACCGAACTCGCCGCCCGCATCGCCGGGCTCCCCCGCGTTGGCCTGGCCGCCGTGATTGAGCAGCTGCTGGGCTTCGGCCTCGCCAAGGAGCACTCCGCAGCGGACTGGTCCACCCGCCCCCTCCCCGAGCCCTGGCTGCGGTACGCGGCCCTGGACGTGGAGGTCCTCGCCGAGCTCCGCGAGGAACTGATCGAACTGCTGGCAGCCGACGGCAAACTGGACTACGCCGAGCAGGAGTTTGCCGCAATCCTGGCAGGGGGTGTGGCGCCGCCCCGGGTTGACCCTTGGCGGAAAACCTCCGGCCTGCACCAGATCCGGGACCGGCGCCAGCTGGCCGCTGTCCGCGAACTTTGGCTGGAACGCGACTCGCTGGCCCAAAAGCGCGACGTCGCCCCGGGCCGGCTTATCCCCGATTCGTCCCTGGTGGCGGCAGCCAAGGCCATGCCCACCACCGTCCCGCAGCTCCTGGGCACCAAGGGCTTCCACGGCCGCGCTGCCCAGCGTGAAGCACCGCGGTGGCTGCGCTGCATCGCCACCGCCCGCGCCATGGAGGACCTGCCGCCGCTGCACCTGCCCACCAACGCCCCGCCGCCGCCGCGCGTCTGGGCCGACAGGGATCCCGAGGCCGCAGCCCGGCTGGCCACGGCCCGCCCGGCCCTGCAGGAGCTGGCGGAGAAGCTGAACCTGCCGCTGGAAAACCTTTTGACCCCGGACACCCTCCGCCGGGTGTCCTGGCGGCCGCCGGCCGAGATCACGGCGGAGGGCGTCGCAGCCGGTCTGCTGGCCCTGGGTGCCCGCCAGTGGCAGGTTGACCTGACGGCGCCGTTGATCACCGAGGCGTTCCTCCACCCGCAGCCGCTTCCCCCCAAGGAACCGCGGCAGGCCGTGGCTGCGGGACAGTAGCCGCCTGCCTCAGGGCCCTTGCGGCCTAAGTTACTCACGAGTAACATCGAGTGTACCGACGCCTGGCACTGCCGCACTCCGGCACGCGGCCGGCGCACCGTCTCGATGAGGAGTAATACGTGAGCCACCACGGAAGCGGCGCAGCCCAGCGCACCGTCCGCGACGTCGTTTTTGTCGACGGCGTCCGCACCCCCTTTGGCCGGGCGGGAGAGAAGGGGATCTACGCCGGAACCCGCGCCGATGACCTGATCGTCAAATGCATCCGCGAACTGATGCGCCGGAACCCGTCACTGCCGGCAGAGCGGATCGACGAGGTGGCCATTGCCGCCACCACCCAGACCGGCGACCAGGGACTCACCCTGGGCCGCACCGCCGCACTCCTGGCGGGGCTCCCGCGTACCGTTCCCGGTTTCGCCATCGACAGGATGTGCGCCGGGGCCATGACCGCCGTCACGGCCACCGCCGGCGGCATCGGGTTCGGCGCTTACGACGTTGTCATCGCCGGCGGCGTGGAGCACATGGGCAACCATCCCATGGGTGCCGGGGCGGACCCCAACCCGCGTTTTATGTCCGAACGGCTGGTGGACCCGGCAGCCCTGAACATGGGTAACACCGCAGAAAACCTGTACGACCGTTTTCCCGCCATCACCAAGCAGCGGACCGATGCTTACGCCGTCGCTTCACAGGAGAAACTGGCCGCCGCCTACGGTGCAGGCAACATCCAGCCGGACCTGGTTCCGGTGGCCACCAAGAAGCCGGGCCAGGGCTGGACGGTCAACAGCGTGGACGAGCCGCCCCGCCCCGGCACCACCCTGGCCGACCTTGCAGCGCTTCGCACCCCGTTCCGCGCCCACGGCCGGGTCACGGCCGGCAACGCAGCGGGCCTGAACGACGGTGCCACGGCCGCACTGCTGGCGTCGTCGGAAGCCGCCGCCGAACTTGGCCTGCCCGTGAAGATGCGGATGGTCAGCTTCGCGTATGCCGGCGTCGAGCCTGAGGTTATGGGCATCGGGCCCGTCCCCGCCACCAAAAAGGCCCTCCGCAACGCCGGGCTGGACATCTCCGACATTGGTCTGTTCGAGATCAACGAGGCTTTCGCGGTCCAGGTCCTGAGCTTCCTGGACCACTTCGGCATTGCCGACGACGACCCCCGGGTCAACCGCTACGGCGGTGCCATTGCCGTAGGGCACCCGCTGGCATCCTCCGGGGTGCGGCTGATGACCCAGCTGGCACACCAGTTCGAGGCCGACCCTTCAGTCCGGTACGGCATCACCACCATGTGCGTGGGCCTGGGCATGGGCGCCACCGTGATCTGGGAAAACCCGCACCACCCCGACTACAGCGGCGCCGCACCCACCGCCGCCGCAACCGCAACCGCCGCCGAAGGAGCCACCGCATGAGCGCCACCGATTACCGGGAACTGGCAGCCCTCTTCCCCGACGAGACCATTACCCACTCCTACGTCCAGGACATCGAGCTCCCAGCTGCGGGCGGTAAGCCGGGCGGCGGAACGTTCGCCCTGATCACGCTGGACAACGGTCTGGACCATACAAAGCCCACCACGCTGGGGCCCAATACCCTCATTGAACTGGGACAGGCCCTGGAGGCCCTCCGGGACCGGGCGGCCCGCGGTGAGATCGTCGGCGTCGGCGTGACCGGAAAGCCCCACTACCTGGTGGCAGGCGCCGATCTTTCCGCCGTGAAGTCGCTGGAGCAGCGCGAACATGGCCTGTGGATGGCCCAGCTGGGGCACGATGTCTACTCCACCCTAGCCAACCTGGGGGTGCCCAGTTTTGCGTTCATCAACGGCGCTGCCCTGGGCGGCGGGCTGGAGGTGGCGCTGCAGTCCACTTACCGCACCGTTTCCACTGGCGCCGGCGCCCTGGCCTTGCCGGAGGCCTTTATCGGCCTGGTGCCCGGCTGGGGCGGCGTCTACATCCTGCCCCGCCTGATCGGCCCCGAAAACGCCGTCAAGGTCATGATCGAAAACCCGCTCAGCAACAACCGGACCCTGACCGGCCAGCAGGCCTTCGGGCTGGGCATCGCTGACGCCCTGTTCGAACCCGCCGATTTTGTGGAGCAGTCCCTGGCGTGGGCAGCGCGCGTGATCTCCGGTGACGTGGTGCCGGAGCGTCCCGACGCCGTCGACCCCGCCGATCCTGCCACCGCCGGACGCTGGGACGCCGCGGTGGCGGCGGGCCGGCAGCTGGTGGAAGCCAAAACATCCAACGCCGCGCCCGCGCCGGGCAAGGTCCTGGACGTGATGGCGGCCAACCGCACCATGACGCAGGCCGAGTCCGCGGCACTGGAATGCGAAACCCTGGCCGACCTGATGCAGACCGACGAATTCCGCTCCACCGTCTACGCCTTCCTGGACCTGGTCCAGAAGCGGTCCAAGCGTCCAGCAGGCGCCCCCGACCGCAAGCTGGCCCGGCCCGTCACGAAAGTGGGGGTGGTGGGCGCGGGCCTGATGGCCGGCCAACTGGCCCTGCTCTTTGCCCGGCAGCTCAAGGTTCCGGTGGTCCTGACGGACATTGACCAGGCCCGGGTGGACAAGGGCGTGGGCTATGTACACGCCGAAGTGGACAAGCTGCTGGCGAAGAAGCGAATCAGCCAGGACGCCGCCAACCGGACCAAAGCGCTCGTGACAGGATCCGTGTCCAAGGCCGCGTTTGCCGACGCCGACTTTGTCATCGAAGCGGTCTTCGAAGAACTGAACGTCAAAAAGCAGGTCTTTGCCGAGCTCGAAGGCATCGTGTCGGACGAGTGCATCCTGGCCACCAACACCTCGTCGCTGTCCGTCACAGCCATGGCGGCGGACCTGCAGCATCCCGAGCGCCTGGTGGGGTTCCACTTCTTCAATCCGGTGGCTGTCATGCCGCTGCTTGAAATTGTCCGGGCCCCGCGGACCGACGACGCGGTCCTGGCCACGGCCTTCGAACTCGCCAAGGGCCTGCGGAAGACGGGTGTGCTGGTCAAGGATGCGGCGGCGTTTGTGGTCAACCGCATCCTGCTGCGCCTGATGGGCGAGGTCACCGCCGCGTTGGACGAAGGCACGCCGGCTGAAACCGCCGACACCGCGCTGCGGCCCATGGGCCTGCCCATGTCGCCCTTCACCCTGCTGGCCATGGTGGGCCTGCCGGTGGCGCAGCACGTCCAGGAATCCCTGAACGCGGCATTTGGCAGCCGCTTCCCGGTCTCTTCCAACCTGCAGAAACTTATCGACAGCGGCGTCAAGGGCCTCTGGGAAGACGTGGACGGCACCCGGCAGATCCCCGCGTCGACGCTCGCCCTCATGTCCTTCGGGACCCAGCCGTCCACGGCGGACCAGGTGCTGCGCCGCACCCAGGACGCCCTGGCGGAGGAGATCGGCCTGATGCTCGCCGAAGGCGTGGTGGCCGGGCCGGAGGACATCGACCTCTGCATGATCCTTGGCGCGGGCTGGCCCATGTTCCTGGGCGGCATCACGCCGTACCTCGACCGGGTGGGGGCTTCCGAGCGGGTCAACGGCAAGCGGTTCCTGCCGGCCGGTGTGGCGTCCAGCGTCGCGGTGGGCGCGGACGCCTGATCCGGGCCGGGTTTCCGGTGCTGGCTGGGTTTCCGGTGCCGGCCGGGTTTCCGGTGCCGGCCGGGATTCGGTGCCGGCCGGGTTTCCGGTGCCGGGCCGCGTTTCCGGTGCCGGCTTAGCCCGGAACCAGGCTGCCGCCCGTCAACCGGAGAATGCGGTGCGCCGCCGTCCGGGCGTACTCCACATCGTGGGTGACCAGCACGACGGCGGCGCCCGCCTCCGCGGCCGACCTCACCGCGGCGTCCAGGACCGCCAGCCCGTTGCCGTCCAGCCCGACGGTGGGCTCGTCCAGCGCCAGGACGGCTGGCCTGCGCGCCAGGACTGTGGCCAGGGCCAGGAGCCGCTGGTGGGAGCCGGGCAGTTCGGCGGGGTGCTCCCCTGTTGAATCCGCCAGGCCCACCTGGGCCAGGGCAGCCAGTGCCCGGTCGCCGCCTGGAGCCTGGCCGTCCCGGGCGGCGTCGATGCGGCCCAGGGGGCTCAGGCGGTCCAGGCGGTCCAGGTGGTCCAGGCCGAACTGCACCTCGCGCAGCAATGACCGTTCAAACAGCTGGTCGCGCGGGTGCTGGAAGAGCAGCCCCACGTGAGCGGCCGTGCGGCCCACCGGGACGCCGGCAATATCTGCGCCGTTCACCAGCACCTTGCCGGTCACAGGTCGCTGGAGTCCGTTAAACATCCGCAGCAGGGTCGATTTCCCGACGCCGTTGGGCCCCGTGATGGCAACAATCTCGCCCGGGTGCACCTCAAGGAAAAGGTCCCGCAGGATGGACCCCCAGGCTGGTTGCACGCCAGCGTCAACGGCTGCGTTCCGGGTTGTTTCCAGAGCTGGGTCTGTTGTTGCCGGTTCTGCTGGTGTCTGTTTTGTTGTTGTGGGGTCTTCCAGTGTCGGTTCCGCCGGCGCCCGGCGCCAACGGCTGCGCCAACGCCGTCCTGCCGTTGCCCGCGCTGCGGTTGCGGGCGCGTCGGTTGCGGGTGCGTCGAACCCAAAGGTGACGCCCGTCAGCTGCAGTGCCGGTGCGCACTTGCCCTGCAGACGTGGTGCTTGCAGGTTCCGGACGCCCGGGGCGGCCGGCACCGGAGTTGCGGCGAAGGATCCGCCGGCCGCTGGGTGACCTGCCCGCGCAACCGACGTTCCGGCGGCGACCCCGCCGGTGCCCTGACGACCTGCCGCGCGGCGGATGCCCGCCGGCAGCAGGGCGGGCGCGGACATCAGCCCTTCAGGTGTCCCGCTGGTTACCACGGTGCCTCGGTCGAGGATCAGCCAGGAGTCCGCGTCAAGGAGCGGCGGGTCGATGGCCTGGCCCAGGATCACCACGGCAGTTCCGGCCTTGTTCAGGTTGCGCACAAAGTCAGCCAGACCCGCCGAGCCAGCAGCATCCAGCGAAGCGTACGGCTCATCCATCAGCACCAATGGCGGGCCGGTGATGACGGCGCAGCCGATCGCCAGGCGCCGGAGCTGACCCCCGGAAAGCCGGTCAGGGCGGCGGTCCAGGAGTGCGGAGAGTCCCAGCAGGCCAGCAGTCCGGGTCACGGCTTCGCGCATGGCCGCTGGCGCCGTGCCCTGGTTTTCGAGCCCGAACGCCAGCTCCTCGGCCACGGTGGCCCGGACAGTGGACAGGATGGCTGCCGCGTCCTGGGGAACGAAGCCCACCTGGCGTCCCCAGGCGGCGGGATCGATGCGGGGGTCCGCGGCGGTCCCGCCAAACGCGATCCGCGTCCCGGAAACCTCGAGGTGGCCCTGCAGTGTTCCCCCGCTTCCGGGCAGCAGCCAGCCGGCCAGGAGCCTGCCCAGGGTCGATTTTCCGCTGCCCGAGGCGCCCAGTATCGCTGTCAGCGAGCCAGGCTCTACTGCTAGATCAATGTCCTGCAGGGCAGCTGCCGTATGGTCGGGGTAGGTGAAGTTGCGGATGCTGGCTGCCAGGACATGCCCGGCACCTGCAGCTGCAGGTGCACCTGCTGTGGCGGGCGTCCTGGCCTCCGGTTCCTGCCCGGCACCTGCAGCACCTGCTGTGGCGGGCGTCCCGTCCCGGGGTTTTTGCCCGGCGGCACCGAGCCGTTGTGGTTCAGCCATGGCTACGCTCCCCCGCTTCCGGGCCACAGCCGCCATGCCACAGCAGCGGCGGCCGCAAGGACCAGGGCGGGACGCAGCAGCCGCTGAGCGGCAGAGTCGGGCACTTCCCGGTAGCTGGTGCGTGGTCCCGGCGCACCAAAGCCCCGGGCCTCAAGCGCTGCGGCACGGGTGCCGGCATCTTCCACCAGGGACAGCACCAGGGGCACTACCTGCTGCCGGAAGGCTGCCAGCCGGGCCACCGGCCCGCGCCGGATCACCAGGCCGCGCGCTTCCTGGGCCTGCCGGATGTGGTCCACGCGTGCGGCGATGGCAGGCAACAGCGTAAGAGTGGAAGCCAGGACAAAGGCGAACCGGCCCCGCACACCGCGGGCGGACAGCGCGGCCACCAGGTCCGGCACGCTGACGCTGAACGAAAACAGCAGGAGGACCAGCACCACTGCCGAAAGCTGCACTCCCCGCCCGCCAGCAAACGCCAGCCCTTCAGCGGTCACGCGGACAGGACCCCACTGCGCCAGCACGGTCAGCCCGCCGGGAAAGGAAAGCCCATGGACCAGCAGCAGCGAAAACCCCAACGGCACCAGGATGGCCACGGCGGTGGGCAGCAGCCGGCGGGCCGAACCGCTGACGGCCGAAATGCCAACCGCCACGACAGCAACGGTGAGGGACAGCGGCAGGCTGGCTGCCGCCGTCGTCATAACTGCTGTGCTGCCGGCAGCGGCAAGCAAGGTCAACGGGTGTAGGCGCACTGGCCTCAGCTACCGGTGTTCGGGGGTTCGGTGGATCACGGGCCTGCTGCTCAGGCAGCCCGATCCGTGGTGTCGCCGGCCAGGACGCGGTGCTTGCGCAGGAAAGGGAATTGCATCCGGGCCCGGCGGGGCAATGCGTAGACCAGAACCGCCACCACGGTGAAAACGATGGCCTTGTCCATGGGGTCCGAGATCAGGGCCTGCTTGGTGATGGCCGCCAGAAGTGTGTCGCCCATCGCGCGGAACGCACCCACAATCGCACCGGTGGCGACGCCGGAGGTACCGCCGAAGACAAATGCGGCCACCGGCGCCGAGACCACGCCGCCGATGATGCCCGTCACAAAACCCGCCACGGGGGCGAGGTAGAAGCGGCGGAAGAAGCCGTGCCGGGCGGCCAGGCCTGCCAGGGCGCCGATCAGGGCGGCGCCGGCAGCAAACGGAAGCACCGTGGGATTAAAGAGGGACCAGATGATGCTGCTGAGGGCGCCCGTGGCGGCACCGGCGGCCGGGCCTGCCAGGACGGCGATCAGCACGGTTCCCACCGCGTCAAGGTAGAACGGGACCAGGGTGCTGCCCACAAACTGGCCCAGCACGATGTTCAGCACCAGCGCCACCGGGATCAGGGCCACGGTGGATGCCGGCAGGGTGGGCAGGACTGCGGCGATCAGCAGGACCGCGCCCACCAGGAACCCGGAGAGGGCGATGAGGGCCGGGGCACTGCCGGGGCCGCCGGTGATGTCAGCGGGCTGGTTCAGCACCAGGTAGATGTAGGTTCCGGCGATGGCCAGGGCACCGGCGGCCTCCAGCAGCCTGCGCTTCCGGGCTGCGCCGGGGCCGGCTGCGGGCAATGTCAGGGAGGGCGATGACATGGGGTTTCCTTCAGGGGTGCGGGCACGGGGACCGGAATTGCCGGGCCGCGCGGAACGCCGCCTATGTCACCTCGGCAGCGGCCTGCGGACAATGCGTCCGGCGGGCCGCCCACCATTCTACGGGCCGGGCGCGGCATGCTGCGCCGTCCTGCCATAAACTGCCGGAGGAAGGCCGGGCGGACCCGGACCCCATTTTTACCCCCGGAAAGACGGATACATGCCCCACTATGACCTGGCCATCATCGGCTCCGGATCCGGCAACTCGCTGATTACGCCGTTTTGGGACACCAAGCGGGTGGCCCTGATTGACGGCGGCGTGTTCGGCGGAACCTGCCTGAACGTGGGCTGCATCCCCACCAAGATGTACGTCTATCCGGCGGGCCTGGCGGCGACGCCTGCCGAGGCTGCGCGGCTCGGGGTGGATATGAGCCTGGACAAGGTGCACTGGAACGGCATCCGCGACCGGATCTTCGGCCGGATCGACGCCATCGCCGAGTCCGGGCGGAAGTACCGGGCAGATGAACTGGACAACGTGGACCTGTACCAGGAGTACGTGCGGTTCACGGGGCCGCGCACCCTCGTGGGCACGTCCGGCGTCGAAATCACCGCCGACCAGGTGGTGGTGGCGGCAGGGTCCCGGGCGGTTCTGCCTGACGTACCGGGAATCGACCTGCCCCAGGTGCACACCTCCGACACCGTGATGCGCATCGACGGGCTGCCCGCCAGGGTTGTGGTGGTGGGTGGTGGCTACATCGCCGCCGAGTTCGCGTCCGTCTTCGCCGGATTCGGCTCCGAGGTCACCCAGGTGAACCGGTCAGGCCGGCTGCTGCGCGGCATCGACGCCGACGTTTCAACGCGCTTCGCCGCCGCGGCCGCCGCCCGCTGGAACCTGGTGCTGGACCACTCCCTGGAAGCCATCAACGATAACGGCGACGGCACCGTGACTGCCGTGTTCAAGGCCGCGGACGGCAGCCCGCTGCGCCTCGAGGCGGACGTGGTGCTGATGGCCACCGGCCGGGTCCCCAACTCCGACCGGCTGGACTTGGCTGCGGCCGGCTTCGACCTCACCAGCAACGGCACCCTTGCCGTGGACGGCAACCTGCGGATCCTGTCGGAGGGCAAGCCAGTAGCGGGCCTCTATGCGCTCGGGGACATCGCCAACGAATACCAGCTCAAGCACGTTGCCAACCGGGAAACCCGGGTGGTGGCCAACAACCTGGAAAACCCGGACCGGATGCGCAGCATCGACTACACCGCCGTCCCGTTTGCCGTGTTCTCGAACCCGCAGGTGGCATCCGTTGGCTTGTCCGAGGAGGACGCGCGGGCAGCAGCGGAACCGGGCACCGACATTGTGGCGGCAGTCCAGGACTACGGCAGCACGGCCTATGGCTGGGCCATGGAGGACGAAGAGGGCGTGGTCAAGCTGGTGGCGGAGAAGGCCACCGGCCGGCTGCTGGGAGCGCACATCATGGGCCATGAGGCCTCCATCCTGATCCAACCCCTGGTCCAGGCCATGGTGGCCGGCACAACAGTCCACCAGTTGGCGCGCGGCCCGTACTGGATCCACCCCGCGCTGACCGAAGTGGTGGAGAACGCGCTCCTCGCCTTGGACGTGGACGTCCCCGCAGACGCGCCCCTGTAGGCCGGTCCGTTGCCGTCGTCGGAAAGCCTTCAGCCCAGCCGGGTGGCGAGGCGTCCGACGGCGGCCACCAGCTCCGTGAAGGCCTGCTCCGGGTTGTTTGCCGAAACGATCCAGGCGTTGGGCGGTGCATTCCATAGCGCGCGGTAGTCCGCAACGGTGGTGCCGATCAGCAGTGGCGATTCCGTTTCGACGTCCACCGTGGCCAGCCGGGTGGCGTGTTCCAGGGTTCCGGCTGCCACCCCTGCAGCGAAGAAGTCGTGGACGTGGGCCAGGTAGCCCTGGTCGTAGCGCCGGTGGAATTCGAAGTAGAACCGCAGTGCGTCGGACAGGTGCCGGATCAGCGCGTTGCTGCTGGTGCTGGCCTGCCCCTCGGGCTGGTCCGGCAGGACCAGTTCGGGAACCGCTGCGCCGGCCGCTGCCGCAAGCTCCTGCACGTGGCGGGGATGCAGCTCCATCCGCTCGGTGGTGTCCAGTGAGCAGATGACGGGCAACCGGTCCAGGGGTTTGCCCCGGTATGCGGCAAACACCTCCTTGGCCGCGTGCGGATCAACGTGGGTGTTCCATTCCGCGGTGGGTGTGGTGTTTCCCTGGTGGTAGAAACTGCCGCCCATGATCACCACCCTGGCCAGCAGGTCCGGCAGGTCCGGTGCCCGGCGCAAAGCCAGCGCAAAGTTGGTCAGCGGCGCCGTGATGAGAGCCGTCAGCTCCCCCGGCCTGGCCCGCGCGTGTTCAATCCACAGGTCAACGGCGTCGCGGTCCGAAACGGCACCGTCGGGTTCCGGCAGGACGGCGTAGCCGATTCCCTGGGGGCCGTGGGTTTCCGGCGTTGTGACCAGTGGAATGGACAGCGGCACCCGCGCGCCAACCGCCACCTCGACGCCGGGCCGCCCGCACAGTTCCAGCAGCGCCAGGGTTGTGCGGGCCACCTGGTCCGCGTCCACGTTCCCCGGCGAGGCCGTCACGGCCACAAACTCCGTGTCAGGGAGTGCCGCGAGGTAGGTGATGGCCAGGGCGTCGTCGATCCCGGTGTCGACGTCGAGGAGGTAGGACGTCATGGTTGCCTAGAAGAGTGCCACCTTGGGGACAGCCGGAAAGATGCTGTCCAGTTCGGCCAGGTCAGCCGTGCCGGGCTGCCAGTCTGCCGCGGCGGCGTTCTGGTGCACCTGTTCGGGCTTGGTGGCGCCGGCGATCACGCTGGCAACCGACGGCTGGGCGGCGAGCCAGGAGAAGGCCACCTCGATTTCCGTCAGGCCGCGTTCCTTGGCGAACCGGCTGTAGGCGCCCAGCTGGTCCCAGTCGGCGTCGTTCACCAGGTTGGTGCGGGTGTGGCTGAGCCTGGAACCGTCCGGGGCGTGGCCGGGCGAGTACTTGCCGGTCAGCAGGCCGTTGGCCAGGGGGAAGTAGGGCAGGACACCCAGGCCAAACTCCTCCGCTGCGGGAGTCACCTCCAGTTCGGCGCGCCGGTCCAGGAGGTTGTAGTGGTTCTGGGTGGAGATGAACCGGGTGCTGCCCAGTTCGCGGGCCACGTACTCGGCCTGGGCGATCTGCCAGCCGGAGCGGTTGGAGTGCCCGATGTAGCGGACCTTCCCACTGCTGACCAATGCGTCGAGTGCTGCAAGCGTCTCATCAATGGGCGTGAGCGGGTCCGGTGTGTGGAACTGGTAAAGGTCGATCCAGTCCGTTCCGAGCCGGCGCAGGGACGCGTCCACGGCCTGGATGATGTAGCGGCGGGATCCCCGGGCGCCGAAGTCCGGTCCGCTGGCGCCCTTCATGTCCATGCCGAACTTGGTGGCCACCACGGCGGCGTCGCGCCGGCCGGCCAGGGCCTTGCCCAGCATGGTCTCGCTCAGGCCGGGTTCGCGGCCGTAGGCATCAGCGACGTCGAAAAAGGTGATGCCGGCGTCGAGTGCTGCGTGCACGACGGCGTCAGTGCCGGCCTGGGACTCGGTGGCGGTGCTGGCCCGGCCAAGGTTGTTGCAGCCCAGCCCCACGGTGGAGACTGTCAGTCCGGATTTTCCGACGCGGCGGTACGAGGTCACAGGCGGGCTCCTAAAGGGTGAAACTGTTGGCGGGCTTGGCGGAATGCTTGAGCTTGAAGGTGCCCGGTTCGTTGAACGCGGCGGCACCGATGCTGAGCTTGGTGAAGTCGAGGTCTTCACCGCGGGCGCAGACCTTGATGGCGTTGACGGCCTTGTTGACGTCCGGGACCAGGCAGAAGATGTTCAGCTTGAAGGCGGTGAATTCCGAGCGTTCAACAGTGCCCAGGCCGCGCCACGCCAGATGGCTGATGAAGGCGTCCGTGGCTTTCTCCTCAAGATAGCGGTCCCGTTCGGTGCCTTCACGGGTTTTGAGGGCAAACTGGGCCACCACCCAGGACAGCTCGGATTCGGGAATTTCGGCATAGCCGTCTTCGGCGCACTGTGCCGCGAACGCGTCCAGGAGGCCGTCGGCTTCGGCACTGCCGGGCACGTCGGTTTCCTCTGTTTTGCTCTGGTGGCCCACTACGCCGTAGTTCATCACAAACTGGTTGTAGTCCTCATCGAACCAGGCTTCCCGGAACTGCAGGACACCTTCGTCGTCGCGTTTGTAGACCCTGACAATTTCGCTCATGTGCGTCCCTTGGTAAACCATGCGGCATCGGTGCCGTCGAACGGCGCCTGCTGCGCCGTGACGGCCTGGTAAAGCTCCTGGGTGGACTGCTGCAGCGATGCTGCCAGCCCGTCCGGATAATCCATCTGTTCGCGGTGTTCGGCGAACTCGTCTTCGTCGTCGATGAACACCCCGCGGCTGTCCATCCGGATCACGTCAAGGTCCATGTCGATCACATGGAATTCCATCACTCCGCGGCGGATGGGCTGCCATTCGTGGGCCACGGCGAGGTCGATGTAGACGCGCATCCCGTGGGGGTGGGCGTCGTCGTAGAACGTGGCCACCCAGTCCCCCTGGCGCGGAACCAGCAGGACGGCGTCGGACTCGGTGTAAAACGCGAGGCCGGGGCGGGAGCAGAATTCGTTGGTGCCCTGGAAGATCCACCAGCCGTGCTCATCCTCGCCCAGATAGCGTCCGGGCACCACCCAGTGGGCGGTGCCGTCCCATTTGCGGTTGCGGGCCACCACCAGCTGTCCCGGTTCCAGGCCCACCGGAACGCGGGTGGCGCCCGGCTCCCCGTGTCCGGCGGGTGCCCCCAGGACTCCGGGGTACTGCAGGATCTCCCCGCCCCTCACAGGATCGGCAGGCTGCCGGTGGTGGGGTGCTCCTGGCCCGGCAGCGGGCGTGCGAACGGCACCTTGGTGCCCAGCACCTGGGCAACAACGTCATGCGTGATCTGCTGGGCTGTCAGGCCAACGCGTTCCATCACCTGGCCGCGGGTGCCGTGGTCCAGGAATTCAACGGGCAGGCCCACTTCGTTCAGGGCCGTGTCAACACCGGCGGCCCGCATCTCCTGGCGGATCCTGGAGCCAACGCCACCGGCCCGGACGCCGTCCTCGATGCAGACCACCAGGCGGTGGTGCGATGCCAGCGCGATGATCGAACGCCGCACGGGCAGAACCCAGCGGGGGTCAACCACCGTGGTGCTGATGCCCTGCGCGCCGAGCCGGTTGGCAACATCGAGGGCGAGTTCCGACATGGCGCCGACGCTGACGATCAGGACGTCGTTTTCGGTGGCGCCGGACGGGCGGCGGGACAGGACATCCACGCCGTCGCTGAGCCGCTCAAGGGCCTCGACCTCGGCACCGACGGAGCCTTTTGAGTAGCGAACCACGCTGGGCGCGTCGCTGATGGCCACGGCTTCGCGGAGTTCCTCGCGCAGCCGGGTGGCGTCACGGGGCGCTGCCAGGTGCAGGCCGGGGACGATCTGCACCATTGACATGTCCCACATACCGTGATGGCTGGCGCCGTCCGGTCCGGTCACGCCGGCCCGGTCAAGGACGATGGTCACGCCCGCTTTGTGCAGGGCGACATCCATCAGCAGTTGGTCGAAGGCCCGGTTGAGGAATGTGGCGTAGACAGCGACCACCGGGTGCAGGCCGCCGAAGGCCATGCCGGCGGCGGACGTCAGGGCGTGCTGTTCGGCGATGCCGACGTCGATCACGCGGTCCGGGTGCCTGGCCGCGAACTTGTGCAGGCCCACGGGGATGAGCATGGCGCCTGTGATGCCCACAACGTCTTTGCGTTCATCGGCGATCGCCGCGATTTCGTCGGCGAAGACGGACGTCCAGGACTGGGCGCCGGCGCTGCCCGTAGGTTCGCCGGTTTCCGGGTCGATGATGCCCACGGCGTGGAACTGGTCCGCTTCGTGGGCCCGGGCCGGGGCGTAGCCGTGGCCTTTTTCGGTCATGGCGTGGACAATCACGGGGCCGGCGTAGTTCCTGGCCGTGGACAGGGCGTGTTCCATGGCCTGCAGGTTGTGGCCGTCCACCGGGCCGATGTACTTCATGCCGAGGTCCTCGAACATGCCCTGGGGTGCCCACCAGTCCTTGATGCCCTTTTTCATGGCATGCAGGCTCTTATAGGTGAACTGGCCGGCAGGGCCGCCGTTCTGCAGCTTCCGCTTCCACCAGTCCAGGGCGCCTTCGTACGCTGGCGCAGCGCGGAACGAGTCGATGGTGGGCCGCAGGGACGCCAGGTAGTCTGCGAAACCGCCTACGGTGGGCGCGTAGGACCGGCCGTTGTCGTTGACCACGATGACTACGCGGCGGCGTTTGTCGGCGGCGATGTTGTTGATGGCCTCCCAGGCCATGCCGCCGGTCAGGGCACCGTCGCCCACCACGGCGACGACGTGCCGGTCACCTTCGCCCGTCAGCTGCCGGGCGCGGGAGATGCCGTCCGCCCAGGACAGGGAGGACGAGGCGTGGGAACTTTCCACGATGTCGTGGACGGATTCAGCACGTGACGGGTAGCCGGACATGCCGCCTTCCTGGCGGAGGGTGCTGAAGTCCTGGCGTCCCGTGAGCAGCTTATGGACGTACGACTGGTGGCCGGTGTCAAACACAATGCTGTCGCGGGGTGAATCGAAGATGCGGTGCACCGCAAGCGTCAGTTCCACCACGCCGAGGTTCGGTCCGAGGTGGCCGCCCGTCTGTGAGACGTTTGTGATCAGGAAGTCCCTGATCTCGGAGGACAGCGTTTCCAGCTGCTCCCCGCTCAACTCGTTCAGGTCCTGCGGTGTCCGGATGGTGTCCAGGATTCCCAAATGGCCCCTCCTTCGGGTGGTAGACGTGCCGCTTAACTCTAACGCCTCGGCCCACCCGAACAGCCGAAGCCCCGGCTGGTCGGTGACCGGCCGGGGCTTCGGGGTGGTGCCTGCTGGCAGGACCTGCGCTAGTTCGCGGAGATCTGGCGCAGCACGTACTGCAGGATGCCGCCGTTGCGGTAGTAATCCGCTTCGCCCGGCGTATCGATGCGCAGGACGGCGTCGAACGACTTCGAGGAGCCGTCTTCAGCCGTCGCCGTGACCTTGAGGGTCTTCGGCGTGGTGCCCTCGTTCAGGGCGGTGACGCCCTCAACGGAGAACGTCTCCGTGCCGGTCAGGCCCAGCGTGGCTGCGGACTCGCCGGCCGGGTACTGCAGCGGCAGGACGCCCATGCCGATGAGGTTGGAGCGGTGGATCCGCTCGTAGCTCTCGGCGACGACAGCCTTGACGCCCAGCAGCGCGGTGCCCTTGGCGGCCCAGTCACGCGAGGACCCCGAACCGTATTCCTTGCCGGCCAGGACCACCAGCGGGGTGCCGGCAGCCTGGTAGTTCTGCGCGGCGTCGTAGACGTAGGCCTGGGGGCCATCGGCCTGGGTGAAGTCGCGGGTGAAGCCACCCTCAACGCCGTCCAGGATCTGGTTCCGGATGCGGATGTTCGCGAACGTGCCGCGGATCATCACTTCGTGGTTGCCACGGCGTGAACCGTAGGAGTTGAAGTCCTTGCGCTCCACACCGTTGGCCAGGAGGTACTGGCCTGCGGGGGTGTCGGACTTGAACGAACCGGCCGGGGAGATGTGGTCGGTGGTGACCGAATCGCCCAGCTTGAGCAGCACCCGGGCACCGGCGATGTCCGTCACCGGCGCGGGTTCTGCCTTCATGCCCTCGAAGTACGGGGGCTTCCGGACGTACGTGGAGTTCGGATCCCAGGCGAACGTGTCGCCGGCGGGGGTGTCCAGGGCCTTCCAGCGGTCGTCGCCGTCGAAGACGCCCTCGTAGCCGCGGGCGAACATGTCGGAGTCGATCGAGGAATCGATAACCTGCTGGACCTCGACCGGGTTGGGCCAGATGTCCTTCAGGAAGATCTCGTTGCCGGCTTCGTCCTTGCCCAGCGCGTCGGTGTCGAAGTCGAAGTCCATGGAACCGGCCAGGGCGTAGGCGATGACCAGCGGCGGGGAGGCCAGGTAGTTCATCTTGACGTCCGGGTTGATCCGGCCTTCGAAGTTGCGGTTACCGGAGAGCACTGCGGTGACGGAGAGGTCGTTGGCCTGGATGGCCTCGGAGATCTCGGCGTCCAGCGGGCCGGAGTTGCCGATGCAGGTGGCGCAGCCGTAGCCCACGATGTAGAAGCCGAGCTTCTCCAGGTACGGGGTGAGGCCTGACTTCTCGTAGTAGTCGGTGACTACCTTGGAGCCCGGCGCCACGGAGGTCTTGACCCACGGCTTGGAGGTCAGGCCCTTGTCCACGGCGTTGCGTGCCAGCAGTGCTGCGGCAAGCATGACCGAGGGGTTGGACGTGTTGGTGCAGGACGTGATGGAGGCGATGGAGACCGCTCCGTGGTCCAGCTCGAATTCGCGTCCGTCAGCCGTGGTGACGTGCACCGGGTTGGACGGGCGGCCCACCGCACCGTTGGCAGCGGATTCCACGCGGCTGGTTTCGGTGGTGTGCGAATCAGCGTGCGTGAACGACGGGGCGTCCGAGGCCGGGAACGACTCGTCCAGGGACTCGTCGACGCTGCCGTCCTCGATGGCCACGTAGTTGTGGATGTCCTTGCGGAACTGCTCCTTGGCGTCCGTGAGCTCGATGCGGTCCTGCGGACGCTTCGGGCCGGAAATGGACGGCACAACGGTGGACAGGTCCAGCTCAAGGTACTCGGAGAACTTGATCTCACGGGAAGGATCGTGCCAGAGGCCCTGTTCCTTCGCGTAGGACTCCACCAGGGCGACGTTCTCTTCCGCGCGGCCGGTGAGGCGCAGGTAGTCGAGGGTGACGTCGTCGATCGGGAACATGGCGGCCGTGGAGCCGAACTCCGGGCTCATGTTGCCGATCGTGGCACGGTTTGCCAGCGGCACCGCGGCAACGCCTTCGCCGTAGAACTCCACGAACTTGCCCACGACACCGTGCTTGCGAAGCTGCTCGGTGATGGTCAGCACCACATCAGTGGCGGTGGCGCCGGCCGGGATGGACCCGGTCAGCTTGAAGCCCACAACGCGCGGGATCAGCATGGAGACGGGCTGGCCCAGCATGGCAGCCTCGGCTTCGATGCCGCCAACGCCCCAGCCGAGCACGCCCAGGCCGTTGACCATGGTGGTGTGCGAGTCGGTGCCAACGCAGGTGTCGGGGTAGGCACGCAGGGCGCCATCCACCTCGCGGGTCATGACGGTGCGGGCCAGGTATTCGATGTTGACCTGGTGCACAATGCCGGTTCCCGGCGGAACGACCTTGAAGTCATCAAATGCCGTCTGGCCCCAGCGCAGGAACTGGTAACGCTCCCCGTTGCGCTGGTATTCGATCTCCATGTTGCGCTCCAGCGCGCCGGAGTTACCGAATGCATCGATCTGGACCGAGTGGTCAATGACCATCTCGGCAGGAGCCAGGGGGTTCACCCGCTTGGGGTCTCCGCCCAGTTCCTTGACCGCTTCACGCATTGTCGCCAGGTCCACCACACAGGGGACGCCGGTGAAGTCCTGCATGATCACGCGTGCCGGCGTGAACTGGATTTCTGTATCGGGCTGGGCATTTGGATCCCAGCCTGCCAAGGCGCGGACGTGATCGGCAGTGATGTTCGCGCCGTCCTCGGTCCTCAACAGGTTTTCAAGCAATACCTTGAGGCTGAACGGAAGGTTTTCTGCACCTTCAACGGAGTTCAACCGGAAAATTTCGTATTCGGTTCCGGCTACATTAAGTTTGCCTTTTGAACCGAAGCTGTCCACAGTGCTCATCGCAGGACTCCTCTCGCAACAGTTTCATCTTTGTCGCGCGGTTGACCGCTTGCTAGTTAGGAAGCCCTAATTAGTCCGGGCTCGAAAGTTGCACACGGCCGGCCGTGGAAACGGAGCGCGACGTGGGACTACTTAGCCCCATAGTAGTGGTATCAGCCGCGCGGAGTCAGCAGTGCCACCGTCTCCAGGTGGTGGGTGTGCGGATAAAGATCGAACCCGCGCAGCCCGGCAAGCTCCCAGCCCTCCTGCTGGAAGTAGCCCACGTCACGGGCGAACGACGCCGGATCGCAGGATACGTAGGCAATGGCCCGGGGTGCCGCGGCAACGAGTTGGCGCACCACGTCCTTGCCGGCGCCGGCGCGGGGCGGGTCAAGGACCAGGGCGTCGAAATTCCGCGGCTTCTGGCGCAGGACGCGTTCCACACGCCCCTGTTCGATCTCCACCTGCGGTGCTGCGTGCAGGTTTTTGCGGGCGTCGCGGCTGGAGCCGGTGGCGCCTTCGACGGACAGGACCGAGCCTGTCTCACCCACCGCGTCAGCCAGGACTGCGGTGAACAGCCCGGCCCCGGCGTACAGGTCAGCCACCACTGAGCCAGGCGCCAGGAAGCCCCCGCCGTGCAGGAATTCTGTGACAGCGCCCACAAGCGCTCCGGGCGCGTCGCGGTGGATCTGCCAGAAGCCTGCACCGGTGACCCGGTACTCGTGGCCGACGGCGGTTTCCTGGACCCAGGTGCGGCCCCGCAGCTGCTGGACTTCTTCGGTCTCCGGATCAAGCGCGGCGACGGACACGTCATCGGGAAGCTGGGCGGCGATCCGGCTCAGCCGTTTGGGTGTGGTTCCAGCACCCGGCGCCAGGAGCACCAGCGGGCGGGAGCCGTTGGCGGGTGCCGCGACTTCGACGCGTTCGATGCCCTGCAGGTCGATGTCCCAAAGGTTCAAGGCGTTGACGGCGTCCGTGGCCAGGGGCATCCCGCGGACGGGGACGATATGCGTGGAGCGGTGCGCGTGCATACCCAGCTTGCCGCCGGTGGTGACCGAGAAGCTGGCCCGAGTGCGCCACCCAAGGCCTGTCCCGCCGTCGGCCGCTTCACCTGCCGCTTCCACGGCTTCACCGGACCAGCCGGCCACGGGCCCGTTGATGCCAGCGAGCCGCTGCAGCTGTTCGTTGAGCACTTCCGCCTTGAGCCGGCGCTGCCGGGCCAGGGTGATGTGCCCGAACTCGGCTCCGCCCACGGGCGGGTGGCCGGCAGCCCAGGCCCGGCCGGAGTCGGCTGCGCGCCAGAAATGCTCCACCCGGTCCGGGGACGCCTCCAGCACCTCCACAACGTCGGCCCGCCAGAACTTGGCCTTCTCCCCCGCGTCCGTCAGCCGGACCCGGACTTTCTCGCCGGGGATGCCGTGCCGGACAAAAATGACCCGGCCCTGGTGCCGCGCGACACAGTGGCCGCCGTGCGCCACGGGGCCCACCTCGAGGATGAACTCCTCTCCGGCGTGCGCGCCGGAATCAGCGGGGGCGGGATGGGTGGAGGTCTTGCCGGTCATTACACGTCCTGGAGGTTCTTTGCTTCTTCGGATGATTTGAGCTGCCACGGCACGCTGGCCACCATGACCCCGGGCTCGAAGTGAAGGCGGGTCTTGATGCGCAGCGCTGTCTGGTTGTGCACCAGCTGCTCCCACCACTTTCCCACCACGTATTCGGGGATATAGACCACAATCAGGTCGCGCGGGGAATCCAGGCGCATCTGCTTGACATAGTCCATGATCGGGGTGACGGTTTCGCGGTAGGGGCTGGCGAGGACCGTGAGGGGAACTGGGATTTCGAGCTTTTCCCAGTCCGCCACGGTGTGTGCCGTTTCGCCGGGTTCAATGTCCACCGTAATCGCATCGAGCCGCGAGGGCCGCGAGGCGCGGGCGTAGGCCAGTGCGCGCAGGACGGGTTTGCGGACGTGGGAGACCAGCAGGACGGCGTGCACGCGGGTGGGCAGGGCGCGGGGCGAGGAGTCCTCGTCCACGGCCAGTTCCTTGGCCACGTTGTCGTAGTGGGCGCGGATGCTCCACATGATCAGGAACAGGACAAACATGGCCAGCAGGGCGATCCAGGCGCCCTGCTCGAACTTGGTGATCAGGACAATGACCAGCACCAGCGCCGTCATGCCGAAACCGATGCTGTTGATGGTGCGGGACTTCGCCATCCTGCGCCGGACGGCTTTGTCCTTGGCCAGTTTCAGTTCCCGGCCCCAGTGCCGGATCATGCCCAGCTGGCTGGCCGTGAAGGAAATGAACACCCCCACGATGTAGAGCTGGATCAGCTTGGTGACGTCGGCATTGAAGGCGATGATCAGCACCAGGGCGCCCGCGGCGAGGGCCAGGACGCCGTTGCTGAAGGCAAGCCGGTCGCCACGGGTCCGCAACTGGCGGGGCAGGTAGCCGTCCTGGGCCAGGATGGAACCCAGCACCGGGAAGCCGTTGAACGCGGTGTTGGAGGCGAAGACCAGGATAATGCCGGTGGCGGCCACCACGATGTAGAACGGGATCGAGCCGGGGCCGAAGATGGTCTGGGCGATCTGGCTGATGGCGGGGTTCTGGATGTAATTGTCCGGCAGTGGCAGGCCGTTGAGCAGGAATTCCGTGGCCGGGTCCAGCACGATGTGGACCTTGGTGGCCTGGGCCAGGTACATGATGCCGGCCAGCATGGACGCGCCGATCACGCCCAGCAAGAGAAGCGTGGTGGCCGCGTTTTTGCTTTTGGGCTTTTTGAAGTTGGGCACGCCGTTGCTGATGGCCTCCACGCCGGTCAGGGCGGCGGCACCCGAGGAGAAGGCCCGCAGGAGCAGGAAGGCGCCGGCGAGGCCCACCAGGCCTTCATCGAAGCCGGGGGCGGGCACGATCGTGAACGCCGCGGACGGCGCCTCGCCGAGCTGGCCGGTGGCCGCCTGGTAGACGCCGACGCCGGTCATGCCCAGGATCGAGGCCATAAAGATGTAGGTGGGCACGGCAAAGACGCTGCCCGCCTCCTTGATGCCGCGGAGGTTCACCAACGCAAGGATTACGACGCCGATGGTGGCGATGAGGGCTTGTTGCCCGTGCAGGGCGGGCACGGCCGTGGTCAGGTATGCGGCGGCCGAGGACATGGACACGGCCACGGTAAGCACGTAGTCCACCAGGAGTGCGGACGCGACGGTGAGCCCGGCGTACTTGCCCAGGTTTTCGTTGGCGATCTCGTAGTCGCCGCCGCCCGAGGGGTAGGCGTGCACGTTCTGCCGGTAGGAAGCCACCACCGTCAGCAGCACCACCATCACGGCCAGGCCCACCCACGGAGAGAAGGCCACCGCGCTGACCCCGGCCAGGGCCAGGGTGAGCAGGATTTCATCCGGCGCATAAGCCACGGAGGAGAGGGCGTCGGAGGCGAAGACCGGCAGTGCAATCCTTTTGGGAAGCAAGGTGTGGGCCAGGCGGTCGTTCCTGAAGGGCCGGCCCACCAGCACGCGTTTGACGGCGTTCAATATTGTCAGCACTCCACAAAGCTAGTCTGAATCAAGGGCTGTGTCATGGCGGCCCGGGGAAGGCGATTAACGGCGGCATGCCGGTAGAGTTCTAGCTGCACGGCCCGGGCTTGAATACAGAGGAGAATCGGTGGCGCATTTCGTGATCATGGGATGTGGCAGGGTGGGGGCGACGCTGGCGCACACGCTGGAGGACGCCGGCCATTCCGTCGCCATCATCGACCAGGACGACAGGGCCTTCCGCCGGCTCCGCCCGGGATTTACGGGCCGCAAGGTGACCGGCGTCGGATTCGACCGGGACACCATGAAGCAGGCCGGTGTTGACGACGCCTACGCCTTCGCTGCTGTCTCCAGCGGCGATAATTCGAACATCCTGGCCACGCGGGTGGCCCGGGAGACGTTCCATGTGCCGCATGTTGTGGCCCGGATCTACGATCCCGGCCGCGCGGAAATCTACCAGCGGCTGGGCATCCCCACCGTAGCTGCGGTCCGCTGGAGCGCGGACCAGGTCCTGCGCCGCATCCTCCCCGAACAGCACCTGGCCGGTGATTACCGTGAGCCGTCAGGGCGCCTGGTGCTCGCGGAGGTGGACCTCGACCCCGGGTGGATCGGGCACCGGATCAGCAGCATTGAACAGGCTACGTCCGTCCGGGTTGCGTACCTGACCCGCTTCGGGGAAGGCCTGCTGCCCGACGCCGGGACCGCCTACCAGGACGGCGATACCGTGCACGCCATGCTGCAGGTTGACCGCAGCGCCCAGGTCGCCCAGATCCTGGCCAAAGCCCCCGCCAAGGAGTTGCAGTGAAAGTGGTCATCGTCGGCGCTGGCAGCGTCGGATCCTCGATCGCCCGGGAGCTTTTGTCCCACAAGCATGAGATCCTGCTGATCGACCTGAAGCCCGAAGTGATTGGCCGCAGCGGCCTGCGGGGAGCGCGGTGGCTGGTGGGCGACGCCTGTGAGCTGAGCACACTGCAGAACGCCAAAATGGAGGACGCCGACGTGGTGGTGTCCGCCACCGGTGACGACAAGGTCAACCTGGTGGTCTCCCTGCTGGCCAAGACCGAGTTCGGCGTGGGCCGCACGGTGGGCCGGGTGAACAACCCCAAAAACGACTGGATGTTCAACGATTCCTGGGGTGTGGACGTGGCCGTCAACACCCCGCAGTTGATGACGGCGCTGGTCGAGGAAGCCGTGGAAATTGGCGACCTGGTGAGGCTGCTGACGCTCCAGACGGGGGTGTCCTCGATTGTTGAGTTCACCGTGCCGCACGACTCGCACGTGATCGGCCGGACGGTGGGCACCATTGAATGGCCGGAGGATTCCACCCTGGTGGCGATCCTGCGGGACCACGCCCCCATCACGCCCAGCCGCGACGATGTGATCGATGGCGGGGACGAGCTCTTTTTTGTCACCACCATCGCCGCCGAAGACGAACTGCGGGCCTTGCTGTCCGCAGAGTCGGCCGGCACGGAGCCAGCCGATGCTGATCCGGACGGAGCTGACCGGACCGGCACTGATCGGACCGGCACTGATCGGACCGGCGCTGATCGGACCGGCGCCACGGGTCAGCATGCGCCGGAGGACGGGTTCGACGGGTAGCCCAGCGGGTTATTGCGGTGGGGTTGGGATGCCTGCTGTTTGCCTGCTAGGGCTGCAGCCCTTCAGCCTGCCCGTCCTTCGTGTTTCCGGCAGTTGCCTCGCTTGACCCTGCGGGCCGGGTGACCAGCCAGGCGATCCACACGCCCAGGATGTAGAGTGGCGCACCCATAATGAGGCGGGTAGTGGCCAGGGCGGCAAGGCCGTCCGGGCCCATCAGGTACAGCGGGACCTGGACCAGGAGCCGGAGGGCCAGGACAGCCACGATGATCCAGGTCCCCAGCCGGTAGGCCTTGAGCCGGACCGGGTCTTTGCGCCAGTCCAGTCCTTCATTACGGATAAACCCGAAAAGAAGTCCGGCCACGGGCCATTTGATGATGATGGAGAGGACCATCGCCAGGACGTACGCGGCGTTGGTGATGAGCCCGGGCAGGTAGAAGTCTTCGGCTTTGCCGGTGCTGTTGGCGAGCCAGGCGGAGATGCCTACGCCCACCACACCGGCCAGGGCCTGGGTGAGCGGCTTGCGCTGGACCAGGCGAACCAAGGTGAACACCGCTGCCGTGCCCAGTGCTGCCACGAGCGACGGGGTGAGGTCCCGGGTGATGGTGAACGCGATCAGGAACACAAGTCCCGGCGCGATGCTTTCGGCGATGCCCTGGATGCCGCCAGCGCTGCGCAGCACGTCCACCTGGCCAGTGTGGGTCCGGTGCAGACCTGCCTTGGCCGCGTATTCGGCGGCAAGTGCGGAGGTTGGCGTTGTGGTGTCCCGTGCGTTTGAGGCCGGGCCGTTGTCCCGGCCCGACGCTTCGGCTTCGGCGATGCCGGACTCGCTGGCGGCGCCGGGTTCGCCCAAGGCGCCGGGTTCGCCCAAGGCGCCGGGGCCTTCCGGGGTGGAGGACGGTTCGTGCTGGGGCGCGGTCATTCGTTCTCCTGGTGGGAAAGTATCTCGTAACGAGGATTGAAGATCGTTGGCAGGCCTTCGCTCCGGGAGAGCATTCCTTCGAGGCGAAGTTCAGTGCCTGCTTCGATGCCTGGGACACGCCGCCGGCCCAGCCAGACCACGCGGAGCCGGGCCCGGCGGCCGGCTGTGGCGGTACTGCCGGGGCGGGGCGGTTCGGCGTCCGACATGATGGCGGTGAACGCCGCGGTCCGGTCGGCCGGGAAATAAGTGACGGACTCTATCCGGCCCCGGCAGAGGACCCGGCCCTTCGCCGGTAGTTGGCTGAGCGGGACGGGAACGCCGGCGGCCGGGACTCCGCCCTGCTCCGGATCAGCCAATCTGAGTGGTTTCGGGACCGCGTTCGGGCTCTTCGAGGACAGGTCCACCGGCGGGTGTGGGGCTGGCGGCAGCATCCTTGGGCAGGCGCAGCTGCAGCAGGTCGCGGGGAGGCATAGGAACGTCGCCGCGGATCACTACCACTTGGCGGAACAATGACTCGAGGGCTTCGGCAGCCGGACGTTCCAACGCTGCCGGGCCGCCCAGCACGCCACGCAGGAACCAGCGGGGACCGTCGACGCCGATGAAGCGCGCCACCCGGTAGCCCTGGCTGCCATCGGGGAGTCCGGCGGGGAGCTTGGCAACCAATTCGGTGCCGAATGATCCTTCAACTTCCTCAACCTGGCCGCCCTGCGAACCGACCGACTGGCCGATCTGGCCGCGGATCTCGTCCCAGAGTTCCTCGGTCTTGGGTGCAGCGAACGCCTGCAACTGAAGGCTTGAACCGTTGAGGTCAAGGGTCACGGCCACAACGCGCTGTGTGGCTTCCTCCACCTCGAGCCGCAACTGGAGGCCCTCGCTCGGGGCGACCAGGAGAGCGCCGAGGTCGATGTAACCGTCCTGGCTGCTGATCTCCGATTCGTCGAACGGTCCTGTGGCGCTCCGCTCCGTACTCTCCGCCTTGGCTTCCGCAGCTTCTGCGGTGTCCAGCGAATCGTCCGGTTCGGCTGCCTTTTCCTTATTGGCTTTCCTGCCGAGCCCAAAGACCATGGGGTTCTCCTTTGTAGTAGCTGTTCCGGTCCGGCCCGAGGGGGTCCCGCCGTCGTTCTGTGCTGCTCCAGCAGCAGCGCGGTGCAGGAGCCGGAAACTAGGCGCTGGGGAGGCCGAAGCCTCCTGTGGATCCGAACCCGCCGGTGCCCCGGGCGGATCCGGTCAATTCGTTGACCGGGACGAACTGCGCGTATTCAACGCGCTGAATGACCATCTGGGCAATTCTATCGCCGCGTTTGAGTTCGATCGCGTTACTGGTGTCGGTATTGAGGAGGGTCACGGAAATTTCGCCGCGGTACCCGGCGTCCACTGTCCCCGGGGCGTTGACGATTGTCAGGCCGTGCTTGGTGGCCAGCCCGGAACGGGGGTGGATCAGGGCGACGAAACCGGCCGGGAGGGCAATGGCCACACCGGTTGGCACAAGCCTTCGCTCACCCGGCTGCAGGGTTACGTCCTCGCGGGCCCGAAGGTCTGCTCCGGCATCGCCCGGGTGTGCGTACGACGGCGGTTCAAGTCCGGAATCAAGCATTTTCAGTTGCACCTGGAGAGTGGGAGCCGTTGCGGCTGCGTCCGTCTCTGCGGTGGCTTGTTCGGGCAGGGCATCAGTTGTGGCGGGTTGATCAGTCACAGTCACACACTCTAACCCCCGTCGCCAGCACCGGCCTAGGCGGCGGGGACGCCTGCCGACACGGATCTGCTGAGTCTTGGCCCGCCGTCGGACGCCTTGCTTCCTGTTGCCGGTCTGCCAAGGTGAAATAGGCAGGCAAAGGTGGAAAGCTGGGCACATGCCCGAATCAAGCACGCCCACTCCTGTTCCCAGTACTCCGACTCCCGGGACTTCCATCATCTACCGGGAGAAGCTCTGGCCGAACGTGTGGATCTGGATCATCTCGGCGGGCATTGCCGGCGCGGGAATCCTGGTGTTTGCACCCATCAGCGCTGGTGCCGGCTACACGGCGGCGGCAGTGCTGTTTGTGATCATCGCGGCACTGCTTATCTTGTCCACCCCCACCATTGTGGTGACTGGGGATTCGGTGACGGTGGGACGTGCCACCATCGAACGCCGCTTCGTTGGTTCCGTGGAGGCCTTCCGGGCCCGCGAGGCGACGGCGGAGCGCGGCACCCGGCTCAACGGCCTGACGTACCTGTGCATCCGCGGCTGGATTGATCCCGTGGTGAAGATCGAGATCACCGATCCCGCCGACCGGACACCGTTTTGGCTGACCTCCAGCCGCCGGCCGGACGAACTGGTTGCGGCACTGACCCGGAACTGAAGTTCCCACGCCGCCTGAATTACTGCAGAAAACGCCGGAAATTTGCGGCGCGCCCTGCCACTTGAACCGATTCCGCCCTGCCGGATGGCAGAGTTTCGTTTGATAGTAATGCCAGGGTGGAGGATTTGTATGCAGGATCTACGGCTTGTAGGCGTACACGACGACGGGACTCACCTCCTGTTGAGCGGGGCCGGCGGCGAGATGTTCCAGCTGCCGATCGATGAAGCGCTGAGGACAGCAAGCAGGGCCACGGCAAAGCCGAAGGCTGACGTGCCGGCCATTCCCATGTCCCCGCGGGACATCCAGGCGCGGATCCGCGCCGGTGCCACGGCGGCGGACGTGGCGGAGCTTTCAGGGCTGCCGTTGGCCAAGGTTGAGCGCTACGAGGGCCCGGTCCTCGCGGAACGTGACTACGTTGCCCAGCAGGCCCGCAAGGTGGAAGTTGCCACCCCCTCCCCCGGCCACGACATTTACCGCTCTGCTTTTGGGGACAACCCGGCAACGCTCGCCGACATGGTGGCCCACCGGCTCTCAGCCCACGGCATTAGTGCCTCCACCGTTGAATGGGACTCCTGGCGCCGCCAGGACGGCCTGTGGACGGTTTCGGCCGCGTTCGAAACCGAAAACGGCGCCACCGCCGGGATCGGTGAGGAACCGCCCGCCCTGTGGACGTTCAACCCGGGCCGCAAAACCCTGCTGAACGCCAACCGGTGGGCCCAGCAACTCAGTGAGCTTGAGCCCTTGGACGGGCCCGTTCCGGCACGTCGCCTTTCCGCCGTCTCGGACCGGCCCTTTGATTTCGAAACCGATGCAGACGCCGCAGCCGCCGGCGCTGCCTCTGTCGCTGCCGGCACCGATCCTGACGGAATCCTCGATATGCTCCGCTCCCGTCGCGGGCAGCGGCTGGGTGTGGACGAGCAGTCCGATGACGCCCTGGCCCTGCTCCTCACACACGGAGTCCCGGCCGCCCACCCGCGGCCTTCAGAGGACATCCCGGAGCCGGAACCAGCCGAAGACGAATCCACGGATGACGCAGTCGAAACGCCGGCCGCTCAGGATGGCCAGCCCGGCCAGGGCGATTCGTTCGTCAAGCGCCGGGAACCCCGGCCGTCCATGCTGTCACGGCTCAGCCTCATCCCGCCGCACCGGGACTCCCAAGACGACGACGCTCTCCGGCTCCATGATGGGGTGAGCACGGCGACACGTGAAGTCACCATTGTTGCTTCGCCGCAGAAATCCGGCAACGAGCAGGCGCCCGCAGTTGGATCGTCAGGCACGGCAGGACTCAACGAACTCCTGGGTGGCAACCCGCGTCGGTCTGCACCCCGGAACGAGGACGCTTCCGGCTCTGGCCAGGGACCGGACTCCGAGACTCCAGAACGGCAGCCAGCGCGGCCCAAGCGTTCCAGCGTCCCTTCGTGGGATGAAATCGTCTTCGGTACGCGGGGCGACTAGCTTCACCTGACGCCACGGGCAACTGCCCGTGGCGTTGTTGGTTCGGGCATGCGAAGCGTTGGCGCGCAGCGGTTCTCGGCTGCTGGCTACTGATTACTGACCCGGGATATGGCGAAACTGGCCAGCGGTCATCACCTTGCGGTCAGACTTCACCTGACGGGCGACGCTGAGGCCAGCAGATACGTCACCCATTCCTTGGGCGGATCGCCAACGGATGGTTCAGGACATGCCGGGAGTTGGTCCCAACGCGGATCGTCCGGGCGGAGTTCTTGGACGGTGACAAAGTCCTCATCGTCGGGTTCCCTCCCCAGCGACTCATAGCCTGGCGGAGTTGGATACGGCGGCAAGGTCAAGTGCACGTCGTCTGTGGATTCATCGAAGGCATCCGCCGGTACATTTCCAAGTTCGGGATTCTCGTCGCGGCAGTTCAGGCTGCCCAACCAAGCTTCGTAAGCATTTAGTTCCGCGTGCACCAACTGCACCTGACGTCCGGGCTCATCAGCACCCAACGGGTCTTCACGAATGAGTTCCTGGTCCTGGAGATCCCAATCATCGGCGCCCCGTTCACTTGACTCCTGGTCGTCACGCTTCGCGCCCATGGGTGGTGTGGGGTGTTGTTGGGTCCAGGTGGTGGGCCAGGTGGGTGGTTCGTGGTCGGGGTGTTCGGCGGGGTAGTAGCGGCCGGTGGGTGAGAGCCAGCCGGGTGGGTGGTTTTTGGTGGCGGTGGTGGGGGTCCAGGTGGTGTTGTGTTTGAGGTGGTGGTGTTTGGGGCAGAGTTGGTTGAGGTTGTTGATGCCGGTGGTGCCGCCGTGGTGCCAGGGGTGGATGTGGTCGGCGTCGTTGTCGAGGGTGTTGTTGTTGCATCCGGGGAAGGTGCATTTGGCGTCGCGGAGTCGGAGCCAGTGGCGCATGGCGGGGGTGAGGCGGTAGTTTTTGCGGCCGATTTCCAGCGGTGCGCCGTCGCGGGGGTCGATCAGGACGCGGTGGAAGGAATCTGCGCCGTTGGCGATGAGGTCCCTGGCCATGGAGGGTGGGATGGGGCCGTAGCCGTCGAGGATCGCGGGTTCCTCGGTGGCTCCGAGGAGGGCCATGACCGGGACGGTGATCAGGACCTGCGCCCTGGGTACCGGAACATCACCCCACGCCCTTGCCGAGGTAAACGGCGCACCCGAACCCGAACCCGAACCGGAATCCGGGCCTGATCCTGAATCCGAACCTGAATCCGGGCCTGATCCTGAATTCGAGCCGGAGTCCGGGCTGGTGGTGGAACCGGCGGCTCCTGAACCAGTGGCAGCATCGGAACCGGTGCTGGAGCCGGCGGCTCCCACGGTGGTGGCTGCGGGACCGGTGACTGCATCTGAACCGGCGTTGACTTCGGCGGCTACCACATTGGTGGGTGCGGGACCGGTGACTGCATCTGAACCGGTGTTGGAGCCGGCGGCTCCCACGTTGGTGGCTGCGGGACTGGTGACTGCGGTGCTGGTGGTGGGTTTGTGTTGTGTGGGGGTGAGTCCGGCGGTGAGGAGGGCTTCGACGAGGTTATCGGCGCGGCGTTGGGGCAGGGTGCGGGTCTCGTGGGGGCCTTGCTGTCCGCGGGAGATCGCGGTGAGCCGGTTGTGGATCGCTTCGGCGGAGGCGGCGGGGAGGCAGGCGCTGAGCCAGGCCATTCCGTCCCGGGCCGGGGTGAACTCGACCCTGCGGTCCGCGGCCGACCGGACGTGGCGTTCCTCAATGGATTCGGGGTGGTGGCGTTCGCGCCAGGAACGCACCTTGGCCCGTAACCGTCCCGGGACCAGGCCCGCCGCCACACACCGCCCGGCCAGGACACTGCCGACGGCCGGATCGGGGGCAGGCGTCAGGAGCGGGTCTGCCGGGTCAGCGCCTGCAGGATCAGCCACATCGATCGGGTCCGGGAGTGCAGGATCGGGGAGGGTGGGATCCGGGAGTGTGGGGGTGAGGAAGTGGGTTTCGAGGGCGGTGGTCCCGGCGTGGGGCAGGCCGGTGCATTCGTCGGTGAGGACCCGGGCGTGCTGGTAGGTGATTTCCCCGGCGGCCAGTGCCGCGAGCGTCAGCGGCTGGGTGGCGGCAAGCTGGTAGCTGGTGCTGACCAGGTCCGCCGCGGCGCCGGCCCCGAGACCAAGGATCCCGCCGACCTCAGCGATCAGGGAGATTTCCCGGGCCCGTTGATGCTGGTTCGAGATCCCCGGCGGGGTCAGGGCCTCTTCAATCCCCACATACTCAGCAACAGTCAACGCCTTGACCGCCGCGAGCCCGGCCTCAACGCGTCGCACCACGCCCAGGCGCTGTAACCGGTTTTCCTTGGCCCGCTCCAGCAGGTCCTCCCCGGACCAATCATCCTCCAACGCAACATCCGCGACCCCGGCCAAAGCCTTCAAGTCCGTCAACGCGCTCAACGCCGCATCGATCACAACGCCCACCGCGTCAGAAGCACCCACCCCACCAGAACCGGAAACAGCAGGCGGATTCGGGTCCCTGCCGTCCGTTTCTGGAGCTTCGTTGCCGTCCATAACCCCAGCATAGGAAGGGGGTACGACAATCGATCCGGCCACGAAAACATCCCCAGAAAGAACCCCGGGAGCAGCCGGACCAGAGTCCCTGCCGTCCGTGCCTGGAGCTTCGTCGCCGTCCATAAAACCAGCATATGCAGGGGGTACGACAATTTGGCCGGAGGCAGGAACGGCCCGCGAATCAAGCCTGTCACCAGCGCCAACATCAGCCCCAGGAGCAGCCGGATCCGGGTCCCTGGTGTCCGTGCCTGGCGTCTTTTTGCCGTCCAGAAACCCCAGTATAGGGACGGGGTACAACAACGGAGTCTGACATTAAAAGCAGGCCAGTCCACGCCGGCCACGCCCACTCCGTCGGGTTTCAGGCCCGGACGGCTGGAAATCCCGGAGCCAACGCCCACGGACACGGCGGCTGCACCGTACACCGGCCACATCGGCGCAAGGATCGATTTGCCTCAGCCCATGCTGCCGGAGGACAAACCGGGCTCAGCCCCGCCGGCTGCCCTTCCCGGCGGCAGTGAAACAAAGCAGCGGGACCTCCCGCTCGGCCTTGGTCAACGACCCGTGCTGGCCCACCACTTCCATGGCGGCGGGCCGGACCCGCCGCAGGTCGTACAGAGCCAGGGCGTCCCGGGCAGCGATCATCACGTCCCCGATCCGGCCTTCGACGGCGGGCCGGGTGGCCCCGAACAGCCCGGCTGCAAGTGCTTCCTCGCGCGTGAAGGCCCAGATCCGGTCGCCGAAGCGCGCCCGCCATGCCGCCAATAGACGTTCACGGACAGCCATATAGTCCGAAGCCGCCCCATCCAGGTACAGGTGCACCATCCGCGGCTCCCCCGCCGTGTGCCGGACGCCCTCAACCAGGCCGGGCTCGGCGGAAAAGTCGAGCCGCTGGCTTTCGGGAACATCCAGCATGCCGTGGTCAGCGGTCAGCAGGATGGTGGTCCCCGCCGGCAGCGACGCGTTGAGCCGCTTTATGGTCGCATCCAGCTCCTCGAGCTGGTGCTCCCACTGCGCCGACTGGCAGCCGTGCCGGTGCCCCGCCTTGTCGAGTTCGTTCAGGTAGTAGTACATCAGCGACGGGCCCGGCACTGCCATGGCCTCAGCGGCCGCCGAGGTACGCGCATGCGGCGTGGTGGCCGAGACGAAGCGTCCGCCGCGAAGGGCAGCCCTGGTCATCGGGGAATCGGAAAACTGCGGCAGGCTGACGGTGGTGACGTTTACTGAAGCGGCAGCCCGTTCCAGGACCGTGGGGAACGGCTGCCAGGCGTTCGGGTCCACACCGGGATCCCAGTTACCCAGGAGGTTGACCACCTTGTCCTGGTCCGGGTCGAGCACGTCATAGCCCACCATGCCGTGCTGCCCCGGCGGCAGGCCGGTGCCGAAACTAGCCAGCGCGGCCGCCGTCGTGGACGGAAAAGTGGAGTCGAGCCAGACCGGAACGTTGCCCTGCCCCGCCTGCATAACGGAACGCAGGAACGGGGTGTGCGCGGCCTTCTGCTTGAGCAGGTTGCGGCCCAGCCCGTCCGCCAGGACCACGCAGACGCGGGACGCGGCAGGCAGGTTCAGCGTATTCGTAAAGCCGCCGACGCCGATACTCGCCGCGGCGCTGGTCAGGACCTCGGCGAGGGAACGGCTGCCGTAGGCGGGCGCCGGGGGAACGTCCGGGTTTCCGGCAGCCGGAATGACGTCGGTTTGGGTATCCGGCATCTCAGCGCTGCTGGTGCCCGCGGCTCAGGCGGTTTCCGAAGACGCCGGCGCGGGGCCGGGGCGGCAGTGACTGGATGTGTGCCACCGGCGCCGTGGAACCGGTGTTCACGGCCCGCAGGGCACGAGCAAAGAGTTTGGCGTCCTGGACAGCCTGCAGGCCGTCCGCCTCCGCGCTGATCCGGAGCACAATGTCCTCCTGGGCAATGGTGCCGGTGTAGCCGTGGTCGGCCTCGCATTGCGGATCCCCGCAGCTGGCGGGACCCATGTCCAAACGCTGGCCGCCGGACCAGGCGATGGAGAGGGTCAGTTCCCGGACCGGGTCCGAGGGCTTGTAATCCTGCGGCTGCGCGTACATGTAGCTGAGGACCACGGAGCGGATCTGGGCCACGGGAACGGATTCGGTGGAAATCTGGGCCACGATCTGCTCACCGGCCTCGTCAAGCTGCTGGTCGTCCACGTGGGTGATGACCAGCATGTCGGCCGTCAGGACCAGGACGGTGATGTGGCGCCGGACCTCGGCCCGGTCGAAGTGCGTCTCGAGGTGCACCAGGTGCGCCACGCAGTCCCGCCCGTCCAGGGCATCATCCACCACGTCGGCCACCAGCAGCGGGTAGAAGCCGGCCTTCTGGAGGGCTGCTTCGAGGCTTTGGCCCTCTGGACCGTGGCTGTGTGAGCTGTGATGGCGGACTGCCTGGTTTTCGTTGCCGGGCGTTTCAGGCGCCGAAGCGGGAGGCTGGAAGCTCATTGGTCCATTTTCACAGATCGGCCGGTCACTTGCTAACCGCCTCAGCCCAGCATGGCCCGCCGGGCGCTGTCCGTGCGGCGTGCGGCGTTGCCGATCCGGACGTCGGCAGCCAGGATGGTGGCCCCCGCAGTTCCGCACAGCACCGGGTTGAACTCCACCAGGGCAACGCCGGGATGGTTGTCCTTCAGCCAGGCCAGCCGGGCCGCCAGATCCTCCAAAGCCGCAACGTCCACCGCCGGCAGTCCCTGGTAACCGAACAGCTTCCGGGCCGCCCTTGGCGCACGGATGAACTCTGTTACGTCGGCCGCGGAAAGCGGCGGGACCCGATGCGCCCAGTCGTCGAGCAGGTTCACCGCGTCTCCGGCCAGCCCAAAGGAAATCACCGGCCCCAGCAGCGGGTCCTCAATGGCCCGGAAGGTGCAGGCCTGGCCCACCGGCGCCATGCTCTGCACTTCCAGGGCAGGATCGCCATACGCGGAAAGAGCCCTGCGCATCTGCACCAGGTTTTGCCGCAGCGACTCCGCGTCCTCAATCCCCAGCCGCACCCCGCCCAGGTCAAGCCGTTGGCGCAGCGAGGGTTCGGTGGTTTTCAGTGCCACCGGCCAGCCGAGGGCATCTGCCGCTTCGATGGCTTCGGCCGCCGAATCAAAACCGAAGGACGGCAGGACCGTGATCCCGTAATGCCCCAGCAGCGATGCAGCTGCGGCAGGGTCCAGCGTCTTGAGCTGCTCCCCCGGAACATCCCGGAGCAGGACCTCCAGTTCAGCGGCTGCCCGGCGGGGATCGCAGCCCTCGGGTTCAACAAAGTGCCCGTGGTCCTTGGACACCCACTCCGAATACCGGGCCACGGCCGCGAGCGCGGCCACAGCGGCGCCTGGATTGGAGAAACACGGGACGGCCAGCCCGTCAGCCCCCACCATGCCCTCCACCTGGACGGAGGCGTCCAGGATTCCGGTGAAGGCAGCCACCACGGGTTTACCGGCTGCGGCTGAGCACTCACCCAGGACCCCGGCGATGGCGTCCACCGTCAGCCCGCGGGCAGGCAGGAGCGCGGCAACAACGCCGTGGACCCCGTCGGAAGCGAGAGCAGCCAACAACGCAGCCCGGAGCGCGGGCAGCGCAACCGACTGGCCTGCGTCGAGGTCCACGTCCGTTACCAGCGCTGCCACGTCCAGCCCGTGGGCTTCGGCACTGTCTGCAACCACCTTGCCCAGCGCCATGGAGTTGCTGAAGATGGCCAGTCCCGGACCGGCGGGCATCGGCTGCCCTGACACCACCTGCGCCACGTCCACAAGTTCCTCGATGGTCTCCACCCGGATCACCCCGGACTGCCGGAGCATGGCATCGAGCGCACCGGCGGGCGCCTGGGTGGTGCGGACGGTGTGCCCGGGCGGCAGCCTGAGCCCCATGGCGTCCGACTTGGCCACGATGACGGGTTTATTGCGCGCCAGCCGCCGGGCGATGCGCGAGAATTTGCGCGGGTTGCCGATCGACTCCAGGTACAGGCCCACGGCGGAGGTGTCGGCGTCGTCCTCCCAGTACTGCATCATGTCGTTACCGGAGACGTCCGCCCTGTTCCCTGCGGAAAGGAAGGTGGACAGGCCCAGCCGGCGCCGGCTGGACGCGGCGTAGAGGCCGACGCCGATCGCCGCGGACTGGCTGAACAGTCCCAGGCCGCCGCGGAGCGCCAGGGCCGGGGCCATGGAGGCGTTCAACGAGACCGTGGGGTGCGTGTTCACAATGCCCAGCGACGCCGGACCGATCACCCGCATGCCGCTGGCCCGTGCCTGGCGCACCAGGTTCCGTTGCCGCAGGAGGCCGCGTTCGCCGTCGTCCGCGAATCCTGCCGACGCGACCACCAGGCCCTTCACTCCGGCCGCGGCGCATTCGGCAACCACCGCCGGTACTTCCTCGTACGGGACGGCGATCACCGCCAGCTGCACCGGTCCGGGGATTTCGGACAGCTTCCCGAAGGACAGCATGCCCGCCAGTTCCAGGGCTTCCGGGTTGATGGCGTAGACCGGCCCCGCAAACCCGCCTTCAACGATGTGCTCGAGGAGCTGGTAGCCCACCGTTCCCCATTTGCGGCTGGCCCCGATCACGGCAATGGACGACGGCGTCAGCAGGTCCTGGACGCTCCTGGCCTCGGCGCGGTGCTCGCGTGCCTCCATAACGCCCCGGGACCGTTCCGTGGGGTCGATGTCGAACCCGAGGCTGACGACGCCGTCGTCGAAATGCCGTTTGACGTCGTACCCGGCGTCGGAGAACACCATCAGCATCTTGCGGTTCTCCGGGAGGACTTCCGCGCTGAAGCGCCTGATCCCGTTCTCGTTGGCCGCAGCCGCCAGGTGTTCGAGCAGGATGGAACCGATTCCCCGGCCCTGGTGCGCATCGGAGATATTGAACGCCACCTCCGCATCGGAAGGATCATCCAGCCGGTCGTAGCGGCCGATCCCGACGATTTCGTTGCTGATGGTGATGACAAAAGCCACCCGGTCCCGGTAATCCACTTCGGTGAAGCGTTTGAGTTCCTTGCTGGACAGCCTGGCCTTGAACGCGAAGAACCGCATGTAAATTGAGTCGCGGGACTGGCCGGTGTGGAAGGTCTGGACGGCGTCGGCGTCGGACGGGTGGATGGGCCGCAGGTGCGCCGTCCCGCCGTCCCGCAGGACGACATCGGCTTCCCAATGTTCCGGATATTCGCCGTCCCCGGGCTGATCCACCATAGGCTTAGCCTAGCCAAAATCTTCCGCAGCACACCCGATTGCCGCAAGTAACCCCAAAGGATGCACCAACCCCATGGCCCGCCGCCAAAGTTCCACCCCTGCAGTGGAGGACAACTCCCCCTATACGGAAAACATCGTTGACATCGATGTCACCTCCGAAATGGAGGGATCGTTCCTCGAGTACGCCTACTCGGTGATCTACTCGCGGGCCCTCCCGGATGCCCGGGACGGGCTCAAGCCGGTGCAGCGGCGCATCCTCTACATGATGAGCGACATGGGCCTGCGCCCGGACCGCGGCCACGTCAAGAGCGCCCGCGTGGTGGGCGAGGTGATGGGCAAGCTGCACCCGCACGGCGACACTGCCATCTACGACGCCATGGTCCGGATGGCGCAGGACTTCTCGCTCCGGCTGCCGCTGATTGACGGGCACGGCAACTTCGGCTCGCTCGACGACGGCCCGGCAGCTCCGCGGTACACCGAGGCGAGGCTCGCGGCGGCGGCCCTCACCCTCACCAACCACCTCGACGAAGACGTGGTGGACTTTGTCCCCAACTACGACAACCAGCTCACCCAGCCGGAAGTGCTCCCCGCGGCGTTCCCCAACCTCCTGGTCAACGGGGCCACCGGCATTGCCGTGGGCATGGCCACCAACATGGCCCCGCACAACCTGGTGGAGGTCATCGCGGCAGCCCGGCACCTGATCGCGAACCCGGACGCCACGCTGGATGAGATCATGCGGTTTGTGCCCGGCCCGGACCTGCCCAGCGGCGGCCGGATCGTGGGCCTGGACGGCATCCGGGACGCCTACGCCACCGGCCGCGGCTCCTTCAAGACCCGGGCCAAAGTGGAAGTGGAGCAGCTTTCCGCCCGCCGCACCGGCCTGGTGGTCACGGAGCTGCCGTACATGGTGGGCCCGGAAAAAGTCATCGAAAAGATTAAGGACGCCGTCAACGCCAAGAAGCTGACGGGCATCAGCGACATCGTTGACCTGACGGACCGCAAGCACGGCCTGCGCCTGGTCATCGAGCTGAAGAACGGCTTCAACCCCAGCGCCGTCCTGCAGCAGCTGTACCGCTACTCGCCGATGGAGGATTCCTTCGGCATCAACAACGTCACCCTGGTGGACGGCCAGCCGCAGACGCTGGGCCTGGTCCCGCTGCTCACTGTCTACGTGAACCACCGGATCGACGTGGTACGCCGCCGGACGGTGTTCCGGCTGGGCAAAAAGAAGGACCGCCTGCACCTGGTGGAGGGCCTCCTCATCGCCATTGTGGATATTGACGAGGTCATCCAGATCATCCGCTCCTCGGATGAGGCCGCGGCCGCCCGGACCCGGCTGATGTCCATCTACGACCTTTCCGAGATCCAGGCCAACTACATCCTGGAACTGCGCCTGCGCCAGCTCACCAAGTACTCCCGCATCGAGCTGGAAAAGGAACAGGACGAGCTGCGCCGCGAAATCGCCGGACTCGAAGCCATCCTCGCCTCCGAGGAGCGGCTCCGGACCCTGGTTTCCGATGAGCTGGCAGAGATCGCCGAGCAGCACGGAACGCCCCGCCGCACGGTGCTGCTCGAATCCGAGGCCGTGTCCCCCACCGTCGCCAAGGAACTGGCCGCCGTCGCCGGCAAGGGCAAGGCCGCTCCCTTGGCCCTCGAAATCGCGGACGATCCCTGCTGGGCCATTCTCACCGCGTCCGGCCAGATCGCCCGGACCAGCAACCAGGAACCCCTGGCCGAGGCCGGTCCCCGCGCCAAGCACGACGTGTTCGCCTCCGTGGTGAAGACCTCGGCCCGCGGCGAAATCGCCGCCATCACCTCCCAGGGCCGCATGCTGCGCCTCCAGGTGATGGACATGCCGGTGCTGCCGCCGATGTCCGGCCTGCCCAACCTGGCCGGCGGTGTGCCCGCCAAGGACTTCATCACGCTCCTGAAGGGTGAGGCGCTGGTGGCTTTCGCGCCCCTAGACGAGGTGCTGGCCATCGGCACGGTCCAGGGTGTGGTCAAGCGCGTCCAGCCGGACTACCCGCTGAACCGGGAGGACTGGGAAATCATCGCGCTCAAGGACAAGGACACCGTGGTGGGCGTGGCGCCTGCCGGAACGGACGACGTCGACCTGGTCTTCCTGACGCAGCAGGCCCAGTTGCTGCGGTTCGCCTCAGCCGTGGTCCGGCCGCAGGGCCGCACCGCCGGCGGCATGGCGGGCATCAAACTGGCCGCCGGCGACAAGGTGCTGTTCTTCGGTGCGGTACAGCCCGGCGATGCGGCTGCCGTGGTGGTGACGATCGCGGGCACCACCGGCGCGCTGCCCGGCACAGCGCCGGGCAGCGCCAAGGTCACGGCGTTTGCCGAATACCCGGCGAAGGGCCGCGCCACCGCGGGTGTGCGGGCACACCGGTTCCTGAAGGGTGAGGACACCATGCTGATGGCGTGGGCGGGCCATGGTCCGGCCAAGGCGTCGTCCCTGGCCGGCGTGGCCAGGTCGCTGCCGCAGGAACATGGCCGGCGGGACGGCTCCGGCATCCCGCTGTCCCAGGCCGTGGACGCGATCGGACCTGCCATGGCCTGGGAAGCTCCAGGCGATGAAGCGAAAGCCGGAGCGGACAGCTGATGTGCTGCGGCTGTTGGGCCCCGGGAGCCCGGCGGCCCGGTGGCCACTGCCCAGCCGGCTCAGGCTTCGCGCGTCCAGTTGTAGGGCGTGGTGGTGGAGACCTTGAGCAGCCCGTAGCGTTCCAGGATGGGGCGTGAGTACCCGGTTGAATCGCTGTGGATCAAGGTCTTGCCCAGCCGCAGCGCGGACCGGGCCCGTTCCGCCGTGAGCGCCCGGTAAATGCCCCGGCCCCGCCAGGCGGCCAGGGTGGCTCCGCCCCAGATCCCGGCGAAGTCGGTTCCCGCCACGGGTTCCAGCCGGCCGGCGCTGACAAAGCTGCCCTGGTGTTCGGCAGCCCACAGTTCCGTCCCGTCGCGGCATTCCAGCCTGCGCAGCAGGTCCTCTGCCCGCACGGCGGAGACTTCACCGTCGAAGGCGATGTCCTGCAAGGCGCTGACGGCCCGGACGTCTGCCGGCGCCGTGATCCTGCGCAGCTGGACGCCGGGAGGCAGGGTGACGTCGGCCACCAGGTCTGTGGCCGCACCAATCATGATGGATTCGGGGTCGTCCGGCACAAACCCCTGCTCCAGCAGGGCGCTGTGCAGGCCGGGTGCGGCGTCGTGGGCTCGGGTCTTCCATTCCACCGCGTCCACGCGGGGGTCCGCCCGGAAATGGGCCAAGGCCAGGTCCACCCAATCGGCGATGCGGGCTGCCCCTGCCCCACCCAGGTCCGCGTACGTGACGAACCCGCGGCCGCCGTCGAACGTTGCCAGGCAGAGAGGCCCGAGCGGCGTGACGGACAGGGCGCCGGCCACTTCCGCGTCCGTGCGCAATTGCGAATCATAGGCAGCCAGGAAGGCCGCGGCAGTTGAAGCGTGCGATGCGGCCATCACTGCAGCCTCCGGCCGGACGCCAGCAGCCAGCTTCCCATGTATATTCCCATCATCCCCCGGATCTGCGTCCCGGCAGCCAGCGCTGTTATACCGCCCAGCCAGCCGAAAACCCCAGCCTACCCGGGCTGTCCCCGCCGTGCCCGGACCGGTTCCGGGCGTTCCGTGACGCGTTGGTGGACACGGGCGGCAGCAGGACAGCTCTCCGCTTAGACTGCTCCCATGCCTATCGTTCCTGATGAAAAGGACTGGACCTGGGTCCTGTCCCGGCCGTGTCCCGAGTGCACCTTCGATTTCGCATCCACCACCCCCGCCACCGTCCCCGGCAGCATCGAAAGCATGCTGCCCCGCTGGCGGGCGGTGCTGCGCCGTCCCGACGCCACAGAACGTCCCAACGAAACGACCTGGTCCGCCCTGGAGTACGCCTGCCACGTGCGCGACGTCTTCTCCGTCTTTGAGCAGCGGCTTGGCCTGATGATGGGCTCTGATGACCCCCTGTTCGCGAATTGGGACCAGGACCAGAGCGCCATCGACAGCGACTACGCCAACGCTGATCCCGCAGTGGTCAGCGCCGAACTCACCGCTGAAGGCCGGCAGGTGGCGGATGCCTTCGCTGCTGTCCGCGAATCCGACTGGGACCGCACCGGAACCCGAAGCAACGGCTCCAAGTTCACGGTACTGACCCTCTCGCAGTACTTCCTGCACGACGTGGTCCACCACCTCCACGACGTGGACGGCTAGCCCCCCGGCTTAATCCGCCCAGCGCCTGCCGGCACCAGCGCCGCCTCGTCACGTTGCCGGGATAGCTCCAGCCGGGCATCGTCCGGGGAAATGTCGGCGGGGTCGTGCGTCACCAGCACCACCGTGCGCCCGGCCAGTCCCGCCCGGAGGTCTGCCAGCATGGCAGCGCCCGATTCGGCGTCCAGGTGCGCGGTGGGTTCGTCCAGCAGGATGACCTCAGCCCCGGTCATCAGCGTCCTGGCCACGGCCAGCCGCTGGCGTTCGCCACCGCTGAGGAAGGCTCCCCCGGGCCCGATCCGGGTGTCCAGCCCGGCAGGAAGCCGTTCCAGGAGCCGGGCGAGGCCAACCGAGTGGATCACGGCCTCCAGGTCTTGGTCGACGGCCCGGTCCCGTTGTTCCGGAGCCTGCGAGCCGGTGCGGCCCAGGAGCAGGTTGCCGCGGATGGTGGAGTCGAACAGGTGGGCCTCCTGCGGGCACCAGGCCACCCGGCCGGTGACCCGGACACTGCCTGCCACTGCGGGCAGGAAGCCGAGCAATACGGACAGCAGCGTGGACTTTCCCGAGCCCGACGGTCCTGTCACGGCCAGCCAGCGGCCGGGGCCTGCGGTGACGGAGAGGCCGGCAAACACCGGTGCGCCGCCGGGCCAGGCTGCTGCCAGGTTGGCCAGCTCCACTCCGGGGACACCACCCTCGCGGGCAGGGACTCTGAGGAGGCCGTCCGCATCGTCGGGGGCACTGCCCGGCGCCCCGGCAGCCAGCGCACCGGACTCCCCCACGCGCCGCAGCACGGAACGCAGGGCCGGGTACTGGCGGACCGCCGTCGTCATGGCCGCATACGGTTCCACCAGCGCCAGCAGGAGCAGGATCACGACGGCGGCAACTTCCGGCGCGAGGCTTCCCGCCAGGACCGCCGGCGCCGCCAGCCACGCCGTGGCCAGCGCGGCGGCGCAGCAGCCGGCCGTGGTGATGGCGTGGCCCAGGCCCTCCGCCCAAGCCGAGCGCTGGGCGGCCGCCGTGGCATCCCGGTCCTGCCCGCGCAGCGCGGCCAGGACGCGGGGTGCCACGCCATTGGCGTGCAGTTCCGCCCGGGCATCCAATGCCGCCGAAATACGGCGCAGCACCCCGGAGCGCAGGAGCTGCTCGGTGGTGGCGGATTTCCGGTCACCCCACAGTGCAACCGCCGGCGCCAGCACCAGGCCGACCACAGCCACCGCCGCAACCGCCGGCAGCGCGGCAGGAACCGTCAGGCCGGTGGTAACCAGCGCCAGCACGCACACCGCAACTGCTGTGACTGGAGGCAGGACCACGCGGGGCAGGAGGTCCCGGATGGTGTCGACGTCGTCAATCACCGTGCCCAGGACGTTCCCGCCCTGCAGCAGGCGCCGCAGGGACAGGGCACGGCGGCTCAGTGATTCCCAGAGCCGGCCGCGCAGGCGGGTGAGTGCGGCAAAGACGGCGTCGTGCAGCAGCAGCCGCTCCCAGTACCTGAGCACCGCCCGGCCGATCCCAAAGAACCGCACACCCACGATGGCCGTGAGCAGATAAAGGATGGGGGGCTGTTCGCTGGCCCGGATGATCAGCCAGCCGGACAGACCGGAGAGGGCCACGGCGAAGACGGCCGCCAGGGTGCCCACCACTGCTGCGGCGGCGGATTTGCCCTGCACGGGGCGGAGCAGGCCTGCCAGGAGCCGGGACGCGCCCTGCGATTCTGGATCGTGTGTGGCTGACGACGCCGGTGGAGCATTAGGTGAATCGGCCGTGGACCCTGCAGCAGATGTCCCGGACTGTGCCGCGGCAGGCAGGGCGGTGGCGGTGTGGTTCCGGGCAGCGGGCAGTCCTACTGCCGCGCCGCCCGCCCTGCCGGCAGCAATCATGCCCGCAGCAGTCACGCCTCCCGCAGCTGTAACTCCCTCAGGTCCAACAGGTACCAGCTGGTCCGCGAGCGCCCTGGTGCGTTCTTCGTGGGCAACCAGGATCACTGTGACGCGGCCGCGGAGCCCGGCGATGGCGTCCTCGACCGCAAGGGCAGAGGTTTCGTCGAGGTGTGCGGTGGGTTCGTCCAGGAGGAGCAAGGTGGCGCCGGCCTCGATGCGGGCCAGCCCGCGGGCCAGGGCCACCCGGCGGAGTTCGCCCGGGCTCAGCTCGGCCGGGTGCTTATCGGCCAGGTGGCCTGCGGCGGCCCGGTCCAGGCAGTCCCGGGCTATCCGGACCATGGGCGCCGTTTCCCGGCCGGTCTGCGCCTGGTGGGCCTGGTCGGGCCCTGCCTGATCGGGCCCTGCCTGATCGGGCCCTGCCTGATCGGGTCGGGTCTGCTCCCCGGCGCCCTGATCGGGCCGTGTGTGCTGGATCTGATCGGCCCCGAGGTAGAGCAGCACCTCGTCGAGGACGGTCTCTGCCACCATCACGGGGTGCTGCGGCACCCAGGCCACCGCACTGCGGTCCAGGCCGGTGAGGCTGCCGGTGATGGTGGTTCCGGCACCGGCTCCCACCGTTCCTGCCAGGACGCCGAGCACAGTGCTCTTGCCGCTACCGCTGGCGCCGTCCAGGGCCGTGATCCGGCCTTGCGGGACTGCGAACGTCAGGGGCCCCACCGCGGGCCGGTTCCGGCCGCTGTACGTGACGGCCAGCGCGTCAACGATCAGTGGAGGGGTCCGTGCAGGGGTCCGTGCAGCTGCCGCCAGCGCGTCAGCGGTGCGCCCCCCAGCGGAGGCGGCGTCGCCGTTGAGGCTTGTGCCAGGCTGACCGGCGGGTGCGGGCGTCGGGGCCAGCGGCGCGGGCTCGGGGGCGTCCATGACTTTGGTTGTTTCCGCCAGTGCCACGCGGCCGTCGTCGCTGGCGTGGTGGGCGGTGCCCAGTTCCCGCAGGGGAAGGTAGCAGTCCGGGGCCAGGATCAGGGCCAGGAGGCCTGCTTCCAGCGGCATGCCACCATGGACCAGCCGGACACCGATAAAGACTGCCACCACGGCCACCGAAATGGTGGCGATCAGTTCCAGGGCCAGCGCCGACAGGAACGCGGTGCGCAAGGTCCCCATGGTTTTGAAACGGTACTCCTCCGAGATGTCCTCGAGGGCCTGGCGCTGGGCTGTGGCGCGGCCCAGCCCCACCAGTACCGGCAGCCCCTTGGCCAGTTCCAGCATGTGTGCGGACAGCCGCGTCAGGGACGACTGCGCCTCCCGGACGTTGTCCTCGGTGTACCGGCCAATCAGGACCATAAAGAGCGGCACCAGCGGCACGGTCAGGACAATCACCACGGCGCTGACCCAGTCCGCGAAGAGGATGCGGGCACCCAACAGCAGCGGAAGGGCAGCGCAGTTCACCAGGGCCGGCAGGAACTGCGTGTAGTAGCTGTCCAGGGCATCCAGGCCCCGGGTGGCCAGGACGGCGAGGCCACCGTCCGCCGGTCCGCTGGTGCGCGTGCCGTTGCGGAGTGCATGCGCCAGGAGCCCGGCCCGGAGTTCCTCCTTGATGCCCAGTGCGGCCCGTCGGGCAGCCACCGCCTGTGCCCAGACTGTCAGGGAGCGGAGGACCACCCCGGCCAGGCCGGGCAGCAGTTGGCTGGCCCAGTCCGGGTTTCCAATCGCAAGGCCGGCAAGCATGGATGCCACCGCCTGGCCCATGAAGACCAGTGCGAGGGCTTTCAGGGCAGCAAGGACGCCCAGGACGTAAATGGCGCTGCGGGTGGCGGGACCCGACGGGAAACTGGGCCGCATCTCAGCCCTTGGTGGTGAAGGCACGGGCAGCGATTGCCGGCAGGAAGCTATGGGCTGTAGGGATGTGGTCGGCACTCACCCGGCGGCGGAACACCCAGTAGGTCCAGGCCTGGTAGGCGATCACCAAGGGCAGTCCCACGGCGGCCACAATACTCATCAGGCCCAGGGTGTAGTCCGAGGAGGACGCGTTGGAAATGGTCAGGTCGAAGGCGCTGTCCAGGGTGGACGGCAGCACCACGGGGAACACGGCACCGAAAATGGATGTGGTGCCCAGGACCAGGAACAGCCCCATGGCAGCAAACGACTTGCCTTCGGCGCCGCGCCGGGCAAACAGCCAGGCGGCGCAGGCGGCGGCAACTGCCAGCAGCACGGCGGCCCAGGTCCAGGCCTTGCCGTCCAGGACCTGGACGCTCACGGCCCAGGCGGCGATGGGCAGCAGCAGGACCGGGAGCAGCCGGACGAACCACTGCCGCGCGCGGTGCCGGATGTCGCCGTCGGTCTTCAGGGCAAGGAAGGCAAGGGCGTGCAGCAGGGCGAACCCCACTACGGCCAGGCCGCCCAGAATGGCGTAGCCGCTGAACCAGGCCATCGGCCCGCCCACCCGGTCGCCGTTGGCATTCAGCGGGAGCCCCGTGGTGGTCAGTGCCAGGGCTGCCCCCACTCCGAAGGCGGCGAAGAACGAGCCCAGCGCGATGGCCCAGTCCCAGCGCCACCGCCAGGAGTCCGTGTCCACCTTGCCCCGGTATTCGAAGGCCACGGCCCGGAAGATGAGCGCCAGCAGCACCACGAGGAGGGGAAGGTACAGGGCGGAGAACAGCGAGGCGTACCAGAGCGGGAACGCCGCGAACGTGGCACCGGCGGCGGTCAGCAGCCACACCTCGTTGCCGTCCCAGACGGGGCCAACGGTGTTCAGGAGTACACGGCGTTCGGTGTTGTTGCGGGCGAACAGCTTCATCAGCATGCCAACCCCGAGGTCGAAGCCTTCGAGGAAGAGGTAGCCGGTCCAGAGGACGGCGATGGCGATGAACCAGATGGTGGGGAGCAGTTCCATGTCTTCTTTCCCGTTCCTAGTAGGCGAAGGCCAGGACGTCGTGGTCGGGTTTGTTGCCCGGGCCGCCGGCGCCGGAGGTGCCGTCCGCGTCGTCGTCCGACGGCGTGTGGCCCAGTTCCGGCATCGCGGAGACCACCCCGCCGCGGATGTACTTCACCAGCAGCTTCACTTCCACCACCAGGAGGACGGCGTAGACGGCGCTCAGGGCGATCAGGGATGCCAGCAGTTCCCCGGCGGACACCCCTGGTGAGACGGCGGCGGCGGTGAACATAAACACCTGGTCGATGCCGTTGGGGTCCGGGTTGGGTGCCACGACGAAGGGCTGGCGGCCCATTTCGGTGAAGATCCAGCCGGCGGCGTTGGCGCCGAACGGGGCGAGGATGCCGAAGACGGCAAGCCGCATCAGCCATTTTGATTCGGGAACGGTGCCCTTGCGGGTGATCCAGAGGGCGGCAAACGCTGCCATGGCGGCCAGGCTGCCGAAGCCGATCATCATCCGGAAGCCCCAGTAGGTGACCTCCATGACGGGAAGGTAGTCGATTTCCTGGCCGGCGCGCTCGCCGTAGATGGGGTTGTCCGGAAGGTTGGTGCCGTACTTGGCCTGGTATTCCGGGAGCAGGGTGTTGACGCCCTTGACCTCGGTGGTGAAGTCGCCCTTGGCCAGGAAGGACAGGATGCCGGGGACCTCGATGACGGCCACGATGTCCTCGCAGTTCTGGGCGCCAAGGTTACCGATGCTCAGGACCGAGAACCCGGTGCCGTCGTGGCAGGCGGCCTCAGCGGCTGCCATCTTCATGGGCTGCTGTTCGAACATCAGCTTGCCCTGCAGGTCGCCCGTGATCGCGGTGCCGGCGAACGAGATCATGGCCACCACCGCACCGATGCGCAGGCTGCGGGTCCACACGGCGTGGTCGGCACGGTCCCGGCCCGGAATGCTGGGAGCTTCGCCGGGAATGACTTTGCCGTCAGCCCCGATGGTGTCGATGCCGTCGCGGCGCCGGCGCCACAGGTGGTACCAGGCGATCCCTAGCAGGAAGCCGCCGGCCACGGCCAGGGCACCAAAAATGGTGTGGGGTACGGCAACCATGGCGGTGTTGTTGGTGAACACGGCCCAGGCATCGGTCATCACCGGCCGGCCATCCACCATTTCCACGCCCACGGGGTGCTGCATCCAGCTGTTGGCCACAATGATGAAGTAGGCGGAGAACACCGAGCCCACCACAGCAATCCACAGGCAGGCGAGGTGCACTGCCGGCTTAAGCTGCTTCCAGCCGAAGATCCAGAGTCCCAGGAACGTTGATTCGACGAAGAAGGCGAGGAGGGCTTCGAGGGCCAGCGGGGCGCCGAAGACATCCCCCACAAAGCGGCTGTATTCGCTCCAGGCCATCCCGAACTGAAATTCCTGGACGATGCCGGTGGCCACGCCCATGATGAAGTTGATCAGGAAGAGCTTTCCCCAGAACTTGGTCATCCGGAGGTACTCGGGCTTTCCGGTTCGGTGCCAGGCGGTCTGGATGACGGCCACCACCAGGCCCAGGCCGATGGTCAGCGGCACCATCATGAAGTGGTAGACGGTGGTGATACCAAATTGCCAGCGTGCGATTTCCAAGGCGTCCAAGGCAGTCCCTAAGGTCAGGAGCGAGTTTTCTACATCTCGTAGAACTCTTACTTCTACAGAGTGTAGAACAATGCCGGAGGTGCTGTAAAACGATCCGTCCCCCTAAGGATGGCCCGCCACCCCGCGGCGCGCCACATGTTCTACTCCACGTAGAAAATACTGGCGATTCGGGGTAAATTTGGAGCAGCAACAAATTCAGCAGCACAGTCACCGCCTGCACTAAGCGGACGGTGCGGGGAAACTAAAGGAATAAAGAGCGATGGCAAGTCTTGGTGAACTTGAACGGGCAGTGATGGACCTGCTCTGGGCGGGCCAGGAAGCAGCCACTGCCAATACCCTCCGGGACCGGCTGGCACGTATGTCCGCCGCGCAGGTGGGACCCGGCCACGAGGCCAAGGAACTCGCCGTTACCACGGTGTTGACCGTCCTGTCCCGGCTGGAGAAAAAGGGCCTGGTGGAACGCGAACGCGGCACCCGCCCGCACCGCTACCAGGCCGTATCCAGCCGTGCGGACCACACCGCCGAACTGATGCACGAGGTCCTAGGCTCGGCCCCGGACCGCGAGGCAGTCCTGGCCCGTTTCATCGGTTCCGTCACCGAAGGCGAAGCCGAAACGCTGCGCAAACTGCTCGGCCACCTCTAACAGACCATGTTCTGGGCCTCGTACCTGCTGGCTGTCCTGGCGCTGGTGCTGGCCTGGCCCGTGCCCATCCTGCTGTCGCGGGCGCACTGGCCTGCGCGTTCGCCGTTCACGGCCATGCTCCTGTGGCAGGCGATCGCACTGGCAGGTGGCCTTTCGATGATCGGCGCCATGCTGGTGTACGGGCTCGAGCCCATCGGCGAGAACCTGATTGCGGGCATCCGGTCGCTGGCCGGGATGGTCCTCTACAACGCCCCCACCACAGCCTTGGGCTTCTGGCATATCTTCGCGCTTTCCGCGGCCGCCCTGCTTAGCGCCCACCTGGTCTTTACCCTGCTCCTGACGTACTACCGGATCCAGCGCCAGCGGCGGCGGCACCGGGAACTGCTGGCCCTGCTGGCCTCACCGTCCGGGCAGGACGCCGCAACCCTGGTCATCAGCCACGACTCACCGGTGGCCTACTGCCTGCCCGGCGGGGCGCGCTCCGTGACCGTCCTCTCCGACGGCCTGATGGCAGCCCTGGAACCGGCCGAGCTCCGCGCCGTACTCAGCCACGAGAACGCGCACCTCAGCCAGCGGCACCACCTCCTGCTGTGGGCTTTCGCGGCCTGGCGCCAAGCACTGCCGTGGCTTCCCACCACCCGGCTGGCCCAGGAGGCAGTGAACTCGCTGATCGAGATGCTGGCCGACGACGTGGCCCTGAAATCCGAAAGCAAGGCCACGCTGATCAAGGCCATCGCCATCGTGGCCAGCGGGTCAGCCAAGGCGCCCGGCGCCTCCGACGTGCAGCCGGGCAACCCGGGACTGGCGCTTGGCGGGGCTGATCCGGCGGGCGGCTCGGACTCCGCCCGCACCACCGCGTCCCGGGTCAGCCGCCTGCTGTCACCGCAGCCGCAGCTGCCCGGCCCTGTCCGCGCCGTGGTGCTTGCCGGCTGCGTTTTGCTGCTCGCCTTGCCCACGGCGCTACTGGTGGTGCCCGGCCTGCTGGGCTGACCGGCGTCGAGAGTACGGCCTCGACTGGACGGCCTCGATTGGACGGCCTCGATTGGACGGCGGGAGACGCTCCTGCCGCCCTTCGACGCGCTTCAGGCGTCGATGCGTTCCCGGTCCAGGCTGGCCGCACCCGCGATGATGAAATCCTTGCGTGGCGACACGTCCGAGCCCATCAGCAGGTCGAAGATCTCCTCGGCCTGCTGGGCGTTCTCGATCCCCACCTTGCGGAGGGTGCGGTGCCGCGGGTCCATGGTGGTCTCCGCCAACTGCTCGGCATCCATCTCCCCCAGGCCCTTGTACCGCTGGATGGGCTCCTTGTAGCGCTTGCCTTCCTTGGCCAGCCTGGCCAACAGGACGTGCAGTTCCGCCTCGGAGTAGGTGTAGATCATCTCGTTGGCTTTCTGCCCGGCGTTGATGACCTCGACCCGGTGCAGCGGCGGGACGGCGGCGAAGACCCGGCCCTCCAGGATCATGGGGCGCATGTACCGGAAGAACAGGGTGAGCAGGAGCGTGCGGATGTGCGCGCCGTCCACGTCGGCATCGGTCATCAGGATGACTTTGCCGTAGCGGGCAGCTGTGATGTCGAAGCTGCGGCCGGACCCGGCGCCCACCACCTGGATCAGGGCTGCGCACTCCGCGTTGGAGAGCATGTCGCCCACGGAAGCCTTCTGGACGTTCAGGATTTTGCCGCGGATGGGCAGCAGCGCCTGGAAGTCGGAGGACCTCGCCAGTTTGGCGGTGCCCAGGGCCGAGTCGCCTTCCACAATGAACAGTTCGGAGCGTTCGACGTCGTCCGTCCTGCAGTCGGCAAGCTTGGTGGGCATCGAGGAAGTTTCCAGGGCGTTCTTGCGCCGCTGGGTTTCCTTGTGCACGCGCGCGGAAATCCGCGACTTCATTTCGCTGACGATCTTCTCCAGCAGCAGCGCCGACTGGGCTTTGTCGTTGCGGTTGGCTGAGGTCAGTTTCGCGGCGATCTCCCGTTCCACCACGCGGGCCACGATGGCGCGGACAGCAGAGGTGCCCAGGATTTCCTTGGTCTGGCCTTCGAACTGCGGCTCGGCCAGCCTGACGGTGAGGACAGCCGTGAGGCCGGCGAAGATGTCGTCCTTTTCGATCTTGTCGTTGCCCGCCTTGAGCTTTCGGGCGTTGGTTTCCACCGCTTTGCGGAAGGTCTTAACAAGCGCCTGCTCGAAACCGGACTGGTGGGTTCCGCCCTTGGGCGTGGAAATGATGTTGACGAAGCTGCGCACCGTGCTGTCGTAGCCGATCCCCCAGCGGAGGGCCACGTCCACTTCGCAGTCGCGTTCCACTTCGGCGAGCTGGCTGTGGCCGCGCTCGTCCAGGACCGGAACGGTTTCCTTGAACTTGCCGGAGCCGTGCAGCCGCCACACGTCAGTCACCGCGGGGTCGGCGGCCAGGAATTCCACAAACTCCGAGATGCCACCGTCGTGGTGGAATACTTCCTCGTGGGGTCCGGACTCGCCGGGCGTGCCTGGGACTTTGCGCTCGTCACGCACCGTGAGTTTGAGGCCGGGTACCAGGAATGAGGTCTGCCGGGCCCGGGCTGCCAGTTCGTCGTAGGAGAACTTGGCGTCCGGGGTAAAGATCTGCCGGTCCGCCCAGTAACGGATCCTGGTTCCGGTGACGCCGCGCTTGGCCTTGCCCACCACGTCCAGGACGGAGCCATCCACAAACGGGCCGAAGGTTGCCTCGGGGTCGATCCGCGATCCCGTGTCTTTGAAGCGTCCGGGCTCGCCGCGGCGGAACGACATTTTGTAGGTCTTCCCGCCCCGGTCCACTTCCACGTCCAGGCGTGAGGACAGCGCGTTAACCACCGAAGCGCCCACACCGTGCAGGCCGCCGGACGCCGTGTAGGATCCGCCGCCGAATTTGCCGCCCGCGTGCAGTTTGGTGAAAACGACCTCGACGCCGGTGAGGCCCGTCTTCGGTTCCTTGTCCACGGGGATGCCGCGGCCGTCGTCGTGGATTTCCACGGAGTTATCGGCGTGCAGGATGATCCTGATGTCGTGGCCGAACCCGGCGAGGGCCTCGTCCACTGAGTTGTCGATGATCTCCCAAAGGCAGTGCATAAGGCCGCGTGAGTCCGTCGAACCGATGTACATGCCGGGGCGCTTGCGGACGGCCTCCAGGCCTTCCAGCACAGACAGGTGCCGGGCGGTGTAATCAGAACTGGGTGCCACGGGAAATGAGCTCCTTCGGGGAGAAAAGGCCGGCGCGGGGATCGCTTCCTCCAGCCTAGCCGGGCCCGGCCGGGACGGTCGGCTGCCACACTGGACGCCGCCTGTGCGCCCTGCCACGGGCCTGTCGCGGGGTTGCCGCACGGAGGTCTTGAGGGAACCTTGTGGATACGCGGACAGCGAACTTGCCCCATCCTTGCGATGGTTTTGTTACGAATACTGGTTATATAGACGTACTGAACTACTAAGGAGGCCGACATGACAACAGCAGTGGCAGACCGCACACTCAATGCACTGGACCGGTGCGATCGTTGCGGAGCACAGGCATATGTCCGGGTTGTTCTTGAAACCTCCGGCGGTGAGCTGCTCTTCTGCGGCCACCATGCCCGCGCGGTCGAAGCAACGCTCAAGCCGCTCAGCTCCGACTGGCATGACGAGACGTCCAGGCTCCACCAGAAGGCAGTGGTGGAAGTCGACTAAGTCGCTCTCCAACCCAGCAAGCCAACACTGTGGCCCCTCACCTGAGGGGCCACAGTGCTTTAACGTCCAGGTCCATAAACGTCCAGGTGTTGCAGCATCCCGCGGAACCCTGCACCAACAAAACAGCGGGGCCGTCCCCCGGCCGGCAGCCGTTGGCTGACCGACCGGGGGACGGCCCCGCTGTTTTTGCTGCTTAGTCCAGGTAGTCCCGGAGCACCTGCGACCGTGACGGGTGGCGGAGCTTGGACATGGTCTTTGATTCGATCTGCCGGATACGCTCACGCGTGACGCCGTAGACCTTGCCGATTTCGTCTAAAGTCTTCGGCTGTCCGTCGGTGAGGCCGAACCGCATGGCCACCACGCCGGCTTCGCGCTCGGAAAGCGTGTCCAGGACCGAGTGCAGCTGCTCCTGGAGAAGCGTGAAGCTCACCGCGTCAGCGGGAACAACTGCTTCGGAGTCTTCGATCAGGTCACCGAACTCCGAATCGCCGTCCTCGCCCAGGGGCGTATGCAGCGAAATGGGCTCGCGGCCGTACTTCTGGACTTCGACGACCTTTTCCGGCGTCATGTCCAGTTCCAGGGCCAGTTCCTCGGGCGTGGGCTCGCGGCCCAGGTCCTGCAGCATCTGGCGCTGGACACGGGCCAGCTTGTTGATGACTTCCACCATGTGCACCGGGATACGGATGGTGCGGGCCTGGTCGGCCATGGCGCGGGTGATCGCCTGGCGGATCCACCAGGTGGCGTACGTGGAGAACTTGAAGCCCTTGGTGTAGTCGAACTTCTCCACCGCACGGATCAGGCCCAGGTTGCCTTCCTGGATGAGGTCAAGGAAGAGCATGCCGCGGCCGGTGTAACGCTTGGCCAGGGAGACCACCAGGCGGAGGTTTGCCTCCAGGAGGTGGTTTTTGGCGCGCTTGCCGTCGTGGATGATGAAGTCGAGCTCACGCTTGAACTTCGGGTCCATGGCGCCGTCGTCAGCGTTGATCTTCTCTTCGGCGAACAGGCCTGCCTCGATGCGGAGGGCAAGGTCAACTTCCTGCTCCGCGTTGAGCAGCGCCACCTTACCGATCTGCTTCAGGTAGTCCTTGACGGGGTCGGCCGTGGCGCCGGCGGACATAACCTGCTGGACAGGTGCGTCGTCGTCGTCGGCGTCCGAGTAGACAAATCCCTTGCCCGTGGGTGCGGCAGCCTTGGCAGTGTCGTCCTCGGCTGCGTCGGCACCTTCCAGTGCGGAATCGTCCGGATCCTGGTCAGCGTCGTCGGCGTCATCGGCGTCGTCATCTGCAGCTTTTCCGGCAGCGGCCTTGGCTCCGGGCTTCGGGCCGCGCTTCTTGGGCTCGCGCTTGCCGTCAGGACCGGCTTCGCCGGCGGCAGCCTTGTTGGCCGCACGAGTGGCTGCCCGCTTGGCGTTGGTAGCCGCCTGCTTCTCCTCAGCGGACAGTTCGTCCTGGGCGGCGGGGTCCTTCTTCGTGGAAGACGGGGTCACAGAAAACCTTTCTAGCGGTGGTCTGTGGAATCGCCATACGGGCAACACCACTATGACCCTGTCAAGTCCGTGATGGAAATCAAGCGCCACCACGGCCGGCAGAGTCTGTTAACTCAACTGCCGGAGTGGCTGAATTGTTCCCCGAGGGGCCCAACACAAGCTCTTGACACACGGACCCAACCGGGTCTCGGCGTCCATTGTCTCACGGTTTCGCCGGATCGGACCTACCTGCCGACACTCCTCTCCCGCGATGCCACCCGTGACTGCCTGCTGGACGCCCGCACTCCAGCCGCTGCCAGCCGAAACTTCCGGCCGCCGTCCCGCACTCCACTCGCTACCGGCGGCGACTTCCGCCACTGGTTGCCCGCGCCCCTGCGGCCGCTACGCCCATCCCGCCCGTCCGCCCTCCGCCAGCCGGTCCCCCGCCGTGCAGCCGCGCACGCTGTTCAGGCACACACACCATTCAGGACCACACACCGTTCAGGCACACACACCGCTCGGGACCACACACCTTGTCGCCCCTCCGGCCCGCACGCCCCTCAGCCAAGCTGTCCGGTTCCCCGCTCAGGATCAGTGCTGAACTTCTGCCACGCAGCCTCCTTCCTTGCCGCCCAGCCGCAGATGGTGCCCCGCTGGTCCAGCTCCAGCAGCAGCCCGGCCAGGCGGTACTGCGGTTGCGCGCGGAGCGCCCGGCAGTAGTAGGCAGCAGCGACGGAGCCCCTCCCCCGGCACCACGCAACCCAGCCCTGCAGAGTCAGCGGCGCAGCAGCGGACTTCCCGCCCGCCAGCGCAAGGTGCGCCAGCATCCGGTCGAGCGCCTCGAGCTGGGGCCAATCCGGCACTTCCGGTCCCAGCCCCAGGAGGACATCACCGTAACCGAACACCTGGCCGGCACTGGTACCAACGCCTGTGCCACTGCCACTGCCACTGCCACTGCCAGCATCACCGCCAGGTTGACGGCCGGGCAGGTCGCCAGCCGGCAACGGCGACAGCGGTCTGGGGAACGGCCCGTCGCGGAGAAGGCCGAACTGTGCTGCCCCCGCGACTGCCGTGGTCCGCCCCGCCGCGGCCTGCACCAGGACGGCGTCGCGCAGGCAGGGAACCATCAGGGTGGCCAAGAGGAAACCGTCCCGGTCCGCCGCAGGCAGCAGCGGTTCCCCCGCAGGCCGGCCCAGGACCGCTGCCCAGTACGACAGGACCAGGTGGAACTGCTCCCGGCTGCCGCGTCGCCGCTCCAGCTTGCGGCGCCACGCGGTGCGGGCCGCGCGCACGGCTGCCAAATAGTCGGCTGCCCACTGGTCACCGATAGGAGACCCATCCGGTGGAGGTCCCACGGTGCTGCCCTGGAACACCATTTCCGCGTACAGCCGGCTGTCCAGGATCTGCTGGACCGGCCTGCCCGGTGCCGGACAGCACGATGAATCAACACAGAAGGCGCCGCGCCAGTACCTGTCCCCCACGTACCACGCATCGCGGACAGGCATCCCTGCCCGCTGCAGGGCATCGTAAAGTTCCAGCATCAACAGCTGGTGCAGCTGCGGGGCGGGGGCAGCTGCCGTCCCACCGAAAACAGCGACCAGTGTGCCGTCCGCGTCACCGTCCGCCTGCAGGTAGCCGCGGACGGCCCTGGCAAAGGCTTCCGGGCGCCGAAGCCCCGCCGGCCCGGGCAGGTCCAGCCTCAGGGTGGCCCCAAGCCGCTTCCCGTGCAGGGTCATGGCCACCACACTGGACGAGGGCCAATAGCCCAGCGAATGCGGGATGAAGGCGAGGATGTCTTCGGGTCCATGGACACTCAGCGGTTGCGGTGCAGTCATGGACCCACTGTCCGCCGGCACCGTCGCTGCGGTAAGCGGACCTGTCCCCTATGTGCACAACCCCGCCGGCGGAGGCGCCGGTGGAGGAGAAGTCACGCGCCGGCGCCCGACGCGCAGGCCGCGGCCCGGGCGGTGTGCGCCCCGGTTGTCAGTGGTAATTACACCTGGTCCGTGTTGCCGTCGGACCCGGCGGTACCCCTGCGGCGGGCCAGCGCCTCCCGGCGCTGCCTGGCCAGGGCGCTGCGCAGTGGCGGCACCACAACCCCCTGCGCGGCCATCTGCCGCCGCACCTTGCGCCGGGACACGAGCACAGCACCAACACCAACCCCCAGCAACAGGAACTGGACGCCCAAGGCAAGCCGGAACGGCTCCAGTCCATACAGTTCCCCGTTGGAGAAACCGCTGGCGTAGAGGAGGTCCAGGACCAGCCCGATCAGGAAAATCGCCACCAGCGCCGCGATGAAGCCGCCCACGTTGACGATTCCGGTGGCCGTGCCGATCCGGTGGGCCGGGTTGAAGGTCCTGGCGAAGTCGAAACCGATCATCGAACCCGGTCCGCCGATGGCCAGCACCACCACCAGCCCTGCCAGCAGCCACAGCGGCGCCCTGCCGGGGGTGAAGAGGACGGCAGCCCAGCCGGCGGCGGTGGCAGCTGCGATGAGCAGCACCATGGTGGAACGCCGGAGCGGATGCCGGGATACAAAACGGCCGATGAACGGGCCCACGGCCATTGCGGCGGCCACATAAAGTGCCATCAGCGCGGCCACCGTGCCGGCGTCAAGGCCCTGGCCGGAGATCAGGAACGGATACCCCCAGGTCATGGCGAACACCGTGCCGCTGAACTGGATGGTGAAGTGGCTCCACATGCCCAGCCGCGTCCCCGGCTGCCGCCAGGCGCGGGCCAGCGAGGCGCCGGTGGCCCGGAAACCCTGCTGGGGAGCGGGCCTGGCCGTTCCGGGAGGGGCGTCCTGCAGGAACAGCGCCACGAGGAGGACGGCGAGGGCGGACGTCCCGGCCAGCATCAGGAACGCCGGGGTCCAGCCGGACGTGTGCAGGACAAACGCAAAGGGGAGAACACTGAAAAGCTGGCCCAATTGCCCGGACATGCCCGTCAGTTGGGTCACCAAGGGCACCCTGGCCGGGGCAAACCACAGCGGGATCAGGCGGATCACCGAGATGAAGGTCATGGCGTCGCCGGCGCCCACAAGGACCCGGCCGGCCACCCCGGCGGGGATGCTGTCGGCGAAAGCCAGCTGCAGCTGGCCCAGCCCCATCAGAACGGCACCGCCCACAATCATGGCCCGGGACCCGAACCGGTCCACCAGAAGGCCCACCGGGATCTGCAGCCCTGCGTAAACAAGGAGCTGCAGGACGGTGAAGAAGGAGATGGCTGAAGCGCTGGCGTGGAACCGCTCGGTCGCTTCGAGCCCCACCACGCCGAACGATGTCCGCTGCGACACCGCCACCAGGTACCCGAAAATTCCAACGGTCCAGATAAGCCAGGCGCGGGGAGCAGTCACCCCCTCATTATGCCCACACCCCCGCCGGCAGCCGTGCCGCCGGGGAACCACCTACTGGCCGGGGTTCTCCCTGGCCAGGTACGCCTCCACGGCGGCGCCAAGCTCATCGCCGTCGGGCAGCTGGTCATTTTCGTTGGCCAGCAGGGACCGGCGCACGGTCCCTTCGGCCTTCTCGTCGTAGCGGCTTTCCAGCCGCGCCACCACCTGCTGGACATCCTCGGACGCGTCGATCTGCTCGGCGATCTGCCGGCTGACGTCCCGCCCGGATTCGCGGAGCCTGTCCGTAGGCATCATCAGCGAGGTTGCGGCGCCAAGGTATTCCAGACCGGCGACGGCGGCCGGCGGGTATTCGGCGTCGGCCAGGTAGTGCGGGACGTGGATGACGTAGCCCGCCACGTTCCGGCCGGCCTCCATGAGGCGCAGTTCCAGGATGTGTCCGATGGCGGCCGGGACCTCCACCGTGGGCTTCCACACCGAGATGCCCTCGATGAGGTCGGGGCGGTTGCCGTGCACCGTCACACCCACGGGCCGGGTGTGCGGCACAGGCATGGGAATGGAGTGCAGCCAGGTGACCAGGTTGACGTCGAGTTTCTCCACGATGCCCACCACGGCGCGGGCAAACCGCTCCCATTGCAGGTCCGGTTCGAAGCCTGCCAGCAGGAGGAACGGGCTCCCCAGCCCGTCCACCAGCCGGTAGAGGGCAAGCTTGGGTTCCTGGTAATCCTGCAGGTGGTCCTCAACGAAGGTCAGGTGCGGCCTGCGGGAGCGGTAGTCGATCAGCTGGTCGGCATCGAAGACCGCAACGGGCTTGACGTCCAGGGAGTCCAGGAGCTCGGTGTTGACCTGCTTAACCACATGGCCTGCGTCAGCGAAGCCAGTGAATCCCATCACGAGGTTCAAGCCACGCAGCTCCGGGCTGTGGAACAGCTCGATGTTGCTGGCATAGAGCGCATCGGGGTCCAGCAGATAGCCGGAAATCCGTTCAAGCACGGCATGTTCCTTTCACGGGAACGGTTGGTTTCCCAGTACAACACGGCGGGCGGTCCGTGCATTCCGACTGCCGGTGTGGCGCAGCTCTCAATGGATTCCATCCCGGCGCAAAGGAAGGACTACGATCGGAACTGGCCTGCCGGACGGGCCCGCAGACACCCGGACCGCGTCCAGAACGGCAGCATCCGGGCAACCATGGCAGGACGCCGAACATGCATCCTGCTGCGAATCATCTTTCGAGAATTGAGGACTGATCCCTGTGGTCAAGAACGCTGAAATCAACCTAAGTACCCTCTCCCGGGACCTGGTCAAGAGCCCCAGTGACGCAGTGGTCATAGGAGTGGGACAGGGCACCGACGGGCCGTTCCTGCTGGCGAACCCGCTGACGGCCAAGTCCGCCGAAACCCTCACCGATTCCCTGAAGGCCCTGGGCGTCACCGGCTCGGCCGACCAGGCAGTCCGGCTTCCGGGCCTTCCGGAAACAGGCGCGCCCGTGCTTGTCCTGGCCGGCGTCGGAAAGGTATCCGCCACCCGGCCGCTGACCGAAGAGGCACTCCGCCGGGCAGCCGGTTCCGCCGTCCGCCAGCTTGCCGGTCTCACCACGGTGACCCTGGCCCTCCCGACGGCATCCGTGGCCGACGTCGCGGCCGTCGCCGAAGGTGCCGCGCTGGGTGCCTACTCCTTCACGGAGTTCCGGTCCTCGCAGGACGGCCTGAAGGCACCTGTCAGCAACGCCGTGATCCTGACCGCCCTTGCCGGGGACAAGGACGTTCCCGCGGCCCTCAAGCGCGCCACCCTGCTGGGCCGGGCCGTGAACGCCACCCGGTCACTGGTCAACCAGCCGCCCAGCCACCTCTACCCGGAATCATTCGCCGAGTCCGCGAAGGAACTGGCCAAGGGCCTGCCCGTCAAGGTGACCGTCTGGGACGAGAAGCGGCTTGAGAAGGAAGGCTTCGGCGGCATCATGGGCGTGGGCAAGGGCTCGGCCCGACAGCCCCGGCTGGTCAAGGTGGAGTACTCCCCCGCCAAGGCGACCACGAAAATCGCCCTGGTGGGCAAGGGCATCACCTTTGACACCGGTGGAATCTCCATCAAACCGGCCCTCGGCATGGGTGACATGAAGTCGGACATGGCGGGTGCCGCCGTCGTGCTTAACACCGTCCTGGCCCTCGCGGGCCTGGGCCTGCCCGTCAAGGCCACCGCATGGCTGTGCATCGCCGAAAACATGCCGTCCGGCGCCGCATCCCGCCCGGCCGATGTCCTGACCATGTTCGGCGGCAAGACCGTGGAGGTCCTCAATACGGACGCCGAAGGCCGCCTGGTCATGGCGGACGGCATCGTGGCCGCCAGCCGCGAATACCCGGACGCGATCATCGACGTGGCAACCCTGACCGGCGCGCAGCTGATCGCCCTGGGCAACCGGACAGCCGGCATCATGGGCTCCGAAAGCGTCACCGGTGCCCTGAAAGCGGCAGCGGACCGCGCCGGCGAGCTGGTCTGGCCCATGCCGCTGCCGGAGGAACTGCGTCCCAGCCTGGACTCGCAGGTGGCCGACCTGGCCAACATCGGCGAACGCCACGGCGGCATGATGACCGCTGCGGTGTTCCTGCAGGAGTTTGTGGGCGAGGGCAAGGACGGCGAGCAGATCCCGTGGGCCCACGTGGACATCGCAGGCCCGTCGTTCAACAACGGCAGCCCATACGGCTATACCCACAAGCAGGGCACCGGCTGCACCGTCCGGACCCTGGTGGCATACGTCGAGGACATCCTGGCCGCAGCGGCCTGAGTTCCAGCCGTCGCACGGCCCTGCGGCGGGCGGGCTGATCCGTCCGCCACAGGGCCGCGTGACACTCGCCACAAGCACGCCACAAACACTGTGCCAAGGTGGAGCATGGATAAGTGGTTCGCTAAGGTGAACCACGGTAGTCACAAATGCAAGGGAATGGCGCTGCTGGCATAATCACGGCAGTGCTAGTTCCAAGACCAGATGATGCGCGGATCGCGTCATCGTTCACGCGAGGGAGCGTTTAAGTGGCCGATCAGGCAACTGCGCAAGAATTCGACATCCTGGTACTCGGTGGCGGCAGCGGCGGATACGCTGCAGCGCTCCGGGCCGTACAGCTTGGCCTCACCGTGGGCCTCGTGGAGAAGGCAAAGCTGGGTGGTACCTGCCTGCACAACGGCTGTATCCCCACCAAGGCCCTGCTCCACTCCGCCGAACTGGCCGACCACGCCCGTGACTCCGCCAAGTACGGCGTGAACGTCACCCTCGACAGCATCGACATCACTGCCGTCAATGCGTACAAGGACGGCATCATCGCCGGCAAGTACAAGGGCCTGCAGGGACTCATCAAGTCCAAGGGCATCACCGTCATCGAAGGCGAAGGCAAGCTCCAGGGCACCGACACCGTTGTTGTGGACGGCACCGCCTACAAGGGCAAAAACATCATCCTGGCCACCGGCTCCTACTCCCGCACCCTTCCGGGCCTGGAAATCGGCGGCAAGGTCATCACCTCCGATGAGGCCCTGAAGATGGATTCCATCCCCAAGAGCGTCATCATCCTGGGCGGCGGCGTCATCGGCGTCGAGTTCGCCTCGGTCTGGAAGTCCTTCGGCGTGGACGTCACCATTGTGGAAGGCCTGCCGTCGCTGGTCCCCAACGAAGACGCCACGATCATCAAGAACTTCGAGCGTGCCTTCAAAAAGCGCGGCATCAAGTTCTCCACCGGCGTGTTTTTCCAGGGCGTCGAGCAGAACAACGACGGCGTCAAGGTCACCCTGGTGGACGGCAAGACATTTGAAGCCGACCTGCTCCTCGTGGCCGTGGGCCGTGGCCCCGTCACCGCCAACCTTGGCTACGAGGAAGCCGGCGTCACCATCGACCGCGGCTTCGTCATCACCAACGAGCGCCTGCACACCGGCGTGGGCAACATCTACGCCGTGGGCGACATTGTCCCCGGCGTGCAGCTGGCCCACCGCGGCTACCAGCAGGGCATCTTCGTGGCCGAGGAAATCGCCGGCCTGAAACCCGTAGTGGTCGAAGACATCAACATCCCCAAGGTCACCTACTCCGAGCCCGAGATCGCCACCGTGGGCTACACCGAGAAGGCCGCCAAGGAGAAGTTCGGCGAGGACCAGGTCCAGACCCAGGAATACAACCTGGCCGGCAACGGCAAGAGCTCGATTCTGGGCACCAGCGGCCTGGTCAAGCTGGTCCGCCAGAAGGACGGCCCCGTGGTGGGTGTCCACATGATCGGTGCCCGCATGGGCGAGCAGGTGGGCGAGGCCCAGCTGATCGTGAACTGGGAAGCGTACCCGGAGGATGTGGCCCAGCTGCTGCACGCCCACCCCACCCAGAACGAGTCCCTCGGCGAAGCCCACCTGGCCCTCGCCGGCAAGGCCCTGCACGGCTAATTTTCCCCGTAGTTCCTGGGGCCTGGTGCACCTGGACCCGACTTCCGGGTGCACTAGGCTTCAAACAAGGCAGCATTCATCCGCATCAAAGATCAATAAGGAGAACGGGGACGACATGTCTGAATCCGTTAACTTGCCCGCCCTCGGTGAGAGCGTCACCGAAGGAACCGTCACCCGCTGGCTTAAGCAGGTAGGTGACCGGGTAGAGGTGGACGAGCCGCTGCTCGAAGTCTCCACCGACAAAGTAGACACTGAAATCCCCTCTCCCGTAGCTGGCGTGATTGAAGAAATCCTGGTCGCTGAAGACGAGACCGCCGAAGTAGGCGCACCGCTGGTGCGGATCGGCGACGGCTCCGGCGGCGGCGCGCCCGCAGAGGAAGCACCCGCTGCAGAAGCACCGGCCGAAGAGGCCCCCGCAGCAGCTGAGGAAGCCCCCGCGGCAGCCCCGGCCGAAGAGGCACCGGCGCAGGAAGCTCCGGCAGCCGGCGGCGGCGAAGGCCACGAGGTTACCCTCCCGGCGCTCGGCGAAAGCGTCACCGAAGGCACCGTCACCCGCTGGCTCAAGGCCGTGGGCGATTCCGTCGAGGTCGACGAGCCGCTGCTCGAAGTGTCCACCGACAAGGTGGACACGGAAATCCCGTCCCCCGTTGCCGGCACCCTCCAGGAAATCCGCGTCAACGAGGACGAAACGGCAGAGGTTGGCTCTGTCCTGGCCGTCATCGGCTCCGGCGCAGCAGCAGCACCGGCTGAAGCACCCAAGGCCGCTCCCGCACCGGAGGCACCGAAGGCTGAAGCCCCCAAGGCAGAGGCACCGAAGGCAGAGGCACTGAAGGCTGCCCCGGCACCGGAAGCGCCCAAGCAGGCCCCCAAGTCAGCTCCGGCACCCGAAGCCCCCAAGGCTGAGGCCCCGGCAGCAGCAGCCTCCGAGTCGGGCTACGTCACTCCCCTGGTCCGCAAGCTGGCCAACCAGCACGGCGTGGATATCACCTCGCTCGCCGGAACCGGCGTGGGTGGCCGCATCCGCAAGCAGGACGTCATCGCCGCCGCCGAAGCCAAGGCAGCCCCTGCCGCTCCGGCCGCAGCACCGGCAGCATCCGCACCGGCGCCGGTCGCGGAATCGTCCCTGCGCGGGACCAGCCAGAAGGCTCCCCGCATCCGCCAGGTCATCGCCCGCCGGATGCGCGAATCCCTGGAGATCTCCACCCAGCTGACGCAGGTCCACGAAGTTGATATGACCAAGGTGGCCAAGCTCCGCACCAAGGCCAAGAACTCCTTCCAGGCCCAGAACGGCGTCAAGCTGACCTTCCTGCCGTTCATCGCCAAGGCAGTGGCTGAAGCCCTCAAGCAGCACCCCAAGCTCAACGCTGCGTACGACGAGGACAAGCAGGAAATCACGTACCACAACGCCGAGCACCTGGCGATCGCCGTCGACACCGACAAGGGCCTGCTGGTCCCGGTCATCTCCGACGCCGGCAACCTGAACCTCGCCGGGCTGGCCGCCAAGATCGCCGACGTTGCAGGCCGCACCCGCGGTGGCAAGATCGGCCCGGACGAACTGTCCGGCGGTACGTTCTCGATCACGAACATCGGTTCCGTGGGTGCCCTGTTCGACACACCGATCATCAACCAGCCCCAGGTGGGCATCCTGGGCACCGGTGCGATCGTCAAGCGCGCCGTGGTGGTTGCTGACGAAAACGGCGACGACTCGATCGCCATCCGGTCCATGATGTACCTGTCGCTCACGTACGACCACCGCCTGGTGGACGGCGCGGACGCCGGCCGCTTCCTGCAGACCCTGAAGGCACGCCTCGAAGAAGGCGCCTTCGAAGCGGACCTCGGGCTCTAACCCGCTCAACCGCTTGACGACGGCGGTGCAAGGCCAGGGAGGGAAACCTCCGGAAGCCCTGCGCCGCCGTCGTGCTTTAACCGCCTTCTGCTACAGGGCGTAGAACAAACTGGCTAAGCTGGGATTATGACTATTCTCTTCAGCATCCTGGTGTTCCTGCACATCGTCGGGGCGGCCATGATCGTGGGCTACTGGATTGCCACGATCAAGGAACCCACGGTCCACCCCCGCCAGCGCGACGGCGCTTTCCTGCAGCTCCTGACCGGCATCGCCATGATGGGCCTGCTGCCTTTTATGCCGGACGCCGACCCCAATTACGCGAAGCTCGGGATCAAGCTGGTCATCGCCGTTGTGGTTGCAGTCCTCGCCATCGTTGGCGTCCGCAAGGCCAGGAGCGGCCAGCCCGTCTCCACCGGCCTGGCGCACGGCGTGGGCGGCCTTGCGCTGATCAATATCGCGATCGCCACCATCTGGAACTGACCCGCTGCGCTGCCGGGCAGCTCCGTCAAAGTCACAATCCACTGACAGCGGACATCCGTCGCGCGCCGTAAGCGAAGTCCCTAGGATGGAACAAGGCGGGGCCCAGGCAGTAGCCTGCCCCGGTAACAATCAACCTGAGGAGTGAACATGGCAGCAACGCGTTCAGCAAACGCCGTATGGAACGGGAACCTGACGGAGGGTTCCGGAACCACCAGCCTGGCTACCTCCGGCCTGGGCACGTTTGATGTCACCTGGAAGGCCCGCACCGAAGCGGCCAACGGCAAGACCAGCCCGGAAGAGCTCATCGCCGCGGCCCACGCAGCCTGCTTCTCCATGGCATTCAGCAACGAACTGGCCACCGCCGGCCACAACCCGGAGGAAGTCCGCACCAAGGCTGACGTCACCTTTGTCCCCGGCACCGGCATCACCGGTAGCCACCTGACCATGTCAGCCAAGGTTCCCGGCATCTCCGAGGAGGAGTTCCAGAAGATCGCCGCTGCTGCGAAGGTGGGCTGCCCCGTTTCCGGCGCCCTCGCCAGCATCGACATCACCCTGGACGCCACGCTCGACGCCTGAGCCGACAGCGGCGCAGATGCGCCGGATGGTTTGAACAGGGCCGGTGACCGGCCCGCAGGAGTGGCCCCGTCCCAGCTGGGACGGGGCCATTCCTGTGCCATATCCGGCCGGACCCGGACGGACCGGACTTGCGCCGGGGTTGGAGATTGGCTTTGCTGCCGGGCGGATCCGGAACATGCCCGGCACAAAAAAGCTCCCCGGGCGCCGGAGCTGGCATTGCCGGTCCGGCCCCCGGGGAGCCTGGTGCCCGGTCAGGCAGCGCCTGTCCGCGCTGCTGCGCCTACTTTCCCTGCCGGCGGGCCGGCAACGGGGCCGGGCGCAACCGGCGGTATCCCTCGCGGGCCGGGGGCCGGTCGGTGGGCAGTTCCTGGACCATTTCCTTGAGCGCACCAATGCCGTATTCAAGCTGGGGATCACGGCCGGCGGCGTAGGCGTGGGGCGGGAAGGCCACCTCGATGTCCGGATCAACACCATAGTTTTCCACGCCCCAGCCAACACCGCCACCGAACCAGTTGGCGTAGCGCGGCTGGGTGACCCCGGTGCCGTCGGCCAGGCTGAAGCGGTTGTCGATGCCCACCACGCCACCCCAGGTGCGGGTGCCGATGACGGGTCCGATCCCCCGCAGCTTGGAGACCTGGGTGATGATGTCGCCGTCGGAGCCGGCGAACTCGTCCGCCAGGAGGATGACCGGGCCGCGCGGCGCGTGGTCCGGATAGGTCCTGGGCTTTTCGCCGCGTGGCATGCTCCAGCCGGTGACCTTTCGGCCAATCAGCTCTGCCACCAGCTGCGAGGTGTGCCCGCCGCGGTTGCGGCGGACATCCACGATCAGGCCATCGAGCGCCGTCTCGGTGTCCATGTCCCGGTGCAGCTGCGCCCAGCCATTGGCCATCATGTCCGGGATATGCAGGTAGCCGAACGTGCCGCCGGATGCCTCCCGGACGGTGCGCCGGTTCGCAGCCACCCATTCCTGGTAGCGCAGCCGTTCCTCGTCCTTGACGGGGACCACAGCGACACGGCGCTGGGATCCTGCGGCTTCGCCATGGGCGGCACCGTTCAGGAGGGTCAACTCGACGGCCCGGCCTGCAGCTCCCACCAGTTGCATGGCGGGGGTGACGACGTCGGAGAGCGGGACGCCGTCCACGGCGAGGAGGATGTCCCCTGCCTTGGCGCCGACCCCGGGCCTGGTGAGGGGCGAGGTGGCCAGCGGATCAGATGATTCGCCTGCCAGGATGCGGGTGATTTCCCACCCCGCCGGGGTGTGGCTGAGGTCGGCGCCGAGCCTGCCCTGGCCGTGGCTGCCGGGTTCGGTCACCGCGGCGGGCTTGACGTAGGCGTGCGAGGTTCCGAGTTCGCCGTGCAGCTCCCAGAGCAGGTCCACCAGGTCATCGTGCGAGCCCAGGCGGTCCACCAGGGGACGGTAGCGCTTGTGGATGGATTCCCAGTCCTGGCCGGCCATGTCCTCGGTCCAGAAGAAATCGCGCTGCAGGCGCCAGGCTTCATCAAAGGCCTGGCCCCAGACGCTCAGCGGGTCCATCATCACGCGGATCCGGCCCAGGTCCACCTTGACCAGCTTGCCGGACTCCTCATCCGCCTTCGCATCGGCCGGGACCTCGCTCACCTGCTTGTCGGCGATCAGCACCACCTTGGCGCGGTCACCGGAAAGCCGGTAACTGTCCACCGCATCCACCAGTGTGGTCTGCTTGCGGCGTTCCAGGTCGAACCGGACCAGGCTGGGGCGGGCATCCTTGTCGTCCTTGTTGGCCTTGCCGTCACCCGTAACCCCGGCAAGGGCCCAGTCGAGCCACAGCAGGGCCCCGTCCGTGGCTTTCAGGGCGGTGTAGTTGCCCTGCGGGACGGGGACGCCGATGACGCGGTGGGACAAGCCTTCCGCATCCACCACCACGGCGGACTGTTCCGTCCCGTCAGTGCCGGCGGTTTCCCCGGCTGCCGTCCCGGCGTCGTTATCAACGGCGGGACCAAACGGCGACGGCGTCCGGGCACCCAGTGCCACCAGGTACGGCTTGATGGGGCTGGGGAAGGAAAGGTCGAAGGAATGCCCGTCGTAGACAGGGTCGAAGCTGCGGTTGGACAGGAAGGCCAGGAACTTGCCGTCCGGGGTGAAGGCCGGCGACCGGTCGCAGAAACGCCCGTCCGTCACCTCCACGGGCCCGGTCCTGGGCTCCGTCACGTTGGCCAGGCGCAGCTTGGTCCGGGTGCCAAACGACGTGACGGGCTCAGCCCACGCCAGCCACTGCGAGTCCGCGGACCAGGCCAGGTCGTAGATGGAACCCTCACCGATGCTGGCCACCAGGGTCAGGGCACCGGTGGCGGTGTCCGCGAGGTGCAGGTCGCCGAAGGATGTGCCCACCGCAAGCCAGCGGCCGTCCGGGCTCGCTTCCAGGGAACTGGTGCGCGACGGCGACGGAAGGTTGATGCGCACGGCGTTTCCGTCGGCGTCAGCCGGCCGGGCCGCGGCGGCGTCCGCGGCCGCTTCGGCAGCGCCGGTTTCGGGGGCGACGTCAGCCTGCTGGTCGTCGCCGGCCGGAGCGGTGGCGTTGTCCCGGGCCAACACGGCGGAGCCGGCGGCGGGGACGGGTTGCGGCAACGCCGGGGCTGCTGCGACGGCGGGTGCCGCTGCCGTGGCGGGCACGGATTTCGCCGGCACAGCAGGTGTGGTCACCACGCCGCTGTGCTGGACCGGAGCGGCGATGTCCTTAATGTAAAGCGCCTCGACGCCGTCGTGGTCCGCGACGTAGGCGATCCGGCCGCCGGCCACAGGCCGGGGAAGGCGTGCCCGGACCCCGGGCGTGGCCTCGATGATGCGCGAGGGGCCGTCCTTGTGCCGGAGCCAGTGGATGGTGCCGTGCGCCTCGATGGCGCTGGCGTTGCCGGCTTCGTCGGGGATCACGGCGCCCAGGTGCCTGGTGGTCTTCAGGAGCGCCGGCCGGCGTGACTGGGAAGCAGAGCCGAGGCTGATGTCCAGCCGGACGGCGTCGGACTGCAGGTCATGCAGTACCCACAGTTCGCCGGCAGACTCGAAAATGACCCGGGTACCGTCCGAAGCCGCATGGCGGACGTAAAAGTCCTCGTGGTCCGTGTGCCGGCGCAGGTCCTTGCCGCCGGGGAGCACCGAGTAGAGGTTGCCGTAGCCTTCGTGGTCCGACAGGAACGCGATCCGGCCATCCACCCACATGGGGTCGGCGATGTTGCCGTCCAGGTCGGGGAGCAGCCGGTCGAACTCGCCGTTGCCGTCCGAGTCGATCCACAGCTTGCCGGCGGTACCGCCCCGGTAGCGCTTCCACCAGGCCGGTTCACGGGACAATACGGAGGCCACAACAACGGGCCGCTCATCGCCCAGCTCCGGACCGAAAGCCACTGACTCCACAGGCCCGAACGGGAGCTCTTCGGCCGCGCCGCCTTCCAACGGAACGCTGTAAGCGTAAGTGTGGCGGCTTTCGGCCTGCCGGAAGGCGCTGGTGACCACCACGGAGCCGCCGGCAGTGAAACCCTTGACCCGGGTGGTGGCGTGGCCGAAGTAGGTGAGCTGCCGGTACCCGCCGCCATCAACTTCCGCTGTGACCACCTCCGGCGCCGTTCCCTGCACCACCGACCAGACCAGCCGCTTGCCGTCCGGCGTAAAGCGGGGGTTGCGGGCGGGCAGCTGCAACGCGGAAACACGCCAGGCCCGGCCGCCTCCCAGCGGTGCAATCCATACGTCGTCCTCAGCCACAAAGGTGACCAGATCGCCGTGCAGGTGCGGGAATCGGAGGTAGCTCGAAGAGGTCATCGTTCGATCATAGTCAAACCATCCACGCCACCGTGGCACGTGCCGGGAGAACCGCGGCCATGGTGAGATGGAGCATGCGCATCGTCATCGCCGGAGCTTCGGGACTGATCGGCACCCACATGTCCGCCACTTTCCGCACTGCCGGGCACGAGGTGATCTCCCTGGTGCGGCGGGAGCCTTCAGCCGCCACGGAAGCCCGGTGGGACCCCGCCCGCGGTGAGCTGGACCCCGGCGTCCTGGCCGGCGCGGACGCCGTCGTTAACCTTTCCGGCGCCGGAATCGGTGACCGGCCCTGGACCCGGACCCGGGTGGCGGAGCTATACAGTTCCCGGGTGGACTCCACCAGGACCTTGGCCAAGGCCATGCACAAGCTGGACGTCCCACCGGCCACGTTCCTCAGCCAGTCCGGTTCGAACTATTACGGCGACACCGGGAACACGGTGCTGCGCGAGAACTCGCCGGCAGGATCGGCGATCCTTTCGCGGCTGTGCCTTGAATGGGAGGAAGCTGCGGCCAGGGCCCCGCACGGGGTCCGGGTGGTAAACCCCCGCACCGGAGTGGTCTTCAGCCGGTCCGGTGGGGCGCTGGGAAAGCTGTTGCCGCTGATGCGGCTCGGGGTAGGCGGGCCGTTGGGCGACGGCAGGCAGTACTGGCCCTGGGTCACCCTGCCGGATGTGTCGGCAGCTTTCCTCTTCCTCTTGGAGTCGGAAATCTCCGGGCCGGTCAACCTGTGCGCGCCGGAGCAGGCAGACGTTGACACCATCGTGGCGGCCCTGGCCCGTGCACTGCACCGGCCGGCCGTGTTCCGCGTCCCGGCGCCGGTCCTGAGGCTGCTCATGCGGGACCTCGCGGAGGAGCTCCTGCTCTCCAGCGTGCGGATGGAGCCGGGAGTGCTTTCCGCCGCCGGTTTCCACTGGCAGCACCCCACCTTGGCGGCGGCTGCCGGGTGGGTGGCCGGCAAAGACTGATCCGGCCGCAGCTGAATCCGGAACGGCAGCTGGATCCGGGCCGGGTGCTGGATCCGGGCCCGGGTGCTTCTAAGCCGGCCGCTACTGCCGGTCACCCGCCGGCCAGGATCTCGCTGACACGCCACGAGCCAGCGAACTCCACCAGGACCACGCGGAGCCGCTGCTCTTCCCCGGCAGGAACTGCGGCCAGCACGGAACCCTGTGCGTCCACTTCGCTGTAGGCCGACGTAGCCACCGTGGCGCCCACGACGGCCCGGCCGCCTGGCGGCGGGGGCGCGCCGGCCGGTCCCTCCGGGGCTGCCGGTGCGGCCGGACCGGGTTCGGCCGCCACGTTTGTCAGGGTGCTGGTGAACCCTGACAACCGCCGGCCGGCCGCCAGCAGGCCGTCCATGATGAGAGTGTCCGTCGCCGCAGCCGCTGAGCCGGGTGCATTCACGCCCGCCAACAACTCTGGTTGTTGCGTCCTGAAGGCCTGGTCCCGGAGCGCAGCCAGGCCCATGATTGCCCGGGCAGGGTCGGCTTCCGTTGCCAGGCCCCTGGCAGCTCCGAAAGCCTCGTCGTTCGCTGCCGGGTTAGGGCCGTCTGAGGCGCCCGGTGGGCCGGCTGCCGCGTTGGAGGCGTTGGAATCCGCTGCGGCGTTGGGCTCGGGTGCGGCGCTGGAATCCGCTGCGGCGCCGGAACCCTGATCCGCGGGACTGGCCGCCCCTCCGGGCGAAGCGGTTGGCGCAAGGATCCACGCCGGTCCGGTGCTGCCTGGCCACCGCGCTCCGGCGATCCCCAGCGGTCCCGTCGCTCCCAGCCCCAGCGCTGCCAGCCCCAGCCCTGCTACGACCGCGGCGCAGGTTGCGGCTGCAATGACGGCGGTGCGGAGGGTTGCCCCAGCTCGGCGCCGAGTCCCTGTCCCTGTTGCTGCCCGGGGTTGGTGCCACAGCCGTGGACCCCGGCCCTGACGCTGCCCCGCCATGACCAGCCGCCGCCCGCCCCTGGCCCTGTCGGTGTGCCTGCCGCGGACAGCTGGGTGCTTTGGCACCGCGGGGAGGTCAGGCGCCACGGGCGCGGGGAAATCCCGAACCGGTTGCCCGTCCCCTGGCTGTCGGGTGACGGCGGGGAACGGGATCCGGGCGCCGGTTCCGTCCCGCCCCAAGGTAGCCAGCCGCCGTCGGACGTTCCCCAGCCTGGCAGCGGCGGCGGCCTTCCGGGATGGTTCCGGGGCCGGCCGTCGCGTCAGCAGGTGCGGAATCACCGAGGGGTGGACGGACGAAGACAGGTCGAGCGGCGCCGCCGCCGCGCTGCGGTAGACGGCCGTTGCCAGGGCAGCAGCTGTGGGCCGGAGCCGGCGGTCCTCACTGAGGCCGGCTTCCAGGATGGCGGCGAGGTCCGCCGGAACCTCCGGCACCAGCAGGGAGAGCGGCATGCGGTCGAGGGTGCGCGCCGGGGCGCGGCCCGTCAGGCAGAACCAGCCCAAGGCAGCCACCGAGTAGACGTCACGCTCCGGCTGGAGGCCCGCCCTGACGGCGTCCACCGGGGCCGGGTCCTGGAAGCCCGGCGTGCCGGCCGGACCCGCAGCGGCAGGGTCACCCAGCATCCGGGCCAGGCCAACATCGGAAAGGAGCGGCTTGCCGTGCACAGTGAACAGGACATTGCCGGGCGACACGTCCGAGTGGGTGAACCCCTTTCCGTGCAGGTAGGCCAGCGCCTGGGCGATAGGCGTCAGGACCGTAACCGTTTCCCCCACGCCGATCCGGCCGCGTGCCGCCACAAGCCCGGCCAGCGAGCCTCCCGGTGCGTAGTCCATGATCAGCGCAGCCGTTCCGGCGCCTGCTCCGGCCGACGGGATAACAGCGCTGTGGGCCCGCACCAGGTGCTGATGGTCAAGGACGGACAGGATACGGATTTCCCGCCGGATGGCATCAGCGTTCATGGCGCGGCCGGAAGCCGTGCCACCCGGCTCCCGGAAGCATTTCAAGGCCACCTCGCGGCCCGTGCGCTGTTCCGTGGCAAGCCACACTGACGCACTCCCGCCGCTGCCCAGCAGCCGCCCCGTGGAGTAACCGGCCACCATCGGCTCCTGCAGATCATCCATCCCTCAGGTGTAGCGGAATCCGGCCGTCGCTGCAGAAGTTATCCACAGGCACGCCTGAACGCCCGGATTCTGGCCGCGGTGAGCTTGGACACTAAACCGGGCAGCGCCGGCGGCGGGGTCTAAGCTGGATGCCATGACTCTTGAGTTTTCCCAACTGGGTCTGGCTCCGGATTTCATCGACTACAACCGTGGTTGGGAAGTCCAGACTGAACTCCATGACAGTGTTGTCGGCGGAACGGCGCCGAGTACCGTCCTGTTCCTCGAGCACTCCCCCGTCTACACGGCGGGCAAGCGCACCGAGGACCATGAACGGCCGTTTGATGGAACGCCGGTGATTCCGGTGGACCGCGGCGGCAAGCTGACCTGGCACGGCCCAGGCCAGCTGGTGGGCTACCCGGTCATCCGGCTGAAGAACCGCGCTGGGATCCGCGACTACGTGGAACGCCTCGAAGCAGTCATCATCGCTGTCCTTGCCGACTACGGCATCACAGCAGTCCGGATCCGCGGTCGCGCCGGCGTCTGGATCGAAGCGGACGCCAAGGGACCGGACCGGAAGATCGCGGCCATCGGCATCCGGGTGCACGAAGGCGTCACTATGCACGGCTTCGCCATCAACTGCAACAACGATCTTGCACCGTACGCACAGATCATCGCCTGCGGCATCACCGATGCAGGCGTAACCACCATCGCCGCGGAAACGGGCAGTAATATTGCCCCCGCAGACCTGGTTTCCCGGATTACCGAGGAACTGCGCAAGAATGAAGACGCCCTAGTCGCCACCCCAGAAGGAGCATTACTTTGACACTGGCACCCGAAGGCCGGAAGATGCTCCGGATCGAACAGCGCAACGCGGCGGTGCCGGTGGAGCGCAAACCGGACTGGATCAAGGCCAAGGTCCAGATGGGCCCGGAGTTCGTCCAGCTCAAGAACCTGGTCAAGAAGGAAGGCCTGCACACTGTGTGCGAGGAGGCCGGCTGCCCCAACATCTTCGAGTGCTGGGAAGACAAGGAAGCCACCTTCCTCATTGGCGGTTCCGAATGCACCCGCCGCTGCGACTTCTGCCAGATCGACACGGGCAAGCCGTCCCCTGTGGACATGTTTGAGCCCACCAAGGTGGCGCGCTCCGTCCAGGCCATGCAGCTGCGGTACGCCACGGTGACGGGCGTGGCCCGCGATGACCTCGCGGACGAGGGCGTCTGGCTCTATGCCGAGACGGTCCGCAAGATCCACGAACTTAACCCGGGTACCGGCGTCGAACTTCTGATTCCCGACTTCTCCGGCCGGCCCGAGCACATCGCGGCCATCTGCGACTCCAAGCCCGAGGTTTTTGCCCACAACGTTGAGACGGTTCCCCGGATCTTCAAGCGCATCCGCCCCGCGTTCCGCTATGAGCGTTCGCTGGATGTCATTACCCAGGGCCGCGACCTGGGAATGGTCACCAAGTCCAACCTGATCCTGGGCATGGGCGAGACCCGCGAGGAAATCTCGGAGGCCCTGCGCGACCTGCATGCGGCTGGCTGCGACCTGATCACCATCACCCAGTACCTGCGCCCGTCGGAACGGCACCTTCCGGTGGACCGCTGGGTCAAGCCGCAGGAATTCGTTGACCTGCAGGAGGAAGCTGACGAGATCGGCTTCCTGGGCGTGATGTCCGGTCCCCTGGTCCGGTCTTCCTACCGTGCGGGGCGCCTGTGGGCCACCGCCATGCGCAAGAAGGGCTGGGAGATCCCCGCCGAACTGGCGCACATCGAGAGTTCCGGCAGCACCCGGCAGGAAGCCAGCTCGCTGTTGGCGGCGCGTTCCTGACCACTTCGACTGACGTCCCCAAAGGCAGGGCCCCGGATCACTCCGGCGTCCTGCCTTTGGCGTCCGGTCACGTAGAATTAAGGCACTATGGCGAAATCCACTGAATCCAGCACCCCCAACCCGGCGGACGCACCAAAACGCGGCCTCTTTTCGCGAAAGCCGAAAGAAGCGAAGGCCAAAAAGCCCAGCCGGCTAAAGCAGATCCGCGAAGTCTTCAACATGACCCGCCGGCACGACCCCATGGTCCCGTGGCTGATGTTGCTGGTCTTCCTGGGCGTGACGGCAGTCGGCTTCCTGGTGGGTTACTGGCTGGAAAACTGGGTTACCGGCCTGATCATCGGCATCATGCTGGGCCTGCTCGGCGCCACCCTGATTTTGTCCCGGCGCGCTGAGCGGGCCGCGTTTGCGCAGATCGAGAACCAGCCCGGCGCGTCCGGCGCAGCCCTCGGCACCCTCCGCCGCGGCTGGATCACCGAAGAGCAGCCGGTGGCGGTTAACCCCCGCACCCAGGATGCCGTGTTCCGGGCCGTCGGCCGGCCCGGCGTTGTGCTGATCAGTGAAGGCCCCACCCAACGGGTGAAGCCGCTGGTGGACGCGGAACGCAAACGGCTGTCCCGGATCCTGCCCAACGTTCCCGTGCACGTGATCGAAAGCGGCCGCGGCGAAGGCCAGGTACCCATCAGCCAGGTGGCCAAGAAGATGGGCAAGATGAAGAAGGAGCTCACCAAGCTCGAAGTCAACACCGTCTCCAAGCGGATCGCCTCGATGGGCACCCGGCTCCCCATCCCCAAGGGCATCGACCCCTACAAAGCGCGTCCCAACCGCGGACGCTAGACCCCAGACCGCCCCGGTCCCGGCTCCTGCCGGCTGCCGGGGCGTTCTTTTTTACCGCCGCAGCTCCCACGACAGGACCCCGACATGCCCGCCAAGACCATCGTGATCCGTATCTTCAAGATCCTCGCCATCGCCGAGGCCTGCAGCTGGGCTGCGCTCCTGATCGGGATGTACTTCAAGTGGATCGCCGGGACCACGGAAATCGGCGTGCAGGTTGCCGGGCCCATCCATGGTGCGTTGTTTGTGGGTTACGGCATCGCGGCGCTGGCCCTGTGGCGGCTGCAGCGCTGGCCTTTTGTGGTGGCGCTGTTCGCCGGGCTGTCCGCGGTGTTCCCCTTCGCCACCCTGGCTTTTGAACGCTGGGCCGGCAACCGCGGCTACCTGACCGCTGCACCGGCGCAGCAGGAAAAGCCGGCCAGGGAATCCAGCCGCGCCTGACAGGACCCGGTCAGCGCCGGATCAGCAAGGTGTTCATGGCGCGGTCGTGCAGGCCGCGCTGGTCCGGATCGAAGATCACGGCGGGAATCACCAGGCACAGCAGCAGCGCGCGCACCAGGGCGGCCAGCGGCCCGGGGGTGCCACCGCCGGGCCGGATGACCGAGATGCCCAGGAGTCGGTGTCCGATGCTGTAGCCGAGCGTGCCCACCAGGAGGGTCTGCTCGACGGCGAAGATCGCCAGGGTTGCCCATGCGTCGCCACCGAAGGCGTAGTTGCTGATGAGCAGCGCGAGGCCCCAGTCTACGATAATCGCGGCGAACCTGCGCCCCGCCCTGGCGATGGAGCCCGGTCCGCTTTCTGGAAGGCCAAGGCGGGCGCCGGGGTACCGGGAAATTCCAGACGTGTCAGGTCCGCTGAGCCAGGAACCAATGTCTTTGCGATCTACCACCACCCCAGTTTACCGGCGGTGCCGCCGGCAATTTTCCCGACATTCACCCGCCCACAGTGTGGATGGGGTTAGACCACAGTGTGGACACGGGATAGCGTTGTCCCTATAAGGGCATTCTGTAACCTGCCCGAAACAATGCGGACACGGACGGGAAATGCCGCGTCCATAGGCTGGTGGCAGTTTCAAGCAATTCCTTCCGGCAGGACGATCATTGCGGTCGCCCCGCCTTCGGATTGCGCTGGATCAGCTGGCTTTCAGCCAGATATTCACATATGCGTTAGGAGCATAGATGTTCAAGACTGCGGACGAAGTCCTCAAGTTCATCAAGGACGAAGATATTAAGTTCGTCGATATCCGCTTCACCGATCTCCCGGGCGTCCAGCAGCACTTCAACGTCCCCGCGAAGAGTGTTGACGCGGACTTCTTCATCAACGGGCAGCTCTTCGACGGCTCCTCCATCCGTGGCTTCCAGGGCATCGCCGAGTCGGACATGCAGCTGATCCCGGACGTGACCACCGCGTTCCTGGACACCTTCCGCATGGAGAAGACCCTGGCGCTGAACTTCTCGATCGTGAACCCCCGCACGGGTGACCCGTACCACCGCGATCCCCGCGGCGTGGCCGAGAAGGCCGAGGCCTACTTGGCTTCCACCGGCATCGCCGACACCGCGTTCTTCGCTCCGGAAGCCGAGTTCTTCGTCTTCGACAACGTCCAGTACGAGTCCTCACCGCAGGGCAGCTTCTACAAGATCGACTCTGAAGAAGCACACTGGAACACCGGCCGCAAGGAAGAAGGCGGAAACCTCGGCTACAAGACCCCCATCAAGGGCGGTTACTTCCCGGTCTCCCCCACCGACAAGCAGGCCGACCTTCGCGACGCCATGTGTGTTGCCCTGGACGAGGCCGGCCTTGAGGTCGAGCGCAGCCACCACGAAGTCGGCTCCGCCGGCCAGGCTGAGATCAACTACAAGTTCACCACGCTGACCCACGCTGCCGATGACCTGCAGAAGTTCAAGTACGTCATCAAGAACACGGCAGATGCCTGGGGCAAGTCCGTGACCTTTATGCCGAAGCCCGTCTTCGGTGACAACGGCTCGGGCATGCACTGCCACCAGTCGCTGTGGACCGGCGGCGAGCCGCTGTTCTACGACGAGAAGGGCTACGCCGGCCTGTCCGACACCGCCCGCTGGTACATCGGCGGCCTGTTGAAGCACTCCTCGGCTGTCCTGGCCTTCACCAACCCGACGGTTAACTCCTACCGCCGCCTGGTCAAGGGCTTCGAAGCCCCGGTCAACATGGTTTACTCGCAGGGCAACCGCTCCGCCGGTATCCGCATCCCGATCACGGGTTCGAACCCGAAGGCCAAGCGCATCGAGTTCCGCGCTCCGGACCCCTCCTCCAACCCGTACCTGGCGTTCGCAGCCCAGCTGATGGCCGGCATCGACGGCATCCGCAACCGCATCGAACCCCCGGCTCCGATCGACAAGGACCTCTACGAGCTCCCCGCCGAGGAAGCCAAGGACATCCCCAAGGCTCCGGGCACGCTCGAGGAAGCCCTGGAGGCCCTGCGCGAGGACAACGAGTTCCTGCAGGCCGGTGGTGTCTTCACCCAGGACCTGATCGACACCTGGATCGACTACAAGTACGAGAACGAAATCAAGCCGCTCTCACTGCGCCCGAACCCGTACGAGTTCGAGCTGTACTACGGCGTCTAGTCCGTCAACACCAAAGCGGCCACCGGAAAACCGGTGGCCGCTTTTTTGTGCCCGCGGCTATCCGCGTGAGCGCTGGGCCAAGCGGAGGGTGGGAGCCCCGTTCCAGACGTGCTGAGACCGGGAACAGGGCCCCCTGACGAATGCCCCCCGAGACGAAGACCTGCTCAGCCTTCCCCCCAACAAGGTTGAAGGACACCGCCAATCCACATGATCGGCCAATCGGGAACCAAGCGCAATGCCCGGCCCGGCACGGCGTCATGCAGCCGACGCAAAACCGCTGAACATGATCCGCTGCGGGCCCGCGCTGCCGCCGGCGTATTGGCCGCGGTCCTCGAACCCGGCCGCCCGGTAGGCCGTCAGGCCCGCCGGGTTTTCCTCGTTGACGGAAAGGACGACGCCGGTCTCCGGACCTTGCAGCCGCAGCGTCAGTTTGTGCGCGGCCACCACCGCGGCGGCGGCGGCGGCCGCGGTGCCGTGGCCACGGCCCTGGTACCGGCTGTCGATCAGGAAGCCCCGCAGCAGCCAGGCAGTACGGTCCGCCGGCCAGCCGGCAAGGCTGGCAGCCCCTGCCTGTAGGGTGAGCACACCCACAGCCCGGCCATCGGATTCGATCACGTACGGCAACCGTTCCTCCTCGGCCAGCCCGGCCAGGGCCATCCGGAGCGGGTCCCCCACGAAGCGTTCCTGGCCCGGACTGAGCCGCAGCGCGGCGACGGCGCCCAGCTGGATGGCCCGGGCGTCGTCGTCGAGGTCCCGGAGCGGGATGAGCCAGGCGCCGCCCTGCACGCGGTTCAGGACCCTGCGGGTCCGCTGCCGCTGTCTTCCGCGTCGGTGGCAGGCCCGGCCGGGTCCATCCAGAGCACCTCCCACAGGTGGCCGTCCGGGTCCTGGAAGCTGTGGTTGTACATAAAGCCGTGGTCGATGGCATCCTCCGACAGTGAGCCGCCGTTCGCCAGGGCCGTCCGGACGGCCTCGTCCACGGCTTCCCGGCTGTCCACCGAATAGGCCACGATAGCTTCGGCGGCACCGCTGGTGCTGGCCACCTCCTTCGCGGTGAAGGTTTTGAAGTAGTTCTCCACCAGCAGCATCACATAGGCGTTGTCGTTGACGATCATGCAGGTGGCGTTCTCGTCGGTGAAGTCCGGGTTGAAGGTGAACCCCAGGGCGGTGAAGAACTTCACGGACCGGGGCAGGTCCTTGACGGGCAGGTTCAGGAAGATTTGGGTAGCCATGCGCCCAAAGTTAGCACCGGCGCCCGGCGGCTGTCAGCCATTGCCCGTCCCGCAGGCCCCGCGGGGCGTCAGTGCCCATAGAAGACCCGTTCGAAGACCGCCCTGGCGCGCCGGCTCAGCCGCAGGTAGTCCTCTTCCAGGGCGGCAGCGTTTCCGGGTTCGTAGCCGCACCAGCGGGCCACTGCCTCCAGGTCGCGGCGGGACGAGGGCAGCAGGTCCGAGGCCTTGCCGGTCCAGATCACGTTGGCGGACCTGATCCGGCTGGCCAGCCGCCACGCGGAGGCCAGCAGGTCCGCATCCTCCCGGGCCAGCAGCCCCAGGTCAGCGGCTGCATCCAGCGCGCCCACCGTGGACGTGGTCCGCAGCTCCTGGTGCTGCCCGGCATGCTGCAGCTGGAGCAGCTGCACCAGCCACTCGACGTCGCTCAAGCCGCCGCGGCCCAGCTTCAGGTGGCGGGCCGGATCCGCACCGCGCGGCAGCCGCTCGGCCTCAACCCGCGCCTTGACCCGCCGGACCTCGCGCACGTCCTGCTCGGAGATTTCCTCCGGATACCGGATGGGTTCAATGAGCTGCAGGAAGTCCGCCGCCAGGGCGTCGTCCCCTGCCATGGGCCTGGCCCGCAGCAAAGCCTGTGCCTCCCAGACCAGCGACCAGCGCCGGTAATACTCCGCGTAGGAATCCAGCGAACGGACCATGGCACCGTTTTTTCCTTCGGGCCGGAGGTCGGCGTCCATCTGGAGGACCCGTTCGGCCATGATGGCAGGCTTCAACGGCTGGGTCAGCAGGCTGGAGACCTTGGCCACCATCCGCAGGCCCTGCTCCTGCGCCTCGGCGTCGGTGAACCCCGGCAGCGCCCGGTGGACGTACATAACATCCGCGTCGGAGCCATACCCGATCTCCCGGCCGCCCTGCCGGCCCATGGCAACCACCAGCATGGCGGTCTTGAGCGGGCCCGACATCTGGACCACACTTTCAGCGACGCGGAGCGCGCCCAGCACGGCAGCCCGGTCCGTGTCCGCCAGCGCAGCCCCCACCTGGTCCTGGTCCAGCAGTCCCACGGAATCGGCGATCGCAATCCGCAGGATCTCGCGGCGCCGGATGAGCCGGATCAGGCGCATGGCGCTTTCCGGATCCGAGTGCCGCGACATCTTGGCCGTGATCTCCTGCCATTGGGCCTGGAACGGGACGGGCGCCAGGTCCTTGTCCTGCCCCAGCCACGCCACGGACTCCGGCGAGACTTCGAGCAGGTCGGCGATGAGCCGCGAGTTGGACAGCATGTGGCACAGCCGTTCAGCGGCGGCGGTGGAGTCCCGGAGCATACCCAGATACCAGTGGGTGGTGCCCAGCGCCTCGCTGACGCGCCGGAAGGCCAGCAGCCCGGCATCCGGGTCCACACCCTCCGCCAGCCAGTCCAGGAGCACGGGGAGCAACTGGCGCTGCAACGCTGCCCGCCTGCTCACCCCTGCCGTCAGCGCCTCGATGTGCCGCATGGCACCGGGCGGGTCAAGGTAGCCCAGCGCCGCAAGCCGGCCCTGCGCGGCTTCGGGAGTGAGCCGGGCGTCTTCGGAGCTGAGCTTTGCGGCGGTGTTCAGCAGCGGCCGGTAGAAGATCCGTTCGTGCAGTTCGCGGACCGAGCGTTTGGTCTTCTGCCAGGCGGCCAGCAAAGCGTCCGGGTGGGGCCGTTCGGTGGCAAAGGGGCCAAGGACTGCCTTGGCCAGGGACCGGAGGGCCGGGTCCGCTACGGGCATCAGGTGGGTGCGCCGCAGCTGGAACAGCTGGATCCGGTGTTCGAGCAGCCGCAGGTAGCGGTAGGCATTGTCGAACGCGGCAGCGTCGGACCGGCCGATGTACCCGCCGGCGGACAGCGCAGCAATGGCCGAGGTGGTGTCACGGCGGCGCAGCGACTCGTCAGCCTTGCCGTGGACCAGCTGCAGGAGCTGGACGGTGAATTCGACGTCGCGCAGGCCGCCACGGCCCAGCTTGATCTGGCGCTGCTCTTCGGCCGGCGGGATGTGGTCGGTGACCCGGCGCCGCATGGCCTGCACGGACTCCACAAATCCGTCCCGGCTGGCCGACGTCCAGATCAGCGGCGCCACCGCTTCCTCGTAACGGCGGCCCAGGGCGGCGTCGCCGGCAATGGTACGGGCCTTCAGCAGCGCCTGGAACTCCCAGCTTTCGGCCCAGCGCGCGTAATACGATTCGTGCGAGGCAAGGGTCCGCACCAGTGGACCGGATTTGCCCTCCGGGCGCAGGTTGGCGTCCACCTCCCAGAGGCCCGGCTCCCGGGCGAGACCCATGATGGCGCGCGAAATGCCCGTGGCGAGTGCCGTGCCGATGGTATTGGCGTGGGCGTCATCCAACTGCCCCGCGTCCACCACGTAGATCACGTCGACGTCGGAAATGTAGTTCAGTTCCCGGGCGCCGCATTTGCCCATGCCAATGACGGCGAGGCCAATCCCGGCAACGTCCGAGGCACTGTGCTGCTCCGCTGCCTCGGCCCGCGCCACGGCGAGGGCCGCCTCGATGGCGGCACCTGCCAGGTCAGCCAGTTCGGCCCCCACTGCGGGCAGGAAATCCAGCGGGTCGGCGGCGCAGAGGTCCTTGACCGCAAGGTCCACCACTCCCCTGCGGTAGGCGGTGCGCAGCGCCACGTAGGCTTCCACTCCGGTCCGGGTGGCCACCGGCCTGGCAGCCCGCGGGTCGGCGCCCACGGACTGCAGAAGCACCGCGCGGAGCACGGCCGGGTCCGCCTGGACTGGCTCGGGGCTTGCCCGGACGTTGAAGGCCTCGAGGTGTTCCGGGTGCCGGATCAGGAACTCACCCAGCGCCTCGGAGGCGCCCAGCACCCGGTACAGCGGTTCGCTGGTTTCAGGGTCGGCTTCGGCGAGTTCCCGCAGCGCGGGGTGCTTCTCCACCAGGCGCACCAGGGACTGCAGCGCCGTATCCGGACTGGCAGCCATCTGCAGCCCGGCGAAGAGCCGGTCCTGGTCCAGGCCCTCCAGTTCCCGGGCAGCCAGAAACCGCCCTGCCTTCTCCAGGTCACTGAAGCCGGCCGAGATCAGGCGACGCGCCAGGCTCACGCCGACAGCCTAGAGGATGCCGAGATTGCGCTGCAGCTCGTAAGGGGTGACCTGCAGCCGGTAGTCCTGCCATTCGGCCCGCTTATTGCGCAGGAAGTGCTCAAAGACCTGTTCGCCCAGGATCTGGGGCATCAGTTCAGAGTCCTCCATGGAGCGGATCGCATCGTGGAGGCTGGCGGGCAGCGGATCGTGGCCCATGGCGCGGCGCTCCGCGGAACTCAGCGACCAGACATCGTCCTCAGCGGCTGCCGGCAGGTCGTAGCCCTCTTCGATGCCCTTGAGCCCGGCACCGAGCAGGACGGCGTACGCCAAGTAGGGGTTGGCGGCGGAATCGATGCCGCGGTACTCGATCCGGGCGGACTGGCCCTTGCCCGGCTTGTACAGCGGAACCCGGACCAGGGCCGAGCGGTTGTTGTGGCCCCAGCTCAGGTAGCTGGGCGCCTCGCCGCCGCCCCAGAGGCGCTTGTACGAGTTCACGAACTGGTTGGTGACGGCCGTGAACTCAGGTGCGTGCTTGAGGATGCCGGCGATGAACTGCCGTGCGGTCTTGGACAGCTGGAACTCGGCGCCGGCCTCGTAGAAGGCGTTGGCGTCGCCTTCGAACAGCGAGAAGTGGGTGTGCATGCCGGAGCCGGGGTGGTCCGTGAACGGCTTGGGCATAAACGTGGCGTACGTGCCCTGCTGCAGCGCCACTTCCTTGATGACGGTGCGGAACGTCATGATGTTGTCCGCGGTCTGCAGGGCGTCAGCGTAGCGCAGGTCAATTTCGTTCTGGCCGGGGCCGGCCTCGTGGTGGCTGAACTCCACGGAGATGCCCACCGATTCGAGCATGGTCACGGCGGTGCGGCGGAAGTCCTGGGCGACGCCGCCGGGGACGTGGTCAAAGTAGCCGCCCTCGTCCACGGGGATCGGCGCGCCGTCCGGGCCCGGGGCCTGCGACTTGAGCAGGTAGAACTCGATTTCCGGGTGGGTGTAACAGGTGAAACCCATGTCGGCGGCTTTGGCCAGCGTGCGCTTGAGGACGTTGCGCGGATCGGCGGCGGAAGGTTCGCCGTCGGGTGTAAGGATGTCGCAGAACATCCGCGATGTCTGCTCCGTTTCGCCCCGCCACGGCAGGATCTGGAAGGTTGAGGGGTCCGGCTGGGCAAGCATGTCGGATTCGAAGACGCGGGCCAGGCCTTCGATGGCGGAGCCGTCAAACCCGAGGCCTTCCTCGAACGCCCCCTCCACTTCGGCCGGCGCCAGGGCCACTGACTTGAGCGATCCCACAACGTCGGTGAACCACAGGCGCACGAAGCGTACGTCGCGCTCTTCGATTGTGCGCAGGACAAACTCTTGCTGGCGGTCCATGAAGGCCTCTTCTCCGGTCAACGTCCATGCTCCGGGTCCACAAGAAAGGGAAGCCGGCAGCAGTTCACCAACACTGTACTAAGCATTCGACGGCGATGCTGAAGCCCGCACCGCGTGTAACACAGCGTTTACAACCGATCCAGGGTCCGCGCCAGCCGCCGCACGCGGCGGGCACCTGCAAATGGCCGGTGGATTATGACCCTTATCACCCGTGCGCCAGGACCCGGCCGGTAGCAGGGACCGCGCACCGCCCACTACGCTCGTGCCATGGACTCCAGCAACAGTGCAGCCTCAGCCACGCCCGCAGAACAGCCCGCCCCTTACGGCAACGGGCCGGGCCACGGTGCTGCGGGATCGGAACGGCGGCCCGCGAAGGTGCGGATCCACCACCTGCTGCAGGCCAAGCAGGACGGCACGAGGTTTGCCATGCTCACCGCGTATGAGCAGTACACGGCCGAAATTTTTGATGCCGCCGGGATCGAGGTGCTCCTGGTGGGCGACTCCGCCTCCAACAACGTCTACGGCAACGAAACCAGCCTGCCCGTAACGGTGGACGAGCTGCTGCCCCTCTGCCGGGCCGTGGCCCGCTCCGCGAAGCGCGCCCTGGTGGTGGCCGACCTGCCCTTCGGCAGCTACGAGGTCTCAGCGGAACAGGCGGTGGCGACGGGGGTCCGGTTCCTCAAGGAAGGCCTGGCCCACGCCGTCAAGATCGAGGGCGGCAAGTACTACGCGGATACCGTGAAGGCAATGGTCCAGGCCGGCATCCCGGTCATGGCGCACATCGGTTTCACGCCGCAAAGCGAACACTCGCTGGGCGGCTACCGGGTCCAGGGCCGGGGAGAGGACGCCCAGCGCTTGATTGACGACGCCGTGGCGCTTGCTGACGCCGGCGCGTTCAGCGTGCTGATGGAAATGGTTCCGGCCGCCACAGCGGCAGCCATCGATGCCGCCGTCGCAGTTCCCACGGTGGGGATCGGCGCCGGCAAGGAAACCACCGGCCAGGTGCTCGTCTGGCAGGACATGGCCGGGCTGCGCGGCGGAAAAATGGCCAAGTTCGTCAAGCAGTACGCGGACCTCCGCACCACGCTCCTGGACGCCGCCACGGCTTACGGCGAGGATGTCAGGTCCGGGCAGTTCCCCGGACCCGAGCACTCCTTCTAGCTCAGTCCTCGTCCTGCTTGTCCCACTGCTCGTTCCGGGCCCGCACCTTCTCCATCGCGTGCTCGGCTTCCTCACGGGTCTTGTAGGGGCCGATCAACTGGCTCCAGTCGGACTGCCGGTCCTCCTCGACCTCGTGGGTGTTGACGTTATACCAGTACTCACTCATGGCTGCTCCTGTCCCCGTCCGGCAGGCTGCCGGGCCTGACCTGCGTAACGTTCCTGCTGACGCGGTCCTGCCACGGCTTCCTGTTGCCAGGCGTTCTGTGGTCCCTTATATGATCAATCTATGCCTTCCCTTGCCTCCACTGCACCCATCGGCACCCTCACCCCGGGAACCGTGGGCCCGCAGCGCCCCGTTCCGGCAACCATCCCCCGCCCGGAGTACGTGGGCAGGCCCGCGCCGGCCAAATTCACCGGCTCCGAGGTGAAATCCGCCGAGACGGTGGAAAAGATCCGGGTGGCGGGCAGGATCGCGGCCCAGGCCATCGTGGAGGTGGGCAAGCACATCAAGCCCGGCGTGACCACTGACCAGCTGGACCAGGTGGGCCACGAGTTCCTCCTCGACCACCATGCCTACCCCTCCACCCTCGGCTACCGGGGTTTCCCCAAGTCGCTGTGCTCCTCCCTGAACGAGGTCATCTGCCACGGCATCCCGGACAGTACGGTGGTCCGTGACGGCGACATCATCAACATCGACATCACCGCATACATCAACGGTGTGCACGGCGACACCAACTTCACCTTCCCGGTGGGTGAGGTGGACGAGGATTCGCGGCTGCTGGTGGAGCGGACGCAGGAATCCCTGAACCGCGCCATCAAGGCCGTGGCCCCGGGCCGGGAGATCAACGTGATCGGCCGGGCCATCCAGTCCTACGCCAAGCGCTTCAACTACGGCGTGGTCCGCGATTTCACCGGCCATGGCGTGGGAGAGGCCTTCCACACGGGGCTGATCATCCCGCACTATGACGCTGCGCCCGCCTACAACACGGTCATCGAGACCGGCATGGTGTTCACCATTGAACCGATGCTCACCCTGGGCACCGTGGAATGGGACATGTGGGCCGACGACTGGACAGTGGTCACCAAGGACCGCAAGCGCACCGCGCAGTTCGAACACACCCTGCTTGTTACGGAATCCGGCGCGGAAATCCTCACGCTGCCGTAACCTGTTCCTTCAACCTTCGACGCCCGGTGCCTGCACCGGATGTCCGGGCCGGCAGTTCGCCGGTTCTCCCCTGCCCGCCACCGCACGAACGGATACCCCTTGGCCAAGAAGGACGAAAAGTCGCACAAGAACGCCCCACTGATCGGCATCGACATCGGAGGGACGGGCATTAAGGGCGGCATTGTCGACCTTAAGAAGGGCAAGCTGCTCGGTGAGCGGTTCCGCGTGCCCACCCCGCAGCCGGCCACCCCCGAAGCGGTTGCTGAAGCAGTGGCACAGGTGGTCGCCGAACTCTCCGCCCGGCCCGAAGCCCCCGCCGCCGGTTCGCCGGTCGGTGTGACGTTCCCCGGCATCATCCAGCACGGCGTGGTGCATTCGGCCGCGAACGTGGACAAATCCTGGCTGGACACGGACATCGACGCCCTCCTGACCGAACGCCTGGGCCGCCCCGTGGAGGTCATCAACGATGCCGACGCCGCAGGCCTTGCCGAAGCGCGCTACGGCGCAGGCGAGGGCGTCGCCGGCACGGTCCTGGTGATCACGCTGGGCACCGGCATCGGTTCGGCGTTCATCTTTGACGGCAAGCTGGTACCCAACGCCGAACTGGGCCACCTGGAAGTGGACGGCTTCGACGCGGAGAGCAAGGCCTCCGCGGTGGCCCGCGAACGCGACGGCCTGTCCTGGGACGAATACAGTGTCCTCCTGCAGCGCTACTTCTCCCACGTCGAGTTCCTCTTCTCCCCCGAACTCTTTATTGTGGGCGGCGGGATCTCCAAGCGGGCGGACGAGTACCTGCCCAACCTCAAGCTGCGCACCAAAATCGTTCCGGCCGAGCTGCGCAACGAGGCAGGCATTGTGGGCGCCGCCATCGAAATCGCCCTGAAGCACAAACTGGCCAAGTAGCCGGTGGCTGCAACGGAACCGGCCGCCGGCGGCACCGACCGCGGGGTCCTGCTGGTTACCGGTGCCAGCCGCGGCATCGGGGCCGCCATTGCCCGGCGCGCCGCCCGTGCGGGTTACGCCGTGGTGGTGAACTACTCGGAGGACTCCGCCGGTGCGGAGCGGGTGGTCCAGGACATTCACGACGACGGCGGCACGGCACTGGCTGCACGCGCGGACATCAGCGTGCCCGCCGCCGTCGGCTCCCTTTTTGATGCCGCGGCGCGCCTGGGCGAGGTCACCGCCGTGGTCAACAACGCCGGGATTACCGGGAACCTGATCGGTAACCTGGTGGACATGCCGGCGGAAAACGTCAGCCGGGTGATGGACGTCAACGTCGGCGGCACCATCTTTATGTGCCAGGAGGCGGTGCGGCGGATGGGCACGCAGGCGGGTGGCCGCGGCGGGGCCATCATCAACATCTCCTCCACCGCCACCAAGGCCGGTTCACCCGGGACCTGGGCCCACTACGCTGCGTCCAAGGGCGCCGTGGATGTCCTGACCACAGGACTGGCCGCCGAGGTGGCACAGCATGGGATCCGGGTCAACGCCGTGGCCCCCGGCAGCACCAACACCGGGCTGCATGCCGCGGCAGGAATGCCGGACCGGGTGGCACGGCTGAACCCCACCATCCCGATGGGCAGGGGCGCCGAACCCGAAGAGGTGGCAGCCGCCGTCCTGTGGCTGCTTTCGGACGAGGCCGCCTACATCACCGGCGCCATCCTGCCCGTTTCCGGCGGCAGGTAACCGGCCGGGCCGGGGGGCCCAGGCAGCAGATGGACCGGTCCGGGGGTGCCGGCGGCGGCTGCGGCTTCCCCTCCGCGCCGCCACCGGCAAGCTAAAGGGCGCTTTTCTCCGGGCCCACGGGTGCCGTGGCCGGACCGGCCGCAGCGTCCTGGTCCGCTTCATGGCGGAGCAGGGAGATGGCTGTTTCGAAGTCCGCCAGGGACTCGAAGGCCTGGTAGACGCTGGCGAACCGGAGGTAGGCCACCTTGTCCAGCTTCTGCAGCGGGCCAAGAATCACCAGCCCCACCTCATGGGCGTCGATTTCCGCGGCTCCGGAGGCGCGGATCTGCTCCTCCACCTCCTGGGCCAGCAGCGCGAGGTCATCCTCGCTGACAGGCCTGCCCTGGCACGCCTTGCGGACGCCGTTAATGACCTTGCTGCGGCTGAACGGCTCACCGACGCCGGAGCGCTTGATCACGGACAGGCTGGTGGTTTCCACTGTGGTGAACCGGCGGCCGCAGCCAGGGCACTGGCGACGGCGGCGGATGGCCGAGCCGTCATCAGCCATGCGGCTGTCAACAACGCGGGAATCGGGATTGCGGCAGAACGGACAGTACAAGGTGTCCCCTTTCGCACGGTCCCGGTGACCGGGACGTCCCAACCGGCCCCCGGCGGAGGCGGCAGTACAGCACTGTTCAGTTTACGGCCACATCTGGGGTAATCACAATCCTGTAATTACTACATGTGGTGCCTAGCGCGCTGCGGGGAAGCGGGCGGTCACCGCGTCGCCGTGTGCCGGCAGGTCCTCTGCCCGGGAAAGGCTGACGATGTGGCCGCTGACCTCGGAGAGCGCCGCACGGCTGTAGTTGATCACCTGGATGGCCCGCAGGAAAGTGGTGACGTTCAAGCCGGAAGAGAAGGCTGCGGTGCCGCTGGTGGGCAGGACGTGGTTGGAGCCTGCGCAGTAGTCGCCCAGGCTGACCGGGCTGTAGTCCCCCACAAATATGGCTCCGGCGTTCCTGATCCGGGCTGCCACGGCTGCGGCGTCCCGGGTCATGATCTCCAGGTGCTCGGCGGCGTAGGCGTCGCAGGCGGCGATGCCCTGTTCCAGGCCGTCCACCAGCACCACCCCTGACTGCGGCCCGGACAGGGCTTCAGCCACCCTGGCGGCGTGCCGGGTGGCGGCAGCCTGCCGGTCCAGTTCAACACGCACCGCTGCGGCGAGTTCCCCGGAGTCCGTCACCAGAACTGACGCTGCCTGCGGATCGTGCTCGGCTTGGCTGATGAGGTCTGCGGCCACGAGGTGCGGCTGGGCGCTGGAGTCGGCGAGGATAGCGATCTCCGTGGTGCCGGCCTCCGAATCGATCCCCACCACTCCCTTGACCAGGCGCTTGGCCGTCGCCACAAAGATGTTGCCGGGGCCAGTCACCACATCCACGGGCTCCAGGGCGGGTCCGGCCGGGGCCGCCGGGATGCCGTAGGCGAAAGCGGCGATGGCCTGCGCGCCGCCGATGGCGTAAACCTCGGTAATCCCCAGCAGCGCGGCGGCGGCAAGGATGGTGGGGTGCGGCAGCCCGCCGAATTCCTTCTGCGGCGGCGACGCCAGGGCGATCGAGGCCACGCCCGCGGCTTGGGCGGGGACCACGTTCATGATCACGGAGGACGGGTAGACGGCCAGGCCACCGGGGACGTACAGGCCCACGCGTCCCACCGGGACCCAGTTCTGGCTGACCACGGCGCCGTCGCCCAGTTCAACGTCGATGTTCCGTGGACGCTGCCCGTCGGCAAAAATCCGGGCACGGCTGATCGATTCCTCCAGCGCGCTGCGCACCTCGGGATCCAGCCCGGCCAGGGCGGCGTCCAGCGCGTCCTGCGGGACCAGCGGGTGCTGCTGCTCCACGCCGTCGAACTTTGCCGCGAGGCTAGCCAGGGCGGCGAACCCGTCCGCCCTGACGGCGGCGATGATGCCGTGCACTTTTTCCTCGGCGTCGGCAACTGTCCGGCCCTTGGCCCGCGGCACGGCGGCGCGCAGTCCGGCCAGCGTCAGGTCCTGGCCGCGGAGGTCAACGGTGCGGAAGGCGACGGCGGAAGTGGCGGGGGCAGAAGGCTGGGAAGAAAGGCTCACCCGGCTATTTTACGGGGCCGGGGGCGTCCTGCCCGGACATCATCCCGGAGGCTGGCCTGCGGCCTGGAAACTGGATGATTTCGAGGACAAATACTGCGATGGCGGTGGCGGCCGGCCAGATCAGGATCACGGGCCAGGCGCGCAGCGAAAACGCCACACTGGCATTCAATGCCGGGTCGGCGGCAGGTCCCCACAGCGAGGCGGCGAGGAGGCCCGTCTGCCAGGCAAGGACTGCACCGCAGAACGACCCTGCCAGGCCCAGCACCAGGGCAGTCTGCGGGTCCGGCCGCTTGCTGCCGGCCAGGAAGGCCGCCACAAGGCAGCCGGCGAGGAGGAACAGGCCGGCGAGCGTCAGGTCCCGGGGCAGCCACGCCAGCGGGTTGGTGCCTGTGCCGAGGGCGGGGTCCCGGGTGATCAGGTTCAGCCCGGCCGGGGCCAGCAGCCACCAGAGGACGCCGGCAGGGATGCCTGCGGCAGCCGTCACCACGAGGGTGGCCCAGGATGGCCGTGCGCGCTGCCGGCGGGGAATAGTGCTCATGCAACAAACCTTAACAAATTACGGGGTGGTCCAGCGCCGGTCTTCCGGCTTCACAGGCGTTCGGCGCCCCGGCCACAGGGCCATACCCTTGAAGCCAAGCAACCTTTTATTTGTCAGGAGTTCCGGTGGATGAGACCAGTGCGTCGTTCGAGGCGACGTTCAAGCAGATGTTCCGCCGGCATGCAGCCGGCGTCGCCATCATCACAGTCAACTACCAGGACCGGCCCTACGGCTTCACTGCCACGTCAGTGGCGTCACTGTCTGCGCAGCCGCCGCGGTTTACGTTCAACATGGCCCGCAGCTCCAGCTCCTGGCCCGCCGTGGCCAACACCACCCACGTGGGCGTCCATATGCTGGGCCTGGAGAACCAGGACCTGGCTGACCGGTTCGCCAGGACCAGGAACCGTTTCGAAGGGGACCACTGGGAGGTGGGCCCGCACGGAGTGCCGGTCCTCAAGGACGTCGCCGGCTGGCTGATCGGGGAAGTCCAGATGCGGCTCTCGTTCGAGAACAACGCCGTGGTGGTGGTCCAGGTGGTGGACGGCCAGGTGGGCGGCGATGGCCTGCCCCTGCTGTACCACGACGGCGCCTACAGCCAGCCGGCACCCCTCGACTACGAGATCTGAGGGGCGGCCGGGGCGTAGCGGCGGGTCAGGCGTCCAGGCAGGCTGGCCCCAGGAGGACCTTCAGGTCACCGAACAGTGACGGGCTGGGGTTCACCCGGAGGTGGACCGGCAGGCCCATGATCTCGGTGCGGGTATCGCCCTGCAGGTGCAGCCGGACTTCCGAGTTGCCCCGGTGGGTCCGGAGCACGTCGCCGAGCTCGGTGACCACGGCTTCGGTGGCCTTGTGCGTGGCCATGGTGATCACCAGCGGCCCGTTGAGCCCCTCGCTGAGGTCCGGCACGGACAGCTCCATGCAGTTCAGGGCGATGGCGCCGTCGTCGCGCTTCTGCAGGCGGCCCTTGACCACCACAATCAGGTCCTCCGCCAGTACGGAGGCGATGGGCCCGTAGACCTGGCCGAAGAACATTACTTCCAGTGAACCGCCCAGGTCCTCCACTTCGGCCCGGGCGTACGCGTTGCCGCTGGCTTTGGCGATCCGGCGGCTCAGGGAGGTGATCATGCCGGCGATGGTGATGATGGCGCCGTCCTGGGGTCCGTCCTCGCCGAGGACGGTAGTGATGCTCATTTCGGCGTGCTGGCTCAGGAGCCCTTCGAGCCCCTGCAGGGGGTGGTCGGAGACGTAGAGGCCCAGCATGTCCCGCTCGAAAGACAGTTTGTCCTTCTTTTCCCATTCGGGCAGGTCCGGGATTTCGATGCTGAGCGACGCTTCCGAGTCGGAATCCTCGAAGCCGGCAAAGAGGTCGAACTGGCCGATCGCCTCATTGCGCTTGAGGGTGATCACCGAGTCGATGGCTTCCTCGTGGATCATGGCCAGCGCACGCCGGTGGTGCCCCAGGGAGTCGAAGGCCCCGGACTTGATCAGTGACTCGATGGTGCGCTTGTTGCAGACCACCGCGGGGACCTTCATCAGGTAGTCCTTGAAGGAGATGTATGCTCCCTCGCTTTCGCGGGCGGCCACCATGGCTTCGACCGCGTTGACGCCCACGTTCCGGATGGCGCCCATGCCGAAGCGGATGTCGGTGCCCACCGGAGTGAAGTTCAGGGCGGACTCGTTCACATCCGGCGGCAGCACGGTGATGCCCATACGGCGGCATTCGTTGAGGTAGATGGCGGACTTGTCCTTGTCGTCCCCCACGGAGGTCAGCAGCGCAGCCATGTACTCCGGCGCGTAGTGCGCCTTGAGGTACGCAGTCCAGTAGGAAATGACGCCGTAGGCCGCCGAGTGCGCCTTGTTGAAGGCGTAGTCGGAGAAGGGCAGCAGGATGTCCCAGAGGGTTTTCACGGCAGCCATGGAGTAGCCGTTGTCCTGCATGCCCTGGGAGAACCCGGCGAACTGCTTGTCCAGCTCGGATTTCTTCTTTTTGCCCATGGCGCGGCGAAGGATGTCGGCCTGGCCCAGGGAGTAGCCGGCCAGCTTCTGGGCCACGGCCATGACCTGCTCCTGGTACACAATCAGGCCGTACGTACCGCCCAGGATTTCCGCGAGCGGTTCCTTGAGCTCGGGGTGGATGGGGATGACTTCCTGGATGCCGTTCTTGCGCAGGGCATAGTCGGTGTGGGCGTTGGCGCCCATGGGGCCGGGACGGTACAGGGCAAGCACTGCCGAGATGTCTTCGAAGTTGTCAGGCTTCATGAGCTTCAGGAGGGAGCGCATGGGGCCGCCGTCGAGCTGGAACACCCCGAGGGTGTCGCCGCGGGCCAGGAGTTCGTAGGATTCGACGTCGTCCAGTTCCAGGGTCTCCAGGTCCAGGTCGATGTTCCGGTTCATCTTGATGTTTTCCAGGGCATCGGAAATGATCGTCAGGTTCCTCAGGCCGAGGAAGTCCATCTTGATCAGGCCCAGGCCCTCGGACGTCGGATAGTCGAACTGCGTGATGACCTGGCCGTCCTGGAAGCGGCGCATGACGGGGATCACGTCGATGATGGGGTCCGAGGACATGATCACGCCGGCGGCGTGCACGCCCCACTGGCGTTTCAGGCCTTCGATGCCCAGGGCCGTTTCGAAGACCTTGGCGGCTTCGGGGTCAGTGGCGATCAGCTGCCGGAAGTCGCCGGCCTCGCTGTAGCGCTTTGAGTCCTTGTTCTGGATATCGGCCAGGGGGATGTCCTTGGCCATCACGGCGGGCGGCAGCGCCTTGGTCAGCGTTTCGCCCATGCTGAACGGGTAGCCCAGCACGCGGGAGGAGTCCTTGAGCGCCTGCTTGGTTTTGATGGTGCCGTAGGTGACGATCATGGCCACGCGCTCATCGCCGTATTTGCGGGTGACGTAGTCGATGACTTCGGAGCGGCGCCGGTCATCGAAGTCGACGTCGAAGTCGGGCATGGAGACGCGGTCGGGGTTCAGGAACCGTTCGAAGATCAGGCCGTGGTGCAGCGGATCGAGGTCGGTGATGCGCATGGCGTAGGCAACCATGGAACCAGCGCCGGAACCACGGCCGGGACCCACGCGGATACCGTTGTTTTTGGCCCAGTTGATGAAGTCGGCCACCACCAGGAAGTAGCCCGGGAAGCCCATGGACGTGATGACTTCGAGTTCGTAGTCTGCCTGCTTGCGGACCTTGTCCGGGATGCCCTGCGGGTAGCGGTAGCGCAGTCCGGTATCCACTTCCTTGACCAGCCAGGAGGTTTCGTCCTCACCCTCCGGGCAGGGGAACCGGGGCATGTAGTTGGCGCCGGTGTTGAACGAAACTTCGCAGCGTTCGGCGATCAGGAGGGTGTTGTCGCAGGCTTCCGGGTGGTCGCGGAACAGTTCCCGCATTTCCCGCGGCGACTTGAGGTAATAGCCGCTGCCGGAGAACGCGAAGCGGGAGCCGCCGTTGTCGTACGTGGGTTCCAGGAGCGTGGAGCCGGACTGGATGGCGAGCAGCGCCTCGTGCGCCTTCGCGTCGTGCTCGTGGGTGTAGTGCAGGTCGTTGGTAGCCACCAGGGGCAGGTTAAGGTCCTTGGCCAGGCGCAGCAGGTCGCCGGTGACCCGCCGCTCGATATCCAGGCCGTGGTCCATCAGTTCGCAGAAGTAGTTTTCCGCACCGAAGATATCCCGGAATTCGGCGGCCGCCTCCAGGGCCTCGCGGTACTGGCCGAGCCGAAGGCGGGTCTGGACTTCTCCGGAGGGGCAGCCTGTGGTGGCGATGAGGCCTTCGGAGTAGGTGTTCAGCAGTTCGCGGTCCAGCCGGGGCCACTTGCCGAATACCGAGTCGAGGGAGGCGATGGAGGAGGCTCGGAACAGGTTGCGCATGCCGACGTTGTTGTAGCTCAGCAGCGTCATGTGGGTGTAGGAGCCACCGCCGGAGACGTCGTCCTTGCGCTGGTTTTCCTCGCCCCAGCGGACGCGGCTCTTGTCGCCGCGGGCCGTGCCGGGGGTGACGTAGGCTTCCACCCCGATGATGGGTTTGATGCCCTTATCCGTGGCTTTCCGCCAGAAATCAAAGGCCCCGAAGAGGTACCCGTGGTCCGTGGTGGCCAGCGCCGGCATGCCCAGCCGGTCGGTTTCATCGAACAGTTCACCCAGCCGGGCCGCCCCATCCAGCATGGAGTATTCGGTGTGGGTGTGCAGGTGGACGAACGAATCATTGCTGGAAGTCACCGCACCATTCTACGCACTGGCGCGCGTGGGGATGGCTAGGCCTGGCCCGAGCCGAGCACTTCCAGTGCGTGGGAAAGGTCCTGCGGGTACTCGCTGGACACCAGCACAGGTTCACCGGTGACGGGATGCTCGAAGCCCAGCTGACGGGCGTGCAGCCACTGCCGCGTGAGCCCCAGGGTGGCCGCGAGCCGCGGGTCCGCTCCGTAGGTCAGGTCGCCGACGCAGGGGTGGCGGAGGGCGGAGAAATGCACTCGGATCTGGTGGGTGCGTCCCGTTTCGAGGTGCACCTCCACCAGCGATGCTTTTCCGAAGGCCTCCAGGACTTCATAGTGCGTGACGGAGGGGCGGCCGTCCTCGATGACGGCGAAGCGCCAGTCGTGGCCGGGATGCCGGCCGATGGGCGCGTCGATGGTGCCTTCGAGCGGGTCAGGCAGTCCCTGGACCACCGCGTGGTAGACCTTCTCCACGGTGCGCTCCTTGAAAGCCCGCTTCAGGGCCGTGTAGGCGCGCTCGGACTTGGCCACCACCATCACGCCCGACGTGCCGACGTCGAGCCGGTGGACGATGCCGGCGCGTTCCGGTGCCCCGGACGTGGAAATGCGGTAACCAGCCCCGGCGAGGCCGCCCACCACCGTGGGGCCCACCCAGCCCGGTGACGGGTGCGCGGCAACCCCCACGGGCTTGTCGACGACGACGAAATCTTCGTCGTCGAGCAGGATCAACAGGTCTTCCACAACTTCCTCCACGACTTCCAGCGGGTCGCGCCGGTCCGGAATGGTGACCAGGAGTTCGTCTCCGGCCACGAGTTTTGCCGACTTGCCCAGCACCTTGCCGCCGGCAACAACGTTGCCTTCGGCCAGGAGGGTGGCCGCCATCGAACGGGAGATGCCCAGCAGGGCGGCCAGGCCGGCGTCGGCCCGTGTTCCGCCGAATTCTCCGGCAACAATGATGCGCTCAGGCATCACCGGACTCCTTCGCCGTGTCGGGGCTGGTTTTGGCCGCAGCGTGCAGTCGGGCACCGTCCATGCCAATGCCGCGGAGCGTCAGGATGCAGATGATCGCCACCGCGGAGACCACTGCGGAGTCGGCGATGTTGAAGATGGCGAAGTTGGGTAGCTGGATGAAGTCCACCACATGGCCCATTCCGAAGGAAGGTTCCCGGAACAGCCGGTCTGTCAGGTTTCCCAGTGCGCCGCCGAGCAGCAGCCCCAGGGCAAGCGCCCACCAGCGGGAGCCGATTTTGCGGATCTGGAACAGGATGGCGACCACCACGGCCGCCATGATGATGGAAAAGATCCAGGTTACGTTCTCGCCGATCGAGAAAGCGGCGCCGGAGTTCCTGATGAAGTACCAGTGCAGGACCGGCGGCAGGACGGGGATCCGTTCGCCCTCCACCATGGTGGATACCACCCAGATCTTCGTCAGTTGGTCAAAGACGTAGGCGAAGACTGCGAACCCGGCAAACAGGGACAGCAGCACGGCGCGGCGGGGGCGCTGCGAAGGCGGGACAGGGCGTGCAGCGGCAGCGGCAGGTTCGTCAGTCATGGTGCTTTCATTCGTGATACCGGTATTAATGCCAAAAGCCGGTGGCCGAGGAATCCTCAGCCACCGGCTTTCAGAATACGTGCTGGGTGGATCAGTTGGCTTCGCTGACTTCCGGTGCAGCGACGGAGCCGCGTGCGTCGAGGTCGCGGAGCTGGCCCTCGATGTAAGCCTTGAGGCGTGAACGGTAGTCGCGTTCGAAGCCGCGCAGCTGCTCGACCTTGCGCTCCAGGACGGACCGCTGCTGTTCCAGGGCGCCGAGGATCTTGCGTGACTTTTCCTGGGCGTCGTTGACGAGGCTGGAGGCTTCGATCTGCGCTTCGGCGATGATCTTGTCCTTCTGGGCCTGGCCGTCGGAGACGTGGCGGTCGTGCATCTGCTGGGCCATGGCCAACAGGCCGGCAGCGGATTCCGCTGACGGGGTGTTGGCCGGGGCTGCTGCTGCCGGTGCCGGTGCGGCCTGTACTGCCGGGGCGGGAGCGGCCGGAGCGGCTTCCTTCTTCTTGGCAGCTTCGGCGGCCTTGGCTGCCTCGGCCTTCTCGTTGGCGTCGTCCTTGTCGGCCTTGACCGGTGCGGGGACCTTCTCCACCACAGGTGCTGCGGCGGTGGCGGCCGGGACGCTGGTGCCGGAATCGGCGAGCTTCTTGCGGAGCTCGTCGTTTTCCTGGTTCAGGCGTCGGAGTTCGACGACGATTTCGTCCAGGAAGTCATCAACTTCGTCCTGGTCGTAGCCCTCGCGGAACTTGGTGGGCTGAAAGCGTTTGTTGACAACGTCTTCTGGCGTCAAAGCCATCTGGTCACCTCACTGGTCTGGTTAGTCAGTAGGCCTTCCGGCCGTCAAAACTACGGTACCTAAATTTGGTCTGCTACCTGTAATTCAACACTGAAGTGTCAAATACGGGTTTTCTTCACTTCACCCTAGCCGTTCCCGGGGCGGGCCCAGCGTATTTGACAGGGTTTCGCGGGTATTCAGGCGAGGCTGCGGGTGATTCCCATCGCAATGCTCACGGCGATGAACAGAATCAGGAACCCCAGGTCCAGCGAAATGCCGCCGAGCCGCAGGGGCGGGATCAGCCGGCGGAGCACCTTCAGGGGCGGGTCGGTGATCGAGTAGACAGTGTGCGCCGCCACCAGGGCGGCCCCGCGGGGCCGCCATTCCCGGGCAAACATCTGCACCCAGTCAAAGACCAGGCGGATGATCAGGGCGACAAAAAAGAGCAGGAGGGCGAGATAGACAAGTCCGAAAACAATTCCCATGACTTAACTCATATCTCCATGTCAGTTGTGATTACCGCGGCGTTGTGCCGGTTCTTCTGGTCTATTTCAGCACAGATGCCAGGCAGGTGTCCCTGCCTGGCATCCGGTGCGGCCTTGCCGGTCAGCTCTGGTTGAAGAAACTGGCCTGGGTGTCGCTGGCTTTTTTGTCATCGCCGATGACTTCAACGTACGACGGCGAGAGCAGGAAGACCTTGTTGGTGACCCGTTCGATGCTGCCGCGGAGTCCGAAGACCAAGCCGGCGGAGAAATCGACCAGGCGCTTGGCGTCTGCCTCGCCCATGTCGGTGACGTTCATGATCACCGGAATGCCGTCCCGGAAGCTCTCACCGATGAGTTTGGCATCGTTGTAGGAGCGCGGGTGGATGGTGGTGATCTGCCGGAGCCCGGTAATTTCCTCGCGGCTGGACGCCGCACGCTTGATGGGTGTCACAGGGGCGCGGTATTCCTCTTCGGGGCTGTAGGACGCTTCCCGGCTGACTTCGCGGACCGGTGCGGGCGCACGGCGTTCCTCGCGGTCTGCTTCCATGGGTTCGTCCTCATCCTTACGTGTGGTCTGGTGCTCGGACTCGTAATGCTCATCGCCATCGGCGAGCCCAAGATAGATCATTGTCTTGCGCAGAGCGCCGGCCATGGTCGACTCCTATTTCGTATGTCCCGGATGCGGGCCGCCCAATGGTTTGACAGCACTGGAGTCCCCGCCGATCACTTCCAACAGGATCGACGCTACCCCACCGCGGGACGTGTTCCGAGAATATCGGAGCCGATCCGCAGGTGTGTCGCCCCGAAGCGGATGGCCGCCTCGAGGTCCTGGCTCATGCCCGCTGAAATGCCCGTGGCGCCGGGGTGCTGCGCCACCAGCCGGGCGGACACGCCGGCAAGTTTTTCGAAGGCCGATTCCGGCTGGCCACCCAGCGGGGCAACCGCCATCACGCCTGCCAACCGGAGGCCTTCCGCTGCCGCTATCCGGTGGGCCAGTTCCGGAACGTCGGCCGGGTCCGCTCCGCCGCGGTGCGCGCCGGCGTCCTCCTCCAGGCTGACCTGGATGAAACAGTCCAGGTCCGGGCGGGGCGCACCATCCTGCGCGGCCGTATTCTGAGCAGTGGCCATGGCCTTTGCCAGGGCATCCACCAGCTGGACCCGGTCCACGGAGTGCACGGCGGCTGCGTAACGGGCCACGGATTTGGCTTTTTTGCTCTGGACCTGTCCCACAAAGTGCCAGGTGAGGCCACAGTCCGCCAGTTCGGCGGCTTTGGCGGCCGCCTCCTGGTCCCTGTTTTCGCCAACGTCCCGGACCCCAAGGGCTGCCAGCCGGCGGACGTCCGCGGCCGGGTGGAATTTGGTCACCACAATCAGGCGGGGCGGCCGGTCCTGCCGGCCTGCGTCGGCGGCAGCACGCGTTATCCGGGCCTGGACGGCTGCCAGCCGGTCCGCCAGTTCAAGGGAACGGGGGTCGGCCCCGTGGGGTGCGGATTCAGTCATGGCTCCACACCACCCCGGCGAACCGTCCGGTCTTTTGGTTGCGCCGGTATGAGTAGAGGGATTCCGTCTCCAGGGTGCAGGGGCCGGTGTAATCCACCGGAACGCCGGCAGCTTCAAGCTGGCTGCGCGCTCCGGCCGGAAGGTCAAGGGCCGGGGTTCCCCAGGAGGTGGTGCCCGCGGTGGCGGGGACTGCGGCGGCCACCTCATCGCGGAGCCCGGCCGGCACCTCGTAGCAGTGTCCGCAGATTGAAGGGCCCAGCCAGGCACGGATGCCGGTGGCGCCCAGGGACCGCATGCTGTCCACGGCTTTTGGCAGGACACCGTTGGCGATTCCAGGCCGGCCGGCGTGGACGGCGGCAAGGACCGGACCGGCCGGCGAGGTTCCGGCCAGGAGCACGGGAATGCAGTCCGCCACCATCACGGCCAGCGGCACCCCGAGCGAGACCATGGCATCGGCGTCGGGGGCCGGGCCGCCGGCGGCCATCACGGCCACGGTGGAACCGTGGACCTGGTTCATGAACAACAGGTCCTGCGGCGCCACGCCCATGGATTGCTCCAGGTGGGCGCGGCGGCCGCGGACTTCGTCGGGGTGGTCCCCCACATGCAAAGCCAGGTTCCCGGCGCGGACATCCGTGAATGCGGCGGAAACACCGGGCAGGATGTCTGCACGCCAGAGGAACAAGCCGGACCCTACTTCAGGAAGTCGGGGACATCCAGGTCATCCGAGCGGCTGCCGGTCATGTCCGGCTCCACCACGGACGGCAGGTCCACGTCGAAACCGGAGTCGGCCGGGACGGCGCTGGGACGCTGCTGGCCCCAGTTGCCCAGGCCGGCAGCGCCGACGCCCGCGTGCACGGGCTGGACGTTGGTGTGGTGGTTGCCGGCGGTGGGCGCCTGGGCGGGTGCGGCAGCGGGGGCTGCCGGGCGCTGCGGGGCGACCTGGGCCTGCGACTGGTCCATGGACGGCGAGGTGGCCTTGACGTCGTCGAAGCCGGCCGCGATGACCGTAACGCGGGCTTCGTCACCGAGGGCGTCGTCGATGACGGCGCCGAAGATGATGTTGGCTTCGGGGTGTGCCACTTCCTGCACCAGGCGGGCTGCCTCGTTGATTTCGAACAGGCCGAGGTCGGAGCCGCCCTGGATGGAGAGCAGCACGCCGTGGGCGCCGTCGATGGATGCTTCCAGCAGCGGCGATGCGATGGCCAGTTCCGCGGCCTTCACGGCGCGGTCCTCGCCACGGGCGGAGCCGATGCCCATCAGCGCCGAGCCTGCACCCTGCATCACCGACTTGACGTCGGCGAAGTCGAGGTTGATCAGGCCGGGGGTGGTGATGAGGTCGGTGATGCCCTGGACGCCGGACAGCAGCACCTGGTCAGCGGAGCGGAAGGCGTCAAGCACCGAGACGTTGCGGTCGCTGATGGACAGCAGGCGGTCGTTGGGGATCACGATGAGGGTGTCGACTTCGTCGCGGAGGGCGTCGATGCCGGCCTCGGCGGAGCCCGCACGGCGGCGGCCTTCGAAGGTGAACGGACGGGTCACAACGCCGATGGTCAGGGCGCCCAGGGACCGCGCGATGCGGGCCACTACGGGCGCGCCGCCGGTTCCGGTGCCGCCACCTTCGCCGGCGGTCACAAAGACCATGTCCGCGCCGCGGAGGACTTCTTCAATCTCGTCGGCGTGGTCCTCGGCGGCCTGCTTGCCCACCTCGGGGTTGGCGCCGGCGCCAAGGCCGCGGGTGAGTTCGCGGCCGACGTCGAGCTTGACGTCGGCGTCACTCATCAACAGCGCCTGGGCGTCCGTGTTGATGGCGATGAATTCGACACCACGGAGGCCCACATCGATCATGCGGTTGACTGCGTTTACGCCACCGCCGCCGATGCCGACGACTTTGATGACGGCCAAGTAGTTCTGCGGAGCTGCCACGTTACGTGTCCCTTGTTCGTGTCTTTTTTGTTCGTGTGTACTGCGAAGTTTGCTGCGAAAGCTGATGGAGGACTTGAATCCTGAAACCTTAACCTTCGTGTTGAAGGTTATAGTTATGTCAAGTAACTCATGTCTGGAACGGTATTTCCTCTGGTTCCCACATTCAATAACCGGGTCCGCGTGTCGGATTAATACCCGAAAGAAAGCGCCTCATCGCGTCACGGGGTGGCGCGGGACACTGACGTCATAGACCTTGACCGGGTTTTTGGGATCCACGGGGGCCTTCAGCAGGGCAGCCAGGACCTTGGCTTTGAGCTCCTTCTCCGACGCGTTGCCCCACACAATGGTCTGGCCGTCCACCAGCTTCAGTTCCACCGCGTCCACCGACTGGGCGGACGCGTTGGAGAGCTTGGCCAGGACGTCGGCGGGCAGCGCCGCCAGCACGTTGGCGGTGGCCAGGAAGAGGTCCTGGCCGATGGTGCCCGCTCCCCCGTCGATCACGGGCAGGGCGACGGACGCGGGGTCGGCTGTGGTGGCCAGCCGGACGCCGTCGACGTCCACCAGCTGGTACTGCTCGCCCTGCTTCACCAGCGCCACGGGAACCCGCTCACGGACTGTTACGGCAAGGCCCGACGGCGGCCGGGCCAGGATGGCGACGGATTCCACCTGCACCAGTGGTTCCAGCAGCCGGGAAACTTCTTCCTTGCTGATCTGGGGCAGCGGTTTGCCCTGCAGCGGTGACAGGGCGGCCTGCACCTGGTCCGGCGCCAGCAGCTTGGTCCCGGACACGCTGACCTCGCGGAGCGCCAGGATCGGGGAGTAGATGGCTGCGGCCAGCACCACGGCCACCAGCACAGCGATGGTGGACACTGCCACCAGCAGGTTACGGCGGCGCCGCTTGCTTTTGGGCTCCGGGAACGCCACCACGTTGGCAGCGGTTCCTGCACCGTTGGACTGGTGCCGCGCACGCCGCCAGCCAGGCAGCGCCAGGCGTGCCGCCCGGGCCGGCTTTCCGGAACCGGGTGCGGCGGGCACGGGCGCGCCGGGCACGGAAGCGCCCGGAGCGGGGAGGCTCCGGGAGGCCGAGATGATGTCTGCAGCGGGCTTGGCCGCTGCAGGCCGAACTGCCTCCTGCTGGCCGGTATCCTCCTGGCTGCCGGGGTCGGGGCGTCCGGCAGGGCGCCCCGGGTTGCCTGGGCCGCCGGCCCGGTTCGCAGAGGTGTAGGTGGGCCGGCGGGAGCTAGGCACGCAGGGCCTCGACAATCCGGGCACCGTACGCCGTGACGTCGCCCGCACCGGCGGTGAGCACAATGTCACCGGGAGCCGCGGCGGCCGCCAGGGCAGCGGCGGCATCGGCTGCTTCAACCAGCCGGCCGCCCGGGCCCAGGTGGTCCGCGATCAGCTGGCTGGTGACACCCGGGATGGGGTCCTCGCGGGCCGGGTAGATGTCCAGGACAAGCGCCGTGTCGGCGAGGTTGAGCGCCCCGGCGAACTCGGCAGCGAACTCGCGGGTGCGGGAAAACAGGTGCGGCTGGAACAGGACGTGCACCTTGTGGGCGCCCGCCACGCTCCTGGCCGCCGTCAGCGCCGCCCGGACTTCGGTGGGATGGTGGGCATAGTCGTCAAACACACGCACTCCCCCGGCTTCGCCCTTGAGCTCGAAGCGCCGGGAAGCGCCGGCGAAGTGGCCCAGGGCCGAGGCCGCGGCTGCGGGGTCCACGCCCAGCTCCAGGGCCACCGCGAAGGCTGCCGCCGCGTTCAGGGCGTTGTGCCTGCCGGGTACCTGCAGGGCCAGGTCGAACCGGCCGGCCGGGGCAGACACGGACACCTGGCCGGGACCGCCGTCGTGCAGCTGCAGGTCCGCCTCCGCGCCGGTGCCGTAGAGGAAAACCCGGGTGTTGCCCCGCTGCCGGGTCCGGTCCGCCAGCGCCAGCGCACCGGCGTCGTCCGCGCAGGCGATCAGGACGCCGTCCGCCGGCAGCAGTGCGGTGAAGCTGTCGAAGGAGGCGTAAACGGCCTCGGGCGTGCCGTAGTGGTCCAGGTGATCGGGCTCGACGTTGGTGACTACGGCGATCTGCGGCCGGTAGTTCAGGAAGGACCCGTCGGACTCGTCAGCCTCGGCCACAAAGATCCCGGACGAGCCGTGCGCGGCGTTGACGCCGAGTGCCGGGACGTTGGCGCCGATTGCGAACGTGGGGTCCAGGCCCGCGCCTTTCAGCAGCACCGCGACCATGGAGGTCGTGGTGGACTTCCCGTGTGTCCCGGCCACTGTCACCACGGTGTCCGCGCCCATGATGGCGGCCAGGGCCTGGGAGCGGTGCAGGACGGGCAGGCCGGCCTCCCGGGCGGCGGCGAGTTCGGGGTTATCGGCCCGGATGGCGGAGCCGGCCACAACCGTCTGGGCGTCACCCAGGTTGCCGGCCGCGTAGCCCACTCCGATCCGGGCGCCGGCGGCGGCAAGGTCCGCCATCACGGGCAGGTCCTTGGCATCGGAGCCGCTGACGGGTATCCCGCGGGCCACCATGATCCGTGCCACGGCGGACATGCCCACGCCGCCGATGCCGATGAAGTGGGTCCGGCCCAGGGTGGCAGGGCCGGTGGGGACGTCGATGCTCATGCGGAGACCGCTTCCAGGACGAGGCCGGCCATGCGCTGGTCGGCGTTGCGGATGCCAAGCTGGTGGGAACTGGCGGCCATGGCGGCCAGCCGTGCGGGATCGGTGGCCAGCGGGATCAGTTCCCGCTCCACCCAGCCGGGCGTGAAGTCCCGGTCAGGGACCAGGACCGCGCCGCCGGCCTTGACGAGCCCGGCAGCGTTGAGGGCCTGCTCGCCGTTGCCGATGGGCAGCGGCACCAGGACGGCCGGGACGCCAACGGCGGCTGCCTCACAGACGGTTGCGGCTCCCGAGCGGGCCAGCAGGAGGTCAGCGGCGGCGTACACCAGTTCCATGCCGGCCACGTATTCCACCTGCCGGTACCCGGCTGCAGCGAGGGGCTGCCCGGAGCTGCCTGCCACGGTCTTGCCGCGGCCGGTGATGTGCAGGGTCTGGATGCCGGCCGCAGCCAGTGTGCCGACTGCTGCCGCGATGGTCCGGTTGATGCTTTGCGCGCCGGAGGATCCCCCGGTGACGATGAGCGTGGGCAGGTGCGGGTCCAGTCCCAGCGCCGTCCGCGCATCGTGCCGGGCGGCGGCGCGGTCCAGGCCGGAAATTTCGGTGCGCATGGGCATCCCCACGTGCACGGCGTGGCGCAGCGGGGTGCCCTCGAACGCCACCGCGACCCGTTTGGTCAGCTGCGCACCCAGCCGGTTGGCCAGGCCGGGCCGGGCGTTGGCTTCATGGATCACAATCGGTACGCCCCGGCGTCGGGCTGCCAGGTACAGCGGCGTGCAGACATAACCGCCCACCCCCACCAGGACATCCGCCCCGGACTTGTCCAGGATCTCCCCTGCCTGCCGCACTGCGCCGGCCAGGCGGGCTGGAAGGCGCAGCAGGTCCAGGGAGGGCCGCCGCGGAAACGGCACCCGGTCAATGGTGGCAAGTTCCACGCCGGCGGCGGGTACCAGCCGGGTTTCCATCCCGGCGGGGGTACCGACGGCGAGGATGGCCGCGCCGGGCGAGGCGGCCCGGAGGGCAGCGGCGATGGCCAGGAGCGGGCTGATGTGGCCGGCAGTACCGCCACCCGCCAGGACGATGGATGGGTTTGTCGGAGTCATCGGTGGTTAGGCACGCTTCCTTGCAGTCTTCTTTTTGGCGGCGGTGTCTTTCGCCGTTTTGGCCTTCAGCTTCAGCATCCGGCGGGGCCGGATGGCGGGCGCCATCTGTTCCCTCGCCAGGGAGAGCACCACGCCGATGGCGCAGAGTGACATCAGCAGGGCCGAGCCGCCGTAGGAGATGAACGGCAGCGGCACGCCGATGACGGGCATCAGCCCGGTCACCACCGACATGTTGACGGTGGCCTGGCCCAGCAGCCACACCATGATGGTGCCGGCCAGGACGCGGTGGAACATGTCCTCCTGCGCCACGACCACCCGGTAGATGGCGGCGCCGAGGATGGCGAAGAGGATGAGGACGACGACGGTGCCCACCAGGCCGAGTTCCTCGCCGATGATGGCGAAGATGAAGTCGTTGTGGGCTTCGGGGATCCAGCTGTACTTTTGCCGGCTCTGGCCCAGCCCCACACCGAACCAGCCACCGGAGGCCAGGCCGTACAGGCCGTTCGTGGCCTGGTAGTTGGCGTCGGTGCCGTTGGCGCAGGTCTCGCCGGTCCACCAGGACGTGATGCGGCACATCCGGTTGGAGCTCGTCACGGCCATCAGCGCGGTTCCGGCAGCTGCGGCCAGACCGGCGATCCCAAAGAGGTACAGGGGTACGCCGGCAAAGAACAGCGCCGCTGCCGCAATCATCATGATGATCATGGCGGTGCCAAGGTCGTTGCCGATCAGGACCAGCCCGATCACGATCGCGGCCATGGGGACGGCCGGGATGGCCACGTGCTGCCAGCGGCTGAGCAGCCTGCCCTTCATGGCCAGCACGGTGGCCATCCACAGCGCCAGTGCCAGTTTCGAGGCCTCTGAGGGCTGGAACGTGATGCCGCCCAGGTCGATCCAGTTTTTGTTGCCGTTGATTTCGCTGCCCACTACCTGGACCAGGGCCAGCAGGACCACCGCGGCGCCTACCCCTGGCCACGCCAGGCGTTTCAGCCACACCACGTTGATCCGGGAAAGTACAAACATGGTGAACATGCCGATGGCCGCGAACACCCCCTGCTTCAGGGCGTCGCCGTACGGCGATTTCCCGGCGGCAATGGATTCGACGCTGGACGCGGACAGGACCATCATGATCCCGATGGCTGTCAGGGCCAGGGTGGATCCGAGGATCAGGTAATACGTGGACCCGTTCCGGGACGTACCGGTACCTTCAAGGGCGGACCAGAACCTGCGGTAGGCGGACCGCAGCCGGCCGGGAAGGGATACCGCCGGACGGGCCGTGGCACCGGTTTTTGCCGCTTTGGGCGCTGCGCCCTGCCGGGTTCCGGCCGGAGACTGCCGGGCCTGGGGGTTCCGGGCATGGCTTTTTTTGGCCTGCGGCCGGGTGGGCGTGCTGACCATTGTTACTCCTCGCCGGTCCGGGCCTGCCCCTCCACCAGCCCGCGGACAGCTTCAATGAAGGCGCCGCCACGGTGAGCATAGGAAGAGAACTGATCCATGGAAGCAGCTGCCGGGGCCATCAGCACAGTGTCGCCGGAGACGGCCACCTGCGCTGCTGACGCGACGGCCAGGGACATCACCTCTTCCCCGGACACGGGGCCGGCCGGACCAGGGGTCCGCTCCGCCGCAGCAGTCTGCACCCCTTCAGTGTGACCCGGCAGCGCGGGGATCATGGGGACATCCGGCGCGTGTCGCCGGAGGGCCTCAACGAGGGCCGAGGTGTCGGTTCCAATGAGCACCACGGCCTTGAGCCGCTTCGCGTTCTCACGGACCAGGTGGTCATAGCTGACGCCTTTGGAGAGGCCACCGGCGATCCACACCACGTTGGTGAAGGCTGCAAGGGAGGCGGCAGCGGCGTGCGGGTTGGTGGCCTTGGAATCGTTGATCCAGAGGATTCCGTTCTGCCGGGCCACGGGCTGGATGCGGTGGTCACCGGGGACGTAGTCGCGGATGCCCTGGCGGACCGCCTGCTGATCCACGCCGTAGGCCCGGACCAGGCCGGCTGCGGCCAGGACGTTGGCCACCATGTGCCGGGGTGCAAGTTCGCCGAGGTCGCTCATGGAAGCCAGTTCCGCGGCGCTGTCCCTGCGCCCTTCGATGAATGCACGGTCCACCAGCAGCCCTTCCACCACACCGAGCATGCTGACGGCCGGGGTGACGGTGGTGAATCCCACGGCGCGGCAGCCTTCAACCACGTCGGCGTTTTCCACCATCCGTTCGGTTTCGATCTGTTCCGCGTTGTAGATGCAGGCTTTGACGGTGCGTTCGTAGACTTTGGCTTTGTCGGCCAGGTAGGAGCCGTAGGAGCCGTGCCAGTCCACGTGGTCCTCGGCGACGTTGAGGCAGACGCTGGCGATGGGCGACAGGGATTCGGACCAGTGCAGCTGGAAGCTGGACAGTTCAACGGCAAGGACGTCATATTCCACCGGGTCCCGGAGCGCGTCCAGGATGGGGGTGCCCACGTTTCCTACAGCGAGGGCCTTGAGGCCGGCGGCGCGCAGCATGGATTCAGTCAGGCCCACCGTGGTGGTTTTGCCGTTGGTGCCGGTGATGGCAAGCCAGTCAGCGGTCGTCCGGCCCTCGCGGACCCGCACCCGCCAGGCAAGTTCAACGTCGCCCCATACCGGAATGTGGGCGCGCGCTGCGGCGGCGAGCAGGGCCTGGTCGGGACGCCAGCCCGGCGAGGTGACAATCAGTTCCGGCAGTTCGCCGTCGATCCTTGGAATGCTGGTGACGGCGTCCTCACCCAGCAGGACATCCACCGCGCCCACGATCCGGAGCGTGTCGGCCTGGGCCAGGGCGGTTTCGCTGGTGGCGGCATCAACCACCACCACGCGGGCCCCGAGCTCGATCAGGGTGTCGGCCGCGGCGAAGCCGGAGACGCCGATTCCGGTGACGGCAACACGCAGTCCGGACCAGTCGGAGTCCCAGGAGACCAGGGAGTTGAGCCGGGGGGAAACGGTCACAGCAGCACGACCCATTCAGCGTAGAAGATGCCCAGGCCTACGGCGACGAACAGGCCGCAGAGGATCCAGAAGCGGACCACCACTGTGACTTCCGCCCAGCCCTTGAGCTCGAAGTGGTGCTGCAGCGGTGCCATCTTGAAGACACGTTTGCCGCCAGTGGCTTTGAAGTAGCCCACCTGGATGATGACAGAGAGGGTGATGATGACGAAGAGGCCACCGATGATGCCCAGCAGCAGTTCGGTGCGGGACAGGATGGCGAAGCCGGCAACGGCACCGCCGATGGCCAGGGAGCCGGTGTCCCCCATGAAGATTTTGGCCGGTGAGGTGTTCCACCACAGGAAGCCCACCAGGGCGGCGCTGAGGATGGCAGCCAGCAGCGCCAGGTCCAGGGGGTCACGGACGGAGTAGCAGCCGCTGCCGGCCTCGCGGGGCGAGCCGCAGGCCTGGTTGCTCTGCCAGATGCCCATGAGGGTGTACGCCCCGAAGACCATCACGGAGGCGCCCGCGGCCAGTCCGTCGAGGCCGTCAGTGAGGTTCACGCCGTTGGTGGCGGCGGTGACAATCAGGTTGGACCAGACCACAAAGAGGATGGCGCCAAGGACGGTGCCGCCGAACGCAAGGTCCAGCCAGGGCAGGTCGCGCACCAGGGAGATTTTGGTCGACGCCGGCGTCAGCCCGTTCTCGTCCGGGAAGTTCAGTGCCAGGACGGCGAAGATGATGCCCACCGCGGCCTGGAGGATGAGTTTGGCTTTGGCGTCCAGGCCCAGGCTGCGTTGGCGCGAGATCTTGATGAAGTCGTCCAGGAAGCCCACCAGTCCCATGCCCACCATCAGGAAGAGCAGGATCAGGGCGGACGCTGACGGTCCGGGCGAGTCGGGGTTCATCATCAGCATGATGAGATGCGTGAGCCCGTAGCTCAGGAGCACCGCCGCGACCACCACGGTGCCGCCCATGGTGGGCGTGCCGCGCTTGGTGTGGTGCGAGGTGGGTCCGTCATCACGGATGAACTGGCCGTAGCCGCGGCGCACCAGGAGCCGGATGAAAAGTGGGGTCCCTACGAGGGCGAACAGCAGGGCAAGGCCCGCACCGATCAAAAGTGCAATCACGGCAGAGTGCTCCTTTCATCGGCGTTTTGCTGGGTTTGTGGGGGTAATGCTATCCGATCGCCCAGATGGCGAAGCCCCACGCTGTTGGAGGACTTGAACAGGACCAGGTCGCCGGGTTTGAGTTCGTGGTTGAGCAGTTCGTAGGCCTCTTCGGCGTTTTCAGTGAAGATGCATTCGTCCCCCCAGGATCCTTCCTGGACGGCGGAAACGTAGAGGGCGCGGGCCTCCCGGCCCACCACCACCAGTCGGGAGATGTTGAGCCGGACCACCTGCGTGCCCACGGCCGTGTGCTCGCGGATGGAGTCCGGTCCCAGCTCCAGCATGGCGCCCAGGACAGCCCAGGTCCGGCGGCCCCGGCCCAGGTCGGCCAGGGTGCGCAGTGCGGCCCGCATGGACTCCGGGTTGGCGTTGTAGGCGTCGTTGATGATGGTGACGCCGTCGGCGCGTTCGGTCCGCTCCATGCGCCAGCGGCTGGCGGCTGACTGGCTGCCCAGGGACGCGGCAATGGCTGCTGCGGGGATTCCGGCGGCATGCGCGGCCGCGGCGGCGGCGAGCAGGTTCGTTACGTGGTGGGCGCCGATGAGCTGGCTGCTGACGTGCAGCGGGGCGTCTTCGCCGGGGAGCTGCAGCTCGAATTCCGGGTTGCCGGCGGCGTTGGTGTCGGCGTCGAGGGCCTGCACTGCGGCATCCGGCCGGCCTTCGGCGGAGAACCCCAGCACCGTGGCGCCGGTGCGGTCCTGCATGGCGGCGACCCGGCCGTCGTCGAGGTTGATGATGGCTGTTCCTGCGGCGGACAGGCCTTCGACCAGTTCGCCCTTGGCGCGGGCGATGTTTTCCACGCCGCCGAATTCGCCGGCGTGGGCTGTTCCCACGCCCAGGACAACGCCGATATCAGGCTTGACCATTTCGGCGAGGTAGCGGATGTGGCCAACGCCGGTGGCGCCCATTTCGATCACCAGGTAACGGGTGCCGGCGTCGGCGCGGAAGACCGTCAGGGGCACTCCGACCTCGCCGTTGAAGGAACCCTGCGGCGCCACGGTATTTCCGGCAGCGGAGAAGATTCCTGCCAGCAGGTCCTTCGTGGTGGTTTTGCCGGCCGAGCCGGTGATGCCAACCACCGTCAGTTCCTCGCCGGCGGCTGCGCGGGCAGCCCGGATCCGGCGGACAGCCTCGGCGGCCAGCGCACCCATCGCCAGGACGGCGTCCGCCACCTGGACCGAGGGGTACACCGTGCCGTCGGGGGCGACGGCGGGGCGTTCGACAAGGGCGAGGGTGGCTCCGGCAACAAAGGCCGCGCCAATGAAGTCGTGCCCATCAGCGTGTTCGCCGGGTTTGGCGACGTAGAGCGAACCCGGTGTGGCGTCGCGTGAATCCGTCACCACCGACAGCGGCGTGGTTCCGGGATCGGCGGCCAGGCGCCCGTTAGTGATGTCGGCGATTTCCGCCGCAGTAAGTGCAATCATGTCGGTCTAGGACTCTATCCGGTCGTCTTGGAGAACGTTGAATCCCCTGGCTGTCAAGGCGTTGCGCAGTTCCACCCTGTCGTCGAGGGCGATGTTGACGCCCTGGACCTCCTGCCACACCTCGTGGCCGCGGCCCGCGACAAGGATGGTGTCCTGCGGTCCGGCGAGTTCCACGGCGCGCCGGATGGCTTCGTCGCGGGGGTGGATCTCGAGGATTTCGCAGGGCAGCGAGCCGCCGTCGCGGGCGGCCACGGCGCCGGCCAGGACATCAGCCCGGATGGCTGCGGCGTCCTCGTCGTGCGGGTCGTCGTCGGTGATGATCACGGTGTCGGCGAGCCGGGCTGCGATGGCGCCCATGGCGGGGCGTTTCCCTTGGTCGCGTTGCCCGGTGGCGCCGAAGACCACAATCAGTTTTGCGCCTTCCTCCCCCGGGCGCACGGCCTCGCAGGCACGGGCCAACGCGTCGGTGTTGTGGGCAAAATCAACCACAGCCGCCGGACGTTCGGAGATGAGCTGCATCCGGCCCGGGACGGCAACGGTGAACGGGTCCCGGGAATCAAGGGCAGCCTGGACCGTGGCGGCGTCGACTCCTGAGGCCAGGACCATCACCACGGCGAGGGCGGCGTTGGCCACGTTGAATCCGCCCGGCAGGCCGGTGTGGACCTGGAGGGTGGCGTTGCCGGGGCCGGTGAGGGTGAAGTCGGTGCCCAGGCCGCGGGCTGTGGTGGCAGTGATGGTCCAGTCCGCTGCGGCTCCGGGGCGGGTCGCGAGGGTGGTTGTGGGGATGGCTGCCGTGGCGGCGAGCCGGCGGCCCCACTCGTCGTCCACCGTCACCACGGCCCTGCCGGCCCTGGCCGGGGTGAAGAGGTCGGCTTTGGTGGCGAAGTAGTCGTCCATGGTGTGGTGCAGGTCCAGGTGGTCCTGGGTGAGGTTGGTGAATCCGGCCACGTCGAAGCGGACCCCATCCACGCGCTGGAAGGAGATGGCGTGGGAGGACACCTCCATGGCCGCGGCTTCAAGGCCCCGCTCGCGCATGAGTGCCAGCAGGGCGTGCACGTCGGTGGATTCCGGGGTGGTGAGCAGGCTGGGGATGGGCTCCCCGCCGGCAACGATCTCGATGGTGCCGATCAGCCCCGTGGTGCGGCCCAGGGCGCGCAGCAGCGAGGTGATGAAGTAGGTGGTGGTGGTTTTGCCGTTGGTGCCGGTGACGGCGAACAGCTCGGGCGCGGTCCCGTCGGTGGGCTGGCTGCCGTAAACCATTGCGGACAGGGGTCCCACCACGTTCCGGGGATGGTGGACCACCAGGACGGGGACCGGAGTGTCGGCGGCGAGGGCCAGGAGCCTGGCGCCGGCGTCGTCGGTGAGGACGGCGGCAGCGCCGGCGTCGATGGCCTGGGACACAAAGTCCGCACCGTGCCGGGTGGCCCCGGGGAGGGCGACGTACAGGTCGCCGGCTTCCACGGCGCGGGAGTTCAACGAGACTCCGGTGACAGCCACGTCAGCGGAGGCGCCGGGTACGGCCACGCCCAGCGCGTCGCCGATGGTTGCCAGGCTGACCGGGACAACGGTGGAGGGGCGGAACGGCGACCGGCCGGCCTGCGGGTCCGGGGCCGGGCCGCCGGACGGGGTGAACTCTGACAAGGGATCTCCGATGGTGCTAGGGGTGCCCGCCGCGTTCAGGCCGGCCGGCCGGGCCGGCTGTTGGTGCCGGGGAATTACTTGGCGAACTGGGGCAGCCTTGCCGGCTCACCCGTGGACGGCTGGACGTTGTAGGTGCGCAGCGCCTGGCTCATGACGGACCGGAAAACCGGGCCGTTGGTGATGCCGTAGATGCTGCCCTTGGGCCGCTGCAGGACCACCTCAACAATAAACCGGGGATCGTCCATCGGCGCCATCCCCACCATCGAGGCGGTGTAGCCGCAGTAGCCGGACTTGCCGTCGTCGCACGGCGATTCCGAGGTGCCGGTCTTGGCGCCGACGCGGTAGCCGTCAATGCCGGCGTCCTTGATCTGGCCTTCGGTAACCGCGCTTTCCAGGATGTCCTGGACCTGCTGTGCCGTGTTGTTGGATACCACCTGGCGGGAGGGTTCGGCCGGAACCTTTTCCTCGGTCCCATCAGGGGAAACATAGGAATCGATGAGCCGTGGCTGAAGCATGACGCCGTTGTTGGCGATGGTCTGGAAGGCCCGGACGGTCTGCAGTGTTGACTGCGAAACTCCCTGCCCGAAAAGGACTGTGTATTCCTGCCGACCGTCCCATTGGTCGGCTGGAGTCAGGATGCCTGAGGCGGTGGCGGGCAGGCCGATATCGGGGGCTTCGCCGATCCCGAATTTCTTCAGCCAGTCGTACCGCTGGTCTTTGGACAGCTGCTGGCCGGCCATCACGGTTCCCGTGTTCATGGAGTAGCCAAGGATCCCGGCGAGCGTCCGCTCCTCGGTGCCGTGGGAGAAGGAGTCTGTGAATGTCTGCCCGTCCACGGTGTAGGAGGGCGGGAGCGTATATTCGCTCAAGGGGTTGGCTTTGCCCTCGTCAATGAGGGCTGCTGCGGTAATCATCTTCTGGACCGAACCCGGTTCGTAGGCGGCTGTGACGGAGCGGACGCCGCGGTCCTTCGCAGCCACCAACCCGGGGTTGTTGGGGTCGGGTGCGTTGGTGTCGGCCATGGCCACGAGGTTGCCGGTCTTGGCGTCCATCACAATGATGACGCCCCACTCGGCGCCCAGCTTGTCCGACTGGCTTTGGATGGCCTGCTGGGCGAAGTACTGCAGGTCCGAGTTCAGGGTGAGCTTGACGTCCTTGCCGTCCTCCGGCGGGGTCAGTTCGTCAAAGCCCACGGGAATCCGGAGCCCGTCTGCGCCTTCCTCGTACAGTCGTTTGCCGTCGGTGCCCTTCAGCAACCCGTCCTGGGTCTGTTCGATACCGGCCTGGCCGGTGGTTCCGTCCTGGAGGAAACCCACGATCCCGCCGGCCACGGAGCCGTTGGGATAAACACGCTTGCTGACACCCTGGCTGACAAGCCCGGGAATCTGAAGCTGGGAGATGCGGTCCTCGTCCTCGGGTTTGACCTCTTTGGCGACAACGTAGTACTTCTTGTCCCCCGTCAGTGCTTCCCTGACGGCAGCGGGTTCCATGCCAAGGGCGGTGGCGAGTTCGTTGATGCCTTGGTCCCGGCTGACGGTAACCAGCTTGGGTTCGCCGTCGACAGTATCCAGGCGCCGGAAGTTTTCCGTGGCGGTGTTCAGCACCTGGTCCACCACGATGTCATAGCGGATCACGCTGTTGGCAAGGACGGTCCCGTTGGAGTCCAGGATGCTGCCGCGTTCTGCGGGCAGGGTGGTCTGGGTCATGCGCTTGTCCAGGGCGGCCTCGGCGATACCGCCAACGTCCAGGCCCTGGACCAGGAAGAGCTTGCCGCCCACCACCAGGAGCAGGGCGAGCATGATGCTCAGGCCCAGCCGCAACCGTTTGGTGGCGTTGGGGGCTTTGCCTGCCAGTGCTTTTCCGGTCTTCTGCGCCACCTGCGATATTCCTTGCTGCTCGACCGTCGTGCCTGTCTGTCCTACGTTACTGCCCGGGGGCCTTCTGCTGGGGAGCCGGCACGGACCCGCCGTTCAACTCCACTTTCGGGGCGGCCGGCGCTGCCGCGGCGGGCTTCTCCACCGGCGCAACCGCGGCCGGTGCGGCTTCGGCAGGTTTCCGGCTCTCCAGCGGCTCACCCTTAGTGGCCGGCGGCACCACAATCAGCTGTCCGGCAACGGCCGGCGCCGGTATCACGGCACCTTCCGTGGTGCCCTTCACGGCCGGGGTGGCCTTACCCGTAACGGTGAGCGTGGACAGGTCGATCTGGCCCTGGACAGTGGAAGCCACCATGCCGAGGTCCTTCGCTTTGGCCGCAAGGTTCTGCGGCGCCTCGAAGTTCTGCACCTGCTGGGTCAGGTCCTGGTTTTCCTTGGTGAGTTTGCTCTGCGTGGCGCGCAGTTCCACCAGCTGGTACTGCGAGGTGGACACCGAAATGTTCAGGACCAGCACAGCCACCAGGGCAACGGCCAACAGTGCGAAGCAGAGGACCACAAACGGGGCCCGGCGTTTACGGGGCACCGTCCTGACCACTGAGAGCGGTGTGCGCTCCCGCCGCTTTTCGCCGGGCTTTGCAGCGGGCACGCCGGCGCCGGCTGACCTGCCGCTGACGGCGGGAAAGTTCTTGACGGCGGCGGTGCTCATGCAGCTCTCCTGGCTCGGATACGTTCCGCTGCCCGCAGTCTTGCTGAAGCGGCGCGGGGGTTTTCAGCGATTTCGACGGCGGTGGGCACCTCGGTGCCTTTGGTCAGGGTCTTCAGTTCAGGCTTGTGTTCCTCAAGTTCCACGGGGAAGCCGAGGGGCGCCGAGGATTTGGAACGGGACTGCAGGACGCCCTTGACGATTTTGTCCTCCAGCGAGTGGTAGGACATCACCACCAGGCGGCCGCCCATGGCCAGTGCATCGGCGGCAGCCGGGACGGCCCGTTCAAGCACTTCGAGTTCCTCGTTCACTTCGATCCGCAGAGCCTGGAACGTCCGCTTGGCGGGGTGCCCGCCCGACTTGGCCGCAGCGGCGGGGACCACGGAGCGGATCTGTTCCACCAGTTCGCCGGTGGTGCTGAACGCCTTGACGGCACGTGCGGCCACAATCCGGTTGGCAATGCGGCCGGCAAACTTTTCCTCACCCCATTTGCGGATGATCCGGACCAGTTCGTCTTCGCTGTAGTTGTTAACGACGTCGGCAGCGGTCTGCCCGCGGCTGGTGTCCATGCGCATGTCGAGGGGCGCGTCAAAGGAGTAAGCGAAACCCCGTTCGCGTTCGTCCAGCTGCAGGGACGAGACGCCGAGGTCCATCAGGATTCCGGAAACGTTTGCGACGCCGAGATCCGCCAGGACGTCCGCGATCTCGTCGTAGACGGCGTGGACCAGGTCGGTCCGGGCCGAGAAGGGAGCCAGCCGCTCCCCCGCCAGCGCCAGGGCCTCTTCGTCGCGGTCGATGCCGATGAGGTGAAGGTCCGGGAACCGCTGCAGCATGGCTTCCGAGTGCCCGCCCATGCCAAGCGTGGCATCGATGGCCACGGGCGTTTCGCCGCGGAGCCGGGCAGCTTCGAATCCGGGTGCCAACAAATTAATGCACCGGTCCTTGAGGACCGGCACATGGCGTTCGGACGTGGGCTTGGGGTGTTCGTTCATGCCTCGTCCTTTCTCGCCGTTGGTACTGCTGATTGCTTCTTGGTCTGGATCCCCATCCGCGCCTACCGTCCTGCCCGCCTGGCTCCGGGGAAGTGAGCCAGGTTGGCCGGTCGACGGGCCGGCTGGAGATCCCGATCAAGAAGCGTTCCTGCTGTCCGCCCGGGATCCTAAAGAATGCCCGGGATCGGATCATCAGTTTCGGAGAACGCTGTTTCCTTCTCCGCGAGGTACTCGTTCCATGCCTGGGCGTCCCAGATCTCCGCGCGGGATCCTGCACCTATGACGGCCAGTTCCCTGCCAAGACCTGCGTACTCCCGAAGCGCCGGGGGGATGGTGACCCGCCCCTGCTTGTCCGGTACCTCATCCGAGGCTCCAGAGAGAAAAACACGGATGTAGTCACGGGCCTGCTTGGAGGAAATTGGTGCCTCCCGCATCTGCTCGTGAACCCGCGCAAACTCCTTCTCGCTGAAAACGTAGATGCAACGTTCCTGGCCCCTTGTCAGCACCAGTCCGCTGGCAAGCTCCTCACGGAACTTAGCGGGAAGAATAACCCGGCCCTTTTCATCCAGACGCGGCGAATGTGTGCCAAGAAACATTGGCCCACCGCCTGTCTGCTGTCAGGAACTGCACATCCCCTATGTTGCAACTACCCTCTTATGTCCTCCACATTACTCCACTTTCCACCACAGTCAACGCAAAACGCTCCACCTGAGGGGTGGAACCGGGTCCCGTTGGCTCCACCTGCCGCGTTTTTGCGCCGGTGGTGCGAAGTGGAGGCTTCAGGGCACGGAGCCGGGCTGCGAACCGCTGGGAAGAGGCGTGGCGCGAACCGCTGGGAAGAGGCGTGGCGCGAACCGGCTCCGGAGGATCGCTGATCCGGCGCTTAAACGCCAAAAGGCCCGCCGAAGCGGGCCTTTTGCTGCACCCGCCGGATGGCGGGGGCAAAGTGGAGGGGACAGGGTGGCGGTGGCCAAACGTGGAGTGCCGGTCCTGGGACCGGCATACCGGCCTAGGGTTCGCCGCGGCGCCGTTCGTCCCAGCGCTCTTCGAGGCTGTTCATAAACGAGCTTCGCTGCTTCCCGGGCTTGGGGCTGCCTGCCTTGTTGCCGGCTTTGGCCGCGGCCGAGCTGCGCATCGTCGCGAAGTAGACACCGCCGCCCATAACGATGAAGCCCAGCACACCCAGAATGATGTTTTGCAGGGTCACGCCCACCAACAGCAGGAAGATCCCTGCCAACGTGCACAGGACGCCGATAACGACGTGCCTGGTTGACCAGGAGCGTCCTGGATCCGACCCCATGGAGTTTGCAAACTTGGGGTCATCCTCGTGAAGCTGCTTTTCCAGCTGCTCAAGCAGCTTTTGTTCGTGCTCCGACAGCGGCATCACGACCTCCTTTACTAGGCCAACGTCCGGTCTGGTCCCAGCCAGTACTCTGTATCCATCAACGACTGGGGTGCCTGGAATGTTCCCGCCGTGCCGTCGATGGCAGTAGCGGGGACCAGGCACGCAGCCCACGGAGCGGGAGCATGTCCAAGAGGGTCCGGCAGTAAGTCCATTCACTCAAAAACTATGTAGTAATAAGGATAGTTTGTTGGGGCCCGATCTGAAAGACGGCAATGACTTTCCAACCGGCTGCATCCCGGACAGTTAGCTTGCGGGTTCCCCACCGGCGTCCGGTTCCATCAATCGGGCCGGCAGGACGGACTTGTTGCCGAATTTCCGGGTGACCTGGTCCAGGACCTGTTCGGCCGCCCGCCAGTTGTCATCCCGGCGGTCAAAGCTCAATTGCAGCGACGTCCGTGCGGCATCCTCAAGCTGTTCCGCCCTGACCCCCACCAGCCTGACGGTCATGGGCCGCTCCCCCACCGATTCCAGCAGCTGCAGGGCCACCGCGTAGATGAGTTGCGCACTGTCGACCGGCGTTTGGACGGTGCGGCTTCGGGTGATGGTGGAGAAGTCGGCGAACCGCAGCTTCAGGGCGACAGTGCGGGCCACCATCCCCGCACTGCGCAGCCGGCCTGCCGTGCGGTGTGCCAAGCGCAGGATCTCCCGGTGGAGGAGGGCGTCGTCCGCGGTGTCCACGGCGAAGGTCTCCTCCGCGCCGATGCTCTTCTCCAGCCGCGTGGGGGTGACCGGGCGGGCGTCAATGCCCCACGACAGGTTGTGGACGTGTTCGCCGGTGGCCCCGAGGGTCCGCTTGAGGGTGGCCACTGGCGTGGCGGCCACATCCGCCACGGTCCTGATCCCCATGTTGGCCAGGACGTCGGCGGTCTTGGCGCCTACGCCCCACAGGGCGCCCACCGGAAGGCTGTGCAGGTAGGCCACGGTCTGGTCCGGGCCGATCATCAGCAAACCGTCGGGTTTGCATCGGGTGGAGGCAATTTTGGCAACGAACTTTGTTTCGGCGATCCCCACGGAGGCGGTGATCCCGAGCTCGGCGGCCACGCGGCGGCGGATCAGTTCGCCGATGCCCCGGGGCGGGCCGAGGCGGCGCAGGGCCCCAGTGACGTCCAGGAACGCCTCGTCCACGCTGAGCGGCTCAACCAGGTCCGTGACGGATTCGAAGATGGCCATCAGCTGGGCCGAGACCTCGTAGTACAGCTTGTGTCGGGGTTCAATCACCACGGCCTGCGGACACATCCTCATGGCCACGGCCATGGGCATTGCTGATTTGACGCCGAAGGCCCTGGCCTCGTAGGAGCCTGAGAGGACCACCGAACGTTCGCCGGGGAATCCCACGATCACCGGCCTGCCCACAAGTTCGGGCCGTGTCCGCAGCTCGACGGAAACAAAAAAGGCATCCATGTCCACGTGCATGATGCACTGGCGCCGGCGGCCCGTGGCGGCTGGCTGCACCGGCTGGTCCCTACCCTGTTGCTGCACGGCTGTAATCCTATCCGCTGGTACTGACTAAACTGGAGGCTGCATCCGGTATCAACACCAGGAGGAACGCCCCTGTGACGGTCTTTGGAAGACTTCGAACCACTGGCCTGGCCGCCGCTGCGGCCGGCGCCGCGCTGGCCCTGGCGGCCTGCAGCCCAACACCGTCGGGGTCCCCCGCTCCCAGCCCTTCCGATTCCTCGCCGGCTGCCGCCGAAACCGCTGCAACTGCGCCGCCCAGCCCGTCGGCGTCGCCCAATACCTCCGCCACCGTGGGCGCCCTGGTGGCGGGGTTCCCGCAGCAGCTGCTGCCCCTTATGCCGCAGGCCACTGTCCAGTCAAGCAGCTTCGACAAGGCCTCCACCCTGGCCACCGTTGGCCTGGTGGCCACCGTGAACGCGCCGGCTGCCGCCGTCGTGGATTTCTACACCAAGGCGCTGGAGCCGCAGGGCTTCAAAGCCGTCCCGGGCGATGCCGTCGCCGGCCAGCCGTCCAAGGACTTCGTGCGCGGCGACAACGAGACCGTTAACCTCTCCGTGGTGGAGAAGGCCGGCGTGAGCACCTTCACCATCGGCGCCAACGTCGCAGCCGGGTCCGCCAAGTGACGGCGGCCGAGCAGCTTCGCAATGAGCAGGCCGACTTCGTGGCGGCTGTGGCCGGGGAGCTGACAGCGTTCCTCACGTCGCGGCAGTCAGTGATGTCCGCCATCTCCCCGGACATCGACCCCATTATGGGGGCCATCTCCAACCTCGTCACCGGCGGAAAGCGCCTGCGGGCCCTCATGTGTTACTGGGGCTGGCGCGGCGCCGGCGGCGATCCCGCCGCCGCTGAGGTGGTCACGGCGGGAGCTGCGCTGGAGCTTTTCCAGGCCGCCGCCCTGATCCATGACGACATCATCGACCGGTCCGATACGAGGCGCGGCGGACCCAGCGTGCACCGCAGCTTCAGCCAGCTGCACGGTGCCCAGGGTTGGGCACTGGACAGCGAACGCTTCGGACAGGCCGCCGGTATCCTCGCCGGGGACCTGTGCCTTTCGTTCAGCGAGGAAGCCTTCACGGACATCGGCGAGCGGGCGGCTGCCGGCAGCCGGGCCAGGCTCATCTTCAACCTGATGCGCGCCGAGGTCATGGCCGGGCAGTACCTGGATATCCTCGAGGAGGTGGCCGGCCCGGTCCGGGACCGGGCCGGGGCAGTCAGCCGGGCGCACTCCATCATCAGGTTCAAGAGCGCCAAATATTCCACCGAACATCCGCTGGCCCTGGGCGGCGCCCTGGCCGGTGCGTCGAACGAGCTGCTGCGGGGCTATTCGGCCTTCGCGCTGCCGCTGGGTGAGGCCTTCCAGCTCCGCGATGACGTCCTGGGCGTCTTCGGCGATCCGCTGACCACCGGCAAACCTGCCGGCGACGACCTTCGCGAAGGCAAGCGGACGGTCCTGGTGGCCCTCGCCCTGGACCAGGCCTCAGAAGCCGAATCCGCGTTCATCGACTCCCGCCTGGGCAGCCAGGACCTTTCCGACGAAGACATCCTGGAGATCCGCAGGATCATTGAGGAGTCCGGTGCGCTGCAGGCAACCGAGGTGCTGATCAACGAATTCGGGGCGGCGGCTTTTGACGCCCTCGAGGCCCTGGACCTGGACGAGCTGCCCAAGACGGCGCTGCGGCGGCTGGCCGAGGCCACCGTCAGCCGCGCGTCCTGAGGGAATGTGCCGTTACCAGGCCAGGGTCTGGGCCCGGCGCCGGATTTCGGTCTTCCGGCCCTCGCGGAGGGCGTCGATGGGACGCCCGCGCAGTGATTCGTCCGGGGTAAACAGCCAGATGATCAGGTCCTCATCGGAGTACCCTGCGTCGGCCAGGACCACGATGGTCCCCTTGAGGCTGTCCACCACCAGGCCGTCCTGGATAAAAGCCGCGGGGACCGAGCGGATGCGCCGCGCACCGACCCTGAGCGCGGCCAGGGACCGTTCATCGAGCAGGCTGTGGACCCTGGTGATGGAAATATCCAGCAACTGGGCGACGTCGGGCAGGGGCAACCATTCGCCCACAAGGTTTTCTACATTACTCACTGACCAAGATTGCCATGCCGCGTACCGTGCCGCCTAGTCGGAACCGCCGCCGCTGCCCCGGCCCGCGGACACACCAGGAATTTCCGCGTTACGGCAATTACCGGAATTCTTGTGCTAATCCCGGATTCATGAGAGATTCACACTGATCACACTGGTAACAGCAATAACTTGACTAACATTAGTATCAAATATGACAACGGCCTCCCCACCGTTGAAAGCCGTTATGACCCCCCGCAGTGAGAAGAGGATCCATTCCATGACGACGTTCCGTCCGCGCAAGCACTCCACCAGGCCGAGTCTGCCGATGATTGCCGCCACCACCGCGGCACTGCCCGCGGTTGTTTTGTCGTCCCTTGCACTCGCGCAGCCGGCGGCCGCCGAGCAGCCTGCCCGCGCCATCCCCGCCACCCTCGCAGCGGCGCTGAAGGCCCAGGCCGCACAGGTGGCAACAATCATCCCCGCCGCCGCCGTGCCTGCCGCTATTCCTGCCCTGCGCCCCGCCGCGCCGGCAGTACCCGCCGAGTACACCATTGCGCGTGGCGACACCATCAGCGCCGTGGCCGGCCGGTACGGCCTGGGCACCAACGAGGTGCTGGCCCTGAACAACCTGCAGGCCAACACGATCATCTACCCCGGCCAGAAGATCAAGCTCCCCGGCTCCGCGAAACCGGCCACCCCGGCCGCAGCCCCGGCTGCGCCGGCAGCCGCGCCGTCCACCGGAGCCACGTACACGGTCAAGCCCGGCGATACGCTCGGCGCCATCGCTGCCCGGCACAACGTGAGCCTGTCCAACGTGTTCAGCTGGAACAACCTGGGCATGAATTCGATCATCTACCCGGGCCAGAAGATCAAGGTGGGGGCAGGCGGCGCGCCCGCAGCCGCCCCGGCCCCGGCAGCCCCGCTGGCCAACACGTCCGCCACGTCGCCTGCTTCGGGCCAGTACACCATCAAGGCCGGCGACACGCTCTGGGCCATCGCTTCCCGGAACGGCGTCAGCCTGGCCAGCCTGCTGACCGCAAACCGGTTGAACGCCAGTGCCATCATCTACCCCGGCAGCAAACTGGTCATCCCGAACGGTTCAGCCCCCGCTGCCGCCGCCCCTGCTGCACCTGCGGCTCCGGCTGCGCCCGCCGCGCCGCTGGTCCCCAGCTCGTTCCTGGGCTTCAGCTACCCGGCCGCTGTGGTGAGCTCAGCCAACGAGAACAAGGCACTCCTGAACGCCTCCCCGGTTCCGTCCCGGGCCGAAATGAAGACCATTGTTGCCGACACGGCCCGGAAGATGGGCGTTGAGCCCTCGCTCGCCCTGGCCTTCGCGTTCCAGGAGTCCAGCTTCGACCACCGTTCGGTTTCGCCCGCCAACGCCATCGGCACCATGCAGGTTATTCCGAGTTCCGGCCAGTGGGCGTCCGACCTGGTGGGACGGAAGCTGAACCTGCTTGACCCGTATGACAACGCCACCGCTGGTGTTGCCATCATCAGGCAACTGCTCGCCACCAGCAGGGACCGCGACTCGGCCATCGCCGGCTACTACCAGGGCCAGTATTCCGTCAGCAAGTACGGCATGTACGACGACACCAAGCGTTACGTCGCCAGCATCAAGGCACACCAGCAGAGCTTCGGCTAGGACTGCGGGCCCGGCTGCCGGGCCCGCATCATGCAGTGCGGACAGGGTCCGGACCGGAATGAGCCGGTTCGGGCCCTTTCCGTTGCGGGATTAGGATCGAGGGATGCAGGAACACGTGTCAGACCCCCTCGTCGGAACGCTGGTGGACAACCGCTACGCGGTGCTGTCCAAGCTGGCGCGCGGCGGCATGTCCACTGTTTACCTGGCCATGGACCAGCGCCTGGAGCGCGAAGTGGCCCTGAAGGTGCTGCACCCCTACCTCTCAGCCGACGAAACGTTCCTTGACCGCCTGGGCCGCGAAGCCAAGGCGGCCGCCAGGCTTTCCCACCCCCACGTGGTGGGCGTTTACGACCAGGGCACCGATAACTCCACGGCGTACCTGGTGATGGAATACATCAAGGGCCACACCCTGCGTGACCTCCTCAACAACAAGGGCCCGCTGCCGCCCCGGCTGGCGCTGGCGCTTATTGATCCCGTGGTGGCCGGCCTCGCCGCCGCCCACGCCGCCGGCTTCATCCACCGGGACGTCAAACCGGAAAATGTGCTGATCGCCGACGACGGCAGGATCAAGATCGGCGACTTCGGCCTGGCCAGGGCGGTAACCACCGCCACCAGCACCGGAGCCCTCATCGGAACCGTGGCGTACCTGTCACCCGAACTGGTCCTCACCAAACCCGCCGATGCCCGGAGCGATGTCTACTCGGTGGGCATCATGCTCTACGAGATGCTGACCGGACGGCAGCCGTTCAGCGGCGAGAGCACCATCCAGGTGGCCTACCAGCACGTTCACGCCACGGTGGGACCGCCGTCGGCGGTTGTTCCGGGCCTTGCCGCCGAAGTGGACGAACTGGTGCAATGGTGCACCGCCAACGACCCCGAGAACCGGCCCGTGGACGCCGCCGCCCTCCTCCAGGAGCTGCGCCACATCCGCACCAACCTCACGGACCCGGAGTTGGACCTGCAGCCCCCGGCCCGCGCCGGACACACCGGCATGCCTCCCGTCCCGGTCCAGCACCCCACGGAGCACATCGCGGCGGCCCACAACCCCACAGAGTTCATTCCCGCGGTACAAAACCCCACCGAATTCATTTCCCAAGGCAGCAATCCAACCACCATCATGCCGCCGTCCCGCCCGCCGGGCGGTCCGGGCGGGCAGGATGCGCAGCGGCCCGGATACGCCGCGCAGCCGGCCTCCCAGCCGGCGGCGTGGGCGGCGCCCGGCTCCGGGCATGCCCTGACGCCGCCCGGCGACCGGGACGACAACCGGCAGGCCGGTCCCTGGGAACCGGTCGCACCGCTGCCCGGCAAACGTGAACAGCGCAGGCTGGATAAGGAGTCGGAGAAGGCCCGGGCACGTGCGGCTGCCACCCCCGTGCGGACCCTCCGCGAGGGCAGCCCCCGCCGCCGCGGCGTCCTGTGGGTGGTCATCCTGGTCATCGCGGCGCTGCTGGCCACCGGGGCAGGCTGGTTCTTCGGTATGGGCCCCGGGGCTGCAGCCAGCATTCCTGCGGTGGCCAACAAGACCGTTGCGCAGGCCCAGCAGATCCTGGACCAGGCTGGCTTCCGCGCCACCACCAGCGATGTTTTTGACGACGACGTCCCCAGCGGGCTGGTGGTGGGCAGCGAGCCGGGTGCCGGCGTCGAAATCCGGAAGTTCCAGCCGGTGTCCCTGTTCGTCTCCAAGGGCCCGCAACTGTTTCCGCTGCCGGATTTCGCCGGCGGCACCCTGGACGAGGCCAAATCCGGACTGAACACGGCGGAAATGGCGCTGGGCGCCGTAACCGAGGCTTTTGACGAAAAAGTGCCGGCCGGCGTGGTGATGAGCCAGGACCCTGCGGGGGGAACAGCGGTGCGGCACGGAACGCCAGTGGCATTGACGGTCTCCAAGGGCCCGCAGCCCCTTCCGGTCCCGTCCGTGGTGGGCCAGAAGGAAGACGCTGCCAAGAAGGCCATCGAAGCGGCCGGGCTGAAGGCAGAGGTGGCCGCCGAGGAGGTCTTCGACGCGAAGGTCCCCGAAGGATCAGTGGCGAGCCAGTCCCCCGCGAACGGCACCCTCACCAGGGGCGGCACGGTCACGCTCACGATCTCCAAGGGGCCGCGCATGGTGGACGTGCCAAGCTTCATCGGCAAACAGGCCTCGGACGCACGGGCAGCGCTGGAGAAGCTCGGTTTCGTTGTTAATGAGGACAAAATCCTTGGCGGCTTCTTTGGTACCGTCCGAGCCCAGGATCCGGTGAACACCAAAGCTCCCTTCGGCTCCGTCATTACACTAACCGTGGTCTAGCCGGACCGGACCGTTAACGGAAAATGCCCGCCAGCCAGGGGTTTCCTGGCCGGCGGGCATTTCTTCTGTCAGCCTCTAGTTCTTGGCCAGCGCCCCTGCCACCAGGAACGCCATCTCCAGCGACTGCATGTGGTTCAGGCGCGGGTCGCAGACGGATTCGTAACGGTCCAGGAACGCTTCCTGGTCCACGGGATCGGCGCCGCCCAGGCACTCGGCAACGTCGTCGCCGGTCATTTCGACGTGCAGGCCACCCGGGACGGTGCCCAGGGCCTGGTGCACCTCGAAGAAACCGCGCACCTCGTCGATGACGTCGTCGAAGTTGCGGGTTTTGTAGCCGTTGGGCGAGGTGACGGTGTTGCCGTGCATGGGGTCGGTGACCCACAGGACCTGCGCACCGGAGGCCGTGACCTTCTCCACGACGGCGGGAAGCTTCTCCCGGATGTTGCCGGCGCCCATGCGGGTGATGAAGGTGAGCCGGCCCGGCTCGCGCTCGGGGTCCAGCTTGTCGATGAGGCGCAACGCGTCGTCGCCCGTGGTGGACGGGCCGAGCTTGACGCCGATCGGGTTGCGGACCCGCGAGAGGAAGTCGACGTGCGCGTGGTCCAGTTCCCGGGTCCGCTCACCGATCCACAGGAAGTGGGCGGACGTGTCGTACGGCAGGCCGGTCCGGGAGTCGATGCGGGTCAGCGCCCGCTCGTAGTCCAGCAGGAGGGCTTCGTGGCTGGCGAAGAATTCAACGCGCTTCAGCGCCTCGAAGTCGGCGCCGCAGGAATCCATGAACTTGATGGCCCGGTCAATATCGCGGGCCAGGGACTCGTAGCGGGCGTGGGCCGGGTTTTCGGTGAAGCCCTTGTTCCACTGGTGCACGGAACGGAGGTCGGCGAATCCGCCCTGCGTGAAGGCACGGATCAGGTTCAGGGTCGACGCCGAGGTGTGGTAGGCGCGCAGCATCCGGGCGGCGTCGTGGCCGCGGGATTCGGGGGTGAACTCGTAGCCGTTGACGATGTCGCCGCGGTAGGCCGGGAGCGTCACGCCGTCGCGCGTTTCATCGTTGGAGGAACGCGGCTTCGCGAACTGGCCTGCCATGCGTCCCATCTTGATGACGGGCATGGCGGCACCGTACGTCAGGACCACTGCCATCTGCAGGATCGTTTTGACGCGCGCGCTGATCTTGTCCGCCGTGGCGGCCTCAAAGGTCTCGGCGCAGTCCCCGCCCTGGAGCAGGAAGGCCTTGCCCTGGGCCGCGGCGGCCAGGCGTTCGCGCAGGACATCCACTTCGCCGGCGAAGACCAGCGGCGGAACAACGGAAAGCTCCTGCACAGAGGCTTCGAAAACGTTGCGGTCCTGCCAGCTGGGCTGCTGGGCGATGGGGAGGTCCCGCCAGTGGTCCAGTCCGGGATAGTTGGCTGCACCGCTCTGGGCGGTGCCGGACAGGGAAAAGGCAGGTTTTGCAGATAGCTCAGTCACCCCCTAAGACTAGCGCCAGCCCGGACCGCCGCGACACAGCCGCTGTCACGCGCCCACGCTGCGGCGTCACAACTGCGCTTGGGCCGCTCCGGCAGGGCCGGGCGCGGCGCTATCCGGTGGCGGCAGCCCCGTCGTCGGACTCTTTTTGCCCGTCCACGGTGCCACCTTGAGGCACGGCGTCCGGGGAGCGGTCGACGGCGGCCGGGGCGCCGGCGAGCCGGAGCTTCACCACGGCGGCATATTCGTCCACGTATTCCTGGCCGGACAGGCGCATCAGTTCGAACATGATGGCGTCGGCAACTTTCCGCTGGACGGCGCGGTCCTCGGCCTGGTCCCGGTATTCGCTGAAGTCCAGTGGCTCACCAAAGATCATGCCGATCCGGCGGATGTTGGGCAGCCGCTTTCCGATGGGCTGGACTTTGTCGGTGCCGATCATGGCCACCGGGACCACCGGGACCCCGGCCTCCAGGGCCAGCCTGGCCACCCCCACCTTGCCGCGGTAGAGACGGGAATCGGGGCTGCGGGTCCCTTCCGGGTAGATGCCCAGCAAGCCGCCATGGCCCAACACGTCCATGCCGGCGCCGAGCGATGCAGCAGATGCGGCCCCGCCGGAGCGGTCCATGGGCAACTGGTTGGTCAGCCGGAAAAACAGTGCCGTCAGCCTGCCCTTGACGCCGGTCCCGGTGAAGTACTCCGATTTGGCCAGGAACACCACCGGCCGCCGCACCATCAGGGGCATAAAAATGGAGTCCGAGAATGAAAGGTGGTTGGAGGCGATGATTGCCGCGCCCTCGGCCGGAATGTTGTCCAGTCCCTTGACCCACGGGCGGAAAAGGAGCTTTAGCACCGGACCCAGGAAGATCCTTTTCATGACCCAATAGAACACGTGGTGACCTCTCCGAAGGCGGCCGTCAGGCCCCGCGTCGGGCCTGGTCAGCAATTGACTGCAACCCTACTCTAGTGAGAATTCCCCGGAACAGTGACACGATGGAGCCATGCCCGAAAGCAGCCTTCCAGCCCCTCCTGCGGCCTACAGTTCACCGGGCCATGGGCCCAATGCGCGGATCGGCGTGGCGATCTGCCATGGCTTCACCGGCAGCCCGCTCAGCGTCCTGCCCTGGGCCGAGTACCTGGCGGCGCAGGGTTATGCGGTGACAGTTCCCCTGCTTCCCGGCCACGGCACCTCCTGGCGGGACCTGGCCGGGCGCGGCTGGCGCGAATGGTTCACCAGCTACGAGGCGGCATTCCTGGAACTGCGGGCACGCACGGACACCTGCTACGTGGCGGGGCTGTCGATGGGCGGCGCCATTGCCCTGCTGGCAGCGTCCCGGCACGCGGTGGCCGGCGTGTCCGTGGTCAATCCCGGCCTGACGTTTTACGACCGGCGGGTGCGCGTGATCGGCGTCCTTAAGTACTTCCAGCGGACCACTATTCCCATCCAGGAGGAAATGACCACCGCGCCCCGCACCGAGGACGGCGACTACTCGCGCACCCCGCTGGCAGCCGTCCACGAACTGCGTAAGCTCTTCGCTGCCGCCACCCGGGGCCTGCCCCGGATCACGGCCCCCGTGCAGGTCTTCAAATCCCGGACGGACGTGGTGGTGCCGCCCACCTCGCTGGAACTGCTGAAAAAATGGCTTGGCCCGCGCCTGGTGGCGGTGGTGGACCTTGATAGCAGCGGCCATGTGGCTACGCTTGACGTGGACGCGCCACGAATCTTCTCGGACTCGAGCGCGTTCTTTGACGCCAACGCCCGCGCAAGCACCCTGGAGAGCCCATGACCGGCGGCCCTGACCACAGCCCCTTCAGCAGCACGTTTGGCGAGGGCGGCGCACGCACCGGGGTGGTGCTCTCCCATGGCTTCACCGGCAGTCCGCATGGTCTTCGGGCCTGGGCGGAAGCCTTCGCTGCGGCGGGGTTTGCCGTGCGGATGCCGCTGCTCCCGGGCCACGGCACAAGCTGGCAGGACCTCGCCCGGACCCGGTGGCAGCAGTGGCATAACGCCCTTGATGAGGCCTACCTGGACCTGGACGCCCAGTGCGACCAGGTGTTTGCTGCCGGCCTGAGCATGGGCGGCGCCCTGGCGCTGCGGATCGCGGCCACCCGCCCCGTAGCCGGGGTGGTCCTGGTGAATCCCGGACTGGTGCTGGACGATCCCCGCGCGCCCCTGGCCGGAATCCTGAAGCTGGTGCTCAAGTCGACCCCACCGATTTCCAACGACATCCTCAAGCCCGGCATGGATGAGGGCGCCTACCTCCGCACGCCAGTTGCCGCGGCCCACGAACTGAACAAGATGTTCAAGGACACCGTCCGGTTGCTGCCCCGCGTCACCGCCCCGGTCCAGGTATACCGCTCCACCGTTGACCATGTGGTCTCCGATTCCAGCATCGCTGCGCTCCGCCGCGGCCTGACCCATGCGCCGCTGGAGCTGGTGCGGCTGGAGAACAGCTACCACGTGGCCACCATGGACAACGATGCGGACCGGATCTTCCAGGGCTCCGTGGACTTCATCAACGGCCTGGTTCCGCCGGCTTCCGGCTCCGGCTCCAACTCCGACAACCAGGAGGCCCGGCATGGCCAGGCATGACCCGGGCGCTCCTGACCAGGGCGCCAACCAGGATGATGCCGTGTGGCTGGACCTGGTGGCCCGCCTGCAGGAGGACTCCCCCGCCGCCGGCGCCGCCCCCATGGACGGCGCCACAGACGCCGGCCGGCGCGCTGCCCCGACCTTCCGGGACTTCGATCCGCTGGGCCTCGCCGGTTCCCTCCCTGCCGAACCTGCAGTTGCGGGTGCCAACGACGCCGGCGGCGGATCCTCCGCGCTCCCGGGCCCGCGGGACTACGGGGTGGAGGACGACGACGAGGACGGGTTTGTCCCTGCCGAACCGCCCAGCCTGGCCGGGACGGATCCGCTGACCGTCCTCGCCTGGCTCGGAGCGGTGGGCGGCCCGGTGGCATTGCTTCTCTCCGTGATGTTCTGGCGTTCAGCTCCTGTGCTGGCCATTGTGGGGATTGTTGCCGCGTTTGTCCTGGGCACGGTGTACCTGATCATGAAGCTGCCCTCGGAGAAGGCAGACGGCGACGACGGCGCCCGCGTCTGAGCCGGCCGGCTGCTGATGTGAAGGGCGCCCTCAACACTACTTTTCGGTTCACCTAAATTAAGCTATTCTCGTCGTAGCACCGCCCCCAACGACGAGGACACATCATGGCCGTCACCACCTTGAATAAAAAGCCGGCGACGCCCCGCGCCTGGTCCCGGCTGCTGTTGCTGGGGCCCGCCTTCGTAGCCGCCATTGCCTACGTGGATCCGGGCAACGTTGCCGCCAACCTCACGGCCGGGGCCAACTTCGGTTACCTGCTGGTATGGGTGTTGGTGGCCGCCAATGCCATGGCGGTGCTGATCCAGTACCAGTCAGCCAAGCTGGGGCTTGCGACGGGGCTGAGCCTGCCGGAAATCCTCGGCCGGCGCCTTGGGACGAAGCGGCGCCGCGCCTACTGGGTCCAGGCCGAAATTGTGGCCGGCGCCACCGACATGGCCGAGGTGATTGGCGGTGCCGTGGCCCTGAACCTGCTGTTCGGCCTTCCGCTGCCGGTCGGTGGGGTCATCATCGGTATCGCCTCCATGCTGCTGCTCACCCTGCAGTCCAACCGCAGCCAGCGGTCATTTGAGCTTGCCATCCTGGTTTTGCTTGGTGTCATTGCCGTGGGTTTTGTCTCCGGCCTGTTTGTGAACCCGCCGGACGCGGGGAGCGCCCTGGCCGGCCTGGTCCCCCGGTTTGAAGGAACGGACACCGTATTGCTGGCGGCGAGCATGCTCGGTGCCACCGTGATGCCGCACGCCATTTACCTGCATTCCGCCCTGGCCCGGGACCGGCACGGCTTCTCCCCCGACCCGGCCGTACGCACCCGGCTCATCCGCGCGACACGCTTCGATGTGGCCGGCGCATTGCTGCTGGCCGGCGTGGTCAACATCGCGATGCTGCTGCTGGCGGCGTCCAGCCTGCGCGGGGTGGAGGGCACCGACACCATTGCCGGGGCCCACGCAGCCGTTACGTCGGCGCTGGGCCCGGCCATCGGCGTTGTGTTTGCCATCGGCCTGCTGGCCTCCGGACTGGCCTCAACCTCCGTGGGCTGCTACGCCGGCGCCACCATCATGGGCGGGCTCCTGAAGGTGCGGATCCCGCTGCTGACCCGCCGGGTCATCACGCTCATCCCGGCCCTCATCATCCTGGCGGCGGGCATCGAACCCACCCTTGCCCTGGTGCTCAGCCAGGTGCTGCTCAGCTTCGGCATCCCCTTCGCCCTGATTCCGCTCATCCGGCTGACCGGCAAGCGGGAGATCATGGGCATCCACACCGACTCCATGCCCCTGAAGATCGCAGGCTGGACCAGCGCCACCCTGATTGTGGTCCTGAACTGCGTGCTGATCGTCCTGACGTTCCTCGACCAGGCCTGACCGGAGCCTCACGCCCCGCCGGGGCGCTCCTGGGGTGCGCAGCAGGCGCACCCGGCTGTGGCTGCATCTTCGTTGTCCGCACCGTCGGCATTCTCCGCGACGGCTGCGGGGTCCGCGGCGGTGAAGGAGGGCGCGCAGCACGCATCGCCCTGCCATGCGGCCAAACCTTCCTTGACGGCAATGCCGGCGATCACCAAAGCGGCGATGGGGTCAGCCCAGGACCAGCCCAGCGTTGAATTGAGGACCAAGCCCACCAGCAGGACAGCCGACAGGTAGGTACAAAGCAGGGTCTGCTTTGAATCGGCGACGGCGGACCGGGAACCCAACTCCCGGCCGGCGTGCCGTTGCGCCCAGGACAGGAATGGCATTACGGCCAGGCTGACCGTTGCGAGCACAATGCCCACCGTCGAGTGGTCCGCTTCCCCGGCCCCGGCCAACGCCCTGACGGCATCGATCGAAACAAACAGGGCCAGGCCAAAGAAGGAAAACGCGATCAGGCGCAGCGCAGTCTTCTCCCTGGCCTCCGGGTCACGGCCCGCGAACTGCCAGGCCACGGCAGCGGCGGAGAGCACCTCGACAATGGAGTCCAGGCCAAATCCGATCAGCGCGCTGGAGGATGCCAGGGAACCAGCCGTCAGTGCCACCGCCGCCTCCACCACGTTGTAGCCGATGGTGGCGGCCACAAGGAACCGGATCCGGCGGGACAGGACGGCACGGCGGTCCCGGGTGGGGGCCTGGACTGCGGACGCGGCGGCCATCAGCAGCAGCCGTCCACAGCACCGCTGCCGCAGGCACACCCGGCCTTGGCGACGGCCACCACGCCGAGCAGGGCGGTCAAGGCATCACCCAGCCGGGGGTCGGCAAGTTCGTAACGCATCCGGCGGCCTTCAGGGACCGCGACCACCAGCCCGCAGCCGCGCAGGCAGGCCAGGTGGTTCGACAGGCTCTGCTTACTGACGCCTGCGGCCAACGCCAGGTCGCCCGGGTATGCCGGGGCTTCGCGCAGCGCCAGCAGCACCTGGGCCCTGGTGGCGTCCGAGAGGGCATAGCCAAATCGGGCCAGGACGGACGTGGCAGCTAAAGTCTCCATGCGGCAATGGTACATCCATCGATGTACCGAACTGAGCCAGCGCCTGGTCCGGCTAGCTGCGGACGCGGCTGCTTACCCTGGACAGGTCAGCGGCACCGATCAGACCGGCCTTGGGCCCCAGCGCCGCCAGCTCGATGCCTGCCACGGGCCGGAAACCCCGGCCCGTCAGGTTGCGGGCAAAAGCCTTACGGGCCGGTTCCACCAGGAGGTCCCCGGCCGAACACAGCCCGCCACCAATCACAAAGAGGCCTGGATCCAGGGCTGCGGCGAGGTTGGCCAGGCCCAGGCCCAGCCACTCCCCCACTTCCTCCAGCAGTTCGCGGGAGGCGGAGTCGCCGGCGAGCGCCAGCTCCGTCACCACCGCCCCGGTGATGGCGTCCGCATGTCCGCCCACCGCCGTCAGCAGGTCCTGCGCCATGGGCGAGTTGGCGCTGGCCAGCAGCCGGGCTTCCCGGCCCAGGGCGTTGCCGGAGGCGTACTGCTCCCAGCAGCCCCGGTTGCCGCATTCACAGCGGTGCCCGCCGGGCATAATGACCTGGTGGCCGAATTCGCCGGCCACCCCGAAGCGTCCCCGCTCCACCCTGCCGTCCATCACCATGGCCCCGCCGATTCCGGTGCCCAGCGTGATGCAGACCAGCCGGTCCTCGCCCTGGCCGGCGCCAAAGCGCCATTCGGCCCAGGCAGCGGCATCGGCGTCGTTCGCCAGCAGCACGGGGCGGCGGAGCAGGCGCTGGAGGTTGGCGCGCAGGGGCTCGTTGCGCCAGGCGAGGTGCGGACTGAACAGCACCGTGCCGCCGTCAAGGTCCATCCAGCCGGCAGCGCCGATGCCCACGGACCAGATCCGGTGGCCCTGCCCAAGTTCCGCCACGAGTTCCACAATGACGCGTTCCACGGCCCGCGGATCGTTGCCGGGCGTTGACCGCCGGGCTTCCCGAAGGATCCTGCCTTCGGCGTCCACCACGCCTGCGGCGACCTTGGTGCCGCCGATGTCGATCCCGATGGCCAGGCCCTTCCGGCCCAGCCTCAGGTGCTCGCGGAAGCCTTCACCGTGCCGGGCCCTGGCGCGGTAGGCGGCGGGCCTGCGCCGCCACGGGGCGGACCTTCTCGGGGAGCCGGCCTGTTCGCCGGGGGGTGGTGCGTACATAGTCCACCATTCTAGGTCTGCACCGGGACCGGGCAGCGAATCCGGCACACGCCGGGCGCCGGACCGATTGACGACTAAGTTACTCACCAGTAGCTTTGGTTACTGCATGGGCCTGCGCGGGCATACTAGTCTTGGGGCATACCCCAGCGCGGGACCTCGGATATCAAAGGAGCTATAGTGCGCGAATTCAGTGTTCCGCCTCTTGTTGTTGTCGCACCGGAGACCAACATCACCGACCTGGTACTGCGGCAGGCCACCAAAGCCAGCAACCCCGCACTGTTTTCCCGGCTTGATGCGGCAGGCGCCTGGCAGGACATTTCCGCCACGGACTTCCTGGCCGACGTCCAGGTCCTGGCCAAGGGCCTGATCGCCAGCGGCGTGGGTGCCGGTGACCGCGTGGGCATCATGTCCCGGACGCGCTACGAGTGGTCCCTGGTGGACTTTGCCATCTGGTTCGCCGGCGCGGTTTCGGTCCCGATCTACGAAACGTCGTCGCCGTCGCAGGTGGCCTGGAACCTTGGCGACTCCGGCGCCGTGGCCGCGTTTGCAGAGTCCGCGCACCACGAGAACATCATCCGGCAGGCCGTCACGTCCGAGGCCCTGACGGGGCTCCAGCACGTCTGGCAGCTGGAAGGCGCCGGCCTGGATGCCCTCCGCGGGGCCGGCGGGGACGTCAGCGATGCGGACCTGGAGCAGCGCCGCTCCACGGCCGGCCTGGCCGACGTCGCCACCATCATCTACACCTCCGGAACCACCGGCAGGCCCAAGGGTTGTGAACTGACCCACGGCAATTTTGTGGAACTCTCGGACAACGCACTGTCGATCATCGGCGAGATCGTCCACGAAAACGCCAAGACCATCATGTTCCTTCCCCTGGCGCACGTATTCGCCCGGTTCATTTCCGTCCTGGCCATGGCCGGTGGCACCACCGTGGCCCACACGCCGGACATCAAGAACCTCCTGGCGGACCTGCAGAGCTACGAGCCCACGTTCATCCTGGCAGTACCCCGCGTCTTTGAGAAGGTCTACAACTCGGCACTGACCAAGGCCGAGGACGGTGGCAAGGGCGCCATCTTCCACCGGGCAGCCGATACCGCGATCGCCTACTCCAAAGCCCGGCAGGACGGCCGTGTGGGCCTGGGCCTCAAATTGCGCCACGCGCTTTTCGACAAACTGGTCTACGGCAAGCTCCGCGCCGCCATGGGCGGGCAGGTTGCCCACGCCGTGTCCGGCGGCGGCCCCCTGGGCGAACGCCTGGGCCACTTCTTCCAGGGCATCGGAATGCAGGTCCTAGAAGGCTACGGCCTGACCGAAACCACGGCGCCGATTTCGGTCAACACCCCGTCCAGGATCAAGATCGGCTCGGTCGGCAAGCCGCTGCCGGGCAACGCGGTCAGGATTGCCGACGACGGCGAAATCCTCGCCAAGGGCGTTTGCGTGATGCACGGCTACTACCACCGCGAAGAGCTGATGGCCGAAACCTTCGTGGACGGCTGGTTCCGGACGGGTGACATCGGCCGCCTCGATGAGGACGGCTTCGTCTGGATCACCGGCCGGAAGAAGGAAATCATCGTCACCGCCGGCGGCAAGAACGTGATCCCGGCTCTCCTCGAAGACCAGATCCGGGCTGACGCCCTGGTGTCGCAGGTGCTGGTGGTGGGCGATAACCGGCCCTTCATCGGAGCACTGGTCACGCTGGACACCGAGGCGCTGCCGGGCTGGCTCCAGCGCCACGGCCTGCCGGGCGATACGTCCCTGGCGGACGCTGCGGGCCATCCCGTGGTGAAGGCCGCCGTCCAGGACCTCATCACCGCGGCCAACGCCTCGGTCTCCCAGGCGGAGGCCATCAAGTCGTTCCGGATCGTCCCGGCTGACTTCACCGAAGCGTCAGGGCACCTGACCCCATCCATGAAGGTCAAGCGCGCCCAGGTCATGAAGGACTTCGAGACGGTCATCGACGAGATGTACGCGGCCCCGCGGGGCTGACGGGGAACACAAAAGCGCGGGGCCACCTCACGTGGCCCCGCGCTTTTTTGCTGCCTAGGCGATGACGAGCAACAGGTCCCCGCCCTGGACCTGCTCCACCGCGGAGATGGCGAGCCGTGAAACAGTGCCGCCCACCGGCGTCGTGATGGACGCCTCCATCTTCATGGCTTCGATGGTGGCGATTGTATCCCCGGCGCTGACGGTGTCACCGGCCTTCACGGTCACCGTTACGGCGCCGGCGAACGGCGCTGCGACGTGGCCCTGCTGGGCCGGGTCTGCCCTCTCGGCAGCCTTGACGTTGCTCACCACTGACCGGTCCCTTACCACCACGGGCCGGGACTGGCCGTTGAGGGTGCACATCACGGTGCGCATGCCCTTCTCATCCGGCTCCGAGACTGCTTCGAGGGAAGCGATCAGCCGGACGCCGCGCTCCAGCGTGATCTCGTGTTCGGTGCCCTGCTGCAGCCCGTACAGGTAGTCGCGGGTATCCAGGACCGAGATGTTGCCGAAGGTTTCGACGCTCTTGAGGTAGTCCTTGGTGGGGCCTGCGAACAGGAGCCGGTTCAGCGTGTGCTGGCGGGTTTTGGAATCCGCCTTCAGCGCCGCGCTGTCCTCGGCGCTGAGCTCCACGTCCCGGACCTTCACGGCCCGGCCCTGGAGTGCCTTGGTGCGGAACGGCTCCGGCCAGCCACCGGGAGGATCCCCCAGTTCGCCGGACAGGAAGCCGATGACGGAATCGGGGATGTCGTAGTTCTGCGGGTTTTCGTTGAAGTCCGCCGGGTCGGCGTTCAGGCCCACCAGGTGCAGGGCCAGGTCACCGACCACCTTGGACGACGGCGTGACCTTCACCAGGCGGCCCAGGATGCGGTCCGCAGCGGTGTACATGTCCTCGATGGCTTCGAAACGCTCCCCCAGGCCCAGGGCCATTGCCTGCTGGCGGAGGTTGGAGAGCTGGCCGCCGGGGATCTCGTGCTGGTACACGCGCCCTGTGGGGCCCGGCAGGCCGGATTCGAACGGGGCGTAGACGCGGCGGACCGCCTCCCAGTACGGCTCCAGCGAGCTGACGGCGGCCAGGCTGAGCCCCGTGTCGCGGGGCGTGTGGGCCAGACCCGCGACCAGGGCCGAAGCGGAAGGCTGGCTGGTGGTGCCTGCCAGGGATGCGGAGGCCACATCCACGGCGTCCACACCGGCGTCCACGGCCGCCAGGAGCGTGGCCAGCTGGCCGCCTGCGGTGTCGTGGGTGTGCAGGTGCACCGGCAGGTCGAACCGCTCGCGAAGGGCGGTGACGAGTTTGGCTGCGGCGGCAGGGCGCAGCAGGCCGGCCATGTCCTTGATGGCGAGGATGTGAGCGCCGGCGTCGACGATCTTCTGCGCCAGGGCCAGGTAATAGTCAAGCGTGTAGAGCGTCTCCGCCGGGTCGAGCATGTCCGAGGTGTAGCAGAGTGCCACCTCGGCCACGGCGGTTCCGGTGGCCCGGACGGCGCGGATGGCCGGGGCCATCTGGTTGACGTCATTGAGCGCATCGAAGATCCGGAAGATGTCGATGCCGGTGGCAGCCGCTTCGTTAACGAAGGCTTCGGTCACCTCTTCCGGGTACGGGGTGTAACCCACGGTGTTCCGGCCGCGGAGCAGCATCTGCAGGCAGACGTTGGGCAGCGCCTTGCGCAGGGCCGCCAGCCGGTCCCAGGGGTCCTCGCCGAGGAAGCGCAGGGCAACGTCGTAGGTTGCACCGCCCCAGGCCTCAACGGAGAGCAGTTCCGGCAGGAGCGCCGTGACGGCGGGTCCGGCTGCCACCAGGTCGCGGGTGCGGACACGGGTGGCCAGCAACGACTGGTGCGCGTCGCGGAACGTGGTGTCCGTGACGGCGACGGCGTTTTGCGCCCGCAGCGCCGCGGCGAACCCCTCGGGTCCGAGCTCCTGGAGTTTCTGGCGGGAACCGGGTGCCGCCGGCAGGCCCTTGACGGCGGGAAGCTTGTCTGCCGGGTTCGAGTGGACCTTCAGTTCGCCGTTGGGCTTGTTGACTGTCACATCTGCCAGCCACGTCAGGAGCTTGGTGCCGCGGTCAGCGGAGACGCGGGCCTTAAGGAGCTCCGGGCGTTCGTCGATGAAGCTGGTGGCCACGTTGCCGGCGATGAAGTCGGGATCGTCCAGCACCGCCTGCAGGAACGAAATGTTGGTGGAGACGCCACGGATCCGGAACTCCGCGAGGGCGCGGCGGGCCCGGGCCACGGCAGCAGGGTAGTCCCGGCCGCGGCAGGTGAGCTTGACCAGCATGGAGTCGAAGTGGGGGCTGATTTCGGCACCCGAGTAGACGGTGCCGCCGTCGAGCCTTACGCCTGCGCCACCGGCGGAACGGTAACCGGTGATCTTTCCGACGTCGGGCCGGAACCCGTTGGCCGGGTCCTCGGTGGTGATGCGGCTCTGCAGGGCGGCGCCCTTGAGCTGGACGGTTTCCTGGGACAGGCCGAGGTCCGCGAGGGTTTCGCCGGCGGCGATCCGCAGCTGGGCCTGGACCAGGTCCACATCCGTGACTTCCTCCGTCACGGTGTGCTCCACCTGGATGCGGGGGTTCATCTCGATGAACACGTGCTGTCCGGCGCGTTCGCCCACGGTGTCCACCAGGAACTCGACGGTTCCGGCGTTGACGTAGTTCAGGGCGCGGGCAAATTTTACGGCGTCCCGGTAGAGGGCCTGGCGGATGCCTTCGTCCAGGTTGGGGGCCGGGGCGATCTCGATGACCTTCTGGTGCCGGCGCTGGATGGAACAGTCACGCTCGAAGAGGTGCATCACGTTGCCCTCAGCGTCCGCGAGGATCTGCACTTCAATGTGGCGGGGCCGCAGGACTGCCTGTTCGAGGAACATGGTGGGGTCCCCGAATGCGGCGTCCGCCTCGCGCATGGCTGCCTGGAGGGCTTCCGGAAGCGCTTCACGGGTGTCGACGCGCCGCATGCCGCGGCCGCCGCCGCCGGCCACGGCCTTGGCGAAGATGGGGAAGCCGATTTCGTCGGCGGCGGCGATCAGTTCATCGAGGTCCTTGGACGGCTCGCTGGACTTAAGGACGGGCACGCCGGCTTCCTTGGCAGCCTTCAGGGCTGCGACCTTGTTGCCGGCGAGCTCCAGGACCTCGGCGGGCGGCCCAACAAAGGTGATGCCCGCTTCTTTGGCCGCGCGGGCCAGGTCCGGGTTCTCGGAAAGGAAGCCGTAGCCGGGGTAGATGGCGTCCGCACCGGACTCCTTGGCCACCCGTACAACTTCGGCAACGTCCAGGTAGGCCCGGACGGGGTGTCCCTGCTCGCCAATGAGGTAGGCCTCATCGGCCTTCTGGCGGTGGATCGAGTTGCGGTCCTCGTTGGGAAACACAGCAACGGTCTTGGCGCCCAGCTCGTAGCTGGCGCGGAAGGCCCTGATCGCGATTTCGCCGCGGTTGGCCACCAGAATCTTGGAAAACATACTTCTCCTGCATCATCGCGGGTGGATCGGTGAGTGGTCACAGTGTCTAGGACCGTTGCCGCCAAACACAAATCTTTGTGGCAACCGTCACAGATTTCGCCGTCATCTCCTCGCCGCTTCCACCGGGCCCGAAAGAACCGCCTCCCGGCCTTGGGCGCCGGTGCCATGCCCGGGGCCTGCTGAACGCAGGATTAGCCCGGCCGTCAACATATGATGGTTGGGGCAGCAGGGCTGCCCTGCTTCGGCTCCGCCGGAGCATCTCTGCTCCCAACACGGCATCCGGCGTTAGGTTTTGGTCTTCCAGTGCAAGTAGTCAGCATCAGCAGCCTTAAGGGTGGAGTCGGTAAGACTTCCGTCACCACAGGATTGGCGTCTGCGGCGCTGGCCGCGGGCATCCGCACGCTGGTTGTGGACCTTGATCCGCACGCGGACGCCACCACCGCCCTCGGCGTCCAGCAGGACGGCCAGCTGGACATCGGCCGGATGCTGAAAAGCCCCCGCCGCGCCAGGCTTGCGGAGAACGTGGTGGGCAGCGGCTGGACCGCCCGGGCCAAGAGCAACGGTGCGGGCCCCGCCGTGCTCGATGTTGCGGTGGGCTCCGCTTATACGGGCATCTACGACCGGCCTGATCTTGGCCGGCGCGACCTGCGCAGGCTGTCAACGGTGCTGGCCGGCGCCGGGACCTACGAGCTGGTGCTGATCGATTGCCCGCCGTCGCTTAACGGCCTGACCAGGATGGCCTGGTCAGCCAGCGACAAAGTGGCCCTGGTGGCCGAGCCGGGCCTGTTCTCGGTGGCCGGAACGGAACGCACCATGCGCGCCATCCAGCTCTTCCGCCGCGAGTTCGCCCCCAACCTCTCCCCCGCCGGGATCGTGGCCAACCGGGTCCGGTCCGGGTCGTCCGAACACACCTACCGCCTCGCGGAAATGGAATCAATGTTCGGCGACCTCCTGCTGAGCCCCCGGATTCCGGAGCAGGCCAACTGGCAGCAGATCCAGGGCGCCGCCCATCCGGTGCACCACTGGCCCGGTGATTCCGCCAAGTCCGCCGCCCTGCTTTTTGACGACCTGCTGGCGAATCTGATGGCAGCAGGAGCCGGCCTGCGGAGCCGCGCGCGCTGACAACCCCGCACTGCACCCAGGCAACGAGAAAGGGCCGCTCCAATGAGCGGCCCTTTCTCGTTGTTCCAGCCTGGTATCAGCTGATCTTCCGTGCCGCCCGGCGTTTACTCAGTTCGTCGTCGGGAAAGGAATGTTCGGCGGCGTGTTCGCTGGGAAGGGAAGCGAGACTGCCTTCCACCTCACGCCAGACGCGGCCCACGGCGATGCCGAACACCCCCTGGCCGCCCTGTACAAGATCAATGACTTCGTCCGCGGAGGTGCACTCGTAGACGCTGGCGCCGTCGCTCATGAGCGTGATCTGGGCCAGGTCCTCCACTCCGCGCTCCCGCAGGTGTTCCACCGCTGTGCGGATCTGCTGCAGCGAAACCCCAGTGTCCAGGAGCCGCTTGACCACTTTCAGGACCAGGATGTCCCGGAAGCCATAAAGGCGCTGGGAACCGGAGCCGGCGGCGCCGCGGACAGCGGGTTCCACCAACCCGGTGCGGGCCCAATAGTCCAGCTGGCGGTAGGTGATGCCAGCGGCCTTGCACGCCGTAGGGCCGCGGTAGCCCGCGTCCTCGTCCAGGACCGGGAGATCCTCCGTGAACAGGAGTCCCTGGGCTCCGCTGACGGGCAGAGCAACGCCGGCAGTGGGCTGTTTCAGCCCGCCTGATTCGCCTTTGGGACTCACCTGGATCCTCCTTGTTGTGCGCTCCCGGGAACAACTGCAGCGTCATCAGGCACAAAGGCCATGAATGTAATTTCCGCAGGGCGCACTTTCCAGTGTGACTTGCCCGGCTGCCGTAAGCAATGGGAACTTGATACTTCGACGTTAGGCCCGGCGGGGCACAAGGTCAAAGACGTTGACGGCTTTGCGCAGGCGTGTCGAAACTTTCAGCCTCAACTTTAACCTTAACGTGACCTTCAGCTGTCGAAATCCTCGGGTTCCACGTCGTCAAGGAACTCCCGGAACCGGCGTAGCTCGCGCTCCTCGTCGGCGGTGGGTCCCGGCTGGGTGTCCTCACCCTCATCGTGTTCGGTGATCCGCACGCCCGCCTCATCCATCACGGAGTCGGCACACCAGATGCGGCATTTCGCCCGGAGCGCCACGGCCAGGGCGTCCGATGCCCGGGAACTGACGGTGGTCCCATTGTCGAACTGGAGCTGGCCGTAGAAGATGTTGTCCTCAACGGCAACGATGTTGACGCTGACCACGGCGTGGCCCAGGGATTCCACCACGTCCACCAGGAGGTCATGGGTCATGGGCCGGGGCGGGACCACTCCCTGCTGCGCCAGCGCAATGGCACTCGCCTCAGGGGTGCCGATCCAGATGGGTACGTGACGTTCCCCGTGGATTTCCCGGAGCAGTACCAGGGGCTGGTTGGAGGGCAGTTCGATCCGCACGCCCACGATTTCCACTTCAATCATCAGATGTCCATGCGGGAGATGTGGTCCTGCACCAGGGCGCGGTGGAGGGTGAGGCAGAGGTCGCTGATTTCGCGGGCGGCCTCGGCCGCCCGGGCCTGCGACGCGGCGTCCTTCCGGGATGCCAGCGGGGCGACAACGCGCTCCACGAGCCCGAACTCGCGTTCGGCCGCGGCCTGGAACGGCCGCAGGTGGCGGGGTTCGAGCCCGTGGCTTTCCAGCTGCACACAGGCGCGGGCCACCTGGAGGGCATGTTCCTCGAACCGGCCACCGGTGTGGGTGATCAGGCCAAAGCTCAGGAGCGACTGCAGGAGGGGAACGCTGGCACCGGATTCGGTGCGGAGCTGTTCCTCAGTCAGGGTCCGGCCTCGGTTCTGCAGCTCGGCAGCGAGTTCATCGGAGACGATCCGGGGTGAGACCACAACACCGGGCGGCAGGTTTTCCGGCCGCTCTCCCCTGTCAATGGCGTCAAGGTAGTCCTTGATCACTTTCAGGGGGAGGTACTGGTCGCGCTGCAGGGCCAGGACAAACCGGAGCCGCTCAACGTCGCCATCGGAATACTGCCGGTAACCTGCGGGGGTGCGCCGCGGGTTGATAAGTCCCTTTTCTTCAAGGAACCGGATTTTGGACGCGGTCATGCCGGGGAAGTCCCCGCTGAGCTGCGCGAGGACTTCGCCGATGTTCAGGACCTGGGGTCCCCGGCGTTCGGGTTGTGCCATTGCCACAGGCAGTGGTCCCCGGGTCAGCTGCGGCCTGCAGCGCTGGCAGGGCTCAGGTAGAAGGTGAGGCGGAATTTGCCGATCTGGACTTCGCTGCCGGACTTGAGCTCCACGCTGTCCACCCGGTCGTGGTTGACGTACGTGCCGTTCAGGCTGTTGCGGTCCACCACTTCGAAGCTTTTGTCGGTGCGGCGGAACTCGACGTGCCGCCGGGAGACCGTAACGTCGTCAAGGAAAATATCAGCGTCCGGGTGGCGTCCGGCGGTGGTGACGTCCGAATCCAGCAGGAAACGGGCACCGGCGTTGGGGCCGCTGTGCGCCACGAGCAATGCCGAGAACGCGGGCAGCGCTTCCACGGAGGAGCGTTCCTCGGTGGAGAGTTTCGGGGCTATGGTGGGCTCGTCCGCCACCGGTGTGAGATGGATCGAGGTGGTCTCCGACGCTCCAGCCGCACCCGTGCCGTATTCCCCGTCGGCAGGGTTCTGTGTGTGGCCAGCCATGGATTCCTCCTCATTTCCGCAGCGGGCGCGCGCCCGCTTCCAACGATTACCCACCGGCCCTGCCCAGCAGGTCCGGCTCCGGCACCCCATCCTGTAGCTGACGTGCGGAGACGCCGTGCCTGGAACGCTGGGGCCGGACCGGATTTACCGGTTGGCTTTAGCCTACCTGCTGTTCGTACTCGGATGCACTGAGCAACGACTCAACGGCGTCCGCTTCGGCAAGTTTGACCTCGATGAGCCAGCCGTCACCATAGGGATCGGTGTTGATCAGGGCCGAATCACTGTCCAGCGACTCGTTGCGGGCCACCACTTCGCCGCTGACGGGAGCGTAGATGTCGCTGACGCTTTTGGTGGATTCAACCTCGCCCACCACTTCGTTCGCCGTAACTTTGGTGCCGGCTTCGGGCAGTTGGGCATACACCACGTCACCCAGCGCGTCCTGCGCGAAGTCGGTGATGCCTACCCGGACCACGCCCTCGGCGTTGGGAGCGGTGACCCACTCGTGTTCGGCGGTGTAGGACAGCTCTTCGGGAATGTTGCTCATCAGGGGCCTTTCAATCGGCTCGGACACCAAGGTCAACGCCGGCCCTGAAACGGACCGCCGGTGAAAGTATAGGCATATCCGGTGGCTGCATTCGCGGGGCTTTTGCGACAAGATGGGACCCATGAGTGGACGCGCCCGCACCCGCTGCCCGGAACCGGGCCGGTAGGACATGCCGGAGATGCCGGAAGTGGCCGGCCTGGCCGGATTCCTGGACGAGCACCTTCGGGGCGCCGTGGTGTCCTCGGTGCAGATTGTGTCGTTCGCGGTCCTCAAGACGGCCGACCCGCCGTATTCGGCGCTGGAAGGCCGGACGGTGGACGGTGTGCGCCGGTTCGGGAAGTTCGTCAGCATCGATGCCGGTGGCCTGTCCCTGGTGTTCCACCTGGCCCGTGCAGGATGGGTCCGTTTCACCGACTCCCCCGCAGCCGGCCGGCTGAAGCAGGGCAAGGGCTACATTGCCGCACGGCTGGCGTTCGAGGGTCCGGACGGTCCCCACGGCTTTGACCTGACCGAGGCCGGTACGCGCAAGAGCCTTGCCGTCTACGTGGTGCGTGACCCCCAGGAGGTGCCGGGGATCGCTTCCTTGGGGCCGGATCCGCTCAGTACAGGGTTCGACGCCGGCACCTTCGCGGAGATCCTGCGGGCAAGTCCGCAGCAGATCAAGGGGGTCCTTCGAAGCCAGGGCATTATTGCCGGGATCGGTAACGCCTACAGCGACGAGATCCTGCACGCCGCGCGCATTTCACCGTTCGCGATCGCCAAGTCCCTGGCTGCCGACGAGGTGGCTGCCCTGTTCGCTGCCATCCACACCATCCTCGGTGCGGCGCTGGCCGAGGCCCGGGGCAAGCCGCCGCAGGACCTCAAGGACGTCAAAAGAAGCCACCTGCGGGTCCATGCCAGGACCGGGCTGCCCTGCCCGGTATGCGGGGACACCGTCCGCGAGGTCTCCTTCGCGGACACTGCCCTGCAGTACTGCCCCACGTGCCAGACCAAGGGCAGGATCCTGGCAGACCGCCGGACGTCGAAGTTCCTGAAGTAAACCCCGGAGGTACTAGGCGGCCCGGACTTCCACGGTTCCGTCCGCTGCCCCGCCAAACACAATCAGCTGGTTGGCGATCTTGTCCGTGAAGAACCTGTCGTGGCTTACCACCACCACGGCGCCCGGGAAGTGCAGCAGGGCGCGTTCCATCACCTGGGTGCTGGGCAGGTCCAAATGGTTGGTGGGCTCGTCGAGGAGCAGCACGGCCGCCCCGGACAGCAGGCATTGGGCCATGGCGACGCGGGCCCGCTGCCCGCCGGACAGTTCACGGATGCGCTTCTTCTTGTCCGCCTCGGAGAACTGGAACATGGTCAGGAAGCGTCCCACCGACTTGCGCGTGGCGGTGAGGGCCAGGCTGTCGGGCATGGCGTTGACCGCGTGGGTGAGGGTGTCGTCGTCGTCCAGGTCTTCGAGGACCTGGTTGTAGGAGATGACTTTGGCGCCGGCAGCCCAGGCTACGGTGCCCGTGTCAGCTGTTTCCTCGCCGGTGAGGACGCGCAGCAGGGTGCTTTTGCCGCTGCCGTTGGCGCCCCGCACCACGATCCGGTTCCGGCGGCGGACCTCGAAGTCGAGGCCGGCGAACAGCGTGCGGTCCCCGTACCCTTTGCCCAGCCCGTTGACCCGGCACAGCACGTCCTTGACGTGCAGGCCGCGGTAGATTTCGGTGATGATTTCGTCCACGGGACGAGGCGCCCGGGATTTCCTGATGCCGGCCAGCTGTTTGTTCAGTCCCTTGCTGGCGGCTTTGGCGGCCTCGCGCCTGTCGGCGATGCCCTCCGCTTCAAAGGCCAGCAGCTCGGATTCGTGCACAAACTGGGCCTCGAGGCTCTTGAGCCGGAACTGTTTTGTGACGACGTACTCGGCGAAGTTTCCGGGGTATTCGTGGAGGTGGAAGTTCTCCACTTCCACGATGCGGGTGGCGACGGAGTCAAGGAACTTCCGGTCGTGGGAAACGATGATGGCTGCGCCCTTGAAATCGCGGAACCACGCTTCCAGCCATTCCACCCCCTGGATGTCCAGGAAGTTGGTGGGTTCATCCAGGAGCAGGACGTCCGGTTCCTCCAGGATGATCCTGGCGAGGGCCGCGCGGTTACGCCAGCCGCCGGAGAGGTCGTCGATGGCGCAGCTCCGGTGCGCTTCCACAAAACCGAGCTTGGTCAGGGCCTGGTCGATCTTCCGGTGGTAGTCCCACCCGTCGAGCCGGTCCATGGCTTCGAACAGTTCGGCCTGCCGGACAATCAGCCGGTCCTGCTCAGGGCCGCCTGCGGGATCGGCGGCGATCGCGGCGTCGATGGCTGCCAGTTCGGCCTCGACTTCGTGGACCTCGACGAACAGGGCGTCAAGGACCTCGGTGATGGTGGCGGTGCCATCCAGTTCGGAGAACTGGGAAAAGTACCCGATCCGGATGCCCTCATCCACGGATACGGTGCCGGACTCGGGTTCCACCTGGTCCAGGACGAGTTTGAGCAGCGTGGTTTTGCCGGAGCCGTTCCGGCCGATCAGGCCAACCCGGTCTTTGGCGTCGAGGCGGAAGAACGCCTCGCGCAGGATCTGCGTGTTCTCGAAACGGACGTGGACATCGTTCAATCGAACCAGGCTCACTGCGGTCCTTCCTGCTTAAACGGAAAAAGCACCCGATGTTCGGGTGCTTTTTCCTTATTTGGTCGGGCTGACAGGATTTGAACCTGCGACCCCTTGACCCCCAGTCAAGTGCGCTACCAAGCTGCGCTACAGCCCGCTGGTTCCGCCGTTCTCCGCTGTATGTCCACCCCGAATTCCTTCAGGATTTCCATCAGCAGTCCGGCCGAACCACCTAGAAGAGCTTACACGATTCCGGAGGGTGCCTGTGACACTTTCCGGCTGTTGCCTTCCAGGTGTGTCGGAATTAACGCTTCTTGCCGCGTTTTTCCCGGACACGCATGTTGACCTCGATAGGTGTTCCTTCGAAACCAAACGTTTCCCGGAGCCGGCGGGTGATGAACCGGCGGTAGCCCGGATCCAGGAATCCGGTGGTGAACAGCACAAACTTCGGCGGCCTGCTGGAGGCCTGGGTGCCGAAGAGGATGCGGGGCTGCTTGCCGCCGCGGACGGGGTGCGGGTGGGCCGCCACGAGTTCGCCGAGGAAGGCGTTGAGGCGGCCTGTGGGGATGCGCTTGTCCCAGCTTTCCAGGGCCAGGTCCAGGGCAGGCACCAGGCGGTCCTTGTGCCAGCCGGTCAGCGCGGAGATGTTGACGCGCGGAGCCCAGGCCACGTGGGCCAGGTCCCGTTCGATTTCCTTCTCCAGGTAGCTGCGGCGTTCGTCGTCAAGCAGGTCCCATTTGTTGAAGGCCAGGACCATGGCCCGGCCGGATTCGATGGCGAGCTGCAGGATGCGGACGTCCTGTTCGCTGAGGACCTCGTCCACGGCCAGGAGCACCACGGCGACCTCGGCTTTTTCGAGGGCAGCCTGGGTCCGGAGCGAGGCGTAGTAATCCGCGCCCTGGGCCATGTGCTGGCGGCGGCGGATGCCTGCGGTGTCAACAAACCGCCAGGTCCGGTCGCCGAGTTCGATGAATTCGTCAACCGGGTCCCGGGTGGTGCCGGCGGTGTTGTCCACCACCACGCGCTCGGAGCCGGCCAGCTTGTTCAGCAGCGAGGACTTGCCCACGTTGGGACGGCCGATCAGGGCGATCCGGCGCGGACCGCCGGAGCGTTCCACCCCCTCGATGGTGGAGAACTCGGGCAGGGTCTCGATCACGTGGTCGAGGAGGTCCGCGACGCCGCGGCCGTGCAGGGCCGAGACGGGGTACGGCTCGCCGAAGCCGAGGCCCCAGAGTGCTGCCGAGTCGGCTTCCTGGGCGAAGTCGTCCACCTTGTTCGCCACCATGATGACGGGCTTCTTGCTGCGGCGCAGCATTTTCATCACGCCTTCGTCCGTGGCAGTGGCGCCGACGGCGGAGTCCACCACAAAGAGCACGGCGTCGGCCAGCTCCACGGCCATTTCGGCCTGCTCGGCAACGCGGGCGTGGATGCCGCGGGCGTCGTGCTCCCAGCCGCCGGTGTCCACCAGGGTGAAGTTCTGGCCGTTCCAGTTGGCGGCGTACATCACGCGGTCGCGGGTGACACCGGGGGTGTCTTCCACCACCGCTTCACGGCGGCCCAGGATGCGGTTGACCAGCGTGGACTTGCCCACGTTGGGCCGGCCGATGATGGCCAGGACCGGGTCCAGCTGGACGGGACCGTCAAAGTCCGCGTCGTCGTAGTCCCCGCTGAGCAGGGCGGCGTCGTCCTCGTCGAGGTCGTAGTCAGCCAGGCCGGCCCGGAGGGACGCAGCGCGGAGCTCCGCCTCGTCGTCGCCGATCGCTGCCATCCGCTCTGCCACCTGGTCGGAGCCGGTGGGGGTGTATTCGTCTTCGCCGGCGCCGGAGTGGCCGGATGTTTGAGTCGTATCGCTCATTGCATTGTCCTTAAGGTCTGATCTGCCGGCGTCCCGGCTACTGCTGTCAAGTCTGTGTGATCCCCGGTGCCGGGCAACCGCTGTCCGCTGAGGCGGACTGCGTCCTGGACGTGCCCCGCCAGGGCTGCGCGGATCTCCTGCGCCGCCCTGTCCATTGAAGCACGCCCGCTTTCCCCGGCCCTGCGGCCCAAGGTGAGGGCCCCGCCGAAGCTGACGTGCAACCGCCGGCCCGGCCGGGGCACTGAGTCGAGGTGTTCGCCCCCGGTCCTGGTGCCCAGGATGGCGACCGGCACCACCGGGGCGCCGGTCTGCAGGGCCAGCCAGGCCACGCCGCTGCTGATGCCCGCGGCTTCACCGCTGCCCCGCGTTCCTTCCGGCAGGATGCCAACGCACCGGCCGGCGTCGAGCAGTTTGGTGCACCGCTGCAGCGCAGCCCGGTCCCCCGACCGGTCCACGGGAAGCTGCCCGGACGCGGTGAGGACCCGGCCCAGGAATCCCTTGAACATTTCCTGTTTGACCAGGATGTGCATGGGCCGCGGTGCTGCCCCGAACATCACGGGTCCGTCCAGGAAGCTGATGTGGTTGCCGGCGAAGATCACCGGGCCGCCGGTGGGGACGTTGTCCCTGCCGGTGATGGTGGTCCGGTAGATGAGGTGGTCCAGGACCCAGCCCACAGGCCGGCTCCAGGACATGGTCCAGCCGGCGGGTACAGCGGCTGTGCCCTTAGTCACGGTTCAGCACTTTCGTGACGATCACCAGGGCGGCATCCACCGTCTCCTCGAAGTCCAGGTCGGACGAGTCGAGGGTCACCACGCCGTCGGCTGCCTGGGTGAAGTTGACCACCGTGGAATCCCTGGCGTCGCGGTGGGTTACCTGCGCTGCCAGCTGCTCCGCGCTTTGGGTGCCGCCCAGCTGGATGCCGCGCCGGCGCAGGCGGGCCTCTTCGCTGGCGGTGAGCAGCATCCGGACTTCGGCGCCGGGTGCGACGACGGTGGTGATGTCCCTGCCCTCGACGACGATGCGGCGGTGGTGCTTTTCAATAAGCGCCCGCTGGCGGCGGATCAGTTCGGTCCGGGCGCCGAGAGTGGTGGCCACGGCGCTGACGGCAGCGGAGATTTCCGGCTCCCGGATGGCATCCGTGACGTCCGTTCCGCGCACCCGGACAAAGTCCTCCTGTGGGCTGGAGCTGAGCTCAAGCACCAGGTCCCGGGAGGCCTGCTCCACGGCCGCCGCATCCTCCAGGTCCAGGCCCTGGTCAACGCAGTGCCAGGTCAGGGCGCGGTACATCGCGCCGGTGTCAAGGTAGGCAAGGCGGAGCCGGCGCGCCACTTCCTTGCTGACGCTGGACTTGCCGGAGCCAGAAGGCCCGTCGATGGCAACTACCAGCGGCCGGCCCACGCGGAGCGCGGGCATGGTGTCGAGAAGTTCCTGTGTCATTACGAAAGTACCCGCCATCCGCGGTCGTTAAGGGCTTCGATCAGGTGGTCGTGCTTGTTCGGCAACACAGACAATTCCACCATGCCGACGTTTTGTCCGGACGAGTGGTCCAGGCGCAGGTCCTCAAGGTTTACCCCGATTTCACCGATTTCGGTCAGCAGCTGAGCGATCTGGCCCGGTTTGTCGTCCACCAGGACCGTGAGCCAGGAGTAGGCCTGCGGGGGTCCGCCGTGCTTGCCCGGGATACGGGCCTGCCCGGCGTTGCCTTCGCTGATGAGCTGGGCAAGGTCAAGCCGTGCGCCGGGAGCGGTGGGCTGCTCAAGGGTGCCGATAAGCCGGTTCAGGTCGTCACGGACGCCATAGAGGATCTCCACCACCTTGGCGGCGTTGCCGCCAAGGATCTGAACCCACAGGGTGGGGTCGCTGGCGGCGATGCGTGTGACGTCGCGGAGCCCGTTGCCGGCCAGGGACAGCGCGTGCAGCGGCGTCCCCTGGAGCCGGCTGGCCAGCAGTGATGACATCACCTGGGGCAGGTGGGAAACCAGCGCCACGGCAGCGTCGTGCTCGTCCGCCGTGAACTGGGACACCACGGCACCCAGGTCGGCGCCAATGGCCCTGGCCGCCTGCAGTGCAGTTCCGGAGGTTTCCGGGGTGGGGCAAACCACCCACGGCATGGAGGTGAAAAGTTCACCGCGCGCCGCCACCGGGCCGGACTTCTCCCGGCCGGCCATGGGATGGGTCCCCACGTACCGGGACAGGTCCGCACCGGTGGCGCGCAGCCGGGCCAGGATGTCCGCCTTCACGCTGGCGATGTCAACAACCGTTGCCTGCGGGTAGTCGGCGAGGGCGCCGGCCACCACCTCGGCAGTGACGTCCGGCGGTGCAGCCACCACCACCAGCTGCGGGCTGCCGTTGCCCAGTTCAGGCAACGGCCGGCCCGCACCGATGTCCACGGCCACGGCCTGGTTGGTGGGCGAAGGGTCCGCGAGGAACACGGGAACCCCGCGGCCCCGCAGTCCCAGCCCGATGCTGGCACCGAGCAGTCCCGTGCCAAGGACCACCACGGGCCCGTCCAGGTGCCCGCGGCCCTGGCTTTGGAAAGCGGACATGCCTCAGAGTCCTACGGATGCCAGCAGGTGGCCGACTTCCTGCTTGCCGAGGTTCCGGATGCTGCCCTGGCGCTGGTCGCCGAGGCCGATGGGGCCCACCTTGACGCGCACCAGGCGCAGCACGGGGAAGCCTACGGCGTCGAACAGGCGCCGGACAATCCGGTTCCTGCCCGAGTGGAGCACCACTTCGATGAGCACGTGGCCGGGGGTGGAGTCCACCAGCCGGAAGGAGTCCACTGACGCGATGCCGTCCTCGAGTTCAACGCCGGCCTTCAGCTCAGCGCCGATGCCCTGGGGGAACGGCCCGCGGACCTGCACCAGGTAGGTCTTGGGGACTTCGTAGGAGGGGTGCGTCAGCCGGTTGGCGAGTTCCCCATCGTTGGTCAGCAGCAGCAGGCCCTCGGTGGCCACGTCGAGGCGGCCTACATGGAAGAGGCGTTCGCCGTGGTTGTGGCGGATGAAGTCGCTGATGCAGGGCCGGCCGTCAGGATCCTCCATGGTGGACACAACGCCCTTGGGCTTGTTGAACACCAGGTAGGAGAGGGTTTCGTCCAGCTGGATCCGCAGGCCATCCACGTGGATGACTGCGGTCTTGGGGTCGATCCGGACGCCGAGTTCGGTGACCACCTGGCCATCAACCTCCACGCGGCCTTCGGCGATCATCTCTTCGCAGACTCGGCGTGACGCCACGCCGGCCTGGGCCATGACTTTCTGCAGGCGGATGCCGTCGGAGTCGTGCAGGTCCGACTGGGGCACGTCGCCGCGGGGGCCTTTCTTCCGGGCGGGCCGGCGGACCGGGCCCAGGTTCTGGCCGAAGCGTTCGCTGCCGAAGGCCCGTGACGCGGCTGCGCCGGGCTTGCCGGTGCGCGGTTTGGCTTTCGGGGCGCCAGGGGTGCCGGGCAGTTTCTTGGCGCCGGGCTTGCGTGCTGCAGGCTTGCGCGACGCCGGCCTGGCCGGGTTCGCGTCCGGGCCGCGGCCGCTGTCCGTGGCCTCGAGGTCCGGATCGACGAAGCGTTCCTCGCGCGGTTTCGGGGCGCGGTGCGGCCGGTCGCCGCCGGCAAACCCGCCGCCGCCGTTGAATCCGGCGCCGCGCTTTGGCGCGCCGCCGCGGGAGCCGCCGTTGAAGCCGCCCCCCTGGGGGGTGTTGCGTCCGGAAGTGTTGCGTCCCGAACCGTTACGTGGTGAACCCTGGCGTCCCGCCTGTGTCATGACCCGTCCTTCAATGTTTTTGGCTCTTAAAGGTGTCCAAGGACAACCCTAACCAGCCGTGCAGACTTCGTCTGCCCTGATGAGTAATCTTGCGCAGGCGGGGACGTGCCCCGCCTACATTCGTTCGGCGTCGTAGAACTCCGCGATGCCGTCCAGCCCCGGTAGGTGGGGAGACAGCTGCGGAAGCTCGGCGACGGAACCGATGCCCATCCGCTCCAGGAAATACGAGGTTGTCCGGTAGAGGATGGCGCCGGACTCGGGATCTGTTCCCGAGTCCTCAATCAGCCCGCGCTGGGCGAGTGTCCGTACGACAGAGTCAACGTTGACCCCGCGAATTGCAGACACCCTGGCCCGTGAAACGGGCTGGCGGTACGCGATGACCGCAAGGGTTTCCAATGCCGCCTGCGTGAGCCTGGCCGTCTGTCCATCCAGCACGTACTTGCCCACGATGCCGGCGAAGTCCGTGCGGGAGTAGATCCGCCAGCCACCGGCGATGTTCCGCAATTCAAAACCCCGGGGGCTGGAGCCGAAACCAGCGATGCTGGCCTTTTCCATATCCGGGGCTTTAACAGTATAACCGTTATACTCGCGCTGCAGTTCTTCGAGCAGGCCGCGGACGGCGGGGACGTCCAGCTCGAGCCCTGCGGCGAGCTCCTCCTCCGTGGCGGGCTGGTCCAGGACCATCAGGACGGCCTCGAGGGCGGACTTCGCACCGCCGGGAAGTTCGTGGACCTGCGCACCGGCTCCGGCGTTCGGTACTTCGTGGTTCACAGTTGTTCCTCGTATTCTTCGCTCAGATTCTCAGCGGACCAGTCGCCGTGACCGGCGGTCCAGTGCACGGCGAGTTCGGCCAGCGCCACCGGTTGGTCGAAGGACACCGCTTTGTCCCGGAACAGTTCCAGCAGGGCCAGGAAGCGGGCCACCACCACCAGGGACGAATCCGCATCGGCGATCAGCTCCCGGAAGGTCAGGGGTGATTGCTGCCGCAGGCGCAGGCCCAGGCGCTCGGCCTCCTCCTTCACGCTGACGTTGCTGCCGTGTCCGTGCAGGTGGGCCAGGCCCACCTCCGGGGGCGGGGCCGTTTTGGGGTTAAGCGCGCCTGCGGCAAGGGCGGCGAACTGTTCGGGACTGTGTTTCCACACCAGTTCGGGCAGCATGGCCGCGAAGTGCCCCTCCAGCGCCACCTGCCGGGGGAACCGCTGGCCCTCCTCATGCAGGGTGTCCCCCAGCAGCGACGCGACCTGCTTGAACGCCTTGTATTGCAGCAGCCGGGCGAACAGCAGGTCGCGGGCCTCGAGGAGCGCAACGTCTTCCTCGTTTTCCACCTCGCCCGCAGGCAGGAGCCGGGCCGCCTTGAGGTCCAGCAGCGTCGCGGCGATCACCAGGAACTCGCTGGCCTCGTCCAGGGCCCACTCGCCGCCCTGCTGCTGCAGGTTGCGGATGTACTTGATGAATTCGTCGGTCACCGTGGCGATGGCAACCTCGGTGATGTCCAGTTGGTGTTTGGCGATCAGGGCCAGGAGCAGGTCGAAGGGGCCCGTGAAGTTGGCAAGCCGTACTTCGAAGCCGGGTTTGGTTTCGGCCACGGCGTGGCTAGGGTGCGCCGCCGCGGGAAATCAGCTCTTTCGCGAGCCGGCGGTAGGCGTCAGCCCCCACGTGGTTGCCGGCGTAGCTGGTGATGGGCTCAGCTGCCACCGTGGCGTCCGCGAACTTGATGGAGCGCTTGATGACGGTTTCGAAGACCTTCTCGCCGAACGCTTCCACCAGCCGGGTGATGACTTCGCGGCTGTGCAGGGTGCGGGCGTCGTACATGGTGGCCAGCACGCCGTCCACCTGCAGGCGCGGGTTGAGCCGGTCCTGGACTTTGTCGATGGTTTCCACCAGCAGCGCCACGGCGCGAAGGGCGAAGAACTCACAAATCAGCGGGATGATGACGCCGTGCGCGGCGGTGAGGGCGTTGACGGTCAGCAGGCCCAGGGACGGCTGGCAGTCGATCAGGACAACGTCGTAGTCGTCCTGGACCTTCTTCAGGGCACGGTCAAGGACCTGCTCGCGGGCAACTTCGTTGACCAACTGGACTTCCGCGGCGGACAGGTCGATGTTGGCCGGCAGCAGGTCGACGTTTTCCACACCGGTCTGGTGGATGGCATCGCGGATGTCCACTTTGCGGTCCATCAGGACGTTGTAGACGGTGAGGTCCAGTTCGTGCGGGTTGATCCCGAATCCTGCCGACAGGGCGCCCTGCGGGTCGAAGTCCACCAGGAGGACGCGGCGGCCGTATTCGGCCAGGGCCGCAGCCAGGTTGATGGTGGAGGTGGTTTTACCCACTCCGCCTTTCTGGTTGACCATGGCGATGACCCGCGCCGGACCGTGGGAGGACAGTGGCGCGGGCTCGGGGAACTCGCGGTACGGACGCCCGGTGGGGCCCATGACCGTGTTGTCCAGGTCGAATTCCGTGCCCTCCAGAGTTGCCGAACCCTGTTCGCTGCTCACGTATCTATCCACACTTTCACTGACGGTGATGTCCTGCCGCCGGACGGGCCGGCAGCGTTCCTTCTTCTTCCCAAGGTTACAGCCGCGGGCAGGGCTTTCCGGGCAACTTGACTTTTCCCGGATGTTGAGCCTTGACCTTCTGGTTGAGGTCGAAGGTTGGGGTTTTCCCGGTAAACACCACCGCCCCCGCAGCTCAGGCTGCGGAGGCGGTGGGTGCTTGGGGGGTTGCTGGTCAGGCGTTGACCGGGACCTGCTTCGTTTCGGTGCCCGGGTCGGCGGCAGGGACCGTTTCGCCGTGGCCGGCGATCATGGTCTGCTCGTCGAAGGGCACTTCGCCGGAGAGGACGCGGCCCACCTGGTCGCCGTCGATTTCCTTGACCCAGGTGCCCACCAGGATGGTGGCCACCGCGTTGCCGGTGAAGTTGGTCAGGGCGCGGGCCTCGGACATAAAGCGGTCGATGCCAACAATCATGCCGACACCGCCCAGCAGTTCGGGCTTGTGGGCCTGCAGCCCGGCGGCGAGGGTGGCCAGGCCGGCGCCGGTGACGCCGGCTGCACCCTTGGAGGCGATGATCATAAAGACCAGGAGGGAGATCTGGGCGCCCAGGTCAAGGGGCGTGCCCATGGCGTTGGCCACGAACAAGGATGCCATGGTCAGGTAGATCGCGGTGCCGTCGAGGTTGAAGGAGTAGCCGGTGGGAACCGTGACGCCGACAACAGGCTTGGAGACACCCAGGTGTTCCATCTTGGCGATCAGGCGGGGCAGCGCTGCTTCGGAGGACGAGGTGGAGAAGATCAGGAGGTACTCGCGGCCCAGGTACTTCATCAGCTTGAAGATGTTCACGCCGGTGACCACCTTGAGGAGCCCGCCCAGGATGATGACGATGAACAGGGCGCAGGTGATGTAGAAGGCGAGCATCAGGGTGAACATGCTCACGATGGCCTGGAAGCCGGTGGCGCCGACAACGGCGGCGATGGCACCGAAGGCGCCGATCGGGGCGAGCCACATGATCATGATGAGGATCCGGAAGACCAGGGTCTGGGCGTGGCCGATGGCCTTGAGGATCGGGGCGCCCTGCGGGCCCATCTTCTGGAGTGCGAAGCCCACCAGGATGGCGGCCAGCAGGGTGGGCAGCACCGGAATGTCGCCGGGGATGATGCCGAGCAGGAACGCGACGGTGGGGTCGGTGGCGGCCGGCTTGGTGGGGTCGTAGGGGGTGAGCTTCAGGCCCTCACCGGGGTGGATCAGGTTGCCCACCACCAGGCCGATGGCCAGGGCGAACGTGGACATCAGGACGAAGTAGCCAAGGGCCAGGCCGCCCACCTTGCCCACCGTGGCTGCTTTGGCGATGGAACCGATGCCAAGGACGATGGTGCAGAAGATGACCGGGCCGATCATCATCTTGATGAGCTTGATGAAGCCGTCGCCGAGGGGCTTGAGTGACTTGCCCACCTCGGGGAACATCAGGCCCACCACGGCGCCGAGGATTACGGCGGCGATGACGGCGATGTAAAGGTAGTGCGACTTGTCGATGCCCTTGCGCTTGGCCTTGGGGGTGCCGAGCGACTCTCCTCGTTGAGAGGCCATGATGTGTCTCCTTATGGATAATCTTGAAGACGCTGCGGCACAGATTCTGGGCTCAAGGCGTCCTTGCGGTGTGATATCCATCATTGGGCACACCGTGACGCAGCTCACCGTTGCGTTCATATTGGTCGTGGGAGGTACTGATGATCCACAGCTGGAGTATCGCCCGCAGGCTGTTTGTGGCGAACCTGCTGATTGTGGTGGCGTTCATCGCTGTGGTGGGGACGGCCACCTACCTGGACGCGAGGGACCGCACGTACGACGAGGCAGGCCTGCGCATGGCCGGCATCGCCTCCGCCATCGCCGCCAGTCCCCTGGTGCTGGCGGCAGCGGCGACGCCGGACCCCTCAGCCCTGCTGCAGCCTTACGCCCGGGAGGTGATGGCAGGGGCCGACGTCGACTTCATCACCATCATGGCCCCGGACCGGACCCGGTGGACCCACCCCCGGGACGAGGAGCTGGGCCGGCCGTACATCGGTTCCATTGACGCCGCCCTGCAGGGGCAGGAGTTCACCGAGGTCACCGCGGGGACCCTGGGCCCGTCCGTGCGGACCATCGTTCCGGTGAAGGACGCCGGCGGCACCGTCCGCGCCCTGGTGGCCGCGGGCGTCACGGTCCGCACCGTGGACGTGGCGTTTGCCGCCCGGCTGCCTGCCCTGCTGGCCATCGGCCTGGCCCTGCTGCTGGGCGGTTCCCTGGCATCGTGGCTGCTGGGCCGCTACCTCCGCCGGGTCACCCGCGGCTGGGGGCCGGAGCAGCTCTCGCAGCTCTTCGCCTACTACGAATCCGTGCTGCACTCGGTCCGGGAAGGACTCATCCTCATCGACACCCGCGGCAGCGTGGTGATGTACAACGACCAGGCCGCCGAGCTCCTGGGCCTTGCGGCCAGCAGCCTGGACCCCACCAGGCCACCGCAGCTGGCGGACCTGCCGCTGGACGATGGCCTACGGCGGCTGTTCGAGTCGGGACGGACCGTCAAGGACGAGATCATCCTGGCCGGTTCGCGCATCCTGGTGGTGAACCAGGCGCCGGCGAAGGGGCCGGCAGGGGCTGGCTCCCGGGGCAGGGCTGATGTTTACGGCACCGTGGCCACGCTGCGGGACAGGACCGAGATCGAGGCGCTGGGCAACGAGCTGGAAACCATGCGCACCCTCTCCGGGGCGCTGCGGGCCCAGACGCACGAACATGCCAACCGGCTGCACACCATGGTCTCGCTCCTGGAGCTGGGCCGGACCCAGGAGGCGCTGGACTTCGCCACCCAGGACCTGGCCCTGAGCCAGCGGCTGACCGATGACATGGTCAGTTCGGTGGACGAGCCGGTCCTGGGGGCCCTGGTGATGGGCAAAGTGGCCGAAGCCCACGAGCGTGGCGTCCAGTTGGACGTGGCAGCCCTTGGCTCCGGCACAGTGGCCGGCGTCGCAGTCCAGGACCTGGTGACCATCATGGGCAACCTGCTGGACAACGCGATCGATGCAGCCGCAGACGGCCCCCCGCCGCGCCGGGTGCAGCTGACGGTGGAGTCGGATGAGGAAGGCCTGGACGTGACGGTCCACGATTCCGGCGCCGGCATCAGCGCGGCCGCCGCGGAGAACATCTTCCGGCACGGCTACAGCACCAAGCAGTCAGGGCAGGGCAGCCGGGGCATCGGCCTGGCGCTGGTGCGGCAGGCAGTGCAGCGGCTGGGCGGTACGCTGGCCATCAACGGCCGGCGCGGTGCCAAGTTCGAGGTTTTCCTGCCGGCAACCCTGCCCGCCGAACCGGCCGAACCCGCCGAAAAGGAGCACTGACCGTGAGAGAGATCCGCGTCCTCGTTGTTGAGGACGAGGCCATCGCCGCCGCTGCGCATGCGGCCTACGTGGGCAGGCTGGAAGGGTTTGTGCTCGCCGGCACCGCACCGGACGGCCAGTCGGCGCTGCGCCTCCTCACCGAGTTTTCAGCGGCGGGCGATCCGGTGGAGCTGGTGCTCCTGGACATGAACCTGCCGGACCTGCACGGCCTGGACATCGCCCGGCGGATGAGGTCCGCCGGGATCCTGGCGGACATCATCGCGATCACCGCCGTCCGGGAGCTGGCGATCGTGCGCAGCGCCGTGGCCATCGGCGTGGTCCAGTACCTGATCAAACCGTTCACTTTTGCCACGTTCGCGGACAAACTCGAGAGCTACCGGCAGTTCCGCCGGCAGCTGGCCGGGGCGGGCGCAGGCCGGGCCGGGGCGTCCCAAAGCGAGGTTGACCAGGCATTCGCCAGCCTCCGGGCCCCGTCGGAACTGCCGCTGCCCAAGGGCCTGTCCAGCTCCACCCTGGGCTCAGTCCAGGAGTTCCTGCAGGAGCAGCAGTACGCGGTCTCGGCGACGGAAGTCATGGACGCCCTGGGCATGTCCCGGGTGACGGCCCGGCGCTACCTCGAGTACCTGGCCGACGCCGGAACGGTCTCCCGGACGGCGCGTTACGGTACGCCGGGACGGCCGGAGAACGAATACCGGTGGGGCGGCCACTGAGGCACCCGGCGGGTGCCGCCGTCGTGCACGTATTCCAGGGTCACGGCCTGGCCGGGCCTGCGGGCCAGTCCGCGTAGCTGACGGCAGCGACGCTGTCATTGTCGGCGGCCAGTTCCACCCTGACGTCGGTGCGCCGCCCTGAGATCATGGCCGGGAGCCAGTGTTCGGCATCCGCCCACATCTGCCGGACGGGCAGCTGATCCACTGGATACCACTGTGGCGTGATCTCATCACTTTCAGACGGCTCGCCTTCCCAGCGGTGAGCCAGGAACACGGTGGTGAACATGTCCCATTCCGGCCGGTAAGGGAAAACAAAGTCGACGGTTCCGGCCGGCACCAGGTCCGCGGCGGCAACCACAACGTCCACCTCTTCGCGTACCTCGCGGCAGATTGCGGCCCGCACGGTCTCCCCCGGTTCGACATGGCCGCCTACGCCCACCACCTTGCCGCGGCCGAAGCCGGTGCGCTTGAGCCCCAGGAGGACCTCCTGGCCGCCGGCTGCGTCGCGGAGGAGGAAACAGAGGGTCACCTGTGCTGCAGTCATGCGCCAAGCCTAGTTGCGCCGCCCGGACACACGGCGCCGGCGGCACCGGCATGTGGGAAGCTCTACCTGTGACTCCAGAATCAGCCCACGCGCTCCGGCCTGCCCGCAGCTCAACGATCGACGCGCGGTTGCCCGCCTGGCTGGTCCGCAACCCGCTGCACTGGGGCTGGGCCTGGGCCGGGTTCTGGACTGCGCTGATCGCCGTCGACGAATTTGTGGACCTGGCCGGCTGGACCTGGTACCTGCTGGTGGGCATGGCTGCCCTGCCCACGCTGGTGTGCACGCTGACGGTCCTGCATGTCACGCCGCGGACCGAAGTGAAACCGGTCCGGGAGTCGGTGCTGGGGCTCTTTTTTGTGAGGTTCCTGGCACTGGTGGCGGCGTTTATGGTCTGGGCGGTCTCGGTGGTGCTCAGCGCTTCGATCTCCACCACCATCCAGGCGCTGGCGGGAGATTCAGAACGGGAGGTGACGGCGCTGGGGCTGAACCTGATGGCCGCCATGGTCCCTTTGGTGGTCTCGCTCCTGTGGCTGGCCTTTGTGGCGCGCTGCGCCTGGTTCCTGCGCCGGCTTCGCGGCTGGCGGCAGTTCCCCGTCCTGTCGAGGGTGCCAAAGTCGTTCCTGCGGGGCCGGCCGCGGCTGCGCCGCGTGGTGATCGGGCTGGCGCATCCGGGCCTGATGCTGGTGGCTGCCATGGGATCCTCCGTGCTCGCGTTCCTGCTTGGCGCCGTGGAGTTGACCATCGAAGCGGTGCTTTAGGCCGGCGCCGGGGTCCTAGCCCAGGGCCCGGGGGTGCGCTGCAGCGTAGATTTCCCGCAGGGTGTCCGCCGTGACCAGGGTGTACACCTGGGTGGTGGTCACCGAGGCGTGCCCCAGCAGTTCCTGGACCACACGGACATCTGCGCCGCCCTCGAGCAGGTGGGTGGCGAACGAGTGCCGGAGCGTGTGCGGCGAGACGTCACGGGTGATGTTGGCTTTTTCGGCGGCGGCCTTCAGGATGGTCCAGGCGCTCTGCCGGCTGATCCGGCCGCCCCGGGCGTTCAGGAAAAGCGCGGGTGTGCCTTTGCCCTTGGCGGCCAGCAGCGGGCGGCCACGCACCAAGTACGCGTCAACGGCCCGGGCGCCATAGGATCCCAGCGGCACGAGCCGTTCCTTGGATCCCTTGCCGAACAGCCGAACCACCGCCGGGCCTTCGTCCGGGCCAGCCAGGGAAATGTCATCAACGTCCAGGCCCACGGCCTCGCTGATCCGGGCACCGGTGGAGTACAGGAATTCCAGCAGCGCCCGGTCCCGGAGCCCCGCCGCCGTGTCGGTTCCGGCAGCCTCGAGGATCCGGGTCACCTCGTCAACACTGATGGCTTTGGGCAGGCGCTTGCCCGGCATGGGCGGGTGGACTTCGCTGGCGGGGTCGGCGGTGGTGTAGCCCTCCAGGGCCCAGAACTTGTGCAGCCCGCGGACGGCCACGACTGTCCGGGCGGCGGAGCGCACCCCCAGCGCTGAGCCGCCGTCGGATCCTTCCGAGAGGGCACGGACGAATCCTGTGACATCGTGCCGGGTGATGTCCGCCGGCTGGTTGCGGCCAGCGGCCATCAGGTACCGGGCATACCGGGACAGGTCGCGGCGGTATGCGGCGAGGGTATTGGCGGCCAGGCCGCGTTCGACGCCCATGTGCTGGAGGTAGTCAGTGATCCCCCGGTCAACGGCCGACGGCGGCGGCGCAGGGGGTGCCGGTGCCTGCGGTGCCGGTGCTTCCGCCGGGATCGCCTCTGCCGAGGGGCCGGGGACCATCAGCGCTGGCTGGGGTGCGCCGGCCAGGGAGCGTCCGCCGGCCGCAGGTCAGCGTATCCGTTGGCCCGGGCAGCGGCGGCGGCCAGGATGCCGACGACGGCGGACGGGTTGTGCAGCCGGCCGGCCAGGACGGACGCCACGGCCTCATCAAGGCTGATCCAGTGGAATTCGATTTCCGCTTCCTCGTCCGTGCGCTCATGCCGTTCGTGGTGCGGGATCTCCGTCAGGTCCCGGGCAAGGTAGATCCTGATGGCTTCGCTGGAGGAGCCCGGGGAGTTGAAGAAGTCGGTCAGGACGTTCCAGGTACCGGCGGCAATGTCGGCCTCTTCGGCCAGTTCCCGGGCAGCGCCCACCACGAAGTCCTCGCCCTCAATGTCGAGGAGGCCGGCCGGGATTTCCCAAAGGTCCATGCCTACGGGGTGCCGGTATTGCCGGAGCAGGAGGATCTGGCCGTCCGCGTTCATGGGCAGGACGGCCACGGCGCCGGGGTGGTCGATGTAGTCGCGGGTCAGGGGCGCTCCGGCGTCCTGGAGCGTGAACGTGTCACTGACCACGTCCCAGATCCGGCCTTTGTAGACCTGCTCCGTGGACAAAAGACGGCGCGGGCTCGGTGCATCCGAAACCTGCCTGCTGGCAGGGGTGGTTTCAGGTGTACCGGGCATCGCGCCGTCTCTTTTCCGTTGTGGACTACTTAGCGGCTACCGTACCGGACTGCTTGGCCTTCGAGGCGCCGGCGGTTACCGTGTCGGTGCCGTTCTGGTGGGCCAGGGCGGCCTTGACCAGGCCGGCGAACAGCGGGTGCGGCCGGGTGGGGCGCGAGCTCAGCTCGGGGTGCGCCTGCGTGGCCACGTAGTAGGGGTGGACATCCGCGGGCAGCTCCACGTACTCCACCAGCTTGCCGTCCGGGGACGTGCCGGAGAAGACCAGTCCTTCGGCGGCGATCTGGTCGCGGTACTTGTTGTTGACCTCGTAGCGGTGGCGGTGCCGTTCGCTGACGGTGGTCTTGCCGTAGGTTTCGGCGATGACCGAACCGGCGTCGAGCTTGGCTTCGTAGAGGCCCAGGCGCATGGTGCCGCCGAGGTCGCCGCCGCCTTCAACGAATTCCAGCTGCTCTGCCATGGTGGCAATGACCGGGTACTTGGAGTCCGGCTCGAACTCGGACGAGGACGCGCCTTCCAGGCCCACCACGTTCCGGGCATACTCGATGACCATGCACTGCAGGCCCAGGCACAGGCCCAGGACGGGCAGGCGGGTTTCGCGGGCGAACTTCAGGGCGCCCAGCTTGCCTTCCAGCCCGCGGATGCCGAAGCCGCCGGGAACGCAGATGGCGTCAACACCCTTGAGTGCTGCGACGGCACCTTCGTGCGTTTCGCATTCGTCGGAGGGAACCCAGCGGATCTGGACCTTGGTGTCGTTGGCGAAGCCGCCGGCCCGCAGTGCCTCGGTCACGGACAGGTAGGCGTCCGGGAGGTCGATGTACTTGCCCACCAGGGCAATTTCGACGTGGTGCTTGGGGTTGTGGACTGCTTCGAGGAGCTTGTCCCAGCTGGTCCAGTCGACGTCCTTGAACGGGAGGTCCAGGGCACGCACGATGTAGGAGTCCAGGCCCTGGGTGTGCAGGGTCTTGGGGATGTCGTAGATGCTGGGCGCATCGGCGGCGTTGACCACGGCGTCGATGTCCACATCGCACATGCGGCCGATCTTCTCGCGCATGGCGTCCGGAACTTCGCGGTCCGAGCGGATGACGATCGCTTCGGGCTGGATGCCGATGGAGCGCAGGGCGGCCACGGAGTGCTGCGTTGGCTTGGTCTTCAGTTCCTGGGAGGGGCCGATGTACGGGACCAGGGACACGTGCAGGAAAAAGACGTTGCCGCGGCCGATGTCCTGGCGGACCTGGCGTGCGGATTCGAGGAACGGCTGGGATTCGATGTCCCCCACCGTGCCGCCGATTTCGGTGATGATGACGTCCGGGGCGTTTTTGCCTTCCGCGGGCAGGCGCATCCGGCGCTTGATCTCATCGGTGATGTGCGGGATGACCTGGACGGTGTCGCCGAGGTATTCGCCGCGGCGCTCCTTGGCGATCACCGTGGAGTACACCTGGCCGGTGGTCACGTTCGCGGAGCCTTCGAGGTTCTCGTCGAGGAAACGCTCGTAGTGCCCGATATCCAGGTCCGTCTCGGCGCCGTCGTCGGTCACGAAGACTTCGCCGTGCTGGAAGGGATTCATGGTGCCCGGATCCACATTCAGATAGGGATCGAGCTTCTGCATAGTTACAGACAGGCCGCGGGCCCGCAGGAGGTGACCAAGGCTGGAAGCCGTGAGTCCCTTACCGAGCGAGGACGCCACACCACCGGTTACGAAGATGTGTTTGGTCGTCTTGGATGAACCCGGGAACCGGGAATTTACACGGGAATTTGATCGCTGCACCACGGAATTCGAGCCTATCATCAATTGAGCCTTCCACGGGTCGGGCACCGGCTGTCCCAAACGTTCAAGTGTGCGTCCCACCGTGGCGGATGTTCAAGGCGTGGACCTCTGCAATTATTTCCGGACTGCAGCCATCAGGCCCGCTGCGGCAGGAGTTTTGCGTCATCCAGCAGTTCCTGGGCATGCGCGCGGGCGGACTCGGAATCCTCTTGCCCGGCCAGCATGCGGGCAAGTTCGCGGACCCGTTCGGGGCCGTCGAGGAGTCGCACATCACTGGACGTGAAGCCGGTGGCCGTGCCGCCGTCGGCTCCCCTGACGGAGGTTTTGGTGACCGTGATGTGCTGGTCGGCGAAAGCTGCCACCTGCGGCAGGTGGGTGACCACCAGGACCTGGACGTGCCGGGCCAGCATGGCCAGCCGGCGGCCGATCTCCACAGCCGCCCGGCCGCCGACGCCGGCATCAACCTCATCAAACACAAACGTGGGGACGGGGTCCACTGCGGCGAGCACCACTTCGATGGCGAGCATCACACGAGACAGTTCACCGCCGGACGCACCCTTGCCCAAGGGCCTGGCGGGGGCGCCGGAATGCGGCTGCAGCAGGAAGGCGATCTCGTCCGCGCCATGGGGGCCGTGCATGGCGGCCGGCTCCAGCGTGATCACCAGGGTGGCATCAGCCATGGCCAGGGCCTTGAGCTCCGCGCTGACCCGGGACGATAGGTCCTTGGCCGCCTTGGTGCGGATCTTAGTGATGCCTGTTGCCAGTTTCTTCAGTTCCGCCTCGGCGCGGGCAACATCGGCCTCGAGTGTTTCGATGCGGGTGGAGTCGTCCTGGAGTTCGTCGAAGCGCACCCGTGAGCGGTCGGCCCACCCGAGCACCTCATCGATGGTGGGCGCGTATTTGCGGACGAGTTTCGCCAGCGCCGCCCGCCGTTCCTCGATTTCGGCGAGCCGCTCCGGGCCTTCAGTGTCCAGACCGGCCTGGTAACTGGCCAGGTCGGTGGCGATGTCGTTGAGCAGGAAACCCACCTCGGCCAGCCGGGCCGCGGCCTGGCCGAGCTCGGCGTCGTGCTCCGCCACATGTTCCAGGGTCCGTTTGGCAGCGTCCACCAGGGTAGTGGCGTCACCGGCGTCGCCGAAATCTTCGGCGATAAGCGCCTGGTGGGCGGTGCTCGCGGCAATCCGGAGTTCCTCCACGTTGGCAAGCTTTACAGCCTCGGCCTTAAGCGACTCGTCCTCCCCCGGCTGCGGATCAACTTCGTCGATCTCGGCCAGGGCCACCTGCAGGGACTCCGCCTCGCGGAGCCGGTCGCGGGCGGCATTGCGCAGGGCGTCCAGTTCCGCCTGGCTGGACTTCCAGTGCGCGAAGAGGTCCTGGTAGGCGGCCAGCGGCGCGGCAAGGGTGTCCCCCGCGAACTTGTCCAGCGCCCCGCGTTGCGCGGTGGCGCCCTTGAGCCTGATCTGGTCCGATTGGCCGTGGACCACCACCAGCGTTTCGCCGATCTCGGCGAGGACGCCCACCGGGGCCGCCCGGCCGCCCAGGAACGCACGGCTGCGGCCGTCCGCACCCAGCCTGCGGGCCAGGATCAGTTCAGCGCCGCCGTCGAACTCCTCAACGTCCGCACCGGCTTCCACGGCGCGGGCGACGGCGGGGTGGCCGGCGTCGAGCTTCAGGACGGCTTCGGCGGTGGCACTTTTGGCACCGCTGCGGACTGCGCCGGCGTCGGCGCGGGCGCCCAGCAGGAGCCCGACGGCGGTCACCACCATGGTTTTACCGGCACCGGTTTCGCCGGTGACAACGCTCAGTCCCGGCCCCAGCGGCAGCGTTGCGTCGGTGATGACGCCCAGATCGCGGATTCTCAGTTCTTCAAGCATGGTGTCACTTTGCAGTCGGTGGATCGGTGGGGGCGGCCTCGTGGTCCGGCGGCACGGGCAGCGGGGGCATGACCCTCGGCGTCCGGACGATCGGGATGGGGCCGGTGTGGACCGACTCGGCCTTGGGCACGGGGCCGCGCCAGCCGTGGATGGGCAGTTCGAACTTGCGGACCAGCCGGGCGGAGAACGGGGTCTGGTGGGTGCGGGCCAGCCGCACGGGGGTGGTGGATTTGGTGACTTCCACGCGTGCTCCGGGAGGCAGGTCCACGGACCGCCGGCCGTCGCACCACAGCACGCCCTGGGCGTCCGTCCGGCTGAGGATTTCCACGGCGAGCCGGGACCGCGGCGAGACCACCAGGGGTTTGGCGAACAGGGCGTGGGCGCTGATGGGGACAATAACCAGGGCCTCCACCTCCGGCCACACCACGGGTCCGCCGGCGGAGAAGGCATAGGCGGTGGATCCCGTGGGTGTGGCCACAACGATGCCGTCGCAACCAAAGGACGTGAGCGGGCGTTCGTCCACTTCTGTGACCACTTCGAGCATCCGTTCCCGGTTCGCTTTTTCGATGGCGGCCTCGTTCAGGGCCCAGGTGTGCCAGATCTTCTGGCCCTTGACCCACACCTGCACGTCGATGGTCATCCGCTCTTCCACCGTGTATTCACGGCTGGCAATCCACTGCACGGTCTGGGCGAGGTCCGCCCGCTCGCTCTCGGCGAGGAATCCGACGTGCCCCAGGTTGACACCGAGCAGGGGGACATCAACTTCGCGGACCAGTTCAGCAGCGCGCAGGATGGTGCCGTCCCCACCCAGGACCATCACCAGTTCAACGTCCGGGAGTTGCACTTGGTTGTGCAGCACCTCCACAGGCTGGGCCAGGTGGCCGAAGAACCGCTCCATGTCAGCCAGTTCGGAGTCCTGCATCACCGGAACCATCCCGGAGGCGTGCAGGAGGGCACAGGCCTCCCAGGCAGCCTTCAGTGATTCCTCGCGGCCGGTGTGGGCAAGGACAAGGACACGCCTGCTCATCAGGTTCCGCTCTCTAGTGGTTCGGCCAGATACGTCCGAGCAAGGCAGCGATGGCTGCCTCCCGCTCTTCGATCTTAGGCAGGTCTTGGGTCATCCTGCGTTTTATCCACAGGAAGTATTCGACGTTTCCGTCCTGGCCGGGCAACGGACTGGCTGCCAGGCCCCGAAGGTCGGTGCCGGCGTCGAGCGCTGCGTTGGCAACCTTTTCCACCGCCATCCGGCGTTCCCGCTCGGAGGTCACCACCCCGTTGCGGCCCAGGCGGTCCTTGCCGATCTCGAACTGCGGCTTAACCATCAGCACCAGGTCCCCGCCCGGTTCCGTGGCCAGCGCCAGCGGCAGCGCCACCAGGGTCAGGGAGATGAAGGACAGGTCCGCCACTGTCAGGGCCACGGCGCCGCCGATCGCGTCCGCTGCCATGTACCTGACGTTGAGGCCTTCATGGACTTCCACGCGCGGATCGTTCCGGATCCGGGGCACCAGCTGGCCGTGTCCGACGTCGACAGCCACCACGTGCGCGGCGCCGCGCCGCAGCAGGACATCAGTGAAGCCGCCCGTGGAGGCGCCGGCGTCGAGGCACCTTTTGCCCGCCACGGCAATGTCCGGGAAGGCGTCCAGCGCGCCGGCGAGCTTATGCCCGGCCCGGCTGGCATAGGTGTCCTGGGCGTCGTGTTCGACGGCGAGTTCGCGCTCATCGTCCACCTGGAGGGACGCCTTGGCGAGGACCTGGCCGGCGGAGCTGACTTTACCTTCGGCGATCAGGGCTGCGGCGTGCGTACGGGACCGTGCCAGGCCCCTGGCAACGAGGGCCTGGTCAAGACGGACCGGCATCAGGCGTTGCCGTCCGCGGATCCGGCGCCGGCCGGCTCTTCATTAAGCGCGGCCAGAAGCCCGTCATGCAGCCCGGCGTACGCCTCTTCGTGCGTATCAACGGGCTGCCCGGGGAGCTCTGCCAGCCTGGCCAGCACCGCAGCCACCCGCGGATCGGAGATTGCGGGGCCCGCCGCCTCCGGCCAGTCCGGTGACGGCTGGACTGGATCGGAATGCTCGGATGCGCTCAGCTCAGTCATTCCACCAGTCTAGTGATTGAGCCAGGCCAGCTGCGGCGCCTGGGCCGAGGCCGCGTCGGGCGTTGCAGCCCACCAGGCGGCGCACGCAGCGCGCCAGGCGTCCAGGCTGTCGGGGCTGCCGATGACCCCGACTGCGCCGTTGGCCACCCGGGCCGAGGCTGCGCCGCAGGTGTAGGTGCCGTCGTCGTGCGTCACGTCCGGGTAGGGCTGGAACAATTCCGGCAGGCTGCCGATGATGTAGGTGGGGCGCTCCGCGGCCCTGGCGGCGAGTATGGTTTCGCGGGTATCCACGCCGGTAAGGACCGCCACGGTGGCGAAGCCGGCGTTGTTGCCGCCCAGGATGTCGGTGTCGAGCCGGTCGCCCACCACCAGGGGACGCTCGGCGCCCAGCCGTTTGGCGGCGGAGTGGAAGAGCGGCGCTTCGGGTTTGCCGGCAACCCGCGGTTTCTGGCCGGTGGCCGCCGCGACAGCTGCCACCAGGGTGCCGTTGCCCGGGGCGATGCCTCGGGCCTGCGGGATGGACATGTCAGTGTTGGTGGCCACCCACAGCGCACCGGCGTTGACAACGAAGGTAGCCTCCGCAAGGTCCTTCCAGCCGAGCCCGGGGTCGAAGCCCTGCACCACCGCCACCGGATCCTCGTCCTGCGAGGAGACGGGAACCAGGTTCACGAGTTCCAGTTCGTGGGCCAGCGCGGCGCTGCCGGTCACCAGGACCTTGGCGCCGGCGGGCAGCAGCGACGCCAAGAGGTCCGCTGCCGCCTGGGACGAGCTGACCACCTGCTCATCAGCGGCGGGTGCGCCGAGATCGCGCAAGTGGGCTGCCACCTGCGCCGGGGACCGGGATGCGTTGTTGGTCACATAACCCAGTCCCACCCCCACACCCGCAAGCTGTTGCAGCGACTCGATGGCGCCGGGGATGGCGGCCGGGCCGGCGTAGACAACGCCGTCCAGGTCCGCCAGGAGCGCATCAAACCGGGAAATCAGGGTTACGTCAGCCATCCGCGTCAGTCTTCCCGGCGGTCCTGGTCCGCCAGCGAACCGGCGTCTGCAGGCTGGTCGCCGCTGTCGGCGTCGTCCGGGTCCTCGACGCCCTGCTCCTGATCGTCCTGCTCAACGGAGTCCAGATCCGATTCGGCGTCGTCGGAGGCGAAATAGTCGGCCTCTTGGTCCTCAATCGCGGCGTCCTGCGCGTCCTCGTGGGCCGCTTCGGTGGAGCCGGACACCCCAGCTCCGGACAGGGCCTCTGCCGATACGGCGCCAGCCGAAGGTGCCGAGCCTGCCTGCGGCGCTTCCGCGGAGGTACGTTCCAGCAGGCGGCGGCGTTCGGCTTCCTCGCGGGCTTCCTCTTCCTCGTCCCAGCCAAGGTCGATGATGTCGGGTTCTTCGTCAACACCCTGGCCCAGCGCGTTTTCCGCGACCACGGCCTGCTTGTTCCACTTTGCGGCCTCATCTGTCCGGCCCACGGCTGCCAAGGCGTCGGCGTAGGCGCGGAAGAGGCGCGGGCTGTAAGAGAAGGCGCGGTTGATATCGAGCTGGACGATTTCCAGCTCGGAAACGGCGGCGTCGAGTTGCTTCAGGTCGGTGCGTGCGCCGGAGGCCACGATGGCCAGCTCCACCTTGCCGGGCGCATCCAGGTCCTGTGCTTCTTCGGAACGGACCACGTCGAGTGCCCGGTCCGGACGGCCCAGGCCACGTTCACAGTCGGCCATAACGGGCAGGTGCACGTTGGAACCGCTGATGCGCCGGTACGTACGGAACTCGCGGAGGGCTTCGCCGTAATGGCCGGCGGCGTAGGCGGTGAGGCCCACGGCTTCGCGGACTGCTGCCAGGCGGCCGCCGCGGCGGCTCGCTGCCAGGGCGTGCTGGAAGGACAGCTCGGGTTCGTCGTCAATCAGCCGGCCGGCCATCACCAGGTGGCGGGCCACCCATTCGGCACTCTTGGGTTCCAGGGTCTTGATCTGGTGCTGCGTGGCGCGGTCGAGTTCCTTGCCGGTTACGTCGTCGTCGATCTGCGGTGAACGTTCGCGGTCGGGACGGTTGGCGCTGCGGAGGTCGCGTGCGTTCGGAACACGAACGGGCCGGTCTTCTTCACGGTCGCGGCCGAAGTTGCGCGGGCCGGAATCGCCACCGCGGTCAAAGCTGCGGGGGGCGCGTTCCTGGCGGTCGCCGTAGGGCCTGCGGTTGTCGCCGCCGCCGAAGCTGCGGCGTTCGCCGTCGCCTTCGCGCCGGGGACGGTCACCAAAACCACGGTTGTCGCGGTCGCCCGAGGGACGGTCGCCGTAGGGCTTACGGTCACGGTCGCCACCACCGAAACCACGGTTTTCGCGGTCGCCCGAAGGACGGTCACCATACGGCTTGCGATCACGGTCGCCACCACCGAAACCACGGCCCGCACCACCACCAGCAGCAGCAGGCCGGTCACCATAAGGCTTACGCTCACGGTCCCCGCCACCGCCAAACCCACGGTCGCCTGCGGGACGATCACCATAAGGCTTACGCTCACGGTCGCCACCACCGAAACCACGGCCCGCACCACCAGCAGCAGGCCGGTCACCATAAGGCTTACGCTCACGGTCCCCGCCACCGCCAAACCCACGGTCGCCTGCGGGACGATCACCATAAGGCTTACGCTCACGGTCGCCACCACCGAAACCACGGCCCGCACCACCACCAGCAGCAGGCCGGTCACCATAAGGCTTACGCTCACGGTCGCCACCACCGAAGCCGCGCCCGGCTCCACCACCGGCAGCAGAACGGTCACCATAAGGCTTCCGCTCCCCGCCACCAAAGCCACGGTCTTCACCGTCACGGCGGGGACGGTCACCAAAAGGCTTACGGTCGCGGTCACCGAAGGGCTTACGCTCACCGTTGCCGGCTGGGCGCTTTGCAGGATCGTTGTTGTCCCGGTTTTCCCGTCCCCTGAAGCCGCGGGGATCCCCGCCGGAGTTGTTGTTTCCCCGGAATGAGCCCCGGTCGTTCCCGCGGTTGCCGCCGTTGTTCTCGGCCATGTGGATTCCTCCTGTTGAGAGCCGACCGCTGGCGCAACTGCAGTGGCTCATATGCGTGTTTCGTTTACTACGCAACCCGAAATCAAGCGCTTCCAAGTCCGTACATCTTCATCAATTCTAGGCGAGCCGTCCTAATCGCAGGCACGCGGCAGCATAATCCGGCGGGGATCGTGGCCATGTTCACATCAACCCCCAATACACCGGCGTACCCTGATCATGGCATCAGACCGCTCCCACCAGCGTGTACCGGCTGAGCCGCCGCCCGGATTGACGTGCACTGGCGATGACTTCGCGGCTGGTCAGCACCTTCCTTGGGCTCATCCAGCCTTGCGAGGGCTTATGCAGCGCATATCCGCCGCCCACAGTGATGGCAACATGCTGGGCCAGGCCTGTAGGTGAACGCAGACGAGGACCGTACCCGCATTGCTGTCATTTCCGCCGGGTACAGCCACCATAGCGAGCCACTTCTCAAACGGTTCCTGGACCATCCACGTGTCGGCCGCGTCCACAACACCGGCTGCTGCTATGACAGTGCCAAAACAATTCGGACCACTGGCCGATGGAAAGGTACCGGCCAAGGACCTTGCGCCAGGCAACAGGGCGGCAGCTGTTCTCCACACGCTCCCAGGGACCTCAAGATGCCGGCTTCTTCGCCGACCGAAACGAAGGTAGTCCGTGAGAACAGTTTCCCGGTGTTCCTGGAGGAGGGAGGGCCACCAGACAAAACGATGCCCTGCAGCGTCGCCGGCCATTAGTGCCGGGTAGTTCACCGATTTACGCTATCGGTTGTGGTTGTTATTCGGGGGGTTTGGGGACCGTATCTGATAGAACAACCCGGGGGGGGCGGTGGGTGGGGTGCCTGGTGGCGGCGGCACCGGGGTGGGGGTGTTTGGTTGTTAAATGTGGGAGGCCCCAACCAGGTGCTGGTTGGGGCCTCGACCGGAATGTTTGTTCCGGCGGCGTCCTACTCTCCCACACCCTCCCGGGTGCAGTACCATCGGCGCTGTGGGTCTTAGCTTCCGGGTTCGGGATGGGACCGGGCGTTTCCCCCACGCTATGACCGCCGTAACCCTTCTACCCGTCCCCTGGGGTGTTGCCCGGGGGTGGGAAATCTGTGGTTACAACATTGTTCGTCCTGCCCGTGGTGGGGCAGGTGTGGTGTTGTTATGTAGTTGTTGATTCCCGACAACAGGTTTTGTTGTTTGGGAACCACATAGTGGACGCAAGCAGTCTTGTTTCTTTTTACCACCCCACGGGTGCAACCCCTTTTGAAGGGAAGGTTGCGGGGGTGGTGTGTGGTGTAAGTTATCGGCCTATTAGTACCGGTCAGCTTCACGAGTCGTTAGTCCTCGCTTCCACATCCGGCCTATCAACCCAGTGGTCTGGCTGGGGGCCTCTCACACACAAGGTGTATGGAAATCTCATCTCGAAGCGAGCTTCCCGCTTAGATGCTTTCAGCGGTTATCCCATCCGAACGTAGCTAATCAGCGGTGCACTTGGCAGTACAACTGACACACCAGAGGTTCGTCCGTCCCGGTCCTCTCGTACTAAGGACAGCCCTTCTCAAATTTCCTGCGCGCGCAGCGGATAGGGACCGAACTGTCTCACGACGTTCTAAACCCAGCTCGCGTACCGCTTTAATGGGCGAACAGCCCAACCCTTGGGACCTACTCCAGCCCCAGGATGCGACGAGCCGACATCGAGGTGCCAAACCATGCCGTCGATATGGACTCTTGGGCAAGATCAGCCTGTTATCCCCGAGGTACCTTTTATCCGTTGAGCGACGGCCATTCCACAATGTACCGCCGGATCACTAGTCCCGACTTTCGTCCCTGCTCGAGATGTCTCTCTCACAGTCAAGCTCCCTTGTGCACTTACACTCGACACCTGATTGCCAACCAGGCTGAGGGAACCTTTGGGCGCCTCCGTTACTTTTTAGGAGGCAACCGCCCCAGTTAAACTACCCATCAGGCACTGTCCCTGACCCGGATTACGGGCCGAAGTTAGATGTCCAAAGTGACCAGAGTGGTATTTCAACGATGACTCCACCCGAACTGGCGTCCGGGTTTCAACGTCTCCCACCTATCCTACACAAGCCACTCCGAACACCAATACCAAACTATAGTAAAGGTCTCGGGGTCTTTCCGTCCTGCTGCGCGTAACGAGCATCTTTACTCGTACTGCAATTTCGCCGAGTTTATGGTTGAGACAGCGGGGAAGTCGTTACTCCATTCGTGCAGGTCGGAACTTACCCGACAAGGAATTTCGCTACCTTAGGATGGTTATAGTTACCACCGCCGTTTACTGGGGCTTAAATTCTCAGCTTCGCCTTGCGGCTAACCGGTCCTCTTAACCTTCCAGCACCGGGCAGGAGTCAGTCCGTATACATCGTCTTGCGACTTCGCACGGACCTGTGTTTTTAGTAAACAGTCGCTTCCCCCTGGTCTCTGCGGCCCCGATCCCCTCCCACCAGCGTGTGGTGTTCAAGGTTGGGGCCCCCCTTCTCCCGAAGTTACGGGGGCATTTTGCCGAGTTCCTTAACCATAATTCTCTCGATCGCCTTAGTATTCTCTACCTGATCACCTGTGTCGGTTTGGGGTACGGGCGGCTAAAACCTCGCGTCGATGCTTTTCTCGGCAGCATAGGATCACCAAATCCCCCCACTAAAGGGGGTCCCATCAGATCTCAGGCATCATGAACAGCGGATTTGCCTACCATTCGCCCTACATCCTTAGACCGGGACAACCATCGCCCGGCTTGGCTACCTTCCTGCGTCACACCTGTTAATACGCTTGCCTCCCAGGATCAGGTCCCGCGCTCCACCAAAAACCACGTCACCACAAGGGCGGGCGGTCAGGTCTCGGGCGGTTAGTATCCCCTGTTCAACATGGACGGTTTTTCGCCGGTACGGGAATATCAACCCGTTGTCCATCGACTACGCCTGTCGGCCTCGCCTTAGGTCCCGACTTACCCAGGGCAGATTAGCTTGACCCTGGAACCCTTGATCATTCGGCGGACGGGTTTCTCACCCGTCTTTCGCTACTCATGCCTGCATTCTCACTCGTGTAGGCTCCACCGCTGGTTTACACCGCGACTTCACTGCCCACACGACGCTCCCCTACCCATCCAAACGCCTGAACCACAAGGGCTTAGCTAATATTTGAATGCCACAACTTCGGCGGTGTACTTGAGCCCCGCTACATTGTCGGCGCGGAATCACTTGACCAGTGAGCTATTACGCACTCTTTTAAGGATGGCTGCTTCTAAGCCAACCTCCTGGTTGTCTTCGCAACTCCACATCCTTTCCCACTTAGCACACGCTTAGGGGCCTTAGTTGGTGGTCTGGGCTGTTTCCCTCTCGACTATGAAGCTTATCCCCCACAGTCTCACTGCTGCGCTCTCACTTACCGGCATTCGGAGTTTGGCTGACGTCAGTAACCTTGTAGGGCCCATTAGCCATCCAGTAGCTCTACCTCCAGCAAGAAACACGCAACGCTGCACCTAAATGCATTTCGGGGAGAACCAGCTATCACGAAGTTTGATTGGCCTTTCACCCCTACCCACAGCTCATCCCCTCCATTTTCAACTGAAGTGGGTTCGGTCCTCCACGACGTCTTACCGTCGCTTCAACCTGGCCATGGGTAGATCACTTCGCTTCGGGTCTAGATCACGCCACTGCAACGCCCTATTCAGACTCGCTTTCGCTACGGCTTCCCCACACGGGTTAACCTCGCGACGTAACACTAACTCGCAGGCTCATTCTTCAAAAGGCACGCCGTCACAACTACTATGCACACAAGGTGCGGTTGCTCCGACGGATTGTAAGCACACGGTTTCAGGTACTGTTTCACTCCCCTCCCGGGGTACTTTTCACCTTTCCCTCACGGTACTGGTCCGCTATCGGTCATTAGGGAGTATTTAGGCTTATCAGGTGGTCCTGACAGATTCACACGGGATTTCTCGGGCCCCGTGCTACTTGGGATACTCTCACAGGCGGCACAAAACATTACGGTTACGGGGCTCACACCCTCTCTGGCCGGCCTTTCAAGACCGTTCACCTATGCCTGCACATCACACCCCACCGGTCCGGCAGAACCAGTATGGAAAGTCCCACAACCCCGCCCATGCAACGCCCGCCGGCTATCACACATGGAACGGTTTAGCCTGATCCGCGTTCGCTCGCCACTACTAACGGAATCACTATTGTTTTCTCTTCCTGCGGGTACTGAGATGTTTCACTTCCCCGCGTTCCCCCCACACACCCTATGTGTTCAGATGCGGGTCACCAGGTCACTCGCGCGCCTGGCGGGGTTTCCCCATTCGGACACCCTGGGATCACAGTCCGGTTATCGACTCCCCCAGGCTTATCGCAGATTCCTACGTCCTTCTTCGGCTCCTAATGCCAAGGCATCCACCGTGTGCTCTTAAAAACTTGACCACAAAAGATCAAAAACGCTAATTTTCGAGAGAACCACAGAAACCAACCACACGATCAACACCACCCCGAAAGGTGACACCATCACGCGCAGCCAGATTCAGGTTCATATTCTTGGAAATTGCTTCTTATAAAAGATGCTCGCGTCCACTATGTAGTTCTCAAACAACAACCCCAAACCACACACCCCACACAACCCTCCCAAAAGGAAAAGCAACCGTGTGTTCGGTGCAGCCAGGAAACCAGAAACAAACAAACCCGAACCAGCCCCGCACCAGCCAAAAAGACCAGCCACGGAACCACCCCGGTCCTGTTGCCTCAGGACCCAACAGTGTGCCATACACTACCCAGCAACCACAGACCATCATCGTTCCTGAACCACCCCCGAAGGAGTAACCCGTACTAAACCATGGTTCGTGCCACCAGGCACCTATTTGCTGATATTCCACCCTTGAGCACCCGCCGCAGAACAATCGTCTGCGCAACGGGCCTTTACTCCTGACAACCCCCACCCACCACATACATGAGGAATGAAGGACTGTAGGTGCTCCTTAGAAAGGAGGTGATCCAGCCGCACCTTCCGGTACGGCTACCTTGTTACGACTTAGTCCCAATCGCCAGTCCCACCTTCGACAGCTCCCTCCCACAAGGGGTTAGGCCACCGGCTTCGGGTGTTACCAACTTTCGTGACTTGACGGGCGGTGTGTACAAGGCCCGGGAACGTATTCACCGCAGCGTTGCTGATCTGCGATTACTAGCGACTCCGACTTCATGGGGTCGAGTTGCAGACCCCAATCCGAACTGAGACCGGCTTTTTGGGATTAGCTCCACCTCACAGTATCGCAACCCTTTGTACCGGCCATTGTAGCATGCGTGAAGCCCAAGACATAAGGGGCATGATGATTTGACGTCGTCCCCACCTTCCTCCGAGTTGACCCCGGCAGTCTCCTATGAGTCCCCACCATCACGTGCTGGCAACATAGAACGAGGGTTGCGCTCGTTGCGGGACTTAACCCAACATCTCACGACACGAGCTGACGACAACCATGCACCACCTGTGAACCAACCCCAAAGGGGAAGAACTGTCTCCAGTCCGGTCTGGTCCATGTCAAGCCTTGGTAAGGTTCTTCGCGTTGCATCGAATTAATCCGCATGCTCCGCCGCTTGTGCGGGCCCCCGTCAATTCCTTTGAGTTTTAGCCTTGCGGCCGTACTCCCCAGGCGGGGCACTTAATGCGTTAGCTACGGCGCGGAAAACGTGGAATGTCCCCCACACCTAGTGCCCAACGTTTACGGCATGGACTACCAGGGTATCTAATCCTGTTCGCTCCCCATGCTTTCGCTCCTCAGCGTCAGTTAATGCCCAGAGACCTGCCTTCGCCATCGGTGTTCCTCCTGATATCTGCGCATTTCACCGCTACACCAGGAATTCCAGTCTCCCCTACATCACTCTAGTCTGCCCGTACCCACCGCAGATCCGGAGTTGAGCCCCGGACTTTCACGGCAGACGCGACAAACCGCCTACGAGCTCTTTACGCCCAATAATTCCGGATAACGCTTGCGCCCTACGTATTACCGCGGCTGCTGGCACGTAGTTAGCCGGCGCTTCTTCTGCAGGTACCGTCACTTTCGCTTCTTCCCTACTGAAAGAGGTTTACAACCCGAAGGCCGTCATCCCTCACGCGGCGTCGCTGCATCAGGCTTGCGCCCATTGTGCAATATTCCCCACTGCTGCCTCCCGTAGGAGTCTGGGCCGTGTCTCAGTCCCAGTGTGGCCGGTCACCCTCTCAGGCCGGCTACCCGTCGTCGCCTTGGTAAGCCATTACCTCACCAACAAGCTGATAGGCCGCGAGTCCATCCAAAACCACAAAAAGCTTTCCACCCCCCACCATGCGATGAGGAGTCATATCCGGTATTAGACCCAGTTTCCCAGGCTTATCCCAGAGTCAAGGGCAGGTTACTCACGTGTTACTCACCCGTTCGCCACTAATCACCCCAGCAAGCTGGAGGTCATCGTTCGACTTGCATGTGTTAAGCACGCCGCCAGCGTTCATCCTGAGCCAGGATCAAACTCTCCGTTGAAGTAAAAACAAAAACAGACACAACCACCAACCCCGGAAACACGGGACAAAATGGCTGCACAAAATTCGAAACCAGCTGTAAAAACCAGACAACACCACAGGGGCGGCATCATCCAGCCAATTCAACCAATTCAATACAAAAAATTGGTATCAACAAACATGGCACACTATTGAGTTCTCAAACAACAGACACGTTCGAATATTCCCGAAACAATTCATTTGAATGAATTCTTATTCCGTATTTCTTCGCCGTGATGTTTCAAGCTTATTTCATTCATATTCGCTTTGCAAATCCGGTTGTTTTCCCGGAATTCACTCTGTTTCCATGAATCCGCCCAGCAGAAAATCGAAGCAACTTTTCGGTCCAGGCACTGCCTGGCTAAGAATTGCTTCTTATCAATGTTGGGGGTTTGTCACCACTCAGCGGCGGCGACTCAGAAAACAATACACGCCCCCCAACAGCCGTGCAAGTCGGCTGGTGAAGGGCGTGCTGTGGTGTTTTCGGGGGCGTGGAACCCTAGGCGGGATCCACCTGGACGGTGGCGAGGTTCTTTTTTCCCCGCCGAAGGAGCAGGTACTTGCCGTGCAGCAGCTGCGAGCCGGCGACAACAGCATCCGGGTCTGTCATTTTCTGGTTGTTCACATAAGCGCCGCCCTCCCCCACCGTGCGGCGGGCGGCCGATTTGCTCTCGGAAAGACCCGACGCCACCAAAAGATCCACAATGCCCAAAGCGTCTGCCGGCACCGTGGCGGAAGGAAGTTCGGCGGTGGCGGCAGAAAGGGTCACCTCATCGAGGACAGTAAGGTCGCCGTTGCCGAACAAAGCGGCGGACGCTGCGATGACCTTTTCGGTCGCATCCACACCGTGAACCAGCGACGTTACTTCGAAGGCAAGCCGGCGCTGGCCTTCCCGGGCAAACGGACGCTCGGCAACAGCGGTGGCCACGTCGTCGATCTCTGCCCGGGTCAGGAAGGTGAACACCTTGAGCCGGTCAACGACGTCAGCATCTGCGGTATTAAGCCAGAACTGGTAGAAGGCGTACGGGCTGCACATCGCGGCATCGAGCCAGATGGCGTTGCCCTCGCTCTTGCCGAACTTGGTGCCATCGGAATTGGTGATCAACGGCGTACCCAGGGCGTGGACGCTCTTGCCCTCCACCTTGCGGATCAGCTCCGTGCCGCTGGTCAGGTTGCCCCATTGGTCCGAGCCTCCGGTCTGCAGGACGCAGCCGTGGTCGCGGTACAGCTGGAGGTAGTCCATACCCTGCAGGATCTGGTAGCTGAACTCGGTGTAGCTGATGCCCTCATCGGAACTCAGCCGGGAGGCCACCGCGTCCTTGCGCAGCATGGTGCCTACACGGAAGTGCTTGCCCACCTCACGCAGGAAGTCGATGGCGCTCAGCGGAGCCGTCCAGTCAAGGTTGTTGACCATCCGGGCGGCGTTGTCCCCCTCGAAGCTTAGGAAACGGCGGACCTGGCCCTGCAGGTAGCCCACCCATTCCACCACGGTGTCCTTGGTATTCAGGGTCCGTTCAGCCGTGGGACGGGGATCACCGATCAGGCCCGTGGACCCGCCAACCAGGCCCAGCGGCCGGTGGCCGGCCAGCTGGAGCCGCCGCATCACCAGCAGCTGCACCAGGTTGCCCAGGTGAAGCGAGGGAGCCGTGGGATCAAAGCCGCAATAGTACGTGACCGGCCCACCGGCGAGGAGCTTCTCCAGCTCTGCTTCATCGGTGGAGACGTGGACCAGGCCACGCCATTTCAGCTCCTGCCATACGTTGGCAAAAGTGGGATCGTTCTGTTGCAGTTCGAGGCTGTTGATTTCTGGCACGCCTTCTAAGTTAGCAGGAGTGCGGCGCCGCCAGGCGGCGGCACCGCCGGGAGCAGGCCCTCAGCCTGCGATGCCTGCCGGTACGGGCTGGGCCGCTATCAGGCGCAGCCGCTGGGTGGCCCGGGTCATGGCCACGTACAGGTCGCCCACCTTGCCGTGCTCGTGGTTGAGCATCATGGCCGGTTCCAGCACCACCACGCCGTCGAATTCCAGGCCCTTGGCCTCGCGGGGGCTGATGACCACAATGTCCTGCTCGTAGCTCCCAGCACCGTTGCCCACCCGCCGGCCGTACGCAGTGCGGAGGGCGCGGATGGCTGCGGGCAGGAGGTCGCCGTCGGCAATCACGGCGATCAGGCCGCCGTCGAGCGCTTCCAGCTCTGCCGGCAGGACCTCCACCAGGCGGTCCACCACTGAGCCCGCCGGGACCTCGTCAATGACAGGTGACCAGCGGCCCTCACGGACAGCCTTGGGCGCCGAAACCACCAGCCCGGCAGCGTTGGCCATCCGGACTGCTGCCTCGGCAATCTGGGACGGCGTCCGGTAGTTGACCGTCAGCTCCTCAAGCTGCCAGCGGTCACCGAACATGGGAGCCAGGGCACCCTGCCAGGAATTGGCGCCGGCCACGGAACTGGTCTGGGCAATGTCGCCCACGATCGTGAACGACTTCAGCGGGCAGCGCCGCACCAGCAGCCGCCACTGCATGGGCGAAAGCTCCTGGGCCTCGTCCACCACAATGTGCCCGAAGGCCCAGCTGCGGTCGCTGGTGGCGCGCTCGGCCGCCGTGAGCCGGTCCTCGCGCTCCTGGTTCTGGTCCGCGAGCTCCTCTGCAGTCATCAGCACATCAACACCCATGTGCTCCATGTTTTCCAGCGTTTGCTTGGCGTTGGCCAGGTCGCGGGCCCTGTCGTGCTCCTGCTGCGCAAGGCCGCGGCCGTCGGTAGCGTCCAGATCCCCCAGCAGTTCCGCGGCTTCATCAAGCAGCGGGACGTCGGGTTCCGTCCAGGGCGCGTCCGCCGGGCGCAGCAGGGAAGCCCGCTCAGCCTTGGTGAGGTGCGGGGTGCAGAATTCGAGGATGGCCGGCTTGCTGAACAGCTCGGAAACCAGCTTCTCCGGCGTTATGGGCATCCAGCACAGGTTGAGGGCGATCCGCACGTCGCGGGCGCTGCGGACGTCCTCGGCAAGGTAGCCCCGGTCAGCGTTGTTGCCGATGTTCCCGGCTTCAACAAGGTCGGTCAGCTGTTCGGTCAGCTCACGGAGCAGGATCTTGACGAAGCTGGCGCGTGCCTCGTTGTGCGGTTTCCCGGTGGCGCGGGCACGCTCCCGCGCACGCCGGACCTGGCGGACCGTCAGCGTCAGCTTGCGGCCGTCCACTTCCAGGATCCGGTCCCCGGCCGGGACCCGCTGGCGGTTGGCGACGGCGTTGGCCACAATGGCGGCCATGTCCAGGCGGCCCTTGATGGCGGCGACGCCGGCGTCCTGTTCGGGTACGGCATGGATGCCGGGCATCAGCCGGCCCAGGCTTGCCATCACCACACCAGTCTCGCCGAGGGAGGGCAGCACACGTTCGATGTACTTCATGAACGACGACGACGGCCCCACCAGCAGGACGCCTGCAGTCTTGAGCCGGTCCCGGTGGGTGTAGAGGAGATAGGCGGCACGGTGCAGCGCCACGGCGGTTTTGCCGGTGCCGGGGCCGCCCTGCACCACCAGGGCACCTGAGATCGAGGACCGGATGATGCGGTCCTGCTCCGACTGGATGGTGCTGACGATGTCCGACATCCGGCCGGTGCGCTTGGAGTTCAACGCCGCCAAAAGGGCGCCTTCGCCCTGCAGCGATTCGTCGTCCGCCAGCATGCCGGCGTCCAGGACGTCGTCTTCAATGGCCTTGACTTCGCGGCCCTGCAGGATCAGGTGGCGGCGGCGGCGTACACCCTGCCGGTCGAAAGCGGTGGCCTGGTAGAAGTGCCCGGCTTCTGGCGCGCGCCAGTCCACCATCAGCCGCTGCAGGTCCTCGGTGGTGAGGCCGATCCGGCCGATGTACTGTTCCTCGCCGGAGTCCAGATCCAGCCGGCCAAAGACCAACCGGTCGTCCACTGCATCCAGCTGCGCGAGCCGGTCCTCATACAGGGCGGCAAAAGCGTCCCGTTCCGAAACGTTCTGCATGGTGCCTACGGCTCCGGCGCGCCGGACCTGGGCAAGCTGCCGGCGCTTCTCGTCGCGCAGCTCCTCCAGCCGGGCGTAGAGGCCGGCAACATAATCCCGTTCGTGGGCCAAATCGGCGTCGAGCATTAACGTTCCCCTATCGCGGAATACAGACCGTCCATTCTACAACCATTTCCGTTAACGCTTGTGAAACATGGTGGTCTCAGGTTGCGGCGTCCGGGGCCGGGCCGGCTTGTACGTGGACACGGTCCGGTCCCCGGTCAGCCAGAACCGCCACGGGTACTCCCCCGACCCGCCGGGACCGGCAACCCCCACCCGCGGCCCGGAACTGACGGGCCCGGCAGGGTGCGGCGGCAGTTCCAGCGTGAACGGCTCCGCCAGGGCGTCCCGGCCGCTGTCCGCAGTGCTCAGTCCCATGGCTTTGGCCAGCCGGGCCGGTCCCCGCGCCAGGTCCGCCGGTGACTTGGACGTGGGCCGCCGCTGCCGGGCAAGGTCCCCGCCCGCCACCACCTCCCCGGCACGCAGCAGCAGCGCGGACGCCGTGCCAACCGGTCCGCAGACGATGTTGGCGCAGTGGTGCATCCCGTAGGTGAAGTAGACGTAAAGGTGCCCGGGCGGCCCGAACATCGGCGCGTTGCGCTGCGTGGACCCGCGGTAGGTGTGGGACCCGGGGTCGGGATGAAGTGAATCCCCCGGCCCCAGGTAGGCCTCCACCTCGGTGAGCCGGACAGCCACCAGGCCGTCCCGCGTCCGGTGCGTCAGCACGGCACCCAGGAGCATCGGGGCCAGGTCCAGGGCGTTGCCGGCCAGCAATTCCCGCAGGGGCGGCCCGGACGGGGGCTGTGGCGTGGTCATTTTTCGACTCTACCCACTCCGGGAAGTGGCCAGGGGTACGCACGGCCGTGTCCGATTTCCGCTAGAAGCAGTCCCGCCGGGCTGGCAGGATGGAGGCATGGACTTCTGGCAGCGCTACCGGGCGATCGACGCCCGGGACACCCGGTTCGACGGGCAGTTCTATACTGCCGTCCGCACCACGGGCATCTACTGCCGCCCCTCCTGCCCGGCCCGGACCCCCAAGGCCGCCAATGTCACCTTCTATGAGACCTCGGCCGCGGCGCACGACGCCGGTTACCGGGCCTGCAAGCGCTGCCTCCCGGAGGCGGTCCCCGGGACCCCCGCCTGGAACATCCGACAGGACGTTGCCGGCCGCGCGATGCGGCTGATTAATGACGGGGTCATCAACCGCGACGGCGTCCAGGGCCTTGCTGCCCGGCTGGGCTACTCCTCCCGGCAGCTGAACAGGATCCTCAGCCAGGAGCTGGGCGCCGGTCCCCTCTCGCTGGCCCGCGCCGGCAGGGCGCAGACGGCCCGGACGCTGCTGGTGTCCACGGCCATGAAGCTCGCGGACATCGCTTTCGCTGCCGGTTTCAGCAGTGTCCGCCAGTTCAACGAAACCATGGTGGAAGTCTTCGACATGACCCCCACTGCGCTGCGGCTCAAGGGCCGTCCGGCGAAGGCCGGGGGCGGCACCACGGCCCTCAGCCTGGCTTTGCCGTACCGCCAGCCGTTCGATCCGGGCATCTTCACGTTCCTTGCCGTGCGTGCCGTCCCCGGCATCGAAGCGGGCACCGCCACGTCCTACGCACGGACGCTGCGGCTGCCGCACGGCGACGCGCGCTTCGCGGTGGAGTACGACGGCGGCACGCCCGGCCGGCCCCTGACCCTCACCATCGGCGCGGTGGACCTGCGGGACCTGCCGGCGCTCCTGAGCCGGGTCCGCAGGCTCTTTGACCTGGACGCCGACCCGCAGGCCATCGATGCTGCCCTGGCGGCGGATCCCCGGCTCGCCGCCGCCGTCGCCGGGACACCCGGGATGCGGATGCCCGGGGCGCTGGACCCGCAGGAGCTGCTGGTCCGGGCCATGATCGGCCAGCAGATCACCGTGGCCGCTGCCCGGACGGCACTTTCGCAACTGGCTGCGGCAGGCAGCCACAGCAGCGCTCCGGCGGACGGCCTGGACCGGCTGTTCCCCACCCCAGCGCAGATCGCGGCTTCCGGGCACCTGCTCCGCGGCCCGAAGCGGCGCACGGAATCCCTCCTGAACGCCGCAGCGACCATGGCGGACGGCCGGCTGGAGATCGGCTACGGCCATAACGTCCCCGGCCTCACGGCCGCGTTGCTGCCACTGCCGGGCGTGGGACCCTGGACGGTGGGCTACGTGGCGATGCGGGTGCTCGGTGCCCCGGACGTTTTCCTCGCCAATGACGCCGCCGTCCGGAACGGCATCAAGGCCCTGGCCGCGGGCACAGACGCCGGTTCGCCGGACTTCCGCGAAGTCAGTCCCTGGCGTTCCTACGCCACCATGCACCTCTGGGCCGCTGCCGCCCGTCCCCCCGGCATCGGACGTACTCCACGCACCCGCCGTTCCCCGGCCCCAACCTCCGCGAAAGTGACGCCATGAAAGCCCAACTGCTGACCATGACCACCCCCGATGGCCCCTTCACCATCATCGCCCGGGACGGGGCGGTGCTCTCGTCCGGCTGGACAGCGGACCCGGCTGACTTGACCGGCCAAATCCACGCGTCCCTGCGGCCGGACGGCCTGGAAACAGTCAGCAGCCTGGCCGGCATCTCCCCGGCCGTTGACGCGTTCTACAGCGGAGACCCGGAACCTGCAATGGCCGTGCCGGTGCTGCAGCAGTCCGGCCCGTTCCGGGCGCATGCCTGGGACGTCCTGCGCCTTGTGGCACCGGGGCAGCCCGTGACGTATACCGAATACGCGGCGCTGGCCGGAAACCCCAGGGCTGTCCGGGCCGCGGCCAGCGCCTGCGCCTTCAACGCCGCGGCATTGTTTGTTCCCTGCCACCGGGTGATCCGGACGGACGGCACCCTGGGCGGGTTCCGCTGGGGCCTGCCGGTGAAGGAACGGCTGCTGGCGCGCGAAGCGGCATAGGCGAACCGCCGGCGCAGGTCCCGTGGCGCGACGGCTTAATCGAGCGGGATACCGTCCGGCCCGAACCGGTGCCGCAGGTGCCGGCGGTTGTGCCGGGCCTGCCAGAATTCGATCTCAACGGGCCGGAGGGCGTAGAGCTGCCATTCCGGGTTACTGCTGCCATCAGCCTGCGGCCGGGCGTCCCAGTCCGCTGCCGACGCGGCGGCGGAGAGCTCCACCACGGGACCGGCCACCCGCACCTGCCGGCCCTGCGAATGCCAGTAGAAGTTCATGGCCGCCACCGGCGAGCCCGTGAGTTCCCGGCCCTTGCGGGAGGTGCGGGACGTGGCGAACTGCCAGCCGGCGTCGTCAATGTCCTTCAGGATCAGCATCCGTGCCGACGGCTGCCCGCTGCCGGCCACCGTCGCCAGGCTGAAGGCGTGCGGCTGCGGTTCACCGGCGGCGAGGGCCTGGTCCAGCCAGAACCGGAACAGCGCGGCGGGGTCCGCCGGCGCGGTGTCCGGGTCGAAATCGGGCAGCTCCGCGGGGAAGTCGGGCAGTGCGCGGAGGAACTGCCGGAAGGTTTGGGTCATGGCGCCATGCTAGCGGGGCTGCCCCGCAAGTTAACGCAGAACACCCCTCCCGCCTGTCGGATCAACAGGCGGGAGGGGCGTGCGGGAGCTAGCCGGCGTAGGCGCGGACGGCTTCCAGTTCGGCTTCCAGCGCGGTGAGCTGGCGTTCGACGGCGGCCGGTGCCGTGCCGCCCTGGGAGTTGCGGCTGTTAAGCGAGCCCTCCGTGGACAGTACCGTGCGGACCTCCGGCGTGAGGTGCGCGGAGATGTCCGCGTATTCCTCGTCTGTCAGGTCCCACAGTTCAACGCCGCGGGATTCGGCCTGCTTGACGGCGGCGCCGGAAAGCTCGTGCGCTTCCCGGAACGGCACGCCCTGCCGGACCAGCCATTCGGCGATGTCGGTGGCCAGGGCAAAGCCCTGCGGTGCCAGCGACGCCATCCGCTCGGTGTTGAACGTCAGGGTGGCGATCATGCCGGAAACGGCCGGAAGCAGCAGCTCCAGGGTGTCGGCGGCATCGAAGACCGGCTCCTTGTCCTCCTGCAGGTCGCGGTTGTACGCCAGCGGCAGTCCCTTGAGGGTAGCCAGGAGCCCGGTCAGGTTGCCGATCAGGCGCCCTGCCTTGCCGCGTGCCAGCTCGGCCACGTCCGGGTTCTTCTTCTGCGGCATGATGGAGGACCCCGTGGAATAGGAATCGTGCAGTGTGACGAAGGAGAATTCCTTGGTGGCCCAGAAGATGACTTCCTCGGAGATCCGGGACAGGTCAACACCGATCATGGCCGTGACCCACGCGAACTCGGCGAAAACGTCGCGGGACGCGGTGCCGTCGATCGAGTTGTGCGTGGCGGAGAAGAAGCCCAGGTCCGCGGCCACCGCTTCCGGGTCCAGGCCCAGCGAGGACCCCGCCAGGGCGCCGGAACCGTACGGCGAAACGCCGGCCCGCTTATCCCAGTCCTGGAGCCGCTGCACATCACGCAGCAGCGCCCAAGCGTGGGCCAGCAGGTGATGGCTCAGCAGCACCGGCTGGGCGTGCTGCAGGTGGGTGCGGCCCGGCATGGCCACACCGTGGTGCGCCTTGGCCTGCCCGACGAGGGAGTCCACGGTGGCCAGCACGCCGCGGGCGATGATCCGGGCGTGGTCGCGCAGGAACATCCGGCCCAGGGTTGCCACCTGGTCGTTGCGGGACCGGCCGGCGCGGAGCTTGCCGCCCAGCTGGGTGCCGGCGCGTTCGATCAGGCCGCGTTCCAGCGATCCATGCACGTCCTCGTCGGAGTCGGCGGGCAGGTAGCCGCCGGACGCCACGTCCTCATCCAGGCGGGTGAGGGCGGCCAGCATGCCGTCGAGTTCGGCGTCGTCCAGCAGTCCGGCCTTGTGCAGCACGCGGGCGTGCGCCTTGGACCCGGCAATGTCGTAGCGGGCCAGCCGCCAGTCAAAATGCGTGGACTTGCTCAGCGCCGCGAGGGCGTCCGCGGGGCCGCCGGCGAACCGGCCGCCCCACAGCGCACCTGTATTGGTCCCCGAGCGCACCCCGGATTTGTGCTCAGCCACGGGGGCTACTTTCCTGCGACGCGGATGTCGCGGCCCGAGGCCACCTTGGCGGACATGCCCCACAACTCGATGAAGCCCTTGGCCTGCGACTGGTCGAAGGTGTCGCCGGTGTCGTAGGTGGCCAGGTCGAAGTCGTACAGGGACGTGTCGGAGCGGCGGCCGTTGACGATTGCCTGGCCGCCGTGCAGGGTCATGCGGATGTCGCCGGTGACGTACTTCTGGGTGTCTTCGATGAAGGCGTCGAGGGAACGCTTCAGCGGGGAGAACCACTGTCCGTCGTAGACCAGCTCGGCCCAGCGCTGGCCAACGGTGGCCTTGAAGCGGGCCTGCTCGCGCTCGACGGTGATGTCCTCGAGGTGCTTGTGCGCGGTGATCAGCGCCATGGCGCCGGGGGCCTCGTAGATTTCGCGGGACTTGATGCCCACGAGGCGGTCCTCGACAACGTCGATCCGGCCCACGCCCTGGGCGCCGGCCCGGCGGTTCAGTTCCTTGATGGCCTGCAGCGGGGTGACCCGGACGCCGTCGATCGCCACCGGCACGCCGGCTTCGAAGGAGATGGTGACTTCATCCGGGGCCGGCGGGAACTCCGGGGTGGCGGTGTAGTCGTAGATGTCCTTGGTGGGGGCGTTCCAGATGTCCTCAAGGTAGCCGGTTTCGACGGCACGGCCCCAGACGTTCTGGTCGATCGAGTACGGGTTCTTTTTGGTGGTCTCGATGGGCAGGCCCTTTTCCTCGGCGAAGGCGATGGCCTTGTCGCGGGTGAGGGCGAGGTCGCGGACGGGGGCGATGCACTTCAGGTCCGGCCCAAGGGTCTGGATGCCGACTTCGAAGCGGACCTGGTCGTTGCCCTTGCCGGTGCAGCCGTGGGCCACGGTGGTGGCGCCGAATTCGCGGGCGGCCTTGACCAGGTGCTTCACGATCACCGGGCGGGAGATGGCCGAGACCAGCGGGTAGTGGCCCTGGTAGAGGGCGTTGGCCTTCAGCGTGGGCATGCAGTACTCGTTGGCGAACTCGTCCGACGCGTCGGCCACGTAGGCTTCGACGGCGCCGCAGCCCAGGGCGCGCTGCCGGATGGTCTCCAGCGACTCGCCGCCCTGTCCAACGTCAACGGCCACGGCGATGACCTCGGCGCCGGTGGCTTCACCGATCCAGCCGATGGCTACTGAGGTGTCCAGGCCGCCGGAGTAGGCCAGCACAATGCGTTCAGTCACTTAAATGCTCCTTGAATTGAGGGTTTGGTTCGTGTTGTTGCCATCAAGCTTATTGCCCGGCTTCCTCGGCCAGCTGAAGGAAGCGCGCGGCGAGGTCGGGTCCGCCCAGGGGGTCCCGGGAGACCAGCAGGACGGTGTCGTCACCGGCGATGGTGCCCAGGATGGACGGCATCACCGAATGGTCGATTGCGAGGGCCAGGAAGTTCGCCGCGCCGGGCGGGGTACGCAGGACGGCGATGTTGGCCGAGGCTTCCGCCGTGACCAGCAGTTCGCTGCAGAGCCGGGCCAGCCGGGCGTCCAGGATTTCCTGGCTCACCCCGCTTTTGGCGGCCCGTTCCCCGCCTTCACCCGGGACGGCGTAAACCAGCACGCCTTCCTGGCCGCGGACCCGGACGGCACCGAGTTCCACCAGGTCCCGGGACAGGGTGGCCTGGGTGACCTGGACGCCGTCGTCCGCCAGCAGCGCCGCAAGCTCCGCCTGGGAGCGCACGGACTGGCCCGTGAGCAGGGCCGTGATCCGGGCCTGGCGGGCCGTTTTGGTGGCCGGGCTGGAGGCGGGCCCGGCTGACGGGACGGTCACTGGCTGCCAGCCGCCACGGGCTCAAGGCCAGCCACCACTGCCAGGCCGGACCGGTGCAGCAGCCAGGCCATCAGGGCCTTCTGGGCGTGCAGCCGGTTCTCGGCCTCGTCCCAGACGATGGACTGCGGACCGTCGATGACGCCGGCGGAGATCTCGTAGCCGCGATAAGCGGGAAGGCAATGCAGCACCACGGCGTCGTCCGCGGCGAGGGACATGGCCGCCTCGTCCACGGAGTACTTCCGGAACAGCTGCATCCTGGCTTCCTTTTCCGCTTCCTGGCCCATGGAGACCCAGGTGTCGGTGGCCACCACGTCCGCGCCGGTGAGGGCTTCGGTGGCATCGGTGGTGACCAGGACGGAGCCGCCTGTCAGGGCAGCCCGCTCCTCTGCGGCGGCCACGATCTCCGCGGTGGGAAGGTAGCCTTCGGGACCGGCGATCCGGACGTGCATGCCGGCGGTGACCCCGGCCAGCAGGTAGGAGTTGGCCATGTTGTTGGCGGAATCGCCGAGGTAGGCCATGGTGAGGCCCTGCAGCGGGCCCTTGTGCTCCTTGACGGTCAGCAGGTCCGCCAGGAGCTGGCACGGGTGGTAGTCATCGCACAGGGCGTTGATAACGGGCACCTTCGAGTTTTCCGCCATGGCCACGAGTCCGGCGTGCGCCCCGGTCCGCCACACGATGGTGGAGACCATACGCTCCAGGACCTTGGCGGTGTCCGCCACGGATTCCTTGTGCCCGATCTGTGCCTCGCCGGGGTTGATGATCAGGGCGTTGCCGCCCATGTCGGCGATGCCGGTGGCGAACGAGACCCGGGTGCGGGTGGAGGTCTTGTCGAAGATCACCGCTACCGTTTTGCGGCCGTTGCCTTCCGCGGCGAACGGCTGGACGCTGTACGGCGCGGCTTTCATGCGGACTGCAAGGTCCAGGACCTCCGCCTGCTCAGCCGGGCTGAGGTCGGTGTCCTTGAGGAAGTGCCGGGTTGGGGTTGCTGTCACTGGGCGTCCTTAGCAGTCTGGAGGATGGCCGGGAAGGCGGCGAGGAAGGTCTCTGCCTGGGCGGTGGTCAGGACCAGCGGGGGTGCCAGGCGGATGGTGTGCGGGCCGGGGGCGTTAACGATGAACCCCGCGTCCAGGCCGGCCTGGACCACTGCCGGTGCCACGTCGGCGTCGAGGTCGACGCCGATCAGCAGTCCCCTGCCGCGTACGCCGGTCACGCCGGGAACGGCGGCCAGGCCGGCGCGCAGGTGTTCCCCCACGGTGTTGACGTTGGCCAGGACGTGCTGGTTTTCGATGGCGTGCAGTGTTGCCAGGGCAGCGGCCGTTGCCACCGGGTTGCCGCCGAAGGTGGTGCCGTGCTGGCCGGCGGACAGCAGGGCGGACGGCTTCTCCCCCATGGTCAGCAGCGCGCCGATGGGGAACCCACCGCCCAGGCCCTTGGCCAGGGTGATGGCGTCCGGAACGATTCCGGCGTCCTCGCTGGCCAGCCATGTGCCGGTCCGGCCTACACCGGTCTGGACCTCGTCGAGGATCAGCAGCGCGCCGGCGTCAGTGGTGAGCCGGCGGGCGGCCTGCAGGTATTCGGCGCTGAGCGGCCGGACTCCGGCTTCACCCTGGATGGGTTCCAGGAACACGGCCGCAGTGGAATGGTCGACGGCGGCACGCAGGGCTTCGAGGTCGCCGAAGGGGATGTGCACCACGCCGCCGGGCAGCGGTTCGAAGGGTGCCCGGTACGCTTCCTTGGCTGTGAGGGCCAGGGCGCCCATGGTGCGGCCGTGGAAGGCGCCGTCCAGCGCAACGACCTTGGTCCGTGGTGCGTCCGCTGTGCCGGTGTTGCGGCGGGCCAGCTTGAAGGCGGCCTCCACGGCTTCGGTGCCGGAATTGGCGAAAAAGACCTTGGAGCCGGCCGGTGCCTTGGCCAGGGCCAGCAGCTTCTCGGCCAGCGCGATCTGGGTGGGGCTGGTGAAGAAGTTGGAGACGTGGCCCAGGGTGGCCAGCTGGCTGGCGATCACGGAGGTCACGAACGGGTGGGCGTGGCCCAGCGCGTTGACGGCGATGCCGCCCAGGAGGTCAAGGTATTCCTTGCCGTCGGCGTCCCAGACCAGGCAGCCGGCGCCACGCACCAGGACCCGTTGCGGGGTGCCGAAGACACCCATCAGGGAACTTGAGTAGCGGGACAGCCACTCGGCGCCGCTGCCCATTCCGGTCATCACGGATGCTTTGGCGTCAGGCCCGGCGGGACCCACGTCAACAGTGTCGTTCATGCGCTCACTTCCTGGTCGGGAACCACCTGGGTGCCGATGCCGGCGGTGGTGAAGGTTTCAAGGAGCATGGAGTGCGGCAGGCGGCCATCAACGATATGCGCCCGTTCCACCCCGCCGTCCACTGCCTTGAGGCAGGCTTCCATTTTGGGGATCATCCCCGACTCCAGCGTGGGCAGGAGGTCCCGGAGGTCCGAGGCCTTCAGCGAGGAGATGAGCGAGGACTTGTCCGGCCAGTTGGCGTACAGGCCCTCGACGTCGGTGAGGATGACCAGCTTGGAGGCGCCCAGGGCTTCGGCGAGGGCAGCCGCGGCGGTGTCGGCGTTGACGTTGAGCACCTGGCCGGTGGTCTGGACCCGGCTGTCGGCAGGATCGGCGCCGGCTTCGATTTCGGGGGCAACGGTGGAGATCACCGGGATGCGGCCGGCGGCGAGGATGTCGAGGATGCCTTCCGGGTTCACCCCCACTACTTCGCCCACCAGGCCCAGGTCCACGTCTTCGCCGTCAACCACGGTGCCGGTCCGGACGGCGCGGAGCAGGCCGCCGTCTTCCCCGGACATGCCCACCGCGTACGGGCCGTGGGAGTTGATGAGTCCCACCAGCTCCCGGCCCACCTGGCCGGTCAGGACCATGCGGACCACGTCCATGGCCTCCGGGGTGGTGACGCGGAGTCCGCCCTTGAACTCGGATTCGATGCCCAGGCGCGCCAGCATGGAGTTGATTTGCGGGCCGCCGCCGTGGACCACCACGGGGTGGATGCCCACGTGGTGCAGGAACACCACGTCCTCGGCGAAGGCACGCCGGAGCTCGTCGTTGACCATGGCGTTGCCGCCGTACTTGATCACCATGGTGGTCCCGGCGAAACGCTGGATCCAGGGCAGGGCTTCAATCAGCGTGCCGGCTTTGCTTTGCGCGTCCAGCATCGAGGTGTTTTCGCGGGTTTCGGTGTTCATGCGTGCCTCCGGGCGTGGGTCAGCTTGAGTAGGCGCTGTTTTCGTGCACGTAGTCGTGGGTGAGGTCGTTGGTCCAGACCGTGGCTTCGGCCGTGCCGGCCTGCAGGTCGATCTCCACCAGGACCTCGCGGGGCTCCAGGTCCACCAGCGCGCGGTCATCGCCAATGCTGCCGTTGCGGCAGATCCGGATGCCGTTCATGCTGACGTTCAGGGCGTCCGGGTCGAAGACGGCGTCGGTGGTTCCCACAGCGGAGAGCACCCGGCCCCAGTTGGGGTCCTTGCCGAAGATGGCGGCTTTGAACAGGTTGGACCGTGCCACGGAGCGGCTGACGGTTTCGGCGTCCGCTTCGCTGGCGGCGTTGTAGGTGCGGATGGCGATATCGTGGCTGGCGCCCTCGGCGTCACCGATCAGCTTGCGGGCCAGCTCGGCGCAGACCTGGGTGAGTCCGGCTGCGAAGGCCTCCGCGTCCGGCACCGCACCGGAGGCGCCGGAAGCCAGCAGGACCACGGTGTCATTGGTGGACATGCAGCCGTCAGAGTCTGCCCGGTCAAAGGTGACACGGGTGGCGTCGCGGAGGACGGTGTCCAGCATGTCCGCGTCCACAGCGGCGTCGGTGGTGAGCACCACCAGCATCGTGGCCAGGCCGGGCGCCAGCATGCCGGCGCCCTTGGCGATGCCGCCGATGCTGAACTCCTGCCCGTCCGCGTCGCTGCCGATGAAGAGGGCGGACTTCGGGACCGAGTCCGTGGTCATGATGGCGGTCCCGGCGTCCGGGCCGCCGTCGGGGCTCAGCGCAGCGGCTGCGGCCTCGACACCGGGCAGGATCTTGTCCATGGGGAGTTGCTCGCCGATCAGGCCGGTGGAGCAGACAAACACGTCGGTGGCGGAAATGCCCAGCACGTCCGCAACCTTTTCGGCGGTGCTGTGGGTGTTCTGGAAGCCGGTGGGCCCGGTGCAGGCATTGGCTCCGCCGGAGTTCAGGACCACGGCGTCCACCCGGCCGTCGGAGACAACCTGCCGGGACCAGTGCACGGGAGCGGCCGCAACGCGGTTGCTGGTGAACACGGCGGCAGCGGCCTTGGAAGGGCCGTCGTTGACCACCAGGGCGAGGTCCGGGTTTCCTGATGCCTTGAGTCCGGCGGTGACGCCGGCGGCGCGGAATCCCTGGGGTGCGGTGATGGTCACGGTGCTACTCCCTGCAGGTTGAGGCCGGCCGTTTCCGGCAGGCCAAGTGCGATGTTCATGGATTGGACGGCACCGCCGGCGGTGCCTTTGGTGAGGTTGTCGATCACGCACGTGATGATCACCCGGTTGGCGTGGGCATCAAAAGCGAGCTGCATGGCCACGTGGTTGGAGCCAACCACCGATTTAGTGGCCGGCCATTGGCCCTCGGGAAGCAGGTGGACGAAGGGCTCATCGTCATAGGCATCCGCCCAGGCCTGGCGCAGCTGGTCGGCGCTGACACCGGGCTTGACCTTAGCCGTGGCGGTGGTGAGGATCCCCCGGCTCATGGGTGCCAGGGTGGGCGTGAAGGAAACGGTCACGGGGCTGCCCGCAGCGAGGCCCAGGCCCTGTTCGATTTCGGGGGTGTGCCGGTGCCCGCCGCCCACGCCGTAGGGGCTCATGGAGCCCATCACTTCGGAGCCGATCAGGTTGACCTTGGCGGCTTTCCCGGCACCCGAGGTTCCGGAGGCGGAAACGATCACAACGTCATCGTGCTCCAGCAGGTGCGCCGCGAAGCCCGGCGTCAACGCCAGGAGCGCGGAGGTGGGGTAGCAGCCGGGCACGGCAATCCGTTTGGCCCCCTTGAGGGCCTCGCGCTGGCCCGGCAGTTCGGGGAGCCCGTAAGGCCAGGTTCCGGCGTGCGGTGAGCCGTAGAACTTTTCCCACACGGCAGGATCGGCGAGGCGGTGGTCGGCGCCGGCGTCGATCACCACCGTGCCCTCCGGCAGCTGCGCGGCAATCTCCGCGGAGGCGCCATGTGGCAGGGCGAGGAACACCACGTCGTGGCCGGAGAGGTTAGCGACGGTGGTGTCCTCGAGGATGCGGCTGGCCAGCCCGTGCAGGTGCGGCTGCAGCTCACCGAGGCGGGAGCCGGCGTTGCTGTGGGCGGTGATGGCGCCGATGGTGACGCCGGGGTGGCCGGCGAGCAGGCGCAGGACCTCTCCCCCGGCATAACCGCTGGCTCCGGACACTGCAACAGAAATAGTCATGGCATCGACTATACAGCAATAGTTATGCAATACACCCGATATTTATGCACCGCCGCCGGAGGGCGGCCCCTTGCCCCGCCGATGGGGGCAGAACCTAGGATGGAAGCGGCAGCCGGGCCGGAAACGCCGGTCCCGGGGAAAGAGAGCTATGACGCACGCAATCGTCGCACGGCAGGCCGGCGGACCGGAAGTACTCCAGTACCAGGACATTGAGCGGCCCACGCCGGGTCCCGGGCAGCTGCTCATCAAAGTGGGGGCTGCAGGGGTCAACTTCATCGACACCTACAAGCGCAGCGGCGCCTACCAGGTTCCCTATCCCTTCACGCCCGGTTCCGAAGCAGCAGGCACCGTGGAATCTGTGGGCGCCGGAGTCAAGGACTTTACCGCCGGAGACCGGATCGCCACCGCGGAGGGCATCGCGTGCTACGCCGGTTACGCCCTGGTTCCCGAAGAAGCGGCACTGCCCGTTCCCGACGGTGTGGATGACCTGACGGCCGCCGCCCTGCCGCTGCAGGGCATCACCGCCCACTACCTGATGAACTCGACGTTCAAGGTGGCCGCCGGCCACACGGTCCTGCTCCATGCCGGCGCGGGCGGGGTTGGCCTGCTGCTGATCCAGCTGCTCAAGGCCCGCGGCGCCAGGGTCATCACCACTGTCTCCAGCGACGCGAAGGCGGAACTGGCAGCCGGCGCCGGGGCTGACCAGGTGCTCCGGTACGACGGATTCGCGGACAAAGTCCGGGACATCACCGGGGGCACCGGCGCGGACGTGGTGTACGACGGCGTGGGCAAGGATACGTTCGATGGCTCACTGGCGGCGCTGCGCATCCGCGGCACCCTGGTCCTTTTTGGGGCCGCATCAGGGCCGGTGCCCGCGGTTGACCCGCAGCGCCTTAACGCCGGCGGCTCCCTGTTCCTGACCCGGCCCACCATGGCGCACTACCTGCAGGACGCCGCCGAGCGGCGCTGGCGTTCGGGCGAGGTCTTCGCGGCAGCCGCCGACGGCAGCCTGAAAGTCCGGATCGGCGCACAGTACAGCCTCGCCGACGCGGCACAGGCACACCGCGACCTCGAGGGCCGCCGGACCACCGGCAAGGTCCTCCTGGTGCCCTAGGCACGTCCCGGGATGGAACAGCGGACACACAGACGTTCCGGGAGCGGGACCTAAACCGCCGTCACGGACACCTTCCGTTCATCTGGCGCAGGCACAATGCCCGGGTGACTTCGCAGCATGCCCCTTCGGGGAACATCCTTTCCGGCCCGGCAACCTCCGCCGCGGCGCCTTTGGCGCCACCGGAGGGGCCGGCTCCGGGGGTGCCCGGCCAGCCCGGACCCGCGGATGCTGCGCCCGGAACTTTGCCCGGCGGGGACCTGGTCCACGCCCCGCAGCTGCCCGGCCTCCCGGCAGCCCCGCCGGTCCGCACCCTGATCGACATCCTCCAGGACACGGCGGCCCGCTACCCCGACGCTTCCGCGCTAGACGACGGCCGGCAGTCCCTCAGTTACGCCCAGCTTCTGGTGGAAGTCCGGGCTGCGGCGCTGCAGCTGCACCAGGCGGGGGTGGGCGCCGGGGACCGGATCGGGGTGCGGATCCCCTCCGGCACCAACGAGCTTTACATCGCCATCCTCGCGGTGCTGCTGGTGGGCGCCGCCTACGTGCCCGTGGACGCTGACGATCCCGACGAACGGGCCCGCCTGGTGTTCGGTGAAGCCAAGGTGGCGGGGGTGCTGGGTACGGGCGGAGTCCTGTCCGGCACCGGACGCACCGGGCCTTTTGCCGGTGCGCGGCCGCCGGGCCCGGACGACGACGCCTGGATCATTTTTACGTCCGGCTCAACCGGTACGCCCAAGGGGGTGGCCGTCCAACACCGGTCGGCCGCCGCGTTTGTGGACGCCGAAGCCCGGATTTTCCTGACCGGGGAGCCGTTGGGGCCACAGGACCGGGTCCTGGCCGGGCTGTCGGTGGCCTTTGACGCTTCCTGCGAGGAGATGTGGCTGGCCTGGCGCCACGGTGCAGCCCTGGTGCCCGCCCCGCGGGCCCTGGTGCGCACCGGAATGGACCTTGGCCCGTGGCTGATCAGCCACGGCATCACGGCAGTCTCCACAGTCCCCACGCTGGCGGCGCTGTGGCCCGCGGAATCGCTGGAGAGCGTCCGGTTGCTGATTTTCGGCGGCGAAGCCTGCCCGCCGGAACTCGCCGAACGCCTGGCCGTGGATGGCCGCGAAGTCTGGAACACCTACGGCCCCACGGAAGCGACAGTGGTTGCCTGCGCTGCCCCGCTGGGCGGCCCCGGGCCGGTCCGGATCGGGCTGCCGCTGGACGGCTGGGACCTGGCAGTGGTGGACGCCGATGGGGTGCCCGTTGCCGAAGGGGAAGTCGGTGAGCTGATCATCGGCGGCGTAGGCCTGGCCCGCTACCTCGACCCCGCCAAGGACGCCGAGAAGTACGCCCCCATGCCCAGCCTCGGCTGGAAACGCGCCTACCGCTCCGGCGACCTGGTCAAGTACGAGCAGGCCGGCCTGATCTTCCAGGGCCGCGCGGACGAACAGGTCAAGCTGGGCGGCCGCAGGATCGAACTCGGCGAGATCGATGCCGCCCTCCAGTCGTTGCCGCACGTGGGCGGCGCCGCGGCGGCCGTCCGCACCACGGCGGCAGGGAACCAGATCCTGGTGGGATACCTGGCCCCCGCTTCCGGACAGGACATCGACCTGGCTGCAGCCCGTGCGCTGCTCGGCACCAGCCTGCCGGCGGCCCTGGTTCCCCTGCTGACCGTGGTCCCCTCGCTGCCCACCAAAACCAGCGGAAAGGTGGACCGCCACGCGCTGCCCTGGCCGCTGGCCGGCGCCGGTGCCGCGGCAGCCGATGCCGCCCCATTGAACCTGCCGGACGACGCCGCCTGGATCGTGGAGCAGTGGAGCGCCGTGCTGGGCAGCCCGGTCACGTCCCTCGACGCTGACTTCTTTGCTTACGGCGGCGGCTCGCTGTCCGCCGCGCAACTGGTCTCGGCCCTGCGCCGGCGCTACCCCACCATCACCGTTGCGGACATCTACGCCACGCCCCGCATCGGAGCACTGGTGGAAGTGGCCCGGCAGTCCAACCCGGGCGGTACGGCCGGGCCGGCCAGGGAACGGCCCGTCCGGCCCACGGCCCGGAAATCGCAGATCTTCCAGACCTTGATGGGCGTCCCGCTGCACATCCTGGTGGGCATGCGGTGGCTGACCTACGTGATGGCCGCCAACAACGTGCTCGCGGCGGTGGCAGGTTTCTCGGCAGCGCCCACCGTTTCCTGGTGGTGGGTGGCCGCCGCCTGGCTGCTCTTCGTCAGCCCGGCCGGCCGGATGCTGATGTCGGTGGCCGCAGCCCGGTTCCTGTTGCGCGGTGTCGGGCCGGGGACGTATCCACGCTCGGGCCGGGTTCATCTCCGGCTGTGGCTGGCCGAGCAGATCCAGGACCTTTCCGGCGCCATCAGCCTGGCCAGCGCGCCGTGGGTGCCCTACTACGCCAGGGCCCTTGGCGCGAAGATCGGCCGGGACGTCCAGCTCCATTCGCTGCCGCCGGTTACAGGTTTGCTGACGCTGGGACCGGGGGCCAACGTGGAACCGGAAGTGGACCTGTCCGGCTGGTGGATCGACGGCGACAGCGTCCATATCGGCGCCGTCCGGATCGGTGCAGGCGCCACGGTGGGAGCCCGGAGCACGCTGATGCCCGGCGCCTCGATCGGTGCCGGGGCGCAGGTGGAGGCCGGGTCCGCGGTGCTGGGGAAGGTCAAGGCCGGCCAGCTGGTGGCCGGCTCCCCCGCAGTGCGCCGCGGCAAAGCCCGGCACTCCTTCCCGGACGCCCCGGCGCAGGGCAGGTTCCTGGCCAGGCTGTGGTTTGCCGGGTTTGCCTCGGCCTCGGCGGCCCTGGCCCTGCTGCCCATCGTGGCGGCCGGTGCCGCACTCGCGGTGGCGTACCCGTTCATCCAGGGCAGCTCCTCGCTTTCTGCCGCGATTCCCGGCTTGGCCCTGGCGCTGGCACCGGCAGCGCTGGCCTGGTTCCTCACCAACGCCCTGCTGATCCTGGCCGCCACGAGGCTGCTGGGCATCGGGCTGGTCGAAGGCCACCACCGGGTGCGCAGCCGGGTTGGCTGGCAGGTGTGGGCCACCGAACGAGTCCTGGACCTGGCCCGGGACCTGCTGTTCCCCATCTACGCCAGCCTGTTCACCCCGGTGTGGCTGCGCCTCCTGGGCGCCAAAATCGGCAAAAACGTCGAAGCCTCCACTGTCCTGCTGATCCCCAAGATGACCACCGTGGGCGAAGGCGCGTTCCTGGCCGACGACACCATGGTGGCGTCCTACGAACTGGACGGCGGCTGGCTCCGTGTGGCCCCGGCCAAGATCGGCAAGCGCTCGTTCCTGGGCAACTCCGGCATGACGGCCGCGGGCCGGAACGTGCCCAAGAACTCGCTGGTGGCCGTCCTGTCCGCCACGCCGGCCAAGGCGAAGTCCGGCACCTCATGGCTGGGCAGCCCGCCCGTCCGGCTGCGGCGTACCGCGATTGCCTCCGACGACGCCCGCACCTTCCAGCCGCCGTTCCGGCTCAAAGTGGCCAGGACCCTCTGGGAACTGGGCCGGTTTGTTCCCGTGATGCTCACCGTAGGCATCGCCGTGGCAGTGATGCTCGCCTTCGATTGGCTGGCCGGTACCTTCAACTACGCCGTGGCCGCCCTGCTCAGCGGCGTGGTGATGATCCTGGCCGGGGCCGCGGCCGCCGCGGCTTCCGTGCTGGCCAAATGGATCCTGGTGGGCAGGATCCGGGCCGGCGAACATCCGCTGTGGAGTTCCTTCATCTGGCGGAACGAAGTGGTGGACACGTTCATCGAGATGGTCAGCGCCCCCTGGTTCGCCCGCGCAGCCACCGGCACCCCGGCCCTGGTCTGGTGGCTCCGGAGCCTCGGCGCCAGCATCGGCACCGGCACCTGGTGCGAGAGCTACTGGCTGCCGGAAGCGGACCTGGTAACCCTGGGCCGCAACGCAACAGTCAACCGCGGCTGCGTGGTCCAGACCCACCTTTTCCACGACCGGGTGATGAGCCTGGACGCTGTTACGCTCGAAGACGGTGCCACCATGGGACCGCACGGGGTCATCCTGCCACAGGCCAGCATCGGCGCCGGCGGTACCGTAGGCCCGGCATCCCTGGTGATGCGCGGCGAATCGGTGCCTGCCGCCACGTACTGGATGGGCAACCCGGTCAGTCCGTGGACCGGCCCCGCCGCCCCGCCTGCCTGACACAAACCTAAGGTCGTTCATGAGTCCCACAGCACCACCCGCCGGCAGCCCGATCGGCCTGCCGGGCGGCGGCGCGCCCGACCCCTACCTGCCCGGTGCAGGTACCAGCGCATACCGGGTGGAGCACTACGACCTGTTCCTCGACTACAAAGTGGCCAGCAACCGCCTCAGCGGCAGGGCGGTGCTGCGCGGCGTGGCCCAGGAACCGGCGTCGGCCATTGTCCTTGACCTGACCGGGCTGCGCGCCACCAAAGTCCAGCTGGACGGCCGGAAGGCAGCCCGCTTCAGCCAGCGCGCCGAGCAGCTGGTGGTCTCAACACCGGTACCCCTGGAACCCGGGCAGCCGTTCACGCTTGAAGTCCGGTACGAAGGCAATCCGGCGCCGCGCCGGGGCTTCTGGGGCGAGGTGGGCTGGGAGGAGCTTTCCGACGGGGTCCTGGTGGCCGGCCAGCCCAACGGCGCGCCGTCCTGGTTCCCCTGCAACGACCACCCGCGCGACAAGGCCAGCTACCGGTTCACTGTCACCACGGACGCGAACTACCGGGCCGTATGCAACGGCACCCTGCAGGGCCACACCACCCGATCCAGCCGCGAGACCTGGACCTATGACCAGGCCGAACCCATGGCCACGTATCTCGCCACCGTGCAGATCGGCCGGTACCAGCTGCTGGAGCTCGACGCCGGCCGCCACCCCGGCCAGGTCACCCAGCTGGTGGCCGTTCCCCCGGCCCTCGCCGGCCAGGCCCGCCTTGGCCTGGCCCACCAGCCGGCCATGATGCGCACGTTCATCAACTGCTTTGGGCCCTATCCCTTCCCTGCCTACACGGTGGTGGTCGCGGAGGACGTGTTGGAGATCCCGCTGGAGGCGCAGGGCATGTCCATCCTGGGCCCCAACCACCTTGAGCTGGACTGGGAGGCGCAGCGACTGGTCGCCCATGAGCTCTCCCACCAATGGTTCGGCAATTCGCTGACCGCCGCTTCCTGGCAGGACATCTGGCTGCATGAGGGCTTTGCCTGCTACGCCGAATGGATCTGGTCCGAGGAGGCCGGCGTGATGGGTGTGGCGGACCGGGCGGCTGCTGCCTGGCGCCGGCTCAACGCCGATGCCCAGGACCTGCTGGTGGGCGATCCCGGCCCGGAACACATGTTTGATGACCGGGTGTATAAGCGCGGCGCCCTGGCCCTGCACGCGGTCCGGGTGGCCTGCGGCGACCTGGCCTTTTTTGCGCTGCTGCAGGAATGGGCCACGGCGCACCGCCACGGATCGGTGGCCACCGCCGACTTCATCCTGGCCGTGGACCGGGCCACGGGGCTTGATTCGGAGGCGTTGCTCCACCCGTGGCTCTACGAGGAAGCCCTGCCGCCACTGCCCGGGAGCTGAGGGCTCAGGCCTGCTGTTCCAGTGCCGGGTCTCCAGCCAGCTCCGGCAGCGTCCCGTCGGAACGGGCGACGGCGGCCGCCAGGTGGGCGGGCAGCCCGCTCCGGGCGGGGGCCAAGTCAGCCAGGCCCGGCAGGGCGGTGACGTCCAGTCCGGCCGGGGACGTCCGCAGCCCCTCGCCGGTCATTTTCAACCAGGCTTCCTTGCGCGCCCAGAGCCGGGCCTGGGCGGCCAGCAACATGTCCCCGTGGAGCGGCGCCACCGCCCGCTGCTCGGCTGCCGTCAGGGCCACGCCGGCAAAGCCCGCAAAACCGGTCCGGGCCGGGTCCTCCACATCAACGCCGAGCAAAAAACCCGGCGGCGGATCCGTCACGGCGGCCAGCAGGGTCCAGCCCGCCGCCCGGGAAAGGCTGAGGACCAGGGGCGCCGGAACACCGGCCAGGGTGTAGCCGGGCCTGCCGTGGCCGGCGTCCGGGCCGCAGCGCGGGCAGCGATAGCTGGCGGTGAGGTCGCCGGCCGGCACTCCCAGGAGCTCCGCCGCGAACCGGCGCTGGGCCAGCCGGCCGGCCACGAACACAGCCCGCACCGCCGGTGCCATGGCCGCGGCGCGGGCCAGCTCTGACGTGTCCAGCTCCGCGCCGGCTGTTGGGGCCTGCGGCGGCAGCAAAAAGGGCGGGATGGCACGCACCACAAACCTCGAGGCCATGCATCCCGCCCTTCCAGGACTTCCCGCCGCAGCGGCTCCTAGCGCTGGACGGCGCCGAACCGCTCGCCGGCCAGCGCCACGGCACTTTCGCGGGCTGCCGAGGCCTCATCCGCCGTCAGTGTCCTGTCGGCGGCCCGGAACCGGAGCCCGAAGGCCAGCGACTTCCGGCCGTCCTCGATGCCCTTGCCGGCGTAGACGTCAAAGAGTGCCACGTCCTCCAGGAGTTCGCCGGCGCCTTCGCGGAGCGCAGCGAGGACACTGTCAGCCGGCACGTCGGCAGGCACCACGAGTGCCACGTCCTGGGTGGCCACGGGGAACGCGGAGATGTGGCGGGCCACAATCACGTCCGGCGCGGCTTGGAACAGGGCGTCCGCGTTCAGTTCCAGCGCCACGGAGCGGGCCGGCATGTCCGCTGCGGCCAGGAGCTTGGGGTGCAGTTCGCCGGCGTAGCCCACCGGTTGCCCGGAACGCAGCGACAGCAGCGCCGCCCGGCCCGGGTGGAAGGCCTGGTGGCTGCCCTGGCTCGCCACCAGGTCAACGCCCAGGACGTCGCCGGCCAGCCGGGCGATGTCCAGTGCGTCGGCCCAGTCCCAGGCGCGCGGCGTGTGGGCCGCGGCTGCCGGTGAGTCGTGTCCGGTGAATACGGCGGCGACGTGGAACGGCTGGTCCGGGACGCCGTCGTACAGTCCATCAAGCACCTCGTCCGAAGGCTTGGCGCCCAACGGCGGGATCTCCGCGGTGCCCACGGTACCGGACGGCAGGAACACCAGGCCGCTTTCGAAGACGGCGAGGTCGCGGAAGCCGCGGGAGTGGTTGCGCTTGGCCACCTCGATCAGGCCCGGCAGGATGGAGGTCCGCAGGAAGCCCTGCTCCTCGCTGATGGGGTTGGCCAGCTTGACGGCGCTGCGGACAGCGCCGGCCTCGGCGACGCCGAACGTGTCGTTCGCTGCCTTGGTGACAAACGGGTAGGACAGGACCTCGGTGAGGCCGGCGTCCGCCAGGGCCTGGATGAGGCGCCGGCGCTGCTGCTGCAGCCGGGTCAGGCCGCGGCCGGGTGGCGCCACGGGCAAGGTGGCAGGGATCTTGTCGTACCCCACCAGCCGGGCGATTTCCTCGGTCAGGTCTTCCTTGGTTTCCAGGTCGCTCCGCCAGCTGGGCGCCGTGACGGTCCAGCCGGCGTCGGACGCTTCAACGGTGGCGCCGAGGTCCACCAGGGAGGTGGTGATCTGCTCCGCGGTGAAGTCGATGCCGATCCGCTGCGCGGCGAAGCCTGCCGGCAGGGTGATGGTGACGGCGCCGGGCGCGGTCCCAACATCCGTCCCGGTTGCGTCGGCGGTGCCGCCGGCGAGGTCAACCAGCAGGTCAACCACACGCTGGGCTGCAACATCCGCCACGTGCCAGTCCACGCCACGCTCGAAGCGCTTGGACGCCTCGGACGGCAGCTTGTGGCGGCGCCGGGAGCGGCCGATTGACACCTCGTCGAAGTGGGCGGCCTCCACCAGGATGGTCGACGTCGAATCGCCCACCTCGGTCGCGGCGCCGCCCATCACACCGGCAATGCCGATCGGGCCGGAACCGTCGGTGATCAGGAGGTCCCCGGCGTCGAGCGCCCGGTCCTTCCCGTCAAGGGTGGTGAGCCTCTCGCCCGCGGCGGCGCGGCGCACCACAATGCCGCCGGACAATTTGTCCTTGTCGTAGCAGTGCGTGGGCTGGCCCAGTTCAAGCATCACGTAGTTGGAGATGTCCACGGGAAGGGAAATGGAACGGATGCCGGCCAGCCGCAGCCGGGACGTCATCCACGGCGGCGTGGGCCTGGTGGCGTCAACGCCTGAGACGGTGCGGGCCACAAACCTGTCGCAGCCCGGCTTGCCGTAGATGGGGGCGGCGTCGTCAAGTGTCACGGCGTAGCCGCCGGTGAGGCCCTGGGGCGCCTGCACGTTGGCGGCGGGGTCCGTGAATGGTGTGCCGGTGGCGTGGGCATACTCGCGGGCCACACCGCGGATGGAGAACGCGTAGCCGCGGTCAGGGGTGACGTTGATTTCGGCTGCCTGGTCGTAGAGGCCCAGCAGTTCCATGGCGTCGGTGCCGATTTCCGGGTCCAGGCCGATCCGGGACAGCACCAGGATGCCGTCGTGGTCATCGCCGATCCCCAGTTCACGGACGGAGGCGATCATGCCGGCGGAAAGGTGGCCGTAGGTTTTCCGCGCCGAGATGCGGAAGTCGCCGGGCAGGACGGCGCCGGGCAGTGTGACCACCACTTTGTCCCCTGCCACGAAGTTGTGCGCGCCGCAGATGATGCCCTGCACACCGGAGGGGTCGATGCCGTCGCCGGTGAGGGTCTGCTCCTGGCCTTCGGGGACAACGCGGACCTGGCACCAGTTGATGGTTTTGCCGTTGGTCTGGGGTTCCTTGACGATGCTCAGGACCTGGCCCACCACAATGGGACCCTGCAGGGTGTCGGTGGGACGGTGCACGTCCTCCTCTTCGAAACCGACCTTGACCAGTTCCGCCATCACATCTTCGGCCGTTGCTCCGGCCGGTACTGCCGCGAATTCACGCAGCCAGGAAATTGGGATACGCATGCTTAGATCTCCATCCCGAAGTGCTCGCTGAAACGTACATCGCCTTCGATCATGTCGCGCATGTCGCCCACCTCGTTGCGGAACATCAGGGCGCGTTCGATCCCCATGCCGAAGGCAAAACCTGAGTACACGTCCGGGTCGATGCCGGCGGCGCGCAGGACGTTGGGGTTGATCATGCCGCAGCCACCCCACTCGATCCAGCGCGGACCACCCTTGGCGCCGGGGTGCCAGATGTCCAGTTCGGCGGACGGCTCGGTGAACGGGAAATAGTTGGGCCGCAGCCGGACGGAGGCCTCATCGCCGAACATCTGCCGGGTGAAGTGCTCCAGGGTGCCCAGGAGGTCGGCCATGCTCAGGTTTTTGTCGATGGCCAGGCCCTCGAACTGGTGGAACACCGGGGTGTGGGTGGCATCGAGTTCATCGGTGCGGAACACCTTGCCGGGGCACAGCACATAGATGGGGACTTCGCGTTCCAGCATGGAGCGCACCTGCACCGGGGAGGTGTGGGTGCGCATCACCAGGTGCGCCTCGGGCGGCTCCACAAAGAAGGTGTCCTGCATTTCGCGGGCCGGGTGGTCCGGCTTGAAGTTCAGGGCGTCGAAGTTGAACCATTCCGATTCAACCTCGGGGCCTTCGGCGATTTCCCAGCCCATGCCCACAAAGATGTCCGCAACGCGGTCCTGCAGCGTTGAGAGGGGGTGCCGGGCGCCGGCACGACGACGGCGGGGCGCGGCGGTGACGTCAACGGTTTCTTCCAGCAGGATCCGGGCGTCGTTTTCGGCTTCCAGCTCGGCTGTCCGGTCCGCGAGCGCTTTGTTGACCTTGCCGCGGGAAGACCCCATCAGCTTGCCGGCGATGGCTTTCTGGTCTTTGGGAAGGGCTCCGATTTCGCGGTTGGCGAGGCTCAGGGGCGACTTTTCGCCCGTGTGCGCCAGCCGCACCGCCTTCAGCCCATCGAGGGTGCCAGCACCGGCAATGGCGGTGATGGCCTGGTCTACAGCGGCGTTGATGGCGGCTTCATCCGTGGGGTTCGGGATGGCGGCGCCCGGCAAAGTTTCAGTCATCTACTGTTCTTAGCTACGAGTTGCGGCTGCCGGCGGCGGGGCAGCCGGCGCGGTTTCCCGGCGGCGCGTCCCGTCACTGGCAGGTCATGGACGGACGCCCCCGGTTTCAGGGCTTCCAATGACCAGGTTCAGGGCACACCGGAAAAAACCGGTGGGCCTTTTTCTCCAGTCTAATTGAACGCTCCGGCTACCATGGCCTCATGACATTACGGCAGGGTCCGGGACCCCGCCCGCCCCTCACGGCAGGACAGCGGCTGCGGCAGGCCGCCAATGTGGTCAACGGCAGCACCCTGGCCGGCGTTGTGGTGGCACTGGCCGCCAGGACCCGGCTCAGCGCCGGCCCGCGGGGCCTGATCCTGGCCGAAGGGTATGCGTGGCGGCTACCGGTTGCCGGTGCTTTCACGCTGGGCAACGTGGTCCTGTGCCGCGGGAGCACAGCAGGAATGCTGGCCCGGCCAGCGCTGCTGGGCCATGAGGAGCGCCACTGCACGCAGTATGCCTGGTGCCTGGGCCTGCCCTTCATCCCGTTGTACCTGTTGGCTGCCGGCTGGTCCGTGGCGCGCACCGGAAACCCCGGAACGGGCAACGTCTTTGAGCGCAACGCCGGGCTGGCCGCCGGCGGCTACCCCGTGCACACGCCACCCCGGAAGGCCGTTGCTGGTGCGGTCCGACGGCTTTTTGGCTTCTTCCCACCCCCGCCACCACGTGTTCAAAGGAGAACCGTATGAGTAGCAACCAGCTGTTCGAAACATCCGGACCCATGCCAGGGACCGTGACCGTCACGGGCACGGGCTGGGCCGATGCCGCGCCGGACCTGATGGTGGTCGCCATTGGCGTGGAGAGCCGCGCTCCGTCCGTGGACGAGGCCTATACCGCCGCCGGCCGGGCCCTGTCCGCTGTGGCCGCCACCTTCAAAGGCAACGGCGTGGCCCCAGCCGATATCCGGACCACGGGGCTCGGCGTCCGTGCTGACCTGGTCTGGCGCGATGGCGAGGGCCAGCGGGTGGCAGGCTACATTGCCACCAGCTCGCTGTCAGTCCAGCTCCGGGACATGGAGTCCGCGTCGGCAACGGTCTCGGCCGCAGCAGCAGCCGGCGGCAACGACGTGCGCCTGCACAACCTCCAGTTGGCCATCCTGGACGACGCAGCGGTGCGTGCCGGTGCCCGCGACGCTGCCTGGCGCAACGCCCAGGCCGCAGCATCCCAGTTCGCAGCCCTCGCTTCCGCCCGGCTGGGCAGGGTGGTGTCCGTGGCGGAGCGGGGCCCTGAAGCGGGGCCGGTGCCCGTGGCGGGCCTGCAGCGGGCGGCTGCGGTGGAGAGCGTCGCCATTGAGGCGGGCGAGGACAGGGTGGAGGCCGCCGTCACCGTGGTCTGGGAACTCGTCCCGGAATCCTAGGGCTCCACCGCGGCGCCTCCTTGACAATCATTCGAACATACCTTCGAATGGAAGCCATGAGATGGGATGCGCAAGCACTGGTACCGGCACCGGACCCCGGCACGGCGGGAGCAGCTCCGGCGCTCCTGCCCCTGGCGGGCCTGGTCCGCTCCGTCACCACTCCGGAGTTCGCCGGCATCACGTTCCATGAGGTCACCGCCAAATCGGTGCTCAACAAGGTGCCGGCGGGATCCCGGATGCCGTTCGAGTGGACGGTCAATCCCTACCGCGGCTGCAGCCACGCCTGTGTGTACTGCTTCGCCCGGAAAAGCCACACCTACCTGGATTTCGACGCGGGCCTGGACTTCGACAGCCAGGTGGTGGTCAAAGTCAACGCCGCCGAGGTGCTCCGCAGCGAACTGTCCAAGCCGTCGTGGAAGGGCCACCAGGTGGCCCTGGGAACCAATACCGACCCCTACCAGCGCGCCGAAGGCCGGTACAAGCTGATGCCGGGGATCATCGCCGCCCTGGCAGAGACCGGCACGCCGTTCTCCATCCTGACCAAAGGCACCCTGCTGGGCCGGGACATTCCGTTGCTTAAAAGCGCTGCCTCGCAGGTTCCGGTGGGCCTGGGCATCTCGCTGGCGATGACGGACGAAGAGCTGTCCGAAGCCATTGAACCCGGCACCCCGGGGCCGCGCGCCAGGCTGAAACTGGTCTCCCGGCTGCGGGAAGCCGGCCTGCCCTGCGGCGTGATGGCCATGCCCATCCTGCCCTGGCTCTCCGACAGCGACGAGGCCCTGGATTCACTGTTCTCGGCGCTGGCAGCTGCGGGCGCCACGGGGGTCTCCGCCGGCGCCCTGTACCTGAAGCCCGGCACCCGCGAATGGTTTATGCAATGGCTCGCCGCCAGGCACCCGGAGCTTGCCGGCAAGTACCGGCGGCTGTACGGCACGGGGTCCTACGCTTCCAAGGAATACCGCACCTGGCTGGCGGCCAAGGTCCGGTACTTCAAGGCGCGGCACGGCTTCACGGGCACGTCCGGCTTCAGCCATGATGACGTGGACGATCCCCGCGGCGAGGAGGCACAGTACCCGGCCGGCAGCATCCCGGAACCCGGGGCGGCCAACCACCGCCGTGCTGGGCAGCATGCCCTGGCCTCGGGTCCGAGCGCCGGGCCGGCGGGGCAGGACGCCCTCTTCTAGGCCTGCCGCATCCTATCTGCCGGGTCCAGTCCTGCCGGATCCAGTCCTGCCGGGTCCAGTCCTGCCGGGTCCAAGCCTGCCGGGTCTAAGCCTGCCGCGCAGCTTCGCCGGCAACACCCAGCTCTGCGAGCAGGGCCCTGACGATCGGAAAGTCCGCCGGAATCCACGGCAGGGCCAGGATCGCTTCCGGATCCGCCAGCGGCAGCCAGCGCAGCTCGTTGTGGTCCTCCAGAGGCTCCGGCTCACCCGTGACGATCTCCGCCAGCCACACCCGCATGCTGGCCTTTGCGTTCAGGGGCCAGCCCGTGGCCTCCGGTGCCGGCAGCTCAGCGCCCAACCGGGCTGCTATTCCAAGTTCCTCGGCAAGCTCCCGCACCAGTGCATCGTCGGGGCTTTCGCCGGGCTCAACCTTGCCGCCGGGGAACTCCCACAACCCTGCAAGCTGCTCCGGTGCGCTTCGGCGCGCCACGAGCAAACGGGCCGGTTCGGCCAGGCTGTCCACCAGGGCTCCGCCCACTACCTGTATCAGTCCAGTCACCGCCCCATTCTATGAGGGACAATGGAAGGACCGGGCAGCGCGCCGCACGGGCGGGAATACCGCAGCCGGCACCGCGGTTTCCGCAAAAGGCCCACCCCCGTACCACCGCCCCACTGCCGTGGCATGTCCCACCATCAAGCACCACGTTCGAGAAGCAGGCACATGAGCAGCGACCTCCGCACGTCCACGGCGTCCCCGGCCACCTCCTCCTTCCTTGCCATGGCCATCATCGCCCTGGCCATGGGCGGGGTGGGGATCGGGGTCACGGAATTCACCATGATGGGGCTGCTCAAGGAGGTGGAGCAAGGCCTGGGGATTTCCACCCCGGAGGCCGGCCACCTGATTTCCGCCTATGCCCTGGGCGTGGTGGTGGGCGCGCCGCTGCTGGCGGCGGTGGGAGCCAAGCTGCCGCGCAAGCAGCTGGCACTGGGCCTGATGCTCTTCTTCACGCTGGCCAACCTCACGTCCTACCTGGCCCCCGACTACGGCACCATGCTGCTGTCCCGGTTTGCCGCCGGCCTTCCGCACGGCGCGTTCTTCGGTGTCGCCGCCGTCATCGCCGCATCCCTGGTGCCCGCGTCCCGGCGCGGCTGGGCCATTTCCATGGTGATGGCCGGCCTCAGCATCTCCAACGTGGTGGGTGTCCCCTTCGCCACCTGGCTGGGCCAAACCTACGGCTGGCGGTTGCTGTTCATCCTGGTGGGCGCCATCGGCCTGGTCACCATGGCCCTGATCTGGAAGTTCGTGCCATTCCAGGCGGCCCACCCGGACGCGAGCATCAGGCGTGAACTCGGCGCACTGAAACGAATCCAGGTGTGGCTGGCCATTGCCATCGGCATCGTGGGCTTCGGCGGGTTCTTCGCCACCTACACCTACATCGCCCACACCATGACAATGGTGGCCGGGATCCCGTCGTCGCTGATCCCGCTGGTGGTAGCCCTCTATGGGCTGGGCATGGTGGCCGGCAACGTGGTGGGCGGCCGGCTGGCCGACAAATCCGTGATGGGGACCATCTACAAGGTGCTGCCCGGCGTTGCCGTGGCACTGGTGGTCTACGCGGTGGCCGTGCACTGGCCCTGGTCCGCCTACGTCATGGTGTTTGTGGTGGGAGCCGCCGGGTCCATGCTGATCCCGGCCCTGCAGACCCGGCTGCTGGACGCGTCCCCGGACGCCCCCTCGCTGGCCTCGTCCCTGAACCACGCGGCCCTGAACGTGGCCAACGCCCTGGGTGCATTCCTGGGCGGCGTGGTCATCGCCCTCGGCTGGGGCTACGTCGCCCCGGCCCTGGTCGGTGCGGTGCTGGCCCTCCTGGGCTTCGGCGTCGCCATCCTCAGCGGCCTCCTGGAACGCAAAAAGCCGCTGACCGCCTGAGCCCGGGTTGGGCTCCCGGGATTATTCGCCGGTATCCGACCGGTTGAGGTCCGGTTCCAGGTAGATGACCCTGGCGATGGGCACTGCTGCCCGGATCCGCGCCTCGGTCCTGTCGATTTCCCGGGCGATCTGCCGGCCCGTCTCCGTGCTGTCCACGGCGATCTTGGCTGCCACCAGCAGTTCATCGGGTCCAAGGTGCAGGGTCTTGAGGTGGATGATGCGGCCGCCGTCGGCCTCGATGGCGGCCCTGATGCGCTCCAGGTCCTCTTTACCGGCGGACTCCCCCACCAGCAGGGACTTGGTCTCCATGGCCAGGACCACGGCGATGGCCACCAGCAGGAGACCAATCATGCCCGTGCCGGCGGCGTCCCACACCCCGTTCCCTGTCAGCAGGGTCAGGCCCACCCCCATCAGGGCGAAGGCCAGGCCTATAAGGGCGCCAAAGTCCTCGAGCAGGATGACGGGCAGTTCCGGCTGTTTTGCGCTCCGGATGAACTTCACCCAGGTCTGCTTGCCGCGGACGGTGTTGGATTCGCGGATCGCCGTCCGAAACGAAAGGGATTCCGCCACGATCGCGCCCACCAGCACGGCCAGTGGCACCCACCAGAAGCTGCCCTCGATGGGATGCGGTTCCAGGAATTTTTCGTAGGCCTCGTAGAGGGCAAACAGGCCACCGACGCTGAACAGCACAATGGCAACGATAAATGCGTAGATGTAGCGCTCCCGGCCGTAGCCGAACGGGTGCTCCGGGCTGGCAGCACGCCGGGACTTCTTTCCGCCCACCAGCAGCAGGAGCTGGTTGCCGGAGTCCGCCAGCGAGTGGATGGCTTCGGCCAGCATCGACGAGGACAGCGTCAGCAGGTACGCCACGAACTTGAGGACGGCGATGCCCAGGTTCGCGGCCAGGGCCGCCACGATCGCTTTGGTACCGCCATTGGCAGCCACGGTGGCTTCCACCTCTCCAGGATCAGGGATCCAGCACTTATTGCGGACCCAGCCTGGCTCCGCCCATGCATTACCGTACCCGGCCGGAACCTGGAGCGCACGGCAGTGCGGCCCGGCGGCGCCTTACCGGTCAGCTGGCTGTGCGGCTGGCTCCTGCTGGGAGCGGGCGCTGGCGTAGAGGCACACGGTGGCCGCCGTGCCAAGGTTCAGGCTTTCGGCAGCACCGTAAATGGGGACCGCCACCCGATGGTCGGCCAGCGCCAGTTCGTCTTCCGAGAGGCCCTGCGCCTCGTTGCCGAACAACCAGGCCGTGGGGGCCGCCAGGTCGTAGCCGGTCTCCGGCCCGTCACCGGTCAGCCTGCGCCGGGCACTGCCGTCCTGGAGCGTGTCCAGGTTCAGGGTGCCATAGCCGTCGGCGGCGAGGACCCCGATCCCCCTCTCCTTGCAGGCCGCCACCAGTTGCGCCACGTCTGCACCGAGGACCACCGGAAGGTGGAAAAGCGAGCCTGCCGTGGAGCGGACGGCTTTGGGATTGTAGATGTCCACGCTGGAACCGGTCAGCACCACGGCGTCCGCCCCGGCGGAGTCGGCGGCCCGCAGGACCGTCCCGGCGTTCCCCGGGTCCCGGACCTGGCACAGCACGGCAATCAGGCGGGGGCCGGCGTCGAGCACGTCAGTGAGGGACACATCCACAAAGCGGCAGACGGCCACAATTCCCTGTGGGTTGACGGTGTCCGCCATGGCTGCCAGGACGTCCTCGGTTGCCAGCCGCGCATCGGTGCCCTCCGCGAGCCCGTCAAACTCCGGGTAGCGGTCCAGGCAGGCCTCACTGGCAAACACTTCAGTCACGATGCCCGGCGCGTCTGCGGCCAGCCGCTGCTGGTGCAGCTTCAGGGCTTCCCGCACCGCCTGGGGGCCTTCCACCAGGAATTCGCCGCGCCTTAAACGGGCCGGGCGCCCTGCAAGTTTCGCCACGTCCCGGACCCGATCTGCTCGGGGGTTGGAAAGTGGAAAATCTTGCGGGCGCCCGGTTTCGTTCATATAAGAACTGTAATGGCTGCTGCCACCCGTTCCTGAACTGCCGTTTCCCGAAGGAACGCTTTGCTGCTACTCGGCTGCTGCAGCCTTCTTGGCGGCAGGCTTCTTCGCAGCGGGCTTCTTGGCAGCGGGCTTCTTGGCGGCCTTCGGCGCTGCGGCTTCAACCTGGACGGCCGGAGCGGACGTGTCGGCGGGCAGCGAGCCCTTGGCAACCTGGACCAGCGCGGCGAAAGCGTTGGCGTCAGAGACGGCCAGCTCGGCCAGCATGCGGCGGTCAACCTCAACCTCAGCGGCCTTCAGGCCCTGGATCAGTCGGTTGTAGGTGAGGCCGTTGGCGCGGGATGCAGCGTTGATGCGCTGGATCCACAGGCGGCGGAAGTCGCCCTTCTTCTTCTTTCGGTCGCCGTAGCTGTACACAAACGAGTGCAGCAGCTGCTCTTTGGCCTTGCGGTACAGGCGTGAACGCTGACCACGGTAACCCTTTGCGCGCTCAAGAATAACCCGACGCTTCTTGTGGGCGTTTACCGCCCTCTTCACACGTGCCACGTGCGTACTCCTTCGAAAATCTGATCCCAAGCATCTACTGCCGGTTTCCCGGCGGCCTGAGAAGGCTTTTTGGTAGCTGACCGGCTGCCGGTTGGCGGCCCGTCAAAGAACTTGGAAATTAGATGCCGAGCATCTTCCGGATGACCTTGGCGTCGCCCTTGAAGACGATCTTGTCGCCGGCGAGGCGGCGGGTCAGCCTGGAGGACTTGTGCTCGAGGTAGTGGCGGCGGTTGGCCTGCTGGCGGCGCAGCTTGCCGCTGCCGGTCAGCTTGAAGCGCTTCTTAGCACCACTGTGGGTCTTCATCTTCGGCATGGGAACCGATCTCCTTACGTGTCCGCAGGCTGGGCCTGCAGTTCTATCGAGCAGCCACCCTTACGGGCGGCGTGCTGGTTGCTGGCTGCCGGCGGGACTTACCGCCGGCAGTTGTGGACTAAGTGGTTTTCTTCGCAGCCGGCTTCGGCGCTGCCTTGGGGGCAGGGCGTGCAGCAGGCTTGGGGGCAGCAGGCCGGGCCATCGGCTTCGGCACAGCAGCCGGCTTGGGAGCGGCAGCCGGGGTGGCGGCTTCCGTCTTTTCAGCAGCAGCAGGCTTGGCAGCCGGGGCGGCGGCCTTCGGGGCTGCAGCCTTGGGGGCAGCGGCCCTGGGAGCAGCGGCCTTAGGAGCGCCAGCCTTCGGCGCGGCGGCCTTGGTGGCCTCCTGCTTGGGGGCTTCCTGCTTCGAAGCCTCCTGCTTGGGGGCTTCAGCCGGTGCCGCGGCGGCTTCGGAAGGTTCGACGGCGGCTGCCGGCTTTTCCTCCGGAGCCTCGACTGCTGCGGCGGGTTCGGTGGTGATGGCGAAGCCCTCGGGCAGCAGGTCCGCGAGGGACTGCGTGAAGGGTGCCTGGTCATCGCCGGAAACGTCGATGTGGCCGCCCGTTGCCCGGGCTTCGTTCTGTGCCTTGGACTCGGCGCGCTGGGTGGCACGGCGGGCTTCGGCCTTGGCCTCAGCCTTGTTCTTGAGCGGGCCAACCACCATCACCATGTTGCGGCCGTCGATGCGGGGGCTGGACTCCACCACACCGACTTCAGCGACGTCGTCGGCGAAGCGCTGGAGCAGGCGGATGCCCATCTCGGGACGCTGCTGCTCACGGCCACGGAACTGGATCATGGCCTTGACCTTGTCCCCGGCGCCGAGGAAGCGGAGGGCGTGGCCGCGCTTGGTCTCGTAGTCGTGGGTGTCGATCTTCAGGCGGAAGCGGATTTCCTTCAGAACGGTGTTCGTCTGGTTCTTCCGGGCTTCACGGGCTTTGACAGCGGCTTCGTACTTGTACTTGCCGAAGTCCATCAGCTTGCACACCGGAGGCTTGGCCTGCGGCGCAACTTCAACGAGATCAAGATCGGACTCGGCAGCCAGGCGCAGTGCATCATCAATACGGACGATTCCTACCTGTTCACCTGCAGGGCCGACCAGCCGCACCTCGGGGACGCGGATACGCTCATTGATTCTTGGCTCGCTAATGTTAAAGCTCCTGTGTTTGTTGTGGATTCCGGCAAATAGAGAAGGCCCCCAATTGCCGGAGCAATCGAAGGCCTCTGAAAGGTTGGCTGGACTGCCCCACTAAGGGACTGCCCGCACACACCGGCTACTGCCGGCGCCATGCCCAACCAGGTACCCGGCAACCTTGCGTCCCTCAGATGTTCAGGAACATCGAAGGACAACGGCTGACGCGGGTGGGAGAGAACTCCGCTTGCAAACTGCATGCCATTCTACAGAAAAAGATTCCTGTCAACGCCGCGGGGCGCCGCAGGAATCCGATCGTAAGGACAATCTCTGAAATAACAGCATCCAGTCGGTCTGTGTCAAGCTTACCAGTATGAGCACCCCAGACAGTAATTCACATGTTTTCGAGCCTGCAGCTGACGCCGGCGGCGTCTCGCAGCAGATCCGGGACATTTCCGAAGTTCCGGCCATTGAGGTCATCACCACCGCCGCCGTGCACCTGATGAGCGCGGCCGCCGTCAAGCTGGGCCTCGCCGCCGAGGAAAACGCCGAAGAGCTCAAGGACCTCGACGAGGCCCGGAAGCTGATCCACGCCCTGGCCGGTCTGGTAACCGCCGCGGCACCCGAGATCGGCTCCCAGCACGCGGGCCCGTTGCGTGATGGCCTGCGGTCGCTGCAGCTGGCCTTCCGCGAGGAATCCCTGATCCAGGATCCGCCGGGCAAGGGTCCGGGCGAGAAGTTCACCGGCGCCGTCAACTGACGGACGCCTTCCGGGGCGCCGGCTCCGGAGACTGATGACCACCACGGCGGCGGCCGGCCCACACGGGCCTGCCGCCGCCGTCGTTTGTTAACCAACCGGCTCTACGGGCCTGGCGGCTGCGCCCGCGGTCCGGCTCAGGGAGCAAGTCCAGCCCGGGCAGCTGCGCCGGCCACTGAAACGAGTGCAGCCGTGCAGCTCAGGCGGTTGCGCGTCGCCGGCGAACCTGCTGAAGCACCAGTCCCACCAGGCACAGCAGGACTCCGGCGGTGCCGACGGCGAAGAAGCCGCCGGACGGACCGACACCGTCGATGAACACCCCGGCAAGCGGCGCGCCCAGGGCAACGCCGCCGGTCAGTGCAGAGCCGTACCAGCCCATGGCTTCGCCGCGGCGTTCCTCCGAGACCAGATCCGCGACCTTCTCCGACGCGGAGGACAGCACCGGCGCGCAGAGCAGGCCGGGGAGCAGGGAGACCAGCGCCAGGGTCCAGGTATCGTGCGCGAAGCCCATGGGGATGGTGAAGGCGGCCATTCCGAGCAGCAGCAGGATGGGTGACACGGGCCGGTGCATGGCACCGTAAATCAGTCCACCGACCACGGACGCGGCGCACCAGAACAGGAAAACAATCCCGATTTCGCCCTGGTGTCCGCCACCTTCCAGGGCAGCGACGATGCCCACGTCGGTGCCGCTGAGGACCATCCCGGTTCCGGCTGCCACGGCGAACAATGCCGCTACGGTCGCCGTGAACCAGGCGAAGTTGTGCGCCACCCGTCCCCGGATCCCCGGGGCTGGGGCACCTGCCGGCACCAGTTCCGCCGCCGCCTCCTGAAGGTGGGCCGGGGCCGCGGCCACCACTGCCGCTTCGGCGGCGTGGCGCTCGTCCCGGCTGCGCTCCCCCTCGGCGTCTGCGGTCTGGGCCGGGCTGCGGGTGGGTGGGTTGAACCACATGAGGAACAGGCCGGCGAAGGATGTGGCCAGGCCTACAACGGTGAGGCCGGCGACGGTGTGGCCGCTGGTGGCAATGATGGCGCCGGCCGCCGGGCCGATCATAAACACCAGTTCGGTGGTGATCGCGTCGAGGGCGAAGGCCGTGCGGCGCTGGTCCCCCTCAGCGAGGATGCCCAGCGATTGGCGGACCACGCTGAAGATGGGGAGGGTGAGCAGGCCGCCCACAAACACCAGGGGCAGCAGCCACTGGTACGGGACGTGGGGCACCACGGTCCAGATGACCGCTTCGGAAACCACGGATGGTATGAGGGCCTTCCGCAGGCCCACGGTGTCCACCCTGCGGCCCCGCCACGGCGCGCCAACGGCGATGCCGATGGTCATCACGGCGGCGGCGGCTCCGGCGGCGGCATAGCCCTGGTCCAGGGTGAGGACGATGTGCAGGGTCAGCAGCACGCCGGCTGCGGAGTGGGGAATACGGGCGATCATGCCCACCAGCAGCAGGCGCCGGATGGGTTGGACGGCGAGCAACTCCCGGTAGAGAGCGAAATTCACGAAAATGATCCTTAGGTCTGCCGCAGCCTCCCGGGGTTTCCCGCCTGGCTGCCGGCTACTGTATGGCGCGCCTCAACTTGACCTCGATCGAGTCGACCCGCTCCCCAAACAATACATTCCGCGACCACTCGCCCTGGAGCCCCGCCACCAGCTGCTGTACCCCGGCAGCGTCCAGCCCGTCCGCCAGGTAGAGCACCACCTGCAGCTCGGGACCGGCGCCGCCACCGGCAAGGGTTGAGCCGTCCGCTGCGGCGGTGGACACTCCCCTGCCGGGTTTCAGCTGAAGGTCCCGGACGGCGGGGAAGGCCGCTGCAGCCTGCCGCATTTCGGTGGCCAGTTCCGCGTCCGCGTAGGACGGCGACCAGGAGTGCTGCTGGGCCAGCGCCCACAGGCCCGGTCTGCGGACCACAAAGGTGACCCCGGACCCTGGGTCAAGCACCATAAGCTCGGCGCCCTCTGCCACCGCGGACAGCGCGGCCCTGGCGGCGTAGACGGCCACCGGCCGGGCGTCCGGGTGCCAGGCCGAAAGGGCCCCGGCTGATGTGAAGGCCGGCATGGCCGTCCGTCCGTCCGCGGCCTTGAGGGTGACCAATGCCATGTCGGCCTGCTTGTCGGCGTGCAGCCCCGAGTCCGTTTCGGCTTCCTCGGCCAGCTGCGCAACGATCGGGATAAACACCCTGGCCGTGGCCAGCGAAGCCACGACCCCGGCTTCGTCGCCGGTGCCGGACCGGAGTGCCGCGACGGCGGCGAGGTAACCGGCGTCGGCAGCGCCGTCGTCGTCGTCGAAATTGTGGATCCGGGCGTCATCGCCGGCCAGGCTGCGGCCTGCCCAGGGCTGTCCGGCAGAGTCTGAGGCGCCGCCGGCCCCGGCCAACGCGGCGGCGATATGCCCGGGCAGGTGCCGGGGCGCGGGGCTGTCCGGACCGGACTCTCGGCTTGTCATGCGGTTTCCCTGTTGCGCCTCAGCGGCGGCCGGCAACGTCGAGGGCTTCGGGCAGGGTGAAGGCGCCGGCGTACAGGGCCTTGCCCACAATGGCACCTTCGACGCCCAGCGGAACCAGCGAACGGAGGACCTTGAGGTCCTCGAGGCTGGAGATGCCTCCCGAGGCGACCACGGGCTTGCCGGTCTTCTCCACCATCCGGCGGAGGAGCTCCACGTTGGGGCCCTGCAGGGTGCCGTCCTTGGTGACGTCCGTGACCACGTAGCGTGCGCAGCCGGCGTCCTCAAGGCGTGCCAGGACGTCCCAGAGGTCCCCGCCTTCCTTGGTCCAGCCGCGGCCTGCCAGTGTAGTGCCGCGGACGTCGAGGCCCACGGCGATCCGGTCGCCGAAGCGGTCGATTGCCCGGCGGGTCCAGTCCGGGTTCTCCAGCGCGGCGGTGCCCAGGTTCACGCGCGCGACGCCCAAGTCAAGGGCAGCTTCGAGGCTTTCGTCGTCGCGCAGCCCGCCGGACAGTTCCACTTTGATGTCCAGCCGGCCCACCACTTCGCGGAGCAGTTCCGCGTTGGACCCCCGGCCGAAGGCTGCGTCGAGGTCCACCAGGTGCACCCACTCGGCACCCTGGTCCTGCCAGTTCAGCGCAGCTTCCAGCGGGGTGCCGTAGCTGGTTTCGCTGCCGGCCTCGCCCTGGACCAGCCGGACGGCCTGTCCATTAACAACGTCGACGGCGGGCAGAAGTTCCAGGACCGGCAGGTCGTTTGCGGTGGTCATCAGTTTCCTCAGGGTTGGGTGACGGAGTACGCGGGCCCGGTCACGAGCCAGGCAGGGTCAGGAGATACGCGGCCACCAGCGACATCGCGGCCAGGACGTAGAACGAGACCTGGGTCCAGAGCGGTTTGGCCTGCTGGCGGAAGGACAGTGCGCCGCCCACCAGGAGACCGGCCAGGCCCATCAGGACAATGGACCACATTCAGGAATCGCCGCCGGCCGCGGGCTGGGCAGCGGTTTCGGCTGGGGTGGCATCGCTGGTTGCGGGGCGGCGCAGGGCGTCCACCCAGTTGCGCAGCAGCCGGGCTCCGGCGTCCCCGGACTTTTCCGGGTGGAACTGGGTGGCGCACAGCGGCCCGTTCTCCACCGCGGCAATGAACGGAGCGCCGTGCTCGGACCAGGTCACCAGGGGCGCCGCCATACGCGGCTGGATGATGTCGAAGTTCCATTCCTGCACCCCGTAGGAGTGCACAAAGTAGAAGCGTTCGTTTTCGACGCCGGCAAACAGTTTGGAGCCGGCCGGGGACTTCACGGTGTTCCACCCCATGTGGGGCACCACCTCGGCGGGCAGCAGTTCCACCTTGCCGGGCCATTCGCCGATGCCTTCAGCTTCGGTGCCGTGCTCCACACCGGCTTCAAAAAGCACCTGGAGTCCTACGCAGATGCCCAGGACCGGGCGTCCGCCGGCCACCCTGCGGCCGATCAGGCGGATCCCGTCCACGGCTTTGAGCTCGCGCATCACCGTTTCAAAGGCGCCGACGCCGGGCACCACCAGGCCGTCCGCGTTCAGCACGTCCCCGGGCTTGGCGCTCAGGATGACTTCGGCTCCGGCACGCTCAAGGGCGCGGACGGCGGAGCGTACGTTCCCGGAGCCGTAGTCAAGCACGGTGACGGTGGGTTTGCCCTGGGGCGACTCGAGCCGCTGGGCTGCCGAGGGGTCGATGATCGCGCCGTCCTTGAGGATCCGGCCCGTCACAGGGCGCCCTTGGTGGACGGGATGCCTTCAACGCGCGGGTCGGGTTCCACGGCCGTGCGCAGGGCCCGGGCGAACGCCTTGAACTGTGCCTCCACGATGTGGTGCGGATCGCGGCCGGCCATGACGTTCATGTGCAGGCAGATGCCGGCGTGCAAGGTGATGGCTTCGAAAACGTGGCGGGTCAGGGACCCGGTGAAGTGCCCGCCGATCAGGTGGTACTCCTGGCCTGCGGGCTCGCCGCCGTGCACCAGGTAGGGCCGGCCCGAGACATCAACAACGGCGTGGGCAAGGGCCTCGTCCAGCGGGACGGTGGCTTCGCCGAAGCGCCGGATCCCGGCCTTGGTGCCCAGGGCGGTGCGGAGGACTTCCCCGAAGGTGATGGCGACGTCTTCGACGGTGTGGTGGACGTCGATGTGGGTGTCACCGGTGGCCTTGACGGTCATGTCGATCAGCGAGTGCTTGCACAGGGCTGTGAGCATGTGGTCGTAGAACGGCACCGAGGTGTCGATGTCCGATACACCGGTGCCGTCAAGGTTGATCTCCACGAGCACTGACGATTCACTGGTGGCACGCTCCATGCGTGCGGTCCGGGACTCGGCTGCGTTCGATCCGGTGGAACTCATGGTCAAGGGTCCTTTGAGGGAAGTGGGGTGGTGGGACGGCGTGCGCCCCGTTGGTCAAGTCTAGGCGCGAAGCCCGGGCGTCCCGGCAAGGATGCTTTCCAGGGCGGACAGGAACGCCGTTGTCTCCTTCTCCGTGCCTGCAGTGACGCGCAGGTGTCCGGGGATCCCGACGTCCCTGATCAGCACGCCGGCGTCCAGGAGTTCCTGCCAGACCTGGTGCGGGTCCGTGAGGCCGCCGAAAAACACGTAGTTCGAGTCGGACGCCGCGGGCTTGAGGCCCAGCAGCTCCAGCCCGGCCACGATGCGGTCGCGCTGGACCATGATGTCCTGCACGTCCGCCATCAGGGCCTCGCGGTGCTCAAGTGCGGCAAGGGCAGAGGCTTGCGTGATGGCTGACAGGTGGTACGGCAGCCTGACCAGGCGGAGGGCGTCGGTGACTTCCGGGGCCGCCGCCATGTAGCCGAGCCGGGCGCCGGCCAGGGCGAAGGCCTTGCTCATGGTGCGGGTGACGATCAGGCGTTCCCGGCCGGGCAGGAGGGTGAGGGCGCTGGGTGTGCCCTCGTGGGCAAACTCGTGATACGCCTCGTCGACGATGACGATGGTCTGGCTGTCGGCGCCGGCTTCGTAGACAGCCTCAACCACGTCCAGGCCCAGCCCGGTTCCCGTGGGGTTGTTCGGTGAGCAGAGGAAAACGATGTTGGGCTGCAGCTCGCGCACCTGGCGGGCAGCCGATTCGGCACTGAGGCCGTACCCTTCGGCGCGTACCCCTGCGATGTATTCGGTATCCGTGCCACTGGCCAGGAGCGGGTACATGGAATACGTGGGAGGAAACCCCAGGGCGGTCCGGCCGGGGCCGCCAAACGCCTGCAGGATCTGCTGGAGGACCTCGTTGGAGCCATTGGCGGCCCAGAGGTTGGCCTCGTCCAGGCCGTGCCCCAGGTATTCCGCCAGGGCCTTCCGCAGATCGGTGAATTCGCGGTCCGGGTAGCGGTTGAGCCCGGCAGCGGCCTCGGTGACTGCTGCGCTGATGGCGGCACGGACGTCCGCCGGGACGCCATGGGTGTTCTCGTTGACGTTGAGCAGGATGGGAACATCCAGCTGGGGGGCCCCGTAGGGGGTCAGCCCACGGAGGTTGCTGCGGAGGGGAAGCCGGTTCAAACGCTCTAGCTGGTCATTCACCTGAACAGTTTAGTGGCCCTGCCCGGCCCCGGAAAATGTGACGGTCCGGGACTGCCATCCTGCGGGTGGGGTGTCCTTGTTTCCAGGCGTTGGTGCTGGTCCGAACGTGGGGACGAACAGCCCGCACACGCGTTCGAACAGGCTAGTACGTAGGGACGAAGAGCTGCTGGCCGGGGAGGACTGCTCCGCCGGTGAGGTTGTTGAGCTGCACGATGTCCGCAATGACGTCCCGCGCGTCCCGGTCCGGAGCCACATAGCCGGCAATGGCCCACAGTGAGTCGCCCGGCTGGACTGTCACCGACACCGAGGGTGTGGGGGCGAGATCCGCAACGGAGTCGGACGCTTTGGCCGGCGAGGTGAAGAAGCCGGCCAGGGAGAGCAGGACCGCTGCCAGCAGCATCAGCGGGATGCCCACCAGGACAATCCGGCCGCGCCGGGTGAGGCGGAGCGGCGGCAGGGCCTTTGAAGCCTTGGAGCGGGAAACCCCTGCACGCGGAACCTGGTGGATGGAAGCTGCGGGGTGTGCCACCACGGGAAGTGAAACCTGGGTGAGTGATGTAGCTGACATGAACTGAGCCCTCCTGGACCGTACTGTGCTGCCCGGTTGTCCTTCCCAGCAGCCACGCCCCGGCGTATCCGGTATCTTCTTCGAACGGGGCAAGCAAGGAATAGAACACATATTCGAACTTTGCTTCTTCAGTTTTAGCATCTATCAACGAACAATGTCGAGACTCGCTAGAACAAATGTTTGAAAAAGCCTTGTGGCTGGCCTAGCTTTGAACCAACGAACAACCACCTCTGAAGTTGATCACCAGGGTCTGACAATGAGGACGGGACCAACCGGCCCGGGGGCACGGACAGCCCGGTGGCAACCGAAAGGCATTGGCGAATATGGCAGCAGCAGCCGCCGGAAGCAGGGCAACCCCGCAACCGAAGAGGACCGCCAAGGGCCTGACCCCCCGGCAGAAGAAAATCCTCGAGACCATCCAGCGGTCCGTCAATGACAACGGCTACCCGCCGTCCATGCGTGAAATCGGCGACACCGTAGGGCTCGCCAGCCTCTCCAGCGTGACGCACCAGCTCTCGCAGCTGGAAAAGCTCGGCTACCTTCGCCGCGATCCCAAGCGGCCCCGCGCCATGGAAGTCCTGATGCCCCTCACGCTGGACGGCGGCGCAGCCAAAGCGGAGTCACGCCCGGCCAACGGCGCCTCTGCGGGCGGCGCAACCGTCACGGTCCTGCCCACCGCGCTGGATACGGCCATGGTGCCACTGGTGGGCCGTATTGCCGCCGGCGGCCCCATCCTGGCGGACCAGGTGGTGGAGGACGTGATGCCCCTCCCCCGCCAGCTGGTGGGCCAGGGCGAACTTTTTATGCTCAAGGTGGCCGGCGATTCCATGGTGGACGCCGCCATTTGCGATGGTGACTGGGTGGTGGTGCGCCGCCAGGCGGACGCCGTGAACGGCGACATCGTCGCCGCCCTCCTCGATGACGAGGCAACGGTCAAGACGTTCCGCCAGCGTGACGGCCACACCTGGCTGCTCCCGCAAAACACCCAGTACGAGCCCATTCTTGGTGACCACGCCACCATCATGGGCAAAGTGGTCTCGGTGCTGCGGTCCCTCTGACTGTCGCCAAACTCCTGTTCCCCCGAACTGCCGGTACGGCCGGTGGGCTGGCAGCGTCGCTGCCTGCCCACCGGCCGTACTTGTCTCCGCGTCCGGCCAGGGTCTGCAGCTAGGCGTTTTCCCGGGCCAGCCGCTCCAGGGCGGCCACAGCAGTCTTGGGATCCGTTGTGGCCCAGAACGGGGGCAGCGCCCCGCGCAGGAAGCCCGCATAACGTTCGGTGGCCAGGCGGGAGTCCAGGACTGCCACCACGCCTTTGTCCCCGGTGGACCTGATCAGCCGGCCGGCGCCCTGGGCGAGCCGGATGGCCGCGTGGGTGGCCGAGACGGACATAAAGCCGTTCCCGCCGGCCTGCGCCACGGCGCGGGAGCGGGCGGTCATCAGCGGATCGTCCGGGCGCGGGAACGGGATCCGGTCAATCACCACCAGCCGGCATGAACCGCCCGGCACGTCCACGCCCTGCCACAGCGACATGGTGCCGAAGAGGCAGGTGTCGGGCTCGTCAGCAAACTGTTTCACCAACGCGGTCATGGTGGAATCGCCCTGGCACAGGACTGTCTGTTCCAGTTTGGGCCGCAGCGCCTCCGCCGCTTCCTCTGCCGCGCGGCGGGACGAAAACAGGCACAAGGCTCCCCCGCCGGAGGCCGTAATGAGGGTTTCGAGTTCAGCCAGCGATTCCGGGGAGACCCCGCGCCCGGGCTTGGGCAGGTGCCCTGCCACGTACAGGATGCCTTGCCGCGGGTAGTCGAAGGGCGAGCCGACGTCGATGCCCGTCCAGGTGGGGGCACCTTCCCCCACCAGGCCCAGCCCACCGGCTGCGGGTTCAAACGCCGAGCCAATGGCAAGGGTGGCGGAGGTAAGGACCACGGTGTGGCCGGCAAACAGGCCTTCACGCAGGCGGCCCGCCACTGACAACGGGGCAATGTTCACCAGGACCGGGGCGGTCTCGTCTGGCGGCGAATAGCCCTGGCCGGGATCGAAGGTGCTGGCGCGGGAGAACCACACCACTTCGCGGTTGTCGCGGGCTGTCAGGAGCCGCTCACACAGTTCCAGGATGAGCATCAGCCGGGACCGCGCCAGCTGCCGCCCGCCGTCGGCCGCAGCGCTTCCGTCGGCCTTGGAATCGGACAGCGCCGCCCGGCACGCTTCACGGAGCTGGTCCACACAGTCGAGTTGTTCGTCATTGAGCCCGTTGGGCAGCAGGCCGTTGGGGACACCGTCCAGCGCCAACTCCAGGTTCCCGGCGGCGGCGTTGAGCGCATCCACGGTGATGGCCGTGTGCTTCCGGGCTCCGGAGGCGGCGGCGTGGATCATGGCAACGGACAGCTGGCCGGATACCGCGCCCGTCACCCGGTCCTGGAGTTCGTGGGCCTCGTCCACCACCACCACGTCATACTCGGGCAGCACGGCAAGGCCCTCGAACGCACTGACGGCCAGCATGGCGTGGTTGGTCACCACCAGGTCCGCCTCGGCGGCATCCTGGCGGGCCAGCTCGCTGAAGCACTCGGCGGCCATGGGGCACTTCTGTGCCCCCAGGCACTCCATGGAGGTCACGGACACCTGCCGCCACGCTTTGTCGGTCACGCCGGGAAGCAGCTCGTCGCGGTCTCCCGTGGTGGTCTTCTCCGCCCATTCACGCAGCCGGACCACTTCGCGGCCCAGCTGGGATGAGGGACCACCCATCGACGCGGCAAAGTGCGGCACGCTGGTGTCTTCGGCCAGGGAGAACAGCTGGCCCTCGGCGGGTTCCTCGGACGGGAAGCCGCCTTCGAGCTTGTGCAGGCAGGCATAGTTGGACCGGCCTTTGACCAGGGCCACTTTGACGGGCCGCTCAAGGGCGGGGGTGATCGCTTTGAGCAGGCGGGGCAGGTCGCGGCCCACAATCTGGGTCTGCAGTGCCAGCGTCGCTGTGGACACCAGCGCCGGTTTGTTGCTTTCGATGGCATGGGCGATCAGCGGGATCAGGTAGGCCAGCGATTTGCCCGTACCGGTACCGGCCTGGACCAGCAGATGGTTGCCGGTTTCGAGGGCGCGGGCCACTTGGCGGGTCATCTCGTGCTGGCCGCTGCGGCTCTGCCCGCCCATGCCGGACACCGCCCGGTCGAGGAGTTCAATGGCGAACTCCTCGCCGGGTGTGCCCGTGGCGCTCCGCCCGGTATCAGTCATTGCTGGCGAATGGTTCGAGCTCGGCCGCAAGGCCTTCCCGGACCATCACCACGGCCCGGGTACCGTTCTCAACGTGGTCAACGCTGATGATCTCGGCATCCGATTCGTGCAGTTTGCTGATCAGGTCCCCGCGGTCGTACGGGATCAGCAGCTCCAGCTTGACGCCGGGCCGCGGGATACCGTCGCTGATGGCCTGCAGCAGCGCGTCGATGCCTTCACCGGTGCGCGCTGAAACCACCACGTGGCGGGGTTCGCGCTGCTTGAGCCGCTCCACCACAAAGGGATCCGCGGCGTCGGCCTTGTTCAGCACGATGATCTCGGGGACCTTGCGCGCGTCCACCTCGGTGAAGACCTTGCGGACGGCAGCGATCTGCCCCTCGGGATCGGGGTGCGAGACGTCCACCACATGCAGGATCAGGTCCGAGTCCGCTACCTCCTCCAGGGTGGACCGGAAGGCCTCCACCAGCTGGGTGGGCAGTGACCGGACAAAGCCCACGGTGTCGGCAAGGGTGTAGCCCAGGCCGTCCGCGGTCTCCGCCTTGCGGATGGTGGGGTCCAGCGTGGCGAACAAGGCGTTCTCCACCAGGACTCCGGCATCCGTCAGGCGGTTGAGCAGCGAGGATTTCCCGGCGTTGGTATAGCCGGCAATGGCAACGGATGGTACTTCGTTACGACGGCGGTTGGCCCGTTTGGTTTCCCGGGCGGGCTTCATCGCGGCTATTTCGCGCCGCAGCTTTGCCATCCGGGTCCGGATGCGCCGGCGGTCCAGCTCGATCTTTGTCTCACCGGGACCACGTGAACCCATACCTGCGGCGGCTCCACCCACCTGGCCGCCTGCCTGGCGGGACATCGAATCGCCCCAGCCGCGCAGGCGCGGGAGCAGGTATTCGAGCTGGGCCAGTTCAACCTGGGCCTTGCCTTCGCGGCTCTTGGCGTGCTGGGCGAAGATGTCCAGGATCAGGCCGGTACGGTCGATCACCTTGACCTTGACGATGTCCTCCAGGCTACGGCGCTGGGATGGTGCCAGCTCCGCGTCCACCACCACAGTGTCCGCGCCCGTGGACATCACAATGTCCTTGAGCTCCAGGGCCTTGCCCGAGCCCAGGAACGTTCCGGGGTCCGGTTTGGCGCGGCGCTGGACCAGGCCGTCGAGGACCTCGGAGCCGGCCGTTTCGGCAAGGGCAGCCAGCTCGCGCAGCGAGTTCTCGGCATCGGCGAGGGTCCCTTCGGACCACAGCCCGGCAAGGACCACCCGCTCAAGCCGAAGCTGGCGGTACTCGACTTCGGTGACGTCCTCGAGTTCCGTGGACAGCCCTGCGGTGCGGCGCAGCGCCCGGCGTTCCTCCAGGTCCTGCTGGTCGCCGTCGTAGCTGGAATGCTCCTGCTCCTGGTGGGAGATCGCCTGGGCTTTGCCAAAGACTGCCTTCCCGCCGTCGTCCGACTTCCCGTTGCTGCCGGCCGGCACGTCCTTGGAGAGGATCCGGTCGATCACAGCCTGGATGTCGGCGGGGCTGAGGTCCGAGGCGGCGGGATCGGATCCGGGGTTGGGCTGGTCGGTCATGGTCTCCTTTGAAGATTCGGCATTTCCAGAATAGTGCCGATCGCTGTGCTGTGGTGAAGTCTCTGAGCTGGGGTGACGGCCTGCAGTCATCCATGCCTCCTGTTTTTCGCGCAGCCCCCTGGGCTGCGGTTGGCGTGCCTGCACGGGACATCATGCTTTTGCTCCCGGTGCAGGGAAGAAATAGGGCCGGAAAAGGCAGGAGCGCCAGCCAGGCTGATGCTTCGAGGATTGTCCGGCGGCCGGAACAGCGCCGATCGCGGCTGGTCCGGTGCACGAGCGGAAGGTTGGCTAACCTGCGTCGCTGTGGGACGGGGCACGGGGCGGGCGGGGCCCGGCGCGTGCTACTCGAAGATCAGGAACATGCTCCCAACACTAGCAGAGCGCCAAAGTACGCGGTTTCCCATTACGCTCCAAGGGGAACTATTCTGGCTCGTTATGGAGTCAGCACATTATTTCAGCGCATCACCCGCCGGCCCTTTTACCCGCAAGCCGCTCACCGTGGATCTCGCCGGCGAAACCCGGCACCTCCACACCTCCGCAGGCATCTTCAGCCCTGACGGCATCGATAAGGGAACCGCTGTCCTCCTGGCCGAAGTCCCGGCGCCCTCCCCGCAGGGAAACCTGCTGGACATTGGCTGCGGGTGGGGCCCGATCGCCCTGACCATGGCGCTGCTGGCACCCGAAGCCACAGTCCACGCCGTGGACGTCAATGAACGGTGCATCACGCTGACCAACGAAAACGCGGCGGCCCTGGGGCTGGCCAATGTGGCAGCAGCCCTTCCGGATGCGGTGGATCCGGGGGTGCGCTTCGACACCATCTGGTCCAATCCGCCCATCCGGATCGGCAAGGACGAGCTGCATTCCCTGCTTCGGCTCTGGCTGCCCCGGCTGGCCCCGGGCGGCACCGCCTGGTTGGTGGTCCAGAAGAACCTCGGCTCGGATTCACTTCAGCGGTGGCTTGCCTCGGAGCTGGACGCCACGTTCAGCGTGACCCGCGAATCCACGGCCAAGACGTTCCGGATCCTGAAGGTCAGGAAAGCGTCCCTGTCGCCACAATAACGGCGGGGCCGCTGAGCTCCACGTGTTCGTGGCCGCCGGGCCCGGCGAAGAACTTCACGCCCACCGCACCGCCGGGGACGTTGACCTGCCACGTGTCCGGGGCTTCGGCCCCAGCCCAGTGACGGATGGCCACAGCCGCAGCGCAGGCCCCGGTGCCGCAGGACTGGGTCTCCCCCACGCCGCGCTCGTGCACCCGCATGGTGACCGACCCGACGCCGTTGTGCACCAGCGGGTCGGCGGGGACCACAAATTCGACGTTGGTGCCGTGGGGCGGCACGGGCTCCACGGTGGGCGCTGTGTACAGCCGGGTGGCGCTGAGTTCAGAAAGTTCGGCCAGGGCAACTACGGTGTGCGGGTTGCCCATGCTGATGGACAGGGCAGGCCGCGGCACTTCGAGGCCGTCGGCGGTGACCAGCGAGTCCATGGCCTTGGCGGTGGCATCGCCGGGGAAGATGAACTCCCAGGGGCCCATGTCCACCGCGTAGCCGTCGCCCGTCCGGACCACGGTCTTGACGCCGCCGCGCGTGCCGATGGTGAGGGCGCCGCCGTCGGGCAGGTCGATCAGGCCTTCGGCGCGCAGGAAGTGGACAAAGACACGCACGCCGTTGCCGCACATTTCGGACAGTGAGCCGTCCCCGTTCCGGTAGTCCATGAACCATTCGGCGTCGGGGCTGGAGGCCAGCAGGTCGCGGCCTTCGGGCAGGAATCGGGAAGGGACAGCGCGGATGAGGCCGTCCGCACCGATGCCGCGGTGCCTGTCGCACAGCGCAGCAACGTGGTCTGCGCCGATAACGGAGGTTCCCTCAGGATCGGCCACCAGGACGAAGTCGTTGCCGGTGCCGTGTCCTTTGGCGAACCGGAGGCCGGCAAGGTCGGGCAGGGCCGGGGTGGCGGTGTGTGCGGTGGCTGCGTCCATGGGTCCTAGGTTACCGGCCACGGTGCCGGCACCCGAATCAGGCATGCCGGCTGAGCGCAACTGCCTTCGCCGCGAGCTCCGGGTCCTTCCAGTCCAGCCAGTCCACGCGCGGGTCGGCACGGAACCAGGTGAGCTGGCGGCGGGCGAACTGGCGGGTGGCCACGATGGTTTCCTCTGCCGCCTGGGCCTCTGTTGCCACTCCTTCCAGGACGTTGAGGAACTGGGAGTACCCGAGGGCCCTGGCAGCTGTCCTGCCGCGCCGCAGGCCCTCAGCATCGAGCCGCCGGACCTCGGCGGTCAGGCCGTTGGCAACCATGCCGTGCACCCGGTCAGCGAGCCGGACGCGGAGCACCTCCCGGTCCACTGCCAGGCCGATCTGCACGGCCGGCTGGAAGTACTCCCGGCGGGGCATAAAGGCGCTGAACGGGCGGCCTGTGAGCTGCTGGACTTCCAGTGCACGGATGATGCGGCGGTCATCCGTGAGCCGCTCCGCCGACACCGGGTCCACGGCGCGAAGGCGTTCGCGCAGCGACGCCGTTCCCTGGGCTGCAAGGTCCGCTTCCAGCTGCCCGCGAAGTTCGGGGCTGGTGCCGGGGAACTCCAGGACGTCGAGGGCCGCCCGGACGTACAGTCCCGAGCCGCCGGCCAGGATGGCCCGTTTGCCGCGGGCATGGATGGCTGCCACAGTTGCCCGGGCCTGCTCCTGGAAGTCCGCAACGCTCGCTTCCTGGGTGACGTCCATGATGTCCAGCAGGTGGTGCGGCACACCCCGGCGTTCGGCGATGGTGATTTTTGCGGTGCCGATGTCCATGCCCCGGTAAAACTGCATGGCATCAGCGTTGATGACCTCGCCATCCAGTGCGAGGGCGAGGTCAACAGCGAGGTCTGACTTACCGGAGCCGGTGGGTCCGACGACGGCGATGACGGCCGGGGCTGCCACCGGTCAGCGGGTGCGCAGCGGCAGGGCAGGCATGCCAAGGGACACGCCGGAACCACCCTTTGCAGCCCCTGGTGCGGGAGCGCCGCAGGAGTCCGCCAGGGACCGGTCCCAGGCGTCCCCGGCGCGTGAGCGCCTGAGGCTGTAGTCCTCCGGAGCAGGATCGGCGACGAGGTGGAAGGCTGCTGCCTCGGTGATGGTGACGGTGACCAGGTCACCCGGACGCGGGGCCGGGGCCCCTGCCGGAACCGAGAAGTGCACCAGCCTCTGGTCCTGGGCACGGCCGGAGAGCCGGTGCGTCTCTTCGGACTTGCGTCCTGACTGTGCGGTGACCAGCACTTCCACCCGGCGGCCCAGCTGGCTGCGGTTCTCTTCTGCGGCGATCCTGTCCTGAAGTGCGGTGAGCCGTTCGAAGCGTTCCTGCACGACGGCCTTGGGCAGCTGCTCAGGCAGGTCGGCGGCGGGAGTGCCCGGCCGCTTGGAGTACTGGAAGGTGAAGGCGGTGGCGAACCGGGACTGCTGCACCACGTCAAGGGTGGCCTGGAAGTCCTCCTCGGTCTCGCCGGGGAAGCCCACAATGATGTCCGTGGAGATGGCGGCATGCGGGATCCGGGTCCGGACCTTGTCCAGGATGCCGAGGAACCTGGCGGACCGGTAGGAGCGCTTCATGGCCCGCAGGACGGCGTCCGAACCGGACTGCAGCGGCATGTGGAGTTGCGGCATCACGTTGGGGGTTTCGGCCATGGCATCGATGACGTCGTCAGTGAAAGCGGCCGGGTGGGGGCTGGTGAACCGGACGCGTTCGAGCCCCTCAATGTCGCCGCAGGCGCGCAGCAGCTTGGAGAAGGCCTGCCGGTCGCCGAATTCCACGCCATAGGAGTTGACGTTCTGGCCAAGCAAAGTGACCTCGATGGCGCCGTCAGCCACCAGGGCCTGGATTTCGGCGAGGATGTCGGCCGGGCGGCGGTCCTTTTCCTTGCCCCGGAGGGCGGGCACGATGCAGAACGTGCAGGTGTTGTTGCAGCCCACGGAGATGGATACCCAGCCCGAGTAGACCGAGTCGCGTTTGGTGGGCAGCGTGGACGGGAAGACGTCCAGTGATTCAAGGATTTCCAGCTGCGCTTCGTTGTTGTGCCGGGCCCGGTCCAGCAATGCCGGCAGCGCACCCACATTGTGGGTACCGAAGACAGCGTCCACCCACGGCGCCTTCTTCAGGATGGTGTCCCGGTCCTTCTGGGCCAGGCAGCCGCCGACGGCGATCTGCATGCCCGGGTTGGCGGCCTTGATGGGGGCCAGCATGCCCAGGTTGCCGTAGAGCTTGTTGTCGGCGTTTTCCCGGACCGCGCAGGTGTTAAAGACCACAACGTCTGCCTGGGCGCCTTCGGCCGGTACGTAGCCGGCGTCCTCCAGCATCCCGGCCATCCGCTCGGAGTCGTGCACGTTCATCTGGCAGCCGAAGGTCCGCACCTGGTAGGTGCGGGCGCCGGCAGGGCCGGAGTGCAGCGGCAATGCCGGCTCCGCTTCGGTTGCGGGCGCTGCAACGGAACCGTTGCCGGGAAGGGGGGAAGGAATGGTCAAACTCACCTGTTAAGGGTAGCCGCTTACCGGCTGGCCGGTGTCTGCCGCGTGCGCATCGATGACGTCAGCCACAATCCGGAAGGCCTGGGCGGGCTGATACCCCTTGCGGGCGAGCATGGACGCCAGCCGGCGGGTTGTTTTGTCCCGCCCGGCGCGGTCGCCAAGGTTCAGGCCGGGCCGGAGCTTGCGCTCCACCAGGCTCCGGGCTGCCAGTTCCTCGTCGGCGTCGGACAGCTGTTCCAGGGCGGCTTCCGCGGTGTCCGGCTCGATGCCTTTCTCTGCCAGTTCCCGCCGGAGCGCGCCCTTGGCGAGTTTCCGTGACTGCGCGCGGCTGCGGACCCACATGTCCGCGAACTCGGCATCGTTAATGAGCCGAACGTCCTCGAACTTGTCCAGGACGTTTTCTGCGACATCTTCCGGAACGTCCCGTTCGGCCAGCTTGCGGGCCAGCTGGAGCCTGCTTTTGGGTGCCGCCGACAGCTGCCGGTAGACGATGGCCTTGGCCACCGCCTCCGGGTCCGCCTCCGCATCCACCGGGAAGCCGGCGGGTCCGCCTTCTTCCACCTCAGGGGTGGAGCGGCGGGCCCGTCTGCTGCGCGGTTCTCCGAATCCGGTCAACTGCTAAAACCCGTCGACGGCCTTCAGCTTCGGCGAATCGGCGGACTCGGCCTCAGCCGGCTTCACACCCACACCGAGCTTCTCCTTGATGAGCCGTTCGAGCTCTGCTGCAAGCTCCGGGTTGTCGCGCAGGAACCGGCGGGAGTTCTCCATGCCCTGGCCCAGCTGGTCGCCGTCGTAGGTGAACCAGGAACCGGACTTCTTGATGAGGCCGTGCTCCACACCCATGTCGATGATGCCACCCTCGCGGGAGATGCCCTGGCCGTAGATGATGTCGAATTCGGCGATCTTGAAGGGCGGGGCCATCTTGTTTTTCACAATTTTGGCCTTGGTCCGGTTGCCGACGGAGTCGGCACCTTCCTTCAAGGTCTGGATCCGGCGTACGTCAATGCGGATGGAAGCGTAGAACTTCAGCGCCTTACCACCGGTGGTGGTCTCGGGCGAGCCGAAGAACACGCCGATCTTCTCACGCAGCTGGTTAATGAAGATGGCGGTGGTTTTGGTCTGGCTCAGGCGGCCGGTGATCTTACGCAGCGCCTGGCTCATCAGACGGGCCTGCAGGCCCACGTGGCTGTCGCCCATGTCGCCTTCGATTTCGGCGCGGGGCACCAGGGCGGCTACGGAGTCGATGACGATCACGTCCAGGGAGCCTGAGCCGATCAGCATGTCCATGATTTCGAGGGCCTGCTCACCGGTGTCCGGCTGGGAGACCAGGAGGGCGTCCGTGTCCACGCCGAGCTTGGCGGCGTATTCGGGGTCAAGGGCGTGCTCGGCGTCGATAAACGCTGCGATGCCACCCTGGCGCTGTGCGTTGGCCACCGCGTGCAGCGCAACGGTGGTTTTACCCGAGGATTCCGGGCCATAGATCTCCACAACCCGACCGCGGGGCAGGCCGCCAATTCCAAGCGCGACATCCAGTGCGATGGAGCCGGTGGGGATGACCTCGATGGGGGCACGGACCTCATCGCCCAGGCGCATGACCGAGCCCTTGCCGAACTGCTTGTCAATCTGGGCCAAAGCTGCTTCCAGCGCTTTTGCACGATCCGGGGCTGCCGCCATGGTTGACACCTCTAATGCTTTCTCGATGGTGGCCTTCAGGGCCGTTTATTGGTCATCTCTGACGCTAGGGGGACCCACTGACATTTCCGCCGGATGGCATCGGCTATGTGGATAACCCGCTGGTAAAAGCATAACTTTATCCGAACAGGTATTCGAACCCGCGCCCGGCGTGTCAGCAGGTATTCCGGATTTTTCGCTCGCCCCGGCAGGCGCGGAGGGCGCTTGGGCCGGCCGGAAACGCAGCCGGGATCAGTCGGCGGCGGGTTTGATGTCGCGGCCCAGGCGCCGGTCTGCAGGGACGTCCTGCACGTCGCACATGGCCAGCCAGACCTTCCTTGGTTCCACCCCGGCGGCCAGCGCCTGCTGGGCCGTGCGGCCACCCACCCCGGCCAGGACCAGGGTGTTGCCCAGCACGCGGGAATAGCCCGCGCCGAACTCGTCGTCCATGAGTCGCCAGTAGTCGCTGATCCGCATCGGTAAATCCTCTCACGGCCGCGGACCCTAGAATTGTTGCCATGAGCAACTCTCCCGGCGGCCAATCAGTTGACCGCCCCGCAGACATTGATGTGGTTGACGCCGCCCTAAGGAACGTTGAGCACCAGATCAGCGTGTTCTGGCGGCGTGCCCGGGCCATTTCAAACCAGTTGTCCCGCCAGGTCCACCCGGATATGGAGCCTGCCGCCTACGGCCTGCTGACCATCATCCGGCGCGAAGGTCCCATCCGGCTGACGGAGCTGGCCATGAACATCGGCGTGGGCAAGCCGTCCGTCAGCCGGCAGATTGCGTTCCTGGAGAGCATCGGCCTGGTGTCCAAGGAAGCGGATCCATTGGACGGGCGCGCCCAGTCCATCCAGCTGACGCCAAAGGGCGAGGAGAAGATGCACCAGGTCCAGGACGCCCGCCGGCAGGTATTCCAGGAACGCCTGGGCGAATGGCCGGTGGCCGACCTGGAAGAACTGGCCCGCTACATGGCCAAGTTGAACGCAACGTATGAGCGCGACGGTTTCCCGAAGGACGAACCTGCGGAACCGGGCAGCAAGGACGCCTAGCCCTGCTGGATCGGGCCCGCTTGGGCCACCGGCCAGAAAACGCAGCGAAGCCCCCGACCGGACGGTCGGGGGCTTCGCTGCGTTTGCTGAAAAGCGGCTGGAATGCCCTTAGCGGGCGCCGGACAGGAGTCCGGTGGAGAGTTCGTCGTTCAGCTCCGAGCTGAGGTCGCGCTCCAGGTCGCGGCCGTAGCGCTGGGAGAATTCCTGCGGCACGGTGTCCGGCACGGCGACGCCTTCGGCGACTGCCACCCGGTCGCTGACCTCGCGGAGCATGCTGGACAGCGGAACGTCCAGGGCCGAGCAGATCGAGGAGAGGAGCTCGGAGGAAGCTTCCTTCTGGCCGCGCTCCACTTCGCTGAGGTAACCCAGGGAAACGCGGGCGCTGTGCGAAACTTCACGGAGCGTGCGCCCCTGGCGCTGGCGGACATCGCGCAGGACATCACCGATTTCGTGACGAAGTACAACCATCTTGCGCTCCTTCTGTTCGCTCTTAGCCTGATCGGCGAGGCCCACATCCTTCCAGCGGACAACGCCGTTTACGGATACGGGCTGCTTTACCATCTGTATCGCCTTGCTCCCTCTTATGTCAGGTCCGCGGAGATGCGGGCCAACGTGGTGATTTCATCCTAGGCGCCTCCGCTCTTCGGAAGCGACACAATGTAATAACTAATCGCCGGTGGCATTTGTTCCCGGCTACTTTACGTCCGGTAACTATGTGGCGCATCCCACAGGCGGCACTCAAAGGGTTGCCGGGAATGGTGTTACGCCTGGGCGGCCAGCACAGCCAGCAACCGTTCGAGGGCGGCAGCGCACGCCTGGCCGCGGATTTCCGCCCGGCTCCCGGCGAACGAATAACCAAACGCTTCAGCGCCGGCCGCGGTGGCGACACCGATGTAAACGGTTCCCACGGGTTTGCCGTCGTGCGGTTCCGGGCCTGCCACGCCGGTGGTGGACACGCCGATGCCGGCGCCGAGGACGGTCCGGGCGCCTGCCGCCATGGCGGCGGCGACGTCCGCGTCCACGGATCCGGCGCTGGCCAGGAGGCTGCCGGAGACGTGCAGGACCTCTTCCTTCACCGAGTTCCGGTACGCCACCACCCCGCCTTGCAGCATGCCTGATGCGCCGGGGGTGTCGGCCAGGATGGCGGAAACCATCCCCGCGGTCAGGGATTCGGCCGTTGCCACGGTGGTTCCGGCGTCGAGCGCCGCCGCAACCGCCTGCCCGGCCAGCAGGTGCAGGCTGCTCATGGTGCTGCCGGACCGTTGCCGGTTTTGGCCTGCAGTTTGCCTTTGGTCCGGAGGCGCAGTGCTTCAACGACGTATTCGACGCCGGTCCAGACCGTGATGGCCACGGCCGCCAGCATCACGGCCAGCGCCACCCAGGTCAGCCAGCCGGCAATGGCGGCGAGCGGCAGCAGGTACAGGAAGATGGCCAGCGTCTGGACCACCGTTTTCAGCTTCCCGCCGCGGGAGGCTGGGATCACGCCGTAGCGGATCACCACAAAGCGCAGCGCCGTGATCCCCCATTCACGGACCAGGATCACCACGGTGACCCACCAGGGCAGCTCACCAAGGACGGAAAGCATCACCAGCGCGGACCCAATAAGCATCTTGTCGGCGATGGGGTCGGCGATTTTGCCGAAGTCGGTGATGAGGTTCCGGCTCCTGGCGATGTCGCCGTCGAGCTTGTCCGTGTAGATCGCGACGGCGAACACGGCCACTGCCGCCCAGCGCCACGGCCCGGAGGTGCTTTCCAGGCCAGGCGCGTCGGCAAGCAGGAACCAGACAAAGAAGGGCACCAGGGCGATGCGGATCATGGTCAGGATGTTGGGCAGGTTCCAGACCCCGGCACGGCTGGAGCCGGCGGCGGTTGCATCGGTGCTAGTCACCCTCCTAGGCTACCTGCCAGCGCCTAGCGTCCGGTCAGCGACCAGGCGTCCTCGGAGCCTTCGTCGTCATCTCCGTAGCCTCCCGGGGCCGAATCCGAGCCGTCGTAATATTCCACGTTCTGCTTGCGCTGGTCCAGATCCGCGGCCACCAGGTCCTCGGCGTAGCCGCCCTGGGCGACGTTGGCGTTGGCGTTATCGCTCAGCGCCGCAGTCTGGGCGTCGGGTGTGGCCGGTGCTTCCTGGCCCTTCATGGCAGCGAGGACGGGGGCGAGATCGTCAGGCTTGACCAGGACGTCGCGGGCCTTGGAGCCCTCGGAGGGACCCACCACTCCCCTGGACTCCAGCAGGTCCATCAGCCGGCCCGCCTTCGCGAAGCCCACACGCAGTTTCCGCTGGAGCATGGAGGTGGAGCCGAACTGGGTGGTGACCACCAGTTCGGTGGCCTGCAGCAGGACCTCGAGGTCGTCCCCGATGTCGTCGTCGATCTGCTTCTTCTGCGCCTCGGGGGCCACATCGTCGCGGTAGACGGCCTTCAGCTGGCCCTTGACGTGTTCCACCACCTTGTGGATTTCCGATTCGGTGACCCAGGCGCCCTGGACACGCATGGCCTTGGAGGCGCCCATGGGCAGGAACAGCGCGTCACCCTGGCCAATCAGCTTCTCGGCGCCGGGCTGGTCAAGGACCACGCGGGAGTCCGTCACGGAGGACGTGGCGAAGGCCATGCGGGAGGGCACGTTGGCCTTGATCAGGCCGGTGACAACATCCACGGACGGCCGCTGGGTGGCGAGCACCAGGTGGATGCCGGCGGCGCGGGCCAACTGGGTGATGCGGACAATGGAATCCTCAACATCGCGCGGGGCCACCATCATGAGGTCGGCGAGCTCATCCACGATCACCAGCAGGTACGGGTACGGCCGGATGACCCGCTTGGAATCGACGGGCGGCTGGACTTTGCCGGCGCGGACGGCCTTGTTGAAGTCGTCGATGTGCTTGAAACCGTAGTTGGCCAAGTCATCGTAGCGGGCATCCATTTCCCGGACCACCCACTGCAGCGCCTCGGCGGCCTTTTTGGGGTTGGTGATGATGGGGGTGATCAGGTGCGGGACACCTTCATAGGCGGTGAGCTCCACACGCTTGGGGTCCACCATAACCATCCGCACCTCGTCCGGGGTGGCCCGCATGAGGATTGAGGTGATCATCGAGTTCACAAATGAGGACTTACCGGCACCGGTGGCACCGGCCACCAGCAGGTGGGGCATTTTGGCGAGGTTGGCCACCACGTAGCCGCCCTCAACGTCCTTGCCCACACCCATCACCATGGGGTGGTCGGTGCGGCGGGCGTTCTGGCTGCGGAGCACGTCACCGAGCGAGACCGTCTCGCGGTCCGTGTTGGGGATTTCGATCCCGATGGCGGACTTTCCCGGGATGGGGCTCAGGATGCGCACATCGCTGGAGGCAACGGCGTAGGAGATGTTTTTGGACAGGGCCGTAACCCGCTCCACCTTGGTGCCCGGCGAAAGTTCAATCTCGTACCGGGTCACGGTTGGGCCGCGGCTGAACCCGGTGACCTGGGCCTCGACATTAAACTGGGTCAGGGTTTCCGTGAGGGAGGCAACAATGGCGTCGTTGGCTTCGGTGCGTTCCTTGGGGATGGACCCGGGGGTCAGGACGTCCGACGACGGCAGGGTGTAGGTAACGTCGCCGGCCAGGGACAGCTGCTCGGTGCGCTGCGGGATGGGGGTGGGCGGCGGCGCGGGCGTGACCGGCTTGGCCGGAACGTGCGGGGCTGCGGCGGGCGCCGCGGAGGCTGCCAGGCCGGCTGCGGCCATGCCGGGCGTGATCAGCGGGATGGACTCCGTGGCGTTCCCGGCCGGCGCGGCGGCGCTGCCCAGGCCCTGGGCCGCCTTGATCTTCTCGACGGCGATTTCCGCCTGGGTGGGACGGCGGACGCCCGGGGCCGGGCGGCCCTTCTTCGGTGCTTCAGCGTCGTCATCGATCACTGCATGCTCGAAGGCCTCGTCCCCGACGTAGCCCTCCAAACCTGTATCGCCGTCGTCGTCCCTGCCGAAGAGGCGGCGCTTCTTCTTTTTGGGTGCCGCCGGTGCCGGGCGCTCCAGGTAGCTGCGGTCGTGGGTGTCGCTGTCCCCGTCCTGTTCCATCAGGTCGATGCCCATCAGGTGCTCGTAGCCGCCGCGGAGCCGCCGCGGGATCGCGCCGAAGGGGGTGGCGGTGATGATGAGCAGCGACACGAAGGCCACCACGCCATAGGCCACCAGGGGCACGGCGGCGTGAATGGCAGCCAGGGGGGTCGCGGCCAGGAAGCCGAGCATGCCGCCGGCCTGCCGGAGTCCGTCGAAGCCCTGCGCCACGGTGGGCTGGCCGCCGATGACGTGGGCCAGGCCGCTGCCGGCAAAGGTCATGATCAGGAAGCCGATGCCCACCCGGTTGTTGCCGCGCCCGTCGGACGGACTACGGAACAGCCGGAACGCGCACACAAAAAGCATCAGCGGCAGCAGCAGTGACATCCAGCCGAAGGTGCCGTTGACAACGGCGTAGACGGCGTCGGGGAACCAGCCGGTGAGGCCCCACCAGGCAAAGGTGGCGATGAAGACGCCAAGGGCCAGGTTGAACAGGGCTGCGCCGTCGCGGCGTTCCTCCGCGGGGAGGTCGCTGACGTCGTGGCCGATCCGGCGTACGCCGCCGCCCACCAGGTGCCCGATGCCCAGCCAGGCACCACCCACCACCCGCAGAAGCCAGGGCTGGTGGTGCTCGACGACGGGAAGCTGGCGGGTGCGCTGGGAACCAGCGGAGCCGGCAGCCCGGCCGGTCCGGGCGGCAGCCGCGCCGGAACCGCGGCCCGTGGAGCCGCCGGATTTGTTGCCGGAGCTGCCCTTGCCGGTCCCGTTGGGCGCGGAAGTAGTACGTGTGGCCATGGTAGCCACGGTACCCGAACCGGGCCGGTATTCCGCGGATTTCGGGCCCTTCAGGGTGCGGTTCCACGCAGGAAGGCCCGGTTCCGAAGAACCGGGCCTTCCTGGCGGGGGTAAGGCGTCCTACGCTTCGAGCACCACGGGGATGATCATCGGCTTGCGGCGGAGCTTGCGGTTGACCCACGTGCCCACCACTCGGCGGACCACCTGCTGCAGCTGGTGGCTGGTGTGGTCGGTGCGGTTCAGCACTGCCTCTTCCAGGGCGGCGTTGATCTTGGGAATGATCTCATCGAAGACTGAATCATCTTCGGCCACGCCGCGGGCGTGGATTTCGGGGCCGGAGACCACCTTGCCGGTGGTCCGGTTGATCACGGTGATGATGGAAATGAATCCTTCGTCGCCCAAGGTCTGGCGATCCTTGAGGTCCGCTTCCGTGACTTCACCCACGCTGGAACCGTCGACGTAGACAAAACCGACCTCGACCTGGCCCACCACGTCTGCGCGGTGGTCCTTGAGGTCGATGACGGTGCCGTTGTCGGCGAGGATCACGCTGGCCTCGGGAACGCCGGATTCGATGGCGATCTTGCCGTTGGCCATCAGATGGCGGGTTTCGCCGTGGACCGGCATGGCGTTCAGCGGCTCGAGGATGTTGTAGCAGTACAGCAGTTCGCCCGCGGCGGCGTGGCCGGAGACGTGGACCTTCGCATTGCCCTTGTGGATCACGTCGGCGCCGAGCTTCAGCAGGCCGTTGATGATCCGGAAGACGGCGTTTTCGTTGCCGGGGATGAGGCTGGAGGCCAGGATGACGGTGTCGCCGTCACCCACCACCACCCTGTGGTCACCGTTGGCCATGCGGGACAGCGCCGCCATGGGCTCGCCCTGCGAGCCGGTGGACATCAGGACCACGCGGTTGTCCGGCAGGTTATCGATGTTCTTGATGTCCACAATCAGGCCTGAAGGGACGTCAAGGTAGCCAAGCTTCTCCGCGATGGCCATGTTGCGCACCATGGAGCGGCCCACAAAGGCCACCTTCCGGTTGTGCTTGGCCGCGGCGTCAAGGACCTGCTGGACGCGGTGCACGTGCGAGGAGAACGAGGCGACGATGATCCGCTTGCTGGCCTGGCCGAACAGCCGTTCCAGCGTGGGGCCGATTTCCTTTTCCGCGGTGGTGAAGCCGGGGACGTCGGCGTTGGTGGAGTCCGACATAAACAGGTCAACGCCCTCTTCGCCGAGCTTGGCAAAGTGCCGGAGGTCGGTGATGCGGCCGTCCAGGGGCAGCTGGTCCATCTTGAAGTCGCCCGTGTGCAGGACCGTGCCGCCTGCGGTGCGGATGAAGACGGCCAAGGCGTCCGGGATTGAGTGGTTGACGGCAACGAATTCGCATTCGAACGGACCGAACTTCTCCACTTGCCCTTCCTCGACGGTCAGGGTGTAGGGCCGGATGCGGTGTTCCTGCAGCTTGGCCTCGATGAGGGCAAGCGTGAGCTGCGAGCCCACCAGCGGGATGTCGGCGCGCAGCCGGAGCAGGTACGGAACGGCGCCGATGTGGTCTTCGTGGCCGTGCGTGAGGACCACGGCGACGATGTCGTCGAGACGGTCCTCGATGTAGGAGAAATCGGGCAGGATCAGGTCCACGCCGGGCTGGGTTTCCTCAGGGAAGAGGACACCGCAGTCCACGATCAGCAGCTTGCCGTCGATTTCGAACACGGCCATGTTCCGGCCGATCTCCCCGAGTCCGCCCAGGGGGACGATCCGCAGCGTGCCCTGGGGCAGGCGGGGAGGAGTAACGAGGCCGGTGAGGGCGACTTGGGTCATAGTGCACTTCTTTCCAGGCGGAAGGTGCGGGTCAGCGTTTTCAGGAGAAGACCAGCCCCGCTTCCGCCAAATCCCCGCGGATGGTTTCGATCTCGGCTTCGTCCGGCTCCACGAGGGGCAAACGGACAATCGAGTTGGGCAGGACTCCCTGCCATTTAAGAATCTGTTTGGCTGCGACGGCGCCCTGGACCCGGGTCATGGTGGCGCGGACCACGGGCAGCAGTTCGGCGTTGATCTTCCGGGCGGTGCCGAGGTCGTTGGCGTTGACGGCGTCGATGAGTTCGCGGAACCGGCGGGTGGCCACGTGCGTGGTGACACCGACGAGGCCGACCGCGCCGAGGGCCATCCAGGGCAGCGTCAGTCCGTCGTCGCCCGAGTAGAACGCGAGGTCGGTTTCGGCCATTACGCGTGCGGCGGCGACGAAGTCGGCCTTGGCGTCCTTGACGGCGACGATGTTGTGGTGCTGCGCCAGGCGGATCATGGTGTCCGGTTCGATGGCGATGGAGGAGCGGCCGGGAATGTCGTAGAGCATCACGGGAACGTCGACGGCGTTGGCGACGGCCTCGAAGTGCGCCCTGATGCCGGCCTGGCTGGGCTTGTTGTAGTAAGGGGTCACCAGGAGCAGGCCGTCGACGCCGAGGGCTGCGGCTTCCTGGGAGAGGTGGACCGAGTGTGCCGTGTCGTTGGTGCCGGTACCGGCGATGATGGCGGCCCGGTCCCCCACAGCTTCCTTGACGGCACGGAACATGCCGAGGTTTTCCGCATCCGTGAGGGTGGAGGTTTCGCCGGTGGTTCCGGTGACCACCAGGCCGTCGCAGCCGTCATCCACAAGCTTGGTGGCGAGCGCCTTTGCCTGCTCGTAGTCCACTGCGCCGTCCTTGGTGAACGGAGTAACCATGGCAGTCAGGAGTGAACCAAGGGCAGGGGTGTGCGCGGAAAAGTCAGACATGGAAAAAACGTTACCCTGTCCCATGCTGGTTAGGACAATGCCACGGGCGTGATGAACGTCAAACAACCGGCTTCATAAGTCATGATGGGGCTTCCGAAGCCGCTTTGCGGTGCTGGCGGGTGGCCGCCTGCCCCGGGAAGCCGCTCTGCGGACGGGCGTGGGAAGCTCAGGCCGGCCGTTGCTCCGGCGCGTGGCAGTATCTTCCAACGGCTGCCTGCCGAAGGTTTTCGGCCCAGTCGGCCAGCCGCTGGGCGGCCCTGACGTAATTGAAGAGCTCCAGCGGAGTGAGGGCGTCAAGGTCCGTCTCGGCCAGCCGGCGCGCGAGCTCAGCACCCTCCGGCTGTGCCGTGAGGCTGATGCCCTCGTTGGCCCATTGGACGTCCTCGGCCGGCCTGCCGGCTACGAGCTGTCGGAAAAGGTAGTCGACGGTGCCCGGACTCATGGCTTTCATAAGCCCCGTACTGCCGGTTTCGGGGGCAGGGACCCGGTGTGGTGGAGTGTGCATGCGGGTCAGTCTATTCGAACATATATTCGAATTCAAGGGTGCGCACCCGGGATGGAATGGGCCGCTGGATAATCCGCCCGGACCTGGGCCTTGTGGCTTCAGCGCTGCGGGGCCGCAGCCCTTCATGGCCCGGTATGAGACGATCTGGTCATGACTTCCAGCCGTCAGGCCCGATCGACCGGGAAGACCGGAAAGCCCGCCGGCCGGCCAGCGACAGGGCGGCTTTACGGCATCGACGCTGCCCGGGGCCTGGCCCTGCTGGGCATGATGGCCACCCACCTGCTGGCCACGTTTGAACAGAACGCCAACCTGACCCCCACCTGGATTGGCCTGGCCTTTTCCGGCCGGGCAGCAGCCCTGTTTGCTGTCCTTGCCGGTGTGGGCCTCGCCCTGTCCACCGGAAAGCACCAGCCCCTGGCCGGGTCGCCGCTGTGGGCAGCCCGGCGGGGTGTGGCACTGCGCGCCCTGGTGATTGCCGCCGTCGGGCTCACCCTGGGCGGGCTGGAAGTGAACCTGGCCATCATCCTGGTCCATTACGCGTTGCTGTTCCTGTGCGTCCTGCCCTTCATGGGGTTGGGATTAAGGCCCTTGTGCGCCTGGGCGGCAGGCTGGCTCCTCGCCTCACCGGTCCTGGCGTACCTGCTTCGGCCCTGGCTGCTGGCGGGTACTCCCCCGCTGAAACTGGGACACAACCCTTCCTGGGAGGATCTGGGGACCCCGGCGCGGCTGCTCGCTGACCTGTTTTTCACGGGTTACTACCCCGTCTTCCAATGGTTGTCGTACCTGTTGGTGGGCCTGGTGATCGGCCGGCTGGCGCTCAGCAAGGCCCAGGTTCCCGTCCTGCTGCTGGTGGGCGGAACCGTCACCGCGGTCCTGGCGAAAACCCTTGGAGTTACGGCCATGGAGAACTGGGGCGGCAGGGCAGCACTGGAGGACCTGCTGAACGCGCCCGGCTACCCGCTGAAGAGCATCCTGCAGGTCAACCTCACGGGGATACCCCAGGAGGGGTCCTGGTGGTGGCTGGCATCGGCAGCACCGCATTCAGGGACCACCCTGGACCTGTTGCACACGTCCGCCGTGGCCGCGGCCGTGATCGGTGCTTGCCTGCTGCTGGGCAGGCTGGCCGAATGGGTGGACCTTGACCTGCTGCTGCCGTTGCGCGGCGCCGGCGCCATGACGCTGACGCTCTATACCCTCCACGTATGGGTGGTCTCCGCCCTCTACCTCAAGCCGCTCCCTGCCGGGTGGACGGAGGAGGGCATGTACTTCGCGCAGGCGGGCGCTGCCGTTGCCGTGGGCGTGCTGTTCGCGCTCCTTAAATGGCGGGGCCCACTGGAGCTGCTGGGCCACGCGGCGAACCGGGCCGGCCGGGGCAGCCAGGCCGGCTGACCCAGGCCGGCTGCCATGCCCGAACGCACCCCTGGGAATTCCCGGGACGAACTCCCGGGCAACCGGCCGCACCGCACCGGCTAAGCGTGTGGCACCCCTCAGCGCGCCGCACCGGGTCAGCGCACACCACCCTGTCAGGCGGGGACTTTGCCCTGGAACAGCTTGACGGCATCACGCATCGAGGCGCGGGCACGTTTCCGGTCGCCCGCGGCGTCATAGGCGCAGCTGAGCCTGAACCAGGAACGCCAGTCACCGGGGGCAGCCTCGGCTTCGGCTTTGTATTTTTCGAATTCGGCATCAGCGGCGGACCTGATGATCCGGCCCGCAGGCGTGCGGGGCAGGTCGTCCACGGGCAGGCCACCCTCGGCGGCGAGGACGTTGGCCATCTGCTCGGTGCGGGCACCAAACATCAGCTCACGGATCATGGCCCAGGCGCCAATGATGGGGAGCACCAGGTAGGCGGCACCGATCGCCTTGGCCGCCAGGTTGTTGTCCGCCAGCAGCAGGATGGAGCGCTGGAACGACACCACAAGGTAGAACACCAGCAGCAGCGTAACCGCGCCAACCCAGATTTTGGTGCGGTTCTTTCGGAATCCCGCAAAAAACGCCTTCACTGCCTACAGCCCCAGATCCAGGTAGCCGTCCAGGCCCACAATCAGGCCGGCGTGGTCCGCAACGCTGCGGACACCCAGCAGGACGCCGGGCATAAAGGACGCCCGGTCGAAGGAGTCGTGCCGGAGGGTGAACTGCTCACCGGGTCCGCCCAGCAAGACTTCCTGGTGCGCCACCAGGCCGCGGAGGCGGACGCTGTGCACGCGGACCCCGTCGACGTCGCAGCCGCGGGCGCCGGCAAGTTCGCTGGTGGTGGCGTCGGGGCTGGCCGGCACCTTCGCGGCACTGCGCTCGGCCGCGATCAGCTGGGCGGTGCGCACGGCGGTACCGGACGGGGCATCCACCTTGTCCGGGTGGTGCAGCTCGATGATCTCCACCGATTCAAAGTAACGGGAAGCCTTGGCCGCGAACGCGGACGCAAGCACAGAGCCCAGGGCAAAGTTGGGCGCAATCAGCACCCCGGTTTCCGGATGCTCCGCCAGCAGGGCCTCCAGGGCGGAGAGCCGGTGGGCATCCCAGCCCGTGGTGCCCACCACAGCGTGCATGTTGTGCTCCACGGCGAAGAGGACGTTCTCCTCGGTGCTTTCGGGAACCGTCAGGTCCACCACATACTGCGCGCCTGCGGCGGCAACCCGGTCCAGGGAATCGCCGCGGCCCAGTGCCGCGACAAGCTCCATGTCCGCTGCTGCGTTGATGGCTTTTACGGCTTCGGCGCCCATACGGCCATTGGCGCCCAGCACGGCCACCAGCTTGGGATCGGGGTGTTTTTGGGTCATGGGTTAACCCTACCGGTGGGCCCGGCGCGCGCTGGAACCGGGCGGTGTGCGTTACCTCGCAGGAACAGCAGTGAGCGGCGGTCCGGGAAGCCTCTCCGTGGCGCCGGTCAGCTGCCGGCGCCCACCCATTCCACGGTGCCGTCGGAGAAGAACTGTTCCTTCCAGATGGGCACCTGGTCCTTGATCCGGTCCACCAGTTCCGAGCAGACCGCGAAAGCCTGGCCGCGGTGGGCGGCGGAGACGGCGCAGACCAGGGCGGGGTCGCCGATTTCCAGCGTACCGATCCGGTGCGCGGCCCAGATCCTGACCGGTTGGGCGGGCGCGCCGGTTTCCGCTCCCCCAGCGGCGGCCGACTGCTCCGCCACAAGGCGGGCAACGACGTCGGCCATCACCTGGTGCGCGGTGGGGTGCGCGCTGTAGCTGAGCCGGTCCACGGGCTTGCCGCCGTCGTGGTTGCGGACCACGCCGGAGAAGCTGACCACGGCGCCGGCGGTGTCGCTTTCCACAGCCGCGATGGCGTGGTCCACGGAAATGGGGTCGGCGCTCAGGACCGCGGAGACCACCTCGAAGGTTGATTCAGTGGCCATGTCCGCCGTCCAGTTGGTCGCAGAGGTGACCCAGCACGGGATCCAGGACGTGCAGGCCGTCCATGACCCCCTTGGGCGAGCCCGGCAGGTTGACGATGAAGGTGCTGCCGGCCGCGCCGGCGTGCCCGCGGCTGAGCGCTGCAAGCGGGGTCTTTTCCGCTCCGGCGCGCCGGATGGCCTCCATAATGCCCGGGATCTCCCGGTCCAGGAACGGCAGGGTGACGTCAGGGGTGCGGTCGTCCGGGCTGAGGCCCGTGCCGCCGCTGGTAATCACGACGGCGGGGTGCTGGGTCAGCAGGGCGCGGATGGCTGCGCCCACGGGCTCGCCGTCGGGAACCACCATGGCGGGAAACACCTCAAAGCCGTGTTCGGTCAGCCAGTCGGTGATCACGGGGCCGGTTTCGTCGGTGTAGATTCCGGCGGCGGCCCGCGTGGAGGCGATCACCACACCGGCATTGCGGCCCTGCACCTCGCCGTGGGTGTGGGGTTCCGCCGGGGCGGCGGGGCGGGCCGGGGACTGCTCGGCGGTGCTTGGATCGTTGCCGGCCGCGGCGTGCGGGTGCGCGCCGGAACCGGCGTCCGGGGTGGAGGTGCTCACAGGGTCCAGTCTCCGCTCTTGCCGCCGCTTTTCGCGAGGACCTTGATGTCCGTCAGGATTGCGTGTTTGTCCACGGCCTTGATCATGTCGTACACGCTGAGGGCCGCGACACTCACCGCGGTGAGCGCTTCCATCTCCACCCCGGTGACGCCGCGGGTCTTAACGGTGGCGTTCACGGTGACGGCCGCTGCTTCCAGTTCAAAGTCAACGGTAACCTTCGCCAGCGGCAAGGGGTGGCACAAAGGGATGAGCTCGGGGGTCTTTTTGGCGGCCATAATGCCGGCCACACGGGCGACGGCGAGCGCATCGCCCTTGGGCAGTCCTCCGGAGCCGAGCAGGCCCATTACTTCGGCGGTGGTCTGCACGGTGGCGGTGGCGGTGGCCTCGCGGGTGGTCTCGGCCTTGGCTGAGACATCCACCATCTGGGCGCTGCCATCGGTACGCAGGTGCGTCAGGGCGGCAGGGATCGGTTCAGGATTCACAGCATCCATACTTCCACCTCTTCCCCTGCGCCGAGCGCGGAGACGCCCTCCGGGACGTGTACCAGGACGTTGGAGCCTGCCAGGGCGTGCAGGAGGTGCGAGCTTTCGCCACCCTCCAGCCGGACCGTGCCGTCCGGGGCGAGGCTGCCGCGGCGGACCTGGTGCTTGTTTGCCGGCGAGGACAGGCTGTGGCCCAGCCTGGCCCGGAGCGGCAGCCTGACGGCGGGTGAGCCGAACAGTGCCGAAAGCGCCGGGCGGAGGAACATCTCAAAGGACACCAGGGCGCTGACCGGGTTTCCCGGAAAGCCAAGGAACGGGATGCCGTCGAAGGTGCCGATGCCCTGGGGCCCGCCCGGTTGCATGGCCACGTGCAGGAACTCCACGGGTTCGTCCGCCATGGCCTGCCGCACCACCTCGTAGGCACCCTTGCTGACACCGCCGGTGGTGACGATCAGGTCCGCTGCGGCGCCTTGGGTGCGCAGCAGTTCCCGGAAGTGAACCGGGTTGTCCGTGGCGATGCCGGCACGCAGCACCCGCAGGCCCGCCTGCGTCATGGCGGCTTCAAGGAGGGTGCCGTTGGCGTCGTAGATCCGCCCTGGCGCCAGGGGTTTGCCCGGTTCCACTACCTCGTCGCCGGTGGTCACCAGGAGCACAGTGACTTTGCTGTGCACGGTGGCCTCCGGGAGGCCCAGGGCTGCCAGGAGCCCCAACTGCGCGGGGCCAAGGAAGGTCCCCGCCGCCAGTACCTGCTGACCGGCAGCCACATCGCTGCCCGTGGCCCGGACAAAGGTCCCCGGCGCCACGGCCGGCAGCTGGACGGTCCCCTTCCCACCCGGCGCCAGGAAACGGTCCGGAACGGCGCGTTCGATCTGTACTACGGCGTCGGCACCTGCCGGGATCGGAGCGCCGGTCATGATGGGTGCCGCCGTTCCCGGTGCCAGCGGCTGCGGACTTTGCCCCGCTGGAACGGGAGCGGCTATGCGGAGCTCAGCGCCGCCGTCGGACACGTCAGCCGACCGCACCGCGTATCCGTCCATCTGCGAATTGGCGAAGGGCGGCAGGCTGACGGGGGCGATCACCCCGTCAACCAGGGCACGGCCCAGGGCCTGCACCAGCGGAAGGACTTCCGTCCGTCCGTCGGAGCTGAGTGCAGTCAACAGTTGCCGCACTGCAGCCATGTGCGCGGCGACGGAACGTGCGCCGTGGTGGGAATGGCCGGCGGAGTGCTGGCTGGTCATGGGTGCGCCTTCGGTTGCGGCCATCAGGATTTCACGTCAACTCTAACCGTGTGGAAACCCGTGGCTCCGTCCGGCGCGACGGGCCTGCCTGCCTCGTCCTGCGCCTTGCCGTTGAGATCCGTGGCCCGGACCTGGAGTTCGTACTGGCCGGGCGTGAGGTCCACCCCGAGCTGCCATTGGTACCAGGTGTCCACGGAGATCCCGGGGGCCAGGCCGGCTTCCTGCCACGGCCCGCGGTTGATCCGTACTTCCACTTTGCCGATGCCGGTGTGCTGGGCCCAGGCCACCCCGCCCACCATGACTGTGCCTGCAGCGACGGACGCGTTGCTGCGGGGGACATCGATCCGGGAGGAGATCTTGATGGGTCCGCGTTCGGACCAGCCGCGGGGCGTCCAGTAGCCCTCGTCATCGGCGAAGCGCGTCAGCTTCAGTTCCGTCACCCATTTGGTCGCGGAGACGTAGCCGTAGAGGCCCGGGACGATCATCCGGACGGGAAAGCCGTGTTCCACGGGCAGCGGCTCGCCGTTCATACCCACCGCGAGCAAGGCATCCCGGTCGTCGGTGAGGGCTTCGAGGGGTGTGCCGGCGGTCCAGCCATCAGCGCTGCGGGAGAGCACCATGTCAGCACCGGCCTGCGGCCCGGCCAGGGTGAGGAGTTCCCGGATGGGCCAGCCCAGCCAGCGGGCGTTGCCGATCAGGTCGCCACCTACGTTGTTGGACACGCAGGCGATGGTGACGTGGCGTTCGGTCAGGGGCTTGGCCATCAGGTCCGCGAAGCTGAGCTCCACGTTGCGGTCCACCAATCCGGTGACCTTCAGCGTCCACGTATCGGGGTTGATGGTGGGTACGGCGAGTGCGGTGTCAATGCGGTAGAAATCATCGTTGGGCGTAACGAGCGGCTGCATGCCGGCCAGGCCTGTCTCCGCTCCTGCGGGGATGGCCGGTGCCGGGGCCGCGGGTGACGGGAGGCTGATGCGGGCCCTGGCTTCGCGGACCCCGTCCGCGGCGTTCCGCCAGATCCCCGCCAGCGTCCCGCCCACGGCGGTGGCCACGGCACCGCCACCGAGCACCTGCAGGAAGCGGCGGCGGTTGGCGGCAACAGTGCCGGACGTAGTTCCCGGTTCTGTTGGCCCTAGCCAGGCCTGGAGCCTGCGGATGAGGAAGCTCAGCAGGAAACCGGCAACCACCGCGGTGACCACGGGCATGGCCAGGGCGACGGGCGTCAGCTGCGCCCGGGTGAGGACGGCAGCGACGCCGGCGAGGCCGAAGATCCCTGCGACCGCCACGCCGGCGTACCGGCGGCGGTCCTCCACCACACCGGCAACGGCGGCCAGCAACGCAATGACCAGGGCCATGCCCACCAGGAGTGCCGCTTTGTCTGCGGTGCCGAACAGCGAAATCGCCCATTCCTTCACGCCGGGCGGAACTGCGTCGATCACCGATCCGCCGACAGCGGTCAGGGGTGACAGGGATGGGCTCACCAGCCCGGCCAGCGTCTCCCCCACAACAACTGCCGCTCCCACGGCCACCACTCCGGCGGCTGCGGCGTAGCGGGAACGGGACACTGGGACGGTTGGGTGTGCGGCCTCCTGGGTGGATTCCTGCGCCTGTTCCCGGCCATTTTCCCGGGCCGTGCGCGGACCGCTTTCCTGCCCCGCGCCCGGGCCCGACGGCGAAGAACTGCCACCTGCCCGCCCACCGCCAGCGCCGCCGTCGTGCGTTGCCTGATCGTTCCGGGAGATATCCACAAACCCAGCATAGGGCGGTAATTTGCCCCCGGCGGCGGCATCCGGGGATTCACTGGAAACGGTCAGGTCCGTCATCTGGTATGGCGTCCTTGCCGGGGTGGCGTAGCCTGAAATCATGAGTGTCCAGCTAGGCATGCCGCAGCCCCGGGAGGGGACAGACCAGGAGGGCCCCGGCGTGCCCCCGGCCCGGCCGTCAGACGCCCCGGCGGGACTCGCTGACCGTTACGGCCGTCGCGCCACCGACATGCGGCTGTCCCTGACGGACAAGTGCAACCTTCGCTGCACCTATTGCATGCCGGCCGAAGGGCTGGAGTGGCTGGCCAAGCAGGCAGTGATGTCGGCGGACGAAATCATCCGGATTGTCAGGATCGGCGTGGACCACCTGGGCGTCCGCGAACTGCGGCTGACCGGCGGCGAACCGCTGGTGCGCCACGACCTCGTGGACATCATCTCGGCGCTGCGGCGCAACCACCCGGACCTTCCCATTTCCATGACCACCAACGGTGTTGGGCTGGCCAAAAAAGCTGCGCCGCTCAAGGCTGCAGGCCTGACCCGGATCAACGTGTCGCTGGATACTTTGCATGAGGAAACTTTTACGCAGCTGACCCGCCGGCCGTTCCTGGACCAGGTGCTGGCGGGCGTGGACGCGGCGTGGGCTGCGGGCCTGGGACCCGTCAAGATCAACGCAGTGCTGATGCGCGGCATCAACGACGCCGCATCCCCTTCGCTCCTCGCCTGGGCGGTGGAGCGCGGGTACGAGCTGCGGTTCATCGAACAGATGCCGCTGGACGCCGACCACGGCTGGACCCGGCGCAACATGATCACAGCGGCGGAGATCCGCGGACTGCTCTCCAAGGACTTTGTCCTCAGCCCGGACGGCCGCGCACGTGACGGCGCACCGGCGGAACGCTTTGAAGTACGACGCCGGGAGGCAGGGACCGCGGATCAGTCCGGACGGGTGGTGGGCACCGTGGGAATTATCGCCTCCGTCACGGAGCCGTTCTGTTCCGATTGCCGTCGGACCCGGATCACCGCCGAAGGCAAGATCATGAGCTGCCTGTTCTCGCGCGAGGAATTCGACCTGCTGGGCCTGCTGCGCTCCGGGGCTGACGATGATGCCCTGGCCCGGCGCTGGCAGGATGCCATGTGGATCAAACCCAAAGCCCACGGCATGGACCACGTGGGACTCGACGCTCCGGACTTTGTCCAACCGGATCGCAGCATGAGCGCCATCGGGGGCTGACAGCAATGAACGTACGATACTTCGCTGCCGCGCGCGCTGCCGCAGGCCTGGAGGAAGAGTCCTTCACCTTGCCCGCCGGCGCGTCCGTTGCCGACCTCCTGGCGGCAATCGAAGCCGTGGAACGGAGTGCGCCGCCCGCAGGCACTCCCCCGCTGCCACGCATCCTGGCCCGCTCCAGCTTCCTGTTGAACGAGGTGGCAGTCCGGGACCGGTCCACGGTTGTCGGCGCCGACGACACCGTTGACGTGCTGCCGCCGTTTGCCGGCGGATAGGGCGCTTCGTCCTTTTGTGCGTTACCGGTTGAGGTGGCAATGGTTGGTCGAGTCCGGGCTGCACACTTTGCCGGAAGCTTTGCTGGTCCTGTGGTGCGTGATGTTTGGGTATGTGTTTCAGGAGAGCCGGGGCGCTGTGCCCATGGCCAGTGCCAGCAGTGACGCGCGGCTGTGGACGGCGCCTGCCTGGGAGATCTGCTTGATCTGGTCCCGGACCGTATAGGGGCTGACCGCCTGGGCTGCCGCGATGGCAGCAGTCCTGGCCCCCGCGGCGGCCAGGTCGAGCAGTTCCCCTTGTGGCCGGGTCAGGCCGAAGCACCGGGCAAACATGTCCAGCCTCGCCGCCGGCGAACAGCCATGGATTGTGACTGCGAGTGGCGACGTGCTGCCGGCGGAGAGCGCAGCCATCCTGGTTGCCCGCAGCCACCTGCCGGAGCCGATGCAGACCCGGGCTTCCGGTGCCCGCCCCGCACGCGAGCAGTTGTGCCGCCACGTTCAGCACTTCGCCGGGCACGCCCTGGTGTGGCGGGGGTCCGGGCTGCAGCATTGTCAGCCGTGCCTTGGCTGAAGGGCTGTACCCGACGACTGCCAATCCTTGGCTTAGGGTCAGGATGGCTTGGTCAGGGAGCACGGGATTCCGGTCCCGTTCCGGGATTGTGCCAGGGTCCGTCCCGCAGACCGCTTGGGACTGGCGCCGGCTTCGGGCGGGGCCTTGATGTCCTGGCTATTTCGGGGCCCAGCCGGAAGGTCACACCCCCCTGTTTATGCTGCCTTTATGGACGGTGAAGAGGCTCCAGGCACGGACGGCAGTGGACTCCGTTCCGGCTGCTGTTTGCGGGGCCGCTCCGTCCGGTTTCCCGTCGGATCCGGTTGTCGTACCCCCTTCCTACGCTGGGTTTATGGACGGCAACGAAGCTCCAGAGACGGACGGCAGGGACTCTGTTCCGCCTGCTCCTGGGGTTGATGTTGGCGCTGGTGACAGGCTTGATTCGCGGGCCGTTCCTGCCTCCGGCCAAATTGTCGTACCCCCTGCATATGCTGGTTTTATGGACGGCGACGAAGCTCCAGAAACGGACGGCAGGGACTCTGGTCCGGCTGCTCCCGGGGCTCTTTCTGGGGATGTTTTCGTGGCCGGATCGATTGTCGTACCCCCTCCCTATGCTGGGGTTATGGACGGCAACGAAGCTCCAGAAACGGACGGCAGGAACCCGGTTCCGGGTGCCGCTGTTTCCGGTTCTGGTGGGGTGGGTGCTTCTGACGCGGTGGGCGTTGTGATCGATGCGGCGTTGAGCGCGTTGACGGACTTGAAGGCTTTGGCCGGGGTCGCGGATGTTGCGTTGGAGGATGACTGGTCCGGGGAGGACCTGCTGGAGCGGGCCAAGGAAAACCGGTTACAGCGCCTGGGCGTGGTGCGGCGCGTTGAGGCCGGGCTCGCGGCGGTCAAGGCGTTGACTGTTGCTCAGTATGTGGGGATTGAAGAGGCCCTCACCCCACCGGGGATCTCGAACCAGCATCAACGGGCCCGGGAAATCTCCCTGATCGCTGAGGTCGGCGGGATCCTTGGTCTCGGGGCCGGGGCCGCGGCGGACCTGGTCAGCACCAGCTACCAGCTTGCCGCCACCCAGCCGCTGACGCTCGCGGCACTGGCCGCCGGGGAAATCACCTACCAGCACGCCCGGGTCCTCACCGATGAATGCACCGGCCTGCCCCACGCCGGAACCACCGCCCTCGAAACCCACTTCCTCACCCCCACACTCCCGGACCCCACCCTCCCGGATCCCACCCTCCCCGATCCTGCACTCCCGGACCCGATCGATGTGCCTGATCCTGCAGGCGCTGACCCGGCAGACCCACTCCTGACGCCTGCCCCCGATCCGGCCACCGGCAGTGTCCTGGCCGGGCGGTGTGTCGCGGCGGTCCTGGTCCCGGGACGGTTACGGGCCAAGGTGCGTTCCTGGCGCGAACGCCACCACCCCGAATCCATCGAAGAACGCCATCACCGATCCGCCGCGGACCGCAGGGTCGAGTTCACCCCGGCCCGGGACGGAATGGCCTGGCTCAGCGCCTGCCTCCCCGCGCCAAGCGCCGAAGCGATCCACAACCGGCTCACCGCGATCTCCCGCGGCCAACAAGGCCCCCACGAGACCCGCACCCTGCCCCAACGCCGCGCCGACAACCTCGTCGAAGCCCTCCTCACCGCCGGACTCACCCCCACACAACAGCACCCCACCACCAGCACCGCAGTCACCGGTCCCGCAGCCACCAACGTAGGAGCCGCCGAAGTCAACGCCGGTTCCGATGCTGCCACTGGTTCAGGAGCCGCCGGTTCCACCACCAGCCCGGACTCCGGCCCGGATTCCGGATCAGGCCCGAATTCAGGCTCGGATTCAGGATCAGGCCCGGATTCCGTTTCGGGTTCGGGTTCGGGTTCGGGGGCGCCGTTTACCTCGGCAAGGGCGTGGGGTGATGTTCCGGTACCCAGGGCGCAGGTCCTGATCACCGTCCCGGTCATGGCCCTCCTTGGAGCCACCGACGAGCCAGCGATCCTTGACGGCTACGGACCCATCCCCGCCTCCATGGCCAGGGACCTCATCGCCAACGGCGCCGAGTCCTTCCACCGCGTCCTGATCGACCCCCGCGACGGCGCACCCCTGGAAATCGGCCGCAAAAACTACCGCCTCACCCCCGCCATGCGCCACTGGCTCCGACTCCGCGACGCCAAATGCACCTTCCCCGGATGCAACAACAACACCCTCGACAACGACGCCGACCACATCCACCCCTGGCACCACGGCGGCACCACCGGAATCAACAACCTCAACCAACTCTGCCCCAAACACCACCACCTCAAACACAACACCACCTGGACCCCCACCACCGCCACCAAAAACCACCCACCCGGCTGGCTCTCACCCACCGGCCGCTACTACCCCGCCGAACACCCCGACCACGAACCACCCACCTGGCCGTCCGAGTGGACCCAACAACACCCCACACCGGAACCGGCAGAACCACCACAAATCACAGCAAACCCGGAACCACCCTGGGCACATACCAGACAGGAAAGCGAACGCCTTGCGTCAATGCAAGGCGGGCCGGATTCCATTCACCAACCCATATTCGAGGGTGCCACGTTCGAGCAAATGACCTTCCTGCCGGACTTTCACGAACCGGACTTAGTTGAGCAGGAACTCCTGGACAGGTTCCGCTCAGGTGAAGACATTTACGACTATGAGGTGACTGAAGGCGGCCTCCTGAGCAGCTACCTTGTCAGTCACGGACTTCCCTTGCCCTGAACCTTCGGACTTCCGCACGCTGGACACCCCGAGACTCCAGCAACCAGGTACGGCTCAGGCCGGACAGCGCACCGGACGTGGCGGCAGTCCGGCCTGAGCCGTTCCGTTACTACTTGCTGCAGGATGGTGTCAGAGCCCGAACGTCTCGGACTCATCAAAGGGGCCCACCACCGTGACGGTCCGGGGCGCAGCTGCGAGCTCGGCCGCGAGTTCCTGCACCTGCTCAGCAGTCACTGCCTTAATCAGGCGAAGGGTCTCATCGATGTCCTGGTACTCGCCGGAGACCAGTTCGGCCCGGCCCAGCCGGGACATCCTGGACCCGGTGTCTTCAAGGGCCAGCACGATGCCGCCGCACAGCTGGCCAACGGCCTTGCGCAGCTCCTCCTCGGAAATGCCGTGCTCGGCCAGCTTGTCCAATTCAACGCCCAGCAGATCCAGGACCTGGCGGACCTTGGACGGCGTGCAGCCGGCGTACATTCCGAAGTAGCCGGCATCGGCGTAAGAGGACGCGAACGAGTACGTGGAGTACACCAGCCCACGCTTCTCGCGGATCTCCTGGAACAGGCGTGAGGACATGCCGCCGCCCAGGACGGCGTTGAGGACACTCATGACGTAGCGCCGCTGGTCGGTGGCCACGATGGTGGGGCAGCCCATGATGATGTTGGCCTGCTCCACGGCACGCTTGATCACCTGCAGTCCGGCGGTGCCGGTGATGAGGGCGCGTTCCGTTGAGCGCCGGTCAACGGGTGCAGCATCGGATTCGAGGTTCCAGCCCGCCGACTTCAGCGCGTCAACCACCAGCCCGCACACCACATCATGGTCCAGGCCGCCAGCTGCGGTGATGACCAGCTCGTCGGGCCGGTAGTAGCGCCGGTAGTGCTCCCACACCGAATCGCGGGCAACCGCACGGATGGCGTGAGGGGTTCCGCCGATGGGCCGGCCCAAAGGGTGGCTCCCCAGGACCGAGGCGACGAAATGCTCGTGGGCGACGTCGGTGGGGTCATCGCTGTCCATGGCGATTTCCTCGAGGATCACGTCCCGTTCCTGTTCCATCTCGGCCGGGTCAAGGACAGCGCCGGTGATCATGTCGGCAATGACATCGATGGCCATGGGCAGGTCGGTGTCCAGGACGCGCGCAAAGTAGCAGGTGCTTTCCTTGGCCGTGGCTGCGTTTGATTCGCCGCCCACCTCGTCAAATGCCGAGGCGATCTCCAGCGCGGTGCGCCGCTTGGTGCCCTTGAACAGCAGGTGTTCAAGAAAGTGCGTGGAGCCGTGCTGTCCGGGGGCTTCATCGCGTGACCCCACGCCTACCCAGAAACCGATGGTCGCCGACCTTTGGCCGGGCATCGCTTCGGTCAGAACCCGAACACCGCCGGGCAGCACGGACCGGCGGACTTCGGAGCCGCCTTCGGAGCCATGGACCAGGGTGTCACCGGGATGGTTCTGCTCGAGGGGCAGGGGTACAACAGTCATTGAGGCCTTTCAGGAGGTGCAGCCGGATCTGGCTGCCATCGTAACAGCGGCGGGGCCGGTGGATCATCCACCGGCCCCGCCGTTTTATGCTCGTGTTCCGGTCAGGGAACGTCTCAGACGTCGGCACCTTCAGCGGGCTCCGTGGCGTGGGCGCGTTCGGTGTCGTCTGCGCCCTCTTCCTCGGCTACCACCGGGGAGAGTGAAAGCTTTCCACGGTCGTCAATCTTGGTGATCTCAACCTGGACCTTCTGGCCCACGGAGACGACATCATCAACGTTGTCCACGCGCTTGCCGTTGGCCAGCTTGCGGAGCTCGGAGATGTGCAGGAGGCCGTCCTTGCCCGGGGTCAGCGATACGAAGGCACCGAAGGTGGTGGTCTTGACGACCGTACCCAGGTAACGCTCGCCGATTTCCGGAACCTGCGGGTTCGCGATGGCGTTGATGGCGGAGCGTGCTGCGTCTGCAGACGGCCCGTTCGTGGCGCCAATGTAGACCGTGCCGTCGTCCTCGATGGAGATGTCGGCGCCGGTGTCTTCCTGGATCTGGTTGATCATCTTGCCCTTGGGCCCAATGACCTCGCCGATCTTGTCCACGGGGATCTTCACGGCGATGACGCGCGGTGCGAACTCGGAGAGTTCGTCCGGGGTGTCAATGGCCGAGTTGAGGACCTCAAGGATGTGCAGGCGGGCTTCGCGGGCCTGCTTCAGTGCTGCTGCCAGCACGGAAGCGGGGATGCCGTCGAGCTTGGTGTCCAGCTGGATGGCCGTGACGAACTCGGAAGTACCGGCAACCTTGAAGTCCATGTCGCCGAAGGCATCTTCGGCGCCGAGGATGTCGGTCAGCGCGGCGTAGCGGGTCTGGCCGTCAACCTGGTCGGAAACCAGGCCCATGGCGATACCGGCGACGGCTGCCTTCAGGGGCACACCGGCGTTCAGCATCGACAGGGTGGAGGCGCATACGGAACCCATGGAGGTGGAGCCGTTGGAGCTCAGTGCCTCGGATACCTGGCGGATGGCGTAGGGGAATTCCTCGCGGGACGGCAGGACGGGCACGAGGGCGCGTTCCGCCAGGGCACCATGGCCGATTTCGCGGCGCTTGGGCGAACCCACGCGGCCGGTTTCACCGGTGGAGTATGGCGGGAAGTTGTAGTTGTGCATGTAGCGCTTGCGTGTGACGGGCGACAGCGAATCGATCTGCTGTTCCATCTTGAGCATGTTCAGCGTGGTGACACCCATGATCTGGGTCTCGCCGCGTTCGAAGATGGCCGAACCGTGAACGCGGGGCAGGACCTCTACCTCGGCGGTGAGCTGGCGGATGTCCGTCAGGCCGCGGCCGTCGATGCGGATCTGGTCCTTGAGGATGCGCTGGCGCACAACCTGCTTGGTGACCGAGCGGAATGCTGCGGACAGTTCCTTCTCGCGGCCTTCAAACTGGCCGGCCAGGGACGAAATGGTCTCATCCTTCAAGGAATCAGTTGCGACGTCGCGCTCCTGCTTGTCGGCGATCTGGAAGACGGCGGCCAGCTTGTCGGCAGCAGCGGCTTCAACAGCGGCGTACACATCGTCCTGGTAGTCCAGGAAGACGGGGAACTCAACGGTGGGCTTGGCGGCCCGGCCGGCAAGGTCGGCCTGGGCGTCGCAGAGTGCCTTGATGAACGGCTTTGCAGCCTCGAGGCCCTCGGAGACAACCTCTTCGGTGGGGGCGGTGGCGCCCTGTTCCTTGATGAGGTTCCAGGAGTTGTCGGTTGCTTCGGCTTCCACCATCATGATGGCGACGTCGTCACCGGCAACGCGGCCGGCAACAACCATGTTGAAGACCGAGTTTTCCAGCTGGGAGTGCTTGGGGAAAGCAACCCACTGTGAACCGTGCTCGTCGGCAACCAGGGCAACGCGGACGCCGCCGATGGGGCCGGAGAACGGCAGACCCGAAAGCTGCGTGGACATGGAGGAGGCGTTGATGGCCACCACGTCGTAGAGCTCGTCGGGGTTGATGGCCAGGACGGTCACCACGATCTGGACTTCGTTGCGCAGGCCCTTAACGAAGGCGGGGCGCAGCGGGCGGTCCATAAGGCGGCAGGCCAGGATGGCTTCGGTGGAGGGGCGGCCTTCGCGGCGGAAGAACGAGCCCGGGATGCGGCCGGCAGCGTACATACGCTCTTCGACATCCACCGTCAGCGGGAAGAAGTCGAAGCCTTCGCGCGGGTGCTTGCCGGCAGTGGTGGCGGACAGCAGTGCGGTGTCTTCGTCGATGTACACCATGGCTGCGCCGGCTGCCTGCTTGGCGAGGCGGCCGGTTTCAAAGCGGATTACACGCTTGCCGAAGCGGCCATTGTCAATGACGGCTTCTGAGAACTGGATTTCGGGACCCTCCAAGAGAGTCACCTCCGTTTCTGTTTTTACGGAAGTCCAGCCGCATCAACCCAGGCCAGCATTTGTCGACTGGCCCTGCACCCGGTCGTCGATCGAGACCCACGGGCCGGGGCAGCCATACGTTGCTGCCGTTCCCGGGGATCACTACCGAGGACCGCGAATGCCTGATGCGGTTGATCCTCCTGTTTAGTTTTTTTGGTGGAACAGGGCAGCCCGGCCCCAACTGGGGCTGGGCCGCCCGGAAGTCCGACTAGCGGCGCAGGCCGAGACGCTCGATGAGCGCACGGTAGCGGGCGATGTCGGTCTTCTTCAGGTAGCCAAGCATGCGCTTGCGACGACCGACCATGCCCAGCAGACCGCGCTGGGTGTGGTAATCGTGCTTGTGCTCCTTCATGTGCTCAGTCAGATCCTTGATCCGCTGGGTCAGGACTGCAACCTGCACCTCGGGCGAACCAGTGTCGCCTTCGCCGGTTGCGTATTCCTTGATGATGGACTGCTTTACAGCGGCGTCAAGTGCCACAATAACTCCTTGGGAATGTGCCGTGAGGGCCCGGGTCAGTAATTCACTGCCGGGTCTGCCGCGGCGGCCAACCGGAAAAACCGGGTGCGGCCGTACACAACAGGAACCAGCCGCCACGGACTGCAGCCGGATCCATCGTCCAGTTTACCGGCCGCGGCCCAATTATGTCGAAACACGCCTTCCCGGCGGCGCAGGATCCGGCAGCCCGCCCGGAAACGGCCTAGGCGGCGAGCCGGTACCGGATGGCTGCCATCCCCTGCAGGACCTCGGCGAAGCTGGTGCTCAGCGGCGAAAGGCCCACCCGGATGCCATGTGGCGCCCGGAAATCGGGGATGACGTCCCCGTCCCAGAGGCCAGCAACGTCGGCCTTGGTGAAGCCGGGATGGTCCACGGTGATGTGGCTGCCCCGCTCCCCCGGGTTCCGCGGCGAGCCCAGCTCCGCGCCCAGGGGTGCCAGCCACGCATCGAAGATCTCCACGGCAAACGCGGTGAGGTGTTCCGACTTGTCCCGGATGGCGGCCATGCCGGCCTCTTCGATGAGGTCCAGCGTGCCCTGCATGGCCAGCATCCCGAAAATGGCCGGGGTGCCGCTCAGGAATGCGCGGATCCCCTCGGCCGGTTCGTAGCCGGCCGCCATCGCGAACGCGTCCTTGCGGCCCATCCAACCCCAGATGGGCTGGTTCAGCCCGGCCAGGTGGCGCCGGTTCACGTAGGCAAACGCGGGCGAACCCGGCCCGCCGTTCAGGTATTTGTAGGTGCAGCCCGCCGCAAAGTCCACGTCTGCACTGTCCAGCGCGATCTCCACCGACCCCGCGGAGTGGCACAGGTCCCACACCACCAAGGCGCCGGCGTCGTGGACGGCCGCGGTGATGGCGGGCAGGTCCGCCAGGTGGCCGGACCGGTAGGCAATCTGGCTGAGGAGGACGACGGCGGTCCGCGGCCCGGTCGCGGCCCGCACCTGGTCAACGGTCACTCCGGCCGCGGGATCCGTTTCGATCCAGCGCAGCGTCAGGCCCTCTTCCAGGGCGATTCCCTCGACGAGGTACCGGTCCGTGGGGAAGTTCTCCGTGTCCAGGACCAGTTCGTTGCGGTCAGGATCCTGCACCGCGGCCAGGGCGGCGCGGATCAGCTTGTACAGGACCACTGTGGTGGAGTCGGCGATGATGGTCTGCCCCGGGGCAGCGCCGAGCACCGCCCGGCCCAGCTGGTCGCCGATGCGCTGCGGCATTTCCAGCCAGTCCTCGTCCCAGCCGCGGATCAGCCGGCCACCCCAGCCGTCGCTGATGAACGCCGTGATGTCTCCGATGGTGCGCTGCAGCGGCCGGCCCAGCGAGTTGCCGTCCAGGTAGGAAAGTGGCGTTTCGGTGCCTACAAAAAGGCTGCGGTAGCGGGCCAGCGGATCCTGGCCGTCCAGCTGGGCCGCGCGCTGCGACAGGGCCTGGTCTGCGGCTGCGCCGGGCGCCACTTGGTCCGCGCTCATTGACCGATCTCCGTCCTGACAGCGAATAGTTCCGGGAAAAACGTCAGTTCCAGTGCCTTTTGCAGGAACGCGGCCCCGCTGGAGCCGCCGGTCCCCGATTTCATGCCGATGGTCCGCTGGACCGTCCGGAGATGCCGGAAGCGCCACAACTGGAAGTTGTCCTCCAGGTCAACCAGTTCCTCGCAGGCTTCGTAGGCGCCCCAGTTATCCGACGCCTGCTCGTAGATGTGCTTGAACAGCGGCACCAGCGCGGGAGTGAATTCGTGGGCCTTGGTGACGTCGCGCTCGAGGACCGCAGCCGGCACCTCGAAACCCTGCCGCGACAAATAGGCCAGGAACTCGTCGTAGATGCTGGGCGCTTCCAGGACGTCCGTCAGCATGGCGTGCGCCTCGGGGTCGGACTCGAAGACGGGCAGCATCTTGCGGTTTTTGTTGCCCAGGACAAATTCCACGGCACGGTACTGGCTGGATTGGAAGCCCGAAGAGTTCCCCAGGAAGCCACGGAACTGTGAGTACTCGGTGGGAGTCAGCGTGGCCAGGACGGACCACTGCTCCGTGAGGGTCTTCTGGATGTGCTTGACCCGGGCGATACCCTTCAGTGCCGCTCCGAGGTCGTCGGCCCGCAGCCGGGCCGCCGCGCTGCGCAGCTCATGCAGCACCAGCTTCAGCCACAGCTCCGTGGTCTGGTGCTGGATGATGAATAGCAGCTCGTCGTGATGCTCCGGTTCGCTGACCGGCTGCTGCGCGCTGAGCAGCGTGGGCAACTGCAGGTAGGAGGCGTAGCTCATCCGGGAGCTGAAGTCCCTGACAATCCCCTTGTCCAGCTTGCGGGTGTTCTTTTCGACGGACACGTGGTGCCTTTCCTTGCGGACAGTGCAACTTGCTGACACCGCGGGCCGGGTGGCCTGCGGTGGCCGGGTGGCCTGCCCGGAAGGGCGGGGCCTGTCAGTGTTGGGCGAGGATGTCCCGCGCCTGGACAACGTCGAGGCACATCTGCTCAACCAGGGCCTCCGGACCACGGTAGGCCACCATCCCGCGGAGCCGCTCGGTGAATTCCACCACCACTGTCTGGCCGTACAGATCGAAGTCCTCGGCGGCCTCTTTGGGCCTGTCGATAACGTGGGCTTCAACCTGCCGGCTGACGCCGTCGAACGTCGGGTTTGAGCCTACGGAGATGGCCGCGGGCCAACGTTTCCCGGCGGCGTCCACCAGCCAGCCCGCATAAATTCCGTCCGCGGGAACCAGCCCGGTGGCATCGGGGGAAAGGTTGGCGGTGGGGAATCCCAGGGCCCGGCCGCGGGCGGCGCCGTGGACCACTTCGCCGCGCATCCGGTGCGCACGGCCCAGGACTTCGGCCGCCGTCGCCACGTCGCCCTCCTGAAGTGCTTCGCGTACCCAGGTGGAGGAGCAGCGCCGGTCCGTGCCGGCGTCGTTATGCAGCGGGTAGCCCTCGGAGCCGAACTCGCTGATCACCTGGACGTCGAAGCCGAACTTTTCGCCCAGCACCTTCATGGTGTCCAGGTCGCCGGAGTTGCCCCTGCCAAACCGGGCGTCGTGGCCGATCACCACGTGGCTGGCGCCGAGACAGTCCACCAGGAACTGCTCCACAAATTCCTCGGCGGTGAGGCTGGCAAGGTCCAGGGAGTACTTGACCACCAGGACACCGTCCAGGCCCAGCTCCCCCAGGGCTTCCAGCTTGTCCGCCAGGCCCATGATCAGCTCGGGGGCCTCTTCGGGGCGATGGATCAGCGCCGGGTGCGGATCGAAGGTGACCGCAACGGCTTTGGAATGCGTCCGGCGGGCCGAACGGATCAGCTGCGACAGCACCTGCTGGTGCCCGCGGTGAACGCCATCGAAGTTACCAAAGGTGACAACGGATGGGCCGAAGTCTGCCGGGACCTCGGACGGATCGTTCCAGATGTACACCATCACCCTCGCCTTAAACTGCGTGCAAAAACCAAGGCTCCGCCACCACGCCGGCCGCGGAACTCTCCAAGGGTACCCGCAATCACGGCGCTGCCGTTGCCCGCACGGGACGTCGCCGGTACAGCCAAGCCAGGCCAAGGATGGGGAGCAGCAGCGGGATGAAGGCGTAGCCTCTGCCGAACAGAGACCACACGGTTTCGTGGGGGAACTGCACGGAGTCGAACACGCTCAGCGCACCCACCACCAGGACGCCCACCAGCTCCACCAGGACGGCCGCCACGGAAACCTTGAACCAGGTGCTGCCCGCTTTCGCGAGCGACACGGTAGCCACCACATAAACGACGGCGGCAAACGCGGACAGCAGGTAGGCCAGCGGCGCCTCGGAGAACTTTGTCAGGATCTGGTAGCCGGCGCGGGCCGTGGCCGAGAGGGCAAACACCGCGTACACGGCAATAAGGAGCCGTCCCGGGCCTGTGTTGCGGGTGTTCCTGGCCGGAACGTCCGGATTCCCGGGGGCCTCCGAAGAGTTGCCGGCCGGGGTCCCGTGGTGGTCGCCGTCCGGGGTTTTGCCGACGGCGGGCCGCTGGTCGTCATTCACGTTGTGCTCTTCTTCCACTTCAGTACCAGATCTGGTTCATTCGGGCGGCCATGACCAGTGCGGTCACACCCACGGCGGCAAGGACAAAGTTGCTCCAGCGCGTCCGTTCCAGGATGGCCCAGTAGATGGCTGCCGGCGGCAGGAGCATGGCAGTGGCAAGGTAGCCCCAGAACTCCCAGGCTTCTCCGGCGATGGGTTCACCGGCGATCACCCGCACCACGGAGCCCACGAGATACACCACCAGCGCCACTTCAACGGCTGCGACAGACAGGATGGTGGCGTCGTTGGGAGCCTTCCGCAGGATGCCGGCGATCAGGCAGATCGCCGTGGACACCAGGCCCACTGCCAGGATGATAAAAAAATACGCGTCCAAGGCTCAGTTCTCTCCTGCGGCGCCGTTGCCCGGCGCGAAAACCAGGACAGGCTTGGCGTAGCTTCCGGCGTCGGCCAGCAGCGCAACCAGGCTGCCGTCCGGGGCAAAGGCCGCTGCCGGATGGTCTGTGGTGGCGGCATCGCTGCCGGTCCCGCCCGCTGCGATCCGCCGGCCAAACGAAATCTCGGTGGTCTCTTCGGCGGTGAGTTCACGGTTGGGCATCAGGGCACGGGCCGCGCTGGACATTTCCAGGACGTCCAGCTCTTCCGCCAGCTGTTCCAGGGTGCGGGCCTGCGCCAGGGAGTAGGGGCCCACGTGGGTCCGGCGGAGCACCGTCAGGTGGCCGCCCACGCCCAGGCCATTGCCAAGGTCCCGGGCCAGGGCCCTGATGTAGGTTCCGGAGCTGCACTCCACGGTGACTTCCACGTCCACCACGTCCGCGGCGTCGTCCCGGCGGATGCTGTGGACCTCGAACCGGTGGATGGTGACCGGCCGGGCCGCGAGTTTAACGTCTTCGCCGGAACGGACCCTTGCGTAGGCGCGTTCGCCGTTGACCTTGATGGCGCTGACGCTGCTGGGCACCTGCTGGATGAGCCCGGTGAGGGCCGCAACGCCGTCGCGGATGGCCTGCTCGGCCACCGCAACGGTAGAGGCCGACGCCGTAACGTCACCTTCGGCGTCGTCCGTCACCGTGGACTGCCCCAGCCTGATGGTGGCGGTATAGGTCTTCGAGGTGCCCACAATGTAGGTGAGCAGCCGGGTGGCTTTGTTGATGCCCACCACCAGCACCCCGGTGGCCATGGGGTCCAGCGTCCCCGCATGCCCCACTTTCCGGGTCCCTGCGAGGCGCCGCATCCGGCCAACCACATCGTGGCTGGTCCATCCCTGCGGCTTGTCCACTATTACCAGTCCAGAAAGCACGCCTCCCAGTATATCGGCGCGGCTGGGCCCTCCCGGACGTGCCCTGGCCCGGCGGCTAGGATGGCTGGCATGCCTGAGCTTGCCGCCCAAGTCCGTGACGTGCCCGTCAACCAGATCCGCGAGATCACCGAGGCGGCCTGGCGGACGCCGAATGCCCTGGTGCTGAGCATCGGCGAGCCCGGCTTCCCGCTCCCCCGGCACATCCTGGACGCCGGGATCGCATGCCTGGACCGCGACGAGACGAACTACACCCCCAACGCGGGCATCCCAGCGCTCCGCGAGGCCTTCGCCGCCAGGTTCCGGGCGGAGCAGGGCATCGATATCGGTGCCGACCGGGTCTACGTGGTGGACGGCGCGCAGCAGGGCCTGCACTTCGCCATGAGCCTGCTCCTGTCCCCCGGCATGGAAGTCCTCATCCCCAATCCCGGCTACCCCACATTCGCCATGACCGCCGGCCTGCTGAACGCCGTGCCGGTGCGGTACCCGCTGTATCCGGACCACGGCTTCCAGCCACGGGTATCCGACATCGAGGCCCTCATCACGGAGCGGACCCGGGTATTGGTGCTGAACTCGCCGTCCAACCCGCTGGGGGCGGTGCTCAGCGCGGACCTGACCCGCGACCTGATGGACCTGGCCCGGCGGCACGATCTGTGGGTCATCTCCGACGAGTGCTACGAGGCCTTCACCTACGACGTCCCGCACGTCAGCCCGGCCCGGTTCGATGGAAATACCCCTGGCAGGGCACGGGTTTTTACATCCCTGACCTTGTCCAAGACCTATGGGCTGACCGGGCTGCGGATCGGGGCCCTGATCTGCCCGCCCGGTCTGGAGCAGCAGATGGACAACGTGATGGAGTCGATCGTCTCCTGCGTGGCGTCACCGTCGCAGTACGCGGCGATCGCCGCGCTGACCGGGCCGCAGGACTACGTGCACCAGGCGCACGCACACTACCGGCAGAACCGTGATGCTGCGTCCGCAGTGCTGGCGGGGAAGGGCATCCCCTACCTCCGGGCGCAGGGCGCGTTTTACCTGTGGGCCGACGTCTCGCACGTCAGCGGCGGGGACGTCCGCAGCTGGGTGCGCCGGTTCCTCGCCGACTCCGGCGTGGCCCTGGCACCGGGCACCGCGTTTGGGTCCATCGGTGAGGGCTGGGTACGGATCGCCTTGTGCGGCAGCAAAGCGGACCTGCTGGCCGGACTTTCCCGGCTGCCGGCCAGGGACCAGCCGTAGGCAGGGCCGTTCAGTAAGCCGTTTTGTGCCGGGCCGCGAGCCAGGCCTGGAACGGGGCGTCCGCCGCCGGGACCTCATCGTGGCTGACCGGCAGAAGTTCCGGCCGGGTTCCGTCGAAGTAGTCGTAAAACACCGCGTCGTCGAAGCCGGCGGCGGCCGCGCCGTGCCGGTCTGCGGCGAAGTGGACCCGGGAAATACGCGCCCAGAGCGCCGCCGCCAGGCACAGGGGGCACGGTTCGCAGCTGGTGTATAAAACCGAGCCGTGCAGGTCGAAGTTGGCGGTGGCTGCTGCCGCCGCACGGATGGCCACCACTTCGGCGTGCGCGGTCGGGTCGTTGTCGCGGGTTACCCGGTTGACCCCCTGGTGCACGGTCCCGTCCGGAGTGACCACCACGGCGCCGAAAGGTCCGCCGCCGTCGGCCACGTTGCGGGTGGCCAGGTCAATGGCCAGTTTCAGGTATCCGGCCGTAAGCGGGTCATCCGTGGGCGTGGTCATAGCTTGATCCTAGCCACAGCGGGCCAGGAACGCCGAAGGCCCGGGCCGCAGCGCGGTCCGGGCCTTCGTGGGCAGGCAGCTGCCTACTTTTTCGTGTCTTCTTCGGGTTCGCCGGCCGGTGCCAGGTCGGTGTCTTCCTCGTCGAAGTCGTCTTCGTCGATGTCCTCATCCTCGGGGTCGTCGGACTTGTACGGGTCCGCTTCGCCGGCGTGGCTGGCCGTGGCAGCCAGGGCGGCCACCTCGGCGTCGCGCTTCTTGGCCTCGCGGAGCAGCTCCTCGAGGTTGGAGGCGTTGATGGGAATCTGGTCGGCCACAAACTCCAGGGTGGGGGTCAGCCGGACGGTCACGTTGCGGCCGACTTCCTGCCGCAGCACGCCCTTGGCCTTCTCCAGCCCCTTGGCAGCATCAGCCTGGACGGCTTCGTCACCGAAAACGGTGTAGTAGATGGTGGCGTGCTGCAGATCGTTGGTCACGCGGGCATCGGTAACCGTGATGCCCTCAAGCCGGGGATCCTTGACCTTCCGGCCCAGGGCCTCGGCAACAACAACCTTGATCCGCTGCGCCAACTTGGCAGCCCGTGCGGGATCAGCCATGAGAACCTCCTGTAAAAATAGATAAGTTTGGGGGCGGCACGGAGGCGACGTTATCACCTGCCGCGCGTAGCGATTGAGGGGGCCCGGGAGTGGCTTCGGGCCTGCCGGAGACGGATGGCCAGCGATCGCAGATCGCTGGCCATCCGTCGTAGGGGCGGGGCCCCCTCAATCGCGGAGTGCGGGGGCGGGGCCGCCGGAAAAATCCCAACGGCCCCGCCAGAGACTCAACGAGCCTTAGGCGCGCGGCTTCTCGCGCATCTCGAAGGTTTCGATGATGTCGCCTTCGTTGATGTCGTTGTACGAGCCCAGGCCGATACCACACTCGAAGTCCGTGCGGACCTCGGTGGCGTCGTCCTTGAACCGCTTGAGCGTCTCGACGGTGAGGTTCTCACCGATGATCTTGCCGTCGCGGCTGATGCGGGCCTTGGTGTTACGGCGGATGATGCCCGAGCGGACGATCGAGCCTGCGATGTTGCCGAACTTGGAGGAACGGAACACTTCGCGGACCTCGGCGGTGCCAAGCTGGAATTCTTCGTATTCCGGCTTGAGCATGCCCTTGAGGGCCAGTTCGATGTCGTCGATGGCGGAGTAGATGACGGAGTAGAACCGCATGTCCACGCCTTCGCGGTCTGCCAGTTCGGCAACCCGCTCGGCCGGCTTGACGTTGAAGCCGATGATAACGGCGCTGTCCACTGTTGCCAGGTTGACGTCGTTCTGGGTGATGGCACCCACGCCGCGGTGGATGACGCGCAGCTGCACGCCTTCGCCGACGTCGATCTTGAGCAGGGCGTCTTCGAGGGCTTCCACGGCACCGGACACGTCACCCTTGAGGATGAGGTTGAGGGTGTCGATCTTGCCATCGGCCACTGCCTGGTCGAAGTCTTCGAGGCTGATGCGCTTGCGGCGCTTGGCCAGGGCGGCGTTGCGGTCGGCAGCTTCACGCTTCTCGGCGATCTGGCGGGCGGTGCGCTCGTCAGCGGTCACGAAGAAGGTGTCGCCGGCGCGCGGCACGTTGGACAGACCCAGCACCTGCACGGGGCGGGACGGGCCGGCCTCGGTCAGGGCACTGCCGTCGTCGTCGAACATCGCACGGACACGGCCGTGGGCGGTGCCGGCAACGATGGTGTCGCCGACGCGCAGTGAACCGGACTGGACCAGGACGGTGGCCACGGAACCGCGGCCCTTGTCCAGGTTGGCTTCGATCGCGATACCGCGGGCGTCCTTGTTCGGGTTGGCGCGCATGTCCAGGGCGGCGTCTGCGGTGAGCAGGACTGCCTCGAGCAGCTCGTCGATGTTGAGGTTCTGGCGGGCAGAGACCTCCACGAACATGGTGTCGCCACCGTATTCCTCGGGAACCAGGCCGTATTCGGTCAGCTGGCCGCGGACCTTGTCCGGGTTGGCGCCTTCCTTATCGATCTTGTTCACTGCAACCACGATCGGCACGTTGGCTGCCTGCGCGTGGTTGAGGGCTTCAACGGTCTGCGGCATAACGCCGTCGTCCGCTGCAACCACCAGGATGGCGATGTCGGTGACCTTCGCACCACGGGCACGCATGGCGGTGAACGCCTCGTGGCCCGGAGTATCGATGAAGGTGATCTTCCGGTCGATGTCCTCGTGCGTGTGGGTGACCTGGTAGGCACCGATGTGCTGGGTGATGCCACCGTGCTCGCCGGCCATAACGTCCGACTTGCGGATGGCGTCCAGCAGGCGGGTTTTACCGTGGTCAACGTGGCCCATCACGGTGACAACCGGAGGACGTGCCTCGAGGTCGTCGTCGCCTTCGGCTTCAAGTTCGGCTTCGAAGTCGATGTCGAAGGTGGAGAGCAGCTCGCGCTCCTCGTCCTCCGGGGACACAACCTGGAGCTTGTAGCCAAGCTCCTCACCGAGCAGCGCGAAGGTTTCCTCGTCCAGCGACTGCGTGGCCGTAGCCATTTCGCCGAGGTGGAAGAGAACCGTCACCAGTGCTGCGGGGTTCGCCTCGATCTTGTCGGCGAAGTCCGTGATGGACGAGCCGCGGCGCAGGCGCACCACAGTGTTGCCGTCGCCGCGGGGTACGCTCACGCCACCCAGCGACGGGGCGCTCATCTGCTCAAGTTCCTGGCGTTTGGCGCGCTTGGACTTGCGCTGCTTGCCACGGCCTGCGCCGCCCTTACCGAAGGCACCCTGGGTGCCACCGCGTCCGCGGCCACCCTTGCCGAAGCCACCGCCGGCCGGAGCACCGCCACCTGCACCGGGACCACCGGTGCCAGGAGCGCCACCCGGGCGTCCGGGACCGCGGCCACCGGCACCGGGACGGCCTGCACCAGCGGGTGCGGGACGCTCGGTACGGTTGGGCATCATGCCCGGGGTAGGACGGTTTCCGCCTGCACCAGCCGGACGCGGGGCGCCCGGACGGGGGCCACCGGCACCGGCTGCGGGGCGGGGTCCGCCTGCGCCGGCGGCGGGACGCGGCCCACCGGGACGGGGTCCGCCTGCACCGGCCGCGGGACGCGGACCGCCGGGACGTTCGCCGTCAGTACGGCCGCCTGCGCGGGGCATGCCCTGCGACGGGGCGAAGGGGTTATTGCCGGGCCGCGGTGCGCGGTCACCGTCGCCGCCACGGCCGCGGGGCATGCCCTGCGAGGTGGCAAACGGGTTGTTGCCCGGGCGGGGACCGCCGGGACGGGGTGCTGATGAGCCCTGGCCGGAGCCGCCCTGGCGGGCAGCGGGGGCCGGAGTTTCGGCCTTGGGGGCCGGCCGTGCGCCCGGCTTGGCGCCGGTTGACGGGGCAGCCGCGGCCGGAGCAGCGGGAGCCTGGGCAGCGGGTGCTGCCGGGGCGGCCTGCGCCGGTGCTGCCGGAGCAGCTGCGGGGGCCGGGGCCTGCGCAGCAGGAGCCTTGGGCGCTGCCGGGCCGGGGGCCGGAGTTGAGGGGCGTGATTCTGCCGCCGGGGCAGGCGCCTTGGGCGCAGCAGCCGCCGGTGCCGCCGTCTTAGCAGCGTCGGGGTAGGCGTTGCGCAGCTTGCGCACCACCGGGGCCTCGATTGTTGACGAGGCGGAGCGAACGAATTCGCCCAGTTCCTGCAGTTTGGTTACTGCATCTTTGGAAGTAATACCGAGCTCTTTAGCGAGCTCATGTACGCGGACCTTGGCCACATTTCTCCTGTCTCGGTCCGCACCGAGCCAGGCACGAACCGTCTACTTCTTACTGCGGGCCCAAGCCGCAAATGCTGCTGAAGGGCCCATTGCAGAGCGCAACAAAGTTGTCATCGTTACGCACTCATCGCTGGGAACTCATCGGGTTTCCATCAGTTTTCTGACCCGCTTTCAGGTTGGACGGTTGGTGTTGCAGGCGGCATGGCGCCTGCAACGGCCGTGCCTTGCGCGATCCGGCGTTCGACGGCGGCGTGTCCGGTTGTGCCCGGAAGGGCACGGCCGAACGCTCTCCGTTTGATCGCCAGAGCAAGGCACGATTCGCTGGGGTGCAGCCATGCACCCCGGCCAGCCATCCGGCGTCGTTCATCCACCAGGACAGTGGGTGAACCACTGCCACCGGCGACGACCCGGAGTAACTCAGACCGCTGGCCCTTCTTCCGGCAACCGATGCAGGTACGTTCAGGTTGATTTCCAGTGGAAAGCACTTCTGCCACGGTCATCGTCCTGACGTTCATATCTGCTGGCCCTGGGCTGGTCCCGTCCGCATTGGCGGAAGGGCACGCCCGGGGCGCACGGCTACCGGCCGTAAGGCGCGGTCTTGTCTATTCTAGCCCCTCAGGGCCGTTCTGCCCGAACCGGGGTGCCTGCCACGGCGTGGCTGGCACCCCGCCGACGGGATCAGCTTTCGCGGGCGGGCGCGGCGTCCGAAACGATGTCGATTCGCCAGCCGGTCAGCTTTGCTGCCAGGCGGGCGTTCTGGCCTTCCTTGCCGATGGCCAGCGAGAGCTGGTAGTCGGGCACCACCACGCGGGCGGACCGGGTCGCTTCGTCGGTAATGGTGACCGAGTTCACGCGGGACGGGGAGAGCGCGCTGGCGATGAAGGTGGCCGGGTTCTCGCTGAAGTCGACAATGTCGATTTTTTCGTCGTTGAGTTCGGTCATCACGGCGCGGACGCGGGAGCCCATTTCGCCGATGCAGGCACCCTTGGCGTTGATGCCGGGCATGTTGGCCTTGACAGCGATCTTGGTCCGGTGTCCGGCTTCGCGGGCCAGTGCCACGATCTCCACCGAGTGGTCGGCGATTTCGGGAACTTCCAGTTCGAACAGTTTCCGGACCAGGCCCGGGTGGGAGCGGGAAAGGGTCACGGACGGGCCCTTGGTGCCGCGGTGCACGTCGATGACCAGGGCGCGGAGCCTGTTGCCGTGCAGGTACTTCTCGCCCGGCACCTGCTCGGGCGGCGGCAGCAGCGCCTCCACGGCGCCCAGGTTGACCTGGATCATGTGCGGGTTGTTGCCCTGCTGGATGGTGCCGGCAATCAGTTCGCCTTCACGGCCCTTGAATTCGCCCAGGACGTTGTCGTCCTCAACGTCGCGCAGGCGCTGCAGGATGATCTGGCGGGCTGTGCTGGCGGCGATGCGGCCAAAGCCGGCGGGGGTGTCCTCGAACTCGCCAACGGGTGCGCCGTCGTCGTCGATTTCCACAGCCCAGATGGTCACGTGGCCGCTCTTGCGGTCCAGCTCGGCGCGGGCGCGCTCAAAGGCGCCCGGCGACTTGTGGTACGCCACCAGGAGGGCCTGCTCGATGGCAGGGATCAGGAGGTCCAGCGGGATTTCACGCTCACGCTCCAGAAGTCTCAGTGCGCTCATGTCAATATCCATCAGGCCTCCTCAGAAGGTCCATTGTGTTGCGGTTCCAGACCATCTTCGGGGAAGTGGCTGAATTCGATCTCGACTTTTCCGTTGCGGATCCTGTCGAAAGGAAGTTTGACGGGCTCGCCCTGCTTGGGCTTCATGCCCTTCTTGACGGCGATCTCGGGGATCAGGGTCACGCCGGAGTCGTCGACGGCGTGGATGCGGCCTGTGACGTTGTCGCCCTGGACCACATTCACCTTGACCATGCGGCCCTTGGCGCGGTGCCAGTGGCGCGCTTCGGTCAGGGGGCGTCCGACGCCGGGTGAGGACACCTCGAGGTCGTACGGACGGCCGTCGTCTGCGGGATCGTTGTCCAGCAGGTCCGAAAGGACCCGGGAGATGTCGGCGATGACGTCAAGGTTGACGCCGCCGGTTTCCTCCTGCGGCAGGTCAACCACCACGTGGACCACGCGGTGGGAGCCGGCGATGATGGCGACGTCCTCGAGGTAAAGCCGGTTGGCCAGCACGGCTGGTTCCAGGAGCGCGCGGAGCCGGGCTGCTTCGGGGTTGTGTTCCGGTGCGGACTCGGCCCCACCCGTTCCGGTGTGGTCTGTTGAAGCCGTGACTTCTGCATTGCTCACGATGCCGGCCGCCTCCCTTTAGATGATGTTGTGTGTACTAGCGTAGCTATTTTACCGGCACCGTGGTGCATGGAGTTCCGCTCCCGCCGTGGCACCATGGTCTGTTGTGGATGGGGATAATCAGCAGGACCGGCGGCGGCCGCCGTACTTCCGGTATGCGGTGCTGGGCTTCGCTGCGCTGCTGGTATTGGCCCTCGGATTTTCGCTGGTTCCCGCGGAACAACAGCCCCCGGACGAACCCACGCCCACCGAAATTTCCCGCGCGTCAGCCCTCGCCGAGGCACTGACGCTGCGCGCCGACGGGCAGCAGCTGGCCGCTTCGAGGACGCCCGACGACGGTGCTGCCGCTGCCGCGGCGGAGGTTGTGACCTTGCTGACCCTCCACGCCCGGGCGTTGCTGGCCCCCGGCGAGGTTTTCCCGGCGCCCGGCACTGCCGCTGCAGCTTCGGGCCCTGCTGCCGGGACGCCCGCCGTCCCGGCTCCGGAACCTTCCGGTTCCCGAACCGTACCTGAGGTGACGGCGGCGGAGCTGGCCGCAGATCTGGCCGGAAGCGGACGGACCAGGCTGCGCGACGCAGGGAAAGTGGACGGCGGCATGGCGCGGCTCCTGGCAGGCGCCGGCATCGCCCAACTGCTGGCAGCTGAAAAGCTTGCCGCCGCGGTCGGCGATCCCGCAGCTGCCGAACCCGGCCCCACGGCCTCGGAGCCTGCCGGAGCAGCGCCTACTGGAACCGGGCCTGCCGGAACACGGAACCCGGACGGGCGGGGTTCCGGCAGCACCGGCTCTGCTGGCCCCCTGGACTCCGCCGATCCGCTGGACCCGGACCGGCGGGGTTCCGGCAGCACCGGCCCCTCCCCTACGCCGGACTCCCCCACTGCGCAGGATCTCCCCTGCCCCGCCATGACATCCGGCGTCCCGGACGCAGGCGCGGCGCTGGCCCGCATGGCCAGGCTTGAAGAGCAGGCCGTCTACGGCTACCAGGCGGCATTGACCCGGCTTCCCCCTGGTGCGGTGGGGCCGGCGTCGGAGTTCCTGGCCCTGCACCGCGAACAGGCTGCCGGCGCCCGGGCCCGTAGCCTTGCGGACTGCGGCCGCCCGGCAGCACCGGACCCCGGGTACAACCTGGACGCGGCGTTCCTGGCCGCGCCCGCCGACGCACTTGGCCGGCTTGAAGCGGACATCCTGCCGGCCTACGGCGACGTGGTGTCGCTGGCCGACTCCCCGGACCGGGCCTGGGCCCTTGCCGGGTTGGAGGCCGCCGCCCGCCGTACCGTGGACTGGGGCGCCGACCCCGGCCCGGTGCCGGGTCTGGTGCTGGACGAATCCCTGCTGCCCGCCGGTCCCGTCGAAAGCCCGCCCGGGGACAAGTAGCCCGGGACAGGTCACCGGGACCAACAAGCCGGGTCCATGAAGCCCCGGCAAAGCAGCCCGGGACAGGTCACCGGGACCCAGGAACCGCGCCCTTTCGCCGCACCGCGCCGCTGCGCGCCTAGGCTGGAAGCCATGACCCCGCCCGTGGCAATACCCATCCCGCCGGACCTCGCTGCCCGCTATGGCCGGAGCAGCGCGGGCCGGGCCTGGCTGGCATCCTTGCCGGACCTCATTGACGGCCGGCTGGACCACTGGCAGCTGGCCCCGGACCTTGCCCCGGGCACCCTGCCCTGGAATGGGCACGGCGGCATTGTGATCCCGGTGCTCCGCGCAGACGGATCCCGGGCGGCCCTGAAGATCGCCTTCCCGCATGATGAGGCCAAGGTGGAACGGCTCGCGCTGAAGCTGTGGGACGGCAACGGCGCCGTGGCACTCCTCGAAGCGGACGCCGGCACCTGCGCCATGCTGCTGGACCGGCTCGAGGCCGGCCGGTCGCTGTACACCGCGCCCATGGACCACGCCGTGGAGGTTTGGGGCGGGCTGGTTCCCCGGCTTGGCATCCGGCCGGACGACCGGCCGGAGTGGCATCAACTCGAACACATCGCGGCCCGTGCGGAGCAGTGGAGCGATGACCTGCCGGCCGACTGGGAGCAACTGGGCCGGCCCTTCCCGCGCTGGCTCCTCGAAGCTGCACTGGAGGTGTGCCAGACCCGCGGTGCAGTGGGGCGGCGGACCGCCACCGACGTCCTGGTGCACACGGACCTGCATTTCCTGAACGTCCTGGCCGGAAGCTCCTGCCCGCCCGCCGGTCATCCGTCCGCTGCTGCCGGCTACGCCGCCATCGACCCGCAGCCCATGATCGGGGAGCCGGAGTTTGCGGTGGCGCCGCTGCTTTGGAACCGCCTTTTTGACCTGCCGGCAGCCCAGCAGGCTGCAGGGCTGCGGCAACGCTGCGCTGATTTCAGCCTCGCTGCCGGGCTGGACCCGGACGTCGCCCGGCAGTGGGCGGTGGCCCGGGAAGTGGACAATGCCCTGTGGTATGCCGGGAAAGCCGGACACCAGGGCGACCTCTTGCGTTCACTGTGGGTCGCCAGCACCTTGGCCGGCCGGACCCTTCCGGGCCTGCCGCCGGCCCGGGACCTCCCCGAGCCGGGGGCCGCGGCGGGCTGAGCGGACGGGCGCCCCTGGAACGTCAGCCGGACCGCACCGCGTCCAAGGCTGAGCGGACGGCTTCAACTGCGATGTCCACTTCCGCCGCAGCGGTGTGCCAGTTGCTCACCGATACCCTCAGGATGTCCCGGTCCCGCCACCGCGAGCCCGACATCCACACCCTGCCGTCGCTGATGATGCGGGCGGTCACGGCCCTTGTGGTGGCATCGTCGCCGAACGCGAGGCACACCTGGGTATAGCCGACGTCGTTCAGGACTTCCACGCCGTCCACACCGGCCAGCCCTGCCGCGATATCCGCGGCCGCCGTCGCGAGCCCCTCGATCTGGGCGGCCACGCCGTCCCTGCCCAGGCTCTTCAGCGCGGCCCACACGGGTACACCGCGGGCGCGGCGTGAAAGTTCCGGGACCTTTTCGAACGGATCGCCGGGGCCTTCGGCGTCGTGGATCAGGTAGCTGGCGTGCAGGCCCATGGCTGAGCGGAGCGCCGAGGCGTCCCGGACAATGGCAATCCCGCAGTCGTAGGGCACGTTGAGGGTCTTGTGCGCGTCGGTTCCCCACGAATCGGCGTCCTCGTAGCCGCGGGTCAGGTGCCGGAGCCCCGGCGCTGCCGCCGCCCACAGGCCAAAGGCCCCGTCCACGTGGACCCACGCGCCGTGCCTGCGGGCCACGCTGATGGCCTCGGGGAAGGGGTCGAAGGCGCCCGAGTGCAGGTTTCCCGCCTGCAGGCACACCAACGCCGGGCCGGACCCCGCGGCCAGGGCCGCCTCAAGGGCCGCCGGTTCCAACCGGCCCTGCGCGTCGGCAGCCACCACGTCAGGCCGGCCCAGCCCCAGGTAGCGCAGGCCCAGGTCCACGGTGTCATGCCGTTCCCTGCCCACGAAACACCGCACTTTGGGCGCCCCCGTCAGCCCGTCGCGGTCCACGTCCCACCCGGCATCGGCCAGGAGCCGCCACCTTGCGGCGGCCATCCCGGTGAAGTTGGCCATGGTGGCCCCCGTGGCGAATCCGACGTCGGCACCGGCCGGGAGGCCCAGCAGTTCCAGGATCCATGCCCCGGCGCTCTCTTCAATGGCCGCCATGGCGGGCGTGGCGTAGCGGAGTCCGGCGTTCTGGTCCCAGGCGCTGACCAGCCAGTCAGAGGCCAGGGCGGCGGGAAGGGTGCCGCCCATGACCCAACCAAAGAACCTGCCCGAGGGGATGGCCATCAATCCCGGTTCGGCGGTCCGGGCCAGGAGGTCCACCACATCGCCGGCGGGCATCCCCCGGGCTGGTATTGGTCCGCCGAAAGCTGTTGCGAGGTCGTGGGCGGTGGCGCTGGGACCTACGGGCCGGTCAGGAAGGCTCTGCAGCCAGGCAGCCGCATGGCGGGCTGCCGCATCCAGGGCCGGGGCATACCCGTCGTCGCCGTTTGACATACCAGCATGCTACGCCCGGCGGCAGGCCGCCAGGCAGGCGTCAGGCGAAGTTTTCCTGCCACACGTCCAGGCCGAGTTTGATGATGAGGGCAGCCACCACCACCAGGAACACCACCCGGACAAATTTGCTGCCCTTGCTGACGGCGGTCCTGGCGCCCAGGTACCCGCCGGCCATGTTCGCCGCGCCGAGCAGGAGGCCAAGGCCCCAGAGGATGGATCCGTGCGGCATAAAAAACAGCAGGGCGCCGGCATTGGTGGCCATGTTGACGATTTTGGCCTTGGCGCTGGCCTCGAGGAATGCGTAGCCCATGGCGGAGACCAACGCGATCACCAGGAAGGACCCCGTGCCGGGCCCGATCAGGCCGTCATAAAAACCGATGACGGCACCGATCAGGCACGCCACCACATAATGCTTGTGCCCGTCATGGCGCAGCGCCGTGATCCCGCCGATGTCCGGTTTCAACGCCGTGAACAGGGCCACAGCCACCAGCGCCGTGATGATGATGGGCTTGAACACCCCGGCGGGCAGGGTGGCCGCCAGGATGGCACCGCCGAAGCTGCCCGCCAACGCGATCGCCGCCATGGGCAGGGCCGTCCGGAGATCCGGCCGCACCCGGCGGTAATAGGTGGTGGCGCTGGTGGCCGTTCCGAAAATGGAACCCAACTTGTTGGTGGCCAGCGCCTGCACGGGCGTGATGCCCGGGACCAGCAGCAGGGCCGGCAGCTGGATCAGGCCGCCGCCGCCCACCACCGCATCCACCCAGCCGGCCGCGAATCCGGCCAGCACCAACAACAGGAGCGTTGTCAGCTCCAGGGATTCAAGACCCATCGCGGACCCGGGTCAGTTGCCGCGGACGGCTGCGACGACGTAGTCCACGGCCTTCTCTACCGCCACGTTTTCCGCGTCGCCGCTGCGGCGGTCCTTGATCTCCACCACGCCGTCCGCCAGGCCGCGGCCCACGGCGAGGATGGTGGGCACACCCAGGAGTTCGGCGTCGCCGAACTTCACCCCGGGGGAAACCTTGGGCCGGTCATCGTAAATGACGTCCAGTCCGGCAGCTTCCAGGTCCTGTGCCAGCTGGCCGGCGGTAGCGAAGATTTCCTCACCGCGGCCGACGGCGACCACGTGGACGTCCGCCGGTGCCACCGCGCGGGGCCACACGAGGCCCCGGTCGTCGTGGTTGGCTTCGGCCAGTGCCGCCACGGCCCGGGTGACACCCACGCCGTAGGAGCCCATGGTGACGGTGACCTGCTTGCCGTTCTGGTCCAGGACCTTCAGTTCCAGGGCTTCGGCGTACTTCCGGCCGAGCTGGAAGATGTGGCCCATCTCGATGCCGCGGGCGGTCTCCAGGGGGCCGGAGCCGTCAGGGGCAGGATCGCCGGCGCGGACGTCGGTGCACTCGATGGCGCCGTCCCAGCCGAAGTCCCGGCCGGCCACCAGGCCAAAGACGTGCTTGCCGGCTTCGTTGGCGCCGGTGATCCAGGCGGAGCCACTGACAACCCGGGGATCCACGAGGTACAGCATCCCGGCAGTGCCTTCGGCGCCCAGCAGGGCAGCGTCGAGGCTCATGCCGGGGCCAAGGTAGCCCTTGACGATCAGCGGGTTCTTCTTGAGGTCCACATCGTTGGCGGCTTCCAGGCCGATTTCGCCGCTGATGGGCAGGTACGAGCCGATGTTGGCCTCAACCCGCTTGAGGTCAACGTTCCGGTCGCCGGGCAGGCCGATGGCCACAAGCTGCCGCTCGCCGGTGGGCAGCGTCACGGCGATGACCACGTTCTTCAGCGTGTCCGCGGCAGTCCAGGGACCGCCGTCGGCCTCGCTGCGCGGAGCGAGCTGGTTGGCGGCGTTGACCAGGGTCTCGATGGTGGGGGTGTCCGGCGTATCGAGGACCTCGGCGGCGGGCGCGGCGCTGAAGTCGATGTCCGCGGGCACCACGGTGGTCACGGCTTCGACGTTCGCGGCGTATCCGCCGGCGGAGCGCACAAACGTGTCTTCGCCGATCTCGGTGGGGAACAGGAACTCTTCGCTCCGGGATCCGCCCATGGCACCGGCGGTGGCGGAGACGGGAAGGACTTCAAGGCCGAGGCGCGCGAAGATCTTCAGGTATGCACCGCGGTGGGCAGCGTAGCTGGCGTCCAGGCCGGCGTCGTCCACGTCGAAGGAGTACGAATCCTTCATGATGAACTCGCGGCCGCGCAGCAACCCTGCCCGGGGACGGGCTTCATCGCGGTACTTGTTCTGGATCTGGTAGAGGCTCAGGGGCAGGTCCTTGTACGAGGAGTACAGATCCTTGACCAGCAGCGTGAACATTTCCTCGTGCGTGGGGGCCAGCAGGTAGTCCGCACCCTTGCGGTCCTGGAGCCGGAACAGGCCCTCGCCGTACTCGGTCCAGCGGTTGGTGGCCTCGTAGGGCTCGCGGGGCAGCAGCGCGGGGAAATGCACTTCCTGCGCGCCGATGGCCGACATTTCCTGCCGGATGATTTCCTCGACCTTGCGCAGCACGCTCAGGCCCAGCGGCAGCCAGGTGTAGATGCCGGGCGCTGCCCGCCGGATGTAGCCGGCGCGGACCAGGAGCTTGTGGCTGGCCACCTCGGCGTCGACGGGATCTTCACGCAGGGTGCGCAGGAAAAGCTGGGACATTCTTTGGACCACGGGTGGTATCCGTTTCTGGGGAGGTGCTGGATCAGCAAAGCCGGGCATGTTTTGTCTGGGAACCAATCTACCGGTTCAGCGCGCCCTATCCCGGCGGCGACCTGCCCGCCTCAGTAGAGCCACGCCCGGTACTGCAAAGCCCCTGGCCCCCAAAAGGCTGGTCATCGCATCCGGGCGTGGCTCAACGCCGTGACCGCCGTTGTTCCGGCGTGGACCGCTGAGACCGCCCACGCCACTCCAGCGCAGCTAGGTCGAACCTATGTGATGCCGCCCACATTCACAAGTTTTCTCTTGGCTACCGACCCATTGACCCGGACCTTTCGCGGGCTTAACTTTAATTCATCAGGTGATGAATTAGGTGCGGTGGTACCTGGCAGCCTGCTCCCCCGCATGGAGGCGGACATGACTCATTCGGCAGCAGCCGGAAACGGCATCGGGACGGCCGGCGTGGCGGTCTCGGCCCGAGGCCTGCAGGTAATCCGGGGGAAAATCCCCGTGCTGCGCGGCCTGGATTTCGAGATCCCCTCGGGCCGCATCACCGGCCTGCTGGGTCCCTCAGGTAGCGGCAAAACCACCCTGATGCGGGCCATCGTTGGCGTTCAGGTGGTCTCCGCCGGAACGGTGCAGGTCCTTGGGCTGGCTGCAGGTGACCCAGCCCTGCGGCACCGGGTGGGTTACGTGACCCAGTCAGCCAGCATCTACCCGGACCTGAGCGTTGAGGCGAACGTCCGTTATTTCGGCGCCATGCACAAAAAGAAGAAAGCCGATGTCGCGGAGGCGATTGCCGCCGTCGGACTCGACCAGTTGGCCAGGCGCAAGGCGGCCGATCTCTCAGGCGGGCAGCTCAGCCGGGTGTCGCTGGCCTGCGCGCTGGTGGCGCACCCCCGGCTCCTGGTCCTGGACGAACCCACGGTGGGCCTGGACCCGGTGCTGCGCGCCGAACTTTGGGAACGCTTCCGGGCCATGGCCGATTCCGGCACCACCTTGCTGGTATCAAGCCACGTGATGGAGGAGGCCAGCCACTGCGGGACACTGCTGCTGCTGCGCGAAGGGGAACTGCTGGCCCGGCTGACGCCGGCCGAATTGAGCCTGCGTGGCCGCAGCCAGGACCTGGAGAAAGCATTCCTGGCCATCATCCGCGAATCGGAGCAGAGGGTCGACGCCCTGGACGGGAAGGTGCTGTGATGGATGCTGCAATGCTGATGGCCACCGCCCGGCGGGTCCTGGAGCAACTGCGCCACGACCACCGCAGCGTGGGCCTGATCCTGGTGGTTCCCGCGCTGCTGCTGACCGCCGTCTACTTCCTGTATGAAAACGAGACGCTCCTGCCCGGCCAGCCACGGACCTTCGACAGGGTTGGCCTGATGATGCTGGTGATCTTCCCGTTTGTGGTGATGTTCCTGGTCACCTCCATCACGATGCTCCGGGAACGGACCACCGGGACGCTGGAGCGGCTGCTCACCACGCCGGTGCACAAGGCGGACCTGCTGTTCGGCTACGGCCTGGCGTTCTCCATCATGGCTGCCCTGCAGTCGCTGGTGGCCACGGCCGTGGCGTATTGGATCTTTGGCCTGGCGATCAAGGGCTCCCCCGGCTATGTGGTGCTGATCGCCGTGCTCAACGCCGTCCTGGGGGTGGCGCTGGGGCTGTTGTGTTCGGCGTTTGCCCGGACCGAGTTCCAAGCGGTGCAGTTCATGCCGGTGGTGGTGGTTCCACAGATCCTGCTGTGCGGGCTTTTTGTGGCCAGGGACCGGATGAACGAGGTGTTGGAGGCAATCTCCAATGTGCTGCCGCTGACGTTTTCCGTGGACGCGCTGCAGGAGATCGCCCGAAATGAGGCAGCGACGGAACGGCTCTGGCAGGATGCGGGCATTATGGCGGCCATCGTGCTGGGCGTCCTGGTGCTGGCCGCGATGACGCTGCGCCGGCGCAGCGCGTGAGTCCATCCGCCGGCGGTACCGGCGGTACCGGCGGCACCCGGCGCGGCCGCCGTGGCGGCGCCGGGGCTTCCCGCGCCCACATCCTCGATGCCGCCCGGCGGTTGTTCGCAGAACACGGGTTCGAGGGGACCAGCCTGCGTCAGGTGGCCAGGCTGGCCGGGGTTGATCCCGCCATGGTCCATCATTTCTTCGAGAGCAAGGAAGAACTTTTTACGCTCAGCGTCGAATTGCCGGCCGATCCCGAACTGGTACTGGCCGGGGTGTCCGGCTCCGACCCGGAGCACCGTGCGGAGCTGATTGTCCAGGCAGTGCTGCGGCTATGGGAAAGCCCTGCCCAGCCGAGCCTGGTGGCGTTCATCCGCGGGACCCTGGGATCCACGGCAAGGACCGCGCTGCTGCGCGACCTGGTCAGCCGCAGGGTCATCCGCCGTGTGGTGACCGGCCTGCCCGGGACACCCGCGGAAGTGGCACTCCGCGGGGACCTGGTGGCAACGCAGATGGTTGGCCTGATGATGGTGCGCTACGTTATCCGGCTGGAACCGCTGGCGTCCGCGGCACCGGCGGAGGTGGTCCGCCTGATAGCCCCGAACGTCCAGCGGTACCTGACCGGTGACCTGGGTCCCGCGGCCGGCTTACCGGATGGCGCCGGCCCTAAGTGATGGCGCCGGCGTTACTTGATCAGCGCGGCGGCGGAGTCGAGCAGCGCGCCGGCCCGTTCCGCGGCATCAGCTTCGGTGGCTCCGCCGGTGGCCACAGACGACACCAGGACACCGTTCTTGGCAACCATCGCGGTCACCACGGACTGCACGGTGCCACCCGGAACCGTGGTGTCCGTGCGGTAGGCCACCGTGTCCGGCGAGGTGCCAACGCCGTCGAGGACCTCGATTTTCACCGCGACCGCGGTTCCCTGCACCGTCATGGTCATTTCAGCACAGTTCTTCAGGTCGGCGCCCTGGGACATGGCCTTCTCCAGGAAGGCCTGGTCCTGGCCGGAAACCAGGGACAGCGCAACCACGCCGCCGGTGGCCGCGTCGGTGCTCTGGCCTGCGGCCAAGGCGAGGCCTTCGGCGTCCGGCACCGTCCCGCCGGCGGCCAGCTGCTTGCACTCTGCCGGCTCCACCTCGATGGAGGAAATCAGTTCCTTGGTCTGGGCCAGGGTGGTTTCGACGTCAGTGACGGGCAGGATCTGAAGTTTGTTGCCGGCCGTGTCCTCAAGCTGTTCGAGGATGCCAGCCAGGTCAGCCGCCGTGTATTCCTTGGCCTCTTCGGTCTTGGCCGGTTCGCTGGCGGCCGCTGCGGATGAGCCGCCTGAAGCCGGGCCGCCGGACGCCGAAGCGCCGTCTGCCGGAGCATCTGCAGGGCTTGAACATCCGGATACAACAAGTGCGAGCAGGGCTGTCGCCCCGAGTGTCAGCGGTGCCGTGAACTTCATCATTTCCCCCAATGGATTTAAAGCAGGACCCGATGGCCCACTAGAAAAGCACTGTAGCGAAAGTTCCCACCTGCCGGAAGCCGACACGTTCATAGGTTGACCGGGCACGGGCGTTGAACCCGTTGACGTACAGGCTGGTTACAGGCGCGAAGGCACGTGCGTGTTCCACCACGGCGGCCATATAGCCGGCACTCAGGCCGCGGCCGCGGTAGTCCGGGTTCATCCAGACGCCCTGCACCTGGGTGGCGTCCTGGGTGACAGCGCCGAGTTCGGCCTTGAACACCACGTCCCCGGCGTAGTTGAGGTGCGCCAGCGAGTGTCCCTGCCGGATGAGGCCCTCCACCCGGCGGCTGTAGAACTCCCTGCCGCCAAGGAACGGCGAGTAGCCTACTTCCTCTTCAAACATGGCGGCGCATGCGGGCAGGATCCGGTCAAAGTCGGCCAGGTTGCCCCGCTGCAGGCCCGGATTGGGTTCCACCTGCGGCGGACCGGCAATGGTCATCAGCGGTTGCTCGTCCCGGACTTCGTGGGCGCGGTGGCCGCGCTGGACCAGTTCGGCGTGGAGGGCCAGCACGGCCGGCGCCGGACCGAAGGCCGAGGCGTAGCGGCGCCCTGAGGTGCTGGCCACCTCAGCCACGGGGCCGGCCAGGGCAGGATCCAGCTGGACCGGGACCAGGTTGGCCCCGGCCCAGCAGGCACCCACCAGGATGCCGTCGTCGAGGACTCCAATGATCCCGGCGCCGCCGGTGGTGGGCGCGGCCGTCCCCGTCGTTTTCAGGTGCGCCAGGATAAACACGTTGGTGACGGGGTCCTGCTCCGCGAGGCGGCGAAGGGCAGCCGTGTCCTGGCTGTCAAGCGTCCGGACCGAAATACCCGGCGGGTCGGTGGCGTCCTTACGAGACGCTAACCACGGGGCTACCCTTGACAGCATCTTCGCCATCGGCCTCCCCCATCTCTTTCGCGATACGCATGGCCTCTTCGATCAGTGTCTCAACAATTTCGCTTTCGGGCACAGTCTTGATGACTTCGCCCTTCACAAAGATCTGGCCCTTGCCGTTGCCTGAGGCCACACCAAGATCCGCCTCGCGGGCCTCGCCGGGACCGTTGACAACGCAGCCCATCACGGCCACCCGCAGCGGGATCTCCATGCCCTCCAGGCCGGCGGTGACCTGCTCGGCGAGCGTGTAGACATCCACCTGCGCGCGCCCGCAGGAGGGGCAGGAAACAATCTCGAGCTTGCGGGGGCGCAGGTTCAACGATTGCAGGATCTGGTTTCCCACCTTGATTTCCTCCACCGGCGGGGCCGAGAGGGAAACCCGGATGGTGTCGCCGATCCCGCGCGAGAGCAGGGCGCCGAACGCGGTGGCTGACTTGATGGTGCCCTGGAAGGCGGGGCCCGCCTCGGTGACGCCGAGGTGCAGCGGCCAGTCACCCTGCTCGGCCAGCATCTCGTAGGCGGCCACCATGATCACGGGATCATTGTGCTTCACGGAAATCTTGAAGTCGTGGAAGCCGTGTTCCTCGAACAGCGAGGCTTCCCAGACCGCGGATTCGACCAGGGCTTCGGGTGTGGCTTTGCCGTACTTCTTCAGGATTCCCGGTTCCAGCGAGCCGGCGTTGACACCGATGCGGATGGAGGTGCCGTGGTCCTTCGCGGCGCGGGCGATTTCCTTGACCTGGTCATCGAACTTGCGGATGTTGCCCGGGTTCACGCGGACTGCCGCGCAACCGGCCTCGATGGCGGCGAACACGTACTTGGGCTGGAAGTGGATGTCCGCGATGACCGGGATCTGCGACTTCCGCGCGATGATGGGCAGCGCCTCGGCATCGTCCGCGGACGGGCAGGCCACGCGCACAATGTCGCAGCCGGACGCCGTCAGTTCAGCAATCTGCTGCAGCGTGGCGTTGATGTCGGTGGTGGGGGTGGTGGTCATCGACTGCACGCTGATGGGCGAGTCCGAGCCCACCCCGACAGAGCCGACCTTGATCTGGCGCGTCTTGCGGCGGGGGGCAAGGACGGGCGGCGGTGCTGACGGCATTCCCAGGCTGACCGAGGTCACGAGAGGCTCCTTGAGTTTGAGGGGTGGAGAGGGGCTACGCGCTGTGTCCGGCCAGCTGGCCGGTCACGGGTGACCATTCGGTGATCCGGGTGCCGGCAATCACGCCGGCGGCGGCGAAGGGATCCTGCTTGAGGATCGAATTCAGCGCTGCCTCATCGGCTGCCTTGAAGATGAGCAGCGCGCCTGCGCCGTCACCGTAGGGGCCACTGGCCAGGATGGCGCCGTCGTCCGCGAGACCTGCGGTCCATTCCCGGTGGGCCGGCCGGGCCTGGTTCCGGTCTTCGGTGGAGTTGGCGGTGTACACGTACTCAACGGCAAAAACTGTCATACCGATACCCTATCTCCACTCCGGCCCGCACCCATCCGCCCGCCAGGCTTGTGGGCCGTTCAGGAGAGGAAGAGGACCTTGACCACGGCGCCGGTTCCGGCGGCCCAGAGCATCGACGTCAGGGTTCCGATGATGAACCGCTCCGCCGCGACAGGAGTTTCCTTCAGCTCGGCGAACCGGCCCAGGCCCTTGATGGCCACGATGTAGGCGATGGCCACCGGCTGGCCGGTGAGGATCGCCAGGCACACACCGAGCCGCTCCAGCACACCAATGATCGCCCCGCCGCGCAGGATGCGCTGGCCGCTCCCCTGCGGGCCGGGAGCGGACGACGCCGGCTGGTCCCGCGGGGCGGTCAGTTCACCGTCCACGTTCTGGGAACCCCGGTCCGGGGCAGGGCGCGCCGGCCGCACCGGGTCCACGGTGACGTCAGCGGCAGGGTCCTCGGCTTTCCGCCGGGAATCCTCCGCAGCCTTGGCCGCATCCGCCCTTTCGTCGATGGTCCTGGCCAGCCTGAAGACCAGCGCCGTGACCGGCCAGCCGGCGAAACCGGCAACGGCCAGCGCGCTGACAACCCAGAAGGCATCCATCAGATCCCCTCCCCTGACGCGCCGGTTCCGGCAGGATTCCCGCCAACCCGCAGGCGGGCGAAGTCCAACAGCATTTCCGCGGCCGGCCTGGCCGCCCATTCCTCCTGCCAGCCGGACCTCAGCACGGTCCGGCTCACGGATTGCTCGGTGATTCCCAGTTCCGCCGCAACCTGCTTCTGGGTGCCATGCCGGCCGGGTCCGTGGCGGTGCAGGGCGTCCACCACCCGCCACTGGGCCTCGGTCCGCTCTTGGACGATCCTGCCCAGGAGCCGCAGCACGGCCTCGGCATTGGCGCATTCACGTGTTCCCATGCCGGCACCTCCGTCCTTGTCCGCCCGGTTCCTTGCTTCCCTGCCCATGGTCCCGGGGACCACTGACAATGGCACCTGCGAGCCGGCGGCCTTGGCCTGTTCCACGGCTTTCCGGGCCGCCACGAATCCTGTTCCGGCCCCCTCCCGGGGGCTCGCGCCGGCGTCGAGCTCCACCGTTCCCACGCCGATGCCCACGTACCAGTGCCCGGTGCGGAGGGCGAACAGGGCGATGTCCACCACGTGCGCGGCGTCCGGCACCACCCCCTGGACCTCGTCGCCCACTGACCGTTCAAAGCCGGTGGGGCCAAGGCGCGCCAACGCCGCAATGAAATCCGGGACACGGTCCCGGTCACCGGTACTGCCGCGCTGGTCGATGGTCATCACGAACATGCCACAACCATATGCGTCTTACTATTGGGAATCAATCATTTATGACTGATTACCTGAAATCAGCCGTGTGGTGCTTTGTCAGCCGAACAGGTTGACGGGTTTGACAATGTCCGCGTAAATCAACAGCGCACTCATCCCCATCAACAGGACGGCCACCACATAGGTCACGGGCAACAGCTTGGCGATGTCGAAGGCTCCCGGGTCCGGCCGGCCGAACAGCTTGGCCAGCCGGCGCCTCGCACCTTCGTACAGCGCACCGGCCACGTGCCCGCCGTCGAGCGGCAGCAGCGGCACCAGGTTGAAAACGCCCAAGGCAAAGTTCAGGCCGGCCAGGAGCCCGATCAGGGTGGCAATCCTCGCATCCGCCGGAACCTCCTCCATGGCCGCCACCTCGCCGGCGACGCGTCCCACGCCCACCACGGAGATGGGCCCGTTGGGATCGCGTGGTTCCTCGCTGAAGGCGGCTTTCGCCACCCCCACCACGCGGGCGGGGAGGTTCAGGATGACCCCTGCCACCTGCCGGATGTTTTCCCCGGCCATGGGCAGGACGGACGACGCCGGCTGGGGCACCAGCGCGGTCTGCGCACCGATGCCAAGGAAGCCGACGTCCTGGTAGCGGAGGGTGCCGGCGTCGTCGGTTGCCTGGCGGCCGTCAGCGCCCACGATGGGACGCGCGGACAGGACCGGCGTCACGGTGGTGGCCACTTCGGCGCCGTTCCGCTCAACGGTGATGGGAACTTCCCGGCCCGCCGAAGCGCGGATCCTTTCGGTGAGCTGGTCCCAGCCGGTGACGGTCCAGCCGTCGAACGAGGTCACCGTGTCATTGGGCTGGAGGCCGGCCGCCGCAGCGGGCGTCAGCTGGCAGTCTGCCGAATCCGGATCCACGGTTTCGCCGGCAGCGACCTGGCATTTGGAGACATCGGAGATGGTGGTGGTTGCTGTGGGCGAACCGAATCCCATCAAAAGGACGGCCGTCAACAGGATGCCCAGCACGAAGTTCATGGCGGGCCCGCCCAGCATGATGGTGATTTTTTTCCAGACCGGCAACCGGTAAAACACCCTGTTGCCGTCCTCCGGACCAACTTCCTCATGGGCCATTGACCGGGCTTCGGTGGCCAGGGTCTGGAACATGCCGGTGCTGGAGGGCCGGACCGTTCCGTCGTCCTTGTTTGGCGGATACATCCCGATCATGGACACGTAGCCGCCCAGCGGGATGGCTTTGACGCCGTACTCGGTCTCGCCCTTCCGCCGGGACCACAGGGTGGGCCCGAAGCCGATCATGTACTTGGTCACGCGGACCTTAAAGAGCTTGGCAGGCAGGAGGTGGCCCACCTCGTGCAGCGCGATGGAGGCGGCGATGCCGAGTGCCACGACGAGGACGCCGAGGATAAAAAGGAGAACGGTGGTCATGGCGGTGCTGCTGCTTCCTTAGAGACTGCGAAGTGCTAAACGATCCTGGGCGCGGGCGCGTGCCCAGCCTTCAGCATCCAACACGGATTCCACCGTCAGCCCGGAGGAACCTGAATGTTCGCTGAGGACGGCCTCAACGGTGTCCACAATGTCAGTGAACCGGATCCGGCCGGCGTGGAAAGCCGTGACGGCTTCCTCGTTGGCGGCGTTGAAGACCGCAGGGAACGTGCTGCCCTGTTTGGCGGCGTCCTTGGCGAGGTCAACGGCGGGGAAGGCCGCCACGTCCAGCGGTTCGAAAGTCCAACTGGCGGCCTTGGTCCAGTCGCAGGCCGACGCGGCCTGGGGTACCCGGTCCGGCCAGCCAAGGCCCAGGGCGATGGGCAGGCGCATGTCCGGCGGAGAGGCCTGGGCGATCACCGAGCCGTCAACGAACTGGACCATGGAGTGCACCACCGACTGCGGATGGACCACAACGTCGATCCGGTCCAACGGAACGTCGAAGAGGAGGTGCGCCTCGATGACTTCCAGCCCCTTGTTCACCAGGGTGGCCGAGTTGGTAGTGACCATTACGCCCATGTCCCAGGTGGGGTGCGCCAGGGCCTCACTGGGCGTGACACCGTGCAGGCTGTCCCGGGTGCGGCCCCGGAACGGCCCGCCCGAGGCCGTAAGGATGAGTTTTTCCACTTCCCCGGCGGACCCCGCGCGCAGGCACTGCGCGATAGCCGAGTGTTCGGAGTCGACCGGCACGATCTGGCCCGGCCGGGCGGCGGCCTTCACCAGGGCGCCGCCTACGATCAGTGACTCCTTGTTCGCCAGGGCCAGGGTTGCGCCGGACTTCAGCGCTGCCAGCGTGGGCGCCAGTCCGATTGATCCGGTGATGCCGTTCAGGACCACGTCCGCGTCCAGGCCTGCGATGTCAGCGGCGGCGTCCGGGCCGGAGAGGATCCGGGGCCGGTAGCCGGGGCGGCCCGCGGCGGCGGCTGCTTCCGCGATCAGCCGGGCCAGGACGCCGGGATCCCCGGCAGCGATGCCTATGGTGGCGGCGCCCGTGTGGACGGCCTGCCTGGCCAGGAGGTCCAGGTTGGCCCCGCCGGCACTGAGGGCCACAACCTCGAAAAGGTGCGGGGCGCCGTCGACGACGTCAATCGCCTGGGTGCCGATGGAACCGGTGGATCCGAGGATGACGATTCTGCGTGGCTGCATGGGTTAAGTATCCCGCACCAACCTTGACCTCCGGACGGGGCGGCGTAGCGTGGACCGTGTGGACTGGCTGGGCTGGTTTGATGCGCCGGAATACGGGTTCGCCCGGCAGGTGCTGCAACGGGGTGTGGCGGGCCTGTACTTTGTGGCGTTCCTGTCCTCCCTGAACCAGTTCCCCGCGTTGGTTGGGACGCATGGACTCTTACCCGTCCCCGACTACCTGGCCCGCGGCAGGCTGCGGCGGCCAACACTGTTCAGCCTGCATTACTCGGACGGGTTGCTGCGGGGTGTGTGCGCCGCGGGCCTGGGGATTTCGGCGCTGCTGGTGGCCGGCGTCCCCCAGTGGGGCCCGCCCTGGGTTCCACTGCTGGCGTTCCTTGCCTTGTGGGCGCTCTACATGTCGATCGTCAATGTTGGCCGTACGTTTTACGGCTTTGGCTGGGAGATGCTGCTGCTGGAGGCAGGCTTTACGGTGGCGTTCCTCGGTTCGGACCAGACCGACCCGCCGCGGACCATCCTGCTCCTCCTCGCGTGGCTGGTGTTCCGGCTGGAGTTCGGGGCCGGCATGATCAAGATCCGGGGCGGGCGCGAATGGCACGATTTAACAGCCCTGTACTACCACCATGAGACCCAGCCGATGCCCGGGCCGCTGAGCCGCCAGGCGCACCTGCTGCCCAAGCAGCTGCACAGGATCGAGGTGCTGGGCAACCATTTCGCGCAACTGGTGGTTCCGTTTTTCCTTTTTGCGCCCCAGCCCCTGGCCTCGGCGGCCGCCGCCGTTGTGGTCCTGACCCAGCTGTGGCTGGTGGCCACCGGGAACTTCGCGTGGCTGAACTGGATGGCCATGGTGCTCGCGTTCGCGGCGGTCAGCGACCCTGTGGTGCACGCCCTGATACCGGCCATCCCCGTGGGCGGGCAGGGTCCTGGCCTGGGCCCGGTGGGCCCCGCGCCGGCGACTCCGCTGTGGTGGCTGGCCATCACCCTGGCCGCCACGGTGCTGCTGCTGGTCCTCAGCTACCGGCCGCTGCGCAACCTGCTCTCCCGGCGGCAGCTGATGAACGCCAGCTTCAACCGCTGGCAGCTGGTCAACGCCTACGGGGCGTTCGGCACCGTTACCCGCCGGCGCGTGGAAATTGTTGTGGAAGGAACCCTGGACAGCAGCCCCGGTGCCGGCTCGCAGTGGCTCGAGTATGCCTTTAAGGGAAAGCCCGGGGACGTCAACCGGATTCCCCGGCAGTGGGCGCCGTACCACCTGCGGCTGGACTGGCTGATGTGGTTCCTGCCGTTGCGGACGGTGCACGAGGACTGGTTTTACGCGTTCCTTACCCGGCTGCTGGAGGCGGACCGGGCCACCCTGCGGCTCCTCCGCCACGACCCGTTCGACGGCGTCCCGCCACAATGGGTGCGGGTGCATAGCTACCACTACCGTTTCGCCAGCCGGGAGGAGTACCGGGCCACCGGCGCGCGGTGGGTCCGCACGTTCCTGCATGAATCGGTGCCGCCCACGTCCCTGCGGCGGGCCGGCCGGTGAGGGCAGGCCGGGTCAGCCGGTGAAGGCAGGCCGGGTCAACACCGCGAAAGCAGGCCAGGCCGGCGAAGGCAGGCAGGTCGGCGTTACTGCATCAGCCGTTTTGGGCGGCGCGGCGCAGGGTGGCCTCGGCATGTTTGAGGATGGGCCCGTCGATCATTTTTCCTTCAAACGCGAAGACGCCGGAGTTGGCCGCCGCCGCAGCCGACAGCAGGGCCTGCGCCGCTTCGATGTCCGCCGCCGATGGGGCGTAGGCTGCCCGGACGGCAGCCACCTGTGCCGGATGGATACAGGCTTTGGACCCGAACCCGGATGCCACGGCGTCCGCTGATTCCACTGCCAGCCCAGCCACGTCCGGAATGTCCACGTAGACGGAATCCACTGCCTCCTTGCCGAAGGCCCGGGCGGCCAGCAGCACGGCTGAACGCGCGTGCAGTGCCACAGCACGGTAGCCGCCGTCGGCCATCCTGCTGGAGGTGCCGCCCAAGGTCGCCAGCAGGTCCTCGGCACCCCACATCAGTGCCACAACGTTGGGAGCCGCCGCTATGGCCGGGGCATTAAGGATCCCCAGTGCCGTTTCGCACAGGGCGATGACCTGGTAGCCCTCAAGGGCCTCGAGCTGCGCGGCGCTTTCCGCCTTGGCCAGCATGACTGTCCGGTACGGCGTGTGGGCCAGGCAGTGCAGGTCCTTGGCGAACTCTTCCGTGCCGGCGGGGTTGATGCGGACGATGGTCCTGCTCGGGTCCAGCTCCGGGCCCTCCCCGGCTCCGAGCTGGGCCAGGATAGCGCCGCGGGCACGCTGTTTCTCCGCCGGGGCCACGGCATCCTCGAGGTCCAGGATGACGGCGTCCGCTCGGTCAGCAGCCTTCTGGTACCGCTCCGGCCGGTCCGCAGGGCAGAAGAGCAGGGCGGGTCCCATCAAAAAAGTCATACCGGTATTGTGCCTTGTCCGCCAGCCGCTGTGGTGGCTTCCCGGGCGTTGCCCTGCTGGCCGGCGTGCGCCTCCCGGGTCCACATCAGGCAACTGCGGGTGGCCAGGGCCACCACGGTACCGTCCTGGTTGCGGCCGGTGTGCGCCATGGTGGCGATGCCCTGCCCCGGCCGCGAACCGGACAGGCGCTTCCCCGTGATGACCGTCTCCGTGTAGAGCGTGTCGCCGTGGTACAGCGGGTGCGGGAAGGAGACGTCCGTGAGGCCCAGCTGGGCCACGATGGTGCCCTGGGTCAGCTGCGTGACGGATTGGCCCACCACCGTGGCCAACGTGAACATGGAGTTGACCAGCCGCTGGCCGAAGGGCTGGCCGGCGCTCCAGGCGGCATCGAGGTGCAGGGCCTGGGTGTTCATGGTGAGGGTGGTGAACAGGACGTTGTCCGCCTCGGTGACGGTGCGGCCCGGCCGGTGGGCGTACAGCACGCCTTCTTCGAGTTCGTCGAAGTAGAGGCCCCGCTGTTCAATGACGCGCCGCTCCTGCTGGCCTTCCGGGGGCCGGTGCGTGCCGCTGGTTCCGGTGCTCATACCGTCAGTTCCTGGTCTTCCTCGAAAAGTTCGGCGCCGGTGGCCGCTGCCACGTCGGCCAGCGAGACGTCCGGTGCCAGTTCGCGGAGTACCAGCCGGGACCCGGAAGGATCACGGACCACGTCAATCACGGCGAGGTCGGTGATGATCCGGTCCACGCAGCCCTTGCCGGTGAGCGGCAGCGAGCACTCCTGGACGATTTTGGGGTTACCGCTGCGGTCCACGTGCTCCATCATCACAATCACTTTTTTGGCGCCAAACACCAGGTCCATGGCGCCGCCCATGCCTTTGACCATCCGGCCGGGGATCATCCAGTTGGCCAGGTCGCCGTTGGCGGCGACTTCCATGGCGCCGAGGACGGCGACGTCCACATGGCCACCCCGGATCATGCCGAAGGAGGCTGCGGAGTCGAAGAACGCCGCTCCCCTGTTGACGGTGACGGTCTCCTTGCCGGCGTTGATCAGGTCCGGGTCCACCGCGTCCTCGGCCGGGTACGGGCCCACCCCCAGGATGCCGTTTTCGGAGTGGAGGACCACTTCGACGCCAACCGGAATGTAGTTGGGAATCAGGGTGGGCATGCCGATCCCCAGGTTCACGTACTGCCCGTTGCGCAGCTCCCGGGCCACCCGGGCAGCGAGCTCGTTCCGGCTCCAGCCCTTGGCGGCGCCCTGTTGCCCTGGTTCCCCGGCGGCCGCCCCTTGGCCGCCGGCTGCCCCTGAACCCGGGCCGCCCTGGTGGGTTGCCCGCCGGTAACCGGGCCGGATGGCCTCGGGCCGGGGCGCGTCAATGCTGTTGGGGTCCGCCATGGTTATGCTCCTGCCTGCGCGCTGCTGCCGGGTGCCGGGGTGGCAGCCAGGGCCACTGTCCGCTTCTCGATCCGTTTCTCGCCGTCCGGCGCCAGGACCACACGCTGGACGAAGATCCCGGGTACATGGACGTGTTCGGGGTCCAGGTCACCCGGTTCAACCAGCTCTTCGACCTCGGCGATGGTGATGCGGCCGGCCATGGCGCACAGCGGGTTGAAGTTCATCGCGGCTGCGTGGAACACCAGGTTGCCGTGCCGGTCTCCCTTCCAGGCGTGGACCAGGCCAAAGTCCGGCGTCAGCGATTCCTCCAGGACGTAGTCGACGCCGCCGAAGGAGCGGACTTCCTTGGCTGCGGAGGCCACCGCGATCCCGCCGGCGGAGTCGTATTTCTGCGGCAGGCCGCCGTCGGACACCTGGGTGCCCACCCCCGCCTTGGTGTAGAACGCAGGGATCCCGGCGCCGCCGGCCCGCAGCTTCTCCGCGAGTGTTCCCTGCGGTGTGAGGACCACTTCGAGTTCGCCGGCGAGGTACTGGCGGGCAAATTCCTTGTTTTCACCAACGTAGGAGCTGATGGTGCGCCGGATCCGGCCGTCACGGAGCAGCAGCCCCAGGCCCCAGCTGTCCACACCGCAGTTGTTGCTGACCGTTTCCAGGTCTGAGGTTCCGGCCCGGTGCAGGGCGTCGATCAACGCGACCGGGATGCCGCAGAGCCCAAACCCGCCCACTGCCAGGGAGGCGCCGTGGGGGATGTCCGCGACTGCCTCATCGGCGCTGGCGACTACTTTGTCAATCATCGGGGGATCCTTTCAGACCGGCGCCTGCGGGGGGACTACAGTCCCAGTTCGCGGGCGATGAGCATCAGCTGGACTTCGGTGGTGCCCTCCCCCACTTCCAGGATCTTGGAGTCGCGGTAATGGCGTGCCACGGTGAACTCGTTGATGAAGCCATAGCCGCCGAATACCTGGGTGGCATCCCGCGCGTTGTCCATGGCCGCCTCGCCTGCGACCATCTTAGCGATGGCCGCCTGCGTCTTGAACGGCTTGCCGGCGAGCATCCTGGCTGCGGCGTCGTAGTAGGCCAGCCGGGCGGTGTGGGCCCGGGCTTCCATGCGGGCGATCTTGAAGGAGATGGCCTGGTATTTACCGATCGTGTGCCCGAACGCGCTGCGCTCCCGGGCGTATTTCACGGACAGGTCAACGCACCCCTGGGCGGCGCCGGTGGCCAGGGCTGCAATGGCGATCCGGCCCTCGTCCAGGATGGAGAGGAAGTTGGCGTAGCCGCGGCCCTCCTCCCCCAGCAGGTTGGCCTCGGGGACGCGGACGTCCTTCAGCGTCAGGGGGTGGGTGTCCGAGGCATTCCAACCCACCTTGTTGTAGGCCTTCTCTGCCCGGAAGCCCGGCGTTGAGGTGGGCACCAGGAGGGTGGAGATGTCCTTCCGGACGCTGCCGTCAGCGCGCTCGCTTTCGCCGGTCACGGCCGTGACGGTGACCAGTTTGGTGATGTCGGTCCCAGAGTTGGTGATGAACTCCTTGTTGCCGTTGATCACCCAGTTTCCGCCGTCACGGTGGGCGTGGGTTTTGGTGCCGCCCGCGTCCGATCCGGCTTCGGGTTCGGTGAGCCCGAAGCCCGCCAGGGCCTCCCCGGACGCCAGCATGGGCAGCCATTCCTGCTTCTGTGCGTCCGTTCCGAACCGGTACACGGGCATGGCGCCGAGGGAGACGCCGGCTTCGAGGGTGATGGCCACTGACTGGTCCACCCGGCCCAGCTGCTCCAGCGCGAGGGCCAGGGCAAAGTAGTCCCCGCCCATGCCGCCAAATTCCTCCGGGAACGGCAGGCCGAACAGGCCCATCTCCGCCATCTGCTTGACCACGCCGTACGGGAAGCTGTGCTCTTCGTCGTGCTTGGCGGACACCGGTGCCACCACGTTGTCGGCGAAGTCCCGGACCGTGTCGCTCAGGTCCTGGTACTCCTCGGTAAGTTCAAAACCGGTCATGGCCGGGCTCCTTCTGCTGTGGGATGTGTGGTGGACGGTGTTTCCGGGGTGTCAGGAGCGGATGCGCTGCCTGGGTGCGGGTGGATGGTGGCCAGGACCTGGTCCGCTTTGACCAGGTCGCCGGGTTGTGCGGCCAGCTTCACGATCCCCGCCAGGGGCGCCACCAGTTGGTGCTCCATCTTCATGGCCTCCACGGACAGCAAGACCTGCCCCGCGTCCACGGTGTCGCCGTTTTCTACAGGGACGGACACCACGGTGCCGGGCATCGGCGAGCGCACTTCCGGATCCGTGGCGCCTTCCTCGCGCTGGATGGCTGCGCGGAGGCGTTCCAGCCGGGCTTCCCGGGTGAGGACCTCCAGCCGGCAGGACCAGCCGCCGTTACCCAGGAAAACCTGCAGGGGAACGTCCGACGCCGGCTGGCCGGGTTGGGGCATTCCGTTTCCGGGGAAAACGGGGGCAACGTTGTATCGGGTGGGTACGCCGTCGAGCGTCACCTCTGCCTGGTGCGGCCCGGCGGGACGGAGCGCGGCACGATGCGGTGCGCCGCCGTCGACGGTCACTGTCACCGGACCCGCCTGCAGGTTCCCGGCCACCGTGACGGTGGCCGCACCGCCGTCCGGCAGCGCAAACGTGATGTGGCGTGGCGGCCTGCCGCCCAGCCGCCAGCTGTCCCGGCGTTGCCAAGGGCCGGCGGGGCCTTGTTCCTCCGTCCCCAGCGCATAGAGGGCCGCAGCCGCCAGTTCGCTGCCAGTGACCCCCCGGAAAGCGAGCTCCGGCAGCTTCCGCTCGATCAGCCCGGTGTCCAGGCGGCCGGCCTGGACATCCGGGTCGTTGAGCAGCAGGCGCAGGTACTCCACGTTGGTGTCCACGCCCAGCGCGACGTAACCGGCGAGCGCCGCATCCAGGGCTGCCAGGGCAGCCGGGCGGTCGTCGCCCCAGGCGATGACCTTGGCCAGCATCGGATCGTAGTCGGCGGAGAGCTCCAGCCCCGGCACCAGCGCGGAATCCACGCGGACGTTGCCGCCCTGGCCCGGGGCGTGCTCGGCCAGCACATGGACGGTCCCGGTGGCGGGCAGGAAGTTCTTCGCCGGCACTTCGGCGTAGACCCGCGCTTCCACGGCGTGGCCGGACAGCACTACGTCGGCCTGCCGGACAGTGAGCGGTGCGCCGGCAGCGATCCGCACCTGCCACTCCACCAGGTCGATGCCGGTGACCATCTCGGTGACCGGGTGCTCCACCTGCAGGCGGGTGTTCATTTCCATGAAGTAAAACTGGTCCGGGGCGTCGTCCGAGACCAGGAACTCCACCGTTCCGGCGCCGCTGTACGCCACGCTGCGGGCGGCGTTGCAGGCGGCCTCCCCGAGCCTGGCGCGGATGGCGGCCCCGTCCGGGAGTCCCTCGAGCAGGGGTGAGGGTGCTTCCTCGATGACTTTCTGGTGCCGGCGCTGGAGGGAGCATTCGCGTTCGCCCAGGTGGATCACGTTGCCGTGGTTGTCCGCCAGGACCTGGACCTCGATGTGGCGGGGCGTACCGACCAGGCGTTCCAGGAAGAGGGTGTCGTCGCCGAAGGCGCTGGCTGCCACGCGCCGGGCGGTGGCCAGCACCCCCGGCAGCTCCGCCGCGGATGCGACGGCGTGCATTCCCTTGCCGCCCCCGCCGGCCGACGGCTTGATAAGCAGGGGGAAGCCGACGCCGGCCGCAGCGTCAAGGAGGTCCTGATCGGTCATGCCCGGCCTGGCAACACCGGGGACCACGGGGACGCCGTACCCGGCCACGTGGTTCTTGGACCGGATCTTGTCCCCCATGATGTTCAGTGCTTCCACCCCCGGCCCGATGAAGGCGACGCCGGACTTGGCCAGCGCGCGGGCGAAATCGGCGTTTTCGCTCAGGAAGCCGTAGCCCGGGTGGACGGCGTCCGCGCCGGTGCGGCGGCAGGCGTCCACAACGGCGTCAATGTTCAGGTAGCTCTCCGCCGCTGCGGCGGGGCCGATCCGGACGGCGGTGTCGGCTTCGCGCACGTGCCGGGCGCCGGCGTCGGCATCGCTGTAGACGGCGACGGAGCGGATGCCCAGCGTTTTGAGCGTCCGGATGACGCGGCAGGCGATTTCGCCGCGGTTCGCCACCAGGACGGTGCCGAAAAGGGCACCCGTTTCCTTGGCGGGGCGGGTGGTTGCTGGCGTGGTCATAGGGCTCACATCCGGAAGAGGCCGAAAGAGGTATCCGGCAACGGGGTTCGGGAGACAACGTCGAGGGCGAGGCCCAGCACGGTGCGGGTATCTGCAGGGTCGATCACACCGTCGTCCCACAGCCGGGCAGTGGAGTAATACGGGCTGCCCTGATCCTCGTACTGCTCCTTGATGGGGGCTTTGAAGGATTCCTCATCGGCCGCCGGCCAGTCTTCCCCTGCGGCCTCATACTGGTCCCGTTTGACGGTGGCCAGCACGCTGGCCGCCTGGTTGCCGCCCATCACGGAAATCCGGGCCGCGGGCCACATCCAGAGGAACCGGGGCGAGTAGGCCCGGCCGCACATGGAGTAGTTTCCGGCTCCGAAAGAACCGCCGATCACCACCGTCAGCTTGGGCACCCGTGCCGTGGCTACCGCGGTGACCATCTTGGCGCCGTTCCTGGCGATGCCGCCGTGCTCGGCGTCCTTGCCCACCATAAAACCGGAGATGTTCTGCAGGAAGACCAGCGGGATCCCGCGCTGGTCGCAGAGTTCAATAAAATGGGCGCCCTTGAGCGAGGACTCGCTGAACAGGACACCATTGTTGGCCACGATGCCTACCGGGTGGCCATGCAGCCTGGCGAAGCCCGTCACCAGGGTGGTGCCATATTCCCGCTTGAACTCGTGGAACGTGCTGCCGTCCACCAGCCGGGCGATGACTTCGTGGACGTCGTAGGCGGCGTTCACGTCCGTGGGGACCGCTCCATAGAGTTCGTCCTCGTCCACCACGGGCGGCACGGGCGGTTCCACCTGCCAAGCCGGTGCGGCCGGCTGCGGGAGGGTGGCGACGATGTCCCGAAGGATCTGCAGGGCGTGCCGGTCGTTGTCCGCCAGGTGGTCGGTGACGCCGGAAATCCGTGAGTGCACGTCGCCGCCGCCCAGTTCCTCTGCCGTTACCACCTCGCCGATGGCGGCCTTCACCAGCGGCGGACCGCCCAGGAAAATGGTGCCCTGGTTGCGGACGATGACCGTTTCATCGCTCATGGCCGGGACGTAGGCTCCGCCCGCGGTGCAGGAGCCCAGCACCGCAGCGAGCTGCGGGATTTTGGCTGCGGACAGCCGGGCCTGGTTGTAGAAGATCCGGCCGAAGTGGTCCCGGTCCGGGAAGACCTCGTCCTGCATGGGCAGGAACGCCCCGCCCGAATCAACGAGGTAGATGCAGGGCAGCCTGTTTTCGAAGGCGATTTCCTGGGCCCGGAGGTGTTTTTTGACCGTCAGCGGGTAATACGTTCCGCCCTTGACGGTGGCGTCGTTGGAGATGACCAGCACCTGGCGGCCGTGGACCGTTCCGATGCCCGCGATGACCCCGGCGCCGGGCGCGTCGCCACCATACATGCCGTCCGCTGCCAGCGGGGCGATCTCCAGGAAGGGACTGCCGTCATCCAGGAGGCCGTCGATGCGTTCCCGGGGCAGCAGCTTGCCGCGGGCCACATGGCGCTGGCGGGACTTTTCCGGGCCACCCTGGGCGGCGGTCTGCAGCCGTTCCTTCAGCTCAGCCACCAGTTGGAGCTGCGCCTCCCGGTTGGCGGTGAACGCTTCGCTGCCTGGTTGCAGGCGGCTGGCAAGGGTCTCCATCGACGCGTCCATTCCCATGTTTTCCGACCGGCAAAAGCCAACTCGGTTAGTGACTAATAACTGAAATTCAGGTTAGTCTCTATTAACTGTGATGTCCAACACAGGTGCTGCCTTGCTAGAATCTGCGGGTCCAAGGAGGAAAAGTGCCAAGCAATGACACCACGCACATGGGCGGGAACAGCGGTCCACTGCCCGGTGGTGCCGGCACCACGGCAGGACTCACGGCGGGAACCACCGCGGGAACCACCGCGGGAACCACCCAGCGGAGCCAGGCCAAGGAGAACCGCCGGCAGGCGCTGCTGGCCGCTGCCGCTTCCCTGTTTGCCCGCGACGGGTTCACCCGGGTATCGCTGGAGGACCTCGGCGCCGCGGCAGGCATCAGCGGACCCGCTGTGTACCGGCATTTTCCGGGCAAGCAGGCGGTGCTGGCAGCGCTGCTGGTGACTGTGAGCGAGGACCTGCTGGCGGGCGGCCGGCAGGTAGTGGACCGGCACCCCGATCCCCTCACCGCCGTGCGCCGGCTGGTGGCGTTCCAGGTGGAGTTCGCCTTGGGCAAACCGGACGTGATCCGGGTGCAGGACCGTGACTTCAGCGCCCTGGCCGGGCCCGACCAGGCGGCGGTGCGCCTGCTCCAGCGCAGCTACGTGGAGGTGTGGGTGGATGTCCTGGTGCAGCTCCATCCGGGCACTGACCCTGCAGAGCTCCGCATGCGTGCCCAGGCCACCTTCGGCCTGATCAACTCCACGCCGCATTCCGTATCCGGGCACGGCCGGCGGGTTGCCTCGAAGACCGCCCGCCCGCTGCTAGAGGCCATGGCCGTGGCGGCCCTCACGGTTGGGACGCCGGAACCTGTTTCCTGACCGCGGCTTGCTGACCACGGCTTGCTGGTCAGGCCCACTGATCAGGGTTCCTGGTCAGGGTTGCTGATCAGGCTTGCTGATCCGGGTTCCTGGTCAGGGTTGCTGATCAGGCTAGCTGGTCAGGGTTCCCGGTCAGGCTTGCTGATCAGGCTAGCTGGTCAGGGTTGATGATCAGCCCGGCCGAGGCCTGGCCGGGGTCCCGACCAGGCCCGGCCCGACAAAGCCCTCAGACCATGGTGAGGGCCATGCCGGGTTCTGCCAGGATGGCGCCGACATCGGCAAGGAAACGGGAGCCCTGCTCACCGTCCACCAGACGGTGGTCGAAGGACAGGCTGAGCGTGATGACTTGCCGGAGGGCCACTTCCCCGCGGTACTCCCACGGCGCAGTCCGGACAGCCCCCAGCGCCAGGATCGCCGCCTCACCGGGATTCAGGATGGGCGTGCCGGCATCAATGCCGAACACACCGATGTTGGTGATGGAGAGCGTCCCACCGGACAGCTCTCCGGGCGCGGTCCGGCCGGCCCTCGCTGTGTCGGTCAGTGCTGCCAGCGCTTCGGCGAGCCCAGCCAGGGACAACCGGTCCGCGTCCTTGATATTCGGAACGGTAAGGCCCCTTGGAGTAGCGGCGGCTATCCCCAGGTTCACGTAGTTATAGGTGACGATCTCCTGGGCGGCACCGTCCCAGCGCGAATTCAGCGATGGGTTGCGCCGCAGGGCGATGAGCACCGCTTTCGCCGCGAGTGTGAGCGGCGTCAGCCGGAGTGCACCGTACTCCCTGCTTGCCTTCAGCCGGCCCAGCAGCTCCATGGTGGGAGTGACATCGACCGTGAGGAACTCCGTGACGTGCGGGGCCGTGAAGGCACTTTCCACCATGGCCGCTGCAGTGTATTTCCGCACTCCCTTGATGGGCGTGCGGAATTCACGTTCACCGGCCCCCTGCACCACAGGCTGCTTCCCGGGCTGCTCACCTGACTGCTGCTCCGCCGCCCGATGCTCCGCGGGGGTTCCCGTCTCCCCGGGCGCACCGTGGACAAAAGCCTGGACGTCTTCCCTGGTGATCAGGCCCTGCGGTCCGGTGCCAGCAACCTGCGCGAGGTCCACCTGGAGGTCGCGGGCCAGCTTGCGGACCGGTGGGGTGGACCGCGGCCGCTCCACGGTGCTTTCCACCGGTTTGGCTGCGGCGGGACCTGCTTGGCGCGGCGTGACCGGGGCTGGATCGGCGGCGCTCGAACCAGCGGGCGCGAAAATCCTGGGCCGCCGGGCCGGCCTGCCGGAGCTTTCGACGACGGCCCCGTACCCGACGAGGTTGGGCTCCCGCTTGGGCGTGGCCGGCACTGCGTCCACTGCCGACTGCCCGCGCGCGGCACTTGCTGCCACGGCATCTTCCGTCGCGCCCTCTTCTGGCACAGCGGTGACGGTCCCAGCGGCGCCTTCGGTTGCGGCTGCACCGTTGGCCGGACCTTTGGCTGCAGCGGCCGGCGGGAGGGCGGCGTCGTCCGGCACCTCAAAGGAAACGATGGGGTTCCCTACCGCCACCACGGAGCCTGGCTGCTCATGCAGTTCCCTGATGACACCCGCAAATGGCGACGGCAGTTCCACCACAGCCTTTGCCGTCTCGACTTCGGCGATCACCTGGTTGAGGGTGACAGTGTCCCCCACCGCCACCTTCCAGCTGAGGATTTCTGATTCGGTAAGGCCCTCGCCCAGGTCCGGGAGCCGGAATTCCTTGATCATGGTGGCGCTCATCCTTCCAGCCCGCTCAGGGAGTTGGGCCGGCCCAGGGCACGGTCAACGCCGTCCAGGATGCGGTCCAGGCCGGGCAGGTGGTGCATCTCCAGCTTGGAATAGGGGTAGGGGATGTCAAAGCCGGTGATCCGGACGGGTGCCGCCTCCAGGTGGTTGAAGCACCGTTCGGTGATGCTGGCTGCGACTTCGGCGCCGAGGCCACCGGATTGCCCTGCTTCGTGTGTGACCACCAGGCGGCCGGTCCTGCGGACCGAGGCCACCACGGTGTCGTAGTCCACGGGGGCCAGCGAGCGCAGGTCAATGACCTCCAGGGAGATCCCTTCGTCCGCGGCCGCCGCGGCGGCGTCCAGTGCGGTTTTGACCAGCGGCCCGTACGCCACCAGGGTCACGTCGGTGCCTTGCGTCAGGACCCTGGCCTGTCCCATGGGCAGCGCTGCGGCACGGTCAACCCCTTCATCCACCTCGCCCTTGTCGTGGTACCTGCGCTTCGGTTCGAAGTAGAGGACGGGATCATCACAGGAGATGGCCTGCTGGATCACTGTGTAGGCGTCCTGCGGGTTGGAGACGCTGACCACGCGCAGGCCGGAGGTGTGCGTGAAGTAAGCCTCCGGGGATTCGGAGTGGTGTTCCGGGGAGCCGATGCCGCCGCCGAACGGGACCCTGATGGTGATGGGCATCCTGACGGCGCCCTGGGTGCGGTAGTGGAGCTTGGCCACCTGGCTGACGATCTGGTCGAAGGCGGGGTAGATGAAGCCGTCGAACTGGATCTCCACCACGGGGCGGTAGCCGCGGTAGGCCAGGCCAACCGCGGTTCCGAGGATGGCTGACTCCGCCAGCGGCGTGTCCACCACGCGGTGTGTACCGAAGTCCTTCTGCAGGCCGTCCGTGATCCGGAAGACGCCGCCGAGGGCGCCGATGTCCTCCCCCATCAGGATCACCTTGGGATCGTTTTCCAGCGATTTGCGCAGGCCCGCGTTGATGGCGCGGGCGAAGGTCATGCGGGTCATCAGCGTGCACCCTCCTGGGTTGCGGCTCCGGCGGGTTCCCCGAAGGAGGCCAGATATCGGGCGTAATGCTCCTGCTGCCGGTCCAGCCACGAGTTGGGAGTGCTGTAGACATGCCGGAAAACGTCCATGGGCTCAGGGTCCGGCATGGTGGTGCAGCCCTTACGCATCCGGTGGGCAACGGCGTCGGCCTGGTCCCTGACGTGCTGCTGGAAGTCCGCCGTCAGCACGCCCTTCCGTTCCAGGAGCGCCGCCACCCGGCTGATGGGATCCTTCGCCGCCCAGTCTTCAAGTTCGTTGGCGTCCCGGTACCGTGTGGGGTCATCGGCTGTGGTGTGCGGACCCATCCGGTAGCTGACGGCTTCGATGAACGTGGGGCCGCCGCCACGCCGCGCCCGGTCCAGTGCGAGCCGGGTGACGGCCATAACGGCCAGGACGTCGTTCCCGTCCACCCGCAGGCTGGGGATGCCGAAGCCGGCAGCACGGTCGGCAAGCTGGATATGGGACTGCAGCCGCACCGGTTCGGAAATTGCCCAGTGGTTGTTGGTGCAGAAGAAAACAACCGGCACCTGGAAGCTCGCCGCGAAGACCATTGCCTCATTAACGTCGCCCTCACTGGTGGCGCCGTCACCGAAGTACGCCACGGAAACGGCGTCCGCGCCGTCGTACTGGATGCCCATGGCATACCCCGTGGCGTGGAGGGTCTGGGCGCCGATGATGATCTGCGGGGTGGCCATGTTGATGGCGTAGGGATTCCAGCCAGATGAAGCGTTGCCCCGCCACACCCGGACCAGGTCCGTGAGGTCCACGCCCCGGCAGTAAGCCACGCCGTTTTCCCGGTAGCTGGAAAACACAAAATCGTCCTGGCGGAGCGAACGGCCGGAACCGATCTGTGCCGCTTCCTGGCCCAGCAGTGGCGGCCAAAGGGCGAGTTCGCCCTGGCGCTGCAGGGCGGTGGCCTCCACGTCGATGCGCCGGATGACCGTCATGTCCTCGAACAGGGAGCAGAGCTGTTCGTCGCTGACATCCTTGACCCAGAAGTCGAATTCCGGATGGCTGACCCGCTCCCCCGCGGGAGTGATCAGCTGGATCAGGCGGTGTGCCACCGCAGGGCTGGTTTCCGCCATTTCCGGGGCTGCTGCCGCGCCCTGGCCCGTTTCGTCTGTAGACACGATAGCCCGCACCTTCTTACGTCGTTTGACCTGCGGTTGCGGGGCTTTTGGCCCTGCCCACCGCGGGCCGCCCGGGCGCCGTTGCCCCGGATATTGTGACCCTACTCACAACCACCACAAGGTACAACCACTGCACGGATCATTGAGCAAAGTGCCCTGTCCGGAGTATCTGCACCGTGCTAGCGTTGCGCATTATGCAAGCTCTGGATGGCACTGACACCCGCCTCTTATCCGCCCTGGCGCAGGATCCCCGCCGGACCGTGGTGGCCCTGGCCCAGAAGCTTGGCCTGTCCCGGAACACCGTGCAGGCCCGGATGGCCCAGCTTGAGAAGAAGCACGCCTTCCTGTCGTTTGAGCGGCGGATCAATCCTGCCGCGCTGGGCTATCCGTTGATGGCCTTCATTTCGGTGCATGTGCAGCAGCAGAAACTCGCCGGCCTGGCCGGCGAACTTGCGGGCATCCCGGAAATCCTGGAAGGGTACGGGCTCACCGGCTCCGCCGACCTCCTGTTGCGCGTGGTGGCGCTCGACGCCGAGGACCTGTTCCGGATCAACGGGAAGATCCTGGGCTGTGACGGCGTGGACCGGACCGACACTGCCCTCGCCATGGGGGAACTGATTCCGTTCCGGGTCCAGCCACTGCTGGACCGTGGGTCCGCGGCCGGCTAGCCCCGGCACGCGTTCTGTGCCGCACGCCCGCCGGCCACGCCCGGGACAGCGGGGGGTTATAGGCTTGGTGGCAGATATTGGCGGCCCGGCAGCGGGCCCCTCAGACGGTGCAGCGCACCACGTCCGGAAAGGCTCTACCTTGAGCAGTCCCCAGGAACCGAACCAGTCCGGCCCGTCAGGCTCCGAACCCCGGCAGCCGGACGTTCCCGGGCAGCCCCCCGTTCCGCCACCACCACCGGCGTTCGGGCCCGGACCATATCCGGCACAGCCAGGCCAGGAACAACCCTTCGGCACCGGGGTCCCCGGCCAGCAACAACCCGGCCAGCATGCCCAGAACCAGTACGCGCAGAACCCCTACGCCCAGGCGGGTCCCACCCCGTTTGGCCTCCCCGGGGAGGCACCCCGGCCGAAGCGGCGCAGGACGCTGTGGATCATCCTTGCAGCCGTGGGCGGTTTCCTGGTGCTTGTTGCCATCGGCGTGATTGTCCTGATCAATGTTGTGGGCGGAGCCACCAACCAGGCAAAGGGACTCGCGGATGGGTTCACGGACCTGGTCATCGCCGGCGACACCTCGACGGCCTACGACGATTACCTGGACCCTGCCCTGCAGAAGCAGATCTCCAAGGAATCGTTCATTGCCGGCATCGAAAGCCTCGATATGGACGCCAGCTGCAAGCCGGACTACAACAGCGTCAACGTGGCCACGGAGAATGGCAGCAAGTCGGCGGACATCGCCGGTGTCATCGCCTGCGACGGCGGGAACGTTGACCTGGCCTACCACTTTGAAGGCACTGACCAGCTGAAGATGACCAACATCAAGCTGCGGCCCGCCGGGTAGCGGAACCCTGCACACCACCAACCCGCCACACCACAAAGCCTCCGTGCACTGTCCAGTGCACGGAGGCTTTGTGTCCGGGCGGGGTTAGTGGTTGGTGGCCTTTTCCGCCCCGACGCCGGTCAGGGAACGGACCTCCATTTCGGCCTGCTTGGCGCTGTCTTCCTTGTTCCGGTCCAGGATGGTGCCCAACCAGCCCAGGATGAACGCCAGCGGGATGGACACTATGCCCGGGTTGCTGAGCGGGAAGATCGCGAAGTTGGCGTCCTTGACCATGGACGTGGCCGCACCGGACACCACCGGGGAGAAGATGATCAGGATGATCGCCGACCCGAGGCCGCCGTACATGCTCCAGACGGCGCCCCGCGTGGTGAAGCGGCGCCAGAACAGCGAGTAGATGATGGTGGGCAGGTTGGCGGAGGCGGCCACGGCGAACGCAAGCGCCACCAGGAACGCCACGTTCTGGCCGTTGGCGAAGATGCCGCCCAGGATGGCCAGGACGCCGATGACCACCACCGTGCGGCGGGCCACCTTAACTTCCGTGGCGGCGTCGGCCTTCCCCTTGGCGATGACGCTGGCATAGATGTCATGGGCGAAGGACGCCGCGGCGGTGATGGTCAGGCCGGCCACCACGGCCAGGATGGTGGCGAACGCGACGGCCGAGATGAAGCCCAGCAGGAGCGGCCCGCCCAGGTGGAACGCGAGCAGCGGTGCTGCGGAGTTCACGCCGCCGGGGGCCGACTTGATGGTTTCCGCCCCGACCAGTGCCGCTGCGCCGTAGCCCAGGACCAGGGTGAAGAGGTAGAACAGGCCGATCAGCCAGATGGACCAGACCACGGACTTGCGGGCTTCCTTGGCGGTGGGGACGGTGTAGAACCGCATCAGCACGTGGGGCAGCGCTGCCGTGCCCAGGACCAAAGCCAGGCCAAGCGACATAAAGTCCAGCTTGGAGGTGTTCGTTTTGCCGTACTGCAGGCCCGGGTTGAGGACCGCGGGGTTGTTGGCGGTCTCCACGGCCGCTCCCAGCAGGGTGGAGAGGTTGAAGCCGTAAATGGCGAGGACCCACAGGGTCATCACAGCGGCCCCGGCAATCAGCAGGATGGCCTTGATGATCTGCACCCAGGTGGTGCCCTTCATGCCGCCGATCAGGACGTACATGATCATCAGGGCGCCGACGACGATGATCACCAGTGCCTGCCCGCCCCAGTCGCTGATGCCCAGCAGCAGGGAGATCAGGCTTCCGGCGCCGGCCATCTGCGCCAGCAGGTAGAAGAAGCACACGGCCAGCGTGGAGATGGCCGCCGCGATGCGTACCGGGCGCTGCTTCAGGCGGAAGGACAGCACATCGGCCATGGTGAACTTGCCGGTATTGCGCAGCAGTTCCGCCACGAGGAGCAGCGCCACCAGCCAGGCCACCAGGAAGCCGATGGAGTACATAAACCCGTCGTAGCCGTTGATGGCGATCGCACCGGTGATGCCGAGGAAGGACGCTGCCGACAGGTAGTCGCCGGCAATCGCGGTGCCGTTCTGGGATCCGGTGAAGGACCGGCCGGCCGCGTAGTAGTCGGCGGCCGTTTTGTTGTTTTTGCTGGCCCGGAACACGATGACCATGGTCACTGCCACAAAGAGGCCAAAGATTCCCATATTCAGCAGGGTGGTGTCCTTGAGGGCTGCAACATCGACAGCGAGGGGGACGGTGATCATTTGTTCGCTCCGCTCACTCGGTTGCCGTCTTTATCGAACTCGTGGCCTTCGATTTCGTTCCTGATGTCCGCTGCGATGGGATCGAGCCGGCGGTTGGAGTAGCTGACGTACCAGCCGGTGATGGCGAAGGTGGACACAAACTGGAGCAGGCCCAGGATCAGGCCCACGTTGATGTTGCCCCACACCTTGGTGGACATAAAGTCCACGGCGTAGTCCGCCAGCAATACGTAGGCGAAGTACCAGAGCAGGAAGGCCACGGCCATGGGAAACACAAAGCTGCGGTGGCGTTTGCGGAGCTCCTGGAACTGTTCTGTCTTCTGGACCTGTTCAAAGTCCACGGACGCGGTGGCGTCCGGAGTGTGGGCGTCGTTACCCATCGTTCCTCCTCATTGAGACGTAAGGTTCACACGCGGCGGCGGGCCGGGGTAGAGGCCTGCGCAGATGTGACTGCAATCACTCTGCGGTGCGGCGCCGCCCACAATCCAGTGCCTGCCCCCGGGTGGTCGCTCAACGGCGGGAATGCTGCGGCGAGCGGCACCCGCCGCTACGCTGGGCACCATGCCCGACTCCCCGCTCCTGACCGCCGCGGCAGTGGCAGTGATCGCCCTGGCCATTGCCGTCGTTGTGGGTGTTGGCCTCAAGGTGCTCCGTTCCTTCCGCGACCTGGGCACGGACGCCGAACGCGCCACCTACAAAACCCTCCACGCCGCCTCCGAGGCGGGACAGCACCTGCGCCGTGGCCTCAACCCGGCCGGAGCGGCGAAGGCCAGCCGCCAGTTGCGCACCCTGTTGGGGTGTGAGGCGCTGGCCATCACGGACACCACGGGTGTGCTGGCCTGGGACGGCGCGGCGGAGGACCTCAAACCCCGGCTGATGGAACTTGCCGCCGGGGTCCTGGCTGGCGGCCGGACGGCCGTGCTGCCCGCCGGCGCCGGGCAGGCTCCAGCCGGGCAGGCTCCAGCCGGGCAGGCTGCAACCGGGCCTGACGGCACGGGCAGCAGGCTGGCCGCCGTGATAGCCCCCGTCCGGGCCGGCACCCGCGTGGTGGGTGTGGTGGCGGCGTTTGCCCCGTCGGCCGGCGCCGGGCTGGTCCGGGCCACCGGCGAAGTGGCGGACTGGGTGGCCGTCCAGGTGGAACTGGCCGAACTCGATGCCTCCCGCTCCCTGCTGATGGAGGCAGAGGTCCGCGCGCTCAGGGCGCAGATCAGCCCGCACTTCATCTACAACTCGCTCAACGCCATCGCATCCTTCATCAATACGGACCCCGCCCGGGCCCGTGACCTGGTGGTGGAGTTTGCGGACTTCACCCGGTACTCCTTCAGGCGGCACGGTGACTTCACCACCCTCGCGGAGGAACTGCGCTGCATTGACCGCTACCTGCTGCTGGAGCGGGCCAGGTTCGGAGAGCGGGTGCAGGTCAGCCTCCGGGTGGCACCGGAGGTGCTCAGCACCGTCATCCCGTTCCTGAGCCTGCAGCCGCTCGTGGAAAACGCCGTCCGCCACGGCCTGGAGGCCAAGGAAGGGCCTGGCCACATCACCATCACCGCCGACGACGCCGGCGCGTTCGCCCAGGTGACCATCGAGGACGACGGCGTGGGTATGGACCCGGCGCAACTCCGGGCCGTGCTGGCAGGCCACGCCGACGGCGACCATGTGGGGCTGCGGAACGTTGATGCCCGCCTGCGCCAGGTCTACGGGAACGAGCATGGCCTGGTGATCGACACCGCGCCCGGCGAAGGCACCCTCATCACCATGCGCGTGCCCAAGTCCCAGCCCGGCCACGACGCGTGAGCCGGCGGCCCCGGCGGAAAGTACCCTTGGAGCATGATTAACGTCCTCGTCGTTGATGATGAGCTACCCGCCGTTGAGGAACTGGCGTTCCTGCTGGGCCGGGACGAACGGATCGGCAGGGTTTTCCGGGCCACCTCAGGCAGCGAAGCCCTGCTGGCGCTGGCCACGGCGCCCGTGGACGCCGTGTTCCTGGACATCCACATGCCTGCAGTCTCCGGCCTGGACATTGCCCGGGCCATCGCCGCGAGCAGCAACCCGCCCGCGGTGGTTTTTGTGACGGCGGATGAGGACCACGCGCTGGCCGCCTTCGAACTGGCCGCCGTCGACTACCTGCTCAAACCCGTCCGCTCCGAACGGCTGGCCCGTTCGGTGGGCCGGATCAGTGAACTCCGCGACGGCGGCGCGGCGCCTGAGATGATCACCGTGGACCTGGGCGGCAGCACCAAAATGATCAGGCGCGACGACGTCACGTACGTCCAGGCGCAGGGCGACTACGCGCGCCTCCACACCGCCGAGGCGAGTTACCTGATCCGGGTGCCGTTGGCCGACCTGGAACAGCAGTGGGCGGAGGCCGGCTTCATCCGGACCCACCGCTCCTACCTGGTGGCCCTGAAGCATGTGATGTCAATGAAGCTGGCCGCTGACGGACCCAGCGTCACGGTTGCCGGCGCGGGGCTGCCCATCAGCCGCCGCCACCTGCCCACAGTGCGGGAGAAACTCGAAGCCACCCGGATCAGGCCGCACGCATGACCCGGATCCGGGTCACCACGCCGCTGACCGCCCCCGCTTCCGGCCCCGGCCCCGAAAGCCGTGAAGCTGCCCAGGACTCAGACGTGGGCCAGGTCTTTGTCCGGTCCCTGATCCGTTCGCAGCTGCGGCTGGCGCTGGTGGTAGCCGGCGGGTTCCTGGTGATCCTGGCGGCGTTTCCGCTGACCCTGGCCGCCGTGCCGGGCCTGGCTGAATCCCGGCTGGCCGGGATCCCCTTCGGCTGGCTGCTCCTGGGTGCGGGCATCTACCCGGTCATCGGGTTGAGCGCCTGGTTGTTCGTCCGCTCCGCGGCCCGGAACGAAGCCCGCTACCGGGACCTGGCCGGAGACAGGTGAGGCGGCTGTGAACCCCGGCGTGGCGCTGGCAGCCGTGGCCGTGGTGTCGCTGGCCACGGCCGCGATCGGCTTCTATGGCCTGCGGATCTCCCGCACCACCGGCGACTTCTACGTTGCCTCCCGGACGGTCCGGCCATGGTGGAACGCCTCGGCGATCGGCGGCGAGTATCTGTCCGCCGCGAGCTTCCTGGGGGTGGCCGGGCTCATCCTGCTCTCCGGGACCGATGCCCTGTGGTTCCCCGTGGGCTACACGGCCGGCTACCTGATGCTGCTGTTGTTTGTGGCTGCGCCGCTGCGCCGCTCGGGCGCCTACACGATCCCCGACTTCACCGAGGCTCGCCTCGATTCGAAGGCCGTCCGGAAGGTCACCAGCCTGGTGGTGGTACTGGTGGGCTGGCTCTACATCGTGCCGCAGCTGCACGGCGCCGCACTGACCATCCGGATCACCACCGGCTTGCCGTCCTGGGCCGGCTCCGTGGCGGTGGTGGTGGTGGTCTGCCTGACGGTGGTCTCCGGCGGGATGCGGTCCATCACCTTTGTCCAGGCGTTCCAGTACTGGCTCAAGCTCACGGCCCTGGCGCTGCCCATCCTGTTCATCATCTTTTACCTGGCTGGAACAGGAACCCCAGCACTGGCGCCGCCCGCGGCCAACCCCACCGGCGCTGCCCCCACCGGGCTGTACCAGAACGTGTCGCTGCTCGTGGCACTCCTGTTCGGCACGCTCGGGCTGCCGCACGTGCTGGTCCGGTTCTACACCAACCCGGACGGGCAGTCAGCGCGCCGGACCACGCTGATTGTCCTTGGCCTGCTGTCCGTGTTTTACCTCTTCCCCACCGCGTATGGGCTGGTGGGCCGGGTCTTCGCACCGGGCCTGGCCCGGGCCGGGCAGGCGGATGCCATGGTGCTGCTGCTCCCTGGCGAACTTGTGGGTGGGGTGGCAGGTGACCTGCTCTCGGCCCTTGTAGTGGCCGGCGCGTTTGCCGCGTTCCTGTCCACCACATCGGGGCTGGTGGTGTCGCTGGCCGGCGTCATCAGCCAGGACGTCCTGGGCGGCGGCGTCGGCGGGTTCCGGCTCGCGGCGGTGCTGTCCGCCGTCGTGCCCCTGGGTTTTGCCTTCATGACGGACTCCCTGGCCCTGGCCGGCAGCGTGGGCCTGGTGTTTGCGTTTACCGCCTCCACGGTGTGCCCGGTGCTGCTGCTGGGCATCTGGTGGCGGGGACTAACGGACGTCGGGGCCATCGCCGGTATGGCCACCGGCGGGCTCCTTTGCGGCGGCGCGATGATCGCCGGCGCGGTTTCCGGCGCCGCGAACATCCCGGTGTGGCTGGCGCAGCCCGCCGCCTGGACCGTCCCGGCCGCGTTCGCCGTGATGGTGCTGGTCTCCCGTGCCACAGCCCGGCGGGTGCCCGGGACGATGCCACGGGTGATGACCCGCTTGCACACGCCGGAACGGCCGCTGGCAACCGAACGCTGATCGGTGCACAATTACGGCATGTCCACCGACGCCGGAAGCACTCCACGGCAGCAGGACGGGGCGCCGCCCGTCCAGCTGCCCGATACCGGTGCGGGGCCTGCCGCGGCGCCGGCCGGTGCAGTCCCGGCCGCTGTGCGGGCCCAGCTGCTGGCCACGGAGCACTGGGGACTGCTGGCATCCCGCAGCACCGCCCAAAGTGAGGTCCTGACCAGGATCAGCATGTTCCTCACATTCACCTCCGCCAGTGTGGTGAGCGTGGCCCTGGTGGGGCAGGCCACAAAATTCTCCGAGCCGTTTTTCCTGCTTGCCGCGACCGTGCTCTGCATCGACGTTGCCATGGGTCTGCTCACGCAGGTGCGGGTCATCAACGTGGCGCACGAGGACCTGATGTATGTGACGGCCATGAACCGGCTGCGCGGCGCCTACGTTGACCTGGATCCCGGCGTGGCTCCCTACCTGATGGCCGGTTACCACGACGACCAGGCCGGGATGGACACTACTTACTACTTCTTCGGGGGCCGCAGCAAGTTCAGCCACGTGGCAGGCAGCAGCATGCTGTTTATCATCACCGCTAACGGCGCCCTCCTGGGTATGCTGGCAGGCGTCCTGCTGGCGGTCCTCGGTGCAGGCACGATCACGTCGTTCCTCGCCGGCGCTGCCGTCGGCCTGGCGTTCATCGCGTGGTCATCGGTGAGCGGCGCGCGCTCCTACCAAGGAATCCTGCGGCGCCACACGCCACTCTCCCCCACGCCGGCCGCCCCGGGCCCGTGACGTGACCCCTGGCCGGTGATTGGCCGGTGATTGGCCGGCAGGCGGACGGTACACCGGAGGACGGTACACCGGCGAGCGGTCCACCCGGCGGCGTAGCTCCCGCAGCGTAGCGCTGGGTCAGTCGATGGCCGCCATAAGTTCAACCACGCGGTCCAGGAACGCGTCCACCTGGGTTTCCTCGTAGCCGTCGGCGCCGGCGGCGGGGCGGAAGACGGCGCGGCGGACGTTGTCCACGCTCAAGGGCTTGTCGTTTTCGAGGTAGGCCACGAGTTCGCTGCAAAGGCTGTCCACGTCAGCCGTGTTGTAGCTGCGGACTTTGCTCTTGGCGGGCCGGCGGAACCTTTCGCCGTCAGGCCGGTGCAGACGGCCCCGGAGGATGCCGGACAGGTTGCCGATCTCCCGCAGCCAGGCTTCTTCGCCGCTGGCGGCGATCAGTTCATCGCGTTCCCGGCGGGCGAAGGCGTCTTCCAGCCGGTCCAGCGCGGCGTCCACCACGGTGGCGGAGTAGCCGCCCTTGACCGGGTCAAAGGACACTGCACGCACGTCCGAGCTGTGCACCGGCCGGTTGGCGGGTTCCGGTGCCTCGAGGGACACCCTGGCCTGCTGCAGGAACTTGTCCACCTGTTTGGCGTTATAGCCGTAGTCGCTGCGCTGTACGCGCTCGAAGGACGCGGGGATGTGCCGATGAATGTCCAATGCCACTTTCATTCCTTCAATGCTTTGGCCGGCCCGGCTTCTGTGCGGGGCCCGGCTGCGGTTGGGTCAGGCCCCGGAGAACAGGACGTACAGGACAAAAACGAGGGGCGAGGCAAAAACGATGGAATCCAGCCGGTCCATCACGCCGCCGTGGCCCGGGAGGATGTCGCTCATGTCCTTGACGCCGAGTTCACGCTTGACCATGGATTCGGCCAGGTCCCCGATGGTGGCGGCCACGACCGTGCCCACGGCCAGGGCGACACCCACCCACCAGGGCTTGTCCAGGATGAAGATGCACGCCAGGATCCCAATCAGCATCGCGCCCGCCACCGAGCCGGAAAAACCTTCCCAGGTTTTTTTGGGGCTGATTTTGGGTGCCATGGGGTGTTTGCCCAGGGACGCGCCCACCAGGTATCCGAACGTGTCGTTGGAGACCACCAGAAGCAGCATCACCGCTACCTGCCAGGCCCCTTCGGGGATGGTTCCGCCCGGCCACAGGCCCAACGGGGTCGCCCCGCCGGCCACGTGCAGCGGCAGGGCCGCGAAGCTGATGAAGAACGGCACCCAACCCAAAGTGAAGACCCCGGCGAAGATGCTGTTGGCCGAGCCAGCGGCGCTTTCGATGGACCGCCATAACAGCACCGCAATGCAACTCGCCAGCATGGCGAACAGCAGGCTTTCGATGCCGCCGAGGTAGGCCACAAACGGCATGGCCACTGTTCCGGTCATCACCGGAATGATGGGCATCCTGGTGCCGTTGGCTTCCAGCGCCCGGTAGATCTCCCAGACCCCGAAGACGCCGAACGCGGTGGTGACCGCGACAAACCCGAGGGGCAGGAACAGCAGCCCGCCCAGGACCGCAATGAGCATGGCCAGCCCCACCACAACGGCGGCGGGCAGGTTACGCCCGGCCTTCGGGGTGGGATTGGGCCTGGGCTGCTTCCCCCGGGTGCGCGGCCCTGGTGCCGGGGCCTGTTCTGCCTGGCCCATCAGACTTCGAGCAGCTCTGCTTCCTTGCGCTTGAGCAGCTCATCGATGCCGTCCACGTGCGCTTTGGTCAGGCCGTCCAGTTCCTTTTCGGCACGGTTGCCGTCATCCTCACCGGCCTCGCCGTCTTTGACCAGGCGGTCAAGGGTTTCCTTGGCCTTGCGGCGGATGTTCCGGATGGACACCTTGGCGTCCTCGCCCTTGTTCTTGACGATCTTGACGTATTCCTTGCGGCGTTCCTTGGTCAACTCCGGGATGGTGATCCGGATGACGTTGCCATCGTTGGACGGGTTGGCGCCAACCTCGGAGTCGCTCAAGGCCCGCTCGATGTCGCGCAGGGCGGTCTTGTCGAACGGGGTGATGAGGATGGTGCGGGCGTCCGGGATGGCGAAGGAGGCCAGCTGCTGCAGGGGCGTGGGTGAGCCGTAGTACTCCACCAGGACCTTGTTGTAGAGGCCCGGGTTGGCGCGGCCGGTGCGGACGGAAGCGAAATCGTCCTTGGCTACCTCTACGGCCTTGTCCATCTTTTCTTCGGCTTCGAGCAAGGTTTCTTCGATCACGGCATCTCCTGACGGTTCGGGTGCAGTCCGGGGCGCCGGTTTCCTGCACACACGTGGTTCTTCTGTTGCTGGTTCCGGCCCCGCCTGCAGGGCGGGGAACGGAAGGGTCCTGAAATCATCCTAGCCGCAGCTAGGCGGAGACCAGGGTGCCCAGCTTTTCGCCCTTGATGGCGCGGGTGACGTTGCCTTCGCCTTCCATGCCGAACACAACCATGGAGAGGTCGTTGTCCTTGCACATGGTCATGGCGGTCTGGTCCATCACGCGGATGTCGCGGCGCAGCGCGTCGTCGTAGCTGAGCGTCTCCAGCCGCTCGGCGGTGGGGTCCTTCTTGGGGTCCGCCGTGTACACGGCGTCCACGCCGCTCTTGGCCATCAGGACCACGTCTGCGTGGACTTCGAGGGCGCGCTGGGCGGCCACGGTGTCGGTGGAGAAGTACGGCAGGCCGGCGCCGGCGCCGAAGATGACAACGCGGCCCTTTTCCATGTGGCGGATGGCGCGGCGCGGAATGTAGGCCTCTGCGACCTGGCCCATGGTGATGGCGCTCTGGACGCGGGTTTCAACGCCGGCCTGTTCCAGGAAGTCCTGCAGGGCCAGGCAGTTCATCACGGTTCCCAGCATGCCCATGTAGTCGGCGCGGGAACGGTCCATGCCGCTCTGGGACAGCTCTGCCCCGCGGAAAAAGTTGCCGCCACCCACCACGATGGCCACTTCAACGTCCGGCACGGCTGCGGCGATCTGCTTGGCGACGTCGCGGACGGTCTCGGGGTCAACACCGAGCTTTCCGCCGCCGAAGACCTCACCCGAGAGCTTCAGGAGGACCCGCCGCTTGTTTTTTTCCGGTTGGATTACACTGTTGACGGCTTCCATGATGCCTTCCCGTTGATGAGTCTGAAAAAAGGTTATCCTGCCGGGGCCGATGCCCGGTAACGGCCGGTTGCATGCAAAAGGGGCAGCCACCGAAGTGGCCGCCCCTTGGCAGGATCGGCTAGGAGCCGACGCGGAAGCGCGCGAACGCGGTTCCCTTGACACCGGCCTCTTCGAGGACCTGTGCCACTGACTTCTTGGCGTCCTTGGCGAAGGACTGGTCAACCAGGACCTCACCCTTGAAGAAGCCCGTTACGCGGCCTTCAACAATCTTGGTGAGGGCGGCTTCGGGCTTGCCTTCGGCCTTGGCGGTCTCCTCGGCGATGCGGCGCTCGGAGTCAACCAGGTCGGCCGGAACGTCCTCGCGGGTGAGGTAGTTCGGGGCCATCGCGGCGATGTGCACGGCAACGTCGTGGGCGGCGGTGGCGGCGGCTTCGCCTGCACCGTCAACAGCGAACAGCACGCCGACCTGGGCCGGAAGGTCCTTGGAGGTCTTGTGCAGGTAGGCGTCAACCGTGCCGCCTTCGATGCGGGAGATCCGGCGGACAACAACCTTTTCACCCAGGATGGCGCCCTCTTCGACGACAACCTCGGACAGCGGCTTGCCGTCAACTTCGGTGGCCAGCAGGGTTTCGAGATCGGCAGCGCCGGACTCGACAGCAACAGCCAGGACCTGGTCGGCGAGCTGGATGAACTTGTCGGCCTTGGCCACGAAGTCGGTTTCGCAGTTGACTTCGATCATGATGCCGACGCCGTTGCTGACCTTGGCAGCAACCAGGCCTTCAGCGGTGGAACGGCCTTCGCGCTTCGTGGCACCCTTGAGGCCCTTGATGCGGATGATTTCGATGGCCTTCTCGGCGTCACCGTTGGCTTCGTCAAGAGCCTTCTTGACATCCATCATGCCGGCGCCGGTGCGCTCACGCAGGGCTTTGATGTCCGCGGCAGTGTAGTTCGCCATGTGAACCCCTCTGTCTAGAAATTTGATGTGGTGTACGGACTGACAGGATGGCAGCCCACACCGTGGGCGGCCATCCTGTCAGTGGCTCCGGCTGCACGCAGCGCGGAGAGTCCGGATTTACTTGTGTTACTTGGCTTCTTCGGCAGGAGCCTCGGCGGCGGGAGCCTCGGCAGCAGCCGGGGCTTCCTCTGCAGCGGCTGCAGCCGGAGCTTCTTCGGCGGCGGGAGCAGCAGCTGCGGCTTCCTCGGCCTTGTTGCCTTCGAGGAGCTCGCGCTCCCACTCGGCCAGCGGCTCTTCCGGAGCTTCCGTGGTACCGGTTGCACGCTGGTTGCGGGCGATCAGGCCCTCAGCAACGGCGTCGGCAACAACGCGGGTCAGCAGGTTGACGGAGCGGATGGCGTCGTCGTTACCCGGGATCGGGAAGTCGACTTCGTCCGGATCGCAGTTGGTGTCCAGGATGGCCACAACCGGGATGTTCAGCTTCTTGGCCTCGTCAACGGCGAGGTGTTCCTTCTTGGTGTCCACGATCCAGAGCACGGAGGGTGCCTTGGTCAGGTTGCGGATACCACCGAGGTTGGTTTCCAGCTTGGTCAGTTCACGGCGAAGGAGCAGCAGTTCCTTCTTGGTGTACGCGGAACCGGCGACGTCGTCGAAGTCGATCTCTTCGAGTTCCTTCATGCGCTGGATGCGCTTGGAGACCGTCTGGAAGTTGGTCAGCATACCGCCGAGCCAACGCTGGTTCACGTAGGGCTGGCCCACGCGGGTTGCCTGCTCGGCGATGGATTCCTGCGCCTGCTTCTTGGTGCCGACGAAGAGTACGGTACCGCCGTGTGCAACGGTGGCCTTCACGAACTCGTAGGCACGGTCGATGTAGGACAGCGACTGCTGCAGGTCAATGATGTAGATACCGTTGCGCTCCGTGAAGATGAAACGCTTCATCTTCGGGTTCCAACGGCGGGTCTGGTGTCCAAAGTGGACGCCGCTGTCAAGCAGCTGGCGCATAGTTACGACGGGCATGCCGACGCTCCTTCCGGCAGGTCATTCATGAGAGAGCCCATGGCTCTCTTACCCTGCCAATTGTTGACGGTTGGTTTAGCGTGACCCGGGTTGGGCCGTGCTCCTGGCATCCATCACGCTTCCCATCAGGACCGGTAAGGTCCTGACCGCAGGAGGCGCGATCCTCCCAGGGAAAGCCGGAGCTTTCCTGCAGGAGGGCTGGATGCGCGTAGTCAGCCACCGCTCCCCCACACTCCTGAATGAGATGTGCCGACGCGCCCCGGACAGGGGTGTACACCGCTGGGGTGGACCACCGGGACGGGAGGCGTTGAGGGCGCAGCAAACTGCTCCGTCAAGTGTACTACAGCCGCCCGCTTCCGCTGGACACCGGGAGCGGCCCGGCAGGACGTTTTCCACATGGCCAGGCCGGCAGCTTCCGGGGCGTCCCCGGCAGGTGGATGCTGGGTTGATGAAGAGCTTACTGCTCCTGGCGGCACTGGTACTGGTGGCCGGAACCACGGTGCCGGCGGATACGCCGCGGGCCGGCTGGCAGTGGCCGCTCTCCCCCCGTCCGCAGGTGCTGCGTCCGTTCGCACCGCCGCCCCAACCGTGGCTCAGCGGGCACCGCGGGGTGGACCTGGTCGCAGCGTTCGACGGCGCCCCGGTCGCCTCGCCTGCCGCCGGCACCGTGTCCTTCGCCGGGGTGGTGGTTGACCGGCCGGTGCTGACCATCGACCACGGAAACGGACTGCGGAGCAGTTTCGAACCGGTACTCAGCACCCTTCCGACGGGCACGGCCGTGACCGCCGGACAGGTGGTGGGGCAGCTGGCGGGGACCGCCGCGGGCGGGCACTGCGGCTCCGTTCCCTGCCTGCATTGGGGCGTCCGGCAGGGAGGCGCCTACCTGGACCCGCTGGAGTTTGTGATGGACCTGCGCCCATCCGTCCTGCTGCCGCTAAGCGGCGAACCGCCGTGAGGCACGGATCGCTAAAGAGGGACAGCGGAGTGGGCCCCGGTCAGACGATCGCTGAGATCCCGGTAACGGCACGGCCGGTCACCAGGGTGTTGATCTCGTGTGTTCCCTCATAGGAGTAGATGGCTTCGGCGTCCGCGAAGATCTTGGCCATACCGTAGTCGGTGACGATCCCGTTGCCGCCCAGGATGTTCCTGCCGATTGCCACACTGTCCCGCATCCGTTCGGTGGTGAAGGCCTTGGCCAGGGCCGACTGCTCATCCTTGGCCTGACCCGCGTCCTCCAGCTGGGACAGCCGGACCATCATGCCCATGGAACTGACGGCGTTGCCCAGGATGCTGACCAGCTGGCTCTGGACCAGCTGGAAGGATGCCAGCGGCCTGCCGAACTGCTGGCGCTCCACGGCATAACTCCGGGCCACGTCGAACGCTGCCAGCTGCTGGCCTACTGCCTGCCACGCAACGCCGAGGCGGGTGACCTTGAGGACTTTGTTGACGTCGCGGAAGCTGTTGGCGTGCGCCAGCTTGAAGAAGTCGGGCACCACCACGTTGGTCAGGGTGATGTCGGCATTCTGGACGGTGCGCAGGGAGATCTTGTTCTCGATCTTTGTGGCCGAGTAGCCCGGCAGGCTGGTGTCCACCAGGAAGCCCTTGACCTTGTTGTCGTCCAGGTCCCGGGCGTAGATGACCACCCAGTCCGAGAAGGTGGCGTTGCCGATCCAGCGTTTTTCACCGTTGAGGATCCAGGAATCGCCGTCGCGGCGGGCTGTGGTGCGGGTCCCGCCGGCCACGTCGCTTCCGCCCAGCGGCTCGGTCAGGCCAAACGCGCCGATCTTCTTCATGGCGTAGATGTCCGGCAGCCAGGCATCCTTTTGTTCCTGCGAGGCAAGGGCTTCGATGGAGCCGGTAAACAGGCCATCGTGGACGCCGAGGAAGGTGGCGATGGAGGCGTCGGCGCGGGTCAGTTCGGCGTGAACCAGCCCCGCGAAGAGGTTCGAGTGGCCTTGCCGCCGGACGGGGCTGATCAGGTCGATTTCCGCGAGCTTGGGAATCAGGTCCATGGGGAACTCGCCGCGGTTCCAGCAGTCAACGGCGATGGGCTTTACTTCGCGGGCCAGGAAGTCCCTGATCTCAGCCAGCCGGTCCTGCTCCTTCTGCGTGAGGAGCTGCTCGAACGCGAAGAAGTCGCCGTCGGCGTACGGAAGGGTATTAAGGCCTGCAGGGGTGGCGGACATGGTTACCTCACAGCGGAATCGTCGTTGACCGGGGATCGCCCGAAAAAGCAGATGTTACTGGTCAGTAACTTACCGCACGAAGGCTGAATAGCCAAGCACCGCGGCCACCCTTCCGCAGTTGACTCACCCTGTGGAGCCATTGGGCATAGGCTCAGCGACGATGCGAACTGATCCGGCGGGGGCGCAGGGCACTGACCCTAACGCCGGCTCTGGAAAGCGAAAAAATGCCCGGTCCGCCGACAGGTGTCGGGAACCGGGCATTACTTGAGCGGTAGGGCTACTCGGACTTGAACCGAGGACCTTAGGATTATGAGTCCCGCGCTCTAACCAGCTGAGCTATAGCCCCGTGATGCCCGGCGCCGGGTGGGCGCCTGCCGGTGGACCGGAGGGCAAAAACACTCTAGCAAACCTGCGAAAGCGTTCAGACCACCTTGTCCTCGTAGCAGGCTCCCCGGTAGAGGTCCTCGAAAGTCTGCAGCGTCCCTTCGATGCTGTGCGGTTCCACCATCCTGCGGCTCGCCTGGCCCATGGCGGCCCGCTGGTCAGCCGGCAGTTCGAGGATCTGGGTGATCTTCTTGGCCAGGTCATCGCTGTCGTTGGGGATGAAGAGGTAACCGTTGGCGCCGTCCCGGACCAGGTGCGGCAGGGCCATGGCGTCCGCGAGGACCACGGGCGTGGACGCCGACATGGCTTCCAGGGTCACCAGGGACTGCAGCTCGGCGGTGCCGGGCATGCAGAACAGGTCCGCCAGGATGTAGGCCTTCCGCAGGTCCTCGTCGGTGGCAAGGCCCAGGAACTTCACCCGGTTGCCAAGGCCAAGCTTTTGGACCAGCGCTTCGAGGGCAGGACGCACCTCGCCACCGCCCACGATCTCCAGGTGAACGTTCAGTTCCGGAGGCGTCTTGCCAATGGCCCGGATCAACACATCAACGTGCTTCTCCTCCGCCAGCCGGCCGGCAAACATGACCGTGGGATGCGGGTGCGGCTCCAGCTGCTCCCCGGGCTGCAGTTCGTAGGCGGCCGAATCGATCCCGTTGGACAGCGGCAGGACTTTGCCCAGGAAGGCGTGTTCGTGCATGGCTTTGGCTGCCAGCGGGGTGGGGGTGGTGATCACGTCCGCCTGGCCCATCACTTTGCCCATGTCCCGCCAGGACACCTTGCCCACAATGTCCTTGAACCACTGCGGGAACGGCAGGAACGGGTTGAGGTTTTCCGGCATGAAGTGGTTGGTGGCAATGATCCGGATGCCGCGTTTTGCGGCCTCGTACAGGACGTGCTCGCCGATCATGTAGTGGCTCTGGATGTGCACCACATCCGGCTGCACCCGGTCGAAGAGGAGGCTGATCTCCTTTTTGATCTCCCACGGCAGGCAGATCCGGAACGATTCGTGGGTGAAGGCCCGGTGGGAGCGCAGCCGGTGCACGGTGGCCTCGGACCGGAATTCGGTGTAGCTCTTCCCGCTCTCCGGGCGGCCGGCCAGCACGTGCACGTTGTGGCCTCGCCCGGTCATCCCCTTTGCCAGGCGGTAACCGAACTGGGCGGCGCCGTTGACATTGGGCGGGTAGGTTTCGGCGGCAATAAGAATTGTCAGCTTCTGCTGGTCTGCGGGCGTGGTCATGGGGACTTCTCCTGATGGTCACGGTGCGGACAGCGGAGGCTGACAGCACGGTTGGCTGCCGGCAGGGGTGGCGCCGGGCCTCGTGGGCTTACTGGACTGCTGGGCTTACTCGACTGCTGGGCTGGTTTGGTTCACGCTGGTGCGGTTCACGACGGCGGCCGGCCCGCGGCCTTCCGCGCGTCCTTCCTGCGCTTGGTGACCTCGGGATGGTGCCGCGAAAGGGCAATCACCCCAACGATAGCAAGGGAAGCGGCGGTTCCCATGGCAATCGCCATGACGGCGTGCACATCCGGGCGCAGTTCGCCGAGGATCACAATGCCGATCGCGATGCCCACGATCGGGTCGATGACCGTCAGCCCTGCAATCACCAGGTCCGGCGGTCCTGCCGAGTAGGCACTCTGCACAAACCAGGACCCCAGTCCGCCGGCAGCGATGATGGCCACCACGGTGTACCACTGGACGTTCAGCAGGAACTGCCCGTTCGGGTCGAGGAGGTGCTTGCCGATGATGCGGGTAAGGACGGCGACAAAACCAAAAAGCACGCCGGCGCCCAGGATGTAGACGAATGCGTTCAGCCGGTGCCGGAACAGGACGGCGAGGGTGCCGAACAGCCCCACGGCCAGCGCCAGCAGCAGCACGATGGTCAGCTCGTTGTCCACGCTCACGTGGTGGTTTTCCTGGGTGACGTTGACCGCCAGGAGCACAAACAGGGCGGAGCCTGCCACGCAGGCGCTGATGGCCACCACCGTGGCCCGGTTGATGGTGAGATCTTGGTCCCTGGCATTGACGATGGTGGTGATGACCAGGGCAATGGCCCCGATGGGCTGGACCACCGTCAGGGGTGCAGACACCAGCGCCACGGCGTTCATGCCCATGCCCACCGCCAGCAGGACCAGCCCGAAAACCCAGCGCGGGTTCCGCAGCAGGCGCAGGAAACTGTTCGAGCTCAAGGCAAGGCCGCCGGTATCGGCCTTGACGGCGCTCCCCTGGCGCTGGGCGCCCAGCGCCAGGCAGAAGGCGCCCAGGACCGCCAGGATGACGGCAAGCCACACCATCAGGCGTTCCCGCCGTCGGTAGCGGCATGCAGCCGGCCTTTACGCAGGATGGCCCAGAAATAGTTGTAGGCGGCAATCCAGTGGCCGATCAGGCCCAGGATGAGCACAATCCAGGCCGCGGTAAACAAAGCGGCGGAGGATCCGGTATCCAGCCGGGATAGGAGCAGCATGGGCGTGCCCAGCAGGAGCAGGCCGGTGCGGATCTTCCCGACGGAACTGACCGGCAGGTCCGGGTGGCCGCGAAAGAAGAACAGCGTAAGGACCAGGAGCACGGCGTCCGGAACCACCAGTGCGGCCAGGTACAGCCAATGCACAACACCGGCGATCACCAGGGTGACCGCGACGGCGATCAGCGCCAGGCGGTCGGCGATGGGGTCCATGACCCGGCCCAGTCTGGAAGCCTGGTCGAAGCGGCGGGCCACATAGCCATCAACCCAGTCGGTGCCGGCCATCACCGCCAGGACCACTACCCCGGCACCGTACTCCTGCCGGGCCAGGACCAGCCAGATGAACAGCGGGACACCCATGAACCGGATGACGGTGAGCAGGTTGGGAATGGTGAAGATGAGGTCGTGGTCCACCTGGGGGCGGTCTGGGCTGGAACCGGCGCCAATAAACTTCACCAGGTCCCCTTCCCTTGTTCCGCGTCATGCGGTTTTCTTGTTGTGCTGTGATCCGGCGGCCGCTGCGTGCTGCGGGGGCTAGTAGGTGCGGATGAGTTTCCGGATCAGGACCACCAGGGCGGCGCCTGCGGCGGCCAGGGCTGCCAGCGGCTTCCACCGGTTGGGCAAGTCAGTCGATTCGGAGAAACCGGCCAGCTTCCGGCCGGCCACGTCCGCCCCGTGCGCGGCTGCGGCCTGTCCCTCGCGGGCCTTGTCCTGCGCCACACCCAACAGGTACCGGGACTGGGTCCGGACGTCCAGCTGGGTGCCGAGGTCGTCGCGGACCTCGGCCAGGTGGTGGCGGCGCTGGCCCAGGCGGCGGGCCAGTTCGGGTTCGGAGGCGTGTGGGAATTCCTTCCGGTGCTCCGCCTCCTTGGCTTCCTTTTCGGCCTTGGCCTTTGCCGCGGCCTCTTCCTTGGCGGCCTTCGCTGCCTTGGCTTCGGGGCTGTTGGGGTCCAGGATTGCCGGGTTGAAGGCGGAACCTTCCTTGGCGACGCCGAGGTCATGGCGGATGCCGCGGATGGTTTCCTCCGGCACCAGCGGCATTGCCTGCTTGAGTTTCCTGAGTCCGATCAGGCCGCCGATCAGGGCAATCAGCAGGAACACACCGGCCACGGCCAGCGCGGCAAGCCACGCCGGCATGATGGTGGCCAGCCCCATGATCGCTGCCACGATGAGGGCAACCACCAGCATCAGCACGAACACCAGGGCCACGCCGAAGAACGCAGCGGCGACGCCCAGCTGGATCCCCTTGCGTTTGAGCTCCACCTTGGCGAATGCGATTTCGTCGTTCAGCTGGCGGGGCGCCAGCCGGGAAAGGAGCTTCAGCGTCCCCGGCAGCGCGGTGAAGCGCAATCCCGGGCTGGTCCGCCCGCTGTGACGTCCACTCATCGGTTCCGCCTTACTAAAAATCTGGGGGTCAATATTGCTTCCCTGCGCTGCGGGATGGTGCACGTGCACCTTCCCCGCCACCAAAACTATCATTCAGGTTCAGGGCGAACTTCGGGGCTTGCCGGAGCGGCGCGGACTACAACGCTGAAAAAAGGTACGCCGGCGGGCCTAGGATTGTTGTCCGTGACCACTTCCGCCAATCCGGGCGACCTGCTGAGCCGGCGCCGGAAACTCCTGTACATCCTTCTCCTCGGCGCCCTGACGGCCTTGGGCCCGTTCACCATCGACCTGTACCTGCCTGCGTTCCCGGCGCTGGAGGCGAGCCTTGGAGTCACGGAAGCCCAGGTGCAACTGACCCTGGCGGGCACCACGGTGGGCTTTGCCCTGGGGCAGCTGGTGGTGGGACCCATCAGTGACAGGTTTGGCCGCCGGGCGCCGCTGATCCTGGCCACTGCCCTTCACATCATGGCGTCCCTCGGCGCAGCGCTGTCAACGGACATCACCACGCTGGGTATCTTCCGTGTCCTGATGGGCATCGGTGCCGCCGGCGGCGGCGTGGTGGCCATGGCAATGGTGCGGGACCTGTTCTCGGGGTACGCCATGGTGCGGATGTTCTCCCGGATGGCGCTGGTCAACGGCCTTGCCCCGATCCTGGCACCCGTCATCGGCTCGCAGCTGCTGCTGGTGATGCCGTGGCCGGGAATCTTTGTGTTCCTCGCCTCCTACGGCACCTTGGTGATCATCGCGGCCCTGTTCCTGGTCCGCGAGACGCTTCCACCCGAAAAGCGGGGCCAAAGCGGCCTGACCATGCGGCAGCGGTACCGGGTGCTGTTCAGCGACCGGATCTTTGTGGGCCTGCTCATCGTTGCAGGGATGAACTTCGGTGGCCTGTTCACGTACCTTTCTGCCTCGCCGTTCCTGTTCCAGGACGTGTTTGGATTTTCCCCGCAGGAGTACGGACTCCTGTTTGGCATCAACTCGCTGGGGATTGTGGCAGGTGTGCAGACCAGCTCCCGGCTGATCCGCCGGGTGCCCCCGCAGTGGATCCTGGCCTGCGCCACCGCCTGGATGTTTGTGATGGCTGTGCTGATTGTGGTGTTCGACCAGCTGGGCTTCGGGCTCTGGGGCGTCCTGGTGCCGCTGTGGTTCTACATCCTGGGTACTGGCTTTATGTTCCCGTGCGTCCAGGTCCTGGCGCTGGCCAACCACGCAGCCCAGGCCGGCACGGCGGCGTCCCTGCTGGGTGCCGCGACGTTTATGGCCGCCGGGCTGATTTCACCTGTGGTGGGCTGGCTGGGGATCGAGAGCGCCACCCCGATGGGTGCGGTGCAGGCCGCCTGCATCCTGCTTTCCATCGCGTCCCTGTGGCTGGTGGTCCGGCCCCGCACCGTTCCGGCCATCCAGTGACACCCGCACGCCCGGCACAGCCCGGGAGCCCGGCATGACCCGCGGCCGTCCGCACCGCAACGGCAGGGGCCTTTTCCTCGGCGCGGTGCTGGGCGCCGTCGCCGGCTATTTTGCCGGCCGGATGCTGGGCAGCCCGGCCGTTGGCATCGTGCTGGGCGCGCTGGTGGGCTCCGCAGTGCTCTACCGGGTTAATCCCGGACCCCGCAAGCGGCGATGACGCACCGGAAACCACAACGGCCGCCGATAATCGGCTGATCCGCGATAAAATGGGCCCGTGCCCAAACGGCAGGACCAGCCGCCACTACCGGCCACATGGCAACGGTGCGATAACCAGATACTGCCACTGTGGTGGGACCGGCTGTGCGCCCAGACAGGCCAGCAGTCCGCTGCCCTGTACGCTGCAGGCCTGTTCAACGGGGACCGGCGGCGGCCCATCGCCCAGTGGTTCAATCCGGCCTTCAACGCCGCGCTGCTGGTAGCCCCGGAAACGTCCCCTGAATGGCCCGTGCAGCGCTTCGGGATCTTCTACGCGCCCGCCGATGCCGGCTTCGTCCGCGTCCATTCAGCGCCCCACGAATGGAACCCGCGCCAGCCGCGCACCTCCCCCACCGAACAGGAAGCCTTCCTGGCCGCGGTTGTTGAAGCTGAGCGCTTCCTCCAGGTTGAAATGGACTTTGCCTAGGGAACAAAAAATCCCCGTCCTGCCAGCGGCGGGACGGGGATTTTCCGGTTTGCTCCTCCTGCTGGACTTGAACCAGCAACCCTTCGATTAACAGTCGAATGCTCTGCCAATTGAGCTAAGGAGGAATGAAGCAGGTATGACATTAGCAAAGGATCACAGGCAATGGAAATCGGCGGAATCCCGCGGAATTCCGGCACCCCGGGAAAACAAAAATCCCCGTCCCGGGAACCCGGAACGGGGATTGTGCGCTCCTCCTGCTGGACTTGAACCAGCAACCCTTCGATTAACAGTCGAATGCTCTGCCAATTGAGCTAAGGAGGAATGAAGCAGGTAATAGCCTAGCAAACTCCGGGCCGGGAAACGAAATCGGCGCCGCGGCCGGCCGCTGCGTGCCTGGAACTCAGGTCTCCGCGCGCAGCGCCCTGCGTTCCATTTCCAGCATCATCAGTTCCCGGTTGAGCCGCTGGTAGGCCTCCGGGTCCGCGGCAGGGTCCAGCCGCTGCAACTGCCCCATCTTGTCCGCCTTGACCCGGGTGATCTGCAGCTCGAACAGGCGCGAAAGGATGTCCCGGCAGTATTTCTGCACCGCTTCCTCCGTGCTGGCCGGCAACGGCACCACCGCAAGTTCGGACACCAGCGGGCGCAACGGCTCCGGCACCTCGTGCATCACATGCTCCACCCACCGCACAGGCTCGGCGGTCAGGCCGTGCCCCGTGGCGCGCATGGCGTCATGCACGGCCTGGAACGCGGGGGTGGCGAAGCGGGCGGCCGTAAAACGGTCCCACACCTCCCCCGCCAGCACGGCCGGCTCCTGAAGGGCCACTTCGAGCGCCTGGCGCTCCATGGACGCCACAGGGTCCCGCGGGTCAGGCCGGTGGTAGGACGGGACAGCGCCCGACGCCGGACCGGCAGCAACACCGGGCCCGCCGGCTTCCGCGGGCCTTGCGGCAGCCTGGCCGCCCTGTTGAGCCGCCACAGGCCCTGCCCCGCCCTGCATGCCCGCCGGGGCGCGTTTTATGGCAACCGCCACGGCCCGGTTGACCTCTTCGACGGACATGCCCAGCCAGCCTGCCAGTTCACGGGCGTAGCCGGGCCTGATGCCGCCGTCGCGGATCTGGCCCACCACCGGTGCCGCTTCGCGCAGCGCGGCGACGCGGCCTTCCACGGTGTCCAGGTTGTGGCGCTTCAGGGAGGCGCGGATGGCGAATTCGAACAGCGGCCGGCGGCTGCTGATCAGGTCCCTGACGGCCGCGTCGCCGCGGGTCTGGCGCAGGTCGCACGGATCCGCCCCGGTGGGTTCCACCGCCACATAGGTCTGCGCGGTGAACCGCTGGTCCTCCTCGAAGGCGCGCAGGGCAGCTTTCTGCCCGGCGGCGTCGCCGTCGAAGCAGAAGACCACTTCGCCGCCGGTGCCGTCGTCCGAAAGCAGCCGGCGGGAAACCTTGATGTGCTCGGTGCCGAACGCGGTGCCGCAGGTGGCCACCGCCGTCGTGATTCCTGCGAGGTGGCAGGCCATCACGTCCGTGTAGCCTTCCACCACCACCAACTGCCGGTCCTTGGCGATGCTGCGTTTGGCGAGGTCGATGCCGTAAAGGACCTGGGACTTCTTGTACAGCGTGGTTTCGGGGGTGTTGAGGTACTTGGGGCCTTGGTCGTCCTCGTAGAGTTTGCGCGCGCCGAAGCCGATGGTGTCCCCGGCGATGTCCTTGATGGGCCAGACCAGCCGGCCCCGGAAGCGGTCGTAGATGCCCCGGTTGCCTTCCGAAAACATGCCGGTCAGCTTCAGTTCGGCGTCCGTGAAACCGCGGCCACGGAGGTGTTTCAGCAGCGCGTCCCAGCCCTGGGGTGCGTAACCCACGCCAAAGTGCTCGGCGGCGGCCCGATCGAAGCCGCGCCCAAACAGGAAGTTCCGGCCCTCGGCGGCGCCGGGCGTCAGGAGCTGGGCGCGGAAGAATTCGTCGGCGATTTTGTGGGCGTCCAGGAGCCGCTGCCGGCGGCCCACTTCCTCCCGGCTGGGCCCGCTGCCGCCGTCCTCGTACCGCAGTTCGTAGCCGATCCTGGCGGCCAGCTTCTCCACCGCCTCGTGGAAGGAGCTGTGGTCCTGTTTCTGGACGAAGGCGATGACGTCGCCGTCTTCGCCGCAGCCGAAGCAGTGGTAGCGGCCCACTTGCGGACGGACGGTAAACGACGGGGACCTTTCGTCGTGGAAGGGACACAGTCCCTTGAACGTTCCCAGCCCGGCGCCCTTGAGGGTGACGTAGCCGTCCACCACTTCCTTGATGTCCGTGCGTTCGCGTACTTCGTCAATGTCTTCGCGTTTGATCAGGCCGGCCACAATGCCATCCTAGTCCGGGCCACTGACAGTGCCGGGCCGGGGGTAACCGGCCTCACCACAGCGACGGCAGGCTCCCCACCAGGCGCTCATACATGGCCAGGGCCGAGCCGTCAGTCAAGGACGCCACCTGGTCGATGACCACCCGGAGCCGGGCATCGTCGTCGGCCGCGTCGCGCCAGTCCGCGGCGAACATGGGCTCCAGGTGCCTGTCGCCGGTGGCGCTGAGGGCGGTGACCAGGGCGTGCAGCACCTCGCGCTGGCGTTCGTAGATGGGCTGCCGGTGGTCGGTGGTCATCACGAAGGTGGTGGCCAGGCCCTTCATCACGGCGATTTCCATCACTGTTTCATCCGGGACCATCAACTCGGCGTTGTACCGGGTGAGGTTTTCGGGGCCGTAAACCGCGCGGGTGGCTTCCAAAGCGCTCTGGCAGAACCGGCCGATCAGCTGGCTGGTCATGTTTTTCAGGGCCGCCATGGCTTTCCGGCTGCCGTCGGCCTCCCGGACCCACACGTCGGTGGCTTCGAGCCGGGCCAGGGCCGCGTCGATGGCGGCCGGATCGTTGTGCGGCAGGTACCACTGCTTGGCATAGCCCACCACCCGGGCCCGGTGGTCCGGGTTTTTCATCCAGCCCAGCTGGAAGTGCCCGGCCACAATCGCGTCCTCCACGTCGTGGACGGAGTAGGAGATGTCGTCGGCCAGGTCCATGACCTGGGCTTCGAGGCAGGACCGGCGTTCCGGGGCGCCTTGCCGCAGCCAGGTGAAGATGGGCAGGTCGTCCTCGTAGGCGCCGAACTTGCTGGTCCGCTGGCCGTGGATCACCGGGGCTTCCAGGGCCGACCAGGGGTACTTTGAGGCGGCGTCAAGGCTGGCCCGGGTGAGGTTCAGCCCGGCAGGCTGGCCGTCCACCGTCAGCACTTTCGGTTCAAGGCGGGTCAGCAGCCGGAGGGTCTGGGCGTTGCCTTCAAACCCGCCGATCGCATGCGCAACCTCGTTGAGCGCCGATTCGCCGTTATGGCCGAAGGGCGGATGGCCCAGGTCGTGGCTGAGGCAGGCGGTGTCCACCACGTCCGGGTCGCAGCCCAGGGTGCGGCCCAGTTCCCGGCCCACCTGCGCCACTTCGAGGCTGTGCGTCAGCCGGGTCCGGACGAAGTCGTCCGTGTCCGGTGCCACCACCTGGGTTTTGGCGCCCAGCCGCCGCAGGGCGGAGGAGTGCAGCACCCGGGCCCGGTCGCGTTCAAAGTCGGACCGGTAGGTGGTTTTGGGGGGTTCCTCCACCCAGCGCGCGGAGTCGTCCGCGTTGTAGCCGGGAAGGACCGGCGCAGCAGTGCGGGTTTCAGCCACCGGAAACGTCCAGTTCTGCGGCGGAGATGTCGCGGGACTGGTAGGCGTTCAGGGCCCGGGATTCCAGCCAGTCTTTAGGCAGGGCAGGTTTTTTGGGTGAGCCGGCCCGGCCGCGGGGGCCTTCGGCGTCGCCGCCCGGGTACGGGGACTCCGCGTCGAGCTCGGCCAGGGCCGCGCGCAGTTCCTCGAGGCTGTTCACCAGAGCCATCCGGGTGCGGAGCTCGCCGCCCACCACGTACCCCTTGAAGTACCAGGCGATGTGCTTGCGGATCTCGCGGAGGGCCTTGCCCTCGTCGCCGAAGGTCTCCACCATCAGTTCAGCATGCCGGTACACGCCCTGCGCCACCTGGCCCAGGTTGGGCGTGTGCCGGATGTCCTTGCCTTCGAAGGCGGCCTGCAGGTCGCCGAAGAGCCACGGCCGGCCCTGGCAGCCGCGGCCAATGACCACGCCGTCGACGCCGGTCTCGCGGACCATCCGGACGGCATCCTCAGCGGACCAGATGTCGCCGTTGCCCAGCACGGGAATGTCCGGCAGGGCCTCACGGAGGCGCGCGATGGCGGACCAGTCAGCCTGGCCGGAGTAGAACTGGGCGGCAGTGCGGCCGTGGAGGGCGACGGCGGCCACCCCGGAATCACGGGCGATCCGGCCGGCCTCGAGGTACGTCAGGTGGTCATCGTCGATGCCTTTGCGCATCTTGATGGTCAGCGGGACGTTGCCCTTGCCCGCTTCCCGGACGGCGGTCTGCACGATCGAGGTGAACAGGTCCGTTTTCCAGGGCAGGGCCGAGCCGCCGCCGCGGCGGGTGACCTTGGGCACCGGGCAGCCGAAGTTCAGGTCGATGTGGTCTGCGCGGTCCTCTTCCACCAGCATCCTGACGGCGGCGCCCACGGTGACGGGGTCCACGCCGTACAGCTGGACCGAGCGGACCTTTTCATCGTCGTCGTGGGAGATGATGCGCAGCGATTCGGGGGTCCGCTCCACCAGGGCGCGGGAGGTCACCATTTCGGCCACGTACATGCCGCCGCCGTACTCGCGGCAGAGGCGGCGGAACGCGGAATTGGTAATACCGGCCATGGGCGCCAGGATCACCGGCGTGTCCACGGTGAGGGGTCCCAGCTTCAGGGGCGGGAGTTCCAGCTTGGGAGCGGGCGGGGTTGCTACAACAGTCACCTGTCCATTGTTGCAAAGCCGGGCAAATCGTGCCGGAAGGTCAGGGCGGCCAGCGGCCCCGGGGCCTGCCTCAGCCCCGGTCTGCCCGCCGGCCCCGCCGGGTGGCCGCCGCTTCGTCCCCCGCTGCCGTTGCGGCTGCGGCGAGGCTCCCGGTATCCAGCCGCCGGCTGTCCCTGGCTGCGCCGCCGTCGGCAGTTCCGCCGTCCGTTCCGCCGCCGTCGGCCGTTCCATTGGCCGCTGTTGCGCCTGCCGAAACGCCGGCTTTTGCGCCGGAACCGCCGGCGTGGCGGATGCTGGTGGCCTTGACCACCAGGACGGCGATCAGGGTGGTCACGGGGATGGCCAGGACCAGGCCGATGGATCCGACGAGGGTCCTGATGACTTCCTCGGACAGTTCGGCGCTGGTGAGGGTCTCGCCCAGGGGCCGGTCGTACAGCATCACGATGATGAGGATGGGCAGGGCGGCGCCGGCATAGGCGAAGGCGATGGTGTAGACCGTGGAGGCGATGTGGTCCCGGCCAATCCGCATCGCGGAGGTGAAGAGCTTCCGGGCGCTGCTCTCCGGGGCCAGCTCGTAGAGCTCCCACACGGCCGAGGACTGCGTGATGGTCACGTCGTTGAGGACGCCGAGCCCGGAGATGATGAGGCCGCACAGGATCACCCCGGAGATGGAGATGTTGGCCGAGGTGTTGATAAGGGTACTGGCGTCGTGATTACCAACACCGGCAAGGTTGGCGGCGTCGGTGGCCCAGGCAGCCAGCAGCGCCGTAATGCCCAGCCCGAACATGGTGCCCAACAGCGCCGTGGACGTCCGGGCCGAGAAACCATGGGCAAAGTACAGGACCCCGATCATGATCACCGTGGATCCCACCAGCGCCAGGAGCAGCGGCGGTTTGCCCTCCACCAGGCCGGGCAGCATAAAGCCGGCCAGCACAAAGTAGGCGCCCACCAGTCCCACCAGAGCACGCAGGCCACGCCAGCGGGCCACAGCGATCACCACTGCCGCGTACAGCAGGGCCAGCAGCACAATGGGAAGGGTCCTGACGAAGTCCACAAAGATGTAGGCGGGTGATGCCTGCGTGGCGGAGGCGCCCTGGGCGTTGGACAGGTTCAGGTACCTGATCTGGTCGCCGGGTTTCACGCCGTGCGAGGCTGCAACGTCCGGGTTGATGACCACCTTGACCGGGTTGCCGCCCTTGTCCGGCTCGGTCGAGGCGAAGGTGCAGTCGGAGCCTTGATTGGCCCCCTGGGCTGCGTCCGGGCCCGCCTGCTGCCCGGCCGCCCCGGGCGCCGCCGTAGAACCCTGCATACAGCTTTCGACGCTCACACTCTGGATGGTGCCGGTATCAAACGTCACACCGGGTGCCGCAGCGTACGGATTGGCCAGCGAGATGCCCTCCTTGCTGCCGGAGGGCCAGAGCATCGCCATCCCCGCGAGCGTCAGCAGGGTGAGGGGAATCAGGATGGCCGCGAGGATGCGGTTGGCTTTGCGCCGTGCGGCCATCGCTTCCGGGGTTGGCTCCGAATGACCTTGTGAAGCGTGGGAGTGGCCGGCTCCCATCAGCAGAAAAACCTCATGCGTTGAACTCTACTTCCGGCACCTTAGGGTTGATAAATGGATGACCGGGACTGGGAGGTACCAAGCGTGGCCAACCGAAGTACTGACAGCAGTGGGCAGCAGGCCGCCCAGGGAACACCGGGCCACAGCCACCAGGCGGTCCTCACCGTCCTGCCGGCATCCGGTGCCACCAAGGGCGTGGTGCTGGTGCTGCACGGCGGCAAGTCCCGCAGCCGCGAGCCCGTGGAGGCACGCCATCTGAGCCCGGCCCGGATGATTCCCTTTGCCCGCCAGCTGCACCGTGCGGGCGGGCGCAGCGGCCTGGCCGTCTGGTCCCTGCGGAACAGCGTCCGGGGCTGGAACGGACCCGACATGTCACCCCTGCGTGATGCCCGCTGGGCGCTGGCGCAGATCACCGAAAAACATCCCGGCGTGCCCATCTACCTGCTGGGCCACTCGATGGGCGGCCTGACCGCCGTCTGCGCCGCCGACCACCCCCAGGTCGAGGCAGTGGTGGCCCTTGCGCCGTGGCTCAGCCCGGAAACGCCTGCCACAGGGGTGGCTGGCCGGAAAGTGCTGATTGTGCACGGCACCGTGGACCGCTGGACCAGCGCCGCCCAGTCGTTGGCTTTCGCCCGCCGGGCCTCTAGATCCGCAGCCAGCATGCAGTACGTGACCCTGAACGGGGCCGGGCACTTTATGCTCCGCAAGTTCCGGCTCTGGCAGGGACTGGCCACCGGCTTTGTCCTGAGCGCCTTCAACGAGTCCACGCGTGCCGGCGCCCCGGTCCCCCGCTCGTATGCCCAACTGCTGCCGGAATCAGCAGTCCAGGTCACCTTGTGAGGATGCCGTGGCGCCCGGCGCCGAGTGACCGCTTCTACCGCCTGGTGGTGCGGACCGGGCTGGCGCTGCGGGCAGCGTTCAGGGTCCGCATCATCACCACGGGCCAGGAGAACCTGCCGGCACCTGCCCCGCGGCTGCGTGCGTCCCGGCCGGTCCGGCCCGGGACCGGCGCGGTGTTTGCCGTGACGCATTTCGGCTACCTGGACTTCGCGGTGGCTGAGCTGCTGCTGTGGAAGCACGCCCGGGCGCAGCTCAGGTTCCTCATCCACCAGGGCGCCGCCGACCACTGGTTCGCCGGACCGGCCATCAGCGCGTCCGGGCACGTGGTGGTGGGATACACGGAGCGCAAGGACGCCTACGACGCCGCCGTGGCCAAACTCCGTGCCGGCGAATACCTGGCGGTTTTCCCGGAGGCAGGCGTGAGCCGCAGTTTCACCGTCCGGGAGTGCAGGACGGGTGTGGTCCGGATGGCGGCGGAGGCCGGGGTTCCCGTGATCCCGGTGTCCGTGTGGGGTGCGCACCGGCTACTCACCCGCGGGCACGGTTTTTCGGCCCGGCGTACCTGGCGGGCTCCGGTCCGGGTCCAGGTGGGCGAACCCGTACGGTATGCGCCGGGGGTAGACGCCGAGGCGGCGACTGCTGCGCTCCGGGAGGAGCTGCAGGCCGGCATCGACCGCTGCACTGACGACTTTCCGTTGCCGGCCCGCCCTGGTGCGTGGTGGCAGCCCGCCCATCTTGGCGGCGGAGCACCGTCCGACGCCGAGCGGGCCCTGCTGGACGCCGAGGACGCAGCCAGGGGCCGCCGTCGTGGTCCCCGCTGACGGTCCACGCTGAGGTGCCCTGCTGACGTGCCCTGCTGATACGCAAGGGGCCGCGGAAATTTCTTTCCGCGGCCCCTTGCCTTCGACCGGTTGGCTGGGTCAGCAGGGCAGGATCAGTCCGAGACCACCAGGGTTTCCGGTCCGGCCAGCCGGGCTTTTCCGCCCGCCAGGAGCGGCTCGACGGCGACCCGCAGGGCGGTCATCGAATCGTCCAGTTCCAGCATCACGGGGTGCTGGTAGGCGATCAGCGACAGCATGTCCCGGACCGCTTCGGCAGCATCCGCGGCCTCCAGCGCCGGGTCGTGGCCAACAAAAACGTCGGTTGCCGCGCCGGTGTCGCCGAGCGGCCGGCCGTCCGGGTCCTGGGTGGGTGCCGCGTAACTGACGGCGAAGGCCCGGATTTTGCCCTTCCGGGTGGGTGCCACGCCCGGCCCGAAGGCCGAGCCCGGCTCAGCGCGCAGCACAATGGCGCCGTGCGCACCGGTGAGGTCGTCCAGGAACAGCTTCTGCACCTGGCCCACTGACAACTCGCCCGGGGAATCCCAGCTGTGGATGGCCGTGTAGTAGCGTCCCACCACGTCGGTGAGCTCCACCGAGCCCGTGGCCAGGTCCATCACCACGTCCGAACCCGCGTTTTCGCCGGCCGCGCCGTTGTCGGATTCAGGGAACACCGGAAGCCGCAGCGCGCCGGGTTCCACCACCACCAGGCGGGACCGCTGGATGGAGGCCAGCCCGAAGGCTGCCGCGAATTCGGCACCGGGGGTGCCGGGCTCCACTTTGGCGCGCAGCTTTGAAACGCCCGACGGCGACTGCTCCGCTTCGCGGCGGAGCATGGTCAGGAGCGTGGCGCCGATGCCGGAGCGGCGGTGGTCACGCGCCACCTCGACGTACGTCCACAGCCGTTCCGGGTGCAGGGACGCTTCATAGACCACGCCGGCGGCCACGGGGATCCCGACGCCGTCCAGCACGTCCTCGGCGACGATGCAGCGCCGCCACGGGGTGCCGTTGGTCCCGGCCGAGGATTCGGCCAGGGCGCCACGGAACTGCCGGGCCTGGTGGGTCTCGGGCCCGCCCCAGAGTTCCAGGAGCGCCAGGTCGTCGCCTTCGCGCCAGCTGCGGTATTCGATGGCCATGCTCAGGCGCCGATCAGGCGGGCGGCCAGGTAGCCTTCCACCTTGTCCAGGGACACACGTTCCTGGCTCATGGTGTCCCGCTCGCGGATGGTCACGGCCTGGTCCTCGAGGGTGTCGAAGTCCACGGTGATGCAGAACGGGGTGCCGATCTCGTCCTGGCGGCGGTAGCGGCGGCCGATTGCGCCGGCGTCGTCGAAATCGATGTTCCAGTTCTTCCTCAGCTGCGCGCCCAGGGCCTTGGCTTTCGGGGACAGATCCTCGTTGCGGCTCAGCGGCAGCACGGCGGCCTTGACCGGCGCCAGGCGCGGGTCGAGCTTCAGCACGGTGCGCACGTCCACGCCGCCCTTGGCGTTGGGGGCCTCATCCTCCGTGTAGGCATCCACCAGGAACGCCATGAAGGACCGGGTCAGGCCGGCGGCCGGCTCGATCACAAACGGCGTGTACCGCTCATTGGTGGCCTGGTTGAAGTAGCTCAGGTCCGTGCCGGAGGCCTTGGCATGGGTGGACAGGTCGAAGTCGGTGCGGTTGGCGATGCCTTCAAGCTCGCCCCACTCCGAGCCCTGGAACCCGAACCGGTATTCAATGTCGGTGGTGCCCTTGGAGTAGTGGCTGAGCTTTTCCAGCGGGTGCTCGAAGAAGCGCAGGTTCTCTTCCTTGATGCCCAGGCCGGTGTACCAGGACATCCGCTCCGTCATCCAGTAGCGGTGCCATTCCTCGTCAGTGCCGGGCTCAACAAAGAACTCCATTTCCATCTGCTCGAACTCGCGGGTGCGGAAGATGAAGTTGCCGGGCGTGATCTCGTTGCGGAAGGACTTGCCGATCTGGCCGATGCCGAACGGCGGCTTCTTCCGGGCGGTGGTGAGCACGTTGTTGAAGTTCACAAAGATGCCCTGCGCGGTTTCGGGGCGCAGGTAGTGCATGCCCTCTTCGCTGGCGACGGGGCCCAGAAAGGTTTTGAGCAGGCCGGAGAATTCCTGCGGGGCGGTCCACTCACCGCGGGTGCCGCAGTTTGCGCAGGCAATGTCCTTGAGCCCGTTTTCCGCCGGCCGGCCCTTCTTCTCCTCGTACTCTTCCTCGAGGTGGTCTGCGCGGTACCGCTTGTGGCAGGAAAGGCACTCCACCAGCGGATCGGAGAAGACGTCCACGTGGCCTGAGGCTTCCCAGACCTGGCGGGGCAGGATGACGGAGGAATCGAGTCCCACCACATCCTCGCGGCCGCGGACCATCGACTGCCACCACTGGCGCTTGATGTTTTCCTTCAGTTCGGCGCCGAGGGGCCCGTAGTCCCAGGCAGAACGCGAACCTCCGTAGATCTCACCGGCCTGGAACACGAAGCCCCTCCGCTTGGAGAGGGAAATGACCTGGTCAAGAACGGACTTTGCTGCCATGGGGAACTCCAGTTTCTACAGGGCCGCTGGGTGCGGTCCGCGGTTTTTCGGTGCCGGCACTCCGGTGGTGGGGCACCACGGGTTTCCGGCGGATTGGATGAAGGAAAATGTTGCAGAAAGCTGCGTGTCCCAGCCTACCGGCCCTGCCTGCGGAGCGCGCCCCGCGGCCAGGGCAGGGTGGCCAGGATGATGGCCCCCAGGGTGAGGACAGTTCCCAGGACGGTGGCCGGAGCCACAACGGAGCCCGGTGCGGGCAGCGCCACGTCCAGGGCCAGGGACCCCAGCAGCTGGCCGGCGATCATGCCCAGGCCGGTGACCAGCACACCCAGGCTGCGCACCAGGAGCGCGCCTACACCGATGAAAACGCAGCCCATGGGCCCGCCGATGTAGTACCACCACTCGGCCGGCAGCGGATTGCCGGCCCCGGCCACTGCCACCTTGATGCCGTACACGGTCCACAGCACGGCGCAGCCGGCCACGAAGTTCACCAGGGTGGCGGCGATGGGTGTTCCGTAGTGGACGGTGGCGGTGCCGTTCATGGCCTGCTGGAAGCTCATCAGGAACCCGGCAAGCAGCGGCAGCAGCAGCGGCAGGACCAGCCCGCCGGCGTCGGTTGCTCCCGGGCCGCCGGCGAACCTCGGCGAAACCGCCCAGGCCACGGCGGCGATGGTCAGCACGCAGCCCACCACGCGGATGCCGGTGATGGATTTGCGGCCGGCCGGGCCGATGCCCAGCCGGTCCACCAGCAACCCGCTGAGGGTCTGGCCTGTCACTGTGGCCACCGTGAACAGCGCCACGCCCAGGATGCCCACCGTGAAGGACTGGGCGAAGACAAAGATGGCCCCGATCCCGCCGGCCATAACGTAGACGCGCGGGAAGGCGCGGGTGCGGACGGCCGGCAGGATCCGGGCCAGCCCGGCCCGGCCCCGGGGCAGCAGCACCGAGATGAGGAGCATTACCAGCAGGCCTGTGCTGAAGCTCACCACGGACGCGGCGACGCCGTCATCCAGGCGGGTGGCCAGCGCCCCGTTGATGCGGCCCTGGGCGGGGATGGCGAGGCCGGCCAGCACCGCAAGCGGGAGGCCCGCCAGGAGCGGCAGGCGGGAGGGTGAGGTCATTGGATCCACCTTACGTCAGGCATTATTGCTGTATGAGCAACCCCGTAGAGGACATCCCCATCCGCGACAGCATGATCCGCCTGGGCCAGCTGCTGAAGCTTGCCAACCTGGTGGAGGACGGTGTTGAGGCCGCCGAAGTGGTGAAGAACGGGCTGGTCAAGGTGAACGGCGAGATCGATGACCGCCGCGGCCGCCAGCTCCACCACGGCGACACCGTCACCGTGAACGGGCAGACCGTCCGGGTCAGCGCCCCCGCAGCGGACTGACCGGACGCGGCGGGCTTACGGCGGGCTGACCGAGGGCGACACGCCCAGTTGAGGTGCTCCGTGACGTATCCGGCCGCCGTCGTCACTCCTGCTTGTTGAGCACCTCATGCGTGAGGAACTCGCCCACGTGCCCGATTTCCTGCTGGTTGATGCCGTGCCACATGCCCGTGTACAGCACCTTGGTGAGCTTGACGTGTTTGCGGACCCAGCCCATGGTGAAGTCGATCTTGTCCGCGGTGATCACCGGGTCCTGCTGGTCCCGGCCCCAGAAGAACGGCACGGTGCCCTGCAGGTCGGCGTCGTGGAATGAGGGGTCTGCGCCGGCGTCGACCGCAAAACCGGACAGCCCGACGACGGCCGCATAGTCCTGCGGCCGCTGCCGCAGGAGCGTGGTGGCCATGGCCATGCCCATGGAAAAGCCCAGCAGTGTCACTGACGGGTGGTGTGGCCGGATCCCGTCGATCCACTCCTGCACATAGGCGGACGCCTCGGTGACGCGCTCCAGCGTGTACTCGATGGACGCCGTCAGCGGGAACCAGGTGTAGCCCTGGCCCATGGCGAGGGGTGCACGGACCGAGGCGATGGCGAATCCTGCCGGCAGCATGTCGGCCAGGCCCATCAGGTCCTGTTCGTTGGCGCCGTAGCCGTGGAGCAGCACCAGCAACGGCTTGCCCGCACGCTGGTCCTCGGGGTGGGACCACTGGACAACGGGGGCAGGAAATACAGAAGCATCAGTCATGGTTTCCATTCTTACAGTTACCCGAAAGTAACAACCTACGTTGGCGTAGCCAGCGCAGCAGAAGGCAGGATAGGAACGTGAGTGACACAAACGCCAGCCAGACCCCGCACCCCCGGACCGAATCGCACCCCTGGACCCGGTATGTAGCCCTGGGCGATTCCTTTACGGAGGGCATCGGCGATCCCGAGCCCTCGTCCCCCGGCGGGTTCCGCGGCTGGGCGGACCGGGTGGCGGAGGAACTTGGCCGCACGCAGAAGGACTTCGCCTACGCAAACCTCGCCGTCCGCGGCCGGCTCCTGCAGCAGATCGTGGACCAGCAGCTGGCACCGGCCCTGGCCCTCCGCCCGGACCTGGTGACCCTGTCCGCGGGCGGCAACGACCTCCTGCGGCGCGGCGGCGATCCGGATGCGCTGGCCGGGAAACTTGATTCCGTGGTGCAGATCCTGGCCATGAACGGTGCCACGGTGGTGGTGTTCAACGGCCCGGATACGGGTTCGTCGGTGCTGGGCCGGATCCGGTCCAAGGTGGCCATCTACAACGAGAACCTCCGCACCATAGCCGCCCGGCATGACGCCGTTATTGCGGATATGTGGTCCCTGCGGCAGCTCCGCGATCCGCAGATGTGGGACCAGGACCGGCTGCACTTCTCGCCGGTGGGCCACCACACCATCGCCGCGATGGTGCTGGACTCACTCAACGTCGAGCACACCCTCGAACCCCTGCACCCGAAACCGCTTCCGCCCAGCACATGGCGGGAAGCCCGGAGCGGGGACCTGGTGTGGGCCCGCGAATATTTCGTCCCGTGGGTCCTGCGCCGGCTGCGCCACCAGTCCTCCGGCGATGGCATCACCGCAAAACGCCCGACGCCGGGTCCCGCCTTTGGCCCGGGCGTCCCGTTGGGGTCCGGCGAAGGTCCGCTGGGGACCACGGCAGCCACAGCGGAGTAGCCTGCCCTTCCCGTCGGTTCTGGTTGAGGTGCGCGGATTCCTTCCGGCGCACCCTCATCCGGCGCGCCCCGGCTAAGCTGGGAGGACACACACGAGAGGCGCGGCACCGTGAGCAACCTGTTTTTCTGGATCATCATCCTGTCCTTTGTCATCCCCATGGGCATGCGGATGTACCGGAAGTCAGTGGCCCGCCGGAACCAGGACCAGAGCTTCTCCGGCCGCTATCCCAACCAGTTCCCCGGCGGCCCCGGACCGCAGAACAACCAGCCCCGCGACGGCTACACCCAGCAGGACTACTACGGCGGCGGTTTCCGCCAGATCGACGCGCCGCAGCCCATCGACCGGCCGCAGCCGCTGCCTGACCCGTTCGGCCGGCCGCAGGCCCCGCACCAGGGCGGGTACCCGGGCCAGCCCGGTTACCCCGCACAGCCCGGCCAAGGCGGGTACCCGGGCCAGCCCGGCCAGCCCGCTCCGGAACAGCCGCAGGCGCCCGCCACTCCCCCGCCGCCGTCGGCCCCGCAGGGCTTCCGGGCCCGCAAACTCGCCGAACTGGACCAGCAGTACAGCAACGGTGAGCTCTCCATGGAGGAGTACATGACCCGCCGTGGCGAGATCATGAAGGGCTGACCAACCCGGCCGGGGTAGCCCGACTAGACGAGGAACGATGCCCGCAGCTGCGCCCCCAGCTGGCCGATCTCGGTCAGGAAGCCGTCGTGCCCGATCGGCGCCTGGATCAGGTGGACGTCCACCTCGCCCGGCAGCGCCGCCGCCAGCTCGTAGGACTGCGCCGGGAAGTACAGCCGGTCCGAGTCGACCGCTGCGACAAAAAACCGGACTCCCGGCACGTCCAGCGCCTGCGCCAGCGTGCCCCGGTTGCGGGTGACGTCATGGCTCATGAGTGCCTCGGTGAGCGCGATGTAGCTGTTGGCGTCGAACCGCTGGACCAGTTTGTTGCCTTGGTGGTCCAGGTAGCTTTCCACCTGATAGCGGCCCCGGGCGGCCAGCGAATCCGCGCGGACCGGTGTTTCGGCGGCCTGCGCCTGCCGGCCGAACCGGCCTTCGAGTTCCGCGGCGGACCGGTAGGTGATGTGGGCGATGCGCCGGGCCAGGGCCAGACCGTCCCCGGGGAACGGGCCGCCGTAGTAGTCGCCGCCCTGGAAGTTGGCATCCTGGCGGATGGCCAGCGTTTGCGCCTGCGCAAACGCGATCTGCTCTGCGGTGCTCGCCGCACCGACGGCGATGACGGCGCACCGCTGCACCCGCTCCGGGTAGGTCACCGCCCATTCCAAGGCACGCGCACCGCCCATGGAGCCGCCCAGGACGGCGAACCAGCTGCGGATGCCCAGCTGGTCTGCGAGCCTGGCTTCGGCCACGGTGCTGTCCCGCAGGGTCACCAGCGGAAACCGGGAACCCCACGGGCTGCCGTCCGGTGCGGCTGAGGACGGTCCCGTGGACCCGTAACAGCCGCCCACAATGTTGATGGACACCACAAAAAACTGGTCCGTGTCCACGGGTGCGCCCGGACCGGCCAGCTGTTCCCACCAGCCGGGCTCGTCGCTGTCGCCGCGGGCAACGTGGGTGCTGCCGGTCAGGGCATGCTCGATCAGGATGGCGTTGCTGCCGTCGGCATTCAGGGTGCCCCACGTTTCGTAGGCCAGGGTGACGTCCGGCAGGTATCCGCCGGCTTCAAGTTCCAGGGCCCCTACGGAGGCGAAGCGGACAATCCCGTGTTCGGGAACGGTGGTACGGGCGACGGTAACCGTCATGGCAAGACCTCTTCTACGCGCTTGCCTGCCGTCGAATGACCGGCAGGCCAGGTCTTCACCCGGGGCACCCCACCGCGGAAGGAGGGTTGCCGGCCAGCAAGCCGGGGCTGTCACTGGCACTCATGACCTTGTTCGAGTGTACGAAGAACACCCCACCCCGGGCCAAGAGTGTGACTGGTTGTGACTTGCCCCGGCCCAAAGGCAGCCGGTCCGTTAGGGTCCGGTCAGGACCCTGCTGCCGCCTTGGCCGCCCGGAAACCTGCTTCCAGGTCGGCCAGGATGTCATCGATGTGTTCCAGTCCCACGGACAACCGGACCAGGCCCGGCGTGACCCCGGCAACGGCCTGCTGCTCAGGGGACAGCTGGCTGTGGGTGGTGGACGCGGGGTGGATCACCAGCGACCGGACATCGCCGATGTTGGCCACATGGGAGTGCAGTTCCAGCGCATCGACAAAACGCTGGCCGGCCGCGGCCCCGCCGGCGAGGTTGAAGGCCACAATCGCCCCGGTGCCCCGCGGCCCGTACTTTTGGCCGCGCTCAAACCAGGGGCTGGAGGGCAGGCCGGCGTAGGCAACGGATTCGACGTCGTCCCGCGCCTCGAGCCAACGGGCCACCTCAATGGCGTTGGAGACATGCCGCTCCACCCGCAGGCTCAGGGTTTCCAGGCCCTGGGCGATCAGGAACGCGTTGAACGGTGACACGGCGGAGCCCAGGTCGCGCAGCAGCTGCACGCGGGCCTTCAGGATGTAGGACAGGTTGGCACCCAGGGCGCCGTCGGCACCCAGGTCGCGGCCGTAGACCAGGCCGTTGTAGGTGGGGTCCGGGGTGTTGAAGCCGGGGAACTTCTCCGGTTCCCTGGTGAAGTCGAACTTGCCCGAGTCCACGATCACGCCGGCGATGGCTGCGCCGTGTCCGCCCAGGTACTTCGTGGCCGAGTGCAGGACGATGTCCGCGCCCCACTCCAGCGGCCGGATCAGGTACGGGGTGGACAGCGTGTTGTCCACAATCAGCGGCACTCCCGCCTGGTGCGCCACCCCGGAAATGCCCTCGATGTCCAGGACGTCCTGGCGCGGGTTGGATACCACCTCGCCGAAGAACAGCTTGGTGTTGGGCTGCACGGCGTCGCGCCACTGGTCCAGGTTGTCCGGGTCCGCCACAAACGTCACGGTGATGCCGAACTTCTTCAGGGTGTGGGCGAAGAGGTTGTAGGTCCCGCCGTAAAGGCTGGGGCTGGCCACGATGTGGTCGCCGGCCTCGGCGATGTTCAGGACCGCGAACGTCTCGGCGGCCTGCCCGGAGCTGAGCAGGAGGGCCGCGAGGCCGCCTTCCAGGCTGGCGATCCGCTGCTCCACGGCGTCCTGGGTGGGGTTGCCGATGCGGGTGTAGATGGGCGAGAGTTCGGCCAGGGCGAACCTGTTGGCCGCGCTTTCGGCGCTGGGGAACACAAACGAGGTGGTCTGGTAGATGGGCAGGGCCCGGGCGCCGGTGGCGCTGTCCGGTTCCTGGCCTGCATGGATCTGGCGGGTTTCAAACGACCATCCGTTGGACATCTTTGGCTCCACTTCACAGGGGCCCGGCATGCAGGAAGCAGCACGGGCCGCGCTTGCCATCCGGCCGGTGCCGGACAGCCAGGTCCTCACCCGGGGCACCCCACCGCGGGTGGAGGGTTGCCGGCCAGCGAGCCGGGGCTTGATGCTGGCACTCATGACCTGTGCCCAGTGTAGGAACTGTCCGGGAGCGTGGTACAGGATTGTGACGAACATGGTCCCACGGCCCCGTTGCCGGGCCACAACAGGAACTCCGCCCAGCGGAAAAAACATGTAAGGCAAACCTTAGCTGAGAGGCGGATCACAAAGTGCCAAGATGTTGGCATGCGCATGGATCACGTCTCTTACGCCTGTGAACAGGATGGCCTGGCGGCCACCACCGAACGAATCGCTTCCGCCCTGGGTGTGGAAGCCGTCAAGGGCGGGGTGCATCCCCGTTTTGGAACCCGGAACATGATCATTCCCCTCGCGGGCCACAAGTACCTTGAGGTGGTGGAGGTGCTGGCGCACCCCGCCTCGGACAAGGCGCCTTTCGGGCAGGCTGTCCGCGCCCGCTCCGAAGCCGGTGGCGGCTGGATGGGCTGGTGCGTCGAAGTGGACGACCTTGCCCCTTTCGAGGAGCGGCTGGGCCGGTCTTCCGTCAACGGCAACCGCAAGTTCCCTGACGGCCGCGAACTGGTCTGGAAGCAGATCGGCATCCTGGGCCTCATCGCGGATCCCCAGGTGCCCTACATGCTGAAGTGGGAGGGCGACCCCTCCCTGCACCCGTCCAACGCCTACGAAGGCAACGTTAAGATGAGCTGCCTGACCATCGCCGGTTCCGCCGAGCGGGTCACCGAATGGCTGGGCGAACCGGTGGAGAAGCCGCTCGAGGATGTTGCAGTGGATTGGGTTGCCCCGCACGGCACGCCCGGAATCCTCTCGGTCACCTTCGAAACCGCCAACGGCGCAGTCACCATCTGATCCTCCGCCGCACCGGATCCGGCCTGCGCCGGGTCCGGTGCTTCCGGGCGTCCGCGCCCACCCACCCTTCGACCGCCATCAGCAGCTGACAACGGCGTCACCTGCTGATGGCGGCCGAATCATTGAGCGGCAAAAGCATCAAGCGGACGACGGCGGCCGCCCGCCACCGCGGGCAGGCATGAGGCCCGGGACGGTCAGCCCAGCCCCACCGCCTTGCCAAACAGGCTGAAGCCGACAAACGCCACGATGTCGAGCAGCGCGTGCGCGATGACCAACGGCATCACGCGTTTGGTCCGGGTGTAGAGCCACGCGAAGACGGCGCCCATCACCACGTTCCCGATGAAGGGCCCGAAGCCCTGGTAAAGGTGGTAGCTGCCACGCAGCAGCGCACTGGCCGCGATGGACACCGGCAGGCTCCAGCCGAACTTGCCGAAGCGGTTCATCAGGTACCCCACCACAATGACCTCTTCCACAATGCCGTGCCGGACGGCGGAGAGGATCAGCACCGGAACGGTCCACCAGTAGGCATCCAGGGCGCTGGGGATGATGGCGGTGGTGATGCCCAACGCCCGCCCGGCGGCGTAGAGGCCCAGTGACGGGATGCCGATCAGGGCGGCCAGGCCGAGGCCCTGGAGCAGGTCGCGGCCGGGCCTGTCGAAGGTGAAGCCAAGCTGCCGGAAAGCGGAGCCCGTGTGGCGGGAGGCGTTGGCGCCGCCGATGACCGGCGGGTTGCCGGGTCCGGCAGGTGCCGCCTGGCGCTGGTCGGTCAGGAAGTAGATCACCAGGAGGACCGGCACCAGGGCAAAGGCGATGTCCAGCAGCTGGTAGGTCAGGTCGAAGTATTCCCGGGTACTTTGCGAGCGGTTCAGGGTGGAGGTGCCCTCCACCAGCGGCGCGCGGGACAGCTTGTCCAGCAGCTGCACCACGGAATAGACGGCGGATTGTCCCAGGGACAACCCCAGGACAATCCAGACTTCGAGCCGCAGCCTGCGGCGGGAGGGAACCAGCATGTACCCATTTTGCCTGCTGTTGCTGGATCCGGGCTGACCGCCCCGGCCGGCACTGGATCCCGGTGGTCCCCGTGGGCCGGCGGCCCTTTATCCGGGAGCGACGATCACTTCGGTGCCGTTGGCTTCAAACGCGGCCTTGTCCCGCGGCGAGATCCCGGCGTCCGTGATCAGGCGGGTGAAGTTGTAGCCGTCCATCGTGGCAAAGGCCCGCACGCCCACCTTCGACGAGTCGGCCAGGACATACGAAATCCGGGCCCGGCTGGCAAGCAGCGCGTTGACGGAGGCCTCCCCTTCGCCCGTGTTGGTGGGACCCACCTCCGGGTCGATGCCGTTGACGCCGATGAAGGCGATGTCCAGCACCACCTTCTGCATGATGATGTCCGTATACGGGCCCACCAGCTCATAGGAGCGCGGGTTGAGGATGCCCCCGGTCACCATGACCTTGATGTTGGGCCGCACGGCGAGCTGGCCGGCGATGTTGATGGCGTTCGTGACCACCGTCAGTGTGTGCTGGTTCGCGGGAGCATTGAGGTCTTCCCGCGTGGCCAGGATCTGCGCCAGGGCAGTGCTGGTGGTCCCGCCGCACAGGCCGATCACCGCACCGGGGCGGACCAGCGCAGATGCGGCCTGAGCGATCTGTTCCTTGGCCTGGCCGTGGTCGTCACGGTTGTACCGGCCGGGAAGGTCGTAGGCCAGGGCGCCGGTGGTGGCGCCGCCCCGCGTCCGGGTCAGCAGCCGGCGCTTCGCCAGGCTGTCCAGGTCGCGGCGGGCCGTGGCCGGGGAAACCGCAAGGGTGGTAACGATCTCGTCCACTTCCACCTGGCCGGTCCGGGCCAACAGGTCAAGGATGGCCGTCAGGCGGTCGGTACGGGTCATGCGGAAGGCCTCCAAAGTGCTTGAGCCATCGCACATGATGACGTTTTATGATCATAACAGACCCTAAACGATCATAAAACGTCAATTTCGCGGCAGTATTAGCGCTCGCGGCGTCCGGCCCGCCACACAGCGTACGTCAACGGCATCCCCGGTCGGTAGGCGAGGTGCGTGGCGGACGGCGCGTTGAGGACGTGCAGGTCCGCCCGGTGCCCCACGGCGAGGGATCCCACGGCGCGCTGGCCGTCGGCGTCGCTGCCGGTGTCCCGGTGCAGGGCGAGGGCCCCGCCGTAGGTGGCGGCGCGGACGGCTTCGTGGACGCTGAGGCCCATCTGCAGCACCGCCGTGGTGACGCAGAAGGCCATGGAGCTGGTGTAGGACGTGCCGGGGTTGGCGTTTGAGGCGAGCGCCACCTGGACGCCGGCGTCCAGGAGTCCGCGGGCGGGCGCCAGCGGCTGGCGGGTGGAGAGGTCGCAGGCGGGCAGGCAGGTGGCCACCGTTCCCCGCTGTCCCGTGCCGCTTCCAGGATCCCAGCCGGCCCAGGTTCCGGCCAGGGCCTCGATGTCGGCGCAGGCCAGGTAATTGACGTGGTCCACGCTGGCGGCGCCCATCTCGACGGCGAGCCGCACCCCGGGCCCCTCCCCCAGCTGGTTTCCGTGGACCCGCAGGCCCAGCCCGGCATCGCGGCACGCAAGCAGCACCCGGCGTGACTGCTCCGCCGTGAAGGCACCTTCCTCACAAAACACGTCCGCCCATTGCACATAGGGCAGGACGGCGGCCAGCATCGGCCCGCAGACCAGGTCCGTGTAGGCCTCCGGATCCTGGCCGGCCGGCACCAGGTGCGCGCCGAGGTAGGTCACCTGGTCCGCCACGGTGGAGGCGATCCGAGCGCTGCGGGCTTCGTGGTCGATGTCCAGCCCGTAGCCGGTCTTCGTCTCCAGGTAGGTGGTGCCCTGGGCGACGGCCTCGGCCACCCTGCCCATTGCCAGCCGCGTCAGGTCGTAGTCGCCGGTGGCCCGGGTGGCGGCCATGGTCACGGCGATGCCGCCGGCGGCATACGCTTCCCCCGCCATCCTGGCTTCGAACTCGGCTGTCCGGTCGCCGGCGAAAAGAAGATGGGTGTGGGAGTCCACCCAGCCGGGCAGCACGGCCCGGCCACCGGCGTCCACCGCCTGGTCCGCTGCAGGGGCGTGCGCGGCGGGGCCCAGCCAGGCGATCCGCTCCCCCTCGAGCACCAGGGCGGCGTCCTTGAGGACGCGGTGGTCCAGGTCCTGGGTCATCAGCTCGGCGATGTTGGTGATCAGGGTGCTCATGGAATCATTCTTCAGCGCCGCACGGACCAGCGGGTGGCTGCAAGCGCCCGTGCTGTCCGGGATTCCGGACCTGGGCGGCCGCCCAGGTGCGCCAGGATCTGCCCCGCGGCAAGTTCGGCCATGGCGGCAGATGTTTGGAACCCGTACCCGCCTTGCCCGGCGAGCCAGTAGAACCCGGCGGCCTCCGCGTCGAACCCGGCCACGGGGATGCCGTCGGCAGCCTCGGTCCGGAGCCCGGTCCACGCGCGGCGTACGCCGGTAATGCCCAGCGACGTCACCCGGTTGAGGAGGGCCACCAGGTTTTCCACATCGCCGGGGCGCGGTTGTGCGTCCTCGGGGCCGCTGGGCACTGTCTCGGACGGCGAAATCAGCACGTCGCCGCCGTCGGGCCGGAAATAGTACGAGTCATCCGCGGCGGCCACCATGGGGCTGCCGGCGGGCAGGGAACGGCCGACGGCGGCAATCGCTGCGGTGCGGCGGTAGGGCTGCAGGCCCAGCTTCTCCACGCCGCTGATGACGGCCAGCTCATCGGCCCAGGCGCCGGCCGCGTTGACCACCACAGTGGCTGCGAAGGCCTCCGTGCCGGCGCCGACCTGCCAGCCGGTTCCCAGGCGCTGGGCTGAGTGCACGCGTGCGCCGGTGATGATCTCCGCCCCCGCGGCCAAGGCTGCCTGCCGGTGGCCTGCCAGCAGCAGGGGCGCGTCGCAGCCGTAGGAGCCTGTATCCAGCCCGGCGGCTTCGAAGCTGCCGGGGACCAGGGCAGGACAAAGCTCCAGCGCCTGGTCCGGTGTCACCGGCACCATGTGTCCGCTTGCCCCGGCCGCAACCAGGGCTTCGGTGCCGACCAGCAGGAAACTGCGCGGCGTCAGGACCGGCACGGGCTGCCCGTCGTCCCGGGCGGCGATGAGTTCCAGGGTCCGCATAGTCAGTTCCTGCACCACCGGCGGGCCGTAACTGGGGATCAGCTGCCGGGCGGAGCGGGAGGACGTGTGGTACGCCAGCTCCTGCTCCGCCTCCACCAGCGCCACCGTGCAGTGATCCGCCAGCGCAGCCGCCAGGGAAAGCCCGGCGATGCCGCCGCCAACAATCAGGACATCGTAATGTGCTGCCATGGCACCATCCTTGCAGAGTTGGCGGCTACCGGCGGCGCCGGGCTTAGCCTGCTACTGCGGCACGGCTGGCGACGAACGCACCCACGCACGCTTCGACGTCGGCCGCTGAATGCGACGCCGAGAGCTGCACGCGGATCCTTGCGGCACCGCGTGGAACCACCGGGAAGCTGAAGGCCGTGACGAAAACTCCGTGGGCCAGCATCCGGTCCGCCACCTTCGCCGCGAGGACGGCGTCACCAAACATCACCGGCACAATCGCGTGCTCGCCGGGGAGGAGCTCGAAGCCCTCCTCCGTCATCCGGCGGCGGAACAGCTCCGCATTGGCGAACAATCTGGTCCGCAGGTCAGCGGAGGTTTCCACCAGGTCAAGTGCCTTGATGGTGGCGGCCACGATCGCCGGCGCCAGGGAGTTGGAGAACAGGTAGGGGCGGGCCTTCTGCCGGAGCATGGCCACCACTTCGGCGCGGCCCGAGACGTATCCGCCGGAGGCGCCACCCAGGGCCTTGCCGAATGTGCCCGTGTAGATGTCCACCCGGTCGGAGACGCCGGCATGCTCGGGCGTACCCGCGCCGGTGCCGCCCATAAAGCCCACGGCGTGCGAGTCGTCCACCATCACCAGGGCGTCGTAGCGCTCGGCCAGGTCGCAGATGGCAGCCAGCGGGGCGAGGTAGCCGTCCATGGAGAAGACGCCGTCCGTGACGATGATCCGGCGCCGTGCGTCGCCTGCCTCCTGCAGCCGGGCTTCGAGCTCGGCCATGTCCTGGTTGGCGTAGCGGTAACGGCGGGCTTTGCAGAGCCGGATGCCGTCGATGATCGAGGCGTGGTTGAGGGCATCGGAGATGATGGCGTCCTCGGGTCCGAACAGGGACTCGAACACACCGCCGTTGGCGTCGAAGCAGCTGGAGAACAGGATGGTGTCCTCGGTGCCCAGGAAGCGGGAGACCCTGGCTTCGAGTTCCAGGTGCAGGTCCTGGGTGCCACAGATGAAGCGGACGCTGGCCATGCCGAAACCGCGCTCGTCCATGGCGGTCTTGGCGGCCGTGATGATGTCCGGGTGGTCGGCCAGGCCCAGGTAGTTGTTGGCGCAGAAGTTAAGGACGGCGGCGCCCTGTTCCCCGATCCGGGCTGCAGTGATGTGGCTGGACTGCGGCGAGTTGATGCTGCGCTCGGTCTTGAACAGCCCGGCGGTGCGGAGGCTGTCCAGCTCGGTGGCCAGCTGGTCCTTGATGGCGGAGTACATGGGGTTTCCTTAGAGTTGGGTCCAGTCGAGGACAACTTTGCCACCGGAACCGCTGCGGGCCAGGTCAAAGCCTTTTTCCCAGTCCGTGGCGGGCAGGGTGTCCGTCACCACGGCGGAGATGCCGGCGTGGAGCACGGGGTTGGAGGAGAGCATGGCGCTCATGGCGTACCAGGTCTCGTACATTTCGCGGCCGTAGATGCCCTTGAGGGTGAGCATGTGCGTGACCACCTTGGCCCAGTCAATGGTGATGTCCTGGCTGGGCAGGCCCAGCATGGCGATCCGGCCACCGTGGTTCATGTTCTCGATCATCTCCGGCAGCGCCGTGGGATGGCCGGACATTTCCATGCCGATGTCGAAGCCCTCGCGCAGGCCGAGCGCACGTTGGGCGTCGCGGACCCGGGTGGTGGAGACGTCGATGGCCAGGTCCGCGCCGAGGGTGCGGGCCAGCTCCAGGCGGGGTCCGGACACGTCCGTGATGGCGATCTTGCGGGCCCCTGCGTGCCGGGCGACGGCGATGGCCATCAGGCCGATAGGCCCGGCGCCGGTGATCAGGACGTCCTCGCCCACCAGCGGGAAGCTCAGGGCGGTGTGCACGGCGTTGCCGAAGGGGTCGAAGATGGCGCCGAGCTCGGGGGTGATGGACGGATCGTGATGGACCCAGACGTTGGTTTCCGGGATCACCACGTATTCGGCAAAGGCGCCGTCGCGCTGCACGCCCACGCTGACGGTGTGGATGCACATCTGGCGGCGGCCCGCGCGGCAGTTGCGGCAGATGCCGCACACCACGTGGCCTTCGCCGGATACCCGGTCGCCCACTTTCACGTCGCGGACGTCCCCGCCCACAGCCACCACTTCGCCGTAGAACTCGTGGCCGGCGATCAGGGGTGCCTCGATGATGCCCTGCGCCCAGGCGTCCCAGGACTGGATGTGGAGGTCGGTGCCGCAGATACCGGTGGTCATCACACGGATTTTTACGTCGGCCGGACCGGCTTCCGGTTCGGGCCGGTCCACCAGCTCGAAACCGGCCTGGGGGCCTGACTTGTACAAAGCCTTCATCGGCTTCCTTCCTCTTTATCGCCACACCGCGGGCGGGTGCTTCCGTCCTTATTAGAACGGGGATAACGGCTTAGTACAACAGGGAATTTCTCAATCGACGATGTAGCTTTTGCTAATGCATAGACTGGGGGGATGGAGATCCATCAGCTTGAAATCCTGCGTGAGCTCGGCGCGCTGGGCAGCGTCAAGGCGGTGGCGGACACCCTGATGGTCACGCCGTCCGCCGTCTCGCAGCAACTGGCCATCCTGCAGCGGACGGTCGACGTGCCGCTGACGCGAAAGGAAGGCCGCAACCTGGTGCTGACGGAAGCAGGCCAGGTCCTGGCCGACGCCGGCGCCGCCGTGGTCAGTGCGCTGGCGGACGCGCGGGATGCGATCGGGATCTATCACGGGTCCGCAGCCGGCCGGGTGAGCCTGTGTGGCTTCCACAGCGCCGGCCAGGCAGTCTTTGCGCCGCTGGCCCGGATCCTGGACGGCCCGGAGAAACCACGGATCGAATTGTCCGACGAGGACGTGGCCCAGCAGGACTTCCCCGCGTTGACGGCCCGGTACGACCTGGTCCTGGCCCACCGGATGGACCACAGCCCCCGGTGGCCCACCGAACGTGTCACGGTGATCCCGCTGGCCCACGAACCGCTGGACGTGGCCCTCCCCGCCGGGCACCGGCTGGCCGGGCAGGACACCCTGAGCGTGCAGGACGTGGCGGCCGAGGCCTGGGTGACCAGCCACGCCGGCTACTCCCCCGCCGACGTGCTGTCCGCCGTCGCGGCCGTTTCCAGCAGGGAACTGAACATTGTGCACCGCATCAATGACTACTCCACCGTGGCCGCGCTGGTGGCGGCCGGCGGGGTGGTTGGCCTTCTGCCGCGGTACACCGCGGGGCCGGTGCTGAATCCGGACATTGTGCTCCGTCCCCTGTCCGGGATCAGCACGCGCCGCCGGATTGACCTGCTGGCCAGGCCGGAGAACCTCAAGCGCCGCTCGGTGCTGATGGTGTGCCAGGCACTGGAGGACATCATGGCGGGGCTGGTCAAAATCAGCTGAATCCGCCGCGCTCAGGCTTTGGGTCCGTGGCCTTGACCCTGCCCCTGACTCTGCCCAGCGCCCTTGCCGTGGCCTTGCCCGTGTCCTTTCCCGCGGCCCTGGCCCAGTCCCATTCCGGGCCCGTCGCCGGCGCCCTTGACAATCCTTTGGGCAGTGGCCGTGCCGCCATCCTTCACGCCGGCAACCAGCACGGCGTCCCCTGTGGCGAGGTCCGCACTGGTGCCGTCCGTGGGCTTGAGCCGTTTGCCGTCGTCGCCCGTTGCCGGTGAGCCGTCCGCGGCGGGGGCGGGAATCACTGTGGTCCGGGTGCCAGCGGTGACGGCGTAGGTCTGGCTGTAGCCGTCCTCGCTTTTCACCGTGATGGCCGTGGAGCTGACGGCGTCCACCGTGCCGCGCTGCGATAGGACCGTGCGGTAGGTGCCGTCGGCCTCCTTCACCACACTTTCACTGTGGAGGGGACGGGCGTGTGCGGCTTTGTCCTTCGCCGGATCCGTGTCCTTGCCCGAACCGGTATCCGGCGCGGCCGCACTGGGCGTGTCCGGGGTGGGCGTGGGCGTCCCGGTTGCCGACCAGGCGATGGCGGCTCCCGTGCCGGTCAGCGCCAGCGCAACGGCGCCGGCCAGGAAAGCCTTGCGAAGCCTCAACGGTTCCCGGACGGTCATGGCCATACCTCCCACAGAGCGGGCAGGGCGCTGTGCCCTGGATCTTCAGTGTAGGACCGGGACGCGGCCCTGAACACGGGTAGTTCGGTGCCTGTGGATGCGAGTAGTGCTTAACGCCCAACTGGGTCGCAGTTGTTGTCGTTTTGAGGGGTCAAAACGACAACTACTGCGACCCAGTTGGGTTGGAGCGGGCGGTGTCAGCCTTCGACGCCGAGCTTCGCCAGGATCAGCTCACGGACGCGGCCGGCGTCCGCCTGGCCACGGGTGGCCTTCATCACGCCGCCAACAATCGCGCCGATGGCCTGGACCTTGCCGCCGCGGATCTTCTCCGCGACGTCCGGCTGTGCCGCCAGGGCAGCGTCGATGGCTTCGAGGAGGGGGCCGTCGTCCGAGACCACTGCCAGGCCGCGGGCCTCGACGATTTCGGCCGGGGTGCCTTCGCCGGCCAGGACGCCGTCCAGGACAGCGGTGGCCATCTTGTTGTTGATCTTGCCGTCATCCACCATTTTCGCAAGCTCCACGATGGTGGCGGGTGCAACGCCCAGCTGGCCGGGGTCGACGTCGGCGTTTTTGGCGCGCCCAACGATTTCGCCCATCCACCATTTACGGGCCACCGAAGCGGAGGCGCCGGCGGCAATGGTTTCCTCGATCTCGTCCAGGACTCCGGCGTTGACCACGTCGCGGAATTCCAGTTCGGAGTAGCCCCAGTCGGCCTGCAGGCGCTTGCGGCGGGCGGCCGGCGGCTCGGGCAAGATGGCGCGGAGCTCCTCCACCCATTCACGGGACGCCACCACGGGCACCAGGTCCGGTTCCGGGAAGTAGCGGTAGTCGTCAGCGTCCGACTTGGGCCGGCCCGACGTGGTGGTACGGGTGTCCTCGTGCCAGTGCCGGGTTTCCTGGATGACCGGGTTGCCGTTGTCCAGGACGGCGGCGTGGCGCTGGATCTCGTAGCGGACGGCGTGTTCGACGGCGCGTAGCGAGTTCACGTTTTTGGTTTCGGACCGGATGCCGAACCGTTCCCGGCCGTGCGGGCGGAGCGAGACGTTGGCGTCGCAGCGGACGTTGCCGCGTTCCATCCGGGCATCGGAGACGCCGAGGTTCTTGACGATCTCGCGGACGGCGGCCACGTAGGCCTTGGCCAGTTCCGGCGCGCGGGAGCCGGCGCCTTCGATGGGCTTGGTGACGATTTCCACGAGCGGCACGCCTGAGCGGTTGTAGTCCACCAGGGAGAAGTCGGCGCCCTGGATGCGGCCGGCGGCGCCACCCATGTGGGTCAGCTTCCCGGCGTCCTCCTCCATGTGGGCGCGTTCAATCTCAACGCGGAACACCGTGCCGTCGGCGAGTTCGATGTCCAGGTAACCGTCGTACGCGATGGGGTCCTCGTACTGGGAGGTCTGGAAGTTCTTGGGTGTGTCCGGGTAGAAGTACTGCTTCCGGGCAAAGGTGCAGGACTCGGCGATGCTGCAGTTCAGCGCCAGGCCGATCTTGATGGAGGACTCGATGGCCGTCCGGTTGACCACGGGCAGCACGCCCGGCAGGCCGAGGTCCACCTCGTTCACGTTGGTGTTGGGCTCGTCGCCGAACACGTTGGGCGCGGAGGAGAACATCTTGGTTTTGGTGTTGAGTTCCACGTGGACCTCAAACCCCAGGACGGGGTCGTACTTCTCCATGGCCTCTTCGAAGCTCAGGGTTGCGTCGGTGCTCATTATTTCGCCTCCTGGGCTTCGAGTGCCGGTGCGCCGGCAAGGTCGGGGGCCTGGGCCAGCAGCGGGCCGCCCCACTTGGCCTCCAGCAGCGATTCCAGGACGGCGCCCACGCGGTAGAGCCGGGCGTCCTCGCGGGCCGGGGCCAGCAGCTGGATGCCGACGGGCAGTCCGTCCTCGTCAGCGAGGCCGCCCGGGAGGGAGAGCCCGGGGACGCCGGCCAGGTTGGCCGGGATGGTGGCGACGTCGTTGAGGTACATGGCCAGCGGATCGTCCAGCTTTTCGCCCAATTTGAACGCGGTGGTGGGCGCCGTGGGGGAAATCAGTACGTCCGCCTGTTCAAACGCGGCGTTGAAGTCGCGCTGGACCAGGGTGCGGACCTTCTGGGCCGAGCCGTAGTAGGCGTCGTAGTAGCCGGCGCTCAGGGCGTAGGTGCCCAGGATGATGCGGCGCTTGACCTCGTCGCCGAACCCGGCGGCGCGGGTGGCTGCCATGACCCGTTCAATGGTGAGCGGCGGGTCGGTGGGCAGGACGCGCAGGCCGAACCGGACGCCGTCGAACTTTGCCAGGTTGGAGGACGCCTCGGAGGGCATGATCAGGTAGTAGGCGCCCAGGGCGTACTGGAAGTTGGGGCAGGAGACCTCAACGATCGTGGCGCCGGCGTCCTTGAGCAGTTCCAGCGCCTCGTTGAACCGGTTTTCGACGCCGGCCTGGTAACCCTCGCCGTGCAGTTCCTTGATGATGCCGATCCGCAGGCCCTCGACGTTGCCGGTGCGTGCCGCGGCCACGAGGTCCGCCAGCGGCTCCGGCAGGGAGGTGGAGTCCTTGGGGTCGTGCCCGCCGATGACCTGGTGCAGCAGTGCCGAGTCCAGCACGGTGCGGGTGACGGGGCCGATCTGGTCCAGCGAGGAGGCCATGGCGATGGCGCCGTAGCGGGACACGCTGCCGTAGGTGGGCTTGACCCCCACGGTGCCGGTGACGGCGCCCGGCTGCCGGATGGAGCCGCCGGTGTCGGTTCCGAGGGCCAGGGGCGCCTCGAACGCGGCGACGGCGGCCGCGGAACCGCCGCCGGAGCCGCCCGGGATCCGGTCCAGGTCCCAGGGGTTGCGGGTGGGGCCGTAGGCGGAGTGCTCGGTGGAGGAACCCATGGCGAATTCGTCCAGGTTGGTTTTGCCCAGGATGGGCATCTTCGCGGCGCGCAGTCGGGCCACCACGGTGGCGTCGTACGGGCTGTGCCAGCCTTCGAGGATCTTCGAGCCGGCAGTGGTGGGCTGGCCCACCGTGACGATGAGGTCCTTGACGGCGATGGGGACGCCTGCGAGTTCATGCAGGGCGTCGGCTTCGGGGCCGCCGGCGGCGCGGATGGCGTCCACCTCTGCAGCGACGGCGAGCGCTTCCTCGGCGTTGACGTGCAGGAACGCGTTGATGCCGCGCTCACCGCCATCCACCTGGGCGATGCGGTCCAGGCAGGCCCGGGTGATCTCCACGGAGGTCACTTCACCGGCGGCCAGCTTGGCGGCCAGCTGCGCTGCGGACAGGCGGATCAGGGTGCCGGCGTCGGTTCCGGCGGGGTTCAGTTCGGTCATGGTTTATGCCTCATCCAGGATGGCCGGGACCTTGAAACGGTTATCGAGCGAATCCGGCGCGCCGGAGAGTGACTGTTCAGCGGTGAAGGTGTGCCCCACCACGTCGTCCCGGAAGACGTTGGTCAGCGGGATGGGGTGGGACGTTGCCGGGACGTCGGCCCCGGCGGCCTCACTGACGGACTTGACGGAATCAACGATGACGGCGAGCTCGCCGGCCATCCTGTCCAGCTCTTCGGCACTCATCTCGATGTGAGCGAGTCGCGCCAGATGCGCAACATCGTCACGGTTGATCGCAGCCATGGATCTCCCCTGCAGGTGTATGTGTTCATTCCGGGCGGGCCCCGGTCGCTTCGCAAACAAGTGCCACTTGTTTTTCCAACCAGTCCCGCTTGTTTTCCGGAACCAGTCTAGTGCGGAAACGCCAGTGCCCGTCTGACGACCCCCAGCGGGCGTCAGACGGGCACTTCGGTCCCGTAGGCCGGCCGAAGCCGGTCCACAGGCAGGTTTAGACTAACCGATTCCGACGGCCCCGGTCAGCACACCAATTCCCAGCATGACCAGGGAAACCACGGCGGTGCGCCACAGTACCTTTTTGTGGTGGTCGCCCAGGTCCACCTTGGCCAGGGAGACCAGCAGCAGGATAGCCGGAACCAGGGGGCTCTGCAGGTGGAACGGCTGGCCGGTGATGGAGGCCCGGGCCATGTCCGCGGCGGGGATGCCGTAGTGGCCGGCAGTTTCGGCGAGTACCGGCAGGACGCCGAAGTAGAAGGCGTCGTTGCTCATGAAGAACGTCATGGGGATGCTCAGGACACCGGTGATGACGGCCATGAACGGTCCCATGCTGGACGGGATGATCTGGACCAGCCACTCGGACATGGCTCCCACCATGCCGGTGCCGGTCAGGACCCCGGTGAGGACTGCTGCGGCCATGACCATGCTGACCACGGCAACAACTGACGGTGCGTGGGCCACCAGCTGGCGGCTCTGTTCCTTGACGTTGGGGAAGTTCACCAGCAGCGCGATGGCCGAACCGACCATAAAGACGTAGGGCAGCGGGACCAGGTCGGCCACCAGCATGGTCATCACGGCCACGGTCAGGACCAGGTTGAACCAGAACAGCTTGGGCCGCAGGGTGGCGCGGTTCGGGTCCAGTGCGGTGTCCGCCATGGCGGAGTCGAGGTCGTCCACCAGCGTTTCGGGGCGCTCCAGGACAGCGACGGAAGAGCCGCCGACGGCGGGGGCTGCTCCGCCGGGGTTGTTGCCCTTGCGTCCACGGCCGGTTCCCGACCCACCAGCGGGTGCGCCGCCGTCGGCCGTGTCAGCACCCGGGGTGGCCCAGATGCCCGGCTCGGTGGCGCGGAGCCGGTTGCGTTCCTGCAGGCCCAGGAGCCAGGCGAAGACCATAACAACCACCAGGCCACCGATCAGGGAGGGGACCATGGGGACAAAGACGTCGTTGACGTCGATGTTCAGCGCGGTGGCGGCGCGGGCCGTGGGACCGCCCCAGGGCACGATGTTCATGGTGCCGTTGGCCAGGCCGGCCACGCAGGTGAGGACCACGGGGCTCATCTTCAGGCGCAGGTAGACGGGCAGCATGGCTGCCGTGGTGAGGATGAAGGTGGTGGAGCCGTCACCGTCCAGCGACACGGCGGCCGCGAGGATGGCGGTGCCCAGGACCACTTTGGCGGGGTCGTTGCCCAGCTTGCGGAGGATGAATTTGACCAGCGGGTCAAACAGTCCCACGTCGATCATCAGCCCGAAGTAGATGATGGCAAACATCAGCAGGGCTGCGGTGGAGGTCATGGCTTTCATGGACTCCAGGACCATGTCGCCGATGCCAAGGCCGGCGCCTGCGAAAAGTCCAAAAACGGTGGGGACGATGATGAGCGCCAGTACTGGCGTCAACTTCTTCGTCATGATCAGCACCATGAATACCGCGATCATTGCGAATCCAAGTATTACCAGCACGGCCGGCTCCTTACATGTGTTCGGCGGCACAGCGGTGTGACGCGTGCTACAGACTGTAGGGTGGCGGCCGTCACGGCCGTGCCTTTGGCTCAATTGATTGGCATACTGCTTATTGGGAGCATTTTGCTCATTGTGCTCACACCGTCCGGTGGAGCCGGGAACTGCCATTAATCACTGCCCGTCGAGGAGGACCATGCCGCGCCCCGCGCCCCGCACGCCCCTGCGGTTCTCGACGCAGACGCTGTTGCTCCAGCTGGGGGTGGTGCTGCTGGTGGTGCTGCTGAGCACCGCGGTGCACGCCTGGCTGACCTATGACCGGGTGGGCAGCGACGCGGAGAACCAGGCCCTGACGCTGGCCCGGACCGTGGCCTCGGACCCGTCGGTCCGCGCGGACGTGCTGGCCATCAGTGGCCAGGCGGGCACCCCGCCGCCGGCGGAGCTTGCCGCCGGTCCCCTGCAGGCCGCCGCGGAGGCCGTGCGGACCCGCACCGGTGCGCTCTTTGTGGTGATCACCGACGAAACCGGTCTGCGGCTGGCGCATCCGGACCCGGACCGGCTGGGCGAGGGTGTCAGCACCGATCCGTCCGAGGCCCTGGCCGGCCAGGAAATCACCACCCGTAACACGGGGACGCTGGGCCCGTCGGCGGGTGCAAAGGTCCCGGTCTACGCGCCGGACAGCAACACCGTGGTGGGTGAGGTCAGCGTGGGCTACTCCATGGAAACCGTGGGCCAGAGCGTGGCGCGCGACATCGGCCCGGTGGCCCTGACGGCGGCAGGCGCCCTCGGCGCCGGCGTGCTGGGCTCCTTCCTGCTGCGCCGCCGGTTGCAGCGGCTCACACTCGGCCTGGAACCGGAGGAGATCAGCACCCTGGTGCACGACCAGGTGGCGGTCCTGCAGGGAGTGGACGACGGCGTCATCGGCGTTTCCGCGGACGGCAGGATCAGTGTTTTCAACGCCGCCTCGCAGCGGCTTTTGGGATTGCCGGACCTCACCGGCACCCGGTGGGCGGACGCGCCGGTCCCGGCGCAGCTGGCCGCCCTCACCCGGCCGGGATACGCCGGCCCGGAAGCCGTGGAGGTGGTGTCCGGCGGCCAGGTCCTGGTGGCCAGCGCCCGCAAGGCCCTGCACCGGCGGGAAGATTTGGGCTGGGTGCTGATGCTCCGGGACCGGACGGAACTCCAGCAGCTCACCCGGCAGCTGGACGCCGTGGGCACCCTGTCCGATGCGCTGCGGGCGCAGCGCCACGAGTTCGCAAACCAGCTGCACACCCTCGCCGGGTTTATGGGCATCGGCCAGCACCAGCAGGCCCGCGAGTACCTGGCCGGGCTGGCTGCCACCGGGCCGTTGCGGTTCCCGGTGGACCAGGCTGAGCTCCTGCAGGACCCGTACCTGCAGGCGTTTGTGGGTGCCAAGGGGGTTGAGGCCGATGAACGGGGGGTGTCCCTCCGGATCGGCCCCGAGACCCTGGTCCGCGGACAGGTCTCCGAAGCCCAGGATGTAACAACGGTCCTGGGCAACCTGATCGACAACGCGGTAAACGCTGCCGTGGCAGGCTCCGCCGAAGACCGGTGGGTGGAGGTGGAGGTCCTCGACGAACCCGGTGCCGGTGGCGGCACCCTCCATATCGTGGTGGCCGACTCCGGAAACGGGCTGGCCCCCGGGACCGGCCCGGAAGACGTGTTTGCGTCCGGTTTCACCACCGCGTCCGGGCCGGTCCGCGCGGGCGGCGGGCAGGGCTTCGGGCTGGCCCTGGCCCGGCAGCTGGCCCGGCGGCGCGGCGGCGACGTTACCCTGCTGGCCGCCGGGACCGACGGCGGACCCGGCGCCGTGTTTATGGCCACACTCCCCGGCACCACCGCGGCGCGCGCCGCAGCCCCTGGACGCGCCGCAACCCCTGGAAAGGACAACGATGCCTGACGATTTCCGTGTGCTGATCGTGGACGACGACTTCCATGTGGCGAAACTCCACGCCGCCTACGTGGACTCTGTGGCGGGGTTCCTGGCCCTGGCGCCGGTGGGGACAGCATCCCTGGCGCTGCAGTCCATCCACAGCCTGCGCCCTGACCTGGTGCTCCTGGACGTCTACCTTCCGGATGCCTCCGGGCTGGACCTGCTCCAGCAGCTCGATGTGGACACCGTGATCCTCAGCGCCGCCTCCGATGCGGCATCCGTCCGGTTGGCCCTGCGCCGCGGCGCCCTGGGGTACCTGCTCAAGCCCTTTACCGCTGATGCGCTGTCGCAGCAGCTGCGCTCCTATGCCCGGTTCCGGCGCCTCCTGGCCCAGCCCGGGGCCCTGGACCAGGACGGGGTGGAGCGCGCAAAACGTGCGCTGATCCCGGGGGATGTCACGCCGTCGGCCAAGCCCCGCTCCGCCACCGAAGCGGCGGTGCTGGAATCGCTGCTCCCCGGAGAGCAGTACTCGGCGGCCGAGGTGGCGGGCCGGGTGGGAGTCTCCAGGGCCACGGCGCAGCGGTACCTGTCCGCACTGGCCGACGACGGCGCCGTGGACATCCAGCTCCGCTACGGCACCACGGGCCGGCCGGAGCACCGCTACGGCCTGCCCGCCGCGCCCTGACCGGGTCAGCAAGGCCTGGTCAGGCAGCCGGGTCAGCTGGCGCTTTTCTGCGCAACCAGTTCGATTTCCACCAGCATCTGCGGGTCCAGGAACGGCAGCACGTGCACCAGGGCCAGGGTGGGGCGGATCTCGCCGAAGACCTCGCCATGGGCCCGGCCGGCTTCTTCCCATTTGCTGATGTCCGTCAGGTACAACTTGGACTGGACCACGTCGGCCAGCGCGAAGCCTGCGTCCGCCAGGACCGTTTCGAGCTTCTGCAGGATGAATGCGGTCTGGGTGTAGAAGTCGGTACCCACAATGCCGTTCTCGCCGCTGGCAGCGGTGGCTGAGATGTAGAGCGTGTTGTCCACCTGGACGGCGCGGGAGTAGCCGAGGGTCTGTTCCCAGACGGAGCCGGTGCCGAAGGTTTTGCGCATGGGTGGGCCTTTCATAGCTGGATGAGTTCGGCACCACTTTAGGGCGGCTACAGGTCCAGCCGGTAAACCAGCAGTTTTATGTCAGTTCCGGGAACCAGCCAGTCACGTTCGGGGACCCGCTGGAAGCCGGTTTTGCGGTACAGGCCGTGGGCGCTTTCCCAGGTCAGGCCGGTAGTGAGAGCCACGGCCTCGATGCCTGGCAGGGACCGGCCGTGCTCGATGATGGCGGCCACCATCGCTTTGCCGGCACCGCTGCGCTGGACGTCGGGGTCCACCACCAGCATCCGGAATTCGAGTTCGCCGGGCCGGGCGATGTCCGCGAACGGTTCCCCTGCCACCGCCAGGGTGACGGACCCGACGATCCGGCCCTGCCGTTCGGCCACCCAGATCACGGCGTTCGCCGCCCGGTGCGCCACTTCCTGGATACGCTGCATGTACGGGTGCGTGCTGTCATCGAAATAGCCGGCGGCCAGGTAGGAAGCGACGGTAATCCGGGCGATTTCGGAATAATCGGCGGGGACGGCGGGTCTGATCAGAATCTGCTGGTGCACCCATCAATGGTAGGGGTTAGTCCTGAAATCTGATTTCAGGAAGCTGAAGCCGGCGCAGACCTTTACCTGGACGGCCAGCTCCAGAGCGGCCCTTCCAGCGCGCCCCTCCCCCGGACCCGGGTTTCCCCGACGTCCTTCTCCAATTCGTGCTCCGTGACGTGCCCGCTTTCCCGCAACGCCGTGATGAGGGCAGTGGAGTGGGACACCACCAGCAGCTGCGACCGCTCAGCAGCCTGGCTGATGAGCCCGGCCAGGGCCGGCATCAGGTCACGGTGCAGGCTGGTTTCGGGTTCGTTCAGTACCATCAGTTCCGGCGGTTGCGGGGTGAGCAGCGCTGCGGTGAGCAGCAGGAACCGGAGGGTGCCGTCTGAAAGCTCCGGCGCCTTCAACGGCCGCAGCATCCCCTGCTGCCGCAGCTGGACACCGAACATCCCGTCGTTGATGCTGATCTCCAGCTTGCTGCCGGGGAAGGCCGCGTTGATCACTTTGTCCAGGAGGAAAGTGTCGCCGGTCTCCCGGATGGTCTGCAGCGCGGCCGGCAGGTCCGCGCCCGTGGGATCGAGGACCGGCGTCCGGGTACCCACCTGCACCTGCCGGGCGGGCGCAGCAGCGTCGGTCCGGAAGTGGTCGTAGAACCGCCAGGACCGGACCGTGTTGCGGACCTGCAGCACTTCCGGGGACCGCTCCGGGTCCGCGATCTCGGTCAGGACGCTCTGGTACGGCTGCAGGGTGATGTTTTCCGGTTGCCATTCCCCGGCGGTGCCCCGGACCCGGACGGCAGCGCCGCGGCGGTCCACCAGCCAGGACGCAGGCCGGGCCAGCGGGCCCGAGAACACCACCTCCCGTTTGATGTCCGGATCGTTGGCAAACAGGGACGCCTTGGGCTTCCGGCTCCGCTCATCCATCTCGCCGGCGACCGGGACAGGGATCCCCAAATCCACGAGGTAGCCGAAGTCGTCCCCCGAGAATCCCATTCTCAGGTTGATCGGGTTCCTGCGCAGGGTCCCCTGTACGGGCACCTCGCCGCGGCGCATGGCACCGCTGACGGTTTCCGGCCCCGCCCACAGCGTGGAGGCCAACCCGCCTTCACGCGCCAGCGACCCCACCACGTTGCCGCCGGCACCGCCTGCGCAGTCGGCGAGCAGCCGCAGCGCCCGGTACAGGGAGGACTTGCCGCTGCCGTTGGCGCCGGTGACCAGGTCCAGGCCGGTCAGGCCCAGGGACAGGTCCCGGATGGACCGGTAGTTGGCAATGGCGAGAGTCCGGATCATGGGCTCAGAGCGGGAATTTGCCGGCGAGTTCCAAGGTCCCGGCGCAGGTCCAGGCGGCAAGGCGGTCGGCGTCGTCCGGTCCGCCGTCCAGCGGGCTGGTCAGCCGGGGCCGCCGGACCCAGCAGCCCGCTTCCTCCGCCACCAGCGCACCGGCGGCGAAATCGTGCTCGTTGAGGCCGCGCTCGCCGTAGGCGTCATGGGTGCCATCGGCCACCAGGCACAGGTCCAGGGCGGCCGAGCCGAGGCGCCGGACGTCCGCGAAGCCCTCCATTAGCCCGCCCAGCAGTCCGGCCTGTTCGGCCCGGACGTCAGGGTCGTAGCTGAAGCCGGTGGCCAGGATCCGGCCGGTGCGCCCGTGCTGCGGGCCGGTCAGCCGGGTGCGGGTGCCACCGGCTTCGAGCCAGGCGCCCTGGCCGCGGGAGGCGTAGTACACCCTGCCCAGTGCTGGGGCGTCCACCACTCCGGCCAGCCACTGGCCGTTGGCGTCCGCCACGGCCACCGACGTCCCGTAGTACACAATGTTGCGGATGAAGTTGGTGGTGCCGTCCAGCGGGTCGATGGACCAGCGGTAGCCGGACGGGTCCTCGGGCCGGGTGGGCCCGTGTTCCTCCCCGGTGATGGCGTCATGGGGGCGGTGGGCCGCGATAACGACCCTGACAGCGGTTTCGGCTGCCAGGTCGTAGGCGGTCACCCAGTCGCCGGCCTCGCCCTTGTTGTTTACGGCAGCGTCGGCAGCCAGGGCGGCATCGTTGCGGCCGGCCAGGACCTTGGCGCCGGCCGCGGCTGCCAGCCGGGCCACACCCAGCAGTTCGGCCAGCAGGTCCTCGGCTCGAGGGGATTCCGGTGCGGCGTTCATGCTGGAGCCCCTTCCTGGGCAGGTTCGCCCGCGGCAGGTTCGCCGTCAGCGGATTGTCCGTCAGGCGCAGGTTGCTCGTCAGGAGCAGGTGCCGGGCCGTTGGCCAGCAGTTCGCGGAAGCCGTCCTCGTCCAGGACGGGGATGCCCAGCTGCTCGGCCTTGTCCAGCTTGGTACCGGCACTTTCGCCGGCCACCAGGTAGCTGGTGTTTTTGGAGACGGACCCTGCGGCCTTGCCGCCGCGGATGAGGATTGCCTCTTTGGCTTCGTCGCGGCTGAAGTTTGGCAGCGAGCCGGTGACCACCACTGTCAGGCCCTCCAGGGTGCGGGGGGTTGATTCGTCGCGTTCGTCAGCCATCCGCACTCCGGACGCGGCCCAGCGGTCAACGATCTCGCGGTGCCAGTCCTCGGCAAACCATTCCTTCAGCGCGGCGGCGATGGTGGGGCCCACGCCATCAACGCCGGCCAGTTCCTCTTCCGAGGCGGCACGGATGGCGTCCATGGTGCCGAACCAGGTGGCCAGGGCGCGGGAAGCCCGCGGACCCACGTGCCGGATGGACAGCGCCACCAGGACCCGCCACAGCGGCTGCGCCTTGGCTTTTTCCAGTTCGGCGAACAGTTTGGTGGTGGTGGCCGTGGGTTTGGAGGGCACTTTCGCGGTGCCCTTGGTGAAGAAGTACGGCACCAGTTCGAATTCACCCGTAGGAACGCCCTTGGCACGTTTTTCGCGCCGGATCCGGACCCCGGCGAGCACCTCGGGCGTGAGGTCGAACAACCCGGCCTCCGAGGTCAGCGGCGGGACGTCCGGTTCGGTGGGCTGGGTGAGGGCGATCGCCGCTTCCCAGCCCAGCGCCTCGATGTCGAACCCGCCGCGGCCGGCCAAGTGGAAGACCCGTTCCCGGAGCTGGGACGGGCAGGACTTCGCGTTGGGGCAGCGGATGTCCACGTCGGCTTCCTTGGCGGGTGCCAGCGGCGTCCCGCAGGAGGGGCATTCGGTGGGCATCACAAAGTCGCGGACCGGCGGGTCCTGCTGGTCCCGGAGCGCCAGGACCGGGCCCACAATTTCGGGGATAACGTCCCCGGCTTTGCGGAGCACCACGATGTCGCCGATCTTGACGCCCTTGGCTTTGACGACGTCCTGGTTGTGCAGGGTGGCCATCTCCACCGTGGAACCGGCCACCTTGACCGGTTCCATCAGGCCGAACGGGGTCACCCGGCCGGTTCGTCCCACGTTGACGGCAATGTCCAGCAGCTTGGTGTGCACTTCCTCCGGCGGGTATTTGTACGCCACCGCCCAGCGGGGCACGCGGGACGTGTAGCCCAGGGCACGCTGGGTGCCGAAGTCGTCCACCTTGATGACGATCCCATCGATCTCGTGCAGCAGTTTGTGCCGCTTTTCGCCGTAACCCTTGATGAAGGCCAGGACGTCCTTGACGCTGTCCAGGACCTCGAAGTACGGGCTGACCGGCAGCCCCCAGCCCTCGAGGAGCTTGTAGGTTTCGGACTGGGTGGTGGACTGGAGCCCTTCACGGGCGCCGATGCCGTGCACAAACATCTTCAGGGGCCGCTTGGCGGTTTCCGCGGGATCCTTTTGGCGCAGCGACCCGGCGGCGGCGTTGCGCGGGTTGGCCAGCGGGGCCTTGCCTGCCTCGATCAGGGCTTCGTTGAAGTCGGCAAAGGCCTTGGAGGGGATAAAGACCTCGCCCCGGATCTCCACTTCACCAGGGAACCCGGTGCCGGAAAGTTCCCGCGGGATTTCCTTGATGGTCAGGACGTTGTGGGTGATGTCCTCCCCCGTGAACCCGTCGCCGCGGGTGGCGGCGCGCACCAGCTTGCCGTCCCGGTAGAGCAGGTTGACGGCCAGGCCGTCGATCTTGAGTTCGGTGAGCCACGCAACCGGTGGTGCCGAGTCGCCGAGCTTGCCGACGCCGGCCACGGCCTTGGCCAGCCAGGCCTCGAGTTCCTCGAGGGAAAAGACGTCCTCCAGGCTGTACATGCGCTGCAGGTGCTCCACGGCGGCGAAGGCGGCCGAGACTTCGCCGCCCACTTCCTGGGTGGGCGAATCGTTGGCCACGAGCTCGGGATGCAGGGCCTCGATTTCCTCCAGCCGGCGGAAGAGCGTATCAAATTCCGCGTCGGAGACCAGGGGTTCGTCCTCCTGGTAATAGGAGAACCGGTATTTCCGGACCACGTCCGCCAGCTTCTCGTATTCGTCCCTGATGGTTCCTGCGGGAACCTCGGCGGGCTCGTCGGGGGTGCCGGTCCGGGTGGCGGCGTCTTCTGCGGGGCCTGGAACTGTGCTCACAGAACTATCTTGCCCTATGCGGCCGACACTGCCCGGGCCGCGCCGGGACCGTGGCCCGGCCGGGTCAGTGGGCCCGGAGCCGGCCCCGGCCCCACCAGGCAAAGGCGGCGCCGGCGAGTCCCAGCAGGAGCAGCCCGGCCACGAGCGGCAGGTTGGGGCCCGCGCCACCGGCTCCGTCCAGGGAGGTGACGGATGCGACGCGCGTTGGCGTCGCGGACCTGGTGATGGGCTTGTTCCAGTTGGACTCCACAGAAGGAGCGGCCGACGTCGGGCTGGCCGTGGGTGCCTCAGCCGCCGTCTCCACGGCTGCTTCGGCGGTGGCCTCGACGGCGGGCACCGGAACGTCAGTGGTGGGCTGCTCAATCGGCGCCGCGGGAACGGCCGGAGCTGCCGGCGCGGTGGACGGTGCCGCCGGGGGTGCCGTCGGCGCGGGCTCGAAGGAGGGCCCCCGCGGCTTGTCCGTCTTGACGGGCGCCGGCGCGGCGGGCACGGAGGGCGTTGCAACGGCCGTGGTGGCCGGCGCCGTGGGTGTGGGCGAGTCGGCCAGCGCCGTGCCGCCGGCCAGGAACCCGGCGGACACGGCCAGTACGGCGGCCGCCACAAGGGTGCGGGGTGCCGGGGAAGAGAAGGTCATTGCTGCCTTTCGATGCGCGCGGTCCCCCGGCCACGGCGTTCTGGAGTCGAGGGGTAGTCTGCTACACCGCGGGGAAGGGCCGCAAATCCGCAGCGGCTGCGGCCCTTCCCCCTCGTTGCCTGCCAGCCGGGCTCAGTCGCGGTTTTCCGGCGGCAGCGCCACCTGGATCTTGCGGGCCTTGCCGCGGCCCACCACAAACCCGCGGCCGGGGATGAACCCGTCACCCACCCGGCCCAGGGAGGTGTTCAGGAGGCTGTCACCCTCGATGTCGCCCGGGTTCAGGAGCAGGCCGCGCCGGCCCGACTTGAACGGCTGGGCGAGCTGCCAGGCCGCGGACCAGGTGGACGATTCGGACTCGCCTACCACCCACTGGTCGGCCTTGATGGCGGCCGTCACCAGCTGCGCAACGCCGGACTCGGCGATGCTGTCCGTGAATTCGGTGAGGCCCTCGATGAAGATGGCCAGCTTGCCCGGGTTCGCGCTGGAGTGTTCCGTCAGGTCCTCCACCATGTCGGCCACGTCGTCCGGGCCCACCACTGAGCGGTTCCAGACGGGCAGCGCCGCCACGGCGGAGCGCCGGGAGCCCAGGTAGAGAATTTCGATCTCCGGGTTGGCTCGGCGGAGGGCGTAGGCAAGGCTCACCAGCGCAACGGTGCGGCCCGAGCCCGGCGGCCCTGCCACCAGCAGCGACCCCTTGGCCGTGATCCCGGCAGGCTGCAGGGTTTCGTCGTCCACGCCGATCACGGGGACCTCCGCGTCGCCGGCGGGCAGCACGTCAAGGTCCACCTGCTCGGGCAGCTGTTCGATGCCGGGTGCCGCGGCCAGGCCCTGGCGGAGCATGGCGGCGCTGAGCTTGTGCACTTCGCGTGCCTGGACCGCCAGGTTGGAGTTTCCGCCCAGCACGGCCAGCTGGACTTCCAGCCCGTCCAGGAGTCCGCGCCCGGGCGGGGACGCGGCGCTGAGGACATCCCGCGGCACGTCCATGGACAGGTAGTCGTCCTCTGAGGACAGGCGCAGCACCAGCCGGCGCTGGATGGAGGCCAGCAGCGACGGCGGGACGGCGCTGGGCCGGTCGCCAGAGACCACCAGGTGGATGCCCAGGGTGCGCCCGTCGGTTGCGAGCTGCAGGAAAATGTCCCACAGCGACGAGAGGCGGCTGTGTTCGTAGGATTCACGGAACGCCGACATGCCGTCCACCAGAACAAAGATCCGCTTCTCGTCCGGCCGGTTCGCGAGTTTCCGGTACTCCACGATGGTGGACGCGCGGACCTCGGCGAAGCGGGCGGAGCGCTGGTCCGCGACGTCGCGGAGCATCCGCAGCAGCCTGCCCACACGCTCCACATCGTCCCCGTTGAGGATTTCGCCAACGTGGGGCAGCTCCTCGAGCATCCGCAGCCCAGAGGAGCCGCAGTCGATGCCGTAGACGTGGACCGGACCGCCGCGGGGGGTGACGGCTGCGGCGATGGCGATGCCGCGCAGTGCCGCCGATTTACCGGACCCACCGGTGCCGTAGATGGCCATGTTGCCGTCCCGGTCCGGTTCGTAGAACACCGTGGGCTGATCCTGGCGGGACGGGTGGTCGGCCACGCCGAGGAGCAACTGCTCATCCGTCCGGGGGTTGGGCAGGAGGGAGAAGTCGTAAGTCTGGGCCAGTTCGTCCAGCCATGGCTTCCGGGGCGGGGCGATGGCCAGCGAATCGGCGGCCCGGACTATGTTGGCAGTCATCCTGGAGATGTCGTTGGGCCCGGCCGGTTCCTGCCGTTCGGGTTTCTCCGGCGCCGGCGCTTCCCAGCTGGTCCCCGACCCGAAGGCCATTTCCACAATGTCGATCTGCGGCCGCTGCGGCTTCCCGGTGGTCCAGCCGCCGGCGTAGCCGGTCTGGAAACCCTGGATCCGCCCGGGACCGGTCTTTGCGGCGCCGCGGCCCGGGATGGCGGGGTCGAAGTAGGCCGCGTCGGGGACACCCAGGATGTCGGCGGCGTCGTCCTCATCCGCCATGCGCAGGGCCACACGGAGGTTGGTGTTGGCCCGCAGGCTGTCCTTGATCACACCGGCGGGGCGCTGGGTGGCCAGGATGAGGTGCAGGCCCAGGGACCGGCCACGGGCGGCCACGTCCACCACCCCGTCCACAAACTCCGGCACCTCGCTGGCGAGCGCCGCGAATTCGTCCACGATGATGACCAGATAGGGCGGGGCCTCCGGATCGGCCTCCCGCTGCAAGGCCAGCAGGTCCTTTGCCTTTTTCCGGTTGAACAGCTGCTCGCGGTGGTGGAGCTCGGCCCGCAGCGAGGTCAGGGCCCGGCGGACCAGGTGCGGGGACAGGTCGGTGACCAGCCCCACCGTGTGCGGAAGGTTGATGCAGTCGGCAAATGCGGCGCCGCCCTTGTAGTCAACAAACAGGAAACTGACCCGGTCGGGGCTGTAGGCGGCGGCCATGCCCATCACCCAGGACTGCAGGAACTCGGACTTGCCGGCGCCGGTGGTGCCGCCCACCAGGGCGTGCGGGCCCTCGTTCTTCAGGTCCAGGTACAGGGGTTCAACACCCTTGGAGCCCACCAGGGCCCGGAGGGTGCCGTTGTCCTTGCGGTTGGCCACGGCGCTGGCGTGCACCGAGTTGTTTTCGGTCCACCGGTCTGCCACGGCCTGCGGGCTGTCCAGGAAGTCCTTGCCGATCAGGGTGGCGTAGGAAACGGCGCGGGGCAGGTCGGAGTCGTCGGTGACGGGCTTTCCCACGTCCACGACGGGCGAGAGCATACGGGCCAGCTGGCCGGCGAGCTCCGCGTCCACGCTCTCGCAGCTCACGGGGTAGGTGTGCCGGCCCAGCCGGACCTGGCCGGTGGTGGTGCCGTGGTCGCCGTCCACCACCATAAAGTCGCGGCAGGCAGCAGGCAGGGCCTGGATGTCCGTGGCAACCCACATCACGTGGACGCCGGCGTCCGGTCCGCGTTCGGCCAGCCGGGTCAGGCGGCCGCGGTCCACGGGCGCGTCGTCCTCAACAATCACCAGCACGGCAGGCAGTACCGGCGCGGGGACTTCCAGCTTGGCCGGGTCCACCTCGGGGCGCAGCTCCGGTCCGCTGCGCTTGGCGGCGGCTTCCCGGGCTTCGACGAGGTCCTCGAGCCGCGCCAGGAGGGAAGCGCCGCCGGCTGAGCCCGCGGCCAGGTGGTCCCCGGCGAGGGGGCTGTGGCCTGAGCCCACGTGGGGAAGCCACTGCAGCCAGTTCCAGCGTTCCCGGGACTGCGCAGAGGTGATGGCGGTGAGGACCACTTCGGCCGGTGAGTGCAGGCCCACCAGCTGGAGGACCACGCCGCGGGCAACGTCGTCCACCAGCCCGCGCGGACCGGCGACGCCCAGGGCGCCGGACGTGCGGAACTGGGACACCACCGGCACGCCTTCGATCACCCGGAACTGCCGGAGGCTGTCCTGGATTTCGCGGGCGTACTGCGCTTCGGTGTCGTTGTTGTTGGGTTCTTCCAGCACCAGGCGCGACGGTGCGCTGCCCAGCCCGAACCTCAGGCCCAGGAACCAGGCGTGCTCCGGCCGGTGGGTCCACAGCAGCGGACCGAGTTTGTAGATGGCGTCCACGGTGTCGCTGACCGAGGGGGCTTCCTGCAGCCGGACGGCCCGTTCCACCTTCTGGAGTTCGGTGACGTCTTCCCGGAACGCGGCCATGGCTTCCCGGAAATGCTTGAGCCCTTCCTTCTGCTGCTTCCGGCCGCGCATCTTCTGGTCCACGTAGTGGCCCACGATGAACAAGGGCATCATCAGCATAAACAGCACCGACAGCGGGTTCCGGGTGACAGCGAAGATCACCGCGCCCATCATCAGCGGCGCGATCAGCATGATGTACGGGAACGGGTTGTCCTCAGGCCGTTTGGGCCCGGCGGGCAGGACGCGTTTGGGTTCCTCGAACCGCGGCACCACGCGCGGGGACCGGTTGAAGTCCACCAGGGGCGACGTCGGTACTGCCGCCTGGATGCGCCCCAGCGGCACCACCGTAAGGGTGGTATCCCCCAGGGTGACGGTGTCCGAGGAGTTCAGGGTGGCGCGGGTGACGGCCAGGCCGTCTATGAGCAGGCCGTTGGCGGAGTTCGTGTCCACAATCTCCACGCTTTCCCCCACGGTGATGCGGGCGTGGCGTTTGGAGGTCATGGGGTCGGTGAGGCGGACGTCCACGTCCCGGTCCCGGCCCACGTAGCTGGTGCCGGTGGGCAGCGAAAATTCGCGGCCGACGTCGGGCCCGGAAAGGACACGGAGCGTGGCGGCGGCGGGTCCGCGGCCCGCGCCGGGGACCTGGAACTGGGTGCTGACCTGCGCCAGGGACACCACCGAACCCGGCCGCAGGCCTGATTCGAGCAGGTTGTCGCTGCGGGTCAGGACATTCCCGGTCATGCCGGCGCCCACAAACGCCTCGTCGATCCGCAGGGAAAGGTTCTCCGGCGCAGGGGTTCCCTTCCTGTCGGGGTCGGCCGCCCAGAGCACAGCGGCGATGTCAGCCACCGTGGCCAGGCCGTCCACGGTGACGGCCAGGTCCTTGGTTTCCGCGGGGTCGCGGCGCAGTGTCAGCCGGATCCTCATCCTTCGTCCACTCCCCTCATCTTTTCGAGCAGGTGCAGGTCATCGGCGGTGACCAGGTGCGAGGTCACGGCGTGTTCCACGAGGCGGGCGCGCCGGTTGGTGGCCAGTTTCCCGCCGCCGCCGCGCAGGCCCACCACACCCACGCGGTCCAGCTTGTCGCAGACGTTGTCGAGTTTGCGGTTGAACCGGGTCAGGGCCCAGCCCAGGGTTTTCGCTGCCGCCGCCGAGGACGGGATGGCGCTGAAGCCGGTCCCTTCGCGGCGGAGCATGGGCTCGGCCAGGGCCACGATCAGGGCTTTCTGCGAATCCGTGAAGACCACCGGGCCGATCGTGGTGTCGCCGTTGCTGTCGTCTTCCCGGGCTTCCTGCCGGAAGGAAGGGGTTTTCAGGTGCACAGCGAACTCGTAGGTGGTGGGTCCGGCAGTGAAAATGATGTTGGTGTGGCTGAACACCAGCGGGATCCGGGCGCCCGGCGCCAGCCAGGCCTGCATGCCGCCGGAGCCGTCGGCCACGGTGGCGGAAAGCATGCTGCCCACGTTGCTGAGCCACCAGATGCCGTCGTACCGGGCCACTTGCAGGAACTGCCGGTGCAGGTACGGATTGTCGTCCACTTCCAGGTCGCCTTCACGGCCGATGTTAAAGACGTCCTCGTCTGATGGTTCGTACCATTCCCCGCAGAAATCTATTGCCAGATCCCCCATGTCCTGTGCCTCCTTCAGGGCCAAACTTCGTGGTGTTGCCGGTGCCGTGTGATGGACTGTGCGTCAGGGCCCCGTGCAGGCGATGGAGGGTGCCTCCATCGGTGAAAACGCCCCGTCGGTGCGGACGATCATGACCTGGACGCAGGTCTGTCCGGAGGGGTTTGGCGTGACCTTGACGGGGGGCGCCTTGATGGACTGGAACTCCCCGCCCCCGCCACCGATGGTGTACACCTTCCACTTGTAGGTGTCCCCCGGTTTGGGTTGCGGGTTCTCCCACGTGAAGCTGGCCTGGCCGCCGGCCAGTGTTCCGGCGAGCTTTTCGACGTCGGGAACGGTGCCGTTGTCCAGGGCATCGGCGGGTGGCTTATTGGGTTCCTGGCTGGCCACGGTTTTGGGCGTCTCGGCGGCGGCGTTGGCCATGACCACGCCCACCACGACGGCGGCGGCCAGCAGCGTTCCGCCTGCGACAGCCAGCCAGACGTTGCGTTTGCCGCGTTCCGGGGCCGGCGCGGGCTCCTGCGGCGCGGTGGCCGCAGGCCGCTGGACGGTGGCGTCTTCAGGTTCCGGACCGGTACCGGCAGCAGGCGCTGCGGGCCGCAGCACCGTGGATTCGTTGTCGTCGGCTGCGCCGGCCGCAGCGGTTCCTGCGGGGTCCGCACGGAAGAGGTGCGCAGGAACCTGCGGCGCCTGGTTGGCTGCCGCTGTTGCCGCGGCGGCGGGGTGCCAGGGCGCGGCGGGTCCCGGCGTGATGCCCGACGGCGGCGCGGCGGGGGCAGGGGCGGCAGGACCGGTGAAGGCGGCCGGGTTGGCGGTGGTGGGCCGGGTGCGGGCGGGGAAGGTGGGGGCACTTCCGGTGCGTTCGGGGTCGATGCTGGCGATGCTCCGGACCCGGGTTTCCTCCACGCCGTCGTCCGGGTGGTCCTCGTCCTGGTGTGCTTCTTCCAAGACCTCGAAGGGGGTGACGGAGAGGTTGAGTTCGGCCTGGATGCGCTGCAGGGCCAGGGCGAAGGCGTGCGCCGAGGAGTAGCGCGACTGGGGAAGTTTCGCCATGGCGGTGGCAAGGGCCAGTTCCAGGGATTCCGGCACGTCGGCCCGGCCCAGGCGTGGCAGCGCCATGCTGGAGATCCGGCTGATCAGTTCCCGCTGGGAGTTGTCCGCGCCGGGCATCACAAAGGGCGACCGGCCGGCCAGCAGCGTATACAGCGTGGCGCCCAGGGCCCACACGTCCACCATAACGCCGTCCACGCCCCCATCCGCGAACTGCTCGGGCGGCGACCACGGAATGGACATGCCGGCGTCGTCATCCGAATCGTCCGCGAGGGTGCCGGAGATGCCGAAGTCCGTCAGGGCAGGCCGGTTGTAGTCAGTCACCAGGATGTTGGCGGGTTTGATGTCGCGGTGGGCGATGCCGGCCCGGTGGGCCGTTTCGACGGCGGACGCCACCTGGATGCCCACGGCCAGGACCTCGTCCGCGCTGAAGCGCTGCCGCCGGTACCGCACGTCAAGGCTGGGCCGGGAGCAGTACTCCATGGCCAGGTAGGAGTGGCCGGCCTCCGTGACCTCGGCCTCGTAGATGGTGACGATGTAGGGGTGCGAGGACAGCTGGGCCATCAGGTTGGCCTCGGACTCGAACCGCCGGCGGGCGCCTTCGGTCTTCAGGTCGGAGAGCAGCACCTTGACGGCCACCTTGCGGCGGGGCCGGTCCTGTTCGTACAGGTAAACGTCGGAGAACCCACCGGAGCCCAGCAGGCTGACGTAGGTGAAGCCCGGGATGAGGGGCGGCGGCGCCACAGGCCGTTTGGAACTCAAGGAATCTCCTCAAAACGCAGCGAGATGTTATCGCCCAGTTCGGCAATGTCACCGTCAAGGAGGATGGCCATCTCGTTCTGGGCGAGGCGGCGGGGCGGCTGGCCTTCCCGGACCAGGACGGTGCCGTTGGTGGCTTTCAGGTCACAGAGCATCACGTGCCAGCCCTCCAGCCGGACCTCCACGTGGGACCGGGAAATGTCGCCACCCGGACTGGCCACCTGCACCAGCCGGGGCATCACGCCGCCCTGTACGCGGGACACGGAAGGCTGCCGGCCGATCACCAGGGACTGGTCAAGGTCCACCAGTTCGCCGGTGGACACGCGCATCCGGCCCAGCCGGGGGCGGGCCACCTGGACGGCGTCCGGCAGCAGCGCGGCGCCGCACTCGGCGCACTGGGCGCTGGTGGGCGGATTGGCATGGCTTTGGGCGCAGACCCGTGCCAGGACCACAGGGCCGGCCGCGGGATCCGCTGCCGGGCCAGCCGCCGGGACCGGCGCAGACCCGCCCTGGAGGCTGCTTTTCATGACGGTCCGGCCGTCGTGGTCGCCGTCAGGATCGCCACCGATGGCGTCGGCGGTGGCGGGCTGGTGGTTTACGCCGGGCCGGTTAGAGGCGGTGGAGTGGTGTGCGGCACCCTGCTGGGCGCCGGGGACAGACCCGGGTGGCGGGAAATTCCCGTGTGGCGGGACGTTGTCCGGCGCCGGCGCGGCTGCGGGTGCTGGGGTTGATGCTGATGTTGATGCCGGGGCGGAGCCGCCGGTGCGCCACGGCACGGAGTCGATCAACAGACCCGCCGGCCTGGCGGCAGGAATGGGAGCCGCGGCGGGTGCCACGACGGGTGCCGGCACCGGGTCCGGATCCTTTTCTTCGGCCCCGGCCGCAGGCGGTGCGATGGGCTCTGCCGGGTGCTCTTCGGCGTCGGGGTCTTCCCGGACAGCGGCGTCCTCGATGCTCCGCATGACCGTCCGCTCCCACAGGTGGTCGTAGGAGCTGGTGGGTTCGCTCTCCACGGCCACGCCAGCAGGGGCGGCAGGTGCTCCGCCGCCGGCAGCATTGTGGGGGGCACCTCCGGAAGGGTCGTTCCCGGCCGGGGTACCTTCAGCGGCATCGGCCCGGGCCGGGAGATCTGCTGCGGCGCCGTCCTGTTGGGCGTCACCCTTGGCGGCGTCTGCAGTGGCTGCGCCAGTGCTGGCGGCGGAGTCTTCGTGGCCGGGATCGTCGTCGGCCGGGTCTTCGTCGGGGATGCCGTAGACCGTCTCTCCAGAGGCGCCGTGCTCCGGAAGGATGGTCAGCGCCGAGGCTTCAAGATCCGATGGATCAGCGTCGGCTGATGTGGGGTCGCCCGATGTGGGGTGTGCCGGTTCAGGCTGCGCAGCTTCGGGATCCGCGGCCCCGGGAGCGGCCCCGGCAGGACGTTCCGTCGGGGAGGTTCCGGTGTGGGGGGTCTGTGCAGCAGGGTGCTTCGCATCAGGGGCTTCCGCAGCGGGTGCCTGGGCGCCTGCACCGGCAGGCGCAGCAACCGGCGCCTGCTCCCCCGTTTCCACGGCGTCTCCGGGCGCTGCAGGAGCTGCAGGTTCCGGGCTGAGGACAGGTTCGACGGCGATTGCGCCGCCGCCGATTGTTCCAGCGATGTCCGTTCCAGCCCCGGTCGTTCCAGCGCTGTTCGCTCCGCCGCCGTTCGTTCCAGTGCTGTTCGTTCCAGTGCCGATCGCGCCAGCGGGAGCCTGGCCAGCGGCAATGGCGGGCGTACCGGCGTCAAGGGTCAGCGCGATCGACTGCAGCAGGACCACACCTTCGTGCAGCGGCAGCTCGGACAGCTCCACGCCGTCCCCGGCCGGGATGGTAAGCCGGCAGCGGACCGCGGCATCAAAACGGCGTTCGTTCCAGGTGGTGACGTCGAGTCCGTTGACGTTGACACTCCCGGTGGGCAGTTCCACCGTGAGGTCCAGGCCGCCGCGGAGGAAGACCCGCAGCGGGCCGGTGAAGTCCAGGATGCCGAAGGCAGGAATCCTGGCCAGGGAACCGCCGGAGCTGCTGGTGACAGCGTGCAGCACATCGTGGACCTGCGGCTCATCGGCCAGCAGGTCCCACAGGGTACCGGCCAGTGCCGGCGGGGAATCCGGGCCCAGCAGGACGGCGGTGCGGGAGCGGACAACCCCCACCCAGGTGCCGGGCCGGTAACTAGCGGCGGTCATCGGTTGCCTCTCCGTTGCCGGCGGCGGTGCCGTCAGGGGCCTGCTGCGGAAGGGGCTGCGTGGTTGCCTGCGGGGTGGCCTGGGACCGGGGCAAGGTGTCCTGCTCCTCCGCGTCCGGGCCGTGGCGTGGGGCAGTGGTGGCCGCGCCGGCGTCGTTCAGGACGTTGCGGGCATCCACCACGATGACCGTGATGTTGTCCCGGCCGCCGCCACGCAGTGCAGCCTGGATGAGGGCATCCGCGGTCTCCTGCGGCGTCCCCGCGGAGCTGAGGATCCGCAGGATCTGCGGATCCGTCAGCTCGGCGTTGAGGCCGTCGGAGCAGACGAGCACACGGTCGCCCTCTTCCACGGGGAGCAGCCAGAAGTCCGCTTCGGTTTCGTCGCCGGTGCCCAGGGCCCGGGTCACCACGTGCCGCCGCGGATGGACGGTGGCCTGCTGCGCGGTGATCTGGCCGGCGTCCACCAGTTCCTGGACCTCCGAGTGGTCCACGCTGATCTGCCCGAATTGTCCCTGGCTGAGCCGATAGGTGCGGGAGTCCCCGATGTTCATCACCAGCCAGTACGGCATGCCCATCTGTTCCACCACCACCGCCCCGGTGAGGGTGGTGCCGGCGCGGGCACCGGTGGCCTCGCGGATGGCGGTGTCCGCGCGGACCAGGTACTCCTGCAGGACCGCTGCGGTGACGCTGCGTTCACCGGTGGCCAGCTGCGGGATGGCAGCCAGCGCCCGGACGCACATGCCGCTGGCGATTTCGCCGGCTTCGTGGCCGCCCATGCCGTCCGCGACGGCGAAAACGGGGTCGGAGGCGATGTAGGAATCCTCGTTCAGCTCCCTGCGGAGCCCCCGGTCCGTGCCATGGCCGTAGTCAAGGCTGAGGCCCGGCCGGAGGGAGGAAACGCTGGCGGGCTGTTGGTTCATGCCTGTCCTAGGTAAAAGGTCCGGTCACCGAAGTGGATGCCGGATCCGGGTGTAACAAAGGTGGGAACGCCGGGCGCCAGGGGCGTGCGGCGGCCATCCGGGGCGGTCACGGCGCTGCCGTTGGTGGAGTTCCGGTCCGTCACCCATACACCCGCGCCATCGGTGAGCAGGTGCAGGTGCGTTTTGGAAATGGAGCGGCCCGGATCGTCCACGGCCAGGAGTTGGGCGTGCTGTTCGCCGGCCGAACCCACGGGGTTGCGTCCCACCAGGACGTTCCGGTCCAGCTGGAAGTCCCGGCCGTCGTCGAGCCGCAACCGCAGGACAGCCTGCGGTGCGGGGGCTGCGGCGTTGGCGGCCGGGGTGCCGGACCGGACCTGGGTGCGTTCGACGTCGTCGTCCGGATGGTTCTGGAAACGGTGCCCGGCCGGTGCCTGTCGGGCCGTCGCTGCGGCAGCGTGGGTCCCGGCCGGCGCGAAGGCCGCCGGCGCCGTGTAGGGTGCTGCCGCAGGCTGCCCTGCGGGTTGCGCCGCGGACTGGACCGGTGCGGACTGCCCGCGTGCGGGTTCCGGCTGGGCCGTGGGTGCGGCCGGCGCCTGGACAACGGCTCCGCTGGCAGGCCGGACACCGGCTACGGGTGACTGGACCTGCTGGACGGGCGGCAGGTCAAGAGGAGCGAAGCTGTACGGGCCCTGGATCCCGCCGCTGGTAATGGGGTTCCGGCCCGCCTTGACGTCGAACACCAGGGTCTTGGCAGCCGCGTCATGCCAGCCACGCACCCCGCCGTTTTTGTCCCACCTGTTGGAGATAACCACCAGGACGGCCCACACGGCGGCCAGCAGCTGCAGCGGCCCAAGGATCAGCAGCGCAGCATCAAACCATTTGAAGACCACCACCAGGACGGCGGCGATCAGGACCAGCACGGCTCCTGCCCCGGTGATGATGCTTCGCAGGAACACTGGGCCGGCGCCTGGCGCATACCCGTCATTGTCGGCGCTGCGGATTCCCAGCAACAGATTGCCCGGCGTTTTTCCGGTGCGGGCTTCCAGGCCCAGGAGGACAAAAATGTACACCAGCGCCAGCCCGGTTCCGATGCCGCCGAACAGCACCACCGATCCGGTGTCGTAGGTGATGAACCCGCCGCTGCGGGTCCGGGTCACGCCGGCGAAGCCGATGCTGAACAGCACGGCCGGCACAACGAGGGGGAAGAGCCAGTCCGTCACGGCAGCACCGAGCCGCTTGCCCGCCGTGGCCGGTACAAGCTGAAGGTTTACTGCCATCCGGGTTCCTCCCCCTGGAACGTTGCTGGTTGTGGCGCCGGGCAGGTTTCTGCCCGGTTGCCCGGGGCCCGGACGTGCCATGCCGCCGGCGTGGGCCGGGAGCCTTTCCACTACCGGGATAGTACCGGGAATCCCTGGCCCATGCGCCGCGGACGGACCCTGCGGGACATCAGCACCGGCGGCCTGGCCGTACTCCTGGTTACGGGTGCTGCGTGCTGCCCGGTTGGGCAGCGGCGCCCCGCAGGCCGTGCAGAACGCAGCGCCGGTGCGCTGCAGCTGCTGGCAGCGGGGGCACCGCTCGGCTTCAGCCGTCACTGCGCCACCGGTCCCTGTGGCTGGGGTTCGATGCCGGCTCCGGGCTGTTGGGCGTCCGGTGACGGCGGCTGGTTTCGGGCTGCAGGTTCGCCGCCTGCGGGTTTGCCGCCTGAAGGCGTCCCGCCGGCCGGTGCCGGCTGTTTCCGGCCCCGGCCGCCCAGTGCAGTCCGCGCGTCGGCCAGGAGGGAGCGCGGCGAGAACCTGGCCTGCTGCCGGCGCCAGAAACCCACTGTTGAGGTGATCTCCTTCAACGATCCGTCCACAATGCTCCAGTACTCCCGGACGTCCTCCTCGCTGGGTTCGCCCGCACCGAAGATGGACGCATCGGCGCGCCGGGCCAGCATGGTGGTGGTGCTGCCGCTGGCGGGGAACGCGTCCGCCAGGACGGCGGCGCTTTCCCGCCGCGTGGACTTGGTGTCGACGGCGGCACCCATGTCGGTGGCCAGGCTCATCACCTCACTCCATCCGCCGCCCACCCGCTGCGCGGGGTGACCGGCCCTGAAACGCGACTTCCGGCGTCGTGATTTCAACAGGGCGATCAGCAGCAGCGGGAGTGCCAGGATGGCAATCGGGATGGCGGCGATGCCCAGCGCACCGAGCAGCGCACCCCAGAACAGCCACGGGTTGTCCTTTTTCTCGTCCGCGTCGAGCGCGTCCGGGGAGGAATCCGGGGGCAGGTCCGCGGGCTCCTGCGGCGGGGGCGGTGGCTGCAGCACCTGCGGCTTGGGCTTGGACTTGTTCTCCGGGTCCGGCGGGATGGGGACGTTGTCCTTGGGCGGGGTGGGGTCGAAGCTGACCCAGCCCACGCGTTCAAACGCCACTTCAACCCAGGCGTGCGCGTTTTTGCCGGTGATCTTCACTTCGCCGGCACCGTTTTCCGGGCTGGTGGGATCCGGGTAGAAGCCCATCACCACCCGGGACGGGATCCCCAGGTGCCGCAGCATCAGCGACATGGCCACTGCGTACTGCTCGTCGTCGCCCAGCATCTGCTTGGCGGTCAGCAGGGTCCGGATCCTCGCGGCGCCGTGCCCCGAAACGCTGGGCAGCTGGCCCTCGCTGACCAGCCCGTTGCTGAACGCACCCGTCTTCTGGAAGTGCGCCTCGATCTGGCGGACCCGGTCGATCGCGGTGGGTGCATCGGCGGACAGGTCGTTGGCCTGGGAGCCCACCACGGGCGGGACCTCCAGGACGTCGGGAAGCGAAAGCCGGGCAAAGTCGTACTGGGTCAGCTGGCCGTGCTCCAGCTTCACGGGTTCCGAGACCTGCACCCGGTAGGAATCGCCGCGGGAGAGCTGGTTGGTGGTCACGGCGGTATCGGTGCCGGCGTTGAAATAGAGCCCGGATGCCGCGGCAGAGGCATTCTGGTCAAAACTCAGGCCTGTGGTTTTCCGGCCGCCGGGGACAAAAAAGCCCTGGTAGTCCTCGACGCTGATGTTGATGGCGTAGTCGTTGGTGGGCACCACGCCGCCGGAATCGGCGAGGGTATTGATGGACTCGGTGTCCCCCACCTTGCTGAAGTTGCCGGACCCGTTGGGGTCCATGGTGTAGTTGGTGCCGTTAAAGGAGTCCAGGGCACCCAACCGGACGCGGCCGTCGCGGGGCAGGCCCTTGACCACAAACAGGGTGTCGTCCTTCTTGTCCTTCACATAGGTGCGGAAGCTGGCCAGGGGCGTGATGTAGTCCTTGGGGTCAAACGGCGGGACTACGACGTTCCGGAGGACCCGGCGCTCGTCGTTGGCGGTGACCAGCGGCGCGGCAAGAGTGGTGACGCCCACGCTGACGGCGATGACGCCGGCGGCCATCCCCAGCCGGCGGAGCTGCGCACGGCGGGCGGACCCGGCGTCGGTCTGCGGGTTGTTCACTGCCACCTTGCGGGTGCTGTTCCGCCGGAGCGCGTCGCGGCGGAACGTGGCCCAGGCGATGCCCAGGACCGTGAGGCCGATGCCGCGCTCCAATGTCAGGAAGGCGGCGTTGGTGCTGAACGCGATCCCGGTGACAAACAGCACCAGGACAGGCAGCAGCGGGAAGTACGGGCTGCGGGTCCGCCAGGTCAGGATGCCCGCCACCAGCGCGGTGATGAGGGAGCTGAGGAACGGGACGATCAGCACGCCGCCGCCGGTGCCCACCGGCACGCCCACCGTAAGCATGTCTTTCCAGGCAAACACAACTCCGGGCAGAAGGATCCGGAGCGAGTCCAGGGTGGGGACAAAACCGGCGATCGCGGAGTCCGGGACGGCGAAAAGGGTACCAAACACCAGGTAGGCGCCCAGGGCGAGGGCCGTGGTGATCAGCAGCCCCAGCCGCAGGTGCGCGTTCAGGGCCGCGATGGCCAGGCCCAGGACAATGCCGCCGAAACCGGAGACCAGGTAGTAGGCGTCGCCGCCGAAGCTCAGGCCGAAGCCCAGCAGGCCCAGTCCCAGCAGGACGGCCAAAGCGCCGGCGTCGAGCAGGAAATGCCAGGCCGGCTGGCCGGTGGCGAAACCGGATTCCGGCCCGTTGGTTGCCCTGCGGCTCCGGGCGCGCTCCTGCGGGATGGTGCGGGCGGCTTTTCTGTTGGTGCGGGGGCGTTGGCCCGGTGCGGTGCTCATGCTGCCGCCTTTCTCAACACGATGGCCAGGTCGGACAGGTCGCCCAGGGTCAGGACCGTCAGTTCGGCGATATTGGCGCGGGTGGGGGCGGCGCCGGCTTCGATCCTGACGGCCAGGCTCCGGACGCCGGGCGGCACGGAGGCGGCCGCTTGCCGGAGCTGGCCGGCGGTGACGTTGCTGCCCACCACAAAAAACACCACCGAGGCGTTGGGTACGGTGTCCGCCAGGGTCCTGGCCAGGTCGACGGCGGTGCGCCGCATCGGTGTCCCGACGATCCGGGTCATGTCATCGAGCATGTTGCGGCCGGTTTCGCAGCGCAGCGGCCCCTTCTGCGTCAGGACATCGAGCTCGCGCTGTTCCCGGATGGCCTGCCGGCCAATGGATGCAGCCGCCGAGATGGCCATCTCGAATTCGGCCTCGCCGGCGTATTCGTCGGTGTTGATGGAGAGCGAGATGGCCAGGTGCGCCCGGCGGGTCTCCTCGAACTGGCGGACCATCAGCTTGTTGGTCCGGGCCGTGGTCTTCCAGTGGATGTGCCGGCGGTCATCCCCCGGCACGTAGTCCCGCAGGGCGTGGAAGGAAACGTCTGCGCTGGAAAGGTCGGTGGTGGGCATGCCCTCCAGGTCGCGGATGAACCCTGCGGCGGAGCCTGCCAGGGCCACGGTCCGCGGATGGACAAAGAGGTCCTCCGGCGCGGTCCACAGGACCTGGCGGCGCAGCAGGTGCAGCGGATCGGCCCGGACGGACCGGACCGGGCCCACCACAATCACGGCGCGTCTGGCGGTGGGAATGGTGAAGAGGTCCTCGTGGACCTGCTGCGGCTTCATGCGGGGCAGATGGAACACGGCCGTCGCGCTGCCGACGGGCAGTTCCAGTGCCGCCGGCAGGAGCGGGCGGGCGGACGTGTTGGACACGGCGATGCTGCCCACGGCGCTGTCGCCCACGGCTACCCGGGTGCGGGCCAGGTCCAGCACAACACCATAGGAGGAGCGGCCCAGGATGAAGGCCACGGCCACCACAAAGAGGACAAACGCGGCGATGGCTGCTGCTTTGGCTTCCTGCCAGCCGAACGCCTGCCCGGTCCACCAAAGGAGCACCGCGGCGGCCAGCACGGACCACCCCAGAACGCTCACCACGGACAGCACCGGCCAGGGGTACTTCAGCCACAGTTGCCGGACGGTGCGCCAGGCCGGGGCAAGGACCAGCCCTGCGGTGTTGGTGGCTTCCGCCCAGACGGCGGAAGGATGCAGGGCGGTGGGGCGGCCGTTCCGCAGGAAGGGCCGCTTCAGGCGCTCCGCGAGCCTGGTCACCGGGGTACCGCTGGACATATGTGTGCCTTCGTTTGGTGCGCTGGTTGAAAATGGTGCCGGGGGTACGACGGCGGGTCAGGCGTGGGTGCGCTGCTGCGGGGCGGCGACGTCGGCCAGGATGCGCGTCAGTACGGCTTCCGGAGTGGCGCCGGAGAATTCAGCTTCGGCGTCCATCACAAACCGGTGGGTCCACACAACGGCGGCCAGTTCCTTGATGTCGTCAGGCAGCACAAAGTTCCGGCCCTGCGCGGCGGCCCAGACCTTCGCGGCGCGGACCATGGCCAGGGCACCGCGGACGGACACACCCAGCCGGGTTTCGGGCGCGGAGCGGGTTTCCTCGCAGAGCCGGGAGATGTACTCCAGTACTGCGGTGTCCACGTGGACCGTGGCGGCGAGGTCCGCCATGTCGGCCACGGCGGAGGTGGTGATCACGGCGGACAGGTCCTGCGAGCGGTCCTTGAGGTTGGCCCCACCCAGCAGCCGGACGGTGGAGGCGTGGTCCGGGTAGCCGATGGAGGTTTTGATCAGGAACCGGTCCAGTTGGGCCTCGGGCAGCCGGTAGGTGCCTGCCTGCTCGATCGGGTTCTGGGTGGCCATAACCATAAACGGCCGGCCTGCGGAGTGGGTAATGCCGTCCACGGTGACCCTGGACTCTTCCATTACCTCGAGCAACGCCGACTGGGTTTTCGGGGATGCACGGTTGATTTCGTCGGCCAGGACGATGTTGTTGAAGATCGGGCCCTTGTGGAACTCGAACTTCTGCGTCTTCTGGTCGTAGATGGTCACGCCGGTGACGTCGGAGGGCAGCAAGTCGGGCGTGAACTGGATCCGGTTGTTGGAACCCTGGACCGTGGCCGCCAGGGCCCGGGCCAGGGAGGTCTTGCCGGTCCCGGGGGCGTCCTCGAACAGGACGTGGCCTTCAGCCAGCATGGCGGTAAAGGTCAGCCGGATGACGTGTTCCTTGCCCAGGACGGCCTGGCCAACGTTGGTAACGAGCTTTTCAAACGTGTCGGCAAACCATTCGGCCTGTTCGGTGGTCATGGTCATGATGGGTTCCTTTTGTCTGGGTTCGTCGGTGGGAGCCGGTGGGCCGGTCCCTGGGTGCAATGCGGTGGTGCTGGCTATCCGTTCGGCATGCCATTGGGCGGGTTGCAGCCGCGGCTGGAGGTGTCGCAGCGGATCCAGTTCCCGGCGGCCATGCCGCTGGTGAGGTGGTACCAGATGCCGGACGGGTTGTTGGAGGTCTTGTACCAGACCTGGTACCTGTCCGTATCCGCTGACGCGCCTGCGTCCAGCCATTTGCCTGCCCCGTTGCACTGGGACGGGTTGCCGGCCACGAAGCTGTCGGTCCCCTTCCTCGGTTCGGTGCAGCTGCGGGTCGGGGTGGCGGTGATGCTCCAGGACGTGGGCGGCGGCGGGGTGGGGTTGTCTCCAGACTTTGCGTTTGCCTGTCCCGGCGCCCCGGGCACCACGGTGACGGCCCGGACCTGGAGGGTGCGGCTCTGGTTCCAGCCGCCGGCGGAGCGGTCAAACTTGTTGGTTTTGCCCACGTTGGTCCAGCCGCCGCCTTCGTAATTGACCTCGTAGTGGCTGAGCGCGCGTCCGTTGGTGGCCGGGTTGTTCCAGGTCCAGTGCACGTCGCCGTCGCCCTTGGCGGACGTGCCGCCGTTGACGTTGGGGGCATTGGGCGGGCCGTAGGGGTTGGCGGCGCCCACCGGCTTGGCGTCCCCGGAGATGTTGTTTTTGGTGGACGTGGCGATGATGGTGACGGTGATGTCCCGGCCGTCGGTCATGCCAGTGATGGTGGCGCCGCCGGCCGGGATGGGACCGCTCCGGCCGTCGGCGTTGTAGCTGTAGCTGATCTCACCTTGGGTGGAGCCGTTGCGCTGTGCCTGCGTGAGCGGCTCGAAAGTCACCTGGAGCTGCCCGCTGGTGCCGTTTTCCCTAACCGATCCGCCGCTGACCTGGCCCGGTTTTCCTGCTGCCCGGATGGCCGCGGACTGTGCACTGGGATCGCTGGTACCGGCCTTGTTGGTGGCCGTGACCGTGAAGGTGTAGTTGCTTTCCGAGTTGTCCACCGTGACGTTCTGCGAGGTGCCGGTGACCTTCTGGCTGGACACGGCGGCACCGCCGCGGAAAGTAGTAAGGGTGTAGCTGGAGACGGCGTCACCGTTGTTGTTCGGCGCCGCCCACGCCACCTTCAGCTGGCTCTGCGCCCCCACGGACCCTGCCTGGGCCGCGGTGGGCGCGGCAGGCACGGCCGGCGGTCCGGCCGGGACTTCCGCAGCGGAGTAGGGGCTCCATTCCGAGGGGTCCTTGGCGTCGTTGCGGGCCAGGACCCGCACCTTGTAGGAGACGCCGTTCTTGAGGCCCTTCCAGACGTAGCTCACGGCGGTGAGGTTCTGGATCTGCGCGTTTTGTCCCGGCGGCGCAGGCGAGATCTCCAGGTCGTAGGACTTCACCGGTGAGCCCTTGCTGGCGGGCGCCGCCCAGGCGACGGAGAGCTGCTTGTCGCCGAACTTGAGCGACGGCGCCAGCGGGGTGTCCGGCTTGACGTCCGGGCGTACCTCCGCGGAGGCCGGCGACCGGTCCGACTCGCCGAACTCGTTGGTGGCGGTGACCTCGAAGTTGTACTTGGTGTTGTTGGTCAGCCCGTTCAGGGTGCATGTGTTGGCCGGGCAATCCTGGCGGAAACCGCCGGCGCCGTACACGGTGTACTTGGTGATGGCGGCGCCGCGGTCGGCCGGGGCCGTCCAGGCCAGCAGCGCTGTCCGGTCCCCCACGCTTTGCGCCTGGGGCGTGGCCGGGGCCAACGGCTTGTCCTTGACGGTAAGCCGGATCCGGGCGGTGGCCTGGCGCGACGGGTCGTTGGTTTTGTCCGCCACGGTGTAGCTGACCACCATGGTTCCGGTGAAGCCCGGGGCGGGGGTCACCACCACGGAGCCGCCGTCGACATCCACATTGCCGCTGCCGGTCTCCGCGCCGGCGGCCGTGATCTTCAGGGCCGTCTCGGGGAAGGGGTTGGAGTCGTTGGCCAGGACGTTGACGGTGACGGGCTTGCCCGCTGCTGCGTTGGGTTCCAGGTCGTCGTTGGCCACCGGCTTGGGCCGGTTGGAGGCGGTGACGGCCAGTTGGTAGGTGGCGGTGGCTTCGAGGCCGCGCGGGTCCTTGGCTTTGACCTGGACGGCCGCGGTGGTTCCGGTGGCGCTGGATCCCGCCGACGCCTTCAGGACGCTGCCGTCCAGGGACGCGCTGAACCCTGCGGGCGCGCCGCCCTGGATCTCGTAGCTCATGTTGTCCGCGTCATCGCCATCCGGGTCGGAGGTCAGGCTGCGCAGGTCCAGGCTGGCGGAATCCCCCATGGGAACGTCAAGGGCCGAGCCCAGGAGTTCGGGCGGGTTGTTCCGGTTGGGGTCCGGCAGCACCCTGGTCCGGATGCTGAGGGTGGACTTGAGCCCATCGGGGTCATCGGGTCCGCTGCCGTCGGTAACTTCAAAGGTCATGGAGCCCGGGCCCACGTAGTCGATTCCGGCGGTGTACTTCAGGGACGTGGCGCTGCCGGCGGTGGGGTCGGCGCCGTCGGCCCCGATGAACTTGATCCGGTCAGCCTGCGTCAGCCGGGGTGACCGGCCGTCGCGGACTTTGACCCATTCGGTGAGGTCCACCGTGGCGGACTGGCCGGCGATGACCTCCACCACGTCGTCCTTGGCCAGGGTGGGCACCTGTTGGCCGAGGCCCGGAACCCAGATGACCGCCGTCGACTGCTGGCCGTCCACGTCTTCAACGGTGTAGGGAATGAGCTGCGGCGCTTCGGTGAGTTCAACAATCACGTTGCCGTCGGCGCCGGGCCGGGCGGTGGGGGCTTCGGTGGCGACCACCAGGTTTTCGCCTACCCCGTCCGGGTCCTCGTCATTTTTCAGGACCGGAACGTCCACCGCGGTGCGGCCCATGGTCTGGGCGGAGGTCACCCGGTCATCGCGCGCAATCGGGGCCTTGAGCGGGACGTCGTTGTCCACCACCACGCGGATGGTGGCCTGGGCGGTGGCGTCCCGGTCATCGGAGACGGTGTAGCGGACGTTGACGGTGCCGGCCTCCTCCGGGGCCAGGAGGATCACGCGGCCGCTGGTTTTGCTGACGGTGGCCTGGAATGCGGGATCGGCCTCGATGCCATCGGTCCGGATCCGGACAATGTCGCCGTCCGGGTCGGTGTCGTTCCTGACGGCATCGACGGCGATCTGCCGCCCCGGGCGAACGCGGACCTCGTCGTCCACGGGGGTGGGCTTCTGGTTCACTTCGCCGCGCGGAGCGATGCCAACTGTCACGGTTCCGGTATTGACGGCACCCTGGCGGTCCACCACTTTGTAGCGGAACGTGTCAGTGCCGGCGCCGTCGCCGGCGGCCGTGAAGTCGATGAAGTTGCTGCCCACGGTGGCGGTGCCCATGGCCGGCGTGCTGTCGATCCCGGTCAGCTGGACGGAGTCGCCGTCGGGGTCGATGCCGTCCAGCGGGACGGGGATCCTGACGGTTCCGGCGGCCACCACGCGGGCGGTCAGGTTCAGCGGCTGCGGCCGGGAGTTTTCGGCGCCTTCCAGCGGCAGGATGTGGATGGTGACCGCGGCAGCGCTCTTTTGGCCCTGCGGGTCCACGGCGTTGTAGATGGCGCGGACGGTCTTCGGTTGGCTGCCCGCGATGAACCGGAGCGTGTTTTCCGAGACGAAACCCTTGCCGTCCGCCGCGTCAACTGCCTGCGGCAGGACGGGGTCAACGGTCAGTTCCTGTCCCTGCGGGTGGGTGTCGTTGTCCAGCACGGGGATGGTCACCACGTCGTTGACGCGGACGTTCACCTCATCCGGTTTGGGCTGCGGCGCTTCCACCACGGCCGGGGCCGGCACGGGCACCACCGAGACGCTGCCGGTGGCGGATTTGGTGCCGTTGGACATGGTGTATTCGAACAGGAGCGGGTCCTTGGTCCCCCGGATGTCGGTGATGCGCAGCACGCTGTGGTCGATCACGGAGACGGAGACGGGCGCGTTGTCCGGCAGTTTGACGGATTGCAGCACCAGGACGCCGCCGGAGGGGTCGGAGTCGTTGGCCAGCGGGTCCAGCAGGACGTTGCCGCCGGTGGGCATCAGGGCAACGTCGTGCACGGCGACCGGGTTGCCGGGGTCGTTGCCGGATTCCACATCCACGCGGACCAGGCCCTGGCTGCTTTGCGGGCCGTTGCTGGCGATGTAGGTCAGGTAGACGGGCCCAGGGGTGGTGCTGCGGAAGACGAAGGTACCGCCGTCCGTGACCGGGCCCAGCTCGGCCGGCCCGTTGGCTTCCACCTGGGCCAGCCGCAGGGCGCCGCCGTTGGGGTCCACGTCGTTTTTCAGCGGGGCGATTACCAGGTCCTGGCCCACCACGGCCGTGACGTGGTCGGCGTTGACCACCGGGGCCAGGGCACCCGGCGGCTGGACGTTGACCACCACCTTGCCGGTGACGGTGTCGCGGCCGTCCCAGATACTGACTTCCACGCTCTTTTTTCCTGCGGTGGCGCCGGAGTCCTGGAACGTCAGCAGGCCGTCGCGGCGGACCTTCACCTGGTCCTGGTCGTTGTCCGCCTTGGCGTCGAGGAGGACCAGGTCGTCGCCGTCGGGGTCGATCCAGTCGGTGAGGATGTTCTGGCTGACGGTCTTGCCCTGCTCCACCAGGATGGTGGTGTCTTCGCCGCGTTTAAACTGCGGCGGCTTGTTGTCGTTGGGCCCCACCACGGTGAGGCTGACCTGCCCGCCTGCCGAAAGTCCGCGCCCGTCCGAGGCGTTGTAGCCGAACGTTTCGGTGCCCGGTTTGGCGTCGGCCGGGACGGCGACCTGGAAGGCGGTACCGCCGTAAATGCTGTCGAGGGTGCCGGCCTGCGGTCCCGAGCCGGCCAGGGCGGCGGTGAGGACGTCGCCGTCGGGATCCGAATCATTGTCCAGAACGCTGAGGATGGTGGTCCTGCCGGGGCGGACGCCGATGGTGTCCGGTTTGGTCTCCGGCGGCCGGTTGGGTTTGGTGCGGTCCGGCAGGACGTTGATGGTGTTGTTGTCCGCGGACTCCTGGTCCTGTTCGTCGGATTCGTTTTTGGGCGGGACCACGTCGTCCCAGTTGTTGACCAGGAGCATGTTCTGGTTCACCAGCCACACATTGCCCGAATTCACGTCATTGAGGACCACCAGGTCCCGGTTCACCCGGAAAACATACGACGGCGACGCACTCGCCTTCGGCACGGCCACGTTTTTATCATCAGCATCATTCACGCAGTCCCGGACGTATTTGTTCGCCCCCGACCACGCAGCATGCACACACCCGTCCAACTGGACCGGAGCCGCCGGCACCCCCTCACCGTCAAAACCCACCGTCTTCGCCGTACCACCATCCAGGGGCTGCTTCAGCAACGCCTTCTGCGTGGCAACCGCCACAAAATCACTCGCCGGACCGGACGCCTGCAGCTTCGCGTCCCGCGCATCCGCCAGGTCCAACTGCCTGCCACCGGGCAGGAACAACCTCCCGGCAGCAGCATCCAGAACAACGGGCTGGTCCCCCACCACCGTCAGCTGAAGATCCCCCGCACCCTTCAACGCATCCCACGTCTCGGACTCCGACGAGAGCACCACTCCATTGGCATCAACACCGGTCACCGTCACCACGCCAGACTCCGGGTCCACCGAATAAATCCGGTCATCGGCACCCACGGCGGAAACCATGCCCTCGGCGCCCACCAAGACGGGCTCAACGGATTCCTCGTCAAAACCATTGACCGTGGACGGCGAGACGGCCCAGACCTTTCCGGAGGCCGGATCGGTCACCGAGATCACCGCGGTACCAAAACTCACCTCCGCAGCACCGGGGAGCTGTTTGTCCCCGCCCAGGCGCATGTTCGCCGGCGAGACCTGGTTCAGCGTGGAGCCTGCCTCGTCATCAACAAACACGTCGCCTGCGTGTTGGAGGACATCGAACGTTGTGGACGCCGGCGTCACCGCACCGTCCAGCACCCGGGACGGGTAATTCAACCGGCCCACGGCGTTCTTCGCCTTCGACACCACCCACACACCGCCGTCGTTCAACTCCACCTCAGTGGTTTTGAACCCGGGATAGAGGATGGCACCTGTCACCACAACAGCCACTGCAGCACCAAACGCGGTGCCTGCGGCGATTTTTTTGTGGCGCCTTTTCAGCCCAAGTTTCCCCAGCAGTGATGTCAAAGCGGTATCGTTCCCTCGATCGTGCAGCCGCCCCAAAAGCGGCACGCCCAAGGGCCCCGAGCGGGCCCCGTATCCCGGGCCAGCCTACCGAACGTGCCGGGCCCCTGCGATGGGCAGAGGTCCCCCCGCCACTGACCTGCGACAACGTCCGTGGCGTGGCTCAGCATGGCTGCGCACCCAGCCCCGCCGGGTCCGGCAGGTTGGTGTGGCCGGCGATGATGTAGCGGCCCACGTTGCGGTATGAACCCGGCTCGAGCCGCCACCAGCGGACCACTCCGTTGCCGGACCAGTTATCGTCCTGATCGATGTAGCACTTGACCACCAGTTTGCCCTGGGTGGCGGTTGCCATCCAGGGCGGGGTGTCGCCGCCCTGGCCGTCGCAGTCCGTATAAGGCCTGGGCCGGTAGTTGGAACCGCCCAGGGTGTAGCTGCAGGAACGGACCACGGCGGTGGACATGGTGGTTTCCCATAGCCCCTGCTTACCGGATATGGCGGAGGCGGAGACCACACCGCTGCCGGTGCCCACGGAGTTGATGGTCTGCACGTCGATGGTCCGGCTCTGCTCCCAGCCGCCGGTATTAATGGTGCGGGTGCCCGACGCTGCGACGTTTTCCCAGGCGCCGCCGTTGATCCGGATCCGGGTGGTGGCAACGTCATTGCTCCCCGTGGACGGGGAGCCCCACGACAGCTTGACGCTTTGGTCGTTGACGGCCCCGTTGGTACCGGCGGCGGAAGGGGTTCCGGGTGAGCCGAAGGGAGTGGCCGTGGCAGGTGCGCTCGCGTCCGAACTGGGCGCGACGCTGGAGACCGCGGTGACGGTCACGCTGACGGCCTGGCCGTTGGGGAAGCCGCCAATCACGTCGCCGCTCCGGATGGGTCCGGACCGGCCGCCCGCCCGGTACTGGTAGCTGATTTCGCCGGGCGCGGACCCGTTGCGCTGGGCGGCGGTGAGGTTGTTGAAGGTGACGGTGAGCTTCCGGCCCGCGCCGCCTGTGTCGGCGGGCACCGCTGCCACGCCTGTGACCTGCCCGGGTTTTCCGGTGGCGCGCCGCGGCGCGGACGGGTTGCTGGCCGGGCCCTTGCCGGCTTTGTTGTCCGCCTGGACGGTGAACGTGTACGCGGTCTCGGAGTTGTTGGCTTCGAAAACGGCGGACCGCACGGACCCGGAAACGGTCTGGGTCTTGGCTGCCCCGCCGCCGCCGGTCATGGTGACGTAGTAGTTCCTGATCGGGTCGCCGTTGGTGTTGGGCTGGTCCCAGGTCACCTGCAGCTGGTTGCTGCTGCCCACGGACGCGGCCACTGCCGTGGTCGGCGCCGCGGGCGCCGCGGGGACACCTGCGGGGTTGTCTTCAGCGGAGTAGGTTCCCCAGTCCGAGGGGCCCAGTTCGTTGACGGCCTGCGCCCGGACCTTGTACTTGACCCCGTTGGTGAGCCCTGGCCAGGTGTAGTTCAAGCCGGTGACCCCGGTCTTGACCGCCACACCGGAGGCCGGCGGCGGCGAGATTTCCAAAGTGTAGGACGCCACTGCCGAGCCTTCAGTCCTGGCTGCGGGCCAGGAGATGGCCATGTCCTTGTCCCCGGCTTTGACCGTGGGCGCCTCGGGCGGCGAGGGTTTCTCATCGGGCCGGATTTCGTTGGACGGCGCGGAGGCTGCGGAGTCCCCCACCTCGTTGGTCGCCGTGACCGTAAAAACGTACTTCACGTCGTTGGTCAGCCCGCTGAGGGTGCAGGTGGTGGTGGGGCACTCCTGCGAGAAGCCGTTCGTGGATGTCACGGTGTACTTGGTGATGGCTGCGCCGTTGTCCGACGGCGGCGCCCACTTGAGCACCGCGGTCCGGCTCCGGACGTCGGTCGCGGTGGGCGCGGAGGGGGCGTCGGGGGCGTCGCGGACGGTGATCCGGACCCGGCCATCGACCTGCCGGGAGAGTTCGTTGGTTTTGTCGGCCACCGTGTAGCGGACCACCAGCACACCCTTGAACCCGTCGGCCGGGGTCACGGTGATGGAGTCGCCGTTGGCTGCAGGCTGGCCCTGTGCCGAGCCCGTCTCCACGGTAGCCCCCACAATACGAAGCGGGGTATCGCTGAACGGGTTGAAGTCGTTGCCCAGGACATTGACGGTTTCGCTCCGGCCGGCGTTGGCTTTCTCGACTACATCGTCGTTGGCCACCGGCATGGGCCGGTTTGAGGCCACGTGGCGCACCTGGATGGTGGCCGACACCGGGGCCGACCTGCCGTCCGTCACGGTGGCCTGGAGGTTTCCGGCCACGCCGACGCCCACGTCGTTGCCCGCGCTGACGGTCAGCACGGTGCCGTCCAGCTTGGCCTGGAAGCCGGGGGGCGGTGTGCCCTCTAGGGCATACACCAGGTTGCCCTGGTCGCGTTCGTCCACGTCCGCTGCCAGCGGGGCCAAATCAATGGTTCCGGTCTCGGTTTTGGGAACGTCCACCGAAGCGCCTCGGAACGTGGGCGGGGTGTTGGCTTCCTCGGGATCCGGGATCACGCGGGTCATGATCACCAGCGTGGATTTGAGGCCTGCGGGGTCATCGGGCCCGTCGCCGTCGGTGACCTCGAAGGTGATGGAGCCGGGACCTGCGTACCCGGCGCGGGCGGCGTAACGCAGGGCGTCGCCCTCGCCCACAATCACGCCGTCGGGGGAACCGCCCAGCACCGTGACCGCTTCCGCCACGGTGATCCGCGGCTTCCTGCCGTCCCGGACGCGGACGTAGTCGGCCAGGTTCAGGGTGACGTCCTTGCCCGCCATGACTTCCACGGGGTCGGTGTTTGAGAGTGTCGGGTACTGCGCGCCTTGGCCGGGAACCCAGATCACGGCGGTGGCGCTGAGGCCGTCGGCGTCGGTGACGGTGTAGGGGATGAGCTGGTCTTCAGGGGCCAGGTCCACCAGGACGGTGCCGGTGCCTGTGGCCCTGGCGTTGGGGTTGCCGTCCGGCAGGGTGATGTCCAGTTCCGAGGCCACCCCGTCCGGGTCCGAGTCGTTTTTGAGCACCGGGACGTCCACCGCGGTTTTCCCCAGTGTTTCGGCCAGGGTGACCCGGTCGTCTTTGGCGATGGGACGCTTGAGTTCTGCGTCCGGGCTGATCCGGATCCGGATCACGGCGCCGGCCTGGGCTTTTTTATCGTCCTGGATCTGGTAGCGGATGCTTTCGTTGCCGGCGGCATCCGGTGCGGTAAAGAGGACTTTGGCGCCGTCCACCACTTCCACTTTGAGCCCGGGCGCGGCTTCGAAACCGTTGCTGAGCAGGGAGATGGGGTCGCCGTCGGGGTCGGAGTCGTTGGCCAGGGCATCCACGGCGACGTTCCGGCCGGGCCTGACGTCCACGGCGTCATCCACGGCGATCGGCTTCTGGTTGATGGCCTCCGGCGGGGCGATGCCCACAATCACGGTCCCCGTGTTCTCGGCACCGATGCGGTCCCGGACCCGGTAGGTGAAGGTGTCCGTGCCGGCGCCGTCGCCTGCGGCCGTATATTCCAGGTAGCCGTCGCGGACCACGGCCGTGCCCATGCCGGCGGCCTTGTCAATGCCGATCAGCTGGACCGAGTCGCCGTCGGCATCGATGCCGTCCAACGGCACGGGGATCTTAACGGTCATGCCGGTCACCACGCGTCCCGTGAGGTTTTTGGGTTCGGGCCGGGTGTTGCGTTCGTCATCGCGCGCCAGGATGCGGATGGTGACCTGCTGCGAGTCCTCCTGGCCGGTGGCGTTGCGGACCTTATAGATGGCGTAGACCGTTTTGGGCTCGGGGCCGGCAATGAAGCGGAGCTGGTCGCCTGCCACAAACATCCGGCCGTCCGCCGCGTCGGGTACCTGCGCCAGTTCGGGCACCAGGGTCAGCGCGCCGCCGTTCGGTTCGGTGTCATTGGCCAGGACCGGGATGGTCACCACGTCACCTGCGCGGACCACCGCTTCATCGGGTTTGGCCTGCGGTGCCTGCAGTTTGGTGGGGGCGGGCACCACCACAACGGCGATCTCGCCCACGGCTGAGGCCCGGCCGTTGGAGATGGTGTATTTGAGGCTCAGCTGGCCTTCCGCCCGGATGTCGGTAATGCGGACCACCGAGTGGTCCAGGACGGACACACTCACGGGCAGCGCGGAATCGGCGGTCACGGACTGCACCACCAGCACACCACCGGAGGGATCGGAATCATTGCCCAGGACGTCCACCAGGACGTTGCCGCCCGTGGGGAGCAACGCAATGTCCCGCACGGCCACGGGGGCGCCTGCGGTGTTTCCGGGCACAACGTCCACACGCACCAGTTGCTGGGCGCTGGCGGGGCCGTTGGTGACCAGGTACTCCACGTAGTGGGATCCCAGGGCGTCCGAGGTGAAGGTGAAGGTCTGCTGGTCGGCGCCGATGGACACCCGCGATTGTTCATCCGGGGTGGCCTGCGCCAGGCGCAGCGTGCCGCCCTGCGGGTCGAGGTCGTTCTTCAGCGGGGCGATGACGGTTTCGGTGCCCGCCACGGCGATGACGTGGTCGGCATTCGCGATGGGCGGCAGCGAACCGGGAGCGCGGACGTCCACGGTGATCCGCCCTTCGGTGCTGGTCCGGCCGTCGGAAATCTCCACGGTAAGGACTTTCCGGCCCGGGGCCGTGCCGGAATCCTGGAAGGTGAGCTGCCCGTCCGGCCGGATGCGGACCTGGTCCAGGGCATCCGGGCTGGCAGCGGTCACCGCGAAGAGGTCGTCGCCGTCGGGATCCAACCAGTCGGGCAGGATGTTCCGGGTCACCGATTTGCCCTGCTGCACCACCAGGGTGGTGTCCCGGTTGGGTTTCTGCGCGGGTGCCGCGTTTTCGGTCACCGGAACGATCCGGAGCGCCATGTCGGCCGTGGCGGAGAGCCCGCGGCCGTCGTCCACCGTGTACTGGAAGGAGTCGCTGCCGGTCCTGTCAGCGGGGACGGACACCTGGAAACCGGTGTCGCCGTAGATGGTGGACAGGTCGCCGGACCTGATTTCGCCGGGCGGGCGGACGGTGAGGATGTCGCCGTCGGGGTCGGTGTCGTTGTCCAGGACCGGCAGGATGGTGGTGCGCCCGGGGCGGACGCCGAACGAATCCGACTGCGCCACGGGCGGGCTGTTGGGTTTGCTCCGGTCCGGCAGGACTGTCTGCTGGACCTGGTCGGCGGAATCCTTGTCCGCATCGTCCGAGGTTTCCTTGGGCGGAATCACGTCGTCCCAGTTGTTGACCAGGAGCATGTTTTGGTTCACCAGCCACACATTGCCCGAATTCACGTCATTGAGGACCACCAGGTCCCGGTTCACCCGGAAAACATACGACGGCGACGCACTCGCCTTCGGCACGGCCACGTTTTTATCATCAGCATCATTCACGCAGTCCCGGACGTATTTGTTCGCCCCCGACCACGCAGCATGCACACAGCCGGCCAACTGGACCGGAGCCGCCGGCACACCTTCACCGTCAAAACCCACCGTCTTCGCCGTACCACCATCCAGGGGCTGCTTCAGCAACGCCTTCTGCGTGGCAACCGCCACAAAGTCACTCGCCGGACCGGACGCCTGCAGCTTCGCGTCCCGCGCATCCGCCAGGTCCAGCTGCCTGCCACCGGGCAGGAACAACCTCCCGGCAGCAGCATCCAGAACAACGGGCTGGTCCCCCACCACCGTCAGCTGGAGGTCCCCCGCACCCTTCAACGCATCCCACGTCTCGGACTCCGACGAGAGCACCTCTCCATTGGCATCAACACCGGTCACCGTCACCACGCCGGACTCCGGGTCCGCCGAATAAATCCGGTCATCGGCACCCACGGCGGAAACCATGCCCTCGGCGCCCACCAGCACCGGCTCCGTCGCTTCTTCATCAAAGCCGTTAACGGTGGACGGCGAGACCGCCCACACCTTCCCCGAAGCGGCATCCGTCACCGCCAAAACGGCGGACCCGAAACTGACCGCAGCAGCACCCGGCAGCTGCTTGTCCCCGCCCAGGCGCATGTTGGCGGCGGACACCTGGTTCAGCGTTGAACCCGACTCGTCATCAACAAACACCTCGCCGGCGTCCTGCAGGATGTCAAAAGCCGTCGACGCCGGCGTCACCGCACCGTCGAGCACCCGGGACGGGTAATTCAACCGGCCCACGGCGTTCTTCGCCTTCGACACCACCCACACACCGCCGTCGTTCAACTCCACCTCAGTGGTCTTAAACCCCGGATACACCACGGCGCCAACAACAAGGGCCACCAGGGCGAGGCCGAAGACGGTACCGCGAAGGGCGGCGGACCGGCGGAAACGGTTAAAGGCGGCGGCTGGTGTGCGGCGCGCGCGTGGTTGTCCGCTGCGGCTCATAAAAAGGTTCCCCCCGGTTGGTCCCCGCCTTGCCGGATTCGGGCATAACGACGCGGGGGCGCAACAAATATACCGCGTAAAGCCAACAAGTGGATAAACCGCGTGGAGCGGAAATCAGTCCAGGATCAGGCCCTTGCCCAGTCCGCGCGTGAGCCGGACGGGGCGGATCTCACCGAAGCCGCGGACGTTTTCCGGCGGCTGCGCCATCATCACAAAGCGCTCGTCGTTTTCCAGCGCCGAGGCTGTCATGGAATCCACCAGGACGGTTCCCGGTTCAGCCAGGGTGGTGAGCCGGGCAGCGAGGTTGACGGTGGGGCCGTAGATGTCGCCGAGCCTGGACAGAATCCGGCCCCACACCATGGCCACCCGCGCTTCGGGCAGGATTTCGTCCTCCGTCAGGGCCTGGGCCAGGGCCAGCGAGATTTCCGCGCCCGCGGCCGGGGTTTCGGCGATGTACAGGACTTCGTCGCCCACGGTCTTGACCAGCCGGCCGCCGCCCACGGAGATGATTTCGGCGCATTTGTTTTCGAACCGCTGCACCAGGCGGGCCAGGGTCTTCTCGTTCATCCGGCGCGACAGGCTGGTGTAGGACACCAGGTCGGCAAAGCCCACGGCGCGGGCCAGCGGCAGGGGCGCGTCGTCCTCATCGCCTTCGCGGCCTTCCTCGCTGGCCTGCAGCCCCGCTTCGGCGCGGACGGCCAGGCGCTGCACACCGGCGTTGAGCTGGCGGCGCCAGGAGTAGACCAGCACCTCTTCGAGGGCGTCGACCATGTCCGGAAGCTCGTTGACCAGGCGCTTGCGGGCCACGGCATCGGTGACACCCTGTTCGTGGACCATGTCCTCGACCAGCGCCTCGATCTGCCACACCACCATCCGGTCGGTCATCTGGCCGATGGCGCGGGTGACGGAAATCGCCGCTTCCTCGGTGAGCATGCCGGAGCGCACCAGGTCCACCACGGTGGAGAGCGCGGCCTGGTCGCGTTCGGTGAACGCGACATCATCATCGCCGAAGTTGGGGAAGCCGAGGGCGCGCCAGAGTTTCCGTGCGGACAGCAGGGACAGTCCCGCGCCGGAGGCCACCTCACGACGGCGGAGCTTGCGTTCGCCGCCCAGCAGGCGGGCCTCCAGGGCTTTCACGGCCAGGCGCTCCGCGGACATGGTGCCCGTGGGAGGGTGCGGGTCGGCTGCTGCGGCGGGTGCGACGGCAGGAACCTGTTCGTCCTCATCGTTCATCGCGTCCACCTTCTCTCATGTCCCAGGGCATTGCTCCGGCCGGATGGCCCACTGTTTCGCCCGGCCAGGGACCAGTGTCTTCCGGGAGTTCACCGATCGCGTCGAGGATGAAGTCCCGGAACCGGGCAACCTCGGGGACGTCCTGGAACGTCGCCACGCTTTGCTGTCCGGTTTCCAAGGATATATTCCCGGAGCGCAGGAGTCGTTGCAGCAGCGTTTCGTGGACACGCACGTTGCGGACGTTGGCCAGGTTGACCTGCTGGTCGTGCCGTTTCAGCAGGCCGTGCCGCGCCACCATCCTGGTGCTGGTGAGGGTGTAGCGGGTGTGCTTCCAGCGGAGCAGCCGGGGCAGGCAGTAGCCCAGCCAGACCCAGGCCGCGGCCAGGACGCAGGCGCCCACCAGCCATGGCGTCCATTGGCTGTCCAGTTCGGGCACAGCCTGCCGGGCGCCGCCCCGGACCACCCAGGCGGCGCAGAAGGCGGCCACGGCGGGCGCAAGGATGAAGGCCACCGCGGCCCCGGTGAGTTTCCGCGGCTGCGGGCGGGTGGAGACAATGACCTGCTCGCCCGGGTGCAGTTCCTTACGCATAACCGCCGGTGCCGGAGCCGTCCCCTGCGGGCCAGGGCCGCAGGTGCACCACGTCCCCGGCGGTGACCACATGCTCCCGGGAGTCCCGGTCCACCACCAGCAGGGACCCGTACTCGTCCAGCCGGGATGCGTGGCCAATGATCTCGTGGTCGCCGGGAAGCTGGGCGCGCACCTGCTTGCCGAGGGTGGCCATGTTGGCCTCGACCCGTTTGTGCAGGGACGCCCCGCCGCCCATCCCGGCGGTGGGATCGCCGTCGGCATTGCAGAACTGGCGGTAGAGCACGGCGAAGCGCTGGAGGTAGCCCTTCAGCAGCAGGGTCCGGTCAGTGGTGGTGCCGCCGGCCAGCAGCACGGAAGTGGCGGTAGGGACGGGCAGTTCGTCCTGGCCCAGCGTCACGTTCAGGCCGGTACCCAGGATCACCGGAGGCACTGTCCCATCTGTCATGGGGCCCAGCTGGGCCAGGATGCCGGCGATTTTCCGGCCGCCCACCAGGACGTCGTTGGGCCATTTCAGTTCGGCGGCGAGGCCTGCCGTTTCGAGCAGCATGTCCCGCAGGGCCAGGGCTGCGATCAGGGACAGCCAGGAGTAGCTCTGGGTGGGCAGCGGCCGGCCGTAGGCGTTCACGGGCCGGAGCACCAGCGATACGGAAACGGCGCTGAGCGGCGGTGCTTCCCACTGCCGGTCCAGGCGGCCGCGGGCAGCGCTCTGGTATTCAGCGGTCAGCACCGAGAGGTCCGGCCAGTTCCCGGGGTCAACGCCGGCAGCCCGGAGGAGGTCGGCGTTGGTGGAGCCGGTGGAGTCCACCACGTCGATCCTCGAAATGCCGGCGGCGGCCAGGAACTGCGGCTCTGCCAGGTCCCGCCGGTTCAGGGGGCTGCCGGAATTATGTGCATCAACCATGCCTGAATCCTACCGACTGGCGCCGCCCGCCGCCTGCGGTTTCCCTGCCGGCCGGCAGGCCAAAGGATTCCCGGCGGCAGGTTCCGGGGGAATCAGGGCGGCGTCCTAGAGGAAGATATCGGGGACCAGACTGTGCTCGTCAGCGCCCATGCTGTAGGGCCGGAAGTCCGTGACGCCCGCCGCCGCGAGGATCTCCTCGTCGGTATGGAAGTTCCCGCTGGACACGACGCCGGCCTGGAGGTGTGCCCCTGTGAGCAGGGCATGTGCGGCGTCGGCCATGATCTGCGGGCCGCGGGCGGACCGGACCATTGCCTCGCCGTGGGGCATGTTCCGGATGGCTGCCGTGTCGATCAGGGTGCATGGCCACAACGAGTTCACGCTGATGCCATCAGCCTTGAGCTCCTCGGCGAGTCCCAGCGTGGTCAGGCTCATGCCGTACTTGGCCATGGTGTAGGCCAGGTGCCTCCCGGCCCAGTGGGGGTCGAGGTTCAGGGGCGGCGACAGGGTCAGGATCTGGCCGGCACCGGACCTGCGCAGGGCCGGCAGGGCGAGCTTGGACAGCAGAAACGTGCCGCGGACGTTGATGTCCTGCATCAGGTCGTACTTTTTCATGTCCACCGCATCCGTCCTGGACAGGTCGATTGCGGAGGCGTTGTTAATAACAATGTCGATCCCGCCAAAGCGTTCCTCCGCGGCTGCGACGGCCCGGGCAACGTCCTGATCCTGGCGGACATCACCCACCAAAGGCAGCGCCTGGCCGCCAACGTCCGCCAGCTGCTGCGCGGCAGTAAACACCGTGCCGGCAAGTTTGGGGTGCGGCTCCCCGGTCTTGGCCAGCAGGACGATGTTGGCGCCGTCAGCGGCGGCCCGGCCCGCGATGGCCAGGCCGATCCCACGGCTCCCACCGGAGATCAGGATGGTCCGGCCCCGCAGCGATCCGGTGGCCTGGTAGGGGCTGGCAAAGGCGGGGGAAGCGTCGTCGCTCGAAGTCATGAATCCACTGTAACCCAACTAAGTTACCGGCGAGTAACAAGGCGTTGCGGGTGGAGGCACGGCAGAAAATTGTAGGTTCCCTACAGCTGCAGGCGCCCAGACCCTCATTAGACTTGCCTGCAGGGTCCGTTCTTTGTGCGGAAGCTACTTAAGCAGCACCAGCCGGAACCCGCCAGCAACGCACTGCGCCACAGAACCAATCTGCAACAGAGCCGGAGACACTTGATGAGCCACGATCTGACAACGACAGCGGGAAAGATCGCCGATTTCCGTGACCGCCAGGCCCGTGCCGAACAGCCCTCCGGCCCCGAGGCCATCGAGAAGCAGCATGCGAGGGGCAAAAACACGGCCCGTGAACGCATCGGGCTGCTGCTGGACGAGGACTCCTTTGTGGAGTTTGATGCGCTGGCCGTCCACCGCTCCACCGCGTTCGGGATGGAAAAGAAGAAGCCCCTGGGCGATGGCCTGGTTTCCGGCTACGGCACGGTGGATGGCCGCCTGGTGGCCGTCTACAGCCAGGACTTCTCCGTGTACGGCGGTTCGTTGAGCCAGGTCAATGGCGAGAAGATCGTCAAGGTGCAGGAGTTCGCGCTGCGCAACGGCTGCCCCGTGGTGGGCATCCTGGACGGCGGCGGCGCCCGCATCCAGGAAGGGGTGGCCTCGCTGGCCATGTTCGCCGATATCTTCCGCAACAATGTGCACGCCTCCGGGGTGGTCCCGCAGATCTCGCTGATCATGGGCCCGTCCGCCGGCGGCGCCGCCTACTCCCCGGCCCTGACCGACTACGTGGTGATGGTGGACAAGACCTCGCACATGTTCATCACCGGCCCGGACGTGATCAAGACCGTCACCGGCGAGGACGTGGACATGGAAACCCTCGGCGGTGCCCGCCAGCACAACGCCACCACCGGCACCTCCACTTACCTTGCATCGGACGAAGCGGACGCCGTCGAGTTTGTCCGCGAACTCCTTGATTTCCTGCCGTCGAACAACCTCGCCGAAGCTCCCGTCCAGGAGCACCAGCAGGAACTGGAAATCGACGACGACGACCTCGCCCTCGACACGCTGGTCCCGGACTCCGCCAACCAGCCCTACGACATGCGCACCGTCGTCGGGCAGATCGTTGACGACGGGCACTTCCTGGAGATGCAGGCCCTGTACGCCCCCAACGTCATGATCGGCTACGGCAGGGTGGAAGGCCACACGGTGGGCATCGTTGCCAACCAGCCGCTGCAGTTTGCCGGCACCCTGGATATCGCCGCCTCCGAGAAGGCCGCCCGCTTTGTCCGGCACTGCGACGCCTTCAACATTCCCATCATCACGCTGGTGGACGTCCCCGGCTTCCTGCCCGGCAAGGACCAGGAGTTCCAGGGCATCATCCGCCGCGGCGCCAAGCTCCTGTACGCCTACGCCGAAGCCACTGTCCCCAAGCTCACCGTCATCACCCGCAAGGCCTACGGCGGCGCGTACATCGTGATGGGCTCCAAGAAGCTCGGCGCGGACCTCAACCTGGCCTGGCCCACCGCGCAGATCGGCGTGATGGGGGCCCAGGGCGCCGTGAACATCCTCTACCGCCGCGACCTGGCCGGTGTGGCTGAAGCCGGGGGCGACGTTGAAGCCCGCCGCGCCGAAGTAATCCAGCAGTACGAGGAGGAACTCCTCAACCCGTACCAGGCCGCCCAGCTCGGGTATGTGGACGCCGTGATCGCCCCCTCGGACACCCGGCTGCAGATCATCCGGGGCCTGCGCGCCCTGCGGGACAAGCGGGCCAGCCTGCCCGCCAAGAAGCACGGGAACATCCCGCTGTGACCGGCGGCGCCAGCGGGGACGGCACCCCGGCACCCGCCGAACCCCTGCTTTCCGTGGTGAAGGGCAATCCGGACGCCGAAGAGCTGGCGGCGCTGACCGCCGTCGTCCTTTCCCTGGCCGCTGCCGGACCGGAGCGGCCCAGCGAACCGGCTGCACGCACCTGGGTGCGCCGGCACCAGCTGCGGCTGGCGCCCACTCCCGGGCCCGGCGCGTGGCGCCGCAGCCGCGGCTGAATCAATGGGCCGGGGCCCTATTATGCGCCCGGCAGCGTGTGTAGGCTCAGCAGCATGGGTACTGCAGTGGTTGTCGGCGTGGACGGCTCGCCGGCGTCGGTTGCAGCCCTCCAGCATGGGCACCGGCTGGCCGCCGCGATGGATGTTGAGGTCCATGCCGTGGCCTGCTGGCTCGCGCCGCAGATGGCGCAGGGCCATGCCGTCATGGGGATCAGCCATTTCGAGGAAAAGGCCCGGCTCACGCTCAACGACGCTGTGGTGGCCGCGTTCGGTAACCCGCCGCCACCAAACCTGCGCACCCGCCTGGTGAACGGTGATGCCCGACAGGTCCTTTTGTCCGCGGGCAAGGACGCCGGCATGCTGGTGGTCGGCAGGCGCGGTCACGGTGGCTTCGGCGGCTTGCTGCTCGGCTCGGTAAGTTCCGCCTGCGTTGCCCACGCCGAGTGCCCGGTGTTGGTTGTCCATGCCGCCCGGGCCGCGTTGTGAACTTAACCGGCCGCGGGAGCCGGGCGGGGCGTACGGTCCTTCCATGACCGGACCGCGAAGGCCCGGCGCGGATTCCTGTTTCGCCAGCGCCGATCCGGCTAGTCTCGGAGGGTGACTACAGAGACCACCCCTGCCGCCCGCCCGCACACCAGCATCGACGCCGTCGCCGACAGGTACACGGATACCCTCATCCGGCTTAATCCATCCTTCGCCACCACCCTCGGCGTGCCCGGACATGAAACGGAATACCAGGACTTCTCCCCCGCCGGCATCGCCGCTTTCGCTGCGGCCGCCCGCGAGGCGCTGGCTGAACTGGCGGGCCTGGAACCGGTGGACGACGTTGACGCCGTCACCCTCGACGCCATGCAGGAGCGGCTGGGCCTGCAGCTGCTGATCCACGCGTCGGGGTGGGAGTACGCCGACCTCAACAACATCGCCTCCCCCGCCCAGGATATCCGCGCCATCTTCGACCTGATGGCCACGGAGACCGTGCAGGACTGGGAACACATCGCCGGCCGCGCCCACAACGTTCCCGCTGCGATCGCGGGCTACATCGAATCCCTGCGGCAGGCCCGCGACGCCGGACTGGTTGCCGCGGCACGGCAGGTGCGGATCGTCGTCGAACAGGCCTCGCGTTACGCCGCAGCGGACGGGTTTTTCGCCAAGCTGGCTGCCGGGGCGTATACCGCTGACGGTCCGCTTCCGGCGGAAACCCAGGAAAAGCTCGACGCCGGGGCTGCCGCCGCCGGCCGCGCCTACCTGGGCCTTGCGGAATTCCTCACCACGGAACTGCTGCCCGCTGCGCCGGAGAAAGACGCCGTGGGAAGGGCCCGGTACGCCCTCGCTTCGCGCTCCTTCCTGGGCGCCACCGTTGACCTCGAAGAAACGTACGCCTGGGGCGTTGCCGAACTGGACAGCCTGATCAGCCAGCAGGAGCAGGTGGCGGGCACCATCAAAGCGGGCGCCACCGTTGCCGAAGCCAAGGAAATCCTCAACAACGATCCCGTGCGGCAACTCAAAGGCACCGCCGCGCTGCAGGCGTGGATGCAGGAGCTCTCGGACAAGGCCATCGCGGATCTGGCCGGCGTCCACTTCGATATTCCGGAGGTGATGAAGGAACTCGAGTGCCTCATCGCCCCGACCGACGAAGGCGGCATCTACTACACCGGCCCCTCCGATGACTTCAGCCGCCCTGGACGCATGTGGTGGTCCGTTCCGGCCGGCGAGGACACCTTCACCACATGGGCCGAAACCACCACCGTTTTCCACGAAGGGGTGCCCGGGCACCACCTGCAGGTTGCCACCGCCACCTACCGCCGGGAACTGCTGAACAAGTGGCGCCGCAACGTTTGCTGGACGTCCGGGCACGGCGAAGGCTGGGCCCTGTACGCGGAGAAGCTGATGCAGGAACTCGGCTACCTTTCGGACCCTGGCGACCACATGGGCATGCTGGACATGCAGCGGATGCGTGCCGCCCGCGTAGTTTTCGATATCGGCGTCCACCTGGAACTCGAAATCCCCGCGCGCTGGGGCTCAGGCACGTGGACTGCGGACAAGGGCTACGCCTTCCTGAAGGAAAACCTGCCCATCAGCGAGGGCCAGTTGAACTTCGAGTTTGCCCGCTACCTCGGCTGGCCGGGCCAGGCCCCTTCCTACAAGGTGGGCCAGCGCCTGTGGGAGCAGATCCGCGCCGAACTTGAAACCCGGCCCGGTTTTGACCTAAAGGAATTCCACACCCGGGCCCTGAACGTGGGCTCAGTGGGGCTCGACACCCTGCGCCGGGCACTTCTCGACTAGTCCCCTTCATTTCCTTTTTCCGGGCCGGTGTTTCCTGGTTTTGGGTGCGTTTGGGGGCCTGCGGAAATGTCGTAGGGTGCTGGAATACTTGGGCTATGGAGGTCCTTCCGGAACCAATGAAGCTGACGACGGCGGCACGCACCGCCGCCCTCAGCCTCGCCGGGGTGCTGGTGGCCGGGGTGCAGGACCTGGCAGCCGGGGTGCAGGAGCCAGCGGTGCAGGAACTCCGGGTGCGGGAGCCAGGGGTGCAGGAACTCCGGGTGCGGGAGCCAGGGGTGGAGGACCTGGCCGCCGGGGTGCAGGATTTGGTGGCCGGGGTGCGGTCCTTGCGTCCGGCGGCCACGGGTGCGGGCCTGATTGACCAGATCCGTGGGTTGGAGGACCTGAAATCCGCTGCGGCCGCGGCGCAGGCCCGCCTTAGTATCGCCTTTGACCACCTCGAACGGCAGCGCCAGGCCGGGGCCGGGGTGCCCGCCGCAGAGCAGGGCCAAGGCGTCGCGGCGCAGATCGCGTTGGCCCGACGCGAATCCCCCACCCGGGGCAGCCGCTACCTGGGGCTGGCCCGCGCACTCGTGACGGAAATGCCGCACACCCTTACCGCCCTGGATACCGGCCAGCTCAGCGAATGGCGGGCCACCCTGATCGCCAAGGAAACAGCCTGCCTCACCGCCGCGGACCGGGCCGCCGTCGACGAAGAACTCGCCCCGGACACCGGGACCTTCGACGGAGCCGGAAACAGGACCATCACCACCGCCGCCCGGGCCGCCGCGTACCGGCTCGACCCGCTCTCCGTCACCCAACGCGCCGCCCGCGCCGCCAACGGCAGACGCGTCGCTCTCCGCCCCGCACCGGACACCATGACCCTCCTCACCGCCCTCCTGCCCGTGGCCGAAGGGGTGGCCGCCTACAAAGCCCTCACCCAGCAGGCAGACACCACCAAAAGCGGTGGTGACCCGCGGACCCGGGCCCAGATCATGGCCGACACCCTCGTCGAACGCATCACCGGTACCCCCGGCGGAATCACCGGGGTCACCATCAACCTCGTGATGACCGACCGGAGCCTCCTGCAGGCTGACAGCGAACCCGCCCGGCTCCCCGGCTACGGAACCATCCCCGCCGGCTGGGCCAGGCACCTCGCCCGCCACGGGACAAAAACCCGCAACCCCGACGCGGCAGAGTTGAAGACCTGGATCCGGCGGCTCTACACAGCCCCAAGCACCGGAGACATCATCGCCATGGACTCCACCGCCCGGCTCTTCCCACCAGCCCTGCGCCGCCTTATCGAAGTCCGCGACGACACCTGCCGCACCCCCTACTGCGACGCCCCCATCCGCCACTACGACCACGTCCTGCCCTGGCACAACGGCGGACCCACCACAGTTGAGAACGGCGCCGGACTCTGCGAAGCCTGCAACCACACCAAAGAACAACCCGGCTGGAACACCACCACCACACCACCCAAACCCAGCACACCCATCGCCCCACCCCAAGGCCGACCCAGGCACCACACCCAACTCACCACCCCCACCGGCCACACCTACCACTCAACCGCACCCCCGCCGCCCGGCACATCAATCAGCAGCAGCAGAAAACCACAGCGCCCGCCCCAGCCGGCAAGCCGGGCCGCCAGACCCGGACCCGAGGCACCGGAACCCAACACCCGCACGCTCCGCCAGCTCGCCCGGCGAAGATTCCAGCGGCGTCGAAGCGCCGGTCAGGTGGCCTGAACAGGCTTCGAAAGGCAGAGCAAGGCAAGACTTGGTCAGCGGGCGCGGAGTACCTCCCGCGCGGAGGTCCACTGCCGGGAACCGTAACGGTCGTTGTCCAGGGTGTGGAAGGCCCCGTCACCGCTGAACATGTTGCCGAAGTACTGCATGCCCTGCCAGGCAGGGTAAAGGTCAGTCGAAGGTTTGGCCAGCATCCGGCCAACCCGCGCCATCAGGCGCAGGGATCCGATGCTGCCGGCATACAGCGTCCTGTACGGCGTGCCGCTGATGTCCGTCATGATCGCTGCCAGCTCCCGCGATGAGACCGTGTCCCCGGCGATGCGCAGGAACCGCGGCGCCTCCGGGTCGAGTGCCGCTTTGGCGGTGTAGCCGGCAACATCGTCCATGGTGGTGAACGCCATCGGCTGGTCCGCGTCGCGCCAGAAGAGGACGCGCTTTTGCCGGAACAGGATCAGCGGCGCCACCCCCGTCAGCATGTCGGCGAAAGCGCCGCTGAGCACAGACGTGGCCCGGATGGGTGCCGCATCCACAATCTTCCGGAATTCGCGCCGCCACTGCAGGTTGCGGTTGGACCCTTCCTTGATGGTGGTGAAGTCCACCGCATAGTCGGAGGGAATGAACCGCGGGACGCCCGCGGCCACGGCCGCCATCAGCAGCCGGGTCTGGGTCTCCAGCATCACCGGGGCCAGCCCGCTGAGCGCCGAGACCACTGCGTCAGCGCCCGCGAGCGCATCCTTCAACGTTGATGCATCAAGATAATCCACCTGCACCACGCTGACGCCTGCCTCCTGCAGCACCCCCGGGATTGCCTTACCTGGCCGGACCAGCGCGCGGACGCCCGCGCCTTCGGCCAACAGGGAGCGGATGATGCGTCCGCCGAGGTCTCCGGTGGCGCCTGCAACAACAATGGTTTGTGACATGGAGGCAACACTAACCCCGCGGCTGCATGACCTTTGTTACACCCCAGACGGGAATAACTTCACAATCCCCGGCACTGACGCCGGTTCCAGGCCCCTGGCGACGCAAATCGACTTTCCACCCACGTAACATTTCTCAACATGCTTTCGCCGTGATAGTGGACCCGGGCCTAGCGTATTCGAGTGAGCACTCAAACCCGCCCCTCAGATTCCGCAGGAAAGACCGGCTTCCAGCTTCCCAAGTGGGCTGGATCGTTCGGCTTCCAGATCATCGCCGCCCTGATTGTTGGCCTGGGCCTCGGCCTGCTGGCCAAGTACACCGGCAGCACCAAGGAGGCCCCCAACGGCCTCGGCGCCACACTGCAGACCATTGGGTCCAGCTATGTGGCCCTGCTGCAGACCGCCGTTGTCCCCCTGATTTTCACTGCTGTTGTCAGTTCCATCTCCAACCTCCGCCAGGTCTCCAACGCTGCGCGGCTGGCATGGAACACGCTGCTGTGGTTCGCCATTACGTCCCTGATCGCCGTGCTGATCGGCATCGGCCTTGGCGTCCTGCTGCAGCCGGGCGCCAACACCGGGATCACCGGCGAGGGCAAGGCTCCTTCATCAGTTGGTAACTGGTGGGCATTCCTCACCGGTCTCTTCCCCAAAAATTTCCTGGGCCTCGGCGCCAGCTCCAGCGTGGCCGAGTCCGGCGCGGTGACAACATCCGTAAGCTTCAACGTCCTGCAGATCCTGGTGATCGCCATCGCCATCGGTGTGGCTGCCCTGAAGGTCGGCAAGGCCGCCGAGCCGTTCCTGGCCCTCAACGCCTCCGCCCTGGCCGTAATCCAGAAAGTCCTCTGGTGGATCATCCGCATTGCGCCGCTGGGCACCGTGGGCCTGATCGGCAACGCCGTCGCCGTATATGGCTGGGACACCATCGGTTCCCTGGGCAAGTTTGCCGTGGCCATCTACCTGGGCCTGGCCCTGGTGCTCTTTGTGGTCTACCCCATCCTGGTCCGCAGCCACGGGCTGTCCATCAAGCAGTACTTCTCCGGCGTCTGGCCGGCCGTGCAGCTGGCCTTCGTTTCCCGGTCCTCCGTGGGTACCTTGCCGCTCACGCAGCGTGTCACCGAGCGCAGCCTGGGTGTCCCCCGCGCCTACGCATCCTTTGCCGTCCCGCTGGGCGCCACCACCAAGATGGACGGCTGCGCAGCCATCTACCCGGCCATCTCCGCCATCTTTGTGGCCCAGTTCTTCGGGGTCCAGCTGGACTTCAGCCAGTACCTGCTGATCGCACTGGTCTCCGTGCTCGGGTCCGCCGCCACTGCCGGCACCACCGGCGCCGTGGTGATGCTCACGCTGACCCTCTCCACCCTGGGCCTGCCGCTGGCAGGCGTTGGCCTGCTCCTGGCCATCGACCCCATCCTGGACATGGGCCGCACGGCCGTCAACGTGGCGGGCCAGGCCCTGGTCCCCACCATTGTGGCCAAGCGGCAGGGAATCCTGGACGAGTCCCTGTACAACGCCCCGCGTAACGGCACCCCGTTCGTCGATGACAACAACGACGACGACACTGCCGCCACGGACGGCACCAGCACCGACACCACTCCCCGCGAGTTGCAGGACGCCCGCGCCTGATACCGGCGTGCCACTGCGGTGCTGATCGAGGACGTCCCCGGGAATCATCCCGGGGACGTCCCTCGTTAAGGAACCTTCAGCCCATCAGCGTCCGCCGCCGCCAATCACGCCGCTCTCCACAGCCTTGGTGACGGCATCCGCTTCGGCCTGGGTGAGCTTGCCGTCGGTGACGGCCTGGTCCAGCCGTGTCTTCAACGCCGCTGCCCGGTCCGCCTGCGCGGCGGTCCGGAGCTCCGACAGCGCCGCAGTGACCTTGGCTTCGTCGATGCCCAGGGCCTCGGCGAGCGATTTCGCCAGGGCAGTATCCCGGGCTGACTCATCGGGACGGGTCCCTTCCGCAGGCTTGGTGCCGTCAGCCGGCTTCTGTGGCTTGTTGGCCTCACGGAACGCCTGCAGGGCGTCGCTGACCTTGGCTTCCTCCACGCCGAGTTTTTCGGCCAAGGCAGAGGCTGATGCTCCTGCACCGCCGGGCCCGCCGTGACCGCCATGCCTGCCCATTCCACCAGGAGCGCCCGAATCGGTGCCCGTGCCGCCATCAGCAGGAGCGGTGGAGCTGGCGCTTGGGGACGGTGTGGGTGTTGTGGTGGCGGAGGCCATGCCGGCAACTCCGATGCCGGCCGCAAGGGCCAACGCCGTGGCTGACAGGCCGAGGGTCAATTTCTTTGTGCGTGACATTTAAGAGTCTCCTGGATCCGCCGTCCGTTGACGGCTGCTGGAACTTCCATCCCTGCCGGGACAGTTCAAGCCTGCGCCGCGGGGTTCAGGGGAGCCTGTTGGGAACCTTTCATTCTGCTGTGAATGCAAGTTGCGCAGAGTGCAAAGTTGCACGTAGTGTAATTCCGTGATCCCTTCCGTTCCGCCTGAACCAGCGGCCGGCCCAACCCGGCGCGAGCTGAACAAGGCCGCCACGCGCCAGGCCATCATCGACGCCTCGCTGGGGCTCCTGCGTTCCGCCGGCCCCGGCAACTTCACCGTGGAGGACATCGCCGCGGCGGCGGGCATTTCACGGCGTACCTTCTTCAACTACTTCAGCAGCACGGACGCGGCCCTCGCCGCCATCTCGCATGGCTTCCTGGAGTCCGCCATCTCGCAGCTGAAGCTCCGCCCCACTGACGAGCCGATTCTCAAATCCGCACAGGCAGCACTGATGGCCCTCGCGGATCCGCAGACGGTGGCACCGCTGGCCGAACTGTTTTCGCTCACCCAGTCCAGCCCGCTGATGGCTCACACCGAGCTCGAAGCCTGGGAATACTGCCGCGAACAGGTGTTCGCCGTGGCCCGGGACCGCTTGTCAGCCACCCCGGCAGCCTCGGACGAGCTGTACATCAGGGCGCTGGCCGGCTCGGTGATCTCCTGCGGCAAGGCCGCCATGGAGGCGTGGTTCAGCCGGCGCGGCCAGGACCTGTCCCCGGCCTCCCTGGCCGAACTTCGGCAACTGCTCATTGATTCCATGGCCCTGCTGGACTCCGGGTTCACCGCCGGCGCACCGACGGCTGCCACCCTCCCCTCCTTTTCCCGTTCCTCCTGATCAGATCGGTCCCCACCATGGCACTGCTTCTCTACCGCCTCGGCAAATTCTCGTACCGCCGCCGCTGGCTGGTCCTCTCGCTCTGGATCGCCGTGCTCCTGGCCGTGGGCGGTTCCGCAGCCGCTTTCCACGGCACGCTGTCCAACAACTTCCAGATCCCCGGCACTGAAACCCAGCGCATCGCGGACAAACTCCAGAAGGAACTGCCGTCGGCCTCCGGCGGCACGGCAACAATCGTTTTTGAAGCCCCGGAAGGCGGCTTTACGGATGACAGCCGGGCCGCTGTCACCGATGCGCTGAAGAAGCTCCAAGAGCTGCCTGACGTGCGCGGCACCGTGGACCCGTTCGCCACCCAGTCCCAGGTGGACCAGGCAGGGCAGGCCATTGCCGACGGCGAGCAGCAGCTTGCAGCAGGCCAGGCCCAGCTGGACGCCTCCCGCACGGAGCTCCAGGCCGGCCAGGCACAGCTGGCGGCAGCAGAACAGCAGCTCACCGCTGCCGGCGCTGACGCTGCCACCATCGAGGCCCGGCTGGGCCAGCAGAAGGCAGCACTGGCAGACGGCCAGGCCAAGCTCGACGCCGGCACCCAGGAGCTTGAGGCCAGCAAGGCCAAGCTTGCACTCGGCGAGCGCCAGGCCGAAGCGTCCGAAGCCATCCGCTTTGTCTCCGAAGACGGCCGCGCCGCCGTGGCCCAGGTGCAGTTCAACACCTCCATCAACGGCCTGAGCCCCGCCGTCCGCGAAGAGGTCCAGCAGATCGCCCACGAAACCTCGGAGGCCGGCGTCACCGCCTACGCCAGCAAGGAAATCACCGAGGACATCTCCGAGCTCTTCGGCGCTGCGGAAATCATCGGCATCGCCGTGGCCGCCCTGGTGCTGATCATCATGCTGGGCACCCTGATCGCCGCCGGCCTGCCCCTGCTGATGGCCATCATGGGCGTCGGCGTTGGCGTCGGCATCACGTTCGCCCTCTCGGGCCTGTTCGACATGAGCTCCATCTCCCCCATGCTCGCCCTCATGCTGGGCCTGGCGGTGGGCATCGACTATTCACTGTTCATCGTCAACCGGCACCGTACCCAGCTCCTGGCCGGCATGGAGCCCGGTGAGTCGGTGGCCCGCGCCACCGGCACGTCCGGCAACGCCGTGGTCTTTGCAGGCCTGACGGTCATCATTGCCCTGGCCGCCCTGGTGGTTCCCGGCCTTCCGTTCCTCACCGTGATGGGCCTGGCAGCAGCCGGCACCGTCGCGGTGGCCGTGCTGGTGGCCATCACCCTGACCCCCGCCATGCTGTCCCTGATCGGGCGCCGCATCATCTCCCGGCGCGCCTGGGCCAAAGCGGAAGCCCACAACGCCGAGCCCGGCCACGAGGCCGCCGACGAAGCCACCGACCGCGAACGCAGCACCCGCGGCTGGGGCGGGCTGGTCACCAAGCATCCCGTCCTGGCCCTCGTCGCCGGCGTGCTCCTCCTGGGCACCCTCGCCCTGCCTGCCACCCAGCTTCAGCTGGCCCTGCCCGACGGCGGTTCCGAACCCGTGGACTCCGAGGCTTACCAGGCGTACGACCTGACCGCCCGCAGCTTCGGCGAAGGCGTCACGGGCCCCATCGTGGCCGTCGGCGAATTCCCGGACAACCTCGACGAGGCACAGGCCCAGACCCTGCAGTACGACGTGGCGGACAAGCTCCGCGCCGTGGACAACGTTGTGGCCGCTGTTCCCGTCGCGCTGAGCGAGGACCGCCGCACCGCCGTCTTCCAGGTCATCCCCCGGGAAGGCCCGGCCAGCGCCAGCACCGTCCAGGTGGTGGCTGAACTCCGCGGCCTGAATGAAGAGATCCAGTCCGACTACGGGGTGGCCATGGGCCTGACCGGCCAGACCGCAGGCAACGTGGACGTCTCCACCAAGCTGGGCGACGCGCTGCCCCCTTACCTGGCGATCGTCGTCGGCCTCTCCCTGGTCCTGCTCCTGCTGGTGTTCCGCTCCATCGTGGTGCCGCTCCTGGCCACCGGTGGGTTCCTGCTGTCGCTGGCCGCAGCGTTCGGCGCCGTGGTGGCCGTTTACCAGTGGGGCTGGCTGGGTGGCGTGTTCGACGTTGCGAACCCGGGCGCCGTGCTGAGCTTCCTGCCGATCATCCTGATCGGCGTCCTGTTCGGCCTGGCCATGGACTACCAGGTGTTCATCGCCTCCGGCATGCGGGAGGCCTACATGCACGGCGCCCCGGCCAAGGCCGCCGTCCGGATCGGTTTCCGGCACGCGGCAGCCGTGGTGACCGCTGCAGCCATCATCATGGTCAGCGTCTTTGCCGGCTTCATCTTCAGCCACCTGACAATGGTCCGGCCGCTGGGCTTCGCAATGGCCTTCGGTGTGCTGCTGGATGCCTTTGTGGTCCGGATGACCATCGTCCCGGCCATCATGTACCTCCTCGGTGAAAAGACCTGGTGGCTGCCCCGGTGGCTGGACCGGATCCTGCCGGACGTGGACGTGGAAGGCGCCAAGCTGGAAAAGCTGGAGCACACTGCGGCCAGGACGGCCGAACCGGTCCACTAGGCTGAATCCGTGACCCGTCTGATCCTGGCTTCCCAGTCCCCCGCCCGCACCAAACTCCTCACCGAGGCCGGCATCCGGCACACCGTCCTGGTCTCGGATGTGGACGAGGACGCCGTCCAGGCACGCTACGGGATCACGGATCCGCACGATACAGCGCTGCTGCTGGCCCGCGCCAAAGCCGAGGCAGTGGCAGCGCTCCCGGAGGCCGACGGGGCCCTGGTGCTGGGCTGCGATTCGGTCTTCGAGTTCGACGGCGAGGCGCACGGCAAGCCCTACACGGCCGAGGTGGCGCGGGAACGGATGCTGCGGATGAGCGGAAACACCGGCGTCCTCCACACGGGCCACTGGCTGGTGGACTGCCGGGACACCGATCCCGACGACGGCACAGAGACCGGGACGGGGGCCACCCTGGGAACGGTGGCCTCCGCAGGGGTGTCCTTCCTGGACATGGAACCTGAAGAGATTGACGCGTACATCGCCACCGGGGAGCCGCTCCTGTGCGCCGGTTCCTTCACCATCGACGGCCTGGGCGGGGCCTTCATCAGCAAGGTTGACGGCGACCCGCACGCCGTCGTTGGCCTGTCCGTGTCCACGCTGCGGGGCCTGCTGGCCCACGCGCAGGTGCGGATCACCGACCTGTGGCCCGCCCCCTGAACCGGAAGTTTTCCGGCAGTCTTGTAGCTTCCCTACAAAGGCTGGGTACTTTACACGCGGAATCCGCAAGTAATATCGGCGGAACCTCCAAAACCGCGCTAGGCTCCCTGAAGGAAAGAAGGAGACGCCTTGTCAGCAAATTTCGAGCAGTCCGCAGGTCCCACGCCGTCAGCCATCACCAAGGTGCTGATCGCCAACCGCGGTGAAATCGCCGTCCGCATCATCCGGGCAGCCCGCGATGAGGGCATCGCGTCCGTGGCCGTCTACGCCGATCCGGACCGTGATGCACTGCATGTCCGCCTTGCTGACGAGGCCTTCGCACTGGGCGGGAACACCGCCGCCGAGTCCTACCTGGTGATGGACAAGATCATCGACGCCGCCAAGGCCTCCGGTGCCGACGCCATCCACCCCGGCTACGGCTTCCTCGCCGAAAACGCCGCCTTCGCCGCCCAGGTGATTGCGGCCGGCATCACCTGGATCGGCCCTTCCCCCGAGGCGATTTCGGCCCTCGGCGACAAGGTCCAGGCCCGCCACATCGCCGAAAAGGTCGGCGCCCCGCAGGTCCCCGGCACCGCCGATCCGGTGGAATCGGCCGAGGAAATCCTCGCGTTCGTAGACAAGTTCGGTTTGCCCGTTGCCATCAAGGCGGCCTTCGGCGGCGGCGGCCGCGGCATCAAGGTGGCCCGCACCCGCGAGGAAATCCCCGAGCTCTTCGAATCCGCGGTCCGTGAGGCCGTCGCCGCCTTCGGCCGCGGCGAATGCTTCATCGAGCGTTTCCTGGACGCACCCCGGCACGTGGAAACCCAGTGCCTGGCAGATGCCCACGGCAACGTTGTGGTGGTCTCCACCCGTGACTGCTCCCTCCAGCGCCGGAACCAGAAACTCGTGGAGGAGGCCCCCGCGCCGTTCCTCACGGACGAGCAGAACCAGCGCCTCTATGAGTCGTCCAAGGCCATCCTCAAAGAGGCCGGCTACCTGGGGGCAGGCACCTGCGAATTCCTGGTGGGCCAGGATGGCACCATCTCCTTCCTGGAGGTCAACACCCGCCTCCAGGTGGAGCACTGCGTTTCCGAGGAAGTCACCGGCATCGACCTGGTCCGTGAGCAGTTCCGGCTGGCCCGTGGCGAGGAACTCGGCTACGGCGACCCCGAGGTCCGGGGCCACTCCATCGAGTTCCGGATCACCGGCGAGGACCCGGGCCGCAACTTCATGCCCGCCCCCGGCACCATCACCCGCCTGGTGAACCCCACCGGTCCCGGTGTCAGGGTTGATTCCGGCGTGGAACAGGGCGACGCGATCAGCGGCAACTTCGACTCCATGCTCTCAAAGCTCGTAGTCACGGGCGCCACCCGCGCCCAGGCCCTGCAGCGCTCGCGCCGGGCCCTGTCCGAGATGGTGGTGGAAGGCATTCCCACCGTGATCCCCTTCGACCTTGCCGTTGTGACCAACCCGGACTTCGCACCCGCGGAGGGTCCGTTCAAGGTCCACACCCGCTGGATCGAAACGGCGTTTGTCAACGACATTCCCGCCTGGACCCCCACCGGCACGGAGACGGAAACGCCCGACGCCGGCGAACGGCAGCGCGTGGTGGTTGAGGTGGGTGGCAAGCGCCTTGAGGTGGTCCTGCCCGCGTCCCTGGGTTCCATCGGTTCCGGCGGCGGCACCGCCAAACCCGCCAAGGCCAAAAAACGGTCCCGTTCCGGCGGCGGCGCCGTGGCAGCAGGCGGCAACGCCCTGACCTCGCCCATGCAGGGGACCATCGTGAAGGTGGCAGTGGCTGAAGGCGACGTTGTTGCCGAAGGTGACCTGGTGGTTGTCCTGGAAGCGATGAAAATGGAGCAGCCCCTCACTGCCCACCGCGCGGGCACCATCACCGGCCTCACCGCTGCTGCCGGCGAAACGGTTGCCGCCGGCGCCGTCATCGCCACCATCGAAGACTGACGGGCCCCGGAAGGCACCATGCTTGCACCCAGTTTTGAAGAAGAAGTTGCCCGCTACCACCTGGCGGTGCCGGGAATCACGCAGGGCGATCCTGCCCCGCTGAAGGAGCTGTACTCACGCCTGGACGACGTCACCCTGGCCAACCCGTTCGGCGGCATCGCCAGGGGCTGGGCCCAGGTGGAGGCCCGGCTGGACCAGGCCGCCCGGCAGTTCCAGGACGGCGAGATGCTTGGTTTTGACACCATCACCTCCTACACGGCGCGGGATACCGCTTACCTGTTGGAGACCGAGCACTTCCGCGCCCGCCTGGACGGCGCCGCAGCCCCCGAGGAATTCGCGCTCCGCGTCACCAGCATCTTCCGCCGCGAAGAGGGCTACTGGAAGCTGCTGCACCGCCACGCCGACCCCGCAGCCCGTCCGCAGGCCCGCCGCTCCCTGGCGCAGCCCGCCCACAGCTGAGCCAATGCTGCCCTTCCTGCTGCTCGCGTCCCGGGCCGAGGACGCCGCCGCCGATGACGAGTACGCCGCCTACCTGAAGTACGGCGGGCTCGAACCCCACCAGCTGCACCGCGTCAGGATGGAAGCCGCTCACCTGCCGGAGCTGGACCTGGCCGGCTATTCCGGGGTGATTGTGGGCGGCAGCCCGTTCACCTCCAGCGATCCGGACACGCAGAAGTCAGCGGTCCAGCACCGGGTGGAAAGCGAACTGGCGCAACTCCTGGATGAGCTGGTGGCCCGGGACTTTCCGTTCCTGGGCGCCTGCTACGGGGTGGGGACGCTGGGCCGGCACCAGGGTGCCGTCATCGACAGGACGTACGGCGAGCCGCTGGGCGGGGTGGAGATCAAACTCACCGAAGCCGGCCTGGCAGATCCGCTCCTGGCCGGCATGCCCGGGACCTTCACGGCCTTCACCGGGCACAAGGAGGCCTGCACCACCCTGCCGCCGCACGCAGTGCTGCTGGCCAGCTCCGCAACGTGCCCTGTGCACATGTTCCGGATCCGCACCAACCTTTACGCCACGCAGTTCCATCCCGAGCTCGACGTGGACGGGCTGGTCACCAGGATCGACATCTACCGGAACGCCGGTTACTTCCCGCCGGACTCGGCCGGCGAGCTGATGGCCAACGCCCGCCGGTTTACGGTCACCGAGCCGATGGGGGTGCTGCGGAACTTCGTGGCCCGTTACGCCACCGGGGCATAAAAATGCCCGGCCGGTCCCAAAGGACCGCGCCGGGCATTTCCGCAGGCTGCCGCGCAGGTCAGGCCACGTTGTTTTCGTAGTCCAGGTCGCGGGTTTCCTTGCTCACAAACAGGGCGATGAGCGTCAGGACGGCCATCACGCTGAGGTAGACACCCACCAGGACCGGGCTGCCGTCAGCCAGCTCCCACAGTGCCACGGCGATGAACGGTGCCACCGCTGCGCCGAGGATGCTGGAGACGTTGTAGCTGACAGCTGAACCGGTGTACCGCACGTTGGTGGGGAACAGTTCGGGCAGCAGCGCGCCCATGGGGCCAAAGGTGAGGCCCATCAGGGAGAAGCCGATGACCAGCAACGCCATGGTGCCCACGAACCCGCCGCTGAACAGCGGGACGAAAAGCAGGCCGAAGACCAGGATGCCGCCGGTAACGGCCAGCAGCATTTTGCGGCGGCCGTACTTCTCTGCCAGGGGGCCGGAGACCAGGGTGAAGATACCGAAGAACACCACGCCGGCAATGAGCATCCAGAGGAAGTCGTTGCGGGTGAACCCCAGGCCGGGAACAAAGGCTGCGGCCGCGGCCTCGGTCATCGGCTTGCCGGCCTTCTCCGCTGCGGCCTTGGCCGCATCCAGGCTGCTGGCGCGGGTGCCGTAGGTCAGGGTGAATGTGGTCATCAGATAGAAGAGCACGTAAGTGGCGAGCATGATGAACGTGCCCAGGATCAGCGGACGCCAGCTGGTGTTGAAGACGCGGGCCAGCGGCAGCTTGGCCACTTCATTGGATTCGAGCACCTTGGTGAACGCCGGGGTTTCGATCAGTTTGAGCCGGACGTACAGGCCGATGATGACCATCACGGCGCTGAGCAGGAACGGCACACGCCAGCCCCAGTCCATAAAGGCCTGCGGGGTCAGAGTGTAGCTGGCCACCAGGAAGATGACGTTGGCGATAATGAACCCGATGGGGGCACCCAGCTGCGGGAACGTCCCGTAGATGGCTCGTTTGTTGGCCGGGGCGTTCTCGGTGGCCAGGAGGGCAGCTCCGCTCCATTCGCCGCCGAGTGCAAGGCCCTGCGCAAAGCGCATCACCACCAGCAGGGCGGGGGCCCAGAACTCCCAGCCCTCCACTTTCGCTGTGGGCAGGCAGCCGATCAGGAACGTGGCAATGCCCATGGTCAGCAGAGAGGCCACCAGGGTGCCCTTGCGGCCGAACTTGTCACCGAAGTGCCCAAAGACGATTGAACCGAGCGGGCGGGCCACAAAAGCCACGCCGAAAACTGCGAAGGAGCTGAGCAGCTGGGTGGTTTCGTTCTGGTTGGGGAAGAACAGCTGCGGGAAAACGAGCACCGCGGCGGTGGCGTACACGTAGAAGTCGTAGAACTCGACTGTGGTGCCAATCAGGCTGGCCACGATTACGCGGCCACGGGAATTCACCGGCTGCGGCTGGCCCGGCACCGTGGAGGTATCGGTGGAAGACATAGTAAACGCTTTCATCAGGAGCGGCCGGAAACATCGGACTGGCCCGGCTCGAAATAATCAGAGTTCAATATTAGTTCCCCCAGTCCAGTCAATGGACGAAAGGTCCACAATGCGGACGTGTGGGATGTGTCTCATTTCCCGCGCTTCGGCCTTCGCCTAACGCTGCCCCAGGGGGCCCGATAGGCAAATGTCACAGCGCGTTAACAAAGCGGGTCGGTCCGCGAAACGCGCCTTACCTACCTTGGAGGAACAACATCCCCCGAAGGAGGTAACCCGTGACTGTCGATCGCACCGCTGATGCCGGCACCGGAAATTCCCTTGATCTCACCGAGGTCAATGGGTCCGCAGCCGCCAGCGCACAGCCCGGCACTGCCGGCACCACCGCCGCTCCCGCCCTTGAATTCCGCCCCGGCCGCTGGATCGCCAACTGGGATGCCGAGAACAAGGAACAATGGGAGTCCGGCGGCCGCGCCATCGCCCGCCGCAACCTGAACTGGTCCATCTTCGCCGAATTCCTCGGCTTTGTGGTGTGGCAGCTGTGGTCCATCGTGGTGGTCCAGCTGCCGGCCGCAGGCTTCACGTTCAGCACCTCGGAAATCTTCTGGCTCATCTCCATGCCCAGCCTGGTGGGCGCAACGCTCCGCATCCCTTACACGTTTATGGTTCCGCGCTTCGGCGGCCGCAACTGGACCATCGTCTCGGCCCTGCTGCTCCTGATCCCAGCGACGGGACTGGCGCTCTGCGTCTCCAACCCGGAAACCCCGTTTGGCGTGATGCTCCTGGTGGCGGCGCTGGCAGGCTTCGGCGGCGGCAACTTCGCCAGCTCCATGGCCAACATCACCTTCTTCTACCCGGCCCGGGAAAAGGGCTGGGCACTGGGCCTGAATGCGGCCGGCGGAAACATGGGCGCCGCCGTCGCGCAGCTGGCCGTCCCGATCGTCATCACCCTCCTTGCAGTGGGCACCGTCAACCTTCCACTGGCAGGCTGGATGTGGGTTCCCTTCATCCTGATCGCCGCGTTTGGCGCCTGGAAGTACATGGACAACCTCACCAGCGCCAAGGGCGACATCGCCGGTTCCGTGGCAGCCCTGAAGGAACCGCACCTGTGGATCATGGCGTTGCTGTACATCGGCACCTTCGGTTCGTTCATCGGCTTCGCCGGTGTCTTCCCGAAACTGATCAAGGACTACTTCCCGGCCTTCTCCTCCATCGGGATCGGCACCGTGGCCCTGTCGCTGGCCTTCCTCGGCCCGCTGGTGGGCTCCCTGGCCCGCCCCTACGGCGGCCGCATGGCTGACCGCATGGGCGGCGCCCGGATGACCGTCGCGGCCTTCGCCGCCATGGCCGTCATCACCCTGACCATGATCTGGACGCTGCCCCTGAAGAACTTCTGGCTCTTCCTGGTCCTGTTCCTGATGCTCTTCACCGCCAGCGGCTTCGGAAACGGCGCAACGTACCGAATGATCCCGGTCATCTTCGCCATCTCCAGCCGCGCCGCCCGGAAGGGCGCCAACTCCGTGGCAACCCAGCGGCTGGCGTCCTCGGCCCTGGGCCTGATCTCGGCGATCGGCGCCTACGGCGGGTTCGTGATTCCGCAGGTGCTCAACGCCTCCAACACGGCCACCGGCTCGTACACCCCGGCCTTCTACGGTTTCGTGGGGGCCTACGTCCTGATGCTGGTGGTCTGCTGGTTCTTCTACATCCGCAACGCCAACCGAAATGCGATGGGACACGTCTAACATGACCACAAGCGCCGACACGCACTGCCCTTACTGCGCCCTGCAGTGCGCCATGACGCTGACCTCCCCCGCGGATCCGGCCCCGGCGTCAACGCCGGGGCCGGTCCCCGTGACCCTGCTTCCTCCCGCACCGTCGGCAGCCCCCGTCCTGGACGTGGCCGGCCGCGACTTCCCCGCCAACAAGGGCGGCCTGTGCCGCAAGGGCTGGACCTCCGCCTCGCTGCTGAACCACCCGGGCCGGGTCACCGAGCCGCTCCTCAAAGGGCCCGACGGCGTCCACCGCCCCATCACGTGGGACCACGCCCTGGAGCTGGCCGCCAATGCCGTGCAGGCCACACAGGCCCGCTACGGCGCGGATGCCGTGGGTGTCTTCGGCGGCGGCGGGCTCACCAACGAAAAGGCCTACATGCTGGGCAAGTTCGCCCGGTTGGCTCTGCGCACCTCCCGGATCGACTACAACGGCCGGTTCTGCATGTCCTCCGCAGCAGCCGCCGGGATGCGGGCCTTCGGTGTGGACCGCGGCCTGCCGTTCCCACTCGTTGCCCTGGACACCGCCGCCACCATCCTGATGCTCGGCTCCAACGTGGCCGAAACCATGCCGCCCTTCGTCCAGCACCTCAAGGGCGCCCGCGACGCCGGCGGCCTGATCGTGGTGGACCCGCGGCGCTCCGCCACTGCCGACTTCACCGCCGACGGCGCCGGCCTCCACCTCCAGCCCCTGCCGGGCACCGACCTGACCCTCCTGCTGGGCATCGCCCACGTGGTCATTGCCGAAAAACTGGTGGACACCACCTACGTGGCGGACCGTACCTCCGGCTACAGCGCCGTGGCCCGGAGCGTCAGCGCCTTCTGGCCGGAACGGGTCCAGGGCCTCACCGGGGTCCCGGCGGAGCTGATCCGCGAAACCGCCCGGCGGCTCGCCGCCGGCACCACCCGGGGCGGTGCCTACATCCTCACCGGCCGCGGCGTGGAACAGCACGTGGACGGCACAGATACCGCCACGGCCGCCATCAACCTCAGCCTCCTGCTGGGCCTGCCCGGCTCAGCCCGCAGCGGCTACGGCACCCTGACCGGCCAGGGCAACGGCCAGGGCGGGCGCGAGCACGGCCAGAAGGCCGACCAACTCCCGGGCTACCGCAAGATCACCGACCCCGCCGCCCGGGCCCACGTGGCCGGGGTGTGGGGCGTGCCGGAGAGCCTCATCCCCGGCCCCGGGCTCCCGGCCGTGCAGCTGCTGAAGTCCCTGGGCCAGCCGGACGGGGTGCACTGCCTGTTTGTCCACGCCTCCAACATCGCCGTGGCCTCCCCCGATGCAAACGCCGTCATCGCGGGCCTTCGCAGCCTGGACTTCCTGGTGGTGTGCGACTTCTTTATGTCCGAGACCGCCGCCGAGGCGGACCTGGTCCTGCCGGTTCTGCAGTGGGCCGAGGAGGAAGGCACCCTGACAAACCTCGAAGGCCGGGTCCTGCGCCGCCGCCGGGCCCTGGCACCGCCGGCCGGTGCCCGCAGCGAACTCTGGATCATGGCCCGGCTGGCGGAAGCCCTCGACGCCCCCTCCACCTACAGCGAGGACCCGGAGACAGTCTTCGAGGAACTCCGGCTGGCCTCCGCCGGCGGCCTGGCCGATTACTCCGGGATCGATTACGCCATGCTGGACCGCGGCGAAGCCGCCTACTGGCCCTACCCGGCCGGAAGCACGGGAACCCCGCGCCTGTTCACTGACGGCTTTGCCCACCCTGATGGCAAGGCGGTGATGACAGCGGTGGTGCCCCGCCGCCGTCGTACGCCTGCGCCGCCAGCCGCGGCTAACGGCGCCGCCCCCGCCAAAACCATGACCCTGGTGACTGGCCGGCTCCTTGAGCACTACCAGTCCGGCGCCCAGACCCGGCGGGTGGCCGAACTCCTGGCCACCCGCCCGGAGGCCACCGTCCAGATCCATCCTGCCGCTGCCGGGTCGCTGGGCATCACCGCCGGCGCGTTGGTGTCGGTCTCCAACGAACGCGGCGAGGTGGTGTGCCGGGCCGAGCTCAGCACCGCCATCCGGCCCGAAACCGTGTTCCTGCCGTTCCACTTCCCCGGGATGGAAAGCGCCAACCGACTCACTGAAGCCAGCACGGACCCCATCTCCGGGATGCCCGAATTCAAGTTCAATACCGTGCAGGTCCGGCCCGTTGCCGTACCCGTTTCGACCAACGCGCACCAGATGTCGGAGGCCTCATGAGCGAGCAGACAGTCATTGTGGGATTCGGGCCCGTCGCGGCCCGGCTGGTGGACGAACTCCTGCCGGCCGTCCGTTCCGGCCAGGTCCGGCTCACGGTGGTGGGCGAGGAAAACGAAGCCGCCTACAACCGGGTCCTGGTCGCTGATCTGGGCGTGGGCCGGACCACCGCCGATGCCCTCGCCCTGGCGGATGCCGCGGCCTTGGCCGGGGACGGCGTTGACGTCCGGCTGGGCACCCGGGTCCGCCGGGTGGACAGGGCCCGGCAGCTGGTCATCCTCGCGGACGGCAGCACCGTCCACTATGACCGGCTGGTGTTCGCCACCGGTTCCCGGCCCGTCATCCCCAACCTCACCGGCATCAACCCGGACCCCACCTCGCCGGTCCTGCCGGCCGGTGTGACGGCGCTGCGGGACCTCCGCGATGCCGGGGTGCTGCGCCAGGCCGTGGCCGGCGGCAAACGCGTGGTGGTCCTGGGCGGTGGCGTCCTGGGCCTGGAAACCGCGCTGGCCGCGGCGGAGGAAGGCGCCACCGTCACGGTGGTGCACAACGGCCCGCACCCGCTGGGGCGCAACATTGACAGGGGCGGCGGCGCCGTCCTGGCCGCGGGCCTGCGGCGCTGCGGCGTTCGGGTGGCCGGCAACGCGCGGTCCACGGGCGTTGAGCACAAAGCGCCCGACGGCGGGTTCTCGGCACTGCTCCTTGACGACGGTTCAGCGATTGACGGGGACCTCCTGGTCCTCTCGTGCGGCGTCCGGCCCCGGACGGAACTGGCCGAAGGCTGCGGCCTGTCCACCCAGACCGGCATCCTGGTGGACCATCGGCTCCGGGCGCACCACGAACCGCACATTTTCGCGATCGGCGACTGCGCCGAGGTGCGCTGCCCCGACCCGGACTGCACCGACTGCCGCAACGCCAAGGGCCCCTCCGGCCTGGTGGGACCGGGCTGGCGGCAGGCCGAATGGCTTGCCGAATACCTGGGCCTCCTGGCCGCGGGGCTGGTTGAGGACGCGGAAGCGCTGCCGGCCCTGCCGCCGGAGCAGGCAGGAGTGGTGGTGCTCAAGGCGCGCGGCATGAACATGGCCGTGGCCGGGGACAACAGTGCCGATCCGTGGGACGACGAGGCACTGTCCGCCGGTGCCGTGAATGGCAGGCCGCGCCTGCAGATTGCCCAGTGGGCTGATCCCGAGCACGGCCGCTACGTCAAAATGACCACCCGCGGCGGTGTCCTGGCAGGCCTGGTCTCGGTGGGGATGCCACGGACCGCGGCCGAACTTGTGGGTCTCTTTGAACGCGGCGCCGAACTGCCGGCGGACCGGTCCCTGCTGCTGCGCCTCGATGGCCCGGACCAGCTGCCCGTTACCGCCGATCCGCAGGGAACCGTGTGCCGGTGCGCCGGTGTCAGCGGTGCGGTGATCCAGGACGCCGTGGCGGGAGGCTGTGCCACCGTTCCCGAGGTTTCCAAAGCCACCCGGGCGGGAACCGGTTGCGGCGGCTGCCACGACGACATCCGCGGGCTGATCGAAAAACACTTCCAGGCGGTCCCGGCCGCCTGAGGAACCCCCCGAACCCTGAGGCCCTTCCCTTGCCGCCCCGAAGCTCCTAAGATTCCCGCACGGGATCCGTCCCGGGGGTTGCAGGCCTGCGCTGGGCAGTGTCAGGGTTTGCACCGGATCGGCATGCGCCTGTGGCCTGGAAGTTTCGGCACTTCTAGAGATTGAGGAAAGCTATGCGCAAAACATCATTAATTGGTGCTGCCATCTGCACGGCGGCATTCATCGGCCTGCAGGCCGCCCCGGCCATGGCGGCCGGGCAGATTGAACGAGGGCCAGCCCACGCCAACTCCATCTGCTCGTTCTCTGGTCAGAACGACACTCCAGATGATCCTGTGGAAGGCGGCCGGGTCCAGTCCTACGGCCAGATCGTCAAGGCCGGCGGCAAGGCAATGGTGCCAAGTCCTGGCTTGCTCTGCAACGGCCATAAGTTCCCCTACCCCGAGGCCTTCGAAGGCATGGGGCCGTAGAGCCCGCCCCGTTGGCCCCCGGTCCAGGGGGCCAACCCTGCCCCGGCACGTGCCTAAGCTGCGTCCTTCGGAATCAGGACCCAGAGGATGATGTACACCAGTTCCCCGATGCCCACCACACCAAAGATCACAAAACCCAGCCGGACCAGGAATTTTGGCAGCCCGAACCGGGCGGCGAGGGCAGCGCAGACGCCGCCGATGATTTTTCCGCGGCGGGGCCGCACCAGTGAAGTTGCCATGGGCCTAACCTACATGTGAACGTGCAGGCGGCGCGCGGCTTCCGAGATGGACCCCGTTAGGGACGGGTAGACGGTGAAGGTGCTGGCCACATCATCAACGTGCAGTTTCTGCTTGACGGCGATGGCGATCGGGAAGATCAGCTCGGAAGCGTTGGGACCCACCACCACCCCGCCGATCACGGTTCCGGAGCCCTTCCGGGCGAAGATCTTCACAAAACCGTCGCGGTGGTTGCGCATCTTGGCCCGGGCGTTGCTCCGGAGCGACAGCTTGATGACATCGCCCTGGTACTTGCCGGACTCGATCTCGGCTTCCGTCACGCCCACGTTCGCGATCTCCGGTGAGGTGAAGATGTTGGACGCCACCTGGTGCAGCTTCAGCGGGGTCACGCCGTCGCCCATAAAGTGCGCCACGGCGATGCGGCCCTGCATGGCGGCCACGGACGCCAGCGGGAGCACTCCCGTGCAGTCGCCGGCAGCATAGATGTTCGGGGCGGTGGTGCGGGAGACGCCGTCCACCTTGATGTAACCGCCGTCGCTGACCGCCACACCGGCCTCTTCCAGGCCGATGCCGGCCGTGTTGGGAATGGAGCCCACGCAGACCAGGCAGTGGCTGCCGGTGACCTTGGACCCGTCGCCCAGCGTGACCACCACGCCGTCCTCCGTGCGTTCCACAGCCTCGGCGCGGGAGCGGGACAGCACGCGGACGCCGCGGCGTTCGAAGACTTCCTCCAGGACCACTGCCGCGTCGACGTCGGAACCCGGCAGCACGCGGTCGCGGCTGGAGATGAGGGTGACCTTGGAGCCCAGGCCGTTGTAGGCGGAGGCGAATTCGGCGCCGGTCACACCGGACCCCACCACAATCAGGTCCTCGGGCAGCTCGTCCAGATTGTAGATCTGGGCCCAGTTCAGGATCCGTTCGCCGTCGGGACGAGCGGTGGGGAGCTCTCGCGGGTGGGCCCCGACGGCCAGCAGGATGGTGTCCGCCTCGACCGTCTCGGTGCCGTCGGCGGTGAGGACCTCGATGGTGTGGTCATCCAGCAGCCGGCCGGAACCGGTGAGGATACGGACGCCCTGCAGGGCCAGGCCGTCGTGGATGTCCTTCGACTGGCTCCGGGCCAGGTTCAGCAGCCGGTCGTTGATGTGCTTGAGGTCCGCGCGCATCACGGGAACAAAGTCGCCGCCGTCGACGTCGAACTTCACGCCCAGTTCGCCGGCCTCGCCGACCCGGGTCATCAGGTCAGCCGTGGCAATGAGGGTTTTGGACGGAACCACGTCCGTGAGGACTGCGGAGCCGCCCAGGCCGGCACGTTCGATGATGGTGACCTGCGCCCCCAGCGAGGCGGCCACCATGGCGGCTTCGTACCCGCCCGGACCACCTCCCAGGATTGCGATCCGGGGTGAACTGAAATCTGGGTGCGTAGTCACAATCAACCATTCTCGCCCCTGTTCCGCCGAACCACCAAAGAAACCGTTCTCTCACCAAACCCCACCGAAAGGTGGGCCTCGCCCGGGGCGGCAGGATAGCTTGTACCAGTGAGTACAACAGACTTCCTGAACACGGATCCCTTCGCCGCCGCCCAGGCCGCGGCCGACTACATCGCCGAGGAAACCGGCGTCGACAGCCATGACGTGGCCCTGGTCCTCGGCTCCGGCTGGGGCGAGGCGGCCGACCTGATCGGCGAAACCACCGCCACGCTCTCCGCCGCGGAGGTCCCCGGATTCCACGCCCCGGCGGTGGAAGGTCACGTGGGCACCATCCGGTCCATCCTCACCAAGGACGGCAAACGGGCCCTGGTCCTCGGCGCACGCACCCACTACTACGAGGGCAAGGGCGTGCGTGCCGTGGTCCACGGGATCCGCGCCGCCGCCGCTGCAGGCTGCAAAACCCTGGTCCTCACCAACGGCTGCGGCGGGCTGAACGAAGCCTGGACCCCGGGAACGCCGGTCCTGATCAGCGACCACATCAACCTCACCGCGGCCTCGCCCCTGGAAGGGGCCACGTTTGTGGACCTGACCGATCTCTACTCCGCGCGGATCCGGGACCTGGCCCGGGAAGTGGACCCCACCCTGGACCAGGGCGTTTACGCCCAGTTCACGGGTCCGCACTACGAAACCCCCGCGGAAGTGCAGTACGCCAAGCGGATCGGGGCGGAACTGGTGGGCATGTCCACGGCGCTGGAAGCAATCGCCGGGCGGCACGCCGGCATGGAAGTCTTCGGCATCTCCCTGGTCACCAACCTCGCCGCCGGCATCAGCCCGCAGCCACTCAGCCACCAGGAAGTCATCGAATCCGGCCAGGCCGCCGGCCCGCGGATCTCCCGGCTCCTCGCGGACATCATCACCAAACTCTGAACCACTGCGGGGCCGCAACCAGGCTGGAAAAAGCCCGGCATCCGGCCGGTTGCGGCCCCGCAGTGGCTGAAACGGCAGCCCAATGACGATAGCGTTAGGGGCATGACGACCCCCGCTGCCGAGTCCCGCCTGCTCACCGAGGCCCGTGAATGGGCCGCCCAAGACCCGGACCCGGCAACGTCCGCCGCCCTCCTTGAGTTGCTCCGGCGCGATGGGGAGGGCGATCCCGCCGCCCGGCAGGAACTCGCCGACAGCTTCAGCGGCACCCTCCAGTTCGGCACCGCCGGCCTGCGCGCAGCCCTCGGCCCCGGCCCCAACCGGATGAACCGCGTGGTGGTGCGCCGCGCCGCCGCCGGTTTCGCGGCGTTCCTGCTGGCTGCCGTAGCTGAGGCTGCGCCCGGAACCCGGCCGCGCGCCGTCGTTGGCTACGACGCCCGGCACAATTCCGACGTCTTCGCCGCCGAAACGGCGGCGATCTTCACCGCAGCGGGGATTGAAACGTTCCTGCTCCCGGCGGCGCTGCCCACTCCCCTGCTGGCCTACGCCGTCCGCGCGCTCGGATGCGACGGCGGCGTGATGGTCACCGCCAGCCACAACCCGCCCCAGGACAACGGCTACAAGGTCTATCTGGGCCGCCACGCGGTGCCGGAAAGCGGCAACGGCGCCCAGATCGTGGCCCCGTTCGACGCCGCAATCGCCGCCCACATCGACGCCGTGGGACCGCTGGCGGGCATCGCCCTGGCCACCGAGGGCTGGACCGTCCTGGACGGCTCCCTCGCCGCCGCGTACCGGGAAGCCACCGCCGGGCTGGCCCGCCCGGACCGGTTCCCGGCCCGGGACCTGCGGATCGTCCTGACCCCGCTGCACGGGGTAGGCGGGGCCACCGCACTGGCTGTCCTTAACGCCGCAGGTTTCCAGAACGTCACCCTGGTGGCGGAGCAGGCCGAGCCGGACCCTGGCTTCCCCACCGTCAGTTTCCCCAACCCGGAGGAGCCGGGCGCCCTGGACCTGGCACTGCAAGCCGCAGAGCGGCTGGACGCGGACATCGTTATCGCCAACGACCCCGACGCCGACCGGGCCGCTGTAGCTGCCAAGGACCCGGATACGGGTGCCTGGCGGATGCTCCGCGGCGACGAAGTGGGTGCGCTGCTGGGCGCGCACGTCGCGGCCAGGTCCGCCAACGCCGACGGCACCCCGGAAGGGGAACACCGGGGCGTCTTTGCCAACTCGATTGTGTCCTCCCGGCTGCTGGCCCGCATCGCCGCCGCAGCCGGTTACGACCATGAGGAAACCCTCACCGGCTTTAAATGGATTTCCCGTGTTCCCGGCCTGGTGTACGGCTACGAGGAAGCGCTGGGCTACTGCGTGGCCCCGGACCTGGTGAAGGACAAGGACGGTATTTCCGCCGCTGTCCTGATCGCCGAGCTGGCCGCCGCCGCAAAAGCGGACGGCCGGACAGTTTTTGACACGCTGGATGACCTTTATCTGCGGCACGGGCTGCACGCGAGTGACCAGCTGAGTATCCGCGTGGCGGACCTGGGGCTGCTGGATGCCATGATGAACCGGCTCCGCGTCTCCCCGCCCGAATCCTTTGCGTCCTCCGCAGTGGAGGTCTACACGGACCTGGCGGAGGGCAGCCCGCAGCTGCCGCCCACGGACGGCCTCCTGTATGTCACCCGGGACCTGACCCGGGTGATCATCAGGCCCAGCGGCACCGAGCCCAAACTCAAGTGCTACCTCGAGGTGATCCAGCACGTGGGGTCCGCGGCTGAGCTTCCGGCCGCCCGGCAGGCGGCGCGTTCGGCACTGGACGCGGCCCTGCAGGATGTCAGCGAAGCCCTCGGCCTGTAGCGGCCGGAACGCTGCGGCGGCCTAGAGCTCGACTTCCAGGAAGCCGCCGGCCAGCCGCGTACTGAACGTGTCCAGGGCAAGGCCCGGGCTGGTCAGGCATTCGCCGGTCTCGAGGTCATAGACCTCTTTGTGCAGCGGCGAGGCGATGGTGGGCCGCAGGCCCCGCGAGCCCAGGATGCCGCGCGCCATCACGTGGGCCCCGGTGGCCGGGTCCTCGTTGGCGACGGCGAAAACCTCACTCGCGCCGGTACGGAAGACCGCCACCTGGCGGCCGTCGACCAGAGCCGCCTCACCCCAGGACAGTTCGAGGTCCTCAACGGCGCAGATGCGGTGCCATCCGGCGGTGGGGCGCGTTCCGGCGTCGGCCGTTGCGGTCCCGGGTACCCCAAGTTCCAGTGTTGCCGTCATGTCCGGCTCCTCTCCCTGTGCTTGTTATGCCAGTCTCTGGCAGCCGTTGCGGCCACGTTCCACGCTAGGCGGCAGGTGTTTCAACGGGGTGCGGCGAATGTGTCCGGCGCGTAAAAGACACCTAACCCGCCGGGAAATGCGTTCGTGATGCAGAAGTTAAGTTCGCGAAACAATTGGGAAACTGAAGCGAAACTGCCGCTTCCTACTGTTGAGGGAAAGCTCGACAGAAAAGGTTGCAGGCAAGTCCGCTGCGGCCCATGCGAAAGGCCCTCCAGTGACCGAACAGACTTCCCGTACAGAGACACCGCGCCGCGTCGTCGTCGCCGGCGGCGGGCCGGCAGCCCACCGCTTCGCCGACGCCATGCACACCCGCGGCCTGGACGGCTGGGATGTCACGGTCCTCACCGAGGAGGTGCACCTGCCGTATGACCGTGTTGCGCTGTCAAAGGCCCTGACAGACAGCAGCGTGGACCTGACCCTGGGGACAGCGTCCATGTGGGACCACAACGCACTGACGCTGAAGAGCGGCGAGCGCGTGGTGAAGATCGACGCCGCAGCCAAAACCGTGCAAACCGCCGCGGGAAGCAGCTACCCCTACGACCACCTGGTGGTGGCCACCGGTTCCGACGCCGCCCGGCTGCCCATTCCCGGGGCCGCCTACACCCACGTGTACCGCACCCTTGAAGACGTGTGGGCCATCAACAAGGCCATCGCCGACCTCACCGCCAAACTGGGCCGGAAGGTCAACGCCGTCACCATCGGCGGTGGCCTGCTGGGCCTGGAGTCCGCGGCCGGCACCGAGCAGCTCGGCGCCAACCCCATCGTGATCAACGGCTCGCCCTGGTTGATGAACACCCAGCTCGACGAAGGCGCGGGCCAGGCCCTGGGCCGCCTGATCGAGGCCAAGGGCTTCACGGTCCACGGCGGTGTGTTCCCCACCGAGGTTTTGGCGGACGACGACGGCCAGGTCACCGGTGTCCTGATGGCCGACGGCCGCACCATCGAGGCGGACCTGGTGATCGTTGCGATCGGCGTTAAGCCCCGCGACGAGCTTTTCCGCGCCGCCGAGGGCGAGGAGCAGGTGTTCAGCCTGGGCCAGCGCGGCGGCGTGGTGATTGACGATTCCTGCGCCACCGAGGTTGAGGACATCTGGGCCATCGGTGAAGTGGCCAACTTCGAGGGCATGTGCCTTGGCCTGGTGGCCCCGGCCAACACCATGGCCGAGATCGTCGCGGACCGGCTGCACGGCGGCGCGGCCACGTTCCCCGGCTTCGACACCGCCACCAAGCTCAAGCTCTCCGGCGTTGACGTGGCAAGCTTCGGCGACGCGTTCGCCCGCACCGAGCACTCCCTCGAAATCGTCTACGCGGACCCCGCCCGAGGCGTCTACCAGAAGATCGTTACCACCGACGATGCCAAGACCCTCCTGGGTGGCATCTTTGTTGGCGACGCCACCCCGTACACCTCGCTGCGGCCCATCCTGGGCCGCGAACTGAGCGCGGAACCCGGCGCCTACCTGACCGCTGCCGGCGGCGGCGACGCCCCCGAAACCGAACTGCCGGACGACGCCATCCTCTGCTCCTGCAACAACGTCTCCGCCGGAACCATCCGCGACACCGTCAACGGCTGCGGTGCCTGCGACGGGAACGCCCCGGTGCAGGAACTCGGCGAGCTCAAGGGCTGCACCCGCGCCGGCACCAGCTGCGGCTCCTGCGTGCCCATGCTGAAGAAACTGCTGGAAACGGAGCTCACCAAGTCCGGCGTCGAAGTATCCAAGGCCCTGTGCGAGCACATCGAACTGTCCCGCCAGGAACTCTTCGAAACCATCCGCGTCCTGGAACTGACCTCCTTCGAGGAGGTCATGGCCAAGTGCGGCACCGGCGCCGGCTGCGACATCTGCAAGCCCACCATCGCCAACATCCTGGCCAGCCAGAACAGCGCCTACGTGCTGGACGCCGGCCGCGGCACCCTGCAGGACACCAACGACCGCGCGCTGGCCAACATGCAGAAGGACGGCACCTACTCGGTGGTCCCCCGCATCGCCGGCGGCGAAATCACCCCCAAGAAGCTCGGCGTCATTGCCGCCGTCGCCGAGAAGTACAACCTGTACACCAAAATCACCGGCGGCCAGCGGATCGACATGTTCGGTGCCCGGCTCGAGGAACTTCCGGAAATCTGGAAGGAACTGGTGGACGCCGGCTTCGAATCCGGCCAGGCCTACGGCAAGAGCCTGCGCACCGTGAAGTCCTGCGTCGGTTCCACCTGGTGCCGGTTCGGCGTCCAGGACTCGGTGGCCATGGCCATCCAGCTTGAGCTCCGCTACCGGGGCCTGCGCAGCCCGCACAAACTGAAGATGGGTGTCTCCGGCTGCGCCCGGGAATGCGCGGAGGCCCGCGGCAAGGACGTCGGCGTGATCGCCACGGCGGACGGCTGGAACCTTTACGTTGGCGGCAACGGCGGGGCAACCCCGGCGCACGCCCAGCTCCTGGCCAAGGACCTGGATGACGAGACGCTGATCAAATACATCGACCGCTACTTTATGTACTACATCCGCACCGCGGACCGGCTGCAGCGCACGGCCCGCTGGCAGGAAGAGCTCGACGGCGGCATCAAGCACGTCGAGGACGTGGTGGTCAACGACACGCTGGGCATCGCGGCAGACCTCGAAGCAGCCATGGCCAAGCACGTGGACACCTACCAGGACGAATGGGCCGACACCCTGAAGGACCCGGAGCGCCTGCGCCGGTTCCGGTCGTTCGTCAACGCCCCGGACCAAAAGGATGATTCCATCACCTTCGTCCCGGACGAGCGCGGCCAGATGCGCCCCGCCACCGCCCAGGAAAAGGCCAAGGTCCTCATCGGTTCCTCCATCCCGGTCCGTTCCAGCAACACGAACGAGGTATAGCCATGCAGCTCTCCATCGACCTCACCGGCCGTGAAGTCCTGGTCACCGGATCGGACGCGGCAGCCCGCCAGGCTGTCAGACGCTACGAAGCCGCCGGCGCCGTGGTATCCCGCCTCAGCACACCCCAGGGCGAGGACCACAACGGTCCGCTGCCGGAGCGCCCGTTCCTGGTGGCCGCCGTCGACGACGGCCAGCCCGGCTGGGACCTGCTCCTGGACCGCTGCCGTGCCGCGGGCATCCCCGTAGCCACCGAACCCGCCGCCGGCGCACCGGGGCACGTCACCCTTGTGGGCGGCGGGCCCGGCACCACCGATCTCCTCACCGTGGCGGCCGTGAAGGCCCTGCGCGATGCGGACGTGGTGTTTTATGACCGCCTTGCCCCGTACCAGGAGCTCCCCACGCTGACCTCAGCCGTGCTGGTGGACGTGGGCAAGAAGCCCGGCCACCACAAGGTGGGCCAGGCCGACATTGAAAAACTCATGGTGGACGCGGCCCTCACCGGCAACAACGTGGTCCGGCTGAAGGGCGGGGACCCCTACGTGTTCGGCCGCGGCGGTGAGGAAGTCGCCGCGTGCGTGGCCGCCGGCGTCAAGGTCTCAGTGGTCTCCGGCGTCACCAGCGCCATCTCCGTCCCGGCTGCCGCCGGCATCCCCGTCACCCACCGGGAAGTCAGCCACATGTTCACGGTGGTTTCCGGCCACGCCCCGCTCACCGACAAGGAACACCACCACCTGGCCGGCCTCGGCGGCACCATCGTGGTGCTGATGGGGGTGGGGACCCTGCACCAGCTGGCAGCGGGCCTGCGCCGCGCCGGGATGCGGGCGGACATGCCCATGGCCGTGGTGGAACGCGGCTACCGGCCCGGGCAGCGCACCACCATCGCGGACCTCGGCACCATCACCACGGCGGCCGCCGGCTGCAGCAACCCCGCCGTCCTGGTCATCGGCGAGGTGGTCAAGGTGGCGGAAGCCAACAACGGCCACGCCGAAGCCGCCGCCGATTTAGACAGGCTGGCGGCCTCGCTGCTCGGTTCGTGAAAGGATTGACCCCCATGAATGCACTTGCACCAGCCGAGGCACCGCAGGTTGAGGAAACACCCGGCGCACCGGAGTCCCCGCTGGAAGGATTCCGCATCGGCGTGACCTCGCACCGTCGCTCCCAGGACCTGATTGAGGCCCTGGAACGCCGCGGCGCCGAAGTGCTGCACGCGCCCGCCCTGAAAATCGCCCCCGTCCAGGAGGACATGCGCCTCATCGAGGACACCCGGACCATCATCGCCGCCAAACCGGACCTCTGCATCGCCACCACCGCCTACGGCATGCGCCGCTGGTGCGAGGCCGCTGACTCGTTCGGGATCGGCGACGAACTGCTGGAAACCCTTGCCGCGTGCCGGATGTTTGTCCGCGGTCCCAAGGCCCGCGGCGCCGTCCGCGCCGCGGGGCTGGCCGACGTCGGCATCAGCAGCGACGAAACCACCGCAACACTGGTGGACATGCTGCTGGCGGAAGGCGTCCGCGGCAAAACCGTGGCCGTGCAGCTGCACGGCTACACGGATGTCCGGCAGCTGGAACGGCTCCGGATGTCCGGGGCCACGGTCCTGACCGTGACCCCGTACCGCTGGGTGAAGCCCGACGGCGAGGACCGGCTGCCGCGCCTCATCGAGGCCGCCTGCAGCGGGAACCTCGATGTCCTCACCTTCACCAGCGCCCCTGCTGTGGACGCCATGTGGAGCACCGCCCACGAAATGGGCGTCTACAAGCAGTTGATCGAAAGCCTCAAAACCACCGTCACCACCGCAGTGGTGGGCCCCGTCACCGCCCAGCCCTTGCTTGACGCCGGCATTACCCCGCTGGTGCCGGAACGCTTCCGCATGGGTGCACTCATCCGGCTGGTGGTGGAGCACCTGGCCCTGAACCATGTGCGCCGCCTGGACACCCGCAGCGGGAACATCGAGCTCCGGGGCCGCAGCCTCCGGATCGACGGCCAGCCCGTGGAACTGGCCCCGGCTCCCCTGCTGCTGCTGCGGGCGCTGCTCGGCGCGGAAGGTGCCGTCCTGTCCCGCGATTCGCTCTCGGACCTGCTGGAGCTCCGCGGTTCCGTACACGCCCTGGACATGACTGTCAGCCGGCTCCGCTCCGCCCTGCCGGATGGCCGGCTGGTGGAAACCGTGGTCAAGCGGGGCTACCGGATCCGGGTCTGACCCCCGCCGCCGGAGCCGCCGGGACACTGTTCCAAGGCCATATGTGTCCGGCTCCGGCGGATTGAGAGCTGGGTCACGGGTTCTGTTACCAGCCGGTAAACATTGGCGAACGCACCCCCGCCGGAGCCGCAATGGCGGGGAAACACAACGGTAAAAGCACTTTCCTACGCTGGGAGCATCACGAAAGTCCCGGCCGCCTCAGCGGCCAGCAGCGAAAGGGCCAGCACATGTCCGCTCCGGCACCATCCCCGTCCACTCCCGCAGCCACCCGCATCGTCATCGCAGGTGCAGGCCCGGCCGCCCAGGCCCTTGTTACGCAGCTGGACCAGGGCCGCTTCACCGGCACCATCACGGTGCTCAGCAACCGGGACGACACCCCGGCGGAACTGCTGGAGCTGGCCCTGCTGCCCCAGGTGTCCGTCCGCTTCGGCCAACCCGCCAGCCACATCGACGCCGCCAAGCGCACAGTGGCCACCGCCGACGGGATGGAATTCAGCTACGACCAGCTGGTGATCGCCACCGGCTCGGCACCGGTGGCCAACCCCGTGGAAGGTGCCGGCTCCTGCCTGAGCTACTCCACCATCGACGACGCCGCCCGGATTTCCCGTGCGGTGGGCGAAGTCACCCGGGAACTTGGCCGGCGCCCGCTGGGCATCCTGGTGGGCAACGGGGCAGCCGCAGGACAGGCCGAAGCCGTGCTCCGCGCCCGCGGTGTCCGCCCCATCCGCACCACCGCCCGGCCCGCCGCGATTGTCCCGGGCACCTCGGCCTCCGGGCTGGTGGCGTCCGCTGTGATCTTCGAGGACGGCAGCAGCATGAGCGGGGACCTGGTGGTCCTCGCCGAGGAACGCGTCTCCCGCGACGGCCTGGCAGCCAGCGCCGGCCTGCGCACCGCGGCCAGCGGCGGCATCGTCATCAGCCAGGACTTCCGGACCTCCGTGCCCGGCATCTGGGCCATCGGCGACGCCGCAGCGTTCGACGGCGTCCGGCTGGGCCTGCTGGTGGCGGCCGCGTCAGCAGCGGGGGCCTGCGCCACGCAGCTGTTGAGCGCGTCGGCCCCGGGACCGGTCCTGCAGGCCGCCGCCTGAGGCAGCCGGCAGCACCGCCCGGCACGCCCGGGCGGTGCTGCCGCTGTGGCAAGATGGGTCCCGAAACGAGTCACGGACACGCGCCACCGGCCCACAAGGCCACTGGAGAGGACCATCATGAGCAACGAAGCCGCGCCCACCGTTCCCCCGGCCACCGCCGCCGGACCGGACGGCATCGCGTCCTACATCGACCACACGATCCTGAAGCCGGAAGCCTCCGAGGAGGAGGTCCTGAGGGTCTGCGCCGAAGCCGCGGAGTACGGCTTCAAGTCCGTCTGCGTGAACCCTGTCTGGGTCAAGACCGTCAAAACGGCACTCAAGGGCTCCGGGGTCCTGACCTGCTCGGTGGTGGGTTTCCCGCTGGGCGCCACGCCCACGGACGTCAAGACCTTCGAAGCCCGCGGTGCCGTCCTTGACGGCGCCGACGAGGTGGACATGGTCATCAACATCGCCGCCGCCCGGGCCGGTGACAAGGGCGCACTGACCGAGGACATCGCCTCCGTGGCGGCAGCCGTGCACGGCAGCGGCGCCATCCTGAAGGTCATCATCGAAACCTCGCTGCTCTCCGACAGCCAGAAAACCCTTGCCTGCGAAGCTGCCGTCGCCGCCGGTGCGGACTTCGTCAAGACGTCCACCGGCTTCAACGGCGGCGGCGCGACCGCAGCGGATGTCGCCCTGATGCGCGCCGCCGTGGGGCCGCAACTTGGCGTCAAGGCGTCCGGCGGAGTGCGTTCCCTCGCTGACGCTCAGGCTATGATTGCAGCAGGTGCAACACGTATTGGTGCCAGCTCCGGGATTGCGATTGTCAAGGGTGAACAGGGTTCATCCGCTTACTGACAGGCCCCGGCAGCCGCCACAGATCTGGCCCCGCGCGGGCCGAGGAGGAACGAATGTCCAGCAAGACCACGGCGGCCCACGAGGGCACTGCCCATGTCCAGACCCCCCAGAATGAGAACCCGCTGGCCGGGAGCATCATCCTCTTTGTGGTGCACATGGCGTTGTTCCTCGGGTCCATCTACTCGCTGACGTTCCTGACGCTCGGCAACCCCTGGCCCATGGCCGTCTGCCTTGGCCTGTTCGCACTGGCCTTCTGGATCCCGCAGACCATCCTGGGCCGCTCGGACTCAGCCGGGGAGCACTAGCCCCGGATTTTCCAGAACCCCCGGCGGACTCCCTGGCAAGCCCAGGATCCGCCGGGGGTTTTTGCTGCCCGCCTTGGGACCGGACCCCAGCATCAAAACGGGTTCAGAACCAGATCCGGACCCACGCCACGGCGGCCGCGGAAACCCCGCCCAGGTGGGTCCGGGCGATGGACCAGGCGGCCATGGCCAGTCCCACCATGGCGTAGGCGCTCACGGGAATCAGCACCAGCCACTCGCGTTTGGAGCCGGCCCGCCCCAGGACCGGCAGGTACAGTGCCCCGTTGGGCCGCCAGATCTTCCGCAGCAGCGGCACTTTCCGGAAGAGCTTCGGCGGTTTGATGACAATGGGCCACAGCAGCGGCACACCGCCGGTGGTGACCAGGTCACCCAGGATGTGGACCACCACGCCGATCAGCATGGACATGGGCAGCCACGTCCACTGGTCCGGGGCGTACCAGGTCACCAGGCCGGCCATCAGCAGCCCAAAAATCCAGTTGGTCAGCCACCCGGAGGCTGGGAACAGCTTGAGGGCCTTGGCGGCGATGTTGATCATAAACATGCACAACAGCCCTGCCCCGACGGACAGCAGCCCCCACGGTGTGTCCACCTGGAACTGGGCCACGGCGACGGCCAGCAGCACAAAACATGCTGCGCCAACCACCGAGTGCGTGCCTTGCCGGTGCCCGCCGCTGGCGTTCTCGATACCCACCGCCACCGCGTTGGACAGCGGCGGCAGGGAGTTCGCGATGGTGCTGGACCGGTGGTCCCAGTCGCACACCAGGGCGGTGCCCGCCGTCGTCATCCCGCCAATCACGATTCCCGTGGCATCCAGCGGATACCAGCCCAGCGTATACGGGCCGGTGGAGGCAACCGCCACCCACGCCGCGGCACCTGCCGCGGCGTGGTGGCCACCCATCACCCCTGGCCCGCCGTCAGCGGCGCGTCGGAGAAGATGTTGCGGATCACGCCGTTGGCCCATTCCAGGATCTCGGCGTCCTGCAGGTCGCGGCCGCCGATCCTTGCCGTCTTCGGCTTGGGCAGCAGCACCGCATCAAGGGCCGGCTTGGACTGCGCGCCGGGGTACATCCGGTTCAGGCGCATCACCCGGGACTCGGGCAGCGTGGCCGGGGAGAACTTGATGAAGTTGCCCTGCAGGGCCACATCGGAGAGCCCGGCCTCGCGGGCCCCCACCCGGAAGCGGGCCACGGCCACCAGGTTCTGCGCGGGCAGCGGCGGCTCGCCGTAGCGGTCCACCAGTTCGGCCAGGACCTCATCGATGGCCTCGTGGGTCAGCGCGGACGCCAGCTTCCGGTAGGCCTCCAGCCGCAGCCGCTCCCCCGGCACGTAGTCGTGCGGCAGGTGCGCGTTGACCGGCAGTTCGATCTTCATTTCGGCTGCCTTTTCCTCGGCCTCGCCGCGGAAGTCAGCCACCGCCTCGCCCACCAGCCTGATGTACAGGTCGAAGCCCACGCCCTGGATGTGGCCGGACTGCTCGCCGCCCAGCAGGTTGCCGGCGCCGCGGATTTCGAGGTCCTTCATGGCCAGCTGCATGCCGGCGCCGAGTTCGTTGTGGGTGGCCACGGCCTTGAGCCGTTCCAGGGCCACCTCGCCCAGGGGCTTCTCGGAGGGGTACAGGAAGTAGGCGTAGGCCCGTTCCCGGCCGCGCCCCACCCGGCCGCGGAGCTGGTGCAGCTGGGACAGGCCATATTTGTCCGCACCGTCCACAATGAGCGTGTTGGCGTTGGAAATGTCCAGCCCGGTTTCGATGATGGTGGTGCACACCAGCACGTCGAAGCGCCGTTCCCAGAAGTCCACGATGATCTGTTCCAGGCGGCTCTCGGACATCTTGCCGTGGGCCACCTCCACCCGCGCCTCAGGCACCATTTCCCGGATCTTGGCGGCGGTCCGCTCAATGGTGGACACGCGGTTGTGGACCAGGAACACCTGGCCCTCGCGCATCAGCTCGCGCCGGATGGCCGCGGAGGTCTGCTTGTCCGTGTACGGGCCCACGTAGGTAAGGACCGGGTGGCGTTCCTCCGGCGGGGTGGCCAGGGTGGAGGTTTCCCGGATGCCGGTCAGGGACATCTCCAGGGTCCGGGGAATGGGGGTGGCGCTCATGGCCAGGACGTCCACGTTGGTGCGCATCTTCTTCAGCGCTTCCTTGTGTTCCACACCGAAGCGCTGCTCCTCATCCACGATCACCAGGCCGAGGTCCTTGAACTCGAAGTCCTTGGACAGCAGCCGGTGGGTGCCGATCACCACGTCCACGCTGCCGTTTTTGACGCCTTCGGCCGTCTCCTTCGCTTCCTTGGTGCCTTGGAAACGGGACAGCGGTTTGACCCGGAGCGGGAAGCCGGAGAACCGTTCGGTGAAGGTCTCGTAGTGCTGCTGGGCCAGCAGGGTGGTGGGTACCAGCACCGCTACCTGTTTGCCGTCCTGCACCGCTTTGAACGCCGCCCGGACGGCGATCTCGGTTTTGCCGTAGCCCACGTCACCGGAGACCAGCCGGTCCATGGGGATTTCCCGCTCCATGTCCGCTTTGACCTCGTTGATGGTGGTCAGCTGGTCAGGGGTTTCCACGTACGGGAAGGCTTCCTCAAGCTCCCGCTGCCAGGGTGTGTCGGGGCCGAAGGCATGCCCGCGGGACGCCATCCGGGCCGAGTACAGCCGGATGAGTTCGCCGGCGATCTCCTTGACGGCCTTCCGGGCCTTGGATTTGGTGCTGGCCCAGTCGGCGCCGCCCATTTTACTGAGCACCGGCGCGTCGCCGCCGACGTAGCGGGTCACCTGGTCCAGCTGGTCCGTGGGGACAAACAGCCGGTCGCCGGGCGCGCCGCGCTTGGAGGGCGCGTATTCGAGGACCAGGTATTCGCGGACGCCGTCGCCGCCGCCGGCCACCTTGCGCTGGATGAGCTCCACAAACCGGCCGATGCCGTGCTGTTCGTGCACCACGTGGTCCCCCGCCACCAGCTGCAGCGGGTCCACGGCGTTGCGGCGTTTGGAGGGCATCCGGCGCATGTCCTTGGTGGACCCCGGGGAGGTCCGGCCCAGCAGGTCGGCTTCGGTAAGCAGGCCCAGCTTAAGCCCGTCGAGGACAAAACCGCGTCCGACGGCGGCAGTGGTCACCTCGATGATGCCCGGCTGGGGCTCCTGGTCCAGCCGGTCCACCCGGGCGCAGGGGATGTCGGCGTCGTGGAACAGTTCGGCGAGGCGCTGGGCAGGGCCGGGACCTTCCGTGGCCACCACGATCCGCCACTGGTTGCGCACGTGGGTGCCGATGAACTCCATCATTTCGGCGACGTCGCCCTGGTAGCCGCGGGGCTCGCGGGCGTGCAGGTTCAGGACGTCGATGTCCGGCAGCAGTTCGGTGTCCTGCGCCAGCGAGGTGATGGACCACCAGGAGACCCCGTGGTCCAGGGAGGCGCTCCGGGTTTCGGCCAGGGACCGGAAACTGGCGGTGTGCAGCGCAGCGGACGCCTGTGAGCTGAGGTCCAAAGGCGCGGTGCCGCCGTCGGACGCCGTGGACCACGCCGCTTCCAGGAATTCCTCGTTGGTGGCGGCGAGGTCGTGGGCGCGGGCGCGGACCTTTTCCGGTTCGATCACCACGGCGATGGACCCGGCGGGCAGCTGGTCCACAAACGGGACCATGGCGTCCACCAGGACGGGGGCCAGGGACTCCATGCCTTCCACGGTGATGCCGCCGGCGATCTTCTCCAACATGTCGGCCGCAGCAGGCAGCTGGGCCTTCAGCGACGCTGCCCGGGACATCACGGAGGGGGTGATCAGGATTTCGCGGCACGGCGGGGCGTGCAGTTCCGTGGGGTGCTTGATGCCCGGGGCTGACAGCGAGCGCTGGTCAGCCACGGCGAACCAGCGCATCTGGTCCACTTCGTCGCCGAAGAACTCCACCCGGATGGGGTGGTCCTCCGTGGGCGGGAAGACGTCCAGGATGCCGCCGCGCACAGCGAATTCACCGCGGTGCGTGACCATGTCCACGCGGGCGTAGGCGGCGTCCGCGAGGTTCCGGACCACCTCGGTGAAGGGCCTTTCCTGTCCCACCGCAAGGGTGACGGGCACCAGCTCGCCCAGGCCGGCCACAATGGGCTGGACCACGGCGCGTACCGGCGCCACCACCACCCGCAGCGGCCCCGCTGCAGAGCCTTCGGGGTGCGCCAGCCGCCGCAGGACGGAGAGCCGCCGGCCCACGGTGTCGGAGCGGGGTGAAAGCCGCTCGTGCGGCAGCGTCTCCCAGCTGGGGAACTCCGCCACGGAGTCGGCGGGCAGGAAAGCGCGCAGCGCCGCCACCAGGTCCTCGGCTTCACGGCCGGTGGCGGTGACCGCCAGGACAACGCCGGGCGTGCCGGTACCGGCACTAGCATCCGGGTCCGCAGCCGCCGCCGTCAGACCGTCCACCATCTCGGCCAGCAGGACAGGCCGGAGTCCGGTCGGCGCGCTGATCTGGTAGTCCTGCCCGCGGACGTCGAATCCCCGCCCGGCTTCTGCCCGGACCCGGGAGAAGGACTGGTCCGGCGCGAGCGCTCGGCGCAGTCCATCCAGCGACGGACCGGCGGTGGGCGGACCGGAAAGGCTCATGGCAGGTGCTCCTGTGGTGTGCAGCGGAAAATCAGGCAAGGTGGAATCAGGCAGGCTGAATCAGGCAACGCGAAAACCCGGAATTCTTTTCGAATCCCGGGTAAACCCAGCCTACCCCGCGGCACCGACAGTCCTGCGGCTAGGCTGGGCAGAGGCGCCAGGGCGGCCGGCGGGCACCGGGAAACCTGGCCCCGCCAGCACCGGTCCAACCGGGCTGCCGCTCCGAACCTCTTGGGGATCAACGCTTGCGGACGTAGGGAGAAACCATGACGGAAACCAGCAGCAGCATCGGCCCGGCCAGGACAGTCCTGGTAACGGGAGCCACCGGTTACATCGGCGGAAGGCTGGTGCCCCGGCTCCTCGAGGCCGGCCACACGGTCAAGGTCCTGGTCCGCTCCCCCGACAAAATTGCCGGCAACCCGTGGCGGGATGACGTGGAAGTGGTCGAAAGCAGCCTGGACGATGGCGAGGCCCTGCGTGACGCGCTGGCCGGCGTCGACGTTTTTTATTACCTGGTGCACTCCATGGCGGCGGGGACGGGCTTTGAAGCCAAGGAAAAGGCCATGGCCGAAACCGCCGCGCGTGCCGCCAAGGACGCAGGTGTGCAGCGCATTGTTTTCCTGGGCGGCCTGCATCCCAGCGGGGTGGAGCTGTCCACCCACATGCGGTCGCGGGAAACCGTGGGCAAGGTCTTCCTGGACAGCGGCGTGGACTCCATTGTTTTCCAGGCCGGTGTGGTGATCGGGTCCGGCTCGGCGTCGTTCGAGATGATCCGCCACCTGTCCGAGACGCTGCCGCTGATGCCGGCCCCCAGCTGGGTGCGGAACCGGATCGAGGCGATCGCCGTCCGCGATGTCCTGCACTACCTGGTGGGCGCGGCGTCGCTGGAGGGACACATCAACAGGACCTTCGACATCGGCTGCCGCCAGGTGCTCACCTACGCCGGCATGATGAAGGCGTACGCTGCGGAGGCCGGCCTGCCCTACCGCGTGGTGCTGGCCCTGCCGGTCCCGGCGCCCAAGCTGGCCGGCATGTGGGTGGCCCTGACCACCCCCATCCCGCTGTCCATGGCCGTGCCGCTGGTGCAGTCCCTGCAGCACGACGCCGTCTCGGACGAGCACGACATTGACCAGTACATTCCGCAGCCGGAAGGCGGCCTGACCAGCTACCGCACCGCTGTGGCGCTGGCCCTGGGGAAGGAACGGGACGGCCAGGTGGTCACCACCTGGGCCAACGCCGGGGTGGCCTCCGACCCGCTGCCCAGCGACCCGGACTGGGCCGGGCACAAGGTCTACATCGACGAGCGGACCTTCCACGGCGACGTGGATCCGGCCCATGTCTGGACGATCATCGAAGGCATTGGCGGCCGGAACGGCTGGTACTCCCTGCCGCTGGCATGGCAGGTCCGCGGCTGGCTGGACAAGCTGACCGGGGGCGCGGGCCTGCTCCGCGGCCGCCGCCATCCCAAGGACCTGGCCATCGGCGAAGTGGTGGACTGGTGGCGGGTGGAGCGGATCGACCGCGGCAAGCTCTTGCGGCTGCGCGCGGAAATGCGGGCGCCGGGCCGGGCGTGGCTGGAACTCTCAGTGGAACCCGACGGCACCGGCAGCACGTACCGTCAGCGCGCCATCTTCTTCCCCAAAGGCCTGAGCGGGCGCCTGTACTGGCTCGCGGTTTTGCCGTTCCACAGCCTGATTTTTCCTGCCATGGCGCGCAATATCACGGACGCGGCGCAGAAGATTGTTGATGCGGAGCAGGCAACCGGCAACCCGTAGGATGTTGGGAGCCCGATCCGCTCCCACGTCCCTGGAGGACCCATGGCCCTGAACGCCGTCACCACCCTTCCGCATTCCGTCAACAGCGTCGCCGCCGTGCTGGTCAACGAGGATTTCCAGCGCCACGTGAGCGAGCTGGTGGGGGGCACCCTCGAGTCCTTCGCCGTGGACGGCGATGTTGCCGGTGCGTTCAGCGCCACGTCCGTCCGCACCCTGCCCACCACGCGCCTGCCGGAGATTGCCCGGAAGTTCGTTGGCGAAAGCCTGAAGGTCACGCAGGTGGAGAACTGGGACGCCCCGGCGGCCGACGGTTCACGCCAGAGCAACATCTCCCTGAAGATCAGCGGCGCCCCCGTGGACGTCACCGCGGTGCAGCGCCTGGTGGCGGCCGACGGCGGCACCCGGGTTGAGCTTGAGGGCGCGGTCAAGTCCTCGGTCCCGTTCCTCGGCGGAAAAATTGCCGACGCCGCCGAGCCCATGGTGGCCAAGGCCCTGAACCTGCAGGCCAAGCAGGCGCAGGCCTGGCTGGAAAGCCACTGATCCCGTGGACCTGCCTGTTTTCCCTGCGCTCGTCCTGATCATCGCCGGCGCCTGGTCCCTCGTGGTGTGGCCGCAGTTCCTGCGCCGCGTTATGAAGGACACCCGGGCCCGGGACGCCGCCGGGAAAGCCACGAGGTTCCTGACTGTCCACGTGGTGCTGGTCAGCATCTCCATGGTGCTGGGCGCTGCCACGGCGGTCATCGGCATCATGGGGCTGCTGGGCTGAAGCCCGGCAGCGCAGCCAAGTCAGGCGGGGCAGGCCTGGCCCGCCGTGCCTGGCTGCGGCGCGGGGCCGGTCCGCACGTTCCGGAACTCAACCGGAGGGCCGCCGTCGTAATTTTTTGCCAAAGCGAAGTAGCCGCCCCGGAACGCCGCATCGGTGCTGGTAAGGCCCTGCGTGCCGCCGCGGCCGGCGGAAATCCCGGCCGCGGTGACGGCAACCTGGAACTGCTGCCACTGCCCGGCCCGCGCCGGCGCCCCGCCGGCCTCGCCCAGCACTGTGCCCGCTGCGCTGCCCCGGTCCACGCGGTAGAGGATCAGCCGGCCGTCCGGCCGGGCGTCCAGCAGGTATCCACCCTGCCCGCTGACCTGTCCGGGACGCCAAGGGGAGTCATCCGCCAGGGCGAACATGATCCCGGCACCGTACGCCTGGCCCGGCACGCCGGCCGGCCAGCGGAGCTCGAATTCCAATAACCACTCCGCCGCCTGGATGGGGCCCATGGAGCCCAGCGTGTAGGCGGCGGTGGTGGCGGACGCCATGCGCAGCGCCGATCCGGTGAACGTCGGCTGCTCCTGCCAATGGCTGTCCGCATCCCACGGCAGGTCCCCCGGCGCCCGCTGCCCGGTGGTGAACGCGTCCGCGGCGGCTACTGGCTCCCGCTGCAGGACGTAGGGGGCGTTGGCGCACATCATGCCCCGGACCCCCAGGCCCAACAAGCGGTCCCGCTCGCTTCGCCGGTGGACCTCCCAACCGATGACAGGCTTTCCGGTGGCCACAAACTGCCGGATGTTTTCTGTCGGGGCCAGGGCGGGGACGCCCAGCAGATCCACGGCATCGAAATACGCCGCCGCGCCGTCCAGGGTGCCGGAGCCGAAGTAGCCCCAAGTGGTGTACCCGTTCCTGCGCGCCTCCGCATGCGCCTTGGACTGGGCGGGCTGCTTCCACACGATGTGGTCCCGGGCGTCCGGGTAGCCCGCCAGCAGGGCCAGGATTTCCTCCTGGTTGGTGCCTTGTTTGTCCTCCAGGAAAATGACGGTGTCCGCCAGCAGGAGGTCCAGGACCTCCTGCAGTTCCGGGACCGGTTCCCGGCCGGTGGCGGGTCCCAGCCAGGCCCGGGCATCGTTCCGCAGGGTTGCCACAGTGGCCAGCGACGTGGCGGAGATCAGGAAGTCCCGGCCGGTCATCCGGGCCAGGTCGGGGTCGTGGTGGCAGATCAGGACGCCGTCCGAGGTGGCCGATACGGAGACTTCGATGGCTTTGATGCCCAGTGCGGCGGACTCCCGGTAGGCCCGGAGCGTGTGTTCGGTCCAGTTGTCACCCGAGCCGCGGTGGGCGATGTAGAAACTGGGCGTGGCCAGGAGGTCGGTGATGGTGGCGGGGCCGGCGGGGGCCAGCGGCACGTCGGCTACCGGCTGCAGGGGGACGCCGGCGGAGGTTGCCGTGGTTCCTGGTTTCCCCGTGCCGGCCAGGTCGCCGGGAACTGTCCGGTCAACGGGGTCCGGGCAGGCCTGGCAGCCCGTCAGGGACCAGGCCGCGCCGGCTGCTGCCAGGCCCAGGAACGTCCGCCGGTCAGGTCCGGTCCTCACGGGGCTGCCGCCGTCCTGGTGCCTGCGGGTTCCTCGGGGTGGCGTGCCGTCCTGGCTGCTTCCTGCCGTTCCCGGCGGGCTGCTTCCGCTGCCATCACCAACATGGCAAGCACTGTCCACACCAGGATTCCCGCTACCGAGCGGGTGGCCAGGGAACTGTACGTCTGCGGCACCGCAATCACAAGGATGGCCGCCAGCGTCAGCCCGCGGACCCGGTGGTGCAGGCCGTGCCGGAGGAGCAGAGCCACCATGGTCCCGAAGTACAGCACGGCAAAAGCGATGCCGAAGTCCACGCTGTACATCAGGAGCGGGTTTTCAAAGCTCGTCTCCAGGCCGCCCTGTACCGCCACCCGGTAGCTCGCACCGCTCCCCTGGCCCGCGATGGCGTAGTCACCCCAGTGGTTGAAGAAGTACTGCAGGGACAATGCCCTGGCCTCCGTCGAGCCTGTGTCGTCCTCAATCCTGCCCACCACACCCTCAATCAGGGGGGACGTGGTGATGAGGATCGCGGCGGCGGCAATCAGTGCCAGCAGGATTCCTTTGAGCCAGGCCGGACGGCGGGCAAAAAGCACCACCACTGCCACGCAGGCCGCCAGGACCACCAGCCCGGCCCTGGACTGGGTGATCAGGATCCCCACAATCATCAGGACCAGCAGCACCAGCTGGACCAGGTTCCGTTTCAGCCCGGCCACCAGCGGGGCAACGGCGACGATGACCAGGGACAGGGCCAGCGGCTGGTCCAGGGTCCCCATCCAGCGGTTGTTCTCCGGCTTGTACCAGTACTGCTTGCTGAAGCCCTGCTCGTAGACCAAGGGACTGTGCGTGAGCCACTGCAGCAGCGCCACTGCGCACACCGCCGCGACGAGCCACAGCAGCAGGTTCCGCAACCAGACCGCCAGGCCGGCGTCTGTGATGGAGAGGGTGAGCAGCAGGAAGAAAAACAGGACCGGCGCCACGATCTGGTCGGCCAGCAGGACCATCCCGCCGCCGGAATCAGCGGCCCGGGAGGCAAGGACCGCGGCCGCGACCACCACGGCGAGGGCCAGGAAGAGGACAAAGTGCCTGCCCAGGACCTGGCCAAAAGCGGCCGGCGCATCCAGCAGCCGGGCCAGGAAAACCGCGAGGATCAGCCAACTGGCGGCGTGCAGCGACAGCGGACCGGATGGAACGCCGGTGACCACCTGGCTGCCCACGGCGGGGACCAGGAACCAAAGGGCAAGGACAGATCCCACCAGGATCCGGGGCCGCGAGCGCAGCAGGAAAGCGGTCGCGAAGCACAGCCCGATCCATAGTCCCAGCTGCATTTATGCCACCTTGTCCATCAGCAACCCAGCCGCCGGCAACCTGGTCAGCCGCGGTGGGATCGGGTGGCCGGCACGCGGTCGCGGGCCGGGTTCTGCGCGGCGGCTGCCTTCCTGGTGGGTTCCTGCGGGCGGATCCGGCGGCGAAACCGCCCGCTGAGCCGAGGGAACGAACCCTGGCGGTGGGATTCGGCGAGCCGGTTCGGCAAGAAGGTGGCGGCGACGCCCAGCAGGGTGCTATTGACGGCGCGCAGGTTGGCCAGGGAGGCGGCCAGGATCTCCGCCGTGACGTGCTGGTGCCTGACCACCACGATCGCACCGTCGGTGACTGCTGCGAGCAGTGCGGCATCGCTCATCGGCTGCAGCGGCGTGGCGTCCACCACGATCCTGCTGAACTTCGGTGCCAGCTCCGCCAGCATGGTGCGCACGGGGCCGCCGCCCAGCAGGGCGGTGGGACGGGGCGGGACGGTGCCGGCCGCCATCACCTGCAGGCCGGGTATCCCACTTTCCTGGACCGCTTTGTCCGCGGCCACCTGGCCGGAAAGGACGTTGGACAGGCCGGTGGGCTTCGCCAGGCCAAGTTCCTGCGCCAGGCGGGGCCGCCGCAGGTCGGCTTCGACCAGGAGGACCGTGTGCCCGTTCTCTGCCCAGGCCTTCGCCAGCAGCAGCGCCACCGAGGTCTTGCCCTCCGCATATGTTGCGGACGTTACCGTGAGCGACCTCAGGCCGGCGGCCTCGGGCAGGAAATCGATGTTGGTGCGCAGCCGCCGTGCCGCCTCGGTCACCAGGGCATCATCCGGGGACCTGAGGATACGGTTCAGCGCCTTGGCATTCCGGCCGGCCGGGATGCGGGCCAGAACCCGGACTCCGCCGGCTTCCTCGATTTGTTCAGGAGTAATGAGGGTCCGGTCCAGCACGCGGCGGGTTACCGCAATCCCGATACCCAGGGCGGCACCCACCAGCAGCCCAAGTCCATAGTTCAGGCTCTCCCGGGGGGAGACCTGGCTGCCCGGTTCGGTGGGGCCGGATACAACGGTCAGCACCGTCTGCGCGGTGGTGGGAACCCGGCTTTCCTCAAGTTCGTGCACCGCCGACCCAAAATTCCGGGCTATGGCGGTGGCCGTGGCGAAGGCTTTGCCGGCGTCGGGCATGGTGACTTCCACCGTCAGCAGCAGCGTGTCCTTGTCTGCGGAGGCGCTGATGCTGGATTCTGCTTCCGGGCCGGTCACCCCCAGTCCGGTGTCGCTGACCAGGCGGGAGACGAACTGGTCGCTCTTGACCAGGGCGGCGTAGGAGACGATGCGGCCGCGGGAGAGTTCATCGGACTGCAGCGCCGATTGCCCGTTGACCGGCGGTGCCACCACAAAAAACCTGACAGTGCTTTGGTACATGGGCTGGATGGACGCGGTAAAAGCGACAGCACCGAGCAGTCCTGCCAGGGCGCACGCCACGATGATCCACCAGCCACGCACCACGGCGCGGAGATACTCTGACAAATCCAATATGGCCTCCCGGTTACGTACGCAGCCGGACGTCCCGGACCACACCGTTGGTAGGCGTTCATTATTGACCGCTGCATCCGGGCGGCGGAAGGCCGGCCGGGGCTTCCCAGCCGCAACTTTCCCTCAAGGTTGGGTCAAGGCACCCGGCCGCGGCAGCCACCGCCCCCACTATGGAACCAAGGCCGCCTGTCGGCCACTTCCTGACCCCTTCAACACTGGATGGAGGTACTGTGAACGGGCACCGGCTCTCAGTCCTGATTGCGCATCCCTCCGCAGATCTCTATGGCGCGGACAAGGTCCTGCTCGAAACAGTCGAAGGCCTGCTGCGCGGCGGCGCCCGGGTGCTGGTCACCGTGCCTGCAGAGGGCCCGCTGGTGGCGGAGCTCCAGGGCCGGGGTGCGGCGGTGGTGCTGTGCCCCACGCCGGTGCTGCGCCGGTCCATGCTGACGCCGTCCGGGGCGACGCGCTTTACCGCCGACGCGATCCGGGGCACCGCCGGAGGCATCGGACTCATCCGGCGCTGCAAACCGGATGTACTGCTGGCCAATACCAGCACCGTCCCGCTCTGGGCGGCGCTGGCCCGGCTCTGCGGCGTTCCCGCGGTGGTCCATGTCCACGAAGCCGAAGCCTATGCGCCCCGGCTCCAGCAGGCCCTGCTCGCCCTGCCGCTGTCCTTCGCCACCAGCATCGTGGCCAACAGCCAGTTCACTGCCGACACGCTGGTCCGCTCCCTGCCGAGCCTGCAGGGCAGGAGCACCGTCATCTACAACGGAGTGCCCGGGCCCGCCACGGAGGCACGTTCCAGGGGAAGGCTCGACGGCGGGCTGCGCGTGCTTTACGTCGGCCGGCTCTCGCACCGGAAAGGCGTGGACGTTGTGGTGGAGGCGATCGCGCAGCTGAACCGCAAGGGCCATCCCACGCACCTCGATGTGGTGGGCGGCGCCGTACCCGGCGCAGACGCTTACGAGTTGGACCTCCGCCAGCGGGTTGCCGGGCAGGGTGCCGGGGCATCAGTGGCGTTCCATGGGTACCAGTCGGACGTCTGGCCCTTCCTTGCGGATGCAGACGTGGCAGTGGTGCCGTCCCGGCTGGACGAATCCTTCGGCAACACGGCAGTGGAGGCGATCCTTGCGGCCCGGCCCCTGGTGGCGAGCAGTATTTCCGGGCTGCGGGAGGCCGCCGGCGCCTATGACTCGGTGCAGTTTGTGGCTCCCGGCAGCGTCCAGGGCCTGGCGGATGCCCTGGAGACGGTGGCGTCCCAGTGGGCGGTGTACCGCAGCGCCGCAGCACGCGACGCCTCCCTGGCACGGGCCAAACACAGCCCGGTCCTGTATGGCGAGGAAATGTTCCGGCATCTCAGCCAAGCAACCGGGCAGGCATGAGCCGCAACGGCTCCCCTGCCGGCCTGCACCGCGCCGAGGGGAAGCCGTCGGCCGGCAAAGGTGCAGGCGCCCACCCTGCGGGAAGTACTTTTGCGGGCCGCCCGGCTGCCAGCGGTGTGCGCTGGACCATGGCCGCAGTCATCGCCCGCCAGGGTTTCCAGATGCTGGCAGCGCTGGTCCTCGCCAGGATCCTGGGCCCGGCGAGTTACGGCATCATCTCCGCCGCCACGGTGTTCACCACCTTCGCTGCGCTGTTCCTGGACCAGGGGCTGGCCGCGGCGCTGGTCCAGCGCCCGGCCGTCAGCCGGCGCGCGGCGGGGGCCACGGCCACCCTGAACCTGCTGATGTCGGTGGCCATCGGGGTGGCCGCACTCCAGTTGGCTCCCGCCGTCGCCGGTTTTTTTGGGGCGCCGGAACTTGCCGTGCTGCTGGTGCCGCTTGCGGTTGCCATCCCCCTTAAGGGCCTGGCCATCACGCCCCGTGCCATGCTCAGCCGGGAACTGAAGTTCGCGCTGGTGGCCAGGGCGGACATCGCCGGCGCCGTGGGCGGTGCCGCCTGCGGCATCTCCTCCGCACTTCTGGGCGCCGGCTATTTCGCCCTGGCATACCAGGTGATCGCCACCGACCTGGTCACCGCCGCACTCCTGCTGGCGGCGGCGAGGGGGCCCTGGCCAAACCACCATCTGCGGGAAGTCCTGCCCATGCTGGCCTTCAGCTTCAGCGTCTTCTGCACCAACTTCCTCGCATACTTTTCCCGGAACATGGACAACGTCCTGGTGGGCCGGTTCCTTGGGCTCGCATCGCTTTCCCTCTACGGAATGGCGTACCGGATCATGGTGCTTCCGGTCCAGCTGGTGGGACAAACCATCAACCGGGTGATGTTTCCTGTCTTTTCCCGGGCCAGCGATGATCCTGCCAAGGTTGCGTTCCACCTCACCTCGGTCACCAGGATCACCGCAATGACGGCGGTGCCCCTGATGGCCTACATTGCCTGCGCCGCACCCGAGCTGGTCCAGCTGGTCCTTGGCGAGGCATGGCTGGCGGCCGCCCCGATCATCAGTGTCCTGGCCATTGGCGGTGCCCGGGAGACGGTGTTTTACATAACTCCCACCCTGATGAAGGGGCTGGGCAAGGGCGGCCTGATCCTCCGCTACGAGGTGCTCGCGGCCCTGGTCCAGGTGGGCGGCATCGTGGTGGGCCTGCAGTTTGGCCTGCTGGGGGTGGCGGTGGGCCTGGTGGGGGCCGGCCTGTTCCTGGTTCCGGTGCTGCTGCTGATCCAGGCCCGCCTGACCCAGGTCCGGATCAGCGCCCAGCTCGCGGTGATCTGGCCCGCCGTCCACGGCGCCCTGTGGGGCGCGGCCGGCTGCCTCGGCATCGGCTTGCTGGACCTTCCCCTTGCAGCCACCACGGCCCTTGGCCTGGCTGTGTTCCTCCTGCTTTTTGCGGCTGTCCTGTTCCTGTGCCACCGCAGCCACGTGGAGAAGTTCCGGCGGCAGGCAGCCGCCCTTTTTGGCAAACGGCAGGGCTTCGATCAATGAACATAACCCCGGCGAAAGGCAGGCCATGATCCAGACAGCGGAGCAGCTTGTGATTGCGGTGCTTACGTACAAGCGCCCGGAAGACCTCCTGGTGGTGCTCCCGCGCCTCCTGGACCAGGCCCGTTCGGTGGACCTGGCTGCCACCGTGCTGGTGGTGGACAACGACCCCGCTGGCAGTGCCCGGCAGACGGTGGAGGACTATCCGTCGTCGCTGGTCAAATACGTGCACGAACCCCGGCCTGGAATCGCTGCCGCCAGGAACCGGGCCATCCGCGAGGCGGTTTCCGACTCCCTCCTGGTGTTCATCGACGACGACGAGGTGCCGTCGGAGCAGTGGCTGCGGCACCTGCTGGCGCAGTACCGCGCCACGGCGGCGGCGGCCGTGGTGGGTCCGGTGATCAGTGAATATGCCGAGCCGCCCGAGGCCTGGATCCAGGCTGGCAGGTTTTTTGACCGGCGCCGGCTCGCCACCGGATCGCTGATCGACGTGGCGGCCACCAACAACCTGCTGCTCGATATGGGGAAGGTCCACGCGCTGGGCCTCGCATTTGACGAGAAGTTTGGCATTACGGGCGGTTCGGATACGCTCTTCACCCGCCGGCTTGCCCAGCTGGGCGGGACCATGGTGTGGTGTGACGAGGCCGTGGTGGTGGACCGGGTACCCACCGGCCGGCTGACGCGGGACTGGGTGCTGCGCCGGGCGTTCCGCAGCGGGAACGCCAACGTCCGGGTTGACGTTGAGCTGGCCGGTTCGGCGCCGGCACGGGCGGCAGCCCGGAGCCGGGCCTTCGCGGCGGGTTCGATCCGCGTCGCCGGGGGGACGATACGGGTTCTGGGGGGCCTGGCAGGCGGCTCCATGTCGCTCCGGGCAAGGGGCATGCGCAACATTGCCAGGGGCTCAGGCATGCTGTCCGGAGCGGCCGGGTATGTTTACAGCGAGTACCGGCGCAACTGACCAGTCTCCGTTACCGGGGCCCGACAGTCCAGCGGCGTGGCCTACGTTACAAATAAGACAGTTGGGCCCTGTGTTGAGCAGGATCACAAAAAGATTTTCCGGGACGGTTGTGGCGCTCCCTGGGTCGTTTTGCGAAGCTCCTGCTCGGGACGGCGTGTTGGTAGTTTTGACGATGCAAAAAAAGCCATCGTTACCTAACCGAAACGTGTCGATCCTTGCCCATTTGCACCGTTATCGGTTTGCAACACAACAAAACCTCAAATAGCGTTGCAGTCAACAGCCGGGGTCGGGGATGCCTACGGGAGAAGTCAGCACAGTCGAAGCGCGGTCACCCCTGCTTCGCCTTCCGGCGCAAGCCCTTTTGCTGATGCCACACGTCAGGTAGACCAGCCCGGCTTTGCCATGCGCAGCCAGGTTATGCCTCCATGTGTCTCCCCGTGCCCGGAGACGAACTCGAGAGGTACACCCTATGGCTATCAGCAAAGCCGTCAGCAAAAACATCAGGACCAGCTATGCCGTGGGCGCCGCCCTGACGGTCGCAGCACTGGCACTGTCCGGATGCTCCGAACTGTCAGCAGCCGGCATCACCGACAGCGCCGCCGTAGCGCCGGGGACCAAGGCCCCCGCAGCAGCCCCCACACAGGGCCAGGCAACGGGCACCAAAGCCCCCTCAACTTCCAAAGTAGTACCGCCTGCTCCGGCCGTCGACACCATCGACACCCCCGAGGCCCCGGCTGCAGCCCTTGCGGACACCGGCAAGTCCCCGGCATCAGCGGCGGCTCCGGCGGCCCCTGCCGCTCCTGCCGCGCAGGCACCCACCCCTGCCCCGGCCGTTGCAGCAGCACCCGTTCCGGTCGGGGCCGCCAAGGCACCCGGCACCGTGGCTGCAGCAGCTCCGGTGGAACCTGCCGACGCCGTGGCGGCTCCGGTACCTGCCACGGTTGAGACCGTGAAGGCGCCCGTCAAGGAAACCGTGGACGCTCCGGCACCCGTTGAAGCCCCCGCCCCCAGTGTGGACGCTCCGGCTCCGGTTGAGGCTCCGGCCCCCGTCGAGGCAGCTCCGGCTCCGGTTGAGGCTCCGGCCCCCGTCGAGGCAGCTCCGGCTCCGGTTGAGGCTCCGGCCCCCGTCGAGGCAGCTCCGGCTCCGGTGGAAACCGTCCAGTCCGTGGCCGCAGCCACCACCACCTCGGCCAAGCCATCGGCCGCCAACACCGGCGTTCCGGCCGGAACCACTTTGAAGCCGTACAACACCAGCGGCGCCGACCTGGTCATCTCCGTGGACGGCACCGTCCTGGACGGCCTTGAGATCTACGGCGACATCAAGGTCCGGGCAAAGAACGTGGTCATCAAAAACAGCAGGCTGCATGGCGGCAAGAACCACCCCGCCAACGCCACCGGCATCATCGACGCCAACAGCGCTGCCGTGTCCAACCTGCTGGTGCAGAACAACACCATCAACCCGGACCGTCCCTCGTTCAACCGTGACGGCATCGTGGGCCACGATTACACGGCCCTGCGCAACCACATCCAGCGGACCAACGACGGACTGGGGATCTTCAACCGTCCCGGCGGCCCGGCCACGGCCAACGTGACCGCCAAGGGCAACTACATCCATTCCCTGACGTTCTTCGACCAGGACACCGTGCACTCCGATGGGACGCACAACGACGGCATCCAGGTCCAGGGCGGCGAGAACATCCTGCTCGCCGGCAACACCGTGGTGGCCAGCATCGTTACCGGTGCAGGTTCGGGCCCGAGCCCCCGCGGCACGCACGGCGGCATTGCCATCATGCTCCAGCAGAACGTAGCCAAGCTGGCCAACGTAGTGGTGGAGAGCAACTGGGTGGATGACGGCCAGACGTCGATCAACATCGACAACGGCAAGTACTCCAACATCACGGTGACGGTCCGCAATAACTACCTGGGCCGCAACCAGTACCAGTACGCCAACGGCACCTACCCGATCCGGATCATCCAGCGGTCGGCAAGCACCGTCAGCGGCCTGTCCACCAACCGCTGGGAAGACAACCTGGCCTTCCTCACCGAGGGCAAAACCACCGGCATTCTCTACAACGGCTGATAGCTCAATAGCTGCCCGGCCCGCTCTGCGGCACGGGCCAACAGGAAGGGGAGGAGTGCGCTGGTGGCGCTCCTCCCCTTCCTTTATGCCTGCCGGTCAAGGCCTCCTGACGCTGAAATCGTCAAACAGGACCCGGACGGGCAAGTTGGTGACGGCACTGGAGGTGTAGACGGTGACACCTGTGCTGCCGGCGGCCTGCAGTCCCGCTGTTGTATCAGTGGTGCTGGCTCCCCAGCCTGCCGGTTCCGTGGAGCCGCTGGACCACACTTTGGCCCGCAGCTGGCTTGGCCCCGTTCCCGTGACCTGGAACCGCAGCTGCAGCTGGTTTCCGGCACCGGCCGACAGTCCGGTGTTGGCGGTGACCAATGTGGTTTCCACGCCGCCGGAGAGCCGGATCAGGCGCAGGGTCACCACACCGGCAGCGTCGAGCTTGATCCTGGCGCGGTATTCGGCGGTGCCCACCCGCCGGCCCACCAGGCCTGCGTAGGCGCCGCCGCCGTTGGGTACCTTGTCGAAGGACAACGTCGCCTGCACGTCCGTGTCCGTGGCCGTCACGGCGCCAAGATAGGCGGAGGGGCCCCGCCCGGGTTCCAACGTGATCCGCCCGGCCCCGCCGGAGACGGCGAACGGTGTTGACCCGCCGCTGGTGGACCAGCCCCCGCCAAGGTCGGCGCTCCCCCACCCTCCGGTGACGGTCCTGCCAAAGGCATCGTTGGCCAGCGGGCCGTCGGGGTCGCCCCCGGCACTGACCGTGACGGGAGCAGAAACGGAATCGGTGTTGCCCGAGTTATCGGTGACAACCAGGGTGACCGTGTAGGTTCCTGCGGCCGCGTACGTGTGCTGCGCCGAGACGCCGGATTCCGTGCCGCCGTCACCGAACTGCCAGGCATACCCTGCGATGCTGCCGCCAGGATCAACAGACGCTGAACCGTTCACCGCTGCGGTCAGCCCATCGGTGCTGCTGGTGAAGCTGGCCGTGGGCGGCCCGTTGGTTGCGCCGGCAACAGTGATGCTTGCCGCGTTTCCCGTGAGCGTGTTGCCCAAAGGATCCCGCACGGAAATCCGGTAGCTATGCTGCCCGCCCGTCAGCCCGGAATCGGTGAACGACATGGTGGGCCGCTGCCAGAACGTGGACAGCTGCGAGGCCGTATACACCGGCGTGGTGTCGCCGTCGCGGAGCACGGTGTACGTCAGGTTCGAGTTGTCCCGGTCCCAGTTGGCCTGCCACTGGACCCGGACCTGACCGGCACCGGGGCTGCTGAGGCTGGGAACAAAACTTGCTCCGGACACCCGGGGGGCCTGGTCGTTGGGTGCAATGGACCTAACGGCGAAACGGGACAGGCCCTGCTGCGCCCGCTGGTTCACATTTTTGAACTCCCCCACCATCACCACGTAGGAGTTGTTTCCCGTGACCGCCCATGGGCCCTGGCTTTGGCCGCTGGCCGTCCCCGTGTCCATATCAGGGAACCAGTTAAGCATGGCGGGAGCCGGCTGCCCGGTGAAGGATGGATAGCCGTAGATGTCCTTGGTCAGGGTTCCGGTGGCCTCTTTGCCGAAGGCAACAGCCCGGTGCCAGGTCCGTGGTGTGGTTTCGGGGTAACCACCCAGGTTTCCGCAGTAGTGCGGGTGGCCTGCAACGTAGACAGCCGTGTCCGTGGCGAACGCGCCGTAGGAGTCGCCGTGGCAGTCCTCCACCCATTTGACCCGTGCGTCCGACCAGTTGGCGGCAAACGCGCCTTCCAGGTTGCCGCCGGTGCCAAAGATGTAGCCCGTGCCGTAGAACGATGTCCCATCGCTGGAGAGCGACAGGACGGCCGAGTCAGTACCTCCGTTGCGGACCACGTCATTGATGGGGGTGGCCAGGTTCGCGCCGGACACCGCATCCACCATGCCCAGGCCGTAGCCGGGACGGTTGGAGCCGTTCAGGGTGGTGAAGGCGCCGCCCACCACCACTTTGCTTCCGTCGGGAGAGAGCGCCAGCGCGTTGACTTTTCCGTTGGCCGCGTTGGGCGCCCAGGGCAGGAGGGCTCCATTGCCCGCGTTGACTGCCGCCAGCCGGTTCCGCGATGAGGAGCCAACGCTGCCGAACAGGCCCCCAAACCAGACCTTGCTGCCGTCAGCCACGATGGCCCGTACGGAGCCCCCAACGGAGGGGGCGAAGCCCGACAGGGGGGCGCCGGTATCGGGATTCAAGGCGGCTATCCGGTTCCGGGTGACGCCGTTCACAGTGGTGAAATCGCCGCCAACGTAGATCCTGCTGCCGTCCGGCGACGCCGCAATGGCCAGGGCCTGGCCGTTCAAGGATGCGGTGAAGGAGGTTTTGAGTGCGCCGGTGGCCAGGTCAAAGGCCAGGATATTACGCCGGGGCACGAGTTGTGTGCCGGCAGCGGCGCCGCTGGGCCGGGCGTTGTTGAATTTGCCGGCAACATAAACAGTGGTCCCCACAGTGACGGCCTGCCATGCCACGCCGTCGTGCTGGACCGTGGGGAGGCTGTCAGCGGTGACGGTCACCGGGGTTTTAGGATCATTGGGATCGATGGGAGCGGAGTCCGCCAGCGCCGGTGCCGCAAAGCCCCCACCGAAGAGAAACAGAGTACTGAACAACGCCACCAGCCGGAAAGCTGGTCTTTTCCTGAACATATCAGCCCTTTTCCACGTGCAGACCGAGTCTGTGGCAAAGCGCTGAGTCGCTTTGGGTGATGCTCCGGGCGCAAGCCCGGTCGCATCCCTTCCGCAGGGTTCCCTGTCAGTGCGGAAGAGCACCGTTGGCGCACAGGCTGCGCCGGCGGGGACAAAAGTCCCTGCGGCGCAGCCTGTGCACGAGCCGGTGGTGCGATAAGGCTACTCTTAGGGCACCTTCACCGAATAGTCATCGAACCGCACAGTTATGGGCACGTTGGTGGCGGAGCCGGACAAATAGCCCACCAGCCCCGTTGTTCCGGGTGCCTGCAGTGCTGCGGTGGTGTCGGTGCTGGTCAGCAGCCAGGCTGCAGGTTCGGCAGCAGTATCGCGCCACACCTTGGCCTGGAGCGTGCTGGTGCCCGTGCCCGTCACCTGCATCCGGATCCGGATGGCGTCGCCGGGGGCCAGGGTCAGGCCGGTCAGCGGTGCCGTGGAGATAACGGTTTCGGCCCCGCCCACAATCCGGGTGAGGTACAGCGTGCCTGCACCGGTGGCCGGAACCTTGACCTTGACCCGGTAATCGTCGGACCCCACCCGGCGGCCGATCACGCTGACGAACGTTCCGCCGCCGTTGCCGATCTTGTCCAGCGACGCCTTGACCTGCACGTCGGTGGCGGCGGCGGATACCCCGCCCAGGATCGCCGTGCGGGTTACCCCGCCGGTCGCCAGGATCAGGTTGCCGACGCCGTTTCCAACCGTATAGGCAGCGGCAGTGCCTGCCACGGACCAGGCCCCGCCGGTGTTGGCGGCGCCCCAGCCTGAGGCGGTGGTGCGGCCGAAATCGTCAGCAGCCAGAACGGTGTTGGCCGGTGGCGCCTGGACGGTGACTGCCTTGGTGAGGGAGCCGGTTGCGCCGTCATCATCCGTGACCGTCAGCGTCACGTTGTACGTGCCCGCCGCTGCGTAGGTGTGTGACGGAGTGGCGCCGGTGTCGCTGGTGGTGTCGCCGAAGTCCCAGGCGTAGGCGGCGATGGTGCCGTCAGGGTCGGCGGACGTGCCGGCATTGAAGGCCGCCGCGAGGTTGGTGGCAGTGGACGTGAAGCCGGCCACGGGTACCTGGTTGGGCGGCGGGGCGGTTACGGTGACCGGGTTGGTCACCGCGTTGGTCTGGCCCGTGTTGTCAGTAACGGTCAGCGTGACGTTGAAGGTGCCGCCGGCGGCGTAGGTGTGGTCGGCCTTGACGCCGGTACCCGTTCCGCCGTCGCCGAAGTCCCAGGCGTAGCCGGCGATGGGGCCGTTGGCGTCCGAGGAGGCCGTCCCGTCAACCGACGCTTTCAGCCCGTCCACGGCAGCTGCGAACCGCGCCACCGGGGCGGCCGGCGGAGCAGATACTGTCCGGCCCGAGGCCACGTAGTGGGCCTGGATCCGGGACAGCGGAAGCACTGCCGGGTAGATGGCGACGTCGTCGATCTGGCCGTTGATGTTGCGGCTGGTGGGCCGGTTGCTCCAACTGCCGAGGTTGTCGCCGCCCAGCCGCCAGAAGCCATCGAACTGCCAGGCAGAGGTAACGTCCGCCCGGCTTCCCACCAGGACGCCGTCGACAAACAGCTGCATGCCGTTGCTGCCCAGGGTAGCCACCACATGGTGCCACTGGTTGTCGTTGAAGCTCGCCGTCGAGTTGATGGTCTGCCGGGTCGCGCCGTTGGGGCGGACCCCGAAGAACAGCCTGCCGGTATTGGACATGTACACGGTCCGGTCGAAATCGGTGGAAACGCCGGTGGGTGAGTTGCCGTAGCTGATGATGCCGCCGCCCGTGGTGGACCCGGTCTTGAACCAGGCCTCAGTGCTGAACGTCTGCGGCCGCATGGCGATCGGCATCCTGGCGGCCACGCTGTCGGCGGTGCCGTTGAAGGTTGCCGCTGTCCCGCCGTCGGCGCCCACGGCACCGTCAGCTCCAAGGGTCACCCCGGGGCGCAGGACCAGGTCGTCCTTGCCGGCAAGGTCCACGCCGGTGGTTCCGGCGGCGTCCCCCAGCGGCCAGTAGTTGGCCGGCGCATCGGAAAGTACCGTCTGCGAGTAGGCGCCCGGGGCTGCCACAGTGTCCGTCGCGGTGATCCTGACGATGTCGCTGACTGCCTGGTTGTTGAAGGCGTCCCTGGCATAAATGCGGTACGCGTAGCTCCGCCCCGCGACCCGGTTGGTGTCCAGGAACGTCATGCCGGGCCGGTTCCAGAACCGTGAAGCCTGGTTCAGGGTGGCAATTACCACATTGTCCCGTCGAACCTCATAGACCAGGTTCTCGTTGTCCTGGTCCCAGTTCGCCTGCCAGCGGACCCTGACCTGGCCAGGCGCCGGGGTTGAAAGCGTCGGGGCGAAGTTTGCCCCGGTCACCTTCGGTCCGCGGAGGTTCGGCGCCGTGGTGCTCTTGGCGAAACGGACCATACCCTGCTGGGCCTGGCTGTTGACGTTGGTGAACTCGCCTGAGTAGACCACGTAGTCCGCGTTGCCGGACACGGACCAGGGGCCCTGGTTCTGTCCGGTGAAGGTCCCGTCACTCATGTAGGGGAACCAGTTCAGCTGCGACGGCGCCGGGTTGCCGCCAAAGTTGGTGTAGCCGTGGGTTTCCTGGGTCAGGACACCGGTGGCCTTCTTGCTGAACGCCAGGGCGCGTTGGAACTCCCACGGCTCAGCTTGCGGGAACCCGCCAACGTTTCCGCAATAGTGCGGATGCCCGGCCTGGTACACCACGTCGCCGATGGGGAATACGGAGTAACTGTCGCCATGGCAGTCCTCGATCCACTCGGTGGAACTGTCCGCCCATTTCACGGAGAAAATGCCTTCAAGGGTGCTGGCCCGGCCAAAGGTGTAGCCGCTGCCGTATACGTTGGTGCCGTCGGTAGCCAGCGCCGTGATGGAGCCGCCCGTGCTGCCGTTACGGACAATGTTGTTGATCTGGAAGGGCTGAGAAGCGCCCAGGTTGGTGTCCACCTTGCCCAGGCCGTACCCGGGGTTGGCGGATCCGTTCAGGGTGGTGAAGGCGCCGCCCACCACCATGCTGGCCTTGTCCGGAGAGAGTGCCAGGGCGTTGACGCGGCCGCCCACGGCCACCGGGTTCCACGGCAGCAGCGCGCCGTTCGAGGCGGCGGCGGCAGCCAGCCGGTCACGGGTGACGGTGCCTACGCCGTTGAAGAGTCCGCCCATGTAGACGGTGGTGTCCGTAGCCACAATGGCCCTTACGGAAGCGGACATGCGCGGCAGGAACGAGGTGTTGATGCTGCCCGTTGTCGGGTTCAGGGCGGCGACGCGCCAGACGGTGGCGCCGTCGATGGCCGTGAAGGAACCACCCACGTACAACCGGCTGCCGTCCGGTGAGGCGGCCAGGGACGTGACTTCGCCGTTCATGCTCGGGTGGAACGTGGGGTCCAGCACACCGGTCCTGATGTCGTAGGCCAGGATGTTGTTACGGACCACTTCCTGGGTGCCGGGTGCGGCGCCGGCAGGCCGGGCCATGGTGAACTCGCCGCCGACGTACACCTTGTTGCCGATGACCAGCTGGGTCCAGCCCACGCCGTTGTGCTGGGCGGTGGGCAGCCTGTCCGCGGTGACGGTCAAGGGGACATCAGGGGCCGGGGCACTGTCGGCTGTCGCCGGAGCTGCACCCCAGACGACGCCCAGTGACAGCGCCATTGCCGCACTGAGGACCATCACCAGGAGGGACCGTGGGCCGCGGTGCGGCGGGGGGCCTTCCTGGCTTGCCGTAAGGCCGGGGCTTTCCACCCCGGCTTGATGCTTAGAACGCATTGCTTTCTCCATCCTTGAGGGTTGCTGCAGTTCCGGGGCTGCTGAGGGCCAGCACATCCGAGTCCGAGTAGAGGCCCCGGATCCAGTGATCGTTGCGGTCGTTGCCCACGTTGTTGAGGCTGAGTGCGGTGCTTTGACTTCCCGGGATCATCGGGAAATGCCTGGGCACGGCGCTTACCTGTCGGGTCCGGATTCCGGCCCGCAGTGCGGTCCAGTGCAGCCAAATGTCATCGGCGCCGGGGCACAGGTCCAGGAAGGCGTCCCCGCCCCGCCGGAGGGCAGCCAGCATGAGCGGCGGGTAGATCACCCCGGAGACCCCCAGGGCGAAATTGTCGATGCCGGCGTCGGTGTCGTGGCGCCGCGCCCAGCCCGAATACCCGGTGATGCTGCCGCTGTCAACGCCCACCACGCTCACCCAGTGCCCGCCCACCGTGTCCGGGTGGTCGCGGTGGCTTGCCACCAGCGCGGCAAGCCACCCGGCCGGGTAGACGATATCATCGTCGGCGGTGGCCAACGGACACTCGAACTCTTCCGTCGAGAGGACGTAAGGGTAGTACTTCGTGTGCGGTCCGTAGTTTGAGGTAAGGCGCACCTCCAGGCCGCGTTGCTGCAGCCGCCGGAGCTGCGGGGTCAGCCGGACCATCAGCGCCGGGTCGTCCAGCCAGAGGATCAGGCGGCGCGGCCGAACGGAGCCGCGGGCAATGGATTCCAGGGCGATATCCACCGTCTGCAGGCGCGCGCCGTGGGTGGTCATGGAAACCACGACGTCGGCCGTTCCGGTGACGGACTCCGCCACCAGGCGGTTGCGGCAGCGGAGCGCCACCACGCCAGCATGGGCGCGGACGCGTTTGGCCGCCTTGCGCAGCCGACGGGCCGTGGCGCGTGCCTGCGTCACCGGCCCCGCAACCATGAGGGCCGGGGTCATGCGGGGGCCTGGCCTTCGAAGGCGGCGATGGGCGTTCCGGCGTCGAGGTTGAAGAAGATCTTTACGCTGCCGCGGCTGTCCTTCGGGACACCGAAGACAAAGATGCCGGTGGCGCTGGCGCCAGGGGCCACGGTGGCGGGGAACGGCTCCGGGCCCGGGCCGCTGAGGCTGCTCGCCGGGGAGTTGTCGGCCCCGTAGCTGACGTTGATGACCGCCGGGTCCAGCGAAATTTCCGCTGCGGTGTCGTTCTTGACGGTGATCTTGAAACGGAGCGCCGGGCCTGCAACTTCGCCGATGCCTGTGGCTTCGCCGTTGACCGCCTCAACGTCTGTGATCGCAGCGGAAACCCCGGTCTTCACCACTGCGGTGCCCACCAGGGGCACGGCAGGAGCGACGGGTTGTTCCACGGCAGCAAGTTCCTCGTCGCTCCCGGCCGGTGGAGTTTCCACAGCGGGAGCCGCTTCCGGAGCCGGGGCGGCCTGGGGCGGTTCCGCTGCGGGAACCGGGGCAGGGGGCGCCGACGGATCGGCGGACGCCGGGGCGGCGGACGGATCGGGGTCCGCCGCGGCGGCGGACGGATCCGGACCCGACGTGTCGGGAGCGGCCGAGGCAGTCTCCGTGGCCTGCGTCGCGGTGGGCGACACACCCGGCCGGGTGGTTGCCCACACGGTGCCGGCAATCAGCAGCAGCGCCAGCACCACGGCCCCGATGATCAGGCGCCGTCGGCCGGCGAGGGGCCCCGCGGGGTTATCAGGGGTGGTTTCCATCAGTTACGCTCCTGCATCCGACATGGTGGTTCCGATGGCGGGACGACGGTCCCGGCCCAGGCGTGGCTGCGCTCCGTGGACGGCGGTAAGTTCCCGGAACCACTTCACGGAGGACAGTGCCAGGAACGCTGTGGTGGCGGCGAAGATCGCCGTGTAGACGGCCAGGAACACAGGGGTGGCGCCGTAAAGCATAAAGCTGAGGCACAGGACCCCGTAGTCCATGGGGACCACCAGCACGGCGCGAAGCCAGGACGGCGGGGCCCCTTCGTGCTGGCCCGGAACCACCCCGGCCTGCCGACGCAGCTGCTCGGTCAGGATCATGCTGAAAAACACCACTGCCGAGACCACCGCCGAGCCGAGGGGCACCAGGAGCCACACCGGGTCCACCGCCGCGAACCGGTAGAGGCCCACCAGCAGGGCGAGCGGAAGGGTGGAGGTTTTGAGGGCATCCACGATGTGGTCAAGCCACTCCCCCGCCGGCGAACCGGCTCCGGTAAGCCGGGCGAGTTGCCCGTCCGCGGAGTCCAGGGCATAGCCCAGCACCAGGGCCAGTGACACCAGGATCCCCAGCCCCCATGACGGCGGGAAGGAAATCAGCAGGGCGATGCCGGAAAAGGTGAAAAGCGCGCTGATGCCGGTGACCATGTTGGGGGTCAGCCTGGCGCCGAAGGCTGCAGCCGCAAGGTAGCGGCCCATCCTGCGGTTGACGAAACGGGAGTAGGCCGGCGCGCTGCGGGCAGCCGCCTTCTGCGCGCCGGACAGCCTGTCCACGGCGTCCCGGAAGCCGGCGTAGGGCAGCAGTTCCCGGGCTTCCGCAGCTTTGGCGTGCTGGCCCGGCATTACTCGGCCCCCACAGTGGTCTGTTGGGTGCCCCGCTGCACGCGCCGGGCCCGGCGTGGCGCCGGCGCTGTGGCAGCCACCAGGTCAGCGCACAGGCCTTCGTAGCCGTCGGTGACCAGGTCCCAGTCGAACCGGCGGGCCAGGCGCTGTCCCAGGGCACCGCGTTCCCGCAGGCCGGGCAGCCCGCTTTCGGCTTCCTCCGCGAGCGCGGCCACGCCTGCAGGGTCGGCGAAGTACCTGCCCGCCGTCGAGAGCACTTCACGGTTGAAGTCCACATCGAATGCGTTGGTGGCGGCCCCCGACCCGATGGCCCGCAGCAGGGACGGGTTGGTGCCGCCCACGCTGTGTCCGTGCCAGTACACCAGGGAGTTTGCGTACAGCTGGTCCAGGAGGTCCTGGTCCCAGACGCCGCCAACAAACCTGACCCGGTCGTCGGCCAGACCGTGCACCTGGCGGGTGTAGGCATCGGAGTAAGGTGCCGAGCCCACCACAATCAGCGGCTCCTTGGCTTTGCTGCGGACGTAGCCGTCCACCACCATGTGAACGTGGTTTTCGGGCTCGAAGCGGGCCACCACCAGATGATAGCCGCGGGGCTGCAGGCCCAGCTCTGCGAGCTTGTCGGATTTGGTGCCGGCCAGGATCGGGGCACCGTACGGCAGGTAGTAGGTATCGGCGTCGAACCGTTCCCGGTAATACGTCTGGATACCCACGGCGTCGGCGATCAGGGCGTCGGACCAGCGTACGGCCATGGCTTCGGCCCGGCGGTAGTAGCGTTTGCCGGACCCGCCCCACTTGGCCCGCTTCCATTCCAGGCCGTCCACGTGGGTGGCCACCGGAACGCCGGCCGCCCGGATCAGGGGCAGGTAGGGGGCGTTCGCGGCGTTGAAGACAATCGCAGCGTCCGGCCGGTGTGCCATCAGGTGCATCACGGACAGGCCCGTGTGGCTGAGCGTTTCCAGTGACCTTTTGTGCATGGCCGGCAGGAACACCAGGTCCATGCCCAGGTAAGTGGAATCCGGCCGGGGACCTGCCCCGGTGTCACGGCAGTAGACCGTAACCTGGTGTCCGCGGGCGCAAAGACGCTGGCCGATCTCCTCGATGGCCGTTTCAAAGCCGCCATACCTGGCCGGAACCCCGCGGGTACCCACCATCGCTATCCTTAGTCCATTCATCACTGCACCCCCTGGATTCTGTCCGCTGCTGCCGGACGGTTGATGAGTTCAAGAGCGGTCCGCAGGACCGAGCTGGAGGTCTGGACGGTGTAGGGGAAATAGACCACTTCCACCCCCACCTCCGAAAAGACGTGTTCAAGGTGCATTCCGGCAGGCGTGCCGCGCCAGTCGTCGCCCTTGAAAAAGACGGTGAACCGCAGTTCGTCCCAGACCTGGAGCTTCTCCGGTGCGGACTCGGCGTAGACCATGTCCACATAGGTGATGTTGCGGACGATTTCGAGCCGTTCAGCGAGCGGAACCACAGGCGCCCTGCCCTTGGTGAGCTCCAGCTTCTCGTCCGAGACGACGCCCGCAATCAGGTAGTCACACTGCGATTTGGCGTGTTTGAGGATATTCAGGTGACCGATGTGGAAAAGGTCGAACGCGCCCGGGGCATAACCGATTCGAAGACCCATGACTCTGTGCCTCCCCGGTCAGCCGGCCTGCAGGGCCACGGACATCGTGCGGCCCAATGCTGGTGGGGGCGGGGCGAAAGGCTGGCCGGAACGGCGCCGGCGGTGGGAAGGAAGGCCGGCAACGCGGCCCACGCAGGAACCCTGCCGGTTTTTGGGTGCGGAAAATTGACTGGCCTGACTCATCCTGAGACCTTCTCTAGGTAGGTATTTCCTGAGGTGAGGACCAGTCAAGCGGCTTGGCAGTACGGGTGCACCGGTACTTGCTACCTGTCTTGGCAGGGTACTGCTACCTGCATGTACTCATCAGGCAGGTAGCGGGTACTGGTGGTGCAGCCGGGACAGCGGGTGGGGCCGGAACTGCGGTCATCCGCACAGTCCGGTGGGTGGAGGCAGTCCGCGGCGGGCGGCTGCCGGCAGGTCAGGAGGCCTGGTTGAGGGCGTCCTCGGCCGCGACCCAGGAGATCATGGCGCATTTCACGCGCGCCGCATACCTGGCCACGCCCTCGAAGGCTGCAGCATCGCCCAGCAGCGCCGGGTCGGCGGGGACTTTGCCGCGGGAGCGCAGGACGTCCCGGAAGCTGTCGATGACCCCATGCAGTTCGGCCACCGTCATGCCTTCGGCCATTTCGCTGAGCACGGACGCCGAGGCCATGGAGATGGAGCAGCCCGCACCGTCCCAGGAAACCTGGGCCACTTTCCCGTCAGCGACGGCAAGCCGCAGGGTGACTTCGTCGCCGCAGACGGGATTGAGCTGGTGCGACTGGCCGGTAGCCGCGCCTTCGGGGGCCGCTGTGCCGGCCAGCCCGCTGCCGTGGCGCGTTTTGGCGTGGTCCAGAATGATCTGCTGGTACAGCTGGTCAAGGCTCATGGGTACTCCTGGGGTTACGGGACTAGGCGCGGAAGTAGGCCCGCACGCCGGACACAGCATCCAGGAACCGGTCGACGTCGTCGGTGGTGTTGTAGAGGTAGGCGCTGGCCCGCGTGGTGGCGGTCAGCCCCAGGCGGCGGTGCAGCGGCTGGGCGCAATGATGGCCCACCCGGACGGCGATCCCCCGGGAGTCCAGGAACTGCCCCACGTCGTGGGCATGGACACCCTCGACGTCGAACGCGGCCAGCCCGATCCGCTCCTTGCCGGCGGCGGGGCCGAGCACCCGGATGCCGGCGATGGATTCGAGTCCGGTGACCATACGCTGGCCCAGCTCACCTTCCCAACGGTGGATCCGGTCCAGGCCCGTTTCCGTAAGGTAGTTGGCCGCCGCAGCCAGGGCTACGGCCTGGGAGATGCGCTGCGTGCCGGCTTCGAAGCGTTGCGGCGCCGGCAGGTACTCGGCACGCTCCATGGTGACGGTGGTGATCATCGAACCGCCGGTAAGGAAAGGCGGCAGGATGTCCAGGATCTCCTGCTTGCCGTACAGGACGCCGATCCCGGTGGGCGCCAGCATTTTGTGGCCGGAGAAGACAGCGAAGTCAACGTCCAGCGCCTTGACGTCCAGGGCCAGGTGCGGAGCCGACTGGCAGGCGTCCAGGACCACCAGAGCCCCCGCGCTGCGGCCCAGCGCCACGAGTTCCCGGACCGGGTTGATGGTGCCCAGGACGTTGGACGCGTGGGTGAAGGCCAGCACTTTTGTGCGGGGACCAACAATGTCCCGGGCCTGGTCCAGGCGGAGGCTGCCGGTGTCGTCGATGGGGATGAAGCGCAGGACAGCGCCGGTGCGGAACGCCAGCTCCTGCCAGGGGATCAGGTTGGCGTGGTGCTCCATCTCGGTGACCACAATCTCATCACCCGGTTTCAGGGCCAGGTCCTTCAGCCTGGCATCACCCCGGCCCTGGGCTGCCCACAGCGTCGCGTTGGAGAGGGCATAGCTGATCAGGTTCAGGCCCTCCGTGGCGTTGGAGGTCCAGATGGTTTCCTCGTAGCCGGCGCTCACAAAGTCGGCGAGGGTCTGGCGTGCGTCCTCGAAGGCCTCCGTGGCCTCGACGGCGAGGTGGTGGGCGCCGCGGTGCACGGCGGCGTTGCGCTGTTCGTAAAACTCCTGCTCGGCTTCGATCACGCTGAGCGGGTTCTGCGACGTGGCCCCGGAATCAAGGTAGACCAGCTGCTGCCCGTTGACCGTCTGGTTCAGCACGGGGAAGTCGTTGCGGATCCGCAGCACCTCGGCGTCGTCCATGGCCGGCAGGGCACGTTCCAGGGTGGCTGGCGTTGTTACTACGGCCAAAACGAACTCCTTGAGATGCCAACTGTTGACTCTCAATTGTCCCACAACGCAGCTGTGGCGGCCGCCCCGGGGGGACGGCCGCCACAGTTTCTCCGGGCTTCAGCCTGCGGAAAGAAGGGCCGGCGACGGCTGGGGGGAGAGTCTCGGTCTCAGAAGACTCTGACGTCGCCGGCCCCGTCTGGAGCCGGCCCCCTTGGTGGGGAGCCGGAACTTTCGGGAGACCTGGTATGCGGGCTGTCCGGCGGCGGTTTCCCCGCTGCTTTCCTTGCCTGCTTAAGTAAAGCGTCGGAGCCCGGACGCGTACACGAGTAGCTTGTACTCGACTTTGAAACGGGTCGGTACTGGGTCCGCCGGAGCCGCGGACTGCAGGCCCGCCACAGGCAAACGGACATGCCGGGTCCGGCCGGAAAAACCCGGATGCGCCCGTGCCGGGCACACCCGGGTGCTGCACTACTTGGGCAGGGCGGACTCGAGCTCTTCGCGGCTGCGGACGCCGAGCTTGACGTAGGTCCGGTAGAGGTGGCCCTCCACGGTGCGGACGGACACCATCAGCTTCTGGGCGATTTCCCGGTCCGTGTACCCCTGGACGGCCAGGCCAACAATGTCCTGTTCGCGGCGGGTCAGATGGACGGCCGGGGCGGCGGCGATAAACCGGCCTTCCCGGAACCGCTCGCCCAGTTCGTGGTCGCATTTTTCCCGCTGGGCCACGGCCTGCCGGGACCGGCGCCGCTCCCCGGCCTGTTCCAGGAGCGTACTGGCCCTGGCGTATGCCTCACGGGCCAGGTTGACGAAGCCGGCTTCCTCCAGGGCGGCTGCGGTGTCCATCAGGGCATCGCCGTCGCCCACTTCCCAGCCGGCAGCCAGGGTCAGCATGGCGCCGGCCCACCTTCCGTCAACGGTGCGGGCCACGTTCTGCACCATCGGGATGACGGAAGGGTCGCCCAGTTCCCAGCACATGGCGAGCAGTTCAAGGAGCGTGCCGGTCCTGCCGGCGGCCTCGGCGGCCGTGACCAGTGTGTGGAGGGACGCGAGGCCCTTCCCGTCCCTGGCCAGGTACTCCGCTGCAGCGGCGCAGTGGGCGGCTGCCAGGAGGTCGTGGGCCGGGGCCCCTGCCACGGCATCGCGGCAGTCCCGCTCCAGCCGCTGCGCCTGGGCGGTATCGCCGAGGCGTGCGGCCACATAGAAGCCGAGGGACGCGCCGAACCGGAAAAGCTGCAGCGGGTCGTTGAGCCGGAGGGCCTCGACGGCGGGCAGCAGCACCTGGTAGGCGCGTTCCATCCTGCCCTGCCGCAGCAGCGAGTAGCCGCGCAGGATCTGCAGGCTGCCGTTGAACACGGCGTGCCCGGGTGAGTGCGCCGAGGCGTAGTTGTTCAGCTCGCGTTCCGCGGTTTCCCATTCGCCCATGGCCAGGTAGGCGCTGACCAGCCGGCCCAGGACCAGTTCCGGGAAGAAAAACAGGCTGCCTTCAAGCGCGGGAAGCTCGGACGCCGCCATCAGGGCGGCTTCCACCCCCTCATCGGCCCGGCCCGCGGCGGTCAGGGCGTGGGCCAGCAACGCCCCGCCCATGGCATGCAGGGGCAGGCCGGTGGCACCGTCAACAGCACTGCCTGCTGCGGTACCCACTTCCGCGGCGAGCCCGGCGGCGTCCAGCTCACCACCGCTGCGAAGCAGGGCCATCAGGGTCAGCGGCCACTGCGGCGTCCCTGCCACACCGGTAACCGCCACCACCTCCTCGGCTAGGCCCGCGAGGGACTGGCCGTTGGCCTGGTGGGCGAAGGCACGCAGCAGCAGCACGGCAGGGCCATCGGCGTGGTTGAGCAGGGCCTCCCAGCAGCCGTCCAGCAGGGATGCCGCTTCCAGGTAGTACCCGTCGTTGAAGAGTGCCCGCGCCTGGATGGCCTGTGCCAGCGGGATCAGCGCCGGGTCCTGGACCTTTGAGGCGATCATGCGGGCGCTGGTATTGCGGAACCGGTCCAGGGCTTCCCGTGAGGCCTCGATCAGCGCGGCGTCAGGGATCCGCAGCCCGCACTCCAGGGCCCACTCCACGGAACGGGTCCGGCCTTCGCCGTGCAGCAAGGTATCGGGCAGGTGCGGCCGGGTTTTTTCGAGCAGCTGCAGGCTCCTGGACACCGAGATGGTGTTCCTGATGGTTTGGGCCAGGAGCACGTTCCACAGGGACAGTTCGGCCGGAATCGATGGGTGTTCCACCACCACCTGCTGCTCCAGGAGCGAGCGGACCACGGCGGCTCCGCTGATGTCCTCGATGGCCTTGCGGCTCACGGGACCGGCCAGGGCGACCAGTTTCAGGGCTTCCTGCTCGTCCTGCGGGCGGCGGAGGTGCTCCTTGGCCACCACTGAGCCGATTCGGTCCCCGTCGGAGGGCAGTGGGCCCAGCAGGATCCAGATCCCGTTCCGTTTGGACAGCACCCCGGCCTCGGCTGCATCGTGAAGGAGCGCATCCAGGATGCGGGGGTTTCCGCCGGATGCGCTCCAGACCGCATCCACAGTGGCTGCCGGGACGGTGCCGTCCAGTACATGCGCCAGCACTTCCTCGATCTGCTCCCTGTTGAGCAGGCGCAGGTCCACCCGCTCGGCGAGGCCGTCGTACCAGAGCTGGTCCAGGGGCCGCGGCAGCCCGGGCCGTGGCCTGGCGGCGGCCACCACGGTGGCCCAGCCGGCCGAGATCAGGTCCGCCACCACGCCGGCTGAGCCCTCGTCCAGGTAGTGTGCGTCGTCCACCACCAGGAGGACCGGCGCTCCGTTGACGGTTTTCAGTTTCTCGAAGTACGTCCACATGGACCGCAGCACTGCCACCGGGGAAATCGATTCCTCCGCCGTGAGATCGGCGGTGTAAGGGGTCAGGACTCCGAACGGAACATTGGAAAGCGCGGAACTGCCGTGCATCTGTAGAACATTGAGTTCATCCGACAAACGCTCAACGATCCCGTCCGTCAGCGATGTTTTACCGAGGCCCGGACCCGCCATAACGTAGACCGCCTGGCTGGCACGGTTGCGGATGACCGCCGTGATCCGGTCGAGCGGTTCGCGCCGGCCCGGTAGGGCGCGGTGCGGGCCTGCGGTTTTGGAGCCGTTAGACAAGTCCAGTCAGATCACCTCTGGAAGTTACGCCGAGCTTGGTGAAGACCTGGTACAGGTGGCCTTCGACGGTTCGGACTGACACGCCCATTTCAAGGGCGATGTCGCGGTTGGAAGCGCCCCGCCCGGCCAGGCGGGCAATTTGGCGTTCCCTGCTGGTCAGCAACGGGCTGCCGCTGCTGGGCACGATGGGCAGGTTGGTGACGGTGGCAGCCAGGATGTCCAGCCGGGCCTGGGCTGTCCGGGCGGACGCGGCATCCCCGTCCTGGCGGGCAAAATCGACGGCGAGGGCCATGCACCTGGCCTCGACGGCCTCCAGTTCCAGGGTGGCAGCGATTTCGCCGCCGGCCAGCAGGGTTTTTGCGTCCTTGGTGCGGCTGCCGATGGCGATAAGCCGGGACACTTCGGCCAGCGGCCCCTGGCGGTGCGCCGCGATGTCCTCGAGGAGCCGGAACTCGGGGTCGCTGCCGTTGACGGTGGCCGCCAGCAGATACAGGCCGGCCACGGTGAAGCGCTCGTCGGCAAGGTTTGCCTCGGCCGCAAGTTTGAGGGCGCCGGCGGCGTCCGGATCGCCCAGCCAGCGTCCGGCCACCAGGGTGCAGAAGGTAATCACGCATTCGGTGGCGAAGTCCGCCGTGCCCGGCACGCGATGAAGTTTGGCGAGGTATTTCCTGGCAGCAGCAGGGTTGCCGATCTGGGCGTAGGCCAGTGCCGTGGCGGAATACGCGCAGCGGAGCCCGCTCTGGGTGGGATGGATCTCCAGCTGTGCCACAGCGGAGATCAGCGGTTCGAGGGCTTCGGTTCCGCGTCCGGAGAAAGCGTAGGCAACGCCGACCGCCAGTTCGTGGGCGGAATCCTGCTGCGAGATGCGGTTGGGCTCCTCGGTGCTTTGGGGACCCAGGAAGTCGATGCAGCGCCGCCACTGCCCGGCCAGCAGCAGCACCAGGTAGGCATCGCGGGTATACCGCTCGCGGATGCCAACAACGTGGGAGGCGTCGGTGAGCTGGCCGCCCAGCTGCCGCATCAGGCTGAGCGCTTCCATCTCCCGCCCGGTCAGCGCCCGGGCTGTCATCAGGATGATGGCGGCGTTCATCCGGAAGCCGGTGTCCGGGTTCCGGGCGGGGTCCGCGGCGTGCTCCAGGGCGGGAATGATCGCAGCGTAGTTGCCCACAAACGCCTGGTATTCGAAGTCGCTCAGGGCGATGCGGTTGACCGCCACGGCGACCGGGTCAGGCCAGGCGGCAGCGTGTCCGGCGGCGGCCAGCCGGTCACGGGCCTGCACCAGGAGGCCCGGGACGGCCCGGGTCTTCTCCGGGATCCAGAGCATCACCTGGGACGTTGCGGCGATGACCTCGGCGTATTCCGCGGCGCCGAGGGCGTCCAGCTCCGCAGCGGAGATGCCTTCAAGGGTGGCCAGGGACTGGAGCGGGAGGTCCAGCTGCAGGTAGGCGGCCGCTTTTTGGCGCTGCGCCGGAACCCACAGCGGGTGGCTGCGTGGCAGCATATCGGCGTACGCCAGGGCGGTGCGCGGGTCAAAGAGCTGGACAGCTGCTGCTGCCGCCGCGAAGGCCAGGCCCGGGCTGAGGTCCGCCTCGCACTCATGCGTCCAGGCGGCGAAGGCCAGCAGCTCCTCCGTGCTCATGCCGGCGGGATCAGGTTCCGCACCGCCCAGGAGCATGCTGCGGAGCTCGCGGCGACGGGCGATGCTCAGCCAGGTCCGTACCACGTCCCCGATGTACTTCTCGCGGAGTGTCACCCAGCGGTGGTCGGATCCCTCGATTTCGAGGAGGCCTTCATCCTCCATGTCCGCCACCACGTCGGCGCTGAAGATGGCCGTCAGGCGGGACAGCTCCACACTGCGGGCGCAGGACAGCATTTCGATGACTTCGCGGGTTTCAGCGGTTTCCCGGGACCATCGCGAGCGGACAATGTCGTCCAGGCTGGCTGCGCCGTCCAGCACCACCTTGTCCCGGAGGGTCCAGACTTCATCGGAGAGGACCAGGTTGCCGGAGTGTTGCTGCTCGGTGACCAGCGCCTTGAGCAGCAACGGGTTTCCGCCCACCATGTTGTGGTACGTGGCGACCAGGGACGCGGAGACCCGGTGCCCCAGCAGCGACAGCAGCACCTGGCGGGTCTGGAGCTCATTGAGGTTGTCCAGCCGTACTTCGGTGATCCGCCTGTCAGCCAGCAGCCAGTGGAAATCATCCGGCAGGTCACTGGTCCGGGGCGCCACGGCGACGATCTTCGCAGTGCCGGTCAGCAGGACGTTCAGCAGCACGCCGGCGCTCATGTCATCGATACCGCCGGAAGTATCGAGGGTGATGATGCACGGCCGCCCGGCAGCGTCGCTGCGGATCAGGGATGTGATGCCGCGCAGGATCGCGGTGGGCGAACCCATGTAGGCCTGGGGCAGGCGGGCCAGCAGGAAGGACAGGCAGCCGTAGGGGGCACTGGAACCGGCAGGGGCGCTGCGGAGCTGGAGGGACCACACGTCGGGGCCAAGGTCATTGACGGCGGCGCGGGCCAGGGAGGACTTGCCCACACCACGGCTGCCGGTGATGACCACGCCCAGGGAGTCTTCACTGGTCAGGGCGGTACGGACGGAATCGAGGTTGGCGCCGCGGGCGGGAGCGGACCACTGTTGGATCCCGGGCATGGCAGGAGCCTGGCTGCGCAGCCCGGCCCCGTTCGGCGTTGACCCACGTCCCCAGCTCAGTGGCTCGATTGACATGCACTATCCCCTACATCCAGCGGTAACGGGATGTAGCTCCATTGCTCCCCCGCATAGGAAGTACAGTACCCCGTCGCTGAGACAAGGAAACAGGTGGTACGCGGAATAAGTTCGCGTGTTGCTAGCTTGCAGGCTTCGCCGGGTGGAATTTCTGCTGCGCGGCCATCAGCCCGTCCCGGACCAGGGCGTCCACCGCATCCGCCGCTTCGTCCAGGAGGAACGGCAGTTCCTTTTTCTCGGCGGTACCGAAGTCCCGCAGCACAAAGTCGGCGGTGTCCATGCGTCCCGGTGGCCGGCCCACGCCCACCCGGACCCGGAGGTAGTCCTTGGTGGCCAGTGCCCTGGAGATGTCGCGGAGGCCGTTGTGCCCGCCCTCCCCGCCGCCGGTCTTCAGTTTCACCGTATTAAAAGGGATGTCGATTTCGTCGTGGACTGCCACGACGTGGTCCGGGTTGATCCCGTAGAAGTCGGCCAGGGCCGCCACCGGGCCGCCGGAGACGTTCATGTAGCAGAGCGGTTTTGCGAGCACCACGCGCGGACCGCCGATGCCGAGCCGCCCTTCGAGCACCTGGGCCCGCATTTTGGAGCTTTTGAAGTTTGCACCCATGCGGCCGGCGAGCTCATCAAGCACCATCTGGCCAACGTTGTGCCGGTTGGCCTGGTACTGGGTTCCGGGGTTGCCAAGGCCGGCGATCAGCCAGGTATCGGTCATGGGATCATCCTAGGTCGGGCTGCGGGTAAATACCTGTGGCCGGACCCCCAGTGGGGATCCGGCCACAGGCGGGACATACCGGTTGTTACTCGGCTGCTGCCGGAGCTGCAGCGGCGTCTTCGGCTTCGTCTTCTTCGATCTCGATGGCCTCGGAGATGTTGACAACGAGAGCTTCGGCATCGGTCAGCAGGACCGAACCCTTGGGCAGGTCCAGGTCCGAAGCGTGGATGTGCTGGCCTGCTTCGCGGCCTTCGATGTTGACCACAACGGAGGTGGGCAGGTGGGTTGCTTCAGCTTCGAGGGAGACAACCGTCAGTTCGAGGTTGTGGACGGTACCCGGAGCGGTTTCGCCTTCGAGGTGCACAGCCACGTCAACGGTGACCTTTTCGCCCTGGCGGACGGTCAGGAGGTCGATGTGCTCGATGATCTGCTTGATCGGGTCGCGCTGGACATCCTTGACCAGGGCCAGGTGGCCTTCGCCGTTGATGTCCAGGGCCAGCAGGGCGTTGGCCGTGCGGACGGCCAGGGTGGTGGCCTTGGCCGGCAGGGTGATGTGGATCGGCTCTGCGCCGTGGCCGTAGATAACGGCGGGGATGAGGTTGGCCATCCGGGCGCGGCGGGCGTAGCCCTTGCCGAATTCGGTGCGCAGTTCTGCTGCGAGTTTCTGCTCAGACATGGAAATCTCCTTGAATCCTAAACGGTGTTCAGCAAGGGCGGAGGCCTGGTGCGACCTTCAACGCCAGGCGGCCGGAAGGCCTGCAGGAGAAGAGGTGGAACAGACCCAGTCGATTACGGAGACCATCAGCCGGCTTCCCGGTTGCTCTCCCTCGCCAAGGTATCGCTGGCAAGCTTACCAGCGCGGGGGCCCATTCCTGAAAACGGGCCGGGCCCGCCCGGCAGATCCTGCCGGGCGGGCCCGTGGGCGGCGCTGCTAGGCGTTGCCGTCGAAGAGGCTGGTGACCGAACCGTCGTCGAACACTTCGCGGATGGCGCGGGCGATCAACGGTGCGATGGACAGCACCGTCAGTTGCGGGAACCGCTGGGAGGCGTGCAGCGGGAGGGTGTTGGTGACCACCACTTCCCGGGCGCCGGACTCGGACAGGCGCCGGGCGGCGGGCTCGGAGAACACGGCGTGGGTGGCGGCGATGATGACGTCCTTGGCCCCTGCGTTCTTCAGGACCTGCACGGCCCCCGAGATGGTTCCGCCGGTGTCGATCATGTCATCGATCAGGACGCAGGTGCGGCCTTCGATCTGGCCCACCACGGTTTTGGACACGGCCTGGTTGGGGACCGTCAGGTCACGGCTCTTGTGCACAAACGCCAGCGGCGCGCCGCCCAGGCGTTCCGCCCACTGCTCGGCGACGCGGACGCGGCCGGTGTCCGGGGAGACAACGGTGATGTTGTCTTCGTTCACGCGGGTCCGGATGTAGTCCGCCAGCAGCGGGATGGCCATCAGGTGGTCCACGGGGCCGTCGAAGAAGCCCTGGATCTGGGAGGTGTGCAGGTCAACGCTCATGATGCGGTCTGCGCCGGCGGTCTTGTAGAGGTCAGCCACCAGGCGGGCGGAGATCGGCTCGCGGCCGCGGCCCTTTTTGTCCTGCCGGGCGTAGGGGTAGAACGGGGACACCACGGTGATCCGCTTGGCCGAGGCCCGCTTCAGCGAATCGATCATGATCAGCTGTTCCATCAGGTGGTTGTTCAGCGGGGCCGGGTGGGCCTGGATGACAAACGCGTCGGTGCCGCGGACGCTCTCACCTGCCCGGACGTAGATCTCGCCGTTGGCGAAGTCGTAGGCGTCGATGGGCAGCAGTTCGGTGCCAAGCTCCTGGGCGATTTCCCGCGCCAGCTCCGGGTGGGCCCGCCCGGTGGCGAGCACCAGCTTCTTCTCGCCGTGCGCCGTAATTTCGCTCATTATTACTTGCCCTCTTCTGTAGATGCCGGGGTGGTGGAGGTATCTGGGGTGGCCGCCTGGGCCAGTTCGGCGGAGCGCGTTCCAGGCCGGTTGGCGGGCACCCAGCCTTCGGCGTTGCGCTGCGCAGCGACGCTGAGCACCAGCGCGCCGGCGGGGACGTCCTTGCGGATCACGGCGCCGGCGCCGCTGTACGCGCCGTCGCCTACCGTGACGGGGGCAACAAAGACGGTGTTGGAACCTGTCCGGACGCCCGAGCCGATCACCGTGCGGTGCTTCTTTTCGCCGTCGTAATTGGCGGTGATGTTGCCGCAGCCGATGTTGGTGTCCTCGCCGATTTCGGCGTCGCCCGCGTAGCCGAGGTGCGACAGTTTGGAGCCGCGCCCGATCGTCACGTTTTTGGTTTCGTAGAAGGCACCGATTTTGCCGGTCTCGCCAAGGACGGTACCGGGCCGCACATAGGTGAAGGGCCCGACGGCGGCGCCCGCGCCGATCACGGCACCGGAACCGTGGGTGCGGGTCACCGTGGCGCCCTCGCCGATGGTGACGTCCGTCAGGGTGGTATCGGGGCCCACGACGGCGTCGCGCGCCACGTGGGTGCGGCCGTGCAGCTGGGTGTTGGGCAGGATCCGGACGTCCTCGTCGAGCGTTACGGACGGGTCGATCCAGGTGGTCGCCGGGTCAACAACAGTGACCCCGGCCCGCATCCAGGCTTCGACGGTGCGGCGGTTCAGTTCAGCGCCGAGCGCCGACAGCTGGACGCGGTCGTTGGCGCCCTCAACCTGCCAGCGGTCGGTGGTGGCCACCGCGGCGACCCTGCCGCCGGCTTCACGGGCCAGGCCCAGCACGTCGGTCAGGTATTTTTCACCCTGGGCGTTGTTGGTGGTCACGTGGCCCAGCGCGTCGCGGAGCACGGCGGCGTCGAAGGCGTAGATGCCGGAATTGACCTCACGGATCAAAAGCTCGTCCGCTGACGCGTCCTTGTGCTCCCGGATCCCGGTGACGGTCCCGTCGGCGGCGCGCAGGATCCGGCCGTAGCCGGCGGCGTCGGCCAGGACCGCGGTCAGCACCGTGACGGCGTTGCCGTCGCGTTCGTGCGTGGCCACCAGTTCGGCGAGCAGGGATCCGGTCAGGAGCGGGACGTCGCCGTAGGTCACAACCACGGTGCCGGCCAGGCGCTGCTGTCCGTCCAGCGCCTGCACGGCGGCTTCCACGGCGCGGCCGGTTCCGGGGACCTCGTCCTGGTCCACGATCAGCGCTTCCGGGTCCAGCCCGGTGAGGTGGCCGGCCACCAGGTCACGCTCGTGGCGGACCACCACAGCGAGCCGGCGCGGGCTGATGCTGCGTGCAGCGTTGAGGGCGTGCCCAACCATGGACAGGCCGCCGATTTCGTGCAGGATCTTCGGGGTACGGGATTTCATCCGGGTGCCGGCGCCTGCCGCCAGAACGATCACGGCGGCTGGGCCGGCATTCTCAGAAGTCACGTACGGGCTCTCCTCGTTGGTTGCTGGCCCGGGGGCCGGCCGACCAGGCGGCGCGGCGCCCGAAGGCCATCCTGCTGAACGATCTCGTCAAGCAGTTCCGCCCATAGGATTCGAACCTATACTCCACGGCTCCAAAGGCCGGGGTGCTGCCATTACACCAGGGCGGACCATGCCGTAGGCGCAAGGCCCGGGCACAAGTCCCTATTTTGCCATGGGTCGGGGGCGGTGCGCGACACGGCCCGGCGCGGGTGCCGCGGGGAAGACTGGAATCCCGGTGCCGGGCGGTGGTGCATGATGGAAATGTGAGCAACAACCCGCCCCGGACGCGAATGACCGGCCTGCAGCGCCGGACCCAGCTGATCGGCGTCGGGCGTGGGCTCTTCGCCGCCCGTGGACTGGACGGCACCACCATCGAGGAAATCGCTGCGTGCGCGGGCGTGTCCAAACCGGTGATCTACGAGCACTTCGGCTCCAAGGAAGGCCTGTACACGCAGGTGGTGGACTTCGAGTTCCGGATCCTGCTGGCAGCCATCAACGACGCCCTCACCCAGGAAGCCAAGCCCCGCGTCCTGGTGGAACGCGCCGCCCTGGCCCTGCTGACGTACATCGAGGACCGGACCGACGGCTTCCGGATCCTGATGCGGGACGCGCCTCCGTCCCAGCCCGAAGGCGCGTTCTCCACCCTGCTCTCCCACGTCACGGCCCGGGTGGAGCACATCCTGTCCGACGAGTTTTCCCGCCGCGGCTTCAGCGGCCGGGACGGCGCCATGTACGCGCAGATGCTGGTGGGCATGGTGGCGATGACCGGCCAGTGGTGGCAGGACAGCCGCCAGCCGGACAAACACACCGTCGCCGCGCACCTGGTGAACCTTGCCTGGAACGGCCTGACCGGCCTGCAGAAGGACCCGGAGCTCCGCAGCGAAGGGTAGGCGCCGGGCCTACTCCCCCAGGACCTCCAGCGCTTCGAGCCATTCAAGTTCAATGCCCTCGCGGTCCCCGGCAAGGTCCTTGAGCTTCCTGTTCAAGTCGCCCATCGCGTCGAAGTCGTTCGCCGCAGTGGCCTTGACCATTTCGTCGTGGATCTTCTTTTCCTGCTGCTCCAGCTTGCCCAGCTGCCGTTCGATCCGGTTTTTGGCTTTCCGGGCATCCCGCTTCTCGGCTTCCGAGCGGCCCGGGGCGGCAGGCGCGGCGGACCCGGACGCACCGGTCACGGGGTTGCCGCCGCCGGTCACGGTGGAGCCGGCGAGTGCCGATTCGCGCAGTTCCAGGTACTGGTCCACCCCGCGCGGCAACGCGCGGATCTTCCCGTCACCCAGGAGCGCCATCTGGTGGTCGGTGACGCGTTCGAGCAGGTAGCGGTCGTGGCTGACCACCACCAGCGTTCCCGGCCAGCCGTCCAGGACGTCCTCGACGGCGGCAAGGGTGTCGGTGTCGAGGTCATTGGTGGGTTCATCAAGCATCAGGACGTTCGGTTCGCCCACCAGGAGCCGCAGGAGCTGCAGCCGGCGCCGCTCGCCGCCGGAAAGGTCCTTGACCTGGGTCCACTGCTTCTGGTTGGTGAAGCCAAGCTGTTCCACCAGCTGGCCGGCGGTGAATTCCTTGCCGCCCACGTCGAAGGAGCGCTTTTCCCGCTCAATGACCTCGATGACGCGCAGGTCGGAGACGTCGTCGAGCTCCTTGACTTCCTGGGTCAGGACGGCGCTGACCACCGTTTTGCCACGCTTGACGTTGCCCGAAGTGGGCTGGATTTCGCCGTTGAGCAGTTTGAGCAGCGTGGTTTTGCCGGCACCGTTGACGCCCACCAGTCCCAGGCGTTCGCCGGGGGCGAGCCGGAGGGTGATGTTGTCGAAGAGTTTGGCTCCGCCGCCGTCCAGGAGGTCCAGGGACACGTGTTCGAGGTCCAGCACGTCCTTGCCCTGGCGGGCGGTGGCCATCTTGCTCAGCGCCATGGAATCGCGGGGTTCGGGGACGTCGGCGATCAGGGCGTTGGCGGCCTCGATCCGGAACTTGGGCTTGGCGGTCCGGGCGGGGGCGCCGCGCCGCAGCCAGGCCAGCTCCTTTTTGACCAGCTGCTGGCGCTTGCTCTCCACAACGGAGGCGCTTCGGTCACGCTCTGCGCGGGCCAGCACGTAGGCCGCGTAGCCGCCGTCGAACGGGTCGATGATCCCGTCGTGGACTTCCCAGGTCTTGTTGCAGACTTCGTCGAGGAACCAGCGGTCGTGGGTGACCACCAGGAACGCGCCCTGGTTGGCCCGCCACCGGGTTTTGAGGTGTCGGGAAAGCCAGGCGACGCCCTCCACGTCCAGGTGGTTGGTGGGCTCGTCGAGCATGATGACGTCGTGGTCCTCGATCAGCAGCTTGGCCAGGGCCACCCGCCGCTTCTGGCCACCGGAGAGGGCGTGGACGTTGGCGTGCCAGTCCACGTCCGAGACCAGGCCCCCCATGATTTCGCGGATCTGCGGGTTCCGGGCCCACTCGTAGTCCGCCTGGTCCCCCACGATGGCAGCGCCCACGGTGAGGTCTCCGTCCAGCACGTCGCTCTGGTCAAGGTAGCCCACGTTGACCTCGCTGCGTTTGGTGACGCGGCCGGAGTCCGGGGTGGACCTGCCGGCCAGCAGGCGCATCAGGGTGGACTTCCCGTCGCCGTTGCGGCCCACCATGCCGATCCGGTCCCCTTCCTCGAGGCCGATGGTGATGCCGTCCAGGACGGTACGGGTTGCGAACGAAACACTCAGGTTCTCGCCGCCAAGAAGGTGTGCCAAAGGGAACTGCTTTCTGCTGCGGGGCTGAAGATCTACAAAAGGGTGTCGGAAATGATGCGGGCCCCGGGGACGGGGCCGTGCACTGCAAGGGCCGCGTGGCCGTAGCGTCGAAGATCCGTGGCCAGCGCTTCCGCCGCGAGGGGGTCATCGGCGAGCAGTGCCACGGTGGGGCCCGAACCGGACACAAGGCCGGCGATCGCTCCGTGCGATTCGCCGAGTCCCAGCGTATCGCGCAGGGCCGGGGCCAGGTCGATCGCGGCGCGTTGCAGGTCGTTGATGAGGACCCGGCTCAGGGCGTCGGCGTCCCCTCCCCGCAGGGCGGTGAGGATTCCCGGGTCGACGCCGGTGGGCTCGGCGGCCACGATGCCCTCGTCGGCGCGCAGCCGGTCCAGGGTGCGGTAGACGTCAGGGGTGGCCAGGCCGTAGTCGGCGGCCACCAGGACCCAGTGTGTCTGGGCCTTGGCCAGCGCGGGTGAGAGCTGGTCGCCGAGGCCAAGGCCCACGGCCGTGCCGCCCAGGAGCGAGAACGGTACGTCCGCGCCGAGTTCGGCCGCGAGGTGCGCGAGTTCCTCGCGGGAGAGTCCGCTGTTCCACAGCGCATCGCAGGCAAGGAGGGTCGCGGCGGCGTCTGCGGAGCCACCGCCCATGCCACCGGCCACGGGGACCCGTTTGGTAATCTCCAGGTGCACGCCGGTGGCATGTTCGGAAACGTCCGCCATGATGGCGGCCGCCCGGTAGGCGAGGTTGCCGGCGTCGAGCGGAATGTCAACGGCGTCCAGGTCCAGGGAGCTTTCCGGGCTGAGGCTGACGGTGATCCCGGGGCTTTCGGTGCTGGTGGCGGCCACTTCCTCGTAGAGGGACACTGCCAGGTAGACGCTGGCCACCGAGTGGTAGCCGTCGTCCCGGAGCGGACCGACGTTGAGGGATACGTTGATTTTCCCGGGCGCCTTGACCCTCACGGTGCGGGCCGGGAACCGCCCGGGGAGGGCGTTCATGACCGGGCCGCCTTGGCTTCCGCGATCCTTGCGAACGCGGCGACGTCGATGACCTCGCCCCTTGCTGTGGGGTCCACGCCGGCAGCCACCAGGCAGCGTTCGGCTTCGGGCGCGCCGCCGGCCCAGCCGGCCAGGGCAGCCCGGAGGGTCTTGCGGCGCTGGGCGAAGGCAGCATCGACGACGGCGAAGACCTGTTCGCGGGTGGCAGTGGTGGCGGGCGGCTCGTGCCGGGTGAAGGCGACCAGCCCTGAGTGGATCTTGGGTGCCGGCCAGAAGACGTTCATGCCGATCACGCCGGCCTTGCGCATCCGGCTGTACCAGGCGGCCTTGACGGACGGCACGCCGTAGGTTTTGGACCCGGGGCCCGCAGCCAGCCGGTCCGCCACCTCATCCTGGACCATAACCAGCCCGTGCTGCAGGCTGGGGAAATGCTGGAGCAGGTGCAGCACCACGGGGACGGCAACGTTGTAGGGCAGGTTTGCCACCAGCGCGGTGGGCTGGACGGGCAGTTCCGTCACCTTCATGGCGTCGGCGTGGACCAGATGGAAGGAGCCGGCCGCGGCGGGACGCCACTGCGCCACCGTTTCGGGAAGTTTGGCTGCCAGGACGGGATCGATTTCGACGGCGACCACGGCCGCGGCGGCGTCGAGGAGGCCCAGGGTCAGCGACCCGAGCCCGGGCCCGACTTCCAGGACCGTTTCCGCCGGGCCCACGCCGGCAGCTGTCACGATCCGGCGGATCGTATTGCCATCGATGACGAAGTTCTGGCCCAGGGTTTTGGTGGGCCTGATCCCGATTTCCTCCGCCAGCCTGCGGATGTCGGTGGCACCGAACAGGGGTGCGGGCGCGGCGGGGATCGGTTCAGTCACCTGAGTATCCTATCCCGGGCGGCGCCGCGGACCTGCCCCGTTAACGGCAGCAGCCGGCCCCGGTGGGTACCGGGGCCGGCTGCTGTTCGCCTGCTGGCGGGGGTGCCTGGCTATCCGCCGGCGGCCCAGCCGCAGCCCCACGGCTGGAGGCCGCGCTGCGCATAGACGCGGTTGGCGATGTCGATCTGCTGGGCCTTGGTGGCCAGGCTGGCGTTGGGGGCGTAGGCGCCGCCGCCGGAGCCGATCCAGGTCCGGACGTCGAACTGGAGGCCGCCGTAGTAGCCGTTGCCCGAGTTGATGCTCCAGTTGCCGGTGGATTCACACTGGGCGATCCGGTCCCACATACCTTCGTTCATCATGCCGGGAGCTGCGGCTCCGGTGTTGCTGCCGCCCGCAGCAGCTGCGGGTGCAGGCGCTGCCTGGGGCACCGGCTTGGGCTTGGTACCCACGGTGATCTGCTCCGTGACGGGCTGGACGGCCACAGTCTCGGAAGCCAGGGTGCGGGACGCTTCGCGGCCGTCCACCAGGACCAGTTTGAAGGTCTTTTCGTTCTTGCCGGCCACTCCGGCCTGGGTCACGGTCTTCTCGCCCACCAGGACGTTGGCGTCCTCGGCTGTGACGGACTCGAAGGGAATCTCTTCGCTGGTGACGGCGGTCTGGCTGGTGTCAACGCGGGAAACCTTGATCACCATGTTGTTGACCACGGGGGCGTTGGCCGGCTGGGAGGTGCGGTCGTTCTCACCAAGGGTCAGGCCGGCGTCGTCCAGGACGGTGCCCACGGTTGCGGCAGTGGTGGTGGTGGCGGAGGCTTTACCGTCCGCGACGATGCTGACGCTCTTCGGCGTGGAGATGGACACGTAGGAGCCTGCGAGTGCCAGCTGGGCGTCCTTGGGGGCTGACACCGAGGAGGCGCTGGCGACGCCGAGTTCGGTCACGAGGCCGGCCACGTCCTGCGCGGTGGTGTTGACCGTCTGCTCGGAACCGTCCAGGCTGACCTTGACTTCCTTGGCCTGGTTCACGTTGATGACGGTACCGTTGCGGACCGACGAGTCGACGTCGGGGGAGATCCGGTCGGTGGACTTGAGGTCGAAGTCGGCGCCCTTGACCACCTGGCCCACAGTGCCGCCGAAGGTCTGCACCGAACTGACTTTTCCGTCAACATTCAGCGTGACCGTTTTGTTATTTCCAACGAAGGCTACGAGCCCCGCAACCAGCGCGCACAGCACCAGAACCTGTGCACCAACCTTGACGACGCTCAACTTGCCGTCTGATGTGAAGTACTTGACCACGATTGCCCGTAACTCTCGGTCCATCCGGGCACGGGGAAAAACGCAATAAAATGCCCGGAACCACCTGGAATACAGGCAGTCCGGGCACCGTCGCGCCGCCACATTCCAGGCCCGATTGGCGCGGGCGGAAGCCCGCGCAGCCGGTCATGGAAGGAAAAATGATTTACCCGGTGGCCTTCCCCGACCCCGGCTAATATCTTTCCACTGTAACCGTAGCGTTATAAACCAGCCAACAAATCTGCATACCTGGTATTCCTGAATGGATGCTGGACAGGCCCTTCCTAGGTCCAGGATCCGTAGGCCCGCACGGTATTTTCGCTGATCTCGGTGCAGAGCCGGGCCAGGTCGGTTCCTGTCAAACCGGCCATCGCCCGGACCGTGTAAGGCACCATGTAGCTCGCGTTGGGGCGCCCCCGGTGTGGATGCGGAGTGAGGAACGGGGCATCCGTTTCCACCATGACAAGGCCGGGATCAGCCACCGCGAGCGCTGCACGCAGGTTGTCCGCGTTTTTGAAGGTCAGAGTGCCGGCGAAGGACATGTACCAGCCTTTCCGGTTGCAGATCCTGGCCAGGTCCGCATCGCCGGAGAAGCAATGGAAGACCACGCGCTCCGGGGCGCCTTCCTCTTCCAGTACCTGCACCACGTCGTTGTGGGCATCCCGGTCGTGGATCTGCAGGGTGAGGTCCAGGCGCTTGGCAATGTCGATGTGCCGCCGGAACGAGTGCCGCTGGGCGGCCAGCCCCGCGCCCTCGGTACGGTAGAAGTCCAGTCCGGTCTCGCCGATGGCGCGGATCCTGGGATGGGCTGCCAGTTGCTCGATTTCCGCGAGCGCACTTTCGAGTTCGCCGCGGCCGGCGTACAGCGGGGCGTCGTTGGGATGCAGCGCCACTGCGCCAAGCAGCCGGCGGTCCAGTTCCACCGCCTGCACCGTGAACCGCGACGATTCCAGGTCGCAGCCCACCTGGACGGCGCCCTGCACGCCCACGGCCGCGGCTGCGTCCATGGCTGCCCGCACCCCCACCGGAGCCGGCCCGTCCGGAAAGTCCAGGTGCGTGTGGTTGTCCATCACCGGCACCGGCAGCGGCTCGGGAGCGGGCGGAAACCCGCGTTTTGTGGAGCCCTGGGCTTCGGCTGCCGTCCCTGCGGCGGGGTCCAGGTAGGCGGCGGGGGTCTGCGGAGTGCACATCGTCCCAGCCTAGCGGCCGGAACGGCAGGTATTTTTTGTCGGAACTCTCTGTCTACCGCGGCAGTTGTGTTAGTAGTCTGGGACGAACAGATGCGAACGCCCACCGACGGGCGAAGGCAGGCTTGCTGTCCCGTCCGGGCGAACCCCTGGGCTGAAAGGTTGCCGATGGAATCCCACCGACGCACTGCCGATGGAACCGCTGCGAACCGCAATCCGGCGGGCCTGGCGGGCTCTGTCAGCGCCCTGAACGGGCACCGGCCTGCGGCGCTGGACGACGCGGCGTTCCACGCTGCCGCGCAGCGCATCCTCACGACGGTCAATACAGTGATCGACGGCAAATCGGACGCCGCCCGGCTTGCCCTGACGGTGCTGCTGGCCCAGGGCCACCTGCTGGTCGAGGATGTCCCCGGAGTGGGGAAGACCCTCCTGGCCAAAACGCTGGCCAGGAGCATCGACTGCAGCGTCAACCGGATCCAGTTCACCCCGGACCTGCTGCCCTCTGACGTCACCGGTGTCTCCATCTACAACCAGTCATCCCGGTTGTTTGAGTTCCGGCCCGGGGCAGTCTTCGCCAACATCGTGATCGGCGACGAAATCAACAGGGCCTCCGCCAAGACCCAGTCGGCGCTCCTGGAATGCATGGAGGAGCACCAGGTCACCGTGGACGGGCACTCCTACAAGCTCGACGAGCCCTTTATGGTGGTGGCCACGCAGAATCCCATCGAGATGGAGGGCACCTACCCTCTTCCCGAGGCCCAGCGTGACCGCTTTATGGCCCGGATCTCCATGGGCTATCCGGACCTGGACGCGGAAATCCAGATGCTGGAAACCCATCAGTCCGCCTCTCCCCTGGCCAAGGTCACGCCGGTGGTCACCACCGCCGAGGTCGCCGCCATGATTACCACCGTGCAGGACGTCTACGTGTCCCAGGCCGTCAAGGAGTACACCGTGTCCGTGGGCCGGGCCACCCGGGAAAGCCCGCTGCTCCGGCTGGGCGCCAGCCCCCGGTCCATGCTGCAGCTGCTCCGGGCTGCGAAGGCCACGGCAGCGCTCGACGGGCGCGGCTTTGTCCTCCCGGACGATGTGCTGCAGGTGGCGGAAGCTGTGCTGGCCCACCGTATCCTCCTGGACAGGAAGGCTGCCGGTGCCGGCGAAACGGCGCATACCGTGCTGCAGGGCATCCTGCAGCGGCTCCCTGTCACGCATGCTTCCGCGGGACAGCCCGGGACGCGGCCGGCCCGGAGTGCCCCAGCCTCCGGCCTGGGCAGGAACCGCTAGGCGGCGGCTCAGATGGCGCTGCTGGACCGGTTTCCCCGACATCTCCTGAACCCCCGGGGCTGGGGCATGCTGGCAGCGGGCGGGGTGGCCCTTGGGGCGGCCTTCGTTATGGGCCGCCGGGACCTGCTGACCCTGGGCATCCTGTTGCTGGTCCTGCCTTTTATCTCGCTGGCAGGGATCCGGCTGGTCAAGCCCAGGTTCCAGGTCTACCGCGAGTTTCATCCGTCCCCTGTGGAAACCTCTGCGCCCGCCACCGTCCGGCTGGCGGTGGCGCGGAAGGATCCCGGCAGCGGCCGGGCCACCATGGAGGAACGGCTGCCTTCCCGGTTCGGTGAGTCCCCCATGTTCCGGTTCCCCGCCCGGTCAGCTGCCGGCGGCACCAGCCGGTACGAATACCACCTCCGCTCGGCCCAACGCGGCCAGTTCCGGATCGGTCCGGTCATGGCCGAGTTCTCGGACCCCTTCGGCCTGTCCACGCACCGGCAGGCCATTGACGACGGCGACATCCTCACGGTCACGCCGGCCGCCGTGGTGCTGCCCCTGACAGGACTGGCCGGGGCGCGCGGTAACGACGGCATCACGGCCACCCGGATCCGGGCCAACCCCAGCGACGATGACGTTATGACCCGCGAATACCGGCACGGCGACCCCATGCGCAGGGTCCATTGGGCTGCCACGGCCCGGCACGGGGCGTTGATGGTGCGGCAGGAGGAATCGGTCACCACACCGGAGGCCACCTTGATCCTCGACCACCGGTTCGGCGCCTTCGCCGGCAGTACCGGGCCGTCCCCCGCAGCGAAGCAGGCCCGGCAGCAGGCCAGGGGCGGGCAGTCGATGCCTACCAGCGACACCTTCGAGTGGGCGGTGGTGGCGGCGATGTCCATCGCCGCGCACCTCACCGAACGCAACTATGTGCTGCGCCTGCTGGACCCCAGGGGCGAGCCGGCGTTCCTGCACTCACCGTCTGCGCCGGATCCCGCTGCCGAGGAGTTCACCGGCAGCGCCGGTCTGCAGTCGATCGCCGAAAGCCTCGCCGCCATCGCCCTGTCCGGCTCCGGCCACACCCGTGATGGCTCTTTGTGGGACTTCGCGAACCGCACTGACCCCCGAGGCGGCCAGGACGCAGGTCCGGCCCCGTTTGATGACCAGTTGATGGACAAGCTTTCCGCCCACCGGATGCGCGGGCCGCTGATCGCCGTGCTGGGCCGGATCTCCGCAGAGGAAGCCCTGGCCCTTGCTCCGGCCGCCGGGTACGGCACCAACGCGTTCGCCCTGGTGGTGGCTGAGAAGCCTGGCGACCAGGCAGACGTTCTCGAGGTCCTCCGCCAGGGTGGCTGGCGTGCTGTAGCTGTGGCCCCCGCCGTCCCGGTTGCTTCGGCGTGGGCAGGCTTCGACGGGGACGACGCCGTTGCCGCCACCCCTGCGGCTGAGGTCCGGCGCGGGGCGGGGGTGGCCAGATGACGCTGGCGCCACCGCGGACCCCGGGACAGGGCCAGCAGCAGGACAACGGGGCGGGCGCCGCACCCCGCCGCGCCCGGGTGGGCCTTTTTCCGTGGGCCATGGCAGCAGCCGTTGCGCTGGCTGTCTGCGGCGCCGCGCTGTCCCTTAACGGTGTGCTCCGGGGCTGGAACTGGTATCTTCCCGTCCTGACCACGGTCCTCGTGGTCAGCTTCACGTTGGCAGCGCTCCGCGGGCTGCGCGCCCAGCCGTTGCTGGTGACGTTCGGCGGGTTCCTGGCCCTCGGCGGCATCCTGACGCTCACGTTCTTCCGCAGTTCCAGCATCCTCGGTGTCATTCCCGGCGGCGCCACCTTCGGCGAACTCGACCGGCTGATCGGGCGCGCCAGCGAAACAGTGCTGTCGGAAACGGCGCCCGTGGCGCCCAATGCGGGCATTGTGATGGTTGTGTGCGCCGTCCTGGGCCTCACGGTGATCCTGGTGGATGCCCTCGCGGTGCCGCTGGGCATGCCTGCAGCCACGGGCGCTGCCCTGCTGGCGCTGCTGGTGGTCCCTGCCATGATCAAGCCGCAAAGCGTCGGTTTCTGGGGGTTTGTTGCCACCGTGGCCGGGTACTTGCTGATTTTGGGTTGCAGCCAGTGGTTTGCACCCGGATTTGGTACGCAGACAGACGCCGCCGGCAGCACGGGACACCTGCGCCGTGCTGCCCTCACCGGCTCCGTGGCGCTGGTGGCTGCCCTGCTGGTTCCCGCCGTCATCCCCGGTTTCGACCAGGGTACGTTCCCGCAGGGCTCAAGGCTCAACCCGTGGGGCACCTCCACCGGCCTGAACCCCATGATTACGCTGGGCAACAGCCTGCGGACCCCTGACGGCACCGGACGCATCACCTATGCCACCAACGCCACGTCCCCGCTGTATCTCCGCACGGTCACCGTGGAAAATTTTGACGGCGATTCCTGGGGCCCGGATGACCGGAATGAGTCCCGGATACGGCTGGCCGGCCCGATTGATCCCGGCTACCAGGTCCTGGCCGATGCGCAGCAACGCCAGGTGACAGCCATCGACACCGGCTCACTCAGCAGCAACTACCTGCCGGCGCCTTATGCCCCCGAGACGGTGCGGGGCCTGAACGGCCAGTGGACGTGGGACCCGGCAACGCTCAGCATCAAGGGCACCGACACCACATCCCGGCGTCAGGACTACATCGTCACCTCGTCCGCTCCTGCCCTGACCCCGGCGCTCCTGGCCCGGTCCACGGGTCCCGCGCAGGACATTTCCGACACCTTCACCAGAGTTCCGGGGAATGTCCCCGCCAGTGTCCGCAGCACCGCCGAGACCGTGGCCGGCGCTGCCGGAACGCAGTACCAAAAGGCGATGGCCATCCAGAAATACCTGCGGTCCGCGGATTTCACTTATTCCCTCCAGTCCCCTGTTCAGGGCGGCTACGACGGCAACGGGCTTTCGGTGCTGGCGGACTTCCTGGAGCAGAAGAGCGGATACTGCGTCCACTACGCCTCCGCTATGGCGGTGATGGCCCGGCTCCAGGGCATCCCCAGCCGTATCGCCGTGGGCTACGCGCCCGGCCGGCTGACCGGTGAAACGGTGCCCGTGGCAGGGCAGGGCCCGCTGTCCGAATACGAGGTGGATGGCCGCGACGCGCACGCCTGGCCCGAGCTGTACTTCCAGGGCCTCGGCTGGGTCCCGTTTGAGCCCACCCCGTCCCGGGGCGTCGTTCCCACCTACGCCACCGAGGCGTCGGCGCCGGGGACGGCCGATTCGCTGGACAACAACGATGACCTCCTTCCCGAACCGGGCCAGGTCCCTTCCCCGGCCCCCAGCGTTTCCGCGGCTCCGGTCCCGCAGGACAACGGAACGGCCGACGCCGGTCCCCGCCTGCTGCCTTGGCTGCTGGGCGCCGGTGGTGTCCTGGCCGGCGGCCTGCTGCTGGCATCGCCGTTCCTGCTGCGGACCGGAATCCGGGCCCGCCGGCTCCGGCCCCGCAACGCAACTGCCGCTGCTCCCCTGGCCTGGGCCGAGCTGGCGGACCTTGGCACGGACTACGGCCTGCCGCCCGGGCCCAGTGAGACCCCGCGTGCGTACTCCGCACGGCTCCGCCGTTCCCTGCTGGGCGAACCGGACGGGATGGACCGCGCGGCGAACCTGGCTGCTGCCGCGCTGACCACCGGTTACGAGCGGAACCAGTACGGCCCGCCGGAGGCTGCAGGTTTGGGCCCGGCCAATCAGGAGGCCACAAATCCAGAGGCTGCAAATCCGGAGCCTGCCGGGCCGGCGAACCCGGCCAGCCCGCGGGACCACATCGACGCGCTCCAGGCGGCCCTCCGGGCCAATGCCGGCGGTCCGCGCCGTTTCATCGCCACCTGGGTCCCGCCGTCGGTGATGCGGCGGCTCGGATTCCTCACCGGCGCACCCTTCAGGGCCGTGGGCCGGGGTGTCCGGGGAACAGCACAGGCCGCCGCGCGCTCCTGGCGGGGAGCACGCGGCGGCCTGCGGTAGCCCGGCAAGACTTTGCCGGGCTACCCGGGTTAGCCGGCGTAGGGGTCTGCGATGCCGATGTACTGCGTGTAGAGGTACTCCTCGATGCCTTCGAGGCCGCCTTCGCGGCCAAGGCCGGACTGCTTGACGCCGCCGAAGGGTGCCGCTGCGTTGGAAATAACGCCGGCGTTCAGGCCCAGCATGCCGGTTTCAAGCCGTTCACCCATCCGGATGCCGCGGTTGAGGTCCTTGGTGAAGACGTAGGCCACCAGCCCGTATTCGGTGTTGTTGGCCAGCCGGACAGCATCATCCTCGGTGCTGAAAGTGATGATCGGTGCGACGGGTCCGAAGATTTCCTCGGCCAGGATCCGGGTACCTTCGGTGACGCCGGACAGGATGGTGGGCTGGTAGAAGTAGCCGGGGCCCTCCACCGGGCTGCCGCCCAGGACTGCGGTGGCGCCGGCGGCGACGGCATCCGAGACCAGCTCGTGGACTTTGTCGCGGCTCTTGGCGTCGATCAGCGGGCCAACCTTCGATTCGGGTTCGGTGCCCCGGGCCGTGGTCATGTCCTTCATCTTGGCGGCGAACTTTTCCGCGAATTCCGCGGCGACGGATTCGTGGACAATGAAGCGGTTGGCGGCCGTGCAGGCCTCACCCATGTTCCGCAGCTTGGCCAGCATGGCCCCTGCTACGGCAGCGTCGATGTCGGCGTCTTCGAAGACCAGGAACGGGGCGTTGCCGCCGAGCTCCATGGAGGTCCGCAGGACAGTTTCGGAAGCATCGGACAGCAGCCGGCGGCCCACCTCTGTGGAACCGGTGAAGGACAGCTTCCGCAGCCGGGAGTCCTTGATCAGCGGACCGGTGGTGGCCCCGGCGGTGGAGGTGGGGATGACGTTCAGGACGCCGGCCGGCAGCCCGGCTTCCATCATCACGGCGGCGAACAGCTGGGAAGTCAGCGGGGTGAGATTCGCCGACTTCAGGACCATGGTGCAGCCGGCGGCCACGGCCGGGGCGATCTTGCGGGTGGCCATGGCCAGCGGGAAGTTCCAGGGCGTGATCAGCAGGCAGGGGCCTACCGGCTTTTTGGTGACCAGCAGCCGGGACTTGCCGTCCGGGGAAACGGAGTAGCGGCCAAAGGCGCGCACTGCCTCTTCGGAGAACCAGCGCAGGAACTCGGCGCCGTAGGTGACCTCACCGCGGGCCTCGGCCAGCGGCTTGCCCATTTCCAGGGTCATCAGCAGGGCGAAATCTTCTGCGCGTTCGGTCACCAGGTCGAAGGCCCGGCGCAGAATCTCGCCTCGTTCGCGCGGCGGGACCTTGGCCCACGATTCCTGTGCCGCGGCGGCAGCGTCCAGGGCGGCGGCACCGTCTTCGGCGCCGGCGTCGGCGAGGCTCAGCAGGACCTTTCCCGTTGCCGGATCCTCGACGTCGAACGTCTTGCCCGAAGCGGCGGCACGCCACTCGCCGTTGATCAGCAGGCCGGTGGGAACCGAGGCCAGAAGGCTGCTTTCGCGCTCGGCGGTTACGGCCGGCAGTGCAGTGACAGTCACGATGACTCCCTCGTCAGTAGGGGTTGTTGCAACCCACGGGCGCGGCCGGAAGTGACCGGGCTCATTGGGCTGATTAACAGTCACCCTACTGCCGCGGTTTCGTCCGGGTCTACGCCTGCACGCACTGCCAAATGCCGATCCGGCTGTGCACCTGCACAACCGCAGGGCCGTGCCGCGGCGGCAGGGGGGGGCCGGGCTCAGCGGGCGGCGAGGACTGCCGAATAAAGTTCCCGCTTGCTGACCCTGACGTCTTCGGCGACTGCCGCCACAGCCTCCTTGAGCCGGATGCCCTGGGCCATCAGCTCGTTGACTGCGGCAACATGATCCTCCGGTGTTCCGGCTGCCTGCTCCGGGGCACCGCCGAGCACCACCGCGATCTCGCCGCGGACCTCATTGCCCTCCGCCCACAGCAGGAGCTCGCCCAGCGTTCCCCGGATGACTTCCTCGTAGGTTTTGGTCAGTTCACGGCAGACGGCGATGGGCCGGTCGGGGCCGAACCGTTCGCGAAGGGCCCGGAGCATAACCTCCAGCCGGTGCGGGGCCTCGAAGAACACCATGGTGCGGCGTTCCGCGGCGAGGTCCGCCAGCCGGGACGCCCGTTCGCCGGCCTTCCGGGGCAGGAAACCCTCGAAGCAGAACCTGTCGGTGGGCAGGCCGGACAAGGCCAGCGCGGTCAGCACTGCGGAGGGTCCCGGCGCGGCGGTGACCGTGAGTCCGGCGGCAACCGCTCCCGCAACCAGGCGGAAGCCCGGATCGGACACGGCCGGCATGCCGGCGTCGGTAACCATCAGCAGCGTGCTTCCCGCCCGCACCTGGTCCAGCAGTTCCCCGGTTTTGGCCGCCTCATTATGCTCGTGGTAGCTGATGACGCGGCCGGTCACGGTAACGCCAAGTCCCTGGACCAGCCGGTGCAGGCGGCGGGTGTCTTCGGCGGCCACGATGTCAGCCGTGGCCAGGAGCTCCACCAACCGGGCCGAGGCATCACCGGTGTTTCCGATCGGGGTGGCCGCAAGCACGATGCGTCCCACGGTTGGCGTGCCGGAATCCGGGCGGGTGCTGGGGTTAGGTTCCACGCCCCAAGCCTACTGCCGCGGCGGACTGCCAGCTGCAAAAGGTAGCATGGGGCCCGTGACGCAGACCTCCACCCGGCCGGCAGGAGCCGGCGAAGCCGCACCGGTCGCCTCTCCCGGACACCAAGCCCGCCGGCCGTGGGTGGCCCGGCCCGCCGCGGCGTTCACAGCCGAAGCGCTGCAGGCCCGGCTGCTGGGCAGCGCCGGCAGGTGGCGCGACTATCCGCTGTCGCTGCGGCTGTGGTTTGTCCTGGTCCCGGCCCTCACCACCGTGGTGGCCGGGGCGCTCCGCTTTGTCCGTCTTGGCGAGCCGCACAAGCTGGTTTTCGACGAAACCTATTACGTCAAGGACGCCTACTCCTACCTGGTCAGCGGCTATGAGCGCAGCTGGCCGGACAAGGCCAACGATTCGTTCAACGCCGGCAACCCGGCCATCCTGCTGGACACCCCCGAATACGTGGTCCACCCGCCGGTGGGCAAATGGATGATCGCTGCCGGCATGTGGCTTTTCGGGCCCGAAAATCCGTTCGGGTGGCGGTTTGCGGCCGCCCTGACAGGCACCCTCTCGGTGCTGCTGATTTCCCTGGTCGCCCTCAAGCTGTTCCGGTCCCTGCCGCTGGCAGGCGCGGCAGGGCTGCTCCTGGCCGTTGACGGCCACCACCTGGTGATGTCCCGGACATCGCTGCTGGACATCTTCTTGATGTTTTGGGTCCTGGCGGCCTTCGGTGCCCTGCTGATGGACCGTGACGATGGCCGGCGCCGGCTCGCTGCCCGGCTGGGCACGGCGGCGACGGCGCAGGGTGGACTGCCTGCGTCGGCCGTGCTGCTGTCCGGACCCTGGCTGGGGATCCGCTGGTGGCGCATCGCAGCCGGTGTCTGCCTGGGCCTGGCCGTGGGCACCAAATGGTCCGGGCTGTTTTTCCTGGCCGGGTTCGGTCTGCTGACGGTCCTGTGGGACCTCAGCGCCCGTCGGGTGGCGGGCATCCGCGGCTGGATCAGCGCCGGAATCATCAAGGACGGCCTGCCGGCGTTCCTCAGCATGGTGCCCGTGGCCGGCGCTGTCTACACCGCCACGTGGGCCGGCTGGTTCGCCTCCCGGGACGCCTACTTCCGTAACTGGGCCCAGGCCAACCCGTCCACGGAATGGGGCTGGCTGCCGGGCCCCCTCCGGTCCCTGGCCCACTACCATCTTGAGGCGTACAAGTTCCATCAGGGGCTGGGCTCGGAACACCCGTATGAGGCAAGCGCCTGGAGCTGGCTGGTGATGGGCCGGCCCACATCGTTCTTCTACGAATCCCCGCCGCAGGGCACCGGGGCGTGCGATGTGGCCAAGTGCACCTCAGCCATCCTCTCCGTTGGCAATCCGCTGATCTGGTGGACGGCCGCGGCCTCCCTGGTGGTGCTCCTTTTCTGGTGGGCCGGGCGGCGGGACTGGCGCGCCGGCGCGGTGCTGGCAGGCATGGCCGCGGGGTACCTGCCGTGGTTCATGTACCCCGAGCGGACCATGTTCTACTTCTATGCGGTCTCCTTCGAGCCGTTTCTGGTCCTGGCCCTGGTCTACTGCCTGGGACTGGTCCTGGGCAGGCCCGCCGACCCGCCGTGGCGCCGCCGTTCAGGGCTGTATGTGGTGGTGGTATTCCTTGCGGCTGCGGTGTTGCTTTCCGCCTTCTTCTACCCGGTGTGGGCGGCGGAGACCATCCCCTACGACGCGTGGAAGGTCCGCATGTGGATGCCGTCCTGGATCTAGGGCAGGATGGCAGGAACGACCCATCGGCGCCCCTGCCGGGGCGGTGGCAGCGGAACGGAGGCCGGCTGTGAGGGAAGCAAGCACAGCTCTGCTGGTTGAGCTTGACGCCGGCAGCAACGTCACGGACCTGCTGCTGGAGCGGCATGCGGCCAACCCGGCGCACGCGCTGTACCGCCGGAAGGGCCCCAACGGCTGGGTGGACGTGCCGGCCCGGGCGTTCCTCCAGGAAGTCCGGGCGCTGGCCAAGGGCCTGGTGGCCGGCGGCCTGGAGACCGGCGATCCCGTGGCGGTGATGTCCGCCACCTCCTATGAGTGGACAGTTGTTGACTTCGCCATCTGGTTCGCCGGCGGCGTGACCGTCCCCATCTATGAAACCTCCGCACCGGGCCAGGTCGAGTGGATCCTCGAGGACGCCGGAGTCCGCCGTGTGTTCGCCGGCACCAGCGCCCTGGCGGACCTGGTGGGCGGGGTCCTGGCCGGTTCGGACCGGCTGCGGGACCGCCTGGTGGGGGTGGTCCGGATGGATTACGACGGCGATGCCCCCAACCTGGCCAGCCTCGCCGCTGCGGGGGCGGGCGTGGCCGACACTGAGCTGGAGCGGCACCGCACCAGGGCGGGCCTGGCCGACCTGGCGTCGCTGGTCTACACGTCGGGGACCACGGGCAAGCCAAAGGGCTGTGAGATTACGCACGGCAACTTCGCCCTGGTGGCCAGGAACATTGTGGCGTTCCTCCCCGAGGTGCTGCTGCAGGACCAGGCACGGACCCTGATGTTCCTTCCGCTGGCCCATGTCCTGGCCCGTGCCGTGCAGGTGGTGTGCCTCAGTGCCGGCGCCACCCTGGGCCACACGCCGGGAGCTGCCCAACTTTTGGCGGACCTGGAAACCTTCCGCCCCACCTTCCTGCTGGTGGTCCCCCGCATCTTCGAAAAGGTCCGGGCCGGCGCCACCCACAAAGCTGCCGTGGGTGGCAAGGCCCGCCTGTTTGGTGCCGCGGCAGCCACCGCGATCGACTATTCCCGCGAACTGGACAGGCAGGGCCGGGGCCAAGGGACCGGGCCGGGCCTGCTGTGCCGCGCCAGGCACCGGCTCTTCGACAGGCTGGTGTACCCGAAGCTCCGCGCCGCCCTGGGTGGGCAGGTGGCCTTTACGGTCTCCGGCGCCAGCGCCCTGGCCCCCGACGATGCCCACTTTTTCCGCGGCGCCGGAATCCCGGTCCTCGAGGGGTACGGCCTGACCGAAACCACGGCGCCCTGCACCGCGAACACGCCCGGCATGACGCGCGTAGGCACGGTGGGCATCCCCATCCCAGGGACCACCATCCGGGTGGCGGCGGACGGCGAGATCCTGGTCAAGGGCATTGGCGTTTTCCGGGGCTATCACGCCAACCCGCAGGCCAACGCGGACGCCTTTGTGGACGGCTTTTTCCGGACCGGCGACCTGGGCGGGCTGGACGACGACGGATTCCTGACCATCACGGGCCGCAAGAAGGACCTCCTGGTCACGGCCGGTGGTAAAAACGTCGCCCCGGGTCCCCTGGAGGAAAAAGTGCGCGCGCATCCGCTGGTAGCCCATGCGGTGGTGGTGGGCGACGGAAGGCCTTTTGTGGCGGCCCTGGTCACGCTCGACCCCGAAGGGCTGGCCAATTGGCGCTCGGAGCGCGGGCTGCCGCCGTTGACTGTGGCACGGGCCTGCGCGGACCCGGCCATCCGGGCGGCCGTGCAGGAGGCGGTGGACCAGGCAAACCACTTGGTGTCCACCGCCGAGTCCATCCGCTCGTTCGCGCTCCTGGACGCCGATTTCACCGTCGAATCGGGCCACCTGACGCCGTCCCTGAAACTGAAGCGGGCCGCCGTCGTCAGTGGTTTCGCGGCTGAGGTGGCGCGGCTTTACGCCTGATTGGCAGTGGCCGTTGACTCGTTGGGTGCCAGGCCGCGGCGCCGGCGGGTGGGCCACGTCAAGACAAGGGTCACGACTGCTGCCACCAGCACCAACGCACCGATCACAATGCCGGCGTCGATCCAGAACTGCCCCGGGAAGAGGCGGATCAGGGTGTCGTCCAGGCTGAACGTCCAGGTGCCGGCCGCGAAGAAGATCCGGTGAAACTCGGTGAAGAACTGCTGCCAGCCCAGTGCGGCCAGCGTGCCCAGCCCCAGGATCAGGGCCAGCGTGGCGAGGGAACCGGCGAATAGCGCGCGCCGGACGCCGCCGTGGCTGCGTTTACGCAGGTAGAGGATGGCGATCAGGGCCAGCACCAGCAGCAGCACGCCCGCGCCGAACGTGGACAGGATCACCACCTTGACGTCGGCCATGTGGCTGACTTCGCCGTCCTTGAACAATTTGTCTCCGCTGCGGTGCATCAGGTCACCCAGGTAGCGGGGGCCGGACCAGTTGCTCAGGTAGTCCACGGCGTAGGAACCGTAGGTCATCCTGTCGTCGGTGCTGAACCCGTACCCGTCGCCCGGGAAGCCGGGCCGGTTGTACTCCACCCAGAGGAACAGCGGGCTGGTGACGGCGCGGACAGCGAGGATCAGGAGCGTCAGGGGGTAGAACACGGCCAGCAGCACCTGCATCACGCGAGGCAGGACCGGCTTCGCGTTGGCGGCACTTTCGCGCTGGGCGTTGCGGCGTTCCACTTCCTCGTCCGGCGGCCGGACCTGGAGTGCCGAGGTGGGCAGGGGTTCCTTGAACACCGGAGAGGTGCCGCGCGCCGACGGATCAGCGCCGGAGGGCTCGACGGCGGCAGCAGCGGCTTTCCGGCCGGCCCTGCTGTCCGGCTGGCTGGGTGTGACGGGTGTGGCGGGTGTGGCGGGTGTGGCGGGTGTGGCGGGTGTGGCGGGTGTGGCGGGTGTGGCGCCGACGGCGGTTGCAGCCGCTGTTCCCGCAGCCGCGGTACCGGTTGTGGTCTGACCTGGCTTGGCTGCAGCCGAGGGGCCCGCGGCAGCGGTACCGGTTGTGGTCTGACCTGGCTTGGCTGCAGCCGAGGGGCCCGCGGCCGGAGTGCCCGTGGCCGGCTTGCCCGTGGCCGGCTTCTTGTTGCCGGTGGGTTCGGCCGGGGAAAGCCAGGAGAACGCGGGCTCGTCGGTGTCGCCTGAGGTGTCCAGGTGGGGTTCCTGCTGAGGATCGGCGCTTTTGGCGCGGGCCGGTGTTTCGTCTTTCACAGCAGCGTCTCTTCCGTCGGTTTCCGCGCCGCGCTGGGGTCCGCTGGCGCCTGTTTCTGCACCCGAGCCTACCGTCCGCCCTGTTGGCAGGGCGAGAAACCACCCCGCACGGATTACAACGATTCAGGCAGCGATTTCCGTATAGCCTGCGTCCTCGCTGCGCAGGTCACCGCGTTCCCCGGCCAGGAAGGCGCGCCGTCCCCACACCAGGACATAGGTCCAGTAGGCCGCCAGCACGGAGGCGCCGATGCCCAGTTTCGCCCAGACGGGCAGCGGTGAGGGGGTAACAAAACCCTCCACCAGCCCCGAGACGAACAGCACCAGCACCAGACCCAGCGCCACCGTGATCAGGGACCGGCCTTCCCGGGCCACGGCCCTGCCGCGGGTCTGCCGGCCCGGGGACACCATGGCCCAGAAAATCCGGAGCCCCGCAGCACAGGCCACAAACACGGCAGTGAGCTCCATCATTCCGTGCGGCAGGATGTAGCTGAAAAACACATCCGGCTTGCCGGCGGCAACAAACATCCCGGCCGCCACCCCAACCGACTGCGCATTGCTGAACAGGATCATGGGCACCCAGAATCCGGTGATGCCCAGGGCTACGGCCTGGGCGGAGATCCAGGCGTTGTTGGTCCATACGGCGCCTGCGAAGGACGCCGCCGGGTTCTCGGAGTAGTAATCGATGAAGTCGTTGTTGACGTACTGCGCCGCCTCGGCTTCCGAGGCAACCGCCCGCAGCACGTCCGGGTTGGTGCCGATCCACACGGCGAAGGCTGCGGCGACCAGGACGAACGCGGTGCCGCAGGCAAGGGTCAGCCAGGAAATCCGGTACAGGGCCGCCGGCAGGGCAGCGACAAAAAACCTGGCAATGTCGGCCATCGGGTTGCTCCTGGCGCCGGTAAACCGCGTCCGGGCCTGGGCCAGGGTGGCGGACAGGGAAGCGGAAAGCCCGCTCTCGGGCGCCAGCGACCTGATGAGGGACAGGTGGGAGGACGTGGACTGGTACAGGGCCAGGAGCTCATCAGCCTCGGGCCCGGTCAACCTGGGTTTATGCGCCAGCCCATGCAGCCGCGACCACTTGTCCGAGTGCACTGCCGAGAAGGCATCCATATCCACGGGACCAGCCTAACCTTCCCGCCGCTAGACTCTGAGTGTCCGCAACGTTCCGGCCGGCGTCCCGCCGGACCGCGCACCCCCGGAAGGGAACATCCGCGTGAGCTCCATCATCACCGGCGAGGCAGTGGTCCTGGAACTGCGGCCCGCGTCCTTTGGCGGCCGGGCCCTGGGCCTGTTCATCGATGTGGCCTGCCACGGTGTGCTGCTGGTGGCCATCCTGATCGGCCTGACATCGGCCGGCGGGGACCTGGACGAGGCTGCTGAGCGTGCCCTGGTCCTGTGCAGCGTGGTGTTTTGCCTTGTGGTGGTCCCGGTGGCGGTGGAAACGCTGAGCCGGGGCAGTTCGCTGGGAAAACTGGCCACCGGGTTGCGTGTGGTCCGCGAGGACGGCGGAGCCATCCGGTTCCGGCATGCAGTCATCCGCGGCCTGACGGGATTCCTGGAAATCTACCTGACTTTGGGCGGCCTGGCGTTGGCCGTGTCCTTGTTCAACGACAAGTCCCGGCGCCTCGGTGACCTGATGGCGGGCACGTACGCGGTCCGCAGCCGTGTTCCGGTGGAACGGGCAGTGCCGATCTTTGTCCCGCCCTGGCTGCGGGCCTGGGTGGAGTCGGCGGATATCGGCCGGCTGCCTGATGCCACCGTCCGGCGCGCCGCCCAGTTCCTGCGGCAGGCGGGCCGGATGACGCCCCTGTCCCGGGCGGGCCTGGCAGCGTCGATCGCCACGGAACTGGCCGCGTATGTTGCCCCGCCCCCGCCGCCGGGCACGGGCCCGGAGGACTACCTGTCAGCCGTTGTGGCCGAACGCCGTCAACGCGAGCTCATCCGGCTGACCCGGTCGCGCCGGCGCAACGCGGACGTGGGCGAAAGGCTGCAGCGGCTGCCCTTCACCGGCTGAGGTCAGTTGTCGTACTCGGCCCACGGGATGTTCCAGTCGCCGAAACCGTCGTCGTTCGCGGCGTAGTCACCTTCGGTGTTGATGATCTGGACGACGTCACCGGTGCCGAGGTTCTCGAAGACCCAGGCGGCGCCGTCGGGAAGGAACCCGATGCAGCCGTGCGAAACGTTGGTGTTCCCGATGAAGGGGAAGGCGGAATCCAGGGCCTGGTGCAGGTACGCGCCGCTGAGGGTGAGCCGGATGGTGTACTCCACGTCCTCCTCGCCGTAGTAGGCGGGGTCCCCTGGCTTGAGGCCGATGCTTGCCGCCCGGAAGTGGTCATATCGTTTTTTCTCCATCAGGACGCCGAACCCGCGGGCCGAAGGGAAGCGCTTGTCCCCCATGCTGACCGGCAGGGTCTTGACCGGCTGGTCGTTCACGCTCAAGGTGAACGTGTGCGCGGTGGCATCCGCGACGGCCACTTTTTTGTCACCGATGGCGATGCTCATTTTTTTGTTGAAATTGGCGATCTGTCCGTTGCCCAGGTCGACGCCGAATAGCTTCATGTCCATGGACACGGTGGAGTTGGCAGCCCAGAACGTCTCGGCCCGGTACCGCACCATGGTGTCGCTGTACCAGTGGAAGGCGCCCACCTGGCCGGCGCTGCTGGTCACGGTGATGGCCTTTTCCACGGCGTCCCGGTTCAGGACGGGTTCGCTGAAGGTGACCTGCAGGGGTTGCCCGACGCCGACTTTCATGCCGTCCAGCGGGTAGATGGCGGCGTCCGCCTCGTGGGAGCTGGAAACCGTGGCGAAGGACCGGGTGGTGCTCGTTTCGCGGCCGGCGCTGTCCTTGAGGACGTACGTGTAGCTGTAGTCGGTGTTGAACTTCAACGCCCCGGTTGCCGCCCAGGAGGTGCCGGCCGGATCGATGCTGCCGTCCACTGCCTCGCCGCCGGTGCTGGTCAGGGAGACCCGTTCGATGGTCCCGTGGTCAACCTTGAGGGACACCGGGGCCGCCGGATTGACCTGCTTGGCGCCGTTGGCCGGTGCCGCGTCAACGCTCACGGGCGTGATGACGGGGGCGGCGATTCCGGGGGACGTCCGGGCTGCGGAGCCGGCCTCTGACTCCAGCGGGGTCCCGGCGAGTCCCGGCGCTACGGCAGCAAACACACCGCCGGCGGCGGCGAGCAGGCACACGGTGGCCACCACCAGAATCTTCTTGACGTTGCCCTTGCGGCGGGGCTTGGTATCAGGCTCCATACATCGATTCTAGGTGGTTGCAAGGAACCCGGGTGCCAGCGGGCACCCGGGTTCCTGGTGGCACGGCTTCGCCGGGCACCGGCGGCGGGACCGCCGGTGCCCGGGCCGTCAGTAGCGGTAGTGCTCGGGCTTGTACGGGCCTGCGGCGTCGATGTCCAGGTATTGGGCCTGGTCCTTGGACAGTTCGGTCAGCTCCACGCCCAGGGCGTCCAGGTGGAGGCGGGCCACCTTTTCGTCCAGGATCTTGGGCAGGACATAGACCTGGTTTTCGTATTCGCGCTCGTCGGCCGGCTGGTCCTTCTTGGTCCACAGCTCGATCTGGGCGATGGTCTGGTTCGCGAAGGAGTTGCTCATAACGAACGACGGGTGGCCCGTGGCGTTGCCGAGGTTAAGCAGGCGGCCCTCGGACAGGACAATGATGGACCGCTCGGAGTCCGTGCCTTCCGAAAGGACCCATTCGTGGACCTGCGGCTTGATTTCGACCTTTTTGACGCCGGGGATCCGGGCCAGGCCGGCCATGTCGATTTCATTGTCGAAGTGGCCGATGTTGCCCACGATGGCTTTGTTTTTCATGCCCGCCATATGGTCGGCCATGATGACGTCCTTGTTGCCGGTGGTGGTGATGAAGATGTCACCGAGGGCCAGGACGGACTCCAGTTTTGCCACCTGGTACCCGTCCATTGCCGCCTGCAGTGCACAGATGGGGTCAATCTCGGTGACGATCACGCGTGAACCCTGGCCGCGGAGGGCCTCTGCCGCGCCCTTGCCCACGTCGCCGTAGCCGCAGACGACGGCGACCTTGCCGCCCATCAGCACGTCCGTGGCGCGGTTGATGCCGTCCGGGAGGGAGTGCCGGATGCCGTATTTGTTGTCGAACTTGCTCTTGGTGACCGAGTCGTTGACGTTGATGGCCGGGAAGAGGAGCTTGCCCTGCGCAGCGAGCTGGTAGAGGCGCAGCACGCCCGTGGTGGTTTCCTCGCTGACGCCCTTGATCGTGCCGGCGATGCGGCCCCACTTCTGCGGGTCGGCGGCGAGGGAACGGCGGATGACGTCCAGGAAGATGACGTGCTCGTCGGAGTCATTGGCGTCCGTGGCGGGGACAGCGCCTGCGGCTTCGAACTCAACGCCCTTGTGCACCAGCATGGTGGCGTCGCCGCCGTCATCCAGGATCATGTTGGGTCCGAGGTCCGGGTTTGTGTCCGCACCGGGCCAGGTGAGGATCTGCTCTGCCGTCCACCAGTACTCCTCCAGCGACTCACCCTTCCAGGCGAAGACCGGGACGCCGGCGGGCTGGTCCACGGTGCCCGTGCCCACAACGACGGCGGCGGCGGCCTCGTCCTGGGTGGAGAAGATGTTGCAGGAGGCCCAGCGGACTTCGGCGCCGAGGGCGGTCAGGGTCTCGATCAGCACAGCCGTCTGCACGGTCATGTGGAGGGAACCGGCGATCCGGGCGCCCTTGAGCGGCTGGGTGGGACCGAATTCCTCGCGCAGGGACATCAGGCCCGGCATTTCGTGTTCTGCGAGGCGGATCTGGTGCCGTCCGGCCTCTGCCAGGGAAATGTCGGCAACCTTGTAATCAAAAGTCATAGTGGTCCTTAATTCTGGATCTGATGTGCTGGTTCCGCGCTACGGCGCGGCGGTGCCGGCGGGATCGTGCTGGTCCGAGCCGGCCCTGGTGGCTGCTGCGAGCAGTTCCGGCGGCAGGAGCAGCGGGATGCCGTCCTGGATGGCGTAGCGCGGCGCAGCGCCGGCTTCCCCGGCGTTGGTGGCCACCAGTTCCTCGCCCTCCTGGACCAGGGGTGAGCCGGTCACGGGGCAACGCAGGACTGACAACAGCTCGGGACTGATCTTTGGCATTTGTTCATGCTCCCTGGCGGGCGCGCTCGCGCCGGTAGCGGACTGACGTACAGCGTCCAGCCTACCGCCCGCCGCGCCTCAGGACGGTTCCCGGAGGACGCGCAGGTGGCCCCTGCGGGTTCCCTCGGTTCCTGCCGGAGCTTCCAGCGCCGTGTGGGGGCCACGCTGGGCGGAAGGCCGCTGCTGCGGGGAAGGCTGGGCTGCCGCCTCGCGGACGGCGTCGGCCAGGGCGAGCAGGTCGTCGGGGCCTGGCTGCTGCGGTGTGGTGGGCATGGCCAGACGGAGTACTTCCCAGCCCCGGGGAACGGTCAGGGAGCCGGCGTGCTGGCTGCACAGGTCATAGCAGTGGGGTTCGGCGTAGGTGGCCAGGGGCCCGAGGACCGCGGTGGAATCCGCGTAGACGTAGGTCAGCGTCGCTACCGCTGACTGGCGGCAGGCGGATCTTGAACACTGACGGATAGCTCCCACGACAGCCCAGACTACCGGGCCGGCAGCCGGAACCCGCGCATTGGCGCGCGGCCGCGCGCATCGGGCTGCTCCGGCGATCCTGTCGCGTAATCCAGGTGCCGGGTTTACAGTCAATGTATGCAGTCATCGAACCAGGAATCAGCATTTACGGTCCGGTTGGCTGACCCGGAAGCCCACAGGGATCCGGGCACCGGATCAGCAGGCCGCGGCTTCACTGCCCGCCGCCGTAACCGCCACGGGCGTGGCCTGCGCGGCGAGGTGATGCTTCCCGCCCACCCCGGCTACCGCACCCGCTCGGACCGCTTTGATGACATGGTGATGGAATCGGCGCAGCGTTTGCACGACATCTGGGGGAAAACCCTGGACGGTGTCCGTTTCGGGGTGGATGAGATTCCGCCCAACCTTGAGCAGTTGGCGGCCGCAGCTTCCCACGTGCCCATGGGCGCGTCCGCGCCGGCCACGGCCGACGACGGCCCCATGATCACCGTGTACCGGCGGGTGGTGGAGCAGGGCACCGCGAGTTCCGACGAACTGCAGGACCTGGTACATGATGTGGTGGTGGAGTACACCGCGGAGATGCTGGGCGTGGCACCGGAAACCCTGGACCCGGTGTACCGGCGCCGCTACTGAGCCGCGCCGGCCCCCGGCAGCCTGGGTCAGTAGCCCAGTGCCACCGGAACGCTTTCCTGGCCGGCTGCCGCCGGCATAAAGGCCAGCGACGAAATGTCGTTCCGGCCATCCTGCTGCAGCAGCAACGCCCCGTACGCGGCATCCCCGGAAGCGGAGACAACGTAGCCCACAACGTCGGCGCCGTCGGTCTTCTCCGGAATGGTGATGGCCGCGGTGGTGCCGCCGGCAATGTCCGCCGTTGCCGGGGCCCGGACCTTGCCGTCCGACGTGACAGCGGCGTAGGTGATGCTGGCGCGCGCGTCGAGGGCCCCGAATACCAGTTGCCGGACGCCGCCCAGCGGCACGGGCACGACGTGCTGGCTGCCGAGCCGGACACCTGACGGCGCCCAGGCCACGTCTGATTCCTTCTCTGCGTCGACGCCCCGGCTCATCCGCGCCGCGGCCACAAAGGAGACATCCGAGGATGCAGCAACCGTGTATTGGCCGGCCGGGACGCCGGCCAGCGGCACCTCGGTGACGGCGCCGGCCTTGGCGGTGACTACGCCGCCGTCGGGCAGTGCCTTCTGGCCGTCCCGCCCGTACAGGCTGATCTCCACCACGGCATCTGAAGGGCCGGGCACTGTGAGCTGAAGGACGGGGCCGGCGTCGTCGTAGCCGGATTTTCCGGTCATCGCTGTGACTGCTGCGGGGGCCTGGATGTCGACGCCGGTCATGACCTGGCGTGTGGACGGTGCGGTTCCGGGTGCGATGAAATCGACGCCGCCGGGGGTAAGTCCCCGGAGGACACTTTGCTGGATGACGGCGGCCACAGGTCCGCCCGCGCTGCGGACGTGGACGCTGAGCTGTTCTTCGGATGGGGCCAGGCCGGCAAGGATGACCGAACGCGTGGTTCCCGGCGCCACCAGGAGGCCGCGGCTGCCCGGGGCCTGGATCTGGCCCGAGGCACCAAAGAGTTCAAGGCTGACAGTGGCCGGCGTGGTGGACGCGTTGGAGAGCACCAGGACGGATGTCCGCCCTACGGTGGTCCGCGCTCCGGCCAGCCACTGGTCATTGGCTGGCTGCTGGCAGTTGGTGGCGGCCGTGCCGCGAAGGTCACCGTCAGTGGCGGAGAACTTCAGGGCAGCAGCCGCCGATGCCTTCTGGTTTGCGACGGGGTCGGCCTGGAGCACGGAGGCCTGGTCCGTGGCACGGCCGGCGACGATGCCCGCAAGGGTTTCCTGGGGGGCGCTGTCCTTGGCGGGTGCGCCTGGCTCCTTGGCAATTTCGACGGCGGTGGCCCCGTCGAGGCGGGACAGCCGGCTGGCAGGAAGCACGCCGGCTGACCCCAGGACCACTCCCGTGACGGTGGTGGCCGCGGTGGCGGATTCGGGGCTGAACTGGGGGTCGGTGCCGGCTTGGGTGCCCTCGAGCAGACGGGCGGGCCCGGGGCAGACGCCAATGCTGGTGCCGGCGGGAACGGTGGCCGCCACAGCCGCCAGGTCGCGGTTGGACGCGGGGCCCAGCAGGGACCCTGCGGCCACCACGGCCCCTGCGGCTGCCAGCACCAGCGCGGACGCGGCAAATCCTGCCGCCGCGGCTTTGCGCCGTTTTCCGGCGGGACGCACGGGGGCCTCCGCCGGGGTCCCGGCCGCCGGGGCGGGGGGTTGCGGAGCTGTGGGCTTGGCCGGTGCTGTGGCCTGGCCCGCTGCGGGGGTGGTGTTCTCACGCATTCTGTTGTTCCTTACGCAAAGAGCCCTCGCCACGTGAAAGGCCGGTCCGTGGCCGCGGCGCCGGCAGTGGGATGGCCAGCAGGATGGTCAGGCCGATCACCGTCAGCTGGGCTATTCCGGCCCAGGGCCCCCAGGGGTTTTCGTAACGGACAGTCAGTTGGCCGGCGGCGGTGGGAAGGGCAAAGGCCTGCGACCAGCCGGAGGTGGCGGTGGGGAGCTTTTGGCCGTCCAGCCACGCGCTCCAGTGCGGATCGGCCCGTTCAGCAAGGACAAGCAGCCGGCCGTCCGGCCCGGCAGGGATTGCGGCGTCGACGTCGGTGGCTGCGGACGGCACCATGGCAATCGCTGCCCCGCCGCCGTCGACAATCCTCACCCTGTGGGCAACCTCGGCAGCCTGGTTGGCGGGCTGGTTGAGGGGCGTGATGCGCCACAGCCAGCCCATGTCCGTCTGGCCCACCGCGACGAGTCCGGGCACGGCGTCCATGCGGCTCGCGGTCAGCTGCGCGGCGGAATCGGCGGCGCGGAGCACCACAAACCCGGCTCCCAGCTGTTCCAGGTCCGCGCGCGGGTCCACGCCCTGGCCCGCCACGAGCGTTGCCACAACCCGGCGGATCGAAGCGGTCACGCCGTCGTCGTCGCGAACGGTTTCGGCGCCCGGCGCGCCGATGATGTTCCGTGCTGAAGCGATCGCTGACAGGCTGTCCAGCGTGGTGCCGGCGCCGCGCTGGAGCGCAGCATCGATGGTGCCGTCGTCGCGGGTGCTGATCAGGAGGGTCCGGGTTTGTTCCGGACCTGTCCCCCGGTCGATTGCAGTGGCCGGCAGGGTCCGCGGGGTGGCGGGAACCACCAGCCGCGGGGTGCCCAGCGGCTGGCCCTCGGCGTCTGCCGCAGGCGCTGCCGCTGCGGCGGGATCCGTGCCCAGCAGGTTCTGGGCGGACCAGGCGGCCATGCCGGCGAGGGGGCCGGCCAGGACCAGGACCAGGCCGGCGGCCACGGCCACCCGAACCCCTGCCCGCTTACGGGGATTGTGGGCGGCGGCACGGTCGGCCAGCGAGAGGAGCTGCTCGGCGCCGAGCAGGCCGGCGCCCAGCAGGGCAAAGGCCGCTGCCGAGACAGCGGGCCCGGTAAACGGCACCACCAGGGTGTCCGCGCCGGCCGCGGTGGCCACCTGGCCGGCGAGCCAGCCGCCGGCAAGGGCTATCGCGGCTGCTGACCACAGTGACCGGACCGTTTTGGCGCGGCGGCCTGTGATGAACAGCCCCACAACAGCGAGGAGCAGGATGGGGACGGCAACCAGGCCGGCGAGCACCGGGGCCCAGGGAACAGTGCCGCCATCGAAGACGGAAAGCCCGGCCAGGCCGCCGTCAAGGCCGAACCGCAGGGGCTGGCCCAGGAGCTGCTGCCACAGGGGTGCGGCTTCGAAGGCCAGGGGCAGGCCTGGATCGGCGAGGAGGGCGCGGGGCCGGTCCAGCACGGACAGGCCAAACGGAATAAACAGGGCAGCGGCGGGCAGCAGGGCCCACCACACGGTCCGGCCGCGGCGGCCCAGCAACAGTCCGCACAGCACCACCACGGCCACGGCAGGCACCAGCAGTGCCGGGGCCGAAGCCGCGATGACGGCCAATGCCAGGCCGGCGGCGGCCGCAGCTGTCCAGGACGGGGTGCCGTTGATGCCGGGCCGGATGGGTGGCTTGTTTCCTGTCCTGCGGTCGCCGGGGGCGGGCATGGTGAATCGTCCGTGGCCTACCGCTGAGCCTGTGGCCCGGAGCAGCGCGAGGGCAAACAGGGGAATCATCAGGTGCGCGATCAACGCACCGGCGCGGCCCTGGTTAAGTGCCACCTGCAGGGCCGGGGCAGCGGCCCAGAACAAAGCGGCGGCCAGCCGGAGCCTGCGGCGGACGGTAAGGCCGCCGGTCGCGAACCAGGCAGTGAGTCCGGAAAACGGGGTGCTGAGCAGCAACAGCCACGCCAGGGCGGCGTTGGCGTCGCCGCCGCCGATGACGCCAAGGACCCACAGGACGTATCCGAAGGGGTCGCCACGGCCCGGCAGCCCGGCGCCGAGGCCCACCCACCAGCTGGAGGCATGGTGCCAGATGTCGCCCAGGCCGGCGGAGACGGGGATCAGCGCACCACCGGATACGGCGTCGGCGCGGAACAGGCCGGCGAGGCCAAGCAGGGCGGCGACCGCGGCGACAATAACGGCAGCAAGGGCGCCGTTGCCCACCCAACCTCGCTTGGTGGTGGCCAGGGCGGCAAAATCATCAGCGGCGTCTCCCGTGGGCTGGTTGGCCAGCGGATCGTGTTCCAGCTCGTCCGCCGGAGTGTTGTCGGATCCCAGCGCCTCCATGAGGGACCGCCGGTGGCTCCACACCTCCCGGCGGGGGGTCTGCAGCTTCCGGATCACGGAACGCCGGATCCTCCGGGTTTTCCGCGCAGCCCCCCTGGCGCGGGCAACGGCCCGGGGCCGGGCCAGGGCAGCGCAGGTCGCGGCCAGCTGGGACAGGCCGTACCCGGGATCCTTGACCAGGATGCTGAGGACGAACTTGAAGAGGCTGCCCAGCAGGGCGCCAACAGCGTGGACCGGGACCAGCCAGGCCGGTGCGTGCTTGAGCCGCAGGTGGACCTGGGCTTTCCTGGCAGCGGCAGCGTTGCCCAGGGCATGCGGCCGGTGGGCCACATGGAACATCCTGGCCGAAGGCACCACCACCACGCGGTGCCCGGCCAGGCGGTTGCGCCAGCAGAAATCGACGTCGTCGCCGCTGCCGGGAAGCGCCGGGTCGAAGCCGCCCAGCTGCTCCCAGACGTCGCGGCGCACCAGCATCCCGGCGGAATTCACCGCGAAAGTATCACTTCGCCCGTCGTACTGGCCCTGGTCCAGTTCCTCGGCGTCAATCAGGGTCAGCCGTTCAGCCCAGCGGCTCGTTGAAAGGCCCACGTCAATGAGGTGGCGTTCCGCGTCCCAGTCCAGCTGCTTACAGCCGGCCACGGTCACGGACGGCGCCCGCTCCACTGCCATGAGCAGCTCGGCCAGCGCCTCCGGCGCCGGCGCGGCGTCGTCATGGAGCAGCCAGATCCACTCCGGGCGTGCGTTTTCGGCGGCGGCATGCCATGGCGACAGCCCGGCAAGGCCGGCCTGCACGGCAGCGCCCATACCGCCCTTGACCCGGTCATGGGCCACAACGTGCGCGGCGCCGAGGGCCCCGGCAAGGAGCTGCTGCGATTCGTCGCGGGAGCCGGCATCCACACCGATGGCGCGGTCAACCGGCCGGGTCTGTTCCGCCAGGGCGGAGAGGGTCCTGGGGAGATAGGCACTGCCGTTGTGGGCGACCACAACGGCAGTGACATAAACGTCCTGAAGAATTAGACTGCCCGCTTCCTAAGCCGCCGGCGCTCGCGCTCGGACAGGCCACCCCAAATGCCAAACCGTTCATCGTTGGCCAGCGCATACTCAAGGCACTGCGACCTTACGTTGCACGCACCGCAAACCTTTTTGGCGTCCCGGGTTGAGCCGCCTTTTTCCGGAAAAAACGCCTCGGGATCCGTCTGGGCGCACAAGGCGTCAGTCTGCCACCCCAGCTCCCCTTCGTCGTCGAAGTCCTGCTGGAACGGCAGGCCCAGCCATTCCGGCTGCGTCGCGGCGGAAATGGCCAGTTCCATGGGCGGGTCGAGTTCGTCCTCGGGATCCGCGCCGCTGGAGAGGGCTTCATGGGCTGCCAGGAACGCGGTGGCCTGCTGGTCAAGGCTGCCGCCGGAATTCCGGTTGTAGCGTTCGGCGGCGTCAGGATCTGCAGGATCCACATACCAATCGCCGGGCACGCCCCGTGCACGGTATTTGGCTGTCGCCTGACCGGCGACAATGCCATCTTCCTGGATTCGCTCTGCTTGCCCCACGGCGACCCTCCTGCTGTTGCGGCTACTGCCTGGATACGTGGACACTCGGTTGTGTGCCGGTATTTACGCAGTTGCCTTAGATATCTAATTACACGTGTGTAACTTGGGTGAGTCAAGCCGGAGCCGGGATAATAATCACTCCGAACCCCCAACGCGCGCACGCCACGCCGATCATTTCGTGGCGTGTCGCACGGCCCTCGTGCAGGTCAGCGCGGTTCCCGGCAGCTGCGGCCCTGATTTCCCGGCAATCGGGCACCTTCGGGCAACGCCCCGCCGGGATGGACGTCACTCCGGTGAGAGGCAAGTCACAGGCCTGCTGCACCGGAATGGTCCCGGCCTGCTGGCGCACGGAGGGCTGCCCGGTGGCAGGATGGAGTCATGACTACTCCGGCGTCCCACCTGATGACCAGCCTCCGTTCCGGCAATGCCACAGCGCCGCGGCTTACCTGGTACGGCCCGGACAGCGAACGCGTGGAACTTTCCGGCAGGGTCCTGGACAACTGGGTGGCCAAGACCAGCAATCTGCTCCAGGACGAACTGGACGCGGCTCCCGGGATGCGGCTGAAACTTGACCTGCCCGCGCACTGGAAGTCAATGGTGTGGGCCCTGGCAGCCTGGCAGGTGGGTCTGGAAACGGTCCTGGACGGGGCGGACGCCGATTTCCTGGTCACGGCGGCCACCGACCCGGTCGAGGGCCGGTATGACGCCGTAATCGCCGTTGCCCTGCCTGCCCTGGCCATGCGCTGGCCGGGCACGCTGCCGGCAGGCTGGGTGGATTACGCCGCCGAAGTGCGCTCCCATGGTGACGTCTTTATGGCCCATGCCGAGCCGGACCCGGCGGCCTGCGCCATCCGTGCCGGCGGGGGCGGGGTCCACAGCCAGGCTGGGCTGCTGGAGGGCTTCGCACTCCCCCACGAGGACGGCGCAAGGATCCACCTCGCCGCCGGGGATGGCCTGGAAGGCGCCCTTGCCGGCGCACTGGGCGCCTGGCAGCACGACGGGTCGGTGGTGCTGACCGCACCTGAGGTTGAACTGACGGACCACCTGCTGGCTACCGAACGCATCCACGGCAACTAGGCCACAGCGGCCCTGCCCGCGCGCATTCGGGCTGGATCAGGGCCGGGGCGGTCCGCCCGGGGTGCTGCCCTGATCGGCGGCCGGAGCCTGCCCGCGGTGCTGGTGGTGGAGTTCGATCAGGTCATGGTCGTGCGAGAACTCGGGTTCCTGGTCCAGTTCCTCATTGAAGACCCAGAACCGGTAGGCGAAGAACCGGAAGATGGTGCCCAGAACAAGGCCCACAACGCTGCCCGCGATAAAGAGCGAGGGCTTGTCGTTCAGTTCCAGGACGTACTTGGCGAACCACACGCAGCCGGAGGCGATCAGCAGGCCCACGAAGTTCATCACGGCGAACAGGACGGCCTCGCGCACCACGTTGGCCTGCTTACGATGGCGGAACGTCCAGAACCGGTTGGCCACCCACGAGAAGATGCTGGCCACGATCGTGGCGACGGCCTTGGCCCAGACTTCGCTGCCGTGCATGGGCCCCGTGAAAAGCCAGATGAAAATGGCGGAGTCAATGACAAACGCCACACCGCCCACGGCCCCGAATTTGGCAACTTCACGCCAAAAGAGTGAGGCGAGCCCCCGGATTCGATCTGCAAGTGCGCTAAACATGACCCTCCATGGCCGTCTGAACTATGGGCCACACGGCCAAACGACTATTTTAGCCCCCAAACACCCCCTCCGGCCCCTCCGCCGCCGCCTTCCCCGGCGCAGATTGGTGGAAATCTTCGGCGTAGAGCGCCCGGGAAGCCGGGATCACGGGCTGTCTTCGGTAGGCTTGCCCATGTGACTTTTCCAGTAATAGGCGTGGTTGGCGGCGGCCAACTGGCCCGAATGATGGCCCCAGCCGCAACCGCACTCGGCTTTGAACTCCGTGTCCTGGCAGAAAGCGGGGACGTTTCGGCAGTCCCGGCGGTCCGGACCTCACCGGTGGGTGACTACAAGGACCTCCAGGCCCTGCTCGGCTTTGCCGAAGGCGTGGACGTGCTGACCTTCGACCACGAGCACGTCCCCACGGCGCACCTGCGCGCCCTCCAGGACGCCGGGGTCAACGTCCAGCCCGGACCGGACGCCCTGGTCCATGCCCAGGACAAACTGGTGATGCGTGCTGCCATCGAGAGGCTGGAACTGCCCAACCCCGCGTGGGCCTCAGTGGACGGCATCGCCGACCTGGTGGCCTTCGGGGAGGACAGCGGCTGGCCCGTGGTGCTGAAGATGCCCCGCGGCGGGTATGACGGCAAGGGTGTTCGGATTGTCGCGTCCGCGGAGGAAGCCGCAGAAACCGCTGAGTGGTTTGCCGCCATGAGCCCGCTGCTGGCCGAGGCCAAAGTGGAATTCACCCGCGAACTTTCGGCCCTGGTGGCCCGGACTCCGGACGGCGAGTCCCGGGCCTGGCCCGTGGTGCACACCATCCAGGTTGACGGCGTCTGCGATGAAGTCATTGCCCCGGCCCTGGACATCCCGGTGGAGGTCGCCGCCGCTGCCGAGGACGCGGCCCTGCGGATCGCCGCCGAACTCAACGTGACAGGCGTCCTCGCCGTCGAACTTTTTGAAACCCCCGGCTCCGGCCCCGGGTTCCTGATCAACGAACTGGCCATGCGGCCGCACAACACCGGCCACTGGACCCAGGACGGTTCGGTGACCAGCCAGTTTGAGCAACACCTCCGGGCTGTTTTGAACCTTCCGCTCGGGTCCACCGACGTGCTGGCACCGGTAGTGGTGATGAAGAACTTCCTGGGCGGCGACAACCAGGACCTGTTCTCGGCGTTCCCCCTGGCGTTGGCCAGCGAACCGGCCGCCAAAGTGCACTGCTACGGCAAATCGGTCCGCCCGGGCCGCAAGATAGGACACGTGAACCTGGTGGGCACGTCCGCGGCGGACGTTGATTCCGTCCGCAGCCGCGCCTCGCTGGTGGCGGGCATCATCCGTGATGGCCGCGTCCCCGCCGGGGAACCGCAGCAAACATTCGAGGAGAACCAATGAGCGCCAAAGCCAACCCCGCCGCCACACCGGCGGCGGCCCCCCTGGTGGGACTGGTCATGGGTTCCGACTCCGACTGGCCCGTGATGGAAGCTGCGGCCGAAGCCCTGGCTGAGTTCGGCATCCCCTTCGAAGCTGATGTGGTTTCCGCACACCGGATGCCCACCGAGATGATCAGTTACGGCAAGTCCGCCCACGAACGCGGGCTCCGTGTGATCATCGCCGGCGCCGGCGGTGCCGCCCACCTGCCCGGCATGCTGGCGAGCGTCACTCCGCTGCCCGTGATCGGCGTCCCCGTTCCCTTGAAGACCCTGGACGGGATGGACTCGCTCCTTTCCATCGTCCAGATGCCCGCCGGTGTACCGGTGGCCACCGTCTCCATCGCCGGCGCCCGGAACGCGGGCCTCCTGGCTGTCCGGATCCTCGCAGCCGGTACCGACGATCTGGCAGCCTCCCTCCGGACCGACCTGCTCGCATTTGCCGAGGAACTCAACGCCGTGGCCAGCCGCAAGGGGGCAAACCTCCGGCAGAAAGTCAGCGAGGTCTTCGCGGACCCCGCGGGCTCCCCCCGGGGCAGCCACTAGGACGCGCCCATGGCCAGCAGCAAAGCACAGCACGAAGCCACCGGCAGTGGCCTGACCGATCCCGTCCGGTTCCCGGCCGGCGCCGCCCCCGCGGTCCGCACCAAGCGGGCCTTTGTCCTGGTGCTGCTGACCCTCCTGGTTCCGGGCAGTGCGCAATTGGTGGCCGGCGACCGCAAACTGGGCCGCACGGCCCTGCGGGTCACCCTGTGCGCCTGGGGGCTCGTGGCCATTGCCCTGCTCCTTGCCGTGTTCAACAGGAGCCTGCTGATCAACATCCTGGCCAACCAGTTCGGTTCACTGCTGGTGGTCATCCTGCTCGTCGCCCTGGCTGCCGGCTGGGCGGTCCTGTTTGTCAACACCCTGCGCCTGATCCGCCCGGTCCTGCTGGCGCCCAAGGCGCGTCCCGGCGTCGCCATTGCCCTGGTCCTGTCGCTGGTCCTGGGCAGCGGTACCCTCGCCTACAGCGCCTACCTGCTCAACGTGAGCCGCAACGCGATCGGCAGTATCTTCTCTGCCGGCCCCGCCATCGAACCGGTGGACGGCAGGTACAACTTCCTGATGATGGGCGGTGACGCGGGCGATGACCGCACCGGCCGCCGCCCGGACAGCCTTTCCGTCCTGAGCGTGGATGCCAAAACGGGCCAGACGGCCATCATCTCGGTGCCCAGGAACTTCCAGAACGCACAGTTCAGCGAAGGGTCGCCGATGCGGGACATCTACCCGGACGGTTACAACTGCGGCGACGAGTGCCTGATCAACGCGATCAACACCGAGGTCACCAACAAATACGCGGATCTGTACCCCGGCGTCGCTGATCCAGGGGCGCAGGCCACCATGGAAGCCGTTTCCGGCACCCTGGGCCTCACGGTCCAGGCCTATGTCCTGGTGGACATGGAAGGTTTCGCCAAACTCATCGACGCCATGGGTGGAATCAAAATCAAGGCCGGTGGCTGGGTGCCGCTGAGCGGTGAGGTCATCGATGAGGCGAACGGAATCCACGGCATGCCCATGGGCTGGATTCCGGCCGGCGAACACCGCCTGAACGGCGACCTGGCGCTCTGGTACGGCCGGTCCCGCGAATTTGTGGACGACTACGCCAGAATCCAGCGCCAGCAGTGCATCCAGCAGGCCATGCTCAAACAGCTCGACCCGGGCACGCTGCTGGCCAAGTTCGAGGAAATCGCCAATGCCGGAACCCAGGTGGCGGACTCCAACATCTCGTCCAACCAGCTGGGCAGCTTCGTGGACCTCGCCGTAAAAGCAAAGGGACTTGACATCAAGCGGATGACTATCGGTCCGCCGGACTTCGACGCCTCCTTCTCCACGGTGCCGGACTTCGGTGAACTCCACTCCCGCGTGGACCAGCTGCTGGCGTCGGCCGGGCCGCAGGCTGCCGGGACGGCCGACGACGCCATGGCAGTTCCCGCCGCCGGTACCGGCCAGGTGCAGGCCGCCGGAGTTCCTGCCGCCCTTTACGCGGCCGGCGCCCTTCCCCGCCAGCAGTCACCGTCGCCGTCGGACTTCGTCCCGGTGACCACCACGCCGGACGGCGAGCCGATTACCGAGGCCATGCTGAACGAACTCAAGCGCCAGGGCAACGAGCAGGCCATCCGGGACCTCGTGGCCAGTAACGGCAACTGCGCGCCGCTTTAGGCAGCGCAGCCAAACCAGAACCAAGTGATCGGAACGGGCTTTGTACGAAATTGAGAACGTCCTCCGGGATTATGCCTGGGGTTCGACCACCGCCATCGCCGCCCTGCTGGGGCGGCCCGAATCGGGCGGCCCCGAGGCCGAACTCTGGATCGGCGCGCACGCGGACTCCCCGTCGGTGGCCCGGTCTGGCAGGAATGGAACACCGACGCCGCTCAACGAGCTGATCGACGCCGACCCTGCGCACCACCTCGGTGCAGGTTCCGTGGCTCGCTTCGGTCCCCGGCTGCCGTTCCTTGCCAAGATCCTGGCCGCCGCCCAGCCGCTGTCCCTTCAGGTGCATCCGAGCCTCGAGCAGGCGCGGGCAGGTTTTGCCCGGGAGAACGACGCCGGCGTGCCGGCCAACGCAGCCAACCGCAACTACCGCGACGATAACCACAAGCCGGAAATGATCCTGGCGCTGACGCCGTTCGAGGCCCTGTGCGGATTCCGGCCTCCGAAACAGACCCGGCAGCTCCTGCAGCATGTGGCAGGCCGTTTTGACCAGGCCGGGCGCACTGCTCCCGCCTTGCTGGGCACCCTGCTCGCGGACCTGGCCGGACCGGACGAGGGACAGGCCCTCCGGACGGCCTTTGAAAGGCTGATTTCCGGTGGCGGAGAGGTAGCGGAGGCCACGGCAGTGGTGGCAGCTGCCCTCATCTCGGGCGCGCCGCTGGAGCCCTACCGCCCTGAACTGGCCACAGTGGTCAGCCTGAACGAAAAATACCCGGGCGACCCCGGCGTCCTGATCTCCCTGCTGCTGAACCGGATTTCGCTGCAGCCCGGCGAAGCCGTCTACCTTCCGGCAGGCAACGTCCACGCCTACCTGCACGGCCTGGGTGTGGAGGTCATGGCATCATCGGACAACGTCCTCCGTGGGGGGCTGACGCCCAAGTTCGTGGATGTCCCCGAACTGCTGCGGACCATCGATTTCCAGCCCGTCGCGGTGCCCATGCTGGCGGCCACCAGGAACGGCTTGGACCAGGAAATCTTCAGCCCGCCGTTCGCGGAGTTCTCCCTGCAGCGCATCGCTTTGGGTCCGGACGCGGGTCCGGTGCCTATAGCCCAGTCGGGAGCGGCAGTGGTGGTTGTGGTGGCCGGCGACATCTACCTGGACTCCCCGAAGGGCGACCTGCACCTGTCGCGCGGCGGCAGCGCGTTCCTGCCGGCCGCCGAGGCGCCGGTGAATGTCCACCGCGCCGCGGGCAGCACCGAAGAAGTCCTCGCCTTCGCGGTGACCACCGGCCTTCCGGCCGGGGACTAGCGCTTCAGCAGGCGGGCCGCTGCCGGCCGGACCCGGCCAGCAGCGGCCTTCACCGCGCGCCGGGCGCCCTGCAGGCCGCGCCTGGCCAGCGGCATGGCTTTGGCGTAGGCAGGGTACAACGGCGACAAGGGCTTGTCCCAGGTGCCCAGGAGCAGGTTCTCGTGCTTGGCGAACTGCTTCTTGAAATCGGAGATGCCGTCGTTGAGCAGGCCGTTGAAGTCATACCGCGAGCAGCCGTCCGCTCGCATTGCCTGCAGGGCTGCCCACTTCACGCCGTAGTTGACCCGCTGCTTCTGCCCTTCGGCGGACACCCCGCCGTAGAGTTCGAAGGCCGTGGCACCGCTGCGGGCGAGCCAGACAAAGGCCAGGACCCGGCTGCCGTCAAACGCGGCGATGATCGGGGAACCCTCGCCCAGGTTGGCAAAGATGTCCCGGTAGTACTGGTCCTCATGGATGCCGAACCCGGCCCGTTCGGCCGTTTCGTGGTAGATCGCCAGGACCTGTTCCAGCTCGTCCGCGCTGGCGACCTTCCGGAACTCCACCTCGCTGCGCATTGACTTGCGGATGTTGGCGCGGGTGGACTTGGACATGTCCGCCATCAGCTCATCGTCGGTCCGGCCAAGGTCCAGGATGAGGGTCCGCGGGATCAGGACCGTGTTTTCGGTTTTGCGGAACCCGGCGGCAGCCACCGCGCCGGCGAAGTCCGAGTCGGCGTCCCAGTCAGGTTCGATGCTGAGCGCCACTCCCCCGTGACGGGTTGCGGCATGCGCCGCCAGGCTGTCCAGCACTGCGGGGGCATCGGCCGCTGAGCACATGGGCCCGCGGGGAATGTAGACCAGGGCCTTGAAGGGAAAGGGCAGTCTGCGGATCAGCAGCTGCGCGCAGCCAACTGTGGTGCCGCCGGCCACCAGGAGCACCCGGTCAACGGACCAACCGTGCGCGGCCTTGGTCTGCCCCCAACCCCACAGCTGCTGCGGATGCCCCTGGAACCGGTCAACATGCTCATCCCACAGGGTGCGGTCAGTACAGGGCACAACAGCGACAATCATGGCTTAAACCCTATACCAACGCGTTAACGCCGAAGCCCCGGGGCGCGCTGGGCACTCCGGGGCTTCGGGACGGGCCGGCTACGGCCGGCAGGCTCAGCTCTTGCGGGCGTAGCCTTCCCACTTGCTGGCCTGGTGCTCGCCGTCCACAAAGCGGATGGTGCCGGACTTGGACCGCATCACGATTGACTGGGTCAGGACCTTGTCCTTGGAGTAGCGGACACCCTTGAGCAGGTCTCCGTCCGTGATGCCGGTGGCTGCGAAGTAGCAGTTGTCGCTTGAGACGAGGTCGTTGGTGGAGAGGACGCGGTCAAGGTCATGGCCGGCGTCGATCGCCTTCTGCTTCTCGTCGTCGCTGGTTGGCCACAGGCGGCCCTGGATGACGCCGCCCAGGGACTTGATGGCGCAGGCCGCGACGATGCCCTCGGGGGTGCCGCCGATGCCCATCAGGGCGTCCACGCCGGTGCCGGACCGGGCCGCCGCAATGGCGCCGGCAACGTCGCCGTCCATGATGAACTTGGTGCGGGCACCGGCTTCGCGGATCTCTTCGACCAGCGGGCGGTGGCGGTCACGGTCCAGGATCATCACGTTGAGCTGGTTGACCTTAACGCCCTTGGCCTTCGCGATGAGGTGCAGGTTCTGCTTGACGGGCAGGCGGAGGTCCACCATGTCGGCAGCCTCGGGGCCGGTGACCAGCTTCTCCATGTAGAAAACGGCTGAGGGGTCGAACATGGAGCCGCGCTCAGCCACGGCGAGCACGGCCAGGGCGTTGTTGATGCCCAGGGCGGTCAGGCGGGTGCCGTCGATGGGGTCGACGGCAACGTCGCACTCAGGGCCGGTGCCGTCGCCGACGCGTTCGCCGTTGAACAGCATGGGGGCTTCGTCTTTTTCGCCTTCGCCGATGACCACAACGCCGTTGAAGTGGACGGTCTGCAGGAAGGAACGCATGGCGTCAACGGCAGCGCCGTCCGCCGTATTCTTGTCGCCGAAACCTACCCAGTGTCCGCCGGCGATGGCCGCGGCCTCGGTGACGCGGACCAGTTCAAGGGCCAGGTTGCGGTCAGGCTCGTCGTTGCCTACTGCCAGGGACGGTGAGATCGTGGAGTATTTCTGGGTCATGGACGCTGGTGACACGTGAACCTCTTCTTCGAGTGGCGATCATTAAACCCGCAACGCCGGTGCGGCGGTGCGGTGATTCCTCTGCTTCCGATCATAGTCGCGGCATCGGGCACGGGGCATCGGATGACGCGCCCCCGCAATGTGCCGGGATTGGCCGGAGCCGGACCGAGGGGGTCCCGAATAGCAGAGGGTGCCTCTATAGGCGACTATGGAGGGGTGAATGAAATGCAGGAAAAGCCCAGCCCCAGCCCCGAACCCAGCGAAACCCGCGGCCGGGAGTCTGCCGCCGGGCAGGACGGCGGCAGCCAGGTTTTGCCCGTCATTCCGGCCGCGGCGGCCAAGCGGGCCAACGCTTCGGTGATCGGCATGATCATCGCCCTGGTGGTCAGCATTGCGGCGTTCCTGCCGGTAATCCTGATGAACCCGCTGCCCAAGAGTGATGGCTACCGCCCGGACATCGACGTGGCCGCAATAGCCGGCCGGGCCGCGGATGTGGCAGGATTCACACCTGCCGCGCCGGACACCGGCGGTGCGTTCAGGGCCAATTACGCCCGCTGGGAGGCAGGCACGTCCAGCGGGGTCCCCACCTGGGAAGTGGGCTACCTGACGCCCAAGGGCTCCTTCATCGGCATGGTCCAGACCATCAAGGCCAACCCCACCTGGCTGCTCCAGGAAACCCGCAACGCCCCCGTTACCGGCTCCCGCAGCGCAGGCGGCCAGGAATGGGAACTCCGGGACACCGGCAAGGGCGAGAAGTCAATGGTGCTGGAATATGGCGGCACCACCGTCATCCTGACCGGCGCCGCCCAACTGGAAGAATTCGGCACGCTGGCGGGCGCCGTGGTGAAGTCCATTGAGGCCAACCCGGCCGTAACAGTTTCACCGTCCGCCACCGCAGCGCCGTAACGTAGTCGCGTGGCTACCTACCTGACCCCCGCACTCGCCTGGCGCCGCCTGCGCGAAGGAAACGAACGCTTCGTCAACGCCGAAACGTCCCACCCCAACCAGGATGCGTCCCGCCGCTCCTCCCTGGTGGAGAACCAGCACCCGTTTGCGGTGATCTTCGGCTGCTCGGATTCCCGGCTCGCCGCCGAAATCATCTTCGACGTCGGCCTTGGCGACGTTTTTGTGGTCCGCACCGCCGGCCAGGTCATCGACGACGCCGTCCTGGGCTCCCTCGAATACAGCATCGGCGTGCTGGGGGTGCCCCTGATCGTGGTCCTCGGCCACGACAACTGCGGCGCCGTCAGCGCCACCAAGGCCGCCGTCGAGACCGGACAGATGCCTGCCGGTTTCATCCGGGACCTGGTGGAGCGGATCACGCCCTCGGTGCTGACCTCGCTGCGGAACGACCAGACAGAGGTCAACGACATGGTGGTGGAGCACGTCAAGCAGACCGCCCAGCGGCTGGCGGACAGCTCCCGTGTGATTTCCGACGCAATCGAAAGCGGCCGCGCCGCCGTCGTTGGCCTGTCCTACAGCCTGGCGGAAGGCCGGGCGGACGTTGTTTCGGGCATCGGGGACCTCTAGCGGCACCGGGCGGGCCGCTGCGTCGCAGCCCCTTCACGGTTTTCGATGGTGCGCCCGCTCGTCCTAAGCTAGCCCCATGACTTCCACTGAAGAATTCCGCATTGAACACGACACGATGGGCGAAGTCCGCGTCCCCGTGAACGCCCTGTACCGTGCACAGACGCAGCGTGCAGTTGAGAACTTCCCCATCTCCGGAAAAACCCTGGAACGCGCCCACATCGAGGCGCTGGCCCGGGTCAAGAAGGCTGCGGCGCAGGCCAACGCGGAACTTGGGGTGCTCGACGGCGAGCTGGCCAAGGCGATCGCCGACGCTGCCGATGAGGTGGCGGCGGGCAAGTACGACGGCGACTTCCCCATCGACGTTTTCCAGACCGGCTCCGGCACCTCCTCGAACATGAACACCAATGAGGTGCTGGCCGAACTCGCATCACGCGCCCTGAAGGCAGCCGGCAGCGACAAGGTGGTCCACCCCAACGACCACGTCAACGCCTCGCAGTCCTCCAACGACGTCTTTCCCACCTCGGTCCACGTGGCAGCCACCTCGGCCCTGATCAACGACCTCATTCCTGCGCTTGGCTACCTGGCAGAGTCGCTGGAACGCAAGGCCGTGGAGTTCAAGGACGTCGTGAAATCCGGCCGCACCCACCTCATGGACGCCACCCCGGTGACGCTGGGCCAGGAGTTCGGTGGCTACGCAGCGCAGGTCCGCTACGGCATCGAACGCATCAACGCAGCACTCCCCCGCGTCGCTGAGGTTCCGTTGGGCGGCACGGCCGTGGGCACGGGCATCAACACCCCGGCCGGCTTCCCCGAACGTGTCATCGAACTGCTCGCCACGGACACCGGCCTGCCGCTGACCGAAGCCCGCGACCACTTCGAGGCCCAGGCCAACCGCGACGGCCTGATCGAAGCGTCCAGCCAGCTGCGCAACATCGCGATCTCCTTTATGAAGATCAACAACGACCTGCGCTGGATGGGCTCCGGCCCCAACACGGGCCTGGGCGAAATCGCGATCCCCGACCTGCAGCCGGGTTCCTCGATCATGCCGGGCAAGGTCAACCCCGTCATCTGCGAGGCCTCCATCATGGTGTGCGCGCAGGTCATCGGCAACGACACCGCCATCGCCTGGTCCGGCACCAACGGCGCCTTCGAGCTGAACGTCGGCATCCCCGTGATGGCCGCCAACCTGCTTGAGTCCGTGCGCCTGCTGGCCAACACCAGCCGCGTGATGGCGGACAAGATGATCGACGGCATCACCGCGAACGTGGAGCGCGCCCGCTTCCTGGCCGAGGCCTCACCGTCCATCGTCACCCCGCTGAACAAGTACATCGGGTACGAGAACGCGGCGAAGATCGCCAAGAAGGCCGTGGCCGAAGGCCTCACCATCCGTGAAACCGTCATCGCCATGGGCTTCCTGGAGCGCGGCGAGGTCACCGAGGAACAACTGGACACCGCCCTGGACGTTATGTCCATGACGCGCCCGCCGCACAAGGCCTAGTTCCCCCGGCTTTCCTGCAGTACAACGGCGGCCGCCACCTTCCCAGCGAAGGCGGCGGCCGTCGTCGTACGCATTTCCCAGATTAAGTTGCACTAATTCCGACTTAGTGCAAAACTTTACTCTGTGACTCAGAGTGCAACTTTAGAAAATGGCCTCCGTGAGCGGAAACGGGCCGCAACGCGGCAGGCCATCACCAACGCCGCCCGGACCCTGACGGCCGAACGCGGGCTGAACGGCTACACCGTGGAAGAGGTCTGCGAAGCCGCCGGAATCTCGCGCCGCACCTTCTTCAACTACTTCCCGGCCAAGGAAGACGCCATCATCGGCCACGTGGACGACGACGTCCCCGAGGACATCCTTGCCGAGTTCATTGCGGGCGGCGCAGCCTCCCCTGCCGGCGAAATTTCCCCCACCCTTTTCCAGGACCTCATCCGGTTCTCCCTCCGGCTTTCCGAAAAGATGACCGCCTCCGAGGAGGAAACCCGGCAGCTGATCGCCGTGGTCCATAAGGAACCGCAGCTGATCCTGCGCATCATCGGGGTCACTGACCGGCGCGAGAAGCAGTTCGCCAGGGACCTGGCCCGCCGCGAAGGCGTGGGCGAGGACCATCCCGTGGTGCAGATGGCCGTGGTCCTGTTGGGCACCATCGCCCGCAAAAGCAGCATGGCCTACTTCTCGGACGGCAACACCCGCCCCTACCGCGAGCTGCTGATGGAAAACATCAGCGCCGCCAGCAGCCTTTTCTCCCAGCCTTTCGACCCCACCACCGCAGCAGCAGAAGGACACTCATGAGCACCACCACCAAGCCACCGGCAGGGCCCCTGCTGTTGACGCAAAAACGCATCTGGATCATCTTCTCGGCGCTCATCGCCGGCATGCTGCTCTCCAGCCTGGACCAGACAATCGTCTCCACGGCCATGCCCACCATCGTGGGCAAGCTCGGCGGCGTCGAACACCAGGCCTGGATCACCACCGCCTACCTGCTGGCCACCACCATCGTGATGCCCATCTACGGCAAGTTCGGTGACATCCTGGGCCGGCGGAACCTGTTCCTCGTGGCCATCGCGCTGTTCACGCTCGCCTCGGTCGGCTGCGCCCTTGCGACCGATTTCTGGGGCTTTGTCATCTTCCGTGCCATCCAGGGCCTGGGCGGCGGCGGCCTGATGATCCTGTCCCAGGCCATCATCGCCGACATCGTCCCCGCCAAGGACCGCGGCAAGTACATGGGCCCGCTGGGCGCCATCTTCGGACTCTCCGCCGTGGCCGGCCCCCTCCTGGGCGGGTTCTTCGTGGACCACCTCACCTGGGAATGGGCCTTCTACATCAACATTCCCATCGGCATCGCCGCCTTCGCCTTCGCCTGGTTCACCCTGACGCTGCCGAACAAAAAGGCAGAAAAGCGCATTGACATCCTCGGGGTCCTCCTCCTCTCCACCGCCACCACCTGCCTGATCTTCTTCACGGACTTCGGCGGCAAAAAGGACGAAGGCTGGGATTCTCCGCTGACCTGGGCCTTCGGTGCCGGCCTTGTCCTGTCGGCCGCAGCCTTTGTTATGGTGGAGCGCCGCGCCGAGGACCCCATCATTCCGCTGAGCCTGTTCCGCAACCGGATCTTCGTCAACGCCACGGCCATCGGCTTCACGCTGGGCCTGGGCATGTTCTCCGCCATCGCCTTTGTGCCCACTTTCCTGCAGATGTCCTCCGGCACGTCCGCCGCCGAATCCGGCCTGCTGATGCTGCCCATGATGGTGGGCCTGATGGGCACCTCCATCTACTCCGGCATCCGGATCTCCAAAACCGGCAAGTACAAGATGTTCCCCATCCTGGGCGCTGCTTTCACCATGGCTGCCATGCTGTGGATGACCACCCTGGCCGCCACAACACCCATCTGGGTTATCTGCGTGCAGCTGTTTGTGTTCGGTGCAGGCCTGGGCCTGATCATGCAGGTGGTGGTCCTGGTGGTCCAGAACTCCGTACCGGCAGAGCAGATCGGCACCGCCACCAGCACCAACAACTACTTCCGCGAAGTGGGTGCCGCCATGGGCGTCGCAGTGTTTGGTGCCATCTTCACCAACCGGCTCTCCGAATCGCTGACCACCGCCTTCACGGGGGCCGGCGCATCGGCTGACCAGGCCGCGCAGTCCACCAGCACCCTGGACCCGGCAGCGCTCAGCCAGCTCCCGGAGCAGCTGCGGGACGCCATCGTGAACGCTTACGCCGACTCGCTGGCGCCGGTGTTCTGGTACCTGCTGCCCTTCATTGCCGTGGCCCTGCTCCTGGCCATCACGCTCAAGCAGATCCCGTTGTCGGATACGGCCGGCATGGTGGCCCGCGGCGAGGCAGTGGGCGGCGAGGAAGCCACCCGGCTCGAGGCCGAGCAGCGGGCAGCAGCCGCCGGCGAAGCGCCCGCCAGGCAGGACGACCCTGCGAACAACGGCCGGGATGCCGCGGACGACGACGGCGGGCTGGTTTCCCAGCGACGCTGACGCGGGCTGCCACCACGGTCCGTCGGATCACGACAAGCAGGGACGCCGCAATCTTGGGGGTTGCGGCGTCCCTGCCTGGTTCTAAGCCGTCGGCTCAGGCCTCGAAATGCGCTGTCCCCGCCGGCGCGAGGGCACGACGGATGCTGGTGAGGTGGCCGGCCATCAATTCCGGCAGGTCCGTCGGGGCGAACCAGCCCACGGCAAGGGATTCGTCGTCGTTGATCCGGGCGGTCCCGGACACGTACCGGCACTTAAAAACAATGTCCAGGAATTCACAAACATCGCCGTTCGGGTAGGTGAACGGACCCACGGCGCCAACAGAGACCACGTGCTCCACCTCTGCCACCACGGCTGTTTCCTCAAAAATCTCCCGCACCAGGCCGCGGGCGGGCTGCTCCCCCGGCTCCAGGATGCCGCTGACCAGGGCCCACTGCCCGTTATCGGCCCGCCGGGCCAACAGGATCCGGCCTTCCCCGTCCACCACCACACCCCGGACGCCGGGAAGCCACAGCAGGTCGTTGCCGACCTTCTTACGCAGGTTCAGGATGAAGTCAGGTGCAGGCATAAGCCAAGCCTATGCCTGCGGCGCACCGCCCTCAGGCCGGCAGGAGCAGGGCCAGGAAAGCACCGGCCAGCATAAACGGGCCGAACGGGATAGCTGTCTTCAACGTGCCGCGGCGTGCCACCAACAGGATTACGGACCAGGATCCGCCCAGCAGGAACGCCAGGAACGTGCCCGCGAACAGGTGGCCCCAGCCCAGGAAGCCCAGGTACAGGCCCAACACTCCCGCCAGCTTCACATCGCCGAACCCCATGCCCGGCGGGTACAACCGCCGCAGCACGTAGTAGAACAGCCACAGCAGCCCCGCTCCCGCCAGCACCCGGAAAGTCTCCGTGGCGGCAAGCCCGCCGTCGTGGAGGGTACCGGAGCCGGCATCACCCAGCGCCGCGGCGGCCACCAGAAGCAGGCCGACAATGGCGTAGGAAGGGAAAATGATCCGGTTGGGCAGCAGGTGATGCCGGACATCGATGACTGTGAGGCGCACGGCCATGACCACAAAATAGGCGCACGCGGCCAGCACCAGCCAGAAGGCCACAGGGTTGCCGGCCCAAAGGCCGCCGAGTCGTCCCATCACCCCTCGGATGCTACTGGAATCGGGCCGGGCCCAGAACCGCGCCCGCGTAATATGTGGATATGGCCACATGGGACGCCCGGCACCGCCCGGATCCGGAGCACGGCGCCGGCCCGGCGGACACGGCAGCAATGTTCCGGAACCTCTGCCGGTCCTCGCCGTGGAAATGGCAGGCCCTGCAGTTCGAGTACTGGGATGAGCCCTTCACCGATGCCCCTGCCCCGGCGGCGCCGCTGGTGCGGGCGTCGCTGCGCCGGCCCGGCGCGCTCCGGTTGGAAAGCCCCGACGGACTGGTCCTCCACAGCACACCCGGAATCAACGACTCCCGCGACGGGTTTTACGTCACCTCGACACGGAAGTCCTGGCTGCTGCCGCCGCACCTTGTTACCCCGGTCTATGACGGCTCCGGCCTGGTCCGCCGCAGGCCCGAGGCCGCGTACGGGGATCCCGGGTTCGGCAACGGCCGTCTTTCGGCGGCCCTGGACCCGGTGGAACTGGCGGGCAATGCCCCGGTGCCCCTGGAATTCCCTGGCAGCAATGCAGTGCTGGTCCACGGCGTCCGGCGGCTGGACCACGAGGGCCGGCCCGCGCTCGAGGCCGAGGTGTCGCCTACGGCGGCGTACCACGCCGGCGATCCCGCAGCCCCGCTGTGCCTGCCTGGCAGGTCACTGGTCCGGGTGGACCTGCGGACCGGTGTCTGCGTGGCCAGCCGCTCCCTGGAACCGGAGAAGGACCAGTACGGCCACTGGCTGCGGATCCTCGCGGTGGACGGATACATGCCTGATGATCTGTTCCTGGCCAGCCCTGCAGCTCCGGCGGATGTCCGCCGATACATCAGCTGGAACCTCCCGGCCCAGGTGTGGCCCGAACCCTAGGTGCCGCTGGGCTAGGCTGGCCCGATGACTGCGATAACCCACCTGTGGCCCCTCGACGGCCTGGTCCTGAAGACACCGCGCCTGGAACTGCGGACCGTGACGGACCAGGACCTGCCGGCGCTGGTCGATGCTGCGGCGGGCGGCATCCACGAACCCGGCAGAAACCCGTTCAGCACGGCCTGGGCCGAGGCGCCCCGCGCCGAGCTCGGACCCCGGATGGCGCAGTGGCACTGGCGGAACCGGGCGGAGTGCGGACCGGAGTCCTGGACCATCCTGCTGGGCATCTGGCGCGAGGGGGCGCTCGTTGGCTGCCAGGACGTTGGCGCCAAGAAATTCGCGGCCCTCAAGACCGTCAGCACCGGCTCCTGGCTGCAGCGCTCCGCGCACGGCATCGGCCTGGGCAAGGAGATGCGGGCCGCCGTTGTGCTGTGGGCGTTTGACTGGTTGGGTGCCGAAGTCGCCGAGTCCGAGGCCGCCGCGTGGAACGAATCCTCGCTGGGCGTCTCCCGTTCCCTGGGCTACGAACCCAACGGGGTGCACAGGACCCAGTGGGGCACCGAGGTGGAAACGGTCCAACAAGTCCGGCTCACCCCCGAATCGTTCAAACGCCCCGACTGGGAGTTGCAGGTGGCAGGCCATAACGCCGCGGCTGAGTTCCTGGCGATCTCCTGAGCCAAGGAGGATTTGGTGTCCGGGCGCGCCTTCCGGCAGCGTGCGTCAAAGGCGAGGAACGAGCCAGCACGCAGAGGAAGGGGCACCCGGGCACCTCCGCTTACCCTTCGAGCAACTCCGTCACCAGTGCTGCGATGGGTGAGCGTTCGCTGCGGGTGAGCGTGATGTGGCCGAAAAGCGGGTGTCCTTTCAGGGTTTCGACGACCGCGGCGATGCCGTCGTGCCGGCCGACGCGGAGGTTGTCGCGCTGGGCGACGTCGTGGGTGAGCACAATCTTGGAGTTCTGGCCCATGCGGCTCATGACCGTCAGCAGGACGTTTTTCTCCAGGGACTGCGCTTCGTCCACAATCACGAAGGCATCGTGCAGGGACCGGCCACGGATGTGGGTCAGGGGCATCACCTCAAGCATGCCCCGGTCCATGACTTCCTCCACCACTTCCTGGCTGACCAGCGCGCCCAGGGTATCGAAGACTGCCTGGGCCCACGGGTTCATTTTTTCGGACTCGGAGCCCGGCAGGTAGCCCAACTCCTGGCCGCCCACGGCGTACAGCGGGCGGAACACGATGACCTTGCGGTGTTCGCGGCGTTCCAGGACCGCTTCCAGGCCTGCACAGAGCGCCAGTGCGGACTTGCCAGTGCCGGCGCGGCCGCCGATCGAGACGATTCCCACGGCGGGATCCATCAGCATGTCGATGGCCAGCCGCTGCTCAGCGGACCTGCCATGCAGGCCGAAGACATCGCGGTCGCCCTTGACCAGGCGGACCTGTTTGTCGGCGCCCACCCGGCCCAGCGCGGAGCCCCTGTTGGACAGCAGCACCAGGCCGGTGTTGACCGGCAGTTCCGCGGCAGCCGGGATAAAAACGGGTTCGTGGCCGTACAGGGTGGAGATTTCCTGTTCGTTGGCCTCCACCTCGGCCACGCCTGTCCAGCCGGAGTCCTTGACCAGTTCGTTCCGGTACTCGTCGGCAGTGAGGCCCATGGCCGAGGCCTTGACGCGCATGGGCAGGTCCTTGGACACCACCGTGACGTTTTTGCCTTCGTTGGCCAGGTTTTTGGCGACGGCGAGGATGCGGCTGTCGTTGTCGCCGCTCCGGAACCCCAACGGGAGCACCTCCGTGGAAATATGGTTGAGCTCCACAGTCAGGGTGCCGCCGTCGTCTCCGATGGGGATGGGCCGGTTCAGGCCGCCGTGCTGGACCCTGAGGTCGTCCATCAGCCGGAGTGCTTTCCGGGCGAAGTATCCCAGTTCCGGGTCGTGGCGTTTGGCCTCAAGCTCGGTGATGACCACCACCGGGATCACCACCTCGTGTTCGGCGAAGCGCAGCAGTGCCAATGGGTCCGAGAGCAGGACCGAGGTGTCGATCACAAAGGTGTTGATGGCTGGTTCCCTTCCGGAGACGGCAAAACCGGTGTCAGCATCTGGTGCTGCACCGGTTTGAGTGGTGGCTCGCGTGGCGCGAGAGGTAGCTTTCACTTCCTGGTCGGAAACGACCTCGGGCAGTGTTTCAGAAGTAGCCACATCGACTCCAGCCCCGGGCGCCAGCCCGGATTTCTTAATGGTGAGGCGGTTCGGCCACGAGGCCGGATCCGGCCTCCCATACATCCGGTGCGATGTTCCGCTCCATGTACTGGCCTCCCCGATCAGCCGGCGGTTTGCCTGCTGATGGATATAACGTAATTCCGCCGCGGGTAATTTCCGCAACCATTACGCGGCGATTCCTGTTGCCGCTGCGTGAACTTGGAGTTAACGGACCCTCAGGAACCGAAGCGGCGCTGCCTGCCGGCGTAGTCGCGCAGGGCGCGCAGGAAGTCCACCTTGCGGAACGCCGGCCAGAGGGCCTCGCAGAAGTAGAACTCGCTGTAGGCGCTTTGCCACATCAGGAAGCCGGAGAGCCGCTGTTCGCCCGAGGTGCGGATCACCAGGTCCGGGTCGGGCTGGCCCCTGGTGTAAAGGAACCGGGAGATGTCATCCACGCTCAGCGCGTCGGCGAGCCTGCCGATGTCCTCGCCCTTGGCCACGGCGTCGTGCAGGAGTTCCCTGACGGCGTCCACGATTTCCCGCCGGCCGCCGTACCCCACGGCCACGTTGACGTGGATCTTCTCGCGCAGGGTGGTCCGGGCGGTCAGGTTGTTGAGCCGCTCGGCCAGGTAGTCCGGCAGGAGTTCCGGGGCTCCCATGGCGTGCACGGAGATGTTGGCATCCTCATCCAGGCGGTCAAGGGTATTGGCGATGATGCCCATCAGCAGGTCAAGCTCCTCGCTGGACCGGTTCATGTTGTCCGTGGACAGCATGTACAGGGTGACCACCTTGACGCCGAGTTCCTGGCACCAGCCCAGGAACTCGTGGATCTTGTCCGCGCCGGCCTGGTGGCCCTGGCTGGTGGGGGCGTTGAACTGCTTGGCCCAGCGCCGGTTGCCGTCCACCATCACGCCGATGTGCCGGGGAATGCGGTCCCGTGCGAGGCCACGCAGGAGCCTGCGCTCATAGAAGCCGTAGAGGAACCCGGGCAACTCCACGCCTCCACTCACCTGACTTCCTTGCTGGACGTTCCTTGCACATCCTAGGCTACCGTCCGGCTTTGCTTCCGCCGTCCCACGCCGCTCCGCCGTGCCGCCGCCAGGTCCTACTCATGGGTAACTTACCGGATCGTAAGTTATTCTGGGACCATGAACAGCGAGATGCCGGAGGCACCCCGGACCCCGCAACCGGAGGACGGATCCACCACAGCAGGCGCCCCCAAGGGCACCGCCCTGGATGACGCGGCGGTGCGGCTGGCGGAGCTGCTGATGATCAAACCGAAGTGGCGGGGCTGGATCCACACCGTGGCGGCTCCGATGGCCCTGGCCGCCGGCATAGTGCTGGTGGTCCTCGCCCCGACGCCTGACCGGAAAATCACCTCGGCCATCTACGCTTTCACCGGCGTGCTGCTGTTCGGGATCAGCGCCATCTACCACCGCGGCAACTGGTCGCCGGGGGCAAAACGGGTGTTGAAGCGGCTGGACCACACCAACATCATGCTGGTCATCGCCGGCAGCTATACCCCGCTGGCCTGGAGCCTGCTGGAACGGCCGCAGGCGGTCCTGCTGCTGTGGGTGATCTGGTCCGGCGCCATCCTGGGCGTGCTTTTCCGGCTGTTATGGACGGACGCGCCGCGCTGGCTCTACGTCCCCATCTACATTGCGCTGGGCTGCGGGGCGCTATTTTACCTGCCGCAGTTCTTCCAGGCCAACATCGCCTCGGCGGTCCTGATTTGCGTGGGCGGCGCGCTGTACATCACCGGCGCCGTGTTTTACGCCCTGAAGAAGCCCAACTTCAGCTACCACCATTTCGGGTTCCACGAACTTTTCCATGCCCTGACGGTCTTTGCCTTTGCGGCGCACTTCATCGCAATCGCCATGGCAGTGCTGGGCTGAGCAGGTACACGCGGGCCTGGGCCGGCCCCCTGAGCGGGGCTCAGTCGCGGGGCCGGTGGTCCAAGGCGTTGGATCCGGTACCTTCGGGGCCAACGGGGCCGGGAGCTGCCAGGCCGTCGTGCTCGTCTGCGGCGTCGACGTCGGCCGCGGCGGCCGCAGCAAGCCGGTCCTCCTCCACCTGTGCCCGGTAGCGGACCCTGCGGATACGCCGCACCATGTCGATAATCAGCAGCGTGGTGGCCACCACAAAAAATGCCGTCATGATGAATCCCCACAGGCCAGGGGTCACCTGGTCCTCGGAGAGCCCGTCCCGGAGCCCCGGCGTGGGCATCGGCGACGGGGTGGTGGCCAGGCTAAGGAGCAGATGATGCACTGTTAAAACCTTCTGTGGAACGGCGGCAGCAGGCGCCGGCCGGCCTCCCGGCCGGTTCTTCTACGCGGCATAGAAATTGCCTGCTGGTTCTATCTTAGCCCGGCGAAGAGATCCTTTTCGGGGAGCTCCGAGGGAACCCGGGACTTGATCAGGCAGTAGTCCTCCCACGGCCATGCTTTTCGCTGCATCTCCGTGGAGACGGCGAAGAAGAAACCCAGCGGGTCGATCTGGGTCCGGTGGGCGCGCAACGCGTCATCCCGGGCTTCGAAGAAATCGCCGCAGTCCACCTGGGTGGTGGTGGCGTGCACCGTGACCGGCGGGGTGTGGCCCTCGGCGTCGGTTTCCAGCCAGGCTGCAAGCCGCTCGGCATACGGGGACTGCAGGCCTGCCTCCTCCAGGGCGAAGTGCAGGGCCCGGAACCGGTCGGGGCTGAACGCTCGGTCGTAGTACAGCTTGCTGGGCTCCCAAGCCGGTCCGGCCTCCGGGTAGCGGTTGGGGTCCCCGGCAGCCTCGAAGGCTTCAACGGCCACCTTGTGGGCCATGATGTGGTCCGGGTGGGGGTAGCCGCCGTTTTCGTCGTAACTGAGGATGACGTGCGGTTTGAAGGAACGCACCAGTCGGACCAGGGGGGCGGCGGCATGGTGCAGCGGCAGCGTGGCGAAGGATCCGGCAGGAAGCGGTGGCAGCGGGTCCCCTTCCGGCAGCCCGGAGTCCACGAAGCCAAGCCATTGCTGGCGGATGCCCAGGACTGCTGCGGCGTTCGCCATCTCGAGGCGGCGCGCGCCGGCCATGTCGCGCTTGGGGTGCGGTGCGTCGGCCATGGCGGGGTTCTGGATGTCGCCGCGGGAGCCGTCCGTGCAGGTGGCCACCATAACGTCCACGCCGGATGCTGCGTACATGGCCATCGTGGCAGCACCCTTGCTGGATTCGTCGTCCGGGTGGGCGTGGACTGCGAGCAGCCGCAGCGGTGCCGGGGAGTTGCTGGGCGCTGTCATTGAAGGACCGCTCCTCTTTCTTCTGTACTTAGGCTGGATGGAACAAAGCGGGCTGCAGTGGTGCGCTGCCGGCCGGAAAAGCCACCGGCGGAAAGGCACTAAACTGGTCAGGTGACTTCCCCGGACCAGCCGGCCCCCTCCGCGCCCGCAGACACCAGCCTAGCCAATCGCTATGGTGCAAAAAAACAGGGGCTTACCCCTCGCGCCAAACGCATCATTGCCGGTGCCGCGCTGGCTGTGGGCATTGGCTTTATGGCCTGGGTTTCCACGTCCAACGCCTTGGGTGGGGTGACGTTCAAGGACATCGGCTACAGCACTCCCGACGGCACGCTCGCAGAAGTTGATTTCCAGGTCACCCGCGAGCCCGGCACCGAGGTCAAATGCGCCGTCAAGGCGCTGGACTCGAAGTACGCGGTGGTGGGCTGGAAGGTTGTGGATATTCCCGCGGAGGCCACGGAGGACTCGTCCGACGGCGGCAGGACACTCGCGCAGCGGGTCTCCGTCCGGACCGAATCATTGTCAGTCTCCGGTGTGGTGGACAGTTGCTGGGTGCCCAAGGCGTAGCTTCCGTTGCTGTGACCTGCATCGCTCCGGCTTTGGGATAAACCTGCCGGACTGACTACACTGGTCCAATACCTTTACCCCGCTGAGCTGGTTGCCGCTCCACAAGTGGCCACCATGGCGGGGTCTTTTGCATGTAGGACCATATAGAGGAGAAGTCCGTGTCTACCACCAACAGCGCAGCTGCAGCCTGGCTTACCCAGGAAGCTTTTGACCGCCTGAAGGCAGAGCTGGACCACCTTTCCGGCCCCGGCCGGGCGGATATCGTCCAGAAGATCGAGGCCGCCCGGCAGGAAGGTGACCTCAAGGAGAACGGCGGGTACCACGCCGCCAAAGAGGAACAGGGAAAGATCGAGGCGCGTATCCGCCAGTTGACCGCCCTGCTCCGGGACGCCCACGTGGGCGAAGCACCCGCTGATGACGGCATCGTGGAGCCCGGCATGCTGGTGGTGGCCCGGATTGCCGGCGACGAGGAGACGTTCCTGCTCGGTTCCCGCGAAATTGCCGGCGACTCCGACCTGGACGTCTTCAGCGAGAAGTCCCCGCTGGGTGCCGCCATCCTGGGCCACAAGGAAGGCGACTCACTGAGCTACGTGGCGCCCAACGGCAAGGACATCACGGTGGAGATCCTTTCCGCCAAGCCGTACTCCGCCTGACCCTCAGCACAGCAAAGCGCCGCCGGGCCCCGAAGGGACCGGCGGCGCTTTGGTTTTAAGCCCGGTAACCGGGGTTGAACATGTCAGATGCCGGACCGGTTCCCGGGCGCCAGGGTTGCCGTCCGGTTCCGTGGCCGCAGCAGCAGGGCTGCGGCCACACCGCCCGCGGCACCGCCCAGGTGCGCCTGCCAGGAGACGAACCCGGCAACGGTGGGCAGGAGCCCGAAGAGGATGCTGCCGTACAGCATAAAGAGAACCACTGCCAGCAGGATCTGCTTCCAGCTGGAATTGAAGAACCCCCGCACCAGGAGGAACGCGAACAAACCAAAAACCAGCCCGGAGGCACCTACGGTGACCCCGGGGTCACCGATCAGCCAGACCGTCAGCCCCGATCCCAGCCAGCTGAAGCCAAGGGCGGTGAGGAACACCCGGATCCCGGACAGGAACACCAGGAAGCCGAAAATGATCAGCGGCAGGGCGTTGGAGAGCAGGTGGTTGAGGTTTGCGTGCAGCAGCGGGAAGGTCAGGATGTCCAGCAGGCCGTCAGCGCTCCGCGGCCGCAGTCCGAACGTCCTGTTCAGCGAGCGCGTCAGCAGGAAGTTGATCACCTCAATGACAAACAAAACCGCCACAAAGCCACCCAGGACCAGCAGCCCGCCTTTGGCACGCGCGGCGATGCCCTGCCGCTCCCCCGCGGACCTGTCCCCCAACATTTTGGCCATGGTGTGCTCCTAGTGCACCACGATGGGCTGGAAACCCTCGGCGCGCAGTGCGCTGAGGACCTGTTCGCCATGTTCGTGGCCCTTGGTTTCCAGGTTGACCGTGATGGACACGTCCCCCATGCTGATCGCGCCGCCCACCCTGGTGTGGTCCAGGCCGGTGACGTTGGCGTCGTTCTCGGCGATGATCCTGGCGATGGTGGCCAGCGAGCCGGGCCGGTCATCCAGCATCATCCGCACGGTCATGTAGCGTCCCGCAGCCGACAGCCCGCGCTGGATGACCTTGAGCATCAGCATGGGGTCGATGTTGCCACCGGACAAAACCACCGCCGTGGTGCCCGGGTTTTCGATCTTGCCGTCCATCAGGGCGGCGACGCCCACGGCACCGGCAGGTTCCACCACCATCTTGGCCCGTTCCAGCAGGAAAATCAGGGCCCGCGCCAGGGAGTCTTCACTGACGGTGACCACATCATCCACCAGTTCCCGGATGATGCTGAACGGCAGCTGGCCCGGGCGGCCCACTGCGATGCCGTCAGCCATGGTCGAAACCTTGGTCAGCGGCACCAGGGCGTCGGCTGCCAGCGACGGCGGGTACGCGGCAGCGTTTTCCGCCTGCACGCCGATGATCCTGATTTCGCGGCCCAGTTCCCGGGCGCGGGCCTTGATGGCCACTGCCACTCCGGCCAGGAGCCCACCGCCACCAACACCCATCAGGATGGTGTCCACGTGGGGGATCTGTTCCAGGATCTCAAGGCCCAGCGTGCCCTGGCCGGCCACAACGTCCACGTTGTCGAAGGGGTGGACAAATACGGTGCCGGTCTCGTCGCTGTAGCGCTGCGCTTCCGCGAGCGCCTCGTCCACGTTGTGCCCGTGCAGGATGACCTCGGCGCCATGGCTGCGCGTGGCGGCAAGCTTGGGCAGGGCCACTCCCAGCGGCATGTAGATGCGGGCCTTGATGCCCAGGCTCTTGGCGGCGACCGCCACGCCCTGGGCGTGGTTGCCGGCGGATGCCGCGACGACACCGCGCTTCTTCTCCTCCGGGGAGAGCCGGGCCATCCGGACATAGGCGCCGCGGACCTTGAAGGACCCAGCCCGCTGGAGGTTTTCGCATTTGAAGTAGACCTCGCCGCCTACCAGCGCACCGAGCGCGCGCGACGATTCCACCGGTGTGCGCGCAATAATCCCGTCCAGGAGCTTCTGCGCCTCAAGGACATCGTCCAGGGTGACGGGAAGGGTTTCCAGGATATTCACGTACTGCTCTCCTTAGGATTCGTCCCCTGAGCCGTGCTCCGTGGCGGTGCGGGCATCAGGATCTGCTGCTGTGGTGCCGGGGGCGGCCTTCCTGCCGCGGCGAAGCGCAGCCGGACGTTCAACGTCCTTGAACGTGGTGTCCGCTCCGGCGCCTGCCATCAGGAGCGTCGCCGGCACGTCTTCATGTTCCCACGTTCTGGCGGCGATGTAGCGAATGGACGAGTTTGCGACGGCGAGGATGGGCACCGAGAACAGGGCGCCGGGGATCCCGGCCAGGTAGGAGCCCGCGGCGACGGCAAGGATGACGGCCACAGGGTGCAGTGACACGGCTTTGCCCATGACCAGGGGCTGGAGGATGTGGCTTTCGAGCTGCTGGACCGCCAGTACGATGGCCAGCATGATCAGGGCGTTGATGGGGCCGTTGGCCACCAGGGCCAGGAGCACGGCGATGGCGCCGGTCACCAGGGCACCCACCACGGGGATAAAGGAGCCGATGAAGACCAGGACGCTGAGCGGCAGGGCCAGGGGAACGCCGATGATTGAGGCTCCCACGCCGATGCCCACGGCATCCACAAACGCCACAAACAGCTGGATACGTGCGTAGCTGACCATCGATGTCCAGCCCTTGCGGCCGGCGCCGAACGTGGCCGCGCGCGCTTTCCTGGGCAGGAGGCGGACCATAAAGGCCCAGATCCGGCCGCCTTCAAGGAGGAAGAAGATCAGGATGAACAGGGCCAGCACCAGGCCCGCGGCGAAATGCCCCGCCGTGCTGCCGAAGGACAACGCACCACTGACGATGCTGCTGCTGTTGTCCTGAAGCGCGGTGGTTGCTTCCTTGAGGTACTGGTCAATCTGGTCCGCTGTCAGGTGCAGGGGCCCATCGGCCAGCCAGTCCTGGACCTGTTTCACCCCGGTCAGCGCCTCGGACCAAAGTTCGCCGAAGCCGGAGAACAGTTGCCGTCCCACCAGCGCCAAGGCCCCGGCAATAAGCCCGATGAAGCCCAGCACGGTGACGGCCACAGCCAGCCCGCCGGGGGTTCCGTGCCGTTTCAGCCAGGCCACGATTGGGCTCAGCAGCCCGGCCAGCAGTGCCGCCACCATAACGGGGATCAGCAGGAAACTGATGCGGGCCAGCAGCCAGATCAGGGTGCCGCCCACCAGCAGGATGAGCCCCAGCCGCCACGCCCACGACGCAGCGATCCGGATGCCGTAGGGAATGTCCTGGTCCAGCTCCCGGTCCGTGCGGACCCTTAGCGGCGGCACGGCGGCGGATCCGGGCTGCCCGGGGGATGGACTGCTGGAGTTTACGGCGTCCTCGGTTGGCGTCATAGCCTAATAATTCACCAGCCACGGCCGTATGGGAAACTGCGGGCCGGGCCCGGCTGCTAGGCGCCGGCGCTGTAGTCGATGCCCCACTCGATGGTGAAGGACTCCCCCGGCCGGAGCCAGCGGAGGCCCTCACCTGAGTTGAAGGCATTGGCGGGCCCGGTCATGGGTTCCACGGCCACGGCCCGGCTGCGGCCGGGGTACTCGGTGCTGACGAACACGTGCACGTACGCGCAGGACTCGTCCTGCCAAAGGCTCACGTGCCGGCCGTCCGGAGCGGAGAGGGTGTGCCGGGCTTTGCCGGCGGTGTACTTCAGGTCAGTCAGGGCAACATCGACGCTGAGCGCTGCCACCTTCTTGCCGGACCGGAAATCGGTGTCTCCCGCCACGGGCGCCGCGCTGCGGGGTATCAGGCGTTCATCGGCCACAAGCTGGGTCTGTGCGGCGACGGTCAGGACCAGGCCGTCGATGGGCGCATCACCCAGCCGCAGGTACGGGTGGGCCCCCAGGACAAACGGCGCCGGCGAGTCCGACAGGTTGGAGAGCGTCTGGCGGACCACCAGCCCCAGGTTCTCCGCCACTTCGTACTGGACCCGGTGGCGGACCAGGAACGGATACCCATGCTGCGGAAAGATCGTGGCTTCCAGTGATACGGAATATTCGGTTTCGTCCACGAGGGCGTACGAGGCGTTGCGCAGCAGTCCGTGGCTGGCGTTGTTCCGCGAAACTTCCGTGATGTCCAGCTGCTGTTTTTTGCCGTCCAGGAACCAGACCCCGTCCTCGACGCGGTTGGCCCAGGGGGCCAGCGTAATGCCGGTGGCCCCGGGCGGAATCCGGTCGTCCGCGTACGTTTCGGTCAGCAGAACGCCATCGCGGCTGTAGGAGCGCAGTCCTGCGGCGAGTTCGGTAACCACTGCCATGGCGTCACCCCGGCGGAGTTCGTATTGCCGGCCGGTGGCGTACGCGCGGGCCCCGCCATGGGTGGCCTCCAAAGGAAAAGTCATGGGACATACGGTACCCCGTCTGCCGCCGTCGGACGCCCCTGCTTGTTCTGTTTTGTTGTTAACTATTCTTTTTTGATCGAATATGCGAAAATTTGAAGATGACAGCCATCACCAGCACCACCCTCTCCGACGGCCGGGAACTGATCTATTTTGACGACGCCGGCACCACCACGTCCCGCGAAGCGAGCCTGACCACTGACCACCGTGGCCTCCCGCCGCGGGGCGAGCCGGGCGAGGTCCGCTACGACGCGCTGACGGATGAATGGGTGGCTGTGGCGGCACACCGGCAGGCCCGCACCCACCTTCCACCGGCGGACCAGTGCCCCATCTGCCCCACCACCGCCGCCAACCCCTCCGAAATTCCGGCAGCGGACTACGACGTTGTGGTGTTTGAGAACCGTTTCCCCTCCCTGGGCCCTGCGGTGGGCTCCATTCCGGCGCAGCCGGCCTGGGGTACCACCGGCCCTGCCTACGGCCGCTGCGAAGTGGTGTCCTTCACACCCGACCACACCGGGTCCTTCAGCGGACTGGGCAGCACCCGGGCCCGGACCGTCATCGAAGCGTGGGCCCACCGCACCGAAGCCCTGAGCGCACTGCCGGGCATCAAGCAGGTTTTTCCCTTCGAAAACCGGGGAGCGGACATCGGCGTCACGCTGCACCACCCACACGGCCAGATCTACGCCTACCCGTACGTCACACCCCGCGCCGGCACCATTGGCACGGCGGCGCGGAAGCACTTCGACGCGCACGACGGCCGCAGCACCCTGACCGGGTCACTGCTGCGTTCCGAACGGGAGGACGGCAGCCGCATGGTCCTCGAAGGAACCAACTTCAGCGCCTACGTTCCGTTTGCCGCCCGCTGGCCCCTGGAAATCCATCTGGTGCCGCACCGGCAGGTGCCGGACCTGGCCGCGCTCAGTGGTGAGGAGAAGGACGAACTGGCAGTGGTCTACCTTGACCTGCTGCAGCGCCTCGACGCTCTGTACCCCACGCCCACCCCGTACATCGCCGCCTGGCACCAGGCGCCGCTGGACGCCCTTCTCCGGCCTGCAGGGTACCTGCACCTTCAGCTCACCTCGCCCCGCCGGGCCGCGGATAAGCTGAAGTACCTGGCCGGGTCGGAAGCTGCAATGGGCGCATTCATCAACGACACCACGCCGGAGAGTGTGGCCGAACGCCTCCGCGCGGTTGCCGTCCCGCCCGCCACCACCCCCGCCCTGGAACCGACGCCCGAAGGAGCCTCCGCTTGAACGCCGCCCCCGCCCCCAAAACTTCCCCCGGCCCTGCCGGGTCCGCTGACCTGGCCGCCCGCTTCACCCAGGCCTTCGGTGCCGTTCCGGATGGAACCTGGCAGGCGCCGGGCCGGGTCAACCTGATCGGCGAACATACCGACTACAACGAAGGTTTTGTCCTCCCGTTTGCGATCGACCGAACAGCCCGGGTTGCCATCGGCGTCCGCCCGGACACCACCGTCCGCCTGCTGTCCACCTATGGTGACCAGGGTGTGGTCACCACCACGCTGGATGCGCTCGAACCTGGATCGGCCAAGGGCTGGACCAAGTACCCGCTGGGTGTCATGTGGGCGCTGCGCCAGCGCGGAATCGATGTTCCCGGCCTCGACCTGCTGCTGGACTCGGACGTCCCGCTGGGCGCCGGACTGTCCTCCTCGCACGCCATCGAGTGCGCCGTTGTGTCGGCGCTGAATGAACTAACGGGCGCCGGGCTGACCGCCCAGGACATGGTGCTGGCAACCCAGCAGGCCGAAAACGACTTCGTTGGTGCGCCTACGGGCATCATGGACCAGTCCGCGTCACTGCGCGGCTCCAAGGGCCACGCGGTGTTCCTTGATTGCCGGGACCAGAATGCCAGCCTCGTCCCGTTTGAAACCGGGCCTGCGGGCCTGATCATGCTGGTGATCGACACCAAGGTGTCGCACTCGCATGCGGACGGCGGCTACGCCTCACGCCGCGCCTCCTGCGAGCTGGGGGCGGAGGTCCTTGGGGTCAGGGCCCTGCGCGATGTCCAGGTGGCGGACCTGGAGGAGGCCAGCGGCCTGCTGGACGAACTGACGTTCCGCCGGGTGCGGCACGTGGTCACCGAGAACGACAGGGTCCTGCAGACGGTGGAGCTGCTGGCGGCCCAGGGCCCGGCCGCCATCGGCGCACTGCTGGACGCCAGCCACGTTTCCATGCGTGATGATTTCGAAATCTCCTGCCCCGAACTGGACGTCGCGGTGGACACCGCGCGCGCCAACGGCGCCATTGGGGCCCGGATGACCGGCGGCGGCTTCGGCGGCGCGGCGATCGCCCTCACCCCGGTGGGCGACGAACAAAAGGTGCGGGACGCCGTCGTCAAGGCTTTTGCGGACGCCGGGTTTACTGCCCCGGACATCTTCACGGTGTCCCCCGCCGCGGGCGCCATGCGCATCTCATAAGGCGCCACGGGCAACCAGGCTGTAACAACAAAGCAGGCCCCACCATTTGGTGGGGCCTGCTTTGTGCTTGCGTACGACGGCGGTGTGCCGGCTGGGGCGTCAGTCGTCCCCGCGCAGGATGGCCAGAAGGCGGATGATCTCCACGTAGAGCCACACCAGGGTGACGGTCAGGCCGAAGGCAGCCGTCCAGGAGAAGCGCTGCGGGGCGCCGCTGCGGACGCCGGCTTCAATGCTGGTGAAGTCCATGATCAGCGAGAAGGCAGCGAGGCCGATGGCCAGGATGCCGATCACCACACCCATAACGCCGCTGCGCATGCCGAACGGCTCCTGCGTAACGCCGGTCAGCATCATTACCAGGTTCACGATGGAAAACAGTGCGTACCCGGCCATGGCGATCATAAAGAAGCGCATGGCCTTGGGGGTGGCGCGGACCTTGCCGCTCTTGAAGAGCAGCAGTGTGACGGCGAAGACGGACAGCGTGCCCACCACTGCCTGCAGGCCAACGCCCGGGAACTGGGCATCCAGGATCCGGGTCAGGCCGCCGAGGAAGAGGCCTTCCAGGCCGGCGTACGCCAGGATCAGCGCCGGTGAGGGCTGCTTTTTGAAGGTGTTGACCAGCGCCAGGACAAATCCGCCCAGGGCGCCGACGATCATCAGCAGCGAGGCCAGGCCCATGCCAACCGTCAGGGTAATGGCGGCGCCCACAATGACTGCGCCGAGGCAGGCTGCCGTCTTCATGATGACGTCGTCGAACGTCATCCGGCCGGTGTCGGCCGGGCCCGCGGCAGGCTGGTTGTACAGGTCCTGGAGCTGTTCGTTGGACATGCCCGGCTGCTGGGTTTGGGTGTTCCAGCCCTGCTGGCCGTAAGGGGCCTGTCCGTAGGCAGCCTGCGGAACAGGCGGTGCCTGGGTGGCTCCACGGAAGTTCTTTCCGTTGAAGATCGGGTTGCCGCCAAGTGCCATTGCGGTATTCCTCCATGTGCGTGGGTGACTGTGAACCTTAAAGTTCACGCTACCAATTCCCACGCGGCAGCGCGCGGGAAAGTTCCCCGTACCCTGCTGGTGCAACCCAACCGTGACCCTGTGACGGTTGGGCCCGGTGGACCCGGCCAAACCGATTGTTAAGAAATACCGGGACTCAACAAATGTTTCTTTAGCATTCCTACGGTGTTGAAACAATTTGGCTACACAGTTGTTATCCGATCGCGACCATGGCGGCCTGAGCAGCAGCAATATCGGCGCGGTTGGCGCTGTAGCATAAGCCAAGCAGGGTGACGGAACTCACACCCGTGAAGGTGTCAGGCGAGTCTGCACCCCCAGCCCTGCGTCCGTTCGCAACGGTTGCAAAGGCGCAGCCTGGACCGTCCCCAAGTGGAGGTTTTTCAATTTGAGAAGTTCAACCCAAGGCCTCCGGGCCGGAGGTCGCCACAGGTTGCTGAAACTGATCGGAGCCATCAGCGCTTCCATCATGGCGATCCTCCTCGTGGCAGCACCGGCATCCCTGGCTGCTTCCCCGTCACCGACACCATCCCCGTCGACCGCCTCCCCTTTCAGCATCAGCGGCTTCCTCCGTAACGCGGGCGCGCCAATTGCTGACGTCAAGATCAACGTGTCCGGTGGAGGTTTTGAAGGCTCCACCACGTCCGGACAAAACGGTTCCTGGGCTGTTGGTGTCCCCGAAAAGGGCACCTACAAGGTGGAATTGGACGAATCCACCCTTCCCGAAGGAATCAAGCTGGCGGATGGGCAGGAGAACCCCCGTGACGTTGTCTTCGGCGGAACCACCACCCAGGGCACCGTCTTCGCGTTCGGCGAGGGCATCGTGGTCCAGCAGGGCAACTTCGGCCAGGACCTGATCAACCGCCTGGTGGCGGGCCTGAGCTTCGGCCTCCTCCTGGCCCTGGCCTCCGTGGGCCTTTCCCTGATCTTCGGCACCACGGGCCTGACCAACTTCGCGCACGGCGAGATGGTCACGCTGGGCGCGGTCCTCGTCTTCGCCTTCAACGCCATCGGCCTGCCCTTCTGGCTGGCCATTGTCCTGGCACTGTTGGGCGGCGGACTGTCCGGCTACATCCAGGACGCCGGCCTGTGGCGTCCGCTGCGAAAACGCGGGACCGGCCTGGTCCCCATGATGATTGTCAGCATCGGCCTGGCACTGGCGGTCCGCTACATCATCCAGTTCTACTTCGGCGGCGCCACCCAGCAGCTGCCCTACGCACAAAGCGCCGAAATCCAGCTCGGGCCGATCTCCATCTCCCCGAACAACCTGGCATCCCTGGTCATCAGCGCCGTGGTCATTGTGATCGTAGGCCTGGTCCTGATGAAGTCGCGGCTCGGCAAGGCCACCAGGGCCGTGGCTGACAACCCCGCACTGGCAGCAGCGTCAGGAATCGACGTGGACCGGGTCATCCGGATTGTCTGGATCACCGGCGGCATGCTGGCCGCCCTGGGCGGAATCCTCTGGGCGTACTACCGTCCCGGCGTGACCTTCAACATGGGCTCGCAGATCCTGCTGCTCATCTTCGCCGGCGTGACCCTGGGCGGCCTGGGCACAGTGTTCGGCGCCCTGATCGGCTCCATCATCGTAGGCCTCTTCACCGAACTGACCACTGTGTTCGGTGCACCGGCAGACCTCAAATACGTCATTCCCCTCGGGATCATGATCATTGTGCTGCTTATCCGCCCTCAAGGCATCTTGGGCCGGCGCGAGCGAGTGGGATAGGAAAACAACACCATGGACTTTTCAAGCATCCTTTCCAACGCGATGGGCGAGATCATCAGCCCAACAACCGCCGCCTACGCCCTGGCGGCGCTGGGCCTGGCCGTGCACTTCGGCTACTCCGGCCTGCTGAACTTCGGGCAGGCAGGTTTTATGGCAGTGGGCGCCTACGGGTTTGCCATTTCCACGCTGACCTTCGGGGCGCCTTTCTTCGTGGCGATGCTGATCGCCGTGCTGTGCTCAGCTTTGTTCGCGCTGCTGCTGGGCATCCCCACGTTGCGGCTCCGGGCTGACTACCTGGCCATCGTCACCATTGCCTCCGCCGAAATCATCCGCTACCTGGTGACCACCAACGGCTGGACCGCCGTGACCGGCTCGGCCAACGGCCTCGCCGCCTTCGAAGGTGGCTTCTACGCCATGAACCCCTTCCCTGAAGGCTCCTACATGGGGATGAGCAGCAGGGACTTCTTTATCCGCCTGGTGGCCTGGATCCTGGTGGCCGCCTGCGCGGTCCTGGTGTTCCTGCTGATGCGCAGCCCTTGGGGCCGGGTGCTTAAGGGTATCCGCGAGGACGAAAACGCTGTCCGGTCCCTGGGCAAAAACGTTTACGCCTACAAAATGCAGGCCCTCATCATCGGTGGTGTCCTGGGCGGGCTTGCGGGGATGATCTTCACGCTCCCCCGGGGCGCCGTGCAGCCGACCAACTATGGAACGGAACTGACGTTCTTCCTCTGGACCTGCCTGCTGCTGGGCGGAATGGCCACCGTCCTGGGACCCGTGATTGGCGCCATGATGTTCTGGGTGGTGCTGTCCCTGACCCAGGGCATCCTGACAGGGCTCATCGATTCAGGCGTGGTCAGCTGGCTGACCACAACCCAGGCCGGTCAACTCCGGTACATCCTGGTGGGCGTCGCCCTGATGCTGCTGATGATATTCAGGCCCCAGGGCGTGTTTGGAAACAAGAAGGAGCTGGCGTTCGCATGAGCCTGCACAGCGAAGAACCCACAGCCGCCACCGGCGAGCCGGACTACATGACGGACACCCGGCCCATTGCGGCCGGCGAAACGGGGCCCGGCTGCAAAAAACGCGATCCCATCGTGGTGGCCGAGAACGTGACCCGGACCTTCGGCGGCATCAACGCCGTGGACGTCGACTACCTCGAGATCCCCCGCCACAAGATCACAGCGCTGATCGGACCGAACGGCGCCGGGAAAACCACACTGTTTAACCTGCTCACGGGATTTGATACGCCCAACAGCGGCAAATGGCAGTTCGAGGGACATAGCCTGGCCGGCGTTTCGCCCTACAAGGTGGCCAGGATGGGCATGGTGCGCACCTTCCAGCTCACCAAGGTCATGGGCAAGCTGACGGTGATGGAAAACATGCGCCTGGGAGCTGCTAACCAGCCCGGGGAACGGCTGTCAAAGGCCCTCTTCAAGGGCATGTGGGGTGGCCGGGAAAAGCAGATCACCGCCGAAGCGGACGTCCTGCTGGCCAAGTTCAAACTGGATGCCAAAAAGGACGACTACGCTGCGTCCCTGTCCGGTGGCCAGCGCAAGCTCCTGGAGATGGCCCGGTCCCTCATGGTGCGGCCCAAGCTGGTCATGCTGGATGAGCCCATGGCAGGTGTGAACCCGGCACTGACCCAGTCGCTGCTGGACCACATCAAAAACCTGAAGGCCGAAGGCATGACCGTTTTGTTCGTCGAGCATGACATGCACATGGTCCGGCACATCGCGGACTGGGTAGTGGTCATGGCCGAAGGAAAAGTGGTGGCCGAAGGCCCTCCGGGTGAAGTCATGAAGAACCCGGCGGTCATCGACGCCTACCTGGGCGCCCACCACGATGTTGACCTCGGTGATTCCGAGGGCATCAAGGAGCTTGCAGCGGAACTGGTGGCGGACGACGAATCAATCGTTGGCACCGAAAACGCAGGCATCATCTCCCTGGATGTGGTGGCGGCCGAAGACGGGCCCGTGGAACCGGGCAACAGGCGTCCCCGACCCCACGGCAGCAGGGACACCGACCGGACCGATAGGAACAGCCAATGAGCAGCACCAGCGCGGCACCCACCGCCCAGCCCGTCAGCGACGGCGACCCGGTGGTCAAAGTCACCGACCTTGTGGCCGGCTACCTGCCGGGCGTGAACATCCTCAACGGCTGCAGCATCGAGGCCCGCAAAGGCGAACTCATCGGCATTATCGGGCCCAACGGTGCCGGGAAGTCGACGCTCCTGAAGGCCATGTTCGGGTTGGTGAAAGTACACTCCGGCACGGTGGTGGTACGCGGCGAGGACCTGACGGGGCTCAAGGCCAACAAGCTGGTGACGCGGGGCGTGGGCTTTGTGCCGCAGACCAACAACGTCTTTGCTGCCCTGACCATCGAGGAAAACCTGCAGATGGGGATGTTCCAGCGGCCCAAGGACTTTGCCCAGCGGTTCGACTTTGTCACCGGCTTGTTTCCGGAGCTGGGCAAGCGCCGCGCCCAGCGCGCCGGTTCGCTCTCCGGCGGCGAGCGGCAGATGGTGGCGATGGGCCGCGCTTTGATGATGGACCCGGCAGTCCTGCTCCTGGACGAACCCTCGGCAGGCCTCTCCCCCGTCAAACAGGATGAGACCTTCCTCCGGGTCCACGAGATCAACAGGGCCGGGGTGTCCGTGATCATGGTGGAGCAGAACGCCCGCCGCTGCCTGCAGATCTGTGACCGCGGCTACGTTTTGGACCAGGGCCGGGACGCCTACACCGGTACCGGCAGGGAGCTTATGAAGGACCCGAAGGTCATCCAGCTGTACCTTGGCACGTTGGCGGACACTGTCGAATAGGCCTGCCTCTTTAGGAGCAACCACCCCGTGTGGGCTGTCTCCCGGAAAGTGGACCCGGATTCCGGGGTCACTTTCCGGGAGGCAGCCCACACCTGCTTTAACTCTCTGGTCCGCACTGCGGGAACGGTGCCGTAGCCCGGCGGCCGCATCCGGCACCCCGCCGGGGCTGAGGTTGGCGGTGCGTGCCGCCGTCGTGAGCTTCATCGGAGTCGGAGGGACCTCCATAACCCAGGTATGCCAGCACCTTACGACAATTCCCCGACCCGGTTCCGGGCACAAGAGAGGGCCTGAGCCCGGTGCTATACCGTTCTCAGGCCCTCCCGCTGCAGGCTCTTAGGGAGCCGGCGTTACTGCTTAGAGCTTGCCGAATTCTTCCTTGACGAGCTTGTACTTGTTGTCGGCGCTGTATTCGTAGACACCGATGGTTGCCTCGGAGGGGTCACCGCTGTCGGCGAAGGTCACCGGGCCGGACTGGCCGTCGTAGTCGATGTCCTTGCCTTCGCGGATCAGCGTGACGCACTGGCCGAAGCTGTAGCACTTCTCGCCGTCCTTGGACACGGCCTGCAGCTGGGCTGCAATGTCCACACCCTTGGTGCTCTTGGCAGCTTCCGCAGCCAGCGCCACCAGGTTGGTGGCGTCCCAGCTCTCGCCTGCGTAGGAGTAGTCCGTCAGCGCCGGATCGACCGCCAGCAGCTTCTTCTTGAAGTCATCGCCGGCACTGGTGCCCGGAAGGGTGCCGTGGGCGCCCGTCATGGTGCCTGCCGCGAAGTCCTTGCTGTAGTCCTTGAGGTTGCCATCAACCAGGAACAGCTGCTCCGGCTTGATGCCCTTGCCCAGGAGCAGCGGGATGATGCTCTTGCCTTCGTCGAAGGTGATCACGCCGATGGCGTCCGGCTTGGCCGCAACAATGGCATCCACCTGGGTGTTGAACTGGGTGTCGCCGGTATTGAAGAGCTGCTCGGCGACGATCTTGCCGCCTGCGCCCTCAAACGAGGACTTGACGGTCTTGGCCAGGCCGGTGCCGTAGGAGTCGTTGAGGACGATCATGCCCATGGTCTGGGCACCGCAGGAAACGGCGTAGTTGCCCAGCACGGAGCCCTGGAGCAGGTCGGACGGGGCGGTGCGCCAGTAGAGGCCCTTGTCATCCCAGGTGGTGAAGTCGAGGGACGTGTTGGCGGGCGAGAACTGGACCACGCCGGCACCGGTGATCTGGTTGATGACCGTCTTGGAAACGCCTGAGGATGCCGCACCGATGATGGCACTGACGCCCTGGCCCAGGAGGTTGGTGACGGACTGGGTGGCGACGTCGGTGGTGGTGTCACCGGAGTCGAGGTGTGAGACCTCCACAGGCTTGCCCAGGACGCCGCCGGCGTCGTTGATGTCCTTGATCGCCAGGTTGACGCCGGCGATTTCGGGCGGGCCCAGGAAGGCCAGCGAACCGGTGGACGGCAGCAGCGAACCGATCTTAAGCGGCGTCTCGGTAGTGGTGGTCGAGGCGGGCACTGTGCCGGCCGCAGGGATTTCAGGTGCAGGAGCGCCTGCTGCGGGAGCAGGACAGGCTATGGCGCCGGATGCGGCGGCCGTGGTGGTTTCCGTCGAGCTGGGGGTGGAGGTGCCACCGCAAGCCGTAGCCAGAAAGGCAACGCCGACGCCAAGCGCTGTGAGCTTGGCAATTCGGGGCGCCACCGGGGAACGTGGAATCATTGAGAATCTCCTGGATCGAAAGGTGCGAACGGCCTTTGATGCGCATGGTCAGGTGTTCCTGATTAGGCTTCAAGCTAATGCAAATACCGGCCGAAGATAAGTGACTGAGGTCACATCCTTATAACAGTCGTTGCCTATGCGGAATTAAGCGGACATCCGGCGCCCGCCGCGGGCTGTCCCGGGCACAGGAAAAGCCGCCCGCGTCGCGGACGGCTTCCCGATTTTCGGCTGATGCCGGGCCTGTACCCCAGGTGGGACTCGAACCCACAACACGCAGATTTTAAGTCTGCTGCCTCTGCCAATTGGGCTACTGGGGCAACTGCTCAATGGTATCCCGTCAGGCGAGGCTGAATGGCTCCGCGTACCGGAAGGTACCGTGCACTCCCCCGGGCCAGAGCGCCAGGGGCAGCAGCTGGAAATAGTCACCCCAGGCCTCGTCCGGAGCCAGGACCCCGAAGTTGGCCGCGGGCACAAAGCCGAACCGGGGGTAGTACTCGGGGCTACCCAGCAGCGCGATGCCTCGCTCCCCCGCAGCATTGGCCCTGGCGATGCTCTCCTGCACCAGCGCCGACCCCACACCGTGCCGCTGCAGCCGCGGCGTGACGGCCAGGGGGCCCAGGCCCAGGAGTTCGTGGTCCCCCACCCATCCGCGCGTGCTGATGACATGGCCCACCACTTCCCCGGCCAGGACGGCCACGACGCTGAGGTCCGGCAGGTACTCCTCCGCCTCGAACAGCCCCCGCAGCACGGCCACCTCCGCAGGTTCGCCCACCGCAGGAAGGCCAGTGGCCGGCGAGATGGCAAAGGCGTCGGCAACCAGGGCATAGATGGCGTCCCGGTCAGCCTCGGTTTCGCTCCGGAGCTCAAGGGTGGGACGCTCCTGCTGGCGGCTTTCCGCCGACAGTTCTGCCAGGACCTCCAGGGCCCGCGGCGCATCGGGCGCGGGGACCAGCAGGTGGTCGTGGTGCAGTCCCGCCAGGACGTTGCAGCTGATGTGCGCGTCCGCCAGCGCCTTGCCGAAGGCCGCCGTGAGTCCCACCGCGTCCAGCGCCGAATGGACCTCCAGGGTGATCCAAGCGGCCACGAAGCTGTACGCCAGCCCCTCACTGTCCGCTGCTGCCCTGGGCAGCACCACCGTCAGGCCTTCGGCCTCCCGCACGGCCGCTTCGGCTCCGGCCGGCAACGGGCGGCCGTCCGGCCACTGCACAAAAACGTATTCACCCTCCCGGAGTGTGGGCGCCATAGTGGCCAACAGGGTCTGTAGATCTTTTTCGGCACTCATCCGGCCAGTCTAGGAGCCAGGCACCGCCGGTGCGGGAGGAACCGGCGGTGCGTCAGGCAGAGCCGTTAAACGAACGACGGCGGCCATCCCCGTGATGGGAACAGCCGCCGTCGTGCGTTATGGGAAAGCCGTGGCGCTATTTGGCGTTCGCCGTGACAGCTTCCTTGGGGTCAACCTTGGTCTTTTCCGCGGAACCCGGGGCGCCGGCCACGGGGGTGGCGTCAGCGGCGGGTGCGGCCGCAGGCTTGGGTGCCGGGGTGGCTGCTGCCACAAAGGCGCCGCGGGGGTTGTCCAGGTCCAGCAGCTGGGTGGTGTCGCGCCCGGCGAAGAACGCGATGACCCAGTTGAGGACCACGCGGAACTTGCGCTCGAACGTGGGCATCGCCATGCCGTGGTAGCCGCGGTGTGCGAGCCAGGCCAGCGGGCCCTTCAGGCCGATGCGGCCCAGGAGGTTGATGTTGGCAACGCCCTTCCACTCGCCGAAGCCGGCCACAGCACCGAGGTTCTTGTGCTTGTAGTCCTTGAGCTGCTTGTCCCAGCGGGAGGCCCACAGGTTCTTGGCGAGGCGCTTGGCCTGGCGAAGGGCGTGCTGGGCGTTGGGGACGCAGGTGCCGTCGGGCAGGCCCTTGCCGGTGAGGTCCGGTACAGCGGCGATGTCGCCGGCGGCCCAGGCGTTGTCAACAATGCCTTCGTCGCCGCCGATCCGCAGGTCCGGCAGGACGCGGACACGGCCGCGGGGCTCCAGCGGGAAGTCGGTGGAGCGGACCATCGGGTTGGCCTGCACGCCTGCAGTCCACACCAGGGTGTCGGCTTCGAAATCCTGGGCCAGGGACTTGTCCGGCAGGTTGATCAGCTTGAGGCTGCCTTCGGCGTTGTCCAGGGAGGTGTTCAGCAGGACCTCGATGCCGCGGCTGCGGAGGTGCTCCACCACCCATTCGGCCTGGCTGGCCGTGACCTCGGGCATGATGCGGCCCATGGCTTCAACCAGCACAAAGCGGATTTCCTCCTGCTTGACGCGGGGGTTGTTGCGGACCGCGGCGCGGGCCAGGTCCTCCATCTCGGTGATGCACTCGATGCCGGCGAATCCGCCACCCACCACCACGAAGGTGAGGGCGCGGGCGCGTTCGGCCGGGTCCGTCATGGTGGAGGCAACTTCAATGCGCTCCAGGAGCTTGTTGCGCAGGGCAACGGCTTCCTCGATGGTCTTCAGGCCGATGCCCTTGTCCGCGAGGCCCTTGATGGGGAAGGTGCGCGTGATGGCACCTGCCGCGAGGACAACATCGAAGTACGGGACCTCGATGTTGGCTCCGCCGTCGGCCGGAGCCACAACAGCGGTGCGGTTCGCATGGTCGATCGACGTGACGCGGCCCTGGATGAGCTCGGTCTGCTTGAGGTGCTGGCGGTGGGAGACCACTGCGTGGCGCGCCTCGATGTTGCCGCCGGCCACCTCGGGGAGGAAGGGCTGGTAAGTCATGTAGGGCAGTGGATCCACGAGGGTGACGATGCCACCGGCATTCGCGATCTTCTTCTGCAGTTTGAGTGCTACGTACAGGCCGACGTACCCGCCGCCGACGACGAGTACCCTGGGACGGTCCTGGAGCTCTGTGGTGGTTGCCATGATTTAAGGATACAGCAGTTTGTGAAAATCTTCACTAACTACGTTGTCCGCCGGAAATGCTACGTTTTCCGGCCCGTATCAACCCGTTCCATGGTGCCCGTGTCAGGTTCCTCCCGCAGCAGGGCGGGATTCCTGGCCGTCCTGCGCAGTTGGATGACGGCGGCAGCAATGATGAACAATATGAGCAGGGCAAACCCGATCACGACGGCGGCGCCAATGGCGGTGTCCCGCTGCGAGGGCGCCACGGCTGCGGGTACTTTCGCTTCGGGCAGCGTGGGTGCCGCGCTGGGCACCTCCGAGGTGGCCACGGGGGCCGGGGTGGCGGGGATCCCGCGCCGGTGGACCCTGATCCATTCGGCGATGGAGCCCAGCGGGTTGCTGCTGGCTTCCGGAACCGTGTCCTTCAGCGCAGCCTCCGCGTTGAGGATGCCGTAGCCGTACAGCGGGTCCTTGCCGGGCGCGCCTGCATCCTTGGCCGTGGTGATGATGCGGTTGATGACCTGCTTGGCGGTCATGGCGGGCCACTTGGAGCGGATCAGGGCAGCAACGCCGGCCACGATCGGTGTGGAGCCGGACGTGCCGGCCCATTCGGTGTAGCCGCCGCCGGGCAGGCCGCCCAGCAGGTCCTCGGCCGGGGCTGCCACGCCGATGCTGATGCCCTGGGAGGAGGCATCCACGCTGGCCACGCCGTCCCGGTCCAGCCCGGCAACTGTGAGGATGCCGGGGATCGTGGCAGGCGCACCCACCTGGGTGTTGCCGCCCACGCGGTTACCGGCGGCCGCCACGATCACCACGTCCTTTTGTTCGGCGTAGAGGAACGCCGCGTCCCAGCTCTGGGGCCACTGCGGGGTGGTGCTGCCCAGGGAGATGTTGATGACCTTGGCGCCGTTGTCCACCGCCCAGCGGACGGCTTCGGGGATCTGGTCCTGGTCGCTCTTACCCGAGGGGTTGGCGGATCCCAGCCAAGTGGAAACGGACAGGATCTGGGCTTCGGGGGCCACGCCGATGATCCCGTCCGGGGCAGGGTTCGCCGGGGTGGGACTGGGTGACGGGCTGGGGCTGGCGCTGGGGTCCACCGGCGGCTGGTGGCCGCGGCCTGCCAGCATGGTGGCCACCAGGGTGCCATGCTCCGGTTTGGCGCCGACGCTCTTCTGCCCGTTGGCGGCGCCGGACCCGGACGCGTCATACCCGCCCGCCAGCGCACCCTTAAGGTCCGGGTGCTGGCCATCGATGCCGCTGTCGATCACCGCGATCTTGACGCCGGCGCCTTTGGAAACCTCCCAAGCCTTGGTGATGCCCGATTCGGCGAGCCAAAATTGCTTGTCGCGCCAGTCGTCGGCCCGGGCAGGCCCGGCGGTGGCCAGTCCGGCGCAGAGGAAGCAGGCCGCGAGGCCTACGGCGAGGACAGCGGACGTGGCTTTTCGGAGCGGGGCGCCCGCCCGGAGCAAAGATGAATGCATGCTCAGCCGATGCTCAGCGCAATGCCGTCGAGGATATCGTGCTCGCTGGCAGTGGCGGTGGTGATCCGGCCGCCGCTCAGCTCAGCCACGCGTTCCAGGATCCGCGCCCACACCAGTCCCCCGGCGCCGATCACGTCCACGCGGCCCGGGTGCATGTAGGGCAGCGCGGCGCGTTCGGCGCGGGTGAGCTGCAGCAGGTCGCCGGCGGCGCTGCGGACGGTGGCCAGGGGCAGTTCCGCCCCGTGGATGGCGTCCGGCGAGTATTCGTCCAGGCGGAGGGCATGGGCGGTGATGGTGGTCACTGACCCGGCAACGCCCACGACGGCGGTGGCGCGTTCCAGCGGAACGTCCCGGCCCGCGAGGGCGATTGCGTTGTCCACGTCGGCCTGGGCGGCGGCGATCTGGCCGGCGGTGGGCGGGTCGGCGCGCAGGTGGCGTTCGGTGAGGCGGACGCAGCCGATGTCCACAGACTTGGCAGCCGTCACGCCGGCTGCGGTGCCCAGGACGAATTCGGTGCTGCCGCCGCCCAGGTCCACCACCAGGACTTCCTGGCCGTCGAGGACGGGCAGCACGCTGCTGGCCCCGGCGAAGGACAGGGCAGCTTCCTCGTCGCCGGAAATGACTTCGGGTTCGACGCCCAGCAGGTCCCTGATGCCGGCCACAAAGACGTCCCTGTTGCTGGCGTCCCGGCTGGCCGAGGTGGCAACAAACCGGACAGCGGCGGGACCGTGCCCGGCAATCAGCCGGGCATAGTCGGCGGTGGCGGCAAAAGTACGGTCCAGGGCGGCCTGTGACAGTTCGCCGGTGGCATCGACGCCTTCACCGAGCCGGACCACCCGCATCTCGCGCACCACGTCGGTCAGGGTGGTGGTGCCGTTGGTCCGGTCGATGTCGGCGATGAGGAGCCGGATGGAGTTGGTGCCGCAGTCAATGGCAGCAACGCGGCTCATGCGGTCTCCCCCGGCTGCTGCGCTGTCTTCCGGATGGGGGCCGGTCGGCCCACGATGTCCGGCAAACCCTGCGGACCGTGCCGGCTCAGGTCCTTCGAAGGTGCCAGGCCGGAGGTGTCCCAGGCGCCGTCGCAGTAGCACCTCTCAACAGTCCACCATTCGGCGATCTGTTCCAGTGCGGCGTCGCCCAGCGGATTGGTTCCGGGACCGGCGGCCAGCGAGTGACCCACCAGGACGTGGAGGCATTTGACGCGGGTGGGCATGCCGCCGGCAGAGATTCCGTCGATCTCCGGGACGGAGCCGATGCCGGACCGCTGGCCGATGGCGTCACGGGCCGCCAGGTACTGTTCGTGCGCGCCCCGGTAGGCGCTGGCCAGTCCCGGATCTGCGGCGAGGAGTTCGTTCATGTCATTCATCACGCCGTTGGCTTCGAGGCGCGACACGGCGGATGTGATCACCGGGTGGGTGAGGTAAAAGGTGGTGGGGAAAGGGGTCCCGTTGCCCAGCCGCGGTGCCGTGGCGGCCACCAGCGGGTTGCCGCAGACGCAGCGGGCAGGAATTTCCACAACATCGCGGACGGGGCGGCCCAATTGCCTGCTCAGTACGTCAAGGTCGTGGGCTGATGGTTGGCGGGTTTCATCCCGGGCGGCTGCCGTGTGGTATTCCATGCGCGGGCCGTCCTTCCTGTTGCGGTTCAGTCTGTGGCCGCGCGCGTGATGGACCCCCACAGGGAATCCACCCACGGCAGATCGGCGGGGTCTGGTGTTGCTGCACCGGGTTCGCTGCTGCTTTCGCCGGCCGGCTCATCGCCGCCGAACACCCAGTAGCCGGTTTCGCCCGGCATAACCATGTTAATGCGGTCGCGGGCCTGCTGCTTCACGTAGTTGGGGTCCTGCCAGCGTGAGACCTGCTGGCGCAGCGCTTTTCCTTCGGCCTGACGTGCGGCGATGTCGGCGTTCAGGGCATCCAGTTCGGCTTTTTTATCGAAGAAGATCTTCACCGTTGGCGCGAGGAGGATGGTGATGGCCACCATCACCACGGCCAGGGCCAGCATCCTGCCGGAGAACGCTTTGGCCGGGACTGGCTGGTGGTCCGCGTCCCGGTCTGCTGATGTGGCGGCGGCTGCGCGGCTGCTTGCCGGAGCTTTACTGCCCGGCGTCTTACCCGCGGGGCCGGGCCTGCCGGGCTGTATCTTGCTGCTGCCGGCCGGTGCTTTAGTGGCGGCCTGCGCGGGCCGGGTGCCGGACGCGGTGTTGTCTGCGCCGTCGGGGGTTTCCGGGGCTGGGCGGGAGGGGGTGACCTTGGGAACTTTGGGACGGCGGGTGGCCATGACACTCCTGGAACGCGCAGCCTGCCGGGGCCGCCGCTGGCTGGGCTGGGACGGGTGCTGCTGAAACAACAACGGTGGCTATGGTCTTTCAACCATAGCCACCGGTTATTGGTTTACGCGGCTACTAGCCTTTGAAACGCGGGAACGCGCTGCGGCCGGCGTAGCGTGCGGCGTCGTCGAGTTCCTCTTCGATGCGAAGCAGCTGGTTGTACTTGGCAACCCGCTCGGACCGTGCCGGGGCACCGGTCTTGATCTGGCCGGCGTTGGTGGCCACCGCGATGTCGGCGATGGTGGTGTCCTCGGTCTCGCCGGAGCGGTGCGAGGTGATGGTGGTGTAACCGGCGCGCTGGGCCAGGCTGACGGCGTCCAGCGTTTCGGTCAGGGAACCGATCTGGTTGACCTTGACCAGCAGCGAGTTGGCGGTGCCGGTGTCGATGCCGCGCTGCAGGATGGCGGGGTTGGTGACGAACAGGTCATCGCCCACCAGCTGGACCTTGTCGCCGATGGCGTCGGTGAGGGTCTTCCAGCCGTCCCAGTCGTTCTCGTCCAGCGGGTCTTCGATGGATACCAGCGGGTAGTCGGCCACGAGCTCGGCGTAGTAGGCGCTCATCTCGGCGGAGGTCAGGGCCTTGCCTTCGAACTGGTAGGCGCCATCAATGAAGAACTCGGAGGAGGCCACGTCGAGGGCCAGGGCGATGTCCTTGCCCGGAGTGTAGCCGGCGTTCTGGATGGCTTCCTGGATCAGGTCCAGGGCGGCCCGGTTGGACGGCAGGTTCGGCGCGAAGCCGCCCTCGTCGCCCAGGCCGGTGGCCAGGCCCTTTTCCTTCAGGACGGACTTGAGGGCGTGGTAGACCTCAACGCCCCAGCGGAGGCCTTCGGAGAAGGTCTCGGCGCCGAGCGGGACAACCATAAATTCCTGGATGTCGACGTCGGAGTCGGCGTGTGAGCCACCGTTGAGGATGTTCATCAGCGGGACGGGCAGGACGTGGGCGTTGGGGCCGCCCAGGTACTTGTAGAGCGGCAGGTCAGCGGAGGCTGCGGCGGCGTTGGCCACGGCCAGGGAGACGCCCAGGATGGCGTTGGCGCCGAGCTTGCCCTTGTTCGGGGTGCCGTCCAGGTCCAGCATGGCCTGGTCGATGCTGCGCTGGTCGGTGGCGTCGAAGCCGGTCAGGGCCGGGGCGATCTGGTCGATGATGGCGTCGACGGCCTTCTGGACGCCCTTGCCAAGGTAACGGCCCTTGTCGCCGTCACGCAGTTCAACGGCTTCGTGCTCGCCGGTGGAGGCGCCGGAAGGAACTGCTGCGCGGCCGATCTGGCCGTCGGAGAGCAGGACTTCAACTTCTACTGTCGGGTTGCCGCGGGAATCGAGGATTTCGCGGGCGTGGATGGCATCGATAAGCGCCATGAATTTGCTCCTTATGGGCGATTAACGGGGGATGTTGCAGAAAATGTTGACGTCCTCGTCACGGACAAGCGTAGTCCAGAGTGGCCCAGGTTACGGAAACCTATCCAGCCCCCGGACGTCACGGCAGGGGTGTGGCGGCGGGCCGGGGTTCCGGGGCGTCCTGTTGCTGGTAGCGCCTGATGGCACCGCGCAGGGCGCGTTCGGCGTCCAGGCCACCGGCGGCGGCGGAACGGACGACGCCGAACAGCAGGTCCCCGAGCTCGTCCTCCGTCTGCGGGGCAGGCCCCGCCGGCGGCAGCGCGAGTCCGGCGCGGGCCGCGCGGTCCAGGGACTTCTGCGCCCTCGCCAGGGCGGGAAGGGCCTGCGGGATGCCCTCGAACGGGCTGGCCCGGCCGGGCCGTTCGGTGCGTTTTACGGCGTCCCAGGTCTGGACGATTTCCTCGATCGAGGCCGGGAAACTGTCCTGCAGCGAACCGTCGGGACGGAACACGTGCGGGTTGCGGCGGACCATTTTGGCAGCCAGGCCGCGAGCCACGTCGTCGAACGCAAAAGCGCCGCGCTCCTCCGCGAGCCGGGCATGCAGGACCACCTGCAAAAGGACGTCGCCCAGTTCACCGCAGAGTTCGGCGTCGTCAATCCCCGCAGCGTGATCCGCGCCGTCCGCGACCTGGCCCGAAGCTGCCGGGGTACCCGCCTCGATGGTCTCGGCGAGTTCGTACGCCTCCTCGAGGAGGTATTCCACCAGGGAGGCGTGCGTCAGGGCGCCCATCCAGGGGCAGTGCTCCCGAAGCGCGGCGATTATCCCAACTAATTCCTGCCCAGCCAGCAGCTCCCCCGCAGGGGAGCCGCCGGGCGTTGCAGCGTGCTGGTCAGCCAAGGTTGGCGTAGGCGTCGTTGATGTACTCCACCAGCGCTTCCTTCTCTTCGAGGGGCAGGAAGGAGGCCTCGGCCGCGTTGAGCGTCAGTTCCAGCAGGTCATCGAGGTCGTAGTCGAACGTCTCCACCAGGAGGTCGAACTCGTCGGTGAGCGTAACGCCGCTCATAAGCCGGTTGTCGGTGTTGATGGTGACGTTGAAGCCCAGCTGGTACAGCATGTCCAGCGGGTGGCTCTCGATGCCCTCGCCGAAGCCGGAGATGGCGCCGGTCTGCAGGTTGGAGGACGGGCAGATTTCCAGGGCGATGCCGCGGTCGCGGACCCAGCTGGAGAGGTCGCCCAGGGTCACCATTCCGATGGTGTCCCCGGCGTCGTCGTCCTCGTCGAATTCCACGGTGATGTCTTCGGCGATCCGCACGCCGTGGCCCAGCCGGAGGGCCCGGCCGTCCACCAGTGCCGACTGGATGCTCTCCAGGCCGGCGGCTTCGCCGGCGTGCACGGTGGCGGGGAAGTTGTGCTGGGCAAGGTAGGTGAAGGCGTCCTTGAAGCGTGCGGGCAGGAAGCCGTCCTCGGCGCCGGCGATGTCGAAGCCCACGGCGCCCTGGTTGCGGTGCCTGACGGCGAGCTCGGCGATCTCCTGGCCGCGGTCAGCGTGGCGCATCGCGGTGATCAGCTGGCCTACCTGGATCTCCCGGCCCGTTTCGCTGACTGCTTCGACGCCGGCTTCCAGGCCTTCCTGGACGGCTTCCACTGCTTCGTCCAGGGACAGTCCCTGCTGCAGGTGCTGTTCGGGGGCCCAGCGGACTTCGCCGTACACCACACCGTCGTCCGCGAGGTCTTCGACGAATTCCTTGGCGACCCGGAACAGGCCTTCGGCGGTCTGCATCACGGCCACCGTGTGGTCGAACGTTTCCAGGTAGCGGACCAGGGAGCCGGAGTCGGCCGACTCGCGGAACCACTCACCCAGGGCCACAGGATCGGTGGAAGGAAGGGTGTGGCCGGCGGCCTGCGCCAGCTCGATGATGGTGGCCGGACGGAGTCCTCCGTCCAGGTGGTCATGCAGGGAAACCTTGGGCAGGCTCTTCAGGTCAAAATCGAGGGCAGGGGCAGCGTCAAGAATAGGCTCAGTCACGTTCCAACCATAGGGTGGCCGGAGATGCAAAGCCAGCCGCTACTTGGCCGCGCCGTCCCCCGGGGTGGGTGCCAGGATGCCGGCGGATCCGCCGGCGGACTCCGGGGCGCCGGCGCCGCGGCCATCGGTTCCAGCGTCGGCACCGTGGGCGTCGTTGCGGGCCAGGTGCTTGTGCCACCAGCGGAGCACGTGGTCGATCACGATGCCCAGCAGGACGGCGAAGACCACGGCGATGCCAACGCCGAGGAGCGGGTTGTGGTGGACCCACTGGCCCGCGAGCAGCCCGATGCCGATCGAGTAGCCCACCCAGGTGACGCAGGCGAAGGCATCGAGCCAGAAGAAGGTGCGGTGCCGGAAACCTGTCTGTCCCGCCACATAGTTCACTGCCACCCGGCCCCAGGGAATGTAGCGGGCGGTGAAGATCAGCACGGCGCCGCGTTTATCCAGCTCATACTGGGCCCAGCCAAACATCTTTTTCACCTTGGGCCGGCGCATCCATCTCCAGCGGTCCAGGCCGATCTTTTTGCCCAGCATGTACGCCATGTTGTCCCCGGCCATGGCGCCCACGAGGGCCGTGGCCCCAAGGATCCACAGGTTGGGCTGCCCGGTGTGGAGCGACAGCGCCGAAAGGCCAACAATGGCGGTTTCGCTGGGCAGGATGGTGGCGAAGCCGTCAACAAAAAAGAAGACCAGGAGCACAGGATAAATCCACGGCTGCTCGGCTGCTGACTCGAGCATTTGGTTCAGGAAATCCACGCGGACTTGCTCCTCAGGGACAGTCGCCGAAAACGTCGGCAGAAATCGCAATAAGTGTCCCACGGCCGGGACGTCGTTCGCTACGCCCCGGCCCCGGAACACCTGTTCCAACGGTATCCCGGCCTGCCCCGCGGCGGCGTCGTCCCAGCGGGTGATATCCGGGGTCCGAGCTCCTCCACCCAGGGGCTGATCCGCGCGGGGCCTACGCCTCCGGTTCGCGCATCCGTTCCACCATGGGGGCCTTGCGCCGGACCTTGTTGATCACCAGGTCCACCACCACACCCAGGGCCACGGCGCAGACGATTGCGATGGCCGCCCCCAGCAGGTGGTTGTCCTCGAACCACTGGCCAAAAAACAGGCCGATGCCCACGGAGTAGCCGGCCCACAGCGTGGCCGACAGCGCGGTCAGGCCCACGAACCGCCGGTGGTGGTAGTGGGTGGCTCCGGCGGTGAGGTTCACGGCAACCCTGCCGATGGGGACAAACCTGGCCACCAGCACCAGCGAGGCCGGGCGTTTGCGAAGCTCACGGCCGGCCCACCGGAACGCGTTCTGCATGCGGGGTCTGCGCATCCAGGCCCAGCGCTGCACGCCCACCTTCCGCCCCAGCAGGTAGGCGATATTGTCCCCCGCAAACGCCCCGAAGCCCGCCACCAGGACCAGGAGCCAGGGGTTGGGCACGTCCGCGGTGGCAGCCACCGCGGCCAGGCCCACCACCACGGACTCGCTGGGGATGGGCGGGAAGAAGCCATCGATGATGCAGCACGCCAGGACCAGCGCCAGGACCCACGGTTGTCCGGCGGCGGCGAGGATGAAATCGTTGATGGCCTGCATGGGTCCCTACGCGATGCGGTCGATGATCAGCTGCTGCGCGGGCCGGGAGCGCTCCGGGGCGATGACCACCGCGTGTTCCAGTGCTTCCCTGGCCCGGGCAAACCGCTCCGGAGTGTCGGTGAGCAACGTCATCAGCGGCTCCCCCGCACGCACCAGGGCGCCGGGTTTGGCGTGCAGCCGCACCCCGGCTCCGGCCTGGACCACGTCCTCCTTGCGGGCGCGGCCGGCACCGAGGCGCCAGGCAGCGACGCCGACGGACAGGGCATCCAGTTCCACCAGCACACCGTCTGCGGGGGCGTAGATGACATCGGACTCCCTGGCTTCCGGCAGCCTGGCGGCGGGATCGCCGCCCTGGGCCCGGATCATCCGGTTCCACACGTCCATGGCCCGGCCGTCCTTGAGGGCGGCTGCCGGGTCGGCGTTGTGGACGCCGGCGCAGGCCAGCATTTCCTCCGCCAGGCGGACCGTCAGCTCCACCACGTCGGCGGGGCCGCCGCCGGCCAGCACCTCCACGGACTCGGCCACCTCGATGGCGTTGCCGGCGGTCAGCCCCAGCGGGGTGTTCATGTTGGTGAGCAGGGCCACCGTGTTGACTCCGGCGTCCTTGCCCAGCGCCACCATGGTCTCGGCGAGTTCGCGGGCGGTGGCCTCGTCCTTCATAAACGCGCCGCTGCCCACCTTGACGTCCAGGACCAGGGACCCGGTGCCCTCGGCGATTTTTTTGCTCATGATCGAGGAGGCGATCAGCGGAATCGCCTCCACGGTACCCGTCACATCCCGTAGGGCGTAGAGCTTTTTGTCGGCGGGGGCCAGGCCGGCGCCCGCAGCGCAGATCACTGCCCCCACGTCCTGCAGCTGGGCCAGCATCTCCGCGTTGCTCAGGTCCGCCCGCCAACCCGGAATCGCCTCCAGCTTGTCCAGGGTGCCGCCGGTGTGTCCCAGGCCGCGGCCGGAGAGCTGCGGGACAGCCACGCCGAAAACGGCCACCAGTGGTGCCAGCGGAAGGGTGATCTTGTCCCCCACACCGCCGGTGGAGTGCTTGTCGGTGGTGTACTTAAGGCCGCCGTCGGGCCGCCGGAGGCTGGAGAAGTCCATCCGCTCGCCGGAGGCGATCATGGCCGCCGTCCAGCGGGCAATTTCGGTCCGGTCCATGCCGTTGAGCAGGATGGCCATGTTCAAGGCGGCCATCTGCTCATCGGCGATGGCGCCCCGGGTATAGGCGTCGATGGTCCAGTCGATCTGTTCGGGACTCAGGGTCCCTTTGTCCCGTTTGACGCGGATGATGTCAACGGCGTCGAAAGCTTCGGATGTACGGTTCGCTGTCACCGGGTTTCCTCCAGGTGTTCGGGACCGAAGGCGTCTGGCAGCACCTGGTCCATGGTTTTGATGCCGTGGGTGGTCATAAGCTCCATGTCCGGGGCGCGGAACTCGTACAGCAGTTGCCGGCAGCGGCCGCAGGGCATCAGCACATTGCCGGCGCCGTCCACGCAATAGAACGCCCGGAGCCGGCCGCCGCCGCTCATGTGCAGGTTGCCCACCAGCGCGCACTCGGCGCAGAGGGTCAGGCCGTAGCTGGCGTTCTCCACGTTGCAGCCGCTGACAATCCGGCCGTCCGCGGTGAGCGCCGCGGCGCCCACCGGGAACTTCGAATACGGGGCGTAGGCGTTGCCCATGGCCGCCACCGCTGCCTGTTCCAGGGCGGCCCAGTCCACCGCCGTTCCGTTGTCCACGGCCGTCAACCCTTAACGTACGGGATGCCGCTGGCCGCCGGCCCCCTGGATTTGCCCACCAGGCCGGCGACGGCGAGGACGGTGACCAGGTAGGGCAGCATGGCCATGAACTGGCTCGGCACCGGGGTGCCGATGATGGTCACGATGCTTTGCAGGTTGTCGGCGAAGCCGAACAGCAGCGCTGCGAAGAACGCCCCGATGGGGTTCCAGCGGCCGAAGATCAGCGCGGCCAGGGCGATGAAGCCGCGTCCGCCGGAGATTTCCTTGGTGAAGCTGTCGATGGCCACCAGGGTGAAGAACGAGCCGCCGATGCCTGCCACGGCACCGCCGAGGGTGACGTTCCAGAACCGGGTGGCGTTGACGTTGATGCCCAGGGTGTCGGCGGCCTGCGGGTGCTCGCCCACGGCCCGGACGCGCAGGCCCCAGCGGGTCTTGAACAGGCCCACCCACACCACCAGGACGGCGGCATACATCAGGTAGCCCACCAGGGACTGGCGGAACAGGATGGGCCCGATGATCGGGATGCCGGACAGCAGCGGAATTTCGATGATGTCCAGTCCCGGCGGGGAGTTGAACTGTGCCTTGTTGGCCTGCATGACGGTGCTGAACAGGAAGCCGGTGACGCCGGAGACCAGGACGTTCAGCACCACACCCACGATGATCTGGTTGACCACGTACTTGATGCTGAAGACGGCGAGCACCATGGACACCACGGCGCCGGCGGCAGCCGCGGCGATGAGCCCGATGAACGGGTTCTGGGTGATGGTGGCCACGATGGCGGCGGTGAAGGCGCCGCCCAGCAGCTGGCCTTCGATGGCGATGTTAACCACACCCACCCGTTCACACAGCACGCCGGAAAGGGAACCGAAGACCAGGGGCACGGCCAGCGTCACGGAACCGGCGATGAGGCCGGCCAGGGAGATGGCCGGGGTGCGGGCACCGCCCACCACCCAGATCAGGAAGGCTGCGACGAAAAGGACAATAAAGGCCACGTTGAGCCAGCCGGGGGAAGGCCGGTCCTGGGTCTTGAGGTAGACGGCATAGCCGGCCAGGGCCAGCAGCACAATGGACAGCACCAGCCCGCCGGCGAAGGCGTTGATCTCCAATGCCGGCAGCTGGAAGAAGTCGCTGCCCGTGGAGATGCCGAAGCTGGCCGTTTGGTTGGGACCCATGAGCCCGAAAAACACCAGGGCGATCAGGGCGAAGGCGGCGAGGATGACGGGCGTGCGCCAGCCCACGGGTTTGGCGGAGACCGCGGCTGCCCGCTCCCCCGGTCCGGCGTTTACCGGCCGCGGGGTACCCGGGTTGGGTGAGGAAACTGTTGTGCTCATGCGGCACCTCCGGTGGTGGCTGCGCGGCGGGACTTGGCGGCGCGGGCGGGTTTCTTCCGCCGCGGGTTCAGTCCGAAGACGGCGCGGACCAGGGGCGGTGCCGCGATGAAGAGGACGATCAGGGACTGGACCACCAGGACGATGTCAATAGGGGTGCCGGTCTGGATCTGCATCTGGACGGCCCCGGCGCGGAAGGCGCCGAACAGCAGGCCGGCCGCGAAGGTTCCCCACGGCGTCGAGCGCCCCAGCAGCGCCACGGTGATGGCGTCGAACCCGTAGGTGGCGGCGACGCCGTCGGTGAGGACCTTCTCGGTGCCGGCCACCTGGGCCACGCCGGAGAGGCCGGCGAGGCCACCGGCGATGGCCATCACCAGGATGGTGGCGCGGGAGACGTTGATGCCGGCGGTCTGGGCAGCCTTGGGGTTGGCGCCCACGGCCCGGAACTCAAAGCCCACGGTGGAGCGGTTGAGGAGCCACCACACCAGGACGGTGGCGGCGATGGCCAGGACAAAGCCCAGGTGGAGGCGGAACTGGCCGCCCAGGATCTGCGGGTACACGGCGCTGGCTTCGAGGATGGGTGAGATGGGGTTGGTCTCCCCCGGCCGCTGGAACGCGGGGGTGTTCAGCAGGTAGCGCAGGAAGTACAGGGCGATGTAGTTGAACATGATGGTGAGGATCACCTCATGTGCGCCGGTGCGGGCCTTGAGCAGGCCCACCAGTCCGCCCCACACCGCGCCGCCGATGATGCCTGCCACAAGGACCAGCAGCAGGTGCAGGCCCAGCGGCAGGTCCAGGGCGAAACCCACCCAGGCGGCCAGGATGCCGGCCATGATGATCTGGCCCTGCGCGCCGATGTTGAACAGCCCGGCCCGGAAGGCCAGGGCCACGCCCAGGCCCGCCGTGATGAGCGGCGTGGCGATGGTCAGGGTTTCGGTAAACGGCGCGAACTGGGCCGCGGCGGTGTTACCGCGCGGGTTGAACACCGAGCCCTGGAACAGTGCGATGTAGGACCGGGTGGCCGCGTTCCATACCGCAGCCACGAAGTCGGCGGGCCGGGCGAACAGGTACGTCGACGTGGCGGCGACCTGTTTGTCGGTGCTGGCGATCAGCAGGCCGCCAATGACCAGTGCCAGGAGGACGGCCAGGACGGAGACCATCCCGCTGCCGGTGAAGATTTTCCGGAGCACGGTGTCCGGGCCGCCGGGAAGCTGCCCGCTTTGGGCGGTGGCGGGGACTGCAGACGGTTCCATGGCACCGCCGGCGGTGTCCACGGCGGCCGCGGCTGCGGTCTGCTCCGGAGCGGTTTCCGGCGTCTCGCCGGCTCCGTGTTGGGGTTTGGGATTCTCAGGCATGGTCGCCTCCCTCGGTGTCGGCGGTGGCGGCGGGCTGGGTGCCCGTGGACGGGCTGGCGGTGTGTTCGCCGGGGGCGATGCCTGCCATCATGAGGCCAAGGACGTCCCTGCCGGTGCCGGCCGGGACGATGCCCACCAGCTTGCCCTTGTAGAGCACCGCGATGCGGTCGGCGAGTTCCATCACCTCGTCCAGCTCGGTGGAGACGATCATCACCGGGGTGCCCTGGTCCCGTTCGGCCACGATGCGGCGGTGCAGGAATTCGATGGAGCCCACGTCCACGCCGCGGGTGGGCTGGGAGGCGATAAAGAGGCGCAGCGGCCGGGACAGCTCCCGGGCCATCACCACTTTCTGCTGGTTGCCGCCGGAAAGGGTGCCGGCGGCGGCAGCGGCGGAGGGGGTGCGGACGTCGAATTCGCCGATCCGTGCCTTGGCGTTTTCCATGATCTTTGCCGGGCTCATGCTGATGCCCTTGGCGTAGGGGGGCTTGTCGTAAAGGTCGAGGACCAGGTTTTCCGCCACGGAGAAGGTACCGACGAGGCCGTCCACTTTGCGGTCCTCCGGGACAAACCCGACGCCGGCGCCGAGGACGTCCTTCACGGACCGGCCCAGGAGTTCCTTGCCGTCAAGGGTGACGGATCCCGAAACCCTGTCCTGCAGGCCCAGGATTGCCTCGGTCAGTTCGGTCTGGCCGTTGCCCTGGACTCCGGCGACGGCGAGGATCTCGCCGCGGGCGATGTCGAAGCTGAGCTCGTCCACCATGTGCTGGCCGTTGGGGGCGATCACCGTCAGGTCCCGGACCTCGAAGGTGGTTTCCTGCGGTGTGGCCGGCTCCTTGTCCAGGGTCAGGCTCACCGCACGTCCCACCATCATGGAGGCGAGTTCGGTGGTGGAGGCTGCGGGATCCGCTGTGCCCACCACTTTTCCGCGCCGGATCACGGTGATGGTATCGGAGACGGCCTTCACTTCGCGCAGCTTGTGGCTGATGAAGACGATGGAGGTGCCGCCGGCCTTGAGCTGGCGCATGATGTCCAGGAGCTCGTCCGTTTCCTGGGGTGTCAGGACGGCAGTGGGCTCATCGAGGATCAGGACGCTGGCGTTGCGTACCAGGGCCTTGATGATTTCCACCCGCTGCTGGACGCCGACGGGCAGGTCTTCCACCAGGGCGTCCGGGTCCACGTCGAAACCGTACTGGTCCGAGATTTCCCGGATCCTGCGCCGGGTCTCGTCCAGGTTCAGGAAGCCGGCCGCCTTGGTGGGCTCGGCACCCAGGGCCACGTTTTCGGCAACGGTGAAGACGGGCACCAGCATAAAGTGCTGGTGCACCATGCCGATGCCCGCAGCCATGGCATCACCCGGGCCGCGGAAGGAGACGGGTTTGTCGTCGACGAGGATCTCGCCTTCGCTGGGCTCGTAGAGCCCGTACAGGACGTTCATCAGGGTGGATTTGCCGGCACCGTTTTCGCCGAGCAGACAGTGGATCTGACCGGACTCAACCACCACGTCGATGTGGTCGTTGGCAATCAGGGTGCCGAAGCGTTTGGTGATCCCTCTGAGTTCAAGTTTCAAAACTCTGACCAATCTCGAAGCGTCCGGTGATCGACCGGACGGGATATGTGGCTGCAGGACCAGCCTAGTGGGTGCGGTCCTGGGATGGGCGGGGGTGTGCCCGGTGGCGCGGCCAGCAAAAAGCGCCACCGCCCGGCGGGTCAGTGACCAACCGGGCGGTGGCGCTTACAGGCAGTGCTCAGACCTTCGGGCTGGACTCGGACACAACCTTCAGTTTGCCGTCCACGATGTCCTTGCTGATCTGGTCCAGCTCGGCCTTCAGTTCGGCCGGGACCTGGGAATCGAAGTCGTGGAACGGTGCCAGCTTCACACCCTCGTTGGCCAGCGTGCCAACGTACGGGGTGTTGCTGAACTTTCCGTCCTTGTCTTCCTTGACCACCGTCTCCACGGCGTCGCCCATCTCCTTCATCACGGAGGAGAGCATGATGTCCTTGTAATCGGGTGCCGTGAGGTATCCGTCGGAGTCAACCCAGATGAGCTTGACGTCCTTTCCGGCGGCCTTGGCTTCCTTCAGCGCCGCGCCGGCGCCCTTGCCCACGGGGCCGGCCACGGGCATCACAATGTCGGCACCCGAGTCCAGGAAGTTCTGCGTGAGCTGCTTGCCGACGTCCTGCTTTTCGAAGTCGCCGGTGAAGCTGCCGTCTTTCGCTTCCTTGTTCCAGCCAAGGAGCTTGACGTCCTTGCCCTTCTGCTCGTTGTAGTACTTGACGCCGTCCGCGTAGCCGTCCATAAAGATGGTGACGGTGGGGATCTTGATGCCGCCGAACGTGGCGACCGTTCCGGTCTTGGTGGACCCGGCAGCAAGGTAGCCGGCCATAAACGCAGCCTGGGCCGTGTCGTAGATGATGGGCTTGACGTTGCTGATGGGGGTTTCATAGCCGAAGTCAATGATGGCGAAGTGGCTGTCCGGGTTCGCCGTTGCCTGTGCCTTGGTGGCGTCGCCCAGCAGGTAGCCCACCGTGACGGTGAGGTCGCAGCCGGCGCTGACCATGGCCCGCAGGTTGGGGTCGAAGTCGTTGTTGGTTTTGGATTCAACCTGGTTGACCTTGATGCCCAGGTCGGTTTCGGCCTTCTTCAGGCCCTCGTAGGAGGACTGGTTGAAGGACTGGTCGTCAAACCCGCCGGAGTCGGAGACGATGCACCCGGTGTAGTCCGTGGCGCCGGCGCTTGGGCCGCTGCCTGCCTCGGGTGCCGCGCCGCAGGCGCTGAGCAGGAGTGCGGACGCGCTGATGGTGGCCAGCCCTGCCAGTGAACCGCGCTTGAAGGGTGCACGCAGTGATGTCTTCAATTTTCCTCCAGGATGAAGAGAGTGGCGCTACGGCTGGAATTCAATGAGTGTCCGTTTCTACACTGAAATTCTGTTTTCACTGAGGGCCCGCAGCACTGCGCCGGAGCGCACTGATGCCATTACTTTAGTGGCCTGCGCCACTCCCCTGTAGCACAGGGGCACCCGTTCCCGGAGATTGTTTACAAGTTGTTACCAACCAGTAGGCGTGCCGCGCGGTGGCGGCACGCCTACTGGCTGCGGAGGCGTTTAGCCCTGGGGCTGGATCCGCACCAGCATCTTGCCGGTGTTGGCGCCGTCCAGCAGGTCCATAAAGGCCTGCGGGGCGTTTTCGAGTCCGTCCACGATGGTTTCGTCGTAGCTGATGGAGCCGTCTGCAAGCCACGCTGCGGCCTTCTCCATAAACTCGTCCTTCAGGTGCCAGTAGCCACCCACCAGGAATCCGCGCAGGGTGAGCTGCTTGCCGATGGCCAGCATCAGGTTCCGCGGCGCCGGCGTGGGCTCGGTGGAGTTGTACTGGGCGATGGCGCCGCACATGGCAACGCGGCCACCCACGTTCAGTACGGACAGTGCTGCCTCGAGGTGCTCGCCGCCGACGTTGTCGAAGTAGACGTCGATGCCGTTGGGGCCTGCGGCTTTTTCGAGCTGGTCCCGGACAGGTCCGTCGTTGTAGTTGAAGGCGGCGTCGAAGCCGAGCTCCAGCAGGCGGGCCACTTTTTCCGGAGTACCGGCGGAACCGATGACCCGGGAGGCGCCCATGGCCTTGGCGATCTGGCCCACCAGCGAGCCCACGGCCCCTGCTGCGCCGGAGACGAAGACGGCGTCGCCGGCCTTGAATTCGGCCACCTTGAGCAGGCCGGCGTAGGCGGTCAGGCCCGTCATGCCGAGGGCGCCGAGGAAGGCGGACTCCGGGGCAAGCTCGGGGCGCACCACGGCGCTGGTGGCGGCGTCGACAACGGCGTACTCACGCCAGCCCAGCGAGTGCACCACCGTCTCCCCCACGGCCCGGTCAGCTGACCGGGACGCGATGACCTCGCCCACGGCGCCGCCGTCGAGCGCCTGGTCCACGGCGAACGGCGCCGAGTAGGACTTGACGTCGTTCATGCGGCCCCGCATGTAGGGGTCCACCGACATAAAGGTGTTGCGGACCAGGATCTGGCCCTCCTGCAGCTCCGGCAGGCCCGACTCGGCGAGGCGGAAGTTCTCCGGCGCCGGCCGGCCTACGGGGCGGGAGGCGAGCTGGATTTCGCGGGTGCTGGCGGGAAGTGTTGTGACGCTCATGCTGCAAACTCCAATACCTTGATGTCCACCGGGATGTTGCCGCGGGTGGCGTTTGAATAGGGGCAGACCTGGTGGGCTTTGGCGACCAGGTCTTCTGCGGTGCCCAGGTCGAGGGCGGGCAGTGCGATTTCGAGGTCGACGGCGAGGCCGAAGCCGCCGTCGGGAAGCTGACCCAGGTGCACCTTGGCGGCGACGGCGGAGTCCGCGAGGTCGGCGCGTTCCTTGCGGCCCACAAGGCGCAGGGCGGAGTGGAAACAGGCAGCGTAGCCGGCGGCGAAAAGCTGCTCGGGGTTGGTGCCTTCGCCGCTGCCGCCGAGTTCAACGGGGCTGGCCAGGTCAACTTCGAGTTTTCCGTCATTGGTGCGTGCGGTGCCGTCGCGGCCTTCGCCGGAGGCCAGTGCCTCGGCTGTGTAAAGGGTCTTCACAGGAACAGTTCCGTTCTGTAGGTGATTGCTTGAAAAATGGGGGGTCCTGCCGCGGGTCAGACGGCAGAGTGCAGGGCTGCGGTGAGCTTGCCCAGTGTGGTGCGGAGCTGCTCCAGCTCATCGGCTGAGAGGCCGGCAGCATCTGCGAGCCGCTGCGGGATGGCACTGGCCCGGACGCTGAGTTCCCGGCCTGCGGCGGTGAGGTGGACGGCCACCCGGCGTTCGTCCTCTCCCGACCGGCGGCGCTCCACAAAGCCCAGGGCTTCGAGCCGCTTGAGCAGGGGCGACAGAGTGCCGGAGTCCAGGCCAAGTTCCTCGCCCAGTTCCTTGACGCCCCGGGGGTCGTTCTCCCAGAGGACCAGCAGTACCAGGTACTGCGGGTAGGTAAGGCCGAGGTCTTCCAGGACGGGCCGGTAAACGGCGGTGGCTGCCCGGGATGCGGAGTACAGCGCAAAGCACACTTGACGGTCCAGCCTGGGGGTTTCGCTCATGCATCTACCGTAGCCCACAATTGAATTGTGCACAACTTAGATTGGGGCGCACAGCAGCGCTCCCCCACCGGCCGCGTCTACAGGTCGCGGATGGTCCGCAGTGCCGCAGCGGTCAGGACCCGGATGCCCAGTCCCAGGGCGCGTTCGTCCAGGATGTAGTCGCCGCGGTGCAGGTCGTACTCCTCGCCGCCCGGGGTCTTGGTGCCCAGCCGCATCATGGCGCCGGGAAGTTCCGCCAGGAACCAGGCGAAATCCTCCCCGCCCATGGACTGCGGGGTCAGCACCACGGCGCTTTCGCCGATTTCAGCGCGGGCGGACGCTTCGATGATTGCCGTTTCATGCTCGGAGTTGACCACCGGCGGCACGCCGCGGGTGTGTTCCAGCCGGACATCAACGCCGTAGGGGGCGGCCACCTGGTGGACCACCTCGTCCAGCAGTTCGCCGGCAGCGTGCCAGGCGTCACGGTCCAGGCAGCGCATGGTGCCCGCCATGTACCCGGTGCCGGGAATGGCGTTGGGGGCGGACCCCGCTGAAATCTGGCCCCACACCACGGACACGCCGCTGCGGACGTCCACGCGGCGGGAGAGGACTGCGGGGACGTTGACGGCGATCTGCGCCAGCGCAAAAACCAAGTCCTCGGTGAGGTGCGGGCGGGAGGTGTGGCCGCCGCGGCCCGAAAGTTCGATCCGGATGGTGTCCGACGCCGAGGTGATGGCGCCGATGCGGGTGCCGATCTTGCCCACCTCGATCCGCGGATCGCAGTGCAGGGCGAGGATCCGCGGAACACCTTCCAGGACGCCCTGTTCAATGCAGGAGTGCGCGCCGCCGGGCATGGTTTCCTCGGCCGGCTGGAAGATGAGGCGGACGGTGGCGCCCAGCGGGGTGGCCTGGTGCATTTTCTGCAGGACCAGGGCGATGCCCAGCATGGTGGTGGTGTGGACATCATGGCCGCAGGCGTGGGTGACGCCGTGGTTCTTTGAGGCGAACGGCAGGCCGGTTTCCTCAATGATGGGCAGGGCATCGATGTCCCCGCGCAGGGCCGTGGCGATGGGGCCCTCCCCTACGTCCACCGTGAGCCCGGTGCCTTCGAGGCGGCGCGGGCTGAGCCCGGCTGCCTCCAGCCGCTCGGCCAGCTTGTCGGTGGTGCGGAACTCCTTGAAGGACAATTCCGGATGTGCGTGCAGGTCCCTGCGGAAATCGATCAGTTCCGGCAGGAGCGGCTCCAGCCATGGAGCCACCAAAGCGGTGGGTTCGGCTTCAGTAGTGTAATTGCGCACTGGTTCACTCTAGCGAGCGCCGCCGCTTTACGGGCATCACGGCCGCCGCGTTACTTCCCGCGGCCTCCCGCCGTCGTCGGGTTGACGACGGCGGGAGGTTGGCGAGGGCGGGAAGTTGACGACGGCGGGCGGCCGGTTTCAGAGGACGTCGGTGTCGCCGCTGGCCTTCAGGGCGTCCACGGCGGCTTTAACGCGCTGCGAGTTCGCCATGGTGGTCACCAGCAGGGCGTCGGGCGTGTCGACAATGACCACGTCCTGGATCCCGATCAGCGCGATGACGCGCTTGGTGTCAGTGACCACCACGCCGCTGGAGTTTTCGGTGAAGACGCGGGCGCCCTCACCGAGCACCGTGACGTCGTCAACTTCCCTGGCGGAGTTCAGCCGGCCCACCGAGGCGAAGTCGCCCACGTCGTCCCAGCGGAAGGAACCCGGGACCACTGCGACGTCGCCGGCTTCCGCGGCGGGCTCCGCCACGGCGTAGTCAATGGCGATCTTGGGCAGGGTGGGCCAGACCCTGGCCGTAACCTCGTCGCGGTCCGGGGTGTCCCAGGCGCGGGCGATTTCCTGCAGGCCGTTAAAGAGGCCGGGCTGGTTGGCTTCGAGGTGCTTGAGCATCAGGGCCACGGGCGCCACGAACATCCCGGCGTTCCAGGAGTATTCGCCGCTGTCCACATACTGCTGGGCAACTTCCTCGTCCGGCTTCTCGACGAACTCCACAACGTCCAGCGCGCTGGGCGCGCCGTCGATGTTCAACGCCTTACCGGAACGGATGTAGCCGAACCCTGTGGAGGGGTGCGTGGGCTTAATGCCGATGGTGACGATCTTTCCGGCGGCAGCGGCGTGGATCGCTTCGCGGACCGCTTCCTGGAAGAGGTTGTCCGGGCTGATCACCTGGTCTGCTGCGAAGGAACCCATGATGGTGTCCGGGTCCCGTTCGTGCAGGATGGCTGCGGCCAGCCCGATCGCGGCACCGGAATCCTTGGGCTCGGATTCGAGGACCAGGTCCGAATCCTCCAGCTCCGGGAGCTGGCGGCACACAGCCTCGCGGTGGGCCTGGCCGGTGACCACCAGGACCCGGCTGCCGGCCAAAGGCTGCAGCCGGTCAAAGGTGGCGCGCAGCAGTGTGCTGCCCGAACCGGTGAGGTCGTGAAGGAACTTGGGAGCTGCGGCTCGTGACAGGGGCCAGAGGCGGGTCCCCACTCCGCCGGCCGGAATCACCGCAATAAAGCGGTCAAGGGGTGATACCGGGCTTGTCACTGTGTCTGTACTCATCAGGGCCTACTTTAGCCGAACCGGCACCGCTGCCCCGGTAAAGTGCCCCCGGCACGACACATCAGGGCCCGGCCGCGCAACCCACTGTGGCGTTTGTCTCACAAAATCCACCGAACCCGCGCCGCTGCTGGTCACTAAGTGGCTCCTAAATTGAATAAGCTGTAAGCGGAGCCTAGATTTAGGCTCGAGCTACGAGTGCTCTCGCAGCAGGCGTTCCCCCCGCGTGGATCTCATGCCAGCGCCGCTGTGTTGCAGGGAGGTTTATTCAGTGCCGACAAAACCAGCTGGCACCTTGTACCGCGGCCGTGAAGGCATGTGGTCCTGGGTAGGACACCGGATTACCGGTGTAGTGATCTTTTTCTTCTTGTTGGTCCACGTCCTGGACACCTCCTTGGTGCGGGTTTCGCCTGAGGCGTATACCGCCGTCATTGGCGCCTACAAGAATCCCCTTATGGCGCTGGGCGAGACCGGCCTTGTTGCCGCCATCGTGTTCCACGCCTTCAACGGCCTGCGGATCATCGCCGTCGACTTCTGGAAGAAGGGCGCCAAGTACCAGCGCCAGATGCTCTGGGTTGTCCTGGGCCTCTGGGTAGTGACAATGGTTGCCTTCTCCATCCGCCACCTGTCCCTCGCCCTCGGAGGTCACTAAGCCATGACTGCAACAATCGACAGTCCGCGCAGCGGCCGGATCGCACCGCAGTACCGCCGCAACGGCGGCAGCCGCGGCAACTTCGAGATGGTGGCCTGGCTGTTTATGCGCCTCTCCGGCGTGGTGCTGGTGGTGCTGATCTTCGGCCACCTCTTTGTGAACCTCCTGGTGGGCGAAGGCATCCACGCGATCGACTTCGGCTTTGTGGCCGGCAAGTGGGCCGACCCGTTCTGGCAGTTCTGGGACCTGGCCATGCTGTGGCTGGCCATGCTGCACGGCACCAACGGCGTGCGAACCATCATTAACGACTACGCCGAGAAGGACTCAACCCGCCGCTGGTTGAAGACGGTCCTCTACAGCGCAACCGTTGTCATCATCGTCCTGGGCACCCTGGTGATCTTCACCTTCAACCCGTGCCCCGTCGTCGACGGCGTTCCCCTGCCGGGCGGTTTCTGCCCTGCCTAGCAGCAGCACTTTCCAGGGCCCGCGGGCATAACCGCGGGCCCTGTTGTGCGGGGCAGCCAACGCCGCCCCGTTGTTTTACAGGAAATTTGAGAGAAAGAGCGTCTGGTATGCAGGTCCATAAGTACGACGTCGTCATCGTCGGTGCCGGTGGCGCTGGCATGCGCGCCGCGATCGAATCCGGTCAGCGCGCCCGCACAGCAGTACTGACCAAGCTCTACCCCACCCGTTCACACACGGGCGCGGCGCAGGGCGGTATGTGCGCGGCCCTTGCCAACGTCGAAGAGGACAACTGGGAATGGCACACGTTCGACACCGTCAAGGGCGGCGACTACCTGGTTGACCAGGACGCCGCCGAAGTCATGGCGAAAGAAGCCATCGACGCCGTGCTGGACCTGGAAAAGATGGGCCTGCCGTTCAACCGCACGCCCGAGGGCCGCATTGACCAGCGCCGCTTCGGTGGCCACACCCGCGACCACGGCAAGGCTCCCGTCCGCCGGGCCTGCTACGCCGCTGACCGCACGGGCCACATGATCCTGCAGACCCTGTACCAGAACTGCGTCAAGCACAACGTCGAGTTCTACAACGAGTACTACGTCCTGGACCTCCTGACGGTCGAAGAGGACGCGGTCCGCGAGGACGGCACCCCGTACAAGCAGAAGCGTGTTGCCGGCGTCGTCTCCTACGACCTGGCCTCCGGCGAACTGCACGTGTTCCAGGCCAAGTCGGTGGTCTTCGCCTCCGGCGGCGCCGGCAAGGTCTTCAAGACCACCTCCAACGCCCACACCCTCACCGGTGACGGCATGGGCATCGCGTTCCGTAAGGGAATCCCCCTCGAGGACATGGAATTCTTCCAGTTCCACCCGACAGGCCTGGCCGGCCTGGGCATCCTGCTTTCCGAGGCCGCCCGCGGCGAAGGCGCGATCCTGCGCAACTCCGAGGGCGAGCGGTTCATGGAGCGCTACGCCCCCACCATCAAGGACCTGGCGCCCCGCGACATCGTGGCCCGCTCCATGGCCAACGAGGTCCGCGAAGGCCGCGGCTGCGGCCCGAACAAGGACTACGTCCTTTTGGACCTCACCCACCTGGAGCCGGCGCACATTGACGCCAAGCTGCCGGATATCACCGAGTTCGCCCGCACCTACCTTGGTGTGGAGCCCTACACGGAACCCGTCCCGGTGTTCCCCACGGCGCACTACGCCATGGGCGGCATCCCGACGAACATCACCACCGAGGTCCTGCAGGACAACGACACCATCATCCCGGGCCTGTACGCCGCCGGTGAGGTGGCCTGCGTGTCCGTGCACGGCTCCAACCGGCTGGGCACCAACTCGCTGCTGGACATCAACGTGTTCGGCAAGCGCGCCGGTGTGGCCGCGGCCGAGTACGCCAAGACCGCCGACTACGTGGAGCTGCCGGAGAACCCGCTGGCTTACACCACGGAACTGCTGGACATCGCCCGCAACGGCGAAGGCGACGAAAAGGTGGCCCTGATCCGCAAGGAACTCCAGGACACCATGGACGCCAACATGCAGGTGTTCCGCACCGCGGACACGCTGAACCAGGTCCTGGCCGACATCGCCTCCTTCGAGGAGCGGTACACGCGGATCAACGTCCAGGACAAGGGTAAGCGCTTCAACCTGGACCTGCTGGAGGCCGTGGAACTGGGCTTCCTGCTGGAGCTGGCCAAGGTCATGACCGTGGCGGCCCTGCACCGCGAGGAATCCCGCGGCGGACACTTCCGCGAGGACTTCCCGGACCGCAACGACGAGAAATTTATGAAGCACTCCATGGCGTACAAGGATGACCACGCCCCGGCAGACGGATCGGCTGAAGCAATCGCCGGCATCCGCCTGGCCACGAAGCCGGTTGTCTTTACCCGCTACGAGCCGATGGTGAGGAAGTACTAAGATGACCGCTGAACTCGCTGAGCCAGCCTCAAAGATCGAACTGCCCGCAGGTGTGGGCGGCGGCGGGGAAATCCCCACGTTCGACGTCCACCTGCGTGTGCGCCGGTACAACCCGGAAGTCTCGGAAGAGGCCACCTGGGATGACTTCCACCTGACCATGTACGGCACGGACCGTGTCCTGGATGCCCTGCACAAGGTCAAATGGGAGACGGACGGCAGCCTGTCGTTCCGCCGGTCCTGCGCCCACGGCGTCTGCGGTTCCGATGCCATGCGCATCAACGGCCGCAACCGCCTCGCCTGCAAAACGCTCCTGAAGGACCTGGACACGTCCAAGCCCATCACCGTGGAACCCATCAAGGGCCTGCCGGTGGAGAAGGACCTGATCGTGGACATGGAACCGTTCTTCCAGTCCTACCGCGAGGTTATGCCCTTCCTGATCAACAAGGGCCACGAGCCCACCAAGGAACGCCTGCAGTCCGCCGAGGACCGCGAACGCTTTGATGACACCACCAAGTGCATCCTCTGCGCCGCGTGCACCTCGTCCTGCCCGGTGTTCTGGACGGACGGCCAGTACTTCGGTCCCGCCGCAATCGTCAACGCCCACCGCTTCATCTTCGATTCACGCGATGACGCCGGCGACATGCGCCTGGAAATCCTGAACGACAAGGAAGGTGTGTGGCGCTGCCGCACCACCTTCAACTGCTCCGAAGCATGCCCCCGCGGAATCCAGGTCACCCAGGCCATCGCCGAGGTCAAGCAGGCAATCCTCTCGCGCAAGATCTAAGGATCCAACGCTGACGACGGCGTCCCCCACCCCATGTGGTGAGGGGCGCCGTCGAACTTTTAAGATGCCCTATCACCTATGGTCCCCAAAACCCCCTTTTAGGGACCATAGGTGATAGCGCAAGCCGTCCGCACAAACGAAAGGGGACACCGTGTCCCGCTCCGAAAAGGTCTCCTTCACCGGCTCCACCGGCGAGGTGCTCTCCGGCATCATCGATGTCCCCGAGGGCCCGGTGAAGGGCTGGGGCGTGTTTTCGCACGGCTTCACCCTGGGCAAGGATGCGCCGTCCGCGTCCCGGATGTGCAAGGCGCTGGCTGACAGCGGCGTGGGCATGCTCCGCTTCGACAACCTGGGCCTGGGCGGCTCCGCCGGCGAATGGTCCGCCGGGTCCTTCAGCCACAAGGTGGCGGACACGGTCAAGGCGGCAGAGTACATGCGCAGCGTCGGCAGGGAGATCTCCCTGCTGGTGGGCCACTCGTTCGGTGGAGCCGCCGTGCTGGCAGCTGCCAAGGAGATTCCGGAGCTCGACGCCGTTGCCACAGTCGGGGCGCCCTTCTCACCCAAGCATGTGGCGCACGTCTTTGACGCTGCCCTGGACCGGATCCTTTCCGAAGGCAGCGCCGAGGTGGATCTGGGCGGAAAACGCGTGGAGATCCGCCGGCACTTCGTGGAGGACCTGGAGAACGCGGACCTGACCGACTGCATCCGGCAGCTCCACAAGCCGCTGATGGTGCTGCACTCCCCCACAGACAACACCGTCGGGATCGAGAACGCCAGCACCATCTTCCAAACGGCCCGTCATCCGCGGAACTTTGTGTCCCTGGAGGGCAGCGACCACCTGCTCACGGGCAAGGGCCAGGCGGCACGCGCCGCCCGGATCATCGCTGCCTGGGCCGACCAGTACCTCGACGCCTGACGCTGCCCGCGACGGCCCTGCCGGGAACCGGCGTGGTGGCCACCGGGACCTTGCCCGGCTGGACCTGCCGGGCGCCCCAGGCGGCCTTCTCGCCGTTCGCGGCGCCTGCGGCCAGGTCACCTTCGCGGATGGTGGCCCAGGACCCGGAGAGCAGGTAGACCTGGCTGACCAGGTTGAACCAGATCAGCAGGCCGATGATGATGGCGAACGGGGCCAGCAGCGGGTTCCGGCCGGCGCCGGCCAGCAGCTCGGTGCTGAACAGCTGCAGGACCGTGGTGCCCACGGCGGCGATGATGGTGCCTTCCAGGAGGGCCCGGCGGGAGAATTTGAGCCTGGCTGCCAGGCGGAACATGATCACGGCCGTGACCCAGCCCAGCACCAGTGGCACGGCGATTTTGACGATGGTGGTCAGCGGGCCGGCCACGGCGTCGCTGAGGCCCAGGAAGTCGGTGACCCACCCCGCAGCGGTGCCGAACACCAGCGATGCGCCGGAGCTGACCACCAGGGCCACGCCGAGGAGCACCAGCGTGCCGGCGTCGCCCGCTTTGAGCAGCACCGGGCTGATGACCAGCGGCGGCAGCTGGTTGACGCCCCGCAGGCCTTCCCGGACGCCGTTGATCCAGTTCAGCGCCGTGATGATGGTGACGACGGCGGCGATGACCGCGGTCCAGCCCAGCCCGCTGGGGTTCAGCAGGTCCTGCGGGTCCACCAGGCCCTCTCCGCCGTTGACCTTGAGCAGGCCCGGCGCGCTTTGCGCCACGCTGCCCACAACGGTGTCGAGGAGCTGCGGCTGGCCGCGGAGGACCAGCCCGGCAATGGAGAAGCCGGTGGCCAGCAGGCCCGTGATGGAGAAGAACATCACAAAGCCGATCCCGGCGGCCATCAGCGGGCCGTGCTGCCGGTTGTAATGCGCGAAGGCGCGCATGGGCAGCAGCGAGTTCAGCCGGGCCAGGAACAGCATAAGCATGGCCAGCGGGACGGCGAACGGGCCGCCGCCGGAACGGCGCGCCTTGCTCAGCTCCACCCGTTTGTGGCTGACCTCCAGCCGCAGGCCGGCCAGGTCAGTGGGAAGCGGCGGCGTCCCCGGCGTCCCTTGCTGAGTTTTTATGCCGGGTGCCGGCGTTGTTGTCTGTTTCGGTCCCAAAGTCCAGCTCTTCCCGTAGCTGCCAGATGCCATCGGCACCGTGCTCGTAAAGTCCCATGCTAGCCACCGGGAAGCTTGCCCTGTAGCTCTTCAGCACCGTTTCGGCTTCGTCGAGGCTTTCCGGGGCCACATCGTGGGCGATGGTGACGTGCGGGTGGTAGGCGAACGGCAGGTCGCGGTGCAGCGGCCCCTGCTGGAGCTTGCCGTGCAGGTCCACGCACTCGGCGAACCCGTCCTCCACCTTGATGAACACCACCGGGGAGACCGGCCGGAACGTCCCGGTCCCGGAAATCGTGACCCGGAAGGGGCGCTGGCCCCGGGCCACGCTGCGCACGTGCGCCAGGGTGGCGTCCCAGTCCGTGGTGGGGGTGGTGGTGACCAGGGTGATGTGGGCAGGCACCACCTCCGCCAGGGGGTCCCCAAATGAGGCCCGCCAGCTTTGCAGTTCGCTGGCAACCTCAGCCGGGAAGCCCAGGATCACGCCAACGCTGATGTCTTCCTGGCGGGAACCGTCCCCGCCGCCGGCAGGGCCGCCGTGCGGGGTGGGCGCGGCTTCCAGCGAGCCTGGGCCCCGGGTTCCTTCCCGTGCGGTGACGTTGCTGGCAGACATGGCTCTAGCGGACTCCGGCGAGGCTCAGTGACGGCAGGAACCCCATGCGCTCGTACACGTTGCCCAGGGTGACCGAGGCGATCTCCCGTGCCCGTGCAGCCCCTGAGGCCAGCAGCCGGTCCAGTTCGGCCGGGTCCGTCATCAGTTCATTGGTCCGGTCCCGCAGGGGTGTCACAAAATCAACCACCACATCGGCAAGGTCCACCTTGAGGTGGCCGTACATTTTGCCTTCGTATTCGGCTTCGAGACTGGCCACTGTTTTGCCGGTCAGGGCCGAGTAGATGGTGAGCAGGTTGGAGATGCCCGGTTTTTCCCCGGTGTCGAAGCGGATCTCCGTGCCGGCGTCGGTCACTGCAGACTTGATCCGCTTGGCGGCGACCTTGGGGTCCTCCAGCAACTGAATGGCACCGTTGGGCGACTCGCCGGTTTTGGACATCTTGGCGCCGGGGTTCTGCAGGTCGTAGATCTTGGCGCTTTCCTTGACGATAGTGGCCTCGGGGACGGTGAACGTGTCCCCGAACCGGGTATTGAACCGCTGGGCCAGGTTCCGGGTCAGTTCCAGGTGCTGGCGCTGGTCCTCGCCCACCGGAACCAGGTCCGTCTGGTACAGCAGAATATCGGCTGCCATCAGCGTGGGGTAGGCGAAGAGGCCCAGCGTGGCGGAGTCGGCGCCGGACTTCTGCGATTTGTCCTTGAACTGGGTCATCCGGGAAGCCTCACCGAAACCCGTGATGCAGTTCAGGGCCCAGGCCAGCTGGGCGTGCTCAGGCACGTGGGACTGGACAAAGAAGATGCTGCGGTCCGGGTCGATGCCGGCGGCGATGTACTGCGCCGCGACGGTCCGGGTGCGCTTGGCGAGCTCCGCGGGGTCGAAGTCCACGGTGATGGCGTGCAGGTCAGGGATGAAGAAGACAGCGTCGTACTCCTCCTGCATGTCCACCCAGTTGCGCACGGCACCGATGTAGTTGCCCAGGTGCAGCGAATCGGCGGTGGGTTTGGCGCCGGAGAGAATGCGCTTTTTAGCGGCCGGAGAGGTCAGGCTAGTCATGGTGGAACTTTCGGGCTTAGAGCTGGTAGTCCACTACCAGCGGTGCATGGTCAGAGAAGCGGGTGTCCCACGACGGCGCGCGGTCCACTACTGCCGAGAAGGCAGCATCGGCCAGGGCCGGGGTGGCCAAGTGGTAGTCGATCCGCCAACCGGTGTCGTTGTCGAACGCCTTGCCGCGCTGGGACCACCACGTGTACGGGCCGTCCACCGGGCCGGACAGGTTGCGGTGGACGTCCTGCCAGCCGATGTCCCCGCCGAGGTACTTGTCGAAGTAGGCGCGCTCTTCGGGCAGGAAGCCGGCCTTTTTGACATTGGCTTTGGCGTTGCGGATGTCCAGCGGCGTGTGGGCCACGTTGAGGTCCCCCACCACCAGGGCGTGGTCGCTGTGCTTGGCCAGCTCGGGCAGCCGGGTGGACATGATGTCCAGGAAACGGAACTTGTCGTCCTGCTTGGGGGTGCCCACCTCGCCCGAGTGGACGTAGGCGCTGGCCACGGTGAGCTGGACCGGGTTGCCGGCGGCGTCGCGGAGCCGGAAGTCGGCTTCGACCCAGCGTCCCGCCGTCGCGAAGTATTCGTCGCCGATGCCGATGCGGGTGGCCAGTGGTTCCTCGCGGGAGGCGATGGCCACGCCGGCGCGGCCCTTCGCCTCGGCTTCGGCGTGCAGGATGTGCCAGCCCGCACCGAGGAGCTGGTGAACAATCGCATCCGGGGCGCGGACCTCCTGCAGGCAGAGGATGTCCACCTCACGCGGTTCCAGCCAGGCTGCCATACCGTTCCTGTAGGCGGCGCGGAGGCCGTTGACGTTGACGGATGCGATGCGAAGGTGGTCCTTCTTCAATGCCGAGCTCACCCGCTCCACTCTAGTCGATGATGGTTCCGCTGACCGGCTCGCCGGAGCCGCCGGAGGACTTCATCATGTCGCGGGCGTTGGTGGCGGTGATCTCGATGGTTTCCAGGGCGCGGTGGATGGTGTCCTGGTTGGCGGCGGCGCCCTTGGCACGCTCTTCCTCCACCACCCGGACCTGCACCTGGACGATCTTGAAGGAGTGGTCCAGCTTGAGGTCGCGGACCTCATCGGCTTCGCTGCGCTCGTACACCACGCTGGTACCGCCGTGGTTCGCTGCCGTGGGCGAGGGGGCCCGGCCGGCTGCGGTGTTGAAGGCGTTCTGGGCCTCGGTCAGCTTGGCGCCCGCCTTCTTGGCGGCACGCTGGATGCTGACCACCACGAAGGTGGCCAGGACCAGCCAGAAGAGGGCGATGATGGCCACTACCCAGCCCACCACATCGTTCTGGTTGGCGGCGAAGATGACGGCCACCACAAACGCGGTCACCAGGACCATCAGCCCCGGCCCGCTGATGCGGAACATGGAGAAACGGGGTTTGGCTGATGAGTTGGAACTGCCCACTGATTGCATGGAGATATTCTCTCAAATCCCGGCGCCGATCCGGCACGCTTCCACCGGCGGCGAACACAACAACGGCGGCCCCGCACCTTTCCGGGAAGGTGCGGGGCCGCCGTCGCGCGTTTTAACCCACGTGGGCTAGGCGATGCCGGCCTGGCGTTCCGCCGCTTCAACCACATTGGTCATCAGCAGCGCCACGGTCATGGGGCCAACGCCGCCGGGATTGGGCGAAATCCAGCCGGCCACCTGGGCGGCGGCGGGATCGATGTCTCCGTGGACGCGGCTCTTACCTGTTTCCGGATCGGTTTCCCGGGTAACCCCCACGTCAAGCAGGGCAGCGCCCGGCTTCACGTCCGAGGCCTTGACAATGTGCTTGACTCCGGCGGCGCCCACAATGACGTCCGCCTGCTTGAGCAGCTCCGACAGGTTTTTGGTGCCGGTATGCGTCAGCGTGACCGTCGCATTGATGGCCCGCCTGGTGAGCAGCAGGCCGATGGTCCGGCCGATCGTGACGCCACGGCCAACCACCACCACGTGCTTGCCGGCAAGGCTGTACCCATTGCGCTCGAGGAGCTCGATGACGCCGCGGGGTGTACACGGCAGAGGAGTGGTGATCTCCGAGTTGACGTTGAGCACCAACCGGCCGAGATTGGTCGGGTGGAGTCCGTCGGCGTCCTTGGCGGGGTCGATCCGCTCAAGGATGGCGTCGGTATCCAGGTGCTTGGGCAACGGCAGCTGCACGATGTACCCGTGGCAGTCGGGATCCGCATTGAGTTCATCAATGAGGGCCTCGACGTCGGCCTGGGTGGCGTCAGCCGGCAGTTCGCGCTGGATCGAGTTCATCCCGATCTGTTCGGACTGCTTGTGTTTCATGGAGACGTACAGCTGCGAGGCGGGGTCGGCGCCCACCAGCACAGTTGCGATGCCGGGGGTGACGCCCTTCGCACGGAGCGTGGCCACGCGTCCGGTCAGCTCGGCCTTGATGGCAGCGGCGGTGGCCTTGCCGTCAAGGATTTGTGCAGTTGCGGTATCAGTCATTGGTTACCACTGCTCGTGCTGCGGGTACAGCGGGAAATCGGCGGCGAGCTTGTCCACGCGGGACTGGAGCGCCTCGACGTCGGTGGCGGTGCCGGCCTTCAGCGCGCTGGCGATGATCTCTGCGACCTCGGTGAACTCGGCGGCGCCGAAGCCGCGGGTGGCCAGGGCCGGGGTGCCGATGCGCAGGCCGGAGGTGACCATGGGCGGGCGGGGGTCGAACGGAACGGCGTTGCGGTTCACGGTGATGCCCACGGAGTGCAGGAGGTCCTCGGCCTGCTGGCCGTCCAGCTGGGAGTTGCGCAGGTCCACCAGGACCAGGTGCACGTCGGTGCCGCCGGTGAGGACGGAAACGCCGGCCTCGGCAACGTCAGCCTGGTTGAGGCGGTCGGCGATGATTTTGGCGCCTTCGAGGACGCGCTCCTGGCGTTCCTTGAACTCCTGGGTGCCGGCGATCTTGAAGGCCACGGCCTTGGCGGCGATGACGTGCATCAGCGGACCGCCCTGCTGGCCGGGGAACACGTTGGAGTTGAGCTTCTTGGCCCACTCCTGCTTGCCCAGGATCACCCCTGATCGGGGACCGGCGAGGGTCTTGTGCACGGTGGAGGTGACAACGTCGGAGTACGGGACGGGGCTGGGGTGCAGGCCCGCTGCCACCAGTCCGGCGAAGTGCGCCATGTCCGTCCAGAGGAGGGCGCCCACCTCATCGGCGATGGAACGGAACGCAGCGAAGTCGAGGTGGCGCGGATAGGCGGACCAGCCGGCGATGATGACCTGCGGCTTTTCGGCGATGGCCTGCTCGCGGAGCTTGTCCATGTCCACGCGGAAGGAATCTTCCTCCACCTGGTAGGCGGCCACGTTGTAGAGCTTGCCGGAGAAGTTCAGCTTCATGCCGTGGGTGAGGTGTCCGCCGTGCGCCAGGGACAGGCCCAGGATCTTGTCGCCGGGGGTGATCATGGCGGACAGGGCGGCGGCGTTGGCCTGGGCCCCGGAGTGTGGCTGGACGTTGGCGTACTCGGCGCCGAACAGGTCCTTGACCCTGTCGATGGCAAGCTGCTCGGCGATGTCCACGTATTCGCAGCCGCCGTAGTACCGGCGGCCGGGGTAGCCCTCGGCGTACTTGTTGGTCAGGACGGAGCCCTGGGCTTCCATCACGGCGCGGGGCGCGAAGTTTTCGGAGGCAATCATTTCCAGGGTGCCGCGCTGGCGGCCAAGCTCCTGGTTGAGGACTGCAGCGATTTCGGGGTCAAGCTCGGCCAGCGACTGGTTGCTGACGGCTGATGTTGTGGTGGCTGTGGTAGTCACAAAGAACTCCTGGCTCGGGATTCGGGCACTGCTTAGGTCAGGCTACCGGCTGGCACGCCTCACCGCCGTGTTGGTTACTGGCATCAGGCGGGTGGCACGGGACGCGGCTGCGCACAGGCAACTGGTGCCCCGTTTCCGGCAAAACATGACCCTCGGCCCAGGCGTACGATCCGTGGTCTTCGTGATTGCCGCTCCCTGGTGGTTAGCCACCCAACGCCAGTTGCGACCCGACCAGCCTACCAAAAGCACACCCTGGCGCGCGGGTAGGCTTGACTGCGTGAAAGATGAGCAACTCAACGATGCATACGTAGTCACCCTGTCCTGCCCGGACACCCAGGGAATCGTCCACGCTGTGGCTGGCGCCCTGCTGGTGGCGGGGTGCAACATTACGGACTCCCAGCAGTACGGCAGCCCCGCCACGGGAACGTTTTTTATGCGCGTGGAGGTGACCACGACCGCCACGCAGTCAGAGCTCCGCGCGGCCCTGCAGCCCGTGGCTGACGCGTTCGGCATGCAGTGGAGCCTGAACCCCGCGGGCCGGAAGGTCCGGACCCTGGTCCTGGCCAGCACGTCGGCACACTGCCTCAACGACCTGCTGTTCCAGCAGCGCAGCGGCACCCTGCCCATCGACATCCCGGCCATTGTCTCCAACCACAAGGACCTGGCCGGGCTGGCCGAGTTCTACGGCATCCCGTTCCACCACATCCCGGTCACCGCGGACACCAAGGTCCAGGCGGAGGACAGGCTGCGCGCCATCATGGCGGAGCACAACATCGAGCTGACCGTCCTGGCCCGCTACATGCAGATCCTCTCGGATGAGCTGTGCACCGACCTCACGGGCAAGGCCATCAACATCCACCACTCGTTCCTGCCCTCCTTCAAGGGCGCCAAGCCCTACCACCAGGCCCACACCCGCGGCGTGAAGCTGATCGGCGCCACCGCCCACTACGTGACGGCCGCCCTGGACGAGGGTCCGATCATCGAGCAGGAAGTCATCCGCGTGGACCACAGCCGCACGGCGCAGCAGCTGGTCCAGATGGGCCGCGACGTGGAGGGCCGCACGCTGGTCCAGGCGGTGCAGTGGCACGCCGAGCACCGGGTGCTGCTGGACGGGAACCGCACGGTGGTCTTCAACTGACTCGCAGTTGTTGTCGTTTTGAGCCCTCAAAACGACAACAACTGCGAGTCAGTTGGGTGGGGCGCGCAGGCCTGTCACATCCGCACCGGAAACCGGCCACGCGCAGGCGTCGCTAGAGTGAACCCATGGCTCCCTTGTACCCCTTCGCCGGGAACACCCCGGCCGTCCACGAGACAGCATTCGTCGCCCCCACGGCCACGATCATCGGCAATGCCAGCCTGGCGGCGGACGCCAGCGCGTTTTACGGCGCCACGGTCCGGGCCGACACCGCCAAGATCAGCGTCGGCGCCGGCAGCAACCTCCAGGACAACGTGGTGCTGCATGCGGACCCGGGCTTCCCCTGCACGGTGGGTGAGCGGGTCAGCGTGGGGCACGCCGCCGTCGTCCATGGTTCAACTGTGGAGGACGACTGCCTGATCGGCATGGGCGCCACCGTCCTGAACGGCGCGGTGATCGGCGCGGGCTCGCTGGTGGCGGCCGGCGCCGTGGTCCTCGAGGGCACGGTGGTGCCGCCGCGGTCACTGGTGGCAGGCGTCCCGGCCAAAGTCCGGCGGCCCCTTACCGACGAGGAGTTCGACGGCGTCCGGGCCAACGCCGAACGCTACGTCGAGCTCGCCAGGGCGCACCGCGCCCTGCACGGCTGACCCCACTCCCCCAAAGAATCAGTCCAGGCTGACCGGCCCGATCGAGTCGAGCAGCTCGCCGGGACCGGGGTTGCCCGGCGCCGCCGACCCGCCCAGGTGGTTCACCACGCCCCACACCGCGTTCAGGCCGGTGGTCACGGCGCCCTCGGCCCAGCCGGCAGTGAAGGAAACGTCGTCGCCGGCCAGGAAGATGCCGCGCTGGTAGTCGGGCAGCGAGTCCTGCTTGAAGTGCGTAAACAGCCGCTGCTGGTAGCGGTAGTGCCCGGGCAGGTTGGCCTTGAACGCGCCCATGAAGTTGGGGTCCGCTTCCCAGGACACGGTGATGGGCTGGCCCACGATGTGGCTGGCGATGTCCACCGTGGGGTAGATCTGCTCGAGCGAGTGCAGCATCAGCTCCACGCGTTCGTCGGCGTCGAGCGCCAGCCACTTCAGCGCGTCGTCGTTCCAGGTGTAGGAAAGCAGGATGACCGCGGGCTGGTCCGGGCCGTTGTCCAGGAGGTAGGTGGCGCGGTTCAGCCGGTCCGTGAGGGTCATGGACAACACCTCGTGGCCCGTGGCCGGATCAATGTCCTTCCAGAACGGCCGGTCCACCATCACGAAGGTCTTGGACGACTGCATGTAGTGCGAACGCTCGATCGCCGTCCACAGCTCCGCCGGGAAGAGCGCCTCTTCGGTATGGATGCGGGTGGACAGCAGCCAGGACTGGCACGTGGTGACCACTGCCGGGTAGGTGGCTTCGCGGCCCCAGCGTTCGCGGATCCGCAGGTTGCCGTCCGGGTCGCGGCTGATTTTGCCCACGGCGCCGCGCGGGGACCCGGAGTGCAGCGAGGCCAGGGAGGTGCCCTCCGGCCAGTGGGCAAGGCCCGACGGCGCGTGCTGCCAGAGTGCCTCGGGGAGCCGTTGCGCGCCGCCCCGGATCAGCCGGTGCGCGTCGTCAGCGTCGGTGTAGACCACCCGCAGGATCTCGAGGATCGAGTTGGGGAAGTCCGTGTCCCAGCCGCCGGTGCCGAAGCCCACCTGGCCAAACGCCTCCCGGTGCGTGAACCCGGCCTTTTTGAAGGACTCGCTGGCGGCGATGAAGCCGTAAAAGGTCTGCTCGTCCATCAGCGGCAGCAGCTCGTTCCAGAGTTCCTTGATCCTGCCCGTGTCCCGGGTGCGGATGGCCTCCTGCATTTCGGTGAACCTGGCGCCGTCGTTCACGGCAGCCTTCCAGGCGTCGGCCACCTCACGGAAGAACGGCGGCAGGTCCGAGGGCTTTTCGGCATAGTACTTCCTGCCGGCGAGCTCGATCACGGTGCTGGAGGTGGCGTTGGAGAGCGGGTTGGGGAATTCCTGGGTGTCCAGGCCCAGCAGGTCCACGTAGTGGTAAAAGGCCTTGCCTGACACCGGGAACCGCATGCCGCCCAGGTCCGCCACGACGCCGGGTGCCGCCGGGAAGTTGGCGGTGCGGAGTCGGCCGCCGATCTGGTCCGCCTCGTACACCACAGGCCGCAGGCCCAGCTTCATCAGTTCGTAGGCGGTGACCAGGCCGGACAGGCCGGCCCCGATGACTGCCACTTCGGTGCCCAGCAGCTCCGGCGGCACCGAACCGAGACCGTCCGGGTGGGCCAGGTAGTGGTCGTAGCTGAACGGGAAGTCCGGGTTGAGCATGGTGATGGGGGCAGCCGTCCCGGCATCGGCACCACCCTGTGAGGGGGCGCCTGCGGGGCCGGAGGCCGGAAGTTCTGTGGCGATGGTCATTGAAGTCTGCCTTTGGAAGGTTTGGGACGGTCCGGATCAGGAATGCTGCGGTGCGGGGCGGGCGGCGGACACCTCAAGGTAGTCCGCGGAGCTCATCGCCGCCACCTTGGAATGGCGCCGGCCGTAGGAGAAGTAAGCGGCAATACCCACCAGCATCCACAGCGCGAACACCACCCAGGTGTCGGCGCCGAGGTTGGCCATGAGGTAGGCGCACATGATGGCGCCGAGGATGGGGGTGATGGGGAAAAGCGGCACCCGGAAGGTCCGTTCGAGGTCCGGCCGGCTGCGCCGCAGGTAGATGACGGCCACGTTCACCAGGCCGAAGGCGAACAGGGTGCCGATGCTGGTTGCGTCCGCCAGGGCGCCGAGCGGGATCAGCCCGGCAGTGAGCGCGACGGCGGTCCCCACCAGGAGCGTGCCAACCACGGGGGTGCCGGTCCGGCGGGACACCCGGCCGAAGACGGCGGGAATCAGGCCGTCCCGGGCCATGGACAGCAGGATGCGGGTCTGGCCGTAGAGGACGGTCAGGACGATGCTGGCGATGGCCAGCACGGCGCCGACAGCAAACACGAGCCCGATCCAGGGCTGGCCGGTGGTCTCCTCAAGAATTTTCACCAGGGCGGCCTCGGTGCCGTCGAACCAGCCCCACGGCCGGGCGCCAATGGCGGCAACTGCCACCAGGACATAAATGGTGGTGACAATCAGCATGGACAGCATGATGGCACGGGGCAGGTCCTTTTTGGGGTTGCGGGCCTCCTCACCGGCTGTGGAGGCGGCATCAAAGCCAATGTAGGAGAAGAAGACCCGTGAGGCTGCGGCGGAGACGCCGGCGGCCCCCATGGGCAGCAGCGGCTCGAAGTTGCCTGCGGTGAAGGCGGTGAAGGCCACTGCGCAGAAGAAGAGCAGGATGCCCACCTTGACCACCACGATGGACGTGTTGATCCAGGCACTTTCCTTGGCGCCGCGGACCAGGAGCGCGGTGGCGAGCAACACGATGACCATGGCGGGGACGTTGACCATGCCGCCGTCGCCCGGCGGCTGGGACAGCGCGTCCGGGAGAGCGGTTCCAAAGACGGCCAGGGCCTCGTTGACATACTGGCCGGCGCCGACCGCGACGGCGGCCACGGAGACCGCGTATTCCAGGACCAGGCACCAGCCGCAGATCCAGGCCATGCCCTCGCCCATGGTGGCGTAGGTATAGGAGTAGCTGGAGCCGGAGACGGGCACCATGCCTGCCATCTCGGCGTAGGAGACGGCGGACAGCAGCGCGGCCAGGCCGGCGATGGCGAAGGAGATCCAGATGGCCGGCCCCGCCAGCGGCACCGATTCGCCGAGGATCACCAGGATGCCGGTGCCAAGGGTGGCGCCAACGGAAATCATTGTCAGCTGGAGCACGCCGAAGCTGCGGACCAGACGGGGTCCGTCCTGTGCGTCGCCGGCTTCGGTGACCATCTGCGCGATCGGCTTGCGGCGCAGGAGTTGCGCGCCGAGTGAAGGCCGGCCGGCTGCCCGGGCCGGCCCCCTGCCGGAAAGTGTTGGCACAGTCATCGTTGACGTCCGTTCCTGTTGGTGATTGGTTGAACTGGTTTTCCCTTTCCCCAGATTAGGGGTGTGAGCAGCATCTCAATGGTGTGCAAAACAACCTGTAGGCTTCCAGCATGAGACACAATGCACCAGAGAACGATGGTAGCCCGGAGCAGCTGGACGCAGTAACCCTGGGCCGCTTCCTGGCCGCTCTGCCTGCCGGGGTGACAGTGGTGCACCATGCCGGCAACGGTGCCGCGCCGCTGCGCTGGGTGGAGCCCAGCGAACTCGGTGACCCCACGCCGTACCTGCTGGACGGCGAATTTGTGCTGACTGCGGGCCTGCCGTTCCTGGCCGGGGTCCACGCCGGCGATCACCCCGGTACCGGCGGCAGCGGTCGCAGCGGCGGGCTGCGGAGCGGGCCGGCAGCAGGCCCGGACGACGGCGGCACGCACCGCGGCGGCTCCCCCGCCCCGGGTGCCGCTGCGGGCGGCGCGGCGGAGGACGGCGGCACGGCGGCGCAGGCGAACGCGTACGTCCGGCGCCTGGTGGCAGCCGGGGTCGCTGCCCTGGGATTCGGCCTGCAGCCTTACTTCGACGCGGTTCCCGACGCCTTGGTGGAAGCCTGCCGGCGTCACGGCCTGACGCTGGTGGAAGTTCCGGCCAGCATCCCGTTCGCCGCGCTGGGCCTGGAATTCTCCAAACTCCTGGAATCCGGAAACGCCCAGGTGTTCCGGCACCTGGCGGAGACCAACAGGCACCTGATGCGGGCCGTCCTGTCCGCCCGGCCGGAACACGAGCTGCTGGCGGCGCTCACCGAACGCGTGCCGGTGTGGGCTGTCCTGGTGGGGGCTGACGGCAGGGCGCGGGCCCGGGCTGCCGCCCAGGCGGGCCCCGGCACCAACCCCAGGGCCGCCGTCGAGCATTCCCTCCTCCAGCCGCTGGTGGCCAGGCTCCTGGCCGGCAGCGGGCCCCGCATCGAAACCGGCTCAGTGGACACCCCGGATCCCACCCTGCTGTTTGGGCATCCGCTGCGCAGCACCCGGGACGCGACGCTGGGCGCCCTGGTGCTGGGGGCCGGCAAACCCCTGACGCCGGCCCAGAACAATGTGGTGTCCGCCGTGGTGGGACTGCTGGAGCTGCTGGTCCGGCAGCGGACCAGCGGCTCCCTGGCACCCAGCCAGCTGGCCACCGCCCTGCTGCTGCACCCGGACAGCCTGGCCGGTAACAGCTCCCGCCGGCTCAACGGCCTGAAGGACCTGCTGGCCCAGAGCGTGGGCGGGACCCGGTCGGCCCCGGTCCGCGTGGTGCTGGGGCTCCGGTCCGGCACGCCGGCCGCGGCCCCTGCCGCCACGGAAGGCGCCGTCCGCGACCTGCTGCACTGGCGGCGGATTTTCGACACCAAGCTGGTGGAACTGACCGATGACGGCTTCGCCGCCGTGACCCGCCTCAAGGTGGACGGGCCGCTGCTGGCGGAGGTGGAGCAGCTGGGGTGGCGGCTGGTGGTGGGCGCCCCCACGGAACTTCCGGGCCTGGCGGCCGCCTACCAGCGCGCCACCGCGCTTCGCCCGCGGGTCCTGGCCACCGCATCGACGGTGCGGGAGGAAGACCTCACCTGGTCCGTCGCCGGTTTGCTGGGCGCCGACGCCGGCGCGTTGCTCGCCGCCCGGCTGCTGGCCCCTGTCCTTGAACAGGAACCGGCGCGCCGGGACGCGCAGTTGCTGGTGCTTCGCTCGTGGCTGGCCGCCAACGGCAGCTGGGATGCCGCGGCCAAGGACCTGGGCCTGCACCGCAACAGCGTGCGCCGGCAGATCACCGCGCTGGCGGAACTCCTGGACCTGGACCTGGCGCAGGCGGCAGCGCGGGCCGAACTATGGTTTGCGCTGCAGTTTGTGGACTCTGCCGGTCAGTAGCCCCAGTCCCGGTACAGGTCCGGGCGACGCTCGGCCAGGTACGGCACCTCGGCCCGCTCCCGCCCCGCCGCTGCGGGATCAACCTCGGCAAAGAGGACAGTGGCTCCGGCTCCGGCAGCGGCCAGCAGTTTGCCGTCCGGCCCGGCCACCACGCTGCCGCCCAGGAACCGAAGGCCGTCCTCGACGCCGGAATGGTTCGCGTAGGCGATGCTGACCTGGCTTTCCAGCGCCCTGGCGCGGAGCAGCACCTGGGGTACGTCGTCAAAGCCGTGGGCCAGCGCCGTGGGGACCAGGAGCAGTTCGGCTCCGCGCGAGGCCGCGGCCCGGACGGTTTCGGGGAATTCGACGTCGAAGCAGATCACCATCGAGGTGGGGATTCCGTGGAAGTCGACGACGGCGGGCGGCTGGGTGGCGGGGCTGAAGGCCGCCCGCTCGTCCGGTCCGAAAAGGTGCACTTTGCCGTACTCCAGCAAGCTGGCGCCTTGCGCGTCGAGGAGGGTGGCGCTGATTTGCCACTCCCCCTGGGCGGTGAGGCGGGGCAGGCTGTACACCAGCGCAATCCCGTGCCGCCTGGCAATGTCAGCCAGCCGCTGGCGCAGCGCCGGGAGAATGTCCGGGTCCAGGCCGGACCGGATGCGCCGCGGCGCGTAGCCCACCAGGAACAGTTCCGGGGTGACCAGGACGGCTGCGCCCCGCGCGGCGGCGGTGGCTGCCGCGGCTTCAAGGGAATCGAGGTTGGCATCAGGGTCAAGGACTGCGGCGTTTGCCTGCAGGAGTGCCAGCAGCACCGCTACCACCTTCCATCGCGGGACGGCCGGGGGATAACGGCCTGGCTCCAGCCTAACCAGCGCGCGCCGGGATGCGTCCGGGCCATTTGCACCCGCAGCATGCCATCGGGGCCGAATCGTCCTATGCCCAAAAAGTTACCGCTAACCGACGCATGCGTTAACTTCTTGACTACAAGCCGGGAAATAGGGCACTGTACATAGCATGTCCGGAACCCCGCGCTCAACGAGGAGCAAGCCAAAGAATCCCGGCTCACAGTCCGCACTGCGGCAGCTGAACCAGCAACGCATCATCGAAAGCCTGCGCGGCGGGCCTTCAACCCAGGCTGAACTCGCCCGGCAGACAGGCCTCTCCACAGCGACGGTCTCCAACATCGTCAAGGTCATGCTGGACTCCGGCCTCGCGTCCACGGAACCGATTACCAGTTCCGGCCGCCGCGCCCTCAACGTGAGGCTCAACAGCAACGGCGCCGTGGCTGTTGGCATCGACTTCGGCCGGCGGCACCTCCGCGTGGTCCTGGCCTCCCTGAGCTACCGCGTGATAGCCGAGGAATCCGTGATGCTGCCACTGGGCCACCAGGCGGAGGACGGCATCCAGGCGGCAGTGACCCTGCTGGACAAGCTGTTGCGGGAAAGCAACATAGAGCGGACCGCCGTGGTGGGTGCCGGCGTCGGAATTCCCGGCCCGATTGACCGGCGCACGGGAACCGTTGCGCAGGGCGCGATCCTGCCTGAGTGGGTGGGCATCAACATCCTGCAGCACCTGGAAGAGACGCTGCAATTTCCCGTCTTCATTGACAACGACGCCAATCTCGGGGCCTGGTCCGAGGTCACGTGGGGCCGGCACAGCGGCGTCAGCAACCTGATGTTCCTGAAGATCGGATCAGGCATCGGCGCGGGCCTGATCCTCAACGGCGCGCCGTACTACGGCAACGTGGGGATCACCGGCGAGATCGGCCACGCCACCATCCACGAACAGGGCCTGGTGTGCCGGTGCGGCAACCGCGGCTGCCTGGAAACCATTGCCTCCACCACCACCATGATCGAGCTGCTCAGCCGTGGCGAGGACCGTCCGCTGACGCCCGCTGACATCGTCCGGAAGGCCCTGGCCCGGGACCCCGCCACCCTGCGCGTGGTTGACGACGCCGGCCTGTCCGTGGGCCGCGCTTTGGGCAACGTCGCCAACCTGATCAACCCCGAAGTCATTGTGGTGGGCGGGCCGCTGGCCGGGCTCGGAGACCTGCTGCTGGACCCGATCCGCCGGGGCCTGACACGGCACGCAGTCCCCGTCATCGGGGAGACCACCACCCTCACCATGTCCTCCCTCGGGGACCGTGCCGAAGCCCTCGGAGCGGCCGCCCTGGTGTTCCAGAATGCTGGCATCCGGAAAAACTAGACCATTTCGTTATCCGGTAATTGCGTTCAAGACTTGACGACAATAGCTGTGATCCAGTTTACTTTTGCATCAGACGGCCCTGCGCTTTGCCGGCCGGACAACGGAGTCATTTTTTAATGGAGGTTAGGGCCCATGACGTCCCAGACCACGCACACGGACCCTGTCATCCTCGAGATGCGGTCCATCACCAAAGAGTTTCCCGGCGTTAAAGCCTTGTCGGAGGTCAGCCTGCGGGTAAAGGCCGGCGAAGTCCACGCCATCTGCGGCGAGAACGGCGCCGGCAAGTCGACGCTGATGAAAGTCCTCTCCGGGGTCTACCCGTTCGGCAGCTACGACGGCGACATCGTCTACCAGGGCCAGACCCAGCAGTTCCGGGACATCAGGGCCAGCGAGCAGGCCGGCATCGTGATCATCCACCAGGAGCTGGCGCTGATCCCGGAGCTCTCCATCATGGAGAACATCTTCCTGGGCAACGAACCCACCAAACGTGGTGTCATCGACTGGGCCGAGGCCCGCATCCGCTCCACCGAACTCCTGGCCCGGGTGGGCCTGCGCGAAAACCCGGACACCCCCATCAAGGAAATCGGCGTCGGCAAGCAGCAGCTGGTTGAAATCGCCAAGGCCCTGAACAAGTCCGTGAAAATCCTGATCCTGGACGAGCCCACCGCAGCGCTGAACGAATCCGACTCCCAGCACCTGCTGGACCTCATCCTGGGCCTGAAAGGCCGCGGCATCACCTCGATCATCATTTCGCACAAGCTCAACGAGATCGAGCAGATCGCCGATTCCATCACCATCATCCGCGACGGAAAATCGATCGAAACGCTCAACGTCAAGGCGGACGGCGTTGATGAGGACCGGATCATCAAGGGCATGGTGGGCCGCACCCTCGAGTCCCGGTTCCCGGACCACACCCCCAAGATCGGCGAAGTCTTCTTCGAAGTGAAGGACTGGACGGTGGCCCACCCGCAGATCCAGGACCGGCTGGTCTGCAAGGGCTCCAACTTCTTTGTCCGACGCGGCGAGATTGTGGGCTTCGCCGGGCTGATGGGGGCCGGCCGGACCGAACTGGCCCGGTCAGTGTTCGGCAGGTCGTACGGCCACTTCGTTTCGGGCCAGGTATACATCCACGGCAAGGAGACGGCGCTCAAAAACGTTCCCCAGGCCATCGACGCCGGGCTGGGCTACGTCACCGAGGACCGGAAGTCGCTGGGCCTGAACCTCCTGGACGACATCAAAACCACCACCGTTTCGGCCAACCTCCAGAAAATCAGCAAGCGGAGCGTTGTGGACACCGACAAGGAGTTTGCGGTGGCCGAGCAGTACCGGAAGTCCCTGCGGACCAAGGCCCCTTCGGTCCAGGAAGGTGTGGCGAAACTTTCCGGCGGCAACCAGCAGAAGGTGGTCCTGGCCAAGTGGATGTTCACCGACCCGGAGCTGCTGATCCTCGATGAACCCACCCGGGGCATCGACGTCGGCGCCAAATACGAGATTTACGGCATCATCCAGCAGCTCGCCAACCAGGGTAAAGGCGTGATCGTCATTTCCTCGGAACTGCCGGAGCTCCTGGGACTCTCCGACCGCATCTACACCATCTTCGAAGGCGCCATCACCGGCGTCCTCGACAAGGCGGAAGCGAGCCAGGAAAGCCTGATGAAGCTCATGACCTCCGCCCGAAAAGCCGCCTAATCCTCTGGAGCTTTCCAGAACCTTCCAGATACGAGGACCGAAACAATGAACGCGCTCAAGAAACTCTTTGGCGGCGACACCCGCCAGTTCGGCATGATCTTTGCCCTGGTGGCACTGATCCTGCTGTTCCAGTGGCTCACAGGCGGCATCACCCTCACCCCGGGCAACGTCATCAACCTCTTCAACGGCAACTCCTACATCCTGATCCTCGCCATCGGCATGGTGCTGGTCATCATCGCCGGCCATATCGACCTGTCCGTGGGCTCCGTGGCAGCCTTCGTGGGCATGGTGGTGGCGATCGCCATGCGCGACTGGAACCTGCCCTGGTTCCTCGCCATCCTGCTGGGCCTTGGCCTGGGCGCCCTGATCGGTGCCTGGCACGGCTGGTGGACGGCCTATGTGGGCATCCCGGCGTTCATCGTGACCCTGGCCGGCATGCTGATTTTCCGCGGTGCGCAGCAGTTTGTGGGACAGTCCAACTCCATCCCCGTCCCGCGGGAATTCCAGTTCATCGGCGCCGGCTACCTGCCGGAAATCGGCCCGAACACCGGCTTCAACAACCTCACCCTGCTCCTGGGCCTGGCGGCAGCCGCCTTCGTGGTGATTGGTGAAGTCCGCCGCCGCCGCTCCGCCAAGGCGCTGGGCGCGGAGGTTCCGGAAACCTGGGTCATGGTCCTCAAACTGGTCCTGATCTGCGGCGCCATCCTCTACGCCACCTACCTGTTCGCCACCGGGCGGCCAGGCACCTCGTTCCCCATCCCCGGCCTGATCCTCGCCGTCCTGGTCCTGGTCTACGGCTTCATCTCCTCCAAGACCGTTGTGGGCCGCCACGTCTACGCCGTGGGTGGCAACCGCCACGCAGCCGAACTGTCCGGCGTGAAGTCCAAAAAGATCAACTTCCTGGTGATGATGAACATGTCGATCATCGCCGGCCTGGCCGGCATGATCTTCGTGGCCCGCTCAACCTCTGCAGGTCCGTCCGACGGCACCGGCTGGGAGCTGGACGCGATCGCCGCTGTCTTCATCGGCGGCGCTGCGGTGACCGGCGGCGTGGGCACCGTAATCGGCTCGATCGTTGGTGGCCTGGTGATGGCCGTCCTTAACAACGGCCTGCAGCTGCTCAGCGTCGGCGCTGACTGGCAGTCCATGATCAAGGGCCTTGTGCTCCTGGTGGCAGTTGCCATCGACGTCTACAACAAGTCCCAGGGCCGGGCCTCGATCATCGGCCTGATGATGAAGAACTTCAACCGGTCCTCAAACGGCCCCGGCACGCCGCTTCAGCCCGATGAAGTCACCTCCACCAAAGCAACCATTTCCCGGGAAGCCTGAGTACTCAGCTTCCCGTCCCACCACCCCATAAAAGAAAGTAGCGAAAACATGCGAATGTTTGGAAAAGCAGGGAAGGCGGCAGCAGTTGCTGCCATTGCAGCACTGGCGCTGACCGGCTGCGGACGCGCCGAAACACCCTCGACGGGCGGCTCCAGCGAAGGAACCGGAGGATTCGCGCAGGACTCAGCCATCGGCGTCGCACTTCCCAAGAAGACCAGCGAGAACTGGGTCCTGGCGGAGAAGCTGTTCAACGACGGCCTCACCAGCGCCGGATTCAAGCCGACGGTCCAGTTCGCCAACAACGGTGTGGCCGAACAGCAGAACCAGATCAGCGCCATGATTTCCAAGGGCGCCAAGGTCATCATCGTGGGTGCCCTGGACGGGTCCCAGCTGGGCACGCAGCTCCAGCAGGCCAAGGACGCCGGCGCCACCATCATCGCCTACGACCGCCTCCTGCTGAACACCGAGAACGTGGACTACTACGTGGCGTACGACAACTTCAAGGTTGGCGAGCTCCAGGGCCAGGCCCTGCTCGACGGCATGAAGGCCAAGAAGCCGGCCGGACCGTACAACATCGAACTGCTCGCAGGCTCGCCTGATGACGCCAACGCGAAGGTCTTCTTCGACGGCGCCATGAAGGTCCTCAAGCCCAAGATCGACGACGGCACGCTGAAGGTCCTCTCCGGCCAGACAACCTTCGAGAAGGCAGTCACCCAGGACTGGAAGGCTGAAAACGCCCAGCGGCGCATGGACACCCTCCTCACCGGTTCCTACGGCACCGAATCCCTGGACGGCGTCCTCTCCCCGAATGACACCCTGGCGCGTGCTGTCATCACGTCCGTCAAGGCGGCCGGCAAGCCGCTCCCCGTCATCACCGGCCAGGACTCCGAAGAAGAGTCCGTCAAGTCGATCCTTGCGGGCGAGCAGTACTCCACCATCAACAAGGACACCCGCAAGCTCGTTGAGCACGCAATTGTGATGGTCAAGGACCTCCAGGCCGGCAAGACGCCTGAGATCAACGACGACAAGTCCTACGACAACGGCGTCAAGACGGTTCCCGCCTTCCTGCTGCCCCCGGTGATCGTCACCGCGGAAAACGTCAAGACGGCCTACACCGACGATCCGGTACTCGGCCCGCTGACCAAGTAACACCACGCACCGGACAGCCCGGCTCCCTTCCAAGGGGGCCGGGCTTTTCCGTGCCCGGATCCGGTGCCCGCAGCCTTCACAGCCCAGGCACAGGTCCGGCCGGTTTGTTGCACAGGATGGCCCGCGAGTGTGGATCCGACGCCGGCCTTCCGTGCCGGCACCTGATCCATAGGAGTAACGTGAGCGTCCTTGCCCGCAGTGTAGGCAACGCCTTCAGAAACAAGGTCCGCACGGCCGCCGTTGTGGCAGTGCTGGCCGTTGCCATCGGACTCGCCCTGGCCATGCTGGTGGCCAACCAGGCCGTTGGCGCCAAAGTCCAGGAACTCAACGCGTCCGTGGGGACGGTCCTCACCGTAAACCCTGCCGGTGGCCAGGGCTTCGAAGGCGGCGGCGAGCCACTCACCGCCAACCAGGCAGCCACCGCGGCGGCCGTGCCCAACGTCAGTGCCGTCGTCGGAACCTCATCCCTGCGCCTGCGTAACGCCACCGAAGCTGCGGCCCAGACCGCTGCCGGCGGCCAGGGCGGGCCGGGCGGCCAGGGCGGGCCCGGCGGCCAGGCCGCGGCAACACTGACCACCAGCCTCACCGCGGCCGTTGACGCCGGCACGTTGGGGAACCGCAACCAGGCAAGCGGCACCACGGGCACCACCCAGCCGGTCCGGTCGCTGCCCATCACCGCCACCGGTGTCGGCGCCGAAGTGGACACAGCCGGCAAGGCCCTGAACATCACAGCAGGCACCGGGCTGGGCGACTACTCCGCGGAATCCACCAACGCGCTGCTGGGGACCACGCTGGCCGCGAAGAACAACCTCGCCATCGGGTCCACGTTCACCATCAACGACCAGACGTACACCGTGGCGGGCCTGTTCGACGCCGGCACCACGTTCGGCAACAACGCCGCCTACCTGACGCTCCCCACCGCCCAGGCCCTGGCCGGGGTGCCCGGCGAGCTGTCCAGCATGATTGTCACCGTGGACTCGCTGGAGAACGTCGACACGGCGAAGACCGCGCTGCAGGCCGCCCTCGGCACCGACGCGGCGGACGTCACCCAGGGCCAGAACCTTGAGACCGCCGTCAGCTCGCTGGGCAGCGTCAAGAACATTTCCTTCATCGCTTTCATCGCCGCCCTCGGCACGGCCGGACTGATCATCCTGCTGATCATGGTGGTGCTGGTCCGCGAGCGCCACCGGGAAATCGGTGTGCTCAAGGCCATCGGCGCGCCCAACCGCACCATCGGCCTGCAGTTTGTCCTCGAAGCCCTGGTCCTCGCGGCCCTGGGCAGCGCGGCTGGCGCCATTATCGCCTCCTTCGCCAGCGGCGGCATCGCCTCGGCACTGATCAGCACCAACACCACCAGCACGACGGCGGCAGCCACCACCGGGCGCGGCGCGGCCATGGCCGGGGCTGCCGGCGGCGCGGGGATGCCCGGCGGCGGCGCAGGATTCCCCGGCGGGCAGGGCGGTCCGTTCGGCGGCGCTTCCCAACTGCTGACGTCCGTCACGGCGAGCGCCTCGCCCGGCGTGATTGCCGGCGGAATCGCCGCAGTCTTCGGTGTGGCGATCATCGGCGCACTGGTGCCGGCCCTGCTGACAGCACGCATCCGTCCCATCGAAGTCCTGCGAGGAGAATAGCCATGATTGAAGTCAAGAACCTGGTCCGTACCTTCAACTCCGGTGACCGCACCATCAAACCCGTCAACGATGTCAGCTTCGAACTCGCCCAGGGCACCCTGGCCTCCATTGTGGGCAAGAGCGGCAGCGGCAAGAGCACCCTGCTGTCCCTGCTCGGGGCCCTGGACAAACCCACCAGCGGCGACGTTGTGGTCAACGGCGTGAGCCTGGCCAAAATGCCGGACCGGAAACTGACGGAATACCGGCGCCGGGACATCGGATTCGTTTTCCAGCAGTTCAACCTGATCCCCAACCTGTCCGCCGTCGATAACGTGATGCTGCCGATGGAATTCGCCGGCCTCCGCAGGGCTGCCCGCCTGCAGCGGGCCAGGGAGCTGCTGGAGCAGGTGCAGCTGGATCCGGAGAAACACGGGCGGCGGGTCAACAGGCTCTCCGGTGGCGAGCAGCGCGTGGCCATTGCCCGCGCACTGGCCAACGAACCCAAGCTGATCCTCGCGGATGAGCCCACCGGCAACCTGGACGAGCAGACCGGTGACCACATCATCGAACTGCTCAGCAGCCTCCGCCGGGAGCACAACACCACCATCCTGGTGGTCACCCACGACAGGGCATTGGCCAACAAGACCGACAGGCGCTTCCGCCTGCAGCAGGGCAAGCTGACCGAAGAGCCGGTCCGCGCCAAAGCCGTGGCTGGTGCGCCGGCCTAGTTCCGGGCGCCGGGTGCAGCGGGGCGGGGCCCGCAAGGCCCCGCCGCTCAGGCATGTCCGACGCCGGCGGGCCCCTGCCTGAATGAGAGGATGGTCACCATGACTACGCCCATCGCCACGCCGTGGCTGACCAGCCAGTCCGATTCCGATCCCCGCTCCGCCACCGGCAAACCGCTGCGCTGGGGCATCATCGCCACGGGTGGGATTGCCAGGTCCGTGACCGGGGACCTGGCGATGCTGGCGGATGCGGAGCTGCATGCCGTCAGCTCGCGGAGCCAGTCGTCCGCGGACGCCTTCGCGGCGGAGTACGGGGTGGCGCACGCCTACGGTGACGACGGCGGTGTACCCGGCTATCAGCGGCTTCTCGCCGATGATGCGGTGGACGTGGTTTACGTGGCCACCCCGCATGCGCAGCACCACAAAATCGTCCTGGCGGCGCTGCAGGCCGGAAAGCACGTCCTCTGCGAAAAGGCCCTGACCATCAATGCGCGTGAGGCCGCCGAGCTGATCGGGATGGCGAGGAGCGGGAACCTGTTCCTGATGGAAGCGGTATGGAGCAGGTTCCTGCCCTCCATGCAGCGGGCGTTTGAGATTGCGGCGTCCGGCGAACTGGGAGACATCCACTGGGTCACTGCCGACCTGGGCTTCCCGGCCCCCTACTCCCCCACGGCCCGGCTTTGGGCCCGGCAGGACGGCGGCGGAGCGCTGCTGGACCTGTCCGTGTATCCGCTGCTGTGGGCTTTGGGAACCCTGGGGTTTCCGCAGACCGTCAGTGCCACAGGTGTGGTCAATGACGACGGCGTTGACGCCCAGAATGCCATGACGCTCGGCTACAACGGCGGCGCCCAGGCTCAGCTCACCTCGTCCCTCCTGGCGCACGGGCCACGGACCGCTACCGTCGCCGGAAGCCTGGGCTTCCTCCAGACCGTAGGATCCATCAATAATCCGCGTGAAATCATGATCGCCAGCGGCTGGGATGACCGCCGGACCGAAACGTTCGAGACAGTTGGCCGCGGGTACACCTACGAGCTGCGGGAGGTAACCCGCTGCATCCAGCAGGGCCTGACCGAAAGCCCGGTCATGCCGCTGGACGACTCTTTGAACACCATGCGCCTCTTCGACGGGGTGCGCGGGCAGCTCGGCGTCAGCTACCCCAACGACCGGCACTGACGGCGGCACCGGACCGTTCCCTAAGCCCCACCGGCCAGCTATCCACGCGGGCCGTGGACGTATACTTTGCGTACAGGATTCCCGCAGCTACCAGGAGGAATACGTCATGGTGGCGGAAGTGCCCAGTTCCATCACACAGGAGATGGTCGGCGGCCGGTACAAGTTGGGTGAGGTGATTGGTCGCGGCGGGATGTCCGCCGTGTACTGCGCCCGGGACGAAAATCTGGGCCGCGACGTGGCCCTCAAACTCTTCGCACCGCAGGCTCCGGACGCCGATGACCTGAAGCGGCAGGAAGCGGAAATCCAGCTTCTGGCGACGCTGAACCATCCCGGGCTGGTCACCCTGTTCGACGCCGGAACCGACGAAAGGGTTCCTGACGAACCACGGCCGTTCCTCACCATGGAACTCGTGGCGGGCCAGGACCTGCGCAGCCGCATCAGGCACAGCCTGGTGCCCTTGGACGAGCTCTCTGTCATCGGCGCCGGCATTGCCGACGCGTTGGCGTACGTCCACGGCCTCGGCATCATCCACCGCGACATCAAACCCGGGAACATCCTGCTGGTGCAGAACCGGCCGGGAGAGCCCGTACGGCCCAAACTGACGGACTTTGGCATTGCCAGGATCGTTGATGCCACCCGGCTGACCTCTACGGGAACCATGGTGGGAACGGCAGCCTACCTCAGCCCCGAGCAGGCCCAGGGCGAACCGCTGACCGGCGCAACGGATATCTACTCGCTGGGCCTTGTCCTCCTGGAATGCATCAAGGGTGTGGTGGAGTACCCCGGCAGCGCGATCGAATCCGCAGTGGCGCGGCTGCACCGTGCCCCGGAGATCCCGGACGACCTGCCCGGCGAATGGGCCGACCTGCTCCGCTCCATGACCTCGATCGAACCCTTGGAGCGGCCCGCAGCCGCCGACATCGAAGCTTCGCTGCGGCAGGCCCTCGTCTCACCGGAGTCCACACCCGGCGGGCTCGTTTCGGACACCACCAGGGTACTCCCGGCCATGCCCTTCCACCCGCCATCCGTCACGGTCGAGGAGACCACGGAAAGCACTGGATCCCAGACGCTGCCGCCCGCGTCGGACACCCCCAGTGAACCACGCCCAAAGTGGAGGTCCCGGCTCGGGCTGATCCTCGCCCTTCTGGCGGCATTCGCGGTGGTAGTCACCGTTGTCCTTCTGAACCTGCTTCCCGATGCGTCCGGCGTTGTGCCCTATCCCGAAGTAACCGGCACCCTGGGCGACCAGCTTGAGAACCTGCAAAGGAGCGTGGAGCCATGAGAACGTCCCTCCCTCCGAAGCGGTGGCGACGGATCCCGGTGATCTGGTCCGCCGCCCTCCTTGCGCTGGGCCTGCTGGCCGGCTGCTCCGGCGGCGAAACAGGGCTGCAGCGCGACACTGCCCGGCAACTCCAGGAACGCGTCCTGGAAGTGACCCAGGCGTCGGCGAAAAATGACCCGGCCGCGGCACTCAAGGCCCTGGACAGCCTGGACGCGGAGTTGGATGCTGCCCTGGCGAAGGGCCAGATCTCCACGGAGCGGCATAAGAGCGTCACCACGATCGCCGACGGTGTCCGCGCCGACCTGCAGGCGGACCTGGCGGCGGCCCAGAAAGCTGCCGAGGACGCCAGGATTGCGGCGGAGAAGGCGGCGGCTGAGAAGGCAGCGGCGGAAAAGGCCGCCACGGAACCACCCGCGTCGCCGGAGACCGTTGTGCCGGCTCCGGCTGCCACGGAGGCGCCTGCCCCGGACCCAGGCAGCGGCAACAGCGACTCCAACTCCGGCGATAACGGCAACGACAGCGGCTCCAATAACGGGAACGGCAACGACGGCGGGGACAAAGGCAAAGGCAAGGACAAAAACTAGAGCCGCGTTTGGTCGCCGCCCCACCCATCCGCTGACGACGGCGGCCGCCCGGCGTGCGGGGGACGTCCGGCTGGTCAGTTGTTCCGTCAGTCCGTACCGGCCGGGGTGCCCAGGTCCGGCAGGGTTGCAGCCCGGCCGGTGACGAGTCCCAGGACAGCAGCCAGTGCCGGCCAGGAACTGTTGCCGGGCCTGGTCCGGGCGTAAGCACGCATCCGGACTACGGGGTCCGCCAACGGGAGCAGGGTGACGCCCGGGGCGGGCCTCCGGTTGGCCGGCAAAAGCCCCACACCCATTCCTGCGACAATCAGGTCCTCCACAAGATCTAGACTGTCTGCCTGATGCCTGACGTGGGGCTCGAAACCCGCCATGGAAGAAATCAGCCGCAGGACCTCCTCATCAGCCCGGTTCCGGGAATTGCCGATCCAGTCCCGTTCCCGCAGGGACCAAAAAATCTCCTGTGCAGTCCCGCTGACAGCGGCCGCGGAGTCCGGCACGCCCAGGCTCCACAGCGTGCTCCACAACGCGATGGAATCAAACTCCCTCCCGGCCCTGTCCGGCGCCAGCGTGTAATCGTAGGTCAGCGCCAGGTCCACCTCGTCGGCAGCCAGCAGGGCCAGCGCCTCGGCCGGTTCGTGCTCCCGGACCTCGATCTTCACATCCGGGTGGCTGCCGGCCAGGTCACCCACGATCGGCATGATGATGCTGCGGACTGCGGTGACGAAGCCGGCCACGCGCACGGTACCGGCAGGCTCCGCTGCAGGGTCCAGTTCGGCAGTGGCAGCGTTGACGGCCGCGACGATGAGGCCGGCATGATGGGCCAGCCGGCGGCCTGCCGGGGTGAGCCGCACTCCCCTGCCCACCGGTTCCAGCAGCGGGGTTCCGGCTTCGCGCGCCAAAGCCGCGATCTGCTGGGAGACGGTGGAGGTGGTGGTGCCCAGGATATCCGCCACGTGGCGCATCGACCCCTGGCGAGAGAGTTCGAGCAGTACTTCGAGGCGCCGCGTTTCCATAAACCCAATTGTGCATGATTTGTGGACGGTTTATGCATCTTTGTCACGTGGACGCCAACAGACAGTTCCGGTCTACTGGACGGATGCCCAGCACACACAAAGAACACACCAGCGCCCGGACCGGAACAGCAATGGCTGGCGCAGCCATGTGTTGCGTCCAGCTCGGACTGGCAGCCTCCATCGGACTGAGCGACAGGCTGGGCGCGGACGGCGTCGCGTGGTTGCGGCTGGCCTGGGCCGCCGTGATCCTCGTGGCATTCACCCGACCGTGGCGCTCCCGGTTCACCCGGTCGGGCCTGCTCACCTGCGTGGCGCTGGGAGTCGTCACCGCCGGCATGACACTTTTGTTTATGGCGGCGGCCGTGCGGATTCCGCTGGGCACCGCCAGCGCCCTGGAATTCCTGGGGCCGCTGTCCGTTGCCGTCATCAGGGGCAGGACAGCAGGTCGCTGGTGGGCCGTGGTTGCTGCCGTGGGCGTGCTGGCCCTGACCGAACCATGGCATGGCGGCACCGATCTGGCCGGAGTGCTGATGGCGCTGGGCGCCGCGGCCTGCTGGGCCGGCTACATCCTCCTCACCCAAAAGGCCGGCGACGAGGTCAGCGGCCTCCAGGCGCTGGCCGTCTCGATGCCCGTCGCCGCTGTGGCTGCCACCGTGGTGGTGGGGCCGGCCGTCTTCGCCCACCTTGACTGGCAGTTGTTGCTGGTGGGCGCGGGCCTGGCCCTGCTGATGCCGGTGATCCCGTTCAGCCTGGAACTGCTGGCCCTCCGCCGCCTGAAAGCCTCCGTGTTCGGCACCCTGATGAGCCTGGAACCTGCCATCGCCGCCGCCGTCGGCTTTGTGGTGCTGGGCCAGGCTCCGGGGCTGATTGCACTGCTGGGCGTGGCACTGGTGGTGGCGGCCGGCGTCGGCGTGACCCTCCAGCCGGGCCGGACGCGCCAGCCGGTCGCCGCCTGACGGCAGACGGCAGACGCCTAACGGAAGCCGCCAGCGCCAAATCAAGCCAGGCCAATCCATCCCACCAACAAAAAAACAAAAAGTGGCGCCGCCCCGGTCCGGGACGGCGCCACTTCAGCAGGGCGTGAAGGTTAGTTCAGCGTGGAAATGACCTTGTTGAGCGTGGCGGACGGCCGCATCACGGCGGATGCCTTGGCGCTGTCCGGGTGGTAGTACCCGCCCACGTCAACTGCGGAACCCTGTACTGCGGCGAGCTCGCCCACAATGGTTTCCTCCTTGGCGGAGAGCTCCCCGGCGATGGCGCTGAACGAGGCGGCCAGGTCGGCGTCGGCCGTCTGCTTGGCCAGTTCCTCAGCCCAATAGCGGGCCAGGAAGTAGTGGCTGCCACGGTTGTCCAACTCGCCGGCGCGGCGGCTGGGCGACTTGTTTTCCAGCAGGAAGGTTCCGGTGGCGCGGTCCAGCGTGTCGGCCAGGACCTGCGCGCGGGCGTTGCCCGTGGTGGTGGCGAGGTGCTCGAAGCTGACGGCCAGGGCCAGGAACTCGCCCAGGCTGTCCCACCGCAGGTGGTTTTCCTTGATGAGCTGCTGGACGTGCTTCGGGGCCGATCCGCCGGCGCCGGTTTCGAAGAGTCCGCCACCGTTCATCAGCGGCACCACGGAGAGCATCTTGGCGCTGGTTCCCAGTTCCAGGATGGGGAACAGGTCCGTGAGGTAGTCGCGGAGGACGTTGCCGGAGACGGAGATGGTGTCCTCGCCCTTGCGGATGCGCTCCAGGGTGAAGGCGGTGGCCTTGACCGGCGAGAGGATCTGCAGGTCCAGGCCGTCAGTGTCGTGGTCCTTGAGGTACTCGTTGACCTTGGCAATCAGGTTGGCATCGTGCGCGCGGGTTTCGTCCAACCAGAACACCGCGGGCGTCTGGGAAGCGCGGGCGCGGGTGACGGCCAGCTTGACCCAGTCGCGGATCGGGGCGTCCTTGGTCTGGCAGGCGCGCCAGATGTCACCTTCGGAAACGGTGTGTTCGATCAGGACGGTGCCGGCGCCGTCGACGATCTGGACGGTTCCCGCTTCCTGGAGCTCGAAGGTCTTGTCGTGGCTGCCGTATTCCTCGGCGGCCTGCGCCATGAGGCCCACGTTCGGGACCGTGCCCATGGTGGTGGGATCGTAGGCGCCGTGGGCGCGGCAGTCGTCCAGGACAACCTGGTAGATGCCGGCGTAGGAGCTGTCCGGGAGGACTGCCAGCGTGTCGGCTTCCTGGCCGTCCGGGCCCCACATGTGGCCGGAGCTGCGGATCATGGCGGGCATGGATGCGTCCACGATGATGTCAGAGGGGACGTTCAGGCTGGTGATGCCCTTGTCCGAGTCCACCATGGCCAGCGCCGGGCCGTCTTCGAGGCCCTTGGTGATCAGGTTCTGGACGCCTTCGCGGACGTCCGCGGGCAGGTCGTCCAGGCCGCTGAGGATGGCGGCGAGGCCGTTGTTGGGGCTCACGCCGGCAGCTGCAAGCTGCTTGCCGTAGGTCTCGAAGAGTTCCGAGAAGTAAGCCTTCACCACGTGGCCGAAGATGATGGGGTCGGAGACCTTCATCATGGTGGCCTTCAGGTGCGCGGAGAAGAGGACGCCTTCTTCCTTGGCGCGGGCCACCTGGGCCTTGAGGAATTCGTCCAGGGCGGCGGCGCGCATCACGGTGCCATCGATGACCTCGCCGGCCAGGACGGGGAAAGCCTTCTTCAGGACCTTGACCGAACCGTCTTCACGGACCAGCTGGATGGCGATGGTGCCGTCCTCGCCGATCACCACGGACTTCTCGTTGGAGCGGAAGTCGTTTTCGTCCATGGTGGCAACGTTGGTCTTGGAGTCGGGGCTCCAGGCGCCCATGGAGTGCGGGTTCTGGCGGGCGTAGTTCTTGACGGACAGGGGCGCGCGGCGGTCCGAGTTACCCTCGCGCAGCACCGGGTTCACAGCGGAGCCCTTGATCTTGTCGTACCGCGAGCGCACGGCGGTTTCCTCGTCCGAGGAGGGGTTGTCCGGGTAATCCGGCAGCGCGTAGCCCTGACCCTGCAGCTCTGCAATGGCGGCCTTCAGCTGCGGAATGGAGGCGCTGATGTTGGGCAGCTTGATGATGTTGGCTTCCGGCGCCTTCGCCAGTTCGCCAAGTTCGGCGAGGGCGTCGCCGCTTTGCTGCTCCGGCGTCAGGTAGTCACCGAACACGGCGATGATGCGGCCGGCGAGCGAAATGTCGCGGGTCTCCACCTCCACACCTGCAGTCGAAGCAAACGCCTCGATGATGGGCAGGAACGAATAGGTAGCCAGCATCGGCGCTTCGTCGGTGTGGGTGTAGATGATCTTGGACATGCGCGGGCGTCTCCCTGAAGGTCGGCTTGGTTGTGAAATTTTTGTCTATTTCACCAAGTACAACTTACCCGAGGACGCGGGTTTGAACCCTACCGGGACCTATGCGTTACCGCGGCGGTGAGCCGGACTGCAGCGATGGAGAACGCACGACGGCGGCACGCACCCGGGTGCCCGGCCGCCGTCGTGCGCTGGCCGGCATAGCCCACCCACGAGCAATACATGAGATGTCACTACTATTTACAAACTTGTCATATCCGGATATGTTCCCTAAGTCACACCGGCCCAACCCCACGGGCCGGCCCAAACGTTCAGACAGGACAACTATGACTCGCACCAAGTCTCTGGCCACCAGCCTCCTGAGCCTTTCAGCAGCAGCCATTCTGGCACTCAGCGCCGCAGGATCAGCCACCGCTGCCCCGGCTCCCGCCGAGGACAAGTCAGCCCCTTCCGTCACCGGCACCGCCGTCGAGTCCGCAGGCGCAGCCGATTACTGGACCGCCGACCGGATGCTGACCGCCGTCCCTGCGGACCAGCGGGCCAACCGCGCAGTGCAGCGCTCCCTTGGCCTGGACCGTGCGCTGGTGGCAAAGGGCGCTCCCACCTCCGTCGAACCCCTTGCCGCCAAGACCCCGGTCCTGAAGGCCGCCAGCGAATCCCCCGTGGCCCACATCGGCAAGATCTTTTTCACCCAGGGCGGCCAGAACTACGTGTGCTCCGGCAACTCCGTGGCAGCCACCAACAAGAGCACCGTGTCCACCGCCGGCCACTGCCTCAACGAGGGCCCCGGCGCGTTTGTCACCAATTTCGTTTTTGTTCCCGCTTACAACAACGGCGCCGCACCGTACGGCAAGTGGGCGGCCAAGGCCCTCTACGCCCCCGCGCAGTGGACCGGCCAGGGCAACATCCAGTACGACACCGGCTTCGCCGTGGTCTCCCCGCTCAACGGCCGCACCCTCGCCGACACCGTGGGCGCCTCCGGGGTCCAGTTCAACGCCGCCCGCGGGCTGACCTACAAGGCCTTCGGTTACCCGGCCGCCTCCCCGTTCAACGGCCAGACCCTCAAGAGCTGCGCTGGAACCGCCACGAACGACACCGTCAACCCCGGCGGCACCACCCAGGGCATCCCCTGCGACATGACCGGCGGTTCCTCAGGCGGCCCCTGGTTTGTGGGCAGCAGCTCCACCGGCAAGCAGAACTCCGTCAACAGCTACGGCTACGGCCAGAACTCCACCAAAATGTACGGCCCGTACTGGGGCACCGTGATCCAGCAGACGTATGCCACCGCGGCAGCATCCTGACCGGACCCCGGCCCACCCGGAAACCGTCAGCCACAGCGACGTGAGCCAGTCAGCCGGGGAGATCCTCGCGTACTGGACGGAGCAGCGGATGGCGGAGGCAACTCCCCCGGACCTGCGGCGGCCGGCCCCGGATGATGCTGATCCGGACGCCGCGCACCCCGGCTCCTGAGGCGGACTGATTAAGCAGCGACGGCGCCCGTCCCCTGAGAAGGGGGCGGGCGCCGTCGTTCATGTCAGTGGAAGAAGTGCCGCGCACCCGTGAAGTACATCGTGATGCCGGCGGCGTTGGCCGCTGCCACCACTTCCTCGTCACGGACGGAGCCGCCGGGCTGGACCACGGCGCGGACGCCGGCGTCGATCAGGATCTGCAGGCCGTCGGCGAACGGGAAGAACGCGTCCGACGCTGCCACCGCACCGCGGGCTCGCTGCGGGGCGCCGGTGGAATCGGCGTTTGAGGCTCCGCCGGCGCCGTCGACATCCGAGTCAACGGTGACGCCCAGCGTGTTGGCCCGCTCCACGGCGAGGCGGCAGGAGTCCAGGCGGTTGACCTGGCCCATGCCGATGCCGACGGCCGCGCCGTCGTTCGCCAGCAGGATCGCGTTGGACTTGGCTGCACGGCAGGCGGTCCAGGCGAAGGCGAGGTCGGCGAGTGTCTTCTCGTCTGCTGCCGCACCTGCTGCGAGGGTCCAGTTGGCGGGGTTATCGCCGTCGGCGTCCACCTTGTCGGCCATCTGCACCAGCACGCCGCCGGATACCTGGCGGATTTCTGACGGGTAGCGGCCGTAGCCTTCCGGCAGGGCCAGCAAGCGGATGTTCTTCTTCTTGGAGAGGATCTCCACGGCTTCGGGCTCGAAGGACGGGGCAATGACCACCTCGGTGAAGATGCCGGCCACTGTCCGGGCCATGCCGGCGGTGACGGTGCTGTTCGCGGCAATCACGCCGCCGAAAGCCGACACGGGGTCGCAGGCGTGGGCCTTGGCGTGGGCGTCGGCGATGGGATCTTCGGCGTCCGCCCCGCCCACTGCGACACCGCACGGGTTGGCGTGCTTAATGACGGCCACTGCCGGTTCGGTGAAGTCGAACGCTGCGCGGAGGGCGGCATCGGCGTCCACGAAGTTGTTGTAGCTCATTGCCTTGCCGTGGATCTGCTCGGCCTGGGCGATGCCGGCCGGGGCGGCCTTGTCCACGTACAGGGCTGCCTGCTGGTGCGGGTTTTCGCCGTAGCGAAGTACCTCGGAGCGTTCCAGCGAGAGGCCGGCGTAGGCGGGCCAGTCGATGATGCCGTCGCCGTCCTCGTCCAGGAACTGGCTGGCCGTCCAGCTGGCCACGGCGGTGTCGTACGACGCGGTGTGCGCGAACGCCTTGGCGGCCAGCCGGCGTCGTGTCTTCAGGTCGAAGCCGCCTTCAGCCGCGGCGGTGACCACGGCGCCGTAAAAGGTGGGGTCAACAACAATGGCGACGGCGGCGTGGTTCTTCGCTGCCGAGCGCACCATGGCTGGTCCGCCAATGTCGATCTGCTCCACCACGTCGTCCTGCGCGGCGCCGGACTTGACGGTCTCCACGAACGGGTAGAGGTTCACCACCACCAGGTCGAAGGCCTCGATTTCCATGCCTGCGAGGGTTTCCATGTGGGCCGGGACGCGGCGGTCGGCGAGGATGCCGCCGTGCACGCGCGGGTGCAGGGTCTTGACGCGGCCATCAAGCATCTCCGGCGAACCGGTGACTTCCTCGACCTCCTGGACGGGGATGCCGGCGGCGGCGATCTTCTTGGCGGTGGAACCGGTGGACACCAGCTTCACGCCGGCTGCGTGCAGGCCGGCGGCGAGCTCCTCCAGGCCGGTCTTGTCGTAGACCGAGATCAGGGCCCGGCGGATGGGGACTCGGTCGATGGACACGCGCTCATGCTGCGTAAAGCTCACAGATGTCTCCGTCTTTTCTCGCGGAACAGTGCCGCGGTTGGTGGGGATACCGCCAGTTTATCGCGAAGCGGCGATTGCTCCGCGTGGCGCCGGCAGTGTGAACGTCAGCGGGCGGCGCTATGGTTTTCCCAGGAGGCTGCAATGAATACTTACACCACTGTGCCCAGCGGCGAACAGGTGGTCCAGGAACTGCCCTGGCGCTGGAAAGTCCAGGGCAGGATCTTCGTGATCGGTGGCCTCGGCTTTATGTTCGACGCCTGGGATGTGACCCTCAACGGGATCCTGATCCCGCTGCTCTCAACACACTGGGCCCTGTCCGCCGGCGAGGTGGCGTGGGTGGGCACGTCCAACCTCATCGGAATGGCCGTCGGCGCCTTCGTTTGGGGAACCATCGCGGACACCATCGGGCGTAAAAAGGCGTTCACCGCCACGCTGCTGATCTTCTCCATCTTCACGGTGCTGGGCGCGTTCTCCCCCGACTTCATCTGGTTCTGCATCTTCAGGTTCATGGCCGGGTTTGGCCTGGGCGGCTGCATTCCGGTGGATTACGCGCTGGTGGGAGAGTTCACCCCACGCAAGCAACGCGGCAAGGTGCTCACCGCGATGGACGGCTGGTGGCCGGTGGGTGCCGCCCTGGCCGGCTTTGTCTCGGCCGGACTGGTGGCCCTTTATGGCGACTGGCGATTGACCATGCTGGTGATGGTGCTCCCGGCCCTGCTGGTGTTCTGGGTCCGGCGCAGTGTCCCCGAGTCCCCGCTGTTCCTCATCCGGAAGGGTCGCCGCGACGAAGCTGCCAAGGTGATTGACGGGCTGGTGGCGGCCACCGGGGCGGAGCCGCGGGCTTACAGCCTGCCCGAGGCCCAGGATGTGCCGCGGCTTTCCGCCGGCAGCGCCTGGCACCAGCTCCGGGCGGTGTGGCAGTTCAATTGGAAGATCACAGCGACTGCTTGGTCCCTGTTCTTCAGCATCCTGCTGGTCTACTACCTGTCCCTGACGTGGATGCCCCGGATCCTGATCCAGGCCGGGTTCGCCGAGTACAAGGCCTTTGTGACCACGGCGTCCATGGCCGCCGTCGGACTTCTTGGCGTTATTGTGGCGGCGTTGCTGGTGGAGCGCGTGGGCCGCAAGTGGATCCTGGCCATCACCGGCCCGCTGTCAGCCCTGACCCTGGTGATTGTCGCGTTTGTGGTGGACATTCCCACGGCCGCGGTGTTCTGGCTGCTGGTGTTCGGGTTTGTGGTGCAGGTGGCTATTCCGGTCCTTTACGCGTACGTGTCCGAGCTGTATCCTACGGAGCTGCGGGGAACGGGCTTCGGCTGGGCGTCAACGTTCTCGCGGCTCGGCGCCGGTTTCGGCCCGCTCATTTTCGCGAACTACTTCTGGCCGGAGCTGGGCCTCGCGACCTCCTTCGCCCTGGCCGGCGGACTGATTGTGCTCGCAGTGGTGTGGATGGCGTTCTCGTCGCCGGAGACCAAGCAGCGCCGGCTGGACTGACCCCTCCCTCCTCCTCCCCCCCCAACCCCTCCCCCTCCTCCCCTCTTCCCAACTGACTCGCAGTTGTTGTCGTTTTGAGCCCCCAAAACGACAACAACTGCTAGTCAGTTGGGTCTGGCGGGATCGATGTGACAACACATTGTCAGCGGGTCCGGATACTTTCATTTCGAAGCGCCGGTGACTGACCGGCGACTGAGATTGGGGGGCGAATGAATCAGCATGTACCGTCGTCTTTGTCGCGGCCTGTCCCCGACCCGGTCAGCCGGGTCAGGGAGCGTATCAGCGGCCGTGTCCAGGAACGCAGTATCGCCATGTCTGGCGAATGTGTAAATCCCCGACAAACCGGAGCCAGGTGGAACTTCGACCTGGTTTCGGTGACACCCGAAGGCATCGAGTACCTCGCCTGCACCATTTGGGAGCAGGCGTCACAGAATATCGATGCGAGGCTACGGCACAGCGGAGGTTCGCTGGAGCGGGCCATGTCCGCAGGCATGGTGCTTGAAGTGAGGGGTAATGCCTGGCTCAGCAAAGAGGGCCAAGTATGCGTTTCTGTAACCGCCGTCGAACCGGGATTCATCCGGCACGGAAGTCTGCATATGGAAGACAAAAGGGCTACAGCTGCACTCAAATCCGCGGGGGTACCCCGTGAACGGTTCAGCCCCGGTTTCACCCACGACAACTCAAAATACGCGTTTCACGATATCGACTGCAATCCTCAAAACATCATGGTGTTGGGGCCTGAAGGAGCGCGGGGGCTCGGGGATTTCCAGCGTCACCTGCGTCATAACACCCGTCGCTCTGCCCCACAGGTCACCTACAAGGCATTTTCCTGCACCCGGACTTCGAGCATCAGGGCCTTCGAGTCGCTGTTGGCCGAAGCTCAACGCCTGCAGATGGACGCGGTCCTACTGGTCCAAGGTGGTGGACACTGGAGCTGGTTGCGTGGCTACGCCCGCGCGGAGCTGGCCTTGGCCATTCACAATTCCCGCGTGCCAGTGGTAACAGCCTTGGGACACGATGCGGACGTCCTGCTGGCCGACAGAGCCGCAACGTTGTCCTTCATCACCCCCACCGCAGCGGCGGAAGCAATTGGCGCTGCCCTCAAGTCAAGCCACTTCCAAAAAGTGAACGAGGAACGCAAGGATTCAGAGGCGAAGCGGCGGGCTGCCGCCCTTGCCGCCAGAAGTTACGAAAAGACCCAACATGAATATCAGATCGCGAACTTAACGCGGCAAGTGGCTGCTGCCACTACGACAGCTAACGAAGCCTGGCGGTTGCAGCGTGAAGCCGCAGCTTCCGCCGGCTCGTCGCACTTTGCGCATGCGAAAGATCTCATCGAAACGGCTGAACGTCGGGTTCGGCTGTTTTCCAGACTTTTCACTGCCGCCACCATCGCAGCCGGCGTTGCCCTCATCCTTTTCGCCGAGGACGTTCTAGCGATAACTTCTAAAGGTGCTGGCCCGAGCCAATATTGGATCTACGTCGCAGCTGTCATCATGTGCGGAGCATCCTCCGTGTATGCCCAGAGACTCAGCCGGACGATGATGTTGCTCCCCGCGGAAAAGCCTATGAAGCGCCCGCCCGAAAGTTGGGCAGCATGGCGGCACGCAATGATGGATGTCCGAACCATCAGTGGTCTCCGAAAGCTACGGCGCCACAGGCCCGACTAGCGCCCGGGCCAGCCCCTATCCAGCATCGCGGCGCGGACCTTGCGGACGGCGGCGCCCGCCTCGTGGCGCATGTGGCGTTTGGAGATGCGCATCAGCAGCCATCCGGCCCTGCTGAAATCTTCTTCGCGGGCGATGTCCCGGACTATCTGCGCGGCGTCGGAATGCCCCTCGCCCTCATATTCCGCCGCCACCTTGTACTCGGGATAGGACAGATCGGGCTGGCGGACGACGCCGAAGCCCAAGTCCGTGGGCGCGTTCAACTCCGGCTCGGGCAGTCCTGCGTCCTCCAATGCCAGCCGCAGCCGCGTTTCCTGCGCGGAATCCGATCCCACCCTCGACCGCTCCAGCGCCAGCCGAGCCTTCTGGATTCCGGGAGTTCCTTTGTGCCGGTCGAGCATGTCAGCCAGGTCACCCGGCGTGGCATACGGTTCCGTGCGTCCTTCGAACTCCGGCCGCGGGTGACGCACCAGATGATCGGCCACAACAGTGATCTCCTCAACGCTCATCCGCCGTGAACAGTCCAGCCATGTCCGAAGCCGCGTGGTGATCAAGAGCCCGTTCAGGTTGGTGATTTCGTCGTCGAAAAACTGGCCAACATGGCCAACCACGCCCCGCCTTCGAACGATCGCCATGGTGTCCGGCCGCGAAATGTGGATGAGACCGGTCTTGGACCCCGGCAGGAACCCTGGAAACCCCCAGAGTACAAAGGCGGTGGCGTGTGATGCGGCGGAGAAGCTGGTCACCTGCGAAAAAGGACGCACATCTTCCAGTGTGTTCCCGCAGGCCGGACCCGTGCGCGGGCCACCACTGGGCACCCGGATACCCCTGCTGGGCGAGTGCAGCGATACGTGCCGCAACCGCCTGAAGCTGACGCCGGCGTCGACCGCTTCCTGGAAGGTGAACGCGGCCAGATCAAGCTGCACCGGCAACGGACGGGGAGTCTTCACCCCTCCATAATGGCAAACCGGGTGGGAGAGTTTCGGAGTTATCCACAGGCATGCAGTCCCCCACCCAACTGACTCGCAGTTGTTGTCGTTTTGAGGGCTCAAAACGACAACAACTGCGAGTCAGTTGGGAGAGAGGGGGCTATTCAGTCCGGGAGGGCGCAGCGAGGGCTGCCAGCGTGGACACCAGCAACCGGCGCTCCACCACCTTGATCCGCTCGTGCAGGGTTTCCTCGGTGTCGGCTTCCTCGATGGCCACGGCTTCCTGCGCGATGATGGGGCCGGTGTCCACACCGGCGTCGGCCCAGTGGACGGTGCAGCCGGTGACCTTGACCCCGTAGGCCATGGCATCCCGGACGCCGTGCGCACCGGGGAAGGCCGGCAGCAGGGCGGGATGCGTGTTCAGGTATTTGCCTTCAAACGCGTCGATGAAGGACGGGCTGACGATCCGCATAAAGCCGGACGACACCACGATGTCCGGGTTGAACGCGGCCACCGCTTCGGTCAGGGCAGCGTTCCATTCCGCGCGGTCCGGGTGCGCTTTGAAATCCACCACAAACGTGGGGATCCCGGCGGCTGCGGAGCGTTCCACGCCGTAGGTGCCCGGCCGGTCGGCTCCCACCGCCGCAATGTCGACGTCGAGCTCCCCCGCTTCAACCGCGTCTATGACTGACTGGAGATTGGACCCGGTTCCGGAAACGAGGACAACGATACGCATGGGACTAGCTTATGGGCACGCTCGCGTAGGCTGGAAAACATGAACAGCACACCGGATCCAGGCGGGCCCCAGCAAACGAAGGCCCCGCTCAGTGAGGCAGCCAAGGCCTCCCTGGCCAGGACCCGGTCCCTGTTCCGGATGTTTATTGTCTCCGTGCTGGGGGCCTACTTCGTGTACCAGCTTGATGTGGGCTACCTCTGGCTGACCGCCATCCTCACGGCGGCAAGCATTGCTCTGGGCATCGTCCTGCTGGTCCGGGAGGCGAAGTACCGGCAATCCAGGCTGGTGATGTTTGGTGCCATCTCGGGGCTGGTGGTTTCAGCGGTGATGGCGCTGGTGATCATGGTCACTGCGTTGTTCTACGGCGACGTCAGCGACTACCAGGCCTGCGAGAGACGGGCGCTGACGGACCAGGCGCATTCGTCCTGCATGGTGCAGCTTCAGGATGCGTTTCCCGGCGCACCCTGATCCGTAAGACGGCAGACGGCAGCCGGCACCCGACAGCCGCCACCAGCACCGGCTTAACGCACCAGCTGCGCGTTGTGCTCCGGCACCGTCTGCCCGCGTTCCAGCCAGGGTCCGGCCGCGTAACCGATCACGACGCCGATCCCCACCTCGGCGGCCACCCAGACTCCCGTCCACAGCGGGTCAGGCCCAATGTCGGTCAGCCGTCCCAGTCCGGCTGAGCCCCGCGCCAGGAATGCGGCCCCCATGGCCAGCAGTCCCGCGGCCAGCCCGGCGAGCAGGCCCAGCACCAGCGTGGATGCCGACGCCGTGAACCAGCGGGCACGGATTTTGATGGACAGCCATTCGTCGAAGTGGTTTTCGCCTTCGCGGAGGAACCACCAGCCCGCCAGGACACCGGCCAGCACGGGAACCATCAGCGCCACGAAGCCAAACTCCAGCCCGCCCGCCGGAATCGCGGCCAGCACCGGAACCGAGGGCAGCGGCCCCACGGCCGTGGCCAGCGGGCCCACCTGGGACCCCGCGCCCATGGCGAAACCAGCCCCCGAGGTCCAGGACAAGGCAAACACCACCAGGTTGGGGAGATAGCCAAGCTGCGCGATTGTGAGTGCCGCGCCGCCCACCACCCCGGCGTCGAGCGCCTCGTAGACGGTCACCACCAGGTTCCAATGGATAAAGAGGTCCACGGCCAGCAGCACCGCCGACAGCGACAGCGCCACCAGGACGCCCACCACGCCTGCCTTGGCGGCGGACGCAAGGTACGAGCCCGCCCAGCGCGAATGCTGGCTGGTCCGGGAAATCCAGTCCACCGCGTCCACACCGATGAGCCGGCTCCACGATCCCGCCTCGCGCCGGGCCCCGATGATCATGCCCAGGGCAAAAGGGATCAGCGGGAACAGCATGGCGTGCCAGAGATTAATAACGACGTCGGGCGTGCGGCACACAAAGGCAGTCGCGGCTCCGAAGACGGAATAGACAGCCCACGAGCCCAGGAGCGCCTGCCACAGTTGGTCAGTGTAGGAGGCGCGCGCCAGCCGCCGGCCGGCGCGCCAGGCCAGGAGGAAGGGAATAAGGGTCAGGCCCAACGGCACCAGGCTGAGGATCCCGCTGGCCCCGGTGGCCGCTGCATCCTGCCCCACGCCCACCAGTTTCAGCGGCACACCGTGGACCAGGAGCCAGGACTGTCCGGCCAGGCGGGCCAGAACATCAGGCTGCCCGTTCTGGAAACCCGCAGTGGCCCAGACGGCGATGATGGGGGCCAGCACCGCGAGCGCGGAGATGACGGCGGCCTGCACCGATTCCAGCACACCCTGCAGCCATAAGGGCATGGGTAGGCCACGGTCTCCGGTCTGATCAGCGCGCAGTTTCATCGTGTTCCATGGTGTCACGCCGGGCAGCCCGCGCCGGTGAACGACAGGCGCGCCACGGCAGACCCGGCCCGGGCATAACAAACGCCGGGGCACCACACGGGTGCTCCCGGCGTCGTTATTCCAGCTGACCAGCCAGGCCGACGCCCCCAATAGCAGGAACCCCGCCGGCCTGGATGGAACCGGTCAGGCGCGGCCGTCGCCGTCGCGGCGGTCCGGTGCCCTGTACCTGCGCAGCCGTGCCGCGCGGGAGGGTGCAACTGCCGCGGGCGGCTCTGCGCCGATACCGGCGGTGGGGGTGCCGGCGTTCAAGTCGGCATCGCCTTGGAGGTCCACGGCTTCCACGGTGGTGTCCTGCACATCCGAGTAGGTGCGGACTTCCCTGTCGTAGTGGGTGTACAGCCGGTCCTCCTCCTCCGGCGTGAGGTGGCCGTCCGCCTCGACGCGCGGCGCGTCCTTCACGTGGTCCTTGGAGAAGGGGACCACCAGGTTGCCGTCCTCGCTGCGCGCACCCTCGACCGGAACAAATGACTGCGAGGTGCCGAAAAGGCCGGTCTTGACGGTGACCCAGGTGGGTTCGCCGGTGTCATCGTCGGCATAAAGCTGGCCGATGGAACCGATGGTGGTCCCATCGGCACTTACAACATGGCCGCCCCGGCTGAGCAGTCCTTCAATGTCTTCCCTCGCGAGCATGGGTCTCCTTGCCTGCGCCCGGCAGATGCCCGGCAGTGGTTGTCCCCGGCGCCGGAGTCCAGCGCCGGGGTCCGACCCCGGCTGCTTGAGGCCTCATTGCTTGCCCTCTACAGTAAGCATGCTTAGTAGAAAAAGGGAACCCCACCCGCCGGCAGGCCCGGGGGAATCCGGGTTGTTCACCCAAGCTTTCCCTGCGGGCTACGCCGTCTCCCCCGGCAGGCCAGAGCCAGCCACCACCGTGGAGGGGTGAGGATCGCAATTGTTGCCGAATCATTCCTGCCGCTGATGAACGGAGTCACGCACTCCATCCTGCGGGTGCTGGACCATCTCCAGGACCGGGGCGACGACGTCCTGGTCATCGCCCCGTCCACCCCGGACGCCCAGGCGCCTGCGCAGGTCCAGGGCGCTGCGGTCCAACGGCTGCCGGCGGTCCCGCTGGCGGGGTACGCGAACGTCCGGGTGGCCATGGGCGGTGTATACCGGGTCAAGAGAATCCTTGCCGAGTATGCCCCGGACGTGGTCCACCTCGCGTCGCCGTTTGTACTGGGCTGGCGGGCAGCGCAGGCGGCCCACCAGCTGGGCATCCCCACGGTGGCGGTGTACCAGACGGAGGTGCCCAGTTATGCGGGCCGGTACGGCGTTCCGTTCCTGGAGAACTGGGCCTGGAACCGGGTGGAGAACATCCATCTGCTGGCCACCCGCACCCTGGTGCCGTCCACTTTTGCGCTGAACCAGCTGCGCGGCCGGGGCATTCCCCGGGTGCAGATGTGGCGCCGCGGCGTTGACACGGCCCGGTTTTCGCCGGAGAAGCGCGACGCCGGGTGGCGGGCTTCGGTGGCCCCCGGCGGGCAGCGGATCATCGGCTATGTGGGCAGGCTCGCCGTGGAGAAGCAGGTGGAGGACCTGGCCGCACTGGCCGGAATTCCCAACACCCGCCTGGTGGTTGTGGGCGACGGGCCCCAGCGGGCCGCGCTCGAGGAGGCTCTGCCCGCAGCGGTCTTCACAGGATTCCTGGGCGGGGACGACCTGGCCCGGGCGGTGGCGTCCTTCGACCTCTTTGTCCATCCCGGCGAATTCGAAACGTTCTGCCAGACCATCCAGGAGGCCATGGCCTCCGGTGTGCCGGTGGTGGCGACGGGCCGGGGCGGGCCGTTGGACCTGGTGGAAAATTCCCGGACCGGGTGGCTGTATGAACCCGGCGACCTGGCCGGCATGCGCGCCCGCGTCCAGGACCTGATGGGCGACGACGCCAAGCGCCGCGCCTTCGCGGCCGCGGCCCACGACTCGGTCCAGGCGCGGACGTGGCCCGTCCTGTGCGCCGAACTGGTTCGCCATTACGACGACGTCCAGGCAGGGACTGCCTCGCCTGCGGTCAGCGCCGGGGCGCCGAAGCCGTGGGGCAGCAGGCGGTTGCCCGCCTGAGCGGGCCGGGCCTCCGCGTCAGTCCAACAGGCCCAGCTCGGCGAAGGCCAGCGCTACGCCGTTGCTGTCGGGGCCGGGCGTAAACCTGTCGGCGACCGCGAGGACGTCCGGGTGGCCGCCTTCCACGGCGATGCCCACTCCGGCGTAGGCCAGCATTTCGATGTCGTTGGCACTGTCGCCGATGGCCACAATGTCGTCCCGGTCCAGGCCAAGATGGGCTTCCACCACCTGAATGCCCACTGCCTTGTGCACGCCGGTCATAAAGATTTCGCCTGCGCCCTCGCCCAGCGCGGACAGGGAGCTGGGGATGAGTCCCACCTCCTGGCCGAAGTCTGCCAGGAGGGTGCGCAGGGGCACGGGTGAGTCGAAGCAGGAGATTTTGGCGAAGGACTCGGACCGCAGGTCATCGCCGTACTGCATGGGGCCGAGGATGTCTTCCAGGGGGTCCTCGGCGGAATCCTGGCCGGAGCCGGAGTTGTGCCGTTCGGCGAAAACCGGACCAAGAACGTTCCGCAGCCGCTGGTCCACGCCTGTGCGGCCATGGAGGGATTCCGGGGCTTCGAGGATGTACGCAACGTCATTGGCGTCGAGGATTTCCACGAGCCGCCGGGCCAGGTCCGGGTTGAAGCGGGTGTCCCGGAGGACCACGCCGTTCACTTCCACGCGGGCGCCGGCACCCGTCACGGTCCCGTCGAAGCCGGCGTCGAGGATCCGTGCCGGGACCATCGAGAGCGGCCGGCCCGTGCAGACAAACACCAGGTGGCCCAGGCGCCGGGCTGCGCGGACGGCGTCCACATGGGCCTCGGGAGCCAGTCCGTGCTCAGCGTAAGTGCCGTCAATATCAAGGAAAACGGCACGGGTACGGACGGTTGGCTGGCTGGACATGCCGGAGCTCCTCAATAGGTGGCGGGGACCCTCCATCCTATCCACGGCCGGATGACGCGCCGGGGGCGCCGCCGCTCCCGTCGGCAGCTCCCCGGGCAGTTTCCGACCGCAAACTGACAGCCATCCTGTGATATTCAGGGTCTTGCAGGAAAGTAAGCACGCTGATTGAATGAGGGAACCGGTAGTGGGGACCCGGCACAACTTACTGATTAAGGAGTGACAACATGGGTATTCTCGGATTTCTCATTTTGGGCTTGATCGCCGGCGCCATCGCAAAGGCAATCCTGCCCGGGCGCCAAGGCGGAGGCTGGGTGGTCACCCTGGTCCTCGGCGTTGTGGGCGCCCTCCTGGGCGGCTGGATCGGATCGCTGATCTTTGGCGGCGGCTTGGCAGAATTCTTCGACATCCGCACCTGGCTGCTCGCCATCCTGGGCTCGATCGTAGTGCTCCTGGTCTACGGCGCTGTGGCCAACCGCGGACGCAGCCGGGCTTAGCAGCCCGGGTCCCACCACAAAACACAAAGATGCCGTCCCCCTTTCGGAGGGCGGCATTTTTGTGTCCTGTACTGGCTTCCGTTCCTGCCATTGCAGCGGTTCATGGCCGCGGCGGGGTGTAACAACCGGGAAACCGATTCCGCACATCGCCGCACATTTGTGGAAATTGGTTTTATGATGTGCGAGGGGGTGGTGTCATGGCCGGATCAGGTCACGCCAATGATGTGGCAGTGCGGATGTTCGGCGCGATGCTTGACGCCAGTCCGGATGCCTTGCTGGCGCTTACTGGCGGGGGAACCGTGACCCTGGCCAACGCCGCCGCCTCGCGGCTGTTCGGGTACAGCCCGGAGGAATTGAGCGGACTCCCTGTCGGGGCGCTGCTCGGCGCCGGCTTTCAGCAGGAACTGGCCCAGATCCTGGGCCGGTCCGGGGCCGGCTCCCCCAACCACCCGCCGTTGCTGGAGGCGCAGGCCATCCGCCGCGATGGCACTGCCTTCCACGCAGAGGTGGCCGGGTCTCCGGTTCCGGCGGACACGGGTGCCGCCGGTGGCCACCCGGACGGGCCCCTGCTGTTGGTCTCGGTGCGGGATACAACCCACCGGCACGCCACCAACGCCGATCTGCGCGAGGCCATGTCCCTGCTCACGGCGACGCTGGAATCCACCGCTGACGGGATCCTGGTGATGAGCAGGGAGGGCCGGGTGGCGGGCTACAACGACAATTTCCTGACCATGTGGGGCATACCGCCCGAGCTCCTCCAGGGCGACAGCGAGGAACCCATCATGCGGATCATCGTGGGGCAACTCGCTGACCCCGTAGCCTTTATGGGTCGCCTGAACGAATTGGACGACAATCCGGAAGAAGAAAGCCACGATGTGGTGGATTTCCGTGACGGCCGGACCTTCGAACGGTATTCGAGGCCGCAGCGGGTGGGCCAGGGCATCGTGGGACGGGTGTGGAGCTTCCGGGATGTGACTCCGCGCCGGAAGGCACAGGAGCAGGCGCAGCAGGCAATGCTCGACCTGGCAGCGCAAACGGAAAAACTCCGGGCCATGGCTTTCCAGGATCCGTTGACCGGGCTGGCCAACCGGGCAGTTTTTAATGATGCCCTAGCCGTGGCCCTGGCTGAGCCCCGGTTGAAATCCGTGGACGTCCTCCTCCTGGACCTGGACGACTTCAAGGAAGTCAACGACATCCTGGGGCACCAGGCCGGTGACGACATGCTCGTTGAGGTGGCACGCCGGCTCCGGGGCTGCGTACCCACCGCCGAGGTGGTGGCCCGGCTGGGCGGCGACGAATTTGTGGTGCTGCTGACCGCCAGCCCCGACGCGGATGAGATCGCCGAATGCATTGTCCGCTGCCTGCACGTCCCGGTGACAATCCACGGCACGCTGCTGCGGCCCAGCCTCAGCCTGGGCCTGGCCTCCAAGAGCCAGGACACGCTGGGCCCCTCCGAGCTGCTGCGCCAGGCGGACATTGCCATGTACGCGGCCAAGGCTGCAGGCAAGAACCGGTTCCTGCGTTTCCACCCGGACATGATGACGGCGCTGGTGCAGCGGACCGACATGGAAGGCGGCCTGCGGCTCGCGGTTCCCCGCGGCGAGATCAGCGTCGATTTCCAGCCGATTGTCTCGCACCGCATGGGGCAGGTGGTTCAAGTCGAAGCCCTGGCCCGGTGGACCCGCGCCGGGGAGCGGGTGCCGCCGTCGGTCTTTATCCCCCTCGCCGAACGCACGGGCCTGATCAGTGAGATCGGCATCGAGGTGATGGCCCTGAGCATGGTGCAGCTGGCGGGCTGGCTCAGCGAGGACCCCGCCAGGTCGCTGGCCGTGAACGTTTCGGCTGTGCAACTGCAGGAGTCCGATTTCGCAGAAAAGGTACTGAGCCTGGCGGAGGCCAGCGGCGTGTCAGCCTACCAATTGGTGGTGGAGGTTACCGAGAGCGTGTTTTTCGACGACGACTGCGCCCTCATCAGGCAACTGGGCACCCTCCGGAACGCCGGCGCCCGGGTGGCGCTGGACGATTTCGGCACCGGTTATTCCTCCCTGGGCAGGCTGCAGGACCTTCCCGTGGACACCGTAAAGATCGACAAGTCCTTCGTCTCCATGGTGCGGACCGGCCTGGAACGCCTGCCCATCCTCAGCTCCATGATCAACATGGCCCACAGCCTGGGCCTGACAGTCACTGCGGAGGGCGTCGAAACGGCAGCCCAGGCCGACTACCTCACGGCCCTGGACTGCGACACGCTGCAGGGCTATCTGTTTTCCCTGCCGGAGCCGGGATCCCGGCTGGTGCAGGCGGTCCGGCATGCCGAGGCGGCGCTCACCGCGCTGAAGCAGCGGGAGTAGCCGGGCTGGTTGTTATCCGGTCCGCCTAAGCGGCCTGTTTGCGTCCGGGCTGGTGGGGGTGTTTGTCGGCGTCACCGGCGGCGGGTGCCGGGCGCTTGGCGGCGCCCTGCGTGGGCTGCCGCGGCGGCGCAGGCCGGGTGTGCTGCTGCGGCGGCGTTGCCTGCGCGTTCCTGGCGGCGGTTGCGGGCTTCGAAGTGGCGGCCTTGGCGGGAGCTTCGGTCCGGTCGGATGACGCCGGGGCTGACGCGCGTTCCAGCGCCTGGAACGCGGCGCGGTTGCGGCGCCAGCGGCGGATCAGGCTCGCGGCGGCCAGTAGTCCGGCCAACGGCGACAGCACCGCTGCGAAGTACACAAAAAGGAGCCACGTCAGCGTTGCCAGCGGCGGCTGGTTGTTGTGCAGGAGGGAGAGTCCGCCCAGCAGCCCTACAGCCCAGAAGGCCAGCACGGCAGTGAGCACCGCGGCGGCCGGAAAATACTGGTTGGTCACGATCTTCTTGAGGGTTTCCATGCATTTTCCTCCTGCCTGGCCGGGGCTCGGCGAACGCCGTTCATTTCAAGTATGGGGCCGCGGGTGACGAATACAGCGCAAGACGCCGTGGCGAGTGATGAACATAACCGGATACTTTTCTCGCCCGGTTCCTGCCCTGCCCGCCGACCCCGGATCCTTCCCTCCGGACGGCCCGCGGAATACGGTAGGACCAGGGCCGGATCAGGGTCCCTTGACGCCTTTGGAGGCACCGATGCGCAAAGTCACAGCAGGCCTGTTCCATTCCGTGGACGGCGTGGTTTCCGATCCTTTCAAGTTCCAGTTCGACAGTTTTGACGCGGAGCTTGGCCAGGGCCTGAGCCGGATGATGGAAACCGTGGACACGGTGGTCCTGGGCCGGGTGAGCTACGAGGAATGGGCGGGCTACTGGCCCACGGCATCGGCGGACGAGGACTTTGCCGGCTTCATCAATCCTGTGGAAAAGTTCGTCGCTTCAAAAACCCTGGCCGACCCCCTTGAGTGGCAAAACTCCACCGTGATGGACGCTCCCCTGGAAGACTTCGTCGCGGGCCTGAAAGCCCGTGAAGGCGGCGAGATCGCGGTGTGCGGCAGTATCTCCATCACCCGCCAACTGCTTTTTGCCGGCCTCCTCGATGAGCTCACCCTGATGACCCATCCCGTGGTGGCCGGGACGGGCCGCAGGCTGTTCGAGGACGGCGACCCGCTTACGCGCCTGGTGTTGGCGGATCAGTCCCGCACCAGCAAGGGCAATGTCCTGAGCACCTACAAACGGCTGGACTAGGCCCGCGCCAGGGCGGCGATGTCTGCAGGGGTGGTCCGGCAGCAGCCGCCAAGGATGCGGGCACCGAGCCCGCGCCATGCTCCTGCGCCCTGGGCCAGGCCCGGCACACCAGCAGCGGCGGCATCCGTTCCGGCCGTCCAGGTCTTGGCCACGGGGTCAAAGGTCTCGCCGGAGTTGGGATAGGCCATCAGGGGTGTCGCTGTGGCGCGGCCCAGCGCTTCGAGGGCAGGTGAGACCAGCCGCAGCGGCACGCAGTTCACCCCCACCGCGGCCACCAGCGGCTCGGCATCAAGGAGGGCGGCCACGGCTTCCAGCGGGGTGCCGTCCGCCAGGTGCCCGCCGTCCTGCAGCGAGAACGTGAACCAGGCTTCGACGCCGTACTCCCGGACCAGGGCCACCAGGGCTTCCGCTTCGGCAAACGACGGAAGTGTTTCGCAGGCGAGGACGTCAGCGCCGGCATCCACCAGCGCGGCGATCCTGGACCGGTGGAAATCCTCGAAGGCAGCCGGCGACAGCACGTAGTCGCCCCGGTACTCGGAGCCGTCTGAAAGGTAGGCGCCGTAGGGGCCCACCGAACCTGCCACCAGGAGCGGGCCGGCGTCAGGGTGCGCTGCCAGGTGCCCGCGCCGGGCCTCGTCCGCCAGGCTGACGGACAGCGCCACCAGCTCCAGCGCGGCCGCTGCGGACAGGCCCCGGCGGGCGAACCCCAGGGGTGTGGCCTGATAACTGGCGGTGGTGGCAATGCCGGCCCCGGCCGCGAAGTAGTCGCTGTGGACGTCCCGGATCAGGTGCGGCTGCTCCACCAGCACCTTGGCTGACCAGAGCGGATCGTCCAGGTTGCAGCCGCGTGCCTCCAGTTCGGTAGCCAGGGCACCATCGGAAATAAGGTTTGCGCGGGCTTCCAGGAGACGGGAGAGGGACGTGGCGCTGGGCATGGGACGAACTCCAAAACGTGGTGATTTCAGCATGGGCAACGTGCCATGCCGTTGGCGGGGAAGGCGCAGGACGGGAAGGCGCCGTGGGCTGGTTGCGGCCGGCGGCTGCGTCCTACCCGTCACCGGTGCGGTCAGCACCGGGCCGGGCTGCCGCCGTCGTCCGTGTCCTGCCGTGCCGGAAGTGGAACCAGGCGTAGCACCCGGCCACAAACGGGACGCCGAAGTACAGCGCCGCCACTTGGTTGGGATCCAGGGCGATCCCGATCAGGGAGACCACGCAGAGGGTGAACGCGAGGATCGGGACCAGCGGGTAGAGCGGAGCCCGATAGGTGAGGGACGCAACGTCGCCGCCGCGGCGGACGAACGCGCGGCGGTGGAAGAAGTGCGAGGCGGTGATGGACATCCAGACGGCCACCACGGCGAAGCCGGCCACCGACACCAGCACCAGGTACACGGTTTCGGGTGCCACCACGCTGCTGATGAGTGACGCTACGCCGCCCACCATGCTCACGGAGAGGGCAATCAGCGGGATGCCGCGGCGGGTGAGGCGGCGGAACGCGGCGGGCGCGTGGCCCTCGTCGGCCAGGGAGTAGAGCATCCGGGCGCAGGAAAAGAGGCCGCTGTTGCCGGCGGAGAGGAGCGCGGTGATGATCACGAAGTTCATGATGTCGGCCGCGAAGGGGATGCCGACGGCGGAGAACACCGTGACGAACGGGCTCTCGTCCAGGCCCACCTCGGTGTACGGGATGGTGGCGGCGATGACGGCGATGGCGCCCACAAAAAAGATCAGCAGCCGGATCACGGTGGTGCGCATGGCTTTCGGGATGCTGGTGGCCGGGTCCTTGGTTTCGCCGGCGGCCACGCCGATCAGCTCGGAGCCGGAAAACGCGTAGAACACGGCGAGCACGGTGATAAAAACGCCGGTGAACCCGTTGGGGAAAAGCCCGCCTTCGGTGGCGAAGTTTTCGAACAGGAGCGGGTGGTTGCCGCCTCCGCCGAGGGGCTGGAACCCCAACAGCGCCGCGCCGCCCAGCACAATCAGCCCGATGATGGCGGCCACCTTGATGATGGCGAACCAGAACTCGGACTCGCCGAAGAACCTGGCGGACACGGCGTTCAAGCCGAACAGCACGGCCGCGAAGACCAGGCACCAGACCCACACGGCGACGTCCGGGAACCAGCGCTGCATCAGCAGGCCGGAGGCGGTGAACTCGGACCCGATGGCCACGGCCCAGCAGAGCCAGTACAGCCAGGCGGTGGTGAACCCGGTGGCGGGGCCGATGGACCGCGCGGCGTAGATGTGGAACGCGCCGGACACCGGGTACGCGATGGCCAGTTCCCCCAGGCACGCCATCACCAGGTACACCACAAACGCGCCCACCAGGTAAGCAAGCACCGCGCCCAGCGGTCCGGCCTGGGAGATGGTGTAGCCGGAGCTGAGGAACAGGCCGGAGCCGATCACGCCGCCCATGGCGATCATCACCAGGTGCCGCGGACCCATGGAGCGCCGGAGTCCGGGCGGGTGAGCCGCGTCGCGGTTTGGTGCGGCGGGCTGGACGGCCAGCGTCGGGTGTGCAGGGGTTTCCACGGGTCTCCAGGGGATTCAGGGGGTGCTTACGGGCCGAAGAAGTGCCCGTCGCCAGAGCCGAAAGTAGCACAATCCCCGAATTTGGCGCGTTAAAAACAAAAATACTTGTTCATATTGATCATTTTCTGCTTCGGGGCCTGGTGCTCAGGCGCGTTTCCTGGAACGCACGACGGCGGCGAGGGCCTCGCGCCGCCGTCGCGCGTTCCGCGTGTGGTTGGGAAGGCCGGTGCTGGGCGGGTCAGGGCAGCGGGCAGCCGCGGACCCGTTCCACGGCTGCGGCGCTGGGCTCCTGACCTGCGGTGCGGAGGCCGGCCACCACGCCTGCGGCATCTTCAGCGGACCGGTTCTGGCTGAGCTTCTCCTTGGCCTCGACCCGGGTGATCACCAGCTCCAGGCCCACGATGGCGCGAAGCTGCCCGGCGATGAACTTTTCCGGGGCCTCGTCCACGGACCAGGGCTTGGCCCGGCCGGACTCGTTCAGGTCGGAGAGCCGGCGGACGTGGCGGGCCAGCCAGTCCGGATTGTCGTGGATGACCAGGCGGCCGTAAATGTGCGCGGTGGAGTAGTTCCAGGTGGGCACCACGCGGCCGTGCTCTGCCTTGGACGGATACCAGCCGGGCGAGATGTAAGCGTCCGGTCCCTGGATGATGGCGAGCGCCTCGCCCGTGGCCGGGGTGGACCACTGCGGGTTGTTTCGGGCAACGTGGGACTGCAGCGCGCCCAACTCCCCCGCTTCCGGATCAAAAACAAAGGGCAGGAGCGTGGCCAGCAGACCCTGGTCCGTCATGGTCACCAGGTTTGCGGCGGATGGGACTGTGAGGAGTTCCTGGATTGCTGCCGGCTGGGCGGCGAAGTGGGCTGGGGTGTACATGGTTTTTCCTTTCGGGGAGCTGGTGGTTCAGCGGGTCGGGGTGGGACTGCTTTTTGGGCTGGGACTGCTGTTTGGGCTGGGGCTGCCGAGGCGGACCCGGACGGCGGCGCCGGCGCAGGCGACAACTGCCAGGCCGCCAACCCAGGTGGTCCAGGGCAACGCCTCCCCCAGCAGCAAAGCGGCCCAGCAGATGCTCAGGACGGGCTGGATAAGCTGGATCTGGCTGACCCGGGCGATGGGACCGATGGCCAGCCCGCGGTACCAGGCCAGGAAACCGAGGAACATGCTGACCACCGCCAGGTACCCGAACGCCGCCCACTGGACAGGCGTGGCCACAGGAGGCTGGGCAGCCACGGCAAGCCCGGCGAGCAGCAGCATCAGGGGCAGGGCCAGGATGAGGGCCCAGGCGATGGTTTGCCAGGAGCCAATCTCGCGGGCCAGCAGGCCACCTTCCGCATACCCGATGGCGGCGGAGACCACGGCGCCCAGCAGGAGCAGGTCCGCCCATCGCCACTGGCCGGCCCCGCCGGACTGCAGGAACGCGAATCCCACGGCGGCGAGCGAGCCCAGCGCAATGACCAGCCAGAATGTGGTGGGCGGACGCTCACCGGTGCGCAGGATGGCCGCGGTGGCGGTGGCGGCGGGCAGGAGCGCGATCACCACGGCGCCGTGGCTGGCGGGCACGTCGGTAAGCGCAAAGGAGGTCAGGAACGGAAAGCCGATCACCACACCGCCCGCGACGAGTGCCAGCCGGGCCAGGATAGCGGCGGACGGCAAACGCTGCCTGGTGAGGACGAGGGCAGCGCCGGCCAGGATCCCGGCGATGACGGCGCGGCCGGAGCCGATGAACAGCGGCGACAGGCTGGCCACGGCCACACGTGTGAAGGGAACCGTGAAGGAAAATGCCACCACTCCGAGGAGGCCCCACCAAATACCGTTACCTTGATGCGGCAGTACCGGTGGCCGCTTTTCGATAGTAGCGCTACTATGTTCTCTCATGAACAACGATAGCAGTTCGCGGATCGTCTGGGCCCTCAAGCAGTGGATTTCGCAGGCTGCGCCCGGTGCCCAGCTGCCGTCCACGCGCTCCCTCGTAGCCGAATACCAGGCCAGTCCGGTGACGGTGCAGAAGGCCCTGCAGGTGTTGACTGGGGAGGGACTGATCGAAAGCCGGCCCGGCGTCGGAACGTTTGTCCGGGCGGTCCGCGCCGTGCGGCCCGCGGACTACGGCTGGCAGACGGCGGCTTTGGGATCCCCGCAAACGGTGCTGCCGCCGTCGTCCGGCACTATGCGGAACGTGCCCAACGACGCCATCACGTTCCACTCCGGCTACCCGGACCGGGAGCTGTTGCCGGAGCGCCTGGTGCGCACCGCCCTGACGCGGGCGGCACGCGGCGACGCGGCGCTGTTCCGGCCGCCGGCCGCCGGCCTGCCGGAGCTGCAGACCTGGTTTGCGCACGAGCTGGGCTCCGCTGCCCCGGCCGGGATCACGGCGCCCATGCCCAGCGACGTGATTGTCCTGCCAGGAAGCCAGAGCGGGCTCAGCTCCATCTTCCGGGCGCTGGTGGGTGCGGGGCAGCCGCTGCTGATCGAATCGCCCAGCTACTGGGGCGCCATCCTGGCGGCAACCCAGACGGGAGTACGGCTGGTGCCGGTGCGCAGCGGACCGGACGGCCCGGACCCGGTGGAACTGGACCGGGCGTTCACGGAATCCGGGGCCAGGGTGTTCTACGCGCAGCCCAACTACTCAAACCCGTCCGGCGCGCAGTGGGCACCGGGTCACGGCGAGGAGATCCTTACGGTGGTCCGGCGGCATGGCGCGTTTATGGTGGAGGACGACTGGGCGCACGATTTTGGTATCACCTCACAGGCCGTGCCCGTGGCGGCCCGGGATGATGCCGGGCACGTGGTCTACCTCCGCTCCTTGACCAAAAGCGTGTCCACGGCCATCCGGATCGCGGCCGTGGTGGCCCGCGGTCCGGCCCGGGAACGGATCCTGGCGCACCGGGCGGCCGAGTCGATGTACGTCAGCGGGCTGCTGCAGGCTGCCGCCCTGGACGTGGTGACCCAGCCCGGCTGGCAGTCGCATCTGCGGAGCCTGCGCCAGCAGCTGCAGTCGCGCCGGGACCTGCTGGTCACCAGCATGCGCGAGCACGCCCCGGGCGCTCATCTGGAGCTGCTGCCCAAGGGCGGGTTGAACCTGTGGTTCCGCCTGCCGGATGGCACGGACCTGGGCCGCCTGGCCCGGGACTGCGAGGACGCCGGGGTGTTCATCGCTGCGGGCACAGAGTGGTTCCCTGCCGAGCCCGCCGGCCCGTTCATCCGGCTCAACTACGCCGGACCAAACCCGGGCGCCTACCCGGCCGGGGCCAAGGTGATCGGCGAGGCACTGGCCCGGAACGGGCGCTGACGGCCGCTCCCCAAGGAATGGCTCAAGATTTGCGCCTGACCCGCTTTCCAGCTGTGGACGACGGCTACGCTGGCCGTAAAATCGCATCCGGCAGGACCTGGGGGACAAAGTGACTGCGCATTCAAACCGGGCTTGGGCGGGCCCTGCCCGGCACCTCAACGCCGCCGTGCCGGCCGGACTAACGGGGCGGGAACCCGCCCAAACGGCGTTCATCACGGTGGCCATGATTGCGACGGCGGTGCTCCTCGCCGGCTGCGGCGGGTCCACCGCCTCGCTCAGTACTGCGGGCGGCACGGCGGAAACCAGCACGGCAACACCGTCTGCCACCGCCCTGCCGATCGCCAACACTGCGTGCGCCCCCGTGGATGGCCAGCGGGCGTCGGACGGAGACACTTATGTGTGCACCAGGGATGAGACGGGGACGCTGGTGTGGCTGGAGGAATCGGCGGCCCGGAGCCTGACCACAAAGCTGGTGGCTGCCGCCGCCAGCAAGGCAGCAGCAGAGAAGGCCGCCGCGGACAAAGCGGCGGCTGACAAAGCGGGCGCCGAGAAGGCAGCGGCAGAGCGGGCAGCGGCAGAGCGGGCAGCGGCAGAAAAGGGAGCGGCCGACAAAGCGGCTGCCGAGCAAGCCGCCTCGGAGCAGGCAGCGGCAGAAAAGGCAGCGGCCCAGGCCCAGGCCGCCCGGGACGCAGCGGCCGCCCAGGCAGCAGCCGCAGCCGCTGTGCCGCCGCAGGGGGCAGCTCCGGCAGCACCTGCGGCGGCGTCTGGCTGCGATCCCAACTATTCAGGCTGCGTCCCGATCGCCTCGGACGTTGACTGTGCCGGCGGAAGCGGAAACGGACCCGCTTACGTCCAGGGCCCTGTCAGCGTCATTGGCAGCGACATCTATGGGCTGGACAGGGATGGCGACGGCTTCGGCTGTGAAGGCTAGGTCCCTCAGACCGAGGCTTTGACCAGCTCTTCACTCTTGTCCCAGAGGGCGCGGGCCAGTTCGGCGTCGTACGCCTGCTTGTTGGCCTTCGCGAGTGCACGCTTGGCGTAGTACAGCCCGGAAATCCAGTCGGTGCCGGCCGTGCCATTGATGAGCCACAACAGGGTGTCCGCGCCCTGGTCCGGGGTGAGCATAAAACGGTTAAGGATCGTTTTGTACGCGTGCCGCATGGGGCTGGTGGACTCGGCCGCGAAGTTGGTGCGGACCACGCCCGGGTGGAAGGCCGCCGTCGAAATTCCCTGGTCGCTGAAGCGGCGGTGCAGTTCGGTGGTGAAGAGAATGTTGGCGAGTTTGCCGGTGCCGTACGCACGGTTGGTGGAATAGCCCTGCTCGGAGGTGAGATCGAACAGGTCCAGTTTGCCGAAGCCGTTGGCAGCGCTGGAGGTGTTGATGACCTTGGCGTTGCTGGCGATCAGGGTGTCCATCAGCAGCGAGGTCAGCAGGAACGGGGCCAGGTGGTTGATCTGGAAGGTGGCTTCGTTGCCGTCCACGGTGAGGGTGCGCTTGCCCATGATGCCGCCGGCGTTGTTGGCCAGGACGTCGATCCGCGGGTACTTTTCCGACAGCTCAGCAGCGAGCCGGCGGACCTGGGCGAGGTCGGCGAAGTCGGCCAGGAAGTAATCAGTGCCGATTTCACGGGCCAGGCTGCTGGTCTTTTCCGCGGAACGGCCCACCACAACCACAGTGTCCCCCGCTTTGGCCAGCGTCCGGGCGGCGGCTGCGCCGATGCCGTCGCTGGCGCCGGTGATCACAATGGTGCGAGGAGTCAAGGTGTGTCCTTTGGTTGGGGCGAAGACGCGCTTGGGGGAAAGCACGTTGCCCTTGGGACAACGAAGGCGGGGCAACAGGTGTTCCCACCTGTCGCCCCGCCGCTGCGCTCCCCCACCCAACTAGGTCGCAGTTGTTGTCGTTTTGAGGGCCCAAAACGACAACAACTGCGAGTCAGTTGGGCGGGAGGTACGGAAGGTTAGCCGCCCACACCCGCCACCAGGAAGATGGCCGCCGCGATGCCGAAGCCCATCACGCCGATCAGGGTTTCCATCACGGTCCAGGTTTTCAGGGTGGTTTTGACGTCCATGCCGAAGAAGCGGCCCACCAGCCAGAAGCCGGAGTCATTGACGTGCGAGACCACAACCGAGCCGGCAGCCACGGCAATGACCAGCGCAGCCACCTGCATGCCGTTCAGCCCGGCCAGGGCCACGGCCGGAGCGATCAGCCCTGCCGTGGTCGTCAGCGCCACCGTGGCGGAACCCTGGGCGATGCGCAGGATCGCGGAGATGAGGAAGCCGGCCAGGATCAGCGGGATACCGAGGTTGCCCAGCACGTCTGCCAGCGCCTGGCCGATGCCGGAGGTGCGCAGGACACCGCCGAACATGCCGCCGGCGCCGGTGATCAGGATGACGGAGCAAACCGGGCCGAGGGAGGATTCGAGCAGCTTCTCGAGGTCGCCGCTGTCCCTGCCGCGGCGGGCGCCCAGGACGAACAGGGCCACGAGGACCGCGATCAGCAGTGCCACCGGGGTTTCGCCCAGGGTCCGCAGGATCTGGAACCACTGTTCCTTCTTGACGTCCTCGGACAGCACGCCGGAGGAAGCGAGGGTATTCAGGCCCGTGTTGAGGAAGATCAGGATCAGCGGGAGCAGCAGCAGGCCAACGATAGTGCGGAATTTCGGCGGGTTCTGCTCGGCTTCTACGGATGCGTGGCCCAGGAGTTCCGGGACGGGCAGGACCAGCTTCTTGCCGGTGTAGAGGCCGTAGAGGTAGGCGGTGACGTACCAGGTGGGGATGGCGGTGATGAGGCCGGCGATCATCACCAGGCCAACGTTGGCCTCAAAGAACGCGGCTGCAGAGACCGGTCCCGGGTGCGGCGGCAGGAAGATGTGCATCACGGAGAACGCACCGGCGGCGGGAAGCCCGTACCGGAGCACACCGCCGCCCAGGCGGTTTGCCACGGCGAAGACCACCGGCAGCATAACCACCAGGCCGGCGTCGAAGAAGATGGGGAAGCCGAAGATCAGCGAGGCCAGGCCCAGCGCGAACGGGGCGCGCTTTTCACCGAAAACACCGATGAGGTAGTCGGCGAGCACTTTTGCGCCGCCGGAAGTTTCCACAATGCGGCCCAGCATGGCGCCGAGGCCCACCAGGAGCGCCACGGTGCCCAGGGTGGTGCCGAATCCGTTGATCAGGACGGGAACCACCTGGTTGGCGGGGATGCCGGTGGCGAACGCGGTACCCAGGCTGACCATGATCAGCGCTATCAGGGCGTGGATGCGCAGCTTGATGATCAGGAACAGCAGCACAACGATCGCTGCCGCTGCGATGAGCAGCAGGGGGCCTGCGCCCAGGGTTTGAGTCCATCCTTCGATGGTCATGATTCTCCTTTGAAACAGTGGGATAAAGGGGTGATGCGGAAGGTCAGTGGGTGACGGGGAGCTTGAGCGCGGCCACAACGGCGGCAACCAGCTCCTCCGGTGACTGCGAGATATCGAGGCGGAGGCTGCCGGCGTCGAGCTCCTCCTGGCTGAGCGGCTCCAGGGTGGCGAGCTGGCTGGGCAGGAGGGTGGGCGGCATAAAGTGGCCTTCACGTCCCTGCATCCGCTCACTCAGGAGGTCGGCGCCACCGTCAAGGTGCAGGAAAATGACGCGTCCCTGCGCCTCGGCCAGCAGCCGGCGATAGCTTTGCTTGAGCGCGGAGCAGGTCAGGACGGTGCTGTGGCCTGCTGCGGCCTGCGAACTCATCCATTCCTGGATCTTTGCCAGCCAGGGCCATCGGTCCTCGTCCTGGAGCGCGATTCCCTGGGTCATCTTGGCGATGTTTGTTTCGGGGTGGAATTCGTCCGCTTCGGCGCAGGCCCAGCCCAGTTGGTGCGACAGGGCAGCGGCCAGGGTCGATTTTCCGGATCCGGCTACGCCCATGACCACCAGATGCGTGGGGGGATACTGCATGTCATACCTCCGAGGAAAGACGTCTTTGGCTGTCGAAGCAAGCTTAGTAACGGCCCCTTTAGCAGTGGGCTGAGTCATAAGGTATCACCTTTTAGACTCATAGATACTATCTTTTCGTGTCACAAGTCATACCTTTTCGAATTTTCGGTATTCTAGGAGGGCGCTGCGGCGCGGAGAGAGGCGGGCAGATGTCGACGGCGACAGTTGGGGATGCGGATAACGCGGACGACGGCGGGGCCTCCCCCGCCATGCAGGGCAGGGTTTTGGAGGCGGTTGGCGTGGCCATCGCGTCAGGGAGCCTTCCGCCGGGGAGCCGATTGACGCTGGAGGGCCTGCAGCAGGAGTACGGGATCTCGCGGACCGTTGCGCGGGACACCATGAAGGTGCTGGAGTCGATGAACCTGGTGTACTCCCGGCGGCGGGTGGGCATCGTGGTGCAGGAACGCAGCCTGTGGAATGTGTTTGACCCCAAGCTGGTGCGGTGGCGGTTGGCCTCGGACCGCCGCGAGCTGCAGTACGCCAGCCTTACAGAGCTGCGGATCGCCGTGGAACCCATTGCCGCGGCCGGCGCCGCCCGCCGCGCGTCTGCGGCGGAGCGCGCGCAGCTTGTTTCCCTGGCTGGAGACCTGCGCCGGCTGGGAGAGGCGGGCGACCTTCAGGCCTTCCTCGCCGTGGACATCGAGTACCACCAGCTCTTGCTCCGGTCCTGCGGCAATGAAATGTTCCGGGCTTTGGAGGGAATGGTGGCCGAGGTCCTCACCAGCCGGACCAAGCAGGGACTGATGCCCTTCAAGCCGCGGAACGAGGCCTTGCAGGCCCACGAGGATGTAGCTGCCGCCGTTGCCGGCGGTGACACTGTGGCAGCCGAGCAGGCGATGCTCCACATCCTGTTTGAGGTCCGCGAGGCGATGGGCCTCCTCTAGCCGGCTTCACGAACGGCCAGGGCGCTGCGACGGCTAATCCCGCGGAACCGGCGCCGCCCAGCCTCCGCTTGCGCGGGGCCGGGCAGCGGGGCGGCTCAGCGGCCGTTGTACTGGTCGTCGGTGACGTGCTCTTTCCAGTCCGTGGTGTTGGCCGGATCGTCGGCGTTTTCCAGCATGGCGATGTGTTCCATGAAGGTGCCGGGCGCGGAGGCGTGCCAGTGGTCCTGGCCGGGCGGGGTGTAGAGCGTCTGGCCGGCGTGGACCTCGATGATGTTTCCTTCGCGGTCGCCGAAGCGGGCGACGCCCCGGGTAACGCGCAGGTACTGGCCGCGGGCATGGGAGTGCCAGGCGGTGCGGGCTCCCGGCGCGAACTTCACGGTGGCAACCACCATGCGCTGGTCCGCCTCATGCGGTGCAGCGATCACGTCCAGCCAGACGTCACCGGCAAACTGTGCGGGCGGGTTCTTTACGGTGGGGGTACTCGGTTCGATATTCACCGTTCCACCACACCACACCGGGCCCGGCGGTGGGAGTCCCTGCCGTAACAAGTACTGGCATTACCCCTTAGGCGCCCTGATGCAGCACGCCCGGGTTAACAAAAACAGGGTCTGCCCGGAGGCAGACCCTGCTTCAAGAAACCTAACGGTCCCGGAACTCTAAGGAATTAGAGAGCCTGGATGTTGGTGGCCTGGGGACCCTTGGGGCCCTGCTCGGTGTCGAAGGAAACCTTCTGGTTCTCTTCGAGTGAACGGAAGCCGTTCGAGTTGATTGCGGAGTAGTGTGCGAAGACGTCCTGTGAGGAGTCATCGGGGGAAATGAAGCCGAAGCCCTTTTCAGCGTTAAACCATTTGACGGTACCAGTAGCCATTATTTTTGTCCTTCGTGAAGGTGGAGGGAAAGTCCCGACTTTCGGGCCCTCCGGTGTGGGGTGTTCAAAACCGCTACTTCAGAAGAACGCGGACTTTCGACCGCGCGTACTGCCTGAACTACCAACTGCATAAACACAACAACAGGATCAACACTACAGGATTTTCCGGGAACAGCGAGCCACGTGCGTCACACAGCCGCCTCAGGGGCCTCTCAGCAGGCCTTGCTCCCCCGCGCCACAGCCAGGGCGCAGCTGTCGGATGCGCCGGCGGGCACCCTGTAACTTAGGCATAACATCCACCGGTCCAAGGACACCCATGAATAACGCCCGCCGCAAGCCACGCAGGTGGAGCCTCCAGCGGGAATGGTCCCGCGTGTTCACGATGATGCTCGTGGCACTGATGGCGGGCGCCGCTATCACCATTGTTGGCGTGAGGTTCGTGGTGAACGGGATGGAGGACGCAGCCATGCGCCTTCAGGTTGAGTACGCCAGTGTTGCGGGCCTCAGCGAGGCACTGGAAGCGCACGAAAGGTCCGGTTACCGATTGCTGGCGGCTGCCAGTCCGGAGCGCGGGTCTTTCAGCCAGGGACAGGCAGAGGTCGGTCGCCTTTTCGAGGCGGCCGCTGCGGCAGGACCTGACGACGCCGGCCGGTTGGCCGCCCTGGAGCGCGCCCGGCAACGATGGCAAACCGGCATGGAACAGGCAGGCCTTTGGAATGGTGCCGGGTCAAGTCCCGCCGGTAGCCAGGGACCAGCGCTGCTGGCCGAAACCGGCGCGGACGTACGGTCCCAGTTGGCGGCGGTACAACAGTCTTCCCTGCAGGCCCTCGATTCCGGGCTTGTGGACACACGGGCCATGGAACGCCTCATCTCGGCGGGCCGGCTGGGACTGTTTGTTGTTGCCATCGGCGCCACCTTGTATTTCCGGCGGCGGATGACAGTGCACCTGACCCGCCCCCTCAACGCGCTCCGCCACGGGGTAATGAAACTGCAGTCCGGCGACTACACGCACAGGCTGCCGGTGGCCCGCAGCGATGAACTGGGTGAGGTCACGGCGGCGTTCAACAAGATGGCGTCCGCACTCCAGGAAAGCCACACAGCCCTGACCTACCGGGCCACCCATGACGAGCTCACCGGACTTGGCAACCGCGCGGCACTGGCTGAACGCCTGGCCGCCCCCGTCGATCCGGACACCAGCACGCGGGAGGGCCTGCTGTTCATCGATATTGACGATTTCAAGGAAGTCAACGATTCACTGGGCCACGAAGGAGGCGACGCCCTCCTGGTCCAGCTGGGGCACCGCCTGCGGGACTGCGTGGGAGCGGACAACCTGGTGGTGAGGCTGGGAGGCGATGAGTTCGCCGTCGTTGTTGCGGACGACGGCGGCACCACCGCGGGGACGGAAAGGATCGCCGGGCGGATCAACACCGCCCTCAACGAGCCTTTTGTCGTCAGCGGGCGCACGCTGTGGATCTCCTTGAGCATGGGCGTCGCCCAACGCACGGCGGAAACCGCTGACGTCACTGAGCTGCTGCGGCAAGCGGACTCTGCGATGTACCGGGCAAAACTTGGCGGCAAGGCCCGGTACGAGGTCCACGGCACTTAGTCCGGCAGCCGCCGTCGTGCGGATTCTGCCCGCTCGCGGCCTTCCCTGGCCACAAAAGCCAGGGCGAGCCGGCGTTTCCCGTCCAGTACAGCCACGCTGGAAGCGTCGGCGTGTGCGTCCGGCTGGATCGCAGCCAGCCGCTCCGCCAGGGTTTCCGGGGCCACAAGTTCCAGCTCCACCAGGGCCCGGACAAGCTCCAGGTCGTTGGGCCGGTGCACCATCAGTTTGGCGGCGCACAGATCATGCGGATCGAGGCACAGGCCGGTGGCTTCCCCTGCGGACCGGAAAGGAACCAGCCGGTTTTCCCAACCCCGCGGCAGGATCGCAGTCCGCGGGCGTGCACCCTCTAGGTAAAAGCCGTTGGCCGCGTGGAATTCGGACGATTCGCCGGCTTCGTAACTGAGCTGGTCCGCAAGGGCGTCGTCGTTGCCCGTCCCAAAGGGGGCGATGGCCACGCGCCCGGCCATCGTGACGGAGACCGGCAACTGGTCCTCGGGGAAGGAACCCAGAAGCGACTGGCTGCCCATGACCAGGACGCGGGGGTGCTGGATAATCGCCGCGGCCGCAGCGATGGCAGGGCCAAGATCAGACCGCAGCACAATGCCCGGCCGTCATCTTCGCAACCTGTAGCCGGGGCGCCGCGTCACACATAGGTGCATGATACCTGCGCAACCTGCGGATCACCCGGCAGGCTGATGCGCGGAGCAGCGAAGCAAGGAAACTCCTTGGCGGACAGCCCGGCTTGTGTGTCTAGACTCTTGAGCTTGATGGTTAACTGACCGCCGGTCACTCAGAAAGGAGCACTGTGTCTGTTCCCGCTACGTGGCGAAAGGTCCGAACGAGGACGGCATACAAGGGCTTCGTGACGATCAACCGTGATACCTACGAAGAGCCGGATGGGGCCGTGACCGACTGGGACGTCATTGCCGGCCGTGATTCTGCCGCAACCCTTGCGTTCACACCTGCAGCAAGCCACGTTGTCCTTTTCGAACAGTTCCGCGTTGGACCCGGGAAGGCATTACTTGAACTCCCGGGGGGATACCTCAACAGCAACGAGCAACCCGCAGATGCAGCCCTTCGGGAATTACGGGAAGAAACCGGCTATCACTCAGAATCAGCCTTCTACGCCGGCTCGGAGTGGTGGGCTGCGAACTCGCCGAGACGTAAGCATCTCCTCATCGTTGCCAACGCGGCGGAGGCATCTGAGACGGCCTGGGATGATTCTGAATCAGGCCACGTTCGCCTTCTTCCCGTTGGGGAACTTATGGATTTTCTTGTCAGCGGGGAACTCACGGACGCCGGACTTGCCTGCCGCGGTATGGCGGCCTTCGCGCGCAGCACTCCCGAAACCCAGGTTCTCGCAGATCTCCGTGACTGCGTCCGCAAACTTCTGATCGCCCCGTAGGACTTGCGACCCCAAAGACGGTGGCTGCCGGCGCCCCTCGACCGGGCCCGCCAACAGGCATATCCTGCATCCAGCAGGGATCTGCAACCGGGAGAAGCACCATGGAAATGCCCAAAGCCTCCGACGCCGACAAGGACCGTTTCCGCGCCATCGTCCCGGACCATCCGGACGTGGTGATCAAGCCGATGTTCGGCAACCTGGGGGCCTTCGTGAACGGCAACATGTTTGCCGGGCTGTTCGGCGCCACCATCGGCGTGAAGCTCTCCGAGAGGGACCGGGCTGCCCTCGAAGCCGCCGAACGCACCGTCCCGTTCGGCCCACCGGAGCGTCCCATGGGCGGTTACACCGGACTCCCGGAAGCGTGGAATGAGCAGCCCGCCAAGGCCAGATCCTGGGCGGACAAGGCCTACGAACACATCGCAGCGCTGCCGCCCAAGCAGCCCAAGTCCGCCGGCACCAAGTCCGCCAGGAGGTAGCGATGGCCCCCGCCGGCCCTGCCACAAACATCAACACACTGGTGATCGGCGCCGGCCAGGCAGGCCTCGCCACCAGCTACTGGCTCACCCAAAATGGCGTGGACCATCTGCTGCTGGACCGGCGCGACGCCCTGGGCGGCGCGTGGCAGGACAGGTGGGACTCGTTTTACCTGAACACGCCCAACTTCGCGTTGGCCCTCCCAGGAATGGCGTACGACGGCGACCCTGACGGTTTCCTGCCCCGGGACACCGTCATCGGGTTCTTCCGGGAGTACGGCGAGCGCATCCAAGCGCCGCTGCAGTTGGGCACTTCCGTCACCCGGGTTTCGCAGGACGGTACCGGATTCAACGTGGAAACGACCCGGGGCCACTGGCACGCCAACAACGTGGTCCTGGCCAACGGCGCCTTCCAGCACCCACGGATTCCCTCCGCCGCAGCCGGCATCCCCGGCAACATCACGCAGCTGCACAGCCACGACTACCGCAACCCGTCCGCGTTGCCCCAGGGCGCAGTCCTGGTGGTGGGCACCGGACAGTCGGGCGGCCAGATCACCGAGGACCTGCTCGACGCCGGACGTGAGGTCCACCTTTCGGCCTCTTCCTGCCCTGAGGCGCCGCGCCGTTACCGGGGCAAGGACCTCTTCGACTGGATCTGGCAGGTCAACCTCCACGGACCGGCGGCAGGCATCACCGGTCTCCAGGCGGACCAGCTGCCCTCCCCCGCGGCCCGGCTGTTCTGCAACCCGCAGATCTCCGGGAACAACGGGGGCCACAGCATCCACCTCCGTGACCTGGGCCGACGCGGCGTGCACCTGCACGGCAGGTTCGAGGGAGTGGACGACGGCGGGGCGCTCACCTTCACGGACGATCTGCCGGAACGCCTTGTGCAGGTCGAGGGAGGATTCGGGCACCGGCTGCGGCTCATCGACGCCTATATCGAAGCAGCGGGCCTCGACGCGCCGGAAATTGAGGAGCCCGCGGTGGACACGTGGCTGCCGGCCACGGACGGCGCCCGGCTGGACCTCGAGGCCGCAGGTGTCACCTCAATCGTCTGGTCCACCGGCTACAGCCTGGACTTCGGCTTCCTGGACGTCCCGGTACTGGACGAATGGAACTACCCCCTGCATACCCGCGGCGTCACCAAGGTGCCTGGACTCTACGTCGTCGGCCTGCCGTGGCTTACCCGCCACGCTTCCGCAACCCTGCCGGGCGTTGGGCCGGACGCTGGGTACGTGGCGGAGCACCTCGCGGCGCGGCCAGGCTGAGCCCTACCGCCCCGCGTCCACAAGGTCAGCGACAAAACGGGTATTGTCGTGCGCTGATCGCCAGCTCCGCTGACCAGAACCTGAGGATCTCCCTATGGCCCGCATCTTTATTACCGGTTCCGCCCAAGGTCTTGGCCGGGCTGCCGCTGAGACCCTCCTAGGCGAGGGCCACCGGCTGGTGGTCCATGCCCGCGACAGCGGCCGCGCGGCCACGCTGGCGGATCTGGTGCGCCGGGGTGCCGATGTTGTCATCGGCGACCTTGCCGACCCCCAGCAGGCCCGCAGCGTCGCGGAGCAGGTCAACGAGCTGGGTCGGATGGACGCCGTCATCCATAACGCCGGCGTCTACGGCGAAGGACATCGCAACCCCACCAAGGCCGGACATCCCCGAACCTTGGCCGTTAACACCCTGGCGCCGTACCTGCTGACTGTCCTGATCCGGAATCCGGGGCGGCTGATCTACCTCACCAGCGACATGCACCTTGGCGGCAGCGGCCAACTCGACGACATGGACTGGGACGCCAGGAAATGGGACGGCACCCAGGCGTACTGCGACAGCAAGCTGTTTGTCACTGCCCTTGCACTCGCTGTAGGCCGCCTCCGGCCAGGAACCCTGACCCACGCAGTCGATCCCGGCTGGGTGCCCACCCGCATGGGTGGAGCCTCCGCGCCGGATGATCTGGTTGAAGGCCACCTGACGCAGTCATGGCTTGCCGTCAGCGACAGTCCGGAGGCGGGCAGCAGCGGTTCGGTGTGGCACCACCGCCGTCCTGCCCCGATCGCCGCAGCAGCCCGCGACGTCGGCTTCCAGGACCAGCTCCTGGAAGTTCTGGCCCGGATGACAGGGGTCCGCCTGCTCACCTGAGAGCCAGGTTTACCCCCTGTCTGCGGCCGGCAGGGTATGGGGCTACTTGTCGCAGCCCCAGCCGTCACCGTCCTTGTCCAGGTGCTTGCCGTAGCCGGGCTGGCTGCTGTGAATTGGAGCGGCTCCTGCCGCGCGCACCGCATCACAGTTCTTGTAGTTAGCCGCAGCAGGCGGCGCCACAACAACTGGCGGCGCAACAACGGCCGGCGGGGCCACAACTACGGGAGGCGCGGCGGGTGGGGCAACAACAACCAGTGCGCAACAGCCCCTACCGGCCCGCCGCGTAACCCTGCGCGCCGCGCGGGTTGGCGGCAGCACCCAGTACGCCGGAAGAGGGGTCCCGCGTCACCGCGGAAAGCCGGCCCAGCGCCCAGTCCCCCGCCCGGGTAATCACATGGCCCCGGGCAATAAGATCCGCAATCACGGACTCCCCCAGCCGGTCCTCCACCACGGCGCCGCCCGGTGTCCAGGTGCGCGGCCAGAAGGAGCCGGGGATCGACGTCGTATGGAACACCGGCGCGTCGATGGCCTGCTGCGGCGAGTACCCGCCCACAATGGTGCGCAGCAGATACAGCAGCTGCCACTGGTCCTGCTGGTCCCCGCCCGGCGAGCCGAGCGCCGTCGTCGGCTGCCCGTCCTGCAGGACAAGCGTGGGCGTCAGCGTGGTGCGCGGGCGTTTGCCCGGCGTGAGCGTGGACGGCGAACCGTCCTCCAGCCAGGTCATCTGCAACCGCGTTCCCAGGCAGAAGCCCAGCTCAGGAATGGTCGGCGAGGACTGCAGCCACCCGCCCGACGGCGTCGCCGACACCATGTTCCCCCACCGGTCCACCACATCGAGGTGGCAGGTGTCCCCGCGCGTCTCGCCGGTGGGCGCCACCGTCGGTTCACCCACGCCGGCGAACCCGGTGGAAGCGGCCGACGGCGGGAGGTACTCCGTGCGCAGCGGGGGCAGGAACGGTTCGTGGCCGGGGACGCTCCCGGGACGGAAATCGTGCGAGGCGCGTTCGCCGATCAGGGCCCGGCGTTCCGCCGTGTAGGCCGGGCTGAGCAGGTGGTCGAGGGGGACGCCGGTGTCCCCGTAATAGGCCTCACGGTCGGCGATGGCCAGCTTCTGCGTTTCCAGGATGGTGTGCACCCCGAGTGCCGTGGAGGGGTCCAGGTGCGCGTCGTCGAACCCATCAAGGATGGCCAGGGTCTGCAGCAGTGCCGGCCCCTGCCCCCACGGTCCGGTCTTGGCGATGGTGAGCCCGCGGAATTCGAACGTGGCGGCCGGTTCGTACCCCGCAGCACACGAGGCGAAGTCCGCCTCTGTGATGACGCCGGCGTGGTCCGTGCCGGAGGAATGCCGGTGCGGCGTGGCAAGGAAAGCCACCGCGGCCTGCGCCACAAACCCTTCGCGCCACTCATGCCGGGCGGCGTCGATCCGTTCCGCGCGGCTGCTTCCGCCCCCTGCGGCAATCAGCCGGTCCAGGACCGCCGCGTACGGCAGGTTCCGGACAATGTCCCCGCCCCGCGGAATCCGGCCGTCCGGCATCCACTGGGCTGCCGACGTCGGCCAGTGTTCGGCGAAAAGGTCCGCCACGGCGGCGATGGTGCTGCCCACGCGTTCCAGGACGGGGTGGCCGTCCCGGGCGTACCCGATGGCGAAGGCCAGCACGTCTGCCAATTCCCAGGTGCCGTGGTCGCGCAGCAGCAAGAGCCAGGCGTCGACGGCGATCGGCACCGCGGCGGCGAGCGCACCCGCGCCGGGCACCAGTTCAAGGCCCTCGGCCAGGTAATGCTCCCGCGTGGCAGCGGCCGGGGCAGGACCCTGGCCCATCAGCACCACGGGTTCGGAGGGGTTGGCGGCGGTGACAAACACGCCGGTCATGTCCCCGCCGGGCCCGTTCAGGTGCGGTTCCACAATGTGCAGGACAAAAGCGCCCGCCACGACGGCGTCAAAGGCGTTCCCACCGCGCTCCAGCACGGCCTGCGCCGACGCGGTGGCCAGCCAGTGCGTGGAGGCCGTCATCCCGAAGGTGCCCTGCAGGGTGGGCCGGGTGGTGAAACTGCTCGCGGGGGTAAAGGTCACGGAATCGCTTTCGGCAGGCGGCGGGTGTGCCTCGATCATAGGCAGCCCGCCGTGTTCCACCCGCCCTTGGCAGTCGCCAGATGACAAGCCACGCAGGCCACAGCCCTCCTAGGCCTTCTGCAGGGTGAAGATCCCGTACCGCATCGCACCGCAGCGGTAAGCCAGGATCATGCGGGGAATGCCGAGGACGGCTCCGCGGTTGCCTGCGCTCAAGGCGAGGCGGCGGGCTTCGCGGTCAACGAGGAGGGCTTTCACCAACCGGAGGGCGCAGATTGTCCAGGTGCGGGCAACGCGGCGGCTGACATCCTCGTAGCCGGTGACCGTGAAGCCCGCCGCCGTCGCCATGGCCTCGTAGTCCCCGCGGGTGCCCATCGAGGGCAGCCGGCCTTCGCGGCAGATGGGCTCCAGCAGGTGGCGGACCTTCAACCCGCCGGCGTTCGTTTCGGCCAGCCAGGCGCAGATGACGAAGCGGCCACCGGGCGACAGCACGCGGTGGGCCTCGGCGAAGAACCTGGGCTTATCGACCATGTGTTCGCTCGACTCGATAGCCCATGCGGCGTCGGCGGTGGCTCCGGCCAGCCCGTTGTCGAGCCAGTCCCGGACCCGGATTTCCACGTCGGGCACGGGCTGGCCGGCAGCGTAGCGCGCCTGCTCCTCTGACAGCGTGAAACCGGTGACACGGACCCCGTGCAGCACCGCGAGCCGCCTCGCCGTGGCGCCGTAGCCGCACCCGATGTCGACGCACGCCTGGCCGGGCGTGAGGCCCAGCCTGTCGCCAACCGTGTCCACCAGCGCCTCAACGGCCGCGCCGGCCGTCTCGCGGCCCGTCGCCCACAATCCGTGGTGGACATGCTCACCCCACACGCGGCGGTAGATGGGATCGAGCTCGTCGTAGTGCTCCGCCACAGCCTCGGCGCTCTGGGAAATATCGGGGACGATCACGCCCTGACCCTACAACGGCGCTCCGGCACGAAGGAAGGGTTTGGCCGACGCCGGCACCCGCCTCCCGCCGTCGTCCTGCGTGCCGTCCACCCGGCAAAACCGCAAGGTGGACCAGGAGGTTTGTCGCAACCATCGCCTAGAGGTCCAACAACGCCTCAGCGGGACCGGGCGCGTCCGCCCAGACGTGCCGTGACTTTCTGCGCAGCCGCGGCGCAGGATTCCCCGAGGGCGTGAAGGCGGTCCGTGGAAACCCGGAATCTTGGGGCAGGGATCAGGACGGCGGCCACAACGTCGCCGCGGTGATCGTAGACGGGCGCGGCCACGCCCACCTCGTCGATGGAAGTTTCTCCATAGTTAAGTGCCCAGCCGCGGCTGATGCCGTCCCTCAGCCGGACCATATAGGCATCCAGGCTGACGTCGTCGAGGCCGGGGTAAGAAATGGCGCCGCTGCGCAGGAGAGTTCGTACCCGGGCTTCGGGTTCGTTGGCAAGGAAGACCTGCACTGATGAACTCAGGGCGTCGCTGTAGCGTACGCCCAGCGGGGCGGTGTGTTTGATCTGCTGATGGCTGGCGATCTGCTCAACACAAATCGATTCGTCGCCGCTCCACATCATGAGGGCACTGGTTTCGCCGGTCTGCTCGGTGAGTTCGCGGAGCACGGGATAGGCGACGCGGCGCTCTTCCAATTCGGCCAGCAGGGGGCCGGCCACGGCAATGAGTCCGAGCCCCAGCCGGAAGCGGCGGGTTTCCTCGTCGCGCTCCACGAGGTGTTCCTGTTCGAACGTGGCCAGGATCCTGGAGACGGTGCTTTTGTGCAGGCCCACCCGGTTGGCGATTTCGGTGACGCCCAGGAGCGGCTCGTCTGCGGTGAAGGTGCGGAGGACGGCGATCGCGTTGACGATGACGGAAGCACCCTTGCTGTCGCCGTTGGCTGTGGTCTCGGATTCAGTTGCACTCATGGTGTTTCCCATCATTCCCTACAGTCGCCGGGAGCGGCGCCAGGGGCCTGGCGCCGCTTCCTCGTGTGCCGCTAAGGAAATGATCAGCCGCCGATGATGTTGTATTCGGGGCCAAACGGGAACTTGGTGATGTTCTCGGCACCGTCTTCCCCTACTACCAGGATGTCGTGTTCCCGGTAGCCGCCGGCGCCCGGCTGGCCGTCCAGGACGGTGATCATCGGTTCCATGGAAACCACCATGCCCGGTTCCAGGACGGTGTCGATGTCCTCGCGGAGCTCCAGTCCGGCTTCCCGGCCGTAGTAGTGGCTGAGGACGCCGAAGGAATGTCCATAGCCAAAGGTGCGGTTGGCCAGCAGGCCGTGTCCCACGTAGATCTCATTAAGCTCGGCGGCGATGTCCTTGCAGACAGCCCCTGGTTTGATAAGTTCCAGGCCGCGCTTGTGGACCTCGACGTTGATGTTCCACAGTTCCAGCGAGCGGGCATCTGGCTCACCGTAGAAGAGCGTCCGTTCCAGCGCGGTGTAGTAGCCGGAGGTCATGGGGAAGCAGTTCAGGGACAGGATGTCGTGTTGCTGGATCTTCCGCGTAGTGGCCCAGTTGTGGGCGCCGTCGGTGTTGATGCCCGACTGGAACCACACCCAGGTGTCGCGGATTTCGGAGTCGGGAAAGGTCCGGGCAATCTCGTGGACCATGGCTTCGGTGCCGATCAGGGCCACCTCGTATTCGGTGATTCCGGCCGTGATGGCGTTGCGGATGGCTTCGCCGCCAAGGTCGCCGATGCGGGCGCCGTGCTTGATGACCTCAATCTCTTCGGCAGACTTGATCATGCGCTGGCGCATGGCGGCCTGGGCCACATCCACCAGGGCTGCCCCGTCAAAGGCCGCCTGAATCTTGTTGCGGTTATCCAGCGGCAGCGAGTCATCCTCCACACCGAGGCGGCGCGGGCTGATCCCCCGGGTACGCAGGACCTCCTGGATGGCGAAGATGTAATTGTCGCGGCGCCAGTCGGTGTAGACCAGGTTGTCCCCGTAGCTGCGGCGCCAGGGCATACCGGCGTCGATGTTGGCGGTGACGGTGACGTTGTCGGCCTGGGTGACCACCATGGCGTACGACCGGCCGAAGGTGGTGAAGAGGAAGTCGGAGTAGTACTTGATGGAGTGGTAGCTGGTCAGGACGACGGCGTCCAGATCCTTCGCTGCCATGATCCGGCGCAGGCCGGCCAGGCGGCGTTCAAACTCGGCGTCGGAGAACGTCAGGCTGACCTTTTTGCCGTTCCGAAGGATCTTGGTGCGCTCCAGTTCAGCGACGGTGGTTGCGTTATCGGTGCTAACGGTCATGGTGATGCCTTTCTGCGGTGCTGTTCTTGGTGAGGAAAAGGGTGTGGAGCCGGGGCGGCTACTCGTGGCGCAGCGGTTCCCTGCACGTTTCGCGGGAGAGCGCGACGGCGACCAGGGAGATAATGGCCGCTGCGACCAGATACCAGGCGGGAGCGAGGTCGTTGCCCGTCGACGCGATCAGGAGCGTTGCCATGAACGGAGCGGTGCCGCCGAACAGGGCGTTGGACAGGTTGAAGCTGACCGCAAAGCCGCTGTAGCGGACGCGGGTGGGGAACATTTCGGCCAGGAAGCTGGGCAGCGTGCCGTCGTTAAGGGTGAGCATGGCGCCCAACAGGATCTGGACCAGGACGATGATGAGGAAGTTCCCTGTTCCCAGCAGCGCGAACGCGGGCACGGTCAGCAGGATGAACGTGATGGACGCGCTGATCAGCACTTTTTTGCGTCCGTAGCGATCTGACAGCATCCCGGTCAGGAAGATGAAGCCGATATAGGTAACGAGCGCAATGGTGGTGGCGAGGAATGATTCGGTGGCACCGAGGCCCAGCTCAGAGGACAGGTAGGTTGGCATGTAACTGAGGATCACGTAGAACCCGACGGCGTTGAGCAGCACGGCGCCGACGGCCTTGAGTAGCAGCCGCCAGTGGTTCCGGAACAACCCCGCCACCGGCGCTTTGATGGTTTCGTCCTCCGCTGCCAACTCACGGAAGACCGGGGTGTCTTCGAGCTTGGTCCGGATGTAGCGGCCAATCAGTCCCATCGGGGCGGCCAGCAGGAACGGCAGGCGCCAGCCCCAGCCGTGCATCGCCTCGGTGCTGAGCATGGTGGTCAGCAGACCCGCAATCAGGGAGCCGAAGAGAAGTCCGGCCGCGGTGCTCGCGGGAACCACTGCGGCGTACAGGCCGCGCTTGTTCGCGGGAGCGTACTCCACCAGGAAGGCCGAGGCCCCGGCGTATTCCCCGGAAGCGGAGAAGCCCTGAACAACGCGGATCATCAACAGAAGGACCGGCGCCCAGATGCCGATGGTGTCGTAACCCGGGATCAGGGCGATGCAGAAGGTTGCAGCGGACATGATCAGGATTGAAAGGGAGAGTGCGGTGCGTCGGCCCACTTTGTCCCCGATGTGGCCCCAGACGAAGCCGCCAAGCGGACGCACCAGGAACGAGATGGCAAAAAGGGCGAACGTCAGCAGGAGTCCCGTCTGGGGGTCCGACTCAGGGAAGAACACGGTGGCGATCGTGACGGCCAGGTATCCGTAGACGGCGTAGTCGAACCATTCAACAAAGTTGCCGATGAAGCTTGCCGCGACGACCCGGCGGCGCGTTTCCCTGCTGACGACGTTGTCAGCAAGGTGCAGCTGCTGGCCGCTCAGTGTGCTGCCTCCATGGGCGCGGTTATGCTCCGCACTCGCGATTCCTTGGAGAGGGGAGGATGAAGTCTCGTTACTCATTTGTCCACCAAGTTGTTTGGGGTTGCAATAAGCGCAACGCTGTTGCAATAGACTATGCGTGATGCGCGACACAGTCAATGCTTTTTCGAGTGCTTCCCACCGCGATTCCGCTCTATTTCACTGCCTCATTATGACGCATTGGCCAGGCTGCCGCCGTCGTCCCAGCTTTCACGAGGAACCAACGGCGAGCGCCGCGGTTGGTTCATTGGTTGCATTCAGCACAACAAAGTTGCTAAGAGGGCCCAATGCGAGTCCGACGCCGGGCGCCCGCGTCTCCACGAAGGATTCCCATGCGAGCCAGGACGGGAGGCCGCCGGAAACAGAACGCAAAAATCCCCGGCCGGGTTCTCCCGGCCGGGGATTTGCTGCGGTGCGTTCGGCGGAGGCGGATGTAAAGGTCCGCCCAGTGATTCCCCGCTTACTCCCCGCGGGCCGTGGCCAGATGACCTGCCGCGGCGATTTCCAGGTGCGTCAGGTCCGACGCCACGGTCACGAATGTGAAGCCCTCCGAGATCCGCTGGGCCGCCACCTCACCGCTGGGCGTGTGGATCGCCGCGATGACGTCGGCAGCTTCGGCCGCCTCCCGGATGGTCACCAGGGCGGCGTTGAAGACCTCCGCCACGTCCGGATCGTTCGGGAACTTCCCGCCCACGGCAAGGCATAGATCGGACGGGCCGATGTACACCCCGTCGATCCCGGGCACGGCGCAGATCTCCTTCACGTTCTCCAAGCCTTCGGGCGTCTCGATCATGGCCAGGCACAGCACGGTGGCATCGGCTTCAGCAGGCTTGGGACCGATCCGCAGCGCCGAGCGCATGGGACCGTAGGACCGCATGCCGTGCGGCGGGTACCGGACTGCCCTGACGGCGGCAGCGGCTTCAGCCGCGTTGTTGATCAGCGGCACGATCACCCCGGCGGCCCCGGCGTCGAGCGCCTGGCCAATGAACGCTGCGTTGTTCGAGGGCACCCTGACGATCCCCGCGGCCCCGGCTGCGTCGATCGCCATCAGGCCGTGCAGCCAGCCGGAGTAACCCATCAGGCCGTGCTGGGCGTCCAGGGCCACGTAGTCGTACCCCAGCCGCGCCACCCGCTCGGTGGATACCGGCGAGTCCAGCACCACCCAATATCCGACGACGGCCTGCTTGGCCCGGGCTTTTTCGGCAAATGCTGCGGCGCTCATGGCGGATTCCTCTTCAGTTTGGCGATTCAATGGTCAGCAGAAGGCTAGCGGTTGTACTTGGGCATGGGCCCGCGGATTTCAGCGGCCACCGCGTCGCACGCGGCCACCACATCGGCCGGCAGCGGACCCTTCGCGGCAGCCGCGATGTTGGCCTGCAGCTGCTCCACCTTGGACCCGCCCAACAAGACGGACCCTACCCCCGGCTTGCTGAGCAGCCACCGCAGGGACAGCTCCGGCAACGGCAGGCCCGCACCGTCGGCAATCCCGGCCAGCTGCCGCACCGCCTCAAAAAGCCGCGGGTCCCAGTACCGCTGGCGGTACATTTCGGCCAGCCGCGAGTTACCGAACCGGCCTTCAGCGGGCTCCTCCGAAAAGGTGTGCCTGCCCGTCAGCAACCCGCCGCCCAGCGGGTTGTAGACCATCGTCAGCAGTCCGGTGTGGTCCGCAAACTCCAGGTATTCTTCCTCCAGCCGGGTGGCCAGCAGGTTGTATAGCTGCTGCGCCACCACCGGGCGGACGACGCCGGCGGCATCGGCAACGGCGTTCAGCTCGCCGATCTGCCACGCGGCGAAGTTGGACACACCCCACGCGCCCACCTTGCCTTCGGTGATCAGGCGGCCGACGGCGGCAACCGTCTCAACGGGCGGCGCGGCACGGTCGGGCATGTGCAGGTAGAACAGGTCCAGCCTTTCGGTGGCGAGCCTCCGGAGGCTGCCCTCCGCCGAGAGGCGCAGGCCTTCCGCGGAGAGCGGTGAATGCTCCCCGGCGTCCGGGTGCGGCATGCCGGCCTTGGAGGCGAGGATGACGGCGTCGCGGTGGGCGGGAAGGAGCTTGGCCAGGATTTCCTCGGTGGTTCCCCCGGCGTACCCGTTGGCCGTATCAATCACGGTGATGCCGGCGTCGAGCGCTGTTTCCAGCATCCCCGCCGCGACCTCTTCGGACGCGGTGTCCCCGAACGTCATGGTGCCCAGCGCCAGCTGCGAGATGGGCAGCTCCAGTCCCGCCACGGTGGTTCCCTGCATCAGCTTGCTTCCTCCATCAGTACGGGTTCGCCCTGGGGCGCTACTTTGTTCAGGCGGGACACTACGTCCCGCGGTTTGCGGCCGGTCATGGTCAGCGGGTCCAGCGCGGCGGCCCGCAGCGCACGGGTATAGGGGTCGCGGGGCGTGGTGAGGACCTGTTCCGTTGGTCCCTGCTCCACAATCCTGCCCTTGGACATCACCAGGACGTGGCTGCTGCTTTCGCGCACCACACCCAGGTTGTGGCTGATCATCAGGTACGTCAGGCCGGTGGCTTGCTGGATGTCCGCCAGCAAATCAAGGACCTGCGCCTGGACGGAGACATCCAGGGCGCTGGTGGCTTCGTCGCACACCAGCAGCTCCGGTTTGGAGGCCAGCGCCCGGGCAATGCCGATGCGCTGCCGCTGCCCGCCGGAAAACTCTGCCGGCCGCCGGCCCAACGCCGAGGACGGCAGGCCCACCTGGTCGATCAGCTTGGCTGCCTCGGCCCGTCGTTCCTTCGCGGAGCGGATGCCCCGGAGGGTCAGCGGTTCGGCCACGATGTCCTCGGCCGTCAGGTGCGGGTCCAGGGATCCGTAGGGGTCCTGGAACACCATCTGTACCTTGGCGCGGAGGGGCCGCAGCTGGCGTGCCGGCATCCGGGCGATGTCCTGGCCGCTGAGCAGGATCTGGCCGGAGGTGGGAGTGAGCAGCCGGACGATTGCCTTGGCGATGGTGGACTTGCCGCAGCCCGACTCGCCCACAATCGCCACGGTGCTGCCCCGGGGCACGTCGAAGCTGACGTCGTCCACGGCCCGGAAGGTGCTGCGGTGCACGGCGTAGTCCACGGTGAGGTTCTTGACGGACAGCACCGGGTCCTTCGCGGGCAGCGTTCCGGCCGGGGTCTGCAGGGTGGCGCTCACGGGTGTGCTCCGTTCAAAGAGTTGGACGTGGCCGGGTTGAAGACCGGGGTATTGTGCTGCGGTTCCCCGTCCCAGTGCCCCAGCTTGGGCACCGCGGCCAGGAGCTTCTGCGTGTAGTCGGTCTGCGGGTGCTCCACAATCTGCTCCACTTCACCGCTTTCGACAAACTTTCCGTCCTTCATCACGTGGATCCGGTCCGAGACCAGCCGGGCCACGCCCAGGTCGTGGGTGATCATCAGGATGGCCACGGAGGTGCGCTCCTGCAGTTCCATCAACAGGTCCAGGATCCCGGCCTGCACGGTGACATCCAGGGCGCTGGTGGGTTCATCAGCCACCAGCAGCACCGGATCCACGGCGAGCGCCATGGCGATCAGGACGCGCTGGAGCATGCCGCCGGAGAGCTGGTGCGGGTACTTCTTCAGCTGCGCGTCCGGGCTGGGGATGCGGACCTGCTCCAGCAGCTCCAGGCAGCGCCGGTTCAGGTCGGCTTTGGACATGGCCCCTTTGCGGAGCACGGCCTCGCCCAACTGCCGGCCGATGGTGTGCACCGGGGACAGGGCCGTCATGGCGTCCTGCGGGATCAACGCCACGGACCGGCCGCGGAGTTTCGCGAATTTCTTCGGTTCGGTGACCACGTCCACGCCGTCCAGCATGGCGTGGCCGGAGATGACCGCGAGATCGTCCGGCAGGAGCCTCAGGAGGCCCATCGCCGTCGTACTCTTTCCCGATCCTGACTCACCGATGATGGTGACGGTCTGGCCGGCGTCGATGCTGAAGGAGACGCCGTCCACGGCGCGGATTACCCCGCCGGTGGTCATCAGTTCGATGGAAAGGTCGCGGACCTCGAGGACGCTCATGCTGTGGTTTCCTTCCGGCGGCGGACGCGGTCCCGGAGGCCATCCGCGAGCAGGTTGACCCCCACCACCAGGATGGCGATCACGGCGCCGGGCAGGGTGACGATCCACCAGGAGGTGGTGAGGAAGTCCTGGCCGTCGGAGATGATGCGGCCCCAGGTGGCGAACGGGCGCTGCGGCCCGGCGCCCAGGAAGCTCAGGGCGCTTTCCATCAGGACGGCGGTGGCCAGCAGCAGCAGGACCACCACGATCACCTGGTTGATGACGTTGGGGATGATGTGCTTCACCAGTGTGGTGAGCTGGGGCAGGCCCAGCACCTTGGCGGCCTGCACGTAGGGTTTTTCGCGTTCCACCAGGACCAGGGACCGGGTGAGGCGGGCGGGTTCGGGCCATTGGGCGATCGCGATCACAAACGTGATGACCGGGATGGACGGGCCAAAGAGGGCCACCACCAGCAGGAGCATCATGAGCAGTGGCAGCGAGAGCTGGGCTTCGATCAGGCGGGACACCACGGCGTCCACCCAGCCGCCGAAGAACCCTGCGAGGGCGCCGAGGACAACGCCCACGACGCCGGAAATCACCACGGCGAGTACGCCGATGGTCAGTGACACCTGGCCGCCGTGCAGGACGCGGGAGAGGATGTCCCGGCCCAGCTGGTCGGTGCCGAACAGGTGGCCGCCGCTGAGCGGGGGCAGGAAGCGGGACGTGATGTTCTGGGCATCGACGTCGGGCAACGGCAGGACCTGCGCCAGGACGATCGGCAGGACCACGATGGCGGTGAGGAACGCCCCCAGGACCATCTTCACCTTCGCCGAGCGTTCCCGGCGGGCCGCGGAGGAGCGCTTGAGCAGCTGCTTGGTGACCGCCGTCGGGCGTTTCATGGCCTGGGCGGCGAGCGGGATTTCGTTGATGGTGCTCATGCCACGGACACCTTTCCGAGCCGGACGCGGGGGTCCAGCAGCGGGTAGCAGAGATCGATCAGCAGCTGGACGCCGACGGCCAGGACGGACGTCACCAGCACTGTTGCCTGGATGAGGGGGTAGTCGCGGGTTTCGAGTGCCCGGACCACCAGGGAGCCGAGGCCCGGCCAGTTGAACACCACTTCCACCACCACCACGCCGTTGAGCATGCCGGCAAACCGGGTGCCCAGGGTGGTGAGGATAGGGATGGAGGAGTTGCGCATGGCGTAGGCCCAGGTGAGTTTCTGCTCGCCGGTGCCGCGGGCGCGGGCCACCGTCAGGTAGGGGGCGGCCAGGTTGGACCCCACCTCGCGGCGGACCATCCGGGACACCAGGGCGATCTGCAGGATGGCGATGGTGGCAACGGGCAGCACCACCCCGGACCAGCTGGTGAAGCCGGAGGACGGGAAGATGGGGAACACCACCGCGAACAGGGTCAGGAGCATGATGCCGATCCAGAAATCGGGCATCGACTGTCCGGCGATGGTGAGGACGTTGACGCCCAGCTCACGCTTGGTGTCGGCGCGCTTGGCCATCCAGACGCCCAGCGGGATGGCCACCACGATGGCCAGGAGGATGGCGAGGACCGCCAGGAAGATGGTGTTGGGCAGCCGGCCCAGCACCACGTCCAGGGCGGGTGCCTGGAAGGAGTATGACTTGCCGATGTTTCCGGCGGCCAGTTCCTTGAGGAAGATGCCGTATTGGGTGAAGAGGGGTTCATTGAGCCCCATGGAGGTCCGGATTTTTTCCAGGTCCCCGGTGGAGGCCAGCGGCCCGGCCAGGGCGTAGGCCGGGTCGCCGGGAGCCATGCGGATGAGCACAAAGACTGTGGACACGGTCAGGAAGATCGTGAGCAGGCTTTGGCTCAACCGTTTGGCGACGTATGTGAGCATGGGGCTAGCCGTTCACCTTGACTGTGGAGAGCTGGTACGAGTTGATGGGGCGGAGCTTGACGCCTTCCACCCGGGCGCGGCGGGCCAGGACGGCGTTGGGGATGAAGGCCCACATGCACGGCCACTTGGCCCAGATGTCCTTCTGGACCTGGGTGAGCAGTGCGGTGCTCTTGGCCTGGTCCGTCTCTGACGTGGCGGTGATGATTTTGCTGCTGATCTCGGGGAACACGAAGCCGTGGTACGTGTCACGGGTGGCTTCCTTCTCCGCCGTGCCGGCGTACATGCCCTGCAGGTTGGTCAGGGCCAGGCCGGTCTGGTTTCCATAGCCGTTGCCCAGGATGTCCCAGTCGCCGGCCTTGCCCTGCCGCCAGGAGGAGATGTCGCCGCCCGGCTCGAACTGCTGCAGCTCGGCCGTCACGCCGATTTCCTTCATCATTTCCACCAGGGCTTCCATGATGGAAACGTCGGCGGCGAATTCACCGGTTTCCCAGATCACCTTGACGGACAGGTTAGACACGCCCAGCCCGGCCAGCAGGGACTTGGCCTTGCCGGGATCGTAGGCGTATTCGCCGGTTTCCACGGCGCCGGCCAGGGTCTGCGGGACCACACCCTTGGCGGAGGTGACGGTGCCACCCAGGATGCCTTCCACTACGGACTTGCTGTCGAACCCGTAGGACAGGGCCTCGCGGACCTTGGGGTCCGACATGGGGCTGTCCGCCGGCTTGCGGAAGTTGTAGAACAGCTGGTTGTAGCGGGTTCCGGTGACCGATTCGATCTCGATGCCGTCCACGGATTTCAGCTGGGCCACCGAGTCCGGGGTGATGGAGTCGATCACGTCAACCTCGCCGGAACGCAGGGCCACCACGCGGCTGGACTCCTCGGACATAAACCGGACGTTGACTTCGCTGACGCTGGGCTTCTCGCCCCAGTAGTTCTCGTTGACCACCAGCTTGTAGGTGCCGGTGCCGCGGTCCGCGGAGGCCACCTTGTACGGGCCGGTGCCCACGCCGTCCTGCAGCTCTTCGGGCTTGTTGGCGGCGGCCGGGGTGATCAGGATGTTGGACATCAGCGTACTGAGCACCGGCAGCGGTGCCTTGGTGTCCAAAGTGAAGGTCAGCTCGTCCTTTTTCGTGACGGTGGGCCATTCCGGGAACTGCGGGGCCAGGAAGGAGCCGTTGACCTGGCTGTACATCTCCAGGGCCTTGGCCACATCCTCCACGGCCACGCTGGAGCCGTCCGAATACTTGATGTCGTTGCGGAGCTTGACCGTCCACTGTGTGGGGCTGGTCAGTTCAAAGGACTCGGCCAGGACGTTGCGGGGCTTGAGGTCATCGCCGATTTCCGTCAGGGCCTGGCGGACGGCCCGCTGGACGGTGACGGCGGCGTCGAACTGGTTGAGTTTGTTGTCCAGGCTGACCAGGGAGCGGTTCAGGCCCAGGGTCAGGGTGGTGGTACCGGTGGCTCCACCGCCCGGGGCGCTCGGCGCCACGCAGGCTGTGACGGCGGGAGCCAGCACTGCGCCTGCTCCGGCCAGGGCGCCCCACCGCAGGAGGGAACGCCGGGAGAGGGAACGCTGTGCCACTTCGCCGAGGAATCCGCTGCCGCCGGCAACGTTGTCGGATCGAGTCATCTTTGACCTCCAAGTAAGGGGCCGGCACCTGCCGGCCGAGGCGCTGCATCCTGGTGATACCTGCCCCGCTGGTGTTACTGCCATCACCATGCCACGATTGCGCAAAGCGCGCAATAGGGTTAGCGTGTTTTGTGCAGACCAGATAGTTTTCGGTATGCAGGATCCATAACGCCGATGCCAAAGGAGGCAGCAATGCTACGCATACTTGCCATTGCTGACGACCTTTCCGGCGCGGCCGAGACCGCTGCGGCGCTGCTGGGCGACTCTTCCCACTTGAGCGAATCCCGTGCGCAGAGTGCGCATTCCTTGCCCTTGAAGCAGGGAACGGACGACGGCGGCCCCCAGGTCCGCCTGCTCCCGCACGGTCCGGAAGACCTTGCCGCAGCCGTGGCCCGCCTGCCGTGGGCGGCCGCCACTTTGGTTCTGGACACGGACAACCGGGCGTTCCCGGCGGACGTCGCCGCTGACAGGCTCCGCTTGATCCTGGGGGCGCTGCCCTCCGGGGATGCCGCTCCCTTGGTCTTCCTGAAGCTCGATTCCCTGCTCCGCGGACCGGTGGCGCGGCAATTGGAAGTCCTGGCGGGGGGCGGCCCTGTCCTCCTGGCCCCCGCGCTGCCCGCAATGGGCCGCAGCACTGTCAACGGGATGGTGCACCATGGGGGTGTCCCGCTGCACCGGACCCCGCTCTGGGATGCCGAACCGACGGCGGCGCCCGAGTCTGTCGCCGCAGCCCTGGCTCCTCTGGACACCACCCTGATCAGCCTGCTGGCCGTCCGCTCCGGAACCCCGGCCCTGACCGCCCTGCTGATGGCGGCGACCGCCGGCCACCCCGCAGCCGTCATCGTCTGCGACGCGGAAACCACGGCGGACCTGGACCATATCGCCCGGGCCGCCCGCGGCACCCCGGGCCTGCGGCTTGCCGGCGCATCCGCGCTGGGCGCCGCCCTGGCCCGGACTGCAGGGCACGCACCCCGCCCGAGGGCCGCCGTCGTCCGCTCACCCAAAACCCGGCAAGACGCGAAGGCGCCGTTGCTGGTGGTGGGCTCGGCGTCAGGACCGGCGCGGGAGCAGCTCCACGTCCTGGCAGCGGGCGGCGTCCCCGTCATCACGTTTGCCCCGCAGGATCTCCTGGCCGGAAACCCGTCAACCGCCGCGCTGGAAACTGCCCTCCGGGCGGGTCCGGCAGCGGTCACGGTGGCGGCGGCCGACGTGGATCCGGTGGCGTCGGCCCGGATCGCCGGCGCGCTGGCCCGGACAGTTGCACCGTTCGCCAAAGACCGGCCGCTGATGCTGACCGGCGGCGAGACCGCGCGGCACGTGCTGGCTGCACTCGACGTCCAGCAACTCTTGGTGGTGGGCGAGATCGAACACGGCGCCGTCCTGTCCCGTACCCCGTGCGGGATGCCCGTGGTCACCCGGCCCGGAAGTTTCGGCAGCCGGGACAGCCTCCGCACAATCCTGGCCGCACTCGCCGGCTCCCCTGAACCTTCCGCGGCGGAGGATCCCTCCCCCGCCGCACTCCCCCTGCCGACGGCACCCCAGCCGTCCCTGCCCCCTGAAGGACACTTGATGAACAACACTGATTCTGCGGAACTGCCCTACGTGGCCGTCACCATGGGCGATGGCGCCGGGGTGGGACCCGAGGTGGTGGTGGCCGCCGTGCTGGATCCGCAGAGCAACGCCGAGTGCCGGCCCGTGGTGGTCGGGGACTCGCTGCGGCTGCGCCAGGCCGCCGAGGTGCTGGGCATTGAGGCGGACATCCAGGTGATCACGGACGTGGAGGACGCGGTGTTCAGCCCGGGCCGGGTGAACGTGATCGACCTGGCCCTGCTGCCGGAAGACCTGCCGTGGGGGCAGCTCTCCCCGGTGGCCGGGCATGCGGCGTACGAGTACATCCGGGTGGCCAGCGAGCTGGCGATGGCCGGGAAGGTGCAGGCCATCTGCACCGCGCCGCTGAATAAGGAGGCGCTGCACGCGGCCGGCCACATCTTCCCCGGGCACACCGAGCTGTTGGCGCAGCTGACGGGCACGGAGGAGGTGTCCATGATGCTCTCCACGCCCAAGATCAAGGTGATCCACGTGACCACGCACATCGGGCTGATGGATGCGGTCCGGAAGATCAACCCGGACCTGGTGGAGCGCACCATCCGGCGCGGGAACGAGGCACTGATCCGGGCCGGGATCCCCCACCCGAAGATCGGCGTGTGCGCCATCAATCCGCACGCCGGCGAGAACGGCTTGTTCGGGCAGGGCGAGGAAGCCGAGAAAATCGAGCCCGGTGTGAAGGCTGCGCAGGCATCCGGCATCAACGCCGTGGGCCCGCTGCCGGCGGATACCCTGTTCTTCCTGGCCGGCCGGGGCGATTACGACCTGGTGGTGGCCATGTACCACGACCAGGGTCACGGGCCGGTGAAGGTGCTGGGCATCGAGGCGGGCGTGAACATCACGGTGGGCCTGCCGGTGATCCGCACGTCTGTGGACCACGGCACCGCGTTCGACATCGCCGGCAAGGCCATCGCGGATCCGCGGTCCATGGTGGAGGCGCTGCACCAGGCGGCCGAGATGGCAACCCGGCCCGCCGTGGCCGTGTAGCAACCATGTTTTCGGGACGCCGGAACTAGCATGGGTACTTATCCCACGGGAAGGAGGCCGGGAATGATGTCAGCGGATGCGCGGCGTGAGGAGATCTACCACCTCGCCGTGACCACCGGCCTGGCCTCCGTGGAGGAGCTCTCCGCGCGCTTCGAGGTGACGGCGTCCACCATCCGCCGCGACCTGGCACTGCTCAACGGGCAGGGCCGGCTGGCCCGCACCTACGGCGGTGCGATGGCGTTGGGCGCGCACCCGGAGGCGTCGCTGCGGCAACGCACGGGCGAGGCGTTTGAGCAGAAGCATGCGATTGCCCGCTGGGCGGCGGCCGTGATCCAGCCCGGGGAGAACATCCTGCTCGACGCCGGCTCCACCGTGGGTGCCCTGGCGCATGAACTGCGCGGCTTCGACCGGTTGTCCGTGACGACGCCGGGCATCAACACCATGCAGGAACTCGCCGAGTCCGACGGCATCGAGGTGGACTGCCTCGGCGGCCGGCTCCGCAGCCTGTCACAGAGTTTTGTGGGGCCGCTGGCCGAGGCGGCGCTGGAGCGCATGAGCTTTGACCGGGTGTTCCTGGGCGCGGACGCCGTCACCGCCGAGGACGGCATCTGCGAGGCCGACCACGCCCAGACCCGGCTCAAGGAGCTCATGGCCCGGCGCGGACGTTCGGTTTACGTTTTGGCTGACTCCTCCAAGCTTGGGCTACGGCCCTTCCACGCCTGGGCGCGCCTTGCTCTTCCGTGGACTTTGGTGACGGACGACGGCGCCGACCCCGGGCAGGTGCAGAAGTTCCGGGATGCTGGGGTACAGGTTGAGGTGGCTGCGGTCTAGCGGTTGGTGATCCTGTCGGTTCTTCCCAGCGCGGCCGTGGGGCCGTCAGGGTCTGTTCACCATCGGCTCTTCTTGATGGGTTGTGATTGCATGTAGGACTCGGGAAGCTTGGTCTTGGCCCCCGTGATGCGGAGCGGATCAGGCGATCCGCGGCGGATGCGCACTTGTCGGGCGCGGTAGACAACCACCGATTCCCAGATAAGGTACGCCGCGCCGAGAGCCATCAGCATGGCACCGAACAGGGTTGCCCATTGCGCCGCCGCCGTCCCTACTGGATTAGTGATGACAAGGTACATGCAGAGGCCAAACATGGGAATCAGGAACACCAGTCCGGGCAGGTTCTGCCACCACCGGGTGCTTCCGTTCGGCGGCCCTCCCAATTCCGTTTTGGTGTAGCTGTGAAGCATCCCCTCCGCGGTCAAATACAAAACCCGCTTTTCACCGCGGGCAATAGCGGCTTCATGCTCGGCATGCACCGCATCATCGTGTTCCTGGTGACTGCTGACCGACATGATTCCCCCAACTGTCATATGGCCTCTTCAACGCCCCAGTTTAGGGGTCGCGGCAGGACTCGCAGCTACTCGGCGATGTCCTCCGCCCACAGGTCCGGTTTGTCGGCCTGGAAGGAGCGCATCATGTCCACGCAGCGCGGGTCATCCAGGACCACGACGTCAACGCCGCGCGAGCGCAGCAGGTCCAGCTCGCCGTCGAACGTGCGGGCCTCCCCCACCACCACGCGGGGGATCTTGAACTGGATGATGGTCCCCGTGCACATGGCACACGGAGCCAGGGTGGTGTAGAGCGTGGTGTCCCGGTAGCTCTTCTGCCGGCCGGCGGCGCGGAGCGCCGACATCTCCCCGTGCGCGATCGGGTCAGCGTTCTGGACCCGTTCGTTGTGCCCGCTGGCGAAGACCACGCCGCCGCGGGCGATGGCGGCACCGATGGGAATGCCGCCTTCGGCCAGGCTCTTCCGGGCGGCCTGGTACGCGGCTTCAAACGCGGGGAGGTCGGTGCTGTCCAGTTCCGGCGCGGCGGTTTCATGCTGTTGGTGGGTCATGGCGTCATTGTTGCACGGGCAGATCCCCAGCCTTCGGCAGCGAGATGACCCCCTACCGCGCACCCCGAACGCGTGCCAGCCACTCATGAGGATGGAAACTGGGCAAACCTTGACTCCAACGCGCAACCGTTGTGAACCATGGGGCCCAGCGATACGATTTTGGCGGGGAGAGGCCGCGTCTCGATGAAGAGCGTTAGGGGCCTGACATGACTGACTTTTTCACGATGCATCCCGGCGAAACCGCGGCTCCGCTGCCGCCGGGTCCGGTGCTCTGCTCAGGGACCGCGGGCATGCGCCGGATCCACCGTTTCTTCCTGTGGGCGTATGGCGAGGCGCCGGGGCTGGTGCGGTCCGCGGCCGCTGGCGATATTTCCCGCGCCGCTTACGTGGGCGAGGCCCTAGGCAACTTCGACATGGTGCTCCACACGCATCACGAGGGCGAGGACCTGCTGATGTACCCACAGTTGTCCGAACGGGCACCGGGCTGCGCGCTGCACATCGGGCAGATGCTCGCCCAACACCGCCAGGTGACGGAACGGCTGGAGAGCATCGACCCCCTCCGCCTGCGCTGGACGGCGACCGCTGACATGGAATCCCGCGAAGAACTCGCGGAACTCTACGCCGACCTGTCCGCTGTCCTCAACGTGCACCTGCGCCGTGAAGTCACGGAAGTGATGCCGGTGGTGGACAGATTGATGACCGAAAAGGAACTGAAGGCGGCCGCAGAGCACGGCATCCAGCAGTTCGACAAGAAGTTCCTGGTGGGATACCTCGGAATGGTGCTTGCGACGAACCCGCCTGCGGACCGCGTGGAGATGTTCAAGGATATCCCCGCACCGATCCGTCTGGCTTACCGGCTGGTGGGACGCAGGATGTACCGGCGGCAGTACTCTGCACTGTTCCCGGGCCGCGAGGTTCCGGCGACGTTGTAAGCGCCCGAGTTAACAACTTTTGTCATGCAGTTAACCAGTGATTCATACGCTCCTGGGGACTTGGCCAACCGGCCTCCGTAGATTCGGGGCATGGACAAAATTTCGCGCAGATCCCTCCTCACTGCCGGCCTGGGCGCGGGCCTCATCGCCGCCGCGCCCAGTGCAGCCGTCGCGGTTTCAACGGCGGACGACGCCGGCCTCCGCACCTACCCCTTCGCCCTGGGCATTGCCTCTGGCGAGCCGTGGCCGGACGGCTTTGTGCTGTGGACGCGCCTTGCGGTGAACCCCGTGGCTGAGGACGGCCTCGGCGGCATGCCTTCACGCAACGTCGCCGTGCAGTGGGAAGTGGCAGAGGACGCCGGGATGCAGAAGGTGGTGGCCCGCGGCGTCGAACGAGCGCGGATCGAGACAGCGCACTCGGTGCATGTGGAGCTCCGGGGCCTTCGCCCGGGCCGCGAGTACTTCTACCGATTCCGCGCCGGCAAACACGTCAGCCCGGTGGGGCGGACCCTGACCAGCCCGGCGCCGCACGAGACTCCCGCCGCGCTGGCCATGGCGTTCGCCAGCTGTGCGCAGTACGAACACGGCTACTTCACGGCGTACAAGCGGCTGGCCGAGGACCACCCGGACCTGGTGCTGCACCTCGGTGACTACCTCTACGAATACAAGAAGGGCAGCTATGTGATCGGCGGCGGCAATCCGCGGGATCACGCGGGCCCGGAGACGGTCACGCTGGAGACCTACCGCCAGCGGCACGCCCAGTACAAGTCCGACGCCGACCTGCAGGAAGCGCACGCGATCGCACCGTGGGCAGTGGTGTGGGATGACCACGAGGTGGACAACAACTGGGCGGACGATGTCCCCGAGAACAGCGACGCCGGCCAGCTGAACGATACCCTCGCTCACTTCCGGCAGCGCCGCAGCGCCGCGTTCCAGGCTTACTACGAGAACATGCCGTTGCGCCCGTCCTCCCTTCCGGCTGGACCGGACATGAAGATTTACCGCAGGCTCCAGTGGGGCCAGCTTGCCAATTTCCACATGATGGACACGCGCCAGTACCGCGACGACCAGCTCGCCGGCGACGGCTGGCAGAAGAATGTGGCCGAACGTCTGGCCGAGGACCGCACCATCACCGGCGCGGAGCAGGAACAGTGGCTGCTGAACGGTTTTAAGGGCTCCACGCAGCGTTGGGACATCCTGGGCCAGCAGGTCTTCTTCGCCGAGCGGGACCGCGCTGCAGCCCTGGACGTTGACGATGTCTCCATGGACGGCTGGGACGGGTACGCCGCGTCCCGCCGTCGCATCACCCAGGGCTGGGTGGACGCGAACGTTCGCAACGCCGTGGTGCTCACCGGCGACGTGCACCGCAACTGGGCCAATGAGGTCAGGGTGGACTACAAGGACCCGGCCTCCCCTGTGGTGGGCACCGAGCTGGTGTGCACCTCCATCACCTCCACCGGCAACGGCACCGGCTCCACCGCCGATCCGACGATGGCCTGGAACCCGCACCTGAAGTTCTACAACGACAACCGCGGCTACGTGAACACCAAGATCACCAGGGACGCCATAACCGCGGACTTCCGTACCCTGGACCAAGTCACGACGCCGGGCGCCCCGGTATCCACGAAGGCCTCCTTCGTCATCCAGGACGGGATGCCCGGGCTCGTCGCACAGTAGGCCCAACGGAAGAGCGGGCACTGCCTATCGGCAGTGCCCGCCCAGCCAAGTAACGCCTAGCGGGCACCTGCCAGGACGGCCGGACCAGCGTCCGTGTAATGCTGGCGTGCTGCGCGGCGCGCAACCCGTCGGGCAATCGCGGCGCAGACGATCAGCTGCATCGCGTGATACATAATCACTGGCAGGATCACTACTCCGCCCAGCGGACCGGTAAAGAGGATCGCGGACAAGGGCAGGCCGGTGGCCAGGCTCTTCTCCGAACCGCAGAACATGATGGCGGTGGCATCCGCAGGCACGAACCCCAGTTTTTTGGCCACCAGGGACGTGATCCAGAGGCTCAGTGCCAGCATCGCCGCGCAGATACCGGCTGTTACGGCCAGCTGCGCCGCGGGGATGCGGTGCCAAACACCGTCGGCCACAGCGGCGCCGAACGCGACGTACACCACCAGCAGGATGGCTGCCCGGTCCACAACCTTGAACGCCGGGGCCCAGCGCTGCGTCCATTTGAGGGTCAGTTTGTGGAGCAACTGGCCCAGCACAAAGGGGGCAACAATCTGCAGGGCAATCTTGGTGATCGATGACAGGTTCATTCCGCTGTAGGACCCCAGGGCGAGCGCCACGAGCAACGGCGTGGCCAGCACGCCGAGGAGGTTCGAAATGGAGGCAGCGCAGACAGCGGCAGCGGTGTTGCCCCGGGCAATGCCGGTGAACGTGGTGGCCGTCTGAACCGCCGTGGGAAGCATGGTCAGGAACAACAGCCCCGCCACCAGCTCATGGTTCAGGTACCAGGACGAGCCTGCCGCCACACCGAATCCGAGAATGGGGAACATAACAAAGGAGAACCCCACGATGACCAGGTGGAGCCGCCAGGCCTTGAGGCCCTTCAGGGCTGCGGATGAGGGCAGGCGCAGGCCACTGATGAAGAACTGAACAGCCACCGCCACGCCACCGGCGCTGGACAGCGCAGGGACCAGCTCCTTGTCCGGCGGGAGGAGGGCCGCCCCGGCCAGGGTTGCCAGGAGCAGCAGCACAAAAGGATCCAGCCAGCCGCGCCAGCTCCGGACCTTGCGGGTGGCTGTCGATGTCGTTCCCATTTCCCACCATTCTTCGTTGGATACGACAAAGAATACTGTAGACAATCTACAGAAAAGACCTCCCATGTAAACCCTGCGTAAACTCGTGCAGGCTATGGCTCTGCGGCGACTGTAGACAGTAGTCTGAGGGCATGATCGTCCAGGAAAGCCTCGTTTCACTCGCCACCACCGAGATCCGGAAGTTGATAGTGAGCGGTGAACTGGCGCCCGGGGACAAGCTCAACGAGCCTCCGCTGGCGGAACGCCTGGGAATTTCCCGCCCCCCGCTGCGGGAAGCCCTCCGGACGCTGGAAAGCGAAGGCCTTCTGGAACAATCACCCCGGCGCGGCTACCGCGTGGTCTCCATGACGGAGACGGATATCAACGAGATCTACTCCCTGCGGCGCGCATTGGAAATGTTCGCCCTGGACTACCTGCTGGCGAGAAAAGACCCCGCCACCTACGCACCCCTGGATCCGATCATGAAGGCCATGCGCGCCGCCGCAAAACGCGGTGACCGGTCCGCCGTGGTCCAGGCCAACATTGACTTCCATACGGCGCTGGTTGATGCCGCCGGCCACCGCAAGCTCAGCGACACCTACCGTTCGCTGATGCTGCAGATGCAGCTCTGCATGGCAGCCAACGTGCTGAACGAGGCCCGGACCAAAGGCGACCTCACCAAGGGCGTGGACCGGCATACCGAGCTGCTGGCCTGCCTGCGTTCGGGAGACCCGGACCGGATCCGTCGCGAATTCGAGGAACACGGTGAGCGGGACTACCTTGAAGGCGAGAGCGCCCTGGAACAGCAGGCGGCTGGGGCATGAGCCACTCACTGCTGGCCGGCCTGAACGCCGGATACCAGGACGCCACCGCCATCGCGGACGCTGTAAGGACGGGCGCGATGACCGCCGGCGAGGTTGTGGCCGCAGCCCACCGGCGCGCATCCGACCCCGAAGGCCAGGCGCTCAATGTCTTCGTGACGGCGGACTGGGAGGGCGCGGCGCAGGCTGCGGCCATCCTCGACGCCCGCCGAGCCGCCGGCGAAACACTCGGCCCGCTGGCCGGGGTGCCCTTCAGCGTGAAGGACGTGATCGCCGTCGCCGGCCTGCCGGTCACGGCGGCCAGCCGGGCGTTTGCCCACACCGTGGCCACAACCACAGCACCGGCCGTGCAGCGGCTCCTGGACGCAGACGCCATCCTGGTGGGCAAAACCAACTGCCCCGAATTCGCGTTTGGCATGACCTGCGACAGCCCGCTGCTGGGCAGGACCCTGAACCCGCGCTACCCAGCAGCCACCCCGGGAGGCTCCAGCGGCGGCGAAGCAGCTTCGGTGGCCGCGGGGATCTCTGCCCTGGGGGTCGGCACGGATTTCGGCGGATCCTTGCGCTGGCCCGCCCAGTGCGTGGGCATCGCTGCGCTGCGGCCCGGACTGGGGACAGTGCCCGGGGAGGGGCAGGTCCCGGGACTTGACGGGAACTTCGGTTCCGACGGCGTGGTCCCCGCCGTGAGCCCGGGTATGCAGGGCTCATTCCAGACCGTCGGCCCGCTCGCACGGTCGGTGCGTGATTTGCGGGCGGCGTACCTGGTGATGTCCGGGGCGGAAGCGGACGCCGGGTCCCTTACGGACACTCCCCTCCGGATTGCCTGGAGCGACGGCAGCACGTTTGGTCCCGTCCGCCGCGAGGTCACCGCACTCGTGGAGAAGCTCGCAGCAGCAGTTGCCGCGGCGGGCCACGCGGTGGCCCACCAGCCGGATCTGTTCGCGGAGTGCCTGCCCGCCTACAACTGCCTGCGCGCGGTGGACCCCATGCTGGATCACGTAGCCGCCATCGCCGGCAAGGAGGCCGGGATCTCAGCGGCCAACCTGAAAACCATCCGGGATTCGCTAGCGGCGTCCCCCGGCGAGCTGGACCTGGCCCGCACGGCAGCCGACGCTGCGCGGTCCAGCGCCCTGGACCAGATCGGTGCGGTGGATTTTGCCCTGCTTCCCGTCGCCGGCGGTCCGGCCGCTGATCCGGAAGGCGCCCTGGACGTGGGCGGCACCAGCCTGCAGGGTTGGGAGGTCATGGGTCCCTGCCGGGCTGTGACGTTGACCGGCTGCCCGGTGGTGTCCTTGCCGGTGGGACTGTCCGCGGACGGACTCCCCCTGTCCGTCCAGGTGGTGGCAGGTCCCGGCGGGGAGCTGAAGGCACTCGCGTTTGCTGAGGTCCTTGAAGGGCTGGCCGCAAGCCTCACCTGAGGGGCCGCGCTGCTGGGCGTCCCCGACCTGAGATAAAAGTGTCTACAGAATTCATAATTAACATTTCCGAAACGAAGCAGGTAAGTCCCGGACACACGCAGCCCATAGCGTCAGTGCTGTCAGCAAACATCACTGGCACGGATCACTGAAAGTGGGAAGCACCGCATGTTTTCACGCACACGCAAAGCCGCCGTCGTAACCGCCCTGGCCGCCTTCACCCTCGCCGCCAGCGGCTGCGCAGCCAGCAGCAATGCTTCCTCGGATACTCCGGCGAAGGAAAAGTTCACCATCGCCACCAGCGGCACGTTCCGGCCCATCACCTTCTCGGAGGCCGGCAAGCTCACCGGTTTCGACATCGAGGTGGGCACGCTGATCGCGGAGAAGCTGGGCATGGAACCGGAGTTCGTTGAAGGCCAACTGACCGGCCTGCTGCCGGGCCTCAACAGTGGAAAGTTCGACGCCGTGATGTCAGGGCTCACCATGACCGAACCCCGCAAGCAGTCCATCACCTTTTCCACCCCCTACCTGGCAGACGGCGCAGTTGCGGTGGTGAAGAAGGACAACACCTCCGTGGAGCAGCTCAGCAAGCTGGATGGCCTGGTGGTGGGTGCCATCGGTGGCTCCGGCACGGAAACGGACGTCAAGGGCATCGGCGGGTTCACCGAACTCAAGGCCTACCCCGGCGCTCCGGAAGGGTTTGCCGATGTTGCAGCGGGCAGGATCGCGGTGTTCGCCACGGGCCGGATCGCCGCGGAGAACTTCATGAAGAACTCGCCGCTGGCCTCGGACCTGAAGATCGTGGGAGATGTGTACGGCACCAAGCCCGCCGGCGTCGGCCTCCCCAAGGACGATACCGAGATGAAGCCCAAGGTGGACAAGATCATCGAAGAGCTCAAGGCTGACGGCACCCTGGAGAAACTGAACCAGAAGTGGTTCGGCTTCACGGTCGAGATCCCCGCCGCCTGATTCCCTATGGACACCTACGAGCCCGGCTCTGTTGCAGCCGAATATTTCCCGATCTTCCTGGCCGGCGCCATGACCACCCTGGGAATTGTGGCCGCAGCCATCGTCTGTGCCACCGTCCTGGGCTACATCATCGCCACGCTGCGGCTCTCCAGGATCCGCGCCCTGCGGATCTTCGCCGCCGCGTATGTCTGGTTCTTCCGCGGCCTGCCGCTCATGCTGTCCCTGTTCTTCTTCTATTACACGAAGCCGTTCGGGCTGACCATGGACGCATTTACCGCAGGGCTGATCGCGATGAGCCTCAACTCGGCGTCGTTCTTTTCCGAAATCATCAGGGCCGGGCTCAAATCGGTGAATGCAGGGCACCTCGAAGCGGCGGACTCGGTGGGTATGAATCCGGTGCAGAAGTTTGTGCGGGTGACGGCGCCGGAGGGCATCCGCCTCATGACTCCCCCGTATATCAACAACTGCATCATCATGCTCAAGGAGTCGGCGCAGATCTCGGTGATCACCGTCCCGGACCTGATGCTGCAGGGGCAGAAGGCCTACAACTCCACGTACAACGTGATGGAAACCCTGGGGGTGGTGGCGGCCATGTACCTGGTCATGACCAGCCTGCTCATGGTGGTCCAGATCATTATCGAAAAGAAGATGGGCCGCAAAATGGGCACCACCAAACAACTCCGCGAAGCTGTTGGGAGCATGGCATGATCGGCATCACCGGACTCACCAAGAGCTACAACTCCCGCGAAGTACTCAAGGATGTGGACCTGCGCATCCTTCCGGGCGAGGTGGTGACCATCATCGGCCCCAGCGGTGCCGGGAAGAGCACACTGCTGCGCTGCATCAACATGCTGGAGGTGCCGGACTCCGGGCGGATCCACGTGGACGGCCGGCAGGTTTTCTACACTCCCAACGCCCGGGGCAAGCTCGGCGTGGTGGACCAGTTCCGGCTGACCTGGCTGCGCCGGGAGATCGCCATGGTGTTCCAGCAGTTCAACCTCTGGCCGCACCGGACCGTACTGGACAACCTGCTGGAAGGCCCGGTGATCGCCAAACGGCAAAGACGCGCCGACGCCGTTCCGCGGGCGCTCGAAAAGCTCCGCTCGGTGGGCCTGGAGGACAAAGCGGACGCCTACCCGGCAGACCTGTCCGGCGGCCAGCAGCAGCGGGTGGCCATCTGCCGGGCGCTGATGATGGATCCCAAGGCCATCCTGTTTGACGAGCCCACGTCCGCCCTGGATCCGGAACTGGTGAACGAGGTCCTGGACATCATGGCCAAGCTGGCGAAGACCGGCATGACCATGGTGATCGTGACCCACGAGATGAAGTTTGCTCGCGAGGTGGCGGACCGGGTGATCTTTATGGAGCACGGCGGCATTGTGGCGGAGGGCCCGCCGGATGAAGTGTTCCAGCACCCGCGGCTGCGCGTGTACGCATCCCACCTGAGCCACTGAATGCCGCGGTTTCCTTTCACTCGCTCCGGCGCCGGTGCGGACGAACGCCCGTCCCTGTCCTGCGCGCTGCTGCCGGGAGTCCGCATCCCCGGACAGCTGATCGGCATCGGCGAAAACTACTGGCCTGACCATGGTGCCGGTCAGCCGGCGCTCCCGGTGCCCGCCGGAGGCACAGCCCCGGACCGGCGGGCAGCCGGACGCATTCCCCTGGTGTTCGGCAAATTCGCCGGCAGCCTGGCTGCTGACGGCGAGCCGATCATCCTCAACCCGGCACGTGCCGGAACGGTGGTGTGCGAAGGCGAGCTCGCCGTCGTGATGGGACGGGTCCTCAAGGACGCCGCCACGCCGGAAGAGGCACTCGCGGCCGTTGCAGGGGTGACGGTAGCCAACGACGTGTCGGCGCGGGACCTGCAGGCGGCGGACGTCCAGTCCACACGTGGCAAAAGCCTGGACACGTTCTGCCCGCTGGGGCCGGAGCTGGTGACCCTTGATGAGGTCCCGGACCTGCAGGCCCTCCGCATCGTCACCACAATCAACGGCTCCGTGGTCCAGGATTCCGCCACGTCCCGCATGGTGTTCACCGTGGCGGAACTGCTGATGTTTTGCTCCCGGTTCATGACCCTCTACCCCGGCGACGTGATTCTCACGGGCACACCCTGGGCCGCTGCCGAATCCGGCCTCGAACTACGCCCGGGAGATACCGTCTCGGTGGACATTGAAGGGGTGGGGACCCTGACCAACCCGGTGGCTGCGGTGGACTCCCCCGCCGGGCACGTGATAGCGCCGGCTTGATCGTCAGCAGTTACGCGGCGGCGCCGGCTTTGGACGGCTGGGATCCGGAGCAGGAGGCGGCGTTCCTGGCCGCGGCGGCATCGCTGCCGCACGTCTCCGGGCTGGAGATTCCGCTGTATGCCACGGGAAAGCTGCACAAGTACGACGGCGGCTGGTTCCTGAAGCAGTTACGGCACCTTCCCGACCATCTCACCTACGTGGTGACCACCATTCCGGACACCATGGACCGGGCGGCCAGTTCCCCTGGCTTCGGACTCGCCTCCACAACAGAGGCGGGACGGCGGTCGGCCGTGGAAAGGGCGGCGGTCGCTGCGGAAGCGGTCCGCACCTTGAACGATGCGCTGGGCCGCCGCGCGGTCCGCGCCGTGCACCTGTTCAGCGCTCCGCGCCTGGGAGCTGGTTTGCCGGGCGCATCCTCAGCCGTCAATGAACTGACCGAATCATTGCGACGGGCTGCGGGGTTCCGTTGGGATGGTGCCCGGATTGTTTTGGAACACTGTGATGCGGCCAACAGGTCCCACGCGCCGGTGAAGGGTTTCCTGCGCTTTGAGCAGGAGGTTGAGGCGGTCCTTGCCGCGGGCACCGGTGCGGGGATTGCTGTGAACTGGGCACGCTCAGTGCTTGAGGACCGAGATCCGGACGCACCTGTCCGGCACGTGGAACTTGCCTCAACAGAAGGCATCCTCGGTGGCGTTGTCCTGTCCGGGTGTTCCTCTCAGGCGACTGATTTTGGTGCGGCGTGGGATGACTCGCACCTGCCGCCTGCGCCGGTGGAGCCGGCGTCCCTGCTGACGCCCCAGCGCATCCACACCTTGGCCGCGGCGGTTGACGCCGGCCTGGACGTCACGGGGCTGGAACCATACCGGGGGCTGAAGGTCTCTGCGCCGCCGGGGTCCTCCGTGCCGCAGCGTGTGGCGCTCCTGGCAAGATCGATCGACGAAGTCCGGAGGGCTGGTTTCTGTCGCTGCCTCAGCCGGCAGCGGGCGGGATGTTGTGGTTGATACGGAACAGGTGGTCCGGGTCGAAGCGGTTTTTCAGCGCCACCAGCCGGTCATAGGTTTCAGGGCCGTAGGCCTGCCGCGCGGCGTCCACAGCGTTTTGTCCGGTTTCCACGCCCAGGAAGTTGACGTACTGGCCGTGCCCGCCGAACGGCTGCATCAGACCATGGGCCTTCCGGGCGAAAGCACTCAAGCGCTCGTCGTCTACGTGTTGGCAGATTCGTCCAAGCTGGGGCTGCGGCCCTTCCACGCGTGGGCGAGGCTTGCGCTCCCGTGGAATTTGGTGACGGACGACGGCGCCGACCCCCGCCCAGGTTCAGAAGTTCCGGGACGCCGGGGTTCAAGTTGAGGTTGCTGCACTTCGGGATTGAGCGCCCTCAGGTACGCGAGCAGCAGGCCTGAAGAGCTAACACCTGTGGCTAGCAGAAAGCCCCTCTTCAGGATTGTCTCCTCAGCAAAGTGCACTGTCGTACCGGTAAGCTCGCAGCTACTGCAGGCTAAGGCATCCCGTGACGCCAGCCCCTATCAACGTTCTCATCGATCTCCGATTTGGTGACAGCGAGAGATGCTTCAAATCGGAAGTTACGCACGGCTGAGTTACGGCGTCGGCGACAGAAGCGGACGTCTTCGCGCCAACTCGATATTCTAACTGTACGACGAGCAACCCGGCATTATGAGCGGAGAGAACTATGACCAGCACTTTTCAAATGGTAGAAGACCCAGCAGAGCCCGCCACTGCTGATGAGTCTTGGTTGGATGAAGCCTCACTTGAATTAGACGAGGTCGAGGTGCAAGACTACGATCTCGTCTCGTCGCCTAACGACTGGAACTTTTCCACTATCGTTAGCTTCATCGCGTCAGGCGCGATGATAATCCCTAGTTTTCAACGAAACTATATTTGGGATCGTAAACGGGCCTCAAAGCTGATCGAGTCATTGCTTATCGGATTACCCGTCCCGCAGGTATTTCTATATGAGGAAGAGCGAAATAAGTTTCTTGTGATTGATGGGCAACAGCGTCTTCTCACTCTTTATTTCTTCTCTAAAGGTCGTTTTCCGAAATCTAAAATACGCGGCGAGCTCCGCGTGCGCCTTCAACAGGGCTTCATTGATGAAGATTTTCTACAAGACGATGAGTTTTTTGAGCCCTTCAAGCTGTCATTACCAAAGTCCCCGACAGGGAAACCTAATAGGTTTCATGGTCTAACCTATAAGGGACTAAAAGAAGACAAAACGTCTCTTGACCTGCGCACAATCCGGAATATTGTAGTAAAACAAACAAGCCCCGAAGGAAATTCTGCAGTCTTCGAGCTCTTCAACAGGCTGAACACGGGTGGCGTCAACCTAACGCAACAAGAAATTCGCGCCAGTCTTTACCACTCGGATTTCTTCATCGAGGTGATCAACCTAAACTCTGATCCCGCTTGGCGCCACATTGTCGGAACTGAGAAACCTGATGCTCGAATGCGCGATACCGAGTTCCTTCTCCGCGCTCTCGCCCTTGCCGGCTCTTCAGAAGGATTCAGTGGCTCCATGGCAAACTTCATCAACAACTACTGTCTAAAGGCAAGGAAGTTCTCCGAGCAAGATGCTCGAAACGCCCACGACGGACTCACGGGTTTTTTTGCTTTGTTTCGTGAGTCACCTTCACCTTTTCTGCGATCAGGAAAGTTTAGTGGAGTTTTGTTTGAAAGCGCATACGCTGCCTGGCAGCAATGCGGACGGCCCTCCGCCGAAAATCGTGGAATTGCAGATGCAGTAAACGCCGCAAAGCTGACGGAAGATTTTGCTGATACTCTCCAGGAGGGGTCGACTAAGCCAATCAATATACGTAAACGCATTGGGCTGCTCCGAGAGTTCATCGAGGGTGCAGCGTAGTAAATGCAAGAAATTAATGATGCCGTTGGCTCGCTATATCAGGACTATTTGGACCTGATATCCGATCTAAGCATGAGCCCTTCCGGCCTGTCTTCGCTAAATCGAAGTTACCATAAGCACCTTTTGGTTGCTGCCGCGAGCAGCTTGGAGGATAAAGTCAAGGCCCTAGTTCCGGAAATATTTAGTCGGCATGGAACAGATAGGTTGGGAGAGTTCGTGGCAAAGCAAGTTATGGCTCGCGGTTATCACACCCTTTTCGAGTGGAAGTCTGGAACTGCTCAGGGATTTTTCACTAGTTTTGGAGATGTGTGTGGTCGAGCATTTAGGGCTGCATTGAAGGATAATGACCAACTCAAGACCCAACACGCCGCATTTATGCAGCTCGGGCAACTTCGTAATCAGGTTGTCCACAATGACTATGCAAGTGCCCTCGTAGAGCTAACGCCGAAAGAGATCATTGGCAGATATCACCTTGCTCTCGAGTTCGTGGATCAGATCGAACGATTCGTTTTGGCTGAGGCATAGACGCCGAATTGTCTCCTTGGCTGCCAAATTTGGTCAAGGGCAGGTGCGGGCGCGCAAGAGGCAAGGTCAAGGCCTACCTCATGCTCCTGACGGAGGCGACAACCGCAGCCAAGACTTCAGCCATGTGTCCGGACCACACAATAGAACAGCAACCCGCGGCCCTGTTTGCAGGTGGCAAACTGGCTCTATTTTCGGTTGGCGTTAGCACCTGGCCAGCCGGAGCCTGCCCCAGGGCGTGAGAATCGCGTTAGGATGGGACACTGAAGACCTCCCTGTGAACTGGACTCTTAGACAAGCCCAAGTCCACTGGGAGGACTTCTTTTTGTCACCTAACCATGGCAACGTTCCCAAGGTCGCAGTCAGTACACCTTACTAATCAATGTGATTAGCATTTCTCTAGTTAGTCCTCAGGATTACACCGATACCACGCGCATTCGATTACGATTCGAGGCGAATTATGCAAGCTGCGAGAAGACCTACGCCGTCCGCTCAACTCACACCGATGGACTTCTCCGTTTTGCCAAGGCGTTAGAGGCTTACGTGGTTAGGACGGTCAGCTATTTAGGATTGCGTAGGCCGCCCATCTCAGGTGTCGATCTCGTACTCGTCCCAGTCGGCTCCGCCATCCTCCTGCTCAGGGTCGATGACCTGATCAGGCGTATTCATCAGAACCTTGATGTCGGCAAACATGTCCTTAAGGTCGAACAGCCGGTCATTCATGCGCGCCCATCGGCGGTAAGCCGTCGCATTGGCATGGTCACCGGTGAGAGTGGAGGCAAGGATACCAGTCCCCGGCGGGATATCGGCGAATGGCGTATACAGCTCCAGCAGCATCCGCTTGTTAACGTGATACACCCGGTCCACTAGGGGATCGGTGCTCAGATGCCACAGGATGTTCGGCTGGAATTCGTTGACCCCGAAGGCAATCTGCAGGTCGGGGCGGCGCCGTCTGTAGAAGTACGACTCATGCAGGTACGTGCCAATCCTCTCCTTTCGGAGCGTCCATTTGGTGGATATCAGGAGTCTGAAGTCGCGAGGCCCAAAGAGTACGAGATCGGGGCGAGAGTGGTATCCCTCCGGAGCTAGCTCGAAGCCCTGTAGAGTGCGCAGACGCGGCGTTCGAGACGGGGTGACACCGCAAAGCTTTCCAATCAGCACCTGAAGCACCGTTTCGAAGGCGGCACCGGTGACATTCGGGTCTCGCTTCTTCTTAGGAGCTACGAAGCCCTGGTTCGCCCTCTCTTCGATATAGGCCTTGCCGATCTGGTCCACGACGGCAAAAGGGTCGCGGGTCTCTCCTGGCACAAGGTGCGTCTCCAGATAATCAGCCGCCCGCCCAGCGAGCCCCTGCCCCGACTTCGACTTGAGCTTGTCGGACTCGATGATATGGAGGTACTCGGTCCCCCCGACATTCTCAGACCACAGCGTGGTGGCGTAGACGTACGCCCAGGCGTTGTCCACCGTCAGCTGTCCGAGCAGCGGCGGCAGGATGTTTTCAACGAGATCAGTAATCGTCGAGAAGTACCAGCCCGTAGGCAGTTTGAAGTTCTTCGCCATGGACTAGGCGGTCAGCTGATCTTCGAGCGAAGACGCTCGGTGGCAAACGCAGCGTGGCGCACGTGATCCTTCTGCCCCCGAAATGCGCGCCACTGGCCCAATCGGAATGTTACTGTCATTCCGCGCCGTCGCTCCTCGACCTCGAAGTCCCGGCGAATGAAAACAATCCGGCGCTCGATCTCGCTCTCGGTGAAAGCGCCTCCAAGGGTCTTACGCAGTCCTGCGAGAGAGATGAATCCGGTCTGGTCGCGAAGCGCCTTATATACCTCGTCGCGGTATTGATTGCCCGCTCCATGGTTCCCAAGTGGCTGACCCTCCTTCCGGAGTGCGGATGCGATTGCGCGCCCAAGCGCGCGCGCTACCGGCGGCGGAAATGCATTGCCGATCTGCCTGTAGGTAGATGTCTTCCGTCCCTTGCCGTCGCCGAAGTCCCATTCGAACCCGGGTCCAGACCAGCCCTGGATACGTGCGACCATCTCGTTCGTCAGCTTTGGTATGAAATCGACGGGCACATCAGGGCCGGGCGCAGCATCTGCTATGCCCAAGCCGTCGACGCCCAGAGAACGCCATTCGCGCTTCGCACGCGTCGGGCCCAGATCGGGTCCGCCGTGCTTCTTTGAGCCACCGACGACGGTCGGGGCCACGCGGTTCGCGTTTCGCGCCCAGGCCTCGGCACCAGGCCACCCGTTGGCTGCCATTAGGTCATAAACCGCAGAGCCGACCGTCTGAATGGCGGGGGTCGGCTCGGGCCACGAGAAGTACGGGGCAAACTCATCGCGCAGGGCCACAAGTATGAATCGCGGGCGAAGCTGAGGGACACCGAAGTCCTTGGCTTCTAGCAGCCGCCAGTCGGCGCTGTACCCGAGCTCGGTGAAGCGATCCAGCACTGCCTGACGGTAGCCCGCGAAGCGCGGCATCGACAGGCCGCGCACGTTCTCGAGCAGGACAGCGTCTGGCTGCATGCGGCCAGCGGCCTCAACAGCCCATGCGAAGAGATCGCGCTCGTCTGATGACCCCAGCTGCTTGCCGGCGGTGGAAAACGGCGGGCAAGGAACGCCACCTGCGAGCAGCGAAACGCCCCGGTGGTCTTCGGGTTTCCATACCGACTCATCTGCAACGTCACCGATAGCGATGACCGGCTGAGGTTGGCCGTCCGCGGACGCAACCCTGGACAGATTGCGCTCGAGAGTAGCGGCTGCGTCGCGGTCGATTTCGATGGCCAACGTGTGCCGAAAGCCTGCGAGGTGCAGTCCGAGACTCTGGCCGCCGGCTCCGGCGCAGATCTCCACTGCGGTTAACTCAGAAACACTCGTTCTCGCTTTATTCACCCCTACATTCTGACAGGAACCACCGACGATTTTGGGACGCACTGCCATATCAACTCCGGTCAATGCCCAGAGACGGCCCGGCCTGGAACTTCGTCGCGCCAGGCAACGGGGCGCCGCGCCGACGGTCAAGAGTTCGCCGCTACCAGGCGTGGCCAGGTCAGTTTCACTCACCTGGGTAGTACCGGGGCGGGCATGTCGATTCGCTCGTGCGGCATTGCAAGGCGCCACCATGCGCCGTCGATCCCGATACCTTCCTCCGGGGCCGCTGGAGTGACGCGTACACTAACAAGTTCCCCGGGCTCGGGAACAACGGCGCCGAGTACAGCCGCCAAGTCGCGCTGGATGAAGTAATCGCCCCCCAGAATCAGATATCCCTCCGGTCGAAGGGCACTGCGGGCACCGCCGTTGTAACGCACCCGCTTCATGTAGTCGTCTTGCTGGGCGACTGTGGCGATGATGTTGCGAGACAGACGTGTATTCGTAGCCCACCGGAATAACTCGTTCACTCGAGCCTGCCCACTGCGCCCGGCCATAATCTTCGACACCGCCGATGGCGGGAGCTGGAGTAAGGCGTTCGGCTGCATTTGCGCGTCCTTGAACACCCACACGATTTGGGAGCGGCCCAGCGCGTTCAGGCCAGTTTTCTTGTCACGATTTTCGCTGGTGCGCCGATTAGCCTCAGCTGCCCGCACGACCCCCACGCTCCACACGGACTTCCGGTCATCGGCCTGCGCGACCACAATGATTTGGTCGAAGCTCTCGATCGGGAGCATCCATGCCCCGGTGTGGGAATACTTGCAGTCAACCTCAGACCCGGCGATTGTGAAGTCCAACACGGACCCATCTGCGATATTGAATTCGCGCTGCAAATTTATCTCGATGAGCGTTCCGAAATGCGTCTTCTCTGTCTTGAAAAGTTGTTCTACGCTGTAGCGGCCGGTGTGCTGACCGTCATAAAGCTGGTCAAAGGTAGACCGAAACACCTTCGCCATTCTTGATCCGTCTGGGTCAAATCGACGAAGCTCAGCCGCCACCGCGGCAACAGCAGGATCAGCAACTGCCGACGGCAGGTTGATTAGGCTCATTCGCTCCACCATACGCGTTGTAGAGCCAACAAAATCTTGGCTGCCGAGGCGTTCTCCAATACGGTCGGTAGCATCTAGGCAGCACCACCTTATGGGCTATAGCGGTCCAAACCTCAGAAATCACCCTAACCGCCGGAACCTGCTACTCGGTCCGCGGCGCCACTGGCTAGCTATGGGGGTCGGGGTTACCCTCCACGCCCTTTACCGAGTGGGCACTCTACTCCCAGGCCGGAGCAACCGACAAAGGACACTCCTTCGGCGGCCGCGCAAGTCGCCCGTGACCTTGGAATATCCCGTGCAACGTTCTACAGACGCTCACGGGAGCTCACCGATGGTGCAGGCGTTCTTGGGCTTCAACTTCCCTTGTGAGAGGGGTTTTGACGCCAACGGATCGCACACTCACAGTAGACCCATGGATCATTTCGTTGCTTCCTACAGGGACGCGCTCTGCGGCTTGATGGGTTTTGGGGGATGTTCGTCAGCTACGACATCGCTGTCAGGCCGCCCGCGCGCTGGAGAAACTCGGTGGAGGCAGAACGCTGCTGATCCTGGTCAACATTGAGGGCGTCACTGGCGTGGCAGTCGAAGCGAGGGCGGGCATGAATGCCTACCGAGGTTTTTCCATGATTGCACTTCTCGGGGACTACCCAATGGGGACTGTTCTTTCAGCCTTCGCCCGGCAATCACTCACTCCTTCGGCTTACTTCAACAACGAAAAAGCAGCCCTTCAATGGTTGGCCAGGCAGGCCGGGCACGATCAGCCGAATGAGGCAAGGGACTACTCACGTGCCGATGGTTAAGCGTTCAGTCCTCATCATTGTGAGTCTTATCGAATTGGGTGCGTGCAGCGGGGGCTGGCCCTTTTGGGCGCCGCCAGTCCGGAGGTGTCTTCCAACATGACCCCTGGTAGCAGCACCATTCAACTGTCCGGCGGGAGGCCTCCTTGTGTAACCGGTCAGATATTTTCTCCCGGCTAGTATCCAACCATGGTTAAACAGATGAGGGACCCGGCTTTCAGAGCAGAGCAGTTTGCCGGTGTGCACCTTCCGCACGTCACCGCTGTGAACCGGCTGGTTGAGTCCCTCCGCGCGCCTGAATCTTTGGCCGGCCGCGGCTGGGTGCCGTACGTCGCGCCTATACACGGCGGCTCCGCTGCCAGGGTTCTGAGCATCCTGCGAGATTCCGGTCCGATGACCCACGAGACCAGGGGATCCGGGATGCTGTGCGTGGAGAATGATGATGATTCCGCAGCCCTTCAGTGCGAACTGCTCGCCTCGGTCAAGCTGACTCCTGCAGACCTGACTCCGTGGAACGCATACCCGTGGTACCGCCACGACCAGTCGAGCGGTCTGAGGAGTCCGCAAACTACGGAGGGACTCGACCCTTTGGCTCGGCTGATACGTGTGATGCCCAACCTGAAAGTCGTGCTTGTTCAAGGCGGAAAAGCACGACTCTGCGGAGGCGATTCACCCGCCGACATCCCGAAATCAGCGCCCGATAGGCAGCCGTCGAAACCTACCACCCCGGCAGGACGGCCCTTCGGGATCCTGATCCGGCCGTCCCCGAAGCCAGGGCTAATCGACGGTTCGAGGGGTTCCATGAGATCCGTCAGATTCTGGACAGGTCTACTAGATCACCTAGGACGTCAAGAGCGGGCATCCCTAACGTTAAATCCCGGCTGAGGTGCATGTTATAAGAGCAGTGGACAAATGGCCATGGTGACGTGATCCGCGTTAGGACTTGCCCGATACTTAGGTACAAGTATACTTGTTAACAAGTAACCGAGTATCAAAGTACGGAGGAGTATTCATGCTGCAGATCAAATTGGGCAACAAGCAAGATGTCCAGAACGACCCCCTTGGACGGACCTGGGTGGGTGCGGAAGCGAACATGAGTGAAAGCGCGGCCTGGGAAGCCGGTCGCGGCTGTTGGGTCATGAAAGCCAGCAGAGCGATCGATGAGGACGAGGTCCGCATCGTCGACCCTGCCGGAACCATCCTTGCCATAGCAACCATGAGGGGGCTAATTAAGCACGGTAATCGCCTTGAAGTCGTAGGCGATCTCCTGGAAGGTGACCCGCGGGTCGGCGACCGGGTCGAGCTGAGCAAGTCTCAGAACCCTATTTCGTACCACCAGAGTTGACAGAAGCAACCGCGGCGGCAGAGTCGGGCAATCAGCTCTGCCCTGTCCATAAGCGGCACACCCTCGGCCAAGAGACCCGCCGGATGTCCGGGGGTGCCAGCTATGATCCGGACATGACTGAATTGAATCTCCTGCTCAAGGCGTCCACCAGGGATCTTGGCGATCCCTCCAGCTGGAGCGCTCCCGTGGAGTTTCGCCACTCGCTTGCGCTTTGCGCGCTGAACTCGGCATATTCCCTGCGTGGAAGCACGGCCGCAGCGAAAAATGTCCTTGCAAAGTACCGCGCATTTCGCCCCACGGCAGACACCGACAGCGGCGCAGACCTGGTAGCAGCGATGGATAGCTCAGGCGGGCCTGGCAACTTCGCACGAGACGTCCTTCGCAATGAAAGCAAGCTTCCAGGTACAAAGCGCGTACGGCCTGAGGGAATCTATGAAGGCCTCACCCGGCTCGCTGCCCTGGACACACCCGTAACGAGTGCAGAGGACCTCCGCACAGCCGCGGCCAACGGAGACACCTCAGCGAAAACAGCGTGGCTTTCAGTCAAAGGTTTTGGCCCGCTGGCCTGGTCATATCTGCTCATGAATGCAGGAGTCGGCACCGAAACAAAGCCGGATGTGATGGTGCAGCGCTACCTCACTCGGGTTCTCGGTGAGGACAAGCTTTCTCCCACCAAAACACGGCAGCTCCTCCAAGGCGCGGCCGCGGCACTCGGCGTTGAACCGCGGGACCTGGACCGGGCAATCTGGCTGCACCAAAGTCCGTCAAAGTAGCCGGCGGAGCACGGCAGAACCGCATCGGCATCAGGGTGTAGTCAGCGACCATGAGAGAGGCATAGGAATGGCGGAGCGACGGCGGTCAGCGCCGAACCCGGAATGGGTCCAAATGTACCGGCAAGGCATACCCGCCAGGAAGATCGCCGCCCTGGCCGGAGTCGCCGGGTCGTCAGTCCGCTACCACCTCGCCCTCGCTAAACGGCAGGACCCCGGCCTTGCTGAGGCGCACCAGGAGCTACTCCCCCACGCCCCACACACTACCGCCGCCGGCCACGCCAACGTCGAAGTCATCCTCACGTTCTTCCGCACCACGGGTCGGCTCCCCTCCGTCGGCGGCAGCACGGTCCGGGAACGCAGCCTCGCCGCGTGGCTCCACCACCGTCGGCTGGATGCGAAGAACAACACGCTCTCCCCTGCCTACGCGGAACAGCTCAACACCATCCCGGGCTGGGCTGACATCCCATCGAAGAAGGACCGGGACGAAGCCCGCTGGGCGGCCCGCTTTGCTGAGCTCGTCACGTACCGGGCCGAAGGTAACGACTGGCCACGGCACAACAAAACCAGCGACCCACGCGAACGCCGACTCGGGCTCTGGCTCCACGGCCAACGAATCACCGCCCACGCCTCAAAGCTCGATCCCCGGAAAGCAACAATGCTCGACACCACCCTCCCGGGCTGGCGGGTGGGGAGAAAGCACAGCGGCGGAAAGCGGAACGCACCGGGGGCTCTGTGAGATACGTTCACAGTTAAGGAACGTTGCGGAAATATTCCGCAGATTGGGGGAACCGGATGCAGGAAAATATCGTCGAGGCAATCGAGGGCGACGAGACGGCAGTGTCCACGACATCTGCCAGTGGCCCGGCCCTCACCCTCGGCCACGTGCTGCGCGGCATGGGGGCAGACCATGAACCAGTTGCCCGGCTGGAGGACATCCACGTCATCCGGCACACGTTCAAACCCGGGGACCCAGAAGCGCTGCGCGGCCCTGAAGATCTGACTGAAGAACGTGTCCTCGCTTACACCAGGGAACAGGACGTTTCGCCCCGGCGATTCCCCTTGGATCCGCCACGCTACTGGGTGATCTTCGTTGCCGACGGCAAGAACAGGTCCCGCTTGTGGGGTACTTTCGAGAACCACGGCGAGATCATAGAACTCCGAACAGAATCGAATCGGTTCTTCGACCTCCGCCCGACAGGACTTCTCGCACCTCTAACTAACCGACTCGTTGTCGAATGGGACAACCCCCGCAGCTGGCACCGAAGCGCAGCCTCGCCCAGTGCTCAACGCATGTCCGTGGTGGAAATCGCTGATCGTGACAAAGTCGATTTCCCGGGGTTCGACGGCGTCCTTCTCACCTATCACCAGCTCTGCGAGATGGTCGATGACCCTAGGTACGCTGCCTGGCAAGCCGCCCTGTCCGAGGTCCAAGGGATCTACCTCATTACCGATTCCAGCAACGGAAAACAGTACGTCGGCAAAGCCGACGGTGCCGAACGCATCCTCGGCCGCTGGACAACCTACGCCCGCGACGGCCACGGCGGGAACATCGCCCTCCGCGAACTCGCCCTCATCAGCGCACCAGGAGAAACCACCCGAACAAAAACCGACCACGCACGACACTTCATCTTCAGCCTCCTACGCGTCTTCGGCCCCAGCGCACCCTCCTTCGAAGTCAACACAGCAGAATCCCACTACAAAGCAGCACTGATGACACGCAAATTCGGCTTCAACGGAAACTGATCAACCAAGAACTTTCGTCACGCGCCCGCTTTCGCGACGCTTAGTTTTCCGATTGACTCGGCCTGATCCCGTATCTTGCGATTATGGACATCGCACTTTGGACAGCGCTCATCTCGGGCACTGTAGCCATCACAGCCGGCTATCTGGGCGCTCTCTGGGGCGGCCGAAATGAACAACGACAATGGAGGAGGAATGAGAGGCAGAAGGCATATGCAGCCTTCCCTGAGGATACGGGCATCGCCAATTACGGTTCGGTCCTGGATGGAACGCTGATTTCTCCTGAATAAATCGCGCGTCAGCGAGCAGCTATCCACAGACTCCAACTTTTTGCGCCGGATGCCATTTGTCAATCTGCAATCGCAGCCGTCGCCAGTGCCACGCTTTTTTCTCGGGCACTCCGTGATGGCGTTTCCACTGACGGGCTTGACATGGCCTATGCGGCGCGTATGACGGAGCTGTCGTACGCGATGCGGGTAGATCTCCACAACGGAAGACAGGGCGTTGCAAAAACAGAACATCCTCTAATTCGTCGATTGGAAAAGAACGGCCAGTGAGATGCATCGCATCCCAAAGGTTTCGAGGCGGCATGCCAGTGGTGCCTGCAGCATTCAGGCCTGACTGCCTGCTCAGTGATACGTTCCCTAGCACAAGGGATAAGGGACAACCTGGTGCGTTGGGTTTCGGGCAACGTTACCTGGCAGTTTTGCGGGCAGGTCAAACGGAAACCCGCGGGCTGCCAAATGACGGTTATCCTGACGCGTTGCGTAAGGGTTAATTGATGACCGTCGAGGGACCGGCTTACGGGTGCAGTTGAGCGGTGACCAGGCTGCCACTCGCTGAAACGGGTCCCGGCGGGGCCATTCATCATTGATAATGTTCGGCGTATGTTCAACCCCGATTCTCCTTACTCCGAACCAGGGTTCGGCGCCTGGAAACAAGTACTGGAAGCATTGCCACTCTCGGAGGTCTTGATCCGTGAGGCAGAGCCGACGGCACAGGACGGTCGCTGGATGCGATGGATGCAGGCAGACTGCGAGTCAACCAACATTCATTCTGTCGAAGACAACGTGTCTAAGATTGGGCAGCAGCTCGTCTTGCTGGCAGAGATCGTTGACTATCCTGTCGGCTTTTGTTGTGTACTCGCAGGCCGAACCGATTCGGACCCGCTGTTCATTCAGCTGGTTGCGGTAGTTCCCTCCGCACGACGACGAGGGGTAGGACTCGCGCTCCTTAGCTCGGCCGCCGACTGGCAGCCGGAACGCAATATCGCGATGGCCACTCTCGACGACAACGTCGACGCACGCAGGTTGAATGAGCGCTTCGCGCAATCAATTGGTAAGAACATTCGGCGTGTTCCCGTCCGCCGGTTCCGGCCGTCCGATTTAGGACTCGCTCGAGGCGAGCGTCACCATCCCTGGCTGATTGACCGCCGGCAACAGGACGCGGACTGAAAGCCGAGCTCCGGCGAGCATTTATGGTTGGGATATTCGAAGCCCTGGCGCGCCTGCAAGACTCCGCGGGCGTGGAAATCGAGCCCGAACGCCAGTCTGGGTAACACCCCAACCAGTCAGACACTAACGCTCCCCGTGCGCCTTTGACCACCATTGGTACCCGACTCAAGTTTTGACCGGCCTGAGCGGTCTACTCCCCCAAGGCATCGGTAAGCTTTCCCGTGCAGGTCAGTATGTGTCGTTTCTGATGGTCCTGACGACAAGCGACTCGGTTGGTGCCTGCCAGAGGTTGGAACGCGTGCCGGTCGCGATGAATCCTTTCATGCCCGTAGTCGAGGATTTGCTAGACGCTTGGCAGGCGATGCAATGCCCAAAGTTTGTTTCCTTGCCTAGACTCCAATCACTTGGTAACCACAACGGAAAACCTTGTGAGTAGTGCAGAGCGGGTTCACTCCGCGCAACAGTGCGAGATCGCTACCGGGGCCTCTAAGGGAAGGAAAGAAGCTAGTGCCGATTCCAGGATTTGACACGCAACAAACCGAAATTATTGGACGTAATTGGCTGATAAACGAGCTAATGCTAGCGGGCTACGAGGTTAGCATCCCGTTGCGGGATAACGGGGTGGATCTCATCGTGGGTCTACCAGACTTCCCATGGATGCTGCCACTTCAACTGAAGACGAGTACCAACAGGAGCATAAATATCGATAAAAAATACCTCGGTCGGAACATTGGTATTGCGTTCGTTCTGCTTGGGGAGAAGGCAGGGGCCCTACCGGCAGTTTCGACAGACGTCTATGGCCCCATTCCTCGTACGAATGATTACTCGGCTCGGCTCCTACTCCTATCCCCACGAACGGCAAATCATCTGCCGCTTCAGATTGGTAGAAAGTACAAAACGGAGACCAAATCTTATTACCTAAATTGGACCACCAAAACTCTCAAGCCCTGGCTGGAACAACACATATATGAGAGCCGAAAAGGGGTTCGCGAAGGAATACATAAGTTGTTCCTCAGCGTGGCGGCGGAAACCCTCTCCCCGGCGCACCCTAGGCACCACACTCTGCCGACTAGGTAGGACCACAAAGAGTTGAGAGGCAGACTGCCGAACGATGCAGTAAAGGGGATTTTGTGCAGGCTGCTGCCCATAGGAGGAGAGCCCTCTACAGCCGCAAATGGCAGAGGCCAAGAGTGAAGCTCCAAACGCGGGATGGGAAACAGGGCGATTTCGACCGCGCACCGGTAACCGGCCTTGCATGCCGTCACCTCGCTGTAGAGGCGCACGCCGGAAACGATCTCTGTTGACCCGTCTTCAACGAACCGAGCCGGATGAGAACGTATGCTCTGCTCATGATGTCGGCACTTGTCGAAAAGTGAGGCATTTCTTTGACTACGAAATGGCTCAGTTTTCGACCGTCCCCGACACGTGACCGCCCCGTCCCAACGAAATCAACCCTGCTTCATTTCCCCGACGCTCCTGTTAGGGCTGGAACGATAGGTTCCAAGTCGAACTTTTCCGTGTCATCCACGCTCTGACGGCGCTGGATGTGGACAGATGTCAACCCCGTGTATGCCCCGGTTAGGTTGATCAACGAGTGTGCATCTCGCATGTTTGATGACTGAATCAGGGCAGGTCCTACTACCTCCGTCCAGTCAAAATGCGCATCGATTCGTGTTGGGACGAGTCGATGCCCGGCGGGCGGGTGGGGCGTCTGGAGCAGCCCCGGGGAGCCGCCGGTCAGCGGGGAGCGCCCGCCAGTCTCGATTCGGGGCTGCGGCGGATGCCTAGTGTGTACACAACGAGCCGGACGGCCGGGACGTCGGCAGTGCTCCCTCGTTGGAATCAGTCACTGCGTCAGGGTGTTAGGTATCCACAAGGAATACGTACAACGTCTGCATCTGGGGGGGCATTTAAGCTTGTCCTATGACGATTTCAGTGCAGGAGCTGCTCGGTTTATGCAATCCCACGGCCATCGGCACGGTGAAGTGGAGACAGTCCGTACCACTTGACGTCCCTGGAATCTACATAGTCTCGACCACAGCTGACTGGACGGACGGCATCGGTCCGTATCCGGAATACGAAGTTGATTTCACGGCAATCGCTAGTCTGCGAAAGATGTGCCCTGACATTCGAGTCGATGGACGTCTAGCGAACAACAGCCAAGTTAGCGCCCGGCTTGGGGACTTATGGGTGCCCAACGCCTCGGTGCTCTATGTCGGGCGAGCCAGCACGTCGCTGCAGGTCCGGGTTGGCGCGTACTACACAACCAAACTCGGCAAGACGTCTCCGCATGCAGGAGGATGGTGGCTCAAAACTTTCCGACACTTGGATGATTGCCATGTGCACTTCGCAGCCTGTGCCGATGTCGAAAAGAAAGAACTTTCCATGATTAATGCATTTTCTAAGAGTCTGTCTCTCAGCCAAAAGGCTCGGCTCTTCGATCCCGAACATATTGCACCATTCGCAAACGTTGAAGTCCGCCGCCGCATATACAAAAAACATGGTTTATCCAATTATAAACTTCCTACAGCTGGCTCAAGGAGCAAAATAATCAATATCAGCCGCCGGAAGGATCTTCCTGCCTCTTCTGAATACTTGAGCAGCCGCCTTTACGACTCAAGAAACGACCCTTTGTCGCCAATCCTGCCAGCAAAACAAACTATCCTATTCTCACTAGTTATGAGTGAGAAGGACCGCAATCGGAGTTATCTGCGAATTCCTGCTGCATCAAAGTTTGGCTTCCCTACGACGGCCACCCAAGTACTTTTGACCTGCCAAGGCCGTACGCAGTGGGTCGGCTGGAATCCAAACGGGAGCCGATCCGGGCGCCTCAGCATAGACGTCCGAATCATGCGGCAAATTGTCGTCGTTGGGGAACGTGTGCCGATCACAGCCAGCCACAACGGCTACAGCATCCTCTGAGAAAAATCTACGTCCCTCGCCCGCCAACTTTGGAACGGCTTCGCCGTCTATTGGCGTACAGCCAACCCAACGCGTCGGCGTCACGTAGGCATCGTCGCTCACTACGAGGATCACCTCACCTCCGGCGTCGCACAGTCCGGTGATGATCTGCTGGAGCACGCCCACACTGCCGGGCCCCACCACCTCCCCCGCGGTGACGCCCAGGTGCAGGGCGAGCCGTTCGCGGAGTTCGACGGCGGCCATGTCCGGGTAACGGTTCATCCTACCGGCCGCCTCGGCCACCGCAGTGACGGCTGAGGGCAGGGGCTCGTAGTGGCTTTCGTTGCTGGCGAGGGCGGCGATGTCCGCGCCGGCGCTTCGTCGGCCCGGGACTTAGGACGGAAGGCCCGGTTACCGCACCGCGCAGGGTGGGCAACGCAGATTCGGGAACGGCCACAAGCTGATCACCGGTCAGGAGGTCCGATCATGGAAGTGACCCGGACCATAATGCAAGGTAGGCTCCGGTGCTTGGGACTTCTGCTTGACTTCTAGTACCTCTGGTGAAGATATGACCATCACAAATGCCCGCACCCTCGATTCCCTCGACGGCCGGATCATCCTCGCCCTGGACAAGGACCCCGAGGCCAGCGCACTGGCGCTCTCCCGGACCCTCGGCGTCGCCCGCAACACGGTCCACGCCCGGCTGGCGCGGCTGGAGCGCAGCGGCGCCCTCCGCTCCTTCAGCCGCAGGCTGGACCCCGCCGCCATGGGCTACGAACTCATGGCCTTCCTGTCACTCTCCATCAGCCAGACCCGCACCGGATCGGTGGAACACGGGCTCGAGGCCATCCCCGAGGTCATCGAGGTGCACGCCACCACCGGCGACGCGGACCTCATGGCCAAGGTGGTGGCCCGGTCCACTGCCGACCTCTACCGCATCACCAACGAGATCCTTGAGATCGACGGGATAGAACGGACCAGCACGGCCATCTCCATCCTGGAACTCATGCCGCCGCGCTACAACGGCCTCATCAGCCGGCTGTCGGAGCAGGAATCCCGCCCTTCGGAGTAACCACACGTGGCGGGCGCCGCAGGTGGGCAAATTGTCACTACTGGCTTCTTCTGCTGCCAAAAGTACCAGCGGCATCCAGCGGTATTGCAAAGGCGAGACGCAGGCCACACGATGCCTGCATGACTACTCTCACTGTCTCCGGCCGCGTGGCACAGGTTCTCAGCAGCCATGTCAGCGACGTCTTCGGCGTTATGGGCAACGGCAACGTCTACTTCCTGGACGCCGCGGAGCAGCAGGGCCTGCGCTTCACCCCCGTCCGGCATGAGGGCGCCGCCATCGCCGCGGCCGACGCCTACTACCGCGCATCGGGACGGCTCGCCGTGGGCACCACCACCTACGGCCCCGGCTACACCAATGCGCTCACCGCCCTCGCAGAGGCCGTCCAGGCACAGATCCCCGTGGTGCTGGTCACCGGGGACGCGCCGAGCAGCGGCGCCCGGCCCCAGGACGTGGACCAGGTGGCCATCGCCGCCGGCCTCGGCGCGGCCACCTTCACCGTCACCCGCGACGCCGCGGGCGCCATAACCCGGCAGGCAGTGGAGTTCGCACTCACCCGGCGCACCGCCGTCGTGCTGGCCGTCCCCTACGACCTCGCGGCACTCGAGACCGGAGACGAGGACCTTCCGGAGCCGTCCGCTTTGACGGTGACGGACGACGGCGGCACGGAACTTGGGCAGGTGGCCCGCCTGCTCGCCTGGGCCAGGCGCCCGCTGATCCTTGCCGGCCGCGGCGCGCACCTCGCCGGTGCCGGTCCGGAACTCCGCGAACTCGCCGACCGGCTCGGCGCACTTGCCGCCGGAACCGCTCTGGCGCTCAACCTCCTCAAAGGCGAGGGGTACTTGGGCGTCGCGGGCGGTTTCGGTACGGACACCGCGGCCGGGCTCATGGGTGAGGCCGATGTGGTCCTGGTGGCAGGTGCCAGCCTGAGCCCGTTCACGCTGCGGTTCGGCCATCTGCTTGGCCCGGACAGCACCGTCATCCAGATCGACACCGCCCTGCAGCCGACCAACCCGCGGGTGGACCTATTCGTTCAGGCGGATGTGAAGGCCGCCGCTTCACGCCTCCTGACGTTGCTGGACCGCGAGGCTGCTGTGGCTGGCTGGCGGGCGGAAGCTTCCCAGCGGCTGGCTGCAGGGCCGGGGCATGACGTCGGCTTAGAGGTGACGGAAGACGGCCGGCTGGACCCGCGTGCCCTCGCCACCGCGCTGGATGCCGTGCTGCCGGAGCGCCGGACCGTGGTCCAGGACGGCGGGCACTTCATCGGCTGGGCGCCCATGTACTGGAACATCCCGCGGCCGCAGGACCTGGTGATGGTGGGGACAGCCTTCCAGTCGATCGGGCTGGGACTGGCGAGCGCCGTCGGGGCAGCGCGCGCAGTAGAGGACGGCCGCACCCTGGTGCTGGCCTCCGGCGACGGCGGTTTCCTGATGGGCCTGGCCGACCTCGAATCGCTGATCGGTGCGGCCCGCAGCGCGATCGTCGTGATCTACAACGACGCCGCCTACGGGGCGGAAATCCACCAGTACGGCTCGCAGGGCCTGACCGAGAAGCCGATGTTGATCCCCGAGGTGGACTTCAGTGGTGTTGCGCGGGCGCTGGGTGCCGAGTCGGCGATCATCCGTTCGCTGTCGGACCTGGCCGCGCTCACAAACTGGATCGACGCCGGCGCCAAGGGGACGTTCGTGGCCGACTGCCGGATCACCTCCAGCGTCCGCGCCCCCTGGCTGAGCGAGTGGATGCAGGCATCCACGGCCGCGAAGGCGGCAGTCGCGGGCTGACGCTCATCGGAACCGAAAGCCCGCTTTGTCAGCGAACCGGCTTAGGATTTCTTCCATGAGGATTGCCGTTGCCGGGGGAACCGGGACAGTAGGCCGCCACGTTGCAGCCATCGCTACGGAGCGCGGGCACCAGGTGGTCACCATGAGCCGCGCCGCGGGAGTGGACCTGGTCACCGGGCGCGGCCTCGATCAGGCACTCAAGGATGTCGATACCGTCATCGACGTCTCCGGCATCCAGAGCCTGTCCACCAAGAAAGCTGTGGACTTCTTTACCGCTGCCACCCAAAACCTGCTGGCGGCGGAGAAAGTGGCGGGCGTCAAGCACCACGTGGCGCTGTCCATCGTGGGCATCGATCAAGCCAACTCCGGCCTGTACGCCGGGAAGCTGGTGCAGGAGGACGAGGTCAGGCACGGCGTCGTTCCCTGGACACTCCTCCGGTCCACCCAGTTCCACGAGTTCGTGCCGATGTCCATCAAGGCCGCCTCGGTGGGCCCACTGGTCTTTGTGCCCACAATGCGCACCCAGCCAATCGCCGCCAGGGAGGTGGCCGCAGCCCTGGTGGATGCGGCCGAAGCCGGTCCCAAGGGACGCCTCCCGGACCTCGGCGGCCCGCAGGCCGAACAGCTGAAACGCCTGGTCGCGGCGTACCTGGCCACAACGCATCAGAAGAAACGGATCGTTCCACTGCGCCTTCCCGGCCCCATGGGCAAGGCAATGCGCAACGGCGGGCTCATCCCGGCGCCGGGTTCCGCCGTCGGACGCCAGACGTTCAGTGAGTGGCTCGAAACCATCACCGCCGCGTAGCAGTAGCCACGGATGGGGACCGGAGCCCCGGCGTCCAGCACGACGGCGGCCCACGCCGAGGTGTCGGGATGACCACTTTCCGGCGGGCTCCGGAATACGGGCGAGCGGCCCCGCCGTTGTCGTAACCATGAAAGCAATCACGTACAGCACCTACGGCAACCCCGACGTCCTCGAATACGGCGAACAGCCGTTGCCCAAAGTGGGCCCCGGCATGGTCCTGGTGAAGGTCAAGGCAGCATCGGTGAACCCGGTGGACTGGAAGATCATGTCCGGCGGCCTGGACGCCGTCATAGACCTGCAGTTCCCCGCCATCCCCGGCTGGGACGTTGCCGGTGTGGTGGAGTCGGTGGGGATCGATGCCAGGCAGTTCACGCCCGGCGATGAGGTCATCGCCTACGGCCGCAAGGACTACGTCCACGGCGGCAGCTTTGCTGAGTACATCGCGCTGCCGGAGCGCGTCCTGGCCAGCAAGCCCGAGACCCTCAACTGGAACGAGTCGGCTGGCCTGCCGCTGGCCGGCTTGACCGCCTACCAGGTCCTCAACCGGCTGGGCCTCAAGGCCGGCGAAACAGTCCTGATCCACGGCGGCTCCGGGGGCGTCGGCTCACTGGGCATCCAGATCGCCGCAGCACTGGGCGCCAAAGTCATCGCAACGGCGTCAGAGAAGAACCACGATTTCCTCCGCTCCCTGGGCGCTGAGCCTGTTGCCTACGGCGACGGGCTGGCAGAGCGCGTCCGCGCACTGCGCCCGGACGGCGTGGACGTTGTGGCCGACTTTGTGGGCGGCAACCTCGAAGCCACCCTCGCGGTGCTGGTTGACGGCGGCCGACACGCGTCCATTGCGGACAGCGACGTTGAGCAGCATGGCGGGGAATGGATGTGGGTCAACCCGGTGGGCGCCGACCTGCAAGAGCTGGCCGACCTGGTGGACAGCGAGAAAATCCAGGTGGAGGTTGCCGAAGTGTTCCCGCTGGAGAAAGCCGCGGATGCGTTCCGTTCCAACATGGAAGGCCACACCCGCGGCAAGATCATTCTGGCCATGGACTAATACAGGCCGGCACCGGGGCGATGTTCGACCGCCCCGGTGCCGCCGGTCGACCCATCATGTGCGTGCTGTCAGCCCACCGGGTTCACCCGAACAGCGCCGACACGCGGGTGAGGGTTTCGTAGACCCCGTAAGCCAACGGCACTCCCACCAGGGCCCAGGCCACGGCGAGCCTGCCGGTGGAAGCTTTCACCGGGGTGTGCGCGGCGGGGGTGCTTTCGGTGCTCATTTCAGGCCTCCAGGGCAGGTTCGTTCCGGCCGCGGCCGGAGCTGGATTCGTGGAACCGTGCGTCCACCGGTTTGACCATCAGGTTGGCCACAAAACCAACCACCAGCAGCCCCACCATGGTCAGCAGCGCCGGCTGATAGGACGCGGCGTTCAGCTGCCCGGGTTTGCCCTGGGCGTCCAGGAAGGCGTTGACGATCAGCGGCCCGGCCACCCCGGCGGCGGACCAGGCGGTCAGCAGCCGGCCGTGGATGGCGCCCACCTGGAAGGTCCCGAAGAGGTCCCGCAGGTAGGCCGGTACGGTGGCGAAGCCGCCGCCGTAGAAGGAAATGATGACGAACGCCAGTGCCACATAGAGGATGGTGGTGGTTGAACCGGCCAGCGCCAGCACCACATACAGCACAGCGCCGATGCCGAGATACACCATGTAGATACGTTTGCGCCCGGTGATATCGGACGTGGCGGACCAGGCGAAGCGGCCCGCCATGTTGCCGATGGACAGCAGCCCCACGAACCCTGCGGCGACGCCGGCACTGACCAGGGACACGCCGTCGGCCTGGCGGAAGAAGTCCTGGATCATCGGTGCGGCCTGCTCCAGGATGCCGATCCCGGCGGTGACGTTGCAGAACAGCGCCACCCACACCAGCCAGAACTGCCGGGTTTTGATGGCGTTCCTGGCACTGACGTTCTCCGAGGTGACCAGCTTTGCGGCCTTGACCTTGGCGGGGTCGAACCCGGCCGGCCGCCATCCGTCGGCGGGGACCCGGATGGTGAACGCGCCGAACAGCATGTACGCGAGGTAGACGACGGCGAGGGTCAGGAAGAGCTTTCCGACGGCGTCGCCGCTGGCCACCCAGCCCTGCGCGCCGGAGTTGGGATCGTACAGCCTGAGGAGCGCGGTGGAGACGGGGCTGGCGATCAGCGCTCCGCCGCCGAAGCCCATGATGGCCATTCCGGTGGCCAGGCCCGGCCGGTCCGGGAACCACTTGATCAGGGTGGACACGGGCGAGATGTAGCCGATGCCCAGGCCGATGCCGCCCACAAAGCCGTAGCCCAGGTAGACCAGCCAGAGCTGGTTGGTGAAGATGCCAACCGAGCCGATCACAAAGCCGCTGGCCCAGAAAACTGCCGAAGTGAACATCGCCTTGCGCGGGCCATTGGTATCCACCCAGGTGCCCATGATGGCCGCTGAGAGGCCCAGCATCACGATGGCGATGGAGAAGATCACGCCGATCTCGGTCAGGCTGGCATCGAAATGCTTGACCAGTGCCGTCTTGTACACGCTGGTGGCGTACGCCTGGCCGATGCAAAGATGCACGGCGAGCGCTGCGGGCGGTACCAGCCAGCGGTTGAATCCCGGTGGGGCGATGGTGTGGTTACGGTCCAGCCAGCCCATAAGTGTGCTCCTTGTGGTTGTCGACGTCATTGTCCGATCGAGGCTGAGGCGCAAGACCCCCACCACGCCCCGTTGCCTGTAGCAATCATGTTCCTGATCATCAGCAAACGTACTAATGGCGCGCCGAGCGGTGGGTAATGGACGGGGAGCGGTAGGCGGCGGAAGGATCCAGTCCCGTGAAACAAGATGGGGCGCTTGCCCCATGCCCTGGCTGCGGCCCGGTCCTAGGCTCACGGTATGGAGAAAAGGAGGCGGCCATGAGCACCTACCAGCCGCAGTCATCAGCAGGGGCAACACCGACGCTTGCCGACCTGCCGGAGGACGCCGCGGAGCACTTCGCCGGCTACGCAGTTCTGGGCTTGCCGTTTACCAGCGGCCATTATCTGGCCTTCCGGGATTTCCCGGTGAGTTCCGTTGGCCCCGGCTACCGCTCCGTCTGGCACCGCACGCCCGGCGGCGAGTGGACCATCTACGCCAACGCCGCACCGGAGTTCAGCTGCGCACGCTACTTCGGCGCGGCCGTGCACCATACGGTGGAGACCGACGTCGACATCCGGTGGAGTGGGCCGTTCACCGCCCGGATCACGGTCCCCGGCGTTGTTGACTGGCACCTGCAATTGGGTACGTCCGCGGCCACCTCCGTCCTGACCGCCATGGCCGTCCGGATGCCCGAGACGGTATGGCGCAACGATCTTGTACTCCGCGCCATGGGAGCATTCGCCGGACCCCTGCTCAACGCCGGCAAGATGAGGGTCTCCGGGGTGGTGCCCAATGGCCAGACCTTCCAGGCCCAGCCCCGGCAGCTGTGGCTGGTCACGGACTCCCAAGCAACCATCCTGGGCGAGGACGCGGGCACACCGGGGGCACTGGAAGTGCAGGACCAGATGGCAGACTTCTGGCTGCCGCAACGTGGCCTGTTTGGAGCCAGGCTGGGCGTCAGGTTCCCGTCCACGGCACGTCCCACCGGCCAGAAAGCCACCAGGGCACGCACCGGAAACAGCCAGTCATCATAAAGATGGCGGCCGGTTTCCGTCGCCCCGCGGCTGTGGCTCCCTAGAATGGCCGTGTGAAGCAGTCACCGGCTGGACCCCGCCGCAGTGAAATCCTGGCCGCACTCTCGCTCGCCATTGACCTGGGGCTGGGGCAACCGATGGAGCACATGCTGCGTTCCTGCCTGCTGGCATTACGGATCGCCGAGGCCGCGGGAGTTGACGCCGCCGGCCAGGGCAGGCTGTACTACGCCAACCAGGTGGCATGGATCGGTTGCCACGCGGATTCCTTTGAACTGGCAGCGCTGTTCACGGACGATATCGCTTTCCGCGCCGACTACTACAACCGCGACCAGCACGGCCTGCCCATGTACGCCGGCATGTTCAGCCATGCCGGGGCGGGCCTCCCGCCGCTGGCCCGCGTCGCCTACTGGACGCGTTTTGCGGTGACGGGCAGCGCCGCGGTGCGCACCATGATTGCCTCGCACTGCACCTCCGCCGGGGCGTTGGCCAGCAACGTAGGGCTCGACGGCGGCGTGGCAGGACTGCTTGCCCACACCTTTGAGCGCTGGGACGGCAAGGGACTGCCGGAGGGCATCGCGGGTCCGGCCATCCCGCTGGAGATGCGGATCATGCATCTCGCGGATACGGCAGAGGTTTTCCTGCGCCAGGAGGGCGTGGCCGGGGCGGTGGCCATGGTGCGGGCACGCCGCGGCAGCCAGTTCGATCCAGCCCTGGCCAACCTGTTCATCGATCACGCCGAGGTGCTCACCGAAGGACTCCTCGAGGTCGACTGCTGGCAGGCAGCCCTGGACCTGGCGCCCGCCGACGCTCCCCTGTCCGGCCCCCAGCTGGACGCGGTGCTCCGCGCGGTGGGTGACTTCGCCGACCTCAAATCCCCACATACCGCCGGCCACTCCCGCGCCGTGGCTGCCCTCGCCGCCGCCGCCGGCGAGGTGCACGGGCTGCCGGCCGACGACGTCACTGAGCTCCGCCGCGCAGGATGGGTCCACGACCTAGGCCGGCTCGGAGTGTCCAACCAGGTGTGGGACAAGAAGGGACCCCTCTCCCGGGCGGACCTGGAACGTATCCACATGCATCCGTACCTGGGGGAACGGATCCTCAGCCGCGTGCCCGGCCTGAAGGGTGAGGCGGCCCTGACCGGCCTGCACCACGAGCGGATGGACGGGTCCGGTTACCCCCGCGGGATCGGCGGAACGGAGTTGGGGATCAAGCAGCGGATCCTGGCGGCCGCGGACTCCTACGGCGCATCCCTGGAGCCGCGTCCGCACCGAACCGCACTTCCGCCCGCCGATGCAGCTGCCCGGCTGCGGCAGGAAGTGTCAGCCGGCCGGATCAGCCCCGAGGCTGCAGACGCCGTGCTCGCAGCCGCGGGCCAGCAGCCCCACCGCCGACCCGCCCCTCCGGCCGGGCTCACCCCCAGGGAACTCGAAATCCTCGGCATGCTGTGCCGGGGAATGGCTCCGGCCGAGATAGCCGCCAGCCTGCTCCTCTCCACCAAGACCGTCCGCAACCACGTGGAGCACATCTACACCAAAATCGGTGCAACCAACCGGGTGGGTGCCACCTTGTTCGCGGTACGGAATGGCCTGACTCATTAACCGGCGCCGTCGCCTTAGGAAACCCACAGGTCCGCGCTCTACGATGGCCTCCATGAGATCCCCCCGCGATGCCCGCTCCGCCGCCGTGGTGATCAACGCCGGGTCACGCCGTGGGGCGGCCCACCAATTGGCCGTTGACGCCATGCGCAAAGCGGGAGTGCCCGTGACCGCCGTCCACCATGTGCTTACCGGCGCGGACCTGGCCGGCACGCTGGACCAGGTCCTTGCTGCCGGGCACGACTTGGTGGTTGTCGGTGGCGGCGATGGGACCGTGGCCTCCGCCGCCGGCCGGATTGCCGGCACCGACGTGGTGCTCGGCGTCCTGCCGCTGGGCACCGCCAACGACTTCGCCAGGACGCTTGAGATCCCCGCAGATCTCGCCCAGGCCGGCGCCACCCTCGCCGAGGGCAAAGTGGTGGACATCGATCTTGGCCGGGCCAACAGCCACCCGTTCCTCAACGTCGCCTCCCTTGGCCTGTCCGTAGGCATCACCGCAGCGCTTAGCCCCCGGCTGAAGCGGTACCTCGGCCCGCTGGCCTACGCCGTCGCCACCGTCCGCGCGTACACCCGGCACCAGCCCTTCCGCGCCCGGCTCGAATTCCCCGACGGCGACCATCCCGCTATGGAACTCGACAACCTGCTGCAGGTGGCAGTGGGCAACGGCCGGCACTACGGCGGAGGCAACACCGTCTCCCCCACGGCCGGCATCGACGACCACACCCTGGACATCTACGCGATCCTGGCCGGACCCGTCCGGGAGCACGTCAGCATCGCCCGGCTGCTCAAGGACGGCAGTTTCATTAAGCACGACAAAGTCCACCACTTCACCAGCCGCAGGGTCCGGGTAGTCACGGACCAGCCCATGCCGGTGAATCTCGACGGCGAAATCGCTACCACCACGCCTACCGATTTCACCGTCCAGCGCAACGCCGTCCACGTGATCGTGCCTCAAAGCAGCACCGGCGCCCTGTACGACGGGCCCGGCAGCGGTGACCTCCCGCCGTCGTAATTCACGACGGCGGCGTGCTGCTCCTGCGTTACCAGCCGTCACGGGGAGGTTCTGTCGGTCGGGTCGCCTTGGACGACTACGCTGCGGAACATCGCCGTCAATCCGGGCGTTGAGGGTGTATGACCAAGCGTGTGATGGTGCCCGCTATGCTGCTCGTGGCCGCGATCGTGGTGGGTGTGGGGTTGTACCTGTTCCAGCCGTGGCGGATCTTCACCAGCTCGACGGTGACCGAGGCCTTCCCAACGGCTGTCCCGGCTTCCGCACCACCCGCCGTTCCGTCTCCGGCCGCTTCTCCTGGGGCCACGACGACGACGGCCGCACCCACCGCCGTCGCCGGCCCACGTGAACTGGCAACGGGCCAGCTCATCAGCCACGAACACGCCAGCTCGGGATCGGTCCGGATCCTTGAGCTGCCGGACGGGAGCCGGATCCTCCGGTTCGAGGGCCTGGATACCTCCGACGGTCCCGACCTCCGGGTGTGGCTCACCGACGCGCCGGTGATCGAAGGTCCGCCAGGTTGGCAGGTCTTCGACGACGGCGCTTACCTGGACCTGGGCGCGCTCAAGGCCAACAAGGGCGATCAGAACTACGAGATCCCGGCCGCGGCGGTGCTGGGCGACTACAGCTCCGTCACCATCTGGTGCGCGAGGTTCACGGTGTCCTTCGCTGCCGCCGAGCTGAAAGTGTAGTCCGGCCCCGGACCCAGCGCCCGCGCTCAGCCGCCGGACACCTCTTCCCCCGCCACGGTTTCCGCCACGTCCTGGACAACTTCGTTGTGGCGGAGGAACCAGGGCTTGAACGGCGGATCGAACCGGGCAAACCGTGGCTCCCCCACAGCCGTCAGCCCGGCCAGGGCCAGCGCCGCCAGCAGTCCTTCCGTGCGCTTGGCAAACGCCGCTTCCGATCCGTTGCCGGAAAAACGCACGGCCGCCGCCAAGGACCCCGGGACATCCCGGATCTGCACCTTGGGGTCCGTGGGGACCGGCGCCGAGGCTGCGCTCAGGCCCGCCGGCAGCACAAAGGCCACCGCGAACTCATCGGTTGCGCCGTTTCCGGTGACGGGACCGCGCTGGAGTACCGGGGCGGTCATCGCCAGTTGTGTGGACGTCCCGCTGCCCTGGATCACTGGCGCCGTCATGGCCAGCTTCCGGCCGGCCACATTGCTGCCGCTGATGTAGTTGAACAGGCTGCGGAACGCTGCGTTGCCGGCCCGGTCGAATTCCGCCCGGACCTGCACCTCCGCCACCACGTAGGCGGGGTAGCGGCGCAGTTCGAAATGCGGATACGGGCGGACAACGGTGTACGGCTGCTGTTCTGTCATGGTCCTCAGACCCTACGCCCATCCCAGGACGGCAGCGAGAGCCGGGGCCCGACGCCTAGCGCGGGACCAGCCGCCACAGCGACGTGACCTCGGCCGCGCGCGCCTCGAACAAAGGATCGTCCCGGTCCGCGGCCTTACCGTGCGTCGGCTTGGTGTCCAGCCGGTCCACCACGCGGAGCCCGGCCGTCTCGATGGCTGCCAGCAAATCCTCGCGCGACCGCAGGCCAAGGTGCTCGGCCAGGTCGGACAGGACCAGCCAGCCTTCCCCGCCAGGCGACAGGTGGTCAGTCAGTTCATTCAGGAACCGGAACAGCATGCGGCTGCCGGGGTCGTACACGGCGCTGTCCAGGCTGGAGTGCGGCGTGGCCGGAATCCAGGGCGGGTTGCACACCACCAGCGGCGCCCGTCCGGGCGGGAACATGTCAGTCAGGACCGCCTCCGCCCGCTCCTCGACCCCGAGGTTGCGGAAATTCTCGCCGGCGCACGCGATGGCCCGAGGTTCGTTGTCCGTCGCCACCACATGCTGTACGCCGCGGCGGGCCAGGATGGCAGCGAGGACCCCGGTGCCGGTGCCAATGTCGAAAGCCAGTGTCTCTGAGGGAAGCGGTGCCTCAGCCACAAGGTCCACGTACTCGCTCCGGGTGGGGAAAAACGTCCCGTAATGCGGGTGGATGCGGGCCTGCAGGGCATCGACGTGGACGCCCTTCAGCCGCCACTCGTGGGCGCCGATCGCCCCGACCAGCTCGTGCAGGGACACCACGGACGGTTCGCTGATCGAGCCATATGCTTCAGCGGCGGCCGCCCGGAGATCCGGAGCGCGGCGCAGCGGCACCACCGGACCCGGATCCAGGGGTACCAGCAGCAGGCCCAGAATGCGTGCCCGGTGCGAGCGGGACTGCCGGTGCCGGTAAAACCTGTCGGCAGGTGTACCCGCCACTTTCTTGCCGGCGCCCACCCTCCGGTCCAGGGCGTTGAGGATCTGGCGGGCGTTTTGGAAATCGCCGTGCCAGAGCATCGCGATCCCCTGCGACGCCATCCGGTTCGCGTCATCGGCCGTGAGCGAGTCGGTGACCACTTCGACGCGCTTCGGCGCCGGCCGGCCGTTCGCCGAACGCCACGTGGCGCTCCTGCTCTCCCCGGCTTCGTCCCACGTCACAAGGACGCGCTCTTGAGCGGAGGGCGGGAGGGCCGGCGTCGGGATTCCCGCGGGGCCCGGTGTGTCAGTACTGATAAGGATCCATTCCAAGGGCCCGTGGGCGGGCAACAATTGCGGGAGTGCCGGAAGCCTGAACCGGCCTTGTCAGGATACAGCCGACGGCCGCCCCAACATCGGGGCGGCCGTCAGTCAAGCGTGCTGAAGGAGTTAGTGCTCCGCGTCCTCGGCAGCCTTTTTGGCTTCCTTTTCCGCGTCCTTCTCAGCGCGGAGGGCTTCCGCGTCGTGCTGTTCCTCGGCCTTTTCCTGGTGGATGACCTCGGCGAAAAGCTTCTCCATCTCCTTGGCCACACCGGCAGCGGAGGCGGGGTTCTGGCCGGTGACCAGGCGCTCGTCCACCGCCACCTGCTCCTCCCAGACGCCGGCGGAGACGTGCTTGGCGCCCTGTTCCGTCAGGCGGTCGGCCAGGAAGAACGGGATGACCTTGTCCTTGCCCGCTGCCACTTCCTCGTCATTGGTGAATGCGGCAACCTTGCGGCCTTCCACCAGGCGCAGCCCGTTGGCCAGCTCCACGTTCAGCAGGCCGGCGGGGCCGTGGCATACGGCGCCCACCAGGCCGCCGGCGTTGTAGACGCTGGCCACCAGCTTCTGCAGGCCTTCGCTCTCCGGGAAGTCCCACATGGTGCCGTGCCCGCCCACCAGGTAGACGGCGTCGTACTGGTCCGGGTCCACCACGTCCACGCGGGCGGTGTTGTAGAGCCCGGCGCGGGTGGTTTCGTCCTCGGTGAAGGCCACCTGGATGGGGTCGTCGGTGTCCACCTCGTCGCGCGGCGGCTGGCCGCCCTCGATGGAGGCGAAATCCACGAAGTGCCCGGAGTCCCGGAACACCTTCCAGGGGTGGGCAGCTTCGGCCACGTTGTAGCCGGTCTTCTCTCCGGTGTCGCCGATCTCGGAAACGCTGGTCAGTACCATGAGGATTTTCTTCATGAAATGCTCCTTTCGTCCATTCACTAGCCTACTCGTCAGTAGGCTTATGTTTCACCCATGGGGACTTGGACCCATTGGCGCTGGTCCCGTTGTGCCATAGCGTCGAAGGCAGGAGCAGGTTGCTCCGCTGCGGCAGTGCTGCAGCTGTTCCATCGATTGGGGTCAACGATGAAGAAGATTAAGAGTGTTTTTGCTACCGCTGCCGTGGGTGTTTCGCTGAGCGCCGGCGCCCTCATGCTGGCCGCTCCCGCCCACGCGGACTACAACACCTACCAGGTTTACCGGTCCTCCATGTCCGAATGTTCCGCCGAGCTGCGGGCCGCCATCCAGTCCTACGGCGCCCCGGTAATCAACGTGACGCCCTGCCACTGGAACACGTACATGGACCAGTACATCGGCAGCTTCGGTTACAACTACTAGAGGCGTCGCCGGACGCACTTACGGAAGGGCCCGACGTCGGGCCCTTCCGTTTTAGCGGTCAGGGCCCTGTGGTGAAGCTCCACGTTATTGGACCGATCAGGGGATTGTCAGCCAAGTCGCGAATACTGACGCCAATCGGGTTGCTGATAGTGACAGTAAACCTGGTGTTGGCCGGCATGACCACGCGAGGATACATGGTGGCCGTTCGCGTTGCGGCGTCGTAGTCAAAGCGGGCTGTGGGGATCATTGCTCCCGTTGTTGAGTTCCGAAGCATGATGGTGTTCCCGACGCCGGTTGCGATGACCGGCTCACTGAACGTCACCGTGACAGGTGCACTTCGGCCCACTCCCGTAGCGTTGCTGGCAGGCGTCTTCGCAATGATTCTCGGGTTGGGACCCGTGGTGAAGGTCCAAATCCTGGTGAGGCCTGGTTGATTTACGTGCGTATAGTCGGTGAGCGGATTACCTGCCCCGTCCCGGATGGCCTGGCCAAAAAGCGTCGCTGTGTACACGGTGTCGGCCCTAAGGCTGCTGGTCGGATTCAGGGTTGCCACCCGGGTGGTGGCGTTGTACGTCACGGCTGCTGGGATGAGCGTCCCGGCGGGATTTTTCAGGGTGAACGTTGTTGCGTTCACGCCCGTGACGGGTTCGCTCATTGTGGCGGTGACGTTCTGTGTCAGTCCCATTCCGGTTTCCAGCAGGGCAGGGCTGGTTGTCGTGACGGTGGGGGCGGGACCTGTGGTGAAGGTCCATTTGGTTGTTGCCAGGACATTGCCTGATGTGTCCCGGATACCGGATGCGGAACCGGTCAGTTCAACGGTGTATTTGGCGTCCGGGGCAAGATCTGCTCCGGGATTAAGCGTCGCTACGCGTGTGGTCTCGTTGTAGCTCACAGCTGCCGGCACGCGGGTCCCGGCCGGGTTGCGAAGCGTGAACGTTGCACCATTGACGCCCCTCACTGCCTCATTGAAACCCACTGTCACGTCAGCAGCCTGGTCCACGCTCGGGGCAATCGGCGCGGGCGTCCGGGTCTCAGCGACCGGCGCGACCTTGTCAGGGGGCCCCGGCACAAAACTCTGCACTCCACAATTCGTGGGCACAATGATGCGGTGCTGCGCAATGGCAAGGTTGCCGCCCATTGCGGGCGCGCACCCAACAGCTGTACCACTTCTGACCAGGCCTGTGACCTCGTCCAATGCTATAAGTTGACCCTCCGTGAACGTGTCCGACCCAGCCAGGATCCACACCAGACCATTCGCGATGACGGGCGCGGATGAAAGTACGTCGTAACCATAGTTCAGGTCCTGCATGCCGAGCCGGTGAGTCCACTGGACGGTTCCGGTTTCCAGATCCACCGCGCTCACCGCCGCGGGCTTATCTTGCTCTGATGAGGTGAAGATTCCGGTGCGCCCGTCAAACGCAATGGAAATTTCGCTGTTAGGGAGCGTCCGCACAAACTTCCCCGTTGCAACATCGAGGACCAAAGTCTTAGTTTCGGAGCGAACGCTGGGGACATAAAGTCGGCCGTTATGGACCGAAATCGGTGACATTCCTTCCCCTGGAGTAAAAGGAGCCAAAGATTTCGCATAACGCCAGAGAAGTTTGCCCGTTGTCACGGAAAAGGCTGACACGGCTTCATGGGCGTTGTGGAGAATCTTTCCACCGTCGATGAGGAGCGAACTGTTGGTCGAAGCGCCCTGATCAAAGACCAGCTTCAGTGACCCCGTTGTCGCGTCCAGGCCGTACAGGCTGCTCATGGCTAGGCCGGAGCCCACAACTACTTGGTCTTTCCCTCCCGATTCGGAACTCCACAGCAGCTTTCCCGTACTAATGTCGTATGCGTCAAGCGTCTCTGGCGATGACGTTTGCATGTTGTCGTGGGCAAAATAGACCTTCGAGCCGACGATTTTCGCCTGCGCCGAGAAATGGAAGGCATGCCGCCACAGCAGCTTCCCACTGACTGTTTCGTATGCGGAAAGCCACGAACATTGGTGCTGTGTGTCCACCACTACTGTTCTGTTTCCGGACACGCTGATGGAGATGGAAGCACTACCTCCCGACGACGGACAGAAGGGTGGTATTGCCTTCCAAGACTTCGTGATTTGGGCCGGAACAGTTTCTGCAAGCTGGGCGTTCCGGTTGCCGGAGTCCGTCCCCTGTCCCATCACTGACGTTCCGCCTGCCGGGTATGGCAGATGCCCGGGCGTGATCGGAGGAACTACCGCCGACGCCGGGCCTGCAGCAAGACCGCCCGACAGCACGACGGCAACAATGGCGCCGATTCCCCAACGTCGCAGTTTCATGCTGACAGCTCCCATCAATTCGCAAAATCTGGCGAAAGGCCAAATCACAGGTTGAGTAGCGTCAGTAAATCACCAGCATCGAAGCATTTTGGCGGTAAATGCTCTAACTGTGGCGAATGGTGAAGACGTGCGGAAATCCACACGACGGTATTGCGCAGAAACGGACGACGACGGCGGGAGCCTCCTTGGGTTCTAGCGGTCGTTGCAACACCCCTAGATTTTGGGAGTTGCAACGACCGTGCCGTCTTTAATCAGGAAAGCGTCGGGGAAGAGAAAGTACACGCAGGAACAGAAGGACCGCTTCTTTGCTGTTTTCGACCGGGTTGGCTCGGTGGCAGTTGCTGCGGAGGAGCTCGGGTTCAATCAGATGACGTGCTATCAGTGGACCCACAAGGCAGGGATTGGGGCTGGGCGAGAAAAGCACACGCAGGAAAAGAAGGACCTGTTTTTTACTGTTCTGCAACGGGCCGGCAGTGTCACCGCTGCTGCCAGTGAACTCGGGTTGAACCGGAACACTTGCTATCGGTGGATGCAGAAAGCCGGGAGAGCCCGCAAACGCTCTGACCGACCGCAGCGCGAAGACTTCCGCCGCCTCCGGGATGCCGGTATGTCCCGGCGCGAGGCCGCAGCAGCTCTGGGAATCCACCAGACCACAGCTGAGGAGTGGGACGTTGGGATCCGCAAAACCAGGAATGGACGCATCTATCCTGGCGGGCGGTCCGTGGACTACACACGTGAAGTGAGCACAACCACCACCCCGGGCGTCCGGGGCATATCCCTTCCAGGGCTCGACGCTCTGGACAAGACCCTCGACGGGCGGTTCCTGTCGCTGCAGGACCGGGAAAGGATCCGGGACCTCCGCTCCTCCGGGGCATCACTTCGTGCCATCGCGGCCGCACTCGGCCGCTCGCCATCAACGGTCAGCAGGGAGTTCGCCCGCAATAGCCAGCCTGTGATCGGGTACCAACCCTACGCAGCCCACCGCAAAGCTGCCTCCCGCCGGCCAAGACCAAAAGAACGCAAGATCCTGGTCCTGCCCCGGCTGCGTGACCATATCGAAGCGAAACTGCTCCTGCGATTGTCGCCGGAACAAATCAGCAAGACTTTGATCAGGGACTTTCCCGATGATCAGGAGATGCGCGTGACCCACGAGACGATCTACCAGGCGCTTTACCTTCAGGGCCGGGGCGGGCTGCGTAGAGAACTCGCGACCGCCCTGCGGACCGGCCGGGCGCGCCGGAAGCCTCACAGAAACGGCGACGAGCGACGGCCTCGGTTCGTCGATCCCATGGTGATGATCTCCGAACGGCCTCCCGAAATCGAGGACCGGGCAGTGCCCGGACATTGGGAAGGGGACTTAATCACCGGGGCGCTGAACCAGTCAGCGATCGGAACCCTGGTCGAACGCTCCACCCGCTACGTCATGCTGGTCCACCTGCCAACCGATCACACCGCGGAATCCGTCAGGGACGGACTCATCGCCACGATGTCCACCCTGCCGGCCCACCTCCGCGGATCCCTGACCTGGGACCAGGGCGTGGAAATGGCAGCCCACAAATCCTTCACTCTCGCCACAGACATACAGGTCTACTTCTGCGATCCAGCAAGCCCCTGGCAACGCGGCTCCAACGAGAACACCAACGGGCTGCTCCGGCAATACTTCCCCAAAGGCACCGATCTCTCTGTCTACGGACCCGAAGACCTCGAGCACGTCGCCCAGGAACTCAACGCCCGCCCACGCAAAACGCTCGGCTGGGATACCCCTGCCGAGCGCCTGCGTGATCTACTAACAACCACCTAGCCACCAACGGTGTTGCAACGACCCCTAGAAACCGCCCTCCCGCCGTCGTCGTCCGCTATGTGCCTGTCAGGCCGCCGGGGCGGCTACCGCTTTGCGGAACCGCTTGTGGTCTCCTCGACCTGCTGATCCGCATCCACGCCGTCCGTGTCCGCCGAGGCGACCGGACCGCCGTCGAACGTGTCCCGGTCCTTCTTGGTGCCGTCGCCGCGGGTCTTGAGCAGGCTCGCGACGGTGGCCACGGTGATGGTGGCGCCGATGAACAGCAGCGAGAACCAGATGGGGATCTCCGGGACCCACAGGAACGGCTGGCCGTTGTTGATGAAGGTCAGCTCGTTGACGTGCAGGGCGTGGAAGACCAGCTTCACGCCGATGAACGCGAGGATGACGGCCAGGCCCTGGGCCAGGTACACCAGGCGTTCCAGCAGCCCGCCGATCAGGAAGAACAGCTGGCGCAGGCCCATCAGGGCGAAGGCGTTGGCGGTGAAGACAATGTAGGCCTCGTCGGTCAGGCCGTAAATTGCGGGGATGGAGTCCACGGCGAAGATGAGGTCCACAAAGCCGATGGCGATGATGGTCAGCAGCATCGGGGTGACGAAACGCTTGCCGTCGTTCTTCACGGTGAGCTTGTCCTCGTGGTACTCGTCCGTGACGGGCAGGACCCGGCGGACCAGCTGCATGAACTTGCCGTCGGCCGGGTTGGAGTCGTGGCCGCCGAACGCCTGCTTGTAGGCCAGGAAGAGCAGCAGCGCGCCGAAGATGTAGAAGATCCAGGAGAAATTCTCGATCAGCCCGGCGCCGATGGCGATGAACCCGCCGCGCAGCACCAGGGCGATGATGATGCCCACCATCAGGACCTTCTGCTGGTACATCTTGGGGACTGCGAAGCCGGTCATCACGATCAGGAAGACGAACAGGTTGTCGATCGACAGTGCCTTCTCCGTGAGGTAGCCGGCGAAGTACTCACCGCCGTACGTCCAACCGGACAATTGGCCGATCCCAACGCCGAACACCAGCGCCAAGCCGATGTAGAACGCCGACCAGCGGGCCGATTCGGCGATGCTGGGTTCGTGGGGTTTGCGCACGTGCGCGAAGAACTCGTAAACGAAGAACAGGACGGTCACCGCGAGGGTGATGATCCAGATCAGTGGTGTTACCTGCATGGGGTACTCCAAGGGTAGGCGTTGACATGACGCCAAGGTCTCCTCCGCCCGGACTGGAGCCGGAACCGATGGGCCCGGGATGCTTCGCTGCATCCGTATTGACGGGCCGATCACAGACGGGAGTACTCCCCTTGATGGTTAAACCCTAACCCATGCTTAGTGGTGGTGCTGCACTGTGGCCCTGCAGGTGGCGCGATTGACTTGACTTCGCGTGCCATCGTGCTTGGCTGGAAGGGACCGCACTGGGAGGTAAGCCTGATGATCGCCAAACGACCGTACCGCATAGGGCTTCTTGTCCTTTGTGTCCTGGGCATCGCCCTGACACCCCTGGCCGCGCTGGGCCACGTGCCGCCGGAGCTGGGCCTTCTGATGCTGGCAGCCGTTGCGGGTTGGATCGTTTACGGACAGCTCACCCCTCGCCGGGACAAGCGGCAGGCAGCCGGCCAAGCTGATTGACGTGGTGCCTGGCACTTAGCCTCGTGGGCTCAGGATGAAGCGGACGACGGCGGCCTTCCGCCTTAGTTAGTCGGCAGGCCTTTGGCGTAGGCGGCCTGGCCCACGTGCTGGACGCAGTCCACGATGGTGCTCACCAGCCGGGCGCCCAGGGTGACCGGTGGATCCCACTGACGGTCGACGATCCGGTCCAGGTCCTCATCGGTGAGGCTGCGAATGTAGGCCCCCGTCTGCTGGTGCACAGCCGTGTAGTAGGCCAGCAGCTGCTCGGCTGAGGCGTTGACGGCGTCCACCTCCTCGCTGGAGTGCTTGTAGCCCGTATCTGCCACGGGCAGCTCCAAGCCGAAGGACCCGGCGAAGTCCTGGGCCGTCCAGACCTGTTCCAGGCCGGCAACGGTCGCCACCTGGGCGTCCTCCACCCGCGCAAGGTGCCACAGCAGCCAGGCGATCGAGTTTCCTGTACCGCCCGGCCGGTAAGTCAGCTTGTCGGTGTCGAGGCCCTTCAGGGTGGCTTCCACAGCTTCCGGGATCCGGCCAAAGCTCTCGAGGAGGAGTTCGCTGGTGTTCATGGGGTCCGAGTCTACCGGCCCCCCCTCGTTGTGCTATCGGTTGTGGTTGTTATTCGGGGTGTTTGGGGACCGTATCTGATAGGTCAACGGGGGTGTTTGTTTGTTAAATGTGGGAGGCCCCAACCATGTGCTGGTTGGGGCCTCGACCGTTAATGATGTTCCGGCGGCGTCCTACTCTCCCACACCCTCCCGGGTGCAGTACCATCGGCGCTGTGGGTCTTAGCTTCCGGGTTCGGGATGGGACCGGGCGTTTCCCCCACGCTATGACCGCCGTAACCCTTCTACCCGTCCCCTGGGGTGTTGCCCGGGGGTGGGAAATCTGTGGTTACAACATTGTTCGTCCTGCCCGTGGTGGGGCAGGTGTGGTGTTGTTATGTAGTTGTTGATTCCCGACAACAGGTTTTGTTGTTTGGGAACCACATAGTGGACGCAAGCAGTCTTGTTTCTTTTTACCACCCCACGGGTGCAACCCCTTTTGAAGGGAAGGTTGCGGGGGTGGTGTGTGGTGTAAGTTATCGGCCTATTAGTACCGGTCAGCTTCACGAGTCGTTAGTCCTCGCTTCCACATCCGGCCTATCAACCCAGTGGTCTGGCTGGGGGCCTCTCACACACAAGGTGTATGGAAATCTCATCTCGAAGCGAGCTTCCCGCTTAGATGCTTTCAGCGGTTATCCCATCCGAACGTAGCTAATCAGCGGTGCACTTGGCAGTACAACTGACACACCAGAGGTTCGTCCGTCCCGGTCCTCTCGTACTAAGGACAGCCCTTCTCAAATTTCCTGCGCGCGCAGCGGATAGGGACCGAACTGTCTCACGACGTTCTAAACCCAGCTCGCGTACCGCTTTAATGGGCGAACAGCCCAACCCTTGGGACCTACTCCAGCCCCAGGATGCGACGAGCCGACATCGAGGTGCCAAACCATGCCGTCGATATGGACTCTTGGGCAAGATCAGCCTGTTATCCCCGAGGTACCTTTTATCCGTTGAGCGACGGCCATTCCACAATGTACCGCCGGATCACTAGTCCCGACTTTCGTCCCTGCTCGAGATGTCTCTCTCACAGTCAAGCTCCCTTGTGCACTTACACTCGACACCTGATTGCCAACCAGGCTGAGGGAACCTTTGGGCGCCTCCGTTACTTTTTAGGAGGCAACCGCCCCAGTTAAACTACCCATCAGGCACTGTCCCTGACCCGGATTACGGGCCGAAGTTAGATGTCCAAAGTGACCAGAGTGGTATTTCAACGATGACTCCACCCGAACTGGCGTCCGGGTTTCAACGTCTCCCACCTATCCTACACAAGCCACTCCGAACACCAATACCAAACTATAGTAAAGGTCTCGGGGTCTTTCCGTCCTGCTGCGCGTAACGAGCATCTTTACTCGTACTGCAATTTCGCCGAGTTTATGGTTGAGACAGCGGGGAAGTCGTTACTCCATTCGTGCAGGTCGGAACTTACCCGACAAGGAATTTCGCTACCTTAGGATGGTTATAGTTACCACCGCCGTTTACTGGGGCTTAAATTCTCAGCTTCGCCTTGCGGCTAACCGGTCCTCTTAACCTTCCAGCACCGGGCAGGAGTCAGTCCGTATACATCGTCTTGCGACTTCGCACGGACCTGTGTTTTTAGTAAACAGTCGCTTCCCCCTGGTCTCTGCGGCCCCGATCCCCTCCCACCAGCGTGTGGTGTTCAAGGTTGGGGCCCCCCTTCTCCCGAAGTTACGGGGGCATTTTGCCGAGTTCCTTAACCATAATTCTCTCGATCGCCTTAGTATTCTCTACCTGATCACCTGTGTCGGTTTGGGGTACGGGCGGCTAAAACCTCGCGTCGATGCTTTTCTCGGCAGCATAGGATCACCAAATCCCCCCACTAAAGGGGGTCCCATCAGATCTCAGGCATCATGAACAGCGGATTTGCCTACCATTCGCCCTACATCCTTAGACCGGGACAACCATCGCCCGGCTTGGCTACCTTCCTGCGTCACACCTGTTAATACGCTTGCCTCCCAGGATCAGGTCCCGCGCTCCACCAAAAACCACGTCACCACAAGGGCGGGCGGTCAGGTCTCGGGCGGTTAGTATCCCCTGTTCAACATGGACGGTTTTTCGCCGGTACGGGAATATCAACCCGTTGTCCATCGACTACGCCTGTCGGCCTCGCCTTAGGTCCCGACTTACCCAGGGCAGATTAGCTTGACCCTGGAACCCTTGATCATTCGGCGGACGGGTTTCTCACCCGTCTTTCGCTACTCATGCCTGCATTCTCACTCGTGTAGGCTCCACCGCTGGTTTACACCGCGACTTCACTGCCCACACGACGCTCCCCTACCCATCCAAACGCCTGAACCACAAGGGCTTAGCTAATATTTGAATGCCACAACTTCGGCGGTGTACTTGAGCCCCGCTACATTGTCGGCGCGGAATCACTTGACCAGTGAGCTATTACGCACTCTTTTAAGGATGGCTGCTTCTAAGCCAACCTCCTGGTTGTCTTCGCAACTCCACATCCTTTCCCACTTAGCACACGCTTAGGGGCCTTAGTTGGTGGTCTGGGCTGTTTCCCTCTCGACTATGAAGCTTATCCCCCACAGTCTCACTGCTGCGCTCTCACTTACCGGCATTCGGAGTTTGGCTGACGTCAGTAACCTTGTAGGGCCCATTAGCCATCCAGTAGCTCTACCTCCAGCAAGAAACACGCAACGCTGCACCTAAATGCATTTCGGGGAGAACCAGCTATCACGAAGTTTGATTGGCCTTTCACCCCTACCCACAGCTCATCCCCTCCATTTTCAACTGAAGTGGGTTCGGTCCTCCACGACGTCTTACCGTCGCTTCAACCTGGCCATGGGTAGATCACTTCGCTTCGGGTCTAGATCACGCCACTGCAACGCCCTATTCAGACTCGCTTTCGCTACGGCTTCCCCACACGGGTTAACCTCGCGACGTAACACTAACTCGCAGGCTCATTCTTCAAAAGGCACGCCGTCACAACTACTATGCACACAAGGTGCGGTTGCTCCGACGGATTGTAAGCACACGGTTTCAGGTACTGTTTCACTCCCCTCCCGGGGTACTTTTCACCTTTCCCTCACGGTACTGGTCCGCTATCGGTCATTAGGGAGTATTTAGGCTTATCAGGTGGTCCTGACAGATTCACACGGGATTTCTCGGGCCCCGTGCTACTTGGGATACTCTCACAGGCGGCACAAAACATTACGGTTACGGGGCTCACACCCTCTCTGGCCGGCCTTTCAAGACCGTTCACCTATGCCTGTACATCACACCCCACCGGTCCGGCAGAACCAGTATGGAAAGTCCCACAACCCCGCCCATGCAACGCCCGCCGGCTATCACACATGGAACGGTTTAGCCTGATCCGCGTTCGCTCGCCACTACTAACGGAATCACTATTGTTTTCTCTTCCTGCGGGTACTGAGATGTTTCACTTCCCCGCGTTCCCCCCACACACCCTATGTGTTCAGATGCGGGTCACCAGGTCACTCGCGCGCCTGGCGGGGTTTCCCCATTCGGACACCCTGGGATCACAGTCCGGTTATCGACTCCCCCAGGCTTATCGCAGATTCCTACGTCCTTCTTCGGCTCCTAATGCCAAGGCATCCACCGTGTGCTCTTAAAAACTTGACCACAAAAGATCAAAAACGCTAATTTTCGAGAGAACCACAGAAACCAACCACACGATCAACACCACCCCGAAAGGTGACACCATCACGCGCAGCCAGATCCAGGTTCATATTCTTGGAAATTGCTTCTTATAAAAGATGCTCGCGTCCACTATGTAGTTCTCAAACAACAACCCCAAACCACACACCCCACACAACCCTCCCAAAAGGAAAAGCAACCGTGTGTTCGGTGCAGCCAGGAAACCAGAAACAAACAAACCCGAACCAGCCCCGCACCAGCCAAAAAGACCAGCCACGGAACCACCCCGGTCCTGTTGCCTCAGGACCCAACAGTGTGCCATACACTACCCAGCAACCACAGACCATCATCGTTCCTGAACCACCCCCGAAGGAGTAACCCGTACTAAACCATGGTTCGTGCCACCAGGCACCTATTTGTTGATATTCCACCCTTGAGCACCCGCCGCAGAACAATCGTCTGCGCAACGGGCCTTTACTCCTGACAACCCCCACCCACCACATACATGAGGAATGAAGGACTGTAGGTGCTCCTTAGAAAGGAGGTGATCCAGCCGCACCTTCCGGTACGGCTACCTTGTTACGACTTAGTCCCAATCGCCAGTCCCACCTTCGACAGCTCCCTCCCACAAGGGGTTAGGCCACCGGCTTCGGGTGTTACCAACTTTCGTGACTTGACGGGCGGTGTGTACAAGGCCCGGGAACGTATTCACCGCAGCGTTGCTGATCTGCGATTACTAGCGACTCCGACTTCATGGGGTCGAGTTGCAGACCCCAATCCGAACTGAGACCGGCTTTTTGGGATTAGCTCCACCTCACAGTATCGCAACCCTTTGTACCGGCCATTGTAGCATGCGTGAAGCCCAAGACATAAGGGGCATGATGATTTGACGTCGTCCCCACCTTCCTCCGAGTTGACCCCGGCAGTCTCCTATGAGTCCCCACCATCACGTGCTGGCAACATAGAACGAGGGTTGCGCTCGTTGCGGGACTTAACCCAACATCTCACGACACGAGCTGACGACAACCATGCACCACCTGTGAACCAACCCCAAAGGGGAAGAACTGTCTCCAGTCCGGTCTGGTCCATGTCAAGCCTTGGTAAGGTTCTTCGCGTTGCATCGAATTAATCCGCATGCTCCGCCGCTTGTGCGGGCCCCCGTCAATTCCTTTGAGTTTTAGCCTTGCGGCCGTACTCCCCAGGCGGGGCACTTAATGCGTTAGCTACGGCGCGGAAAACGTGGAATGTCCCCCACACCTAGTGCCCAACGTTTACGGCATGGACTACCAGGGTATCTAATCCTGTTCGCTCCCCATGCTTTCGCTCCTCAGCGTCAGTTAATGCCCAGAGACCTGCCTTCGCCATCGGTGTTCCTCCTGATATCTGCGCATTTCACCGCTACACCAGGAATTCCAGTCTCCCCTACATCACTCTAGTCTGCCCGTACCCACCGCAGATCCGGAGTTGAGCCCCGGACTTTCACGGCAGACGCGACAAACCGCCTACGAGCTCTTTACGCCCAATAATTCCGGATAACGCTTGCGCCCTACGTATTACCGCGGCTGCTGGCACGTAGTTAGCCGGCGCTTCTTCTGCAGGTACCGTCACTTTCGCTTCTTCCCTACTGAAAGAGGTTTACAACCCGAAGGCCGTCATCCCTCACGCGGCGTCGCTGCATCAGGCTTGCGCCCATTGTGCAATATTCCCCACTGCTGCCTCCCGTAGGAGTCTGGGCCGTGTCTCAGTCCCAGTGTGGCCGGTCACCCTCTCAGGCCGGCTACCCGTCGTCGCCTTGGTAAGCCATTACCTCACCAACAAGCTGATAGGCCGCGAGTCCATCCAAAACCACAAAAAGCTTTCCACCCCCCACCATGCGATGAGGAGTCATATCCGGTATTAGACCCAGTTTCCCAGGCTTATCCCAGAGTCAAGGGCAGGTTACTCACGTGTTACTCACCCGTTCGCCACTAATCACCCCAGCAAGCTGGAGGTCATCGTTCGACTTGCATGTGTTAAGCACGCCGCCAGCGTTCATCCTGAGCCAGGATCAAACTCTCCGTTGAAGTAAAAACAAAAACAGACACAACCACCAACCCCGGAAACACGGGACAAAATGGCTGCACAAAATTCGAAACCAGCTGTAAAAACCAGACAACACCACAGGGGCGGCATCATCCAGCCAATTCAACCAATTCAATACAAAAAATTGGTATCAACAAACATGGCACACTATTGAGTTCTCAAACAACAGACACACCCGACACCACCACAACCACAGGTCGCAGATCGCTCCGGAGCAACTTTTCAAACTTACCCGATCACCGGAAGCTTTGCAAACCCGCATCTCTGACGCAGAATCACGCTTCAACAGCAACCACCCCACCCAAAAAACCGGCACGCAAACAAGCGAACCATATTCCAGGCCGTTCAAAATGGGGGTTGGTCACCCGCGGTACCCAGCTTCTCGCTGTCTCCCTCGCGGCGACTTAGAAAACAATACACGCACAACCGCACCACAGCAAACCAGCCCCCACAACGGGTGATGGCCCCCGAAAACCCCGCCAACACAAGGAAAACAAGGACCACCACCCCACCCAACACCCACACAAGGCCAAAACCAGCCACAATGCAGTGAGTCACACACCAAAACAGCCGGAAACGGAGGCCCAGCCGTGCCGCCGTCGGGCGTTAAATGCCCTATTTTGTCTCCACCAGAACCCGCACGTCCCACGCGCCCAGTTCAAGCTCGTCGCCGTATCCGAACGACTCCCCCGAGACCACGTCCCGGACTGCGCCAGGCAACTTGAAGCTGCTCGGTGTCCAGGACCAGTTGTGGACGAACCGCAGCTGCTCGCCGGAACGGGAGGTTGCACCCGTGACGGTCTGCGAGTCGGCGTTCGGACGCCAGTCACTCCCCTGCCGGGCAGCCCATGCCGCGATGTCGCGGGCAAGCGCCTCGTTGGGAACGGTCCCCACATAGGTGACCCGGCCGGAACCGTGCTCGGAAGTGGTCACGGCCGGCCACCGGCCGAAGTGGACGTGGTCATAGGACGCCAGCACCTCGGCGCCCTGGACCTGCACCCCATCGATCCACCGTGCGCCGGCGGCACCCGGGCTGAGCGTAAAGCCGGCCCCGGACGTGGAAGCGGCAACCACATCCACGGGCCCGGCCAGCGTGCTGAACTCGTCGTAGAAGAATCCCGCGGCTTCGGCAAGGTGCGCGGGCTTGCGCTCCAGCCGCGCCCGGGCCTCCTGGTCCTGGTACCCGGTCCGGATCCCCAGGATCAGGTGGCCTCCGGCGGCAGCGTAGGAACGCAGCCACAGCAGTTCTGCATCGGAAGCGATGGCCAGCCCGGCAGCGACCAGCACCGGCTGGGCCGCCGCGTACTCCGCCGGGTCCAGGTCCGTCATCTGGCCCGCGTGCAGGAGCCGAGACTGCAGCCCAGCCTCAAACGCGCCGCGGTAGAACGCATCGAAGATGGCCTGGTAGGAACGCGGGTCCGGCTGGCAGTCGGGCCCGGGCAGCGGCAGCTGCGGGTTCTCCTGCAGCGCCCACTTGGTGTCATTCGAGTACACCAGGACAATGTCAGCGTCCGGAGTCAGGCCGGTGACCAGGTCTCCCGCCGCTGCGAAGTCCGCACCCAGCTCCTTGATGTGCTGGTACACGCGGCCCGGTTCCAGGCTGTGCGGCAGCACCCCGCCCCAGAACGTTTCGGCCCCGAAATGCAGCGTGTGCCAGTGCCAGTACTCGATCATCGAGGCCCCTCGGGACACCAAAGCCCACGCGGCCTGCCGCCACTGCCCATCGAAGGCCGGCTCGTTCTGGTGCGCGTGCCCAATCGCCTGCGCATTGGTCTCGGTGACCAGGAACGGCGCCTGCTTGGAGGAGAACATCCGGTCCGCCGTCGCATACAGGGACCAGGTGCCCTCGGTGGTCCACGATTGCCGAGTCGGCGCAACGGCCGGCAGCGCCAAGTGGTCCTGCATCCGGTAGTACGGGTTCCCGGCGGTCACGTCCAGCCGGGACGTCAAGGCATCATCCTGGGCTGTGGGCCGTTCGTAGGAGATGCAGGTGGTGACGAACTGGTCCTCCCGGACGTACTCGCGCACCACCTCGGCCTGCCAGTGGATGTAGGAGGTGGTCAGCTCCGCCTGGAACCGGCGCCACGCCAGCGCGTACTGCGGCTGCGCGTTGGAATCCGGGGTCCACAGATCGGCCCAATCCGAGAGCCTGTGCGACCAGTACGTCAGGCCCCATTCCCGGTTGAGCTCCTCTACGGTGCCGTACTGCTTGCGCAGGTGCCCGATGAACTTCTGAAAAACCCCGGGGTTGTGGAAGATCTCGTTGCCGGGCTCGTTGTCCACCTGGAAACCGATCACTGCCGGGTGGTCCACGTACCGGGCGATGATCTTACGGATGATCCGCTCCGCGTGGAACAGGAACGCCGGGTGGGTGTAGTCGATTTCCTGCCGGGCGCCCCAGCCCATGGGCCGGCCGGTGGACCGGTGCACGTTGATCTCCGGGTACAGCCGTGCCAGCCACGGCGGCGCCGCGTACGTGGGGGTGCCCAGGATGACCCGGATGCCGCGGGCGTGCGCCGCATCCAGGACCGGCTGGAGCCAGTCGAGGTCAAACACCCCGTTGTCCGGCTCCCACGTGGACCAGACGGATTCGCCCACCCGGATGACGGTGAAGTGCGCCTCCTTCATCAGGTCCATGTCGGCGTCGAGCCTTTCGGTGGGCTGGTACTCGTGATAGTACGCAGCGCCGAAGAGGATGCTGTCGGTGGGGATGGGCATGGTGGTGCCTTTCGGGCTCGCGGGATGGCAGAGGGAGCGGAGTTGGCTAGCCGGCGTTGCGTGGTGGAGCGGTGGACTCACGGATCACCAGGTGGACCGGGAGCGTGAACTGCCTGGGTGCCTCGTCCCGGCCGTTAATGGACTCAATGAGGCGGAGGACTCCTTGGTGCGCCGTGTCCTGGAAGTCCGCCCTGATGGTGGTCAGGGGTATGTGGAGGAACGCGGATTCGTCAGCATCGTCGAATCCCACCACGCTGACGTCGCCCGGGATGCTCCGGCCGGACCGCTCCAGGGCGTGGATGGCGCCGATGGCCATCTGGTCGTTGGCAACGAAGACGGCGGTGGGGCTGCCGGCGTCGAGCATTTTTTGCATCTGCGCATACCCCGAGGCCGCCGTCCAGTCGCCGAAAACGGGTTCGGGGACGGATGCGCCGGCCGCTTCCAGCGTTTCGCGCCAGCCGCGGGTGCGCTGGCGGGCCGCGGCCCACGCCGGGTCACCGCCCAGGTGCCACACCGTGCGGTGCCCCAGGGACAAAAGATGGTTGACGGCCTGCCGCGCTCCGTCCACTTCATCGGTCCCGACAACTATTTCCCCGGCGCTGTGCCGCGCGTCGGGGTAGTCGATACTCAGCAGGGGAACGCCGGCGGGGCCTTGGATTCCCGGATTATCCGGTCCCACGGGTTGGGAAAGGATCAGCCCGTCGATGCCCTGGCTGATGAGCTGGGCGATGGCGTGCTGGATTTCGTAGCCTTCGTCCGGTTGCGTCCGGACTAGCGCCAGCGAGTAGCCCTGCTGGCGGACGGCCTTTTCGACGCCGTCCAGGATGGCGGACGGGCCGGAGAAGGAGGTGCTGGCGGCAATCATGCCGATCCGCTTGGTCCGCTTGGACGCCAGCGCCCGGGCAGCACCGTTGGGTTGGTAACCCAGCTCTTCGATGGCCCGCTGCACGGTTTCGCGGACGGCGCCACTGACATGCTGCTCCGCGTTGACCACCCGGGAAACGGTCTTCAGTGACACGCCGGCATGGCGGGCCACGTCAGTCATGGAGACGGCGGCCGGGCGGGCTGCGCGGCTAACGGACTCCATGGTGCTCCTTTGGATTGACAGCGCTGTCAGTGATGGCGCTTCCCAACGGTAACGCTCCCCTGACAGCGCTGTCAACCATCTGATGGCCGTGGTTTCGACGCGCACATTCCGCACCGACTCGCACCTTCCATCGCGCCACCCATATACCTGGCGCGGCAGGGAATGAGCGGGTCGAAAATGAACTTGCGTGTCGAGTTCGTCAGCTCAGCGCCGAAGCAAGATGTTGCCCTGGACCGCCTCATAGCCCTGCGCCACGAGGTCCCCGGCGTCGGCATCATCAGCCACCACAGCGGCGTCGCTGCCGTAGCCCAGCAGGTTCGCCGTCAAAACGGGCCCGCCGTCGGATTTGCAGGCCGATCCCCAGCGGTCTTCATCCCCGTCGGCCACCTGGATCAGGCAGATCCCGGCGTCCCGGGCTGGGCGGGCAAGGTAAAATCGGAAGCCCCCGTCCTCGGCAGCCAGCCGCACACTGTCAGCAGCCATGTCGGAAAGGTCAACGAACGCCGGGACGGCATCGTCATTCATGGCTGGCCGGTCAAGAATCGCCAGCGCAGGTTGTTGAGGCACCGTGGTGCAGGAAGCCAGCGTGAGTGCGGCAAGGCCTGCCACCGCTGTCCTCCGAACGGCGTTTCGTACCGGCATAAGTCCCCCACATCAAAAGATTTCAATCGTCCAACGTAACTGACGGGCCGCTTCCCTAGCCAGCGCTTAACGGCCGACGGCGGCACCCACCCGGGTGCCGCCGTCGTCCGTCAGCGCCTGCGCGCCGGAGTCCTACTTCAGTTTGGGGATCAGGACCGGGGTGTTTTTCTTGTAGTCCTCGTAGTCGGCCTGGCCGCCCCACTTTTTGTCGGCCTTGGCTTCCAGGAGCGGTACGCCGCTGCCCTTGGTAAGCAGCAAGGCCACAAAGACCGGGGAGATCAGCGCGGCCCACTGCCAGCCCTGGAGCACGGGCAGGGTGATGATGGCAACGCCCACCCAGAGCGTGATTTCGCCGAAGTAGTTGGGGTGGCGGGACTTGGACCAGAGACCGGTGGAGATGTACCGGCCCTCGTTGGCGGGGTCAGCCTTGAAGGCGGATTTCTGGATGTCGGCGGCGATTTCGATGGCGATGCCCACGGCCCACACAAGGACGCCCACCACGGTGAACCAGTCCAGGCCCACTTTTTTGTCCGAGGTGATGGCCACCCAGGCGAGCGCGGCGGTGAGCACTACCCACAGGCCCTGGACGGTCCAGGTGTTCAGGAAGCGGGGGAAGTCGGGCTTGATCTCGTCGAACCGGTCGTCCTTGCCATGCTTCATCACCCGCAGGAACAGGAAGCTGCCCAGCCGGATGGCCCAGAACACCACCATGGCAGCCAGGATCAGGCCGCGGGCATCCACTCCCGGCGAAGCCAGCACCAGGAAGATGGTGATGGCGATATAGGTCAGGGCGCCGGTGAAGTCGTAGAACTTTTCCGTCTGCGCGGCGAAGGACGGGATGAAGACCAGCCACTGGATCACAAACGCGGCGGCCACCCCAATCGCGAAGACGGAGATGCCACCGATGGTGGATCCTCCCTGGCTGCCGGCCAGCGCGATCAGGGCACCCACCACCACCACGATGGGGATGCTGATGAGGGCATTTCGGCTCTTGGTGGTCATGGGTGGTCCTTTCATACGGCCCGGCGAGCGCTGCAGCACGACGGTTCCCCCTGGCAAGCATCCTGACATTCAACAGTCTTTGATGTTCAAACCAATTTGATTACTATAGAGACATGCTATCTCACGAAGGGCCGCCGGACACTCCCCCACTTCATCCATCGGCCTTTATGCTCCAGGCGCTGCTCACCATGGCGAATGAGACGGAGCGCGAGGTGGCCCGGCACCTGGGGCTGAACCTGACCGACTACCGTGCGCTTGGAGCCGTGTCCCAGGCCGGGCCCATGACAGTGGGCGTATTGGCCGCCCAGCTCGGCGCCACCGCAGCCACCACCACCGCGATCGTCAGCCGGCTGGAACTGCACGGTTTTGTGGAGCGGCTCCGCAGCTCGGAGGACCGGCGCCAGGTCCACGTCACCTGCACCCCGGCAGCCGCAGCGGCCATCAGCGCGCTGATGCGCCCGCTGGTCACTGCCACCAGCGACCACCTGGCCTCGCTCCCCCAGGACCAGCAGGCAGAGATCGGCACCTTCCTCAACACCGTCCTGCACCTGATGCAGCACCACCTGCTCACCCTTTCCGAGAAAGACACCCCGTGAGAGAGTTCACCTCCCCGCCCCTGGTCCACACCGCCGGCCACCGCAACGCCACCGATCTCCTGCTGGAACGGCTCGGCACCAGCCCCGGCCACGTGGCCTTCGAGGTCCGGACGTCCGGCGCCGCCATCACCGACCCCTGGCGGCAGGTGACCACGCAGCAGTTTGCCAACGAGGTCCACGCCCTGGCCAAGGGCTTCATCGCCGCGGGCGTGCAGCCCGGCGATTCACTGGCCATCATGTCGCCCACCCGGTACGAGTGGGCCCTGGCGGACATGGCGGCCTGGTTTGCCGGCGCCGTGGTGGTCCCGGTCTACGAAACCTCCGCGCTCCCCCAGGTGATCGCCATCCTGGCTGACGCCGAGGTGCGGCTGGCTGTGGCCGGCACGGAAACGCACGCGGACCTGCTGTCGCGCGGCTTCGACGAGGCCGGGCTGGACCACCTGGGCATCTGGACCATGGACTCCCGCCCGGGCGCAGACCTGGCGGACCTCGTGGAGCGGGGTGCCGGCGTCGGGGATGCCGAGGTGGAGGAACGCCGGCTGCTGGCCGGCCCCGATTCGGTGGCCACCATCGTGTACACGTCCGGCACCACCGCCGCCCCGAAGGGCGCCCTGATCACCCACGGCAACTTTGTGGGGCAGGTCCTGAACGTGGCGGCCGCGTATTCGGCGGTGGTCCGCGAGGGCGGCAACACCATCATCTTCCTGCCCATGGCCCACGTGCTGGCCCGCGGCCTGCAGCTGATCTGCCTGGCCAACGGCATGCGGATCGCGCACCTGGCCGATCCCCGCGAGGTGGTGCCCGCCCTCGGTGCCCTGCGGCCCACGTTCCTGGTGGTGGTCCCCCGCGTGCTGCAGAAAATCCAGGCCTCGGCGGCCGGGGCTGCGGCGAAAAAGCGGCTGGGACGGGTCTGGGCTGCGGCGCAGCGCACCGCCGTCGAGTGGGGCCGTTTTGCGGAAGCACACGACGCCGACCCAACAGTCAGTGCCCCGCTGGGCCTGCGTGCCCGGCACGCCGTGTTCGACAGGCTTTTCTACGCCCGCCTCCGCGCGCTGGTGGGCGGCCGGCTGGACTACCTGCTCTCCGGGGCCGCTGCCCTGGACGCCGAGCTATCCCTGTTTTTCCGCGGCCTGGGCCTTCCCGTGATCGAAGGCTACGGCCTGACCGAAACCACCGCGCCGCTGACCGGAAACCTGCCCGGGGCCATCAAGGCCGGGACCGTGGGGGTGCCCATGCCGGGAACCACCGTCCGGCTCACGGAGGAGGGCGAGGTGCTGGCCCGCGGCGTGGGTGTTTTCGCCGGGTACCGGCGTGCTGCGGACAACGCCGCCGCCTTCACCGACGGCTTCTTCCACACCGGCGACCTGGGCGAACTCGACGCGCAGGGCAGGCTCACCATCAAGGGCCGGCTCAAGGACGTCATTGTCACCGCCGGCGGCAAAACCGTCTCGCCCTCCATCTGGGAAGGCTACGTGGAGGGCGATCCGCTGGTGGCGCACGCCGTGATGGTGGGCGAAGGCAAACCGTACCTGGGCGGGCTGGTGCTGCTGGACCCAGAGTCCGTCACCGCCTGGGCCGAACGCGAAGGCTTCGCCGAACTCGCTGCCCTGAAGATCCCGGCGGACGGCGGGGCCATCCAGATCGAGGACGCCCGGCTCCTCACCGCTATTGGCCAGGCCGTCAGCTCCGCGAACGCCAAAATTGCCCGCTCGGAGCAGGTCCGCCGTTTTGTGCTGCTCCTGGCGGACCTCAGCGAGGCCAACGGCAACGTCACCCCCACCATGAAACTCAAACGCAGCGCCTTCACCGACAGGGCCCGCCACCTCGTGGAAGGCCTCTACACCGACCCCAGGAGCCAGGCATGAAACCGCACCTCAAACGATGGCTGCAAAGCTACGCCGTCGCAGCCGTGATCTTCGCCGCCCTGGACGTGGTCTGGATCCTCGGCGTGGCCAACCCGCAGTACAAGGCCCAAATCGGCGACCTGATCGCCGCGGACACGAACTACGTAGCTGCCGTTGCTTTTTACCTCATCTACGTGGCCGGCATGGTGCACTACGGCATCCGGCCCAACGACCGGCGGGCCACGCTGCGCCAGCGCATCACCGGTGCCGCGCTCTTTGGCTTCTTCACGTACGCCACGTGGGCGCTGACCGGGCTGGCCGTGCTGCAGGGATTCCCCACCCTCGTGGCGCTGACGGACATCGCCTGGGGCACCGTGGCCTGCGCCGTGGTCACCTGGCTGACGGTCCTGGTGCTGGGCAAGGCCCTCCGGAAGGAGCCCGCGGCGCGCTGAGCCGCGGTTCCGGTGGCCGGGCTTTGCGGCCGGGTTGATGGCGGTCGCGTTGTCAGCGGCCGACGGCGGGGCGCGTCATCCGCAGTTCCGGCACCTTTTCCCACTCGGGCGGCAGCAGCCCCGTCTTCCCGTCCGGCCGGAAGCCGTGCTTGGCATAAAAGGCGAACGCCCGCGGGTTCTCCGCCAGCACCCACAGATAAGCGGCTGAACCGCCGATCGCCGCTTCCAGCAGGGCCGCACCAAGCCCTGTCCCGTGGGTGTGGTCCAGGGTGTAGATCGAGTACAGCTCCAGGTCCTCTGGACCATCGTCGTCACGCGGCGGGCCGGCGTCGGCCAGGCCCACCAGCCTGTTGTCCGCGTCCAGGGCGATGATGCGCGGCTCGTCCACGGCCAGATAGGGCCGCCGCCGCTCCACCCGCTCGGGGATGCTGGCCCGACGGCTCCGGAAGAAGTCCGCGGACATCAGATGTGCGTAGGCCTGTTCGTGGGCCAGGGTGTGCAGGTGCACCACGGCCTCGGCATCGTCGGGGGTGGCCTGTCGGAGCTGGTAGTCCATGGCTGCCAGCCTAGCCACCGGCAGCCGGGAAGTCTCAGCCGGCCATGTTGACGTCCAGTCCCAGCCCCTGGCTGACCGCCGCATCGTAGAGCAGGCGCCCGATGGCGACGTCCTGCATTCCCACCCCCACCGAATCAAACAGTGTGATGGCTGCATCGTGTGTCCGGCCGGGGACCTGCCCTGCTACTACCTGCCCCAGCTCACCGCGGATGTCCATCAGGGTCACCGAGCCTTCCTCGATGGCCATGAGCAGGTCGCCGGACTTTTCCCGGGCCGTCGCGATGCTGTCCACAAAGAGCTCCGACCGGGCGATTCCGGCGGCATCGATTTCCCGGTGGGTGGGGCGAGGGCGCGCCCCCACGGCATTGACGTGCAAACCGGGCAGGAACCATTCGCCGCGGACCAACGGCTCCACAGACGGCGTCAGCGTGCAGAGGACGTCGGCGGCTTCCACGGTGTCGCGGATGGTGCCGGCAGCCACCACCTTGACCGGTAGGTGACTGATGCGCGCCTTGAATGCTTCAACGGTGGCGGCGCTCCGGGACCACACCACCACGGTGTCAATGGGCAGGACACAGAGCATCGCCTCCACGTGGGCCACGGCGAGCGCACCGGCACCGATAAGTCCCAGCGTGGAGCTGTTGGGTCGGGCCAGGTGTTTGCTGGCCACCGCGCTGGCGGCAGCGGTCCGCACCCTGGTGGGTACCCGGCCATCCAGCAGGGCCAGCGTCTCACCGGTCTGCTGGTCCGCCAGCAGGATGCTGGAGCGCTGGCTGGGCAGCCCCGCGTCAGGGTTTGCCGGAAGGTCGGAGAGCAGCTTCACCCCCGCCAGGCCCTGGGCGTCCGCCAGGCCGGACATCAGGATGTACCGCCCGTCCGAGGAGGGCAGCTGCATGGACGTGGGGGCGGGCTGGCAGGCCGTGCCGGTGGCGATGTCGGCGAAGGCCTGCTCCACGGCGGCGATGGTGGCCGGCAGGTGCGCCAGGGTTTCGAGAACGGAAGCGGTGAGCACAAGCGTCATGGGTACCTCGAGGGGATTCGGCGGCGCGCTGGGCGTCGGAGCTGGACGTGGGTGGAGCGAAACAAACGGGTGAAGTGACACGAAGGCAGCAGGTGGGGAACAGAGCGGGTGGCACTCCTGCAGGCGGGTGCAAAAACAGGGCTGGTGGAATCAGTCCTGGCTGCGGGGACGCCGGCCTTTGCGGGCCGGGGCCTCGGCGGGCAGCCGTCCGGCCAGGTGGGGCAGGGAGGCGTGCCGGCCGCGTTCCACGTGGGCGCTGGCCAAGGCCTCAGCGAGGGCGGGCTGGCCGTCGGCGATGGCGTGGACCAGTTCCGCGTGTTCCTCCCACATGCCCGGTGTATCCCGTTCCGGGGTGAGCCGGAACAGCCAGCGCACCCTGCCGTTGAGCAGGTTGGAGAGCCGGCGGAGCAGGTCGTGGCTGGCCAGGTGGACAATTTCCTCGTGCAGGTCCGAGTTGCGGCCGGACGCCTGGTGCCCGGACTCGCCGGTGCGGGCATATTCCAGCGCGGCCAGCAGGTTGGCCGGGTCTGCCCCGGCCGCCACGCGGCGGGCAGCGGACGCGGCTGCGAACGGTTCCAGCTGGAGCCGGAGGTCAAACACCTCCACAGCGTCCCGCAGCGTAAACGTGTGCACTACGCTGCCGCGGCGGGCTTCGGAGTGGATGAACCCCTCCGCCTCCAGCAAGGGCAACGCCTCACGCAGGGGGATGCGGGAGACCTGTAGCCGGGCAGAGAGCTCGCGTTCGTTGAGTTTGCTGCCGCCGGGGATCCGGCCCGAGATGATGTCCTCCCGGAGCGCGGCAGCCACCCGCTCCGACAGGCCCGGACCGAGGTCCGCGGCTTCTGCTTGTTCCATGTCTGCACTCCTGTACGCCGGGGTCAAAACCCGTTTTGGTATGCCAATCGTGCACTTTCATCCCCAATAAAGCGAATATGGCGCTATTTGGTATTCAAAAGTTTCCGGCATGTTTAACCTCCATGACGATCCGGTCAACTCGGCGGAATGCCCAAAAACTGCCCTTACGCTGTGATCGGAGTCCCTGCCCCAGGGGTTCCCACCACCGACTTTTGAGAGGGGGCACCATGCCCCGCTACCTGCTCCACCGGATAGCCCAGGCGGCATTCACGCTTTTCTGCGTCCTCACCTTCGCGTTTGTCCTGGGCCGTGCCACGGGCAAACCGGCAGGCCTGCTGCTGCCGGACAACGCCACCGCCGACGAGGTGGACGCGCTCAACGGGGCCCTCGGCTTCAACGAACCCCTGCACGTGCAGTTCGGCACCTTCCTGGCCAACGTCCTGGCCGGCGACTTCGGCCAGTCCTACCGGCAGCGTGAGCCGGCCCTGGACCTGGTCATCGAACGGCTTCCGGCCACCTTTGAACTGGCCTTCTGGTCCTTCCTGCTGGGCCTGGTCCTGGCGTTGGCGGCTGCCCTGGCCATCCAGCTCACCGGCAGCCGGACCTTGCGCTCGCTGTTTATCTGGGGCGGATCGCTCCGCCAGTCCGTCCCGGATTTCTTTTTCGCGCTGCTGGCAGTGCTGGTGTTTTCCGTGGCACTGGGCCTGCTCCCGTCCCTGGGCCGGATGAGCCCGGCCAGCCTGGTGCTGCCGGTCCTCACCATCGCCACCGGCCAGTTTGTGCTCTATGTCCGGTTGATGGACGCCGCGCTCAGCGACCAGGCCAGCCAGGACTACGTCCGGACCGCCTTCGCCAAGGGCCAAAGCCGGGCCCGGGTGCTGGTGTCCCACATGCTGCCCAACGCCCTGCTCCCGGTCCTCACCATGGCGGGGCTGAACCTGGGTTCCCTGCTGGGCGGCACCGTGGTGGTGGAAGCCGTCTTCGCCTGGCCCGGCCTGGGCCAGGTCCTGACCGACGCCGTCAGCCAGCGCGACTTCCCCATTGTCCAGGCCGGACTGCTGGTGGTGGCCCTGATCTTCGTCACCGTGAACCTCGCCGTGGACCTCCTGTCCGCCAAGGTCGATCCGAGAGTGAGCCTGGCATGACCCAACAACTCCTTCCCGCCGGAACCCAGGTTCCCGCCACCCCGTCCACGGACCCGGGCATCCAGGGAACTCCCGCAACCCCCACGCCCGCCAAGCGCAAGGGCCGCGGCACCTCCCCGGCCTTCGTCATCGGGTCCGCCATGCTGGGCATGGTCCTGCTGCTGGCCGCGGTGGTTCCGCTGCTCCCGGGCTTCGACCCCTTCGGCCAGGACCTCTCGGCAGCGATGCGCGCACCCTTCACGGACCCGGATCATCTCCTGGGGACCGACTCGCTGGGCCGGGACCTGCTCAGCCGGCTGTCCCTGGCCAGTGCGGTGACGCTGGGAATCGCGTTCGCCGTCGTGATCCTCAATGCGGTGATCGGCACCACGCTGGGCATGGCTGCCGGCTACTTCGGCGGCCGCCTCGATTCGGCGGTGACCACTCTGGCGGACGTCAACCTGGCCATGCCCGTGGTGCTGCTGCTGATCGCCGTGGCCGCCGTCACCGGCCCCAGCGCCACCGTGACCATCGTGACGCTGGGCCTGACCTACTGGGTGGGCTACGCCAGGGTGAGCCGGAACCTGGCCCGGTCGCTGCGGCACCGTGACTTTGTCCTGGCGCCGCTGACGCAGGGTGGCGGGCACGGCTGGGTGATCCGCCGGCACATCCTGCCCAACGTCTTCTCCCAGACCCTGATCATCGGCGCAACGGACATCGCCACGATTGTGCTGATCGAGTCCTCACTGGAATACCTGGGCCTGGGGGTGCAGCCGCCGGTCCCCAGCTGGGGCTCCATGATCTTCGAAGGCCAGAAATACCTGGGCAGCAACCCCTGGTTGGCCATCCTGCCCGGCCTGGCCATGTTCCTCACCGTGGCCGGCGCCCAGTTTGTCAGCCAGCGCTTCACCGCCGAGGGCACCACCGGCGCCCTCCTCCGGAAGGGACGGACAGCATGAGCCCCGCAGCAGAATCCCGCATCCCGCTCCTGCAGGTGCAGGACCTCGCCATTGAGGCAACGGGCGACGCCGGCCCGGTCCGGTTGGTGGACGGCGTCTCCTTCGAGGTACACCAGGATGAGGTGTTCGCCCTGGTGGGCGAGTCCGGTTCCGGCAAGAGCCTGACCGTCCTGGCCATCATGGACCTCCTGCCGCCGGGCGTTCGCGTCTCAGCCGGCAGGATCCTGTTCCGGGGCCGGGACCTGACCAAACTTCCCGAACGGGACCTGCGCCGGATCCGGGGCAAGGACCTGGCAATGGTCTTCCAGGATCCGATGTCCGCCCTGAACCCGTTGCAGCGTGTGGGCCGGCAACTGGCGGAGGCCGTGAAACTGCACGCCACCGGGCTGAACCGGAAGCAGACCGCAGAAAAGGTCCACAGCCTGCTCGCCGCCGTCGGGGTCCCCGACCCGGCCGGCCGTGCGGCCTCCTACCCGCACCAGTGGTCCGGCGGGATGCGCCAGCGGGCCATGATCGCCATGGCCATGGCACACGACCCCGCCCTGCTGATCGCCGACGAGCCCACCACGGCCCTGGACGTCACCGTCCAGGCGCAGGTGATGGACGTCCTGGCTGCAGCCCGCAGCCGGGCCGGCTCGGCGATGATCCTCATCACCCATGACCTGGGCCTGGTGGCAGAGGCAGCCGACCGGGTGGCCGTGATGTACAGCGGCAAGGTAGTGGAAACGGCCGGCGTCCGGGACCTCTTCCACCGCCCGGCACACCCCTACACCGTGGGCCTGCTGGCCAGTGTCCTGGGCGAGGGCACTGCCGGCGGCCGGGCGTTCACCATTCCGGGTTCGCCCCCGGCAGCCGCCGACAGGCCAGCAGGCTGCGCCTTCGCACCGCGCTGCCACGCCAGCCTGGACCAGGGGACCTGCACCACCACCGCGCCCCTCCTGGAACTGCTGCCCACTCCCCCTGCCGGGGCCCACGGTCCCGGCCATCCCGCCGGGCCCCGCGCGGCGGCCTGCCATTTCGCCGGGGACAATGCCGGACAGCTTCTCCTGAAAGGACAGCAGGCATGAGGACAGATACTCCCGCAGCGCCGTTTTTGGACGTGCTGACGGTCCAGGACCTGGCCGTTGAATTCCCGGTCCGCGGACCGCTGTTTTCCCGCACCACCCTCAAAGCCGTCAACGGGGTGTCCCTGCACGTGGCGCCCGGCGAGACGCTGGGGCTGGTGGGCGAGTCGGGCTGCGGCAAGTCCACCCTGGTCCGTGCCATCCTGGGCCTGAACAAACCCAGCTCCGGTGCGGTGGCCGTGGGCGGCCGCAACCTGGCCGGGCTGCTTAATGGCCGCCGCCGGCAGGAACGGGCGCGGATGCAGATGGTGTTCCAGGACCCGTACTCCTCCCTCGATCCGCGCCTGACGGTGCACGAGATCATTGCGGAACCGCTCCGGATCAACGGCCAGTACACGGCAGCAGCAGTGACCGCCCTGCTGGAACAGGTGGGGCTCACCGCAGCCATGGGCCAGCGGAAACCCGGCGAGTTCTCCGGCGGGCAGCGGCAGCGGGTGGGGATTGCCCGGGCCCTGGCGCTCAAACCGGAGCTGCTCATCCTGGACGAACCCGTCTCCGCGCTGGACGTCTCCGTGCAGGCCCAGGTCATCAACCTCCTGCAGGACCTGCAGGCCGAACTGGGCCTGGCCTACCTGTTTATTGCCCACGACCTTTCGGTGGTCCGGCAGATCAGCCACCGCGTGGCCGTGATGTACATGGGCAGGATCGTGGAAACGGGCCCGGCCGCGGACGTTTTCACCAACCCGCAGCACCCCTATACCAAGGCCTTGATGTCCGCGGCCCCGGTGGCCGATCCGGACAAGGCTGCCAGCCGGCAGCGGGTCGTCCTGACCGGCGACCTGCCGGACGCCGCAAACCTGCCCTCCGGCTGCGCCTTCCGTACCCGCTGTCCGCAGGCAGAAGCGTCCTGCGCCGCCGTCGTGCCTTCCCTCCTGCCGCCGGTTCCCACTCAGGTGGATTTCCCGGTGGTCTCCGCCCACCAGTCGGCGTGCCTGCTGGTCCATCCCTGACCGTTCCCGTTCCCAATTTTCCGCCGGCCGTGCGCGGCCACCCATCCTTCGAGGAGAACGCATGTCTGCTTCCGCACCCCGCTCCCCCTTCCGCTCCGTGCTGCCGGTCCTCTCCGTGGGCCTCGCCGCCGCGCTGGCACTGTCCAGCTGCGCCGGCGGGTTCGAATCCAGCTCCGACGCGTCATCGTCCACAACCGGCGGGACCGGCGGCAGGATCGTGGCCGCCCTTCCCACCGACCCCACGTCCATGGACCCGGTCAAAACCGGCAGCCTGGTGGTGCTGTCCGTTTTCTTCAACACCTTTGACCAGCTCACCAAGATCACCGCGGACGGATCCCTGGAACCGAAGCTCGCCACCGAATGGACGCCCAGCGCGGACATGACCAGCTGGGACTTCACCCTCCGCGAAGGCGTCACCTTCACCAACGGCGAACCGCTGACGGCGGATGACGTGGTGTTTTCCTTCAGCAGCATCCTGGCGGACCCCACGTCGGAGAACTTCGGCTACCTCAGCTCCCTGAAGTCCGTGGCGAAGGTTGACGACACCAAGGTCCGGTTCGAGATGAAGGCGCCGTTCTCCGCCTTCCCGCGGAACACCTCGCTGATCAGCATCGTCCCGGACCAGGCCTACGCCGCCATGGGTTCGGCGGCGTTCGCGGCCGCCCCGGTGGGTTCCGGGCCGTTCAAGTTCGAGAAGATCCAGCGCGGGGTGTCCTATGACCTGGTGCGCAACGATTCCTACTGGGGTGAGCCCGCAAAGCTGGACGCCATCAGCCTGGTGCCGGTGGCCTCCGACGAATCCCGCGTCAACGGCGTGCTCTCCGGGTCCCTGGACGTGGCCCAAATCAGCCCGGCGCAGGCGGAGTCGGTGAAGGGCTCCGGCGGCGTCAACGTCCAGTCGGAGCTCTCCAACGGCGTGGTGTTCCTGGGCGTCAACTCCACCGCCGGTGTCCTGAAGGAGGAGAAGGTGCGGCGCGCCATCGGCCTGGCCATCGACAAGGAAGCGATCGTCAAAACCGTCCTGTCCGGCCTCGGCGAGCCCGCCACCCAGATGCTGGCACCCAGTGTTGAGGGGTTTGCGGACGGCCTGTCCGACGGCGGCTACAACCCGGACCAGGCCAAAAAACTGCTGGCCGAGGCCGGCTACAACGGCGAGTCCATCGATTTCGAGTACGCACTGGACGGCCGGATCCCCTTGAGCGGGGAGGTGGCGCAGGCCATCCAGGGGTACCTCAGCGCGGCCGGGGTCAACGTCAATCTGGTGGGCGCCGACCAGGCCAGCCATACTTTGAAGGTCCGCAACCGCCAGCTGAAAGGCATCTACTTGAATACCTGGGCACCATCAACCCTGGACGGGGACCTGCCCCTCACCGACTTCTACGAGCAGGCCGGCAACAACAACTACGCCCAGGATCCCAAAACGGCCGGGCTCGCGGTCACCCAGCGGGGTGTGGACGGCGCGGCCCGGCTGGACGTCTTCAAGGAGCTGCTCACCTACAGCAATGACAAGGCCTACTTCATCCCGCTCTACGTCCCGGCCAACAACTTCGCCGTGGACAAGTCGCTGGCCTGGACCCAGCGGGCCGACGGCCTGTACGACTTCTCCGCCACCGGGCTGACCAAATGAGCCTGGTGCTGCGCAACGTCCGGCCCTGGGGCGCCCAAGCAACGGATGTGATGCTCGACGGCGGCGCTATCGCCGGCATGGGTGCAGCGCTCTCGGCCCCGCCCGGCGCCACCGAGGTTGCGGGACGCGGCCGGATCCTGCTGCCGTCCTTCTCGGATGTGCACGTCCACCTGGACTCCACCCGGCTGGGCCTGCCGTTCCGGCCGCACACCGGTTCGCCGGGCGTGTGGAACATGATGCTCAACGACCGGCAGAACTGGCGCAACGCCGAATCTACCATCGCCGAACGGGCCACCCTGACACTCGGCGCCATGATTGAGCGCGGCACCACCAGGGTCCGCAGCTACGCCCAGGTAGATGTGGACGCCGGACTGGAGCGCCTGGAAGCCGTCCTGGCCGCGAAACAGGAGCACCGGGACCGGGCCGACGTCGACATCATCGCCTTTCCGCAGGCCGGGTTGCTCCGCGAAGCGGGAAGCCCGGAAATCCTCGAGGAGGCTCTGAAGCTGGGCGCCGATGTGGTGGGCGGCATCGACCCGTGCGCTTTGGACCGGGACCCGGTCCGGCACCTGGACATCGTCTTCGGCCTGGCCGAAAAGTACGGTGTTCCCATCGACATCCACCTGCACGAACCGGGCCAGCTGGGCCTCTTCAGCGCCGAGCTGATCCTGGAACGCACCAAGGCGCTGGGCATGCAGGGACTGGTCACCATCTCCCACGGCTACGGCCTGGCCGAGCTGCCCGCCGGCCAACTGCAGGACCTGGTGGACCGGATGGGGGCGCTGGACGTTTCCATGGCCACCGTTGCACCGGCCGGCGCGCCCCTGCCGCTGCAACAGCTGGTTGCCGCGGGCGTCCGGGTGGGGCTGGGCCAGGACGGGCAGCGGGACTACTGGTCGCCGTATGGCAACGCGGACATGCTGGACCGGACCTGGCAGCTGGCCTTCACGTCCAAGTTCCGGGCCGATGAGCTGATCGAGCACTGCGTCGCGGTGGCCACCGTCGGCGGGGCGGCAGTGCTGGACCCGCAGGCACCGCGCCTGGGATCGGTGGCGGACCGGCCCGGACTGGCTGTTGGGGACCCCGCCCACCTGGTCCTGGTGTCCGGCGATTCCGTCACGGCCGCGGTCATGGACCGCCTGCCGGACCGGACGGTCATCCACCGCGGCACGGTAGTGGCGGACAACCTGGCGCTGGTGTAATCACGCAGTGCGGCCGACGGCGGCGGGCGCGTCCCGCCGTCGTTATCCCTGTCCGGCGCCCGGCACTACTCCTGCTGGTGTTTTGTTGCGGCGTGCGCGGCGTCCCACCAGTCCAGCACCCGCAGGGCGTGGAACGTGAGCCATTTGGACGGCTGGCCGGCGTCAACGTCCACTTCGAACCAGACCCGGCCCGGGTGGCGCCGTTCCTGCAGCCAGGTGCCGTCCGGCTGGCGGGCTGACCTGATGACCGCTACGGCGTCGGCCAGCCGCGGATCCGGCGCAACGCCGTCGTGCAGGGCGGCCGCGCGGAAATAGTCCGCGGCGTTCAGCGCGCTGTAGAACCAGCGGAATGGGTAGACGAAGCGCGGTGCCCACGGCGCCACCACCTCGCCCGTCGATTCCCGGTACAGCAGCTTGCGGGTCAGGAGATACTCCTCGCCCCGGCTCCGGAGCGTCTGCAACCCGTCCAGTCCGGTGGCAGCCTGGTGGTAAAGCAGCCCCTTGAGGACGTTGAGGGTGGAGTGGAACGAGGACCGGGTGGAGCCGTCCACCCACTCGCAGTTCCAGCCGCCATCGGCAAGTTGATGCTCCCGGAACCACTCGGCGATCCCGGCGACGTCGGCACCCAGCCACACACCATTGGCCAGCGTGAACGCGTTGATGCAGCAATCCACCTCGCCATCCCAATAGGGCAGGTCCTCATACTCCCAGCGGCTGTTTGCCGCCAGCAGCTCTGCCGTCCCGGCGAGCGGGGCGGGGTCGAGGCCCCATTCGCGGAGCATGTTCAGCGCCCAGGTGGTGGCGGTATACGGCTGGCCCGCATCGTTGGCGGCTTCCGGCCCTTCGAAATCGAAGTCTTTGGGAAAGTACGCGCCGCCGGCCCACTGCCCGTCCGGGTCCTGCAGGGCCAGGAGCTGCGCGCCGAAACCTTCGGTGGCAATCCGGGCCCGGGTGGCTTCCCAAACACCCGGCGGGGCGCCGGTGATGTCACGTTCCACCTGCCAGCGGAGCGCGGGATCGGAGTCCAGAAGCCAACCGTGCAGGGGCAGATCCAAGGCCATAGCGGGGAGAATACCACGGCGCCCGCCGCCCGGCGAGGGGCGCCGGGAGGGTGGGGAAGCCCGGTCCCTGGTGCCTGGACAGCGGGTTCGTTACACCTCGAAGGCCCGCCGGAAGGCTGTGAGGGCAGCATCCCCGGCGTCGATGCCGTGCCCTCCCGATGCCCCGGCTTCCATGCCGATCACCCCGTTATAGCCGGCTTCCGCCAGGGCCTTCGCCACACCCTGGTAGTTGATCTCGCCGGTTCCGGGCTCGCACCGGCCGGGAACATCGGCCACCTGGATCTCGCCGATCCACGGCATCGCGGCCCGGACCAGCTCGATCAGGTTCCCCTCTCCGATCTGCGCGTGATAGAGGTCCAGCATCAGCTTCACGTTCGGGTGGTCCACCGCGGAGACCAGGGCCAGGGTGTCCTTGGCCCGGGCCAGCGGGATGCCGGCGTGGTCCAGGATGGTGTTGAGATTTTCCAGCGCAAACGTCACGCCGTGTTTCTCCCCCAGCACCGCCAGCCGCTCCAGGGTCCGGAGCCCGGTCAGCCACATGTCCCCGGTGGCGCGCTGCAGCGGACGCACAGCATGGCCGCCTTCTCCCAGCTCCGCCGGGTGCACCACCATACGTTCAATTCCCAGTTCATGGGCGGCGGGAATCAGGGCTTCGGCCGAAGAGAGGACGCTGTCGGCACCATCGGGGTCGATCAGGCTGCCACCGAAGTACCCGCTCATGGAGGAAAACCGTGCGCCCGTGGCGGCCAGGGCTTTGATGTCCTGGCCCCGTGTGTCCCACACCTCCACCTCGAAACCCTGTTCGTGGATCCGGCGGGCCCGCTCGATGAGCGGGAGCCCGCCGTAAACCATTTCAGCGCAGACGGCCAGCCGGAAGCTCATGCCCGGTGGCCCGCCGGCTGGATGTCACGTTCTGCCGGCTGCAGATCAGCCACGGCTGAGACCTCCACGGGAAGGCCGGACCGGGCGGACCTGGCAGCGGCCAGGGCCACGGCAAGGGCGTTGCGTGCATCGGTGCCGCCCGGTGCCTGCCTTGATGTGGTGGGGCTGCCTGCACGCCGCGCCCGGACCGAGTCCACAAAGTCGGCCAGTTCCGCGGTGTAGGCGTCGTGGAACAGGTCCACGTTCAGGCGCACTGTGGCCGCGCCGATGCCGGCCGCGGTATAGCTGGTGGCGCTGGATGCCTGCGGGCCGCCCGCGGTCACCATGCCGGCGGAGCCAAACACTTCGCCCCGGACGTCGTAGCCGTAGAGCGCATTGAAGTTCGCCTCGGCCACGGCGATGGCCCCGTTGCTGTAGGTGACGGTGACGACGGCGGTATCCAGCAGTCCGCCGGCCTTCGCCCCGGGTGCCACCAAGGCATCGGCCACGGCGTGGACACGGACGGGAACCGCGCCGGGGTTGAGCCAGTTCAGGGTGTCGAAGTCGTGGATCAGGGTCTCCAGGAAGATGGTGTCCGGCGCGACGCGTTCCGGCGCCGACAGCCCGGCGTCCGTGCCGGGATCGCGGGTCAGGGACCGGAGCAGCTGCGGGGTTCCCACAGCGCCGCTGTCGATCAGGTTGCGTGCAGCGGCGAAATCCTTGGCATACCGCCGGTTGAAGCCGAACTGGACAATAACGCCCGCAGCGTCAGCCTCAGCGAGTGCGGCGTCGAGCTCCTCCAGGTTCCTGCCGCCGGGCTTCTCGCAGAAGACGTCCTTCCCGGCCCGAGCCGCTTCGGCGATGAGGCTGGAGTGGAAACGCAGGGGCGCCGCGATCAGTACTGCGTCGATGTCCGGATCGTTCAGCACATCGGCTGCGTCTGCACTCGTCTTTTCAACACCAAGGCGGGACGCCACGTCCGCGACATTGGCTTCAACGGGATCGGCGATTGCTTCCAACCGGGCGTGCGGGACTCGGAGGGCGATGGATTCGGCATGGAAGTGTCCAATCCAGCCGGCTCCGATGAGCCCAACCCGGACGGGGCGGTCGACGGTGACCGGACGCTGCGTGTAAGCCATTGCTGTTCTCCTGAAGTTTGTATAGATCGTTCTAGTAGACATATCGTGGCACGGCTTCCGGCACTTGTCTAGATCGTTCTATAGACTGCTGGAAGGAGGATTTATGACTGATTCGAAACGACCCACCCTGATGGACGTGGCGCAGGCGGCCGGTGTTTCGAGGGCCCTGGTGTCCATTGTGATGCGGGACGCCGCGGGGGCCTCGGCCGCCACCAGGGAACGGGTGCTCGAGGCCGCGGCGAAGCTGGGTTACCGGCCGGACAGCCGGGCCCGCATGCTGCGCAGCGGCCGGACCCGCCTGCTGGGGGTGAGTTTTTCCACCTCGCATGCATTCCATGCCGAAATCGTTGATGCGGCGTACGCCGCGGCCGGCCTGCGGGGTTACGAACTGGCCTTGAGCGCGGTGGCCAGCGGCAGGTCGGAGGAGCGCGCCGCGGAAGCCCTGCTCGACTGGGGCTGTGAAGCCCTCATCCTGATTTCGTCCACCCTGGGCAACGAAACGCTGGCGGCCTACGCGCGTCGGGTGCCCGTGGTGAGCCTGCTGCGGGAGGACGTCGGGGAAACCGTGGACTCCGTCAGCAGCGATGACCGCGCAGGGATCCGGATCGCCGTCGAACATCTCGCCGGACTGGGCCACCGCCGGATCGTGCACGTGGACGGCGGCACCGCGGTATCAGCGGACCGGCGCCGCACGGCCTTCCGGGAGGAAATGACGCGGCTGGGACTCGAGCCCGTGGTTGTTCCCGGCGGGGCCACGGAGGAAGAGGGAATCCTCGCCGGAGGGCTTCTTGGGGCAAGCACGCCCACGGCAGTGATCGCCTTTAATGACCGCGTGGCCCTGGGAATTCTCGAAAGCCTGCGGAACGGTGGGAAAAGTGTTCCGTCGGACATGTCCGTCCTCGGGTACGACAACAGCCATTTCGCCCGGCTGAGCTACGTCCAGTTATCGTCCGTCAGCCAGGACGGTCCGGTCCTCGCCGCCGAGGCCGTCAACCGGGCCATCGACCGGGCCGAGGGGAATGCTGCGCCCTCCAGGGTGGTGGGAACCCCCCACTTGGTGGGCAGGCGGACCACGGCCGCCCCTGGGGCTGCCGTGGCTACCTGAACGACGGGAGGGTTACTTGCCCAGGCCCGGGTGGACCGGCACGAAATCGATCCTGTTGCCTGAGTTTGACCGTCCGGACGTGGTCCGGGAGTAGCCCCGGGCGTCCAGGTTGTTTTTGGCGCGGTAATCCGCGAGCGCGGCGTCGTAGGCGGCGTTAAGGGCCTCGCCGGAGAATTCGCCGGTGCTGCCGTCGGTGAAGGCGATGGCGATGCGGACGGCGGCCGGGTAGTGGCGGCTCATGCGGACGAAGCCTTCGGCGTCTTGGTGAAGCGTGATCACAGTGTGCTGCTTTCGGTTGATGGGACTGGCTTCCAGTTTGGCGTACTTTCCGTAACATGGGCGCCACACCGGCGGCGTCCGGCGCATACTGGACAGGTTGTTTTGAGCAACCGATAGCGTTTATCGCCGCCGGACCACCGAAAGGCACCCGCATGCCCGCCCGACTCTCCCCCGCCAACCCGGCCAGGCTGCACCTGGTGCTGATGCTGGTCCTGACGTTTTCCACCGGGGTGATCGACGCCGTCGGCTATCTGGGCCTGGACCGTGTGTTCACCGGAAACATGACCGGCAACGTGGTGATCCTGGGGATGGCGCTGATGGGCGGCGACGACCTGCCCATCCTGGGCCCCATCGTGGCGCTGGTTGGATTTATGCTGGGCGCCCTGCTGGCCGGGCGGACGCTGCGGCCCAGCACAACGGGCTGGAACCACCGGACCACCGGGCTGCTGCTCGCCGTCGGCGTGGTGATGCTCGCCGTGGCGGTGGTGTTCCTGGCCGGCGGGACACCCCGGCACGGTGAACCGCTGATCGTGGCCATCACGGGAATCCTTGCGGTGGCCATGGGCGTCCAGGCCGCCACGGCCCGGCACCTCAATGTCAAGGATGTGCCCACCGTGGTGGTTACCTCCACCATCACCGGCCTTGCGGCCGACTCCCGCTTCGGCGCCGGCACCCACCCGTTCTGGGGCCGCCGGCTCATGGCGGTGGTGCTGATCCTGGCCGGTGCCGCCGCCGGAGCCGGGCTGCTGCAGCTCCACATCGGCCTTGGAGTTTTGGCGACGTCGGTGCTCACGGTGGGGGTCGCCGTCGTGGGCGGAATCCTGGGCCGTGGGCCGCGCCCGGCGCCGAAAGCCGAGGTGCCCGCCGGCGAGGCAGCCGGGGCGGTGCGCTGAGCGACACTTATTGGGTCCCTTTCCACTGCGCCAACTTGCAGGTGACGTAGGGTCTGCAGGGCCCATTCCGGGACGACATGCAGGCCATGTTCCGCTGGTTCGCCGAGACTCCGGGCTATGCCGCCGACCTTGAGCAGGTCCGCAGCATCGCGCCAGGCACCTGGACGTTCGAACAGTGGCTTGGGACCGTGGGCCTCGCTCCCGCTTCTTAAGTACAGAGCAGAACCACTAACGTCCCTGTTGACAGCAATTTTGACGCCATTGGCTAGAACACTCACAGTTGTCCCATGGACCATTTCGTTGCTTCCTACACAAACGGGCTTTTGCGGCTCAACTGGGTTCAGGGGACCTTCGTCACCTACGAAATCGCCGTCCAGGCGGCCCGTACGCTCGAGAAACTCGCTGGCGGCAAAACAGCGCCAATCCTGGTCGACGTTGAAGGCGTCACAGGAGTCGCAGCAGAAGCGAGGGCAGGTATGAACGCCTACCGGGGATTCTCCACGATTGCCATCAAGGGTGACTACCCCGTGGGGACTGTCCTCTCAGCCTTTGCCCGGCAATCACTCACTCCCACCGCGTACTTCACCAGCGAGAACGCTGCCCTCCGTTGGTTGGCCCAGCAGACCGGGCACGAACAGCGGAACGAGGCAACGGACTACTCCGATGCTGAGGGGTGAGCACTCATGCCTCTGAGCGATTATCCGGTTCGACGTCTGAGCGCTACAGCTCGTTTCCGCGGGCGGGCTTTTGAGCACCGCGTCGGGATCATCGACGTGGAAGGACCAATCCATAGTCAAACATCCGTTCACTAGGAGATGGGGGAGGAATACCGCAGGTAGATCTTGAGCTCCCCGCGGTCACTGGAAATCCCGGTGCAGGTCTCCCTCAGCGTCCACAGGTTGAGGGGCTCGCAGCTTTCCGACGTCAGCCCCATTTCGGCTGCAAGCGACTGTGCCGTCTGCCGCGGTTCAACGTCCACCACCATTTCCCGCCAGCAGCCGCCTGATCCGCATTGCGTGGAAATTTCCTCTACTGCGCTGGGCGGCGGAATCGCATGGAACGCCGAGTCGGAGGGAACGGCCCCCTCATCGATGGCAGACCAGAGTAGGGAGCCAACCCAGGCGATCAAGACCAAGCCGAGGGCAAGTAATGAACCGCTGATGGCTACACGCTGTTGGGAGGTCATCCGTGGATCCTTGTGGCAGCTCCTTGCTTGCTACTCACGGATTTCCTCCCGGACGGGTTTGAGGTGGTCCGGAAATGGCTCGTCCGTGAGGGCTGGAAAAGTGCAGGTGAACTCGCCGCGGTACCCGAAGAGGAACCCCAGCAGCGGATTCCGGACCTGCATCTGGATGGTGTAAACACCCCGCTCGTCGTCAAAGTTTTCATGGAGATCAGCGGTGCCGGTCAGGCCGGAGGGAAAAGTGAAGCCCAGGAAGCCTTCATAGAAGCGCTGGGCTGTTGTCTGAAGGTGCAGCGATCCGTCCGCCAGGACGTTCAGTTTGAGGTCCGTTGCCAAGTGCTGGTGTGTGCCGAGGTAGTCAACGATGCAACCGCGCCCGGGACTGTAGACCATGGTGGCGTCGAAACGGTGCTTCCGCGAGTTGGGAAGCGCCAGGGTTCTGACGAAGGTAACCGTGGGCCTGCCGAACCCGTCAAGGTAGGGATAGTTCTCAATCGTGAACGGGATATCCGTTCCCTGGTCAGGAAAAAGGATGTTCCGATGGGCGCCGAGGAGAAGGAACGGGAGCGTCCACCAGCCACCGCTGCGTACTTCCGAGAAGACCCCTTCACCGATGCACGCATAGGCGCTCCCGACGTCGACGCCAAAGCGTTTCTGCAGCATCGGGTGCAGCTTCGCGAAGTCGGGCCCAAGGGCGAGTTCGAAAATTGAAGCCATGGTTTTTTTGCTCCTTCTTCAGCTGTCGGCAGCCGATGGGGACGGCAAATCGCTGAGGGCCGAGGGGGCCCTACCGGAATGGTGGTCCGGCGCCTGTCGGAGGCAGCGCGAAGCCCTGGGTACCGTCCAATGTGGCGGGACCAAAAACGCAGCGAGCACGGCGGCACCGGAAATCAACGCCCAACTTCCTCGTCTGCGTCCTACGGCCCTGCGGAACATTTCCAGGCCGCCGGCCACGGCACAAGTTCGTGCCGCGGCGTCCATGATCCACCGGTTGCGTGCCCGTTCGGGCTCGATGCCTGATTCCGCCCACAGCCGCAGCCGGTCAAAGCTGAGGGCTGTGGCCCAGCCCAGCGCCGGCCGGATGAGGTGTGCATCGAAGATTGTTCCGATCCTCCCCATCCCCGGGCTGTAGTTGTACCCGGTGATAAACCGCACGCCCCGGTCCGTGGGGATATACCGCCAGTACCCTGATCCTTCGCCGATCGGAGACAGCACGTCGGCGGTAGTGAACCTGAGCACGGATGTGGCCTGACCATCCGCCCGGTGCCGGCTGCCGAGGGAGATGCCGGTTCCGCGGATCGTGTGCAACGGCAGCCGGAACTCATACCGGAACCGTAGGCGCCCGTCGGGGTCGGCTGCCTCAGGGACTATCCCGGAAAAGCGGAGGTCCCAGCGCGGGTGCAGATCCGGGTCCTGGCTCAACTCCCAGATGCGTTCCATATCGGCCCGGATGCAGGTTTCAACGTAAATCGGTTTGCGCGCTGCGGATCTCCTCCGCACTGGACTTTCCCCCATCTGAGAATCATAAGCGTCCGCACACCCGGACTATCCTCGGCGTATGACCTCCACGGGTTCAACCAACACAGGCCGCCGCACGTCGGAACACAGCGCAAGGATCGCGCGCATCGCCGTTGTGATGGCGTGCTGTGCCGGAGTGCTGCATGCTGCTTCGAGCTTTTACTGGGCCTTCGGGGGCCGCTGGCTGCTGGGGACGGTGGGCGCATGGGCAGTCAAGGCCGTGGAAGACGCTCCTGCCGTGACCGGCCTGGTGCTGGGCGCCGTCGGTCTGGTGAAACTGCTGGCAGCGGTCATTCCCTTGGCGGTAGAAGCAGGCCGGGCGCCGTGGCCACGGGTCTGGCGGGGCGTCTGCTGGGCCGGCGCCCCTGTGTTGGTGGTCTACGGCGGCCTGAATATCGCTGTCAGTGGCGCGGTCCTGCTGGGAGCCACCCCCGTTGACGGCGGTTTTGACCGTGCAGCGATGGCGGGCCATGTTTTTCTTTGGGACCCGCTTTTCCTCATTTGGGGTGTTGCCCTGATGGTGTGGTTGCTCTGCAGCCGGGCCCCCGAAAGCCCGTCGCTAGGATGAGTCCCGTGCGAGTAAGCAGGACTTTCCGATTGCCATTCGTTTAATTGCGCGCGATGAGCCATTCAAGCTGGGACTCCGTGAGTACCCGGTCTGCATAGATCTCCCAGCGCGCCAACTCAGTGCCGATGCCCGTGGTGGGCCCTTCCCAGCGGCGAGCGAGTCCAGCCCGTTGCGCTACGACAGAGGAAGCGCGGTTATTGGAGAGTATTCGGGCCGTCACCGGCACCAAGGGGAGTGCCGCACCTGCAGCTGTCACTGCGGCCTCAGCCAGTTCGGTGGCGAGACCCCGCCCCCAGCTCCGTGGAGTCAGACGATACCCGAGGTTCCACACACCACCCTCCGTCATGGACACCCCTCCGGCTCCGATGAACGTTCCGGCGGGCAGGTCCTCATCGGCACCGGCCCCGCTGATCCTGACAGCCCACGGACCGAGACCTGCTCGTTCCCAACTCTGCCGGTGGCGCCGTGCCAGTGCTTCCGATTGCTCGCGTGCAGTATGCCGCCCGGACGGAAGATGCTCCCAGGTTGCCGGATCGCCGTACACAACAAACACATCGTCGATATCGTCGGTCGAGAGCGGGGACAAAACGAGTCGAGCGGTACTGCTCGGGATGGTCGACGTCACGGTCCATCCTCTCAGCGCCAGCCGCCTTTCCTGACATCGGCAGGCCCGGAAAGCTCAACCACGGGAACCGGTGACTGGTAGATTCAGGGTCCATGACCTGGCCGGTAGTTCACATCTCCCAATCAATCGACGCAGGATTTGAGGCGGTCATCGCCTTCGCCGCCGAGCCGCGGAACCTTCCGCTGTGGGCAGCCGGGTTGAGTACCGGCATCCGGAACGACGGCGGCCGTTGGGTTACCGATTCCCCGATGGGATCCGTCGAGGTGAAGTTCGTTGGCCCTACTGAGTGGGGCATCCTCGATCACGACGTGACGCTGCCGGACGGAACAGTGGTACATAATCCGCTGCGTGTACTCCGCAACAATAAAGGCGCCGAGGTTGTGTTCTCCATCTTCCGGCGGCCAGGCATGACTGACGCCGAATTCGAGGAGGACGCTCGCCTGGTTCGACTTGACCTGGCCCGGTTGAAGACCCTCCTCGAGCACCAAGCCGGCCCCACCGAATCGCCGGAAAAGCTGCCGCACCGCTAGCGCGCCCGTACTTAGCTAGTGATACCAGCCAACGGCGCGGTCGAACCGGAACGTGAGGGCGCCTGTTCCCGGCCCGCCTTTCCCACCTGAAGGAAAGTAAATGGCCCCGAAGTCGGCCCCTTCGGCGTCAAGCCGGGACATGGCCCACGCTTTCGCCTCATTCAGATCAGACCGCGGAATGCTTTCCCTGGTGGGTTCGACACCGCCGTGATGAATGTCGAGTTGATACGCACCTTCGCGGGAAACGTCGTGGCCGTGGCCGGTAGAGCGTTCATCGCGCCTGCTGATCAGCACCTGGGCGGACGCGTGAAGAATGGCGGGATCCCGCCGTCGCCCACCGTTGGCATACTGCTCCATCCGCAATCTGGAAACCACGCTCTCCACAGTGTCGGTGTCGCTGACCACGTAATTTGGTCCTGTGACGTCGGCTTCCGAGCCGCCCACGCTTTCCAAATACCGCATGAACTGGGACGAGCTGGACTGGATGGAGCTCATGCACCCTCCTTGAGGGTTTAACCCGGCAAGTACCGGTCCGCCTAACCATAGACCTATTCGTGTGATCGGCACCCGCCCCCCCCAAAGAAACCGGTTTTATTCCCGAACCGTCACATGACGGTGAAAAGAAGCGCATAGTGGAGCAATGACGACCATCGCCGCTTCGCGAGCCTTTTACACCCGCGGCGACTCGTTCAGCAGCAAGGCCTCCCGGGAGCACATCGAACAGGCACTCCACGCCTATGGTGCAACGGCCATCCGGTTCAGCAGCGAGGGTGCTGTTATGGCGTTGGCTTTCGCGGCTGGCGACCGCCAGTTCCGTATTGTTTTGGCGGTTCCGGAACCCGCGCTGGGCCCGCATGGCCGCACGGGCAGCGGGGCGGCCGCCGGCCCTGATCTGGCGACAAAACGCCAGGAACGCTCGGCCCGCAAGTTCTGGCACGCATTTTCCCTGGCGGTGGACGCCAAGCTCGCCGCTGTTGCGGAGGGGGTTGCCACCCTGGAATCCGAGTTCCTCGCCCACGTGCTGCTTCCGGGGAACCGGACCGTTCTCGAGGAGCTGACACCGCTCATCGACAACGCTTATCGGTCCACCACCCGGGATTCAGGCACCGCTGGTCGGGGCTATTCGCAGGCAACTCCGTCGTTGTCCCCGTCCAAGCCCGCACGGTAGCCGGCCTGGCCTGAGTACAACGGCGCAGCACCGGCAGCCTTGGCTGCCGCACAGCTCGAGAAGTAGGTGGCATCCGGGGCAGGTGCCGGAGCTACAGGCTCAGGCACAACGGGCGCAGGTGCCTGCTGGTTTGTCGGCGCCAACTGGCCTGAGCAGTCGGCCAGGATGGTGGCCATCGCATTATGCTCCGGCTGCGTGACCCACAGCGAGTAGGTCGCCTTTACGGAGATTTGGCGGGCCACATACTCACAGCGGAATCCCTTGTCCGGTGGCAGCCAGGTGGCGGCGTCGCCGTCGCTCTTTTGCTGGTTGGTGGGACCGTCAGTTGCCTGCAGGTTCAGCGGATCATTGGCCAACGACGTGCGCTGCTCCGTGCTCAGCTGCTGCGCCCCCTTTTGCCAGGCATCGCTGAGCGCCACCACGTGGTCGATCTGGACGGCGGTGCTGGTGGCTGGGCCGCGGAGGAAGCTGATGCTTCGGCCGGTGTAGGGGTCCGCCAAGGTTCCGGACTGGACCTTGCAGGGCACACTGTTGGTAAACACGATCCCGGTCAGGTCCCGTTGGAGGATGTCGTTGCGGGTGTCGCAGCCGTTGCGGTCCACGTCCGCCCACGCCTGCCCGAAGAGCGCGCGGTCGTACCCGGTCCTGGGCGCGCGGCCCTTGATGGGCAGCGTGGCCAGCAGGTCAGCGGCCTTGGTGCCGTAAGCGGGCTGGGCGTTTGGCGCCGCCGCGCTTAAGCCCGGCGTCAGGGCGGGGGGCGATTCCGGGTCCAGGGGTGCACCGGTTACCTGAACCGTCGGATCGGCCGACGGCGCCGGGCCGGCTGACGCCGTCACACTTGCTGCCGCGCTGGCTGGCGTAGCCGTGGCTTCGACGGCGGCCGCTTCCTGGTCGGCGCCGTCGGAACGGGGTGTGGCCGTTAAGCCCCCGACGATCATCAGTGCCAGGAAAACGGCGGTTGCGCCACCGACGATGAAGGTGGACCTGCGCGGCTTCTTCGGCGGCGCCGGCGTCAGGACGGACGGAGCAGGACCCGCGAGGGCCTGGTGGTTCGACATGCTTTCCCCATTTAATGAAGGCCCGCTGCGCGCGCAGCCCGTTGTGTACCGGCAGATGTGCCGTCAGGCAGCTTAGGCGCCAGCCACGGAAAAGAGCGTTCCGCTGCCCTCGCGCGTCCGCCGGAAGTCAGAGTTTTTTGGGGTCCAGCCTGCTATTCCGCGCCGATGCGCCGGACTGTAGAGTGGCGCCCATGCAGATGCGACTCGAAGTTGTCCAGGTGCCCGTCTCGGACGTCGACAGGGCCAAAGCCTTTTACACGGAAAAGCTGGGGTTCGCGCTGGACCACGACGTTGAGCACATTCCCGGCATGCGGGTGGTCCAGCTGACACCCCCGGGTTCCGCCACGTCCATCGTGATCGGAACGGGCATGACGTCGATGGCACCCGGGAGCCTGGAAGGCCTGCAACTGGTGTCCCCGGATTTGCCGGCGCTGCGCACGGACCTGCTGGGCCGGGGTGCCGAAATCAGCGACGTGCAGGACATGGGCGGTGTCCTGTTTGCCTACTTCAGCGATCCGGACGGCAACCGCTGGGTCCTCCAGGGCCAGACTCCCCCTTCGGTCCGGGACGCGCACCAGATCTAGGCGGCCGTGGCACCCGGCGGCGCCGTTGAGCCGCGCACCACCAGCTCGGTGCCCAGCTCGATCCGCTGCGGCAGTTCCTCGTCCCCGTCCAGGTGTCGGAGCAATGCCCGCATGGCGGTTTCGGCCATCTGCACCACAGGCTGGCGGACGGTGGTCAGGCCTGGCTCGATCCACTCCGCCGCAGGGATATCGTCAAATCCGATGATGGACAGGTCGTCCGGGATGCGCAGGCCCGCAGCACGGGCTGCCCGGTAGGCTCCCAGGGCCTGGTCATCGTTTCCGGTGAAGATCGCCGTGGGCCGGTCCGGCAGCTCCAGAAGCTTCCGGGTGGCGGACTCGCCGGCACCGATGGAGAAGTCCCCCGGCAGCATCAGCGCGGGGTCCGCTGCAATGCCTGCCCGGCGGAGTGCGGAGACGTACCCGTCCTCACGGGCGCTGCTGCACTGCAGGTCCTCGCGGCCGCCGATCATTGCGATTCGTCGGTGTCCCAGCTGCAGCAGGTGCTCCGTGGCGGAAAACGCACCGTCCCAGTTGGCTGCTCCTACGGTCATAAGGTCCGGACCCGGCTGGCCCACAGGGTCGATCAGTACCACGGGGATCCCGAGTGATTTGATCCGCTGGATCTGCTTGGCATCAAGCTGGTAAACGGCCATCAGCAGCCCGTCCGATTTGCGTTCCGCCAGGTTGGCCAGCCACGGACGGATCCGGGAACCGTCCATGCTCAGGCTGCTCACCACAGTGCCGTAGCCGGCGTCCTGCGCCACCCGCTCCACGCCCTCAATGATCTCCAGCGCCCACTCGGAGCCCAGCCCGGGGAACACCAGGTCCACCAGGCCGGCCTTTTGCCGGCGCTTGGCGGGGCGGCGGGCGTAGTCGCGCCGGGCGATGATTTCCTCCACCCGGGCCCGGGTTTCTGCCGCCACATGGGCGTGCCCGTTCAGCACTTTCGACACCGTGGGGACGGACACCCCCGCTTCCCGGGCAATCTCGCTGATGGTTGCGCGCCCGGTTTCCTGCTTGCTCACGCCGCCGCCTGTTCCCCGGGCCGGCCCGGTACTAGTTATCGGAAAGTTCCCATGTTTGGATTCGCCCGCACATGCCGTAGATCCTATGGTTTTCCCGTTTTCCCATGGTAGTTCGGGCGGCTCCCAAATAGAAACTTTCGGCCGCGTCCAGAGACGCCAGCTGTCCGCGGGTGGTTTCCGCCTGGCGCGCCGCCCCCTGCTCCAGCAACCGGGCCCAGGCGGAGGTTTTGCCGGCCACCAAAGCAGCCGCCGCGGCGTGGAAGTCCGCCAGGGCTTCAGGTCCGGACGCCAGCACGGCGTCCTTCAGCTCCAAATAACCCGCCAACGCCAGGTCACGACGCCGGCGGGCGGCCTCCTCGCCCGCCCCCAGTCCCGCGTCGGCATCCTTAATCTCCAGCGCCGCCGCTCGTCGGTACGCCTCAGGATCAGCCAGATGGGCGCCCGGGAAGGTCATCACGGCGTCCCCGTGTTCCGGCAGCCCGGCGTTTTGCATCACCACCAGGACGGTGAGATCGCCGGAGTCATTGATGGCCCGGTGGACCGTTCCCGGGGTGAACCACAGCACCACTCCTGGCCGCAGGGGCGTGGAGGTGAATCCGCGTGAATCCAGGGTTTCCAACCGGCCGGCCCCGCTCAGTACCACGTATGCCTCGGTGGAAGCCGTGTGCATGTGCGGGGACCCGCCTGCTGCACCGTCGGCGCCGGGCCAGTCATAAATGCTGACTTCGGAAACCCCCGTGGCGCCGGGGAAACTGGAGGCGATGCTCACGCCCACCCCGCCAGGGCTGCCTGCGCGGCTCCCGCCAAAGCTTCGGCGCGGTCCGCGTCCACGCCGCCGTCGGCAATCACCACGGCGTACCTGTACGTGAGTGACCCGCCATCCGCCAGGGGCACTTCCACGCTGAAGAACGGGGCTGAGCCCAGGCAGGCGAACATCGAGGAACGCGCAAACCATTGGTTGGGCGCGCCCGGATTTGCCGGATCTTCCACAAACGCGATGGTGGACTGCCGGCAACTGTCATCATGCTTGCCGGTGAAGGCTATCCAGGGGGTCCGGGTGCCCATAAACTCATCCGCGCCGGTTCCGTCCGCGTTCCGGAATTCGCCGCCGGTGAAGGACCGCGGGCCCCGCCAGAACAAGCCGCCGTAGCCGGCGTTGTTCCGGCCTTCGGTGGTGGGGCTGCCGAAGGTGATGGTGGCACCGGAGGTGTTGCGCATGGTGGTCTCGAAGAGGATGGCGTACGCGCCGGTTCCCGGGGCCTTATCTTCAGCCGCTGTGTCCCCATCGTGGGCGCCGGCGGAGCTGGCGGCGCCGGAGTCAGCGAGGACTTCGATACGGAACCGCCGGTCCTCGGCAATAACCGGGGCTCCGTCCTGGGCGGACCAGGCCAGTGATTCGGTTGCCGTGATGCCGCCCGCGGATTCCTCGATCGCCCCGAAGTCCTGGTGGGTCATGGCGCCGTTGTTGTCCAGGTTGGCGTACTCCGTGGCGCGGGTGTAGGTGGCGCCGCCCCAGAAGTTGTCCTTGCCCACGTTGGGCAGTGCCCAGGACAGGCCCTTGTGCCAGACGTGGTCCCACGGCCGCGAGATGGTCACCTCGTCCCCGCCCAGGGTGGTGAGCGGGTGGAAAAACGGCCGGGGGCTTTCGTACTGGTCATCGGTGGGCCGGTAGGTATAGGTGGCGATGGGGCGGCCATCGACGGTAAACGCGAGCGCGGCGCCGTCATCGGTGTGGCTCACCTGGCCGGTGGTGGTTGCAAGGGTGCTCATGGTTTTCTCCTGAAAAAGTGGTTGGGTCAGATGCTGGCAGCGCGAAGGGCGGTCCCGTCCAGCACGCGGCTGCCCAGTCCCTCCCCGTCCATGCCGGTATAGAACGGGTGGCCCGGCACAATCTGACCGCGGCTCACCGCGGCGCCGGTGAACGCCGAAGCGTAGATCGCGGCAGCAAGCTCAAGGGTTTGCCGTGCTGAGGCGGCGCCCGCCGGAAGCGGCCGGCCGGCGTCGAGCGCGTCATACATGGCCAGGAACTGCGCCACATGGCCGCTGCCCCGCTCCAAAGGCTGCGCACTCCATGCCCCGGCCACTGCATCCTCGTGGCCGGGCGCGGCAGTCACGGTCCAGTTGTCCGTGCTGTAGCCGTATAGGTGGCTGAGCTCCACTGTGGCGAACTCGCAGTCGATCCTGATGTCCGAGGTTTCCCGGGGCGAGAGCAGCGAATTGATGATGGTGGCCACGGCGCCGTTTTCGAAGCGGACGATTGCTGCGGACAGGTCTTCCGTAGAGGTGGCCCGGTCCTGCCGGGACGCAATGGCAGTGACCTCGGCCCACGGGCCCATCAGATGCAGGAGCAGATCGAACTGGTGGATCCCGTGGCCCATGGTGGGGCCGCCGCCTTCAGCATTCCAGGTTCCGCGCCACGGAAGGTCCCAGTAGCTGTCCGGGCGGTACCAGAGGGTATCGCAGCGGGCCACCAGCGGACGGCCGAAATCGCTGCCGCCGATCAGCTGCTGCGCCGCGGCTGACGCATCGCCGAACCGGTGCTGGAACACGCAGGAGAACTGCGCTCCACCGCGGGCCTGTGCCTTATCGAGCCGGTCAAAATCTGCAAGGCTCAGGGCAGGCGGCTTCTCCGACAGGACGTGCACGCCCGCTTCAAGGCATTCGATGGCCTGGTCAATGTGCAGCATCGGCGGGGTACACAGGTGCACCACATCCGGTTTTGCCTCCTGCAGCAGTTCAGTCAGCGTTAGGTAGCGGCCGGGAATTCCGTGCTGCCCGGCAAACGCGTCCAGCCGTTCCCGGTCCACGTCGCAGGCGGCTACCAGCTCCGCCCGCCCTCCGGTCCGGGAGAGGTTGTCGGCGTGCACCGCCGCGATGCCGCCGGTTCCGACGATGGCCACTCTGTACGTCCGCATGTTTTCTCCGTCATTGCAGTGGATGTTCGTTGCGCAGGTGGACTGTCACGGACTCTCGGGATGAAAGTTTCCATCTCTGCGCATAAGTTTCTGCCGAGCCGTCAAGGCACGTTTTCGGCCTCTCCTCAACCGTAGGGACGCGCTCACAGCCACGTCAAGGACTTTGCCCCTAGAAACTTACTGGAATTTTCTGATACTTTCTTAGAAATTGATAGCCAACACTGAGGAGAAGCCCGTGACCAGCGGTGCCGCCGAAAAACAAGCCTTCCCCTTGGCGCAGGATCCTGCGGACCCAGGCGCCACCGTCGAACGCCTGATGCTCCAGATGACGCTCCCGGAAAAGCTGGCCCAACTGGCAGGCGTCTGGGTGAACGCCTCCACCGACGGCGATTCCGTGGCACCGCTGCAGAACGAAATGGCAGGCGACGAACGGACCTGGGAGGAAATGATCTCCCAAGGCCTGGGCCAGATCACCCGCATGTACGGGACAGTCCCGGTGGAGCCACTCGAAGGCGCCCGGCGGCTGGCAGCAGCCCAGGAACAGATCATGGCCGCCTCCCGCTTCGGTATTCCGGCCCAGGTCCATGAGGAATGCCTGGCCGGGCTGGCGGCGTGGAAAGCCACGGCGTTCCCGGTCCCGCTGGCATGGGGCGCCACCTTCAACCCCGGCCTGGTCCGGCGCATGGCCGGGCTGATCGGCGGGCAGATGCGCGCCCTCGGCGTCCACCAGGGACTGGCCCCCGTACTGGACGTGGTCCGCGACCTGCGGTGGGGTCGCGTGGAGGAAACCATCGGCGAGGACCCCTACCTGGTGGGCACGGTGGCGTCCGCCTACGTCGGCGGACTTGAGGAGACCGGCATCGTAGCCACGCTCAAGCACTTTGTGGGCTACTCCGCCTCGCGCGCCGGGCGCAACCACGCCCCTGTTTCCATGGGCCCGCGTGAACTGGCAGATGTGATGCTGCCGCCCTTTGAAATGGCGATCCGGCATGGCGGGGCGCGCTCGGTGATGCACGCCTACACGGACACAGACGGCGTTCCGGCCGCCGCGAACCGGGCGTTGCTCACCGCGCTGCTGCGGGACGAATGGGGATTCAGCGGCACCGTGGTGGCAGACTACTTCGGCATCGCCTTCCTGAACGCCACCCACGGCGTGGCCGCCGATTCGGGCGAGGCCGCTGCCTTGGCGCTTGCCGCAGGCGTGGATGTGGAACTGCCCACCATGAACTGTTACGGCGCACCCCTGCTCGAGGCTGTCCGATCCGGTGCAGTGCCCGAGGCCCTGGTGGACACCGCACTGCGCCGGGTGCTGACCCAGAAACAGGAAGCCGGGCTCCTCTCCGCCGCTTTTGACCCTGCCCCGCCTGCCCTGGCTGCCGGGACCATCGACCTTGACCCCGCGGAACACCGGGCGCTGGCGAGGGAGATCGCAGCCCAGTCCTTGGTGCTGCTGACCAACAGGACGCACGACGGCGGCCCCACCCTTCCGCTGCCGGCTGCGGCTTTGGCGTCGGTGGGCGTGGTGGGCCCGCTGTCCCAGGACCCGTTCGCCATGTTGGGCTGCTATTCCTTTGATGCGCATGTGGGCGCTTCGCACCCTGACATCCCTATGGGAATTACTGTTCCTACCGTCGCCGAGGCAGCCGCCGGCCGGTGCGGGGCGGTACAGAGCGCGGCGTCCGGGACCTGCGAGGTGATCCCGGAGGACCGGATCGAGGAGGCCTGCCGCCTGGCCGCTGCCGTGGACACCTGCGTCATTGTGGTGGGAGATAACGCGGGCCTCTTTGGCCGCGGCACTTCCGGCGAAGGCAACGACGTGGGCGACCTGCAACTGCCCGGGGACCAACGGCTGCTGCTGGACCGGGTGCTGACCGCTGCTGAGGCTGCCGGGACCCGGACGGTGGTGGTGGTCCTCAGCGGCCGGCCTTACGCGCTGGGGGAGTTTGCCGACCGGGCGGGCGCCCTGGTGCAGGGCTTCTTCCCGGGTGAGGAGGGGGCGGAAGCCTTGTGGGATGTGCTGACGGGCGCACGGACCCCCACCGGCAAACTCCCCGTTTCGGTCCCCCGGACGGCCGGCGGCCAACCCGGCACCTACCTGCACAGCAGCCTCGCCGGCGCGTCCGGCGTCAGCGCCCTGGACCCCTCGCCGCTGTTCGGCTTTGGCCACGGCCTTTCCTACACCACGTTCGGCTTTTCCGGCCACACGGCGAGCGCACCCACCATGTCCACCACGGGGACCGTCACCGTGGGCTGCACCGTCACCAACACCGGGTCCCTGGCCGGCGCCGAGGTGGTCCAGCTGTACCTGGCGGACCCGGTGGGCGAGGTGGTCCGGCCGGTCCGGGAGCTGATCGGGTACGCGCGGGTGGAGCTCGCCGCAGGTGCGTCAGCGGAACTGGAGTTCACCGTCCACGCCGACCGGACCTCTTTCACGGGCCTGGACCTGCAGCGGGTGGTCACGCCGGGACTAGTGAAGCTGCATGTGGCTACGTCGAGCACCGCTGATGTTGCCACGCATGAGGTCATTTTGCACGGCCCCCGCACGGTGGTGGGCTTCGGCCGGGAAATGCTGACACCGGTGACGGTCACGCCGCTGTAGGCAGGCAGCCGGGCCTCTCCTGGTCCGGGTGGGCCTCACTGGTGCGCGGTGAACTTCCCCTCAATGAAGGCCAGGAGCGGCCGGGAGTTGAGGCAGACCAGGAACACCACGGCCCCGGCGATGACCGGCAGCAGGTACGCCGTGGAAATGAGCAGCAGGAATCCGGCCACAAACAGGATGCCCGCGTTGCCCAGTGACACCCGTTTCCGGGCCCCGATGCTGTACAAGGACAGCCGGTAAAGATCCCGCACCCGGAATGTGAACCGGGACAGCAGCAACAGGGCAGTGGCCGCCGCCGTCAGGACCAGCAGCCCAAGCCCCACCAGGCCGATCCGGGCACCGCCGGCCACCGGGGCCGCGGCGTCCCCGGCCGGCAGCACCAGGAGGTTGAACCCGACGACGGCGAGCACCGCCAGGTACGGCAGCCAGACCAGGAGCGCCTGGCCGGCGTTCCGGCGGTAGCCGCGGACGAAGTCCCGGAACACGCCGGTGTCCTGCCCGGCCAGCAGGCGGTTAAACGCGTACATGGCCGCCACCACTGCGGGCCCCACGGGGATGCAGGCCAGGATCAGCAGCAGGGGCTGGAATCCCAGCAGAGGCACCAGCAGGAGCGGAGCGTTGGCTGCCACTAGGAGGATGGAGCCCATCATCACACCGGCAACGGTTCCGGCCACCCTGAACAGGGGGCCGGAACCGTACTCCGTCTTCTTCGCAACCACGCGCTGCCTTTCGGTTACCGCCGGAAGCCGCGCGCCGCCGTCGTCCGTCCTACTTCTTGTCCGCGTACGCCTTGTACGCCTTGTTGGCCAACTCTACGTATTTGGACATGCCCTTGGCGTCCAGCTCCTTGAGGTAGGCATCGAACTCGCCCAGGCTGCGCTGGCCCGTGATGAACTTCAGCGTGTTTTGCTTGACGTGGTCCTTGAGCGGTGTGAGCACCAGGGTGGCTTGTTCACGGTCCACGTCGCTGAACGGGACCGGCGGCGCCACGGCCTTGGGCTTTTTGGCCTGCATCGCCTTTTGGAAGGCCAGCTCCTCCTCGTTAAAGGTGGACTGCAGCAGGTCGGTGGTGCCGCCGTAGGCAAAGTTGCCGCCGGAGAAACCATAGTCAACGCGGAGGTCCTTGGTGCCGGCCGGGTTCAGGCCCTGGAAGTTGATGTCTGCCGCGGGCTTGCGCTTGCCGCCCTCCTTGGTGAATGTGGTTCCTTCCACGCCCCACTTGGCGAACTCCTGGCCGGCGTCGCTGTAGAAAAGCCAGTCCAGGTACTGCATCAGGGCCACAAAGCTGTCTTTGTCCTTGACGGACGAGTTCAGCATGATGCCGTTTTCCAGCCGGGAGCCGCCGATGATGTCGCCCGCCGGCCCGCCGGGTACGGTGATCTTGCGGACGGAGAAGTTGCCCTTGCCCAGGGACTGCTCCATGGACGTGCGGTAGGTGATGATGTTTTGGGAGTTGGCGCTGATAACAAACGACTTGCCCGAGGTGAACTTCTGGATGGCGGAATCGTCGGTCTGGGTGAAGCTTTCCGGGTCCATCAGGCCCTCGGACACCAGGGAGTTGAAGTACGTCACCAGCTCCTTGAACTGGGAGTTGCCGGCGCCGAAGCTGAACTCCTTGGCGGACTCGTCGAAGCTCAGCCCGTCCACCAGGCCCCAGCCGGCCACGGTGCCGAACGCGCTGCCGGCGATGTTCAGGACGCTGTTGCCGTTGAACCGGTCCGAGAACGGCACCACGTCCGGGTACGCCTTTTTCAGCTTCCGCAGCACCTCACGGAACTCGTCCCAGGTTTTGGGTTCGGCAATGCTTTCCTTTTCCAGGATGTCCGTGCGGAATGCCAGCGTGTAGTCCGGCCACAGTTCCTCATGCAGGCCGGGCAAGACGTAGTATTTCCCGTCCTCCTGTGTCAGGCCGGCGATCTCCGCCTCCAGCTTCCACTTCTTCACCTTGTCCTGGAAGTGCGGCATCAGGTCGACGTAGTCGCTCACCGGCAGGACGGCGCCGGACGAGACGTAGGCGCTCTCCTGGCCGGGGTAGGTTTTGGCGATGATTTCCGGGGCGCTGCCGGAGCTGATCAGGAGGCTACGCTTTTGCTCGTAGTCGCTGCTGGGGACGATGGTGGTCTCCAGGGTGACGTTGTTGTCCGACGCCATTTTGGTGAACAGCAGCCAGTTCTTCTTATACGGGTAGGTGGGCTGGTCGCTGAAAAGGAAGGTGAAGCTCAGCGGCACCGTCGCCTTGAACGTATCCCCCACCCCAAAGCTGTCCATCGCGCCGTTGCGGGCCTTGGTGGTGTCAACCTTGCTGCCGGAATCGGAGTCACAGCCGGCGGCCACCAGGCCAAAAGCTGCCAGTGCGGACAGGCCGAGGAAATCTCGTCTGCGGATCATGGGCTTTCCTTTCGTAAGGGGTTATTCCTTGACGGAACCGAGCATGACGCCCGAGAAGAAGTACTTCTGCACAAACGGGTAGACGCAAAGGATGGGGATGACGGTCAGGACGATGGTGACGGATTGGATGTTGGCCGCAATCTGGCCCACGTTTTCCGCCGTCCCGCCCGCGGATCCTGCGGTGGTGACCCCGGCGATCATGTTGCGCAGGTAGATGGTCACCGGGAACAGGTCCGGGTTGTCCAGGTAGAGGAAGGCCTGGAACCAGGAGTTCCAGTTGGCCACTGCGTAAAACAGGACCATGGTGGCCACAATCGCCTTGCTCAGTGGCAGTACCACCCTTAACAGCACGCCGTACTGGGTGAGGCCGTCAATCGCGGCGGCTTCCTCTAGTTCACGCGGCATGTTCTCGAAAAACGACTTCATGATCAGGAGGTTGAAGACGCTGATGGCGTTGGGCAGCACCACGGCCCACAGGGTGTCCCGCATGCCCAGCGAGCTGATCAGCACGTAGTTGGGGATCAGCCCGCCGTTGAAGAACATGGTGAACACTGCGATGCCGATAAAAACGCTGCGGCCTTTGAGGTCCTTCTTGGCGATGGCGTACGCGAAGCTGGTGGTGAGCACCATGGAGATGGTGGTGGCCACGACCGTGTACAGCACCGTGTTGCCGTAGTTGTTCCAGAACGTGGAGTCGGCCAGGATCAGCCGGTACGTCTCCACGTTGAAGCCCATGGGGAACAGGTTGACCTGCCCGGCGTTGATAAAGCCTTCGCTGGAAAAGCTCTGGGCCACGATGTTCAGGAACGGGTACACGGTCAGGAACAGCACGGCCAGCAGGAAGACCAGATTCACGCCCCGGAAGACCCACATGCTGCGGGAAACCTTCATGTCCTTGACCAGGACTCCCGTGTCCCTACCGGCCCGGTTCCGCTTCAGGAGGGTGTCCTTCATGGTTGTCCCTTTCACCACAGGCTCGTTCCTGCGAGCCGCTTGGAGATCGCGTTCGCGGAGAGGATCAGCGTCAGGCCGATGACGGATTCAAACATTCCGATCGCTGCGGCGTAGCTGAAGTTGCTCGATTCCAGGCCCACCCGGTACAGGTAGGTGGAGATGACATCGGAGGTTTCGTAGTTGAGCGGGTTGTAGATCAACAGGATCTTCTCGAAGCCCACAGCCATGAACGTGCCGATGTTCAGGATCAGCAGGGTGATGATGGTGGGGCGGATGGCCGGGAGCGTGACGTGCCAGGTTTGCTGCCACCGGTTGGCGCCGTCGATCCGGGCCGCCTCGTATAGGGATTCGTCCACCCGGGTCAGCGCCGCAAGGTAGAGGATGGCGCCCCAGCCCATGGTTTGCCACACCTCGGAGCTGATGTACATGGGCCGGAACCAGCCCGCGTCCTGGGTGAAGTTCACGGTGGTGCCAAAGAGGGAATTGGCCACCTGGTTCACCGTGCCGGTCATGGAGAAGTTCTGCAGGATCATGCCCGCGATGATCACCACGGACATAAAGTGCGGCAGGTACGCCACGGTCTGGACCAGCTTCTTGAACTTCTGCGAGCGCAGTTCATTGAGCATCAGCGCGAAGATGATGGGCATGGGGAAGCAAAAGAGCAGGGTCAGGACGCCGAGGATGATGGTGTTCTGGAAGGCCTGCCAGAAGCTGGGATCGTTGATGAACAAGGTGACGTACTTCAGGCCCACCCATTTTTCGCCGAAGATGCTGCCGCCGGGCTGGAACTGGCGGAATGCGATCACGTTCCCGGCCATGGGGAGGTAGCGGAACACCGCAAAGTAGATCAGCGGCAGCAGAACCAGGGTGTAGAGCCGCCAGTCACGGGTGATGGCGACTTTCCAGCTGCCGGGTTTGTTGCGGCGGCCGCCGTTCCTGTTTTTGCCGCCTTTGCCGGGCGGGTCTGCGGTGACCGCTTCGGGGGGAATTTCCAATCGCATGGCCATGGTGCCTCCTAGCGGGCCGTCTGTGGGGTGGGTTCGTCGATGACCAGGACGCCGTTCGCGGCCAGTTCCACCCTGCCGCTGACAGGGTTCCCGGTAATGAGGTCGGTGCCGCCGGCCTGCAGGTCAACCAGAGCCGGGGCATCGTTGTGGTTGAGGACCAGGAGGTAGCTGCGTGCAGTACCAGTACGACGCCGGACCTGGACTCCCGGAGGTGCCTGAAGTTCCGGGCGGATTCCGGCAGCCTGGCGTTCGGTTGCGAGCAGGTCCGCCAGGTAGGAGTCGTCTACCCTGGCTGACAGATACAGGGCAGTTCCTTTGCCGAACGAGTTGCGGGTGACCGCGGGAAAACCTTCCAGCCGGCCGGAGCCGTAACTGGCCAGGACGTCAGCGGACTCGGCGTGCAGGTGCTCGGTCCAGTAACCGGCGGAGGCTGTGCCGCCGTCGGCCGTGCGCAGTTTTACTTCCTCCCCCTCGCCAGCCAGCGGATGCAGTTCCTCGCTCCAGGCGCCCAGGACCGTGCGGAGGGCTCCCGGGTAGCCGCCCAAGCGGATGGTGTTGTCCTGGTCCACCATGCCGGACAGGTAGCTGGCCACCAGGCGTCCGCCGCCGGCCACGTAGTCCTCGATCCGCTGCGCGGCACCATCCGTCAGTAAATACGTGGCGGGCAGGACCACCAGGCTGTACGGGGTGAGGTCACTTTTGGTGTCCACAAAGTCCACGGTGATGTTGGCGTCGAAGAACGGCCGGTACAGGCGGAGTACTTCCTGCGCATAGTTAAGGTCGGAACGCGGCGAATTCCCCAGCTCCAGGGCCCACCAACAGTCCCAGTCGAAGACCACTGCCACCTTCGCAGCGGACCGCGTTCCGGCGATGCCGCCAAGGCTCTTCAACTCCTGGCCCAGTCCGCAGACTTCGCGGAACACCCGGGTGTTGGGACCGGCGTGGTTGACCATGCCGGAGTGGTACCGCTCGGTGCCGCCCTTGGCCTGCCGCCACTGGAAAAACAGGATGGAGTCGGCGCCCTGGGCGATGGCCTGGTAGGAGCCGAGCCGCATTTTGCCCGGCAGCTTGGACACGTTCACGGACCACTGGCTGACAGCGGCGGTGGCCTGTTCCATGACCAGCCACGGCTGGCCTTTGCGCAGCGAGCGCATCAGGTCGAAGTTCAGGGCCGCCGCCACGTGGGCGTCTTCCTCCCGCGGGTCCGGGTAGATATCCAGGGCCACGGAGTCCTCCTCGGCTGCCCAGGCCCAGTAGTCGTTGTTTTTGTAGAAGCGCATGAAGTTGGTGACGATGGGCAGGTCCGGGGTGTGCGTGCGCAGGATGTCCCGCTCCGCCTTGTAGTGGGCCAGCATGCTGTCCGACGTGAACCGGTGGTAGTCCAGCCTGCGTGACGGGTTGGACCAGGTGCGGGGCTGGGCCGGCGCGTTGACCTGGGCCCAGTCCGAGTAGACCTGGCCCCACACATCCGTGCTCCAGGCCTGGTTGAGCCGGTCCACGCTGCCGTACTTCTCCTGCAGCCAGATCCGGAATGCCCGGTCCGCGTGCGGGCCGTAGGACACGGGACCGTATTCGTTGTTGACGTGCCACATGCACAGCGCGGGGTGCGTGGCGTACCGCTCCCCCATGGTTTGCGCCATGGCCAGTGATTTGGCCCGGTACACAGGATGCGAAACGTCGAAGTGCTGCCGGGAGCCGAACCCGAAGGTGGACCCGTCCGCCAGGACCGGGAGGATGTCAGGGTGCTGGGTAATCAGCCAGGCGGGCGGCACGGCGTCCGGGGTGGCCAGGTCCACGCCGATGCCGTTGGCGTGCAGGAGGTCCATCACCTCATCCAGCCAGCCGAAGTCGTAGATACCGTCCGCCGTTTCAAGCCTGCTCCACGAGAACACTGCGAGGGTGACCAGGTTGACGCCGGCTTCCTTCATCAGGCGGACGTCCTCATCCCAGAGCTCGCGGGGCCACTGCTCGGGGTTGTAGTCCCCGCCGTAGGCGATGCCGCCGAGCCGCTGATGCAGGGCCTTGAGTCTTTGTTCCGGGGTGCTGCTGCGTGGCTCGCTGGTCATCATTGTCCTTTGGTTGGCATGTGGCCGCCGGCATCCCGGCCATGCGACCTGCATCACAAGAAAGAAACTATCGTAAAGTTTACGCAATAACAACAGTCTGCGGAGAAAGCAACCGCTTTCGAGATGACCCCAGGTTGCCGCGGCGCCACCGGTCGGGACCCTTCGGCGTTGCATCAGGACCTGCGCAGACCATCCCGCCATCAACCGCCCGGCACTTCCGGTTTCACGGAATGGGTGGAAACTATCGGAACCGTTCGCTTGAGACGAGGAACACCCGCGCGCACCTTGCCGTGCAGACCCTGCGGGAGGATACTTGTTAGCGAAGCTAATTAGCATTGCTAACGATTATCGCCAGGAGGCGCACCCGCGGATATGGCCGGCACTGACACCACGATTTCCCCGACTCAAGACACCCCTCCTGCGGACAGCCCGCAGGACAGCCTGGCCATCGAGCTCCGGACCGCCGTGATGCGGACATCCCGCCGGCTCCGCATCGAGGCCACCGGCGATGCCATCACCCCCGGCCAGTACACCGTGCTGGCCCACCTGAACGGCAACGGCCCCTTCACCCTGCGCGGCCTGGCGGACCTCGAACATGTCCAGGCGCCGTCCATGACCCGGATCGTCAATGCCCTCGCCGACCAGGAGTTTGTCTCCCGGCAGGTCCACCCGGACGACGGCCGGCAGGTGAACATCACCATCACCGGCGCCGGCCGGGCCGTCCTCGCCGAGGCGAGGGAGCAGCGGACTGCGTGGCTGGCACAGCGGGTCGCAGGCCTGAGTGACGAGGACCGGGGCGTCCTTAGCCGGGCCGCCCAGCTGATGCAGGAAATGAGCGGCAAATGAGCGCCATGTTCCGGGCCCTGGAAAACCCCAACTACCGGATCTGGGCGGGCGGGGCGCTGGTGTCAAACATCGGCACCTGGATGCAGCGCGTGGCCCAGGACTGGCTGGTCCTGACAGTCCTGACCAACCATTCCGGCGCCGCAGTGGGCATCACCACCGGCCTGCAGTTCCTGCCCATGCTGCTCCTGGGACCTTACGGCGGGGTGCTGGCCGACAGGTACCGCAAACGCGTCATCCTGCTCTGGACCCAGCTGGCCATGGGCCTGACCGGCCTGGCCATCGGCCTGTTGGTGGTCACCGGCACCGCCCAGCTCTGGCACGCGTATGTAGCCGCCCTGTGCCTGGGCATCGCCAGCGCCATCGATGCACCCGCACGCCAGGCTTTTGTCTCGGAGCTGGTGGGCCAGGACAACATCGCCAACGCCGTGGCCCTGAACTCCGCTTCCTTCAACACCGCAAGGCTCACCGGCCCCGCCATCGCCGGTGTGCTGATCGCCTGGGTGGGCACCGGCCCGGTGTTCCTGATCAACGCCGCAAGCTTCGCCGCGGTCATCTTCTCGCTGTTCCGGATCCGCACCTCGGAACTGGCGCAGCCTGCGACCGTCAGCCGCAGCAAACACCAAGTGGCCGAGGGCATCGCCTACGTCCGGCGCCGCCCGGACCTGGTGCTGATCATGGTGCTGGTGGGGATCCTGGGCGCCTTCGGCATGAACTTTCCCATCACCAACGCGCTGATGGCCACCACGGAATTCCGGATGGGACCCGGCGAGTTCGGCCTGCTGGGCTCCATCATGGCCGTGGGTACGCTGGCCGGTGCGCTGCTGGCGGCACGCCGGTCCGGGCCCCGGCTCCGCCTGCTCCTGGGCGGCGCCCTGGGCCTGGGCTTCTTCACCATCCTGGGCAGCGTATCGCCGACATTCTGGCTGTACGCCGTCATCCTGATCCCGGTGGGCCTGGCGTCCATCACGTTCCTGAACAGCTGCAACACCAGCATCCAGCTTTCCGTGGAACCGCAGTTCCGCGGCCGGGTCCTGGCGCTCTACCTGGCCATCCTGCAGGGCGGCACCGCCCTGGGCGCCCCGCTGATGGGTTGGATCGGATCCGAGTTCGGCGCCCGCTGGTCGGTGGCCGCCGGCGGCATCATCGTGCTGCTGACCGCGCTCGTTGCAGTAATTGTGGTCAGCCGGCGCAACCACCTCACGCTGCGCACCACGCTCCGCTCCGCCATCAAGCGGGCACCCGCGGTTTAGTTAGCGCACGACGGCGGCACCCGGCCACCGCTTCCCCGCCACCTTCCCAACGTGGCTGGCCCAGCGCGCCGGATCCCGCCGTCGTACTGCTGCTGCTTCCTGTCCCGGCGCTTCAGAGGCGCTGGGAAAGGTTGAGGATGTTCCCTTCGCTGTCCAGGAACCAGGCGGATTTGCCCCATTCATTGGCAACCACGCCGTTCTCCGTCTTCAGCCCGGGGAAGTCGTACTCCTCGAAGGTGACACCACGTCCGCGGAGTTCCTCCATGTCGCGTTCCAGGTTGTCCGTCTCCCACCCCATCTGGGTGTTCTTCGCCGAACCGGCGTTTTCAGTCTGGTAGATCAGGAAGCCGGTGCCACCGCCGGCCGTGTACATCAGGCTGTCCTCCTCCATTGACCCGGACGGCTCCATTCCCAACTTGTCCCGGTAGAAATCCTTGGCCCTGTTGATGTCCTTGGCCGCGAGGACCGCCATGATATTTGAATCCTTCAGCATGATGATTTCCTTTGTGCTTTTTCGCTCCGGCGGTTCTGCGCGCCCCCTGTTGCGGCCCCCTGCCGGGCCGCGTCGCCGCCCGTTCCGCCGACTGCCGGGGCGGCCACTTGGGACCCGGGCGCCCGGTACGGCCGTCATTGGCCGGCATCGTGGCGCGGGAATCCCCGTAGCTTATGAGGCCATTATGGAACTGAACGGGCTGCGGCGATATAGGGAATTTATGCGGCACTTGCCATCTGGCTGCGCCGGGCGCGGCGCCCTGCGGCAACCCGCACCCCGATGTGCGGGGAATCCCCTAAATGCGGCGCTTTTTCCCGGTTCCGCCGGATCATTTTCCGCGCACTATTTACCTATGTGGTCCCTCAATCGCGTGATTCCGGCACTCCGGTCCTGGTGGCGCCTTCCCGGGCAGGCACCTGTTTCCAGCACCGGGGAGCTACCCCCGGACCAGGTGGTGGTGTTTGTCCACGGCATGGGCAAGGCGCTGAAGGGCGGGACGCTGCAGGAATGGGCACAGCCGCTGGCGCAGAGCTTCCGCGACTACGCACTGGACGATGTGGGCTGCCTGACGTGTGCGCCGCTGATCATCACCGACGCCTCCGCCGTGATCGATACTCCCTCCATCCGCGCCCGCGTCCTGCGCCGCCACAACCCAGGCCCCGGGGCGGAGCACCACCCCGAATACGCCACCATCCTGATCACCGAGGCCTCCTGGGGCGCGGACTTCGTTCCCGCCACCGCCACGGACACGTATTCGTGGGCCTGGACCATGATGCCGAAGGTTTACGGCCGGTCCATGGAGCTCCTGTGGTGGAACCTTTATGCGGGGCGTCCGTCCCGCAGCAATCCCTTCTGGTTGCTCAAGCGCATCAAACAGGTCATCCTGTCTGCCAGCACCGCCGTTCTGGGTTTTGTGGTCCTGATTCCGGGTTTGGCCCTGCTGGGAGTGGTGATCTTCCTGGCAAACGTGCCCGGCCTGGGCCGCTTCGTGGGAGCTTTCGTCGGCCTGTTCGCCGAGTTTCTTGGTGATCCCCAGGTGTGGCTCCGCCGGCCGCTGCAAGCTGCGGCAATGCGCCAGCGCATTATCCGGACCCTTTCCCCCTGGAATGCCCTGGGCATCCCGATCACGTTGGTGGCGCACAGCCAGGGTGCAGCAGTGAGTGCCCAGGTCCTCTTCCAGAAAGGGCTGAGTGGCTGCAGCGCCCAAGTGACCAACTTCGTCACCGTAGGCAGTGGAGTGGGGCTACTGGGGTACGCCAAATGGGGCGGCAACGGAACAGATCCCGTTGCGGACTGGATGCACAACACCAGGTTCCGCTGGATCAACATGTGGGGAAAGTTCGATTTTGTCCCCGCAGGTCCCATCAGCACGGATCACAACGGCACGCGGCCGGTGTTCGAGAACCTGTTTGACCGGAACAATCCCAAAAACCCCGCCCCAGGGCCCGGTCCCGAGGAACACGCCATCTACAACCGGGCAGCCCTGATTTACGATCACATCGTCTATTCGCGGAACCGGGTCGAGGTCATCGACCCACTGGCGCGGCTCGTCCTGCCGCCAGTGGCGGGCGGCGGAGCGCCGGCGCCCGCCCCCGTAGGCATCCCGATCGGCGACCCTACGGACCGGAGGCTCCGTCCCCACCGGGTCATGGTCAAAAGCCTGGCGGCTACCCGGGCCTTGGCATCTATTGCCGGGGTGGGGCTTGCCCCGCCCATCATGTCGTGGCTGAGCACGTTGAAGCCGCTGCAGGCGGCACTGCAGTGCAGCCCGGCGGACGGTACGGAGGTGCAGTGGTGGGTAGCCTGGTTCTGCTCCTACGGGGGCTTCAGCTGGCAGGCGCCCGGCACCTGGCCGTCCAACGCTGTGGCAGCAGCGCTCATCGCTGCCTTTTACATCGCGGTACTCAACGGCCCCCTGTGGAACTGGCTGCACGGGCTGGTAGAGCGGCGCAGGAAAAGAACCCTTTCTCAGCTGAGGCCGAACCGGAAACCTGGTGACCTGCCCCGCCGGGGCCCGCTGACCGACGCCGGGAACCCTTGGCCGTGGGTGTGGCTTTATGCGGCTGGTGTGTGGACAGCTACGCTGCTGCCGCTGTATTTCGTGGCGGGCCCCACCATGGCCGCCGTGGGCGTGGGAACAGCCCTGGTACTGGTCTATGAAAGCAACCGGGGCACCGGCGTCGAACCGCTGGCCTCCCGGCCCCCGCGCCAGCCCTAGGGTTTGCAGAAGACCCGCCGTACGGCGCAGAGCGTCAGCTTGAAGGCCTTGGCACCCTGCTTGACCAGCCCGGCGTCGGCCTCCAGGATTTGCGCCTGCCCACGCGCATTCTGGATCGCCGCCAGCGGCGGAAGGTCCGCCGCGGACTGCCGGGCCGCCTGCCAGGAGGTGGCGCACTTGCCGGCACCGAAGGAGAGGCCAAGCCCGGTTTTAAGCGTCTTTCCGGTATCCCAGGTTGCAACATCGGAGGTCCCCGCAGCAGCCGCCTTGTAAACGGCCTCCGTGCAATCCCACACCGCCTTCCGGCCCGGGGAGCCGCGGGCGAACAGGTACTTGGTCCCGGCTTTCGCGGCCTTTGCGGTTCCCTGTTCAAGCCAGGCACCGCCGGTCCAGGCCAGTGACAAAAACGGATCCAGCAACCAGGACAGGCTCTCCGCCGCCCCGATGGGGACCGAAACTGTCTCGCCGGGGACCATAAATGCCGACAGATGCAGCTTCTTTTCGAACGCCACCTGGTGGAACAACACCATCGTGTCCGTTGGCGCCACCGGTGTGACCGTGGTTTTGTCAGGACTGTAGAAGGCCCACACCATTTTGGAGTTGTTGGTGATCCGCAGCGTTGCCCCACCCGCGCAGGCAACGATCTGGTCCAGGTAGGTGCGTTCCGCGTCGGATTCCGGCACGGGAAACTGCCGACGGGGCCACAGCAACTGGCACCCTGGATCGGGGCTGCCCGGTGCCAGCGCCGCCTGGCCGGCGGAGTTCGGAGCAGGTCCCACTGTCTTTGCTTTGGTGGCCGTCGCCTGCGTCTGCGCATCCAGGAAAGCCGCCTCATTGGCGTCGGCCGTCCCTTCCGCCACGGGTTGGCCAACGTTTTCCGGCCCGGCGCCGGCGGGTTCCGCAGCGCTGCAGCCGGCCACGGCAACGACAACAACCAGAACCAGCGAAGGCACAAGGACCAAACGGGGCCGTGGTGGTTTTATCCGCTGGTCCTTGCCCTGTTTTTGATGGGACCGTTCCTGGGAAACGCCGCCGAACCACATCCGGATCGCCTTCTTACGCTGTGCCGCCCGCCATGCCGTGGGCACACAGTACTCCGGAGCCTTGTGGTGCGCAATGACAGGCGCTGAATCGCCGGAAAACCCAGGTTTCAGGAATCCGGCCAGCTTCTTGCCCCTCATGGCGTGCCGCGAATCGCCATTGACAGCAAAACTTTGTCATGACAAAGTTCCACAAGTATTAGAGCGCTCCAATTCTTGCCCCGGCAACCGCAACTGAAGGAACCAATGAAGATTTCGATGAACTCAACTGCCGCGTTCCATGGCACCACTTTGCGGGATATTGCGGTGGCCAAAGCGGCGGGCTATGACGCGGTGGAGTTGCAGACCCCGAAGCTGTTCCGTTTCCTCGATGCCGGCTATACCGCCCAGGACCTGTTACCCGCCCTGGCTGGATTCCCGGTTTCCGGTGTAGGGGCAATCCAGGAGGCGCCGGACCAGGACTTCATCCGGGACGCCACCCGGCTGGCCCAGGTGGCGCAAGTGGTGGGTGCGCCCTTCGTCCAGATGTGCACAGGCCCCGTGGACGTCCGCGTGGTGCACGATTTCAAGGCCGGGATCCTGGCCCCCGGAGATGCCCGCTTCCGCGGCACACTGGGCATGGATGAAAAGGACGCCCTCGCCGATACCGCCCGGCGGGTGGCCCTGGCTGCCGACATTGCGGCCGACCACGGCGTTGGCCTCTACCTTGAGCCGCTGGCCTGGGCTCCTGTCAACCGGCTGGCCCAGGCCCTGCAGATTCTCGAAACCATTGACCGGCCCAACGCAAAGCTGTGCGTGGATTTCTGGCATTTCTGGGTCACCGGCGACACCGTGGAGCAAGTCGCTGCCCTTCCGGCAGAGATCATTGCCGCTGTCCACGTTTGTGATGGCCTGCCGGTTGCAGCCGGCGACGTCCCGGACCAGTCCTCTTCACGCAACGTATGGACCGGAGCCGGGAACATTCCGCTGCAGGAATGGGTGGACGCCACCAAGGCGACCGGCTTCGACGGCTGGTACTGCCCCGAGATCTTCTGCGACAAGGTGGCGGAGCAGGACGACGTCCTGGTCGCATCGTCGCTGCGCAACACCGTGGCCATGCTGCTGGCATAGCGCCGCGGCTCAGCCCCTGATTTCCGCCATCCGGAGCCGGACAATCTCAGCCACCACGCTGTCCGGAACGGGATGTTCGGGTGAGAAACGGATGGTCCCCCTGGACAGCGAAAACCCTTCCAGCGTTCCGGCAACGGCAGCCACTACGGAACCCGAGAACGGGTAAATAGACAGATGCCTGGCTGCTGCCACCACGGCGATGAGGGGCTTACCGTCCAGTTTCAGTGCCGGCATGCCGTAGCTGACCCCTTCGCTTGCCTCCGGGGCCAGGTCATAGGCGATCCGGATTACCCGCTCAAGGCAACCGCGGCCCGGCTCCGGCATTGCTGCCAACGCCTCGGCCACGGTCCCCATAAGTCAGCCCTTTTTCCTGGCCGCCACGGTGCCGGCCAGCGATGCAAGGCCGCGCTCGAAGTCCGAGCCCACCATCTTGTCCATGTTCACGAAGAACGCGAAGATTTTGGCAGCTCCCTTGTTCTCGCCGGTCATCCGCCACTGGACCTCGGTGCCGCCGGGAACGGAGGTGAACGTGAAGGTGGTGGGGTTCAGGGCCTTGAACGGCTTGGTGAACTGCAGCCGGACCTTGACGGTACTGTCCGGCACGGACTCCACGATCTCCATGGTGCCGCTGCCGGCCTTGCGGTTGCCGCTCCACTCATAACCGGCACCCACACCGGTGTCGGGTCCGAAATACCGCCGGTCCATGCCGGGGTCCACGCTCTCCCAGGGCGACCAGGCGGTCCACTCTCGGAAGCTGTTGACCAGCGGAAATATCTCATTGGCGCTGGCAGGAATGACCGCACTGCGGCGGACTTCATAGGTAGACATAAGGCAAGCATAGGAGCCGGTCCCGCTCTTGGGTAGGTGCGTGCAGGACGCTTCCCGACCGTCAGCCGAGGACGATATTCACCGGCTCTTTTCCGTCCTTCAGCAGGTCGATCTGCTGCCGGATCAGCCGGACCATCCGAGGAAACATGGCCGTGCTGGCGCCACCCACGTGTGGTGTGATCAGCACGCCGGGGGTGGTCCACAGCGGGTGGTCCGCAGGCAGCGGTTCGGGATCCGTGACGTCAAGGGCCGCCCGGAGCCTCCCCGAGCGAGTTTCGGCCAGCAGCGCCGCTGTGTCCGCCACCGGTCCGCGGGCCACATTCACCAGCAGGGCACCGTCCGGCATGGCCGCCAGGAATCTTGCATCCACGAGGTGCCGGGTCGTATCGCTGAGCGGAACGCTGACCACCACAATCTCGTGCAGCGGCAGTTGCCGGTACAGGGAGTCGATGCCGTGGATTTTCCCGGCAGTTTCGTCCCGCTCACGGCTGGCCAGGCGGGTAACCTCCGCTTCAAACGGCAGGAGCCGGTCCTCGATGGCCTTGCCCACTCCCCCGTAGCCCACCAGCAGCACGCGGCGGTCCGCGAGGCTGGGCCGCATGGAGCTGTCCCACGTGCCCGACGCCTGGTTCCGGGCGAAATCGGGAATCCCCCGCTGGCTGGCGATCATCATTCCCAAGGCGAGTTCCGCCGTCGACGTCTCGTGGACGCTGGCTGCGTTGGCGAAACGGCAACCGTCGGGCAGGACGGAGGCGACGCCGTCGTACCCGATGGACTGGCTCTGCACCACCCGCACCTCGACGCCGTTGAGTGCGGCGAGCGCGGCAGGCTTGCCCATGTACGGCGGCACCAGAAGGTCCAGGCGTCCCTCAGGCGCAGTCCCCGAGAGGTCCCACTGGATAAATTCGACGCCGTCAACCGGCTCGAGTGCCGCAAGGAGGCGTTCATCGGGCAGGCTCACCCGCAGCGCCGTCACGCAGCCACCGTCCCATGCCCGATTGCTGCCATATCCATTGCGCGCATGGCGCCTCCCTGGTCCTGTTGCCCCGGCCCGGGCGACCGGAGCTTCCTCCCCTCCAACGTACCGGCAGGGCGGCCACATACGCCGCTTGGGTCCGTATGACGGCGCGTAACGCCGCCCGGCGTCATACGCCCATCGGCGCCGGGAATCCTGTAAATTTAAGGGAGGAATTGACCGGCCAGCGAGCCGTCTTCCACCTCTCCCCCTGAATGGATCCCCCCTCCCATGTCGTCCGCGATTTCCGCGCCGGAAAATACCCGTTTCCCGTACGCCCCGTTGCTGGTGCTGGCCACCATCGCCTTCACCGCCATCACCACCGAACTCCTGCCGTCCGGCCTGTTGCCCCAGATCAGTGCGGGCCTGGACGTGTCCGAGCCGGTGGCCGGCTATCTTGCCGCCGCCTACGCCGCGGTGATTGTGGTGACGGTGGTGCCGGCGGCCCGGCTGCTGGCCCGGATTCCCCGGCATACGCTGCTGGTGGCGCTGGTGCTGACGTTCGCGCTGAGCAACGCGATGGTGGCCCTGGCTCCGGACTTCACCGCAGCCATGGTGGCGCGGCTGATCGGCGGACTGGCGCACGGGCTGCTGTGGACCACCATGGCGCCGTTTGTCACCCGCGTAGTGCCGGCGGACAAAGTGGGCAAGGCCCTGGCCATCGTGTTCAGCGGCAACAGCCTGGGCCTGGCCATCGGCGCGCCCGTGGGCACGGCGCTGGGCACGCTGGTGGGCTGGCGGTCGGCGTTCCTGGTTCTGGCCGGATTCGGCCTGCTCCTGACGGTGCTGGCGTTTTTCCTGCTGCCGCGGGTCCAGCGCATCCCGGATGCCGTCCGCCCCTCCCTCCGCAAGGCCATCGCCCAGCCCGGAGTGAAAGCCATTGCCATCGCCTGGCCGCTGCTGGTCCTGGCGCACTTCGCGCTGTTCACCTACATTGCCCCGTTCATCCGCGCGGCCGGTTTCCCCGACTACGCCATCAGCCTGTCCCTGACCGTCCTGGGGCTCGCGGGCCTGCTGGGCATCTGGATCGCTGGCCTCACCGTTGATTCACGGCCGCGCCGTTCGTTGCTGATCACGACGGCGGCCATCGCCGTCTCGATGGCTTTCCTGCCGCTGGCGGTGGGCAACTTTGTGGTGGCCCTGATCCTCATGACCGTCTGGGGTGCCGGTATCGGTGCGATCGGGATCTACAACCAGTCCGCCATCCTGCGCGCCGGCGGCGAATACCAGGAGGCCGCCAACGGGCTCACCGTCCTGACCATCCAGCTGGGCATCACCATCGGTGCCCTGTACGGGTCGGCAGCGCTGGTGGCGGGCGGGCCGCTGCTGGTCCCGGTCGCCGCCGCCCTGCCGGTTGTGGTGGCGCTGGCCATCGCGTTTGGCGGGAAACGGTACGCGTACCCAGCCGGGCCGCGGGAGCGGTTGTGGCTGGATCCGCGGCCGGTCCAGGGCAGCGCCCGCGACCAGACGCAGGCACCTACCCCCTAGCCTCGGGCCCAGCCCGCTATCGTCTGCTACCTATCCCAGTACCGCGCAGACGTCGGTTATCCTCCCCTGGATCTCCAGGGAGGTGAAGGTACTCCTGTTGGCCAGCAAGTCGAAGGCGCTGCGGCCCTTGATGACGTAGCTGATGGGTCCTGCCGGCTTGTCATCAGGGAAAAGGATGATGAGGGCCGAGCCGCGGATGACGGAGCTGAAGGTCCCATCGGTGTTGGGGATGGTCACCTGGCTGGAGCCGCTGGAACGAACAAAATATGTTTTGTTGGTGGCGAGGTTGGTGAAGGTCAGGTCGTAGCCCCGGCCCGTGGTCAGCTCCCGTACTACGTCACCGTTCCGATCGAGCAGCTCCCTGACCCGTCCGGTGGCGCCGGAGGCGTCCACCCGCAGGTCGAAACCGGCGCAGGCGACACCGGCAGGAAAGTCGTAGGAGAAACTTTCTGCCATGGGAGTGCCCGGCTGCGGCGGAACCGCACCGGCCGCCGTCGGGATGGCTGCGAGTGCGGCGGCGAGCAGGGTGGTATGGGCAAAACGGCGTGCTGTGGTGGTTTTCATAACGGGCTCCGATTTTTACCGGCGGCCTTGCTGGCCGCAGTCAGATAACTGGCCGCGCCGCCGGACCGTCCAGCTGCAGAGCTGCGGGCGCTCAACGCCGGGATCCGTGTCCGGTCCTGGACACCCACCGGCAAAACAGTTCAACGTGTACGCGAGTGAGACTACTCAGAAGCTCCGCAGAGTCAACAATCACTTACTACACCCAACCCCTTGATAGGTGACCATATGGTCACCTATCCTGGGGAGTATGGATGATGTGTTCAAGGCACTCGCCGACCCCACCCGCAGGGATCTGCTCGATGCGCTGTTCCGCGAGGACGGGCAACCACTGGGGGCCCTCGAGTCGCACTTCACCATGACCCGTTTCGGGATCGCCAAGCACCTCCGCATCCTTGAGGGTGCGGGCCTGGTGGTGACCCGCCGTCGGGGGCGGGAAAAGCTGCATTTCCTCAACCCCGTTCCCATCCGGCTGGTCCACGACCGCTGGGTCAGCAAATTCGCTGCACCATGGGCCGCTGCCCTCAGCGACCTCAAATCCAGATTGGAAAGTCCCATGGAAAAAATCTTCGAAATCTACATCAAAACCACGCCGGAACGGCTGTGGGAAGCGATCACGGACAGCAATATCCGCAGCCAGTACCAGTTCGGCAACACCCTCGAAGCGGACTGGACGCCCGGCGGAAAATTTGTGATGTCGAACGGCGGCGCACGCCTTGGCGAGGGAGTGAACCTGGAGGTCGACCCGCCCCGCAGGCTGGTCCAGACCATGCAGGCCCTGTGGGGCGAGGACGTCAAGGCCGAGGGCTCCTCCACCATCACGTGGGAAATCGAGCCCGTCGGCGATTCCTGCCGCCTCATCGTCACCCACAGCGACCTCCGCGACGGCGCCAACGACCAGCTTTACGGCGGCTGGCCCATGATCCTCTCCGGCCTGAAAACGTGGCTGGAAACCGGGGAGAAACTCACCACGCCTGGGTCCCTGCTGTATACGTAACGGCCGACGGCGGTCAGCCGCGGCGGGTGCCGTCCCAGCCGCGGCGGCGCATCCTCCTGCCGGCCAGCATGTTCCAGCCTCCCAGCACCACACCAAGGAACACGGCCACCACACCGGCGAAGAACCAACCGTCACGGCCAAAGATCATCAGCGCCACACCGAGCAGGCCCAGCCCCTTGGCGGCAATGTCCAGATACAGCGTTGCCCTCGGGAAGTCCATGCTTCCACGGTAACCCCCCGGTGCCCGCCAAGGGGCTTGACCTTCGGTCAGTCAGTGCGTTGACGCCACAGCAGGGTCACGCCGAACGTGACCGCGCACAACACCAGCATGGCCAGCACCATCCGCGCCCAGCTGGCCTGGTCCACGCCGCCGCCGGCAAACACCCCGATCAGCACCGTGGCGGTAATGGCGCCCACGTACCGGCACGTCTGGAAGATCCCCGCGGCCACGCCCCGTTCCTGCGGCCGGGTGGATACAAACATGCCCTGGTTGGAGGCGATGCTGACGGTCCCGTACGGGATACCCATCAAAGCCGCCAGCACCACCACCACCGGGATGGCCAGGGTGCCGGTCAGCAGCCACATCAGCCCGGCCACCGCGGAGAGGAGGACGACGCCGGCAATCAGCACCCGGCGCACGCCGAATTTCCCGATGGCCTTCACGGCCCAAGGTGTGGCCACCACGGACATGGTCGCCAGGGGCAGCATCAGCAGGCCCACGACGCCGGGCGCGTACCCGCCCGCTTCCTGCAGCAGCTGGGGCAGGCCAAAAAACACAAAGTAGTACACGCTGCTGAACACCGCGAAGCCCAGGTACACAAGCAGCAGGGGCTTGTTCCGGCCCAGCAGCCGGAGGTCCAGGAACGGCGGGCTGAAGCGGAGTTCGCGCCACGCAAAGAGGCCGGCGAGGGCTGTTCCGGCGGCCAGCATCCACCAGCGGTACCCGGGAGCAACGTTCAGGGCGGCCATCATCACCAGGAGCAGCGCACCGATGAAGGCCAGGATCCCGGGAAGGTCGGAGTCCCGCAGCAGCGAGGCCACGCTGCCGCGCTCGCGGACCTCATCCGCCGGCGCTGCCTGCCGCACCATCAGCAGGGCAGCCACAGCCAGCGGCACATTGATGAGGAACAACGCCTCCCAACCCACAAAACCCACCAGCAACCCGCCCACCACGGGCCCCACGGCCGCGGCGGACGTATTGGCCATCTGCAGCCTGCCCAATGGTTTGGCCGATTCGACCCTGGCCTGTTGGGCGATGGCGCCCACCATCACCACGGCGCTGGGATACGCGGTGGCGGTGCCCAGTGCCATCACTGCCCGGGCCACGCACAGCAGCGCGAAGTTCGGGGCCAGCGGCGCCAGCACGCAGGTGACGGCCACCAACGCCATGCCGAGCGTAAACATCCGCCGCGGCCCGAACCGGTCCGCGAGCCTGCCCATCACGGGCTGCCCGGCAGCCGATGCCAGGTAGAACGAGGTGACCACCCAGGTCACCGCGGCCACATCCAAACCGAAGTCGGCGCGCAGCACCACCAGGGCCACAGCGATCATGGACGAGTTCAGCGGGTTCAGCGAGGCGCCCAGGCTGAGGCCGGCGAGGGCCAGGGAGGGCCGCGGTTTGTTGCTCACGGTAACAGTCTGGCAGGCAGGTCAGCAGGCGACGCGCAAAGTACCTTGCCGCTTTGCGCGTCGGGGGCTGACGATGCGCGTCCCGCTCAGACGCACGCCTGCGGATTGCCGTGCGGCAACGCCGTTCCGGCGATAAGCCACGCGGCCCCGTCCCAGACCACGGTGTAGGCGATGCGCCAGTCGGAGCATGTCTGGCCCGCCACCCCGTGCGCTGCGTCCTGCCGGGTCCTCAGGCTGACGTTGGCCACCAGGGAATCGCCGGTTCCGGTCACGTTCACCACCTCCAGCTTGGTCCAATATGAGGAACCGAGCCCTTTGCTCCACTCCGCCTCACCGCCGAAGCTGGCCCCCAGTTCCGGCGTGAACTGCTTGAAGGCAGCAGAATATGCGCCACGGTTGATTCCCTGGCCGTGCAGCAGCAGGGCCTGGCCGATGTTGGTCGCCTGATCGTGGTTGGAACTGATGGTCATGGGAAAAAAGCCGGAGTTCGGCGCCGGCGCGTTCCCGCACGTGACCGGCGCCCGCACCACCCCGCGAAGCTGCCATTCCGCGACTGCTTCCGCCGCCCTGGGGGCAGCGACCGCGTACGACATGCCCTCGGCGCCAACGGTCCCCGCGCTGATGATGCCCGTAACGAAGCCCTGCTCATCCAACAGGGGTCCGCCACTGTTTCCCGGGTTGATGGCTGCATCCGTCTGGATCATGTTTCCAATCCGTCCGCTGCCAAAGTTCACCTCACGGTCCAGGCCGCTCACAATCCCCCGGGTCAGGGTGAGTGGCTCCCCCAACGGGAAACCCAGGGCGGCGACATCGGTCCCGATGGGCGGCTGGGCCTCCTGGAACTGAAGTTGATGGCCCGCGACGGGCCTGTTGATCCTGACCAATGCCAGGTCCGCCAGTTCGTTGAACCCCAGGACAACTCCTTCGACGGAAGGCTCACCACCGAAGGCAATGCTGATGGCGGACGCATCATCCACCACGTGGGCAGCGGTGACCACCAGGTCCGGCGCAATCAGGAATCCTGTGCCCGTTGCACTGAATTCGCAGCCCGTCACACTGAACTGCCCGACACCGGACCGCACTTCCGCCACGACAGCCGGCCAGCCCTTCGGCGTAATGGCGGTGGGGGTGGGCGTAGGAGTTGGCGTGACCGACAGCGTTGGGGTGGGGCTGACGGACGGCGTGGGGGTTGGTGTCAGTGTTGGCCCCTGCTGCCCGCCGGCTTCAGGAACCTGCGTGGGAGCCTGCGGGGACGGGCTGCTGCATCCAGCCAACAGCAGGCCGGCCACAGCCACACCGGCGGCCGACTGCCACAGTCTGGTTGGGGAGTTCTCATTCGCCATTGAAGTTGTCCTGACGTTCAGCCGGCGGCCGCAGGAAGCGGTTGCCTTCAAATTAGCCGGGACAGTTCTGGAACCCCAAGCATTTGGGGTACCCGATTGTTTACGGAGTGACTACTTGTCCGCCCGGGTCATCCGGGCGTGGGGGCTGCGAGCGCCGCGTCCAGGAACGCCAGATGCGCCGGCCTGACCGGAACGGCGCTCCCGGCAAACTCCGGATGTTTCACCAGGAACTTCTTGATGAACGGGCATACCGGCACGATGCCCAGGCCGGCCTCCACCGTGGCGGTGAGCGCTACGGTGGCGAGCTGGCCGGCGAGGCCCTGTCCGCCGTATTCCTCGTTGATTACCGTATGGTAGAAAATCCGCTGACCCTGCCCGTCGCCGTCGTAATCCCTGTAGACGGCCTTTCCGATCACATTTCCGGCATCCAGGATTTCGAAGCGGTCGCGATCAGGGCGGTGACGGACGGAGATGGCACTCACGGGGGCTCCTTCAGGGACAGGGTACGGGCGTGCTTTGAAAAGCGTAACCCGCCCCGGCCGGGAGTTATTTCCGTGACCCGGCGCTCCGCGGCGGCACGTGATGACGTCCGCCGCAATGAAAGGATAATGAGGTCGTAGTGGCCGCCTTCCGCCAGGGAGGTGAGTATCTTGACCGTGTGCACCTGGCCCCCGCCAACCGGTGACTTCCGTCCCGAATCCTTGTAGTGTCGGCAAACGGAGAACATCCTGCGACAGGGAGCGGAGAAATGGCAGTCAGCGACGACGAAGCCCAGGTTTTGGACCAGTGGAGCCACCGGTTGGCGCAGGCCCTGCAAATCCTTGACCTGAAGGTGGACCAGGCACTCCTGCTGGATCTGGCCCGCGAATCGGCCGGCTCGGTGATCCATGCGGCCGCCCCCGTCACCACGTTCCTGGTGGGCTATGCAGCCGGGCTGGACGCCGGTTCCGGCAGTGCCGGATCCCGCGAGGCCTCCGCTGCCGCAGTGGAAAAGGCCGCCCGCACTGCGTTCCAGCTCTGCAGCCAAGGGCACGACGGCGGCCCGGCCGCGGGCGGTTGGGCCGATACCGCGCAGTAGAGCGCTGCGCCCCTTGTAGGCCTGCGCGCATCTTCCGGGCTTCCGCATGCGCCGGACCTCCCGGCCGGTCCGGCGCGCCGCGAAGGCGCCCCCGACTTCCGTGCTGCCCCCGGAGCCGGCCTGGGTGGATCAACCCCCGTCTGGGTGAATCCTGCCGCGGTAATTGTCATCTGGGCCGTGACGTTGTGGGACCAGTTCAACGCCATCCGGAACTACCGCACGAATGGCTCCCTGGACAGCGTGTAGCGGCAGGATCCGATGCCTGGAACCCGCTAGCCGCCCGCCGTCGGCTCCTCTTCCAGCGCCGGTACCGGCTGCAGGCGCACCACGACGGCCTTGGACGCCGGCGTCTGGCTCCCCTCCGCCACAAAATCCAGCGGCACCAGGACGTTGGCTTCCGGGTAGTAGGCGGCGGCGCAGCCCTTTGCCGACGGGTATGACACCAGCCGGTAGTTGCGCAGCACACGTTCCACGTTGTCGGCATACACACCGTGGACGTCCACGTGCTGGCCGTCCGCGAGGCCCAGCTCGGCGAGGTCGTCGGGATTTACGAACACCACTTCGCGGCCTTTCCGGATCCCGCGGTACCGGTCGTTATGGCCGTAGATGGTGGTGTTGAACTGGTCGTGGGAACGCATGCTCTGCAGGATCAAGGTGCCCGCAGGACGCTCCACGTGTTCGAGTTCATTGACCGTGAGGATCGCCTTGCCGGTGGGCGTACTGAAGGTCCGGGAATCGCGGGGGCCGTTGGGCAAAACGAACCCGCCCTTCTGCCGGATCTTAGTGTTGTAGTCACTGCACCCTGCCACCACGTGGGAAATGTGGTCCCGGATCAGGTCGTAGTCCGCTTCAAATCCTGCCCAGTCCGCCGAGGTCCTGTCCCCCACCACCGCGGCGGCAAGCCGGCAGACAATGGCCACCTCGGACAGCAGCCCCGGCGCCACCGGTTCCACCACGCCGTGGGAGGCATGGACGGCGCACACGGTGTCCTCCACGGAGACGAACTGCGGCCCGGATTTTTGCAGGTCGATTTCCGTCCTGCCCAGCGTGGGAAGGATCAGCGCTTCGGCTCCGGTGACCGTGTGCGACCGGTTGAGCTTGGTGGAGATCTGCACCGAGAGGGCAGTCTTTTCCATGGCGGCCTCAGCCGCGGCCGTGTCTGAAATGGCGCCCACGAAGTTGCCGCCCATGCCCACAAAAACGTCCACGCCGCCGTCGCGCATTTGTCGGACGGTTTCCACGGCGTCAAAGCCGTGCTTGCGGGGCGGGTCGAAGCTGAACTCCTCGCCCAGGGCATCCAGGAAGGCCGGCGGCATCTGTTCCCAGATGCCCATGGTCCTGTCCCCCTGGACGTTGCTGTGCCCGCGGATGGGTGAGGCCCCCGCGCCGGGCTTGCCCATGTTGCCGCGGAGCAGCAGCAGGTTGATGATTTCCTTAATGGTTGCCACGCCTTTTTTCTGCTGCGTGATGCCCATGGCCCAGGTGATGATCACTTTATCCGCGGCAAGGTACCGTGCGGCCAGTTCGTCGATGTCCGCAGCCTGCAGCCCGGTGGCGGCCAGGACGGCTGCTTCGTCCAGCCCGGCAAGGTGGGCCCGGAGTTCGGCCAGGCCCTCGCAGTGCTCCGCCAGGAATTTATGGTCCAGGACGGTTCCGGGATGGGCGTCTTCCGCATCGAGCACCCGTTTGGACACCGCCTGCAGCAGGGCCATGTCCCCGCCGATCCGGATCTGCAGGAACTGGTCCGCCAGCTCCGTGCCGCGGCCAATGATGCCCTTGACCTTCTGCGGGTTTTTGTACCGCATCAGTCCGGCCTCCGGCAGCGGGTTAACTGCCACGATCCGGCAACCTGCCTCCTTGGCTTCCTCCAGTGCGGTGAGCATCCGCGGATGGTTGGTGCCCGGGTTCTGGCCCATCACGATGATCAGGTCCGCTTTTTCGAAGTCGCCATAGGAGACGGTGGCCTTGCCGATCCCAATGGTCTGGCCCATGGCCCAGCCCGAGGATTCGTGGCACATGTTGGAGCAGTCGGGCAGGTTGTTGGTGCCGTATGCGCGGATGAACAGCTGGTAAAGGAACGCGGCCTCGTTTGAGGTGCGGCCGCTGGTGTAGAAGGCTGCCCGGTCCGGGCTGGGCAGGCTTGCCAACCTGTCCGCCACGATGGTGAAGGCCTGCTCCCAGCTGACGGGTGTGTAATGGTCCGCCCCGGCCTTCTTGTACACGGGTTCGGTAAGCCGGCCCTGCATGCCCAGCCAGTATTCGGAGCGTTGCCGCAGTTCACTGACGGGGTTCTCCGCCCAGAAGCCGCTGTGGACCAGGACGGGTGTGGCTTCCCACGTCACGGCCTTGGCGCCGTTTTCGCAGAACTCGAACGTTTTGCGGTGGCCCGGGTCCGGCCAGGCGCAGCTCATGCAGTCGAACCCGTCTTTCTGGTTCAACGCCAGCAGGGTTTTCCGTGCCCGGTCCACGCCCATGTGTGTCAGGGCGGGCTGCATCGAGTGGTAGACTCCCGGCACGCCCGCTGCCCAGGCCTTGGGGTGGCCGGTGACCTCGATGCCGGACTCGTCGGCTTCATTGACCTTCGGGTTTTCGCGCTTCACGCTGCATGCTCCTTGGCTTGGTCCGGCCGCCGCCCTTCCGGACACCGCGGTTCCCTCCACAGTTGTTCAGGGTGTCCGGGAAGTCAAGGAAGCATGGGCCTGCGGGCCTGGGGCCGGGTAAGCTGGCCGCCGCCGATTTTTCCCTGCCCCGACTGCACGCCGGGCAGCTGGCCGGCATGGCCGCACAGACCGACGGCAGGGATGTCCTCGCCGTGATGCCCACCGGCTACGGAAAGTCGGCCATCTACCAGGTGGCGGCCCGGTACCTGCACAACACCACGGGACGTCCCGCCGTCGTCATTTCCCCGCTCATCGCCCTGCAGGAGGATCAGCTTGACGGGCTGTCGGCGGACCTTGGTGCGGACTGCGCCGTAGGGCGGGCCGGCTCCTGTGTCGTCCCTGGCGTTAGGAGCCGTCCCGGACGGCCCCGAGGGTGGAACGGCTGAAGCGGATGTCCCGGAACGTGGCCCAGGTTCCCTGCCCCGCCGGTGACTGCGCCACGAAGCCCACCCGGACTGGTTCTGACGCGGGCCGGCCCAGCCGGAAGTAGCGCACCATGTTCCAGTTCTGGGCGTCGGTGGATGCGTGCAGGGCGAAGGCCGCCCCGAACCGGCTGATCCGCAGGTACGTCCCAGTGGAGTCGATGGGCCAGCTGTCGCAGTCATCCGATGCGCCGTCACGGGTTACCACTGACACCACACGGGTCATGCCGGAAGGGTCACGCTCGGCGCAGGCCTTGAACCAGGTGTCGTCGTCGAACCAGCCCAGCAGGACCCCGGAATCGAAATCGGTGGCGAAGCCTGCAGCCACGTGGGCCTGCAGTTGGAAGTCGCCCTCGACGGGAGCCGTCCAGCGCTCGGCGTCCGGCCGCGGGTCCGACGCCCCTTTCGGATCAAGGAAAAGATCAGCGCCGGGGGCTGCGGTCAGCCGGACTTCACCGCCGACGACGACGGGCGCCACGGGTGCAGCGGCGCCGGCAGTTTCGAGGGGGAAGGGCAGTCCGGGCACTGCAAGGGATCGGATGGGCAACGGGGCGACCTTCTTTCGTGGACGTGCCGGGAACCCGGGCGGTCCGGCTTGTGGCGTTGCTCGGGATAATACCGTCCAGACCCGCTTCGGCCGTCAGGCCGGATGCTGAACGGTACCCTTGGACCAGCAAAGACGGCCCGCTGGATCCCCCCGGCCGGGCCGAGCGTGTACGGCGACGAAAGGCCCACAGCATGGAAGTAGCCCCATTTGTCTGGATTTTAACCATTGTGGGAATCGTCGGTTTGCTGGCCTTCGATTTCTTCTTCCACGTGCGCAAGGCCCACACCCCCACGCTCAAGGAATCGGCCCTGTGGTCCGGCATCTACGTGGGCATCGCGGTGCTGTTCGGCCTCGGCGTCCTCTGGTTCGGCGGGCCCACCATGGGCACGGAATATTTCGCCGGCTACGTCACGGAGAAGGCCCTGTCCGTGGACAACCTCTTTGTGTTCCTCATCATCATGGCCAGCTTCAAGGTGCCCCGCGCGGACCAGCAGAAGGTACTGCTGTTCGGCATCGTCTTCTCCCTGATCGCGCGGACCGGGTTCATTTTCCTGGGCGCCGCCCTCATCAACAGCTTCGCCTGGGTGTTTTACCTCTTCGGCCTGATCCTGCTGATCACTGCCGGCAACCTGCTCAAACCCAGCAACCACGACGACGATTCCGACTCCTTTATTGTGCGGATGGCCAAGAAGTTCCTGCCGGCGTCGGAACACTACGACGGCGACAAGCTGTTCACCATGGAGAACGGTAAAAAAGTCCTCACGCCCATGCTGCTGGTGATGATCGCGATCGGTGCCACGGACATCCTGTTTGCCCTCGACTCCATCCCCGCAATCTTCGGCCTCACCCAGAATGTGTTCATTGTCTTTACGGCCACCGCGTTCTCCCTGATGGGCCTCCGGCAGCTGTTTTTCCTCATCGATGGCTTGCTGGACCGCCTCATTTTCCTCTCCTACGGCCTGGCCACCATCCTCGGATTCATCGGCGTCAAGCTCATCCTGCACGCCCTCCACGAGAACAACGTGCCGTTCATCAACGACGGCGAGCCGGTGAACGTGGTGGAGATCAGCACCGGCCTGTCCCTGTCCGTGATCCTGGGCGTCCTGGTCATCACCATCCTGGCGTCCATCTTCAGCCCCAAGGGCAAGGCCAAAAACGCTGTTTCCGGTGCCAAGCGCCACGCCACCGAATACCTGGACCTCAACTACGAGACCAACATGGGCGAGCGCGACAAGATCTTCGCCAAGATGTGCCGCGAGGAACAGCAGATCCGCAGCCTTCCGGAGAAGTACAAGCGCCTCATCCGGAACGAGACCGAGTTCATTGCCCTGATCAAGAAGGCCCACGCCGAGCATGACGAAGCCCAGGTGCGGGCCGGTATCAAGTAATTCCCCCACGTGTACGACGCCGGCCGGTTCCCTTTCGCGGGGACCGGCCGGTTTTGTTGGGCCTGCTGGAGTTGCTGGTGCTGCCGCTTGTTGGGGCTGCTGGGGTCAGTCCAGTTCGAAGAAGGCCGGGGCCTGGGACCGCTGGGTCCGGGCGGCCTGCGGGTTGAGGTCTGTGCTCCACGCCGGGTAGACGCGGAAGCCGCGTTTGCCCGGGTGCCCTGCGGATGAGGTGATGCCGAGACGCTCCAGCTGGTCAGCGGTGAAACGGAACCCGCCTCGCCGCCCGCCGTCGTCGACAAGCACCAACAGCCCGTCCTGCGCGTCCGCCGGGAACGGTGCTGTGCTGCCGTCCGCTGCCCTGCGCCAGAAGGCCAGGAAGGCACCCGGTTTCCGTGGTGTGATGCGCGCGGTCCGGACCCGCCATCGCTGGTCCCCCAGCTGGGCCACCGCTCCCTCGTAATCCTCGTTGGTAGCGTCGCCACCAACGGACCAGGGGATACCGGCGGGCGCCAGGACATCCCGGGCATACCGTTCGAAGGCAGGTTCCGTCACCGGACCGAGCCTACCCGCGCCATCGCCGGCCGGGCTGCCTGCTCAACGGACGGCGTCGTCCAGCAGTTGCCGGAACTGCGCCTCGGTATCCAGCCGGAGCTTCTTGCCGTCGAGGAAAAACGTGGGCGTTCCGGTGACGCCCAGCGCTTTGCCGTCGGCAATGTCCTGTTCCACCCGCTGCCGCGTTGCGTCGGAGGCAACCGCGGCGTCATAGACGGCGAGGTCCATGCCCAGCTCCTGCGCGTACGTCCGGAACTGCTGAGCCTTTGACTCGCTGCTTTCACCCCATTGGGGCTGCGTCTCGAACAGCCGGTCCGCCATCTCCTGGTACTTGCCCTGCTGGGCGGCGGCCTCCACCGCGAGGGCCGAGGTGACCGAGTTCCGGTGCCCGGCCAGCGGGTAGTAGCGGTGGACGAAAGTGATCCGGTCCCCGTATTCAGCCTTCAGGCTCTCGATCAGGGGAATGGCGCCCCGGCACGCTTCGCATTCGAAGTCCAGGAACTCCACCAGCTGCGCCTTCTCCTCCATGGGAGCGGTGAGCCGGTGGCTGTCAGCGCGCACCACCTGCGCGGCAGCAGCCGGCTGGACGTCGCGGGCCTGGCTTTGGCCGGCCATAACGAAATACCACGTCACGCCGGCAACCACCACGGCCGCCAGCACCACCCAGATCGCGGCCCGGACCCGTCGGGCCAGGCCGGAGGCGTTGGTGTGGTCAGCGCTGGTTTCCGTCATGGGACCACCCTTCCAGAGCCGACCCGGTTCCAGCGATTCGGGGAGTGTCACCCTATCCCCCGCCGTGCCCAACTGACTCGCAGTTGTTGTCGTTTTGGGGGCTCAAAACGACAACAACTGCGAGTCAGTTGGGTGGGGGCACCTGGCCGAGCGCCGCAACGTGGCCCGGCTGGCTTAACCCGCCGTTTTGTCGGCCCCCGTTGCTAGGTTTATTGCAGGGCCGGAGGAACAGTCCCCCGGCCCTGCAACTCCTGGGGAGGCCCCATGTTTCTGCTTGAGCCTGATAACGCCGGATCGGCGCCGGACCTGGTGTATTCCGCCACGGACCTGGTGGCTGCCAGCGAATGTGAGTACCGCACGCTGCGCGTTCTCGACGAGAAACTGGGCCGCGCCGAAAAAGCTGTGTTCCCCGCCGACGAGATGCAGGCCAGGGCAGGCGCGCTGGGCGACCGCCACGAGCAGACAGTGTTGGATAGCCTGACCGCAAGGTACGGGACCTGGGACCCCAACCGTGCAACCGGCGTCTACTCCCTGGAGCGGGGCCCGAACCTTCGCGGCGAACTCCAGGCCCGGCATGCCGAGACCGAACTTGCCCTCAGGTCCGGGGCGGACGTGGTGTTCCAGGCAACCTTTTTCGACGGCGAGTTCCTGGGCTACGCGGATTTCCTGGTCAACGAGGCCGCAGGAACGGGAAAAACCGGACGGTACGAAGTCTGGGACACCAAGCTGGCCCGGCATGCCAAGGTGGGGGCCCTCCTGCAGCTGGCTGCCTACGGGGACCAGCTGCTGGGCATGGGACTTGACCCTTCCCCCGTTGTCACCCTGGTGCTGGGCACCCGGGTGGGTTCGGACTGGCTTCGCAGCAGCCACTCGCTGCCGGACCTCCTGCCCGTTTTCCGTGAACGACGGCGGCGCTTCCGCGAACTGACTGCCCGGCACCGGTCTGGTGCCGACCCCGTCCGCTGGCGGCAGCCCGGCGTCGTCCATTGCGGGCGGTGCGACTACTGCGCGGAGCAGGTCCAGGCGCACCGGGACCTGCTGATGGTGGCGGGCATGAGCGTGGTCAGGCGCAGGAAGCTGAATGCGGAAGGCATCGCCACCGTCGACCAGCTCGCTGCGATGCCCGTGGCCGCTGCATCCGGTTCCGTGGCACGGCTGCGTGCACAGGCCAGGATGCAGCTGGGACTGGACGCCCCGGCGGGTTCCAGGACGTACACCAAGGACGGCGACGCGCACACGGTGTCCTATTCCGTGCTGCCGGAGCACACCATCGGGACCCTTCCACCTCCCAGCCCCGGGGACATTTTCTTCGACTTCGAGGGCGACCCCCTCTGGCAGGACCCCGCCACCGGCGCCTGGGGCATCGAGTATCTCTTTGGCGTGATCGAAGCTCCCCCTGCAGGCGCTGATCCGGTGTTCCGCCCGTTCTGGGCGCACTCGCGGTCCGGGGAACGGAAGGCCTTCCTTGAGTTCCTGGCATACGTGGAAGAGCGCCGGTCCCGCTACCCGGACATGCACGTCTACCACTACGCGGCGTACGAAAAAACTGCACTCCGGCACTTGTCCCTGGCCCACCAGGCCGGCGAAGACACCGTGGACGGCTGGCTTCGCGATGGGCTCCTGGTGGATCTCTACGCAACCGTCCGGCATTCGCTGCGGATTTCCGAGCCGTCCTACTCCATCAAAAAGCTCGAGCCGCTGTACATGGGCGACAATCTCCGCTCCGGGGACGTGAAGGACGCCGGCGCATCGGTGGTGGCCTACGCCGCCTACTGCGCCGAACGGGATGCCGGCCACCCGGACGAAGCCGCCACGGTGTTGGCGTCCATCTCGGACTACAACCAGTACGACTGCCTCTCCACCCTTCGGCTGCGCGACTGGCTCCTGGCTGTGGGGGCGACTGCCGACGGCGGCACGCTTTCCGGGGCAGCCACCGGGCACGCTGCGGCCTCGCGCGCGGTATCCGAACGGCCGGCAGCCACGGATGGGCCGGAAGAGAGCGCGGAGGAAGCCAGGCTGCGCGCCTACCTCGCGGACCTGCCGGACAACCGGCCGTGGACGGACGACGAACGGGCCATCGCCATGGTGGCCGCCGCCACCGGCTACCACCGGCGGGAACGCAAGCAGTTCTGGTGGCAGCACTTCGACCGGGTGGAAGCACCGGTGGATGCGTGGTCCGACCAACGGAACGTGTTTGTAGTGGCCTCTGCCGAAATATTGTCGGGCTGGGCGCTGGCCAAACCCCGGGAACGGATGCGCACCCGGGTCCTGAAGCTGCGGGGCACCATGACCGAAGGTTCGGATTTCCGGGCAGGCTCGGCCTGGTGCCGGCTGTACAACGATCCTGCCCCGGACGGCATGGCCGCACCCGACTCGGCCCCGCTGGCCAAGGCCTTCACCTTCGGGACCAGGATCCTCGAACTGGAACCGGCGCCGGACAATCCGGCCCACACGGTGATCACCATCGCCGAGCGCGAAACGGCCAAGGTGCCTGCCTATCCGCACTTTCCGGTGGCACTCACCGAGGACCAGCCCTTGGCCACCGTCAGCATCGAGGCCGCCATCGCCACCATCGCCCGGAGCGTGGGGGCAGCGGTACCGGCGATCCCCGCCCAACCTGGGCTGGACATCCTGCGCAAGCTGCCGCCACGGTTCGTCAGCCTCCCGGGGCCAGTGGAGGTCCGCAACGGCCCCGACGGTGCCGCCGACTACGCCACAGCCATGGTGGAGTCGCTGCTGGATCTGGACCGCTCCTACCTCGCCGTCCAGGGCCCGCCGGGTACCGGCAAAACCTTCGTGGGGGCTCATGTCATCGGCCGACTGGTGGCGGCCGGCTGGAAGATCGGCGTTGTGGGACAATCCCACAACGTGGTGGAAAACCTGCTGTGCCGGGCCATCGACACCGGCGGCGTGGACGCTGCCGTGGTGGCCAAGAAGCTCGCAGCCCCGCACCCTGTCCCCTGGACCCTGACGGGCGACGGCGACGTCTCCCAACTTCTTGCCGCTCCCGGCGGCTGCCTGGTGGGCGGCACCGCGTGGACCATGACCGGCAAGGAAGTGCCGGCGGGTTCCCTGGACCTGCTGGTTATCGACGAAGCCGGGCAGTTCTCACTTGCCAACACATTGGCCGTGTCCATTGCAGCCACCCGGCTGCTCCTCCTGGGTGACCCGCAGCAGTTGCCGCAGGTGACCCAAGGAGCCCACCCCGAGCCGGTGGACGAGTCAGCCCTGGGCTGGCTCGCCGCCGGGCATGCAACGCTGCCGGCCAACCTGGGCTACTTCCTTGCCGACAGCTGGCGGATGCACCCGGAGCTGTGCCGGGCAGTCTCACGCCTGAGCTATGACGGGAAACTGCACTCGGCCCCTGCTGCACTGGGCCGGGACCTTGCGGGGCTGCCGCCGGGAGTGGAAACAGTTTTTGTGGACCACAGCGGCAACACCACCAGTTCGACGGAGGAAGCAGCCGAAATTGTCCGCCAGGCGCATCGGCACCTCGGGCTCAAGTGGACCCCTGCCGCGGACGCCGGCCCCAGGCCGCTGGTGCAGGAGGACCTGCTGGTGGTGGCTGCCTACAACGCCCAGGTCCATCTGGTCCGGAAGCATCTTGAGGATGCAGGGCTGCCGGCTGTCCGGGTGGGTACCGTGGACAAGTTCCAGGGCCAGGAGGCGCCTGTGGTGCTGGTGAGCATGGCGTGTTCGGCCGTGGCGGAGGCGCCGCGCGGTGCCGAGTTCCTGCTGAACCGGAACCGCATCAATGTGGCAGTCTCGCGCGGCCAGTGGCGGGCAGTTGTGGTCCGGTCACCGGAACTCACCAGCTACATGCCGCACCGGCCGGCTGCCCTGGAGGAGCTGGGCGCGTTCATCGGCCTCAGCCCGCGGGAGGGCGCCTAGCTGTACCGGCCCGCTCAGTAAGCCCGGAACCGGCTGAATGTTCCCGAAGCCGCCGTGATGGCATCGTCCACCCGCTCCACCTTCCCGGGGGCGCGACCGGATGTGAGCCAGGCCAAAAGCTTCCGCACCTGGGCCTCCGGCCCTTCGGCCACCACGGCAACGGAACCGTCGTCGAGATTCCGCGCTTCGCCGGTGAGCCCCAACTCCTCGGCCTGGCCCATGGTCCGGTAGCGGAAGCCCACACCCTGGACCACGCCAAACACCCGGGCGTCCAGCCGGATGTTCCCCGGGCCGGGGCCTGCGTTGCCGGCCATGGCGGTCCTTCTTTCAGGTCGCTGCCCGCGCCTCAGCCAGGCAGCGCTGGTGCCGCGTTGCGGCGGAACCGCTGCTGCCTGGGCGGCGAAAGGGTCAGTTGATGGTGATGTCGCGGGTGCTGTGGTTGTACCGGAAGCTGACAGTTCCGCCGTTGTGGTGCAGCTCGTGGTTGGGGCCATCGAAAGCACCATACGCGCCGTAGTTCTCTTCCCAGGACCGGTTCAGGGCGATCTTGAAGGTGTAGAACCCGGCCGGCAGTTCGACACTCTTTTTCCAGAGCTGGTCCAGGAAGTCGAATTCCATCTGCGCTTCGTCATACTGCGGGGCCCAGTTTTCGGGGGCGCCCAGGATGGTGTTGAAGTCGCCGGCAACGGCCACGGCTTCAGGCTGGGGGTGGGTTTCGACGTCCGGGCCTTCAAAGGGCTCGACGGCGGCAGGCGCCACCGCTTCGGCCTTCGCCTTGGCAGGTGACTTGCGCGTGCGGACAGCCTTGACCACGGGCTCGACAGCGTCCTCGATGACCTTTGCAGCCTTCTCAACGACCTCAGCCGCTTTTTTGGCCGGGGTGCGCTTGGTGGGTTTTTTAGCGGGCTCGGCAACTGCTTCTACTGCGGTGGTCCGGCGGACGAATCCTGCCGGCGCGGCGGGAACCGGCGTTCCGGCCGGAACGGGAGCGCCGGCGTCGAGCGCCGAGGCGAAAGTCAGGGCGTCCGGGTACGCAACGGTGGCGCGCATGCCGTCATCGGTGATGGTCCAGCCGGAGCGGCCCTTGACCAGCCAGCCGGCCTTGACCAGCTTGGCCGTGGCAGACGTGAGCGTCTTGTGCCCGCGGGGAATGCCGCCGCTGAGAAGCTCACCTTCGTGATCGTTGAACGGTACGCGTGCCGTCGCTTCAGCGAGGACCTGGCCCGCGTTCAGCACATCACCGGACCACACACCTTCGGTGAGGACGTCCAACACGGTCTTGAGTCGAAGGAAGGTGTTTTCTGCAGTGGACGTGGCCATGGTTCCCCTTGTATAAAAGCGATCGGTCTCTGGCATTTTGCCAACAGCCCGTTACATCTCGCGACTTAAATTGGTTAATTCTGCGTGTCGTGACCGACTGTTAAGCCCAAATAGCGTCAAGTGAGGCGGAGGTCTCGGTATGGGGCCGGCTGCAGGACCCCGGAGTGCCGGAACGGATGCCGCCCCGCAGTCCCAGGACACACCTGTGGCACCAAGTTTAGCGGGATGCAGGCACGCTCAAGGCCAGCCCCGAAGCGCCGTGTCCCACCTGTCACACGGCGCTACTTCCATCCCATTCGGCGGCTGCGGTGACGCCGGAAAACCCTGGACTACGGGTGCGGGACTTCTCCCCCATTGAGCTCTTCCAGAAGTTCCGCTTTCCGCTCCTCAGAAGCGAACGAGGAATGGATGGAGTTCGCTGCCAGCCGGGCCTTGTCGAATTCGGATAGTGCGAAGACGGCTTCAAGCTGGGCAAAGTTGTCGTCCACGTAGCCACCGAAGTACGCGGGATCGTCCGAGTTCACCGAGACGTTCAGGCCTGCGGCCAGCATGGCCGGCAACGGATGGTCAGCCAGCGTATCCACGGCGCGGAGCCGGACGTTGGACAGCGGGCACACCGTCAACGGGATGCGGCCATCCACCAGGCGCTCCACCAGGTCCGGATCATCCATGCAGCGGATGCCATGGTCAATGCGCTCCACTCCCAGCACGTCCAGCGCCTCGATGATATACGACGCCGGGCCCTCCTCGCCTGCGTGGGCCGTCAGCCGAAGGCCCGCTTCGCGCGCCTTCGCGTAGAGCCGCTCGAACTTGGCTGGCGGGTTTCCCACTTCGGCGGAGTCCAGGCCGATGGCGGCAATCGGCGCACCCATCGCCAGCAGGTTGTCCAGGACCTCCAGGGCGGATTCCTCGGACAGGTCACGCAGGAAGGCGGCAATCAGCAGGGTGGAGACACCGAAGTCCTGCTCCGAGGTGGCGAGGACAGACGCGACACCGTTGACACAGGTTTCGAGCGCGACGCCGCGCGAGAGGTGCGCCTGCGGATCCATCATGATCTCGGCATGCCGCACACCGGCGGCCGCAGCACGCTCCAGGTAAGCGCGGGTCATGTCCGCAAAGTCCTGTTCGGTCCGCAGCACGGCCATGTTCGCGTAGTACAGGTCAAGGAAGGACTGCAGGTCCGTGAATTCGTAGCGTTCGCGGAGCTCGTCCAGGCCCGAATAGGGCAACTCGAGGCCATTGCGTTCAGCCAGGGCAAAGATCAGTTCAGGTTGGAGGGTGCCCTCAATGTGCAGGTGCAGTTCCGCGACGGGGAGGAGGCGGGCCGGGACCAGGACGTCGGATTCGGTTTCTTCGGTTCCGGGCATGGCGGTACCAGCCGCAAAGTTTTCCATCCGGTCAGGATATTGCACCCGCGCCGTTCGCGCCCGTCCGGGAGGAGGACCACCAGCAAACACTCAGGATCGGTCTCGATTTGATAACGCCCAGGTGATGTCTTAGCGTGAAATGCATGCCCGCACGGCGGGCGAATGAGTGCCCGGTGCTGCCTACACCAGAACTGCCCAGCGGCAGCAACCGATAATTGACCTCTATTCGTCAAGAGGCGGGCAGTGGCGCGACAACCTCCGGGGACGGAGCCAGCGCTGGTGGGCCTTCAGGAGCATTACCACCATGAACAACACAGCATTCCGTACTGCCGCGCGCCGTGGACTCACTGTCGCCGCCATCTCCGCAGCGGGCCTGGCCCTTTCCACCACAGCCGCAAACGCCAGCGAACCTGCCTCCACGTGGGACTCCCTGGCGCAGTGTGAGAGCGGCGGCAACTGGGCCACCAATACCGGCAATGGCTACACCGGCGGGCTGCAGTTCAGCGCCGGCACCTGGGCCGCGTACGGCGGCACGGGCAGTGCTGCCGACGCCAGCCGCGAGCAGCAAATTGCCGTCGCCGAGAAGGTCCAGGCTGCACAGGGTTGGGGCGCATGGCCGTCCTGCTCATCCCAACTAGGCCTGAGCGGCGGAGCGCCGGCCGCACCGGTACAGGCAGCCCCTGCACAGGCCGCTGCCGTTCAGGCTGCCCCTGTACAGGCAGCTCCCGTTCAGGCGGCTCCGGCACAGGCAGCACCTGTTCAGGCTGCCCCCGTTCAGCCGCAGAGCATCCCGGCCCAGGCGGCTCCCGCACAGGCTCCTGTTGCCGAGGCGCCGGCGCGCCACGCCACGCCGGTTGCCTTGAGCGGCGAGACCTACACCCTTGAAGCCGGCGACACCCTGAGCATCGTGGCCGGCAAGCTCGGCATCGAAGGGGGCTGGCAGCACCTCGCAGACGCCAACCTCGACACGGTGTCCGACCCGAACCTGGTGTTCGCAGGCCAGGTCCTGCAACTCCCTGCCTGACAGCAACGCCTCTGGTGAAGCCCGTTCAGACCCCGGTGGCGCAGCCAGTCCTCTCTGAGGTGCCGACCTCTTTGAAGCTGCTGACTTGGCGGCCCTGACGTGGCGCCCCGGCCCTGGCACAACATCCAGCCTGTAAAGGCTCCCCAAACAGGTCGGCGATAGACAAATTCCGTTGACCGCAAACGACGCCGGCACAACCCCGCAAGGGGCGTGCCGGCGTCGTTCTTTAATGCTGTCTACCCATACTCACGGCGTCCTACCCGGGTGGACGTCCCGGGCCGACGCGGGGGATGCCAGTTGCGGCAGCGGGCTCAGGCGGCAGGCAACTCCCTGACAATGCGCACTTTCCAGGCAGCGTCGTCGCTCGTGTCCAGCAGTGCCACGGTGCCGTGCGCCAGGTTCAGCGCCACCCGCTTGGCGGCCAGCAGCTCCAGGTAGAGGTGCTCATTCATCCTGCTGGGCGTGTCGATCATGTACTTCACAGCGTCGCGGACCTTGCGGTAGTTGGCGCTGCGTTCCCGGTGCAGGTGCATGGCCAGCGCCGCCTCCTGCTCCAGCCGCGGCTCATGCTTGTTGATGAGGCTGACCGCTGCGTGGACTGCGACCACCAGGGTGAGGGACACGCCGTAGATCCACCAGCCGCTGGACAGCAGGAACAGGGGCAGGTTGGCGATGGCCACCACGGCGATGATGACGCGCAGCGCGGCGATCCGGCGCACCGTCCGTGCAACGGCCGCCATGCCCGCCAGGAACCCATTCTGCTCCGTACGGGCGGCCGAAGGATCGATGATGAACTCGTCCAGGACCAGGATGCCATTGGCCTCCGGGGGAAGCATCTGCCCGTAGCGCGGCAGCATTTGGGCGGTGCTTGGGGCAGGAGTTACAGGTGTTATTGTCATGATTAGCTTCCAGGACGCCGGGGTGTTGCGGGTATCTTAGTGTGCGGCGGCACCTCCGGTATGCATGGGTCCACATTGTGAACACCTTGTCTGTGGAGGTGTGGTCTTCGGCACTGCAATTGGCACATCCGGCCGCTGCCGTCAGACTGAATGGATGCAAACCTTCCTTCCGTACCCCGATTTCCGGCAAAGCGCCGCAGCACTGGACACCGCCCGGCTGGGCAAGCAGCGTGTCGAGGCGCTTCAGACGCTCCGCGCCCTGGTCATTCCCGGATACGGCTGGCAGACCCATCCGGCCGTCCGGATGTGGATGGGCCACGTTCCGGCCCTGACACTTTACGGCCTGGCCATGGTGGATGAGTGGGCCAAACGTGGCCACCCTGACAACACCCGGGCAAACATCACAGAGTTCGCACCCCAGGCCGCACACCCTGATTATGTGGAGAAGATCGCCATGCCCTGGTGGCTGGGCGACGCCGATTTCCACCTGAGCCACCGCTCCAAGCTGGCGCGCAAGGAACCCAAGTTTTACTCCTCCGTTTTCACGGATGCGGTCCCGGACATGGATTACATCTGGCCGCTGCCCAAGCACGAATTCCTGCCGCAGGAACCGGAGGGCGATATTCTTTGGATCCTTCGGGACCCGCACGAGAACATCGATCCGCAGACGCTCGACACCGTCGCTCTTCCGCTGCCCCGGGCTGCTGCTGCGGCAGCCGCCGCAGCAGCAGGTGGGGACGACTACTCCCCCGTCTATGTGGAGGACGGCTCGCGCCGCCCGTCACGCCAGCCGCGGAAGGCACCACCAAAGCAGAAGGTGAAGAAGCCCACCCGCAAGCGGGCTGAGCAGGAAGCTGCGTTCAACACATTCCCCGGCAGGACTCCGGTGGCCGTCCCGTTCGAGGACGGCGCCAAGTTTGCTGTGGGTGAAGTAGTGGGCCGCCCCATCACTCTGGCGGATGGCAGGTTTGGCCGGAACTTCACCGTCAACGAAATCATCGACCGGTCAGCCTTCGCCAACCCGGCGCTCCTGCAGGACCCGCGCGTCCTGTTCCCGGTGGAGGCTCCGTAACCGGTGACCATCCTTTTGGCCGGGTGCGGCGATCTCGGAACCGAGGCGGGCCTGCGGTTCGCCGCGCTCGGCCACCGCGTGGTGGGCTGGCGCCGGACACCCGGCAAACTTCCAGCCGCCATCGAAGGTGTTGCGGCTGACCTATCGGCTCCGGGCCTGCCCTCAGTGCCGACGGATACCACCGTCGTCGTAATTGCCGTCGCTGCCGACTCGCCAACAGAGGACGCATACCGCGCCGCCTATCTGGGCGGTGTGGCGAACGTGCTTGACGCGCTGGAGCGCGACGGCGTCCGGCCGGCCCGGGTGCTTTTTGTATCCTCCACTGCCGTCTACGGTGACGCGGGTGGTGGTTGGGTGGACGAATCCACGCCAACGGCGCCCGGTGGGTTCTCCGGCCGGATCCTCGTCGAAGCCGAGGAACTGCTCAGGACGCGGCTAGCGGGGACGGGCACGGCTCCTGTATCACTGCGGCTGGGCGGTATTTACGGCCCGGGTCGAACGCGGTTGATCGACCAGGTCCGAAGCGGCGCGGCAGTGATTCCCCAAGAGGTCCGCTATACCAACCGGATCCACCGTGACGATGCGGCGGCTGCAGTGGTCCATTTGGCCACCATGGCCGCTGAGCCTGGTCCTGTTTACGTGGGCGTGGATGACGACCCTGCAGAGTTGGGGAGTGTCCTCAGCTTCCTGGCAACTCACATCGGCCTGCCCGAGCCTGCAGTGGGCGACGCGGGGCCGGCCCGCGGCGGAAACAAGCGCTGCAGCAACCATCTGCTGCGGGGCAGCGGCATGGAGTTTGCGTTCCCCTCGTTCCGCGAAGGCTACCGCGAGGTCCTTACGGGGAGCGGCGTCCGGCACCCGTAGCCGAGCTGCCTGGTTGTTTTGGTTTCTTCGCCTATTTCGAGGTCAAAGTTATCCACATACGAAAACTTTGGGGAGAAACTTTAACCCGCGCTTGGGAAAATTGATGTATGGAAGCCCAAGGAGAATGGCCAGGCGAGATTGGCGGCACCGCCCAGCTGTTCCCGCTTGCTCCCCGGGCTGAAGACTTCCGTCACGGCCCGCACAACGCCGGCACTCCCCTCGCAAGTCCCGTCACGCCCCGCCCGTTCCCGGCCAGGTCCCTGGAGCCTGCGCGGGGCGGCTTTCCCCCGCTCTCCTACTCAGAGATGACGCCTCCTGGCCGGGCTTTCGGGTCAGGGGCTACGGCTGGGTCTGGGCCTGCACCCTGGCCCGGGACTGAAGCTGAGACTGCGCCGGCTGCCTGGTCCGAGGTTCGTCCCTCGCCCCCGCCCGCGGCCCCGGCTAAGGAAGAGGCTTGGCCTGCACCCTCGGCACGCGAACGTATGGCTGGATCGTGGTCTGGTCCCCCGCCCGCGGCCCCGGCTGAGGAAGAGGCCTGGGCTGCGCCGGCGCCCACGGCACGGGCACGTGCGGCTGGATCGTGGTCTGGTCCCCCGCCCGTGGCCCCGGCTGAGGAAGAGGCCTGGGCTGCGCCGGCGCCCACGGCACGGGCACGTGCGGCTCAACTCTGGCGTGATCCCGCGTCCGGGTCTGTGCCTAACAGTGAGGCTGAGCGCTGGGCTCGACAAAGTGACGCTACTGGTTTTGCCAACGAATTGGCGCGGCTTGGCCAAGTGCTCGCCGCAGCAGCGGGCGCGGCTCCCGAAGCACTCGCTACTGTGGGCTTTGCAACTGCAGCCGATGTGGCCGGAAGCATCGAAAGCCTCTCGCGGACCGTTGAGTATCTCCAACTACTCGCCGCCGATGCGGTGGATCGGACACGCACCGCGGCCGTTGCAGCAGCCCGCGACAGCCTTGGCGCCTCAGGCAAAGCAGGGTGGGTGACGGGCTGGGACGCCAAAGGTGTTGAAACGCTCAACGAAACAGACGCGGGCTGGCCGCGGGCGGTTGTACCGTCCCCGAATGACGACGGCACCAGAAACACCGCGGAGTTCCTTCGCGTGCGGCTCCGGATCTCCGTCAGGGAAGCCCGGCGCCGGCTCAACCTCGCGCATCAGATCCTCCCCGCCACAACGCTTACCGGAGAACAGCTTCCGGCACCGCTCGAGCACCTTGCAGCGGCTTTTACCAAGGCAGGTACCGGCTGTCCCGGGAACACGTCAATCCCGGCAGAGACTGTCGACCCCGAGGACCTCAATGTTCCCGCGGACACCGCTGCCTCGGAGTCGGCGGCGCCCAAAATTTCCTCGTATGCCGCCACCATCATCGCCTCCACCTTGGACCGGCTTCAGCACAGCGCCAGTGCTGAAATCCTCGGACAAGTGGAGCAGCATCTCACGGGCATAGCCAGCAAATCAGACCCGGACGTCCTGGTCCGGGTTGCCCAAAAGTGGGCCGAAACCATCGACGCTGACGGCAGTGAGCCCACAGAAGAAGCCCTGCGCCACACCCAGGGCGCATTCATCCGCAAACAACGGAACGGTCTGCACCACCTCGAAATCTTCGCCACCACGGACCAGTTCGAACACTTCCTCACCGTCATGAACGCAGCCACCAACCCGCGAAGCAGCACGCCCGGCACAGACAGCAGCCCGGACAACCCCAGCTCAGACAGAGGTTGCGCCAGCGAAGCCGTGTCTCCCAACAGTGCCAGCGCCAACGTGTGGCGGGAGGCTGAAGCAAATCTTGAGCGGCGCACGCGCCCGCAGCAACAACTGGATGGCCTCGTCTGTGGCCTCAAAGCCGGGCTGACCACCGCGCTCCTGCCTGTAACGGGCGGCAACCGGCCCCAGATAATAGCGACCATCGACCATAAGGATCTCTTTCCGGTACGGTCTGACGGCGACGATTCCAGCCGGCAGTTCAGCGGATCAAACTTCGGAAAAACCTTTGGCGTCCGTCGCACCACCAATAGTCGCACCACCAATAAGGGCGCCACTACGGCAACGGCCACCCCAGACGCGACGGCCAGCAACGCGAATACCCTGCGAAGCCCTTCCGGAGTTGGTTCCACGAACGGGACAGGGGCTGGGGCGTTTGTGTTCACTGGACCGGTCGCTGCTGCCACCTTGCGGAAGATTGCCTGCGATGCGGACATCATCCCCGTAGTTCTCGGCAGCCGAGGCGAGATTCTCGACGTCGGTCGGAAATCACGTCTGTTCACGCAGGCCCAGCGGCTCGCCCTCATCGCCCGCGACCGGGGTTGCGCCTTTCCTGACTGCACCATTCCGGCGCCTTGGTGCGAAGCCCACCACATCACGTACTGGTCCCAAGGCGGAACCACTGCGGCGGACAATGGTGTCCTGCTCTGCTCACATCATCACCACATCATCCACAAGGAGCTGTGGACCATAACCGTCGCTCACGGCATCCCGACCTTTATACCGCCACGCCATATCGACCCAACCCGAAGCCCACGGCACAACCGCTATTTTAAGCCGCCACCCCCGCCTGAATCAGTGCGGTCAGCCGGCCAGCAAGCAGCAGGCGTTGCCCCGCCAGGCAGCAGGCAGATCAACTAGGCTTCAGTCATGACTGCAACTACCGCCGCAAAGGCCTCTGAACTGCTCCGACTCCACCAGTCTGCCGAAATTCTCCAAGTGGTCAACGTCTGGGATGCCATCAGCGCCAAGGTCATTACGGATGTTCCCGGAACGGTGGCCTTGGCTACTGCCAGCCACTCCATCGCCGCATCGCTGGGCTACGAGGATGGCGAAAACATCCCTGTCGACGAAATGATCACGGCGGTTGGCCGCATCGCTGCAGCTACCCACCTGCCGGTTTCTGCAGATCTTGAGTCCGGCTATGGCAACCCGGGTGAAACAGCACGGCGGGCCATCGGTGTGGGCATCGTGGGGGCAAACATCGAGGACCAGATGCGCCCGCTGGCCGACGCCGTGGAACAGATGTCCGCTGTCGTCAAAGTAGGTGCCGCCGAAGGCGTCGACTTTGTGCTTAACGCCCGGACCGATGCCTTTTTGAAGGCTGAAGACCGTGACCCTGCGGATGTCCTGGCTGACGCCATTGAGCGCGGAAAAGCGTATCTTGAAGCCGGCGCCACCAACGTTTTTGTTCCCGGCCTTCTGGATGAGGCAACAGTCAATGCTTTGGTATCCGGCATCGGATGGAACAAGGTCTCGGTCATCAATGTGCCCGGCTCCCTTGCACCCGCAAAGTTGAAGGAACTGGGTATCTCACGGATCTCCTATGGTCCCTGGACCCAGCGGGTGGCCTTGACTGCTCTGGCCGATGCTGCAGCGGAACTCCTGGCCAACGGCCAACTCCCCGCCGGCACCCGGCCGCTGAACTAAGGTGGGCTCCGCCTGGAGCTTCGTATGGCAGAGACGGTGAACACTGCTGACGAGACCGGCTGGCCAAGCCCGCCACCGCTGTCGGGTTTCCCCATCATGGATCAGCGTTGGGAGGACGCGGTCTTCCTGCACTGGCGGATACCGGAATCAGCGGCCGGCCTCCACATGCCAGCCGGGGTGCGGCCGGACACTTTTGACGGCAGCGCCTGGGTGGGCCTTATTGGTTTCCGGATGCGGCAGGCGGGACTGGGCAGCGGTCCCGGGATCCCGTATTTCGGAAGCTTCAACGAAGTCAACGTCCGCCTGTACTCCCGGGGGCCGGACGGGGTCCGGGGCGTAGTTTTCCGCAGCCTCGATGCCGACCGCCTCGCCGTTGTGATCGCGGCCAGAGCCGCAGGAGTCCCATACGTCTGGTCCCGTATCGGTTACCGGGGTGCGGGGACAGATCAGGGCGCCAGGGGATACACGGTCCGCCGGTTCGGCCAAGACGCCGCCCACAGCACCTTCGACGTAAAGCCGCTCCGCAGTGAAGTGGCCGACGATCCGCTGTCCATCCATCTCACGGCTCGGTTCGGCATGCACAGTGCGTTTAGGGGTAAGTCATTTTATGTTCCCAATACGCATAGGCCTTGGCCTTTGTATCGAGCAAAAGCCGGTTTGATCTCAGATTCCCTGGTGTCCGCAGCAGGACTGGGTGTTTCCGGGCCACCCGAATCAGTGCTGTACTCACCCGGCGTCCACACACAGTTCGGGCGGCCACGCTTGCTCAGTGCAGCTGCCGCCGGGCCGGTCCAGAAGACAACAAGCGGCAGCTAATTGCCCAGCCCTGCTTTGCGGAGTGCTTCCGCCATGGCGGTGTCAGCAGCTGCAGCCTGCGAAGGCCTCGCAGGTACCTGCCGGCGGGGAAGCGGCTTAGCGCTTGCTGTACCTTCCGGACCGCTCGTATCCTTGTGCTGCCCACGGCTGCGCTTGTTTGACCCGCTTCGGTCAGGTCGGGCCGATCCGGTCCCCGACGCCTCCGCGCCGTCCTTTGCCCGGCGGCCGGGACCAGCAGGACGGCCGGGCCGCTGACCGCCGGCGGACGGTTCGTCGTCGAGCCTCAATGCCAGGGAGATCCGCTTCCGCTCCGGGTCAGCCTCCAAGACTTTGACGCGGACCACCTGCCCGGATTTGACCACTTCGCGGGGGTCGGACACAAACCTGTTGGCCAGGGCCGAGACATGGACCAGCCCGTCCTGGTGGACACCGACATCCACGAATGCACCGAACGCCGCAACGTTGGTGACGGTTCCCTCCAGCACCATCCCGGGACGAAGGTCGGAGATCTTCTCAATCCCTTCGGAAAACGTGGCTGCCGCGAAGGCGGGCCGCGGGTCCCGGCCGGGCTTGTCCAGCTCAGCGAGGATGTCTTGAACGGTGGGCAGGCCAAACGCGTCGTCCACAAAGTCCCGCGGATCCAGGGCAGAAGCGGGAGCCGACCCGGCAGCCACCAGGATTTTGCGGGCCACCGAATACGCCTCCGGGTGGACACTTGAGGCATCCAGCGGCTCTTTGCCACCCGTGATCCGCAGGAAGCCTGCGCACTGCTCGAACGCTTTGGCACCCAACCGTGGAACCTTTTTCAGATCAGCACGGCGGGCAAAGGGTCCGTTTTCGTTACGGAACGCCACAATGTTTTCGCTCAGCAAAGGCCCCACGCCGGCCACTCTGGCCAAAAGCGCAGGCGAGGCCGTGTTGACGTCCACGCCCACCGCGTTAACGCAGTCCTCCACGACCGCGTCGAGGCTGCGGTCCAGTTTCGAGGCCGTCACGTCGTGCTGGTACTGGCCCACGCCAATGGATTTGGGGTCAATCTTGACCAACTCGGCCAGTGGGTCCTGGAGCCGCCTCGCAATGGACACGGCGCCGCGAAGGGAAACATCCATACCCGGCAACTCGGCAGCGGCCAGCGCGGAGGCCGAGTAGACGGAGGCACCGGCCTCGGAAACCACGAGTTTCTGAGGTGTCCGGTCCACGTCCGGCAGCTGCTTGATCAGCTCGGCCGCCAGCTTGTCTGTTTCGCGGGATGCCGTCCCGTTGCCGATCGCTATCAGCTCGACGGAGTGCTGCCGCGCCAAACGGACCAGGGCGGCAAGGGACTCATCCCACTTCCGGGCGGGGGCATGGGGGTAGATCGTGTCGGTAGCCACCACCTTGCCGGTCCCGTCCACCACCGCGACTTTGACGCCGGTCCGCAGGCCAGGGTCAAGCCCAAGGGTGGCGCGGTTCCCTGCAGGTGCCGCCAACAGGACGTCGCGCAGGTTTGCGGCGAAAACACGGACTGCTTCGTCCTCCGCCGCAGCAAACATCCGGCCGCGCAGGTCCGCAGTGAGCCGGGCCAGCACGCGGGACTTCCAGGCAATCTGGGCAGTTTGCATCAGCCAGGTGTCGGCTGGCCGGCCGCGCTGGGCAACCCCGAGGCACTTGGCCACCGCCGATTCATAGCGAGTGCGGGCGGCGGTGAGGCCGGCGTCGTCCGAGGGATCCGCCTCGGTGAGGTCCAGTTCCAGCACCCCGTCTTTTTCGCCACGCAGCAGCGCGAGCACGCGGTGGGAGGGCATGCCGGCCGGAGCCTGGGTGAAGTCGAAATAGTCAGCGAACTTTTGGCCATCCGATTCCTTGCCCTTCCGGACGCGGGACACCATACGGCCCTGAGTCCACAGCCGCTCGCGCAGGGTGGCTGCGAGATCCGGGTCCTGCGCCACGCGTTCCACCAGGATGGCCCGGGCTCCGGCCAGCGCGGCCGAAGCATCCTCAATGCTGTGTTCGGAGCTCAGGTAGTGTGCCGCTTCGCGCTCCGGATCCAGGTCCGGGCGCTTCAACAACGAGTCAGCCAGCGGCTCGAGCCCTGCCTCCCGCGCAATCTGGGCCTTGGTGCGCCGCTTTGATTTGAACGGAAGGTAGATATCCTCGAGCCGGGATTTGGTGTCCGCGGCAAGGACCGCTGACTTCAATTCAGGGGTCAGCTGACCCTGGGCCTCGATGGCGTCCAGGATTGCCCGACGCCGGTCCGCCAGTTCCCGGAGGTAGCGGAGCCGTTCGTCCAGCTCGCGGAGCTGCGTATCATCAAGCGTCCCGGTGGCTTCCTTGCGGTAGCGGGCAATGAACGGCACGGTTGACCCGCCGTCGAGCAGGTCCACGGCGGCCTTGACCTGCCAGGCTTTGACACCCAGTTCCGTGGCGATCTGGGCGTGGATCGAAGAGTCCGGCCCTGATGCGGCAGACGGTGCGGAGGACGGGGCGTGCGGCAGTTGAGTCACCTGAACATCTTGCCCTACCCGCTCCGCAGGCTCCACCGGAGCCGGGCCGTTGGCGGCATGGTGCAACCGGTAAGGGTATTCCGCTCCCGCCCGCAAAGTGCTGTAGTGGAGGTGCCGTCACAGGCACTTAATGCTCGAGGAAGAGGCCATCATGCGCGAACTGCTTATCGTGTTTCAGGAGGGGTTCGAGGAAGCCAACATCACCGTGACGGTCAACGGCAAAGAGGCGCGCCGCGACCTCGGGGTGTCCACCAACCCCATCCTCGGCATAGCGTCCGAGGTGTCAGTTGAGCTGCCGGCCAAGGGCGCGCAGGTTGGGGTTGAGGTGACTAACCGCGGGCTGAAGGCGATCACAAAAGTGAGCGGCAAGCCCAAAAGCGTCTTCGTCTCAATCGCCGACGGGCGCCTGGTGATGATGGAAGGAACAGGACGCGAGGCTGTGCTGTAACAGGTTCGATCAACACCAAAAATGCTGGAAAAAGGCTGGATTGCGGGGTAAAATTTAATCACCGTCGGCACTCTACGGATACCCGGCGGGCCACCTTGAACACATGCGCCGAAGTCGTCGGATGGCATCGGCATCAGCTGACGGGACAGCACACCGGCCAGCACTAACGACGGCGGCACCCAACTTGGGTGCCGCCGTCGTCATGCCTGTGCTGCTTGTGCCGTGATTACGCCGAGTAGGCCGGGTAATCCGTGTAACCCTCGGCTCCGTCTGCGAAGAACGTGGACGGGTCGGGTTCGTTGAGCGGAAGGCCTTCCTTCCAGCGGCGGGCCAGGTCCGGGTTGGCGATCGCGGGTCGGCCCACCACAACGGCGTCAGCGTGGCCATCCTCCACGAGCGAAACAGCCTCTTCCCGCGACGTGATCACGCCAAAACCGCTGTTGACGAGGAACGTGCCACCGAAGCGGGCACGGAGATCCTGGACCAGCTCACCGGCCGGATCCTGGTGCAGCACGCTGAGGTACGCGAGGTTGAGCGGGGCGATGCTGTCCACCAGCACCTCGTAGGTGGCCCTGATGTCCGCGGCGTCTACCTCGGACGTGCCCTGGACGTTGTGCTCCGGGGAGAGCCGGATGCCGACCCGGTTGGCGCCGAGTGCTGCCACCACTGCGTTGGCCGTCTCGATGACGAAACGCGCCCGGTTTTCCGGCGAGCCACCATAGCTGTCCGTGCGGACGTTGGTGTTAGGTGCAAGGAATTCGTGCAGCAGGTACCCGTTGGCCGAGTGGAGCTCCACGCCGTCGAATCCTGCTTCGACTGCGTTCAGCGACGCGGTGACGAATTCCTGGATGATGAGGGGAAGTTCGTCAGTGGTCAGTGCGTGCGGCACCGGGTAAGGGAGCTTTCCGAGAGGGGTGCGGACGTCACCCTCGATGGCAACAGCGCTGGGAGCCACGATCTCGTGGCCACCTGTGATGGCCTCGTGCGAGACCCGGCCGCCGTGCATGATCTGCGCGAAGATGCGGCCACCTTCGGCATGTACGGCGTCCGTGACCTTCTTCCAGCCGGCAATCTGCTCATCGGTAACGATCCCAGGCTGGCCCGAGTAGGCCCGTCCGGCGGGCGATGGGTAAGTGCCTTCGCTGACGATAAGGCCCAAGGAGGCGCGCTGCCGGTAGTGCTCGACGACGAGGGGGCCCGGGATGCCTGCCTCGCCGGAGCGGACACGGGTCAGGGGTGCCATAACCAAACGGTTCGGAAGCTCAAGTTCGCCGAGGGTGAGAGGTGAAAACAGCATGCGCAGATCCTTTCAAAGGCTAAGTTGTTCTGCTTCTGCCAACGGGCGCGCTTGAGCGGCTATTCCGGATGCGACCGGGATCACAGCCCGCACCGGGCCTTGGGTCAGCGGGTTCCGACGACTCCCGGGCAGCCTTGGCCCTGCGGATTTGTGATGCAGTCATCGGCGTAGTTTCTGGTCAGCGAGCGCCAGACGCTGACGGTCCGCGGTGGCGCGCCGAACAAGCCCTGGCCTGGAATGGGCAACGCCGGGCCGGCATTCACTGAGTACGTCCCGCGGAAGGAAGTGGTGAGGACAACCTGGAAGTCACCGGTGGCCATGAACGCGTGACTGGTCCGGGTTGCCTCGCCCCATCGGTCCTGCGGGAGCGGCCCGCCCATGGATGGCTGAGGGCCGAAAACGGTACCGTCGCCGTAGTTCCACGTGTACTGGACTGGAGTAGCCACCACGTGCACCGGCTGGCCGAACATCGTTACATCGAATGCCTGTTCCGTGGTCTCTGCGTAGAAGTTCGTCTCCGCACCCCTGAGTGTGTGCGGGCTTGGTTGGGCAACAACCGTGCCGGCGTTCACTGGCAGATTCTCGAACTGTTGCTGGATGTCCGCTGCTATTCGCAGCAGCACGTCCTCGGGTTGGGCGTCGTAAAGGCAGGTGGGGCCGGAGTAGTAGGACCAGGACGGATTAGTGATCCCGACTGGTGCTTTCAACCAGGTCACAGGTATGCCGGCTGTTCCATCCGGTCCATTTGTGCAATCAATTTGGCGGGCAAGGCAGGGAGTACCAAAATCACCACCACCGAGATGGCATTGGAGTTCGTATTTGTACTGAAATGGATCCGATGGTCCCGAATTATCGGGACCTCGCACAAACAGGCCAGTCGATGGATCTAAAGACCAGCGTGAGGTAACGGCAACGCCTCCAGGCGCAAAGCCAGCCAAGGTCCCATCATCTGAGCCAGCAAATGCAACGTTGGGGCCGACCACCGTTCCTACCAAAAAGACACAGGACCCGATTATCCCGAATACAAATGCGGAGATTCGACTCATCGACGTCAGCCATTGAGACGCTGGACGTCGTGCAGTGTCCAACCCAATGTCGAGTACATCACCAGGAATATCTGCGCAGCATCTGTGGCTGGAACGACGCTGTCCGAGCTAGTTCCATCCTCCTTATAGGCCCGCAGATCTGACTGCTGTACCTGAACCACGACTTGGTAGGTCCCGTCGGGTGCTTGCATAAAACTTGTTTCAACGGCGGGGGTCGATATTTTTCCGCCTTCAAGCCAACGACCGTCGGAGTACCAGTTTGAGATGACATTTCTCGCTGCTTCGCACGTGGCGCAGCCATTAGCTGTAACCGAAGACAATGGAACCTGATCTCCCGTTTCATACGCGTAGCTAAGGGTTTCGTACCAGTACCTCGTAAACGCCTCTAGACCTTCCTTGGTCCGGGTCTTTGCCACTTCCGGAAGCACGGGAACTGGGACGTTTTGGGCCGGACCGGACGCGTCCGCGGGCTTGTAGACGCCGGACGGGGTGGCCGTGGGGGTAGGGGTGGCACTCAAGGTTGCCGACTCGCTTGGACCCGCCGATGCCGTCACGGACGCACTCGATGTCTGGCCGGGAGATCCGCCGGAGTCGCATCCGGCGATCACCAGCAGAGACCAAACCAGCAGCGAGCACACCAGCACCGCCAGGGCTCCGGGATACGGGCCTCGGGGCCAAACAACGCTTGGTGATCTCATGGGCGCTAATCCCCCGAATCGTAAGAACGGCGTCATCCCCCCGAATAGTGCCTTAAGAGTAACCCACGTCACAGTTATGTGATCAAAGTTATCCACAGCTAAAAAACGCCATCAAACTGCCACGAGGCAGCCATGGAAATCAGGCCCCACAGACCCCATACGCCCCAACTCGCCAGCGAAAGCCGGCACCCAACGGGCACCGGCTTTCGTCGTCTGAGGGGAAGGCCTAAGCCACTACGTCTGCGGCGGCAGCACCAGCTCCCCTGTCTTGTCGGTGGACAAGGCGAGCGAGGATACGTACTGGGGGCCGCCGTCGGGCGCATCTTTGGCAGAACGCACCATGTCGGGCCGTTCGAATTCGATGCCCGTTACGTGGCAGAGGAGCTTGGCGTCGCTGGGATTCCCGTCGGCGTCGAACATGGGCAGATCGATGCCGTCATCCGTGCGGCGTAGGTAGTAGCGGCCTTTCGTGGCCAGTGCCAGCACAGGCGGGAGGACCAACGCCAAACCCACCGCAAAGATGGGCGAGAACGGCTGGATGGCAGTACCGAAGGCTCCGAAGAAGACCGCGATCGAAACCCCAGCGGAAACCAGCATGGACACAAATCCCACCGGGTTCACTGCGTAGAGCATGCCCCGGCGGAACTCCGGCACCTTCGGGGAGATCTTGAGCAGGTACTTATTGATGGCAATGTCGGACGCCACGGTGACCACCCAAGCCATGGCGCAGTTCGCGTAGAAACCGAGGATGGTGTTGAGGAAGCTGAACATGTTGGCTTCCATCAGCACCAGGGCGATCAGCAGGTTGACCACCACAAACACCATCCGCCCCGGGTACGTCTTGGTGATGCGGGTGAAGCTGTTGGTCCACGCGAGGGAGCCTGAGTAGGCGTTGGTGACGTTGATCTTGATCTGCGAGATGACCACCAGCACCACGGCCAAGGTCATGGCGAGCCAAGCCGGCATCATCTCCTGGTACACACCAAGGAACTGGTGCACGGGCTCGTTGGCTGTCGCGGACGCGGCCGGGTCCAGCGACGCAATCAGGTAGATGGCAATGAACATCCCCACAATCTGCTTGATGGCCCCAAAGATGACCCAGCCCGGTCCGGCCAGAATCACTGCCCGCCACCAGGCGCCCTTGTTCGCGGCGGTTTTGGGTGGCATAAAGCGGAGGTAGTCGATCTGCTCGGCGATCTGGGCCATGAGCGACAGGCACACGCCGGCAGCCAGCATCACGGACGCCAGGTTGGGCCCGCCGTCGCCCGACGCCCCGGTGTACGCGAAGAACCCGTCGATGCTCTCAGGGTGTGACATCAGCAGGTACCCCACCGGCACCACCATCAGCAGCAGCCACAAGGGCGTGGTCCACACCTGGAGCTTGGCCAGGGTGTTCATGCCATAGATCACCAACGGGATGATGATCACCGTGGATGCCGCGTACCCCAGCCATTGCGGAATACCGAGTCCCAACTCAAGGCCCTGGGCCATGATCGAGCCCTCCAACGCAAAGAAGATGAAGGTGAAGGTGGCGAAAATGATGTTGGTGACCACTGAGCCGTAGTAGCCAAAGCCGGAACCGCGGGTAATCAGGTCCAGGTCAATGTTGTAGCGCGCTGCGTAGTACGCCAGCGGAAAGCCCGTCGCGAAGATGATGATTGCAGCTACCGCGATGCCAAAAATGGCGTTCACAGTGCCGTAGGCGATGCCGATGTTGGCGCCGATGGAAAAGTCGGCGAGGTAGGCGATGCCGCCCAGCGCACTGGTCGCAACCACGCCGGCGCTCCACTTCCGGTAGGACCGCGGCGCGAACCGAAGCGTATAGTCCTCCAAGCTCTCTTTCGTGGCATTCAGCGCGGCCGCGTTCGTTACGGTTTCAGTCGCCGGTGAAGGCCCGACGCCGGAAGGTCCAGGAGGCATCACTGGTTCCAGCAGTTGCGTATTGGGTTTATCGCTGGTCATATTGCGCGTCGCTTTCGTCGCCGGATTGGGTCTGCTGCGACGTTATCCAGCGCGGGATACGGGCTGGTCACAGGCCTGTTTCGGCCGCGTTAAGAACTTCCGGGACGGGAGTCTCACTTTTGAGGGGCCCCGCAAAACAACCCAGGCGCTGGATTCGAATTTCATCAAAACCCTAGCCAATTTCTACAAGTCGTAGAAGAATGGGGGCATGATGTTTGAACATAAGGATGGCAATCCGGTCCTGGACCTCACCGACGACCAGTCCTGGCATCTGGTGGACAACACCAGGCACGGGCGGCTGGTGGTTTCCGTTGCCGGCGAACCAGATATCTTCCCCGTGAATTACGTGACCGCCGCGAGGAAGATCTACCTGCGGACCGCCCCGGGCAATAAGCTCGCCCAACTCACCATCAACGACGCCGTACTTTTTGAAGCCGATGGTGTCCTCTCCGACGAAGCCTGGTCCGTAGTGGTCCGGGGCAAGGCAAGGGTGCTGAACACCTCCGCCGACCTGGCTCCCGTGGAAGAGCTTGGCCTCCAGTCCTGGGTGCCAACACTGAAGGATTTCTATGTCGAGATCGTGCCGGCGTCCGTGAGCGGCAGGCATTTCCAGCTCGGCCAGCAGCCGGAACGAGAGATCTAAAGCCCCGTGACCACCTAACGGACTGGCCATGTCGGACAAGCTCACACCCCAGCAGCGCAGCTGGAACATGTCCAGAATCCGCGGCAAAAACACCAAGCCGGAGTTGCTGGTACGCCGGCTGGTGCACGCCAAAGGCTACCGGTTCCGTCTCCATGGGAGGTCCGGGTCGGTCCGGCTCCCTGGCAGGCCTGACCTTGTATTCGCAGGCCGGCGCAAGGTCATCTTCGTCAACGGCTGCTTCTGGCACTTCCACGACTGCCGCGTGGGCCAGCACGCACCGAAGGCCAACGCCGAATTCTGGGCGGCCAAGCGGTCCCGGACACGGGAGCGGGACGCGGAGCAGCGGAAACAACTCCAGGAGGCGGGCTGGGATGTCCTCACAGTGTGGGAATGCGAGCTCAGGGACAGCTCAGCGCTGGAGTCAACACTGGAGAATTTCCTGGATTCCCGGACCTGACGCCGCAATCTTGAGCCAATCTTGGGCTCCGGCGCCCAGGTTCTTGATGCGTGCCGGACACAATGGTGCTTGTGGTCCTGCGTGGGGATCACCAACCAGAGTCCGGAGCCCCGTAATCCCAGTAATCCCCGAGTGCCGGCTAGCTCCTTCGAGCCACGAGCGCGGCTTTCAGCGCAGTCGCCGACGATTCACTGCTGTTGATCCGCCAGTCCGCTTCCTTCTGCAGATGGAACCACACAAATCCCATAACGTCCGGCTGACTGGCAAGGTACGCCACCAGGTCCCTGTTCCAGGCCGCTTTGGAACCACCCAACTCACTGGCTGCAGTCTCCGCTACAAGTATCTGACTGCCCGGCGCCAACGTCCGGAGCTGGGCAATACCCGGGCTGAACAGGTCCTGCGGCGAGACCCAACTGCTCCAGGCGGCGGACGTCCCCCAGTTGTAGCCGTCCAGCGCCACAACGTCGACGTACCCGGCTCCCGGATACAACCCGGTAAGGTCCGTGGAACCCCAGTAGGGAACGTTGGGCGACCAGACCCATTGCACGTTCGCCGCACCCTGTGCCGCCACCACGTCATGGACGTGCCGCCACGCGGACACGTAGTCGCCGGCCTGATTGCTGTTGACGCCTTCAGCCCATGGGTACCAATTTCCGTTCATTTCGTGGGCGAACCGCAGCATCACCGGTTTGCCCCACGAGGCCAGCGACTGTCCCCATGCACGGATGTGGGCGTCAAAATCTCCCGCGGTGATCCGGTCGAGGGAAAAGGCGGGCTGCTCAACGCCGCCGCCCCAGGCCCACGGTTCCCAGGTGAGCAATGCCGTGGCGCCGCGGGCCGAAACCGCATCCAGCTCGGCCAGCGGCGGTGCCTGCAGGAAGTCTTTGTACATCAGGACCATGGAGGGGCTCTCCCCCGCCAGCACGCCCACAGCATCGAGTTCCGCCCCGGCGGAGGCCCCACCCTGAGTCGCCACACCAAAGCGGAGTTTCGCCGAGCTGATCACAGGAGGTTGCGGCTCGGTCACCACCGCGGGCTGCACAACAAACAGCGCCGACGCTTTAGTGGCCGACGTCTTGGCGGTGACTGTGAGGCTGCCGGTGGCTCCAGCGGGGATCACAATCCCCGTGCTGAATGAGCCTGTGCCGGATGTCTTGAAGGAAAATGAGCTGGCGCCCGCTGTGACGGTTCCACTGGTGGAGGCTTTGAAGCCCGTCCCGGTCGCCGTAACCGCGGAGCCGGCAGGACCGGACCCCGGACTTAGCGTGACCTGGGCAGCCGGCGCCGCAGCGGCCGGCGCGATGCCGGACACCCCGGACACCACCAGGACCGTCCCGGCAAGCAAGCCAGCAACAACGGTTTTCAGCGATCGGATCATGGCAGTTGTCCCCAGTCAGCCGGCAGCAAAAAGCCGCCATTTTTGGTGCGGAAAGCACTGGATTCGATATTAGGGGTAAAAGCCGCAGTCTTATCAAGAAACCCACAATTATTCGCTGAAAACCTGACCCGCCAAGGCCATCCACCTAACCTGAAGAAGAGCAAATGACACCATTGATTCCCTGGTTTCCCCGACGCCGACCACCACCGGAAAGGACCGTTTTGAGCACCTCAGATGACACCCCGCGGCCACTGGTGGACCAGTCCGTACTGGACCGGCTGCGGGAAGAGCTGGAGGACGACGGCGGCTACAGCAAGGTCTTTGTGGGCCACTTCATCGAATACCTTCCCCAGCGGATAAGCCGCCTGCGGCTCGCCCTCACCACGGGAGACCTCGAGGGCTCAGTGGACGCGGTCCTCAGCCTCAAAACGTCCAGCCAGATGGTGGGCGCGGAACGCCTGGCAGGACTGGCGCTGGACCTCGAAGGCGAAATCCGGCGGGGCGCCCGGAGCGGCGACATCGCGGTGGTGCTGCCAAACCTGGCAGCGACGTTCCTGCGGCCCATCGACCACTGCGGCCGGCAGACCATCCACAGGCTGCAGTCTCAGTGCTCGCCGGGAGCCAGGCGGTAACCCACACCGCGGACAGTTTGGAGCCAGCGCGGGCTTTGCGGCGAATCGCCCAGCTTTTTGCGCAGGTTGCCCATGTGGACTTCCACGGATCGTTCGTCGGATTCGCTGATGTAACTTCCGACGTCGTAATCCTCGTCCCGCAGCCGACGCACCAGATCCGCCTTGGTCCGGACAGTCCGGCCGGCTTCCAGCAGCGCGTGCAGGAGTTCGAATTCCGTCCTGGTCAGGTTCATTTCCGTCCCATCCACCAGCACAGTCCGGGACGCGTAGCTTAGGTCAAGGCCGTTGTGGCTGAAATTGCCCCGTTCGGGCCGCACGTGGTTGTTGGCGGACACCTCAGGCGCTGACGTGTCCGTTGCCTCCGCTGCGGACCTGGGCCGGCGCATCATCGCAGCAACGCGGGCCCGGAGCTCGCGGGGCCGGAACGGCTTGGTGAGGTAGTCATCGGCGCCGGATTCCAGGCCGATCAAAGTATCGAGTTCCTCGGTGCGGGCCGTCAGCATCACGATGTAGGCGTCCGAGAACTCACGGATCTGCCTCGACACTTCGAAACCGTCGATGTCGGGCAGGCCCAGGTCGAGTGTAATCACGTCGGGGTTCAGGGTTTTAGCCACCAGGACGCCTTCTGCGCCCGTGCTGGCTACCGTCACCTCAAAGCCGGCCTGGGTCAGCACAGTGCGGACCAGTTCCCGGATATCGTGATCATCCTCAATGACAAGTCCCACACGTGCTTCACTCATAGTGTCCCCTCAGCAGCCAACGTCTGAAGTATAGCCCGGTGCGGATATATCCTGCTTGTATGGTCCTGCAACTCCTGCCCCAGAAGCCCCACCGCCATGTCTGACCGCGAGCTATGGTCCGCCGGGCGCTTTTGGCGGCTTAGGCGGCCCTTCCATGAACTCCGCCTGACGGACCGCGTGGCCATGAGCCAGATGCCGCTGTTCATCACCACGCTGCTGACGGTCTTCCTGGTGTGGGCCTTCTTCCCGGGCACCATGGACAACCTGCTGTTCGGCTCCTTTGTCATCTCCCAGCTCCTCATCATGGCCCTCTGCTACCTGGTGCCGTGGGACCGGCTGCCGTACACCAGCTTCCTGGTCGTACCGCTGCTTGACTTCATTTCCATCGCGGTGGGCCGCGAAGGCGGCCAGGACAGCCTGACCGGCATCAGCCTGCTGGCGGTCTTCCCGGTGATCTGGCTGTGCGCCTCCAGCTACTACCCGAAAACGTCGGTCTGGCTCTCCTTCCTGGCGCCCCTCGCCATCATCTGGGTGCCGCTGTTCCTTAAGGGCGATGTGACGCCCCAAGGCCTGACCCGCGCCCTGCTGCTTCCGGTCATGATGCTGGGTATCGGTGTGTCCGTGAGCGTCCTGACGCGCAGCATGATGCGCCAACAAAAGGAGCTGCAGGACAAGGACGCGCTTTTGCAGGCCAACCTGAGGACCAGCCAGCGCCAGGAAGCCCTGCTCAACACGGTCCTGGACACCGTCCACCTGGGCGTACTCGCCGTGGACGCCGACGGGCACGACATCCTGATGAACCGCAAGCAGCGCGCCAACCATGAACTGGCCCGGCCCAGCACCATCGAAGACCCCAACGAGTCCCAGCTCCTGGTCTACGCGGCGGACAGGACCACCCTGATTCCCGTGGAAGACCGGCCGGTCCGCCGCGCTGTCCTCGGCGAGACCTTCACTGACTACCTCGTGTGGCTGGGCGAGGGAGCAGCGCAGCGGGCCTTTGTGACCACTGCCCGCGCGATGAAGGACGAAGACGGCAAATTTGCCGGTTCCGTCATTGCGTTCGGTGACGTCACAGACCTCGTCAATGCGCTCACGGCAAAGGATGACTTCGTCTCCAGCGTCTCCCATGAATTCCGTACTCCGCTGACATCCATCCTCGGATACGTTGAACTGCTGCTCTTCGACGAGCCGGACGAGTCACAGCGCGAAATGCTCGATATCGTCCGCCGGAACTCGGAGCGGCTCCTCACCCTGGTCTCGGATCTGCTGGCCAGCCGCAACGGGCAGCTGATTGTCACACCCCATGCGGTGAACGTGGCTGAGCTGGTGCGCAGCAGCGTCTCATCGGCCCTGCCCAAAGCCGCCGCCTCGGGTATTGTCCTGACGGCGGACGTCCCGGACACCCTGGAAGCCCACGTGGATGGCGCCAGGATCTCACAGGTCCTGGATAACCTGGTGTCGAATGCCATCAAATACTCGCCCGACGGCGGCAGCGTCCGGGTCAGCCTCGTGGAGGAGGACGGAAACGTGGCCTGCAGGGTCACGGACACTGGCATGGGGATGACCCCTGAGGACGCATCCGAGGTGTTTGCGAAGTTCTTCCGCACCAGCAACGTCCGCCGCACCGCCATTCCGGGCGTCGGGCTGGGCCTGCCCATCAGCAAGGCAATCGTGGAAGCCCACGGCGGTTCCATCGACGTGGACAGCACCCTGGGTGAGGGAACGGTGTTTACCTTCCGGGTACCGGTGTAACCCGGCGCCCGGAAGGGGCGGCCGCCTGGCTTAGAGGCCCGCAGCCCGTTTCCGGCCGAAGATGAAGTAGCCGGTAGGCCCGATGAAGTTCACAAACGCGGCCAGCCGCCAGGCCGCTTTGGGTCCGTTGATGAGTTCCGCGGGGCGGCGGGAAATGTCCCGTTGGGCTGCCAGGAGCAGCGCCACCTGCGCCACACCCACCACAATGGTTCCGGCCTTGCTGGCCGGCGACATTTCTTTCCAGGTCTTTTTCTTTGCCATGGTGCTCCTTCAGTGGATGGGATGGGGGTGCGGCTGCTAGTGCACGTAGGGCGCCAGCCGTTGCCGCTGCTCGGGAGTGAGTCGCTGGACCCGGCCGGTGGCCTCGTCCACAAACGCCAGGTGGCTGCTTGCCTTCACGCAGTCCTCGCCCGTCACCGGGTCCAGGACAAGGTAGTGGATATCAAAGCTGGCGCCCTTGACGGCGCCGATCCACACCTGGACCACGGCGGGGATGTTGCGGTACTCCAGCGTCCGGACATAACGGATTCTGTGGTCAACCACCAGCGCCATGGTGCCGTCCGGGACGTCGTTGAAGAGGGAAACCTGCGGGTCAACGCCTGGCTGGCCGGCTCCCCGGGGAGGGCCGAAGGCGGCGATCCGCGCCTCCTCCAGCATCCTCACGATCTGGACGTTGTTGATGTGCCCGTAAGCGTCCATGTCGCCCCAGCGCATGGGCACCGGGACTTCAATCCGGACCGGGGCTGCGGTGCCGGCGCTCAGCTGTGGACCGCCGTCGAGTCATCCACCGGGATTTCCCCGGCGTCCGAGCCTGCGAACTGCGACTGGTACAGCCGGTAGTAGGCGCCCTGGGCGGCGAGCAGCACCTTGTGGTTGCCCTGCTCCACGATCCGGCCGTTTTCCATCACCAGGATGGTGTCGGCGTCGCGGATGGTGGAGAGCCGGTGGGCAATAACGAAGCTGGTCCGGTCCGTCCGCAGCGCAGCCATGGCCTTCTGCACCAGCAGTTCGGTACGGGTGTCCACGGAGCTGGTGGCTTCGTCGAGGATGAGCAGCGATGGGTTGGCCACAAAAGCGCGGGCAATGGTGATCAGCTGCTTCTCGCCGGCACTGACGTTGTTGCCTTCCTCGTCGATGACCGTTTGGTAACCGTCCGGGAGCGCCCGCACGAACCGGTCAACAAACGTGGCTTTGGCCGCGGCGATGACTTCTTCCTCCGTGGCGTCCAGGTTTCCGTAGCGGATGTTGTCGTAGATGGAGCCGCCGAACAGCCACGCGTCCTGGAGCACCATGCCCACCTTGGACCGGAGCTCGGCCCGGCTGAGGTGCGTGATGTCCACGCCATCGAGGGTGATGGCGCCGGAGTTGAGCTCGTAGAAGCGCATCACCAGGTTCACCAGGGTGGTCTTGCCTGCACCCGTGGGACCCACGATGGCCACGGTATGGCCGGGCTCCGCGGTGAAGGACAGGTTCTCGATGAGTTTTTTGTCTTCCGTGTAGCTGAAGGTCACGTCCTTGAAGTCCACGTGTCCGTCAGTCTTTGGCGGCAGGTGCTCGGTGGCGGTCTCGCTGTCCTGCTCGTCAGCGTCCAGGAACTCGAACACCCGTTCCGCCGAGGCCACGCCGGACTGCAGCATGTTGGCCATGCCTGCCATCTGGCCCAGCGGCTGGGTGAATTCGCGGGAGTACTGGATGAAGGCGGTGGCATCACCCAGGGACATGGAGCCGGACGCCACCCTGAGGCCGCCCACCACGGCGATGCCCACGTAGCTGAGGTAGGAAACAAACTGCATGACCGGGAAGATGATGCCGGAGACGAACTGGGCGCCGAAGCTGGCCTTGTACAGGGCTTCGTTGCGTTCCTCGAAGCGGGCCAGCATATCGGCGTCGCGGCCGAAGACGCGGACCAGGTCGTGGCCGGAGAAGGACTCCTCGATCTGGCCGTTCAGGGCACCGGTGTTTTTCCACTGCGCGGCAAAGAGCTTCTGGCTGCGGACGCCGATGATGCCTGCGGCCACACCGGACAGGGGCAGGGCCACCAAGGCGATCAGGGCCAGCTGCCAGGACACGATGAACATCATGATGACGATGCCGATGACCGTGAGCAGCGAGTTGATCAGCTGCGCGAATGCCTGCTGGAGTGCCTGCTGGACGTTGTCGACGTCGTTGGTTACCCGGGAGAGGACGTCGCCGCGCTGGCGGGTGTCGAAGTAGTTCAGCGGAAGCCGGTTGAGCTTCTTTTCCGTGTCGTCACGGAGCCGGCGGATCACCTTCATCACGATCACGTTGAGCACGTAACCCTGCAGCCACAGGAAGATGTTGGCCACGAAGTACATCAGCAGGACCATGGCGATCAGCATGGTCAGTTTGTCGAAATTGATGCCCGTCCCGGGTACCAGCTCCATCCGCGAAACCATGTCCGCGAAATTGGCGTCCCCCGCCTGGCGGAGGCCCGCGACGAACTCGTCCTTACTGGCGCCGGCAGGCAGTTGCTTGCCCACCACACCGGCAAAGATCACGTCCATGGCCTGGCCCAGGATCTTGGGGGCGATGACATTCAGGACAACGGCGACCACCACCAGGGCCACCACGAGGTAGATGCCAAGGGCCTCCGGGCGCAGCAGCCCCATCAGCCTCTTGGCGGAAGGCCAGAAATGCTGGGCCTTTTTGGCGGGTATGCCGCCGAACATGTCCCCGTCGGCCTCTGACGGGGTGAATTCCTCTTCAACAAAATCGTCGTCATCCAGGTCCGGGGCCGTCACGGCCGATTCCGGCGCAGCCTGGTCTGCGGCGGTGGAGTCCTTTTTCCGGGGGCTCATGCCATTTCCTCCACGCTCAGCTGGGATTCAACAATTTCCTGGTAGGTGGGTGAGGTTTCCAGGAGTTCCTCGTGCGTGCCGCGGTCCACAATCCGGCCGTTGTCCAGGACCAGGATCTGGTCCGCTTCGGTGATGGTGGAGATCCGCTGGGCGACGATGATGACCGTGGCGTCCGCGGTGGTCTGTTTCAAGGCTGCGCGGAGCCGCGCATCCGTTGCCACGTCCAGTGCGGAGAAGGAATCGTCGAAGAGGTAGACCCTGGGTTTGGTGACCAGGGCCCGGGCGATGCACAGCCGTTGGCGCTGGCCGCCGGAAACGTTGGTTCCGCCCTGGGAGATCCTGGCGTCCAGCCCGTTCTTTTTCTCCCGCACAAACGATTCGCCCTGGGCCACGCGCAGCGCGTCCCACAGATCCTGGTCCGTGGCCTCGGTCTTGCCGAAGCGCAGGTTGTGCTCGATGGTTCCGGAGAAGAGGTAGGGCCGTTGCGGGACGAGGGCTACCCGCTTGGTGATTTCCTCCCGGTCCAGGGCACTGACGGGCACCCCGTCCAGGAGCACCTCGCCCTCGCCGGCGTCGTAGAGGCGCGGCAGGAGGGACAGCAGGGAGCTCTTGCCGGAGCCGGTGGAGCCGATGATGGCGATGGTTTGGCCGGGCCGGGCGGTGAAGCTGATGTTGCTCAACACGGGCGACTCGGCACCGGGGTAGGCGAAGGTGACGTTGCGGTACTCCACCACGCCTTCCAGCGCTGCCGGGGCTTCCGGACGTTCGGGATCGTGGATGGAGGGTTCGACGTCGAGCACCTCGCCGATGCGGTCCGCGCACACGGAGGCGCGCGGGATCATCATGGCCATAAACGTGCCCATCATCACCGCGACGAGGATCTGGAGCAGATACTGCAGGAACGCCGTCAAGGCGCCCACCTGCATATCGCCGGAGTCCACCCGCTGGCCACCGAACCACAGGACAGCGGCGGTGGACAGGTGCAGGATCATGCCGATGGCGGGGAACATCAGCACAAACAAGGCGCCGATTTTCAGGGAAACGTCGGTAAGTTCCTTGTTGGCTGCCCCGAAGCGCTCGGTTTCGTAGGGTTCGCGGACGAAGGCGCGGACCACGCGGATACCGATGATCTGTTCGCGCAGGACAGCGTTGATCCGGTCGATCTTCTTCTGCATGGAGCGGAACAGCGGCATCAGCCGGACCACCAGGTAGCCCACCACCACTGTGAGGAGCGGTACTGCGACCCACACCAGCCAGGACAGGTTGAGGTCCTCCCGGACCGCCATGATGATGCCGCCGATGCACATGATGGGGGTGGCCACCATGAAGTTCAGGCCCATCAGCACCAGCATCTGGACCTGCTGGACGTCATTGGTGCCGCGGGTGATCAGCGTGGGCGCGCCGAAGGTGCTGACGTCCTTGGCGGAGAAGCTGGTGACCTTGCGGAACACGGCCCGGCGCAGGTCGCGGCCGATTGCCATGGCCGTTTTGGACCCGAAGTACACGCCGGCGATGGCGGTGCCCACCTGCACAAAGGCTACGGCGAGCATCACGGCGCCGGTCCGCCAGATGAAGTCGGTGTCCCCGCGGGTGACGCCCTCATCGATGATCTGGGCGTTCAGGCTGGGAAGGTACAGGGCAGCCATGGTGGACGCCAGCTGGAATACAATGACGGCCACAAGATACGGCGTGTATGGCTTGGAAAACCGCCGTATGAGGGTGAGGAGCATGCCCACGGGTCCTTAGGAAGAATGTGAAAAGCAGGAGGCTTAAGTAGTAGCAGCCGGGGCTGACATCCTTAGCCTTCCCACTCTACGAAACTCTTTCCCGGGGCGGAACCGCCCCGGGAAAGATCATCCGACGGGAGTACCCGCGCGTGCGGTCAGTGCTTTGCTGCGGCGGGTTCCGGCGTTGTGCCCTAATCCTTGGCGGTGGCATCCGGCTGGATGTCCACGGTGCGGCGGAGCGGCTTCTCCTTGATGAACAGCACGGAGAGCAGCGCCAGCACCGTGACGCCGGCGGAGATCAGGAAGACCTCGGCCGTGGCGTCGCCGTAGGCCGCCCGCATGATCTCGCGGACCGGTTCGGGCATGTGGGCCAGGTCCAGGCTGCTGCCGGCGCCGCCGCCGGCCACCGGGATGCCGGCCGCGGCCAGTCCCTGGGAGGCGAGTTCGCTGACCCGGTTAGCCAGGACCGCGCCCAGCACCGAGACGCCGATGGCGCCGCCGACGGAGCGGAAGAAGGCCACGGAGGCGCTTGCCGTTCCGATGTCCGAGGCGCGGACGGTGTTCTGCACGGCCAGGACCAGGTTCTGCATCAGCATGCCGAGGCCCAGGCCCAGGACGGCGGTGAAGACGCCTGCGTGCCAGAGTTCCGTGGTGTGGTCCATGGTGCCCGCGAGGCCCAGGCCGCCGATCAGGAGGATGGATCCGGCCACCAGGAAGCCCTTCCATTTGCCGGTGCGGCTGATGAGCAGGCCCGATGCCACGGAACCGATCAGGTTGCCCGCGATCATGGGCAGGGTCAGGAGGCCGGCTTCGGTGGGGGTGGCACCGCGGGCCACCTGGAAGTACTGGCCCAGGAAGGTGGAGGAGCCGAACATGGCCACGCCAACAGCCACGGAGGCGATGATGGCCAGCGCGGTGGTCCGCTCGGAGATGATCTTGAGCGGGATGATGGGCTGTTCCACCTTGGATTCGACCAGGACCAGCAGGGCCAGCAGGAGGACGCCGCCGCCCACCATCAGGGCCGACTGCCAGGAGAACCAGTCGTAATAGTCCGCCTTGCCGGCGAAGGAAACCCAGATCAGGAGCAGGCTGACGCCCGAGGTCAGCAGGATGGAGCCGAGCCAGTCGATTTTGGCGTGCCGGCGGACGTGGCTGATTTTGAGGGTGACCTGCAGCAGGATCAGGGCGACGACAGCGAGCGGCACGCAGACGAAGAACGTCCAGCGCCAGCCCAGCGGGCTGTCCACGATGAATCCACCCAGCAGCGGGCCGCCGGCGGTGCCAACGGCCATCACGGCGCCCATGTAGCCGGAGTATTTGCCGCGGTTGCGCGGCGGGATCATGGTGCCGATGATGGCCTGCGCCAGGGCGGTCAGGCCACCCATCGCCACACCCTGGATGACGCGGGCGCCCAGCAGCAGCGGAATGGTCTGCGAGAGACCGGCCATCACGGAACCGGCAACGAAGATGATGATGCTGAGCTGGACCAGGACCTTCTTGTTGAAAAGGTCTGCAAGCTTGCCCCAGATGGGGGTGGTGGCGGCGTTGGCCAGCAGTGCTGCGGTGATGACCCAGGCGAAGTCCGTCTGGGTGCCGTGCAGGTCGGACATGATGGTGGGCAGCGCGTTGGCCACGATGGTGCTGCTGAGGATCGCGGTGAAGAACGCGGCGAGGAGGCCGGTGAGGGCCTCCATGATCTGCCGGTGCGTCATTTCCGGCGCGGCTTCGGTTGCTCCGGCAGGCGACGGCGGCTGGCCCGCCGGTTTGGTCTGGGTGGCAGTTTGGCTTGCCATGGATCTGCTCCTAAAGGGTGTTGATGGTGGTGCCGGCCGCCGTTGCCCGGGCTGAGTTCTTCAGTGATTGTGTGAGTTTGTGCAAGGTGGTGGCCGTGGTGCCGGCGTCTTCCTCGCTCCAGTCACGCAGGAGGTCCTGCAGCGCTGCTGCCCGTTGCTCCTCGATGTGCCGGAGCTTGTCCGCCCCCTGCGGGGTGAGCGCCACAAGCTGGGCCCGGCCATCGTCGGGATCCGGCCTGCGCACCACAAAGCCGTGGTCTTCGAGGTCGGCGATATGCCGGCTAAGGACCGGGGCGCTGACGCCCAGCCGCTCGGCAAGCCGCGTGGCCCGGGATTCCCCCTCCCCCACAAATCGCAGGACGCCCTGGAGCGCGACGCCTGTTTCCTGCCCCCGCACGTTGGCGGTGGCGATGCAGCGCACGGCCCGCTGGAGGTCGAAGATCTGGTACACCAGATCCGCTGCCGTGTCCGGAGCTACAGCCATGACTCGATTACTCCCTAGTTGCTTGCCTCAAGCAACCATATCTTAATTTGGTTGCTTTGGGAAACTATCATTGTGGGCTGCCCCGGAAATGCCGCAGGACCCCTGCCATCGGCAAGGGTCCTGCGGGGGTGGTGGGGAGCGTCAGTCGCCCAGGTGCGTCGGGGCGAACATCTTCAGCAGGGTTTCAACCACAACGACGTTGGGCCCGTCCCCGGCGAAGGATGCCTTCAGCGCGTCCCCCACATCCCCGGGGGCAACCCGCCGGGCCGGGACGCCGAACGCTTCGGCGAGTTTGACGAAGTCCGGCCGGGCCAGCTCGGTGGCCGTGGCCTGGCCGAATGCACCCACCATGTACTCGCGCAGGATGCCGTAGCCGCCGTCGTCGACAATCAGCCAGGTGACCGGCACGTTGTGCTGCTTGGCGGTGGCCAGCTCGGAAATGGAGTACATCGAGGAGCCGTCGCCGGATACCGCCAGGACCCGTGCGGGCCGGCCCAGCGTCTGCAGGCCCACGGCGCCGCCGATTGCCGCCGGGAAGCCATAGCCCAGTCCGCCCGCGCCCTGCGCGGAGTGGAACTGGCCCTCGCGCGCATCCCAGCAGCTCCAGCCCCAGTAGGCGGAGATGGTCATGTCCCAGAACGTTTGCATGTCCGCGGGGACAGCCTCCCGGATACCGGCCATAAACCCCAGTTCCTTGGCCAGGTCCTGGGATTCGAGCCGGGCCCGCACCTTGGCCAGCGCGTCCTTCACCACCGACGCCGGAGTTGCGCCGTGCCAGTTTGCCGGTACGGACCGGCCGGCGTCGAAGGCGGCGTCCAGGGCGGACAGCGCCTGGCCGGCGTCCGCCCGGATGCCCAGGCCGGGCCGGTTGGACTCCAGGACCCGGGGTTCCGCGTCGATCTGGATGATCCGGCCCCGCGGCGCGAACGTGAAGTAGTTGGAGGTGACCTCGCCCAGCGATGAGCCGATGACCACCAGGACATCGGCATCCTCCAGCACGTCGGTCATGTGCCGGTCCTCGATCCAGGACTGCAGCGACAAGTCATGGTTCCAGGGGAAGGCGCCGTTGCCGCCCGGCGTGCAGATCACCGGAGCCTGCAGTTTTTCGGCGAGGGACAGCAGCGTGGCCTCGGCCCGGCCGCGGCGCGTCCCGCCGCCGGCGATGATGGCCGGCCGTTCCGCAGCTTCCAGCCATTTAACGGCTTCCCGGACCAGCTCCACGCGGGGCGGGTTGTCGGCTGCCAGTGCCAATGCGTCCTCCACAGGCGGCACCATGATGGGGTCCAGCAGCACGTTCTGCGGGATTTCCAACCACACCGGACCCTGGGGGGAGGAGATCGCCTCGGTCCAGGCATCCTGGATGGCGGACGGGATGCCTGACGCGTGCTGGATCAGCCGCTGGCTTTTGGTGACGTTGGCTGCTGAGGCCTTCTGGTCATCGAGCTGGTGCAGCATGCCCTTGCGGCGGGCGCCGAGCCCTTCCAACGGAATCTGGCTGGCGACAACCACCATGGGCACTCCGGTGGCGTATGCCTCCTGGAGCCCGGCAAGTGACGTCAGCGCGCCGGGCCCGGTGGAGAGGAACAGGACCCCCACCTCGCCGGTGGCGCGGGAGTAGCCGTCGGCGGCGAACGCCGAGTTGTTCTCCACTCGGGACGAAACGAAGTGCAGGTTGCCGCGGCCCATGGCATCAAACAGGCCCAGCGCGTGCTGGCCCGGGATGCCAAAGACGGTTTTGGCGCCCAACGCTTCGAGGGTTTCCACCACCAGGTCACCGCCGTTGCGCACCGGACCGGGTGGCACGCCGGCAGCGTCAGCCGCCACAGCGGCTGGTACCCCGGCGGGGGTTGAACCTGCGGCTGGAAGCGTGGATCCGGCGTCGGCCATTGCCTTACTCCTTGCCGGCTGCAGCGAAGCCGGCAGGCTGGCGGGGTTCGCGGCCAAGCGCCTGGGCCGCGTAACCGGATTCCGCGCCGAACCGGTTGCCGGCCACGGTGTTGTCCGCCATCAGGGTCACCAGCTCGAAAGCCACGTGGCTTGCGGCCACGCCGGTGATTTCGGCGTGGTCGTACGCCGGGGCGACCTCGACAACGTCCGCGCCCACCAGGTTCATGCCGCGGAAGCCGCGGATGATTTCCAGGAGCTCCCGGCTGGTGATGCCGCCGGCCTCGGGCGTGCCGGTGCCGGGGGCGTGCGCGGGATCCAGGACGTCGATGTCCACCGAGATGTAGAGCGGGCGGTTGCCGATCCGGTCGCGGACCTTGGCCACCGTTTCCAGGACACCCTGGTAGTAGACGTCTGCGGAGGTAACGATGCCGAAGCCGAAGCGGTGGTCGTCGTCGAGGTCCTTTTTGCCGTAGAGGGGTCCGCGGGTGCCGATGTGGCTGATGGCTTCCGTGTCCAGGATGCCTTCCTCCACGGCGCGGCGGAACGGGGTGCCGTGGGTGTATTCGGCGCCGAAGTAGGTGTCCCAGGTGTCCAGGTGCGCATCGAAGTGCAGCATGGCGATGGGCCCGCCGGCGCGTTCGGCAGCCGCGCGCAGCAGGGGCAGGGCGATGGTGTGGTCCCCGCCCAGGGTGACGAGCTTGCTGCCGCCGGCGGTGAGGTCGAGCGCGTTCTGCTGGACCGTTTCGATGGCCTCGTTGATGTTGAAGGGGTTGACGGCCATGTCGCCGGCGTCCGCCACCTGGATGTTTTCGAAGGGGCTGACGTCCCACGCCGGGTTGTACGGGCGCAGCAGCCGGCTGGCCTCGCGGACGTGGTTGGCGCCGAACCGGGCACCGGGGCGGTAGGAGACGCCGGAGTCGAAGGGAACACCCACAACGGTGACATCAGCCTTGGCCACTTGGTCCAGCCGTGGCAGCCGGGCATAGGTCGCGGCGCCGGCGTAGCGGGGAATTCGGGATGAATCGATGGGACCAAGGTTGCCGTTGGCTTCGATGCGCAGCTCTTCCATGGGAGGGGCTCTCCTTCGCGGAGTTGGGGACTGATGTGATTGCCATCATACGCCACAGTTGTCTAATGGGCATCAAGTGTTTACAGAAAATTGGCTAAGCGTCCGACGACGGCAGCCCCGGAAACGGAAATGGCCGGGGCGGGTGCCGCAGCACCCACCCCGGCCATGGCCGGATTTTTCCGGCGTCGTCAGCCGGCCTGCCGGGCCCGCGAGCGCCACAGCAGCCAGATGAAGTACGGCGTGCCCAGTACGGCAGTGAGCAGCCCGGCGCCCAGTTGGGCGGGGGCAATGACGGTCCGGCCCAGCACGTCCGCGGCTCCCACCAGGATGGCGCCCAGCAGGATCGCCGTGAACAGGACCCGCGTGTGGCGCCGGCCCACCAGGGCCCGGGCGGCGTGCGGCGCGATCAGCCCCACAAACCCCACGGCCCCCACCGCCGCAATGGACAGCGCCGTGAGGATCACGCTGACCACCAGGAACAGCAGCCGGGCGCGTGCCAGCGGGACGCCCAGCAGCCGCGGGGTGTCCTCGTCCAGGCTCAGGATGTCCAGTTCACGGTGCCGGAACGCCGCCATCGGCACAAAGACCAACAGCCCGGCGGCCAGGGGAAGGACGTCCAGGAAGGTGCGACCGTAGGTGGAACCGGCCAGCCAGGTGAGGGCCTTGGTGGCGTTGAACGGATCCGTCAGCACAATCACCAGGCTGACCAAGGCCAGGGTGCCGGCGGAGACGCCCACCCCGATCAGCACCAGCCGGTTCTGCTGGTAGCCGCCCCGGGCTGCCAGCCCGAACACCAGGGCCGCCGCGAGCGCCGCCCCGGCCAGCGCCGCCAGGGAAATTCCCCATGGGCTGACCAGGGGGACGGTGGAGACCACCAGGACTGCGGCCAGTCCGGCGCCCCCGGAGACTCCCAGCAGGCCCGGTTCGGCCAGCGGGTTGCGGGTGATGGACTGGATCAGCGTTCCCGCCAGGGCCAGGGCCGCTCCCGCGGCCATGGCTGCGGCCACGCGGGGCGCCCGGGTATCCAGGACAAAGCCCACCATTTTGCCGCTCTCCCCCGCCAGCCAGTTCAGGACATCCCCGAGCAGCAGCTTGGCATCGCCCAGCAGCAGGGAGCCTGCCAGCACAGCCAGGGCCACAGCAGCCAGGACGGCGACCGTCAGCAGGTACCGCCAGCGCGGCGGCAGGGGGTGGTGGTCCGTAGGGGTCACGGACCCGGAGTCCTTGGCCCGGAAAGCCAGGACGATCAGGAACACGGCCCCCACCAGCGAGGTGATGACGCCCGTGGGCACCCGCACCGATGCGTCGGCGCCCACCACCGCGCGGAGCGCAACGTCCGAGGCGAGGATCAGGTTGGCGCCCATCAGGCCGGCAAGGGGCAGGAAAAAAACAGCCCGGCCCAGCCGCTGGACCCGGTTGGCCAGGGGCCGGACCAGGGCAGGCGCGCACAGCCCCACAAAACCGATGGGCCCGGCCAGGGTGACGGCCGCGGCCGACAACAGGACGGCGAGCAGGACTGCGCCAACCCGCGTGGACCGGACGTTGACGCCCAGGCTCCGGGCGGCGTCGTCCCCCAGGCCCAGCGCGTCCATGCGCCGGCCCAGCAGGAGCAGCCCGGCCAGGCCGACCACCAGCAGCGGCGCCACCTGGACCACGCCGGAGGTGCCGCCCTGGCTGATGCTGCCCTGGCCCCACTGGTAGAGGCCTTCGGTGGCCTGCGGATACAGCAGGAGCAGGGCGGACGTCATGGAGCCGAGGCCCAGGGCCAGGGCGCTGCCGGCCAGGACCAGCCGCAGCGCACCGGTTCCCAGCCCCGAGAGGCCCAGGACCACTGCGGCGGCTGCCAGGCCGCCAACAAAAGCCACTGCAGAGGATGCCAGCAGCGGGAGGCTGAAGCCGGTGACGGAGGCGATGCCCAGGGCAAAGTAGGCGCCGGCGTTGACCGCCAGCGTGTCCGGCGAGGCCAGGACGTTGCGGCTGATGGACTGCAGGGCGGCGCCGGCCACGCCCAGGGCCAGGCCCACAACGATGCCTGCCAGCATCCGCGGGAGCCGCGAGGCCATCACCACGGCGGCCGAATCCTGGTCCGCCGAGCCCAGGAACACGTTCCAGAGTTCCACCGGACCAACGGCCGCGGTGCCCTGGGTGAGGTCGATCAACGCGAGCGCTGCGCACAGGGCCAGCGCGCCGGCCAGGACCCCGGCCACGGCCCCGTTACCGCCGGAGCGCCGCCGGACGGGCGCCTCGGCGGTAACAGCGGCGCTCATGCGATCACTTGGTAAGGGCCGTAATGGCAGCATCGACGTAGGCCGTCATGGACGCCGGGCCACCGAACATCCAGATGCCGTCGGACAGGCGGTGGACGTTGCCGGCGGTGACGAACGGCAGGGACTGCCAGATCGGGTTGGCGCCGAGGACGTCGGCGAACGGGTCGCCGTCCACCTTGTTGGTGATGTAGAGGAATTCAACGTCGCTGAGGCTGGTCAGGCCTTCGACATCGGTGGATGCCAGGCCATAGTCCTTGTCGCCTTCCAGGGTCCACGCATTGTCGAGGCCCAGTTCCGCGGTGACGTCGCCGATCAGGGAGCCCTTGGTGTAGGGCCGGATGCCTACCTGGTTGCCCTGGGCGTAGCCGTCAGCGAAGGCGACCTTGGCTCCGGCGAGCCCTGCGGCCGCGAGCGTTTCGCGGCCCTTGGCCACGGCGTCGTCGAATGCTGCCTTGACCCCGGTGGCTTTGTCCTCCGTGCCGGTGGCCTTGGCGATCAGGTCCAGGTTGGTGTTCATCTGGGCGATCTGGCCTTCGCCGTTGGCGGAGCGGACCTGCAGGACCGGGGCGATCTTGCGCAGCTGCTCGACGGCGGCGGCAGGCAGGTCGGTGGTGGCCACGATCAGGTCGGGCGCCAGGGACGCGACGGTGTCCACGCTGGGCTCACCGCGGGTGCCGATGTCCTTGGGCTCGTTGTCGAGGGGAACGGCGGCGGCCCAGGCGCTGTAGCCGGGGACATCGGCAACACCTACGGGGTCAACGCCGAGGGAGACGAGGTTTTCCACGACGTTCCATTCGGTGCCCACCACTTTGGTGGCGGGGGCGTCGAGGGTGATGGTGGTGCCGCTGGCGTCGGTCAGCTCGATGCCGGCTCCGGAGGCCGAGGGGTTGTCGGCAGGTTCCGTGGTTCCACAGGCGGAGAGGGCCAGCGCCGCTGCAACAGCGGCGGAGGCCAGGATTGGCTTCTTCATGGGGATGTAACCAGTCTTTCGGTACGGGTGTGGTGCTTGCCGATGGCGCGGGTGCGCAACCGGCCGGTGCTTGGATCGGTGTCGACCTCGATCCGGATTCCGTAGACCCCGCTCAGAAGCGCGGAGGTGAGAACGGAGGCTGGTGTGCCGGACGCAATGACACGCCCCTGGCCCAGTAATACGACCCGGTCGGCGAGCGCCGCGGCCTGGTCAAGATCGTGCAGGACCACGCCCACGGCGATGTCCTGCTGGTCGGCGAGGTCCCGGATGAGGTCCAGGAGTTCCACCTGGTAGCGGAGGTCCAGGTAGGTGGTGGGTTCGTCCAGCAGCAGCACGCCGGTTTCCTGCGCCAGGCAGCTGGCCAGCCAGACGCGCTGCAGCTGGCCGCCGGAGAGCTGGTCAACGCCGCGGTCCGCCACTCCGCCGGTGCCGGTCAGGGCCAGGCACTTATTCACGACGGCGGCACCGGCCGGATCGGCCTTGCCCCAGCGGCCGCGGTGCGGGTAGCGGCCGAACTCGACAACGTCGCGAAAGCTCAGGACGGCGGGCGTGGGCCGGCTTTGGGTCAGGAGGGCCACGTGGCGGGCGAACTCGCGCGCCGAGAGGGAGAGTGCGTCGGCGGCTTCGTCACCGGGGCTCCCGCCCAGGGTCAGCGTCCCGGTCCTGGGGTCCTGCAGGCGGGCCAGCGTGCGCAGCAGGGTTGACTTGCCGCTGCCGTTGGGGCCCACCAGGGCGGTGACCTGGCCGGGCACCAGGGTCAGCGACGCATCGTGGACAACATCCGTGCCGCCATAGGCAACGGTGATGCCGGCGCCCTTCAAGGCGTGCGGGATCGCGGGGCTGGACTTAGGGTTCACATACTAAGGCTAGCCTATCCTTAGGGTCCACCCGACCACGTTACGCGGAGTTGTCCCTGTTCAGCGGCTGGCCGCCGGGACCAGCACCCAGAGGACCTCGACCGGCTGGTCGGTGGGGTTCACCCAGGTGTGGGGCTCGCGGCCCGGGAACGTGACGGTGTCCCCCGCATCGAGGTCGTATTCCTCATTGGTCAGGATGAGCCGGATGCTGCCGCTGATCACGTGCAGCACGTCGACGTCGCAGTCCACGGCATACAGTTCGGACTCGCCGCGGCCGTGCGGCTCAATAACGGCCTGGATGATCTGGAGGCGGCGTTCGGACCGGGCCGTCAGGAGCCGCTCAACGATGCCTTGGCCGCCCAAGGAAATCCGCGGCCCGTCGTTGCGTTTGGTCAGGTGCGTCTCGGGGGCCGCAAAAAGCTCGCCGATGGAGATCGACAGGACCTGGCACAGGGTGACCAGCGAGGCCACCGACGGGGAGGTCAGGTCGCGCTCAACCCGGCTCAGGAAGCCCTTGGTCAGGCCGGTGGCATCGGCCACCTGTTCGATGGTGAGCCGCTGGGACTGCCGGGCCGCCCGGATCCTCGAGCCGATGGCCACCGGAACGTTGCTCGGTTCAACTGGCAGTGCCTTCATGTACGAACCTTTCATGGCCGGCCACCCGGCCCCACTCTGGAGCAATACTAATGGCCTGCTGCCACTGTGACGCTTCCATGGCGGGCGCGCCACGGCGCCTCAGGGCGCCCTTGACTGTTACGGCCGTCACAGCCTACGCTTTTGAAAACACTTGTTGCCTATCAGGCAATATTTGCGACTCCGCTCTCATCCGCACCCCCAGCAGCGGCGCCCCGGCTTTCCCCGCCCCGGCCCGCTTAACAACCTGCTCCGAGGAGCCAACATGGATGCAAACGTCATCAACATCGCCATTGTGGTGGTGTACCTACTCGCCATGCTTGCCTTCGGCTGGTGGGGCAAGTCCCGCACCAAGTCCAACAGCGACTTCCTGGTGGCCGGCCGCCGCCTCGGCCCATTCCTCTATACCGGCACCATGGCCGCGGTGGTCCTGGGCGGTGCGTCCACCGTGGGCGGCGTGGGACTGGGCTACAAGTTCGGCATCTCCGGCATGTGGCTGGTGGTGGCCATCGGCGCGGGCGTCCTGCTCCTGAGCCTGCTCTTTGCCCCCATCATCCAGAAGCTGAAGATCTACACGGTCTCGCAGATGCTGACCCTGCGCTACGGCAGCAAGGCCACCCAGGCCTCCGGCATCGTGATGCTGGCGTACACGCTGATGCTGTGCGCCACGTCCACCGGCGCCTACGCCACCATTTTTGTGGTGCTGTTCGGCATGGACCGGGCCTTGGCCATCGCCGTCGGCGGCGCCATTGTGCTGGTCTACTCCACCGTGGGCGGCATGTGGTCCATCACCCTGGCGGACCAGGTCCAGTTCGTCATCAAGACCGTGGGCATTTTTTTCCTGATGCTGCCCTTCACGCTGAACGCCGCCGGCGGCCTGGACGGCATCCGCAGCCGCGTTGATGCGAGCTTCTTCCAGATCGACGGCATCGGTGTCCAGACCATCATCACGTACTTCGTGGTGTACACCCTGGGCCTGCTGATCGGCCAGGACATCTGGCAGCGCGTCTTCACGGCCAAGACCCCCACCGTTGCCCGCTGGGGCGGTGCCACCGCCGGCATCTACTGCATCCTTTACGGCGTGGCCGGCGCCCTGATCGGTATGGCCGCCAGCGTGGCGCTCGCCAACATCGAAATCGCCGCCAAGGACGACGTCTACGCGGAAGTGGCCCAGAACCTGCTCCCTGTGGGCATCGGCGGACTGGTCCTGGCCGCCGCAGTGGCAGCCATGATGTCCACCGCTTCCGGCGCCCTGATCGCCGCAGCGACAGTGGCCCGCGCCGACGTCCTGCCGTTTGTGGCCAGCTGGTTCGGCAAGGACATCAACACGGACGACACCGACAACCCGGAGCACGATGTCCGGGCCAACCGCATCTGGGTCCTGACCCTGGGCATCATCGCCATTGTGATCGCCATCGTCACCAAGGACGTGGTGGCGGCCCTCACCATCGCGTACGACATCCTGGTGGGCGGGCTCCTGGTGGCCATCCTCGGCGGCCTCGTGTGGAAGCGCGGCACCGGGATCGCCGCCGCCGCCTCCATGGCCGTCGGCTCGGTGGTCACCCTCGGCACCATGATCGTCCTGGAAATCAACGCCAAAGCTCCACTGGACGGCATCTACGCCAACGAGCCGATCTACTACGGGCTGGTTGCCTCGGCAGTCGTCTACGTTGTGGTGTCCCTGGCCACGAGGCCCACGGACCCGCACGTTATGCGGAACTGGCAGCGGCGCGTCGCCGGCCAGGACAGCGAGCCGGCGCCCGCAGACGCGGTCACCACCTCCTGATACCGGGTCGCACGACGGCGGCACCTCCTTTTGTTTCCCAGCGGAAGGAGGTGCCGCCGTCGTCAGTCCTGCCCGGTTGGTCCCGCACGTGGCAGTCCTGCCGGGTCAGTCCTGCTCGTCCCCGCGGACTTCGTCCGGGTCCATCGGGACCTCCCGGTCTTCGGCGTCGTTGACCGGCCGGGACCGGACCGCGGGCTCTTCCGCATCGGGGAAGGGATCTTCCGGGTCCAGGGCGGCGTCGGCGGGCGTTTCCCCGGCATAGTCGTAAGCGGGGTCCGCCTCCACGGCGTCGAGGTGCGGCATGTCCGGGTGCTGTCCGCTGGTGCTCATCACAGAACCTCCACTGATTGACGGTGTGGCACATCGGGTGGGCGCCGGCCGCGCCGCCCAATTCATCTCAGCACCACGCCCGGGGGCGGTCAAGGGGTCCCCGGCTGGCGTGCCGGCGGCTTCCCCACATGATGGAAAAGTTACGGCGGACCGAAACCCCGGAGCTAGGGTTGCCAGCCGAAAAACCGCGGAAATCCGCAGTAAACTGGCGTGGCAATGGAGCCGAAACCGTGCCCCATCCAGCCCAGGAGTCCTCCGTGCCGCAGCACGCCACACCCAATCACCAACCGGCCCCCGCCGGATCCGCGGGCACCCCGGAAACCCCGGTTACCCCGGTTCCGTCGGCCGCCGACATCAGGCGCTGGCGCCAGTACCTCGCCGACGAACGGGCCGAGGCCGCCGTCTACCGCGACCTGGCCCAGAACCGCCAGGGCGAGGAGCGGGCCATCCTCCTGGCCCTGGCCGAAGCGGAAGGCCGGCACGAAGCGCACTGGCTGGGCCTGCTCGGGGACAACGCGGGCCGCACCCGGCCGGCATCGGTCCGCAGCCAGCTGCTGGGCTTCCTGGCCCGCCACTTCGGTTCGGTCTTTGTCCTGGCACTCGCCCAGCGGGCCGAGGGCCGCTCGCCCTACGCCAAGGACCCCAACGCCACCGAAGCCATGGCCGCTGACGAACAGATCCATGAGGAAGTGGTCCGCGGACTGGCCACCCGCGGCCGCAACCGGCTGGCAGGCACCTTCCGGGCTGCCGTCTTCGGGGCCAACGACGGACTGGTCAGCAACCTCTCGCTGGTAATGGGCATGGCCGCATCCGGCGTGGCCAGCAGCGTGGTGCTGCTCAGCGGCATCGCCGGGCTCCTTGCGGGTGCCATGTCCATGGGTGCGGGCGAGTTCATCTCCGTCCGGTCCCAGCGCGAACTGCTTGACGCCACCCGGCCCACCCAGGTCACCCTGGCTGCAGCACCGAAGCTCGACCTGGAACACAACGAACTCCTGCTGGTCTACCTGGCCCGCGGCATGTCCCAGGAAGCAGCCCAACACCGGGTGGCCGAGCGGATGGGACAGCTCTCCTGCGACTGCGACCCCAGCCTTTCGCTGCACCCGGAAGAGCCGGCGGAAGAGGACCAACACGAGGCCGTGGGCACTGCTTGGGGCGCCGCCCTCTCCAGCTTCTGCTTCTTTGCCTCCGGGGCCATCATTCCCATCCTGCCGTTCCTGTTCGGCCTGACCGGAGTTGCTGCGCTGGTTGTGGCGGGCGCCCTGGTGGGCCTTGCCCTGCTGGGTACCGGTGGCATCGTGGGACTGCTTTCGGGGACGTCGCCGCTGACCCGGGGGCTGCGCCAGCTGGGCATCGGGCTCGGTGCCGCCGCCGTCACCTACGTCCTGGGGCTCGCCTTCGGCACCGTGGTGGGCTAGTTTTGGTGCATCCAACGACGGAAGGCTGACCATGCAGCGCCGGCCCCCACGCCATGCGGAGCCCACGTCGGGCCGCAGCGGGACGCCGCGACCACGCTACCGGCTGGTGCTGGTCGCAGGGCTATGCGTGGCGGGCGTTTTTGGGGCCGCAGTGGTGCTGGACGATCCACGGGTCAAGCAGTTCCTGGACCTCCGGATCGGGCCCGGCACCCGGCAGGGCGCGGGACCGGGCGAAGGCGCCGTGCCGGGCGACGCCGAAGCCCCGCCGGCCGCAGAGGTCAGTACTGCGGCCCCGCCTGCCGGCGTCGAGGAGGCAGCCGAACCGCTCCTCACCCCGGCCCCGCCCGCCGTCGGAAGCGATGCCTACCATTTCCTGCTGGTCAACGGGGACGGCACACCTGTGGGCTACTCCCCCTGCCGCCCTCTGCACTATGTGGTCAACACGGACCTCGAACCCGACGGTGCGGCCGAGCTGGTGCCGAGGGCCATCGAGACCATTTCGGCAGCAACCGGCATCTCTTTTGTCTACGACGGCACCACTGACGAGCAGCCGTCGGCGCAGCGGCCGCCGTTCCAACCCGACGGGTACGGCGCCCGCTGGGCACCGCTTTTGATCGCGTGGACCACCCCCGAGGTGGCGCCGCAGCTGAAGGGTCCCGTGATCGGCACCGGGGGCAGCACCCACTTCAGTTTCGACGGCGGCCCCAAGACCTTTGTGACCGGCGGCCTGGACCTTGACGCCCCGCAGATCGCCGATGAACTGCTCAACCCTGACGGCGACAAATACGCCACTGCCGTCATCCTGCATGAGCTGGGCCATGTGATGGGCCTGGACCACGTTGATGACCCCGCCCAGCTGATGTATCCGGAGATCGGCACCCCGGAAGGCCTGTCCGACGGCGACCGCAACGGCCTGTATGAACTCAGCAAGGCTGCCTGCCGCAAGGACCTCTGACCCGCCCTGGTGGCATGTCCTGGAAAAGTCCTGATGTCACGACAGGTCAAATTGCCTGGTCACCGGCAGGGCAGGCCTTGACCCGCCGTCCGTCCCTGCTACCATCAGGGAAGAAACTATGTCCTATCAAGAGAACATATACCGGCAAAGCAGCCGCCTGCAGCAGCCGCCGCACGGCGTCCGGCCGCAACCAAGGAACAGGAACGTACCGTGGCGAACAACCTGGGTGTCAGCATCGACCGCTCCTCTCCCGTGCCCCTCTACCACCAGGTGGTGCAGGGAATTGAGGCCGCCATCCACAGCGGCATCCTCGAACCGGGCAGCCGGCTGGACAACGAGATCGACCTGGCAGCCCAACTGAACCTTTCGCGCCCCACCATGCGCAAGGCCATGGACGAACTGGTCCGCTCGGGCCTGCTGGTCCGCAAGCGCGGCGTCGGCACCCAGGTGGTCTCCAGCCAGGTCCGCCGGCCGCTGGAACTGTCCAGCCTGTTTGATGACCTCACCAACAACGGCAAAAAACCCACCACTGATGTGTTGAGCTTTTCCCACGTGGATGCGGACGAAGCCACCCTGGCCACGCTCCAGCTGCCGGCCGGCTCCAAGGTCTACCACTTCACCAGGCTGCGGAAAGTCGGGGGCAAACCCCTGGCCCTGATGGAAAACTGGGTCCGCGACGACATTGTGGGCATGGACGAAGCCCTGCTGGCAGCTGAGGGCCTCTACGCCGTGCTGCGCCGCGGCGGCGTCAACTTCCGGCTGGCCAACCAGCGGATCGGCGCCATGATCGCCAATGATTACCAGGCCTCGATGCTGGACACCAAAGCCGGCCACGCACTGGTGACCATGGAACGCACCGCAGTGGATGACACCGGCAGGCGGGTTGAAACCGGGCACCACGTGTACCGCGCCGATTCCTACAGTTTCGAAATGACTCTCGTACAGCGCTGATTTTTTAGGAGCACTCTCCATGACCAACTGGGTCTATCCCCTGGGCACCGCCACCGACGGCCCCTGGGACGTCTCGATCGGCACGTCAGATTCCACCCTTTCCGTTGCCGGCTGGGCCCATACGGGCCTGAAGGTTGCCACGCTGGCCGCGGGCACCGCCGTCGTTCTCCCTGCGGCGGACGAGGAACGCATTGTGGTGCCCCTCAACGGCGCCTTCAGCGTGACCGTTGACGGCACACAGTACGAACTGGCCGGCCGCGCTTCGGTATTCCACGGCCCCAGCGACGTCCTCTACTCCGGCACGGCGCGGGAAGTAACCATCACCTCGGCCGACGGCGGCCGTGTTGCCGTGGCCACCGCCCCGGCCGGAGCCCACTATCCCACCCGACTGGTGACGGCGGCCGAAACGCCCGTGGAACTGCGCGGCGCCGGCAACTGCTCACGCCAGGTGCATAACTTCGGCACGCCGGCCGCCCTGCAAGCAGACCGGTTTATCGTCTGCGAAGTCCTCACCCCCGCGGGAAACTGGTCCTCCTACCCGCCGCACAAGCACGATGAGGAAAAGGACGGCGAAACCTCCCTCGAGGAGATCTACTACTTCGAGACCCGGGTGGCCGCCAGCTCCGTAGCGCCGGCCGACGCCGATGCGATCGGTTACCAGCGGGTCTATGCCTCGGACGAACGGCCCATCGACGTCTCCGCCGAGGTCCGCACCGGCGACGTGGTGCTGGTCCCTTACGGCTGGCACGGCCCGGCCATGGCTGCGCCCGGTTACGACCTCTACTACCTCAACGTGATGGCCGGTCCCGGCCCGGTCCGGGAATGGCTCATCAGCGATGACCCGCACCACGGTTGGGTCCGTCAGGGCTGGGCCGCGCAGGACGTGGATCCCCGGCTGCCGTTCGGCGCCTGACTCCCGCTTGTTTGCAGCCCGCATACCGCGGCGGCCCCAGGCGGCAATGGCATAGTGGAGTCTTGTGAAAGAGACTTCCGGGGTCCCCCGGCCCGCGACCATGGCGGATGTGGCGCGCAACGCCGGGGTGAGCCGCGCCCTGGTTTCCCTGGTGATGCGGGATTCGCCCAAAGTTTCGCCGGCCAGGCGGGCCGCCGTTGAGGCCAGCGCCAGTGCCCTGGGCTATTCGCCGAACAGGCTGGCCAGCCGGCTGGCCAGCCGCCGCACCAGGACGATCGGGGTGCTGTTCCTCGACCTGCACAACTCCGTTTTTGCCGACATTTACGACGGCATCACCGAAGCTCTGGAAAGCAGCGGCAACCAGGTGATGGTTGCTGTGGGATCCGCCGATCCCCGGACAGAAATCGAAGCGGTCAGGAACTTCGTTGACCTCCGCGTGGACGGCGTCATCCTGGCCGGCTACACCGGTTCGGCCAGCGACCTGGCGGCGGCCCTGCGCGGGACGGACGCCGTGGTGATCACCCGGGACCTTGAATTGCCGGGCGTCGACTCCGTCATGACGAACGACTTCCGCTCCGGCGCGCTGGCCGTGGAGCACCTGCACGGGCTGGGGCACCGGCGGATCGCCCACGTGGACATCTCCGAGTGGATTCCCTACACCGCCCGCCGGGAGGGGTACCTGCACGCCATGAAGGACCTCGGCCTGGCGCCCCTCCTGGTCCACAGCGACATGACCGAGCGCGGCGGCCGGGCCGTGATGGAACAGTTCCTTGCGTCCGGCGCGGAGCTGCCCACAGCTGTCTTTGCGCACAACGACCTCACGGCCATCGGCGTGATGGAAGCACTCATGGCGGCCGGGCTGCGGGTGCCGGAGGATGTTGCGGTGGTGGGGTGCGACAACATCGAGGTGGCCGCGTCACCCCTGATCGGGCTGACATCGATTGACCAGCACCCCGCCGAACTCGGCCGGCTGGCGGCCCGGGCAATGCTGGACCGGATCGATGGTGCCGACGGCGCTGGCGTTCCCGCAGTGTCCCGGAAGCTGGAGCCGGTACTGCTGGTGCGCCGCTCCTCGGATCCGGCCGCCGGGAAACCCATGCCGGGAAGGCTGCCGCCGGAGGAGCCGCAGCCGGGAGGGCTGTAAAAAAGCTGTAGCCGGGGACAGCCGGACTGCCCGGTCAGCGCCGGGTTACGGCCAGGTCTGCGGCCCCGTCAGCCAGTTGGCCGGCGTCGTGCTGGACCCCCTGGTGCGGGCGGCCGTCGTCGTCTGCTTCGCCGGCGACCTTCCCGGCGTCGCGAGCCTCAGCAGCGCTGTCCCCGGCGTCCTGGGCGCTGCCCCGCTTGGCGGCCGCTGCTGCAAACGCCATCACCGCCAGGCCCAGGATGGTGATGCCGGCACCGGCCCAGATGGGTGAGGTGTAGCCCAGCCCTGCGGTGATGGTGACCCCGCCCAGCCAGGCACCCAGGGCGTTGCCTACATTGAACGCGCCGATGTTGGCGCCCGAGGCCAGGGTGGGGGCCGTGCTGGCGTACTTCATCACGCGCATCTGCAGGCCGGGAACCGTGGCAAAGCCAAAGCCGCCCATCAGCACCAGGGACACCACAGTCAGGACCTGGTTGCCGGCCGTCAGCGCGAAGGCCACCAGCACCACGGACAGGACAGCCAGGACCACCACGAGGGTGCGGTCCACGTTGCGGTCGGCCGCCCGGCCGCCCACGGTGTTTCCCACAAACAGGCCCACCCCGAAGACGATCAGGAGCCACGGCACAGTAGTGGCGGCGAAGCCGGAGACCTCAGTCAGCGTGTAGGCGATGTAGGTGAAGGCGCCAAACATGCCGCCGTAGCCAAGGACAGTCACCAGGATGGACAACCAGACCTGGCCGGAACGGAACGCCCGCAGCTCACCGCGCAGGCCGCCGGCTTCCGCCGGTGTGCCCGGCGTCCTGGGAACCAGGAGCAGGATGCCGGTCAGGGCGATCACCCCAATACCTGTGATGGCCCAGAACGTTGCCCGCCACCCTGCAGCCTGGCCCAGCAGGGTGCCGAAGGGAACGCCCAGCACGTTGGCCGCGGTCAGCCCGGTGAACATCAGTGCTATGGCCGCGGCCTTCCTGGTGGGGGCCACCATGTCCGCGGCCACCACCGCGCCGATGCCAAAGAACGCGCCGTGGGCAAGGGCCGCGAGGATCCGGCCTGCCATCATGGGCCAGTATTCCGGAGCGGTGGCGGAGAGCAGGTTGCCGGCAATGAACAGGACCAGCAGGGCGGCCAGCACCGGTTTACGGTCAAACCGCGAGAGGGCCGCCGTAAGTCCCAGCGCGCCCACCACCACGGCCAGCGCGTACCCGGAGATGAACCAGCCGGCCGCGGCCTCACTCACAGCGAAGTCTGCCGCCACTTCGGGCAGCAGGCCCATGATGACAAATTCGGTGAGTCCGATCCCGAACCCTCCCAGGGCGAGGGCTAGCAGGCCAACAGGCATGGCGGTGCTCCTTTGAGCTGTACGTTGGGTGGAAAGGCGCTAAGATAGTTGCAGGCGCGGTATTTATTGTTGCACAAGCAACTATCCCGCGCAAGCAACTACTACTCTGTCCAACCGTGGCCAGCCGGGCCGCAGCAAAGGAGCCACACCATGGGCATCAAGGACGACGCCGTCGAGGTCAGGGCGCAGGGTTGGCGCACCCTGGCGGCCCTGCACGGGCTGATCGAAGGTGAGCTGGAACGCTCATTGCAGGCCGAATCGAAACTGTCCGTTGTCGAATTCACCGTCCTGGATGCCTTGAGCCGGCAGGATGGCTGGCACATGCGGATGCAGCAACTGTCCCGGGCCACGGCCTTGAGTCCCAGCGCCACCACCCGCCTGGTGAACCGGCTGGAGGACCGGGGGCTCCTGACCAGGATCCTGTGCGATGATGACCGCCGGGGCATCTATACCGAGCTCACCGGGAGCGGCAGCAGCCTCCTCGCGGAAGCGCGGCCCGTGCACGATGCAACCCTGGAACGGGCACTCGGCGAAGCCCAGGCGGTTCCGGAACTGGCTCCGCTGGTGGACGCGCTCCCCCGGCTGCACTCAGGGGTCCCGTCGGGCACACAAAACTCCCCCTAAGCGTGACTTAGGGGGAGCCTGCTGGTGTCGCTGTTACAGCTGGACGGCGGCGGAAGTGTCGAGCCGCACCGGGGCCCCTGTAGCCAGGGATTCCTGGGCTGCGTCGGCCACCCTGGAGGCCGCCACAGCATCCTCGGGGGTGCAGGGGTTATCCCTGCGGCCCAGGACCAGGTCCACAAACGCAAGCATTTCGGCGCGATATGCCTGATGGAAGCGGTCGGCGAAGGTTCGGTGCGGTTCACCGGCGGGAAAAGCCTCGCCGGCTTCGGCAGACTTCAGCGCTGCCTGACCATCCAGTCCCACCATCATTGAGCCGGCTGACCCTTGGATCTCCAACCGGACATCGTGTCCTGCGCCGTTGTAGCGGCTCGCCGAGACGCTGCCCAGGGTGCCGTCGTCGAACGTCACGATGGCCAGCGCGGAGTCCACGTCGCCCACCGTCCCGATGGCGGGGTCGCCGTTGTTGGAGCCCTTTGCGTACACCTCGGTGATCTCCCGGCCGGTCAGCCAGCGCAGGATGTCGAAGTCGTGGACCGAGACATCACGGAACAGCCCTCCGGACGTGGCAAGGAAATCGACGGGCGGCGGCGCCATGTCGCAGGTCACGGCGCGCAGGGAATGGATCCAGCCAAGATCACCGGCCTGGTAGGCGCGCCGCGCCGCGAGGTAGCCGGCATCAAAACGGCGCTGATGCCCAATCTGCACCACGCCGCCCTTTTCCCGGACATAGTCCAGCACCGGCAGCGAGTCCGCGACGTTCATGGCGACGGGCTTCTCGCAGAACACCGGGATGCCCGCGTCCACTCCGGCTGTGATCAGCTCAGGGTGGGTGCCCGTTCCGGTGGCGATGACGAGCCCGTCAAGACCGGAGCTGACCAGGGCCGCCACGGACGGCACGAATTCGGCCCCGAGTCCATCGGCCACCTTGCGGGCGTGGTCTTGGGCGACGTCCGTGAGCCGCAGCTCCAGCTGAATCCCGTCGCGGTCCAGGCCGGCCCGGAGGCCCGCGATGTTGGTGGCGTGCATAACTCCAATGCGGCCCACGCCCACCAGGCCAAGAATGACTTTTTTCATGCTGTCGCCTCCGTGGCGTTGCTGGGATGCCGGCGGAGCGACGCAGGCCGGGTCAATACGACACCTTGGTGAACGCGCCGTCGCTGTGCAAAGAGCGGGTCATGGCCTGCGCCACCAGCGCCGCATTCAGGCCGTCGCGGGCCGTAGCCAGGGGCGCGGGCTCTGCGCTGCGGAGCGCGGATACCCAGGCCTGCAGCTGGAGCCGGTAGGCGTCGGCAAACCTTGGACGCCAGTCTTCGGGAATGCCGGCACTCAACCGGCCATCCTGCCGGCTGGCGAGGGCAGGAGGTTCCGGCAGCGCCAGGGTCCCGGCCTCCGAGACGATCTCGCACTCGGTGGTGTAGCCGTACTGGGCGTTGAGGAAGAGTTCCAGGGTCACCAGGGTGCCGTCCGCCGTGCGCATGAGCATCAGCGCGGGATCCCTCAGCCCTGCGGGGCTGTGCCGGGAACTGCGGCCTGACTGCCAGGACACCTCGGTGATCGGCGACCCCAGCAGCCAGGGGATCACGTCAAGTTCGTGGATCGCCGAGTTGGTGATCGCCGACCCGGTGCTGGCGCCGGGCCCGGATGATGCGGTCCGGCTGGTGCACCGGACCATCAGCGGTTCGCCCTGCGACCTGGCCGCCACGGCTTCGCGAAGCAGGACGTAGCCGGGATCAAACCGGCGCATGAACCCCAGCGACAGCAGCGAGGCGCCGGTTGCTGCCACGATGTCGTCATCTGCCGCCACCACGTCCCGGCTTTCCAGCAGGGTGGGGGCCAGCGGCTTTTCGCAGAGCACCGGGGTCATCGCCTCGAAGCATTCGAGCACCAGGCCCGCGTGCGTGGAATCGTGGGAGGCCACCACCACGGCGTCGACGTCGCTGGAGTTGATCAGTTCGGAGGGATCCGTGGTGGACCGCGCCGTGTGCGGTGCCGCCGCGGCAGCCCGGGCCGCGTCAAGATCGGCAACAAAGGTGACTTCGGCCCCGCTGATCGTGGTGGAGAGATTTCGGATGTGGTCGGCGCCCATAACGCCGGCGCCAATGACGCCAACCCGGATCGGCATGCTGTTCCCTTCTGTTGTGGGGTTGGTCCGGTCAGCGGTGTTCGTTGACGTCGGCGACGTCGGCCTGGACTTCCTTAACGATGTCGTTGTGGCCGCCGAGCTGCTGGAGTTCGTGGGCGAGTTCGGCGAGTTCGGCGCCGCCGGCCATCTGGGCGGTGAGCTCGTCCAGGGTGATGTCTTTTTTGTCGTAGTACCCGATCGAGGTGCCGCGCTTGAGGAGCAGAAACCTGTCTCCGACGGGGAACGCGTGGTGCGGGTTGTGGGTAATGAAGATGACACCCAGTCCACGGTCGCGGGCCTGGAGGATGTAGCGGAGCACCACCCCTGATTGTTTGACGCCCAGGGCCGCGGTGGGTTCGTCGAGGATCAAAACTTTCGCGCCAAAGTACACGGCTCGGGCGATCGCTACGCATTGGCGTTCACCGCCGGAAAGCTGACCGATGGGTTGCTCAACGTCACGCAGGTCAATGCCCATCTCGGCGAGTTCATGCTTGGTGACGTCCTTCATCTTTTGGACGTCCATGCTCTTGAAGGGCCCGAACCCGCGGGTGATCTCTGAGCCGAGGAAAAAGTTGCGCCAGATCGGCATCAAGGGGACCACGGCGAGGTCCTGGTAGACCGTGGCGATCCCGGCGTCCAGGGCATCCCGGGGGGACGTGAACTTCCGCTCCTCCCCCGTGATCTTCAATGTCCCGGCGTCGTGCTGGTGCAGGCCCGCGATGATCTTGATCAGCGTTGATTTGCCTGCACCGTTATCGCCCAGGACACAGGTGACCCGGCCGTTATCCACGGCCATCGTGACATCGCGAAGGGCAACGATGTTTCCGTAGTTTTTTCCTACCGCGTCCAGGGACAACAGGTGTACCGGGGTGTGCGTGAGCGGGTCCTGCTCGTTCTGCAGCAGGGTCTGCTGATCAATTTTGTTGGCATTCATGGGTCCGGGTCCTTACTTCAGCTCTGCGCGGCGTTTGACGATCAGGTTCACGATGGTGGCCAGCAGCAGCATCAGGCCCAGGAAGAATTTGAACCAGTCGGGATTCCACTGGGCGTAGACGATGCCTTTGTTGGCCATGCCGAAGATAAAGGCGCCGATTGCCCCGCCGACGGCTGATCCGTAACCGCCGGTCAGCAGGCATCCGCCGATCACTGCGGCGATGATGTAGAGGAATTCGTTGCCCACGCCCTCCCCTGACTGGACGGCGTCAAACGCGAAGAGGTTATGCATGCCCAGGACCCAGCCGCAGAATCCCACGGCCATAAACAGGCCGATCTTGGTGGCTTTGACCGGCACGCCCACGGCGCGGGCGGCGTTTTCGTCACCTCCGACGGCGAAGATCCAGTTGCCCACTTTGGTGCGGAGCAGGACCCAGGACGCCACCGCGACCAAGGCAATCCAGATGAAGACCGTGTTCTTGACATCGACCCCGCCGATTGTTGTGGACGAGGCAAACACTGCCCGGGCTGAATCGAATCCGTCCATGGTGGAAATGGAGGGCGATGAAACGCCACCGCCGATCAGGCGGGTCAGGCCCAGGTTCAGGCCGGTCAGCATCAGGAATGTGGCCAGGGTCACGATGAAGCTGGGCAGTTTGGTCTTCATCAGTATCCACCCGTTGATGTAACCGATACCCAAGGAGACAACCAGGGCCAGCAGGACGCCGACCCACACGTTGACACTGAAGTACCAGGAAAACATTGACGCGGTCAATGCCGAGCTGATCACTGCAACGCCCGTGGAGAGGTCAAACTCCCCGCCGATCATCAGCAGGGAGACTCCCACGGCCATAATGCCGATGGTGGAGCTTCCGTAGAGGATCGTAGCGATCGACGCCGGCTGGATGAAGGTCTGGGATACGGAGGCAAAAAAGACAAACAGGACAATCGCCCCCACCAGGGCGCCGACCTCCGGCCTGCCCAGAATCTTTTGGAACGGATTCCGCTTGGCGACGCGCTCGTCGGTGATTGTGGGTTTTAGTGCTAACTGGGTCATGGGTTTCTCCTACTGAAGCCGGGTTCCGGGGCCGAAGCCCCGGAACCCGGCGGCTTTCCTTCTAGCGAAGGCCGTCCTGGGCGAATTTGAGGACGGCGGGAGCCGCTGCCTTGTCAACAATCGATGGTCCGGTCAGAACCGGCTGACCGCCACCGACGTGGATGCCGGCCCGCTTGGCCTGCCAGAGCGCATCGACGGCACCATAGCCCTGCAGCCACGGCTGCTGGTCCACGGTGAACTGGACCTTGCCGTCAATGATGGCCTGCGCCAGGTCACCGTTCATGTCGAAGGAAGCCACCTTGACCTTGTCCTGGAGGTTCAATGCCTCTACTGCCTTGTCAATAGTGAGGGTAAAGGGGGCGCCCAGCCCAATGATGGCGTCAGCATCAGGCGTCGCCTGGAGCTTGGCGGTGACAGTGGAGGAAACCTGAGTCATGTCTGTGCCCTGAACAAAGAGGTTCTCCGTGGCCGGGATCTTCGACTTGACGCCCGCGCAGCGGGAGTCAAGCGCCACGTTGCCCTGTTCCATGATGACGCAGATAGGTCGCTTGACCCCCAGCGAGGTCAGCTTGTCGCCTACAGCGGCGCCGGCGAGGTTCTCGTCCGAGCCGAAGTGGGTGAACGCGCCGAGGTTTTTCCAAACGTCCGCGCCGGAGTTGAGGCTGACGATGGGAATGCCCGCGTCCTTGGCCTTCTTCAGGACGTCCTTGAGGGCATCCGGTTTGGCCAGTGTCACGGCGATGCCGTCCACCTTCTGGTCGATGGCCTGCTGGATCAGCTGAGCCTGCCGGCCGCCTTCAGGGTCCGAGGTGTAGAGCAGCTCAACGTTGTCTTTCGCCGACGCCTCTTCGGCGCCTTTTCGGAGAATATCCCAGAAGGTATCACCCGGGGCGGCGTGGGTAATCAGTGCGATTTTGATCCGGTCCGTCGTGGCAACCTGGCCGCCGCCTGCATTGGTGCCCGCATCAACCGGCTTGCCCCCGGTGCTGGAACAGGCGCTCAGGGCCAGCATGGGAACAACTGCAGCCATGACTGCCGCCTTACGCCAGGAAAGCGTCTTCACGATAAATCTCCTTCGATTTTTCCGGCTGGACTGGCGCATCCTTGCGCCGGTTCACTTGCCGTCTTCATTGATCATGGTGACTGGGACCACACATGTCAATAGTTTGTACTGACATAAGAATGTACTTACGTAAGCAAATTTGTGAAGAGGCTGAAAATGACATCAAAAGTATGCTTTTAGCGCGCTCTATCCCTTATATGGCGCAGAACGCAGAACGACCGCCCGTCGGGTGACGGGCGGTCGTTTTGCGCTGGAAAACGAATCGGAAAGGGCTACTGGCGCTCTTTCACCACAAGATTCCGGAAGTAGTGCTCCAGGTCCTCGAGGCTCTTGTCCTTGGTTTCCGGCACGTACCTGGCGGCAAAGGCGATGGCACCGACGCCAAGGACGGCAAACACAAAAAACGTGTTGGACAAGCCGATGGCAGCCAGGAGTTGCGGGAAGCCGAAGCCCACCAGGAAGTTGACGATCCACAGCAGGAATGCGGAGGCGCCCATGCCGAGGCCGCGGATCTTCAGCGGGAAGATCTCCGAGAGCATCAGCCACGTCACCGGTGAGATGGCACCCTGCTGGAATGCCAAGAAGGTCACCGTCAGGGCCAGGATCACATAGCCCCTGGCGGAACCCTCCGGCAGGATCAGCGAGAACACTCCGATCAGCACCAGTGCAGCGGTGGTTCCTATCTGCCCGGTGATCAGCATGCGGCGCCTGCCTACCCTGCCCAGCAGCCAGATGCCCACAAACGTGGCAAGGACGGAAATCACGCCGTTGGCAATGTTGGCCGTCAGGGCTGCTTCACGGCCGAAGCCGGACTGCGCCAGGATCTGCGTGCCGTAATACATGATGGAGTTCACGCCGGTGATCTGCTGGATCACCGCCAGGCCCAGGCCCACAAAGAAGATCCGGCGGAGCCAGGGAATACCCAGGTCCTTCCACGTGCCCATTTTGGACTTGTAGTCCTCCACGGCCATGGCTTTGACCTCTTCGAACTCCGCCCGGGCCTCGGCTTGGGACCTGATGCGTTGCAGCACACTGAGGGTCTCACCGAAGCTGCCCATCGAGGCCAGCCAGCGGGGGCTTTCCGGCATGAAGTTCATGCCGATCCACAGGGCGATGGCTGGAAGTGTGGCAATGACCAGCATCCAGCGCCAGATGCCGCCGGCTTCCCCGAAGGTATTGCCCAGGTAGGCGTTGAAGATGAATGCCAGCAGCTGGCCGGTGACGATCATCAGCTCGTTCTGCGTGACGATCCGCCCCCGCCGGTCACTGGGCGAGACTTCGGCCAGGTAGACGGGGACCGTGACAGACGCTCCGCCTACCGCCAGGCCCAGGATGAACCTGGCCGCGATCATGACCTCGGTGGTGGGCGAGAAGGTGCAGGCCAGGGTGCCGATGAGGAACACCACGGCCAGGACCATGATCATCTTGCGGCGGCCGTTCCGGTCGGCCAGCCGGCCGCCCAGCAGCGCACCGAAGGCGGCGCCGAACAGGAGGGAGGAGGTGACCAGCCCTTCGGTCAGCGGCGTCAGGCCCAGGTCCTCCTGCATGTACGGCAACGCACCGTTGATGACGCCGGTGTCGTAGCCGAACAGCAGGCCGCCGAAGGTGGAGATGATGGTGACCGTCCGGAGCGCCCGCTTGTGGTTGCCGGGCTGTTTGGTTGTGGTCTCCACGGGGATGGGGGACGTCATACGCTCACCTTTTGGATGTACTGGTTGATGGTGTCCAGCTGGTAGCGGGAGACCTCATCCGCGTGGTCGTCCTCCGCAAAGACACTGGAGACCATCACGGTATCGTCCCGGTCGAGGAAGCCGATTTCCTTCAGGCCGCCGAAGAACTCGTCCCAGTTGACGTCGCCGTCGCCCACTTTAAGGTGCTGGTGCACCCGGACCGGGTTTCCGGGTGGGTTGGTGATGTAGCGCAGCCCGTGCGAGGCGTGGTGGTCCATGGTGTCGGCGACGTGGACCAGGCGGAGCTTGTCGCCCGCTGCCCGCATGATTTCCAGGGGCGCGTCCTTCATGTGGAAGCTGTGCGACGCCACGTACACCAGGCCCACATTTTTGGAGTTCAGGCCCCGGATCACCCGGATCGCGGCCAGGCCTTCCTCAACGAAGTCGTCCGGGTGTGGGTCGATCAGCAGATCGATGCCTTCCCGTTCGATGATCGGCAGCAGTTCCTCCATGGAGCGGTAAAACGCCCGCTCGGATTCCTCGGCCTTTTCCGGCCGGCCGCTGAACTCGGTGTTCATGGTGCTGACGCCGAGGTCCACGGTGATCTGGATGGCACGCTTCCAGTACCGCACCGCGGCTTCCCGCGCGTCCTCGTCGGGCCCGGACCAGCGCAGGACCGGCAGCACGGAGGCAATCTCAATGTCCGCGTCCCGGCAGGCCTTCCGGAGCTGGCCCACCAGTTCATCATCCGCTTTGGGGTGGTTGTAAAACGGAATCAGGTCCTGGTGCGGAGTCATCTGCAGGTACTTGTAGCCGAGGTCCGCCACCACCTTCGGAAATTCAAGCAGGGTGTGCGAGTGGTGGTACGGCGTGGGGTCAAGGGCGATTTTCACAAAAACACTCCATTGTGGATCAGTTGGCGTGGCGGTCGAAGGACTAGTTGTAGAGGTCCGGCTTGGCCGCGAGCTTGACGGCAACCTTGTCGCCGTTCTTCTGCGCCTCGACGCCGGCTTCGCAGCAGGCAGCCGTCGCGTACCCGTCCCAGGCGGTGGGGCCGCCGATGCCGCCCTCAAGTGCCGCGTCCACCCAGGCCTGGATTTCGACGTCGTATGCGGCGCCGAAGCGCTCTTCGAAGCCGGGCGTGACGTTGCCTCCCCAGCGCCCGGCGCTGCGGGTGTAGGGTCCCTTGTCCCCGCCGATGCTGACGATGCCGTCCTCGAAGGACGCCTGGGTGGCAACTTCGTAGCCGAACCGGGCGTTGACGTAGATTTCGACGTCGGCCAGGACACCTGATTCGGTTTCGATCAGGACGTGCTGGGGATCGTGCTGGCCGGCGGGGGCATTTTTGGTGGCCTTGCCCATCCGGACCTGGACGCTGGTGATTTCCTCGCCGGTGAAGAACCGGATGGCATCAAATTCGTGCACCACGGAGTCGTTGATCAGCATCTCGTTGGTGAAGCCGGGCGGGGTGGTGGGGTTGCGGTGCTGGTGGTGCAGCATCAGCAGCTCACCGAGTTCGTGGTCGCGGATGATCTTGCCCAGGGACGCGTACTCGGCGTCGAAGCGGCGCATAAAGCCCACCTGGACGCGCTTGTGGCCCAGCGCCACTTCGGCTTCGACGATCTTCAGCGAGGATTCGGCGTCGGGGGTCAGCGGCTTTTCGCAGAGGATGGGGATGTCCTTCGCGATGGCCTTGAGGAGGATGTCCTCGTGCAGGAACCCGGGGGTGGCGATCAGGACGGCGTTGACGTCGCCGTTGTTGAGCGCTTCCCCGGCATCGGCCAGGGCCACGGCGCCGGGAATGCCTTCGATGGCTGCCTGGGCACGGGCCAGGTCAACGTCGACGACGGCGGCCACTTCGGCGCCGTGGATGCGGGTGTTGAGGCGCTGGATGTGGTCAGCGCCCATGCGTCCGGCACCGATGACGGCTACGCGCAGGGATTCAGTCATTGTTTTGTCCTTCGGAGTAAGTAGGGGTTCAGTTCACGACGGTGCGGGAACCGCACGAGAGCAGGTAGTTGCGGGTGCGCTTGGCGATGGGCATCGGCACATCGAAGGCCACGGGGTACATGTCCTGTTCCACGATCCCGAAAATGGGGCGGTTCAGGGCTTCCACGGCTTCGATGACGGCGCGCAGGTCCGGCAGCCCGTTGGGCGGCTCGGTCATCACGCCGGCCAGGTTGGCGGCCGCCCACGTCATGTTCTCGTCGTTGACCTTTTTGAGTATCTCCGGGTTGATCTGCTTCAGATGCAGGTAGCCGATCCGGTCCGGGAAGTTCTTGATCAGTTCAAGGCTGGAGGCACCGCAGTATTCCGCGTGGCCGGTATCCAGGCACAGGTTCAAATACTTGGCGTCCGTGGCGGCGAGCAGGTGTTCGATGTCTGCCTGCGCGCCCACGTGGGAGTCGGCGTGCGAGTGGAACTGCTGGTTCAGGCCGAAGTCCTCCAGCAGGGTCTTGCCCAGCCGGTTGTGCCCGGCGAACAAGTCGGCCCAGGCCTTTTCGGTGAGTTCGCCGCTTTCCACGGCCTCGCCGGTGACGTCGTCGCGCCACATGGCCGGGATGACCACGATGTGCTCGCCACCCATGGCAGCGGTCAGTTCCGCCACCTTGCGGGCCGGCTCCCAGGCGGTTTCCCACTGGTCAAGGCCACGGTGGAAAGCGGTGAAAACGGTACCGGCGGTGACCTTCAGGTCGCGCTGCTTCAGCTCCTCCGCCAGGCGGGTGGGGTCGTTGGGCAGGTAGCCGTAGGGGCCCAGTTCGATCCACTTGTAGCCGGACTCGGCTACTTCGTCCAGGAAACGCTCCCAGGGGGTCTGCTGCGGGTCATCCGCGAACCAGACACCCCAGGAGTCCGGCGCGGTGCCGATGATCAGTTTGTTCTCTACGTCGGTCATGACAGCGGTGTCTTTCTCTGGTGGGACGTGCGCCGGGGCGTCAGTTGGAGGGGAAGTTGTAGGAGGCGCCGGAGGCGGTTTTGGGTTCCGGCCAGCGGGAGGTGACGACTTTTCCGCGGGTGTAGAAGGAGACGCCTTCTGGACCGTAGATGTGCTTGTCGCCGAAGAGCGAGGCTTTCCAGCCGCCGAAGGAGTGGTACGCCACCGGGACGGGCAGGGGCACGTTGATGCCGATCATGCCGACGGTCACGGAGCGCTGGAAGGTGCGGGCGTGGGCGCCGGAGGAGGTGAAAATCGCGGTGCCGTTGCCATAGGGGTTGGCGTTGATGAGGTTGATGCCGGCGGTGAGGTCCGGGACGCGGACCACCACGAGGACGGGTCCGAAGATTTCCTCGTTGTAGGCGGTCATTTCGGTGTTGACGTGGTCGATCACGGTAGGGCCGACCCAGAAGCCTTCTTCGTGGCCGGGGACAACGAGGTCGCGGCCATCCACCACCATGGCGGCGCCGGCGGTTTCGGCTTCGGTGACGATCCGGATGATGCGTTCCCGGGAGGCGGGGGTGATGACCGGGCCCATTTCGGCGTCGGGTGCGGTGCCGTTGTTGACCTTGACGGCTTCGGCGCGTTCCTGGACCTTGCTGACCAGTGCGTCGGCGGCGTCGCCAACGGCGACGGCCACGGAGATCGCCATGCAGCGTTCCCCGGCGGAGCCGAAGGCAGCGGCAGCGAGGTGGTCGGCGGCGTTGTCAAGGTCGGCGTCGGGCATGATGATGGCGTGGTTCTTCGCCCCGCCGAGGGCCTGGACGCGCTTGCCGTGCCTGGTCGCTGTTTCGTGGACGTACTGGGCGATCGGGGTGGAGCCGACGAAGGAGATGCCGTCCACGTCGGGGTGGGTCAGGAGGCCGTCGACGGTTTCCTTGTCGCCGTGCAGGACCTGGAAGACCCCGTCGGGAAGGCCGGCGTCCTTCCAGAGTTTCGCGAGGAGCATCGAGGCGGAGGGGTCACGTTCGGAGGGCTTAAGGATAAAGGCGTTACCGGTGGCAATGGCCATGGGTGCCATCCAGAGCGGAACCATCACGGGGAAGTTGAACGGGGTTATCCCGGCGACCACGCCGAGGGGTTCGCGGAAAGAGAAGACGTCGATGCCGGTGGAGACCTGGTCGGAATAGTCGCCCTTGAGCAGGGTGGGGATCCCGCAGGCGAACTCGATGACTTCCAGGCCGCGGCCGATCTCGCCTTTGGCGTCGGAAAGGACCTTGCCGTGTTCGGCCGTGATCAGTTCGGCGAGTTCGTCCACGTGCGCGGCGACGAGCTCACGGAACTTGAAGAGCACGGCGGTGCGCTTGGCCAGGGAGATGTCGCCCCAGCTGTCCGCGGCCTTGCGGGCGGCGGCGACGGTGGTGTCCAGGTCGGCACGGTTGGCCAGGCGGAGTTCGCCGGACACGGCACCGGTGGCCGGGTTGTAGACCGGCTGGGTGCGGGTGCCAACGCCGGCGGTCTGGGCGCCGTTGATGAAGTGGTTGATGGTGGTGGTCTGCGTGGAGGTGAGCGTCATGGGACTCTTCCTTGAGTGGTGGGAGGTTCGTATGCTGAAGTGCTGCCGGCCGGGTTCAGCCGAGGAATGTGCGTTGCCGGCTCTTGTGCTCGACGTAGGTCTGGAAGGCCGCTTTGGTGGAGTCCAGTTCGGAGACCTGGGATACGGGAACGTCCCACCAGGACTCGGAGGATGGGGCGTCCAGGAGCGGATCGGATTCGATGTGGATCAGGATGGGTCCGCCGCGTTCGGGGGCGGCCTTGGCGTCCCCGATGGCTTGTTCGAGCTGGGCAATGACCTTTTCGCCCGGCTCGATCCGGATGACCTTCACGCCCAGGGATTCGGCGTTCAAGGCAAGGTCAACAGGCAGGATCTCGCCGTCGTCGAACGAATGCTGCTCATTGTCCAGGACCCGGTACTGGGTCCCGAAGCGCTGGGACCCCAGGGACTCGGACAGGGAACCGATGGAGGCGTAGCCGTGGTTCTGGATCAGGACCACAATCAGCTTGATCCGTTCGGCGACGGCGGTGACGAGTTCGGTGTGCATCATCAGGTAGGAGCCGTCGCCCACCATGACCACCACGTCGCGGTCCGCGCCGCCGGCCGCGGCTTCGGCCAGGGCGGCACGTTTCACGCCCAGGCCGCCGGGGATTTCGTAGCCCATGCAGGAGTACGCGTATTCCACGTGGTAGCCGAACGGGTCACGGACCCGCCACATCTTGTGCAGGTCCCCCGGCAGTGACCCGGCAGCGCAGATCACCACATCCTGGGGGTCCATCGCCTTGTTGGTGGCGCCGATGATGGCGTTCTGGCTGACCAGCGGCGCGTAGTCCTGGGCGAACGCTTCGTCCACGGTGGCGTCCCAGCGTTTCTTCTCCGCTGCGACCTGCGCTTCCAGGTCGGCGCCCACGCGGTAGCCGCCCAGGGCTGCGTTGAGTTTGACCAGTGCCTTGCGGGCATCCGCGACGATCGGCAGGGACGTGCCGTGCTTGTACGCATCGATGGCTGCCACGTTGATGTTGATGAACCTGACGTCCGGGTTCGCGAAGGCTGTCCGGGATGCAGTGGTGAAGTCCTCGTAGCGGGTTCCGATCCCGATGATCAGGTCGGCTTCGGCAGCGATGGCGTTTGCCGCCGTCGTACCGGTTGAGCCGATGGCGCCAAGGGAGAACTTGTGGTCCCATGGCAGGACGCCGACCCCGGCCTGCGTGTTGCCCACCGGGATGCCGGTCAGTTCGGCGAACTTCGCGAGTTCCTCGTTGGCGTAGGCGTACAGGACGCCGCCGCCGGCGATGATCAGCGGGCGCTTGGCCGCGCGGATGGCCGCCACGGCGCGGCGGATGTCGTCGTCGTCTGCTTCGGGGCGGCGGATCCGCCATTCGCGTTCGGCCAGGAACTCCTCCGGGACGTCGAAGGCCTCGGCCTGGACATCCTGCGGCAGGGAGATGGTGACGGCGCCGGTTTCGGCGGGGTCGGTCAGGACGCGCAGGCCGTGGTGGAACGCGGAGAACAGCTGCTCCGGGCGGGTCACCCGGTCGAAGAACTTGGACAGCGGCCGGAAGGCGTCGTTGACGGTGAGGTCATACGCGTAGGGCTGTTCGAGCTGCTGCAGGACCGGGTCGGCGGCGCGCGTGGCGAAGGTGTCGGAGGGCAGCAGCAGGACCGGGAGCCGGTTGGTGGTGGCCAGGGCGGCGCCGGTCAGAAGGTTCGAGGAGCCGGGGCCGATCGAGGTGCTGATGGCGAACGTCTGGCGGCGGCGGGTGTGCCGGGCGTAGCCCACTGCCTGGTGGACCTGGGCCTGCTCGTTGCGGCCCTGGTAGTAGGGCATGATGGCCGGGTCAAGGTGCTGGTACTGCTTGAGCGCCTGCCCAACACCGGCCACGTTGCCGTGCCCGAAAATGCCGAAGGTCCCCGGGATCAGGCGTTCGCGGTAGTCCACGCCGTTGACGGAATCGACGGTGTACTGCTTGGACAGGTATTCGACGACGGCCTGCGCCACCGTCATCCGGCGGGAACCTGTTGTCCCGGTTCCTGTGATGGTTGCCATGAGGGCCTACTCCGATGCTTCGGCGGTGTGGACTGATGTGGTGTGGTGCAGGAGGGAAGCGGCGGCCGCAACGGCGCCTGCCACATCGCCGTCCTGCGGGTAGAGCAAGGTGCGGCCCACTGTCAGGCCCTGTACGCCGGGCAACGCCAGCGCTGCCTGCCAGGTGGCAAACACCTCGTCCTGGGTCCCGGCAGGGTCCCCGCCCAGCAGGACGGTGGGCAACGTGGTGGCCGCCATCACGCGTTCCATTTCGGCCACGACGGGCAGCTTCATCCAGGTGTAGGCGCTGGTGGAGCCCAGGCCCTGCGCGATGCCAACGGATTTGACCACGGCGTCGGCGGACAGGTCGTTGCGTACCCGGCCCTGCCCGTTGCGGACCGACAGGAACGGTTCCACCATGGCGATGAGTCTGCGTTCCGCGAGGGAGTCGATGGCCTTGGCCGTGGACTCGAGGGTAACCACCGTGTCCGGGTCGCCCAGGCAGATGCGGGTCAGCATCTTCCCGCCATCAGCACCCAGAGCCGCCAGCGCCGCAGCGGTGTGGCCGGTGAAACGGTCATCAAGCTCGTTGACCAGGCCGGCCAGGCCGCCCCGGTTCATCGAACCGAAAACGAGTTTGCCCTCCAGTGCGCCCAGGAGCAGCAGGTCGTCCATGATGTCCGGGGAGGCCAGCACCCCGTCAACGGCCGGGTTGGCCAAGGCGATCTGGAGCCGGTCCAGCAGCAGGCGGCGGTCCGCCATCGCTACAGGGTCGGGACCAACGGCCAAGGCGCCGCGGGCCGGATGGTCCGCTGCCACGATGAAGTTCTGCCGGCCGTATTTCAGGCCGGGGTGGCGGCGCCGGGCCTTCGCGGCGCGGGCCACAGCGTCCGGGTCTTCCAACCGCAGGGTGCTCAGGTGCGCGTAGCGGCGGGGATCATCATCGACCGCGGTGGTGGGGACGGACGTGACGGTCACAGCGTTGCTCCTTCGGTGGCGAACCGGCCGGGGACCAGGCGTCCGCGTTCGGCCAGCAGCGAGGTGACCTCGTCCGGCGTCGGCATGGCATCGGCGCAGGACAGCCGTGAGGCGACGATGGCCCCGGCAGCGTTGGCGTAATCCAGGACTTCAGCCAGCGGCCACCCGGAGAGCAGGCCGTGGCAGAAGGCACCGCCAAACGAGTCGCCGGCACCGAGCCCGTTTACGGTCTCCACGGGAACCGGGGCGGAGACAACACGCTCCGTGCGGGTCTTTGCCATCACGCCCTCCGGGCCGAGCTTGACCACGGCGATTTCGACGCCGGCAGCGAGCAGCCGGTCGGCCTGCTCATCCGGGGTGCCCTCGCCCACGGCGACAGCGCATTCCTTGTCGTTGCCGATCGCCACGGTGGCGTGCGGCAGGATCTTTGCGACCTCCGAGCGGGCCTCTTCTTCCGATGCCCAGAACATGGGCCGGTAGTCGAGGTCCAGGATGGTGAACTGGCCCTCCTTCAGGCCTGTGCGGGGGCGGGCTTCGTGGGCGGCGGCGTGGGCGCTGCGGCTGGGCTCCTGGCACAGGCCGGTCACCGTGGACCAGAAGATACCGGCATCGCGGATGGCGTCAAGGTCGAGCCCGGAGGCCTCGATCTGGAGGTCCGGCGCGGTGGGGAACCGGCCGTAGAAGTACAGCGGGAACTCGTCGGTGGCCGGCTTGATCGCGCAGAACGTCACGGCCGTGGGAAGATCCGGTACCGGGGAGACAAAGGCGTCGTCCACATTGAACTTATGCAGCTCACGGTGCAGGAAGTTACCGAACGCGTCATCGCCCGTCCTGGTGATCACCCCGGCCTTCCGGCCATGCCGCGCAGCAGCAACTGCCACATTCGACGGCGATCCACCAAGGTACTTCCCGAAGGACGTAACGTCCTCCAGGTCCACCCCGATATCGTTCGGGTAGATATCAACGCTGATGCGCCCGATCGTAAGAAGCTCATGGGTCACGGTAATCGTGGACCTTTCTGGTGTGAAACTCTGGACCTCTGAAACTGCAGGAGCTCCGGAACTGGCAGGCCGTGGCGGGGGCCACACGCACTACTTTGCCTTAGATCGAATGTCCTGTCAAAGGTTTGTACTGACATGCTTACAACGAACATTTCGGCGGCCGGAAAAGTCCACCGGAACCGCCGGCGTGCTACTTTGCCGGGACCGCCAATTCGCCGGTGACATACTGCGCGCGACCGAATCCAAACGACCAGTCGCCGGCCGTATTTTCCACATAGCCGATAAAAACGTCCTCACCGGCGACGCCCACCGTGGCGAGTTTTCCGGCCACTGCAGCGAACAGCCGCTGCTTGGCCTCCTGCGAACGGCCGCCCTGCGTGAAGATCTGGATCATCACCACTCCCCCGGTCCGCTCGAAGCCCAGGCCTGCATCCTGGGCAACGATCTGGCCTGCAGGATGCTCGGTCAGGATATGGAAATAGTCCCGCTCCGGAATGCCGTACTCGCCAAGGATGGCGTCGTGGATCCCGCGGCTGAGCCGCTGCAGATCCTGGCGGCTGCGTCCTTCATTAACATCAATGCGTACCAGTGGCACTTTTTCTCCTTCAGCAAAGTTTGTACTGACATACTAACAAACTTGCCATGATTGCCACAAGGCTCGAAACCCTTGCGATGGTCCACCGCCGGGCGTACTCTTAATCAATCAAGTAGTTGATAAACAAACCAGTTGATTAGAAAGCAGGTTCCAGTGGACGCCAGGGACGAAGCTCTCGACTCGGCCTTTATGGCCCTGGCGGATCCCGTCCGGCGCGGCATCATCGCCCGGCTGAGCCGGGGGGCGGCCACAGTGAACGAACTCGCGGAACCGTTCGACATTTCCAAGCAGGCAGTTTCGCGGCACATCCAGGTGCTTGAGCAGGCGCAGCTTGTCACCCGCAGCAGGGACGCCCAACGGCGACCCGTCCACCTGAATCCCGCACGGCTCGAGGCGCTTACCGCGTGGATCGACCAGTACAGGCTGGTCCGCGAAGCGCAATTCCGCAGCCTGGACGCCGTACTCCAAACCAACGCCGCCAGCCGCGGCACCCAGGAGAAGGAACCATCATGAGCAATCCACTCAACCTCACCATTCCCGAAGGCCTGCCCTTCATCGACTCCGAGCGGGAGTTTGATTTCCCCGTCGCCGACGTCTTCCGGGCGCACAAGGAGCCGGACCTGATTGCCCAGTGGCTCGGGCCGCGCGGGCTCAAGATGAAAATCGACCACTACGATTTCCGCACCGGCGGCAGCTACAGCTACCTGCACACAGGGCCCGACGGCGTGGCGTACCAGTTCAGCGGCGTTTTCCATACCGTCAGGGAAAATGACTTCGCCATCCAGACGTTTGAATTCGGCGGCTACCCTGACGTGGTCAGCATCGAGTTCATGACGTTTGAGGACCTCGGGAACGGCCGTACCCGGCTGAGGGGCCATTCGGTTTATCCGTCCCTCGAGGCCCGCGACGGCATGGCGCAGTCCGGCATGGAGGGCGGCATGACGGAAGGCTACGAACGCCTGGACGAGCTGCTCAGCGGCGCAAAAGTCTAGGCGCCGGCGGCACGGAGACCAGCGTACGACGACGGTCCGGTCACCTCCGCTGGGAAGGTGACCGGACCGCCGTCGTACTTAAACAAAAACGCGGGGCCACCTGCCGTCCAAGAGGATGGCAGATGGCCCCGCGCTCTGTGCTGTGAACCTAGAGGGCTGCGAAGACTTCGCGCAGCAGCGTGGCGGTCTCGGACGGCGTCTTGCCGACCTTTACGCCGGCGGCCTCGAGGGCTTCCTTCTTGGCCTGGGCGGTGCCGGCCGAGCCGGAGACGATGGCGCCTGCGTGGCCCATGGTCTTGCCTTCGGGAGCGGTGAACCCGGCCACGTAGCCTACAACGGGCTTGGTGACGTGGGCCTTGATGTAATCGGCTGCACGCTCTTCGGCGTCGCCGCCGATTTCACCGATCATCACGATGGCCTTGGTCTCGGGGTCGGCTTCGAACGCGGCCAGGGCGTCGATGTGCGTGGTGCCGATGACGGGGTCGCCGCCGATGCCGATGGCAGTGGAGAAGCCCAGGTCGCGCAGTTCGTACATCATCTGGTAGGTCAACGTACCGGACTTGGACACCAGGCCGATGGGGCCCTTGCCGGTGATGTTTGCCGGGGTGATGCCCACGAGGGCTTCGCCGGGGGTAATGATGCCGGGGCAGTTAGGTCCGATGATGCGGGTGACCTGGTTGCCTTCTGCGTCCACCTTGGACTGGGCCAGGGCCCAGAACTCTGCAGAGTCCTGCACGGGAACACCCTCGGTGATGACCACTACGAGGCCGATGCCGGCTTCGATGGCTTCAACAACGGCGTCCTTGGTGAATGCCGGCGGAACGAAGACGATGGAGACGTCTGCGCCGGTTTCGGCGATGGCTTCCTTGACGGTGCCGAAGACGGTGATTTCCTTCTCGCCGTGCAGGACCGTGGTGCCGGCCTTGCGGGCGTTGACGCCGCCAACAATGTTGGTGCCGGCCTTGAGCATCAGGGCGGTGTGCTTGGTGCCTTCGCCGCCGGTGATGCCCTGGACGATGACCTTGGAGTCTTTATTGAGGTAGATAGACATTGTCGCGTCCCTTACTTCGCTGCGTTGGCGAGTTCGGCGGCCTTGTCGGCGCCCTCGTCCATGGTGGCGGCCAAGGTAACCAGCGGGTGGTTGGCCTCGGTGAGGATGCGGCGGCCTTCTTCGACGTTGTTGCCGTCGAGGCGGACCACCAGCGGCTTGTTGGCGGAGGCGCCCAGTTCGGCCAGCGCGCCGACGATGCCCTTGGCCACGGCGTCACATGCGGTGATGCCACCGAAGACGTTCACAAAGACGGCCTTGACCTGCTCGTCGCCCAGGATGACGTCCAGGCCTGCGGCCATGACCTCGGCGGAAGCTCCACCGCCGATGTCCAGGAAGTTGGCGGGCTTGACGTTGCCGTGGCTTTCGCCGGCGTAGGCCACAACGTCGAGGGTGGACATGACCAGGCCTGCACCGTTGCCGATGATGCCCACTTCGCCGTCCAGCTTGACGTAGTTGAGGTCCTGGGCCTTGGCCTTGGCCTCGAGGGGATCCGCAGCGTCCTTGTCTTCAAGGGCGGCGTGCTTGGGGTGGCGGAAGTCGGCGTTCTCGTCCAGCGAGACCTTGCCGTCCAGTGCCACGATGTCGCCGGCACCGGTGCGGACCAGCGGGTTGACCTCCACCAGGGTGGCGTCTTCCTTCTTGAAGACATCCCAGAGCTTGAGGATGACCGCGGCGACCTTGCCGCGCAGTTCCTCTGAGAAGCCCGCAGCGGCGACGATCTCGTCGGCCTTGGCCTGGTCGATGCCCACAGCGGGATCGACCGCGATCCTGGCCAGCGCGTCAGGGCGTTCGACGGCGAGCTGTTCGATTTCCATGCCGCCTTCAACCGAGCACATGGCCAGGTAGTTGCGGTTGGCACGGTCCAGGAGGACGGAGAAGTAGAATTCCTCGGCAATGTCGGCACCCTGGGCAATCATCACCTTGTTGACGGTGTGGCCCTTGATGTCCATGCCCAGGATGTTGGTGGAGTGCTCAAACGCCTCATCGGCGGTCTTGGCAACCTTCACGCCGCCGGCCTTACCGCGGCCACCGGCCTTGACCTGTGCTTTGACAACAGTCACGCCGCCGATTTTCTCGGCAGCTGCTTTTGCTTCTTCTGGGGTGTACGCCACGATGCCGGCAAGCACGGGTACACCGTGCGCCTCGAACATATCGCGCGCCTGGTATTCAAACAGGTCCACGGTTTAGTGTCCTTCTACGTCGAAGTAGTTTCTGTACAGTCGGGCACCATCGCAGATGATGACCGGGCTGCGGAATGCACGCACCGGCGGCCTGTTGGAAACAAGCCACGCGGCGTAATGCTCCATGGGGAACTCTAGTCCTTTGATGGGACCGGGCCGTTCCAGACTACCCCTTATGTGAGGAAGCACACTATTCTATGGGACGTAGAAAAACCGCGTGAATACGCGGAATTTCAGGGCTTGGCGGGCGCCGGAGAGGGGGTACCGGCGGGAGCCTGGATCAACTCGTATTTCCCGGGCGAAACGAAGAATCCGACGCCTGCCGAAATGTTTCCGCACGCCACCCCGCCGTTGTAGGCGGAGCAGCGCAGCCCGTTCCGTTCCAGGTTTTGGCCGTCCGCCAGGACGGGCAGTTCGGCCATCACGCCGGCCTTGGAACCGCGGGGTCCGTAGGCAGCCTCCAGCTGTGTGACGCCGGAGCGGCATTCACCGTAGCCCGCCTTGTCAGGGGACAGCAGCGCGACCCCACCCAGGTACCCCAGGCCCGTACCGGCGCAGTCGTCCTTGACGTCCTCCGGCAGGGGCGCCGGATAGGTGGCCAGTTCGCAATGGGCCACGGGGACGATGGCGAGTTTGTTGTTGGCGGCGTCGCTGTAGTTGTTCTGCTCGTACGGCAGGTCAAGGTGCTCGCCCCGGGCTGAGGTGAGGGCGCAGGCCACGGTCCGGTCAGCGGTGCTGAAAGCCAGGGCGTCCTGTCCGGACCCGAAAGGTTCCGGGTCAGCCAGTGGCGCCTGTTCCAGCTGCGCCAGGGGTGGCAGTGGAGCGGGCGGGACGTAGCCGGGGTCCTCGGTGGTGACCGAGCACGCCGAAACCCCCAGCAGCACCAGTGCGGCCAGGAACCCCAATACAGTCCGTCGCATGGCCTCCATTATGCCCGGCGCGGCGGCCAGGGGATGCCCGTCGGCCCGGGACAATCGCTCAGGTAGCCGCTTGCGGAACGGCACTTTCCACAACGTCCGCAGCCACATCCGCTGGATCTGCCGCGGCTGGTTGCTCCTGCACTGTCAGGGCCCGCTGCCGCCAGCCCGGGTCGCCGAGGATCCGGGTGACTGCTGCGGCAATGGCTGCAGGTGCGGGCCGTTCCGTGCGGAGGTTGATGCCAACCCGCGCATATTCCACCCGGGCGTTGACATCGCTTTTGCCTTCATTGATGCCGGCCACCACCAAGGGCACGCCTTTGGACAGGCTCAGCTGGACGCCGCCGAATCCGCCGTTGGAGACGAAGACGTCAGTGAATTCGAGGACGCGCGGGAAATCGACGTAGTCGCGGATCACCACGTTGGGCTGCGGGTAGCGTGCCTGGAGGGCTTCGGTTCCGCGTCCGCCGGTGGCAACAATCACCAGCATGGCAAGGTCTTTGAGGGCTTCGAGGGCCGGCACCATAAGCTTGTCCGGGTCCACATTGTCCACGGTCCCCTGCGTGACCAGCACAGTTGCGGCGTACCCGGTGGGCCAGTCTTCTTCCCCCGCACCGGGCTGCGGTGCCCGGTACGGCAGCAGCGAGCCAACGTACCTGACCTTCGGGTTCGCGTGCCGGCGGGGAAAGTCGAAGGACTCCGTACCGGTCTGGATGATTGCGGCCGAACAGCGGTACGGTTCATCGGTCAGCCGTCCCTCCCGGGGTACCGGCTGGCCATAGGCGGCGTGTTGCCGGCGATAGCTCTGGTTGGCCGGCCGCAGGATGACGTTGTCGGACAACAGGCCTGCGGCGGCCTGCACCATCCGTTCGACAGGGTTGCTTGGCGGCCGGAAGCCGAAAAAGAGCGGGGGTACCAACGGATCGCTCTCCAGGTTGGGAACCGCCACAAAATTGATCACCGGGGTGCCCAGCAGATGGGACAGCAGGCGGTGGACGAACATGGTGGCATCCACCACAGCCACGTCGAAGGGAAAGTCCGCGCGAATCCCGCTGATGTCCTCGAAGAAATTGGTGATGTTGCTGGCGAAGACCTTCTCCCCGTCGAAGCCGATTGCCCGCGGGCCTTTCAGCCTGGCGCGCTCCGGGTAAAGCTCCGTAAGGTTATCGGCCCGGTGTTCGATGGCCCGTGTGAACGGGAGCAGGGGGATGCCCAGGTCGCGCAGCTTCGCTGTGAAGACGGGACCGGTGTACCAGCGAACGTCGTGCCCGCGCTCCTTGAGGCGCATTGCCAGGCCCGTCATGGGGTTGAAATGGCCGTCAATCGCCTGGCTGGCAAAAAGGACTTTCATCGTCCCGCTCCGTTGTGAGCCGAAATCCTGCGTCGAAGTGCTGTGGCGGCGCAGGTTCCTGAAGAATAGCGCTGCCTCCGCGGCCGGACAAGGCTGCGCATTGACTCATAGGAAAGGTCCGTGGAGCGGGATACGTTGCCTCACCTGAAAAGGTCCGGGAATGCCGTGGTGCGGACATCCTTGAGGGATGGGTTTGACGATGAGCCAGCGCAAGGCGGTCACGTTAGTCAAGGCGCGGGCTTATGTCCGGGCGAACCGTGCCGGGAAGGTGCGGATCCTGGATGAGTTGGTGGAGCTGACGGGCTGGAACCGTGATTATGCGCGGAGGGCGTTGCGGCAGGCGCTGGAACTGCGGCCGGTCCGTGCCCGTCCGCCCCGTGCCCCGGTGTACGGGCCGAAAGTTATCGACGCGCTCGTGGTGTGCTGGGCGGTGCTCAGGGCGCCGGCGGGCAAGCGGCTGGCGCCGATGTTGCCGGTGCTGGTGCCGTTGCTGCGGCGGGACGGGGAGTTGGCCTTGACGGATGAGGATGCGGGGCTGCTGATGCGGATGAGTGCGGCCACGATCGACCGGCGGCTGGTGCCGGAGCGGGCGAAGCTGGTGCTGCGGGGACGGTCCCATACCAAGCCTGGGTCGTTGTTGAAGTCCCAGATCCCGGTCCGGACCTGGGCGGACTGGGATGATGCGGTGCCCGGGTTCGTGGAAATCGATCTGGTCGGCCACGAAGGAGGCGTCGCGTCCGGGGAGTTCTGTTTCACCCTGACAGTTACTGATATCGCCACGGGGTGGACGGTCAACAGGTCGGTGCCGAACAAGGCCCAGAAGTGGGTGCTTATGGCGCTGGAGTACGCGCTGGCCCGGTTTCCGTTCCCGGTCGTGGGGATTGATTCGGATAACGGATCCGAGTTCATCAATGACCATCTGCTCGCTTACTGCCACGCCCACCAGATCACGTTCACCCGGTCCCGGCCGGGGAACAAGAACGACGGGGCCCACGTAGAACAGAAGAACTGGGCCAGAGTCCGTGAACTTGTCGGCTACTACCGGTATGACACGACTGCGGAACTGGAGAAACTCAACGCCATCTGGGAACTGGATGCGCTCTTCACGAACTATCTGCTGCCACAGCAGAAGCTCATCTCAAAGGAACGCCACGGCGCAAGGGTGGTCAAGAAGCACGACGCCGCACTCACCCCGCATCAGCGCGCAGGCAGGGACCCGGGCATCCGTAAACGTCCCGTGATTGCCATGAACGCCCAGTTCAAACGCCTCAAACCCGCAACCTTGTCGCGGCAGATCCTGGCCCTGACCGGTCAGCTCGAGACCCTGACCCAAGCCAAAGCCGCACCCCGGGACTACAAGATCAACACCTGGTTCAACCCCTCACTGAACCGGACCATTTCACATGAGGCAACGACTCACCGTTCCCGGACCTATTGACATGAGGCAACAGGGGCTGCCAACTCGGCGGCGGGGGAGCCTACGCGTCCAGTTTGGTCAGTGGCGCGTAGCGGAGCAGCAACCGCTTCTCGCCGACGTCAAACTTCACCTTGGCAACGGTTTTATCCCCTGTTCCTTCCAGGGCCAGGACCGTGCCGTTGCCGAAGCTGGTGTGGTTGACCTTGTCCCCCACACTGACGGCGATGACTTCCTTTTGCGGCTGCACCCGGTTTTTCGCGATGATCGCGGGAACATCGGCATTGAACCCTGCCGAAGAGTCGGCGGCGGCCCCGCGGGACGTCCCGGCGCCCCAGAACGAGCCGTTGTAGCGCCCCGAGCCGATGGCTCCGCCGCTGACGAAGGATTGCCTGCTGCTTCCTTCCCGCTTCCAGTCAACGAGGTCGGCGGGGATTTCCTCCAGGAACTGGCTGGCGGGGTTGTACTGGCTTTGGCCCCACATGCTGCGGACCTCCGACCGGGTCACGTACAGGCGCTTGCGGGCCCGGGTGAGGCCCACGTAGGCCAGCCGGCGTTCCTCGGCCAACTCCTTGGGGTCGGTGGCGGAGCGCTGGTGCGGGAAGAGGCCGTGCTCCATACCGGTCAGGAAGACCACCGGGAACTCGAGCCCCTTGGCCGTGTGGAGGGTCATGAGGGTCACCACGCCCAGGCGTTTGGCCTCGGCCACGGCGGCGTCGATGTCGGCACCGGGCGCGTCCGGGATCTGGTCCGCGTCCGCCACGAGGGAAACCTGTTCCAGGAAGGCGCCCAGGGAGCCTTCCGGATTTTCCTGTTCGTATTCGCGCACCACGGCCACCAGTTCGGCGAGGTTTTCCACCCTGGACTCGTCCTGCGGATCGGTGCTGGCGCGCAGGGTTGCCAGGTAGCCGGTCTGCTCCAGGACAGCTTCGAGGGCTGCTGCGGCACCGGAGCCGGCGGCCACCTCGGCGAGGTCGTCCAGGAGTTTCACAAACCCCAGCACGGCGTTGACAGAGCGGGTGGCCATGGCGGGGGCCTGTTCGGCGCGGCGGGCTGCGGCCATGAACGAGATGCGTTCGCGGCTGGCGAGGGCCGCCACCGCGCCTTCCGCGCGGTCGCCGATGCCGCGTTTGGGTTCGTTGAGCACCCGGCGGAGGTTGACGTCGTCGTCCGGGTTCACCAGGACGCGGAGGTAGGCCAGGGCGTCCTTGATTTCCTTGCGCTCGTAGAAGCGGGTTCCGCCCACCACTTTGTACGGCAGGCCCACCCTGACCAGGACATCCTCGATGGACCGGGACTGGGCGTTGGTGCGGTAGAAAATGGCGACATCGCCGGGGCGGAGGTTGTCCTCGTCCTGGAGCCGGTCGATCTCCTTGGCGATGAACTGGGCCTCGGCGTGTTCGTTTTCGCCCACGTAGCCGATGATTTTGTGGCCTTCGCCTTCAGCGGTCCACAGTTTTTTGTCCGGCCGGTTGGGGTTGCGGGAGATCACCGAGTTGGCCGCGCTGAGGATGTTCTGGGTGGAGCGGTAGTTCTGCTCCAGCTTGATGGTCCGGGCCTGCGGGTAGTCCTTCTCGAACTCCACGATGTTGCGGATGTCGGCGCCGCGGAAGGCGTAGATGGATTGGTCGGAATCGCCGACGACGGTGAGTTCGGACGCTCCCGGGCCCTCACCCACGATTTCCCGGACCAGGGCGTACTGGGCGTGGTTGGTGTCCTGGTATTCGTCCACCAGGACATGCCGGAACCTTCGGCGGTAGGAGTCGGCGAGCGCCGGGAAAGCCCGGAACATAAAGACGGTCTCGGCGATGAGGTCATCGAAGTCCATGGCGTTGGCTTGGCGCAACCGCTGCGTGTAGCCCTTGTAGACGTCCGCAACGGCACGTTCAAAGGGGTCGTTGTGGTTGGCGTCGGAAGCATACGAATCGGCGTCGATGAGTTCGTTCTTAAGCGCGGAGATTTTGTGCTGGATGGCTTTGGGCGCGAACTTCTTGGGATCGAGGTCGTGCGCCTTGGACACCTGCGTGACCAGGCGGAGGGAATCCGCGGAGTCGTAGATGGAGAAGTTGGATTTGAGGCCCACGTTGGCCGCCTCCTGCCGGAGGATCCGCACGCAGGAGGAATGGAACGTGGAGATCCACATGATCTTGGCGCGGCCGCCCACCAGCACTTCGATGCGTTCGCGCATTTCGGCGGCAGCCTTGTTGGTGAAGGTGATGGCCAGGATCTCGCCGTGGTGGGCCCGGCCCGTGGCGATCAGGTAGGCGATCCTGTTGCTGAGCACGCGGGTTTTGCCGGACCCGGCACCAGCCACGATCAGCAGCGCCGACCCGGCGTGCCTGACGGCTTCGTCCTGCTCCGGGTTCAGCCCTTCCAGCAGCTTGGCTGGGTCCAGGCCGTGGTGTCCGTGGCGCTGCCCGGCCGCGTTGCCGCCGGCGTTGTGCCGGTCTCCGGCGGGCAGGCTGCCGCCCGGTCCGGCCACCGTGGACGTCCCCTCGGGGACCACCCTGGTGCGGGTTGACGCTGCGGGGGCGGCCTTGAAAGGTCCGTCGGAGTAGGGGTCAAACAACATATCCATGGTGCCTACAAGTCTAGGCGGTGGGACTGACACCCACTTCCAGCCTGTGGATGACGCGGCCGGAACGGGACCCCGGCTAGGCCACCGACGCGGATTCGAGGGCCGCACGCAGCTCGCGGACCGCCGTCGTTCCGCCTGCCACAAACCATTCCAGCCCGTTGACCCGGACGGTGTCCACGGCCCCGCCGGCCGCGCGGACAATCGCCTTTCCGGGCAGCCAGTCCCACTCCGGGCAGCTGTGCTGGAACCAGCACCCCAGCTGCCCGTCGGCCACGCGGCCCAGGTCGCAGGAGCCGGACCCCAGCATGCGGAGGGCAGCGGCGGTGGTGGCGGCAGCGTGCCAGGGCATGGCGCACATGGGGTCCATCAGCCAGTTGGGGTGGATGTAGGTGGCGGCGCCGAGTTCGGCTGCCGGCGTGGCGTTGCGCTGTCCGCCGTTGTCCTGGAACACGGTCAGGACCTCGCCGTTCAGGGTGGCCGGGCGCGCAGTGCCGCCCAGCCACAACTTGTCCTCCTCAGGCTGGAAGATGGCGCCCAACACCACGTCGGAGGAGTCCTTCAGCGCGATGGCGGAGCACCAGTAAGTGGAGCCGTGCAGGAAGTTGTACGTGCCGTCCACGGGGTCGATCACCCAGGTCCGGCCGCTGGTGCCCGGCACGGAGGCGCCTTCCTCCCCCAGGATCCCGTCCTGGGGCCGGCAGCGCTGCAGCTGCCCCAGCACATAGGCCTCCGCGGCGTGGTCCGCTGCGGTCACCACGTCCGAGACGGAGGTCTTCTGCTGCGACTGGAGCCCGGCCATCCGCATCAGCAACGCAAGGTTTCCGGCTTCCCGGACCAGGGCTGCCGCCAGCTGGTAATCGTCCAATGCGGGGTCAAGTTCAACGGCGCTGTGCCTGCCAATGGTCATGGTTTCAGTTTATGGGGCGGGATAATGGGGTTATGGCCAAAACCCCCGCCCAGCGCATCAGGAAGCACGGATCCAAAGCGGTGGTGCCGCAGCACCGGCTCCCGCCGGTGTTGAACCCCACCACCCCCCGGACGCCGGAGAAGGCGCAGAACAACACCAACCTGATCCTGATCGCGGGCGTGGTGGCCAGCCTTTTCCTGTTCTGGTACGTGCACCTGCTGACCCTCGACCAGCTCCGCCAGCTGACCGTTGGCCTGGCGATGCCCGACTCGCTGGTGGGCGGTTTTGATCCCGCGTACATCGACCGGCTGCACAGTGTGATGAATGACGACGCCCGCGGGCAGTTGAACTACGTCCACAAGACTGCCGGCACCCTGTTTCCCCTGATTTTCGGGTTTACGTGGCTGCTGCTGATCGGCACCAACGTTGCCCGTAAGGCCCTCCGGTGGGCGCTTTGGGCCCTGCCGCTGCTGTTTGTGGTGGTCCGACTCTGGGCCAACGTGGCCATTGACGGCATATTGGCCACGGAACCAGCCGACCCCGGGCAGGTGGCCCTCGCCTCGGTCCTCACCGTGGCGGGCTGGGTGCTGCTGGTCCTCAGCCTGCTGGCCGGTGGTGCAGCAGTGGTGCTGCGGACCCGGAAGCGCAAGACCGCAGCCTAACCCCGCAGCTGCTTGCGCTGGCGGTGGACCCGCCGCGCGATGACCAGGCCTGCCGTGGCAATGCCCACTGTCACCGGATAGCCCATCAGCCGTTCCAGGGTTCCCGGCTCGGGCACGTCCATGCCGGTAAGTCCGCCCGTCGCCAGCGCGGCAAGGGACACCGCGCCGCAGGCGAGGATGAACCAGGCCATGGCTGTTTTCCGCAGCCACAGTCCGCCCAGGACCAGCAGGGCCGCCGCCCCGGCCAAAAAATACACCACAGCGCCGATGTAGTGCCACGCGGATCCTGCGTCCTCGGGCACCAGCCCCACCACCACGGTGCCCACACCGGCTGCGCCCGTCAGCAGGCGCACGGCGATGGCAGCCCGCCAGGGTGCGCGTCGGCCCGGCTCAACGCGGGCCCCGGGCCGGGCCGCTACGCACAGCAGCCCGGAGGTGAGCAGGATGGCGCCCAGCACCATGCCCAGCCCCTGGACCACAAAGGAAGCGTTCATCAGCCAGTTCAGGGGCGAACAGACGTCCCGCCCGTCGTACACACCGCAGTGCAGCGCGCCGAGGTCGCTGATGTAGCCGGTCCGCAGGTCATAGGGCAACGGTCCCGCCCACGCGGCGATCACCGCCGCTTCGGCGGCGAAATACTGCAGGACGCTCAGCACCGCCCACGCGCCCACGTACTGGCGGGTGGCGGCGGTGTCCGGAACCAAGGCTGCCGCGGGCGCGGCGGACGGGGCGGAATTCATGCCTTGAGCGTAGTACGGCTCCGCACCTTGTATGCTTGTATCCGTGTCCGGCCGGACTGCCTCGCGGTTCACGGAACGCCCGCCCTCGTAGCTCAGTGGATAGAGCACGGCTCTCCTAAAGCCGGTGTCGTTGGTTCGATTCCAATCGAGGGCACTTGAATGAACTGCCTCCGGAGTTTGATCTCCGCGCCTACCTCCTGGGTGGCCCGGCCAGCCCGGTTACCGGCACCTGGGTGGTGGAAAGGGACCTCCTGGACCGTGCAGCAGGCACCCGCGGAACCTTCGCCGGCGTCGTCCGCTTCAGTCCCACGCCCGACGGCGGCCTGGCCCTCCGGGAAGAAGGCACCATGCGCTGGCCTTCCTTCGTGGGCCCCGCCTCGCGGGAGTACCTCCTGCGCCCCGCCGGCCGGGCCGACGCGCTGGACGTGTTTTTCCCGGACGGCAGGCCTTTCCACCGGATGGGCTTTGCCCCGGAGGCCAACGCGGCCAGCCACTGGTGCGACCCCGATGCATACCGCGTGGCGTATGCCTACGAAAACGCTGACCGGTTCAGTTACACCTGGGATATCACCGGCCCCCGCAAGGACCTGGAACTCGCCTCGCGCCTGCACCGCAGCCAGGGGACGGACGCATGAAGCACCGCATTGTGGTGTCCGCCGTCTGCGTTTTTGATCCTGCCGGCCGGCTCCTGACCGTCCGGAAACGCGGCACCGGCATGTTTATGCATCCCGGCGGCAAGCCCGAAGCCGGCGAGACGGCGGTCCAGGCCGCTGCCCGGGAACTGGCCGAGGAAGTGGGCATCGGTATCGACCCGGCGCTCCTGCAGCCCATGGGCGTGTGGATCGCCGACGCCGCGAACGAGGCGGACACGGACATCGAAGCCACCGTGTTCCTGGCGCCGGGAACCTGGCAGGCCAGCCCGTCCGCCGAGATCGCGGAAATCCGCTGGCTGGACCTGGCCGCGGCCTGGCCCGCGGACCTGGCCCCGCTGCTCACGGACCACATCCTGCCGGCACTGGCCGCGGGCCCGGCCCGGTAACCTGCTACGTCTCCGGGACGGCTTCCTGCGCCACTGCGGTGGCTTCGGCGAACTGGGTCCGGTACAGCTCCGCGTACCGGCCGTCGGCTGCGAGCAGGCCGGTGTGCGTGCCCCGCTCCACGATCCGGCCGTCCTCCACCACCAGGATGGCGTCGGCGGCGCGGATGGTGGACAGCCGGTGGGCGATTACAACGGCGGTACGGCCTTCAAGGGCTGCACCCAGCGCAGCCTGGACCGCGGCCTCGTTGGTGGAGTCCAGGGCTGCGGTGGCCTCGTCAAGGATCACCACGCGCGGCTGGGCTATCAGCAGCCGGGCGATGGTGAGGCGCTGGCGTTCGCCGCCGGACAGCCGGTAGCCGCGCTCCCCCACCACGGTGTCCAGTCCGTCCGGCAGGGACCGGATCATCGTTTCCAGCCGGGCCTGCCGGATGGCCTCCCACATGTCCTCCTCCGTGGCGCCGGGGCGGGCCAGCCGCAGGTTGGACGCGATGCTCTCGTGGAAGAGGTGGCCGTCCTGCGTGACCATGCCCAGGGTGTCCCGGAGCGAGTCGAAGGTGGCATCGCGGACGTCCAGCCCGGAGCCGGCGGCCCCGCCGCCCAGCCTGACGGCGCCGGAATCCACGTCGTACAGCCTGGTCAGCAACTGGGCGATGGTGGACTTGCCGGCACCGGAGGAGCCCACCAGGGCAACGGTCTGGCCGGGTTCCACCCGGAAGCTGATGCCGTGCAGGACCTCCTCGCCGCCGCGGGTGTCCAGGGTGGCAACCTCTTCGAGGGAGGCCAGCGAGACCTTGTCGGCGGACGGGTAGGCGAAGCGGACGTCGTCGAATTCCACGGCCACCGGACCGGCGGGAACCGCCGCGGCGTCCGGTTTCTCGGCGATCAACGGCTTGAGGTCCAGGATCTCGAAGACCCGCTCGAAGCTGACCAGCGCGCTCATGATCTCCACCCGGGCGTTTGACAGGGACGTCAGCGGGGCGTACAGCCGGGTGAGGAGCAGCGCGAGCACCACCACGTCGCCAGGTGCCAGCTGGCCCGCGATGGCCAGCCAGCCACCCATTCCGTAGACCAGGGCCAGCGCCAGCGCCGAGACCAGGGTCAGGGCGGTCACAAACGTGAACTGCAGCATGGCGGTCCGGATGCCGATGTCCCGCACCCTGCCGGCGCGGACGGCGAACTCGCGGGACTCGTCGGCAGGCCGGCCAAAAAGCTTGACCAGGGTGGCGCCGGGGGCCGAGAACCGTTCGGTCATCTGCGTGCCCATGGCGGCGTTGTGCTCCGCTGCTTCGCGGCGCAGGTCGGCAAGGCGCGAGCCCATCCGGCGGGCCGGGACCAGGAAGATGGGCAGCAGGATCATGGCCAGCACCGTCACCTGCCAGGAGGTGCCCAGCATCACGATGAGGGTCAGGATGAGCGCCACCACGTTGCTGACCACCCCTGACAGGGTTCCGGCGAAGGCGGACTGGGCGCCGATCACGTCATTGTTCAGGCGGCTGACCAAGGCTCCGGTCCGGGTCCGGGTAAAGAACGCGATGGGCATCTTCTGCACGTGGTCAAAGACCCTGGTGCGCAGGTCCACAATGACGCCTTCACCGATCACCGAGGACAGCCAGCGGGTCACCAGGCCCAGGCCTGCCTCCGCGACTGCCACGACGGCGATCAGCACGGCCAGCCGGATGACCTCGTCAATGCCGGCCTTGGCCACGATGGTGTCCACCACCTGCCCTGCCAGGACGGGGGTGGCGACGGCCAGGAAGGCCATGGCCACGGACAGCAGCACAAAGGCCAGCAGTTTGCCGCGGTAGGGCCGGGCAAACGCGAGGACCCGCTTCAGGGTGGCCTTGGAGAACGGCTGGGAACCGCTCTTGGCCCGGGTGATGTTGTAAAGGGAGCCCCAGGCTACCCGTTCCATGCTCATGGTTGCTGCTCCGCGCCTAGATTGGTGGTGGTTCCCCCGGGGTGCTTCAGTTTCAGGAACTGCTGCCGGTGTGCTGCTCGGTGACCTTGCCGCTGTCCACGTCCCAACGTACATCCAACCGGACGTTCTCCAGCAGCCGCCTGTCGTGCGTCACCAGCAGCAGGGCGCCGTCGTAGCTGTCCAGGGCATCTTCGAGCTGCTCGATGGCCGGCAGGTCAAGGTGGTTGGTGGGTTCGTCCAGGACCAGCAGGTTCACCCCGCGCGCCTGGAGCAGGGCCAGGGCCGCCCGGGTCCGTTCGCCGGGCGAGAGGGAGTCCACGGGACGTGCCGTGTGGTCCGCCTTCAGCCCGAACTTGGCCAGCAGGGTGCGGACCTCCGCGGCGGTCAGGTCCACCAGGACGGATTCGACGGCGTCTGCCAGGGGCAGGTGCCCGGCCAGCAGGCCGCGGGCCTGGTCAATTTCGCCCACGGCCACCGAGGCGCCCATGGCTGCGTTGCCGGAGTCCGGTTCGATACTGCCAAGGAGCAGGCGCAGGAGCGTGGACTTGCCGGCCCCGTTGGGTCCGGTGATGCCGATCCGCTCCCCCGCGTTGAGCTGGAGGTTCACGGGCCCCAGGGTGAAGCTGCCCTGTCGGACCACGGCGTCGCGGAGGGTCGCCACAACGGCGCTGGACCGGGGGGCCTGGCCGATGGTGAACTGCAGCTGCCATTCCTTGCGCGGCTCCTCCACGGTGTCCAGCCGGGCGATCCGGGATTCCATCTGCCGCACCTTCTGGGCCTGCTTCTCCGAGGACTCCACGCTGGCCGCACGGCGGATCTTGTCGTTGTCGGGGCTCTTTTTCATGGCGTTCCGGACGCCTTGGGAGCTCCATTCGCGCTGGGTCCGGGCCCGGGACACCAGATCGGCCTTGGTGGCAGCGAATTCCTCGTACTTTTCGCGGGCGTGGCGCTTGGCCACCGCGCGTTCCTCCAGGAAGGCGTCGTAGCCGCCGTCGTAGACGGCCACGGAGTTCTGGGCCAGATCCAGTTCCACCACGGTGGTGACGCAGCGGGCCAGGAATTCGCGGTCGTGGCTGACCAGGACCACTCCGCCGCGCAGGCCGGTCACGAAGGCCTCAAGCTTGGCCAGGCCTGCGAGGTCCAGGTCGTTGGTGGGCTCGTCCAGAAGGACGACGTCGAAGCGGCTCAGCAACAGGGCGGCGAGCGCCACCCGTGCGGCCTGGCCGCCGGACAGCCCGGTCATGGCCGAGTCAGCACCTGCGGTCAGTCCAAGGTCGGCCAGGACCCCGGGAATGCGGTCGTCGAGGTCCGCGGCACCGGATGCCATCCAGCGGTCGAAGGCGCGCGCGTAGTCATCGTCGGCGCCGGGCGCGCCGGCACCCAGGGCCTCGGCAGTGGATTCCATCTCGATGGTGGCCTGCGCGCAGCCTGTCCGGCGCGCGATGTAGCCTGCCACTGTTTCGCCGGACACCCGTTCGTGTTCCTGGGGAAGCCAGCCCACAAAGGCGTCAGCGGGGGCCAGGCTAACGGTCCCCTCCTGCGGCTTGTCCACACCGGCGAGGAGTCGCAGCAGGGTGGACTTCCCGGCGCCGTTGGCACCCACCACGCCCACCACATCTCCCGGGGCAACGGTCAGGGAAAGATTGGCGAAAAGTTGGCGGTGGTCATGCCCGCCGGCAACATCCTTGGCAACCAGGGTGGCAGTCATCCGTGTGTCCTTTCGCCGGCGCATCCGCAACCGGATTCCTGCCTGGCAGCTGCCGGCAAAAGCCATGCGGTTCAGGCATTGCGGCCGCAGGACATAAAAGAACCCGCTGGTCCGGACTTGGGGGGGTGTACGGACCAGCGGGCTCGACGTTCAAGCATAGTCGAAGCGGAGGCCTGCGTAAAATCCGAAGATTCCGGCAGGCTAAAATGGGTACACCGTCCGTTCTGCAGAGAGCTGTCCATGCCACTCCCCGCCAAGGCGTTCCAGCGCTGGCTGCAAGGCATCGCGCCCAACGCCAGCACCGCCGACGTCTGCAGGGTTTCCGGAATCAAGCGGACCACCCTCGCCCAGCAGCTGGTCCGGGGCAAGGTATCGGAAAGCACCCTTGTCAGCATCAGCCGCGCCTACAACATCGGCCCGGTCGCGGCCCTCGCGGATTTCGAGGCGTACCGCGAGCTGGCCGGCCCGCCCCGGCTGCCCACCCGGGGCGAACTGGTCAGCCAGATTTCCACCCCCGACCTGCTGCGGGCCGTGCTGTCGCGGACCGCGGTGGAGCCTGAGGGCGCAGCAGCCGGACTGCCACCGGCGCTCAGCCCGGCCCCGCACGCCACCTCGGTTAAAAACTGGGTTGATGCCATTGACGACGGCGAGGTGCGGCACCGCGTTTCAGCCGCCACCGGCATCGCCCCGCAGAACTACTCAGCCCAGCTGACCGCCAACCGGTTGACGCCGGAGCTGGCCCTGGCCACTTCACAGGCGGCCGGGGTGGGGCCAGCAGGGGGGCTGGTTGCCACGGGCCTGGTTACGGAGGAGGAGGCCGGCTGGCCACCCGGGGCGCGGCAGGCAGCACTGGAGGGCATGTCCGACGCCGACCTGACCGTTTTGGCGGGCGAGCGGCTGCAGGCCCTCGGCAAGGTGCTGCGGCGCCAGGAGCAGGACCACGAGCAGGCAGAAAAGATCTGGGAGAACCTGGGATGATCGATATTCTTCAGTGGACAACGCTGGCCGTGTGCGGGCTGGTGGCCCTGGCCCGGATCCCCAGCGCCCTCCGGGGGGAAAACAGGTCGCTGTTTTCCATCTTTGCGCTGATGACCCTTGCCATCCTGCTCAGCATCGAAGCACCATACGTGTGGATTGATGCGGCCCTGGGCGGCATCAACCTCACCAACCTGGCGCTGCGCTTCATCATTTTCGGAGCCGTGTTTTTTATCGGCGTACGGACCACCCGTGGGTTCGGCGCCGATGGTGCCTACCGGCTTTTGACCGGCCGGGTGGGGATGGCGGCCCTGCTGGTCATCTCCGTAGCGGTGGTGGGCGTGTTCCTGCTGATGGATACCACCGGTTCCTCGGCGGGTCTCTCGGCAGTCTCCGACAGGGACGCGCGGCACGCCATGCTGGCCGAGTACTACGGGGCGGCAGGACGGGCCTATCCCGCGTTTGTTGCCCTGGTCCTGCTTCCGGCCATGGTCCGGGCGGCGCTGGGCCGGCTGCCCGTTCCGGTGCGCTTTGCGGCTGCACTCCTGGGCCTTGGCGCCATCGCCACTGCGCTGTCCCTGCTGTTCCCATTCCTGCCGCCGAATTCCGACGCCGTGGCCTTTGTGGTCAACTACACAGCCATCCTGTGCTTCGTTCTTGGCCTCGCGCTGATCTGGGCGGCAAAGGTCTGGACCCGGCGAAAAAGCTGCCGACGCAGGAAATATACCGAAAAGTAATCTCCCGACCTTTCACAAAATCATTAGAATGTGAAACAATCATGAATGTGTGAAGGTGGGGCGCAGCGCGTTTCTGAACGGGGATAAATTTCTTTAGCGTCGTTCGCCCCGGGGGCCTTTGCACACATTGGGGGGATGAGTGGTGGCGGCCGTTGGGGACCGCCCCCACTCAGCCTGTTTAAGGCTGTTTTGCCTTGCCGCGCTTCCCGTTGGCTGCGCGGCAAGGCAAAAAGTCAGGACGCGGGCAGCTGCTGCCGGACGAACCGCAGCGTCACCAGCTGGAAGGGCCGCAGCCGGAGGCCGGCGCCGTCGGAGCCGGCATCCACGCCGGGAGCCTCAACGGGGCGTTCCAACAGATCGACGGCCTGCACCGTGGTGCAGGGGAAGCCTGCCGTGATCCTGGCCGTGGAGCGCCGGCCCAGCGACTCGTACAGCCGCACCACCACATCGCCTGAGCCGTCCTCGGCAAGCTTCACGGCTTCGACCACCACAGCGTCGTTGCTCACGGCCACCAGCGGCTCCACCGGCGCCGCCCCGCTGACCAGCCGGGGCACCAGGTTGGTCCGGTAGCCTTCCTGGACGGCGTCGGCGATTGCGGCACCGGGCCGGATGGTGACGGTGAACTCGTGGCGGCCGCGGTCCGCTTCGGGATCGGGGAACTTCGGAGCCCGCACCAGGGACAGCCGGACGGTGGTGGTGGTCCCGCCGTCGGCCCTGACGTTCCTGGTGACGTCGTGGCCGTAGGTGGACGAATTGGAGACCGCCACCCCGTAGCCGGGTTCGGCAACGTGGATCCACCGGTGGGCGCAGACTTCAAACTTCGCTGCTTCCCAGGACGTATTGGTGTGCGTCGGCCGGAAAACGTGGCCGAACTGCGTCTCCGCGGCGGAACGGTCCGCCCGGACGTCCAGGCCGAAGCCGAGTTTGAGCAGCTTCTCCCGCTCCTGCCAGTCGACCGTGGTGGTGATGGACAGCGCGGGGCTGCCCGGGGCAAGGGTGATGTGCTGCGTTACCGGGGACGTGCCGGCCAGCCGCTCCACCACCACGCCGGCGTCCGGCCCGTGGGTGGACACCCGGACGGACGCCGCAGCCGTCAGCGGTGTGACATTGCGGCGGTAGAACTCATCGATGTCCCAGGCGTCCCATTCATTGGGGGTGTCCCGGTGCAGCTCCAGGAGGTTACCCGGCTGGCCGGGGGCGATGGCCTCACGGCCGCTGGCATGGTCCACCAGGGAGACCAGTAACCCCGCCCCGTCCAGCTCTGCCCTGATAACGCCGTTATCCAGGACGTAACTGCCGCCCTGGGCCTGGGCCGTCGCCGGCACGGGCACGATCGACCGTTCGGCCGCGCCCAGGGCCGGCACACCGTCCCTGGCGTGCGGTGCTGCGTTCAGCAGGAACTGCCGGCCGCCCTGGCCCAGCATCGCAGCAGCGGCTGCGGCGATAACGGCCTCCAGCCCGGCCGCGGCGGCGGCGTAGTTGCGTTCGGCATCCTGGTGCACCCAGGCGATCGAGCTGCCGGGCAGAATGTCGTGGAACTGCTGCAGCAGCACCAGGCGCCAGAGGCGCTTGAGCTCGGCTGCGGGATACTCGAAGCCGCCATGGGTCCGGACTGTTGCGGTGGCGCACCAGAGTTCCGCTTCGCGCAGCAGGTGTTCACTGCGCCGGTTGCCTTTTTTGGTGTTGGCCTGGCTGGTGTAGGTGCCACGGTGCAGTTCCAGGTACATTTCACCCACCCAGACGGGCAGGCCCTGGTAGTCGTCCTCGGCCTGCTGGAAGAAGCTCTCCGCGGATCCCAGGCGTACCTTCGGGGACCCTTCGAGGTCAGCGGTGCGGGCAGCGGCTGCAAGCATCTCCCGGGTGGGTCCGCCGCCGCCGTCACCGTAGCCGAACGGTACCAGCGAGACTGAGCCGCGGCCGTGGTCGCGGTAATTGCGTTCCGCGTGGGCCAGGTCCGCTCCGCTGAGTTCGGAATTATAGGTGTCCACCGGCGGGAAGTGGGTGAACAGGCGGGTGCCGTCGATGCCCTCCCAGTTGAACGTGTGGTGCGGCATCTTGTTGGTCTGGTTCCAGGAAATTTTCTGGGTCAGGAACCAGCGGCTGCCTGCTTCTTTGACGATCTGCGGCAGGGCGGCTGAGTAGCCGAAGGAATCGGGCAGCCAGGCCTCCCGGCATTCGACGCCGAACTCGGCCAGGAAAAAGCTCTTGCCCTCAAGGAACTGGCGGGCCATGGCCTCGCCGCCGGGCATGTTGGTGTCCGACTCCACCCACATGCCGCCCACGGGAACGAACTGGCCCGTACGGACCTTCTCCCGGATGCGGGCGAAAAGTTCAGGGTAGAACTCCTTGATCCAGGAAAGCTGCTGGGCGGAGGAGCACGAAAACACAAAGTCCGGGTCCTCGTCCATCAGGGCCACCACGTTGGAGAACGTCCTGGCACACTTGCGGATGGTTTCCCGCACCGGCCACAGCCAGGCCGAATCGATGTGCGCGTGCCCGGTGGCCACCAGCTGGTGCGCGGATCCGTACGCGGGCCGGGCCAGGACCCTGGCCAGGACCTCCCGTCCGGCGGCGGCAGTCCCGGCGATGTCGTCCGGATCCATCAGATCGAGCATGCGTTCCAGGGCGCGGAGTATTTCGTGCCGGCGGGGAAGCTCAAGGGGCAGCTGCGCCATCAGGCCCGCCAGGGTCAAGATGTCCTGCTGCAGCTCCCAGACCTCCTGCTGCAGTTCGGCGATCGCGATGCGTCCCAGCCGGTACTGCGGAGCCGTTCCGGCCGTCGCCTTGTCGCCGTAAGGAGTGGCCGCAAACGTCCACCCTTGCGCCACATCGGGGTTGGCTGCAGCCTCCACGTAGAAGTCCACCGCCATGCCGCTGCCCAGCAGCTTCAACGGGATGTACTGGTTGCGGGGCGAGATGGCCTTGATGATGCTGCCGTCTGCCCGCCAGGCGATGCCCTCGCACTGGAACCCCGGCACCTCGGTGGTGAAGCCAAGGTCAACCACCACCTCGACGGCGGTACCAGGCCCGGTGCCCCACGTTTCGGGGACCTCGCCCTGCACGCGCAGCCAGGTGGTCCCCCACGGCTTGCCCCAGGCGGCGTTGTGCTCCTGTGGAAGGAATTCCTGGCGCATGGCCTCCAGCGCGGGGACCGGCTCGTCCGGAACCTCCCAGCTGGTCAGCGTCAGCGGCAGGCTGCGGCTGTATACGGCGGGGTTGATGCGCTCACGCAGGAACCTCTCAAGGCGGACTTCCGTGATCCGGCGGTCGTCATGCAATCTGGGTCCTCTTTAGCGCTGGGAAGTGGACCAAGATGTCCATTCGATGGATAAATCTACCGGGTGCTTTCGGTGATAGCTACCCCGGCACACGGGCCGCGGGTAGCCCGGGCTGCAGCTCCCGGGCCCTCAGGATGGCTGAACAGCAGCGCCGGGTGGGGCAATGCGGCCGGCCCCGGCATAGACGTTAAAGCTGGTGCCCCGGCTGAAGCCGGCCAGGGTCAGCCCGCTGGATTCCGCGAGCTCCACTGCCAGGGACGACGGCGCACTGACGGCGGACAGCACCGGGATACCTGCCAGGGCCGCTTTCTGGACCAGTTCAAAGGAGGCGCGGCCGGAGACCTGCAGGACCGTCCCGCGCAGCGGAAGGAGGCCTTCCCGGAGGGCCCACCCCACCACCTTGTCCACGGCGTTGTGCCGGCCCACGTCCTCCCGGACGCACAGCAGCCGGGCGCCGCCGTCGCCGTCTATGGTGAACAGTCCGGCGGCGTGCACACCGCCGGTGCGCTCGAAAACAGTCTGCCCTTTCCTCAGCTGGTCCGGCAGGGACGCCAGGACTTCCGCGGCCACGGTGAGCTGATCGCCGGCGGGGCTGTAGTGCGAGGACCGGGTCACCGCATCCACCGAGTCGGTCCCGCAGATTCCGCAGGCGCTGGAGGTATAGGACCGGCGTCCGTGGTCCGGGACGGTGACGTCCGGGCGGAGCTGGGCTTCGACCACGTTAAAGGTCTGGACACCGTTTTCGTCTTCGCCGGCGCAGAAACGCAGGGACGGCAGCTGTCCGGGCTCCCAGATGATGCCCTCGGAGACCAGGAAACCAGCCACGAGGTCAAAATCATCGCCCGGCGTGCGCATGGTGACCGAGTGGCTCAGGCCGCCCAGCCGGATCTCCAGCGGTTCCTCCACCGCCAGGATGTCCTCCTTGTGCCGCACCGGGAACTCGAGGGCAGCCGCTGAGCCGTCCAGGACATACCTGTGCACCTTGCGGCGCTGTGTCACCCTGCCCATGTCTGCTCCGTCCTGCTCATCGATCCATCATCCCAACGTGGCGGCCGGCGCTCAACCAAGGAGTGCGCTCCAGTCCACCGGGCCGGCCGCAGCTGGTTTTGCCGCCGGCCTGGCTGGCCGGGTGGCAGTCCTGGGTTTGGCTTTGGCCTTGGCGGCCGGGTCGGCGGGGGCCGGCAGGTCCGGACCCCAGGGCAGGGCGAAGGCCGGGACCGGTTCGCCCAGTTGGACCCCGTGCGGCGGCACCACCAGCACGCCGTCGGCGGCGGCGAGGCCGCGCATCATGCCGGGCCCGGTGTGCTGCGCGGGTGAGGCCATCCCATATACGAGCCGGAACGGCATCAGCCGGGTGCGCCCGGGCTCGGGTTCGATCATGGTTCCGCACGGCACCTCCTGCACCGGCGGCAGCGGCGCGTGCCCCAGCGCAGCCAGCAACGGCCCGCCCACGGTGGACAGCGCCAGCATGGCGGCCAGGGGGTTGCCGGGCAGCCCCAGGATAAAGCGGCCGTCGGGCAGTTCGGCGAGCACCACCGGGTGCCCGGGCCGCATCGCGATGCCGTCGATCAGCAGCCGGCCGCCCAGCCCGGCAACGGCTTTGCGGAGGTGGTCGGTGCCGGAGAGCCCGGTTCCGCCGGTGGTGATCACGACGTCGGCCGGCAGGTCCGCCGCACCGGCCATCTCCGGAACGTCGTCCTCCAGGGCTCCCAGCCAGTCGTCGTAGGCATCGCCGATCCGTTGCCGGCCGCCGTCCATGCCGCCGAGCATGGCCACCGCCCCGGACAGTTGCGGGCCGAAAGTGTCGCGGACCTTGCCCGGTCCGGGCACGCCGTTGTGGACCACCTCACCCCCGGTCAGGAGCAGCCTGACCAGCGGTTTGCCCTGCACCTGCAGGGTATCGTGGCCGGCGAGGGCCGCCAGGGCGATGTGCGCGGGGTTCAGTGTCACACCGGCCTTCACCAGGACGTCTCCGGTCAGCGCTTCCTCACCGGCCTTGCGGATGTGCTGGCCGTTCCGGGGTTCGCCGGGCCGGGCCGCACGGCCGCTGGTGAGGACGGGCAGGCCGTCCTCGTCGCTGGTCAGCACGGCGGCCTCGGTGCGCAGGATTGCCTTGGCTCCGGGCGGGATGAGTCCGCCCGTGGCGATGGGGCTTGCCTGGTGGGGCGCCAGCCGGGTGCCTTGCTCCGCCAGGATCCACGGCCCGCTGCCGTTGACCGCCCAGCCATCCATGGCCGAGGAGGCGTAGTGCGGCATGTCCTGCAAGGCCACAATGTCCTGTTCCAGGCGCCTGCCCAGGGCGAGGTCCAGCGCCACCGGTCCGGCCGGAATCGGTGTGGCTGCGTCGAAGGCGGCCTGCCGCGCCTCTTCCCACGTGTGGGCAAGGCGTGTTGGCGGCTCCGTTTGCTCGGGCTCCTGCGTTTCCTGGTGGGCTTCGGTCATTCGCCGGCTGTCCCGGCGGCGTCCTCGGCATAGGCGACGGCCAACCCCCGGGCCACGGCCAGGACGGCGTCCATGGCTGCCGGATCCTGGACCTGGCCGGGTGCCGACGCCAGGCCTGCGGCGTAACCGGCAATAAACGTTGTCAGGGGCGCGGCCGGGCGGACCACCGAGTGCGCTGCTACGCCGGCGAGCGAGAGGACGGCGTTCACATCCACGTGGAAGCCCTCAAGTTCGTAAGCCTGCAACAGTGCCCGGCACCATTCCTCGAGGGTCTCTTCCTGGCTTTTCACGTGCTGCCTCCAAGGTAGCTGCGGCCGCGGGCGTCAGGGCCCGTATGTGGTTCCTGACCTTCAGCGGCAATTCCTAGTGCGGCGGCGTCGTCCCACGTATCCACATCTGCTGTGGAGCCGGCCGGGACGGTGACGGGCTGCACGTCAAGACTAGCAAGGAGGGACCGGACCGAGCCGTTCGTCAGGCGGCCATCGGCGGCCAAGGCAGCGGCCGCCTTTTTTAGTCCATCTGTGCTGTAAAGGCCGGCCAGCGGCTGGTTGGTGCCGTCGGCTGCCCGGGCGATCACCCCCTGCTTTCCCGCGTCCGCCGCATCGGGGAGCGCCGCGCACAGCACCCGAACGGCTTCCGCGGCGTGCGGCATATCGCAGGCAAGCACCAGGACAAAAGCGGCCGGGGCGTGTGCGTGCGGTCCGGCCAAGGCTTCCAACCCGGCCAGGGCGTCCAGTCCGGCCGCGATGGCAGCTGCCGGCCCGGCAAAGGCCGGCTCCTCCCGGCAGGACTGCACACCGTCCGGCAGGGTTCCGGGGTCCGGCCCCACCACCACCCTGCGGGCCGCGCCGGAGGCTGCTTCGAGGGCACGGTCCAGAAGGCTGGCAGCGCCAAGAACCAGGTCCTGTTTGGGGGTTCCGCCCAGCCGGGATGACCTGCCGCCGGCAAGGATTACAGCATCAAATTCAACCGGGGTACCGTCCACTCCCCCAGCCTAGCCACGGACGGCTCCGCCCGCACAGCCGGTATGTGCTGCCGTGGCAGCGGTCAGGCAGCGCGCTCCGGCAACAGGAAGGGGTCCCAGGCGGGGGTCGGCTTTTCGAGTTCCTTGATCTGCCAGATGGCGCCGCGGGGCGGGGCAGGCACAAACCGCAGTTTCCAACCCATTTCGCCGGGCGTGTGGTCACCCTTGACGTTGTTGCAGCGCAGGCAGGCCGCCACCAGGTTCTCCCACGAGTCGGCTCCGCCGCGTGATTTGGGCTGGATGTGGTCTATGGTGTGCGCTGCCTTGCCGCAGTAACCGCAGGCATGTCCATCCCGGCGCAGCACCCCCCGGCGGCTTACCGCTGTTGACTGGTTATACCGGGGACGGATGTAGCGGTTCAGCAGGATAACGGAAGGCCTGCCCAGGATCTCCTGCGGACCCACGACGGGATCGTCGCCTTCGGCCACAACGCTTGCCTTGCCCGTGAGCACAAGCACCAGCGCCCGGCGGAAGGTGATAACCGCCAGCGGTTCATATCCAGCATTCAGAACGAGAGTGCGCATGCACGTACCTCCGGCCGCACCCGTCAGGGGCACGAGGGCCGGCTGCCCCCGGCGTGTCCGGGCTATGGATCGACATGACAAGAGTAAACAACGAAACGCGCTATCAACTAATTCCGGAGTTCACCGGTTCCGTGTCGTTGCGGCAGCTCCCTGCGGGGCGGCATCACATGGCAGGGCCTGGCGGCGGATGCACGAAGGACCCCCGCACCGTGGTGCGGAGGTCCTTCGGAGTGTGGCCTTTGGGCGGTTGACGCCGGCCGGGCCTGGGGTTCCCGGGAACCCGCTGGAATCAGCTGACGCGGATAAACACGGGGCCGGAGCCCACGTTGGCACTGAACACGATGGTCTGGTTGCCGTTGAAGCCGCCGTGAACTGCCTGGCCGTTGCCTGCGTAGACAGCGATGTGGGCCATGCCCGAGCCGCCGTTGGCGTAGTAGATCAGGTCACCGGGCTGAGCCTCGGCGGCACTCACGGTGCGGCCCAGGGAGAGGTAGCCTGCAGGCCAGTCGTGGAAGTTGATGCCCACTGCTGCGAGGGAGTTGGTGACCAGCATGGTGCAGTCCTGGACCACACCCAGCTGGGCGTAGGCGGCGGAGAGGATAGCCGCGCCCTTGCCGCTGGCGGGGGCCTGGGCTGCGGGTGCAGCCGCCGGAGCGGGAGCCGAGGCAACGGTGGCCGTGACCTTCGGTGCCGCAGCAGGCTGCGCAGCAGGGGCTGCGGCGGCGGGCGCTGCGGGCTCGGCTTCCTGGACGGTAACTTCGGGCTCGGGCTCAACAACGGGAGCCGGCGTGGTGGTCACGGCCGGCTTCTCGAAGGTGATGGCGATGGTCGAAGCGGCGGAGATGGGGGCGTCAACCGTCGATTCAACTTCCAGCCCGGACAGCGGCGCTGATTCGCGCTGGGTGCTGGCGTCTGCAGCGTTGGCTGCGATTCCGCTGGTGAGGACCAGGCCGGAAGCTGCGGCGATGACGGCAGCCTGGCGTCCGAAGACTCCGGCGTTGCTGCCGACAGCCTTGGCAATGACGGTGATCGAGTTGGTTTTGGTGACCTCGGCGCGATGCCGTGCGATTGCACGAGTAGTCATCAGTTCTCTCTTTCGTTGTCCCGGGCCCTGCTGGTGGGCAGGCCCGGGGCGTTGGCCGCGCCGGCATCTTGGGGGTATTCCGGCGCGTCCAGAACGGGGATTTGGTGATTGGCGTGAAGCGGTTTCGAGCAAAGAAAAAGTTCCCGGGGCCGAAGCCCCAGGAACTACTTGCCGAGCGTGTAGAACGAGGAGGAGCCCGTGGCTGCCACTGCGTGGAGCAGGGTGCCCTGGGAGGGGTTGAGCGCGCTGATCATCATGCCGTTGCCGACGTAGATACCAACGTGCGCGCCGCCATTCTGCATGACCAGGTCACCCGGCTGCGGGTTGGACGTGGGCGTCATGGCGTTCCAGGCATTCGTGCGGGGAATGCTGATGCCGGCCTGGGCGTAGACCCACTGGGTGAATCCGGAGCAGTCCCAGCCATTGGGGCTGGTGCCGCCCCAGACGTAGGGACGGCCGATGCCCGTGTAGGCGATGGCTGCGATGCCGGACGTCGAAGCCGCAACAGGCGCGGCCTTCTCTGCCGGCGCTGCTGCCGCGGCCGTAGCTCCGGCTGCGGCCGGGGCTGCTGCCGTTGCGGTGGCTGCGGGGGTGGCCTGCACTCGGACCGGCTCCGGCTTCGGCGCAGCAATGGTTGTGACCACTGTGCGTTCGAAGGAAACGGTGGCGGTGGGAGCGGCGGTGACTGCCAGCGCGGTCTGGGCGGTGCCGGACTCGGTGGAAGCGGACACTCCGGCAGTGGTGTCAGCAGCTGTGGCAGGCAGTCCCATGGTCAGGATCAGGCCCGACGCGGCGGCGAATACTGCCGCCTGGCGACCTACTGTCCCGGCATTGGCACTGACGGCTTTGGAAACACTGTCCAAAGGGCTGGTGCGAACCGTGAGCGCACGGTGGCGCGCAGAATTGTGGCGTGAAGACAAGAAGGTGGCCTCTCCCAATGCCTGCGAGGTGAGCTGTCGGATTCGGATGGGAGTCACCCGGCCGCGCTGCTTCCTGGGAAGCTTTGCGACTTAACCCCAAGGCCTTCGATACAGCTGAAGGCCAAAATTGGTTCCCCCGCCCCTGCCAGACGATGAAATGCGAACGGACCTTGAGCGGTGGCAGAGCTAGGCAATCCACTCAAGAGCGTCAAGTTCGGAAAACTTGACGCAAGTTAGACGGTACAGCAGTTTCGTTTCAATGTCACATTCAGGTCACGGCGGATCTCGGCGATCCGGTAGTGAACCATCATTTGACTAGAGCCAGCCGGTAGGATCGACGACTTCGCCGTTGACCTGGACCTCGAAGTGGAGGTGGCAGCCGGTGGAAGCGCCCGTGGTGCCGCTCAGGGCCACCACATCGCCGCGGGACACCGTCTGGCCTTCCTTCACAGTGAAGGAGGAGAGGTGGTTATAGGTGGTCTCCAGGCCATTGCCGTGGTCGATCACCACGCGGTTTCCACCGCCGTACTGGTGCCAGCCGACGAATGTCACGGTTCCGGTTGCAGCAGCAAGCACGGATGTGCCGCACTGGGCCACGTAGTCCTGGCCACGGTGGAAGTCGCCGTTGCCGCCGGTGATGGGGCTGACGCGGTAGCCGAAGGGAGAGGCAGTGGTGAGCGTGGCCAGCGGCGCAGCAAGGCTGCCTGCCGAGGCCGCCCGGGAGACGGCGCTGGCGGACTGGGCGCTGAGCAGCTGCTTGAGCTTGCCGTCCGGATCGGCCTGGGTCACCACAGCGGAACGGCTGAAGTCCAGCTGGGCGCCGGCTTCTGCGGAGATCCGGGGCTGCGGGGTTACTGCGGCGGCAGCCACGGGGGTGGCTCCGGGTGCGTCGGTTGCAAGCACGGGGCTGGTGGCCGGGACGGTCACGGTAAGGACCAGGCCCGTGGCAGCCAGGGCGATGCCGGCTTTCTGGCCCATGCCGCTGGCCGACGCGAAGTCGGTGATCTGCCGGAAGGGACCCCTGCGGCGGCGCGCGTCGCGGTGGAAATCGCGCGGGCGCTCCGTGCTGGTGGCTTCAGCTGCCCGTGGCGCCGAAGCGGGGACGGCCGCACGGCGGCGTCCCCTGGAGGTCTGCATGGTCAAGAACGGTTCCTCTCTGGAAAAGCCTGCGGAGTTAGCTGTCGGATTCGGGTCAGAGAGTTCGTTCGACCCGGTCCGCGCGGGCAAGCTTTGGCACAGGGGTATCCCGTAGGATCCTTCACTGGAGAGGCTTGCTGCTGACGGACTTCACCCCAAGGCAGCCCCCGCTGCCGGTTGTGGTTCCCCCGCCTCTGCCAGAAATGACTTGTGCGCCTGATCCGCTGGCAGAGCTCGGCTCCGGATCAAGTAACGCTTATGTATCAACGCTTAGGTTCAACTATATCCGTTACCCCCGCAAAGTAACAATTCCGTTATCTTTGCGTAACCCGCTCGGGATTGGGTAAGTGCGGCGTCGGGCAGCGTCAGTTGACCGCGACGAAGACGTGCGCTGCCACTTCAGGGGGCAGTTCCAGGGCACCTTCGATGCCGGCCACGCGGACGGAGATGTAGTCGCCAACGCGCTCCAGCGAAACGGCTGCGCCGGGCCGGATGCCGCCTTCGTCGAGCTGGACCAGAAGTTCCGGTTCAACCTGGATGGGCTCCGCCAGCCGGCTCACCGTCACCGAGGAGGCGGGGCCGTAGGACTTCATGGCTTCGAGCAGGCTGACGGCTCCGTCCCGGAAGCCGTTGCCGGGCTGGCCACCCAACGCCGCGAGGCCCGGGATGGGGTTGCCGTAGGGCGACTCCGTGGGGTGGTTCAGCATCTCGTAGATGCGCTTCTCCACGCGTTCGCTCATCACGTGTTCCCAGCGGCAGGCCTCGTCGTGGACGTACGCCCAGTCCAGGCCGATAACGTCCGCCAGGAGGCGCTCGGCGAGCCGGTGTTTGCGCATGACTTCGGTGGCGCGCTTACGGCCGGTCTCGGTCAGTTCCAGGTGCCGGTCCCCGGACACCACCACCAGGCCGTCACGCTCCATCCGGCCGATGGTCTGCGAAACCGTGGGCCCCGAGTGCCTCAGCCGTTCCGCGATGCGGGCCCGGAGGGCAACGATGTTTTCTTCCTCAAGCTCCAAAATGGTGCGAAGGTACATCTCCGTAGTGTCGATAAGATCCGTCATCCAGCTCAGCTCCTCGAGCGCAGTACCTTGCGTTGTCCCACCGTACCGCCCAGACGGCGGCGTAGTCCGTGGAAAAGCTTAGCCTATTTTGAGTTTGTCCGAATAGATTCGGCTCTTCTGCCGGACTGTCTCAATGACTGGACTATGACGGGTGCGGTTCCCGCCGAAACACCACTTCAGGCACAATTGGAGGGTCCGGGCCGAGGGCCGCTGACCACTGGCGGCCGGCACCCAGCCGTCCCGGCGCAACAACTTCCACGCCGAAATTGGAGCACCTGTGAGCGAAACCAGCATCACGATCCCCGCCAACCTGCTGCCCCGGGACGGACGGTTCGGCGCCGGACCCTCCAAGGTCCGGCAGGAGCAGATCGATGCTCTTTCCGCCGCGTCCAAGGCCATTCTGGGGACCTCCCACCGCCAGGCTCCGGTCAAAAACCTGGTGGGCTCCGTCCGCTCCGGCCTGAGCCAGTTCTTCCGCGCCCCCGAAGGCTACGAAGTAGTCCTCGGCGTCGGTGGCTCCACCGCATTCTGGGATGTTGCCAGCTTTGGCCTGGTTGAGGAGAAGGCGCAGCACCTGTCCTTCGGTGAGTTCGGTTCCAAGTTCGCAGCCGCCACCAACAAGGCCCCGTTCCTGGCGGCTTCCTCCATCATCAAGGCGGAGCCGGGCACCCGTCCCACGGCACAGGCAGAGGCCGGTGTGGACGTCTACGCCTGGCCCCAGAACGAAACCTCCACTGGCGTCTCCGCCCCGGTGCGCCGCGTCGCGGGGGCCGATGAAGGCTCGCTGGTCCTGGTGGATGCCACCTCGGCTGCCGGCGGGCTGGACGTGGACGTTGCCGAAAGCGATGTCTACTACTTCGCACCGCAGAAGAACTTTGCCTCGGACGGCGGGCTGTGGCTGGGCCTGTTCTCGCCGGCCGCACTGGAGCGTGCCGCGCGGATCAAGGCCGGCAACCGCTGGATCCCGGATTTCCTGGACCTGCAGACGGCCATCGACAACTCCCGGCTGAACCAGACCTACAACACCCCGGCGCTCTCCACCCTGGTGACCCTGGACGCCCAGGTGCAGTGGCTGAACAGCAACGGCGGCCTGGACTTTGCTGCCGGGCGCACCGCCGATTCGGCAGGCCGGATCTACAGCTGGGCCGAGGCTTCGGAGTACGCAACACCGTTCGTAGCCAACCCGGACGAACGGTCCAATGTCATCGCCACCATTGATTTCGATGATTCCGTGGACGCCGCCCAGGTGGCAAAGGTCCTGCGAGCCAACGGCGTGGTGGACACCGAACCCTACCGCAAGCTGGGACGCAACCAGTTGCGCATTGCCACGTTTGTTGCCATCGATCCGGACGACGTGACCGCCCTGCTGGCCAGCATCGACTACGTGGTGGGCGAACTGCGCAAATAGCGCGCAGCGACATGTCCTGAACGCACGACGGCGCCGCCCGGCTAAACAGCCGGGCGGCGCCTTTTTGTTGTGGTGCGGAGTGCCGTGGTGCGGAGTGCTTGGTGCGGAGTACTTTGGTCAGAAAATGCCGTGCGGAGTGCTGGGGCTTCGGCGGGAAAAACCGGGCCCGCGGGGCCTTAGTCTCCCCGGCCGCCGAAACCGGCACTGTCCGGCGAGTCTTCATCCTCGTCCGTTTCGGCGTCGTCCGCGTCATCGTCGTCATTGTCGTTAGCTGCATCAGCTGACACAACTGCGTCGTGTTCCTGGCCTTCCGGCACCTGGTCCGCAACGTCGTCGTCCGTTTCTGCGGCATCCGCATCAGCAGAGCTGTGGGCCGGCGCGTCCCGGTGCCGGCGTTCCTGCTCCTGGGCAGCCTGTTCCTGCTCATCCTCAGGCCGGACGCGTTCGGCCCACGGCACCCATTCAGGGGCGAGGATGGATTCCCCGGACGGTAGCATGCCGAGCTCGTTGACGGTGACCGTCTTGGAGCGGGAGTTGCGGGTCAGCACGGCGTACCACTGCCAGCCCTGGTAGCCGGCGAGCCTGGACTCGAACAGGTGCGTCACCAGGCGGTCGCCTTCGCTTTTGGCGGCCAGGTGCCGGCCAACGGCGCCAGGTTCGGTGATGCCCTCGACGGCGGCGCGGGCCGAATCCACGGCTGCGGCCAGGAAGGCATCCGGCTTTCCAACCCGCCAGACGGGCACACCGGCGCCCCGCTTGGGCGCGGCCGGTGCGGGGGCTGCCGCAGCAGGGGTGGCCTGGTCAGCGGCCGGGGCGTCAGCGGCCTGGTCCTGCAGCACCGCTTCCGGCTGTTCAGCTTGGGGGTTCATGGTTGCCTAAACGTCCAGCTCGTCGGCGACCTTGCGGAGGGCAGCGGCGATGGCCTTGCCCTTGTTGCCTTCCGGGTACTTACCGGCCGACAGGGTGCCGGACAGGTTATCCAGCACACTCACGAGGTCCTGGACCAGGGGCGCCAGGTCCTTGGCGCTGGGCCGCTTGGCCTTGGCCAGGGACGGCGTTTTGTCCAGTACCCGCAGGCCCAGCGCCTGGGCACCCTTCCGGCCGTCAGCGACGCCGAACTCCACACGGGTGCCGGCCTTGAGTTCCGTCACACCCTCGGGCAGCGACGATTTGGGCAGGAATACTTCCTGCCCGTCCTCGCCGGCGAGGAAGCCGAACCCTTTGTCCTTGTCATACCACTTGACCTTGCCGGTAGGCACGTAATCAACCTTCTTCGTCTTAATGTCTGGGGACCCGGCCGGCCACCACCGCGTCCGCACTGTGGTGCGGGTTCAGGGTATGGCAGCTGCGGACCGTCTTGGTCTGTATCCTTCAAGGTTATCCTGCCCGGTGCCACATTCCCGCTTTACCGGGCCCCACGGGAGCCGTTCACCCCCGCCGCCGCGGGCCTGTAGCGTTACTTCCATGACACCCCCGCGCTACCGCAGGCCCCTGATGATTGCGGCCGCAGCCATTGCCCTGCTGTCCCTGGCCGCCGTTGCAGCCGTTATGGCGCTGGCCTTCGCCGGCGCCGTGGCTCCGCCCTGGGTGACCTACTCCGCCCTTTACGGGCTGCCGCTGGCATTCATCCTGATGCTCTTCCTGGTTCTGGACAGTGTTGCCGGGCGTCGCCGGGCAACAAAGCCTGACCGGCGGTAACGTTGGACTGATGTCCCTCATTCGCGCGCTCAGCAAGGACTTGGCCGCCCGCACCGATGACTCGCTGCGGGCGCTGTTTGCGGCGCGGCCGGACCTTATCTCCCCGGGCGTCCCGGATTTCGCCGCGCTGGCGGCCCGGGCCAGTGCGCGGGTCAGCGTCCAGCGGGCGCTGGAACGGCTTAACCGGCCGCAGATGCAGGTCCTGGAAACCCTCCACCTGTGCACCAACACGGACACCGGCCACAGCGCGTCCGCCGCGGGGCTCCGCAAACTCATCACCGGGTCCACCGCCGCCACCGTCGACGGCATCCTGGCCACCCTGCAGGAAATGGCGCTGGTCCACCGGGCAGCCCCACCGTCCGGAACCGCCGCCGGGCCGGCAAAACACCGGTTTTACCTGCCTGTGGGCTCCTTGAAGGACGTGGTGGGGATTTACCCGGCCGGGCTCGGCCGCAGCTACACGGAACTGGTCCGGCTCCAGCCCGCGTTTGCGCAGCGCGCCGTTCAGCTGGTTTCCGAACTGCACCGCAGCGGTGCGGACATCCACGATGCCACCACCCCCATGGAAGCAGCTCTGGCCCTGCAACATTGGACGTCATCGCCGGAGGGACTGCACCATATCCTCGCAGGGGCACCGGCAAGGACCACGGCGTTGCTCGCCAGGTTCCGGAACTGGGCCATGGGCGCCGTCCCCCAGGCGCAACGCAAGGCGTCGATCACCACCGAGGGTGCCGACGTCGGGCCCGTGGACTGGCTGCTGGCCCGCGGCCTGCTGGTGCCCCTGGACGCGGCGCATGTGGAACTGCCGCACAGCGTGGGCACGTCGCTGCGCGGCGGTGTGGTTATCGACGACTTCAGCCTTACCCCGCCCCGCCCCGAGCTTGGCCGGACCACCGCCGCGTTGCGCAGGAACGCTGCCCTCAGCGCCATCTCGGAGACCCTGCGCCTGGTGGGCGAGCTGCTGCACGCCGTTGGCGAACAGCCGTTGGCAACCCTGCGCAGCGGCGGCGTGGGCGTCCGCGAAACCCGCAGGCTGAGCGAGGTGCTGCGCCTTGACCAGACCCGGGCGGGGGTGCTGCTGGAACTGTGCGCCCTGGCGGGCCTGATCCGGCTGGACGTGGACACCAGTTCCTGGGTGCGCCCGGCGGACCTCGAATGGCTCCTTGTGCCCCGGCAGGAGCAATGGTTGTGGCTGGTCAACGCCTGGCTGGCCAGCGAGCGGGTGCCCTCCCTGGTGGGCCAGCCCGGCGCCGGGCCCGCAACGGGCCACCGCGCCCCGGGCGGCGGTGCCATCGTGGCGCTCTCCGCCGAGGCGCAGCGCCCCGACGCCCCGGTGGTGCGCAAACGGATCCTGGAAATCCTGAAGGAGCTCACCGACGAGGCAGGGGCGCCGGACGGAACGGCGCCCGTGCTGGACGCAGTCGCGGTCCTCCAGCGCGCCGAATGGTCGCAGCCCAGGATGGCCCGGCGCTTCAGCTCCCTGATCCGCGGCGTCCTCGCCGAAGCCGAGCTCCTGGGCCTGGTGGGATCCGGCGCGTTGACCCAGCTGGGCAGTGCCGTGGCGGCGGACCAGCAGGACGATGCGCTGGACATCCTGGGCGAGCACCTGCCCGCGGCACTGAACCACGTGCTGCTCCAGGCCGACCTGACCGCCGTTGCCCCCGGCTACCTGGCACCGGCCCTGACGGAGCAGCTCCTGCTGATGGCCGACGCCGAGGGCCAAGGACCTGCAGGGATCTACCGCTTTTCGGCCGGGTCCATCCGCCGGGCCCTGGACAACGGTTTTGATGCCGCCGGGCTGCTCGCCTTCCTCCGCGAGCACTCGGCCACTGCCGTGCCCCAGCCGTTGGAGTACCTCGTGGCGGACACGGCATCCCGGCATGGCAGGCTCCAAGTGGGGCCCGCCGCCAGCTTCATCCAAAGCGACGACGAGGCCGCCCTGCAGGAGCTCCTCTCCGGCCCCCGCGCGGTCGCCCTGGGCCTGGCCCGGATCGCCCCCACGGTGCTGGTGGCCTCCGTGGCTCCCCGGGAAGCCGCGCAGGCCCTCCGCAGCCTGGGCCTCTCCCCCGCGGTGGATAACGGGGACGGGCCAGCGTTGCGGCTCCGGCGGACCACCGCGCCGCAGGAGAACGGCCGCCCGGTCTATTCCGCGCCGCGGACCGCGCCCCCGGCTGAGGACGTGGAGGCGCAACTGGCCGTGCTGCGGCAGGTGGGGGCCGCCGTCGGCAACGGAACATCCGGTGCCGGCGCATCCGGCAACGGGCACTCCGGCGAGGTGGCCACCCAGCTGGGGCTTGAGGCGCTGCAGCGGGCCATCCGGCTCAAGCAGAAAATCAGCATGAACGTGGTGGACAGCCTGGGGAATGCCAACCTGGAAATTGTTGTTCCGCTATCCGTAAGCGGCGGCCGGGTCCGGGTGTTTGACCCTGCCAGGGAAACAGAACGGGTCCTGTCCGTCCACCGCATCATCGATATCGAGGCCGCAGGGGAACTGCGCCAGTAAAGGACCCCCGTGAACGACGGACCCCTGATCGTCCAGAGTGATAAAACCATCCTCCTGGAGGTGGACCACGAGCTCGCCACCGAAGCCCGGCACGCGATCGCGCCCTTCGCGGAACTGGAACGCGCCCCGGAACACGTCCACAGCTACCGGCTCACCCCGCTGGGCCTGTGGAATGCGCGGGCCGCGGGCCTGGACGCCGAACGGGTCCTGGATACGCTGCTGAAGTACTCCCGGTTCCCGGTACCGCATTCGTTGCTGGTGGATGTGGCCGAAACCATGTCCCGGTACGGCCGGTTGCGGCTGGAAAAGGACCCCCAGCACGGCCTGGTGATGCGCACCGACGACTATCCGGTCCTGGAGGAAGTGATCAGGGCCAAAAAGATCCAGCCCCTGCTGGGCCCCCGGATCGACGGCGAAACCGTTGTGGTGCACGCCTCCCAGCGGGGCCAGCTGAAGCAGCTGCTGCTGAAGATCGGCTGGCCTGCGGAAGACCTGGCCGGCTACGTGGACGGCACCCCGCACCTGATTGCGCTCAAGGAAGAGGGTTGGCAGCTGCGGCCCTACCAGCAGCAGGCCAGCGAAAACTTCTGGTCCGGCGGCAGTGGAGTGGTGGTGCTGCCTTGCGGCGCCGGGAAAACCATTGTGGGCGCAGCGGCGATGGCCACCGGCTGCACCACCACCTTGATCCTCGTGACCAACACGGTGGCTGCCCGGCAGTGGAAGGACGAACTGCTCAAACGCACCACCCTGACTGAGGATGAGATCGGCGAATATTCCGGTGCCGTCAAGGAGGTCCGGCCGGTCACCATCGCCACCTACCAGGTCCTCACGCTCAAGCGCGGCGGCCTGTACCCGCACCTTGAGCTGGTGGACGGCCACGACTGGGGCCTGATCATCTACGACGAGGTCCACCTGCTGCCCGCCCCGATCTTCCGGATGACGGCGGACCTGCAGGCCAGGCGCCGGCTGGGCCTGACCGCCACGCTGGTCCGTGAGGACGGCCGCGAGGGTGAGGTTTTCAGCCTGATCGGCCCCAAACGCTACGACGCGCCGTGGAAGGACATCGAGTCGCAGGGCTACATCGCGTCGGCGGACTGCGTGGAGGTCCGCGTGGACCTGCCCCACGACGAACGGGTGGCCTACGCCATGGCCGAGGACGCGGACAAGTACCGGCTGTGCTCCACGTCAGAGTCCAAGACCCTGGTGGTGGAGCGCCTGGTGGAAAAGCACCGCGACGAACAGCTCCTGGTAATCGGACAGTACATCGACCAGCTGGACGAGATCGGCGAGCGCCTGGCCGCCCCGGTGATCAAGGGCGACACGACCGTGAAGGAACGCCAGAAGCTGTTCGACGCGTTCCGGGCCGGGGAGGTCAGGACCCTGGTGGTGTCCAAGGTGGCCAACTTCTCCATCGACCTTCCGGAGGCCTCCGTGGCCATCCAGGTGTCCGGCTCCTTCGGCTCGCGCCAGGAGGAAGCGCAGCGGCTGGGCCGGTTGCTGCGGCCCAAGAAGGATGGCCGGGCCGCCCGCTTCTACTCCCTGGTGGCCAGGGACACCCTGGACCAGGAGTTCGCCGCCAAACGGCAGCGGTTCCTGGCCGAGCAGGGGTACGCCTACCGCATCCTCGATGCCAAGGATGCGGACCGGCCGGGCTGATCCCTAGGTGACACTTTCGTTGCTGTCCCGCTCCATGGTGCCGGTCCGCGGATCGAACTGCGGACGTTCGTAGGCCAGTTCGCCGCCGCTCCGGCCGCCGTGCGGGCGCCCATGGTCCGCGAATTCCTCCCGGAAAAACGCCAGGCACCATTGCCCCATCTGGATCCGCGCGCCGGTGCGGAGCACTGACGGGCCGGTTCCGGACACGCTGCCGCTGACGCTGCCGTGCGGCACCAGGATGTACTCGTCCCGGCCGTCATGGACCACCTCGGCGTGCAGCCCGTCGAGCCCTTCGAGCAGGAGCCCGGAACCGGGGTCGCTGCCGATGCTCAGCGATTCCTGGTCCAGGGTCACCTCGCGGGGGACCTGGCCGGTCCAGCTGGCCGCGTCCTGGACAAAGATCAGCCGGGGCCGGCCACTGCCCCGGGTGTAGTGGGTGGTGGTGATCCGGCGGGTGATGTTCCGCCGGACCGTGGGGAGCAACGGCAGCGGGGTGGCAGGTGGCAGCAGGGGCACACCCGCGGCCTTGCGCCGGCCCTGCCGGGCAAGCGGCATCAACGCGCCCAGCTTTCCCAGCTTGATGTTGGCGCTGCGGGTGACGAGCCGCTGTGTCGCGGGGCTGTTCACCGCCCCCAGGCTCAGGATGGTCCCGTCCGGACCGGCCAGCGTCACACTCACGCCTTTGCCGGCCAGCATGTCGGCGAACGGCCGGACGTCATCCAAGGACGGCAGCCCGCCGCCGCCCACCGGCGCCAGGCTGTCCAGGGATACCGTCACTTCCGTGCCGGCCGCACGGGCAGTCCCGTTGGTGACGGTGCCTGCCCCGTCCGTGTAGGAAAAGTCCACGTCGATATCCAGGCGGTACTCGGCCATAACCGTCAGCTGCGGTTCAGATCGGACCCGGCGGCGTCCTTGTCGCTGGTGGTGACTCTGAGGCTGCCGTTGAGTTTCCACGTTGCCCGGGGCGCGTCCGGTCCGATGTCGCGGGGTACCTCCACGGTCATGTCCACAAACTGGTAGTTGATCGCGGCGCCCTTGCCGGTCAGGTAGGACCACATTTCCTCGGCCAGGTCAGCCCAGTCGCGGATGCTGCGGTCAGTGGCGCCGTTGCTTTCGGTGGCACTTCCATCGGTCATGGTGTTTCGTCCCCTTCGGTTGGGCAGGAAATCTATCTGATGTTGCCTCAAAGAATGCTGGGACGTGCCGGCAGCCGGATTCACCGGCCCCTGACCGGACGGGCCCAACACCCCTCACTGTATTCCTGACCCGGGGCAGGGGGAATACGTCCGGCGGTGAACGTTCCGGGGCGGATTTGCGTTCCCGGCCGGCGCTTCAGCCCGCCTCTTTCCGGGGTTCCCGACGGCGGAACCCGCCCGGGTGCCGCAGGCCGCCTGTCCGCCCTGCCGCGCAGGCCCGGCGTGGGTCCGCCCCGCCGGCGCACCCACGGGATGGATCGTGCACACTGGAGGCATGACGACTGCAAAGACCCCACTGGTCCCCCTGCCCGGGCAGGAGTCCGTCTGGGACTACCCCCGGCCGCCACGGGTGGAACCCAGCAGCGAAAGGATCCGCATCTTCCTGGGCGGGGCCCTGATCCTGGACACGTCGGACTCCCTCCGGGTCCTGGAGACAAGCCACCCGCCCGTCTACTACTTCCCGGCGTCGGCGTTTGTGCCGGGTGCGCTGGAACCGGCCCCAGGCAGCAGCTTCTGCGAATTCAAGGGCGCTGCCCGGTACCTGACCGTCCGCGGCAGGGATGCCGCCGCGGAGGGCGCCGCCTGGTTTTATCCGGAGCCCGTGGCCGGCTACGCGGCGCTGGCCGGCCATGTGGCGCTCTACCCTGGCCGGATGGACAGCTGCGAAGTCGACGGCGAGCGCGTCAGGCCGCAGGCCGGCGGCTTCTACGGCGGCTGGATCACGGACCGGGTGGTGGGCCCGTTCAAAGGTGAGCCGGGGACCATGGGCTGGTAAATACGCCGGCCCGCGGCGCCGCAAGGCCGGCTACCAGCCGGCGTCCAGTGCGCCCAGGATAAAGCGGGCCATCTCCAACCGGCCTGCCACGAGGTCATCCAGCCCGGGCGTGGGCGGCCCGCCCAGGCGGTCAAACGGCAGCACCCCCAACCCGCTGAACAGGGCCAGCGCCGCCACCATCCCGTGCCGGACCTCCGACGGTACCGGCTCCGCACCGGCGTCGGACATTCCTTCGCAGTAGGCCTCCCCGCACAGCGGGGCGAGGCGGTGCAGCTGGTCGCCGGACAGGTCCCCGGAGTTCACACGGCCGGCCAGCAGCTGGGCGAGGTCGAAGCCTGCGGGGCCGCGGCCGAAGTTTCCCCAGTCCACCACGGCGAACCCGGTCCGGCTGCCGTTCGCTGCGGGACGGCGCAGCATCAGGTTCTGCGGGCTCGCATCACCGTGGACGGGGAGCTGCGGCAGTGCCACCAGCCCGTCCATCAGGTCCCAGCAGTCGTCCGCGAGCCGGCGCAGGCCGGTGATGACCGCTTCGTCAGCGGCCCCGGTAACCGCCGGATGCTGCCAGATGTCATTGCCCTGGATCATCGGGATCAGCAGTTGGGACCCCACGCCTTCCAGGTAGAACCGGAGGCGGAGGATCGTGGTGGCGTCCGCCACCTGCGCCACGCACGCGGCTACTTCCGGGCTGCCGGAGATCCTGCCGAGGGCGTACGCTGCGTCAGCGTACGCCGCATCGGACCAGTTGGCAGCGGCACCGGCGGCGTCCGCCATCCAGATCAAGGTCCGCTGTGGGTCGATTTCGGTGATGAGATACGCGTCGGGCATCCAGGCGACGTCCGGCAAGGCCGCTGCCAGGCCGGAGGCGTAGGCCTGCGCTTCCGTGCGCCACGGGTAGCGCAGGCCGAGCTGTTCGCGGAGGTCCGGGGGCACCACGTCGATGCCTGACCACAGCAGCGGCGACTGCGTGAGCTTGACGACGACGCTGAAGGGCTGGTCGCCGGGACGACCGTCGCCCGCGTGTGCCCGTGCCGTGCCGGTGATCCGCCACAGCCCGCCCGTGGTCATGTTGGCGCCGGGCGGGGTGATGCTTTCCGCCTGCACTTCCGCCAGGTCCGTGACGCTGCGCCGGAGGGACGTTGCGGCGACGGCGGGAAGGTCGGCTTCCAGCAATGCGGGTATCCGGTGGTCCGGGCCGGCCGGCTTTATGCCATCCATCTACGTCCCCTTGCATAGTGGGGCGCCAGTGTATCGCCGCCGGCTCCTTGGTGGAAGAGTGGAAGACCAACGGGTCCGGCTCCCACCTGCCTTCCACCGTGCATCCAGACAACTCCCAGTGTCTGGGAGCATGATGGGAACATGAACAAGACCGGCCCGGAGGCTAAGCTCCTCGTTGTGGATGACGAACCCAACATCCGTGAACTGCTGTCCACGTCCCTGCGGTTCGCCGGGTTCGAGGTGGTCTCGGCTGCCAACGGCCGCGATGCCCTGGCAGCAGCCGAAGCGCACGCGCCGGACCTCGCCGTCCTGGACGTTATGCTGCCCGACATGGACGGCTTCACCGTCACCCGGCGGCTCCGGGCCTCCGGAAAGCACTTCCCCGTGCTGTTCCTCACGGCCAAGGACGATACGGAAGACAAGGTCACGGGCCTTACGGTGGGCGGGGACGACTACGTCACCAAGCCTTTCAGCCTGGATGAAGTGGTGGCGCGGATCCGCGCTGTCCTGCGCCGGACTCAGCCCACCCTCGATGACGACGACGCCGTCATCCGCGTGGACGACCTGGAGCTCGACGACGACGCCCACGAGGTGCGGCGCGGCGGCACCGTGATCGAACTGTCCCCCACCGAATTCAAGCTCCTGCGCTACCTCATGCTGAACCCCAACCGGGTGCTGTCGAAGTCCCAGATCCTGGACCACGTCTGGGAGTACAACTTCAACGGCGACGCCTCGATTGTTGAGTCCTACATCTCCTACCTGCGCCGCAAGGTGGACCTCGACCCGGAGGCGCCGGCACTGATCCAGACCAAACGCGGCGTGGGCTACGTGCTCCGGACGGCCGAAAAGCGCTGACCTTGGTACAGCGATGGAAATCGGCGTCCCTGCGGTCCCAGCTGGTGGCCATCATCATGGGCCTGCTGGTGGTGGCGCTGACCGTCACCGGCGCCGTGACGCTGACCCTGATGCACAGCTACCTGCAGGGCCAGGTGGACGACAAACTGAATGCCGCTGTCGCCCTCGCCGGCAAGCAGCAGTCGTTCAGCCAGCTGCAGGCCCCCACCAATCCCAGCGTCCCCACTGACTATTCGCTCATCCTCTACCGGGACCAGCAGGATCCTTATCCGCTCGGCGGGGATAAGCAGAACCATCCTGACATCCAGGACATCTCCGCAGCCCAGGCCGAAGCCCGGAACCGGGTTCCGTTCCAGGTGCGCGGCACCGACGGGGAAAACTGGCGCGTGGTCGCCGTCAACGTTGTCCTGAACAACAGCGAGAAAGGCGTCGTTGTCATCGGGCTGCCGCTGCAGAGCGTCGACGATGTCCTCAGCCACGTGACCCTGGTGGTGACAGGCGTGGGCCTGCTGACCCTGCTGCTGGCATCGCTGATCGGCAGCTGGACGGTGAGCCGGTCCTTCCGGCCGCTGGCCCGGGTGGAGAAGACGGCAGCCGCCATCGCCGCCGGTGACCTGGCCCGGCGCGTGGAAGTGGACAACCCCCACACGGAGTTGGGCAGGCTGGGCAGTTCCCTGAATGCCATGCTGGCCCACATCGAGACTGCCTTCGCTGCGCGGACGGCATCGGAAGCGAAAATGCGCCGGTTCGCCGCCGACGCCTCCCACGAGCTCCGCACCCCGCTGGTGACCATCCGCGGCTTCTCCGAGCTGTACCGGCACGGCGCCCTGACCACACCCGAGGACGTCTCCACAGCCATGGGCCGGATCGAAAGTGAAGCCAAGCGGATGGGCTCCATGGTGGAGGACCTGCTGCTGCTGGCCCGGCTGGACGAGCAACGCCCGCTGCAGGAAAAGCCCGTGGATCTCCAGCTGATAGCCCACGACGCCGTGGTGGACACCCAGGCCAGCGACCGGTCGAGGGTGGTTTCGCTCACCGGGATCGACGGCGGCCCTGCGGCCCCGGCCCCGGCGCTGGGGGACGAAGCCAAACTCCGCCAGGTGGTGGGGAACCTCGTAGGCAACGCCATGCGCTACACGCCCGATGGCAGTCCTATTGAACTCGCCGTGGGCGTCCGCACCGTTGATGGCCGGCCGGCCTCCGTCATTGAGGTGCGGGACCATGGTCCGGGCATCTCCGCCGAGGACGCCGGCAAAGTTTTCCAGCGGTTCTACCGCGCGGACACCTCCCGCACCCGCGAAACCGGCGGGAGCGGCCTGGGCCTGGCCATCGTGGCAGCGATCGTGGGCTCCCACGGCGGTTCGGTGCGGGTGACGGATACCGACGGCGGCGGGGCAACCCTGGTGGTCAGCCTCCCCTTCCGCGAGGACGCTCCGGCCGCGGGCCCCGACGCGTCAGGCGACGGGGCAGCGGACGCCCGCGCAGCGGGCAGCGACGACGGGGTTGTCCACATACAGCGCTAGTCCCGTGGCGGTGCCCCGGTGGCGTCCGTAGGCTCGATTGCAGCAGCCCGGACCTTCCGGGCAGGGCACGTGCCCGCTGGAGCGAAAGGCCCCGCCATGAGCATCATCTCCGTCGATACCGAACTTCTCCAGGTGAAATCCGCTTCCGTCCAGGCCACCGTTGAACGGATCAGCGCAGACGTCCACGCCATGAAGAGCGGACTGGACGAGCTGCAGGGTTCGTGGCGGGGCGCCGCCGCCACCAGTTTCCAGGCGCTGATCACCGAGTGGACCCTGACGCAGGGCCGGGTGGAAGCTTCGCTGGCGTCCATCAACAGTGCCCTGGCGTCCGCCGCCGCCACGTATGCCCAGGCCGAGCAAGGCAACACGCAGCGGTTCGGCTGAGCCCGCGGTTCGGCGGAGCTTTCGGTTGGGCGAAGCTGTCGGTTCGGCGAAGCTTTCGGTTCGGTGCAGCTTTCGGCTCGACTGGGCGAAGCTTTCGGTTCGGTGCAGCCCTGTGGCGCCGGGGTCCGGTGACGGAGGTGCACTGCGCGCTCAGGCCTCAGGGGTGCCTTGGTGGAACCGCAGCCGCCAGCGGGCGCCGTCCAGCACCCAGAGTGAGCTCCGGAGGGTAGTGCCTGCGCGGCCGAAGCTCCGGTAGGTCAGCAGGACCGAGGTGTCTTCGATCCGGTCGGCTGACAGGATTTCAATGTCGGTCCGCTCCCCCGGATCCTCCTCCAGCGCCATCATCATGGCATCCCGGGTCCACATCCGCCCCGAGCTGCCGATCTCCACAAAGTCGGGGTGCAGCAGCACAGCTGTCCGGCCTATGTCGCCGCGGACCAGCGGGCCCAGAAGCTCGCGCTCCAGTTCCTCCACGATCGCCTCAGGGGCACCGGCGCCGCCGGCGGCCTGCGCGGGCTCTGCAGTGTCAAAGGCCTCGGCGGCCAGTTCGCTGAACAGGTCCGGCGCATCGTAGCCGGGTTCCAGCCGCGGCCGGGCACCCGGTCGGGCGGACCCGGCAGCTGGTGCCGCGCTGTGTGGATCCACCGATACACGTGGTTCCACCCCGGCGCCAACCACTGCCGTTCCTGGGTAGCCCGAGTCCGGAAAACCGGGTCCGCTGCGGGGCGCCACACCTTGCTGGAACGCCGTCGCAGCTGCCCGGGCACGATCGTCGGCGGCCTCGTTGAGGTCGTGGCCGGCGTGCCCCTTGACCCATTCAAACCTGTATTTCCGGCCTGCGAGTTCCCGGTCCAGGTCCTTCAGGAGGTCCACATTCAGCACTGGCTTGCCGTCGGCCTTGCGCCAGCCTTTGCGCTTCCAGCCCGGCATCCACTTGGTGATTGAGTTGATGACGTACTGGCTGTCGCAGAGGATGTGCAGGTCCTCGCCAGGCAGGTGCGCCGTGGCGCGGAACAGGTCCAGCACCGCCATCAGTTCGCCCTGGTTGTTGGTGCCATGCGGCCAGCCACCAGCCCGCCAGCAGTCGTCATCCACGTACCAGGCCCATCCGGCGGGGCCGGGATTTCCCAAAGCCGAACCGTCAGCCGCTGCAGTAATCGTCACCGGTCCATCCTGCCAGAGAGCCAGGACATTCCCGATTCCGGGCGGCATGGTGCCGTTCCGATTCCGGGCACACCGCACTCTGCTGACCCCTGATGCAGGCACGTTCTTCGCATTTTTCGGAAAGCGGTTACCGAAAAAGTCTTGACGAGACCCCCGCGGTGGGAAACAATCACTTCTACAACCTGAGAAAACGTTTTCTCATGCGGAGTGAAATGAATGTCCCGCTCCCAGGGAAACGTGCAGACCATCACCAGGAAGGTTCATCAATGACGATCCCTACCAGCCTCGGCAGGCGCTTCCGGCTCGGCGCAGCCGCCGTGGCCTTCTCCATCCTTGCAACCGGCTGCGGTGCCGCCGGAAGCTCCAACAGCGACGAAGTGACCTTGCGCTTTGCCTGGTGGGGCAACGAGTACCTGAACGCCCAGACCGAAAAGGTCATCGCCGCTTTCGAAGCCGAACACCCGAACATCAACATCGAATCCGAACCCGGCGAATGGGGCGGCTACTGGGACAAGCTGGCTACCAAGACGGCCGCCAACGATGCCCCTGACGTCATCCAGATGGACCAGAAGTACATCGCAGAGTACGGCGGCCGCGGCGCCCTCCTGGACCTCGCCAAGCAGGACGGCATCGACACCGGAAAACTGGACAAGGAAGCCCTGGCCTCCGGCCAGTACGACGGGTCGCAATACGGGCTCAGCACCGGCCAGAACGCCTACGTGATCATGGCCAACACCAAGGTCTTCGAAGCCGCCAACGTCCCGATCCCCGATGACGCCACCTGGACCTGGGACGACTTTATGGACACGGCAGCGAAAATCAGCGCGTCCGGCGACGGCAAGACCTATGGCGCCGCCTACGGCAGCAACGAGGCGGACCTGATCATTTGGCTCCGGCAGCACGGCGAAGCCCTGTATTCCGCTGATGGAAAGCTGGACTTCGACACCGCAACCGCCGCCTCCTTCTGGGAACGGCTGAAGGAACAGCGCGATTCGAAGGCCAGCCCACCGGCCACGGTGGCGACGGAGGACTCAGGGGCCGGCCTGGAGGAAAGCCTCTTCGGCACCAACCGCGTAGGCATGGCCTGGTGGTGGACCAACCAGCTGGGTTCCCTTGAAGCCACTACCGGGGGCAGCATCAAGATGCTCCGGGCCCCCAGCACGGACGGCTCCTCGGCGGACAATGGCATGTACTACAAGCCCACCATGTTCTGGTCCGCGTCGTCCCGATCCAAGCACCCGGCCGAGGCCGCGACGTTCATCAATTACCTGACCAACAACCCTGAAGCCGGCAAGATCCTGATGACGGACCGCGGCGTGCCCACCAACACGGACATCGTCCAGGCCATCACCCCGGACCTGAAGCCGGCCGATACCACGGTGGTGTCCTTCCTGAAGGACATCTCCCCGGACATCAAAGCCGCGCCCGCCGTTCCGCCCGTCGGCGCCGGCAGCGTCCAGAACGTCATCAAGCGCTTCACTGACGAGGTGCTGTATGACCGGCTTAGCCCGTCAGCTGCAGCCGAAGGCTTCCGGAAGGAAGTTGACGAAATGCTTTCCAGCGCACGTAAGTAAAAGTCCACACACAAAAGCGGCCCCCTCCGAGGAGGGGGCCGCTTTGGTGTACGGCGGGACTGGTCCCGGCGAAGGGGTGGCTAGAAGCCGCCCATGCCGCCCATGTCGTCGCCGCCGCCTGCGGGGGCGGGGTTCTTCTCGGGCTTGTCAGCAACAACTGCCTCGGTGGTGAGGAACAGACCGGCGATGGAGGCCGCGTTCTGCAGTGCAGAGCGGGTCACCTTGACGGGGTCGTTGATGCCGGCTGCCAGCAGGTCGACGTATTCGCCGGTGGCTGCGTTCAGGCCGTGGCCTGCGGGCAGGCCACGGACCTTGTCGACTACAACGCCCGGCTCGAGGCCGGCGTTGAAGGCGATCTGCTTCAGCGGGGCGTCGATGGCAACGCGGACGATGTTGGCGCCCGTTGCTTCGTCGCCGGAGAGCTGCAGGTTGGCGAACGCCTTGGCGCCGGCCTGGATGAGGGCGACGCCGCCACCGGCGACGATGCCTTCTTCAACGGCTGCCTTGGCGTTACGCACGGCATCTTCGATGCGGTGCTTGCGCTCCTTGAGCTCAACTTCGGTAGCGGCACCGGCCTTGATGACTGCAACGCCGCCGGCCAGCTTGGCCAGGCGTTCCTGCAGCTTCTCGCGGTCGTAGTCCGAATCGGAGTTTTCGATCTCGGAACGGATCTGGGCAACGCGGCCGGCAATCTGGTCGGCGTCGCCTGCACCCTCAACGATGGTGGTCTCGTCCTTGGTGACAACAACCTTGCGTGCCTGGCCCAGGAGTTCAAGGCCTGCAGTTTCGAGCTTGAGGCCAACCTCTTCGGAGATGACCTGGCCGCCGGTGAGGACGGCGATGTCGGCCAGCTGGGCCTTGCGGCGGTCGCCGAAGCCCGGAGCCTTGACGGCGACTGACTTGAAGGTGCCGCGGATCTTGTTCACGATCAGCGTGGCCAGGGCCTCGCCTTCGATGTCCTCGGCGATGATCAGCAGCGACTTGTTGGACTGCATGACCTTTTCGAGGACAGCAACCAGTTCCTTGACGTTGGAGATCTTGGAGTTGACGATCAGGATGTACGGGTCCTCGAGGACCGTTTCCTGGCGCTCTGCGTCAGTGACGAAGTACGCGGAAATGTAGCCCTTGTCGAAGCGCATGCCTTCGGTGAGCTCGAGTTCCAGGCCGAAGGTGTTGGATTCCTCGACCGTGATGACGCCTTCCTTGCCCACCTTGTCCAGGGCTTCGGCAATCAGCGCACCGATTTCGTCGTCACCGGCAGAGATCGATGCCGTGGCAGCGATTTCTTCCTTGGTTTCGATTTCCTTGGCGGAGTTCAGCAGCTCGGCAGTAACTGCCTCGACTGCCTTCTCGATGCCGCGCTTGAGGGAGAGCGGGTCGGCGCCGGCGGCAACGTTGCGCAGGCCTTCCTTGACCAGTGCCTGTGCCAGCACGGTGGCGGTGGTGGTACCGTCGCCAGCGACGTCGTCCGTCTTCTTGGCAACTTCCTTGACCAGCTCTGCGCCGATCTTCTCGTAAGGATCGTCCAGCTCGATCTCCTTGGCGATGGAAACACCATCGTTGGTGATCGTGGGGGCGCCCCACTTCTTTTCGAGGACGACGTTGCGTCCACGCGGGCCGAGGGTGACCTTAACGGCGTCGGCGAGGATGTTCAGGCCCCGCTCAAGGCCGCGGCGTGCCTCTTCATCAAATGCAATGATCTTGGCCATAACGGCAGTAGTCCTTTCGGGGACAGACGTTAAGAATGAACCTTCGCTGCGGTGCCCGCGACGGACGACCTTTCGCCGGTGGCCTCTGTATGCCCCCGGGTCCGGGTCTCACTTCAGGAAGGTGTTTCTCTCGCTCCGAATCCGGCGCCAGGCGCTGCCGGCCGGAACCGGACATCGCTTAGCAGTCGATACGTCAGAGTGCTAACTCAATAATTAGCACTCTCCACGTGTGAGTGCAAGCGAATGAAGCCCTGTTCCGCTCTGCGCAAAGAGGCGTGGGACGGTGCCTTAGCTCCCGGCCCGGCCCGCCGTCTCGGTGCCTGAGGCTGCCGGCACGTTGTCGTCGCCGTACCTGAACACGCTGTAGGTGGCAGCGGTGATGTCCCCGTTGGCGTCGAAGGCAACCGGCCCTGACTCGCCGTTGTAATTGATCCCCGGGCCCGAACCCGCTGCCGGAAGGCAATCCGCGTAGGAAAGGCAAGGCGTCACCGCCGGAGCCGTCGCGGTTGCCTCGGTTGTTCCGCCGGAGACGGCGATCAGGTTGGCGGCGATGGATGCGCCGGAGTCGTCGTCCGCCTTGGCTGCAGCCAGCACGGCCAGGGTGACGGCGTCGAAGGTTTCGGCGGCGAAGGAGACGTCTTTGAGGTCCGGCGCCACTGCCAGCAGCCTGGCCTGGAAGGCGGGCGTGGGCAGCTTGCCGGGGACCAGGGCGCGGGCCCCGGTCAGTGCTTTGGGGGCCAGCGCGGAACCGTACCTGGCGAAGGCGCCGTCGCTGAGGATGAGGCGCGTGCCGGGAACCCCCGCCTTGGCCAGTTCCTGCAGGGCCCCTTCCGCGCCGTCACGTGCGATGAGGATTACGGCTCCCGGGGCCGCGGCGCCGGCTGCTGCCGCCGCACTGCGTGCCTCTCCGGGTTTGAACGCGGTGTTGGCCACCACGTCCAGGCCGGCCTGGCGGGCCGCTTCCGCAGCGGCAGTGGCCACGTCCTTGCCGTAGGCGCTGTCCTGGTACAGCACCGAAACTGTGGTGGCGCCGCCGTCCCCGGCGAGTTTGGCGAGCAGCGGGCCCTGGGCAACGTCCGCGGCCGCGGTGCGGAAGTAATAACCGCCGCTGTCGATGGCGGTGAGGCCTGCAGCCGTGTTGGCGGGCGAGATGAGTGGCGTGCGTGCACGGGAGAGCACATCGATGGCTTCGGCGGCATGGCTCGAATCGGTAGGCCCGATGACCACGTCCGCTTCGGATTCCACCAGCCGGTGGGCCTGGGCTGCCGTGTCCTGCCCCGCCGTGGCAGGCAGGAGTTCCACCTGCCGGGCCTTGAGCCCGCCGGCGGCGTTGATTTCCTTGACTGCCAGCCTGGCCGCGGCCTGCTGGGAATCGTTGAGGTAGCTTCCGTCGCCGGTGTTGTCCAGGATAAGGCCCACCCGCAGGACGCCGTCACCGGAAGCAGCGGCCGTGGCGGCCCCATCGGTGCGGGCGTTGCCGGTCATCCCGGAGCATGATGCCAACGCCATGGAGGCGCCCACCATCAGCGCCAGGGTCAGCGGAAAACGGCGGGTCGCGGGAATGCCCATCACCCTGCGGGCCGGACGTTATCGGCCTGCGGGCCCTTTTCGCCTTCGCCCACGTCGAGTTCCACGCGCTGGCCTTCGTCCAGGGCCCGGTAGCCTTCCCCCTGGATGGCGGACCAGTGGACAAAGACGTCATCGCCGGACCCGTCCACGGTGATGAAGCCGTAGCCCTTCTCCGCGTTGAACCACTTGACGGTTCCCTGTGCCATGCTGACCCACCCATTTTTCCATTGGGCCCGTCAGCGGCGCCGCGTAGGGCACCGGATCCGGACCAAGCCTGAAATGTCACTCTAGCCAATGTCCGGCCGCTGCCGCTGGCGCCGGTCGGGGCTGCCGGGAATAGTTATTCGGGCGTGACCGGACGGGCGTTACTGGAAACCGGGGCCCACCACAACCACCAGCGGCACCTGGAATTCGGTGCTGCTCACCACTGTGGGGATGTCCAGGAGGACTGCGAGCGCCTGCGCATTGGCCTGCTGCTCGGCTCCTGCATAGAAGATGACGGAGCCCTGCTGCGGGGCACCGGCCCAGTTGCCAACCTGGCCCAGCTGCCAGCCATCGGACTGCACGGTGGCGCCAACACTGGTGGCCAGCCCTGCGATACCGGCGGCGTTATAGACGGCCACGGGCTGGGTCTTGTCAGCGGCCGCTGCGGTGGTTGCCGGGGCGCTGGGCTCCTGCGATGCACCGGCGGCGGGTCCCCCGGTGCTGGCCGGAGCGGGTTCCGCGGACGGCGAGGTGGTGTCCCCGGGTGCTACGGCCGACGGAGCGTCAGTCCCTGCAAGCGGCGCTTCCTGGCTGGTGCCTGCCTGGCTGCCGGGACCGGTGAAACCGAGTTTGGGGAGGACCAGGAAGGACACCAGTCCGATGGCCAACGCGGCGATTCCCACGGCCAAAATGGGCCACAACCGCGTCCGGGACGGGGCCGTTGCCGTTCGGTGGACACCTTGGCGGGACGCGGTCTGGGGAACCTTGTCGAATTCGTCGCGGGCGTATTTGGTCATGGGAAATGACATCCTTGCTGGTCGCTGCTGGCGTCCTGGCGGGGGCGACTATGCGTCGGACCCCAGGCGCCGCGCGGTACGGGCGCGGTGACGGGACGTACGTAGTCTACGCAATCTCTTCACCAGCATGGGATCGTGCGCCAGCGCATCCTCGCTGTCGATCAGGGCGTTGAGCAGCTGGTAGTAGTGGGTGGCGGAGAGGTCAAACAGTTCCCGGATGGCCTGTTCCTTGGCCCCGGCGTACTTCCACCACTGCCGTTCCAGGGCCAGCATCCGCTGTTCACGCTCGCCCAGGGGCGAGTCCCGGAGCGTGAAATCCGCCAGTGGAGAGGTCCGCGGCTCCTGCGCAGGCACGTGTTCGTGTGCTGGTTCCGCCACGGCGCACTCCTTCGCTGGTTGCAGTCAATGTCCACCCCCATGGTACGGACGAATAACAGGCTTGTCATTTGCTCCGGTGGATGGTCCGGAGCCGTGAAGGGCCCGCCCGGGCCACAACATAGCGGGCGGTCCTGCCACAATGGGACGGTGGCTGAAACCGACGCACTTTTCGACCTGGACCCGGAGCCCGCGGATGCCGGCGGCTTTGCCGCCCTGGTGGATCGCCCCCTGCCCGGGCTGATGGCACCGGACTGGGCGGCGGCACTGGCCGGGGTGGAGGACGAACTCCGGAGCGTCCTGCGCTTCCTTGCCGCCGAAGCCGGGGCCGGGCACCCGGTCCTGCCGGCGCCGTCGAACATCCTGCGCGCCTTCCGCCAACCGTTGGCGGACGTCAGGGTCCTCATCATGGGCCAGGACCCGTATCCAACGCCCGGGCACGCTGTGGGGTTGTCCTTCGCGGTGGACCGCCGCACCCGTCCCATCCCCCGAAGCCTGGCCAACATCTACCGTGAGCTGGAGGCCGACCTGGGCCTTCCGCCGCGGGTCCACGGCGACCTGGCAGCCTGGGCGGGCCAGGGCGTCCTGCTCCTGAACCGGGTCCTGTCCGTGCGGGCCGGGACTGCAGGGTCGCACCGGGGCAAAGGCTGGGAGGCGGTCACGACGGCGGCCGTCACCGCAGTGGCGGGGCGCACCGCAGCGGACGGGACGCCGACGCCGTTGGTCGCGGTGCTGTGGGGCAAGGACGCGGAGGGGATCCGGCCGCTCCTGGGCGGCACACCCGTGGTCGCCAGCGCCCACCCCAGCCCACTCTCCGCGTCCCGCGGGTTTTTCGGTTCCCGGCCGTTCAGTGCCGTGAACCGGCTGCTGCAGGAGCAGGGCGCTCCGGGCGTAACCTGGGAGCTCCCGCCGGCGCCCTAGCTTAGGCTTGCCTTATGAGCACCGTTCCCGCTGCCACCAGCGCCACCAAAAAAAGCCGTCCGCAGATCACCCTGGAGGTGGTGCGACGGGAGCAACTGTCCCCGCACATGGTGCGGATCGTCGCCGGCGGGGACGGGTTCGCGGATTTTGTGAACAACGGGTTTGTGGACCGCTACGTCAAGATCGCGTTCCCCCAGCCGGGCGTTGCCTACCCCGCGCCCTTGGACCTGTGGACCATCCGGGAAACCATGCCGCGCGAACAGTGGCCCTTCACGCGGACGTACACCCTCCGCTGGGTGGACCCGGCGGCACGTGAACTGGCTATCGACTTCGTGGTGCACGGGGACGAGGGCCTGGCCGGGCCCTGGGCCGCTACGGCCGAACCAGGGGACACCCTCACGTTCACGGGCCCGGGCGGCGCGTACAACCCGGACCCGGAGGCCGACTGGTACCTGTTTGCCGGCGATGAGGCGGCCCTGCCGGCCATTGCCGCGAGCATTGAGTCCCTGCCGGCTGACGCCGTGGGCCTGGCCTTCCTTGAGGTGGAGTCCGACGCCGGAATCCAGCCCATCGCCGCGCCGGCCGGCGTTACGGTGGCCTGGCTGGCCCGCAACGGCGCAGCCGCCGGCGACCAGGGCCTCCTGGTCGCGGCGGTTGCCGGGGCGCAGTGGCCTGCCGGCACCGTTGACGTCTTCGCCCACGGCGAGCGGGGTGCCATGAAGGCCCTGCGGGAAATCTTTTTTGTCCAACGTGGCCTGGAACGCCGGCAGGTGTCGCTGTCCGGCTACTGGGCCCGGGGCCGGGTGGAAGACGAATTCCAGGCGGAAAAGAAACTGCCCGTTGGCCAGATCTGACTTGCAGCACCGCCGGGCGGTCCTGTCAGCGCCGCCGGGCGCGGCGCCGTTCGTTGCTGGCCAGGCTGCGGGTCAGCGGCCGGGCCAGCGTGTCGCCCAGGACGATGCCCCCGGCGGTCCCCAGCACGATCGCACCGGCGCTGAGCATGCCGCCGGCGCCCAGCAGGACCTGGGTTTCCTCCACGGTGAGGACGTACATGGACCGGAAGATGGTCAGCCCTGGCAGCAGGATCAGGGCCGCGGGTACGGCCACCACCAGCTGGGGCGCCCCCAGCCGCAGGGCCACCACCCGGGCCAGCAGTCCGATGACCACTGCGGCGAGCGCGGGTGAGAACCTGTCGCCGATACCCAGCTGGTCGCTGCCCAGCAGCACCAGGTACCCGGCCACACCCACCGCGGCGGTGGGCAGCAGCAATTGCCAGCTGGTCTGCTCCGTAATGCCGATGGCGATGACGGCCACGGCCACAAAAAGGACCAGGACCCACAGGTCGTAGGCCGGGGGGAAGGTCTGCGTGACGTCGATCCGCTGCATCCCGGTCAGCTCCCCCACCACAAAGGCCACGGCTATGCCGGCCACAATGGCACTGAAGGTCAGGAGGGTGGACAGGAACCGCCCGGCGGCTGTGACCGGGAAGCCGTTGATGGCATCCTGCACCGACGAAACCAGCCTGCCTGTAGGCAGGAGCAGCAGGATCCCGCCCACCACCACGATGGCCGGTGAGGTGGTCAGGCCGAATTGCCACAGGGTCAGGGCCAGCATTGTCACCACAAACGAGCTGCTGGCGGTGATGAAGAAGTCCGGGACGCGCCACCGCCCCAGCTGGCGGGCGAGCAGGCTGATGGCGATGTTGGCCACAAACGCGATGGCGGACGAGACCGGTCCCCCGCCCAGCACACCAACAAAGACGGCGGCAAACACGCCGAATGCCGTGGTGACCATCCAGCGCGGGAACGGTTTGGGGTTGGTGATGATCCCGTTCAGCCGCCGGATGGCCTCGTCGCGGCCCACTCCCCCGGCCACGATGTCCGTTACCAGCTGATGGACCCTGGCCAGGCCGGCGTAGTTGTTGGTCCAGGACCGCACCACGCGCAGCAGTGCGATGGGGGTCTGGTCCTTGGGCGCGTAGTTGATGCCCACCGACTGGTTGGTGATGTCCACTTCAATGTTTTTCAGGCCCAGCGCCGCCGTGACGGCGATGATGCTGGTTTCCACTTCGAGGGCTCCTGCGCCGTACCGGAACATGGTTTCGGCCAGGTGCAGGGCGAAGTCCAGTGTTTTGCGGGCGGAGGTGTCAACACCACCCACCTGGATGGTGGGGTTGGCGTAGGGGCTGCCCGCCAGCCTGTCCACGATGCTCAGCGGCGCGGTGGGCGGGTTCTCGCCCTGCACCAGGCGCCGCAGCATCCGTTTGGCGGCGGCGTCCTGCCGCAGCTGGGCAGCGGTCAACGCTTGAGTCTTGGGCAGGCCGTCAGTGTGCGGCCGTGCGCCGGGGTGTCCTGGCCGGTCGGTCATGGTCCCCTCCTCCCGGTTGCGGTGTTCGGTGTTCGGTATCTGGTGTGTCAGGAGCGGCGCAGCGGTAGGCGGGCCACAAGCGTGCGGGCGGTGGCCGCGGCTTTTCGGGCGGCGGCTGCTGCCGTACGCCCGGTGGTCGCGGCCTGCCGGGCCAGCCGGTTGGCATGGAACACCGCCGGCCGGACCGGAAGGACAAAGTCGCCTACCAGCTGGACCACTTCGCCGCCGAAGCCCTTCTTGAATTCATAACCGCCGTGGCCTTCCTGGTCTTCCCCGGAAATGCCGAACGTGCCATAGAAGTTGTACCGCGGATACCCCTTCTCCAAAGCGTGCAGCATCATGCCCCAGTACAGGGACGTGGCGCCGTTGAAGTAGATGTAGTCCTGGACGGTGCCGCCGATCACGCACACCACCTCGTCCGCGTAGCAGATGAAGTGGATCGCGGCCACGGTGGCAACGCCCACGGAGTCCGGGAAGCGTTCAATGTCCTTGAGGCTGCGTTCGTAGCTGTCCACAAGGTCCTGGACCACTTTGAGCCGGTTGGCCTTCTTTTTGCTGCCGGTCTCCTCCACTTCACGACGGAGGCCATCGGCGGTGGCCGATTCGGCGGCGAGGCGTTCCGTGATGGATTTGCGGTACGCCGGGATGTCGATTTTGGCCATCATGAGTTTGGTGAACTCAGGGTTCGTGGTGCGGAGCAGGTTTTCGTAATACGCGCGTTCGCGGTAAACGAAGCCCTTGCCATCGCCCGCGGTGCTTAGCGCGCCGTAGAAGTCGTCCAGGGTCTCCAGCGTGGCCTGCTCCAGGAAGACGCCGTTCTTTTCCGCCTTGCGGATGGCTTTCCGGGTCCGGTAACTGGTGCCCATGATCAGTTCCTCGGCGTCGGCCGCGGCGGTAAGGTCCTTGACGAACATCCAGTTCACGTTGACGAAGTTCATCTCCAGTCCCTGGTGCGCGAAGCCGAGCCTGCCCAGGCGGGCCAGCAGCGGCCGGTTGTCCAGGACCTCAGGATGCTCCGCGCCGTCCTCGTCGCGGGCCACGTATTTCAGGTTCGGTGAGATGCGCAGTTCCGCTGCCTTGCGTTCGGTGGCGCGTTGGCGGAGGAGCCCGACGACGGCGGGCAGCAAGTCGGGGTCGGTGTAGTCAAACAGGGGTCCCTTGGCGCATTCCAGGACGGTGTAGCCCAACCGGGTGGTGGTGGTGTTGAGCTTTCCGGCAGCGACGAGTTCGCCGTTCCGGCGGGCGCCGAACAGTTCCACCTGCTGGCCGCGGGCGCGCTGGAAGCGGGCGAAGTCCACGGACTGGAGGAAGCTGTTCTGGGGGTGGGCCAGCGCGAAGGCCTCGAACTCGTCGTCGCTGAGGAGGGCGAACTCAAGGTCGGTGGTGTGCTGTGCGTTCACGGGATTACCTTCTTCGGTGCGTTTCGCTGTCCTGGCGTGCGGGACGTGCAGGACGGTGTCCCGGGACCTGGCAGGTGCCGGGGCTGGTCAGTAGGACTGCTCGTCAGTAGAACTGTTGGCCGGTGCGGGCGGTCTCGAGGCGGCGGAACACTTTTTCGCCACCGCGCACCCATAGCCGGTGCTTCAGCGGAGACAGGATGTAGTCGTGGCAGCCCACAAAATCGGTGACCGATTTGGTGAAGCTGGTTTTGAACATTCCCATGCCGTGGAGGTTGTGGGTCTTGTCCTTGATGCGCGCTGCGGGCGGGGTACCGCAGAAGTCGTACTCCGTGCAGCCCAGGTCCTGCATGTGGCGGATGGCCGTCCACTGGACCAGGTGCGAGTCGCCGTACTGCTTGCGGTCCTGCAGGGATCCGCCGTCCTTGTACGTGGCCTTGGCGCCGTAGTTGATGACAAAGGCCCCCACACTGGGTTTGCCGCCCTCATAGGCGAAGAAGAAACTGCCCTGCCCGCGGCTGCAGAACTCGTCCCAGAACCGGGTGTAATAGTCGTAGCTGCGCAGCGGCATGGACCCCTTCGCCTTCACGGTGTCGGCCATGAGGTCGTAGAGGGCGCGGTACGTCTCCGGACCGGCTTCGCGGCGCAGTACTTCGCAGCCTTCCCGCTCCGCCCGGCGGACAGCATTGCGGGCCCGGGAGGTGATGGCCTTGAGGACCGTCTCGCTGTCCGCGGAGATGTCCAGCAGGGCGGTGGAGTCATTCGATTGGATGTTGGGCGCCTTGACCAGTCCGGCGGCGCCCAGGTGCGCCTGGGCGTCATCGGTGGCAAGGATGTCCGGCTCCACCTTGATGGTGAAGACGTTGAGCTTTTGGGTACGCACCAGCGCCGCACAGGCTTTCAGCGCTGCGGGAAGCTCGGCGGCCCCGCCAAGTCCGGGGCCTTTGATCAGATACCAGAGGCCACCCAGCAGGGGGAAGCGCTTTTCCAGCACCAGGTTGTAACTGGCGGTCCCGGCCGATTCCAGCACCAGGAACAGGACCTTCCAGCCGCTGCCGTTCTTAACCGAAGCGTAGGCCGCCGACTGCAGCATGTTGCCGCCGTCAGGGTTGGCCGTGACGTACTTGTCCCAGTTTTCAATTTCCTCGGCGGTGGCGAATCGTGCGGTGAATTCTCGCAAGGGGGCCGTGTCCAATCTCAGGGTCTGTGCGCGGTTCTGTCTCGTGGCGTGCGTGCGGACATGCAGCATCAAGTCTAAAGCCTGCGGGGGCACCGGCATTGCCCGCCACCTGCCACCAACTGGCTGCCGCCTTGACGGGGCCGCACCGGTTCGGAAGGGTGGAACGTATGCAGACCAATGGGGAACGGACCGAGTCACTGCCGGCTGACAGGCCGGCGCAGCGTAGCGCAGGCGTCCAGGCCGCGGTCCTGGCCGGGTTGCTGGCGGCGTCGTTCGTGGTGGCTTTCCTGGGCGGCCTGGCGTCCACCAGCAACGTGGACGGCTGGTACAGCACGGCCAGCAAAGCCCCGTGGACCCCGCCCAACTGGGTGTTCGGGCCGGTCTGGACCGTGCTTTACATCCTGATGGCGGTGGCCGCCTGGCTGGTGTGGCGCAAGGGCGGCCCGGCCAGCAGGAATTTCCTGAAGCTGTACTGGGTCCAGCTGGTACTCAACCTTTGCTGGACGCCCCTGTTCTTCGCCCTGTACCCGGCCTTCGGTGCCCCGGCACTCTGGTTGGGGTTCGTGGACATCGCAGCCCTCGCCGTCGTCCTGGTCCTCCTGATCCGGAAGGCCTTCCCGGTGAGCCGGCTGGCTGGCGTGCTGCTGCTCCCCTACCTCGCCTGGGTTGGCTACGCGTCAACCCTGAATCTGTGGGCCGCGCTCAACAACTAGGGCCGTTCAGCACTCCACCACGTTGACGGCGAGCCCGCCCATGGCGGTCTCCTTGTACTTTGAGCTCATGTCCTTGCCGGTCTCACGCATGGTGATGATGACTTCGTCCAGGGACACCCGGTGCGAGCCGTCACCCCACAGCGCCATTTTGGCGGCGTTTATGGCCTTCGCCGCAGCGATGGCGTTCCGTTCAATGCAGGGCACCTGCACCAGCCCGCCGATGGGATCGCAAGTCAGGCCCAAGTTGTGTTCCATGGCGATTTCGGCGGCGTTTTCCACCTGCGCGGGGGTTCCGCCCATCACCTCGGCCAGGCCTGCGGCGGCCATGGACGACGCCGATCCGACCTCGCCCTGGCACCCCACCTCGGCGCCGGAAATGGAGGCCTGCTCCTTGTACAGCACCCCGATGGCCCCGGCCGTGAGCAGGAACTTGACCACAACGTCGTCGCGGTCCTCCTGCGTCGCCTTGTCCATCCCGGGCGCGAAGTGCAGGGCGTAGTGCAGCACGGCCGGGATGATTCCGGCGGCACCGTTGGTGGGCGCCGTCACCACCCGGCCGCCAGAGGCATTTTCCTCGTTGACCGCCAGGGCCACCAGGTTCACCCATTCCTGCCAGTACTTGGGGTCCCGGTCCTTGTCTTCCTTCATCAGCCGCGCGTGCCAGCCGGGAGCACGGCGCCGGACCTTCAACCCGCCGGGCAGCAGCCCTTCTCGCTTGAGGCTGGTCTCCACGCAGGTTTCCATCACGGCGTGGATGTGCAGCAGCCCGTCGCGGATTTCCTGTTCCGTCCGGGACGCTTCCTCGTTCACCAGCATGATCTCGCCGATGGACAGCCCCTTGGCCTGGCACCACGCCAGCAGTTCGGCAGCGGTGCGGAAGGGCAGCGGCAGTTCCTCCTTGGAGGCGTCCAGTTCCTGCTGCGCCGCGGTTTCCTCGCCCTCCCGGACAATAAAGCCGCCGCCTACGGAGAAGAAGGTGGCCTGGTGCAGGACGTTCCCGCCGGCGTCGGAAACGGTGAACGTGAGGCCGTTGGTGTGCCGGGGCAAAATGGTGAGCGGCCGGAGCACCATGTCCGCAACACCGTACGGCAGCGGCACGGCGCCGGCCAGCTGCAGCGTCCCCGTCGCGGCAATGCCGGCCAGGCGTTCCTCCACCTCTTCGGGCAGGATCTGCTCGGGGTGGTAGCCCTCAAGGCCCAGCAGGATCGCGGTCATGGTGCCGTGCCCGTGGCCCGTGGCGGCCAGGGAGCCGTACAGGTCCACGCGCAGCGAGGCCACCTGTCCCAGGTCCCCGGAGGCTTTCAGTTCCTCGGCGAATACGGCCGCGGCCCGCATGGGACCCACGGTGTGCGAGCTTGACGGCCCGATCCCCACGGAAAAGAGATCAAAAACTCCAACGGCCATGAGGTGGGTCCTTACTGGGTGACGGGGATGGGGCGGGGGGCCGGTTCCGGATGTCCGGCCGGCCCCCGCAGGCAGCCTGGGTGTCCGGGCTGCAGGTGCTTCGGTTGCTGCGGTTGGCTAGGAACCGGCGGCCACGGCGGGGCCACCCAGGTCGCCGCCGTTTTTGGAGGCGTATTCCTGGGCGGACAGCAGCGGACCGTCGTGGTCCGCTGCGACCTTAAAAAGCCAGCCGGCGCCGTAGGGATCGCTGTTGATCAGGGCGGGGTCATCCACCACGGCGGGGTTGGTTTCGGTGACCTCACCGGTGACGGGCGCGTACAGGTCGGAGACGGACTTGGTGGATTCCACCTCGCCACAGGTTTCGCCGGCCGTGACCGTGGAGCCCACCTCGGGCAGGTCCACGTACACGATGTCGCCCAGGGCGTCCGTGGCGACGGCGGAAATGCCAACGGAGACCAGGTTTCCGGCCTCGCGGGCCACCCACTCGTGCTCGTCGGAGTACTGAAGTTCAGGGGCAACGATTGCCATGCAGGGTTCCTTAGGGTTGGTGCGGAAAGTGGAAGGGCCTCGGGAAAAGCCGGCCCGGGAGTGGGTGGGTGTCCGGGCGGCCGCGGCCGCCCGGACCGCGGCTTACTTGCCGCGCTTGTAGAACGGCAGGGCCACAACTTCGAACGGTTCGGCCTTGCCGCGCAGGTCGATGTCCAGGGCGGTTCCGGGGGCGGCGTGCGCCACGTCCACGTAGGCCATCGCCACGGGGAAGCCCAGGGTGGGTGAGGGCTGGCCGGAGGTGACCTCGCCAACAACCACGCTGTCCTTGAGGACCGGGTAGTGGGCGCGGCCGGCGCGGCGGCCCAGGCCCTTCAGGCCCACCAGGCGGCGGCCGGAGGTGCTGCCGGCGCCGGCTTCCTTGCGTGCGGCCAGTGCAGCCTTCCCCACGAAGTCGCCTTCCTTGGACAGCGCGACGACGGGTCCCAGGCCGGCGGCGAAAGGATCCGCCTGCCGCGAGAGTTCGTTGCCGTACAGCGGCATCCCGGCTTCGAGTCGGAGCGAGTCCCGGCAGGCCAGCCCGGCCGGCGTCAATTCGCCGGGTTCGGCAACCGCCATCAAAGCCTGCCACAGGCCGGCGGCGTCGCTGTTGGCCACAAAGATCTCGAAGCCGTCCTCGCCGGTGTAACCGGTGCGTGCCAGCAGCAGGTCCAGTCCGGCGCCGCCCACCAGGAACGTCACGTCCACGCCGGCGTAGTACTTCAGGCCCGTAACGGCCTCGTGCTGAGCCGCCGGGACCAGGCGAAGCAGGATGTCCTGCGCCTTGGGGCCCTGTACGGCGATCAGGGAGGTTTCGGCGGAGGCGTCCTTGACGATCGCATCGAAGCCTTCGGCCCGTTCGGCCAGGGCTGCGGCCACCACGTCGGCGTTGCCGGCGTTGGGAACCACCAGGAAAACGTCGGTACCGTCCGCTGCCTGGGGCCGGCGGTAGATGATGAGGTCATCGATGATGCCTCCGTCTTCAGCGCAGATCAGCGAGTATTTCGCCTTGCCCACGGGCATTGCGGAAATCTTTCCCACCACGGCGTAGTCCAGGAACTGGGCTGCCTCCGGGCCGGTGATCTCCACTTCGCCCATGTGGGACAGGTCGAACAGGCCGGCGCCGTTCCGGACCGCGTGGTGCTCGGCCAGTTCGGAGCTGTACTTGAGCGGCATCTGCCAGCCGCCGAAGTCCGTGAAGGAAGCGCCGAGCGCTTTGTGGGCGTCGTACAGTGCTGTGTATTTCTCGGTCACGGTGCTGTCCTTAGTTTTCGAACGCTTCGAGCGGCGGGCAGGAGCAGATCAGGTTGCGGTCACCGGCGGCGCCGTCCACCCGTCCCACGGGCGGGAAGTACTTGTCCTGCCGGAGGTGCGGGACGGGGAACGCGGCCTGCTCGCGGGGGTAGGGCCGGTCCCAGTCGGAGGTGATGACGGCAGCTGCCGTGTGGGGTGCACGCCGCAGCGGCGAGTCGGCCACGGCGAAATCGCCGTGGGCCACCTGGTCGATTTCGTGCCGGATGGTGACCATGGCCTCGATGAACCGATCAATCTCGGCCAGGTCCTCGGACTCGGTGGGCTCCACCATCAGGGTTCCGGCCACCGGGAAGGACAGCGTGGGCGCGTGGAAGCCGAAGTCGATGAGGCGCTTGGCCACATCCTCGGCCGTGACGCCGGTCTTGGCCGTGAGGTCGCGGAGGTCCAGGATGCACTCATGGGCCACCAGGCCACCCTCGCCGGTGTAGAGGACGGGGAAGTGTTCGTTGAGCCGCTTGGCGATGTAGTTGGCGGCGAGCAGCGCGGATTTGGTGGCGTCGGTGAGTCCCTGGCCGCCCATCAGCCGGACGTAGGCCCAGGAAATGGGCAGCACGCCGGCGGAGCCGTACTTTGAAGCGGAAATGGGAACGTCGTTGCCTTCGGTCCAGGTGGCAGCGTTGCCCGGCATAAACGGTGCCAGGTGGGCTTTGGCAGCAACGGGGCCCACACCGGGTCCGCCGCCGCCGTGCGGGATGCAGAAGGTCTTGTGCAGGTTCAGGTGCGAGACGTCGCCGCCGAAGTGGCCGGGCTGTGCCAGCCCCACCAGGGCGTTGAGGTTGGCGCCGTCGATGTAGACCTGGCCGCCGGCCGCGTGGACGGCGTCGCAGACCTCGCGGACGTCGGCGTCGTACACCCCGTGCGTGGACGGGTAGGTGATCATGATGGCGGAGAGGGCGTCCTTGTGGGCCTCGATTTTGGCGTACAGGTCCGCGTGGTCGATCGTGCCGTCGGCGGCGGTGGCCACCACCACCACCTTCATGCCGGCCAGGACGGCGGAGGCTGCGTTGGTGCCGTGCGCCGACGCCGGGATCAGGCAGATGGTGCGCTGGTCATCGCCGCGGGACAGGTGGTAGCCGCGGATGGCCAGCAGCCCGGCAAGTTCGCCCTGCGAGCCGGCGTTCGGCTGGATGGAGACCTGGTCGTAGCCGGTGATCTCCGTCAGCTGGCCTTCGAGGTCGGCGATGAGTTCCCGCCAGCCTTCGGTCTGGGAATCGGGAGCGAACGGGTGGATCGAGGCGAACTCGGGCCAGGAGATGGCTTCCATTTCCGCCGTGGCGTTCAGCTTCATGGTGCAGGAGCCCAGGGGGATCATGGTGCGGTCCAGGGCCAGGTCCCGGTCGGAGAGCTTGCGGATGTAACGCAGCAGCTGCGTCTCGGAGCGGTGGGTGCTGAACACCGGGTGCTGCAGGAACGCGCTGGAACGGACCACGGCGGCGGGCAGCGAGAAGCCGTCCACGGACCGGGAGATGCCGGCCCCGAAGATGCCCACCACGTCGGCAATGACCGCGGCACTGGTGGTCTCGTCCGCGGAGATACCCACGGTATCGGCGTCGATGGAGCGCAGGTTGATGCCCTTGTCCTCGGCCGCTGCCACGAGTTCGGCGGCCTTGCCGGGGACCCGGACGGTGACGGTGTCGAAGAAGGAGCCGTGCAGCACTTCAAGGCCGGCGCCCTGCAGGGATGCCGCCAGGGTGCGCGCGTGTCCGTGGACGGTTTCCGCGATGGCTTTAAGGCCTTCGGGGCCGTGGTAGACGGCGTACATGGACGCCACAATGGCCAGCAGCGCCTGCGCGGTGCAGATATTGGACGTGGCCTTCTCACGGCGGATGTGCTGTTCGCGGGTCTGCAGCGCCAGGCGGTAGGCGGGGACACCGGCGTCGTCCTTGGAAACGCCCACCAGGCGGCCGGGCATGGAACGCTCGAGGCCCTTCTGGACGGCCATGTAGGCGGCGTGCGGTCCGCCGTAGAAGAGCGGGACGCCGAAGCGCTGCGCGGTTCCCACGGCGATGTCGGCACCCTGCTCGCCCGGCGGCGTGATCAGCGTCAGGGCCAGCAGGTCCGCGGCCACCGTGACCAGGGCGCCCCGCTCCTTGGCTGCTGCGATGACGGCGGAGTGGTCAAAAACGCGGCCGGAAACACCGGGCTGCTGGAGGACCACGCCGTTGATGGCGCCGTCGGGCAGGCCGTGGGTGAGGTCGGCGACGCGGACTTCGAAGCCCAGCGCCTCGGCGCGGCCCTTCACCACGGCGATGGTCTGCGGCAGGCAGTCGGCATCCAGCACTGTGATGCCGTCCTTGGCGCCCTTGTCCTTGTTGGCGCGGCGCATCATCAGAACGGCTTCGGCGACGGCAGTGGCTTCGTCCAGCAGCGAGGCGTTGGCGATGGGCAGGCCCACCAGGTCCTGGACCATGGTCTGGAAGTTCAGCAGGGCTTCGAGCCGGCCTTGGGAAATTTCGGGCTGGTAGGGCGTGTACGCGGTGTACCAGGCGGGGCCTTCAAGGATGTTGCGGCGGATCACGGGCGGAGTCACGGTGTCGTAATACCCCTGGCCGATCATCTGCACGGCGGTCTTGTTTTTGGCGGCGATCCGGCGCAGCTCGGCCAGGACCTCCACCTCGCTCACCGCCGGGGCCAGCTCCAGCGGCGTTTCCTGCCGGATGCCTTTGGGGACGGCGGTATCAACGAGTGAATCCACGCTCTCATGGCCAACTGCCTTGAGCATGGCCTGTACTTCGGCAGCGCGGCGGACGCCGATATGCCGGTCAACGAAAGTGGCGGGTGCCGGGGCGACAGTCACAAGGAACTCCATAAACTTAGGCGGCGCAGGGTGCGCCGCATCGATTCGGGTTCCTCCCCGCTCTGTATTGGACCTGAGAGTTTCCGCGCCGCCTGCCGAAGCTGGCCCCGCTTGCACCGTCGGTGAGCCTGGCTGTCCTGCATCCCGGAACGGGGCACAGATGGACTGCCTGCTGCTTTCCAGAGGCGCCTCGCCGCGGCGGTACATGGGCCTGTGAGATTCCTGGGGAGGATTTGCTCCTACGGCGCCTGCTTGTACCTTGACAGCAGGACTCTCCCGCCGCAGATCAAAGGCAATTCATTTAGTTTTTCAGCATCCGTGCGGGCCGGGTGACAGCCCTCACAGACCTTTATTGTCCTATGCCCGGGCCGCAGCCGCAAACCAGCCCGCCGGTCACAGCGGAAGGGTGCGCGTCCGGGGAGTCAGGCCCGGAGTTTCCGCACGGCGAGGATAAGGCTTTCGACGTCGGCCAGCTGGCGCTCACTGACGCCTTCGGTGCCGCTTTCCCACATGGCGTTGAAGTAGAGTCCGTCACCCATGTACAGGACGGCTTTCGCAACGCCGGGCCCGACGTCGGCGGCCAGCAGGTCCAGCCACTGGCCCTGGATCCCCGCGAACCGGCGCCGCGCTTCGGCATGTGCCACTTCCGCGAGACGGGTAGCGGCCACAAAGGCCCGGTCCATGGCGGTGTCGGAGAAGAGGGATGTCCGGATGAAGTATTCGGCTGCCCCTTCGGGGGCGGCCGCCATGCGGGCGAGATCCGCGTCGGCGAGCGCGTCGAGGCGCTCCAGCAGGGCGCTGATCAGCGCTTCCTTGTTCGGAAAGTGATACAAGAGCCCGCCTTTGGAAACCCCCGCCTGCCGGGCCACGGCGTCGAGGGTGGCGGCGCGTTCGCCCACGTCGATCAGCAGGGCTTCGAAGGCATCCAGGACAGCATCACGGGCGACTGGTTTTCGGGGCATGGTTCCCATCATGCACAAAGCTGCGGCGAAACCCTCAACTGGCAGAAATTTTGTAACTGTACCGTCCGGACGGTACAGTTGGCGGATGATAACAACAGCCTCCACGCGGAAGGACCAGGCGGCGGAAGCCGCAACGCCCACCTCAGCCGGTTCGTGGCGCGACTGGTTGGCGCTGGGACTGCTGATGTTTCCGGTCCTGCTGGTGGCGGTTGACAACACCGCGCTGACGTTTGCGCTCCCTGAAATCGCGCGGAGCCTGCAGACCACCGGCGTCCAGCTCCTGTGGATCGTGGACGCCTACCCACTGGTCCTCGCGGCACTGCTGGTGGCGATGGGCAGCCTGGGCGACCGGATCGGGCGCCGGCGCCTGCTGCTGACGGGCAGCCTCGGCTTTGCGGCCGTCTCGGCCGCAACGGCCTTTGCGCCCACCGCGGAGTGGCTCATCGCGGGCCGCGCCGGCCTGGGGTTCTTCGGCGCCATGCTGATGCCCTCCACCCTGTCCCTGATCCGGAACATCTTCCCGGACCCGAACAGGCGCCGGCTTGCCGTAGCCATCTGGGCGGCAGGCTTCTCGGGCGGCGCCGCACTTGGCCCGATTTTCGGCGGCTGGCTGGTGGAACACTTCTGGTGGGGTGCCGTGCTGCTGGTGGCAGTTCCCATCATGCTGCCACTCCTGGCCCTTGGCCCGTTCTTCATCCCGGAGTCCAGGGATCCCCGGCCGGGACGGGTGGATCTCGTCAGCATCGTCCTCTCCATGCTGGTGATGGTCCCCGTGGTTTACGGCATCAAGGAAATCGCCACCGCCGGCTTCAGCCTCAAGGCCGTGGCCATCATCGCCCTGGGCCTGGCCATGGGCTGGGTTTTTGTCCGGCGCCAGCGCACCCTCGCCGCCCCGCTGCTGGATATGGGCCTGTTCTCCGACCGCGTCTTCAGCACGGCCATCACCGCCAACGTGCTGGCCCTGTTTTCCTTCAACGGCTTCATCTTCTTCCTGGCCCAGCACCTGCAACTGCTTGAAGGCATGTCACCCTCGGCGTCCGGCGTGGCCATGATCCCGGCACTCCTGGCCACCGTGGCGGCCGGCCTGCTGGTGGTCCCGCTGGTCCGCAAGGTCCGGCCCGGGTTTGTGGTGGCCGGCGGCCTCAGCCTCAGCGCCGCCGGCTATGCACTGGTGGCGTTCGGCGACCACAGCGCGGGACCGGCACTGCTGCTGGCGGCGCTGCTGGTCCTGGCCCTGGGCGTGGGGGCCGCGGAAACCATTTCCAATGACCTCATCCTTGGCTCCGTCCCGGCCGCAAAATCAGGGGCCGCGGCGGCGATCTCCGAAACGGGCTACGAGGTGGGCTCGCTGCTGGGCACCGCCGTGCTGGGTTCCATCCTGACGGCTTCCTACCAGCGGAACCTGGTGCTGCCCGAGGGCGTGGCCAGTTCCCTGCCCCAGGGCGCCACCCACCAGGCCGGCGAGACGCTGGCCGGCGCCGTGGAGCTGGCAGCGACCCTGCAGGCGCCGGCCGCCGGGGAACTGCTTGCCACGGCACGCGCCGCCTTCGACTCCGGCGTGCACATCACAGCCACCATCGCCTTGGTGCTGATGGCATTGACGGCGGTTCTGGCCGGCACCGTGCTGCGGAAGGTTCCGCGGGCCGGCAAGTAGCGGCGGGACTGCGGGCGCCGTCACGGCGGCCCGACCGGGGAAACCACGCGGGGATGACACCGGCTTGATATAACCCGCCAGGACAAAAGACGCCCGGCGCCGGAGCATAGGCTCCGACGCCGGGCGTCTCTGTAGTTGGCAGCCCACAGGCTGCAGAAACTACTTGGCGTCGGCGGTGGTGACGCTGGCGGTGGGCTTCATGTTTTCCGCCTGCACCATCCAGGCGAACTGCTCGAGCCTGGCGATGAACTCGTGCAGGAGGTCCGCGCTGGTGGGATCCTCCTCGTCCACCTCGTCATGGACCTTGCGCATGGTGCCTACGGCAGCTTCCATCGCAGCCACGATGCGTTCGATTGCATCCTTGGTACTGATCAGGCCTTCCGGGAACTGCGCCAGGCTGGTGGATCCGGACACCGTTGCGCTGCGTCCGTCCGGCAGGGCGTGCAGGGCCCGCATACGTTCGGCCGTGTCGTCAGCGAACTGGCGGGCAGCGTCGACGATTTCGTCCAGCTGCAGGTGCAGGTCGCGGAAGTTCGTTCCCACGATGTTCCAGTGGGCCTGCTTGCCCTGGATGTGCAGTTCAATCAGGTCCGCCAGGACGGCCTGGAGGTTGTTGGTCAGTGTCGGTGAAGCTTTCATGCGTCCTCCTCGAGTGGTCCAGTAATCCCGACGCTACCAGCCTGCCGCCGCTTCAGCGCGGGCCCGGACGGGATTTCTCAGTGAGCTTACTAATTTTCCCTGAAGCGTGGCAAGCAGGGTGCCGGGGACCACTTTTTGCTGCGCCCTTGCATCCTGGCCGGTCCGACCCCATACTAAATGAACGCCATTCATATAGTGACTGCCGTCTCAATTTCTTCCAGAAAGTGGTGCCATGACAGAGACCACCCGCACCAGCGCCAAGTCCCCCGGCAACGCGCCCGCCTCCGGAGACGCCGGCATCTCCGCCAAAGGCCTCAAGGGCGGCCAGCTGGGACTCCTGGCCGTGGTTGTCCTGGGCATTTCGACCATCGCCCCGGCCTACACCCTGACCAGCGCCCTGGGCCCTACCGTGAATGAGGCCGGCCTGCAGCTGCCCGTCATCTTCCTCATCGGATTCATCCCCATGATCCTGGTGTCCCTGGCCTACCGGGAGCTCAACGCCGACTCGCCGGACAGCGGCACCACCTTCACCTGGGTGACCAAGGCGTTTGGCCCCTGGGTGGGCTGGATGGGCGGCTGGGGCCTCCTGGCGGCCAACATCATTGTGCTCTCCAACCTGGCTGGCGTCGCCGTCGACTTCTTCTACCTCTTCCTTTCCCAGGTGACGGGCTCCCCCGACCACGCCGACCTCGCGGGGAACAAGGCTGTCAACGTAATGACCTGCTTCGTCTTTGTGGCTCTTGCGGTCTGGGTCAGCTACCGCGGCATGCACACCACGAAAGTGGTGCAGTACAGCCTGGTGGGCTTCCAACTGGTGGTCCTGGGCTTGTTTGTGGGGATGGCCTTCGCCAACTGGTCCACCTCCGAAACCGCCATCCCCTTCAGCTGGGAATGGTTCGACGTCACCAAAATCGAGACGTTCGGCCAGATCGCCGCCGGCATCTCGCTGTCCATCTTTGTGTACTGGGGCTGGGACGTCTGCCTGACGGTCAATGAGGAAACCGCCAACGGCAAGCGGACCTCGGGACTGGCCGGCACCCTTACGGCCGTCATCGTCCTGGGCATCTACCTGGTGGTGAGCATCGCCACCATGATGTTTGCCGGCGTCGGGGACACCGGCAACGGCCTGAACAACGCCGACATCCACGAGAACATCTTCACGGCCCTGGCCTCACCCATCATGGGCCCCTTTGCCATCCTGATGTCGCTGGCCGTGCTGTCCAGCTCGGCTGCATCCCTGCAGTCCACGTTTATGTCCCCTTCGCGCAGCCTGCTGGCAATGGGCCATTACGGCGCCATGCCGCAGCCGTTCAGCCGCATCAGCCGCAAATTTGCGACGCCGGGCTACGCCACCATTGCCGCCGGCATCGTCTCGGCGGGCTTCTACGCCGTGATGCACGTGGTCAGCGAAAATGTCCTCAATGACACCATCCTGGCCCTGGGGCTGATGATCTGCTTCTACTACGGCCTGACCGCCCTGGCCTGCGCCTGGTACTTCCGGCACAGCGTTTTCAGCAGCGTCCGCCACTTCGTCCTTCGGCTGCTCTGCCCGGTCCTGGGCGGCGTGGGCCTGTTTGTGGTGTTCCTCCAGACCGCTGCCGACAGCTGGGCGCCCGAATTCGGCAGCGGCTCCGAGGTGTTCGGGGTGGGCCTGGTGTTTATCCTCGGCATCGGCATCCTGGCGCTGGGCGCCGTGTTTATGCTGGTCATGGCCAAGGTGCGGCCCGGGTTCTTCCGCGGCGAGACGCTACGGCGTGACACGCCGGCCCTGGTGGTCCCGGAGTAGGAACTGCGGCACCATCGCGGTAGGGCCCCGCAAGCCAGCCCGACCTGGACCCGGACGCCCTGCCAGCCCGCGCCTGCCTGTTCCAGCTGGCTCCCGTTGATCCACCGCCGGACCAAAACCGCGTCGCATCATGTTTCCAATCCATCGGCAGTACGCAACGAAAGGTGCCGCGGTCCCTGGTTCGGGGCTGCGGCACCTTTTCTGTGGTCATACCGGGGAATTTACGCCGGGCGGGACAGGCTCACCAGAAGTGTGCCACGTCGATCACCAGGCGGGACCCGCCGCCCGGACCGACCAGGGTGAAGGCCCGGAACGGAAGCCTGGCACGAACGCCCAGGCCCAGAGTTGTCTGGCCCTCGTAGCTTCCGGCCCAGACCACCTGGCGGAAGGTCTGGTAACCGGCCACGTTGACTACTTCCTTCGGGTTGGCCGGCAGATAGGTGGCGGACCCGGAGTCGTTGTAGGCAGGAGCCAGGGCAACGATCCGCAGCCGGGCACCGCCCCTGACGGGTATTACCTCTCCCTTGCCGTCGCTGGTGATGACACTAACGTACTCAACCCTGTAGCCGTCCGTCCGGCCATTGAGGTCGATCACCAGCCGGTCGTAGCAGGCCTGACGGCCGGAGCGGACGTTGGTGACGGACCCTGCGCCGGTGTCAGGAGCTGCCTTGGCCAATGACCCCCAAGTGAGGCCGCAATACGATGTAGCTGCCGAGGCTGGCCCCGGGATGATGATGCCCAGCCCTGCCGCGATGAGAAGCGCGGTGAGCCAGATTGATAGTTTTTTCATTGTCGTTTTCCTGGGTGAGGAGCGGGTGGATAGCTCAAGGCTAGGAGCCTCCAGACCCGGAAAAAAGGCTTGTTTCCGCTTCGGCGCGCAACCGTTAGCGAAGCTTCCCCAGCATCACGCCACCATGCATCAAGACCGGAAATTTGCCCCGCCGTCATCCGTTTGATGTCGTTTCGGCACCCGCGCCGTTATGGCAGGTAACGACGCCGGCCGGCAGCAAAAACCACACGTTCCGCCGGCACGGGACAGGTGTTAAAGCAGTGGCGCAAGTATCACCTGGGGCCGTTCCGATGCCACGTCGTCAGGCCAATCCACGACTGTTTTCGGGCTCCAGGCCGCCGTGATGGCTTGCCCTCGCGTGGTGCGCACCGGCGGCCACACCGCTGAGCGCCGGCAACCAGCCCCAGCGGGTCGCGTCGGCCATGGCGTCGGCGGCGCGGTCCGGGGATTCGTAGGTAAAGACGTCCCGAAGCCAGTCAAGGAGCCGGCCTGCGTTGTGAGCTGTCATGCGCCCAACCTACGCAGCGATTGTTGTGGCCGCGTTTCGTCCCCGTCTCCCGGCGATTAACTCTGCCGCGGCTGCCCCTGCCCGGCACCCGCCGGAAACGGTCAAGGCGCAGGTGCCGTTCCGGCGTCGGTCCCTGCCGTTGCGTCCGTGTCCGGTGCCGGCTCGGTCCGGACATCAGCAGCAGCGCGTTGCCGGCGGCTGAGGAAAATGAAGGGGGCGGCCAGCAGCTGGACGGCACCGCCCACGGCGAGGGACGCCGGGTAACCGTACAGGTCGGCCGTGCGGCCCAGGGCAGGCTGTACCGCCACGCCCCCGACGGACCCCATCAGCGAATCGAAGCTGAGGACCGTGGCGCGCTGCCTGGATTCGATCATGTCGTTGAGGTAGGCCTGCCGGACGGGGGTGCCTGCGGACCCCACCACGGCCCAGAGCGCCAGGAGGGCCAGCGCCACCCAGAAGTTGGCGGTGACCATCAGCACCACCAGGATCACGGAGCTGATGACGTTGCTGGCGATCAGGATGGTGGTGCGCCGCCGGACCAGGCGCCGGACCCGCGGGGCCATCCACCCGCCCACCACATCCGCTCCAGCCACGATGGCCGCGGCCAGCCCGGCCACCGCGTAGGCACGGGGGTCACCGAACAGCTGCAGCAGGTAGGGCTGCAGCGCGTAAAAAACGTAGAAGCCGACACCTTCGGTGAAGGGTGCGGCAAGCATCATGTAGCGGACCGGCGGATTCTTCAGCCCGCCGTCCACGGATGCCTTCAGCACAGCCCGCGTGGCCCGGATCGGGTGCGGAGAGCGCTCGGGTGTGAAGCCGACGTCGTGCATCAGCCGCAGGGCCACGGCAAACAGGGCCAGCAGCACCGCCACGCGGACCAGGAAGGGGACGCCCAGGTTGGTGGCCTGCGCCAGGACGCCGCCGGCCACGGATCCGGCCAGCATGGCGATGCCCGAGACCATCTGTCCGCGGCCCAGCACTGCCTCCAGGTCACCGTCGTATCCGGAGAAGCGCAGCGCGTCCACCAGCCAGGCCTCAACGGCCCCGGAAAAGAACGTGAACCCGAGGCCAAGCAGGACGGACACGGCGGCCCACCACCAGAACGGCGCGGACCACTGCCACAGCAGGTAGTACAGGAAGGTCGATACGGCCAGCGTCAACGTCCCGAGCAGGAATGAGGTGCGCCGGCCCCAGCCGTCGGCGATGACGCCGGTGGGCACCTCGAAGAGGACCATCCCGGCCGTGAAGAACGCATTGGCGGCGAAGGCCTCCAGGTTGCTGAGGCCGGCATCCAGCAGGAAGAGGGTGTTGATGCCCCAGATGAACGAGGCCGCAAGGGTGTTGCCCAGGGTCAGCGTGAGGTAGATGCGCTGGATCTTTTGGGCGGCCGGGTTCATTGCAGTGCCGTGCAGGAAATGGCGGACAATGTTCCTCCTGGCGTCCAAGCCGGCCCACATGTGTCTTCTGATTCGACACCCTGGCGGGCGGAACGGCAAGGGCCAGTTGGCGGGGCGCCCTGGTCAGCTGGGAACCGCTAGCCGCCGCTGGCCCTGCGCGTGGCGGCGTCGTTGGCTTTCCGTAGGGCCTGGACCAGTTGGTCCTTGCCCATGGTGGAGCGGGCGGCGACGTCGAGTTCCTTCGCGAGCTTATAGAGGTGGGCCTTGGAGGCGTTGGCGTCCACACCGCCGGCTGTGGGTTTATCCGACAAACCGCCCTGCTCCGCCCGTTCGTCCGACGGGCCGTTCTCCGCTTTGGGCTCCCAATGGTCGGCCACCTTTTCGTGGCTGTGCTTGAGGGCGGCGAACGCCGTCCGCGCGGCGCGGCCTTCGTCGTTGTAGGACTCCATGGCCGAGTCGTAGGTTTTGGCGAAAGTGTCCTGGGCTTCCTGGCCGGAGCGCTGCAGGGTGGACGGCAGCTCCTTCTTCAGGGCGTGGTGGTTCTTGCCGGTCTTGGGCATTGGCACTCCTGTCCGGTCGTGGTGCTGGCGGGTCCCAGAGTACCGCCGGAAGGTGCGTCCCGGGAAGGGAAAGCGCGGCGCAGGGCTGGCCCCGGGCAAGGCCTGCGCAGCTAGAACGGGGCCGTTCCGCCGGGCAGCCCCGAGATCCGTTTGGGCGCCTTGCGCCGGCGCTTCACGTAGGTGGTTGCCCTGTCGCTGGAAAGCGCCAGCAGCACCAGCACCGTCAGCGCCACGCTCCACAGGTTCTGCCGCACGTCATCCGGGTTGCCGGACTCAGACGCGGTGACGAGGGCTGCGATGGAGAGCACGCTGAGCAGCATCACGGCGGACCTGGCCCGGGCACTGCCCAGGAAGACCCGCCAGGCGAGCAGCGCCATCACCACCCCCACGGCGATCACGGCGGACGCCGCGACCTGTACCACCACGGTGGCGAGCGGCCCCAGTCCAGGGTCGGTGTCGGCGGCGGTGATGGGCGCGTCCAGCAGCTGCACGATGCCGGTGAGGATCGAGGCGAGCGCGCTGACGGCGGTCATGACCGCGCCCACCACCACCGGCGCGGGGCGCCGGTCGCGGCTGTCCGTGCCCTGGTCAGGCTCCGCGGTGCCGGCAGCCAGCTGGCGCAGGTCAAGGATGGGCAGGTCGCCGTCGGTAACTATGGCATCGCCGCCGCCGTTGCGCGCGTGGTATCCGGTGGAAAAATCGCGGATGACGCTCACCGTCGCGTCCCCCTGCGCGGCAAGGACAGTAGCCACGATATGGTCCCGTTCCACATCGGTGTCCGGCGCGATCTTGTGGGTGACCTGCAGCGTAAAAAGCGAAAAGCCCACGCTTCGGTCATAGGTGCCGGCGGCGAGCCAATCGGCGCTGATGCCGCCGGGCAGCAACCACCCCGCGGGGGCGCGCCAGAACCGGACATGGTGTCGTTTGCCGGGGCTGCCGTCCACTTCCTGCTGGTACGCGAAGTCCTGCCTGCGGCCAAACAGAAGGAGCGGACTGACGGGCGCGGCCAGGTAGCTGCGCCGCAGGACGGTGGACTTCACAATGCGGAACCCGGTCCGGAACGACAGGTCATCGGCCCGGATCCACGCGGCGCCCTGCATGGCGGCGTGGAGCTGGGCTTCGGAGCCGAGGAGGGCGAGGTTGACCGGGTCGCCCAGCAACCCGTCGCTGGTCCGGGCCCGGCCGATGAAGTAGTCGGGGACGTAGATCCGGGTCAGGATGCTGTGCAGCCGGGGCAGCACCAGGTAGGCAAGCGCCACCCAGAACCCCACAAGGAAGAGCAACTGCCACCAGCCGAAGAGGAAGCTCTCCCGGACCAGGACGGCGGCAAGCCAGACGGCTGACACGCCGCCGAGCACAAAAAAGGCCCAGTCAGCGAAACTTTGCCGGGTGGCTGCGGGTACCGGCGGCACCCTTCGCCCGGTGCGCACGGACATCCGGTGGCGACCCTTCACGAAGGTTTGTTGCACTGACCCTAGCCCACATTGCCGGACAGGATCGGGCACCAGCGGGACCGGCTGCTTCCGGGAAAAGGAAAAGCCCTCCGTTCCGGCAGAATCGCCGGAACGGAGGGCTCCTGTGAGATTTCACTGCAGGAGGGCCTATTTCACCTTCTTGGACCCATCAGCGCCGTGTCGGACAGCCTGCCGCAAAGCCACTCTCGTTTCAACTTAGCTGATCCTTTTGGCGCCGACATTCGGCTGCTTTTCGATGGATGGCATGGCTTTTAGGCGTGAAAGGACCGCGCCATTTGGCGCGGTCCTTGGAACCTTCTATTGGAGATCTACGACTGTTACTTACTTTGCTGATGCCCTGCCCAGAGGGCCTATGACTGAGCATCCAACTAGCGGCAAAAACACAGGCACAAATTCAATCAGTGGCGGCTCCGAGCATTTTGGCAGCGGGGGTGGTGAGGTTGGGGGGGGTTTAGCTGCTTTCGGAGGCTGCGAGTTCAATCGCGCGTAGTGACGGTGGGCACTGCTTGCATCCTCGTGAGGCCATCCGTCCGATAACTGTTTGCTGGTAGGTGTGACCGTCGGTGCAGGTCCACCACCATCTCCTGTTGCCAGCCAGGACCTCATTTGGGCCGACGGCGTTGCGCTCCTCGTCCCAGTTCACACTTATTTGTGGGAATCGGGTAAGAACATCGTTGAATGCGGGCATAACTTTTTTGTTAGAGCAGTAGGGGCAGCCGCTTCCTTCAAGGCGTGCTCCCAGGTTCATTTGGAAGGCGTGACCGTGCATGCACCGCCAAACGTAGCGTTGTGTCGTTTTGGCTTCATGAAGCTTGAGTCCACCGTTTAGCTCATCGATCCATTCGCCCGCCAAAGCCGCGGTTGCAATCCGCTCTCCGGGGATCGCTTGGACGGTCCGCTCGGCGCAGTGAGGGCAGCTGCCGCCGAGCAGCTTGAGGTTCATGTTCATTGTGTAGTTGTGGTCGTTTCTGCATCTCCACCAGAATCTCTTGGTGCTGCGCAGTGGGATGGCGTCGGAGTATGAGCCGTTGCGGGTGGGATGCCATTCGGAAAACGCGTTTGGGTGTGCCTCCACGGCTTCGTGAAGGCTGCTTCTGGCTAGTCGCCGAAGGCAGGGCGAGCACCCTGGGGAACCCGCCTGGCCTATCGCTCGTCGCTGGTAGGACGAACCGCACTCGCAGAGCCACCAGTAAGATGCGGACGAGCCGTGTGTGACTTGGTCGAGTGAGGTGTCTCCGTTCATCGTGGGGTGCCACTGGCTTGCTGCTTGTGGAAACAGCTGCTGTATGGTCCCGTAAGTTCGTCCGGGACGGCAGCGGATGCATCCTTCACCAGCCGTGCGCTTAGCAACTTGCTTTTGGTACGAATGCCCGTCTGGGCACTTCCACCAGGCTTTCCTCCGTGAACCGGCAAGGACTTCTGACGCCGCGGCGCCATTGCGTGCCTCATCCCATTCGGCCGCTATTAGCGGATGCGTCGTTACTAGGTCATTGACACCGGCCAGCACCACTCTCCTGGAGCAAAAACGGCAGCCGGGGCTTCCCGCATCTATGGCTTTTGCGAGGCCGTCGAGCTCTCTTATTATCCGATGTCCGGCCAAGCAAATAATGTTTGCCTTTTTCGAGGTCTGACGGGGGACGTTTCGACGGGATAGCGACACTTCTCCGTAGTGATAAATACGGAGTGCCCAATCGGTCCGCTCATCCTTCGGTTCACTGATCACTGAGAAGTAGTCACTGAATTTCTGAATTGGACCTATTGCTGGACAGGCTCGAAAGCCGCTGGCGTCGATGGCGCGGTAGTCGTGTTCCCACACGGACGGGAGGAGTCCGTCGTCGTCTGCTTCCCTTACCCGGAGAAAGGTGGGGCGGAAGTAGATCCACAGTTCGGTGGCCAGCCTGGAGATGTCTCGCTTTGTGATGGTCAGCAGTTTCGTGGCCAGATAGCTGAAGGCTGACTTGTAGGACTGTCCAGCGACGAAGAAATCGCTGATGAAGTCTCGGTCACTGATGAGGGAGAGCACGGCGATGAGTAACTCGTACAGTGCGGCGTCCGGTTCCTTTCGGATAACAGGCGCGGAGCATGTCCCTGGTCTCCGTGTAGAGGACTGCGTCGACCAGGCCTTTCTTTCGCAACCGCCTGAACCTGGTTTCGGCTTGAACGGCTTCCGGGCTGACTTCGTTCTGGGTAGCTGGGCTGGAGTCCGGGCCGATCCACAGCCTGTGTCGGAGGCAGATATTCCCATCCATGTGTGGACGAACCTGGATGTCTTCCCCATGGGCGCATCTTTTGCACATCCACCGTACGTCCACTCCGACCGTGCAATGGGCACATGCTGTTCCGTCCGGATGGACCAAGTCAGAGTTGGTCGCACGATCAAAGAAGCCGGGTTCGAGTCCGGCTTTGGCGTGCATGATCCTCAGACGGATCGCTGAGGTGAGGTCTCGGCGTTTGCTGTCGGTGACCGTCCTGACCAGGTGTGCCAGGTGCGCGTCGTTCTCTCCGTTGGTTTGTGAGAGCCGGCGCCAGTAGCTGTCCAGGGTTTCCCGGTGACGCGGCCTGACGTGAACGGGGTAGGCGCGCGACATGATTACATCGGCTTCACGCGACATGTGCTTCCGTTCTGTTCGTGGGGCGGTGCCCGCGCCCTTGAGCTTCTCGGCTTAGCTCGGCTGAGTGGTCGATCGTCCAGTCGTCGAGAAGTTCCTGGGTGAGCTTTTCCTCTGAGGCGGGTACGCCTTGGTGGATTTGCCACATGGCTGCGCCCGTGAGCAAGCGTCCCAGGGAGCCGATAGATCCGTTGGTGCGGTCATGCAGGTAGTCACTAAGGGGCAGAAGCTCACCCGGTTCATGGTTCAGCAAAAACAGTTGGGACTGCCCCGGCTTTTGTTGACTCGGGGTCTTAGGCCGCTGTGAACGCGGTCCGGTTGATTGTTTCATATTCGATGGGCGTGAGTTTGCCCAGCCGTCTTTGCCGTCGCCGGCGGTGGTAGGTCCGCTCGATCCAGGTCATGATGGCCAGCCGGAGTTCCTGGCGTGTGAGCCACCGCTGACGGTCCAGGACGTTCTTCTGCAGCAGCGAGAAGAACGATTCCATCGCGGCGTTGTCCGCGCACGCACCCACCCTGCCCATCGATCCGGTGAGCCCGTGGCGACGGAGCGATTCAACGAAGCGGCGGGACCGGAACTGGGAACCACGATCCGAATGCACCACCGTTCCGGCCGGACGCCGCGCCCGCACCGCGCTCTCCAGCGCTGCCACCGCCAGCGAGGACTTCATCCGCGAGTCCATCGAGTACCCGACGATCCTGCCGGAATAGACGTCCTTCACCGCGCAGAGGTAGAGCTTCCCCTCGGCCGTGGGGTGCTCGGTGATGTCCGTCAGCCACAGCTCATTCGGCGACGCGGCAGTGAAATCCCGCTCCACTAGGTCGTCGTGAACCGGCGGCCCGGGCTTCCGGTTCAGCCCACGCTTCTTCGAGAACACCGACCAGATGCCGTGGTCCCTGCACAGGCGCTGAACCCTGTTCTCGCCCGCCGTGATGCCCTTCCCCGGAAGCTCATCGGCGATGAACCTGTACCCGAAAGCAGGATCGTCGGCGTGGATCTCCCGAGCGGCGTTGACCACGTGCGCATCCGCCCAGTCCCGTTTAGTCACCGGACTGGCCCGCCATCGGTAATAGCCTTGCTTGGCTGTTTCCCAACACCCTGCAGGTCACCGCCACGGGAACACCGTCGGCGGCAAGATCCGTGACCAGCGGGTAAATCATTTTGGGTTGATGTCCCTCGCCAGATAGGCAGCAGCCCGGCGCAGAATCTCGTTTTCCTGCTCCAACAGGCGGTTGCGCTTCTTCAGCTCTCGCATCTCGGTCGACTCCGCAACCGCCGGGCCGGCTCCGGAATCTTTACGTTCGGCGATGGCAATCCAGCGCTTCAACGTCGTGACCGAAAGCCCGAAATCCTTCGCAATCTGCGCCAGCGGCGCCTCGCCCTTGCGGGCCACATCAATAACATCCTGGCGGAACTCCGCCCCATAAGCCGTGGGCATGGTCAACATCCTTCCACGAGCACAAGCTCGCTAGGTCAAGGAGTCAACAAAACCCGGGGCAGTCCCCTCTGTACGACGTCTGAACGAGGTAGCCTTGCCCGCCCGCCGTGGCCTTGGCTAACCAAGGTAGCTTTTCGTGGCTTGGATCAGTTCTCACCCCTCTAAGCCGACACCCTCCCCGAGCGTCAGGATAGGAACGCTGAGGATGTAAGGATTGCTTTTGTGACTGATAGGAACATAAAACACGATGCGGACAAGCCTGATAATGCTGAAACCGCTGAGGCTGACGCAGAGGAGTCTACTAATCCTGGGCAGTCCAAAGATTCGAGGCCTCACGCGGAGCCGGGAAGTTACGTAGTTACTCTCGATCAGATACTCACCGATGCGAAGGGTAGCGCCAGCGAAGCACAAGATGCTGAGAAACCTGCGCGCCTAGACAACGTTGCCTTCCCACCAAAGGAATTGGAGCGCCTCCGACGGATCGTGTCAGCACCCTGGTTGCAGTCTTACGCAGCCTCAAATATGCCGGTCAGCGCCATAACGAACTCCCTAGGATTTTTGTCACACCCCAACGTGCCTAAACCGTATATTTCTACCCAAGTGTTGGAAAGCATCAACCGGATCCTCAAAGTAGCGACACCTGACCTTTCTCAGATGCTCGTTAATCCCTCATTTCCACTCGGCCAGTTGCAGTTCCAGCAGAACGTTTCACTGAAGCCTGTCTCGGATGCTTTGACGAAGTTTATTGAAACTTCCCTGCGACATGCGTCGCTTGCGGGTTTCGCCAAAAAAACCCAGGAGTGGCTCACCACAACAGAAACGTTGCGGTACCGAAGCAACAACTACGTGTGGCATTACACCAACGGCTATGCGTGCCTGTCCATCATCAAGAGTGGGAACCTTTGGGCTTCAAGCCCCGAAAGTCTCAACGACGCTTCCGAGATGACCCATGGACTTTCACTCATTGGTGAAGCCTTCGAGAAACAGTTGAACGAGGCGAAGGAAGACGAGGAGTACGACCCCGACGATTGGGAGACTGTCGAGCTGCTGATGAGCGAGGTCCTGGACGCGACCTACTTCGACACCATACTGAACGAGGTCTACTACATATCCGCTTCTAGTCAACCTGACAGCCTCACGTTGTGGAGGAATTATGCGAACGGTGACGGCTTCGCGCTCGGTTTGAGCACGAAAATAGAATTGTCCGCTGACGGTATTGCCCTGGACGACGATGGGGACTCCGAGAGCCTTCGGGACGACGTACCTCCCATTAGCGGTTGGTATCGAGTTACTTACAAGAAAAACCAAAAGGAACGACTGGCGACTGAGTTCATCCAGAACGCTATCGAGGACATCGACCGTGCTGGCGAAAGTGATCACGAAGCATTGGTCAAGGAACTTCGGAAGCAGGCGGTCATCCTAGCGTCTGTAATGAAGCATGATGCTTTCGAGGACGAGAAGGAGGTGCGGTGGATTACTACCAACTTCACCAACTTCGATCCGGTGCACTACGAGCATGGGCGTAGGAGTATCGTTCCTGTCCTCCATGTAAGAACTGCGTCACAGGATGAGGACGCACGGCTACCGCTGCGGGGTGTGCGGTGTTCTCCCGTCGCCCCTGATGGCATCGTTCGAACCATTGAGGGCTTGTTGACGCAGTTGGACTACAGGCAAGCGAGCAGAAACGTCAAGAAGTCCGAGCAACCATTCAAGGGCTGACGCCGGCCGGGTGGCTCGCCTTCCAGCAAGTAGACAGAGTCCGGGGCCGTGTCCCGAAATACATACTTCTTCAAGAGGGAGCTGCAGAGTCAAAGAGGTCTGCTGACATAGTCAGGCCAGTGGGTCGAATCACTTGGCCGGCCGGTCGCTGGCTCAATGGGAGGGGGAACATTGCTGCTTACCGCGATGCTCGACGGTGCACGGGTCGATGCCACGAAGCACGACGCTATGTCCTGGGCCGAACTTCAGGAGTCAGACGACCGGGTCCGTATGATCCTCCCGCTCTGCGGGACTCGGGCGGTGCCTATGAAGCGAGGGATGTCCACCCGGTATTTCGCTCATTACAGCAAGAAGAGCTGCGATTCGCTGCACGGCGGGGAATCACAGCAGCATCTTGCCCTGAAGGAAGCCCTGCAGCGCTGCATTGACAATGTCCCTGGCTGGCACGCCATCGTAGAGCATGCCCATCCGTCCCGTGATTGGGTCATCGATGTCCTGGCCGAATCCGATGACTTGAGGAAGGGCGTGGCCTTCGAGGTCCAACTGTCGCCGCAAACACCCGATGAGTACATCAGGCGATCCCAGCGCTATTTCGAGAGCGCTCTCTTTCCTGTCTGGCTCGTGCCCCGCCAACTGGAGCCCCAGGACATCAAGGTGCCGGTGGTTGTGACCGGGTTCGGTAAAACATCCGCGGTCCCTGACGACCCTTCCGACCTCCTGGACCTGCCCACCGAACAGGACTTCCTGGAAGCCGGAGGCAGGCTTGGCGCCTTCATCGAAACCTTGCTGCGTCAGGGCCACTCGTGGAAGCACGGGACCCCAAAGCAGCAGGCCGACGCGCATAAAGCTGCTGCAGACGAGGCAGCCGCGGCTGCCGAGGTCGAGCGATTGCAACAAGAGGCGCTCGATCAACAGATCGAGGAGATGAATAATCGATGTGCCTCCCCCGAATCAGCGTTCGGCCCCCACATAGTGCGCGTCCAGACGGACACCTTCGTCTGGGGTACTCTCACCTGCTGCTGGAACTGTGAAGAGCCAATGCTGGTCTGGGATGCCCGACGCCCCGGGTTCAGGAAAAAGTGGGCCCGGATTCCCCGCCCGGACATAAAGGCCGAAGTGGGCGACACACGGATCGAGAACCAGACAGAGGTGCACCGCGCTGTCGACGACTGGATGAAGGCCGCCGAGTCCGACATTCCAAAAGCCGTCATAAAACTTAGGCGCACAACGGCCCGCGGCAGGCTCTACAGCGCCTTCGTCTGTCCCGGCTGCGACAGCACCATGGGCCAGTTCTTTATCTCCCGGATCCGACCGGAGAAATGGTCCACCATCAGCGGTCCCAACCTGGAAACCCCGCAGCCTTCCGCGGTCCCGCAGCCACGCGCTGCAGCCGATCCCAGTACATCGGGGCGGTGCCTTATCCACTCAACACCCAAGCAGTGGTGCGACTGGTGCCAGAAACGACCTACGCCGCGGTTGGGCAACCCGTTCTTCAAGCGGCAGTAAATACACCCCGGCAGCAGGGCCGTCCCCGCGTCATCATCGGGATGCTGACCCACAGGCCGTATCGAATCGAAGCGGTCCGGAGCTTCCAAGTGCGCCAGGAAGAAGATCTGTACTCGCCGCACTCCCCCAGGTTCCCAAGTCGGCGCCAGCGCTTCGTGGAGCGGCGGCCCGGGCCTGATAAAACGACAGGATTATTTCCAGTCAGTTCGCCGACCTCTCTCACCCCCAGGACGAGAAAAGGTTGCCCTCTTTCCAGCAGCGCGCTGTCCAGCACAACACTCCGGAGGGCAACCTCTGGAGTCATCCTATGCGTGGCGCCGCGCCCGCGGATTAGGCGTGGAATTCCGTAGCCGGTACCAGACTGCCCAACAGCTTTCGGTCACTCGTGGCAAGCCCTGTCGTGCTGGTTCCGGTGTCTAAGACACCACTGGACTGCAGGAAGCCTTTTGCGACGAACCGGACAAGCGGGCTGCGGTCGTAGCTTAGGGCGTCAAGGACATCCCGAGGGACGTCAGGGTTCATGGCAACGAGAACAGCCAGGTCCACACTTCGACCTGCGAGGTCCACGAGCAAATCCAGTGGAGTCGCCTCGTTGAAAGCGACGGCCTGGCGGACCAGGTAGTCGTCGTCATCGGCAAGTGCGCGCAAGACCGCCGCAGGAGTGTTCGGGTTGGCGGCCACGACCCGCCGCACCCGAGTACTCCCGCGTTCGCCCCCAAGCATCCTCAGCAGGTCGGCATCAGCGGCCGGGCTATAGGCGACGCCCATGCGCACCTCCGCCCTCTTATCCGCGACCATTTGCTCCAGGACTGTTCGGCCGGGTCCCGTCCGTGCAGTCCAGGAGAGGGCCAATTCGGCTTCCACTTCCCGCACACGCTCCTCCGGCGCTGCGGGGTTTTTCAGGGCTGCTGTCCGGACGCTGTCCGCCGTGTCGTTGAGCAGGGCTTCCAGGATGCTTGGAGGAAGGTTCCGGTTCCCGGCCGCCCGGGCCCGGACCTGAGGCTCTTCGTCGTGGGCGAGCCAGGAGAGAACAGCCGTAGGTGTACCCGGGTTGGCAGCTATCGATGCCCGAACGCCTGGCTCTGGGTCTCCGGCGAGCTGCTCCGTCACCGAGTCTGAAATACGGGGGTTTAATGCGACCTCCCGGCGTACATCCTCGTCGGCGCTTCGGGCCAGCCGCGCCAGAGTCTTTCCACTTGTGCGTTCGTCGCCGGCAACCCTAAGGCGCATGTCGGGGTCGCGCCTTCGACTCTTCGATAGCCGGTCAAGGGCACCTTCAGCCACCGGGGCCGGCACGTCAACGTCGGTGCGTCCACTCACTAGTCCAAGCACTTCCAACAGGGCTTCATCTACGTCTGCCAGCAGCAGGGATTCTGCGATGGACCCGGCCGCTTCAGCGGGACTTACCGGGTTTCCCAATACCGCAAGCCGGACCTCGCGCTGACGGTCCCCGGCCAGCCTGGTGAGGGTGGACGGCGGTGTTGAGGGATGTCGGGCCACGGCCGCCCGGACGCTGGCGTCTCTATCCGAGGCCAATTCGATCAGGGCGGGCATCGGTACAGACCCGAGCGACGCGAGCATCACTCGGACTGCGACTGATCTGCTGGCCTTCAAAGCCCCGATAAGCCGTGCGTGATCTTCGGCCTTCAGGGTCGGGTTTTCGGCCAGCATCGCGAGCACTTCAGGCGGGGAGTCCTCCATCAGGAGCGACAGTGCGCTGTAGGGGGTCGACGGGTGCGCGGCGAGAACGCAGAGTGTTTGCCGCTCATATTCGGCGGCGCTAAAGGGCCACTCGCGCCGGGGACCCAACCCGGCGGTGCGGAAGCGCAGCCTCGCTTCCCGGGATGCCCCGAGGTCGGCCAGGAATGCCGTGAGATCATCGGCATGGTGGTGAACCGAGCGTTCCAACATTTGCCAGCGAATCGCAGGATCAGGATCGTTGAGCAGCGTTGAACGAACCGCCGGCTCGGTGAGGGGCAGCTTGCCTGCAGCTACCCTCCGCACCCAGGCGGGGCGTTCTACGCGGATCAGATCGGTCAGGACGTCGTCGGGGAGGCCTGCCCGCACCCACTCCTCGACCACCAGCCGCCGCCCCGTCTGCCAGCCCCAGACGTAGCTCGCCTGCGGTATCGGCAGTTGATCGAAACCTCCGACCATCAGGAGGAAGTTTGAAAACCAGCGCGTTTCCAGAGCGGATTCGTCTCGATCCTGATTGATGTGGATCCTGCTCACATCCAGCGCTGTGCCCGTTTGCGTCTCGGGGGCTACCCTGGCGTCCACGCCTGTTCCGATTCCGACCGCCTGCGCATCCTGGGCACCGTCACGGCTGATGTCAGCCGTGACGGCCTTCAGCTGCGGCCGAGGAGCGCGCGGATTCTCCTCAGCTGCCCGCCTAACCGCCACGCTCCGATCGCAGGCCAAGGCCTCCAGCACGTCCTCGGGCGCATTCCTGTTGGTGGCGACCCCCTGGCGCACCAGCCAGCGGGCATCGCTGGCCAGTATCCGGACAGTGGGCTCCGGAGTCGACTCATTCCGTCCCACGCGGCGGCGGATGTCGGGGTCCCTGCTGGTCGCGAGGTCGTCCAGTATGTCGAACGGCGTGTTCCGGTTGTCGGCAAGATACTGGTGCCGGCGCCGCTCGGGTACCGGCTCATGCAGGGCAAGCTGCGTCCTTGCAGTCGCCTTGATGAACCCTTCCCGCAGGGACGGCAGCAGTTCTGCTGCCTCCCCGCCCAAGAGATGGGTAAGGCTCCAGATCGGCATGAGCCGCTGGCGCGGAAGCCAGATGCCGACGCGGCGGATTCCGAGACTGTCGTCGGAATCGAGCATGACATAGCCGAGCAACTGCCGCAGGAACGCCCTGAGCCTGCTGACCGACAACGTGCTGTAGACCTTGCAGTCGATGAGGGTCTGCCCAATCGTCCAGTCCGCGTCGGCGCCCCCGACGAGTTCAGACCCGGCGAACTGCGGGTTGGGTTCGTAGCGGACGCCCGCGGCGATCTGCTCCCGCCAGGCTTCCAGTTGATCAGCGTTGGAGGACATCAAGGATCTGAGGTTGGCAAGCGCCCGTGAATCAACCTGAGCCGCGAATGAGTCTCCGTCCAATGACTGGTCGCAAATCGTACCTAAGGAACCGTTCATCGCTGCGGCGCCCTTCCGCGCGACCTGTTCGCAGTACGCCAGCAGAATGGCCGCCCGATCGCGGTCCGAGTCACTGGACGGTTCATCTAAGAGCATGACAGCGACGTTGAAGGCTTCGGTAAGGATCCGTGTTCGGTGGATGCCGTTTTTGACAGAGGGAGCAAGGGCAGCCTGTAGCGCAACGCCGCTGGCCGCCTCGGAATGGTGGGGGTCAAAACCGCCTAGATCGATTCGCGCGCGGAAATCGAAGGCCGTGCCGGCCAGCCGGGGGTCCGCCCCCGGGAACGGGGACACCACAGTTTTGCTGACGGCGAGCTCCCTCAGGCCCAGGGCCTCCGCGGCCGCACGGGCGCCGTTGGTTTGCCCACCCGATGCTTCAAGCAGCGGAGAGATGCGATCAAGGTAAGCGCGCTCTGGCGATTGCGGGTCCCGGAGAAGCGAAGTAAGGCTCATCGACTGACACTCTATCCGTGCAGGATGATTGCCGGGTGCCAGCCGTTGCCCTCAGGCCTGACCCCGGAAGATAGAAGGAGCTCCTCGGATCGTCCGCATCGAGGAAGGCAGATCGTGCCGGGACGGCTAAAAGGCCTGAGTTGCAAACGAAGAGGCCTACCCGGGAACTAAATAACTTGCGACGTGGCGGCCTCAGCTTCCCGAGCCGTGGCTGCCCCACAAGAAAATATCCTCGTGCTCTATGTCGTCAGTCCAGTAGCCGAACCGGTCCCCTAGAAACTGAAAGATGGACGTGAAGTCGATCGGATTCGTGTGGCATTCGAGCTCATAGACGTTGAGCGTCGCTGTAAGGGAGAATGTAAGGCCGTCTCTAAGTTCCGTTTCGGTGAACAGTTCCGGTGAGGCAATGTCCTGTAGCTCGGGCCGGGTCATCATGTCCATAGCAGTCGGCCCGGACAAGTTTTTCCTCCAGTCCCCTTCAAAGAATCCTTCCCTAGTGAGACGCTCATTTCCCGCGATGTTGGCGATCGCCATGAGCAGATGCCAGTCGTGCCAGCCCTCTGACCTCAATCGGGTAGCGGTTGCCCGGAAATTGTCATCCCCGTTTAGCCCTGCGACCGTGTGCCGGGTAGCAGGAATGAGTTTCCGGTAACGGCTGGCGTTTATCTCGGCGTGTCGACCAGCCGTAAAACCTTCCGCATATCCTTCGAATGCGGGGAGTTCGGGAGCTTGAGGAAATACCGGGCCCTCGGGCTTATCTTCTTCAGCGCGGGACATCGCTTCATAGGCTGAGTCCGGCAGCAGATCTGCTGTCTCGTCGTAGGGACGGCTGGAGAGCAGTTTGTGCCAAAGTCCTTGGTCGAACGCTTTCTCGAACCACGCTCGGAGCTGAACACCATTCCTCAGGCTCGCGGCATAAACAGTCTTGAGTACGGCAGCGGACACCTCCACATGGGCGGTCCTCGCATCCAGATGCTGCACAGGCGTCAAGTTCACCTGAAGGATCCCGTCCTGATCATGGTCTCCGGCCGGGAGCTCTGTCCCCAGCTTCGCACCCTTCGGGACGTCAGCCATCACCTTCACCTCCGACCGTCCCGGGGGGAAAAATGGGTCGTAGGTTGTCATCTCACAGAGAACGATTTGCAGCATGGCGACAAACCGTTCCGCTGCCAGGACTGAGATTCGGTCATTGGCGCAACTCACCTCCCATTCACGCCCGAACGCCTTCCATCTGTACGCGCGATCGCTGCCGGCGTCCGCGAAAATGAACCCGGGCTCATACTCCACATCGTTAGGCATCACTTTGGCTGTCTTTTCGAGCTGTTCGACCCATTCTCCGCCAAAGAGTGACAAGACCACCGGTTTCGCTATCGAGAAGCATGCCGGGAAGCTGCTGCGCGCGACACCGTAGATGCGCAGCTGGGATTCGACCAGTTCCGAGAGGTAGGGGTGTCGGTCCGGATCGCCGGGTGCCTTGCTGAGGGAGCTGTGGACGTCAAGGGCAGCTTTCGCCAGCCCGGCCGAGCTGAGCCACATTCCGGAGCGGTAATCGCAGAGGGATGCCTGCATGAAGGCCAAGGGGATGAACGCGGCCAGGGCAGGGTCACTTGTACTGTGCGCTAGGGTGGCTGCGGAAAGTGCGTACTGTTTTGCAGCCAACGGAAGGCCCATGCGCGAGTATAAATCTGAGATGAGCATCGACATCTCGACGCTGTACTCGACGGTGTCGCCTTTCCACCAGTTCAGCTTTGCTTCCTGCACTTCGTTGAGTGCAGCCCGGAGCTGGTTTGACTCGAGCATGCGGTTGGCCCGTTCCCATGCCCTGCGTCCCCTGGCCGATTTTCCTTCGGCGGCCTCCACGGCGGTATCCAAAGCTTCGCGAACGTCCATGTAAAGGCGGTGTTCCGCAAGGTAGGGACTAACGGTCTCGAAAAACTCAGCAAGCGGGGCCACGGGATAGAGAGGCGCCGCTGGAATGTCCCGCCCCACGTCGAGGAGCAACTGCATCCCCTTTTCGAGGTCGCGCAAGGGCACCGGCGCATGCTGGGTTCTCAGGTTGTGGTGTTCGGTGTCCACGGTACCGTCCCAGTCGAGGGTGACCACCTCATAATCCGCTGTATGGAGATCGTCCGGGGAGGCAGGGCTCAGCGCCATGCGGGCAGACAGCGATCGAAGTGTCATCCCCAAACGCACGGACTCTGCAGCAGCCAGCCGCTCATCCACTTGTTCGGCGAGACGGTCAAAGTATGAGTCGAGCTCCTCCTTCGAAAAGCTCTTTCCATTCCTGAGCCAATGGCCGTACATGTACTGAAGCATGACAAAGGCATCTTCAAGGAGCCCGGGATCCTCTGCTCCTTTGGTGACGGGATCCAAGAACTGCCTTGCCAAATCGCTCACCGAGGCCATGTCCTGCAGCCCTCGGTACGTTGCGACGACCGCTTCATATCGGCAGCGCAATGCCATACCGGTATCCTCTGCGGAGTCCATCAGGTGGCGGGCGTGCGCAATGAGCTCGGGCAGATCGCTTCGGGCCTCAGCGTTGAAAGTGGCGTACCGGAGCAGGGCTCGAAGGTCCATCAGCTCACCCAGTGACGCCTGGTTGGGACGGTCAGACCGCCACCTGTCCCTGGAGTCGATATACCAGGAGGGCAGTTCCGGAGTGGGCGCGGAGGGTGCTGGGGCCAGACTTGCCGGAACTTTGAGGTGACTGACGGCCAGGTAGAAGAGGTCCTCATCCGCGAGGTGTTCGGATATAGCTGCCGCGTCCCAGATGTCCAGCGAGACCTTGTAATCCTTTTTTGCCTTCTTCTGAAGCTGATGACGCCTGGCGACGGGAATTGGCGTGACGGTGAAGTAGATGACGCGTTTGACGGTGCTTCCTGTGCCACAAATTTTGGCAATATCCTTTTGGATTTTCCCCGCAACTGCCTTCTTTTGCGTGGTGCAGGCCAAAACAACGCGTTCGGTGGAGGCCAACGCGACAAACACCGATGTTCCGGGGAGTTCGGCAGGCAGATTCGTCCAGTGGCTCTCGCCGTCCCGACCCTGGTCCCCACCGGAGCTGACTGGCCCCGTTGCGGGAAGTATGTTGCTGACGATGCGACGTCGGGCAAGGCCTAGGCAGAGCCGCTCAAAGTCATGATGAGCATTCAGCTCACCAATGGTTTCAAGGCCGAAACGGACTTGTTGAACCAGCTGCTCGTGATCATCAGTCATGACCCGCCCCCTATTCTTTTGGTCGTCTCCCCACCACCGGCTTCACCGGCACACACCCCTTTTCAACCCGGTCCGCGCACGACACGCTGAGGCGCACCAGGAAGAAACCGGCAGACCTTGGAACCGTGTCCCAACTGATATGGCCGGTACGGCAGCCTTCACCATATCCCGCCACAGGACCGCCTTGAGGAACAGATGGCCGCGCCTTTCGGGGAGCGGCTGTCTGCACCGAAGTCAGCCGGAACCCTCCCACTAGGCCGTCGTCGAAACGGGCTACTCGGTACCTTCATGATTGCTACGCCTCCCCAGGTATCCGTCCTGCTCGCTTTGCACGACCCCGAACCGACGGATAGCCGATGACGCCGGACAGACATGAGCAGCACCGTATCCCAAAGGAAATGTCAGGATGTAACCATGGGCTCGGCGATCACGTTGACACTGAACGGCATTGACATCCACTACGGGAAGAACCGGAACTGGATCAGTCACCACTGGCTTTTCCCCCCAGGGAGCCTTACCGACGTTGAGACCCGCTATGCCGGTGATGTTGTCGAAGTACAGCCGGGGTTCCGGACAACTTTGAACGAGGCATACTTCCGGCTTTGCCACCTCGGCTACTCGCAGCAGGAGACGAAGGTCAAGTTCGAGGCCACCGTGGCACGCTGGAACCGCACCGCTGACCTGCGCCTGTCCTTCGCCGACTTCCATGATGCCATCACCCGCATTGACTTTGCTGCGCTCACTTCTGAGGATCTGGAACCGTACATCTGGGACTTCAGGGCGTTTGTGGTGGACGTGCTTTCCGCGTGGGACTCGGAGGATGCTTTTCTTGAAGAGTTCATCGCCGACGTGGATTTCGCGCTCATCCTCCGGGTGCTTGCCGAGCGCGCGGAGAGCCGTCCGCTGCCGCTGGTGTGGCACCACCACGATCTGGTCGAGAACGGGTGGGCATCGCTCGAGGACCTGACCGACATTGACCTGCAAACGTTCATCGTGAACCACACGAGGCTGTACGGACGCTTGCAGGATCGCGCCGAAGAGAGCCGCCCACACAAATTTGATGGTTGGATGGCGCAATATGGAGTTCACAAAACGACGCTCTACCGACGATTGAAGGAGGACGGGTCGGTAGTCGAGGAGAGAACAACTCTTCCGACGGCCGTTCGCCACATGATCCATCACCCGGAGAATCAACATAACGACTTGACCGGCGACAAAATCCGCAACAGCATCGAGCTTCTTCTGGGGATAGCGAAGCGTCTCCCACGCCCGCTTCCCGGCCTTCCGTAGACGGCAATAAGCGCAAAGCGCAGGTCTCACTTGATGGATCGACCAGCCTTCACTTCCTTGTCCCCATCAAGTCCGGAGAGTGCTTCGAAAGAAGGTTGTTCCGCCGCCCTCAGACATTCGTAGGTCGGGCCTTCCGGGCACCAACGCCTCTGCTCGGCAAAGGACCGCTTCGTCGCTCATCACCATGCACGATGGACAACGAGCGGACGTCACCGCGCACCCGATAAAAACTGGTTGTCAGCGATGCTGGGTCCGCGCTGCAGACGTGTGAGGACAGATTTCGTAGGCTGCGCCGACACCGCGCGCGAATACTCGGTCGTAACCAGGCCGTGTGCACCGGCAGAACCGTCCTTCCCTCACGCGTGCCTATCTCCCGGGAGCAACCAACAACAGCGTCCGGCACTGGTCCTCAGCAAGCCACAGTTCGTGGGACCACAGAGAAGCAGGTCGTATGCAACGTGCTTCAGTTTCCTGCATGACGTTGGGTCAACCATTCACACCGCAATAAGTGGTCGCAGGCGATACACGGGAGGGGCGGCAGCGTCAAGGACGAGCGTGCGCCGGCACGTCCTCTGCCATCGCTGAGCAGCAGGTAGGCGGCCGCATAGCCAGGCAGCAGCTGTACTGGCGGCACCTGCGATAGTCCGTAGAGCAGCAGGGCCATCGAGACGACCCTGACGCGCACACCGCCGCGAAGGTCCATGGGCGGCGGACAAAACTCACTCCAGAGCCACTTCCTCATCTAGCCCTTCAGAATCATCTGTGCTGGGGAAATTCTTGCGGAAGAAGTAGACCAACCAGCCAGCAGGCGTAATTGAGTTAACCGTCTTTTGGCCGTTGTCGGGGTCCAGTTCTCTAACTATGAGGTTCGCATCAGAGAGATCGGTTACGGCAGCGGAAAGACCCTGTGGTTGAGCAAATCCGAACCGCTCGTATTCGCTTGAGCCGGCACGCCCGCCGTATTCGCAAAGTGCATCGAAAAATGTCCAGCTTCTCCTGCGTACTGACCGCGAACTCTCCGCTGCCGACTCGGCTTTGTCCATCAGCCAGGTGCTGACCAATGCATCACGCTCAGCCTCATCAGGGACCGGTTCATCCAAGTTGTCGACGTATTGGTCATGGAACCAGCGTGAGAACTCACCTGCCCGGGTCAACGCCTCCCGTAGGTTTCGGTTAAAAGTCTTGTATAGGAAATCGAAGGACTCCGGCGAGACTGGGACAACGGCGCTTTCCGTCCCATATTCACTGATTCTACGTGTGATGGCATCGCATGCGGCTTGATCGTCTATGGGTTTTAGGATCAGGGGGTCTAGCATTACTCCGCTGAGCTTCTCACTCTTGGCCCTCGAAACGATGCCGCGTGACCCCGAAAGGACCCAGCGAACTTGGGGTATGTCGAAAACCTTGTCGCGCAGCTCGTCTAAAGCATCCCTCGCCTTGCCGGCTGTTTGCAGGATCTCCAAGTTGTCCAGCACGCACACAACCCCGCCCGCCCCTTCGGGAAAGCAATCTTTCAGCAGCTGCCGGACGTTGCGCTGGAAGCCTGATTCGGTAACGACGGGATTCGGTTCCGAGCCATAGCTTGCCTGGACGGCTACAGTTGCAGCCTCAACCCCACCGCCTTTGCTGGTGTACTGGTAATGGTTCAGCCACTTGTCCATGAGTCTTACGTCCGGCTCTGGGAGGCCCACTTTGGCGAACTGATCTTTGTACTTGATAAGGGTCTGAGCCAGAACGTAGTACAAATCCCGCTCGAACTTAACCGGATCGGGGTCAGGCTGGAAGTCACCCTCAGCCGGAAGATAAAGTTCCTGGGCGTTGGCTTCAAGGCATGTCTGCTGCATGCGATAAATGGCGACATTGATCATGCTTGTTTTACCGGCGCCGATCGGTCCCTCGACTGAGGGATGCGCCCCCGAGTCCCCGATCTCTCTTATCAGAAGTTTGATTTCCTTGTCGCGGCCGGCAAGCAGACGCTCTCCAACTTCATCGGCTCGTAGTGTCACCTGGCTGTAGGGGTTGTCGTTGAACCCGAGTTCGTTCCAAATGCTGAATAGAGCCATGGCTTCAGGGTAGCCGAATACAAATAGGCGGAGGCTCACTGGAAGGGCTGTCAAACCAGCCTCACCACAACGGTGGGCTGTCTCACGAACTGTAGCTTGCGCGACACCATCTAGCACCTACCAAGGAGGCCCTTTTGGTGCCAAAAACCGTCTCATCGAGTCTGTCTCATGGGAACGTCTCACAAACCCTCAAGGCCAACTGAGACACGTCACAGCGGTGCTGTGGAGTTCGCCTGTAAATGGCTGGTCCATCATGAGTCCTCTTCGTAGCGGGGAAGCCGCGGCCGGCGGCGCGGTGGTTCGGCGGTTCGAGGTTGTTCGCGTGCATCGACGACCAGGCTGTGGTCGTTGATAGTACGGTGCAGTTCGCGTCTTCGTGCGCGGCGGACGGCTTCGACGTCCCGCAGGCTGAGCCGGAGATTCGGGTGGTCTTCATCGATAGCGGTGCAGGGCCGAACACGTCACGTTCAGCTGGAAGGTTGTGACACCGTAGAGGCACCACAAGCAAGTGGAGACAGATGGGTGGCCTGAGCCGGGCTGCGGTAGGGGACCCCATGGTGGAGAAGGAAACCGTTCCTGTTGAGCGTCTCCCCCATGAAGGCGGGCCTCCCGGCTTACGGGCCCGGCAGAGGCAGCAGACGACACGACATGCCAGGGCACTAAAGCTGTTCCTGCGCCACCGTATCTGAGGGATTAGCGGCACTGAGACGTGAATGCATACGGGACCACGGATTGTTGTTGGCGGATCAGTACAAAGCTAGATTCTAATCAGCTAAAATATTTCTGCATATTTTCGTTGACTTCTACGTCGTAATTTTTTAGGATCAAATCATGGAACAAGCCGCCAGGCACGAAACGGAACCCCTCTTGGGAAGGGTGCGCGTGGCCAGAGGTCTGACCCAGAGTGCTCTGGCCAAGAAGGCAGGAATATCTCAGGGGCTGCTGTCAAAGGCGGAAAGCGGCCTGGTGGAGCTTGATGTCGACCGGGCGAGGTCCCTCGCCGAAGTGTTGCAAGTGCCCTTGGCAGCCCTCACCGTGCCTGTCACCGCACTCTCGTCCAGCATCGTGTTCCACCGCAAACGGGCAACTATGCCCGTCTCCAAGGCCAATCAGGTTCGCGCCGCGCTTGACATGGCCCACATCCAAGTCAGCGCCATCATGGGGCACCGTCGGCCCCCACTGCGGATAGTCCGAACACCCTTGCCGGAGGACGGCTACACGACCCCGGAGGACCTGGCCAAGTCCCTTCGCCAGCAACTTGCTCCCGGGTCCGGCCCGGTAGAAAGCGTCGTCTCAACGCTCGAGGACGCAGGAGTTCCCGTCTTGGTAAGGGATTTTGACTCAACCCTCATCGACGCCATCTTCAGCTGGCCGGCAGATGCACATCCGCTGGTCATTCTGGCGAGTCATGCACCAGCCGACAGGCAGCGCTTCACCCTAGCTCACGAGCTTGGCCATGCAGTCATGCACCAAGTTCCATCGGAAACCCAGGAAGCCGAAGCTGACCGGTTCGCCTCCGAGTTCCTCATGCCAGCCAAAGGAATCCGTGATGAGCTCGGCGAGGTTACTGTTCCATCCTTGGCCCGTCTCAAGCCTGCTTGGAGGGTTTCGATGGCAGCGCTCTTGCGGCGGGCAAGGGATCTGGGCCAAATAACGGAATCAAAGTACAAAACCCTATCCATTGAAATGTCAGCAGCCGGCTACCGAAAGAACGAGCCCGTCTCGATCGCCCCTGAAGAACCGACCCTCATCCAGCAGACCATCGCACACAGGCTCGCAGCCGGGGAGACGATCGACGCCCTGGCCTCCGAGGCCTACATGACCACCGAAGAATTCCACACCACCTATGGAGGACCGCTCCAATGAGCCCATCCGATCAGCTGAGCACCCTTCCGTCCATGCCGGGGGCTACCGCAACCCCTACGAAAGTCACGCGCACACAGGCAGAGCGCACGAAAGCTGCCGAATTGCTCGCGGGCAGGACCCTAGTGCTTGCAAGCTCCGATGCGCCCCAGTTGGCGCCCCTCCTGGATACCCAGCTCAGCGGCATGATCCTGACCGGATCATCGGCGTATGAATCACTCAAGCCGCTCCAACGGCAGAATCCTGACCTGCTTGCTGCCATCGAACCGACATCGGTCACGAAGTACACGGCAACGGCCGACAGCCCGTTCGAGCTCCAAACCGACGGGCTGTTTGATCAGACATTAATTGAAGTGCTCAATAGCCAGTCCCTGGCGGGAGCGCAAATCACGGTCACACCTACAGGTTTTATTCCTGCCGGGGACGCAGACCCGATCAAGGAGGCAGTAAAACAGGCAAACGATTCGGGCAGGAATGACACCGTTCTGCTGCTGCCGGTTCATCCACGCTGGCTGAAAGCGGAAAACGTCGACCAGCTAATCGCCATCGCGAAACGGAGCCTCCATCCGGTAGGCCTTGTTGTGTGTGACAGCTACAAGGATCCGATGAATGAGAAAGGCGTTCCTGCGGGCTACCGGAAGTTCTTTGCCTCAGTGCCCGCCGCGATCGCTTGGAGAACAGACATGGCGGGCTTCGAAGCCATGACCCACGGCGCCATAGCAGCAGCCATCGGTGAGCTGCCGAGCATGCGACGAGGCATCGAGCCCGACCGCGGGTCACGCTCCTCCGACAAGACTGATAAGTCCCCCTCCGTCCTTCTGCCGGGTTTGCTGAGGTATGCGCGGACCAGTTGGATGACCAAGAGCTGGTTCGCATCCACCGCCGCACCGGCCTGTACCTGCAAATTCTGTCTGGGCAGGACCTGGGACTCATTCACAGGTGCCGCTGAAGACCGCCTCGCCGCGCACCTGCACAACCTTGAGATTGTCATGACCCTCGCCCATGACATGAACGCGTTGACTTCCGAAAGCCGTCCAGCCTGGTGGCGCCGCCTCCTCACTCAGGCTGAAGCCGAACACGAACTCCTTTCCGCCCGCACCTCCGTCAAGATCGAGTTGCCCGGCCCAATCAAACAGTGGCTGAGCCTAGGCTAAACTTCCAGCGGTCGCCGCGCGTTCCTGGGCGGACTGCCATGCTTCAAAGACCAGTTCGGAAAACTGCCAAGAGGCGCCCGTGTAGCGATCAGGAACGAAAGGTGCCGGCTCCAGACGCCAAACGGGGGCTTCCCCTGCCCCGATGGAAACTGCGACGCCAACACCATAGAATCGCGCCTCCAGCAGCAGCATCTCTTCGTCCACAGGCACAGCGGGCAGCATGATGGCGCGACGGCAGTACGGAGCAAACCGTGTTGCCCGCACCAGGGCAGACCTCCAATTCCGGCCTCGAACAACGATTTGGGAGACCGAAGCCGGCGGCACCACCAACCGGCGCACTGTCCTTCTTCCGGTGCCGTCGACATCACACTGAAGCAGGCCTGGACCTAACCGGCGTAACTTGTCCCGTTCACGCCGCGAGAATATCGCCTCGGACACTGCCCCTTCAAGCGGGACGCGAAGAAGAATGTCCAACGACTCGAGGTCCTGCGGCATCGCCAGAACACCGAGCGAGCGCCGCCGCAGCACCTCCCGTTCATGCGGACTCACGTAGGCATCAACCCAGCCACCGGCACATTTCACCCTGACCTCTTGAAACGCCGTCACGTCATTCCCCAGACCCTGTTGCAGTATTCCCATTCATCTGCCAACTCTCCCTCGGCCCGTCACAGCATCACCTTCGCCAGGCCGGCCACGATCAACCTCAAAAGCCGCATCAGACAGCATGGACACAGCATCCCAGAACGGATGCTCAATCTGCCGTAAATACAGCGCACGACTCCCCTGGTCCTGCGGCTGCTTTTCGATCAATCCCACTAACAGAAGGTCCACAAGCAGGCGGTGTATCGTGCTCCCAGGTATCCGGGACTGGCGCGCCAACTGTGAGCCCGTAAAGACTCCCTCCATCGCCATGATCGAACCCGCCAGATGCAGCATGAACCTGTTGCCAAAAAGCGTCTTTGACCAGACCTCCCGCGTGCCCTCCGATTCTTCCATGGAGTTCACCGTATTTCATATTCTGGAAAATGAAAGGGAACGACCCAAACGAGTCCCTGCCGCCAAGCGGAGGCCTTTGCCCTTGCGCTGACGAACGAAGGGAGCCCGGGTCATTCACCGAAGCACGGCGATAGGTTGCTAAATCCGGACCGCGCGCCCCGCCAGTAAGTGCCTAGCTCCTGCCCCTTACGCCGCGGTCGCGGGAACCTGAAGACACTCGACGCAACCGGGCGGCTTGGGAACTGCGTCGGAGCGCCCCTACCCCGTCCGAAGCGCCTCTCGGAGAGTACAGAGGACGTATGGCCCAAAGGGCTTAGGAAGACAGAAGAAATGTCTGAGGCCCCGCTAGCATCTCTTTGTGCAGCCTGGTCAGTGTATGCGCCCATGTTGCTGTCGGCATCGGAGTGCAACGCTCACGCCATGCTGCTGCGGAGATACTGCAGGGCATCCGCAATGGCACGGCGCGGGATAGTTTTTGTGAAAAGGTCCTAGGTCGGATGAAACGCGACCAGAAACGATGCAGAAAAGATCACTAAGAATGAAATCTCGCAGCTCCGTTGGAGCCTCCTGTCGGATTCGAACCGACGACCCCCGCTTTACAAGAGCGGTGCTCTGGCCAACTGAGCTAAGGAGGCACACCCCCAATGGGGCAGCGCCTGAACGGCACTGGATAAGGGTAGCCCAAAGTCCCACCGGTGGTAAAAACGCTTGCGTCCGGCAGGCCCTGCGCAAAAACCCGCCCCCGGAGAAAACCGGGAGCGGGCCTTGGGTACTTCGGGCGGATCAGGCCTTGGCGTCGATCGCAGCCTGGATGTCGGCATTCAGGTCGGTGGTACCGTCCCACTGCTTGCCGTCCACAAAGATGGTGGGCGTGCCGCTGATGCCGGTGTTGGCGGCCAGGCCGGTGGCGTACTTGACGTACGGGCGGAACGTTTTGTCGTCCACGCAGCTGCCGATGTCCGCGCCGATGTCGCTGGCCAGGGACTTCAGCTTGTCATCGGAAAGGCCGGCGCCACCTTCAGCGGGCTGGTTAGTGAAAAGGGTGTCCACGTATTCGCCGTACTTGTCCGGAGCCTTGTCCGCGACGCAAGCGGCGGCGTTGGCGGCACGTGAGGAGTAGTTGGTGCTGGACTGGCGGTCCAGGAAGCCCAGCGGGCGGTATTCGAGGGAGATTTTGCCTTCGTTGCGGAGCCCGGTGAGGGCCTCGTTGTAGGTGTCCTCGAACCGCTTGCAGACGGGGCAGATGAAGTCGACGTACGCAACAACCTTGACGGGCTGGCCGGTCTCGGCTTCGGCGCCGGGGGCGACCAGCGGGCTGGGCAGGGTCTCGGGCTTGGCCGGCAGGTTGGCCATGTCCACGGAGCCGCCGTCGGCGGCCTTGACCTCGGTGTTCGCCAGCAGGGTCACGCCGCCGTTGGTGTTGGCGCTGGTGGGGACCGGTCCCTGGTCCGCGATCGGCGTGTTCTGCTTGAGCGAGGTGGTGACCACCAGCCCCACGATGACCAGGATGGCCACCACGGCCGCGACGATGCCCCAGCCGATCAGCAGCTTGTTCCGCCGTTCCTTCTTCAGCTGGGCTTCGCGGATCATCCGAGCCTTCTCGCGCGCCTCCGCGGTGCGCTCAGCCTTGGACTTCCGTACTTCATTTGCGGGGCTCATGTGTTCCTTGGGTCGATCGACGTGGGGGGACCACTCAGTGGCAACTCCACCATTTTAGGGGAGAAAGCTGGGAGCTTGCGCTTTCAACCATTCCGCCGGGTTGCCCAACGGATGAATAGCACGGATGACCCCGTCCCGTTAGGGTTGCCTGAGAGCACAAGCAACCCCAGGGGGCCGCAATGCAATCACCCGTCCAGGACAAATCCACCGCCAAATCCCGGCCAGGAACCACCGGTTCCGCGCACGGCGACGCCACGAAATACGACTTTATGGTGGTGTCCAACAGGCTGCCGGTGGACCGTTGCGCTCCGGGCGACAACGGCGACGACGGCTCGGGGTGGCGTCGCTCCCCCGGTGGGCTGGTGACGGCCCTGGCACCCATGATGGGTAAAACGGACGGCGCCTGGGTGGGCTGGCACGGTGCCCCCGACGAAACGCTGGAACCGTTCAGCCACGGCGGCATGGACCTTGTCCCCGTCCAGCTCAGCGACGACGAGGTGGAGCTCTACTATGAGGGCTTCTCCAACGCGACCCTCTGGCCGCTTTACCACGACGTCATCGCACCCCCGGAATTCCACCGGACCTGGTGGGACGCCTACCGCAAGATCAACCAAAGGTTCGCCGACGCCGTCGTCCGCCATGCCGACACAAACGCCACCGTCTGGGTCCAGGACTACCAGCTGCAGCTGGTGCCACGGATGCTGCGGAAGGTCCGCCCGGATCTGCGGATCGGATTCTTTAACCACATCCCCTTCCCGCCCCCGGAGATCTTCGCCCAGCTCCCTTGGCGGCAGGCCATCATCGACGGGCTGCTCGGCGCGGACCTGGTGGGCTTCCAGCGCGCCAGCGACGCCGGAAACTTCATGCGCTCGGCCCGCCGCTTCCTTGGCGCCAGCGTCAAGCAGCAGCAGGTCCACGTCAAGGACGGCGACGGCGAAATCACGCACATCGCCCGCGCCCAGGCGTTCCCCATTTCCATCGACGTCCAGCAGATCAGCGAACTGGCCGGCCGGCCGGACATCATTGAACGGGCGCGCCAGATCCGGCAGGACCTGGGCAACCCCAAAACCATCCTGCTGGGTGTTGACCGGCTGGACTACACCAAGGGGATCCGGCACCGGCTCAAGGCCTTCGAGGAGCTCCTGGCGGACGGCAAGCTGTCCGTCGCCGACGCCACCCTGATCCAGGTTGCCTCGCCGAGCCGGGAGCGCGTGGAGCAGTACCGCCTGCTCCGCGAAGAGGTGGAGGGTACCGTGGGCCACATCAACGGCACCTACGACACCCTGGAAAACACCGCCGTCCGCTACCTGCACCACAGCTACCCGGTGGAGGAAATGGTGGCCCTGTACCTGGCCGCGGACGTTATGCTGGTCACCGCGCTGCGGGACGGGATGAACCTGGTGGCCAAGGAATACGTCACGGCCCGGAACAATAACGACGGCGCGCTGGTCCTCAGCGAGTTCGCCGGGGCGGCGGACCAGCTCAAGCAGGCGCTGCTGATGAACCCGCACGATATTGACGGCCTCAAGAGCGCCATCATGACCGCCGTGGACATGCCGGCCCGGGAAGCCTCCCGCCGGATGAAGTCCATGCGCAAGCAGATTTTGGAGCACGACGTCGACCACTGGTCAGCGGATTTCCTGCAGGCCCTGAACGAGAAGGTCATCCGCGATGACACCTGAGGCCCGCCCCGGCCAGGGCCCCCTGGCCCTGTCCCCTGAACTCCGTGCAGCCCTCCGCGAAATTGCCCGCACGGAACACCTGCTGGTGGCCCTGGACTTCGACGGCACTATGGCGCCGATAGTGGGCCACGCGGACGACGCCCGGCCGCTGCCACGGTCGGCTGCGGCGTTCGCAGGACTCGCCGTCCTGCCGCGCACGACGACGGCACTCATCTCCGGGCGCGCACTCGCCAGCCTGAGGGTGGTCGCCTCGCCACCTGTGGACTCCCTGCTGATCGGCAGCCACGGCGCCGAGGCCTGGCTGGGCCCCGGTTCCGCCGGCCTCACGCTGGACGCGGCGCAGGCGGAACTGCTGGCCGAGGTCCGCAGCGCGCTCGCCGAAATCGTCGCCGTGGCACCGGGCACCATGCTCGAGGACAAACCGGCGGGCGTGGTGCTCCACACCCGGCTCGCGGCCGATGACGTCGCCGAGGATGCTGTGGCCGCTGCCCGGTCCCTGCTGCAGGACCGCAAGGGGGTGTTCCTCAAGGATGGGAAACGCGTCCTGGAAACGTCAGTCGTCAACGCCTCCAAGGGTGAGGGGGTAACCTTCCTGCGCCAGATCACCGGAGCCACTGCGGTGCTGTTTGCCGGGGATGACACCACCGACGAGGATGCGCTGGCCCGGCTCGAACCCGGGGACGTTGGCATCAAGGTGGGTTTCGACTTCACCGGGGCACAGTTCCGTGTGGAGGCCCCCATCCATGTGGCGGAACTCCTCGAAACACTCCTGCAGGAACGCAGCCTGGCCGTTGCCGAAGAGGATCCCGGACACACCGGCAGCTGACGCCGTGCCGAACTTCACGTGTGACGTTCGTAACAAAGACAACAAAACGGGCAGCGTCTGGCATACTCTTGCTTGTGATGTGGCGCACAAACACCGTGCGGCATTACCCACTGCCTCCTGGCGCTAGCCGGATGGCAGTGGTGCAAAACAAAACTGAACAAACATGAACCATTCACAACGGATCGTCCGGCACGTACCTGCCGGTGAAGGGATTGATAACTGTGGCTACAGTTACTTTTGATAACGCTACGCGTCTGTACCCGGGCACAGAAAAGCCCGCCGTCGATAAGCTCAACATCGACATCGCCGATGGCGAGTTCCTCGTCCTCGTTGGACCCTCCGGTTGCGGTAAGTCCACCTCCCTGCGCATGCTCGCAGGCCTTGAGGATGTCAACGCAGGCCGTATCCTCATTGGCGACCGCGACGTCACCGACGTTCCGCCGAAGGACCGCGACATCGCGATGGTTTTCCAGAACTACGCGCTGTACCCGCACATGACGGTTGCCGACAACATGGGCTTCGCCCTGAAGATCGCCGGCGTTTCCAAGGAAGAGCGCGCCGAGCGTGTCCGTGAAGCAGCAAAGCTTCTTGACCTTGAGCCGTACCTGGACCGCAAGCCGAAGGCACTTTCCGGTGGCCAGCGCCAGCGTGTTGCCATGGGCCGCGCCATTGTGCGTAACCCGCAGGTCTTCCTCATGGATGAGCCGCTCTCCAACCTGGACGCCAAGCTCCGTGTCCAGACCCGTACGCAGATCGCGTCCCTGACCCGCCGCCTGGGCGTCACCACGGTCTACGTGACCCACGACCAGGTCGAGGCAATGACCATGGGTGACCGCGTGGCTGTGCTGAAGGACGGCCTGCTGATGCAGGTCGACACCCCGCGCAACCTGTACGACCGCCCGAAGAACGTGTTTGTCGCCGGCTTCATCGGCTCCCCCGCCATGAACCTGCTCGAACTGCCCGTCGTCGACGGTGGCGTCCAGTTCGGTGGAACGGTTTACCCCGTGCCGCGCAACATCCTCGAAGAAGCCCACGGCAGCACGGTCACCGTTGGTTCCCGTCCGGAAGACCTCGAGACCGCACCGCAGGGTGAGGGCCTCAAGGTCGAGGTCGACGTCGTTGAAGAACTCGGCGCCGACGCCTACGTCTACGGCCACACCACGCTCGACGGCAAGGACCACGACATCGTGGCACGCGTCGACGGTCGCCGTCCTCCGCTGAAGGGCGAGACCCTCTACGTCCGTCCGCAGTCGGGCCACGTGCACCTGTTCGACACCAAGACCGGTCTGCGCCTCGGCGACTGATTCGTTCTGTAACCGGCGGCGGCCCCTTCACTGGAGGGGCCGCCGTCGGCCGTTTAACCCGATGTTTAGCCCAACACCGCAAAGTACGGAAGAATTGAGCCATGACCGAGGAAAACAGCGCCCAGTGGCACGATGAACCCACCGACTATGCGCAGATCGGAAAACTGCCGCGGTTTGTGGCGGCCAGCGCGGACGACGATAAAGCGGCCTCGGTCTCCAGTTCCCTGAACATCACGGCCGCGGCCGCGGACCCCGAGTTGCTGGACCTTCCGTGGCACATCGCCCTGGAGGACTGGCCGGCGGAAAACCTCGCGGCACTGCCCCGCGGCATCTCCCGGCACATTGTGCGCTTCGCCCATCTGGGCGGTTCCGTGATTGCCATCAAGGAAACGTCCGAGCACGTGGCCCGGCACGAATACCACATGCTCCGCAAACTGGCGCGGCTGGATGTCCCCTGCGTGGAACCCGTCGCCGTCATCACCGGCCGGACCACCATGGACGGCCGCCCCCTCAACCCGGTGCTGGTGACCCGGCACCTGAAGTTCTCCATGCCGTACCGCGCATTGTTCTCGCAGATGCTGCGCAAGGACACCCTGACGCGGCTGATCGACGCCCAGGCGCTCCTGATGGTCCGGCTGCACCTGATCGGCTTCTACTGGGGCGACGTGTCCCTGTCCAACACGCTGTTCCGCCGCGACGCCGGCGCTTTCGCGGCCTACCTGGTCGACGCCGAAACCGGCGAGCTCTACCCGGACCTGTCCACCGGCCAGCGTGAATACGACCTCGAAATCGCCCGGGTGAACATCGCCGGTGAACTGATGGACCTGCTCGACGGCGGCCTGATCGAGGAAAAAGTGGACCCCGTGGCCACCAGCGAACTCATCATGGACAGCTACCGGCGGCTCTGGACTGAGCTGACGGAAAAGGAATCCTTTGAACTTGGCGAGCGGTGGCGGGTGGGTGCCCGGATCCGGCGGCTCAACGAACTGGGATTCGACGTTGAAGAATATGCCATCAAGACCACCCAGAACGGGACCACCATCCAGCTGCAGCCCAAGGTGGTGGACGCCGGCCACCACATGCGGCGGCTGCTGCGCCTCACCGGGCTGGATGCCCAGGAAAACCAGGCACGACGGCTGCTGAACGACATGGACTCGTTCCGGGCCGACAACAACCCGGACATGGACGAGGAATACAGCGCCCACCTCTGGGTCAGCCAGATCTTCGAACCCATTGTCCGCTCCATACCCCGGGACCTGTCCGGTAAACTGGAACCGGCGGAAGCCGTGCACGAGGTCCTGGAACACCGCTGGTACATGTCGGAGAAGCAGGAACGCCACATCCCGCTGGCCGAAGCCGTGCAGTCCTACATCGACTCCATCCTGCGGCACCGCCGCGACGAGGCAGCGATCATGCTCAACCCGGACACCGGGATGCTCAAGATCCTCGAAGTGGAGACCGAGGAGTCCCGCTACGGAGCGGACAGCGAATACCCCGACGCCGACGACTGAGCCCTCCCGCACTGAGCCCTCCCGCAGGGCCGGGGGTCAGCCCCCAACTAGGTCGCAGTTGTTGTCGTTTTGGGCCCTCAAAACGACAACAACTGCGACCCAGTTGGGATGACGGAAGGCTAGATTGCCTTGCCGGGGTTCAGTATCCCGGCGGGGTCGAACAGCGCCTTGATCCTGTGCTGGAGCTCCCGCACGGGTTCAGCCTGCTCCTGGCCCAGCCAGCGCAGCTTGTACTGGCCCACGCCATGCTCACCCGTGATGGTGCCGCCCATGGCCAGCGCGGCCGTCACCGAGTCGTCCAGCACCCGTTCCAGGCGGGCCAGGGCTCCGGCATCAACACCCGTCTCCTCCCGGTCCACCCAGAACGTGGGGTGCAGGTTGCCGTCGCCGGCGTGCGCAACAACCTTCAGGTGCACCCTGTGCTCCCCGGCCATGGCTTCCAGGGCCGCCACATAGTCCACCAGCCGTGAGCGCGGGACGGCGACATCCTCGCCCACCCGGTACTGGTCGTCCACCTCGGCGCCCCGGCTGTGCCGTCGCAGTTCCACCAGACGCTGCGCTTCGGCGCTCTCCTCAGTGGTCACCACCGCGCCGCTGTCCTGCAGAACCTGCCGGATCCTGGCTGCTTCAGCTGCAGCGCCGAAGCCGTCCGTCTGGACGAGGAGGAGGGAGCTGCCGCGTGCGCTGAGGTCCGAGCCGTGGATTTCGTCCAGCTGCGCCAGCGTCCCGCCGTCGAGCAGTTCCATGATGGCCGGCTGGACCCGGGCCCGGCCCACGGCGAGGACACCCGCTGCGGCGCGCTTGAAGTCGGGGTAGAAGGCGGCCACGGTGTGCACCTCCTGCGGCAGGTACTTCAGCCGGACGGTGATGCCCACCACAATCCCGAGCGTTCCCTCGGAGCCAACAAAAAGCCCGGTCAGGTCATAGCCCGCCACGCCCTTGAACGTCTGGTGGCCGGTGTGGATCAGCGAGCCGTCGGCCAGGACAACGTCCAGGGCCAGCACCGAGTCCCGGGTGACGCCGTACTTGGCACAGCGGAGACCGCCGGCGTTGGTAGCCACGTTCCCGCCGATGGTGGAACTGCGGTAGCTTGCAGGGTCCGGCGCGTACATCAGCCCGTGGGTGGCCGCGGCCTCATTAAGCACGGCGTTGATGACCCCCGGTTCCACTGTTGCCGTTTCATCGTCGGGGCTCAGGTCCAGGATCCGGTCCAGCCGTTCCAGGGAGAGGACCACGCAGCCGCGCGTGGCATGGGCACCGCCGGACACACCCGTCCCCGCTCCGCGGGGCACCAGCGCCACATTCGCGGCGGCGCAGGCACGCACCACCGCCTGGACCTCAGGTACCGACGCCGGGAACACCACGGCCACGGGAAGGTGGAAGTCGATGATGGGCGCCTGGTCCACCGCGTACCGCCGCAGGGTCCCTTCGGCGGTGTCCACCTGAGCTGCCCCGACGGCAGCCACCAATTCCTCAACCACGCTTTCCACAAAGCCTCCATCCGCCGTCGCACGTCTCCACCCAGTCTAGGTTGAGCGCCGGTGGTGGACGCAGGCTCGGATGCAAGCGCTTCCAGCTCCTGACCTGCGCGGATGGCTTCAACTATCAATAGGCCCTGCAAACCAGACTGGAAGCGCTTTCATTTAATCCGGATTCTGCTCTAAGGTAACTCTCATGACTGTCGAAACTGTGACACCGGACACCACCCTGGCGGCGGGCCCGCTCACGCTGATCCACTCTGCCGATACCATCCCCGGATGGTGGCGCTCCGCCGTGATCTACCAGGTGTACCCACGGTCATTCCGCGACCTCAATGGTGACGGCGTAGGCGACCTCGCAGGCATCACCGAGGAGCTGCCGCAGCTCGCGGACCTGGGGGTGGACGCCGTCTGGCTGTCCCCGTTCTACCGCTCGCCCCAGCGCGACGCCGGGTACGACGTCAGCGACTACTGCGACGTGGACCCCATCTTCGGCACCCTCACCGACTTCGACGTGATGATGGCCGAATCCCACCGGCTGGGGCTCCGCGTGATTGTGGACCTTGTGCCCAACCACTGCTCGGACCAGCACGTCGCCTTCCAGGCAGCCGTGCAGGCGTCCGCAGGCAGCCCCGAACGGGACATGTTCATTTTCCGTGACGGCAGCGGCCCTGACGGCAACGAGCCGCCCAACAACTGGGAGTCGCACTTCGGCGGCCCGGCCTGGACCCGCATCATTGGCACCGACGGCCGCCCGGAACAGTGGTACCTGCACCTCTTCGATTCCTCCCAGCCGGATTTCAACTGGGACAACCCCGCCGTCCATGCCGAGTTCGAGCGGGTCCTCCGCTTCTGGCTGGACCGCGGCGTGTCCGGGTTCAGGGTGGACGTGGCCCACGCGCTGGTCAAGGCGGCAGGTTTGCCCGCCTGGGGCGGCCGCGCGGACGGCAGCAGCAGCGAAGGCTTCCCGGGTTCTGCAGCGCCCATGTTCGGGCAGCCCGCCCTGCATGACATCTACCGCCGCTGGCGGGCAATCCTCAACGAATACGGCCACGACCGCATCCTTTGTGCCGAAGCCAACGTGGACCCGCTGCCCAGGTTGGCCGACTGGGTGCGGCCGGATGAAATGCAGCAGGCATTCAACTTCCCCTACCTGCATGCAGGCCTGGACATCCACCGCCTCCGCGGTGTCATCACCGATTCGCTGGTGGCGCTGGACGCTGTTGGCGCGCCCAGCACCTGGGTCCTGTCCAACCATGACGTGGTCCGCCACGCGAGCCGGTTCGGCTACAACGGGCAGGGACCGCGCGGCGGGGACGGCATCGGCCCCGCAGACCCGCAGCCGGACGTTGCCCTGGGCAGGCGCCGTGCTGCGGCTGCGTCCGTGTTTATGCTGGGCCTGCCGGGCGCCGCGTACCTCTATCAGGGTGAAGAACTGGGACTGCCTGACGGTATCGACATTCCCGAGCAGCTCCGCCAGGATCCCACTTTTGCCCGGACCGGCGGCGAACGCCTGGGCCGGGACGGCTGCCGGATCCCACTGCCATGGCGTGCGGCAGAACCCCACCTCGGCTTTGGACCAGGGGCTGACCCGTGGCTCCCCTTCCCCGACTCGTTTGCCGCCCTGGCGCGTGACCTGCAGACCGGATCACCGGCGTCGCACCTTTCCCTCTACAAGGAAACCCTGGCACTCCGCCGCAACCTGGACCTGGGCCGCGGCTCGCTGCTCTGGGCAGAAGACTGGTGCAGCGGATCCGCGCTGGGCTACGTCAACGGGACTACGCTGGTGCTGATGAACCTTAACCACGAACCGCTGGAGCTGCCTGCAGGCCAGGTCCTGGTCCGCAGCGCCGCCGACGGAACCGACGGCTGGCTCGCTTCCGGCGAAACGGCCTGGATTGCGCTGGGGCAGGGCGGCGCAACGGACTAGCATGCCGGGGATCAAAGAGGTTGCGGACCGGGCCGGCCTGTCGGTGGCCACGGTTTCGCGGGCGCTCAGCGGCAAGGCCAATGTTTCGGCCAAGAGCCGGGAGCGGGCCCGCAGGGCAGCGCAGGAGCTGGGCTTCGTCCCGTCGTACCACGCCGCCAGCCTGGCGTCCGGGCGGAACTACAACATCGGCCTGGTGGTGCCCTATGTGCAGCGCTGGTACTTCGCCTCCGTGCTGGAGGGCGTCTCCGAGACCCTGCTGGATGCCGGCTACGACCTCACCCTCTATAACGTGGGCGAACAGACGGAGCGCAGGAACAGCGTCCTGAGCGACTTCCTGCTGCGGAAGCGCCTGGATGCCGTGATCGCCGTTGCCCTGGTGCTCAGCGAGGCGGAGATCATGCAGCTCCTGGCCGTCCGCAGGCCCCTCGTGGCGATCGGCGGCGCCCTGCCCGGTGCGGCCTCCATCAGGATCGACGATGCCCGCCTTGCGCGGCTCGTCACCGAACACCTCATCCGGCTGGGGCACACGCGGATTGCGCATATGACCGGGGACACTGAATTGAACCGGGACTTCAAGCTTCCGGGCATCCGCCTCAGCGGATACCAGGCTGCGATGGCGGCCGCGGGCCTGCCGGTCCATCCGGACTGGCAGGTCGCGGCGGACTTCACCATCCAGGGGGCATATACGGCCGCCAAGCGGCTTCTGGGGACGGCTTCCGAACGGCCAACAGCGGTTTTCGCGGCGTCGGATGAGATGGCGGTGGGCACCATCCTCGCGGCCAGGGACTTCGGCCTCCAGGTCCCCCGGGACATCTCCGTGGTAGGCCTGGACGGGCATGAACTTGGCGAGGCCTTCGGGTTGACCACCATCGACCAGAATCCCCGCGGCCAGGGCAAGCTCGCCGCTACAACGGCGCTTGAGCTGCTGGATACGGCCTGGAACTCCGACGCCGATGCAGCACCCATCCCTGCGCCCGACTACGAATACCCCACGGACTTTGTCATCCGCACCAGCACGGCCATCCCGCCAACGAAACCCTAGCTGTGGTGTCCTAGCCGGCCGACCCCATAAAGCGGGAGTAGCGGGCCAGGATCAGCGGCCACGCCGCAACGTACCCTGCCCGGGTGGCAGCGGGATCCTCGGCGCCCTCCCAGCCCTCATGGAGCACCTTGACCTCTGCGCCGCCCTCGACGGCCCTGAAGACCACGCGGAGCTCAGTGGACCACAGCGCCGTTGAGCCGGGGTGCCAGGTGGCGTGGAAGGACAGCGGCGGCTGCCAGTCGTCAAGGGTTCCCCAGATACTGGTCCTGCCATCGTCGGCGGTCTCCAGGATGAGGTTCTCCTCGAACTCCACGTAGGACCCTCCCCCGTAAGCCCCGTGCTCTTCAAGGGGCCACCAGAGGTGTGTGTGGTCCGTGAAGCCAGCGAAGGCGTGGGCTACGGTTCCGGGCACCACAACGGTTTCGATGACCGGGACGAGCTCAGGAGGACCGGGCTGCGCCGGACTGCCGGGCTGTACAGGGCTTCCATGCTGGTCCTGGCCGTGGCTGAAGAGGCTGTTCATGAGCCCCGATTCTACCGGACCTGCCTTGTCCGTCCCGTCTGTCCCTCACCGTTACGCTATCGGTTGTGGTTGTTATTCGGGGGGTTTGGGGACCGTATCTGATAGGTCAACGGGGGTGTTTGTTTGTTAAATGTGGGAGGCCCCAACCAGGTGCTGGTTGGGGCCTCGACCGTTAATGATGTTCCGGCGGCGTCCTACTCTCCCACACCCTCCCGGGTGCAGTACCATCGGCGCTGTGGGTCTTAGCTTCCGGGTTCGGGATGGGACCGGGCGTTTCCCCCACGCTATGACCGCCGTAACCCTTGTACCCGTCCCCTGGGGTGTTGCCCGGGGGTGGGAAATCTGTGGTTACAACATTGTGGTGTTGTTATTTTGTTGTGTTTTTGTTCCCTGCAACGAAACCGTGTGACGGGTTTGTTGTTTGGGAACCACATAGTGGACGCAAGCAGTCTTGTTTCTTTTTACCACCCCACGGGTGCAACCCCTTTTGAAGGGAAGGTTGCGGGGGTGGTGTGTGGTGTAAGTTATCGGCCTATTAGTACCGGTCAGCTTCACGAGTCGTTAGTCCTCGCTTCCACATCCGGCCTATCAACCCAGTGGTCTGGCTGGGGGCCTCTCACACACAAGGTGTATGGAAATCTCATCTCGAAGCGAGCTTCCCGCTTAGATGCTTTCAGCGGTTATCCCATCCGAACGTAGCTAATCAGCGGTGCACTTGGCAGTACAACTGACACACCAGAGGTTCGTCCGTCCCGGTCCTCTCGTACTAAGGACAGCCCTTCTCAAATTTCCTGCGCGCGCAGCGGATAGGGACCGAACTGTCTCACGACGTTCTAAACCCAGCTCGCGTACCGCTTTAATGGGCGAACAGCCCAACCCTTGGGACCTACTCCAGCCCCAGGATGCGACGAGCCGACATCGAGGTGCCAAACCATGCCGTCGATATGGACTCTTGGGCAAGATCAGCCTGTTATCCCCGAGGTACCTTTTATCCGTTGAGCGACGGCCATTCCACAATGTACCGCCGGATCACTAGTCCCGACTTTCGTCCCTGCTCGAGATGTCTCTCTCACAGTCAAGCTCCCTTGTGCACTTACACTCGACACCTGATTGCCAACCAGGCTGAGGGAACCTTTGGGCGCCTCCGTTACTTTTTAGGAGGCAACCGCCCCAGTTAAACTACCCATCAGGCACTGTCCCTGACCCGGATTACGGGCCGAAGTTAGATGTCCAAAGTGACCAGAGTGGTATTTCAACGATGACTCCACCCGAACTGGCGTCCGGGTTTCAACGTCTCCCACCTATCCTACACAAGCCACTCCGAACACCAATACCAAACTATAGTAAAGGTCTCGGGGTCTTTCCGTCCTGCTGCGCGTAACGAGCATCTTTACTCGTACTGCAATTTCGCCGAGTTTATGGTTGAGACAGCGGGGAAGTCGTTACTCCATTCGTGCAGGTCGGAACTTACCCGACAAGGAATTTCGCTACCTTAGGATGGTTATAGTTACCACCGCCGTTTACTGGGGCTTAAATTCTCAGCTTCGCCTTGCGGCTAACCGGTCCTCTTAACCTTCCAGCACCGGGCAGGAGTCAGTCCGTATACATCGTCTTGCGACTTCGCACGGACCTGTGTTTTTAGTAAACAGTCGCTTCCCCCTGGTCTCTGCGGCCCCGATCCCCTCCCACCAGCGTGTGGTGTTCAAGGTTGGGGCCCCCCTTCTCCCGAAGTTACGGGGGCATTTTGCCGAGTTCCTTAACCATAATTCTCTCGATCGCCTTAGTATTCTCTACCTGATCACCTGTGTCGGTTTGGGGTACGGGCGGCTAAAACCTCGCGTCGATGCTTTTCTCGGCAGCATAGGATCACCAAATCCCCCCACTAAAGGGGGTCCCATCAGATCTCAGGCATCATGAACAGCGGATTTGCCTACCATTCGCCCTACATCCTTAGACCGGGACAACCATCGCCCGGCTTGGCTACCTTCCTGCGTCACACCTGTTAATACGCTTGCCTCCCAGGATCAGGTCCCGCGCTCCACCAAAAACCACGTCACCACAAGGGCGGGCGGTCAGGTCTCGGGCGGTTAGTATCCCCTGTTCAACATGGACGGTTTTTCGCCGGTACGGGAATATCAACCCGTTGTCCATCGACTACGCCTGTCGGCCTCGCCTTAGGTCCCGACTTACCCAGGGCAGATTAGCTTGACCCTGGAACCCTTGATCATTCGGCGGACGGGTTTCTCACCCGTCTTTCGCTACTCATGCCTGCATTCTCACTCGTGTAGGCTCCACCGCTGGTTTACACCGCGACTTCACTGCCCACACGACGCTCCCCTACCCATCCAAACGCCTGAACCACAAGGGCTTAGCTAATATTTGAATGCCACAACTTCGGCGGTGTACTTGAGCCCCGCTACATTGTCGGCGCGGAATCACTTGACCAGTGAGCTATTACGCACTCTTTTAAGGATGGCTGCTTCTAAGCCAACCTCCTGGTTGTCTTCGCAACTCCACATCCTTTCCCACTTAGCACACGCTTAGGGGCCTTAGTTGGTGGTCTGGGCTGTTTCCCTCTCGACTATGAAGCTTATCCCCCACAGTCTCACTGCTGCGCTCTCACTTACCGGCATTCGGAGTTTGGCTGACGTCAGTAACCTTGTAGGGCCCATTAGCCATCCAGTAGCTCTACCTCCAGCAAGAAACACGCAACGCTGCACCTAAATGCATTTCGGGGAGAACCAGCTATCACGAAGTTTGATTGGCCTTTCACCCCTACCCACAGCTCATCCCCTCCATTTTCAACTGAAGTGGGTTCGGTCCTCCACGACGTCTTACCGTCGCTTCAACCTGGCCATGGGTAGATCACTTCGCTTCGGGTCTAGATCACGCCACTGCAACGCCCTATTCAGACTCGCTTTCGCTACGGCTTCCCCACACGGGTTAACCTCGCGACGTAACACTAACTCGCAGGCTCATTCTTCAAAAGGCACGCCGTCACAACTACTATGCACACAAGGTGCGGTTGCTCCGACGGATTGTAAGCACACGGTTTCAGGTACTGTTTCACTCCCCTCCCGGGGTACTTTTCACCTTTCCCTCACGGTACTGGTCCGCTATCGGTCATTAGGGAGTATTTAGGCTTATCAGGTGGTCCTGACAGATTCACACGGGATTTCTCGGGCCCCGTGCTACTTGGGATACTCTCACAGGCGGCACAAAACATTACGGTTACGGGGCTCACACCCTCTCTGGCCGGCCTTTCAAGACCGTTCACCTATGCCTGTACATCACACCCCACCGGTCCGGCAGAACCAGTATGGAAAGTCCCACAACCCCGCCCATGCAACGCCCGCCGGCTATCACACATGGAACGGTTTAGCCTGATCCGCGTTCGCTCGCCACTACTAACGGAATCACTATTGTTTTCTCTTCCTGCGGGTACTGAGATGTTTCACTTCCCCGCGTTCCCCCCACACACCCTATGTGTTCAGATGCGGGTCACCAGGTCACTCGCGCGCCTGGCGGGGTTTCCCCATTCGGACACCCTGGGATCACAGTCCGGTTATCGACTCCCCCAGGCTTATCGCAGATTCCTACGTCCTTCTTCGGCTCCTAATGCCAAGGCATCCACCGTGTGCTCTTAAAAACTTGACCACAAAAGATCAAAAACGCTAATTTTCGAGAGAACCACAGAAACCAACCACACGATCAACACCACCCCGAAAGGTGACACCATCACGCGCAGCCAGATTCAGGTTCATATTCTTGGAAATTGCTTCTTATAAAAGATGCTCGCGTCCACTATGTAGTTCTCAAACAACAACCCCAAACCACACACCCCACACAACCCTCCCAAAAGGAAAAGCAACCGTGTGTTCGGTGCAGCCAGGAAACCAGAAACAAACAAACCCGGACCAGCCCCGCACCAGCCAAAAAGACCAGCCACGGAACCACCCCGGTCCTGTTGCCTCAGGACCCAACAGTGTGCCATACACTACCCAGCAACCACAGACCATCATCGTTCCTGAACCACCCCCGAAGGAGTAACCCGTACTAAACCATGGTTCGTGCCACCAGGCACCTATTTGCTGATATTCCACCCTTGAGCACCCGCCGCAGAACAATCGTCTGCGCAACGGGCCTTTACTCCTGACAACCCCCACCCACCACATACATGAGGAATGAAGGACTGTAGGTGCTCCTTAGAAAGGAGGTGATCCAGCCGCACCTTCCGGTACGGCTACCTTGTTACGACTTAGTCCCAATCGCCAGTCCCACCTTCGACAGCTCCCTCCCACAAGGGGTTAGGCCACCGGCTTCGGGTGTTACCAACTTTCGTGACTTGACGGGCGGTGTGTACAAGGCCCGGGAACGTATTCACCGCAGCGTTGCTGATCTGCGATTACTAGCGACTCCGACTTCATGGGGTCGAGTTGCAGACCCCAATCCGAACTGAGACCGGCTTTTTGGGATTAGCTCCACCTCACAGTATCGCAACCCTTTGTACCGGCCATTGTAGCATGCGTGAAGCCCAAGACATAAGGGGCATGATGATTTGACGTCGTCCCCACCTTCCTCCGAGTTGACCCCGGCAGTCTCCTATGAGTCCCCACCATCACGTGCTGGCAACATAGAACGAGGGTTGCGCTCGTTGCGGGACTTAACCCAACATCTCACGACACGAGCTGACGACAACCATGCACCACCTGTGAACCAACCCCAAAGGGGAAGAACTGTCTCCAGTCCGGTCTGGTCCATGTCAAGCCTTGGTAAGGTTCTTCGCGTTGCATCGAATTAATCCGCATGCTCCGCCGCTTGTGCGGGCCCCCGTCAATTCCTTTGAGTTTTAGCCTTGCGGCCGTACTCCCCAGGCGGGGCACTTAATGCGTTAGCTACGGCGCGGAAAACGTGGAATGTCCCCCACACCTAGTGCCCAACGTTTACGGCATGGACTACCAGGGTATCTAATCCTGTTCGCTCCCCATGCTTTCGCTCCTCAGCGTCAGTTAATGCCCAGAGACCTGCCTTCGCCATCGGTGTTCCTCCTGATATCTGCGCATTTCACCGCTACACCAGGAATTCCAGTCTCCCCTACATCACTCTAGTCTGCCCGTACCCACCGCAGATCCGGAGTTGAGCCCCGGACTTTCACGGCAGACGCGACAAACCGCCTACGAGCTCTTTACGCCCAATAATTCCGGATAACGCTTGCGCCCTACGTATTACCGCGGCTGCTGGCACGTAGTTAGCCGGCGCTTCTTCTGCAGGTACCGTCACTTTCGCTTCTTCCCTACTGAAAGAGGTTTACAACCCGAAGGCCGTCATCCCTCACGCGGCGTCGCTGCATCAGGCTTGCGCCCATTGTGCAATATTCCCCACTGCTGCCTCCCGTAGGAGTCTGGGCCGTGTCTCAGTCCCAGTGTGGCCGGTCACCCTCTCAGGCCGGCTACCCGTCGTCGCCTTGGTAAGCCATTACCTCACCAACAAGCTGATAGGCCGCGAGTCCATCCAAAACCACAAAAAGCTTTCCACCCCCCACCATGCGATGAGGAGTCATATCCGGTATTAGACCCAGTTTCCCAGGCTTATCCCAGAGTCAAGGGCAGGTTACTCACGTGTTACTCACCCGTTCGCCACTAATCACCCCAGCAAGCTGGAGGTCATCGTTCGACTTGCATGTGTTAAGCACGCCGCCAGCGTTCATCCTGAGCCAGGATCAAACTCTCCGTTGAAGTAAAAACAAAAACAGACACAACCACCAACCCCGGAAACACGGGACAAAATGGCTGCACAAAATTCGAAACCAGCTGTAAAAACCAGACAACACCACAGGGGCGGCATCATCCAGCCAATTCAACCAATTCAATACAAAAAATTGGTATCAACAAACATGGCACACTATTGAGTTCTCAAACAACAGACACACCCGACACCACCACAACCACAGGTCGCAGATCGCTCCGGAGCAACTTTCCAAACTTACCGGCTGCATTCCAGTCTGTCAAACCGGGATCCGCGGCCATCATAGCTGTAAAGCATAACGGCCGGGGTTTTCGGTCTGACTCCGTGGAGCAGCGCGGAAATAAACTGTACCACCACTTGGCCGGGAAGACCACCCGGCCCGGTTACGGTCATCCAACGCTCCCCCGGTTGGACCCAAAAGGCCCGGAATCACGGGGATCCCGGGCCTTCGAGGTGTTCCGCAGAAAAGCGGTGCCGGTTGCAGAGATGTCAGCCTGCGGCCGGAGCACCCACGGTGAAGTACGCGGCACCCAGCGGCGGCAACGTGACGGTCAGCGTTGCCGGCTGCCCGTCCTGGCCTTCATCGGTGGCAACCAGCGGGCCATCGTTCAGGACGCCCGATCCGCCATAGGTGGCATGGTCGGTATTGAGCACCTCGTTCCACGCCCCGGCAACGGGAACCCCCAGGGTGTAGCCCACATGGGGAGCCCCGGAGAAGTTGATGGCGCAAACCACTGCGTTGCCGTTCGTGTCCCACCGGATGAAGGACAGGACGTTGCGGTCCGCGTCTCCCCCGTTGATCCACTGGAACCCGCCGGGTTCGTTGTCCCGTTCGTACAGTGCCGGGGTGGCAGCGTAGAGCTCGTTGAGGTCCTTGGTCAGCAGCTGCAGTCCCTTGTGGGCCGGGATATCGGCAAGCCACCAGTCCAGGCCGTGCTGCTCGGACCACTCGGCTTCCTGGCCGAACTCCGTGCCCATAAAGATGAGCTGCTTGCCCGGGTGTGCCCACTGGTAGGCGAAGAAGGCGCGCAGGTTGGCCAGCTGCTGCCAACGGTCACCCGGCATCTTCCGCAGCATCGAACCCTTGCCATGCACAACCTCGTCGTGGCTGATGGGCAGCAGGAAGTTCTCGGTGAACGCGTACACCAGCGAGAACGTGACGGTCCCGTGGTGCCACTTGCGGTTGATCGGTTCCTCGGCGGCGTAGGACAGGGAATCGTGCATCCAGCCCATGTTCCATTTCAGGCCGAAGCCCAGCCCGCCGTGGCTGGTGGGCGCGGTGACGCCGGGGAACGCCGTGGATTCCTCGGCGATCATCACGGCACCGGGGTGCGTTTTGTAGACAGTGGCGTTCACTTCCTGCAGGAAGGACATGGCCTCCAGGTTCTCGCGCCCGCCGAACCGGTTGGGCTGCCACTGTCCTTCCTCGCGGGAGTAGTCCAGGTACAGCATCGAGGCGACCGCATCCACCCGCAGCCCATCGATGTGGAACTCCTCCAGCCAGTACAAGGCGTTCGCCACCAGGAAGTTCCGGACCTCGGAGCGGCCGAAGTCGAAGATCAGGGTGCCCCAGTCAGGGTGCTCGCCCAGGTTCGGGTCGGCGTGCTCGTAGAGCGGTTCGCCGTCAAACTTGGCCAGCGCCCAGGCATCCTTGGGGAAGTGGGCCGGCACCCAGTCCAGCAGCACGCCGATTCCCGCCTGGTGCAGCGCATCCACGAGGAAGCGGAACTCGTCGGGGTGCCCGAAGCGGGATGTCGGCGCGAAGTAGGAGGTGACCTGGTAGCCCCAGGAGCCACCGAACGGGTGTTCGGCCACGGGCATGAACTCGACGTGCGTAAACCCGAGCCACTTGACGTAGTCCACCAGTTCGGTGGCCAGTTCCTTGTAGCCCAGGCCCAGACGCCAGGAGCCGAGGTGGACCTCGTAGACGCTCATGGCTGAGTTGTGCGGGTCACGCTCGGCGCGGGCCGCCATCCATTCGGCGTCCTTGAAGGCGTAGGACGGCTCCACGACACGTGAAGCGGTCAGCGGCGGTACCTCGGTCCCGAAGGCCAGCGGATCGGCTTTTTCCACCCAGTAGCCGGCTTTGGTCCGGATCTCGAATTTATAGCACGCCCCTGCTACAACGCCGGGAACGAAGATTTCCCAGACCCCCGAGGAGCCCAGGGACCGGAGCGAGTTCTCGCGCCCGTCCCAGCCGTTGAAGTCACCCTTGACCCGCACGGCCTGGGCGTTGGGGGCCCACACGGCGAAGGACACGCCGTCCACGTCACCCAGCGATGACTTGTAGTGCTGGACGTGCGCCCCGAGCACCTCCCAGAGTTTTTCGTGCCGGCCTTCGCCGATCAGGTGCAGGTCCACTTCGCCCACGGTGGGAAGGTAGCGGTACGGCTCGTCGACCGTGACGGCGTCGGCTCCGGGGTAGGTCACGGAAAGCCGGTAGTCGGGCACATGGCCCTGCTGCAGCGGTTCCAGGACCGCCACCCAAACGCCGTGCGCCTCGTGCTCCATGGGTACTGACCCGGCGGACGTCACCACGGAGACGGCTTCCGCCAGATGCTTGACGGTACGGACTGTCACGTGGCCGTAGTCGTCAAGGTGCGCGCCGAGGACGGAGTGCGGGGCGTGGTGTTCGCCGTTCGCGATCCTGCCCAGCGTGTCGGCGTCCACCGGCAGCGGCGCCCCGGGGCGGTCGGTCTGTGCTGAGCCTGTCATTTCATTGCCTTCCGATGCTGCCCCGGCGAGGATGCCGGCGCCATTACTGCCCAGGAGCCGTCTGGAGGCGTTCACGGGGATCGCCAGCCAGTCCGGCCTGTTGCGCATTTCGTAAACCACTTCATAAAGCGCCTTGTCCAGCCACAATGCCACAAAGAGCGGCGATTCCCGGTCCACGGTGCCGGCCCTGACGCCGGCGTAGCCGGCCAGGAACGCGTCCGCGCAGTCATCCACCCAGGAATCGGGAACCTGCGCCCCGTCCTGTTCGCGCAGCGCGGCGCCCGCGGCGTAGTCGAAGGACCGGAGCATCCCCACCACGTCCCGTAGCGGAACGTCCGGGACATTCCGTTCGGCGATGGGCCGCAGGGGCTCACCCTCGAAGTCCAGGATGGCCCACCGTGAGGCGCCGGCGCTGCCGGGCACCTGCAGGATCTGGCCAAGGTGGAGGTCGCCGTGGATCCGCTGCAGCGGACCCGCGGCGACGCCGTCGAGCCCTGCCAGCAGGTCGTCGAGGGCGTCGTTGTATGGCCCGACGGCGGGACCGGCTTCCGCCCAGGCCTCGCGGACGCGCTGTGCAACAGCGGGTCCGATCACGGTCCCGGACGAGGGTTCGGCAGAGGTACCCAGCGCTGCCGCGAGCCGGCGGTGGACGGTGGCCGTGGCCGCGCCAAGCGCGTGGGCTTCCGCGGTGAAGTCGGTACCGGACCGGGCGGCGTCAACTGCCAGCCGCCACGCGTCGCGGCCGCCGGCCAGGAATTCGTGGGCCACTGCCAGTTCGCCCTGCACTGTCCGGGTGCTTCTGCCGGACTGCCCGGCACCGGCACCGTTGACCGGGCCCTGGGCGAGCCACTCCCCGCGGACCCAGCCCAACGTGGCCGGCACCTCGGTGGTGCCGCCGGCCGTCAAGGCGGAACCCACTTCCACCTCGGGGTTGGTGCCGTCGGAGAGCACCCGGAAGAATTTGACGATCGCTGCCGATTCGCCGTCGTCCACAATGACCGAACTGTTGGACTGCTCACCGGAGAGGACCTTGACCACGCCCCGGGCGGTGGGCAGGCGGTAGTCGCCGGCCACCTTGAAGCCGGTGGCCGTCCCGGTGGGCGCGGTGCCCTGGTGCCGGATGAGTTCCAGCCAGGCGGCCACGAAGTCGGGGTCATGGACGGCGTCGTAGACCCAGGTCCGGGACGGGTCGGTCCCGGCAGCCTGACCCACGAGGGCCCGCTCCATCCCGGCCGCGGGGGCGGGCCGGAAACTCAACGGAACCTGGACCACTGAGGTCCGGGGACCGCCGTCGGCCGTCCTGGTGGTGACGTTCAGGATGAAGACGGCGAGCCCGGCGTGCCCCGCGGGGTCGGCCAGGCCAAGGCTGCCCGCCTGGGACATCTCGAAGTCGTCGGTTTTGACGGGGAACCAGCGCTGCCTCGGAAGCCATTCCCGAAGCAGGGCAGTCAGGGCGGGGGTGAGGATGGGCTGGCTCATATCAGTTCTCGATCGAGAGGATCGGCAAGGCCTGCGTATACGGCGAGGCCGGATTTGACGACGCCGAGCGGATCCGCAGCCAGAAGAAATCGTGGCTGCCCAGCGTGAGCGTCAGCGTCCCGTCCTCGCTGATGCCCGGGAACGGCTGGCCGCCGAAAACGTCCCGCAGGCCCCGCCCCGCGTACTGCGGGATCCGCAGCTTGGCTGCCACCGGGTGCTGGGAAAGATTGAAGGCACACAGGATCGTCTCGCTGTCGGCCCCCGCCGAATTCCCCTCCGGGAGTTCACGCAGGTACGACAGGACGGCGTCGTGATCGGCCTCGACGTGCTTGAAGCCGCCGAGTCCGAAGGCCGGGTGGTTGCGCCGGACGCTGAGGATCTGCCGGGTCCAGCGCAGCAGCGAACCCGAGTGGGCGGATTCCGCTTCCACGTTGGCCATGGCGTAGTTGTACACCAGCGACTGGATGGGCGGCAGGTACAGCTTGCCGGGGTCGGCACTGGAGAATCCCGCGTTGCGGTCGGGGTTCCACTGCATGGGCGTGCGCACGGCGTCGCGGTCGTCCAGCCAGATGTTGTCGCCCATGCCGATCTCGTCCCCGTAGTACAGGAACGGGCTGCCCGGCAGGGACAGCAGCAGCGCGTTGATCAGTTCAATCTCGGCGCGGGAGTTGTCCAGCAGCGGGGCCAGCCGGCGGCGGATGCCGATGTTGGCCCGCATCCGGGGATCCGGGGCGTACCAGCCCAGCATGGCGGCGCGCTCGTCCGGGGTCACCATCTCCAGGGTCAGCTCATCGTGGTTGCGCAGGAACGTACCCCATTGGGCCCCCTCGGGGATTTCCGGGGTGTCCTGCATGGTTTCGATGATGGGCGCGGCCTTCTGGTCGCGCAGCGCGTAGTACAGCCGCGGCATGATGGGGAAGTGGAAGGCCATGTGGCATTCCGGTTCCTCCTCGGTTCCGAAGTATTCCACCACCTCGTTGGGCGGCTGGTTCGCCTCGGCGATGATCACCCGGCCCGGGTAGCTTTCATCCACCATGGTGCGCAGTTTCCGGAGGAAGTCGTGCGTGGCAGGCAGGTTTTCGCAGTTGGTCCCCTCCTCTTCGAAGAGGTACGGAATGGCGTCGGCCCGGAAGCCGTCGATGCCTTGGTCCAGCCAGAAGCGCACCACGTCGAACAGGGCTTCGATGACCTTGGGGTTTTCGAAGTTCAGGTCCGGCTGGTGGCCGAAGAAACGGTGCCAGAAGAACTGCCGGCGGATCGGATCAAACGTCCAGTTCGATTCCTCAGTGTCCACGAAGATGATGCGGGCGTCCTCGTACTTTTCGTCCGTATCGCTCCACACGTAGAAGTCGCCGAACGGACCGTCAGGGTCCTTGCGGGATTCCTGGAACCAAGGGTGCTGGTCCGAGGTGTGGTTCAGGGGCAGGTCGATGATGACCCGCACGCCCCTGGCATGGGCCTCGGCGACCAGGCGCTTGAAGTCGCTGATGGTGCCGAACTCGTCCAGGACGGAGTTGTAGTCGGAAATGTCGTAGCCACCATCACGCAGCGGCGACTGGAAGAACGGCGGCAGCCAGAGGCAGTCCACCCCCAGCCACTGGAGGTAGTCGAGCCTGTCGATGAGGCCGGAGAAGTCACCGGACCCATCGCCGTTGGCATCCGCGAAGGCCCGGACGAGCACTTCGTAAAACACGGCCTTCCGGTACCACAGCGGGTCGTGCTGCAGGCCCGGAGCGTTCAGCTCAAAGCTGCTTTTGGGGGTGAAATGCTGGCTGGCACCCTGCGGATTGAAATTCACTGATGCATTCTCCTCACGCTCAGGATGTGGGCGGGTTCAAGGTGCGGGTCGCGGCGGACGTAGTTGTACTCGCCCCATTCCCAGCTTTCACCGGTGAGCAGGTCATCGACGTAGAAACCGCCGCCGGGGGTCAGGTCCTGCTGGTCCAGTTCCAGGGCGGCCAGGTCCAGCACCACCGTGCACTCGCGGGCGCCGTGCGGGTCCACGTTGGCCACCACGATGATGGTGTCCTTCGTTCCGTCCGGCAGGGTCTTGTGCTTGGAGTAGGCCACCGTGGCGTCGTCAGTGGTGTGGTGGACCGTCAGGTTCTGCAGGTCCTGCAGCGCCGGGTGGTTGTGCCGGAGGTGGTTGAGCCGGGTGATGAACGGCGCCAGGGTGCGGCCGGACGCGGCAGCACCCTCCCAGTCGCGGGCCTTGTACTCAAACTTTTCGTTGTCGATGTATTCCTCGGCACCGGGCCGGGCAACGTGCTCGTAGAGTTCGTAGCCGGCGTACACACCCCACAGCGGGCTGGCCGTGGCGGCGAGGACCGCGCGGATCTTGAACGCTGCCGGGCCGCCGAACTGCAGGTATTCGGTGAGGATGTCCGGGGTGTTGACAAAGAAGTTGGGCCGGAAGAAAGCCGCGGATTCGTGGCTGACCTCGGCGAAGTACTTCTCGATCTCCGCCTTGGTGTTGCGCCAGGTGAAGTAGGTGTAGGACTGCTGGAACCCGGCCCGGCCCAGCGCGTGCATCATGGCGGGGCGGGTGAAGGCCTCGGCGAGGAACACCACGCCGTCCACGTTTTTGTCCACTTCGGCGATCAGCCATTCCCAGAACCACACGGGTTTGGTATGCGGATTATCGACCCGGAAGATCTTTACGCCATGGCTGACCCACAGGAGGACAATCCGGAGAATTTCGCGGGAAAGTCCTTCCGGATCATTATCGAAATTCAGCGGGTAAATGTCCTGGTATTTTTTCGGCGGGTTTTCCGCGTAGGCAATGCTGCCGTCCACGCGGGTGGTGAACCACTCCGGGTTTGACGCCACCCAGGGGTGGTCAGGGGCGGCCTGCAACGCCAGGTCCAGGGCTACATCGAGGCCCAATTCGGTGGCCCGCGCCACAAAGGCGTCAAAGTCCTCAAAGGTGCCCAGGTCGGGGTGGATGGCGTCGTGGCCGCCTTCAGCCGCGCCGATGGCCCAAGGCGAGCCGGGGTCGTTGGGGCCGGCAATGAGGGTGTTGTTGGGGCCCTTGCGGTGCTGTACGCCGATCGGGTGGATGGGCGGCATGTACAGGACGTCGAAGCCCATGGCCGCCACGGCGTCGAGGCGCTTCGCGGCCGTGCGGAAGTTTCCCGAGGTCCAGGCGCCGGTGGTGTGGTCCTTAACGGCGCCTTCGGAACGGGGGAAGAACTCGTACCAGGCCCCGCGGCCGGCACGTTCGCGCTCCACGAGCAGCGGGTAGCGGCGCGAAACAGTGACAAGTTCGCGGATGGGCTGGCGGGCCACAACGTCCGTGACGTCGGCGGCGAATCCGGCGCCCAAACGTTCCTCGGTGCTGCGACCGGTGTCGGCCAGGGCCTGCGCGGCCCGGCCCAGGACGTCCCTGTCGTTTCCGTCGCGGGACTCGTCGTTCGCGGCTTCGCCCAGCAGCGCCGCACCTTCGGCAAGCATCAGCTCAACGTCCACGCCGGCGGCGATCTTCACCTCCGCGTTGTGGTGCCACGTGCCGTAGCGGTCATGCCAGGCTTCAATACTGAACGTCCAGTTGCCGGGTTCCGACGGCGTGAGGATGCCTTCCCAGCGGTCGGTACCCATGCCGCGTTCCCCGCGGGGCGGGGCCAGGCGGACGCGCTGGCGCTCGGCGCCTGCGGCGTCGTGCAGGACGGCGCTGACGCCCAGCTGGTCGTGGCCTTCGCGGAATGAGGTAGCGCCCACCACGATTCCTTCTCCCGGCACGGCCTTGGCCGGGAACGCCCCGTCTTCGATGACCGGCTGTACGGCGGTGATCGGAAAACGTCCGAAGCGCAGGCCCTCAGTGATGCTGCCCGTTGGTTTCGTCGTGGATGCGGCTGTGTTTCCTGGGTTAGTCGTCACAGGCTCGACGTTAGCGAGAAAAGCCGGAATTTGCTAAGCCTGCGCACCTTTTGCGCCGTGGCGCACGTCATTCCTGTCATTTACCCAAAAGAAACCCTGTGCTTGTTCCAGCCGCGGAAGTTGTCCGTTAGTGTGACGCAGGTGAAGGCAATCCGCAGGTTTACGGTCCGTACAGTCCTCCCCGAGCCCATCCGTCCGCTGTCGCGGCTGGCCAGCAATCTGCGCTGGTCCTGGCACCGCCCCACCAGGGAACTTTTCGCCGCCCTGAACCCCAGGATCTGGGCGGAAAGCGGGCAGGACCCTGTTAGCTTCCTGGGCCTGGTCAGCCGGGAGGAGTTCCAACAACTCGCAGCCGACCAGTCGGTAGTGGACCGGATCAGTGCCGCCGCGGCGGATCTTGACCGGTACCTGGACGAGCCCCGCTGGTACCAGGGCCTCGGGCCGGAAGCGCCCGCGGCGATCGCCTACTTCTCGCCGGAGTTCGGCATTACCGAGGTCCTGCCGCAGTACTCGGGCGGCCTGGGCATCCTGGCCGGGGACCACCTGAAGGCCGCCTCGGACCTCGGCGTACCGCTGATCGGCGTCGGCCTGCTCTACCAGGCCGGCTATTTCAAGCAGTCCCTGTCACGTGATGCGTGGCAACAGGAGACGTACCCCGTACTGGACCCGGACGGGCTGCCGCTGACGCTGCTCCGGGAACCCTCGGCGGACGGCAACGGCCGGCCCCTGCAGGTGTCGCTGCCCCTGCCCAACGGCCGCCGGCTGCTGGCACACATCTGGCGGGCCGACGTCGGCCGCGTTCCCCTGCTGCTCCTGGACTCCAACGTGCCGGGCAACGACGACGCCGCCCGCGGCATCACCGACCGCCTGTACGGCGGCGGCGGGGACCACCGGCTGCAGCAGGAACTGCTGCTGGGCATGGGCGGGGTGAAGGCGCTGCGCGCCTTCCAGCAGCTGACCGGGACCCCTGCACCGGAGGTCTTCCACACCAACGAAGGCCATGCCGGGTTCCTGGGCATCGAACGCATCCAGGAGCTGATGGCCGGTGAGCAGGCGCTGACCTTCGACGAGGCACTCGCCGCTGGCCGGGCCTCCACGGTGTTCACCACGCACACACCGGTTCCCGCCGGCATCGACCGGTTCGAGATCGCCCAGATCAACCACTTCTTCCAGGCGGGGCTGGCCCCCGAGGTTCCTGTTGACCGGATCCTGGAACTGGGCCGGGAGAATTACGCCGATGGGAACCCGTCAGTGTTCAACATGGCCGTGATGGGCCTGCGGCTGGCGCAGCGGGCCAACGGCGTGGCCAAGCTCCACGGCGAGGTGTCCCGCGGTATGTTCTCGGCCCTCTGGCCGGGCTTTGACCACTCGGAGGTGCCCATCACGTCCGTGACCAACGGCGTGCACGTGCCCACGTGGGTGGACAGCCGGATCTCCAAGCTGGCCCGCGACCAGTTCGGCAGCGAAGCGGAGGCCAACGGCCGCTGGGACCTCGCCTACAACGTCAGCGACGCCGATGTGTGGGCGCTGCGCCGGGAAATGCGCTCGGCGCTGGTGGATGATGTCCGCCGCCGGCTCCGGGCCGCGTGGAAGAAGCGCGGCGCCGCCGACGCGGAGCTGGGCTGGACCGAGAAGGTCCTCGACCCGGATGTGCTGACCATCGGGTTCGCCCGCCGCGTGCCCACCTACAAGCGGCTCACGCTGATGCTCCGTGAACCCGACCGCCTGAAGGCACTGCTCCTGCACAAGGACCATCCCATCCAGCTGGTCATTGCGGGCAAGTCGCACCCGGCGGACGACGCCGGCAAAAAGATGATCCAGGACCTGGTCCGGTTCACCGATGATCCCGAGGTCCGGCACCGGATCGCGTTCCTGCCCAACTACGACATCGCCATGGCCCGGACGTTGTTCCCGGGCTGCGACGTGTGGCTCAACAACCCGCTCCGCCCGCTGGAGGCCTGCGGCACGTCAGGCATGAAGGCGGCACTGAACGGTTCGCTGAACCTGTCCGTCCTGGACGGCTGGTGGGATGAAATGTACGACGGCGAAAACGGCTGGGCGATTCCCACCGCCAACAATGGGGCCTCACCGGAGGAACGCGACGATATCGAGGCGGCCGCGCTGTACGAACTGCTCGAAACGCAGGTGGCGCCGAGGTTCTACGGCAACACCGTTTCCGAGGCTGCGGGCGCGGCAGGACCGTCGACGTCGGCCGCTGAGAAGGTGCCAACGCACTGGGTGTCGATGATCAAGCACACCCTGTCGCACCTGGGCCCCGCTGTGTCCGCCGAGCGGATGCTCCGCGACTACGTCAACATCCTGTACCGCCCGGCGGCGGAAGCCGGCCGGACCGCCGTCGCGAATTCCTTCTCCCAGGCCCGCACCCTGGCAGCCTGGACCGCGGGGGTGCGTGCGGCTTGGCCGCACGTGAGTGTGGAGCACGTGGACTCCGTGAACGTCTCGGAGGATCCGCAGATCGGCGACACACTCCAGGTCAACGCGTACGTGGCGCTGCAGGCCCTCACCCCGGAGGATGTCTGCGTTGAAGTGGCCTACGGCCGGGCCGAGGAAAGCGACAGCCTCACGGACATCACGCTGATGGAACTGAAGGCGCAGGAGGACCTGGGTGGCGGCCGCCACCTGTTCAGCGGTTCCCTGGTGATCGACAGGTCCGGCTCCTTCGGCTACACGGTCCGGGTCCTCCCCCGCCACGACGCGCTGGCATCCAAGGCTGAGCTCGGGCTGATCGCCAACGCCTGACAGGACAAAAAGCCGGGTCCGGCAGGGATGAAAAGGCTGCCGGACCCGGCTTTTTGCGTATCGGCGCGCTCAGCTCAGAGCAGGACTGCCGTCACCGAAAGGTCAGCTCCCGCGTAACGCTCGGCGTCCTGGAGGACCTCGCAGATAATTCCGAAGGAACGGTCACTGCGGAACGGTCCCGCCACCTGCCACAGGACCGTCACGGGCGGGTTGCCGTTGTCAGCGATGCTGTCCGCGAAGTCGTGCAGGGAGTCGTTGAGCGCGTCAAGGTCCGCGTCGGATTCAGCCGGGAAGCTGAGGACCTCCCCGAAGGTCTCCAGGACCGCCCGTTTGCTGTCGGCGGCCGGAACCAGGAGGCTGCGGCGGCCCTGATCGGACACCTGCTCCTGCAGTTCGGCAAGGGTCCAGGTGTCGCCTGAGTAAATCTTCATGGGGGTGCTGTGCTGCCTTCCGACAGGGTTGGGCCGAAGCCTAGGTGCGGTAGATGCTGATGGAGTTTGCCTCCACCAGGTCCTTTTCGCCGGACGCCACCCTGCCGCCCTTGCGCAGTTCGTGCAGGGGCGAGGTGGTGACCCGGAGTTCGAACATTCGGGGGGCAGCGCTGCCGGCGATCGCCGGCAGGGTGATCTGGACGTCCGAGGTGCTGCCGTTGACCACCACCAGCCCGGCCAGGGTGCCGTCGTCGGAGCCCAGCAGGAGCTGGACCACGCGGTGCTGCGGATTGTTCCAGGCGTCCATGCTCATGGGCTGGCCGCTCTGGTCGAACCAGTAAAGGTAGGACTGTTCATCCCGGACGGGGAAGTCGTGCCGTTGGGCGGCCAAAAATTCCTTGCGCAGCCGGATGTACCGCGTGGTGCTGCGCAGCATCTCCTCCGACTCCGGCGTGCGGGTCCAGTCCAGCCAGGCGATGGCATTGTCCTGGCAGTAGGCGTTGTTGTTGCCCTGCTGGGTGCGGGCCAGTTCGTCGCCTGCGGTGATCATGGGCACGCCGAGGGAGATCAGCAGCGAGGCCATCAGGTTCCGGCGGGACTGGGCCCGTTTGGCCAAGATGGCCCCGTTTTCGGTGGGGCCCTCCACACCGTGGTTGTAGCTGCGGTTGTCGCCGTGGCCGTCGCGGTTCTGCTCACCGTTGGCTTCGTTGTGTTTCCGGTCGAAGGACACCAGGTCGTGGAGGGTGAACCCGTCGTGGGCGGTGACCAGGTTGACCGAGGCGAGCCGGGACCTGCCCGAGCCTTCAAACAGTGCTGCCGAGCCGGAGAGGGCATCGGCGAGCCGGGCCACGGAACCGCCCTGGCCGCCGGCGTCGATGGCGGCGCGGTCCGCGAGCCAGAAGGACCGGACGGAGTCCCGGAAGTGGTCGTTCCAGTCCACCCAGCCGGCAGGGAACCGGCCGGTCTGCCAGCCGCCGTAGCCCACGTCCCAGGGTTCGGCGATGAGCTTCACGTCCGACAGGACAGGATCGGCGGCGATGGCCACCAGGAACGGGTGCCGCGGGTCGAATTCGTTGGCGGCATTGCGGCACAGCGTCACGGCCAGGTCGAACCGGAACCCGTCAATGTGGAACTCGTCCACCCAGTAGCGCAGGGAATCCAGGACCATCTGGACCACGCGGGGTTCACCGAAGTTCAGGCTGTTGCCGCAGCCCGTGGTGTCCAGGTACCGGCCGTTCCCGTCGGTGCGGTAATACCTGTCTTCACCGAGGCCACGGAAGCTGAGGGTCTGCCCGTCCGGGCCGCCTTCGGCCGTGTGGTTGTAGACGACGTCCAGGATGACTTCCAGGCCGGCCGCGTGCAGGAGCTTCACCATGCCCTTGAACTCGTCCTGGACGGCTTGGGGCCCGGCGTCCTGCGCGGCCCGCGTGGCGTAGCCGGGGTGGGGCGCGAAGAACGCTGCAGTGTTGTAGCCCCAGTAATTGGTCAAGGCAAGGTCCTGCAGGTGCGGTTCGTCCAGATGGAAGTGCACCGGCAGCAGCTGCACCGACGTGATGCCCAGTCCCTGGAGGTGCGCTATCACGGCAGGGTGGGCCATGCCGGCGTACGTCCCGCGCAGTTCCTCCGGCACGTCGGGGTGGAGCATGCTCTGCCCGCGGACGTGGGCCTCGTAGATGATGGTGTTGCGCCACTGCAGGCCCAGGCGGGCGTCGGAGCCCCAGTCGAAGGCCGATGCCATCCGGACGCTGGTGAGGAACCCGTCGCGCTGGTCAATGGCGCGGCCGTAGGGATCAAGCAGCAGCGGCTGGCCGCCGGCGTCATCCACATCCCTGGTGGGCACCGCGAGCGGCAGGGACTGCTCGGGCGACGCCGGCCGGAAACCGTACCGGGATCCAACAGGCAGGTCCGCCACGATGCCGTGGTGGACGCCGTGGGTGACGTTGGGCAGCGCCTGCACCCGCCAGTCCCCGCCCGGGGCGATGTAGACGATTTCCAGGCTGGGGACGCCCGGAGCGTAGCAGGCAACGTTGGCCCGGGCCGTCCCGTGGTGCCCGGCGCCGCTGGTTTCCGGACGCGGCACGCTGACACCCAGCGGCACCGCCGTGGAGGTGTCCGTGGTGGAAGCGGTGTCGAAGAGCGGCATGACCATCACCTAAAATTTTAGCCGCCAGCGGCACATAAGACTGACCGGCCGCCGATATGACGGCCGGGTAACAGCTACGGAACGGGCGTCCGCTACTTCGTGGCGCGCTGGCGCGAGACTTCGTACAGGGAAATGCCCACGGCCATGGAGGCGTTCAGGGATTCCATGGCCGAATCGATCGGGATGGAGACGATCTGGTCGCAGTTCTCGCGGACCAGGCGGCTGAGGCCCTTGCCCTCGGAGCCCACCACGATGCACACGGGTTCGGTGGCGAGGGTGAGGTCCGGCAGCGACACGTCGCCGTCGCCGTCGAGGCCCAGCACAAAAATGCCCATGCCTTTGAACTGCTTGAGCGCGCTGTTCAGGTTGGCGGCACGGGCCACCGGGACCCGCACGGCTGCGCCGGCGCTGGTCTTCCAGGCCGAGGCAGTGACGCCCACGGAGCGGCGCTCCGGGACAATGACGCCGTGACCGCTGAAGGCGGAAACAGAGCGGATGATGGCACCCAGGTTGCGGGGATCGGTGATGCCGTCCAAGGCAACAAAGAGCGGCGCGTTGGCAACGTGCCCCTTCTTCCACTTGTCCACGGTTTCCTCGGCGAGGTCGTAGGCGTCCTGGTACTCGTACGGCGGGATCTGCAGGACCAGGCCCTGGTGCACGGCGTCGTCGGTCATCCGGTCCAGCTCGGGCTTGCCGGTTTCCAGCAGCGGGATGCCGCGTTCGGCGGCGAGCTTCAGGGATTCCTTGACCCGGTCATCCATTTCGATGCGGATCGCGATGTGCAGCGCCTTCGCGGGGATGCCGGCACGCAATGCCTCCACCACGGAGTTGCGGCCGGTCACCACTTCTTCGGTGGCGCGGCCCTTGGGTCCGGTCCTGCTGGCGCCGGCGCTGCGGGCACCCGTGCCGCGCTTGGCGGCGGAACGCTCGGACAGCTGCTTGGACTTGTGGGCCTTGTGGTACGGGCGGTCCTCGGCTTTGGGGGTGGGACCCTTGCCTTCGAGAGCCTTGCGGCCATGTCCACCGGTTCCGATGGTTGGGCCCTTCTTTGCCTTAATAGACCGGCGACCGTTGTTGGCCATTGTGTTCCACCCTTGATTGTGTTGACTGAGTCTGCCTACCAGTCTACGGACAGCAGAAAAATCGGCTCAATCGGGGCGGATCCGAGGGCTCAGCCGCGTTTCAGGCTCCAGGTGGCGCCGTCCGGGCCGTCCGCCACCACCACTCCCGCCGCGGCAAGGGTGTCCCGGATGGCGTCCGAGGCTGCCCAGTCCTTGTCTGCCCGTGCTTTGGTCCGGGCGGCGAGCTGGGCCTGGACCAGGACGGCGAGGGCGCCGGTTTCGCGCCCATCCCCCGCCGGGCCGGAAGCAACATCGTTCAGGCCCAGGACCCGGAGCATGTCGTGGACCTGGTGCAGGGCTCCTCGGGCCTCCTCCAGCCGGCCTTCGGTGAGCGCTGTGTTGCCCAGCCGGACCGTCTCGTGGAGCACCGCCAGTGCCGCCGGCACGTTCAGGTCATCGTCCATGGCGTTGCCGAAGGCTTCGGGAACGGTTCCGTAGGTGGCGAAACTGTAGGTCCCGCCGTCGGCCAGGGCCTGGACCGCCCGGCCCATAAAGCCTTCAATGCGTTCGACGGCGGCGGCGGCCTCCTGCAGCGACGTGGGCCGGTAGTCCAGGATGGACCGGTAATGGGCCTGGCCCAGGTAATAGCGGACCACGCGGGCGGGGGCCAGTTCCAGCATCTCCGCCGGGCTGACGGTGTTTCCGATGGACTTGGACATTTTTTCGCCCTGGTAGGTGACCATGCCGTTGTGCATCCAGAAGTTGGCGAAGCCGTGGCCCGCCGCCTGCGACTGGGCCATTTCGTTCTCATGGTGCGGGAAGCGGAGGTCCAGCCCGCCGCCGTGGATGTCAAACTCGGTGCCCAGGTATTTAGTGACCATGGCGGAGCATTCCAGGTGCCAGCCCGGCCGGCCGGTCCCCCAGGGGGATGCCCAGCCGGCGGACGCGGGTTCGCCTGCCTTGGCGCCCTTCCAGAGGGCGAAGTCGCGGGGGTCCTTTTTGCCGCGGGGGTCGGCGTCCGGCGCGGCCTGCATGTCATCGATGTTCTGGCGGGTCAGGGACCCGTACCGGGCCCAGGACCGGACGTCGAAGTACACGTCCCCGGAGTCGTCCACAGCAGGGTACGCGTGGCCGCGGTCGATCAGGTCCTGGATCAGGGCATGCATTTCCGGGATGTGCCCGGTGGCCCGCGGTTCATAGGTGGGCCGGCCGACGCCCAGGGCGTCGTAGGCCTTCAGGAATTCCTGCTCGTAGCGGTACGCCAGCGCCCACCACTCTTCGGCCACAATTTCACCGGGGCCGCCGCTGAACTCCGGGCTGAAGGACTGGGCGGACTTAGCCAGGATCTTGTCGTCGATGTCCGTGACGTTACGGACCACCGTGACCCGGTGTCCGCGATGGGTGAGCCAGCGTGTCAGCTGGTCGAAGGCGATGGCGGAGCGGATGTGCCCCACGTGCGGCATCCCCTGCACCGTGGCCCCGCAGTAGTAGAGGCTGGCCGTGCCCGCGACGAGGGGAACGAAGTCGCGGACTTCGGCGGAGGCAGTGTCATAGAAGCGCAGGGTCACCGGTCCAGATTAGCCGATGGGGCCGGCTGCCCGGGGATAGACCAGGGCGGTGGCCATGGCGGAGATGCCTTCGCCGCGGCCGGGGAATCCCAGCCCGTCGCTGGTGGTGGCCGTGACGCTGACGGGCGCCCCCGCTGCATCGCTGAGGACGGTCTGGGCTTCCTCGCGGCGCGGGCCGAACTTTGGCCTGTTCGCCACGAACTGGACGGCGACGTTACCGATCTCAAAACCGGCGGCGCGGACGATCCGCGCCGCTTCTGCGAGGAGGGTCACACCGGAGGCGCCGGCGAATTCGGGCCGGTCCGTCCCGAAGTGTGTGCCCAGGTCGCCGATGCCGGCGGCGGAGAACAGCGCATCCGCCGCGGCGTGGGCCACGGGGTCGCCGTCCGAATGGCCCGCGAGGCCGCGTTCGCCCGGCCACAGGAGTCCGCCGAGCCAGAGGGGACGGGCAGGTTCGCCGGGGTCGTAGGCGTGGACGTCGATGCCGATGCCGGTCCGGGGAATGATCATTGCGGGCTGGTCCACGGTCATCCCTCCACCCAACGGGCGCCGAGCGGGCCTTCCAGGAGGCCTTCGGCGAGGATCAGGTCCAGCGGTGTGGTGATCTTCAGGGACTGGGTGGAACCCCGGACCGCGTAAACGGGAGTCCCCAGCATTTCCACCAGCATGGCGTCGTCCGTCACGGCAGCCGCCGATGCCGGGTCGAGCGCCGCTGCCGCGGCATGTGCCTTCAACAGGGTTGCCAGCCGGAAGCCCTGCGGGGTCTGGACGGCGCGGAGTTCCTCGCGGGGCGCCGTCCCGGTCACGAGTTCGGGGGCGATGGCGGCGTCCCCGCCGTCCGTGGCCACCACGGTCTTAACGGTATCCACTACGGCGACGGCGGGAATCACCGCTTCCGCCCCCGCGTCCAGCGCGTCGGCCACGCGGTGGAAAACGGCTTCGGGGGTGAGGGCGCGGGCGGCATCGTGCACCAGGACCGCCTCCACGCCTTCCATCAGGGCAGCGAGGCCGGCCCGGACCGAGCCGGCGCGGGTGGCGCCGCCGTCCACCACTGTCAGGAGGGGTCCGCCGTCGGCCAGCTCGTCCCGGAACGCATCGCACTGGGCGCGGAGCCCGTCGTCGCCGGCCGGCAGGGCCACGCAGATCTGCACGCCGACGCCGGCGGCAACAATGCCCCGCAAGGCATGGATCAGGATGGTGTCGCCGCCCAGGGGCACTGCCGCCTTGGGCATGCCGTAGCCGAGCCGTTGCCCTGATCCTGCTGCCACCAGGATCACCGCGGTGACCGGGCGGGTGGATGAATTCCTCATGCGGACCAGCCTACGTCCAGGAAGCCTTGCCCGGCCAAGCCCCCAGCCGGCCCTGTTTTTGGGCAAAAAGAAGCCCGGCGGCACTCCAGGTGCCACCGGGGTTCGATTCTTAGGAAGCCAGGACCTCGTCGAGAACGCTTGCTGCCTTCTCTTCGTCGGTCTTTTCTGCCAGCGCCAGTTCTGAGATCAGAATCTGCCGGGCTTTGGCCAGCATGCGCTTCTCGCCTGCGGAAAGGCCCCGGTCGTGATCGCGGCGCCACAGGTCGCGGACGACCTCTGCCACTTTGATGACGTCACCGGAGGCAAGCTTCTCGAGGTTTGCCTTGTACCTGCGCGACCAGTTGGTGGGTTCCTCGGTGAACTCGGCACGGAGGACGTCGAAGACATGCTCCAGGCCTTCCTTGCCCACCACGTCCCGGACCCCAACAAGATCTACGTTTTCTGCTGGAACTTCAATGGTCAGATCACCCTGGGCCACCTTGAGCTTGAGATACATTTTCTCTTCGCCCTTGATGGTGCGCATCTTGATTTCTTCAATTTTCGCAGCACCGTGGTGAGGGTAAACTACTGTCTCGCCAACCTCAAATACCATGTGGACATTTCCCCTTTCCCGGCACCCAGTTTATCACGATTAAGGCATATGACCGGCCGCGGAACGGCCCCGCAACCGCAGAAATACGCGGAAAATAGGCCCAATCAGCCCGTCGGGACCCCTTGACGAAAGCGGATAATAGTGCATCTGGCCGGGGCTGCCAAGGGTGTTGCGCAGGTCTTCGAATCCGCGTTTGAGCCCCTTTGCGGATAGGCTAAGGGCTGAATAATGTTTCAAGACTCTCGAGGAGTACTGACGTGCGTTTCACTGCGATGAACCGGGCCGGGCGCGGCAAAATGGCACTGACGGCTGCCGCCCTGTGCGCGGGCCTGCTGACGGTATCGGGCTGCGGATACATCACGCCGCAGCAGACCAAGGAGCAGTACGCTGCCTCGGACGGCATCGTCGCCGACCTGGGCCCGCTGCAGCTGCGGAACTTCCTGGTCGTTTCCGCTGGCGAGGATCAGCCGGGCCGAGTGCTGGGCGCCGTCTACAACTCCTCCTCGCAGGATGTGACGCTGACCGTCAACGGCTCCGAAGGCTCGCAGACCGAGGTCCCCGTCAAGGCCAACTCGTACACGCTGCTGAACAACAGCACCGACGAGGCCATCCTCAGCACCACCGGCGGCATTCCCGGGTCACTGGTGGACCTGAAAATCAGTGAGAGCGGCACCAACGTCAACGAAACCGTCAAGGTTCCGGTGCTGGACAGCTCCATCGCCGAGTACAAGGACTACGTCCCGGCAGGCACCACCGCCGAACCCACGGACACCGCGTCGCCCACGCCGTCCGCCTCCGAAGAAGCTGCCCACTAAGGCGGCCACCGCAGCGCAACACAAAAGGGAGGGGCCAGCTGGCCCCTCCCTTTTGTGTTGCCGCGCCGCGGCGCGGTTTACGGTTCGAACTTGTAACCCAGCCCGCGGACGGTCACCAGGTACCGCGGCGCCGAGGGGTCAGGCTCGATTTTGCTGCGGAGCCGCTTGACGTGTACGTCGAGGGTTTTGGTGTCGCCCACATAGTCCGAGCCCCAGACGCGGTCGATCAACTGGCCCCGGGTCAGTACCCGGCCCGAGTTGCGGAGCAGCATTTCCAGCAGCTCGAATTCCTTGAGCGGCAACAGGACCTGGCCGCCGTCCACGCTGACCACGTGCCGTTCGATGTCCATTCGCACGGGACCGGCCTGGACCGTGGCGGAGATGAGCTCTTCCGGCTCCCCCTGGCGCCGCAGCACGGCCCGGACCCTGGCCACGAGTTCGCGGGACGAGTAGGGTTTGGTGACGTAGTCGTCAGCACCGAGTTCCAGGCCCACCACTTTGTCGATTTCGGAGTCCTTGGCGGTCAGCATGATCACCGGGACGCTGGAACGCTGGCGCAGCTGGCGGCACACCTCGGTGCCGGAGAGGCCCGGCAGCTGCAGGTCCAGGAGCACCAGGTCCGCCCCGTTGCGGTCGAACTCGGTGATGGCGTCCAGGCCGTTGTCCACAACCTCCACCTCGAATCCTTCCTTGCCCAGCAAATAGGACAGCGGATCGCTGAACGATTCCTCGTCCTCCACAATCAAAATCCTGCTCAAGCGCTAGCTCCTCGTTCTGTGGCGCCGGTGGCGCGGGGTACATGGGTGAGAGTAGGTTTACGGGCGGTGGCCGGCGCACTGGCGGGCTCCGCCGCGTCGTCGTCCTGGCCTTCCATTTCCGGCAGCCGGAGGGTAAAGGTGGAACCCTGGCCGGGCTGGGACCACAGGGTGATTTCCCCGCCGTGGTTGGCAGCGACATGCTTGACGATGCTCAGGCCCAGGCCCGTGCCGCCGGTGTGCCGGGAACGCGCGGCGTCCACGCGGTAGAAACGCTCAAACACGCGCTCCTGGTCCTCGGGGCTCAGGCCCTCGCCCTGGTCGGTCACTGAGATGGCGACCAGGCCTTCCTTCGAGCGGACCCCGATCCCCACACGGGTGTTGGGTGGCGAGTAGCGGATGGCGTTGTCGATCAGGTTGCGCAGCGCGGTCACCAGGAGGTCCTGGTCGCCGAAGACCCTGCCTTCGGTCCGGCCGCCCACCACGATGCTGATGTTTTTGCTTTCGGCAGGAAGCTGCGAGCGGTCCACGGCTTCGGTGATGACGGCGTTGACGTCCACCGGTCCGCCCTGCTGGGTGACGCTGGCGCCCTGCAGACGGGAAAGCTCGATGATGTCCTGCACCAGGGCCGCGAGCCGGCCGGATTCCTTGTGCATGCGCTTGGCGAACCGGCGGACGGCCAGCTCGTCATCCGCGGAGGACTCCAGGGCCTCGGCCAGCAGCGAGATGGCGCCGACCGGGGTTTTGAGTTCGTGGGACACGTTCGCCACGAAGTCGTTGCGGATTTCCTCGGTGCGGGTGATCTCGGTCCGGTCATCCGCGAGCAGGAGGATGAATTCCTCGCCGAGCATGGCCGCCCGGATCTGGACGATGATGGTGCCCTGGCCCAGCGGGCCGCGGGGCAGCTCCAGCTGCTTTTCCAGGATCACACCGTCGCGGCGGACCCCGGCTGTCATGTCCAGGAGTTCCTTGTGCACCACAGTGTGGCCGCGGACCAGCCCGTAAGCGTAGGCGGCGGGACTGGCGCGCACCACCCCGTCCACGGCGTCCACCACCACGAAGGCACGGCCGACGACGGCCAGCACCTCGGCGGCACCGGCCGGGAGTGCGATTTCGCCGGCGTCGACGTCCAGGATTTTGCGCTGCCGTTCGCTGACCCGGTACGCGAGCACGCCAAAGGTGCCAAGCGCCAGTCCGATCAGGCCGGCCAGCATACCGATGAGCATAGGATCCACAGCTCCACCTTATGCTCTGGCCGGGACCCCCACGGCGCGTCCGGGCGGCCTGCGCCGACGGTTCAACTAACGTTCACCTGCAGGGGCTCAACCGTTCACCGGCCACTGGCAGAGTAACGGGTTGGAGTGCCGAACGGCGACATGATTCCTGCTGCCCGCACGCGGGCGGGCGGGAGTTCCAAGGAAAGGACGCCCCGTGCGTAAGGTTTTTCAGGAAGAGCTCACCCAGGTAGGTGACCAGCTTGTGGAGATCTCCAGGCTGGTCAGCGAGGCGATGGACAAGGCCACCACGTCTTTCGAGGTGGCCGACGTGGACCTCGCCCAGGATGTTATTGCTGCTGACGCACGCATTGACTTCCTGCAGAACAGCCTCGACGAACGGGCCATCGACATCCTGGCCCTCCAGGGTCCCGTGGCCAGCGACCTCCGGATGATCGTGGGTTCCCTGCGGATGAGCGCCTCGCTCGAACGCATGGGTGACCTGGCCCGGCACATCGCCCAGCTGGCGCGCCTGCGGTTCCCGTCCACGGTGATCCCGGCAGCCATGACGGAAACCTTCAGCCGGATGGCGGAACTGGACCAGAACATCGCGGACAGCCTCACCAAGCTGCTCGAAACCCGCGACCTGGAAGTGGCCCGGGACATCCTGAAGGCCAACTCCGCCATCAACGACCTGCACTTGAGCGTGTTCAAGGCCATCGCGGCTCCGGAGTGGGCCGAATCGCCGGCAACCACGGTGGATGTGGCCCTGGCCAGCCGCTACTTCGAGCGCTTCGCCGACCACGGCGTTTCCGTGGCGCAGAAGGTCACCTACCTCGTCACGGGCGCCTGGCAGCCCAACGGCACCGACCACGGCTGAGGCTTTCCCACAAAATGGGCTGAACGGCAGCAGGACGACGGCGGGCCGGTGACCTTGGATTTCCAAGGTCACCGGCCCGCCGTCGTACGTCCTGAAGTCCTACTTTTTGCCCTGGTTCGCCACGGCCTGGATGGCTGCCGCCGCGGCGTCCGGGTCCAGGTAGGTACCGCCGGCCTTGACGGGCTTGAAGTCCTCGTCGAGGTCGTATACCAGCGGGATGCCGGTGGGGATGTTCAGGCCGGCGATGGCGTCGTCGCTGATGCCGTCCAGGTGCTTGACCAGGGCCCGCAGCGAGTTGCCGTGCGCGGTGACCAGGACCGTTTTACCGGCCTTGAGGTCTTCCTTGATGTCCGACTCCCAGTAGGGCAGCAGCCGGACCAGGACGTCCTTGAGGCATTCGGTGCGGGGCACGGCGTCGCCGATGTCCGCGTAACGGGGATCGCCCACCTGGGAGAACTCGGAGTCGTCGGCCAGGGGCGGCGGCGGGGTGTCGTAGGACCGGCGCCATTCCATAAACTGCTCCTCGCCGTATTCGGCGAGGGTCTGGGCCTTGTCCTTGCCCTGCAGCGCGCCGTAGTGGCGCTCGTTGAGGCGCCAGTCGCGCTTGACGTCGATCCAGCCACGGTCGGCCTTTTCCAGTGCCAGGTTGGCGGTGTTGATGGCCCGCTTCAGCCGGGAGGTGTAAAGGACGTCCGGCAGGACGTTGTGCTCCACCAGCAGCTCGCCGCCGCGGACCGCCTCCTTGAGGCCCTGCTCGTTCAGGTCAACATCCACCCAGCCGGTGAACAGGTTCTTGGCGTTCCATTCGCTGTGGCCGTGGCGCAGCAGAATCAGCTTGTAAGTCATGATTTTTATCCTAACCGAGCGGGGTTGCCGCCCGCCCTGCGTTACACGGCACCCTGCGTAACCCGCCCCGGGATAAAGTGGGGCCGTGGTGCAAAAGGCTGAACGGGTGGTTGCCCCGCAGATTTCCGGCAGGGGTGTCCCCCGCCGGCAGGGCGGTCCGGTGGGAAACGTCACCCGCGGCACCACCAACCCCAACCGGATGCGCCGGGTGGACCGCTGGCTGACCGGGCCGCAGGCGTGGCGCCTCCGGTCCGCGGCTGAGCCCCTGGTGGTTGACCTGGGCTACGGCGCAACGCCGGCCACCGCCGTCGAACTCTATGAGCGGCTGGCGGTCGCCAGGCCTGACGTGCGGGTCTGCGGCATCGAGATTGAGCCCGATCGGGTCCGGGCGGCGCTCCCCCTGCAGCGGCCGGGGCTGAGCTTCCACGTGGGCGGTTTTGAACTGCCTGTCCCCGGCCGGCCGGTCCTGGTCCGTGCGTTCAACGTGCTGCGCCAGTATGAGGAAGCGGACGTGGCCGGGCTGTGGCGGCTGGTGCAGGACCGGCTCGCGCCGGAGGGGCTGTTCATCGACGGGACCTGCGATGAGATCGGCCGCCGGGCGTCCTGGATTGCCCTGGACGCCCGGGAGCCGGTGTCGCTGAGCTTCTCCGTCCGGTTCGGCAGCTTCGCGATGCCTTCGGACGTGGCGGAGCGGCTGCCCAAGGCGCTGATCCACCGCAACGTGCCCGGCGAGCCGGTCCACGCTCTGTTGCAGGCCATGGACAGGGCCTGGCTGGAGAGCGCTGCGCTGGCGTCATTTGGCAACCGGCAACGCTGGCTGGGCATGTGCCGGCGGCTCCGCGCCGGCGGCTGGCCGGTCCAGGACGGGCCGGCGCGGTGGCGGCTGGGTGAGCTGACGGTCGGTTGGGCGGCGGTGGCGCCGCTACCCGTTCCGCCGGCGGGTCACCAGGGGCCGTAGGGGCCCATGTTGCGGCTGCCGCCGCGGCCTGCGTCCTTGACGGCGGGCCGGACGTCGGCGAGGTACACGGACGCTGCCACCACTGCCGCAAGGCCGAAGAGGCCTAGGGTGCCGAAGATCCCACCGCCGCTGCCGAACAGGGAGATCACGCCCACCAGGGCTGCGCCTCCGGTGAGGGCGAGCCAGAAGGGCTTGGTCCGCTTTCCGGTGGCCTCGAAGGCGTTGGCGCGGTGCCGGGCGCAGTCCACCACGGCCCACAGCTCGAGTCCCAGCGCCACCAGCGCCAGGATAAAGAACACTGCCCGTTCTACGGGCACAATAATCAGTTCACCGTCCACGGACCCAGCCTAGCGTCCCAACCGGTCCAGCGCCTGCTGCAAATCGGCCCAGAGGTCTGCGGCGTTCTCCACACCGACGCTGAGCCGGACCAGGTTCTCCGGAACACTGGCCGGCTCCGCGGCGTGCCGGCGGCGCCGCTCGATCAGGGATTCCACCCCGCCCAGCGAGGTTGCGGGCAACCACAGCTCCAGTCCCCTGACCAGCGCATCGGCGGCTTCGGCGCCCGTGAGCCCTGCCACGGGGGCCACCTGGATGCAGACAATGGACCCGAAACCGTTCATCTGGCTCCTGGCCCGTTCGTGGCCCGGATCCGTGGCCAGGCCGGGGAACCGGACGGATTCGATCCGCGGGTGGGCGCTGAGCTGCTCCGCGAGGATCTGGGCGGACGCCTGGGACCGCTCCACCCGGAGCGCCAGGGTGCGCAGGCCACGCAGGGCAAGCCAGGCTTCGAACGGCCCGGCGATGCCGCCGTGGATGATCCGGTGGTGGAGCAACGCGGCCCGGATTTCGGGGTTGGCGGTCACCAGGGCGCCGAGGACAACGTCCGAATGGCCGGCCAGGTATTTGGTCACCGAGTGGAGGACGACGTCGGAACCCAGTTTCAGGGGCTGCTGCCCCAAGGGCGTGGAAAAGGTGTTGTCCGTCACCACCATGGCACCGGCCCGGTGGGCGGCTTCGGCCAGGACGGAGACTTCGGCGATGCCGAGCATCGGGTTGGTGGGGCTCTCCAGCCACAGCATGCTGGCCTGGCGGCCCTCCGGACCGGCGGGGGCCAGGGCTTCGATCACGGCCGCAGTATCCGCGATGTCCACGGTGCGGAGCTCGATGAAGCCCTTCTGCGCCAGTTCGGCTGCCATCACCAGGGTGCCGGAGTAGCTGTGGGTGGGCATCACCAGTACTCCTCCTGCGGGGATCAGTGACAACGCGGAGCTGACGGCTGCCAGGCCGGACGCGTAGAGCAGCCCGGGCAGGTCCGAGCCTTCGAGCTGGCCCAGTGCCTCCTCGAAGGGGTCCCAGGTGGGGTTCGAGTACCGGCCGTAGCCGCGGTCGCCGTCGGCCAGCGGGCCCGTACCGAAATAGGTGGAGGAGAGGACCAGGGGCGGGTTGACGGGCTGGTCGCGCTCCCGCGGCGGGCGTCCGGCAGCCACCACCAAGGTGTCCGGGGACAGGGCGGCTGCCTGCTGTTCAGAAAGGCTCATGCGCAAAAGCGTACTGTCCGGCAGGGAGCGGGCGGAAAGCAGGGCCGCCGGCCGGGCACCGGGCGGTTATCCCCAGCGCGGCGCCCCAATCGGGGATTGCGGGCCGGGATCGGTAGGCTGGTGCGGTGAGCACACTAACGGCCGGCCTATTCATCGCGTTTGAAGGCGGCGATGGTGCCGGCAAGTCCACGCAGGCAGCCCGGCTGGCTGAATCACTGGAATCCCGCGGGCTGACAGTGCTGCGCACCCGCGAGCCCGGCGGGACTCCCATCGGCGAAAAGCTCCGCTCGCTGGTCCTGGACCATGGCCACGGCCACATCGACGCCCACACCGAGGCGCTCATCTTCGCGGCATCCCGCGCGGCACACGCCGGCCAGGTGATCAGGCCGGCACTGGAGCGTGGCACGGTTGTCCTGACCGACCGGTATATCGACTCCTCCGTGGCGTACCAGGGTGCCGGCCGGAACCTGGGCCAGGACGCCGTCCGGACCCTGAACGAGTGGGCCACCTCGGGCCTGCAACCGGACCTGACCGTCCTGCTGGACGTTGACCCGGCCATGGGCCGCCGCCGCCGCACAGCCGGCGAAGCTGCCGAGGACCGGCTCGAATCCGAGGCGGATGAGTTCCACTCCCGGATCCGCGACGCATTCCTTGCCCTGGCCGGCGCCCGGCCCGGAACCTACCTGGTGCTCCCGGCGCACCTGTCCGTGGCGGACCTCGCCGCGCGGATCCTGGAACGGGTGGAGGCGCTGCTGGCCGGCGGCGCAGCAACCCCTGCCGGCCTCCCCGCGCCTTCCCAGCCGGCCGCTTCCCCTCCCGCCGCTTCCCTTCCCGAGGTTTCCCACCCGGCCGCTTCCCTTCCCGAGGTTTCCCACCCGGCCGCTTCCCTTCCAGCTGCTTCCCTTCCGGCCGACGGCGGCCCAGGTGATCTGCCGTGACCGTCTGGGATGACCTGCAGGGCCAGCCCGCCGTCGTCGAACAACTGCGCCAGGCGGCCAGCGGCGACAGCCTGACCCACGCCTGGCTTTTTACGGGACCGCCCGGCTCCGGCCGCTCCAACGCGGCGCGGGCGTTTGCGGCGGCCCTGAACTGCGACCAGGAGGATGTGGCGCTCCGGGGCTGCGGGCACTGCCCCGCCTGCCGCACCATCCTGGGCGAGACCCACTCCGACGTCACCTTCGTCCGGACGGAAAAGGTGACCATCACCATCGACGAGGCCAGGGACCTGGTGGCCACCGCCGGTAACCGTCCCTCGTCCGGGCGGTGGCGGATCATCGTGGTGGAGGACGCCGACCGGATGGCCGAGCGCACCACCAACGTGCTGCTCAAGGCCATCGAGGAACCAACGCCGCGGACCGTATGGATGCTGTGTGCCCCCTCCCCCGCCGATGTGCTGGTGACCATCCGGTCCCGGTGCCGCAGCGTCGCCCTGAGGCTTCCGCCGGCTGCAGACGTTGCTGCGCTGCTGGTCAAACGCGACGGGGTGGAGCCCGGACTCGCGGAACGGGCCGCCCGCGCCGCGCAAAGCCATGTGGGCATCGCGCGCCGGCTGGCCCGCGACCCGGCCGCCCGGGAACGCCGGCTGGAGACGGTGCGTTTCCCGTTGGGACTCCGCGGTGTTACCACGGCGGTGATGATGGCGGATAAACTGGTGAAGATCGCCACCGCGGAAGCGAACAGTTCCAACGAGGAGCGCGACGCCGCGGAGAAGATTGCGTTGCTGGCCACGCTCGGTGCCCCCGAGTCAGGGACGTTGCCGCCGGCCATGCGGAGCCAGGTCAAACAGCTCGAAGACGATCAGAAACGGCGGGCCAAGCGGTCCATCACAGACTCCCTGGACCGGACCCTGACTGACCTGCTGTCGTTTTACCGCGATGTGCTGATCATCCAGCTGGGGAACGCTGTGGAGCTGGTGAACATTGAACTGCGCAGTGAGCTCGAAGAGTTCGCCCGGCGGTCAGCTCCCGAAGCCACCCTGGCCCGGATGGATGCCATCAATAAAGCCCGCGAACGCATCACCACCACCAACGTTGCACCGCTGTTGGCCATAGAGTCCATGGCAGCCAGCCTGATCTGAGACCTCCAAGGAGACCCGATGACTGCCCGCCCCCTGCCCGCACGCGCCCGACCCCTTGCCGTGGCGTTCCGTGCCGCCGGCGCCCTGGCCCTCTCGCTGGTACTGGCCTCCTGCACGCTGGTTAATGGCAGCGGGAACCAGGAAGCCGCCACCGCCAAGGCCGATCCCTCCATCGTCGCCTCGGCGCCGGAAGGCCTGGCGGACTTCTACGCCCAGGAAGTGGTCTGGGAGCCCTGCGAGCAGGAATTCCAGTGCGCCAGGGTCACTGTTCCCGAGGACTACGCGGATCCGGACGGTGAAACCATCCAGATTGCGGCGCTGCGGGCACCTGCCACGGGCACCAAAACCGGCAGCCTCCTGGTCAACCCCGGCGGACCCGGCGCCTCCGGGTACGACTTCGTCAAGGACGCGGCCGGGACCCAGTTCCCCACCACCGTCCGGGACGCTTTCGACCTGGTGGGCTTCGACCCGCGCGGCGTCAAGCGCTCAGCGCCAGTCACCTGCCTGAACGATGCCGAGCGGGACGAGGCACGGGCCAAGATCTACGACCTGGAGACCGACGCCGGCCTGGCCGCCGCACTGGCCGACAACAAGGCCATCGCCGCCCGGTGCGCGGAGCAGACCGGCCCCGTGATGGCGCACCTTGACACCGTCAGTTCCGCCAAGGACATGGACATCCTCCGCGCCGTGGTGAATGACGCGAAGCTCAACTACGTTGGCTACTCCTACGGAACGTTCCTGGGCTCCACCTACGCCTCGCTGTTCCCGGACAACGTGGGCCGGATGGTGCTCGATGGAGCCCTGGATCCGTCCATCAGCAACGAGGAGCTGACCAGCGGCCAGGCGAAGGCCTTTGAAAAGGCCATCCGCGCCTACGTTGCCAGCTGCCTCCGCCAGGACGGCTGTCCGCTGAGCGGCGACGTTGATTCCGGGGTCCAGCAGATCCGGGACCTCATTGCCGCCGTGCAGCAGACCCCGCGGACGGCAAAGGACGGCCGGCTGGTTAACGCCAACATGTTTGTGAGCGGCCTGATTACCCCGCTGTACAACGACCAAAGCTGGCCGGCCCTCACGCAGGCCCTGGAAGCGGCCACGTCGGGCGATGTAAGCCTGGTGCTGCGGCTGGCCGACCTCGGCGCGGACCGCACTGCCAACGGCACCTATTCGTCCAACTCCACGTTTGCCTTCAACGCCATCAACTGCCTGGACTACCCCATGGTCACCGATCCCGCCGCCATGCGGGCCGAGCAGCAGCGCCTGATGCAGGAGTCCCCCACCTTCGGCTACTTCTTCGCTTACGGCGGCACCAACTGCACGGACTGGCCATACGGCAACATCCGCACCCCGGCGCCGGTGGAGTACACCGGCGGGTCCCCGATTGTGGTCATCGGCACCACGGGAGACCCCGCGACGCCGGTGGAATGGGCCGGGTCCCTCCGCAGGCAGCTGGGCAACGCCGCGCTGATGACCTGGGAAGGCGAAGGGCACACCGCCTACGGCCGGTCGAACAGCTGCCTGGAGGACGCCGTGGACCGTTACCTGCTGAGCGGCCAGGTGCCGGCCGACAACACCGTGTGTTGAGGCGCCGGCCATTTTGACCCGGGCGCCGGGACTCCATTACAGTTGACTCTTGCATGAAGCGCCCGGTTCGCCGGAAAGTTCGTGCGGTGCTTCCTTAGCTCAGTCGGTAGAGCGTTTCACTCGTAATGAAAAGGTCATCAGTTCGATTCTGATAGGAAGCTCGGGAAAAACCCCGTATCGTCGCGGAAATCTGCGACTGTATGGGGTTTTTTGCTGGTTAACGCTGCACTTAGGCCAACCGTGCGCGCACGATCTCGCTGACTGCCTTGCCGTCGAACCGGCCCGCAATGCGGGGCGTGACTGATTTCATCACCGTTCCCATGGACCGGACCGTCAACTCGTGGCCGTCGGCCTTAAGCCCGGCGACTACCTCGTCCACGATGGCTTCGGCATCTTCGCGCGTCAGCGCCTGGGGCAGGTACGCCTCGATGATGTCCGCCTCTGAGATTTCCGCTGCGGCGCGCCCGTCCTCGCCGGCCGCGGCGTAGATGGCTGCGGTGTCCCGGCGCTTGGCAGCTTCCTTCTGCAGCAGGGCCGTGACCTGCAGGTCGTCGAGCTCAACGGGGGTCTTGCCGGATTTTTCCCGCGTCTCAATCTCGCCCAGCACGTTGCGGACGGTGGTCAGCGCCGTCTTGTTCCCATTCTTCATATGGGTGACAACATCGGCTTTCAGGGTGTCCTTCAGGGACATGTCGATTCCTCGTTCCTCGCTCGGGCCACGCGCTGCGGGGCTGCCCGCACCGTGACGGCGGCGCACCCTTTGTGGCGCGTCCCCGCACCCATTGGATCATCCACGGTGGGCACTACGCCCCATCCTCCGTTGCAGGAACCGGGAGCTCCTGATGTTACCGTTCATTAATGTCATCTCTGCGAACTGCACTGGCCGGGCTCCTCACGCGACCGGCCGGGAAAATCTCCGCCCCGCGACTTATCGGCGCCGTGGCCCTGGGCGGTGCGCTGGTCTTTGCCGGCATCAGCCACCTTACGTTTGCGCGGCAGGAATTCCAGGCGCAGGTTCCGCCGTGGTTCCCCGCGGACAAGGACTTTGTGGTGCTGGCATCCGGCGTTGTGGAGGTAAGCCTGGGGGCGGCGTTGATCGTCCTGCGGCGGCGCCGGGTTCCGGTGGGGCTGGTGGCCGCCGCCTTCTTTATAGCCATTTTTCCCGGCAACATCTCCCAGTACGCGACCGGCACTGACGGGTTCGGACTGGATTCGGACCGGAGCCGCCTGATCCGGCTGTTTTTCCAGCCGGTGCTGGTGGTGTGGGCGCTCTGGTCCACCGGTGCCTGGCGGGAGCTGCAGACGGCGCTGGCGGAAGCCAAGCTCCGGCGCTGACCGCCCGGGACATCAGCCGGTGCGTACGGCAAGCCCCAGCCGGCCATCGCGCATGGTGGCCACGTCATCGGTCAGCGGCACAAACTCGGTGTCGTGCGTAACCATCACGGTTGCCACCTGGAACTCGTCGGTGATGCGACGCAGCAGTTGCACGATTTCCCGGCTTCTGTCGTGGTCCAGGGCTGCCGTGGGTTCATCCACCAGCAGGATCCTGGGTTTCCCCATCAACGCGCGCGCAATATTGACGCGCTGGCGCTGCCCGCCTGACAGCTGGTGCGGACGCTTGCCGGCGCAGTCCGCCAGGCCCACCAGTGACAGCAGCTCCTTAGCCTTGGCGCCCGCATCCCGGAGCGGTGCACCCCGCAGGTGGGCGCCGATAATAAGCTGTTCGACGGCGGTCAGGGACGCCAGAAGGTTCGGCTGTTGGAAGATGATCCCGATGGTTTCCCGCCGCAGGGCACTGAGCTCCCGCTGCCCCAGTCCGCCGGCGTCGGTGCCGGCTATCAGCACCAGCCCGGACGTGGGCCGGACCAGGGTCGCGGCAACGGCGAGCAGACTGGACTTTCCGGATCCGGACGGACCCACCAGGGACATCATCCGGCCGGCCTGCACGGTGAGGTGGACGCCGTCGAGGGCCGTGACGATGCCTTCCCCGTCCGGATACTCAAGGGTAGCGTTGACGAGGGACAGCGGCGCGGAATCGGAGTTGGCTGACATGGGTTAAATCCTTCTGATGGCTGGAGATGGCGTGCAGGCTGGGTTGGCTGCGGCATTATGGCGGGGCAGGTCAGTTGCCACCGAGGGCAAGCAATGGGTCAACCCCGGCGACGCGGCGTACCGCCAGCGCTGCGCCGGCCAGGCCCAAGCACACAATGCCGAGCACGGGTACCAGGGTGGTGACGGGTGAGACCAGGAACGGCGCCGCCTGGCCGGCGAGCAGGCCGCCAACAACGCCGGCACCACCACCAACGGCCGCGCCGGCCACCAGGACCAGCGCCGCCTGCGCCATGGCGTCCCGCAGGATGTAGCCGCTACCGGCACCCAAGGCCTTCAGCACCGCGATGTCCCGGGTCCGCTGGATGGTCCACACGGTCAGGAACGCCACAATGACCAGCGCGGAGATGCCGTACAGGAACCCCTGCATCAACATCAGCGATCCGTTCTCGCTCCGGAACGAACCCAAAGCCTGGAACGAGCCTGTGCGGGTGGCACTGACGGTGCCGGCAGCTGCGTTGGCCGCCGCTTCGTCCGCGCCGGCCGGCCCGAGCGTGACGGCGGCCACGGTGCCGGCCTGGGCAGGCCCGGATACATGGGCCAGCGAAGCCCAGACGGGCAGGTCCACCCACACGACGCTGGTATGGGAGTACCACTGGTCGGCCACAACGGCGGCGACGGACAGTTCCATGCCGCCCACAGTCACCGGGTCGCCGACAGACAGCGACAGGTCGTCCGCAACCCCCGAGCCGAGCACAGCGGTACCTGCCGTGACCGGGCCAGGCGCCAGGCCGCCGTCGGGCGCTACCCCGAAGACTGCGACGTTCGCGGTGGCCGTGACCTCCCCGTCCGGGCCGGCAGCCTGCACGCGGGACTGGCTGATCCCCACCGCCTGGGCGGCCTCGACGCCTGGCTGGTCCCGCCAGAGTGCCACCTGGTCCGCAGTGACGGCGCTGTCGGTAAAGGATGCCTTGGCGCCTGCACCGGCCGGCCCGCCGAACACTATCCTGTCCACGGTCCCGGTGCCGCCGCTGCCCAGCCGGGCGATCGCGGACGTGGACTGGTCGGCCAGGCCTGCTGTCAGGCCGGAGAGCAGGACCAGGAGCAAGGTGATCAAAGCGACCACGCTGCCCATCAGGGCAAACCTGCCCTTGGCAAAACGGATGTCGCGGATGGCGAGGAACACGTTGGACTTCTTCCGGTAGGGCGGGGTGGCTTTCCCTTTCAACTCTCCGCCGGTGCACGCCGCGTGCCATCGTGCAGGCGGTTGATCCCTGCGGCCCATGGTGTGGAGACCGGACTCAACCGATCGGTTGATCCGCTGGTTGCCGCCGGCGCATAGGCTGGACAGATGCCAGCCACCGAACCAGCCAGCCCGCCTGCGGCGCCTGGTTCCGCCGCCCCTCCCGCGCCGCCGGCAGGTCATGAGGGCGGATCTTCGGCAGCCATCCTCCGCGTCCTGCGGATCACCCTGCATGTGGGCTTTGCGGTCCTGCTGGCCGTGGCAGCGGCAAGGCTGTTGCTGGCCGGCGATCCCCATCCGCTGCGGCCGGCCCTGATGGGCGGCGCCGCACTCCTGGCGGCCGCCTACCTGGCGGGCACCATCCTTGAAAAGCGGTTCTCGGCCAGCGGCCAGGGCTTCGATCCGCGCCGTTACGGCCTGCCGTGGCTGGCGACGGTCACGGTGCTGTGGGCCGTGCTCCTGGCCGGCAGCGCGGACTTTTCCTGGCTGGCGTTCCCGCTGTTTTTCCTGCACCTGCACCTGCTGCCCCGGCGGGCTGCACTGGTGGGCATCGCCGTGATGACGGCCGCGGTCATCGGCGCCCAGTGGGCTGCCGGCGGGCTTCCCGTTCCACATGCGGCGGTGGTGCTGGGGCCCGCGCTGGGCGCGGCGTTTTCGGTGGTAACGGGGCTGGCGTACCGGGCCCTCTACCTGGAGGCGGAAAGCCAGCGCCGGGCCGCCGACGAACTCCGCAGGACCCGGGCGGAACTCTCAGCTGCCCAGCACAACACCGGTGTCCTGGCCGAGCGCACCCGGCTGGCCCGCGAAATCCACGACACCCTGGCCCAGGGGCTTTCCAGCATTGTGCTGATGGCCCGGGCCGCGGAGAAGTCTTTGCAGGACGGCGACACCACCACCGCCCGCGACCGCCTCCGGGTGGTTCAGGAAACCGCCGCCGGCAACCTGGCCGAGGCCCGCAGCTTTGTCCGCGGCCTCTCCGCCCCGCAGCTGCAGGACGCCTCCCTGGTGGACAGCCTGCGCCGGCTCTGCGCGGCCACGGAAGCCGCAGTTGCGGCCCGCGGGAAGGTGCTCCGCTGCCGCTTCGAACTGGACGGTGTCCCCGTTGAACTGCCACCGCCGCACGCCGTGGCACTGCTCCGGGCGGTCCAGGCCAGCCTGGCCAACGTCACTGCCCACGCGCAGGCCTCCGCAGCCGTGGTGACGCTGGCGTTCCTGGGCAACGAGGTCACGTTGGATGTTTACGACGACGGCATCGGCTTTGACCCGGCAGCACAGGTCGCGGAGGCGCGCCCCGCAGCGGACGGGCGGGGCTTTGGCCTGGGTTCCCTGGCCGCGCGGGTGGCGGCGCTGCACGGCACCCTGGAGCTGCAGTCGGCGCCCGGGGAGGGCACCGTGGTGGCCATCCGGCTGCCGTTGCCCGGACCGGGCACCCCATGACCGCCATCCGGGTGCTGCTGGTGGACGACCACCCCGTGGTGCGGGCCGGCCTGCGCGCCATGCTCACCGATTTTGCGGGCATCCTGGTGGCGGCCGAAGCCGCGGACGGGCAGGCCGCCGTCGACGAACTGCAGCGCCGGCAGGTCCTGGGCGATCCAGTGGACCTGGTCCTGATGGACCTGCAGATGGGCGCCGGGATGGACGGTGTGACCGCCACCCGGCTGATCCGGCTGCTGGACCCGGCTCCGCCCGTCCTGATCCTCACCACATACGACACCGACGCCGACATCCTTGCCGCCGTCGAAGCGGGCGCCAGCGGCTACATGCTCAAGGACGCGCCACCGGAGCAGATCCAGCAGGCGGTGCTTGCCGCCGCTGCAGGCCAAAGCGCCCTGGCACCCAAAGTGGCCGCGCTGCTGATGGACCGGATCACCAACCCCGGCACGGCCCTCACCCGGCGTGAGGTGGAGCTGCTTGAACTGCTCGCCACCGGGCTGTCCAACCGGGCCATGGCGCAGCGGGTGTTCATCTCAGAGGCCACAGTCAAGACCCATCTGGTCCACATTTACGGAAAGCTGGGCGTGGACAACCGCACGGCCGCCATTGCCGAGGCGACCCGCCGCCGCATTATCCGGTCCCCCGGCCAGCAGGCCTGACTCCGCGCGCATGCCTAAGATGGCGTGCATGGACGACGACCAGCTGGCCGGCATCGCAGACACGCTGTACAGCACATCCCTGGACGACTTCGTGGCCGTCCGGGCGGCCGCAGCCAAGGCGGCGGCCGCCGGAGACAAAGCCCTCGGGGCCGCGGTCCTGAAGCTGCCCAAACCATCGGTGGCGGCCTGGGCCGTGAACATGCTGGCCCGAGACAAGCCGGACGTCCTGGCGGGCCTCGCGGACCTGGGCCACCGGATGCAGGCCGCGCAGGCGGACCTCGACGCGGCGGCCCTCCGCGGGCTGGCCCGGGAGCGCCGCACCCTCCTGGCAGCCGCGGTCGACACCGCCCGGACAGTGTCCACTGATCACGGCAGGACCATCAGCGGCGCCATGGCCACGGACGTCGAAGAGACGCTGCGGGCCCTGACGGCCGATCCCGGGGCCGCCGGCGCCGTACGCAGCGGCCTGCTCCTCAAGGCGCTCGCGGCTGATGGCGTGAACGCCGTGGACCTTGACGGCGCCACTGCAGTCCCGGGAGCAACAGCACCCGCGGGCGTTTCCTCCGCGTCGCGGGCAGAACCCGCCGTCGACGAACCCGCGGACACCGAACCACTACAGAAGCGCCCGACGCCGGAACCCGCCAAAGCCCCGGCCCGCACCAAGCCACGGCTCGAGGCGGTCCGGCAAACCCCCCGGGCGGCCTCCGCACCAGCGCTGGACCGGGCGAAGGAATCACTCGCCGGGGCCCGCGCCGAGGAAGCCAGGACCGCGCAACTCGCGGCGGACCTGCTGGAACAGTCGGAACGCTCGCGTGCCACTGTCGCTGACCTGGAAACGGAAACCGGGCAGCTCCGCAGCCGGCTCAAGGCAGCCGAGGAGCAGCTCGCTGCGGAGCGGAAGGCCCTGGCCGCGGGCGCAGCGGAGGCCAAGCAGGCCGCCCGGGCAGCGGCGAAAGCTGAGCGGACGGCCATGCTGGCGCAGGAACGGGTGCTCCGCCTGGGCAACACGCGGGACTGATCCCGGGGAATGTCGTACCCCGGTTGCAGACTTGAAGCATGGAAACGCACACCGTTCAGGAATTTCACGTCACGTACTTTGACGCCGACTGCGGCCGCGCCCGGGCTGAAGTCTTCGACACCTTGGCCGGCGCCCGGCGGTTCGCCGACCGGCACAGCACCGGTGCGGACGGCTGGGCCGTGGTGGACACCGTCACCGTCGAGCAGGTCCGCCTCGCCGCTTAGCGCCGGGCACAGCGGGGCGCCGCAGCAACGCGGTTAACGCGGGAACCCGCACCGCCCATGCGGGCAGTACGGGTTCCGGCGGCTTCACGCGGCCGGCGTGGGGGCCGTGCCGGTGCCTGACCGTGGTGGTCAGGCGAAGTCGGAAACGGCCGGGTCGGCACCGATCCGGCCTTCGCCGGCAGCGGTGCGGTCCAGGCCGTTGAGGGCCTCGATGTCGCCGGCGTCCAGGGCCACTTCGAGGGCCGCGAAGTTCTCGCGGATCCGGGATTCGGTGACGGACTTGGGGATGACCACGTTGCCGATCGCCAGGTGCCAGGCGATGACGACCTGCGCCGGGGTGACCTGGTGCTTGGCCGCGACGGCAGCCACTGCCGGGTCTTCCAGGAGCTCGCCGCCCTGGCCCAGCGGAGACCAGGCCTGGGTGAGGATGCCGTTCGCAGCACCGAACTCGCGGAGTTCGCGCTGGCTGAAGTAAGGGTGCAGTTCGATCTGGTGGATGGCCGGAACCACGCCGGTTTCATCGATCAGGCGCTGCAGCCCGGCCGTGGTGAAGTTGGAGACACCGATGGACTTGACCCGGCCGCGCTTCTGCAGCTCCACCAGGGCCTTCCAGGTGTCAACGTACTTGTCCTGCTTGGGCTGCATCCAGTGGATCAGGTACAGGTCAAGGGTTTCCAGGCCGAGCCGGGCCATGGACTCTTCGAAAGCGGCCAGCGTTTCCTCGTAGCCCTGATCCGCGTTCCACAGCTTGGTGGTGATGAACAGCTCTTCCGGGGAGATGCCGGAGGAGGCGATGGCGCGGCCCACGCCGGCTTCATTGCCGTAGATCTTCGCGGTGTCGATGTGCCGGAAGCCTGCTTCGAAAGCCTGGCGGACCACTTTTTCCGCTACGTCGTCCTCAACCTGCCACACGCCATAGCCGAGCTGGGGGATCGTGTTTCCGTCATTGAAAGTCAGTGTTGGTGAAGAAGTCATGCCCTCATCCTGCCAAACCGCTGCCGCCTGAAGGGGTGAATCCGGCCGGACTATGCCAGGCGCTTAACCGGGAATATCCTGCTGTCCTGCTGCCGGAGCGTCCCCGCGAAGGTGCCTCTCGGCGTCGGCCACCTGTTCAAAAACCGATTCGGCCCGGCGCCGCACAGAGGCTGCCCCGACCGGAACCGGGCCAACGGCCAGCCGCAGCATGGCGGCAGCTTCAGCGGTGGTGGCCAGGGAATTGCCGGCCTTGGACAACGCCCGGTGCACCCCGGACAGGGCCACGGGAATGTCCAGCCCCTCGCTGGGGGAACGCCGCTGGGCTTCCACGCAGATGATCCGGACGCGGTCCAGGAGGGCTGCGAGGCTGTTGGCGACCTCCACCAGCTCGGCATACAGCTGGTCGTCCTCGACGCCTTCCAGGACCTGGTGGAACCGGTCAAGGCCGCGGTGGAAGCGGTCGTGGGCGCGCCGCCACAGCCCCTTGCCCAGTTCTGTGTCGTCCTTGCGCCCTTGCCTGGCGGCGCTGAAAAAACCCAAGCTGGCCTACAGGTACTGTCCGGGACCGTGGTCCGGATCGTTGGGCTGGCCAGGCTGCGCGGGCGATCCCGGCGGGGTGCCGGCTCGTTGGGGTTCGCCGTTGTCGCCGATTACTACCCCGGGGGCAATCACAGTGCCGGGCGGCAGCTGGCGCAGCTGGAGCTGGGCGGAGTGTTCCCTGGCTGCGTGCTGGGCAGCGATGGCGGTTTGGATGCCGTGGAACAGGCCTTCCAGCCAGCCCACGAGCTGGGCCTGGGCGATGCGCAGCTCGGCGTCCGAGGGCGTGGCGTTATCGTCAAAGGGCAACCGGATCCGGTCCAGTTCCGCCACCAGCTCGGGCGCCAGCCCGTCTTCGAGTTCCTTGATGGAGCGGGCGTGGATCTCGGCCAGCCTGCCGCGTGCGGCGTCATCCAGCGGCGCGGACTTCACCTCGGCAAGGAGCTGGCGGATCATGGTGCCGATCCGCATCACCTTGGCCGGCTGGTCCACCAGGTCCTGCAGGTTGCCGCCTTTGGTCCGGGCGCCGGCCCCGGGCGCGGGTTCCGCCGGAGCGGACCCGCCGTCGCCGGGCCGGTCCCCGTCAAGGGTGGTGCCTTCCACCGGTAGGTCCTCGGCTGCCTGTGCGGGGATCGGATCGCTCATGCGTTCATACTCTCATGAGCGATCCGTCCCCGGCCCCCGTGTGAACGTCCCTGACGGGGTTGTCCGCTTCAGGCTCAATCAGCAGCAGCGGCCCTGGGGGTTGGCGTCCTGGCGGTCCGTACGGTCACGCCAGAACTCCCGCTCTGTCAGGGGCGCCGACTGGTGCCCCATAGCCTGGTGGTGTTCCAGGTACCGGGTGTAAGCGTCGGCGCCCATCACGCTGCCCAGGTAGCGGGCAGCGCCCCTGACGCCTTTGGCCAGGACCGCCATGGGCGCCGGCATCAGTGGTGTCCCGCCCGTTCGAACCGCTGGCTGGCGGGCACCTTGTCCCACTCAGCCAGCAGGGCACGCTCGGCGGCCGTGGGGATGACCCCGGCCGGGGCGAACACCTTCGATGGCACGGCCGGGTCCTCGTTGCCTTCAGGCCGCCCGGCGGCGTCCCGGGTCCGGAAGGCCTTTACGGTTGCCAGCAGGGCGGTGGCGATCACGATGATGCTCAGCACCACAAAGATCACCGACAGCCAGCCCTGGATCCCGGTGTTGCGGACCACTGCCTCCATGGCAGCCACAGACTTGGCCGAGCCGAACTCGGTTTTCCCGTCCGCCAGCGCCTTGCTGAATGCTGCGTTGTTGGCGAAGTAGCCCACCGACGGGGTGGCGGAGAAGATCTTCTGGAAGCTCGCCGTAATGGTGACGACGGCGGCGAATGCCAGGGGCAGGGCCACAATCCACAGGTACTTGAACGTGCCCTTCTTGGCCACAATGGCCAGACACACGGACAACGCGATGGCGGCCAGCAGCTGGTTGGCGATGCCGAACAGCGGGAACAGGGTATTGATCCCGCCCAACGGGTCCGTGACGCCCATCAGGAGCACCGCACCCCACGCCCCCACCATGATGGCGGTGCAGAGCCAGGCTCCGGGCCGCCAGGAGGCTTCCTTGAACTTGGGAATGAAGTTGCCCACCGAGTCCTGCAGCATAAAGCGGGCAACGCGGGTGCCGGCGTCCACGGCGGTCAGGATGAACAGGGCCTCAAACATGATGGCGAAGTGGTACCAGAACGACATCATGGCCGTGCCGCCGATGAACTGCTGCATGATGTGGGCCAGGCCCACTGCGAGGGTGGGGGCGCCGCCGGTGCGCGAGATGATGCTTTCCTCGCCCACGTTGGCAGCTGTCTGGGCCAGGAAATCGGGGGTGATGTTCACGCCGGCGAGGCCCAGGCTGTTCACCCAGGTGGCGGCAGTTTCGACGGTGCCGCCGGTCAGCGCGGCCGGGGCGTTCATGGCGAAGTACAGGCCGCGGTCGATCGAGATGGCAGCCACCAGGGCCATGATGGCCACAAAGGATTCCATCAGCATTCCGCCATAGCCAATAAAACGCGTCTGCCGTTCCTTCTCCACCAGTTTGGGGGTGGTGCCGGAGGAAATCAGGGCGTGGAAGCCGGAGAGCGCGCCGCAGGCGATGGTGACGAACAGGAAGGGGAACAGCGCTCCGGAGAACACCGGGCCGTTGTCGCGGCCGGCGAACTCGCTGAACGCCGGCACGGTGATTTCAGGCCGGACCACAATGATGGCAAGTGCCAGCATCACGATCACGCCGATCTTCATAAAGGTGGACAGGTAGTCGCGGGGGGCAAGCAGCAGCCAGACCGGGAGGATGGCGGCGATGAAGCCGTAGATGATCAGGCCCCACGCCAGGGTGACCTTATCCAGGGTGAAGAGTTCGGCGCCCCACGCGGTCTCGGCCACAAAGCCGCCGCCGATGATGGCGGCCATCAGCAGGACAAACCCGATGAGGGAAACCTCCATGATTTTGCCGGGCCGCAGGTAACGCAGGTAGACACCCATAAACAGCGCAATGGGGATGGTCAGTCCCACGGAGAAGACACCCCAGGGGCTTTCGCCGAGCGCGTTGACCACAACGAGCGCCAGGATGGCCACGATGATGACCATGATCAGCAGCGTGGCTACCAGGGCTGCGGTGCCGCCCACCACACCAAGTTCCTCGCGCGCCATCTGGCCCAGGGAACGGCCGCCGCGGCGCATGGAGAAGAACATCACCAGGTAGTCCTGGACTGCGCCGGCAAGGACCACGCCGATGATGATCCAGATGGTGCCGGGAAGGTAGCCCATCTGGGCTGCGATGATCGGCCCCACCAACGGGCCCGCGCCGGCGATCGCGGCGAAGTGGTGCCCGAACAGGACGTTCCGGTCGGTCCGGACGTAGTCCTTGCCGTCAGCCTTATATTCGGCGGGGGTGGCGCGTTTGTCGTCAGGTTTGGTCAGGTAGCGCTCGATGACCTTCGAGTAGAAGCGGTAGCCGATGAGGTACGTGCAGACGGAGGCGAAGACGAACCAGATGGCGTTGACGGTTTCGCCGCGCACAATGGCCAGCATGAACCAGGCCACGCCGCCCAGCAGCGCAATGGCGGCCCACAGGGCGATTTTCGCCGGTGTCCACTTCCTGTCCTCGGCTTCCAGGACGGCGTCGTCCACGGCGACGGCGGGCAGGGCCGGGTCAGTGGCCACGGCACCTTCCCCCGGCGATGGATTCCGTCGTTGCTCAGGTGTTGGTGCCATGTCTCCTCCTTGAGAGTGTTCACTGTTGCTTGCAGGCACCTTACCAACGCATCCGGCTGCGGGGACGGCTTTCGGGTTATGCCGCCGGCGGGGTGCGGCGAACGGCGGGCATGGGGCGGCGAACGACGCCGGCACCTGGCTTGCAGGGTGTGCTCACGTCTTGGGCGGGCCGGGCAGCGGGCGTCCGGCCGGGCAGTCCGGCCGGTCGGATGGATGGGGTTTGCCGCTGTTGGGTCGGTACGGGATTGGCGGCTGGGTTGCAGCTGTCGGTACCTGCGTGGCAGTGCCGCCAAACAGGCAGGGCCCCCGGCCGGGTGTCCGGTCGGAGGCCCTGTCCCGGGGCAGTGGTGTCCGGTGGTCAGGCGTGCGAGTAGGTGAGGCAGTCGGCGTTGTCCGCGCCCGGGCCAACGTGCACGGCGGGGGCGTTGCACATCAGGTGGTCGTTGTGAACGCATTCGGAGCGCTGGCAGGCCCCGACATCGGCGAGGACCTTGGGCAGGCCGCCACTGTGGCCGGTGTCGATGAAGGTGGCGCAGGAGGCGTGGTCTTCCGTTCCCCCCACAGTGATGGCATGCGCTGTGCAGCCTTCATGGTCGTTGAACGAACAACGGGTGACACTGCAATCGGCAACGTGGGTTGTCATGAGCTTCCTCCGTGGGCTCCGCCGCCCCTGGCAGGCGGCTCCTGCAACCCACGCTAGGCCTGTTGCGGTCAATCAAAAAGACCCAATTGTGTGACCTATTGGCTTCTGGCCCCAGCCCGGACCCGGCCATGCCCGCAGGCCGTCAGGTTCCTTGCTCCCGCCGGCCCGTGGGCAGGGCCGCCCTGGTGAACGTCCAGGCGAGGGCGGCGGCCACCAGCGGGACTGCCAGCACCAGGACCAGCAGGTACGTCCACGGGACCGCCAGCGCGATCCGCATTTCCGTGGCTGCCACGAGCAGCACAGCGGGGACCACGCCGGCCGCTGCACCCAGTGCCGCGCCCAGCCCGGCCGTGAAGAGCGCCTGGCTTCCGGCGAGCGCTTTGCGGAGCCTGGGTGCGGCACCCACCGCGGCCAGGGTCCTCTGGTCCCGGCGGCCATCGGCGAGCGCCAGACCGGTGGTGATGCCGGCGGCGCTGACGGTGATCAGCGCGCTGGCCAGCACGATGGCCCACATCTGCCAGGAACTGTCCCTGGGGATCCCCGGTTCCACCCAGAGGGCGGCGCCGGGGTGTTTGTACGTCGAGGCAATAACGCCGTTGGCAGTGTCAACCTGGGCCGCGGAGGGGTGCTCCGTGAGCTGGACCAGCAACTCACTGGGACGCGGCTCCATCCCCAGCCGCGCTGCCGTGCCGGCGGAAATGACGCCGTAGTAGGGAACCGGAACCAGCGGTTCCACCACCGCCGCCACCAGGGGGACGCTGCCGACCGGGTCATACTGCATTTGGCGCCCCGCTGGTTCGGCCATGGGCCGGCGAAGGTCCAGGGTTTGAAGTTCCACCGTCCCGTCGCGGACAAAGACCTGGTTGGTCACCACCATTCCGCCGTTCGCCAGGACGGCCAGGGCAGCCGGCCCGGGTTCCACGCCCAGGACGGCACGGATCTCGTCAGCGCCGCCCACCACGATGGACCGGGGCGAGCCGGTCCCCTGGGCCAGCGGTCCCTTGCAGCGCGGGTCGCCGGGATCCTGCAGCCGCCCCATCGGCGTCACGGGGCAGGCGTTGCCCGGCGGGGTGCCCAGCGCGTACTGGAGGCAGTTCCTGGTGGCCGTCCGGGCGGGGGCAAGGTCTGCACCGGGACCATCGAAGCAGTTCAGCGGCGGGGCGGGCGTGGCGACCACCCTGGTCCAGGCCACGGTGCCCAGGGCTCCGCTGAGCGCGGCGGAAAGCTGCTCCGGCGCCACTGCGGTGGCTGGCTGCGGGGTGCCGTCCACCAGGGGCGGCTGCTCCAGCGACAGGGGCAGGAAGGCCTGGTTCTCAAGGGCGGTCCAGGAGTAGGTTTCGCGGATCCCGGCCTGCTGGCTCGCCGCCAGGACCAGGGCACTGCTGGCCAGCGCCGCCGCGGCCAGGACTGCGGCCACTGCGGGCACCGTGCGGTTGCGGTTCCTGGTGGCATCGCGGGCAGCCAGGCGGAGCGCCAGTGGCAGCCGCCCGGTCCGGCGCGGGAGAAGGGTAAGGAGCCACCCGGTCAGCAGTGACAGCGCCACCACGGTCAACACCGCACCCCCGGTCAGCAGGCCCGAGGCTGCGGGGAACAGCTCCGCCAGCCGGTCCGGATCGCTGGTGGAGTGTCCCACGAACCAGCTTCCGGCGAAGGCACCGGCGGCGGCCAGCAGTAGGGCAGCGCCGGTGATGGCACTCTTTTTCGCGCTTCCGGCCGGGGCGCGCCCGGTCTTCAGCGCCCCCAGCACCGCCCGGCGGGCCACGTGGTGTGCAGGCGACCGCGCGGCGAGAAGGCAGGCGGCAAGCCCCATCACCATGGCGACGGCTGTAGGCACCGGGTCCGGGTGCACCCCGGCCAGGCGGGCCGAACCGGCAGCCCGGACCCACAGCACCACAAGGGCTGCCGCGCCGAACCCCAGGGCCGCGCCCAGCACAACGGCGGTCCCGCCCAGCCACAGGCCTGCCGCCGTGACGACGGCGCGGAGGGTGGGCGCTTCGGCGCCGGAAGCGGCCAGCAGTGCAAGTTCGCGGATCTGGCCTTTGGCGCCAACGGCAAAGGCGGTGCCCGCCAGCAGGCCGACCTCCAGCAGTGCCAGCGCTCCGATCAGCGCAAACGTTGCATACATGCCGAGTTCCGCGGCCAACCCCTGGTCCGGCAACGGGCCGCCGTCGAACGTTTGCTGGTCCGCGGGCGGCGGATTGAGCACCACGTCACGGGACAGTACGGCCACCCCCGCCCGGTTGGCCGCCCGGACCTGCTGCCACGTGACGGGTTCGGGTCCGGCGAGGTAGTAGGACGTGGTGACAGAGTCCGCGGCCACCCCGGCCAGCAGCCCGGCCGGAACCTGGTCCGCCGCAAGGTAGAGGAACGAATTGCCGTCAGAGGTGTCGGCGTCACGGAGGATGCCCACGGGTGTGAACGTGCCGGCGGAAGTGGTGATGGTGGTGCCCGGCTCCAGGCCGAACCGGTCCAGGAACCCTGGGGAGGCCAGTACCTCGGCCGGGGACTGCGGCGCGCGGCCGGAAAGCAGTGAGTAGCGGCCGGCGAAGGCCGGGTGGAGCGCGTCGACCACCCTCGCGCCGAAGGAGGCGTCGCCGTCGCCCACCCGGGTGATCAGCTGGAGCTGCCGGTGCGGGACCACCTCATACCCCGCCGGGACAAGGTCCAGCGGGTCACTGCCAACGAACCCGGGATCGTGCGCACCGGAGCTGGAGACCACCCTGGTGTCATCCAGCGGGTCCTGGACGGAGTCGCCGTTGGGAACGGGAAGAGTGCTGAACCGCGCCTGCATGCCGCCCAGTTCATAGCGGACGGTCTCATCGGGAGTGCGGTGCAGGCTTTGGTTCAAGGTCGCAGCCCCGGTCATGGCCGCGACGGGCAGCAGGATCAGCAGGACAATCAGCACCGACCTGCCGCGGTGGCGGCGGATGTCCCGGCGGGCCATCCGGAGGGCAACGCGGAAGCTGCCCCGCCGCCCGCCAGGCGCCGGAGCCAGATTCAACGGCATCAGAGGCCGGCCTGGGTCAGCAGCATCGTGGGATCATGCATGGCCGAGGCCTGGTCCACGATCCGGCCATCACGCAGGAACACCACCCGGTCGGCCCAGGCCGCGTGCCGGGCCTCGTGGGTAACCAGCATCACGGCGGCACCCGCATCGGCGCGGGCCCGCAAAACCTCCATCACCCCGTGCCCGGTGGTGGAGTCCAACGCTCCGGTGGGCTCGTCGGCAAGAATCAGGCGCCGCTCGCCCACAATGGCGCGGGCGATTGCCACCCGCTGCTGCTGTCCGCCGGACATCTGGTCCAGGAAACGGTCCGCCAGCTCCGGGATACCCACCTGGCGCAGCGCGTCGGCGGCCTGCCGGCGGGCCTTTTTCAGGGGTGTGCCATCCAGTTCCAGCGGCAGGCTGACGTTCTCCGCGGCCGTCAGGGTGGGGACCAGGTTGAAGTCCTGGAACACATACCCCACAGCGCGGCGGCGGAGCCGTGCCAGGTCATTCAGGCCCAGCCCGGCAAGGGGGGTGGATTCCACAAAGACCCCGCCGCCCGTGGGCTTATCCAGTCCGCCTGCGAGAGCGAGGAGGGAGGATTTCCCGGATCCGGACGGCCCCATCACGGCCACAAATTCTCCTGCTGCCACGCTCAGGTCCACTTCGCGCAGGGCCGCCACCGCCGTGGCGCCCGCGCCGAATGTCCGGCTGACTTTGGCGAGTTCGAGGACCTGCTGCGGACCCTGGACGCTCATCGGCGGGTATCCGCGGTGGGCGTGGCGTCTTCCGGGACCCCGGCGGATAATGGGCGGGTGACGGCCTGGCCGGCGGCCTGCGCCTGTTGGACCATCCGCGCCTCGCAAAGGTCAAGCCACCGGACTTCCGCTTCGGTCTGGAAGATCAGCGAGTCGAGCACCAGCAGCCAGGCCGTATCTCCTGTCCGCGGTGTGCCGGCGGCGTCCCGGCGGGCCCTGGTGTAATCCTGCAGCGCCCTGATGGAGGCAACGCGCTGCGCCTGGATGATGGCCTGGACATCCACTCCCGGCAGCGTCATGGCGAGCGCGAGCTTGATGGCGAGCTCATTCCGCGGCGGGTTGTTCCGTTCCACCGGTGCGGCGAACCAGCCCCGGACTTCAGCAGTCCCGGCGGCGGTGATGCTGTACACCACGTGGCCTTCGCCGTCGTCGCCCTCCTTGGCCACCAGGGCGTCGCGTTCCAGCCGGTCCAGGGTGGTGTAGACCTGCCCGATGTTCAACGGCCAGGTAGCGCCCGTACGGTTTTCAAACTCGACCCGGAGCTGGTAGCCGTACCGCGGCTGGTCCTGCAGGAGGGCGAGGAGGCTGTGGCGGATGGACATACGGCTCCCTTGCGTGGCTGGCTGCCGGTATGCACGGACCCCCAAGACCCGTGCATACCGCGTATAGACGAGCCTAGCCGGAGTGAAGTCCCCTGGCAATACTGAGTATCTAGCGCCTGCGCCGCCGGAACGGCGGACTACATCACCAGCAGGATCTTGCCCACGTGATCGCCGGTATCGAAGTACCGGTGCGCCGCCCTGACCTGTTCCAGCGGGAAGGACCTGGCCACCAAGGGGCGGATCCGGCCGTCACTGACCAGCGGCCACACCGCGTCGCGCACCGCCGTCATGATGGCGCCCTTTTCGGCGACAGGCCGGGGCCGCAGGGCCGTGGCCACCACCGCACCGCGCTTGGACAACAGCTTGCCGAGGTCGAGTTCGCCCGTGGCACCACCCTGCAGCCCGATAACCACCAGCCTGCCGTATTCGGCCAGGGCATCCACGTTCTGGCGGAGGTATTTGGCTCCCACCACATCCAGGATCACATCGGCCCCCTTGCCCCCGTTCTGGCGGCGCAGGCTCTCCGGAAAGTCCTCTTCCCGGTAGTTGATGGCGATATCCGCACCGAGGAAGGCCGTGGCGGTGCCAACCTTCTCATCGGACCCTGCGGTGGTGGCAACCCGCGCGCCGAAGGCTTTGGCCAGCTGGATGGCGAACGTGCCGATCCCGCCGGTGGCCCCGTGGATCAGGACCGTTTCGCCGGCCTGCAGCTGCGCGGTCATGATCAGGTTCGAATAAACAGTGGCCGCAACCTCGGGCAGGGACGCGGCGGTGACCAGGTCCACGCCGTCCGGCAGCCGCAGGACCTGCTCGGCGGGGACCGCCACCTGCTGGGCATAACCGCCGCCGGCCAGCAGGGCCACCACCTTGTCGCCCAGGGAAAACGCCTTGGCGACCCCGGGCCCGAAACCCGCGATCCGGCCGGAAACCTCCAGGCCGGGAATTTCGGACGCACCGGGCGGGGGCGGGTATACGCCCTTGCGCTGCTGCACGTCCGCGCGGTTCAGGCCGGCAGCCACCACGTCGATCAGCACCTCGCCCGTACCCGGCACGGGGGCGTCCACCTCGCGGACTTCCAGCACCTCCGGGCCGCCCGGTTCCGATATAAAGACGGCTTTCATGGACCTCTCCCGTTCCTGACTGAATACTGGCCTGCCACCAGTGTGCACCGGACACTTTCCGGGCTCTGTTTTGTTGCACGCAAGTGCCTATGAAACACTACTCGTTGAGGAAGGTTGTCCGAGCGGCCGAAGGAGCTAGTCTTGAAAACTAGTGTGCGGTAACCCCGTACCAAGAGTTCGAATCTCTTACCTTCCGCGGAATAACCCCGGCGTGCCAGTGATCTGGCCGCCGGGGTTTTTTGCTTAACCGCCCGATCCGCACCCGCCGCACAGGGCGCTTGCCAGTGTCAGGGGCCCGCCATAGTCTCTGGAGTGATCCGGCCGCTGGGGCCGGACAGCTGACCTTGCACCCAGGAGATTCCATGCCCACTCCGGATTTCATCAACGGTTCGCCCTGCTGGATCGACCTTATGACCAGCGACACGGACCAGGCCTGCGCGTTTTACGGCAGCCTGTTCGGCTGGGAATTCGAGGTGGGCGACACCGAAAAATACGGCGGGTACATCATGGCTGCCAGGAACGGCAGCACGGTGGCGGGCATCATGGCCCGGCAGCCGGACCAGGTGGGCATGCCGGACCTGTGGTCCGTCTACCTGCGCACCGATGACGCTGCAGCCACCGCCGACGCCGTGGTGGCGCATGGCGGTTCCATCCACCTGGGTCCCCTGGAGGTCCCGGAGCAAGGCACCATGCTGTTCTTCCAGGACTCCGCCGGGGCCGCCACCGGCGCGTGGCAGCCAGGGGCCATGCACGGCTTCGATATCGCGGCCGAGCACGCCGCCCCGGCCTGGTTCGAACTCCATGCGAAGGACTACCGGGGCGCCCTGGAGTTCTACGCCACCGTGTTCGGCTGGCAGCCCGCTGTCCTGAGCGATACCCCGGAGTTCCGGTACGCCACCTCCGGCGAGGGTGAAAACGCCCACGCCGGAGTCATGGACGCGTCCGCCTACCTGCCGGCCGACGTCCCGCCGCACTGGCAGGTTTACTTTGCCGTGGACGACGCCGACGCCAGCGTGGCCGCGGCGCTGACCCTGGGTGCCACCTTGCTGGAGGGGCCGCAGGACAGCGGTTTCGGCCGGGTGGCGCAGCTCGCCGACCCCACCGGCGCGCGGTTCAGGATCGTGGAAGACAACCGGCAGCAGCCTGCCGGCTAGAACCTCCGCAGCCCGTTACGGGGGCGTAAATTCTTCGCCGGACCAACCCCAGCCGGCCAACCCCAAACACTACCCGCGGGTAGTGTTTGTGATGTCCAGCACACAAGCCGAATGCACGTCCCATCAATACTGCGTTCATTTGGAGGTGTTGTGATGGCCCGGGCCACGCCTTTTCGGCATTGCCCCGATCAGCACACCTGGCGGCAATCCCCACCCCTTCCGTCGCGTCCCTACAGGGGCAAACCAACGAAAGCCGGAGCAGAATGCATCACTCAACCTGGAAACTGGCGCTGGGCACAGCGCTGTCAGTGGGGCTAATAGCCGCCCCGCTGGCAGCCCTGCCCGCCGCCGCCATGGACGCCGCACCAGCGGCCGCGGGCACTTCCCCCGTCACCATCAATGAGGCCTACCTGAGCGGGGGCAGCGGCGGGGCAGCGTTCAAAAACAAATTTGTCGAACTCTACAACTCATCGGACACGGCCGTTCCGCTCAGCGGCTGGTCGCTCCAGTACCGGGCCGCCGGCTCCACCGGCAACCCCAGCGGAGTGGCTCCCCTGACGGGCAGCATTCCCGCCAAGGGCCACTACCTGGTCCAGGGTGGAAGCAACGGCGCCAGCGGCGCGGCCCTGCCTACCCCTGACCTGGTGGCCGGCAGCATCAACCCCGCCGGCGCCGGCGGCACCCTGATCCTGGCCAGGCAGCCGGGTGCCCTCGCGGTGACCACCGGCAGTGCGGTCGAGCCCGCCGACGTGGCAGACCTCCTGGGCTACGGCGGCTCCAACACCTTCGAGACGGCCCCGGCGACGGCGCCGTCGGGTAACTCCGATGTCCGGTCCCTGAACCGCGCTCCCGGGGTGGACACCAACAGCAATGCAGCTGACTTCACCCTCGCCGCGGCGATCACGCCGACGAACGCGGGCGGCACCGCCCCTGACCCGGATCCCACGCCGGATCCTGATCCCGAGCCCGCCCCGGATCCGGTCACGCGCACCATCGCCGAGATCCAGGGCACCGGAACGGCCAGCCCCATGGTGGGGGCCACTGTCACCACCCGCGGAAAGGTCACGGCAGCCTTCCCCACCGGCGGCCTCAACGGCTACTACCTGCAGACGCCCGGCACCGGCGGTGACCTCAATGCCACCAACCACGCGGCCTCGGACGGCATCTTCATCTACTCCCCCGCCACCGTGGCCGGCGTCCGGATCGGTGACCATGTCGAGGTCACCGGCGCCGTTGCCGAGTACTACGGCATGACCCAGGTCAACGTGACCGAGGCCGCCGGCTTCACCAAACTTGCCGAAGCCGCGCCCGAGGTGAAGGCCACCGCCTTCACCCTTCCGGCCAGCGAAACCTTCCGGGAATCCCTCGAAGGCATGCTCCTGGCCCCGCAGGGTCCCCTCACGGTGACTGACAACTACACCTTGAACCAGTACGGCGAAATCGGCCTGGCCGGCGGCACCGGACCGCTGGTCCAGCCCACCGCCGTCGCGCCCTTCGGGTCAGCCGAATACACCGCCACCGTGGCCGGCAACACGGCGCGTGGCATCAAGCTCGACGACGGCTCCAGCACCAACTTCCTCAAGGACGCGGGCACCAAGGCAGAGATCCTGCCGTACCTGACCACAACGGACCCGGTCCGCGTCGGATCCCCCGCAACATTCACCACGAACGTGGTGCTGGGCTATTCCAACGACGCCTGGAAGTTCCAGCCGCTGACGCACCTCACCGCAGCGAACAAGGACACGGTGCAGCCGGCATCCTTCGGCGCCACCCGCACCGAAGCGCCGCATGCTGTAGGCGGCAACGTCAAGATCGCCTCGTTCAACGTGCTGAACTACTTCCCCACCACCGGTGACACCCTTGCCGGCTGCACGTTCTACCCGGACCGGGCAGGCAATCCCATCACGGTCCGCAGCGGCTGCGACGCCCGCGGTGCCGCCAACGCAGAGAACTTCGAGCGCCAGCAGGCAAAGATCGTTGCCGCCATCACCAAGGCCGGCGCGGACGTGGTCACGCTGATGGAAATCGAGAACTCCGCCCAGTTCGGCAAAAACCGCGACGACGCCCTGGCCAAGCTGGTGGCGGCGCTGAACATCGAGACGCCCGGTATCTGGGACTACGTCCGGACCCCCGCCAACGCTCCCCCGCTGTCCGATGAAGACATGATCCGCACGGCCTTCATCTTCAAAAAAGCGGCAGTCGAAACGGTGGGCGAGTCCATCATCCACAACGACACCGCGGCATTCGCCACCGCCCGCAAACCGCTGGCACAGGTTTTCAAGCCGGTGGGCGGCGCAGCCGGCACCGAATTCATCGCCATCGCCAACCACTTCAAGTCCAAGGGCTCCGCAGCCACCCCGGACGACACCGACAAGGGCCAGGGCGCTTCGAACCTCGCACGTACCGCCCAGGCCAAATCCCTGCTGGCGTTCACCGAGGGCCTGCAGGCCAGCAAGGCCACCGATAAGGTCTTCCTGATCGGCGACTTCAACTCCTACGGCCACGAAGACCCCATCAATGTCTTCACCGCCGCCGGTTACGTCAACCAGGACAACAAGGCCCGCAACACCGACGGCTCCGCGAAGCATTCCTACCTCTTCGGTGGCCTGGTGGGTTCCCTGGACCACATCCTCGCCTCCCCCGCGGCTGACGCCGTGGTGTCCGGTGCCGACATCTGGAACATCAACTCGGTGGAGTCGGTGGCCCTTGAATACAGCCGCTACAACAACAACGTCACCGACTACTACGCCCCGGACCAGTTCCGCGCCAGCGACCACGATCCCGTGGTGGTGGGCCTGAACCTGCAGTCCGCTCCAGCCAGCGTTGACCTGAACTTCCTGGGCATCAACGATTTCCACGGCCGGATCGACACCAACACCGTCCAGTTCGCCGGCACCATCGAGAAGCTGCGGGCAGCCGCTGCCCCGGGCGCCACGGCGTTCCTCTCCGCAGGCGACAACATCGGCGCCTCGCTGTTCGCATCCGCCGTTGCCAAGGACCAGCCCACCATCGACGTGCTGAACACCCTGGAGCTGAAGGCATCCGCGGTGGGCAACCACGAATTCGACGGCGGCTGGGCGGACCTGCGGGACCGCGTGATCGCCGGCGGCACCAACGCGAAGTTCCCGTACCTGGGCGCCAACGTCTATGCCAAGGGCACCACCACCCCGGTCCTGCCGGAGTACACGGTCCTGGACATGAACGGCATCAAGGTGGCCGTGATCGGCACCGTCACCCAGGAAGTCCCGTCGCTGGTCACCCCGGCCGGCATCACCGGCCTCGAGTTCGGCGACCCCGTAGCGGCCATCAACCGGGTGGCTGCCACCATCACCGCCGGGAACCTGGCGGACGTCATCATCGTGGAGAACCACGACGGCGCCGGCTCGGGAACCCCGGACGGCGCAACACTGGAGCAGGAAGTGGCAGCCGGCGGACCGTTCGCCAAGCTGGTCACCGAAACCTCAGCCGACGTGGACGCCATCTTCACCGGCCACACGCACAAGGAATACGCCTGGGACGCACCCGTCCCCGGTGTTGACGGCAAGACCCGGCCGATCGTCCAGACCGGCAACTACGGCGAAAACATCGGCCAGATCCAGCTGACCGTGGACACCGCCACCAAGGCCGTGACCGCGTACAAGGCCGGGAACGTCAAACGCACCACCGACCCCGCCGCCGGGCTGATCGCCGCCTACCCCCGCGTCGCAACGGTGGACGGCATCGTCAAGAAGGCCCTCGCCGACGCAGCCGTCATCGGCGACCAGCCCATCGGTTCGGTCACCAAGGACATCACCACCGCGTTCACCCCGGACCCCGCAGGAGGCCCCGCCAAGCGTGATGACCGTGCCAGCGAGTCCACCCTGGGCAACCTGGTGGCCGATTCCCTGTTGGATTCGCTGAAGTCCGCGGACCTCGGCGGCGCTGAGATCGGCGTCGTCAATCCCGGCGGCCTGCGCAACGAGCTGTACTACGCCCCGGACGGCACCATCACGTACGCCGAGGCCAACGCGGTACTGCCGTTTGTGAACAACCTGTGGACCACGTCGCTGACCGGCGCGCAGGTGAAAACCCTGCTGGAGCAGCAGTGGCAGACCAACGCCGACGGTTCGGTTCCCAGCCGCGCCTACCAGCAGCTGGGCCTGTCCAAAAACGTCAATTACACCTACGACACAGCCCGCGCCGCCGGTGACCGGATCACCTCGATCCGCGTGAACGGCACCCTGATCGATCCGGCGAAGTCCTACCGGATCGGCACGTTCAGCTTCCTGGCAACGGGCGGCGACAACTTCCGGGTCTTCACGCAGGGCACCGGCACCAAGGACTCCGGCCTGGTGGACCGCGACGCCTGGATCGGGTACCTGCAGAAAAGCGGTCCCGTGGCACCGGACTTCGCCCGGCGCTCCGTGGCCGTAGCCAACAGCACAGCGGCCGGGGTCAAGCCCGGCGAGCCGGTGACGCTGGCCATCACCAGGCTGGACCTCACCTCCCTGGGCAGCCCGGTGAACACCTCGCTCACCGCGGTGTTTACCGACGCGGCCGGAAAGGTGACCCGGCTGGGCACGGTTCCCGTGGCAGCCGGAACCGCCGCCGTCAGCCTGCCGGTTCCCGCCGGAGCTGCGGCGGGCGCTGCCACCCTGGTGCTGACCGCCGCGGAATCCGGAACGACCGTGACTGCGGACGTGACGGTTGCACCCGTCACTCCGCCGGCACCGGTCTGCAAGGCCCCCACGGCCCCCACCAAGTGGTACGACGTGCTGGGCTGGATCCGCTACGGCATCCAGTGGCTCCAGTACCAGGTGTGCCTGCGGGGCTGATCCGCCCCTGACGTCCAACGCCCGCCCACATCCCTGGGCGGGCGTTGTGCGTTAACCGGGGCGGGGGTCAGGCGGCCAGGATGGCGGCGGCGATTTCGTCGGCGTCCCTGAGGGTCCGCTGGGCGCTGCGGTAAGCGGGGCTGCCGGGCTGGGCCGCTTCAGCGGCGATGGCGGTACCCCACTGGGCCGATGAGAGCTGCAGGCCCAGCACGTAGAGGCCCTCGGTGACCGACCCGTTCGCGGCAAGCGGCCGGTACGGGTGCGGCGCCACGTCCAGGCCTGTTGACTGGATGGGGGCGCCCTCGGCAGTCATCATCAGCCGGGGCCGGACCAGGCCGTCCGCCAGGAGTTGTTCCAGCAGCGGCGAGTCATTCGCGGACACCCGGTTGCCCGGCGCCAGGGCCTCCACCATGGTCCGGGCTGCCACCGGCGCATCGTGCACCCAGGGCGAGGTGACGGTGAACGTCCGGCTCTTGCGGTCCACGCCGAACTTGGGGTCGGGTCCGGCAAAGCTGACCACCCCGGCGGTGGCCAGGGCTGCGAGCTGCTCGGAGCGGAGGGCGGGCGGGCCGCTGGCCAGGCCCTCCACGAAGTTTTCGAACCAGCCGCGCAGGCCGGCCACCCACGATTCGTCGGTGATGCCGCCGTCGGCCACTGCGGTTTTGAGGAGCGCCCGGCCGTGGTGCAGGGCACCGATGGCCATCTTGACGGGATCGTCCTCGCCCAGGCCGGACCGGCGGGCGTCATCCAGCAGGTATTCCACCACTGCGGCGTCCTGCTCCGCCCGGGACGCGAACGTCCGGCCGGCCAGGGGCGCAGCCAGCCCACGAAGGTCCAGGCGGTGCCGCGGTCCCACATGCACGGCCAGCACACTCTCCACGGTGTCTTCCCAGTTCGCGGCCGTGTGGGCGTGCGGGTGCAGCGCCTCATCCAGGGCAGCCAGGAAAGCGTCAGCGTCCGGGACCGCGCCGGGCTGCGAGCGCACCAGCGTGGCGTAGTAGGCCCACAGCGTGTCCCGGTGCAGGAGCGGCCACAGGTCGAAGTCGAAACCGGGCCTGATCCCTGCCTTCCGGAGCCGGCCCAGGGCCTCTTCGGTGAAGTAGCGGAGGGATACCGACGCCGGGTAGTAGCCTTCCAGCGCCGCCTTGGCCCGGTACGGGGTTCCGCGGCGGGACGCGGCAATGATGAGGGGTTCCTGGCCGGAGGGCTGATACTCCAGCCGGCCGCCGTTGCTGAGGAACGTGCCGCCGCGGCCTTCGGTGAGCTGGCCGATGGTGTCGAAGAAGTTCAGGCCCATCCCGCGGACCAGGACGGGTTCGCCGGCGGGGACACTGTCCCAGTCGACGTCGGCGGGGACCGCGGGCGGCAGGTAGCGCAGGCCAAGCTGCTGCGCAGCGGCCTGCAGTTCCCGCTGCTCCGGGTTCAGGCGTGACGGGATGTGCCCCAGCGCCAGCACCACGGACCCTGCCGTCAGCACGGCCCCGGCGGCCAGGCCGACGTCGAACATCCCGTCGTCGCGGCGGTGGACCGACAAGGCGCTGGTTTCGTGGAACTCAAGGGTGACATCCTGCGGTGCGTGGTCCACCAGCTGCTCGAGGGTGCTGCGCAGGTACCGGCCGTAGAGGGCGCGGCTGGGGAAGCCGGTGGAACCAAGACCCGCCAGTTCGGCCCGTTCAGCTGCTGAAAGGGAGGACGCCGGGTGCTCCTGCTGACGGATCCGCCACTGGTCGAAGGTGGTGCCGGCCACCGGAGCCGGGAGTTCGGGGTCCTCGGGAATCAGCGTCGGATAAAACGACTGGGTGTTCATCAGGAACAGCCGGGACTGGTGCGGCTGCCAGACATGGCCGGGCCCGGCCGGGTAGGGGTCAACCACGTCGATGTGGAGCCGCGGACCGGCCGTTGCGGCGGGACGGGCTGCGGTGTGGGCGAGCAAACGCTCCAGCACACTGGTGCCGCGGGGACCGGCACCGATGATGACGGTCCGGATGCTCTGCGTTGTTTCCACGGCATCCAGCGTATCCGCTAAGGGCTGAACGCTTGACTTGCCCGCAGGCGGAAGATGTTGTTTGGATGGGGCGCATGACCACCACAGCAGCTGATTCATCGTCCGCCACGGGTGCGGCGCCGGAGCCTACCGACGAAAACGTCTGGCTGGAGGAGATCTACGGCGAAGAACAGCTGGCCTGGGTCCGGGAGCAGAATTCCCGGACGGAGGACCTCCTGGAGGACGCGGAGTACGCAGCCCTGGAAAGCAGCATCCTGGAGGTGCTGGACGCCACGGACCGGATCGCCATGGTGGGCAAGCGCGGGGACTGGTACTACAACTTCTGGAAGGACCAGGACAACCCAAAGGGCCTGTGGCGCCGGACCACGTGGGAGAGCTACTGCACGGATACGCCCGAGTGGGACGTCCTCCTGGACGTGGACGCCCTGGCCGCCAGGGAAGGCGTGGAGTGGGTCTTCCACGGTGCCACGTTCCTGCGGCCCGCACCCGGGGAACCGCACCGCCTGGCGCTGCTGGCCCTCTCCCCCGACGGCGGGGACGCCAACCGGTACCGCGAATACGATGTCCAGTCCCGCGGGTTTGTGGACCCGGCCGACGGCGGCTTCGACCTCCCCACAGCCAAGGGCAACGTGTCCTGGCTCGACGCCGACACCCTGCTGGTGGCCTCCACGGCCGAAGGTCTGCCCATGACCGCCTCCTCGTACGCCCGGACGGCCGTCACCCTCAAACGCGGTACGGCCCTGGCTGACGCGCCGCTGCTCTTCGAAGTGCCGGCGGACCACATGGTGGCGGTGGTGGCCCACGACTCCACCCCCGGCTTCGAGCGGACCTTCGCCATTGACTACATCGATTTCTACAACCAGACCAACCTGGTGCTGCGGGACGGCGGCTGGGTGGCGGTCGACGTGCCCACGGACGTCAACCTGAGCGTGCACCGGGAGTGGCTGCTGTTCCGTCCCCAGCAGGACTGGACCCTGGCCGGCACCACGTATCCTGCCGGCTCGCTGCTGGCCACGAAGTTCGAGGACTACCTCGCAGGCGGCCGGAACATCTCGGTGCTGTTCGCCCCTGACGCCGCCACGTCATTGCAGTCCTGGAGCTGGACCCGGAACTTCCTGCTGCTGAACCTGCTCAAGGACGTCTCCGCCGAGATCCGGGTCCTGGACCCCGCCACACCATCGGGCAGCCCGGACGCCGCCTGGACCTCCACGATCCTGGATGCCTGCCCGCCGCTGCACGACGTGAACGCCTACGCGGTGGACGATGAGGACACCACGGACGGTGGCGGCGCGGGCGACGATTTCTGGCTCATCGCCACGGGCTTCACCACACCCAGCACCCTGTTCCGGGGCTCACTGGAGCGCACGGACGCCGGCGGCCAGGACTCCGGCGCCCCCGCGGTCCTGAGCCGGCACGCCGAAGTGAAGTCGTCGCCGTCGTACTTTGCCGACGGCGGCTACGAGGTCCAGCAGCACTTTGCGGTTTCCGAGGACGGCACCCGGGTCCCCTACTTCCAGATCGCCGCTCGCGGCCTGGCCCTGGACGGCCAGAACCCCACGCAGCTCTCCGGCTACGGCGGCTTCGAAGTGTCCCGGACCCCGGCCTACAGCGGAACCGTGGGCCGGGCCTGGCTGGAGCGCCGCACCACCGGCGCGGCCGGGGCGGACGGCGGCGGGACGCACTCGCGCGGCGGCGTCTACGTGGTGGCCAACATCCGCGGCGGCGGCGAATACGGGCCGTCCTGGCACCGCGCGGCCCTGAAGGAAAACCGGCACAAGGCGTACCAGGACTTCGCGGCCGTGGCCCGGGACCTGATCTCCCGCGGCGTGACCTCAAGGGAGCGGCTGGGGTGTGTGGGCGGGTCCAACGGCGGCCTGCTGGTGGGCAACATGCTCACCTCGTACCCCGAACTTTTCGGCGCGGTCTCCTGCGGGGTGCCGCTGCTGGACATGCGCCGGTACACCAAACTGTCCGCCGGGCACTCGTGGATCGCCGAATACGGCGATCCGGACGTAGCGGACCAGTGGGAGTACATCCGGACCTTCTCGCCCTACCACCTGCTCAAGGACGGTGTGGAATACCCCGAAACGTTCATCTGGACCGCCACCTCGGACGACAGGGTGGGTCCCGTGCAGGCCCGCAAGATGGCTGCCCGGATGCTGGCCATGGGCATCCCCAACGTGTGGTTCCACGAAGCGCTTGAGGGCGGCCACGCCGGCGCCTCCGACAACCGGCAGGCAGCAGCGCTGCAGGCCCGAAGCCAGCACTTCCTGTGGAAGGCCCTGGCCGGCGGGGCCGGGTGAGCCCCGTGCTGTCCATAAGGCCGCCCACGGCGGCGGATGCCGGCCGGCTGGCCGAGGTGCACGTCCGCTGCTGGCAGGAGGCCTACCGCGGCATCCTGTCGGACAGGTTCCTGGCGGCACTGGAACCGGCAGACCGGCTGCCGTTGTGGACGCAGCTGCTGGCGGATCCGCCGGCAGGAAGCCTATGGGCAGCATACGACGGCGGCACGGCGGTGGGGTTCGCCGGCGTCCGGCCCGTGCCAAGCACCGCAGGCGTGGAACCGCCAGCGGCGGACCGTGAACTGTGGGGGCTGTACCTCCTGGCCTCGCACCAGGGCCTGGGTCTTGGTGGCCGACTGCTGCGGGCAGCGCTTGGCACCGATGCCGCAAGCCTTTGGGTGGCCTCGGAAAACGCCCGGGCCATCGGTTTCTACCGGCACTTCGGCTTTAGGGCCGATGGTGCGGCGGACCTGGTTCCGGAGTGGGAAAACCTAGCCGAAATGAGGATGGTCCGGCCCGGGCAGGCCGGGATTTCCGGCTGAAACCGCGAGCCCGGGAAGCCTGCTGCGGACAGGGCGCCTGCCGTTTTGCACTGCATGGCCACATCTGCGTATTCTTGGTGGGCTAGGAATAGCAATTGGAGACGTGCCAGAGCGGCCGAATGGGCTTCACTGCTAATGAAGTGTGGGGCACAACTCCACCGGGGGTTCAAATCCCCCCGTCTCCGCGTTCGGCCCCGGTCCTTGACCGGGGCCTTTTGCGTACCTGGCCTTTTGCGTACCCGGGGCTTCTGAACACCCAGGCAGCCGGCAGGGCCGGGCGTGTGTCCGGCCTGCCGGTCCGCAGGACGGACAGCACCACCGGCGCCGGCGGGCCCGGTGGCAGGATAAAACGATGTCAACAAGCAAGCAGGCCGCCGCGGAACCGGGTACCGGGCCGGCCTGGAACCCGCGCCTTGCCCTCCTGGTGGCGGCGGCGTTTTTTATGGAGTTCCTCGACGGAACCATCCTCACCACCGCCATCCCCAACATCTCCGCTGACTTCGACGTCCCCGCGGCGGACGTGAACATCACCATGACGGCGTACCTGTTGACCGTGGCCGTGGGGATTCCCATCAGCGGCTGGCTGGCGGAACGTTTCGGCGCCCGTCGGGTGTTTTGCCTGGCCCTGGCCGTGTTTACGGTGGCTTCACTGGCCTGCTCGCTGAGCCAGGACCTGACGGCCCTGACCATCAGCCGGATCATCCAGGGCGCGGGCGGGGCCATGATGGTGCCGGTGGGCACGCTGGTGGTGCTCCGCGGCACGCCCAAGTCGGAGCTGCTGCGGGCCACGGCTTTCCTTGTCTGGCCCGGATTGCTCGCCCCCGTGCTGGCCCCGCTGATGGGCGGTGCGCTGACCACGTATCTTTCCTGGCACTGGATCTTCCTGATCAATCTGCCCCTGGGCCTGGCCGCGTTTGTGGCGGCGCTGCGCCTGGTTCCCGTTTCCGCGGGCGATCCCGGGCGGCGGCTCGACTGGCCCGGCCTCGCACTCACCACCATGGGTGTTGGCGCCCTGGTGGTGGGCCTTGAGCTCGCCAGCGGTCACCCGGAGACGCCGTGGGCTGCCCTGTCGGCGGCGGCAGGGGCGGTGTCCCTGCTGGGAGCGGTGCTGTGGATGCGCCGCGCCCGGAACCCGCTGTTCAACCTGGAGGTGTTCCGGACCCGCACGTTCCGGGCCATGGCCACGGGCGGTTTCATTTATCGGTTGACCATCAGCTCGGTCCCGTTCCTGCTGCCGCTGATGTTCCAGTCGGGCTTCGGCTGGTCGCCGTTGCAGGCAGGCATCATGGTGGCGGCGGTCTTCATCGGCAATATTGGCATCAAGCCGGCCACCACGCCGCTGATCCGGCGCTTCGGGTTCAAGGCGATGCTGGTGTTTGCTTCCCTGTCGTCAGCGGTGACCTTCGCCTTGTGCGCCGCGCTGACCCCGGATACCCCCGGCGCCCTGATCTTCGCCCTGTTGGTCTTTAGCGGCGTTTTCCGGTCCATCGGGTTCTCCGCTTACGCGTCGGTGCAGTACGCGGACATCGTCCCCGCCATGCTGACCTCGGCAAACACGGTGTCGGCCACCCTGGTGCAGCTCGCCGCCGGGGCCGGCATCGCCGTGGCGGCCCTGTTGATCCGGCTTTTCGACGGGGTGGCCGTTTTTGGGCAGGACCAGGCGGCCCCGTTCCGCGGCGCGTTCCTGGCCATGGCTGTCCTGATGCTGGCCAGCACCGTGGACAGCCTCTTTTTATCGCGGCACGCCGGCGCGGAAGTCAGCCGGCCCGGCAACGCAGCAAACGCAGCCGGACCTGCCTGAACCCGGACCTCCCCGCGCGCCCTGCCCGTCAGCCGGCCTGAGCCAGCACCAGCGGCAGCACGGCTCCCGCCCCGGCCTGCAGGAGGGCACGGCCGGCCACGGTCACCGTCCAGCGGCTGTCCACGAGGTCGTCGATGAGCATCACGCTCTGGCCCTGCACCCCGGCCAGGGCTTCTTCCAGTTCGGGGCCCACCACCAGCCTGTCCCAGACGCCGGCCAGGCGGTAGGCGCTGTTGCCGCCGCGGGCGCCGGTGGGTCCGCCGTGGGCCAGCTGCAGCTCCCCCAGGTAGGGGATGCGGCCAATCTCGGAGATGCCCCGTGCCAGCGAGCCCACCAGCTGGGGCTTGCTCCGCGACGGGATGCTGATGATGGCGGCCGGCCTCCCGGCGCCGCTCCAGCCGGCGCTGCGGCCGTCCCCGGTGCCCCATTCGCGCAGGACCTGCACGCAGGCCTGCAGCATGCCCGGCTCCACGGGCTGGTCCTGGGCCCCTGAAGCGAAGATCCCCCGCAGGGCCCCACCCCACCCCAGGTCCGTCAGCCGCGCCAGGACCCGTCCTTCCGACAGGCCCTCCCCCGCTTTAAGCTTCCCCTTCACCGGGACGCCCAGCCGGTCCATGCCGCTGGGCCACTGCAGCCTGGCTTCCAGCGGGCCGCCCGCCCGGCTGAGGGTCTGGCCCGCGGCTGCCGTGGCATCGGCAGCCACATCGGCCTGGAACCATTGCCCGGCGCAGTTGTCGCAGCGGCCGCAGGGGTGGGCCGTTTCGTCGTCCAGGACGGAGGTTATGTACTCCATCCGGCACCCGGCGGTGTCCTGGTAGATCACCATGGAGTCCTGCTCGTCCACCCGGGCTTCGGCAATGCGCTCGTACCGCTGGGCATCGTAGATCCAGGGCTGGCCGGTGGAGCGCCAGCCGCCGCCAACGCGCTCCACTGCGCCGTCCACGGACAGTACCTTCAGGAGCAGCTCCAGCGGGGTCCGGCGAAGGTCCACACGCGCTTCGAGCGCCACCGTGGACAAGGCGGATCCGGCTTCGGCCAGGGCGGTGAGCACTGCCGCAGCCTTTTCCTCTGACGGCATGGAGGCGGTGGCGAAGTACTGCCAGATGTCACGGTCCTCCGAGCCAGGGAGCAGCAGGACGTCCGCGTTGGCGGCGCCACGGCCGGCGCGGCCCACCTGCTGGTAGTAGGCAACCGGAGAGGACGGCGCCCCGAGGTGCACCACAAAGCCGAGGTCCGGCTTGTCGAAGCCCATGCCCAGCGCGGACGTGGCCACGAGGGCCTTGACCTGGTTGTCCTTCAGGAGCTGCTCGGCACGTTCGCGGTCCGCCGGATCGGTGCGGCCGGTGTAGGCAAGGACCTCGTGGCCTGCCTCCGCCAGCAGCCGGGCGGTGTCCTCCGCCGCGGACACCGTGAGGGTATAGATGATGCCGCTGCCGGGGAGCTCCGCCAGGTGCGTGAGCAGCCAGCCCAGACGCTGCCGGGAGTCCGGCAGCCGGAGGACGCCCAGCCGCAGCGAGTCACGGCCCAGGGCGCCGCGGATGGTCAGGACACCTGCGCCGAGCTGCTCCTCGATGTCATGGACCACACGTGAGTTGGCGGTGGCCGTGGTGGCCAGCACGGGGACGGTGTCCGGCAACTGCGTGATCAGGTCCGCAATGCGACGGTAGTCCGGCCGGAAATCGTGGCCCCAGTCGGAAATGCAGTGGGCCTCGTCAATGACCAGGAGCCCGGTCCGCCGGATCAGCTCCGGCAGCTGGGTTTCGCGGAACGCCGGGTTGGTAAGCCGTTCCGGGGACACCAGCAGGACGTCCACCTCATCATTTGCCAGCTGTTGGCGCACCGCATCCCATTCCAGCTGGTTTGCGGAGTTGATGGCCACCGCCCGGACTCCGGCCCGCGCCGCGGCGGCCACCTGGTCCCGCATCAGGGCCAGCAGCGGCGAAACGATCAGGGTTGGCCCCGCACCGCGCCGGCGCAGCAGCAGGGACGCCACAAAGTAGACCGCCGATTTGCCCCAGCCGGTGCGCTGGACCACCAGGGCCCGCCGGCCGCCGTCGACCAGTGCCTCGATGGCTTCAAACTGGCCGTCGTGGAACGCGGCGTCAGGGTGGCCCACCAGGCCACGCAGGACTTCCAGCGCCTGCCCGCGGGTGCCGCCGGGAGCCGGGGCATCACCGGCCACCAGGGTGCCGGTGGGGGCGGTTCCGGTTTCTGTGGAAGGGGACATTGCGGTGGCGTTCTGGTTATCGACCATTGATTCAGTATCCCAGCCGGCACCGACACCCCGCCCAACCGGAGTCCCGTTTGTGGACAACCGGGCCGGGGGCCGTGCCCCGGCGGCGTCACAAAATGCCGCCGCGCCCGCGCCTGAACAGCCGCTTCACCGGCCCACGTAAGATAAAGCCCGTGACTAGCGAACAGACAAAGACTTTTGATCTTTCAGCATCCTTCAAGGCCTACGACGTCCGTGGCATTGTGGGCGAGTCCATCACCGCCGAAATTGTCGAAGCCGTGGGGGCCGCCTTTGTGGACATTCTGGAACTTGAGGGCCAGACCATCCTGGTGGGCGGGGACATGCGTCCCTCATCCCCCGAGTTCAGTAAGGCCTTCGCCGACGGCGCAGCCACCCGCGGCGCCAACGTTGAGCTGCTGGACCTGATCTCCACCGATGAGCTGTACTTTGCCTGCGGGTTCCTCAACCGGGCGGGCGCCACGTTCACCGCCAGCCACAACCCCGCCGGCTACAACGGCATCAAGATGTCCAAGGCCGGGGCCGTGCCCATTTCCTCCGAAACCGGGCTCAAGGACATCCAGGCCCTCGCCGAGCAGTACCTCAACACCGGCAGCATCCCCGCAGCGGAAACCCGTGGCCTGATCGGCGTCCGTGACGTCCTCAAGGATTACGCCGAGTACCTGCGCACGTTGGTGGACCTCACCGGTTCCCGCCCGCTCAAGATCGTGGTGGACGCAGGCAACGGCATGGCCGGCCTGACCACCCCCGCCGTCCTCGGCGACACGTTGCTGCCCAAGCTTCCCTTCGACATCGTTCCGCTCTACTTCGAGCTGGACGGGTCCTTCCCCAACCACCCGGCCAACCCGCTGGAGCCGGAAAACCTCCGCGACCTGCAGGCAGCGGTGGTGGCGCACGGTGCCGATATCGGCCTCGCCTTCGACGGCGACGCCGACCGGTGCTTTGTGATTGACGAAAAAGGCGAGCCGGTGTCGCCGTCGGCCATCACCGGTATGGTGGCGCGCCGCGAGATTGCCCGCGCGAAAGCCCAGGGCGAAAGCACCCCCACGATCATCCACAACCTCCTCACCTCCCGCGCGGTTCCGGAACTGGTGGCGCACGACGGCGGCCGCGCCGTCCGCACGCGTGTCGGCCATTCCTTCATCAAGGCCGTTATGGCTGAGGAAGGCGCGGTGTTCGGCGGCGAGCACTCAGCCCACTTCTACTTCCGGGACTTCTGGAACGCGGACACCGGCATGCTGGCCGCCATGCACGTCCTCGCCGCGCTCGGCGAGCAGGACGGCGCGCTCTCCGACCTGGGCCGCGAATATGAACCGTACGTCAGCTCAGGCGAGATCAACTCCGAAATCGAGGACAAGGCCGGCGCTGTGGACCGCGTCCGGCAGGACTTCGCCGCCGAGGACATCACCATCGACACCATGGACGGCAGCACGTTCACGGCCAACGACGGCAGCTACTGGTTCAACCTCCGCCCCTCCAACACCGAACCTTTCCTGCGGCTCAACGCAGAGGCCACGGACCGCGCCACCATGGAACGCGTCCGCGACCGGGTCCTGTCGATCGTGCGGGCCTGACCCTTGGCGGAAGAGAACGGCGTTGCCGCCGCGGACCAGACCACGAACGGCGACCTCCCATGGCGCGATTCGGTGCCCGAGGCCACGGCCACGGACCTGGAAAACCTCCTGGGGACCGGCGTCAGCGCAGCCCAGGAACAGCTGGAGCGCAACGGCGGTTTCCTGCCCTTCGCCTTGACCGTGCAGAACGACGGCGAGGTGCGCCTGGTGGCGGTCTCCCCCGCTGACTCCCCGGCAGGGGAGGACGCGGATTTCGACGCCGACGCCATGATCAGCGACCTGCACGCCCTGCTGCGCCAGAACCGGGACGATTTCCGGGCGGCGGCAGTGGTCTGCGACATCATGCTGCTCGAGGAGGACTCGGACGCCATCTCCGTGGCCACCGAGCACCGGGACGGCGCAGTGTTCGCCGCCGTGCTGCCGTACGCGGCCAACCAGGCCACCCACACGTGGGAGTTCGGGGAACTCGCGGCAGACACCAACGAGCCCGTTATCTGGGTGGACTAGACCAGAGCTGCCGTGAAGATCAACGCGTTCGCGGATGTCAGCCTGCGGGCACTGCTGGTGCTCGCCGCAGTCCCGGACGGGACCCTGCTCACCACCCAAAACATCGCCGATGCGGTGGGGACGCCGTATAACCACGTGAGCAAGGCAATGGCCAGGCTGCGGGCCCTTGGCCTGATCGATGTGGAGCGTGGCCGCTCCGGCGGTTCCCGGCTGAACCCTGCCGGCCGCCGGGTCACTGTTGGCCGGGTCCTCCGGGAGCTTGATACGCGGACCGATCCTGCGGACTGCGTGGCCCCCGGCGGACCGTGCCCGCTGATCAACGACTGCAAGCTGCGGGCCGCGCTGGCCAGGGCCCGCGAGGCCTTCTACCGGGAGCTCGACACCGTCGTGGTGGCGGAACTGCCCGGAAGCGGCCAGATGGCGCCGGTCTTCCAACTGATTGGCCTGCGCCCCGGGCTCTGACCCGACCGGTTTTACCCGCACCCAGCTGCCCACCCACGAGGGATTTGACCCAAATTTCTACGCAGTGTAGAAATGGGGCATAAATACTTGCATTAAAAATGCAAGTATTTCGGCCGAACGAAGGCCCCGGTCCCTACTTCAGGAGTTCCCATGCTGTCGGACAAATCACGCCCCGTCATCGAAGCCACCCTCCCGCTGGTTGGCTCACGGATCGGTGCCATCACCACCACCTTCTACGACCGGCTGTTCACCGCCCACCCGGAACTGCTGGACGGCCTGTTCAGCCGGTCCAATCAGCGCTCCGGCACCCAGCAGCAGGCCCTGGCCGGCAGCATCGCCGCATTTGCAACCCATTTGGTGGACAATCCAGGAACTCTGCCCGAGGCTGTCCTGGCGCGCATCGCCCACCGCCACGCGTCGCTTGGCATCAGCGAACCGCAGTACCAGGTGGTGTACCAGCATCTGTTCGCCGCCATCGCCGAGGACCTCGCCGCAGTCATCACCCCCAACATCGCCGCAGCGTGGACCGAGGTCTACTGGCTGATGGCGGACGCCCTGATCAAACTCGAAAAGGGACTGTACGCCAGCCAGGCCAACAGCCGCATGTGGATGCCCTGGACGGTCACCGCCAAAACCCCCGCCGGCAGCGGCGCCCTGACCTTCACACTGGAACCTGCCGACGACACCCCCGTCACTGCAGCGCTGCCCGGCCAATACATCAGCGTCAAGGTCGCGCTGCCGGACGGGATCCGCCAGGTCCGCCAGTACTCCTTGTCGGGGGACGCCGGCACCGGCCGCAGCTTCACCGCCAAACTCGACGACAGTGGCGAGGTCTCCCCCGTCCTGCACCGGGACGTCCAGGTTGGCGACATCCTGGAGATCTCCAATCCCTACGGCGGAATCACGCTCAAAGACGGTACCGGCCCCGTAATCCTGGCCTCGGCCGGTATCGGCTGCACCCCCACAGCCTCCATCCTGCGCTCGCTCGCGGCGGCCGGTTCGGAGCGGCAGGTCCTGGTGCTGCACGCAGAAAGCACAATGGACAGCTGGGCGCTGCGCAGTCAGATGACGCATGACGTCGCGCGGCTGGACGGCGCGGAACTGCAGCTGTGGCTGGAGGAGCCCGCAGCCGGATCCAACCAGGGCTTTATGTCCCTGCGGGAAGTGGACCTGCCAGCCGGCGCCGCCCTCTACCTCTGCGGCCCCCTGCCTTTTATGCGCAGCATCCGCAGCGAGGCCATCGACGCCGGCATCCCCGCCACCTCGATCCACTACGAGGTGTTTGGTCCCGACATCTGGCAGGCAGGCTGAGCTGCACCGACCCCGCGCCCGCCGCTGTCCAGTGGCCACTGCCAAATTCGGCGGCACCGCGGCAGCATAACGACGGCGGCCCCGCACCTTTTCGGAAAAAGGTGCGGGGCCGCCGTCGTACGCGTAAGAATCAGCCGAGGCGTTCCTTCAGCCCGGCGAGTTCCGACTGGAGTGCGTCCGGGAGCGAGCCGCCGAAGTTGGCGTACCACTCCTCGATCGATGCGAGCTCGGTGGCCCATTCGGCGGGATCCACGCGGACGGCGTCCTCGACCTCCGCCGGCGTCATGTCCAGGCCCTTGAGGTCGATCGCGTCGCCGGTGGGCACAAACCCGATGGGGGTCTCCACGGCGTCAGCCTTGCCTTCAAGGCGCTCGATGGCCCATTTGAGGACCCGGGCGTTGTCGCCGAAGCCGGGCCAGGCGAAACCACCCTCGGCGTTCCGGCGGAACCAGTTGACCAGGAAGATCCTGGGCAGGCGCTCCGGGTTGCCCTTGGCGGACAGGTTGACCCAGTGGTTCAGGTAGTCGCCGGCGTCGTAGCCGATGAAGGGCAGCATGGCCATGGGGTCGCGGCGGACCACACCCACCGCGCCGGCTGCCGCGGCAGTGGTTTCCGAGGACAGGGTGGAACCCATGAAGATGCCGTTGGACCAGCTGCGGGCCTCGGTCACCAAGGGGATGGTGGTCTTGCGGCGGCCGCCGAAGAGGATCGCGGAAAGCTCCACGCCGTCGGGGCTGTTGTACTCCTCGGCAAGCATGTCGATCTGGTCGATCGGGGTGCAGAAACGGGAGTTCGGGTGCGCGGCCGGGGCGTCGGAATCAGGCGTCCAGGAGTTGCCCTGCCAGTCGGTGAGGTGCGCCGGCACTTCCTCCGTCATGCCCTCCCACCACACGCCGCCGTCGTCGGTCAGCGCCACGTTGGTGAAGATGCTGTTGCCCTTGGCGATGGCGCGCATGGCGTTGGGGTTGGTGCCCCAGCCGGTCCCCGGAGCCACGCCGAAGAGGCCTGCCTCGGGGTTGACGGCGCGCAGCTCGCCTTCCTTGCCAAAACGCATCCAGGTGATGTCGTCACCCAGGGTTTCGACCTTCCAGCCATCGATGGTGGGGTCGAGCAGCGCGAGGTTGGTCTTGCCGCAGGCGGACGGGAAGGCAGCGGAGACGTAGTACGTCTTCTGTTCCGGCGAGGTGAGCTTGAGGATGAGCATGTGCTCGGCCAGCCAGCCTTCGTCGCGGGCCATCACGGACGCGATCCGCAGGGCGTAGCACTTTTTGCCCAGCAGGGCGTTTCCGCCGTAGCCGGAGCCGAAGGACCAGATGGACCGCTCTTCCGGGAAGTGCACAATCCATTTGTCGGTGTTGCAGGGCCACGGCACATCCGCCTGGCCTGCTTCGAGCGGGGCACCCAGGGAGTGCAGGGCGGGGACGTAGAAGGCGTTGGTCTCCGTGATCCGGTCCAGGACGTCCGTGCCGATCCGGGCCATGATGCGCATGGAGGCGACAACGTAGGCGCTGTCAGTGATTTCCACGCCGAACTTGGGGTCCTCGGCGTCAAGGTGGCCCATCACGAACGGGATGACGTACATGGTGCGGCCGCGCATGGAGCCGGCGAACAGGCCGCGCAGCTTCTCCTTCATGCTGGCCGGTTCCATCCAGTTATTGGTGAAGCCTGCATCGCGCTTGTTTTCCGAGCAGATGAAGGTCTGCTCTTCAACCCGGGCAACGTCTGCCGGGTCGGAGAACGCCGCGAAGGAGTTCGGGAAGGTGTCCTGGTTCAGCCGGGTCAGCGTTCCGGCTGCCACGAGCTCATCGGTGAGGCGGGTGTTTTCAGCTTCAGAGCCGTCCACCCAGTAGATACGGTCCGGCTGCGTGAGCCCGGCAACCTCTTCAACCCAAGCCAGCAGGCCGGCATGGGTGGTGGGTGCATTCTCAAGCAGCGGCTTGTGCGCCAGATCGCTCATATCGGATCCCTTCCTGGGGTTCATCGGTGTGTGCTAAATGCTATGGTCCGGACCACTGGGTTTTTTGGGGCCCATTCCGTCGCTTCCGGCGGCCGGAATGGCAAAACCGCGGAAATACGCGGAAAACTCTGGCCAAAATCCCACTTTTAGTGACTAAGGTCACGTAGACCGGTCTAGTTGTGCAGATTACAGGCGTTTCGATTTGGCACACGGCCAACCCTCGCGTAAAGTAATTCGAGGTTCAGGGAGTGCGGTTCTTCTCCTGGGACACGGAATGCGCCCATAGCTCAGCTGGATAGAGCGTCTGTCTACGGAACAGAAGGTCAGGGGTTCGAATCCCTTTGGGCGCACCAACAAGGTCCGCACCGGTTCGCCGGTGCGGACCTTTTTTGTGTGTCGGTGCTGGTTTTCCGACCAGACCCTGCATCCGCCGTACCGCCGGCCCCGGGTCTGCCACGCGCTTCTTCACACGTTGCCCGGCGTAGGCTTTTCCCATGATGCCCGAGGCCCTTGAGCGCGAATTTGATGTAGTGGTGATCGGCGCTGGCGCCGTTGGTGAGAATGTGGCGGGCCGGGTGGTCCAGGGCGGGCTCTCCGTGGTGCTGGTGGAAGCCGAACTGGTGGGCGGCGAGTGTTCCTACTGGGCCTGCATGCCCTCCAAGGCGCTGCTCCGCCCGGGAACCGCCCTGCATGGAGCGCAGACCACCCCCGGCGCCAAGGAATCGGTGACTAAACCCCTCGATGCCGCCGCGGTGCTGAAGCGGCGGGACTATTTCACGTCCAACTGGCAGGATGACAGCCAGGTTGACTGGGTCAAGGACACCGGGATTGAGCTGGTGCGCGGCCACGCATGGCTGACAGCGCCCAGGCAGGTGGAGGTGGCCGGTCTGGACGGCGTGCAGCACCGGCTGCAGGCACGCCACGCGGTGGTCCTGGCCAGCGGCTCGATGCCCACCATACCTCCCATCGATGGGTTGGAGGACCTCCAGGTCTGGGGTACCCGGGAGGCCACATCTGCCAGCGAAATCCCGGCGTCCCTGGCCGTCCTGGGTGGCGGCGTTGCCGGCGTCGAACTGGCACAGGCTTTTGCCCGCCTTGGCGCGGCCGTAACCCTTGTAGCGAGGAGCAGCCTGCTGGGCAGCTTCCCCACCGAAGCCGCCGACCTTGTGGCCGCAGGCCTGCGGGCAGACGGCGTGGAGCTCCGGCTGCACACCGCCACCAACAGCATTAAGGAGAACGACGACGGGACGTTCAGCCTGGCGCTGGGCGACGGCACCACCGTAACGGCGGATAAGGTCCTGGTCTCCACCGGGCGGCACCCGGCCCTCGAGGGCCTCGGCCTGGAAAGTGTTGGCCTGGGCCCGGACAGCAACGGCCGCTTCAACCTGGCCACAGACAATACCGGCCTGGTGGCAGGCGCACCTGGCGACGAGCCGTGGCTGTATGCCGTGGGCGATGCCGCCGGCAGAAACCTCTTCACCCACCAGGGCAAATACGGGGCCCGGGCCACGGGGGACGCCATCAGCGCCCGGGCCAACGGAACCCTCAAAGGCGCAGCCCCCGATTGGAGCCGGTACGCCCAGACCGCCAACCAGCACGCCGTGCCGAGCGTGGTGTTCACCGACCCTGAGCTGGCAATGGTGGGGCGCACCCTGGACACCGCGAGGAAGGACGGCTGCAACGCCTCCTCGGTGGAGTTGCCCATCGAGGTGGCCGGCTCATCCCTGCACTCCGAGCACTATGAGGGATGGGCCCAGCTGGTGATCGACGAGGACCGCAAGGTGCTCCTGGGCGCCACCTTCGCCGGACCCGACGTGGCGGAGCTTTTGCACGCGGCCACGATCGCCATTGTGGGTGAGGTTCCGCTGGACCGGCTGTGGCACGCCGTCCCCTCCTACCCCACCATCAGCGAGGTGTGGCTGCGGCTCCTGGAGAAATACGGGCTCTAAGCACGAGGCATAGCTATTTGAACTGACCAGTCAGTTCGGTTAGGCTGGATACAGACGTATCCCCTGAAAGGCCTTCCTTGCTCTCAGCACACCAGCTTCACGTCCCCGGACGCCGGGACCCGCTAGTCCCCGCCACCTCACTCTCGGTGCGGCGCGGCGGGCTCCTTCTGGTCACCGGCGCCCGGCAGGACCAGCGGACCGCGCTGGCCCTTGCCCTCAGCGGCCGGATGAAGCCAGGCGGGGGAACCATCACCTGGGACGCCAATCCGCGCATCAAAGTGCTTCGGCAGGCCAGTGCGCTGGTGGACGCGGTGGACGTCAACGAGCCCGAGCGGCACCTCAGTGTCCGCGACCTGGTGACCGAGGACCTGGCACTCATCCCCCGCCGCTACCGTGGGGCGCTGCTCAGCAAACCCTGGCTCAAGGTCCACAGCTTCGAGGACATCGCGGACCTCTGGACCGAGCAACTGGGCCCGAAGCGGCGCCTCGAACTGTTGACGGCGCTGGCCCTGGCGAACCCGCACACGGACCTTGTGGTGGTGGATTCCCCGGACCGGCACAGCGCGGATCCCCAGGACTGGCTGCCGCGGCTGATGCAGTTGGCGGCCGACGGCGGCCGGCAGCTCGCCGTCGTCGCCACCGTCAGTGCCGTCCCGGCGTTATGGTCGGGGGCTGTCGCGGAAATCGGCAACGCTGTGCCCGGGCAGGAAAACGACGGGCCGGAAACTGCCGTACCAGAGCCCACCACGCCGGGTTCCGTGGCCGTGCGCTCCGGCGCAGTGGAGCCACAGCCGGCGGAGCCCACTCCTGCTCAGCCGGAGCCGGCCACCACAACGCAGCCGGAGCCGGAGCCAAGAGTGCCGGCCAGACACATAACCGAAACCGAAACTGAGGTTGCCAAGTGACAGTGCTGCGGCTGGCCCGCTCCGAACTCAAGCGCATGACCGGTGGCCTGCTGCCCAAGCTGACCATTCTTGCCCTGACAATGGTCCCGCTGCTGTACGGCGCGGTGTACCTCTACGCCAACTGGGATCCGTACGGCAACCTGGACCACCTGGACGCCGCCCTGGTGGTGGAGGATACCGGCGCCACCGCTGCCGACGGCAGCACCCTGGCGGCCGGCGAAAAAGTGGCCGACAGCCTGGTGGACGGCAACGTCTTTCACTGGATCCCTGTGGCAAGCACGCAGGAGGCGGATCAGGGCGTCAGCAACGGCGACTATGCCTTTGCACTGAAAATTCCGCAGGACTTTTCCGCCAACCTGGTCTCGCCTGGCAGCTTCGACTCCGCCAGCCAGGCCATGCTCAATGTCACCACCAACGACGCCAACAACTACCTCCTGAGCACCATTGTGGACAAGCTGACCACCGCGGTGCACAGCACCGTGGCCACGGAGGTGGGCGAAGAGACTGCCAACCAGCTGCTCACGGGCTTCGGCACCATCCACACCCAGATGCTCAAGGCCGCTGACGGCGCGGGGCAACTGGCCGATGGCGTAGCCACCCTTCGGGACGGAACCGCTACCCTGCATGATGGAACAACTGCCCTGAACAGCGGAGCCAACGAACTCTACGCGGGGCAGGTGAAGCTCCGCGACGGTGCCAACCAGCTGACGGAGGGTGCCGGCTCCCTGAGCAGCGGGCTGTCCCTCCTTAGGGACAAAACGTCCATGCTCCCCACCGATTCAAAGACGCTGGCGGACGGTGCGGCGCAGGTCGCGGCTGGAAACGCGCAGCTCAACACCAAGGTCCAGGACGTTGCCGCACAACTGGAGGCCGCGGACAAAGGCCTCCGGGACCGGGTGGTGGCATCCAACACCCGGCTGATGGACGCAGGCGTGATCACGAAGGAGCAGGCAGACAGCATTCTTGCCGACTTCGACGCAGTGGCCGCGTCCAACCCGGTCACCACGGCCAAAACGAAGCTGCAGACCGACGCCGCCCAGATCCAGCAGCTGGCGGACGGCGCAGAAGCTGTCAGCGTCGGCGCATCCCAGCTGGCTGCCGCTACCCCCGCCCTGAAGGACGCCATTGTGCAGGCTTCAGGTGGTGCGGACCAGCTGCACACCGGCGCCGCCACCCTGGCCACCGGCGAACAGACCGCCGTGGACGGCACAGGTTCCCTGGTGGCCGGAGCCGGAAAGCTCGACGACGGCGCCGCCCAGCTTGCCGCGGGTGCCGGCACAGCCGCGGACGGGTCCAGGACCCTGGCAGACGAAATCGGCGAGGGCGCGGGCCAGGTACCCAACCCCGACGACACACAAAAGAGCAACCTCTCCCGCGTGATCGCCGATCCAGTGTCCGTCAGCAACGTCTCGCAGGCGAAGGCAGGCTCGTACGGGGCGGGGCTGGCACCCTTCTTCCTCACCCTCGCCATGTGGATCGGAATCTTTATGCTGGTCCAGGCGATGCGGCCCATCACCCAGCGTGCGCTGGCCTCCAACGCGCCGTCGTGGAAGATTGCGGTGGGCGGCTGGCTGCCGTTCCTGGCGGTATCGGTGGTCCAGGCCACCCTGCTGACGCTGGTGGTGGACCTGGCGCTGGGACTGAACCCGGCCCACCCGTTCCTGATGTGGCTCTTCCTGCTGGCGGCCGCCATGGCCTTCAGCGCGCTCATCCAGGGTGTGGTGGCCCTGCTGGGCTCCCCCGGCAAGCTGGTGGTGCTGATCCTGCTGGTACTGCAGCTGGTGTCCTCCGGCGGCACGTTCCCGTGGCAGACCACGCCGCAGCCCCTCCACGTGGTCCATGAAATCCTGCCCATGGGATATGTGGTCACCGGCATGCGGCACCTGATCTACGGCGCCGACCTGTCCATGATCATCCCCACCGTGCTGGGGCTGCTGGGCTACACCCTCCTGGGGGCAGCCCTGTCCACCCTGGCAGTACGCAAAAACAAATACTGGACGCTGAAAAGCCTCAAGCCGGAGATCGCCGTATGAGCATCGGAACCCCTGAGCCTGCCAAAGCCCTGCGGCCCGCACGCACCGGCGCCACCCGGCAGAAAATCTTCGACGCTTCCATGGAGCTGATCGGCGAGCGCGGGGCCGCCGGTGTGACTGTTGATGAGATCGCTGCGGCCTCGGGCGTTTCCAAGGGCACCGTCTATTACAACTTCGGCAGCAAATCCGAGCTGATTGCCCAACTGTTGCGGCACGGCGTGGACATCCTCAAGGCCCGGCTGGAGGGGCCTGCCCCCGCCGTTCCCGCCGGCGCCCAGGACCCCGGCACCGCCGGCACGCAGGATCCCGCCGGCACCCAGGATCCCGCTCAGCCTGTTCCCGCCGGCACCCAGGATCCTGCTCAGCCTGTTCCCTCCGGCACGCAGGATCCGTTGCTTGCCATGGAATGGATGATCGGTGCGGCCATGGACTTTATGTCCGACTACCCTTCCTTCGCCCGCCTGTGGGTGAGCGAAAACTGGCGCATCCCCAGCGAATGGCAGGGAACGTTCGCTGTGCTGCGCGGTGAACTACTGGCGGTGATCGGCGCTGCGGTGGAGAACGTGGCCAAAACCTACCCCGTGGACACGACCGTTTCGCGCGGCAGCCTGGAAACGGCGATCTTCGGCGCCTGCTTTGTGGTGGGACTGGACCGGCAGACCTACAATCCGGAGCGCACCCGTGACCAAAGCGTTGCAGCAATCATGGCCATCATGCGCGGCTACGTCCTGAAGGCGCCCGCGCCTGCGGGATGATGGAGCAATGCGCCACATGGGGAACAGCGGCAAGTTCGCGGTAGTCACGGGGATCGTGGCCTTGGGCCTGCTGGTCCTCACCGGGATGACACTCGCGCTGCCCGTGTTCTTTGCGTTCCTGGGGGTCCTCACAGTGGCATTTTTGGCCGCCGTTGGCGAGATCCTGGTCCGCGGCCGGCGGGTTGCCCTCTTGGCAGCGGGCGCCTGTTTCAGCCTGGCCATTGGCTTCAGCCTGGCGTTCCTGAGTACCTGGGAGCTCGCCTTTGCCGGCCAGCGCTCGTTCATTGGGACCCCGCTGCCCACCGGCGATCCGGACGATTACTTTTATGGGGCCGGGGCTGCTGCCGCGGCTACACTCGTCATCCTCTTCCTTGGAGCAGCGTGGCCGGCTGGCCGCCGGGCCAGGCAGGGAACCTCCGGACGGCGCATGCCGGGCCAAACCCGCGCCGGCCGACCCCGCCCCGGCCAAACCGGCACCACACGGACCCGCAGCACGCCACGCGGGACCTCCCAAGGGGGAAAATCCCAGCGGGGGGCTGCCACCGGCCGGGCACGTACCGGCGTACCAGCCCAGGCCCGGCGCACTGCCGCAGCACGCGCTGCCGCCGCCGGGCGCACTGCGTCCCAGCGGATATCAACGCAACGCACAGCCGCCCAACGCTCAGCAACCCAACGCTCAGCAACCCAACGCACGCCGCAGCAGTAGGCGCCGGTACACCAGCCCAACAAACGCCGCCGCAGCGCTCAGCAGCCCAACACACGCCGCCGCAGCACACGCCCGAACACCAACCCCACAAACGCCGCAGCAGTAGGCAGCGGCACAGCGCACCCCGGCTCAGCGCACCCCGGTCCCGCGCATACCCGCGGCGTCTACCCCGTCCACGCCGTCAACCCCGTCAACCCCGCAACAGATCCAGGCCTGCGCGCCGGCTCTGGCGCCGGCCCCGCCCGAAGGTGAGGACCGCCGTCGCCACCCCCGCCAGGAGCAGCAGCCCGCCAGTAACTTCCGGCCCCGAGGGCACCTCACCCAGCACCAGCCAGGCGGCGCTCATCCCCACCACTGGCACCAGCAGCGTAAACGGCACCACCGACGACGACGGGTGGCTGGCCAGGAGCCGGTTCCAGATGCCGTATCCCACCAGCGATGCGAAGACGGCCGTGTAGAGCGCGCTCAGGATGGTGGGTGCCTGCAGGTTGCCCAGCGTAGTGAACACCGCTTCGGGGCCGTCCACCACGAGTGACAGGCCGGCCAGCGGCAGCGGCACCACGGCCCCCGACCAGACCACCAGGCCCAGCCCGGATGCCGCCTTGGCCCGCCGGGCAATGACATTTCCCGCCGCCCAGGAAAGGGCCGCCGCCAGCACAATCACCAGGGGCAGCAACGGTGCAACGGCACTGCGCCCGGTAGCCACGACGGCGAGGCCCGCCACACCAAGAACCACCCCGCCCCCCTGCCGGCGGCTGGGCCGTTCGCCCAGGAACATCGCCGCCAGCAGGATGGTCAGCAGGACCTGCGCCTGCAGGACCAGTGAGGCGAGGCCCGCGGGCATCCCCAGCGCCATGGCGAGGTAGAGGAGCCCGAACTGGCCGGCGCTCATAAAGAGTCCGACGCCGATGATTGCCGCCCAGCTTACGTCCGGTTTCCGGATGAAGAAGATGCAAGGGAAAACCACCAGGACAAACCGGATGGCCACAAACAGCAGGGGCGGAACCTCCTGGCCAGCGGGGTGCAGGCCGATGTCGATGGCCACGAAGTTCAAGCCCCACAGGACGGCGACTGCTATGGCCAACAGGGTGTCACGGAGATTCATGGTCTCACTGTCGCAGACTGACGAATGAAGCACCAGCGTTGAATTGTTTATAAAACAATGTACGTTTGCTTCATGATCGATATTGGCTCACTGCGTGCCCTTGCAGCCGTTGAACAGCACGGATCGGTGATCGCCGCTTCGGAGTCGATTGGCTTCAGCCCCTCGGCCGTTTCCCAGCAGGTCAAGAAGCTGGAGAAGGAGGCGGGCTTCGCGGTCCTGGAACGGCGGGGCCGCGGTGTGCTGCTGACCGAGCGGGGTCAAGCGCTGGCCGCCTACGGCCGGCGGATCCTTGCCGAACTGGAGGAACTCCAGTCCACCCTGCTGGCCGATCCCGCAAAACCCGAGGGCAAGCTCCGGGTGGTGGCCTTCTCCACCGCCTGCCGGGGGCTGGTGGGCCCCCTCCTGGGCCGCCTGGCTGCGGCCGGCACCATGCTGGACGTTAGCGTCCTGGCCGAGGATCCGCGGGAGGCGGTGGCCCGCGTGGCCAATGGAGAGGCCGACTTAGGCTTGGTCCACAACTGGAACTCAGTGCCCTTGGTGATTCCGGAGCACCTCACCCTCGAGTGGCTGTGCGAGGACGTGGCCGATGTTTTGGTCCATCGGGACCACCCGCTGGCCGGCCGGACCGAGGTTGAACCGGCCCACCTGGTGGGGGAACGGTGGATCAGTACGCCCAACGGGGCAATCTGCAACGAAGCCCTGCTGCGGATCTTCACCGGGCTGGGCCGGGTGCCCAACATCCAGGTCTACGATCCTGATTTTGCCACGCACATCGCGCTGGTCCAGCAGGGCGCCGTGGTGGCCCTGGTGCCGCGGCTGGGCCGGGGGGTGCTGCCGCCGGAGGTGGTGGCCGTGCCGGTGACCAACCCGGCGCAGGCACGGCAGGTGGGGATCGTCTACCGCCGCACCATGACAGCCAGCCCGGGCATCAGGCACGTGGCAGCGATACTGCGGGAGATCAGCGGGCCCGCGGAACTGTAAAGCTGGTGATCCGGGCGTCCTGGCCGTCCAGTTCGGCCCACGTCTTCTCCGTCTCCAGCACCGTGAGGGCATTTGTGGGGTACCGGGTGGCGGCGTCCATGTAGGCGTCATGTTCCGAATCACGCGACGCCAGGTGCATGGCCAGGTCCTGGACACCGGGCAGGTGCGAGATCAGCATCAGGGTGGTCACGGTATCCGGCACCTGGTTGACCACCGAGAGCATCCGCAGCGCGGATGCGGCGTACAAGCCACCTTCCAGCTTGGGCGTGGGCGCCTTATCGCCCAGTTCCGAGCACACCCAGGTGCAGGTCTGCCGCGTCCGCAGCGCGCTCGAGCAGAGGATGAAATCCGGCAGCACGTTATGGTCCACAAGCCAGCGGCCGGCGGCGGGCGCATCGCGGTGCCCCCGTTCCTCCAGCGGACGGTCATGGTCGGCCACCCCGCCCGGCCAGTCAGCCTTGGCATGGCGCATCAGGACCAGGCGTTTTACGTGGTGCTCACTCATGGCCCAAGCCTATCGCCCGCCCCGCACCCAACCGCGGCGGCCATCTGCCTCCGGGCGGTGGTAAGGCTAGATCGAGTATTCCGGAGCGGCCCAGACAACAACTTCGGGGTGCTCGTAGAAGCGGTAACCCTGGCCACGGACCGTGCGCACCGTGTTGGCCAGGCGTCCCAGCTTGGAGCGGAGGCGGCGGATGTGCACGTCGATGGTGCGCTCATTGGGCACTTCCTCGGCGTTGCGCCACAGCCCCTCAAGAAGCTCGTCACGGCCAACCGTGCGGGTGCCGTTTTCCACCAGGTAGTTCAGGAGTTCGAACTCCTTGAAGGTCAGGTTCAGCGACTCGCCGTCCAGGTGCACCTCGCGGCGGGCCAGGTCGATCAGGACGCCGGAGGGCCGGGGTTCCTGGGGAAGCTGGGGACGCGGGGTTTCGGTGCGCTGGCGGGCGTTGACGGTGGGGTCGCCAAAGGTGGAACGGACGACGTCGAGCGCGGAACCGGGGGTGCCTGCCGGAGCCACGGCAACGGCGGCGTAGCTTTCGGCGCCGGTGACCAGGGACTGGGCGTAGGCCCGGATTTCCTGGGCGAGCTTGGCGATGGAGGTACCTGCGGCTGCGGCGGTTTCCTCATCGATGCCCATGTAGAGAACAAAGCCGCGGGCCACGTTCTCGTTCGCCACAGGGCGGACGGCGTTGGGCCCGGCAATCACGGGGGTGGGGGCCGTAAGGGGCGCGGGCTCGGCAGGAACGGCGCGGAGCTGCCCGTAGGAGTTGGGGTTATATCCCTGGGGGGCGTAGCCCTGCGCAGGGAAGGTGTTTCCGCTGCCTGCGGGAGCCAGCGCGGGGCGGGGTCCGAAGCCCGGGCGAAGACCCGAGGGCTGGCCGGCCTTGGCGGCGTTACGGACGGAGATGTGGACGTATCCGGATGCAACGGTCATGTTGTGCTTACCTCAATGTGAATGGCCGCCTGGGCGGCTCGAATGCTGGGTTTCCCCGCACTGCGAATTGGGGAGGGACGCCCGACGCTGGGCTGGGGGCGAATGCCTAAGAACTTCGGAGGGTGGGAAGTCAGGCGTACATTCGACAACAGCGCATGTCGGCAGCAGCGGGTGTGCTGGGCCAATATTCTGCGGCTGCAGGTGCTGTTGAGTTCTTGTTCACATTGGAAGTGTGACGCGTAACAATGCCAACTTGCAAGTAACAATGGACGGCATCGTCCGCATGGTGAGACAAAATGCGCTTTTGTGTTGCAGATCACGATTCTGTCCGGCGTGAAGAATAACGTTCGTTATCCGTTCAGCACCTGGAAAATCCATGTTGTTGAGAACAATATTCGGCAATTCCTTCTTTTAGGATTAAGAACTTCAGCCAAGCCGAATTCACGAAAATTCCTCCCTTCCCGCACCCTGCTGTCCAGCCGATGTCCGGCTTCTCCGGAAAAAGTTCCCGGTGCGCTCCCGCAAGATCCCTGCAGCCTGGCCCCTGGACGTTCTTCGAAAGCGCTGGAGCCAGTCGGGACTCCCGCCAGCTGCGGCGGACGTTCCAACCTGAGCGGCACCCAGGTCGCTAGGCTGGGATTCACAGCCTGGACACAGGAACCCCAAAGCCGGGCTTAACCGAACGATCGGAGAGTTGTCCCATGGCCACTTCGCACTCCATGACCAACAACCTCCCCCAGCTGTCCCACCCGGACGGGTCCCCCATCCGGGCCCTGGTGGTTGACGACGAGCCCAGCCTCTCCGAACTGATGAGCATGGGCCTGCGCATGGCGGGCTGGTCCGTTGCCGTGGCCGCGGACGGGCCGGAGGCCGTGAAGCTGGCCAAGGACTTCCGCCCGGACGTCCTGGTGCTGGATGTGATGCTCCCCGGCTTTGACGGCGTCGAGTTGCTGGGCCGGATCCGGGCGTTCGCCCCGGAGGTACCCGCGCTGTTCCTGACGGCCAAGGACGCCATCCACGACCGGATCGTGGGCCTGGCGGCGGGCGGGGACGATTACGTCACCAAACCATTCAGCATGGAGGAGGTCCTGCTGCGGCTGCACAGGCTGGTGCAGCGTTCCGGGGTGGCCGCCATGGATACCTCCGAACTGGTGGTGGGCGACCTGGTCCTGAATATCGATACCCGGGAAGTGACCCGCGCCGGTGACGACGTGCAGCTGACCGCCACCCAGTTCGAGCTGCTCCGCTACCTGATGGAGAACCCCAAGCGGGTCATCAGCAAGGCCCAGATCCTGGACCGGGTGTGGGACTACGACTTCGGTGGCCAGGCCAACATCGTGGAGCTCTACATTTCCTACCTGCGCAAAAAAATTGATGCCGTGCACCCGCCCATGATCCATACCGTGCGCGGTGCCGGCTACGTCATCAAGCCTGCAGAGTAGGTTCTGTGGCCACCACACCAGCCCCGGAGGCACCCCGCCGGAGCGTGCTCCGACCCGCCACCTGGCATCTGCGGACGCGCTTGGTGGCGTTGGCCATGGCCCTGCTGATCGCCATCTGCGGCGCGGTGGGGGTGGTCAGCTACGCCTCAATGGATGCCTTCCTCACCCGCCAGCTTGATGCCCAGCTGAGCCAGGCGGCGGAGCGGGCCAACGATCCCGGCCGCCCGCCGCAGGGCGGCTTCAACGGCCGGGACCCACTGGACGCACGGGGCCAGAGTGTGGGCACCGTCAACGCCAGCATCCGCAACGGCCAGGTGAACACGGGCGGTTTCCTCGCCTCAGACACCACCCGCACCCCCCTCGCGGCTGACGACAAGCCTGTCCTCCTGGGCCTGGCGACGGACGGCAAGCCAGTGGACCGGGAACTGTCCAACGGCAGCTACCGGCTGGTGGCCGTCGAAACCTCTTTCGGCGACGTCCTGGTGACCGGGCTCCCCCTGGCAGTCAAGGACAGCACGCTCACATCGCTGGTGTGGACATTCGTTTTTGTGTCCCTGGGCGGTCTCCTGCTGGTCGGGCTGATCGGCACCGTCCTGATCCGGCGCACCATGAAACCGCTGGAACAACTCTCGGAAGTGGCCACGAGGGTATCCCAACTGCCGCTGGACGCCGGCGAGGTGGCACTCGCGGTGCGCGTCCCGCCGTCGAACTCCAATCCGGGTACCGAGGTGGGCAGCGTGGGGCACGCGCTGAACCTGATGCTGGACAACGTGGCCAGCGCGCTGCAGGCGAGGCAGAAAAGCGAAACCAAGGTGCGCCAGTTTGTGGCTGACGCCTCGCATGAACTCCGCACCCCGCTGACGGCCATCCGCGGTTACACGGAGCTGATGCGCATGACGGAGCAGTTCACGCCCGACGGTGCCCGTTCGCTGGCACGCGTGCAGAGCCAGTCCGAGCGTATGACGGCGCTGGTGGAAGACCTGCTGCTGCTGGCGCGGCTGGATGAGGGCCAGCCGCTGAAGCTCAGCGAGGTGGACCTGACGCAACTCATGGTGGAAAGCGTCAGCGACGAGAAGGTGATGGCACCCGGACACAATTGGCGCTTCGAACTGCCGGACGAGCCTGTGGTGGTCACGGGCGATCCAGCCCAGCTCCGTCAGGTCCTGATGAACCTGCTCTCGAACGCCCGGAAACACACGCCGGCCGGAACCACCGTCCTGGCAGGGGTGGGTACGGCCGACAACACGGCGTTCGTCACGGTGACGGACGACGGCGGCGGGATCCCGGCAGGGTTCGTGGACCAGGTCTTTTCACGCTTTGCCCGCGCGGACGCGGCCAGGAAAGGCAGCGGCGACCAGGCCGGGGCCGCCGCCGCGGAGGGCACCAGCGGGCTGGGGCTTTCCATCGTCCAGTCGATCATCGAGGCGCACGGCGGGAAGGTCTGGGTGACGTCCGAGCCGGGCAGGACGCAATTCACCATCTCCCTCCCGCTCGCAGCAGCCGCCCCCACAACCTGACACGCCGCCGTCGTGATGTCCGTTACCTAAATGTGACTTAAGCTTCGGACTCCTGTACCGTCGAAAGGGTGCGGTTCCCGTTCGGGGCGCATGTCCGGATGACGCCTAGCTCTGCCGCTTCCCGGATCCTTCTTGACCCATGGCAGAGGCGGGGGACCCACAGTCCCGGGCACTGAGTGCCCTTGGGGTTAAGCCATTTTCGTGAATTTTCCGGATGGCCGGATGACCTCATCCGAACCCGACAGCTAACTCCGCAGGTGTGAGAGGCGATCCATCATGTCTGAATTCCCGGTAGAAACGCGCCCGAAAAATGGGGCCGACAGTCCATTCCACACCAAAAAGCGCGGCATTGCCTTCCTGGGCCGGCGCACGGCCATCCTCGCCGCGTCCTGCGCCCTGCTGGTGGGAGTCGGTGCCGCCGGCCAAGCCACCAGCTCCGTCACCTCCCCTGTGGCGGCTGAAACAAAAGCCGCCGAGGCAAGCTCCTCACTGAGACTGGAGAAGAGCGAAATCCAGGCTGCGCCGAGCGAATCTGCGGCGCCGATCGCTGTTGCACCCCAGGCCGCCGAGCCCGCTCCGGCTGCTCCTGCCGCGGAACCGGCGCCCGCCGTGGAAGCCGCTCCTGCACCGGCCCCCGAGCCTGCACCGGCACCGGTTCCCGAGCCTGCCCCAGCGCCGGAGCCCGCTCCCGCACCGGAGCCCGCTCCCGTCGTCGCGGTTAATGACCCTGCCGGTGCGCAGGCCTATGCGGCCAGCCAGCTGGCATCCTACGGCTGGTCGGCGGACCAGATGCAGAGCCTGCTGACGCTCTGGACCAAGGAATCCGACTGGACCACTACGGCCACCAACGCGAGCAGCGGCGCCTATGGCATTGTCCAGTCGCTGCCGGCCGAGAAGATGGCAAGCTCCGGCGCGGATTACCTCACCAACTACCGCACCCAGATCAACTGGGGCCTGAACTACATCAAGGAGCGCTACGGCTCCCCCGCAGCCGCCCTGAACTTCCACCTCGCCAACAACTGGTACTAGGACCCGCGGGGTCCATCCCGGCGGTCCCGTCCCCGGGACCGCCGGGTCGCCTACAGGTGACGCGGCGCTTCCGCGGGCACCATACTAAGGGGCATGAAATTCACCACCGTTATTGCCGGCTCCGGCAACAAGACCGGCATCGAAGTCCCGGCCAGCATTGTGGACGCCTTGGCGGCCGGAAAACGGCCGCCGGTGGTGGTGACGCTGAACGGGGCGTCCTACCGCAGCAGCATTGCCGTTATGGGCGGGCAGTACCTGATCGGCCTGAGCGCAGCCAATCGTGAGCTGACAGGGGCGGGCGCGGGCGACGCCGTTGAGGTGGACGTGGTGGTGGACACCGAACCACGCGTGGTGGAGGTGCCCGCTGACCTGGCGGCCGCGCTGGCTGCAGACAGCACCGCGTCCGACGCGTACGCCGCCTTGAACTACAGCGCCCAGCGGCGCCTGGTAGAGCCCCTGGCCCTGGCAAAAACCGAGGAGACCCGGGCCAGGCGCGTGGCCAAGGCAGTCTCGGACCTGAACCCTGGCCAGCAGCACGGTTAGCCGTTCAGCGCCCCAGCGCCCCAGCCGGCTTTGCACGGCACCCGGCTCCTGGCGTGCCCGTCCGGATTTTCACGGCAGGCCGTCCGCTACATGGGTGGAAGTTTAGCCATGCACTGGACGGCCCACTGGTTGCCGTCCGGATCCTTGAAATACACAAACTCACCCCAGCCGGGGTCCGAGATATCCGTGACATCCACACCGTTGGCTTTCAGGTGCCGGTGCGCCTCCTGGATGTCAGGAACCACCAACTGCAGGTTGGGGGCGGACCCTGCCGGCGCATCCGAGAGCCCCTCGCCGATTGCGATGGAGCAGCCTGATCCGGGCGGGGTCAGCTGGACGAAGCGCAGGTTCTCGTTGACCCGGTGATCGTGGTCAAGGGTGAAACCCACTTGGTTCGCATAAAAATCCCGGGCACGGTCCACGTCGGAGACGGGCACCAGTACAAGTTCAAGTTTCCAGTCCATCCGCTCAGGGTAGCCCGGGCCCTGGAGCCAGGAAAGGGTTCCTGGCCCCTGGTTCGGCCACAACTGACCGCGCCGGCAGTTTTTGCGCGGCCCGGTGGCTGGTTAGCCTGCGATGCCGTAGAGTCGGTCGCCGGCGTCACCGAGGCCGGGAACGATGTAGGACTTCTCGTTGAGCCGCTCGTCAATGGAGGCCAGCACGATTGTCACATTGGACTCGCCCAGCTCCTCCTCCAGCTTCGCCAGGCCTTCCGGTGCTGCGAGGAGGCAGATGCAGGTGACGTCCGAGGCGCCGCGCTTGAACAGGAACTTGATGGCCTCGCGGAGTGTGCCGCCGGTGGCCAGCATGGGGTCCAGGACGAAGATCTGCCGGTCGGTGAGGTCTTCGGGCAGGCGCTCGGCGTAGGTGATGATTTCCAGGCTCTCCTCGTCCCGGGCCATGCCCAGGAAACCCACCTCAGCGGTGGGGACGAGCTTGGTCATGCCTTCAAGCATTCCCAGCCCCGCGCGCAGGATGGGAACCACCAGTGGTGTGGGTTTGGTGAAGGCGGTGCCCACCGTGGTGCTGACGGGAGTCTCGATGGTGACGGGCTGGGTGCGGACTTCGCGCGTGGCCTCGTAAGCCAGCAACGTCACCAACTCTTCCGTCAGTTGCCGGAACACCGGCGACGGGGTGTTTTTGTCCCGCAGGACGGTGAGCTTATGGGCGACCAGCGGGTGGTCCACAACAAGAGTGCGCATGGGTCTAAAACTATCATCCGGCGAACAGGTGGATCGGGCGTGCAGGCCCGTAAAGGCACTGTGGGTTGCGCTACTTCTGCTCCTCGCGAAGGACCGGGTGCTCAAATGTCGGCGCGGGTCCGGCGTGGGCCTTCCTGCGGGTCAGATGGAACAGCCTGTGGGCCAGGATCACCATGCCCACCCACGCCAGGCCCAGGAACCAGCCTGCCATCACGTCCGTCATCCAGTGATGGCCCAGGAAGACCCTGCTCAGGCCCATGGCGACAATAAAGGCGCCGCCCACGGCGATAGCGGTAATGCGGACGGAGAGCCGTTCGAACTGCAGGCACATCAGGTAGATGAGCACACCGATCACCACAGTGGTGTTGAGGGTGTGGCCGCTGGGGAACGAGGGTGAATCCTCATACGGCGGAACGGCTTCGGCGTGGTCCGGCCGGGTCCTGCCCACCAGCCTTTTGCCTACGGTGGTTGCCAGCGTGGACACGGCTGCAGCGCCGGCAACGAGAAGGATGGGACGCCAGGTGCGGCTAAGGAACGTCAGCCACGCGGTGAGGATGCTGGCCAGGATCGGCATGCCGATGCCGCCGCCTACGTTGGTGAAGCCCGTGACGAAGGCGTCGGTTTCCGGGTTGCGGAGCGTTTGGGCGTAGTCAAGTGCCGGCAGGTCCAGGCTTGCAAGGCCCTCATCGTCCACCACGTCCGAATAGACCTCGGCGCCGAGGAGGGCAAGCGTGATGACCAGGGCACCGCCGATGATCAGGGTCAGCCAAAGGGCTCCGTATGGCTTGATCCACTTGTCCACACGGTCTCTGACGGTGCTCATTGTGCCTCCCGGCTAAAGTGCGTCACGGGTTCCGGATATCCGTCGAAACTATCATTGACCCATGGTCTCCGCTGGAATGAATCACAACGAATGGATGCGCCTTGCCCTGACGGAAGCCCGCGGCGCCCTCGACACCGGGGATGTTCCCATCGGGGCCGTGGTGGTGGGCCCTGACGGCGCGGTGCTGGGCTACGGCCGCAACCGGCGCGAGGAACTGGGCGATCCCACGGCCCATGCCGAAGTGGTGGCCATCCGCGCTGCTGCTGCCCGGCTGCGGGAGCTTGCCGCCACTCGCGGCGACGAGGGCGCTGAGCAAGGCAAAACTGCAGCGGGGAGCGGCGGGATCCAGCCCGTGGGCGGCGCGTCGGCCGCCGGTGCGCCTCTGGCCGATAAGCCCGTGGCCGGCACGCCCGCTGCCCGCCCTCTGGCCGGAGACGGCTGGCGGCTGTCGGACTGCACCCTTGTAGTGACCCTGGAACCGTGCGCCATGTGCGCGGGCGCGGTGGTGCTGTCGCGGATTCCCCGCGTGGTCTTCGGGGCGTGGGACGAAAAGGCCGGGGCTGCGGGGTCTGTCTTCGATGTCTTGCGGGAACGCCGGCTCAATCACTGGGTTGAGGTTTATCCGGGCGTCCGCGAAGCCGAGTGTGCGGTGTTGCTCCGCGACTTTTTTGCGGGACACCGGAACGGGTCCTGACCGGGCACCCCGCCTGGGGCTGGCTGGCCGGGCACCAGGCGTGCGGGCGGTCCGGACCCCGGGCACCCGGCCTGGGGATGGGCTGGCCGGGAGCCGAGTCAGGCGCCGGCGAGGGCATCGAGGACGGACTGTGCCGTCACCGCCCAGCCAGGCAGGGCTTTCCGGGCTTCGCCGGCCGCGTCCCGCCACTCTGTCCGGGTGGCGGGTTTCGTGAGCCAGTTCCGGAGAACCCCCGCTAGCCTGGCCGGACTGTCTGCGCCGCCCTCGGGAAATGCCACGGTTGTGCCGGGAAGCCGGGGCCCGCCGTCGTCCGCCACCAACCCCGCAAGCCCCAACGCCTCGACCGCCCCCGTACCGTGGCGGACGACCGCGGGAATGCCGCGGGCCAACGATTCAGTGACCACCATGCCGAATGCTTCCGCCCGCGAGACCAACAGGCTCAGGTCAGCGGCATGCCACTCGCTGTCCAGCTCCTGCCCGGCCAGTTCGCCCGGAACCCGCACACGTCCGTCCAGCCCGTTGGCCGTTATCGCCGCACGGACCTTCACGGCGTAGCCGGGGTCGGCCTGGTCGGAACCCACCAGGGCGGCTGTCCAGTCGAGGTCCTGCAGCCGGGCCAGCGCCGATACCGCCAGCAGCTGGTCTTTGTTGGGGAGCAGCGCGGCAACGGCAAGGACATGCGGCGGGGCGGAGCCTGCGGCGAGTGCGGCGGGGGCGACCCCGGGACGCGCGGTATGGATCCGGCGGAGGTTGTGGCGGGCTGCAAGCGTGGCTGCGGCGGTGGCGCTGGTGCAGATCACACCGGTGGCCGCACGCAGCGCCCGGCCTTCCCTCTCCTGCGGGCCGGGATCCTGCGATGCCGGAACCGGCATGTGGACCAGGACCCACGTGTTTTGCCCGGCTTTTGCTGCCCATTCCATCTCGTCCGGCGCGCCGACGGCCACCAGCCCGTCAACGATGGTTACCGGCGGGATGGGAGGGGTGGGGTGCCACCCGGAATCAGCTGCCGTGCCGGCGGTATGGTCCCAGGCGCCGAGGAGTGAGCCGAGGCGCCGCCGCTGGTTCGCGGAGGCGTCCGGCCAGGTCCCTTCGATGGCCAGTAGTTGCACCTTTGCGCCCAGTGATTCCAGTCCTGTCACCAGCCGGGCGTTGTAGGCGTTACCGCCGGAGTTGTGGCGGATGTTTGCCGGCACCAGGAAGCGGAGGCGGGCCATGTTTCAGGTGGCGAGGTCCAGCGAGAAGGTGGCCCAGGCGTCGGGATTTTCACGCAGGGTGACGTCGATGCCTTCCAGTTGGCCGCCGTCGTCCGTTTCCTTGATTTCCGCTGCAACTTTTTGGGCGATGTATTCCGCCAGCGCCTCCGTGGTGCTGAGCTTTCCCTGGAAGTCGGGGTGCTCGTCCAGGTTCTTGTAGTTCAGGCCGGCGAGCACCCCTTCGATGACCGTGCCGGCGGCGCCGATGTCCAGGACTATGGCGTCGTTGTTAAGGCTCCGCCGGCGGAATGACACTTCCGCGACAAACGTGGCGCCGTGCAGGCCCTGGGCAGGGCCGAACGCTTCGCGCGGCAGGCTGTGGGCGATCATAAAGTGACGACGGACGGTCAGGTTGAACATGGGCTACCTCTGCGGGCTGGAAGGGACTTCGGGGTCTTGGGGGTATTCGATGACGTGGCACAGCGCGTTCCTCGCGCCGCTGGCGAGGTCCCTGACCACGTCCGGCAGGTCAGCAAAGGGCGACGAGCCCGTGAGGAAAGCTTCGAAGACGGGATCGGCCAGGAGCTGGACGGCGAGGTCCAAGCGGTCCGCGTTGGTGCGGCGATGGCGGCGCGCCCGTGCGACGACGCCAACCTGGCTGGCGCGGATCGAGAGGCGCCTGGCGTGGAAATCCTCGCCGAGTGGCAAGGTGACTTCCCGGTCGGCGTACCAGGACATTTCAATGACGTCGCCCTCGTCACCAACCAGTTGCAGGCTTCGCTCCAGGCCTTCCTGGGACGCGGAGCAGTGGAAGACGATGTCGCAGTCAGCCAGGGCGTCATCGGGGTGCGTGAAGTCGACACCAAGTGCGTCGGCGAGCTGCTCGCGGTCCGCATCGACGTCGATCAGCTGCAGCCGCCCCAGCGGGAACGTCCGCAACAGCGTAGCCACCATGCCGCCCACCAGCCCTGCGCCCACAACCGCCACGCGGTCGCCCAGCCGGGGGCCGGCTTCCCAGAGTGCGTTCACCGCTGTTTCGACAGTTCCCGTGAGCACTGCACGCCTGGACGGCACGTCAGCGGGAATCCTGGTCAACGAGCTGATAGGCACCACATAACGGTCCTGGTGCGGGTTCAGGCAGAAAACCCGTTGTCCCAGCCAGGCTTCGGGGCCGTCCTCCACCACTCCCACCGACAGGTAGCCGAATTTCACCGGCCCGGGGAAGTTCCCCTCCTGGTGCGGTGCACGCATCTCTTCGGCCACCCGGGGAGGCACCGAGCCGCGGTGCACCACCATCTCCGTGCCCTTGCTGATGCCGGAATATAGCGTACGGACCAGGGCTTCATCGGGCCCCGGCGCGGACAATTCCTCGGAGCGCAGATCGCCGTGCCCGCGCGCGGTGGTCCAGTACGCGGTGGCTTGGGTGTGATTCGCGAAATTAGTCATCTTACTGATGAATCTAGCGGGATATCTGCAGCCGGGGAAAGCCTGACGCCGCTGGCGTGCGTTCTGAAAAGGTCCGGAGCGGGACACTCAGGGTCCGGGACAGTCCTCCCGCATCGCACTAGGTGACGGGGGCTTTCTCGTAGGTCTGGCCCTTTTTGGGTGTTCTGGGCCCGGTCGGGTGCTTGGTACTGCTTTTTCGATGAGGTGTCCTCGAGTCAGCCGGTGCCGAAGCATGTGGATCGGCTGTTGTCAGCTGACATGTCTGGGCGTCTGGCAGTTCCGACTGTTCGGGCGCGCGCCGGTTGGGGACGTGCTGTTCAGGTGGCGGAGCGTCTTGGGTGTGCTGTTCTGCTGCTTGGTGTCCTTGGTGTTGTGGTTCCTGGTGTTGCCGTTCTGGTGCTGGGGTTTCTGGCGCTTGGTGTTGGGGCGTGTTGGGTGTGGGGTGTTGTTGGGTCCACTCGGACGGCCAGGTGGGTGGTTCGTGGTCGGGGTGTTCGGCGGGGTAGTAGCGGCCGGTGGGTGAGAGCCAGCCGGGTGGGTGGTTTTTGGTGGCGGTGGTGGGGGTCCAGGTGGTGTTGTGTTTGAGGTGGTGGTGTTTGGGGCAGAGTTGGTTGAGGTTGTTGATTCCGGTGGTGCCGCCGTGGTGCCAGGGGTGGATGTGGTCGGCGTCGTTGTCGAGGGTGTTGTTGTTGCATCCGGGGAAGGTGCATTTGGCGTCGCGGAGTCGGAGCCAGTGGCGCATGGCGGGGGTGAGGCGGTAGTTTTTGCGGCCGATTTCCAGGGGTGCGCCGTCGCGGGGGTCGATCAGTACGCGGTGGAAGGACTCGGCGCCGTTGGCGATGAGGTCTCTGGCCATGGAGGGTGGGATGGGGCCGTAGCCGTCGAGGATCGCTGGCTCGTCGGTGGCTCCAAGGAGGGCCATGACCGGGACGGTGATCAGGACCTGCGCCCTGGGTACCGGAACATCACCCCACGCCCTTGCCGAGGTAAACGGCGCCCCCGAACCCGAACCCGAAACGGAATCCGGGCCTGATCCTGAATCCGAACCGGAATCCGGGCCTGATCCGGAACCCGGGCCGGAGTCCGGGCTGGTGGTGGAACCGGCGGCTCCTGAACCAGTGGCAGCATCTGAACCGGCGTTGACTTCGGCGGCTCCCACATTGGTGGCTGCGGGACCGGTGACTGCATCTGAACCGGCGTTGGAGCCGGCGGCTCCTACGTTGGTGGCTGCGGGACCGGTGACTGCGGTGCTGGTGTTGGGTTTGTGTTCTGTGGGGGTGAGTCCGGCGGTGAGGAGGGCTTCGACGAGGTTATCAGCGCGGCGTTGGGGCAGGGTGCGGGTCTCGTGGGGGCCTTGTTGGCCGCGGGAGATCGCGGTGAGCCGGTTATGGATCGCTTCGGCGGAGGCGGCGGGGAGGCAGGCGCTGAGCCAGGCCATCCCGTCCCGGGCCGGGGTGAACTCGACCCTGCGGTCCGCGGCCGACCGGACGTGGCGTTCCTCAATGGATTCGGGGTGGTGGCGTTCGCGCCAGGAACGCACCTTGGCCCGTAACCGTCCCGGGACCAGGACCGCCGCCACACACCGCCCGGCCAGGACACTGCCGGCGGCCGGATCGGGGGCAGGCGTCAGGAGCGGGTCTGCCGGGTCAGCACCTGCAGGATCAGCCACATCGATCGGGTCCGGGAGTGCAGGATCAGGGAGGGTGGGATCCGGGAGTGTGGGCTCGGGATCCGGGAGTGTGGGGGTGAGGAAGTGGGTTTCGAGGGCGGTGGTACCGGCGTGGGGCAGGCCGGTGCATTCATCGGTGAGGACCCGGGCGTGCTGATAGGTGATCTCCCCGGCCGCCAGTGCCGCGAGCGTCAGCGGCTGGGTGGCGGCAAGCTGATAGCTGGTGCTGACCAGGTCCGCCGCGGCCCCGGCCCCAAGACTAAGGATCCCGCCGACCTCAGCGATCAGGGACATTTCCCGGGCCCGTTGATGGGTGATGCCCAGATCCGGTGGGGTGAGGGCGTCCTCGATCCCGACATACTCGGCGATGGTGAGGGCCTTGACGGCCGCGAGTTCGGATTCGAGCCGTCGCACCACGCCCAGGCGCTGTAACCGGTTTTCCTTGGCCCGCTCCAGCAGGTCCTCCCCGGACCAATCATCCTCCAACGCAACATCCGCGACCTGGACCAAGGCGTTCAGTTCCGTCATGGCGTCCGCGAGCGAGCCAACCACCACACCCACTGGCCCCGCAACAGCCCCGGAAACGGCAGCCGGAACCGGGCCCGTCCCGTCCGTCTCTGGAGCTTCGTTGCCGTCCATAACCCCAGCATAGGAAGGGGGTACGACAATTTCCGACGGGACGGGGGCTATGTGCATAACCATCAGAAATCGAGCATTCTCGCGCCTGTTCCAGTCCAGCAAGGCTGGTCCGCATGGTGAGTGTTTAAGGATGGCAACTACTGCTTACTAGTGCGCCCCTCACTGGTGACGGCCACCAAAGCCGCAGCCGCCGTCGTCCGCTCTCGGGCAGCCGTTTTGGGGTTGCGCCCCTGACTCCGGTAGCCTATTCAGGTTGGTGACGTGTCCGAGCGGCCGAAGGTGCAACACTCGAAATGTTGTTTGGTGTAAAAGCCAACGTGGGTTCAAATCCCACCGTCACCGCCAGTGAGCAAGGCCCTGATTCCTTTACAAACAGTGGGAATCAGGGCCTTTCTCTATAGCGGGGGTCAGGCAAGGAATCCGGGCTAAGGTACCGTCACTTGCGTTTGCTGCGAGCCAAGCCGGCAAAGGCCGCCAGGCCAATCAGCACGCAGAGCGCCCCCAGGAAGCCGCCGAAACCTTTACCCATCGGCCCGGCGATCAGGACAAGCCCAAGGCTGAGGCCGGCCGCACCTCCGCCCAGCCGCCAGGCACTTATGGCTCTTGCATCCGCCACCCGGGTCGAAACCCCATATTTACGGGGCACTCCCCTGGACTTCGGCGGGTCCGGATTTGTGCGCGTGGGTCCGTCGACGACCCGCCCGGCCTGGTCAATCCAAAGCCCGGGCCCTACCTCCGGGCAGTGCGCATGGACTGCGTCACTAACGGTCGCGAAGTCAGCCGGTTGGCCCCGGTACATCACCTGGGAAAGCCGCACGTCGAAATCCAATTGTCCGGATGTCCGGATGGCATCGTAGCGAATCAGCCGCACCGGCCGCCGCAGCCACCTTGACGGCTCAATCACAGCCGTGGCACGTACAGCAACGACGACTTCCGCGGGTTCAGGCACGGGCTGATTCCTCCACGACGGTCAGCGGCACTTACGAGAGCTTGACGAGGAACTGGTTGTAATCGGCAGCGTTGAAGTTGGCGACGATCATGCTCGACGGGTTCGCGTGCTCGACGGGCATTTGGAGGATCACTTTGTCGGTTACAGAAAAGCCCTTCTCCGCGGGAGGCGCAGTCGAGGCGCCCTTAGGGAGGGTGGACACGTTGTTAAAAGTGGTCCCGTACTCGTCATCAGTACCGAAGGTACCGTCCCAGTTCTTGTTCACCACGGAGAACTGTGTTCCACCTTTCTCAGGCGTTGCACCGTTGTACTTCCAGGTTGCCGTGAACGTCACCCAGGTGTTGCCCGGATCCGGCGCCACCTTGGAGGCAATGCTGTCCATGGCTTTGATCTCCGCGTTAGCATCGAGATTGACGCTGTCGATCACCAAGGACCAATCGCCGTCGGTCATTTCCTCACCGATACTGTATGGGTTTGCCAGCGTCCCCTCCTTATCGCCCTTTGGCCAAACCGGTTCAGGCGTGGGGGCGGCTGCAGGCGCCGTGGCCGGTTCGGCTGCCGGCGTTTCCTTGGCGGGGGACGCGCACGCGGAAAACGTAAGCAGTGCCGCCAAAGCGAGTGCACCGCCCGCAAAAGTGCGGCGGAAGGAAGTAGAGCGGGTTTCTTTTACACGTTGCATGGTGTTTACACTATTCGATCTACAAACCGTCCGGGGGTCCCTACCCCACCGGCACGGGCGAAGCATCTCGGCATTGGTCGATCCAACGCCTGACGGTAGAGGCAGTGATGACCTGCCGAACCGGCGTCAAACAACGTCGATGATCCACAAAGTTCTGCAGCACTTAGTCAGCAAGCTACCCATCGCTAATTCCTCAGCAGAAGAAATTTTGGTTGATTTTCGCCGCGTCTCAGAAGTATCCCCGTCGCTCACTGCACAGCCTCCCCATCTCCTGATCGAAAAGTTTCCCGCATGAAACTTTTATGCTTTGAACGGCATCCTCTAAGTGTGCTCCATACGTTGCGCGACTGTGCGTCATCCATGCCGGACCTGATGACATTCCGGAAGCTCCAGTAGCTGGGACTGAGCTGCGCAAGCCGACTGACCAATTCCCCAATTGCCAATAGAGACTGCTCCTACGCAGACGGGAAGGCGCACGAGCCTAGTCGACCAACCTATATTTCTGGGCAGTAGGAATGGCTTGCTGAATGTCCCGCAAAATCACACGCGAGTACCATCCGATTTCGAATTCGTACATACTTCCGACTTTGAATGAAGCCGCTATTGCATCTTTATTATTAAATGTCACTCCGTTGAACACTGATATTTTTCCACAGTCCGTCGTTTCAACCAGGATTCCCGCGCTTGAGGCCGACCCTCTGGATCCACCAGAATTTGTGTTGGGTTTGACCGAAGTAACCTCACAGCGAACACTCTCAATTCCAACGGACTCCCAAAACGGCATAAGCAGTACAAAGAGACCAGCTAGGAGTACCAGCCCGCCGGCCAGACTCCAGTACCATTTCAACGTCGGCCTTCTGGCGGGCCCATCCGGATCAAATTTCGTCTTAGAAGTCATTAATCCTGCAAATAGTAGCAATCATTGGGACACGACTAATCGAGGCTTCCGCTTGTGCCAATTGGGGAGGCCTCGAACAGTTTCGTTTGCAAGCTCACCAGCACACCGGACCATATGCCGCGAAGGAGTGAGTCATCCAACTGCGATTTGCGGCACTCCCTGATTGACGGTTCAAACCGTCTTTTTATTTCACCGATTGTGCCGTTCCAGCTCAGTCATCAATGACTGAGCAAACCATCAACTTTGGTATCCACCAGCCACAAGAATCGCATTAGCCATAGTCCACTGAACCAAAATGCAAATTAAAAGAAAAGCTACTGCGAGTACGTATCCCCGGATCCGGCCTGCTTTAGTTCGCGGATTCTTATCCGGCCTGCTTACCGCCCGCCATATACCGAAAATTGGTACTAAAACAGGAGCCATTGCAATTTGCATCGGGATACCATTGCCGCTTCGATTGTATTTTCCGTCATACGGCATACGCGTTTCCCAAGGTACATTCATAAAAACAAAAACAGCTATTCCAAGACACGCTAAAATGGCACAAATGCACATGAGACTCAGATTGGTGGCATCTTTCTTACTGACTTTGAGCTGGTCCGCACTGAAATTACTTCCATCAAAAGCGTCCGCAATACCGGAACCTTTATTTCCACTCACCACGGGCTCGCTCCAGTTCCTTGATTGACCACTTCGCCGCTGACAAACTTCACGCTTTCAACGATAGCTCCCACGTGGGCGCCCCCATACGCAGAAAGACTGTGCGTCATCCAACTCGGATTGGGAGCCATTTCTGAAGCTCCTGGGAAGTGGGATGTGGCCGCGCCGGCGGTACCGTCAAATAGCATCTCCGCAAGGCCGTAGTCCTCACCCGTTATGACGTTATCCAAGGCACCCCCGGCAATGGAGCCACCAGAAGCCACCGCATATTGAACCAGGTGCGACTCGAGTCGCTGAGTAATAGGCCCGGCCAGATATCCCGCTTGGGAACTCACGGCGCCACTCACGAAGCCGTTCGTAGCCGCCCCGCCGACACCTGCCAACGACCATTCATCACGGGGATTAGTGACAAAGTACATTCCAGTGTTTCCCAGGCCACCCGAAACGCCGTTGGTGGCTGCGGCCCGGACCATCTGCTGACCCGGCAGTTGGGACACGTAGCCTCCGGCGGTTGAGCTGACCCGGGAAATACCTGATGTCACTGCAGTTCCAACCCGAGTCCCCGCACTGGCAACAGCAGTTCCTGCCCTGCTCGCACCGGACGCCATGGCCGAACCAACCCTCGTACCGACGGCCGAGACCGCAGAACCGGCCCTGCCGGCATTAACCAGCGCCGCTGAACCCGCACGTCCCAGGGCCGGCAGCACACGGGTACTCAAAGCTGTCCCCACGCGGCCGACACCCGATGCCACAGCACTGCTGACTTTGCCAGCCAACGGACCGGCAACGATTCCAACGGCACCCGTCAAAGCGACTTGACCCCAATTCACGGAACCCGTGGTCGCCTTCTGGATAATCGTGTCGGCGCCCGCCCCAATCAGTGCCATGCCCACAGGTCCACCCACGCCAGTAGCCATCAGCACGCCACCGGCAATCACCATGGCGCCGCCGGCGAAATACTCCCAGTTATCGGCCATAAAGTCCCCGGCAGCCGCCATCGCCCCGCGGGTGGAACTGTCGTAAGCCTTAAGCTCATCGTCCGTCAACGGCCTGAGCCCCGTGGGGTCCGTCGTGTTCAGGGGATTGTTGCCCGCATACGCGTAAGGATTCCCATCCCACCCGGCACCAAGCACCGGAGCCAACGGATCAGTCGAAAGGAACCCACGGCTCGCCGGATCATAGGCCCGGGCGCCAAGCCACTCCAGCCCGGCAATATCCACCCCGCCGCTACCGGTCAGCGTCACCCCCGCAGGCAGCGCACCCGCAAGGCCGCCCGCCACACCGCCAGGAGCGGGGTCCACGACCGTCGGAGCACCAACAACAGCCCACGGATCAGCCTGATCCGTGGGCCGCGCAGCCCGCCACCCCGGAGCAGCCCATGCCTCCCCCACACCCGTCACACCGCCCGGCAGCGAAAGAACCTGCCCGCCACCGATCCCAGCCAGCGCAGGGACGGAGTTGGCCGTATCCCACCACAACTCACAACGGTCGACGGCGGCAAGCTCACCCAGCGCGTCAACCCACAACGAGTGCCGCGACACCTCAGCCCCGTCACGGTCCCGGACCACAGAACCACTCAGCAGCCCGGTGGAACCCCACGCGTATTCGGTCCAGGAACCATCCGGACCAATCAAACGCGTCCGCCGGCCCAAACCATCATGGACATACTCGGTCCGGGACCCGTCAGGTTCCGTCACGGACAGCAACTGCCCAGCAGCGTCATAACCATAAATCCGGGATCCACCCGGGACGGTTTCACGCAGAAGCCGCCCACCGTCGTCGTACTCCCACGCCAAAACCTCAGCGGGTGACTCAGGTTTTCCGGCACGGGTGGTGGCGGCGGAGACCATCTGCCCGGCGCCGTCGTACCCGTACCGGGTGACCGCACCGGACCGCGTCAGTCCCGTGATCCTGCCATCACCATCGCGGCCGATCATCGTCACATCAGGGGCACCGTCACCCGACCGGTCACGCCTGATGTGCTCGGACAGCGCACCGTTGCGGTAGGCCCACTCCTGCACCAGGTCCCCTGCCGTTGCGGAATTCATCCGGCCCGCAGCGTCGTAGCTGAAGGACGCCTCCCCCAGCAACGGATTACCAACAGCCGTGATCTGCCCGGCAGCATCACGGGCGTACGTTGTGGTGGTCCCGTAGGCGTCGGTGAAGCTGGTCCGGTGCCCGTCAGCATCGTATTCCCAGGACAGGCCCTGGGAACCACGGGTCCGGGAGGTCAGCCGCCCGCACCGGTCAAAGCCAAGCTCATGCTCGACGGCGAGCCCGTCCGGTCCGGTGTAATCGGTAATTACAGCGCGGCGCCGCAACAGGTCGCGGCTGATGGTGGAGATCAGCTTCCCGTCCACCGAGGTGCTGGCTTCACGGCCCGCGGCGTCGTAGGTCCACGTGGTGGTGTGGCCCTCCGCATCCGTTTGCGAGAGCTGCCTGCCGGCAGGGTCGTACGTGGCCGTGGCCACGCGGCCCAGCGGGTCCGTTACCGAATCGACAAGGTCCGTGACCGTGTAGGTCCTGGTGGTCACCCCACCCAACGGGTCGGTGATCCGGACCAGCCTGCCGCGGACGTCGTACTCGAACAGGGTCCGCCCGCCCACGCCGTTTACGGACTCAGTAAGCTCACCGGCGACGTTGTATTTGAACCTGCGGGTGCCGTACCAGGTGTCCTGTGAGAAGGTGAGCCGCCCGCAGGAGTCGTAGCCATAACGGGAAAGCCCCTGGCCCGGGGTGCGCCGCGCAATCAGCCGCCCGCCGGCGTCGTACTCAAAACTCTCCACCTCGCCCGTGGGCAGGGTCCGGGAACTGATCCGCTGGTCCTCGTCGTAGGCCAACTCCGTGACCGCGCCGAGCGGGTCGGTGGTGCGCCAGGGACGGCCGCAGCCATCGTATTCGTACCGGGTGACGGCGCCACCGGGTGAGGTGACCGAGGTGACCTTGCCGGCGATGTCCCGGCCCAGGACCGTCAGCCCACCGTTACCGTCCACCAGCTCCACCGGGTTACCGGCGGCGTCGTACGTGACCAGCTCCGCTGAACCGTCAGCGGCTTCCAATTTGGTGGGCCGGCCGAACTCGTCAAAGCGGATGGTGGCGGCGCCAAAGGCCTCCGTCAGGGTCGCGGTGCCCGCTTTGCGGTCAGTGGCCGCGTCGGTGCGGACACCTGTTGGGTCCACCACCGCGGTCAGCGCGCCGACCTTGTCATACTCCCGGGTCCAGTCGTGTCCGGCCGGATCGGTAACACCTGTCAGCCGGGAAAGCGCGTCATGCGTGAAACCCCAGGATGCGCCGTCGGGCAACACCGCTGTGGTGACGTTCCCCAGTTCATCAAAAACCCGCTCAACAGTCCGGCCCAGGGGGTCTATGGTGCGGATCAGTTCACCGTTCGCGGCGTACTCCAGTTCGGTCCGGCCGCCATCCGGGGCCACGGACGCCGTGACACGCCCGGCGGGATCATGCTCGAAGGCCCACACGGCCCCGTCCGGGTCCTCCCGCCGGACCAGCATGCCGGCTTCGTTGTAGCTGAAACGGGTTTCGGCGCCCGAAGGGGTTACCGCCTTCACCGGCCGCCCTGCCTGGTCCCGGACGATCCGGGCAACATCGCCCGCCGCGTTGCGGGTGGCCACCAAGTCCCCGAAGGAGTCGTACTCAAACCCGACCCGGACCCCTACCGGGTCGGTGACCTGCGCCAGCTGGCCGTCCTGCCACTCCAGCTCGGTGCGGCCGCCCAAGGGATCCAGGACCACTGCAGGATCCCGGGACAGCTCATCAGCGTACTCGTATGACACCACAGCGCCCGAGGCAGTCACCAACGTGGAGATCCGGTCCCGGTCATCCCAGCCGTAGGTCAGGTCCGCGCCTTCCGCCGTGACGGTGCGGGTCTTGCGGCCCCGGTCGTCATACGCGTGCACCGTCACTGCGCCGTCGCGCTCGGTGAACGACACCAGGTTTCCGTGCGCGTCGTACGCCATCGACTGGCGCTGGTCATGGGAATCCAGCACCCCCACCAGGCGGCCCTTCGCATCCGCAATCCAGGAGTTGGAGCGGGTACCGTCCTCATCCGAGACCACAGTGACCCGGCCCGGCAGGTACGCAAACCGGACGCGGCGCCCGTGCTGGGTGACCTGGAGGACCACCCGGCCGGAGGCATCGTACGTGTTTTCCGCTTCCAGGACACCGGCGGCGGAATAGACGGCATCGATCAGGCCGGCCTCGTTCCACCGGTACGTCCTGGCGCCGGTCTCCGTGCCCACGCTGACCAAACGGCCATGGGCGTCGTATCCGTATTCGACCCGGCGGCCATCAGAACCACGCACGACGGCGGCGCGTCCCGCCGCGTAGTCAACTTCGAGGAAGCGGCCCCGCACGTGGTCAAGCCTGGTCACCGGGCCGGTGCCGGCGCCGTCGGCCGGTACTTCCCGATGGACCGAAACAGTCCGGCCCGGCCCGGAACCAGTGCCCAGCCATGTGCCGGCAAGGCTGTGTGCCCACCAGGCGCCCTGGTTATCGCGGACCACCAGAAGTTCGGAGGTGCCCGCAGGCACGGAGCCCAACTCCGCAAAGGCTGCGGCTGCGGCGGGCTCGGTGGTGAGCCAGTAGTTCTCCCCCACACCCCGGCTCCACCCGGCGCCCTCGCGGGGGAAATCCACGGCGCGGCCATCAGCCATCACCCAACGGCAACCCTCATCGGACAGCACCAGGTGCTGGTCCAGGACAGAGGCCCACCCGGGGCCAAAAACCCCGTCCCGCTCCAGGCCGGAACCAAGCGAGTTGTACATCCTGGCCAGCGCCAGGTTCGACGACGCACCGGCAAACGCCAGATCCGACTCCGGCTCGATGAAGTTGCCGGTGGCGGTGTTCACGGGATCGTTGGCGTACCCGCTGGTGGGCATGGCGCCGGCCGCTGTGGGCGGGTCGATCGCCAGCGAGGAACGCGTGGCGCTGACCCCGGCAGCGGCCAGGGCCTCGTTCACTGCCGCATCCGACACGGTGGAAACGGCACCCTCGCCGCCCGCGGCCGCAAAAGCATCCGCCACCGTGGTGGCCCAGATGGCATCGTTTTCATTGGCCTGCAGGTACCGGCGGTAGGCGCTGATCACGCCGGAGGCGTCGATGGAGCCCCAATAGCAGGCGGACGCGAAGGAAGACATCTGCCCGTCCAGTGAGCCCGGCTCTGCTGCCAGCGAATCGTCCAGGCCCCTGGACCCGGCAGCGAAGGAGCGCAGGTCCTCGGGCTTGGCCGAGGAGGTGCCACCGCCGTACCCGCCGCCGGGAGCCGGGTTGTCCCGGGAGCCCAGGTTCGCGGACGCTGAGCCGAAGGTGGGCGCCGGGCCGGGGTCGGCGTTGGGCCGTTCCTCCTCGCCAAAAAGCCAGTCACGGGCCTGTTCAAAACCGTTACGGTCGTTGTGTTCCCGGACCCATTCATTGTTCCGCCGCCGGCGGTCGTCTTCGTCGCGTGCGGCGTCGATCATCTGTCCCACGTAGCCGGCGACGGTCCGCATGGCCGCAGCCAGGGCTTCCGCGTCCCCGGCCGCCGTTGTGGCGTTTGCCGCGAACAGCTCCGAGAAGTGACCCCTGAACTCAGCTTTTGCCGTGGATACATACGAGGCCCGCGATCCGGCCTGCCCCTCAACCCGCGACGCCGCAGATTCGAAAACCGACTGCACACCTTCGGCCACGGCGTAGCTGAACCGCCCGCCGTTGGACGCATCCGACGCCGGCAACAGCGGCACCTCAACGAATTCGGTCACAACCAACGCCCCCCACTGAGCCAGAACAGAAACAATAATCATTGACAGGACAGAAAACGCTGACCTGCCCGGGACAAATCACCAGGCAGCGAAAGCGGTCCCCTAAACCCAAAAACCGGACCAGGACAACCCAGGACCGGACTACAGCAAACCAAAAATCACACGGGACCGGCGCAACGGCCGGGCGGAGATCCCATTCAGTGGAACCCCGGCCCGGCCATCACGCCCGAATTTGCAGGCTAAGCCCCGCCGCCGGCTGAGAAGATGTCCTGGGAGATCTTCTCCAGCTGCCCCCGCAGCTGCTCCAGCTCTTCCTTGGCCTTATCCAGGGCGGCCTTCGTCTCCGGCCAGGTGGACCCGCGGAATTGCGCGGCGAGCGGACCGTCCCAGATGTTCGGGTCGGACAGAACCCGGCCCTGCGCATCCAGCGCGGAAATCTGGTCCGTGAAACCGCCGTTGATGATCGACTGGACCTGCCCGATGGCAGCCTTCGCTTGCTCAGTAGACAACACACGCGACATAAGAAATTTTCCTCCCCAAAAAAAATTAACCAGGACATCGCCGGCCACAAAGTCCGGCGACCAGACAGCATGACGCTACCAATTCACGCCATTAAATCCAACAAAAGAACAAACAAATGTTGCAGGTCATGACGGCAGTAGGCTGAGCACACAGCCGGCGGATCCCAGATTAGTCCATTCGCAAGCGCAACCCCGTATATCCTTCTTGTTGGCACCGTGAACGATTGAGGGGACAATCATGCCCAGATGGACCAATACTGACCAGCGAAACAGGGAACGGCGCATGGCGCCGGGCCGGACGTTGGGGGCACTGCTTGTCACCTTGGGGCTCATTGCCACAGCGTCCTGCACACCGCCGCCCGAACCGGAACCGGTAGCCAACCCGGTCAAGCTCCTGCAAAGCGTCCGCGTGGGCCTTTCCGCGGCGGCAGGGGTGCAAACGATTGAGGGCACCACCATTTCGGTGTCCGCAGCCGGCGACTCGTCCGCGGCGGACACAACGTACAAGGCTGCCGACGTGGTGGGCGAACTGCCGGTCCGCGTCAGCCTGCAGTACCGGGCCGGCGAGAAATCCGGTTCCGACCTTTCCGAGCTGCAGGGACACACCGGTCCCGTGGAGATCAACCTGACGTTGGAAAACCTCACGGTTAAGCCCCGGCAGGTCCAGTACGACGCAGCGGGCCAGGCCCGCACCGATACCGCGTTGGTGGGGGCGCCGCTGACCATCGCGGCCGCCACGAAGCTCGCAGGAGTGCGGGCCGACGACGTCACTGCAGGGTCCGCGGACGGGGCGTCCGGTACCAACGGCGTTCTGAGCAGCACCGGGGATGGTGCCACAGTGGTCCAGTGGGCCACCGTACTGGCACCGCCGCGGTCCGGCGCCAGCACCACACTGCGCCTGGTGGCTGATGTCCGGGATTTCCAGGTCCCCACCTTCGATGTTGCGGTTCAGCCGGGCCTCAACACCGACCTCAGCGCGGACGGCGTCCTTGCCGGCGCTTTCTCCTCCGGGACCGGCTCCGAGCTTGAGCTGCAGCGCCGCACCATCTCGCTGGTCTCGGACGTCAACACGGTCCTGACCAAGGCCGGCTCCACCATCACCGACGTCCGCCGGAACCTCCAGGTGACCTCCCAGACCCTGGGTGCCAAGACCGCCGGCGAACTGAGCACCAACTCCAAAGCCCTGGCCGACACCATGGTGGACCTCAAGGGACAGCTGCAGCGGCTCGGCACCGACCTGGAGTCCGCCACCAAATCAACGCAGTCCACCACCTCGGCACAACTGAAGGTGACGGTAGCCGCCGTCGACGCAATGCTGGGCGACACCACGACGGTACCGCCAACAACACCCATCACGGGCGAGGGCTGCACTGCCGATGTCGCCAAATCCGGCTCGTCCGCCACGGTCTATTCCAGCATCCAGACCATGGCCTCCCAGCTGGATGCCTACGCCAAGGTCAGCACGGACTGCCGGGACCTGGTGGCCGGGGCCATCAAGGCAACGATGGGCCCGGAGAACCCCACCATCGAAGACTGCGCCGAACAGGGTTCCATGACCTGCTCGCTGCTGGGCTCCGCCATCACCGTAACCGGCGCCCTCCTGGGCCTGGTGGCCAAGGGTGATGAGCTGGTGGCCGGACTGCAGCCGCAACTGGTGGAAAACGCCATCAAGGACCAGGCAGCGTCCACGGCCACCCTCAAAGAAGTCCGCGCCAACGTCACCGCCGTCCTGGCCGGGGCCACCACCCCGCAGGATTACAAGGCGGCACTCAAAACCGTGGACAACGAACTGAAGGCCGCCCGTAAGTCCGTGACTGCCACGCTGGACGCAACAGGAACGGCCCGCAGCAAAGTCAATGCCCTGCGCGAAAAGCTGGTGGAGATCAGCGGAATTGCCGGAGCGGCTCGGAGCGAATTGACGGACGAAAAACTTCCCAACGGCTCCATGACCTATCAAGTCAAGCAGCTTGCCGCCGAACTGTGCGACATGGCTGACGGCAACTTTCCCCGCGGCGGCCGGCTCGCCGCCGGCCAGGTGGAACGCCTGCGCTCGTACCTGACAGACGTTCCGTGTGAAGCGCCGGGGAAGCTAGAACTGCCGAAGGATTTCAAAGCCCCTCTTAATGCCCGGCTGGAAGAACAGGTTGTGGACTGGGATAAGACCTTGGCCGCTACGGACACCACGACCGACGACGCACCGATCGACGAATCCTTCGCCGCCATTGAGGAGGCAGCCGCCGGCACCAACGCCGGGCTGGACGCCGTCGAAAAGGCCGTGCAGGCGCTCGACGGCGCCGCCACGGGAGGCGTCGACGGAACCAGGGAAGACCTCGAGTCCCTCGCCAAAGCCTTCGACGAAGCGATCGGCTCCTCGGCGCAGGTGGGTACAACGCTGGGAAAGCTGAAGGAACAGCAGGACGGGCTTGGCGACAAGATCACCAAGTCGTTCGGCGACACCTTCAAAAGCACCACCGCACAGGTTCAGAAGCTGGTGGACGAACAGGTCCGCCAGGTCGCTGAAATCGGCGACGCCGGCTCCACCTCTGTGGTGACGGCCTTCAACCGCTCCATTGCCGGGCTGAAAACCACCTCTGACGAAGTGGTCAAGGATGCCGGGGCCACGGTGGACAAGCAGCGCGGGGAACTGCAGGAACAGGAGTCAGCGCTTGCGGCTTCGCTGGCCAAAGGCACCGAAGCTTCGCTGGAACGCATCGCCTCCAGCACGTCCGGTTCCACCCGCGACGTTGAAGGTGCCAGCGCATTGCTGTCCTCCAGCCTCAACAGGGTCATGCTGGACCTCGGCGACAGGTCGGTGAACGGTTCGGGCCTCCTGGGCTCAATGGCCACCAGCGCCGCCAAAGCGGACACCGCTGACTACCAGCTGGCCTTGGCTTCCCAGAACGCCGAAGGCTACGCCAACATCCGGTCCCGGGACGTGGCAGGGCTCCTGCTGCGCCAGGCCCAGTTCAAAGCCTCCCTCACCGCGGTGGACGAACTGCCGCCGTTCCACTTGGAAGTTCCTGCCGGCGCCACGTCGCAAACCCTCTACACCCTGAAGATCGGCGGCACCGCATGAGTTCGCGCAGCAGGCTCATTACCCTGATTGCCGCCGGCGCCGCTGTGGTTGTGGTGGCCGCCGTCGTCCTGTCCCTGGTGCTGACCCGACCCAAGGAAACCCCGCTGCCTGACCCGGTAGCTGCGACGGTTCCCGTTGCGCTACAGGCCGATGGACTGCCCAAGGACGCCTCTGTGGGCGTCATCCTCACCCTGGGCCAGTCCGGCGAGCCCGGGTCGGAATACAACCGGGCAGCCCAGGGTGCCGTGGTGGCTGCACAGCGTTTTGCGCAGGGCGGCACTCCGGTGGCCCTCCGGGCCGAGAATGACAGGGGCACGGAGGACGGCGCCCGCGCCGCAGTCCAGGCCCTGTCCGGGCAGGGAGTGTCCGGCGTCGTGATCACCAGCACCGGGCCGCAGGCCCAGGCCGCGGCGCAGAAAGCTGCGGAGCTTGGCCTCCCGGCAATCCTGCCCTACACCGAACCGTCCGCCGCCGCGCCCACCACCTGGACCACCGGACCCACGGCAACCGCCGTGGACACTGCCCTGCAAAGCGCGCTGGCGGGAAAAACCAGGGTGCTGATCGTCGCGGACGGCGCGGCTGCCCCGGCATCGGTCCGGAGCGTGCAGGCACTGAACCTTGAAAACTTTGCTGACGTCGCGGAGCTTGCCCAGGAAGCCGCCGTCCAGACCGGCGACCAGTTCCGGCCGCTGGCCGAAGACGCCCCGGAAGGCACCGAACCGGTCAGGGTCGCCGAACCGGCAGACGCCCTGGTGGTCTCCGCGGCAACCCCGCAGCGCCTGGCCCGCCTGGTCCAGGCCCTGCAATCCCGCGACGTATCCGTCCCGATGATCCTGCCCGCCGGCGCCGCCACACCCGCATTCGCCACTACCCTCGCGGAACTGGACGGCACCGCCTCAGGCCAACTCGTCACCGTTACCCCCGCTGCAGGCGACGCCACGGCCCTGCAACAGGACGCCCAGGGCCGGGGCATGTCCGCGTTCCTGTCCGCCGTCCGCCTGGCGGCCGGCAACACAACCGTCACCAACCTGACCGGAGATGCCCCCTTCTCCGCCGATGCGTGGGCAGCAGACGCCCGCAGCCACGACGCCGTTGTCGCCCTTGTCCGGGCCGCGGCCCTGGCCGGAAGCAGTGAGCCCGCCAAGGTTGGGGCGGCCCTGGGCACCCTGTCCTTTGGACCCGGTGAGGGCCTGGCCGGCCCGGCCCTCGACTTCTCCCGCCCCGCAGCCTTGACGGCACCGGCGGTTCCCGCCTACGCCTCCGCCCAGGACCTGGGGCTCCGGCCACCGGACGAGGCAGCGCCGCGCGTTGTCTGGGTACCCGCCCCCGCGGGTTCCTGACCCACCTGCCCTGACCCGCCCGGCGCGGACCGCCACCACCTGACTACGGAAGGACCGCCCCGATGCGTGTGCTGATCGACCTGGACGAACGCCGCTTTGAATGCGAGGTGGCCCGCGCCGCAGCGGCCACCACACTGACAGACCTCGTGGCGGCCGCAGGCGGACCCCACCTGGCTCCGGACGAGGCGGTGTACGTCAACGAGGCGGAGGTGCGCGGTTCAACTCCGGTGTCCGAACTGGTCCTCCTCGAAGGCAGCCGCATCTCCCGCAGGCCCTGGCAGGTCCCGCACCGGGTGCCCGGCTGGAGCGTGACGCTGGCCGGCGGGCAGCGCACCGGCGGGGTGGTTGACGTACCCCAGGGCCGCGAGATGCTGATTGGCCGTTCGCCGCAGGCGGACCTGACCCTGCCCACCGAGAGCGCTTCCTGGGACCACTGCCGGCTGCGCCGGGAGGACGACGGGTTGCGGGTGCTCGACGGCGGATCCACCAACGGGACGCTGGTGAACGGGGAGCGTGTGGGCGAAGCCGGCGTCCTGGTCACGGGAACAGCCACCATCACCGCCGGCGGGACGGTACTCCTGTTGCGCCCTGCACTGGAGGAATCACCGGCTCCCGCGCCCGGCAGCCTGCACAACCTCACACCGGCCGCCACGGCACCGTTTAACCGGCCACCCCGCCCCGGCCGCGCGCCCGCCGGAGACCCGCTGGTTCCGCCGAGCCGCAAAGACGTACCGCCCGCCGGCAAGTTCAGTGTCATCACGGTCCTGGCCCCGCTGGTAATGGCGGCCGCGATGGTGCTGATCCTGCGGGACATGCGGTTCGCCATGTTCGCGATGCTCAGCCCGGTCATGGCCGTAGGCATGTGGTTCGAGCAAAAACGCCGCTATGCCCGCAACCTTAAGGAGGAGGACGCCCGCTTCGCAGGTGCCCTCGAGGAATTCGAAGAACAGATCCGGCAGGCCGCCGCGGAGGAAACCGCCCGGCGCCACAGGATGATCCCCGATCCGGCCACCGTGGTACGCCGTCCGGCGCTGCCCGCCACGTCCCTGTGGCAGCGCCGCGCGGACGCCGACGACTTCCTGGCCCTGCACGCCGGCACCGGCGATGTTCCCTGGCGGCCTGAACTGGACCGCTCCGCGAGCACCCGCCTCGACAACGAGGTCAAGGACTCCCTGGCGGCAGCGCGGCTGCAGGCAGCACCGGTACTGGTGGACCTGACCGACGCCGGTGTGGTGGGCATGGTGGGCCCGCGCGAGGGCACTCTGGCCCTGGCCCGTTCCCTGGTGGCCCAGGCGGCCGTGCATGTGGGCCCCGCGGACCTGACCATCGGCGTCTTCTGCGACGCCGGCCGCGCGGAAGAGTGGGAATGGGCCTCGTGGCTGCCCCACACCCGCCAGACCGGCAGCAGCACCGGCGAACGGTGGATGTCAGCGCACCGGGAGACTGGCGTTGCTATGCTGCGCTCGTTGAAGGACAGCGTGGCGGAACTGCCCACTCCCGCGCTCCTGGTGGTGCTGGACTCAGAAGTCCTCACCGAAGGCAGGGACGCCCCCGCCCGGGCGCTGCTGGGCATGGGCCGCTCTGCCCCGGGCGGCTACGTCAACCCGCAGCAGCGCCCTCCGCGGGTAGCGGGCATTGTCATCGCCACGTCCGAAGAGCAGCTGCCGGCCTCGTGCACCACCATCATCCGGGTGGGTGCGGACGCCGCGGCGACGGTGGAACAGCCGGAGGACCTGACCCGGGTGGAGGATGTCATCCTGGCCGGCCTCGACGAGGAGGAGGCGCTCAGCTGCGCCATGCGCGTGGCGCACTTCGACGACCCCGAACTGAGCGTTCCCGGCGCCTCCCTCCCCCCGCTGGTCCGGCTTCCGGAACTGCTGGACTACGACCGCCCGGATGCTGCCACCATCAGCCGGCTCTGGCAGGCGGCCACCGGAATTTCGACGCCGATCGGCACCGGCGAGAACGGGATCCTCACCCTGGACCTGGTCAAGGACGGCCCGCACGGCCTGGTGGGCGGCACCACCGGATCCGGCAAGTCCGAGTTCCTCCGCTCGCTGGTGGCGGGCCTCGCCGCCCGCAACGATCCCACCCGGCTGAACTTCATCCTGGTCGACTTCAAGGGCGGGGCCGCCTTCAAGGCCTGTGAACGGCTCCCGCACACCATCGGCACCATCTCCAACCTGGATGAGCAGCTCGCCGACCGCGCCCTGCGTGCGCTGGAAGCCGAAATGGAACGCCGCCAGCGGGTGTTCGCCGCAGCCGGAGAGGGCGTCGACAACCTGTCCGCCTACCTCGCCACCAACCCAGCCGAGCCCATGCCCCGGCTGCTGCTGGTGATTGACGAGTTCGCCATGCTCGCCAAGGACTTCCCCGACGTGCTTAAGGCCCTGGTCAGTGTGGGCGCCGTGGGCCGCACCCTGGGTGTGCACATGATCCTTGCTACGCAGCGCCCCGCAGGCGTGGTCAGCGACGACATCCTGGCCAACACCAACCTCCGGGTAGCGCTGCGGGTCCAGAGCCGAGAGGACTCCAACAACGTGATCGGCGTGCCGGCCGCCTCGGCGATCGGGCGCGCCCAGATGGGCCGGGCCTTCGTGAAGCTGGGCCAGGACGACATCACCCCCGTGCAGACGGCCCTGGTGACGGGGCAGGCGCTGGTGGGCGGCGGACCCGCAGTGGACGTGCGGGAAGTGCGCCGGTTCGGCGTTCCCGCCCCGTCGGCAGCGCCGGCCCGCTCCGCCGCCTCTGACGAGAACGACCTGGACCTCCTGATCGATGCCGTGGTGCAGGCCAACACCGAGGCCGGCTACGCGGCGCCGCGCCAGGTGTGGCCGGAAGCGCTGGGCGAACGCGTGGAACTGGCAGGCTTCCTGGCCCGGCCGGATGCCGGCACTTCCGCGGAACCGGCATCGGGCGGGCCCTCGCCGGACGGGACAGTTTCGGACGGGACAGCGGCGGAAGCGACGGCGGCGCAACCGTTGGCAGCCGCCCTGCCCCAGGTGGGTTCAGTCCAGGGAAACACCGTGCTGGTCACCGTGGTGGATGAACCCGACCTGCAGCGCCAGTCGCCGTCGGGCTGGGACATGTCCGTGGGCAACCTGATGCTGATGGGGGTGGCCGGATCCGGCACCAGCACCACGCTGGCTTCGATCGCCCTGGCCCTGGCCAAGGACACCGATCCCGCCAGCCTTGACCTGATGATCCTGGACATGGGCTCCCGCGAACTTGAGCCGCTGAAGGACCTGCCGCATACGGTGGCCTATGTGGGGACCGGCGCCGGCGCCAAGGAACAGCAGGCCCGCTTCCTCCGGCACCTGAACACCGAGCTGGAAAACCGGCGCGCAAACCCGGACAGGGGCCGGCGCACCGTGGTGCTGCTGGATGGACTGGCCTCGCTTCGGGACGAGTTCCAGGACTTCGAAGGCCAGCAGATGATGGCCCTGTTGTACCGCGCCTACGCCGACGGACCGGCGCTGGGCCTCTCCTTCGCGGTGTCCACCACCCGGGCCAAGGCCGTGCCTTCAGCCATGAACGAGGTGACCCTGCAAAAGTGGCTCTTCCGCCTCGCTGACACGTACGACTACTCTTCACTGGGTGTCCGCGGCAAGGAGATCCCGGCCCCGCTGCCCGGGCGCTGCGTGGACCCCCGCACCGCGCTGCAGATGCACGTGGCCACTCCCGGCATCGGGATGGCGGCGGCCGTTGAGCAGGTGCGGCAGGGCTGGGCGCAGGCACCGGCCAAGGCACCCGCCATCCGGCGCCTGCCCTCCAACGTCACGCTGCAGGAACTGGCCGTGGAACCCCGCCTCGACGCAGAACCCTGGCTGGTGCCGGTGGGACTGCAGGAAGCGGACCTGTCCCCCGCGTTCCTGGAGATCTACGAAGGTGAGCACGCACTGGTGGCCGGCCCCGCACGGTCCGGGAAGTCAACGCTGCTGCTGGCCCTGGCCGGGGCCGTCCGGGGCAAGCCAACGTCCCGCGGCCCCGCGCAGGTCTGGGCCATCTGCGATCGGCGCTCACCCCTGGCCCTCGCCGGCGCCGGCCTGGACCGGGTGGCGGTGGGCGCCGACGAGGTGCCGGCGCTGCTGGCCTCCCTGCGGCTGGAACGCGGAACGGTGTTCCTGCTGATCGACGACGCCGAACGCTTCGACGACGGCGACCAGTCCATCGCCGGGGTGGTGGCCTCCGGGCAGCCGGGCCTGTGCATCATCGCCTCCGGCAGGGCGGCGGACCTCCGCAGCCTGTACAGCCACTGGTCCAAAACAGTGCGCAAGTCACGGCTGGGCGTCCTGTTGCAGCCGGACGTCAATTACGACGGCGAGTTGCTGGGTGCGGTGGTGCCGCGGAAGGCTCCCGTGGCGTTGACTGCCGGGCGCGGCTACCTGAGCGTAGGGGGCCAGATGGCGCTCATCCAGTCCATGAGCGCCGACGGCTGATACGGGCGGCGCCGGCGATGCAGCGGCGGCGCCTACGATGGCAGGGTGGCCGGAACGGTGGCCCTGGGGAACCGGATCGACAGCGTTGGGGAGTACGGAATGCAATTCGCACAAACGGGTGAGGCACTGGGGGCCTCCTACCGCTTCGGCGAACGGGTGGGCTCAGGTGCCGTAGGCGAGGTTTGGACCATCACCGCCGCGGACGGCCGCACACTGGCCGCCAAGGTCCTGCGCCCCGAGCATGCAGATGATCCCTCCCTGGTGGAGCGGTTTGTCCGGGAACGGTCTGTGCTGCTGGGCCTGCAGGACCCGCACATCGTGACCGTGCGCGACATGGTGGTGGAGGGCCAGCGGCTGGCCATCGTGATGGACTACGTCCCCGGCGGCTCGCTGCGGGACGCCGTGAAGGCGGCAGGAACGCTTGGCCCCGCCGATGCCCTTAACGTCACCGCCGAGATCTTCGACGCCCTGGCCGCCGCGCATGCACGCGGCGTGACCCACCGCGACATCAAACCGGACAACGTGCTCCTGGCCCGGCCCTGGGCCGAGCGTGAACAGGGCGATGTCCGGGTTTCCGACTTCGGCATCTCCGATGTTGTGGGCGAGCGGATCCGGCAGACCACCGGCCTGATCGGCACACCCCAGTACATGCCGCCGGAGCTCATCAGCCAGGGCAGGTCCGGCCCAGCCGGCGACGTGTATTCCACCGGGGTCCTGCTGTACGAACTCCTGGCCGGCCGCACGCCGTTTGCCGGGCCCGGGACGGATTTCAGCGTGGCCTACCGCCACGTTTCCTCCCGCCCGCCGCGGATTCCGGTGGCCGACGCCGTCTGGGAGGTCCTGGACAGCCTGTTGTCCAAGGACCCGGCCCAGCGGCCCACCGCCAGGGAGGCGGCCTCGACCCTCCGGCGGCTGGCGCCGGGACTTGCCGGCGCCAGCCCGCTGGACCGCACCGGCGCACCCGAGGACTTCGCCGACGTCGAACGTCCCGCCACGGTGGTGCGCGGCGCCTTTACCGACGACGAGCTGGCGGCGTTTGCCGCCGCCCCGGCCGTGGAAGGTGAGGTTCCCGAACTCGGCGAGGCAGGCAGCGCCACAATCGTCCGCTCGATGCCCCGCCGGGACGTCCGGGCCCCCGCTGAGCAGGCACCGGCAGCCGAGGCCGGCACTCCGTTCTGGCGCACCCGAAAGGCGCTGATCCTCGGCGGAAGCGCTGCTGTCCTGCTGGTGGGCATGGTGGTGGGGTTTGTGGTGCTGGCCCCGGCTGCGCAGGAGGCGGCGCCGGCCGTCGCGGGCCAGTCCCTGTCGGCGCAGCTGCAGGACCCGGCGCTGCCAACCGGGCTGACCATCTCACGGTCAGCAGCCTTCGAACCCGCCACCGGAGAGGTCCGCCTGACGGTTTCCTACGCGGCGCAGAAAGCGCCACTTTCCGGCGACTTCCTCGAGGTCATTCCGGGCCTGGCCGGCAGCAGCACCTGCCCGGCCGCCACCTGGGACGGCGGGTCCGTCAGCCGGAACCAGGCCTCGATCACGGGCCTGGACGTCAGCTGCGGCTGGAAGGTCTCGGGACTGGACATTCCCGCCGGCGGCTCCAAGCAGGTGACCGCCAAGGTGCCGGTGGCTCCGGCGGACCAGCAGGCGCTCGATGCGTGGCTCCGCAGCGGCTCCGAGGGGACCCGCGACGCCACCGCGGATCCTGCGGTCAAAGGCACCGCCTATCCCGTCCAGCGGCTGCAGGGCGTGGAGGTCCGCACCCCCGCCCGTGTGGTAACGCCCAGCCCCCTGACCATCACGGTGGTGCCCGTGTGGGCGGGCGGGGCCGACGAACTCAACCCGCTCTACGTCAGCCCCGCGTCGGGCCGCCCGTCCCAGATGCTTGATGCCGTGGCAGCCGGCGAGAAGGGGGTGCGTTTCTCCGACGGCTGCGGCGGCGCACTGGCAGTGGACAGCTCCGGCCTCACCGTAACGGCCCTGCAGATCACGCCCCAGTGCACTGTGCGCGCCACGGTTGGCAACTTCACCGACCTGCAGTCACAGGCTTTTGGCATCACGTCGCGCGAAAGCTCCGGCAACTGACACGAAGGCGCCGGAGCGTGGGCCCGTTGCGGGCCACCCCGGGTCAGCACAAGCAGCAGCCGGGTCAGCCCTTCGGCGTCACCTGCAGCCGGTCAAAGGCCACCACGGCGCCGGCCGTATCAAGCACCACCACGTCGTCGCGGCCATTGCCCACGCCCGCGGGCAGGATGAACTCCAGCGTATTGGCCATGGTGGGGAACAGCCAGCCGATCCGGTCTGCCTTCTTGTTCAGGTACACGTAGTACCACTGGCCGTCCTCCAATCCCTGCAGCACCACTTTCTCCCCCGGTGCGTACTTGGCCCCGATCTGCAGGTCGATGGGCGACGCAGCGCTTGCCAGCTTCAGCGTCCCGGCAGCCGGCTCGGAAACCGGTTTAGCCGGTTGACGATTGAGCACCAGCGCTTCTCCGGTCACCGTTAGTGCTGCAGGCTGCAAACCGTTGTCCGCCGTGGCCTCGAAGGACACCGGCGCCAGGGTGCCTGCCGCCACATCGGCGGCTGTCAGGCGGTATTCGCGGGCAGCAGACACGGATTCGCCAACGGCGAGCGCCGCCGTTGTGATCCCCGCGGCATCTGCGGCCAGGCCGGTCAGCGGCACGTTGCCCGCGTTCCCCACCGTGTACGTGTAGGTGACAAGGTCCCCGGCGCTGGCGTACCGGTCGCCGTCGGAATCTGCCCATGCCGCGGTGACCGTGCCGTCGAGCCTGGCCTCGCGGACCTTCAGATCCACCTCGCCGCCGTCGACCGTGTAGGTTTTGGCCGTCTGCCCTGCGGCAGACACCTCCCAGGTCGTGGCCGGCGTGAAGTAGCCTTGTTCGGCCTCAGCGGCGGTCACCGTGTGGCGCGGCGTGGCGCAGGTGTACGACTGTCCGGCCGGCAGCACGGAGTAGCGGCAGTTACCGGCCCCTTCGGGCAGGAATGGGCTGAAGTTACCGCTCGTGGGAACCACTTTGGTCACCAGCGGGCTGGTGTTGGACACCGCAAACGAATACGGCACCTGGCTGCCCGCAGCGTATGGCTGGGTTGCCAGGTCGCGCCCGACGTCGGCCCTGGCACCCCTGATATCGGCGCTCACCAGGCCGTCGCGCAGGGCAATCGCGGCGCCCGCGAAGGACACCGTCCGGGTCAGCGACGGGGTGGCACTGGCCGTGACATTAAAACCCGCCGTGGGGACGAAGTAGCCGCGCTCCACGTCTGCCGCCGTGACCACGTGCCTGGCCGTGGCGCACGTATAGGAGGCCCCGGCTGCCAGGTTGTTGTACCGGCAGTTGGGGGCTGACGGCGGCAGGAACCCCGAGTCGAACGTCCCGGACACCGGCACAGCGTTCGCCGTCACAGTGGAGGTGCTTTTGACCGTCAGGGTGTAGGTGATGGTCTCCCCCACGGCATAGGGATTGGCCTGCACGTCCCTGCCCGGAGCCGTTCCGCTGATGGCCAGCCCCACCTGGGCATTGACGGGAGCCGTGGCCGCAAACGTCGACTGCGATACCCGGCCATCCGCCGTCGTGAACGCAGCGTTGAGGTTCTGCACGCCGCTGGCGCCCGCCGGGGCGGTCAGTGCCACGTTGACGGTGGCCGAAGCTCCGGGCGCGACGGCGGGGACCGGTACGGTGGTTGCCGACCAGCCGACGGGCGTGTAGACAGTCGCCGTTGCACCGGTCAGCGTGGCCGCCTCTTGATTGGTGACGGTGACTGGCACCTGGGTGGTTGCCCCACCGGCCACGGCAGTGCCCGGGACGGCCAGCGGTGCGCAGGCGTAGTTCAGCCAGGCATCGTTGAAGGACGCGAACTGCATGTTGTCCGTGTAGTTGCCCTCGTAGAGCAGGCCGAATGCGCCGTCCTGCAACCGGCTGATGGTCGAGTAAGCCGAGAATCCTGAACGCACGGTCCGCACGCCCGGCCAGGTTGCACCGTCATCGCAGGACACCCGCACCGAAACGTTTTCGCGGGCTGTCCTGGAATTCGAGTTGGTGAACACGAGCTTTTTGGCGTCCGCGGAACCCTGCGCGGCGTTAGGGAACATCCTCGCGATGGACCCGTTGTTGGCCGGGTCCGGCAGTTCCGTGTCCTGGCTGACCGGCCCGTACGTTGCGCCGCCGTCAGTGGACACCGCCACCTTGCGGTATCCCTGGTTGGCATTGTCGCGGGAGTTCAGCAGGACGCGGCCATCGGAGAGTTCCACGGTCTTGTTTTCGTCCATCCGGTCGCCCACGTTGGCGCCCTTCTGCCACGTGAGGCCGTGGTCGTCCGAGTAGACGCTGTAGGCCTGGATTTTGTTGCCGCCATCTGCCTGCCGGATGTCGCCGGCGTATTGCTGGATCAGCCGGCCCTTGTGGGCACCGTACTTGAGCTGGATGCCCTCACCCGAGGATGCGAAGTTGGACCGGACGTCACCCGCCACGGGGCTCGTTTTGCTGGTGCCGGGCTTGGTTACGTTGGTGATGAGCCGCGGCTGGCTCCATGTCACGCCGCCATCAGCGGATTCGATCACGGCTGACGAGATGACATTGCGGTCAGCATCGCTGTTGCCGAACTGGCTCCCGCCGAAGCCCTGGTCCTTGGAATAGACGAAGAAAGCGAAGACCTTGCCTGCCTCGGCATCGAAAATGTAGGAGGGGTCGCTGTAACCGTACTTCGGGCTGCTTGCATCGCCCGGCTGGCCTGCGGCGATGGTCTGCACCGGCCCCCAGGTGGCGCCGCCGTCCGTGCTGCGGCGCTGCACAATCGAGTTGGCGTTGGGAGCATCAGCGGCACTGCCCGGGCGGCCGTCCCACGCTGCAAGGACCACGTTGTTGCCAAGGTACGTCAGGGCCGGAATGCGGTAGAAGAAGTTGGCCGCCGTGCGATCGGCGCCGAGGTTCTGTTCCGCGAAGCTGCCCGGTGGGGTGGCTGGGTTGGGCGAAGGGATGGGTGCGGCATTGGCTGGAAGGAGGCTGGCGGCCAGCAACGCCAGCCCGGCGGCGCCGGCGCCGAGGGTCCGCGCCGCGCCTCGAAGTTTTGGTCTTTGGTTTTTCATACCGTGGTCCTCTCGTCTGCGACGGTGAGATCGGGAAGGCGTGTGTTGTAGCTCATACATACAACGTCCTACAACATACGTTGGAAGTCAGCGCCTGGCTAGCCCCCTACCGCCCCCGCACCCCAGTCCCTAGGATGAAGGTATGACATCCCATCTCCAACCCATCCGTGAGCAGGTACTGGCAACCCGTGGCGTCGGCGGCTACCGGCAGTACCGCATTCCCGCCTTGGCCGTCACAAGGACCGGCACCCTGCTGGCCGCCTACGACGGGCGGCCCAACCTTGACGACCTGCCCAACCCGATCGATCTGCTGCTGCGACGCAGCTCCGACAGCGGACAGACCTGGACCGACCAGCAGGTGGTGCGTTCCGGCGTCGGACTGCAGGGATTCGGCGACCCCAGCCTGCTGGTGGACAGCCACACCGGGCGGATCTTTATGTTCCACGCCGCCGGTACGCACGCAGGCTTCTTCGAAGCGGTGGAAGGACTCGAGCCGGACGATGCAGTCCAGCACGCCGACCTCAGCTTCTCTGACGATGACGGCCGCACCTGGCGGCACCGCAGGATCACCGACCAACTTAAAGTCCCGGGCGTCACCGGCCTTTTCGCCGCCGCCGGTCAAGGCATCCAGATCCACACCGGCCCCTTCACCGGCCGCCTGGTGCAGCAGTTTGTCCTTTTGGTGACCGGCCAGATCATGGCGGCCTCGGCCTACAGCGACGACCATGGCGACTCATGGAGCCTGGGGGCGCTTCTGGGACCGGGGCCGCATGGGATCAATCCCAACGAGAACAAAGTGGTGGCTTTGCACGATGGGCGCCTCCTCCTGCACTCCCGGGCCACTCCGGCCCGGCTCGCCGCGCACTCGGACGACGGCGGGGCCTCCTGGAGCGATCTGGCTCCGGTCCCGGACCTCCCGGACCCCAGCGACAACGGTTCCCTGGCACGGTTCGACGGGTTGCCGGCGGTGACCGGGCATGCCAGGCAGGAAACCGATGGCTGGCTGCTGGCCACGAACAACAACGACACCCTGCTCCGGCGGAACACCACCCTCAACCTCTCCACGGACAACGGCGCAACGTGGCCCCGGAAGCTGGTCCTGTGCCCCGGCAGCTCCGCCTATTCCACCGCCTGCCGGCTGCCGGACGGCAGTATTGGCGTGCTGTATGAGCGCCAGGGGTACCGCGACATTGTTTTTGCGTCAGTGCCAACGGCAAACCTGCTGGCCGCGCAACCGTCAGCAGAGCCCCCGGAACGCAACGGCAGTCTCGGCTTCGAGATGGAGCTGCGCTCCATTACCCCGGGCAGGCCGGCAGATTGGCAGGACGTTGGCGAGTCGCACGCACTCCCGGCCAACGATGCCGGCTGGGACACCCATACCTGGAAAGAGATCGGCCACGGATATGGCGCCCAGCAGATCCTCGGCAGCAGGGAAGCCCAGGACCTGAATTACGGCCCCATCAGCGCGGGCTACAAAGCAGGTGATATCTTCGCCTTCACCGGGCGGGCCAGCAACAACGGCCCGGCACCCGCAGCACTGGTAACACTGCATGGACCCGGAGCCGACGCCTTCGAACCCACGGACCTCAAGAGCGGCCACGAGGCCCGTTTTTTCACCCCCACCTACACCGTCACGGAAGCCGACGTGGCAGCGGGAACGGCCACTGTCACTTATGTACTGACGGCCACAGTGGGAGCAGGACGCGTCCGGACAGGCAAGGAGTTTGCCTGCAACACCAGCACCGGTGAGATCCTCGAGCGCCTGCTGGACGATGACAGCCTGCGGCAGGCTCCGCAACCGGGCGCAAACCCGGCGCCCCTTGACGAACCCCTGTGATGGCCCTTACAGTTTTCTTACGAGCTCGGACATCCTACATCCGATAAACCCTTTCACATGGTGAGGCCCTCATGAACACCCTCAAGCATCTGCCGCTGGTCAATGACGCCAGCCGCCGCAATTTCCTCAAGATCTCCGGTGTTATGGGCATCGCAGCAGCCATCACCACCTCCGTTGCAGCCTGCGGCGGTCCCGCGGCCACCACCACCGGCTCCGCCACCAATACGGCAGCCGTCAATAAGGACCTCACCATCGAGGCAGGCATCTCCTACGCCCTTTCCACCGGCTTCGATCCGATCTCCTCCTCCGGCGCCACACCCATGGCGGCCAACCTGCACGTCTTCGAAGGCCTGGTGGAACTCCACCCGGCAACACGCAAGCCGTACAACGCCCTCGCGGCGTCGGACCCCACCATGGTCAACGAGACCACCTACCGGGTCACTCTCCGCGACGGTGCCATGTTCCACAATGGCTCCCCCGTCACCACAGAGGATGTTGTCTTTTCCTTCACCCGCGTGATGGACCCGGCCAACAAGTCCCTGTTCTCCCAGTTCATTCCCTTTATCCAGGAGGTCAAGGCGGTCGACGCCAAGACCGTGGAGTTCACCCTCAAGTACGGCTTCCCGGGCTTCGGTCCCCGCATCTCCGTGGTGAAGATCGTCCCCAAGGCACTCACCAACTTCCCGGTGGGCTCCGACCAGCTGAAGGCTTTCGACGCCGCCCCCGTTGGCACCGGCCCCTACAAGCTGATCTCCGCCGTCAAGGACGACAAGATCATCTTTGAAGCCAACAGCGCCTACAACGGCCCCATGCCGGCACTCGCCAAGGGCATGACCTGGCTCCTGCTCTCCGACGCCGCGGCCCGCGTGACCGCCATGCAGTCAGGCCGCGTGCAGGCCATTGAAGATGTCCCCTACCTGGACGTTGATGGCCTGAAAGCCAAGTCCAGCGTGGAGTCGGTGCAGTCCTTTGGCCTGATGTTCCTGATGTTCAACTGCTCCGCTGCCCCGTTCGACAACAAAAAAGTGCGCCAGGCACTGCACTACGGCCTGGACAAGGACGCCATCATCAAGAAGGCCCTGTTCGGCAACGCCAAGCCGGCATCGTCGTACTTCCAGGAAGGCCACCCGGACTACGTCAAGGCCAAGAACGTCTACGGCTACGACGCCCAGAAGGCGGCCGACCTGCTCAAGGAGGCCGGTGTTACCAGCCTCGAGTTCGAGCTCCTCACCACCGACACCGCCTGGGTCAAGGACGTAGCTCCGCTGATGCTCGAGTCCTGGAACAAGATCCCCGGCGTCAAGGTCACCTTGAAGAACCTCCAGTCCGGTGCGTTGTATTCAGACCGCGTGGCAAAGGGTGACTACACAGTGGTTGCCGCCCCCGGCGATCCGTCCGTCTTCGGCAACGACGCTGACCTGCTGCTCAGCTGGTTCTACGCCGGTGACACGTGGATGAAGAACCGCGCCTTCTGGGCCACCACTCCGGAGCGCGCCGCCCTGGTGGACCTGATGTCCAAGGCCGGCCGCGCGTCGTCGTCGGAAGCCAAGGCACTGACCGGCCAGATCGTTGACCTGGTTTCCGAGGAAGTTCCCCTCTACCCGATGTTCCACCGCCAGCTCCCCAGCGCCTGGGATTCCACCAGGCTCAGCGGCTTCGCGCCCCTCCCCACCACCGGAGTTTCCTTCGTTGGTGTGGGCCGCACATCCTGATCTGATCAACGGAGAAGACATTGACCACCATATTGCGACTGCTGGGCAGACGGCTCGCAGCGTTGCCCCTCATGATCCTGGGCATCACGCTGCTGGTGTTCCTGGTCCTGCAGGCAGCACCGGGCGACCAGGCCAGCAGTGCCCTGGGCGAAGGTGCCAGCGAAGAGGCCAAGGAACAGTACCGGGAGTCCAACGGGCTCAACGACCCCTTGCCCCTGCAGTACATCAGTTTCCTGGGCAGGCTCCTGCAGTTCGACCTTGGCGTCACCACTCCCCCGGCCAAACCGGTTGCCGGCATGATCGCCACGGCGTTTCCCCTGACGCTGCAGCTGACCTTCCTAGGCGTCATCATCGCCGTGGTGGTCTCGCTGGTCTTCGGCATCATCGGCGCCCTGTACCGGGATAAGTGGCAGGACCAGGTGGTTCGTGTCTTCTCCATCGCGGCGGTAGCAACACCGTCGTTCTGGCTGGGTATCCTGCTGATCCAGTGGTTCGCCCTGGGCAGCAACCCGCTCTTCCCGTCCGGTGGAATCGCGACGCCCGAATCCGGCTTTGGCGGCTGGCTCAACTCCATGGCCCTGCCGGCCCTGGCACTGGGCATCCCGGTCTCCGCTTCCCTCATCCGGGTGGTCCGCACTTCGATGGTGGAGGAACTGGACCGCGACTACGTCCGGACGGCCGTCGGCAACGGCGTGCCGTACCGCGAAGTGGTCTCCAAGAACGTCCTGCGCAACGCCCTGGTGACTCCGGTGACCGTGCTGGGCCTGCGCGTTGGCTACCTGCTGGGCGGCGCCGTCGTGATCGAAATGATCTTCGCGCTGCCGGGCATGGGTCAGCTGATCCTCAACGGCATCACCAACCTGGACGTCAACCTGGTGCAGGGCGTGGTGCTCACCATTTCCGTCACATTCGTCCTGGTGAACATCGCCGTGGACCTTCTCTACCTGCTCATCAACCCCCGAATCAGGACCGTGTGACCCATGCGCAGCAAACTCGCTGAACGCCTGAGCGCCCCCGGACTCCGCTTCAAGGCCCTGCCTTGGAGCTCCCGCCTGGCCCTCGTCTTCCTTGTGATCATTGCCGCGGCCGCCATCTTCGCCCCCGTTCTTGCGCCGCACGATCCCCTGGAATCCTTCACCCCGGCCACCCCTCCCGGCGGCGAGCACCTCTTCGGCACCGACCGGCTGGGCCGCGACATCTTCTCCCGGCTGCTGTTCGGTTCGCAGTCCTCGCTGCTGATCGGCCTCGGCGCCGTGGCCCTCGCTGTCCTGGTGGGAGCGCTGCTGGGATCCCTGGCAGCCACGTCCAGCAAGACCGTCAATGAACTGATCATGCGCATCATGGACATCCTGATGGCCTTCCCCGGCATCGCTTTGGCCGCTGTGCTGCTGGCAGCATTCGGCAACTCCGTGCCCACCATCATCCTGGCGATCGCCATCATCTACACCCCGCAACTGGCCCGGGTGGTCCGCGCCAACGTGCTCTCGCAGTACGGCGAGGATTACGTCCGTGCCGAGCGGGTCATCGGCGCCGGCCGCTTCTACATCCTGCTCAAGCACATTGTCCGCAACACCGCCGCCCCGGTGCTGGTGTTCGCCACGGTCATGGTGGCTGACGCCATCATCCTCGAAGCGTCGCTGTCCTTCCTCGGCGCCGGCGTCCAGGATCCGGCACCGTCCTGGGGCAACGTGATCTCCTATGGCCGCAATCTGGTGCTCTCCGGCGGCTGGTGGGCCACTACCTTCGCCGGCCTCACCATCCTGCTCACGGTGCTGGCCCTGAACATCCTCGCCGAAGGCCTCACGGATGCCATGGTCAACCCCAAGCTGCGGCGCGCACCGGCGGTAAAGGACGACGACGGCGCTGCCGCCCTCACCGCCGTCGACGCCGTGGTGGGCACCTCAGTTGCCCAGGGCTCCGTCGTGGAGCAACACGAACTCGACGCGGTGCAGGCCGCGCCGCGGCACAGCCTGTCCGACGACGGCATGGGAGCAGGTGCCGGCGAGCCGGATCACGGCGCCGCCGTGATCTCGGCGAACCCGAACGCCCGGCTGGACGAAGAACTCCTGCGCCTGGCCGCAGTGGAAGCCACCCGGACCGACCGGCTGCCCCAGGTTCCGGCCGATGCGCGCACAGTGCTCGAGGTGACCAACCTGTCCATCAAATTCCCGGGCCGGTTCGGGGCCACGGCCATCGTGGACAATGTCTCCTTCACCGTGAAGGAAGGCGAAACCATGGCGCTGGTGGGCGAATCCGGTTGCGGAAAGTCCATCACCTCCCTGGCCATCATGGGGTTGTTGGCCAAAACGGCGGAGATCACCGGCTCCATCACCTTCGACGGCAAGGAACTGCTGGATCCCGCCCGCAAGCACAGCAGCATCAAGGCTTACCAGGGCCTTCGCGGGGAGCAGATCGCCATGGTCTACCAGGACGCGTTGAGCTCGCTGAACCCGTCCATGAAGATCAAGGACCAGATGACCCAGTTGACCCGGCGGGGCGGTCGGAAGACGCCCACCGAGCTGCTGGAAATGGTCAAGCTGGACCCGGTCCGGACGCTGGCAAGCTACCCGCATGAGCTGTCCGGCGGGCAACGCCAGCGCGTCCTGATCGCCATGGCCCTGTCCCGTTCGCCCAGGATCGTGGTGGCCGATGAGCCCACCACCGCCCTGGACGTCACCGTGCAGAAACAGGTGGTTGACCTGCTCAACGACCTCCGCGAAGAGCTTGGCTTCGCCATGGTGTTCGTCAGCCACGACCTGGCCCTGGTGGCTTCGCTGGCACACCGGGTCACCGTTATGTACGCGGGCCAGGTGGTGGAATCTGCGCAGACCTCCGCGCTGCTGCAGGATCCCCGCCATGAGTACACCCGCGGCCTCCTGGGCGCTGTCCTCTCCATCGAGGCGGACGCCACCCGGCTGCACCAGATCCCCGGCACGGTCCCCTCCCCGCAGGACTTCGCCCCCGGCGACCGTTTCGCGCCCCGGTCCCTGCGGGCCGACGCCGATCCCAACCAACGCCTGGTCCTCACCCCGGTGTCCGCCGGTTCAAGGGTTCCTGCCGGTTCCCCGGCTGCTGCCGAACCTGCCACCTCCACCGGGGCTTCGGATGCAGAACACTTCTGGGCCAGCCACCTCAAGGAGGACGCGAAATGAACGCCGCCACCGGCACCCCCGTCATTGAACTCAAGAACGTCAAGGTCCACCACCGGGCCCGCTCCGGATCGCTCTTCAAGCCCACCATCGTCAAGGCCGTGGATGGCGTGGACTTCAGCATCAGCCGTGGTGAAACCGTCGGCATCGTGGGCGAATCCGGTTGCGGCAAGTCCACCCTGGCCGCCGTGCTGGTGGGCCTGCAGCCGCCCACATCCGGTGAGGTACTGTTCCACGGCAAGCCCGCCATCAAGCGGAACGCCGCCATGCGCAAGGAATTTGGCCGCTCCGTTTCGGTGGTCTTCCAGGACCCGGCAACGGCCTTGAATCCCCGGATGACCATTGCGGATATCCTGACGGACCCGCTCCAGATCCACGGGATCGGCACCGCAGCGTCCCGCGCTGCCAAGGTGGACGAACTGCTGGCGCTGGTTGGCCTGCCGGCTTCGGCAGCCGGGGTCACGCCGTCGCAGGTTTCGGGCGGCCAGCGCCAGCGCGTGGCAATCGCCCGGGCACTGGCCCTGGACCCGGACATCATTGTGGCGGACGAGCCCACCTCCGCGCTGGATGTTTCGGTGCGGGCCCAGGTGCTGAACCTGCTCTCCGACCTGAAGACCCGGCTGAACCTGGGCCTGGTGTTCATCTCGCACGATATCCAGACCGTCCGCTATGTCTCGGACCGCATCTGCGTTATGTACTTCGGCAACATCGTTGAACAGGGCCCCGCCGCGCAGGTCTTCGACACCCCCAGCAACGACTACACCCGCAAGCTGCTGGGCGCCGCTCCCAGCCTGCTGCACACCTGAATTTTCCCGCTTCGCTTTTCAACCATTGGAGTTACCCCATGCCCCAGTTTTCCGGCGTCATCCCGCCCGTCGTCACTCCCCGCCACACCGATGGCAGCATCGACACAGATTCCCTGAAGAACGTCACCAAGCATCTGCTCGACGGCGGCGTCTCCGGTCTGTTTGTCCTCGGCTCCTCCGCTGAGGTGCCCTACATGACGGATGCCGAGCGCGCCCTGGTGGTCAGCACCATCGCCGAGGCCAATGCCGGCGCCGTCCCGCTGATTGTGGGCGCCAACGAACAAACCACCAACCGTGTGATCGAAGAGGCCAGGAAGGTCATCGACCTGGGCGCTGAAGCGATCGTTGTCACCTCCATGTACTACGCCATTGGCAACGCCGCCGAGACCGAGACGCACTTCCGGGCCGTCCACGCCGCCGTCGACAAGCCCATCTTCGCCTACGACGTTCCCGTCCGGACGCACTTCAAGCTCCCCGTTGACCTGCTGGCACGGCTGGGCCGCGACGGCGTCATCACCGGCGTCAAGGACTCCTCCGGCGACGATGTTGGCTTCCGCCAGCTGCTGCTGGCCACCAAGGACAACCCCGGGCTGAGCATCTTCACCGGCCACGAGGTGGTGGTGGACGGCGCCCTCCTGGGCGGGGCGCACGGCGTGGTCCCGGGCCTCGGCAACGTTGACCCGGCCGGCTACCGCCGCCTGTTCGATGCTTCCCAGGCCGGCGACTGGGCCGGCGCACGCCGCGAGCAGGACCGCCTGGCTGACGTCTTCGAAATCGTCTTCACCCCCAACGGCCGGGTCTCCGGGGGCGCTGCGGGACTGGGTGCGTTCAAGACCGCGCTGCAGATCATGGGCGTCATCGAGTCCAACACCATGAGCGTGCCCATGCCGGCACTGAACGACTCCGAGACCGCCGCCATCAAGCTGATCCTGGCGCGTAACGGCCTGGTCTAGGTTCTACTGGGGTGTTGGGCACCCATCTTTTGCCGGTTGCTGCGCTCGTTCCTCGCGCTTTTGACGCAACCTACGCAAAAGATGGGCGTCCAACGCCGCCTCCCGTAGTCCGGCTCCCCCGCGATCCCCTGTGAGGAAGAAATTGATGTACGCGATCGGTGTTGACCTGGGTGGCACCAAGACTGCTGCCGGGGTTGTTTCCGGAGCCGGGGAGGTCCTGTTTTCGGAGACCATTCCTACGCTGAACCGCGGCGGCGGCGCGGCGATCCTCGATGCTACTGCTGCGCTGGTTTCGGGGCTCATTTCCCGGGCCGCTGCTGCCGGGATCACCGTCGACCGCGTCGGGGCTGGTTCTGCCGGGGTGATCGATGCATCGCGCGGGGTGGTGGTTTCGGCTACCGACGCGATCCTCGGCTGGGCCGGGACGGACCTGACTGCCGGGCTGGCCTCGCGGCTGGGGTTGCCGCCGTCGTCCGTGCGGGCCGTAAACGACGTCCACGCCCATGCGCTCGGCGAGGCCTGGACCGGCTCCGCCGCCGGAACGGCGAGTTCGCTCCTGGTGGCGTTCGGAACGGGCGTCGGCGGCAGCTTTGTCCTGGCCGGCACTCCCGTCCTGGGCCATCGCCACGTGGGCGGGCACGTGGGCCACGTCGCCTCGCCCTATGCCTACCACAACGGTGCCGCGCTCCCCTGCGTCTGCGGCCACACGGGCCACGTCGAGGCCATCGCCTCCGGACCGGCCATCCTCGAATCCTTCCGCCGCTTCGGCGGCCCACCCCAGGTCCGGGACACCCGGGCCGTCTTTTCCTTGGCGCACGACGGCGACGCTGCCGCCATCAAGGCGATCGGCGCGGGCGCGGGCGCGGCGGGCCAGGCCGTTGGCGGCCTGGCCAACATCCTGGACCCTGCCGTGGTGGTGGTTTCCGGTGGACTGGCCGATGCCGGCGACCTCTGGTGGCTCCCCATGGAACGCGCGCTGAGGGCCGAACTCCTGGCCCCGCTGGCGGACGTGCCGGTGCTGCGGGCAGCCCTGGGCAACACAGCCGCCATTGTGGGCGCAGGAAAACTCGTTCTGAAACCATGCTGAAACTACTCGCAGGAGAACCCATGATCCTCACTCCCGAAGGCCTTGAGGCCCTCCGCTCCCAATTGATCGTTTCCTGCCAGGCGTACCCCGGCGAGCCCATGCGGGATCCACGCACCACCGGCCAGGTCGCCGCGTCGGCGGTGATCGGCGGGGCTGCGGCGATCCGCGTCCAGGGCCTGGCTGACATTGAGTTCACCAGGACCGCCGTCGACGTTCCCGTCATTGGGCTCTGGAAGGACGGCCACGACGGCGTCTTCATCACCCCCACCCTGCGGCACGCCCTGGCCGTGGCGAACGCCGGCGCCCACGTGGTGGCCATCGACGGCACGCGCCGGGCCCGCCCGGACGGCCTGAGTTTCGCCGCCACCGTCGCCGGGATCCACGCCGGGTCGCTCGCCCTGGTCATGGCCGACTGCGGCTCCCTCGATGATGCGCTGGCCGCCGCCGATGCCGGCGCGGACCTGATCGGCACCACCCTGTCCGGCTATTCCGGGGAGCGGCCAAAAACTGCCGGCCCGGACCTGGAACTCCTGGGCCTGATTGCTGCCGCCGGGCTCGCCGCACCCTTGATCGCCGAGGGCCGGATCCACACTCCGGCGCAGGCCAGGCAGGCCCTAAATGCCGGTGCGTTTGCGGTTGTGGTGGGGACTGCCATCACGCATCCGGCCAGCATCACCGGCTGGTTCAAAGGCGCCCTGGACGCCTGACCTGCCTCGCGGCAGGGGCGGCCTACTCCCCCGCAACGTCCTTGAGCTTGAGCCTGATGCCGTCGAAGTGCCTTTGCAGGCGCTCGGCGGCCAGGGCCTTGTCCCGGTTGGCCACGGCGTCGTAGATGTCCCAGTGGTCCTGGGCCTGCTGCTCCAGGTTGACGGTTCCGGTGCCGAGCGCCAGGTGGATCTGGCGGTACACCTGCCAGAACACGTCGACCAGGCTGGTCAGCAGCTCGTTGTTGAGGGGCGCGTACAGGCGGCGGTGGAATTCGGCGTCGTGCTCCACCAGCATTTCGCCGCGGCTGGCAGCTTCCTGCATGCCCTGCATCACGGCCTTAAGCTCTGCGAGGTGTTCCTCGGTCAGCACATCGATGGCCGAGCCGATCAGGCCGGATTCCAGGGCCTGGCGCACGTCCACCAGTTCCATGGCCTCTTCGCCCTTGTGGCGCAGCGAGAGGCGGCCACGGAATGTCAGTCCAGCCACCAACGCCGTGAAGTTGTTCGGGGCCACAAACATGCCGAAGCCGTGCCGGATCTCGATGACGCCCAGGGCCTGGAGCACCTTGAGGGACTCCCGGACCGTGTTCCGGCCAACGCCGAGTTCCGTTGACAACTCGCTCTCGGTGGGCAGTGCATCGCCCACGTCCAGTCCGCGCTCTAGGATAAGATCCATGATCCGTGTCTGCAGGGCCTGGGAGCGGAGCTGGGCACTGAATCGGGCTGGCGAAACTCCTGCAGGCGCTGTGGTCACGATATCTCCTTAGGCAGCCGTCGGGTGGCGGCCTTTCTCTTCTCCCAGTATACAGGAGATGGGACGTCCCCTGTCTGTTTTGGCCAAAGAAAAACGCCATTCCCGCCGGAATTTATCCGGCTGGAATGGCGCCGTTTCTTGTGGGTAAAGCCCAGGCTAGAGCCTGGTGTCGAAGGACCCGCAAAACACGTTCTCGTTGAACGTGCCGGTGAATTCCGACTTGCCCTGGATCTTCTGCACCGCGGCACGGATCGCCTCGCGACTGCCGGCGTGGGCATGGATGGCAGTCCGGACCATGGGCACGTCAATCAGGTGGTTGGGCTGGTTGAGGGACACAAACACCGTGGGAACCTCGGTGCTGTACCACGGGATCTCCGCGGCCATGGGGCTGGACCACTTGATCCGGATGGCGGCCTCCTGTGCGAAGCCCTTCACGTTGGCAAACACAAAGGCGGCGTCGTATCTGGCGGGATAGTCGTCCGTGGCTTCCTCGGCCAGCACAGACATGAAGTTCACGCCTTCCTCCCCCGCGGCCTCCCGCTGCTCCGCGGTCCGGAACAGGTGCACCTCGAATCCGGCGGCTTCGAGCTCCTCGCGGACGGTATCGAGGTAGGCCAGCGGATCGGCGCGGGTGAAGTCCGCACCGCCGGAAACGCCGTACAGGCGGATCCGCTTATGCGTCGCGGGTGTGATGGGCAGGTTTCCGGCGGTGTCCTTGACCAGGGTGACCGTTTTGTCCGCGACGTCCGCGGCAATGGCGCGGTGCGCCTCGCCGCCGATCACTTCGAGAGCGGCTGCCGGCGGCACCAGGTCCGTCGCGTTCCTGCGGTGCAGGCCGAGGCTGGCCTTCAGGCCGAGGATCCGGCGCAGGGCATCGTGCAGCCGCTGCTCGGTGAGGACCCCCGACTTATACCCCTCCAGCATGTAGCCGAAATCCTCCGCCGGGTTGCGGAAGAACAGGAACATGTCGCAGCCTGCGGCGATGGTGGCGGGGACCAGGTCGCTGCGCTTCATGGCCTGCGTAAGTCCCACCATCAACGATGCGTCGGTCAGGATGAGCCCGTTGAAGCCCAGTTCGCCGCGGAGCAGGTCCTGCAGCAGTTCCGGTGCCAGCGTGGCCGGCAGGATGTCGCGGTCCGCGATTCCCGGCCGGAAATGCCGCGACAGTTCCGGCGCCCCGATGTGCCCGGCCATGATGGATTGCACGCCGTGCCCAATCAGCTCCCGGTAGACGTGCCCGTAGGTCCGGTTCCAGTCCCCGTAGCCCAGGGTGTTGTATGACGTAACCACGTGCTGGTCCCGTTCGTCCATGCCGTCGCCCGGGAAGTGCTTCATGGCGCAGACGGTGGGCGATTCGCTGATGCCGTCGAAGTACTCCTTGGCCCGCTCCACCACGACCTCCGGCGTATTACCGAAGGACCGGGTGGAGACCACGGTGTTCCGCCAGTTGTAGTGGATGTCCACGATGGGTGCGAAAGCCCAGTTGCAGCCGAGGGCCGCCGTTTCCACGCCTGCCACCTGGCCCATCCGCCGGGCAATCCCTTTGTCCGGATGGGAGCCGGCCTGCAGGTGCGTGCTCACGAAGGTTCCGTCGTCGCAGCTGCCGGCGCCACCCATTTCCGGGTTTGAGGCCACCAGCAGCGGAATCCGCGACCGCGACTGGGCATACCGGATGTGTTCCTGGACGGCTGCCGAGGGGCCCGGCCGGTAGCGCATGCCGCCCACGTGGTACGTGTCCAGGACCTCGTCCAGGTACCGGGGGGCGTAGCTGTTGTTGTGGTTGATGAACAGCTGGCCGATCTTCTCCTCCAGCGTCATCGCGGAGAGGGTGCCCTCCACCCAGGCGATGGCCTCGGCGTCGAGCGTGAACGGCGCCGCGGTGAGGTCCACGTCGAACTGCCGCCGTCCGGCACCGGCCGGCCCCAGGGCGGCCAGCGCCCGGTCCACCTGTTGGTCCACCGGCAAGGCGATGTCCACCACCACACCCGCCTCATCCGGCTGCAGCTCCTCGAGCGTGTCCAGCTGGGAGTCCAGCAGCGACAGGGGCATAAAGTGTCCCGGCCGGGCCGCCATCCGGCCGGCCAGGAGGTCCCGGCCGCCGTGCAGGTGGACAAACACCACGGACGCGTCGCCGCTGCGGATCAGGTCGCGGTAGCGGCGTTTGAGCGCGCTGCACGCAATCACCAGGCCCGCGTCCGACGCCGAGAAGCGGCTGCCGATTTCAGCCAGCCACGGTGCGCGGTCGGCGTCGTCCAATGGAGTTCCGGCAGCCATTTTGTCGATGTTGGACTGCGGATGCAGCGAATCGCCGTCGACGAAGATTGCGCCAAGGCGTTCGGCGAGGGCTGCGCCCACAGTGCTTTTGCCGCAGCTGGTCACGCCCATCACCACAATGTGGGCCGGGGCTTGTTTACCAGTCATGGACGGTACCGTCCACCAGGCGGTTGTACGGCAGGTAGGCCTGCTGGTACGGGAACGCGGCGGCGGCCTCCTCGTTGAATTCGACGCCGATGCCTGGCTCGTTGCCCGGGTGCAGGTAGCCGTCCTTGAATGTCATGGACTGCTGGAAGACCTCGTTGGTCTTGTCCGAGTGCTGCATGTATTCCTGGATCCCGTAGTTATGGATGGCCAGGCCCACGTGCAGCTGCGCTGCGAAGCCCACCGGGGAAATGTCCGTAGGGCCGTGGAAGCCGGACTTGATCTGGTACTGCGCGGCGAAGTCCATCACCTTCTTCAGCGGGGAAATGCCGCCGAAGTGGGTGGAGGCGGCCCGGACGTAGTCGATCAGCTGTTCCTTGATGATGGTCTGGTAGTCGTACACGGTGTTGAAGATTTCGCCGATTGCCAGCGGCGTGGTGGTGTGCTGGCGGACCAGGCGGAGCGCTTCCTGGTTCTCCGCCGGGGTGCAGTCCTCAAGCCAGAAGAGGTCGTAAGGCTCCAGGGCTTTGCCCAGCTTGGCGGCCTGGATGGGTGTCATCCGGTGGTGCCCGTCGTGGAGCAGCGGCAGTTCCGGGCCGAACTCGTTGCGCACGGCTTCGAACACGGTGGGCAGGTGGCGCAGGTACGCGCGGGTGTCCCAGTCTTCCTCCACAGGGAACGCGCCCCGGCCGGCGGGCTCGTAGTCGTAGCGTTCACCCGAGGCCTGGGCCTGGGCGGCTACCCCGTAGACAGCCTTGATGCCGGGGACCGCGGTCTGGATCCGCACCGATTTGTAGCCCAGTTCCAGGTGCTCGCGGACCGAATCAAACAGCGAAGGGATGTCCGCGCCGGAGGCGTGGCCGTAGGCGCGCAGCCCGTTCCGCGAGGCGCCGCCCAACAGCTGGTACACGGGCATGCCGGCCAGTTTGCCCTTGATGTCCCACAGGGCCATGTCCACTGCGGCGATCGCGGCCATCGTCACCGGCCCGCGCCGCCAATACGAGGACCGGTAAAGGAACTGCCAGGTGTCCTCAATCCGGTGCGGGTCCTTTCCGATCAGCAGTTGCGCCACATGCTCCTTGAGGTACGCGGCCACCGCGAGTTCGCGGCCGTTGAGGGTGGCGTCGCCGATGCCGGTGACTCCGTCCTCGGTGGTGATGCGCAGGGTCACGAAGTTGCGCGAGGGGCTTGTCACGAAGACTTCGGCGGCAATGATTTTCACAGCTGGTCCTTTCAGGCGGACTGGGCAGTTGGGGGTGGTTTCGGGAGTGGATGGGAAGGCCAGCGGAAACCGGGGTGACCGGACGGTTTTGGCACGTGTCAGCCGGGGGCCGGGGATGCGGCCACCCTCCCGGTGAGGCCCCCGATCAGCTCCACAACGGCGGCATCCGCCGCGAGGTCCGCGTCCACCAGTTCAAGCAAGGCGCGGAGCCGTTCGGTTCCAGCCAGGGCATTGGCCGCCTCGACTCCGGCCGCCAATGGATCCTGGGCAGGCGGCAACTGGGCCGTGCATTCCAGCCAGGCAGCAATCATCAGGGCGGCCGCGGCACCGGTCCTGCCGGCCGCCCGCTCGGCGCGCAGGACGGGGACGGCGCGCATCCTGAGCTTGGTGGTCCCGTCCATGGCGATCTGCGCCAGATGGTGGGCGATCCTGGCGTTGCCGAACCGCGCCAGCAAGGCAGCCCGGTAGGCGGGTACGTCCAGGCCTTCGGCGGGCAGGTTGGCCTCCGCTTCATCCCAGAACGCCTCCACGGCGTGCCGGCATGCGGGGTCGGCCAGGGCCTGGGCCACGGTGGCGTGTCCGCGGACCTGGCCGGCATAGGCCAGCAGCGAGTGGGCGCCGTTCAGCAGCCAGAGCTTCCGGTTCTCATAAGGTTCGATGTCTTCGACAAAGAGCGCTCCGGCGTCTTCCCAGCGCGGCCTGCCCGCTGGGAATTCCCCGCTCAGGACCCAGCTGGAGAAGGGTTCGGCCACCACCGGAGAGGAGTCCCGGTAGCCGCAGGCGGATGCCACAGCTTCAAGGTCCGCTGCCGTGGTCCGGGGCGTGATCCGGTCCACGGACGTGCTGACGAAGCTGACTGCGTCACGGATCCACTCCGCCAGCGCCGGCTCCCAGGCACCGGCCATGCCCAGGACGGCGTTGCGGGCCACGGTCCCGTTGTGCGAAAGGTTGTCGCAGCAGACCACTGCCAGGGGTCCCGCCGCCGCTGCCCGGCGGGCGGCGAGGCCAAGGACCAGGCGGCCCAGCGGCGTCACCGGCCGGCCCGTACCGCGCAGGGCCGCGAGGTCCGCGGCCACCTCCGGCGCGGCAGCGTCGAACCCGCCATCGGCGGTGGCCAGGTACCCGGCTTCGGTGATGGTGAGCGTGACCACGGCCGTTGCCCGCGCGGCCAGCAGCGCGGCAAGCCGGTCGACGTCGGCACCGTCCACCGCTTCGATGATGCTGCCAACCACGCTGAACGAGTCACCCGCGTCGGCCCGCTCCACCACGGTGAAGAGGCCGTCCTGGGCTGCCAGCGCGAGGGCTGCGTCCGGACGCCTGCCCGTGAACGCGGCGATTCCCCATTGCGCCGCATCGCCGGCCTGCTGGGTATACCAGGCCTGGTGCGAGCGGTGGAAGGCGCCCAGGCCCAGGTGGACCATCCGTACCGGCGCCTTGGGCGCATTCCGGAGCTCCCGGGTAAGCCGGGGCAGTCCGGCGGCGGACTCTTTGCCTTGGGCTCTGTCCTGCAGGCCGGCGCTCACAGCTTGAAGACCCGGCGCGGCGAGCCGTCTACCAGGTCCACGATGAGCTCGTGGGCCCTGTCCTCGGAGACGCGGTGCTCGGCCACAAGGCGGGCCAGGAAGGACGCCTCGATCCGGCGGGAGGCATCGTGCCGGGCCGGGATGGAGCAGAAGGCCCTGGTGTCGTCGATGAACCCCGAGGACCGGGAGAAGCCGGCGGTTTCGGTGACGGCGGAACGGAACCGCAGCATGGCGTCCGGGGCGTCCAGGAACCACCACGGGGCGCCAAGGTAGACGGCCGGGTAGAAGCCGGCCAAAGGCGCCAGTTCGCGGGAAAAGACTGTCTCGTCCATGGCGAACAGCACCAGGTGGAAGTCCTTGGCGTTGCCGAAGTCCTGCAGGACGGGACGGATGCTTTCGGTGTAGTCGATGGCGAACGGAATGTCGTGCCCGCTGTCCGCCCCGAAAGTGTTGAACGTGGGTTCGTGATGGTTCCGGTAGGAGCCGGGGTGGATGGTCATGACCAGGCCGTCCGCCACTGACATCCGAGCCATCTGGTACATCATGTGCGCTTCGAAGTCCTCGCGGTCCGCGGCGCTGGCCTGGCCGGCCCTGGCGCGGTCAAACAGCCTGGCCGCGTCGGCGGCCTCGAGCTTGAGCGTGCGGGGCGTCCGCACGCCATGGTCTGCGGAGACGGCGCCGTGCTCAATGAAGTACTGCCGCCGGTTTTCCAGCGCGGTGAGGTAGCCCGCGTAGCCCGTGCCGCCGTCGCCCGCTGCTGCAATCAGGCGCTCCACGTTACCGGCCCACTCCGGGTGCGCGATGTTCAGGTACTGGTCCGGCCGGAAGGTCGGCAGGACGCGGCCGTGGAAGGTGGGGTCCCCGGCGATGGCCTTGTGGCTGGCCAGGTCATCCAGGGGGTCATCGGTGGTGGCGAGGACCTCGATGTTGAAGTCCTTGAAGAGCTGGCGGGGCCGGAAGCCGGGTTCCTGGAGCCGGGCGCTGATGGCGTCGAAGCTGGCATCCGGTTCGGTTGCGGAGGGCTCGCTGTGCAGGCCGAACACGCTCTGGAACTGGTTGCGCAGCCAGTAGCCGGACGCGGTCCCTTCGAACAGGGGCCAGGCCTTGCAGAACTCGCGCCATACGGTGCGGGAATCCGGGGCGGCGCCGGGGTTGCCGTGGCTGCCGGCCTGGGGCCGCAGGAGGTTCTGGTCCACGCCCGCGGAGTGGATCAGCCGGGTGACGTAGTGGTCCGGACTGACCAGCAGCACCGCAGGGTCCGGAAACGGCGTGTTGTGTTCAATGACCGCGGCATCAACGTGGCCGTGCGGGGAAATGATGGGCAGGTCCTTGACTCGCTGAAAAAGATCCCTGGCAATCCTGCGGGTTCCGGGATCGGCGGGCAGGAGCCTGTCCGGGTTGACGGCAATCGACTGTGACATAAGTCAATGGTCCAGGTCCGTCAGCCATCTTGTCAACCGGTTGCCAAAAGTTGCCATTGGCTGCTGACCCGCATTTATCAGCCCTGCCGCACGACCCGCCCGCTGGAGCCGCGCAGCACCAGCTCCGTCTCCACGCGGAGGGTGCCGGCGTCCCCGCCCTCGCCGACCAGCAGGTCCAGGAGCCGGGTGGTTGCGGCGGTGCCACACTCCCCCAGCGGCGACCGGACAGTGGTCAGCGGCGGCGTGGTGAAATCGGCACCGAAGATGTCATCGAAGCCCACAATGCTGATCCGGTCCGGTACGGCCATGCCGCCGGCCTGCAGTTCCTGCATCAGGCCGATGGCCAGGAGGTCGTTGTAGGTCATAACGGCGGTTGCCCCGCTGGCCAGGACGTCGCGCGCCACCTGCCGGCCGCCGTCGACCGTTGGCCTGCTGGATTCCAGCCGCACAGGAGTGACCCGCGACCATTCGCAGGCCGCCTGGACTCCTTCCCAGCGGCGCGCCGACATCCAGGACTGGGGCGGGCCCGCCACAAACGCCAGTTTGCGGTGGCCGTTGGCGGCCAGCGACCGGACTGCTTCGCTGATGCCCTTGCCGACGTCCGGGATGACGCAGGGCACGCCGTCGACCTCGCGGTTGATGACCACCACGGGCTTATCTGCTGCCAGTGCGCGAATGTCGTTGTCGTCCATGCGCGGGCTGGCCAGGATCAGGCCGTCGGCGGTGGCCATCATGCGCCGCGCGGCGGTGAGCTCGGTGACGCCGGATTCGGCGGACTCGGCCAGCACCAGGGTGTAGTCCCGCAGCGTCGCGGTGGCCTGGGCGCCGCGGATGATGTCGAAGAAGGTGGGGTTGGTGATATCGGCGACGATCAGGCCGATGGTGTTGGTCCGCCCGGTGGGCAGGGCCCGGGCAAACGGATTGACCTGGTAGCGCAGCTCCGCGGCGGCGTCCTCGATGAGTTTCTGCGTCTTGGCACTGACCCTGCCCGGCTTGCTGAGCGCCCGGGACACCGTGGAGGGGTTCACACCGGCCAACTTGGCGATGTCGTAGATGGTGGCATTCGACTTGCCGTCCCGCCCCGGCCTTTTGGCAGCATCAGGGATCGCGGCGGGGTCCTTGGGGTTGGGTTCAGTCACCGCTTCATCCTAACGACGCCCCTCCCAACTGACTCGCAGTTGTTGTCGTTTTGAGGGTCGAAAACGACAACAACTGCGAGTCAGTTGGGAGGGGGGCAGGATCAGCCCGGCAGCCTACAGGTGGACAGCCGGAGCGTCCGGCGCGGCGCCGCTGAACGTCTTCCGGTTGATGTCGATCAGCACCAGTGCGATGGGGGCGATCAGGATCGCCACGCCTGCAGCCCACCAGAAAACAGCTGCGTATCCGCTGGACAGCGCTGCCAGGGGTGCCCCGCCGGCCGTTGCCGTGGCAGCAGCGGCGATGGTGCTGAACAACGCGATTCCGAGGGAGCCGCCGATCTGCTGTGAGGCGTTGACCAGGGCACTTGCCACGCCGGCGTCGTCCTTGTCCACGCCAAAGAGCGCCAGGTTCTGCATGGGAACAAACACCATCCCCAGGCCGATGCCCAGCAGGATCAGCGCCGGCAGCATAACCACGGCGTAATTGCCGTCAGGAGTCACCTGCGTGAGCCACAGCATGGCGGCCGCCATAAACACCGGGCCCACTGCGGTGGGGATGCGGGCGCCAAGGGTGGGCAGGTTTTTGGCCACGATCGCAGCCGTGATGATGAGGACCACCGTCATGGGCAGCGAGGCCAACCCGGCAATAAACGGCGCGAAGCCCAGCACAATCTGGATGTAGAAGTTGATGAACAGGATGCCGCCGATCAGCACGGCACCGGCCAGGAAGGACGCCAGGAAGGCTGCCGCCCGGTTGCGTTCCGTGGCCACCCGCAACGGAAGCAGGGGGTGGGCCACACGCTTTTCGACGGCGATGAACAGCGCTATCAGCACCACGCCGGCCAGGATAAAGCCCCACGCGCCGGGGGTGGCCCAGCCGTGTTCGGCGTTGGTGAAGCCGTAAACCAGGGCGCCAAGGCCCAGGGCCGCAAGGACCACGCCGGGCCAGTCGTACCGGGGAACGCCGCCTGCCTTGCTTTCCGCAACCCGCTCCCAGACACCCAGCAGGGCGACGACGGCGATGGGCACGTTGACGAGGAAACACCAGCGCCACGAAACGTAGTCCGTCAGGAAGCCGCCCAGCAGCACCCCCACCGCGGCGCCCACGCCGCTGATGGAGCCGAACACCGCGAACGCCGTGCCGCGTTCCCGGCCACCCGGGAAGGACACTGTCAGCAGCGCCAGCGCGGCGGGTGCCAGCAAGGCTGCGAACAATCCCTGCAGGGCCCGGGCGCCGATCAGTTCCCACGGCGCCTGGGCCAGGCCGCCCAGCAGCGACGCCACGGCGAACCCCGTGGCCGCCGTCATAAACGCACGCTTGCGGCCCCAGAAATCCGCGATGCGGCCGCCCAGGAGGAGGAACGCGCCCAGCGCCAGGGCGTAGGCGGTGACCACCCACGCCCGGGTGGAGTCGCTGATGCCCATCTCGGCCTGCAGCCGGGGCAGGGCCAGGTTCACGATGGTGCCATCGAGGACCACCATGAACTGGGCGAGCGCCAGGAAAACCAGCGCCCACCATTCGCCTCTGCCGCCCGGGCTTTCCGCACGCTCCGCCGAAACCGCCGGGGTTGCTGTTTGTGTTGCCACCAAAAATCTCCGCTTCTTCAAAAGTAATACTTACATAAGTATAAGTATCTATCCGGCAGGCACCAAACGGGCCATGTTCAGGCTCAGGCGTCGGGTTCGTGGAGGATGGCGGCAAGCCGTTCCAATGCGGGCAGCGCCGCCGCGAGGCGCGCCAGGTCATCCGCGGTCAGCTTGTCGGTGGCCGTGGCGAGGGCACCGGCCCAGGCTCCTTCAAGCAGGGACTTGATCCGGCGCGACTCGGCGGTGGCGTGGAGTGCCACATAACGCTTGTCCGCCGCGTCCCGGGTGCGGGTGACCAGGCCCAGTGCCACCAGTTCCCGCAGTTGCGCGCTGACGTTGCTTAGTTGCCTGCCGAGCCTGGCTGCCACCTCGGCCACCGTGATCCCGGGATGCCGTTCGATGACGCGGATGACGTCCAGCACCCCGCTGGACAGCGGCAGCACACCCGTCCCCTCGTGGCTTTTCCGGCGCACTTCGAAGGAGATGTCCAGGACGGCCACGGCCAGGGGCCGATGGTTAAAGGGGCTGGCCACCGGAGGCAGTGCAGCTTCGCGGCGGGTCTTGGCAGGATCCATTCCCCAAGCATAGGAGAGCCGGGGGCCGGGCCCCGCGGCCTGTCCGGACGCTGCGGCTTATTCGGCGCCCGGGCTGCGGTAGGCAATTTCGCCGGCAGTCCGGAGGGCGTCCAGGGTTTCCTCGACCGTGAGCAGCACAGTTGTCTCAAACGAGGCCAGGGCCCCGCCGCCGCTGATGGCGAGCGCCACCGCGGCCATGGATACGTTGTCCGGCGCCTCCCACAGGTTGTAGCCGTCGTGGGCGCCGAATCCGTACCAGAATCCGTGCAGCTTTCCCCCCACCGATTCGATGTACTGCTGCGCCGCCTTGCGCCTGTCCTCCGGGTGGCTGATCAGCCTGGCCCAGGTTTCCGGCGTGTAGCTGAATTTTGAGAGATAGAGCGGCATTGACCTGTCCTGTCCGTCGCGGCCAAACTGCGGATAACCCCAGAATGGCACTGCGGGGCGCCGGCAGCAATGCCCGCGTGGCAAGCCCGGTGGGCGGAGGCAACGGAATGTCCCGCCGCCGTCGTCCGCTGCTGCTGCCGCTGCTAGGTAACCATCCGCCCCGCCTTCCGTAACGGCCAAGCGCCCCAGCCGACGGCGACATCCCGCAGCCTGGCCGCAGCTTCACCCAGGCGTCCGCCGTCAATGGGTCCAGGCTCACCGCATCCGCTTTCCGAGCCTGAACCATCGGCCGCGGCAAGAACGTACTCAAGCTGGTGTCGCCTGCCTACGGGGTAGCGTTCGGCGTACCCGCCCGCGGCCACGCCGAGAACGAGCATTTCCAGGCGGTCTGCCGTTGATTCCGACGTTTCGTCGCACGCGTCGCATCCGCAGGCCGGAAACGGGAAATCGTGCAGCACCCCGGCGTGGACGATGACGCCGGGAAAGCCCGTAAAGACGAAGGTGAGGGGCGCGGCCCCGGCGTGGTGCGGGGTAAGCCTGACGGCCCGCCGGACATCCGGGTGGGGCAGCAGGAGGTCCCCGGCCAGGGCCGGATCCTCCCGGACATCGATGGCGTAGGTTCTTTCCAGGTGGCTGATCAAAGCATCGGCAATGGCGTGGAGGCCGGCGAACCGGCCCGGATTGCTGACCACTTCATAGGCTTCCTGCGGCGGACCGCCGCCATCCCAACGCCCGCCGTACCGTCTGGCATCCGCACCGGAAAAGTAACGAACGTCCGGCAGGCTGGGACGGATGTAGACGGGGTGCCCCGAAGCCGGTACCGGCAGGGGCCCCGCGGGCCCGCCAAGGTCCTCCTGGGCCCATCCCCGCAGCTTGGCCGCAAACGCCTGTACCATTTCGTCGCCTGCGCCGCAGAGCCCCTCAACCACAGCCCGGACCACGAACCGCGCCTCATGGTTCCCCACCTCGGCGCCACCTGGGCCGACGGTCCACGATGCATCCGGCCGCAGGCCTGCAATGGTGTTACCTGTAAAAACCGCGGCGGCAGCCAGCCTGTCCGAATTGGCCCTGATGGTTGGCCCGTGCGCCTGGAGGAAGCCGGCGAGCGCAGCGGGATCAGCGGCCAGCTCCGCCGGGACGGCGCCCGCAGCTTCGCAGTACCGGGCGAACACGGCATAGCCGCCCACATGCCTGACCTGACCAGATTGCCCGTCCGTGAGCGGTCCGTACCTGGCCTGACCCAAGGACACGCCCGCGGGCAAGACACCTGGCGGTCCTACGAAAAGGTCTTCCACTCCATCACCTTGGATCCTGTGGTGCGGCATGCCTGGTTGGCCGCCGTCAGGCGTACCATTTTTGTTGCTACAACCGGTCGGTGCGGTCCTCACCCCTGTGCCCGGAACCGCGCAAATTGTCCTGGACCTTGCCGAACAGGTCCTTGATGGTGGACTCGGCGTTGGTGATCACGTCCACCTGCAGGTACACCTCATGGTTGGACGGAAGGTCGTACTCGTCCTTCAGGTGCGTCCCGCCGGCGACCCCGTCCAGGGACAGGTAGACCATGGCTTCGGTGCGCGCGATCCCCGCGATCCGGCCGAACACCACAGTGAATTCATTGGGCTGGAAACTGACCGTCTGGCCGATGTGGCTGCGGTCCAGCTCGCCTGCCGGGACGGCCCGCTCTGACTGCGCTCCGGTGTATTCCATGAACAGCTCCTTACGTCGCAGAAGATTGTCTCCGCAGTCTAACGCCCGGCTGTTCCGGCCGATACTGCCGTTGCCGGGCCCCTTTCCGGAACGGGTTCTTGGGCCCGGGCGCCGGGCCTGAAAGACTGGCCGGGCCAGCATTTCCCGGACCCAGGAGACCGCCATGAACCACCCGCGCACCGGCCAGGCCGGGACCGCCCGCCTTACGGACCTGCTGGAAATCGAGGCCCCCGTGGTCCTGGGACCCTTCGGCGGCGTCTCGTCGGTGGCGCTGACGGCAGCCGTGAGCGACGGCGGCGGGCTGGGTTCGTTCGGGCTGTACGGGTTCGATGCGGCTGCCATCGAAAAGACGGCAGCTGCCCTGCGGGCGGCCACCGCCCGGCCCTTTGCCCTGAACCTCTGGGTCCCCACGGGAACCGAGCCGACGGACCTGCCGGTGGCGGATTTCCAGCGCTATGTTGGGATCCTCAAGCCCTACTTTGACCAACTGGACCTGCCGCTGCCGGACATGCCGGACCGGTACCTACCGGACTATGGCGAGCAGGTGGCGGCAACCCTGGCGGCCCGTCCCGCCGTCGTGAGCTTTGTCTTCGGCGTCCCTGCGCCTGAGGTGGTGGAGGCGGCGCACCGGCTGGGCATCAAGGTCCTGGGGACCGCAACCACCGTGGCCGAAGCCGTGGCGCTGGAGGCCGGCGGCGTGGATGCCGTGGTGGCCAGCGGAATGGAGTCCGGCGGCCACCGGGTGTCCTTTTTGGCGCCGGCCGGCGAATCCCTGGTGGGCACGTTTGCGCTGGTGCCTCAGGTGGCGGACGCCATCCACATTCCGGTGATCGCTGCCGGCGGCATCGCGGACCGCCGCGGGGTGGCCGCCGCCTTCGCGCTGGGCGCCGACGGCGTGCAGGTGGGCACCGCGTTCCTGGCCACCGGGGAATCGGCTGCCGTGCCCGCCTACCGGTCATTGCTGCGCAGTCCTGCCGCCGGGACCACTGTCCTGACCCGGGCCATGAGCGGCCGGCTGGCGCGGGGCCTCCCCAACCGGGTCACGGCCGAACTCGAGGATGCGGCCCTCGTGGCCCCCTTCCCCATCCAGAACTGGCTGACCGGGAAATTCCGGCCCCAGGCTGCTGCTGCGGGCAACACGGACCTGATGTCCTTGTGGGCCGGACAGGCCGCCCCGCTGCTGCGCCACGGCACCGCCGCTGAGGTCCTCGCCGAACTGCTTGCCGGCGCACCCTGATCCGGCACGGCCGCCGCCCATCCGGGGCCAACCATGCCTCGAATCACGGGTAGAATCTAGACCGCCATGCGGGACCGGAAAGGAGGAGCTGTGCCAGCACACCCACACACTCCTTTCCACGTGCTCCGATCCTCGGCAGTGGCAACCGGCATCCTCGCGCTCGCAGCAGGGGCCCACCTTGCCGGTGGCGGCGAGCTTCCCGCGCCGGGCATCATGCTGGCGGTTCTGGCCCTGACCGTACTGGCCAGCACCACCGCCACACGCCTGCGCCTGGGCTTTCCCGCCATGGCCGCGCTGCTGGGCGGCGGGCAGGTGGTGCTCCACGGACTGTTCAACGCCTTCAGCGGCACCGTCACCGCGGCGGCAAACGTTGCGCCCGCTGGGCACCACCACGATCCTGCCGCGGAACTCCAGGCCTATGCCGGCCTGGCCCCGCTGGCCGGGCACCTGCACCAGCCCGGCGCCAGCGGTCCCCTGATGCTTGCCGCCCATGCGTTGGCCACCGTAGGCTGCGCGCTCCTGCTGGCCAGGGGCGAGGCTGCCTTGTGGGCCCTCGCCGGCTGGCTCCGGCCGCTGGCCGGCCTGCCCCGGGCCGCCGCCCTCCACACCGTTCCGTCGGTGCCGGCGGAAAGCCGGCCTGCCCGGCCTGCCCGGCAGCCGTGGCGGAACCTCCGGTGGGACAGCCGGCGCGGCCCGCCTACCGCCGTCGTGCATCCCGCCTGACCGGCGAACCGGACAATCCTTTCCGGCGCCGGGTCCCATACACCCTGCACCCCCTTGTTTGGGGTGCGCCAGAAAGGCAATCCCATGACCAGCACCCTCCTTCGCCGCACCCTCACCACCGCAGCTGCCACGGGCGGCGCAGCCGCGCTCCTGCTCTCCGGAGCCGTCGGCGCCTCCGCCCACGTGGGCGTCACCCCGGACAAAACGTCAGCCAACTCGTACGCGCTCCTGACCTTCGCCGTGCCGCATGGCTGCGAGGAGTCGAACACCACCAAGGTTGCCATCACGCTGCCGCAGGAACTCAACGACGCGCAGCCCACCGTCAACCCCAACTGGACCGTCGAAAAGGTCACCGAGCAGCTGGCCGAACCCCGGAAGCTGGCTGACGGCACCGCCATCACCAAGCGGACCAGCCAGATCGTGTACACCGCCAAGACCCCGCTGGAGCACGAACTCCGGGACACCCTGGTCCTGTCCGTGAAACTGCCGGACCTTGCCGGCACCACGCTGAACTTCCCCACCCTGCAGACCTGTGAAACCGGGCAGACTGACTGGTCCGAAATCGCCAAGGAAGGCCAGGACCCGCATTCCCTCGACGCCCCGGCTCCGTCGATCACCATCACTGACGTCGCCGCCGAGGGCCACGGGGACGGTCACGCCGAAACAGCGGCCACCGAGCAGGTGGCGGCAGTAACGGACAGCGGCGCCGACGCACGGAGCTGGGCCGGCCTGGTGGCGGGCGTCGGCGGCCTGGCCCTCGGCGCGGCGGCACTGGTACGCAGCGGCGCCCGGCGCAAGGCCGCAGCTGACGCGAAATAGCCTGCACAACTGACGCCCGGATCATCACGATCCGGGCATCAGTTGCCTTCCGGGCTGGTGGCTTTGTTGACGCGGGCAACCTCTGGCGTAAAGGTGGTGCGATGAGGTCTCAGCGAATTTCCCAGGCGTTTACCATTACGACGGCGGCCGCTGCGGCTGCCCTGCTGCTCACCGCGTGCGGTGGAGGCGATCCGCAGGCGGAACCCACGACGTCGGCGTCCAACTCCGGTTCAGCAACGTCGGCACCGGCCAGCGCATCGGCGTCGCCCACGCCCAGTGCGCCGGCCACCACGGCCCCCGCCACGTCGGCACCGGCTACCACACCGGCTGCCACCGCCCTCTGCAAGGCGTCGGGGCTCGTTGCGGAAACCGACCCTTCCGGTGGCGGTGCTGCCGGCAGCGTTTACATGAAGCTGAACCTCACCAACACCGGCACCGAGCCTTGCCTGCTCAAGGGTTACGCCGGCGTGTCGCTGACCGCCGATGCTGCCGGCGACCCCATCGGCGCCGCTGCCGCCCGGGACGTCACAACACCCGAAACGGAGGTCCTGCTTGCCCCAGGGGAGACCGGGACGGCGGTGCTGCGCTACGTCCAGGCCGGCAATTTCCCCGACTGCGCCCAGGTGCGGGCCGGCGGCTACCGCGTGTACCCGCCGGAGGACACCGCATCGCTTTTCCTGCCGGACCCCACCAACGCCTGCAGCAACGCCGGCATCAACCTGCTGAGCATCGGCGCTTTCCAACCATCGTAGGCCGCGGTCAGCTGTCCTGTCGGTGGGGTGCGGCATGATGGAGGCATGACGCAGGAACAGCCCGTCGCGGGCGCCAAGGATTCCGGTGCAGCGGCACCCATGGGCCAGTTCAGCCGGCCCACCCGCGACTGGTTCCTGGGTGCCTTCAGCGGCCCCACCCCTGCCCAGGCCGGGGCCTGGAACGCCATTTCCTCCGGCTCGCATGCCTTGGTGGTGGCCCCCACCGGCTCCGGAAAGACGCTGGCGGCCTTCCTCTGGGCCCTGGACCGGCTCCTGACCTCCACCCCCGGGCCCGATGCCGCGGATCCCGTCGCAGGCCAGGACACGCTCCCGGGGGTTGGGGCCGGATCCACGGGCAAGGTCACCGGCCAGGCCGCGGGCAAGGGCAGGCGCCCGCGCGCGCCCAAGCGGAAAACCCGGGTCCTCTACATCTCGCCCCTGAAGGCCCTGGGGGTGGACGTGGAACGGAACCTCCGCGCCCCGCTGATCGGCATCACCCAGACCGCCAAGCGCCTTGACCTGCCGGCGCCCTTGATCACCGTGGGTGTCCGGTCCGGGGACACCACCACCGCGGACCGCAGGTCTTTGCTGACCACTCCGCCCGATATCCTCATCACCACCCCGGAATCCCTGTTCCTGATGCTGACCTCGAAGGCCCGCGAGACCCTGGCGGAGGTGGACACCATCATCATCGATGAGGTCCATGCCGTGGCCGGGACCAAGCGCGGCGCCCACCTCGCCGTCTCGCTCGAACGGCTGGACGCCCTGCTGCCCAAGCCCGCCCAGCGGATCGGGCTCTCAGCCACCGTGGAGCCCAAGGAGCTGGTGGCCCAGTTTCTGGCCGGTTCGGCGCCGGTGGAGATCGTTGCCCCGCCGGCGTCCAAGACCTGGGACCTCACCGTTTCAGTGCCTGTGGAGGACATGTCGGACCTGCAGGGCGCGGCCGGCGCGTTCGACTCCGGCCCGGCCTCAGGGCTCCAGCCCCAGGCTTCCATCTGGCCGCATGTTGAGGAAAAGATCGTGGACCTGGTGCTGGCCAACCAGTCCACCATCGTCTTCGCCAATTCCCGGCGGCTTTCGGAGCGGCTCACGGCCCGGTTGAACGAAATCTACGCGGAGCGCCAGCTGGTTGCGGTGGGCGGCGGCTGGGACGGAACCCCGGCCGCGGAGGGGGACGGCGCACCTGGACCTGACCGCCGTCCGGGCGGGCCGGCGTCGGGCCTTCCCGCCTCAACCCCCGCCCAGATGATGGCGCAGGCCGGCAGTTCCGCCGGCGCGGACCCGGTGCTGGCGCGGGCGCACCACGGATCCGTGTCCAAGGACCAGCGCGCCCTGATCGAGGACGACCTCAAATCGGGACGGCTGCGGTGCGTGGTGGCCACGTCCTCGCTGGAACTGGGCATCGACATGGGCGCCGTAGATTTGGTGGTCCAGGTGGAATCGCCGCCGTCGGTGGCCAGCGGGCTGCAGCGCGTGGGCCGCGCCGGGCACCAGGTGGGCGAAGTCTCCCAGGGTGTCCTGTTCCCGAAACACCGTGCGGACCTGGTGCACACCGCCATCACCGTGGAACGGATGCTGGACGGCAAAATCGAGCGCCTGTACGTGCCGGCCAACCCGCTGGACATCCTGGCCCAGCAGACCGTCGCCGCCGCGGCCCTGGGCAGCATCGATGTGGAGGAGTGGTTTGCCACGGTCCGGCGCTCCGCCCCGTTCGCGTCGCTCCCCCGCTCGGCGTTCGAAGCCACTCTGGACCTGCTGGCCGGCCGGTACCCGTCGGACGAGTTCGCAGAGCTGCGCCCCCGGATCATCTGGGACCGCAACGCGGGGACCATCGAAGGCCGCCCCGGAGCGCAGCGCCTCGCCGTCACCTCCGGCGGCACCATCCCGGACCGCGGCCTGTTCGGCGTGTACATCATCGGCACCGAAACGGAAGGCTCTGCGTCCCCGGCTGCGGACGGAAAGCCCTCCCCCGCGCCCAAGGGCGGCCGGCGGGTGGGCGAACTGGACGAGGAAATGGTCTACGAATCCCGGGTGGGCGATGTGTTCGCGCTCGGCGCCACCAGCTGGAAGATCGAGGACATCACCCACGACCGCGTCCTGGTCTCGCCCGCGTTTGGCCAGCCCGGAAAGCTGCCGTTCTGGAAGGGCGACTCGCTGGGACGGCCAGTGGACCTGGGCCGGGCCCTGGGGGCGTTCGTCCGCGAACTGGCAGCGTCCGATTCCGGTCCCGCCCTGGAACGGTGCAAAGCCAGCGGTTTGGACGACTTCGCCGCCAACAACCTGATCCAGTACATCCGGGAACAAAAACAGGCCACCGAAGTGGTCCCCAGCGACACCACGCTGGTGGTGGAACGGTTCCACGACGAGCTGGGCGACTGGCGGGTGATCCTGCACAGCCCGTTCGGGATGCCGGTGCACGCCCCTTGGGCCCTGGCCGTGGGGCAACGGCTGCACCAGCGGTATGGGCTGGACGGCTCGGCGATGGCCGCTGACGACGGCATTGTGCTCCGGGTTCCCATGATGGAAGACGAACCACCGGGGGCGGAGCTGTTCCTGTTCGATCCGGAGGAACTGGAACAGATTGTCACCGCCGAAGTGGGCGGCAGCGCCCTGTTCGCCTCGCGGTTCCGTGAATGCGCGGCCCGCGCCCTGCTGCTCCCCCGCCAGACCCCCGGGAAACGCCAGCCGCTGTGGCAGCAGCGGCAGCGGTCAGCGCAGCTGCTGGACGTTGCCCGGAAGTACCCTACATTCCCCATCGTGCTGGAGACGGTGCGTGAATGCCTGCAGGATGTCTACGACCTTCCCGCGTTGAAAGACATTGCAGCGTCCGTGGAACGCCGCGAGCTGCGGGTGGTGGAAACCACCACCAGCCAGCCCTCACCGTTCGCCAAGTCCCTCCTGTTCGGCTATGTGGCCCAGTTCCTGTACGAGGGCGACTCACCGCTGGCCGAGCGCCGGGCCGCGGCGCTGGCCCTGGACTCCACACTCCTGAACGAGCTGCTGGGCCGGGTGGAACTGCGCGAACTCCTGGACCCCAAGGTCATCGAGTCCACCGAACGGGAACTGCAGCGGCTGCTGCCGGACCGCCGGGCCCGCGGCCTGGAAGGGACAGCGGACCTGCTCCGGCTGCTGGGACCGCTGACGCCGGACGAGGCCGCGGCGCGCCTCCAGGGCGAACCCGATCCCGAGCAGGACGCCGCCAGTGTGGCATCCGCCGCCGGCCACCTCCAGGCCCTGCAGCGGGCCAACCGCGCCATCAAAGTCAACATCGGCGGGGGGGAGCGGTTTGCCGCGGTGGAGGACGCCGCCAGGCTCCGGGACGCCATCGGGGTGCCGCTGCCCATGGGTGTGCCGCTGGCGTTCATTGAACCCGTGGCCGATCCGCTGGGCGACCTGGTATCCCGGTACGCCCGGACGCACGGGCCGTTCACGTCCGCGGAGGCCGCTGCCCGGCTGGGCCTGGGCGTGGCGGTGGTGGGCACGGCGCTGAAGCGGCTCGCCGCCGATGGCCGTGTGGTGGAGGGTGAGTTCCGCCCGCACGCCGGCGGCGACGCGGCGCAGTCGCCAACTCCCAACGGCAGCGGGCCGGACGAGGCCCTGCTGCCGGCCGGTCCGGACGACGATGACACCGATCCCGCGGACGTCGCAGAGCTGGACGACGATGGGAACGTGGCCGAGGACGCCGATCCGGAGGCGCAGGCTGCCAGGGCGGATGCCGCGGCGCGCGCCCAGGCTGCCGGCCCGGCCGGGGTGGCGGCTCCGCAGCCGGCAACCAGCGAATGGTGTGACGCCGAGGTCCTCCGCAAGCTGCGGCGCCGCTCGCTGGCAGCCCTGCGCGCCGAAGTCGAACCCGTGGACGCCTCCGCCTACGGGCGTTTCCTGCCGGCCTGGCAGCACGTCCGGGTCCCGGGCGGGGGCCGCGGGCAGCCGTCGCTCCGAGGGCTGGACGGCATCATCACCGCCGTGGACCAGCTCTCCGGCGTCCCCATCCCGGCCTCCGCCTGGGAGCCGCTCATCCTGGCCAGCCGGGTGTCCGACTACCGGCCGGCCATGCTCGACGAACTTATGGCCGCCGGTGAAGTCCTGTGGTCCGGTGCCGGCTCGCTCCCCGGCAACGACGGCTGGATCAGCCTGCACCTGGCCGATTCCGCGGAACTGACCCTGAATCCCGCCGTCGACTACGAACCCGGCGACGCCCAGCTGCGGCTCCTGGACCACCTGCGCACCAACGGCGGCGGGTACTTCTTCCGGCAGCTGACGGACATCGCCGGCGGCATGGACGCAGTCCTGGGCGACCAGGATGTGGTGTCCGCCCTGTGGGACCTTGTTTGGGCCGGCCGGATCACGGGCGATACCTTCGCGCCGGTGCGGTCGCTGATCGCGGGCGGCCACACCGCCCACCGGCAAGTGGCTCGGACCCCAAGGGCCCGGGCGCCCCGGCTGAGCAGGCTGGGCCGTTCCGGCAGCGGCCTGATCGGGGCGGCCGGTGGCGGCCGGTACGGCACCTCCGGCGCCGTCGCCACGCCGCCCATGGCTGCCGGGCGCTGGTCCGCGCTGCCCGCTCCCGAACTGGACGCCACCATCCACGCGCGGGCCACCGCGGAGCTTCTGCTGGACCGATACGGCGTGGTGACCCGCGGCTCGGTGATGGCCGAACAGATCCTGGGCGGCTTCGGGCTGATGTATAAGGTACTGGCCCGGCTGGAAGAGGCCGGCCGCTGCCGACGCGGGTATTTCATCGAACACCTCGGCGCGGCCCAGTTCGCCGTGCCGGCCACGGTGGACCGGTTGCGGTCCTTCTCCGAGGACTCCCAGCTGGCCAAACCCGAGCCCGTGGCCCTGGCGCTGGCCGCAACGGACCCCGCCAACCCCTACGGGGCGGCGCTGTCCTGGCCCGGCGTGAACGACGACGCCGGCACCGGTCACCGGCCGGGGCGGAAAGCCGGGGCCCTGGTGGTGCTGGTGGACGGCGCGCTGGTCCTTTATGTCGAGCGGGGTGGCAAGACCCTACTGGTTTTCAGCGCCGATGAAACCGTCCTGGCCGCGGCGGGAGCCGCCCTGGTGGGGGTGGTGACCCGGGGCGCGGTGGACAAACTCATCATGGAGAAGGTCAACGGGCATGGAATCCTGGACACACCCGTCGCTGCCGCGCTCAGTGCCGCTGGCGCCTATTCCACACCGAAGGGGTTGAGGATCCGTGCCTGAGGGTGATTCGGTGTTCCGGGCCACCGCGCAGCTGCATGCCGCCCTGGCAGGCCAGGTCCTCACGGCCTCCGACTTCCGCGTGCCGCGTTTTGCCACGCTCAACGTCACGGGCTGGACGGTCAGCGAGGTAGTGCCGCGCGGAAAACACCTGCTGATCCGGGTGGTCAGCCCGGAGGGGCGGGGACTGACCATCCACTCGCACCTGAAGATGGAAGGCAGTTGGCAGGTCTATCCTCCGGGCGGCCGCTGGCGGAAACCCGGCTTCACGGCCCGCTGCGTCCTGCGGACCGCCTCGGCTGATGCCGTGGGGTTCTCCCTGGGGGTGCTGGATGTGGTCAAAACCGAGGACGAGGACTCGGTGGTGGGGCACCTGGGCCCGGACCTGCTGGGGCCAGGGTGGGATCCGGACGAAGCCGAACGCCGCATCCTCAGCGCGCCGGATGTCCCCATCGGTGTTGCCCTTCTGGACCAGCGGAACCTGGCAGGCATCGGCAACATCTACCGCTGCGAAACTCTGTTCCTGGCCGGCGTGCATCCCACGGTCCGCGCCGGCGACGTGCCTGCCTTGGTCTCCCTGCGGGAAATGATGGCCAGCGCCAAAATCCTGCTGGAGGCCAACCTGGGCCCCGGCCGGCGCGTCACCATCCTCAACGCACGCGGCGTCCCGGTGGGCCGCGCCGCAGGCCGGCCCGGCTACTGGGTGTACCGGCGTGAGCACCAGCCCTGCCTCAAGTGCCGCACCCCCATCGAACACGCTGTCCTGGGCAAACTCAACGGCGACGAGGAACGGGACATCTACTTCTGCCCCAAGTGCCAGCCTGCGCCCGTTGCCGGCCCCGACCCGGGACCGGCAATACCCTGACCCTGGTTCACCCGTGCGCCTGGTGTGCCGTCGCCGGTGTGCCGGATCCGGGTTCGGCCGGGGGCAGCGCGCCGGGTGACGCTGCGGTATGCCCGGCAAGGGTCACACTCGCGGGTGTCTTTTCGGGAACGGTGAAGAACGGCATCATGAGTTGCACCAGCGGGCCGATGGCCAGCGCGTACACGGCAGTGCCCACACCTGCCGCGCCGCCCAGAAGCCAACCGGCGGCCAGGACCACCACTTCGATGAGGGTCCGGGACACACGCACGGACCACCCGGTCCGCCGGGCGAGGCCCGTCATCAGCCCGTCGCGGGCGCCGGGTCCGAAGCGGGCCCCGATGTAGCAGGCCGAGGCCACGGCATTCAGGAGAACCGCCCCGGCAAGCACCGCGGTCTGACCGCCGAGGTGGGAGAACTGCGGAACAAGGGCCAACCCGAGATCAGCGAAGACACCCACCAGGATGGCGTTGCACAGCGTACCAAAACCGGGCCACTGCTTGAGCGGGATCCACAGCAGCAGCACGGCAAAACTGACAATGATCACCACGGCTCCCAGGCTGAGCCCGGTCCTGGCGGCCAGGCCCTGATGCAGCACATCCCACGGCGCAGTGCCCAGGGCTGAGCGGATAAACAGGGCCAGAGAGAAGCCGTACATGGCCAGGCCGATAAAGAGTTGAAGGAGTCTGCGAATCATCATTGACCCATCCTCGCCTGGCACTGGCCTTGTATTCCATAGCCAGTCTGCGATACTGGCCTGATGCCAGGAGCCATGAATCCCGCCGCCCTTGCCCGGTTGATGGGCCCCTGGCAGAGCGCCGCCGGCCCCGCCTACCGCGAACTGGCGGACGTTGTCCGGCTGCTGGTCCTTGATGGCCGCCTGCCCCTGGACACACCCCTGCCCAGCGAACGCTCGCTGTCGGAGACCCTGGGCATGTCCCGCACCACCGTCACCGCCGCCTACGCCCTGCTGCGGGAGCAGGGGTTCCTCAGCAGCGGACAGGGCGCCAAGGGCCGCACCCGGCTGCCCCGGTCTGCCGCCGGGGTGGCAGCACCGGGCATGTCCGCCCCGGACGGTCTCCTGGACCTGGCCTACGCGTCGCTGCCGGCGAGCGGCGAAGTGGTACACAGGGCTTTTTCGGCCGCCTTAAACGACCTGCCCGCGCTGCTGCCCGGCTTCGGCTACGAGGTCCTGGGCCTGCCCGTCCTGCGCGAAGCAGTGGCAGCCCGGTACACCGCGGCCGGGGTACCCACCACAGCGGACCAGATCCTGATTACTTCCGGAGCGCAGCACGCGCTGAACATCATCCTCCGGGCTGAAGCCGGACCCCGGCATGGCAGGCCTGCCAAAGTCCTGGTGGAGCACCCCAGCTATCCGAACGCGCTGGACGCCATTGCCGGGTCGGGTGCGCGGGCGCTGCCCGTCGCCGTGGGCGGACCCGGCCAGCCGCATTGGGACCTGGACGCCGTGGAGGCAACGCTGCAGCAGCACCGTCCCGCCGTCGCCTACCTGGTGCCCGACTTCCACAACCCCACCGGCAAACTGATGCCGGATCCGCAGCGGCGCCGCCTGGTGCGGGCCGCTGCCGCCGCCGGAACCGTCCTGGTCATCGATGAAACGCTGCGCGATTTGAACCTCAACGGCCTGGACTCGCAGCATGTGGCAGCGTTCGGCTCCTGCGTATCCGTCGGTTCGCTCAGCAAGTCGCACTGGGCCGGCCTCCGGACAGGGTGGATCCGTGCCGGCAGGGAGCAGATCCGGCGGTACGCCGCCCAACGGACCACCCTGGACCTGGGCGGTCCCCTGACCGAGCAACTGGCCGCGGCGCATCTGATGGCGCATTTCGAGGAGCCACTGCCGGCCCGGCTGGCAGCACTCCGGGATCAGCGGGGCACGCTTCAGGAGCTGCTGGCGGAGCACCTGCCCACCTGGCAGGCTGCGGCGCCCGACGGCGGACTGACCCTTTGGTGCCGGCTGCCGGCACCCATCAGCACGGCTTTGACCGTCATTGCACCCGGGTTCGGCGTCCGCCTGGCCGCCGGACCACGCTTCGGAGTTGGCGGGGCCTTCGAACACTACGTCCGGATCCCTTACACACTTGACCCCGGAAGCCTCGAAACCGCTGTCCGGGCGCTGCGGTCAGCCCAGAACCGGTTGGAGGCTGCCCCGCAGCTGCGGCGGGCCCTGCCGGAGCCGCCCCGGGTGGCCATCGCCTAGTCCGGAGCGGCCAAGAGCGGACCTAGTGCCAGCCCGCAGCCACGTCTTTTCAGGCGCAAACCGTCGCCAGGAACTTGCCCCAAACCGCCGCGGTGGCCCCGGTGTCCGCGCTCCCGCTGAAGTCATGCACCGTCATGCCCACCGGGGCACCCCAGGCGTTGCGGCCGAAGAACCGGTACAACGCGTCGGACGTCCGCAGGCCCAGGAAATGCTTATTGGCAAAGTCCACCTCCGCAGAAAGCCGGCCGACGCCGTCGAGCTCCACGTCCACGCGCCCACCCGGTCCGGCGGCGTCCACTCCGAGCGCCGAGCGCAGCCGCTCAAAGCCGTCCGGGGTGATGGACTCCGCCGGGCCCTGGATGTCCGTGAACACCACGGCCCTGCCGTCGAAGTGCTGCAGGTACTGGCCCAGGGTGTGGAGGTAGAACTCCGTATGGCGGCTGGCGCCGTCATACTGCTCATCCCAGTTGTCGGCGAAGATGCCGCTGTGGACGTAGTGCAGGCTGGCGCGGCCGCCCGCCAGCGGCGCCAGGACGTGTTCCAGCTGGTTGAACCAGCCATCCGGCCCGTCCATGCGGGACACCAGTCGGGTGGGATGCTCCTCAACCGTTTTTACCGCCGGCCACTGCTCTGTGGGGAACATCCAAGCAGACGTCCCTGCGGTCACGGCTTCCCAGACCCGCTCCGGCGTGCCGGGAAGTTCAGTATCCTGGATAATTTCAAAGCTGCGGTCATCAGTCATTGTTCGGCTCCTTGCCTGGGTTTTCAGTTGTCTTGAGTGCCGGATGGAGGGCCACCACCAGCCGGTGCCGGCGCCCCCGCGGCGAGGTCCCGCCGTCGTGGTATTTGTCCACCAGCGCGGTGACCGCCACCCCGAGGTCCGCCGCGAAGGCGGCACGGTCGGCGGCGGACCGGAAGGTGATCTCGCCGTCGATCGCGAAGGTTGGCAGGGCCTGGCGGGCGGCGGCGGCGCCGGCGATCAGCTTGCCGGTCTCCTCAACCATCCGCCCGGCGAGCGCCAGGAGCCAGAACGCCGAGAAGTGGTCGGTGAAACGCCGCGGATCCGGGGCCACGGCGGCCAGCGCCTGGGGCGAGATCAGGTATGAGGCGGCCGTGGCCTGGAATACCCGCTCGGTCACATTGCCCTTGCGCCGCTCCGCCACGAGCTCCACCAGCCCGTGCCGCTCCAGGGCCTTGAGGTGGTAGTTGACCTTCTGCCGGGGCAGCCCCACCTTGCCGGCCAGCTGCGTGGCGGAGCCCGGCTCGGCCAGCTCATGGAGGATCCGCGTCCGGATGGGGTCCAGGGATACTTCGGCGGTTGCCGGGTCCTCGATCACTGCTATGTCCAACATGGTTCCAGCATGCCTTCCGACAACTTTTATTGTCAAGAACTTTTTTCTGTTCGGTAACGGCCTGGCCCACCGGTAGAATGGACAGGTGATGCAATCCCCCCTCCCCGTGCGCGATGGCGTCAACGCGACCCGCCTGCGCCTCCCGGACGGGGGCCCGTGGGAGACCGCCATGGACTACATGATGCACCGGTGGGGCCACATCGACCCGCAGGGCATCGAGGACAGGTTCGACGCCGGCGAGATCGTCGGCGAGGGCGGCGTTCCGCTGGACCGGACCACTCCGCTTCGGGACCACACCTTCATCTGGTACTACCGGACGCTCCCGCCGGAGACCCGGATTCCTGTGGAGCTGGACATCCTGCACCAGGACGGGCACCTGCTGGTGGTGGACAAGCCGCATTTCCTCCCCACCACTCCCGGCGGCACCTACATCCAGGAGTCGGCGCTGGTGCGCCTGCGGAACCAGCTGGACGTGCCGGACCTGATCCCCATGCACCGGCTGGACCGGATGACGGCCGGGGTGCTGCTCTTTTCCACCAACCCGGACACCCGCGGCAAGTACCAGGTCCTCTTCGAAAAGCGGCAGGTGCAGAAGGACTACGAGTGTGTGTCCGCGGCCCAGCCGGCGCCGGGCCATCCCGACGTCGGCTTTCCCGTGGTGGTCCGCAACCGGATGACCAAGTCCCGCAGCTACCTCCTGGCCGAGGTTGTTGACGGCGAACCGAACGCGGAAACCCGCATCGAAAAGCTGGAAACGTTCGACGGCGGCACCCCCGGAAGTGCGCCGCTGGCCAGATACCGGCTCGAGCCGCACACCGGAAAGACCCACCAGCTCCGGGTCCACATGGCCTCGCTGGGACTGGGCATCGTGAACGACTCCTTCTACCCTGACCTGCTGGACAAGGCACCGGATGACTACTCCCGGCCCCTGCAGCTCCTGGCCCGGGGCATCCGGTTCGTGGATCCCATCACCGCCAAAGCAGTGGAATACCGCAGCGGCCGCGAACTCAGCGAGGCAGTCCGCCAAAGTGCGGTACCTTGTGGCAATGGACTTCGGCAGCGCTGACAGCTGGGGGGCGGCGATCTACTTCTGGATCATCCCCGCGGTGCTTGGCGACGCCATCTTCCCTCCCATCCCTTCCGAGATGGTGGTGATCACCGCCGGTGCCCTCTCGGCTGACGGCCGCGCCAACTTCTTCCTGATTACCGCCCTGTCCGCCCTGGCATCCTGGGTGGGCGACATGGTGGTGTTCCAGCTGTTCCGCCGGCGGCTCAGCCACATCCTGGACCGCTGGAAGTGGGGCCGGAAGGTCCACCGCGGCATCCACCAGGGCCTGGCGAAAGCCGGCCGGTCCTCCACCTACGGCACCATCATCGGCGCCAGGTTCCTCCCTGGCGGCAGGCTGGCCACGTGCGCGGCGGCAGGCATCGCCAACGTGTCGCTGCGGGGCTTCAGCCTGTGCGCAGGCCTGGGCGCCATCGTGTGGGCGTTCTGGCTGGTGGGCCTGGGCTATTTCACGGGTTCGGCCACGCGCCTGCCGTTCTGGGCAAGTTCGCTGATCGGGGTCGCGCTGGGCCTGGTGATCGGCGCCGTCGTCGGCATCATTGTGACCCGGCGGCGCGGCGACCGCTCCCCCGTGGAGGAAACCGGCCCCTTGGCCTGATCCGGGCGGCGCGTCAGACGGGCGCCCAGCGGCCGCGGTTGCGCCGGAGCACCAGCAGCGCACCGGTCAGCGCCACGCGTTCGACGGCGTCGCGCATCATGGCGGCCGACTGCAGCGCCTGCTGGTTCTCGCCGCTGTATTCGGTGGGCTCCACCAGGAACCGCAGGTGCAGCTGCGGAACGCCTCCGGCCAATTGCAGCTGGTGCGATTCCACGTGGTGGCGGGTGCCCAGCGCCTCCACGGCGGCGTCCATCACGGACTCCGGCGGGTTCCCTGGCCGGAGCCCGGTGATCTTGAGGCGGGTCTGGAAGGAAGGCATGCCCCAACCCTATCCAACCCCCGTTGCGCTATCACCTACGGTCCCTATCCGACCCGGATGGGGACCATAGGTGATAGCGCAACGGGAGGGGAGGGGTGGGGGGTTAGCGTTAGCCCGTGTTGCGCAGGCCCGCTGCAACACCGTTGACGGTGATGAGCATGGCCCGCTGGAGGCGTTCGTCGATTTCCGCGCCGCTGATGGTGCCGGCTTCGGCCCGGACTCGGCGCAGCAGTTCCACCTGCAGGTAGCTGATGGGGTCCAGGTACTGGTCCCGGATCTCGAGGGAGCGCTTGAGCGTTGGCTGGGCGTCCAGGAGCAGGTGCTCGCCGGTGAGGATCTGGATCTCGGCCACCGTGAGCTCGTATTCCTCCCGGATGGTGCGGAAGATGTGGTGCAGCTCTTCCGGAACCAGGGTGGCCACGTAGTAGCCGGCGATGTCCAGGTCCGTCTTGGCCAGGGTCATCTCCACGTTCGACAGCACTGAACGGAAGAAGTGCCAGTGCTCCATCATTTCCACCAGGTGCCCGGCATTTCCTGCCTCCCGGGCAGCTTTGAGGCCGGAGCCCACCCCGAACCAGCCGGGCACAATCTGCCTGGACTGCGTCCAGCCGAACACCCACGGGATGGCGCGGAGGCCACCCAGGCCGGCGCCGGAGTCGGGCCGCTTGGACGGGCGGGAGCCGATGTTCAGGGAACCCAGCTGCTCCACGGGGGTGGAGGCCATGAAGTAGGCGGGCAGGTCCGGGTGGTCCACAAGCTTCCGGTACCGCTCGAACGCTGCGTCGGAGACGGTTTCCATCACCTGGCCGTAGCGTTCGCGTTGCCCGGCGGACGTCCGGGGATCCCGGTGCAGGGCCGAACCCTGGAGCACCGCGGCGAGGGACAGTTCCAGGTTTTCCCGGGCCAGCTCGGGCAGGGAGTATTTGTCCGCGATGACCTCACCCTGTTCGGTGAACTTGATTTCGCCTTCCAGGACGCCGTTGGGCTGGGCCAGGATGGCATCATAGGTGGGCCCGCCGCCGCGGCCCACTGATCCGCCGCGGCCGTGGAACAGGCGGACCCGCACCCCGTGCTTGGCGGCAATGTCGCGCAGCTTCCGCTGGGTCTTGTGGATCTCCCACTGGCTGGTCATGACGCCGGATTCCTTGTTGGAGTCCGAGTAGCCCAGCATGACTTCCTGCACGTCGCCGCGCAGCCGCACCAGGTCGCGGTAGGAGGGGACGGAGAGCAGCTGGTCGATGATCTCGGCGGAGGCCCGCAGTTCCTCAACGGTCTCCAGCAGCGGCGCGAAGCCGATCTTGGCGTACGGATTCTCCCCGAAAAGGTTCACCAGGCCGGCTTCCCGGGCCAGGACTGCGGCGGCCAGGACATCGTCAGCGCCCCGGGTCATGGAGATGATGTAGGTCTCGATGACGTCGGGCCCGTAGGTCTTCAGCGCGCGACGGACCTCGCGGAAGACGTCGTAGGTCCCGTCGGCGGCGCCGTCGAGCTTGATCGGGTGACCCGACAGCGGCCGGCGGGACGCCAGCTCGGAGCCGAGCACCTCGAACCGCTCTTCGCGGCTCAGTTCGGCGTACCGGACCCCGGGCCCGCCCAGCCGGTCCATCAGCTGGCCCACGGCGTCGTGGTGGTGGTCTGCGTGTTCGCGGATGTCCAGGGTGGCCAGGTGCAGGCCGAAGGAGGCAATGGCGCGGCGGACGCGGGCCAGGGCACCGTCAGCGGCAAGGGTGGCCGAGTGGTTCCGGAGCGAGAGTTCCAGCAGGTCAAGGTCCGCCAGGAGCTCGTCGGTACCGCTGTAGTCCCGGCCGTGTTCGTGGTTCGACCCGGCCGCAACCCGCTTGCCGGTGTTTATCAGCTTGGCTTTGATGCAGGTCAGCTTGAGCCGGTAAGGCTCCTGGGCGTTCAGTTCCAGGACCCGCTTGTCCAGGCCGGGCAGCTTCGCGAGGTCCGCGTCGATGGAATCCAGGAGTTCCTTGTCCGCCCCGGCCAGCGCCGTGGAGTTGGAAAGGATGGAGATCAGCTCGTCGATCATGCCGATGCTGATCCGGACCGCATGCTGGTTCTGGATCTGGAGGATTTCCCGGGTCACCCCGGCGGTGACGTTGGGGTTGCCGTCCCGGTCACCGCCAATCCAGGAGCCGAAGCGGATGGGGGCGTCCTTGGCGGCAAGGCTGACGCCGTGCTCGCCCAGCAGCTCCGAGAATTCGGTCAGCATTTCGGGCATGGCGTCCGTCAGGATGCTGCCCAGGTAATAGATGGCGTTGCGGGCTTCGTCCACGGGGGTGGGCCGGACCTGGCGGAGCTCATCGGTCTGCCACATCTGGTCGATCACCTCTGCCAGTTGGCGGTCCTGCCGCCGGCGTGCCGTGGTGCCCTCGGTGGTGTGCTCGGCCAGCACGTCCGACAGCTTGCGGATCTTGTCCAGGACCGAGCGCCGGGACGCTTCGGTGGGGTGGGCGGTGAAGATGGGGCGGACATCCAGCCCGTTCACCACGTCCTGCAGTACCTCCGGACCGGCCTGGCCGGCGATGTCATTGACGGCCTTGGCGAGCCAGCCGTCCTTTTCCGCCCGAGTCCGGAGGCCGCGGACGCGGTGGACCTGCTCGGCGGCGTTGGCCAGGTGGAAGTAGAACGCGAAGGCGCGCACCAGGTCGGTGGCCTGCTCAATGGGCAGCGAGCCCAGGAGTTCGCGGACCTGGGCCACCACGTCATGGGCGCTCCACGGGCCGGTGGCGTCGGCTCCGCCGCGGGCCGCTTCCTTGGATTCCTTGGTCAGCAGGCGGACCTGCTCCACGAGGTCGAGGAGCTCGGGGCCGTGCTGGCGGACCAGCGATTCGCCCAGGAGAGTGGACACCCGGCGGACGTCTGCCCTGAGTTCGGAGGCAAGATCGGATTCGGGATGTGCTGCAGTGTGAGCCATGGAAGCGTATCTTTCGAGGGTTCGGACTTGGCTCGTACACTGCGCTGGATACTGTGAGCCACGTTACTGCCTATAGATGCTACCCGCAGCGCGGCGGGACGTGGCAATCCGTCTCAGATAGTGTCGCTTCCAATAGGACCCCGCAGCCCGGGATGCCGGGTTCCCGGCGGGATGAAAACCCCGCCTGCCACCGTTGTACCGTGGCAGGCACCATCGGAAGGAACCATGGCCACCACCCCCGCCGCCAAACTGGAACGCTGGCAGCGTTTCCGCGCCAACCGCGACACAGCCCTCGCGGCCCCGCACGGCTGGCTCACCCTGACATCCTTCCAGTGGCTGGCGGACTCCCCCGCCGCCGTCGACCTGGCCCCGGGATTGTGGTCAGCGGACGGCACGACGGCGGAACTCACCGCGGTGCCCGCCGACGGGCTGTCGCTGGTGGATTCCGGTGAACCGGTGGCGGGGACCATCAGGGCAACGCTCGACGACGAGGAATCCCTCCTGTGGGTAAGGTCCGGGGGCGCTGACGGGGACCAGGTGGTGGTGGAGCTGGCGAAACGGGCAGGGAAGTACGCCATCCGCACCAGGGACGCGGCCTCCCCGGTTTTCACCGGCTTCCGCGGCGTTCCCACCTACGCCTACAACCCGGCCTGGGAAATCACCGCGACCTACCACCCCTACCCCGAGCCGGTGGATGTGCCGATCGCCACCGCCAACCCGCTGGTGGACGGGGTGCACCGGACTGCCGGCGAGGTGGTGTTCCGGGTTCCGGGCAGCGGCCACGAGTTCCGGCTGCAGGCTGAAGAGGAACAGCTTGGGGCGCTCACCCTGACGTTCCACGACGGCACCAACGGCGACACCACGGACGACTGGCGGAAACTGTCCGCACCCCGGCCACGGCCCGGGGCTGATGGCACAGCCACCGTGGTCCTGGACTTCAACCGGGCCATCAACTACCCCAGCGCCTTCAGCCCGTACGGCACCTGCCCCATGCCCGTCCGCAACAACAGCCTCGACGTCCGGGTGGAGGCCGGCGAGAAACTGCCGTTCCCGCCCGACACGGCACCAGCCGCAGCCGAACCGGAAGGCCAGGGCCGGGAAGCCTAAGGCCAGCGCCTCAGGCGATGGCGGACATCCCCGTCACCGCGCGGCCCACAATCAGGGTATTGATCTCGAAGGAGCCCTCGTAGGTGTAGATGGCTTCGGCGTCGGAAAAGATCCGGGCCATGCGGTAGTCCGTGACGATGCCGTTCCCGCCGAGGATGGACCGGCCCATCGCCACGGTTTCGCGCATCCGGGCACTGAGGTAGGACTTAGCCAGGGCCACCCGCGCCATGTCCGCGGCGCCGTCGTCCTGCAGCCGGGCCAGCCCTGCCATCATGGCCATGCTGGCCACGGCGTTGCCCAGCATGGTGACCAGCTGCTGCTGGATCAGCTGGAACTGTGCCAGCGGCCGGCCGAACTGGTGTCGGTCCACCGCGTATTGCCGGGCCTCGTCGAAGGCCGCCAGCTGCTGGCCCACGGCCTGCCAGGCCACCATGATGCGTGACCCGCGCAGCAGTTCCTTGGTGTCCTCGAAGGAGTTGATGCCGGCAAACCGGTCAGCTTCCGCCACCTGGACGTCCCGGAACACGATGTCGGCGTTCTGCACGGTGCGGAGGGCGATTTTGTTCTCGATCCGGGTGCGGCTGACACCCGGCAGGGTGGCGTCCACAATAAAGCCACGCACGGCCCCGTCGGCTTCATCCCGCGCCCACACCAGCATGTAGTCGCAGAACGTTCCGTTGCCGATCCAGCGCTTGGCGCCGTTGAGCACCCACGTGTCGCCGCCGCCGGCCGCTCCCTCCAGGGTTCCCGCCCCTGTCCCGGGCTGCGCCGGGACCCGCCGGGCCCGGGTTTCCATGCCACCGGCCACATCCGAACCGTGCTGTGGTTCGGTCAGGGCGAAGGCCCCGGTGATGCGCAGTTCCGACGCGGCCGCCAGGAAACGTTCCTTCTGTTCCGCCGAGCCGAAGGAGTACAGGGATTCCACAAAGAGGTCGTGGTGGACCAGGAAAAACGTGGCGATGGACGTGTCCACGCGGGTCATCTCGGCGATGACCAACCCGGCGAAGAGGTGGCTGTAGCCCCGCTGGGCAGGCGTGCTGAGCTCCAGTACTGCGAGTTTGGGCAGGATATGCGCCGGGAATTCCGCCTTGTTCCACCAGTCCCCCGCGTAGGGGGCGATTTCCGCGGCCAGGAAATCCCGAAGTTCGGCCAGCTTGGCCTGCTCGGGCCGGCTGAGCTGTGATTCGTAGCCGAAAAAGTCTGCCGTGGGCAGTTCGGGGGCCGGGCCGGTCACTTCGGTGCCATCCGGATGGCGCCGTCCAGGCGGATGGTTTCGCCGTTGAGCATGGCGTTGTCCACAATATGGGCCACCAGCTTGGCGTACTCATCCGGTTTACCCAGCCGGGAAGGGTGCGGAACCTGCGCCCCGAGGGAATCCTGCGCCTCCTGCGGCAACCCTGCCATCATGGGTGTTTCGAAGATGCCGGGGGCAATGGTGACCACACGGACCAGCGAGCGTGCCAGCTCCCGGGCCAGCGGCAGCGTCATGGCCGCCACAGCACCCTTCGAGGCGGCGTAGGCGGGCTGGCCGATCTGGCCGTCGAACGCGGCCACCGAAGCAGTGTTGATGATAACGCCACGCTCCGGCCCACCCAGCGGAGTTTCCGCCGGTTCGGTTTCCACCATGGCCGCGGCGGCCAGGCGGAGCACGTTGAATGTGCCGATCAGGTTGACCTGGATGACGCGGTTGAAGTCCGCCAGCGGGAGGACCCCCGTTCGCCCCAGCACCTTTCCGGGGGTGGCGATCCCGGCACAGTTGACCACGATCCGGAGCGGGCCCAGTCCCACGGCGGTGTCGACGGCGGCCTGCACCTGGGCCGCGTCCGTCACGTCAGCGGGGACAAAGACTGCGGACTGGCCTTCGGCGGTACCGGCAAGTTCCGCAGCAAACGCGGCCCCCGCGGAGGAGGGAAGGTCCACCAGCACCACGGAGGCGCCTGCCCGGAAGAGCTGGCGGGCGGTGGCGGCCCCCAGCCCGGAAGCGCCCCCGGTAATCAGGGCAACAGAGCCGTTGACGTCCATACATCCTCCTTGATGCGTGCTGCGGACCGCGGAAGGACAGCGGTTCATCAGTTAGTGAATGTTAACTGAAATTGCCGCCGCGTGCACCACCCGCACCGGTGCCGGTCTGCCCGCGGCGCCAAGCCCACGCCTAAGCTGGAGTCCATGACCACAGCGGACGATGCCTTGCCGGACTGGAACCAGCGCGCCACGCATGCGGCCCGTTCCGTCACCGCGCTGTTCGGCCGGCGGCTGCTGCACCTTCCGGGCACGCACCTCGCCGCGGTCAGCTGGTCCGGCCTGCCCGATTCAAGGGATACGGACGGAGCTGCGGCCCAGGACGGCGGGCCCGGCCAGGGCGCAGGATCCGGCTCCGGCGCCCTGTGGCGTGGCTTGTCCGGCCCCGCGCGCCGCCTCCGCGGCAGCCTGCTGGACCCCTGGCACTACTGGTGGCAGGCCCACTACCTTGACTGCCTGGTGGACGCCGGCCGCCAGGAGTTGGCGGACGGCGCCACCCCTGCGGCCCGCTTCAACGGCCCGGACCACGCCAGCGCCGGAAAGCTCGCCTCCCGGCTGCTCCGCGGCATCCGGCTCCGCAACACTTTTACGTTCGTCAACAACTACTACGACGACATGGCCTGGCTGGCCCTGGCCACCCTCAGGCTGGCCCGGCTGGCAGAAGACACCGGCAAGCCGGGGCGGCGACGTTACGCCGGGGTGCGGAAGTCCCTGTCCCGGCAGTTTGATGCCGCCTGCAGCGACGACCTGGGCGGCGGCGTCTTCTGGAGCAAGCAGCGGGACTTCAAAAACACCCCTGCCACGGCCCCCGTGGCACTCTTCTACGCCCGGACCGGCCAGCCCGCCAAAGCCCAGGCGCTGGTGGACTGGCTGGACGGCACCCTTTTCGACGCCGGCCAGAGCCTGTACCTGGACGGCGCCCGCCGGGGTGCGGACGGTGCGGTGCAGGTGGAGCGGAACATCTACACCTACAACCAGGGCCCCATCCTCGGTGCCTTGCTGGAATTGGGCGGCACCGCGAACCTGGCCCGCGCGGCCGCCCTGATAGCCGCCGTGGACCGGGTGCTGACCCGCACTCCGGCCGCACCCAGCGGGCCGGACGCGAACCACGGGACGAAAGTGCTGCGGTGCGACGGAGCGGGCGACGCCGGGCTCTTCACCGGAATCCTGTGCCGCTACCTGGCCCTCGCAGCCACGGACGGCAGGCTGCCCGGGGAAGCCCGGACCACCTCAGCCCGGCTCGTCACCGACACTGCGGCCGCGTTCTGGGCCGGCCGCAGCGCGGTGCCGGGCCACAGCACAGCAGGCCACAGCACAGCAGGCCACGACGCGGCCGGGCACCCGGGCGCCAGCGTCTTCTCCCAACATGCCGCGCAACCGGCAGCCGGGACGTATCCCCCGGGCACCGCCGTCGAACTTTCCACGCAACTGCAGGCCTGGATGGTCCTGGCGGCAGCGGCGGACGTGGCTGCGGGGAGCTGAGCCGGCGGCCGCGGCTGCGCGCAACACTCCGGCAAATACGTGTGAGCCTCATCACTTTAACCGTTTTCGCGACTGTTGGTTAGGATTGGCTGGCCTAAAGTTCCTCAGGTGGGCATCCCCGGCCCATAGGCAGCTCCCCCGCCTTACCCCAGAAAGCAGTTCCGCCATGAAGATCCGCACCCGCGCGCTGGCCGGCATCGCACTTGCCGCCACCGCAGCCCTCGGCCTGTCCGCCTGCGGCGGCAGTTCCGCCCCCACCACGTCCGGCTCCTCGGCCGCCGGCCAGCCGGTCTCCGGCGAAATCACGGTCTACAACGCCCAGCACGAGAGCCTGACCCAGGAATGGGTGGATGCCTTCACCGCCGAAACCGGCGTCAAGGTCACCCTGCGGCAGGGCTCGGACACCGAGCTGTCCAACCAGATCGTCCAGGAAGGCCAGGCCTCACCGGCGGACGTTTTCCTCACCGAAAACTCCCCGGCCATGGCGCAGGTGGAGAACGCAGGCCTCTTCGCCGACGTGGACAAAGCCACCCAGGAGCAGGTCCCCGAAGAATTCCGGCCCTCCACCGGCAAGTGGACCGGCATTGCCGCGCGCTCCACCGTGCTGGTTTATGACCAGAACAAGCTGTCCGCGGACCAGCTGCCCAAGTCCATGCTGGACCTGGCCAAGCCGGAGTGGAAGGGCAAGTGGGCAGCGTCGCCCACCGGCGCTGACTTCCAGGCCATCGTCTCAGCCCTCCTTGAGCTCAAGGGCGAGGACGCCACCAAGGAGTGGCTGGCCGGTATGAAGGAAAACTTCACCGCGTACAAGGGCAACAGCACAGCCATGAAAGCCGTCAATGCCGGCGAAGTGGACGCTGCCTTGATCTACCACTACTACTACTACGGCGACCAGGCCAAGACCGGCGAAAACTCCAAAAACGTCACGCCGTACTACTTCAAGAACCAGGACCCGGGCGCGTTTGTCTCCGTTTCGGGCGGCGGCGTGTTGAAGACCGCGAAGAACGCCGCAGCGGCACAGGCGTTCCTGAAGTTCGTCACCGGGGCAAAGGGCCAGGAAGTCCTCAAGGACGGCACCTCCTTCGAGTACGCCATCGCCTCCGACATCCCGGCCAACGAGAAGCTGGTCCCCCTCACGGACCTGCAGGCACCCACCGTTGATCCGGCCAAGCTCAACTCCGAAAAGGTCACCGAACTGATGACCGGGGCCGGACTCCTCTAATTTCCGTGACACCCGGACTTTCGGCCTCCCCCAAGGGACGCACGACGGCGGCGGGCCGGGGCAGCAGCCCCCGCCCGCCTTTCGGCGTTTCCGCGGTGTCCGTGCTGGCGGTCCTGATTGCGCTTTTCTCCCTGGTGCCGCTGGGGTACGTGCTTTACATGAGCGTGGCAACCGGGTGGGACACCGCCGTCGGGCTCATCTTCAGGCCCCGCGTGGCCGAGCTGCTGCTGAACACCGTCCTGCTGACCGTGATCACCGTTCCGCTCTGCCTGGTGCTGGGGGTGGCGGGCGCCTGGCTGGTGGAGCGCACGGCGCTGCGCGGGCGCAGGACGTGGGCGGTGCTCCTGGCAGCGCCGCTGGCCATCCCGGCGTTTGTCAACAGCTACGCGTGGGTGTCTGCCGTCCCGTCCCTGGCCGGCCTGGGCTCGGGCGTCCTGATCGCCACGCTCTCCTACTTTCCGCTGGTGTACATCCCGGCCGCTGCGGCGCTGAGCCGCCTGGACCCGGCGATCGAACAGTCGGCGGCGTCCCTGGGGCTGGGCGCCTGGCGCACCTTCTTCCGGGTGGTGCTGCCCCAGCTGCGGATCGCCCTCACTGGCGGCGGGCTGCTGGTTGCCCTGCACCTGCTGGCTGAATACGGCGCGTTCGCCATGATCCGGTTCGACACGTTCACCACCGCCATCATGGTCCAGTTCCAGTCCACCTTCAACGGTGCCGCCGGCAACATGCTGGCCAGCGTCCTGGTGTTCTTTTGCCTGCTCCTGCTGCTCGCGGAGGTCCGGACCCGGGGATCAGCCCGCTACGCGCGGATTGGTCCCGGTGCCCAGGCGCGGGCCCTGCGCCTGCCGCTGCGCGGGTACCAGCTGCCGGCCCAGCTTTTCCTGCTGGCGCTGACGGTGCTGGCGTTCGGCCTGCCGCTGTTCCTGGTGCTGCGCTGGGTGGCGGCCGGCGGCCCGGCCGTCTGGGCCGCCGCGGAATTTGTTCCGGCCCTTGCTGCCACGCTGGGCTACGGCCTGGCCGGCGCCGCGGCCACGATTGTGGTGGCCTTCCCCATGGCCTATCTCGCGGTGCGGCGCCCGGGCTGGTTCAGCAAGACCCTGGAGCTTTCCAACTACATCACCAGTTCCTTGCCCGGCATTGTGGTGGGGCTGGCCTTCGTCACCGTCAGCATCCGGCTGGTGCCGGGCGTGTACCAAAGCGCCGGGGTGCTGGTGGCGGCTTACGTCCTGCTGTTCTTGCCCCGCGCGCTGGTTAACCTCCGCGCCGGACTGGCCCAGGCCCCCAAGGAACTGGATGAGGCGGCGCAGGCCCTGGGAAAGCCGCCGCTGACGGCCTTTGTCCAGGTCACGCTGCGGCTGATGGCCCCTGCCGCCGCCGGTGGAGCCGCACTGGTGTTCCTGGCCATCACCAACGAGCTCACGGCAACCCTCCTGCTCTCGCCCAACGGCACGCGGACGCTCGCCACCGAATTCTGGAGCAAAAGCAGCGAAATCGATTACGCCGGCGCCGCCCCCTACGCGCTGCTGATGATCCTGCTCTCCGCCCCGATGACCTACCTGCTCTTCCAGCAGTCCAAGAAAGTAGCCGGACAGTGACAGAACAAGCCCCCTCCCGGTTGCCGGAACCGCGGATCGCATCGTCCGTCGCATCCAGCACCAACAGCCACCTGGTGGTGGCGGACGTGACCAAAAACTTCGGGTTCCAGGCGGTCCTGAAGGGCGTCAACCTATCGGTGGCCCGGGGCGGCACCACCGCGATTGTGGGACCCTCAGGATCTGGCAAGACCACTTTGCTGCGGTTGATCGCCGGCTTCGAACACCCCGCCACCGGCAGCATCACGCTGGCCGGCAGCCAGGTTGCCGGCGACGGGGTCTGGATTCCCGCGCACAAACGGCACGTGGGCTACGTGGCACAGGACGGTGCGCTCTTCCCGCACCTCAGCGTGGGCCGGAACGTGGCGTTCGGCCTTGACCCGGCCCGCCTGCAGGGCGGCCGGACCGCGGTGGCCGGAAGGGTCAGCGACCTCCTGGAGATGGTTTCCCTGGACCCGGCCATGGCCAAACGGCGCCCGCACCAGCTTTCCGGCGGCCAGCAGCAGCGAGTTGCCCTGGCCCGGGCGCTGGCCCGAGAACCCAGCCTGATGCTCCTGGACGAACCGTTCTCCGCGCTGGACGCGGGCCTCCGGGTGGCCACCCGCCGGGCCGTGGCCAAGGTGCTGGGCGACGCCGGCGTCACCACCATCCTGGTCACCCACGACCAGGCCGAGGCCCTGTCCTTCGCCGACCAGGTGGCGGTGATGCGCGGCGGGAAACTGGCGCAGATCGGGAACCCGTTTGTGGTCTATACCCGGCCCGCAGACCGGGCCACCGCCGAGTTCCTGGGCGACGCCGTGATCCTCGACGCCTGGCTGGAAGGCTCCCTGGCCACCTGCTCGCTCGGCGGGATCCCCGTCCGCAGGCCGCCGGCCCAGGGCCGGGTGCAGCTGATGCTGCGGCCGGAACAGATCCGCATCGCCGAGGACGGTCCCATCCGCGGCGTTGTGGTGGATACCGACTACTTCGGCCCAGAAACCACCGTCCGGCTGAAACTGGCCGTCCCGCCGGAGCTCGCAGGCACGTCCGACCACCGGTATCCCGGCGGCGGCGAAGTCATCACCATCCGGCACTGGAACGCGTCCATAGCCCGGCCCGGCATGGAACTGTGCCTGCGCGTTGTGGGCGAGGGCGTCGCGTTTCCGGCCGACACGTAAGCGACCGGGCGCCGTTCAGGCGTCGCCGGGGCGCTTCTTCTGCGGGTACGGCGCTTCGCTCCGGGCCAGCATCTCCACAAAACCAGCGATCTTCCGCTCGCGGGTGGCGGCCAGTTTAACGCTGTTGGTGCGGTTGATCAGGGCAAACCGGTTGGACCTGGTGAGGACGTCAAACATGGCCTGGGCGGCGGGAACGGCGGCGATCGCAGCGGCCAGGTCAGCCGGAACTTCCGCGGTTGCCTGCCCGGCATAGGCAGCGGCCCAGCGGCCGTCCGCTTTGGCGGCGTCGACGGCGGCCCTGCCTGCGCCCGTCATTTTGCCTTCCTCCTCCAGCCGGGCCACGTAGGTGACGTTCCGGGCGGACCAGACGCTGCGGCGGCCGCGGGGTGTCATCCGCTGGAACGAACTTTCGGCGTCACGCTTCCTGGCCTGGCCGTCAATCCAGCCGAAACACAGGGCTTCATCCAACGCCGCGGCGTAGTTGATCCCAGTCACCGTCCCGCCCTTTTTGTGCAGGACCAGCCACACCCCGGGACTGTCAGCGTGGTTCGCCTCGAGCCAGGACCGCCAGGCGGCAGCGTCGGGCACCAGCAGTTCCTCGAGTTCGATCGCCATGGCACCATTCTGCCGTGCAGACCATCGCTGCGACACCATCAACGCCACCCGCCGCAGCCACGTCCCGCCCGTGACAGGATGGCTTGGGGGCACCGGGAGCTTTGCCGCCCGGTCTCCGGCCCACCGCCCAGCCGGGCACGGCGTCCCGTCACCATCCGCCAGCACCCCAAGGATCCGCCATGCTCCGCGTCCGGCCCTTTCAGCACACCGCCAGGCTCCTGGAGTGGCAACGGTTGCTCGTTGCCCTGGGCATGGTCCCCGCCACGGGTAACGGCCGCACGTTCGACGCAGGATCCGGCAGGATCTCGCTGCAGCCTGCCCACCCTGCCCTCCCCGGCCTGGCCGGGCGGGCTGAGCTCGGCTTCGAGGTGCGCGTCCTGGCCGAGTTTGCCCGCCGCACCAACCTCGACGCCCAGGGCGACGGCCGGATCCCGGCAGTAATGTCCGGCGACGGCGCCAGCTGCGGCATCAGCGCCCCGGACGGCTTTTCCTTCCTGGCGGCGACCGCCAACCCTGCCGTACCCACAGTGGGCGCGGATCCGGCTCTGGCCGTTGTGGGACTCTGGTTCACGGAAGACCCATCCGCAGCGGCCCGGACCCTGGGCTGGATCGGTGCCCGGCCCAGGACCGGTCATGCCGCCGCCGACGCCTCTGCGTTCACGGCCAAAAACGGCGGCGTCATCCTGGTCAGGCCGGGACACGGCCCGGCCCGCTCCGGCCTTGGTTTTGAGTACGACGGCGACCTGGCCGCCCTGTGCGGGCGGCTCCAGGCCGCCGGCTTCGCCGCTGCCCTGGCCGGCCAGGGACCGGACGGACCGGGCAGCCTCCTGCGGGTTCCACACCCGGACGCCGGGCAGGACCCCGGGAAGGGCACCGTGCCTGGCGCCGGTGGGAACGCCGCGCCCGGGACGGATGCTACAGCCGGACAAGGGGCCGGCGAAAGTACGGCGGGCGGCGCCGTCGACGGAACCGCCACCCCTGCCCCCGGAGAGCTGTGGATCACCCGGCGCCCTCCCATGGGGTAGAACTTAACCATGAACGTGCGCACACCTGACCCGAATCCCGGCTGGCTTTCCGAAGAAGACCTTTTTGAGGCCCGCGGGCGGCTGCCCATGGTGTACGTCGAGGCGGTGCCCGTTCGGCTGGACCCGCTGGGCTTCGTCAACGAGGTGGGGACCCTCCTGCAGGCGGACGAGGACGGCACCATGGTCCGGTCGCTTGTATCGGGCCGCGTCATCTACCGCGAAACAATCCGCGCCGCCCTGCTCCGGCACATGGAAAAGGACCTCGGTCCGCTGGCCTTCCCGCAGCTGCCCATCAGCCCGGTGCCCTTCACCGTGGCCGAATACTTCCCCGCACCGTCGCAGACGGGGTTCACCGACGAACGCCAACACGCGGTGTCCCTGGCGTACGTCATCCCGGTCACGGGAGAGTGCGAACCGAGGCAGGACGCCCTGGAACTGACCTGGATGACCCCGGACGAGGTCCTCAGCCCCGGCGTGCAGCTGGAGTTCGTCGGCGGCCGCGGCGGGCTCATCCGGCAGGCCCTGGCCTTCGCCGGCGTGGGCTACTGACACCCGCACCCCACCCGCCGGGTCCCCGATTTCCGGTGCCCGCCTTTGTAGACTGTTGGGCGGACCGCACAAGAATTTAAGGACTTCCATGACCGAAACACCAGCCGCACGGCGCCACAGCGAACAGCAGGCTGGATCTCTGGGCAGCGGACACCACATCCTGCTGCCGGACGGCCGGGGGACCGCAGAAATCCATCAGATCGAGGTGGAGCGCGACGATTTCGGCGCGCCCGCCCTGGTCCTCGCCAGCCTTTCCGGCGGCGGCACCCTGCGCATCGCCGTGGGCACCACCGTCACCGTGGTGGACCAGCAGGCCGACGCCGTCACCCGCCTTCCCGAGGCGGCCGGACAACCAGCTGAAGCACGGCAGCACCAGCCCGCCGGAACTGCTGCGCCCGCCGCAGCGGCGCCCGCCGTCGTGGTTCCCCCGCTGCCGCCCGTACCACCGGCCATCAAGGGACCCAGCGACGAGGAACTCGCCCTGATCCCCACCGCCGCCGGTACCCCGGAGTCCGTTGTGGAAGCCGCGGCGGAGGCGCACCCGGATGCCATCGGCGTGATGCTGCTGGCGGACCGGCTGGCCAAGGGCGTGAACTTCAAGTCGGGCAGCTGCCTGAAGGACCTCAGCGACCTCGCCCAGGAACTGTTTGTGGCCCTGAAGGACGCCGAGAACGCGCTCCTCGTCGCGGACCTCATCACGGTCCTGCCTTTTGACGGCAACCCCGGCCGCTGGACGTCCGTGGAAGCGGCCCTCGCCCTGGCCAGCTACATCTGCCGGCAGGATGGCCAGGACCGCCGGGCCGCCGTCTACGAGCAGCTGATCCGGACTCCCGAGAACCAGGAAACCGACCCGTTCAAGGCCCGGATGGCGGCCAAGGTGCGGCAGCGTTCGCTCAATGAGCCCAACCTGTACGACAAGGAAATTTTCCGGGCCATCGACAATTCCAACCACGACGCCGAACGGGAATGGCGGCTGCTGCGGCTCGAATCACTGCTGTTCCTGCGCGCGCACGGCGGTTCGGAAACCATCGGCGGCAGCGAACTTAAGCGGCGCATCAGCAACGAACTTGAGGCCGTCCGCGCCTGAGGATCCACCCGGCCGGCGCGGGACAGCGCCGGCCGGCAACTGCCCCCTACCCGGGACGGGGCGGGAGTTGTACATTCGGGGCATGACCAACAATCTGAGCGTAGTGATCAACGCCGACGCGCCGCAGGTCTGGACCATGCTGCGCGAACCCGCCAAAGTTGCCCAGTGGCACGGCTGGCAGGCCGAGGACCTGGACGCCGAAATCAAAGAGATCTACTTCTCCGACGACGTGCAGGAAGCACCGGACCACACCAGCCTCACTGTTCACGGCGGGGACGTCTTTGAGCTCCACCCCGTGCCCACGGGGACCCGGGTCAGCGTGACCCGCGCCGCGCTGGACCACAACTCCGAATGGGCTGCCTGGGATGAGGACATCACCCAGGGCTGGCTCACGTTCCTCGAGCAGCTCCGGTTTGTGCTGGAGCGCCACCCCCGCGGCTCCCGCCACACACTGTTCCTGAACCTCCCGGGCGGTCCGGGCTCCGCCATCGAAAAGCTGGGCCTGGCCGACGTCCCGGCGCCGGGCGGGGACTACCGGCTCACGCTGGGAACCGGCGAGGAGATCTCCGGGAAGGTCTGGTACCGGTCCAACCACCAGGTGGGGCTCACGGTCCATGACTACGCCGACCACGGCGAGGGCCTCCTGGTGGTCACGGACCAGCCGGTCATCGAGGACATCCGGCCCGACGGCGGGTCCCTGGTGATTGCCTCAACGTACGGGCTGGGCGCCCACCGGCTGGAGTCGATCCGTACGGGGTGGGACAACTGGCGCGCTGAGAACTACCCCACATCGGAACCGGCCAGCTGACGGAGCGGCGGGGAATGCTGGCACACTGGTACGGTGCCAGCCAACCCCGCCCCTGCCCCGTCCCAGCAAGCCGCCACTGACGGTACGGCCGGGCAGCCTGCCGTCCAGGCCGAGTTCGGCTTCCGGGTGGGTACCCGGCTGTCGGACTCCTGCAGTCCTTCCGGCGCCCAGGTCTCGGAAAACGGCGGTGAATTCCTGGGCCGCACCGGCAGCATCTCCACCCCGCACGGTGAGATCCGCACGCCGGCGTTCATCGCCGTCGGAACCAAGGCGACGGTCAAAGCTGTCCTGCCCGAATCCATGGCGGACCTTGGGGCGCAGGCGCTCCTGGCCAACGCCTACCACCTCTACCTGCAACCGGGCGCTGACATCCTTGACGAAGCAGGCGGCCTCGGCGCGTTTATGAACTGGCCCGGCCCCACGTTCACCGATTCCGGCGGGTTCCAGGTCATGAGCCTGGGCTCTGGCTTCAAGAAGGTCATCGACATGAAGTCCGTTGATTCCTCCGGACCTGACGACGCCGTGGCGCCCGGCAAGGAACGCCTCGCCCATATCGACGACGACGGCGTCTGGTTCAAGAGCCACCTCAACGGCGACCGGCACCGGTTCTCCCCGGAAATCTCCATGCAGGTCCAGCACCGGATCGGGGCGGACATCATGTTCGCCTTCGACGAGCTCACCACCCTGCAGAACTCCCGTGGCTACCAGGTGGAGTCGCTGGAACGCACCCGGCTGTGGGCGCTGCGCTGCATCGAGGAGCACTTCCGGCTCACCTCCACCCGCGTCGGGAAACCGTACCAGGCGCTGTTCGGCGTCATCCAGGGCGCGCAGTACGAGGACCTCCGCCGCCAGGCCTGCCGCGACCTGGGCGCCATGCCCTTTGACGGGTTCGGCATCGGCGGGGCGCTGGAGAAGGAGAACCTGGGCACGATTGTCCGCTGGTGCAATGAGGAGCTGCCGGAGGACAAACCACGGCACCTGCTGGGGATCTCCGAGCCGGACGACATCTTCACGGCCATCGAGAACGGCGCGGACACCTTTGACTGCGTCTCGCCCACCCGGGTGGCCCGCAACTCCGCCTTCTACACACCGCAGGGCCGGTTCAACCTCTCCGGCGCAAAATACAAACGCGACTTCGGCCCGCTGCAGGACGGCTGCGACTGCTACACCTGCGTCAACTACTCCCGCGCGTACATCCACCACCTGTTCAAGGCCAAGGAAATGATCTCCGCAACCCTGATCTCCATCCACAACGAGCGCTTTGTGGTGAAGATGGTGGACGACGCCAGGCTGGCCATCGAGGCCGGCACCTTCTTCGACTTCAAAGACGAGACGCTGGGGCAGTACTACTCCTGAGCCCGACGCCGTCTTAATCGCCGGAACGGTGTGGGGACGCCGAACCGGGACAGCGTCCCCGCACCGTTCCAGCGTCCCGGTTGTTTTCCACATAACGACGGCGGAACCTGGCCCACGCGCGGAGCCCATCCGAAGCTGGGTGGATGACACAGCTCCCGCCGCTCCCCGCAGCAGGCAACCTTTGGCGGACCGGCCAGCTGCGGGCCGCGGGACTGAACTCCCGGGCCGTACGCCAGCTCGTCAGCAGCGGCGGACTGGTCCGGCTGCGGTACGGCTGCTACATCCGGGGCGCTCTATGGGAAAAGCAGTCCGCTTCGCTTCGCAGTGTGCAGCTGATCCATGCCCATGCTTACGGGACGTTGACGACGTCGACTGGCGGCTTCGTGTACAGCCACACCTCGGCTGCAAGGCTCCATGGCCTTTTCCTTTGGAATGTTGACGACCTGATCCACCTGCTGTTCCGGGTGCGGCCGTCCTGTGAGCGCCTCGGCAAGGACATCCGTGGCCACACCCGGCCGTATTCGGACGCAGAGGTCATGACCCGGGCCACGCTCCGCGTTACCACCCTTGAGCGCACAACGGTGGACTGCGCCTTGATGCTCAGCTACCGCCAGTCGCTGATCATTATGGACAACGCGCTGCGGCTCGGCGCGGATACCTCCCTCATGCAGGCAGCGGCGGACGGGCTGGCAGGGCAGCGCGGGATACGCAACCTCCGGGCGGCTTTGGCCAACGCAGATGCCAGCGCCGAGTCGGCCGGGGAAACGCTGACCCGCGAACTCATCACCCGCCTGCAGCTCCCCAAACCCGAGGCCCAGGTGGAGGTCCGGAGCCGCGCGGGCTGGCACCGGCTCGATTTCGCCTGGAAGGACAAGAAAGTGGCCCTCGAATTCGACGGAAAGGTCAAGTACTTCGACTACAAGCCCACTGCCGAAGTCCTGTTCCAGGAGCGGCGCCGCGAAAAGGCGCTCACCGAGGACGGCTGGTTCTTTGTCCGGGTGGAATGGAAGGACCTGTTCCGGGAGCAGGAGTTCAAACAACGCGTGCTCACAGCCCTAAGACGCTAGTCCTGTTTCCGTGCCCGGTCGGCCTCCCGGCGTCGAAATCGCTGGAACGGTGTGGGGACGCTGACCCGGAACAGCGTCCCCGCACCGTTCCAGCGTTTCGAGTGACATGGGCCTAGGCCGGGTAGCTGGGCTCACGTTTCTTGATCCAGCCGATCACCACGGCGGTGACCGGCACAAACAGGAATTCCACCAGGGTCTTGTAGACAAACCCCACCACCACGTAATTCACAAACATGCCGAAGTCCGTGATGCCGATGACCGAGGCCGCGATGCTGCAGAAGATCAGGGTGTCCACGAACTCGCCGGCGCCGGAGGAGCCCATCAGCCGGGCCCACAGCGACTTCTCGCCGGAGCGGGCCTTCATCCGGACCAGGATCCATGAGTTGATGGTCTGCCCGGCCAGGAACGCCAGCAGCGAGGCCAGCACGATCTGCGGGACGGGTCCCAGCGCGCCTTCCAGCGCAGCCTGCTTGGACGCGCCGAAGTCGTCGTCGAATCCCGGCAGCGCGATGATCACCCAGTAGCTCAACGATGCGAAGACGGACAGCGCGAAAGTGGTGAGGATGGCTTTGCGGGCCACTTTGAAGCCGTAGACCTCGCTGATCACGTCGCCCAGGATGTAGGCCAGCGGAAAAAGGAAAAAGCCGGCGTCGGTGATGATGGGGCCGAATGCCACGCCCTTGGACGCGCCAATGTTGGACAGGATCAGGATGACCGCCATGGCTGCGAGCAGGATCCCGAAGTACGGCGAGCCGATCGAAGCGAACCTGGCCGCCTCGCCTGGGGCTGCGCCGCGCGCGTGGGTGGGGAGGGCGTCAGGGCCCGGGGCAGAAGGCATGGGAGGTCCGTTCAAAGTGGTTCGCTCGGTCGCGGATGCTTCGCGGGCCGGCTGTATTAGCACTGTCGCCCAATTCTCCCATTGGCCGCGCCCGGCTGCCGCCCGTTGTAACGGTGAACACACACTGCCGGAGTGCCCTGTTCAGAAACACAAGGAAAACGGACGACGCCGGATGGCAGGATGGTGCCATGACTTCCGTTTCCGCTGACGCAACACAGCCCGCTGCCCCCGCAGTTGTCCTGACCATCGCAGGGTCCGAAGCCACCGGCGGCGCCGGCGCGCAGGCGGACCTGAAGACCTTCCAGGAACTGGGCGTCTTCGGCATCGCCAACCTGACCTGCATTGTCTCCTTCGATCCGACGGACAACTGGAACCACCGCTTTGTGCCCGTGGACCAGCAGGTGATTGCTGACCAACTGGAGGCGACGACGGCGGCGTACGGCCCGGCGTCGGGCGCGCCGTCTGTGCTGGACAGCGTGAAGATCGGCATGCTGGGCAGCCCGGCCACCATCGCCACGGTTGCCGGCGCCTTGAAGGCCAACGCTTTCCGCCAAGTGGTGCTGGACCCGGTGCTGATCTGCAAGGGCCAGGAGCCGGGACACGCGCTTGACACCGACCAGGCGCTGAAGGCCCATATCCTGCCGCTGGCCACGTTTGTGACGCCCAACCATTTCGAGGCGGAGTCGCTGTCCGGCCTGGTGATCACCGACGTCGAGTCCCTCAAGGCCGCCGCCATCCGCATCCACGAAATCAGCGGCGCAGCAGTCCTGGCCAAGGGCGGAGTGCGCCTGGCCGGTGCGGACGCCGTGGATGTCTTCTACGACGGGTCCACCCTCGAAGTGCTCAGCGCCCCCAAAGTCGGTGAGGTGGCGGTGTCCGGCGCCGGCTGCTCCCTGGCCGCAGCTGTCACCGCTGAACTCGCCAAGGGTGCCTCGCCCCTGGCAGCGGCTCGGACGGCCAAAGCCTTCGTCACGGCCGGCATCAAAAACCGGGTTGCCTCCGGAGCGCCGTTCGACGCGCTCTGGCAGGGCGGCGCCCGCTAGCCAGGCCGCACCGGCTGGAAACTCCAACGCCCCCGCACATCGGTGCGGGGGCGTTGGTATCTCCTCGACCAGGGAATGCGGGCCCTAGCGGCGCGGGATGTTCCTAAGGTTGCTCCGGGCCATGTTCACCGCTTCCCCGGCGCCGCGGTTCAGGACCACCTTGGACATGGCGGTGGCGAAGCCCAGCACCTGCGAGCCGGAGATCTTTGGCGGGATGGACAGCGCGTTCGGATCGGTGATGAGCTCCACCAACGCCGGGCCTGGGTGGGCAAAGGCTTCGCGGTAGGCGGACTCGATCCGGGCCGGGTCCGTGACCCGTTCGGAGTGGAACCCCAGGGCCCGGGCAACCTCTGCGTAGTTCGCATCGGGGACGTCCACACCGAAGTCCGGCAGCCCGTCCACCAGCATCTCCAGCTTGACCATGCCCAGGGTGGAGTTGTTGAACACCACCACCTTGACCGGCAGTTTGTGCGCCGCAACAGTGATGAGTTCACCCATCAGCATGGAGAGGCCGCCGTCGCCGGATACGGAGACGACCTGCCGTCCTGGGAACGCGGCCTGCGCGCCGATGGCGTGCGGGAGGGCGTTGGCCATGGAGCCGTGCAGGTACGAACCGATCAGCCGGCGGGTGCCCAGCGGGTTGATGTACCGGGCCGTCCACACGTTGCACATGCCGGTATCGGCCGTGAAGATGGCGTCCTCAGCGGCCAGCTGGTCCAGGAGCGATGCCGCGTATTCGGGGTGGATGGGCTGTTTTTTCTCCACCTTCCGGGTGTAGGCACCCACGGCTTTGTTCATCAGCCGGTCGTGCTTTTTCAGCATCTGGTCCAGGAAGCGGCGGCTCTTCTTCTGCTTCAGGAGTGGCAGGAGGGCAGCCAGGGTGGGCAGCACGTCGCCGTGCACGGCGATGTCGACGTCGGTCCTGCGGCCTATTTTGTGCGCTGCCCGGTCCACCTGCGCGGTCCGGGTACCGGGCAGGAACTGATCGTAGGGAAAGTCGGTGCCCAGGAGGACCAGCAGGTCCGCGTCGTCGATGCCTTCTGCCGCAGCGCCGTAGCCCAGCAGCCCGGTCATGCCGATGTCATAGGGGTTGTTGTACTGGACAAAGTCCTTGCCGCGGAGTGAGTGGCCGATGGGCGCATGCACACGCTCGGCAAGGGCGATCAGCTCGCTGTGGGCCCCCTCAACCCCCGCGCCGGCGAAAATGGCGACTTTCCCGGCGTCGTTAATGGCATCCGCGAGTTCCTGCACACTGGCCGGATCCGGCACCAGGCTGGCCCGCCGGAAAGTTGCCGGCAGCGGCGTGGGGGTGGTGGCTTCGAGCCCGGCCACGTCACCGGGCAAGGTGACGACGGCGACGCCGCCCAGGCCCACGGCATGCTGGATGGCGCTGTGCATTACGCGCGGTGCCTGTTCGGCGGTGCTGACCAGTTCCGAGTAGACGGAGCATTCATTGAACAGCCGGTCCGGGTGGGTCTCCTGGAAGAAGCTGCTGCCGATCTGCTTGCTGGGGATGTGCGAGGCGATGGCCAGGACGGGCGCGCCGGACCGGTTGGCATCGTAAAGGCCGTTGATCAGGTGCAGGTTTCCGGGGCCGCAGGAGCCGGCGCAAACGGCGAGTTTGCCGGTCAGTTGCGCTTCGGCCGCGGCTGCGAAAGCGGCGGCCTCCTCATGCCGCACATGGACCCAGTCGATGCCGCCCTGGCTGGCGCCCCCGGTCTTGCGGACAGCGTCCACGATGGGGTTCAGGCTGTCGCCCACAATCCCGTAAATCCGCTGCACTCCGGCAGCCTGCAGCTGTTCAATAAGTTGGGTGGCGATTTCCTTGGCCATGCGTGCACACTCCCGCAATCGAATTGATGGGCTGACAGGCCCAATATAGTCCGCCAGGCTGGGTACTTTCCCGTTGGCCCCTTAACGCCGCCGGCCCCCTTCCCGGGATAGGAAAGGGAGCCGGTGGTTACCGCAATGCCGTTCCGGGTGGCCCCGGACAGGCGGATCAGCCGATCAGTGCGGTGGCCGCTGAGTAGCGGGCCAGGGCAGTGTAGGCCGTTTTGGTGCCGGTCACGCGTATTTTGATGGCAGCTCCCTTGTCCGCTGCCACCAGTTTGTAAGTCGGTCCGGTGGCGCCGGTGATGGCAGTGCTGCCGCGGAACCACTGATACGCCAGCGTCACCGGCGCCGGACCCCACGTCCCGGAAACTGCGGTCAGGGTACTTCCCACGGTTTTGGTTCCCGAGATGGTGGGTACCGGACCTGACAGGGTTCCCACCGCGACAGCCGCCGTCGCAGCAGAAGTCTTCGCCGCCGTCGTAAACCCGGCCTTGGACCCCGTCACCCGAACCGTCATGGCCTTGCCCTGATCGGCAGCAGCCAGCGTATACGCCGACGACGTCGCACCCGTCACCGCAACCCCCGCCCGGAACCACTGATACGCCAGCGTCACCGGCGCCGGACCCCACGCACCCGGAACAGCCGTCAACACCGAACCAACCTTCGCCGTCCCGGACACCGTCGGCACCGGCGCAGACAGGGTTCCCACCGCGACAGCCGCCGTCGCAGCAGAAGTCTTCGCCGCCGTCGTAAACCCGGCCTTGGACCCCGTCACCCGAACCGTCATGGCCTTGCCCTGATCGGCAGCAGCCAGCGTATACGCCGACGACGTCGCACCCGTCACCGCAACCCCCGCCCGGAACCACTGATACGCCAGCGTCACCGGCGCCGGACCCCACGCACCCGGAACAGCAGTCAACACCGAACCAACCTTCGCCGTCCCGGACACCGTCGGCACCGGCGCAGACAAGGTTCCGGCAGCAACAGTGACGGACGCCTGGCCGTGGTACGGCTGGAGCGGCCAGTCATAAACGCTGAGCCGGGCGGTGACTTTTTTGCCGGCGTCTGAAGTCTGCAGAAGGAACGTCCGCTGATTGGACCTGTAGTCCTGGACGCCATTCACGAACCAGTCGTAGTAGGGACCGAAATCGGGGACGGGGCTGAGTGTTCCGTGGTTGACGGTCAGGGTGTTTCCCGCGCTGGGTGTGCCCGAAATGGTGAACGGGGCCGATGCAGTGACGGCCTCGGCGCCCGATGCACCGGCGTGCACGGTCTCGGAGTAGGACGAATACCCGGCCTTGGTCCCCGTGACCTTTGCCCAGATGTCATACCCGGCATCGGCGGCAGTGGGCACATACGTGGTGGCTGTGGCGCCGGCTATGTCCTGGAGCTGGGCACCTTCCTTGGAGCGCTGCCACTGGTAGGCCAGAGCCACCGGAGCGGGTCCCCATGCGCCGGGATCAACTGTGAGTGTCTGTCCTGCCTGCGCCGATCCGTAAACGTAGGGCCTGCCCGGAGCCATCGACAGGCCGTCCCGCTCCAGCTGGATTGCTGCGGGCACCCGCTGCCCGGCTGACGTTGCGGTCAGGATGGAAGCGGCTTCCATCGTGGCGACGTTGTTGTAGCACTCGGGCTTGTACCGGTACTCCCGGGGTGCGCCGCCGTAGACCGTGTCGGAAACGCAGAGCTTGTATTTTTTGCCCACGGTCATGCGCCAGTAGATCTTGCCGTTGGCGTCCGAGGTCAGTGGCCCCATCTGGGGGCCGTCCCAGGCGCCGGTTGCGTCGTTGTATACCCACGGGACGTAACCGACGTCGGCAATGGGTGCGCCGTCCGGGCCCGTAACGGTTGCTTCGATCAGCGTTTCATTGCTCATCACAAAATTGGCGTTGGTCCACTTAACCCCGGCAGGAACAGTGGCTGTGGTGTAGGTGTCCACGGCAGCGGTCCCGTTCCAGTACTTCTCCAGGTAAAGCCGCTGCCCGGACTCGTCCCTGACGCTGATGTAGGCCTTGTTGGGCGGGACCTTGCCAAGCGTGTAATACCCGTTGGCATCGGGTTTGGTGCTGCTGACCTGCCCACCGCCGGCGGGCGACGCCTCGACGGAAACGGCTGTCAGCGGCTGCCCTGCCTGGTTGGTGATCCGGCCGCTGATGGTGCCGTACGCCTCCAGCTGCGGGTTGAACGTGGTGGTGGGGGCAGCATCGGTCACGGCCACGGGCGTCGAGTTGTAGGAGCCCGACTCATTGTTGTTCCACTCGCTGGCGTAGGTTGCCGAGCAGGGCCCGCTGCTGCAGGTGGTCCACATCTTGTAGCTGCCGGCTGCCGGTACGGTGAAGCTGTAGGACCCGTCGGCCGCTGTCCACGCGCCGGCCACGGAGGAGGCCGCGGAGTTGTTGGTGTAGGCCCCCACCCACACATCCCCCAGCGGCGTGGCCGTTGCCGTGGCGCTCAGCTTCCCCTTAACAACGCCCTTGAAGGTATAGGTCGCGGCCGAGGCAGGAACGGCGCCGGCGAAGAGGCCGGCGGCCACCAGCACCACCGCCGCCAGGACAGCCCAGGGCCACGCCCACACCCCCTGCCATGGTCTTTGGATCGGATGGTCGGCGGCAGATCGCGGCAACGGCATGGGTAAGGTCCTTTTCCCCAAGAAAGTGACAGAAGGGACCGAGCGGTCCGCTGCCATCGTAGGCGCCGGTCCGCAGCAGCGCCATGGGGAGTTCTGCCCGGCGTCGCGGCAGCGTGGCGTGAACGGACGACGGCGGCGCGCACCCGGGAGTTCAGGTTCAGACTCCTGGGTGCGCGGCTTCCTTAGCCCTGGCATCAGTGAGCAGGGCACCGGCCATCAGCGTGGCCGTCCGCACAATCGCTGCCCGGCGCCGGACGGCCCGGTCCGGCGCGCTCCCGGCCAGGAGGGCGTCGATCTGTGGCAGCACCGGCCAGCCGTCGCACAGCGTGACAACGGTGATCAGCAGGTCCGCCGCGTCCTCGCGGTCCACGCCCGGCAAAACGTCCATCACCTGCCCCACCTTGATGGCGCAATGATCGGTGCGGGTGGCTCTGCTGACGGTTTCCCGCCCGCGTTCCAGCCCTTCCCAGAACACCAGCCGGGGCAGCGCGCCGTCCGTGGTGTGCCTGTCGAACAGCCGGCCCGCATAATCGCCAAAGGCTTCCGGGCCGGAGCCGCGGATGGGAACCTCGGTCATCACCCGGATCATTTCGGCGGCCAGGACGGCGTCGAACAGGTCATCCTTTTTGCCGAAGTATTGGTAGATGCGCTCCTTGTTGACGCCCGCGGCGGCGGCGATCCGGTCCACCCGGGCTCCGGCGAGTCCGTTGGCGCTGAATTCCGCGGTGGCGGCAGCCAGCAGCAGCTCTTTGGTGCGTTCGGTATTCCAGGCCATGGCACCCATCCTACGCAATTTCCAACCAAGTAGTTGCAATTGGCCGGACGTCCCCGTAGTGTCGCCATCAACATAAGCAACTAACCAGTTGGAGATTTCGATGACTGCCGTGCCACAGCCCGCCACCGACACCCCTCCCGCGGCTGCCCTGACGCCTCTGCCGCCCGCACCGCCGTCCATCCACACCCGCGCCGTCATGACCTGGCTGGCCATCTTTCCGCTCGTTTCCATCGGCATGCTGGTCCTCGGTCCGCTGATGGACAGCTGGCACCCGGTGCTCCGGGCCATGGGGCTGACCCTTCTGGTGGTTCCGTGCGCCGTTTACGTGGTGCTCCCCCGGTTCTTCCGGCTGCACGGGGCCCTGGCAAGTCGCCGCGCGGCACGCTGACAGCTGCCGTAAACGCCAAAGGTGCGGTGCCGTAAACGCCAAAGGTGCGGTGCCGGCGAAAGCCGGCACCGCACCTTTTCCTGCATCTTCCGCTTACCCCGGCTGGGGCAACCGGGCGTGAACTAGCGCCTTACCTCGAGGAGGTCGGCGCCGTCGTCGGACTTGGCAACGTCCCAGGCGTGGCCCTGTTCCTCATCCAGCTGGGTGGGCTTCTTGTTTTTCAGCGCGAAAATGTACACCAGCAGCGACAAGGCAATGGCCACCGTGACGTAGGTGAAGAAGAGCTCGATGTTGCCGGCCTTCTGCAGCGCCGCGCCAATCAGGGGAACCGTTCCACCAAACAGGGAGTTGGCGATGGCGTACCCCAGGCCCACGCCGAGGGCGCGGATGGAGGCCGGGAAGAGTTCGGCCTTCACCAGTGCGTTGATGGACGTGTAGCCGCCCACAATGACCAGGCCGCCGAGCATCAGCAGGAAGGCCGTGAAAGGATCCCGGGTCCCGCCCAGCGCGGACAGCAGCGGCCACGTAAACAGGACGCCGGTGATTCCGAACCACAGCAGCAGCGGCTTGCGGCCCACCTTGTCGGAGATGATGCCGTAGACCGGCTGCAGGCACATAAAGATCAGCAGCGCCCAGAAGTTGATCACGGACGTCTCGGTCTTGGCGATGCCGGAGGAATCGTTCATGAACTTCAGGATGAAGTTGGTGTACGTGTAGAAGGCAACGGTGCCGCCCAGCGTGATGCCGATGCAGATCAGCAATGGCTTGAGGTGCTTGGTCAGCAGGAGACGCATCGTTCCGGGCTGGGCCTCGCCGGCAACCTTCACGTGTGCGGCGCGCAGCTGGTCGGAGGACAGCGTCTCCTCCATGGAGCGCCGGAGCCAGAGAACCACCAGTGCCGCCACCCCGCCGATCGCGAACGGGATCCGCCAGCCCCATTCGGTAAGCACGGTGCCGCCCATGCTGTTCTGCAGGATGATCAGGACCAGCAGCGCCAGCATCTGGCCGCCCACCAGGGTCACGTACTGGAAGCTGGAGAAGAACCCACGACGGCGGGACGTTGCCGCTTCCGACATGTAGGTTGCGCTGGTGCCGTACTCGCCACCGACGGAGAAACCCTGTACCAGGCGGATGAACACGAGGATGATGAGCGCCCAGATCCCGATGACGTCCTTGGTGGGCAGGATGGCGATGGCGAACGAGCCGGCGGACATCATGGTCACGCTCAGGGTCAGGGCAGCCTTGCGTCCCTTCCGGTCGGCGTACCGGCCGAAGAACCAGGCTCCGATGGGCCGCATCAGGAAGGTCGTGGAAAACACCGCCATGGCCTCAAGGCCCGCCTGGAGGTCACTTTCGGAGCTGAAGAAGTGGGACTGGAAGTAGGCGGCGAAGACGGTGTAGACGTAGAGGTCGTACCATTCAACGAGGTTGCCGGCGGATCCTTTCAGGATGTTGCCCACGGCCCTCCGGGTCTGGGCCGCCTCGTTACGCGGCGTTGCGTGTTGGGTGCTCATCAGTGAACCTTCCTTGGCGTGGACAGTCTCCCGAACGGTTGGAGGACTTCCACCAAGTTAGGGGTGATGCGGCGCACAACCAACGCCGGGACGGCTTTCCTAACACTTCCTTAGGATTCGCCCAGCCGGGCCCCGCCCATGCCGCCGCAGGTATCCGGCAATGGCCCGCCCCGGGTAATTCCGGCCCGCACGCGATAGTCTCCAGTGACGCTTCCACCCGGCAGCGCAGAAAAGGACAGGCAATGGATGTGCTGATCGTCGAGGACGACGACGCCATGGCCGCTGCCCTGACCGCCGCGGTTGGCTCAGCCGGACTGCATACCACCCGGGTCTCCCGCGGAGCCGACGCCCTGCTCTTGCACCGGAACTTCCAGGTGATCCTCCTGGACCTGGGGCTGCCGGACATGGACGGGCTGGAGGTCCTGCGGAAGCTCCGCCAGGTCACGGACTGCCCCATCCTGATCCTGACCGCCCGCGATGATGAACGCAGTGTGGTCCTGGGCCTGCGCTCCGGCGCGGACGACTACCTGGTCAAACCCGTCAAGTTGGTGGAGTTGTTGGCCAGGATCGAGGCGGTGACTCGCCGGGCAGGGCGCGCCCGGGACAGCGCGCCGGCCACCATTTCCCTGGCCGGGCTGGAGATCGACGTGAACCGGCGGTCCGCCACCCGCGACGGCGCGGTCCTGCCGCTGACGGCCACGGAGTTCGACCTGCTGGCCCTGCTGGCCCGCCATGCCGGATCCGTGGTCACCCGGGAACAGATCCTGGACGCGCTGTGGGGCGATGCGTTCCTGGCCTCGTCCCGGTCGCTGGACGTGCACCTCACTGGGCTGCGGGCCAAGCTGCAGAAGCCCGGCTTCATCATCAACGTGCGCGGGGTGGGCTATCGGGTGGAGGCTGATCCGGCGTGAGGATCCGGGTCCTGGGCATCCTGAGCGTGCTGTGCCTGGCGGTGGTTTTTCTGGTCACCGGAACCATCCTGACCTCGGCGTCCCGGGAGCTGACCCAGGAACTGCAGATCAACCGCGCAGCCTCGCTGAACCGGCTGGCGCAGGTGGCCTTCGATGCCTCGTCCGACGGCGACACCGCCCGGCTGCAGCGCGACATGGACACGTACTCGGGGTTGTACGGGGAGGGCATTGTGGTCCGGGTACAGCAGTCAATGCTGCGGTCCGGCGGCCTGGACGGAGACCGGGCGGACGTCGCTGCTGCGTTGTCGCAGGCCAGGCTCAATGTAAACGGCACCTCGCTGGCGCCGATTGAGCCGTTCGGTGCCGGTTCCCAGCTCGTGTTCCGGCCCTTTGGAAGTGCCAGCCAAGTGCTGGGGGCTGTGGTCCTGGAAGTGGACCTGGACGCCGCCCGCCAAAAACTCCGGGAACGCTGGCTGCTGGTGGGAGCTGCCGCACTGGCGCTGGCAGCCGTCCTGCTGCTGGGGGCCGCACGGCTGACCGGCTGGGTCCTGCGGCCCGTCCTGCGGCTGGATTCCGCCGTGACCGAGCTGGAACGGACAGGCCGGGCAGGCAGGCTGCCGGAGGACGGCCCGCCGGAGCTCCGCCAGCTGGGCAGGTCCTTCACTGCCATGGCCGGTACGCTGACGGCCAGCCTCGACTCCCAACGCCAGCTGATCGCCGACACATCCCACCAGCTCCGGAATCCCGTGGGAGCCCTGCGGCTGCGGATGGACCTGCTCCAGCTGGAGTTGGCAACGGCCCGGGAACGCGGCGCCGCGGACAGTGTCATGGCGGAGCTGGAACGTGTGGAGGAAATCCTGGACGGCGTGCTTAAGCTTGCCGCCGCCGAGCACCGGTCATCCGAGGACGCCGCCCGGCCGTTCAGCGGTCCGGCCCGGCCGCCGGCCCAGACCATGGACCCGTACCCGGTCCTGCAGGGGGAAGTGGAGCGGGCCCTGCCGGCGGCGGAGCGGGCGGGCTGCCGCCTGGTGCTGGCCCCGCCGCCGGCGCCCAGCGCGTTGGTGGGCTGCCATCCGGCGGAACTCGCGCAGATGGTGGCTGAGTTGCTGAACAACGCCGTCAAGTATGCGCCGACTGCAACGGTCACAGCGAGCCTCCAAGTTGACCCCGGCACTGCAGTGGTGGAAATTTCCGACGACGGTCCCGGGCTTTCCGCGCCGGACCGGGCCGCCGCCGCCACCAGGTTCTGGCGGGCGGCGCAGCACTCCGCGGTCCGGGGGACGGGGCTGGGGATCACTATTGTGGGTGAGCTGGCGGCAGCCAACGGCGGCCGGTTGGTGCTGGCCGCGGTCGAACCCCATGGCCTGGCGGTGCGGCTGGAGTTCCCGGTGCTGCCGGATCAGCGGCTGGCCACGGACCCGGGAGCCAGGCGTGGCTGACGCCGGTGCGGGGCTTTCACGGCGGATGGTCCTGCGGGGCGGGCTTGCCGCAGGACTCGCCCTGGGACTGCCGGCTGCGCTGGCCGGCTGCACAGGTGCCGGCCGCCCTGATCTGGTCACCGTTGCCGGTGGTGAGCCTGGCGGCTTCTACCTTGAGTTCGCTGCCCTCCTGGCCGCTGCGCTGGAACGGCACGGGGTGGCCGGCAAAGCCACTGCCGTCCCCACCGGCGGCAGCCTGGACAACCTGGCGGAACTGCGGGCGGGCCGGGCCACGTTTGCCGTGGCCCTGGCGGACGCCTCGGGCACCGGAACGCCGGTTGAGGCCGGGACGGATCTTGCTGCCCTGGGCCGGGTTTATGAAAACTACGTTCATTGCGTGGTGCGGCGGGACAGCGACATCAGTGCACTCGGCCAGCTGGCCGGCCGCCGGATCGCCGTGGGCCAGCCGGGCTCCGGCACCTCCCTAACCACACCAAGGATCCTTGCGGCTGCCGGCCTGTCCGCCTCGCCGGAAGGTGCGGCATCGAAGGCGGGGACCGTCGTCGTCCTCAACCTGGGGCTCAACGAGGGACTGGCCGCCCTGCGGGCTGGCTCCGTGGACGCCTTGTTCTGGTCCGGCGGTGTGCCCACGGCGGCCATCGCCGTTGCGGGGCAGGACGTGGCGCTCGGGCTGCTGGACCTGTCCGCGGTGCTCCCGGAGCTCCGCCGGCAGCACGGGGCGGTGTACGACAGGGTGCTGATCCCCGCCGACAGCTACCCGGGCGTGCCGGCGGCGTGGACCGTGGGCGCCGCAAACCTGTTGCTGTGCCGGCCCGACCTGGACGCCGCAACAGTGCAGCGGACCGTGAAACTGCTGGTGGACAACGCCAGTGAGCTGATCCCGGAATCAAGCCTCGGGGTGCAGTTCCTCAGCCCGGAAAGCCTGATCAACACGGCCGGCATCACCCTGCATCCGGCGGCCGCTGCCGCGTACCGGGAGTTGCACGGCTAGGGCGTTTCTCGGTGTTTTCCACATACGTCCGATGGGTCGTGGCTGCCGGTTATCTTCGGGCCTAGCTTTGGAGCACAGCCTGTCAATGCTGACAGCGCAGGAGAGGAAACGATGGCCACGAAATCACGCAACGCGAGGGGTCAACGGCATCATGCCAGGTGTCAGCCGGGAAACCCCTTCGTCAACGCAGACCAACACGTGGTTCTGCCCTCGCCCGCTAATGTACGCGAACTGGAAGCCCTCACTCCGGCCTTTATCCGCTGGTTCCGGGCGGGCCCCGGTAATCCTGACGCGACGTTTGTCGTCGAGCATCTGGCCTTCTTCTTTCGCTTTTACCCGCGGGACGAAGAAACATCCTCCATCACTGCATTGCATCCGGAGGATGTGGCCGCGAAGATGGCTTCGCTCCTTCTGCATACAGTCCAGGAAGGAATTGTGGCCATGTACTGTTTGATGCACTTTGTGGAATTTCTCCGCGATTCCAGCCGGTGGACCGGCGACCAGGAATCGTTCCGGGCAGTCCACGGGCTCCTTACCGATTTCATCTGCATCGATCTCAGGGCGGCGCGCCAAAGCCTGGACAGGGCAGTACGCCGCGGCTAAGCCGGCTCAGCTTCCCGAATGCGCCTGCAGGAAGCTGTACACCTCGGTTTCGTCCACGCCGGGGAACGCGCCGGGCGGCATCGCGGCCAGCAGGTGCGAGTGGGCGCGGGCGGACGGCCAGGCGTTTCCCGCCCATTCGGACGCCAGCGCCGCCGGCGGCCGCTTGCAGCAGTTGGGGTCCGGGCACAGCGACTTTTCCCGTGCGGTGGTCTCCCGTCCGCGGAACCACTTCACGTGCTGGTACGGCACCCCGATGGACAGGGAGAACTCGCCGTTGGCGGAGCGCTCCGTCCGCGCTGTGCACCAGTACGTGCCGGACGGCGTGTCCGTGTACTGGCTGTAGGCACTGAACTTGTCGGGCACATCGAAGACGGCCCGCGACGTCCACGCCTTGCACGACGGTTGGCCCTCGATGGCGCCGGTATGGTCCTGCGGGAACGTCACGCCGTCGTTCTCATAGGCCTTGTAGATGATGCCGCTTTGGTGGGTCTTCTGGAAATGGGTGGTGATCCCCAGATGCCGGGTGGCGAGGTTGGTGAAACGGTGCGCGGCCGTCTCGTAGGAAACCGCAAACGCGTCCCGGATATCCTCAACAGCGATCTCCTTCGCCGCCTTGGCCTTCTGCAGGAAGTCCACCGTCGTCTGCTCAGGCAGGAGCAGCGCCGCCGCGAAATAGTTCGTGGCCACGCGCTGGGCCAGGAAATCACCGTAGTTTTTCGGCGTCTCGTGCCCCAGCACGTAGTGGCCCAAGGCCTGCAGCAGCACGGAACGGGGGTCATGGTCCTGCCGTTGGCTTTGCGTCAGGTAAATTCGGCGGTTCTTCAGGTCCGTCACCGACCGGGTGGAATGCGGCAGGTCCCCTACGTGGTGGAGGCTGAAACCCAGGTTCTCCGCGATGTCCGCGATGACGTGCTGGGACAACGGACCGGAGGTGTACCCCACGGCGGCCAGCACCTTCTTCGCCTCCGCCTCGTACTCCGGGAAGTAGTTGCCGCGCTCGCGCATCATGGCCCGCAATCCGCCGTTGGCCCGCCGGGCCTCCTCGGGGGTTGCCACCTGTTCGTTCAGCTTGCGTTCCAACTCGTGCAGCAGCCCCACCTGGGCTTCCAGCACATCCAGCGGAAGCCTTGAGCTGATGCGGATTTTGGGGATGTTCAAGGTCTCATACAAGGGCCCCCGCTGGTAGCGTTCCAGCTCGATCTCCAGGGCCGCCCGGCGACTTGGCGGTTCGGCCCCAAGCAGCTGTTCGATCCCCACCCCCAGCGCAGCGGCGAGCTGCTGCAGCATCCCGAGTTTGGGTTCCCGCTTGCCGTTCTCGATCAGGCTCAGCTGGCTTGGCGCAGTTCCCACCGCGGCACCCAGGCCGTCAAGGGTCAGGCCTGCCGCTTTCCGCAGATGCCGGACCCTGCGGCCCAGGCTGATGACGTCCAGTTCGGGGACGGCGGCGGGGACGGTGGACGGCGCAACGTTGCGGTTCCAGCTGGTAGGCGGCATTTATGCAGGATAAGCGAAGAAACGCATTTCTTTCCAGTCTTTTGATCTATTTTCCGGATTGCAACTACGGAAAAGTGTTGTTCACGGAAAAGATTTGCACCACCGTACCGGCCCGCCGGCAACCGCAGCGAAGCGGCCCGGCGGCCGGAACCCTGGCGCATAAACGAGGAGACAACGATGACTGCAGCTTTTGAGCCCGCCCAGCAGACGCCCGGCCAGCAGGCAGCGGCCCTGGAACTTGAGTGGGCTGCCAACCCCCGCTGGGAAGGCGTGACCCGCGACTACTCAGCCTCCGACGTCGTCAAGCTCCGCGGCCGGGTCACCGAAGAGCAGACCCTGGCCCGTCGCGGTTCGGAAAAGTTGTGGAAGCAGCTCACGGAAGAGCGCCAGACCGGCGGCTACACCAACGCCCTCGGCGCCCTCACCGGCAACCAGGCCGTGCAGCAGGTCAAGGCCGGGCTGCGCGCCATCTACCTCTCCGGCTGGCAGGTCGCCGCGGACGCCAACAACTCCGGGCACACCTACCCGGACCAGTCCCTGTACCCGGCCAACTCGGTCCCCACCGTGGTGCGCCGGATCAACAACGCCCTGCTCCGGGCGGACCAGATCGAGTTCTCCGAAGGCATCCAGACCGTCGAGGACTGGCTGGTGCCCATCGTGGCCGACGCCGAGGCAGGCTTCGGCGGGCCGCTGAACGCCTACGAACTCATGAAATCCATGATCCAGGCGGGCGCGGCCGGCGTGCACTGGGAAGACCAGCTCGCCTCTGAAAAGAAATGCGGCCACCTGGGCGGCAAGGTCTTGATCCCCAGCCAGCAGCACGTCCGCACCCTGAACGCTGCCCGGCTCGCCGCCGACGTCGCCGGCACCCCCACCGTGGTCATCGCCCGCACCGACGCCGAGGCCGCCACCCTCATCACCTCGGACGTCGACGAACGCGACCAGGAATTCATCACCGGCGAACGCACGGCCGAAGGCTTCTACAAGGTCCGCAACGGCATCGAACCCTGCATTGCCCGCGCCAAGGCCTACGCCCCCTACTCGGACCTGATCTGGATGGAAACCGGCACCCCGGACCTGGACCTGGCCCGCAAATTCGCCGAAGCCGTCAAAGCCGACTTCCCGGACCAGATGCTCTCCTACAACTGCTCGCCCTCCTTCAACTGGCGCAAGCACCTGGATGACGACACCATCGCCAAGTTCCAGCGTGAACTCGGCGCCATGGGTTTCACCTTCCAGTTCATCACCCTGGCCGGATTCCACGCCCTGAACTACTCGATGTTCGACCTTGCCCACGGTTACGCCCGGGACGGCATGAGCGCTTACGTCGAGCTCCAGGAAAAGGAATTCGCCTCCGAGTCCCGCGGCTACACCGCAACGAAACACCAGCGCGAAGTCGGCACCGGCTACTTCGACAGCATCGCCACCGCGCTCAACCCGAACGCGTCAACACTCGCCCTCGTGGGATCCACAGAAGAAGGCCAGTTCCACTAATCCCCAGCCGCCTTTCCCACCCACTTGCCCTATCACCTATGGTCCCTATCGACAGCTGTTGGGAGCCATAAGTGATAGGGCAACGGGGTGGACAGCCAAGGAGCAACTCCCATGAACACTTTCACCGACAACTTCAGCATCAACGGAATCACCCTGACCGCGCAGCCCGTGTGCCGGCAGGACGAGGTCCTCACCCCTGACGCGCTGGCGTTCCTCGCCAGGCTCCACCGGGCCACGGCGGGACGCCGCCAGGAACTGCTCCAGGCCCGCCGGGCACGCCGCGCCGGAATCGCAGCAGGACAGGACCCGAGGTTCCTCCGCGAAACCGAGGACATCCGCAACGACCCCACCTGGCGGGTGGCTCCCCCGGCCCCCGGCCTGGAGGACCGCCGCGTGGAAATCACCGGCCCGGTGGACAAAAAGATGACCATCAACGCCCTGAACTCAGGTGCCAAGGTCTGGCTGGCGGACATGGAGGACTCCTCCACCCCCACCTGGCGCAACGTCATCAAGGGCCAGCTGAACCTGACCGACGCCCTGGAGCGCCGCATCGACTTCACCTCGGAGGAAGGCAAGGAATACCGGCTCCGCCCCGCCACCGAGCTGCCCACCATGGTGGTCCGGCCACGGGGCTGGCACCTGCCGGAAAAGCACATGCTGGTCGACGGCACCCCCATCGCCGGCGGAATCGTGGACTTCGGGCTGTTCTTCTTCCACAACGCCCGCCGCCTGCTCGCCCAGGGCAAAGGCCCCTACTTCTACCTGCCCAAGATCGAGAACCACCTCGAGGCCCGGCTCTGGAACGACATCTTTATCCTGGCCCAGGACCTGCTGGGCATCCCGCAGGGCACCATCCGTGCCACCGTGCTGATCGAAACCATCACCGCCGCCTTCGAAATGGAGGAGATCCTCTATGAACTGCGGGACCACGCCGCCGGCCTGAACGCCGGCCGCTGGGACTACATCTTCTCCCTCATCAAGAACTTCCGCACCCGCGGCCCCCGGTTCGTCCTCCCGGACCGGGCCCAGGTGACCATGACGCAGCCGTTCATGCGGGCCTACACGGAGCAACTGGTCCGTGCCTGCCACAAGCGCGGCGCCATGGCCATCGGCGGAATGGCGGCAGCAGTGCCCAACCGCAAGGACGAGGCCGCCAACAGCATCACCTTCGAAAAGGTCCGTGCCGACAAGGCACGCGAAGCCGCTGACGGGTTCGACGGCTCCTGGGTGGCCCACCCGGACCTCGTTCCGGTCTGCCGCGAGGTCTTTGACGAAGCCCTCGGCAGCAAGCCCAACCAGCTGGACCGGCTCCGGGCGGACGTCACCCCCGATGACCGGGCCCTGATCAACGTGGCCGCCACGGAAGGGACCATCACCGAACACGGCATCAGGATCAACATCGAAGTGGGCATCCGCTACATCGAATCCTGGCTCCGCGGCAATGGCGCCGTGGCCATCCACAACCTCATGGAAGACGCCGCCACCGCCGAAATCTCCCGTTCCCAGCTGTGGCAGTGGATGTACGCCCACGCCATCACGGACCAGGGCGAGATCATCACCCAGCAGTGGGTGGAGGAACTCCTCGATGAGGAATTCGCCCGCCTGGAGCGCTTCGACGGTGACCGTTTCGAGGATGCCCGGGACATCTTCGAAGAGGTCACCCTGGCCCAGGATTTCCCGTCCTTCCTGACGCTGCCCGCCTACGCCCGCTACCTCACCGAGACCCGCGAAAAGGCCACCGTGGAGGAACTCGCCGCGGCCTGACATCCTTCCGTCCGCCGGCCCGGCACGCCCCTCGCAACAAGGCACCCCGAAATCCGGGGCGCCGGGCCGGCACGGAACCCCCGTCCCACCCCCTCTCTGAGTGGGTGGGACAATCCCGTTTTGCTGGCGGGCGTTCGGGGCCGCGTACGACGGCGGCACCCGGCTCAGCGGCCCCGCGGCACCTGGCGCACGGACAAGGTGGTGCCGGCGAAGAAGACCAGTACGGAACCAAGGATCAGCAGCAGGGGCAGGGTCCAGGAACCGGACGCGTCATGGACGAAGCCCACCATGGGCGGCGCGAGGGCCGCGAAGCAGTAGCCCAGGCCCTGCACCGTGGCGGACATCCGCCCGGCGGACGCCTGGTCCCGGGCCAGCCGGATGACGGCGATGAACACAACGGTGATGCCGCCGCCCTGGGCGATGCCGCCGGAAACGCTCCACAGCCACCAGAGCCCAGGCGCCAGCAGCAACCCGACAGGAACCGCGACCCACAGCACTCCCAGGGTGATGGCCACCGTTTTCATGCTCCAGTACTTGGCGGCAAACGGAACGCCCAGGCCGCCCACGATGGCCAGGATCTGGAAGATCGAGGAGGCCGCGCCGGCTCCGGACGCGGACATGCCGAGTTCGTCGTGCAGGTAGCTGGGCAGCCAGGCGGTCACCCCGTAATAAGAGAAAGCCTGGCCTGCAAAGCCGGCAGTCAGGCCTGCCGTGACCCAGCCCGCGCCCTTCACCGGCGGCAACAGCGCAACTGCAGGCACCTGGCCGGACACCAGGAAGGCGTTCCGCGGTCCCACCGCCAGCGTCCACCCCACGATGGCGAGGACGGCCAGGACCGCCACGGCCGCGAGCGCCGTCCGCCATCCTGCCGCGGCTGCCAGCGGGGCGGTCACCACGGACGTCAGAAAGGACCCCACGTTCAGGGCGGCCGTGTAGATGCCCATAGCGGTGCCTTGCCGGCCGGGAGCAAAATCACGCCGGATGATCAACGGCGCCGCAATGTTGCCCACCGTGATGGCCACGCCGATCAGCACGGTGCCGGCCACCACCAGCACCGGCCCCCCGGCGGACCGCAGCAGCACACCGGCCAGGACCCCCAGGATGGTCAGCGTCACCGCGAACTCGGCCCCGAATTTTCTGGCCGCGAGGGATGCCAGCGGCGCCGCGAGCGAGAAGCAGAGCACGGGGATGCTGGTCAGCAGCCCAAGCATCACCGGTGAGAACGCCAGTTCCGCCTGCATCAGGTCCACCACAGGCGCTACGGCCACAAACGGCCCGCGCTGGTTCAGCGCCAGCAGGCCAATGCATGCCAGCAGGATCCAGCCGGCAGGAATCCTGGCGGAAAGCCGGCCGGTCATGGGCGGCGGGCGGGTCGGGGCCGAAAAATCATCACCCCCATTGCTATCACGGCGCCCTTCCCCGCTTCAGAGTGTTGCCCCGTGAGGGCCTGCTTTACGATGAACATCACGCCATTCCGGGACAAAGGACACCGCCATGAAGCACCGCCTAGCCATCCTCGACGATTACCAGGACGTGGCCTCCGGTTTCGCCGACTGGGCCGCGCTCGAAGCCCAAGGCATCACGGTCACCACGTTCCGCAAGCCGTTCGCGTCCCCGGAGGCCCTGGTGTCGGCGCTGGCCGGCATAACAATTGTCATCGCCATGCGCGAGCGGACCGTATTCCCCCGCGAGGTCCTGGAACAGCTCCCGGCGCTGAAACTGCTGGTCACCACCGGCATGGCAAACGCCGCAATCGACACCGGGGCAGCAGCCGACCTCGGCATCACCGTGTGCGGGACGCCGGGCTCCCCTGCCGCCGCGCCGGAGCTGACCTGGGGGCTGCTGCTTGCCCTCGCCCGGCACCTGCCCGCGGAGGAGCGTTCACTCCGCGCCGGCACCTGGCAGTCCACGGTGGGCTTCGAACTCGCCGGCAAGACCCTGGGGATTGTGGGCCTGGGCAAGATTGGCCGCAGGATGGCCGGCTACGGCAAGGCCTTCGGCATGGACGTGGTGGCCTGGAGCCAGAACCTGACGGCAGAGGCTGCTGCGTCCGCCGGTGCCCGGCTGGTCAGCAAGGAGGAACTGTTCCGCGCCGCAGACGTGGCCACCCTGCACCTGAGGCTCTCGGCCCGTTCCGAGAACGTTGTGGACGAACCGGAACTGCGGCTCCTGGGGCCGGAAGGGCTCCTGGTCAACACCGCCAGGGGACCGCTGGTCAACCAGGACGCGCTGGTCAGGGCGCTGAACGGCGGCTGGATCCGCGGCGCCGCCCTGGACGTCTTCGACCAGGAACCCCTGCAGGCGGGCCACCCGCTCCTCACCGCACCCAACACCGTCCTCTCCCCGCACCTTGGCTACGTCACCACGGAAAGCTACCGCCAGTTTTACGGCGGCGCCTTCGAGGACGTCACCGCCTGGCTGGCCGGTTCGCCCGTCCGCACCATCACCGCCTGACAGGAAGACCCATGAGCCACCTCCTTCGGCAGGCAACAGCGGACGACGCCGGCGCGCTGGCGGAGCTGGCGGCCGTCACCTTTCCGTTGGCCTGCCCGCCGTCGTCGTCGGCTGTTGACATCGCCGCGCACCTCGCGGCGACCCTCAGCGAAGCCTGCTTCGACGACTACCTCGCGGACCCGGACATCACCATCACGGTGATTGACTCCGAGGGTGCGCTGGACGGCTACAGCCTCCTGGTGGCCCGGCCCGCCACCGACCCCGACGTGGCGGCCGCCCTGACCCTGCACCCTTCGGTGGAGCTGAGCAAGTGCTACGTCCATCCGGCCCAGCACGGGCTCGGCGCCGCCGCCGAACTGATGCGCGCCACGCTGGCCGCAGCCGCCGCTACCGGCGCTGCGGGCATCTGGCTGGGTGTCAACAACCAGAATGAGCGGGCGCTCCGGTTCTACACCAAGTCAGGTTTTCGGCAAGTGGGAACCAAGTCGTTCCGGCTGGGCACCACCGTGGAACACGACTTCGTCCTGGAGCGTGCCCTCACCCCTGAACCGCCGGTGTGGGATATCCAACAGCGGCAGGAGGAATAGCCGCCGCTGCCGTGCGGTTGTGCCCACCATGAAGGTAGAGATCTGGTCAGACGTTGCTTGTCCCTGGTGTTTTATTGGCAAGCGCCGCTTCGAGGCCGCGCTGGCCGAGTTCCCGCACCGTGCCGCGGTGGACGTCCAGTGGCGCAGCTACCAGCTGGATCCGGCACTGCCGGAACACTACGACGGCACCGAACAGGACTACCTGAGCACCCGCAAGGGTATGGCGCCGGACCAGGTACAGCAGATGTTCAGCCATGTCACCGAGGTGGCCAAGGGCGAAGGCCTGGCGTATGACTTCGACTCGGTGGTGGTGGCCAACAGCTTCACCGCCCACCGGCTCATCCATCTCGCCGCCACGCAGGGCGTCCAGGATGCCGCCAAGGAGCGCCTGCTCAGCGACCATTTCGAGCACGGCAGGGACATCGGCAACCAGGACTACCTGGCCGCACTGGGCCACGACCTTGGCCTGCCCCAGGCTGAGGTGGCGGAACTCTTCACCTCGGACAAGTACGCAGCGGACGTCCGCTTCGACTTCGAGGAAGCCCGGGCCCTGGGCATCAGCGGTGTGCCGTTCTTCGTGATCGACCGGAAGTTCGGACTGTCCGGCGCCCAGCCCGCGGCCACGTTCACGGAGGCGCTGACCCGCGCCTGGGAGGACGCCAACCCGCTGGTGCTGGTTGACGCTGCCAACGCCGGGGAAGCCTGCGGGCCGGACGGCTGCGCCACCAACTGACCGTTTTACTGACACATCGGGGTAAAGTGTCTGTATGCCACGGATTACAGCCGCCAGCAACGCAGACCAGCGCGCGGACACGCAGCGCCGGATCCAGACGGCGTTCGGTGAGCTCCTGTTTTCCCACGGCCTGCCCGGCCTGACCATGACGGATGTTGCCCGGCACGCCGGGGTTGGCCGCACCGCCGTGTACAACTATTACGCGGACATCGAGGAACTGCTGATCGCGTACGCGCTGGATGAGACGGAGAAGTTCCTCACCGAGCTCCGTGACTCGCTGGCCACGCTCGAGAACCCCGTGGACCGGCTGGCACTGTACGTGCGCGCCCAGGTGGTGGACCTCTCCCGCCGCCACCTCCCGCCGGGCCCTGCCATGGGCGCTGTGCTGTCGCCGTCGTCCTTTGCCAAACTGGCCCATCACGTGGGCGACCTCAGCGTGCTGCTGCAGGGCATCCTGCGCGACGGCATGGAGCAGGGCTTCCTGCCGGCCGCGGACATCAGCCAGCAGGCGCAGCTGATCCTGGGGACGCTGTCCTCCAGCGCGGCCCGCGGCAGCGACGAGGCCGCGGAACTGGAGGCACGCGTAGCCCGGACGGTGCGCTTCATCCAGCTCGGTGCCGGCGCCAGGTTTGACGACGGCGGCCGGCCCGTCCGCCAGGGGCTGGACCCCGCACCCCTCCCCTGACTTGCGCTATCAGATGTGGTCCCCATCGCCCCGGTTTAACGACCAGGACTGATAGCTCAACGCGAGGGCGGGGGCCTAGGGAGCGGCGGACGGGACGACGGGTGACTTATCGTCGTCGGCGATCCGGCGGCTGTCCCGCGGGCAGCTGAGCCGGCCGGGCGTCTGGTCCACAACCTCCGGCGCAGTCAGTGCGCTGTAGGCCTGGGACAGGATCACGTCCACGCTGCCATCGGTCCTGCCGTCCTGGAAGTAGTCCGAGCCCGGCAGGTTGCGCTGGATGCTGAAGGCCGAGGACTGGCCGGTGGGGCCGGAGACCACGGCGGCGATGCCCCGGTAGCCGGCGTCGATGTTGGCCACGGCGCCCACCACGAACTTCCGGGCCAGGAGCTCATCCGCCACGGCGCGGGCCAGGCCGGGGCGGCTGGTGGAGTTGTACACGTTGACGTTGATGGTCTCGTTGGGCGCGTAGTCAAAGGTGGCGGGAGGACAGGTGGCAGCAGTTTCCCTGGCTGCCTCGGCCGCCGGGATCTTGAGCTGTCCGTTCATGATGGCCATGGCGGTGATGATGGCTGCCGCGATCATGCCGACGAGGAGCACCAGCACTGCCCCGTGCACCGCGCGGCGACGCACCTTGGCGGTGCCGTCGTCGTCCCGGACCGCATCCAGCGCGGCACGAAGCTCCGGTCCGCTGACCACATGATGGCCGTGCAGGACCGTGGTGTCCTGCGGCTTTCTCCTAGCCATCGAGCACCAGGACCCTGGCGTGGATCGCGGTGCGCTGGTGCAGTGCCGTCCGGACGGCCCGGTGCAGGCCGTCCTCAAGGTAAAGGATCCCCTGGTACTGCACCACGTGCGGGAAAAGGTCGCCAAAGAACGTGGAGTCCTCGGCCAGCAGGGCTTCGAGGTCCAGGGTGCGTTTGGTGGTCACCAGCTCGTCCAGCCGGACCGGGCGGGGCGGAAGCGAAGCCCACTCCTTGGGCGTGGTGTAACCATGGTCGGGGTACGGGCGGCCCTCGCCCACAGCTTTGAATATCACCATGCCACCCTAGGCATCCTGCCAGCCCAGCGAAAGTCTCCAGCGCCGGCGGCGGGCAGGTTGTAGCCAAAAAGCAACCATTGGCCACGTCCCGGGCGGGCCCGTAACGGGGGCCTGCCCGGCGCCGCCGCCTGACAGAATGGGACCCATGACAGGTTTCCAGTCCCCCGCCGTGCCCACCGCCGAAGCCCACCACCCGGCAGCGCCGCCGCTGGCGCTTTTGCTCGACGTCGACGGGCCCGTGGCCAGCCCCGTCACGCGCTCGGTCAAACCGGAAATCATCAACGACCTGCTGGCGCTGGCCGCCGCGGGCATCCCCGTCATCTTCAACACGGGACGGTCGGACGCCTTTATCCGCGAGCAGGTTATGGACCCCATGATCCAGGCCGGCATCCCGGCCGGCACCCTGATCCATGCCATCTGCGAGAAGGGAGCCGTATGGTTCACGTACACGGCGGCCGGTGCGGGCCCCCTGCATGTGGACCACGAACTTGCCGTGCCTGCCGCCTACGGCAACGACGTCAGGACCCTGGTGGCTGACAAATACGCGGAACACATGTTCTTTGATGAAACAAAGCGGGCCATGGTGTCCGTGGAGCAGCACATCGGGGTGGCCAGCGCTGACTACCTGGCCGAGCAGAAGCTGTTCGACGCCGATGCCATGGATTTGATGACGAGCCATGGCCTGGGTGTGGTCCGGTTGGACCACCACGTCCCCGATTCCGATGATGCAGTGGACTACCGGGTGGACCCCACCATCATTTCCACCGACATCGAGTCGGTCCGGCTTGGGAAGGACCTGGGCGCCAGCCGGGCGGTGGAGCTGCTGGCCGCGCAGGGCATCACGCCGCAGGCCTGGCGGACAGTGGGCGATTCCCGCACGGACTACGCCATGGCCGACTGGCTGCACCACAACGGCCATGCCGTAAAACACGTTGATGTCCGCCCCGCGGATGGCGTCCCGGTCAAACCGTACACAGTGCTTACCGCGGCGGACCTGGGACTTGGCGAAGACGTCATCCACGACGACGCCGGCGGAGCATTCCTGCGCAGCTGGCGGGAGGAATCCAGCCGCTGAACCGGGTGGCCCCGGGCAGTCAGGATCGGTCCGGTAAACATTGCGTTAGCCCGGCAGGACTATCATGCAGGTAGGAACGCAACATATACCAGCATGGAGACAACCATTACAGAAGCAACGGTTCAGGACGAGGTCTACTACGGTGGACAGGCGTCGGCAGCAGAAGAATTCCATGCAGAGGTCACGTCGGCCGAGGCGCAGCAGCGCCTGAAGCACCGCCCCGATGTTGTCCGGCACAAGGGCCGCTACGCCCTGATCAACGACACCAGGACGCCTTATCAGGCCATGGTGGAGGATCTGGTCTTCCTGCGCAACGTGCTCACCGACGCTGGACTGGCCTATCTGCTGGTCCGTGGCAACAACCACCGCCCCGTCATCGCCCTGGACTGGAAAGACCGGAAGAAGCTGCGGGCGGCGCTGGTTGAATCCTGCCGGGACGAGCCGTTCTACTCCATGACTGTGGACGCCAAAAAGAAAACGTCGGTCCTGGTAGCTGACGGGGAACTGTCCTCCAACCGGCAGGCCCGGATCTTCCGCCTGTACCGGCCCCGGGTGGAACCCGTGGGCGGCTTCGAGTTCGGCGCTTCCGCGGGCGTCCAGATTGAGCTGTGGTCCTTCGAAGGGGAAGAGCTCACCCTGCCCATCGAGAACTCGCTCACCCGCCGCACCCTCCTGCGCCAGGACGCGGTCCGCGGCACGGTGGAGCGTTACGGCCACTCCTGGCCCACCATCGAGAACATGTTTGCCGACCACGCCAGCGACATCAGCTTCGACATTGACCTGGTGTTCTCCTGGGTGGACGGCAGTTCCCCCGAATACATCGCGGCGCGGCGCTCCCAGCAGAAGGACGTGGTGCTGGGCGAAGGCGACGATCACGAGGCCCGCTTCCGGCAGATCAACGAGCTCAAATACGCGCTGCGCTCGGTGTACATGTTTGCGCCCTGGATCCGCCGGATCTTCATCGCCACCGACTCCCCCGCGCCGTCATGGCTGGCGGAGGAGCACCCGGCAGTGACCATTGTCCGCAGTGAGGAGTTCTTCTCCGACCCGTCGGTCCTGCCCACGCACAATTCGCAGGCCGTGGAGTCCCAGCTGCACAATATCGATGGCTTGTCGGAGCACTTCCTGTACTCCAACGACGACATGTTCTTCGGCCGTGCCGTCAGCCCTGACCTCTTCTTCACGCCCGGCGGCATCACCAAGTTCATCGAAGCCGAAACCCGGATCGGCCTGGGCGACAACGCCGCCGAACGCAGCGGTTTCGAGAACGCCGCGAGGGTCAACAGGAAGCTCCTGTGGAACAGGTTCGGGCGGATCACCACCCGGCACCTGGAACACACCGCTGCTCCGCTGCGCCGCAGCGTAGTCTCCCGGATGGAGAAGGAGTTCCCGGACGAGTTCCGCAAAACAGCGGCCAGCCGGTTCCGGGCCGCCGACAACATCTCGGTCACCAACTCGTTTTACCACTATTACGCCCTGCTCACCGGGCGTGCGGTGACGCAGACCGCGGCGAAGGTCCGCTACGTGGACACCACCATGCGGAGCGGGCTGAACTACCTGCCCAAACTCCTGTCCAAGCGCAACATGGACTTCTTCTGCCTGAACGATGGCAGTTTCCCCGAAGTAAGCTCCGATGAGCGCGCGCAGCTGGTGACGGACTTCCTGGAGAAGTACTACCCCATCAAGGCACCGTGGGAGAAGTAACCGCTGGTCGTCCCTCCGTTTAACCCAAGAGGCCGGCACCTGGGTGCCGGCCTCTTTCTTCCAACCGGGACTGTCGCGCCGGACCTGCCGGAAACTACGTGAACCGGGATGGCTGGCCGAGTTTGGGGCCGACCGCCTGCTTGCGGGTCTCCGGGATCCGGACGCCCGCGGCGGCCAGCCGCCTGGCTGTCTCGGCCGCAGGAACGTATTCGCCCACCGTCGCGGCGCTGCCCAACGGCACCACCGAGTGCACAATGGTGTGCTCGTAGACATGGACCAGGTTGAAGGACTGCCCGTTGTCCTGGCCCCGGGTGCCGCCGACAGGGACATTCAGGTCCTGCGTGTAGCAGCTGGCCGATGCCACCGAAACCGGTACCCCGGCGAAGCTGGCGGTGGTGGAGTAGTGCAGGTGCCCGGCGAGGATGGTCCGGACGTCCGAGTTCCGCACCACGGCCGCCAGTGAGGCCTGGTCCCGCAACTCCACCAGCACCGACAGATCCAGGACCGACGGGACGGGCGGGTGATGCAACGCCAATATGGTCCCATCCGGTGCCGGCGTTTCCAGCTCCCGGGCCAACCAGTCCAGTTGATCGGGGCTTAGTTCTCCGTGATGGAAACCTGGCACCGTGGTGTCCATGGTGATGACCCGCAGGCCTTCGATGAAGTAGCTGTGATCAACCGGCTCATCCGTCCCGGGCTGGTCCAGCAGTCCGCGCCGGAAGTTAGCCCTGTTGTCATGGTTGCCCATGGCCCAGATGATCTTGGCGCCCAGTTCTTCACACGCGGGTTCAACGATGGCCCGCAACTTTGTATAGGCGTCAGGATCGCCTTTATCTGCAAGGTCACCGGTGAAGATGACCGCCTCCGGCCGCGCCCCTGATGCCTTGACCTCTTCAAAAAGTTGAATCAGCCTGGCTTCGCTGTCAACGACGCCATAAAGGGGGTCCGGTCCTCCCAACAAGTGGGGATCGCTCAGGTGGAGAAGGAAGTGGCGTGGCCGGGGATGTTCGGCCTCGATGTGCTCCATTGCTGCCTCTGTGGTCGGTGGGAAACGGCGTTTCCCTTCTACCTTCAGTAACGTTTATCCAACCAGACATCCGGCAAACTTTGGGCAAATCGCCGACGCCCATGTGGAAAAAGGTAAAAAAACTGCGCTTCTGCGCCGCAAATTCGCGGAACGCGCAGTTTTTCTTATCCCAAGGCCTTTTCGACGGCGTCAATGACCTCCGCCGAGTCCGGTTCCGTGGTGGGGGCGAACCTGTCCACAATCTCGCCGTCGCGGTTGACCAGGAACTTCTCAAAGTTCCACTTCACCATCCCCGGCAACAGGCCCTTCTTGAACGTGGTGAGCTCCGAGTAAAGCGGGTGCTGGCTCTTGCCGCGGACATCAGCCTTGACCGTCAGCGGGAAGGTGACGCCGAAGTTGCGCTCGCAAAACTCGGCGATCTCGCTGTCCGATCCGGGCTCTTGTCCGGCGAACTGGTTGCAGGGGACGCCCAGGATCTCGAAGCCGCGGTCCTGGAACTTCCCATAGAGCGCCTCAAGGCCAGCGTACTGGGGGGTGAAGCCGCAGTTCGAGGCCACATTGACCACCATCACCACGTTGCCTTTGAACCTGCCGAATTCGGTCTCGGTTCCGTCGTTAAGGGTCAGCGGGATCGGGTACAAAGATGCCACGGGTCTCGTCCTCACAAAGTTGTCCATACAGGGTGTTCGTTACCAAAGACCCAACGTACTGGTGGGTGCTGGTGGTTTCCTGTACGCGGAATTCGGTGCGGCGAAGGACCGTTGCGGGAGGCGGGGCAGCAGGGGCGCAGTTACCCAAGCGTGGGACGTAGCGTCGGCGTCAGTGTTGGCCCCGGCGTTGCAGCTGGTTCAGTTTCCGAGCGGGCAGGGGCCGACGACGGCGTGACGGCCTGTTTCAGCGCGGCAGGTGGCGTTGTGGTCGGCGTAGTCGTGGCCGTGGCAGTTGCCGGCGGGGTTGGGGCCGGCAACGTCGCCGGCACCGCCGCCTTCGTTGGAGTGGGGGTTGTCGTTGGTATTGGCGTGGGGGTCGGCGTTGCCGTGGATGAAGGCGTAGGTGAAGACGTGGAAGTAGCGCTTGGCGCCGGAGTTGCAGTGGGCGACGGCGACGGCGTTGTCGGGGTCGGCGTAGGAGTCGGCGACGGCTTTGTCGGCGTTGGCGTCGGTGAAGGGCTGGGCGACGGTGTAACTGTCGGCGACGGTGAAGGGCTGGGCGACGGTGTAACTGTCGGCGTTGGCCTTGGTGAGGGGCTGGGCGACGGTGTAACTGTCGGCGACGGCGAGGGGCTGGGCGTCGGAATGACTATCGGCGACGGCGAAGTGCTGCCCGACGGCCCGGTCACGTCTTCGTCGCCGGGTTCCTCACTTGTGGACGGAATCGCGGCAGCCTGCCCGCCGGGAATGGTCCAGATGATGGATCCGCCGGTGGCTGGACCGCTGCCGGGAAGATACGACTGCGCCGGGGTGGAGTCGCCGCCCGTCACCGCACTCAGCGGAACCAGGCCCCACGTCTGCGGATTCACGTATTTTCCGTTGACGATCGTTTCGAAATGCAGGTGGCATCCGGTGGACCAGCCGGTGGAACCAACGTGTGCGATGGCCTGGCCCATCCGGACCGGATCTCCGGCGCGAACCGAGATGGACTGCAGATGGTTGTACGTGGTGACGAGCCCGTTGCCGTGGTCGATCTCCACGCGGTTGCCGCCGCCCCACGGGTGCCAGCCGGCAGCGCGGACCACACCCTGGTCGGCCGCGTACACCGGGGTTCCGCAGGCCGCGGCGTAGTCCTGGCCCAGGTGGAAATCGCCGCCTCCGCCGGTGAGCGGACTGACCCTGAAGCCGAAGGGCGAACTGGGGCTAAGCGCCGCAAGCGGAGCCATCAGGAAACCCGCTGGAGGGCGTCCGACTCCGCTCGTGCCGATGGCCGAAGGCAAGATGCCGGCGGTGCTTTGGCCGGTGATCGGCGATCTGGTGAAGGGTACTGCCGCAGTGGGATCCGAAAAAATGACCGGCGCAAGCGCACCCGCGCCCACGGTGCCGGAGGCGGGCTGGCCGGAGTCACCGGTTGCAGCGCCGGAGCCGAGAGAACCAAAAGCGCCCGTAGCGGCTCCATTGAAACTCGCGGCCGGGTCGACGGACCCGCGGGACAGGGCCGCCGCGTCACGAAGGTTGGTGCCGCCGGCAGGGGCGCCCGACTGGCTGACCACACACACCACAGCGGCCAACACGGCAGAACCTGCGGCAGCACGACTGGCAGCGCGGAAGGAACGTCGACGTTCCTGGCCGTTTCCGGCGCCCCAATGCTTGCCCAATAGATCGACTCCGATGGTGATCCAGCGCATGTTGCCCTTGCGCGTTCTCCCATGGGAACACACCTCCGGCGGCGTGTGAACCCTGCTGGGCTGCGGTGTGGCAATAATTGTGGAAATACGCCACCCCCGCCGGTTCCATGCGGACCAACACCACCCTGTCCTGGGTCCAACCGCCGCATTCGCCCGCGGCTGGGCAACAATGGGGCATGCGGAATTTCTTCAGCGAATGGCGTGACGAAGTCCGGAAAACCTTCTCGGGCAAGTCCGGGGCGCCACCGGAATGGACGCTGCGCCTGGCCGACGGCGATGATCCGGGCTACCACCTGCCGGGGTCGGCAGTCTGGGCAGTACATGGTTCCATGTCCCCCATTGTCGGGGGCATCCGGACGCTGCTGATGCAGTCCCTGCATCCTGGCGCGCTGGCCGGCGTCCACGAGCACTCAAATTTCAGGGAAGACCCGCTGGGCCGGCTGGCAAACACCATCCGATGGATCTTCACGGTCACCTACGGGTCGCAGGCAGCCGCCCGGGAAGCGTCCCGACGAGTACGGCGCCTGCATGAACCGGTGCAGGGCAGCTACCAGGACAACCAAGGTGCCAGCCAAAGCTACAGCGCCAACGATCCGGATCTTGCCAACTGGATCCACATCGCCTTCACGGACGGATTCCTCGCGGCCCACAAGCTCTGGGGCGGCCCCATCCCTGGCGGCGCCGACGCCTACGTCCGGGAGTGGTCACAGGCAGGAACGCTGATGGGAGTGGAACATCCGCCCCGCACAGAAGCCGACATGCGGCGTCAACTCGACACATGGCACCGTAACGGCGACCTCCGCGCGGATGCCAGGGTCCGGGAAACTGTTGCCTTCATCCGTGATGCACCACTGCATCCCATGCTCCGGCCCGGATACCGGATTCTGTTTGCCGGCGCGGTCTACAGCCTGGAGCCCGAATACCGCCGGATGCTGGGCCTGACTGTTCCCCGGCTAGGCCCGTTCCCCCTGCCGGTAAAGCTGGCCACCAAAGCCGTTCTCGGCGTCGTCCGCCTTGCCCTGGGACCCATGGGTCCCAGCGAAGTCTCTGCCCGGCAGCGGCTGCGCCGGCTGGGCTCCCCGGCGGCGGACCGGCCGTAATGGGCCCCGGAAGCACCGGGGGTATCTCCGGCCGGCCCTTCCGTTCATTTGCCTACATACACGTTCTGGTGAACCCGCTTCAAGCCTTCAGATTCGAGTTGGGCGGCGTCCGCGTTGTCCCGCACCAGGACGGCCGGTCTCCTGTCTGCCCCGGTCACGGTCACGATCTTGTTGCTGGAGCTGCCGGCTGCAGCTGCGCATCCCGCGTAATCGGTGACGTGCCCATCGGCATTGACCACCGCCAGGCATGCCTGGGCGCCATCGGTACTCTGCGCTGCAAAGAACTGCCGGCCGTCATCTTCGACCAGGAACCGCAGGGTTGTGGCATCAATGTGTTCAGGAAACTGAAAGTGCGCATCGCTTGGGAGTTCGTCTTCAGGTCCGGCGGGAGTTGTCAGGGCAGCAATACCGTAGCCGTCGCCGACGCAGCCTCCGAGCAGCAGTGGAACCGTCAGTATTGCCATCGCTGCCGCTGGTTTGAGCTTCATCGCCTGTCTCCCCCGTTAGTTACCGTGCCAAGGATGCTAGCGCACGGCTATCGGCAGGTCTTGTCATACGCGGGAAGGCCTGAGCGGCCAAGCCGCATGGACCTCGTAAGCCGCGGGGCGGTTAGACCAGGAAATCCGGCCCCATCATGATGGGACCGGATTTCCGTTCGGCGGAGAATGGGGGATTTGAACCCCCGAGGGCGTTAACCCAACACGCGTTCCAGGCGTGCGCCATAGGCCGCTAGGCGAATTCTCCAACTGCTTCTGAATCAAAAGCAGATACTAGATTACCTGAACTTTTCCCCATCGCCCAATTGGCGCCTTTTCCGGTTTGCGTACGGGGCCTGGCAGTGTCCGGAGGGCCGGCGCTTAAAACCGAAATGGACGCCCCCAATGCGCCCATTCCCGTGTGCCACCGTTGAGCTGCCGGGTCCGGCCCCGTTCTCCCAGGCCCCGCAGCTCACAACCTTGAGATTGCCCCAATCGGTGTACATACCCATGATCGGGGGTGGCGGGGGGATAAGCAATCAAATTCGCTGATTGGCCGGACTCAGCAGCCGCCACCGGGGCCCGCGCCCGCCGATTCGAGTCACGCCGGATGTTCGGGTAAAGTAACTGGCGGCCCCTCATGTGGCGTCATCCTGTTGAACTCCCCCAGGACCGGAAGGTAGCAAGGGTAAATGGGCTCTGGCGGGTGCATGGGGGGTCTTTACTTTTCCCCCACAGGGCGGCAGGTTGTCGGCCCGGATTGGTAGGGTTTTCTCTGTGACAGTTACTACCGCCCTCTACCGCAGATACCGTCCGGATTCCTTTGCAGACGTTATCGGGCAGGAACACGTCACGGAGCCGCTCATGACGGCCCTGCGTAAGAACCGCGTCAATCACGCCTACCTTTTCTCCGGCCCCCGCGGCTGCGGCAAGACCACCTCTGCGCGCATCCTGGCCCGCTGCCTCAACTGCGCCAAAGGCCCCACGGACACCCCCTGTGGCACCTGCCCCAGCTGCGTCGAACTGGCCCGGGGCGGCTCCGGATCGCTTGATGTCATCGAAATCGATGCGGCGAGCCATGGTGGCGTTGACGATGCGCGCGATCTTCGCGAGCGGGCCACCTACGCCCCGGTCCGCGACCGCTACAAGATTTTCATCATTGACGAGGCCCACATGGTCACGTCGGCCGGCTTCAACGCGCTGCTGAAAATCGTCGAAGAGCCGCCGGAACACATCAAGTTCATCTTCGCCACCACGGAACCGGACAAGGTGATCGGCACCATCCGGTCACGGACCCACCACTATCCGTTCCGCCTGGTTCCGCCAGAACCGCTGATGGCCTACCTTGAACTGCTCTGCAACCAGGAGAACGTGCCCGTGGCCCCCGGCGTCCTCTCTCTGGTGATCAGGGCCGGTGGCGGCTCCGTCAGGGACTCGCTGTCCGTCCTGGACCAGCTAATGGCCGGGGCCGGCCCCAACGGCCTGGACTACGAACTGGCTGTTGCCTTGCTGGGTTACACCCACGCATCGCTGCTTGACGACGTTGTGGAAGCGGTGGCGGCATCTGACTCAGCTACCGTCTTCCGCGCAGTGGACCGGGTCATCCAGACCGGGCACGACCCCCGCCGTTTCGTTGAGGACCTGCTGGAGCGCTTCCGCGACCTCATCATTGTCCAGGCCATGCCCGAAAGTGCGCAGACCATTCTTCGGGGAATGCCTGCGGACCAGATTGCCCGGCTGCAGAACCAGGCCCACAACCTGGGTGCAGCTGAACTGTCCCGCGCGGCTGACGTCACCAACACCGCCCTGACCGAAATGACCGGGGCCACGTCCCCGCGCCTGCACCTCGAACTGCTATGCGCCCGGATCCTTCTGCCCAGTTCCGAACAGAACGAACGCGGCATGGCCGCGCGGATCGACAGGGTGGAACGCCGCCTCAATTACGCCGGGAACGACGTCGGGGCTGCCGTCACCGCGGGTCCGGACGGCACCGCAACTGCCCCTGCCGCGGGCCCGAGCGGCTCTGCCCCGGCAGCGGCAGCGCCCAGGGCTGCAGCCGCCACGGCTCCGCCCGCGACTCCGGGTCCGGCCCCGTCTTCCACCTCCCTGGCAGGCCCGTCCGCCAACTCCACCCCGCGGGCCACGCCGCCGGCAGCAACCGCGCCGTCGGCCCAGACTGGGCAGTCCGCAGCCCAAGCTGGGCAGCCGGCAGCCCCGGACACCAACGCCGGGACGGCCGCCCCGGAACCTTCGTCCGCCAACCCGGATGAGGCTGAAGGTGCAACCCGGCAGCCGCTGACACCACCCCGGGTCAGCACCGCCGACTGGCCCGTCGAGGACGCCGCTGGCCGCCGGCCCCAGCCCGCCGAGGCATCCCCCGCATCCCCGTCCACCAATGGCACCAGCGCAGGCAGCACCCGCGACGCCGATGTGCCGGCTGGCAGCGGCGGCGCCGGCAGCGGGGATTCGGCGCCCACCGTGTCCCGCAGTGCGCCCTCTGGATTGGGCGACGTCGAAGTGCTGCGCCGGGCCTGGCCCGAAGTCCTTCAGGCACTGTCGAAGATCAAGCGCAGCACGTGGGCGCTGGTCGAACCCAACGCACAGGTCAGCGCCTTCGATGGCACCATCCTGACGCTCTCGTTCTCCACGCAGGGACTGGCCGGCGCCTTCGGGCGTGCGGACCACGCGGAAAACCTGCGCCAGGCCATTCACAAGACCTTGGGCATCGACTGCCAGATCACCGCTGTTGCCGGCGGCGGACAGTCGAGCTCTGACCCAAACCCAAAAGCACCGGCCAAGGCAACGCCCCCGGCCACCCCCAGTACCCCGGCGGCCGCCAGCTCGGCTGACGTCGCCTGGGGCCTGGCACCTGCGCCCGCACCGGGCGCGGAACCCGCTCCAACTGCAGCGGAGGTGTCGGCGGCTGCGCCTGTATCTACGTCTGCGGCTGCCCCTGTGGAGGAGCCGGCCACAGCGGGACCTGACCAGGCACCTGCAACTGCAGCTGACCACACCGGGCCTACCGGCGCGGCAGCAACGGGACCTGCCGCGCCGGCAGATTCACCCGCGGCGGGAGGCAGCGCAGGTTCAGCGAGCGGCCTGTCAGGCTGGCCAGTCACCAGCCAGGATCTTTCACGCCCCGATGACACCGCTTCCACCAATCAGCCGACACCTGCGGATCCTACGGTAACGACTGGGGCCACTGCTGCCACGGCAACTGCTGCCCCGGAAGGTCCTGCCGGGACAGCGGCGGCCGCTCAGGAGCTGCCAACCGGACGCACCGCGGCTGCAGCGACCCCTGTTCCGGAATCGCCTCAGCCGGTGCAACAGGACACCCACGGCGTGGCAGGCGACTATTCGTACTCCGACGACGACTGGGGACCGCCCCGGGATGAGGACGCTCCCCCGCTGGAGGAGGAGCCGCCCATGGACTGGGCGCCGCCGCGCCAGTCCACGCCCCCGGCGTCCGCTGCTGCCGCCAGCTCCGGCTCAGGTACCGGTCGCGGCAGGGCACCGATCGCGGATGCTCCGGATCGCTCACAGAACAAATCTTCGGCACAGCAGTCCGCCCAGGCTGACAGCGGGACAGACCCCTTGGCCCGCGACCCCTGGGCCCGCGCCGTGGAGCAGGCCCCCGGAGTCTGGGTGGTGGGCGACACCAGTAATGTGGGCGCCACCGCGGAAACCTCCGAACCGGGAAGTCCGGGATCGGGTACTTCGGAATCCGGCGCTTCGGCACCGGGCACTTGGGCATCGGGCACCTCGGACCCGCAGCCGCACTACGAGCCTGCAACCGCTTCTGTTCCACCCTCAATTCCAGCTGGCCTGCCGGGAACATCATCAGGGCCGGAATGGGGCGCTGTCACGGGCTCTGACCCGGCGCCGGGTCAGGCGCCGGCGCCTGCGCCGGCCACTGAACCGGCGAGCGCTTCGGCGCGTGCGTCTGCGTCCGCTCCGGAGGCAGAGCCTGCACCCATACCTCCTGCCGCGCCGTCCGCTGCCGCCGCTCCAGCCGTGTCCGAGCGGCGCGAACCCGCCTACGCAATGGCCGCGGCAGCTGCGGCCCCGACTTCGACTGCAACTGCGGCCCAGGCCCAGTCACCGGCCGCCGTCGAAACCCGGCAAAGCCTCTACCAGCGGCTGTCCAACAGTCCGGAAGCCGAGGCCGGCCGGGCCAAGGCGCCGGCACGCGCAGTGGCCACCGCCACCTACGTCCAGGATGTCCCCAGCGCAGATGATGAGACCATCGAAGAGTCCGGGGTATTTGGCCGGGCCGCAGTGGAACGCATCCTGGGCGGCAAACTCATTGAAGAGCGCTCAGCCGATGGCAGCCCCATCGCACCAAGATACTGACCCCGCACGGTTTGGCCGCGGGCCGGCTGACCACAATCCACACCAAGTTAAGAGGAAATCGTGTACGAAGGTGCTGTCCAGGAGCTGATCGATGAGCTCGGACGCCTTCCCGGCGTGGGCCCCAAATCCGCGCAGCGGCTGGCCTTCCACATCCTTGAAGCCGACCCGCAGGACATGAAACGGCTGGTGGAGGCGATCACAACGGTGAAGGAACGGGTCAAGTTCTGCACAGTGTGCGGCAACGTCACGGAGCAGGAACTTTGCAACATCTGCAGGGACCCCCGCCGGGACCCCGCGATGATCTGCGTGGTTGAGGAATCCAAGGACGTCCTCGCCGTGGAGCGCACGCGTTCCTTCCGGGGCCGGTACCACGTCCTGGGCGGGGCCATCAACCCCATCGCCGGCGTAGGCCCGGAACAGCTGCGGATCCGGGAACTGCTGACCCGGCTCAACGATGGCGCCATCCAGGAAGTCATCATCGCCACGGACCCCAATCTGGAAGGCGAGGCCACCGCCACCTACCTTGCCAGGATGCTGAAAACCATCGGTATCGCCGTAACGCGGCTGGCATCTGGCCTGCCGGTGGGCGGCGACCTGGAGTACGCCGATGAGGTCACGCTGGGACGCGCCTTCGAGGGCCGCCGGAACGCCCTGACGTAGCAACACCTGGTTGGCGAAGCACAGGACTGAGCCGGTTCCTCAGACCGGAAGCTTCCGGCTGCGTCCCGCCGCCCGCTGGCCGGCCGCCAGCACGACACCTGCGGCGGCCAACTGCGTCCCAAACCCCACCGGAGCCAGGGGCACCCCGCTACCGGCCTCCTCGCCGTCGTTCCCCGCCACGCACGGAACCTGCGTGCCCTCCGCGGCGGCCTGCAACTCCCCCGGCACCCAGTTGATGGCATCCACGCGAGGATCGGTTTCCCCTGCCAGCAGTGCCAGGAGCACCACCGGGTGGCTTGTGGCCAGCCACATTATCCGTTCCGTATGGTCAACCACGCTGGTGCCGCTTACCTCGGAAGAGCAGCTGTACGACGTGACCCGCCCCAGCTCATCCCGCTGGATATTGATGGTCACCAGGACCAATTCCTCCGCCCGGACCGTGGGCAACAACGCCACAACCGCTCCGACGTTTCCGACCAGGAGCAGTCCCGCCATCCCCCAGGCTAAGGCCCGGCCCCGCCAGTCCTCGAACCAGCACGCGGCGCCGGCACCAATACCGGCGAAAACCACTGCTTCCACCACCATCAGTCCAAACGAAACTGCGGCGACGGCAGGGCCGGAGCCCGTCAAGGCCGCAAACACTGCAAGGAGCAGCCCGGCGGCTGCAGCAAACACCGTTCCTTTGGCCGTTGCCTGGGCCCAGCCCCGCCAAGGACCATCGGCCCGGCCTTCGGGCGTCCCGGGTAGCACCGGAACCGCACCCCATCTGATGGCCAGCATGCAGCACGCCACCACCAGGGCTGCGGCGGTCAGGATGTAGGTCCAGCCGTGGGAATCCGGTGGCAGGCCACCGATGGCAACTGCGGCGCTCACCAGCAAGGCGCCCGCGCAGCAGCACACGGCGATGACGGCCGCGCTCCACCCCCAAAACCAGCGCGAACGGGTGCCCTTGAGTCCGGCAGCGAAACCACGACGCAGGAGGAACCAGATATGGGATGCCGCGGGCGACGGCGGCCCGCCGCTGACGTCGTCAGCGTCACCAACGCCGGGACTGCCATCCCCGATCGGCTCGTACCGGGGCTCATTGGCAGCCGGGTTGTCACCGTCAGTCATGGTGCCCCTCCCTCCCGGTTGGACAGGCCCAACCCACTTGCAGATGGCTGTCCCACTGGCTGTTCCAATCGTGATCCGCTGTGGTGTCCGTGTCCAGTACCGGCAGATGCCATACCGGCCGGGCGGACCACAGCGGGTCCTGGCGCGCCCTGGCGGCATGTGAGAATGGGCGTGGCCAGCGGATGGAAGGAGCACCGGCAGTGGATGTACCTTCGGAATCTTCGTCCGTGGCCCAAGGCCTTCGGATCGTCCGCATGGTGGCGGATCGGGAAAAACGGGGCAGGCGGCTGCTGGGCGTTTCCCAGCTCGCCGCGGAGCTTCACATGGAGCCAAGCCGCGTCTCCCGGCTGGCCCGGGAACTATGTGAACTGGGGCTGCTGGAACGCGTAAAGAGAGGACCATTCCGGACGGGGCCGCGGTTCTTCACGCTGGCAGCCTCGCTCAACACCGGTTGGATTCGCGGAGCCCGGACCGAGCTGGAGGCCCTCGTGGCCATGTCCGGGCTCAGGTTCAGAATTTCCGTGCGTGATGGCTACCGCGTGGTTCTGCTGCGGACGTCCAGCAACGATGCGCTGCCCGGAAGCTTTGTGAAGCCGGGCATGGTGACACCCGTCTGGTGTACCGGAGCGGGCCGGGCACTGCTCTGGGACCACGGACAGGCAGCGGTTGAGGACCTGCTCCGCGGGGTGAACTTCATCGGCATCGGCGGTCCGGGTGCGGCGCATTCGCCGGTCGACATCTGGGGACTGATGGAACGTGACAGGCCCCGCGGCTTCGTTACGGCTGCCGAAGAATTCGAGCACGGCATCCATGAACTGGCAGTTCCCGTCCGGAATCCTAAGGGCATCATCCTTGCCTCGCTCAGCGTCCTCGGCAGCGGTCCCGCGCTCCACGACAGCACCAGCCGCCTCGCCGGCGCCCTGCTGGTGGCCGCCGAACGGCTGGGATCCGGTGCCAGCCCTACCCTGGACGGCGCCAGCCCGGCGTCTGGCTGAACCGGGTTCCTTGCCCGGCGCGCGCGGGCATCCACCAGCGCACGGGTCATCCCCCGGCGCTGATCATTGTGCTTCGGCCTGCTCCGGCATCACATGGCCAAGCGCAGACTCAAGCCACTTTCCCCACGGGATCAGAGCCGCCGCGCAGGCCTCCCGCCGCGGCTCAAGCCGTGATTTGGACCCCACGATCTGCAGCGCAGCCACCACCTCGCCCTTGAAATCCCGGATCGGGACAGCCAGGGAATAGAGGCCTGGCTCGGCTTCTTCGTCAACCACGGCGTACCCCCGGGCCCGCGCTTCCCGCAGCCGGCTGAGGAAATCCTCGACGTCCACGGGTGTGTTGGGGCCGTGCCGGACGAAGTCGGCGGCTGCGAGCACGGTCCGGACCTCCGTATCCGACGCTTCCCACAGCAAAGCCTGGCCCGCGTCGCTGCAGTAGGCGGGGTACGGCCGGCCCAGCCAGGAGCCCACCATGTTGCTGCTTGCCGGAACATTTTCGCCGATGGTCACGGTGCTGTCCCCATGCAGCACTCCCAGGAAACATCCTTCATCCGTCTCCCGGGCCAGGCCTTCCAAGGCGATGGCACCGTCCGTCTGCAGCCGCTGTTCAGTCAGCAGTTGGGCGTCGGTGAAAAGCGACCAGTCCAAGGCGTAGGACCGTTGATCCCGGCGCTCCAGGAAGCCTTCCTGCTGCGCACCGCGCAGGCTCCGGGAGACCTGGCTTCGATCCTTGCCCAGATCCGCGGCTATGCCGGCGACCGTTCCGCCGGCAAAGCCCTTGGCGGCGCGGGCACCGACCGCCAGGACGGCCATGATCCCGCGTCCCATGCTGGATGTCGTAGGCATGGCTCCGATTCTAGCCCCGCACTGCGCCGCCGGAATGCCCTCGCGCCCGGGCCGGAATCCGGCGCTTCCGTGACCGCTGAAAGGCCCGATGGCCGGGATGCGGTCACAATTGTCCGCCGCGTTGCGCGCGGCGATAAACTGTCGGAGGAAGTCGCGCCATGCCGGCGTCAGGCTGCCAGGCCTCCAGAATTCCAACTGATCCAGTGAAGGTATGCGCATGAGTACGCCCACTACCGAAGTGCACAACGCAACCGAGCAGCAAGTGCTGCCCACCGGCCGTGCTGTGACCAAACAGCTCATCGTGCAGAAATTCGGTGGCTCCTCAGTCTCCGACGCAGCCGGCGTGAAGCGCGTGGCCAAACGCGTGGTGGACGCCCAGGCCGCCGGCAACGAGGTTGTGGTGGTGGTCTCCGCGATGGGCGACACCACTGACGAGCTCCTGGACCTCGCCTCACAGGTCACCGATTCCGCTCCCGCCCGCGAAATGGACATGCTCCTTTCTGCCGGCGAACGGATCTCCATGGCGCTGCTGGCCATGGCCATCAACAAACTCGGCGCCTCTGCCCAGTCGTTCACCGGTTCGCAGGCGGGCATGATCACCGACGGCATCCACGGCAAGGCCCGGATCATCGACGTCGATCCGCACCGCATCCGGACCGCCCTGGACAAGGGCAACATCGCCATCGTCGCCGGTTTCCAGGGCATGAGCCGCACCACCAACGAAATCACCACCCTGGGCCGCGGCGGCTCCGACACCACGGCTGTGGCCTTGGCCGCAGCACTGGAAGCCGATGTCTGCGAGATCTACACCGACGTCGACGGCATCTACACCGCCGATCCCCGCGTGGTTCCCTCCGCCCAGAAAATCGACACCATCTCCAGCGAGGAGATGCTGGAACTGGCAGCGTCAGGCGCCAAGATCCTGCACCTGCGGTGTGTTGAGTACGCACGCCGGTTCGGCGTTCCGCTGCACGTCCGTTCCTCATTCAGCCAGCACGAAGGCACCTGGGTCATTCCCAGCGCCGAAGACAAGATCACCACTCAAGAGGGAGTTGCCTTGGAGCAGCCAATCATCTCCGGCGTTGCACATGACCGTTCCGAAGCCAAGGTCACCGTTGTTGGCGTCCCGGACATCCCCGGCAAGGCCGCAGCGATCTTCCAGGTCATCGCCGACGCACACTCGAACATCGACATGATTGTGCAGAACGTGTCCACCCACGGCACCGGCCGGACGGACATCTCCTTCACGCTGCCCATCGTGGAAGGCGCCGACGCGCTGGCTGCGCTGCATGCGGCGCACGACCAGATCGGCTTCGAGACCATCGAGTACAACGAGCAGATCGGCAAGCTGTCCCTGATCGGCGCCGGCATGCGCTCACACCCCGGCGTTTCAGCGACGTTCTTCAAGGCGCTCTCCGACGCCGGGATCAACATCAACATGATCTCAACGTCGGAGATCCGCATCTCCGTGGTGACCCACGCGGACCTGCTGGATGAGGCCGTGCGCGTCATCCACAACGCCTTCGACCTGGACAGCGACAGCGAAGCCACCGTTTACGGCGGCACCGGACGCTGACGCTGCGGCTTTGACCCGTTGGCGGCCCGGCAACCGGGCAGTCAGCGGGTCCCGCCGGTGTCCTCGCGCCGGACGGCGTAGTGATGTCCGGTTGAATCTGATTCCACTACAAAATGCGACAGGTCCTCTTCCGAGGCCTGCTCGAATTCGTCGTGCCGGTGCACCACCGGTGTATCGGCGTCGAGCCTGGTGGCGGGACCGAAGACGAACCGGAGCCTGTCGGTGAGGCCCATAAACCCCTTGAGTGCGTGTGCCACTGTTTCCACCCCCTTCCTGCAGGGTAGGACTCGAGGCCGCCGTCATGGGCGAGCCAGTGACCCCATTTTACGCTTGGACCAGCGAAAAGGACCGGGCTTCCCCCGGCCGGAAGACGCCGGGAGGGGGGACCTCAGGCTGTCACCGGAGGGATTTGTCGTCCGGGTTCCGGGGTACCACGTAGGTGCTGCCGTCCGGCCGGGTCAGCGTTTCCCACTGCTGGCTCTCCGCCTGGCGTTCGGCCAGCAGCTTCCGGTTGTCCTCCGTCATGGCGTGGCCCAGCGACGAACGGTTTGCCGGGCCGAACACGGCCCGGAGCTTTCCGGTGGCCCGCATGAACCGCTGCGAGGCGTTTTCCCTGCCTTCGGGGCTGGACTTACCCATGGACCTGGATTCCTTTCATCCACCGACTACCTGATCCCAGTGTAGGCTAATAATTAGTGCACTAACAATTGGAGGTCTGATGACCAACCGCGCCGACGCCCCGGCTGAGGATGACCTGCTCCTGGAACAGCAATTGTGCTTCGCGCTGACAGTTGCCGCCCGGAGTGTGGTGGGGGCCTATAAACCCGTGCTGGAGAAACTGAACCTCACCCACCCGCAGTACCTGGTGATGCTGTGCCTGTGGGAGGCCAGTCCGCGTACGGTCAGGAACATCAGCGACGCCCTGGCCCAGGAACCCGCCACCATTTCACCGCTCCTGCGGCGGCTTGAGGCCGCCGGCCTGATCACCCGACGCCGCGCCGACGGCAATGAACGTGCCCTGGCCGTCGACCTCACGCCCGCGGGCGCGGACCTCCGGACCGAAGCGCTCAAGGTCCCGGGCACCATGATGGACAGGCTGGGCCTGACCCGCAGCGAGGTGGCAGGCCTGCACGCGTCCATGATGGGCCTCATCGCCGCCACGGCCGGTTCGCCGGAGGCGCGCACCGCTAGAATTGAACAATGACGGAAGTACCTGCAGATGCGTAGCGCGCGGTGGCACCTGGCACTCTTGGTGCTGGCGGCGGGCCTGCTGGCGTCCTGCTCCGGCGCTCCTGGCACGGTCGCCCCATCGTCAGCTCCTGCCGCCTCAGCCTCAGCCTCAGCCTCAGCCTCAGCAGACCCTGACCCGCTGCCTGATCCCGGGAGCACAGTACCTGCACCCTCGCCGGAAGCCAGCCCGCCGCCGTCGGCCGGCCCAGGGCAGGGCGACGCGGAACTTGCCATTTCCGTGGTTCCTGACGTGGGCCAGGAACCCGTGAACTACACCCTGGTGTGCCGGGCGGGAGTTCCGGCCGCCGAGAGCAGCCATCCCACTGCCCAGGCCGCCTGCGCCGCGTTGAAGGCCAACGCGGCGCTGCTCAGTCCGCCGAAACCCACGGCCGCGGTGGGCTGCACCCAAGAGTATGGCGGCCCCCAGAAGGCCACCGTGACCGGGGTGGTGGACGGCGTGCCCGTTGACACCGCTTTCAGCCGCAACGACGGCTGCGCCATTGGCGCCTGGAACGCCGCCCGCAGCATCCTGGGTCCAGCCGGTGGAGCAGTTTAGCGTCCTGGCGCCGGACCAATGGCAGGCGCTGGAGCGCGCCCACCAGGACCGCGTCAGCCGCTACGCCGATCCCTACCTTGCCCGCCGGTCCGCGGGCCGGAAGCATCCCGTGGAGGACTTCCTTTTCACTTATTACACCCAGAAGCCGGGCCAGCTGCGCCGCTGGCATCCCGGCGCGGGCACCGTGCTGCTCGGCTCACCGGCTGCTGCCCGCAGCAGCTGGAAGCATTACCGGACGCTTGACAACGGCGAACTCGCCGGGCTGGGGCTTGCCGCCGGAACCAGCGCTGTCACCATGGACCGGGCCGCCTTCCTGGCCGACCGCAGGGACGCTGTGGTGTTCGCGGACGTCATCCTGCGGGGCACCGCTGCCCGGCCCGCCCAGTTCGGCTGCTTCGGCCTGCATGAATGGGCGATGGTGTACCACCAGGACAGGTTTGACCTGCGCCACGAGTACCTGCAGCTCCGGCTCGGCTCCAAAGGTACGGACAAGGTGGTGGAGGACAACCGGATCCGCTGCACGCACTTTGACGCGTTCCGGTTCTACACCCCTGATGCCACGCCGCTCAACGAGCTCGAACCGACCCGGGAAAACCAGCGGCAGCTGGAACAGCCCGGCTGCTTGCACGCCAACATGGACCTCTACAAATGGGCGTACAAGCTGGCGCCGGCCTTGCCCAGCGAGCTGGTCATGGACTGCTTCGAACTGTCTTGGCGGGTGCGGGCCATGGACATGAAGGCTTCCCCATACGATCTGGCCGAGTGGGGCTACCCGCCCATCCGGATCGAAACACCTGACGGCAAGGCGGACTACGTGGCCCGGCAACGCGCTTTCGCCCAGGAGGCAGCCGTCCTCCGCAGCAGGCTCGCTGCCGCCCTGCACACGGCAACGGCCGTCGGGGAAAGGGACGTTGACCATGCCCGCACCGCTTGAGCTCCGTTTGGCCATCCGCCTCAGTGACACACCGGATGGCCCGCACCATGAATTCTCCCTGGTGGCCAGCCAGGGAGTGCTGGCCGACGGCTCCACCGTTCCGGATCCGCAGGCAGCCCTCGCGGCGGTGCTCCGGTACGGCGAAGGCATCTTCTTTCCCAAGCCGGGACCGCCCAGGATCTGCACCCAGCAGTACGGCGGGCCGCAGCGGGCCGTTATCACCGGCACGTTCGGGGGCCGGCCGGTCCACACCGAGCTCTCCCTGACGGACGGCTGCGAAATTGCGCGGTGGCGTGCACTGGCGCCCCTGCTGGGCGGGACCGCCACCTAGCCCCCCCGCTGGATCTCCCCGCCTTGGGGGAACAGCAACGGCGCACCGCTTGGAAAATGCGGCGCGCCGTTGGTGTTCACTGGCGAAGCTGGGGAATTTCAGCGGTCAGTGCCGCCTACACCCCCAGGTCTGCGTTGCCGGAATTCTCCGGCAGCTCCTGCTTCTTCTTCTCCTTTTTGACCTTGTCCTTTTTGTCCTTCTTGGACGGGTCCGTCTGCTCGTCGTCAGGGACGACAACCGGTGCACCCGGGGTAACCACCACGGAAACGAAGGTGGGCTGGGCGCCGCCGGAGTAGTTCACGCGGCCGATGTAGGAACCCGGTGCCAGGTTCTTCCAGTCCAGCGTCACCTCACCGGCGGAACCGTTGGCCAGCCGGAGCGGGTTGGGGCTCACCGTTGCGTTACCCACGTTGGCGCCCAGCACCGCAGCGTCCAGGGAAGCCTTGGTGGGCTGCCCGTTGGGGCTTGCATAGAGATTGGCGAACATGGTGTAGACACCTGCCGGCGGGTTGACGACGGACACGGACTCGCTGGCGGACACCGTCTGGGCGGCAAGCTGCCGTCCGTCCGGGGCGAAGACCAGCAGGTCGAAGTCAGCGGTCTCGTCCGATGAGAATACGGAGAACTTGGCCAGCGGAGACCCTGCAGCCACAGTAACCTGCTTCACGGCGTTGGCCGGGTTGTTGGCCAGGGCCAGCGGGCCGGGGACCAGTTCAATGGCGGTGGAGTCCGCCTTGGACAGCCCATCCACGGTCATGCTGATCGGCGCGTTGGTGCCGGACACCACGGGGATCTTTCCCTGTCCATTGCCACCCACCGAGCTGAAGGCGGCGTTGGCCGGGGCCACTGCCGACTGCGGCCGGACGGCCACCGGGGATGCGACGTTCTTGCCGGCGCCCTGCCACACCAGGCTGCCCATGGCGAACTGGCCGGTGGGTGCTGACGTGTTTTCGAACTTGACCTTGAACGTCCGCTTTTCGCCGGCAGCGCTGAAGTTCAGGATCGACGGCGTGACGGTCACCTTGACGCCCGGCACATTGGCCTGCGCCCGGTAGAGGCCCGGGGTCAGGGCGGTGACGGTCCGGGTCACTTCGGTTTTGCCGGTCAGTGCGCCGAGGGCGAAGGATGCCACGTTCATGTCCCGCGGAGCGGTGCTCCCCAGGTCCGGGATGCCCAGGTCGAGGCCTGTGCCCTGGATGAACTTGAGGTAGTCGTTTTCGTTGGCGTCGTACACCAGGCCCGGATCGAGGACCTTGGCCACGGAGACCTGGCCGGCGCCGGTGGCGAAGACGTCAGTGTTTTTGCTGCCGTCCGCGTTCTTGACGTCAGCGGCCGTGGTCATCATTGCCGACTTCACGGTGGCCGGTGACCAGGTGGGGTTTTTGGCCAGGACCAGGGCACCGAAACCGGCCACATGCGGGGCGGCCATTGAGGTGCCGGACATCATGCCAAACTGGGCGCCGCCTTCGGCGATGGGTGAAACGCCAGCCAGGACAGCGACGCCGGGAGCGGCAACGTCAGGCTTGAGCAGATCCGAACCGGTGGCCAGCAGCGGTCCGCGGGAGGAGAACCCGGCGATCTGCGGCTGGGGTGCCTGCGGCAGTCCGGTGGTGTCCTTATTAACCAGGGCCGCCGTGATCTCCGGATTGGCCGCCAGCTTGTCCTTGATCTGCTGGGTTGCCGGCGGGTTCACGTGCACGGTGGGTACTGCGTGCTGGTCCACGTCCTCGGAGGATGCAGTGACGTTGACCAGGATCATGCCCACACCACCCGCACGCTTGACCTCGGAGCTCTTGGCGACGCGGTCCACTACCCCGCGGTCGCAGACCACAATCCGGCCCGTCGCTTTGGCGGGGTCCAGGGTGTTGGGTCCGCACAGTTCCGGGCTGGCTGCGCCTGCGGCAGCAGCGTTGGCGGCCAGGACCAGCCGGCTGGCCGGGACGTTGTTGGCCATCAGGCTGGCGCCGCGGAACTTGGTGCCGTCGGCGAATTCGACGGTTCCCTGCAGCTCAGTGGAGAAGGAGCTTGCGGCGACTGTGGTGAGCCACGGAGCACCGTGGTTCACGGTGCTGGCCGTGGGGCCGGAGTTGCCTGCGGAGGCAGAGACGAACACGCCGGCCGAGGCTGCCGAGAGGAACGCCAGCGCCACCGGGTCGGTGGTTGTGGAGGTGCTGCCGGAGATGGAGTAGTTCAATACATCCACGCCGTCCAGGATCGCCTGGTTGATGGCGGCCACGGAAGCGGAGCTGTAGCAGCCGCCCGTGTTGGGATCCGTGTCTTCCCAGCAGACCTTGTAGATGGACAGCTTGGCGGCAGGGGCCACGCCGCCGGTGATGCCCATGTCGCGGGCTCCCAGGTTGGCCCGGACATTGGCGTTGCCGGCCGCAGTGCTGGCGGTGTGGGTGCCGTGGCTTCCCACGTCAACGGGCGACAGGACTTCTTCAGGTGCTCGGTCCTCGACCGGGACGTAGGCCTTGAAGTCGTCAGCGAAGTAGCGGGCGCTCAGGACCTTGGAGTTGCAGGCGCTGCCGTCAAAGTCAGCGCCGGTGCCCTCACCCTTTTGGCACTCGCCAACGAACGTGTCGCCGTCGGACTTCAGCATGGCGATGTTGCCGTCGCCGTTGCGGTAGGGAACCCCGACGACGGGTGCGCCCTCGAGCGGCTTGACGTCAGCGCCCGCGAAGAAGGGGTTGGAGGGCGTGTAGCCGGAATCGATGACACCGACCACCACGCCCTTGCCGGCGTTCTCCGTACCGCCGAATGACGTGTTCCAGATGCCCTGCGGACCGGACAACTGGAGGAAGTCGGTGGTGGAGTAGTCAGGGGCGTTTTCGGTGTCCGGTGCCACCATCAGGACTTTGGGGTCCTTGGCCAGGTTCAGCGCCTGATCCGCGGACAGGTCGGCGGTGAACCCGTTGATGGCCGCGGTGAACGTGCGCTTGATCTGGACGCTTTCGTCCTTGGCCACTTCCTTCTGCCGGGTTTCCAGGTGCTGCTGGTACCGCTGGACCTCGGGCTTGGAAGCGTCCAGCTTTTTGCCGGTCTGGGGCTTGGTTGCGCTGAGCCCGTCGGTGCCGCCATCGTAGGTGGCCGCCGGCTTTTCGGCCAGCACTACGATGTACCGGCCCGCCTGGTAGTCCTTCGGGTCAACGTTTTTCTGCTGGACGGACGGGACCTGTCCCGCGGCGGGGGCCGCGGTGGCCGGCATGACGGCTACTGATGTGAGGAGTAATGGAATGCCGATGGAGAGCGCCGCCGCCCTCCGGACCCCTGGGCTTCGAAGGAAGCTCTTGCCTGCTGATTTCACGGGTGGTTTGAACCTTTCCTAAAGGAACGCTCCCGGCGGTGCCGGGCACACGAAGCCAGCCTGACGATGTGACAGATTTTGTCGGCCTTTTCCCGAGGCTGGCCGAACTCACACTACAGACTGAGAGCTAAATATGACATAGGTAACACGCAAGATTCATACGGTGTCACGTGAATTTACACAGCCTTTACACAGCCGGTGGGCGTAGTCTCCTGCGGCGGGCCCGGGCACGGTTGCAGGCCGGAGAGGGGTCAGGGCTTGCGTAAGCGGCCGCCGGCATACGCCGGGCAGGCCGCGGCCAGCCGGTCCTCAGCGTGCCGTGAAGGCGGGGCCGGGGCCTGATTGCCGGAAGGTGCCTTAGCGCGGAGTGCGCACCACGTCGCTGATCCATTGGCGGGTCTTCTCGTCAACGGGGCCAGCCAGCTTGCTGTCCCGGGACAGACGGTCCGCTTTGACCTTCTGCAGCACCATCCGTCCCAGCCCGGCAAACACGGCTGCTGCCATCACGGGCAGGAGGAGCGACTTCGATTTCTCGGCCATCCAGCCATCCTAATGAAGGCCCTGCAACAACTCCAGACCCAACAGCCGCTGCGCCGGAAACGAGGCGGCCGTCACGGGCCGGCCGGCGGAAGCAGCCGGATGCGGAACGGGGCGCTGCGGCCGGTAGAATAGGTACGCAAGCTCGCGGAGCGCCCGTCCTCACTGTCCATTGCCGGCAGATCCCACCTTCGGAACGGCGTGAGACGGCATCACTCCGCTGCGCCCTTACCCAAGCTCACGCACAGGAGTTGCCGGATGCCCCGGATCGTTGTTGACGTCATGCCCAAGCCCGAGATTCTGGACCCGCAGGGGAAGGCAATCGTAGGCGCCCTCCCCCGGCTGGGCTTCACCAGCTTCAGCTCTGTCCGCCAGGGCAAGCGGTTCGAACTGACGGTGGACGGCGAGGTGACCGAGGAGATCCTGGCCCAGGCACGCGATGCCGCCGCGACGCTGCTCTCCAACCCCGTTATTGAGGACGTTGTCAACGTCGAGGTCGTCGAGGCCTGACATGACTGAACTTCCCCTCATCGGCGAAGCCGTCGCCGTCGCAGCGGTGCCGCGCCTGGCAGGCGCCCGGATCGGCGTCGTCACGTTCCCCGGCACCCTTGATGACCGCGATGCCGCCCGCGCCGTCCGGCTGGCCGGCGGAACCGCCGTCCCGCTGTGGCATGCCGACACCGCCCTCGGTGACGTGGACGCCGTCGTGATTCCCGGCGGCTTCTCCTACGGCGATTACCTGCGCGCCGGTGCGATCGCCCGGTTCGCGCCGCTGATGTCAAAGATCATCGACGCCGCCAACTCCGATGCGAAGCTCCCCGTCCTGGGCATCTGCAACGGCTTCCAGATCCTGACCGAGTCGCACCTGCTGCCCGGTTCCATGATCAAGAACGACCACCTGAAGTTCCTCTGCCGCGACCAGGTGCTGCGGGTCGAAAACAGCAACACCGCCTGGACGCTTGACTACCAGGCGGGCCAGGAAATCACCGTTCCGCTGAAGAACCAGGACGGCCAGTACCTCGCCGACGAAAAGACGCTGGACGCCCTGGAGGCCGAAAACCGCGTGGTGTTCCGCTACGTGGGTTTCAACCCGAACGGCTCCCGCCGGGACATCGCCGGCATCTCCAACGCGGCCGGCAACGTGGTGGGCCTGATGCCGCACCCGGAGCACGCAGTGGAAACCGGCTTCGGCCCCGAGTCGCTGGACGGCATCGGCGGCGCGGACACGGACGGGCTGGGCTTCTTTACCTCCGTTTTGACCAAGATTGTGGGAGGCGACAAGTGAGCACCGAAACCACCAAGAAGTTCAACATCGACACGGTGGCGAACGCCGAAAAGACGCCGGACACCGAGCTGCCCTGGGCCGAGCTGGGCCTGAAGCAGAACGAGTTCGATGACATCCTCAAGGTCCTGGGCCGCCGCCCCACCGGCGCGGAACTGGCCATGTACTCGGTCATGTGGAGCGAGCACTGCTCCTACAAATCCTCCAAGAACCACCTGCGCCAGTTCGGCGAGAAGGTGACCCCGGAGATGAAGAAGGACATGCTGGTGGGTATCGGCGAGAACGCCGGCGTGACCAACCTCGGGGACGGCTGGGCCGTGACCTTCAAGATCGAATCGCACAACTCGCCGTCGTTCGTGGAGCCCTACCAGGGCGCCGCAACCGGCATCGGCGGGATTGTCCGCGACATCATCTCGATGGGCGCCCGGCCCGTTGCCGTGATGGATCCGCTGCGCTTCGGCGCCATCGACCACCCGGACACCGCACGCGTTATGCACGGCGCCGTGGCCGGCATCGGCGGCTACGGCAACTCCCTGGGCCTGCCAAACATCGGCGGCGAAATGGTGTTCGACGCCGTTTACCAGGGCAACCCGCTGGTCAATGCCCTCGCCGTGGGCGTGATGCGCCACGAGGACATCCGCCTGGCCAACGCGTCCGGCAAGGGCAACAAGGTGGTCCTGTTCGGTGCACGCACCGGCGGCGACGGCATTGGCGGCGCCTCGGTGCTGGCCTCCGAGTCCTTCGACGACACCAAACCCTCCAAGCGGCCCGCCGTGCAGGTGGGCGACCCGTTCGCGGAGAAGGTCCTCATCGAGTGCTGCCTTGAACTTTTCAAGGGCTCCCTCGTGGAAGGCATCCAGGACCTGGGCGCAGCCGGCATCTCCTGCGCCACCTCGGAACTGGCCTCCAACGGCGATGGCGGCATGGCCGTCGAGCTGACATCGGTGCTGCTCCGCGACCCCACGCTGACCCCGGGCGAAATCCTGATGTCAGAGTCGCAGGAACGCATGATGGCAGTGGTCACCCCGGAGAACGTCGCGGCCTTCGAAGCCGTGATGGACAAGTGGGCCGTGGAATACGCCTGGCTGGGTGAAGTGACCGACAGCGGCCGCCTCATCATCACGTGGGAGGGCGAGGTGATTGTCGACGTCGACCCCCGCACCGTGGCGCACGACGGCCCGGTCTACGACCGCCCGTTTGCCCGTCCCGACTGGCAGGACGCCGTCCAGGCTGACCTGTTCACCGGGTCCGTGCAGGACGCCGGGCGGCCCGCCGCCCCGGCCCAGCTTGCGGCGGCAGTCACCGAACTGGTGGCGTCCCCCAACATGTGTTCCAAGGCCTGGATCACCAACCAGTACGACCGGTACGTGGGCGGCAACACCGCCATGGCGTTCCCGGACGATGCAGGCGTGGTCCGCGTGGACGAGGAATCCGGCCTGGGCGTTGCCCTGGCCACGGACGCCAACGGCCGCTACACCTACCTCGATCCGTACCACGGCGCACAGCTGGCCCTGGCCGAGGCCTACCGCAACGTCGCCACCTCCGGCGCCGTCCCCATGGCCGTCAGCGACTGCCTGAACTTCGGGTCCCCGGAGGACCCGGACGTGATGTGGCAGCTTGCCGAAGCCATCCGCGGCCTGTCCGACGCCTGCATGGTGCTGGGCATCCCGGTCACCGGCGGCAACGTTTCGCTGTACAACCAGACCGGCACCACGCCGATCCACCCCTCACCGGTGGTGGCTGTGCTGGGCAAGCTCGACGACGTCGCCCGCCGCACGCCGTCGGGCTGGCGGGAAGACGGCCAGGCCATCTACCTGCTGGGCACCACGGCCGCGGAGCTGGACGGTTCGGAATGGGCCAACATGCGCGGCCACCTGGGCGGCCTGCCGCCCAAGGTTGACCTCGACGCCGAACGGGCGCTGGGCGAGATCCTGATCAACGCCTCCCGCGACGGCATGGTCGACTCCGCGCACGACCTCTCCGAAGGTGGCCTCGCAGCCGCCCTGGTGGAGTCCTCGCTGCGTTACGGCGTGGGCGCCCGCATCGCCCTGCAGGATGTTATGGACCGGGACGGCGTGGACCTGTTCACGGCGCTCTTCTCCGAAACCCAGGGCCGCGCCGTGGTGGGCGTCCCCCGCTCCGAGGAAGTCCGCTTCACGGACATGTGCACCGCCCGCGGTTTCGCGCACACCCGGATCGGCGTGGTGGACGCGGACAGCGGAACCCTTGCCATCAACGGCGTGGACGAACTGGCGCTCGACGCACTCCGCGAAGCCCACGAAGGGACCCTGCCGAAGTACTTCGGCTGAACCGTAACACCGCCAGCGCGGTGTCGCCTCCGGCCCACCGGTCCTTCGGGACCGGGCCGGAGGTGGCCCCGCGCTGCTGTTACGGGCGGGGACTCAGTCCTCACTGTGCAGATCCCGCCGGCGGACCCCCAGCACCTCAATCTCCGGGCGGTACGCCACAAAACGTTCGACGGCGTCAAGCACCGCCACGAGGTGCGCCCGGTCAGCCGCCACCAGCCCGGCCCCGACGCGGGAGCGCCGGTACTGGTCGTGGTCCCCGACTTCCGCAACCGACACCTCGAAACGTCGTTTGGTCTCGGCCAGCAGCGGCCTGATCACGGAGCGTTTTTCCTTCAGGCTGTGAACATCGCCCAGGAGAATGTCGAACTCGATCCAGCCGATCCACATGCCTCATCGTAACGGCCGCCTGATCCGGCGGAGCGGCTCAGATGCTGAGTTCGCCCATGGTGTCCCAGCCCTCGCCGTCAACCTGGCGGCTGATGATCCGCGGCGTTTCCACCAGGGCCTGGCGCATGTCCACCATGGCCTGCTGGAAGTGGGCGCTGTTGACGTGGTCGCCGGCGGCGTCGTCCTTGAAGGCCTCCACCAGGACAAACTCGTTGGCGTCCGAGGTGCTGCGGGACCAGTCGAACCAGAGGTTGCCGGGTTCCTGGCGGGTTGCCGTGGTGAAGCCGTCCACCAGGTCGAGCCAGCGGTCCGACCAGTCGGGCTTGACCTTGAACTTGACGACAATGAATATCACTGGGGTGTTCCTTCCGTGGCGAGTGCTTTTGCCCCTTCAATGTACCGGGCGGTCACGTACCGCTGGGCAGCGCCGGCCACCACTGCACCTGCGGTATAGAACCAGTTGGCGGGCTTGCTGAAGGCCCGGATCCGCAGGTGCACGGCCCCGGCGGCGTCGATCAGCACCTCGAAGGACTCCTCGCCGCGCTCCGGATGGCCCGGCAGGGTCCCGTAGCCGAATCCGGCCGACTGCGGGGAGCCGCCCGGCACGGCTTCGCGGACCCACACCACCTCGCACGGCGCGTTGATGCGGAAGGGCCCGACGCCGAATCCGCTCACCACCCGTGCGCCCGGCCGGACGGTTGGGACGTCGGCCCGGACCCGGAGTCCGGCCCGCCGCTGCAGCTCCCAGGAAAGGATTCCCGCGGCAACGTGCCGGTACAGGTCCTGGCCGCTGCCCAGCCTTACTTCCTTCAGGACCTGATGGTAGCCGGCAGGCGCAACACCATGTTCAGTCCCGCCGACGCCCGGATAGTCCAGCGTGCCGCGCTTACTCATTGCCACCTGCAAGTCCGGCCCAGCCCAGCTGTTCCCGCTGCTTCCGGTTGAACCGCGCCACCACCAGGTCGTACGAATCCTCCACCATGTCCTTGACCATGCCGTCCGGCAGGGCGCCGTCCAGCCGGACCCCGTTCCAGTGGGTTTTGTTCATGTGCCAGGCACCGGTGATTTCCGGGTGGGCAGCGCGCAACTGCTCTGCCAGCGCCGGCTCGCATTTCAGGTTCACGTAAAAGTCGGCCGCATGGAGGGAAGACAGCGCAAAAAGCCGCGACTCGTGGGTTGCGCCACCGGCAATGTGGGCCCGGACTTTGAACACCGCCGTCTCCGGCCCGAAGGGGTAGTCCTCGTAGCTCCCCGGGAACGCCAGGCAGATTTTCCGTAAGTAGGCTGGATCCATACCTAGACCCTACAAAGCCGGACCGGGCGGTGCTAGTCTGCGGACATGGCACACGATCCGGGAGCCATCCCCGTTCTGGACCTCACCACAGCCCGGCTGCCCGGCGGGACGTTCAATCCGAAATTCATTGAACAGCTCCGGCACGCCACCCACGACATCGGCTTCTTCCAGGTCACCGGCTACGGCGCCGCCCCCGGCCAGGCCGAACACCTGCTGTCCGTCATCCGGGACTTCTTCAACCTCCCGCTGGCGGAACGGATGAAACTGGATAACCGGTTGTCCCCCCATTTCCGCGGGTATACCAGGATGGGCACTGAAGTGACCCAGGGCAGGGCGGACGCGCGGGAGCAGATCGACTACTCCCCCGAGCGGGAACCGGCCACCGGGCACCCCGCCGATGAACCGTACTGGCTGCTGCAGGGCCCTAACCTCTGGCCGGACCAGGGCTTTCCCGGCCTGAAACCGGCTGCCATGGCCTGGGCGGAGCTGATGTCGTCCGTGGGCATGGACCTGCTGCGCGCCATCGCTGTGTCCCTGCACCAGCCGGAGGACTACTTCGACGAACCGTTCCACGGGACCCCGGCCTGGATGGGGAAGCTGGTCCACTACGTGGGCGGGGTGGTGACGGCCGCGGGAAACCAGGGGGTGGGCTCGCACGCTGACTACGGGTTTGTCACCCTTCTGCTCCAGGACGATGTGGGCGGGCTCGAAGTGCTGCCGCCCGGCACGGCGGAATGGCTCCCCGTGGAGCCCCTGCCCGGGGCGCTGGTGGTGAACCTCGGCGAGATGCTGGAAGTGGCTACCGAAGGGTATCTGGCGGCCACCATCCACCGGGTGCAGGCCCCGCCGCCGGGCGTGGACCGCTACTCCGTCCCGTTTTTCTGGTCGCCAAGGCTGGACGCTGTCATCGGGCCCGTACCCCTTCCGCCGGAGCTGAAGGCCGCGGCGCGGGGCATCACGGACAATCCCGACAATCCCCTGCTGTCCTCGTTCGGCCGCAACATGCTCAAGGGCCGGATGCGGGCCCACCCGGACGTGACGGAGCGCCACTACCCGGAGCTGCGGGCGGGCTGAGACGCTTCGGCAGCACGACGCCGGGACCCGGGTTTCAGAGGTCGAATTTCCACGCCTGCTGAGCAGGGCAGGTATTCATCACCACATCCAGGCCCGCGTCCTTGGCGCGCTGCGCCGCTGCCTCGTCAATAACGCCCAGTTGCAGCCACACGGCCTTTGCGCCCACAGCGATGGCCTGGTCAACCACGGCGCCGACCTTTTCCGAATTGACGAAACAGTCCACCACGTCGATGGGCTGCTTGTCCGCAGGAATGCCGGCCAGGGTGCTGTACCCGGTTTCGCCGTGCACCGGATCCCCCGGCACGTTGACGGGGATGATCTCCATTCCCAGCCTGTCCCGGATAAACAACGAAGTTTCATAAGCTGCCCGCCATTCATTGGTGGTGAGGCCCACGATGGCCCACCGCCCCTTGGTCCTCATGAGGCGCTCAATCACTGCGGGGTCGTTGGTGTGGCTCATTCCCCCAGCCTACGCCGGTGGGCGCGTACGCCTGCGGACCCGGCTTAGCCGCGCGGACCGCCGGGCCCCGGCTTGTCCTTGCCGGCAGGGGCTTGGAGCCTCTCACTGTCTTTTTGTTTGACCCGGCGCTGGTCCCTGGGGTGGGTGCCGTCGGCTTTCCGGGCGGCGCCTGGCGACTCTGCGGATTTCGGGGAGTCCCCCGGTGGGGACGCGGCGGCAGGCGGGGACGCGGCTGGCGCTGCCCGGGGTGGTGCCGCCGGGGCCGGCAGCGCCGGGGCGGCGGGTTCACGCGCTTCGGTTCCGGCCGCACCGGGGCCGTTGCCCTGGACGGCGTCCGGCAGCCCCAGGCTGCCAGCTCCCGCCGCTGCAGCCGCCGGGGCCGGCACCGCGGCACCGGAATCTGCACCAGCATCAGCGACGGCAGGCGGAACCGGGGACGGCGCAGGCACGGACCCGGGAGTTGATGCGGATTGCCGGGTGCTGTCCCCGCCTGACGGGCCGCCTGGTTCACCGGCCGTCACGTGCCCGGGCTGCGGCGCAGACGCAGGCACGGGCGCAGCATCAGGCACGGACGCGGGATCAGGAATGGGTGCAGGGGCAGGGTTAGCCGGGCCTGTCACCCACGGACCCAGCAGCTGCTGGACGGAGAAGCTGCCTGTTCCTGCGTGTCCGCCGGTGCTGGCGGCCACGCCTGTGGCGCCGAGTCCCATGCCGGCGATGACGGCCAGGCCAACGATCGTTGATTTGCCGCGGCCCAGCCTGCGGTGGCGGGCCACTTCGTCCGGGACGTCGGAAAGAAGGGCTGCCAGGCCAGGCCCGGGGGCCGGAGCCGGCGTGTGGGCCAGCCCGCCCAGGGACATCAGGGCAGCCTCGAGGGCCTCATTGTCCTGCTGGCCCGAGTCGTCCAGCAGTTCCGCCACGGTGCGGCGAAGGTTTCCGTCGTGGGCGCTCATGGCTTGAGGTACTCCTTCACGTCAGTGGTTTCCCGCAGTTTAAGGAGCGCCCGCCGCTGCAGTTGCTTCACTGCGCCGGCGGACCTGCCCATCACTTCGGCGGCCTGGTCCACGGAAAGTCCGGCCACCAGGCGCAGTGCCAGCACTTCACGCTGGTCTGCCGGCAGCACGTTGAGCAGTGCCACAACCTCGCGGGGCGCCATGCGGTCCAGGGCGGCAGCTTCAGCGGAGGCGGTGGACCGCTGGTCCAGGTCCGCGTCGAACGGCAGGGTGACGGGCGCCCGGCTTTGCCGCCGGTGGTCATCCACCATGCGGGCGTGCGCCACGGAGAAGATGAAAGTCCGCAGCCCGGCCGCCCCGCCGTGCACCGATTCCAGCCGGGGCAGCACCGCCAGGAAGACTTCCTGCATGACCGCCTCCGGGTCCTCCACACCGCGGGCCACCAGGTATCCCAGCACCTGCGGGGCGTAGGTCCGGTAAACCAGGCTGAAGGCATTGGTCCCGCCGGCGCTCTCCGGGAGCAGCTCATCGGTCAGGGCATCAGTCACGGACGCAGCGCTTTCGGTCAGGAGGGCTTTTTCCGTGCCTACTTTACCCGCCGGTAACCATGGTTCCGGGACAGGGAAGAGCCGGTCCGGAACGTGATGGGGGACAAGTTCCGGGCCGGCTCTACAAAGGGGTAATCGTCCAGGGGCTTCCCGGGGTTACGCAGACGCTGGAAAAACTTTCAGGCTCAGCGGCCCGCTGCCACAATCCAGCGCGGTTTCCGGGCCGGTGCGCCCGGTCCCAGCGCCACCCGGAACACGTGGCCCCGGAGGGCGCGGGCAGTGTCGACGGCAGCGCGCGGCGCTTCGACCGGCAGGGCCGGGACCTGCGGGGCGGTTGGCCGGCGGCTCAGGTCCGTCACGAGGCCGGTGCCGGCGCACTCACGGACCGCGGCTATGCCGGCAGCTACGGCTGGTTTGTCAGCAAATGCTCCGGAGACCGCCATCACCGTCCCGTCAGCAGCCAGCAGCCGGAACCTGTACATCGACTCTGGATCAACAAAAACCTCGAAATTGCCCGCCATCACAAATCCTCCCGGCATCCTTGCCCCTCAACTGGTCCTCCAACCCTCCCCGACGCGGAAGACACCAACAAGAGCCGCGCGGTTAACCCTGTGTAAATTGCATGTCAACAGCGGGCCGGCGGCCTTGGCAGACGGCCTGGGCAGACGGCGGCGGCCCACCCAAAGGTGAGCCGCCGTCGTCCCCACCCGCTCCCCAGCCTCGCAAGCTCAGCCAGGGAACCCTGCGGGCGTGGGCCCAGGTATTAGTCGTTGATGAGGTCGTTCACCACGATGGTCTGGTCCCGGTCCGGACCCACGCCGATGGCGGAGAACCGGGTGCCGGAAAGCTTCTCCAGGGCCAGCACGTAGTTGCGGGCGTTCTCCGGCAGGTCGCTGAGCGTCCGTGCGCCGGTGATGTCCTCGGTCCAGCCTTCGAAGTACTCGAAGATGGGCTTGGCGTGGTGGAACTCGGTCTGCGTCATGGGCATTTCGTCGTGGCGCACACCGTCAACGTCGTAGGCCACGCAGACGGGGATCTGCTCGATGCCGGTCAGGACGTCCAGCTTGGTGACGAAGTAGTCCGTGAAACCGTTGACGCGGGAGGCGTGGCGGGCCAGGACGGCGTCGTACCAGCCGCAACGGCGGGGCCGGCCGGTGTTGACGCCGAATTCGCCGCCGGTCTTCTGCAGGTACATGCCCATGTCATCGAAGAGTTCGGTGGGGAACGGACCTGCGCCCACGCGGGTGGTGTACGCCTTGATGATGCCGATGGAGCGTGAGATCCGGGTGGGGCCGATGCCGGAACCCACCGACGCCCCGCCAGCGGTGGGGTTGGATGAGGTGACGAACGGGTAGGTGCCGTGGTCCACGTCCAGGAACGTGGCCTGGCCGCCTTCCATCAGCACAACCTTGCCCTCGTCCAGGGCGGTGTTCAGCACCAGGGTGCTGTCAATGACCAGGGGGCGCAGCCGGTCGGCGAAGGACAGGAAGTATTCCACGATCTCGTCCACCACCACGCTGCGGCGGTTGTAAATCTTGACCAGGAGTTCGTTCTTCTGGCGCAGGGAGCCTTCCACCTTCTGGCGGAGGATGGACTCGTCAAAAACGTCCTGGACGCGGATGCCCAGCCGGGCCACCTTGTCCATGTAGGCGGGGCCGATCCCGCGGCCGGTGGTGCCGATCGCGCGGCTGCCGAGGAAACGCTCGGTGACTTTGTCCAGGACCTGGTGGTACGGCGCCACGAGGTGTGCGTTCGCCGAGACCCGCAGTTTGGAGGTGTCGGCGCCACGGGCCTGGAGGCCTTCGATTTCCTGGAAGAGCGCCTCGAGGTTGACCACGCAGCCATTGCCGATGATGGGGATGGCGTTGGGGCTGAGAATGCCTGCCGGCAGGAGCTTGAGCTCGTACTTTTCACCGCCTACGACGACGGTGTGCCCGGCGTTGTTGCCGCCGTTGGGCTTGACGACGTAGTCAACGCGGCCGCCCAGAAGGTCGGTCGCTTTGCCTTTTCCTTCGTCGCCCCACTGGGCTCCTACGATCACGATTGCTGGCATGGGATCCTCCCCCATTCGTTCGGGCAGCCCCGTGCCGCCACAAGGTGGCGGTCCCGGCGCGGCGCCGTTCATGAGAACGCCCCGGATGGACAGGTGCCGGCGGCACGCCGGCGCAAGAGTTCCGGGGCTCTTACCACCCAAGTTTAGCCGATCGGGGCGTTTGTCCACTCGCTGGCTGACCTGCGGGGCAATACGGGTGCGGGCCCCGGCAGATTGCCCACAACCCACCGGCGTTTCGTTTCTCCGGGCTTGGTAGACTGGACAGGATCGGCCAGGAGCCGGTCCACCCCATTTCAACCGCTTCCGGCGTGTGCGCTTCCCTGCGCCCGCGCCGGCTGGCGGCAGCAACGCCAATCCCTGCAGGAGATCCAGCCCTTTATGACAGCCCTGGCCCCCGAATCATTCCACGAACAGCTCCTGAGCCGCCGCTACGAACCCAACGTGGCGGTTGTCAACGAACTGTGCGACACCCTGCAGGCGGCCAAGCCCGGCACCATGGTCCCCTACGTGGATCCCATGCACGATGTGGACGAGTGCCGCATCATCAGCCTTTACTCCAACATCGGCGAGGCTGACGGGACGGGTTTCATCACCCCCGGCGACAGTGACGCCGCCACCCGCATGCTGGGCATCCAGTGGAAGCTGGGCCTGCGCCCCGAGTTCGTGATGCCGTGGAACGTCCACCCGTGGCACACGGCGGGCGAGCCCAACGGCAAGTTCACCCCGGACCAGATCTCGGCGGGCCTGAAGCCGCTGCTGAAGTTCCTGGCCCTGGTTCCCCGCGCCTCCGTGATCGTGGCGCATGGCACCGAAGCCAACCGGCTGGCCAACCTGCTGCTGAAGACCGAAGTGCCCATGATCTGGCGCCGCGGCCTGAAGACCTACAAGGTCCGATCCCTGTCCGGCCGCGCGTTTGCCGGGTCCCCGGTCCGCCAGGAGGAGTTCCTAGAAGACATGCGTGTTGCTTACGCGGACGCCATGGCGCGCACGGGACTGGCCAAGGCCTAGTCCCACCCGCCGCTTCGGCTGGCAGTTTCGAACGCACGACGGCGGGCGGTGACCTTGATTTCCAAAGGTCACCGCCCGCCGTCGTACTCTTTAACGCCAAAACGCGGAGCCCCTGAGGGCTCCGCGCCTGGTTTTTGCTTACTTGCCCTCGATGGCAGCCTTCGCTGTGGGGTCCGAGTCCGTCAGGAACTTCTCGATCCGCTCCGGCTCTTCGGCTTCGCCGATGGCAGCCGAGGCCCGGCCCAGTGAGTGCAGGGCCCGCAGGAAACCGCGGTTGGGCTCGTGCTCCCACGGGATGGGGCCCACCCCGCGCCAGCCGTTGCGGCGCAGCGTGTCCAGCCCGCGGTGGTAGCCCACCCGCGAGTAGGCGTAGGAGTCGATGGTGCGCCCTTCGGCCCACGCCTCCTCGGCCAGGACGGCCCACAGCAGCGACGACGTGGGGTGCTGCGCCACCAGGTCCAGCGCTTCGTGGCCGGCCGCCAGCTGCTCGTTGACCTCGGTCTCGGCAGGCAGCAGCGTGGGCTCGGGGCCCATCAGGTTGCGGCGGAACTCATCCGACATTTAGAAGGTCTTCCCGGCCGAACCGAGCTGCTTGGTCGCTTCGACCACGCGGGCAGCGAGGCCGGCTTCGGCGGCAGCGCCCCAGACGCGGGGGTCGTAGGTCTTTTTGTTGCCGACTTCGCCGTCGACCTTCAGGACGCCGTCGTAGTTGCTGAGCATGTGGCCCGCCACGGGACGCGTGAAGGCGTACTGGGTGTCCGTGTCGATGTTCATCTTGATGGTGCCGTAGGAGACGGCGTCCGCGATTTCCTGGTCCGAGGAGCCGGAACCGCCGTGGAACACCAGGTCGAACGGGTTTTCCTTGCCGATCCGTGCACCCACCTGGGCCTGGATGTCCTTGAGGATCTCCGGGCGCAGCTTTACGCCACCGGGCTTGTAGACGCCATGGACGTTGCCGAACGTCAGGGCGGTGATGTAGCGGCCATGCTCGCCGGCGCCCAGCGCCTCAACGGTGGCCAGTGCGTCCTCAACCGTGGTGTAGAGCTTTTCGTTGATCTCGTTCTCCACACCGTCTTCCTCGCCACCAACAGTGCCGATTTCAACTTCGAGGATCATCTTCGCTGCAGCGGTGCGCTCCAGCAGTTCGCGTGCGATCCGCAGGTTTTCCTGCAGGGTTTCAGCGGAGCCGTCCCACATATGGGAGTTGAACAGCGGGTTCCGGCCGGCCTTGACCTCGGCTTCGGAAGCAGCCAGCAGCGGCAGCACAAAGCCGTCCAGCTTGTCCTTGGGGCAGTGGTCGGTGTGCAGGGCCACGTTGACGCCGTAGTTCTTGGCCACTTCGCGGGCGAACGCCGCAAAGCCCAGGGAACCGGCAACCATGTCCTTGGTGGAAGCGCCGGACCAGTACGCGGCACCGCCGGTGGAGACCTGGATGATGCCATCAGACTCGGCGTCAGCGAAGCCGCGGAGGGCGGCGTTCAGCGTCTGCGAGGACGTCACGTTGACGGCGGGGAACGCGAAGCCGCCCGCCTTTGCACGGTCGATCATCTCGGAATAGATCTCTGGGGTTGCAATGGGCATGCTGACTCCTATGCTGTGATTCGTCTATGGGCCGATGGCCCTGGAGTAGACCGCTTACGGCTAGGCACCATCCTAGCGATATCCGCTCCGGCGCAACGTTTCGGGTCCGGCTCCGGTAACACTCCCTCGCGAGATGGCACTTCGCGGCAGTCGCGGCGTCAGGGACTGCCGTTAACTGCCATCTCGCGCCCAGCCGCGGCTTTGGAGCGCACGCCGGACCAAGGGAACGACGGCGGGACGTTCGCCTTCAAGGTGGTGGCGCCCCACACGGACTTCGATCCAGCCCAAGGCAACCGTCCGATCGTGCCGGACCAGGTCCCGCAGGTACTGTTCCCGGCCGGCGTGGTGTGAGCCGTCATACTGCAGGGCGATACCCCACTCCGGGTAGGCAGCGTCCGGCCACACCTCGGGCGCGCCCCGCGGACCCCAGAGGACGTGATTCAGGGTCGGCTCAGGAAGCCCGGCCTCCACCAGGGCCAGCCGCATCCTGGTTTCCGCCGCGGAGTCGGCGCCCACCCGCACCATGTCCAGCGCCGCCCGGGCAGTCTTGATGCCCCGCATCCCCGGGTGCCGGGCGGCGATGGCGCGCAGGTCCTCGGCGCTGCAGATGGCGTCCCGGGGTACGGGGAAGCTTTTCCCGTGGGCACACACAAGGAAATCGCCCACGGCCACAAGGTCTTCCAGCGACAGCAGGGCAGCCAGGTCAAGCCAGGTCCTGGCAGGCGAGGTGAGGCGGACGCCGTCGTACTCCACCACTTCCCCGGGCAGGAACGTCAGCACGTGTCCCACCACGTTGACCCGCCGCGGAAAACTGAAGCCACGGCGCCGGGCAAGATGGATGCGCCAATCAGCACCGCAGCCGGGCGGGAGCGGCGCACCCCACACGTGCGCTGCGGAAAGAGAGACGAGGATCGAGGTGTCGTCCAGGTCCGTGTAGGCGCGCAGTGCTGCCGCTCCGGCCGCTGCCGAAAGCAACGGAACCCGGACGCCCCGGGAAACGGTCACCAAGTCTCCCGCAGCCGTACGCGTGCGGGTCACTCCAGCCTTGTCCGAAGCCCGCAGTGAAAAGGAACCTGTGGTCAGATGGGCTGGAAGCGGGACCCTGCGCATACCTCATTCTGGTCCGCTCAAAGCACGGCTCCTGAGTTATCCACAGCCCAAGCCGTCGCCAGCACCGCGAGATGGCACTTCGCGGCAGTCCCGGGAGCTGCGACTGCCGCGAAGTGCCATCTCGCGGGGATCGGTTGTCAGGTGGGCTGGCCAAACACGTGCCGGCGGACCCACGCGTGCATGGCGATGGCGGCCGCCGAGGCCGCGTTGATGGACCGGGTGGAACCGAACTGTTCGATCGAAAGGGTGGCGACGGCGGCCTCGTGAACTTCGGGGGTCAGGCCCGGGCCCTCCTGGCCGAAGACCAGCACGCAGTCGCGCGGCAGCTCGTAGGTTTCCAGCGGCACGGAGTCCGGAAAAATGTCCACGCCGATGATGGCCAGGCCCTCGCCCTGCGCCCAGGCCACAAAGTCGTCAACGGTGGGGTGGTGCCGGACGTGCTGGTACCGGTCGGTGACCATGGCGCCCCGCCGGTTCCACCGGCGCCGCCCGATGATGTGCACTTCCTTGGCCAGGAACGCGTTCGCGGTGCGCACCACGGTCCCGATGTTCAGGTCGTGCTGCCAGTTCTCGATGGCCACGTGGAAGTTGTGGCGCCGGGAGTCCAGCTCCGCCACAATGGCCTCGTGCTTCCAGTACCGGTACTTGTCCAGGACGTTGCGGCGGTCGCCGTCCGCCAGGAGGTCAGGGTCCCAGTGGTCCCCGTCGGGCAGCTCACCTTCCCAGGGCCCGACGCCGACCTCCGCCTTGGCCTCGTGCGTGTCCTCTGGTTCGGGCTGGGGTCCGCCGGTGGTACCGGGCATTTGATTCACCCCTCAACACTAGACTGGACCTTTCGGGGTTCCATCACATTCGGAGGTTAGGCATGGCAGAAGCGGACGAGGTCAAGGGATCACCGGCGGTGTATCGCAACGGCCTGGAAATCGAGTGCTGGCTCACGGACATGGACGGGGTGCTGGTGCACGAGAACCAGGCGGTTCCGGGGGCCGCCGAGCTGATCCAGCGCTGGGTGGACACGTCCAAGCGCTTCCTGGTGCTGACCAACAACTCCATTTTTACGCCCCGCGACCTGGCGGCACGGCTGCACGCGTCGGGGCTGCACGTCCCTGAGGAAAACATCTGGACCTCGGCCCTGGCCACCGCCCAGTTCCTCAAGGACCAGGTCCAGGGTTCCGGGTCCGGCAACCGCGCCTACACGATCGGTGAGGCAGGGCTGACGACGGCGCTGCATGAGGCAGGCTTTATCCTCACCGACCAGGACCCGGACTTTGTGGTCCTCGGCGAGACGCGCACGTATTCCTTCGAGGCCATCACCATGGCCATCCGCCTGATCCTGGCCGGGGCGCGCTTCATCGCCACCAACCCCGATGCCACCGGTCCGTCCAAGGACGGTCCCATGCCGGCCACCGGGGCGATCGCAGCCCTCATCACCAAGGCCACGGGGCGGGAGCCCTATGTGGTGGGCAAGCCCAACCCCATGATGTTCCGGTCCGCCATGAACCAGATCGACGCCCACTCCGAGACCACAGCCATGATCGGGGACCGGATGGACACGGACATCATCGCCGGGATGGAAGCCGGCCTGCACACGGTCCTGGTGCTCAGCGGCATCACCCAGCGCGACGAAATCGCCGCCTACCCCTTCCGGCCCAACCAGGTCCTCAATTCCGTGGCGGACCTGAAGGACCAGATCTAGAACACGGAGACGCGTCCGCCGCCCCGCGGCAGCGGAAAGTTGCTGTCCAGCAGCTCCGTGATGAGGGGGCGGTAGATGTTGGGGTTCCACCCCGGGCTGGCGTGGGCGGGGGCTGCGCCCACCGTCTGCAGGCCGGACGAAACCATGTTGTCCCGGAACACCGAAGCCCAACCGGCCACCGCGGTCTGGTAGCGAACGGTCCGGTCGCCCGGGCTGCCGATGAAGGCCATCTTCGCGGTGCCCAGCTTCCCGGCGAACCTGGTGCCGTCGAAGTGGTAGATGTACGCCGATTCGGTCTGCACCAGGACGCTGGAGGGTGCGATCGGCGACAGCTGCTCCAGCGTCTGGTCCAGGATCTGGCGCCAGCTCCGTTCGTTCTTGTGGATGACCCGCTCCCCCAGCTCGTAGCTGCCGCGCAGGGCCGACGGGAACCGGAAGCCGTGCTCGTAGAGGTACACAACGCCGTCGAACCAGCTTTGGTCCAGCACGTCCGTCCGGTTAAAGGGGCTGGAGTCCAGCAGGATGAACTCCACCTGCACACCGTGGATCTCCAGCAGCCGGGCCGCCACCTGAGTGGCCACCATGCCGCCGAAGCTGTGCCCGTAGAAGAAAAGCTTGGTCAGTTTCCGGGCCCGGACGTATTCGATGACGGCGATGACCACGTCGTTGATGTCCAGCCCGACGTTCGAATAGCCGACGGCGGCCAGCCGGGCCCGTTTATTCAACGCTCCCCGGAGGACATTGAGGATCCACTGGGCTTCCTCCCAGCTGGTTTTGTAGCCGGGAAAGAGGAACCAGCCGGCATCCGGATAGTAGGCGTCCGCAAAGTCGTCTGGAACATCCAGGATCTTGTTGACGCGGCGCTGGGACTGGACCTGCCTGGTGAAGAGCATGTCCGCCGCCAGCACGCCGGAGGCGCCGGCGCCGGCGAAAAACCCGCGCCGGGAGAAGCGTTTCAGGGCAGCGGCCTCCGCCAGGTAGCGGGCCGCTGCGGACCCACGCCTGTCCTGCGGATTGACCTCCCCCTCATACGGCACACTTCTACCGTAGTCACACCCTGCGATGCCGACGCCATAGGGAGGGCTATCAGGCCGCGGCGTGCGGGTCAGCTGGCGCTTTGGCTCTCCACGGCCGGGACCCGGGAATCGTGGTCTTCCTGCCGCCGCTGCAGCTCCGCGCAGATGTCGTCGTATCTGCCCAGCAGGTCGGAGCCGGAAAACGCCTGCGGGACGTCCAGCAGTGCGAAAAGGGAATCGCTGGCGGCCAGCAGCTCGTCGTTCGAATATTCCGCCAAATTCCGGCCGTACAGCCCTTCCAACCGCTCGACGGGGACCCTGAAGGCGCCCGAAAAGTCCGGCCCGTCCGTGGGGGTGGGGACGTCGTCGTCCACCACGGTCAGGGGCGTCCTGTGCTGTCCGCCGGTCCAGTCCTCGGCGGCTGGGGTGAGATGCAAAGCCACACCTGAGCCGGCGGTCCCCGTCAAGGCGTTGGACTCCAGCGAGTTGAGGTCGCTGCGGAGTCCGGCCAGGGCCGAGGACTCCACGATGATGGCACGGGAAAGGTCCACGCGGATGTGCGAGCGGATACCCATGCGGCGGACCCGCCGGATCATGTGGACAAGGTCGGCGCGGGAATCCTGGTTGAGGCTGCCGCATATCTCGATGCGGACGAGGTCAGCGGGGACGTCCAGATTAACGAGGGCGTCGAGGGAACGGTCCATAGGTACTCCAAAAAAGGGTGTCTATGGCCGACGGCTCAACCTAGGTAAGCGTAACCCTCCGGCGGAGCCGGGCACAACCTCACAGGTCAGGCCGGCTGGTCCGCCTGCAGGCCCGGCTCCTGGAAGTGGGTGCGCGTCCCCATGCCACCCACGGAGTCCACCAGGGACCGGGCGATGTCCCGCAGCTTGGTGTTGCTGTTGCTGGCCGCCTCGGTGAGGATGGTGACCGCTGCTTTCTGGCTGCAGCGGTTCTGGGCCATCACGATGCCAACGGCGATGTCGATGATGGTCCGCGATTCCAGGGTGGCCCGGAGGTTCGCGGCGCTGTCCGTGTGCAGCGAGAAGCGGACGGCCAGCCGCAGCGCCTGGGAGATTTCCCGGGTGAAGCCGCGGGCCTTGGCGGTGGCTTTTTCATCAAACTTGTTGGGCACGTCGGAGTACAGGTTCAGGGCTGCCTTGGCTTCGCCCTGCAGGTTGAACGGCACGGACAGGACGGAACGCAGCCCGTGGGAGGCCACCGCCGTGGCGTAATCGGGGCCCCAGCGGTTTTCGCGGTGGAGGTCGGGGACGTGGACTTCGCGTTCCTCCTTGGCCGCCGTGAGGCACGGGCCCTGGGAAAGGGAGTACTGGATTTCGTCCACTTCGCGTGCGGAATCGCTGCTCCAGCCGATGGTGGCGGCTTTGCGGTCCCGGAGCAGGGTGATGCCGCACAGTGCGTCGTCGCCGGTGCCGGCTACCTGGTGTGCTGAAAAGCGTGCCAGTTCGTTGAGGAAGTCCTCAAAATCCGCGCTGTCCAGGATGAGGTTCTGAACCTGGTCATTGGCAGTCAAAGGCTGTTGGGGGCTGGGCATGGTCACGTTCTCCAAGGGCTACGCACGGGTAAAGCACATGATAAATCAGCGGGCAGCCCCAGGCCAACCCCGCCGGCCGGGCAACGTAGTGCCCGGCCGGCGCCGGCTAGGAAAGTCCCAGCTCGTCCTTGCCGAACGCGAACAGGTAAGGGACGCCGGTTTCGGCTTCGATCTTTTCCTTGGCGCCGGTGTCCCGGTCCACGATGACGGCGACTGCCACCACGCTGCCGCCGGCCTTCCGCACACCCTCGACGGCGGCCAGCGCCGACCCGCCGGTGGTGGAGGTGTCCTCAAGTACCAGCACGTTCCGGCCTTCCACGGAGGGGCCTTCCACCTGCCGGCCCATGCCGTAGGACTTCTGCGCCTTGCGGACCACAAACGCGTCGACGGTGCGTCCCGCGTCAACGGCGGAGTGCATCACGGCGGTGCCCACGGGGTCGGCGCCCATGGTCAGGCCACCGGCGCACTCGAAGCTGATGCCGGCGTCGTCCACCAGGCCCAGCATGACCTGGCCCACCAGCTTGGCGGCCTCGTGGTGCAGGGTAATCCGGCGCAGGTCGATGTAGTAGTCGGCTTCGGCGCCGCTGGAGAGGATCACCTTGCCGCGGACCACGGCCAGTTCCTTGATCAGTTCGAGGAGGCGGGTACGGGCGGCGGCAGCGTCTGGGGCAGTGTCACGGGGTGAAGTCATGGGCTCCAGTTTAGTCGGGGCCGGCCGGTGCAGGAGGTTGGGTGCTGTTGACATTGCTGGCTAGGCTGGGTGGCATGCGCGAACTCCAGGCCACCATCATCGAAGAAATGGGCGTGCTGCCCCGGATTGATCCCGCCGGGGAGGTGCGCCGGCGCGTGACGTTCCTGAAGGAATACCTCCGCGCCACCTCCACCAAGGGCTTTGTGCTCGGCATTTCCGGCGGGCTGGACTCGTCGCTGGCGGGCCGGCTGGCGCAGTTGGCCGTCCAGGAACTTGAGGCCGAGGGCCTGGAAGCCAATTTTGTGGCGGTCAGGCTCCCCTACGGTGTCCAGCATGACGAGGCGGACGCGCAGGCTGCGTTGGACTTCATCAAGGCCAAAACGGAGTGGACCTTCAACATTTCCGCGGCCGTGGACGGCTTCGAGGATGAGTTCGAAAAGACGGTGGGAAGTGGAATTTCCGACTTCCACAAGGGCAACACCAAGGCCCGGACCCGGATGATCGCCCAGTATGCCCTGGCCGGTGAGCACAACTACCTGGTGATCGGCACTGACCACGGCGCCGAGTCCGTCACCGGGTTCTTCACCAAGTACGGCGACGGCGGGGCTGACATCCTGCCGCTGTTCGGCCTGAACAAACGGCAGAACCGGGCGCTGCTGGCCGAGCTCGGCGCCCCGGCGCGGGTCTGGGAAAAGGTGCCCACCGCGGACCTGCTGGACGGCACTCCCGGCCGTACCGACGAGGACGAACTGGGCCTGACCTATGACCAGATCGATGACTACCTTGAGGGCCGGGAGATTCCGGAAGCGGCGGCGGAGGCCATCGAGCAGAAGTACCTGCGGACCCGCCACAAGCGCACCGTTCCGGTGACCATCTTCGACTCCTGGTGGAAGCAGTAGGCCAGGGCTGACTTGCCGCTGGATTCCCCATCTTTGGTGCCCGACGGCGGCGGGTTGGCCCGATAAGCCGGCACGCCGCCGTCGGGGGCCGGCAAAGCCGGGGATACTCAGCGGGGCGGCTGGCCGGGGTCCCCGCCGGCGAGCTGCTGGCTGATCCGGTGCGCCTCCGCCATCAACAGTCCGCCCAGTTCCTCCTGGCGCCCGCTGCGGAAACGCTGCTCAATGCCGGTCAGGGATAACGCCCACGCAGGCTGGCCGGACCTGTCGAAGACGGCCGCTCCCATGCCCCAGCTGCCTTCCAGGACCAGCCCGGGATTGACCGCATAGCCGGCCTGCCGGGTCCTGGCCAGGTTGTCCCGGACCACCGCCGGAGTGTGGTGGTCCGCGAACGTTCCTGCGTGGGCTGGCCAGTTTCCCAGCAGCTCCGCCTGCTCGGATTCGGGGAGGAAGGCCATGATCGCCGTCCCGGCCGATGCCACCCCCAACGGGAACCGGACGCCCTCATGCAGCACAAAGGAGCGGACCGGGAAGCTGCCTTCCTCCCGCAGCAGGCACACAGTTTCCGTGCCCCGCCGGATGGAGAAGAACGCACTCTCCCCCGTGGCCTCGGCCAGCCGGCGCAGGCCGGGGCGGGCCAGGTCCTCCAACGGGAATCGGGTCGCAGCCACCGAACCCATCAGCAGGATTTCCGGCCCCAGCGTCCAGTTGCCGGTGGCGGGGTCGTGGTCCAGCAGCCCTTCGGCGGCCAGCGAGGACAGCAGCCGGTGCACGGTTGGCCGGGTCAGCCCGGATTCCCGGACCATACCGGCGAGGGACATGCCCCCCGCACTGCGTCCGGCCAGCCGGAGCAGTCCGGCGACCCGGCCGACAACCTGAGCTCCCTGCACGGGTCCGTTACTCATAAATCCAACTTTCTGTCCACAATATGGATAGTTGTCAGTGTAGCGTCCACACTGTAAAAACTGGCTCTGAATAGGCTTCTGGCATCCTTGACAGCGCTTCAGCCCGGCCCGTAGCGTCCATCTCCAGACAAAGTGTCCATAAAATGGATACCCATTCTCAATGAGGAGACGCCATGAAACTTCAAACATCCGCCGCCGCTGCCCTGGCGGGGGTCCTGCAGGACGGGATCACCGTGGCCGTGGGCGGGTTTGGGCTCAGCGGTATTCCCGCTGACCTGATTGAGGCCGTCAGGGATTCCGGCGTCCGGGACCTGACGGTGGTGTCCAACAACATGGGCGTGGACGGGAAGGGGCTGGGTATCCTGATCGAATCCGGCCAGGTCCGGAAGGTTATTGCCTCCTACGTGGGCGAAAACAAGCTTTTCGCCGAGCAGTACCTGGCCGGCCGCCTCGAGGTGGAGTTCACCCCGCAGGGAACCCTCGCGGAGCGGCTGCGCGCCGGCGGCGCGGGCATCCCGGCGTTTTACACCCGGACCGGCGTGGGCACGCTTGTGGCCGAGGGCAAACCGCTGGAGGATTTCGACGGCGCCACCTATGTCCGCGAGCTCGCCATCCGGGCGGACGTGGCCCTGGTCCACGCGCACACCGCGGACACCGACGGCAACCTCGTGTACCGCTACACGGCCCGGAACTTCAACCCCGTGGTGGCCACAGCAGGGCTGGTGACCATCGCAGAGGCGGAAGTGGTGGTGGAACCGGGCGCCCTCGATCCCAACCACGTTGTGACGCCCGGCGTTTTTGTCCAGCACCTGGTGCAGGCCGCCAACCGGGTCAAGGACATCGAGCAGCGCACCGTCAGGACACGCGCCGCCGCAGCCGTCCCCGCCTGAACAACACCCGCTTCCACCCACACAAAAGGAGACCCCATGGCCTGGACCAGGGATGAGATGGCTGCGATTGCGGCCGAAGAATTGAACGACGGCGACTACGTGAACCTGGGCATAGGCATCCCCACGCTGGTGGCCAACAACCTGCCCGAGGGCGTGCGGGTGGTCCTGCAAAGTGAAAACGGCCTGCTGGGCATGGGCCCGTTCCCGTTCGAGGGCGAGGAGGACGCGGACCTCATCAACGCCGGCAAGCAGACGGTGACGGTGCTCCCGGGCGGCAGCATCTTCGACTCCGCCACCTCCTTCGGCATGATCCGGGGCGGCCACGTGAAGGTCGCCATCCTCGGGGCCATGCAGGTCTCCGCCGCCGGGGACCTGGCCAACTGGACCATCCCCGGCAAGATGGTCAAAGGCATGGGCGGGGCCATGGACCTGGTCGCCGGGACGCCGCGCGTGGTGGTCCTGACCGAACACAACGCCAAGGACGGTACCGCCAAGATCGTGCCGGAATGCACCCTGCCGCTGACCGGGCTGGCGTGCGTGGACCGGATCATCAGCGACCTCGCCGTCTTTGACCTGCCGGCAGCGGACGACGGCGGCGGGCGGCTCCTCACGCTCACCCGGCTGGCGCCGGGGGTCACCGTGGCCGGGATCCGGGAAAAGACGGGGGCGGACTTCGCCGTGGCGCTGGACAGTGAAGGAGTCCCGGCATGAGCCTGCAGGAACAGTTCGGCAAGGACGTCCTCCTCACCGGGTGGGGCCACAGCCAGTTCGGCAAACTCACCGACCAGACGCTTGAGTCCCTCATCGTCCAGGTGGCCACCGAGGCGATCACCACTGCAGGCATCGAGCCCGGCCGGATCGATGAGATCTACCTGGGCCAGTTCAACTCCGGCATGATGCCGCTGGCGTTCCCGTCCTCGCTGGCCCTGCAGGTTTCGGACCAGCTGGCCAACGTTCCCGCCACCCGGGTGGAAAACGCATGCGCCTCGGGCTCGGCGGCGTTCCAGCAGGGCACCAAGTCCCTGCTGGCCGGAACGGCGAAGACGGTGCTGGTGATCGGCGCTGAAAAGATGACCCATGCCGGCGCTGACGTGGTGGGCGCGGCCCTCCTCGGCGCGGACTATGACATGGCAGGTAAGGCTTCCAGCACGGGCTTCACCGGCTTGTTTGCAGAGGTGGCCAAGCACTACGGGAAGCGTTACCGCGAGGCAGGCAACCTGGGTGACGTCCTGGGTTCCATCGCCGCGAAGAACCACCGCAACGGTGTGGACAACCCTTACGCGCAGCTCCGGAAGGACCTCGGCGAGGAGTTCTGCCGCACCGTCTCGGACCGCAACCCCATGGTGGCCGATCCGCTGCGCCGCACCGACTGCTCCCCCGTCTCGGACGGTGCCGCCGCCGTGGTCCTGTCCACGGCACCCACGGGAGGAGCCACGGTCCCTGTCCGGCTGGCAGGCTTCGGCCAGGCCAACGACTTCTTCCCTGCCGACCGCCGCGACCCCACGGCTTTCGAAGCGACCCGGATGTCCTGGCAGCGCGCCCTGGGGATGGCCGGCGTCGGACTTGAGGACCTGGATTTCGCCGAAGTCCACGACTGCTTCACCATCGCCGAGCTCATCATGTACGAGGCCATGGGCCTCACCGAACCCGGCCAGGGCGCCCGCGCCGTCCGGGAGGGCTGGGTCCACAAAGACGGCAAACTGCCCATCAACGTCTCCGGCGGGCTGAAGGCGAAGGGCCATCCGGTGGGCGCCACCGGCGTGTCCCAGCACGTCATCGCCGCCATGCAGCTCACCGGGACGGCCGGCGGCATGCAGCTGGCGACCCCTCGCCGGGCTGCCGTGCAGAACATGGGCGGGGTTGGCATCGCCAACTACGTCAGCGTCCTCGAAGCCACCTGAGCGTCCGCACCTGCCACTGGACTTCCCCACCTTGGGAGCACGACGGCGGCGCGCCGCCTTCAAAAGGCGGCGCACCGCCGTCGTGGGCCGGCAAAGATGGGTAACGTCAGCGGGGCGGGCGGCTGCTAGGAAGCCGGCCGGAGCAGGGCTGCAATCTGCCCAAAGCCCAGCCGCTCGGCGTTCTGCAGGGCGGTGCGGCCTTCCGGATCCCGGATGTTGGGGTCGGCGCCTGCCGCGAGGAGCAGCCGCACCACTTCCTGCTGGTTGGGGCCGCCGGAGTTGAGCAGGATCGCTTCCTGCATGGCGGTCCAGCCCAGGTTGTTCACATGGTTGACGGGGACCCCGGCGGCGAGCAGAAGTTGCACCGTCTCCACATGGCCGTGCTCGCTGGCCGGGATCAGGGCTGTGCCGCCGTACCTGTTGGTGCTGGCCACATCGGCCCCTGCCGCAAGGGTCAGCTGGAGCACCTCGTTGAACCCCTCGGCGCCGGCGTAGAGGAACGCCGAATCCGAGATGTCATCCTTGGCATTGACGTTTCCTCCTCGGCCGATGAGTTCCTGCACCAGGGGCGCGTTGTTGGCCTTGGCCGCTGTAATCAGGTCCCGGTCCAGCTGCGCCTGGGCGTCGGGCGAGCGCACCGGCGCAGTGGTGACGGGTGCAGCCGCAGTGCCGGAATCAGCCGCTGAGGGGGCCGGTACTGCTGGAACCGGGCGGGTGGCTGTGGGCTCAGCCGTGGCGGCACCGGGCGACGGGGTACCGGGCGAGGAGGAACCCGCCTCGCAGCCGGACAGGCACAAAACCAGCCCGGCGGCGGCCACCAGCGGGGCGAGGGCCAGGGGCCGGGTCCAGGTCAGGTAGTGCCGCATGCCGCCCAGCCTACTTGCCGGTTCCGGCCAGCACCGCTGCCCCGGCGGATGCGCAGGCCTCATCCAGCGCACCGTCCGGAGCGCCGCCCACGCCGATGCCGGCAACAGAAACCCCGTTGACCTTCAGCGGCACGCCGCCGGCCAGGAAGAGCGTGCCGGGCAGGTCCGCAATGGACGGGCCGGGGCCGTTGATGCGCCGGGCCAGTTCACTGGTGGGGGCACCGAACGCGGCGGCGGTGTAGGCCTTCTGCTTGGCGGCCTCGATGGTGTGCGCCGCGGCGTTATCGCCCCGTAGCACCGCCTGGACGGTCCCGAACCGGTCCACCAGCGCCACCGTCACAAACGGGAGCTTGTCCGCCTGGCACTTGGCCAGGGCAGCGCCCACCGCCGCAGCTGAGACACCGGCCGTGATCCGGTCCTGCTGCACCGCGTTGGCGGGGACCGGCTGGACGTCAGCCGCCGGGAGGGCCGCGGGAACAGTTGCAGCGCCGGCAACGGCCCCGGCTGCAGCGGGCCCCGCGGTGGCACCGGCGTTGGCGGCGGCCGTGGCGCCGGCGGTGGCCAGCAGCAGTGCCGTGGCTGCGACCGCAAACGTTTTTGTGGACTTTTTCATGGTGTTTCCCTTGGTCGGAGGAGGAGGAGCGGGTGCTGGCTTCAATCCTTCCGGCGCATCGGACGCCTGCCATCGGGCGTTGGTCTGTGGTCGGCTGCCACTTATGGCGCCTGGAATCAGCCAAATGGCTGAGAGACCCGGGCGGACCCGGCGCCCTAGCATGGAGGGGACGTCCCGCAACAGCATCGGAAAACCTCATGGCTCCCTTCCCCAGCACCGGCTCCGCCGGCACTCCCGGCACCCGCTGGGGCAGCATCGGCGCGGCCGTGCATCTTGGTTTCGCTGTGCTGCTGGTGGCCTCCGCGGTGCGGTATCTTATGCGGCACAGCGCCACGGACAACGTCCTGGTCCTGGGACTGGCGGCCGCTGCGTGCCTGCTCTACGCGGCCGTCGCCGTCCGGGCCGAACGCGGCCGGCCCGGTATGGCGTGGATGTTCGCACTCGTGGCCGTCTGGTCCGGCCTGGTTATCGCGGCGCCCAGCTTCGCCTGGTGCTCCTTTGCGCTCTTTTTCCTGGCCCGCCGGGCTTTGACCGGCACCGCTGCGTACGTCGCGGCCGGCGCCACGGCGTTTGCCACGGCCGCGGGGCTCTTCCGGCTCAGCGACGGCACGGATCCGGCAATGGTTTTGGGCCCGCTGGCCGTGGGCCTGATGCTCACGCTTGTCCACGACAGGATCGCGCATGATGCCAACGAACAGGTTCGCCTGCACGCGGAAATTTCTCAGGCGCAGGCGGGCCTGGCGGCCAGCGAGCGCCGTGCCGGCACCATCGCCGAACGGGGGCGCGTCTCCCGGGAGATCCACGACACCGTGACGCAGGGCCTGGCCAGCAGCCTGCTGCTGCTTGAAGCCGCGGACCGGGCCTGGCCCGCCCCTGCGGCGAAAGCGGGCCTGCACCAGGCCACCGGCCTGCTGCGAAGCAACCTCTCCGAGACCCGCAGCCTGGTCCATGAACTGGCGTCCCCCGGCCTGGACACTTCGCCCCTGCCCGAGGCCCTGCTGATCGCGGCCCGCCAGTACATGCCCGCGGCCCGGCTACTGGTCACCGGAGACCCGCGGGAGGTCCCGGCAGAGGTCCGCCACGCCCTCCTGCGCGTGGTGCAGAGCGCAGCTGCCAACACCCGCCTGCACGCGGGCGCCACGGCAGCAACCGTGACCCTCGGCTACCTGCCCGGGGCCGTCACCCTGGACATTTACGACGACGGAGCGGGCTTCGATCCGCTGGCGGCAGCACCGCCGTCGGACGCGGGCGGGTACGGCCTGCGCGCCATGCGGCAACGGGTGGAGCAGCTGGGCGGCGTTTTCGCAGTGGAAAGCGGCCCCGGGGAAGGCACAATCGTCGCAGCCCAGCTGCCGGCCGCCCCGCTGACGGAGCAAAACCGGGGCGGTGCCTTGTGACGGCCATCCGGGTGCTGCTGGTGGATGACCACCTTGTGGTGCGCCGCGGACTGCGGGCGTTGCTGGGAACCCAGCCCGGCATCGAGGTGGTGGGTGAAGCGGCGTCCGGGGAGGAAGCCCTGGCCCTGGTGCCGGAACTCCAGCCTGCGGTGGTGGTGATGGACCTGGCAATGGGCGCGGGCATGGACGGCATCGAGGCCATCCGGCAGCTCCGTGCGTTCAACCCCCGGCAGGCCATCCTGGTTTTCACCACATATGACTCGGATGCGGATATTGTCCGGGCGGTGGACGCCGGCGCCATGGGCTACCTGCTCAAGGACGCGGCACCGGGTGAAATTTTTGCAGCCGTCCGCGGCGCCGTCGAGGGTAAAAGCGTGATGAGTCCCCCGGTGGCGTCGCGGCTGTTCCAGCAGCTGCGCAACCCCGGGGAGATCCTGACGCCGCGGGAGGCCGAGCTGCTCAGCCTGCTCACAGAAGGCCTGAGCAACCGGGAGCTGGGCAAGCGGCTTTTTATCTCGGAAGCCACCGTCAAAACGCACCTGGCGCACATCTACGGCAAGCTCGGAGTGGACACCCGGGCCGCTGCGATTGCCACCGCAATCCGCCGCGAAGGCATGCGTTGACGACGCCAAACACGTCAAACCCTTGCACGCAGGCCTTCCGCCCCGTACGTTGGGATGGCGGGGGACGTTCTCCGCACACTTCGGGTTGATACCCGGAGAGAGAATCAGAGTCACATGAAGGAATGCAGCCATGGCAACAGGCACAGTTAAATGGTTCAACGCCGAAAAGGGTTTTGGCTTCATTGCCCCCGATGACGGGTCCGCTGACGTTTTCGCACACTACTCGGCAATCGCCAGCAGCGGTTACCGCTCACTGGACGAAAACCAGAAGGTCGAATTCGATGTGACCCAGGGCCCCAAGGGCCCGCAGGCAGAGAACATCCGCCCGCTCTAAGACTTAGGTACTCCCGGTTCCGGCCGGGGCACGCCCGTCAGGCGGCTCCGTCAACATCATGTTGGCGGGGCCGCTTTTTTGTGCCGGCACGCGGCCCTCCCCGGTTTGCAATAATCGGAACATGACCGGACAGGACCCGGAACGGGACCCGTGGGAGGAATTCGACAGGCTGGGGCCTGCCGTTCCCGACCGTGTGCCCGGCCAGCCCGGCGGCGAACCCCACGGCTTCGGCTTCCGGACGGGCGTCCGCAGCGGCAGGGTGGCCCTGGGCTTCGCGATCTATACCCTGGCGCTGGGCACCGCGCTGGTACTCACGGGCTTCATCGTCTTTGTCGCCATGGGCCAGTGGCTGCCGGCCGGGCTGATGGTCCTGATTGAGGCGTTCTTCGTTTTCTCCTTCACCCGGCTGGCCCGCCAGGCACGGCGCCGGCACCGGCGCTGACCGCCTGGAAGAATTTCCGGGAAAAAGTCCTTGACCTTGACGCTGCGTCAACCCCTACGCTCGGAGCATGGAAGCACTTCGGCGGGACTGGCCCATCCAGGACATCGCAAAACTGGCCGGCACCACCAGCCGCACCCTTCGGCACTATGACGACGTGGGGCTGCTGAAGCCCAGCAGGGTGGGCAGCAACGGCTACCGCTATTACGACGGCGACGCCCTCCTTGCGCTGCAGCGGATCCTCCTGCTGCGCGAACTGGGGCTGGGGTTGCCTGCCATCGCGGAGGTCTTCCGGAACCGGACGGACACGGTGACGGCGTTGGGACGGCACCTGGAGTGGTTGGGCCGGGAGCAGGAACGGCTGGCACGGCAGATGGCGTCCGTCCGGAAAACAATCAGGACAGTATCAACAGGAGGCGACCCAGTGGCGGAAGAAATGTTCGACGGCTTTGACCATACGCAGTACAAGGACGAAGTGGAGGAGCGCTGGGGCAAGGACACCTATGCCCGCAGCGACGCCTGGTGGCGGGGCATGGGCCCGGCCGAACAACAGGCCTGGAAGGCCAGGGTTGCCGGCCTCGGCAGTGACTGGATGGCCGCGGCAACCGGCGGCAGGGACCCGGCCAGCGCCGGTGCGCAGGACCTGGCCCGGCGGCATGTGGCCTGGCTGGCGTCGATCCCGGGAACACCGGCGTCGGACGACGGCGGCGACACCCGCGGCTACGTGCTGGGACTGGCGGACATTTACGTGGCGGATCCGCGCTTTGCTGCGAACTACGGCGGCACTGCAGGCGCCGCCTTCGTCCGGGATGCGCTGCGGATCTACGCCCGGGCGCACCTGCCCGGGGCAGGGTCCGGTCAGGAAAAGGCCGAATAGCCGGTCACGGCCCGGCCCACCAGGAGAGAGTTGATCTCGCGGCGCCCGTCAGCTCTTCGCCCGGGCGCGCCTGACCCGCCGGATGATCAGCAGTGCCAGCGCCACGGCGATGGCGGCGTAGACAGCGTAGTTGAGGAACTTCGAGTATTGCTCAATGAGGTGGTACTGGGTTCCCAACAGGTAGCCCAGTCCGATCAGGGCCCCGTTCCACAGGCCGCTGCCGGCCAGGGTGAACAGGCTGAAGGTGCCCAGCGGCATCGCGGCGGCTCCTGCCGGCAGCGAGATGAGGCTCCGCACGCCGGGGAGGAGCCGGCCAAAAAAGATGGAGGACCGGCCGTGGCGGCGGAACCAGCCGGCGGCGTGTTCGAAGTCTTCGCGGTCCACCAGCGGCAGCCGGGACAGCCCCCGGATTGACCGTTCCAGCCCCAGCTTGGCGCCCAGCCAGTACAGCAGGAGCGCCCCGAGGTAGGCGCCCAGGGTGCTGGTGAGGAAAACCAGCAGCAGGTTCAGCGAACCCTGCTTGGCGAGGAAGCCGGCCAGGGGAAGGATCACTTCGCTGGGGATGGGTGGAACCACCGTCTCGGCGAGGGTGAACGCGCCAACACCCCATTCCCCGAGGCTCTCGATGGCCCGGGCAGCGACGCCCACAATCCCGGTGAGGCCGTCAGTGGCGCTGGATCCTACGGCTGCTGCTGCCCACATTCTAAAAGAGCTCCCCCTGGGTCTGCGGCTGGGGCGCGATGCGCGCCTGCTCCTTTCTACCTCACGTGGCTGGCTGTTTGCTGGCAGGCTTGGCCCGGATGTGGATGCGTTCCCCCTGGGTACCGAAGAGGCTCAGGAATTCCACCGCGCGGCCGTCCGCCCGGCCGAACCAGTGCGGCACCCGGGTGTCGAACTCCACGGCTTCGCCCGGCCCCAGCACCAGGTCGCGTGCACCCAGCACCATCCGGAGCCTGCCGTTGAGGACGTAAAGCCACTCGTAGCCCTCGTGGACCTGCGGGGTGGGCGCCAGCATCGGGCCTGCGGGAAGAATGTGCTTGTAGGCCTGGATGCCGCCGGGCTTCCGGGTCAGCGGAATGATGGTCATGCCGTACGCCTCGATGGGCCGCAGGTGCACGCGCGGGTCGCCCGTCGCCGGGGCGCCCACCAGTTCGTCCAGTGGAACCTGGTGCGCCTTGGCCAGCGGCAGCAACAGCTCAAGGTTGGGCCGGCGCTGGCCGGATTCCAGCCGGGAAAGGGTGCTGACGGAGATCCCCGTAATGTTGGCGAGCGCAGCCAGCGTGACGTCGCGGCTGAGCCGCAGGGCCTTGAGCCGGGGGCCCACCGCGGCCAGGACATCATCGAGGCTCTCTTCCGTGTTCTCTCCCATGGGCCCATTTTGCCATACCAGCAACGAAGCTTGCCATAACGGCCCGGGCGACGGGAGCCTTGGAACATGACGAATCAAGAGAACCCAATGTATGACGTTGTGATTGTGGGCGGGGGCGCCGCCGGCCTGAGCGCCGCGCAGATGCTGGGCCGCACCCGGCGGTCCGTGGCGGTAGTGGACAGCGGGGAGCCGCGCAACGCTCCGGCTGCGGGAGTGCACGGCTTCCTTGCCCGCGACGGCGTCAGCCCCGCGGAGCTGCTGGCCGCCGGACGGGCGGAAGCCGAAAACTATGGCGCCCGGATTGTCCGCGGCGCGGTGGTGTCCGCAGCCGGCGGGCTGGAGCAGGGCTTCGACGTGGAGCTCGACGGCGGCGAGCGGCTCCGCGGCCGCCGGCTCCTGATTGCCACAGGGCTGGTGGACGAACTGCCGGAGCTCCCCGGGCTCCGCGAACGCTGGGGCAAGGATGTGCTGCACTGCCCGTTCTGCCACGGCTGGGAAGTCCGGGACCGGGCCATCGGAGTGCTGGGCGCCGGGCCCTGGTCCGTGCACCAAAGCCTGCTGTTCCGGCAGTGGAGCAGCAACGTCACACTGTTCCTCAACAACACCGTCACCCCTACGGACACGGAGCTGGAGCAGCTGGCCGCCCGGGGCATCAAGCTCGTGGCCGGTCCGGTGGAGTCGCTCCGGGTGGCGGACGATGCGCTCAAGGGGGTTGCCCTGGCCGGCGGGCCGGAAGTAGCGGTGGACGCCCTGGTGGTGGGTGCCAGGGTCCACGCCCGCCTTGACGGGTTTACGGGGCTGGGCCTGGCGGCGGAGCCGCATCCGATGGGGATCGGCGATTACCTCCCGGCCGATGCCGAGGGGGCCACCGCCGTCCCCGGCGTCTGGGCGGCCGGGAACGTCACGAACATCAAGGCGCAGGTGATGGCGTCGGCCGCAGCGGCTGCGTGGACCGCCGTCGTGATCAACAACTCCCTGATGGCCGACGAAATGGACCGCGACCTCCGCGCGTACCGGGAGGCGTTAGCCCTTACCGGTGCCTGAACTCCGGCTGCCGCTTCTCCGTGAATGCCGCCATGCCCTCCTTCTGGTCCTCCGTGGCGAACAGGGAGTGGAAGAGCCGGCGCTCGAACAGGACACCCTGGGCGAGGCCTGTTTCGAAGGCGGCATTCACGGCCTCCTTGGCGGCCATGGCGACGGGTTTGGACTTGGCCGCTATCAGGTCGGCCGTCTTGAGGGCTTCAGCCAGCACGTCGCCGGCCGGGACCACGCGGGACACCAGGCCGCAGCGGTCAGCCTCCGCGGCGTCGATGAACCTTCCAGTCAGGATCAGGTCCATGGCTTTGGCCTTCCCCACGGCCCGGGTGAGCCGCTGGGACCCGCCCATGCCGGGCAGCACGCCCAGGTTGATTTCCGGCTGGCCGAACTTCGCGTTGTCGCCGGCAATGATCAGGTCGCACATCATGGCAAGCTCACAGCCGCCGCCCAGGGCGAAGCCTGACACCGCGGCGATGGTGGGGATCCGCAACCGGGTGAAGTCCTCCCAGCCCCGGAACCAGTCAGCCGCGTACATGTCCATGTAGCCCTGGGACGCCATTTCCTTGATATCGGCGCCGGCGGCGAAGGCCTTGCCGGAGCCGGTGATCACCACGGCACCGGTACCGGGGTCCGCATCCATGGCTGACACCGCCGCCACCAGTTCATCCATGGTGGCCTTGTCCAGGGCGTTCAACGCCTCCGGCCGGTTGAGGGTGACCAAGCCAACCCGGCCCCGCTGTTCCACCAGGATGTTGTTGTATTCGCTCATTCAGGGCTCCCGTCGTGGTGTGCCGGTGCGGCGCCACGCTCCTGCTCCGAGCGGGCACGGATGTCCGTGATGATCGCGGAGAAGTCCCGGGAGGCACCGCCTTCTGCGGCAAACGTATCGTAGATTTCCGCCGCCAGTGGTCCCAGCCGGCCGGCCACCCCGGTGCTGCGGAGCGCGTTGACGGCCAGGTTGAGGTCCTTGGCCATGAGGGATCCGGCGAACCCGGGCAGGTAGTCCCGGTTGGCTGGGCTGCCGGGGACAGGCCCCGGGACGGGACAGTTGGTGGTCAGGGCCCAGCACTGCCCGGAGGCTGCGGATGCCACATCAAACAAGGCCTGGTGGCTCAGGCCCAGCTCCTCCCCCAGCACAAACGCTTCACTGACGGCGATCATGGACACCCCCAGGATGAGGTTGTTGCAGATCTTGGCGGCCTGCCCGGCGCCGTGGTCCCCGCAGTGGACCACACGCTTGCCCATGACCTCCAGCAGCGGCAGGATGTCCGCGAAGCCGGCAGCCGGGGCCCCCACCATGAAGGTCAGGGTTCCGGCTCCGGCACCCACCACGCCCCCGGACACCGGCGCGTCCACAAAGGTGTGGCCCGCCGCGCCGGTCAGCGCTGCAGCTTCCCGGGCCTCCGCGACGTTGATGGTGGAGCAGTCCAGGAAGACCGTGCCCGGCGCTGCGGCGGCCAGCAGCCCCGGCTCCCCGTCAATACCCTGGTAGGCGGCCAGCACGTGCTCTCCGCTGGGGAACATGGTCAGCACCACGTCCGCACCGGCTACGGCTTCGCGGGGGCTGCCGCTGACGGGGATCCCGGCCGCGCGGGCCGCGTCGCGGGCGGCCTGCAGCACATCGAACCCGGCCACCCGGTGGCCGGCTTTAACCAGGTTGGCGGCCATGGGCGTGCCCATGTGGCCCAAGCCCAGGAAGGCGATGCTGCGGTATTCCGGCATGATCAGGTTCCCCTGCGGTCTGACGGGACCGGCTGCAGGTCCAGTTCCGCCCCCGGCAGGGGCGCGAAGAACCGGTCCACCCGGTCCGGGTGGACCTCTGCCAGGGTGGACGGCTTCCATTGCGGGTTCCGGTCCTTGTCCACCACCTGGGCCCGGATGCCCTCGCGGAAGTCAGGTGCCGTCAGGAAACGCAGGCCTACCCGGTATTCCTGGGCCAGGGTTTCCGCCAGGTCCAGGCCGCGGGCCCGCCGCAGGGCGGCCAGGGTGACGGCGACCGCGGTGGGCGACTTGGACTCGATGGCATCCGCCGCGGCAGCCGCGTCCCCGTCCCCGTCCTTGGCGTAAGTGCGCAGGCTGCGGACAATCTCCACCGCATCCGTTCCGGCATAGCAGGTATCGATCCAGCCGCGCTGCCCGGCCAGCACCGAGGGCGGCGCCTCCGCCGTGAAGCGTCCGACGGCGGCTGCCGCGGGTTCGTGTTCCAGCGCCGCCACGAGCCCGGGCAGGCTGGTTGAGGGGACAAAGTGGTCGGCCAGGCCCAGGAACAGGGCGTCGGCCGCGTCCAGGTGGGCGCCGGTCAGGCCTGCGTGGGTTCCTGTTTCGCCGGGGGTACGGGCCAGGAGCAGGGTACCGCCCACGTCCGGGACAAAACCGATGGTGGTTTCCGGCATGCCCATGCGCGTCCGCTCGGTGACCACGCGGACGGACCCGTGGGCGGAGATCCCCACGCCGCCGCCCAGGACCAGCCCGTCCATCAGCGCCACGTAGGGTTTGGGATACGCGGCGATCAGGGCGTTGAGCCGGTACTCCGTTTGCCAGAAGTCCGCTGTCCGGTTGCCGCCGTGCAGCATGTCCTCGTAGATCGCAACGATGTCCCCGCCGGCGCAGAGCCCGCGCTCGCCGGCGCCCTGGATCAGGACCGTGGCTACGGCGTCGTCCGTTGCCCAGTCGGTGAGGGTCGCCAGCAGGTCCGCCACCATGCCCGCGGTGAGGGCGTTTACGGACCGCGGCCGGTTGAGCGTCGCCACCGCGAGCTGGCCCCGGCGTTCAAAGAGTACTTCCGCAACCGCATCAGGCGCCGGCCAGGCTGCCACGACGCCTGGGGGAACTGTGCCGCCGTCCGGCCGGTGTGGGCTGTGCGTCATCTGTTTCCTTCCAACGTGGCGGCGCTGCACCGCCGGACTGGCCCGGCTCCGGTGCCTTCCGGGGCCGGGGAACCATGGCCGCCGCGGCGCAGCAGGTGATCCAGGTCATGCCTGGTTGCGAATATACCCGCCGCCGGCGCCGCGCAACCATCCGCCGCGGCAGGCCGGCGCGGACGGGACGGCGGGTCAATACCGCCCTCCGCACCGCCAAGGTAAGTTAGGGGTGTGAAGATTGCTACCTGGAATGTAAATTCGCTCCGTGCCCGTGCCGACCGTGTTGAAGCCTGGCTCCAGCGCAGCGACTGCGATGTCCTGGCCATCCAGGAGACCAAGTGCAAGGACGAAAACTTTCCCTGGGAGCTGTTTGAGCGGATGGGCTACGAGGTGGCCCACTTCGGGCTCAGCCAATGGAACGGCGTGGCCATTGCTTCCCGGGTGGGCCTGGCCGACGTGGAGCGGACCTTCCTGGACCAGCCCGCGTTCGGCAAAGCCGGCAAGGACCCCGTACAGGAGGCCCGCGCCATCGCCGCCACCTGCGGCGGCGTCAGGATCTGGAGCCTCTACGTCCCCAACGGCCGGTCCCTGGACGACGAGCACATGCCGTACAAACTCAAGTGGCTCGAAAGCCTCAAAACCCACGCCCAGGACCTCGTTGACCAGGATCCGCAGGCCCAGGTGGCGCTGATGGGCGACTGGAACATCGCCCCGTTCGACGACGATGTCTGGGACATCGACCTGTTCGTCAACAACAACTTCACGCATGTCAGCCCCCCGGAGCGGGAAGCCTTCCACGCCTTTGAAACCGCCGGCTTCACGGACGTGGTGCGGCCCTATACCCCGGGCCCTGGCGTGTACACGTACTGGGATTACACCCAGCTCCGCTTCCCCAAGAAGGAAGGCATGCGCATCGACTTTGTCCTCGCCTCCCCCGCCTTGGCCTCCCGCGTCACCGGAGCGGCGATCGACCGCGAGGAGCGCAAGGGCAAGGGCGCTTCGGACCACGCGCCCGTCCTGGTGGACCTGGCGGACTGATGAGCCAGCCCCGGAGCCGCCGCAGGAGGCCACTGTGACCGGAAATCTCTACCGGGGCCAGGCAGGGCTGCCCTTTTCCTCCACCCTGCGGGTCTACGAGCCCCTGTCCGCGTTCCCGCTGGAACAACGCCCGGCCATCCAGTCGGCCGGGGCGCGCACCGCCTCGCGAGCCGCCGTCGAAAACGCCGAACTGCTGGCTTCCCTGGGCCGCATCACGCGGACCGGCGGGGATCCTTTCCCTACGGGCAGGACTGACACCGTCCGGGTGACGACGGCGCCCGCCGCGCCCCGGACCGGTGAACCGTCGGGTGCGGCCGCCGCTCCGGAAGACGCCGCCGGCCCGGCGCTGCTGTACTGCCCCAGCCAGCTGGTCCTGCGGGCGGGCCTTGCGGCCAACGCATTGATGGAAGGCATCCATGGGCCGCTCGCCGAACTGCTGATTCCCGAGCAGCAGCGCGACCGGCACCAGGAGCGCATCGACCAGGTGAAGGCCAGGGACGGGTCCATCCGGGTCCATACCCGGGCGTCCACGTGGGGCATCCCGTTCAGCTGGTTTTCGCTGTTTTCGGAGTCTGACCACAAGGATGTGGTGGAATCTGCCGGGCGGATCCTGACGGTGCGGGTCTGGGCGCCCATTACGGAGGCGCTGGAACGCGCCCGGTACGCGGTGGCCAACCTGACGCTGGCGGCCCCGGACCTGGACATGCTGGATGACCTGGCGCAGCTGACCGAATGGCTGGAGCTGTTCCACGTGGGGTCCATGGTGGAACTGGACTACGGCGCCGTAGCGGACAAGGTGTACCCGGACGATTCGCCCATGGATATCCGGCTTGGCATCGAATGCCTGGCGGAAGGCGACATGACCGGCGCCGCAGCCGCCTACCGGCGGTTGGCATCCCGCTGGATCCCCATCCGCCAGTTGGCCCGGGCTTCCTGAGCTGCTCCCCGGCCGCCGGTACGGCTGGCCGCCTCGACCTTAGGCCCGCGGGGGAGCTGTGGTTGCCCTGAGGATCAGTTCATGGCGTGCGACGGCGGATTTCACGGCACCCACGTGGCCGTCAAGTTCATCGAGAAGCATTTTGGTGGCCAGCTCCGCCTGCTCGTCAGGCCGTTGGGCAACCGTCGTCAAGCCCATGGCTTCAGAGAAGTCGTGGTCATCTATCCCTATCACCGACAGCTCGCCGGGTACGTTCACGCCGGCGCGGGCGGCCTCGAATATCACCCCCATGGCCATCTCATCCGATGCACAAAAGATGGCGGTGGGCTTCCGGCCGGGCAGGTTCCAGATTCTTCGGAACGCGTCCTGGCCGCTCAGCAGGGTGAAGTCGCCCCACTGTTCCCACCCGGGCTGCGGGTCCAGGCCGGCCTTGCGCATCACATCGTGGTAGGCAAGGATCCTGACCCGCGGGACATCGAAGTTCAGGTCCGTCTGGTTGTCACCGTGGACCAGGGCGATATCCCTGTGGCCAAGGTCCACCAGGTGCTGCACGGCAACGGATGCCGCGGCGTAGTCATCGATTCCGATGTAGGAACATTCCTCGACGTGTCCGCCCACCACAATCAGGGGGATCTCGATTTTATGCAGATGTTCCAGTTCCTCGTGGCTCAGAGCCATGCAGAGAACCAAGAGCGCATCGATCTGTTTGTAGACCATCGTCTTGTCGAAGAGCCTTACCCTGTTCCCGCCGTGCCCACCCAGGTTGTAAAGGGACAGGTTGTAATTCCGCGCGTAAAGCTCGCGGTCGGCGCCTTCGATGGCTTTGGAGAAAAACCAGCGGCTCACAAACGGCGCCAGGATGCCAATGGTCCTGGTGCGGCCGGTGGCCAGGCCGGAAGCCGATGACGACGCCACGTAGCCCAGGCTGGCTGCGACCTCAAGGATCTTTTGCCTGGTAACCGGAGAGACTTTGGGAAGTCCACGGACGGCCCTGGACACCGTTGCGGTTGATACCCCGGCTGCGGCGGCCACATCCTCGATGCTGATGCCCGTATGGCCGCCTCGCTGCGACCTCTCAGAACTGCCTGCCACTGTATATCCTCTTCGGTCCCTAACGATTACCAGGCCCCCGCCACCCGCCACGTTATAGCAGGGCCGCCCGGCGGAGGCGCACTGTTACGTGCGCACCCGCCGGATGGCAGCACTACCTTCTTGTCAGCCCTTGAGCCCGCCGGCCATCAGACCGCGGACGAAGTAGCGCTGGAGGCCGAAGAACACGGCCAGCGGCACAATGATGGACACGAATGCGGCGGCCGGGTTCAGGTAGTCCCGGTTTCCGCGGGTACCCGAGATCTCAGCCAACCGCTGGGTGATCGGTGCAACGTCCGCTGTGCCGCCGGAGAACACCAACGCAACCAGCAGGTCGTTCCAGACCCAGAGGAACTGGAAGATGGCCAGTGACGCCAAAGCGGGGACGGACAGCGGCAGGATGATCCGCCAGAAAATGGTGGTGTGTCCGGCGCCATCGACCTTGGCTGCCTCGATGACTTCGCCCGGAATTTCCGAGATGAAGTTATGCAGCAGGAAGATACCGAGCGGCAGCCCAAAGATGGTGTGCGCGATCCACAGCTGGGTGTAGGAGCCCGGCGGAATCTGCAGCACCTGGGTGAACAACTGGAGCAGCGGGATCAACGCCATCTGGAGCGGGATGATCTGGAGCGCGAAGACGAAGATGAATCCTGCTTCCCGGCCCCGGAAGTTGCCCCACGCGAAGATGTAGGCCGCCATGGAGGCCAGCACCAGGACAAACACGGTGACGGGCACAACGATTGCCAGCGAGTTGACGAAGTACTGCGAGAGGTTGGCGGACTGCGAACCAGCTGCAGCAGTGACGTCCACGTAGTTCTTGAAGGTGAAGTCCCAGTCGGAGAAGAAGTTCCACCAGCCGTCTGAGCGTGGACCCACCTGCTTCGCCGCGGGCCGGACCGATGACACCAGCAAACCGAAGGTGGGAATGGTCCAGATAACGGCGATGATCACCGCCGCGGCGGTGGCCCAGCGGGACGTCAGCCTGTTCTTGACCCGCCGCATGATGGGGCCGGTATCTTCCGGATCCACGGGCCGGCCACCACTCTTGGCTTTGGTCGCGGTGCGGGTGTTTTTCGCCGCCTCATCCGGCGCTGGCATGACGGTCATCGGATTTCCTTCTGCTGGCGGAGGACGCGGGCGTTGTAGATCACGATAGGCAGAACCAGGATAAAGAGGATCAGCGCGAGGGCCGCACCCCTGCCAGGTTCACCGGCGCGGAACGCCTGCGTATACATTTCATTGGCAACAACCGAGGTGTCGTAGTTGCCGGCTGTCATGGTCCGCACAATATCGAAGACCTTGAGCGTGGCGATGGTGATGGTGGTTAGGACCACAACAAGGGAGCCACGGATGCCGGGGATGGTGACGTTCCGGAACTGCTGCCACGGGTTGGCACCGTCCAGGCGGGCGGCTTCGACGATTTCAGCGGGGACGCCCTTGATGGCGGCCGAAAGGATCACCATGGCGAACCCGGTTTGGATCCAGACCATAACGATGATGAGGAAGATCGTGTTTCCCGGCGCGTCGAGCAGGAACTGCTTGGGGTCCAGGCCCAACGCAACGCGGAGTGCGTTCAGCACACCGGTCTGTTCAATGCCAGGGCCGCGGTAGTCGTACACCAGTTTCCAGATGATGCCGGCACCGACAAACGAAATGGCCATAGGCATAAAGACCAGGGCCTTCAGGACCTTTTCGCCGCGGGCCTTGTCAATGAAGACGGCGTAGGCAAGGCCAAAAACGGTGGAAAGCAACGGGACCAGGATGGTCCAGATGACGGTATTGCGAAGCGTGGCGAGGGCCTCCGGTTGGGTAAACATCCAGACGAAGTTATCGACGCCGTTCAGCTTTCCCCCGGAATCCGTGAACGCCAGGAATGATGTCTGGGCTGCCGGGTAAACCAGGCCAACCAGCAGCAGGATCGCGGCCGGTGCGAGGAACCCGATCACCGTGACCTTGTCTTTGGCGGACTTGGGGGCCCTGTCCACCAACAACATGAGTAGTCCAATGATCGCGGCAAAAATGGCCAGCGCGATCACGACTTGAAGGAGCTTTCCTCCGATGAATTCCAAGGCTCAACCTCCGGGGTGTGCGTGGATCAGAATGAAGAGTGGGGAGCACTGCGCCCCAGCACCTACCGGTGGCTGGGGCGCAGCGTACAGCTGGGAGGTCAGCTCTTGGGCCAGCTGCCTTCGATGCTGTCGGCAACCTGCTTGGCGGGGGTGCCGTTGATCCACGAAACGATGCCCTTCCAGAAGGAGTTGGATCCTACTGCGCCCGGCATGAGGTCCGAACCGTCGAAGCGGAAGACGGTGTTCTCGTCCTGCAGGAGCTGGATGGAGAGCTTATCCAGCTCGGTCTGCGCGTTGGCCGGGTCCAGGCCCTTGTTCGCGCTGATGACGCCGCCGAGCTTCACGCGGTCGTTGGCGAATTCAGAGCTCGCCAGGTAGGCCTGGAAAGCCTGGACTTCGGGGGCGTCGCTGTAGGCGCCGACCATTTCGCCGCCGCCGGTGATGGCCTGGCCCTTGGACTCGTCGATCGGTGGCGTCATAAACGCCCAGACGTCGCCGTCGGGTGCAACGGAGGTGCCTTCGGGCCAGTTGGAGGCCTGGAAGTTGGCCTGGTGGTGCATTGCGCACTGGCCGTCAAGTACCGGCTGGCCGGCCTGGGCGAATCCGGTGGTCAGGATGGAACGGACGTCGCCGAAGCCGCCGTTGACCATCTTGTCATCGAGCAGGATGTCGCCTGCCTTATCAAAGGCGTCAACGATTTTGGGGTCGTTGAAGGGAATTCCGTGGCTGACCCACTGGTCGTAAACCTCCGGTCCCTGTGCGCGGAGGACAACGTCCTCGATCCAGTCCGTGCCGGGCCAGCCCGTGGCTTCACCTGACTCGAAACCGGCACACCAAGGCTTCATGGCGCCTTCATCGGCGATCTTCTTGGACAGGTCCATCATTTCGTCCCACGTTTTGGGGACGGTCCAGCCTTTATCCTCGAACGTTTTCGGTGCGTACCAGACGTAGCCCTTGACGTTGGCGAGCATGGGAGCGGTGTAGAAGACACCGTCCACGGTGCCGTATTTCTTCCAGTCCGCTGACCAGTTCTTGTCCACGGCGTCCGAGACGGCCTGCGGTGCTTTCTTGAGGTTGCCGGCGCGGGCCTGGTCCGCCATCAGGCCGGGCTGCGGGAAGATGGCAATGTTGGGGGCGTTTCCGGCTTTCGCGCGGACACCGATCTGGGTCTCGAATTCCTTGCTGCCCTCATACTTGATGGTTGCACCCGTGCACTGCTCGAAAGCGGCCCAGGTCTTTTCAAGGTTGGTGGCTTCAAGGTCAACGATCGTGGAATAGACGGAAACGGTCTTTCCGTCATGCTTGCCGTAGCTTTCATACTTTGCACAATCGACGGAAGCGTCTCCGGATCCACTGTCCGAGCTACTGCATCCTGTGAGTGCCAGGGCCACAATTCCGGTGGCTGCAATCGGCAGCAGGTATTTGCGGTTCTTCATTACTGGTGACTCCTCGCTGAGTTACGGACCTTACGCCTGGTGCGATTGACGTGGTGACCATCACAGTAGTGGACTCCCGGCAAGAAATGCAAGCGTTTACACCAGCTGTGTCCAATTGGTGATCAAACGCCGGACCGGCCCCCTCAGCGGACCCGTTCCGCCCGTCCAAACCGGGTTCGGGCGCCTGCGCCGATGTGGATCAGCACGGGTGTTTCGCGGCCCACCACGGCGTCCAGCGCGCCGAGGAGGTCAGAGATTTCGGCAGCCAGCAGGTGCGGGGCAACACCCTGGCGCGGCAGGAGCTTGACCTTCAGGGCGGGCATGCCCTTGACGTTGTAGGTCGCCACCGTGGCTCCCGCCAGGTCCGGCCGCCCTGCGAGGGCCTGCCTAAGGGCCTGCTCCGCCACTCCCCCGCCGATGCGGATATCTCCCGCGACCTCGCCTGGATCGTATTCGGAGGCGAGGAGGTTGGACCTGCCTTTGCCCTGCTGCGCGATCCACGCCACCATCAGGCCGATCAGGACCAGCAATGCCAGGGCCACCAGGAGCCACAGCCAGCTTTCCGCGCGGCCCGGGAAACGCGTGGCGTTGAAGGCGGTGTTGACGGAGCTCCAGGTTCCGTCCGCCCAGGGATGCCACCAGGACGCCACGGCAGGCACTGCGGCCAGGAGCACCAGCAGCAGGCCCAAAGCCAGCATCGCGAGGCCCAGGAGGGTGATGAGGATCCGGTTTAATGTTCCCGGGGTGCTGTTCATGCGCCGATCACTCCGGACGGGGTCAGGTTGATGCGGACCTCAGGGGCCGGTTGCAGGTCCATCTGCTCAAGCTCGTCCGCCACGGCCGCCAGGATGGCGTCCTGTTCCACCGGCACGCCGGAGGTGGGGCGGACGTTGACCAGGACCTGCCGGTGCGAGACCACCACCATCACCTGTCCCGGGGTGACATTGGCGGCCAGCCGGGCGCGCCGGGCCAACGATGAGGCGATGACCTCGTCATCCACCACCACGGCATGGTGGCCCGCATGGCGGCCTGGCAGGGCCAGCGGATGCCGGGCCCGGCGCCCGGGCAGGACACCGTTAAGGAAGAAGATCAGGCCGGCCATGGCGATCACCGCGCCGATGGCGCCCAGGAGCAGCGGAGTGATCCCCGCCGGCAGGTCGACCAGCCGTTCGGCTGCCACCTGGGGCTCGATCAGCCAGGCGGGCTGTCCGATGGCGTGCACGGCTGCTTCAAGCAGGCCGTACGCGGCCAGGCCGGCCACCAGCACGGCAGCAAAGATGGCAATGCCCGCCCGGTTTGAGTGGGTTTCGCGGTGCACAATCCTGCGCAGGACGGGGTCCGGTTCCGCGGCACCGTGCCGTTTGGCTTTGCGGGTCCCCTCAGGACCGGTGTCGACGGTGGTCACTTGACCCGTCCTCCTTCGCTGATCCTGGCTCCGCTGATCCTGATGTCAACCCGGCTCAGCTGGGCACCGCTGAGTTCGGTGACCGTGGCAAGGATCCGGGCTTTCGCCGTGACGGTTCGTTCCCAGATGGAGCCGCCGAAGGCCTGAAGCCTGGCCGGATCAGCCGCGGCCGCGCGCAGCGGCGGGATGCTGATGGGCGCCACGAGCGATAGCGCCAGCAGGCCGCCGTCGTCCGCCCAGTCGGCCCGCACGTCCTGGGCATCGCATCCCAGGGCCTGCGCCGCTGCGGCTTTCGCCAGGCTGGTCAGGGCCTGGGTGCTAATCCGGTTGTGGCCGCTGAGCACCTGCCCGGAAACGGCCGGCGCGCCCGGGTTCATGAGGATGAGCGCCGGCCGGTGATGGCGTCCAGCACACCGCGCAGATCAAGTTTGCCCTCCGCTGCCCGGCCCAGCACGGCGCCAATGGCCATAAACAGGAGCGAGATCAGGAAGCCCCACAGGCCGAACTGCAGGGACATAAACGCCACGAACGCGCCAAGTGCCGTTCCTGCGAGAGTGAGGTTCACAGCAGCGCCTCCCGTTCGGTGGTGCCGGATGCCGTTGGTTTGACGGGCGGCGGAACAAAGACGTCCGTGATTTCCACGTTCACCTCGATGACCTGCAGGCCCACGAGTTCCTCGATGGCCCCGTAAACAGCGGCACGCACCTGGTTGGCAAGCGAATGCAGGGGTGTGCCGTAGGAGGCGACGAGGTTGATGTCCACCGCCACCTGGGTTTCGCCCACCTCGGCATGGACGCCGGTGGCATGGTCCGTGCTGCCCACGGCATCACGGATCGCGCCGAGGGCCCTGGACGGGCCGGACCCCAGCGAATAGACGCCGGGGACGGCGCGGGCGGCAATACCGGCCACTTTCGCCACGGCGGTTTCGGAAATGACAGTCCTGCCCGACCCTGCCCCTGCGGCAGGAACCAACGGGGCAGGGCCCAGGCCGCCCTGGCCGGGCTGCGGGTTCTGGTACTCCATCGAAGAACTCCCCCTTCTGTTGTTCATTACCCTATCCCTAGCCCGCGCCGATGTGCTGGAACGGGCCTGCGTCGGGGACTTGAAGCGCCCCCGATGCAGGCGGCCGGGCTAGCGGGTTCCCTTCGCGCCAGAACCGGCCTTGTCGGCGTCGTGCGTGACATGTTCCGCGCCGGCCTCGTCACCGTGGGCCAGGTGTTCGGTGAATTGCGCCTGGACGGCCTCCGCCACCTGGTCCGATACCTGGTCCGCCAGGTGTTCCTGGTAGTGCTCCTGGACGGAATCGTTCACGGAGTCCTGCACCTTTTCCGTCACGTGGGCGGTCATCTGTTCGCGGGCCAGCTTCCGTTGGGCCCGCATCAGCGCCGCGTGTTCCTGGTGGAATGCCTTGGCCGTGGCCACGCACATCAACAGAATCACCACGCTGAAGGGCACCGCGGTGAGGATGGCGGCCGTTTGGATCGCCTGCAGCCCGTCGGCCAGCAGGAGCGCGATGGCTGCTGCCGCTGCGGCCAGCGCCCAGAAGATGCGGATCCAGTTCTTCGGCTCCACGTTCCCGCCGGTGGAAATCATGCCCATGACCAGCGCGCCGGAGTCTGCCGAGGTGACAAAGAAGATGGCGATCAGGACAATCGCCCCGATGGTGAGGACCATCCCGCCCGGAAGGCTGCCCAGCAGGGAGAACAGCGCCCCCTCGGTGTCCACTGTGCCGTCAGCGCTGACCAGCCCGCCGGCACCGAAGAGTTCGCGGTGGATGGCGGCGCCGCCCAGGACGGAGAACCACAGGAAGCCCATCATGGTGGGGACCAGCAGCACGCCGGCGACGAACTGGCGTACGGTGCGGCCCTTGGAGATGCGGGCGATGAAGATGCCCACAAACGGTGCCCACGAAATCCACCAGCCCCAGTAAAACGTGGTCCAGGCGGCCTGCCAGGCTTCGCCTTCGGCGCCGGAAAATGCCAGCGTGTTAAAGGTCAGCCCCACCACGTTCTGCAGGTAGTTGCCGATCGACTGGACGAACTCGCGGAGCAGGAACAGCGTGGGCCCGGTGAACAGCACCACGATCATCAGCGCCCCGGCGAGCAGCAGGTTCGTGTTGGAGAGCCATTTCATGCCCTTGCCCACGCCGGAGACCACCGAAAGGATCGTCAAGGTGATGATGCAGAGGATCAGGCCGATCTGGGTCATCGTGGTGGCCTGCGCTATGTTGGCGTGTTCCAGGCCCGCCGAAATCTGCAGGACGCCCAGGCCCAGGGAGGTGGCGACGCCGAAGAGGGTGCCCACCAGGGCGATCACGTCGATCAGGTTGCCCCAGCCGCCGGCAACGCGCTTGTGCCCCAGCAGCGGTTCAAGGGTCCAGCGGATGGAGATGGGCCGGTTTTTGCGGTGCACCGCGTAGGCGATGGAGACACCCACCACCACGTAGATGGCCCAGGCGTGCAGCCCCCAGTGCAGGTAGGTCTGGGTCAGCGCCTGTTGCGCCAGCGCCACCGGCGTTCCTTCAACACCGGGCCTCGGCGCGGCGAAGTGGTTCAGGGGTTCGGCCACGCCGAAGAAAACAAGCCCGATGCCCATGCCTGCGGCGAAGAGCAGGGAGAACCAGGACACGACCGAAAATTCGGGCTCATCGTCGTCCTTGCCGAGTTTGATGTCGCCGTAGCGGCTCAGCCCGATCCACAGGGCAAACGCCACAAAAACGGCGATGGCTGCAACGTAGTACCAGCCGAACCATTTGATGACGTTGGTCTGGATGGCCCCGAAGGCCTCGGTGGCTGTGCCGGGGAAGAGCGTCGCGAACAGGACAAAAAGGAAAATGACGGCCGCGGCGGGCCAAAAGACCCAGGTGGCAATTTTCTGGCCACCACCTCCGGGCGGCTGGGAAGCCGCTTTCTCCGCTCCCGGCGGATTGCCCTTTTGTGGTTGGCTGGTGGTCCTTGCGCCTGGTGTGGCGGACATTCAGGTTGCTCCTTATGCGCTGTGCAATGCTCAGACTGCTCTTCGAGGTTCAACGTGCAGCCTGCAAGTTTACTGACCGTGGGCGCAGCGCGGCCGGGAAGGCAGGATCCGTTGGCACACCGATGCGGTATTGATACGTTCTTCAGCCATCTGGCGGCGCGGAACGGCTTGTTAAAGAAGAAAAGCACCAGTTCCGAAGAACTGATGCTTCCCAGTGGTGGCTCCGACCGGCGTCGATCCGGTGACCTTTCGATTTTCAGTCGAACGCTCTACCAACTGAGCTACAGAGCCTAGGTGACTAGTCACCTTGAGAGCCGGAATTTCTTCCAACAATCAGAGCGACCCTGACGGGACTTGAACCCGCGACCTCCGCCGTGACAGGGCGGCGCGCTAACCAACTGCGCTACAGGGCCTTGCGTTTCTTGCTGTTACGGCATCGCTACCGTTTTTTTCAAGGCTTCAAGCTTACCAGACAATTTCTGCCTGCTTGACCAGTTCCTTGCGTACCCCCAACGGGATTCGAACCCGTGCCGCCGCCGTGAAAGGGCGGTGTCCTAGGCCGCTAGACGATGGGGGCCAGAACCCGTTCGGAACAAAAGAAAAGGCTTCGAGCCGAGGCTTTCAGTCTTTATCGTTTGCGTTGTCTCCGAACTGGACTCTAAAACTATAGGGCCTAGTTTCGATTTAACCAAAATCGGCACAAACCCCGCCTCCTGGCGCCTGGTTGGGCCAAGATGGAGTGATGGATGCCGTTGCAGCACTGTCCGAAATTGCCTTCTGGCTGGAACGGAGCCGGGCCGCCACGTTCAAGGTCCAGGCCTTCCGGAAGGCAGCCGCCGCCATCGGGCCGCTGGAGCCGGCCGAACTTGTGGCACGGGCCAGGACAGGCAGGCTCAAATCCATGAAGGGCATCGGCGACCGGACCCACCAGGTCATCCAGGAAGCACTGGCGGGCGAGGTGCCGGAGTATCTTGCGGACCTGCGGGACAAAGGGGCCCAGCCGCTGGTATCCGGCGGCCATGAGCTGCGGCAGGCGCTCCGCGGCGACCTGCACAGCCACAGTGACTGGTCCGACGGCGGATCCCCCATCGACCTGATGGTTGCCGCCGCCGGAATCCTGGGCCGCGAATATCTGGCGTTGACGGACCATTCGCCGAACCTGACCATTGCCAACGGGCTTTCCGCCGAACGCCTTACCGAGCAGCTCGACGTGGTGGCAGCCATCAACATCGCCGCGTCGGACGGTTCCACCGGTGGGAAAGCACCCACCAGGGTCCTTGCCGGCATCGAAGTGGACATCCTTGAAGACGGCAGCCTGGACCAGGCGCCGGAACTGCTGGACCGCCTGGACATCGTAGTGGCCAGCGTCCATTCAAAGCTCCGGGCCGACGGCAAAACCATGACCCGGCGCATGCTGGGCGGCATCCGGGACCCGCACACCAACGTGCTGGGCCACTGCACCGGCCGGCTGGTGGAAGGCTCCCGCGGAACCCGGCCGCCGTCGGACTTCGACGCCAAGGAAGTCTTTGCTGCCTGCGCCGAATACGGTGTCGCCGTGGAAATCAACTCCCGGCCGGAACGGCAGGACCCGCCGGACGCCCTGATCCAGCTCGCATTGGACGCCGGTTGCCTGTTTTCGATCGACAGCGATGCCCACGCCCCCGGCCAGCTCGATTTCCTCCAGTACGGGGCCGAACGGGCCGCCAGCAACGGCGTCCCGGCAGAACGCATCATCACCACCTGGCCGTTGGCGGAACTGCTGGCCTGGGCTGCCCCCGCCGGGTAGCCGCCGTGACGTGACCGTTTTCCGCGAGCCCCTGCCCCGCCGGCACGGCTAGATTTGCTGTATGCCAACCACAGGTCCCGCCAGCACACCCGCACCGCCCACCGCCCAGGCCCCACTCAAAGCGCTGGGCATCGCCGCCATGGTGGTGACGGTGGTGCTGTGGGCGTCGGCGTTTGTGGGGATCCGGGCCATCGGCCCGCACTTTTCACCCGGGCCGCTGACGCTGGGCCGGCTGGCGGTTGCCGCCGTCGTCCTGGGCCTGCTGGTGGTCCCGCAACTCATGAAGAGCAGGCTCCTCCCCCACGGCAGGGAATGGCTGCCCATCCTGGCGTACGGCGTGATGTGGTTCGGCGGCTACAACGTGGCGCTGAACGCGGCGGAACATGTCCTGGATGCCGGAACCAGCGCCCTCCTCATCAACGTCAACCCCATTTTGGTGGCCGTGATGGCCGGTATCTTCCTCAAGGAGGGCTTTCCGCGTTGGCTGCTGATCGGCAGCACTGTCGCGTTCGCCGGCGTGGCAGTGATTGCGCTCGGGTCCGGCCAAGGGTCCGGCGGCGGGAACCGGCCGACGGCGGACATGGCGGGCGTGGCGCTTTGCCTCCTTGCCGCCGTGCTCGCCGCCGTCAGCGTCATCATCCAGAAGCCGGTCCTGCGCAAGTTCCCGGCAGCCCAGGCCACCTGGTTCGGCATCCTGGTGGGGGCCCTGTGCTGCCTGCCGTTCAGCGGCCAGCTGCTCGCCGAACTGCAGGCAGCTCCGCCGGAGGCCACCTGGGGCCTTGCCTACCTCGGGGTTTTCCCTACGGCCATCGCGTTCACCACCTGGGCATACGCCCTGTCGCTCATCGACGCCGGCAAGCTTGCGGCCACCACGTACCTGGTACCCGGGACCACCGTGCTGATCTCGTGGTTCCTGCTCGCCGAAATTCCCACGGTGTGGGGCCTGGTGGGCGGGCTGATCTGCCTGGTGGGGGTGGCATTGACCCGGCGCCGGACCCGGAACATGCACGTTACGGCTGCCGCCGTTCAGCGCTAAGGTCGAAGGATGCACGCCAGCCTCCCGCCCGGCCTTCCCATCATTCCCGACGGCCCGCACGAGCCCTATGGCTTCAGCATGGCCGCCGACGAATTCGAGGCCGCTGTCCAGGACGCCCTGGACAGCATCCCGGCCAAGCTGGCAGAGGCCATGGACAACGTGGCCGTTTTCATCGAGGACGACTACGTGCCGGGTCCCGGGGAGGACCCGGATACGGTCCTGCTGGGACTCTACGAGGGTGTGCCGCTGACCGAACGGGATTCCTGGTGGGATGCCGGTTCGTTGCCGGACCGGATCACCATCTACCGCGGGCCCATCCTGGAGATCTGCTCCTCCCGGGAAGACGTCATCCACGAAGTCGCCGTGACAGTGGTCCACGAGGTGGCCCACCACTTCGGCATCTCCGATGACAGGCTGCACGAGCTCGGCTGGGGATAGCCTTAGGAGCATGGGACACGACCACAGCCACACACATGGCCTGACCGCAACGGGCCGGCACCGGAAACGCCTGGTGGCGGTCCTGGTGATCACCCTGTCCGTGGTGTTGATCCAACTGGTGGGCGCGTTCCTGTCCGGCTCGCTGTCGCTGCTGGCGGACGCCGGGCACATGCTTTCCGACGCCGCCGGGGTAACCATTGCGTTGCTGGCCGCGTGGATCGCCGGCCGCCCGGCCAGTGACCAGCGGACCTACGGCTACCAGCGCGCAGAGGTGCTGGCAGCACTGGCCAACGCCCTGATCCTGATCGTCATTTCCGTCATCATCTTCACCGAGGCCATCCGCCGGATCGGCACCGCCCCGGAAGTGCAGACGGACATCATGCTGTTCGCCGCCATCCTCGGCGCTGCGGCAAACCTGGTCTCGCTGCTGATCCTCCGCGGCGCGCAGGAGCACAGCCTCAACGTGCGCGGCGCCTACCTCGAAGTCCTGGGTGACCTCCTGGGCTCCTTCGCCGTGATCGTCGCGGCAGTGGTCATCATGGTCACCGGGTTCCAGGCCGCGGACACCATCGCCTCGGTGGTCATCGCCCTGATGATCCTGCCCAGGGCCTGGAGCCTGCTGCGGGACGTGGTGGATGTGTTGCTGGAAGCCACCCCCAAGGGCGTGGAGGTCCAGATGATCCGCGAGCACATCCTGTCCGTGCACGGCGTCACGGATGTCCACGACATCCACATCTGGACCATTACGTCCGGTGTTCCGGTCTTTTCAGCCCATGTGGTGGTGGAGGACGGTGTGCTTAATGCGCACGGCGCCGACCAGATCCTGGACCAGCTCACCACCTGCCTGGGCTCCCACTTCGACACCGAACACTGCACCTTCCAGCTCGAACCGGCCAGCCACTCCGAACACGAGGCTAACCAGCACGCCTAGCTGTACGCCCGGACGGCTCAGCTCAGGATGTCCTTGGTGGCGAACCGGCCGTAGGCCAGGGCTCCGAACACCGCCACGTACCCTGCCTGCAGCACCGCGTTCGAGGCGAAGGAATCCCACAGCACCGGCTGCCGCAGGATGTCACCGAACCCCAGCCAGTAGTGGCTGAACAGCCACGGATGCAGCCACTCGAGCTGGGGCAGCTGGCCCAGGATCTGGGACACCACCGAAACCACCACGGTGGCGGCCATGGCGCCCACGGGGACCACGGTCAAGGTGGACAGGAACAACCCGATCGCTGACAGCCCGGCCAGCGATACGGCCAGGTAGGCGGCGATCAGGAGGATCCGCAGGGCAGCCTCCGGCGGCTGGATCAGGTCGCCGGACAACAGCGTGACAGGCCCCACCGGGAACAGGGCGGCCCCGATGGCGGCACCGGCAAGGGCCACGGCCAGCGGGGCCGCAACGCAGAAAGCCAGCGCCCCCGCGTACTTGACCAGGAGCAGCCGGATCCGGCCCGCTGGCGCCACCAGGAGGTAGCGCAGCGTCCCGTGGCTTGCCTCGCCCGCGATCGTGTCGCCGGCCACCACCCCCACCGTGAGCGGCAGGAACAGCGGAACGGAAACCAGCATGGCCGTGAAGGCCACAAACAGGCCGTTCTGCGAGATCCGGTCAAGGAAGGCCGGTCCCCGCCCCGCGGGAACGGTGGAGGAAAGCCTGACGGCCACGGCAATGAGCACCGGAATGGCTGCCAGTGCCAGAAGCAGGGCCCACGTGCGCCGCCGGCCAAAGAGCACCTTGAGCTCGGAGCCCAGGAGGGACCACGCGGAGCCGCGCGGGGGCTTGGCAGTGGCGACTGCGGCCGGGCCGGCGGCATTCCGGCGGTCCGTGCCGGGGCTGCCGGCGCCTTGGTTTCCCGCGTCGGGGCTGCCGGCGCCTTGGTTTCCCGCGTCGGGGCTGCCGGCGCCTTGGTTTCCCGCGTCGGGGCTCTCTGCGGTCCGGTCAGCCGGCAACATTGAACCCCTCCCCGGTAAGCGCCACAAAGCGGTCTTCCAGGCTTTCGCGTTCCACGCCGAACCCCCGGACCCTGACGCCCGCCGCCACGAGGTGCGCCACGATGTCTTCCGGCAGCAGGGCGGGGACTGCGGGGCCAGCTGACGCCGGCAATGCGGCCAGCACCTGAACGCCATCGCCGCCCGGTTCAAGGGTGTCCGCCGCGGGGACCAGCCCCAGGCGGACAAGCTCCCGCCAGCCCAGCGCGGCGTCAGGAGTCTCCAGCCGGATCCGGACAGTGCCTTCACGGCGCAGGTCGGCGAGTGGCCCCTGGGCCACCAGCCTGCCGCTGCTCATCACCGCTGCGTGGGTGCACATCTGCTCCACCTCGGCCAGGAGGTGGCTGGAGACGAAAACGGTGGTGCCGTCGTGGGACAGGGCCCGGATCAGGTTCCGCACCTCACGGGTACCTTGCGGGTCCAGCCCATTGGTGGGCTCGTCCAGGACCAGCAGGTCTCGGGCGGACAGCAACGCGCCGGCGATACCCAGCCGCTGTTTCATCCCCAGGGAATAAGCGTGGACCTTTTTCCCGGCGGAGTGGGCCAGCCCCACCCGTTCCAGGGCCTGGCCCACCCTCAGCTTCCGGGTGGCCGGGACGGTGTGGGGCCCGGCCGCGTCCATCCGGTGCAGGTTGGCGGCGCCGGACAGGAACGGGTAGAACCCTGGGCCTTCCACCAGCGCTCCCACCCGCGGCAACACTTTGTGCAGCTCCCCGGGCATGCTGGCGCCCAACAGCTTCACGGTCCCCGCTGATGCGGCGGCCAGGCCCAGGAGCATGCGGATGGTGGTGGTTTTACCGGAGCCGTTGGGCCCCAGGAACCCGAAGACGGTCCCGGCGGGAACGGCAAGGTCCACGCCGTCCACGGCCGCCTGCCGGCCGAAGTGCTTGGTCAGGCCGGAAGTCTCGATGGCCAGGCCGGAAGCGCCGGCCCGGTATCCCCCAACGCCCGCGCTCACTGCGCGGCGGCCGCTGCAGCCTGGAGCCGCTCCCCCGGGACCAGGCCGGCCAGGAGCCGGCCGTCGGCCATGACCAGGACAGTGAAGAGGGGGGTGGACAGCAGCTTTCCGCCGGGCACGTCCACGGCGGCCTGGGACAGCAGCGGGTCCGCCAGCAGCGCGTTGGCGCCGGCACCGGTACCGCCGGCTGCGGGCGCCGGCACGGCCAGCACGCTGGTCCACCCGCTGCCTGCCACAGCCGGCCGCGGACCGGAAGGCGGCGTCTCCGAATCACCGACGTCGTGGGACAAACCGGGGGCAGGCGGCACAATTTCGCGGACGCTGCTGCCGGCCGGCGGCACAAACGTGAACAGCGAATCGTCCGGCGCGCCCAAGGTCAGGGCGGTGAACCCGGACCGGAAGGCCGGTGTTGCGGCTCCGCTGGCCGTGACCTGCACGGACAGGGCCAACCCTGTTTCGCCGTCCACGGCGATGGCGATCCTGCCCACCAGGGTGTCGGCGGTCCTGGGTTCGAGGAGGAGGTTGTAGGCCGCCCTGCCGGCCACCTCAACGTCGGCCCCGACAGAAATTTCGGTGTCCGGATCCGCTGCGGCCAGGAACCGGCCGGCGATGTCCGCCGGGGTGGCGGTTGACGGGTCGCCGGCGCCGCGGTCCGGAGCCTGCAGAACCAGGTGGGCGGCGGAATTGTCCTTGGAGGCGTAGAACCAGACATCCGTTCCGCGGCGCACCATATTGCGTTCGGCGAAGCTGCCGTCCGCCACCTGGACCCGGAGCTTGGCCGGGCCGTCGGCATACACCCGGGCTGTGTGGTCCGCGGCGAGCAGCCCGGCAATGGACGCCACACTTCCGGCGGGACCGTCCCCGGCCGCCGCAGGACCCGACGAAGGCCCTGCCGCGGGGAGGTCCGGCAGGCCAAACTCCGTCGCCTGTTCCAGGGTGCCGGTGAATGACACGGCCGTGCGGGTGTCCATCAGTTCGATGACCTGCGCGGGTGTCCTGGCCGGCAACGGGTCGGCGGCACCGGCGGGCAGCGTCCCCACCAGCACTCCGGCGGCAATCACGACCGGAACCGCCACCGCGGGCAGCCATCGGGTCCACACGCGGGAAACTCCCGGCGGTTTCCGCCGCGGGTGCAACTGACCGGATCCCGGAAGGGGGCTCATAACTTCAAGGGTACGCCTGTCCCTGACGGCGCGCAGGCGCGGTGGGTGCCACCCTGGTCAGGCGGCGCCGAGGATCGGCCCGAAGCGGGCGCGGTCAGCCAACCGGGGATCCTCGCGGTCCGGCACCACCATCACAGGGCCCTTGGCGTGGTGCAGGACGCCGTCGGACGTTGATCCCAGCAGCATTCCCGTGAAACCGCCGCGGCCGCGGGTGCCCACGACGACCAGTTCGACGTGCCGGCCCTCGGCCACGAGGACCTCCACCGGTGACCCGTCGCGCAGCTGGGACTCGGCGGACAGGCCAGGATAGTGGCTCCGCAGCCAGGCCATCCCCGCGTCCAGGGTCACCTGGATGTCCGCGAACAGCGCCTTCCGGTCCAGCGGAGCGGGAACCCAGGCGAGGGAGCCGCTGTATTGCGGAACGGCGCAAACGACACGAAGGGAAGCACCGAGGCGAAGGGCCTGGTCCGCCGCCTCCAGGACGGCGATCCGTGCCTGCTCCGAGCCGTCCACACCCACCACCACCACGTTTTCCACGGGCTGGTGTCCGGATTTTGCCTGTTCTGCCTTGACGCGCCGGTCCTCGGTGGTTTCCCCCAGCCGGTCGGAGCACACCAGGGGCACCGTGACGGTGGGGCACTTGGCGTGGGCGGGCAGGGCGCTGCTCACGGAGCCGAGCAGGCGGCCCACAAAGCCGCCACGCCCGCGGGTGCCGAACACCAGAAGTTCAGCCGACTCGGAGAGGTCCAGGAGCACCCCGGACGCGTCGCCGTTCTCCACGGAGGAACTGACCTCAATGTCGTAGCCGGCGATCTTGTCCAGGGCCTGGCGCACAATGGCCTCGGCGCCTTCCCGGATCACGGAATCGTCAACGGTGGCGTAGCCTCCGTCCAGGCCGGATGCCGCGAAAATAGGGACGGAATACGCGGTCACAATATGAAGCGGCCGACGGCGGCGCACGGCTTCCCGGGCAGCCCACACCAGCGCGCACTGGCCATGCTCTGAGCCGTCCACGCCCACAACGATCCCCTGCGGAGCGGCTGTTTCGCCGCCGTCCTCACGCTCCGGGTCCGGATGCCACTCTTGTGCGCCCATGGGGCCGCCTCCTCGCGATACCGCTGTGATGTTCCGGCCATTCTGCCAGACAGCGGGGCGTTCCCCCGCCACCGTGCACTGCGGCCGGAGCCGCCGGCGAAATTCCGCCTGCAGTTCCCACTATTCTCTGTCCGGTATTGCATGGCAAGCCTGTTCAGGAGCGGTTTGGCCGGGTTATCCACAGGCGTGGGGCACCCCCTTGGAAAGCGCGTTCAGCCGCTGGAGAATGTTTACGCCACGGTCTATCCAGCGGCCCGTTTGTTCTGTAGTCTTCAGGACATTGTTGGTCCGGGACTATGCCGTACGTAATCCATCAGGCTGCCCGGCCCCGCACGGCGGCCGGACTGAGGGGGAAACGGGGCGCACGTCGGCCAGGAGGCCGGCACCGGCGTTGAAATCCTTCGAAGGAGTGATCTGTAGTGTCTAGCCTGCCCCTGACTGCCAGGACCGAACAGACCACCACCGTTATCATCGGCACCGGACTTTCCGGCCTGGCCGTAGCTGCGGAGCTGCGCCGCCGGGGCGTGGACTCCATCGTGGTGGACGGGCTGGATATCCTCGGCGCCGCTTCGCCGCCCAACACCTCGTCCCTGCAGCGCTGTGACGCCGCTGATTCCGCCAGCCTGCAGGAGCGCAACGAAATCCTCCGGCACCTGCGCAACTATGCCGCAAGCCATCACGTGGATGTCCGCAACACCACCCGGGCCGTGCAGCTGACCATGGTGGATGGCGTGGCTCTGGATGGGATTGCGGCCACCCCTACCCATTGGGAAGTTCATACCCCCACGGGCATCCTGCTTGCCGACCACATCGTCCTCACCCGCTGCGCCCACAGCCAGCTGCGGCGCATGCTCAACGACTTCGGCATCGCGGTGGGCAGGAACCTTGCCGCTGCGATGCGGGCCATCGGGATCTACCTGGTGGGAGTGGGCGAGCTGATTACGCCCTCACCGAAGGAAGTCCTGCGGCAGGCCAAAACCGTGGGGCTGGCCATCTCCGCCAAGGTCAACCCCGATGCCGGAACGCTCCCGGCTACCGGAAGCCTCGCCGTCCTGCCCTGCTAGGAACGTGCGGGTCACCCGCCGAAGCGGGCCGCGGCGCGACCCCGGGAGCCGCCGGGAGCGGGCCTCGGCGCTGCCCGGCGCGGCCGTGAGCTACCGGCCGGGCAACCGCGTCAGCCCTCCGTGTCCTCCCGGTCGTTGCCGGAAAGCCGGCGGCGGGCCAGGACGGCCAGCGCCACCAGCAGGCCCACAGCCACCACGGCGAAAATCACGATGCTCCACTGGAACGGCTCCCCCGAACCGGCCGGCTCGGCGGGTTCTGCGGTGGTACCGGGCTGGGCGCTGCCCATCCCCGGAACGGTGGAGGCCGCCGTCGGGCTTGCCGACGCTGCACCCGACGGGGTGTCTGACGCAGCACCACCGGGCGAAGCGGCAGTTGCCGTGAAACTGAAGGTCCCCTCAATGGGATGCGAATCGGAGCTGACCACGCGCCAGGCCACGACGTATTCCCCGGCGGGGCCGCCTGCCCGCAGCTTCTGGGACACCACGTTGTCCACAATCTCCACGGCCCCGTCCGCCCACTCCGTCCCGGCCGCATCCTTGACCGAAATGGAGGGCCCGATGCCCAACGGGTTGTTGTTGAAGGTCACCGACACCTCAGCAGGCGGTGTGGCAACCGCCGCGCCCTGGGCCGGGCTGGTCGACTCGGCAGCGTCGTGGGCGGCTGCGGGCCCGGCCAGGCCCAGGACGGCGGCGGCGGAGACGAGGACACCGAGCACAAGGCTCAGGAACTGGCGGCGGATGGAACGCATGAGGGGACTGCTCCTTGTGTTGGCTTCCTTACAGACTAGGGGAATTTGAAGGCCGATCCCCCGGTACCACCATAAGATGCTGGTATCCCCACAGACTCCCCCGGAGGACAAATGCTCAAGCAAGGCTCTGCCCTGGACCGGTACTTCAAAGTCACCGAGCGCGGCTCCAACCTTTCCCGCGAAATCCGCGGCGGGTTCGCCACGTTCTTCGCCATGAGCTACATCGTGGTGCTGAACCCCCTGATCCTGTCCGGCCCGGACTCCAGCGGCAATACCCTGGGCTTCACCGCCGTCGCGGCCGTAACGGCCTTTGTGGCAGGCATCCTGACCATCTTGATGGGCGCCTGGGCCCGGCACCCCTTCGCGCTGGCCACCGGGCTGGGCGTCAACGCGTTTGTGGCGGTCACCGTGGCCACCAACCCGGGCCTGACGTGGCCGGACATGATGGGCCTGGTTGTCCTCTCCGGCGTCACCATGCTGATCCTGGTCCTCACCGGCTTCCGGACCGCTGTGTTCAAAGCCGTGCCGGACGGACTGAAAACGGCGATCGTGGTGGGCATCGGACTGTTCATCGCGCTGATCGGCCTGGTCAACGCCGGGTTTGTCCGGCGCATCCCGGACGTGGCAGGCACCACCGTGCCGGTGGGCCTGGGCTTTGACGGCAAGCTGCTGGGCTGGCCCACCGCCGTGTTTGTCTTCGGCTTGATCCTCACCATCGCCCTGGTGGTCCGCAAGGTCAAGGGCGCCATCCTGATCGGCATCATCACCTCCACCGTGATCTCCGTGATCCTGGAAATGACCCTGCACATCGGACCCAGCTTCGACGGCGAAAAGTCCAACCCGCAGGGCTGGTCCCTGGTGGCGCCGGAGTTCTCCGGCTGGGCCGCACCGGACCTGTCGCTGATCGGCAAGGCCAACCCGTTCGGCGCCTTCGAGCACCTGGGCTTTGTGGCCGCCACGCTGCTGGCCTTCGTGATCCTGCTCAGCATCTTCTTCGACGCCATGGGCACCATGGTGGGCCTGGCCAACGAGGCCGGCACCATCGATGAGCACGGCAACATCCCCGACGTGGACCGTGTCCTCCAGGTGGACGCCCTCGGAGCCATCGTGGGCGGCGGCGCGTCCGTCTCCTCGAACCAGATCTACGTGGAGGCCGGCGCCGGCATCGGCGAAGGTGCCCGCACCGGCGTCGCGTCAATCGTCACCGGCCTGCTGTTCCTGGTGGCCATGTTCTTCACCCCGCTGATCAACCTGGTGCCCTTCGAGGCCGTGGCGCCGGCGCTGGTGGTGGTGGGCTTCATGATGGTGTCCCAGGTGGGCAAGATCGACTGGCAGGACTGGGGCATCGCCATCCCGGCGTTCCTGACCTTCACGCTGATGCCGTTCACGTATTCCATTGCCAACGGCCTCGGCGCCGGCTTCATCGCCTTTGTGCTGATCCGCACCGTCCAGGGCCGGATCAAGGAGATCCACCCGCTGATGTGGGCCGTGGCTGCCGCGTTCCTGCTGTTCTTCGCCGTGGGTCCCATCGAGGCCGCCCTGGGCATGTAACTCCCCCTTGCCGGTGGGGTTACACGGGGGTGTTGGGCGCCAGCCCTTCATCCCCGGTCACCGCCCGCGCCTTCCGTTCCCGCAACCGGTCCAACCGGTTCATCAGGGGCGAGGTGGTGGCGCCGTGGATCACGATCGAGAGCGCCACCACCAGCCCCACGAAGGCCCACAGTTCCCGTGCCTGGCCGCCGAACTGGCCTTCGGCAAGGGCGTAGGCCAGGTAGTACAGCGAGCCGATGCCGCGGATCCCGAAGAAGGACAGCGCGATCCGTTCCCGCGGCCCGGTTTTGCCGCCCAGCAGTCCCAGCCAGCCCGCCACGGGACGCACCACCAGCAGGAACGCCAGGGCCACCAGCACCTCGGCAAGCCCGACGCCGGCAAGCAGGCCGCGGGCGATCGCACCGCCCAGCAGCACCAGGATCACCACGGTCAGCAGCCGTTCCAGCTGCTCCACGTAGGAGTGCAGCACCCGGTGGTAACCGTGGCTGTGTTCGGCGGCACGAATGGTGACCGCGCAGACAAAGACCGCGATGAAGCCGTAGCCCTCCGCCAGTTCTGTCAGGCCGTAGGCCAGGAACGTGGCTGCCAGGGCCACAAAACCTTCCGAGTGGTTGGACAGCCGCAGGCTGTCCGCCTTGGCCGAGAAAAAGAGCCGCGCCAGCAGCTTTCCGGTCAGGAACCCCGCCAGCAGGCCAACAGCCAGCCGCCACACCACGTCCACGCCGAACCATTCCGGAAACCACTCCGACGGCTGTGAGCCCACCACGCTGATGATGATCGCCAGATAGACAAAGGGAAATGCCAGCCCGTCGTTGAGGCCGGCCTCGGAGGTAAGCCCGAACCGGACCTCGTCCTCCTTGTCCGCCTCATCGTCGTGGTCCGCAGGCTCGCCCACCTGGACCTCCGAGGCCAGGACCGGGTCCGTGGGCGCCAGGCTGGCCGCCACCAACAGGGCAGCGCCAAGGCCCAAACCGAGGAACCACAACCCCAGCAGGGTCAGCCCCACGATGCACAGCGGCATGGCGATGCCCAGCAGCCGCCAGGTGGTGGCCCACCGCTTCCGCCCCACGGGCCGGTCCAGCGCCAGCCCGGCGCCCATCAGCGACACAATCACGCAGATCTCGGCAAGGTGCAGGACAAATTCGTTGTGGGCGATCGGGTCCGGGCTGGGCAGCGTGGGGATCAGCGCGAAAGCGGCCATCCCGGCGCCGAGGAACACCATGGGCATCGAAAAAGGCATGTTGCGCAGGGCTTTGGGCAGGATAGCGGCCACAAAGACCGCCAGCCCGGCGGCCGCGAAAAGGATGTTGGGACCTTCAAACATGGGGTACTGCTCCGGCCTGGATCGTGGCGCCCGTGGGCGCAGGCAAAGGGTAACGGTCCCCGGGGGAAGGGATTGCTCCACCATAGCCCCCGGGCGGCCCGAAAGTTCTTGGATTCCAGACAGTCCACCGGCGGTGTTGCTGGCATTCGCGGCCTGCATGCGGTGAGCTTGGACCATGGATCTGCTATCCGCCGCCGTCGACGTCCCGCCCCGGCCCTGGACGGGCAGGTTCGACGGCGACGCGGCCGAACACCGCCGCTGGTGGCAGGCGGTGGAAGCAGGCCGGGACGTTGATGAGGATGCCAACGACGGCGGGGACACCGTGGCGGATACCGCACCCTGGGTGCCGCACGGCGGTGCCGCTGCCGGATCCGCGCGGGCCCGTCCCGCAGGCCGGAACGGTAACCCCAGCCCGGCGGTGCTGCTGGGCTTTGCCAGCGACGAGGGGGTGCGCCGGAACAAGGGCCGCACCGGCGCCGCAACGGCACCGGCGGCCATCCGGCGCGCGCTGGGGCCGTTGGCATTCCACCTGGACCGTGAGGTGGCCGACGCCGGCGACGTGGTGGTCTCCGGCGGGGACCTGGAAGCCGGCCAGGCGCGTGCCGGCAAAGCGGTGACGGCCCTGATCGATGCCGGCAACCTGACGGTGCTGCTGGGCGGCGGCCATGAAACCGCCTACGCCAGCTACCTGGGCGTCAGCGCGTCAGCGGCCGTCACGGCAGGCCAGCGGCTGGGCGTGCTGAACCTCGATGCGCACTTCGACCTGCGGGACGAACCACTCCCCAGCTCCGGCACCCCGTTCCTCCAGATGGCCCGCGCCGAAGCGGCCGCGGGCCGCGAACTCCGTTACGCCGTCGTCGGGATTTCCGAAACAAACAACACCCGCGCGCTCTTTGATACTGCCCGGAAGCTGGATGTGGCGTACCTGCTGGACGAGGAATGCGACGCGGACCGGGTGCGGGGCTTTGTGGCCGGGTTCCTGGCCGGCATCGACGTGCTGTACCTGACCATCGATCTGGACGTCCTGCCGGCGGCTGTCGCTCCGGGCGTCAGCGCGCCCGCGGCCTTCGGCGTCCCGTTCCCCATCATCAGCGCCATCTGCCGGCAGGTGGCCTGGAGCGGGAAGCTCCTCCACCTGGACGTGGCGGAACTGAACCCGGCCTACGACCTTGACGGCCGGACCGCGAAGGTGGCGGCCCGGCTGGTGGACACCCTGCTGCGCTGAGCGGTGGCTACCGGCCCTTGAGGACGTAACGGCGTTCCGGCCGGCCCACGCCGTACTTGAGCCGGACGTCGAGGGTCCCTTCGTCGTGCAGGTATTCGAGGTAGCGGCGGGCACTGACGCGGGACGTGCCCAGCTGCTCGGCCAGCTCTGCTGCGGAGAGGTCTGACGAGGTTGCGTGCAGGGCGGTTTCCACCAGTTTCAGGGTCTCCACGCTGCAGCCCTTCGGTAGCGGCCGTTCTGTGCGGTCCAGGCCGAACACCCGGTTCACATCCGACTGGTCGGCGCCGTCCTTGGCCTGTTCGAGCCCCTGGTAAGCGTTGCGGTAGTGCTCCAGCCGCTCCTGCAGGTCCGTCTGCGAGAAGGGCTTGATCAGGTAGTGCACAATTCCGCCGCGGAGGGCCTTGCGGACGGTTTCCACTTCGCGGGCGGCGCTGATCACCAGCACATCCAGTTCCGGGGCGACCGCCCGCAGCCGGTGCATCAGGTCCAGCCCGTTGATGTCCGGCAGGTGGATGTCCAGCAGCACCAGGTCCGGTTGCAGCCGCTCGGTATCCGCTACCGCCTGCGCCCCGGTGTGGGCGGCACCCACCACCGTGAACCCTGCGGTGCGCTGGATAAAACCTGCGTGCACCTTGGCCACCATAAAGTCGTCGTCGACGATCAGGACCTTGATCATTTTCCTGCACCTCTTTGGAATCGTGCCGTGAAGACTGCACCGTTGTCGTTGGCCACCGTCAGGTCGCCGCCGGACCGGCGGCACACCACCCTGGAAAGCGCCAGGCCGAAACCGCGCCCGCCTTCCTGCCGGGGGTCCTTGGTGGTGAACCCCTGCTGGAAGATTTTCGCTGCAGTGCCCGGCGGCACACCCGGACCATTGTCCCGGACCGTGACGGTCACCTGGCCGGCCCGCTCCGCCACCAGCACCAGGACTTCGGCGGCCGGCACCCCTGCCAGCGCGTCGAAGGCGTTGTCCACCAGGTTCCCGGCCACGGTGGCAAGGTCCCGTGACAGCCCATCATCCACGGCCTCCAGCCGGGAATCAGGGGACAGTTTAAGCGCCACACCCCGTTCCGTCGCGAGGCTTGATTTGGCGATCAGCAGGGCGGCGAGCGCCGGATCGTGGATCCTGCCGGTCACTTCATCGTTGAGCCGGGTCCGGTCCACGGTGGCGCCGTTGACGAACTGCACCACCGAGTCGTACTCGCCGATCTGGATCAGGCCCGAGATCACGTGCAGCTGGTTGGCGAACTCGTGCGCCTGGGCGCGGAGCGTATCGGTGGCGGTCCGGGTGGCCCCAAGCTCCCGCTCCAACGACGAAAGCTCCGTCCTGTCACGCAGGGTGGTGACGGAGCCGATGGCCCGGCCCCGGGACCGGATGGGAACCCGGTTCAGCACCACCAGCCGCTCCCCCACCAGGACCAGCTGGTCCGTTTCGGTCTGGTCCCGGGTGAGGACCACTTTCAGGGCCGGATCCACGTGGAGGGAGCCAAGTTTCCGGCCCACGCAGTCCGCCGGCAGGCCCAACAGCTCCCGGGCACTGTCGTTGGCCACGGTGATGCGTTCGTTCGGGTCCAGCGCCACCACGCCTTCCTTGAGGCCGTGCAGCATCGCTTCCCGGTTTTCCACAAGGCCCGTGATCTCGCTGGGTTCCATGCCCAGGGTCTGCCGTTTGACGCGGCGGGACAGCAGCAGCGAACCGGCCACACCCAGGACGCTTGCCACGCCCAGGTAGGTCAGCAGGTTGGGTACGGCGTCGCCCAGGCGTTCCAGCACGGTGGGATAGTTCCTGCTGATGGAGGCGATCCCGATCATCTTGCCCGAGTCGTTGAGCACGGGGACGTGCGCTGACAGGACGGCGGGGCCGGTCCCGGCCACCACCCCGGTCCAGGCCCGGCCTTCCATGACCCGGCTTTCCCCCAGCTCCAACCGCCCGCCCAACAGCCCGGGGTCCGAGGTGGCCACCACCGTGAGGTCGATTTTCGCGAGCGCCACCTGGGCTGATCCGGAGACCGTGCGAACTGACTCGGCCACTGCCGTCAGTGCCGCACCGCCCCTTGGTTCCGCCTCGGGCAGGAGTTCCCGCACGGCCGGGCTGTTGCCCAGCGCCTCGGCCGCAGACAGAGCCCGGCGGCCCTCGATCCGTTCAAAGGTGGCGGCTGACTGTGCCAGGGAGATGGCCACCACGGCGACGAGCACGGCAAGGACAATCAGCAGCTGAAGCACCAGATACTGCCCCGCCAGGGACATTCCTCTTCGACGAGTCACTCTGGTTGGTCCTTATGGTGGGGTGCGGCAGCCGGCCGGTGCCGGGGTACCGGAACTATACCGCAGGGCCGCTGGCCGCCAGGGCCCGCCTTCGGCCGCACGCGCCGCCAACAGGTGGTGATGAGGGGCCGGAAACGTGAACGCAATGAACTTAACTTTCTCTGCGTACATAAGAGTGACCCCGGTCACGGACGCCCCTAGCATCGAAACACCAGTCAGTCCTGCTGAACATATTTCTTGAGAAGAGGAACACCATGCGCCAAATCCGCGCATTGCGTATTGCCGCCGTCGCCGCCGGCATCGCCCTGATGGCTACCGGCTGCGGTGCCACAGGTAAGAGCTCCACCGGTTCGGAAAGCTCCGGCGCCGCTGCCGGCCCCATCACCGGACTGCAGATCATGGTCCCCAACACCCCCGGTGGCGGCTATGACACCACCGCCCGTGCCGCCGCGAAGGTTCTCGATGACGAGAAGATCTCCACCAACACCGAGGTCTTCAACCTCGCCGGCGCCGGCGGCACCGTGGGCCTGGCCCGCGTGGTCAACGAAAAGGGCAACGGCGACCTCACCATGCTCATGGGCCTTGGCGTGGTGGGCGCCAGCTACACCAACAAGTCCGAATCGAAGCTGACGGGCACCACCCCGCTGGCCCGCCTGATCGAAGAGCCTGGCGCCATCATGGTGAGCAAGGATTCGCCGTACAAAACCATCGATGACCTGGTGACGGCATGGAAGGCCGATCCGGGCTCCATCGCCGTGGGCGGCGGCTCCTCACCGGGCGGACCGGACCACCTGCTGCCCATGCAGCTGGCCGGCGCGGTGGGCATCGACGCCACCAAGGTCAACTTCGTCTCCTACGACGGCGGCGGCGACCTGCTCCCCGCGATCCTGGGCAACAAGCTCGGCTTCGCCGCTTCGGGTGCCGGCGAATACCTGCAGCAGATCCAGTCCGGTGAAATCCGGGTTCTCGCCACCAGCGGTGCCGAGCGGCTCGAAGGCGTGGATGCACCCACGCTGAAGGAATCCAAGATCGACCTGGTCTTCACCAACTGGCGCGGCATCGTGGCCCCTCCGGGCATCAACGACGCCGACAAGGCCGCACTGATCGCCGCACTCGAAAAGATGCACGCGAGTGCCAGCTGGAAGGAAGCCCTCAAGACCCACAGCTGGACCGACGCGTTCATCACGGGCGACGAGTTTGCGTCCTTCCTCACCGAACAGGACAAGCGGGTGGCTGACGTCCTGACGAAGCTCGGGTTGGCGTGAGTTCCTTGGCTACCAGCCTCAAAGGCCGCTCCGAGCTGGGGGTAGCCCTCCTGCTCGGGGCGGCCGGCGTTGTGGTTTTCCTCGACGCCAACGGATTGGTCACCCCGTATTCGAAGTCGGATCCGGTGGGTCCCAAGACCGTCCCGTTCATCGTGGCGGCCCTGCTGATCGTCTGCGCCGTGATGCTGGCCATCAACGTCCTCCGTGGCGGCAAGGGCGAGTCCGAAGGCGGCGAGGACGTTGACCTCAGCCACCCCGCCGACTGGAAGACCGTCCTGCCGCTGGCAGGGGCATTTGTCCTGAACATCCTGCTCATCGACTGGGCCGGCTGGGTCATCTCCGGAACTGTCCTGTTCTGGGGCAGCGTGCTGGCCCTGGGCAGCCGCCACTACATCCGTGACGGGATCATCTCGGTGGCACTGTCGCTGCTGACCTTCTACGGCTTCTACCTCGGCCTCGGCATCGCCCTGCCCGCCGGACTCCTGGAAGGAATCCTCTAATGGACGTCTGGTCCTCATTGATGGACGGTTTTGCCACCGCCCTCACCCCGCTGAACTTCATGTACGCCGTGATCGGCGTCATCCTGGGTACCGCCGTCGGCGTCCTCCCGGGCCTGGGCCCGGCCATGACGGTGGCACTGCTGCTTCCCGTCACGTACGCCCTGGAACCCACCAGCGCCTTCATCATGTTCGCCGGCATCTACTACGGCGGCATGTACGGCGGGTCCACCACCTCCATCCTGCTGAACACACCCGGCGAATCGTCGTCGGTGGTGACAGCCATCGAAGGCAACAAGATGGCCAAGGCCGGACGGGCGGCGCAGGCGCTGGCGACGGCGGCCATCGGCTCGTTCGTCGCCGGCACCATCGGCACCGCCCTCCTGGCCGTCTGCGCACCGATTGTGGTCAAGTTCGCCGTCAGCCTGGGCGCGCCCAGCTACTTCGCGATCATGATCCTCGCCCTGCTTGCCGTCACCGCCGTCCTGGGTTCGTCCCGGCTCCGCGGCTTCGCCTCGCTGGGCCTGGGCCTGGCCATCGGCCTGGTGGGCATCGACTCCGTCACCGGCCAGCGCCGCCTGACCTTCGGCCAGCCCCTGCTGGCCGACGGACTGGACATCGTGGTGGTGGCCGTGGCCATCTTCGCGGTGGGCGAGGCGCTCTGGGTCGCTGCGCACCTGCGCCGCACTCCCCTGCACGCCATTCCCGTGGGACAGCCCTGGATGGGCAAATCGGACTGGAAGCGGTCCTGGAAACCGTGGCTGCGGGGCACGGCGTTCGGGTTCCCGTTCGGTGCACTGCCGGCCGGCGGCGCCGAAATTCCCACCTTCCTGTCCTACGTGACTGAGAAGCGCCTCTCGAAGCACCCGGAGGAGTTCGGGAAGGGCGCCATCGAGGGCGTGGCAGGCCCGGAGGCCGCAAACAACGCGGCCGCCGCCGGAACCCTGACCCCCATGCTGGCCCTTGGCCTGCCCACCAACGCCACGGCAGCGGTGATGCTCGCGGCGTTCACCAGCTACGGCATCCAGCCCGGACCCCAGCTGTTCTCCAGCCAGGGGCCCCTGGTGTGGGCACTGATCGCCAGCCTGTTCATTGGCAACTTCCTGCTCCTGATCATCAACCTGCCGCTGGCACCCCTGTGGGCCAAGCTGCTGCAGCTCCCCCGCCCCTACCTGTACGCCGGCATCCTCTTCTTCGCCACACTGGGCGCCTATTCGGTGAACCTGCAGGCCTTCGACCTGATGATCCTGCTGGTCCTGGGCGCCCTGGGCTTTATGATGCGGCGCTTCGGGCTTCCGGTCCTGCCCCTGATCCTTGGCGTCATCCTGGGCCCGCGCATCGAAGGCCAGCTGCGGAAGACCCTGCAGCTGAGCGCAGGCGACCCGGCAGGGCTGTGGAGCGAGCCGATCGCCGTCGTGGTGTACATCATTGTGGCGATCATCCTGGCCTGGCCGTTCGCGCTGAAACTGATCAAGCGCAACCGCCCCGGGAAGAAGCCACTGCTGCCCGCCAATTCCGGAGCAGCCGACTACAGCGACTGAAAAGCCGCAGGCTTCCCAGCCATCCATCAACCGTGTGCAGACCCAAGGAGCAAACATGACGATCGTTGTGGGATACGTCCCCACCCCGGAAGGTGAAGCGGCCCTGACCCAGGCCATCGCCGAAGCCCGGAAAACCGACACCACCCTGCTGGTCATCAACTCGTCAAAAGGTGACGCGCTGGTGGACAACCGGTACGCGCAGGATTCCGAAATCCAGAGCATCGAAGACCGGCTGGCGACCCAGGGCATCAAACACGTGATCAAGCAGCCGGTCCGTGGCCACGATGCTGCAGCTGAAGTCCTGGACGCCGCCGAGGAGCACAACGCGGAGCTGATTGTGATCGGCCTGCGCCGCCGCACCCCGGTGGGCAAGCTGATCATGGGCAGCGTCTCGCAGCGGATCCTGCTCGAGGCCGACTGCCCGGTGCTGGCCGTCAAAGCCGGCTAAAGAAACCCAGGACGCAACGAGCCCCGACCTGCCCTCCCTCGCGGACCGGCGGTCGGGGCTCTTTGTTATGACAGCGCCTGACGCGATTTCATCCAGACCCTTGATTAACCTGGGTGGGAGCGGCTGACAAAACTGTCACACCGTAGGCCGTTCGCACAGTGATCCGCCAAGGGAAGGACTTATGGAATGCGTAAATCCAAGCTGGGAATCGCCGCTGCCGCCGTCGCAGGGGCCGTGGGCATAACGTTGTTTGCGACGCCGTCGATGGCTTTCGCCAGCGGCGGGGCATCGGTGGGTGGATCGTCAGCCCACTGGAATTCGGCCACAAATACGGTCTCAAGCACCGATACCCGGAAGGACGGCATTTCGTCCGTGGCGCAGCTTCAATACACCCTTAACGGGCGCACCTACACGGCGACCCTGACCAACAGCAATGGAACCGGAACCACCTCTGCTGCCCAGAACAGCGGCATCGGCGGAACTGTCTACCTGCGTGCCTGCCTCAACAACCGCAGCGCAAATACGGGAATCTACGGATGCTCCGGCTGGGTGGCCCTGGCAGCCTGATATTTGTGGCAGGAGCCGCGCCGGGGGTGCACCAGCACGCTGCGCCCCCGGCGCGTTTTGTTATATGCCGGCGCGGAACAGTTCCTGGCGTTGGCGTCCCAGGCCTTCCACTTCGACTTCAACCACGTCGCCCGGCTGGAGGTAGGGAAAGCGGCCGCTGAGCGCCACGCCTTCCGGGGTTCCGGTGAGGATGACGTCCCCGGGTTCCAGCCGCATGTACTGGCTGCAGTGGTGCACCAGCGTTGCGGCGTCAAAGATCAGTTCCGCCGTTGACGAGTCCTGGCGGGGTTCCCCGTTCACCCAGCTGCGCAGCTGCAGGGTGCCGCCGTCCGTATCAGCCGCCGGGACCAGCCAGGGGCCCAGGGGTGTGCTGCCGGGAAGCGACTTGCCCTTGGTCCACTGGCCGGCCTCGCCGGGCAGTTGGTACTCACGCTCCGACAGGTCGTTGGCAGTGACGTAGCCGGCGATGCAGGCGGCAGCTTCCGCCGTGCCGGCCAGGTAGCTGGCCTCCCTGCCGATCACAATGCCCAGTTCCACCTCCCAATCGAATTTTCCGGAGCGGGGCGGGACTGGCGTTGGATCGAACGGGCCTGCGACAGTGTTGCTGGGCTTGAGGAAGACCACCGGGATCTCCGGTGGAGCGGACCCGGACTCTGCGGCATGGGCGGCATAGTTCATTCCGATTCCCACCACTGATCCGGGCCGGGCCACGGGGGCGCCGACGCGCAGCGTTTCCGCGCCGTCGAGGACGGGCAGGGTGCCGGCCGCCACGGCTGCCCGGACCTGCTCCATCCCGCCGCCGGCCAGGAAGGCACCGTCCACGTCTGCAGTCAGCGGCAACAGGCTGAAGTACTGTGGCGGGGCGTCCCCATCGGTCACCATCACGGCGGGCTGTTCGCTGCCGATCTTGCCCAGGCGCATGATTTTCATCGGGATTCTCCTTCGGTCCGGTGGCTCAGCGGGATGCTTCCATGGTTGCTTATGGCACCATCCGGCCGCCAACGAAGCAGATTGTGACCAGCCCCTCATCACCGGCTGACCTGCGGCGGCAAGGCTTCCCGGCGGGAAATTCACCTGTCTGGTAGGCAGTCATCTGACATATTTGCTGTCCGGACGGTAGAATGGGAGTTGCCCTGAGGCACGAAACACAGAAAGTTCACTCATGACTGCAGCCACCCTCGAACGACTTCCCGCCACCACCGGCCCCGCCGGAACGGGGCCGGTCACGTCCATCGACCTGGAATTCTCCCGCGCCCTCGACGTCCACGCCGGACTGGAAGAGGCCGTCGCCGGGCTGATCGAAGGGCCAGCCCAGGAGGCCGGCTGCGGCATCCTGGTGACCCGCCTGCACCCGGGCCGCTACACCGTGGCACTGGACGAGTCGGTGCCCTTCGGCGAAACCTACGAGGCCATCGCCGCGTAAGCTGCCAGCGGCCGCTTGACTGCCGTCGCTTCCGCGCCACAAAAAATCCCCGCCCTGCCGATGCAGTGCGGGGATTTCCGGTTCCCGGAAGAACAGGCTGGGGATGGTTGTCAGGTCCGCCGGACCTGGACACCGTCCGATTTCAGGAAGAGTGGCTTCTCAGCCGGGCCCGCCGCGACGAGCCAGAGGACGTTTCCGCTTTGGGAAACCTCTTCCACCTCCCCGGCAGCCACCAGTTGAGCATGTTTGATGATTTCTACGTGATCCCCAACCCGGAGGTTCTTCCAGTTGGAAATTTCGGCGGAATGGGCGCCGCGCCTTGATAGGACTGCCCCGCGTGCTTTCATGTGAACTTCTACCCCTTTGTATACGTTCTGCGCCACAGCTTCGTTGATGTGACTTTCACTACACCTTCAGTTCTACTACACTCAGCGCCGCCACCGCGCCACGACGGGCGGATATTCCGCCTGTCGGACGCTTCGGCCGGGAACACGAAAGATTCTTCGGCGCTACGCCAGCGCGCCGACGGCGGATTCGGCAGCCCGCAGCACTTCGCTACTGGCCACCAGACGGTCCGCCGCTTCCAGTTCCGGCGAGAGGAAACGGTCCGATCCCGGCCCCTCCACAACGGCACGCAGCACGGCCAGCACCGCTGTCCCGGCGGGCCCCGGGGTCAGGACACCGCCGGAGAGCTGGGTACGGATGTCCAGTGCCCGGGCGGAGGTCACCAGTTCGATGGCGAGGACCCGCCGCAGGTTCTCCACCGCTTTGCGGAGCTTGCGGGCCGCGTGCCAGCCCATGGACACGTGGTCTTCCTGCATCGCAGAGCTGGGGATGGAATCCACGGACGCCGGGACGGCCAGCCGCTTGTTCTCGGACACCAGCCCGGCCTGCGTGTACTGGGCAATCATCAGGCCGGAGTCCACGCCGGGATCGGCAGCCAGAAACGCGGGAAGCCCGTGGGACCGGGCCGGATCCAGCATCCTGTCCGTGCGCCGCTCAGCCATGGAGCCCAGGTCCGCGACGGCGATGGCCAGGTAATCCAGGACGTACGCCACCGGAGCGCCGTGGAAGTTTCCGTTGGAGCTGACCTCGCCGTCCGGCAGGACCACGGGGTTGTCGATCGCGGCGGCCAGCTCACGGGACGCCACCAGTTCGGCGTGCGTCACAGTGTCCCGGACGGCCCCTGCCACCTGCGGCGCGCAACGCAGCGAGTAGGCGTCCTGGACCCGGGTGTCCCCCACGCGGTGGGAGGCGACGATCGGCGAACCGGACAGGACCCGCAGCATGTTTCCCGCACTGTCGGCCTGCCCCGGATGCGGACGCAACGCGCCGTGCAGTTCGGGACGGAACACCTGGTCGGTTCCCAGCAGCGCCTCGACGCTGAGCGCGGCGGTGATGTCCGCCGTCGTCAGCAGGTGCCGGATGTCCGCGATGGCCATCAGCAGCATGCCCAGCATTCCCTCGGTGCCGTTGACCAGCGCCAGCCCCTCCTTTTCGGCGAGGACCACCGGCTCGATGCCGTGGGCTGCCAACAGCGCCGCAACCGGTTCCTCGCCGCGCCCGCCGTAACGGACGCCGTCGGGCCCTTCCGCTTCGCCTTCACCCATCAGCACCAGGGCGCAGTGCGACAGCGGGGCGAGGTCGCCCGAGCAGCCCAGCGAGCCGAATTCGCGGACCACCGGCGTGATACCGGCGTTCAGGACCGCCACCATTGCCTGCAGCACCAGGGGCCTGACGCCGGTGCGGCCTGAGGCGAGCGTCTTGGCGCGGAGGAACATGATGCCCCGGACCACTTCGCGCTCGACGGCGGGGCCCATCCCGGCGGCGTGCGAGCGGATGAGGCTTTTCTGCAGCTGCGTGCGCAGTTCGTTCGGGATATGCCGGTTGGCCAGGGCCCCGAAGCCGGTGGAAATGCCGTACGCGGGGACGTCGCTGGCTGCCAGGCTGTCGATGTGGGCGCGGACCCGGGCAACCTCGTCCAGGGCGTCCTGGGCGATGATCACTTTGGCGCCGTGGCGCGCGACGGCGACAACGTCCTCGGGCGTGACGCCGCTGGAGCCGAGGGTAACGGTGCGGGGTGTGTGGGTGGTGACGGTCATGGTTCCTACTTCGGTGGTTCCTCCCAACTGACTCGCAGTTGTTGTCGTTTTGGGGGCTCAAAACGACAACAAGTGCGAGTCAGTTGGGGTGGGGCGGGCGTGGGGAGGGTGGGCTAGCGGGTTTCGTTCATGGGGATGCGGACGCCGCGTTCGCCTGCGACTTCCAATGCCCGGTCGTAACCGGCGTCGGCGTGGCGGATCACTCCCATCCCGGGATCGTTGGTCAGGAGCCGCTCGAGTTTCTGCGCAGCAAGATCCGTGCCGTCCGCGACGGACACCTGGCCGGCATGGATGGACCTGCCGATGCCCACTCCCCCGCCGTGGTGCAGCGAAACCCAGGTGGCGCCGGAGGCGGTGTTGAGCAGGGCGTTGAGCATGGGCCAGTCGGCGATCGCGTCTGAGCCGTCTGCCATGGCTTCGGTCTCGCGGTAGGGGGAAGCCACCGAACCGGAGTCCAGGTGGTCGCGGCCGATCACGATGGGCGCCTTGACCTTTCCATCCCTGACCAACTGGTTGAACAGCAGCCCGGCCTTGGCGCGGTCGCCGTAACCCAGCCAGCAAATACGGGCGGGCAGGCCTTCGAATTCGACGCGCTCCTGCGCGGCATCGAGCCAGCGGTGCAAATGTTTGTTGTCCGGGAAGAGTTCCTTGATGGCCCGGTCCGTGACGGCAATATCCTCCGGATCGCCGGAAAGGGCCACCCAGCGGAACGGGCCGAGGCCCTCGCAGAACAGCGGCCGGATGTAGGCGGGCACAAATCCGGGGAACTCGAAGGCGCGGGCGCAGCCGCCCTTGCGGGCTTCGTCGCGGATGGAGTTTCCGTAGTCGAAGACTTCGGCGCCAGCATCCTGGAAGTCCACCATGGCCTGGACGTGGCGGGCCATGGACGCCTGGGACTTCTTGGTGAACCCGTCCGGATCCGCCTCGGCTTCGCGGTGCCACTCTTCGACGGAAACGCCTTCGGGCAGGTAGCTCAGCGGATCATGGGCGGAGGTCTGGTCGGTGACGATGTCCACTGTCAGTTCGCCGGCGTTGTGGCGGCGCAGGATCTCCGGGAAAACTTCGGCGGCGTTGCCCACGTAGCCCACAGACCAACCGCGGCGCTCCGCTTTCGCTTTCTGCACCTTGGCGATGGCGGCGTCGAGATCCGTTTCCACCTCGTCCAGGTAGCGCTTCCCGGCGCGTCGGCGGAGGCGGGATTCGTCGACGTCGACAATCAGGCAGGCGCCGTCGTTCAGGGTGACGGCGAGCGGCTGGGCGCCGCCCATGCCGCCGCAGCCGCCGGTCAGGGTCAGGGTGCCGGCGAGCGTGCCGTTCTCGTCACCGGTGAGCTTGCGGGCGATCGCCGCGAAGGTTTCGAAGGTGCCCTGCAGGATGCCCTGGGTGCCTATGTAGATCCAGGACCCGGCCGTCATCTGGCCGTACATCATCAGGCCCTCGGCCTCGAGCCGGCGGAACTCGGGCCAGTTGGCCCAGTCGCCCACCAGGTTGGAGTTGGCCAGCAGCACACGTGGTGCCCATTCGTTGGTGCGGAAGACACCTACGGGCTTGCCGGACTGGACCAGGAGGGTTTCATCCGCTTCCATGGTTTCCAGGGTGCGGGTGATCGCGTCGAACGCGGCCCAGGAGCGGACTGCCCGGCCGGTCCCGCCGTAGACCACCAAGTCATCGGGGCGCTCGGCAACCTCGGGGTCCAGGTTGTTCATCAGCATGCGCAGCGGCGCTTCGGTCTGCCAGGATTTGGCAGTGAGCGTGGTGCCCCGGGCGGCTTTGACCGGGCGGGCACCGGTGGTGAAATCGGCGGGTGCCATGGTGGCTCCTTTTTGTCTGCATAGCGGATTGTCCTGTATCCACTAAAGCCCCTGGCTCGGCCCGGCGACAGGACTTTTGCAGGGGTCCTGTCCGGCATTCCAGACAACCCCGCCCCGCCCCCAAACCAGGTAGCAGTTGTTGTCGTTTAGAGCCCCCAAAACGACAACAACTGCGAGTCAGTTGGGAAGGGGGGCACGCAGGCGGCCGCCCACCGCAGGCAGGGCGGGGTCAGGCCGTCGGCCGGCCGTGGATGCGGACCGAGAGGTCGTCCGCGGCCTTCTGCACCCGCGCAGCGAGAACGGGCCAGTCAGCCGACGGCAGCTTGTCCTCGAGGAAAGTGACCGCAACCGCGGCGGTGGGCCAGCCCAGGTGGTCCGTGACGGCGGCGGCGATGGACCCGAACCCAGGCGTTACTTCGCCGTGTTCGGTGGCGTAGCCGCGCTGCCTGACCTGGTCCAGGTGCGAGGACAACGCCGAGTACTTCATGATGGCGCCGGGCACCTCATGCCGGGCAGAGAAGGCAGCAGCATTCGGGTACAGGGCCCTGACCTGGGATTTCGGCAGCGCAGCCAGGATGGCCCGGCCGCTGGCGGTGAGGTGGCTGGGGAGCCTGACACCCACGTCGGTGACAAGCGACGGCCGGTTTTTGGCACGCTCCTCCACGATATACAGCACGTCCCGGCCGTGCAGCACGGCCAGGTGCGCACTCTCGCCCAGCACATCCACCAGCGCGGCTAGCAGGGGCCTGCCCAGCCGGGACAACGGCTCCTGCCGCGAGTACGCGGAGCTCAGTTCGAAGGCGCTGATGCCCAGCCCGTACCGCTGTTCCTCGTGCAGGTGGAGCACAAAGCCGTTCGCCTCCATCACGCCCAGCAGATGGTAGACACTGGAGCGCGGCAACCCCAGCGAGGACGCGATCTGCGATGCCGCCATGGGCCCGCGCCGGGACGCCAGCAGCTTCAGGATCCGCAACGTATTTTCGGCGGCGGGCACTTTGGACGGAACCCTGCCATCCGCCGCGGGGGCAGGGCTGGTGCTGGGTGCTGCAGTCATGGGCGAAATCGATCCTTTGGTTGCGCGTGTCCGGTATCCCGTACCCAAGCATGGCCCCGTACCGGCCGCTGCGGCAGGCCGCCGGGACAAGCCGGTGTCTGGAATACCGGATGAATCGGCGTACGACGGCGGCACGGAAGTACCGCCGTCGGGTCACCCTAACCGTGGACCGGTTCCTCCACCAGGGCGGTGGCGATGCTGGCGGCGTCATCGAGGGCAGCGAGGAACCGCTCGGCATCGAGCGCGGCGGCGCAGCCGGTGCCGGCGGCGGTGATCGCCTGCCGGTACCGGTGGTCCACGGCGTCGCCGCAGGCGAACACGCCGGAAAGGTTGGTGACGGTGGTAGGGGCGTCCACCCGGATGTAGCCGTCTTCATCGAGGTCCACCTGGCCGGCCACAAGCTCGGTGCGCGGCAGGTGACCGATGGCCACAAAAATGCCGGTGGCGGACTGTTCCCTGGTTTCGGCGGTCCGGGTGTCCTGCAGCGTCACGCCGGTGACCTTACCGTCGCCGTGGATGGCGGTGATGGCCGAGTGCCAGGCGAAGCTGATCTTGGGGTTGTCCTTGGCCCGCTGCGCCATGATGCGGGAGGCCCGCAGCTCACCCTTGCGGACCACCACCGTCACGGTCCTGGCGAAGCGGGTCAGGAACGTGGCTTCTTCCATGGCCGAGTCGCCGCCACCCACCACCACGATGTCCTGTTCCCGGAAGAAGAACCCGTCGCAGGTGGCACACCAGGAGACGCCGTGTCCGCTGAGCTTCTTCTCCTCGGGCAGGCCCAGCTCCTTGTATGCGGAGCCGGTGGCCAGGATAACGGCGGTCGCCTGGTGGGTTTCCCCGGCGCCGGTGACCACTGTCTTCAGCCGGCCGGCCAGGCTGACTTCCGTGACGTCGTCGAACACTACCGTGGCGCCGAACTTCTCCGCCTGTTCCTGCAGTCCATCCATCAGTTCCGGGCCCTGGATGCCACCCGGGAAGCCAGGGAAGTTTTCCACCTCAGTGGTGTTCATGAGGGCGCCGCCCGCGGTGACGGAACCGGCCAGCACCAGCGGCGCGAGGCCGGCGCGGGCCGCGTAAATCGCCGCCGTGTAGCCGGCCGGGCCGGAGCCGATGATGATGAGCTGCCGGGGCTGGCGGTCCTGGCTGCTGGGGGTATCCACGCTCATGTTCGGTTCCTTCGGATTGACGGTGGGCGGCGGAGCGCAGGATGCCGTAGGCGGGCTGCGCGCGGGGCAGGCTGCACCGCTTGATGCCTACCAGTGCACCAAGACCGGCCCCAGGGATCAAGTCCCGGACGCCCGGCAACGGAAAATGCCCGGCGCCCCAAGGGGAACCGGGCATCCTCCGCGCTGCGGCAGAAGCGGTCAGTTGCTGGCAGCGGCCGTCCGGAGTGCCTCCGAAAGGGAGGTGGTGGGGCGGCCGATGAGGCGGGCAAGATCGCCGGAGCTGACCAGGAGGTCTCCCCTGGCGATGCCCAGGTCCGAGTCCGCCAGGATGTCGGCGAAGGGGGCGGGGACGCCGACGCCCACCAGGATTCCTGCGTAGTCCTCGGCGGGAAGATCGGTGTAGGTGATCTCCTGGCCGGTGGCTGCGGTGATTTCCGCGGCCAGGTCAGCCATGGAGAAGGCGTGGTCGCCGCCCAGTTCGTAGACCTTGCCTGCCTGGTCGCCGGCCACCAGGACGGCCGCCGCGGCGTGGGCGTAATCCGCCCGCGCGGCTCCGCTGACCTTGCCGTCACCCGCACTGCCGGCCAGGGCGCCCTGGGCCAGGGTGCCGGGAAGCTGTTCGGTGTAGTTTTCCAGGTACCAGCCGTTGCGCAGCAGGACAAACGGGACGCCGGATTCGCGGAGCAGGGTTTCGGTGGCCTGGTGCTCGCCGGCCAGTTTCATGCCGGTGGTGTCCGCGTTGGCAATGCTGGTGTAGGCCAGCAGTTCCACGCCCGCTGCCTTGGCGGCCTCAATGACGGTTCGGTGCTGTTCCACACGCTGGCCCACTTCGCTGCCGGAGATGAGCAGGACACGGCTGGCTCCTTCGAGGGCAGCAGCCACCGAGGCCGCGTCCGCGTAATCCATGGCCCGGACCCGGACGCCCCGGGCGGCGAAATCGGCCAGCTTGCCGGTGTCCCGTCCGGTGGCTACGATCCCTGCAGCGGGGACCCCGCGCTCCAGCAATGCTGCGATGACGTTGCGGCCCAGCTGTCCGGTGGCTCCGGTAACAACAATGCTCATGATGAATCCTTTCGGGAATTATTACGGTGTCGCAGGGCATAACCTGCAGCGGACCGGATTACTTCCGGAAAGAGAGTACGCACTTTGAGGTAAGGTACTGACCTCAAAGTAAGCTGGGGTCATGGAAGCATCAACATTGCCGGCTCCGCTGCCCGCCAGCTTCACCTATGGCGTGTTCCCGGCCGCTTGTCCCAGCCGCACCCTGCTGGACCACGTGACCAGCAAATGGGGTGTCCTGATCCTGGTGTCGCTGTCCGAGGGAGAACAGCGGTGGAGTGAACTGCGCCGGCGGGCGGAGGGGATCAGCGAAAAAATGCTGGCCCAGACGCTCAAAACCCTGGAACGCGACGGACTGGTGCGGCGCACCGCCCAGCCCATCATTCCCCCGCGCGTGGACTACAGCCTCACGGACCGCGGCTATGAACTGAGCGGGCACCTGATCCCGCTGGTTGGCTGGGCGTTCACCAACGCCGAGGAAATCATCAACGGCGGCGCACCGGCGGGGGCGGATGCCGTTGCCAGCGCCGGGGCGCAGTCCAAGTAGTGCCGCCCCCAGCCCGGTCCGGTCCTCAGCGGGCGGACCAGCCGCCGTCCATGGTGTAGCTGGCCCCGGTGACCATGCCAGCGTGGTCGGAGGCCAGCCAGGCCGCCAGGGACGCCACTTCAGCAGGCTCCACCAGCCGCTTCACGGCGGACTCGGTGAGCATCACCTTGGCCAGCACCTCGGATTCGGGGATGCCGTGCAGGTGGGCCTGGTCCGCCAGTTGTTTCTCCACCAGGGGCGTACGCACGTAACCGGGGTTGATGCAGTTGGACGTGACGCCCCGTTCGCCGCCCTCCAGTGCCGTCACCTTGCTCAGGCCTTCCAGCCCGTGCTTCGCGGAGACATAGGCGCTCTTGAACGGCGAGGCCCGCAGTCCGTGCACCGAGGACAGGTTGATGATGCGGCCGAAACCGTTGGCGTACATGTGCGGGAGCGCGGCCCGGATCAGCAGGAACGGCGCCTCCAGCATCAGCGCGAGGATCCGCCGGAACTCCAGCGGGTCAAACTCCTCGATGGGGCTGACCCGCTGGATTCCTGCATTGTTGACCAGGATGTCGCAGTCCAGGCTGAGGGTGGCGAGGGCGTCGACGTCGAGCAGGTCCACGGCCCAGGAGGTGCCGCCCACCTCATCGGCGAGCGCGGCAGCCCCGGCGGCGTCGACGTCGGCCACCACCACCTTGGCGCCCCGGGCGGCGAGTTCCCGCACGCAGGCGGCGCCGATGCCGCTGGCACCGCCGGTGACCAGCGCCTTGCGTCCGTTCAAAGTGCTTTCCATACCCATCCCTGCTCCCAACCTGGCCTTGTCCTTCGGCTGTACCACCGGCTCCTGCACCTCAGCGGGTCCGGGCCGGAATGAGTCCTTCGCGGGCGGCGTCGGCCTTGTCCACGTCCTCCAGGGCGATGCCCTTGGTTTCCTTCAGGCTGAGCACTGCCACGGCGGTAATGGCGCAGGCCACCACCAGGTACAGGGCGGTGGGAAGCCAGGAACCGGTGTCCTTGAGCCACTGGGTTGCCAGCAGCGGGGCCAGCGAACCGGCGAAGATGGACGTGACCTGGGAGCCCAGCGAGACGCCGGAGTACCGCATCCGGGTGGGGAACAGCTCAGCCATGATGGCGGGCTGTCCGGCGTACATAAACGCGTGCAGGACCAGGCCGATGGTTACCGCGGCCACAATCACCACGGCGTTGCGGGTGTCGAACATGGGGAAGGCGAAGAACGGCCAGGTGGCGCCGGCGATGGCACCAAACAGGTAAACGGGCTTGCGGCCTACATTGTCCACCAGGCGGCCCACCTGGGGGATCACCAGGAAGTGGATCACGTGGGCGATCAGCAGGGCGAGCAGCAGCGAGGAGGTGTCGTACTTGTGCACAGTCTTGAGGTAGACGATCGCGAAGCTCACCACCAGGTAGTACATGATGTTTTCCGCGAACCGGAGGCCCATGGCCTGCAGGATGCCCTTCGGGTATTTGCGGACCACCTCGAAGACGCCGTAGCTGACGGCCTGCTCCTTCTCCACAAGCGCCTTGGCTTCGAGGAAGATCGGTGCCTCGGTCACGTGGGTGCGGATGTAATAGCCCACAAACACGATCACGGCGGAGAGCCAGAACGCCACCCGCCAGCCCCAGCCGAGGAAGGCCTCCGGACTGAGGGTGGAGGACATCACAAACAGCACCAGGGTGGCCAGCAGGTTGCCCACGGGGACGGCCGCCTGCGGCCAGCTGGACCAGAAACCGCGCGACTTGTTGGGGCTGTGTTCAGCCACCAGCAGGACGGCGCCGCCCCATTCGCCGCCGAGCGCGAAGCCCTGGATGAAGCGCAGGGCCACCAGCAGGGCGGGTGCCATGTAACCGATCTCGGCGAAGCCCGGCAGGCAGCCCATCAGGAACGTGGCCACGCCAACAATTACAATGGTCAGCTGCAGCGTGGGTTTGCGGCCCAGCTTGTCGCCGATCTGGCCAAACACAATGCCGCCCAGGGGCCGGGCAACGAAGCCCACCGCATAGGTGATGAACGCCTGGATGATCCCGTCCAGCTCGTTGCCGGTGGCGGGGAAGAAGTACTTCCCGAACACCAGGGTGGCGGCGGTGGCGTAGAGGAAAAACTCGTACCACTCCACCACCGTCCCCACCATCGAGGCGGCGACGATCTTCTTAAGTCCGGACCCCTTGCCTGCGGGTCCTGCGGCGTTGTCCGCCGGGCGTTGTCCTACGCTCATGGGTTTCTCCTTGGTGTCCACGGTGACACGTGCTGTGATGGCCAGCACAAATGGCTTCCTTGAGTATTGCTGCACAAACTTGCACGGACAATGCCCAATCCGGCACCTGCTGTGTGCACAATTGCAGATATGAAGGCGAACCCGGATGACCTGCTGGTGCTGCTTGCGGTGTCCCGCTCAGCGAAATTTACGACGGCGGCACAGGCGTTGGGGTTGAACCACACCACAGTCTCGCGCAGGATCGCCGCGCTGGAGAAGTCCCTGGGCGGCCGGGTCCTGGCCCGGGCATCGGGCGGCTGGGAGCTGACCGAGCTGGGCGCGAAGGCGGTCCGCGCGGCCGAGCAGGTGGAGGCTGTACTGGGCACGCTGGGAGCCGACGGCGCGGCACCGGACCCGGTTGCCGGCGTCGTCCGGATGACCGCGACGGATGGCTTCAGCGCCTACATCGCCGCGCCGGCAGTAGCCGGGCTGCGGCGGGATCATCCGGGGCTCAGCGTGGAGGTGGTGACCATGACCCGACGGGCGCTGCAGCAGCGTTCCGGGCTGGACATCGAGGTGGTGGTGGGCGAGCCGCAGGTGCACCGGGCCGAGGCCATCCGGCTGGGCGACTACATGCTGGGGATGTATGCGTCCAGGACGTACCTGGCCGAGCATGGCACCCCGGACAGCATGGCCGGGCTCAGCGGTCACCCGCTGGTGTACTTCGTGGATTCAATGCTGCAGGTGGACAGCCTGGACGCGCCCCGCCGGCTGGTGCCGGACATGCGCGACGGGCTGACGTCCACCAACGTGTTTGTCCACGTTGAAGCGACGCGCGCCGGGGCCGGGATCGGTTTCCTGCCGTGCTTTATGGGCGACCTGCACAATGACCTGGTCCGGCTGCTGCCCGATGAGATCGGCGAGCTGCTCCCCTACTGGATGGTGCTCCGGCCGGACTCCATGCGGCGCCCCGCCGTGACCGCCGTGGTGCAGGCGCTGCGGGGCCGGATGGCGGAGCACCGGGAGAAGCTGCTGGGCCGCTGAAACGGTAACTACGTGGGCCCACGCCCGCCGGGTTCCCTGGCCGAGCTTTCGAGGTCAGGGTGCGGGTGGTGTGGGCCCACGCCCGCCGGGTTCCCTGGCCGGGCTTGCGAGGTCAGGGTGCGGGTGGTGTGGGCCCACGCCCGCCGGGTTCCCTGGCCGAGCTTGCGAGGTCAGGGTGCGGGTGGGGAGGATCGGAGCGGACGGGGGCGCCGGCGGCAAAGGCCCGCACCTGCGCGTCGTCCCACAGGTGTGCCGGCACGGCACCGCCGAGCAGCCGGCGGACCAGCCGCGGATCGTCGGCGAAAGGGATATCGCTGCCGGCCATCACCATGTTGCCGTAGCGGCGGCCCTTGAGCATGGCGGGATCGGCGATGATCGCGGTATAGGCAAAGGTGGCCGCGATGGTGGCCGCGTCCTCCCGGGCGTTCTTCAGATCCGGGGCGTCGCCTGAATTCACTACGTACATACCGCCGGGCGCCAGCACGCGGGCAGCATGCCGGTTGAATTCGGCGGTGGTCAGCGGCCTCGGGGTCAGGGCCCCGGCGAAGACGTCCCTGATGATGAAGTCACGGGTGTCGGCGGTGAGCGTTTCGGTGACCTCGCGGGCCTCCCCAACCCGCAGCCGCAGCAGGGGCGCCTTGGGCAGGTCGAACCAGCCGCGCACGTATTCGGCCAGTTTCCCGTCCAGCTCCACCACCACCTGGCGGGCATCCGGGTAGGCCGCGGCGAAGTACCGCGCCATGGAGCAGGCGCCGCCGCCCAGGTGCAGGCCCCGGATCCGGCCCGGCTGGCCTGCCCCGGAAGAAGCGTCCGACGGCGGCCAGCGGGACTCGATGAGCGCGGCCATCCAGCGCATGTATTCGAAGTCCAGGAACAGCGGGTCGGCCAGGTCGATGTGCGAGCTCATGACCCCGTTGATCTTCAGGAGCCAGCCGGTGGAGTTGTCCTGGTCGGCGATGAGTTCGCAGTCCCCGGTGTCGACGTAGTACACGCCTTCCACCGGACCATCGGGCCGCGTGCCCTTGGGGATCTCCACCACACCTGCTGCCGGCCTGCTGCCCCGGCCGCCCGCCCGTCCGCGTTTCGCCATTACCCGCCCCGCACTTCATTCATGCTTCAACCCTAGTGTGCAGTTCCCGGCCGGAAAGTTGGCGGCCTGCGGGCCGCCGGCAGGTACGGCAAACGCGACGTGCCCGGGACCGCATTCGGCTGCATCTGTTGTCCGGCCCGCCGTCACCGGTTGGTTGCCGCGCCCTCCCCATCCCGGATCCGGTTGACAACGGCAGTGGTGGACCGCTCCGCGACGTAGTCCAGGATGGCCACCCGGCCGCCGTACTCCTCCACGGCGGGTGTTTCCGCCAGCATCTCAGGGGTGTAGTCGCCGCCCTTGGCGTACACCTCAGGCCGCAGGTGCCGGATCAGCGGCGCCGCCGTGGGGGTGTCGAAGACCGTCACGTAATCCACACAGCTCAGGGCGGCCACCACCGCGGCCCTGTCCGCAACGTTGTTGATGGGCCGGCCGGGGCCTTTGAGCCCACGCACGGAATCGTCGCTGTTGAGCGCCACCACCAGCACGTCACCGAGCTGCCTGGCCTGGGACAGGTAACGGGTGTGGCCGCTGTGCAGGACGTCGAAGCAGCCGTTGGTCAGCACAATCCGCTGCCCCTCAGCCCGGTGCAGCTCCATCTGGCGGAGCAGTTCGTCAGCGCCCAGCGCCGTGTCGGCAAACGCCCGCAGGTACCGGCTGAGCTGCCCCGTACTGCAGACGGAGGTGCCCGGCTGATGGACCACCACGTCCGCCGCCGCCTGGGCAAGGTCCAGGCCGGCTGCCAGCGGCAGGCCACCGGCGATCGCCAGCGTCAGCGCCGCCACAAACGTATCCCCCGCCCCTGAAGCCTGCTTTTCGGCGGCGGGCCGTGCCCAGGTCCGGTGAGCCATGCCGCCCGGACCCAGCAGGACAGTCCCGTCGCGGTCCAGCGTGACCACCACGGCCCGGGATCCGGTGGCAGCCAGCAGCGCCGGCGCCGCCGCCACCACCGCGTCCACCCGCTCCGGCCCTTCGGGCAGCCGGCAGCCCAGCAACCGGGCCGCTTCCTGGGCGTTGGGCGTCACCAGGTCCGGCCCAAGCTGCGCCCAGGGCCGGGGATCGTGGGAATCCACCACCACCAGCGGGCGCCCCGGGCCGCCAGCGGCTGGCCCCGGGCCGGTTCCGCCCAGGACAGCCAGCAGCGCAGCCCGCACGGGTTCCGCAAGCACTCCGGTCCCGTAATCACAGACCAGCACGGCGCTGCGGCGGCCGACGGCGTCCCGCACCGAAGCGGCCAGCGCGGCCAGTGCATCGGGCGGCACGGCCGTGGCTGAGTCATCCATCCGCAACAGCACCTGGCCGCCGCTGCTGATCCGGATTTTGGTGGTGGTGACCATGTCCGGGTGCGACTGCAGGTACCGGACGTCGATTCCTGCGGCCACCAGTTTGTCCCGTAGCTCCACCCCCGCGGCGTCCGTGCCGATGATGCCGGCAACGGCCACCCTGGCGCCGAGCGCCGCCAGGTTCATGGCGGTGTTGGCCGCGCCGCCCGGGGCAGCCCCGCGGGAGTTGATGTCCACCACGGGCGCAGGAGCCTCGCGGCACATCCGCTCGATGCTGCCGGTCCACCAGCCGTCCAGCATCACGTCGCCAATCACCAGCACGGCCGGCTGGTCCGCGGCCAGCCGGCCAGGCAGCCAGTCGGCAAGGGCCTGCTGGTTGGCGAGGTCCACCTGCCCCGGCTCCGCATCCTCCGCCGCGGGATTCATACCTTTTCCTCAGCGTTTCCGCTGGGTGCCGGCGGCGCAGCGATGTGGACCACTTTGACCTGGCTGAACTCGTCCAGCAGCTCCGGCCCGTAGCCAAACCCGTGCCCGCTCCCGCCCCGGGGCTGCGCCGCGCCACCGGGTGCCCCGCCAAACACCGCGTTGATCTTCACCGTTCCCACCGGCAGGTCCGCCACGGCCTGCTGGATGTGCGCCACCGAGTTGGTCAGGACTGTGGCTGCGAGGCCAAACCGGCCGCTGCACGCGAGGCGGAGGCCGTCGTCGAACGTGTCCACCACCTGCACCGGCGCTACGGGGCCAAACGTCTCCTCCGCCATCACGGCCATGGCCTCCGTGCAGCCGAGCAGCACCGTGGCCGGGTAAAACGACCCGGGACCGGCGGGCACGGCGCCGCCTTCCGCCGCCCGGGCACCGTGGTCCAGGGCGTCGGCGACCTGGGCATGGACAGCCTCCCGCAACCGCCGGTCCACCAGGGGCGCCACCGAACCGTTGGCGTTCCGCAGGGCAGCCTCCGCTTCGAGCGCGGCGCAGAACCTTTCAGCAATGTCAGCGTGGACGTAGATCCGTTCCACGGCCGTGCAGATCTGGCCGCTGTTGCTGAAAGCGCCGACGGCGGCCTGCCCGGCGGCCCAGGCCGGGTCCACGTCGCGATCCACCAGCAGCGGATCGTTGCCGCCGTTCTCCCGGATCACGTGGGCGCCGGCGCGGGCCCCGATCACGGCGATGCCGGCGCCCGCCGCGCTGGAACCGACGTGGGCCAGCACATCCACCCCGGACCCTGTGAGGAGCCGCCCCACCCCGGCGCCACCGGAAACGGTGGCGAGCACTCCGGCCGGGAAGGCCGGTGCCAGCACTTCACCGAGGGCCTCCCCCAGCCGGGGGCAGCGTTCGCTGGGCTTGTGGATGACGGTGTTGCCGGACATCAGTGCGGCCCCGATCAGTCCACAGGACACAGCCACCGGATCGTTCCACGGCGTGAGCAGGACGGCCACGCCGCGCGGTTCCGCCACTGTGTAGTCGCTGGCGAGCCTGTCACCGCGGAGGCTGTGGCCGCGGTGCACGGGACCCAGCTCGGCGTACTGCTCCAGCGTGGACACCCCGGCGGCGATCCCGGCGAGGGCCTCGTCAATGGGCCTGCCGGTTTCACTGGCATTGAGCCCTGCCAATTCGGCGGCGGCCTCAGCCAGGGCTGCTGCCGCGGCGCGGACAGCTGCCCCGCGTGCTGCCGGGGCTGTTGCTGCCCAGCCCGCGGCAGCACCCCGGGCCACGTGGACGGCGTGGTGCACCGCCTCCGGGGGCTTTTCCGGTACCGTCCACAGGGTTTCCCCGGTGCGCGGGTTGATGATGGTGATCCCGGCGCTGACGGCCGGTTCGTGATGGTCAAGGGTTTCGGTGGCAGCGGTAGGCATGTTTGGCTCCTGTGGGTTCGGTCCCGGCTGATCCCTATAAGGGTCAGGGCCAGGAGCCCTCTTCTTCGTGGCAGACCAGCATTTCGCGGATTTCGCATCCCGGCGGCTGGGTCAGCGCGAACAGGATTGCCTGGGCCACGTTGCCGGGATCGTTGAGGCGCGAATCGTCCTGGGGCTTGTACTGTTCGGTGCGGTCATCAAAAAAATGTGTTTTCATCCCGCCGGGAATCATGGTGGTGACCCCGATTTTCCCGCCGGTTTCCGCTGCCAGGGCGTGACTGAAGCCCACCACCCCGAATTTCGAGGCGCAGTAGGCTGTGGCATCGGCCACGGCCCGCTTGCCCAGGGTGGAGGCCACGGTCACCACCCGGCCGTGCGTTGCGGCCAGGTGCGGCAGTGCGGCCCGCACCACGGAGACGGTGCCCATCAGGTTCACCCCGATCACCTTCTCCCATTCAAGGGCGTCCACGTCCGCCAGCGCACCGCACCGGTCGATGCCTGCGGCCGTCACCACGGCGTCGAGTCCGCCGAGCATTCCGGCAGCCTCGCGCACGGCGGCTTCCACGGCCGGCCGGTCGGCAACATCCACTTCCACGGCTTTGACCCCCGCCACCTTGCTGATGTCGCGGTCCAGTACCACCGGGGTGCCGCCGGCCTCAAGCACGGCACTGACGACGGCGGCCCCCAGTCCCGAGGCACCGCCGGTGACGAGCACCCGGCCTGGTGAGCGGCGTGCAGTCAGGTTTTCTGCGGTCATGATGTTCCCTTCGGTAGGCGAAACAGGTCAGCCGACTTTGGCCAGGGCGTCGGCAAGGCCGGTGGTGGAACGGGCAGGGTGGAACGGGACGGTGAGGCAACGGCCGCCCCAGCTTTCGACCAGGTCCGCTTCCGGCAGGCGCGCGCCCCGGTAGTCGCCGCCCTTGACCCAGATGTCCGGACGGAGCCGTTGCAGGGCAGCTTCAGGGTTGTCCTCATCGAACACCAGCACCGCATCCACGCATTCCATGGCGAGCAGCAGTTCGGCCCGGTCCTGTTGGCTGATGATGGGCCGGCCGGGACCTTTGAGCCGTTGTGTTGAGGCATCGGAATTCAGGCAGACCACCAGGCAGTCCCCCAATTCGCGGGCGGCGGCAAGGGAGCGGACATGTCCGGCGTGCAGGAGGTCGAAGCACCCGCCGGTGGCCACCACCGTGCCGCCGCCGCCGCGGACGGTGCGGGCCAGAAGCAGGGGTTCGGTGCTGCGCCTTCGCGCCGGGGTCCGGGACGGCGGCGCCAGGGCGGGTCCCGCCGGGAAGCCCGCCTGTTGGGATACGGCTGCGGACACTGCGGCGGCGGCCGGTGCGGGACCAGCGGGCAACGCAGGAGTCGCGATGCCCTCACCGGCTCCGGCGAGGGCCGAAACACCGCCGGCTGCGAGGAAGTCAGCGGCGTCCCGGACCGCCAGCGTGGCGGCCTCCTCCAGGCCGAGGCCGGACAGCAGATGCACCGCCAGCCCGGCTGCCAGCCGGTCCCCCGCACCGCAGGGGTCCCCGGTTTCCACCCGTGGCGCCGGAACGCAGCGGGAAGCGGCGTTGCCTTCCTGCAGCAGGACGGCACCATCGGCCCCGGTGGTCACCAGCACGGCGCCGCTGCGCCACCGGGCCAGCAGGACATGGGCCAGGCGGGCGGCTTCCCCCGCAATTGCTGTTTCTCCGGCAACCTCGCCGGAAGCAGTTTCGGCTGAAGCCCGGGCACGGGTTCCGCCTGGATTGTCTCCGTGGCCAGTCCCCGCCGGCTGGCCTGTCGGCGCTGCGGCGGCGGCTTTTCTGGCTTCCGCGAGGTTGGGCGTTACCACTGCAACGCCGGGCACCGGATCCGCCCCGGCGGGGTGCGGGTCCCAGATGACGGGCACCTTCTTTGCCACCTGCTCCAGGACGATGCGCAGCTGCGGATTGGCGGCCAGGCCCCTGCCGTAATCGGCGACAATCACCACCTCCGCGGCTTCCACGGCCCTGAGCATGTCCGGCGTGGCGTGCGGAACCGGCGTGGCGGCGCAGCCCTGGTCGAACCGGACCACCGGGTGCGAGCCGGCCCGGACCCTTGTTTTCACCGGCGACGGGTGGCTCGTGGCGCCTGCCACCAGCTGCACACCGGCGAGTTCAGCTGCCAGCTGGCGGCCGGCGTCGTCAGCTGACAGCACCGTCACCAGGGTCACCGGCCGGCCGTCTGCCGCCAGCATCCGGGCGACGAGGCCGGCGCCGCCTGCCCTGCGCCGGACGCTGGTGACATCGACCACCGGGACAGGCGCGTCCGGGCTGAGCCGCGTGGCCTCCCCGGCAAGGTCCACATCCAGCATCACATCGCCCACCACCACAATGGTCATGGCCGCAGTCCTTCCGGCATGCGGCCGGCGTTGCCCGCCGCGCCGCGCCGTGCCACCTCGAGGTCAAAAGCCCGGCACACCGCGTGCAGCGCGATCAGGTGTGCCTCCTGGGCGTTGGCGTTAAGGGCATTCACAGTGACGGCCTCATCGCACGCAGAGGCCAGTGGATTGGGGGCGACGCCGGTCAGCGCCCAGGTCCGGACGTTCAGCCGGGCTGCCACCTCCGCCGCCCGGAGCAGGTTCGGGCTTTGGCCACTGGTGGACAGCAACATCAGGACGTCACCGGAGCGGCCGTGCGCCCGGACCTGCCGGGCAAACACCTCGTCGTAGCCGTAGTCGTTGGCGATTGCGGTCACGGCCGAGGTCTCCGCGTGCAGGGAGATGGCCGAAAACGGGACGCGCTCGCCGTCGAACCTGCCCACCAATTCGGCGGTGAGGTGCTGGGCTTCCGCCGCTGAGCCGCCGTTCCCGGCTGCCAGCAGGCGGTGGCCGCGCAGCAGGCGCTGGGCCAGCTCCACCCCCCATGCCGCCAGCCGGTCCGACTGGCTCCGCAGCGATTCCAGCGCCGGTAAAACATTGCCAAGATGGACGCGGACGGCGTCCGCGCTGGCCTGGTTCACATACGGTCCGCCCGGACGCGGCCCCTGCCGGGCAGCGGTGCGGGCGAGGGCATCAAAGGCCACATCGCGGACCGAAAATTCTGCCGTCACAGCGCGGCTCCTTCCATGGAAACGGCGCCGGCCGTTGTGCCGGCGATGGCAGCCAGGTACGCCTTTTCGGTTAGGGCGGCCACCCGGTCCCAGGAGTAGAGGGTGCGTGCGCGCTGCTCACCCGCGCTTCCCAGCCGGGTCCGCAGGGCCTTGTCCGCCAGCAGCATGGCGAGCGCAGCGGCGATGGCGGCAGGATCGCGCGGCGGAACGTGCAGGCCGGTGCCGCGATCCACCACCGTGTCCTGCAGTCCGCCCACGGCGGCGGCCACCACAGGGACTCCGCAGGCCATCGCTTCGAGCGGCACAATGCCGAACGGTTCGTACCAGGGAGCACACACCACGGCGTCGGCGCTGCGGAAGATGCCGGGCATAGCATCACGCGGCACCTGCCCGTGCAGGCTTACGTGGTTGGCGACGCCGAGGCGCGTGGCAAGGTCCAGCAGGCGCCGGACCTCAGGGTCCGGGTCAAGCGCAAGTGCGTTCCCGCCACCGCCCACAATGAGCAGTTCGACGTCGTCGAAGCCTGCTGCCTGCAGGTGGGGCAGGGCGCGGATCACCAGGTCCACACCCTTGCGCGGCACCAGCCGGCCCACTGAGAGGACCCGGTGCCGCCGCCGTCGGGCGTCTGCCGGCCCGTCCGGAGCGAAGAAGTCCAGGTCCACCCCGCAGGGTGCGGTGGAGATCTTCGCCGCGTCGATGCCCATGGCGGTGAGTTCCAGGACTTCATCCGGGCAGGTGGCGATGATGCCGTCAGCGGAGCGGCCCACCCCCGGTTCCAGCCAGGTGCGCTCGGGCGGGCTGGTGTCCTCCGCACCCTGGTGCCGGCGCTTGACCGTGCCCAGCGCGTGGAAGGTCTGGAGCACCGGGACGCGGTGACCGGCGTCGGCCCGTCGGGCAGCGTCCAGGGCGGCAAGGCCGGACATCCAGAAATGTCCGTGGACCACGTCCGGCGGCCGCCTGGCCCAATCCGCAGCCACCCCGGCGGCCAACTGGCCCATGTAGGGCAGCAGCTGGTCCTTTGGAACGTGCCGGGCAGGGCCCGCATCCACGTGGACCACCTCAAGGCGCTGCCCCACCCTGACCCGGGCGGGAAGCTCCGTTGCGTCCCTGCGGGTGTAGACGGTGACATGGTGGCCGCGGCGGGCCAGGGCCTCGGAAAGGGCTGCGACGTGGACGTTCTGGCCGCCAGCGTCAACTCCGCCCAAGGCCGCCAGCGGGCTGGCATGCTCGGAGATCATGGCAATTCTCATGGTGCCTTCCTCTCTTGTGCCGGGACGAGGATCTGCTCGCCGGGGCCAGGGGTACTGTCTGCGCTGCTGCCGGTGAGCTCGGCCAGGAGTCCGTCCCAGCGGCCCAGGAACCGGCCCAGCCCGTAGCGTTCCAAGGCCGCTGCACGCCCGGCGGCCCCCCGCCGTCGTGCTTCCTCCGGGTCCGCCAGCAGGATGCGGGCGCAACGGACCAGCTCGTCAAGGTCTGCGGACACGGCGCCGGCCTCGGGCGGGACGGCCCGGGGAGCCTCGGTGCTGGCCAGCGCCACCACGGGCATGCCAAGGTGCATGGCTTCCAGGAGCGAGAGCCCCAGCGACGTCCAGCGCATGGGGTGGATGTAGACGCGGCAACGGGCAAGTTCGCGGTGCAGCTGGGCGGTTTTCAGGTCTCCCCGGGCCCGCAACCGGGATCCGTCAACACCAATGGCCGCGGCCAGGCCGTGCGTTTCCATCCCGAACACCTGGAGCGGGGCCACCGCAGCAAACGCGGGGAGCAGGTCCGTTCCCGTAACCCGACCGCGGCGGACGGGTTCATTGACCACCACCGCCAGTTCGGGCAGCTCGCCCGTGTACAGCAGCCCGGGGTCCGGAATGCCGTGTTCGATCACGGTTGCCCGGGCCCGGCCGTTGTCCCAGGCCAGCTTGTTGAAATGGGTAACGTGCACCAGCGGGATGCGGTCCTGGTCGGCGAGCGGATGCGCAGCGAAGGGGAACCCGGTTTTGGGCGTGTTGTGTTCCAGGTACACGGCGGGGACGTCCACGCCCGGAACCCTGCCCAGGAGCAGGGCTACTGCCGATGCCTCGTCCGGCCGTTGCAGGACCACTGCGTCCACGGCCTCGGCCGGCAGCGTGGCCAGGTCCACCTCGTGGACGGAGGCGGGCCAGTCCCGGCCGGCGCGGCCCAGCCCCCAGGGGCCGCCGCCGGGGAGCACGGGGAGGAGGTACTCGTGCCTGCCGCGGACAAAGGCGTCGGTCCACGAACCGTGGACATGCCAAAGCAGAATCCTCATCGGTTCCACGCCTTTCGACGCGTGCTGGCGTGGGTGCTGAAGGAGCGGACGCCACCGATCAGGCGCTCTACGGCGGCCACCACGTCCTCCGGTGACACGGAGTCCAAACAGGGGTGGCCGGGCACCGGACATACCCGGGCGCGGGTCAGCCGGCACTCGGCGTCCTGGTCCCCCATCAACTCCAGCGGCACGCCGTACGGTGCCCAGCGAATGGCCGGCACCACGGGCGAAAAGAGGCACGCGATGGGTGTTCCCACCGCCGCTGCCAGGTGGGCGGGGCCGGTGTTGCCGGTGATGAGGGCGTCGGCTCCCGCCATCACGCCAGCCAGGGTCCGCAGGTCGGTGCGGCCGCCCAAGTCCAGTGCGGACGGTCCCGCCACCGTCGCAGTCAAGGACGTTTCGGCGGGCCCGCCGGTGACCACCACCCGGCGTCCGGCGCCTTGGAGGAGCTCCACCGTGGCGGCGTGGTGCAGCGGCGGCCAGGCCCGGGCGGGGACGGCCGCACCCGGGTGGACCACCACGTACGGCTCCCCGCCGACCAGCGGGCCGGTGTTGGGAACGGACGAAAGGCGCAGCCGGCCGTCGTCGCCCGCAGGAAGCCGGAAGCCGGCCGACGTTGCGATCCCCAGGGCGCGCTCCGCTTCGGGCTGGTCCTCCGGAAAGTCCTCGCCGGGCTTGAGCCGGATGTCCAGCAGGGACCCGGCATAGTCGGTAGAGGCGCCGGTGATGCGTTCCACGCCGGCAAGCCGCAGCAGCAGCGCCAAGGGCAGCGGTGACTGGTGGAAGGAGGTGAGGATGACAGCCTCGGTGACCCGTGAATTGCGCACATAATCGATCAGCCGGTCTGCGTGCGGCCCGGTCAGGGCAGGCGCCGGGTTCATGATCCAGGGACTGTCCCAGCTGCAGACCTCCGTGACGCCCGGCAGCATTCCGGCGGCAGCCTCGCCGTCCCGGCCGCACAACAGCACCACGTTGTTCGGCCGCCGGCCGTCAGCAAGGCGGCCGTTGGCCACCGCCCGGACGGCCGGGCCGGCCAGCAGCACGTCGCCCATGCTGTCCAGCCGGGCCACCAGGACGCTTCCCACTATGGAGCCGCCGGAAGATAACCGGCTTCATCGAGGAGTACGACGGCGGACGCAAGGCTGGGTGCCACCATCCTGGCCGTTGCTACTTCTTCAGCCCGGGTTACCGGGGTGGGCACCAGGACGCCGGCCGCACCGGCCGCCTCGGCAGCGCCAACATCAGCACCGATATCGCCGATCACTGCCGCCTCAAAGGGCTCGATGCCCAGCTTCCTGCAGGCGCTCAGGATCATGCCCGGAGCCGGCTTCCGGCAGCTGCAGCCATCCCCATCCCCATGCGGGCAGATTTCCCAGACATCGAACGGACCGAGGATTTCCTCCACCCGCCGGTTTACCGCCGCCACCTGGGCCGGGGTGATGAGGCCGCGGGCAATCCCGGACTGGTTGCTCACCACTCCCGTGGCCAGTCCCGAAGCGCGGATGGCGTCAAGGACCGGTTTGGCGCCGGCCACCGGTTCCACCAGGCAGGGGTCCCCGTTGTACGGGACATCGAGGACCAAGGTGCCATCGCGGTCGAACAGGACCGCCCGCAGCTTTGGCCTTTCGGAACTTTCCATACCCACCTTGTTCCCTCCTGATGCCTGCCTAAACAGGCTCCGTCACTTTTCCTGCCGGCCCTCCGCGTGCTGCGGAAAGGCCGGCAGGCAGGGGGCAGCACCCCGCCGGCGGCGGGCTTCCTGCCGTCGCTGCAGTTACCCCACCGGGCCGGGATCTCCCGGCCCGGGAAAGCATTCCCGGCCGGCCCGGTCCGCTGCCGGCAAGGTCCCGCGCCCGGATGCCGCCTCTTCGAGCCGGCCCTGAAGCTCCACCAGGACCCGTGCCAGCCGCCGCGACACCTGCATCTGGGACATCCCCAGCCTCTTCCCCAGTTCCGCCTGCGTTTCCTCGCAGAAGTAGCGGCGGTACAGGAGGTCCCGGTCCGCGTCCGCCAGGCCCTGGATGGCACCGCGCAGGCAGGCCAGCTCCTCAAGCCTTTCGAGCGGTGAATCCTGACACGGCAACACGTCCCCGATGCAGGGCGTGTCTGTGCCCGGATTGACCGCGTCCAGCGAATCAGGATGCAGGCTGCTGCCCGCCGAGATCGCTTCCCGCACCTCAGCCGGATCCACCTCCAGTTCAGCAGCCAGTTCCGCCACACTGGGGGTGCGCCCAAGGTCTTGGGTCAGTTCGGGTTCGACCCGGAACATCCGCGTCCGTAGATCCTGGATGCTCCGGGGTGGCCGCACCACCCAGGTCCTGTCCCGCAGGTACCTTTTCAGTTCCCCGGTGATAGTGGGTGCGGCGTAGGCGGGGAAGCTCCCGCCTTTGGCCGGGTCAAAGCCCCTGGCTGCCTTGACCAGGCCAAGGTAGGCCACCTGGTTGAGGTCTGCACGTTCGCGGCCCCTGGCCTCGAACCGTCTGGCCAGGGCCTCGGCGAGGTCCAGGTAGCTGAGGACCAGCTCATTGTCGAAGGTTTCCTGCAGCCGGCCGGCGGGCTTTGGACGGGATGGTGACGGGTATTCTGCGGGGCACTGGCGGTTAGTAATGGGCTCCAGTGCGGCGGCAGCAACGGATTCGGGCATTGGGATGATTCCCTCGGTCTGGTTTCCGAAAGCCTGGGGCAAGACTTGTAAGCAGGAAATCATAAGGCTGCTTATTAAACAAGCTTTCCGGGGCTAGGCTCGGATGGTAGGGCCCGAACCGTCAAACCGCCAAGGAGTCTTCGCCATGCACATCGCCATCACCGGAGCCAGCGGAAACGCCGGCACGGCATTGCTGCGGAACCTGCAGGGACAGCTGGCCAGGAAGCCCGGCAGCCTGCGGTTGACAGCGATCAGCCGGCGGCTGCCGGACACCGGCCGGCAGCCCTACGCCGGGGTCGACTGGCACTGCCTGGACGTTGGGCTGGCTGCGGACCGTTCCAAACTGGAGCAGGCTCTGGCCGGCGTGGACGCCGTGGTGCACCTGGCCTGGCAGATTCAACCCAACCGCGACCTGGAACAGCTCTACCGGACCAACGTCACCGGCACCCGGAACGTCCTGGCCGCCGCCAAGGCGGCCGGGGTCAAGCAGATTGTCTGCGCCTCCTCGGTGGGGGCATACAGCAAAGCGCCAAAGGACCAGCGCACAGACGAGTCCTGGCCGGCAGGCGGAATGGCCGGCTCGCATTACAGCCGCCACAAGGCCGAGCAGGAAGAAGCACTGGACCGCTTTGCGGCCACCGAGCCCGGGATTGCCGTGGCCCGCCTCCGGCCCGGCCTGATTTTCCAGGGTGATGCCGGCAGCGAAATCGGCCGCTATTTCCTGGGCCCGGTCTTTCCGCGGCTGCTGCCCAAACGGCTCCGAATTCCGCTGCTGACCGTTCCGGAAGGCTTGATTTTCCAGGCGGTGCACGCCGATGACGTGGCGGAGGCGTACTGGCGGGTAGTGGACCAGCGTGCCAGCGGTGCGTTCAACATCGCTGCAGAGCCTGTGGTCACACCCCAGGTGCTGGCCCGCATCCTGGGGGCAAAGCGCATCCTCCCCATCCCGATGGGACTTCTGCGCGGCCTCGCCGGACTGACCTGGCGGCTCAGGATCCAACCCACGGATTCGGGCTGGGTGGAGATGGCTGCCGGCGCGCCCATCATGGACACCGGGAAAGCCCGGCGGGTCCTTGGCTGGGAGCCACGCGTCTCTTCCGCCGACGCAGTCGCGGAAGTGCTGCGGGGCATGGGAACGGGCGACGGCGTTGCGCCCTCGCCCGTCCTCACACCCCGGTAGCGGGGGGCCGGCTAGATCTTCGGTTCCTCGGGATTTCCCGCGCGGCGCCGCCCTGTCCCTTCGGCGTCGGCGTCCCGCGCCACATCAGGACGCTGGCCGCCATCCCGGGCACCGGCGTCGGCGTCCCGCGCCACATCAGGACGCTGGCCGCCATCCCGGGCACCGGCGTCGGCGTCCCGCGCCACATCAGGACGCTGGCCGCCATCCCGGGTATCAGTATCGGGGTCCAATTCATCGGCCCGGCGCGTTTTCTGGCCAATATCCTCGCGCACCGACTGCGCCTCCGTGGAGTGCTTTTCGGCTTCCTGGCGCAGCCTGGCCGCATTCACCTGGGCCTGCTCGGCGTCCGCACGGGCGCGGGCAGCCTTGGCTTCGCGTTCGCGGGCATCAAGCTCCCGGTTCTCCGCCTCTTTGCGGATTTCCGCTGCTTCCTGCCGGTGATGCTGGTCCCGCTTCTCCTGGGCCGCCTTGCGCCGCCTCCCGGACAACAGGAGCAACACCACCAGGACCACCACAACAATAGCAACCACAATCCAAACCCACGGGGCTGATTCCACGCTTTCCACCACTTCCACCTCGATATGACCGGTCAGGCCCTCCGCCGTTCCGACTGACTTTGCCAAGACCGTTTAGAACCAGTTAGCAAGGGTACTTACCAATTGGTAGTAATCGTGCTTATTATTTTACGGCCAGAACAGCAGGTTACTTATCTACGGCCACTTCTCGCCGGTTTGGGCCAACCAAACCGGCCTGTTGGAAAGAGAGAGCAACGATGACAGAGAACCAATGGTCTGATACGCCAGCCCCCGCAGCACCCACCGCCGGCACCGGCGGATTCGGGGCTACCACGGAGTACGTTCCGGGCGCCACCCCCTTGGGCGATGTGACGGGCACCTCACGCAAGGACGCCGCGAAGGACGAGGCAACTGATGTGGCCCGGACCGCGGCGGACTCGGCGCAGAATGTCGCGCAGACGGCCAAGGAGGAAGTCGCCCATGTGGCGTCCGAGGCCAAGTCCAGTGCGAAGGACCTGATGAACCAGGCAAAATCCGGGCTCACCAGCCAGGCCGGGACCCAGCAGCAGAAGGCTGCCGAGGGAATCCGGAACATCTCCACCCAACTGCACAGCATGGCCGAGGCTCCCGGAGAGCAGGGCATTGCCACTGACCTCATCCGTGAAGCGGCGGAACGCACTTCCTCCATCGCCGGCTGGCTCGAGAACCGGGATCCGGGTTCGCTCCTTAGCGAGGTGCAGACCTTCGCCCGGAACAAGCCCGGCACCTTCCTGCTGCTGGCAGCCGGCGCCGGCATCCTTGCCGGCCGCCTCACCCGTGGACTCACCGCCGGGGCTCCGGAAACGTCCGCCAACGGTGGGCAGGCACTTGGCTCGACTCCGTACCCGCCGGTTGCCGATGGCACTACTCCCCCACCGCCGGTCCACCTTCCAGGCCCGGCCGTCGCCACCGCCGGTTTCGACGGCGGCGCACCGGGCAGCAACTACCCGTCCGCAGGGTCCGCGTCCTCGCTGGACAGCCCGCAATTGGTGGAGGAGCCGTGGACCGGGAACAGGTTGGATGACGAGTCCTTCGCCACCGATCCCCTTACCGGCGATCCCGTCACCCGGGACCCGTCGGACGGCCAGTCTGGCAGGTTCTGATGAGCAGCGAAGTTCCCGAAGCACCGGCCAGCGCGGCCCATCGGAAAGCGGATACTACCTCGTTGGGTGAGCTTCTTGGTGATGTCACCAAGGACCTGTCCACCCTGATGCGCCAGGAAGTGGAACTCGCCAAAGCCGAACTGAAGCAGTCAGCCACCCGGGCCGGAAAGGGCTCCGGAATGCTGGCCGGGGCAGGGGTTGCAGGGCATTTCGTCCTGATCTTCCTCTCCCTGGGCCTGATGTTCGCCCTCGGCGCGCTGATGCCGCTGGGCTGGGCCGCCGTGATCGTGGCAGTCCTCTGGGGCATCATCGCCGCCGTCCTGGCCAGCATGGGCCGCAAGGAACTCAAACAGATCAAGGGCCTGCCGCAAACCACCGAAACACTCTCCGAAATTCCCCCAACCCTAAAGCCAGGTGAGGTAAACCGATGAGCGAAAACCCCGACGCTATCCGCGCCGACATAGAAGCCACCCGGGCCCGGCTGGGCACCAACGTGGACGCCGTGGCCGATAAGGTCACCCCGGCCAACATCGTCCACCGCCAAACCGACAAGGTCAAAGACGCCGTCTTCGGAATGAAGGAGAAAGTCATGGGCGCAGCAGACACAGCCACCACCCAGGTCCACAACAAGGCCGGCACCGGCGCAGGACACACCAGCGATGCCCTGCACCAGGCCGGCGACAACGTCGCCCACACCCTCAGCGACGCCGGCGCCGCCATCTCCGACGCCCCGCACCAGGTCAAGTCCAAAACCCGGGGCAACCCGCTCGCCGCGGGCCTGATCGCTTTCGGCGCCGGACTCCTGGTCTCGTCCCTGATCCCGGCCAGCGAGAAGGAACGCGAAGCCGCGGACCAACTCAAAACAGCCGCCGAACCCCTCACCAGCCAACTCACCGACGCCGCCAAGGACATGGCCGAGGACCTCAGGCAGCCCGCCCAGGACGCCATGGAAAGCCTCAAATCCACGGCCACCGACGCCGCCGAACACGTCAAAGCCGAAGGCCAAGGCGCCGTCGCCGACGTCAAGGACCGCAGCACCGAAGCCAAAGACAACGTCCAGAACGCCTGACGCACACCAGCGGCACCACAGGTACCAGCCCTAATGTCAGGCCGGCCCCGCCACCCCGCGGAGCCGGCCTGTCGGCTTTATCCCCCAAAAGAAGAGGACGCCCCATGGCTACTTCCGATTCCCCCGAAACCAGCACCGCGAAAGCGGCCCAGGCGCCTGCTCCGGATGACAGCCGGAAGCCGGACAGTCCCAAGGACGTGGACAAACCGTCGTGGAAGTACATCGCCCGTAAGACGCTGCGTGAGTTCAGCAAGGACCAGTGCCCGGACCTTGCAGCGTCCCTGACCTACTACGCCGTGCTGTCCCTGTTCCCGGCCATGCTTGCGCTCGTCTCGCTGATTGGCCTGTTCGGCGATCCGCAGAAGACCACCGACGCCCTTCTGCAGGTGGTGCAGGGAGTTGCACCCGGCGATACGGTCAAGACGGTCAGCGGACCGGTTGCCGAACTGGCCAGTGCCCCGGCAGCCGGCTTCACCCTGGTGATCGGCCTGGCCACGGCCCTGTGGTCCGCGTCAGGGTACGTGGGCGCCTTTGGGCGGGCCATGAACCGCGTGTACGAGGTGGATGAAGGCCGCCCGTTTGTGAAACTGCGCGGCACCATGCTGGCCGTCACGCTCCTGGCGGTGGTGATCGTGGCCGTGCTGGCCGGAATGCTGGTGCTCAGCGGACCGGTGGCAGAGTCGGTGGGTGGCCTGATCGGGCTCAGCGGGGTCTTCCTGACCGTCTGGAACATCGCCAAATGGCCGGTGATGCTGGGTCTGATGGTGGCCATCATCGCCGTGCTCTACTACGCCACGCCCAACGTCAAGCAGCCCAAGTTCAAATGGATGAGCCTGGGTTCCGGCATCGCCCTGCTGATCTTTATCCTCGCCTCCTTGGGTTTTGCGTTTTATGTGGCCAACTTTGGCAACTACAACAAAACCTATGGCGCCCTGGGCGGCGTGATTGTGATGCTGCTGTGGCTCTGGATCCTGAACATGTCGCTGCTGTTCGGCGCCGAGTTCGACGCTGAAATGGAGCGCGGCCGCCAGCTCCAGGCAGGCATCAAGGCGGAGGAGACCATCCAGTTGCCGCCGCGCGACACCAAAAAGAGCGAGAAGCTCCAGGCCCAGGAGGATGAGGACATCCGGCACGGCCGTGAACTGCGGGAAAAGTTCAGCGCGGAAAACGCTGATGCTGAGCAGGAAGATTCGGGCGACGACGACGGAACCCAGGGTGCGGACGGCACCCGGGTGCCGCACCGCGAGCGCGTCCGGGACAAGGTCCGCAGGGCGGCAGGGCAGGAGGACCCGGACGGGAAGCGGCCCGACGCCGGCCGATAAGCCCGGCCCGGCACCCGGAGGGCGGGCCCCCGCGGCTTCCCGGCGCGGCGGCCCGCCTGAGAACGGGGCAGTACCGCCGCGCAGGGCTATGCAGGACCCGCCGGATGGGGGAAAATTGTCACAGGTCCTATCGGTTTCCCGGGACGGCAACAGTCCGGGGCCAGGCGGGGCCGGCGGTGAGATGGCCTCCTCTGAGACCGAGGCCAGTCCCCCCAGTCGCCGTCGGCCCCCTCAATTCCTGCCCGCCACCCCTGCTGCCGAGGACGGCAGCCCGCAGCCGACTGGACAAGCGCGCCCGGCTGCAATACTTTCGTGATTACTCCTCGCGCCATCACGGTACGCGGGAGCCGCTGAAGCAGACCCGGCGGGACTATTGACGAGCCTCCCGAATGAGCTGACATGCCTGCCACCCACTTTGACTCTTTCCTCGCCGAAGCCGTTGTCCCGGACAAGGAGCCCGGTCTGGGCCTTGGCCGCGATGAGCTTTACGGCCTCTACACCAGCTGGTGCCTTATCAACAAGGAGCAGCTCCAGCCGCCCGAGTCCCTGTGGCAAGCCCTGCAGGAGCATAACATCGACCCGGACAGCAACAATCTGTCCATGACCGGCCCGTCGGCCGCCGACTATATTCTGGCAAGCGCGCCGGACCTCGTCTAAGCGCCGCCTTGCCATAGAGGGACCCGGGCCTGGCAGGCCCGGGTCCCTCTGCCTTCGGCCGGCTTGTGCTGCACTTGGTCACTGGTGGATCTGGTTTCCTGCCGGCCCTGTGTTCACCGACCCGGCGGCGGTTCGAGGGCCAGGGCGAGCAGGTACGCCCCGAAGCCCCTGGGCGCCCGGCCAGCTGTCCGGCCGGATGTCCGCACCCGGATGCTGTCCGTAGCCACAACGTTCGCGCCGGACCGCCGGAGGCCTGAGGCAAGGGCCCTGTCCTCGCCCGAATCAGCGGCCGGGAAACCACCCGCGGCCAGATAGGCGGAGGCCCGGACGCCCAGGTTGGCGCCGTAGACGTGGGGGTGGTTTTCGCGGAACGGGTGGCGGGCCCGCCAGCGCTGGAGCAGTGCCGGGTCCATGCCGTCAGGATCCGGCTCCACGGATCCCAGGACCGCGTCCGCTCCTGCGGCGGCGAGCTCCACCTGGCGCAGCAGCCAGTTACGGGGGACCAGTGAATCGGCGTCGGTATTGGCCAGCCAGGTCCGCCCGGCGGGCGCGTCCCTGAAAGGCGCGGAGGTGGTCGCGGCCTGCGCTGCCATGCTGCCGGAGTTCCACAGCGCATGGATCCCGGCCCTGCGGCTGCGGCCCACGCTTTTGAAGCCCGAAGCCAGGACTGTCACGTCCGCCGCGGCCGCTGACCGTTCTGCGTAACGGCGGGCCACCGATGCCGAGCCGTCACTGCAACTGTCCAGGACCAGCACCAGCCGGGTGCGGACGCCGGGCTGCTTTTCGGCCAGATGGTCGACGGCGGCGCTGACGCCTTCCAGAGCCCTGGCGAGGTGCCGTTCCTCGTTGTGGACGGGAATGACCACCGCCAGATGGCTGATGCTTGATGCGCCCGCTGGCAGGGCAGACTCCGGCGGATGAGACACCAAGTCCGCTGCCGGAATCGGACCCAGGGAGCCGCCGACTGTCCTGCTTTCTGCCACGGATCCCGGTCGTGGACCGCCGCTGATGCCCGGCATCAGCCGGCCCCCCGCTGTCCCGCGCCGGATCCTGCGTCTGCATCCCCGTCTGCAACCGGGCCAGTAACAGCACCGGGCGCGGTCAGGACCTCAAGGACAAAATCCTGCTCGCGGTAGAGCCCCGACTGCTGCCAGCCAAGCCGTTCCCTCGCACGGGTGTGGACGGTCTCGCCGTCGAGCTCCCAGCCGTCAATCGGATGCCGCCAGTGGCAGAGGACCAGGGCGCCGCCCGGGCTGATGGACTCCCTGATGCGGTCCAGCAGGGCAGCCAGTTCGTCCGGCGCCAGGTAGTAGCCAACCTCGGACACCACCACCAGGTCGAAGCTGCCCGCCGGCCAGGACTCCGGCAACACCTGCCGCCGGACGCTGACCCAGGGAAAAGCCGCCAGCCGTTCGGAGGCCCGGTCAGCCGCGGTGCCGCTGGCGTCCACGGCAAGGAGGTTGTCGCACCGCGGGGCAAGGTCCGCCGTGAGCGTACCGATCGAACAGCCCACCTCCAGCGCGGACCGGTACCGCTCCTGCGGCAGCGCTGCCAGGGTCAGGGCCCGCTTGCGCCGCTCATACCAGCTTCCTGCATAGTTCCAGGGGTCCGCGGAGCCGGCGTGGACGGCGTCGAAAATCTGTTCCGCATCGGCACTCCGGTGCGGCCTACCGCCGACGGGTGTGGGCGGCGTCCACGCAAAAACCTCAAACGGGCGGTCGAAATGCGCCAGGAAATCCGCGTCGAGCAGTGTTTCGTCCCCCTCGGCCGGGGACAGCGGCCGGACCTGCGTGGCATGCGCCGCCATGGCCCTGGTCTTGGCTTCCGCCGCCGCCGGAGCCAGCTGAAGCTGGTGCCAGGCCCGCCACGTTGGTTGGGCCGGCGTTGCCCAGTGCCAGTACCAGATGGGGTACTCCAGGAGGCCAAAGCCCTCCGCTGCGGCCACGGCCGCGGCCGCCTCCCCCAGCGCGTCGTGGTCCGCGTGGCCGTCACTGCGGAAAGGCGCCACCAGCACCACGTCTTCCGGCCGCGTGCCGCCGCCGTGCGCAGCGTCCCGGATGGCAGCGGCGATGGTCCCGCTGTACGCGCCCAGCCCCCGGTCCGGCAGGCCAAGGAAACTCCAGCGGCCCGCCAGGCCCAGCTCCGTGAGGGCGGCACCGAACTCGGCAATGCGCAGGGCCGAAAGCTGTTCCGGGCTGTGGGTGGGCGATCCGGGATGGGACCCTTCCCCGGCGGTGCAGAGCAAGACCTCCACTTCCGCGCCCAAGGCGGGCAGGGTCGCCATCAGGCCGCCGGCGCCCAAGGTTTCGTCATCGGGGTGGGCTGCGAGGACCACAAACCGTGTCCCGGCGAGCCTGGCCGGATCGAGGGGCAGCCCGGGGAGCGCAGCCAGGCCCGCATCGGCCCAGGTGGATTCGGCAGTTCCGGTATCCGTGTGCGAAAAGGTCACCACTGGCTGTCCCCCTTGAGGGCCAGCGCACCGAGCTGTGCGTCGTCCCGTTGCCCGTGGTGCTGGCGGACGTAGAGGGCCAGGTCGGCCATCCGTTTGGCATAGGGTTCGTCGAATGCCAGCGGCGCCGGGCCCCTTGCGGATCCCACCAACTGGAGGACGCGTTCGACGGCGGCCGCAACAGTTCCGCGCAACCGTTGCGCTTCGCTCCAGGGACTGGGGTCACCGTCGGATGGCGTGTTTTGGTCGATCCGGTCGGCGGCGCGGGCCAGGCTGTGGAGGCAGGCGGTGACGGTGCGGTCCACCTCGCCGAGGTTTGCGAGGGCCACCTGGTCCGGTTCCTTTCCGGCGTCCCTGGCGGCCTGCAGTCCCTGCCGGAAGTCGCGGGCCACCCCGATGGCACCGCCCAGCCAGCAGGCGGCAACGCCCATGCCGCCCCAGGCGAAACCTGGCCTGCTGAGGTACCAGCCGGCGCCCCCCACCGGGGTTGCGGGGACCTGGCTGAAGTGGACGGTGCCGCTGGGAATCTCGCGGAGTCCCCGCGCGATCCAGGCCGGTTCCTCTGCGGTGACCCCGTGGTGGCGGAGGTCAACGGCGAATGCTGCCCGGCCGCCGTCGTCCGTGTGGGCGGTGATGACTGCCTGGTCCAGCACCCCGGCCAGGGAGCACCACGGTTTGGCACCGTCAAGGCGGAAGGCGTCGCCATCGGCACGCGCCTCAAGGCGCAGGCCCGGACCTTCAGCGGCGAAGACGCCCCAGGCACCGCCGTCAGCGACCGCCGGATGTCCCGCTTGGGACAGGATGGCCAGGGCATCAAGGTGCGGTTCCAGGACCCGGCCGGCCGCTACGTCGGCAGCGCTGACAGTGGCCAGGAGTTCCCAGAGGATGGCTGTGTGCCCTTCGCCGGGGCGGGGCAAGGTGCTGCCGTTTTTCCTGGCCAGGTCAAGGAGGGCAGGGACGTTGCCGGCGGCCCGGGCCATGGATTCCACAGCCGGGAGCCAGAGGGCCAGTTGCCCCGGTGACGACGTGAGGAGGACGGGCTTGATCAGGTTCCCGTCAGCTCCGCCTTCAGGTGGGCGCGCCGCGGGCCGGTCCACGCCGGCCGGACGCAGGGCTGCCATGCTACTTCCGTGCCGGTTCGGTGACCGGCGGGGTGAGGAACAGGCGGACGGCAGCCTGATGGTTGGCACGTACCGGTGAGGCTTTCAACTTGTCCTCCAATGCGTATGCGGCGGGAGTGGCTCCCGCAGTTATCTAAGCATACTTACTAAGGGGTTTCAGATGATCCGCGCCAGGGCGAAGCCGTCCCAGCCTTTGGAGCCCACAGTCTGGATGACGGTGGCGTCAAACCGGGGATGACCACCCAGCATGGTGAGGGCGTCGATGATCCCGGGGGCGTTGACGGGGTCCATTCCGGCGTCGGTGATGGCACCCTCCCAGACCGCATTGTCCAGCACCACTGTGGTCCCGGGCCGGCCCAACCGGAGCGCCCAGTCCAGGTAGTTGCTGTTGTTCTGCTTGTCCGCGTCAATAAAGATGAAGTCGAAGGGCTCCCGGCCTTCCGCTGCCAGCTCCGCAAGGGTCTCCAGGGCCGGGCCAACCCTGATCTCCACTTTTGGCCCCAGCCCGGCGCTGTCGACATTTTCCCGCGCGACCTGCGCATGCGCGGGCAGGAACTCGCAACTGACCAGCGAACCGTCCGCCGGCAGCCCACGGGCCATCCAAATGGTGCTGAAGCCCGCCAAGGTGCCGATTTCCAGGACGTTCCGGGCGCCGGCCATCTGTACCAGGAGCTGCAGGAGCTTTCCGGCATTGGGCGCCACCTCGATGGCCGGCATGCCGGCATCGGCCGCCGTCCGGAGGGCGCGATGCAGGGCGGGGTCCGGGTGCACCACGGAATCGGTCAGGAACACCTCGGCGGCAGTCCACTCGGGCCGGGGCTTGTGCTCGAACATGGGCACAGTCTGGCACGGGGCGCCGCGCGGGTCCATAGGATCTGGAGCGGGTTCCGTGGAGGTCAGGAACCCTCGGAGAGGGCGCCTTCCAGCCGGTCCAGCTTGGCCGTCATTTCGCCCTCGTAGCCTGGCCTGATGTCCGCCTTGATGACCAGGGACACCCGGCTGCCGTAGCGGCCCACGGCCTCGGTGGCGCGTTTGACGACGTCGAAAACCTCGTCCCAGTCACCTTCGATGGTGGTGAACATCGAGTCCGTCCGGTTGGGCAGGCCGGACTCCCTCACAATCCTGACGGCGGCGGCCACAGCGTCGTGGACCGATGCGTCATCGGAGCGGGAACCTTCGATGGGGGCGCCTGACGGGGCGACTGAGAAAGCAAGCAACATGGAGCCAGTCTTACACGCTGAACGGGCGCCTGCAGCCTGTTGCCGCCGTCACATAAGCCCCTACCCTCCAGTAACCGTGATCGGCGCAGGCTCCGTTGCTAACCTTTTCGCATGAGCCTCGCAGTCGCCCGCAAGCCGCTCCGCGCCGACGCAGCGCGGAATGTGGACAAGATCATCACTGCTGCGCGCCAGTGCTTCCGCGAATTCGGCCCGGATGTCCCGCTGCAGACCATCGCTGTTACCGCCGGCGTGGGCCCGGCCACCCTCTTCCGGAACTTCGCCGACAAGGAGGAGCTGGTCCTCGCGGCCCTGAACCGGCAGCTGCGGGTCAGCGTGGATCCGGTGATGGACGGCGCCCTGGCCGACATCGATGCTGCTGCCGGTTTGCTGCGCGTCCTCGAAGCCTTGATGGCTGCCGCCAGCGCCGACGCCAACCTGCTGGGCGCCGTCGCGGGCAGGCGTGAACTCCTGCCCGGAATCACCGGTTCCCTGATGGATTCCATGGGGGTGCTGCTGGTCCGCGGCCAGGGCCAGGGCAGCCTGCGCCGTGATATTTCCATGACGGACATGTTCCGGCTGCTTGCGATGCTTATTGGTGTGGTTGACACCATGGAGCCCGGGTCGGACGCCTGGCGGCGCCCGCTGGCCCTGATGGAGGACGCCATCCGCTCGGTCCGGCCCGACCGCCCGCTGCCGGCCCACATCCCCGTTCCGGGCCAGCCGCAGCGCTCCGCCTAGGACCCGGATACCTGGCGTAGCTGCTTCGGAGAAGCACCATTGAACGCGGCAAAAAGGTGCAATAGAATCCGGGAAAGGTTACGCAGTCAGCCTCCGTTTTGCCGACGATGGAGTTCCCATGCCGCAACCACTGCTGATGGCGCGCCGGGAGGCGCGGCGATGAAAAGCCTCGATCTGGGCCGTTACCTCAACGGCCGGAACGACCCCGAAGACGTCCTTCCCACGCTGGCAGCGGAGGACCTTGCCGCCCTGGCAGACGCCCTGTTCAGCCATCTGGACACCATGGATCCGGAGTTCGGCGCGCAGGCCTGGTACGACTCGGTAGTGGATGAGATCAGCCGCAGGGCCGCCTCGCCGAGCGACGCGACCGGCGTGGCCTGAGCCGCCGGGCAGCGGGCTGGTAAGGCGCAAGCCGGTCAGGAGTTGAGCTGCCGTATCAGGAGTCGACCCGCCAGGTCAGGAGCTGGCCCGCCAGGTCAGGGGTTGCCGGTCTCCCCCGCCCTGGAGGTGCCGGGGTTGTCCCCGTCCTGGTTATGGTCCTGGTCCTGACCGTGATCGGGGTGGTGCCCCTCATCATGGTGCTCGTGCTCGTGATGGTCGTTCGGGACATGGTCCTTCGCTTCGATCAGGTGCTGCTGCAGCTTTTCCTCGGAGTCCCGGCGGCGGCGGGCGGTGTCGCGGAGTTCCCTGGTGGATTCCGAGCCTTTGGGATCCCGGTAAACGGCCCTTGATTTGCCGGACTGGTCCGCGGACGCAGCGGGAGCGGTGCTTTGCCCGTCGTCGCTTGTTGTCCTGTCTGCCTCGTGGACCATTGCGGGTTCCACGGGCTGTGCCTGTTCGCTCATCTGCTTCCTCCTTCATTTTCCGCCATGGAGCATGGCGGCCACTGTTCGGTCCCATACCCGCTGGACCGGTGCGGCGCTGCCGGCACTTGGCCGGACATCACCTTTGGTGGTTCATTCCGCGCCGCCGTATTTCCCTGCTGACCAGCGCCTGCAGCGCGGGAACGGGCGACTCCGGATCCCCGTCGAGGGCCTTCCGCAGAATTCCGGAAAGGTCCTCCAACTCCTCGGCGGGAACGTGGGACAGGCCGGCAAACCGGGTAAAGAAGCGCTTGGCCGGGAGGCCTGCCCGCCGTCGGAAATTCCAGTCGGGGGGCTGTGCAGCCCTGCCCCCTGCCCGGTGCAGTTGATTTTTCATAGTCGCCAATCGTGCGGGATTTTGCGGCCAACTGCTTAGCCGCTCCCATCGTACAACCGGCACGCCCGATCCAGCGTGACCCACATCACGCCCCGGCGCGTGCCTCACCGGACCTTCTGTCCGCACCCGGATAAAGGCGTAGGCGGAACCGCTCAGTTCCAGCCGGCCAGCCGGAGTAGCGCCGCGGCTCCGGCGCCGGCCAGCACCACCACCAGGAAGGGAGCGCGCAGGGCCAAGGCGATGGCAGCGGCCGCGAGCGCCCCCAGCCGGGCATCGGCGGCCAGGGATTGGCCGGTCGCGGCAGCATTGACCACTGTCAGGGAGGCCAGCAGTCCGATGGTCATGGTTCCCGCGATCCGGGACATCCGCGGATTTTCCAGCAACCGTGCGGGCACAAAGTAGCCCATCAGTTTCCAGGCGTACGCGAGCGCACAGGCCAACAGCAGCCAGATCCAGAGGCTCATGAGTCGCCTTCCGCGGCTGCCGCGCGCTTGGCGCCGTGGTGGTCGTGTTCCGCGTAGGGGTCAACGTCCGGTTCAAGGCCTTCGTCGCTGCGGCCGTGGCTGAACCAGCCGATGACCGCAGCCACCACGGCTGCCACCAGGATGGGAACACCTGCGGGTACAAACGGCACGGCAATGACGGTGGCCACGGCGCAGGCCACGGCAATCGCTACCGGTTCGCGCCCCTTGAGCCGCGGCCACAGGAGTGCCAGGAAGGCCGCTACGGCGGCGCCGTCCAGCCCCCATTGCTTGGGATCACCCAGCCCGCTGCCGGCCAGCGCACCAACAGCCGTAAAGAGGTTCCATAGCACATAGATGCCGATTCCGGCAGCCCAGAACCCGCGCCTTTGCTCCGCGGGATCGGACTGGCCGGTGCTGGTCGCGGTGGACTCGTCAATGGTCAGCTGGGCGCTGACGTACCTGCGCCAGCCCGTGGGACGCAGGAGGGCGTTGAGTTGCATGCCGTAAATACCGTTGCGCATGCCCAGCAGGGTGGCCGCGCTCATGGCGGCTATCCCTGAGCCGCCGCCGGCCACAACGCCGATGAACGCAAACTGCGAGCCGCCGCTGAAGAGCAGCAGGCTCAGGGCCATGGTTTGCCAGAAGCTGAGCCCGGAGGTGACGGACAGCGCCCCGAAGGAGACGCCGTAAAGGCCCGTGGCAATGCTGATGGACAGGCCCACCCGCACTGCCGGCGAATCCAGCAGTTTCACTGCCTCGCTGCCCGGCCGGACCGCCGGAGGCTCCACGCCCACATAATCAGCGGCACCTGAAAGGGAAGCCGCACCGTGTGCGCCTTCCGCTGCGCAGCCGTTCCGTCCGGACCGTACGCCCGTTGGAGGGCATCAACGTGCCCGGCAAGGAAGGCCACGTACATGGCGGTCAGCCCGGTAGCCGTCAGCTTCCGGGTCGCCGGCACCAGGATTCCGACGGCGGCGCCCAGTTCCAGCAGGCCGCTCGCCGCGATCCATTCCTCACGGGAAAGCAGGGCAAGTGGACTGGACGGGGGCACGCTGTGGCCTGGACCGCCGTCGTTCGCTTCTGCCTGGTGGCCGGATGCAGCGGCGGGCGACGGGTCCTCGCGGCACAGGTACCCGGGCACAACTTGGCGGTAGAACCGGGGATTCCGGAAGTGGTTGACGGCGCTGGCCAGGAGCAAAGCGCTCATGGCGGCAGCAGACAGGCTCTGGGGGGCCCGGCCGGCCCGCGGAAATGGCATGGCACCACTCAATCACAGGCGCGCGTGGCTGATGAAACCCAACTCCCGGCGACCTGCCTCCAGAGTGGAACTGCCTCCATCGTGGCGGCGCTGCGTCAGGCCCAGGCCATCAACGCGGTGCCGTAAGGCGGCGGCGGGCCCGCGTAGTCCAGCGGCCGGCCGGCCACCTGCAGTGGTGGGCCAACGTAACGGAGCTCGCCGAAGGAACTGGGCATGGTCCGGTAGTCGGGCTCAGGCAGTCCGGCACGGGCGGGCTGGCCAGCGGCAGGCCTGGCGTCCGCGTGCCCGCCAGCGGCGTTGGCCGACACCGCGTCCGCTGTCAGCGCGAACAGTTCTTCGGCGGTCCGGGCCAGCGACAGCCTGGCAGTGCCGCCCAATCCGGTTTCCCGGCGGGTTGCCAGGAGCGTGATCGCTGCGGCCGCAACCCCGTACCCGGTGGCGTGGTCCAAGGCCTGGACTGGCAGCGCGCCCGGGCGCCAGTTGCCGTCCCGGTCGGGCCCGCCGTAAACGTGGGCGATGCCGCAGGCGGCCTGGACAATACTGTCGAATCCCCGCAACCCGCGCCACGGGCCGTCGTTCCCCCAGCTGTTCAGGGCCACCACGGCCAGCCAGGGCCGGGATGCCAGCAAAGCCCGGGGTTTCAGGCCGAACCTGTCCAGTGCTCCGCGCCGGTAGCCGGTGACCACAACGTCGGCTTCGTCCAGAAGCCTTTCGAGGCGTTCCCGGCTGGTTCCGTTGGCGAGGTCGGCTTCGGCGCTGCGTTTGCCGAAACAGGTGTCAACGTACTGGTCCAGGATTTCGGGCATCCCGGGCGGATCTAGCCGCAGGACATCAGCACCCAGGGCCGCCAGGAGCCGGGTGCCCACGGGCCCTGCAATCACCCTGGTCAGGTCGAGCACCCGAACCCCTGCGAGGGGTTTTGCCGGGTGGTTGGCTTCAGGGCCGCTTCCCGCCGGGCCGGCCACAGGTTGGTGCGCACGCTTACTGGTGAGGGGCGCACCGCTGGTTGTGCCGTCGTCGGCGGTCAACTCGAGCCAGTGACCTGCTCCGGCAGCGCGGCCCATGGCGGAGCCGAGCCACTCCGCCCGGGTCCTGACGGCCGCCGCTATTCCGCCGTGCGCCTGGATCACTGCCTCGGCTGCGAGGGACGGGATACCGAGGAGGGCCTGGTCCACGTCCCGGCCGGTGGAAGCGCCAAGTGCTTGCAGGAGCCGGCGCTCGTGGTGCGGGTAATTGGCGTGGATCCGGATCCAGCCGTCAAGGGTCCGCCGGAACCCGGAGAGCGGGACGAACCCCTGGGCCTTCCGGCCGGCAATCCGCAGTAAACCGGAGGAGTCAAAGGCTGCCGCGGTCAGTTCCGGTGTGGTGCTGAACCTGCCGGGCGCGCCGGCGTAATGGTTCGCGGACGCGGCAGCGGCGTTGACGGCACCCAGCGCCAGACCCTCAACATCCAAAGGTCCATCCCACCAGCGCCCGGAGCCCGGTTGGAACATCATGACTGACCTACCTTCCCGGCGAGGAAGCCTCGCTCAACTGGTTCAGGACCCGGGCCGGCATGTTGGTGGTGATCTCCTGGATCCCCAACTCCTGGCACAGGGCCACGTCGTCCTCTGAATCCACCGTCCATACGCGCAGCCGCCGGCCGGCCTGAAGCCAGCGCTGGATGGTGGCCCTGTTTTCGCGGACGTAGTCGATGCCGGGCCCAGCCAGCCCCACCGCGCCGTCCTCGACGATCTGCTCCCCTTCGAGCTGCGTGGCCTTCATCAGGTTGGCCACGGCGCCACCGGTGATCAGGCCCAGCCCCAGCCCGTCCCGGATTTCGTGGATGGTCAGATCGTCCACCAGTTGGCAGACGTATTCCGCCGGCACGGACTGGAGGAGGTGGCGGACGGAGTCGGGGCTGAAGCTCATGAAGGTCACGGCCACGTTGTCCACGGTGGAGCTGGCCGGGTCCCAGCCCTCGCTCCGCAGCACCTCCAGCACCCTGTCCTCGAGCTTCAACTGGTAGGGGCTGGGGTGCTTGAGTTCGATCGCCAGTTTCACCGGACGCCCGGCGCCCCGGAGAAGCTCCAGCAGCTCGGGCAGGGTCAGGAACTGTTCGGACCGCGCGCCGTAGGCCTCGGGGATGCGGGCGCCCTTCCAGGAGGAGAAGTCCAGCTGGCGCAGCTCCCGGAGCGTCCGCTCGGCCACCGGCCCGGTTCCATCCGAGGTGCGGTCCAGGTTGGCGTCGTGCAGGAGGACCAGGTGCTGGTCCCGCGTCAGGTGGAGGTCGCACTCCACGCCGTCGGCGCCGTCGGCCATGGCCTGCAGGTAGGCCGCGCGGGTGTGTTCGGCGAAGGCGGCACTGGCGCCGCGGTGGGCAAAGACCAGGGACCGGTGCGGCCCGGACTCGTCAACTGTCATGGTGACACGGTAGCCGAATGCCGCCTGCCTGCAGGGCTAGGCTTGGCACATGCAGGTGAACTCTGAGCCAACTACCCAGGACTCCCCCACCCGGCCCCCTCGCCCGGCGCCGGAAGGCACTATCCTGGGTTCCGACGTCGGACGCGGAACCTCAAGCCAAAACGCTGCCGGGCTCAGCGCCGGTGACGCCGAAAAGGCGGCTGCCCTGCGCAAGATGAAAATGGTGGCCCTGGGGCTGCTGATCGCCATGGCCGTGGTATTTGTGTTCGCCTTTGCGCTGCAGAAGGAATACCCGTGGCTGCAGTACGTGCGCGCAGCCGCGGAGGGCGGCATGGTGGGCGCGCTGGCGGACTGGTTCGCCGTGACTGCCCTGTTCAAATACCCGATGGGCATCAAGATCCCGCACACGGCGATCATCCCCCGGCGCAAGGACCAGATTGGTGCCTCGCTGGGCGAATTTGTGGAGACCAACTTCCTGTCCGAGCAGGTGGTGCAGGACAAACTGGCCAGCGTCAACATTGCGCGTCGGGCCGGGGAATGGCTGGCGTCGCCTGGCGGTGCCGACCGCGTTGCAAAGGAAGGCGCCGCAATGATCCGGGGCGCCTTCACGGTGTTGAACGACGACGACGTCCAGACAGTCATCGAGGGATTGGTCCGCAAGCACCTCCTCGCACCGCCGTGGGGGCCTCCGGTGGGCAGGCTGGCTGAACGGGTTTTCCAGGACGGGCACCACCACAAACTGGTGGACCTGCTGGTGGACCGGGCCGCCGACTGGGTGGACGACAACCATGAGACAGTATCCAGGATCGTTTCCGGGCGCTCCCCCACCTGGGTTCCGCAGTTTGTGGACGGACTGGTGGGCGACAAGGTCTACGTGGAGATCCTGAAGTTTGTCCGGACCGTCCAGTCCGACCAGGACCACCAGGTCCGGCAGTCCATCGACAAGTACCTCAACGACCTTGCCCAGGACCTGCAGCACGATCCCGCCATGATCGCCCGCGCCGAGGACATCAAGGCACAGGTGCTTGGCGACCCGGAAGTGCGCGAGCTCGCCTCCAGGACCTGGGGGACCGTCAAGAACGCCCTGCTTGGTGCCGTGGATGATCCGGACAGTGAGCTGACCGTCAAATTCAAGGCCGGGGTCCGGGACTTCGGCTCCCGGCTGGTGGGCGATCCCGAGCTTGCCGGGAAGGTCAACACCTGGATTGGCGACGCCGCCGCATACCTGGTCCGCACCTACCGCTCCGACATTGCGGGCGTTATCACCGACACCGTTGCCCGCTGGGATGCCGAGGAAACCTCGCAGAAGATCGAACTCCAGGTGGGCAAGGACCTGCAGTTCATCCGGATCAACGGCACCGTGGTGGGTTCCCTCGCGGGGCTCGCGATCTTCACGGTGGCGCACCTTATCTTCGGCTGACTCCGCGGTGGCTTGGTGGGCAGTCCGGGTCTCCTGGGCCTACTGAATTACGACGGCGCGCTCGGGGTTGGGTGCCGGCGGGCTGTTCCCGGGCCTGCGGCTTGTCTTGCTGCTGAGCCAGATTGTCGTACCCCCTGCATATGCTGGGGTTATGGACGGCGAAGAGGCTCCAGGGACGGACGGCAGGGACGCTGTTTCACCTGCGTGCGGGGCTGTTTCCGGGGCCGGCTTTAGAGGCGGCTTTGGGGGCGATCCATCGGCCGTTCCTGCCCCCGGCCAAATTGTCGTACCCCCTCCCTACGCTGGTTTTATGGACGGCGAAGAGGCTCCAGGGACGGACGGCAGGAACCCGGTTCCGCCTGCTCCCGGGGCTGCCGCGCCGTCCGGGGCCGCTGTTGAGGCCGGTGACAGGCTTGATTCGCTGGCCGTTCCTGCCCCCGGCCAAATTGTCGTACCCCCTCCCTACGCTGGTTTTATGGACGGCAACGAAGCTCCAGAGACTGACAGCAGGAACCCGGTTCCGCCTGCTGTTTCCGGTTCTGGTGGGGTGGGTGCTTCTGACGCGGTGGGCGTGGTGATCGATGCGGCGTTGAGCGCGTTGACGGACTTGAAGGCTTTGGCCGGGGTCGCGGATGTTGCGTTGGAGGATGATTGGTCCGGGGAGGACCTGCTGGAGCGGGCCAAGGAAAACCGGTTACAGCGCCTCGGGGTGGTGCGGCGCGTTGAGGCTGAACTCGCGGCGGTCAAGGCGTTGACTGTTGCTGAGTATGTGGGGATTGAAGAGGCACTGACTCCGCCGGGGATTTCGAACCAGCATCAACGGGCCCGGGAAATCTCCCTGATCGCTGAGGTCGGCGGGATCCTTGGTCTCGGGGCCGGGGCCGCGGCGGACCTGGTCAGCACCAGCTACCAGCTTGCCGCCACCCAGCCGCTGACGCTCGCGGCACTGGCCGCCGGGGAAATCACCTATCAGCACGCCCGGGTCCTCACCGACGAATGCACCGGCCTGCCCCACGCCGGGACCACCGCCCTCGAAACCCACTTCCTCACCCCCACACTCCCGGATCCCACCCTCCCTGATCCTGCACTCCCGGACCCGATCGATGTGGCTGATCCTGCAGGTGCTGACCCGGCAGACCCGCTCCTGACGCCTGCCCCCGATCCGGCCGTCGGCAGTGTCCTGGCCGGGCGGTGTGTGGCGGCAGTCCTGGTCCCGGGACGGTTACGGGCCAAGGTGCGTTCCTGGCGCGAACGCCACCACCCCGAATCCATTGAGGAACGCCACGTCCGGTCGGCCGTGGACCGCAGGGTCGAGTTCACCCCGGCCCGGGACGGAATGGCCTGGCTCAGCGCCTGCCTCCCCGCGCCAAGCGCCGAAGCGATCCATAACCGGCTCACCGCGATCTCCCGCGGCCAGCAAGGCCCCCACGAGACCCGCACCCTGCCCCAACGCCGGGCCGATAACCTCGTCGAAGCCCTCCTCACCGCCGGACTCACCCCCACACAACAGCACCCCACCACCAGCACCGCAGTCACCGGGGAAACCGCCTCTGGAACGGAGGCCGGATCCACGCCTGACGATGCCACCAGCCCTGGGGCGCCGTTTACCTCGGCAAGGGCCTGGGGTGATGTTCCGGTACCCAGGGCGCAGGTCCTGATCACCGTCCCGGTCATGGCCCTCCTCGGAGCCACCGAGGAACCCGCGATCCTTGACGGCTACGGCCCCATCCCACCCTCCATGGCCAGGGACCTCATCGCCAACGGCGCCGAATCCTTCCACCGCGTCCTGATCGACCCCCGCGACGGCGCACCCCTGGAAATCGGCCGCAAAAACTACCGCCTCACCCCCGCCATGCGCCACTGGCTCCGACTCCGCGACGCCAAATGCACCTTCCCCGCCTGCAACAACAACACGCTCGACAACGACGCCGACCACATCCACCCCTGGCACCACGGCGGCACCACAGGCATCAACAACCTCAACCAACTCTGCCCAAAACACCACCACCTCAAACACAACACCACCTGGACCCCCACCACCGCCACCCAAAACCACCCACCCGGCTGGCTCTCACCCACCGGCCGCTACTACCCCGCCGAACAACCCGACCACGAACCACCCACCTGGCCGTCCGAGTGGACCCAACAACACCCCACACCCAACACGCCCCAACACCAGGAACCAGAACACCAGGACCAAAACAAGGACCAGGACCAGGACCAGGACCAGGACCAGGACCAGGAAACCCAACACCAAGAACTCCAGCAACAAGAGCCCGAACACGAGGTCCAACCCCGGCGCCCGGAACACAACCACGAGCACCGGCAACCACAACACGGACAGCGCGATCGCCTCGAACCCGGTCCAGCGCCGGGCGCCAGTACACGACCATGCCGAGACCAGTCAGGCGCCAGTGCACGGAGAAGACTCAAACGGCACAAGCTCCGTAAAAACCAGCACCGCCGAAGTTTCTCCCTCGCGGATTCATTCCTGGAGAAGTACCTTCACGGCTTGACTACCTAGGAAATGCGGACCGGGGACGTCGGGAATGGAGTTCTGGACCCGCCGGGTGAATCCCCGCGCCGATGCCTGACACGGCGCCGGTCAAGATCTACTGCCGTCCGGTTCAGCTCGCAGGCCGCCCGGGCACAGCGGGGCGACGCCGGCCAAAACTTCAGCAGCACAGCTGATGGCATCCGAGCCGGGCTTCAGGGGGACACCCTGATGAGGCGCACGAGTTCATCCGCAAGTTCAGAGACCGGCCGACGGCCGTCGAGTTCTAAGGTAGCGCCACCCCGAAGCAAAGGCTCGACGTCAAGAATGAACTGAAGAATCTCAGCTTGGTCGGCTGTGGATCGTCCATAGGAGTTGTTGGCCCGCAAAGAGACCCGCTCGATGAGGATCTCCGCCGGTGCACTCAGCAGGACAACAGCGGAAAACCGATCGTAGAAGGCGCCTTGGTTCTCAACAGTCCCCGAAACAAACAGCGGCATATGCGTCTCGAGCAATGCGGACATCCGGGTCTCGTCCCACGTCCTGTCGGGAAGGACCCAGCCGTCGTAATCCGTGTCGATGGTTCTGTAGCCCCGCCGGGACAACTCGCGCAGCACAGTTGTCTTTCCCGCCCCGGACATTCCGGTAATCAGAATTCGAGTCATGGCAGCCGGAGCCGATTCGACCGGAACCTGACGGCCTAGGCGAACGCCTCCAGCTCCACGCCGGCAGCCTCAAGGCCGGCCCGCACGCCGGATGCCATTTCGACGGCTCCGGGGGTGTCGCCGTGGATGCACAGCGAGTCGGGCCGGACTTTGACGACCGTCCCGTCCACGGCAACAACTTCACCCTTGGTGGCCAGCCGGACGGCGCGCTCAACGATTGCGTCGACGTCGTGCAGCACCGCGCCTTCCTGCGCCCGCGGAACCAGCGTCCCGTCGCCCCGGTAGGCACGGTCCACAAAGGCCTCGACGTAAACCGGGTGGCCCGCTTCCTTGGCCTGTTTGAGCAGCTCCGAGCCGGGGAGGCCCAGGATGGGAAGGCCGGGATCGTAGGCATTGACTGCAGCCACAACGGCTGACGCCTGCTCCGCATCGTTGACGAGCCGGTTGTACAGGGCGCCGTGCGGCTTGACGTAGTCCACGGAGGCACCAACGGCGTGCGCAACACCGTCGAGCGCGCCAAGCTGGTACAGCACGTCGCCGAACAACTCATCGAAGCTGACGTCCAGTGCGCGCCGGCCAAAGCCTGCGAGGTCCCGGTACCCCACGTGTGCACCGACTGTCACATCCAGTTCATAGGCGGCGCGGCAGCTGTCCAGCATGGTGATGGGATCCCCGGCGTGGAACCCGCAGGCCACATTCGCGCTGGTAACCAGCTGGAACATCGAAGGGTCGTCTCCCATCTTCCAGGAGCCGAATGATTCGCCGAGGTCAGCGTTGAGATCCAAGTGTGTTGCCTTCCAGCGTTTGGTGGTCGGGAGCTGCAGCGTTCAGCGTGAGCTCACCGGGGATGGTGTCCGGCATTGGTCCGAACGCCTCCTTGGCGTTCGAAACCACCGCGCGTCCCATCATGAGGTTACCGGCTCCCCCCACCACCGCGCCGATTCCAAACGGCAGGGCCCGCCCCAACAGCGCCGTTCCCTGGCGCTTCAGGAGATTCTTGAGGAAGGCTTTCTGGATCTTGTTCCGCACGGCGCCAAAGCCGGAGATCGGCATGGCCTTGGAAAAAACGCTGCCCAGTGTCTTGGTGGTGTTGATGCCGGCACCGCCTGCTGCTTGGCTGCTGAGCGTGCTCAGCAGCGACGTGCCCTCCTCGCCCAGCATGATGGCCATCACCATGGTGCTGGCCTTCTCGGGGTTGGTCAGGCGGATGCCGTGCAGTTCGGCCAGCGACGTCGCGTACAGCGCCGTTGCCTCCAGGAAGCCAACGGTTGCCGCGGCGGACAGGCCCAGCGACGCAATGGTTCCCACCCCGGGGACGACGGCAGTTGCGCCCACCACTGCCCCTCCGCCGGTTACCGCCCGGATGTAGTCCCGTTCCAGGATGGCTGCGAGCTGGGCCGCGGTGGCTTTGGGATGCTTTTTCTGCAGCCGTCGGATGTAGGCGAGCACCAGCGGCCGCTGGATCTCCACTGCCTTCAGGAGCATGTTGTGGACGCCCGGCTTGGGCTTGCCGTCGGCATCGAACACGGCGTTGTGGGCCGTCTCCTGTGCGATTCGGACTGCGGGATTGCTGCGCTTGGCCATGGTCACCTCTGTTAGTCTCGCCGCGGCGGATGCGGCCTTCCCCAATACTAAGGCTGCTTGGGGTTGAACCACCCAGCCGCCGCCCCCGTTCAAGCCCACAACCGGGTACTTGGTGCCCACCCCGGAAACCGGATGCCGGACCTAGTATTGGGGATATGCCCACCCCCAAAGCCCTGCGACCGTTTGCCCATCGCGAGTACCGGGTCCTGATCGCAGCCCTGGCCATTTCGATTTTTGGCTCGGGAATGTGGGCCGTGGGCATGGTCTACCAGGTCATCCACCTGGGCGGCGGCCCCCTGGACCTGTCCCTCGTCGCAGCCGCCGGCAGCGTGGGCCTGGTGGCGTTTGTCCTGGCCGGCGGCATCGCCGCCGACCGGTTCCCGCATCGCCGGCTGATCATTGCCGTGGAGGGTGCCAACCTGGCCGTCATCGCCACTATCACCGCTCTGGCGATGACCGGATTGCTCCAGATCTGGCACCTGGCCATCGGTGCGTTTGTGCTCGGTATGGGCGCCGCCTTCTTCTTCCCCGCCTACTCGGCCATCCTCCCGCGCATCCTGCCGGCGGAAGACCTGCTGGCCGCCAACGGCATGGAGGGTTCAATGCGCCCTGTCCTCCAGCAGGCGGCCGGGCCAGCTGTGGCAGGCATCGTGGTGGCGGCGCTGTCGCCGTCGCACGCCGTCGCTGCGGTGGCCGCCTGCCATCTGCTGGCGTTTGCCGTCCTGAATTTCCTCAGCCGCACCGCGCTGGCAACACCGGATCCCGGCCAGGACCACGGCGCCCTCCGGAAAAACACGCTGCTGCAGGACCTCCGCGAAGGCGTGAACTACACGGTCCGGACTCCGTGGCTCCTCTGGACGCTCCTGTGGGCCTGCATCTCGGTGCTGTTCCTGATCGGGCCCATCGAGGTCCTACTGCCCTTCGTGGTCCGCGACCAGCTCGCCGGGGATTCCAGCATGTTCGGCTTCCTCCTCGCCGTGATGGGCGTGGGGGCCGCGCTGGGCTCCCTCCTGACCGCCTCGTTCAGGCTGCCGCGCCGCTACCTGACGGTGATGATGGCCTCGTGGGGCGCGGGCAGCCTGCCGCTGGCCGCCGTCGGATTCATGGACAGCTTCTGGGCGATCGCCGCGGCCCTGTTTGTGTTCGGCGCCACCGGCAGCGTGGGCATGGTCATTTGGGGAACGCTGCTGCAACGGCGCGTCCCCCGTCACCTGCTGGGCCGCATTTCCAGCCTGGACTTCTTTGTGTCATTGGCCCTGATGCCGGTGTCCATGGCCCTGGCCGGTCCCGCCGCCGAGGTCCTGCCCATCTGGCTGATCTTCGCGGTGGCCGGCGGCGTCTGCCCCATCATGGCCGTGGTGGCCATGGTTGTTGCCCGGATGCCGGACGACGAGTTGACGCACCCCCTGGACACCGAACCTGCAATGGAAAGCACGACGCCGGCAGGAGACTGACGCGGCGGCGCGCCCGCCGCGCCAGTCCCCTTCGTCCTGCTGCCGCGGCACTTAGTTGCGGCCGCGCACCAACGGAATGCCCGCCGTCGGAAGTCCCGTGGGGAAGACTGTGGGCTCCGGCTCCGGAATGTCTGCCAGCTCCACCCGGACCGGGTCGCTGCCCACGGTGACCTTACTGCCCCGGACGTCCACGTCCAGCGGGTCGCCGTCACTGACCGTCAGGGTGATGGCGCCCTGGGTCAGTTCAACCCGGAGCAGCCTGCCGCTGATGCGCAGGTGGAAGGACAGCCCTTCCCATTCGGCCGGCAGCCGGGGATCGAAGAACGGCAGCGGCCCCTGATCCCGCAGGCCGGCGAAACCGCAGACCAGTGAGCTCCACACGCCGCCCGTCGAGGCAATATGGACGCCGTCGATCGTGTTGCCGTGCGTGTCGTCCAGGTCGATGAAGGCGGCATCCGTGAAGTGCTTGAGTGATTCCCCGGCATAGCCCACCTCAGCGGCCATGATGCCCTGCACACAGGCGGACAGGGTGGAGTCGCCGGTGGTGATCGGGTCGTAGAAGTCGAAGGCGCGCTGCTTTTCTTCCGCACTGAAGTCCTGCCACTGGAGGAACATCGCCAGGACGGTGTCCGCCTGCTTGAGGACCTGGTGGCGGTAGATGACCAACGGGTGGAAGTGCAGCAGCAGCGGGTACTTGGAGCGTGGCGTGGTCCAGTCCCACGGCTCGAGGGTCATGAAGTCGTTGTCCTGGGAGTGGACCTGCATCCGTTCGTCAAAGGGCAGGTGCATCAGGTTTGCGGCCGCTTGCCACAGCTGCCGTTCCTCCTGGGTGATGCCCGAGTGCTCCAGGGCAGCGGCGGCCCGGAGGTTAAAGCGGGCCATGACGTTGGTGTACAGGTTGTCGTTGACCACTGCCGTGTACTCGTCCGGGCCGGTGACGCCATGGATGTGGAAGAGCCCGTCCTTGGCGAAGAAGCCCAGAGAGATCCACATCCGCGCGGTTTCGATGAGCAGCTCTGCGCCCATGCCTTCACGGAAACTGGTGTCCCCGGTAGCCCAGAGGTACCGGTTGGTTGCGAACGCGATGGCCGCTGCGATATGGAACTGCGCGGTACCGGCGGCGTAATAGGCACTGGCCTCAAGCCCGTTGATGGTGCGCCACGGGAACAGTGCGCCGTCAACGCTCAGTTCCTTGGCGCGGATCTTGGCATCCGGCAGGATCCCGTGCCGGTATTCCAGCACCTGGCGGGCACCGTCCGGGCTGGTGTACGTCAGGTAGGGCAGGATGTAGACCTCCTGGTCCCAGAAGTAATGCCCCTCGTAACCGGACCCGGTCACGCCCTTTGCAGGCACGCCTGCAACATCCGCGCGGGCCGTTGCCTGCGCCAGTTGGAACAGGTTCCAACGGATGGCCTGCTGGAGTTCAGGCTGGCCCGTCACCACGATGTCGGAGGTGGCCCAGTAGTCCTTGTAGTGGGCTTCGCTTTCCTCGAAGATGTCCTGGACGGGCCGCAGTCCGGCTTCGGCCACCTCGGCGGCGTCCACGGCGTCGTCCTGCACCGCGGGGCCGGCGGCGTAGCTGACGCTCTTTTCCAGCCGGAAAGGCTCGTCGGCGCTGGCTGCCAGCACGTACCGGACGCTGCTCTCATCCTGGTCCACCAGGGTGTCGAACGGCTGGTGGCCCGGCGAGGTCCAGTGGTCCACGGCCAGGCCCACACGCTGCTTCGATTCGGCAGCTTCCCAGGACAGCCGGAGCGAACCGTCGCCGCCGTCCAGGCGCAGCGGCAGCAGCACGCGCCCGGCGTGCCGGCCTGCGCGTCGGGGGTCGTGGTTGGAGTGGTCCTCCACCGGTTGGTCCTGCCGGTTGCTCACGGTGGAGGTCACGTCCAGGGAGACTTGCCGGTCCGCGGCAACCTCCAGCGAAATGCCCAGGCTGCCGCGGCTGCGGAAGCCAACGGCCCGGCGCTCGGTGGTGGTGACGGTCGCTCCGGAGCGGCACTGCCACCGGATCCGGCACTCGTAGGCACCCGTGGCGAAGTCGACGGACCGCCGGTACTCCAGCACCTCGGATTCGGCCAGGCTCAGGGCCTCGCCGTCGATCACCACGGTGAAGTTGTTGGCGTCCGGGATGTAGACGATGCGCTGGCCCGTCCGGGCGAAGCCGAAGGCGTTCTCCGCGTGCTTGATGTCCCAGATCTCGTGCAGGCCGTTGATGAAGCTGCCGGGAAGGTCGGCATCGGCTGGAGCCCAGTGCGCGCCGCGGATCCCCAGGTGCCCGTTGCCCAGCGCAAACAGGGTTTCCAGGGTGCCCGCGCTGCCTTGCTCATGGCGCGTTTCCACGAGCTGCCAGGGGGTGTTGGGGAACCGTTCGCGGTCCGCGGTGATGAAAGCCATGCTGTTGGGGTCCTTTGGCGTTTTGCTGGGCAGCCGGTGGGGAGCCGGCCAAGGCGTGCTGATGTTAAGGCGTGGTGCTGGCGTTCGAAGCGCCGGTACTGCAGGCGGATGTGCTGCTGCTGGGGGTTGCAGCGGTACACCGGGCGGGCCGAACAGGCCTAGGGCAAGAGTTCCTTGAGGTCATTGACCACCAGGGTGGCGCCGGCAGCGAGAAGGGTTTGCCGCCCGGCTCCCCTATCCACGCCGATGACGGAGTGGAAGGACCCGGCATGGCCGGCCTGGACGCCGGAAACAGCATCCTCCACCACTACGCAGTCCTCGCTGGGCAACTCCAGCAGCCTGGCGGCGTACTCGTACGTGGCCGGGCTGGGTTTACCGGGCAGGCCCTCCCGGGCTGCCACCACACCATCAACAACAATGGAGAAGTTGCCGCTGAGGCCCGCAGCTGCCAGGACCGAGGGGGCATTCCGGGAGGAGGAGACGACGGCGACCTTGAGTCCGCGCGCCAGCACGGCTTCGAGGAAACGGACAGAGCCCTCGAAGGGTTCAACCCCTGCGCTCACGATGTCGTTAAAGATGCGGTTTTTCTTGTTGCCCAGCCCCTGGACCGTGCTATTGGCGGGGTCATCGTCCAGCGGGCCCTCGGGCAGGGTGATGCCGCGCGAGGACAGGAAGTCGCGGACGCCGTCGAACCTCGGTTTACCGTCAATATGGTCGAAGTAGTCGCTTTCCGTGTACTCCGGCGCCTGCGGGTGCGCGCTGAGGAATGCTTCGAACAACTCCTGCCAGGCTCTTTCGTGGACCTCAGCCGTCGGCGTCAGGACACCGTCCAGGTCGAAGAGGATTGCGGCAGCGCCGGTCCAGTCAGTGGTTCCCGTAGCGGCAGCCCCGGCAGTCGAAACAGGTACGTCAGGTGCAGAGTTGTCAGTCATCAGCAGTGCATTTTCCTTTCAGGCGGCGGGGAGCCGGGAAGACGGTCGCGTGAAACGGGTCACCGCCTGCCCATGCCTGATGTGCAGGGGCGACGGGAAGTTCCGGCGGGCGGCACTGCGGTGGGCCACGGCCTTGCAGATTATTGCGTTTCTTCAATCATGGGCGCGTTGGTGCTGTGGGACAAACCGGAACCCGCGGATGTCGGTTGCATCGATTTGGGTCAGCCACCCGGGTTGGGGTCGCCGTGCGCTTCGGATGGCTTTGGAGCCGCCATCCGTCCTCTTCAGGCCGCGATGACGGCCGGAATTGAGTGTAAGCGCTTACAAATTAGGCTGGCAACTGTTTTTCCGCGCCGGTGGTGCTGTGACGGATTTCTCAGGGTGCGGGTGCGCAGTGATTTCCCTCAGCGCAGCACGTAGTGACGCAGGAACGCGCCGACGTCGGCCATTTCCGTCTTGGACATGGCGTGCCCCATCCCGGGGTAAGTCCTCGCGGTCAACAAGGTGTGCTCGTCCAGCCATTCCCCGGTATAGGCTGTGGCATCCTCGTTGATCACCAGGTCCGCCTTGTCCCGTCCCCAAAAGAACGGCGGCTTGGTCGCGAAGGAGTCCGTCAGCGTCAGGAGTTCGTTGTTCAGGACAAAACCGGAGAGGCCCACCACCGCCGAGTAGGACGCCGGATGCAGGCGCAGCAGTGTGCTGGCCATGGCCATGCCCTGCGAATAGCCCAGCAGGCTCACGCTTGAATGCTGACTCCTGACTGAGTTGATCCAGTCATGGACGGAGTTGGTCACCCGCACCACGTCGGCGAAGTCGTTGGCCAGGAAGTAGTCCAGCAGGAACCAGCCATAGTGGTCACCAATGTCCATGGGAGCCCGGACCGCAGCGAAGGTGAACTCCGGGGGCAGGAATTCGAAGAGCCGCACCATGCGGGACTCATCGGTGCCATAGCCATGCATCATCACCAGCAAGGGGGTGCCGGCGCGCTGATCCTCCGGTTTGGACCACACCACAGTTTCCATCGCACCAGCCTAGCGAGGCCAGGGCAGGGCAGGTGCCACGGCAGGACAGGTCAGGACAGGTGCCGGGCAAGAGACGCCGCCGGCGCCGGGTCGCTACCCGCTCAGCGCCAGGGCGCTACCTTCTCGGGGCTGGACCCGCAGCGCGACGGGCTGCAAACACCATCAGCACCAGGGGTAACTCCTGCACCAGTCAGGCGCCATAGGAAGACGGCTCCCGAATTCATTGAATACCGCCCGATTGCGCGGTAGCGTGGCGCTGGACGGACAGCATGCTTAGTAGTAGCGCATCCGCACCAATCGGCTTCTAAGGAGCAATTATGAGAATTGGCTCGTCAATCTTCCTCATCGCACTCGGCGCCATTCTTGCCTGGGCGATTGCCCCCGGCCTGATCCCCTTTGTGGACCAGGCCATGATTGGGTACATCCTGATCGCCGCAGGTGTTGTGGGCCTGATCGCATCCCTCATCCTCGCCTCGCCGGGGCGCACGCGGCGGGTCAGCGAAACGCGCTCCGTGGTGGACCCCAACACCGGCGAGCGCATCACCCGGAACGAAAGCCGCGACGGCGGCATCTGACAGGCAGCGCGCAAGCAGGCGGGCAGCACCCCCGCAATGAATCCGGAAAAGCCGGGCCCGACCACGTTGGTCAGGCCCGGCTTTTTTATGCTTGACCACGTTGGTCAGGCCCGGCTTTTTTATGCCCGACCACGTTGGTCAGGCCCGGCTTTTATGCCCGCCACCCCCGGCGCGTGGGCGCCGCCTCATCAGCCCGGAGACCCAAATCCGGCCACACACTGCTTCAGCCTTTGTTTCATGTTGGTTTCCATTGACAAACCAACATGATCAAAGATAAAGTCAAGTAACTCAACATCATGTGATGCCAGTCACGCCGGATGCACTGCCCCGGCCGGCACACAGCCAGCAGTGATTTCAGGACTTTACGCAACGGAGGGTACGTGTTCGCCGAGGAGCGCCAGCAGAAGATTGCCGAGCTTGTGACCGGCAACGGTCGGGTCAGCGTGACCCTCCTGGCTGAGCGCTTCCGTATCACCACCGAAACCGTCCGCCGCGATCTCGCCACCTTGGAAACAGCGGGCACACTCCGCCGGGTCCACGGCGGGGCGGTAGCGGCCGACCGTTTCAGCACCACCGAAGAAAGCATCAACGAGCGCGCCATCCAACGCCCGGACCAGAAGCACCGGATCGCCGAAGCCGCGCTCGCACTGATCCCCCGTAACGCGCAGGGCAGCGTCCTGATCGACGGCGGCACCACCACCGAAGTCCTCGCCGAAATGTTGTCGCGCCGCACCGCCGTCGACCGTTTGGATTCCCCTGGCCCCCACGCCGAACTGGTGGCCATCACGCACGCCGTTCCCATCGCCGGGAAGCTGTCCAACACCGCCGGAATTGCGCTGCAGATCCTGGGCGGACGCGTCCGTGGGCTCACCCAGGTTGCCGTGGGGCAGGCAACGGTGGAGGCAGCTTCGCGGATGCGCCCCGACATCGCGTTCCTCGGGACCAACGGCATCCATGCAACCTTCGGCCTCAGCACCCCCGATCCTGAGGAAGCCGCCGTCAAGGCTGCTTTCGTCCACTCGGCACGCCGCATCGTGGTGTTGGCCGACTCCTCCAAACTGGACACAGAGACCCTGGTCCAGTTCGCCGACCTGAAAGATCTGGACACCTTGATTACAGACAGCGAACCCGGCCCCGAACTCGCGGCCGCTTTGGAAGAATCCGGCGTGGACGTGGTGGTCGTATGATCGTCACTTTCACGGCCAACCCCAGCCTGGACCGCACCGTTGCCCTTCCCGGCCCCCTGGAGCGCGGTGAAGTCCAGCGCGCCGTTTCCGTCAGCCAGGAATCGGGTGGCAAGGGCGTCAACGTTTCGCGGGCCCTGGTGGCGTCCGGCCTGGAATCCCTGGCCGTCCTCCCCGGCGCGGACAGCGATCCGGTCCTGGCGGGCCTGCGCGAGCAGTCGGTCCCGTTCGCTTCCCTGCCCATCGGCGAACCGCTGCGGACCAACGTGGCCCTCACGGAACCGGGCGGAGTGACCACCAAAATCAACGAACCCGGCCCGCAGCTGGACGCGGACCAGCAGGAAGCGCTGATCAAGCTCCTGCTGGAAAGCGCCCACAACGCCAGCTGGGTGGTCCTGGCAGGCTCACTGCCCCCTGGCTTTCCCGCCGGCTTCTACGCCACCGTGGCACGGCGCCTTCGTGCGGCCGCCAACGGCACCGCACCCCGGATTGCCGTGGACTCTTCCGGCGCTCCCCTCGCGGCCGTCCTCACCGACGACGGCGATGGCACCACCCCTGGCTCCGGGAAACCGGACCTCCTCAAACCCAATGCCGAGGAACTCGCGGAACTGGCTGCTGCAGCTGGCTTCGCCTCGGCCACCGCTGACCAACTCGAAGCGGATCCGGTGGCTGCCGCGACAGCAGCAGCCGCCGTCGTCCGTGCCGGTGTGGGAGCTGTGCTGGCAACTCTCGGTTCCAAGGGAGCTGTCCTGGTAACGGCCAACGGCGCGTGGCTGGCCACGCATCCACCGGTCACTGCAGTGAGCACGGTGGGTGCGGGCGACTCCGCACTGGCCGGCTACCTGCTTGCCCACGGCCAGGGCGCCGCCCCGGCCGACTGCCTTCGCCAGGCGGTGGCCCACGGTGCCGCCGCCGCCTCCCTGCCGGGGTCCACCGTCCCGGCAGTCTCGCAAACAACCCCGGATGCCGTAACCATCACGGCCCTTCGAAAGGATTGACAGTGACCCAGCTCATCACAACTGAACTGGTCGACCTCGACCAAAACCTGGGCTCGACGCCCGAGGCGGTGATCCGGCACCTGGCAAGCAAAGTTGCTGCTACCGGACGCGCAACGGAGGTTGAGGGTCTTTTCGCAGACGCTTATGCCCGGGAACAGAAGACGGCCACCGGCATTCCGGGCGGCATTGCCATCCCGCACTGCCGGTCCGCTGCCGTAACCGAACCCACCCTGGCCATGGCCCGGCTGGACCCCAAGGTGGACTTCGGCGCCAAGGACGGCCCCGCAGACCTGGTGTTCTTCATCGCCGCCCCGGACGGAGCAGACCAGGCGCACCTGAAGCTGCTGTCCAAGCTGGCCCGGTCCCTGATCAAAAAGGACTTCACGGCGGCCCTCCGCAACGCTTCCTCCAACGAGGAAATCGTTGCCCTCGTGGACGGCGCCCTGGCAGACAAGCCCGCCGCTTCCGCCGCCGACGCGGCACCTGCCGCCGCAGCGGGTGCAGCCACGGCCGGTGCCCCGGGTACTGCGCCCAAGCGCATCGTGGCCGTGACCGCCTGCCCCACCGGCATTGCCCACACCTACATGGCCGCCGACTCCCTGGTGGCCGCCGCCAAGGAGATGGGTGTTGACCTCCAGGTGGAAACGCAGGGATCCTCCGGCGCCAAGCCGCTGGATCCGGCCGTCATCGCCGCCGCCGACGCCGTGATCTTCGCCGTGGACGTGGATGTCCGCGGAAAGGAGCGTTTTGCCGGCAAGCCCGTCATCACAGCCCCGGTGAAGCGTGGCATTGACGAACCCGGAAAGATGGTCCAAGAAGCACTCGCTGCAGCAGCAGACCCCAATTCCCGCCGCGTCGCCGCAGGTTCGGGCGGCTCCACCGAGGACACGTCCACGGCAGGCGGCGAGCACATCGGCCAGAAGCTGAAGAAGGCACTGCTCACCGGCGTCAGCTACATGATTCCGTTCGTTGCCGGTGGCGGGCTGCTGATCGCCTTGGGCTTCCTCCTGGGCGGTTACCTGATCACGGACTTCGCGGACACCATCGTGACCACGAACAACCTCTTCAACCTGCCCACCGAATACCCGGACAACGCCGTCGGCCCGCTGGGTGCTTACCTTGGTGCGGTGCTCTTCAAGATCGGCGCACTCTCGATGGGCTTCCTCGTCCCGGCGCTTGCAGGCTACATTGCCTACGGCATCGCCGACAGGCCAGGTATCGCACCGGGCTTCGTGGCCGGCGCCGTGGCCGGTTTCACGGGCGCAGGGTTCCTGGGCGGCATTGTGGGTGGCCTCCTGGCCGGCTACATTGCCTACGTCATCGGCACCTGGGAAGTTCCCCGCTGGCTGCGCGGCCTGATGCCCGTCGTCATCATTCCGCTGTTGGCCTCGATCGTTGCCTCCGGCCTGCTGTTCCTGGTCCTCGGCGCACCCATCGCTGCAATCACCACCGGCCTGAACAGCTGGCTGTCCGGCATGACCGGCGCCTCAGCCGTTGTCCTGGGCGTCATCCTGGGCCTCATGATGTGCTTCGACCTGGGCGGCCCGGTCAACAAGGTCGCTTACTCATTCGCGGTAGCCGGCCTGGGAACGGCCACCCTCGCCAACCAGGCTCCGTGGCAGATCATGGCAGCCGTTATGGCGGCCGGCATGGTGCCGCCGCTGGCCATGGCACTGGCCACCACGCTGGACAAAAAACGCTTCACCGCCACCGAGCACGAAAACGGTAAAGCAGCCTGGCTGCTGGGCGCCTCTTTCATCTCCGAAGGCGCCATCCCGTTTGCCGCCGCCGATCCGCTCCGCGTCATCCCCGCCAGCATGCTTGGTGGCGCCATCACTGGCGGCATCACCATGGCGGCAGGCGTTGGCTCCAAGGCACCGCACGGCGGCGTGTTCGTCTTTTTCGCGATCGACAACTTCTTCATGTTCCTCCTCGCCATCGCCGTGGGCACCGTTGTCACCGCGTTCTCGGTCCTGGCCCTGAAGCGCTGGGCTACCAAGAAGTCCGTTGATACGGTGGAACAGGTTCCCGTAACCGTCTGAGCAGGCCCCTGATTTCCAGGTCCGCCTTCCCGGCCGACAATGCCTTTTATGATCTCCAAGGAGCAGAAATGACCGAACGTACCGCCACCATAGCCAGCCGCGTTGGCCTGCACGCCCGTCCCGCGGCCATCTTCGCCGAAGCCGCCGGTGAGTTCGACCTGGACATCACCATCGCCCGTGAAGGCGAGCCGGCCGACGAGGCAATGGACGCTGCCAGCATCCTGTCCCTCATGAGCCTTGGCGCTTCCCACGGTGACGTGGTGGTCCTCCGGGCCGAGGGCGACGGCGCAGACGACGCGTTGGCCCGCCTGGTGCAGATCCTCGAAACGGATCACGACGCCGAGTAGAAACTCCGGTGACGGCGGCCGCCGTCGGACTTCCCCTGCGTGGGACACGTCCGGCGGTGGCCGTCCCGTTTAAGCCCCCGCGGCGTGGGGTCAGCCGCGCTCGGCGATTCTCTTTACGTCCGCCACCAGGGAGTCCCACATCCCCTGCGCATGTTCCACGGCAGTGGGATCGGGGTTGTTGTCCTGGGCGAGGGCCAGCCGGGTGGATCCGGCCTCCTCCGCCACCGTCCACGTCAGGGTGTGGTAATTTTCCGGCGTATCAGGGGCGCCGGAGAGGGGGCTGAAATGGGTGTGGACCAGTCTCCGGGGCGGCTCGAAGGCCAGGACCGTGCCCTTGTCCTCATAGGGCTTCCCTTCCCATTCGCCACGCCAGGCAATCGGCCCGCCCACGGTCCAGTCCGTCACCAGGTTGGTGCCGAACATAAACTCCCTGACCGCTCCCGGGTCCGTGATGACCTGCCACACCCTGTCCTGCGGCGCGTGGATCGTGATGCTGGATGTTGCCACTAATCCGTCAGACATGCCCGGCCTTCTTCGCAGTGAGTAGTAGGTACTCCCATTCCATCTGGAACGGGGCATCGCCGTGGGCGTCCCCGAACGATTCCGCCAGGCCAACCAGGGCCTGGTCCAGCGCCGCTGTCTTCTCCGCATCGCCGCCCAGGAATTTGTAGACGGCGATGGTGGGCCCATAGTGCGACTTGAAATAGCGCATGAAGTCGGCGGGCTCCGAGAAGTTCCGGACGGCGAGGAACTGCTTGCGGGCGGTGAGCTCCGAAATTCCACTGGCCAACAACCCGCGGACGTGGTCCTCCTTGCCCCACAGCGGCGCCGGCTGGGCGCCGGGCGGCGGTGGCGGGGCGAACGGTTTCATGGTGGCAAAGAGCTGCCCCACGAAGCCTTCCGGGGTCCAGCTCAGGAGGCCAAGGGTCCCGCCGGGACGGCAGACCCGGAGCAGCTCACTGGCGGCCACCTGGTGGTGCGGAGCGAACATCACGCCGAGGCAGGACATCACCGTGTCAAAGCCGCCGTCCGGGAACGGCAGGGCCTCGGCGTCAGCCTCCACCCACTCAAGGCTGACACCCCGTTCGGCGGCCTGCCGTTTGCCGGCGTCGAACAGTTCAGGCGTGAGGTCGCTCGCCACCACCTTTGCGCCCATCATCGCCGCCGGGATGGCGGCGTTGCCGGCACCGGTTGCCACATCGAGCACCTTTTGGCGTGCCCTGATCCCGCAGGCCTCCACCAGGATGGCGCCCAGCTCCGGCAGCATCTCGCTGGCCAGCGCCGGATAATCGCCGGATGCCCACATGGCCCGGTGCTTCTGCTTCAGCGCCCGGTCTGCCTCAGCAGAGTCCGGCGCGCCGCCCCCACCCGCCGGGTCCGTGTCCGCAGTTTTCATGGCCGCGCCTCCCTGCCGGGTAGGTCCAAGTGTCAGCACGCTGTTGCCACAGCGGAGGCTGCGATGCTGCTCATTGTGGCCCCGCGGCCTCCGGGTGTAAAGGGCGCCAACCTAAGGGAAGTTACTGCGGTTTGCTGGCGGGCCGGCCGCTAGGCGGGCTTGCGGGCCCTGGTGGCAGTGGACTTCGCCGGGGGCTTGGCCGACGTCCGGGCAGCCGCAGGCTTGCTGGCCGCCGTGGCCTTACTGGCCGCAGCTTTGGTGCCGGAAGACGCCGAACCAGCCGATTTCGACGCCGGCGAAGGCTTTGCGGCAGCAGTTTTGGAGCCGCCGGACGCGGCACTGCCGGCCGCCTTGGTAGCAGCCTTCGTGGCCGTTGCGCCCTCCGGCTTCGACGCCGCGGTTTTTGCCGCCGTCGACTTTGCCCGCCCGGCGTTCCTTCCGGCGGCCCGCTTGGCCGGCTTCCCGTCGTCGTCCTCTTCTTCCTCGTCTTCGTCGGTGGCCTGCGCTGTTGCCCCGCGTTTTCGGTCCAGGCTGCGTTTGAGGGCTTCCATCAGGTCGATCACCTCACCCTTGCCACCCTCGCCAGCGTCCACACCGAAGGTCTGCTCGGTGTCCAGGGAATCGCCCTGCTCCAGTTTGGCGTCGATGAGCTGGCGCAGCTGGGTCTGGTAGTCATCGGTGAAATGCGCCGGATCAAAGTCGGCCGCCATGGACTCCACCAGGGCGGCAGACATGTCCCGCTCCTGCGAGGAAATCCTGATGCTGGCGTCCAGGGCAGGGAAGCTGGCCTCACGGACTTCGTCGGGCCACAGGAGGGACTGCAGGACCAGCACGTCGTCCTTGATCCGGAGCGCCCCCAACCGGGTCTTCTCCCGAAGCGCAAACTGGACGATCGCCACCCGGTCGGTGTCCTCCAGCGCCCGGCGGAGCAGGACGTACGCCTTGGGCGATTTGGAATCCGGCTCCAGGTAGTAGCTCTTCTCGAACATCATGGGTTCAAGCTGTTCCGACGGGACGAACTGCACCACCTCGATCTCGTGGCTGTTCTCCGCGGGGATTGACTTGAGTTCCTCCTTGGACAGGACCACGGTCCGGCCGTCGTCCTCGTAGGCCTTTTCGATGTCGGAATAGTCCACTACCTCGCTGCAGATCTCGCACCGGCGCTGGTAGCGGATCCTGCCGCCGTCGGCGTTGTGGACCTGGTGCAGACTGATGTCATGATCTTCTGTGGCGCTGTAGACCTTCACGGGCACGTTGACCAGGCCAAACGCGATGGCACCTTTCCAGATGGCTCTCATCCCTCAAGTGAACAACAGACCGGGCCGGAGGTGAAGCCCCATGGCCGGGTCTAGGGAGCGCGTGCGGGTGGCCGGACGCGAGCTGACGCTGACCAACCTGGATAAAATCATCTATCCGGAGACCGGAACCACCAAGGCAGACGTGCTGGCCTACTACGCGGCCCTGGCGCACGTCCTCATCCCCGCCGCAGCCAACCGGCCCGCCACCCGGAAGCGCTGGGTCCACGGGGTGGGCACCGCTGCCGAACCCGGCGAGGTCTTTTTCCAGAAGAACCTGGACGATTCAGCTCCCGGCTGGTTGCCCCGGGCCGCCATCACCCACAAGGACAGGACCATTTTTTATCCCTTGGTCAACGATCCGGCCACCTTGACCTGGTTCGGCCAGATCAACTCCCTGGAAGTCCACGTGCCGCAGTGGCAGGTTGATTCGCACGGCAACCAGCTTCCGCCTGACCGGCTGGTCCTGGACCTCGATCCCGGCGACGGTGCCGGGCTGGAAGAGTGCCGCGAGGTGGCGCTGCTGGCCCGCGCCATCCTGCAGGATGTGGGCCTGGATCCCGTGCCGGTGACCAGCGGCAGCAAGGGCATCCACCTCTACGCGGCACTGGACGGTACCCAAAGCTCGGACAGCATTTCGGCGTTCGCCAAGGAACTGGCCCGGGCCCTGGAAGCCGACCACCCGGACCTGGCGGTCAGCGACATGAAAAAGACCCTGCGCCGCGGCAAGGTGCTGGTGGACTGGAGCCAGAACAGCGCCGCGAAGACCACCATCGTGCCCTACTCGCTGCGCGGCCGCAGCACCCCCACCGTCGCCGCGCCCCGCACCTGGCGGGAGATCAGCTCACCCAAGCTGACGCATCTGGACTACCAGACGGTGATGCGGCAGGTGAGTGACGGGAAGGACCCGTTTGCCGCCGTCGTTAATGCCTCAGCCGGCCATCACGAAGGCCACAACGACGGCGATCCGCGGCTTGCTGCGTACCGCGGCATGCGCGATCCCCAAGCCACGCCCGAACCGTTCAGCGGCAGCGCGGGCAGCGGCAACAGCTTCGTGATCCAGGAGCACCACGCGAGCAGGCTGCACTACGACTTCCGGCTGGAGCATGAGGGTGTGCTGGTGTCGTGGGCGTTGCCCAAGGGTGTGCCGGAGAGCAGTGGCCGGAACAACCTCGCGGTGCAGACCGAGGACCATCCGCTGGACTATGGCACGTTCGAGGGCACCATTCCGAAAGGGCAATATGGCGCTGGCGAGGTGACCATCTGGGACCACGGAACGTACCAGCTGGAGAAGTGGATCAACGGCAAGGAGGTGATCGCCACGTTGACCGGGGCCGACGGCGGCGGCCTGGGCGGCACCCGCAGGTTCGCGTTGATCCACACCGGCCGCGGACACGGCAAGGAGGCGGAGGGGCAGTGGCTCATCCACCTCATGGACGAGCATTACAGCGGCCGACGGCGGCACGGGGCGCCGGCGGATGGCGACGACGGGGAAGATTCCGGGGCAGCCGTGGCGGGCGCCGGGTCCCGGGGCGGTGATGCTGCACCCGCCCCAACACGCGACGTGGAGGCCGGGGGCGGGGATGCACCCATTCCGAGGGGCGCTTCGGAGACCGGCGCATTGGGGGGCAGCGACTGGGATCCCGGCGATGTCCGCCCCATGATGGCCACTGCCGGAAAGCCGTCCGATCTGGCGGGCAGCGATTGGCAGCTGGAACTCAAGTGGGACGGGGTCCGGGCAGTCATCGTGGCGGACGACGAAACAGTCCGCGTCCTTAGCCGCAACGGCAACGACGTCAGCCTCACCTACCCCGAGTTCACGGACCGAAGCACCTGGCCGGCACAGCCCTTTGTGGCCGATGGGGAAATTGTGGCCATGGGGCCAGCGGGACGCCCCGACTTCGGCCTGTTGCAGGGGCGGATGAAACTCACCCGCGCCGCCGATGTGGCCCACGCCAGGGCCAGCATCCCCGTCCGCCTGGTACTTTTTGACCTGCTCCAGGACGCCGGAACGGATCTGCGCGGACTCCCGCTGCGGCAGCGGCGGCAGCGGCTGGAGCATTTTTTTGTGCCGTCCGACGCGCCCGTTGACCTTTCCGACGTGCTGGCCAACCCGGTGGCCGACCTCCTGGCGAGCGCCCGTGAGCTGGGACTTGAGGGCATCATGGCCAAGCGGACCGACAGCCGCTATGTGAGCGGCCAGCGGACCCGCACCTGGATCAAGCTGAAGCTGGAGCAGACCCAGGAAGTGGTGGTGGGCGGCTGGCGGCCCGGCAAAGGCGGCCGGCAGGAAAGCGTCGGTTCCCTGCTGGTGGGCATCCCGGACGGCGACAAACTGGCGTATGTGGGCCGGGTGGGCAGCGGCTTCAGCACCCGCGAACTCACCGAACTGCGGCAAACAGTGGAACGACTGGGCAGGAAGACCTCGCCATTCCACGAGGTTCCCCGAATGGATGCGGCGGATGCCCACTGGGTGGCGCCGGAGCTGGTGGGCGAGGTGACGTTCAGCGAGTGGACCGGTCCGGGCCGGCTCCGGCATCCGGTGTGGCGCGGCTGGCGGCTGGACAAAGACCCGGCGGAGGTTGTCCGGGAGCACTAGTTTCGGGCGATACGGGTGCTCCGGCTGTGCGGGTGCTCCGGGCTGTGCGGGTGTTCCGGGGACCAGGTGTTTCCGGAACCAGGCGCAGGAACGGCCCGGAACTCCCAGATCCGGGGGCCGGGCCGTTCCTGCGCCGTAAAGTCCGCTTCTGCCAGGTCCAGTGCTGCGAAGCAGTTCGGGCTAGGAGGAGTGCGGCATCTGCGGCCGGCTGGTCCGGTGGACCGCGGTAACGGCCGCTTCGTGGCCCATCCGGCCGTGGCCTGAGCCGCGGTCCTTCGGGTGCCGCTTCTTGCCGTTGCCGTCCGGCCAGGCATTCTGGCCGGGCATCTCTGCCGTGCCCGTGGCGGCCGGACCCGGCGCCGCCGGGGCGTCCATGGCGGCCGTGAGGTGGTCGGCCACCTCCGGGGCAAGATGCTGGGTGCGATTTTCGTCAGCCATTGTTTCTTCCTTTCCGCAGTGAAATGAAGGATTCAGCCCGAAGGCCAAGGGGGCCGCCGGGAATGCCAGCGGAAATCGAGGTCGCAGCGGTTCGCCGCCTGCTGCGATGGCTTGTTCTGCGGTGGCGCAGGCCGGTCCCGGCCAATCTTTGCGCGTCCGCCGACTGTCTCTACAAAATTCCCATGGGTCCACCTTAGGCAAGCATCCAGTGCCTGTGAACCCCCGATTTCAGCAACCCCCGCACGCCGCCCCTATCGGACCACCTGGGCCCGCCCCACAGCGCCGGATACCCTGGTGACGGCTCTCACTTTTTGGGTCCGAAGGCACCCAAAAATCGGCCCGCAAGGACCGTTGTTCAAAAAGATTCGGCAATGGCGGCGGCAGCGGCGGCCGATCCCAGTGGATATATGGGAAAAACCGGGAAAAGAAGTTCCGTAATACGCCCCAAAACCAGGCGCAAAACCATAGACCCTACGGCACAAACGCCGCCAATGCCAGAGAATTCCAGTAAAATTTAAGGTCTGCCCGGAGTGGGGCAGCTACAAGTCGCAAGCAAATGACCTCCACGGGAGCTACCCAAATGCCCAAAGACCGAAGCATGACCGACTCTTCAGCAGGCGCCCAAAACGCCCGCGGAACCGACCCGACAGCCGCCAAGGCTCTCAAGAAGCCCAAGCTGCTGCCACGCCGCAGGCTGAAGGAATCCGACGTCAACGTCGTCAACCAGCCCATGCTGAAAAAAGCCATGGGCGGCACCATCGTGGGTAACACCATGGAGTGGTATGACGTAGGCGTGTTCGGCTACCTCATCACCACCATGGGACCCACGTTCCTGCCGGAATCCGACCCGGCCACCCAGAACCTTTTCCTCCTGGGCACCTTCGCCGCCACCTTCATCGCACGCCCCCTCGGCGGCGTGATCTTCGGCTGGCTGGGCGATAAGGTGGGCCGCCAGAAGACCCTGGCCACCACGCTGATGATCATGGCAGCCAGCACCTTCGCCGTGGGCCTGCTTCCCGGCTACGCACAGGTGGGCCTGTGGGCTGCCGTGCTGCTGGTCATCCTCAAGGTGGTGCAGGGCTTTTCCACCGGTGGCGAATACGCCGGCGCAACCACCTTCGTCAGCGAATACGCAGCAGACAAGCGCCGCGGCTTCTTTGCCAGCTTCCTGGATTTGGGCAGCTACCTGGGCTTCGCCATGGGTGCCGCCCTGGTCTCGGTCCTGCAGCTCACCCTGGGCCAGGACGCCATGGAGGACTGGGGATGGCGGATTCCGTTCCTGGCCGCCGGGCCGCTGGGCCTGATCGCCATCTACTTCCGCAGCAAGATCGAGGAATCCCCGCAATTCCAGGCCACGCTGGATGCCCGGGAAGAAGCCGCCAAGGATGCCACCAACAACGATCCCGTCGCCGCCAACGGCCCGCTGGCCACGGTCAAGGCCAACTGGCGCCCCATCCTGGTAGCCATGGTTGTGGTGGCCGCCGCCAATACCGCCGGCTACGCCCTCACGTCCTACATGCCCACCTACCTCTCCTCGGAGAAGGGCTACGACGAGATGCACGGCACCGCGCTGACCATCCCGGTCCTTGTGATCATGGCCCTGTGCATCCCGCTGACAGGCCGCCTGTCGGATAAAGTGGGCCGCCGCCCAATCCTCTGGGTGGGCGCTGTAAGCACCATCGTCCTGGCCGTCCCGGCGTTCATGATGATCGGAATCGGTGAGGTGTGGTCAACCCTGGTGGGCCTGGCCCTGATTGCCTTCCCGGTCACCTTCTATGTTGCCAACCTGGCGTCCTCGCTGCCCGCGCAGTTTCCCACCTCGAGCCGCTACAGCTCGATGGGAATCGCCTATAACTTTGCGGTGGCAATCTTCGGCGGCACCACCCCGTTCATCGTGGCTGCCCTCATCAAGGCCACGGGCAACGACATGATGCCGGCGTATTACCTGATGCTGACGTCCGCAGCCGGTGCGATCGGCATCTACTTCCTCAAGGAGTCGGCCAACAAGCCCCTCCCCGGATCCATGCCCAGCGTGGACACTCAGGAAGAGGCCGCCGAACTGGTGGCAACCCAGGACGAGAACCCCAACTTCGTGGTGGCTGACCTGCCGTTCGACGACGTTGCTCCCCTGGACAGCAGCTCTGCCGGTAAGGCGTCAACCTCGTAGGCACCACCGCGCGGCAGCCGTTTCCCGGCTGCCGCGCAGGGCACTTGCAGCAGCCCACGCTCACAGGGCCCGTCCCGCGCTCTTCCCAGGAAGCCGCGGGGCGGGCCCTTGCCGTGCCACCCGCCGGACTTCCTGCCACAAGGCCCGGCCGGGCGAGCCTTCCATGACGGTGCAGGGCCCGCCGGAAATGACTCCGGGCCGGGGCCGGTGATAGTTTCCGAAGGGCCAAGAGGCCAGCGGCTGACAGGAATGGTTGGGCATGAACCGAGTAGTGGAGCAGGTGCGCGCGCTGCACCGCCTGGAACCCGCTGACAACGACAGCGCCGCCGCTGTCCGCGTTGCCGTCAGCGTCGCACTGCCGTCCCTGCTCCTGCTGGCCGCGGGCCGGACGGACCTCATCATCTACGCGGTGTTCGGTGGCCTCACCGCTATGTACGGCAGGTCCGCACCCCATCTCCTGCGCCTCTGGCACCAGGGCCGGGCTGCCGGCATGCTCCTGGGCGGGGTGGCTGTGGGCATTGTCCTGTCCGCCAACCACCTGCAATCCTGGTGGCTCGTGGGGGTGGAAGCCACACTGGCTGGCGCGGGATCGGTCTACGCCGACCGGATGCGGCTCAAACCGGCGGGACCCTTCTTTGGAATCCTGGCCCTCGGGGCCTGCGCCTCGGTCCCCGCGGCGGTCCCCTGGTTCGTGGCGCTGCTGATCGCTTCGGGATCGGCGGCCCTTTCCCTTGCCGTGGGCCAGGCCGGCCGGCTGGCCCCGGCAGGCCGCCGTCGGACGTCTCCCGAACCTTCCGCGGCGGGCCGGACCGGACGCCGCGAACTCCTGATCCACGCCGCCCGCTACGTGCTGGCGGTGGGCGCCGCAGGTTCCGTGGGGGTCATCAGCGGCAGTGGCCATCCGCACTGGGCCATGGCGGCTGCCGCCGTGCCGCTGGCCGGCGCCGACCTGCCCAGCAGCGTCCGCCGCGGCATCCACCGGATCGTGGGAACCTTTGTGGGCCTTGCCGTCACCGCAGCCGTGATCCTTCCCGGCCCGTGGTCGGTTGCAGCGCTGGTTCCGGGCAACGAGGCGGTGCTGCTGGCCCTGCTGGTGATCGTGTTCCAGTTTGCGACCGAGCTGTTCATGACCCGCCACTACGGGCTGGCGATGGTCTGGTTCACCCCGGTGATCCTGTTGATGACGCAGCTCGCCGCCCCCGCGGATCCCACCGTGCTGATCGCGGAACGGGCGGTGGAAACCCTGGTGGGGGCTCTGGTGGGGATCGCGGTTGTGGTGGCGGTCCGGCGGCCGGGGACCCGCTCCCCCGCCGCGCTACTGGGCCTTGCGCGCCGGGCCCGCCATTAGCCTGGCCGGCGCCAATCTGGCCAGCACGGCCACCGCTTTGTACCGCTTTGACGGGACGCATACGGCCCGGCCCCGATGGTTGGCCGCCAGCCCTTCCCGGACCACCCTTTCCGCGTCCAGCCACGCCCAGGCCGGAGCCATCGGCTGGTCCATTCCCAGCCGCTGGTGGAATTCGGTGTGGGTCAGGCCGGGGCACACCGCCGTAACTTTGATGCCCCGGGCACGGTAAGCGAAGTTGGCCCACCGGCTGAAGCTGAGCAGCCACGCCTTGGCCGCCGAGTAGGTGCCGCGCGGCAGGAACGCGGCGATGCTGGCCACGTTGATGATCCGGCCGCCGCCACGGGCCAGCATGCCCTGCACAGCGGCGTGGGTCAGCACCATCGACGTTTCAGCGTGGAGTTTCAAATTCCGCTGCTCCTCGCCGATGGCGTTGTCCTCGAAGTCACGCAGCAGCCCGGTCCCGGCGTTGTTCACCAGGATGCCCACTGGCCGGTCCGGGAGCGACAGGCGTTCGACGACGGCGGCCACCCCGGCGTCGTCCGCCAGGTCTGCGGGGAGTACTTCAGTGGTGGTCCCGTACTGCTGGGCCAGGGCGCCCGCGACCTCTTCCAGCCGGGCACGGTTCCGCGCCACGAGCACCAGGTTGCAGCCCTGCGCTGCGAGCTGACGGGCGAACTCCGCGCCCAGGCCCGAACTGGCGCCGGTGATAAGGGCAGTGGTTCCGCGTGCTGGTTGGCTCATCCGGCCAGCCTAGTCCGGCGGATTCTGCACGATCATTCCCGCGGGCCCCGTGGCCGGCCCCGGAAAGACGGGCCAGCAGGCGGGCCGAGCCGGTTGATGGTGCAGAATCCGACGGCGGGCTGCGGCAGGGGCGGCTAGGCGAACCGGGCCAGCGGGTTGGCCAGGCGGCCCGCCATCTGCAGCCCGCCGGAGGGATCCGTCAGGTCCAGCATCTGCTGGTTGTTCCGCAGCTGGAGCCGGTTCAGGCAGGACAGCTCGAAGTCAACGGCGAACAGGTCATGCCGGGCAAACTGGTCCGCCAGTTCCGGGTGCTCCGCCTGGTAGCCGGCGATCGCCCGGGCCGCGATGGCCCAGAAGTCCTCCTGGCGCAGCATCCCGTCTTCGTCCAGGAGCGCCGAAAGGAACCGGAAGATGCAGTCGAAGATGTCCGTGAAGATGGCCAGCACCTTCTCACTGTCCGGGATGGCGACCTGGATCCGGGAAACCTCCGCAGGCAGCTCGAGCCGGGTCCCCATCACCACAATCTCCTCGGCGATGTCCTTCATCACGGCCCGCACCGGGACCCCGTCCTGCAGCACCAGGATCACGTTCTCCCCATGCGGCATAAACGCCAGCTCGTACCGGTAGAGGCAGTGGACCAGCGGCACCAGGTATGCCTCGAAGTAGCGGCTCACCCACTCGGCAGCGGCCAGCCCGGACCGTTCGATCAGGGCGGAAACCATGGGCCTGCCATCGGCGTCGACGTGCAGGAGCGAGGCCATGGTGGCCAACTGCTGCCCGTCCGCCAGCAGCGGCAGCGGACTTTCCCGCCACAGCGCGGAGAGCATCTTCCGGTATGCCGAGCCGGGGTTGGAGCCGGCCTCGTAGTAGCCGTTGTGGTAACCGATGGCTGCGACCTCGCCGATCATCGTGAAGCCGCGCTGCTGCAGGGCACCGTCCGCTTCAATCAGTCCACGCAGCCAGTCGTTGATGGCCGGGGTGGCCTTCATGTACTGGGGGGAGAGACCGCGCATAAAGCCCATGTTCAGGACGGACATGGCCGTCTTGACGTAGGACTTCGCGGGCTGGTCGGTGTTGAAGAACGTCCGGATGGACTGCTGCGCCTGGTACTTCTCGGTGCCGGTGCCCAGGTAGACGATCCGTTGCCTGGCGATTTCCGCCGCAAACGTGACGGTCAGCTTGTTCTCCCACTGCCAGGGGTGCACCGGCAGGAAGAAGTATAGGTCGGGGTCCAGGCCCTGGAGCCGGAGTTCCGCGTTGAAGTCCCCCACCAGGCCGCCCAGTTCAGCATCCAGGTGGGCTCGGTAGTCCAGGCCCTGGCTGGCCGTGAAGACAGCGTGGCTGCGCGCGGCCGCGACCCACACCAGCTGGACCGGGGCGCCGGTTTCCGGTGCGAACGCCAGGTAGTCCCCGATCCCGAAGCCCAGCCGGCCGTTGTTCGCCACAAAACAGGGGTGCCCCTCGGTCATGCTGCGTTCAATGGCCTGGAAGTCCGCGGCAGCATCCAGCCCGCCGGTCACACCTGCTGCGAGTTCGGCGGCGGCCGGTTGCCCGGCCCACTGCTTGTACGCGTGGCTGGCCAGCGTGCTGCTGACTTCCTCGAGGTACACGGGCAGCATGGCGGTGTTGATCCCCAGCGTGCCGTGGAACGCGGTGATGAAGTCCAGGACGTCCAGCGGCGCTTCCATGCCGTCCCGGAAGCCGCGGATGGAGCCCGGATCGATGGACCAGTGGTCCAGTTCCAGCAGCCGGGCGGTGAAGCGGTATTCGGAGCTGCCGTCGTCGCTCACCACCCGGTAGCCCCCGTCGAGGGGTTCCGGCGAGAGGATGCGTTCGTGGGAGAACTCGGCGAGCGCCTTCCGGAGCAGGTGCCGGTTGGCGATGTCCCAGCGGTCGCCGGCCAGGTGCGGGGCTTCGGCGGCCCGGTATCCGGCGGTGGGTGCAGGATCGAGGTGGATGGTCACAGTGCGGCTCCCTGGGGGATGGGGGTGGGAAGGTTCAGTGCGGCGCGGGCGGTGAGGTAGTCGGCGCGGATGCAGAAGCTGAGCAGCGCTTCCTTGTCCGGCAGGGTGACGAGGCCGGCGGGTTGGAACCCGAGCCGTTCGTTGAGGGCGTGGATCCGGGTGTTGCGCGCGTCAGGTTCAACCACCACGCGTTCCACGTCCGGGCGGGCGAAGATCCGGTCCAGGACGGCGTCCATCACGGCAGTGGTGTACCCGGCTTCCGGGCCGGACGACGGCGGCGCCACCAGCAGGTGCATCCCCACGTCGCCGGGCTCCTCGGCATAGACCGCGGCCAGGGGTGAGGAGCCGGGAAGATATTCCTCCATCAGGAAGGCGGGGACGCCGCCGTCGAGCCCCAGCAGCGCGTGGTGGTGGCCGCTGGCCTGGATGGTCCGGTATTCCTGCACCACGTCCTCGACGCTGGCGGAAAGCATGCCCCAGAAGGAGGCGTAAGGTTTGGTCACCCAGCTGTGGAGGAGCGGTGCGTCGGCGGTGGCGTCGAGGCAGCGGAAGGTGAACCTCATGCGGGCACCTCCGCCGCGACGCCTGCCGGGGCACCGAACTGCTGGAAAGCGATGCTGCGTTCCACCGGGTAGACCTCGCGGCCGGTGATCGCGCGCAGGATGCAGGAGTTGCGGTAGGCGCCCATGCCCAGATCCGGGGTAACGAATCCGTGGGTGTGGAGTTCGGCATTCTGGACAAATATCTCGCCGGGTTCGACGCCGGTGCTGTAGTTCCGGTCCACGGCGAACCTCCCGGCGCTGTCCCGGGCGATCCGGTCCTGCACACCGGCCAGGAATTCCGGTTCGTGGTATCCGTACCCGGTGGCCAGGACCACGGCTTCGCTGTCCAGCGTGTAGGAGCTGCCCTGCTCGCCATGCTCGAGGTGCAGCGTGTGGGTGCCCGCAGCCGGGTCCCACTCGGCGGCGGTGAGCGTGGAGTGGGTCAGCAGCTGCGTGTCCACCAGCCCGGAGATGCTGCGGGTGTAGAGGAGGTCATAGATGGCGTCGATCAGGTCCGAGTTGATGCCCTTGTAGAGGTTCTTCTGCGCCTTGTTCAGGTGGTCCCGCTGCTCCTGCGGAAGTGCGTGGAAGTAGTCCACGTATTCGGGGGAGGTCATTTCGAGGGTCAGCTTGGTGTATTCCAGCGGGAAGAACCGGCCGGACCGGGTGACCCAGTTCAGCTGGTAGCCGTGGGTTCCGGATTCCTGCAGGAGCTCGTAGTAGATCTCCGCGGCGCTTTGGCCGCTGCCCAGGATGGTGATGCTGCGCTGCTGCTGCAGTTCGTCCTTCCGGGCCAGGTAGTCGGCGTTGTGGATGGCCAGTCCCCCGGTTCCCGCTCCGGAGCGGGCCAGGATGTCGCGGCCGGACGCGGGGACGTACGGCGAGGTTCCGGTGCCCAGCACCAGCCGCCGGGCCAGCAGTACCTCCGGCCCGGCCGGGCCGGACACGGTGAGCCGGTACACCCCGCCGTCGTGCGTGATGTCCCGGACCGTGGTGCCAAAGCGGACGGACGGCAGCTGGCCGGCCACCCATTGGCAGTACTGGTTGTACTCTGCGCGCAGGGGGTAGAAGTTTTCCCGGATGTAGAAGCGGTACAGCCTGCCCGTCTGCTTCAGGAAGTTCAGGAAGGAGTACGGGGAGGTGGGGTCTGCCAGGGTGACGAGGTCGGCCATAAACGGGACCTGGAGGTGGGCCGGTTCCAGCATCATGCCGGGGTGCCAGTCGAAGGATTCGCGCTGCTCCAGGAAAACCCCGGCCAGCCCTTCGATCGGTTCGGCCAGGGCGGCGAGGCCCAGGTTGAAGGGCCCCACGCCGATGGCTGCGAAGTCGTGGATGCGGCTCATGCTGCCACCGCGTCCTGCAGCAGGTCCACGCCGGTCCGGCGCAGCAGGTCCACGATCCCGGCGATATCCTCCAGGGTTGCCTCAGCGTTGAGGAGGGTGAACTTCAGGTAGTGGCGCCCGGCAACCTTGGTGCCGGCCACCACGGCCTGGCCGGAGGCGAAGACGGCGGCGCGGATGGCTGGGTTCAGCGCGTCAGCGGCGTCCTCGGAAAGCCGGCTGCCGTCAGCGAGCAGGGGCCGGTACCGGAATACCAGGGTGCTCAACTGGGGCTGGGCGGCGAGCTCAAACCCGTCATCAGCATCAAGGAGCGCCCCCACCCGGGAGGTCAGGTCGATCGCCTCGTCAAACAGCGCGCCGATGGCGTCCGCGCCCATGATGCGCAGGGTGAGCCAGAGCTTGAGGGCATCGAAGCGCCGGGTGGTCTGGATGCTTTTGTCCACCTGGTTGGGGATGTCGGCCAGGGCGGCGCTTTCCGGGTTGAGGTAGTCGGCGTAGTAGGTGATGTGGCGCAGCATGGCGCGCTCGCGGACCAGCAGGGCGCTGGAGCTGACCGGCTGGAAGAAGGTTTTGTGGAAGTCCACGGTGACGGAATCCGCCAGCCGGGTGCCGTCAAGGAGGTGCCGGTAGCGGCCGGAGACCATCAGGCCGCCGCCGTAGGCAGCGTCAACGTGGAGCCAGGCGCCGTAGGCGCGGGCCAGTGCGGCGAGCTCGGCCAGCGGGTCCACGGAGCCGAAGTCGGTGGTGCCTGCGGTGGCGATCACAGCCATGGGGGTGAGCCCGGCGTCGGTGGCGTCAGCCATTGCGGCGGCCAGCGCGGCCGGGTCCATCCGATGGTCGGGGGTGCACGGCACGGTGATCACGGCGTCGAACCCCAGGCCCAGCATGGACGCTGACTTCTGGATGCTGAAATGGCTGTCCTCCGAAGTGAAGATGCGCAGGGTGTCCAGCAGCGCCGGCAGCCGGAGGCCGCTGCGGGCCGGGTCCTGCCGGAGGCCGGCTACGGCGTGGTTGCGGGCGATCAGGAGGGCCTGCAGGTTGGACTGGCTGCCGCCGGAGGTGAAGATGCCATCAGCGTCGGCGCCGAGGTGCAGCCGGTCCGCGGCCCAGTCGATGAGGCGCCGCTCGATCATGGTGGCACCGGCGCTCTGGTCCCACGTGTCCAGGGAGGAGTTCACGGCGGACAGGATGGCTTCGCCCACCAGCGCCGGGATGACCACGGGGCAGTTCAGGTGCGCGGCGTATTTGGTGTCGTGGAAGTAGACGGCGTCCCGGAGGTATACCCCTTCGAGTTCCGCCAGCGCCGCCGCGGTATCCGGCAGCGGCGTTTCCAGGTCCACGGCGGCCACCCGGGCCTGCAGCTCCGCAGGTCCGACGCCGGTGAACGGCTGGGTGCTCCGCTCCAGTTTGGTGGCAACTGCGGTCACGCCCTGCAGCACCTGCGCCACGTAGCGGGGGGAATTCCTGGCGTTCAGCAGATGGTTGGAGGCGCCAAGTGCCAGCTCCACGCGGGAGCCGAAATCCTGGCCCGGCAGCTCCTGAAGCGGTCGCGGTTGGTCCACGGGTAACTCGTCAAGGCGGGGCATCAGCGGCACTGGTATTCCTTCGGTCAGGGTTGTACGTCGAATTGCATAGGCAAGCCTTACTTAGGCAACCCTTTTAATCAAACTTCTGTGATGTATTTATCCCGGGCGCCCGGAATTGAACGATTCAACGGCCTGCGGGGCGTCATTGACTGGCAGTCCGTGGAACCGTCCGGCAGAATATGCGGCCCGCCAGGTGCCAACGATGGCGCCGGGATGATTCGGGGCAGTGCCGGGACGATTCCGGAATGGTGCCGCAACGACGCCCTTGACGCCAACGGCCCTGCGCGGCCTAGGGTGGATGGACCGGGCGCCCGAACGGAGCCTGGGAACCAGGGGGAACAATGGAACAGCCAATGGGCGCGGTGACCTTCCGCGAAGTGGACCAGCACGGAAACCGGATTCCGGATGGGGGCGCCGGTGAACCGCCGGAGCCGGCCGAAAAATCGCCCGGCTTCAGCGTGAACCCGTTCATTGTTGTGCTCTGGCTGCTGGCCGCAGCCCTGGTGGTGGGCGGCCTGGCTGTCCTGTTCGGCGGAGCCGGCGCAACCGTCATGTCCTTCGGATCCACCAACGGCCCGCCCCTGGCCTACCTGTTGATGTCTTTCAGTCCGCAGCTCATCGTCTCGGGGCTGGCGACGGCCATGGTGCTGTTGTTCTGGCATGCCTTCCAATGGCAGCGGCGCCGGGGCTGAACCCGGCGCAACGGCAACGACCCTCTTTCCCGCGCCCCGCATCGGGCGAAGAAGGACCTAGTGGCGGCCGCAATTTGGCCGCAGGTACTAAGCATGCTTGGCTTGTTGGAAGCGCAAAGCTCCGCAAGCAGTTCGCGGCGGGCCCTGCCAACGCCGGCAGGCCCGTGAAGAAGCCCAAGGAAAAATACCATGCCCAGCACCGCAGAGCCCCTTCTGGCGGCACCACTCCCCGACCCTCCGGGCAGTCCGGAGGTACCGGCCGGACCGGTGGACGTGGAGCTGATGGCCACACTCAGCACCCGGATGCATTGCAGGACACCCATGCAGCGGGTGGACCCGGGCTCCTCCCCCATCCGCGAACCAGTGCACGTTGATATTGCCGCTCCGATGCAGGTCGGGGACGGGCCGGCTCAACGTGGGATGCCGGCGGACCGTTTGGCATTGCAGGAGCAGGGCGGCCCCGCTGACAGCGCCGCCATGGCAGAAAGGGCGGTCACGTACCGTTGCGCCTGCGGGTTCACCATCGACGGTCCGGCCGACGAACTGCCCTGACCCGCCGTCGGGTCAGCTTTCCGGCCAGTCCACAAACTGGCCGTAGCCCTCGTGCTTGCGCAGGTAACCGGCAATAAACGGGCAATGCGGAATGATCCGCTTTCCGGTGGCCACAACATCGTCCAGCGCAAAATGCGCCAGGACCTTGCCCAGGCCCTGGCCTTCGAACCCTGCCGAGGTTTCGGTGCGGATGAAGTCAACGTGTCCGGGCTGGTCCTCGAAGAACGACTGGACGGCGAGGGTTCCGCCCACATGCAGTTCGTAGCGGTGGTCCGCGTCATTGCGGGCCAGCGCTACGTCCGGCGCAAAGGTGTCTTCCGTGGACATGGTGTTCTCGGTCATGGTTCGACAGTGGCACTACTTGGCCCCGCTGGCAATGCTCACCGGCGCGGCGGAACGGCGGGCAACGCTAGGACGTGACGGCAATCAGGCCAAGCACGACGGCGATCAGCGGGGTGATCCCCTGCGTCACCGCAGGCCGGAGGTTCTTTTTGCCGCTCAGTGCCAGGACCAGGGCGGCGAGCAGCATGGAGCCGCAGCAAGCGAAGACCAGGGTCCAGCCGGCCACGTCCTGCGCCGAGCCGTCGCCACCGAAGGCCACCAGGGCAAGCCCGATGAAGGCGCCGATCGCCAGGAACAGGTTGTAGAAACCCTGGTTGTAGGCGAGCGACTTGGTGGTTTCGGCGTCCTGCTGGGAGGCGATGTTGAAGCGCTTCCACGTGGCGGGTTTGGTCCAGTTCACCGACTCCAGCGTGAAGATAAAAACGTGCAGGGCTGCTGCCAGGAAAACGAAGACAAGGGAGGCCAGGATCATGGCTTGATCCTAGCCTCCCTGCACCAACGGTGGTGTCCCTACCTGCTCAGTGTCTCCAGCGTGCCGGCGGCGAAATCTGACGCCGTCCGGTCCCAGCGGCCCAGCAGGGCCTGCAGGTTTTCGCCGTCGGCCCGGTGAGCGGGCAGCTGCTCCTGCAGGGTGGCCAGCACTCCAGTGCGGAGCTCGGTGTTGAAGTTCACCTTCCCCACGTTCATGGCGGCGGCTTTCACCAGTTCCGAAGCGGGAATGCCGGAGGCCCCATGGAGCACCAGGGGAATGTGGGTCCGTACGGCGATGTCCTGCAGCACGTCCCACCGCAGCCGGGGTTCGCCCTTGTATTTGCCGTGCACGTTGCCCACGGCCACAGCCAGCAATCCGGCGCCGGTGCGGGACACAAATTCCTCAACCTGGGCCGAGTCGGTCAGGCCTGCGATATCCACTCCGGCAGCGTCATCGCCGAATGCGCGGTCCTCGTCTCCGGCCAGGCCACCCAACTCCGCCTCCAGGACCACATCCGGGCCCAGGAGGGCCCGGGCTGCCAGCACCAAAGCGATGTTTTCCTCAAAGGGCAGGGAGGAGCCGTCAGCGAGGACGGAATCCGCCCCCGCAGCCACGGCGCCGGCCATCACGGCAAGGTCCGTTGCGTGGTCAAGCTGCACGGCAACCGGGACGGTGGCGGCATCCGCCAGGCCACGGAGTGCTGCGATGAGGCGCAGCCCGTTGCGGGTGGCGGCGGTCCTGGGCGCCACCAGCAGGATGACGCCGCGGCCTGATTCCTCCGCGGCACCCACTACGGCAAGGGCTGTGGTGAAGTCGTAGCAGGTGAAGGCCGGCACTGCCGAGCCTTGCTGCAGGGCAGAGGTGACCAGGTGGTCGAGTTGGGTACGCATCAGACGCCCAGGCCTCCCACCAGGATCCAGGCAACAAAGGTCAGCGCGAAGCCGGCAAGGCCCAGGACGGTGGTGAGGACGGTCCAGGTGCGGAGCCCGTCGGAGACGGTGAGGCCGTAGTACCGGACCACTGTCCAGAAACCGGCGTCCGTGACGTGGGACAGGCCAAGTGAGCCGAAGCCAATGGCGATAACGATGACGGCGATCTGCGCAGGCGTGTAGCCGCCCTCCATCACCGCGGAGGTGAGCAGCCCGGTGGTGGTGACAATCGCGACGGTCGCGGAGCCTTGGGCTGCGCGCAGGGCAAGGGAGATGACAAAGCCGAGGGCGATGACGGGCAGGCCCAGGTGGTCCAGGGTCTGGGAGAGCGCCGCGCCGATGCCGGAGGTCCTGAGTACCTCCCCGAACACGCCACCGGCAGCAACCACCATGAGGATGGAAGCGATGGGCGGCAGGGCACCTTCGAAGATTTCACCGGTTTCCTTGAGCGACCAGTTGCGGCGCACGGCGAGCAGGAAGAACGACAGCGCCACGGCCACCAGCAGGGCGAAAAACGGGTTGCCGACGAACGCGGCCAGGCCATACCAGGAATTGTCTTTGGGGATGGTGAGGGTGCCAACGGTGCCGAGCAGGATCTGCACGATGGGGGCGGCAATAAGGAAGATGATCAGACCGGGCCGGGGCGGGGCCTGCGTGGCGGCGCCGGGGCCGTCATGGCCCACCTTCACCAGGGCATCCGAACCGAATTCCTCAACCTGCGCCTTGACCGAGGGCAGGAGTTCGTAGTCCTTGCGGTTCATGATGCTGGCCACCCAGTAGGACAGGAAGCCCAGCGGAATGCAGATAATCAAGGAGATGAGGGTGATAAGCCCAATGTCCGCGCCAAACACGCCGGCACCGGCAACAATGCCCGGATGCGGCGGGACCGCCACGTGGATGGACAGCATGATCCCGGCCATGGGCAGGCCGAACTTGACCGGGTGCACCTTGGCGATTTTGGCGAAGGCATACACGATGGGGACCAGGACGATGACGCCCACTTCGAAGAACACCGGGATGGCGACCAGGAAGCCAACAGCGGTGAGGGCCACAGCCACGCGCTTTGCGCCCAGCTTGTTGGTGAAGTGCGTCGCGAGCGATTGGACGCCGCCGGACACCTCGATCATGCGGCCCAGCACGGCGCCCAGGGCGATAAGCAGCGCCACCTTGCCCATGGTGCTGCCCACACCGTTGGCCACCACGGTGAAGACGTCCTTGAGCGGGATCTGGGCGGCGACGGCCACCATGATGCTGACAGTCAGCAGGGCCACAAACGCCTGGATCTTGAAGCGGATGATCATTACCAGCAGGACGGCGATGCCGAGCGCGGCGATGGTCAGCAGCAGCGGGGTGCCGAGCTCAACGGCGGGTTTGATGGCGGGCGCATCAGCCGCCCGCACCAGCAGCGGCAGTATCGGATGGTTCATGAGGGGTGTCTCCTTTGACGTGCCAGTCTTCCAGAAGACGGGCGATCAGGCGCTTGGGAATTTCTGGTGGGGGTACGACGACGGCGGAGGGGGACCGCCGTCGTCGTACGTTGTGGGGGTTGCGCTTTAGTTGTTGCGCTTGGTGGGCGCGACGACCTTGATGACGGCGGAATCGTCGGCGGCGGCGAGGCCCTGGGCCTGGCCCAGCAGGTAAAGCTGTTCCGCGGCGGCAGCCACCGGCGCTGCGAGGCCGGCGGCCCGGGTGGCTTTGCCCACGATGCCCATGTCCTTGACGAAGATGTCCAGGCGGGACAGGACCTCGGCGCCGTCCTCGGTGTAGGCCTCCAGGATGCGCGGGCCGCGGTTGGAGAGCATAAAGGAGCCGGCTGCACCCGCTTCGAGGGCGGCGAGGGTCTTGGCCTGGTCCAGGCCCAGGGCGTCCGCGAGGGCCATGGCCTCGGCCGCGGCGGCGATGTGGACGCCGCAGAGGAGCTGGTTGACGGTCTTCAGGGCCTGGCCGTCGCCGGGCTTGTCGCCCACCACGGTCAGGGTGGAGGCCAGCAGTTCCAGGGCCGGGGCTGCCTTGGTGCGGGCTTCGGGGGACGCGCCAACAACGATCAGCAGGTCGCCTTCGCCGGCGCGCTTGGGCCCGCCGGAAAGGGGTGCGTCCACCAGGTCCACGCCGTATTCGGCCAGTTTGGCCACGGTGGCCGGGATGGCTTCGGTGCCCACGGTGCTGCCGAGGATGACGACGGCGCCCGGTTCCAGGACCGAGGCCACGCCGTTTTCGCCGAAGAGGACGTCGTTGAGCTGTTCGCCGTTGCGGACGGCCAGGAGGACGGCGTCCGCCCCCTTGGCGGCTTCGCGGGCGGTGCTGAAGGTGGCGATGCCGGCTTCAGCGGCCAGCTCCAGGCGGGGTTCGGCGATGTCGAAGCCGTGGACCGTGAGCTTGGACGCGAGGCGGGTGGCCATGGGCAGGCCCATGGCGCCAAGGCCCAGGACGGTGACGGTGTAATTGCTGGTCATGGTGTTCTCCGGTGAATTTTGCGGGACGGGGTTAGGAGCCTGTGGGTATTAGAAGGTGGTGCTGAGTTTGCGGGTGACCTGGGCGAGGGACTCGTCGTCGCCCACGTTGCCGGCGAAGACGATGTACGGGATGCCCTTGGCAGGGCCGTCCACCGGTTCCCAGAGGGAGACGATGCCCGGCAGCATGGGGCCGCGGACGATCGCGTGGCGGATCTCTAGGCCGTGGGCTGCGACGTCCGAGGAGGTGATGCCGCCCTTGGCGATCACAAAGCGGGGCGGGAACGTCTTCAGGGTGCGGTTGACCACGGCAACGACGGCGGCGGAAACGGTGCGGGCGATCCGCAGGCTTTCGGCGGGGTCATCCGTCCTGATCAGCAGGCGGCTGGTGTGGACAATGACGTCGCCGGTGTGGAGGGCTTCGACGACAGTCTCCACCGTGCTGTCGAGGTGTGCGGCGGCGTCCCCGCCCAGGAGCTTCTCGACGTCGATTTCCACGATGCGGGCAGAACTGTGCTGCTCCGTGAGGGCTTTGAGCTGCCGGGTGGTGACGCCCACGTGCGAGCCCACCACGATCAGGCCGCCGGCCCCGGAAGGGTTTTGGCCGGCAAAGGCTTCCCCGCCGCTGAGTTCCGCGCGGATCTCCTGGCCGATCCGGGCCCTGCCGAACGGCGGGCCCACCCGGTACAGGAGTTTTTTGCCGCGGCGTTCGGCTGCGTCGAGGCCAAGGGCCAGGGCACGGAGGTCGTTCTCGGTGACGATGTCCGCCACGATGGGGGTGGAATCATTGGCGGCGTCGAGTGCGTCGGCGATGGCCGCTGCTGAGACTGCGGGGTCGTTGGCTGCTGCGCCGGCGCGGATGGTGTGCAGGTCCAGGACAATGACCGAGCCGGCGGGGAACCGGCCCTGCGACTTCTCCGCCACGTAGTCCTTCAGCACCGACGTGCTGAAGCCAAAGCTGGCATCCCTGGCGAACTCGGTATCGGAGACGGGAATGAGCGTACCTGCGGCCTCGCCCGTGCCGCGCATGTAGTGGACGCCGCCAATGGTGATGCGGCCGGCGTCGGGAAAGGCGGGAACCAGGACCACGCCGTCCGTCGATTCCCCGCTGACGTTGGCCACGGTGGCGGCGATGACGTCAGGCTCCAGCGGGTAATGCCCTCGGAGGGTGGAGTCGCTGCGGCTGACGAACCCAAGCTGCAGGGCCGGCCCGGACTGCGGATCGGAGGCACCCGCGGCGGTGAGGGCGTTGCGGACCACTTCCTCGTTGCGTGCAGCGGCCTCGGCCGGGTCAAGGCTGCGGGTGTTGGTGAGGACGTAGACGGCCGGTTTGGCCTGCCCGAAAGCCCAGGCGAAGTCCGACACTTCCCAGCGGGTGAGCACGGGCAAATCTGCCACGGACTGCGTTCCGGTGGGATCGTCGTCGAGCACTACAAGCATCCGGGGCGCCCCGGCATTCGACTCGGCCACGGTCTTGGCCACCAGCGCGGCGGGGATCTCGAGTTCCGGCGGGTAGGCAGCCAGAACGTCAACTTCAAGCGTCACAATGCACTCCGTTGTGTAGTGATCCGGCACGGCGGATCCCGTTTTATCGACCTGTAAGATGTCTGACATCTAACATTTGAATGTTAGTGTGGCACAGGACATAAAAACGCGCAAGTAGACTTGTCTGACATACCGCGGGGCGTACGCCCACGGCAGCGATCGGGGGCAGCATGGCCAGGAAGTCACTGGTTGGCGTAGTGGCGGACGAGTTGCTGGACCGTATCATCGGCGGCGAATTCCCACCGGGATCCACCGTCCCCGGCGAGCTGGAGCTCAGCGCCCGGCACGATGTCAGCCGGATGACCGTCCGCGAAGCCATGAAGACCCTTGAGGCGCAGCGCATCCTCAGCGTGGAGCGCGGCCGGGGGACGTTTGTTAATCCGCTGAACCGGTGGGCGTCGCTGGAAGCGGTGCTGCGGGCCGCCTCCGAGGGCAGGGACGAGGCCGAGTCCTCCATCCAGCTCATTGAACTGCGGCGGATGCTGGAAACGGGCGCCTGCGAATTGGCGGCGGGCCGGATCGCCGAGGCCGAGGTGGACTCGCTGTTCGCCTACATCACCGCCATGCGGGCCGCCCACCACGTCAACGATGTGGCCGCTTTTGTGGAGGCGGACCTGGCGTTCCACGACATCATCCTGCACGCCTCTGGCAACGTGTTTGTTTCGGTGCTGTTCGAGCCGCTGCACCGGGTACTGGAAAAGCGCCGGACGGAGACATCAGCAGTGCCGGCCATCCAGGAGCATGCCATCGGGCACCACCAGAACATCGCCGAGGCCCTGCAGGCCCGGGATGCGCAGCGGGCCCGGGAGGCCATGGACGCCCACATGCAGCAGACCCTGGATGACCTGCGGAACCTGGTCCTCGGGTCCGGCTAGGGGCGGATCGGCCACGCGGGAGTCAGGCGCCGATCCCGTCGCCGGCCTGGTCCTGACCCGGCTGCGGGAGCTGGAGGTGGTCCGCTGGGACCGGCCTTTGATAGCTGGCCGGGTCGGCAGGTTAACGGGACGGCGGGGCCGTGGTTCCGCGAACCACCAGTTCGGTGGCTACCTCCAGGGCAGTGGGGGCCGCCGATACCGTGCCTTCGCGCTGCTCAGTCAGGATGCCCACCGCCATGGCTGCCATCTGCGCCAGCGGCTGCCGGACGGTAGTGAGCGGCGGGGAGGTCAGGGCGGCCTGGGCGATGTCGTCGAAACCAACAATGCTGAGGTCCCGGGGAACCAGCAGCGAGCGCTGGCCAGCGGCGTTCATCACGCCCAGCGCCTGCAGGTCGCTGCCGGTAAAGATGGCGGTGGGCGGCTCCGGCAGATCCAGCAGCTCGGCGCCCAGCCGCATGCCGGACTCGGTGCTGAAGTCGCCGTCGCGGACCAGTTCCGGCGCCACGGGCAGGCCGGCCTCGTGCAGCGCGGCCGCGTAGGCCGCGTACCGGGCGCGGCCGTGCCCCGGGCTGTGGTTCCGGCCGGTGATAATGCCCACCCGTCGGTGTCCCAGGGCCAGGAGGTGCCCAACGGCGGCCAGCGCGCCGGAGAACGACGCCGGGCTGACGCTGGGGATTGCCAGGCCTTCGGATCCCTCGGGGTCGATGGCCACGGCCGGGATCCGCAGGCTTCGCAGTGCCGTCACCAGGGGTGAACCCCGCCGCGGCGCGAGCAGCATCACGCCGTCCAACCGGTTCACGGAGGGCTCGCGCAGCTTCCGCCACCGCTCGGCGGTGGCGTGTTCGGCACGCGAATACGCCACCGCATAGCCCAGCCGGTCCGCGGCGGACTCCACCCCGGCCATGGTTTCCAGGACCCAGGGGGAATCGAAGTTGTTGACCACCAGCTGCAGCATGCCCGGCTGGGCTGCAGGGGTGTTGCGTTTGGAGTAGTCAAGGTCCGCCAGGGCCTGCTGGACCTTGGCCCGGGTGGCATCGGAGACGTGGGAGCGGCCGTTAAGGACCTTGGAGACCGTAGGTACAGAAACTCCTGCGGCTGCCGCGACGTCTGCGATCTTGGGACGCGGGGTGGCGGTCAACGGGGCAGTCCTTGGGTTCATATGGTGGCGGCAACGGCAAGCTGCGGGGCGGAGGCCCGGCGCACGGGCGCAGTATCCACCCGCACGGGTCCCACGATAACACTGCCGCCTTCGGCCGAACCCAGGGGTGAGGTGGCGAAGATGCCCAGCTCGGCACCGATCCACTTGCCCTGCATCACGCTGAAGTTCCAGCCCTGGACTTCCCAGGGGTCTCCCGGGGCTGCCCGCCACGCGAAGGTGGACCGTGGCGAGCCGTCAGTCCTGATCTGCAGCTCAATCCGGGGACCTGCGAGCTGCACGGCCCGGCCCAGGGATTCTTCCTGCGGCCCCTCCCCGCCGGTTCCCGCCCCCAACACAAAACCGTCTGCTGTCCGCACGATTCCCAGCCAGGCGTACTTCTGGCCCAGGACCACCACACCCGCCCGGGTTCCAACAGGAACGTCCCGCAGTTCCAGCGATGTGGTGAACGTGGAAGGTGTGCCGGGAAGGATCTGGCCCAGGACGTTGGGCAGTTCACGCAGGTTGACCGGATCGTTGGCCTGCGGGCGGAGTACCAGCTGCCCGCCGCCGGGCGTCGCGGACCACGCCTCCCGCGGGTTGGCCTGCCAGTGCCACTGCTGGCCCAGCCACGGGGAAGCAAAGTCGTCGCTGCCCTCCGGCGCCACGTCCCGCGGTGAAGTACCCGCCGGGTACGGGTGGGTTGCTACCGGGGTTCCCGGTCCGCCGTCGGCCGCCTGCTCCCCCATCCACGGCCAGCCGTCCCCGTCCCAGCCCATGGGCTGGAGGTGGACCACCCGCCCATAGGGGCCGCGGTCCTGGAAATGCACAAACCAGTCCTCGCCCAGCGGCGTGGTGACCCAAGCGCCCTGGTGCGGGCCGTTGACCGCGGAAGCGCCCTGCTCCAGGACCCGGCGCTCCTCGTAGGGGCCAAACGGGGACCTGGACCGGAACACGGACTGCCAGCCGGTGGCCACTCCGCCGGCCGGGGCGAAGATCCAGTACCAGCCGTCCCGCTTGTAGAACTTGGGCCCTTCCAGCGTGGTGAATCCCGGCAGGTCAGCCCCGTTGATGACGTGGGTGCCGTGGTCCAGGAGGCGGCTGGCGTCCGGGCTCATACGGTGCACGGTGAGCCTGTTTTTGACGCCGATCCGGCTGTGGGCCCAGCCATGGACCAGGTAGGCCTGGCCGTCGTCGTCCCACAGCGGGCACGGGTCGATCAGGCCCCGGCCGGGGTACAGGAGGTGCGGGGCGGTCCAGGGACCCTCTGCCTTTTCGGCGCTGAGGACAAAGATGCCGTGATCGGGGTCCGGGTAGAAGATCCAGAACCGGCCCGCGTGGTGGCGGATGGCTGGGGCCCAGACGCCGCTGCCATGCCGGACCAGGGAATAGTGGCTGGCCTGCGGCAGCTGCGTCAGGGCGTGGCCGGCGGGTTCCCAGTCCACGAGGTTCCGCGAGCGGAGCACCGGCAGCCCCGGGACCCGGTTGAAGCTTGAGGCAATGAGGTAGTACACGCCCCTGACCTGCACCACATCGGGGTCGGGCCAGTCAGCGTTGAGGATGGGGTTGCTGTACACGGGGACGGCGTTCCGGGAAGTCATGATGTCCTGTCGGGCTGGCGTTCGGGATGGAGTCCGGGGTGGTGCCGGAGGAGTTCAAGGGCCTGGCTTGCCGTGTGGAGGGTGCCGTCGTGGATGACGGCGTGCAGGTCCTGGACCAGCGGGGTGTCGGCGTCCGCGGCGGCTTTGGCTGACCAGGCCACGGCCGGGCCGGCGCCGATGTAGCCCTCAGTCCTGATGAACCAGGGCCGGATCACGGCGGATTGCGCCAGCACCACGCTGACCGGTGCGCCGGCCACGGTGAGGCTGATTGCCAGCCACGGCGAGAGCGAACCATGCGCAGCTTCGGTTCCGGCCCCGTTGTCCGAGAGGACGGTGGGTGGTGTGCTGCTGGCGGAAAAGCGCCAGAAAATGCCGCCGTAGCCGGCACCGTTTCGTCCCTTGACGGCCGACGACGACACCTCCAGCCGCGGCACGGAACCTGCGGGGGTGAGGGCCGAGTCCACGGACAGGCACCACGTTCCGGGACTGGGGTGCGGGTACTGGTTGATCCTGCGGCGTTCCACGGCGAGTTCGTTCCCGTGCTCCGAAAGCCAAGTCAGCGCGCCCTCGAAGCCTGCAGCGTGGGGTGTATCCGGGTTGCCTGTCGCGCTGGTCCATCCTGGCGGGCTGGTTGCCGTCCAGCCGTCCGCACGCTGTGTCCCGTGGTTGGGCAGGATTTGGGGCCCGTTCGCGGCTGTGAAGGTTGAGCCGCCCCAAAAGTTGGTGCCGTTCAGGTCCGAGACGGCGATCGACAGTCCCAAGTGGTGGGCGTGGTCCGCCGGGGAAGCGTCGGTCAGTACGGTTCCGGCAAGCGACCGGATGGGGTGGAGGTAGGGCCGGGGCGAGCTGAGCGGCGGCAGCGCGCTGCCGCCGTTATGGGTTGCCAGGCCGGCAAGGCTTTCGCCGGGCAGGTCCATCGGGCCTCCTTTGGTTTGTGCATCCCGGATGTTTGAAACAGCCTAAAGACTCAGAAAGAAAACGGCAATAGCCCTAGAAACTTTCCGATATATGATTTCGGCTAGTTTGTTATGAAGTGTTGACAGTCACAGTCTTTCCTTGCTAGAAATCGTTTACCGAGAGTTTTGCACTCCGTACACGTGGGTCTGAATCTCACTATGCAGCTCAATGCATCAGAAACTTTCTGCTTTATATAAAATCCGCCTACAAGCAGGGGCAACCAACGAGAGGCGTCATTCAATGAAGAAGGCAACCACCGCGGGCATGCCCCGCCGGCTGTTCATCGGTGCGGCACTGACCGCTGCAGGGCTTGCACTCAGCGGCTGCGGGGGCGGCTCATCCCCCTCGGCAGGCGGCAACGTGGAACTGAACTTCGTTTACTGGGGTGATTCCAACCGCGCCAAGATGACAGATGCCGCGCTGCGGATCTTCGAAGAGAAGAACCCCGGCATCACCGTCAAGAGCGAATACCAGGACAGCGGACCCTACGCGGACAAGCTGGCCACCCGTTTTGCCGGCGGTAATCCCCCGGACGTGCTGAACATGGCCAACCGGAGCCTGCTGGAATACGCGCAGCGGGGCACCCTGGCGGATGTTAAGTCCCTGGACGGCGTGAACCTGGACAAGGTGCCGCAGACCATCCTGGGCCGCGGCGAGGTGGACGGCAAGCTCTATGGGGTTGCTACGGGCGTGACCACGATCGGCATGGTGGTGAACAAGGCGATCACGGATGAGGCCGGCGTCGCCATTCCGGATGACAAGACCTGGAGCTGGGAGGACTACGCAAAGTTCGCCACCGAGATAACGCAGAAAACCGGCGGCAAAGTCTACGGTGCCGGCTACGACGTTGCCACGGAAACCGGACCCATCCTCCTTGCCCGGCAGCGTGGCGAGGACTTTTACACCGAGGACAACAAACTCGGCGTAAGTGCTGAAACCATCGAGAAGTGGTTCCAGTACAGCGTGGACCTGCGGACCGCCGGCGGCTATCCGCCTGCCGGATTCTTTGAGCAGATCGGTGGATCCCCGGCGCAGTCCTATCTGGCCAAGGGCACCGTCGCCTCACAGATCATTCCCATCAACAACTTCAAGGCCTACAACGAAGCCGCCGGCGGCAAGGTGGTGCTATTACGTATGCCCGGTGAAACCACTGAGGAGCGCCGCGGATATTCTGCTGATCCAAGCATGCTGTGGTCCGTCGCAGCCAAGTCCAAGCACCCCGAGGAAGCAGCCAAGCTCCTGGACTTCCTCATCAACGATGCCGAAGGCGCTGCGCAGACCCTGACCCAGCGCGGCGTGCCCATCAACCCGGACGTCGCCGACTCCATCAAGTCACAGCTTGGTCCGGATGACACCGCGTTTGTGGACCTCGTCGCAGCCATCCAGGAAGACGAGCTGCCCGCAGCATATGTCTACCCGAAGGGCGCCAGTGTTGTGGCGGACACCCTCAAGCAGCTCGCCACGGAGGTTGAATTCGGCCGCGTCACTCCGGCCGACGCTGCCAAAACCTTCATCGAGAAGAGCAATGCAGCGATCAACAAGTAATTCCGGTCCCTCTTCCGCCACGCAGACAGGAGCCTGACGCATGTCCGTGCTGACAAAAGCCGCCCCGGGCGCCGCCGCTGAACTTGCCACGGGCCATCCCGGCAAGCGGCGGCGAAGCACCCCCCGCCGCCGGAACCAGCGGTCAGGTTACCTGTTCCTGCTGCCGTGGTTCCTCGGAATGCTGTTCACCATCATTCCGTTCTTCGCGTCGCTGTACCTGGCGTTCACCGACTACAACCTCTTTACGGAACCGAACTTTGTGGGCCTGGCCAACTTCCAGGCCATGTTCGAGGACCCCCGGCTGCTGCAGTCGCTGAAGGTCACCTTCATCTACACCTTTGTCTCAGTCCCGATCTCCCTGGCCGTGGCGCTGGGGGTGGCCCTGGTCCTGAACCGCGGCCTGCAGGGGCTGGCCATCTACCGCTCCGTCTACTACCTGCCGTCCCTGCTGGGCGGCAGCGTGGCCATAGTGATGCTGTGGCGCTACATCTTCGGCAACGACGGAATCGTCAACGGGTTCCTTGGCATCTTCGGCATCCAGGGTCCGGCCTGGGTCACGGACCCGGAATTCGCCCTCAGCACGCTGGTTGTCCTCAACGTCTGGACCTTCGGTTCACCCATGGTGATCTTCCTGGCCGGCCTGCGGCAGGTCCCCACTATGTACTACGAGGCGGCCTCGATCGACGGCGCGTCCCAGTGGCGGAAATTCCGCAGCATCACCATCCCGCTGATCAGCCCCATCATTTTCTTCAACCTGATCATGCAGCTGATCGGCTCGTTCCAGACCTTTACGCAGGGTTATGTGATGAGCGGCGGCACCGGCGGACCGGCGGACTCAACCCTGTTCTACAACCTGTACCTGTACCAGAAGGGCTTCACTGAATTCGAGATGGGCTATGCCTCCGCCATGGCCTGGCTCCTGCTGATGATCATCGCGATTTTCACCGCCATCAACTTCATCGCATCCAAGTTCTGGGTCTTCTACGACAATTAAGGCAACCCCATGGCACTCCTCGAACTACCCCCAAAGCGCAAACAAGAAAAGGCAGCAAAGCAGGCCGACCCGGAAGACGCACTGTCCGGCACCAAAGCAACCCGGTTCTCCCGCCACCTGATCCTTTGCCTGGTGGGCCTGGTCATGCTGTACCCGCTGATGTGGCTCATCTCCAGCTCGTTCAAGCCCAGCAACGACATCTTCAGGCAGCTGGGCCTCTGGCCCGAAAACTGGGACTTCAGCAACTATGAGCAGGGCTGGACCGCGCTGAACCAGCCGTTCCACGTGTACCTCATCAACTCCATGATCGTGGTGGTGCTCTCGATCGTGGGCAACATCTTCTCCTGCGCGCTGGCCGCGTACGCGTTCGCCAGAATGGAGTTCACCGGCCGGAAACTGTTCTTCACGCTGATGCTGGGAACGCTGATGCTGCCGGGCCACGTGCTCCTGGTCCCGCAGTACATCATTTTCTCCCAGCTGGGCTGGCTGGACACCTACCTGCCGCTGATCGTGCCGAACTTCATGGCCACCAACGCGTTTTTCATCTTCCTGATGGTCCAGTTCATGAAGGCCCTGCCCAAGGAACTCGACGACGCCGCCCAGATCGATGGCTGTGGTCCGTTCCGGACGTTCCTGCGGGTCATCATGCCGCTTTGCGTCCCGGCCATGGCCACCACGGCAATTTTCACCTTCATCTCCACCTGGAACGAGTTCTTCGGTCCCCTGCTCTACATCCAGAACCAGGACCTCTACACCGTTCCGCTGGCACTGCGGGCCTTTATGGACTCCGAAGGCCAAAGCATGTGGGGGCCCATGTTCGCCATGTCAGTGGTGTCCATCGCCCCGATCATCGGCTTCTTCATCGCCGGCCAGAAGTACCTCATCAACGGCATTGCCACCACGGGACTGAAATAACCCCACCGCTTCTCCGCACGCATCACTGACTGAACACCCCTTATTTGGACAGGTCCCGGCTGGAGGCTGCCGGGACCTCGACGAAGGAGTTTTGCATGATTTTGCGACGACTACTCGGCGCTGCAACCGCCGTCGTGATGCTGGGAAGCCTCCCGGCACTGCCTGCCACCGCGGCCCCCGCCGACCATACGGCGGGGGCACTGGCCCCCGCCGTGACCGCCCAACCACCGGAGGCATCCTGGAAGCAGACGCCGGATGGCTTTGCGTCCCTGCCCGGCTACGGGCTGTCGGGAACAACCGGTGGCCAGGCAGGAAGAATCGTCACCGCCGCTACCCTGGCGCAGCTCCAGGAGTATGCAGCCGCCGTCGAGCCATTGGTTATTTTCGTCAAAGGCTCCATCCGTGCTGAGCAATACGTCAAGATCCCCGTGGCTGCCAACAAAAGCTTCATCGGGGTGGGCGCCGGGGCCGAAGTGGTCAATGCCGGCTTTAAGCTCATCAACGTCAGCAATGTCATTTTCCGGAACTTCACTGTCCGTGATTCCTACATCCCCGGCGACTGGGACGGCAAACGCCCGGACAACGACAGGGACGGCATCCAACTCGACACCACCCACCACGTGTGGGTGGACCACATGAAGTTCGAACGGATGGGCGACGGCCTGATCGACACCCGCAAGGACTCCGATTTCCTGACGTACTCCTGGAACGTCTTCGCCGACAACAACAAGGCGCTGGGCGTGGGGTGGACGGACAACGCCGTGACCAGGATGACCATCCACCACAACTGGATCCGGAACACCACACAGCGCAACTTCAGCCTGGACAACACCGCCGCGGCCCACGTGTACAACAACTACCTGCAGGACGTCGGCCAGTACGGCATGATGGGCCGCAACAACGCCAAAGTGGTCCTGGAGGCCAACTACTTCACCGCCGTCCAGGACCCCATCGTGGCCAAGGACCCCGGCACCGAGGTGGTCAACCGGGACAACATCTTCGAATCAGTCCGCGGCCGCAAAGACAACGTGGGCGCCGCCTTTGACCCCGCCGCGTCCTACGCCTACCAGGCGGATGACGCAGCCCGCGTCCCGGACACCGTCAGCGCCGGGGCGGGACCGCGGGAGAACAACGCACCCAACACCGCAGACACCATCACGGTGGCCCTGGATGGAACCGGCGATTTCGGCAGCCTGCAGGCGGCGATCGGCTCCATCCCGCACGGCAGCACCAAGCCCCGCACCATTACCGTCAAGCCCGGCGTCTACCGCGAAGTGGTCAACGTCTGGGCCGACCGCCCCAACCTGACCATCCAGGGCGCAACAGCCAACCCGTCCGACGTCGTTATCACCTACGATCTCCCGGCCAGCGGCGCGAAATTCTTCGGCGGCACGTGGGGCGCCGTGGGCAGCGCCACCCTGACCGTCGCAGCCACCGGGACCACAGTGAAGAACCTGACGGTGGAAAACGCCTACGACGAAGCCGCCAACGGCGGGAGCCAGGCGCTGGCGGTGCGGAGCGTTGCCGACAAGGTCACGTTCGAGGGCACCCGCTTCCTGGGCAACCAGGACACGTACCTGGCGGACACCACCGGCCGCGATGCCACCGCCCGGACCTACCTGAAGGACTGCTACATCGAAGGCGACGTGGACTTCCTCTACGGCCGGGGCACCGCGGTGTTTGACGGCTGCACCATCCATTCCGTGGACCGTGGCAGCAACACCAACAACGGCTACATCGTGGCGCCCAGCACCAAAAACTCAAACCCCTATGGCTTCCTGATCATCAACAGCACCCTGACCTCAGACGCCGCTGCCGGCACCGTCAGCCTGGGCCGGCCGTGGTTCGCCAGCAGTGATCCGGACGCCCACCCCATGGCCGTCATCCGCGATTCCGTCCTCGGTGCGCACATCGCCGAACAGGGCTGGGCCGACATGGGCGGCCATGCCTGGAACGAGGGGCGGTTTGCCGAGTACAACAACACCGGTCCTGGCGCGTTCGTCAACGAATTCCACCCGCAGCTCAGCCCCGACGAGGCCACCAGGTTCACCACGGAAGCCTTCCTCGGTGACTGGACCCCGGCGGGGCGTGGTTGAGATGACTGACATGGCAACAGCGGGCGTTCCCCGCCGCACCGTCCTGACCGCAGCGGGCCTCGCAGCTGGTGCCCTCGCTTCCGGGCTGGCCGGGGGAACCGCAGCCCACGCGGCTCCCCCGGCCCCTTCCGCAGGCAGTTCCAGCGGGTTTTCCGACGCCGGGCTACCGGCCGGAAGCGCCGCCGGGCCGGCCTGGCCGGACGTGCCGGTGGGCTTTGCCGGCATCAATGGGAATGGCGTTGCCACCACCACCGGCGGCGCCGGCGGCAGGGTGGTCCATGCCGCCACTCCGGACCAGCTGCGGGAGTTCGCCGCCAGCCCGGAACCGCTGGTGGTGATCCTGCACGGGGTGCTGGCGTTTGCCGCGTATGAGAAGCTTCCCGTCGCTTCGAACAAATCATTCCTGGGGGCAGGCGCCGGGGCCACAGTGGTGAACGCCGGGTTCCGGCTGATTAACGTGGCCAACGTGATCTTCCGCAATTTCACCGTGCGGGATTCCTACATCCCGGGTGACTTCATCGGCAAACGCCCGGACAACGACCGGGACGGCATCCAGATGGACACCTCCCACCACATCTGGGTGGACCACATGTACTTCGCCCGGCTTGGTGATGGCCTGGTGGACGTCCGGAAGGACTGCGACAACGTCACGCTCTCCTGGAATGTTTTCGCGGACCATAACAAGGCCCTGGGTGAAGGCTGGACCCAGAACGTGGTCACCCGGATCACCCTGCACCACAACTGGTTCCGGAACACCCACCAGCGCAACGCCAGCCTGGACAACACCGCTGCGTCGCACGTTTTCAACAACTACCTCGAGGACATCTCCAGTTACGGCATGCTGGGCCGGAACGGTGCCTTGATCGTGGCGGAGAACAATTATTTCCGGGACGTCCTGAACCCGCTGCACCATCAGGGACCGGGTGGGGGCCTGGTGGCACGGGGCAACATCTTCAAGGACTGCACGGGGAATTCCGGTCAGGAGCGCGGAAACGCTTTTGTGCCGGAGTACTCCTACGGGCTTTGGCCTGCGGCCGCCGTTCCGGCGCTGGTGAAAAGCCAGGCGGGACCGCTGGGCGGAACGGTCAGCCGGCCGGCAGATGTGGTCACGGTTGCTTTGGACGGCACCGGCGATTACGCCAGCATCCGTGCAGCGGTGGGGGCCATCCCCTCCGCACAGCCCCGTCCCGTGACGGTGCTGGTCAGCCCCGGGACCTACCACGAGCCGTCGGTTCTGTGGGCGGACCGGCCGAACATCACGCTTGCCGGCGCCACGGGCCTTGCCGCGGACGTGGTCCTGACCACGAGCGAAGGCGCCACCCTGACGGTGGCAGCGGACGGCGCTACGGTCAGGGACCTCACCGTCACGTCGGACGTCCAGCAGTCCGGGCCGGTGCTGGTGACCGCAGGCCGCCGGGTCCGCTACAGCAACGTGGTGGTGCTCAACGGAACGTCGGGCTAAGGTCTGGCCAACCCTGCCGGCGCGGCACTAGTCTTCAGGAACGGCCCGCAACCGGGAACAACGATGATCACGAGGAGCGAAGTTGTCCAACCACACGTACAGCATTTCTGAAATTGTCGGCACGTCGGACCAGGGTGTGGATGACGCTGTCCGCAACGGGATCGCGCAGGCTTCCAAAACGCTGCGCAACCTCGACTGGTTCGAGGTGAAGGAGATCCGCGGCCATCTTGAAGAAGGAAAAATCGCGGACTGGCAGGTGACCATCAAGCTCGGTTTCCGGCTGGAAGAGCACTGACGCCCACGTCCGGCGGAAGCTGAAAGGCCGTGGAACCTTTGGTTCCACGGCCTTTTGCATGTTTGAGGGGGTATGTGCCCGGGTCAGCCCAGGCTGCCGGCAGTCCGCCGCCGCCACACCGTGGGGACGCCTTGGAACGCCGGGAAGACGTGTCCTTCAAAGAACGAAAGGACCGTGTGCGGGTCGCGGTCCGGGCTCCACAGGCCGGAGGCCGGGCAGTGGGAACCGGTGGTGGTGGACGAACCGGCCGGGGCTGCGGCGCGTTCCTTCAAAAGGGCGATGCGTTTCATCGTTGAGACCATCCTTGGCGGCGAAATTTTGTGCGTCCCTCCAGCTTATTAAGAGCCGCCCGGCGCCCCAATGGACTGCAGGCCAGAAAAGTGCCGCACCGCTGTCCAATCGCACAGCCGGCGCAACTGACGGTCCGCGGTTACCGATCGGGTGCAGGCGGCGGGGAATCCGCCGCGGGTCCCCCGCGAGATGGCACTTCGCGGCAGTCGCGCTGCCCGGGATTGCGGTCAACTGCCATCTCGCGCCCAGGTGCGGCAGGTTCCGCGCCGAGGCTCCCCAACAACAACAACGCATCCGACGACGGCGACTCCGGTCGTGCCGAGTACACCCTGAGCGTCTGGTCCGGATCGTCCGGCAGGACCAGGTTTTCGAAGTTCAGTTCCAGCTGTCCCACAGCAGGGTGGTGCAGCCTGACGCTGCCGGCCGAGGGAGTGGCCACATGGTGCCCGGCCCACCACTGCCGGAAGTGCTCGCTGTTCACGGCCAGCTCGCCCACCAGCTGGTTGGCCTGTGGATCGTTGGGGTGCCGGCCCACATCCAGCCGGAGCGCGCCGGCCGCCTCCGCGGCCACGGTCTCCCAGTCCCGGAACAGCGTCCGTGCCGCCGGATCGAGGATCAGCCAGCGCGTCAGGTTCCGTTGGGCTGCCGGCATGGCCGGAAAGTCAGCAAACAGGCTGTTCGCCAAGGGGTTTCCCGCCAGGACATCGCCGCGGCGGCCCAGCACCAAGGCCGGCACCTCCCCCACGGCCCCAAGCAGCTGGCGCAGTGCCGGCCGCACGCCCTGGACCCCTGTGCCGCCGGCAGCGGCACTGCCGGCACAGTTCTCCAGTAAATCCAGCATGTGGGCATGCTCGGTGGAATCCAGGCGAAGCGCGCGGGAGACGGCCGCCAGGACGGTACGGGACGGATGGATATTCCTGCCTTGTTCCAGGCGGACGTAGTAGTCGGTGCTGACCCCTGCCAGCCGTGCAACTTCCTCCCGGCGCAGGCCAGGGACACGGCGCGCGCCCGCAGTGGGAGCTGCCGCCGCGTCATCCGGGCTCAACCGGGACCGCATGGCTTTGAGGAACAATCCGAATTCGGCGCTTTGACCCATGCCATCCATTCTGCCCCGGCCCGCAAGGGTGTGGACCGCCCGTGGGTAGGACTGGCAGTCCTAGGAAAAACAGAATCACGCTGCTTTGCTGACTTGGCGGCCAAAAGTGCATAGGCTCAGGAGTGAGCCAGCGGAAACCGCTTTCTCGGCGTCAAGCCAACGGCAGCCATTCACCCGGCAGCACGCCCCAGCACCAGCACCAGCACCAGCCAAGGAGTACCCATGTCAGAGCTGACACTGAACAACGGCGTCACCATCCCCCAGCTTGGCCTCGGAGTTTTCCAGGTTCCGCCGGAAGACACGCAGCGGATCGTCGAAGACGCCTTTGAAGCCGGATACCGCCACATCGACACCGCCGCCGGCTACCGGAACGAGGCCGGGGTGGGCGCGGCGATCGCCGCCACCGGCATTGACCGCGGGGACATTTTCGTGACCACCAAGCTGCGCAACGGGGAACAGGGCCGGGCCCAGGAGGCCTTCCAGAACAGCCGTAAGGCGCTGGGCCTGGACTTCGTGGACCTTTACCTGATCCACTGGCCGGTCCCGTCACAGGGCCTGTACGTCCAGGCCTGGAAGGAACTGGAGCGGCTGTACGAAAACAAGCAGATCCGCGCCATCGGCGTCTCCAATTTCCTCGCAGAGCACCTGGACACCCTGCTGGAGACCGCAGAGATCGTCCCGGCAGTGAACCAGATCGAGCTGCACCCCAGCTACCAGCAGGCCGCCCTCGCCGCGAAGTGCCGGGACCTTGGCATCGCAGTTGAGGCCTACAGCCCGCTGGGCCAGGGCGGGGACCTGAACGGCAACGCGGTCACGGCAATCGCCGCAGCGCACAACGCCACCACCGCGCAGGTGGTCATCGCCTGGCACCTCGCCGCCGGCACCATCGCCATTCCCAAGTCGGTGGACCCGGGCCGGATCCGGGAAAACTTCGCCGCGACGTCCCTGCAGCTGTCCTCCGACGAGCTGGCAGCCCTCACGGCGCTGGAATCCGGTGCCCGCATCGGTTCCGATCCCGCCGTCGCATCCTTCACGCAGCTCTAACAGCTCCCAACCAAAGGATTCCCGCCATGCAGTACACCCATCTGGGCCGCTCCGGCCTGAAAGTCTCCCGCCTCTGCCTGGGGACAATGAACTTCGGCCCGCAGACCGAAGAAGCCGACGCACACGCCATCATGGACTCTGCGAAGTCGCAGGGCATCAACTTCTTCGACACCGCCAACGTCTACGGCGGCGAAGGCCACCGCGGCTGGACCGAGGAAATCATTGGCCGCTGGTTCGCCAAGGGAGAGGGCCGCCGCGAGCAGACAGTCCTGGCCACCAAGCTCTACGGCACCATGACGGACCGGCCCAACGAGTCCAAACTTTCCGCACTGAACATCCGCCGGGCCCTCGATGCCAGCCTCAAGCGCCTGCAGACGGACTACATCGACGTCTACCAGTTCCACCATATCGACCGGAACACCCCTTGGGACGAGATCTGGCAGGCCATCGAGGTGGCCGTCCAACAGGGCAAGATCCTCTATTCGGGCAGCAGCAACTTCGCCGGCTGGCACCTCGCGCAGGCGCAGGAAGCCGCCCGGCGCAGGAACTACACCGGACTGGTGAGCGAGCAGTCCATCTACAACCTGTTCCGCCGCGAGGTGGAGCTCGAGGTCATTCCAGCAGCCCAGCAGTACGGGCTGGGTCTGATCCCCTGGTCGCCCCTGCAGGGTGGCCTGCTGGGCGGGGTTCTGAAAAAGCAGGAGCAGGGCGTCCGCCGGGCAGAAGGCCGGGCCTTGGAAACCCTGAAGAAGCACCAGGACCAGATCCGGCAGTACGAGGATTTCGCCGATGAGCTGGGCCACGAACCCGGCGACGTTGCCCTGGCCTGGCTGCTCCACCAGCCCGCGGTCACGGCACCCATCGTGGGACCCCGGACCCAGGACCAGCTCGACGCCGGCATCCGGGCCTTGGACGTCACGCTCGACGCCGATGCCCTCAAGCGCCTCGACGACATTTTCCCGGGGCACAAGACGGCGCCGGAGGACTACGCATGGTGAGTCCACTCGCGCCGGAAGCAGCCACCGTTGCGCCCCGGAGCATCCTCCTTGTGGGCGGCACCGGGGTTATCAGCGCGGCGGCCACCGAGCGCGCGGCGGCGCTGGGTCACCGGGTCACCGTCCTCAACCGCGGACAGTCCGCAGCGCGGCCGGTGCCGGACGGCGTTGAGGTACTGCACGCGGACATCCGCAACCGGGCTTCGGTCCGGGAAGCGCTGGGCACCCGCAGGTTCGACGCCGTCGCGGACTTCATCTCGTACACCCCGGACCAGGCGGCCGCGGCCGTGGACCTGTTCGCCGGCAGGACCGGCCAGTATGTGTTCATCAGCTCGGCCTCGGCCTACCAGAAGCCGCCTACCCGGCTGCCCATCCTGGAGTCCACCCCGCTGAAGAACCCGTTCTGGCAGTACTCCCGGGACAAGATCGCCTGTGAGGAAGTACTTTTCGCTGCGTACCGCGAGCGCGACTTCCCGGTGACAGTGGTGCGGCCCTCGCACACCTACGACCGCACCAAGATCGCCATGGTGGGCGGCTGGACGGATATCCACCGGATGCGCGCCGGACTCCCCGTCATGGTCCACGGCGACGGCACCTCCCTGTGGACGCTCACGCACAGCAAGGATTTTGCCAAGGCCTTTGTGGGCCTGCTGGGCCGGCCACAGGCAGTGGGTGAGAGCTACACCATCACCTCGGACGAATACCTGCCGTGGAACCAGATCTACCGGTTGTTCGCGCGCGCTGCCGGGGTGGCCGAGCCGGAGCTGGTCCATGTGGCTTCGGAAACCATCGCCGCCGCCAGCCCGGAGCTGGGACCCAACCTGCTGGGCGACAGGTCCCATTCGGTGGTATTCGACAACACCAAGATCAAGGCACTGGTGCCGGACTACACGGCCACCATCCCGTTCGCCGACGGCGCCCGGGAAATCGTGGCGTGGTTCGACGCCAACCCGGCCTCGCAGGTCCTGAACCAGGACTATATGGACCTCACCGACCGGCTGACAACCTGGGCCCGCAGCGGGCAGCGACCAGCCGGGGGTTAATGCCCATGCCCGGTGTGCAACGGAAGCACTTCATGGGCGCCCGACGGCGGCAGGCAGCTGCCGCCGTCGGGCGTTCCGGAGGCCGGCGAAACCCCAGCCTGGTTGACCTACCGGAGCGGGCCGGTGCCACCGGCGTCGGGTCCGAATTCCGCCAGTGCCGGCAGCGCCTTGCCGGCGTAGTCGAAGACAGCCTGGTTTTCCCACGCGTTGCCGGAAGTGGGATCGGCGGGATCCCAGCCGCTGCCCGGGACGGATGTCCAGGCCGGTTCCCAGTACACGGCGCCCAGCCCACGGCCACCCGGCGCTGAGGCCACCACATCCTGCACGGCCCGGAAATTGGCGGCCTGGCCGGCAGGTGTGGCCGGGTATCCCTTGACCAGCTGCGACGCCTTGGCCACCACGTTTTCCCACGGAGCGTTCGGGTTGTCCTCAAGCGTGAACGGGTACGAGGTTTCCACCACCAGGACGTCCTTGTTGTACCGCCCGGACAGGGTGCTGACTGCTTCCTGCAGATCGGCAAGGGTGCCGTGCCAGAACCCGTAGTAGGACAGACCCACAATATCGAAGGCCACCCCGCGAGCGGTCACTTCGTCGAACCACCAGGTCAGGCCACCAATGCCGTTATTGATATTGGTCAGGTGCAGCACAGTTTTGGTACTGGGGCTGACCTCGGTGACGGCGCGGGTACCGGCCTTGAGGAACATCGCCAGGTTGTCCCACTGCGCGCCCGTCACGTTATCGCTGGCGTCCACATCCCAGGTTTGACCGTGCGGCCACAGCATCCCTGGGTTGATCTCGTTGCCGATCTGCGCGGCGTACGGTGTGACCCCGGCTGCCCTGATGGCTTCCATCACGTCTTTTGTATGCGCGTACAGCGGAGCCGCCATGTCCGTGGCGGGCAAGTCCGTCCACGCCGCGGGCGTGCCTTGCGCCCCCGGGTCGGTCCATCGGTCCGAGTAGTGGAAATCCACCAGGACCCGCATGCCCTGCGCCTGGGCCCGTTTGGCCATGGCCGCCACCTGCTGCTTGCGGTTGTATCCGTCGGCAGGGTCAACCCAGACCTTGAGCCGGACCAGGTTGGTGCCTGCATCGGCGAAGGCCCGCACCGGGTCCACTCGCTGGCCGGCGGCCGTGAAATAGGCCGCCCCGTGGTCCTCGTTCTTGGGCACCCCGGACAGATCGGCCCCGCGGATGGTCCGCTCCACCTTGCCCTCAGTGAAGCTCACATTGTCGATGCTGGCCCAGGCGCCCGCCCCTGTGGTGCTGACGGAAACAGTGCACTTGCCGGCCACGTTGGCGCTGACCGCAATGCTCAGCCACTGGTCATCCGTCTCCGTAGAAGGCAGCACGGTGGCGCCGCCGGTCCCGCAGCCCGTAAGGACCAGGCTGGACGAGTTCACGGGCCCACCGGACTTAATGGCTGCACGGAACGTCCACCAGCCCTTCTTGAGCCCGGTAATGGTCTGGGATGTAGTGACCGTTTCCGCCGACTCCAGCCACTGCGTCAGCCTGTTGGCTGAATCCGCGCCGCCCGCTTCCACCTTGGCGGCGCCCGCGGCTCCTGCCGTGGTCCAGCCCGACAGGCCGGATTCAAAACCAGGGTTGGCCACGGCGGCCGGGCCGCGGCCGGTGCTGCTGCCTGGGTTGTTGCCGTGGCCCGGGTTGTTGCCTTGGTTGGCGCCTGGGTTGTTGCCGTGGTTGGTGCCCGGATTGTTGCCTTGGTTGGTGCCTGGGTTGTTGCCGCGGCCCGGGTTGTTGCCTTGGTTGCTGCCTGGGCCCGGGCTCCCGCCGGGGCCGGCAATTGCCGGCGCTGCCCCCAGCAGCACGCCGGCCAGTGCCAGGGCCGTGATGGCGGCCAACGTCCGGCCGGGTGGCCGTTTACGGGTACTGCCGATGCTGCGGGGGTGTTTCACGGGGCGTCCTCCTTGACGTGGAAACCGGCCGGGACCTGCTGGTCCCGGCCGGTGGTCTGTGGTGCTAGCTGGTTCCTTCGGGGGTCCGGATCACGCGGACGGTGCCGGCAGGCACGTGGGCCGTACCGCTGACCTGCTCCCCGGAGAACATGTCCAGACCGGCTGCCGGATAGTCGGCGTCGTTCTCCGCATGGTTGATCAGGAACGTGAAGCGGTCCTCCCCGTTGCTGCGGGCCATCACCTCAAGCCCTGCCGGGTGCGTGGGCGCGGCAGGTACGCCGGCCCCGGTCACCGCGGCCATCACGACGGCGGCCAGGTCGCCGCCGTCGAGGTTGGTGGAGACGTACCAGGCGGCGCCGGCACCGAAGCTGTTGCGGGTGATGGCCGGGCCGGTGGCGGCAGGACCGTCCTGGTACCGTGCCACCACGCTGGCCGTGGTGGGGTGGATTTCCTCGGACCAGATGGTGCCCGCGCCCATGCCGTTGCTCAGCTCAACGGCCTGGTGTTCGCGCAGCGGCAGGAATTCGTGGATTTCCAGGCCCAGGAGGTCGCGGAGGGGCCCGGGGGAGGCGCCGGGCGGGACCGTGTCGGTGGCGTCCACGATGCCGGAGAAGTAGGACACCATGAGGTGCCCGCCGCCGGAAACGTAGCGGCCCAGGTTGGCCGCAGCGGCATCGCCCACCAGGTACAGGGCCGGCGCCAGGACCAGGTCGTAGCCGGAAAGGTCGGCTTCCGGGTGCGCGAAGTCCACGGCCACGCCCCGGTTCCAGAGCACCGAATAATAGGCCTCGATCCGTTCCCGGTGGTCCAGTTCGCTGCTGGGCCGCCATTCGAGGTCCTGGGCCCAGAAGGATTCCACATCCCACAGGATGGCCACCCGGGCGTTGACGGTGGAGCCCTTGACGGGGCTGAGCTTGCGCAGGTCATCCCCGAGGTCCAGGACTTCGCGCCAGATCCGGGAACCGGTGCCGGCGTGCGGCAGCATGGCGGAGTGGAACTTTTCGGCCCCGTAGCGGGAGGCCCGGAACTGGAAGAACATAACGGCGTCCGCGCCGCGGGCCACGTGGGAAAGGCTGTTGCGGGCCAGTTCTCCAGGGCGCTTGGCGATGTTGCGGCCCTGCCAGTTCACGGCGCTGGTGGAGTGTTCCATCAGCATCCACGGCTTATTGCCCGCCAGTGACCGGGTGAGGTCGGCGTCCATGGCCAGCAGGATGTGGTTGTCGGTGCGCTGTGCCACCAGGTAATGGTCGTTGGCAACAATGTCCACTTCCTTGCTCCAGGCCCAGTAGTCCGGGGAGAGGCAGTTGGTGGCCATGAAGTTGGTGGTGACAGGGGTGTTGGGGGCGTGACGGCGGATGATGTCGCGCTCGGCGGTGAAGCACTCCAGCATGGCGTTCGAGGTGAACCGGGCGAAGTCCAGCCGCTGGCCCTGGTTGCTGACGCTGGCGGAGAGCCTGGGGGCGTCGATTTCGTCCCAGGCACCGTACTTCTGGCCCCAGAACAGGGTGCCCCAGGCGCTGTTCAGCGCGTCGAGGGTGCCGTAACGGGCCTCCAGCCAGGTGCGGAAGGCGGCCACGGAGGCGTCGTCGTACGAATCGCTGACGGGGGCGCCGTATTCGTTGTGCACGTGCCACAGGACCACGCCCGGGTGGGACCCGTAGCGCCGGGCCAGCTGTTCGGTGATGTTGGCGGCGGCCCGGCGGTAGTCCGGGGAGCTGGGGCTGGCCATCCCGCGGGAGCCGTTGCCCAGGGTGATTCCGTCGCGGGTGACGGGATGGGCCTGCGGGTACTTTTTCCAGAACCAGGCCGGCGGAGCGGCCGTGGGGGTGCCCAGGTCGATGCTGATGCCGGCATCGGTCAGCAGGTCCACCAGGTGGTCCAGCCACTCAAAATCGTATTCGCCTTCACGCGGTTCCAGCAATACCCAGGAGAAGATCCCCACGCTGACCAGGTTGATCCCGGCTTCCTGCATCAGGGCGATGTCCTCGACCCACACCTCGCGGGGCCATTGCTCGGGGTTGTAGTCCCCGCCATAGCAAAGGCCTGCGGGGCGCTGGACCCACGGCGCCGGTGCGGGGGCGGGGGCCTGCAGGACGTCTGTCATCGAGTGATCTCCTTAGAACTGTGTGCGCTCCCAGTAGTATCACAAGATATTTGACTGTGCCTAGAGGACGGTTCTTATTGACATTGGTCACATTGATGTGGATTACTGGAACCGCTCACAGTCATACGGCTTCGGTTGGATGAGCGGTGAAAATCAGCCAGAGACACATTCAGCTTTTCGACAAGGAGGACGGAATGCGCAGGTCATTTCGTGCAGGCGCCGTGGCAATGATTGCCGCCGCAGCACTGCTCACTGCAGGTTGTTCCACAGGATCAGGCACCGGCTCGGCGGAGCAGAACACCGACCCCAACCAGAAGGTCGAACTGACCTACTGGGCCTGGGCCCCCAACCTGGACAAGGTGGTGGACCTCTGGAACGAGAAAAACCCCAACATCCACGTCACCGTCAACAAGCAGGACGGCGGTGACCCGGCCATCACCAAGCTGCTGACCGCCGTCAACGCCGGCTCCGGCGCGCCGGACCTGATCCAGGCCGAATACCAGAAGATCCCCACCCTGGTGGCCGCCGATGCGCTGGTTGACCTCGCTGACACCGAGGCCAAAGAGACCAAGGACAACTTCCCCGAAGGCGTGTGGAACTCAGTGACCCTGGGCGGCGAGGCCCTCTACGCCGTCCCCCAGGACACCGGCCCCATGGCGTTCTACTACCGCGCCGACATCTTTGAAGGCCTCGGCCTGGCCGTACCCACCACCTGGGATGAATACGCCGCGGCAGCCAAAACCATCCACGACGCAGATCCCGAAGCCTACCTGGGGACGTTCTCCTCCAACGACGCCGGCTGGTTCACCGGCATGGCCCAGCAGGCCGGCGCATCCTGGTGGGGCATCGACGGTGACGCCTGGAGCGTCAAGATCGCCGAAGAGCCCACCGAAAAAGTCGCCGGCTACTGGGGCGGCCTCGTGGAGCAGGGCACCATCGACAACAAGCCCATGTACACCCCCGAGTGGAACGCCGCACTGAACAGCGGCAAGCAGGTGGGCTGGCTGAGCGCGGCTTGGGCCCCGGGCGTACTCGCCGGCAACGCCGGCGCCACGGCCGGCAAGTGGAAAGTGGCCCCCATGCCGCAGTGGGATGCCGCGAAGCCGGCCACCGGCAATTGGGGCGGCTCTTCCACCGCCGTCACCACCCAATCCAAGAACGTGGCCGCAGCCGCGAAGTTCGCCACGTGGCTGAACACCTCCCCCGAAGCCGTTGACGCCCTGGTCAAGGTGTCCAACATCTACCCGGCGGACACCGAAGGGGCCAAGACGGCGCTGACCGCTGCTCCGGAGTTCTTCAGCAACCAGCCTGACTTCTACGACGTGATCGGCAAGGCCGCCCAGAACGTGGGCTCCTTCAACTACGGCCCCAATGTGAATGTCGCTTTCAACGCCTACAACGACCAGTTCGCCAAGGCCGCGCAGGCCAAATCCCGGAGCGCCTTCCTCGAGGCCGTGGACAGCATGCAGCAGGTCACCGTCGAGGACCTGAAGAAGACCGGCTTCACGGTCAAGTAACCCCACCGGCCGGGAGGACGCAGCAGCGTCCTCCCGGCTTACTGGCCCCAACAACCCAAGGAAGTGCACCATGGCGGCAACAGCGACCATGCCAGGCAGTGCGGAAAAAACCGCGGCCCCCGGGCGGCCCCGGAAGGCGAAGAACTTCAAACAGCGGGTCCTGACCCCCTACGCGATGCTGGCACCGGGCATTGTCCTGTTCCTGCTGTTCATGGCAGCACCCATCATCTACACGCTGGTCCTGAGCTTCCAGCAGAAAAAGGTCAGCGGCCTGGGCCTCGGCAAGGGCGCGCAGAGCACCGTGTTTGCCGGGTTCGACAACTACGTCCGGTCCCTGACGGACCCCGAGTTCGGGGCCAGCGTGCTGCGCGTGCTGACCTACGGGGCCATCCTGATCCCGCTGATGCTCGGCTTCGCCCTGCTTTTCGCGCTGCTCCTGGATTCCCGGCGGACCCGGGCCGGCAGCTTCTCGCGGACCGCCATCTTCCTGCCGTACGCCGTCCCGGCCGTGATCAGCTCGCTCCTGTGGGGCTTCCTGTACCTGCCCGGCGTCAGCCCCTTCCACTTCGTGGCAGACAAACTGGGCATCGCGCTGCCGTCACTGCTGAACCCGGACCTGATCATCTTCGCCATCGCCAACATTGCCCTGTGGGGCGGCGTGGGCTTCAACATGATCGTTATGTACACGTCCCTGAAGGCAGTGCCGCAGGAGATCTACGAGGCCGCCAAGCTGGACGGTGCGTCGGAGATCCAGACCGCGCTGCGCATCAAGATCCCCATCATTGCTCCGTCCGTGGTGATGACGGCGCTGTTCTCCATGATTGCCACGCTGCAGGTCTTCGCCGAACCCACCACGCTCCGGCCGCTGGCCAACAGCCTCTCCACCAGCTGGTCCCCGCTGATGCTGGTGTACCGCGACGCCTTCACCCGCAATGACGTGTACTCCGCCGCCGCCACCAGCATCGTCATAGCCCTTGCCACCTTTGCCATATCCTTCCTCTTCCTGCGTGTAGTGCAGAAGCGGGCCTTCGGACAGGAGAACTGACCGTGTCCACCCCCACGGAAATCCGCGAGAAGCCGAGTTACCTTTCCACCGGCATCCTGATCATCGGCGCGCTCTACTGCCTCTTCCCCGTGATCTGGGTGGTGGCCGCCGCCACCAAGGGCAGCGACGAACTGTTCTCCACCTTCACGTTCACCCCCAGCGTGCACCTCTGGAGCAACATCGTGGAGCTGACCGCCTACCGCGACGGCGTATTCTGGCGCTGGATGCTCAACACGGCCCTCTACGCCGGTGTGGGCGCCCTCCTCTCCACCTGGGTTTCGGCGCTGTCCGGCTACGTTCTGGCCAAATACGATTTCCCCGGAAAGAACGGTGTTTTCAAGGTCCTGCTGATGGGCGTCCTGGTGCCCGGCGTGATCCTCGCGATCCCGCAGTACCTCATGCTGGCCCAGCTGGGACTGACCAACACCTACTGGTCCGTCCTGCTGCCGCAGATCATCAGCCCCTACGGCATCTACCTGGCTCGGATCTACGCCGCCGCCTCGGTGCCCGGTGACGTGATCGAGGCAGCCAGGACCGAAGGCGCCAAGGAGATGTACATCTTCAACCGGATCGCCCTGCCCATGATGCTGCCCGGCCTGGTGACCATCTTCCTCTTCCAGTTCGTGGCCATCTGGAACAACTTCATGCTGCCGTACATCATGCTGGGCGACGACACCCTGTTCCCGCTGACGGTGGGCCTGAACGGGCTGCTGAACCAGGGCGCCACTGCCCCGGCGCTCTACACCCTGGTGCTGGCCGGTGCATTGCTGTCCATCATTCCGCTGGTGATCATGTTCCTGTTCCTGCAGCGCTACTGGCGCGTTGACCTCGCTGCTGGCGCCGTGAAGGCCTAGGGCTGGATAGGCTCTGACAATGAACCAACCGCAGGGCCGGCCCAGGCCCAAGATCGACGACGTCGCCAGGGAAGCCGGAGTGTCCCGCGGGACGGTCTCGCGGGTACTCAACGGCGGGCACTGGGTCAGCCCGCCGGCCCTGGCCGCCGTCAACGCCGCCATCAAAAAAACCGGGTACCGGGTTAACCCGCATGCCCGGAACCTGGCCACCAACAAGGCCAACTCGGTGGCGTTCCTGCTGACCGAAACGCATGACAGGCTGTTCGAGGATCCCAATTTTGCCGTCCTGATGCGCGGCGCCGCGGATGCCCTGGCCGAACATGACATCCCGCTGGTCCTGATCATGGCCGGCACGGACGACGAACAGCGCCGGGCCACCGACTTCCTTACCGCGGGCCATGTGGATGGGGTCCTGCTGGTGTCCTCACACGGCAGCAGGAAAGGCATCATCGCGGATATCATCGCCGCCGGCGTCCCCGCCATTGCCTGCGGCGTTCCCCTGGGGTTCGAAAAGAAGATGGGCTACGTGGCGGCCGACGACTACGAAGGAGCGCTTGACCTCCTCCGGTACCTGCGCGACGGCGGCCGGCAGCGGATTGCCACCATCACCGGGCCGCAGGACACCTCCGGCGGCATCCGGCGCCTGGAGGCCTACCGCGCCCACCAGGGGGAACACTTTGATGCCGCCCTGGTGGCGAACGGCGACTACAGCCGCGAAAGCGGCTCCAGGGCAATGCGGGAACTCCTGGCACGGGTGCCGGACGTGGACGCCGTTTTTGCCGCAAACGACCTGATGGCGCTGGGCGCCCTGGACGTACTGCACGACGCCGGCCGGCGCACGCCCGAGGACGTGGCAGTGGTGGGGTTTGACGACATCGCCGCCGCGGCGGGCGCCACTCCCCCACTCACCACGGTCCGTCAGCCCTTCGAACGGATCAGCGGGGAAATGGTCCGGCTGCTCCTGGACGTGATTGCCGGCAAAAACCACGCCGCCATCACCATTCCCACCGAAATGGTGGTCCGGGAGTCCGCCTAGGTTCGAGGTCTCCGCAACACCTGGTACCAACCGCCGGGAGATCCTCAGCTTTTTCCAGTGCGTCCTGACGCCTTCGCTGCGCACCAAAAAGGAGTTGCCACAATGACTGATATTGCCTGGACCGAGGGGACCTGGACAACCAAACCGGCCCGCGTGGAGTTTGCCGGGGACGGCATGCGGGTGACCGCCGCCGAGAAAAGTGATGCGTGGCGCATCACTTCCTATGGATTCATCCACAACACCGAACACGCCCTCCTTGCGCCTTTTGAGCAGGAGACGGCCGTGGAGGTCTCCTTTTATCTCGATTTTTCCGCCCAGTTTGACCAGGCCGGGATCTTTGTCCGTGTCAATGAGGCAACGTGGATCAAGGCCGGTATCGAGTGGAGCGATGGTGAGGAGAGCCTCGGCGCGGTTGTGACGCGGGGAGCATCGGACTGGTCGCTGTCTCCGGTGCCTGGCTGGGAAGGCCGGCATGTCACTGTCCGGGCCAGCAGGTCCGGCGATGCTCTGACTGTCAGGGCCCGGGTGGACGACGAGCCGTGGCGCCTGGTGCGGGTGGCACCGCTTGAGACGGATGCTGTCGTCACCGCGGGCCCGTTCTGCTGTGCCCCTTCGCGCGATGACCTCACCGTGCATTTCACGTCCTGGCGAACGGCTGCCGTGGACGTCAGCCTGCACCCCGAAGCGGGAGCGCAGTAGGAAACCCTCCGACGTTATGTGTCGCCTGGGACCCCGGGCTTCTACAACGTTTTACATACCTCATCGGAGGACCTGCGGCAAGGGTTGCATTGTGCCCGCAGGCCCCTTAGGTTACTGGGGAAGCGTTTTCCCATTTCCGGATTGAAAGGATTCACTGATGAATCCGATAAGGACACCCGCGCGCCTCCTCTCCGTCGGCGCACTCGGCGCCGCACTGACCCTTGGCTGCCTGGCAGCCCCGGCGTCCGCCGTCGGGCCCTCCACCGCAACGGGAAATCCCGGCATCCAACTGGATCAGCTGGACCGCGGCCTGGTGGCCGCGGGCACCTCCGAAGGTGTGTTCCTGAGCTGGCGGCTCCTGGGCCCCGAAGCCACGGGCTCGTCAGAAACCGGCCTGACCGGCGCCAACTTCAACGTCTACCGGGACGGCACCAGGCTCGGCACTGTCACTGACAGCACCAACTACCTCGACCCCAGCGGAACCTCCGGTGCGGCCTATACGGTGCGGGCCGTCGTCGGCGGCGTGGAAGTGGACGCCAGCGCCCCCGCCACCGCTTGGAACAGCAATTTCGTCGACATTCCCCTGAAAAAGCCGGCCGACGGCGTCACCCCCGCGGGGCAGGCCTACACCTACTCGGCAAATGACGCCTCGGTGGGCGACGTGGACGGCGACGGGCAGTACGAATTCATCGTCAAATGGGACCCGAACAACTCAAAGGACGTCTCCCAGATGGGCTACACCGGGAACACCTACGTGGACACCTACAAGGCGGACGGCACCCTCCTGCACCGGATCGACCTGGGCGTGAACATCCGCTCCGGCGCCCATTACACCCAGCTGCTGGTCAACGACTTCGACGGCGACGGCCGCGCCGAACTCATGATGAAAACAGCTCCCGGCACCAAAAGCACCAACTTCAACGCGGACGGCAGCGTGGCCGCGGAATCCTTCATCTCCCTGCTGGCCGGGGACCTGGCGGCCGGCCACACCAACGCTGACGACTACCGCATGAGCGCGGCCGACTACTACCGGCACATGGTGGCCACGTTCCAGGGCTGGACCGCTCATCCCGAGGTCAAGTCCGGCCGCTGGCCCGCCACCCTGGAGGAAGCCTTCGGGATCCCGGCGCGGTACCAGTACCCGCTCTCGGAAGCCGACGCCGCGTCGCTGACCAACTACTTCATGGACGTCTACGCGCCGGCCCGCAGCGCCCGGAACAACCTCCGCGCCTTCGAGGGCTTCATCGTTTCGGGCCCCGAGTACCTCACGGTGTTCGAAGGTGCCACGGGCAAGGAACTCAAAACGGTTGCCTACGAGCCGGGACGGCACGACGACGGCCTGATGTGGGGCGATTACGCCATGGCCCGCATTGAGCCGGGCAACCGCGTGGACAGGTTCCTGGCCGGCGTCGCCTACCTGGACGGCAAAAAGCCAGCTGCCGTGTTTGCCCGCGGCTACTACACGCGCACCACTGTTGCCGCGTATACGTGGGACGGCCGGAACCTGGCCCCCGTCTGGGACGTCGACTCGGGCTGGACACCCATGACCAACCCGTTCAACGATTCCCCGCACGGCCGCGACGGCACCGACCCTGTGTACGGCAAACTCACCACACAGGGGTTCCACTCACTCAGCGCCGCTGATGTGGACGGCGACGGCCGGCAGGAGATTGTCTACGGTTCCGCCACGCTCGACGACGACGGGTCGCTGCTGTACAGCTCGTCCGGCATCCTGCCGCCCGGCAGCGCCGCCCCCGGCCAGGAGGCCCGGCTGGGGCACGGCGACGCCATGCACGTGGCCGACATCGATCCTGCCCGGCCCGGCAAGGAGATCTTCACCGTCCACGAAGGCGCCACCTACGCCCCCTTCGGCTACGCCATGCGCGACGCCGCCACGGGGCAGGTCCTGTTCGGGGATTACTCGGGCAAGGACACCGGCCGCGGCATGATCGGCGACGTGGACCCGTCGGTTCCGGGCATCGAAAACTGGGCCATCGGAATGCAGTCGGCCGCCGGCGAAAAAATCTCCGCCACCACGCCGGGGACCAACATGAGCATCCGCTGGGCCGCGGACATGACCACCCAGCTGATCAACGGCTCGGGTGACCAGACCCCCACGATTGATGACTGGAAGCGGGGCCGGCTGCTCACCGCCACGGACACGCGCACCAACAACGGCACCAAGGGCACCCCCAGCCTGGTGGCGGACGTGGTGGGCGACTGGCGCGAGGAAATGCTGGTCCGGACCGCAGACAGCTCCGCCCTGCGGATGTACATGAGCACCGAGGTCACCAACCACAAGCTGTACACCCTGATGCACGACCCGCAGTACCGCGCAGAGGTAGCGCGGCAAAACACCACTTACAACCAGCCGTTCTACACGGACTTCTACCTGGCCTCGGACATGGACTTTGCCGGCGTTCCCCTGCGGGCCGCCTGGCTGCCCGGCAGCGTGAAGGCCCTGCAGCATGTCCTGGAAGACCTGGTGGAATCGGGCGACGTCGGCGGGCCGGTAGCCAGCCAGCTTACCGCCACCGTCCAGCAGGCCGGCCGCTCCGTTGCCGACGGCGACCCCGCCAAGGCCGCCAAGACGCTGCAGCGGTTCGTTAAGTTCCTGGCCCAGCAGAAGGGGCCGGACCAGGTGTCCCCTGCCGCCCGGGTGGCGCTGCAGTACAACGCCGACAACATCCTCCGGGCCTTCCGGGACTGACGGGATCCGGGAGAGACTGTTGCCATGACACTTGCACCGCTGATTCCCTTGAACGACGGACACGCCATCCCGCAACTGGGGCTGGGTACCTGGCCGCTGGATGACCAGCAGGCGGCCGTTGCCGTGGCCAAGGCCCTGGACGCCGGATACCGGCACATCGACACGGCAGTGAAATACGGCAACGAGCGGGGCGTGGGTCAAGGCATCCGCGCGGCGGGGCTGGACCGTGGCGACCTTTTCATCACCACCAAGCTGGACGGCGAATTCCAGGGGGACGGCAAGGCCGCCGCAGGACTGGCAGGCTCCCTGGAACGCCTTGGACTGGACTACGTCGATCTGCTCCTGATCCACTGGCCGCTCCCGGGCCGGAACGAGTTTGTGTCCACCTGGAAGACCTTCCAGGAACTCCAGGCAGCCGGGAAGGTCCGCTCCATCGGGGTATCCAACTTCAAGCCCGCCCACCTGGAACGGCTGCTGGCTGAGACGGATGTGGTGCCGGCCGTCAACCAGATCCAGCTGAGCCCTGCCATCACGCGTACCGCCGAGCAGGAATTCCACCACCGGCACGGCATCATCACAGAGTCCTACAGCCCGCTGGGCGGCTCCAGCGGAAGCCTGCGGGGCGCTCCCATCCTGGCGCAGCTGGGCGAAAAATACGGGAAGACGCCCAGCCAGCTGGTGCTTCGCTGGCATGTCCAGCGCGGGCTGGTTGCCGTGCCCAAAACCGGCGATCCGGACCGGATGCAGGAGAACCTGGACGTGTTCGATTTCGCGTTGGACCCGCAGGATCTGGCAGACTTGTCCACTCTTGATGAAGGCCCGGCTGCGGGCAACGATTCAGACACCACGGGGCACTGAGCGCACCCCGTCCCGGCCACCTGTTTTCTTTCCGGGGTTGGCAAAATGATAGTAAGCATGATTACTATTGAGGGAGAAGGACGAAGTGCTTCCGGAATCCGGAAGCCTCCTTTACTTAGGAAGAGGAACAAAAAATGGGTTTCATTGGCTTTTTGATTCTTGGACTTATCGCCGGCGCCATCGCCAAGGCGATCCTCCCGGGCAAGCAGGGCGGCGGCTGGCTGATCACACTTCTGCTGGGCGTTGTTGGCGCACTGCTGGGCGGCTGGATCGGCGGCATGATCTTCGGTACGGGCCTGCAGGAGTTCTTCTCGCTGCAGACCTGGCTGCTGGCTATCGCCGGTTCGCTGATCGTCCTGCTGGTTTACGGCATGGTCACCAAGCGCGGCGTGCGCAGCTAACACGGCGCACACGCCAGGAAACCGGTCTGGGGAAATCCTTCCCCAGGCCGGTTTCGGCTATCCGGCCCTCCCGGCCGATCAAAACGAAAACCTTCTCACGGAGCAGGAGTTCACCATGAAAAACAAACTTCTTTTGGGCGTAGGCATCGCCGCCGGGTACGTACTCGGCTCACGGTCAGGACGCGCAGCCTATGACAAGCTCAAGGCACGCGCTGCAGCCGTCTGGGACAGCAAACCCGTTCAGGACAAAGTCGCCGTGGCCGCGGAGGCAGTCAAGGACAAGGCACCCGGGATGGTGGACCAGCTCGGAGAAGCTGCCCGCCGGGCCGGCACCGTCATAGGCTCCGCCATGCATAAGGACGGTGCTGCGGGTTCCGGGACCCCGGCCGCCACAGCAGGTACTGCCAGCGGCAGCATCCCCGCCCACAGCACGCACCCGGAAACGGTCAACCTGGGCACCCCGGACGTCGACTCCGACCCCGCGCTGAACGACAGCACCGGGCAGGACTGGTCGGATGAAGGCGGCGCAACCCCGGCGGGAGCGGCCACCAACGTTGACCCGAGGCGCGACTGAGCGCACTGTCCTGCTGAACGTTTTACCAGCAGGGTTTTGGGTTACAAATGAACATTCTTGCTGGCCGGCGCGATCCTTGGGGGACGCGCCGGCCAGCTGCATTTAATGCAGCCGAACCTGGCCGTGGCGTTCCATGCAGAGCAACCTTCCGCGGCCATCCCAGGACTCCACAGCCCGGAAGCCGCGCGATGCGTAGAGTTTGATGGCCGCCTCACGCCAGTCCCAGACGGATAACCGGACCACACCGGGGCCCGCTGCCACGACGGAATCCAGCAGCGCCCCGCCCACGCCCCGGCCGCGGGCAGCGGGATCAGCCCAGAGCCGCTTGATCTCCAGGAACGGGCCAACGCGGTTGAGGATGGCGACGCCCACGGGTTCGCCGTCGATTTCCGCGAGGTACACCGCTGCGCCGGCGTAGGCTGCGGCGGGATCCCGGAGTTCCGGCCCATACGCCGCCGGCAGTCCGTGCGCGGGATGGGCAATTCCGCCCAGATGCCGGGCTTTCTCCCGTTCCGTCTGGCCCAGGTAATCCCCTACCAACCGCCTCACCGCAGCCGCGTCCGGGCCATCCAGGCGGGCCCTGCGAACAGTGGGGGGCTGGAGTCCTGCGGGCATCCAGTTATTTTCGCACGCGGGGCCGGGCGATGCTGGACAAGGCATTCCGTTAGGGACAGGGTTTCCATAACAGAGGAGGCATGCCATGAAGGCTGTGCTGCAGGATACCTATGGAACATCCGCCGTCCTTCGGGTGGACGACGTCTGCAAGCCCTCACCCGGTCCCGGGGACGTGCTGATCGAGGTCGAGGCGGCGTCCATCCACATCGGTGACTGGCACGTGATGACCGGCCTTCCGCTGCTGGCCCGGCTGGCCCTCGGATTCCGGGTCCCCCGGGACAGGGTGCGCGGAATGGACGTTGCCGGGCGGATCGTCGGGACGGGTTCCGCCGTCACCGGGCACGTGGTGGGGGATGCGGTGTTTGGCGTCGCCAAGGGGGCTTTCGCCGAGTTCGCGGTGGCACCTGCGGGATCGGTTGTCCGGACCCCGTCCAATGCCACAGCCAACCAGGCGGCGGCCATCCCCACGTCGGCGGCCACGGCACTGCACGCCGTCCGTGACGCCGGTGGCCTGCAGCCCGGCCAGCGGGTCCTGGTCCTGGGCGCGGCCGGCGGGGTGGGGATCTTCGCCGTGCAGATCGCCAAAGCGCTGGGCGGCCACGTCACCGGCGTGTGCAGCGGGCCAAAACTGGACCTGGTCCGGTCCCTCGGGGCGGACAGCGTCCTGGACTACCAGCGCGAGGACTTCACCACGATGGACCAGCGCTACGACCTGATCATCGACATGGGCGGCCGCCGGCCGATGAAACAGCTGCGACGCGCGCTGAGGCCAACAGGAACCATCGTGATTGTCGGCGGGGAAGGTGGCGGCAGAATCCTGGGCGGGTTTGAGCGTTCACTGCTGGCCCCGCTCGCAGGCCTGTTCTCGCGGCAGAAAATCCGGGGCCTGATCTCCGTGACCAAGGAGGCGGACCTGCTCCAGTTGCGGACCATGGTGGAGATGGGCACGCTCCGGCCGGTCATCGACTCGACGTACCCGCTGGCCCGCACCGCGGAGGGAATGCGCCGCGTGGAGGAACACCTGGCGATTGGCAAGGTGGTGATTACCGTCCCGGCCTGAACCAGGTTCGGGAACGGCCATCGCCAGCAGGATTACGACGGCGGCACTACCAGGAGTAGGGAACGATGCAGTTGTCCTGCGCCGCACTTTGTCCTTCGACGTTTTCGGGCGCGGACGGGAGGCCGGTTGAGCCGTCCGACGGTGACGCCGGGTCCTCCGGGACCACGGACGCACCCGCCGTGCCGCCGTCGTCGTTATCCCCTCCATCCGTTCCTGCCTGGACGCCCCGGCCCGCGTTGTCCCCGCCAAGGACCAGCTGTTCGCTGGAAGTCACCACCTCCATCAGCGCCTGCGCGGCCACGGTGTCAGGCAGGAGCCGGTTGCCGGCGGGGATGTACGGGTAGGTCACCAGGTTCAGGTCCTGGAGCGGGATGTCACGGAAGGCGCCAGCCAGGGAGACCAAAGCGGGCAGGTCCGCCAGGCTGCTGGAGAGCGTGGTGTTCCGCGTGGCCGCCTCGGCGATGGCATAGAGGCGCGGGATGTTGGTGAGGGTGGACTCGTCCTGCAGTTTGCGCATCAGCGAGGAAGCGAATGCCTGCTGCGATGAGATCCGGGCCAGGTCGCTGCCATCGCCCACGCCGTGCCGGGAACGGAGGACGGCAAGTGCCTGCCCGCCCTGCAGGTCGTAGGTTCCTGCCGCCGGGATGGCCAGCCCGGAATCGGGGTCGTCAATGGGTCCCGCAAAGCACATGGGCACACCGCCCACGGCGTTGGAAAGGTCAATCATGCCCTGGAAGGACAAACTTGCCGCGTACTGGATGTCCAGGTCCGTGAGCGACTCGGCCACCGCCACGGTGCAGGGCAGCCCGCCCCGGCCCAGCGCCTCGTTGAAGGGCACCCCGGCCCCGCCGGCCGTCACGGCGCCAGTGTGGGGGTTCCGGCAGTCCGGGAAGTCAACCAGCAGGTCCCGGGGAATCGACAGGACAGTGGCTTCGGTATGGGCCTCATTGACGTGCAGGACCATGGTGACGTCGTTACGGGCTCCCTCGATGTCTCCTTCGCCGAAGGACTCCCCTTGGCCGTCCCTGCCGTCCGATCCCACCACCAGCACGTTGAAGCTGCCTGCGTGTTCAGCGGCGGCACCTGGACCGGCGGCCAGGTCCACTGTGTCGATATTGGCCGCCAGCCGGACAGCACCGACCCCAACAACGGCAATGACCATCAGCGCGACCGCCAACGCCGAGAGGGCCACGAGCCTGCGCATCCGCCTGCCGGGCCGTCCGCCGCGCGGCAACCGGTCCGGGTAGGGGGGAACGTGGGGCGGGGAGCCGTCCATAACGGGCCTCCAATTCTGGGTGCAGGCGAAAGGTCGCTCCACATGGTTCCCCGGCTATGTCACAGGACCGTCACACCATCGCGGCGTCTACTGTCCAGGAAGCGGGTGCCGCGGGCAGCGCAAGGACAAAGGTGGCGCCCGTTTCCGTGCCTGCCAGGGCCAGCGTCCCGCCAAGGAGCCTGGCGTTTTCCCTGGCGATGGCGAGCCCCAGCCCGCTGCTGTCCGGCCTGCGGCGGGCCGGGTCAAGCACCGTGAAACGCTCAAAGATGTGCTCGCGCCGGTCTGCGGGGATACCTGGCCCGTGGTCCTGGACCGTGATGATGATGCCGCCGCCGCGTTCCGCTGCGCTGACCCGGATGGGGGCGGCACCATAGCGGAGGGCGTTGGTGAGCAGGTTGCTGACCACCGTCCGCACCCGGGCAAAGTCGGTGACCAGGACCAGGCTGCGGGGGCAGGAAAGTTCCACAGAGCCACTGCGCTCCGGATCAGCGTCGAGCACTGCTTCCTGCAGGGCAGCCAGGAGCCGGCCGCGGGAGACGCTGATCCGCGCGGCGCCGGCTTCCATCCGGGACAGCTCCAGGACCTCCGCCACCAGCACGGACAGTCGCCGGGTTCCGTCGGTGGTGATCCGGACGGCTGCGGCCTGCTCCTCCGGAGTGGCCTGCCGGAAGTCGGCCAGGATTTCGCTGACGGCGGCCATGGACGCCAGCGGTGTCCGGAGTTCATGCGCCACGTCCCCCACCAGCCGGCGGGCTTCCTGCTCACGGCGGGCAAGCTGGGCCATGCTCACGGACAGGCTGCGCGAAGACTCGGCCAGGGTCCCGGCCACCTTGTCGATGTCGGGAAACGCTGACCTTGCCGGCTCGGGGACGGCGCCGTCGCCCACCTGCTGGGCCATCCGGGCCAGCCGCCGCAGCGGCCGGGTCAGCGCGGTACCCAGGAACAGGCCCAGGACGATGGCCAGGGCAACCGCGATGCCGCCGATCGCAACGCCCGCGCCCACCAGCTGGAGGAGCTGCCTGCGTTCCGGTTCCAGGGAATAGGCGGTGACAACGGCAAGCCTGGGCTGCTGATCCTCGCCTCGGGCGGGCAGCACTCCGCCCACAAAAAACACCTCGTCACCGTTCAGGGTGCCGCGGCGGAACTGCAAGTCAGTGGTCTCCGGGCCCAACGCGCCCAGGAACGGAGCCGGGATGTCTGCCCGGCCCAGGTCCCCGGCGCTCCGGGTGCCCTGCAGGTCAAAGATGACGGTGCGGCCGGGCAGCACCTCACCGTACAGGTCCCACTCGGCATCGGGCGCGGCCAGGGTGACCGCCCGGCTGAAAGGCGCGGTACTTTCGCGGAAGTCGGCCAGCAGCGCCTCCTGCCGGGACGCATACGTGGCGTCCCGGGTGATGCCCACCAGGACCACTGTCACCAGGACACTGACCAGGACGGCGGTGGTGGTCAGGGCAAGCACCAGCGCCCACCGCAGGCTCAGCCGCCTCACCGGAGCCGGTATCCGATGCCCCGGAGAGTTTCGAGCGCGGGTTCCGTCACTTCCGCTTCGGTGAGTTTGGCACGCAGGCGTTGGATGGTGGTGTCCACCACCCGCGGCGATTCGGGCGGCGAATCGGCCCACACGGAGTCAATCAGCTGGCTCCGGCTCAGGGCATGGCCTGGCCTGCCGGCCAGTTCCAGGAGCAGCCGGAATTCCGTGGCGGACAGGGACAGGACCGAATCCCCCGCGAGCACTTCCTTGGCGGAATCGTCAATGCGCAGCTGGCCCAGTTGGACCGGACCTGCAGGGCCGGTGTCCTGCATCCGGCGCCCGCGCCGCAGCACGGCCCGCAACCGGGCTTCCAGAACGTCCGGCGCCACCGGCTTCACCACATAGTCGTCGGCTCCGGCTTCGAGGCCGCCCACCACGTCCGCATCATCATCGCGGGCCGTGAGAAGGACGGTGGGGAACCCCCACTCGGCCGCGATGCGCCGGCACAGGCCAAACCCGTCGCCGTCGGGCAGCATCACGTCGATGACCCCGATGTCCGGCTGGCCCGTCCGCGCGCAGTCGAGGGCCGCTGCGACCGTTCCTGCGGCCAGGACTTCATGGCCGCGCCGCCCGAGGGCAGTGCTGAAGCCGAGCAGGATCCCGGCGTCGTCATCCACCAGCAGGATTCGCACACGTGCCTTTCGCTCCGGAGGTGTCTGCGCGGCCAGACGGCGGCCGCCCTGTTTATGCTAGCGGTGCCGTGCCCGCAACAGCCGTCCCGTCCACGTCGGCGGACCGGACCGTGCGGACCGCCAGCCCTGCCGCGGCCAGGATCGATGCCGTCCCGGCCGCCTGGCGTCCACTGGTTTCCATGATCAGCCGGCCGCCCGGTTCCAGCCAGTCCAGCGCTCCCGCGGCAACCCGCCGGTGCACGTCCAGGCCGTCGGCGCCGCCATCCAGGCAGGCCAGGGTTTCGTGCAGGCGCGCCTCCGGGGGCATGGTCGCGATGGCCGCGCTGGGAACATAGGGGGCGTTGACCGCGAGGACCCGGACCCTGCCCCGCAGCTCCGGCGGCAACGCTTCAAAGAGGTCACCCTGGTGAACCTGCCCGCCCAGCGGTCCGATATTGCGGCGGGCGCAGTCCACCGCAACCTGGTCGATGTCCGCGGCGTGCAGCTCGATGCCCCGTACCTTCGCGGCGATGCCCGCACCTACCGCCCCGGAGCCGCAGCACAGGTCAACCACCACCGCCCCGGCGGCACCCCTGGCGGCCAGGAATTCCGCTGCCTCCTGCACCAGGAGCCCGGTCCGGCGGCGCGGCACAAAAACACCGGGGACGACGGCGATGCGCCGGCCCGCAAAGTCGGCCCACCCCACGATGTACTCCAGCGGGATCCCGGCAAGCCGTTGCCGGACGTAGTCCGCCAACTCGGCCGGCCCGGACGCCTCAGCGAGGAGCAGCCGGGCCTCGTCCTCGGCAAAAACGCAGCCGGCCCCGCGGAGCATGGACGCGATGCCCTCACCTGATAAAACTTCCGGGGTGGGAATGGCGCCCCCTTCCTCCATCGGCGCGGGCTGGGAATTCCATGCTATCGGACACCGCGCGGGTGACCCCGGAACCCGCATTGTCTTGGCAGGATGGGTTCATGGCGTACACCTCAAGCGATTCCAGCACCATTCTCTGGACCGGCACCTACACCCCTGACGGCGGCGGCCGGGCGGAGGGCATCGGTGCGCTCAAGGCAAACAGGGACGGAACACTCGAATGGCTGGGAACGGCGGTACCGGCAGAGTCGCCGTCGTTTGTGGCTGCCCATCCCACGCTCCCGGTGGTGTATGCCGTGGCCGAGCAGCGTCGTATGGTCCAGGCATATGCGCGCACCGGCAGCTTTGGCCTGGCCCCGGCCGGTGGACCAGTGGAGGCCGGCGATGCCACCTGCCACGTGGCGGTGGACCCGCAGGGCAGGTTCCTCACCGCCACCTGTTGGGGCGACGGCCAGGTCATCCTCTACGAACTCGATCCGGCGGGGGCTATCACCGGCCGGTTCCCCGCTGGTGCCGGCACCGACCCGTATGCCGGGCAGGCCGTGGACGCGCCGCGGCAGAGCCGCGCCCACGCCAGCCTGATGCTGGCGGACGGCCGGATCATGACCACTGACCTGGGCCACGACATCCTGCGGATCTGGAAGTATGTGCCCGGCACCGGGCTGGTTTTGGACGGGGAGGTGGTGCTGCCGTTCGGGAGCGGACCGCGCCACCTGGTCCAGCACATCAGCGGCAGCGTCTTTGTGGTGTCCGAATACTCCATTGAGGTTTTTGTGGTCCGGCCCGTTGCGGGCACCTTTTCCCTGGCGTTCCAGGGGCCGGCCACTGCCGGCGGCAGTGGGCCCGGCGATTCGGCCGCGGAGATCTGCCTTGGCCCCGGCGACCGCCATGCCTACGCCGGTGTCCGCGGGTCCAACCTCATCAGTGTCCTGGAGGTGGTGGATGGCGGCGCCGGCCTGGTTCCCGTCAAGGACGTGGACTGCGGCGGCGACTGGCCGCGCCACCACGTTGTCCTGGGCCCCTGGCTGCATGTGGCCCACGAACGTTCAGACACTGTGGCCACCTTCGCCCTGGATCCCGCCACGGGACTGCCGGGACCGTTGGTCCGGACAGTCCGCGTGGCGTCACCCACTGCGCTGGTCCCCGCTTCGGCCTAGGGGTTCCGCAACGCGCGCTCCACCGAGTCGAGCAGCGACGTAAAGCGGCTGTTGCTGGGCAGATCGTCCAGGAACACCGGTTTGCCGTCCGGACCGCCGAGCGGCACCTGCCAATTCGGGTAGAGCGCTTCGGTGGTTCCGGGCTGGTTCTGGACCCGCCGCTCCCCCACCGCATCCACCAGCGCCACCCCCAGCAGGACCGACGGCGCCTCCGTCAGCAGCAGGTGCAGCGCCTCGATGGTTTTGGCCTCGGAATCCCCACGGCCGGCGGTTCCGCCGGGACCGTCGCCGGAAAGGTATCCCCGTTCGCGGAGCAGCGCAAACATCTTCTCCAGCGAGGCGTTGTGCTCTTCCCGTTCCTCGGCCTCGGACCGTTCCAGCAGGCCCAGCCGGCTGCGGAGCGCCACGTGGTCCCCCGCGAGGTAGCCGGCGGTAGGTGGAAGGTCGTGGGTGTTGACGCTGGCGAGCGCCTGCACGCGGTACTTTTCCGGCGGAAGGGGCGAATCGCCGTCGTACTCGAACCACAGGATGGATGTTCCCAGGATGCCGCGCGCGGCCAGGTAGTCCCGGACCCACGGCTCGAAGGTGCCCAGGTCCTCACCAATCACCACGGCGCCGGCGCGGTGCGCCTCCAGCGCCAGGATGCCGATCAGCGCCTCATGGTCATAGCGGACGTAGGCGCCATCCCCCGGCGCGTTGCCGGCCGGAACCCACCAGAGCCGGAACAGGCCCAGCACGTGGTCCACCCGGATACCGCCCGCATGCCGGAGCACGGTGGCCAGCATGTTCCGGAACGGCGCGTAGCCGGCCTCGGCCAACCGGGAGGGGTGCCACGGCGGCTGGCCCCAGTCCTGGCCCTGCTGGTTATACATGTCCGGCGGCGCACCCACGCTGGTCTCCGGCGCCAGGACGCCGCGCAGCGTCCAGGCATCGGCGCTGTTCAGGTCCACGCCCACGGCCAGGTCGTGGACCACGCCCAGCCGCATGCCCGCACGGCGCGCCGACTGCTGCGCCGATTCAAGCTGTTCGTCGCAGATCCACTGCAGCCAGCGGTGGAACCCGATCCGGTCCGCGAGCTTCTCCTGCAGGGCCGCAGCGCCGGAGGTGCCCACCGCGAAGCCGGGGTCCGTCCACAACGGATCATCGGGTGCCGCGTCCTCACGGATCGCAGACCACAGCGCAAAATGGTCCAGGCCCGTACCGGAGATCCGGCAGAATTCGTCGAAGGCTGCCTGCCGGGCGGGCGCGCGGCGCGCGTGGTAGAGGAGCTCGAGCGCCTGCAGCTTGGCCGCGTAAACGGCGTCCCGGTCCAGGCGGTCAGCGTTGTGGTTCAGGCCCGCCACTTCTTCGCGGAGCCGCTCCACCGTGGCCCGCTTGCGGGGTTTCAGGTAGGCCAGCTCGGGGATGTCCTCCACCCGGATGTAGAGCGGGTTGAAGAAACGGCGGGTGGACGGTGAGTACGGCGAGGGCTGGACCGGCGGCACCGGCTCGGCCGCGTGCAGCGGGTTCACCAGCACGTAGTCGGCGCCGCGCTGCCCGCTGATGGCGGCGAGGTCTGCCAGGTCCGCAAAGTCGCCAATCCCCCAGGACCGTTTGGACCGCACGGAGTACAGCTGCGTGGCCAGCCCCCAGCCACGTCGCTCCTCCAGGTGCCGGGCTGTTTCCAGCCGTTCGGGGACCACCACCAGTGTTGCGGTGGCGGTGGCGTCCCCTGACGTGGCGTGCAGGGTGTGCCAGCCCAGCGGCAGGTCCGCCGGCAGGGCGAAGGTGGCGCGGCCCGTCAGGACGCCGTCCACCTCGCGCGGCTGGACCCAGGCATCCTGTTGGGTGGCTTCCCGGATGTCGGCACCGTCCTCCAGGGTGATGGCCAGGCTTACCGCAGCGCCGTCCGGCACGTGGACCGGAACGTCCGCCGGCTTGCCCTGCCTGACAACGACGGCGGGCGGCAGCATCCGCTGCCAGGGCGCCAGTTCCGCGGCGGCGAGCGCCGCCTGGATCTGCTGGTTGGTGTGCGCCTGGACGCCCAGGGAATGCAGCACCTTGATCAGCGTCGCGGCCGCCACAGTATGGGGCAGGCCGTCCCAGCCCTGGAAAGTGGTGCCAACGCCGTGCGCATCGGCCAACTGCTGGAGGAGGGCAGGATCCACGGCGTCGGCCAGGGGGGATCCGCTGCCGGCAGCCGCTCCGGGAGGGGCCGCCGGGCCGCCCGCTGGGTGGGACTGCTGCTGCTCTGTTGCCGTCATGGATGTCCGCCTCGCCTGGTGTGATGGGACCGAACTTACAAAAGCTGGCGTGTCGCACCGGGCGCCTGCACCCCCGCGCACAACCGTCGCTCCAGATTATGGCAGGAGGCGCCGGGGACGAAACCTGACCGCATGGGCACGGCCCTCCCTGCCCAACGGAACCGGGGTCAGCACGGCGAAGCCGGCCCCTGCTGCTGGTTCCGCCGGCACCTGCCCGGTGTCCCGCCGTCGGACGTTCCACCGCATACCCTGCCCGGGCCGCCACATTTCGTCATGCCCGGCCCGTCCCGTTACCTTGTGCGACGAAAAGAGAAGGACTAAGGCGGAATTCTGCGGCCCCCCGGCCAATCTGTGTAGCGTCGTGACGATCGAGGACATAAACGGCACGGATTGTGGAGGAAACCCGGGATGAGCCTGAGCGAACTGCGGGTGTTTGGGCGGTCGGGCACGCCCATCAGCCCACTCACCCTGGGCACCATGAACTTCGGCGAAGGCACCGGCGGGCAGCAGGGCGCCCCCACGGGCGCCGATGAAAGCATCCGCATCATCAACGCCGCACTCGATGCCGGAATCACCGCCGTGGACACCGCGGACGTCTACTCCCAGGGCGAGTCGGAGCAGGTGGTGGGCCGGGCGCTGCGCGGCCGCCGCGACGACGTTTTCCTGGCCACCAAGTTCCACGGCCAGATGAGCGCCAACCCGGCGCACTCCGGAAACTCCCGGCGCTGGATCACGCAGGCGGTGGAAGGCAGCCTCCGCCGGCTGCAAACCGACCGGATCGACCTGTACCAGGCGCACCGGCCGGACTACAACACCGACGTCCTGGAGACCATTACCACCCTCAACGACCTCATCCGGCAGGGCAAGATCCTCTACTACGGCACGTCCGTATTCACCCCGGCGCAGCTGGTGGAGGCGCAGTGGCTGGCCAACACCAACCACCTCATTCCGCCGCTGGGCAACCAGGTGCCGTACTCCATGCTGGTGCGCGGCAACGAACGCGACGTGCTGCCCATTGCGCAGCAGTACGGCCTGGGTGTCCTGGCGTACGGCCCACTGGCGGGCGGCTGGCTGTCCGGAAGTTTTGTGCTGAAGGAGGGCACAGCGTCCAAGGTGCACTCACTGCCCGGCCGGTACGACATCTCCGGCCCCACCAGTGAACGCAAGCTGCACGCCGCCGACGCCCTGGCGCGGCTCGCCGACAAGCTCGAGCTGTCCCTCGTGGACCTCGCCGTGGGGTTCACCCTGGCCCACCCGGCCATCAGCAGCGTCATCATCGGGCCGCGCAGCGGGGAACACCTCGCCGCGTACCTGGCCGCGGCGGACGTCCGGCTCAGCGAGGCCGTCCTGGACGCCATCGATGAGCTGGTGCCGCCGGGTACCAACTTTGTGGAGCGCGACGCCGGTGCGATCGTGCCGTCCATCGAATTCGCTGAGCTGCGCCGGCACTGAGCCCCTGCCGGACCTGGTTTGTTATGCCCGGGCTATGCGCTGCCGGCCCACGCGGAAGCCGGCCCAGAACGCCAGGGCCAGCAGTCCGGCGCCCACCAGGGCCACGCCGGACAGGGACGTGCCGTCCACCACCACCAGCTCAGGGCCTGACGAGGCGAAGGATGTATTGCTCAGGGGCGCGTAGGCAACCCAACCGATTTCCCGTGGTGCATTGAGGATAACCAGCCCCGCCACCGTGGCCGCCACTGCCAGCAAGGGCACCAGCCACCGTTGGAGCGTTTTGGCGGTGCGTCCTGGATTGCTGCTTTCCCCCGAAGTCATGCGCCCAGCCTACCGGCGCAGGCCCGTCGCCGGGATGGGGGCCTGTTTCTCCGCCGTCCTGCCCGGCCCCAGGATAAAGAGGCTCCCCAGGACCACTGCGGCCCCGAGCCAGCCCGCGGCCGGCAACCGTTCCCCCACCACCAGCACGGCAAGGACGGCCGCCACCACCGTCTCCAGCAGCGAGATTCCGGTAGCTGTGCTGGCCCCGACCCGCCCCAGGCCCCAGCCGAACAGCAGGTAGCCCGCAAACATCGGGATCAGGGCCATGTAGGCGCCAACCGCCGCAGCCGTCCACGACTCCAGCAGGGCACCTCCGGTGACGGCCAGCACCGGCATCAGCAGCAGGCCGCCCAACCCGAAAACTGCGCCCATTGCCGCCTTGGACGGGATGCCGGCGCCGATGATGCGGTGCGCGGCCCAGGAATACAGGGCATAGGTGGCGCCGGCGAGCAGGCCCAGCAGGATTCCCGCCGTCGACAGCCACGGCGACCCGTCTCCGCCTGCTGCGGCCCCTCCACCGTGGCCCGCAAACGACAGCACTGCGGCTCCGGAGATGCCCAGCAGCGCGCCGACGATCCACCGGCGGCGAAGCCGCTGTCCATCCACAAGCCGCTCGATCAGCGCGGCCGCAATGGGGGCGGAACCGATGGAAACCACCGTTCCAACGGCCACGCCGGACAGGTGCATGGCGGAATAGAACGCCAGCGGATAGACGGCCACCGCTGCGGCGCCCATCAGCAGCAGCGGCCAGCGGGCCAACAGCCCGGTGCGGTGGCGCCGGATCGATGACAGCGCAAAAAGGGCCTGCAGCAGCCCACCCACCCCCATGGCCACGGCGCCGATGGCCAGCGGACCGGCGCCGGGGGCGAAGGTGGCGGCTGTCCCGGTGGTGCCCCACAGGACGGAGGCAGCCACCACGGCAAGGGCTCCGCGGCTGTGTCCGCCGGTTGGCCGGGCTGTGGCCGCCGGAGCCTGAACCCGGGCGGCCGTCACAGGGCTTCCAGGAGTCCGGCGGCAAGCAGCCGGGCTTCAAGGAGCGGGCCGTCGTCGCCCTGCAGCCCGGCGCGGGCCATGGCGCCCTCCAGGAGGAACGCCAGGTGCCGCGCCAGTTGCGCTGCCCGGCCCGGCTCCCCCGGCAGCAACGTTTGCAGTGGCCCGCGGAGGAGGTCCTCCACGTCTTCCTTGTGTTGCCGGACGGCCTGGCGGCCGGGATCACCGGCCGGGAGTTCGGCTGCGGCGTTCAGGAGCCCGCAGCCGCGGAACCCGTCCTGGTAGGCGAAGTTGGCGTGGTCGCGGTACGCGTCAAACACCGCCAGCACCTGCTCCCCGGGGTCCGCTGCGGCGTCCAGGCGGGCACGGTACAGGTCCAGCCATTCCTCGTGGCGTGCCTCCAGGTAGGCAGCCACCAGGTCCGCCTTGGAACGGAAGTTGTTGTACAGGCTCTTTTTGGCCACGCCCGCACCGGCGGTGATGGCATCGATCCCTGTGGCCGTGATTCCGTGGGCGTAAAAGAGCGGGGCGGCGGCTTCAAGGAGCAGCGTGCGCGCGGGGCGCCGCGTGGAACCGGCGGGAATTGTTGCAGGCATGTGGGGCTCCGGAATCGTAGGTAGTTAGACCAGTCTACGTACCCTGCACCGCAATCGCGTAGAGTAGCGGGAATATCTGCAGACCGTGACCCGTTGTGGCTCTGTCCGGAACAATCCGCGCGTGAAAGCCGACAGGAGAAAGCACCAATGTCAGTTGACTACGACGCCCCCCGGGTGACCCCCGGCGACGAGCCGAACACCGCCCTGGACGAGCTGAAGAACGACAAGTCCAACCGCCGCGAAGCGGTGGTGGACGTGGACGAAACAGACCTTGCCGAAGGCTTCGAACTGCCCGGCGCTGACCTCTCCAACGAGGAGCTGCAGGTCCAGGTGGTCCCCGTACAGCTGGACGAGTTCACGTGCATGTCCTGCTTCCTGGTCCACCACCGCAGCCAACTGGCCCGGGAAAAGGACGGCAAGAAGTACTGCCGGGAGTGCGAGTCCTAAGGACCCCGCACGGCGTGACCCACTTCGGCTTCCAACCATTGGAATCCAGCCTCGTAGCAGGACCGGCGGCCAGCCATGCTGTAGGTCACGCTCCGGCACTGGCCGGCCGACTGGAAAGAAGGAACCCATGTCCCTCAGCGTTGAGGAAATGAACAGGCAGCTCCCGGTTGCCAACGCCCTGCCCGGCGAGGCCCTGCCGTATTACATGGCATCAGGCGAAGGCGCGCGCTACGAGCTCAACGGCCAGCTGGTCACCGTGATCGCGCGGGCAGCCGATACCGGCGGGATCTTCAGTGCGGCCTACATCTCCGGCGGCATGGGCGCGGAGTCGCCCTTCGTCACGCACCAGGTTGAGCACAAGACCCTCTACGTCTTCGACGGGATCCTGCACGTCTGGCTCCCAGGCGAAAGCCGCATCCTGACCCCGGGCGACTCCGTGGTCATCCCGCCGGGAACCCCGCACGCCTACCGCATGGCCAGCCACTACACCCGCTTCCTGAACTGGATGACGCCCGGTGGCGCCGAGGCCTACTACGAACGCGTGGGCACCCCCATCGACTCGCACGTGCCCCCGGTCCGCGCCGGCCGCACCGCGGGGCTGCAGGAGCAGGCGGAAATCGGTGCCGAATTCGGCATCACCTTCCCGGACGTGGAACGGGTGGCGCCCGCCTTCAAGCACGACGCCGGCCTGCCGCCGTCGGAAAGCCCGTACTTCCTCAGCGCCGGCGAAGGTGAGCGGCTGGTCAGCTACCAGACCATGTTCACCTACCTGTCCCGGCCCGCCAACACCGGGTCCAACTACTTCGCCGTGCACACCAAGGGTGCAAAATCACCGTACATTCCGCTGCACTTCCACTCCGAACACACCGAGAACTTCCTGTGCACCGAGGGCCGGATGTGGCTGTACGCCAACGGCCGCGAAATGCTGCTGACCAAGGGGGACTTTGTGCATGCCCCCGCCGGCACCATCCATTCCTTCGCGTTCGATGCGCACAACACCCAGATGGTGGGCTTCCTGACTCCCTCGGTGTTCAACGGGTTCTTCGAATACTTCAACAAGCCCACCGAGGACTACATGTACACCGAAGGCGGCCAGCCCTACATGGACATGGAAGGCTTCGGCCGGGCCCAGGCGGAGATGGACCTCACCGTGGTGGGACCCCCGCCGCAGCGCCGCGCCGCCCTGGAGCTCTAACCGCCCCGCGGTGCCCCCACCCAACTGACTCGCAGTTGTTGTCGTTTTGAGCCCCCAAAACGACAACAACTGCGAGTCAGTTGGGTTTAAGGGGTCAGGGCCTGCTTGACCAGCCCGCGGCCGTAGTCGTTTCCGTTGGGGGTCCGGACCACCGTGTGCATGTGGAATGGCGCCGGCTCGTCATTGTCCAGGAACACCCCGGTGTGATGGTCAAGCTCCAGGATTACCACCGGACTCTGCACGCGCAGGTAAAACGCCTCCGCACCCTCCCAGCCGCCGATCCAGCTGAAGAAGGTCTCACTGTAATGACTGCGGATCTCCCGGAGCCGGGCGGCACGCGGCCCGGCCGGCAGGTACACCAGGAAATCCGCCACCAAGGCATCCAGCACTTCGAGGGCTTCGGTGGGCATGGCGGAGACCTTGATCCCCTCGTACGGGATCACCCGGTTGTCCTGGAAGCAGCCGCCAAGGTGCCGCTCGTCGCCGGAGTGGAGCCGGCCCTCAGGCATGGCAGGGTCAACCATGGCCGCATAGACCGTGGCCGCGTCGCGTAGCTCAGCGGGCAAGGCTTCCATCAGCTGCCGGGCCAGCCCGATCCGCTCCTTGAACACCTGGACGCCGCGGTGCGGGCCGGCGTCGATCAGGTCCGGTTCGGCGCCGAGGAACACCGGCGAGATGACCAGCTGGGTGCCTGCCACCAAAGCGTTCACGGCCGCGTGGTGGCCAAAAAGCTGCCACCCCCACGGCTCCGTCCCGGACGGTTCGCCGAAGAGGGAGAAGTTGTAGCTGAACTCGTTCATCAGCAGGGGCAGCTCCACCAGGTCGCCCAGGAAGCCGTTGATCCGCATCAGCCCGCGCACCAACTCGAAGCCTTCCGGGCTGAGCGTGGCTTCCACCAGGGCCAGTGCGGCATCCCGGACGGGGGCGTCCAGTTCGTCCAGCCGGAGCCCGGTATCGTGCTGCATAAACTCGGGGTTGGCCCAGCTCTGCCACTCCACCGCGTCCACGGCGTAGCGGAGCTTCCCGGCCTGCTGATCACTCACCACGGCCAGGAGTTTCCCGGCCGCTGCCACCATCTGCGCGGTGGGCGCCTCTTCGCCGGGCCGGGCGGGGGCCAACGGAAACAGGCCTTCTTGCATCACGCCGTCACTGGTGATCCCGCGGAACGGCCGGGGGTAGAGCTTTTTCCAGCCCTCGATCATGGGCCCGGCGAAGGAATCCCGCGTGGCCGCCTCGGCGTACCCGCGGGCGTCCAGCCCCCTGATGGCCGCCACCCGTGGGTGGTCCGGGGCGTACAGGAAATCACGGAAGGACGGCGTCGACACGGGCACTCCTGGAGTCGTTGGGGGATGTTGCAGCGGCGTCGGCGGTCCAACCGGCCGCGACGGACAGGGCGGCCGCGGCGGCTTCTGCGGCGTTCCCGCGCCAGGCCACGTGCTGGTCGGGCCGGACCAGCACCGCGCCCGCGCCCCAAAGTTCGGCCATGGCGGTCCCGTCGTCGGACGGGCCGACGGCGGCAACGGTCACCGGAATGCCCTGCCGGGCGGCCGCTGCCAGGACCGGGGCGAAAACGTCGGTTTCCGGCACCCCGGCCAAGGTGCCGGCGTCGGCCAGCAAGGTGAAGCCGATGCCCAGGCTGCTGTACACCGAGGTGGCATCGGCCAGCCAGGTGTGCGGCAGCAGCGCGCCGGGACTGGCGGACGGGACATAGCTGATGGGGTCATCCGGCGGGATGGGCAGGCCATCCGGGACCACCACCGGCGAGCCCGCGTACGAGTAGCCCAGCACCAGGCCCAGGGAATCAAACTCGCTCTGCTTCACGGCGAGGGCCTGGTGGGCTGCGGCACGGGCGGCATCCCCGGCCGGGCCCGCCGCCGCCAGAGCCGGATCAGCGAAGTGGTACGCCAGGGCCTGGCCGTTGGCGGCGGCATCGCTGATGGTCCGGGCAGCAACCGGGCGGCGTTCAGCGCCGTAGCTGGGCAGGAGGCCGGGCCCGGCCCAGCCGTTGATCGAGGCGGCCAGTTTCCAGGCGAGGTTGGCGGCGTCGCCGATGCAGGTGTTGAAGCCGTGGCCGCCCCAGGGCGGGTTCAGGTGGGCGGCGTCGCCCACCAGGAAGATGTTGCCGAGGCTGTAGTCCGGTGCCAGGAGCATCCGGGCCGTCCAGGGGTCGGTGGCCAGGACTTCCACATCCACTTCGGCGCCGACCAGGGAATGGACCAGTTTTTCCGCGGCGGCGTCGTCCACCGAAACGTCGGGATCCACGCCCTGGACGATGGCCCACCACGTGTTGGCCAGGTCCATGGGACCCACCATGCCCGAGGCGTCCTGACCCACCACCCAGTAATGGACTGCCGGTTCCAGCGCCACGGCGCCGGCCAGCTGCCTGGAGCGGAACAGGACGCTGATGTTGGACAGCGCCGCGGACCCGCCCGCCAGGCGGATCCCCAGGCTGCGGCGTACTGCGGAGGTGCCGCCGTCGGCCCCGATGACGTAGTTGGCCACGACGGTTCGTTGCTCACCTGCAGGGGTCGCGACCAGCACGGAGTGCGGCGCGTGCGCCCCCTCGACATGCTGCACAGTGAGGCCGTAGGCCAAGGTGATCAGCGGATGCCGGCCGGCTGCGGCGCGCAGGACTTCCTCAAGTGCAGGCTGCGGGATCTGCTGGCCCGCCTCAGGCTGCGGGCCGTACCGCCCGGGGACCAGCTGGAAGGCGTTGCGGAACCGGCGCAGCTCATAGGCGGCGGGCCCGGTGAGGCCGGTGCAGAACGCGACATCCTGGGAGTACCCAACGGGAAGGGGCGCGGCGGCGCGGACGGCGTCCGCCAGGCCCAGGCGGCGTAAGTGCGTCATGGTGCGGGCATTGGTGGTTTTGGCCCGGGGCCGGGTGTGGTCCACGGCGTCCCGGGGCTCGATCACCAGGCTGGGGATGCCGCGGCCGGCAAGGTCCAGGGCCAGGAAGAGTCCGCTGGGGCCGCCGCCGGAAATGAGGACCTGCACCTCCCCCGGCAGCCCGGCCATGGCGGCCCGGCCGGCCGGGGTGGCAATGGGCGTGTCAGCCATCAGGCACGGCTCCGCAGGGACACGTCGCCCACGGGGGTGGTGAGGGTGCCGAGCTTGTCGATTTCCACTTCAACGGTGTCGCCGGGCTGGAGCAGCCACTGCGGTGTGCGGGCATAGCCCACACCCTCCGGCGTTCCGGTGGCTATGACATCGCCCGGATGCAGGGTGAACGTTTGGCTGATCAGGGCGATGATGGCCGGCACGGAGAAGATCATGTCCCGGGTGTTGCCGTTCTGGGCCTCCACACCGTTGACGCGGGTGCGGACCTGGAGGCCGTCCCGCAGGTCGCCCACCTCATCGCGGCTCACCAGCGGGCCCAGCGGGCCGCTGAAGTCGCCGTTTTTGCCAAGGGTCCACTGCGAGGTGAGCTTCTGGGCGGTTCGGGAGGTGATGTCGTTGAAGGTGGAGTAGCCGAAAACGGCGCCGGCAGCTGTTTCCTCGTCCACGGACTCCACCCGCTGGCCGATGTACGCCGCGACCTCACCCTCCCAGTCCAGGCCTGCTTCGCCGGTGGGGACCGGGACAGGGACGTTGCCCACGGACAGGGAAGCCGTCCAGCGCCCGAACAGAGTGGGATACGGCGGCAGGTCCTGGTCCTTGTAGCTGCCCTCGGCGACATGGGCTTTGTAATTCAGGCCCACGCAGATGACCCTGGCAGAGGCCGGGACCAGAGGCACTTCGGTGACGACTGCGCGCTCAAGGAAAGTGCCGCCGTCGGCCGCTTCCGTGTCCGTCACCAGGGAGGCGGCCTTGTCCTGCCAACCCGTAGGGTCGGCCCAGAAGTCGGCCACCGGGGCAAGGGGAAGGACGCGGGCGCCGGCCAGGGCCGCGGCCCAGGGCGTGCCGAGGTGGGTGATGCCGATGAAATGCATGGGGGGCCTTTCAGGTGTGGCCGGGCGGGTCGCCGGCCGTGCTGGTTCAGTGGTGGGTCGCCTGGCGGCGGAAAAAGTCAACGGTGGCGGCGGTGGCCTGGGCGGCTGCGGCGGTGGATCCGTCCGGGCCGCCCCACATGTGGTCGGCCCCGTCGATCAGGAGGAGTTCGACGGCGGCGCCCGCGGCTTCCAGCGCTTCGGCGAGGCTGGCGGACTGGGCGGCCGGAACGAACCTGTCGGCGGTTCCGTGGGCCAGGAAAAACGGCGGGGCGTCGCGATGGACGTAGCTGAGCGGGCTGGCTGCAGCGGCTTTCTCCGGCGCGTCGGCGGGTTGGGCGCCGAGCAGGAGCGCCTCGCGGGAGCCTGGATCGTCGGCACTGGCCACGGCGTCAGGCAGGGCCTGGCTGCCCATCTTCACCAAATCGGTGGGTGGGTACCACGCGGCGACGGCAGCGACCCGCGCTTCGTCCGCAGTGTTGCCGCCGGGAGTGAGCCCCACGAGGCTCGCCAGGTGCCCGCCGGCGGAGTCACCCCAGGCGTAGATCCGGTCCGGGTCCACACCATAGGCGGCGGCGTTGGTCCGCAGCCAGCGGACGGCGGCTTTGGCGTCCTGCAGCTGGGCGGGGAAGACGGCGGTCCCGCTGAGGCGGTAGTCCGCGGAGGCCACCACAAAACCGGCCGCCACCAGGGCGCCGATCGGGTTGATGCCGGTGCCGTCCACTGACGGGCCCAGGGAGGACCGTTCGCCGGTCCGCCAGCCGCCACCGTGGAAGTGGACGATGGCAGGGCTGCTGCCGCCGATCTGCGCCTCCGCCGGAAGGTGAAGGTCCAGCAGCAGCGGCGCCGCCCCCTCGGGACGGGCAAACTCGAGGCCCTTTATGACCCGGCCTGCCGTCGTCGTCGACTCCATGTGTGTACCGCGCCGTCCTGTCCTGCGGGCCCTGTGTTGCGGGCCACGTCCTGACTCAACTTTGCGGCATCAGCGCCTTGCCGGCGCCCGTTGGTTTCACTCAATGAAAGAGGTTGTCCGGACCGGGCCTTTACGGTTGGGTAAAGGCCCTGCCCCCGGCCCCGGCCATCGGGTGGCGGCCAAACATTTTCTCCTGTCACCTAAAAAGGGTGCGAGCCTCTAATCACTCTGGTTCCGCCCCCGATGTGGCTTTTAGCAGTAAATGGCGGCGTTTTCACCGCGCTGTTTGGCGCATCGGGCAGCCCGCGAGGGGATCCTTTACCGGGCGCTCAAGGATTCACGGTGATTCCAAGAAACGGGGGTGCCCCCAACCGGAGGTATGCGCAGTTCGGGGTCCTCTGTTTTGATGAGACACATCATTCGGTGTCCGAATAGGGCGGCGTAGGTCGCCTGTTTGGCGAAAATGTCTAGGAGGAGATGGGCGCTTACCGGATCTTGATCCGCGAAGGTTTCATACCCGTCAAGCACCAGAACCAGTCCGGTGTCGGCTGCGTCCCATCCGTACGATTGCACAGCAACATCACTGAGGCAGTCGTTGAGCGCATCGAGATTCGAGCCGTAGTATTCGGGGAAATCAAGAACCTGGCCGATGTCTCGGTGGAGATCTGCCTGTGACCGCCACGCAGCAGAGTCAACCCGAACCACTTTGTAGCTATGGTTGCGTAGCCACGAAATCGTCTCGCTGAGGACCTCCTGTCGATGAAACAGTGTGATGAATCCGTTCTGGATTAGGAGGAAGTCCAGCGGGTCGTTCAGCTCGTCGGCCGTGTCCCAGATTGCCATGAATGGAACTCTATTCGTTGTGGCATCCGGATTCCGGTGGCCGGGGGCCCGGCTTCTTGCCACGCGCCCGAAGACCATCCTTCACTGGGCGCGACAGCACTATGATGCAGTCATCCAGGAAGCAAGGCTAGGAGAAATCATGTTCCCCAAAAAAGGCCAGACATGGACTTACCGCGATCGCGGAAGAACGCACAGCTTGGTTAGCCTATTTGTCTTAATCGCCATCATTGCCACAGGAATCTTCCTTCTGATAAGTCAAGGTAACTGGACAGTGTTGATCATTGGATTGATCATGATCCCCGCACTTGGACTGTTCTATTTCAGCAACGAGAAGGAACACCGGGACAACCCCTAATAGCGGGCGGAGGGTGCCCAGCATGCGTGATTGGTTCAAATGCGGCACCAAGGTCCGGCTGTGCGGCGTAGGCTCGGGCCCATGCGTACTGTGCGAGCAGATCCGGATGATTCCGTCGGAGGCAGCGATTCATCTCCGGTCTTTAGAGTGCGTCTCTGGTTTCCACCGCCGGCCGTGAATTTCTCATGGCTCGTGGATGAATGGGACGTCGCGGACGCCGGAGAGGTCACTGACGTTATCGAGTGGGCAACAAGTAAGGCCGGAGGAAATCCCTTCGAGGTTTTCCTTCGCTGGGAGGATCACCATACGTCCAAAGAGGATCAACTAGAGCCATAGTCCCGGTATGCACTTGATCTACGGGAAGCCTGCAGTCGAAGACGCGACCACTGAGACCATCATCCTTGAGTCTAAGTAGCCCCGGTCTGGGACGCTGCCGCGTCCGGTGAAGGATCCTCAACCGGGCAGCTCACGGTGGCCCTGAAAAGGTTGGCTTACGAAGTAACGCTCATAATCAAGAATGGTTCTGCCGAGGCAGAGCATTCCTCTGCTACCTGTGACGACTGGGTGTGTCCGCCCCCGAAAGAGACGGAATCTCCGACTGCAATTTGTTCCCCTGTCGGAAGCTTCACGCCTTCCTTGGTCGGGGTGGACTCCGTCGGAAAGATCAGTACGGTCTGGGTGCCGTCATCCATTTTTCCAACTAGGCACCCCTTGGAATCACGATCTAGCTTTCCCTGAAGTAGGGCTTGCTGTTCCGACTCTTGTTCCGGCCCCTCGTAGATGGCTGCTTTACGTCCCGGATCAGCGGAATCGATGGTCACTGGCGTGTCCGGCGTCGTGCTTGGTAGCGCTACGCAGGCGCTCAAGCATGAGATGGAAACTAACGAAACGATAAGAACTTTGTCTCTTGCCTTCACGATCTGTCCCCCAAATTTCGACGTACTCCAATCTATCCGTTGAGGTGATGACAGCGTGGCTGCTCATTCCCGATTGAAGACAACCGCAAGTACATATGCTGCGTAGTTGGACGCCCGGCAAGGGATCCTTCACCGGACGCCGGCACCGTTGTAGGCGTGAGGCTAAAGATTTCGGACGAAGCGGGTTGCGGGAGATATCAACAGGTAGGCAAGTCATTGACTTAAGGAAGGTATCTTCCTATTCTTTCAGCATGCCGCGACGAAAAGCAGGGATGCTACTTCCTTTGGAACTTCGCGTCCTGGAAATCGCTAAGAAAGCCGAGTTAGACCGCAAACCCATGTACGGATTTGCGCTTGCGAGTGCTCTGTCTGGAGATGGTGGAAAGTCACTGACGGGCCATGGCACCCTCTACAAGGCACTGGCGCGCATGGCCGACGCCGGCCTACTGGAAACCGAGTGGGAAGATCCTGAGATTGCAGAGACTGAACGTCGGCCGCGCCGACGCCACTACCGCATTTCATCCAAGGGAGTCGCCGCTCTCCACGCTTCCCACCCCGCTCCGGCCACGGCACCGCGCCCGATAACTACCCTGCGCCCGGTTCAGCCATGACCGCTCTATACGACATCCCGACTTCGAGAACCATGTCGGCAGTCCTCCGGTGGGTCGACTTCTACACAAGCTTCGTTCCGGCGAACGTGGCGCATGAAAGACGTCAAGAACTTCTCTCTGATATCTACGAGCAGCTAGCGGACGGACAGCAGCGGGCACTCTCACCAGGAGCAATTAACCGGGCAATAGCTAGTCGTGCGCTCCGGGGCCTGCCCGCGGACCTCATCTGGAGCAGGAAGCACCAACGAAAGGGCAAGAAGATGAACGCATCACCGGCTACACCCCAACCCTCCAACGCGCCCGTGACTATTCGTCTCAGCAGCCTTGTCTGGGTAGCCTTGGCACTTCTGGCGCTGTTCGGCGTCGCTACCTCAATCACTGAGTTTGTTGAATATGGCGGTAACCGCTTTGGCTACGTCCCCTGGCCAGGGGCCGGGAACATCAACACCACCGTCGTCCAGCTGGTTTGCAGTGCAGGACTTCTAATCCCCGCCACAGTCATCACAGTCAAGAGGCTGGTCCACCACAACGCCTGCCAAGCCTGAAAAGCTGGTCCACCACAACGCCCGCCGAGCCTAAAAGGCTTCTATCCGCCCCCATAGCGCTGATGTCAGCTGGGATGTCGCTGCCGCGCGCCCTGTGAGGGATCCTTCAGCGGGCGCTCAAATCCCGTACGCAGTAAGCCGCGTCCCCGCAGCCATCATCATTGTCCTGCCAACGGCTGATCCGTCAGACGCGTTCTACGGGAGCAACAATGTCACAGACAAAACTCAACCTCTGAGTCCCCGCAGGTTGGCGGTCATGGCCCGTCGTATCGCAGCCCTGGTCTGGGGGTCTCTGAGCTGTTGCTGTCTCGTCAGCGCCGTTCCCGGGCTGACATCTCTTATCCACTCATGGAACTTTGCTTCAGCGTTGGACCCACGTTCGGCGCACCACTCTGCCGCTAGATCAGCCTCTTCGAACTCGCCGGTTGTTTGTATGTTGTACGTCATTGTTGGGACGACAACGCGGCTGTTGTGGTGCACCCACCGTTGAAGTAGCAGATTTACCCCCAGCTGGGAGAGCACGGCCGCCCGCCTGTTTATATCCAAGTCTGCCCGTTTAGCTAACAGTAGTTCAGTGAAACTCGCGGCAAACGGCCTGTTGTCCGCAAAAAGATTGGGTAGAGGCATTTGGCGCACCGGTGCCTTCGCCCAGTCGGTGCGGATGCCCTGAACCTGGGAGACGCGCGCACAGAGAATGGGATCGACCAGATCAACCCCGCCAACTCTGAGGGCACATGGATGCTGCAGCACGATGAAGGCATCTGTCTCCGCGGCCTCGTCACCTCCTGGGCTCCAATGCGGAGCAAACACGTCCCCAGTGAATACGGGGCGGTTAACATCAACGTCATCGCCTTGAGCGTAGTAGAGGGCGTCGACGCTACTGGGGGTTTCAAGCTGGGGAGAACTCACCGGCTGATTATCTCCTCAACTCATATGTCGTGGGCGGATGGACAGCTCTCCATCTTCCGCCACAAATGTCTCAAAATTGTCATCCACGTGCGTTTGTCGCCAATCGGCGTCGAACTTATCTAGGACAACAGTTGAATCAACCTCGTGGTGACTGGCCCAATCCAGAAGCAATTCAACGCTGCCAGCGACATATAGATCAATCGGAGTGACGGCTACACCGTCCACGATGGGCATCTCAAACCAGGAAGCAGGGTCCGATATAAGGTATTCGTCAGTAACCATCTGAAGGACAGCCAGCAGTTGAGTGAGCCGTGCCCGGTTATCCCCCGTAATACGCTCGCCGCGACGCCATTTCTGGATCGCGGGAACGCTGACCCCGACCATGCGAGCAATGTCTCGCCAGGCGAATCCCAGTTCCGACAGATGTGCTAGGAGATCCGCCGGCGATTTCCGGCCCCAGTCATTCCGTGAAAGTGAAAGTGCATAGTCCCGGGTTCTATGGTGGAGGCTCGTCGAGGTTGAATGGAGATCCCCCGCCTGGGCACGAATCACGGCGGCATCGCCATTCAGTTCGCGAACGCTCTTGCTCGTACTGGACGTTTCATCGATGGATGGGAGGAATGATTTTCCGCCTGTCGATGACAACGCCGGAACAACGCTAGCCGTCATTGCGAAGCACCTCATTTCTTAGTTTTTCTGAGATCAATGATTCAAAAACGTCCTTGATCGGGCTGTGTAGCCGGTCGCACACCCGCAGAATGTCTTCGACATCAAATTCGGGGATTACGCCGGTCGGTGGAGTCCACGCACCATCAATGTCTATGAGGAAGAATGCTCCCCCGAACACTCCGGGCCGTACAAGGTTCGGGGAACTACCTACAGCTTGGCCTACTAATGGACCATAGCGCAGCGTCAGAGAGTCGCCCGGCGTCCCGGACTCGAATACGGTGACTCCCTGCTGCTGCACTATTGAAAGTCCCGGCAGAGACGCAGGAACTCCTGGCCCGAGGAGCTTGGGTGATACCCAGTCTTCCCAGGAAATGCTGCCATCTTCGGGTGCGCGTATCTCGTCGACGTATCGAAGACCTACCCTCTCGATGGCATCCAGAGAATCCACGCCATGCCGAGCCGTTGCTGCAGTCTCTAGCAGGGAGCGAAAGCTCTCATAACTCTTGTACTTTGTCGTTTCGACAACCACCGCATCCGGACGAAAAGTGACAGCCGTCTGCTGATCCCGCGAGACAAATTTAGGGACAGATGCGACTTCCTGAGTTCCAGTTTGTATATTCAAGGTCACCGAGTCTTCCCGGCGCTGGATCGGCGTAACGGAAGATAGCGCCTTTTTGATGGCGCTCAGGGCTGGCACTGTCAGCGGTTCGGAGGCTGGATGCCTCAGCTCCACCAAGGCGAGAGCAAGCGGTGAACGTGGGTAGACCTCATTGGAAGACACTTTCCAACCATACTGGAATCGAAACTGAAAATACAACCAGTTTAGAAGTATGGAGTAGACCGGATTGAGACCGGCGACGGCTGGCTGTGTACGCCCGTTAGTCGGTCCTCCACCGGCCGCCGCGAAGCCCCAAATACCGCTCATCAAAATCCGCGCCATTCTTACGGAAACAGGATTCCCATAAGACCCGCCCGCAAAACTGCCCGGTGAGGGTACCTTAAACGCTACACACAACAACATGCTCATCGGCTGGGCCCGCGCCTCTACCAGCACCCAGTACCTGTCACCCCTACCCCGTCCGTCCCGCAGCGTCGGCACCGCCGGCGCAGGCCGCCGTCGTCCGTTGTTTGGTCAGGCCTGCGGGTCCGGCAGCGGACGCCGCGCCAGCCAGGCAGCCACAACAGCGCCGGAAACGTTGTGCCACAGCGAGAAGACGGCGGATGGCAGGGCGGCCAGGGCCCCGAAATGGGCGGTGGCAAGCGTGGCGGCGAGGCCGGAGTTCTGCATTCCCACCTCGAACGCCAGGGCGCGGCGGGCCCGCGCATCGAGCCTGCCCACCTTGCCGGCGAGGTAGCCCAGCCCCAGTCCGAAGCCGTTATGCAGCACCACAGCAAGGAACACGATCCCGCCCGCGGCCACGATCTTGTCCGCGCTGCCCGCCACCACAATGGCAACAATCAGTGAAATTACGACGGCGGACGCCCAGGGCAGTGCGGGGAGGACCTTCGCCACGGCTTTCCTGAGCAGCAACCGGGCCAGCAGCCCGGCGACCACCGGCAGCAGCACCGTCTTCAGGATATCCAGGACCATGCTGCCGGCATCGATCTGGAGGTAGGAGCCGGCCAGGAACAAGACCAGCAGCGGGGTGACGATCGGGGCGATGAGGGTGGACACCGACGCCACGGCCACCGAAAGCGCCACATCGCCCTTGGCGAGGAAAGCCATCACATTCGAGGCGGTGCCGGACGGTGCGCAGCCCACCAGGATCAGGCCCACCGCCAGTTCGGGGCTCAGGTTCAGGGCCGTGGCAATCAGCCAGCCGGCACCCGGCATGATCACGTAGTGGGCCACGATCCCCAGCGCCACGGCCCAGGGGCGGCGGATCACCGCAGCGAAGTCCGGCGGCGTCAGGGTGAGGCCCATGCAGAACATGATGATGCCCAGCAGGTACGGGACACTGGGCGCCATGGGCTTGAAGGCCCCCGGGGCAAAAAAACCGGCCAGGCCGGCGGCCACCACCAGGAGCGGGAACACGGTGACCGCGATCCTGGCGATTTTGGCTTCGGCCGCCAACGCGGGGTTCAGGGGTCCCTCTTCGGGTCGGGACGGGGATTTAGTTGCCTCAAGCATCAAATTATGGTGCCACTGCCGGGCACCGGCCGCCAGTTCGTGACAGCATCCGGTCACGAAGCACGCCACCGGCTGCCTGCAGGCAGGCAGCCGGCACCCCGCCGGCTGCAGGCCAGTGGATCAGGTTCCGGGCGCAGCAGCCGCGGACAGATACTCGAACCGGTCAAGAACCGCCGGCCCGCCCAGCGCGGACACACCAATGACCCTGCCCGTGAAGCCGCCGGCCACCTCGGTGGAAAGATAGCGGCCATCCAGCCTGGCCAGCTCGGTGAGGTGTCCTGCCTGCCGGAAGCCGAGGACCACTTCGTCGGGTCCGACGTTTTGGCCGGGCTGCCCGGCCCGGGCGGGCGGCGCGGAGCTTATCTCCAACTGCAGGGCTTCACCCGGGTGGGGGACCGCCGTCGCGAGTTCCTGCGTGAGGGGCCCGATCCGGGCGACGGCCTGCACCAGGCCCTGCCCCAGCCGGACCGCGTACCAGTGCCTGCTGTCGATCCGCAGCACCAGTTCGGCGCCGGCATCAACGGCACGGAACGCGGCGCGGCAGGTCCAGTCCGCATCCCGGAGGCGGGTTGCCAGCAGTCGCGGGCTGTCCGGCCCGCCGGCAGCCAACTCCAGGCCGCCGTCCGCCGCCGGGCGGGATGTGAACGCTGCCGGTTCGTCGCCCGGTGATACCCAGCGCGGGTGCAGTTCCGGTGCGGCGAAGTCCTCCACAAACGAATGGTCCGACGCCGGAACCTGGTAGCCGGCCTGGTCGAAACCGGGCCAACCGTCCTGCCAGGTGACGCCGGAAAGGAACGTTTCCCGGCCCAGGACGTGGTATCCCGGGCTGGCCCCGCCGGTCCGGACGCCCAGGTAGACCGCAGCCCAGGTCCCGTCCGGCTTTTGCACAAGGTCCGCATGCCCGGTGTTCTGCACCGGGGTGTCAAGGCTGCGGTGGCTCAGGATGGGGTTGCCGGGACAGGCTTCGAACGGCCCGGCAGGTGAGGTGCTGCGGCTGATGGACACCGCGTGGCCCCGCTCGGTGCCGCCTTCGGCCAGCATCAGGTACCACCAGTCCCCCACCTGGTAGAGGTGCGGACCTTCGGGGAACGCCAGTCCGGTGCCCTGCCAGACCTTCCGGGGAGCTTCGAGCAGGTGCCCGCCGGCAGTGTCGAGACGGGCCTGGACGATGCCCGACGCTTCGGGACCCGGGCCAAAACCCACCCAGGTGAGGTAGCAGTTTCCGGCCTGGTCCCAGGCGATGTCCGGGTCGATCCCCAGCGTCCCGGCGATCTGGACAGGCTCGCTCCAGGGCCCTGCCGGGTCTGTGGCACGGAACAGCAGGTGGCCGCCGCCGAAGTCACTCATGTTTGTGGTGATGAACCAGAACTGCCCGTTGTGGTGGCGGAGCGTTGAACCGAAGATCCCGCCGGACCCACTGCGGTCACCCGCGGCGAACTGGGTGCGGCGGGTCAGGATGTTGCCCACCTGCTCCCACGCCACGAGGTCGCGGCTGTGGAAGACAGGCGCCCCGGGAAAGTATTCGAAGCTTGAGGAGGCCAGGTAGTAGTCCCCGCCCACCCGGCAGACGGTGGGGTCGGGAAAGAACCCCGGGATCACAGGGGTTCTGGCGGCGGACGGGCTCACGCTGCGCCCGCCAGGGCCAGTTCCGCAGCCAGGAAATCCAGCGCCGGTCTGCCTTCGGGGAGACCTGCCGCATGGTTGAGGTGGCCATGGACGGCGCCGCGGGCCAGGAAATAGGACACCGGAACGCCTGCCTGTTCCAAGGCGGCGGCAAACACCTCGGCGGAACCGCGGGCATCGTCAAACTCGCAGGCCAGCAGCGCAGTGGGTGGAAGTCCCGTGGGGTCCGCGTAGCCGGGCATCGCGTAGGACGGTGCCATGCTCACCGGTCCGCCCACGTAGTTCTCGGCGGTCCGGATGCAGTCCTCCAGGGTGAACCGCAGTTGGCGCGGCAGCCCGGCCATCACGTCCGCGGCCAGCCCGCCGGCCGGGGCGGGCAGGTCCGGATGCAGGAACGGGTACGCGAGCAGGAGCTTGGCGGGCAGCGGTTTGCCTGCATCCACCAGGTACAGCGCAGCCCCAACCGCCAGGTTGCCACCGGCGCCGGCACCGCCCAGGCACAGAAGCTCCGGGGCCAGGCCCAGGCTTTCGGCGTTCCGGCGCGCCCAGAACCAGCCGGCCAGCGCGTCATCATGCGGGACGGGGAAGCACACACCATCGCGTGCCAGCCGGTAATCCACTGACAGCACCGGGGTGCCGGCCGCCGCTAAAACCCGGGCGAGGTAGTCGGATTCCGGCATGTCCACGGTGCCGCTGACGAACCCGCCGCCGTGCAGCCACACCAGCCCGGCGGCGCCGGAGCCGGCAGGATGGCCGTAGATCCGGATGTTGACGGGGCCGTGCCTGCCTTCGGCGGTGACTGTGCGGATGGGGACGTCCGGCCCGGCCGGCCGCAGCGCGCCGGAGTCCAGGACCAGGGGCCCGGCCGGCGAGGCCAGGTATTGGGCGAAGCCTGCATCGGGCGCCGGGCCGGTGTCAGTCTCCGGTTGGCGCGACGGCTCAGGCACCGTCACTGCCGGCCGAGCTTCCGGGAGAAGTAGGACACCGCGTTGGCCAGGATGGCGTCCAACTGGTCCTCGGCGCCGAAGAAGCAGTGGTCACCACCCTGGACCGTGACCACCTCGTGCTCCACCCCGGCGCCGGCGAGCGCAGCCGCCAGGAGGTCCGTCTGGGAATGCGGCACCAGGCCGTCACTGTCGCCGTGGACCAACAGGAACGGCGCTGCATCCGCGGTCACGTAGCTGACCGGGCTGGCAGCGGCCAGCAGTGCCGGGTCGGCGGAGCCGCCCACCAGCATCTGTTCGGGCTGCAGGGACATGCCCGGCGGCACGGCAGCGGTCAGGGCCGCCGGGAACATTCCGGCCGGCATGTTCATGGGCGGGATGTCCACCAGCGAGGAGACGCCGTAAAAATCGACGACGGCGTGCACGGCGCTTGAGTGCCCCTGCGCACCAAGGCCGCCGTGCAGGTCCTCCCGGTCGCCGGTGAGGCCCAGCAGCGCCACCAGGTGCCCACCGGCGGATTCGCCCCAGGCGCCGAACCGGCCGGGATCCACCCCCAGGTCCCCGGCGAAGGCGCGGAGGTACCGGACGGCGGCTTTGAGGTCGTGGAGCTGGGCAGGGAACGGTGCTTCGAGGCTGTGCCGGTAGTCCACCGTGGCGCAGGCAAGGCCTGCCTCGTTGAGCAGCCGGAACACCGAGTCCGGGGCGAACGTGGGCGGCAGTTCCCGCCGGTCCCCCAGTTGGAAGGCGCCGCCGTGCACCCACAGCACCAGCGGTACAGGGCCGGTGGCGTGCCGGGGCAGCCAGATGTCCATTTTCAGGGACCGGAAGCCGAGGATGCGGGCGTAGGTCACTTCGCTGTGCACCGCGGAAACGTCCGACACCTCCACCGGGATTCCGGGGGCGTCAAAGACGGGGAACGGCGGGACCGGGGCCCCGCCGGGGCGGGCCGGGTCATTCAGGGCCGGGTCATTCAAGGACGGGTCATTCAAGGACGGCTGGACAGCCGTGTCGCTGTGCGTCATGGGGTGCTCCTTGCGGGTGCTGTGGTCCGGTTGCCGCCGGCGGCGGCAACGAAAGGCTGGGTGCCGGGTCTAAAACCAGGGCGAGGCGCCGGGGCGGGCGCGGCACGGTGCTTCGTGCAACGCCACGCAGCGCGGGCGGGCGGGTCATGCGATGGTCCCCGTCCCAGTGGGCGGGTCATGCGATGGCCCCGTCCCAGTGGGCGGCCAGAGGTCCGGCCAGGGCGCCGGCGGCCTGACCGGCGTCGGAGGCCGGGGCCAGCTGGAACAGGGTCGGTTCCAGCACCCAGCCCGTTTCCTCGTCCCAGTACTCGAAACTCCGGACGGGCAGGAGCACCTCAAGGTCGGCCGATTCCCCGGCGGCGAGCTGAACGGTCCCGAAACCGGCCAGCCAGAACGCCGGCCGGTCAACCTCGGAGCCGGGCGCCGAGGCGTAAACCTGCGCCACGTATTTGCCGGCCCTGGTGCCGGTGTTCTTAACGGTGAGGACAGCGGAAACACCGGCGCCCGCGTGCCGCAGCGAAAAGGCGGACACGGCGAACGTGGTGTAGGACAGCCCATGGCCGAACCAGTACGCGGGGGCTGGCTCCTGCCGGGCCCAGCCGCGATGGCCCAGGTGCACTCCTTCCGTATAAGCCAGTTCGCCGTCCCGGGGGGCGGTAGTGGTGACGGGCGCGTCCGCCAGCAGCGCGGGCCAGGTGGTGGGCAGGTGCCCGCCGGGCTCCACTGCGCCCAGCAGAACATCCGCCAGGGCGTTGCCCATTTCCATGCCCGGGAACCAGACCAGCAGCACCGCCGCCGCGTCATGGCGCCAGGGCATTTCCACCGGGGCGCCCGCATTTACCACCACCACGGTGCGCGGATTGGCTGCGATCACCGCGGCCACCAATTCATCCTGGGCGCCGGGAAGCCGGAGGGAGGTCCTGTCGAAGCCCTCACTTTCCACGGCGCCGGAAGTCCCCACCATCACCACGGCCACCTCAGCCTCCCGGGCGGCCTGCACGGCGGCGGCAATTTCCGCGTCCTGCGAGAGGCGGGGCTCGGCCACACCCAGCCCCACGCGGAACAGCATAAAGTCGCCGGCCCAGGTGAAGCGGAGGGCCACGTGGATGGCCGTGCCCGCCGTCAGTTCAACGGGGCCGCTGACGTCAGGGGCGCCAATGAGCACCTCCTCGAGGTTGCCGGCACGGTCCCTGGAATCGGCGGTGGCTACGGGAACGCCGTCCACCGTCACCTCGCCCAGGCCGATCCCCTTGTAGCCGAGTTGCCAGCTCCCGGACAGGTGCGGGGTGAACAGGGTGGAAAGTTCGACGGCGGCCGCCCCGGCGGGGACGCCGGTCCGGCCCCGCGTCAGCGTGGTCAGCCGGCCTGCCTGCGTTTCCAGGACGGCACCGGCAGCGTCCAGCCAGCGCAGCTGCACGGGTGCGCCATCAAAGGTGCACTCACCGGGCCGGGGTTCGCGGAGGCCATCGGCGAGCCAGGCACCCTGCGTGGTGGTGACCCGGACGCCTTCGCCCAGCGCGTTCCGGAGCCCTGCCGCGGGTGGAACCGTGTAGTCGGGATACACCGAGGCGCTGCCGCCGCCCTGCGTGCGGGGGTCCAGTGCTGCCGGCCCGATCAGTGCGATCGAGGTGGGCCCTGCCGGCCGCAAGGGCAGCATGCCGTCCCGGTTCTCCAGCAGGACCGTCCCTGCAGCGGCGGTCGCCCGGGCCAGCGGACCGGCGTCGGACGGGTTAATCGCTTGGTTCCGGCCGGCGGTGACCCTGCGGCCCAGCGTCAGCAGGCGGCGGATTTTCCGGTCGATCTCCGCCTCCGCGACCTGCCCGCCCCGGACGGCCTCAACCAGCGCCGCACCCCACAGCTTCTCCGGTCCGGGCATGGCCAGGTCCGTGGCCGCAAGCGCCGATCCGGTGGTGGAATACACGGCGTGCCAGTCGGAGACCACGGCACCGTCGAAGCCCCACTCCCCCTTCAGCGGCTCCGCCACCAGCGCGTTCTCGGTCATGGGCGCACCGTTGACGCCGTTGTACGCGGCCATGACCATCCACGGCCGCGCGTTCCGGACCACATTTTCGAACGGCGCCAGGTAGGCCTCGCGAAGGGTTCGGGCCGCGAGCACGTTGTTCACTTTCGTCCGGTCAGTTTCGGCCTCGTTGGCTACAAAATGCTTCGGGCAGGCACCGATCCCCAGGGACTGGATGCCGGTCACGTACGCGGCGGCCAGGTCGCCGGTCAGCAGCGGATCCTCCGAATAGCACTCGAAGTTGCGGCCGGCCAGGGGTGAACGGTGCAGGTTGATGGTGGGGCCCAGGACCACATCCACCTCCGCGCGGCGGGCTTCGGCGGCGAGCTGGCGTCCGATGCGCTCCAGGAGGTTCCGGTCCCACGACGCCGCCAGCCCGGTTCCGGACGGGAAGTTGGCCGAGCCGTGCTGTTCGTTCTCCCTGTGCCCGCGCACGCCCACGGGACCGTCCGACACGATCACCCGCGGCAGTCCCAGCCGGGCGTCCGCGCGGGTGGACCAGAGCCCGTCGCCGCTGATCAGCGCAACCTTGTCTTCAAGCGGCAGCGTGGAAAGGGCGTGTTCGACGTCGGCGTCGAGACTGGTGGCGGTCATGCGGCAGGCTCCTGGGCGTGGGGTGCTGGGAGTTCCAGCTTCCGTTCCCGCAGCATCTTCACCACAGGGAGCTTTCATTGGTTGGAATAGTATTGTGGGACAGCTCACGTATCCCCCAGCATCGAAGGCGGCCATGGCAGTCCCTCCGGATTCAGACGCTCCTCCCGCCCGCGGCAAGCGGCCCAAGCAGGGCGAACCGGTGGTGGACCGCGCCCTGAGCCTGCTCGCTGTCTTTTCGGACCGGCGCCGGGCGCTGACACTGTCGGAGCTGGCGCGCCACGCGGACATGCCGGCCCCCACAGCGCTGCGGCTGATCGCCCGCCTGGTGGCGTGGGGCGCGCTGGAGAGGCTCGACGACGGCCGGTACGTTGTGGGGGTCAGGCTTTGGGAAGTGGCATCCCTGTCGCCGCGGGGGCACGGGGTACGCGAAATCGCTTTGCCTTACCTGGAGGACCTTTTTGAGGTCACCCGGCACCACGTGCTGCTGGCAGTGCGGGACAACGAACAGGCGGTGCTGATCGAGCGGCTGTCCGGAAAGGATGCTACCGAGGTGGCCTACCGGGTTGGCGGGCGGGCCCCGCTGCGGACCACGGCCATCGGGCTGGTGCTGCTGGCCGGCGCTGACCAGCAGTTCCAGGAAACCATGCTGCGCAAACCACCTGAACTCGAACCCGGCGTGGCGGTTATGCCGGAGGGGCAGGTTCGCCGGACATTGTCCGACGTGCGCCGGACGGGCATTGCCATGATCCGCCGGACCTTGCCGTCCACCACGGTGTCGGTGGCCTCGCCGGTCTTCGACGCCCAAGGCACCGTGGTGGCGGCGCTGTCCATTGTGGTGCCGGACGGTGCCACACCCCCGAACGTCCTGGCCCCGGCGGTGCGCGCGGCAGCCAGGGCCGTCTCCAGGAACCTGGGTTACAAGGCGGAAGCCAGCGCAGACGTGCGGACCCATTCGGAAGGCTGAAGCCCGGCACTAGGCTAGGGGCATGACGTGGGGGGACGTGCCGGGGCCGGCGAAAGAGCAGGTGGTCCTGCAGGCGCCTGCCTTCATCAAGGGCTGGCTGATCACCACCACTCTGTGGGTGGGCCTGTTGGCCACCATCATCGCCATATCCCACGTGGTCACAGCCTTCCGCTCCGGGACCGACGCGTGGACAGGCTGGGGAGTCGTGCCGCTGGCGCTCTTTTACGGTTATGGGACCGCCCTTTTGGCGGGCGCTCCGCTCGCGTGGGTATTGGCCTTCCTGCTCCGTCCCGTGCGGCGCCAGTGGATCCATGTCGGTGCATTTTTTGCCGCGCCCACCCTGGTCTTTTGGGGGCTGGGCGGGTTGCTGGGACTGGGCTGGCACCCGGGGTTGCTGGGTTTGTGGGCAACCGTGGGGGCTGCCGCTGCCGTGGGCCGGTGGGCGATCCGGGGGAATATATCCACGAGCAGCGCGTGGGCCGCGCGGGAGCAGTACCCGGAGATCCCCGCGCGCTGAGAGCACGCCCCGGAACCGTTGCGTTGCCTATAGGTGCGCCCGGGAAATATGGCGGGACTCGACCCTGCTCACCGTGCGCGGAGGGACAAAAGCGGAGGTTCGCCTTTTCTCCTCCGATCCGTCAGCGGAGGGCAGCTTCCGCGGCCAGGGCTGATAGTTGCCGACGGCTGCCCGGCTGCTACGGTTGCAAGTTGCAAAGTGCGGCTGGGTCTTGACGCCATACTTGCAAAATGCAAGTATGGCGTCATGAGCCTTTTCATCACCTGCCCGGTTGAGAACGTCGAGCGCTCCACAGCCTTTTATACCGCCCTTGGCTGGAACCTCAACACCGAGATGTCAGACCACAATGTGTCCTGCTTCGCGATCGCGCCCGAGCAGTACGTCATGCTCGGCAGCCGCGAGATGTACGCGAGCGTCGGTGGCGCTGAAGAGCTGGTCGGCGGGCCGGACACCCCCTCGAAGGTCACCGTCTCCTTCGACCTCGGCAGCCGGGAGGCAGTGGACGGGCTCATCGAACGCGCCCGCGCCGCCGGCGGGCGGATCGGCGACACCGACGACTACCCCTTCATGTACCAGCGCCAGTTCGACGACCCCGACGGCTACCACTATTCGCCGTTTTGGATGAAGCCGGACGTCGATCCGACCGCGTGAGCGACCTCGCCGCGGCCCTCGACGTCGTCGGAGCGCGGTGGGCCCTGCTTATCGTGGAGCGGCTGCTCGACGGGCCGCAGCGCTACGGCGATCTGCAGCGCGACCTGGGAGTGCCAACCAACATGCTTGCGACCCGCCTGCGTGAGCTCGAGGCCGCCGGCCTATTATCCCGCCTACCCCTTCGGCACAACACGCGGGCCTACGCGTTGACCGATAAGGGCCTCACCCTGCGCGAGGCGATCAACGCACTGGAACGCTGGGGCGGCGAGCAGCGGGCTCGGAGCGCCCCGAAAACCTGAGGCCTTCAGGCAACGGGTACATCGCTTTGTGACTGGGCGGCAAGTCGGATAAGCCCATCGGCCTACAGGTGCGCGCCTGATCGCCGCCACGTGAACAGTCACGGCTAACGGGGGCGGGTGGATTCGCCTCGGCCTTAAGGCGGGGCCAAGTCGTCCTGCACGCATGGGCATTTGCTGTTCCCGGCCCGAAGGCTTCGCGTGACGTGCCGGAGCGCCGCCCACTGCCAGGAGCCACCCCCTTGACGTAGTGGCCCACTTCACATTAGATTGTTCAACAACCTCAGATTGTTCAACAACCTGACCAGCACTGCCCGGCAGTCGTACTCCGCCGGGAACGCCCCACCGCTGCCCCTCGGCACTCCCCGGCCCGCGGCGCAGGCACCCTTCCCGCCCCGGCGGTCCGCAGCAACGCATCCACCCTGGAGGACACCCATGGCCACCAACCCAGCCCCGGCGCCTGAGACCACAGCCCCCGTGGTGCGCCGCAAGGATATGTACAAAGCCTTCGCCGCCAGCCTTACGGGCACCGCGCTTGAATTCTACGATTTCGCCGTCTACTCGGCAGCGGCCGCCATCGTTTTCCCGCTCATCTTCTTTCCCGCCGCAGATCCCCTTACGGGCACCCTCCTCGCTTTCTCCACCTACGCCGTGGGCTACATTTCCCGGCCCGTCGGCGGCATCATCTTCGGCCGCCTGGGTGACGAGATCGGCCGGAAAAAGGTCCTGGTCATCACACTGATGCTGATCGGCGTGGTCACGTTCCTGATCGGCCTGCTGCCCGCCTACGGCACCATCGGCATCGCCGCACCGATCGCACTGGTGCTGCTCCGCTTCGCCCAGGGAGTCGGCGTGGGCGGCGAATGGGGCAGCGCCGTGCTGCTGTCCAGCGAATTCGGTGATCCCCGTCGTCGTGGTTTCTGGGCCTCCGCCGCCCAGATCGGCCCGCCCGCCGGCAACCTGATGGCCAACGGCGCCCTGGCGGTACTGACGTTGATGCTGTCCGAGGAAGCTTTCGTGGATTACGGCTGGCGGATTGCGTTCCTGGTCTCCGCAGTTTTGGTGGCCTTCGGACTCTGGATCCGGCTGCGGCTGGAAGACACCCCCGTTTTCAAGGCCCTCGAAGCCCGCGGCGAAAAGCCCAACGCCCCCATAAAGGAAGTCCTCCGCACCCAGCGCCGGCCCCTCGCCGCAGCCATCCTCAGCCGCATCGGCCCGGACGTGCTCTACGCCCTGTGCACCGTTTTCACACTCACCTACGGCATCCAGAAGCTCGGCTTCGACCGCGGCCAGGTTTTGGTGGCCGTCCTGATCGGATCGGCCGTCCAGCTCTTCACCATGCCCCTGGCCGGCGCGGTCTCAGACCGGATCAACCGTCGCCTCGTCTACGGCATCGCCGCGGTGGGCGCCTCCGTCTGGGCCTTCGTCTTTTTCATAGCCCTTGAGGGAAAGTCCGCTACGGTCCTGATCATCGGCACCGTGCTGGGCCTGGTGTTCCACTCCTTTATGTACGGCCCGCAGGCCGCGTTCGTGGTGGAACAGTTCAGCCCGCGCCTCCGCTCCACCGGCAGCTCGCTGGCGTACACCTTTGCCGGAATCATCGGCGGCGCCGTGGCGCCATTTATGTTCACCCTCCTGATGGGCGCCTACAACAGCTGGCTGCCCGTGGCCATCTACCTGACGGTGGCCTGTGTCCTCACCATGGTGGGCCTGGCCCTGGGCCGGAACTCAAACGTCGCCGAAGATGAGGAATACCTTCAGGAATCAGCGCACGCCTAAGCCCAGGCGGCACGTCAACACGAAGTCCGGCGGCCGGAACATTGCGTTCCGGCCGCCGGCGCGTCCTCCTAGTTCATCGCACCGGGCGGCCGGGCGGAAGCGACCGGGCGCCCCAATCGCAGGACGTCACTGCGGGCCGCTTCGAGGGCTGCGTGCACGGCCCCGGTGGCCACGGACGTGGCGCCGAGCGCGGACAGCAGCAGCTCCGGGGCTGGCAGGTTGATTTCCCCGGGGAGCAAGTCCTGCGCCACGGCCAGCACCTCATCCAGACCCTCCACCACCGCCCCGGCCACAATCACCCGCTCCGGGTCGTACAGGCTGCCAAAAACGCCGGTTACCCGGGCGAGGAGCGCTCCCGCGCGCTCCACCAGGGCCCGCGTCCAGGCATCCCCGGATCGGGCAAGGTCCAGGACCATCCGGCCCGTAAGGTCCGCGGCCGCCACCGGCGCCAGGGGATGTCCGGGCGGAAGATCGCCGGCCGCCTTGGCTTCGCGGACCCAGTCGGCCAGCTGCAGGCCGATCCCCACCACCGACTCAACCCCAAAAACGTAGTCGAAGGCCATCATCTCGCCCACACCGCCGTGCTTGCCCTTCAGCAGGCGGCCATCCACCACTACTCCCGCGCCCAGCCGGTCCCCGGCGAGCAACACCACAAAATGCCGCAGCCCTACGGCCGCCCCCACGCTGCCCTCGGCGATGGCGGCCAGCGATGCGTCGTTCTCGATCCGGACAATGGGCACCCACTCCTCCAGCAGCTGCTGCAGGCCGGGATTCATCCGCTGCCAGAAGCCGCCCTCCTGGCGCGGCGATGCGCCAACGGCATCCACCGGCGCCGGGACGCCGACGCCGGCCGCAAGGACCTCGTTGCGTTCCCGGCCGGCCTCGAGCAGGGCCGCATCGATGGCGGACACCACGGCTACCCGCCGTTCCGCGGCGCCGCTGTCAACGTCAAGCCGGACGGTCTGCCGTGCCAGGGGGTTTCCCGAAAGGTCGGCGATGGTGGTGGTGAGGTGGGTCCGGCCCGCGTCCAGGCCCACCACCACGGCAGCCCCGGGGCGGAAGGCGAACCGCCGCGACGGCCTGCCCTTGCTGTATTCACCGGTGGCGCGGGCATTGGGAAGCTCCTCAAGGAGGCCAAGGCTGATTAGCCCGTCCAACGCCTCGATGGCTGTGGAACGCGTCAGTCCCGTGGCCGCCATCGCGTCCGTACTCACGAAGGCTTCCGCCGCCCACACAAAATTCAGCATTGCCTGCAGGCTGGCGCGCGGGGCGGCAATTCCTGTGTCCGTCATCACTGCCAATCCTTGACCGCGTCGGTTCTGTACTGCATCATTGTCGCAGGACAGTTGATTCGCAAGCTAAATCTAATAGCCGAAACAACACCTGAGCCGACACCGGCCCCCGAAAGGATCCTCCCCGTGCCCCGACGCCGTAGCGCAAAAATCCTCGCCCCACTCCTGGGCGTCCTGATGCTCGGAACAGGCCTCTCCGCCTGCAGCAGCGCGGACGCCCCGGAAACCGTGAGGTTCCACCTCTCCAAACCCGAGGCAATCCCGTACTTCCGCGAACTCATCAAGGAGTACAACGCCGCCAACGACGACGTCGAGATCGTCCTCGATTCGTCCTCCAACCTGCAGGCAGGCTTCCTCCGGGGAAACCCGCCGGATCTGGGCCTGCTGAACTACAACATGGAAATGGCCCGCTTTATGGAGCGGGGCGCCCTCAGCGACCTCAGCGACATGCCCGAAGCAGGCCGGATCCTCCCCGAAGTCCAGGACCTGGTGACCCAGTACGCCTCCTACCCCGGCCGGACCAGCGTGCTGCCGTACTCCGTGATGGCGGCATCGGTGATCTACAACAAGCAGATCTTCAAGGAACAGGGCATCGAAGTCCCCACCACGTACGCGGAGCTTACGGCTGCCTGCGAGAAGCTCAAGGCCGCCGGCATCACCCCCTTCTATGGAACGTTCAAGGACCCCTGGACCGCGGCGCAGGGCTGGTTCGACTACACCGTAGGCGGCGAAGTGGACGTGGCGGACTTCTACAAGGCCATGAACGAACTGGGCACGGAGGTTGGGCCGGACAGCCCTGCCTCCTTCCAGAAGGACTTCAAGGAGCCGGTCGGCCGCATGAAGCAACTGATCGACAACTACACAAACGCCGACGCCGCCAGCAAGGGGTACGGCGACGGCAACCTGGCGTTCGCCAAGGGTGAGTCGGCCATGTACCTGCAGGGCCCGTGGGCTTTCGGTGAGATCGCCAAGACCGCCCCGTCCCTGGAGCTGGGCACGTTCCCGCTGCCCATGACGGAAAACCCGGAGGACCTGGAGGTGCGGGTCAACATCGACCTCGCCGCCTGGATCCCCGAGGCATCCAGGCACAAGGATGCAGCCCGGAAATTCCTCAGCTACCTGTTCCGGCAGGACGTGATGGACAAATACAACGCTGCCCAACTGGGCTACGGCACCACCACCGACGCTGCACCGGCCACGGACCCCCGCATAACCGGAATGAGGGACTATTTCGAGGCCGGGGACTTCTACCAGGGACCCTCCAAGGCCATCCCGCTCACCATTCCCACCGAGAACTACATCCAGGGAATCGCCCTTGGCGGCGATGCCACCCAAGCCCTGAGCACCCTGGACGCGGACTGGGCGCGCCTGGCGCTCCGCCGCTGACGGACAGAAAGAACAGGCGATGACAGCAACAACACTTACCCCCCGCCCCAAACGCAAAGTGGAGAAGATCTACTACGCGTTCCTCGTCCCGAGCCTGGTGCTCTTCACCCTCTCCATCACATTGCCGGCCATCATCGGCATCTTCTTCAGCTTCACCAACTCCATCGGGTTCGGCGACTGGGACTTTGTAGGCCTGATCAACTACGTTGCCCTGTTCTCCGACCCCGCCGTCCTGGCCAGCTACCTGTTCACCTTCGGTTTCGCGGCCGTGACGGTGGTCCTGGTGAACGTCCTGGCCTTCCTCCTGGCGGTGGGGCTCACCGCCAAGATCAGGCTGAAGACCAGCCTGCGCGCGGTCTTCGTGATCCCCATGGTCATCTCCGGCATCATCATCGCCTACGTCTTCAACTTCCTGTTCTCCAACTCGCTGCCGGAAGTGGGGCAGGCGGCCGGCGTGGGCTGGCTGAGTGAAAGCATCCTGGCCAATCCTGAGCTGGCCTGGATCGGCGTCGTCCTGGTCACCACCTGGCAGGCCATTCCCGGAACGCTGCTGATCTACATCGCCGGCCTCCTGGCAATCCCCGGCGACGTTTATGAGGCCGCCGACCTGGACGGCGCCGGCAAGTTCGCGCAGCTGGTCCGGATCACGCTGCCCCTCGTGGCCGGCTACATCGTGATCAACGTCCTGCTGGGCTTCAAGAACTTCCTTAACGCCTATGACGTGATTGTGGGTCTCACCAACGGCGGCCCCGGCACCGCCACCCGGAGCATCCCCATGACCATCGTCACCGGGTTCACCGGCGGCGACTACGCCTACCAAATGGCCAACGCCGCCATGTTCTTCATCATCGTGGTGGCCATTTCCCTGCTCCAGCTCCGGATCACCCGCGGAAGGAACGCGCTCTGATGACCATCCTCAACACCCCCGCCATCGAGGGCGCCGAAACCGCGACGGCCGCCGGCACCAAGGCACCCCGCCGCGCCGCAGCGTCACCCCGGAGCCGGGGCGACAAGGCCAACTGGCCACTGACCACCATCCTGGTGCTATGCGCGCTGACCGTTGTGGTGCCGCTGTACGTGACCATCTCCATGGCGTTCAAAACCCAGGCGCAGGCAGTGGACGGCAACGCTTTCTCCCTGCCCGCACCGTTCAGCCTCGAAGGCTTCACCACCGCCTGGAACCTGACCAACTTCCCTGCAGCCTTCGCCGTCACCGTCCTCATCACGGCCGGCACCGTCGCCGGTACCGTCATCCTGGGCGCCCTCGCCTCGTTCGCCATTTCCCGGAACTGGGACCGCAAACTGTTCCGGTATTCGTTTTTCTACCTTCTGGCTGCGATGTTCATCCCGTTCCCCGTGGTGGCGCTCCCCCAGATCCAGCTGACCGGCCTGGTGGGCCTGGACAACCCCGCCGGCGTGGTCCTGCTGCACATCATGTTCCAGCTCAGCTTCAGCATCCTGCTGTTCACGGCGTTCCTCCGTTCCATCCCGGCGGAACTGGAGGAGAGCGCCAGGATCGACGGCGCCAGCACCTGGCAGACGTTCTGGCAGCTCATTTTCCCGCTGCTGGCGCCCATGAGCGCCACCGTGGGGATCTTCGCCTTCCTGGCCTCCTGGAACGACTTCATGATGCCGTCGCTGATCACCTCGGACCCCGCCCTGCAGACCCTCCCAGTGGTGCAGAGCATCTTCCAGACGCAGTTCAGCAACAACTACAACGTGTCCTTCGCGTCGTACCTGATGGCCATGGCGCCGGCCATCATCGTCTACCTGTTCTGTCAGCGCTGGGTCATGGAAGGTGTCACGCAGGGCGCCGTCAAGGGCTAAAACACGTGGCTGCCGCCCTGGACGGTGAACCGTTCCCGGTCCGGCAGGTCGACGTCGGCGCTCACGCCGGCCGGGACGGTGGCCTCCACGGCCAGCCGGCCGTCCACCATCCGCCAATCAACCCGGACCTGTCCCGCGGGCGTCGCGAGGCTGGTCCGGGCCCAGTCGATGCCGGCGCCGGGCTGCGGGGCAATGAGGATCCTGGCGTAGCCCGGCTCCAGCGGCCTGATGCCGCCCACCACCTTGTGCATCCAATCCGCCACGGCCCCCAGGGCGTAGTGGTTGAAGCTGGTCATCTCGCCGGGGTTGATGGATCCGTCCGGAAGCATCGAATCCCAGCGTTCCCACACCGTGGTGGCACCCATGGTCACGGGGTACAGCCAGGACGGGCACTGCTCCTCCAGGAGGAGCCGGTACGCGTCTTCCAGGTGGCCGGTGTCCGTGAGCGCGTGGGTGATGAACGGCGTCCCGGCGAATCCGGTGGACACGCGGTAGCCGTTCTTCCGGACCAGCTGGGCCAGGCGGTTGCCGGCGAAGTCGCGCAGTTCCGGGGTTTCCAGCACGTCGAACGCGATGGCCAGCGCGTACACGGTGCTGCAGTCGCTGTGGATGGTGCCGTCAGCGGCCACGTAGTACTTGGCGAACGACCTCTGCACGCGAGCCGCGAGCGCTTCGAAGTACTCCGATTCCTCCGGTTTGCCCAGCAGCCGGGCCGTTTCCGCAGTGATCCGGGCCGTCCGGTACAGGCAGGCGGTGGCCACCACACCGGTGTCGGCCTTGGCAGCCCACGGCTGGTCCGGCGCGGCGTCCGGGTCCAGCCAGTCGCCGAACTGGAAGCCCTGGTCCCACAGCCCTTCGGGGGACAGCAGCGTTTCCACCCGGCGGGTGTGTGAGGCCATCGAGGCGTACTGGTTCCGCAGCACGCCGAGGTCGCCGTAGGCTTCCCACAGCGCCCACGGCACCCAGACTGACGCTTCGCTCCACAGGGCGGAGGACTCGGGTTTGGGGAATTCGGGCGGCTGGGGGCAGTACTTCAGCGCGTCAGGTACGGTGATGGGGACCAGCCCGTCCGCGGCTTCCTGCTCCGCGGCGAGGTCCAGCAGCCAGTCCTGCAGGAAGCCCCGCACGTCGTAGAGGAACGCGGCGGTGGGGGCGAACACGCCGATGTCGCCGGTCCACCCAAGCCGTTCGTCCCGCTGCGGGCAGTCGGTGGGCAGGTCGAGGAAGTTCCCGCGCAGCCCCCACACGATGTTGCTGTGCAGCTGGTTCACCAACGGGTTGGAGCATTCGAACTCACCGATCCGCTCCAGCTCCGAGTGCACCACCACGGCTTCGAGCGAATCCGTGGTGAGGGTGCCGGGCCAGCCCGTGACCTCGGTGTAGCGGAACCCGTGGAATGTTTTGGTGGGCTCGAAGAAGTCGCTGCCACCGGAGAGGATCAACGTGTCCGCCGCCTTGGCTGAGCGGAGCGGCCGGACCCCCAGTTCACCGTCTTCAAGGACCTCTGCGTGCCGCAGGGTGATCGCGGCGCCGGCCTCGCCCTGGACGGTGAACCTCAGCCAGCCCACCAGGTTCTGGCCGAAGTCCACCAACGTTTTGCCGGTCGGTGAGGTAAGGATTTCCACGGGACGGACGACGCCGGTACGCACCACGGGCGGGCCAACCGGCGTTGCCAGCCGGCCGGCGTCGAACGCCAGGGTCCGCACGCCGGCCCACCCGCCGTCGGACGCTGCCGCGAAACCGGGAGCCGACCAGCCTGGCTGGACCCGGCGGGCGTCCACAACCTGCCCGTCATAAAGGTCGTTGAACGTGGTGGCGGACGGGCCTGCCTGCCAGGTGTCATCGGAGGCGACGGTCTGGACGTGGCCGTCCGCGAAGGTGATGTCCAGCTGGCCGAAAAACCCCAGCTCACTGCCGTACAGGTTGGACTCGCCATGCCAGGCCAGCCGGCCGCGGTACCAGCCGTTCCCCAGTTCCACGCCGAGGACGCTCTCCTGTCCCAGCAGGGCAGTGACGTCGTAGCTGCGGTAGCGGAGCCGCCATTCGTAGGAGCTCCAGCCCGGGCTCAGGACGTCATCCCCCACCGGGCTGCCGTTGATGAAAGCCTCGTAGACGCCGAAGGCGGTGGCCCGGAGGGTGGCTGAGGCCACGGCGCCGTGGCCCGTGTCCAGGGCGAACTCCTTCCGGAGCCGCGGGGCGCCGTCGAACTCCTGGGTGGGCGTGATCATGGCAGCCTGCCACGGGGTCGAAGTCATGGGGATCCGTTCTGAAAGATTTGTGGGAAAGAGGAGGTCACGCATAGTGGCATGCTACGTCCGCGCCGCCCACCCGGCGCAGGGCCGGGCGCTCGTCGCGGCAAAGATCCGTGGCGAGGGGGCAGCGCAGCCGGAACGGGCATCCGCCGGGCCCGGGAGTGGCTGCCGCGCCGGTGCGGATGCCCAGTGATTCGCGAGCCTCGCGGCGGGCGGCCTGTTCGGCGGGGCGGGGTACGGGCGAGGCCGCCACGAGCGCCTGCGTGAAGGGGTGCCGCGGGTTGCCGGTGACCTCATCGGCGGGGCCGTTTTCCATCACCTGGCCGCGGTAGAGGACCACCACCCGTTCGGCGAGGAACCGGACCACGGCGATGTCGTGGGCGATAAAGAGGTAGCTCAGGCCCCGCTCGTCCCGGAGGTCGGCGAGGAGGTTCAGCACCTGGGCCTGGGTGGAAAGGTCCAGCGCGCTGACGGCCTCATCGCAGACCACCAGCTTGGGATCGCAGATCAGGGCCCGGGCCACGGAGATCCGCTGGCGCTGGCCGCCGGAAAACTGGCTGGGGTACCGGTCCACGGCGTCCCGCGGCAGGCCAACGCGTTCCAGCATGTCTTCCGCCTTGCTCCGGGCTTCCGCCGCTGCGGTGCCGCGGAGCTTGAGTGGTTCCATCAGGGAAGCGCCCACGGTGTTGCGCGGGTTCAGGGAAGAGTTGGGGTCCTGGAAGACGGCCCGGAGTTCCCCGCCAAGCGCGCGGCGCTGGCCGGGCCCGGCGGCGGTGATGTCCGTGCCCTGGTAGGCGATGGATCCGCCGGAGACCTTCTGCAGGCCCAGGATGGCTTTGCCGATGGTGGATTTGCCGGAGCCGGATTCCCCCACCAGGCCCACGGTTTCGCCGGGCGCGATGTCGAAGCTGACGCCATCGACGGCTGCCGGCGAAGCCGCGGCTTTCCGGCCGCGGCCGTAGCGGACCACAAGGTCCTTGACCGCCAGCATGGGCGCCGTGGTGGTGCCGGTCCGGGCCGGTGTTTCGATGCTCATGCCAGGTCCTTTTCGGTGACGTTCAGCTGTTTCGGGGACAGGTCCAGCAGCCGGTGGGGTGCCACGTCGGTGGCCACCCAGTCCAGGCCTTCGACGGCAAGTTCGTCCGCCTTGACGCACCGGACCAGGCCGGAGCCGGTTCCGGAGGACAGCAGCGGAACCGGAGCCAGGCACGCCGAGCCGGCAAACTGGCAGCGGGCCGCGAAGCGGCAGCCGGAGGGCCAGTCCTTGGGCTGCGGGACCTGGCCTTGAATCGTGGCGAGGCGCTCGGGCATGTCCGTGTGGTTGGCGTGCGGGTCGGCGGCGAGCAGCGCGAGGGTGTACGGGTGCCGCGGATCATCGAGGATGTCGGCCGTCCGGCCGTTTTCCACCACCTGGCCGGCGTACATCACTGCCACCTGGTCGCAGATGTCCGCCACCACACCAAGGTCGTGCGTCACCATCACCACGGACATCCCCGTTTCCTTGACCAGGCCCCGGAGCAGGGAGAGAATCTCGGCCTGGACGGTGACGTCCAGGGCGGTGGTGGGCTCGTCTGCCACCAGCAGCCGGGGTTTCCCGGCCAGGGCCAGGGCGATTGCAACGCGCTGGGCCATGCCGCCGCTGATCTGGTGCGGGTAGGTTTTCAGGATCCCGGCGGCGTCCACGATGCCCACCTTCTCCAGCAGGCTGAGGGCTTCGGCGCGGGAAGCGTTCCGGCCCATGCCGCGGAGCCGCCGGATGGTGGCGGTGAGCTGGTAGCCCACGGTGAACATGGGGTCCAGCGCCCGCATGGGTTCCTGCGAGATCAGGGCGATGTCCCGGCCGCGGATGCCTTCCATTTCCTTGTCCGTGGCGGCGGCAAGGTTCATGCCGTTCCAAAGGATCTGGCCGCCGGCTGCAGATACGCCGGAGGGCAGCAGGCCCAGGAGCGCCAGCGCGGTCATGGTCTTGCCGCAACCGGATTCGCCCACCAGGCCCAGGACGGTGCCCTGCTCGACGTCGAAGGAGACGTCCGTGACCAGGCGGACACCGTTGTCCACACCTACGGAGAGGTTGCGGACGCTGAGGAGGCCCTTCGCCAGGCCGTCCGGCGCGTCGGCGGCGCCCGCGGCGGACACTGCCTTGGCCCGTTGGCGGCGCGCTGCGGCGGAGGGCAGGTGGGAGGCGGCCGCGTTGGGCGCCTTGCCCAGGGCGTTGCCGATCGCGTTGGCGGCCAGCACTGTCAGTGCCAGCACCACGCCGGTGGGGACCATCATCCATGGCGCGTCATAGACGTGCTGGGAAGCGCCCTGGATCATGCCGCCCCAGCTGGGCTCGGGGATGGGCGGGCCAAAGCCGATGAACGCCAGGCCTGCCTGGATGAGCATGCCGACGGCGAAGATCAGCGCGGCCTGGACCACAATGGTGTTGACCAGGCCCGGGAACACGTGGCGGAGGCTGATGCCCAGGGCACCCATGCCGTCCACCTTGGCGGCATCCACGTAGAGCTGGGACTGCAGGGACTTCGCCTGGCCCAGCATCACCCGGTAGATGCCGGCGGAGATCAGGACACCCAGGATGGCCATGATGAGGGGGATGTTGGTGCCCACGGCGCCGATCACTGCCAGGATGATGACGGTTCCCGGCAGGGACATCATGACTTCCGTGACGCGGCTGATGACCGCCTCGGCGCGGTCGCCCGCCCCGGCCGCAGCCATCGCAAGGATGGTCCCGAGGCCGACGCCCACCAGCACCGTGATCATTGAGGTCCCCAGGGTGCCGGCGGCGGCAGCGAAAATGCGGCTGAGGATGTCGCGGCCCAGTTCGTCGGTGCCCAGCCAGTGCGCGGCGGTGGGGCCGGACAGGACGGCGGTGAAATCCTGGTCCTCGGTCCGGAACGGCAGCCAGAGCGGCGCCGTCAGGGAGGCGGCCACTATGGCGGCCAGCCAGATGAGCCCGGCCACGGCGCCCGGCGAGGCGAAAAGCCGGTGCCGGGAGAACCTGGTGAGGGCTGCCTTTCCGGGGGTGCCCGCCGGGGCAAGGGCCGGCGTCGCGGTGGAATCTGCTGGGGCGGGGGCAACGTTGGGGATCATGAGGCACGCAACTTCGGGTCGAGGAACTTGGTGGCGAGTTCCAGCACCAGGTTGACGGCGACCACCACCACGGTGGCGATCACCACCACGCCCTGGACGGCGGGGGCGTCGTGGGTGCTGACGGAGGTCTGGACGGCCTGGCCAAGGCCCGGCATGGCGAACAGCTGCTCGGCGATGACCGAGCCGCCGAACAGGCCGATGAACTGCAGCGCGATCCCGGCCACGATGGGCAGGGAGGCGTAGCGCAGGGCGTGGACATAGAGGATTTTCCAGGTGGGTGTGGCCGTGGCGCGGAGCGTCCGGATGTGTTCCTGCTGCAGGGCCTCGAGCATGGAGGCCCGGGTCTGCCGGGCGATGAACGCCGCCCCGCCCACGGCCAGGGTGATGACCGGCAGGGCCAGGGACAGCGCCCAGTCCTGCGGGGAAACCTCGAACGGGACGTAGCCGGTGGCGGGGAAGACGGAGGACTGGACGGCGAAGAGGTACACAAAGATGATGCCGATCCAGAACGCCGGCAGGGCCACGAGGAGCCCTACAAACCCGCCGATCAGCTGGTCCAGCAGGCCGCCGCGGACGGCGGCTGTGACGCCCAAAGCGATGCCCAGGACGGCGCTGAGCAGTGTGGCGCCGGCGGCGAGGGAAGCGGTGACCGGCAGGCGGGACGCCAGGTCCGCACTGACGGACCGGCCGTCAATCAGCGAGGTGCCCAGGTTGCCCTGGGCCGCGTCGCCCAGCCAGCGGAAGAACTGGCTGAACAATGGATCGGACCAGCCGAGGCGCTGGTTCACCTCATCGATGGCTTCCTGTGAGGCGCCGGCGCCCAGCGAAACCGCTCCGGGACTGCCGGGCATCGCGTGCACCAGCAGGAATGCCAGTACCGCAACCACCAGCACGGTGGCCAGCGCCATCAACAGGCGCTTGGCGACGAACAATGCCATGGTGACCTCCGTTGGTCAGGCCGGGCGCGGCTTCAGCAGAAGCCGCGCCCGGCGGGGTTGTGTCAGTTGGTGGGCTTGAAGGACGAGAGCAGCGGGTAGGAGTTGGAGCCTGCGAACTCCACTTCCGAGACCTTCTTGGTGTTGTAGCCCCAGTTGGAGAGGGACTCGAACAGCGGGATCATCCAGCCGGACTCCACCAGGCGGGTGTTGAGCTTGGTCAGTGCCGTCTTCCGGGCAGCGTCGTCCTTGGCAGCGGCAACCTCTCCGGTGGCGGCGGACAGCTGGTCATCGGTGGCCTTCTGGACGTTGGTGAAGCCGTTCAGGATGGCCCCGTACATCAGGCCCAGCGGGTTGTCCCAGGTCAGCGGTGCGTAGCCCAGCGGGGTGGTGGCGACGGCGGCGAATGCCTCGTCCGTGGAGGCGGCCATCTTCACGTTCATGGTGATGCCCACGGCAGCGAGGTCCTTCTGGATGGCCTGCAGGTCGGTCTGGGTCTGGGCGCCGGCGATGATGGTGAACTCGAAGCCGTTGGCGTAGCCGGCTTCCGCGAGCAGGCTCTTGGCCTTTTCCGGGGAGTAGGCAAACCGGGTATCCAGCTCCGTGGTGAAGCCGGCGGAATCCTTGGGCAAAGCGTTCCAGGCCGGGACGTCACCCTTGTGGAGCGCGTCCACCAGGGCTTTGCGGTTGATGGCGTACTGAATGGCCTGCCGGACTTTCTCCTCCGCGAAGGCGGGAGCAGTCTTGCCGGTCTTGTCGAAGGAAATCATGGTCTGGACGGTGCCGCCGATCTGCGACACCCCCACGCCCTTGGACTTGGCGAAGTCCACCGTGGGAGAGGTCAGCTGGGCCACGTCGGCCTGGCCGGAGACCAGTGCGTTGGCGCGGGCCTGCGGGTCCAGGATGACGCTGAAGACGATCTTGTTGTAGGCGTAATCGGCGGCGTCGGCATTTTTGTCGTTTTTGACCAGCACGTACTTGTTGCCCTTAACTGTGCTGGCATCAAGGGTGTAGGGGCCGGAGCCGTCCGGCTTGGTGGCCAGGCTGGCGGAGTCGGCCACGCCCGTCTTGCCAACGATCATGCCCATGGTGGAGGTCAGGTTCTTCTCGAAGCCCGGCTGGGCCTTGGCGAAGGTGATGGCCACCTGGGTGGGGCTGACGACGTCGACACTGCTGATTTCCTGCGCCCCGCCCTTGGCGATGGCTGAGTAGGTGCTCAACGCGGCGTCCGTGCGGCGGTCCAGGTTTGCCTTGACCAGGGCGGCGTCCAGGGTGGAGCCGTCGGTGAAGGTGACACCTTCCTTGAGGGTCAGCGTCAGTACAGTGCTGTCCGCGTTGTATTCGAAGGCGGACGCCAGGCCGGGGCCGGCGGAGCCGTCCGGCTGCAGGTCCAGGAGAGTGTCGTAGAGTCCTTCCATAAACTGGCGCTGGGCGTCAGCCACCCGGATGGGGTCGTAGCCGAACGACGCGGAGTCGCTCTCCACGCCGATGGTCAGGGTGGTTTTGTCAACGGCCGTGTTGGCAGTCTGGGTGCCGCCGCCACAGGCAGCCAGGGAACCCATCAGCAGGGCGCCGGCCAGGACGGCGGCGCTCCCCCGGCTCTTGGTGGTCTGAAGTCTCATTGGTGCGCCTTCGCATTCGTGTTGGACAACGGAGAAAGTAAACGTGTGGTGTGCCGGCAGCTGCCTGGCTCCCCTCAAGGATCAGCCGCAGCGAATTCCCGCGGACATGACAATGTCATTGATTGAAAATGTATTGTGGCGCCGGTCACGCCGGGCCGGAGGATGGATAAAAGGGCAGCGACGCCCGGCGCCCGTCAGCGGGCGCCCCTTACGAAAGGATCAACATGGCCACCCAATCCCAGTTCCCGCAGGACTTCCTCTGGGGCGTAGCCACCGCCGGCCACCAGGTGGACGGCGGCAACGTCAACAGCGACGCCTGGTTCCTGGAACACCTGCCGGGAACGTCCTTCGCGGAGCCGTCCGGCGATGCGATCGACCACTACCACCGCTACCGTGAGGACATCGCCCTGATCGCCGGGCTGGGCTTCACCAGCTACCGCTTCTCACTGGAATGGGCCCGGATTGAACCCGCCGAAGGGCTCTTTTCCGTCGCGGAACTGGAGCACTACCGGCGGGTCCTGCTGGCCTGCCACGAGCACGGCCTCACACCGGTGGTCACGTTCCACCACTTCACCTCCCCCCGGTGGCTGCTGCAGGCCGGTGGCTGGGAGGACTCCCGCACCCCTGAACTCTTTGCCCGTTACTGCGACCGGGTCATGGCCCACCTGGGTGATTTGATCGGCGTGGCCTGCACCCTGAACGAACCCAACCTCGGCCCCCTCCTGGCGAACTTCGGCCTTCCGGTGGCAGCCCCCGGGCAGCGCGGCTCCCTGCCCATGTGGGTCTCTGCCGGCGAAAAGCTGGGCATCCCTGCGGAGCAGGTCTCCTACTTCCAGTTCGCAGCCTCTGAGGCGGCCTTCGAGGTGGGCGTCGCCGCGCACCGGGCCGGAACGGCCGCCATCAAGGCCCACCGGCCGGACCTGCTGGTGGGCTGGACCCTTGCCAACTCGGACATCCAGTCCGTGGACGGCGGCGCCGAACGGGCCGACCAGGTGCGCCGGGACGTCAACGAACGCTTCCTGCTGGCCTCGCGGGGCGACGACTTTGTGGGGATCCAGACCTACGGGCGGACGGTATTCAGCGCCGGGGGCCTGGCGCCGGCTCCGGCCGGCGCCCCGACCAACCAAAGCGGTGAGGAAATTTATCCGCAGGCTCTCGAAGCCACCATCCGGGAGGCTGCCCGGGTGGCAGGGGTTCCCGTGATCGTCACGGAGAACGGGCTCTCCACCGATGACGACGCCCAGAGGGTGGCATACCTTGAAACCGCGGTGGCCGGGGTAGCGTCCTGCCTCGCGGACGGGATCGATGTCCGAGGGTATATCGCCTGGTCAGCGTTTGATAACTACGAATGGATTTTCGGGTACGGGCCCAAGTTCGGCCTCATTGCCGTGGACCGGACCACCCAGCAACGCACCCCCAAGGAGAGCGCGCGCTGGCTGGGCCGGATGGCCCGGGACCAGGTGTCGCAGCCGGTCTGAAAAAAGTTTGGAAGTCCACCCATCCATCGGCCCGTCCGCTCCGAATGCCTTGCGATCTACACTTTCCAAGACTGAGGACGGGACCATGGATGAGGCGGACCAGCAGGTACTGACCGGCGGTGTCATCACCGAACACGGCCTGGATCCGACGCACCTTTGGCTGGAATACATCGCTTTGGGTGGCGATGCCCCGGAACAGGACCTCCGGTCCTACCTGGCGGGTAACCTGAAGCTGCCCGCCAAGGACAGGGACGCCCTGGCGCAGGCCATCAACGAGCACTGCGCAGCCAACAGCCTGCTGGGCAGGGTGCCGCTCAGCGATTTCCCATTGGCCGGCCGGCCCACGGATTTCCAGGATCCCTACTCGTCGAAGTAGGTAATGACCCGGCCTTCACCGGCCACTGAGGTGATGACCGCTCCCGCAACGTCCCGGAGTTTCAGGTTGCGGCTGTTGGAGGCGTTCAGCAGCACCCGGAACGCCGAATCCTGGTCGCACTTGTTTTGGGCCATGATGGCGCCGGTGGCAAGGTCAATCACGGTGCGGGACTGCATGGCGGCGCTCATGCCGTCACGGGTCTCGCGCAGTTTGGTCATCCGCAGCGCCAGGGTGAGACCCTTGGATGCCTGGGCCACAAAACCTTCGGCCCGCTCAAAGCCGCCGTCGGCGAACCCATCCCGGCGCCTGCTGTAGATGCTGACCAAGCCGGTGGCGTCGTCGTCGAGCTGCAGTGGCAGGCAGAGGACAGAAGCGATCCCCTGCCGGCGGGCCGCGCCGGCATAATCGGGCCACCGCTCTTCCAGGGACAGGTCCGGGCTCAGGACGCCGGCGCCTGAACGGTCCGCGTCCACCCCCGGCCCGTCGCCGTTCCTGCCTTCCAGGAGCATCAGGAGCCGGGCACGCGGATCGCTTCCCACCACCACCAGGGGCTTTTTGGGGCGGGCCAGGCTGATCCCGCACCAGAGGCCGCACTCCGGGGTCCCCAGCGCGGTGGCCGCATGACCGGCGATAGCTGCGAGGAGGCCCTCGGCATCGGTGTCGGCAAGGACCAGGTCCTGCACATGCGCCGCCACAGCAGCAAACAGCCCGCTGTCCGGGCATTCGGCGTCAGCCAAGAATTTTCCCCTCCGTCTTTAAGGAAAGCCACATCACTATGGCCGCTCACTGCCAAACGGTGACTCCACCCTACCCGCGGCCACCCCGTAACGTGGCACCCATGAAGCTTGCCCACACGCAGCAGGGAACTGTCCAAGGCACCACGGCCACTGTGGACGGCACCCTGGTCCACCGGTTCCTCGGGATTCCTTACGCCGGGCCCACCGGCGGGCAGCGTTTCCGTCCGCCGGTTCCCGCGCCTGCCTGGCCGGGCATCAGGGACGCCGCCGGCCCCGGCCCCGCCGCGCCACAGAACCCCGACCTGCAGGCACCGCCGGGCTCCACGCCCAGGCGTTGGAGCGAGGACTGCCTCAACGTCAACGTGTGGACGCCGGAATCCGGGGCCGGGTCTGACCGACCAGTGCTGGTGTGGGTCCACGGCGGCGCTTACCTCAGCGGCGCCAACAGCGATGCCATGTACGACGGCGGCGCCCTGGCTGCCGCCGCGGGTGCCGTTGTGGTGGCCGTCAACTACCGGCTGGGTGCGCTGGGTTTCCTGCATCTGCCGGAGCTGTTGGGCCCTGAGTACGCCGATTCGTCCCACGTTGGCCTGCTGGACATCCTGGCAGCGCTGCGCTGGGTGCGCCGGAACATTGCCGGTTTCGGCGGCGACCCGCAGAACGTGACCGTCTTTGGCGAGTCCGCAGGCGCCGCAGCCATCGGCACCGTGCTGGGCATGCCGGCGTCGGACGGTCTTTTCCGGCGGGCCGTGATGCAGAGCGGCACGGCCGAGCGGTACCGCACCCCGGCGGATTCCGCGCGGCTCACCACGGAATTCCTGGCCTTGTGCGGCCTGGACGGCGGGTCCGCTGCCGGACTGCTGGATTTGCCGGTGGCGGAGCTCCTTGCGGCGCAGGAAAAGCTGGTGCAGCGCACGGCAGCGTCGTCATATGCCGTGCCGCTGCCGTTCCAGCCCACGGTGGGCACGCCGGCCCTGCCACGGCCGCCGCTGGAGGCGGTCCGGGCCGGGCTGAACGGCGGGGTTGACCTGCTGATCGGGACCAACCTGAATGAAGGCTCCTTCAGTGTGCAACTGCGGCCCGACAACCCGTCCGGACCCGCGTTCACTGATCGGGTGGCATCCGTTCTGGCCGGCGCGGGAATCCCGCGTGCCCACGCCGCGGGCTACGCCGAAGCGCTGGGCCGGGTCCATGCTGCGGCCCCCGGCGCTGCACCCGCACCCGACGGGAAGGTGCTGCTGGAGGCCGCTATCGCGGACTCGGTGTACCGCCAGCCCAGCAACCGCCTGCTGGCCGCCCGGGAGGAGTGGGCCGGCAGTGCTGCGGCCGGCACTGTCCCTGGCCGGAACCATGCGTACCTGTTCACCTGGCCCAGCCCTGCCATGGGCGGCCGGCTGGGCTCCTGCCATGCGTTGGAGATCGCCTTTGTGTTCCGGCACCTCAACTCACCGGAGTCGGCATTCCTCACCAGGGGCACGGCACCGCAGGCCCTTGGCGACACGATGAGCTCCGCGTGGGCAGCCTTCGCCGCGACGGGGATCCCGGTGCTGCCCGGAGCGGAGTGGCCGGAATACGGGGCCCAGCGCGCCACCGTGGTCCTCGATACCGACGTCAGCGTGGCGTTCGACCCGCGCCGGGAGATCCGCGAATTTTTCGAGGCGGCGACCGCCGGGCAACTGGAAGGTTAAGCGGCCCGGCTCAGCGGGACTCAGGCACCGGCCAGGGAGTTGAGTTTGTCCCGGATTCCGTCCAGCGCCGGGTCCCGGAGCGACATAAATGCCGGTTTCAGGAGTGGCTGGATGATTTTGGCCGGGCCGTTGATGCTGAACTCGGCCTTGTAGTCCACCACGGACCCGGTGCCGGCGGGCCGGACCTCGATGGTGTCCAGCGCCGTGACGGTCTTGTTGTGGCCGCGGAGCTTGATATGGCCCTCGGAAAGTTCAATCACAACATACTCGAGTGACTGCCGCTTTCCCCGGAACTCGGCCTCTGCGTGGTACTTGTGGCCCACTGCCACCGGGCCGGGTGTCAGCTTGTCCATGACCGGCGTGCTGGGGTCCCACTGGCTGGTGTTCTCGAACTCGCTCAGGAAGGCAAAGGCCTTATCCGCGGACAGTTTGGTTTCAACGCTTCCGGCAACAGTGATCATGGCTCCAGTCTAGGAAGCCCGTCGCAGGAAACACAGACCCCCCGCCGTGGGGCCGGACACCGGAAAACGTTGCCGTCCCGGGAATCCTTCACGGTTCCGGACCGTTAACTGAGAGTCTGGTACGCCATTGAATGGACAAGGAAGTACATGAACGCCAAATTTGAATCAGTGGAAGACGACGCCGGCAAGATCACCCGGTACGCCCGGCATGCCAACGGCGGCGGGCTTGTTGCGCCCGGCGCGATGGTGGCCGAAAGCGCGCACATCGGCGCCATGGCCTATGTGGAGCAGGGCGCCCGCGTGGGATCGGGCGCCAGGATCGGCGCCGGCAGCTGGATCGGCCGCGACGCTGAGATCGGCGACCGGGCCGTGGTGGGCGCCGGCGTCCGCGTGGGCCAGGGGTCGATCGTCGGGAACCGGGCACAAGTGGGCAGCCACTCCCGGATCGGCGCCGGAGTGCTGATCGGGCACGGCGTGCACCTGGTGGCGGATGCGACAGTGCCGGACGGCGGCCGGGTCACGTTGCGCCGGTCGGCACCCCGGCAGGCAGCGGCCACCCTGCAGCACCGCTCCCAGGTCAAGGACGGGATGGCCGCCTGAGCCATGCGGCCGGGGAGTTTCCGGAGCGGCCCAGCAACGCCGCCGCAGCCCACACGGCCAGCAGCAGGGCCACCAGGAGCAGGCCCGCTTCGCCCAGGTCGATCGACCCCAGCCATCCGGTCAGCGGATCGTCCAGGGCAAACGCGGCGTCGAAGAAGCCGCCCAGCGTGATCACGGCGATGAACAGGGCCGAGACGGCTGAAATGCCGGTCACCGCGGCGTTGAAACCCAGTTTGCGCTGCGGGTCATCAAGCGCGGACCGGTACATCCGCATCATCGCCACTCCGTTGAGGGAGTCGCAGAGGGTCATCGCGGCCGTGAAAGCGAGCGGCAGGGCCAGCAGGGCGATGGGTGGTACCCCGGCCAGGGACGCGGCAGTGGTCATCATCAGCAACCCGATGGTCGTGGCGGTGTCGAACCCCAGCCCGAACAGGAATCCGATCACGTAGATGTTCCGTGGCCGCCGCACCCTGGCCAGCGGCCGGGCCAGGAGCTTCGCCACGAGGCCCGCGGGCTCCAGGTCGCGCGCCTCAATGGCGCCCCCGGCCCGGGCCCTGCGGTAGGCGCGCGCGGAGCGGGTGAACGCTGATCCGTTGAACAGGCCCATGGCCAGCAGGAACAGGCCCGAGACGCCGCTCCCGATCAACCCGAGCACCAGGTTGCCGGTTGTCCCCTCCTGCATGGATTCGCCCACCGCGGCGGCGCCCGCGATTACCAGGATCCCCGCAAGGGTAACCACCGAGCTGTGTCCCAGGCTGAACGCGAAGCCGACACTGACCGGGTCCTGGCGCTGCGCCACGAACTTGCGGGTGGAGTTGTCGATCGCAGCCAGGTGGTCCCAGTCGTAGCTGTGCTTGACGCCGGCCAGGTAGGCGGTGAGCAGCAGGCCCAAGGTGAGGACCTGCCCGCCGGGCGCGCCGCCGCCGCCCACCAGCAACAGCACAACGGCGGCAACATGAAGCAGGGCCACGGCGCCGAAGGTAAACATCAGCCGGGTCCGGATGGGCAGGGCTTCCCGCTCGCGGTAGAAGGTGGCGAGGTGGGTCATGGCGGTCATCAGTGCTTCCTCAGGTTCAGGGGTTCCTGTCCGTGCCAGCGCGCACGGAGCAGGTTGGTGCAGGCAGCGAGCAGCCGGTTGAGCTCACCGGTACTGTCAGACAAGGCCCGCAGCACCAGGCCCGTGGTTCCCGCCACGGTCCGGGTGAGTGAGACACCGGCCAAGGCGTCGAACCCGGCGGTGAGCAGGTGCAGCTCGTCGGCGAGCGCCTGGTCAACCCGGGCGTCCACCACCACAAGGGAGCCCAGATGGCTGAAGCCTTCCATAAAGCCCAGGCCCGTGACGTCGCGTGCCGGCGGCTGGATCAACAGGTTATCGAGCAGCAGAAGTTCCAAGCCGCCGTCGTCAGCCAGGACCCGCACCTCGTTCCGGAGCCGGACTTCCTCGTAGCCGAACGCGGCGCCGTCCGGCGACCAGCCAGGGGTCACCACCTCGGCCATCACCAGGGCCGACGACGGCCGAACCGTAAACGCGGAATGTTGCCGGTAGCTGGCCTCGCGGTAGGCGATCAGCTGGTCCGGCATCAGCTCCAGCCTGGCGCCCTCCCCCAGCCGCACAGCCATCCGCTGCTCGGCAAACGACCCGGGAGTCCGGTAAACCTTGGTAGCCGACTGAGTGGTCAGCAAAAGATCAGCCCCGGCCCGGACCTCAACATCCAGCAAAAATAGGTCAGCCCCAAGGTAAGCCCCACCAGGATTCACAACGACGTAGCAAACCTGCCCGGAGCCATCAAGGTAATGCGGCCGCAACACGCGAAGAGCACCTCGATGGTACTGACTGGACGCGATCGACCTTCCTCCGCGCATCTCGATGCCCAGCTCCAGTTGACCCCTCGCCGGGCGCTTAGCGGCCGCGGATGAAGGGGGCCGCGGCGTGGCGGGCACCGCGGAGCGGGCACGGCGCCCTTCATCCGCGGGCGCCGCCCAAGGTGAGTCAACGACGGAACTGCCGGTGCTCATGTCGCGAGGTCGAGCATCAGGACGTCGCGCCGCACCCATTCGATGACGGCGTCCAGGCCTTCGTCGGTTTTGAGGTTGGTGAAGCAGAAGGGTTTGGCGCCGCGGAACTCGCGGGAGTCCCGCTCCATGACGTTGAGGTCCGCGCCGACGTGGGGGGCCAGGTCGGTTTTGTTGATGATGAAGAGGTCGGACTTGATCATGCCCTGGCCGGCTTTGCGGGGGATCTTTTCGCCCTGGGCCACGTCGATGATGTAGATCGAGAAGTCCACCAGTTCGGGGCTGAAGGTGGCGGAGAGGTTGTCACCGCCGGATTCAACGAAGATGACCTGCAGGTCGGGGTGGCGGGCCTTGAGCTCCTCGATGGCCGCGGTGTTCATGGAGGTGTCTTCGCGGATGGCGGTGTGGGGGCAGCCGCCGGTTTCCACGCCGATGATGCGGTCCACGGGGAGGATGCCGTTGGCGGCCAGGATTTTGGCGTCCTCGATGGTGTAGATGTCGTTGGTGATGGCGGCCATGGAAATGTCGCCGCTCATGTGCCGGGTGAGGCGCTCCACCAGCTGGGTTTTGCCGGCGCCCACCGGTCCGCCGATGCCGATTTTGATGGGTTCACTCATGGGTTTCCTCCTGCTAGCTCATGAACATCCGGGCACGTTGACGCTCGTGCCGCATTTGAAAAATTTCCAGGCCGGGACTGACGGCGCCGAAGTCGTCAGGTGTGAGGTGCTTGACGCGTTCGACGGCGGCAGCAACGCCGTCGGCCGCCTCCCGCAGGAGCCGCTGCCCGGCGTTCTGGCCCAGCGGGATGGCGCGGACGGCATTTTGCGTCAGCGACGTCACCGTGGCGAAAAGGTAGGCGGCCAGCGCCTCCGCCAGCGGCACGTCCAGGGAGCGGGCGACGACGGCGAACGCCAGCGGCTGGTGCCCCACCGCGCGGCCGCCGCCCACCAGGTCCCGGTACAGCGCCAGTTCAGCGGAAGGAAAGATTTCGCCGCCGATTTCCAGAAGCCGGCCGCCCATCTTGGCGCTGGCCTCCCGGACCTGCCGCGGCAGCAGCGAAGCGGACAACAGCGAATCCAACTCCGCAACATTCCACCCCTCATACAAAAACCGGATGGCCAACCCATCGGAATAAGTCAGCGACTGTGAAATAAACGCCCCAAGCCAGGCCCCAAAGGAAGCCTCATCCCAAACAAGCTCCCGGTCCAAATAAGCCTCAAACCCCAAAGAGTGGGCAAAAGCCCCGGTAGGAAGGGCAGAGTCAGTGAGCTGCTGAAGGGCCAGCTGATAATCGCTCACTGAACCACCGCCAAAGGTGAGGAACGTAAGCGACGCGAGGGAAATGGGGCCGCGGCGTGGCGGGCACCGCGGGGGGCCCACTGCCGCGAGGGCCCCGACCCGAGCTTGCGAGGGTTGGGAGCGGCTGGGGACGGGCACGGCCCCATATCCCTCGCGGCGTCCCAAGCCGCCGGAAAGCGGAAAGACCTAGTGACTGTGCTCAGCATGGCGGAATGGCACGGGCAGAACGCGTTCCTGCCGGGAGTATGGCACGCCGACGTGGAGCAGGTAGTCCTCGACGGTGTGGTCGTAGGCGCACACCATGACCTCGGCCGCGTAGTCGGAGGTCGAGTCGAAGAACTGGGCCTGGAGGTGGCGGTTGCCCAGGGAATGGGCCACCACGCCCATCTCGTGGAGGGTGCGGGGTGCGATGACCAGCACGTCGGTGGGCAGGACGGAGACAACAATCAGGTTGTTGCCGGAGACGTGCAGGATGTCGCCGTCGCGCAGGTCCCCGGATCCGGAGGGCAGCCGGATGCCGAGTTCCTTGCCGTGGTCGGTGGTGGCGCGCTGGATGCGTTTGACCAGCTGCGCGCTGGGCAGCACCACTTTTTCGTGGTGCAGGCCGGCGTAGGTGTGTGGGTCGGGGAGTTCGTGCAGGTTGCCGAGGACTTTTTCGATGATCATGCGGGGGCTCCCGGGGTTAGAAGAGGAAGTATCGCTGCGCCATGGGCAGCACGTCGGAGGGCTCGCAGGTGACGTCCTCGCCGTCGACCGTCACCTGGTACGTTTCCGGGTCCACCTGGATGTCGGGGGTGGCGTCGTTGTACTTGAGGTCGGCTTTGGTGAGGGTGCGGATGCCGGAGACCGGCCGGATGACCTTTTCCAGGCCCAGCTCCGCGGGGACGCCGGCGTCGATGGCGGCCTGGGACAGGAAGGTGATGGAGGACTGCTGCAGGGCTTTCCCGAAGGTGGCAAACATGGGCCGCATGGTGCGCGGCTGAGGGGTGGGGATGGAGGCGTTGGCGTCACCCATCAGGGCATAGGCAATCTGCCCGCCTTTGAGGACCAGTTCAGGTTTGACGCCGAAAAATGCTGGATCCCACAGGACCAGGTCAGCGAATTTGCCTTCCTCCACGGAACCCACGGAGTCGGCGATGCCCTGGGCGATGGCGGGGTTGATGGTGTATTTCGCCACGTAACGCTTGAGCCGGAAGTTGTCGCTTTCCGCGCCCAGGCCCGCAGCGGCGCCGTGGGCTCCGCCGGCGGGGTCCTTGAGCACGCCGCGCTGCTTTTTCATCTTGTCCGCCACCTGCCAGGTGCGGGTGATCACCTCGCCCACCCGGCCCATGGCCTGCGAGTCGGAGGAGGTGATGGCGAAGACGCCCAGGTCCTGCAGCACGTCCTCGGCGGCAATGGTTTCGGCGCGGATGCGGGAATCGGCGAAGGCCACGTCCTCCGGGATGTCCGGGTTCAGGTGGTGGCACACCATCAGCATGTCCAGGTGCTCTTCGATGGTGTTGCGGGTGTACGGCAGGGTGGGGTTGGTGGAGGCGGGCAGGACGTTGGGCATGCCGGCGATTTTAATGATGTCGGGGGCGTGGCCGCCGCCGGCGCCTTCGGTGTGGAAGGTGTGGATGACCCGGCCGCCGATGGCCCGGATGGTGTCCTCCACAAACCCGCATTCGTTCAGGGTGTCGGTGTGGATGGCCACCTGGACGTCGTACTGGTCCGCCACGGTCAGGGACATGTCGATCGAGGACGTGGTGGAGCCCCAGTCCTCGTGGACTTTCAGCCCGATCGCGCCGGCCCGGATCTGCTCGGCGAGGGGTTCGACGGCGGACGCGTGGCCTTTGCCGAACAGCCCGATATTGATGGGCAGTCCCTCCGCCGCCTGCAGCATCCGCTGGATGTGCCATTTACCGGGGGTCACGGTGGTGGCTTTGGTGCCTTCGGCCGGGCCGGTGCCGCCGCCGATCATGGTGGTCACGCCGCTGGTGAGGGCGGTGGGGACCTGGTCCGGGGAGATGAAGTGGATGTGGGTGTCCACGCCGCCGGCGGTGAGGATTTTCCGTTCCCCGGCGATGATCTCGGTGCTGGCGCCGATCACAATGTCCACGCCGTCCGTGATCTGCGGGTTGCCGGCCTTGCCGATTTTGAGGATGTGGCCGTCCTTGAGAGCAATATCCGCTTTGTAGATTCCGGTGCTGTCCAGGATCACGGCGTTGGTGATCACGGTGTCCGGGACGTCCTCATCGCGGGTGGCCTGGCCGTTCTGGCCCATGCCGTCGCGGATCACTTTCCCGCCGCCAAACACCACCTCCTCGCCGTAAACGGTGCGGTCCTGCTCGATTTCGAGGAACAGTTCGGTGTCCGCCAGGCGGATCCGGTCGCCGGTGGTGGGCCCGTACAGGTCGGCGTATTGCCGGCGGGGAATCTCGAAGCTCATGCGGGTTCCTTCACGGTTCCGGGCCGGCCGCCGTCGAGCGGGCCGTTGACGGCGTTGCTGAGCCCGAACACCTCGCGTGCGCCGGCCAGGGCGATCAGCCGGACGGTCCGTGAGTCCCCGGGTTCGAACCGTGCGGCGGTGCCGGCGGGGATGTCCAGGCGGCGGCCGTATGCTGCCGTGCGGTCGAAGGTGAGGGCGGCGTTGGCTTCGGCGAAGTGGAAGTGCGAGCCAACCTGGACCGGCCGGTCGCCGGTGTTGACCACCTGCGCCTCCACCGCATCCCGGCCGGCGTTTGCTGTGACCGGCTCAGGCCGGAGGATGTACTCTCCTGGAATCATGGCGGTGCCCTTCAGCGGATGGGGTCGTGGACGGTGACCAGTTTGGTGCCGTCCGGGAAGGTGGCCTCGATCTGCACGTCATGGATCATCTCCGGGACACCTTCCATCACGTCCTCCCGGCGCAGCAGTGTGGTGCCGTAGCTCATCAGGTCGGCCACCGTGCGGCCGTCCCGGGCCCCTTCGATCAGCTCGTAGCTGATGATGGCCACGGCTTCGGGATGGTTGAGCTTGAGTCCGCGGCCCTGGCGCCGCCGGGCCAGGTCGGCGGCCACCACGATCAGGAGCTTCTCCTGCTCACGCGGCATCAGATGCATGGACTTCCCTTCAACGGCCTGTGGGTGGCACCACACTAAGTGTCAAAGGTTTCGGGGACGTTTCAGGCGTGTAATGGGCCGCTCTCCAGGGCCCGGCTAGGGCGCAGATTCCCGGATCTTCAGCTCGAACGCAGCCTCGACGTGGACTCCGGACGCCGCCGTTTCGGTCCCGCTGATCCGGTCCAGCAGCAGGCTGATGGACCGCTCGGCGATCTCGTCCATGCCGGGCGAGACGGTGGTCAGGGAGGGTGAGGCGAAGCGGGCCTCGTCGATGTCGTCGAACCCTGCCACCGCAACATCCTGCGGCACCCGCACGCCCCGGATCAGCAGTTCGTGCATGGCGCCGAGGGCCAGTGCATCGTTCAGCCCGAACACGGCGTCGAACTCCACCCCGGCATCCAGCAGGCCTGCCACGGCGGCTGCCCCGGCGTCGCGGCGCCAGTCGCCCTTGGTGACAAGCGCGGGGTCGAAGGGGACACCCGCCTCGGCGAGGGCTTCCCGGTAGCCGGTCAGCCGCAGCCCGCCACCGCCGGCAGTCTCGTCCGCGTGTGCCCCGAGGACGGCGATCCGGCGGCGGCCGCCCGCCAGCAGGTGCCGGGTGAGGGCGGCGGCGGCTTCCTGGTTCTTCATGGTCACGAGGTCAAAGCGCGGATCCACCACGTGCTCGCCCAGCATCACCAGGGGCTTGGTGCCCACCCGGGCGGAGATGTCGTCCGCGTCCATCGCCAGCGGCGTGAACAACAGGCCGTCCGTCAGTTGCCGGAAGGGGCCCTGCAGGGCCTTGCGTTCCGCGGCCTGCCCGGCGCCCGACTGCTCCACAAGGACGCGGTAGCCGCGCCGGGAGGCTGCCGTCATCAGCCGGGAGGCCAGCTCCGCGTAGTACGGCGCGGAAAGGTCGGACAGGACCAGGCCCAGCATGGAGGTCTTACCGGAGCGCAGGCTCCGGGCGGTGAGGTTGGCTTCGTAGCCCAGCTCGGCAATGGCATCCTCGACCCGCTGCTTCGTGGCGGGCCTGATGAACTCGTAGTCGTTCAACACGTTGGAGACAGTTTTCAGCGAAACACCGGCCGCCCGTGCAACGTCATTCATGGTGACCGCCATCAAGGGCTCCTTCGTGTGATCCTGCCGCGTTCCGGATACATCGTTGCAGAACCGGCGGGCCCGCACCGAATCCGCCGCAACAGTGGCAGCCCGGCACCCATCCCGGGCACTGTCCTCAGGCTTTGGCGGCCTTCGCTGCGGCCTTGGCGGCCTGCTTGCTGGCCCTGACTTTGACCAGGGATTCCGGATCCACAATGTCAGCCACGGAAAGGTAGGAACCTGCCTCACCGTAATGGCCCGCAGCCTCCTGCCACCCGGCCGCCGAAAGCCCGCACTGTTTACCCAGCAGCGCCAGGAAGATCCGCGCTTTCTGCTCACCGAATCCGGGCAGCGCCTTGAGCCGTCGGAGCACCTCTGCGCCGTCGGGACCGTCCTGGGTCCAGATATTGGTGGCGTCCCCGCCCCACTCGCCCTGCACGGCTTCCGCCAACGCCTGGACGCGGCCGGCCATGGAGCCGGGGAACCGGTGCACAGCCGGGCGTTCCTTGAAGAGCTCCACAAAAGCCTCAGGGTTGTGGGCGGCGATGGCCGCCGGTTCCACCGAGCCCAGGCGGGTCCGGATCTTTTCCGGCCCGGCAAACGCGGATTCCATGGTGACCTGCTGGTCCAGCAGCATTCCGGTCAGCAACGCAAAAGCGTCCTCACTCAACAACTTGTCCGCGGCGGGATCCCCCGTGATGTACAGCTCCATGCCGTCCATCCTCCCACCTGCGGCCGCCGTCGTCATGAGGACGCCTGCGCCGGGCCGTGCAGTGCCGGGTCAGGAACCCACGGACAGCCTGATCATGGACCAGGACACGGCGGGCAGCTCTGCCGTGAGCCGGCCGCCGTCGGCCTTGACCGTGACGTTTTCCGCGGGCAGCACCGAGGTGGAATCGTCAGCGGTGGCCTGCCAGTACGGGTCCTTGTTGGTGTAGGTCAGCGCCTCCACCACGCTCACGTTCCCCAGCGCGGACACAACGGCGTCCAGGCTGAGCGCGTCAGTGGCGGAGCGGTTGACGGCGAACACCACCGCCTCGCCCTTGTCCGCGTCGTAGGTGGCAACGGCTGAGACGGCGGCAAAGTCGGCCGTTTTTCCGCCGCTGACCAGCGGGGATTCGACGGCGAGCTGCAGCACGGTGCCGGCTGCGTGCCGGGAGGTCAGCGCAAACGGGTGGAACGTGGTCTGCTTCCAGGCGCGGCCGCCCGGCTCGGTCATGATGGGGGCGATGACGTTGACCAACTGGGCCAGGCTGGCCGAGTGGACGCGGTCCGTGTTGCGGAGCAGGGTGATCAGCAGGTCGCCCACCACCACGGCGTCGGCCACGGTGTAGGTGTCCTCCAGGAGGACGGGGGCGACGGGCCAGTCCTTGCCGGTGGGGACCTTGGATTCGTCGCGGCTCATGTGCCAGACGTTCCACTCGTCGAAGGAGATGTTGACCTGACGGCTGGACTTCCGGACCGACTTCACGTGGTCGATGTGGCTGACGATGTCGCGGATGAAGGTTTCCATCCGGTGCCCGGAGGCCAGGTGTTCCTGCAGGTCGCCGAAGTCCTCGAAGTACATGTGGGCGGAGATCAGGTCCACCACGTCGTAGGTTTCAGTGAGCACCACCCGCTCCCATTCGCCGAACGTGTCCATGGTGGGGCCTGAGCTGCCGCAGGCAACCAGTTCAAGGTCCGGGTCGATCATGCGCATGCCGCGGGCCGTGTCGGCCGCCAGCCGGCCGTATTCCTGCGCGTTTTTGTGTCCGATCTGCCAGGGACCGTCCATTTCGTTGCCCAGGCACCACATTTTGATGCCGTAACCCTCCGGGGCGCCGTTGCTCCGGCGCTGTTCGGAGAAGTCCGTTCCGCCGTCGATGTTGCAGTATTCGAGCAGGTCCAGGGCTTCCTGGGTGCCCCTGGTACCCAGGTTGACGGCCATCATGGGTTCAACGCCGGCCTTGGCGGACCACTTGGCGAACTCGTCCACACCCACCAGGTTGGGGTCGGTGGAGTGCCAGGCCAGGTCCAGCCGCACGGGACGCTGGCCGGCCGGGCCCACGCCGTCTTCCCAGCGGTAGCCGGAGACAAAGTTTCCGCCGGGGTAGCGGATGGTGGAGACGCCCAGCTCGCGGGTCAGGTCCAGGACATCGCCGCGGAAGCCGTCCTCGTCCGCGGTGGGGTGCTCCGGTTCGAAGATGCCGGTGTAGACGCACCGGCCCAGGTGTTCGACGAAGGATCCGAAGGTGCGCCGCCGGACGGGTCCCACCGCGAACGCGGGATCCATGGTGATCTTCGCTGCGGACTGGTCTGCTGTGGTCACGAAAAAACTTCCTTGTCTGTGTTTTACAACGTTATAGAAATATTGTTGACGGTCCCCGGCACGGAGTCAAGCACTGCCCGGCGGAACACGCACCAAGTAGTCCCCCGCAGCAAAGTCGAGTACCGCTTACCCATTCACCGGCGCCGGATACCGCATTAGGTTCTATCTCAGGGCAGGGATGTTTCCCCAGCCTGAGTACCTGGCTCACGAGGGGGTGTGGGGGTCCATTCAGACTCACTACGTACGCGCAGATTTCCCGGACCATCTGGCCCGGGTGCTGAACGGGGCCGGCGACGAGGAAGCCTTTGAGACCGAGGCTTCTCCCCCAGCCGTCGCCGGCCCTCTTTTTCGTCCGGCCCCAACCGTCACGGACGCCCAGCGCATGGAAGCGCTCCTGGACCCGGTGGCGGATGCCGATGATCTAACCGGCTCCATCGAGCTGCTGGTGGCGGCTGCTGCCCGCGCCGTGATCCTGGAAATTGGTGGTGGATCTTCCGCTCATCCCGCGTCCGTGACGGCGCTCGACTGCGGACTGGTGGTAAGCGGGTCCGGCCGTCCGGTTGCCCGCCACGGCACGTCAGCCAGGGCCGCGGCGCTGCTGGACCGGGGCGTTCCCGCCACCGCCGCCGGAACGGGAACGGGCGAGGGGCCGGTGGCGGAGGTCCTGGCCGGCGGGCCGCCGGTGGTGGTCCTGCAGGGTGCCGCCGACATCCGCTGGCCCGGCTACTCCACCCGCCTGGCCGGGGCGGGGTTCGGCAGCATGCTGGCGGTCCGGCTCAGGCTCCGGCCGGGCGCTTCGGCCGCCTTGGTTTTCTTTGTGCCGGATCCCGCCGCGTTTCCCCTGCCGGCGATAGCGGCGGCGCGCGCGTTTGCGGTCCTTGCCGGCAGGAGCCTGCAGCTGGCCCTCGACCTGCACAACGCCGGAGCCATGGTGGCCGCGGAGATCCTGGCCGACTGGCCGGACACCCGGACGCTCTCACACCGGTGAGGTGCTAGGCGTCCGGGCCGAAACCGGACCCTAAAGCCCGCCGGCGAGCTTGTAGTACGCGGCGTTCCAGTTCAGGTCCTTCTTGAACTGGCGGATGGTGGTGTCCTCATCGATGGTCAACAGCTCGGTCTTGGCGATTTCGGCGAAGTCCTCAAACACGTCCATCCCTACCTGCGTGGACAGCACCGTGTGGTGCGCGGCGCCGGCCGTGAGCCAGGCCGCGGCGGAGGTGGCGAAGTCCGGCTGGGGCTTCCAGAGGGCACGGGCGACGGGCAGGTTGGGCAGGGGCTGGTCCAGCGGCACCACGTCCACGGCGTTGGCCACCAGGCGGAACCGGTCGCGCATGTCGGACAGGGCGACGACGACGCCAGCGGAGGCATCGGCGTCGAACACCAGGCGGACGGGATCTTCCTTGCCGCCGATGCCCAGCGGGTGGATTTCCAGGCGGGGCTTGGTGGCGGTCAGCGACGGGCAGACCTCCAGCATGTGTGCGCCGAGGATCTTCTCCGAGCCCGGCTCCAGGTGGTAGGTGTAGTCCTCCATCAGGGAGGCTCCGCCGGGGAGTTCCCCGCCCATCACCTTGGCGGCGCGGACCAGGATGGCTGTCTTCCAGTCACCCTCGGCGCCGAAGCCGTAGCCGGCGGCCATCAGCCGCTGGACGGCCAGGCCGGGCAGTTGGCGGAGGGCGCCCAGGTCCTCAAAGGACGTGGTGAACGCCGCGGACCCGTTGGCTTCCAGGAAGCTGCGCAGCCCAAGTTCGATCCTCGCACCGTAGCGGAGCGAGTCGTGCCGGGCCGCGCCTGCGCGGAGTTCCGGGACCACATCGTAAAGCTCCTCGTATTCCGTCACCAGGGAGTCGACGTCGGCCTCCGCTGCCCCGTGGACGGCGTCGGCGAGTTCGTTGACGGACCAGGTGTTGACCGAGACGCCGAAGCGCAGCTCGGCCTCGGTCTTGTCGCCTTCGGTGACGGCGACGTTGCGCATGTTGTCGCCGAATCGGGTGAGCTTGAGGGTGCGGACGGCGGCCCAGCCGGCGGCGGCGCGCTGCCAGGACCCCACCTGCCGGGACACCTCGGGGTTGGAGACGTGCCCCACCACGGTCTTGCGGGCGATGCCCAGGCGGGACTGGATGTAGCCGAACTCGCGGTCGCCGTGGGCGGCCTGGTTGAGGTTCATGAAGTCGAAGTCAATGTCCGCCCAGGGCAGGTCCCGGTTGGCCTGCGTGTGGAGGTGCAGCAGCGGCTTGCGGAGCAGGTCCAGGCCCTGGATCCACATCTTGGCGGGGCTGAACGTGTGCATCCAGGCGGTGACGCCGATGACCGAATCGTTCGAATTGGCCTCCAGCGCGGTCCGGCGGATGGCGTCGGAATCGGTCAGGACCGGCTTCCAGACGATCCGCACCGGCACCGAAGAGCTGGCGTTGAGCTGGTTGGCGATCTCCTGGGACTGGGCCGCCACCTGCTTGAGGACATCCTCGCCGTAGAGGTGCTGGCTGCCGGTGAGGAACCAGACCTCAAAGCCGTTGAGGGAGGTGCTTGCTGCGTTGGACATGGATTCTCCTGGAAGTTGGTGCCGGGCCACTACTGGCCGTAAACGTTCTGGTAGCGGGCGTAAAGGGAGTCGATGTGGCCCTGGTCGATGGACACCGGCTCGCCGAGCTGCCGCGAGATGTGCACGGTGCGTGCCACTTCCTCGCACATCACGGCTGCCTTCACGGCCGAGGTGGCGTCCTTGCCGATGGTGAACGGGCCATGGTTCTGCATCAGCACGGCCGGGGAGCTGGAGCCGCGGAGGGTCTCCACGATGCCTTGCCCGATCGAGTCGTCGCCGATCAGCGCGAACGGGCCCACCGGGATGGACCCGCCGAACTCGTCACCCATCATGGTGAGTACGCACGGGATCGCCTCGCCGCGGGCGGCCCAGGCGGTGGCGTAGGTGGAGTGGGTGTGGACCACGCCGCCCACCTCCGGCATGTGCCGGTAGACGTAGGCATGCGCTGCCGTGTCCGACGACGGCGACAGCGCCGGGTTGCCCCATTCCGCCCCGGCGTTGCCAGCCACGGGCACCCCGTAAAGGTCGGTGACCACCATCAGCTCGGGGGCCAGCCCGTCGTAGGAGACTCCGGAAGGCTTAATGACCATCAGGTCCTCGCCGGGGACCCGCGAAGAGACGTTCCCCGCCGTCCAGACCACCAGCTGGTACCGGGTCAGCTCGGCGTGCAGGGTGCAGACGTCGGCGCGGACTTTGGCAATGGTGTCCAGGATTCCTACGGCGCTCATGCGTTCACCCCGGCAACTGCCTCAGTGTCCGCCCCGGCTGCCGGGAGCGAGCCGGCGGCCCGCCGCTGGATGGCCTTGAGGCGGTGCATCACGTTGTTGGTGCCGCGGCCGAAGTAATCGTGCAGGGTCCGGTATTCCTGGAACAGCTCATCGTAGGCAGCCACGTTTTCCGGGATCGGGGTGTACACCTCGCCGGGTTCGGCGCCCATGGCGGCGGCGGCCACGCGGATGTCCGGGTACTTCCCGGCAGCCACGGCGGCGTGGATGGCTGAGCCGAGGGCCGGGCCCTGGGTGGAGCCGATGGTGGAGAGCTGCAGGCCGGTGACGTCGGAGTAGATCTGCATCAGGAGCCTGTTCTTCAGCAGGCCGCCGGCCACGATGAACTCCTTGACGGGTACTCCGGAGTCCCGGAAGGCGTCCACGATGGTGCGGGTGCCGAAGGCCGTGGCTTCAAGAAGTGCCCGGTAGGTGTCCTCGGGCCTGGTGGCGAGGGTCTGGCCCACCACGATGCCGGAGAGTTCGTGGTCCACCAGGACCGAGCGGTTGCCGGAGTGCCAGTCGAGGGCGATCAGCCCGTGCCCGCCGATGGCCTGTGCGGCGGCCAGTTCGGTGAGGTATTCGTGGATGCCCAGGCCGGCCTTCGCGGCGGCCTGGTGGTAGGCCGGCGGGACGCCGTGCTTGGTGAACCAGCCGAAGATGTCGCCAACGCCGGACTGGCCCGCCTCGTAGCCCCAGAGCCCGTCCACGATGCCACCGTCCACCACCCCGCACATGCCGGGTACTTCGCGGAGTTCGGTGCCGTTCATCACGTGGCAGGTGGAGGTACCCATGATGGCCACCAGCTGGCCCGGGTCAACGGCCCTGGCTGCGGGCGCGGTGACGTGGGCGTCAACGTTGCCCACGGCCACGGCGATGCCTTCCGGCAGTCCGGTCCAGGCCGCAGCTTCGGCGGTGAGGTAGCCGGCGGCGTCACCCAGCCGGCCAATGGTGTGTTCGAGTTTGGTGCTGACGAAGTCCTCGAACCCGGGGTTGAGGGCGGCCAGGAAGTCCCCGGACGGGTAGCGGCCGTCCTGGTAGATCCCCTTGTAGCCTGCGGTGCAGGCGTTGCGGACGTACTGGCCGCAGAGCTGCCAGACGATCCAGTCGGCGGCTTCCACCCAGTGGTCCATCGCCGCGTAGGCCCCGGGGTCCTCTTCCAGCAGCTGCAGGCCCTTGGCGAATTCCCATTCCGAGGAAATCAGGCCGCCGTAACGCGCCAGCCAGGCCTCGCCGCGTTCCGCGGCAAGCTCGTTGATCCGGTCCGCCTGGGGCTGGGCCGCGTGGTGCCGCCAGAGCTTCACGTAGGCGTGTGGCCGGTTGGCGAAACCGGCCACCTCGTTCAGGGGCGTGCCATCGGCCTTGGTGGGCACCATGGTGCAGGCGGTGAAGTCAGTGGCGATTCCGACGACGGCGGCCGGATCGATCCCGGCGTCGGCCACGGCTGCCGGGACGGCGTTGCGCAGGACATCGCGGTAGTCGTTGGGGACCTGGAGGGCCCACTCGCCGGGAAGCCTGGCGGATCCGCCGGTGCTTGCGGGCAGGGCGTCGGTGACCACGGCGTGCGGGTAGTCGAATACACCGCTGCCCAGTTCCTTGCCGTCCCGCACGCGGACCACCACGGCGCGGCCCGAAAGGGTCCCATAATCCACGCCGACGACGTAAGCGTCCCGGCCTTCCACAGCGTCCATAAGAAGATTCCTTCAGTTGCTGCCGCCACTTCGCGGCCTGAAACTATTGTGAGCGCTAACAAGATGTGAGTCAAGGGCATCGGGCGCCCGGTGGCGCTGAATCTGCCCACCTTTGCCGCCTGGCACCCCGGTGACGACGGCGGGTCGCCGGGACACGCCGTCGGCCGCCTCAAAGGTGGGGATATCAGCGGCAGGGCTGCCGGAACGGGTCAGGCGGGAGGTGCCGTGCTGGCCCGCAGCACCAGCTCGGGGGTCACCACGATGGAGCTGACGCCGGCGCCGGCTTCGATCTCCTTCAGCATGGCGTCGATGCAGCGCCGGCCCAACTCCTCGAAGTCCTGCCGGACGGTGGACAGCGGCGGCGTGAAGTACCCCGCTTCGGGCTGGTCGTCGAAGCCCACCACGGAGACGTCGTCGGGCACTTTCACCCCGGCCTCCGCGAAGGCACGCAGCAGGCCCAGCGCCATCTGGTCGTTCCCCACAAAAAGGGCCGTCGCCGTGAGCCCGGCAGCGAGGGTCCGGCCGATCCCGTAACCGCTGCCGGCACTCCAGTCCCCCTCCAGCAGGAGATTGTCCGGCAGGCCGGCGTCGCGCAGGGCATCCCGCCAGCCTTCCGCGCGTTCGGACCCATCTGTCCAGTCCTGCGGCCCCGACACGTGGCCGATCCGCCGGTGCCCCTGCGCAATAAGATGCTCGACGGCGATCCTGGCGCCCCGGCGCTGGTCCACCATGGCGCCGCTCACCGCGCCGCTGCCCGCGGATCCCACGGCCACCACCGGGACGGGCAGGTTCAGTTCCTCCAGCGTCAGCAGGGTATCCGCGTGCGGCACCAGGACCACAATGCCATCCACTGCCTGGTCCATAAAGTGGTTCACGGCGTCGGAAATAGCCTCCCGGCCCACCTCCCGCAGCGCGGCGATGCTGACAAAATATCCGGCGTCCCTGGCGGCCTGCTCCACCCCCAGCAACGTGTTGGCCGGACCGTACTGGGACAGCTCGCTGGCCAGCACCCCGATGGTCTGCGAGCGCCGGGTGACCAGGCTCCGGGCGGCCGTGTTCCGCCGGTAGCCCAGCTGGGCTATTGCCGCTTCCACCTTTTCCCGCGTGGCGCTGCTGACGTTGGGGTGGTTGTTGACCACCCGCGAGACGGTCTGGTGCGAAACCCCGGCGATGTCAGCCACGTCCTCGAGACGCGGCATCCTGCCCTTGCTGCTGTTTGCCATGTGCCTATTCTGCCGGTGCCGGCGGGGCGTGGTGCTCCCCGCGCCCCGCCGGACCGTGCTGGAATGGCTGGATGAGCGAAAACGTCAAGGGCCCGCGGTCCTACTTCCCTTCCATTGAAGCCAAGTACGGCCAGCCTGCTGAGCATTGGCTGGCGGCGCTGGATGCCGTGGCCGGGCTCAAGCACGCGGAACAGGTGACCTGGCTGAAGTCCGTGCACGGCATGGGCCACGGCCACGCCAATGCGCTGGTCCACGTGTACCGCGCCGGGCAGGGGAGCTAAGCCATCGTCGCCATCTTGCGGGGCCGCGCGTGAGCTCCGACCTGTCCCCCGCCGCCGTGGCAGCGGCGGTCCGCGGCGCCCTGGACGTCAGCCACGGGCCCGGGGGGACCGTGATCCGCCGGCTGCCGGCCTGGGCGCAGGCGCAGTTCGGTGGCGACGTTGCCCTGCACAACGCCAATTCCACAGCCTCCGGGGTCCGGCTCGACTTTGAGACGGAGGCGGCCTGGCTGGAAATCGAGGCCACCTTCATCCGGGAGTCCGCCGCCTGGCGGTGGCGTCCGCTGCAGCCCGCAGCCATCAGCGTCACCGGCCCGGACGGGTTCGAGGAAAGCCGCCTGGTCAGCGACGGGGACGTGGTGGAAACCTTTCCCGACCGCCCTCCGGTCCTGACGCCGGGCGCCCCCTCAGTGCTGCGGTTCGAGCTCCCCGGCCCCCGCCGCCGCCGGACCGTTTCCGTTTGGCTGCCGCACCGCGGCCGGCTCAGGATCCATGCTGTCCGCGCCGGGGAGCCGCTGCGGCCGGCGCCACGCCGGGAACCGCGATGGGTCCACTACGGCAGTTCCATCAGCCAGGCCTCGCACGCGGACACGCCACTGGGCGTGTGGCCGGTGATCGCCGCCCGGAACCTGGGCCTGGACCTGTTCAACCTGGGGCTGGCCGGCTCCGCGCACCTCGACCAGTTCGTGGCGCGGACCATCCGGGACCAGCCTGCCGGGCTCATCACACTGAAGGTGGGCATCAACATCATCAACAGCGCCAGCCTGCGGCGCCGGACCTTCGCCCCGGCCCTGCACGGGTTCCTGGACACCATCCGGGACGGCCACCCGGAGACGCCGCTGGTGCTGATCTCCCCCATTCACTGCCCGGAGCACGAGCAGGGACCGGGCCCGTCCCGGCTGGTGGACGGCGCCTTCCTGGCCACGGACCTTCCCCGCCGGCCCAACGACGGGCTGCTCACCCTGCAGGATGCCCGGGACATCATCGCCGGCGCCGTGGCGCAGCGGCAGGCCGACGACGGCAACCTCCACTACGTGGACGGGCTGGAACTCTTCGGCGCCGCCGACGCCGCCCACCTGCCGGACCGGCTGCATCCGGACCCGGCGGGGTACGCCCTGATCGGCCGGCGCTTCACGGACGTTGCCGCGGGTGCCGCCTGGCTGCCGGCCTCCGCTGGGCCGCGGGTTGCCGGCATGTAGTCCCGGAATGCAGAAATCCCCCGGCAACCAGAGCGGCTGCCGGGGGATTACCACGTTCGCGGGTGGGCCCTGTGGGGTTCGAACCCACGACCCACGGATTAAAAGTCCGATGCTCTACCAACTGAGCTAAAGGCCCCAACCGGAGGTCCAAACGCAGAGCGTCGGCATCTTCCGGCCCAGTCCATTTCTGGACGTTAATACTCTAACCCATGAATCCGGCGCCTGGGCACGCGACCCGGGCGCCGCCGTCGTGCCTCTCCCTCCACGCCTGAAGGCCAGGGGGACGCTCGATTTCAGCGGCGGCACAGGAGTAGCGTGGGGGCATGAGCGAGCAAGCAGCACCTACTCCCTATGGCGGCGCAAACCGGCACCACAAGCCGAAGCCTTTCGCCCCCATCGATTTCGAGCCGTTTGCCGGCGGCGCGGACCCGGCGCGGGTCTCCGAGGCCGCCCACCTTGCAGCCCAGGCGCTGGTCCGGCACGGCCGCGACAGCGACGACCCCGTCATCACCGAACGGCTGGTCCGCCTCGCCGACGAACAGGGCCTGGAAGCAATCGCCGAAATGTGGGCCGAAAGCCCCGCCCGGTCCCTGCCCGGCGCCTTGTGGCGGCTTTACGCCCTCCGCGCGGCAACGGTCCAGGATCCCGAGCGGATTTCCGTGTACTTCCGGGCCGGCAAGGACACGGCCCAGGTGGCCAACGTGGTGGCAGGTGCTGCTGAGCCGCCCGGAGCCGAGGAAATGACGGCCATGGCGGACGCCATCCTTTCGGGGGCGTTCGACGGCGAGTTCGACGTTGCGCTGGAACGTTCCGCCGCGTTTTGCCGCGTCGTGGCGCTGGGCCAGGCCACGATCGCCGACGGCGCCGAGCACTCCAACGAAGCCCATGCCAGCAAGCTGACCCGCAACTCCCACCAACTGGTGAAGACGGCCGAGGACCTTGAGCACGCTGCCAACGCCTGGCGGCTGGGCGAACTGGACTGACGGCCGCCCGCACCCGGGCCGCCGGATCTGTCAAGGTTGACTTGCGCGAATCAAAGTAGAACACTGAAACCGGTGCCGAGCCGCGAAACCCCCGGGCTTCAACATTCAGCCGCCTAGAGCGGCCTACCGCCGAGAGGCGTATCCGGTTCGGCACCATTTTTCTGTCCTCTTCCGGTCCCGTTCCAAGGCACCAGACCCGGGCCGGTAGAGTTAGCCCCAGTTGCGCGCCGGCGTCAAGTCACACGGCAGCAAACCCTGCCCTGTACTTTCCCCGGAGACCGGTAAACACGTGAAGCTGCGCCTTTTCCCCCAGGAGCCCGCCGGGCTGAACCTCCTCTCCCAGATGGCGCAGCAGATTGTGCTGGCCACGGCCACCCTGGCGGAAATCCTCGGCGTTCCGGCCTCCGAGCACGGCAAACTCGTTGACGACATGCACAACCATGAAGCCAGGTCCGCGGAACTGCACTTTGCGCTGCTGACCCATATGCGCACCAGCTTCGTGAACCCGCTCCCCCGCGAAGACATGTACGCCCTTTCCCGTTACCTCAACGAAGCCATGGAAAAGATGGACGCGGCAGCGGACCTGGTGGGTCTCTACAAGCTGGACCGGCTGCCCAAGCGCGCCGCGGACCAGCTGGAAATCATCAGCAGGCAGGCGGAGCTCACCGTGGACGCCATGCGCCGGCTGAACAACCTCGATGACCTCGAGGATTACTGGATCGAGATCCTGCGGCTGGCCAAGCGTGCGGAACGGACCCACCGGGTATGGGTTGCGGACATGATCGCCGACATGAAGTGGGCCCAGTACTCCCGCAACCGTGACATTGCCAACCAGCTGGTGGAAGTCACCAAGGACATGCGGCGCATCGCTACCCAGGTGGGTAGCATCATCGTCAAGGAATCCTGAAGTGACAGCTGTTATCTTCGGCGCGGTGGTGGTGCTCACCGCCGCGTTTGCTTTCCTCAACGGCTTCCGCGACGTTTCCACCTCTGTGGCCCTGGCCACCCGGACCAGGGCGCTGACCCCCAGCGTCGCCGTGCTGCTGGCCGCCTTCTTCAACCTGGTGGGGGCGCTCCTGAGCGCCAGCCTCGCCGTGGCTGTCGCCAGGACCTGGATCAGCCTTCCACCCGGCCCTGAGGGCCTGGGGATCCTGACTGCAGGCCTGGTCAGTTCCTGTGCGTGGGGGCTGCTGATGTGGCGGCGCGGAATTCCGGCGTCGTCGACCCACGCTTTGGTGGGCGGCCTGGCCGGCGCGGGGCTCGCGAGCCTGGCCGTCGGCGGCGGTGGCGTGGGAGGGGTGGACCAGTCGCTGCTGTTCCAGGTGATCCTGCCGCTGCTGCTGTCGCCGGTGGTGGCTTACAGCGGAGCTTTCCTGCTGGTTTATCCGGCCACCTGGGGCGCCCGTTACACCCAGCCCAATGTGGTGAACCAGCGCTTCCGGCGAAGCCAGGCCATTGCGGCCGGCGCGGTGGCCTTTGGGCATGGTCTCCAGGACGGCCAGCGCGTCAGTGCCGTCCTCCTGCTGGCACTGCTGGCTGCCGGTTATGCCGACGGCGGCTCCATTCCGGTGTGGGTTGCCCTGCTTTCCGCGGTGATGATCACCGCGGGGACCCTCTTTGGCGGCTGGCGCATCTCCTACACCATTGGCCACAAGATCACCCGGATCGATCCGCTACGGGGTTCAGTCGCGCAGATTTTCAGCGCCGTGATGCTGTTTGTGGGTGCCATCGGCCTGCACTGGCCGCTGTCCACCACGCACCTGGTGACCGCATCGGTCCTCGGCGCCGGGGAGAACCAGAACTTCTCCGTCACCAACCGCCGCCTGGTGATCCGGATCCTGGGTCTGTGGCTTCTGACCCCCGTGGCGGCGGCCGCCCTCGGGTTCGTGCTGGCCCTGGCGCTGACGCCGCTGGAGCACTGAACACCCGCGGGACCCTGTACAGGGCATCCGGGGTGACGTAAATTCGAGCATATGTTCCGCAAGGGGGCCGGAACTGCCGTTCGACGTCGTATGCAGGGCAGCGGACGGGTGCCGCTGCAGCGAATCGGCGGCTACGTATGCACCACATGGAAAAGAGCGCACGCCTTGTCCATCCCGAATCAACGGCGGCTCCCGCCCCAACCCCGGCAGCTCCGGTGCGGCAACTGCGGCACCGAACACCACCTGACCATCCACGCCGTCATTGCCCTGGGCAGTTCCGACGGGGACCTGGTCACGGTGTCCTACACCTGCGACGGCTGCCGGCTGTTCCATGAACACCCGGCATACTCGGCGGACGTCTCAGCAGCCCTCAACCAGGTGCGCGGAATAGCCGGCGTGATGGTTTTTGGCGAGGATTTCATCCACTGCGGATTTCCCATGGCAGGGACGGACCACGAGGTGGAACGGCTCAGCTACCGCAACGCCAACACCAACGCCGGGCTCAGCGCCATTTCGCTGCCAACGCGGGTGCTGAAGTGCCGCTGCGGGTTCCACTTGGAGGTCCCGGAATAACGGCAGGCCCCCGGGCGACGGCCTGCCGGAAACGGAAAACTGCCTCCTGGGTCCGCCGGCACCAGAGGTTTATCCGAAGCGGCCGGAGACGTAGTCTTCGGTGGCCTTCTGGGTGGGGTTGCTGAAGATGCCCTGGGTTTCGCCGAACTCGATCAGCTTGCCGGGCTTGCCGGTGCCGGCGATGTTGAAGAACGCGGTTTTGTCGGACACACGCGCGGCCTGCTGCATGTTGTGGGTCACGATCACCACCGTGTACTGGTCCTTGAGTTCGTTGATGAGGTCCTCGATGGCCAGCGTGGAGATGGGATCCAGGGCGGAGCAGGGCTCATCCATCAGGATCACCTGGGGTTCCACGGCGATGGCGCGGGCGATGCAGAGTCGCTGCTGCTGGCCGCCGGAAAGCCCGGAGCCGGGCTTCTCGAGGCGGTCCTTGACCTCATTCCACAGGTTGGCGCCCTGCAGGGAACGCTCCACCAGGACGTCGGCTTCGCCCTTGGAGATCTTTTTGTTGTTCAGTTTCACGCCGGCCAGGACGTTGTCCCGGATGGACATGGTGGGGAACGGGTTGGGCCGCTGGAACACCATGCCGATCTGCGAGCGGACCGTGACCGGGTCCACGCCGGGGCCATAGAGGTTGTCGCCGTCGAGCAGCACTTCCCCTTCAACGCGGGCGCCGGGGAGCACCTCGTGCATGCGGTTCAGCGTCCGCAGGAACGTGGACTTGCCGCAGCCGGAAGGCCCGATGAAGGCGGTGACGGACTTGGCCTCGATGTTGATGGTGACGTCCTCCACGGCGAGGAAATCGCCGTAGTACACGTTCAGGTCCTTGACGTCGATGCGCTTAGACATGGTATTCCTTCACTGACTGGGATGAATTGATGGGGGGTGGCCCGGGCGGGGCGGCTGGAGGTCAGCGGCCGGCTTTGGGCGCGAAGACGCGGGCGATCAGCCGGGCCGCGAGGTTCAACACCATCACCAGGATAATCAGCACCAGGGCGGCGCCCCACGCCCGCTGCGAGGACGGGTCCGGGTTGGCCGGCGAGGTGGGGTTCAGGATCTGCGTGTAGATGAAGGTGGGCAGCGAGGCCATCCACCCGCCGAAAACGTTGGAGTTGATGCTGGTGGCAAACCCGGCCGTCACCAGGATGGGGGCCGTCTCGCCGATGACGCGGGCGATCGCCAGGGTGACGCCGGACGCGATGCCGGAGATCGCCGTCGGGATGACCACCTTAAGGATGGTCCGCCACTTGCGCACGCCCAGGGCGTAGGCAGCCTCACGGAGTTCGTTGGGCACGATCTTCAGCATTTCCTCGCTGGAACGCACCACTACGGGGATCATCAGGACGGAAAGCGCGACGGCGGCCACGGCGCCGGTCTTGGTGCCCGGCCCCACCACCGCGAAGAAGAAGGCGGCCGCGAAGAGGCCCGCAACGATGGACGGGATTCCGGTCATCACGTCCACAAAGAACGTGATGGCCCGGGCCAGCCGGCCGTCATTGCCGTATTCCACCAGGTAGATCGCGGTGAGCAGGCCCACGGGAACGGAGATGATGGTGGCCAGCAGGGTGATCTGGATGGTGCCGAGGAGGGCGTGGTAAATGCCGCCCAGCACCGGGGCTCCGTCCTCCACCGCCCGGTTGTCATAGACGCCGGTGACGCCGTTCATGGAGCTGGTGAGGAAGCCGGGGGCCAGCAGGCCGGGGACTCCGTTGACCAGGACAGTCCAGATGACCGAGACCAGGGGCAGCAGCGCCACGAGGAACGAGCCAACCACCAGGCAGGTGGCCAGTTTGTCCTTGGCGCGGCGGCTGCCTTCGACGGCGGCGCTCCAGGACACCAGGCCCACGGCGAACAGGACGGCCGAGACGATGCCCCAGCCGAAAGCGTTGAAGCCCACCAGGGCCAGGATGGCGGCGCCGACGATCAATGCGGCCGCCAGGACCACCAGCGGGGCGTACTTGGGCAACTGGCCCTTGGTCAGCGCCGAGCGCTTGCTGCGCACGGGGGTGAGGGTGGAGGTCATTTAGTTGGCTCCCGAGAATTCTTTGTGCCGGCTGATGATCCAGCGCGCGAGCATGTTCACGGCCAGGGTGATGACAAACAGGACCAGGCCTGCGGCGATCAGCGTGCTGACCTTCAGTCCGCTCGCCTCGGGGAAGTTCAGGGCGATTTCCGCTGCGATGGTCTGGTTTCCGGACTGGATCAGGCTGGCGGTCAGTGCCCCGGAGGACAGCACCAGGGCCACGGCCATGGTTTCGCCCAGGGCACGGCCCAGGCCCAGCATGATGGCGCTGATGATTCCCGGCCGCGCAAACGGCAGGACGGACATCCGGATCATTTCCCAGCGGGTGGCGCCGAGCGCCAGGGCGGCCTCTTCATGCAGTTTGGGGGTCTGCAGGAAGATTTCGCGGGACAGGGACGTGATGATGGGCAGCACCATCACGGACAGGACGATGCCTGCGGTCAGGATGGTTTTGCCGGTGGCGGACGCCGGGCCCTGGAAGATGGGCAGCCAGCCCATGTTGTCGGCCAGCCAGTTGTAGATCGGCGAGATTTCCTTGGCCAGGAACGCTGCGCCCCAGGCGCCATAGACCACGGAGGGGATGGCAGCGAGCAGGTCCACCACGTAGCCCAGGCCGGCGGCGAGGCCGCGGGGGGCGAAGTGCGAGATGAACAGCGCCACGCCGATGGCGATCGGGGTGGCGATCACCAAGGCGATGACAGCGGCGATGAGCGTGCCCACCACGATGGGCCCGATGTAGGTGAAGAAGCCTGCGCCGCCCTGTATTTCGTCGGCGGGGGCGGTCAGGGCCGGGATGGCCTGGACCACAAGGAAGAGTGCGACGCCGAAAAGGACGGCGAGGATGAGGCAACCGGCGGCGAGCGCGGCGCCGGAGAAGACTTTATCCCCGGCGCGGCCTGCGCCCTGGGTGCTGGTCAGGGAGGTGGCGGTCATTCGACGGCCCTTCGATCGGGAAATGGAGCTGGCGGATGAAGCGGACACAACCACGTTCCCCGCCCCGCTTTTTGGCGGAGCGGGGAACGTGGGGTCAATGCTTGGTTAGGACTTGACCTTGATGGACTCGATCGCCTTGGTGGCCTTCTCCGCGAGGGCGGCGGAGAGCGGCGCCGACTTGGCGGAGTCCGCTGCTGCCTGCTGGCCGGCGTCGGAAACCACGTAGTTTTCGAAGGCCTTCACCAGGTCAGCCGTTTCCTGGGTGGCGTAGGTGCTGCAGACCACGTGGTAGGAAACCAGGACCACCGGGTAGGCGCCGGCTTCAGTGGTCTTGCGGTCCAGCTTGATGGCAACGTCGGTGGCCGAGCGGCCTTCGACGGGGCTGCCTGCTTCAACGGCCTTGGCTGCTGCTTCGGCGGAGATCTTGACGAATTCCTCGCCGACCTTGATGGCGGCGGTACCCAGCTTGCCGCCCACGGCGGAGTCATCGGCGTAGGTCACGGCGCCCGGGGTGTCGGTGACGGTCTTGACCACACCGGAGGTGCCCTTGGCGTTTTCGCCCTGGAGGGCTGCGGGCCAGACGCCTGCGGACTTGTCGGTCCAGACCTCGGGGGCTGCTGCGGCCAGGTAGTCAGTGAAGTTGGACGTGGTGCCGGAGTCGTCGGAGCGGTTCACCGGGGTGACCTTGAGGTCCGGAAGCGTGGTGCCCTCGTTCAGGGCGGCGATGGCCGGATCGTTCCAGTTGGTGATTTCGCCGCGGAAGATCTTGGCGACGGTGGCGGCGTCGAGCTTGAGCTCGGTGACGTTCGGGACGTTGAAGGCCACGGCGATCGGCGAGATGTAGACGGGAATGTTGATGGCGCCGTCGGGACCGCACTGGGCCTTGGAGGCTTCGAGCTCTTCGTCCTTGAGGTAGGCGTCGGAACCGGCGAACTGGGCGGAGCCGTCGATGATGGCCTTGCGGCCTGCGCCGGAGCCATCCGGGGAGTACTGCACGGTGGCGCCGGAGTTGGCGGCGGTGAAGCCGGCCTTCCAGGCGTCCATGGCTGCGCCGGTGGAGGAGGCGCCGATGCCGGTCAGGGTGCCGGTGACCTTGGGGCCGGCTGAGGTGGAGTCGCCGGCGGGCGTGGTTCCGGTGGCGTTGTCAGAACCGCAGGCGGTGAGCGCGAGAGCGCCGGCTGCAATAACAGCGAGAGCCGCGTGGCGGCCGAAGCGAAGTGCCTTCACAGGATGTACCCCTTCCAGGGTGATTCAGGTGCGGACAGGGAACGGAGAGCCCTGCTGCGCGATGCGTACGTTCAGTACCTTCAAGAAAGCTATGGGGTGCAGGTAACGGGACGGGCGCCCCAAAGTGAACGGAGAATTAACGACCGCGGGATATTGGCTTACAACTGCCGGGTCACCATTGCGCAGATCACACTTCGGGCCGTAGTACACGCCCCCGCCATAGACTGGAACGCATGGCTTCCGCAGCAGGACTTTCAGCAGGCAGGCGGTTCCTGCACGGCCGCATCAGGACCGGGATGATCCGCAGCAGGAACTCCCTGGTCCCGGCCATCCAGATGACGGTCTGCGCGGTGGGCGCCTACGCGTTTGCCGAATACGTGCTGGGGCATTCCGGGCCGCTGTTCGCTGCCACGTCCTCGCTGCTCGCCCTGGGCTTCTCCCGCGAACCCCGGCTGCGTCGGGTGGTGGAGGTGGGGCTGGGCTGCACCATCGGCATCGCCGTGGGTGACCTGCTCCTGCACTGGCTGGGCGGCGGAATCTGGCAGGCCGCCGTCGTGCTTCTTTTCTCCATCCTCCTGGCCCGGTTCCTGGACAGCGGCACCATCTTCACCACGCAACTGGGGCTGCAGTCACTGCTGGTGGTGCTCCTGCCGGCGCCCGACGGCGGACCGTTCACCCGGAGCATCGACGCCGTAGTGGGCGGCCTCTTCGCCCTGCTGATCACGGTGCTGATTCCCAAGGATCCCCGGCGGGAACCGCGCAAGGACGTCCGGAAACTGCTGCACGAACTGGCCGAGGTGCTGCGCGAATGCGGTGACGCGCTGGCCAACAGCGATTCCACGCAGGCCTGGCACGCGCTCATCCGGGGCCGCAACTGCCAGCCGCTGGTGGACGGAATGCGCCAGTCGCTGCGGACCTCCGGCGAGGTGGCCACCCTGGCCCCCGCCTACCGCAGGCACCGCGACGAGCTGGACCGGCTGAAGGAATCGCTGGACTTCATCGACCTGGCGCTGCGCAACAGCCGGGTGTTCGCGCGCAGGCTCACCAGCGCCATCAACCACGCGGCCCTCTCCGACGAGGCCACGGAAAACATCGCCGAGGTGCTGCAGGAAACCGCTGCCGCCATCGAGGAACTCTCCCTTGGCCTGGCTGAACAGCAGGACGGTGCCCGCCGCGCACACCTGCGCACTGCCCGCCGCGACCTGAGCGAAATCGCGTTGCGCCTGCATCCTAAGCTGCTCCATGTGCAGCGGCTGGAGGGCGAAACGGTGGTGATGCTGTTCCGGCCGCTGATGGTGGACCTGCTGGAGGCCACGGGAATGGACGCGCAGGAAGCCCGGGACGTGCTGCCGGCGCTCTAGCCGGCCGTCTGCTGGGACAGGCGGAGATCGTCCGCCATCCGGGCCACATGCAGGGTGAGGTAAGTGACTTCGTCCTCGGTGAGCGGCTCCCCCAGCCGCAGTTCCAGGACCGCCTGGAGCTTCAGGGCCGTGCCGTAGGCATCCGGGTACGCCTGCCGGATGGCCAGGCCCAGTCCGGTGGCGCCTTCGGCGAGCTGCCTGCCGGTGTGGGCGCGGACAAAGAAATACCGAAGGTGCGTGATAAAGCGGGCCGCGTTCACCGTTTCCCGGTCGAAAGCCCGCCCGTAAGCCTGTTCCAGCACCTCGAACAGCTGCGCGAACACCCCTGTCATCTGGTACGTGTGGGAGAGGTCGCCACTGGCAAAACCGGCGTTCACCAGATGCAAGGCAATGGCGATGGCCTCTTCCGGCGGCAGGTTCTCCGCCAGCTGCCGGTTGACGTAGTCAACAATCTGCTGCGCCATCCGGAGTTCGTCCGGGTACAGGTGGGCCACTTCGGCCCGCAGCGGGTAGTCCATGGCCAGGCCCTGGCGGAGCCGTTTGATGGCGAAGCTCAGGTGGTCCGCGAGCGCCACCACGGTGGTGGAGTTCAGCGGCCCGGACATTCCGGCGCGGGCTATTTCCAGGGCCTGGTCCGCCAGGGCCAGGTGTTCGGGCGGGATGGCCGCCACCAGGGCGCCGAAGTTGTCCGCGTTGCGCCCATCCTCCGGGACGAACACCTGAACCACTTTGGCCTCGTCCACCTGCTGGCCGGGCTTGGCCTGGAAGCCCAGGCCGCGGCCGGTAAGGATGACTTCGCCCTTACCGGCCGCGCGGGCGAGGACGACGTTGTTGTTGAATACGCGCAACACTTCCATGTCGTCCTCCATTCTTCGTTGAGCGGGTTTCAGCGGGGTACTACTTTTTCAGGCTGGCGCCGTTCGAAGCGATGACTTCCTTGTACCAGCCGTAGGACTTCTTGGGGTAGCGGGCCAGCGAGCCGGTGCCGTCGTCGTTCCGGTCCACGTAGATGAAACCGTAGCGCTTGCTCATCTGCGCCGTCGAGGCGCTGACAATGTCGATGCAGCCCCAGGAGGTGTAGCCCAGCAGCTGGACGCCGTCCTCGATGGCTTCGCCGGCCTGGACCAGGTGGTCGTTGAAGTAGTCGATCCGGTAGTCGTCAACCACCGTCTTCCCGCCGTCGACCTCCACCAGGGTGTCCACGGCGCCGATGCCGTTCTCCACAATGAACAGCGGCTTCTGCCAGCGGTCCCAGTAGTCGTTCAGGACCACGCGGAGGCCCTGCGGATCGATCTGCCAGCCCCACTCGGAGGCCTTGAGGGTGGGGTTGGGGACGCCACCCATGATGTTGCCGGCGCCCTTGATCTTTTTGGCCGGGTCCGCTGTCTCGCAGATGCTCATGTAGTAGCTGAAGGAGACAAAGTCCACCGTGTGCTTGAGGTCTTCCCTGTCCTGGACGGTGATCTCCAGCTCGATGCCCTGGTCCCGGAACCTGCGCAGCAGGTAGCCCGGGTATTCGCCGCGGCAGTGGATGTCGCCGAACGCGTAGCTGTCCTGGGCGGTGTGCATGGCTGCCACCACGTCCGAGGGGTCCGGGGTCAGCGGGTAGGTGGGCAGCGCGATGATCATGCAGCCCACCTGCGCGGCGGGCATCAGTTCGCGGGCCAGCTTGGTGGCGCGGGCCGAGGCCACCAGTTCGTGGTGGATGGCCTGGTACAGGTCCTGCTGGGTGAGCTGGTCCTTGGGCGTGGGGATGCCGCCGGAGAGGAACGGCTCGTGGATGACCGAGTTGATCTCGTTGAACGTCAGCCAGTACTTCACCCGGGCGCCGAAGTTTTCGAACAGGGCGCGGCAGTAGTTTTCGTAGAAGCCGATCAGTTGCCGGTTGGTCCAGCCGTTGTACTTCCGGGCCAGGTGCAGGGGCGTCTCGTAGTGGCTGATGGTGACCATCGGTTCGATGCCATGCTTTTCCAGCTCGTCCAGGAGACGCGAATAGTACGCGAGGCCTTGGGCGTTGGGGCTGGCCTCATCGCCGAGGGGGAAGATGCGGCTCCAGGCGATGGAGAAGCGGAAGACCTTGAACCCCAGGTCGGCGAAGGCTGCGATGTCTTCCTCGTAGCGGTGGTAGAAGTCGATGGCCACCTGCTTGAGGTTGTCCGGGGTGGGGCCCTCGGTGGGGGTCTCGGTGATGCCCTTGGGCATCACGTCCTGGATGGAGAGGCCCTTGCCGCCCTCGTTGTACGCGCCCTCGATCTGGTTGGCGGCGGTGGCGCCGCCCCAGAGGAAGCCCTTGGGGAATGTGGTGGTCACAGTACGTTTCCTTTGCAGTGCGGGAATGGGGAAGCCGGCAGGTGCCGGTCAGACCTGGACGGTGATGGCGGTGTCGCCCTGGGCCAGGGTGCCGCCGGTGACGGCGTCCACGCTGGCGAGCTGGGCGGTGTTGGTGACCATCACCAGGGTGGTGGTGTCGTACCCGGCCGCGGCGACGGCGGCGAGGTCGACGACGGCGAGCAGGTCGCCGGCGCGGACCTGCTGGCCGCGGGTCACGGCAGCTTCGAAGCCGCGGCCGTCCAGCTGGACGGTGTCGATGCCGATGTGGACCAGGACTTCCACGCCGCTGTCCGACTTGATGCCGTAGGCGTGGCCGGTTTTCATGGCCGCCTTGATGGAGCCTGAGATCGGGGCGTAGATGCGGCCGTCGGCCGGGATGATGCCCAGGCCCTTGCCCATGGCGCCGGAGGCGAAGACCTTGTCCTGCACGTCGGCCAGGGCGATTGCCTGCCCGGCGACCGGGGCGATGATATCCACGGCGCCGGTGACCGCTGCAGCCGGGACGGGCAAAGCCGCCTCCAGCGCAGCCTCTGCGGGCGACGGGCCGGAAGTGCCGGCGTCGGCCGATTCAGGCGCCGCTGCTTCGCGGGGGCCGAAGAAGAAGGTCAGGGCGAAGGCGATGGCAACGGCGACGCCGGTGCCGGCGAGCTGCAGGCCGAAGTTGCCCACCGTTCCGAACGCGGGCAGGCCCAGCAGTGACGGGAAGACAAACGCGGTGGCGCCGCTGCCGCCTGCTGCTGCGATGGCGCCGCCCACCACACCGCCGGCGATACCGAAGTAGAACGGCTTCTTCAGCGGCAGGTTGACGCCGTAGATGCCGGGTTCGGTGATACCGGCCAGGAAACCGGAGAGCGCTGCGGGGCCGGCTACCGCGCGGCGGGCCTTGTTGTGGGTGCGGAACATTACCGCGAGGGTGGCTGCAGCCTGGGCCAGGACCGCGGCCACCAGGGGACCCATGAGGAGGGAGTAGCCCTGGGTGCTGATTTCGTTGAGCATGCCCGGAACCAGGCCCCAGTGCAGGCCGAAGAGGACAAAAACCTGCCAGAATCCGCCCATGATGCCGCCGGCGAGCCAGGGGGCGAAGGTGAAGGCGGCGTTGATGCCGGAGGAGAGGCCCTGCGCGGCGAAGGTGGTGACGGGGCCAACGGTGAGCAGGATCAGCGGGACCATCACAACGATGGTGAGCAGCGGGGTGGTGAAGTTCCGGATGGCGGCGGGGAGCACGCGGATCAGGAAACGCTCCAGGTAGCCCTGCAGCCAGACGGCCACGATGATGGGGATGACGGAGCTGGTGTAGTTCATCATCACCATGGGGATGCCGGCGAAGCTCAGGGGTTCCGTCGCGGCGGCGAGGGCCACGATGCTGGGGTAGACCAGGGCGCCGGCGATGGCCATGGAGGTGAACTGGTTGGCCTTGAACCGCTTGGCTGCGGTGACGGCCAGGAAGACCGGCAGGAAGTAGAACAAGGAATCCGCTGCCGCTGCCAGGACGATGCTGGTCTGCGAAACGGGGTCCAGCCAGCCCAGCTGGGTGGCCAGGCTGTGGAAGGCCTTGAGCAGGCCGGCGCCGGCGAGGGGCCAGATGATGGGTGAGAAGATCGCGGAGATCATGTCGATGAATCGGTTGAACAGGTTGCCCTGCGGGGCGGCTTCCTGCTCCTGCGCGCTGTCATCGCCGAGCCGGGTCAGCTTGCCCAGTTCCGCGTAGACGGTGGGGACGTTGTCGCCGATGACCACCTGGTACTGGCCGCCGGCCTTCATCACCGTGATGACGCCGGGCAGCTTCTCCACTGCCGGGGTATCCGCTTTGGATTCGTCCCGCAGCTTGAGCCGGAGCCGGGTGGCGCAGTGCGTGGCGCTGGCGATGTTGGCTTCGCCACCCACCCCCTCGAGGATATCTCCGGCCAACGACCGGTAGTCCACATTTGCCATCTCAGACCTCTCTGTCTATTTTTGGGCACAAAAAAAGACCCGAGATGCACGGAGTGTGCTTCTCAGGTCTTGCCTCGTTGCCGAGTAACAATCCTGTAGGCGAAATCGCCTTCGGGACCTGACTATACAGGCTGGCGGAAGCTGCGGGCAAGTGCTTTTCCGGTTGGAATACGGTTTATGCGGCGTCCGGGCAGATGAGGGCCAGGGCGCGGCGCGCGTGGGCCCGCGCCTGCTCCTGGTCGGGTGCCGGCGCCAGGCCGAGGAGCCGCCGGCGGTGCGCCTCGCCAAGCAGCAGCGTGTAGAGCGCTTCGGCGGCCTCCCGGGGGGCTGGCGATGGGGTCCGCTCAATCAGCGCGGCCAGGAAGCTGATGGACCGCTGCGGACCGTGCCGGTAGAAGGCCGCAGCCAATCCGGGGAGGCGGGGTGCCTCCGCGATGACCATCCGGTGCAGCGTCACGGCGTCATCCGAATGCAGGCTCTCCACAATCCGCGCGGCCGCCTCCGCCAGGGAAGTTTCCGGCTCCAGCGCCTGCGCCAGGTACGCGTGCTGGCGGTCCACCGCGGCGGTGAACAGCCCCTCCTTGTCCGTGAAATAGGCGTAGATGGTGCGCTTGGTAACCCCGGCCTGATCCGCCAGCGCGTCCAGGGATGTCCCCGCAAAACCGCAGTGGCCAAAGAGCCGGATGGCCAGATCGAGGATCCGCTGCTGCCGCTCTGCCCGTTCGCCGGCGCTCGGCCTGCCGCGCTTGCGTTCCAGTTCCATGCACCGCTCCTTCACTTTGGCTGCAGTAGCGATTCTACGCACTTAATGACACGATGGCGTTTCATTACGAGGAAGGATTCATCATGAGCGGACAGCGCCTGGTCCATGTGGCCATCGAGGATGACTGGGAGGCCTGCGCCCGCTTCGGCGAATACGACGTGGCAACCCGCGCCACCATGTTTGATGACACCGGCTTCATCCACGCCGCCACCGCCTCGCAGCTGGCCTGGGCACTGACGGGGACCTATGCGGACCTGGCCATTCCGCTGGTCCTGGTGGTGCTCGACGAGGAAGCGCTGGCCGCGGAGGGCGTCGCCGTCGCCTGGGATCCGGAAGGGCCGGCCGACGGCGGGACACCCCCGGTGCCACGCCTCCTCGGCGCGATTCCCACGGAGTCCGCGGCAGTGGTGGCCCGGGTTCCGCTGGAGCGGGCCGGCGACCGGTGGCTGGTCCCGGACCTGGCGGGCCTTGGCGTCCGACCCTAGTTCCTGCGGAGGCGGGCTGGTTTGCTGCGTTGACGTGTGGGCCCTACTGGAGCAGCGGGTGATCCGGTGTTGTCCCGCTTGCGGCGGAAGCGGTGGCACGCTCGATGATTTCGAGGGCGATCACGGACACCTTGCGGTTTGATTCGTTGCTCAACTGGCTCATGAGGGCGTATGCCCCGTCCGCATCGACGCCGGTGCGGCCCATCAGAATGCCCTTGGCCTGCTCAATCGCCGCCCTGCTGCGGGCTGATGCGGCAACGGCCTCCGTGGCGAGCTGGTGACGGTCCGTGTGAATCGATTGGGTCAGGTCCGCCACAACGCCCCACACGCCAACCGGCGCATCTCCCTCAAGGATGTAGTCCGCGGAAAACAACAACTTGTGCTGACGGTTTTTGGCGTCGCGGATGGAGAGGTAAATCGATGCGGGTCCCCCCACGGAGGCAACATGATCCCAATACGCCAGGACTGTCGGGCGGTCTGCAGGCTCGATGTGGGCGAGCGCCATGTCCATCGAGGGAACAATCTCCCCTTTTTCGTATCCATAGATACGGTACAGCCCGGCCGACCAGTGGAAGACGCCTTCCGCGAAGTAATACCTGACGGTCCCTGTGGGGCAGTCCAGGAAAGTGTTGTGCGGCGTCACGGGGGTCCGCTGGTCTGCTGTTTCGCTGCTGGATGTCACTGATGGGCCATTCGACGGGCTTAGTCCCGGCCCCTGCTGGACCGCGAACTTCAAGGAATAGATTAGCGGCTCTTTTACCCGCCGGTGCAGTCTCCATCCGGCCAATCATGGGCTCGCGGTGACGTCCTGCAGGTACGGGGATGTCGGTGCCCGCGGCTAGGGTTGGACGCATGGCAACAAAGACTTCCCGGGCGTCCAAGGCGCCAGCCTACAAATGCGCCGAATGCGGCTGGACCACCGTCAAATGGGTGGGTCGCTGCGGCGAATGCCAGGCGTGGGGATCCGTGGAGGAAACCGGCGCGGCGGTGGCCCGGACCACGGCCGCCACCACGGTTCTGGAACCGGCACGGCGCATCGCCGACGTCGATGCCACCACTGCCGCGTTCCTCCCCACCGGCGTGGACGAGTTGGACAGGGTGCTGGGCGGCGGCCTGGTTCCGGGCGCCGTCATCCTGCTGGCGGGCGAGCCCGGCGTCGGCAAATCCACCCTGCTCCTGGACGTGGCGGCCAAATTTGCCCGCACCGCCCAGGACGTCCTGTACGTGACGGGTGAGGAGTCCGCGGCGCAGGTGAAGCTCCGCGCGGAGCGGATCGACGCCGTCGCCGAATCCCTGTACCTCTCGGCGGAGACGGACCTTGGCCAGGCGCTGGGACAGGTCGAGAAAATCGAGCCGCGGCTGCTGATTGTTGACTCGGTCCAGACACTGAGCAGTGCGGACGTGGACGGCAGCGCCGGCGGCGTGTCCCAGGTCCGCGAAGTGGCAGCCTCCATCATCGCCGCAGCCAAACGGCGCAACATGACCACCCTCCTGGTTGGCCATGTCACCAAGGACGGCTCCATCGCCGGCCCCCGCCTGCTGGAGCACCTGGTGGATGTGGTGTGCCAGTTCGAAGGTGAACGTCATTCCCGGCTGAGGCTGCTGCGCGCCGTCAAGAACCGCTACGGCCCCACGGACGACGTCGGCTGCTTCGACCTCAACGAAAACGGCATCGAGGGCCTCACCGATCCCAGCGGACTGTTTGTCAGCCGCACCAAGGAACCCGTGTCCGGCACCTGCATCACCGTCACCATGGAAGGCAGGCGTCCGCTGCTGGCTGAGGTGCAGTCCCTGCTGGCCGAAAGCCCCAACTCCCAGCCGCGCCGGGCCACCAGCGGGCTGGACAGCTCGCGGGTGTCAATGCTGCTTGCCGTCCTCCAGCAACGCGCCGGCTGCCTGCTCCACAAGGACGATTCCTACGTGGCCACCGTGGGTGGCGTGAAGCTCAGCGAGCCTGCCACGGACCTTGCCGTGGCGTTGGCCGTGGCGTCGGCGAAGGCCCGGAAACCCTTGCCCATCCGGCTGATTGCCTTTGGCGAGGTGGGGTTGGCGGGTGAAGTCCGCCCTGTTCCCGGTATCAACCAGCGGATCCAGGAGGCGCACCGGCTGGGCTTCACGCATGCCGTGGTGCCGGCAAGCCACAACGGGCCCGGTCCTGTACCGCCGGGCTTCTCCGTGCGGGAAGTGGAGCACCTGACCGAGGCCTTGAGCCTGCTCATCGGCTAGCGGCAGCCTGGTGTCCGGCCGCCCACGCCGTCACGACTGCCGCGGCTGGTCCGGGGATTCGTCCGCGAAGAGCCAACCGGAGACGTCGTCCCGCAGCACCACCAGGGTTCCACCGGTGGAGCTCACGTTGCCGGTGGACACGTAGTAGCCGCGCCCGGCGCCCGGTCCCCCGGCCGCCCGGTCGATGGCTTCAAGCAGGTGCCGCGGCAGGTGCCCCTGCGGGCCCAGGTTGCGGAGCTCGGTGTGCTCCTCCGGCGTCAGCCGGCCCAATACGTTCTCGATGCTGGCCATGATGGGTCCCTTCGAGCAAAGTGCCTGAGGGCTTAACCTAGATCAGCGCCATGAATTCGGGGTTAACGCCGGACGGCGGATCAGGGCCGGCCGCGCGCCGGCACAGGGAGGAGCCAGATGCCGGTCCGAAGTGCGGGGATCCTGCTCTACCGGCGGGACAGTGCCGCCGGCCTGGAGGTCTGGATCGGCCACATGGGCGGCCCCTTCTGGGCCCGGAAGGACGCCCATGCCTGGTCCATCCCGAAAGGCGAATACACCCCGGACGAAGACCCGCTGGCGGCCACGCTGCGGGAATTTGCGGAGGAGATGGGGACGGACGCACCGGACGCCGAGTACCGCCTCCTGGGGGAATTCCGCCAGTCCAGCGGGAAGATCATCACCGTGTTTGTCGCCGAACATGACTTCAACCCCGGAATTATCGCCAGCAACACCTTCCCGTTGGAATGGCCCAGGGGTTCGGGCACCATCCGGGATTTCCCGGAGATCGACGATGCCCGCTGGTTTTCCCTCGAAGAGGCCCGGCTGAAGCTGGTCAAGGGCCAGCTTCAGGTCCTGGATGCGCTGGTGGAGCTGGCCCGGCTGGATTGACGCGCGGACCGCCCGCCCGCCCGCCGCCGCCGCCGCCGCCGCCAGATATGATGCCTCCAAGGATTTGGCCGTACACCGTTGATACCCGGAAGGCATTATGTTCACCTTCGACCAGCTGGCAGGGTTCGTCGCCGTCGCCGAGGAACTGCACTTCGGCAGGGCCGCCGAACGCCTGAACATGACGCAACCGCCCTTGAGCCGCCAGATCCAGAAACTGGAGGGGATCGTCGGCACCGAGTTGCTGGAGCGGGACAACCGGAAGGTGCAGCTGACCCCCGCCGGGCTGACGTTCCTTGACGAGGCGCGCCGCCTGATCACGCTGGCTGAGCGGGCTCCTGCCACAGCCCGGAGAATCGCTTCCGGTCGTTCCGGGGTCCTGCGGATCGGGTTCACGGCGGCCGGCGGCTTCAGCGTCCTGGGCCCACTCCTGGAGCAGATCTCCGGCATCATTCCGGACGTGGACATCGAACTGCAGGAACTGGTGACCGGCGAGCAGCTGGACGGACTGCTGACCGGCGAACTGGACCTGGGCCTGGCGCGCCCGCCCTTTGACAGCCGGACCTTCGATTCGCGGTTGCTCTCCCACGAAGCCGTGATGCTGGCGGTCCCGGCCGGGCACCCCCTGACGGCGCTGGACCGGCCCATCGGGCCGGAAGACTTCAGTCACGAGGCGCTGATCATGCACTCCCCCACGCAAGCCCGCTACTTCTACGACCTGGTGGTCCGGCTCCTGCCCATCCGCCACGGCAATGTGGTGCACACCGTCAGCCAGATTGTGACGATGGTTTCGCTGGTGGCGGCCAAGCGCGGGGTGGCGCTTGTCCCCTCCTCCGCCACGGTGCTGGGCATCAGCGGCGTCGAGTTCCTTCCCTTGGCGCCCGCACCCGGCAACCAGGTGGAGCTGTACGCCTTGTGGAACCGGAAGGTCAGCAATCCGGCATTGTCACGGCTGCTGCAGGACCTGGAGTTCGACGCCGGCCCGTAGCCCAGCGCGGGCCGCACCGCCCAGTCCTGGTCAGCTAAGCCGTCTGACATCGTAGATACCTGCAAGGTATCAATCTATCCATTAAAAATCTTGGACAGGCATCAAAAGCATTCCTAGGCTGAAGGGAGAAAACAGCCCTCCGCCGGCCAGCCGGCGCCGCAATCAAAGGAACACACCATGGCCAAGTACACCCCCCAGGAACTCGCCGCAACACTCAAGGAGGGACTGCTCTCCTTCCCCGTCACGTCCTTCGACGCCGAGCTGGCGTTCGACGAGGAAAACTACCGTAAGCACCTTGCCTGGCAGGCCAGCTTTCCCGTTGCCGGCCTGTTCGCTGCAGGCGGCACGGGCGAAGGATTCTCCCTGACCCCGGCGGAATCGGCACGCGTGGTGCGTACCGCCGTCGACGAAGTGGGTTCACTGGTTCCCGTCCTCGCCTCGGCCGGCGGCTCCACGGCCCAGGCCATCGAGAACGCGCAAGCCGCCGAGGCCGCAGGGGCCGACGGGATCCTGGTGCTTCCCCCCTACCTCACCGAGGCGGACCAGGCTGGACTGGCCGAGCACGTCAGCGCCATCTGCAGGTCCACCTCACTGGGCGTCATCATCTACAACCGCGCCAACGCGATCTACAAGGACACCACGGTGGCCCTCCTGGCGGACCGGCACGAGAACCTGATCGGCTTCAAAGACGGCGTGGGCGACCTGGAGCACGACGCCCGGGTTTACGCCAAGCTTGGCGACCGGCTCTTCTACCTGGGCGGACTCCCCACGGCGGAGACGTTCGCACTTCCCCTGCTGCAGCTGGGCATGAGCACCTACTCGAGCGCCATGTACAACTTTGTCCCGCAGTTTGCCCTGGATTTCTACCGGGACGTCCGCAACAACGACCGTGCCGCCGTGAACCGGAAGCTCAACGACTTTGTTATCCCGTACCTGGATATCAGGGACCGCGTGAAGGGCTACTCCGTGTCCATCGTCAAGGGCGGCCTGGACGCGGTGGGCCGTTCGGCAGGCCCGGTCCGCACCCCGCTGCAGAACCTGGCGCCGCAGGACCTCGCGGACCTCAAAGCCCTCATCGCCACCCTCTCCTGACCACCTTCCTTCTAGGAGTAAATACCGTGACACTCACCGGACATTCCCTGATCGCCGGCCGGCCTGTCGTCGGCGGCGGCAAAACCGCTTTCGGTTTCAATCCCGCCACGAATGAGCAGCTCGAGCCCGCGTATTCGCTGATCACCGAGGAACAGCTGACGACGGCGACCTCCGCCGCCGCTGACGCGTACCCCTCCTTCAGCACCCTGGACCCCGAAACCCACGCCGCCTTCCTCGAAGCGATCGCGGACAACATCGAAGCCATCGGCGAAGACCTCATCACCCGCGCCACCCAGGAAACCGGCCTCCCCACCGTCCGCCTCACCGGCGAACGCGCCCGCACCACCGGCCAGCTCCGGCTCTTCGCTGCAGTGGTCCGCCAGGGCGATTTCCGCGGCATCCGCATCGACCCGGCCCTTCCGGACCGCACCCCCGCACCCCGGGCGGACATCCGCCAACGCCAAATCCCGCTGGGCCCCGTCGCCGTCTTCGGTGCCAGCAATTTCCCGCTCGCCTTCTCGACGGCGGGTGGTGACACCGCCTCCGCCCTCGCCGCCGGCTGCCCCGTGGTGTTCAAGGCCCACAACGCCCACCCCGGCACCAGCGAACTCGTGGGCCAGGCCATTGTTAAGGCCGTCAAGGACACCGGCCTGCACCCCGGCGTGTTCTCCCTCATCTACGGCCCCGGCGCCAGCATCGGCCAAGCCCTCGTGGCCGACCCCAACATCAAAGCCGTCGGCTTCACCGGCTCCCAGGCCGCCGGCACCGCCCTGACCCGGACCGCCGCCAACCGCCCCGAACCCATCCCCGTCTACGCCGAAATGTCCTCCCTGAACCCCGTCATCGTCTTCGAAGGCGCCCTCACCGGCCCCACCGCCGACATCGACACCCTCGCCCAGCAGTATGTCACCGCGGTCACCGGCAGCTCAGGCCAGCTCTGCACCTCCCCCGGACTGCTCTTCGCCCCCACCGGCGACGCAGGCGATAAGTTCGCCGCCGCCGTCGGCCGCGCCATCACCACCTGCGCCGGGCAAACCATGCTCACCGAAAGCATCGCCGGATCCTGGCACACCGGAGCCCAGGCCCTGGGCTCCGCGGACGGCGTCACCGTCCTCGGAAAAGGCGCCGACGGCCAAACCCGCAACGCCCCCGCCCCGGCCATCTACGCGACCCAGGTCAAGGACTTCCTCACCAACGAAATCCTGCACCAGGAAATCTTCGGCGCAGCCTCCCTGGTTATCCGCTACACCACCACCGAAGACCTCCTCGACGCAATCACCCGCCTCGAAGGCCAACTCACCGCCACCCTTCACCTCACCGACCACGACTACCCCACCGCCGCGCCCCTCATCCCCGCCCTCGAACAAAAAGTCGGCCGCATCATCGTCAACGGCTGGCCCACCGGCGTCGAAGTAGGCCACGCCATGGTCCACGGCGGCCCCTACCCCGCGACCTCCGATACCCGCACCACCTCCGTCGGCACCCTCGCCATCAACCGCTTCCTCCGCCCCGTCGCCTACCAAAACCTCCCCACCGAACTCCTCCCCACCCCCCTCCACAACACCAACCCCTGGCACCTCAACCGCCTCATCAACGGCCAACCCACACTGGCGGAAAAGGCCGCCGTGGACGCCTAAGCAGGACGGGAGGGCGGCGACGGCGGGTACCCTGCCGCCGTCGTTCTCTCTGCCGACGCGTCACGGCGTTCAAATATTGTTCAACAATCTATTGCGTGCTTTGCAGACAGTCACTAAGCTGGAATGGCACCGTGACCCGGATCACCGCCAGCTGGATGGAACACCATGAACCGCACGCAGCCCGCCGCAACCGCCTCCCTGGCCAGCGCCGTCCCCCAGCATCCCGCCGGCCTGGCCCCTGCCGCAGCCCGCGCCCTGTTCAGGGCCGGCCTGGTGGCACCCACGGCCGGCTGGAGCGCCGGCTATGCGCAGGCCAACCTGATTATCGTGCCCAAGGCCCAGGCCTTCGACGTGCTGCTGTTTGCGCAGCGGAACCCGAAGCCCTGCCCCATCCTGGGGGTGCTGGACGCCGGTGAAACCAGCGGCGCGCTGCTTGCCGGCGGAGACATCCGCACCGACGTTGCCCGGTATGTGGTGTACCAAAACGGCATCAAGACAGCCGAGCCCACCCATCTCCTCGATTACTGGCGCGAGGACCTGGTGACTTTCATTGTGGGCTGCAGCTTCACGTTTGAAGCCGCCCTGCAGGAAGGTGGCATCCGCGTGGCCCACATCGATCAGGGGGTCAACGTGCCAATGTACCGGACGTCCCTCCGATGCGAGCCTGCCGGCGGGATGTCCGGGCCCATGGTGGTGTCGATGCGGCCCATCCCCGCTTCCCAGGTGGCCGACGCCGTGAGGATCACCTCCCGGTATCCGGCAGTCCACGGCGCCCCGGTGCACGTGGGCAACCCCGCGGAACTGGGAATTACCGACCTCTCCCGGCCCCACTTCGGCGATCCGGTGGAGATCCCCGAGGGCCATATCCCGGTCTTCTGGGCCTGCGGCGTCACCCCACAGGCTGCCGTGATGGAATCAGGGCCACCACTGGCGATCGGCCACGCGCCGGGACATATGCTGATCACCGATGCCCGGGACAGTTCCTACCTGGTGCCCTGACCGGGGTCAGTGTCCGGGGCTGGCTTCGATGGCCAGGATGGTGACGTCCACGCCGCCCACGCGCAGCCCGTTGCGGCGGATCGTATCTGCGATGATTTCCTGGGCGTGTTCCGCCAGGCCAAGGGCCCGGTGGTCAATTGCGGTGGCGATATCGGCCTGGACGTGGACCAGGCCGTCGTCAACAGTGATGTGCAGCCCGTCCCTCGTGGCCGTTGATGTTTGGCCGCCCGCGGCTTCGGTATCCTGGCGCAACACCTTCGAGGTGATTTTGAACTTCTGCATAACGCTGCGCACCGTAGGTTCGAGCCGGAGCAGCCCGGGTTGGCTGAGGAGGGCAGCCGTCAGCGCATCCGCGAGGACATCGAGGTTGACCACCCGGGCGTCCAGTGGCTGGTCAGAGATCATAAAGGTCCTCCACAATGATATTGATCGAGCCGACGAGCAGTGCTGTCTGGGCTTCCACCACGGCGCCGACGCGTTCGCGTACCTGCGCCAGGGTGTCCGGGATCCGCACTGTCGAAGCCAACGCCACCTGCAGTTCGACGGTAAGTTGGGTTCCCTCGGGGACCGGAACACCGGTGGTCCCTGGTTGCATGGGGGCTATGGAGCACCGCCGGGCGCGGACCCCGGGAAGGGTGGACGCGGCGAAACGGATCAGCGCTGTCAACGCCTGCTCGCTGATGTCGATCCTGCCGAGCGGGGTGTCCTTGAGGGCTGTTTTGCGGCCGCGCCGGATTTCCGCACGGGCAACCATCATCACCGCCTCCTTCACCCGGTTACCCGGCTGAAGTGACGGCTCCGTCCGGTCACGCTCGCGCATTGATTCAGTGACACTGGCCAGGTGGTAGAGGGCGTTGCGTGCGCTCTGGCAGTCCGGGCAGGAGAGCTCATGGCTGGTGGGTGGTTCGTCGATGGTGGCCCAGAACTCATCAAGGTCACGTCCGCATCCCAGCCGGGGACGGTCACTGTTCATCGCCATGGTTCCATCCCCTCTGCAAGGAAGCGTTTGGCCCGTGCAATCCGGCCCCTGACGGTACTCTCCGGGAGCTGCACTATTGCCGCAATCTCCCGGTATGAGAATTCATGGACTTCCTTGAGCAGCCAGCAAGCCCTGGGCCCGGGCGGCACCGTCTGCAGCAAATCCGACAGTGCCCGCATCTGCGCCTGGTTCTCGTACTCCTTCGCAGGATCGGCGCCGGCCCCTTGTCCGATACTAGCGTGGGCGCCCGCAGTGGTGTCTTGTCCCGCGTCGCCCCGGTCCCCGGCCACGCCGGCCTGGCCGGTTCCCGCGGGTGGGCGGCCCTTCCGGCGGCGGAGCAGGTCCAGGCATTTATTGGTGGCCGTCCGGTACAGCCAGGGAACGAACGCCTGCGGGACCGTGAGGTTGGGCAGGGCCCGCCACGCGCTGATGAACGTCTCCTGGACCAGGTCCTCCGCTTCGGTCCTGTCGTCAAGCATCCGCAGGCACAACCGGAACAGGCCACCCTGATAGGCGTTCAGAAGCCATTCAAAGGCTTCAACGTCCCCGTCCTGCGCCCTGGAAACGACCGTCAGGGCATCAAGTTCGTCCAGCGGCGTCCACACCCCGTCGTCCCAGCCGTTCGCCGGGTCCCGCGGTTCTGCACCGAAGGGGGCGGGCACTTCCGGCGGCACGGGATGCAGGTCAGCCTGCAGGTCCGGCTCCGTTGTCTCGTCCATGTGTTCTCTTCCTCGACCGCTTGCCGCTAAACGATCCCCCGTGGCCGGCGTTCCCTGATCAGCAGGCAGCAGGCCACCACCAGCATAAGGTAAGCAGCCTGCCTAACCGGCCGGACCGGTTCAACGGGCACCGGAGGGGATTCCGGGGCTCCCCTTCCGGGGCCGGAAAAAGAATTTGAGAAATTTACCAAACAGGCCGTGAGGATTGCCCACCGGTTGCGTCTTTATCTGTGTACGCAAAAAACTTTGAAGGAGACCGGATTCCCATGGCAGACGAACAGAACTCCCGCCGCGCAGCAGTTGTCCCCGCTACGGGCGAAGAGCAGGAACGCCGCGCAGAGCAGCACTCCAAGGAAACCGAGAAGGCCAGGAACGTCGGCCCGCTGCAGACCGACAAGGGCAACACCACCATCGCCGAAACGGTTGTCCAGAAGATCGCCGGTATCGCCACCCGCGAAGTCCCGGGCGTCTACGCCATGGGCAGCGCCGGCCGCCGGGCGTTCAGCAGCCTCACCGAACGCATTCCCGGTTCGCAGACCAACGTCAGCGGCGGTGTCAGCGTGGAAAAGGGTGAGCGGCAGGCCGCGATCGACCTGACGATCGTGGTGGAGCACGACGCCTCCATCGTCGAAGTCAGCCAGATGATCCGGAAGAACGTCATCGCATCAGTGGAAGACGCCACCGGCCTCGAGGTCATTGAGGTGAACATCAACGTCACCGACGTCCACCTCCCCGAGGACGACCAGGACAAGGACGATTCAAACCACAAGGATCTCCAGTAGCAGTCCCGGACCCAGCTGATCCGGCAGGCCCCCCGAGCCGGCCGGATCTCCACAGGCGGGGAAGGCGCCGCCCCCGCGTCTTCCCCGCCGCCCCGCCACTCCTCCTGCAAGCCAGTCAGGTGCAGGAGCCCCGCAGCAGAAAAGGCATTCCATGAACACCACAGCCCTTGGCCTGATGACAGGCCTGGCCCTCGGATTCGCAGCAGCTTTCGGCGGGTTCTCCGCGTTCCTCCTGGTTGCCGTCTTCGGCGCCCTTGGACTGGCCGCAGCCCGCATCATTGAGGGCAAGCTGGACCTCAGCGCATTGACCGGCCGAGCCAGCTCCCGCAGATGAGCGCGGCAACTAACAGCCATCCGGGCGGATTGGCGGAACCCGCAGTACGGGGATCGCTCACCATCTCGGAGAAGGCCATCGAAAAAATTGCCGGCCAGGTAGCGGCGGGGGTTCCCGGCATTAACGGCACGGCCGGCGGTTTCCTTGGGATCGGCTCGCACCGGGATGACGATGCCCGGCCCAAGGTCAAGGTCCGGCTCAGCGGGAAAGTCGCTGCGCTGCACATCAGCGCCGGGGTGCGCTACCCCGCACCGCTGCGGGCAACGGCTGACCGGCTCCGCAGCGAGGTCAGGGAGAAAGTCAGCGCCGCCTGCGGCATTGATGTCCGGCAAGTGGATATCGACTTCGAATCACTGACCTCCACTTCCGGCGCTTCCGGGCGAAGGGAACTCCTATGAGCACGCAACCCGTATCCCAGTCGCTGCAGCGGCGGTCCAGCCGCACGGTCCCTGCCGCCGCCACCTCCCTTGTCCTGCTGGTCCTCGCGGGGCTGGCAATCTGGGGCGCCGTTGCCTACCTGGCAGGCGGGGCCTGGCCTGGCTTCATCGTGGCGTCCGGCGATGCCGTCCGTGGGCTGACCTGGAACAACCCAGGCGTGTGGGCAGTATCGGTCGTGGCACTGCTGGCAGGGGTGTTCCTGCTCTTTGCTGCGGTGCTTCCGGGCCGGCGCACGGGAGCAGCCATCACCGGCTCTTCCTCCACCGGCCTGACAGAGACGGTCATCAGCCGCCGGGGCCTTGCCAGGCTCGCGGCAGCACATGCTGACCAAACCGACGGCGTCGAGTCCAGTTCGGCAACGGCCAGCGGTAAATCGGTCTCCGTCGTGGTATCCACCAGCCTGAATGAACCCGGATCGTTGTCCCGTGACATCAAGGAGTCCCTGGAGGAGAAGTTCCGCACCGTGGGTCTGACGCCGACTCCACGGGTCAGCGTCCGGGTCAGGAGCAGTGGATGAACCCTCCACTTTCCCAGGCATTAGCGCCTGGCCCGGTCAGGACCACGAACCACTCGATGCCAGCCAAGGTCGGCAGGCGGGGCAGAACAGAGGCCCCGTTGCAGAAAGAAAAGGACACACCATGAGGGAAACAGCAGGCAGGCTCAACCGGGCATGGCTGGCGGTCATCGCGGTAGTGCTGCTCCTCGCCGGCGGTGCCGGTGTCCTGCTCGCCAGTGGGCTGGGTAAGGACCTGGCCGCCGCCGCGAACCTTGCACTGGTCCCTGCCGCACCGGAAAACCCGGTCTTCGCCGGCCCCCCGCTCGACGCTGTGTCGAATCCCGTTGGTGCAGCCTTGATCCTGGCCGGCGCAGCACTCATCGCCCTGCTGGCGCTCTCCTGGCTCGGCGCCCAGATCCCCCGCCGCCACCAGGCTTCCACCCTGCGGCTGCACTCCGACCATGGCCGGGACGGGTATACCAGGTGTGAACCCCGGGTTGTGGCCGACGCGGTCGCCCACGAAGTTGAGGCGTTGCCGGGCGTCACCTCGGCATCAGCACTGATCCGTGGCAGCGCGAACCAGCCCGAGCTGAACCTGGACGTCAAAGTCGAGGACCGGGCAGACATCCAGGACGTCATCTCCCGGATCAACGGCGAGGTAACAGCAAACCTCGAGACGGCCCTTGAGGTTCCGCTCCGCAAAGTGGCAGTACTTTTCAACATCAGCACCCAGCGGGGCAACGACAAAGCCGCGGTTCTGTAGCCCCACACCTGCCTGTCAACACCCCGCCCAACGTCATAGGAAGGAACCTGGTATGAGGAACAAGATCATTACCGTCGTCGTCACCGCCGTGGCCGGGTGGCTCCGTGGCCGCCTGTCGGCAAGGAAAAACACCAGACCGCCCGGACGGCCCTGACCGGGACAGCACGGTCCCACAAAATTTCTGGACAACGTATGACGATTGTCCAGGATCCTCCCAGCAATGGGTGGCCAAATGGAAAAGTAAACGCAGCAACAGGAAGGAATGCAGACATGGGTATCGGAGACAAGATCCAGAACGCAGCCGAGAGCGCTGTAGGCAAGGTCAAGGAAGCTGCCGGCAAGGCAACGGACAACGACAAGCTTGAAGCCGAGGGCAAGGCCGATCAGGCCGGTGCTTCGGCGAAGAAGGCCGGCGAGAACGTCAAGGACGTTTTCAAAAACTGATTTTCCAGCACCAGCCTGTCAGCATGTGTGCGGTGGCCCCGGAAGGGCCGCCGCACACATCGCTTTAATCCGTGTTCACCTGCCGGATGACGGTGCAACCCCAAGGTGCACCAGCAGTTCCTGTTCGGAATCGTCCAGATACCGCCGGAGCCCGGCCGCCGCCTCGTCCCGCTGCCCTGCGCGAAGCTGCGCCACCAGGGCCACATTTCTGTCCACGTAGTGGCTGTGGAAGTCCGGCGTGGGGCCCATGGCGTGGAAGACCAGCCGCATCTCGGCCAGGACCTTTTCCATCAGATCGCTGAGGGATGCACTGCCGGAAAGTTCCACCAGCGCCTTGTGGAGGTCCTGGTTGGCGTCCGCCATCCCCTGCACCGAAGCCGTAACCCTGGCGGCTTGCGCCTTGGCCATAATGGCTTCGAGGCCGGCCAAAGCGGCTTCGTCAATATCGCCCCACAGCACGGCGGCGGGTTCGATCAGGCGGCGGACCCGGTAAATCTCGCGCACATCGTCCGGCCCCGGGGCCGCAACGTAGACGCCCCGGTTCGGGATCCGCTGCACCACGGACTCGCCGGCCAGCACCGTAAACGCCTCACGGAGGGTGTTGCGGGAAACCCCGAGGGCCTCCGAGAGCTTCTGTTCGGACAGTTTTGACCCGGGCGGCAACTGGCCGGCCGAAATCCGGGCGCGGAGCACGCCGGCAACCCACGCCCCGGTATGGGCGTGGGCTGCGTGGCCGCCGTCGGCGATCCCCTGGAGTGCTTCGTTCATGGGCATCCGTCCAATCTACTCAACGTTCCGGGACCGCCAGGCCGTCGAAGGCCGGCTACGAGATCCGGCCCAGAAGATCACCACGTCCGACGGCGGCACCCGCCTCCTGTGCGCCTCGCGTCCAGGTGCCGCTCCGGTGGGCCGTTACCGCGGTTTCCATCTTCATGGCCTCCAGCACGGCGACGGCCTGGCCGGCTTCGACCTGGCCATCTTCGGCCACCCATTTCACCAGTGACCCGGACATTGGCGAGGCCAGGCCGGCGTCGTCCTGCTCCGCAGCGTCCGCCGCTGCCTGGCCGCCCGCGCCGCCGCCGGTGAGGAGCGCCGCGTAAAACTGCTCCGGCAGGCCCAACTGCACGGCTTTGCCGTCAATCTCCACGGTCAGGGTCCGCCGTGCCGCACCGGGGTTGGTGCGGGCGATCTCGGGGGACGCCGCCAGCTCTCCGGCGAAGTCGTTTTCGATCCAGGTGGTGTGGATGCCCAGTCCCTCCTCAGCCGTGAACGCGGGGTGGCGCACCACTGCCCGGTGGAATGGCAGGACGGTGGGCAGGCCCTCGATCCGCATCTCGGCCAGCGCAGCCGCTGCCCGCCGGAGCGCCTGCGGCCGGTCTTCACCGTGGACAATGAGCTTGGCCAGCAGCGAGTCGTATTCGCCGGGCACCACCGACCCGGAGCGGACGCCGGTGTCCACGCGGATGCCGGCGCCGGTGGGCGGTTCGAAGGCCACCACAGTGCCGGGCCCGGGCAGGAACCCCCGGGCGGGATCTTCCGCATTGAGCCGGAACTCGATGGCGTGGCCCTTCGGTTCGGGGTCCGCCGCAAGGTCAAGGGCGCCGCCGGCGGCAATGCGGAACTGCTGGCGGACCAGGTCCACGCCGGAGGTTTCCTCGGTGACCGGGTGCTCCACCTGGAGCCTGGTGTTGACCTCCAGGAAGGAGATGATCCCGTCCGTGCCCACCAGGTATTCCACGGTTCCGGCGCCGTGGTACTCCGCCTCGCGGCAGATGGCCTTGGCCGATTCGTGGATCTGCGCGCGCTGCCCTGCTGTCAGGAACGGCGCGGGGGCTTCCTCCACCAGTTTCTGGTTCCGGCGCTGCAGTGAGCAGTCCCGGGTCCCCACCACCACCACGTTCCCGTGGGTATCGGCCAGGACCTGGGCTTCCACATGCCGCGGCCGGTCCAGGAACCGCTCCACAAAGCACTCGCCGCGGCCAAAAGCCACGGTGGATTCGCGGACAGCCGATTCGAACGCATCCGCCACGTCCTCCATCCGGCGCGCCACCTTCAGGCCGCGGCCGCCGCCGCCAAATGCTGCTTTGATGGCCACCGGAAGTCCGTGTGCCCGGGCGAACGCGAGCACGTCCTCGGCGTTTTCCACCGGGCCGTCGCTGCCGGGCACCAGCGGCGCCCCGGCCCGTACGGCGATGGCACGTGCGGTGACTTTGTTGCCCAGGGAGCGGATGGAATCCGGTGACGGGCCGATCCAGGTGAGGCCGGCCCCGATCACAGCTTCCGCGAATTCTGCGTTCTCGGACAGGAAGCCATAGCCGGGGTGCACGGCGTCGGCACCGGCGCGGCCGGCGGCCGCCAGGATCTTGCCGATGTCCAGGTACGTTTCGGCGCCTGTGCTGCCGCCGAGTGCGTACGCCTCGTCCGCCAGCCGCACGTGCAGGGCGTCAGCGTCCGGGTCGGAGTAAACGGCCACGGACTGCAGCCCCTCGTCGGCGCAGGCGCGGGCGATCCGCACGGCGATCTCGCCGCGGTTGGCAATCAGGACTTTTTTCATGGCTGGGTTCCTTCTGAAGCGGTCTGGTCCGGTTCACCATGGTGGGGAGGTTCCTGGTTTGCCGGTGCGAGGGTGGTGGGGTCCACAACGGTGAACCGGACAGGGTGGCCGGGCTGCAGCTGCGCCGCCAACGGCAGGTCGCCGGGCACAACCACGGCAATCACCGGGTAGCCGCCGGTCACCGGATGGTCGGCCAGGAAAAGGACGGGGTGGCCGTTGGGCGGGACCTGCAACGCGCCGGGTACCGTTCCTTCACTGGGGAGCTCACCCTCGCGGGTCCGGACCAGCGCGGCGCCGGGAGCTCCCGGCGTGGCTGCTTCACCAGCCGGCCAGGCCCCGCCGGAAGGTCCGGGCGTGAGCCGGACCCCGATCCGGTTGGATTGTTCACTGACCAGCCAGTCCTGCCCGGCCAGGGCCGTGAAGGCGGCCGGACCGAACCAGTCATCGCGGGGGCCGAGGGTGACGCGCAGCTCTGTGGGGCCGTCCGCGACGGGCAGCAGGGTGCTTTCCGCCGGGCCCACGGGATGGACGCCGGTCACCGGAGCGATGGGCAGGAACATGCCGGCAGCAAGCGGCGGCGGTCCGATGCCGGACATCGAGTCGCTGGACCGGCTGCCCAGCACGGGCTCCACCGCCAGCCCGCCACGGACGCCCAAGTAGCTCCGCACACCGGTTCCGGGGGCGCCGAGGCTCAGCGTCTCGCCGTCGAGCAGGGCAAAAGGTGTGTGCAGGGCTGGCGTCCGCAGCAACTGGTTGTCGGCGTCGCGGACTTCCAGGCAGACGGCAGCGCCGGCAACGGCCAGGACCTGGTCGCCCCGGGCCTGGACAGCAAGTCCGCCCAGGAGGTTTTCGACGACGGCGGAACCCGGTTCGTTGCCCACCAGCCGGTTGGCCTGGCGGGCCGAGCGCGGGTCAGCGGCGCCGGACACGGAAACGCCGAGGTCGCCGAATCCCGGCCGGCCCAGGTCCTGGACCAGCGACTGCAGCCCCGGAGCCTGCACCAGGAGCCCGCTGCCTGCCTGGTCCGGCGCGGACCCAGGGCCCGGGGCCACGGCCGAACGCACTGCCACCCTCTCGCGGACGGCAACGTAGCGGACGGTATCCCCCGGCCGCACCAGTGCCGGCGATTTCCGGCCCAGGTCCCACATCACGGCGGACGTGTGGCCCAGCAGCTGCCAGCCGCCGGGCGACTGCCTCGGGTAGACGGCCGAGAAGGCCCCGCCCAGCGCCACGGAGCCGGCCGGCACGGCCGTCCTGGGTGAGCTGCGCCGCGCCACCGACAAGGAGTCGTTTTCCCCCACGAGGTAGGTGAAGCCCGGGGCAAAGCCGCCGAAGGCGCCCGTCCACACCTGCCCGGTGTGGGCGGCCACCACACCGTCGGCACCCAGGCCGGTCAGGCGGCCCACCTCGGCGAGGTCCTCGCCGTCGTACACCACCTCGATGGTGACCTCATTGCCCGCGTGGTGGCCGCGGGCCGCCAGGTCCAGGTGCGGCAGCAACCCGCGGGCGGCCCCGGCGTGGAAGCGGGAGCCGAACTTGACCAGCACCGTGGCTGCTCCGGCGACGGCGTCGAGCTGCCCGGGGAGCGGCTCGGCCTGCAGCCGGTCGTGGAGGGCAAGGACGCCGGCCAGCCCGGTGAGCTCCACCAGGACCGCGTTGGGGCCGGACCAGCGGATGCCGGTGATGCTCACGCGAAGCTCCGCACGGTGACGCCGGCGGCGGCAAGGCCTGACCGGACCGCGCCGGCCATGGCCACCGCGCCGGGGGTATCGCCGTGCACGCAGATGCTGTCCGCCTGCACTTTCAGGACGGACCCGTCACGGGCCACGATGGTGCCCTCCGTGGCCAGCCGGACCATGTTGGCCGTGATGGCGGCGTGGTCGTGGAGCACCGCGCCTTCCTCGCGGCGCGACACCAGGGTGCCGTCCGGATTGTAGGCGCGGTCGGCGAAGGCCTCGGACAGGGCCGTCATGCCGCGGGCTTCGGCTTTCTTCTGCGCCACGGCGCCAGGTAGGAGCAACAGCGGCAGCTCCGGGTTGAAGGCGTGGACGGCGTCCACCACTGCCTGCGCGTGGATCTCGTGGTGCACAATCGCGTTGTACAGGGCGCCGTGCGGCTTGACGTAGCTGACCTCGGTGTCGGCGGCGCGGGCCAGCGCCTGCAGCGCGCCGAGCTGGTAGAGGACATCGTCCGCTAGTTCCACGGCGGAGCAGTCCAGGAAGCGGCGGCCGAAGCCGGCCAGGTCCCGGTAGCCCACGTGGGCGCCGACGGTCACGCCCGCCGCCACGGCGTCGCGGCAGGTTTTGGCGATGGTGACCGGGTCCCCGGCGTGGAAGCCACAGGCCACGTTGGCGCTGGTGACGTGCCGGAAGACGGCGGCGTCGTCCCCCATGGTCCAGTTGCCGAAGGATTCCCCGACGTCACTGTTCAGATCGATGTGCGGCATGTGACCCTCGTCTCAGGTTGGATTCTTCAACCATCATGCCTTACGCCACAAGATTGTTCAACAATCTTTCGGCGCCAGTTTGCCGGCCCGTCAGCCGGCGGTGATCACCAGCGCCACACTGTGCCCGCCGAAGCCGAAGGCGTTGACCAGGCCCGCTCGCGGGGCGTCCGCGGCAAGGTTGCGGACCTGTCCGGTCACCACGTCGAGGTCAACTTCCGGATCCAGCGCCTCCATGTTCAGGGTGGCCGGCAGCTGCGAGGTGCGCAGGGCTTCGAGGACCACAACGGCGGCCAGCGCGCCGGCGCCGCCCAGCAGGTGGCCGGTGTGTCCCTTGGTGGAGGTCACCGGAACATTGGGCCCGAAGATGGCGTTGATGGCCTGCCCCTCGAGCTTGTCCCCCACGGGAGTGGAGGTGGCGTGGGCGTGCACAAACCCGATGCCGGCCGCTTCCAGGCCCGCCGACTCGAGCGCTTTCTGCATGACGCGGCGCTGCATCGCCGGATCGGCGGCGACGATGTCGTTGGCATCGGACGTCACGGCCCCGCCGGCCACCGCGCCCAGTATGGCGGCGCCGCGGGCACGGGCGTGGGCTTCGCTTTCCAGCACCACCACACCTGCGCCCTCCGCGAGGACAAAACCGTCCCGGCCGCCGTCGAACGGGCGTGAGGCCAGCTGCGGATCGCCGGGGCGGGTGGACAGGGCGCGGATCTGCGAAAAGCCGGTGATCACCAGGTCGTTGACTGAGGCGTCAACACCGCCGGCAATCACGACGTCGGCAGCTCCTGAGCGGATCATTTCGGCACCCTGGACAATCGCCTCAGCCCCGGAGGCGCAGGCGCTGACCGGAGTCCGCGCGCCGCCGCGGGCCCCGAGGTCGATCGATACCCAGGCCGCCGGGCCGTTGACCATCAGCCGGGTCAGGGTGTGCGGGGAGACTTTGCGCGGGCCGGAGGCGGCCAGTGTCCGGTCCTGCTCCAGGGTGGAGCCCAGCCCGCCGTACGCAGAGCCGATCACCACCGCGAAGCGCTCGGGGTCAACGTCCGGGGCGCCGGCCTGGGCCCACGCTTCCCGGGCAGCGATCAGCGCGAGCTGGCCGCAGCGGTCCATGCGCTTGATCTCGCGGGTGCTCAGGTGCCCGGAGAGGTCCGACGGCGCGCGGCCCGCGATTTTTACAGGCAGCTGCTCCGCCCAGGGTTCGTCCAGCTCCGCGATTCCGGACTTCCCGGCCAGGAGGCCGGCCCAGGTCCCTGCCACCGAGGACCCCAGCGGGTTGATGGTTCCGGCGCCGGTCACCAGGGCACGTGGCTGGACTGCAGTCATGTTTTGGGCCCTACTTTGCGGGGTTGTGCGTGCCGATGGGCACCAGGGTCAGGTCGGGGTGGTTCTTCTCGATCCGGCGCAGGGCCCATACGTCGTTGAAGAGCGCGAGGTATTCGCCGTCGGACCGCAGCAGCACCTCGGCGCCGGTGACGTTGGCCAGGGCAGGCATGGCATCCACCGTCGAAATTCTTGCCAACGAGTACGGCAGGCGCTCAAGGCGCATGGGCGCGCTGAAGTCGTGGGCCATCCGGTCCTCCACCACCTCGAACTGCATGGGGCCTACGGCGGCCAGCACGGGGGCCTGGTCGCCGCGGACGTCAGAGCGGAGCACCTGGATGACGCCCTCGTGCTCGAGCTGCTCGATGCCGCGCCGGAACTGCTTGAACTTGCTGGGGTCCTTGGACCGTGCCACCTGGAAGTGTTCGGGGGCGAACAGCGGGATGGCCGGATATTCCACGGGGTCGGCCAGGAAAAGGCTGTCACCCACGCGGAGGGAGGACGCGTTGACCAGGCCCACCACGTCTCCCGGGAAGGCCTCGTCGATGACTTCGCGTTCCCGGCCGAAAACCTGCTGGGCGTACTTTGTGGCGAACGATTTCCCGGTGCGGGTCTGGGTGACCACCATGCCGCGCTCGAACACACCGGAGCAGACGCGGATGAAGGCGACGTGGTCCCGGTGGGCCTTGTTCATGCCGGCCTGGACCTTGAAGACGAAGCCGGAGAACGGGGATTCCACCGGGCGGGCGTTGCCCGCCACGTCAGGCCGGGGTGCGGCCGGCGGCGCGAAGTCCACCAGGGCATCCAGCAGTTCCTTGACCCCGAAGTTCAGAGCTGCGGAGCTGAAGAGGATGGGGGTGGCGGTGCCGGCGTGGAAGCTTTCCACATCGAATTCGAGGTTTGACTCGATCACCAGGCCGGCCTCGTCCACGGCGTCGGTCCAATCCTTGCCCTGGCTTTCGGCGGCCTGGTCCGGGGTGAAGTATTCGGTGAGGGCGATCTGGGCGCCGGAGTTATTGCGCTGGAACCGGGCGAAGCGGTCGTTGCGCAGGTCCCAGACGCCGCGGAAGTCACCGGAGATGCCCACGGCCCAGGTCAGGGGCATGGGCTGGAGGCCCGTGCGTTCGGTGATTTCGTCCATCAGGGCCAGGGCGTCGAGGCCGGGGCGGTCCCATTTGTTGATGACGGTGATGATGGGGAGGTTGCGGGCCTTGCAGACCTCGAAGAGCTTCATGGTCTGTGTTTCCAGGCCCTTGGCGGCGTCCACCAGCATAACGGCGCAGTCGACGGCGGCCAGCACGCGGTAAGTGTCCTCGGAGAAGTCGGCGTGGCCGGGGGTGTCCAGGAGGTTGATCACGGTGTCGCGGTAGGAGAACTGCAGGGCGGCGGAGCTGATGGAAATGCCCCTGTCCTTTTCCATCTGCATCCAGTCGGAGACGGTTTCCTTGCGGTTGGCCTTGCCGCTGGACGCTCCGGCGGTGCCGATTACCTTGGCGTGCAGCGCCAGGGCCTCGGTCAGGGTGGACTTGCCCGCGTCAGGGTGGGAAATGACAGCAAAGGTCCTGCGGCGGCCCGCCTCTTTGTGGATCCCGGAGATCCGGGCGGGGGTCAGGACTTCTTGGGACACGGTGCTACCTTCGCTGCGGTGGGGTCTGCCCGGGGCTCTGGCGGAACCTGTGGGGCGGCGGAAAAGCCAAGTTCCAGTTTATCGCAGGGCCGCAAACGGCGGCCCGCCCGCTTAACGCCACCGAAACCGGACGTTTAAAACAACGAAATGCAGGCCCGCTAGCGTGGCCGGATGATCACCGCAGCGAACCGGCGCCCCAGCAGGACACCACCCGGGGGCCGCTCCCCTGCCGGCATGCTGCCTTCCTGGACGGGGGCCTGAGCGGTGCACGGCGTTCCGGTTTCCTACAACCCCTTCTTCGATCCGTTCGCAGCGGCCGCCCCGCGCCAGCAGGGCCCAGCCGCCGGCGGATCGCCACCGCCGGCCAACCAGCGCCGGGGCCAGCAAAGCGCCGCGGAGCACCGCGCCCTGCGCGCGGCCTCGCTGCTGCGGGTCAGCTCGGACCTGGAGCGGATGGTCCGCGAGCGCCGCAGCCCCTGACCCTCCCCAACTAACTAGCAGTTGTTGTCGTTTTGGGGGCTCATAACGACAACAACTGCCAGCCAGTTGGGAGTCGGAAGGCGGGGGACTGTTGACGCACCACTATGGCGCAGGTTACAGTTTTTCCTGTTCGCAGTTATACGAATAACTGTCACGTATCACCCAAGGCCCAAGGAGGTGCCAGATGGCAAGGTCCCGACCCCATTCCGGACCCACCATGCATGATGTCGCGGCAGCCGCCGGCGTCTCCCAGGCCACCGTATCGCTGGTCCTCAACCAGGCATCCGGCGGCCGGTTTTCCGAGGAAACCCGCGTCCGGGTCCAGGACGCGGTGCAGGAGCTCGGCTACCGCACCAACGCCCACGCCAAAACCCTGCGCGACGGCGTCTCCGGCATTATCGGCTTCCTCGGCGACGCCGTGGCCACCACCCCCTTCGCCGGCAAGATCATCGAAGGCGCCCAGGAAAGGGCCTGGGAGGACGGGCTCCTCCTGCTGACCATGAACACCGGCGGCAACAAGGCCCTGGAAACCGCGTCGCTGGACTCCATGCTTTCCTACAAGGTGGCGGGAGTCGTTTATGCCGGCATGTACCACCGCCGCCTGGACGTCCCCGAAGCCCTCTCGGGCGTCCCCTCCGTTGTCCTGAACTCGCAGGACCGCCAGCGGCGGCTCCCCAGCGTAGCGCCGGACGAGGAGCTGGGCGGCTACACGGCCACCCGCCGCCTGCTTGATGCCGGGCACCGGCGCGTGGCGATGATCAACATCGAAACGCTGGAAAGCGAACTGCCGGCCGCCGTCGGACGCTTCAACGGCTACGTCCGCGCCCTCGCCGAGGCCGGGCTTCCAGCCAATCCGGACCTGGTCCGTTTTGGCGGCGGCAACGAACTCGACGGTTTCACCCACACCATGGACCTGATGCGCGGTGGCCACCCGCCCACCGCCATCTTCTGCGCCAACGACCGCACCGCCTGGGGGGCCTACCAGGCCGCCTCGGAGCTGCGCATCTCGATCCCCGACGATGTCTCCATCGTCGGCTTCGACAACCAGGAAACTCTCGCCCCGCACCTGCGGCCGGGACTGACCACCCTCGAACTGCCCTTCATCGAAATGGGGCGCCGCGCTGTGGACCTCATCCTGCAGGGCGCCGAACCCGACGGGACCGTCGAATACATGGCTTGCCCGCTGGTGGAACGCAATTCAGTAACACATCCAAAGGAGTTGCCATGAGCCGCATCGCGGCCGGGACAACGCCGGCACCGCCGCCGGCCGCCCCCAACAGGTCCACCCAACGGGCCACACACCGCAAGCCGCTGCCGTTGCGCCTGAAAAGGGCGGCCAGGGCCTGGCAGTTATACGTATTACTACTGCCGTCACTCATCTACATTGCCGTCTTCAAATACTGGCCGATGTACGGCGTGCAGATCGCCTTCCGCAACTACAACCCCGTGGACGGCTTCACCGACAGCCCCTGGGTGGGCCTGGCGCACTTCGTCCGGTTCGTAAACTCGTACCAGTTCGGCCAGGTGGTGGGAAACACCCTCTGGATCGCTGTCCTGGGCCTGGTGGTGGCGTTCCCCATCCCCATCATCCTGGCCCTGCTGGTCAACCAGCTGCAGAGCGAACGGTTCAAGAAGTTCACGCAGACGGTGCTGTATTCACCGGCGTTCATCTCCACGGTGGTGGTGGTTGGCATCATGTTTGTGCTGCTCTCCCCGCGGTCCGGCCTGGTGAACAACGCCATCCAGCTGGCCGGCGGCGAGCCCGTGTTTTTTATGGGCTCGGCGGAGTGGTTCCGGCCCATCTACGTCATCTCGGATGTCTGGCAGAACGCCGGCTTCGCCATGATCGTCTACCTGGCGGCGCTGTCCGGCATCGACCCGGCCCTGCATGACGCCGCCAAAGTGGACGGCGCCTCCAAGCTCCAAAGGATCCGCCACATCGACCTGCCGGGCATCATGCCCGTCATCACGGTCCTGTTCATCCTGGCCATCGGCAACCTGCTCAACGTCGGCTTCGAGAAGGCACTGCTGATGCAGACCAACCTGAACCTGCCGACGTCGGAAATCATCCAGACGTACGTCTACCACGCCGGGCTACAGCAGGCGCAGTTCAGCTACTCGGCCGCGATCGGCCTGTTCAACTCCGTCCTCAACCTGGTGCTGCTGCTCGTCTTCAACACGATTGCGCGCCGGGCCAACCAAGCAACCCTCTGGTGATGCCGCTATGTCCCTGAACACCAAGCCCGTGCCCGCACCGGCCACCCCCGCCCGCCAGGTTCCGGCCCCGAAGCGGACCTTCTCCTTCCGCGACCGGTGGGCGGACTCCGCCTTCAACGTCGCCGCGGTCACCATCCTCACGGCGTCCATCATCGCCGTCGTCTATCCCCTCTACTTCATTGTGATCGCCTCCATCAGCGACCCCAACGCCGTCTACGAAGGCAAAGTCTGGCTGTTCCCCTCCGGCGTCACGCTGGAGGGTTACCAGCGGATCTTCGCGGACAGCCGGATCTGGAATGGCCTGGGAAACACGGTGGTTTACACCGTCCTGGGCACCGCCATCAGCGTCACCACCATCCTGTTCGGCGCCTACGCCCTGTCCCGCAAGGACATGCCCGGCCGGAAAATCCTGATGCTGCTCTTTGTCATCACCATGTTTTTCGACGGCGGCCTCATCACCAAGTACCTGGTGGTCCGCGACCTGGGCATGCTGGACACGGTCTGGGCGGTGGTCCTGCCCGGCGCGGTAGGCGTGTGGAACCTCATCATCGCCAGGTCCTTCTTCGAACACACCATCCCCGGCGAACTCCGCGAAGCCGCCCAGATGGACGGCGCCAACGACTTCACGTTCTTCTTCAGGATGGTGCTCCCGCTGTCCAAGCCGCTGATCATGCTGATGGTCATGGTCCATGTGGTGGCGCACTGGAACTCGTTCTTCGACGCCCTCATCTTCCTTAACGACGACACCAAGTACCCGCTGCAGCTGGTGCTGCGGAACATCCTCATCCAGTCCGACGTCTCCTCGGCCGGCACCACCGGCGGGGACATCGAGTCCTACGCGGCAGCCCAGCGGATCGGCGAACTTACCAAATACGCCATGATCGTGGTCTCCAGCCTCCCGCTGATGATCGCGCTGCCGTTTATGCAGAAGCACTTCACCAAGGGCACCATGATCGGCGCCGTCAAGAGCTGACGCTCCCTTCCGTATCGTCCGACGGCGGCACTCCCCTCGTGCCGCCGCCCCACCTTCCGCACCTCCCGCACCCAGTCCCGCACCAAGTCCCGCACCAAGTCCCGCACCAAGAAAAGGATCGACCCATGGCCACCAGCCGCCGCAAACTCGCCGTCCTTGGCACCCTCATGGCAGGAACAATGCTGTTCACCGCCTGCTCGGGCTCCAAAGGCACCGCCGAGATCCAGGACGCCTCCGCCGAATTCGGTTTCCAGGAGACCGGCTTCCCGATCGTCAAGGACAAGCTGACCCTCACGTTCTCCGGCACCAAATCCGCCCTGGCCCCTGACTACGGCAGCATGTCGCTGGTGCAGCAGTGGGAAACGGACACCAACGTGCACATCGACTGGGAAAACCTCCCCGAAGCGGTGTTCAAGGAAAAGAAGAACCTCATCCTGGCCAGCGGCGACCTGCCGGACGCGTTTTTCAACAGCGGCCTCACCGACGCGGAAATCACCACCTACGCCGCCAGCGGCACCCTGGTCCCGCTGGAGGGCCTGATCGACAAAAACGCCCCGAACCTGGCGAAAATCCTGGCGGACCGGCCGGACATCAAGGCTGCCATCACCTCCTCCGACGGGCACATCTACTCCCTGCCCTCCGTTGAGGAGCTGGGCCTGGTCCAGTTCCCCAACGAAATGGCCATCAACACAGCCTGGTTGGACAAGCTCGGCATCCCGATGCCTAAAACTGTTGACGAACTCCACAACGCCCTGCTGGCGTTCAAGGCCAAGGACGCCTCCGGGACGGGCCGGACCATCCCGCTGAGCTTTATGCCCGGCTCGTGGTGCGGGGACATCGTGGACCTCATCGCCGCCCTGGGCGGGGTCCCCGACAACATGGACCACCGGATCGTCCAGGACGGCAAAGTCATCTACACCGCCACGCAGGACGGCTACAAAAAAGCCATCGGCACCCTGCACCAGTGGTACCAGGAAGGCCTGATCGATCCGGAGTCCTTCTCCCAGGACGACAAGGCGTACCTGGCCAAGGGCAAGGCCGGGACGGCAAACCTCGGCTCGTTCGTCTGGTGGGAAATCAAGGAAATGGTGGGCGCTGACCGGGCGGCCGACTACGCGCTGCTGCCCGTCCTCGAAGGCGTGGACGGCAAGCGGCTGGCCAGCCAGTCCAACAACCAGGAGATCGCCCGCGGCGCCTTCGCCGTGACCCGGACCAACAAGTACCCGGCAGCCACCATGCGCTGGGCCGACAACCTCTACGACCCCCTCCAGTCAGCACAGGCCAACTGGGGCCCCATCGGCGAAACCCTGCAAAAAGACGCCGCCACCGGCCTGCTGACCCAGATCCCCGCTCCGGCAGGGACCAGCGAAGGCGAGCGCCGCCAGAAGGTGGCCCCCGGCGGCCCTAAGGCCAACACCGCCGAAAACTTCGAGAAAGTGGTGGCCCCCGAGCCCCGCGCCGCGGAACGGCAAAAGACCATCCAGGAAAACTACAAACCGTTTGCAGCCAATGACGGCTACCCGCCGGTGGCCCTGTCAAACGAGGAAATCCAGCAGATCGGCACCATCGAAACCGACGTCTCCGCCCTGGTCAAGCAGACCACTGCCAAGTGGATTGTCTCCGGCGGCATCGACAGCGAATGGGACGGCTACGTCTCCCAACTGGAGAACGTCGGCGTGGACCGGATGATCGACATCTACCAGCAGGCCTACGACCGGTTCCAGCAAAACTCCTGACCCAAAACACAGCACGCCAGCCCGTACCTGCAGCACGAAACGAGACGCATCCATGAACCCCGCCACGCCCACCCTTGAGGCCTACCGGCCGGCACGCCACTTCGCCGCCCGGGACACCTGGCTCAACGACCCCAACGGCCTGGTGTTCCTCGACGGCACGTACCACCTGTACTTCCAGAACAACCCGTACGGGAACGTCCACGGCAACCTGTCGTGGGGCCACGCCACCTCCACGGACCTGGTGGACTGGGTGGAACAGCCGGTGGCCATCCACTGCGATGAAACCGAAGAGATCTTCTCCGGCAGCATCGTGGTGGACCAGGAGAACACCTCGGGGCTCGGGGCGGCCGGGACGGCGCCGCTGGTGGCCCTCTACACCAGCGCCTACCGGCCGGCCTCCGAGCACCAGGGCACGCAGGCGCAGTCGGTCGCCTGGAGCGCGGACGGCGGCTACACGTGGACCAAGTACGCCGGGAACCCCGTCCTGACCCGGAACTCGCCGGAGTTCCGGGACCCCAAGGTGTTCCGGTACGAGGGCCCCGCCGGCAGCTACTGGGTCATGGCCGCCGTCGAGGCTCTGGATTTCGCGGTGCTGCTGTACCGGTCGGACAACCTGCTGGACTGGACGTACCTGAGCACCTTCGGGCCCGCCAACGGCACCGGCGGGGTGTGGGAGTGCCCTGACCTCTTCGAGCTGCCGGTGGACGGCAACCCGGAGCGCACCAAGTGGGTGCTCACCGTGAACATGAACCCCGGCGGCCCCAACGGCGGTTCGGCCGGACAGTACTTTGTGGGCCACTTCGACGGCACACGGTTCAGCTCCGAAACCACCGTCACCGAAGGCCTGCAGGACGACTCCCGGCTGGCCGATTACCACTGGCTGGACTGGGGCCGGGACTACTACGCCGCGGTGTCCTTCAGCAACGTCCCGGCCGGCCGGCGGCTGATGATCGGCTGGATGAACAACTGGCAGTACGCCAACCGGATCCCCACCGCGCCGTGGCGGAGCCCCATGAGCCTGGTCCGCGACGTGTGGCTCACCGAAATTGCGGGGCAGCCCCGGCTGGTCCAGGCCATCGCGCCGGAGGTCACCGCAGGAGCGGAGGCCGCCGCCCGCACGGAGGTCGCCGTCGCCGGCAGCCTGGCGGTCGACGGCGGCACCCCGGTCCAGCTGCTCCACGTCACCTTCACGCCGGAATCGGCTGACGTGTTCGGCATTGTGGTCCGCGGCGCCGCCGACGGCACTGCCGGGACCCGGATCAGCATCCGGCCCGGTGCCGGCAGCCTGGTCCTGGACCGGACGCTGTCCGGCGACACCGGCTTCGACCCATCGTTTGCCTCTGCCAGCACGGCGCCCATCCTGCCGGGCCCGGACGGAACCTACTCGCTCCGGATCTTTGTTGACCACTGCTCCGTGGAGGTTTTTGGCCAGGACGGCCTGGTCAGCATGACCGAACTGATCTTCCCGGACCCGGCCCACAGCACCATCAGCCTGTTCGCGGACGGCGGCACCGCCGGCGCCTCGCTGCAGCTGTGGGACGTGGCCTGACCGTGGCGGCCCAGGACACCCGTGGCACCGGCCTTGACGTGGTGGTGGTGGGCGAGGCGCTGGTGGACATCGTCACCACCAGCGCCGGCACCACCGAACATCCCGGCGGTTCCCCCGCCAATGTGGCCTACGGCCTGGGCCGGCTGGGTGTGCCCACGGGCTTCCTCACCTGCCTGGGCACGGACCGGCACGGCGCGCTGGTGGCGGAGCACCTGGTCCGGGCAGGGGTGGGGATCCTGTCCGGGTCGCCGAGGACCGGGCCCACCTCCACTGCCGCCGCCACCCTGGCGCCGGACGGATCGGCCCGCTACAGCTTCAGCATCCATTGGGACCTGCCGGCCTGGGATTCCGCCGCGCTAACGGCGCCACCCCGGGTGCTGCACACCGGTTCGATCGCCAGCTTCCTTGCCCCGGGCGCCGAATCGGTCCGCGGCCTCCTGGAGCAGGCGCAGGGCACCTCCCTGGTCACCTACGATCCCAACATCCGCCCGGACCTGCTGGGCAGCCACGCGGCAACCCTGGCCGGCTTTGAGGACCTGGTCCAGCTGGCGGATGTCATCAAACTCAGCGACGAGGATGCAGCCTGGCTGTATCCCCGCCGCGATCCGGCGGACGTTGCGGCGGAACTGGTGCGGCGCGGCGCACGCCTGGCAGTGGTGACCCTCGGCGCGGAGGGGGCGCTGCTGGCTACCCCGGTCACCACGCTGCATGTTCCGGCGGTACCTTCCGTAGTGGCGGACACCATCGGGGCCGGCGATTCCTACATGGCGGCCCTGATTTCCGGCCTGCTGGCGGTAGCGCCGGGCGAACTGGAACCGGCCACCGTGGAAGGGCTGGGCCGGATGGCCGCGGCGGCCGCGGCGATCACCGTGGGCCGGCCCGGCGCCAACCCGCCCACGGCTGCTGAACTGGCGGCCGCCTTGAAGGTGCCCCACCCCGCCTGATCCCCTTCCCCCCAACTAGGTCGCAGTTGTTGTCGTTATGAGCCCCCAAAACGACAACAACTGCGACCTAGTTGGGTGGGGCGGGGCTTGGCGGTCCGGCAGGGCACACGGCGCCCCGGGCATGCGGCACGGCCGGGCCAAAAGCGCCCTCCCGGGCACAACGCGGGGAGGCATTCGGACCCCCTGCGCCGCTCCCTCCCCACGGGGCACTTTAAGGCTTGCCTGTGCGGATGGACACAATTCTTACCCCTATCATTGAGCTTGCAGGAAACTATGCACTTTTCATCCTGCCGGCAGAGTGCGGAAGCCGGCATTCCGGCGGGCACAGGTCCGCACCTTTGAAGGGACAACCATGGCGCGGAGCCCTGAAGAATCACTCAAGGCAACGCTGGGCAGGGTGGCGCCCGGGACTCCGCTGCGTGACGGCCTGGAACGGATCCTCCGGGGCCGGACGGGTGCGCTGATCGTCCTGGGCTCGGACCGGACCATCGACTCCATCTGCTCGGGCGGCTTCGACATCGGCATCGACTTCTCCCCCACCCGGCTGCGTGAACTGGCCAAGATGGACGGGGCCATCATCTGCGACAAGGACGCGGGAAACATCCTGCGCGCCGCCGTCCAGCTGGTCCCGGACTCCAGCATCGAAACCCAGGAATCGGGCACCCGGCACCGCACCGCGGAGCGCGTGGCCATCCAGACGGGCGTCCCGGTCATTTCCGTGAGCCAGTCCATGCAGATCATCGCCCTCTACGTCAACGGCCTGCGGCACGTGCTGGAGGGCTCGGAAAAGGTCCTGGCCCGCGCCAACCAGGCCCTGGCCACCCTCGAGCGGTACCGCTCCCGGCTTGACCAGGTCACCAGTTCCCTCTCCGCCCTGGAGATCGAGGCGATGGTGACGGTGCGGGACGTCGCCGTCACCCTGCAGCGCCAGGAAATGGTCCGCCGCATCTCCGAGGAAATAGCCCAGTACGTCCTGGAGCTCGGTGAGGACGGCAGGCTGCTCTCCCTGCAGCTGGATGAACTCACCGTGGGCCGCGGGCCGGGCAGCGATGTGATCATCCGCGACTACGCGGGCCCCGATGCCTCCCCCGAAGACATCGAAAAGGCCGTGAGCGCCCTGGTCAACCTGGGCCCCACCGAATTGATCGACCTCAGCAGGATCGCCGGCATGGTGGGCTTCGCCAGCGGCGTGGACAACCTTGACGCCGTGGTCCAGCCGCGCGGGTACCGGCTCCTGTCCGGCCTGAAGGCGGTTCCCAAAGCCGTGGCGGACCGGCTGGTGGACCACTTCGGCGGGCTCCAGTTCCTGATGGCCGCCACCATCGATGACCTGATGACAGTGGACGGCATCGGCGACCAGCGTGCCCGCACGGTCAGGGAGGGCCTGAGCCGCATGGCCGAGGCCAGCCTGCTGGACCGCTTCCTCTAACCCCGGCCCTGCAAAACTGGACCGCGGCCACAAACCGGCTCAGTTGAGCTGGAAAACAGCCTTGGGGCTGGCTTTGGAGCCGAGCTTCGCGGTGAAGATGTAGTAGGCCCCACCGCCGCCGGGCTTGGCCGAAACCGGCTGGCAGCCTTCAACACTCCTGGCCTGCGACCACGGAAAGTTGGCCGTTTCGCTGGCACCGGGCGCGATGGTTTTGATGAGGTCCTCGCTGGTGGACTGGCAGTCCCGGGACGAGAAGATCCGGTCGGCACCGCTGGTGACCAGGAATTCCATCTGCGAGGTGCCGATGTTGACCTCGCAGGGCATGGTGCCGCCGTTGGTGACCTTCAGGGTCAGCAGCGGTTTGTCGTCCGGCCCGTAGGCGCCCTTGTCCGTGGCTGCGGAGACGGTGACCAGGTTCTGGTTGCAGGACGGGGCCGCGGACGGCGTGGGAGTAGGGGTGGCAGCGGCACTGGTTGGCGCGGCGGCCGTTCCGCTGGGAGCGGGGTCCGTGGCTGAGGCCTGCTCCGACCCGCCACCGAAGGCGCCGCCCAGGGCCAGCCCGCCCATCAGCAGGGCCAACGCCAGGAGCAGTGCGCCGCCGGCAAACAGCCGGCGGCGCCGGTACACGGCAGCGCCCGGCCTGCCGGCACCCGTTGCCGCCGAAGCCGCGCTTTTACCGCGCGATGATGTACTGCCTTGCCTGCCCATCCTCCTAGGCTAGAGAACCGGCACTGCTCTGCGGGGCCACCACGCCGCCGGACGGCCAACGGGCTGGTCACATCGCGTTTCAACCCGCCGGAGAACTTCCATTACAGTGTGGGGATCGATACCAAAAACCCCACCACCACAGTTCCCGCGCCGCCTGCCGGCGGCGAAGCCGGGCTCAGTTCCCTGCACGCAAGGATCAACGGCTGGTTTGACGAAACCGCCCGCGACCTGCCCTGGCGGGATCCGGCCTGCAGCCCCTGGGGCGTCCTGGTCAGCGAGATCATGCTGCAGCAGACCCCGGTGGTCCGGGTGCTGCCCGTCTGGCACGAATGGCTGGAACGCTGGCCCACCCCCGCCGCCCTGGCAGCAGTTCCGGCCGGAGAAGCCGTCCGGGCCTGGGGAAGGCTTGGATATCCGCGCCGGGCATTGCGGCTCCACGCGGCGGCGGCCGCCATTGTGCAGGACCATGGCGGCAGCGTCCCCGCAACCCATGCCGAACTGCTCCAGTTGCCTGGTGTGGGCAGCTACACGGCAGCCGCGGTGGCAGCCTTCGCATTCGGCCGCCGCGAGACGGTGGTGGACACCAACATCCGGCGCGTCCACGCCCGCCTGGTATCCGGAACGGCACTGCCGGCCCCCGCCCTGACCGCAGCCGAGATGCGCCTGGCCACTGCGCTGCTGCCGGCCGACGACGGCGCCTCCGTCCGCTGGAACGCCGCGGTCATGGAGCTGGGCGCCATGGTGTGCACGGCCCGGGCACCCAAATGTGTTGCCTGCCCGGTCCGGGGCTCCTGTGCGTGGCTGGCCGCAGGCGAGCCACCGCCGTCGTACATCCCCAAAGGCCAGGCGTGGCACGGCACCGACCGGCAGGTCCGCGGCGCCGTGCTTGCCGTCCTGCGCCTCGCGGACGCGCCGGTTCCCCCGGACCTGTTCCAGGCCCCGCCGGCGGACCTGGGGTTCGCGCCGGAAGGAATCGGTGTGCCGCTGGCTGCCCTGCACCGGCTCAATTCCGCTCCTGAACAGCTGGAACGGGCGCTGGCCGGGCTGCTCGCGGATGGGCTGGCGGAGCTCGCACACGGCGGCTACCGGCTTCCGGCCTGAGGGGCTGCGGCCGCAAAATGGCATACTTCGGACATAACGCAACCAGGGGGAACGCATGAGAATGATCATCTATGGCGTGTGGGCGCTGTTTATGGTGGCCGCCGTTTTCGCGATTATCCGGACCGTGCGGACCACGCGGCGCCAGTCGGAGCAGATGGCCAGCTGGCCCAAGGCCCGGGCCACCGTGACCGGCAGCGTGGCGGGGTGGACCAACGGCGGGGGCGGCTCCAGCCGCAGCCGCCGCTACTTCCCCACGTACCAGTTCACCGACCCGCACGGCACGCTCTTTGTGGGCAAATCCGAGGTTTCCCGGGCAGCAGCCCCCGCACCGGGGTCCCCGCTTGAGGTCGCCTACAACCCGGCCAATCCCAACGAATCCCTGCAGGTTTCGGCCGCCTCCAAGGTTGCGCTGGGCTGCCTGCTCCCGTTTTTCGCCGTCTTCGGTGTGGCTTCGTTCCTCTTCATCAGCTTTTTCCCGCTGCCCTAGGCCAAACTGCCCTACGCTGAAGGCATGCGCAGGCCCGGGGTTCTTCTGGCATTGATCACGACGGCGGGACTCACCGCGTGCGGGCCGGGCGCCGGCGGCGTGGCGTGCCCGGACCTGGGCCAGTCAAACGGTGTGGCCCTCACCGTTGCCGCCAACTACGCGGCGCAGGTTGACGTGGTGCACCTGGTGGCCTGCCAGGACGGCGGTTGCCACGAGGCCGACCTTGAGCTGATGCCGGGCAGCACCTCCGTGGACCAGGGCTGCACCACCGACGGGGTCTGCTCCGCCACGGCCTCGCCGGACGGCACCAAAGTGGGAAACCTCGACCTGGGTGTCCTGACCGAGTCCCCGATCACCGCAACGGTGACCGGAACCGCGGCCGGCGGCGCCCTGCCCGTCCGCTCCCTGGTGTTCAAGCCCAGCGCGGGGTATCCATTCGGGGAGCAGTGCCCCCGATACCTCTCGGCGTCCGTGATCCTGGACAGTGCGGGGCTGCAGCCCGCTTCCTGATGCTGTCCGGGGCGCCGTCAGAAGAGGGCAGGCTGGCCGAAGGGATCCTCGGCAGCTGCTCCGGAGACTGCCTGCGGCTGCGAGGTGCAGGCGTGCCAGTCAAAGCCGAGCTCAGCCAGAAGCTCCTCAACGGACATCTGTCCGTCAAGCACTTCGATCTCGGCAGGGGTTTCTTCCAGGTGGGGCCGTTCCATGGCATCGAGCTTATGGCCAGGGCCGGACAATGCCGCCCTGAACACACCGCCGGGCGCCTGATTGGGGTGGGTCCGGCCTACGGCTCGCCGAAGCCGGCCTGCACCAGCCCGCCGATGTAGTTCACCGCCCGTTCCGCGTCCAGACCCCAGGCCTGGACGTGGATACCCTGGCCCCTGCCAGCCGCGAGGGTCATCAGCGCCGTCATCGATGCCGCGTCCACACCGTTCAGGGTGACCCTGGCATCCAGTGCTGCGACGCCGCCGGCGATCCTGGCCGCCGGCCGGGCATGCAGGCCGGCCTGGTTGATGAGCTCAAAGTCGCCGGTGAAGTCCGGGCCCGGGCCTGTGACCGAGCCCTCGGCCAGCTGCGCTGCCGGAACCTCCGGGCTGCGCGGCGGTGCGCCCGCCGCCTCGGCCGCCCGCTTTACCGCGTGCAGCCCCGCCCCGCCCTGGGCTGCGACCGCCGCAGCCACCAGGCCTTCCACCAGGGGCGCGTCGGCCAGCACCACACCGTGCGGATTATCCACAAACTCCATCGCCGATTCGGCGGTCATCACGGCCGAGCCCAGGTCCGCGAGGACCACCACCCCGCCGTCCGCAGCCTTCTCGAGGGCCGCCAGGACCCTTTCCAGGCTGGTGCCAATGCTGCCGTCCATGGTGCCCCCGGCTGCCAGGATCTGCACATCCGGGGCCATCTGGGCGGCAAGTTCCGCGGCGCCGTCGGCAATTTTTTCACTATGGGACACCACTACCAGGCTGATGGTCATGCCGCGGCCCCCACTGCTGCCCGGAAGATCAAGGCGCTGGAAGCAGCTCCCGGGTCGCGGTGCCCGGCGCTGCGCTCCCCCAGGTAGCTGGCCCGGCCCTTGCGTGCCACCAGCGGGTCTGTGGCCGCAGCACCCGCTTCGGCGGCCTCTGCGGCGGCCACAAGGATCGTGAGGACGTCCGGGGCGCCGGCGTCAACGGCCGCCCGGGCGGAATCCACCGCCGGTGTCCAGGCGTCCACCATTGTTTTGTCGCCGGTTTCGGCCTTGCCCCGGGCCACGATGCCGTCCCGCCCTGCGGCCAGCGCAGCGGCCCATGCCGCGGAATCAATCTCGGTGGCGTCACCCAGGGCGGTTGCGGCGCGGAGGAAGGCCGTGCCGTACAGCGGCCCGGCGGCGCCGCCCACCTTCGACATCAGCGTCATGGCGGCCAGCTTCAGCGCGGCACCCGGTGTTTCCGGCGGCGCTTCGGCGAGCTTTTCCAGGACTGCCTGGAATCCCCTGTCCATGTTCTCGCCGTGGTCCGAATCACCGATGGCCCGGTCCAGCTCGATCAGTTCCATCCGGTGTCCTGCCATGGCCTGCGCGCACAGCGTCAGCCACTTCAGGGTCCAGTTAGTATCCAGCAGCATGCTCAGGCCCCCCAGCGCAGGGCGGCGGTGTGGACCGGCGCGTCCCACAGGGCGGTGAGTTCATCGTCCAGGCGCAGGACCGAGATGGAGCAGCCCTGCATTTCCAGGGCCGTGACGTAGTTGCCCACCAGCGAGCGGGCCACCACGGCCCCGTGGTCAGCCAGTACCTGCGCTGCCCGCCGGTACACGATGTACAGCTCGCTCAACGGGGTTCCGCCCATGCCGTTCACAAACAGGAGCACCTGCTCACCCGCTTCGATCTTCAGGTCGGACAGGACGGGCTCCAGCAGCCGGTCAGTGATGCCGTCGGCGTTTTCCATGGCAATCCGGTGCCGGCCGGGTTCCCCGTGGATGCCGATGCCGATCTCGATTTCGTCCCCGGCGAGGTCGAAGCTGGGCGTCCCGGCGTGCGGTACGGTGCAGGCGGACAACGCCACCCCCATGGTGCGGACGTTGAGGTTGACGCGTTCGCCGATTCCGGCCACCGTGTCCAGGTCATCGCCGCGTTCGGCCGCCGCGCCGGCGATTTTTTCCACCAGCACGGTCCCTGCCACACCCCGCCGGCCCGCCGTGTAGAGCGAGTCCTCCACAGCCACGTCATCGTTGACCAGGACGGTGCGGACGCGGATCCCCTCGGCTTCGGCCAGTTCGCCGGCGGTCTCGAAATTCAGCACATCGCCGGTGTAGTTCTTCACGATGTGCACCACTCCGGCGCCTGAATCCACGGCCATTGTGGCGGGCAGGATCTGGTCCGGCGTCGGCGAGGTGAACACGGCGCCCGGGACGGCGGCGTCGAGCATGCCACGGCCCACAAATCCGGCGTGGAGGGGCTCATGGCCGCTGCCGCCGCCGGAGAGCAACCCCACCTTGCCTGCCACCGGCGCATCCTTGCGGGTGATGAAGGCCGGATCGGCATTAACGCTCACGAGGTCAGCGTGCGCCAGGCCGAAGCCGGCAACACTTTCCCCGACCACTGAACGGGGATCGTTGATGAGTTTCTTCACGGCGTTGCTCCTGGCTGTGCTCCTGAAGGATGTCACAGACGACCCTACTACCGGCAGGCCGGGCAAAGGTAGGCACCGGCCGGGCCCTGGGGTGTTTCAACACGAAAAAGGGACAGCCCCCAATGACTGTCCCTTTCCGGGCCCCCATTCCCGGCCACCGCTAGTTTATCCATCAAATCGAATAAAGCCAAGACAGTGCTGCCTTCGACGTCTTATTCGGAATTCCGGCCTAGAGGACGCGGATCATGCGGGTGTTGCCAAGAGTGTTGGGCTTGACCCGCGCCAGGTCGAGGAACTCCGCGACGCCCTCATCGTGGGAACGCAGGAGCTCTGAGTAGACCACAGGGTCCACCGCCGACTGGTCCGCCATAACCTCGAAGCCGTGGCGCTTGAAGAAGTCCACCTCGAACGTCAGGCAGAAGACCCGGTTGACTCCGAGGGCCCGGGCCCGCTCCAGGAGGCTCTCCACCAGCACATGGCCGATGCCCTGGCCACGCCGGTCCTGCGACGCCGCAAGGGTGCGGACCTCGGCCAGGTCCTCCCACATCACGTGGAGGGCGCCGCAGCCGATCACCTCGCCGTCGGCGGACTCGGCGATCAGGAACTCCTGGAGGCTTTCGTAGTAGGCGACGGTTTCCTTGGCCATCAGGATCCGCTCCTCGGCCAGGGGCGCCACAAGCTTCTTGATGGCGGAAACATCATCGGTGCGGGCAGGGCGGATCTCGAAGGAATTCGTCACAGGCCAATCCTAGTTGGGGCCTTGCAACGGCACCGAAATCCGGGCTTCTTCCGCTCAAGGAAGCGGCCCGGATGACGGTGCCGTAGGGTACGGGGGCGGCTAGAGACCCAACTCCCCGGGCAGTTCGGTTTCCTGGTCCAGCACGTTGCGGGCCAGGAATGACTCCACCACCTGGTACCAGATCTTCGAGTGGTTGGGCTGGAGGACCCAGTGGTTTTCGTCCGGGAAGTACAGGAACCGGTGCGGGGTCTGCCCGTCCCGGTCGGCTGCCAGCTGTGATTTGGACAGCAGTTCGTACCAGAGCCGCAGGCCCTCGCCGATGGGCACACGGTAGTCCTTGTCCCCGTGGATGACCAGCATGGGGGTGCTGATCTTTTCGACGTGCAGATGCGGGGAGTTCTCCCGCGCCATCTCCTCCGTCATTTCCTTCAGCCAGTACTGGGAGGAGTCGGTGGTGGGGCCGAACTGGTCCAGCGCCCAAAGGCTGGCGTGGGTCACAATGGCCTTGAACCTGTCGGTCTGTCCTGCCACCCAGTTCGCCATGTATCCGCCGAAGGACCCGCCCATGGCGGCCGTGCGGGTCCCGTCGATGTCCACCCGTTCCTCTGCCGCGTCGGTGACGGCCATAAGGTCCGTGAACGGCGCCTTGCCCCAGGCTCCCCAGCCGCGCTGGATGTAGGCCTGGCCGTAGCCGGTGGACAATGCCGGGTCCGGGAGCAGCACGGCGTATCCCTTGGCCGTGAGCAGCCAGGGGTTCCAGCGCCAGGTCCACGCGTTCCAGGATCCCAGCGGACCGCCGTGGATCCAGAGCAGCATCGGGGCGGGCGAGGCTGCGGACGCACCCTCCGGCAGTGCCAGGTACGCGGGCACCCGGGAGCCGTCGGCGGCGGTGGCGGCGATCCGTTCAAGCCGTCCGGAGGCCACGGGCCGCTCAGCGGGGGCCGGCAACCGTGTGGTCTCGCCCGTGGCCAGGTCGATCCGGACCGCTTCGGGCGGGAATTCGTAGGAGCTCCGCAGGGCATAGGCTGTGCGGCCTTCCGGGGATACCACAACGTCGGTATACGCCGCGGCGTCCTGCGTTACCCGGGTGATACCGAGTTCAGCCGCAGCGGACGGGACGCTGATCCGGAAAACCGGCGACGCGCCGTCGTCGTCCGCGGTCACCAGGAGGGCGGACCCGTCAGGGAGCCAGGCCGCGGGCTTGGCCCACCGGTCCCAGTCGTGCGCCAGCGGCTGCAGCGCCACAACCCCCCGGCCCGCTGATACGTCCAGCAGGTGCAGCTTGATTTCCGGCGCCTGGTGGGGAGTGGAATCACTCTCACTGACCACCACCAGCGTGCTGCCGTCCGGGCTGACGGGGCCGGGAAAGAAGCTCATGCCTTCCTGGTCCAGTAGGACTTCCTGCGTGCCGGACGCCACGTCCACGGCCACCAGCACAAACCGGCTGTCTGCCCTGGCCAGCGGCTTGGTGTAGCTGGTGTAAATGGTCCGGCCGTCAGGGCTCACAGCGGTTTCCGCTTCCCGGAGCCTGGCACCGGCGTCCGGGGTGAGGTTCCGGAGGGCCAGCGGCGCGGTGGCGTCCACCGTGGCGGGCTTCCCTGGCGCATCGCCGGCCCCGGGTTCCACGGCGAAAATGCGGGGCTGGCCGGGGCCCAGGTCCTCGTCCCAGTACCGCACCGGGTATTCGCTGTGCAGGATGGCGGAAACCTTGTTGTCTTTGCGGGCCTTGCGGCGCGCAGCGTCATCCTCCTCGTCTGCGGACCCGGCCAGGACGTCCGCGGTCACGAAGGCCGCAGCGGCGTTCCTGGCGGTTTTCACGGCCGACACGCCACCGGGCCGGCTCAGGACGATCCGGGCTTCGCCGCCGCCCGCGGGCAGGCGCCAGAGCGCGCTGACGGGCTCGTCCTCCGGGTTCTCCGGATCGGGGCGGGCGGAGGTGAAGTAGACGTCACCGTTGGCGGCGAAGCATGCGCCGGCCTCGCCCTTGGCGCTGCGGGTGATGCGGCGGGCCTGCTGCCGGCCGGCCGGGTCGATTTCCCACAGGGCGGAGGCAAATGCGGTGCCCTTGCTGTTCAGGGTGCCGACGGCGGTGACCAGGCGGGTGCCGTCCGGGCTCAGGCTCAGGCCACTTACCCGGGGGATGGAGAGGTAGTGGTCGAGGTTGTGGAACGGGGTCAGTGGTTGCTCTTCCGGGGTCTCCGGTTTCAGGGTAGCCATGCGTCCGATTCAAACACGTTTTGTGCGCCAGGACACAGTACGCATGGTTTCGTCGCGGCGGGCCCGGCCAGGGAACGGATCCCGGGTTAAACGCGGAAGCCCCGCCCTCTCCTGGTGGGAGAGGGCGGGGCTTTCGTCGTTGGCGCTAGACGCTCGGAGCGATCTCCGGGATGCGTGGCTTGGCGTTACCGGCGAACGTGAACTTGGCTTCGTCGCCGTCGCCTTCCACATCCACCACCACGATGTCACCGGCGTGGATCTCGCCGAACAGGATCTTCTCGGAGAGCTGGTCCTCGATCTCGCGCTGGATGGTCCGGCGCAGCGGCCGGGCGCCCATGGCGGGGTCGTAACCGCGGGTGGCGAGGAGGACCTTGGCCGCGGGCGTGAGCTCGATGCCCATGTCCTTGTCCTTGAGCCGCTTCTCCAGGCGGTTGACGAACAGGTCCACGATCTCGATGATCTCGTCCTGGGTGAGCTGCGGGAACACCACAACGTCGTCAACACGGTTCAGGAACTCGGGGCGGAAGTGCTGCTTGAGTTCCTCCGTGACGCGGGCCCGCATCCGGTTGTAGCCGGTCTGCGTGTCCGTGCCCGACTGGAAGCCGGTGGCCACGGTCTTGGAGATGTCCCGGGTGCCCAGGTTGGTGGTCATGATGATCACGGTGTTCTTGAAGTCCACCACCCGGCCCTGGGAGTCGGTCAGCCGGCCGTCCTCCAGGATCTGCAGCAGGGAGTTGAAGAGGTCCGCGTGGGCCTTTTCCACTTCGTCGAACAGGACCACTGAGAACGGACGGCGCCGGACCTTCTCGGTCAGCTGGCCGCCTTCCTCGTAGCCCACGTAGCCCGGAGGGGCACCGAAGAGCCGCGAGACGGTGTGCTTCTCGGAGTATTCGGACATGTCCAGGGTGATGAGGGCGTCCTCCTCACCGAACAGGAATTCCGCGAGGGCCTTGGCCAGTTCGGTCTTGCCGACGCCGGTGGGGCCGGCGAAGATGAACGAGCCACCCGGACGCTTGGGGTCCTTGAGTCCGGCGCGGGTCCGGCGGATTGCCTGCGACAGTGCCCTGATGGCCTCGTTCTGGCCCACCACGCGCTTGTGCAGTTCGTCTTCCATCTTGAGCAGTCGCGAGGATTCTTCCTCGGTGAGCTTGAAGACGGGGATGCCGGTGGAGTTCGCCAGCACCTCGGCGATGAGGTCCTCATCCACCTCGGAGATGTCGTCCATGCCGCCGGACTTCCAGTGGCGTTCCTTTTCGGCCCGCTCGGTGATCATCTTCTGCTCCTTGTCACGGAGCGAAGCGGCACCCTCGAAGTCCTGCGCATCAATCGCGGACTCCTTTTCCAGCTTGAGCTTGGCGATGCGCTCGTCCATGGCCTTGAGCTCCGGCGGAGCGGTCATGCGGCGGATGCGCAGGCGTGCGCCGGCCTCGTCGATCAAGTCGATCGCCTTGTCCGGCAGGAAGCGGTCCGAGATGTACCGTTCGGCGAGGCTGGCCGCGGAGGCCAGGGCGCCGTCGGTGATGGTGACGCGGTGGTGTGCCTCGTAGCGGTCACGCAGGCCCTTGAGGATCTCGATGGCATGCGCCACGGAGGGTTCCTTGACCTGGATCGGCTGGAAGCGGCGCTCCAGCGCGGCGTCCTTCTCGATGTGCTTGCGGTACTCATCAAGCGTGGTGGCGCCGATGGTCTGCAGTTCCCCGCGGGCCAGCATGGGCTTGAGGATGGACGCAGCATCGATGGCACCTTCGGCGGCACCCGCACCCACCAGGGTGTGGATCTCGTCGATGAAGAGGATGATGTCGCCGCGGGTGCGGATCTCCTTGAGGACTTTCTTCAGGCGCTCCTCGAAGTCACCGCGGTACCGCGAGCCTGCCACCAGTGAACCGAGGTCCAGGGTGTACAGCTGCTTGTCCTTGATGGTCTCGGGGACGTCGCCGCGGACGATCGCCTGGGCGAGGCCCTCAACGACGGCGGTCTTGCCGACGCCGGGCTCACCGATCAGGACCGGGTTGTTCTTGGTGCGGCGGGAGAGGACCTGCATAACGCGTTCCATCTCCTGCTCGCGTCCAATGACCGGGTCCAGCTTGTTCTCGCGGGCAGCCTGGGTGAGGTTCCGGCCAAACTGGTCCAGGACCACCGAACCCGCAGGGGTGCCTTCGGGCTGGCCCGGGCCGACGCCTGCGCCGGTGGTTTCCTTGCCCTGGTAGCCGGACAGCAGCTGGATGACCTGCTGGCGGACCCGGTTGAGGTCGGCGCCGAGCTTGACCAGCACCTGGGCGGCAACGCCTTCACCTTCCCGGATCAGGCCAAGCAGGATGTGCTCAGTGCCGATGTAGTTGTGGCCCAGCTGGAGCGCCTCGCGCAGCGAGAGTTCCAGGACCTTCTTGGCGCGGGGGGTGAAGGGGATATGGCCGGACGGGGCCTGCTGGCCCTGACCGATGATCTCCTGCACCTGCTCGCGAACGCCGTCGAGCGAAATGCTCAAGGACTCAAGAGCTTTGGCGGCAACGCCCTCACCTTCATGGATCAGACCCAAGAGGATGTGTTCGGTACCGATGTAATTGTGGTTCAGCATGCGTGCCTCTTCTTGGGCAAGCACCACTACGCGACGGGCACGGTCCGTAAATCGCTCAAACATTTCGCCACACTCCTAGCTACGACGTACTTTGATGCTACGTGGCCCGCTACAAGATGGGGAGCGTGTTCGCCACGGGGGAAACCGGGACCGGTCCCGAATAGCAGCCGGCCGCCGTTGCCGGCATTTCCGGGGGGTGCCGGCAACGGCCGGCGGCAGGGAAAAATACCCCGGCCCAAATGAATTGACAAATCCGGTGCCGCTTCGGTTAGCCACAACAAAGTATGCGGTTTTTGCGGGCCGGACCGCATTCGCGGTTGGAACACAAAAAACCGCGCTTCCCGGAGTCCGGGCGGCGCGGCTTTCAGTGCATCACTGCGCAGGGCTAGGAATTTGCCTTTTGGTAGGCTTCCTGGATTTCCGCCTGAATTCGGCCGCGGCTGTTAACGGTGTAGCCGTTATCACGGGCCCACTGGCGAATCTGCGCCGAATCATTGTTCCGACCGGCAGCGGGCGCCTTGGCGCGGGCCGCGCGGCCACCGGACGTCTTACGGCCGGCGTCGATAAAGCGCTCCAGCGAAGTGCGGAGCTCGGCGGCATTAGCTGCCGAGAGGTCGATCTCATAGTTGGCCCCGTCAAGGCCAAACTTTACATTCTCGTCTGCGGATCCCCCATCCAGATCATCAACGAGGATGATGTTTACTTTCTGTGCCATTAAAAGACTTCCTTGTGAGGGGTGGATTTTCAGAGAAGCAGGATGTTTCCTAAAAAGTTTTACTCTCTTTATGGCAACGCGTCAAAGTACGCAATGGTTCCTGGCTATATTCCCGGAAAGTTCACAGGGTTTAGTTATTGGAAACCGGACCGTGGCCGGCCGCTTTGGCATCCGCCTCGGCCTGCGCCCGCGCCTCTGCCTGCCGCTCGGATTTGTCCGCATTGAAGATTGACTTCATGGCGAACCAGAACAGCAGGCCTACCACCAGGGAGGGTACAAGGACAGCTACATACTCCACGGTCAGTTTCCTTCGGGCTTCAGGAGTGGGAACAGGATGGTTTCGCGGATGCCGGCACCCGTGAAGAGCATCACCAGCCGGTCGATGCCCAGGCCGATGCCGCCCATGGGCGGGGCGCCGTATTCCAGGGCCCGCAGGAAGTCCTCGTCGAGCTGCATGGCCTCGTCATCGCCTGCGGCGGCGTGCCGGGACTGCTCGGTGAGCCGGTCCCGCTGGATGACGGGGTCGATCAGTTCGGAGAAGGCGGTGCCGCGCTCCATGCCGCCGATGATGAGGTCCCAGGCCTCGATGAGCCGGCCGTCCTCGCGGTGCGGGCGGGCCAGCGGCTGCGCCGAGGGCGGGTAGTCGTAAACGAACGTGGGGTTCAGGAGGGTGGGTTCGACGATTTCGCCGAAGAGCTCCACGGCAAGCTTCTCGGCATCCCACTTGGGGTCAACCTTCACTTCGTGCTTTTCGGCGATCCCGCGAAGCACCTCAACGGACGTGTCCGGCGTGACTTCCTGGCCAACGGCGTCAGAAAGTCCCGGGTAGACGGACAGCCAGGCCCATTCGCCGTCGAGGTTGATCTCCCCGGCGTCGGTCTGCAGCACACGGCCGGCGCCAACGGAATCTGCGGCGTCGAGGATGATTTCGCGCATGCGTTCGGCCATCACGAACTGGTCCGCCCAGGCCTCGTAGCATTCCAGCGTGGTGAATTCGGGGCTGTGGGTGGAGTCCACGCCCTCGTTGCGGAACACGCGGCCCATGTCGTACACCCGGTCGATTCCGCCCACCACGGCACGCTTGAGGTACAGCTCGGTGGCGATCCGCAGGGTCATCTTCTGGTCGAAGGCGTTCATGTGGGTCTCGAAGGGCCGGGCGAGGGCGCCGCCGTGGACCAGCTGCAGGATCGGGGTTTCCACCTCAACGTAGCGGCGCTTGAACAGCGTCTCACGGATGGAGCGGGTGATCGCCGCGCGGGTGTAGACCATCTCGCGGGCCTCGTCACGGACCATCAGGTCAACGTAGCGCTGGCGAACGCGGGTTTCCTCGCTCAGTTCTGCATGCAGCACCGGCAACGGGCGCAGCGCCTTGGAAGCCATGGACCAGGAATCGGCCATCACGGAGAGTTCACCGCGGCGGGAGGAAATCACCTCTCCCTTGATGAACACGTGGTCACCCAGGTCCACCAGCGCCTTCCAGTCGGCCAGCGCCTCCTCGCCCACGTTGGCGAGGCTGAGCATCGCCTGCAGGCGTGCACCCTTGCCGTCCACGCCGCCTTCCTGGAGGGTAGCGAAGCAAAGCTTTCCGGTGTTGCGGACAAACACCACGCGCCCGGTGATGCCTACGGTCTCCCCCGAGGCGTCGTCGGCCTCAAGGTGGGAGTACTTTTCGCGGATCTCCGTCAGCGAGTGGGTCCGTTCCACTCCCACCGGATACGCCTCGGCGCCCCGCTCGATCAGTTTGGCGCGCTTCTCCATGCGGATCCGCATCTGCTCGCTGGCGTCGAGGGGCTCGGGTGCGTTTTTGGGGGCGGGGGTGTTTTGGGAAGTCACAGTCATCAAGTTTACGGGACGCCACCCATCCGGGCTTGCCGGGCCGTCCGGGGCCGGAAGCCTAGGATGGGGTGGTGAAAGAACAGGCACTTCCAACGCACGACGGCGGCCGGCTGGCTTTGTACAGTTACGGCACCGAGGACGCGCCGGGCGAACGCCGGGTGGTGGTTATCGGCGGCGCTTTCCTCACGGCGTTGATTTACCGGCCGTTTTCGATTGCGCTGGCCGACGGGCTGGGACCGGGCTGGGCCGTGGACGTCTACGACCGCCGCGGCCGGGGCAGTTCCACCCCGCAGCCTCCCGGCTACTCCATGGCCACGGAGATCGAAGACGTCCGGACGGTCCTGGACGCCACCGGCGCCCGGAATATCCTGGGCCACAGCCTGGGCGGCTCGGTGGCCCTGAACGCCGTCCAGGAGTTCACCGGGACGGCGTACGTTCCGGACAAGCTGGCCGTGTACGACGCCGCCGTGAACATTGATGGGAGCATCGACACCGCCTGGCTGGACGGGTTTGAGGCGGCGGTCAACGACGGGAAGCTGGGCCATGCCCTGGCTCATGCGAAACGGGCGGTCAATCCCGGATCGGCAATGGCCCGTGTCCCCGAGCCCATCCTGGCGGGACTGATGGCGCTGGTGTCACGGACCAAGGTGAACAAGGTGTTCCGCGACGTTATGCCGAGCGCCGTGGGCGAATTGCGGGCCGCGTACAACGAGGCCGAATCCGCCAGGGATTTCCGGGTGCTGCCGGCAAACACCCACTTCATGGCGGGCGGGAAAAGCCCCGGCTATTACAAGGTCACCGCCGAACGGCTGCACGCGGCCGTTCCCGGCAGCACCTATGAACTCTCGCCGAAGGGATTCCACGGCTCCATCCCGGCCGCGGTGAATGAACTGGTCACCGACATTTCGGAGTACTTCAAGGGCTGAGCATCAGGGTGCGTATCGCCTGCGTCCGGATTGCTCGGCTAGGCTTCGACCATGACGCGCGAGAACATCAGGACCCCCGACGGCGGCACTCTGGAGCTCTTTTCCACCGGCGCTGAACTGGCCAAGGCCGGTTCCGGCATCGTTGTGGTGCCACCGTCCATGGTGACGGCTGCCGACTACACCAAGTTCGCCCAGAAGCTCAGCGCTGCCCTGGGCCGCCCCGTCCACACGTTCAACCGCCGCGGGCGGGGTTCTTCCTCACCCCAGCCGGAGGACTACACGCTGGATGTGGATATCCGGGACCTCGACACCATCATGAAGCACACGTCCAGCACTGACGTGTTCGGGCACAGCTTCGGCGGCGCCGTGGCGCTGCACGCGGCGCGGACCCTGCCCGTGGAGCGGCTCGCCGTGTACGACCCCGCGGTGTCCGTGAACCACAGCGTCACCGCCGATTGGACCGCCGAATACGAACGCGCCGCCGCTGCGGGCGACGACGACCGCGCCCTGGCCGTAATGAAGCGCGGCCTGGAGTCAGGCGGCAGCAGCTTCTCGTCCCGGATGCCGCTGTCCATGCTGACGCTCGCCAACAAGCTGACCGCCGGCACCAGCGAGGGCCGGCAGCAGCGGGACATGATGCGGACGGGCGTCCGCGAAATCAAGGCCATCATCGCCGCGGACATGCCCGCCGAGCCGTTCCTTGAACTGCCGCTGGAAACCCTGATCGTGGTGGGCGAGAAGAGCCCCGCTTACTTCGGCGTGGCCTGCGGCCAGATCCACGACGTGCTCTCCGGCTCCAGCTACACCATCCTGCCCGGCATGGGGCACGACGGTGTGATCAAGGCCCCGGACCGGCTGATCCAGGAGCTGAGCGACTTCTTCGCAGGCTGACGGTTCCTGCGCCCCGGCTCACCAACCTCCCTGAGCATCCCAACTAGCTCGCAGTTGTTGTCGTTTTGACGGGTCTAAACGACAACAACTGCGAGCTAGTTGGGGTGGGGGGTCAGTGGGTGCCGTGACCGCCGGCCGCGCCCGCAGCGTCCGTCTTGCGCATCATGGCGGACAGGACAACGGCAGCCAGGGCAATCACCGTCGCCGTCATAAAGGCGGCACTCATTCCGGCAACCAGCCCGGACGTCGCTGACACCACGGAGAAGATGGACACCAGCAGCGCCGTGCCGGCGGCGCCGGCCACCTGCTGCGTGGTGCTCATGATCGCTGAGCCGTGTGAGTACAGGTGGGGCGGCAGCGGGTTCAGGCCGGTGGTGAAGGCCGGCGTGAACAGCAGGGCCAGGCCCAGGCTGAGTCCCACGTGCAGGGTGATGATCCACCAGACGGGCGTGCCGGCGTCGAGCATGGAGAACTGCCACAGGGTCAGGACCATCATGACGGAGCCGGTGACGGTGAGGGGCAGCGGCCCGATCCGGTCGAACAGCCGGCCCACCACGGGGCCAAGCAGGCCCATGGCCAGGCCACCGGGGAGCAGCGCCAGGCCGGTCTCCAGTGAACCGAGGCCCCGGACTTCCTGCAGGTACAGCGGCAGCAGGATCACGCCGCCGAACAGCGCCATCATGGCCACAACCATCAGCAGGACGGAGACGGTGAACATCCGCAGCTTGAACGCGCGCAGGTCGAGCACGGGCGCCGCGGACTTCTGCAGCCGGACCTGGCGGAGCACAAAAACGGCCAGGCTCGCGACGCCGATGACCAGGGCCGCGATCGCCGTGGTGGCGGGCCCGGCGTCGCCGCCATGGCCGCCGCCGATCTGGCTCAGGCCATAGACCAGGCCGCCGAAGGCGGGAACGGTGAGCAGTACTGAGACGATGTCCAGCTTGGTCTTTTCGGCTTCACCGATGTTGGTGAGGTACTTTGCGCCGATGGCCAGCGCCACGAGGGCCACGGGCAGGACAAACACAAACATGAACCGCCAGGTGAAGTGCTCAAGGATCAGGCCCGAGACGGTGGGGCCCATGGCCGGCGCCACGGAGATGGCGATGCTGACGTTGCCCATCACGGCGCCGCGGCGCGACATGGGAACCAGCGTAAGGATGGTGGTCATCAGCAGCGGCAGCATGATGGCGGTGCCGCCGGCCTGGATGATGCGGGCCAGCAGGAGGATTTCGAAGCCCGGGGCCACTGCGGCCAGCGCGGTGCCTACGGAAAAGAGTCCCATGGCCAGCATAAACACGGCCCGGGTGGAAAGGCTCTGCAGGATGAAGCCCGTGGTGGGGATGACAATCGCCATGGTGAGCATAAAGCCGGTGGAGAGCCACTGGACGGTGGGGGCATCCACCTGGAGATCCACCATCAGGCGCTGCAGCGCCACGTTCATGATGGTTTCGTTGAGGATCACCACGAAGGTGGCCACCAGGAGCGTGGCGATGACCGTCACGGACTCCCGGGACATCTTCTCCGGCGCGGCAGGGGTGGTTGCCGCGGCCGGAGCTGGCTGTCCACTGGTGTTGGGCGATACTTCGGTAGACATGGGTGTCCCCTCAGGGAGTAAGAAGAAGTGGGTGCGCGGGAATCGCCGCTGCAGATGCAAACATTCTAGCGGCCGGACTAATTCCTCCGCACGGAATATTTTCCTTAACCCTGAGGGAACACTGGGGGCCTGGGCCCGGAGATCAGGCGGTCTGGCCTGCGTGCTGCCCTTCGGCGATCTCCTCCACCAGTTTGGCGTTGAAGGCCGGCAGGTCGTCCGGGTTCCGGCTGGTGACCAGGCCCTGGTCCACCACCACTTCCTCGTCCGTCCAGTTGGCGCCGGCGTTGACCAGGTCGGTCCGGAGCGTGTGGTACGAGGTCACGTTCCGTCCGTTGAGCACGCCTGCCTCGATCAACAACCATGGGGCGTGGCAGATCGAGGCCACCGGCTTGTGCTGTTCGAAGAAGTTCCGGGCGAAGCGCTGTGCGTCCTGGTCCACGCGGAGGTGGTCGGCGTTCACCACGCCGCCGGGAAGGACCAGCGCGTCGTAGTCGCCGGCGTTGGCTTCGGCCACGGTGAGGTCCACTTCAAAGGTGTCGCCCTTGTCCGTACCGTTATAGCCCTGCAGCCGGCCGCTGGCGGGTGCCACCAGGGTGGGTTCGCCGCCGGCATCCCTGACGGCCTGCCAGGGGCTGGTCAGCTCGACCTGCTCCACGCCGTCCGTGAGCAGGAACGCTACCTTTTTACCGCTGATGCTGTGTTCTGACATTGGTCCTCCTCGGTGCGGAGCGGGACCGGACCGCGCCCGGAAGGGCGCGGCAAAGGCCGCTCCAAGAGTTGCTTGCCTGACGGTTTCCAGCCTAGGAACAATCAAAGTGATAAGCAAGCTGACTATCTGGGTCCCGAGTGCGGGGTGCTGGCTGCTGTCGCCGCTGCCGCCGGGAAGCAGGCCACGAGGCGGGCCAGCGGCTCCGGCGCGTGCCCGGCCGGCAGGGCGCGGACCAGCAGCGGCGCGTACCTGATCTTGTTGCCGCTGCGGCCGCCGAAGAAACGGTGCAGCTGCGCCGTTTCGGTCCGGTCCCGGAGGGAAGGCTGGCGTTGCAGGAGCCGGAAGGACGGCAGTTCGCCCTGGGCCTCGATGATGCCGAGCACACACTCCACGCCCAGGCAGCGGATGAGCTCGTCTTCCAGATCGGAGCTGCAGATTTGGAAGCCCAGCGACGCCAGGGTGCCCGGCCCCAGGCCTGCCCTGCCGAGCGCGCGGGCAATGAACGTGGACTCGGCTGCATCGCACAGGCCCAGCAGCCGGTGGCCGGCGCCGCCGGGGCCGAAGCGGCGGAGGTACCTGCCGATACTGGTGGCACCGCCCATGGGAACCACCGCGACCTGTTCCGCTGCCAGGTTGTGGCCAAGACCCAGGGCCAGCGCCTCGACCGCCAGCCGGTCACTTTCGCCTTCGACCAACACCGTTGTCGCCTGCATCAGATCAGTATGCCTGATGCCTGCCCGTCCGGGTCAGGAGCTGAGCGGGAGGTTGTCGATCAGCCGCACGGGGCCTACTTTGGCGGCGATCAGGGCCAGCGCCTCGCCGCTGAAGGGGGTTTCGCGGCAGTTCTCGGCCAACGGTTCGAGGGTGCGCGGGTCCACCACGTCGAAGTAATCAAGTTCCACAAGCGGCTGCGACGCGACCAGCGCCTGCGCCGAGCCGAGGTCCAGCGGTTCGCGGGCGTTGGCGCGTTCCTGGAGCAGGCGCAGGGCCCGGGACAGGACCAGGGCAGCGTCCCGTTCCGCCGGGGAGAGGAACCGGTTGCGGCTGGAGAGTGCCAGCCCCTCCGCAGACCTGACGGTGGGCACACCGACGATTTCCACGGGGAAGTTCAGGTCAGCCACCATACGCCGGACCAGGGCCAGCTGCTGGGCATCCTTCTGCCCGAAGTACGCGCGGTAGGCGGGCAGCGCGGCTCCAGCTGAGGGTGTGGGGGCGCCTGCGGCCAGCCCTGCCGCGGGGGTGCCGTAGTGCAGCAGTTTGGCCACCACGGTGAGGGCGCCGTCGAAGTGGCCGGGACGGGACGCGCCCTCCCATTTGTCGCCAAGCCGGCCTGAGGTCAGCCGGACCAGCGGTTCGCCGCCCGGGTAGACCTCGTCCGCGGAGGGGGCGAACACGAGGTCCACACCTTCCGTTTCAAGGAGGGCCAGGTCCGCTTCCAGGGTGCGGGGATAACGGTCCAGGTCCGTGGCGTCCCCGAACTGCAGCGGATTCACGAAGATGGACGCCACCACCACGTCGTTGTTTTCGACGGCGGCCCGGGCCAGGGCCGCGTGTCCTTCGTGAAGGGCGCCCATGGTGGGCACCAGGGCCTGCGAAGCCCCGCTCCGGGCGGCCAGGAGGCGGGCGCTTGCGGCCTGCAGGCCGGTGACCGTTGTGACGAGTTCGATGGCCATGCTCAGTCTTCCGTGGTGTCGAGGGCCTGGCGGAGGCCGGCAGCCTGGTCCGGTGTCAGCAGTCCCCGCCGTTCGGCGCGCTGGGCGGTGGCGCCGGCCATGGCCGTGTAGGCGGCCAGCACGTCGCCGTGTGCCCCGGCGTCGAACTCCCGCAGCGCCTCCGCGTGTGCGCTGACTGTTCCCAGGTCCCCGCGCGCCACCGGGCCGGTAAGGGCTGATTCACCGGAGGCGAGCGCGTTTTCCAGCGTGGCGCGCAGCAAGGGGCCCAGCATGCGTTCGGGGAATTCGACGGCCACTTCGCGGAGCAGCTCGGAGGCCTGCGCCACCAGGGTGACCAGGTGGTTGGACCCGTGTGCCAGGGCAGCGTGGTACAGCGCCCTGTCCGCCTCGGCGATGGCCACCGGCTCGGCGCCCATCTCCACCACCAGTGCCTGCGCGATAGGAAGCATGGCCGCGTCCGCGGTCACCCCGAAGGTGCAGTCCAGCAGCCGGGTCAGGTCCAGGCTCATTCCCGTGAACGTCATGGCCGGATGCAGGGCCAGCGGGATGGCGCCGGCGGCCCGCACCGGACGCAGCACGCCCACGCCGAACCTCCCGGAAGTGTGCGCCACAAGTTGCCCCGGCTGCCACGCGCCCAGCTTGGCCAGGCCGTCCACCAGGTCCGGCAGGGCGTCGTCGGGCACCGCGAGCAGCACCAGTTCCGCGCGCTCCACGATGTCCTGGACCTCAAGGACGGGCACGCCGGGCAGCAGGGCCTCGGCCCGGTCCCGGCTCGCCTCGGAGACGGCCGAAACGCCGATGACGGCGTGTTCGGCGCCGCGCAGGGCAGCGCCGAGGACCGCGCCGACTTTGCCTGCGCCGATGATTCCGACGCCCAGGCGTCCGGGCTTAGCCATGGGGGTGGCCTTCCTGTGGCGGGAGGGATGGGTGTTCCGGGCCGCTGTGGGCGGCCGCCGCAACACTGCTGCCCGGCGGCGCCACCTCCCGCAGCCATTGCTCGGTGGTTTGCCGTTTCCGGGCGAGCCGGGCACGTGCGGATTGATCGTTGAACAGGGTCCGGGCCTGCTCCAGTCCGGCTTGGTAGAGGCGCGGCGCCACTGGCCCTGCCGTGGTGTGGAGGACCAGGTCGGCCACGCCGAACCGGCGGGCCAGCGGCCCCTGGTGCAGCGCCATGGACTGGGTGCGCTGATGCGGGACCACAACAAGGGCCCGCCACCAGCGGCCGGAGCGGATCAGCAGCGCCGTGTCCGTGGCCGCATACGCGTTCCGCCGCCAGCCCAGAGGAGCCAGCAGCCGGGCCCCACGGGGCGTGGTGACAAAGCCACCATCGGAATCCAGCCCCGCCAGCCCGGCGCCGAAAACCACGTCCGGCTCGCTGGTGCCCGGGTCGGGAAGCACCAGGGCCAGCATGGCCATGGCATCTGCCTGCTTGCCGACAGGCAGCAGCGTGGTCCGTGCGGAATTGCCGCCGGCGCCTTCCACTGCCCCGTAGCCGGCCACGTTGACCTGGATCCGGTACCAGCCGAAGATCCGCCACAAGGGCGGCTGGCTGATTTTGAGGGCCTGGATACGGCCGGGCGGGAGGGTCTGCGCCTGGGTGTCCAGCAGCCCGTAGCGAAGCCTGATCCCGTCCGGGGAGATGGCCGCGGTGAAGTTGTAGCCCTTGTTGAACAGGCTCCAGTAACTGGCGGCCAGGCCCAGTGCCGCGGGAATCAGGTAGAAGTAGAAGCCGCGGTTGTCGGTTACCGCGGAGAGGACCACCGCTCCCACGCCGCCCAGGAGCACAAAGAAACTCTGCTCGCTGAGCAACAGCGACCCGATCAGGCGCGGCGGCGCAACGGACAGGACCTGGTGTTCCGGCGCCTCGGGCGCCTCAGCGTCCGGGGTGTCCGGCCCGACGGTGACGCCTGCGGCGCGCGCCAGGATGGTGGCCCGCAGCTGGCGGGCCTGGTCCACCTTGAGGTATGCCAGGCGGACGGCGGACTCGCCGGCGTCGGCCACTTCGAACTTAAGCTCGGCGAGCCCGAAGATGCGTGCCAGCAGGGGCTGGACGATGTCGATGGCCTGCACCCGGTCCAGCCGGGCCTGCCGCTGCTGACGGAACACAAACCCGGAGTTGACCCGGACATACCCGCCGGACACCTGGTACTTGGTGAAGTACCAGGTAAGGACAAAACCGAGAACGGCGATGACCAGCACAATCCCGCCGCCGGCGATCAGCCACGGCGCGCGGGCGGCGAAGTTGCCCTCGAACATCGGCCGGCCCTGCAGGGTTCGTTCAAAAATGTCCCTGCCGAAGAAAAATGCGATGGCGGCCAGGGCCACCCAGCCGCGCACAAAAGGCGACGCCGGATGCACGCGCAGCCACGCGCCGTCGGCCGCTTCAACGGCGGGCCCGTCCAGCGGCGCCGGCCCGTCCACGGGAGCCGCCCCGTCAAGGGCTGAAGGACGCTCCGTCACAGCCCGGCCAGCCTTGCTTCGCCGCGCGCCGTCAACTGCTCACGGAGCCGTGCCCCCTCCGCTGCAGGAAGGCCCGGGATGTGGGCGTTGGTGCCGGGCGATGCGGTGTGCAGCTTCAGGGTGCACAGGCCAAGCCCGCGCTCCACCGGCCCCACGCCGATGTCGACGTATTGCATACGGCCATACGGCACGGCCATGGTCCGCTGGAAAAAGATGCCGGTCCGGACCAGGAGGTCATCGTCCCGTTCGGCGTAGCCGATGGCGCGGACCTGCCGCGGAATGAGGACCAGCCGCCACAGGGCGGCCGCCAGGAGCACCGCCGGAACAGTGATGGCCAGCCACAGCGGCGGCCACCGCCACCAGCCCAGGAGGACAAAGACCAGGGGCAGGCAGAAGACGAGGATGCTCAGCAGGTTGGCCAGCGCCCACTGCACCAGCCTGACGGTGACGTACTTCGGTGACACACGGACCCAGGTTATCCCTGGTGGATCAATCGCCTCTGTACGCATATTCGCCTTCCCCCGTGGCTTCTCCGCGGACTGCCCGGCCGGGCTTTCCGTCAATGTTCTTGGTGTCGGTGTCTTCGGGCGGGATCCTGCAGAACCGCTCCACGAGCAGGCCCACAACGATCATCACCAGGCCGCCGCCGGCCATGGCCAGGGCCAGCCAGGTGATGCCCTGGTTGCTCCGCAGCGTCCAGATCCGCAACTGGTCCAGGAAAATGCCAACGTGCCAGCCCAGCAGCACGGTGCCGGCGTAGGCGCAGGCCTGGGCAAGGACCAGGGTCCTGGCGGCCAGGAGCGGGTCCAGCACAGTCTTTTTGGTGGTGCTGTTGCGCCAGCGGAGCACCCGGATGCCCAGGACCAGGGTGATCACCACAATGACGCCCATGGTGGCCAGCGCCGTGGCGGGAAGGACGGGGGTGGCCATGCTGTAGCGGCCGGTCACCACCGTGGCGGACCAGCCGGCCACCGCCAGGATCACCACAATGAGCAGCAGGCGGACGGGGCTCAGGGGTTTCATCGTTCCTCCACCGCACCAGCCGTGGGCAGGCCGTCGAAATCGCCGAACCCGTCGAACGGGACCAGGTCGCCGAAGTCGGCGGCCCGGGCGGCCAGGGTGCTGACGCGCTCACCGTTCAGCATGGCGGCGGGTTCAATGGTGGACCAGGGGTAGAGCACAAAGGCGCGCAGCGCCGCCCGCGGATGCGGCAGGGTCAGGACCGGGTCATCGCTGGCGAGCTCGCCGTAGGTAATGATGTCCACGTCGAGGGTGCGCGGCCCCCACCGGACCTCACGGACGCGGTGGTGCTTGTTCTCCACCGCCTGGCAGTGGGCCAGCAGTTCCAGGGGGCTCAGGCTGGTTTCGACGGTGATGACCATGTTCAGGAAATCGGGCTGGTTCGCGGGTCCGCCCACGGCTTTGGTCTGGACCGCGGAGGAGACCGCCAGGAGCCGGACCTCAGGCGGGTCCACCAGGTCTGCCACCGCGCCGGAAAGGGTGTCGTTGCGTTCGCCCAGGTTGCTGCCCAGGGCAAGCACTGCCTTGGCGTAGCCGGCGGTCATGCCGGAACCCCTGCGGCGGGCCGTTCGCGGTGGACGGCGACCGTGACATCGCCGAACGGCACCTCGATGGGCGCCTGGGGTTTGTGGACGGTGATGTCCACCGCCTGCAGCGGGAATTCCGCCAGCAGGCTATCCGCGATGCGCACGGCCAGGGCTTCGATGAGGTTCAGCGGCTCGCCGGTGATGTGGTCGGTGATCCGCTGCGCCACCTCCCCGTAATGCGCGGTGTCGCTGACGTCGTCGGACGCGGCGGCGGGACCGAAGTCCAGGTACAGCACGGCATCCACCACAAAGGGCTGGCCGTCGCGGCGTTCGAAGTCGAAGACGCCGTGATGGCCGACGGCGGTCACTCCGGTCAGCGTAATCCTGTCCATGGCGCGCCTACCGGGAGGGTCGTGGCGGGGCCATGCGTGCAGCGGCCTTGACGGCGTCAAGGCTGGGACCGACGTTGTGCACGCGGACCGCCCAGGCGCCGCGGAAAGCGCTGACGGCGGTGATGGCGGCGGTGGCGGCGTCGCGTTCCTCCGGCGCGGCAGCCTTGCCGGCCACGGTAAGGAGGGTGCCGAGGAACCGTTTGCGGGAGGCGCCCACCAGGACCCGGTGGCCCAGGCCGTCCAGGCGGTCCAGCTGCTGGAGCAGCTCCCAGTTCTGCGCATCGTTTTTGGCGAAGCCCAATCCCGGGTCCACGATGATCTGGTCCGCTGCCACGCCCGCGGCCAGGAGCTTGTCCCGGACGCCGGCCAGTTCCGCGGCCACTTCCCCGGCGACGTCGGTGTATTCGGCCAGCGAATCCATGGTGCGGGCATCGCCGCGGCGGTGCGTGAGGATGTAGGGCACCTTGGTGGCCGCTACCAGCTCGGCCATCTCCGGTTCCATGGTCAAGCCGGAAACGTCGTTGATGATGGCCGCGCCGGCCTTGACCGCAGCCGCGGCGGTGGCAGTGCGCACAGTGTCGATGCTGACCAGCGCGCCGGCCTTCACCAGCGCTTCGATAACGGGAAGCACACGGCGCTGTTCCTCGTCGGGGCTGACTTCCTCGGCGCCGGGCCGGGTGGATTCGCCGCCCACGTCGATGATGTCCGCTCCCGCGTAGAACATCCGCAGCCCGGCGGCGATGGCAGTGTCCGCCGTAGGGTGCTTGCCGCCGTCGCTGAAGGAGTCCGGGGTGACGTTGAGGATCCCCATGACCAGGGTGCGGCCGGTTGGCAGGTCATCGAAGCGGGCTGCCGGGCGCGGTTTGCGCAGGACGGGCAGCGGGGAGGTCGCGGGCCCGGTGCCCGGGTTTGCGGCGAGTGAATCCATGGTCTGTTGGTTACCTTCCGAGGATGAGGCTCATGGCTTCGGCACGGGTAGCCGGGTCATGAAGCTGCCCGCGGACCGCACTGGTGACGGTCTTCGCTCCGGGCTTGCGGATACCGCGCATCGACATGCACATGTGTTCGCATTCAATAACGACGATCGCGCCACGGGGTTTGAGGTGGCTGACCAGCGCTTCGACGATCTGGGTGGTGAGCCGCTCCTGGACCTGGGGGCGGCGGGCGTAGATGTCCACCAGCCGGGCCAGCTTGCTGAGCCCCGTCACTTTTCCTTCGTGCGACGGGATGTAGCCCACGTGGGCAACGCCGTGGAACGGCACAAGGTGGTGCTCGCAGGTGGAGTAGAAGGGGATATCCTTGACGAGGACGAGTTCCTCGTGGTCCAGGTCGAAAGTGGTGGACAGGACGTCGGCGGGGTCGTGGTGCAGGCCCGCGAACATCTCCGCGTAGGCCTTGGCCACCCGCTTGGGGGTGTCCAGGAGGCCGCCGCGGCCCGGATCCTCGCCGATGGCCAGCAGGATTTCGCGGACGGCCGCTTCGATCCTGGGGCGGTCAACCGCAGGGTGGGACCCGCCCTCCGCCTGGTATCCGGCGGAGGGGGGCACGTCGTCGTCGTCGAAGAAAGTCACAGGGAAAGCTTAGCCGCGAAGGGTGTCCGGCCCCGAGCCGGTGACGCCGCCCTGGAACGGTGCGTCGTTGCTGACGCCCTGCGGGTGCGGGGGCTGGGCGTCCAGCGGTTCATCCAGGCGGGCCTGGGTGGCTTCCTCCTGGGCTTCGCGCTCAGCCTTTTCGCGGCGGCTTTCCACGGGACCCGCCGCCTGCACGGGGCGGGTGTCCTTGGACAACCAGACCTGGCGGAAATCGCTCTTGCGGACATCGGTGAAGATCTCCGCCACTTCCGCCTGGTTCAGGGTTTCGCGTTCCAGCAGTTCCACGGCGAGCCGGTCCAGGACATCGCGGTTCTCGATCAGGATGGCGTAGGCCTCGTCGTGGGCCTGGTCGATCAACCGGCGCACTTCCTCATCCACCACAAACGCAACCTGGTCGGAGTAGCCGCGGTCACTGCCGCTGTCGCGGCCCATAAACGGTTCGCCGGCACCCTGGCCCAGCTTGACGGCGCCGATCCGCTCGCTCATGCCGTATTCGGTGACCATCTTGCGGGCCGTGGAGGTGGCCTTCTCGATGTCGTTGGACGCACCCGTGGAGGGGTCGTGGAAGACGATTTCCTCGGCGACGCGGCCGCCCATGGCGTAGGCCATCTGGTCCAGGAGTTCGTTGCGGGTTACGGAGTATTTGTCGTTGTCCGGGACCACCATGGTGTAGCCGAGGGCGCGGCCGCGGGGCAGGATGGTGATCTTGGTGACCGGCGCGGAGTTGCGGAGGGCACCCGCCACCAGGGCGTGGCCGCCTTCGTGGTACGCGGTGATTTTGCGCTCGTGTTCCTTCATGACGCGGCTGCGCTTCTGCGGGCCGGCCATCACGCGGTCGATTGCCTCGTCCAGGGCGCGGTCATCGATGAGGTTCGCGTTGGAGCGGGCGGTCAGCAGCGCGGCTTCGTTCAGGACGTTGGCCAAGTCCGCACCGGTGTAGCCGGGCGTCTTCTTGGCAACACCCTTGAGGTCAACGCCCGGCGCCATGGGCTTGCCCTTGGCGTGGACCTGGAGGATCTGGTCGCGGCCGATCAGGTCCGGCGCTTCCACCGAGATCTGCCGGTCAAAGCGGCCCGGGCGCAGCAGCGCGGGGTCCAGCACGTCCGGCCGGTTGGTGGCGGCGATGAGGATCACGTTGGTCTTGACGTCGAACCCGTCCATTTCAACCAGGAGCTGGTTGAGGGTCTGCTCGCGTTCGTCGTTGCCGCCGCCGATGCCGGCGCCGCGGTGCCGGCCCACAGCGTCGATTTCGTCAACAAAGATGATGGCCGGCGAATTGGCCTTGGCCTGTTCGAAGAGGTCGCGGACACGGGAAGCACCCACACCCACAAACATTTCCACAAAGTCGGAGCCGGAGATGGAGAAGAACGGGACGCCGGCCTCGCCGGCCACGGCGCGGGCCAGGAGCGTTTTACCGGTACCGGGAGGGCCGTACAGCAGCACACCCTTGGGGATCTTGGCGCCCACGGCCTGGAACTTGGCGGGTTCCTGGAGGAACTCCTTGATCTCCTGCAGTTCCTCCACGGCTTCATCGGCGCCGGCAACATCGGCGAAGGTCACCTGCGGCATGTCCTTGCTGACCATTTTGGCCTTGGACTTGCCGAACTGCATGATCTTGGAGCCGCCACCCTGCATCCGGGTCATCAGGAACCAGAACAGCGCACCCAGCAGGATCACCGGGATCAGCAGCGACAGCAGGCCGGAGAACCAGTTGCTTTCCACCGGCTGGTCCGTGTAGCCCTGGGCGGGCTTGGCGTCGGTGACGGCCTTGACCACGTCCGCGGCGCGGGCATCCACAAAGAAGAACTGGACGCTCTTGCCCTTGTCCTGCCCGTCCACCTGGTAGTTGTCCTTCAGGGTCAGGTCCACCCGGTTTTCACCGTCGAAGATCTTTGCCTGCTCCACCTTGTCGCCGGTGAGCAGTTCCAGGCCCTTGTCCGTGTCGATCCGTGCCGCACCGCCGGGAGCAAGCGTTGCAAAAGCCACAAGGAGCAGGCCGACCACAACGATGATCCAGATGCCCGGGCCCTTGAAGAAGTTCTTAGCTTTCATCTGTTCGGGGGCTGGCCCCGTCCCTTCCGGTAGTGCTGCACGGCGTGTGTTTCGCGCGTGATGGTGCTGCGTCAGCTTCTAGCTATACACCGTCCGGAGTAAATCACGCTCGGTGGAAACCAAAAGTTCCCTGTGGGCGTAGCGGCTTAACGCACGACGGCGGCCCGGAGGCCGCCGTCGTCAGCGCGCTTTAAGTCCCCTGCGCCTTACTCGTAAACGTGCGGGGCGAGGGTGCCCACGAAGTCCAGGTTGCGGTACTTCTCGGCGTAGTCCAGGCCGTAGCCCACCACAAACTCGTTGGGAATGTCGTAGCCCACGTACTTGACGTCGATTTCCACCTTGGCGGCGGTGGGCTTGCGGAAGGCGGTGCAGATCTCCACCGAGGCGGTGCCGCGCGATTCCAGGTTGGTCTTGAGCCAGGACAGGGTGAGGCCGGAGTCGATGATGTCCTCAACGATCAGCACGTCCTTGCCCATCAGGTCCGTGTCCAGGTCCTTGAGGATCCGGACCACGCCGGAGGACTGGGTGCCGGAGCCGTAGGAGGACACAGCCATCCAGTCCATGGACACGTGGCTGTGGAGGGCCCGGGCCAGGTCTGCCATGACCATAACGGCACCCTTCAGCACCCCCACAATGAGCAGTTCGCGGCCCTCGTAGTCCTTGTCGATCTGGGCAGCGAGCTCGGTGATCCGTTGCTGGATCTGCTCCTTGGTGTAGAGAACGTGCTTGAGATCTGCATGGACGTCGTTTGAATCCACCAATGGCTCCTGTGTAGATGCGGGGGTGCGACTAATTCTTGGGCGGTTTTTTGGACCGGAATACTAGCTTCCCACAGCGCGCGGGTTCGCGGGGACCGGTGGCCTGCGGCGCCTGCCCTGCGGGGCCGCCTGCTCCGGTGGCGTCCTGCAGCTGTGCCAGCGACAGCCGGTACACGGACACCGCGCCGGGCAGTTCCACGGGGCCGGCGGATCCCTTCCGGCGCAGCAGCGTTTCCGCCGCCAAAAGCCGCTGGTAGCTGGGTTGCTGGCCGCCGACGTCGGCCGCCGCCCGGGCGATCACCCGGAACCGGATGGCCGGGGCCAGGGCGCGCAGCGGCTCCTCCGGCAGGGCCACGTCCGTTCCGTCCCGCTCCACCAGGGACTCGAAGGTGGTTTTTGCCACATCTTCGAGGTAGTCAGCGTCCAGTTGCAGGATTGCTGCGGTGCGGGCCAGGGATTCGGCCACCCCCGGGCCCAGGTTGGCTTCGAGGTGCGGCAAGACATCAACGCGGGTACGGGACCGGGCAAAGGCGGGATCGGAGTTGGTGGGATCGTGCCACGGCTGGAGCTCCTCCACGTCGCAGATCTCCTCGGTGTCCGCGCGGCGCAGGGTCAGGAACGGCCGGAGCAGCAGGCCCCGGGCGGGCCGCATGCCTGCCAGCGACCGGGTGCCGGACCCGCGGGCCAGGCCCAGCAGCACCTGTTCGGCCTGGTCATCCAGGGTGTGGCCCAGCAGGACAGCGCCGGCGCCCTGGTCCCTGGCTGCGGCGTCCAGCGCGGCGTGCCGGGCGTCCCGGGCTGCGGCTTCGGGGCCCATCCCGGTGCGGTCCACCGTGACGGTGCGGACCTGCACCGGTTCCAGGCCCAGGTCCCGGAGCGCTGCTGCCGTCCGGGCGGCCACCCCGGCGGACCCTTCCTGCAACTGGTGGTCCACCACCACGGCGCCCACGGTGACCGGGTGGCCGTCCACGTGGCCGCGCCGGGCGAAGTACCCGGCCACGGCGGCCAGCGCCAGGGAATCGGGCCCGCCGCTGCAGGCCACCACCACGTGCGAAGGGTAGCCGGCCCCGGCCAGGGATTCCTGCAACCGTTTCCGCGCAGTGCCCACAACCGGCGCCAACCTGCCGGGCCGCCGTCGTCCGCCCTGGACGCCGGGGACGCCGGGGACAGCGGCCTTGCCGGCCGGGACACCGGCGTTGCCGGCGGGAACGTCAGGCAATTAGAGGCCCATCCGCTCAAGCCACAGCTTGGCGTCGTGGATCTCGGGTTCGGTGGGCAGGTGGTCCGCCGATTCCCAGACCCGGTTGAAGCCTTCCATGCCGGCGGCGGCCACCACGGCACGGACAAAACGGGCACCGTCCGAGTACTGGCGCATCTTCGCGTCCAGGCCCAGGAGGTTGCGAAGGAACTTCTCCAGCACACCGCGGTCCTTGCCGCGGGCGTTGAACCGCTGCCTGATGGTCTTCACGGACGGCACGATGCTGGCGTCCACGGCGTCCATAACCACGTTGGCGTGCCCCTCGAGCAGGCTCATCACGGCGGTCAGGTGCGAGATGGCCGCCTTCTCCTCCGGGTCCTGCAGCAGGTCCAGGATGGCGCCGCGGCCCGGGGTGTCGCCGGTGGCTGAGCGGTCCTTGAGCGAGCGGGCTGCTGCCCCTGCCCGGTCCATCAGGGAATCGACGTTGCCCAGCAGGTGCCCGCTGAGGTCATCGATCTGCGCCAGCATGTGGTGGCGCAGCCAGGGGGCGGCGGCGAACTGCACCCGGTGGGTCTGCTCATGCAGGCACACCCACAGCCGGAAGTCCTCCGGCGTGACGTTGAGTTCGCGCTCCACGGAGACGATGTTGGGGGCCACCAGCAGCAGCCTGCCGCCGGCGGGCGCCTTGGAACCTTCGGCGAGCGCGGCAAAGGGATCGTACTGGCCCAGGACCTTGCTGGAAAGGAACGCCAGCACGGCGCCCAACTGGCTGCCGGTGATGGCGCCGCTGACCCCGGCGGCGGCCGGGCTGATGGTGCCCCGCCGGCTCTCGACCATCTTTTCCATGGCCGGCCGGAGCATCACGGCAAAGCTTTGGGTGTTGGCCTTGGCCCAGGAAGCCCTGTCCACCACCAGCACGGAGGAGTCCCGGAGGTCCCGCGCTGCCTCCAGCCCGGTGATCTCGTGGACGTGCGGAACGGACTTATCAGCCAGTTCCCGCAGGCTGTCCACGGCCTTGCCGATGTCCGCCGGGGACAGTGTTGGCCCGGCGGGGGTGAGCCGGGCCGCGGTGGACGCGGCCAGGTCCCAGTTGATGAGGGACTGGGCAGATGCGGACAACGGTTGTGCCGACTCGCGCGCGGTGGTCTCCATAAGTCCCATCAGAACACAGCATGCTGCTGATCGGCCTTAAGTTCGCTGACCGGCGAACAGCCCGCGGCTCACAGCGGGCGCATAGGCCGGCGAAAGCCCCGGCCTATGCACGCCGGGCAATGTTGGACCCATCAAGCACACCGGCGGCTCCCCCGCACGGACCCCACACACTCGCCAGGAGGACCCCATGATCCCGTACCGTCCCATCGCTCCCCTGACCGCAGGCCCGCGGAAGGGCTGGACGTCCGTGCTGGCCGCCGTTGTCCTCGCAGCCCTGCTGGGCACCACGGCTCCGGCGGCCCTGGCTGCCGACACCGGCACGGCGTCTTCCGTGGCGGCCGCAGCCGCCGCCCCGCTGGTGGCCACGGAACCCGTCCGCCGGGAGTCCTGACCCGACCCTGTTGCCGCCTACCGGCAGCCGCAGGCCGCGAGGGCCGTCGCGGCCCGGTCCAGCGCTGCCCGGTTCCCTGCCGCGCCGGGGGTCAGTCCGTTGCCGATGAAGGAGAACACCAGCAACCGGCCGTCGGCGTCCACCACATATCCGCTGAGCGCGATCACAGTGTTCAGCGTCCCTGTCTTGGCCCGGACCAGCCCGGCACCGCGGACTGTGGCGTCGTCGCCGTACCGTGAGTCGAGGGTGCCGGAGACGCCGGCCACCGGGAACCCGGCCAGGGCAGCCCGGAGCCGGTCATCCAGGCCGGAGGTGATGGCAGTGACCGCCCGGACAAACGTGCCTGCCGGGACCTGGTTTCCCATGGCCAGCCCGGACACGTCCGCCAGCTGCAGTGGCCCCGGGGCGATGCCCGCCGCCACGGCCTCCGCCCCGACCACGGCGGTGGCCCCGTCATTGCTGCCGGGCCGCCCCGACGCAAGTGCCGCCAACCGGCCCAGTGCCTCGGCCAGGTAGTTGTCGGAATCCTGCAGCATGGCCCCTACCTGCTCCGCCACGGTGGCCGAGTCCGCCGCGGCCAGGACTTCCTGCCCTGCCTCGCCCCCGGTTCCGGTTCCGGTTCCGGCCGGAGCAGGCGCGCGTTCGACGGCGGCCGCCACCGTCAATCCCGCCGGTTCGACTGCCGCCCGCAGTTGGCCGGCAAACTCGGCCGCCGCGGCCGCCGCCGGGTCCTGGGGCCGCGGCCCGGTGGTCACGGCGGGATCGTAGCGGGCCGCGTTCAGCGCCAGCGGAGCCAGCGGAGCCACTTCGCCGGCGGCCACGTCCCCCAGGCCCCAGGCCGGATTCAAGGCCGGCCCGCTGAACAGCGAATCATCAAAGCGCACCGTGATTTCGCCCGTCACCCCGGCACTGCGCAGGGAATCCGCCGTCCGCGCGGCCAGCGTCGCCAGGCCGGCATGGCCGCGCACCCCGTCGGGGTCCGAGGCGCCGGCCCCCAGCAGCACGTCTCCCCCGCCGGTCAGGACCACCTGGCGGTTGTCCGGACCGGAAAGGACCTTGGTGCTGAACCGGTGATCGGGGCCAAGGGTGCGAAGGGCAGCGACGGCGGTCAGAAGTTTCAGGTTGGAGGCCGGCACCCTGGCGTCCGCGCCGCCCCTGTCGAACAGGACTTCGCCGGTGAGCGCATCCTGGACCTGCCCCGTAAAGTTTCCGCCGCCGTCGGCCGCCAGGAGCGGATCCAGCTGCGCCGCGACGGCTGCGGGCCGCGGGATGGCTGCGGCAGCCGACAGCGGCGCCAACGCCGGCACGGCGGACAACGTGGCCGGGACCTGCTGCCAGGCGGGTGCCGCCGGCGCCGGGGCGGGCTGGTCCGGGGCAAGGAAGCCCGGCACCACCAGCAGCGCCGAGGGGATGGCCACTGCCAACAGGACCGCGACCAGGAGCGCCGCCGGCCAGGACTTCCGGACGCGCGCCACCACCGCGGCGGCAGCCCTCCGGGCACGGTGCCGCCGGGGTTCCGCGCCTGCTGTTTTGGTCATGCCAGTGCCGGTCCTCACGTCCTGAAATATCCCCACAAGTTCCTGATTCCAGGGCCGCTCGCTATATCCTCAATAATAGTCGGCGGCACGGACACCCCATTTTTGGCGGCGGTCTCCCCTGTGCCGCGCACCCCCTGCCATTGCCGAGGAGCATTTCCATGAAGCATGACGTCACCATCGAGATCCCCAAGGGATCCCGCGTCAAGTACGAAGTTGACCACGAGACAGGCCGCGTCCGCCTGGACCGCGTCCTGTTCACCTCCATGCAGTACCCCACCCACTACGGCTTCTTCGAGAACACCCTGGGCGAGGACGGCGACCCGCTGGACGCACTGGTGCTCCTGCAGGACTTCGACCTGCACCCCGGCGTCATCGTCGAGTCCCGGCCCATCGGCGTCTTCAACATGACGGACGACGGCGGCGGCGACGCCAAGGTCCTCTGCGTCCCCGTGGATGCCCGGTTCGACCACATCCAGGAAATCAGTGACGTCAGCGACTTCCTGATCAAGGAAATCGAGCACTTCTTCACCCGTTACAAGGACCTGGAGCCCGGCAAGTGGGTCAAGGCCGAAGGCTGGGGCGACCGCGCCGCCGCTGAAGCCGAGCTCGAAGCCTCCATCAAGCGTTACGTGCCGGCAGCCGGCCACTAAGGTCCAGCAGCCGCCAATCACCGCGGGGCCACTTCCGGTTCGATGCACCCGCTGCATCGGACCGGAAGTGGCCCCGTGTTGTGGTTAAGGTGGAGGGTGAGCTCCGAACCCCTTTTCGCCCCGCCCTCCGGACCGGTCATCGGCCGCCGCGACGGCGATGTCATCCGCGCCACCGGCATCCCCTACGCAACGGCGGCCCGGTTCCAGCCGCCCACCCATGCGCCGGACCGGACAGCACCACTGGTTGCCACGTCCCCGGCGCCGGCCTGCCCGCAGGCGCCGGTGCCGTTCCTGGACGACGTGCTGGGCACCAAATACGGCGAGCTGCCCGGCAGCGAGGACTGCCAGAACCTGTCCATCACCCTCCCGGCCGGCACCCCGCCGGACGCAAAGCTGCCGGTCATGGTGTGGATCCACGGCGGCTCGTACACCACCGGCTCGGGCGACCTGGCCATTTTTGATCCGGCAGTGCTGGCGGCGGAGAACAATGTGGTGGTGGTGTCGGTGACGTACCGGCTGGGGCTGTTCGGTTTCCTGTCCACCCACAGCGGCAGGCCGGGCAACCTGGGCCTGCTGGACCAGCTTGAGGCCTTCCGCTGGGTGCAGCGGAACATCGCGGCATTCGGCGGCGACCCGGGCCGGGTCACGGCCTTTGGGCAGTCCGCCGGGGGCGACGCCATTGCCCACCTGATGGCCGTCCCCGAGGCGCCCCGACTGTTCCAGCGCGCCATCATCCAGAGCGCACCGCTGGGCATCTCCCGCGGCCGGGCCAAAATGAACCACGCCATGGGGATCGCCGCCGGGTCCGTCACAGCGGACACCCCGGCCATGGACGTGGTGGCCGTCGAGGAAAACGTGGCACAGGTGGCCCGCAGGTTCGGCATGCTGGCAGCCATGCCGTTCGGCACCCAGTACGGCCATGACCCCCTTCCGGCGGAAGCCGACATCGAAGCAGCCTGGGACCGGACAGCGCCGGGAATCGAGGTGCTGATCGGGCACACGTCCCAGGAAGCGCGGCTCTTCCTCCCCCGCAGCCCGTTCCTCAGCCGGCTGGAACAGGTTCCGCTGGCCGGCAAAGGCGCCCTCCGCGCCGTCAACCGGGTGGTCACCGAGGCGGTTTACGGGCGCGCGTCCAGGCGGTTCGCACGCCGCCACACCGCGGCCGGCGGCACGGCGCACCACTACGTCCTGGACTGGCACGCACCGGACAACGTCTACGGCTCGGCCCACACCATCGACCTGCCCCTGCTGTTCGGCAACCGGGGCACCTGGGACGGGGTGGGCCTGATCCGGGGCGCCACGTGGGACGAGGTGGACGCCGTGGGCCGGAAGGTCCGGGCGCTGTGGGCAGGCTTCGCACGGGACGGGAAGTTGGATGCCGCGGGCGGCATTCCGGGCGTCCTGCGGTACCGGGCAGCGTGAGTGCGCCGTGAAGTCGCTGGGTGTTGACCTCGCCGCGGCGGCCGCAAAGACTGCTGTGGCGGTCCTCGAGTGGGGCCCGGCCGGGGCTACCCTGGCTCACCTGGCACTCGGGGTTGACGACCAGGAGATCGTTGACCTCTTCGGCGCCACCGACGTCACCGGCATCGACTGCCCGGTGGGCTGGCCGGACGCGTTGCTCCCCTTCCTGACCGGGCACCTGGCGTCCGACGCAGGACCGGTCCTGCAGCACGACGGCATCGCCGGGCGCCGGCTCCTGGCCTACCGCGACACCGACCGGTTCGTCACCGCACAGACGCGCCTGATCCCGCTGAGCGTCTCGGCTGACCGGCTGGCGCACCCCGCCATGCGGTGCGCTGTGCTCCAGGCCAAAATCGCCGGCCTGCACGGGCCCCAGCCCAAAGACGGCTCAGGCAGGCTGGCCGAGGTGTACCCGGCCGCTTCGCTGCGGATCTGGGGCCTGAACGGGCGCGGCTACAAGGGCCGCGGCAGCACCGAAACGGAACGGCTGGCCGCACTCCTCGCGGAGCTGCGTGCGCAGGCGCCCTGGCTGGACCTGGCCGGGAACGAGGCCCGGCTGGCAGGGTCTGATGACCTGTTTGACGCCGTCGTGGCCGCCCTGACGGCACGCGCCGTGGCCTGCAACCTGACCCTGCGCCCCGACGCTGCGCACGCTGCGGCGGCGGGGACCGAAGGCTGGATCCATCTGCCCTCGTGCGGGCTCGACGGGCTGCCGGACTGACGCGTGCCGGCCTGGCTCCAGCAAGCGGGGCTGTCAGTTACCCGCGAGCATGGCCGGCGTCAGGAAAGCCAGCTGGGCTTCCTTGTCCGCCAACTGCACGACGGGGCCGAGCTCGAAGGATGAGGCAAGGAGCCGCCGGATGGCCTTGCCGTTGCGGGCGTCGGGCTCGGCGATGATGCGCTCCGTGCCCGGGTCCGCGAAAACGAACCGGGTCAGCGCCGCCGCCAGCACCGGGGTGAAATGCGGGATGAATCTCGACGCCGGGCCCAGCAGCAGATGCGTACCCGTGTCACCGGGCAGTGCAGGGTAGGCCTCGCCCACCGGATCGTGGATGGCGCGGTAGGTCTGGAAAATGCCGAATGGTTCGCCGGCCAGGTCGATCAGGTAGGCGTGGTGGGTGTCCAGCCCGGCCAGGAATTCGTAGACTTCCCGGACTTCCGCCACCGTATAGCCGGACATACCCCAGAACCTGGCGCGCTCCGCCGTGACCCAGCCGTGGAGAACAGCGGCGTCCGCCACGGGGTCGATGGGCAGCAACCGGAGCAGCCCCCAGGTTTCGAACTCCTCCTGGTAAGCAGGGGTCCGCCGGGCGGCTTCGGGTGCCGCGATTGGGCTGGTGGACATGGCTCTCCTCGGAATAGTCCTGCGGGCTGAATTTTGCCGTAACGCCGCTGCAACGGGACCAGCGGACAGCGCGGGTTAGGTTAGGCTGTCCTCATTAAAGCATCGATTCCCGTTTTGCGTGCCCAGCGTCCGGGCAGAAGGAGAACCATGAAGCGCAGCTGGGAAGGCGCCGTCCTCAAAGTCTTCGGGGCCAAGGATTTTTCCTTGGCCGTGACGGGCCGCGAGCAGATCGGCCCGCAGTTTATGCGGATCCGCGTGGACGGCGGTTCGCTGCTGGCTGACTGCGGCGTCCATCCCACCATGTGGATCCGGCTGTGGTTCGACGACAACGGCAAACCGCACCAGCGCGCCTTCACCCTGGTCAACCCGGATGCCGCGGCCGGGACCTTCAGCCTGGACTTCGCCCTCCACGAGGGCCGGGCCGCCGACTGGGCGCGGGCCGTAAAGGCCGGGGAAACCATCGATGCCACCGTCCAGGGCAGCAAATTCGACCTCCCGGACCCGGCGCCCACCGCCGCGGTGCTGGTGGGCGATCCCGCCTCAATCCCGGCCATCAACTCACTGCTAACGGTCCTCGGCGACATACCTGCCACCATCTGGCTCGAATACAGCCACGACCCGGACCGTTCCCTGCCGGTACATGCCAGGGCCACGGATACGGTGTCCTGGGTGCCGCGCCAGGACGGCGGCGACCGGCTGGTTGGCGAGGTCTGCGCTGCGTTGACCGCCCGCGCCGAAGCGACCGGCCCGGGCATGGATACCGGCTATTACTGGCTCGCCGCCGAGGCCGCCAGCACCCGCGCCATCACCAGGCACCTGCGGAAAACCCTGGGCGTGGACAAACGCCGGATCAACGCGTTGGGCTACTGGCGGTCCGGCGAAGCTTCCTGACCCGCCGGCGGCGCGGCCCCGCCGTCGGGCGCCCTCCTGCCTACGCCCCGCCGAGGGTCCAGCCGGTAATTTCCTCCGGATCCTCACCGTACGTGCGGGTGTGCTCGAAGGCCTTGTTTTTGCGGTCCAACAGGTCCTGGCGCAGGATCGAGTGCCGCGCCGCCAGTCCCGGCACGCGGTCGATCGCGTCGACGGCAAGCTGGAACCTGTCGATCCCGTTGAGCATGGCCATGTCGAACGGCGTGGTGGTGGTCCCCTCTTCCTTGTAGCCCCGCACGTGCAGGCCCTCCTGGTTCGTCCGGCGGTAAGCCAGCCGGTGAATCAGTGCAGGGTAGCCGTGATAGGCGAAAATGATGGGCTTGTCCGTGGTGAAGATGCCATCGAAGTCCTTGGCGGGCAACCCGTGCGGGTGCTCGGATTCGTCCTGGAGCCGCATCAGGTCCACCACGTTCACCACCCGTACCTTGAGTCCAGGGGCTCCCAGCCTGAGCAGTTCCGCCGCCGCGACGGTTTCCACCGTGGGCACATCGCCGGCGCAGGCCATCACGACGTCGGGCTCCTCTCCGGGGACTTCCGAGCCGGCGAACGTCCAGATTCCCAGGCCGCGGCGGCAATGGTTGGCGGCGTCGGCCGGGCCAAGCCAGGTGGGTGACGGCTGTTTGCCGCTGACCACGATGTTCACATAATCCGTGGAAGCCAGGCAGTGCTCCATCACGGAGAGCAGCGTGTTGGCATCCGGCGGCAGGTAGGCACGGATCACCTCCGCCTTCTTGTTCACCGCGTGGTCGATGAAGCCCGGGTCCTGGTGGGAAAAACCGTTATGGTCCTGCTGCCACACGTGGGAGGACAGCAGGTAGTTCAGGGAGGCAATGGGCTGGCGCCACGGCAGCGTCCGGTGCACCTTCAACCACTTGGCATGCTGGTTGAACATGGAGTCGACAATGTGGATGAACGCCTCGTAGCAGCTGAACACGCCGTGCCGCCCGGTCAGCAGGTAGCCTTCCAGCCAGCCCTGGCAGAGGTGCTCGCTGAGCACCTCCAGGACCCTGCCGGAACGCGCCAGGTTCTGGTCGACGTCCTCAATCCGGTACTGCCAGACCTTGTCGGTGACCTCATAGACGTCCTGGAGGCGGTTCGAGGCCGTCTCATCCGGGCCGAAAAGCCGGAAGTTTTCCATGTTCAGTGCAATCACGTCCCGCATCCACGAACCCAGCGTGATCATGGGGCTGACGCGTTCCGTTCCGGGCCGGGCCACCTCGACGGCGTGGTCCCGGTAGGCGGGCAGCAACAGGTCCCTGCGGAGCAAGCCGCCGTTGGCATGCGGTGTGGCGCTCATCCGGAAATCCCCTGCGGGGGCAGCCTCGGCGACGTCGGCACGCAGCCTCCCGTCGGCGTCGAACAGTTCCTCCGGCCGGTACGACTGCAGCCACTGCTCCAGCATCTTCAGGTGCCCGGCGTTGGTCCGCACCTCCGAGAGTGGCACCTGGTGGCTGCGCCAGGTCCCTTCCACCTGCAGTCCGTCCACAACCCGCGGACCGGTCCAGCCCTTCGGTGAGCGCAGCACAATCATGGGCCAGCGGGGTGCCGGGTCCTGCCCGGCACCGTCCGCTCCGGCGGGGCCGGCGGGGTTCCGGCGCCGGTCCTGGATGGCGCGGATGTCCGCCATGCAGGCGTCCAGTGCCTGCGCGAAGTCCTGGTGGGCCTGTTCCGTGGCGTCCGGATCCGCCACCGTGACGAAATACGGTTCGTGGCCGTAGCCGCGGAGCAGCTGGTCAAGCTGCTGTTCGGGCATCCGGGCCAGGATGGTGGGGTTGGCGATCTTGTAGCCGTTCAGGTGCAGGATGGGCAGCACGGCCCCGTCCGCGACGGGGTCCAGGAAGTTGTGCGAGTGCCAGCTCGCGGCGAGTGGTCCGGTCTCCGCCTCGCCGTCCCCGATCACCACGGCCGTCACCAGCTGGGGGTTGTCGAACACGGTCCCGTAAGCATGGGCCAGCGAGTACCCCAGCTCGCCGCCTTCATTAATGGAACCGGGAGTTTCCGGCGCCGCGTGGCTGGGGATGCCGCCGGGGTAGGAGAACTGCCGGAACAGTTCGGCCATACCGTCAGCATCGTTCCCCACGTGGGAGTAGATCTCCGAGTAGGTCCCTTCCAGCCAGGAGTTGGCGACGACGGCGGGACCGCCATGTCCCGGACCGGCAACAAAGAGCATCTCGGCGGCGTCACGCCGGATGACGCGGTTCAGGTGGGCATAAACAAAGTTCAGCCCGGGGGTGGTGCCCCAGTGTCCCAGCAGCCTGGCTTTGGTGTGCCCCGGTTGGAGCGGTTCGCGCAGAAGGGGGTTGCTTCGCAGGTAGATCTGGCCCACGGACAGGTAATTCGCCGCCCGCCACCATCTGTCCAGGAGGTCCAGTTCGTTCGGTCCCATGCTGCCGGCCATGATGGTCCTTCCGTCGATGGCGCCGCCCTGGGACGGCATTACCACCCATCGCACCAGATGGGGAAACCTGGTGCAACCCTGCTTGCCTGCCCGGCACTGCCAACGGGTAGTCTTTGGTTAAATGTTCACGTTGACCATCAACCAAACGGATAGCCGGCGCGACGGCGACCGCGTCCCTCAGCTGTTGAAGGACCTGCGGCACATCCCCGCGCGCCTGGATTTCGACAGGTCCGTGGAAGATGAAGTCCAAGGCATTGTGGACTGCCCGCACCAGGCAGTGGAAGCAGCCCTGGTGGCCCTGCGTTGCGGCTCCTGGTTCGTGGGGATCGGGGTGGGGCCGGTGAACGAGCCGCTGCCCAACCAGATCAAGGACGCCTCCGGGCATGGCCTGGTTTATGCCCGGCGGGCCGTGGACCGGCTCCGCAACGGCAAGGAACGGGTGCCTGTTGCGGTGGAGGGCCCGGTGGCGGACATTGCGCACGACGCCGAAGCCGTACTGCGCCTGCTGGGCCTGATAGTCCGGGACCGGTCAGGGGCCGAGTGGCGGGTGCTGGACCTGCTCACACCAGGGGTCCGTGGCCAGCAAAAAGCTGTGGCCCAGGCGCTGGGCATCACCACGCAGGCCGTCAGCAAGGCGGTGGCGCGGGCGCAGTGGAACGAGGAGCACGCCGCCAGGCCTGCCGCTGCCCGGCTGTTGGCGTTAATCCTCGAAGCCAGGTAGCCGGCGCCGGCTGCTATGTGTTCCGCGGGCCGGCTGGGCGTTGTCAGGTGCTAGCTGCCTGCGGTGGCCAGAACCGGTTCGCCGTTGAAGAATTCCAATTCCCAGCCGTGGACGGCGTGGTGGTGGGCCAGGTTGAGTGCGGCGTTGTCCACGCTGGCGAGGGTCCGGCCGGTGGCCCGCCCCAGGCTGACGCGGAGCAGGGTGCCGTGCGTGACCACCAGGACGCGCTGGCCGCGGAATTCGTCGGCCAGGGCTTCGAGGGCTGCCAGGCCGCGGGTGGCCGCTTCGTCTTCGCTCTCGGCTCCCCGGAACCCGCCGGGAATGCGGAGCGCCTCAAGTTCAGGACCCGCCTGCATGCCCTCCGCGAGGCCGAAGCTGCGCTCGGTCAGTTCGGGGACGCGCCGCGACACGGTCAGCCCCAGCCCCGCGGCAATCAGGTCGGCGGTTTCCGCCGCGCGGCTCAGCGGCGAGGACACCACGGCGTCCCATTCGTAGGGTGCCAGGACGGCTGCGGCGTCGCGCGCCTGTCCGCGGCCCACGTCGTTGAGCGGGATGTCGGTGGCACCCTGCAGCCTGCGTTCGGCGTTCCAGTCGGTCTGGCCGTGGCGGACCAGGGCGAAAGTGGTGAGGCTCATGGCTTCCATTCTGCCTTGCGGGGCGGCCCGGACGGGAACCGGCCCACGGGCGCGCCGGCGATGAGGGCAACCTGGAAGACAGCGAGTCCGGCAAGCAGGACGCAGGCGGCCAGCGCCGCCGTCTGGACCACTGTCATCCCGGTGTGGCGCTAAAGGAGGCTGTGGAGCACACGGGCGGCGCCGTCGTCGTGCACGGAAAGGGTGACCTCGTCCGCAGCGGCGAGAACTTCCTCCGGCGCCTGCCCCATGGCCACGCCGCGGCCGGCCCAGGTGAGCATCTCGATGTCGTTCCGGCCATCACCGATGGCGACCGTCTGCTCCGGCCCGATGTCCAGCCTGGTGCGCAGGTTTTCCAGCGCACTGGCCTTGGTGACGCCGGCGGCGGCGATGTCCAGCCAGGCAGTCCAGCCCACGGAGTAGGTGACGCCAGCGAGGCCGATGTGGCGGATGGCCTCGTTGAACTCCTCGGGGGTGTTGTCCGTGCTGAACACCACCACGCGGACGGCCGTGGCAGCCAGCATGGTCTGGAAGTCGACGCCCACGGCCTCAACACCAAAACTGGCGTCCTGGAACCGCTCGGTGGAGAGGAAGTTGCCGTCCTCGTCCTCCAGCGCGTACTTGGCTGCCGGAAGCCGCTCGCGGAGGGCGCGGAGTGCGGGAGCGGGGTTGAACGTGGCTTTGTGGATGATCTCGTAGCCCTTGTCCAGTTCCGGGTGCAGCCGGAGGGTGACGCCGCCGTTGCAGCATACGGCGTAGCCGTGTTCGATGCCGATCAGCTCGATGATGGGCAGCGTGGCGTTCAGTGACCGGCCGGTGGCAATCATCACTTCGTGGCCTGCGGCCACCACGGCCTGGGCTGCGTTGCGGACGGCCGGGGACATGTGCCCGTCGTGGTTGACCAGGGTGCCGTCCACGTCCAGGGCCACCATCAGCCGGGTGTCGTTGTTGTTGGGGTTCTCTCGCCGGTCATCGTTGCCGGCGACTGAGGATTCAGTCAGCGTTGTCATTGAACAAGTGAAGCAGACGCCCGGCATGGCCGCTAGGACGCGCGCCACAGCTTTGTTGAACGTCCGGTTAATATTCACAGGTTGTCCCCGGTGTGGGTATTAACCCTGGCGGCCCCGGCCCGGGACGGCGGCGATCAGCTCCCGGGTGTACTCATGTGCGGGACGCTCCAGCACCACCCCGGCGGGTCCCTCCTCCAGCAGTTCCCCGCCCCGCATCACGGCCACGCGGTCCGAAATCTGTTGGACCACGGCGAGGTCGTGCGAGATAAAGAGGTAGCTCAGGCCGTCCTTGGCCTGCAGCTCGGCGAGGAGCGCCAGTATCTGGGCCTGTACCGACACGTCGAGTGCCGACACCGCTTCGTCCAGCACCACCAGGTCGGGCCGGAGCGCCAGCGCCCGGGCAATGGCCACCCGCTGCCGCTGTCCGCCGGACAGTTCGACAGGCTGCCGGGCACCATAGGTCGCCGGTAGGTGCACTGCCTCCAGCAGCGAGGCAACACGTGCCCGCCGGTCCGCCGTGGTGCCTTCCCCGAAGGCCCGGAGCGGTTCACCCACGCTGTCCGCGACGCTGAAACGCGGGTCCAGGGAAGCGTAGGGGCTCTGGAAAACCACCTGGAAACGCCGCCGCAGCTGGCGCAGCTGTTCGCCCCTGGCAGCGGCGAGGTCCACCCCGTCAAAGTGCACCGAGCCGGAGGTTGGCCGGTCCAGCCGGAGGAGCAGCCGTGCCACGGTGCTTTTTCCCGACCCACTCTCCCCCACCAGCGCCAGCGTCTCGCGCCGGCCAATCTGGAGCGAAACGTTGTTCACGGCCGTCAGGGTTTTGGGTCCCTTGGCGGTGCGGGGCAGGTGGAAGAGCTTAAGCAGGTCCGTGGCCACCACCAGCGGCTCCGCAGCAGCGGCAGCAGCACGGGGCAGGCCGGCTGGATCGGACAAGGCGCCGGGCACATCGGTGCCAGGGCCACCGGCAACCGCCGGCCGCAGCCGCCGCGGGTTCAGCCCGGGCGCAGCCGCAATCAACTGGCGGGTGTAGGCGTGCTGCGGGTTGCCCAGGACGTTGGCCACCGGGCCGTGTTCAACGATGTCGCCGCTGCGCATCACGATGATCCGGTCGGCCCGGTCCGCGGCCACCCCAAGGTCGTGGGTGATCAGCAGGACGGCGGTTCCGCGTTCAGCGGTGAGGGCCGAGATGTTATCCAGGATCTGCCGCTGGACCGTCACGTCCAGGGCGCTGGTTGGTTCGTCCGCAATCACCAGCCGCGGCGAGGCGGCGAGCGCCGTGGCAATCAGAACCCGCTGGCGCATCCCGCCGGAAAACTGGTGCGGAAACTGCCGGGCCCGCGTTTCCGGGTCCGGGATGCCGCTTTCGGCCAGCAGCCGCACGGCACTTTGCCGGGCCACCTTCCGCGGTTCCAGCCGGTGGATGGTGAGCGCCTCGGCCACCTGGACTCCTACGCGCTGCAAGGGGTCCAGGGCAGCTGTGGGATCCTGCGGGATCAGGCCGATCTCCTTGCCCCGTACCCCCTGCCATTCCTTCCGGGTGAGCTTTGCCAGGTCGGCGCCGGCAAACACCACGGAGCCGGCGTCAGTGCTGGCGTTGGCGGGCAGCAGGTTGATGATGGCGTGTGCGGTGGTGGTTTTGCCGGAGCCGGATTCGCCCACAATCGCCACAACCTCGCCGGCGTGGACCTCGAAGCTGACACCATGGACCGCTTCGGTGGTTTCCCCGTTGACGCGGTAGCTGACGCGCAGGTCCTCGACTCTAAGCAATGGCTGGGTGCCGGTCATGTCCGGTTCCTTTCGGGGTTGGCGAATGCGTGCGATACGCGGTTGGTGGCCAGCACGACGGCGGCAATCACCACGCCCGGCAGCGTCACCAGCCACCAGGCGGCCACGAGGTAGTCCCGCCCGCCGGCCACGAGGGATCCCCATTCGGCCGACGGGGGCGGGGCGCCGAAGCCCAGGAAGCTCAGCGAGGAGATGGACAGCACCGCCATGCCGAATTCGAGGGCCGAGAGTGCCAGGACCGGGCCGGCGGCGTTGGGCAGCACGTGCCGGAGCAGGATGGTGTGCCAGCGGACGCCGGCGGAGCGCGCCGCTTCGACGTATACGGCGGTCCCCACCCGCAGGGCCTCCGCCCGCATGATCCGGGCGAAGTTGGCAACACTTGCCACCCCCACGGCGATGGCAATGTTCACCGTGCCGAACCCGAGCACGGTGATGAGCGCCAGGGAGAGCAGCAGGCTGGGGATGGCGAGCAGGACGTCCATGACCCGCATGATCGCGTCATCCACCCGGCCGCGCAGCGAGCCGGCCAGCAGCCCCAGGAGGGAGCCTGCCACCAGGCCCACCCCAACGGCGACGGCCGTCGCCGCGAGCGAAGTGGCGGCTCCGTGCACCACCCGCGAGTAAAGGTCGCGGCCCAGGCTGTCGGTGCCGAACCAGTGGGCGGCTGATGGCGGTTGCAGCCGGTCGGCCGGAACCCCGGTGTCCGGCGGCCAGGACGAGAAAGCCCCGGGCACCACGGCCCACAAAACCACCACACCAAGGACCAGGCCGGCCAGCACCAGGCCGGGGGCACGGCCCAGCCTGCGGCTGGCGGCGGCCAGGCGCGGGAGCGCTGCGCGCCCGACGCCGGCAGCCCGGCCGGGTGCGCGGCGGCCGGTTCCGGGCGTTCCCGGCGAAGCCGGGGAGACGTCCGGGGCGGGACCGGAAGCTGTTGGGACTGGACCGGTACCCTCAACTGCAGGGTCCCCGGGACGGGTCTGTGCCGGACTGGGCCGGACGAGTTGCTGCGGCATGGTGCCTCCTAAACCGATACCCGGCGGGCGGTGTTGATGCGCGGGTCAACCAGTGGGTAGATCAGGTCCACCAGCAGGCTGGTGAGTACAAAGATGGCGGCGGCGAGGACCACAAGGGTCTGCACCACCGGGATGTCCCTGCTGTTGACAGCGGTGACGGTGAGCCGGCCGATGCCGGCGCGGGAGAAGACGGTTTCACTGACCACGGCGCCCGCCAGCAGGTTGCCCACCAGGATCCCCAGCATGGTCAGGGTGGGGATGGCGGCGTTCCGGAGGGCGTGACCGAAGTGGATCAGGGCGTCGCTGGCGCCCTTGGCCCGGATCTGTTCGATGTAGGGTTCGCCCAGCGTCCGGTGCAGGCTGCGGGACAGCAGCTGGGCGATCACGGCGGCGGTGGGAATCGCCAACGTCAGGGCGGGCAGCACCAGGCTCGCCACGCCGTCGTTTCCGATGGCCGGGAACAGCCGGAACCGGAAGGAAAAAAACTGCAGGAGCAGCAGCCCAATCCAGAACGTGGGCACGGCGATGCCCAGCGGAGGCAGGGCGGCAAAGGCCTGCCGGAGCCAGCGGTTCCTGCTGAACGCGGCCCCGATGGCCAGGGCGCTGCCCAGGATGACGGCGAGCGCAAAACCGGCCGCGGCGAGCTTGATTGTTTCTGGCAGGACCTCCGCCACGGCCGCCGTGGCGGAGACGCCGTTCTTGATGGAAATGCCGAAATCGAGCTGCAGCGCCTTGACCAGCGCAATGAGGTACTGCTCGGGAAGTGGCCGGTCCAGCCCGTATTCGCTTCGGAGCCGGGCAACCAGCGCGGGGTCAACCGCGTTTTGCTCGTCGCCGCTGGCCATAATGCTGACCGCGTCGCCGGGCAGGAGGTAGAGGATAAAGAAGGACACGGTGTAGGCCGCCCAGAGCACGAAGGCTCCCTGCAGCAGGCGTCGTCCGATGAAGCGGATCATGGTGGTCCTTGGGATCGGGCGGCGGCTGGCCTGTGAGGGGCCGGCCGCCGCTGCTGCCTAGTTGCTGAGCCAGGTGTCGTAGAAGTCCAGCCGGCTGGACGCCTCGAAGGTCAGGCCGTGCACTTTTTCGCTGGCCGAGATGGTGGTGGAGAGCTCGTACAGCGGGATGGAGTGGGCGTCCTTGATCAGCGTTTCCTGGGCCTGGTCCACCAGCTTCTGCCGGGCGGCCTGGTCCAGGGCTGCTGCCTGTTCGCCCAGGGTGTCGTCCACCGGAAGCTGTTCCCTCAGGTTGCTGCCGCCGCGGGCGGTGGCGGAGGAGAACACTGTCCGCAGCACGTCCGGATCACTGCGGGTCAGGTTGCCGTAGGAGAAGTCATAGGTCTTGTCCGCCTGGGCGGCCGTGACATCCGCGATGGTGGTGAATTTCAGCTGCAGGTCCACCCCCACGGCCTTGAGCTGCTGCTGCACCAGTTCCAGGACTTCCTTGGGCGACTGCCAGTAGGTGACCTGGAAGGAGAGCTTTTCGCCCTCCTTTTCCCGGACCCCGTCCGGGCCTTCCTTCCAGCCGGCGGCGTCCAAAAGTTTCCTGGCGCCGTCGGGATCATGGGCCAGCAGCGGGCTGAGGTCCGTGAAGTACGGCGTGGTGTGGGACAGGACGCCCTTGGCCGGCTGGTCGGCATCGGTCAGCAGGGTGCTGGTGATTTCCTCCCGGTTGATGGCCTTGGAAATGGCCTGGCGGACGGCGGTGTCCTTGAGCTTGGGGCTGGACTCGTTGGGGTAGAGGTTGTAGACCACCCCGGGGTTGGCGCGGGTTTCGGTGCTGAAGCCGTTGCCGTTGAACAGGGCAACGTCCGCGGCGGAGATGGCCGCGGTGGCGTCGATCTGGCCGGACTGCAGGGACCCGGTACGGTTCCCGGCCTCGGGGATGATCTTGAACGTGACAGTGTCCAGGTACGCCTCGCCCTTGTTGGTGTTGGTGGCTGCAGGCCAGGAGTAGCCGGGCCGGCGTTCCAGGACTGCTTCCTTATCCACGGTGTAGCTGCGGACGCTGAACGGTCCGGAACCGGAGAATTTACCGGCGCAGCGGTCCGCTTCGGACAGGGCGGCGGCCGCCGGGGAGAGCAGGCCCAGGGTGAACGTGGACGTGGCCTGCAGGAACTGGGCGTTGGGCTTGGAGAAGTCCACCACCACGGTTTTGGCGTCCGGCACCGTGATGGCGCTGACGTCGCTGAGGTAGGTCGAACCCAGGGTGGCCTTCGCGCCGAGGGCCTTGATGGCCTCGAAGTTGGTCTTCACGGATGCCGCGTCGATGGCGGCTCCGTCGGCAAACGTGGCCCCGTCCCGGAGGGTGAAGGTGAAGCTGGTGGCGTCGGCGTTGGCCTCGAACTTTTCGGCCAGCCACGGCACGATCTCCCCTGTTTTCGGGTCCTGCGACGTCAGCGAGGCAACTGTCTGCCGGGCCACGGCGATGGCGTCGTTGTTGCCCGCCTGTTGCGGGTCAATGCAGCCGCGGTCCACAGAAAGGGCGAAGTTAAGGTTTCCGCCGGAAACAGGGGTGGCATCGGCGGCCGGTTCGGTGCCGGCGCCGGCCGTCCCGCCGCAGGCGGACAAGAGGAGGGCCGCAGCGAGGAGGCCGCCCACGACGGCGGGCCTGCTGGTGGGGCGATTGGCGGTGGTTCCAGCGGGGTTGAAGGGGTTCATGCGACATTTTCGCTTTCCTGGCGGCCGGCCGCGGACAGGGTGCCGCGCCGGTGTGATGAGGGGACCCGGAGTCCCAGGTTTTCGCGGAGGGTGGTGCCTTCGTATTCGGTCCGGTAGACGCCGCGGTCCTGCAGGCGCGGGACGAGTTCGTTGACAATGTCGTCCAACCCGCCGGGGACAAGCCAGGGGGTGATGTTGAATCCATCCACCGCTCCGGTCCTGGCGTATTCAGCCAGCAGGTCGGCGACGCCGTCGTAGGAGCCCACCAGGCCGCGGCCGTTCAGGCGTGACCGGGCAGCAACGAACTGGCGGATGGACTGGCCCTTCCCGCGGGCCTCGTCCCGCCACTGGCCAGCGAGTTCAATTGCGCTTTTGCCGTGGAAGGCGTTTCCGCGGGTGGGGTTCGTGACGTCCACTACGGGGTCGATCTCAGGCAGCGGCCCGTCGGGGTCATACCCGTCCAGGGTCCGGCCCCAGAACTGTTCAAGGTAGGCGATTGCCGTCTCCGGGCCTACCTGCTGCTCCCGGACCCAGTGTTCCTTCTCCGCGGCCTCCTTTTCTGTGGCGGCGAGGATGAATTCCTGGCCCGGGAAGATTTTGACGTCATCCGCGGGGCGGCCGGCCTTTAGTGTGCGGGCCACGATGTCCGCCCGGAACACCTTCGCATCCTCGAGTTCCGCGTGCCGGGAGAAGATAACGTCGGCGTTGCGGACAGCGAAGTCGCGGCCGTCGGGTGAATCCCCCGCCTGGAAGAGGACGGGGTGGTGCTGGGCGGACCGCGGCAGCCGTCCCGTGATGTCCACGTCGAAGCTTGCGTCGTTCCGGCGCACCGGGGTGATGCTTCCTTGCCGGAGCCAGCGCCCGTCGCTCCGGGACCCGGCGATTGCGCCGTCGGCCCAGGAGTCCCAGATGGCTTTGGCGGTCTGGACAAAGGCTTCGGCCCGGACGTAGCGGTCCTCGTGCTTGAGGAACCCGCCGCGGCGGAAGTTGGCGCCGGTCCAGGCATTGTCCGTGGTGACGATGTTCCAGGCAGCGCGGCCGCCGGAGAGCAGGTCGAGGCTGGCCAGCCGGTGGGCCAGGTCCGCGGGATCGTTGTAGGTGGTGTTTTGGGTGGCCACCAGGCCGATGTTGGTGGTGACGGCGGCGAGTGCCGCCAGGGCAGTCTGCGCGTCCGGGCGGCCCACCACGTCCAGGTCGTGGATTCGGCCCAGGTGTTCACGGAGCCGCAGTCCTTCGCCCAGGAAGAAGGCTGAGAACAGCCCGCGTTCGGCGGTCTGGGCCACGCGGCGGAAGGATTCAAAGTCGGTCTGGGAGCCGCTGTCCGGGGCTTTCCAGACGGTGGTGTGGTTGACGCCCTGGAAAAAGACGCCGAACTGGATCCGGCCGTTGCCGGTGGGACGGTGCGTGGTCATGGGGTGCTCTCTTTCAGGCCGCTGCGTAGCGGTTGGCGGGGCGGGGAAGGCCGAAGGACCGGCGCAGCGTGGTGCCGGCGGCGGGCGCGCTGACCAGGCCGGCGGCGCGCAACGCGGGCAGGACGTTGAGCGCCAGTTCCGGCAGGTCGACGTCCACGACGGCGGGATGCAGCCGGACGCCGTCCGCGGCATCGAAGAGCCGGGCCAGCAGGGACACGAGGCCGGCGGGGCTGCCCACGTACCGGGCGCCGCCGGTCCACGGCTCGTGGCGGTCCAGCTCCGCGAGCCGTTCCGCGGCCGTTTGGCCGCGGGCGTCGAGGATCACGTCGAGCTCCACGAGGGTCCGGGGAACGCCGGTGGCGGCCGCCGCTGAGGCTGCTGCGGCGAGCCCGTCAACGGTGGCGGCTGAAGCGAGTGCCACGTCGGCTTCCACGGTGGAGAGCAGCGCCGCCGGAGCGATGACCACCAACTGCCCCTGCAATGGCCGGGGAATGATCGCCGGGCCCTTGACGGCGAAGCGCTCCCCTTCGAAGTCGGCGTAGTGCAGTTTGTCGCGGTCCAGGTAGCGGCCGGTGGAGGCGTCGCGGATAACGGCGTCGTCCTCCCAGGAATCCCAGAGCCGGCGGCCGGCTTCCACGGCGTCCGCGGCTTCGAGGGGCGCTGCGGCGGCGGCCAGCTGCTCACGGCCCACGGCGCGGGCTTCTTCGGGCGCGTTGGCCGCGCTGACCAGCCAGCCCGCCCTGCCCTGGGAGGCGTAGTCGAGGCTGGCCAGCTGGGTGGCGACGTGGAATGGCTCGGTGTAGAGGGTGTCCACCTCGGGTACCAGGCCGATCGAGCCGGTGATGGGGGCAGCGAAGGCGGCCCGTTGCACGGCATCGATCCGGCCGGGAATCCCGGCCGTGCCGGCATCCACCACGCGGGAATCGCGGAAGGTGGCCAGGTGGAAGCCGGCGATGTCTGCGGCCTGGACGGTGCCGCTGATGCGGGCACCGCCCAGCAGTCCGTCCGGAAGGTGGTGGGCGTGGCGCCACGCGGCGGGGTGCGCCCCGTCGCCGTCGAGCTCAACGGCCACCACGTTGGGACGGTTTTCGGGTACTGGTAGTGAAGGCATGGCTTTCCTCTTTCAGGGGCCGCTGGTGCGGCCGGGACGACATTTCACTTGCCGCAGTGCGGCCAGGTCTGTTTCCGGAGCACCCCGCCACTAAATGCCTGAGGGTTGCCGCAGCACGAGCCGGTCCTTGGCGTGCTGACTCTTGACCTATGGCTCGAATGTACGATCCCCGAATGACCCCCGCAACCGCCGTTGTCGCACGAGGTCAACGCGCGAAACGCCACGTCAAGCGACGGCTTAAACCGTCATCTGGCGGCGCCTGTGACGGCCTGTTGCGCACCGTTGAGTCCGGTGACATGGCGCTTTGGGCGCCGGAGCCGGCGTCCGTAGGGTCAAGCCATGAGCCCAACGGATGCCCTGCTGTCAGTTCTCGATCTGAGCCCCATCCCGGCGGGGGTGGACGCCGGGCAGGCGCTGCGCAACAGCGTGGAGCTGGCCGTCGCTGCCGAGGACCTCGGCTACCACCGCTATTGGCTGGCCGAGCACCATCTCAATCCCGGCGTCGCGGGTTCCGCCCCGCATGTGCTGTCCGCCCTGGTTGCTGCCGCCACCCGGACCATCCGGGTGGGGACGGCTGCCACCATCCTGGGCAACTACCGACCGCTGCAGGTAGCCGAAAACGTCGGAACCCTGGCGGCAGTGTTCCCGGACCGGATCGATCTGGGATTTGGCCGCTCCGGCCAACCCGCTTCCCCGCCGGCAAGCACCGGCGGGGAAGACCTCCGGACTGCCGGCGAACCCGCGCCGGAGGACGCGGGCCGGGTGGTGGCGGGCCTGGTGGTCCCCGCCAAACGGCAGCCGTTCAGTTCCGTGCTGCCCCGGAAGTTCCGGCTCCAGGCCGAGCTCCTGGGCCGGGAGCCCGGGGATGCGGACAACTTCGAGAGCGACGTGCAGGACGTCATCGGCTTTTTCGACGGCGGCTACCGCACCCGGCACGGCGAGGGGATCACGGTGACACCTGCCCTGGGACATGCCCCGCAGTTCTGGCTCCACGGTTCCACGGCGGGGCCCAGCGCCCGGCTTGCCGGGAAGCTGGGCCTGCGGTTCGGCGCGAATTACCACGTGTCGCCGGCCACGGTACTGGAGTCGGTGGCCGAATACCGGGCCCACTTCCGGCCCTCGGCGGCGGTGCCGGAACCGTACGTCACGGTATCCGCGGACGTGCTGGTGGCCGAACGCGAACAGGACGCCCGGCGGCTCGGCGCGGGCTTCGCCGCCTGGGTGCACAGCATCCGCAGCGGCCAAGGCGCCATCGCCTATCCCGCCCCGGCCGACGGCGGCCGGGTGGACGCCGCGGTGGGCTCCCCGGAGCTGGTCCGGGACCGCGTGGAAACACGGTTCGTGGGCGCCCCCGGGACGGTCACCGCCCACCTGAGGGCGCTGCAGCGGGCCACGGGCGCCCAGGAGCTCCTGATCACCACCATCGCCCACGGGCAGGCGGAGCGGGTGGCATCCTACGGGCTGCTTGCCGACGCCTGGGCCCGCGGCTAAGACCCCGGTCCAACCAACCCATCCTCAAAGGAGAACCATGAGCACCGAAACCGACACCCAACTGGTCAGCGCCGCTGACGCCGCCCGCCTCATCGCCGAAGGGGCCCTGCTGGTTGACGTCCGCAGTGACGCCGGCCGGAACAGCACCGGGGCGATCCCCGGGGCGCTGGTGGTCAACCGGGAGCGGGTGGACCAGGACTTCGGCCCCGACTCCCCCGAACTGTTGCCCGAAGTGGAAGCCGCGGGCCGGAACATAGTGGTGTTTTGCGGCTCCGTCAACGGCTCCCGCCCTGTAGCCGAGAAGCTGAAGGTGCTGGGCTACGCCAACGCCGTCCATGTGGACGGCGGCTTCCCGGCATTGCGGGAGGCCGGGGTGCCCACCACAGGCCCCACGGACCCGGGCGCCCAGAGCCCGGCCGCTTAAGGACCGGCCCGCCGGCGCTTCGAAGGCTGCCGGCGGGTGGCCTGCCGCCCGGCGACAGCGGCTGTGCGGAGCCAGTCCGCACTGCCGGCCAGCACAGCGACGCCCAGCAGCACCGAGCAGAGCACCACACCCTGGTGGAAGGCCCGGCGGGGGTCCGCGCCGGCGGTGAGGAACATGCCGGCGGCGGCCGCTGAACACAGCGCCGCCGTGAACCGTTGGCTGAGTTGGTAAAAGCCCGCGGCCACCCCCGTGGCACCGGGCGGGGCCTGGGCCAGTGTCAGGGTCTGGTTGGGGGCCACCACCAGACCCACGGCTAGCCCCTGCAGGAGCCCGACGGCGGCCACCGCCATCGCAGCGGCTCCGCTGTCCAGGTACTGGACGGCCAAGTCCTTGCCGGGCAGGCAGGCCAGGCCGGCCACCAGCGCCCAGACGACACCGCCCCGCCCGTAGCGGCCCAGGAACCGCCAGCTGAAGCTGGAGGCCAGCAGCATCCCTGCGGCCTGCGGCGCCAGGATCGCGGCGGCCGCCAACGGCGGCAGGCCGGTGCCGGCAAGGAAGTAGAACGCGGTGACCGCGGCCATGGCCGCGCCCACGCCAAACTGGCACAAGGCAACCACGGTGCCAAGGACGTAGCCGGGCGAGCGGACCAGTGCCGGGACCAGCAGCGGGGTCCGGCCGCGCCGGTGGTACAGGACCTCCCAGCCGGCAAACACGGCCAGCGCCACGGCGCTGCTCCCCAGCCAGATGGGCGTTTCCGGACCCGGGCCCTGGATGGTGGGCACCAGCGAGGCCAGCACCACGGCACCCAGGAGCAGCGCGCCTACTGCATCGATGGTGGGCCGGCGTTGGCCGGGCACCGCCGGCGACCGGGACCGGCGCGGGAGGAACACCAGGGCCAGCGGAACCAGGACCAGGACCAGCGGAACGTTGACCAGGAACAGCAACCGCCAGCTCCCTTCCTGGCTGCCCACGGAGAGGATCACGCCCCCAATCAGCGGACCGCACACGGCAGCCGTTCCGCCCGCCGCCGCGTAGTACCCCAAGGCTTTGGCCCGGCCGGCACCGGCATGGACATCCTGCAGCAGGCCCAGGACCTGTGGGTTGAGGGCCCCTGCACCGAGGCCCTGCAGGAGCCGTGCCCCAATGACGACGGTCGGATCGGTGGCCAGGCCGCCCAGCAGGCTGAACGCGCCAAAGACGCTGAGCCCTGCCACGAACAGGGTGCGGCGGCCCACAAGGTCACCCAGCCGGCCCGCCGGTACCAGCGCCAGCCCGAACACCAGTGAATAACTGGCCAGGATCCATTGCACCTGCCCGGCGTCCGCCTGCAATCCGGCGGCCATGGCCGGTACTGCCAGGACAAATACCGACTGGTCCAGCAGCGTGATGAACCCGGCCCCCAGGCACAGCCACAGGACAGTCCGGGGCGGCACCTGCCGCTGCGGGGTTTCCTGGCTGCGGCCACCGCTGGGTTGACGTCTTTGCTGGATTCGGAGGGCCATGTCCGGACTCTATGGCGGGTTTCCGGGCGTTCCGGAATTTCGAGTCGGGACGTGAATCCCAGTGACCGCAGGTGACATCAGCGGACCTGGGAGGGCATATTTATGACGGCTGCAGGGCCATTGCCGGACGCATTGGCTCATCCTGCGACACCCGGGGAAACGCAGCTTTGGGCCCCTGCCGGCTGCCCCCTACCGTGGCCCCATGACCGTTCACGAATCAGTCCTCGACGCCATCGGCGGCACACCGCTGCTCCGCCTCCGCAGGCTCGGCGCCGGCCTCAGCCCGCGGATCTACGCGAAGCTCGAGTTCCAGAACATCGGCGGCAGCGTCAAGGACCGGGCAGCGTTGTCGATGGTCAGGGCTGCCGAAACTGCCGGACACCTGCGGCCGGGAGGCACAGTGGTGGAGGGGACCAGCGGCAACACCGGCATCGGGCTGAGCCTGGTGGCGGCGCAACTGGGCTACCGGTCGGTGATTTTCGCACCGACGGCCACGGCGGCGGAAAAGATCAGCCTGCTCCGGGCATACGGTGCCGAGGTCCACCTGGTGGCTGATTTTGTGCCGCGCGGACACCCGGACCACCTGGCCAGCCGCGCCGCGGACTTCGCTGCCGCCACCCCGGGAGCCTGGTTGGCGCAGCAGTACGACAATCCTGCCAACCCGGCAGCGCACCGGGAATCCACCGGGCCGGAAATCTGGGCGGACACCAAAGGCACTGTTACCCATTTGGTGTCCAGCGTGGGAACCGGCGGCACACTGTCCGGAACGGGTGGACACCTCAAGGAGGCCAGCAGCGGCCGGATCCGGGTGGTGGCCGCGGATCCGGAGCACTCCCGCTACGCCGGTGGCGACGGCGCCCTCAAGTATGTGGAAGGTGCCGGCCACGCGCTGCACCCGGATTCCACGGAAGACATCTGGCCCGAAGCGTTTGATACTTCGGTGGTGGACCAGTACGTTCGGGTCAGCGACCGGGAAGCCATCTTCACCGCCCGCCGCGCCGCCCGGGAGGAAGGGCTCCTGACGGGGGCAACCGGCGGCCTGGCCCTGGCCGCAGCGCTCCGGCTGGCCGGGACCCTCGATGCGGATGACACCATCGTGGTGGTCCTGCCCGATTCCGGCCGGAACTACCTTTCGACCTGCTTCGACGACGGCTGGCTCACCCGGCTGGGCTTCCTTGAACCACCGGACCCGGCAGGAACGGTCCGGAGCCTTCTGGCGGGCCGCGAACCGGCCGGCGTGCCCATCCTCCCGGCCTCGCTGACAGCTGGCGAAGCCATCGCGGCGGCAGCGGCACTGGGCCTGGAACCCACGGCGCCGGTGTTCCTGGCCCTGGACCGGGGAACCCGGCACGGCACAGTGCATCCCCGCGAGGTCCGTGCCGTGGTCACGCCGGAGTCCCTCCGGCAACTGGCCGCCGGCTCCGGCAGCCCGGAAGACGCCGCCTTGGCTGGAGTGGCGTACCAGGCCCTGGGTGCCGGGGAGCCGGCGCCGGGGCGCCGGCCGGACGCAGCGCCGGGTTTCCTCGCGGTCCTGGTGGATGGCCGGATCGCCGCCGCGGCGCCGTGGCCGGCTTGAAGTCAAGCCAGGCCAGGTCTCGTCAGCTTGTCCGCAAAGCCCAGGCTTTAGGTCCCTGAGCTGCGGACAAGCTTAGGAACTGCGCTGGATGCGGCCTTGAGCCGGTAATGGAACACCATGCCGTTTTCGTCCTCGTGCCGGGCACTGATCCCCGCCACGACCAGGGCGGGGGCTGCCACAGCGTCCGCCCAGGCGTGCGCCTCATCCCAGAACACATCCAGGGGCCACCGCTGGTAGTCCAGCAGCAGCGAAACGGCCAGGGTCAGCACGGGCGGACCGGCCGCCGGTTTGGTTCCGAAACCCACAATGGTGACGGATGAACCCTCCGTCAGGAGGGCGGGCCTGCGCTGCAGCGCCGTAACGGCACTCTCCAGGCCGCCGCTGTACATGTCCTCCCGGGCCAGGGCGGCAAGCTGGGACCGGAAGGTTGCCAGTTCGCCGCCGCACAGCCTGGTGATCCGGTGGGTGAGGGTGCCGGCCATCCGGTCTCCTTGTTCATTGCGGGGCCGACGGCGGCCCGGGGCCTTTTCCAACCAGCCAACCACCGGGCAGGAGGCTTTCCAACACGGACGCAACCCGCCGACGCGCGGCGCAACAGATGTCCTCCCGTTTCCTTGGATGACAAGGCGCGACGCCCCGTTGCGGCCCGGGATGACCACGGGCTGCTGGCATGCTTAGCCTGTCGGTCAGGGAACCCGCGCAGCCGGTGCGGGGCCGGCCGAACACGAGAGGGCGCCACCATGACCGCCACCGCCACCACGTCCACTGAGCCGCTGATCGTCAGGCGGGCCCGCGAATCCGAGTACGCAGCGGTGGGTGAGCTGACCTACCGCGGGTTCGGCCACCACCTGCCGGCGGCGGACCAGCCGGACAGCGAGCGCCTGAACCTGCTGGTGGATGCGGAGGCACGCGCAGATGCGGGCACCCTGCTGGTCGCCGAGGACGTGCGGACGGGAAAGCTGGTGGGCACCATCACGGTACTGCTGCACGGATCACCGCTGGCCCGACAGGCTGAACCAGGGGAGGCGGAGGTTCGACTGCTGGCGGTCCTGCCGGAGGCACGGCGCCAGGGTCTGGGCCGGCTCCTGCTGGAACACTCGGTGCAGCTCGCAGCCCGGAACGGCGCCCGCAGCGTGGTCCTGGACACCGGCGTGGACAACCTGGGCTCCCAGGAGCTCTACCGGCAGTTCGGCTTCATCCGCCGGCCGGACCGGGAAAAGCCCCGGCCCGCGCCCAAGGTGCAACTGGTGGTCTACACGCTGGACCTGGCCGGCTGACCGCACCTGGCTACAGGACGGGCAGTACTTCCAGCCCACCCAGGTACTTCTGCAGCGCCTTGGGGACGTTGACGGAGCCGTCCGGGTTCTGGTGGTGCTCCAGGATGGCCACGATCCAGCGGGTGGTGGCCAGGGTTCCGTTCAGGGTGGCGACAGCCCTGGTGCCCTTGGCCACGCCGGCGTCGTTGACGGTGCGTTCGCGGATGTTGAGGCGGCGGGCCTGGAACGTGGTGCAGTTCGAGGTGGAGGTGAGCTCCCGGTAGGCGCCCTGGGTGGGAACCCAGGCCTCGCAGTCGAATTTCCGGGCCGCGGACATGCCCAGGTCACCGGCTGCGGTGTCGATGACGCGGTAGGGCAGCTCGCACTTGGCCAGCATCTCCTCTTCCCAGGCCAGCAGCCGCAGGTGCTCGGCAGCGGCTTCCTCAACGGTGGTGTAGATAAACATCTCCACCTTGTTGAACTGGTGCACCCGGATGATGCCGCGGGTGTCCTTGCCGTGCGAGCCCGCCTCACGGCGGTAGCAGGAACTCTGCCCGGCGAACCGGATGGGCCCGGCGCTGAAGTCTAGGATTTCGTCCGCGTGGTAGCCGGCCAGGGCCACCTCGGAGGTGCCCACAAGGTAAAGGTCGTCTTCGGCGAGACGGTAGATCTCGGCGTCGTGCTTGACGTCGAAGCCGGTGCCCTGCATGGTTTCGGGGCGCACCAGGGTGGGCGTGATCATAGGGACAAAACCGGCGTCGATGGCCTGTTCCATGGCCATCTGCAGCAGTGCCATTTCCAGCCGGGCGCCCACGCCGCGGAGGAAGTAGAACCTGGAGCCGGACACTTTGGCGCCGCGCTCCATGTCGATGGCGCCAATCAGCTCGCCGATTTCCAGATGGTCGCGGGGTTCGAAGCCGGCGAATTCCCGCGGCTCGCCCACTGTCTTGACCACCACGAAGTCGTCCTCGCCGCCTTCGGGGACGCCGTCTTCAATAACGTTGGGGACGGCGCGGAGCAGTTCCTCCTGCTTGGCCTGCGCGGCGTCGGCTTCCGCCGAGGCTGCCTTGACCGAGTTGGCCAGCTCGCGGACCTCGGCAAGCAGCGCCTGCTTTTCCTCACCCTTGGCCTGCGCCACCTTCTTGCCGAACACGTTCTGCTCGGCGCGGAGGTTTTCGTAGCGGATCAGCGCAGCCCTGCGGTCCGAATCCGCGGCGATGATCGCGTCCACCACTGATTCGTCGGCGCCGCGGGCGCGCTGGCTGGCACGGAACTTGTCCGGGTTTTCGCTGAGGTCTTTTACGTCGATCACTCCCCAAGGGTATCCAATCCAGCGCACGACGGCGGGCAGCCGGGGCGGGCGCGCGGGTGCGGCGCCCGCCGGGCTACTGTTGAAGCACCATGAGCGACTGGATCCTGTACCTTCTGAGCGCGGCGGCGCTGGCCTTCGCCGTCTCCAGCTGGTGGGGGGTGCGGCGGCTCAAGGCCCTGCACATCCGCAGCGCCGTGGGCGGCGACGCGCACGAGTCCGGGCTGGCCCGGCAGCGCGTGGCAGTGATCCTGAACCCCATCAAAGCCCGCGCCGGCGAGGCCAGGGCCACCATCCAGCGCGCCTGCCTGTCCGCCGGCTGGGACGAGCCGGTGTTCTTCGAGACCACCGCCGAGGATCCGGGGTATTCCCAGGTGAAGGCGGCCCTGGCCGGCAGCCCGGACGTGGTCCTGGTGGGCGGCGGCGACGGCACCGTGCGGGTTGCCGCCGAATCGCTGGCGCACAGCGGCGTGGCCATGGGCCTGATCCCGCTGGGAACCGGCAACCTCCTGGCCCGGAACGTGGACCTTGATGTCCACGACCTGCACAGCAACGTCCACACGGCCCTGTTTGGCCGGCAACGCTACATCGATACCGCCCGGATGGGGATCGAGAACTCACGGACCGGGCATTCCTCGGAGCACGTGTTCCTGGTGATTGCCGGAATCGGCGTGGACGCCGAAGTCCTGGCCGACACCAACGACGGCCTCAAAAAAGCGGTGGGCTGGCTGGCGTACACGGAAGCAGGGGTGCGCCACCTGCCGGGCCGGCGCAAGAAGGTTTCCATATCACTGGACGGCAACCCGGAACAGGTCCGGAACATCCGCAGCGTGCTGTTCGCCAACTGCGGCCTGGTTCCCGGCGGCATCGACTTCATCCCGCAGGCCATGATCGACGACGGGATGCTGGACGTGGTGGTGATGAGCCCCCGCAGCGCCCTGGGCTGGCTGCTGATGTACCTGAAGGTCATCTTCAAGCACAGCGGCAAACTGCCCATCATGACTGTGTACCGGTCAGGCCGGATTGTCATTAAATGCCCCGAGCCCATGCCCACGCAGCTGGATGGGGACACGTCCGGGCTTGCCACCCGGCTCACTGTCCAGGTCAAACCGCAGTCCCTGCTGGTCCGGGTGAAAGGGCCCGCGGCGGGGCACTGAACCGGCACCTGCCGGAATGCGGCGGACCTGCAACGTGCGGGCGTCAGTCCCCTGCGGCCTCTGCGGCGGCTTTCGCGGCAGCCCTGGCCTCGGACTGCTCACGGATCATCGCCTGTTCCTCTTCAAAGCGCAGGCGGTCGGCGCGGTCGGCATCGTCTCCGTCCCAGTCCTGGTTGTCGGCTGCAGGCTTGGGGTTCACAATCATTCCCTGGCCGTCATCGGTGCTGTTCGCAGTCATGACCCGCTCCCTTCATTCGGGGCCATTCCCCGGTGGATCAAGCAAGCTTACGCACGGCCGGAGCCCTAAGGAAGTACTCGGAACGGTATTCACCTACGCTGTGGGCGAAGTGGTGGAACCGCTTTCCGGTCCTGTTGATGCCGGTTGGAGAATGCCTTGGACCCAGGCCTGCGCAGCGCCGAAGGCGTCATCGGACGTGTGCGGCTCCACCACCGCAGCCTGTCCGTCGGCCCGGGGGTAGGAGCCCAGGAACCGGGTGGCGGGGCTGATGCGGTGCAGCCCGGCCAACGCATCCGCCATGCGGGCGTCGGCGGCGTGCCCGTCCGCGTCGATACTGAAAAAGTAGTGCCCAAGGTACTGTCCGGTGGGCCTGGATTCGATCCGGCTCAGGTTCACGCCCCGGGTGGCGAACTGGTCCAGGATCTCCATCAAGGCACCCGGCCGGTCCGCGGGCAGCGGCACCACCACGGTGGTTTTGTCGGCGCCTGACGGGGGCGGCAGGGCGCCGGGCCTGCCCACCAGGATAAAGCGGGTCACGGCCGCGGGATTATCGCCGATGTCAGTGGCGAGCACCTCGAGGCCGGGCTGTGCCTGCGCCACCAGCGGTGAGCAGATGGCAGCGTGGTAGGGGCAGTCTGCCACCAGCAGACCGACGGCGGCTGCTGCCGTTGAGGATGCCGGGACATATTCTGCTTCCGGAATATTCCGCTCCAGCCAGCCACGGCACTGCGCCCAGGCGTGGCCGTGGGTGGCCACGCTGCGGATGCCCGCCATTGGTGTGCCGGAACGGACGGCCAGCACAAAGCTGATGGGCACCAGGACTTCACGGAGGATGCGAAGTTCCGCACCGCCGGCGATCGCGTCCAGGGTTGCGGTGACGCCGCCCTCGACGGAGTTTTCGATGGGCACCATGGCCGCGTCCGCCGTGCCCCGGCGGACCAGGTCCAGGGCAGCGTTGACGTTCGAGGCGGGGATCCGGGTGGCCCCGGCCGCATCCGGCACCTGCAGGAGGGCCGCTTCGGTGAACGTCCCCTCAGGTCCCAGGAACGTGTACGTGACGGGTGGCGGCATGGTGGAGCCCTTCGGCTGGTGGTTGGTTGCTGCCCGGACGCGGGCCGGAGGGCCGGGGGCTCAGAGCACCAGCGGCTTGAGCCCGTTGTCCGAGACCAGGGGCTTGCCGGCCTCCAGCCACTGGTCCATGCCGCCGGAAACGTTCAAGGCGGAGTAGCCCTGTCCGGTCAGCCACTGGGCCGCCCGGAAGGAACGACCGCCGGTACGGCAGATGACGTAGAGATCCTCATCAGGGTCCAGTTCATCGAGGCGCGCGGGGAGCTGGTCCAGCGGAATGTGGCGGGCGCCGTCGGCGTGCCCGGCCACCCACTCGTAGTCTTCGCGGACGTCAAGGATTGCGGCGCCGGCGGGGACGTCATGGACGGGGACGGTGTCAAAGTCGCTCATTGGAAGTCCTGTCGTGGCAGATCGGAAGACACCATTAAGCCTAGTGCTTCCGGCGTCCGCCGGCCCCGTTGCCGGCCGCGATACGCTACGTGAAACGCTTGGAGGATGCCATCACTGCAGTTCAGCCCGCCGGACCGGCCTTCTTCCGCGCCGCAAACAAGCCCGGGCAGCAGGACCCAGGCAACCGTGGCTGAGCTGCACGAGCTGGGGGCCGTGGAACTGCGGGACCTGCTGCGCCGGGGTGCCGTCTCCGCGGGCGAGGCCGCGGCGCATTTCCTGGCCCGCATCGCTGACCGGAACCCGCTGCTGGGTTCATTTGTGACCGTCACCGGAGAGCAGGCCATGGCCGGCGCCCGGGAGGCCGACGCGCTCCATTCCCGCTCCAGCGCCGGGGACCTTCCGCTGCTCCACGGGATGCCGGTTGCGTTCAAGGACCTCACGGATGTGGCAGGGGTGGTGACCACCCACGGCAGCGCCGCCCTGGACCACAAACCGGCCCCGGCGGACGGGCAGCTGGTGGCCGTCCTCAAGGCCGCGGGCGTGGTGTCCCTGGGCAAAACGCAGGTTCCGGAGTTCGGACTGACGGCGTACAGCGAAAACCGGATCGCGCCGCCGTCGCGTAATCCGCACGCTCCCAGCAGGAGTTCCGGCGGTTCCTCCGGCGGCAGCGCAGCGGCTGTTGCCGCGGGCCTGCTTCCGGTGGCACCCGGGACGGACGGCGGCGGATCCGTCCGGATTCCCGCTGCTGCCTGCGGGTTGGTGGGACTGAAGCCGGGACGCGGCGCCGTGCCGGCCGCGGAATCCCAGGGCGATCCTGCCCGGCTGGTGGTGCCGGGCCCGCTGGCAAGGAGCGCCGCGGACGCCGCGCTCCTGATGGACGCCATGGTGCCCGGGGCGGGCTACCTGGCAGCACTGGGCCCGGACCCGCGGAAGCTGAGGATCGGCCTGACACTGGAGTCCCCGTGGGCCGGAACGTTCCCGTTCACCGTGGAGCAGGAGGCGCTGGACGCGCTCCACACCGGGGTGGAGCTGCTGGCCCGGGCCGGGCATGTGGTGGCCGAAGCCCCGGTCCGGTACGACAACCGCTACCCGGACGCCTTCACCACCGCCTGGACCGCAGGGGTGGGCAGCGCCCGGATCAGCCCCACCAGGGAGGCGCTGCTGGCCCCGCTGACCAGGACCTTCCGGCGGCGGGCCCAGCAGCGGAGCCCTGCCAAGCTGCAGGAAGCGCTGGCGTTCCTGCGCAGGTTCGAACATGACACGGTGGCCCAGTACGCCCAGTGGGACCTGATGCTGATGCCTGCACTTGCCCAGACACCCCGCCCGGTGGGCTGGTTCACGGGAACAGTCCACGGCGGCGACAGGTGGCCTGCGGCGCAGTGGCCCGGGGATGCCGACGGGGATTACCGGAAGCAATGCGAGTACGCGCCATGGTCCTCCATGGTGAACGTGTGCGGCCTGCCCGCCATCACCATTCCCGTGCACTGGACGGGCGGGGCACCCGGGCAGGGGCTGCCCATGGGCATCCAGCTGGTGGGGCCGGCCGGCTCAGAGTCGTTGCTGCTGCAGGTGGCGCATCAGATCGGATTCTGAAAGCCCGTGGCGGGATCCGGCAGCCCGCCAACTCCGCCCTAACATGTGGAGAGCCGGTGGGAGCCTTCCCGGAGCAGTTGTTCCCGGCAGCCCCGCCAACTAAGGTTGCACCATAAGCATGCTTATTAGTTAAGGGGAACAACATGAGTTCTGGACAGTACACCCCCGGCACGGACGGCCAGCCGGATCCCGCCGGGCAGGTGCCGGCGGTTCCGGACCATGAGCCCGCAGCACCCGGGACCGAACCCCAGGCGGGCACCGCGGAGACCCGGAAGCAGGACTCCCGCAGGCAGGAGCCCCGGCAGCCAGCGACCCGGCCGGCGGAGGAGCCCAAGGTGACCCGCGCCGGCGTGGTGTGGGCCGCCGTCGTGGCCTCCCTGGTCCTGCTGATCCTGCTGATCATCTTTATCCTGCAGAACCAGGACCAGGTCCTGGTCCGGTACTTCGGCCTGGAGGGTCAGCTGCCACTGGGCATGGCCCTGTTCATCGCCAGCGTCACCGGCGGCGTGCTGGTGGCCGCGGCCGGCGGGGTCCGGATCCTGCAGCTCCGCGCCACGGCGCACCGGACCAGGGCCGCGAACCGCCGCTGAGGCGGGCCGCAGCGCGGGCCCGGGCGGTAAGCTCCGGGCCCGCCTGCCCGGCGCAGGCCTGGAAGCGGCGGGAGCCTAGAAGGGGCCCAGGTTCCGGTACTTTTCCGCCCGGGACGCCACCAGCGACGCAACCGGCGCCCCGGCCAGGTTTCCCAGCTCGTACTCGATGGCCCGGGCCATCCGTTCGCAGAATCCGGCGGGCTCCAGCGAAGCGTCGCCGCGCTCGTCAACAATGTGGTCCACCAGGCCGTTGGCGTACAGCGATGCCACGTTTACACCCTGTGCCTGTGCCATGGCCGGAGCGTGGGCGGTGGTGCGGTGCACGATGGCGCTGGCGCCCTCCGGCGGCAGCGGCGACAGCCAGCTGTGCTGCGCCGCGATGGTCCGGTCTGCGGGCAGCAGGGCGAGCGCCCCACCGCCGGCACCCTGCCCCAGCAACACCGAGACGGACGGTGATTCCAGTCCGATCAATTCGTGCAGTGAGCGGGCAATCTCCCCCGCCAGGCCGCCCTCTTCGGCTTCCCTGGACAGATCCGCGCCCGCAGTGTCAATGACGGTCAGCAGGGGCAGCCGGAGTTCCTCGGCGAGCTTCATGCCCCGCCGGGCCTCCCGCAGCGAGCCTGGGCCCATGCCGGCGGCGTCCTTCCGCAGCGGCCGGGCGTGGCCCAGCACAATGCAGGGCTGGCTGCCGAACCGGGCCAGCGCCAGGAGCAGCCCGGGATCCTTTTCCCCCTGGCCGGTACCGTTGAGGGGCAGCGCATCGCTGGCGCCGTACTTAAGGAGCTGGCGGAGGTCCGGCCGCCGCGGTTTCCGGGAGATACCGATGGAGGTCCAGGCGTCAACAGTTGACGGCCGGACGGCAAGGGTTTCCGGCGGAGCCGGTTTGGCAGCCGGACCGGACCCCTCCGGGCCCACACCGGTACCCGGCGCTGCGGCCAGGATGTCCAGGGCCCGTGCCACCAGGTTGGCCAGCTGTCCGGGCGCCACCACACCGTCGATAAGGCCCTTGCTGAACAGGTTCTCCGCCGTTTGCACGTTGTCCGGAAACGCCTCCCCGTACAGCGCCTCGTAGACGCGCGGGCCGAGGAAGCCCAGGAGGGCGCCGGGTTCCGCCACGTTGATGTGGCCCAGCGAGCCCCACGAGGCCATCACCCCGCCGGTGGTGGGGTGCCGCAGGTAGACCAGGTACGGCAGGCCTGCCTGCCGGTGGGCGCGGACGGCGCCGGTGATCTTGACCATGGACAGGAACGCCAGGGTGCCTTCCTGCATCCGCGTTCCGCCCGAAGCGGGACCGGCAAGCAGCGGAAGCCCCTCGGCGGTGGCCCGTTCCACGGCCGCCACGATCCGCTGCGCGGCCGCGTGCCCGATCGACCCCGCAAGGAACGCAAACTCGCTGACGATGACCGCCACGCGGCGGCCCTGGATCAGCCCGGCCCCGGTGAGCACCGACTCGTCGGTGCCGCTGCGGTCGCGGGCCCTGGCCAGGTCGGCGGCGTACCCGTCGGACACGGGCGGCTGCTCCGCGGGCGCGTCCCAGGAAACAAACGACCCCGGATCCACCACGGCCGACAGCAGCTCGGCGGCGCCCAGGTGCCGGACCTTCTCCGACGTAGGCATTACTTGGTGCCCGCCGCGGCGGTGAGGCCAAGCCACTCCCGGATCGCGCCGCCGTCGGCGTCCAGCAATGGCGGCGCGCTGTGGCTGGTGATGGTGGTTTCCGCGCTATCGCCTGCGGCGAAGAAGCGCAGCGGCGGGCCGGGAAGGCTGACGGTGCCCAGCAGCGGATGCTCCACGTCCACCACCAGCCCCTGCGACGCCACCTGGTCCCACGCGTAGACCTCATCCAGCGAGCGGACCTTGCCTGCCGGGATCCCGGCGTCGTTCAGTTTCTGCAGCAGTTCCGCAGCGCCATAGGCGGAGAAGGCGCGTTCGACGGCGGCAATCACCCCGGCGCGGTTGCGCACCCTGTCCGCGTTGCTGGCAAAGCCGGCGGCCGCCGGGTCCAGGCCGAAGGCCGCTGCGAACGCCGCCCACAGCTTCTCGCTGCCCACGCTGATCTGAACGCTGCCGTCCTTGCAGGCGAACAGGCCGTAGGGGGCGATGGAGGGATGGTGGTTGCCCTGCGCCTGCGGCACCTCGCCCGCCACGGTGGTCCGGGTGCCCTGGAAGGCGTGGACCCCGATCAGCGAAGCCAGCAGCGAGGTGCGCACCACCTGCCCCTTGCCGGTCCGGCCCCGTTCGACCAGGGCCGCGAGGACCCCGGACGCGCCGTTCATGCCGGCCAGGAGGTCGGCGATGGGGACACCCACGCGCTGGGGGTCGTCCGGGCCGGAGCCGGTGAGCGACATCAGGCCGGCTTCGCCCTGCAGGATCTGGTCGTAACCGCTGCGCTGGGACTCAGGGCCGTCGTGGCCGAACCCGGTGATGGACAGGATGATGAGCCGCGGGTTGAGCTCATGCATGGCACCGGTGGAGAAGCCCAGCCGGTCCATCACACCGGGGCGGAAGTTCTCGATCACCACGTCGGCGCGTTCCAGCAGGCCGCGGAGCACCGCCTGGCCGTCACCGCTCTTGAGGTCCAGGCTGATGGATTCCTTGTTGCGGTTGCAGGACATGAAGTAGGTGGACTGGAGATCGTCCTCGGGTCCCACGAAAGGCGGGCCCCAGCCGCGGGTGTCATCGCCCGTGCCCGGGTTTTCCACCTTGATCACGCGGGCACCCAGATCCGCCAGCATCATGCCGGCGTGCGGCCCGGCCAGGGCGCGGCTCAGGTCGATCACCGTGTGGCCGGCCAGGGGTCCTTGGGTGCTGTCAGCTCTGCTCATGTGCGGTGTTCCTTTTCTGATGCGGGGTGGCGGGGAGCGGTGGTGGCTAGAGCCAGCCGGGGACCACCAGGGCCAGCCAGGCCAGGACCGGGCCTGCGACGATGACGATGCCGCTGTAGCCGAGGATCTGTTTGTAGAACCTGTCCTTGTCCACGCCTTCCGGTGCGTTGGCCAGGACCAGGGCGCCGTTGGTGGAGAACGGCGAGACGTCCACAATCGTGGACGCAACCGCGAGGGCGCAGATGACGCCGACAGCGCCGATGTCGCCGGAGGACAGGAACGGGACGGCCAGCGGGATCAGTGCGGCCAGGATGGCGGTGGAGGAAGCGAAGGCGGAGACCACGGCGCCGATGTAGCAGATGAGGAGTGCGGCCAGGAGCGGCAGGCCCATCCCCGCCACGCCGCCGGAGACAAACTCGATGGTGCCGGCTTCCTCCAGCACACCCACGAAGGTGAGCATGCCGCAGATGAGCAGCACGGTGGACCAGCTGATCTTGTTGATCGCGCCCTTCTGGGCGGCCGGGGACACCAGTGCCAGCACAATCGCGATGGTGATGGACACAAAGCCCACGTCCACCTTGAAGCCCAGCGCGATGACCGCAAGCGCGATCAGGCCGGCGATGGTCACCAACTGCGGGAGGCGCTGCGAACGTTCCCGGGTGGCTGCCACGCCGTCGCCGGCGGGGTCGCGGGGACCGTACATGCCGGAGCCGAAGCCCTTGAAGGCCACGTCACTGCCGGCCTTCGCGCCGACGCTGACGGACATCCGGGCCTCCGCTGCCTGCTCCACAAAGTGGCCCACGCGGGAGGACAGCAGGGCTTTCCCGCCCAGGACGATGAAGAGGATCACGGCGATCACGAGGTTGAAGCCCAGGCTGGAGAGGAACAGCGCCGTGGGGCTGAAGTCCAGGTCCGTTTTGGCCAGGATGCCGTTGACGGTGACGCCATACACGGCAATGGGCGAGAAGCCGCCTGCCTGGGCGCCGTGGATCACCATCATGCCCATCAGCAGGGGGCTGATCTTGTATTTTCCGGCGAAGCTGAGCGCGATGGGCGCGATGATGGCGACGGCGGCGGGAGACAGCGCGCCCACGGAGGTGATCACGGCGGTGATGGCAAACATCACCCAGGGAATGAGCGCCACCCGGCTGCCCACCAACCGGACGGCACCCCGGACCAACAGGTCGATGGTGCCGTTGTTCTGCGCAATCGCGAAGAGGTAGGTGACCCCGACGATGGTCAGGAAGAGGCCGCCGGGGAAGTTGGCGAGGATGTCGTTGGTGGACATTCCCAGGACAACGCTGCCCAGCAGGAAGGCACCCACAAACGCCAGCGCGCCCATGTTCAGGGGCAGCACGGTGGCGAGCAGGAACATCGCCGCCAGGATGATGATGGACAGGACAGGAGCGGACATCGTTGGTTCTCCATTGCAGAAAATTGTGACGTGGATTACTGGCTCACTGGACTAGCCTCTTAGACAGTGAGTCTATCTGTCAATAGGTTTGCGCTGTATTCTGGGAGATAACGACGACGTAGCGGGGGTTTTGTGGAGAAGTCATCACGGCTGGGACTCGAGCGGGTGGCGCGGCCACGGCTGTACGAGCAGCTGGTGGAGCAGATTCTCGCCTACATCGAATCGGCCAAGCTGGGTCCCGGCGACCTGCTGCCGGCCGAACGCGACCTCGCCGAACGGCTGGGCGTTTCCCGTGCCACCCTGGCGCAGGCACTCGTGGCCCTCGAGGTGCTGGGGGTCATTGACGTCCAGCACGGCACCGGCGCGGTCCTGGCCCGCCGGCCCAGCGTCGCTTCGGTGATCAAGGGCCTGCGCGAGCACCGCAGCCGGCTGCCGGAGATTGTCGAGGCCCGCAGTACCTTGGAGGTTAAGCTTGCGGCCCTCGCCGCCGTCCGGCGCACGGACGCGGACCTCACCGCCATTGACGGGGCGCTGGAGGTGATGGCGGCGGAAATCGGCGACGGGGACCGCGGCACGCATGGCGACGAGCTGTTCCACCAGGCCGTCACGGGCGCGGCGCATTCCTCGGTGCTGGCGCAGTTGATGGCGTTCATCGCCGAAATGATCCTGGAAACCCGGATGGAGTCCCTGGGCCAGCCTGGCCGGCCGGAGCAGTCCCTGGCCTCACACCGGAAAATTGCCGACGCCATCCGCGCCCAGGATCCTGACGGCGCAGCCGATGCCATGCTGGCCCACATCGAACTTGTCTCGGATGTGGAACTGCTCCGCTAGCTGCCCGGGCGGGCGCCGTGCGGCACGGAACAGCCCGGATCCTAAGGTTGTCCGCAGATCAGGGCCCTGAAGGTTCGGATCCGCGGACAAGCCTGGAAAGGCAGCAGCAGGTCAGTACCCGTAGGAACTGGAGCTCGCGTACGTGAGCCCGATGATCAACAGCAGCCAGAAGGCGCCGTACCCCAGCAGGCACAAGTAGCCCAGCACCAGGCCGGTTATGGACATGCCCTTGCCGGCCGGTTCGCGCTTCAGCGCCATGTGGCCGGTGATGATGGCGGCGATCTGCGGGATCATCAGCCAGCCCACCAATACCGAGGCGATGCCACACACCATGCTGGCAATGCTTAGCGTCTTGGGCTGGGGGGCCATGCCGTAGTAGCCCTGCGGGGCATATGGGCTGCCGGGCGCACCGAAGGGACTGCCAGGCTGGGCGTAAGGTCCCGCGGCGTACTGGTTGCCGTATTGGCCCGTCGGGGCCTGGTTCGAGGCGTACTGGTCGCCGTGGGCCGACCCCTGCGGCGCCTGGTAACCGGCCGGCCCATGGCCCTGGCCATAAAGCGGCGGCGCCTCGTTTGCGCCGTAGGGCGGAACGGGCGGGGCGTCGGAGCCGTACGGCGGCACAAAGGCAGGCGGTTCATAGCCCGACGGCGGGACACCGGGCTGCGCCGGATCGAAGCCTTGGGCGTCGGGCTTGTTGGCAGGCTGGTCGGTCAAGAGGGTCCCCCTAGGATTTCTTTCCAGCCTACCGCCGCGTGCCGGTCAGCGCCCCAAATACGGCAGCAGATATACCGCGAAAACTACAACGACAGCCAGCAGCGCCAGCCGGAGCCCGCTGGTGGTTCCGGGGTGCTGGACCTTGATGCTGCGTCCCTTGCGGGACCGGTTTCCCATTTGCCGGGCGCCGGCCTTACCGCCGGCCTTATTAGCGGGCCTGGCTTTGCCGGCGGTCCCGGAAAGGCTGCCGCCGGCCGGCTGGGCGTTGGCGGCGCTGCCGGGTGCAGGGCTGCCGGGTCCGGGGCTGGCGGGCACCGGCCGGGGTCCGCGCGGCGGGAGGCCGCCGGCCGGCCGGACCACGGTGCCTGGCTGAACCGTGCGGAACGCCGTGATCCCGGGCTCCTGTTCGTGGGTGAGTTCCTGCCCGAGCTGGGCGTACAGGCCCACCACCGCCTGCTGGTCGAGGACCGGGGGCAGCGCGTTGATGGCACCGACAACGCGCCCGGCTCCAGCCACGGCCACGTCCGAGTTGGTGACGCCGAAGAGATCCGGCTGCGCGGCCATGCAGATCATGGGACGCACCAGCCTGCGGTGCTGCGGTGCCAGGACGGACGCCACAGCGGCGCACTGCGCCAGGGCGCCTTCCACCGCCTGGGTCCGCGCGTACCGGCCCTGCCACAGCACCCCGGCAGCAACACGCACCTCACCGGTCCAGTTTTTGGCGTCCACCACCACCACGCCGCCCGGTCCCACCAGGACGTGGTCCAGGTTGGCTTTGGGGCGGCCGGGCCAGTGGACATCGTGCAGCACGTACCAGCCGCGGGGCACCAGTTCGCCGAGCTTATCGGCCACCATGCGCTCCCCCACGGCACCGGCATCCCAGGCTTTGGTGGCCCGCTCGGCGCGGTCCAGCTGGAGCTTCAGCCGGGCCACCCTTTCGGCCGCCAGCCGTGACTGCTCAGCTGCCCCGTCCCCTGCGCCCATGGCCGTCCCTGCTTCCTGGCCGGAGCAACGATGGCGGCAGGCCGGCGTCGTCCGTGGTTGATGTCATCCCTGGATTTTCTTGAAAAGTAGCAGCGGGCCAAGGAGCCGGTATATAAGTACTTTCTGCCCGGGGTACTCGGTGCCACTACTTGGTTGATGACGCCCCCGCGTCACAGGGGCGCCCAAAAGGGACCGGATTCTGGACGGTTCGTTTTGACTGCCGCCCGCTTCTGGCATGCTGGTCCCATGGCTAGCCGCGCGGGTACAGTTGCCCAACCCCAGGACCTTGTTGACATCACTGCGCTCCTTGACGCGTATTACGACATCACCCCGGACCTGGGGGACCCGGCCCAGAGGGTTGCCTTCGGCACCTCCGGGCACCGCGGCTCCAGCCTTAAGGCGTCGTTCAACGAAAAGCACATCGTCGCGATCACCCAGGCGATCGTGGAGTACCGGGCCGGGCAGGGCATCACCGGCCCGCTGTTCCTGGCCAAGGACACCCACGCACTGAGCGAGCCGGCGCAGAACTCGGCCCTGGAAGTATTGGCTGCCAACGGGGTCCAGGTCCTGGTGGACGCCCGCCACGGCTACACGCCCACCCCCGCCCTCAGCCACGCCATCCTCACCTACAACCGGAAAGCAGCGCCCGGTGCGCCGCAGGCGGATGGCATCGTGGTGACGCCCAGCCATAACCCGCCCGGCGACGGCGGCTTCAAGTACAACCCGCCGCACGGCGGACCCGCCGATTCGGACGCCACCGGCTGGATCGCCAACCGCGCCAACGAATTGCTCGAAGCCGACCTGCGCGGCGTGAAGCGGATCCCCGTGGCGGATGCCCTGGCCGCGGAGAGCACCGGCAAGTTCGACTTTCTCAGCAGCTACGTGGACGACCTGCCGTCCGTGCTGAACCTGGACGCCATCCGTGAGGCGGGCGTGCGGATCGGCGCCGACCCCATGGGCGGGGCGGCTGTTGACTACTGGGGTGAAATCGGCGAGCGGCACCACCTGGACCTCACCGTGGTGAACCCCACCGTGGACCCGCAGTGGGCGTTTATGACGCTGGACTGGGACGAGAAGATCAGGATGGACTGCTCATCGCCGTCCGCCATGGCCTCCCTGATCAACCGCATGTCCGACGGCGCCGCCTTCGACATTGCCACGGGCAACGACGCCGACGCGGACCGCCACGGCATCGTCACCCCTGACGGCGGGCTGATGAACCCCAACCACTACCTCGCCGTGGCCATCGACTACCTCTACCGGAACCGCAGCGGCTGGAACCCGGAGTCCGTGGTGGGAAAGACCCTGGTGTCCTCCTCCATCATCGACAGGGTTGCAGGCAGCCTCGGCCGGAAGCTCGTGGAAGTTCCCGTGGGCTTCAAATGGTTTGTTCCCGGCCTGCTCTCCGGCGAGGGCGCCTTCGGCGGCGAGGAATCCGCCGGCGCCTCCTTCAACAAGCTGGACGGCAGTGTGTGGACCACCGACAAGGACGGCATCCTGCTGGCCCTGCTCGCCTCCGAGATCACCGCCGTGACGGGCGAATCACCCTCCCAGCTCTACAAGGGCCTGACGGACCAGTTCGGCGCCCCGGTGTATGCCCGGATCGACGCCGCCGCCACGCGTGAGCAGAAGGCGGCACTGGGCAAGCTGTCGTCGTCGGACGTCACCGCGACGGAACTGGCCGGCGAGGCCATCACCGCCAAGCTGACCGAGGCCCCGGGGAACGGCGCTTCCATCGGCGGCCTCAAGGTGGTCACCGAGAACGCGTGGTTCGCGGCCCGCCCATCCGGCACCGAAGACGTCTACAAGATCTACGCCGAGTCCTTCAAGGGCGAAGAACACCTCAAGCAGGTCCAGGCCGAAGCCAAGGCCCTGGTGGACGGCGTCATCGCCTAGCCCCAAACGCCAGATGCTCTATCACTTATGGTTCCCATCCGGCCTGGTTGGGAACCATAAGTGATAGAGCATCACTGGTTTAAGCGGTGTTCCTGACTGCGGGTCAGAGGGTGCGGACAACCTCGTCGTAGGAGAACTTGGGCTTGGCCGCACCATAGGCGTCGGCTCCGGGCTGGCCGATGTTGACCACCAGGAAGCTCTTCTGGTCACCTGCCGGGAAGAATTCGGCATCGATGGCGGCGAAGTTGGCGCCCGTCATGGGACCGGCGGCAAAGCCCAGGGTGCGGACGGCCAGGATGAAGTAGCCGGCCTGCAGGTGCGCGTTGTTGTTGCCCGTGGCGGCGGCCAGGGCGGGATCGGCGTCGTACATGGCCTTGGGGGCGTTGTAGCCGGGCAGGAAGTTGTCCCACTGGCCGGCCCAGTGGGTGTCATAGCTGAGGACGGCAACGAGCGGCGCGGAGGCGGTCTTGGCCTTGTTGCCGTTGGCAAGGGTATCCACCAGCTTGGCGCGGGCCTCGTCGGAGCGGATGTAGGTCACGCGCAGCGGCTGGGAGTTGAAGGCCGTGGGGCCGAACTTGGTCAGCTCGTAGATGGCGCGGGCCTGGTCCTCGGTGACATCCCCCGTGAAGGAGTTGGCGGTGCGGGCCTCGGCGAAAATCGCGTCGACGGCTGCGGAATCGATAACCGCTTCTTCATGGGCAATGGTCATTGGCTTACCTTTCGCTGTACCTCCCCGCTCACGGGGGGGAGACTTGTTGCTTCCTATGGTTGCAACTTCAACTGAAGTTGTCCTCTTCCCGTGACGGCCCGTGACGTTCACCACAGCAGCGCCGCGCGGTAGTCTGTTGCCAGCAAATCCCCGCCCTCCACGGCACCCTCCCCACCTTTGAAAGGCCCCGCCCCCATGAGCATGCTCGGAACCAAATGGAAGCTGCACGGCACCGGCAAGGCCATCAAACCGGGCCAGGTGGTGGCGCCGGACGAGCGGCTGGCCTGGCCACTGACTATCGGGGTGGGCATGCAGCACGTGGTGGCCATGTTCGGCGCCACCTTCCTGGTTCCGATCATCACGGGCATGCCGCCTGCCACCACCCTGCTTTTTTCCGGCATTGGTACCCTGCTGTTCCTGGTGATCACCCGCGGGAAGGTGCCCAGCTACCTCGGCTCAAGCTTCGCGTTCATCGCACCCATTACGGCGTCGCAGGCGCAGTTCGGTGTGGCCGGCGCCCTGGGCGGCGTGGTTGTGGCCGGCGCGGCGCTGGCCCTGGTGGGGGCCATTGTCCAGAAGTTCGGATCAGGCTGGATCAACCGCCTGATGCCCCCCATTGTCACGGGCGCGATCGTCGCCCTGATTGGCCTCAACCTCGCGCCGGCGGCCAAGGACAACTTCGACAAAGCCCCCATCACCGCGGTGATCACCCTGGCCACCATCATCCTGGTCAGCGTTTTGTTCCGCGGGATCCTGGGCCGGCTCAGCATCCTGGTGGGCGTGGTGGTGGGGTACCTCGTGGCCATGCTCCGCGGTGAGGTCAGCTACGAAAAGATGGACGCCGCAGCCTGGGTGGGGCTGCCCCAGTTCCAGACCCCTGAGTTCCACATCGGCGTCCTGGGCCTTTTTGTCCCCGTGGTCCTGGTGCTGGTGGCAGAAAACATCGGGCACGTGAAGTCCGTGGCGGCCATGACCGGGCAGAACCTCGACGGCGTCTCCGGACGTGCGCTGATGGCCGACGGCGCCGCCACGGTACTGGCCGGCTTCGGCGGCGGATCGGGCACCACCACATACGCGGAAAACATCGGCGTGATGGCAGCCACCAAGGTCTATTCGACGGCGGCCTACTGGGTGGCGGGCATGTTTGCCATCCTGCTGAGTTTCTCGCCCAAGTTCGGTGAACTCATCGCCACCGTCCCGGCCGGCGTCCTGGGCGGCGCGGCCACCATGCTGTACGGCATGATCGGCATCCTGGGTGTCAAGATCTGGGTGCAGAACAAGGTGAACTTCGCCAACCCGGTGAACCTGACCACCGCGGCCGTGGCCCTGATCATCGGCATCGCCGATTACACCTGGACCATCGGCGACCTGACGTTCACGGGCATCGCCCTGGGGTCTGCTGCGGCGCTGGTGATTTACCACGGCATGAAGGCCATCGCCAAGGCCCGGGGCACCGCGGCGGAACCCGAAATGGAGCCGGCCCCCCTTCCGCCCGCGGCGAAGGCCGCCGCCAACGCTGCGGCTAAACGCGCCAGGAAGCGCTAGCTTCCGGAGCCGGCCCCGGTTCCGTCCCGGGCACAGCTTGGGGCCGGATGCCTGGGCCTTCCGGCGCCGGGCCTGGAACCACAACGTGCAGGGCATCCCGGAGGTCCAGTTCGTGGCTCAGCGCCTGCGCCTGCAGGATGCGCAGCGCCGCCTCACGGCTGAGGCCGTATTCGTTCATCAGGCTCCGCGCGGCCAGATCCACCAGCACCAGGGAGCTTCGGACCACGGCGATCCCCGCCACGGACTCCGCCCGGCCGGCCACCTGCGCCACCATCCGGAGGGCGCCCGCCACTTTCCGGGCGTAGCTGGTACTGCGGAGGATGTCATCACTGGTGAAGGTGTAGGGCTCCGGGGAATACAGCGTGATGGCGGCGCTGCCGGCCCCCTCGGACACGATGGGGACGGCCAGCAGCGACAGGACTCCGTGGCCGGCCGCGGCGCTGGAGTACCCGGGCCAGCGCCTGTCCACTGCCAAATCGGACAGGAGGACGAACTCACCGCTGCCCAGGGCTGCCAGCACCGGCCCGTCAGCGAACGAACACTGTTCCCGGTCGGCGGCCCGGGCCTGCTCACTGCTGGCGGCGAGGGTCCGGGATGACCCCTGCCGGAAGATGGTGGCCGCCCACCCGATGCCACGGTCCGCGGCCCTGATGTCCGTCATGAACCCGCGGGTCATCTCCCCGAGATAGTTCTCCACGTCCTTGCTGTCGAGAACTGGCTCGGGTGGAACTGGAAGCGGTCCCCAGCCGACCTGCCCCGAAGGTTCAGCAGCCATGTTCCAGCCTTGCTCGTGTCCGTTGCGGCCTGCCATGAAGCCTTGTTCAAGGATACGTCGCGGCGGCGCTCCGGCGGGAGGTTTTCAGGCACCCGCAGGCACCAGGTTATGCCTCGGGACGCACCCACCCGGCGGTCATGCCGGGTCCTTGCGGCCGGGTGTGACGGGATGCCGCGGCGCGCGGACGTCCGCGCCTCTGGAGCCGGCTCTACGCTGGCGGCGGATGCGCCGCGAGAGGGTGCCGGCACGGGAAAGGCCTCCGTCCAGCCTTGGGGAAGGATGAACGGAGGCCTCCGGAACAGGGGTGCCTGCTCAGCCGGCGGCGAAGTCCTCGCCGTCGTCGTCCTTCGGGGACTTTTCCTGCGGAAGATCGTTGCCGCTGCCATCCGGGACGCCGGCCGCCTCCTGCCCCGGCTCCGAAGAGACAGGCGCGGACCCCTTGGAGTCATCATTGGTTTCGTCGATCTCCGCCGCAGCGGACGGCAGGTCCATGTCGCGTGCCACGGGCGTGTCGCCGTCGGCCTGGGACTCGTTGGTGGCGGCGTCGCCCTGATGCTGGGCGCTGCCGGCCGTTTCCTGTTCGGCCGTCGGCGTACCGTAGCCTCCCGGGTCCTTCTCGGGCTCTGCGTGCTGGTTGTCCTGTGCCATGGTTCCTCCTGGTTGCTGGTGTGGAGCGGGGTTTTGCTGGTGTGGAGCGGGGGTTGGTTGGCCGTCAGAGGCCTTTGCCGCCGGTCACGGGCAGCACCGCGCCGGAGATGTATGACCCGTCCTCGGACGCCAGCAGCACGTAGGCTGCCGCGAGTTCTGCGGGCTGGCCGGCCCTTTCGAGGGGCGTGTCCTGGCCGAAGGACGGAAGCTTGTCCGGCCATTCGGTGGCGGGGATGAGGGGCGTCCAGATGGGACCGGGCGCCACCGCGTTGACCCGGATTCCCTTGGGCCCGAGCTCCTGGGCCAGCGCCTTGGTGAACGCCACCTGTGCTGCCTTGGTCATGGCGTAATCGATCAGCGCTGGGGAAGGATTGAAGGCCTGGATGGAGGCCGTGGTGATGATGGCGGATCCGGCCTTCAGGTGCGGTACCGCGGCCCGGGCGGTCCACAGCAGGGAGTAGAGGTTGGTCTTGAACACCCGGTCGAATTCCTCGGTGGGCAGCGTCGCCAGGCTTTCCCGGTTTTTCTGGTAGGCGGCGTTGAGGACCACCACGTCCAGCCGGCCGAACTCCGCAGCCGTTTCGTCGGCAATACGCGTGCTGAACTCCTCCTCCCGGCCGTCTCCGGCGAAGAGGAGGGCCCGCTGGCCCGCCTTCCGGATCCAGGCCGCGGTGTCCTGCGCGTCGTCCTCCTCCTCGGGAAGGTAGGAGATGGCAACGTCGGCACCTTCGCGGGCGAACGCGATGGCCGTGGCCTTGCCGATCCCGGAATCGCCGCCGGTGATGAGGGCGGCCTTGCCCTGGAGCTTGCCGTGCCCCTCGTAGCTGAGTTCGCCGTGGTCCGGGGTGGGGTCCATGGGGGCCGTGAGGCCGGGCTGCTTTTGTTCCTGTTCCGGGAACGGGCCCGCGTGGTAACCGCCCCGGGGGTCTGTGGGCTGGGTGGTCTGCTTGTTCGTTCCGCTCATGGTCCGCCTGCCTGTGTCGGGTTTCGAAGAGCTTCGCCGGGTACCTGTCTTTCGAAGCTATCCCGGCCGGCGGACCGAAGTCCACCGTTTCCGTGCGAATAATCAGCAAACTTATCAAATATTGTTTCCGGACGCAGCAGCCTTGTTTCTCTGTAGCGGAGGAGTAGAAATGGATCAGCACCGATGCACGGCAGAAGGAGGCGGCGTGTCCGCAGTGGAGGACTACACTGGCCCGACCGGGAGGAATGAAACCCGGGAGGAGCAGCTGGACCGGAACTGGGCCGAACTCCTGCAGGAACTGCGGGTCCTGCAGACCGGCGTGCAGATCCTTGCGGGCTTCCTCCTGACCCTGCCTTTCCAGGAGCGGTTTGGGGATTTGGACCGGTTCCAGGTCACCCTCTACCTGGTCAATGTGGTGGTTGCCGCGCTGACCACCGCGTTCATCCTGTCGCCCGTCAGTGTGCACCGGCGGCTCTTCCGCAAGCGGCTGAAGGAAACCCTGGTCTCCAGCGCCGATGCCATCACCAAGATCGCCCTGGCAGGGATCGCCCTGCTGAGCGCCGGAACGGCCGCCCTGGTGTTCGACGTGACCGCAGGCCGGCAGGCGGGGCTGACAGCCGGTGGGGTACTGCTGGCCGTCATGGTGGTGCTCCTGGTCTACGTTCCGCTGCACTTGAACAGGCGTGCCGCCGCTGCAGGCAACGGCGCCAAATGAAGGAGGGCCGAAATATGGGCAGATGGGCCAAGGAGCACGGACTGCTCCTGGCGAACGCCGGACTGTTCCTGGTGTTCTTCGGCGGGATGATCCTTTCCGGCGCCGCATCGTACAGCGACGAGCAGCAGGCACACGGCGAGGCAGCGGTCTCCGTGCTGGAGTTCCTTGGCACCGGGGCGTTTGTGGAGGCCACCTTCGAGAACTGGGAGTCGGAGTTCCTCCAGATGGCCATGTACGTGATCCTGACGGTTTTCCTGTTCCAGAAAGGCTCTTCGGAGTCGAAGCCGATGGGAAAGGCGGCCCCGCAGGACCAGGACCCCCGGGACGCCACCGTGGGTAAATCCACGCCGTGGCCGGTGAAGCGGGGCGGTGCCGCGCTGGTGCTCTACGAGCACTCGCTGTCCATCCTGCTGCTTCTGCTGTTCCTGGCGTCCTTCGCCCTGCACGCCGTGGGCGGCGCAGCAGCCTACAGCGAGGACCAGCTAAGCCACGGCGCGGCGCCGGTCACGGTCCTGCAGTACCTGGCCACCAGCCGGTTCTGGTTCGAGTCCTTCCAGAACTGGCAGAGCGAATTCCTGGCCGTCGCCGTGCTGGTGGGAGCGTCGGTGTACCTCCGGGAAAAGGGGTCCCCGGAGTCCAAGCCGGTTGCCGAACCCCATTACGAGACGGGCTCGTAGCGCTCCCGGCCCGGGAAATCCCCGCCCGGCCCAACCGGGCCCGGCCGGCGCAGCGCCAAGTGCCGGCAGGTCCGCCGGGGGTCAGGCGCCTTCCAGGACCTGCGTGGTGGCCCGGGTCAGGTACTTTGCGGCGTTTGCGATCGCTTCTTCCGGGCTTCCGGCCACGTCCAGCAGCTGGGCGGCGGCCACCACGCCATGTCCGGCCAGGTCTTCGGGCGTCACCAGGATCCGGCCGGCCACCACAATCACGGGGATGCCGCGGTCGCGTGCGGCATCTGCCAGGGCGATCGGCGCTTTGCCGGTGAGGGACTGTGAGTCCATGGATCCTTCGCCGGTGATCACCAGGTCGGCTGAGCCGAGCTGGTGGGCGAGGCCGGTCAGTCCGGCAACCAGCGCAAAGCCGCCTTCCAACGTGGCGCCGGTGAAGGCCAGGAACGACGCCGGGAAGCCTCCGGCGGCGCCGGCGCCCGGGACGTTCACGTCCCGGCCCGTGGCCTCCCGGAGGATGGACGCCCACTTGCGGAGCCCGGCGTCGAGCGCTTCGATGGCGTCAGCATCCGCGCCCTTCTGCGGCCCGAAGACGTGTGCTGCGCCGATGCTGCCGTACAGCGGGTTGCGGACGTCCACGGCGATCCGGAAGGTGGTGGCCGCAAGCCTGGGGTCCAGGCCGGTGCTGTCCAAGGCCACAATGTCCGCCAGCGCGCCACCGCCCAGCGGGACCACATTGCCGGCTGCGTCGAGCGGCTTCAGGCCGAGCGCCCGGAGGGCGCCGCTGCCGCCGTCGGTCATGGCCGAGCCACCCAGGCCCAGCACGATCTCGGTGGCGCCGGCGTCGAGGGCGGCGGCAATCAGCTGGCCGCAGCCGTAGCTGTGGGCACGTAGCGCATTGGCGGGTGTGGGTTCCATCTCAGCGAGCCCGGAGGCCTGCGCCGTCTCGATCACGGCGGTAACGTGGCCGGCGGCGTCCTTGTGCAGGGCCCAGGCCGCGCCCACCGGGGCAAGGATGGGGCCCACCACGGCGTTGACGCGTTCCTCGTAACCCGCGGCCACTGCCGCTTCCAGGGTGCCCTCGCCGCCGTCGGCGATGGGGAACTGGGTGGCCACCGCGTCAGGGTAGACGCGCAGCGCGCCTTCCGCGATGGCCACTGCCGCTTCGGCAGCGGTCAGGGAACCCTTGAACTTGTCCGGAGCAATCAGAATGCGCATCCGACCATCATGCCAGCCTGCGGCGGGAAAGCGCTTGCCGCGGTCGCGCCGGGGTGGGGTTTATTACGGCCCTAGCTGCGGGGTCGCAGCACTGCGAAGTAACCGGGCACGCGGCTTTGCTCCGGCACCCCCGTGGCGGGGTTGGTTTCGATGGCCACGGCACCGTCCGCCAGCAGCTCCCAGTCCGCCGCCGGCAGGGCCCGCGCCCGCTCCACGGGACCGAAATGACCCGGCATGGGCAGCTCGCGGATGGCGCGCTCCAGCGGCGCGGGAATGCCGCGGCCGGTGGCGCCCAGATGCGAAACGTACGCCACCGGGTTGCCCTGGAAGTTTGTTTCGGCGATAAACACAGTGCCGCCCGGACCGGCGAGCCGCCGGAGGTTCGCGGCAAACGCAGCCTGGTCCGAGTGGTCCAGGACATGGAGGACGCCGCGGACAAAAACGTTGGCGCTGCCGCCGGCCACCAAAGATTCCGCCGCGCCCGGTGCAGTCATGTCCCGGACCTCGAAGCTGGCATTGCCCAGCCCGGCGGCTTCGGCCCGGGCCCGCTCCACCGCGTGCGCCGAGATGTCCACACCAATGGCCTGGCTAAACAGGCCGGCCAGGGACCGGGTGAAGCTGCCGTGGCCGCAGCCAACGTCCACCACGGGCAGGGCAGGGTCCAGGTATTTCACCAGCGTGTCCCGGTAAACCAGGAACTCGTGTTCGGTGCCGGAGTCCCACAGGACTTCCCCGCCGATACCGGTGGTCCTGATGCCGGCCCAGTAACGGTCCCAGGCCACCGCCCGGTCTTTGGGGGCGGAGCGTGAGAGCCGGGCCAGCCGGGGAATCAGCAGGTATCGACGCGCTGCAGCCAGCAGGGAGCGCAGTGCCGGCGGGCAGGCGCCGAAGGAACTTTTGACGGTGGACACGCCTCAAATATAAGTCCGGAACGCCTTTCCGGGCGCCCATGCACTTGTTCTGTGACAGCGCCAGCCCTGGGCACTGCCCGTCAGGCTCCGTGCCCGGAGTCCAGCTGAAGCCACGCCATGGCCTCCGTGCGGGAGGTGAAAAAGCGGGTAGGGCACGGCAGCTTGTTGATGCCCAGGATGAAGTTGGCCAGCACCTTGTCCACGGGCGAAGAGCCCAGCAGGGCAATCCGGGATGCCTGGCAAGGCCGGCCGAAAACGGCCCGGGCGCCGCGGCTGACCTGCGCCGTGGTGGCCATGTCAACCAGCATGGGATGCGTGTCGGTGCCGCAGAGGAGGTTCACCCGGCGCATGGCATCTTCGGCATCGGCCTCGCTGATGGACGCGCCGCGCGGCCACAACAGCTGAAGCACGCCGCCCGCATCGAGGGTCAGGTCGCCCTTCACAGGTTCAGCCGGCTGATCCGTCACGCGTCTCCTTCGCAGATTACCTATGGAGCCCATCACCCCTGCTCCCCCTACAATGTACTCAACTGTGAGGGAAGGGGACATTGTGGCGGCTGATGTGCCGTGTGAATGGCGCGCACCCCGTACCGCCGTCGTGGCAGATCCCGACGCCGGCCGGCTGGAGGTCAACGCCGCTGCACTCCGGCGCGTCGGTTACGCCGTCCGGACCACCGGTGACGCCGCCGGCCTGGCTGCCCTCCTTGCCACCGGCCAGCCCTCGGTCATCGTGGCGGACGCCTCCCTGTCCGCCGTGCATTCCGACGCGCCCATGTTGGTCCTTGTGGACCTTGATGACCCGGCCGACATTGCCGCGATGACGCCCCCCGGCATCCACGACTGCATCACCAAGCCCCCGCCGCCCGCCGAACTGGTCCACCGTGCCACGGCACTGATCGACCAGGTGGCCCGCCGCAGCAGTGCCAGGCAGGAAGCCGAGGCCCTCCGCGGGCAGCTCCGCCAGGTCTCCGCAGCCGTCCGCGCCACGAACAACCCGCAGGAAATAGCCCAGCACGTCGTAGCGGGCTTCGGTAAAACCTTCGGCGCCGACCGGGTGTGGCTGACCACGTTCGAAGACGAACGGGTTCCGCGCATCACGGCCACGTGGAACCGGCCCGGCCTGGTACCCGCCGGCGCCGAGGCCATCCCGGACGAAGTGCAGGCCCGCCAGGTGGCGGATTACCTCTGGGCCGGGACCGAGACCCTCTCCACTGACGCCTCCGATGAGGAAGCCACCGGCGGCGAGGGCCCGGCGGCGGGCATTACCGATGCCGTTTCCTCACTGGCCGTGCCCATGGGCGAAGGCGATTCCTCCCTGGGCATCATCTGGATTGCCATGGTGGACCAGCCCCGGCAATGGTCCCGGACCGAACGCGGACTCATCCAGCACGTGGCCGGCAACGCGGCGCACGGGCTGATCCAGAGCCACCTGATCAGCAACCAGCTGCAGGTGGTCAAGCAACTGCAGCAGCTGGACAAGGCCAAAACCGATTTCCTGGCCACCGTCAACCACGAGCTGCGCACACCCCTCACTTCGATCATGGCGTATTTGGACATGATCCAGGAGAGCACCGAGGGTCCGGTCTCCTCCGAGGTGCACCAGATGCTGGACATCGTGGTGCGGAACACGGAACGGCTCCGGTCCCTGATCGAGGACATGCTCAGCGTCTCCCGCGCGGGCCTCGACAACAGCTTGCTGCACCTGACCCCGGTCCGGCTGGGGCACACCCTCGACCTGGTGGCAGCAGCCCTCCGGCCGCTGGCCAAACTGCAGAACGTGACCATCGCCGTCGACTCCGTGCCTGAAGACCCGGAAATCCTGGCGGACGAGGTCCAGCTGCAGCAGGTCTTCACCAACCTGGTCTCCAACGCCATCAAGTTCACCCCCAGCGGGGGCCGGATCGAGGTGGGCAGCGTCTCCCACAAGGCCCCGGACGGCAGCCGCTGGGCCACCGTCAGCGTGGCGGACACGGGCATCGGCATCTCCAGCGAGGAAATCGATCACGTCTTCACCCGGTTCTACCGGGCCTCCAACGCCATGTCCGGTGCCATCCCCGGCACCGGACTGGGGCTGGCCATCACCCGCGACATCGTGGCCCGGCACGGCGGCAGGATCGACGTGGCGTCCACCCTGGGCCTGGGCACCACGGTCACAGTCAGCCTGCCGCTGGACGCCGACAGCAACCGGGCCAACTAGGGCCGGAAGGAGGACCACACATGTTTTCCGACGACGATCCCCGGCTTTCCCAGCTCCTGGAAGGCATTGTCCGGCTCGCCTCGGGTGACCTCAGCTCCCGGATCGAGGTGTCCGCCAACCGGGATGAACTCGACGCGATCATCATGGGCACCAACCTGCTGGCCGAAGATCTCCAGGTCATCTACGAAGAGCTTGAGCAGCGCGTCCAGATCCGCACCCGGCTGCTGCATGAGGCGCACCTGGAAATGCAGCAGATGGCCATGCAGGACCCGCTGACGGGTCTGGCCAACCGCTCCGCGCTGATCGAGGCGTTGCGCTCCGCACTGGACGCCGAGCGGGAGGCCGGCGAGGGACCGGTGATCCTGCTGCTGGACCTCGACGCGTTCAAGTCCATCAACGACACCCTGGGCCATACGGCGGGCGACCAGGTGCTGATTACGGTCGGGGAAAGGATCCGCGGTGCCGTCCGCAGCTCCGACGTTGTGGCCCGCCTGGGCGGTGACGAGTTCGCTGTGGTGATGCCCTCGGCGTCCCCCGACCAGGCCACCATTGTGGCCCACCGGATCCTGGCGGCACTGAAGGAACATATCGAACTGCCGGGCCGGAGCGTCCGCTGCGGCGCGAGCATCGGCCTGAGCGTGGGCGGTGAAAACCCGACGCCGGAGGACATGCTGATGGAGGCCGACGTCGCCATGTACGCGTCCAAAGCCGAAGGGCAGAGCCGCCTGCACCGGTTTGAACCCGGCCTCCTGCTGGTCCGGCGGCTCCGGAGCCAACTGGTGGAGGACCTCCGCACCGCCATCAGGAGCAGCGGGCTGACGCTGTATTACCAGCCGGTGGTGGAGCTGGGCACGGGCAGGATCGAAGGTGTGGAAGCCCTGATCCGCTGGAACCACCCCAAACGCGGGTTCATCATGCCGGACGAGTTCATTCCGCTGGCCGAGGAAGCCGGGTTGATCTCCGAGCTTGGACTGTGGGTGCTCCGCACCGCGGTGCGCCAGCTCCGCGGCTGGATCGACGACGGCCTGGTGGATGCCCGCTTCTCCGTGCGCATCAACATCTCCGCCACCGACCTGCAAAGCCTGCAGTTCATCGAGGATGTGCGGACCGTGCTGAAGGAAACCGGGGTGCAGCCGGACCAGGTGGTGCTGGAACTGACGGAAGTTGCGATCGTCAAGGGCAACGAGCTGGACCGCTACTCCCTGGGCGGACTCCGCGGGCTGGGCGTCGGCATCGAAATCGACGACTTCGGGACCGGCTACTCGTCCATCAGCTACCTGCGCCGGCTGCCCGTGGACAGGGTCAAGGTGGACCGTTCGCTCATCACGGGGCTGGGCACCGATCCCAACCAGCCGGCCCTCGTCGCAGCGGTTCTGCAGCTGGTGCGCGCCTGCGGCCTGGAAGCGGTCTGGGAGGGCGTTGAAACCGCCGAACAGGCCCAGATCCTGCTGGACCTGGGCTGCCTCAGCGCGCAGGGCTACTATTTCAGCCGGCCCGTCCCGCCCGAGAAAATTCCGGCATTACTGGCTGACCAGCCGGAAAGCGCTAGCCCGAAACTGTAAAAGTACTGCGCTTTCGGTCACTCCGATATACGATCATCGTGCGGCGTCAGGTTCTCAGCACCGCACCATGTTGGGCATCAACAGCAACACCGACCGTAAAAGGCGTTTTGAAATTTGAACAATAAATGGTCCATGGGGTCATTACTTCGTCAACTGGGGGCGTAGCTAATGTCGGTTCGGGTACAGGCATGGGGAATTATTGCGGCTGTTCTGGCGGATTCTGATCCGTCCGGAGCGGCCATACGGCAGCGCCTGAGCAACAGCCTCGATGAGAATCCCGGCGTCCCCGAGCGGGCGCTGCTGGAGTACCTCCTGGAGGCGCGGCAGCAGGACGCCGCGGCAGCGCAGAACACGGAAGGCGCACCGCGCCGGCTGGCGCCGCCGGTCCTGCCACCGCAGATCATCGAGCAGATGGATGCGATCCAAAGCATCTCGCGGATCAGTGCCCTGCTGGAAAGCCAGATGCTGATGACGGCGTTCCAGCCCATCTACGGGCTGGCCGGCAGGAACGTGGTGGGCGTCGAGGCACTGTCCCGCTTCGTCAGCGACGACGGCGCCGCGGCGGAGCTGTGGTTCGCGGAAGCGGCCGCCGTGGGGCTCGGGGCCAACCTTGAGTTCTCGGCGCTGGGGTCCGCCGCAGCCGCGGCGCGCGACCTGCCCGAACACCTCTACGTCTCCTTGAACATTTCCCCCTCATCCTGCATTGATCCGCGGCTGCCGGAATTGTTCGCGCACATCGACCTGCCCATCCATCGCGTGGTCCTCGAATTAACGGACAGCATTTCGGATGAGGAATACCTGCAATTCATCGCTGCGATTAATCCGCTGCGGGAAAAGGGCCTGCGCATTGCCGTGGATGACGCCCACTCCGGGGCCGGCGACCTGAGCCGGATGATCCACCTGCGGCCGGACTTCATCAAAGTGGGCCGGAACGTCATCAGCAGGGTGGACTCGGACGGCCTGCAGCGGGCCCTCGCAGCCTGCCTGGTGGACTTCTCGGACCAGATCGGCAGCACGCTGGTTGCCGAAGGCGTCGAGACCGTGGGCGAGCTTAAGGCCCTGTCCCAGCTGGGCATCAGCGCCGGCCAGGGCTACCTGCTGGGCCGGCCTTCCGTGCGGCCGCAGGACTGGGCCACTTGGAACAAGCAACTTGACGTGGACGTGCTGGAGCGCCAGCTGCGTGAGCGCGAAACAGCGTCCGGCTCGGCCACGCCCAAAAAGTCCCGTTAGGCAACAGAAGACCTATTCTGCGTGGCCCTGGTCGCCGCTCATTTGGTCTTCTGCAGGCGGCGTTTCACCCGGCGGCACTCCCCCGCCGGGTTCCAGACCGGTGATGTTGCCTTCAGCAGGGTCCGGATTGGACGTACCGGCGGAGTCCTTGCCATGCGGGTGCGGCCCGGTCTTGTCCGTGCCGGCCGGCCCTGCACTGCCGGCCTGGTCGCTTCGGGGTTGATCGGGATTGGCGGGATCATTTTCCGGATGGTAAGTGCTCATGGGGTGCGTGTCCTCCCTGTCCGGCCGTGGCGGATTCCCCAGCCCTGGACTAATTGTAAGCATACTGATAATCCTGAAGGACAGGCCGGCGTGGCCGGCACGCTTGAGAGGAGCGCCGCGCGCGAAGGTCCCGGACCCGAACACGCCCGGAGACGGACACCGGTCCTAGGACCGCCCGCCGGCCGCCGGCCATTCCCCGCGGGCCAGCAGCACGTCCCGGAGCAGGTCGGCGCGGTCCGTGACGATGCCGTCCACACCCAGGTCCAGGAGGCGGCGCATTTCGTCGGCGGAATTGATGGTCCACACGTGCACCACCAGCCCCAGGGCGTGCGCACGGCGGATGAAGCCCGGAGTGGCCACCCGGACGGGGCCTTGCCGGACCGGGACCTGCAGGGCCTGGACATCGCGGAGCACGTGCCGCATCAGCCGGGCAAACATGGGCGCGGGGAGTACCGGGCCCAGCAGCGTAAACAGGGCGTTGGAGACCAGGCCCGCGGACGCGGCGACGGGCCGGGTCAGCAGTTCCAGCACGGCCCTGCGGCGCCGGTCCGAAAAGCTCGTCACCAGGACCCTGTCGTGGACCCGGTGCCGCTCGATGGCCGCGGCGAGGCTCCGGACTGAACTCCAGTCCTTGACGTCCAGGTTCAGCCGGACGGCAGGCAGTGCGGTGACGAGTTCGTCGAACAGCGGCACGCGCTCCCGGCCACTGATCCGCGCGGCGGCCACCTGGGCCGCGGTGAGCTCCGAAACTTTGCCCCGGCCGTCCGTCACCCGGTCAAGGGTGTCGTCGTGGAAAAGGTGCAGCACGCCGTCGGCCGTGGTGTGCACGTCCGTCTCCAGGTACCGGTACCCCAGCCCGGAAGCAGCCCGGAAGGCCGCCATCGAATTCTCCAGCCCCTCCCGGGAAAACCCGCGGTGGGCCATGGCGATGGGGAGTATCCGGCCGCCGTCGCCGATGTTCTCGAAGTAGGGCAGGGTCACACAGCGAGCGTACCCGAGCCGCGGCGGCTAGCTCTCGGCGGGCAGGATCTCCACGCCGTCGCTGCAGTGCAGCAGGGTCCGGCCACGGCCGCCGTCCAGGTTGATCCATACGGCGGTGTGGTCTGCGGTGATGGCATCGACCAGGCCGCCGGTCTCAAAGCCCGGGCTCAGCAGGACCCGGACACGGTCGCCCTGGCTCAGGTTCCGCCAGTGCGGGGCCGGCGTTGCCCGGCGCAGTGGTGCTTCGGCGCTGCCATGCTTGACGTTCTTTGCCATCGTTACCCCTCAGTGCTCGTAAGGAGAGGTTGGGGCTCTCCGGAAGCCACGCTACGGAGGGAAGGTAAACGCGGAATGATCGTTAGCTGAATGCCACCTTGGAACCTGTCCGGCGGCGGCGCGTCAGGACAGCGGCGCGCCCAGCCCTGCGAGCCTGGCCTCAAGGACCTGGGCCACGCCGTCGTCGTCAAAATGCGGTGCCTGCTGGCCGGCGGCACTGATGGCGTCCGGATGCCCGCTGGCCATCGCGTAACCGTGGCCGGCCCAGCGGAGCATCTCGATGTCGTTGGGCATGTCGCCGAACGCCACCACGTCCGCGGCGTCGATTCCCAGCGCGGCAGCGTAGCCCGCCAGGGTAACGGCCTTGTTCAGGCCCGGCCGGGCAAGTTCCAGCATGGCCACGGTGGGTGCGGAGTGCGTTACGGAGGCCAGATGCCCGACGGCGGGACGCACCTCCGCGAGGAATTCGTCCGCGGTGCCCTCCCGGACAATGGCCAGGAACTTCACCACGGCGTCGTCGTCCGTCAGGGTGTCCGCCAGCGGCGCGGGTGTGAATTCAGCCAGGAGTTCGCTGGATTCGTTTTCCACAAACCCGGACTCCAGGTGGAAGCCGGCCAGCGTTTCCACCGCGAACCGGGCGGACGGCCGCAGGTCCTTGATGATGCGGCGGGCTTCGAGGACCGTGGCGATGTCAAGGGTTTTGGCCGACACCAGCCGGTCTGCTTCGAGATCCCACACCACAGCGCCGTTGGAGCAGATGACCGTGCCCGAGTGACCCAGCTGCTCCTGGAGGGGATAAAGCCAGCGCGGCGGCCGGCCGGTTACAAAGACCAGTTCGACGCCGGCGTCACGGCAGGCGTGGAAGGCGCGGATGGTGCGGTCGCTGATCTTTCCGTCGTGCCCCAGGATTGTTCCGTCAATATCACTTGCCACCAGCCGCATGCTGCCAGTCTACGTGGGAATCAGGGGTGCCGGTCCTGCGTCAGAATCGCGACAGCGCCTGGTCCAGCATCCGGTGCCCCTGCGTTTCAAACGCCCCGTCGCCCACTTGGTGCGCCCACACGGCAGTGCCGATGGCTTCGCGGAGCAGGTAAACCGGCCAGGCGTCCCCATCCCGCGGGTCTGCGCCGTAGCCACGGAGGAAGGCCGCTTCCAGGGCCGGGTCCCGCTGCCACTGCTGGACGGCCAGCCGGCACAGGTCGGTGGCTGCCGGCCGGAGGTCGAACCTGCCGAAGTCGATGACGCTGATGGCGCCGTTGTTGCTGATCCAGTTCCGCGGCTGCCAGTCCCCGTGGGTGGGCACCATCTCGGCGGCGGCGGCCCGGTAGTCAGCGAGGCACTGCCTGGCCCGGCTTTCCACCCGGGGATCGATCCGGTGGTCAGTGTCCAGCCAGGCGAGGGCTTTGGCGGTAGCGCGGGTTTCCCAGCCGCTGTCCGCTGTGCGGGCCTGGCTGTGGAATGCCTTCAGGAGCCTGCCGGCCTGCAGATATGTCTCCGGGTTCTGTTCATCCGGGGTGCCTTCCACCAGGACCCCGGGCAGGTAGCCGGCCACCAGGAGGGCCTCGTTGATGCTTGCGTGCAGCATGGTTGCGGCCCGGCCGGACTCCACCAGCGGTCCAGTGAAGGAGGTGTGGGCCATGATCTCGCGGCCGAGGTGGTGGTTGTCCGGTCCGCCGGCTTTCACAATCAGATCCTTGCCCCTGGAGCGGATGCGAAGAACCGTGGTGTCAGTCAAACCCCAGGACAGATCCTCAATGAGTTCCGGCTCACCGCACCAGGCGGCCACCAGCTCCGATTGCCTCGCCGTGAGCGTCCCCCCATCCCAACGCATCACGCCGTTTCCCGCAGGAATTTTCCGGTCCTGGAGAACTGGCGGAATGCCTGGACGCCAAGGGGGATGGTGGCCACGAAGAGCAGTAGAGACAGCGTGTTGGAGACGCGCCAGGGGTCCCCGTCCACAGCCAGGGCAGCGAAGTAGAGCGACAGTCCTGGCGTCGTCACCAGGCGCCGGGCAGTACGTTCACGCATCTGGGCGGCCGCGCCACGAAGAACACCCAGCGCGGCAGGATCCACCGCTTCAATTCCCAGGATCTGGCGCCGGACGTGACGCGCCGCTGCCGGCCCCAGTTCCGAGGTGACAAGGGCGCGCAGCGGCTGGACCTTGGGCATAATCCGCAGCCACCCGTACAACACTCCTACGGCGAGGACCCCAATCGCGGCCAGGTACAGGCCCAGCGTTAAGCCTGACAGGTGAATACCGACGGCTGACACGGCGCCGCTGGCTGCCAAGGCCATTCCCGCACAGAGTGCGGCCAGCACCGTGGCGGGGAAGACCGCCTGGAAGTAAAACCGGACGGTTGCCTCGACGCCCACGTCCTTGATGCCGTCAGCGACGGCGGAAGCACTGGCCCAGCGCGCCTCCGGTCCAGCAGCGGAACGCCTCATGCATGCCCCCTAAGTGATGTGTCAGCCCAGCTTAGAGCCGACAGGGCCGGCGGTCACCCGCTCCTCCGGACTCAGGCGCTGATGGCGGCCTTCATTTCGTCCACCGCTTTCTGCCCCGCTTCTTCCGGCGACAGCCGGTTGAACAGGACCTCCACCGTGTAGCGGCGGATGATCTCCTGGATGATACCGGCGCCTTTCGGCGGCGGGGCGGGAGCAGCTCCCAGCTCTCCCTTGATCTGGTCGATGAACTTAACCACCTTGAGGTCGGCGGACGGCAACTTCGCTTCCGTGGCGGCCCGGATCCCGGAATTCGGGTTCACGCCACGCTCCGCAAGCAGGATTTCCCCGGCCTTGATGTCATTGGCCAGGAAGTTGATGAACCGGGCCGTTTCTTCGGGGTGTTTAGTCCTTGCGGACGCCGACCAGAACTGCGAGGTCTTGTACCAAAGCTGCGTATCGGCTGCTTCGCCGGTCCGCGAGGGGAACCGCAGGATCTCCAGGTCGCCACCGGCTGCCTTTTCCAGTGCCGGGAGCTGGTTGGACCATCTGAAAGCGAATCCGTTGGTGCCCACGGCGATGCCGCTCTGATCCAGCGTGGCGGCCTCGGCTTCAACCACTTCAGAGGCGGTGGGCACTGCTTCCTTCTCGCGGAGCTCCTTCAGGAAGGCCCACCACGCCGCGATGTCCGGCGCTTCGAACCCAAGCGTGCGGTCCTGGGTGTAGAGGGACTTGCCGTTCTGGCGCAACCAGACGCCGAGGGAGGCTTCGTCCCCGCCGTACGCAGCGGATCCGTAGGTGCCCTGCGGTGACTTGGCTGTGACTTCCGCGGCGATGCGCCCGAAGTCCGCCCACGTCCAGGTTGCGTCATCCGGCAGTTCAACACCGGCGGCCTCGAAAACCCGCGGATTGGCCAGGATGGTGGGCGCATTAATGCCGGCTGGCAGGCCAGTGAGGCCATCTTCACTGGTTCCCGACTGGAGTGCTGCTGGATCAAATTTTGACGTGTCAATCTTGTACTTGGACAGGTCCAGCAAGGCGCCGCGACTGGAGTACTCGGTGATGTACTTCTCGTCCATCTGGATGATGTCCGGGGCATCGTTGGCTGCAACCTGGGTGGCCAGCCGGTCCCAGTACGGCCCCGAATCACCAAACTCCGGCCTGATCTTGATGTCCGGGTTTTCCGCTTCGAACGCGGCGATGACGTCCTGGGTCAGCTGGGCCCGTTTGTCGCCGCCCCACCAGGCAAACCGAAGCTCCACAACACCATCAGCCTCCTGCCCGGAGGTTCCGCCGCCGCAGGCGGTTAGCGCAAGGACCGCTGCCGTCAGCGCGGCGGCTAGCCCCGACCTGGCAAAGCGGCGTCCCGGGCGGGACCCCGTTCCGGCTCGGCCGAATGAGGATGAAGACTGCACTGGGGCTCCGATCGTCGGTGATCACATGACTCTTGATACATCATATACTAAGTACGATGCAGCATGCGGTCCCGGAATGTGGGAAAGTTTGAGCGTGACCAGCCAACCAACTCCCCATGGCCTCCTGCCGTCAGCGTCCCGGACAGGCCTCGTTGTCGAGGCGCTCCGCCGTTCGATCCTCACCGGTGAACTACCCGCTGGCCGGGCCTTGGTTGAGGCCGAGCTGGCCCGCTATTTCGGGATTTCGAAAACGCCGGTGCGGGAGGCGCTGAAGACGCTTGTGGGCGCGGGCCTGGTGACCATGAGCGATTACAAGGGCGCCACCGTCCGGGCGGTGGATGCAGAGATGGCCCGCAGTGTCTTTGACGTCCGCTCCCTGCTTGAGCCGGTGGCCGTTGCACGAACCATCGAGCGCGGCCTTGACCTGGAGCTCGCGCAGGACGCGCTGAACCGCGCGGCCAGGGCACTGGATGAAGCCGACCGGAGCCTCGCCAACCGCGATTTCCACCAGTTGCTCTATTCAAACTGCGGCAACCAGGTCCTGGTGGACATGCTGGACGGGCTCCGCGAACAGACGGCGCTGATCTCCGTCAACGCGTGGACCCAGCAGCCGTCGTGGGACGTCGAGGCCGCGGAGCATGCCGACATACTGGCCGCGGCCCGCCGGGGTGACACCGACGCCGCGACGGAACTGGTGCTGAACCACATCCGCAGTTTCGAAGCCCGCGCCGTCGGACAGCTTGCCGGCGGCAAACCCTGATTGTTCCCACGCAGGGAACAGGGGGCCCGGTGATCCACCGCAGTGGCATGATGGGCGCATGAGCCTCGTCACCTGCGACCTGACCATCTCCCTCGACGGCTTCGTCGCTGGCCCGGACCAAAGCATGGCCGAGCCACTGGGCCGGGGCGGCGAGCGGCTGCACCGCTGGATGTTCGAAGAACCCGAAGAGCACACAGCCGAGCGCGACGGCATCCTGGCAGCGGACGCCTACATCCTGGGCCGGAACATGTTTGCCGGGCCGGGGACGTGGGATCCGGACTGGCAGGGCTGGTGGGGTGCGGAACCGCCCTACCACGCACCCGTATTTGTCCTCACCCACCATGCGCGCCCGCCGCTGGAAATGGCGGGCGGCACCACGTTCCATTTTGTCACCGATGGAATTGAAACGGCCCTGGCGCAGGCCCGCCAAGCCGCCGGCAGCGGGGATGTGGCCATTGCAGGCGGGGCACAGACTGCACGGCAGTACCTGTCGGCCGGGTTGATCGATGAACTCCGGCTGCATATAGCGCCCATCGCCCTGGGGGCAGGCGAGCGGCTCCTGGACGGCGTGACCGGCCTGAACCTGGAACCCACCGAGGTGAGCGGGACGGCGTTGGTCACGCACATCCGCTACCGCGTCACCACCTGACGGGCTGACACGCCGCAACTCATGCCTGACGCACCCGGGGTGCGCGGAAAAAACCCGAGGGGTTGATCTTTTACCGTGTCCGGATGGTCTAGGGGTGGCTGCGACATGGGCAGCAGTGCCCATTGACCCGTCCTTCACCGGAAATTATTCTCACGACATGATGAATATGAAGAGGAAGCTCGCGTCCGCTGCTGTTGCTACATCAATGCTCGTTGGGGGAGGAATCGCGCTTGGCTTGCCGGCTCAGGCTTCTGAGCGGGTCGTGTACTGGAATGGTACGAAAGCCTTGTGTGAGTCTCGTTTGGATGCTGCCCGTCCCGGCTTTGGTTCTTACGTGCGTTTGGTTGAGGGCTGCGTGAGGAACGGTAACGGTTACGCGTACACGGTGGTCTGGCGGTAGTTCTGCGCTGCCGTTCCCTGCTTTGGATGGCAAACTGCTGGGAGAAGAAAACCCCGGAGCCTGGGTACTTCGCTTATCCAGGGTCTGGGGTCTTTCCATGCCGCTGGCTACTTGGCGCTGTCGATGATGATCTATTCAAGCCTCCGAGGCGGCGCATCCCATATGACCCACTGCTGCAGGTAGTCCCGGGGGACGCGGTGTTGCCTGTGTCCAACTGTCAGGAAAGCGACACCGGGTGGGCGCGGTCATCATAAGCTTCCCGCGCCGCAAGAACATCAGGGATATTCTTCTCGGCCCAGCGGCCCAAGGCCGTGAGTGGCTCCTGCAACGAACAGCCCAGCGGCGTTAGTTCGTATTCCACCCGGGGAGGCATCTGGTTGTACGCGGTCCGGCTAAGAATCCCATCCCGCTCCAGGTCCCGCAAGGTATCGGCGAGGACCTTCCCACTGATGCCACCAACCGCCTCCCGCACCGCCCCGAACCGCAAGGGCCCGGCACTCAAGGCAATCACGATCATCGCGGTCCACTTGTTGGCAATCCTCGCCAGGGACGTCCGCGAGGGACACGAAGCCACCATGACGTTCCATACCGGGACACTCACCTGAAACACCACCAAAAGTCTCTATTAGTTACGTTGAGGTAACAGGTTACCAGATGTAACCATTGGAATCTCGATCCCCACTCCAAGGAGACCATCATGACCCGCCCCACACCCATTGACGTTGCCACCGCCTACTTCGACGCCCTCAGCCGCGGGGAAGTCCCTGCTGCCATGGCACTGCTGAAGCCCGAAGTAATCTGGTACCAGCCCGGCGACAACCGGTTCTCCGGCACCCACCAGGGCCTTGACGCGATCGGCGCCCTCCTGGGCGGCATGATGGAGGCAAGCCAAGGCACTTTTGTGATCGCCGTCAACGGAACCATGATGGCCAACGGCTCCATGGTTGCTGTCCCTGTTCAGTTCTCCGGCACCCGGACCGGGGCCAGCATGGACATGCCAGGCATGGACCTGCTCACCGTCGACGACGGGTCCATCACCGAGGTACGCCTCTTCTCCTCCGACCCTTACATCGAGGACACCTTCTGGGGATAGTGAAAGCAAACCCAACCCCGCACCAAGACCGCCGGCGACCACACGTCGGGGGTTTTTGCGTGTGCGGACCGGTTGAGATCGCTGGAGGTTACGCTCAGTGCGGGAAACTCATTGCCCCGGCTTGGCAACAAGCCCTCAGGCGGCTCCTTCAAACTCTGCGGAGTCATTCAGAGGGCAGGAGGGCCTCGAAACGTCTCCGGTAGTCCGTGGGGGTTGTTGCGAATGCGGTCGCGAAGTTTTGCCGCATGGTGACCGTGCTGGTGAACCCGCTGGCGGAGGCTACCTGATCAATGGGGAGGGTGGTTTCTTCCAGCAGCCTTCGGGATTCGTCGAGGCGCCGGCTGCGCACCCAGGATGCCGGCGTGGTGCCGGTGCTTGCCTGGAAATCCCGGATGAATGTCCGGCGGCTCATATGTGCCCGGGAGGCCAGCTGTTCGATGCTGAGCGGTTCCGAAAGATTGTTCAGGGCCCATTCGATGACGCGGGAGATGGGGTCGTCGGTTTGTGGCGGACGGAGGGGGCGTTCGATGTATTGCGCCTGCCCGCCTTCCCTATGGGGCGCCACAACCAGGGCGCGTGAGACGGCGTTGGTGGCGGCGGCCCCAAGGTTCTTGCGTACCAGATGCAGGCAGGCATCGATTCCTGAAGCGGTGCCTGCCGAAGTTATGACGTCTCCGTGATCGATGTAAAGGACCGAAGCATCGATGTGGACCGCTGGGCGGCGTCCGGCCAGGTCATTCACGGACTTCCAGTGGGTCACCGCCGACCGGTGATCGAGGAGGCCGGTATCGGCCACGGCCAGTGCCCCCAGGCACAGTCCCATAATCGTGGCCCCGCTCCGGTGCGCCTCGACGAGGAGCGCCTGCAGGTCACCGCCCGCCGTCCTATTGTCGTCGAACCACGATGGGACAACAACAACGTCAGCTCCAATCGCGGCCTCCGGACCGGAGATTCCACCAAGTTGATATCCCTCCGCTGTACGTAAGGACTTCACGCCATCTGAAAACAATTCAGTGGACCATTTATGCCCCTGCCTTTTGACTTCCTCAAAAACCATCTGGGGCACCGCGAGGTGGAACATGGGCACACCGTCGAAGGCGTAAATGGCGATCTTCATGCGTCTCCATGGATGGATGGGTTGAGCGGCTCAGCTGCGTCGCGAAGGGCCGGATCGGTCCGCCGGACACCATAAATACATTGGCTCAAATCCATCGTAAAGCAGCATTCATGCCACTGGTGACTTATTTGACGCGCCGGAAGAATGAGATTCGGCAGTCCTGCCCAACGCCATTCCTCGAGGAGAGCACATCACCATGACCACGCCCCGCCGCGCACTCATCATCGTTGATATCCAGCAGCAGTACTTCAGTGGCCCGCTGGAGATCCAGTTCCCCGCCCACGCAGTGTCACTCCCAAAAATCGCGCGCGCAATTGACGCGGCTGCGACGGCCGGAATACCGGTGGTGGCGGTTCAGCACAGCGCAGGAGCAGGTGCGCCGGTTTTCGATCCAGGCACCCCGGCTTTCGCCCTGCATCCGGAAGTGGAGCAGCGCAAAGCCGACTCCTGGAAGCTGCTGACCAAGCAGTACAGTTCGGTTTATGCGGGCACGGACCTGGCTGAGTGGCTTCGCGACCGGGAGGTAGACACCGTCACCCTGGTGGGCTACATGACCAACAATTGCATCCTTGCATCCGCTGTGGAGGCAGAATTCCTTGGAATCCACACGGAGGTCCTGTCCGATGCAACCGGCGCCGTCAACATTGCCAATGACGCAGGGTTCGCCGATGCCCGAACCGTCCACGAGACCCTCATGGCCCTCCTGAATTCGAACTGGGCCAGGGTCGCCACCACCCAAACCTGGACAGAAGCACTGGCCTCGGGGCATGCCCTGTCCGGCAGTGATCTTGGCAGTTCCGCCGTCGCAGGCGCCGGTCGGGCGGCCCTGGCCTAAGCAGTCGGCCGCGCCAGCGGATGCCCATCAGTTGGTTGGCGCGCAGCGCAGACCAAGGCTCTCCCGAAGTTCCCAGGATGCCCTGTTACGGTAGGGCAGTCCCGCCCGGTCCCCCCACCTGGCGGGACATTTTTGTACGGATGGGCCTTCAGGAGCAGGCGGTGCAGGCCGGCGCCCGGCTTGATACTCGTCAATCACGAGAATGCTTCCTGTCTGCCGCTGTCCATCCGTAGCTCTGAACGGCTACGTCGCTCAGGCAATCATTCAGGGCATCCAGGGTGGAGCCGCTCCCGTTGGACTGCGGCAACCGACGCCTCGCTGCATGCTCGGTAACCTGGGGAGAGGACGAATACGGGGGACATTGTGCATGAACATGTTGTGGATCGACGGCAAATCGTCCGAGATTTCTGGGGACGCGTAACGATTCCCGCCGCGCTTTTCGCCGCGCTGGTCATCCTTGTCTTCACTTCCGTTCCACTTGGCTCGCGTCCGCCTGCGCTGCTGGTCGCCGGAGCTGCGCTCTTGATCGGCGGCGCCACCGGATTCCTCACGGGCATTCACGGGCCGCGCTGGCCGATCTACGCTTCGATCCTGACCGGATCGGCTGCACTTCTCCTCCTGCACCATCCCTGGCAGGGGCTCGCCTTCGTGCCCATCCCGGCATCGGCCATCGGGTACGCGGTGGGCAAGGAAATCGCGTTCTTCCGCTTAAACCTTCGGCAACCGGTTTCGCCGGCCTCAAAATGACCTCCCTCATCAACCGCTTCACCGCGGTCATGTAGCACCCGTTGGACCGCGGTCCAACGGGTGCTTTTGCGTTCGACAGGGGATCCCCTCGCGTGCGACACCAAAAGATCGATGATTCCGTGAAAAAGCCGCCATTCATGCCGAGTGTCACACGCGTGAGCTGATCCCGGAACAGGGAACCCGTCTCGGCCAAGGAAAACTATCAGGTGGAATGGCATTTCCGACGCTTTATGGTCAGCCCATGGGGCTCAGCTACGATCGGGGTCATGCCTACGCTTGCCGTACCCCACGTCAGTTACCACCACTCCTGGCTTGAAGCCGCCGCCGAATTTGGCGGCACCCGCATGGATGGTTCCGGCACCGACGGCTGGCTCCTGGCAGACCTCAAGGATCCCGCGGCATTCCGCCGGTTTGTTGACACGCTCACCAACGACGCCCTGCCGGAAAGCCCACGGCAGCAGGGACACGTGCCCTGCACCTACCTGTGGATCGTGGACGGCGAAACGTTCCTTGGCTCGCTGGCGATCCGGCACAGGCTGAACGACTACCTGCTTAACGAGGGCGGGCACATCGGCTACAGCGTTCGGCCCTCCGCTCGGCGCCGCGGCCATGCAGCCGGCGCACTCGCCGCCGCCCTGCCGGTCGCCCGCGACCTGGGAATCATGCGGGCGCTGCTCACGTGCGATGAGGACAACGCCGGGTCGCGGGCCACGATCGAAAGGAATGGCGGCGTCTACGAGGACAGCCGCAACGGCAAACGCCGCCACTGGATCGGCACCGCGTAGCCAGGGTGCGCTGCTGCCGGTGGTCGACGCCGGCCGCCCCTGAGTTTATTCAGCCCGGGCTGCGGGACGGGACCAGCCGGACAGCGTAACGGCCATCAGCACCGCCGAACGGCGCCATGCTGACATCCGCCCCGGGCGCCAGCACGTCAACGGCCGCCGTAAAAGTGACCCCGTTGCAGGGAACGCCCACCGGGTCGACGATCCCTGCTCCGTTGCTGCTCATGGAAAACCTGGCCCCGGTCGGCCCGTCGCAGATGAAATGCAGCTCGTAGCTGCCCGGCCGCGTGGACATGCTGATGCTGGTGGCATGGTTTGCGGCGGTGCTGGCCATGGTTTGGCCCGGGATTGAGGGCTTGAACTGCTGCGCCGACCACTCAGACATGTCTTCCAACTCCGCGGCCCGCGGGTCCGTGTTGGGCCGGATGGCCACACCGGCGGCGGCCGGCTTGGCCAGGGACGAGGCGGAGCGAATGGTGACCGGGCCACGGGGTGGCGGAGGAACCGCTCCAGGCCTGAGGAACACTGGTACGGCGTCGTCATCGGCGCGTTCCCGCCGTCGACAACGGAAGTTTCAACGGATGACGCCGGCACACGCACCTTTCACCGTATAGTCGCCCGGAGCAAGGTCAACGGTGATCTCCCCGGCCGGCGCCGGCTTCGATGGCACCCCCGGGCCCTGGGCCGCGGCGCCCAGCAGCCGCCCCACTTCGGTGGCGTTTTCCTCGAAGGAACGCTTGGGCGCCGCTGATGGCTTCTGCGCCAGCTGCCTACGCCGTTTCTCGCGGATGTCGGCGCCCGGGACTACACTGAACTAATCGAACATATTTTCGAATAAGGGTGTGTTGTGGGCGTTATTGTTGGTCCCCGTGTGCTAACCGCGGGCGCCTCGCTGATCTCGGTACTGGTCTCCCCCATGCCTGTCGCAGCGGGGTACCCGTCGCCGGCCCAGGACTACTTTGACGGCCGGATCGATCTGAATGCGCACCTCATTAAGGACATCACCAGCACCTTTGTGGTCCGGGTGACCGGGGATTCCATGGAGGGTGCCGGCATCAGCGACGGTGACGAGCTGATCGTCAACCGGGCCCTCGAACCCAAGGACGGCTCGGTGGTCATCGCCGTCCTGGACGGCGAGCTGACGGTCAAACGGCTCCGCATTACGCCGGCCGGTGTGGTGCTTCAGGCCGAGAACCCCCGGTATCCGGACATCAGGGTGTCGGCATTGTCGGACCTGACGGTATGGGGTGTGGCCACCCGATGCCTGCACCACGTCTAAACAGCCCCCGGGCCCCGGCCGACGGCCGGCATGTCTAAGCCGGCGCTGATGCGGCAACTCCCGCAGATCGCCCACGTGGACGTGAACTGCTTCTACGCGTCGGCGGAGCGCGCCTTTGATCCCAGCCTGGAAGGCAAGCCGCTGGTGGTGCTGTCCAACAACGACGGGTGCGCCGTGACTCGTTCCCCGGAGGCGAAGGCGCTGGGCATTCCGGTGGGTGAGCCGTGGTTCAAGCTGGCCCCGCGCGCCAAGGAGTGGGGCCTGGTGGCGCGCTCCAGCAACTACGAGCTGTACGGGGACATCAGCGCCCGGGTCATGGAACTCCTGGGCCGCCACTCGGCCTGGCTGGAGGTCTACAGCATCGACGAGGCCTTCCTCGGCGTCAAAGGCGAGCCGGAGGAGCTGCTGGCCTTGGGCCGGATTATGAAGACGGCGGTCCTGCGGCATGTGGGAGTGCCGGTCTGCGTGGGAATCGCACCCACCAAAACACTGGCCAAGCTGTGCAACAAGTGGGCCAAAAACAACCCGTCGTTCCACGGCGTCTGCCATTGGGACTCCGTCCCAGGATCCGTCCGGGAAAACCTCCTGGGCAAGCTTCCCGTCGACCAGATCTGGGGCGTGGCCGGCCGGCTCAGCAAGCGGCTGAACGCGATCGGAATCCACTCCATCCTGGACTTGTCCCGGGCGGACCCGGTGGCCATCCGGGACAAATTCTCGGTGGTCATGATGCGCACCGTCCTGGAGCTGCGCGGCACCCCCTGTATTCCCCTGGAAGAGGAGCGCATCGGCCGGGACCAACTCATCTTCTCCAGGTCCTTCGCTACTCCGGTGACCACCACCGCGGCAATGCGCCAGGTCCTGAGCATTTACGGCCAGCAGGCCAGCGCCCGGCTGGCCAAGCACGGGCTGCAGGCCAAAGTGCTCACCGCGTACGCGGCCACGTCTGCGTTCAGTGGGCAGGAACAGGCGTATCCCAGCGTCTGTGTGCCCCTCCCCATGCCCACCGCGGACCCCCTCCTGCTCACCCGGGCAGCCCATGCCCTGCTGCCCCGCCTCCGGGACGGGCTCAGGTACGCCAAAGTGGGCCTGATGCTCACGGACCTGCGCCCCACCGGCAACCAGTCGCCGCTGGAACTGTTCGAAAACCCGCACGAGGAACGCGGCATCGGCGTCCTCCTGGCGGATGTCAGCAAACGGTTCGGCCGGGGCGCCATCGGGCTGGGCCATGGCGGCATCAAAAGCGGACTCGACTGGACCATGAAGCGGGACATGCGCTCCCCCAGGTACACCACGCACTGGGCGGAACTGCCACTGGTCAAGGCAGCCTGACGGCCCCTGATCCGGCCGCAGGAAGACGTCCCGCGTCCTTGGATGACGCCTGGCTACGCCACGTTGAGCCTTCGCGTCGTCCCGTGAACGTGCGCGACCGGAACGATTGTGGCCCTGCCGGGCGCTCCGTACTCTCAACTCAGCATCCCCCACCGAAGGAATCCCCGATGTCTGAATCCCAGGACAAGAGTCCTCAGAGTTCCACCCGCATTGTGGCCGGCCAGTCCGCAGCCCCGAAACGCCCGCTCGGCCTGAAGATCGGCATCGCCGCCGCCGTCCTGGCCCTCCTGGGTGGCGGTGTCGCCGTCGCGTCAGCCGTCAACGCCAACAACGGCGGCACAACCCCCGCCGCGGACAGCGCCCCTGCCGGCAACCCGGCCGCCGACCTGAAGCTGGGCTACTTCGGCAACGTCACGCACGCCCCGGCGCTGGTGGGAGTCAGCAAGGGCTTCATCGCCGAAGAGCTGGGCAGCACCAAACTCAGCACCCAGGTCTTCAACGCGGGCCCGGCCGCCATCGAGGCCCTCAACGCCGGCGCCATCGACGCCACCTACATCGGTCCCAACCCGGCCATCAACTCGTTCGTCAAGAGCCAGGGCCAGTCCATCAACATCATCGCCGGCGCTGCAGCAGGCGGCGCCCAGCTGGTGGTCCGGCCGGAGATCACCTCCGCCGCCGACCTCAAGGGCAAAACCCTGGCCACCCCGCAACTGGGCGGTACCCAGGACGTCGCACTCCGTGCCTGGCTCGTCACGCAGGGCTACAAGACCAACGTGGACGGCAGCGGCGACGTCGCCATCAACCCCACCGAAAACGCCCAGACCCTCAAACTCTTCCAGGATGGAAAGCTGGATGGCGCCTGGGTTCCCGAGCCGTGGGCCTCCCGCCTCGTGCTGACCGCCGGCGCCAAGGTGCTGGTGGATGAAAAGGACCTGTGGGACGGCTCGCTGTCCGGCAAGCCCGGCGAATTCCCCACCACCATCCTGATCGTCAACCAGAAGTTCGCAGCCGACCACCCGGACACTGTAAAGGCGCTGCTAAAAGGCCACGTGAAGTCGGTTGAATGGCTGAACAAGGCTTCCGACGGCGAGAAGGCCACCGTCATCAACGCAGCCCTCAAGGAAGCTGCCGGCGCCGAACTGAAAGCCGACGTGATTGACCGGTCCCTCAAGAACATCGTGTTCACCGTGGACCCGCTGGCCGGAACCTACCAGAAGCTCCTGGCCGACGGCGTCACCGCCGGCACCACCAAGCAGGCGGACATCAACGGCATCTTCGACCTGCGTGCCCTCAACAGCGTGTCCGGCGAGCAGACCTCAGCTGCGAAACTCGGCAAGGAGTAACACCGGCTTCAGCCAGGACGCTCTCACTAGATGCGCCATTTTGGCCAACACCCGCTCACCGTCCCCAGGAAAGTGAGCGGGCGTTGGCGATTTAGGCGCATTAAGTGAGGGAACGGCCATCCGATGGGTATCGGTGAGGCAGATAGTTGATATCGAAAAACTCGCCTTCCCCAAATATATGAAGTGCTTCACAGTGGTTACAGGACCTGCACCAAACCGACCGCAGCCAGTAACCAGAAGGACTTCAACGTGGAAACTCCCCTCTCCCATCTTGCCCACCTCGAGATCACCGCCCCGGACGTCGAAGCGTCGGCACGGTTCTACGAGGAAAAGTTCGGCATGCGCATCATCGACCGCGTGGATGGCAACGTTTACCTGCGCTGCTGGGGCGACTACTACCGCTACAGCCTGGTCGTCACCGAAGGCCCCGAAGCGTCCCTGGGCCGGATGGCCTGGCGCACCAACTCCCAGGCAGCTCTCGAAGCCGCCGCCCAGCGCGTCGAAGCGACGGGTGTGCAGGGCACCTGGACCGCCGGCGGCCACGGCTACGGCAAGGCCTACGAGTTCACTGGCCCCTACGGTCACCACATGCGCCTGTTCTACGACGTGGAAAAGTTCGTGGCCGAGCCCGGCTTCGAATCCACCTACCCGGACCGCCCGGAGCGCCGCAGCAGCCACGCCGCCGCCCCCCGTTTCCTGGACCACGTCACCGTCGCGTCCTCCGACGTGCGCGGCTTCGCCAAGTGGTACAACGAGGCCCTGGGCTTCCGAGTCATGGCGTTCGTTGACCTGGACGAAGCACCCATCACCGTGTTTTCCGTGCTGACCACCAACGAAAAGTCGCACGACCTCGGCGTTGTCCTGGACACCTCCAGCCGCGCCGGCCGCGTCAACCACATCGCCTTCTGGGTGGACGCCACCGAGGACCTGCTCCGCACCGCCGACGTCATGATGGAAAACGGCACCCCGATGGAATACGGCCCCTCCATCCACGGCGTGGGTGAGCAGAACTTCCTCTATTTCCGCGACCCCTCCGGCCTGCGCGTGGAGCTCAACTCCGGCGGCTACCGCAACTACGTCCCGGACTGGGAAGCCAACACCTGGAAGCCCTCGCTCGGTTCCAACAACTTCTACAAGAACGGCGCTATGCCGCACTCCATGACTGAATCCTTCCCGCCGGCCGAGGGCTTCACTGCCACGGAGGAAGGTGCGTCCCCGGAAATGAAGGAAGCCCTCCTGAACCCGTACGCCAAGCAGGGCCGGGGCTAAGACACCATGGCTGAAACCTATGCACTCGTCCGGTTCCAGGAAGCCGGCGACGCCAAGGCACGCACCGGCCTGCTGGTGGACGGCCGGGTCCTGCCGCTGGACGGGGACATCAACTCCCTGATCGAGCACTGGGACACCACCGAACCACAACTGGACTCGCTGGCCGCCTCCGCTGACAGGCACACCGGCCTGGCCCTGGCCGACGTCGAAATCCTCGCCCCGGTGGAGCCAGCGCAGGTCCTGCAGACCGGCGCGAACTACCGCAAGCACGTGATCGACCTCGCCGCAGCCCACCGCGAACCCGGCGAGGACGAGGAGGAAGTGCGCGCCAAGACCGCCGCCATGATGGACAAGCGCGCAGGCCAGGGCACGCCGTACTTCTTCATCGGGCTCCCGACGGCGATCGCGTCCGCCACGGACGACCTCACCCTGCCGTCCTACTCCACGTCCCATGACTGGGAGCTGGAACTGGCAGCAGTGATCGGAAAGACGGCATTCCGGGTCACCCCCGAGGAAGCCCTGGAGTACGTGTTCGGCTACACCATGGTCAACGACATCACCACCCGCGAATACGTCTTCCGCAAGGACATGCCCGCCATCGGCTCCGACTGGTACCGCGCCAAAAACGCGCCGGGCTTCCTGCCCACCGGGCCGCTGCTGGTGCCCGCCAAGTTCTTCGGCGACCCGCAGGACGTCCAGGTCACCCTGAAGCTCAACGGCAAAGCCATGCAGGATGAGTCCACGCAGGACATGATTTTCGGTGTCGCCAAGCTGGTCAGCGAAGCATCGCAGATCATGCCGCTGCGCCCGGGCGACCTCGTTCTGACCGGCAGCCCAGCCGGCAACGGCCAGCACTGGGGCCGCCTGCTCCAGGACGGAGACGTGATGGAAGGCACCATCACCGGGCTCGGCACCCAGCTGATCCATTGCAAGGACGAACCCACAAGTGAAGGTGTCCAGTGACCACCCAGGACACAGCACCAACCGGCACCGGGGAATCAACTGATTCCCCGGTTATCCGGCGTGACGATCCGCTCGGCAGCATCCGCGCCATGGCCGCGGCCCACAACAACTGGGGCCGCTGGGGCCAGGACGACGTCCTGGGCACCCTGAACTTCATCGACGCCGCCAAGCGCGTCGAAGCCGCAGCACTGGTGAAGACCGGTGAGGCGTTCTCGCTATCCCAGCCGTTCGACACCAACGGCCCGCAAAAGGGCTGGCGCCGCCGCACAAACCCCGTCCACACCATGACGGACACCGGGGTGGACGCCGAACGCGGCAACCAGGGTTTCCCGCACGGCTTCGGCGGCGCGGACGACGTGATCGCCATGCCGCTGCAGTGCTCCACCCAGTGGGACGGCCTGGGCCACATCTTTGACCAGGGCAAGGCCTGGAACGGCCGCGCCGCCGGGGACGTCGTCACCTCCGAGGGCGACCTGGTGACCGGCATCGAGACTGCCGCCGCCAAGATCGTCACCCGGGGCGTGCTGCTCGACGTCGGCCGGGCGCTTGGCCCCGAGCTGGGAAGGAACGACGGCGAACTGCCGGACGGCTTCGCCATCACCCCGGAACACCTCCAGCGGACCATCGAGCTCCAAGGCCCCAGCTCAACCGTGGGCCGGGGCGACATCGTGGTAATCCGCACCGGACAATACACGCGGGTCTGCCGCGACGGCTGGGGCGACTACGCCGGCGGCTCAGCCCCCGGCCTGTCCTTTACCACCGCGCCCTGGCTGCACCGCTCAGAAATCGCCGGGATCGCCACTGACACCTGGGGTTTCGAGGTCCGTCCGAACGAGTTCGACGCCGCCTTCCAGCCCCTGCACCAGATCGCCATCCCCAACCTTGGCCTGTTCCTGGGCGAGATGTGGGACCCGGACGGGCTGGCCGAAGCGTGCGCAGCGGACGGCAGGTACGACTTCCTGCTCACCGCAGCCCCGCTCCCGATCACGGGGGCCGTTGGCTCGCCGGTCAATCCGATCGCGGTCCGGTAGCTTTCAGCTAAAGCAGAACAACCACCAGCAGTATCGCCGTCAATACAAAGGAGTCAGCGATGGCAGCAGTACAGAACGTCGGAATCGTTGGGGCGGGAGCCGCCGGGCTGGCCGCAGCCATCCTCCTGGCCGACGCCGGAATCCAGGTCGAAATCCTCGAAAAAGCGGACGCCCCGCAGAGCCTCGGGTCCGGCATCACCCTGCAGGGCAACGCGTTGCGGGTGCTCCGCCAGCTCGGTGTCTGGGACCAGGTGGAGGCGAAAGGTTACGGGTTCAGCACCCTGGGCCTGCGCGCCCCCGACCCCGCCGGCACCGTCATCGCCGTCCTCGAAGACATCCGTACCGGCGGCGATGACCTTCCCGCCACCATGGGCATGTACCGCCCGGACCTCACCGCCATCCTCCGCGAACGGGCCGAACAGGCCGGTGCACGGATCAGCTACGGAAGGACCGTCACCGGAATAACGGACGACGGCGGGTCCGTCACCGTCAGCACCGCCGACGGCGGCACCGCCACATACGATCTCCTGATTGGCGCCGACGGCCTGCACTCAGCCGTGCGCAAGGCCATCGGCATCGACGTGGAACCCCAGCCCACCGGCATGGGCATCTGGCGTGCCTTCGTGGAGCGGCCCGACGAGGTGGTCCGCACCGACCTGACCTACGGCGGCCCCTGCTTCATCGCCGGCTACTGCCCCACCGGCCCGGACACCATCTACGCCTACCTCGTGGAGAAGGCGCAGGAACGCAAACACGAGGACGGACCCCGCATCATGGCCGAACTCGCCGCAGCCTACGGCGGCCCGTGGAAGGAAATCCGCGCCAACCTGGACCACAGCGCACGGATCAATTACACGTGGTTCACCACCCACCTGGTGGACGGTCCCTGGAACCGCGGCCGCACCGTGATCATCGGCGACGCAGCACACAGCTGCCCACCCACGGTGGCCCAGGGTGCCGCCATGGCCCTGGAGGACGCGACCGTTCTCGCTGAACTGCTGATCCAGGCCGACGAGATCACCGAAACGCTCTGGAAAGAATTCACCGACCGACGCCTGGACCGGGCCACGGCAGTAGTTACCGCCTCCGTCCAGCTGGGCCAGTGGATGCTCGACGGCGTCCGCGACGCCAACGTGCCCGGCCTGATGAACTCGCTGTCCACCATGCTGAAGGAACCCGCATGAGCACCGCTCCCGTTCAAGTACCTATCGTGGACGTCCACGCCCATATCCTGCTTCCGGCCCTGCAACAGCTCGTGGCCGAGGCGGACCCCGAAGGCTTCGGCGCCCAGCAGGCTCTGGAAGTCCGGCGCAACGGGCCCGAGTCCATGACCGCTTCGGGCAGGATGATCAAGGAACGCTGGCCGCAGCTGACCGACCTCGACCGCCGGCTCGCGGATATGGATGCCCAGGGCGTCGATGTGCAGCTGGTCTCGCCGTCGCCGTCGCACTTCTACTACTTCGCCGGCGGGGAACTGGCCCTGAAGCTGGCGAAAGCTGCCAACCAGGCGGTGCGGGAGTTCGTGGACCGCGCGCCCGGGCGGCTCAACGGCCTGGGCCTGGTCCCGCTCCAGCACCCTGCCCTGATGGTGGAGGCCCTGGAGCATGCGGTGCTGGAATGCGGGCTGTTGGGTGTGGAGATCGGCTCGTTCGCCGCCACCCCCGAGGACCCGGAGCGCAGCACCGTGGAACTGTCCGATCCCCGGCTGGAGCCATTCTGGACCCGCGCGGAGGAGCTGGGCGCCCTGGTGTTCCTGCACCCGTTTGGCTGCTCGCTGGATGAGCGGCTGGACCGCTTCTACCTGGCCAACACCGTTTCCCAGCCGGCCGAGAATGCGGTGGCCCTGTCCCACCTGATCTTCAGCGGCGTCCTGGACCGGCACCCTGAACTGAAAGTCCTGGCGGCACACGGCGGCGGCTACCTTCCCACCACCCTGGGCCGCTCGGACCGCGCGTGGACGGTCCGTCCCGAGGCGCACGGCTGTGCCCAGCCGCCGTCGTCCTACCTGAAGAAGCTGTACTTCGACTCGCTGGTCCACAGCCCCGCTGAACTGCGGGCACTCGTGGCCGCAGCCGGCCCGGAGCGCGTGCTGCTCGGCTCGGACTACCCGTTCGACATGGGATCAGACCTCCCGGTGGACGAGGTCCAGGCCGCCGGACTTCCGGCCGACGACGAAACCCAGGTTTTGGGCGGCAACGCACGCACGCTGGGCATCACCGCGGCGGCCGCCCTGGCCGCCCGACGCGACGCTTAAGGAACACGCACATGGTCAAGATTGCCCGTTGGGATCACGACGGCGGGACGCAGTCCGGCTTTGTGGACGGCGGAAACTGCTATGCCCTGCCCGCAGGCCAGTCCGTCCAGACGCTGCTCGACGCCGGACTTGAGGAGACGCTGGCACTTGCGCGTCAGGTGGTTGGTTCCGCTGCTGCCGTTCCCCTGGCGGACGTACACCTGCTCGCCCCACTGGAGCCGGCCACCATCCGCGACTTCGTGGCGTTTGAGGAACACGTCGAAGGCGTGCGGAAGAGCATCGACGGCGTGGCCGGCGTGGTGCCCGAATGGTACGAGGCACCCACCTTCTACTTCACCAACCCGCACACGGTGACGGGCACCGGCGAGGTCATCGGTATTCCGGCAGGGTGTACGGACCTGGACTTTGAGACGGAAGTGGCCGCCGTCGTCGGACGCGTTCCGGGCAGCGACGGGCGGAACCTGGGCGCGGAGGAGGCCCACCGGCACATTTTTGGGTACACCGTCCTCAACGACTGGTCGGCGCGGGACCTGCAGCGCCGGGAAATGAAGGTCAGCCTGGGGCCCTGCAAGGGCAAGGACTTCGCCAATACGCTGGGGCCTTGGATTGTCACGGCGGACGAGCTCGAGGACGTGCATGACGCCGAGGGGTTCCTGCCCATCTCCATGGCTGTCGAAGTCAACGGTGAGGCGATCGGCCAGGACCTGCTCTCCAACATGGGCTGGCCGTTCGCGGAGCTGGTGGCTTATGCCTCGCAGGACTCGGTGGTGCGGCCCGGCGACGTGCTGGGCTCCGGCACCTGCGGCAGCGGCTGCCTCGCCGAACTTTGGGGCCGGAACGGCGCCCGGACTCCCCCACCGCTGAAAACCGGCGACGTGGTCCGGATGACGGTGGAAGGAATCGGAACCATCGAAAACACCGTCGGCACCCGGCGCGAGGCCGTGACCCGGGTTCCCGCCCGGCCCCGTCCACGCAACCGGATTGCCGCTGCGGCTCCTTCCGGAGACGCCCTGCGCTGAACAGCCCCTCCCCCATCCGGGTTTCGGCTGGTCCCGAGGACGGTCCTCAGCCGTGTTCCGCGGCAGTGCCGGCAGCCGGAGCCGCAGAGTCTGCGGCGAGGGCTTGCCGCCGACGGTAGATCTGGACCGCAATGGCGGTGGGGATCGCAGCCAAAGCGGTGATCCGCATCCAGGGCCGGTCCAGGACATGGCCGGTGAGCGCATCCAGGGAGTACGGTCCGGAGCCGCCAATAGTGAACGCGGCGGCAGCCAGGCCCAGGACGGCCGGGTACTCGAGGCCGCCCTCCTGGGCGAAGAAACCGTTCGGGGCGTGGACGCTGGCCGCTACGCCCATGGTGGTTGCGGCAGCGGCGCCCGCGGCAGGGGTGGCCAAGCCCAGGGCCATGGCAAGCCCGGCTCCTGCTTCACCAACGCCCGCAAGGACGGCGCTTGCCTTAGCGGGGCGGAAGCCCATGGCGTGCATGCCCTCACTGGTGCCTTCGACGCCTCCCCCGCCGAACCAGCCGAAGAGTTTTTGGGATCCATGAGCCACGAGCACCCCTCCCAGAGCCACCCGGAACAGGGTCTGCGCGGCGGCCGCCGCCTCAGGGCTGGTGGTTACATTGCTCATAACAGTCCTCCTTGGGTTGTTTGAGTCGCTGCACGGCTCGTTTCAGCATGAGTCTACGGCTGCGCGACCACCGCGTCACAGGAGAGCATCAGGCAGGTACCCCTCCGGCAGCAGGCACCAGCCGTGGGTCTACGGGGTATCCGCCGCGTGGATAGCCACCGGATGCGCGTTGACGGGAAAGAGCTCGTGGAGCCGGGCGCAGGAGCGCTGGACCACGGACCGCAGCCACACGTTTGCCGGGTCCTCCGCCTGGGACGGATGCCAGTACATGGCCTCCACCAGGGACGCTTCGGTCCCGCCCGAGAACTCCAGCACCGCGATGTCCGCGCCGCGCTGCGCCCGTCCGGCCAGCATCCGCGGGACAAGTGCCACAAGGTCCGTGCCTTCGACCAGGAGCGGCAGGGAGAGGAAGCCGGCCACCACGGCCGCCACCCGGCGCTGGATGCCGCGCGCTTCGAACAGCTTGTCCGCCGGCGTGCTGATGCCCTCGCCGAAATAGCCGACGGCGTGGGGCACCGCGGTCAGGTCTTCGAGGGTCAGGAGCGGCTGCTGGAGCAGCGGGTTGCCGGCGTCGGCCACGGCCACAAAGCTGTCACGGAAAAGCTGTTTGCTGGCTCCCTGCATCTGGTATCCCGTGGGCCCCACCAGCAGGTCGATCCTGGAGTAGTCGGCCATCTGGCCCTGGATCCCGGAGCCGGCGGTGGGGACGAAATCCACGGAAACGCCCGGTGCTTCTTCCCGCAGTATCCCGCGCAGCGGTCCGACGATGAGCGCCGCAGCGTAGTCGGAGGCGGCGATGATGAACTCCCGCTCACTGGTGGCGGCGTCGAACCCGGACCGCACGCGCGTGGCCCGCTGGATGTGAAGCATGGCTTCATCAACCAGCGGGACCAACGACTGGGCAAAAGGCGTGAGGTCGTAGGTGCGGCCGTTTCGGACCAGCAGTTCGTCGTCGAAATGGCGCCGGAGCCTGGCCATCGCCGCGCTGGTGGCCGGCTGGCTGAGCTGGAGCCGCTCCGCCGCCCGGGAGATGTTGCGTAGTTCCAGGAGGACCTGAAGTTGGGGCAGCAGGTTCAGGTCCAGGTTCTTCATACCCACAGGTTATCCGTGCCCGGAGTTCCGCCCTTCCAAGGCCGGCTACTGGCTGACCGGCACCAGGCGCGGTCCCCGGACCAGGACGGCGAGGAGGGCCACCGCGCATGCGATGCCCAAGGCGCCCAGGGCAAACCCGAGGCTGCCCAACCCCGCCGCGGCCGCGCCGAGGACGATGGGAGTCAGGAACTGGCCGATGAACAAGGTTCCGGTCCAGATGCCGGTGCCGCGGCCGCGCTGCTGGTATTCGAGTCCGTTCACGGCCCAGGTCAGGAGGGTGGGCAGCAGGACACCGGTTCCCGCGCTGGCTATGACGGCCCCGGCAATGGCCAGCGGAACATTCCCGGCAACGGAAACGAGTGAAAGTCCCACGGCGGCCAGACCGAAGGCGAGCGCCAGCAGGTTCTTCGTGCCCAGCTTCACCAGGAAGCGGAAGGAGATGGCGCCCGCTGCGGTGGCGAGGGATGCGATGGCTGCGGCGAGCCCGATGAGTGCCGCGTCGGCAACGCCGAGGCCGGTGATGACATACGGCAGATGCACGATGAGGGCGTAGAACACGATGCCCCCGAACAGCGTGACTGCGGCCGGGGCGCCGATCTGCCATCCACGGGACGGATGGACGCCGGCCTAACCCTCCCCCAACGCCCCGTTCAGCTCGGCGCGCGTGGGCGGGTTGGCGCCGGGCCGGGACACGGTGACTGCGGCGGCGCGGGCGGCGTGAGCCAGGAGCTCGCCCAGGCCCTCGGCGGAAAGCGCGCGGAGCACGTCACGGTTCTGCGCCCCGTCCAGCCCCCGGTCCACCAGGCCTGACAGCAAAGCGGCCATAAAGGAATCCCCGGCACCCACGGTGTCAGCCACAGTCACAGAAGGGGCCGGGTACTCGGCAACGCCGGCGGCAGTGATGCCCCACGGGCCGTCGGCGCCACGGGTCACCACCACCATCGCCGGCCCTTCGGAGCCGCCCAGCGCCAGCCAGTGCCGCGCCGATTCAAGCACGTCCCGGCCCGGATACAGCCACGCCAGGTCCTCATCCGAGGCCTTGACCACGTCGGCGAGCGCGACGAACTTCTCGGCCTGGCCGCGCGCATAGTCCACATCGGTGATGATGCTGGGGCGGCAGTTGGGATCGAAGCTGATGGTGGCGGACGGGTGCGCGAACTCGACGGCGGCCAGCACGTCAGCGGCGCCGGGAGCCAGCATGGTGGCGATGGATCCGGTGTGCAGGAGCGTGGTGCCCTGCAGCATAAAGGCGATCCTGTCGGCCAGGCCGGGGAGCTCCCAGGCGAGGTCGAACGTGTAGGTGGCGGCGCCGTCGTCGTCAATCAACGCGGTGGCCACGCTGGTGGGCAGGCCGTCGGGCCCCTGCGGCAGCATCACCGAGCTGGCGCGCAGGTGCGCGGCCACGGAGTCGCCATACGCGTCCCGGCCGTACCGGCCGATGAACTGCACCGGGTGGTCCAGGCGGGCCAGGCCCACCGCAACATTGAGCGGGCTACCGCCCACGTGGGCTTCGATTCCGGAGGCGCGCTGGACTACGTCAACAAGGCCTTCGCCGATAACTGTGAGCATGGACATACTCTGCCAGAGAAGTGGGTCCGGCAGCAGTTCGTTTCACTCCGGTCAGCGCAGCAGCCCCTGGAGCAGTCCCCGGCACCTGGCATACGCCGCGGCCCCCGGGTCGATCAGCGAAAAGTGGTCTCCCGGCACCATCACCAGATGGGCGGGCTGGTGCCCCGCCTGGGCCGCGTCCGTGTAACTGGTGGACATGGCGAGCGGGACGGTGGTGTCGTCCACCGCATGGACGGCGTACACGGGAACGTCCAACGGCAGGGCATTCATGGGATCCGCGGCCCGGTACCGGTCCGGGAAGTCCGACGACGGCCCACCCAGCAGGTTGGCCACCGCCCCGTCGCTGAGATTCAGTTTCTCCGCCTCGGTGAGGTTCAGGACGCCGGACTGGCTCACCACACCCGCGAGCCGGACGGCGTCGGGCCCGCTGCCCAGCCCGTCCTGCTCCGGGGCGGGACCGAACCCGGCCAACCGGGAACGCCCCGCCGCCCACACCGCCAGGTGCCCACCGGCTGAATGGCCCAGCGCCACCACGTTGGCCAGGTCAAGGCCGTGTTCCCCGGCCAGTCCGCGAAGCCTGTCGATGCCGGCCAGAACGTCCTGGAAGGTTTCCGGCCAGCCGCCGCCATTGCCCGCGCGGCGGTATTCCAGGTTCCAGGCTGCCATGCCGTGGGCGGCGAGGTCCCCGGCCAGCGGCTCGCCCAGCTCGGCACCGTACTGTGCGCGCCAGTAGCCGCCGTGAATTACCACCACCACGCCCTGGCTGGTCCTGTTGGCGGGGCTTTCCGGAAGGAACAGCTCGCCCCACTGGCTGGGATCGTCGCCGTAGGTGTAGCGGTGCCGCTGAACAGTGATGTCTTCGATGGGGTCCCCCGTGGATGGTTGCGTGGTCGACGTCCGCCCGGCGCCAGGCTCCGAAGCCGGGCTGCAGGCTGCCAGCGCGGCCGCGGCAACTGAGGCCAGGAGCGCTCGACGCCGGAAGCCAGTCATGTTCCGACACTATCGCGGGTGCAACGGGGGAACGTCCCAGGCCCCCGGATGCCGCCCGGTCCGGGCGCGCATCCATGGCAGTCAAATGTGATGCAGGCGTTATCTCCGAAGGGTGTTACACGAGTGACGGATGGGGCTACTGTCGTAACAAGGTGCATATCGGGCTACGAGCGAACCGTCAAGGGGCGTCCGAAACTGCACCTCACTGCATGGCAGCAACGGTGCTGTTTATAAGGGGGCATGTATGTGGGAGAAGCCAGGGGCCGGCCAGGTCCGCACGGGACGGGTGTCTGCACTGCTCGGCCGTATTGGCGGCCGCGGCGGTGCACTCCGTCCGCACTACAGGGTGGGCGAGGTGCTGATCGGGGATGATCCGTTTACGGGCCGGCGGCACGGCCGGCTGGCCGTTGTGAACAGGAACTCCGTGGGACTGGAAGTCCAGAACCGGATCTACTTCTACGACCACCGCCAGGTCCGGCGGCCCGGCTAAGCCCCAGCGCCCCGGAAGGCCTAGGAATCCTGCCGGAGCCGTTCTTCCACGTCCGCCGCGGAAGGATAGGCCGCCTGGGTGCCCTTGGCCGTGGTGGCCAGCGCGGCCGCCACGGACGCGAACGCCGCGGCCTCGGCGAGCGCATCGCCCGCGGCAAGCCGGACAGCGACGGCACCGGTAAATGCGTCCCCGGCGCCGGTGGTGTCCACGGCCTTAACGGTGGTGGGGGCAACCCGGGTCACCGCCGGCGGTTTGGCCAGGGAATCCAGCACCACGGAGCCTGCCCCGCCGAGGGTCAGCAGGACACGGCGCACACCGTGGTCCGCAAAGCGCAGCCGGACGTCCTCCCACTCGGACAGCGGCGCCTCAGGGCCGGGCATGCCGGCGCCGCCAAGGAACAGCGCAGCCTCGTGCGCGTTCACCAGCAGCACATCGGTCAGCCCGGCCAGGGCTGCGGGGATCTGCGCATACGGCGAGAGGTTCAGGAGCACTGTTGCGCCGGCGTCGTGCGCTGCCTGCGCGGCGGCCGTCACGGTCTGCAGCTGCACCTCAAGGCACAGGCTCACGACGGCGGCACCCGCCATGGCGTCCGACGCGCCTGCCACGTCGGCCGGCACCAGCGTCCCGTTGGCGCCGGCGGAAATGATGATGTTGTTCTCGCCGCCGGCGTCCACCGCGATGACGGCCACACCGGTGGGCTCCTGCGACATGCGGACATGCCGCACGTCCACGCCCGCGCCCGCGACGGACTCCCGGAGCATGGCGCCGTTGGCGTCGTCCCCCACAGCCCCCACCAGCGAGACGGTACCGCCCAGCCGGCCGGCAGCCACGGCCTGGTTGGCGCTTTTGCCGCCGGGATTCACGGCGAATCCGTTGCCGTGGACGGTCTCCCCGGGGGCCGGCAGCCGTTCACAGTAGATGGTCAGGTCCGCATTCAGGGACCCGACGACGACGATCCGGCCGGGGGCCTGCACTGCGGAACTCATTCGGCCACCTCAGCCTCAACGGGCTTGGGAATCAGCAGCGAGGCAGCAAACGCGGCCACCGTCAGCGCCAGGCCCACCAGCACAACGGTGAGGTAGGACGCCTTCGCGTCCGCCAGGCCGGCGGTGGCCACCAGCACGGCGGGAAGCACCAGGAAGCTGAGCCCGGCGCCGAGATTGAACGCGCCGGCGTTCATGCCGGGAAGGAACCCGGGGTTGCCTGCCGGGGAGAGGACCACACCAAGACCGTTGAGCATGATGTTGACCGTACCGGCGTACATAATGCCCAGCAACACCGTGCCCACAATCATCATGGGCAGGCTGCCCAAGCCCAGGAAAGCGATGATGGCCAGCGCCGCCACGCTGCCCAGCAGCCCGATCCGGAGCACCCTGGTGTAGCCCAGGACGGGGGCCAGCCGGCCACTGAGCGGACCCACCAGCCAGCCCAGCAGGGCGTACGGGGTGAGGATCAGCAGCGACATTTCGGTGGGGCCCACGCCGAAGCCCGGCCCGGCGGCCTGCACATAGGCGGGGACAATGCCGTTGATCACGGCGAAGATGCCGGTCATGGTGAGGGTGGTGGTGAGCAGCGGCGCCCAGGTGGAGCGCTGGCGCAGGTGCACCGTTTCCACCATGGGCTGGCTGGTCCGCTGTTCCGTGCGCCAGAAGGCATAAAACGCAGCGGCGGAGACCAGCACCAAGGCCAGGCTCAGCACCAGCGTGCCACTGGAGAAGGCACCCACCAGTTTGGCGCCCTCATTCAGGGCTGTGAGCAGCGCGCCCACGGCCACCACGATGAAGAACACACCCAGCCAGTCCATCCGGGTACCGGCCGCGGGCTTGCTTTCGGTAGCCAGGAAGGCGATCAGTGCGGTGGCCGCCAGGGCCAGGACCACCATCAGCCAGAAGATGCTGCGGAAGCCGAAGTGCTCGGCGAAGTAGCCGCCCACAAACGAGTCCACGCCGGCCACGCCGCCGTTGACGGCTGTGATCAGCCCCATCAGGGTGCCGTATTTACGCGGGTTGCTGACGGCGGAGCGCAGCATGATCAGGCAGAGCGGCACGGTGGGTCCGCTGATGCCCTGGATGATGCGGCCCACGAAGAGCCAGGTGACGTCCGGGGCCAGGGCGGCGATGACGGACCCTGCGGCCATCAGCACCATCATGCCCACCAGGACCTTCTTCCGGCCGATGATGTCAGAGAGCCGCGGCAGGAACAGGGAGAACAGGGCGGCGGCGGTGAAGAACCAGGTCTGGGACAGGCCGATGACTGCCTGGTTGGTGTTGAGCTCCTCGCCCATGGTCACCAGGGCGGGGCTGAGCATGGAGGCGTTGAGCTGGAAGGCCACGCAGGCGGCCAGCAGGGCTGTCATCAGGGCGGCGATGTTGCCGCGGCCCGTGACGGGGGCGGTGAGGGTGGCAGACATTTACTTTCCCCCTGCGGTGGCGAGGTCCGCGGTGGACTGGCTGCCGCCGTCGTGCGGGTCCCCGATCCGGACCAGCGCATCGGTGACGAGGTCCCAGAACCTGGCGTGGTCCAGGTCAACGGCCACGCTGGTGGTGCAGTCCGCCGGCGCGGGGGCGCGGAAGTCCGCCACGGTCATGCCCAGGGTGAGTGCGCCCTGGAGTTCGATGTTGACCGGGACCTTGCGGGTGGTGACGATGCTGGGGTCGATCACGTACGCCACGGCGCAGGGATCGTGGACCGGCGGGAAGTCGAAGCCCTGGGCGTCCTTGTAGGTGGCGGCGAAGAAGTCCATCAGTTCACGGACAAAGCGGGCCGGACCCGTGCCGATGGCGTCGATCCGCTCCACCACGTCCGTGGTGGCCAGGGCCTGGTGCGTGAGGTCCAGCCCCACCATCACCACGGGCCACTTCTCGTTAAACACAATGTGCGCGGCTTCTGGGTCGATGATGATGTTGAACTCGGCCACGGCGCTCCAGTTGCCCACGTGGTAGCCGCCGCCCATCAGGACAACTTCCTTGACGCGTTCCACGATGCGGGGTTCCTTGCGGGCCGCCATGGCGATGTTGGTCAGGCCGGCGGTGGGGACCAGGGTGACGGTGCCCGGCTCGTGTGCCATGACGGTGTCAATGATGAGGTCGACGGCGTGGCGCGGGTCCAGTTCGATGGTGGACTCCGGCAGGGCGGGGCCGTCCATGCCGGATTCGCCGTGGATGTCCGGCGCGGTTTCGATGCTGCGGACCAGGGGGCGGTCGCAGCCGGCGGCGAAAGGCACGCCGGTGATGCCCGCAATGGTGCCCACGGCGAGGGCGTTGCGGGTGACCTTTGCCAGGGTCTGGTTGCCCACCACGGTGGTCACGGCCAGCAGATCGATGGCCGGGCTGCCGTGCGCCAGCAGCAGGGCCACCGCGTCGTCATGGCCGGGGTCGCAGTCCAGGATGATTTTCCGGGGGGCGGTGGGCTGGGGGTTGGGTTCCACGATCGTTCTCCACGTCATTGGGGCCTGCCGGGGCAGGGTACTGAAGCATTCCAGAAGCGATCATGACACCTGCCTCCGGTTTACGTCAAACGCTTAACGCTGGTCTGTGCGGCATGCGCGTCAAACGCTTAATGCATTGCGGTGGCTGGCGGGGGCTGTTGCCGACTACGATCGAGGGATGGATTCGGCAGAGCAGGTGCAGCAACCCGCGCGGCCGCGCCGGATCACTGCCGCCATGGTGGCGGAGCGGGCGGGGGTTTCGGTGGCCACGGTGTCGCTGGTGGCCAACGGCAAAACCGCAGGCCGGGTTTCCGGGGACAACATCACCCGGGTCCGCGAGGCCATCTCCGAGCTGGGCTATGTGGTGGACGGGATCGGCAGTTCGCTGGCCAGGGGTGTCAGCTCGATCGTGATCCTGGTGGCCCCTGACATCTCCAACCCGTTCTTTGCAAAGGTGATCAGCGGCGTCCGCGAGTCCCTCGGTCCGGACTACCAGCTGCTGCTTTCGGTGACGGACTCGGGACGGTTCCCCAAGGCCGACGACGTGCGGCGGCTGATGTCGCTGCGTCCGGCCGGGCTCCTGGTGGACGCACCCAACGCGGACTTCCTGGCGGACCTGTCAGCAGCCGGCCCACTGGTGCTGCTGGACGCACCGGGCCTGGCGGAGTTCGCACCGGCCGTGAACCTTGACGTGGCCCATGGCGCCCGCCAGCTTGCTGCCCACCTGGCCGCCCAGGGGCACCGAAAAGTGGCCTACGTGGACAGTGTGACCGGCACGGACACGTTCGCCGTCCGGCGCAGGGCGTTCCTCACCGAGGCTGCCGCGCTGGGCATCAGCACCCCCGCGGACGGCATCATCGCCACCACCATCGACGTCGGCGCTGCCGCGGCCGCTTTCGCCACCTCGTGGACGCAGTGGCAGCGGGAGGGGGTGACCGCCGTCGTCTGCGGAACCGATACCCATGCCTACGGCGTGCTGCAGGAGGCGCGCGTGGCCGGGGTGGACATCCCCGGCGAGCTGGCCGTGGCGGGTTTTGACGACCTGCCCTACTCGGCCACCAGCAATCCCGGCCTGACCAGCGTCCATCTGCCCGCCGCACCCCTTGGACTGGAAGCCGGCGCGCAGCTGCGCCGGCTGATGCAGGGTGAGGCCCTGGTGCAGTCCGAGGTGACGCTGGAGAGCTCCCTGGTGGTGCGTGGTTCCACGTCCGCTGCCGCGGATTAACTGCACGCCGCGGCGGCGCCTTGGGATGTCACAGCCCCGCCGTAAGCTAAGACCATGCCGAGTAACTGGGAAAACCTGGACGCCACGCTCCGCGAATCCGTGGAACAGAACGTGGAGATCTACACGCGCGTCCGGCCGGCCCTGAAACTGGTCACCAGGGATGTCCTGCTGACCCTCCGCGACATGCTCAAGGACACGGACGTCACACCGCTGTTCGTCACCGGGCGGACCAAAACGGTGGCGTCGTTCCGGGAGAAGATCTCGCGGATTGAGGAGCCGCTGGAGCCTGGCGGCCCGCCCGTCCTGAAGTTCCCGGACCCGTTCCGCACCCTGAACGACATGGTGGGCATCCGGGTGATCACCAAGCTGCCGGCGGAGAATGCCGCGGTGGCCAACCTGATCAAGCGCCAGCGCCAGCTGTTTGATTGCCGCGGCGACCGGGAAAAGGACATCGGCTCCATTGAGTCCGGCACCTACGGCTATTCCAGCCGGCACCTGATCCTGCGGACCATCCAGAACGAGTCCGTCAAGGAATACCAGCAGGCATTCAACCCGGAAGCCCAGCCCAACGGCAGCTACTTCTTCGAATGCCAAATCCGCACCGTCTTCGCCCACGCCTGGAGCGAGATCGAGCACGACATCCGCTTCAAGGCGGAGGATCCGCGCGCGTGGACGCCGCAGTTCGACCGGCAGTTCACGGCCACGGCAGCCATGCTGGAAACCGTGGAGACAGCGTTCTCGGAGCTCAACGAGAGCTACGAGCAGGTCCGCAGCTTCTGGGACCTGGAGGGCGAAGGGGCTGCCCCGCTGACGCCCAACCGGATCCGCGACGTGTGGCGTACGCTGTTGCCGCACGTGGACCGCAAGGTGGACGACGACTGGGGCTGGGCCGCCGAACTGATGGCAGCGCACGGGCTCAACCAGACTGTCCAGCTGGCGGGGCTGCTGAGCGCCAACCGGATCACCGAGGTCCGCAAAGCCCTTGACCACCGCTACTCCCCCGGTCCGGACCGGCTGCTGGATGACCTGCTGCTTTGGCAGTACGGCACCAAGCACATCGACCTCACCGCGGAATCACCGGACACCATCCCCCACCCGCGGCGCGACAGCCTCCAGCGCCGGCTCAAGCAAATCGAACGGTACCGGCTCACGCAGGCCTAGAAACCTGCGGGATCCGCCTCGGGACCCACCGGCATCCTCCGGATCAAGGCCGCATGCCGCCCGTCCATGCGGGCGTGCGGGTGCGTCCCCGCGCGCCAATGCGTTCAGTGGGATGCACGGGCACGAAAAAACTCTGGACACCCAACCGGTCCTGCCCTACACTTCACTGATATATCTCTCTAGGTAATTTAAACATATCAATTCTCGCCGCATCGCCGGCCGAACTGCCGGTACGCACCCACGAAGTGCAAATCGTCGACGGCAACACCAAGGTCACCGCACCGGACGAGGCCCCCAACCTCCCGTCCGCGCCGACCTCCGAGGGCCTGCCAGACCGCACGCCCATGCCTCTCCGAGCAAAAGGACCCGCTCATGGCTTTTGATAGTGACTTAAAATCCCATCCGCCCGAGGAGTTTCCTGCCGATACCACGCCGGCAAAATCCTCCCGCCGCGAAGAACGCGAAATTTCCCGCACAACCCCGCCGGCAGTTGCTGTCTCCAGCGAAGCAGACACCAACCCCGCTGTCCTCGACCCGGAGGAAGTCGCGACCACCCTGCCGGAAGCCGGCGAGTACGCGCAGATCATGGAGGAGCTGCGCAGCGCCAGGACTGAGCGGGCCGTTGCGGACCGCCGCAACCATAAACTCACCCTGGATAAGGTCACTTTTGGCATCACGGGCGCGATTGCGATTGCGTTTGTGGTCTGGGGCTTTGTGGGGCGGGACAGCCTGTCCGCCAGCTCAACGAGCGCCCTGAACTGGGTGATGGAGTACACCGGGTGGCTCTTTATGCTCCTGGCCTCCCTGTTCGTCGTCTTCGTCCTGTGGCTCGCGATGGGCAAATTCGGGAACATCCCCCTGGGCAAGGACGGGGAGAAACCCGAATTCCGGACCGTGTCCTGGGTCGCCATGATGTTCGCCGCCGGCATGGGCATCGGCCTGATGTTCTACGGCGTCGCCGAACCGCTCTACCACTACGTCTCGCCCCCGCCCGGGACCGTGGACGGCCGCACCCCCGCCGCCATCCAGACCGCCATGGCCACCTCAATCTTCCACTGGACCCTGCACCCCTGGGCCATGTACGCAGTGGTCGGCATCGCCATGGCCTACGGCACCTACCGCCTGGGCCGCCGGCAACTGATCTCCGTCGCCTTCACCTCACTCTTCGGCGTCAGGGTCGTCGAAGGCCCCGTCGGTAAATTCATCAACATCCTCGCCATCTTCGCCACCCTCTTCGGCACCGCCGCGTCCCTGGGCCTGGGCGCCCTGCAAATCGGCAGCGGCATGACCTCCAACGGCTGGTTCGGACAAATCGGCACCCCCGTCCTCGTGGTCATCGTCGCCATCCTGACCCTGTGCTTCGTCGCCTCCGCCGTCTCCGGCATCAGCCGCGGCATCCAATGGCTCTCCAACATCAACATGATCCTCGCCGTCGTCCTGGCACTCATCGTGTTCCTCGTCGGACCCACCCTGTTCATCCTGAACCTCATCCCCTCCGCCGTCGGCGACTACGTCCGGGACCTCGCCGAAATGTCCTCCCGCACCGAAGCCGTCGGCGATGACGCCCTGCGCACCTGGCTCTCCGGCTGGACCATCTTCTACTGGGCCTGGTGGATCTCCTGGACACCCTTCGTAGGCCTCTTCATCGCCCGCATCAGCCGCGGCCGCACCATCCGCCAATTCGTCACCGGCGTCCTCCTGGTCCCCAGCGTCGTCAGCGTCATCTGGTTCGCCATCTTCGGCGGCGCCGCCATCAACATCCAACAACAAGCCGACACAAACAACACCCCCGGCCTGGTCACCATGGTCAACGGCAGCCCCTCCATCAACTTCGACGGCTCCCTCTTCGACCTCGTCAAAAACCTCAGCATGCCCGACTGGGCCACCGCCGCCGTCATCATCCTCGCCATGGTCCTCGTGGCAATCTTCTTCATCACCGGCGCCGACGCAGCCTCCATCGTCATGGGATCCCTCAGCTCCAACGGCGCCGAACACCCCCGCCGACCCATCGTCATCTTCTGGGGCTGCCTCACCGGCGCCGTCGCAGCCGTCATGCTCCTCGCCGGCGGCGACGTCCCCTCCGAAGCCCTCGCCGGACTCCAACGCATCACCATCGTCGCAGCACTACCCTTCGTCATCGTCATGCTCCTCCTCTGCATAGCCCTCGCCAAAGACCTCCGCCGCGACCCCCTCTCCCTCCACCGCCGCCTCGCCACCTCCGTCGTCGAACGCGCCATCCGCACCGGCGTCGAACAACACCGCGGCATCCAATTCGACCTCGTCACCCGCCACGAATGCGGCGAAAACTGCCCCGAGACTGACTGCCAGGGCGGAACTCCCACGGGGAGCATCCCTGCAGTGGGCACCCAGTCCGGAACCGGTCAGCAAAACAGTCAGTAACACCCCAGGCGGCACACGGCTTCCCCCGGCCCGTGCCGCCTGGACCCACCCTCCCCATCCCCAGCAAAGGCAAACCCCATGTCCCAGCTCAACGTCCCCGAACAGGTTCTCCGGGTCAGCACCGACGGAAAAGACTTCGTCGACGTCCGGTTGGAGTCCGCAACTCCCGTGACCGTCCGCCTGCAGCTCGATGGCGGCTGCAACTGCCAGCACACCACCGGGACCCGTCCCGGCTCGTACGTCGACAGCGATCTCGGTTCCCGCTTTTCCCGTCAGCCTTAAGAGTTCTCCACTGAGCGGTCCAGGGCACTCCAGTCCTGGACCGCTCAGCCGTGCCCTCAATTCGGCACGGCTGACCAGGGCCTAGTTTTCGTCTTCCGGCCGGGCGGTGAGGATCCGGTTGGCTGTGACCTGGAGGATTCCGAGGGACTCCTGGATCAGGGGCGAGGCGATGCTGCCCTTGCGGACCGCGGCGATGATGCGGCGCACGGGTTTCCCCTTGCCGGTAATCCGCAGCCGGGTCACATTTTCTGCGTTGCGCAGGGGTGCCAGCCGCGGCAGCAGCCCCACACCCAGGCCCGCGCCCACAAAAGCGATCTGGGTTTCCCATTCCACGGCCTCATGGGCAATCCGTGGGGTCACCCCCACCGCGGTGAATGCCGCGGTGAACAGGGCGTGGTACGTGGAACCTGCGGCCTCGGTGATCCACGGCTCGGACGCAAGTTCTTCGAGCGTCACCGTTTCCCGCGACGCCAACGGATGGGTGGAAGGGACGATCACGTCCAGCGGATCGTCGAGCAGGACGGTCTGCTCGAAACGCGGATCGTCCTCACCGTATGTGTCGGCTTGCATCGCCACTATGACGGCCAGATCGATCCGCTCCGCAACCAGCAAGTCGAAGCACCGGGACGGGTTGGCCTCGAGGACCTGCACCTCCAGCAGGGGGCGGGTGGAGCGCAGCGTGGCGGCCAGCGGCGCAAGCAACTGGGCTGCCGCCGTCGAGAATCCGCCGAGTCCAAAACGACTTGGTATCTGGTCGCCGGCCTCCATGGCGGCAGCCCGCAAAGCCTCCCATTCCGCAATGATTGCGTCGGATCCCGCCACCAGATAGCGGCCCGTGGCGGTCAGCCGCACCCCCCTGCCGTCCTTCGTCAGCAGCTGCATGCCAAGCACCCGCTGGAGCTCCCGCAATTGCGCGGACACGGCAGAAGGCGAGTAGCCCGTGAGCTCCGCGGTTGCCCCTACGGTGCCGCAGCGGGCGAACACACGAAGGGTGATGAGCCTTGGATCGATCATGCACCCATTGTGCACGGTCCCCTCCAGAATCTTGCGCTTTTGTAGCAGGTCGATGATCCCTAATCTCGTGATTACACGCTTTTGAAAACGCCGGTTGGCGCCATCCACCCCGCGGCTCTAACAAACCGCACCTTTACCCAGCCTTCCCCGGAGGAAACACATGACTGCTCCTGTGAGCCTGCCCCTCAATTCCCGCGGAAAACTCGCATCGTCCTTGCCTGCAGCGCAGCTGGCGGAGATCACCGAGTTGTTCGAGTTCCGGCGCACGGGATACTCCCTCGACGCCCCGTTCTACACAGACCCGACGATTTTCAACATTGACATGCAGGCCATTTTCGGCCAGCACTGGATCTTTGCAGCCAGCGTCGCCGAGCTGCCGGAGCCGGGCGACTACGTCACCGTCGACTACGGCCCCTACTCGCTGATCGTGCTCCGCAATGACGACGGCGGCGTGAACGTGCTGCACAACGTGTGCCGCCACCGCGGCGCCCGCGTCCTGACCGAACCCGCCGGCACCACGGGGAACCTGGTGTGCGGCTACCACTCCTGGACCTACGCCCCCAGCGGCGACCTGATCCACGCCTCCGCACCGGGCGAAACGAAGTTCGACAAGGGCTGCTTCGGCCTCAAACGCGCCCACAGCCGCGAGTTCGCGGGACTCATCTTCGTCTGCATCGCCGATGAACCCCCGACTGATTTCGACGAAACCGGGAAAATCTTCGAGCCCTACCTCGCGCCCCACGATCTGGCGAAGACGAAAATCGCCTACCAGCAGAACATCATCGAAGAGGGCAACTGGAAGCTCGTCATGGAGAACAACCGTGAGTGCTACCACTGTGACGGCCACCCGGAACTCGCCTGCTCCCTCTTCCCCACCTGGGGCCTGACCGAAGGCCTGATCCCGGCGCACCTCGAGGAAGTCTGGGACCGCAACAAGGAAGCCCAGTCCTCCCTGGAGGAGCGTTGCCGCCGGTACGGCCTGCCCTACGAGGTCGTCGAGGAACTCGATACCCGCATCGCGGGAATCCGCATCTCCCGGGAATCGCTCGACGGCGAAGGCGAGTCCTTCTCGCCCGACGGCCGCCGGCTCTCCAAGAAGCTGCTGGGCGACCTCCGGGACTTCCGCCTGGGCCGCTGCTCGATGCACCTGCAGCCCAACAGCTGGTTCCACTTCCAGAGCGACCATGTCATCACGTTCGGTGTCTTCCCGGTCAACGAGCACCAGACGCTGGTGCGCACCACCTGGCTCGTCGCTGACGACGCCGTGGAAGGCGTTGACTACGACCTGGCGAAACTCACCTACACCTGGGAGCAGACCAACCTGCAGGACAAGGCGTTTGTGGAACTGTGCCAGAAGGGTGCCGGCAGCCCCGCCTACCAGCCTGGCCCGTACATGAAGAGCGAATACCAGGTCGAGGCATTCATCAACTGGTACGTGCAGCGTGTTCAGGAGCACTTGGCATGATTGAGCTCCTCCCTGAGGCGGCCATTCAGGAACCACAGCGTATTCGCGGTCTTGAAATGCCGTGGAACAGGGTGATGGGAACCACCGACGGACCCGCTGGAGCCGCCCGCGCCCTGGGCCCGTGGCATCCCCAGGAGTTCATGGCCGAATGCGTCGAGACCGTTCCCGAGGCGGGCGGCATGATGACCTTCGTGTTCCGCCGCTGCGACGGTGCGCCCCTGGCGTTCCGCGCGGGCCAGTACGTGAACATCGCCTTCCCCGTGAACGGTGCGGACCAGGACCCGGTGGACCGCAGCTACTCGCTGTCCAGTTCGCCCACGGAACCGTGGACCTTCAACATCACCGTCAAAGCCGACCCCACCGGGCTGGTTTCACCGTGGGTGCACGAAAACGTCAAACCCGGCACCGTCCTGGACATGCTGGGACCCGTTGGCGCCTTCCACCTGCCCGACGCCGACCGGCGGGCCAGGTACCTGCTGCTCGCCGCCGGCGCAGGCATCACGCCCATCATGTCGATGCTGCGGACCATCCACTCGCTGCCCGGACATGCCGACGTTGTGGTGCTGTACCACGGCGCGGAGGCCGGCGGCTTTGCCTTCCACCGGGAGCTGGCCTACATCGCCTCCGTGGACTCCCGCGTCAAGATCTTCTACTCGCTGGGCGACCGCAACAAGCCGGAGGGCTGGGAAGGGCTCAGCGGACGGCTGACAGCGGCAATGCTCGACGAGGTGGCACCCGACGCCAACGGCCGGCAGGTCTACGCCTGCGGTCCCGAGGGTTACCTGAACACGGCCACCGAGCTTCTGGGCAAGGTGGGCGTGGATGACACCTCCATCTACATGGAGTTCTTCACGGGGGATCGCCAGACCCTCCTCGAATACCAGGCGGAGCTCGCGCTGGCGGCGGACATCGCGGAGGAAATCGCGGAGGAAATCGCCGATTCCGCCGAGGTCTACTACGAGGGCCAGCCCGCGGCATTCGGACTCTACGAACCCGGCTACGACGCCGATGGCACCCTGGAGGCCACGGGGCTGCAGCTGGAAACCGTGGACCGGGACGGGGCCTCGACGAACGACGGCGGCGCCAGCCAGGAACCGCAGGCCGCGTCACCTGACGCCTCAAGCTTCGACACCGTGGGAACCGGCAGCCTCACCCTGTCCTTCATGCGCACCGGCATCAACGTCCGGATCGACCCCACCGAGCACATCCTGGGGGTGGCCCAGCGGGCCGGGGTCAGGATCGGCGCGAACTGCAAGGAAGGCATGTGCGGGTCCTGCAAGGTGGTCAAACTTTCAGGGGAAGTGGAGATGAACCACCAGGGCGGCATCCGGGCCCGTGAAATCGATGCCGGCAAGTTCCTGCCCTGCTGCTCCACCGCGCAGACCGACATGGTGATCGATGCCTAGCCGTTCCCCGCTGCCGTTCCCCGCTGCACACCTGAACCACAGACCGCCAACCATAGGAGCCATTCAATGACAGGTAACAAAGCCGTTGCGTACAAGGCACCGGGAATCGTTGAAATCATCGATACCCCGTACCCCACCTTTGAACTGCAGGCCGGGCCCGGCGTCAATCCCGTCAATGTGGGCCGCAAGGTCCCGCACGGGGTCATCCTGCGCACCGTAAGCACCAACATCTGCGGGTCGGACCAGCACATGGTGCGCGGGCGCACTACGGCCCCCGCCGGACTTGTCCTGGGACACGAGATCACGGGCGAGGTCATCGAGACCGGGCCCGACGTTGAGTTCATCAAGGTGGGCGACATCGTCTCGGTCCCCTTCAACATCTCCTGCGGCCGCTGCCGGAACTGCAAAGAGGGCAAAACCGGGATCTGCCTGAACGTGAACCCGGACCGTCCCGGCTCCGCCTACGGCTACGTGGACATGGGCGGCTGGGTGGGCGGCCAGGCCGAATACGTCCTGGTGCCCTACGCCGACTGGAACCTGCTGCGGTTCCCGAACCGGGACCAGGCCCTGGAAAAAATCATGGACCTGACCATGCTCTCCGACATCCTGCCCACCGGCTTCCACGGCGCCGTCACCGCCGGGGTCGGCGTCGGCTCCACCGTCTACGTCGCCGGCGCCGGACCCGTAGGCCTTGCCGCAGCAGCGAGCGCCCAGCTCCTCGGTGCTGCAGTGGTCATCGTGGGCGACCTCAATGCGGACCGCCTGGCCCAGGCCCGCTCCTTTGGCTGCGAAACCGTCAACGTTGCCGACGGCGACCCGGCCGACCAGATCGAGCAGCTGCTCGGCGTCCGGGAAGTCGATTCCGGCATCGATGCCGTCGGCTTCGAGGCCCGCGGCCATGGCCACGGCGCCGCCGAAGCACCGGCCACCGTCCTGAACTCGCTGATGGACCTCACCGCAGCCGGCGGGTCCGTGGGCATTCCCGGCCTCTACGTCACCGGGGACCCCGGCGCCTCGGACGAGGCAGCCCGGAAGGGCTCCCTGTCATTGTCGCTGGGTACCGGCTGGGCCAAGTCGCTGTCCTTCACCACCGGCCAGTGCCCCGTAATGAAGTACAACCGCCAGCTGATGATGGCCATCCTGCACGACCGGATCCAGATCGCCAAGGCCGTCAACGCCACCTCGATCCCGCTTGAGGACGCACCGCGGGGCTACGCCGAATTCGATGCCGGCGCCGCCACGAAGTACGTCCTCGATCCGAACGGCTACCTCAGCAACTAAGTCACGGATGTACCACTGCTGACCGTCCATTCCGGCTGGTCAGCGCAGGAGAGGGAGGGCACCCTGGGCGCCCTCCCTTTTCTGCTTTGCTCCCTGCCTCCCGAGACCCCTGGACCGGTACCCATCCGGAGCCCCGGACACCCGCCGTTCACCCTCCGGTCGCCTGGCGTGGTTAGACAGGACGTATCACTCGTCCTTTCCTGGGAGAACCCATGCCGATATCCAGACGCGCACCACGCGGGCTTGCCCGTGCCGTGGTGGCTTCTGCAGCGCTCACGTTCGCAGCATCCTGCGTCGTGGCACCGGGGGCCTCGGCCGCCGTCGTCCCCTCGCCCATCACGTACCCGGCCACCGGCTCAGCCCTTTCGCTGACGGCCCTCGGGTCCTATGAAACCGGCCAGTTTGATGAGTCCGCGGCGGAAATCGTGGCCTACCACGCGGCCACCCAGCGGCTGTTTGTGGTCAACGCGCAGGCCGCCGTCGTGGATGTCCTGGACATCGCAGACCCGTCGGCCCCCAAAAAGCTCTTCTCGATCGGCGACGCCGGCGGCGGGGTGGCCAACTCCGTCGCCATCCGCGCCGATGGCCTGGGCACCATAGCCCTGGAGGCACCCACCAAGACCGACGCCGGCTCCCTGCTCTTCTTCGACGCCACCGCCGACGCCCCCGTCGCCCTCGGCCGGGTCACGGTGGGAGCCCTTCCGGACATGGTCACCATCGCCAAGGACGGCAGCCGCGCCGTCGTCGCAAACGAGGGCGAACCCTCGGACGACTTCACGGTGGACCCCGAAGGTTCCGTCTCCGTCGTCGCCCTTCCCACCGGCCTGGCGGCACCCGCCCAGTCCGCTGTCCGCACCGCCACCTTCCACGCCTTCGAGGCCGGCGGGACGAAAACCCTGCCGGCGGACGTCCGCGTCTTCGGCCCCGCCCCACACGGCGCCGACCACCCGGTATCCCGCAATCTCGAACCCGAATACATCGCGATCGACGGCGGCAAAGCCTACGCCGCGCTGCAGGAAGCCAACGCTGTGGCCGTGGTGGACCTGGCCACCGCAACGGTGGAGGACGTCTGGCCGCTTGGCTTTAAGGACCACGGCCTTGAAGGCCAGGGACTCGACGCCTCGGACCGCGACCCCGAAGACGCCCCGGCGTTCAACATCCGCACCTTCGAGGGCCTCAACGGCATGTACATGCCCGACGGGATCAACGCCTACACCGCCGGCGGCGCCACCTACCTAGTGACTGCCAACGAGGGCGATGCCCGCGAATGGGGCGACTACGTGGAAGGCGCCCGGGTCAAGGACCTCGGCAAGGACGGCCTGGCACCAATCTGCGCAGACAGCCCGCTGGCTGACCTGACCGCTGACGGCGACCTGGGCCGGCTCACCGTCACCACCGCCACCGGCCTGGGTGCCGCCGGTGACTGCTACGGGGAACTGTATTCGTTCGGCTCCCGCTCCTTCTCCATCTGGACCACCGACGGGCGGCAGGTTTTCGACTCCGGCGACGACTTCGAGCGGATCAGCCACGCCGCCAACCCGGAGTTCTTCAACTCAAACCACTCCGAATCGAACCTTGAAGGGCGCTCGGACGACAAGGACCCGAACCGGAGAACCTGGCGATCGGCGAGGTGGGCGGCCGGACCTACGCGTTTGTCGGCTTCGAACGCGTGGGCGGCGTCGCCGTCTACGACATCTCCACCCCCGAGGACAGCACGTTCGTGACGTACGTGAACAACCGTGATTTCGCCGTCTCGGTCGAGGACGACGGCGTGGACACGCTTGGTGCCGCGGGCGACCTGGGTCCCGAAGGCCTGGCCTTCATCCCCGCCGGGGATTCCCCCACCGGTAAGCCGATGCTCGCCGTCGGGAACGAGGTCTCCGGGACCACCACCCTGTTCGGCATCGACGGGCTGGGGGTTGGGGAGCCGAAGGACACCACCACCATCCAGGTCCTGGGCATCAACGACTTCCACGGCCGTATCGAAGCAAACGGCGCTGAAGCAGGCGCCGCCGTCCTGGGCGGTGCCGTCACGGCATTGAAGGACAAAAACCCGAACACGCTGTTCGTTTCAGCCGGCGACAACATCGGCGCGTCGACATTCACCTCCTTCTCCCAGCAGGACAACCCCACCATCGATGCGCTGGCCCAGGCCGGGCTGGACGTGTCCGCCGTCGGAAACCATGAATTCGATGCCGGCTTCGCCGACCTCACCGACCGCGTTATCCCCCGCTACGCCGCAGCCGCGGGCGACCCCGCATCGGGCGCGGAAGCCGCCGACTTCGCGCTGGGCGCCAACGTCTACCTCAAGGGCACCGAAACGCCGGCGCTGAAGGAGTACGCGATCCGGGAGGTTGATGGTGTGCAGGTCGCCTTCATCGGCACCGTGACCGAGCAGACCGCCGCGCTGGTCTCACCGGACGGCATCGAAAGCATCGAGTTCGGGAACCAGACAGCCGCCGCAAACCGCGTGGCCCGCAACCTCTCGGACGGCGACGCGGCAAACGGCGAGGCCGACGTGATTGTGCTGCTGGCCCACGACGGGTCAGCAGGCAGTGACTGCGCAGCCATCGCGGCCGAGGACACCACCTACGGCGAGCTCGTCCGGGACTCCTCCCCCGACATCGATGCGATCCTGTCCGGGCACACGCACCAGTCCTACGCCTGCTCCTTCCCGGTCAAGGGCAACACCGGTCTGGAGCGCCCGGTCCTGCAGGCACACCAGTACGGCACCACCCTGGACCAGCTGACCATCGAAGTGGATCCGACGACCAAGGACATCGTCTCCCTGGCCGGCGGACTGTTGTCCCTGACCACCACCGTCGGCGAAGGGGATGACGCCCAGATCGTCGGGGCGTTCGAACCCCTCGCCACCGTGGCGGAGACCGTGGCCAAGGCGGCAGCGCAGGCGGAGGTGGCCGGCGCCGTCGAAGTCGGTTCCATTACCGCGGACATCCTCCGCGGCGGCACCAACGGCTCTGACCGCGGCGTGGAATCATCGCTGGGCAACCTGGCTGCGGACATCCAGCTTTGGGCCACGTCCAACGAGTCATTCGCCGGCGAGGCGGCCCAGATCGCCATCATGAACCCGGGCGGGCTCCGCGCAGACCTGCTCTACGGCACCAACGGCGTGCTGACCTACAAGGACGTCGCGGCGGTGCAGCCGTTCGGCAACACGCTGGTGACGCTGGACCTGACCGGGGCCCAGCTCAAGGCCATCCTGGAAGAGCAGTGGCAGCCGGATGGCTCGTCCCGGCCCAAGCTGCACCTGGGCATCTCCGACGGGCTGAGCTACGTCTATGACCCGGCGGCAGCGCGCGGCAGCCACGTGGTCTCCGTGGCGTTCGCCGGCAAGGCCGTGGCGGACGGGGACGTCTTCCGCGTGGTGACCAACTCCTTCCTGGCCGCCGGCGGCGACAACTTCACCACCTTCGCCCAGGGCGGGCGCGTCACGGACACGGGGCAGAGCGACCTGGTTGCCACGGTCCAGTACTTCGAAGCGCACCCCGTGGTTGAACCGGCGCCGCTGGGCCGCGCCATCCTGGCCGCGGACATTCCCGACGGCGGCAACGGGTCAGGCGACGGCGGCACCGTTGTTCCGGGCGACGGGACGGTTGTGCCGGGCGACGGCACGGTTGTTCCAGGCGCAGGCAATGGCGGGACCGACGGCGGGAACGCGGGCAATGGCACCAGCGATGCCAACCTGACCGGCAACCTGGCAACCACTGGGGCCACCCTGACGCTGGCCGGGGTGGGCCTCCTGCTGGCGCTGCTCGGCGGACTGCTGGTGGTCATCCGCCGCCGGCGGACCGCTCCAATGGCCGCGGACAGCTGATTCTAGGCAGTTCCTACCGGTTCCAATGACGGCGCCCGGCTTCCTTGACGGAGTCCGGGCGCCGTTGTGTTGTGGCCAGTTCGAAGCACGCAGCACGCAGCACGTGAAGCCGCAAAGCATTGGCGCAGAGAAAGTATTTCTTGGATCAAATGCGCTTGGATTACTTTTACTTTACGTAACGTCGGCTATCGGTTCGACAAGCAGGGAATTACGGCTGGATGGGAAACTGCGGCCTGCAGAAGACTGTGCTTTTGCAGTTCAGAGAGGGGTTCGGCAAGCGACTGATGACGCCATCGCAGCCTGGGGCGTTCACCGACGTCGAGCTACGCGTTCTGCGATATGCCGCCCACCTGATCGAGACCGGCACGGGCACAAACCAGGAAGCGAAGGCTGCCAGCTTCGAAGGACTGTTCTTCTCTGAATGGGTGCTTAAGTTGAGGGCCTTCGCCATTGACATATCCCGAGGTGTCCATCGGATCCTAGGCCGATTCCCTGACCACTAGGTGGTGTTGCAGGACCACCCGCGACTCAGCTGCCCCGGCGGGTAGTTCACCTGCAAGTAGCCGCTCCACGAGCCGCACCGCGACGGCCCCAACTTCGCGCAGGTCCAGCGCCAGCGTAGTCAGTTCAGGTGTGAGCAGCTCGCCCAGGGCGATTCCATCCATGCCGATGACGGCGCAATCGCCGGGCACATTCTTGCCGCCGGCAGTGAGGGCCTTCATAGCCCCGGCAGCCATAAGGTCATTAAAAGTCACGATTGCTTTGGGGGAGTTGCCCTTGGCGAGGTAAGCGGAGATGGTCTCGCGCGCACTGCCCGCGGAATCTTCTGCGTTTAGGAAGGTGGTGGCCATTCCCAGTTCCCCCGCCCGGCGGGCGAAAGCCTGACCCCGGACAGACAATCCACCATCGCGGACATAATCCAGATATGCGACCCGGTTAACACCCCGTCCTGCGAGGTGGGCGAGTGCCAGGGCGGCCGCGTGCGCATAGTCGAAGGACACCTCGCCGGCGCTGGTGCTGCCCGTCAGATCAAGCAGTACCAACGGACGCCGGCCAAGAATTTCCTGCGATGCGCCGGTTTCGTTGCCCAGGTAGCCGATTACGGCGTCCACCTGGGGCGCCAGCTGGCTGACGGCGGAGACCGGCCCCATGGCGCGGTCCACGTAGTCGCTGATCACCACCTGCCAGTTCCGCTCTGTCGCCTGCTCGACGACGCTGGCTATAAACGCCGGGAAATACGGGTTGGTGAGGCCGGGGATGGCGAGGCCAATAGAGGTTTGCGCACCCTGGGCGAGGCCTTTGGCGAAACGGCTGGGAACATAGCCAAGGTCCTTGGCCAGTTGCTGGATCCGGGTCCTGGTCTCGGCCTTGATTCCCGGCATGTCGTTCATGGCACGGGTGACCGTCTGCTTGGAGACGCCCGCCGCCGTGGCTACATCCACGATGGTGGTGCGGCGGCCAGGGGCCCCGCTGATGGATTCCATAACTCCTGAGTCTAGGGGCTGCACCACGGCGGGCGGTGCCGGCGCCCTGCTACTTCAGCCCCGTCGTCGCAATCCCCTTAACCAAGTACTTCTGGCCGACGAGGAAAACAACGAAGACAGGGATGAGGGTCACGATGGACATCGCGAACAGGGAGCCCCAGGAGGCTCCGCTGGTGGCATCCACAAAGTTGCGCAGCGCCACGGGTGCCGTCTGCAATGCAGGCTTCGTAAGGTAGATGAGTTGTCCGAAGAAGTCGTTCCAGGTCCAGATGAAGGTGAAGATCGCCGTGGTGGCCAGGGCGGGGACTGACAGCGGCAGGATCACCTGGAAGTAGGTCCGCCAGTATCCAGCGCCGTCCAGCCTTGCCGCTTCGTCCAGTTCCTTGGGCAGTCCGCGGAAGAACTGCACCATGAGGAACACAAAGAAGGCGTCTGTGGCCAGGAACTTGGGGATGATCAGGGGAAGGTAGGTGTTGACCCAGCCCAGGTTGGAAAACAAAACGTATTGCGGGACCAGGACCACGTGCATGGGGAGCATCAGGGTAAGCAGCAGTGCCCCAAACAGCAGGCCCTTTCCGCGGAACTCGAGTTTGGCAAAGGCGTAGGCGGCCATCGAGCAGGTCACCAGGTTTCCCAGGAGTGATCCCGCCACGATGATCGCCGAGTTGGCCAGGAAGACGTGGAAGGGATGGGCCAATGCGGTCCATCCGTCCGCGTAGTGGCTGGTGTCCACTTCCGTCGGTATCAGCGAGGGGTCCCGGAAGATCAGGGCTTCGGGGCGGAACGAGCTGGCCACCATCCATAGCAGAGGGTAGAGCATGAGCCCCGCGGCCAGAACCAGTGCAACGTGTTTGAACAGGCCCCGAAGATTTTTGCGCATTTTTCCGGCTTGGGGATACCCGGTAGGAAGAGGTGCCTTCGTCCGGGGTGGCTTGATATCAGTCGCGGTCACTGTAAAACACCCATCGTTTGCTGAAGTAGAAGTTGACGGCCGTGAACACGGCGATGATCATCACCAGCACCCAGGCCATCGCGGATGCGTACCCCATGTTGAGACGGCCGAAGCCCTGCTCATAGAGATAGAGCGAGTAGAACAGGGTGGAATCGGCCGGTCCGCCGGTCCCCCCGCTGACCACAAAGGCCTGGGTGAAGGTCTGGAATGAATTGATGATCTGCAGTATCAGATTGAAGAAAATGATGGGAGTCAGGAGTGGAACTGTCACGTTGCGGAACTGCGCCCACCGGCCGGCCCCATCCAGCGCTGCCGCCTCGTAGAGCTCCTCGGGGATCTGACGTAGCCCGGCCAGGAAGATCACCATCGAGGATCCGAAGCTCCATACGTGCAGCATGATCAGGGAAGTCAGGGCTGTACTCGGGTTGGAGATCCACCCCGGACCATCGATGCCGAAGAGCGCAAGGAACTGGTTGACCAGGCCCTCAGTGCCGAAGACCTGCCGCCAGAGCACTCCCACCGCCACTGACCCACCAAGAAGGGAGGGCAGGTAGAACACGGAGCGGTAGAACGGCAGCCCCCTGATGCCGCGGTTCAGCAGCATGGCCAGGGAGAGTGCCACCACCAAGAGGGCGGGAACCCCAATCAGCACGTAGGCAAACGTGACGCCAAGGGACTTGTGCAGCCGGGTGTCAGTGAGCATCTGTTCAAAGTTGTCCAGACCCACCCAACTGGGGGCGCGGAGCAGGTTGTAATCCGTGAACGAGAAATAGAGCGACGCGATCATGGGCCCGATGGTGATCAGCAGCATGCCCACGAACCACGGCAGCAGAAATTGCCAGGCTGCCCGCTCTTCGAGCTTCTTCATGAGTGTTCGCCGCTGCGGCGCCGGGGGCGGGGCGGCTGCCGTACTTCGGGGCAGGTGGGTCATCGTTGACATGAAAACGCTCCGGGTCAGAGGGAATGGGGGCGGCTCACGCCGGCAGGTTGGATCGAGTATTGCAGTGAAAATTCGACGGCGTCAATGGTCTTGACGAAAATAGTTACCGGTCACTATTGTTCAAGGTATTCCTTGAGAAGTGTTTTATTTACAACGCACTCACGGGAGTGAACGGTCACAATTGTTGTTAGATCGATGACCGTTTCAGTCCGGTCAGGCATGGCAGCTCGACTGAGCTTCCCAAGCCGGTTGCCGATATTTCGCCGCACCCTGAAAGTCCATCGACGCACTGCCGCTGATCCCTGCGGCGCGTTGCCACCCGTAGCAAAGGAGCTCCACCATGGCACAAAAGAACGCAGGACCCCTGAGGGTCAGAACCCTCGCAGCAGCCTTGGTAGCCGCGGTGAGTCTGGGCGTCGCCGGCTGCGGCAGCCCGGCGGGGGATGATTCCGTAACACTCCGCTTCAACTGGTGGGGTTCGGACGCCCGGCATGCCCAGACGCAGGAGGTCATTGACCTTTTTGAGGAGGCACACCCGAATATCAGCGTACAGCCGGAGTTCTCCAACTTCAGTGACTACTTCAATAAGCTTTCCACCAGCGCTGCATCCCGTGACCTGCCTGATGTTATGCAGATGACCGATCCATACATGTACACCTACATCGACAACGGCCAGCTGGTGGACCTCACCGGACAGGCCGAGGTGCTGCCCACCGGCGATTTTTCCCCGGCATCGCTGGCCGGAACGCAGATTGACGGCAAGCTTTACGGCATCCCCTCCGGTGAATCCGGCTTTGGCATGGCAGTGAATCCTGCGTTATTCGAAGCCGCAGGTGTTCCCGTGCCGGACGACAACACCTGGTCCTGGGACGATTTCAGGAACACCGCGGCCGCCATCACCAAGGCCACACCGGAGGTGGCAGGCGCGGCGTTGACAATGGACGAGCAGACAATGAACCTGTGGCTGCGCCAGCATGGAGAAGACTATTGGAAGAACAACGGCAGCGAGGTCGGCTTCAGCGCCGATACCGCTGCAGGGTGGTGGGAGTTCGTTCGCAGCCTGCGGGACAGCGGCGGAACCCAGTCCGTGGAAGCCGAACTCGAAGCGGCCAGCCTTGCCCTGGAACAGTCCCCTCTCGCGCTGGGTAAAAAAGCCATGTCCCTGGTCTCCGTCAATCAACTCGGAAACCTGGAGAAGGCGGCAGGGCAGGAATTCACGCTGCTCCGCCTGCCGGGCGAACGGCAGTTCCAGGAACCGGGTGGCTGGACCAAGCCCGGTATCTACTATTCAGTGGCAGCGAACAGCGACCATCCCAAGGAAGCTGCGATGCTGATCGACTTCCTGACCAATTCCGCCGAAGCCGGAAAGATCTCGAAGTTTGACCGCGGTGTGCCGTCCAGCTCCAAGGTCCTTGAAGCCATCACGCCCACGCTGACCCCCGTGGAGGGCAAGGTCGCCGAGTACGTGACCAGGATCAATGAGCTCGACACCCCTCCTTACGCCATTCCCAACCCGAAGGCCGGCGCGGTGCTGATCGACTCCGTCAAGAGGCTCTCCCAGGAGGTCGTCTTCGACCGGATGACGCCCCGCCAAGCGGCAGACCAGCTCATTGCCGATGTTAAGGCAGCCATGTAGTCGCTGCTTGTATCCAGGCAACGAACTCTTCAGGCAACCAACCCTCCTCCCTTCTGTGAAAGTGCAGGCCATGAGCCCCACCCCCTTAGAGTCCTTCCAGCAGCGGCTTCCCGGCCTGGTCTATGGCGGTGACTACAACCCGGAGCAGTGGCCCAGGAGCACCTGGCCCGAGGATGTCAGGTTGATGCGGGAGGCGAACGTTTCACTTGTCAGCCTGGGGGTTTTCTCCTGGTCGCGCCTGGAACCGGCGGACGGGGTTTTCGATTTCGGCTGGCTGGACGAAGTGATGGACCTGCTCGCTGCCGGGGGCATCCTCGTGAACCTCGCCACGCCCAATGCCTCCCCGCCTCCGTGGCTGGCCGAGGGGTTCCCCGAAACATTGATGGTGGAACGGTCAGGAACCCGTGTGGCGGTGGGCAGCCGCGGGCATTTCTGCCCGTCGTCGCCCGTGTACCGGGACCGGAGCCAGCGGGTGGCGCGTGCCCTCGCGGAGCGTTACAGGGATCATCCGGCGCTGGCCATGTGGCACATCGGCAACGAATACCACGCATACTGCTTCTGCGGGCTGTGCGACGGGGCCTTCCGGTCCTGGCTGCAGGAGAAGTACGGCAGCCTGGATCAGCTTAATGCCAGGTGGGGGACCACTTTATGGGGACAGGTCTACAGCAGTTGGGACCAGGTGCACCTGCCACAACCCGTGCGGGGGTGGGTGAATCCGGCACGCGAACTGGATTTCGCCCGCTTCACCACAGACATCCAAGTGGACCTGTACAAACTGGAGCGGGACCTGCTCCAGGGAGTTACACCGGACATCCCAGCCACCACGAATTTTGTCCAGTTCTTCCGGATCCAGGATTACCGCCGGTGGGCCCCGGAGACGGACGTGATCGCCCTGGACATCTACCCGGACCCTGCCAAGCCCGCCTCACTGGTGGAGGCCGCGCTGCAGTACGACCTCATGCGGCATCTGGGGAACGGAGCACCCTGGATGATGATGGAGCAGGCAGCAGGTGCAGTGAGCCAATGGAAGGTGAACCTGACCAAGCAGCCCGGCATGATGCGGCTGGGCTCCTACCAGGCGGTGGCCCACGGAGCAGACGCCGTGATGTTCTTCCAGTGGCGCGCCTCCCGCTTCGGTCAGGAAAAGTTCCACTCGGCAATGCTTCCCCACAGCGGCGAGGCCAGCCGGACCTGGCAAGAGGTCAAGGAACTCGGCAACGAGCTGGCGCAGCTCGCGGAAATCGCCGGAGCAAGGACAACCGCAGACGTTGCCCTGGTGTGGGACTGGGAAAACTGGTGGGCCGTGGAGGGACCCGCCCACCCTGTGAACAACTACGATTACCGGGCGGTGGCGGCCAGCCACTACCGCTCTTTATGGCTGGAAAATGCGGCTGTGGACGTTGTCGCCCTCGCATCCGACCTGTCCGGCTACAAGGTGCTTGTCATCCCCAACCAGTACCTGATGAGCTCCAGCCAGCAGGCTGCCGTCGAGGCGTTCGTGGCAGGCGGCGGCCATGTCGTGGCGTCCTATTTCTCCGGCATCGTGGACCAGGACGATCAAGTTATCGGCAACGGATATCCGGGTGGCCTGCGCACTGTGGTGGGCGGGCACATCAGGGACTTCTCACCGTTGGCCCAAGACGCCGCCGTCGAAATCAGCACGGTTCAGGGGCAGGCGCTCCTGGGCAGTTACGCCCCGGATTTACTCCAGGAAGCGTTCGACGGCGGCGCCACACGGTGGCAGGATGACATGGTTTCGGAAGGGGCAGAAGTCGTGGCCACCTACACGACCGGCCACCTGGCCGGGCGGCCCGCCATCCTGGATCACCGACTGGGTGCCGGGACGGCCGTTTACATCGGCACGCACCTGCCCCAGGAAGCGCTGGACCTGGTGGTGGGAGCAGTGCTGTCACGGGCCGGAATCCGTGCGCCGCACCCGGCACCGCACGGTGTGGAAGTGACCGAACGCTGCACCACCGCAGGACGGTACCTCTTCTTCCTCAATCACACCGCATCGGTAGTGGTGGTGGAACTTGAGGTGGACGGCACGGATCTGCTCGGTGGAGCAGGGCTGCAGCGCGGCGGGACCATGAAACTCCCGCCGGCAGGGGTATCGGTGGTCCGCGTCCACAGCCAGCCTGACCTGGGATGACAGCCGTCGGCCGGCCATCACTTAAGGGCGCGGGCGTCGCCGTTCAGTCCACGTTCGAACAGGCTCCCATCAGCTCACAAGTAATCCTCAGGTTCCAGGGCACATAATGAACCGAAGCTCCGGTCAACCGCTATTTGACTGGAGCTTCGCCCATTGCAGGCACATGCTGGTTCTGGTCGCTCTCGACTACTTGGCGAGTTGCCGCAGGTGACGCAACCCGTGAGGACTGTCAACAGAGGTCCGCGGAAGCCTTCAGAGAGCCTCTCTTGGCCCCAGCTTTACATAAGACCCGTTATCGGCGCTCAGGAAAGGACAAGGGGAGTGCCCCGAGAAGGCGATGTTTTGCCATCGATCGTGGCACCTTTTCACCGGATACGGAAGTCAGGCTTCGAAGCCAGCGCCCGGTTGACGAAGGGGATGTCCAGGAAGGCCCGGAGCTGGTCACCACAAGTTCCGTGACGGACATACATCGAAGGTTGCTGTTCACGTTGGCCCGATTCATCCTTTCGGCGGTGTGGTCCACCATGCCAAATCCCGCTATCGTTCGTTCATCGAAACCGAAGCGTTGCCGGCCGGTCATGCGGAACGGCCGGCAACGCGCTCACTGCATCGGCAGTCCAGTTTGACGCGGTCAGAGCTGGGCCGGGGATGCGGCGAGTTCAGCGCGGATTCGTCCATGGGGCCAAATTGGCTGCAGGGACCGCACCAAGATGCCCAAAATCCACGAGTGCTATGTCGTTGCCCTCGATGGTGGCGGTGAACTGTTCTCAGGCAACGTTGGTCGTCGCCAAGTTTGTTCCTTTTCGTTATAACCGTAGCCTTGGGAAACCCCGTGCGGTGTCAGCCGAGACGGGTGATGACGGGGACGGGGTTGGCCAAGGTGTCACGGATTGGGGATGTGGCTTCGAGCGCGCCAATCAGATCTTTCAGGTCAGCCCGTGAAGTGCCGGGGCTGTCGATCTGAACGTCCACGGTGATTTGCTGTGCACCCTTGCGGACGCTCTTATCAATTCCGAGGAAGCCGCTGAGATCGATGTCGAAGCCCAGGGTCAGTGCGACGTGCTTCAACTGAATGTTCCTGGCTGCAGCAAGGGAGGCCAGCGTGACCATGTAGCAGCCAGCCAGGGCCTTGAGGATGTATTCAGCGGGGCTGACGGCCGTGTCAGTTCCCAGCAGGGAGACCGGCTCATCACTGTGCAGCGTGAACTGGCCGCGGCGCGATTCGTTGCCGACTCCCGCCTGGGTCAGGGGTCCGGTGATGGTCTTGGCGGTCAAACCTCCGGCCGACTCGCTGTGCATGCTGAAGGTGACCTTGCCAAGCTCACGCTGCTCGGTGACAGCTGCCACTGTCGCCTCGATGGCTGCCAGGTCGGCGAAAGGCTCTGTGCGCAGGGTGTTCGTTTCAGTCATGGTGTTTCCTTTCAGGTTGGTTGATGCGGTTCATCCGCCCTTCCGCAGCTAAAGCGCGTCACGGGCCAGGCTTGTGTGGAATGCCCTTTTCGGAGGGAGTTTGCTGGCAGCTCAACATCGGCGATGTCTCGTTGAGGGTGGTGCCCCTGTTGAGCTGCCTGGATATCAGTTGCGGGCCGCTGCCCCCAGGTAGGGGGCAAGACGGTCTTCAAATGCTTCCTTCGGCATGGCACCAAGGAACGAACCCACGACCTCACCGTTGTTGAATACCCGGAAGGCGGGAATTGAGGTGACGCCATACTGCCGGGCGAGCTCGGGGTTCTCATCGACGTTCACTTTGATGACCTCGACTTTCCCGGCCTGCTCAAGGGCCACTTCATCGAGCACAGGCCCAACGGCACGGCACGGCGGGCACCATGGTGCCCAAAAGTCGACCAGGACCGGCAGATCGTTCTGGAGGACATCGGATTGGAATGCGGAGCTGGTTGTTGATCGGGCAGACATGGCTTCCTCTTTCATTTGCTGGTCAGGGAAAGGCGGGTGCGGGCCCGGTTGCAATGCCGTGCCGGATGAGGGTCATGTGTCGCTAAGCGAACGAGCTTCGGAAAGATCCACCGCAAGTTGTATAGTGATCGCTACGTATCTCATGGGATGTACTGTAGTGGATATTACAGAAAAGGCAAATGGCAGCATTTGCTGAGATCAGGAGGGCATGAAATGCCGGGAGGCCGTAAACGCGGATTCGATGATCAGGCCGCCCTTCAGGCTGCCATGGAGCTGTTTTGGCGTCAGGGATACGAGGGCACATCTATTGCCGACCTGACACAGGCGCTCGGCATAAACCCGCCGAGTCTGTATGCCGCCTTCGGCAGCAAGCGGGAGCTATTCGAAAAGACGCTGGACCGGTACATGTGCGAACGCACAGTCCAGCTGGAGGACGCCATGTCCAGGCCTACGGCCCACGAGGCAGTGCTGACCCTTCTGACGGGGAGAGTTGACGTATTCACTAGCCAAGGTCAGCCTTTCGGCTGTATGACGATCCAGGCAGGCCTTGCATCCGGAAAACCTCACCACGAAATAGTTGATCTCCTGGCAGCCGCTCGCGAACGGATGAGGAGAACCGTTTTGGACCGGCTTGAAATGGCCCTCGCCGACCGCGATCTGCCCGCCGGCACAAACTGCACCGCGCTGGCTCGATACGTCATGTCGGCGATTTACGGGTTGAGTGTCGAAGCGGCCGCCGGGGCCCCCAAGGAGGAACTCACGGCCGCTGCGATCCTCGCCGCACAGGTAGTACCGAGAGCCCCGTAGGTAGTCAGGGGCGCTATGGATGCGGTGCCCTGCCGCCCCCCGCGTACATAAACTCACCGAAGGCACCTCCGTGATGGCCATGATGGTCCGAGGGTCAGGCTGTCTTTTCGACCTCTCCGCCGAGTTCGTTGAGGTAGTTGTAAATGGTGAAGCGGGTGACTCCGAGCGCGGTAGCCGCTGTCTCGGCTGCCTGCTTGATGAGGAAGAATCCACGGCGGTCAAGCTCCGAGACGACCTGCATCTTGTGTTCCTTGCGCATTTGCTCAACGGGAACCCCAATGGCGGTGATCGCGGCCTCAACGAGCTTGGAACTGAGTTCCTCCACGCTGTGCGGGAAGTACTCGCTCCCCTGGGGGCCGACCGGTTTAGCCCCGTGCACGGCAGGGGTCGCCAGCATGGAGCTCCCGTCGTGACCGAGGACGAAGCGGTCCAAGGCGGAGCGGAGCGTGACCCAGGCTGACACGTCAGCGTTCAGACACAGGGCTGCAGCAGCTTGGCCTTCCTTGTCGATGTAAATGATCGTCGTGCTCTGCAGGATTCTCCCGTCAGGCAGTTGCGAGCGGTAGCCGATCTCATGGGAGAAGTTACCTGCTGCCACGCGTTCGAGCAATTTGTCGGTAGGTGGGTCGCCGATCTGACGGCGAGTGACATCTCCGGCGATAGCACGGACCGTGTTCGGGATTCTCTGCAGGTCATGCAGAACGACTTCCGTGGGCTGAGGCACCGCGGCCTGAAGGGGTGCCACCAGGAGCTCCAGAATCCGGTTGATGGACTCGGCGTCCATGCCATGCAGCGCGTCCGGGGGCGGAGCTGCTGATCCGAGCGAACCAATTTGGGTCATTGGTGCTGTCCTTCCGATGAGTAGGCGGATACAAGTTCCCGAAACCGCTATAAATTATACCTTTTGTTGAAGTGTATCGCTGTCGCGGCAGAGATCGATCCCGCAGGCTAGGGCTATTTGCTTCAACATACTGTTGCATTGCATGGATCACGCTGGCTCTCCCGTACGGGATTCCCAGCGGTAGCCGATCCAAACTTCGAAGCCGTCGGTGCGCTGGAACATCATCCGCGGCTGCAAGATGTCACCGGCGATCCAGAGAATCGCATCGTCCAGGGTGACTGCGTCGACGATACCTTCGCGCTAGTGATGCCGCTGCACCTCATTTGAACTCTTTGGCCGATGACAGGGTGCCAGGTGTGGTGGATACGCAAAGCCATACGTTCTCCGTGGTCGGCCGGGTTGTATTGCTGGACCGTCAGGCGCGGGCTGATGAGTCTTGTTCAATTGGGACGGCGGCCCGGCCCATCCGGGTGACAGCCTCGGTGAGTATGGCCTGGGAAGTGGCAAAGTTGAGGCGGACATGTCCAGCGCCGCCCGTGCCGAAGACATGGCCGGAGCTCAGGGCGACCCGCGCCTTGTCGAGGAATATCTTGGCCGGCCCGGCGAGGTCGGCTACGGTGCCGAGGCCATCAGGGCCGCCTGGCGAATCGGGGGCGAGATGGCTGCAGTCCAGCCAGGCTAGATATGTCCCCTCGGGAGCGGCGTACCCCACACCGGGAAGATGTTCGGCGAGCATCTTTCCGAGGAGAGTCCGGTTGGCGTCGAGGCCTCGGAGGAGTGCATCCAGCCATTCTTCACCGTCACGGAACGCGGCGGTCTGGGCGATGATTCCCAGGTGGCTCGGTCCGTGGCTGACCTCTTCGGGCATACGGTGAAGATCATCGGCAGCGTCGGGTCCGGCGATTGCGAGTGCTGCCTTGAGGCCGGCCAGGTTCCAGGCTTTCGACGCCGAAGTGAGCGCAAACGCGTTCTCGGTCTCGGGCACGCTGAGATACGGAGTGAATGTTGCTCCCGGCAGTATGAGCGGGGCGTGGATCTCGTCCGAGACGACCCGGACCCCGTAGTTGCGGGCGAGGGCCGCGACAGCTGCGAGCTCTTCAGGGCTGTGGACCACACCGGTCGGGTTGTGTGGATTGCTGATCAGGTAGGCGGCGTTCCGTCCCTGCGACCGCACGTGCTTGAAAGCTTCCTCGAGGGTGCCAAGGTCGATCCTGAGATCTTGTCCTAGCGGGGCTTCAACGATCCTGCGCGAATCATGGGTGATGAAGGCGTAAAAAGGTGCATAGACCGGGGAGTTGACGACGACGGCATCACCTGGATCTGTGATCAGCCGCAGGATTTCAACGACGCCCATCATCACGTCGGGCACGATGGCGGTGCGCTCGACCGCCAGCCCGTCCCAGCCCCAGCGCCGGGAAGCGAACGCACTTATGGCCTCCGCGAACTTCGTCCCAGCAGGGTATCCGGTGTCTCCGTCATCGATGGCCTGGTGCAGCGCTTCCGAAACGGGCGGCGCGAGCCGGACGTCCATTTCGGCAACCCACAGAGGCAGCACGTCGGAGGGATGAGTGCGCCATTTCATGCTCGTGCGCTGGCGGAGCTGTTCGAGGGAGAGCTCCTCAAGCGGGTTCCCGATTGTCGTGAAGCTGCGGGCCTGAGCCTGCTCGGCTGCCCTTAGCACTGGACAGTCATTTCGATCTCGACGCATGCACCCAGCGGCAGGGAGGCTACTCCCATTGCCAGCCGCGCATGGTGCCCTTTTTCTCCAAGCACATCGAGGGCGAGTTGGGACGCACCATCGATTACGGCGGGTGCATCCACAAATCCTTCCCCTGCTGAGACGTATCCTCCGATCCTGGCGATACCTTTGACCACGTCCAACGACCCGAGTTCGTCGCGGACGACGTCCAGGCACCGGCTGGCAGCGAGCACGGCAGCCTCGCGCGCCTGCTCGACTGTAACTTCCTGGCCCACGCGCCCGGGATAGAGCAACCCAGCATCTCCGATAGGGAGTTGGCCGGAGACAAAGAGTAGATCCCCCACCCGGACCGCGCGTTCGTAGAGCGGTGTGGACGTAACGGACTCAACCATGAAATACCTTCCAGACGTTCGAGAGGCGAACGCGGCACAGTAGGCACGGCACGTCGATTCACCTTCAAGGATATTCAACACTCAGTAATTAAGAAGCTGAACTTTCCACCACTATTACACAGCTTGTTTACATGCGGTAGATCGAATCACCTTGTACATCCCGCCTGTCCTGTACTTCTAGTGCATGGAATGCGGAAGTCGTCTGAATATATCCAACAATCTGTTGATTTCTGGATGTGATGTCCGGCATACTCTCAACTGTGATTTGAATCTCCCAATAGGCCGGGGGTTCAGGTCTTCCACATCCCGTCGCCCCTCATCAGGTCGCCTGACCGCGGGCAGGCTCAGAACCGCAATCACCTCGACTGCCACGAAGCCCTACAAAGGGCGGACATCCTCTTAGCACCCCAACTCCGGCGGTTACGCCGTAGACCATCAGGCCTCGCAATTCGAGCTTCGTATCTCCAGGAAGGCTTCCCATGTCGATTCAGCCACCCGTCACAGACTCCGGGCACGCACATGCTCCCGATCAAGTACTGCACGCCGAGGATGCCGGCTACCAGAAAGGACTCAAATCCCGACAAATCCAGATGATCGCCATCGGGGGCGCGATCGGTACAGGCCTATTCCTCGGCGCAGGTGGCCGCCTTGCCGCAGCCGGGCCATCACTCTTCGTCGCCTACGCGATCTGCGGGGCCTTCGCGTTCCTGATCCTGCGCGCCCTCGGCGAACTCGTACTGCACCGGGCATCGTCGGGCTCGTTCGTCTCCTACGCCCGAGAATTCTTCGGCGAGAAGGCAGCGTTCACCGTGGGATGGTTCTACTGGCTGGTTTGGGCCGCCACGACCATCGCCGACACGACCGCCGCCGCACTCTACATGAGCTTCTTCGGCAGGTACGTCCCCTGGATCGCCGCGGTCCCGCAGTGGGGCTGGGCCCTCATCGCCCTGGTGCTCGTCCTCGCCCTCAACCTTGTCTCCGTCAAGGTCTTCGGCGAGATGGAATTCTGGTTCGCCCTCATCAAGGTCTCCGCACTGGTCATGTTCCTCCTCGTGGGCATCTATTTCGTCATCTTCGGCACCCCAACCGGTGATCCGGTCGGCTTCCAGCTCATCTCCGACAACGGCGGGATCTTCCCGAACGGCATCATGCCGATGATCCTGCTCATGTCGGGAATCATCTTCGCCTACGGCTCAATTGAGCTCGTCGGCACCGCCGCCGGCGAAACGGAGAACCCCGAAAAGGTTATGCCGAAGGCGATCAACGCCGTCATCGCCCGCATCGCGGTCTTCTACGTCGGATCCGTCGTCCTGCTCTCACTGCTGCTGCCCTACACCGCCTACGAAAAGGGCGTGAGCCCGTTCGTGACGTTCTTCAGCTCAATCGGCGTCAATGGCATTGACTCCATCATGAACCTCGTCGTGCTCACAGCCGCCCTGTCTTCGCTCAACGCCGGGCTCTACTCCACCGGACGAATCCTGCGCTCGATGGCCACCGCAGGGTCAGCGCCGAAATTCGCGCTCCGAATGAACAAGGCGGGCGTCCCCTATGGCGGCGTTGCCATCACCGCAGCAGTCTCCTTCCTCGGCATCCCGCTGAACTATATCGTCCCGGGCGACGCGTTCGAGATCGTTCTCAGCATCGCGGCCGTTGGCATCATCGTGGCATGGGCCGCGATTGTGCTGTGCCAAATCCAGTTTCAGCGGTGGAGCAAGAAAGGTTGGACCCAACGTCCTTCATTCCGCATGCCTGGAGCCCCCTTTACCGGCTATCTAACCATTGCCTTCCTCGCCGTGGTCCTTGCCATGATCCTTATCGAATCCCCGTTGACCATGCTCGTAACCGCAATCGCGGTCGCGCTCATGATCGCCGGCTGGTATGCATGCCGCGGAAGGATCCGCGAGATCGCCGCTGCACGCAACGGCTACACCGGAGCGGCACCCATCGTCAGCAACCGCCCCACAGCCCGGCAGCCCTAAGATACAGCGCAACGGGGCGGACGACCGTAACTCCGAGCAGTGGTCGTCGGTCCCGCCCCGATCGATCTGCTGTTTGCACCTCACACCAGAGCGGCGAGAGTGAGGCAATGAGTTCCACGGAGATACCACAGGCTTCTTCGCCTCCAATCCCTTACTGCCGGCGGCCACCCCGACGCTCGCGGACTACGGCGTCTTGCGCTCGGCAAAGGTTATGGCGAACACGGCCAGGCATTTAGCGCGGCCAGTTCCCAGTCCCTGGACGGCCCGGGCCCCAATGAGCGCCCCAAAACTAGTCCGACAAATTGAATTTATCGATCATTCCAAGCCACATAGCAAGGTGCCAGTCCTGGTCATTGGCAAGGGGATCGGCGGTGTGAGCCGGGACCCCGTCCACGGTGGTGGGCATGATGAAGGCACAGGTTGCTGACCCGTCGGGAAAGTAATTGCTCATGTTTGCACGAAGGATAGCTAGGGCCAGGCTTTCATGCCCTGCATTCAGAAGTTCCTCCGGCAGGCCTAGAAGAGCCTCTGCGGTCAGGGCGCTCCAATAGTGAGGAAAAACATCGCCCCATTGCCGACGAAGGCCGAACCAGTAGCCGTCCCAGTGGCGGATTGCCACTCCGTACAATCGGGTGTGCGGCTGCGGGCCTCCGAAGGCAAGCAACCATGGCAACGCCGTGCGTGTGGCGTCGAGGAACACGTGGTCCCCTGTAAGCCGGTAGGCATCACTGAATAGGCAGACCAAGGGCGCCACGATTGACTGTTCGTAGAACACCTCGTGTGGGGGCAGCTGCACCCCGCGGGCAGCAAAGTAATGGGCGCTTTCAATCACTTGGCCTCTAAGTTGTTGGGCTGCCTCAAGAGCACCAGCCACAGCCAGCGCGTCGGCCACTGCAACGCAGGTGCCAGAGAAGTGAATTGCCAGGAAGCCTTGCGCTCCCAAGGCGAAGGCACGGTTGAGAATTCGTTCTGCGCGGTGAAGGTGGGTGGTGTCTTCTGTTTGAAGGTAGCGCTCAAGGAAGAACTGGGCCAGCCATGGCGCGTCGTAAAGCCGTGCTCCGGTGTGATGGTCCTGGGAACCCCGGCGAGGCGCATCTGTGCTGTCCATAAGGTTTTCCACCGCGAACTCGGCCCACCCCTCAAGGGCGTCATCAAGGGCCGGGTCTATGAGGCCGCGGCGCACAGCCATTTGCAGGAGCAGGGCCATGCCAATTCGTTCCGAGCCATCTGTCCAGTCAGACCAGCCGTTAGTGGTCTGCGCCAACTTTGTTGCGGTATCGACGGGGACGAACGCGTGGGCCAGGGAGCCGGGACGGTATGCCGCGCGCTGGTGGTCAAGAATGTAGGCGCACCGCCGTTTGATGACCCCGGCTAGCGGGTCGTGGAAGGCGATTTCGGTGCGTGAGCTGCCGCCGATTTCGATCATGAAGGTGCCGGGGCAGGCGCTTCGGACCTCTGTGCCCTCGGGGGTGGGAGAAATTTTCAGCGCCTCTGATCTACTGGTAACGGAGAGGTTGGTGGTGATGGTGATTGCTTGGTTTATGGGTGCTGACACCGCCGAGAGTTTGGCCGACGGTTTGGTGGCAGAGAGGAACTCGTCGATGTTTCCGTACCAGCCAAGCTGCCATTGGAGGACAAGGCTCTGACCGGGCTCGAGTGTGAGGGCCGGTTGGCCGCCGAAGGCGTTCGGGTTGCGGGCGTGGTCAGTTACCTGGAGAACGATGTGTCCGCGGGCATTGGAGGATGTGTTCCGGTTGCGTGATTCTATGGAATATCCCCAAAGTTCCCCTTCCTCGAGGACCAGCCCAAGGAGAGGCCCTGTTCCTGACATGGGCTGGGCGAGCACCCATGCCCAAGCGCCGCCGGTGAAGATGTGGGCGTGCACGGAACGCTGGAGGGCTTCCTGGGCGCTTTCATATAGGTCTGCGAACGGCGTCTGGATGCCGACGCTGGTCACCTTCGTTGTGTGTAATCCCGTGTTGGTAAATTCGTAGCGTTCGATGAACTTGTCTTTGCGAACGTTCCTTTTGACTGTCAAAGCGAGCTGCTCCGAAGGGAGGAAGTGGCTAACTGAGGAGTTGGTGGCCACTTCCTGCCTGTCCGGTCTGTTCCAGCGTGCCGCTCCCCCATCGGTGATGATGTGTCCGCTGCCCCATTGGTGCTCCAGAGAGTGCCAGACCAAGTCAGGATCAAGAAGGAATCGGCGGTCCGGGGCATTTTTGGCCACAAACTGCACGGGCGCGCCGGTCACGGGGTCAATAGAAGCCTCCCCCTGGCCGAAGGGGATACGGATCCTGCCGAGGGCCTGGGGTGCGTTGAGGGACGATGAATCGGTAATGGTCATTTGACCGCTCCCCCGGTTGCGCCTGCTGATATGTAGCGTTGGGCGACCGCGAGCACGGCGATGGCGGGTGTGGATGCGAGAACTGCGGTGGCCATGACGGCGCTCCAGTCATTTACGTAGGTGCCGAGGTAGGAGTACAGGCCAACGGTCACGGGCCTGACTTCATTGGTGGTGGTGAGGGTGACGGCGAAGAGGAAGTCTCCCCAAGCAAAGAGGAAGGCAAAGAGACCCGCGGTGATGATCGCATTCCTACTCATCGGAAGGACGATGGAAACAAAGGCTCTGACTGGCCCCGCACCGTCGACCCGTGCAGCTTCTATGACTGAGGGCGGGATGGAAAGCATGAAAGCGTGCATGATGAGGATCCCGAACGGTATGCCGGCGCTGGAGTTGGCAATAATTAGGCCAATGATGCTGTTCAACAGCCCCAACTGATTGAACGCTGTATAGAGAGCGTTGGACACGACGATCCCTGGAATCATCTGGCAGATGAGCACCGCGAAGAGAAGGGTCCGGGCGAACGGGATCCGCAATTGCGCCACTGCGTAGGCGGCAGGGGCGGCAATCACGAGACTGAATAGGACACTGCCCCCAGCGACGAGAAGGCTGGTGACGAGGTTTGGGCTTTGCTCGGCGATGGCGGTGGCGTAGCCGGACAGGTCAGGATTGATGGGAAACCAGGGCGTGCCCACGGCCCGTCCGCCGGGTTGCAGCGACACGTTGACCATCCAGTAGACCGGAAAGAGCAAAACGACAACGATCACCAGTCCGAAAATCGTGTGGCGGGAAGCAGATCGTTCCAGTCCAAATGATCCGGCCGCTTTTGTGGCGGTGGTGCTTGTCATGCCTTCGACCCCTTCCGGTTGGCCCGCAGGTAGAGCAGTGCGAATACGAGGGAAATAACAATGAGGATGTTGCCCACTGCGGCTCCTTGGCCGAAGTCGAACTGTTGGAACGACAAACGGTAGGACTCTGTCGACAAGGTTTGTGTTGCGTTCGCAGGTCCCCCTCCGGTGAGGCCAAGAATGATATCCAGGGCCTTCAGGGTGTAGACGACGCCAAGGACCAACACCACCGTGACGACGGGCCGGAGAAGGGGCCAGGTAATGTGCTTGAATGCTTTCGCTCCGGTGGCACCGTCTAGGGCGGCGGCCTCATAGAGTTCCTGTGGGATGTCCTGCAGGCCGCTGTACAGCAAGGCCACGTTGAACGGAATTCCCAGCCAGATATTCACACAGATCACCGCCAGGAGCGCCACTGTTGTGTCGGTGAGCCATCCGATCCGGACATCGCTGAAGGTCAGAGCACCAAGGATCTGGTTGACCACCCCAGAGTCCTTGTCCAGCATCCACCGCCAGACTGCACTGGAAACAATCAGTGGAATCAGCCATGGCAACAGCAGCAAACCCCGCAGTAGGTTGTTAAGCGGGAATCTGCGGCGGAAATAGAGGGCGATGAGCATGCCGAAGATCAGCTGTCCTGCGATTGAAAAAACTGTGAATGTCAGGGTGTTCATAGCAGCACGGCCGAAGTCCCGCGACTGGAGTACTGCCTGATAGTTGGCAAGGCCTATCCAAGGGGCATGACCGGTGAAGAATGTGGCGGTGGTGTACTGCTGAAGCGCCATTATGACGTTTTGCACGACGGGGTATCCGAAGATCAGCAGAATATATAAAGTGGCCGGCAGCAAAAAGGCCTGCTGTAGGAGCCTTTCTTTGTTGCGACCAGATACCCGCCAGCGTGGTGCGATTACCGGCTTCGTCTTGATTTCAGTCATGATCATGATGCTTGTCTCCCTGCAAGGGCGCCTGCACGGACTGGTCCGGCCATCGTGGCCATTGCTATTTGGTTTCCGCTCGACGCAGAGCTTCCAAAGGTTCCGCTCCTCCTGTAAGTACATCCTGGATGGCGGTGTAGATGGTTTGGGACGCTTTGGCGTAATCCGGGCCCAACTGGGCGGTGCGTGCACGAAGACCGGGAATCTGGTCAACGAAGCCCTTCATCTTGGGATTCTCTTGCGCATACTGTCCCGCGAGATTCTCATTCGTTGGGATGAGGTTTCGCCCGGATCCGAGCTCGAGCTGGCTTGCATCGGACCCCAGGCACTGCACCACCTGGGCAGCTGAAGCCATCTTTTCCTTATTGCCGGTGACAGGAACCGTCCAAGTCTCGCCCCCGAGCGGAGAAACAATTTCAGCACCCGGCTGAGGAGCAGGAAGGGCCACGGCCTCGTATTTGACTCCGGCCTTATCCAGGGACGGAAATTGCCACGGCCCATTGATCATCATCGCAGCCTTGCCTGCGATGAACTGGTCGTTGACATCCGCCTGCGTCCAGGTCAGCACCGATTCCGATGCCGCATGGGCGATCACGAGGTCCTTCCACAGCTGAAGAGCGGCCGCACCTTCGCTAGTGGGAATGTTGGTCTCATCGCCGCCGTTGGACCAGAAGAACGGAAGGAACTGAAATGTTCCTTCCTCAGACGCGGCTGCGGAAAAAGCGACGCCATAAGTATCGCCTTTGGTGAGGATAGAAGCCGTTCTTTTCAATTCATCCCATGTTGTAGGGGCTTTCAGCCCAGCTGCCGCAAGGAGTTCGGTGTTCACAAACAATGCGATCGTGTTAGCCACGGGCTGCACTCCATACAGTTCACCTCCGTAAGTCGAAGCCTGCACTACACCTTCAGCAAATCCATTGGTCGTAACGCCCAATGGCTTCAGGGGTGCAAGGGCCCCCGATTCGGCGATCTGAGGTACCTCCCCGTTGTCCAGCATTAATACGTCGGGCAGGGTTTTGGAGGAAGCCTGTTGAAGGACTTTGGCCAGATAGCCACTACTGGGGATGTCCTGAGTCTTGATAGTGATCCCGGTAGTCTTTTCGCACGTGGCAAGAACCGAGTCATAAATTTTCGTGTCATTAGTGGAACCTGCGGGACGCTGCAACAAGACTGTTTGCGCATCTTCAGGGCCGCTCGATGTCGGAGCACATCCGGCTACACCACATGCCGTGGAAAGAACCGCCACAGCCGCAGCCGTCCGCAGAACCCTGCCTCGCCTTTGAGTCATCATCTCGCCTTATCTATCAGAAAAATTAATCGATGCGTATCGACTCGATACGCATCGAAAATAGCATGAAACAATTCTTTTAGGAAGGGGGTGCTGCTTTGCTGTAACTCGGGTTAGGTCGTGCAGCGGCGAGTGAGCCGCGGCGGGATCAGTTGAATCTGGCCGCCCGGCTCGGCTCCGTCCAATAGTTCGAACACGCGGTTCATGGCCGCGTACGACACTTCCCGCGGCCTCGGGGAGACATTCGTGACAGGGGTGCTGAAGGTTTCAGAGTCTTCGTCAGTACACATGCCGACCAAGCCCACGTCCCGGCCAGGTTCGAGATGCCCGATGAGGAGCAACTGCAATACCCACGCCACAGTTTGGGGCGTGCGGGCGATGAAACCAACCCGTGAAGTCCTTGCTTTACCGATTTGCTCTGAGACCTCGGCCAAGAATGCATTCCACCCCGGGGCTGCGGGCCGAAGCACTTCAGCTTCCGCAGCCCGCCGGTGGCACGCCTCCAGCGCGCCCCGTTCGAACCCGGCGATAAAGCCGTACGCACGCACGTTCACCTCAGGCGGCTCACCTATTACCACGACCCGGGTGTAGCCCCGGTCCAGCAGTTCTTCCGCAGCCATAATGCCGGCAGCTTCAAAGTCGAAATCGACGGCGTCCAGGCCATGGTTATCTTCTGCGAGGCCGATGAGGACAACAGGGACAGCCAGCTGAGCCGCCCGCTCAAGCCGGGCGTCATGCAGGTGCACGTCCATGAGAATGATGGCATCAACCAGCGACCTTCCCGAGAGTCGTTCCAGGCTTGCCGTTCCAGCCTCCTCGGTTACCAGTACGACGTCATGATCGCGCACACGGGCATCCGAAGTTATTGCCTCGATGAAGGGCAGCAAACCGGCCATCTCCGTTGTCCGGGACATACTGACCACGAGGCCGATGACGCTCGTCCTGTTGCTTGCTAGGGCGCGCGCTCCAGCATTTGGGTGGTATGTAAGCTCTGCTATCGCAGCTTCGACTTTGGCGCGGGTTTCCGGCGAGATGGATCTCTTCCCACTCATAACGTAAGAAACCGTGCTCTGGGCCACACCGGCACGGGCCGCCACGTCCTTGCTTGTTACCACCCACACTCCTCACGTACATCATCAATGACTTCCCCTTCTGTCTCCAGAGTACCGATTCACGGTGAAGTAGGCAGCGCAGCTGTTCACCGGTATCCTCGATCTGCCTCCCTTGAGGCCGGGGGAATCAAGGCAAGCCCCCACAATCAGCTGTCAGGGCTTGAACTTCGAATCAAGTGTATGGCCGCAGGCGCCAATGCCATTCGAGCGAAAGGTCGACCCCGTGGCAATGGCTTAGCACCAGCGGTATCGGTGTTGGCTTGACGCCAATTGGCATGGTCTTTCGGATGTAATTGCTGGTCAACATCGCCAACAGTGCCGGTGCCGCCGGGGTAAAACCATGCACCAAACGCTGATAGCGGTCCTCAACTCCAACTGGGCCCGCGTTTCTCCGACGGACACCTTGGCAGATGCAACTGCCAGTTCGTACCAGTCCTACAATTTCCCCGACCGCTACCTTCGGCATGCTGATTTCCGCCTTCGAATAGATCCAATCACTTCCAATACCTCTCGGAGTGATGCTACGTTCCGCAACGTCCGTTGACCTGAACAAACGATTAGGTGGGACTCGACCCTGCTCCCCGTGCGCGGAGGGACAATTGCGGAGGTTCGCCTTTCTCCTCCGATCCGTCAGCGGAGGGCAGCTCCCGGGGCCGGGGCTTCCCGGCTGGTGCGGTTGCCGGCAGTCACGGGGACGGCAGTGCCTCGAAGCGCCTGCGGTAGTCGGTGGGGGTTGTTGCGAAGGCGGAAGCGAAGTTCTGTCGCATGGTGACGGTGCTGGTGAAACCGCTCGCAGCCGCTACCTGGTCAACGGTCAGTTTGGTTTCCTCGAGCAGCCTGCGGGCCTCGTCCAGGCGCCGGCTGCGGACCCATGCCGCCGGCGTTGTGCCTGTGCTGACCTGGAATTCGCGGATGAAGGTCCTTCGGCTCATGTGCCCCTGAAGAGCCAATTGCTCAATGGTGAGAGGTTCGGAAAGATTGTTCAGCGCCCATCCGATGACATTGGAAATGGGATCGCCTGTCTGCTGCGGGCGGACCGGGCGTTCAATGTATTGCGCCTGCCCGCCCTCCCGGTGGGGAGCCACCACCAGTGCGCGGGAGACCGAGTTGGTCGCTGCGGCGCCGAGGCTCCTGCGCACCAGATGAAGGCAGGCATCAATCCCCGACGCGGTGCCCGCCGAGGTGATGACGTCCCCGTGGTCGATGTACAGGACCGAAGGGTCAACGCAGACAGCCGGGCGCCGCCGGGCAAGAGCCCCAACGGCGTTCCAGTGCGTTACGGCTGACCGGTGGTCAAGAAGGCCGGCATCAGCCACGGCCAACGCCCCGAGGCATAGGCCCATGATGGTGGCTCCTTCCCGGTGTGCGTTCACGAGGAGTGCCTGCAGGCCGGCCCCAGCAGTCCTGTCGCCGCCGTACCACGATGGGATCACCACAACATCGGCGTTGACAGCAGCTTCGGGCCCGGAAATTCCGCTGAGTTGATAGCCCTCGGCGGTCACCAAGGAGTCCGCGCCGTCTGAAAAAAGCTCGGTGGACCACGGGTGCCCTTGGCGCTTGACCTCTTCAAAAACCATTTGTGGAACCGCGAGGTGGAACATGGGCACGCCGTCGAAAGCATAGATGGCGATCTTCATAACGCTCCAGGGTGGGCTCAGGAATAGTTTTGGCGCAAATCCATCGTAAGGCAGCATTCATGCCACTGGTAGCCGGGGGCGGGCACCCGAACAATGGAAGCCAGGGGTCCTGCCGGACGCCAACGACCTAGGAGAAGAAATTATTGTGACCACGCCCCGCCGCGCACTCATCATTGTGGACATCCAGCAGCAGTACTTCAGCGGTCCGCTCGAGATCCACTACCCCCGGCCTGCTGAGTCGCTGGCAAATATCGGGCAGGCCATTGATGCCGCCGCGGCCGCCGGAATACCGGTAGCGGCCGTTCAGCACAGCGCAGGAGAAGGTGCGCCCGTTTTTGATCCGGGGACCCCTGCCTTTGCACTGCACCCTGAGGTGGAAAACCGCAAGGCTGACTCCTGGAAGCTGCTCACCAAGCACTACAGCTCCGTTTATGCCGGCACGGACCTGGCCGAATGGCTCCGCAGCCAGGACGTGGACACTGTCACGCTGGTGGGCTACATGACCAACAACTGCATTCTCGCCTCAGCAGCGGACGCAGAATTCCTTGGCTTTGCCACAGAGGTCATCTCGGATGCGACAGGTGCCATCAACATCGCCAACAACGCCGGTGCCGCCGCGGCCAAAACCGTGCACCAAACGCTGATGGCGGTCCTCAACTCAAACTGGGCCCACGTTTCCACCACGGCAACCTGGACCGCGGCGCTTGCCGCAGGGGAGCCAACCACCGGCAGCGACCTGGGCAGCTCCGCCATCGCAGGCGCTGAGCAGGCAGCCCGGCTCTAAGCGTGGAGCTCCACGAACAACTCCGGGCGCATGCACGGCATAGCCCGATGCACGCTGCAGCGACAGAGATGCTGATTCGGGGCTATGACGGAAAGTTCGCGGCGTTGGGCCAGCCGTGGATCCGTCCCGGCCTGCTCAAAACGCCGGCTGCGGTGAACTTCCCGGCGCTCGTCACCTATGCCGCGTCGCTTCCCGCGGACGAGAGGAACTTCCTGACGTTGGTGGCTTCCGTCGCCGACGCTGAACAGGTATCGCTTGGATCACTGGTTCCAGGACTCGGGCACAGGGAAATTGAGGTCCTCTTGTCAGCCATCCGCCATCTCTCGACGCCGTAGTTCGGCCACACCACACCATCCAGGGCCGTTCAGACCGGTTCCAGGAAGAATTTCCACAAGGAGTTTCAGTAAAATGCAGTTCGGGAAAAACTCCGGCACGGCACCCTTTGTCTTATCTGTCCTGTCCGCTGGCGGCACAGGCGTGGGAACCACAGCCACCGAGGGCCTCGCAGGCACCGTTTCCCTGGCGCGAGCCGCGGACCAGCGGGGGTACCACCGCTTCTGGATGTCCGAGCACCACGGGATGGGTGCGACGTCGGTGTCCTCACCGTCCTTGATGATCGCCCGCCTTACCGCGGAAACAGCGCGCATCCGGCTGGGGGCCGGCGGGGTGATGCTTCCGAACCATGCACCCTTGCTGATAGCCGAGCAATTCGGGATGCTGGATGCCCTGGCACCCGGCCGGATAGATCTGGGCCTGGGCCGTGCGCCCGGCACTGACCAGAGAACGGCGGCGGCACTGCGCAGGAACGCGGACGCCAACGACGGGTTCCCGCACCAGGTACTGGAACTGCTTGGCTTCCTCGGGGACAACTTTCCAGCCGGCCACCCGTTTGTGGACGTCCATGCCGTTCCCGGCCCGTGGCAGGCGCGGGAGAACCAGGTCCCCGCCCCGCTGACGGCACCGGAACCGTGGATACTCGGCTCGTCGCCCTACTCCGCGCGCCTTGCAGGCCAGCTTGGTCTCCCGTACGCCTTCGCCCTGCAGTTCGGGGACGCTGACATCGATACGGCGATGCGCGTCTACCGCCAGAGCTTCGACCCCTCGGAGGTCCTTACCGCGCCACACACCCTCGTCAGCGTGCCCGCTGCCATCAGCACAGACACGGCTGAAGCGAAGAGGCAGGCGGCTACCTCAGCCATGGCCATGCTGCGGATGTTCAGAGGGGAAGGCTACCTGCTGCTGCCACCGGATGAAATCGACTCCCACCTGCATACCACCGCCGAGCGCCAGATCGTCGACGCCTACACCGACCGTACCTTTCACGGAACACCCGCCATGGTGGCCAGCCGCCTCGAAAACCTGCACCAACGAACCGGAGTCGATGAGATCATGCTGGTCGTCGGGGGCCACTCATCCGCCCTTGACCTGGACGCACTGACTCTGATGGCGGATTACTATGACTTCCCTCGCCTGTAGCGCCCACCCTCGGACGCCGGGAAAACCGACATGAAATGGATCTTCCTTGCCGGGGCCATCTGCAGTGAAGTCACCGCTTCCCTTGCCATGAAAGCCGCACTCGACAACCCTGCCTTCATCGCAGTCGTCGTTGTGGGCTACATCGCCTCCTTTGGCTTTCTGGCCGGCACCCTCCGCCAGGGTATGCCGCTCGGTGTCGCCTACGGAATCTGGGCGGCGATCGGGGTCACGCTCACCGTACTGCTGGCCACCCTGCTTTTTGGCGAACCACTCAAGCCGCTCATGATGGTGGGAATAGTCCTGGTTATCGGCGGGGTTTTGTGTGTGGAACTCGGTTCCCACCGACCGGTACCGGCAAGCGGGTGCTCCCTCGCCTGTCCTCTACAAGGCGTGAGTAGAATCCGGCATCTGCGCAACCATGGGGACGGACAGCGCCCAGTCGTTCATGGAATTCAAGACCGTCCGCAGTTCCTGACCAGCCGGGGTCAGTTCGTAAACCACCCTGGGAGGGATTTCCGGGTAGACGGTCCGGGTCAGCAGGCCATGGTCTTCGAACTTCCGCAGAGAGTTCGTCAGCGTATGTGCACTGATGCCGGTCAGTCGGTCCTTGATTTCGCCGAACCTGAGCGGTCCTCCCAGCAGCTCGCGAACGATCAGTGTGGCCCAAGGTCCATTCATGAGACCCAGAAAACGGGCGACGCCACAGCCGGGAAAGTTCGAAGCGCAGAAAGTCATACATAAATTTACCATTAGTGCACTTGATGTAACCGATGCATAGTATGCACTAATGAATACATGAAAATTATCGTGCATGGCGCTACCGGCGCCCAAGGTTCCCCCGTCCTTAACGCCCTCAAGGCAGCAGGTCACTTGCCTGTCGCCGCGGTACGCGATGCCTCCGGTGTCGCCGGAGAAGCGGTGAGTGTGGATTTCACCTCCGTTGAATCGCTGACCGCCGCCTACGCCGGCGCTGACGGTGTGTTTATCCATCTTCCCCTTGCTGCCCCCGGCGCACAGGAAGACTTTGCCCGTAACGTTGCAGGCGCGTTGGAGAAGACCCGGCCGGCCAGGGTCGTGTTCTCCACGAGCGGCTACCCGGCTTCTACGGAATCGCCTTTGACTGCACATGCGATTCTGGCCGCTTACCTCGGTGCCAGCGGGTTGTCCTACGCGGTCGTCGAACCACGCCTCTACCTGGAAAACCTCCTCCTGCCGCCGGTGATGAACGTCGTGAAGAAAGAGGGCACACTGAAATATCCCCTGAAGAGCGGCTACAAGGCCTCCTGGAGTTCCCATCTGGATGTCGCTGATGTTGTCGTCAGGCTCCTGACTGAAAGTGGAATCACCGGGAACGTGTCGGTGGGCTCCCTGCCCGCACTCTCCGGCGCGGACCTTGCCCGGGGATTCAGCGCTTACCTGGGTACTGAAGTCAGGTACGAAAGCATTACCCCGCAGGAATTTGGTATCGCCACCGTCCCGCTTTTTGGCGAAGCCGGTGTCCTGCCAGTGGTCGAGGCATACGAACACCGGCAATCCCAGCCTGGTGACGTCATCGCTGAACCGCGTTCCGCGCAGAAACTCCTCGGAATCGCGCCGCGCACCGTCGAGGAGTGGCTGCGGGAGTTGGCTCTCCAGCCCTGAACCAGAAACCATAGCTTCCCCGTCCACAATAATGATCGTCCGGCACCCTGGTTTCAGGGAGCCGGGTGCACCATAGGGTTGAGGTGATGTGAAATATTCGAGTCAGGACGACGGTTTCCGGAGGAGCAGCGTGGGGATTGACCACATCGACAGGCCGGAGATCGACAGCCCTATGGTGATTTCGGTCCGCGGGGCCCGGGTGCATAACCTTCGCAGCATCGACGTCGACGTGCCGCTGCGCCGGCTCGTGGCCATCGCCGGTGTATCCGGCTCCGGAAAGTCCTCGCTTGCGATGGGGGTCCTTTATGCCGAGGGTTCACGCCGCTATGTTGAGGCTCTTTCGACTTACACGCGGCGGCGGATGGCACATGCGACCCGGGCAGCCGTGGACTCAGTGCGGCATGTTCCCGCCGCCCTGGCGCTGAGACAGAGGCCGGGTGTCCCCGGCATGCGGTCCACCTTTGGCACCTCAACGGAGCTTCTGAATGTCTTGCGGGTCATGTTTTCGCGCTTGGGTTCACACACATGTCCGAACGGGCACCGGCTGGACCCCACTATCGATGTCGCAGCTAACCTCGACCTGACCTGTCCGGAATGCGGGTCCGTGTTCTACCCGCCGGGAGCTGAATCGCTGGCGTTTAATTCCGATGGTGCCTGCGGGAACTGCTCGGGAACGGGCACTGTCAGGGAAGTCGATGACAGCACCCTCGTTCCTGACGAGTCGCTCACCATTGGCGGGGGTGCAGTTTCGCCCTGGAAAATGTTCGGGCTTACCGTCATGCCCCAGGTTGTGGCCGAACTGGGAGTGCGAACGGACGTACCGTACACGAACCTCACCGAGCATGAACGTAACATTGTGCTGCACGGACCGGAGGAGAAAAGACACATTGCCGTTAGGTCCAAGAACGGCAAGTTGTTCGAGCTGGACTTCACGTACCGCAATGCCCGGCTCGCCGTACAAGAAGCCTTGAAAAACGCCACATCCGAGAAGGGCTTCACACGAGTCAACAGATTCATGACGGCCCAGACGTGTCCCGCCTGCCACGGGAGCCGCCTGTCAACGGCCGCCCGCAGCACGCAGGTCGCCGGCAGCAACCTTGCAGAAATCACGGCAAAGACTCTTGATGAGACGGTCCTTTGGGTATCGGCAGCCGTTGACACGCTGCCGCCGGAGATGCACCCGATGGCTCGGATGATCATTACCCAGTACACGGGGATGGCCGATCGGCTGGTCCAGCTGGGACTGGGTTATCTCAGCCTCGACCGGGCCAGCTCGAGCCTCTCCACCGGCGAACGGCAGCGCGTGCAGCTCGCGCGGGCAGTCCGCAACCAGACCACCGGCGTGCTGTACGTATTGGATGAACCCTCGATTGGTCTTCATCCCGCCAACGTCGAGGGCCTGATCGGAGTCATGCGGGACCTTCTCGCCGACGGCAACTCGGTAATTCTCGTGGACCACGATGTGCAGGTTCTCCGTGAAGCTGACTGGATGATCGAAATTGGACCCGGTTCCGGGACCAACGGCGGTACGGTGACGGCCACCGGATCCATCGAAGACATCAGCCGGAACCCGGAATCGGTCATCGGGAGCTATCTCTCCGGAAAAGAAACTGTCCAGATCCGCCAGCAGAGGCCAGCGCAGGACGTTTTCGACGCCGGGACCATCCGGCTCGCAACGGCGCCGATCCACACCGTGCACGCTCTCGAAGCTTCGATTCCGCTGGGCAGGCTGACGGCTGTAACCGGTATGTCCGGATCCGGTAAGACCACCTTGATACTGGAGAGTCTGGTCCCGGCACTGGCCGCGGCGCACGGCGGCGAAGCCCTCCCGCCGCATGTGACTTTCCTGGACAGCGCGGGTGTGACCCGCGCCGACGTCGTTGATGCCACCCCGATCGGAACTAACGTCCGATCAACCATCGCCACCTACAGCGGCATACTGGACGAGCTGCGCAAGGCGTATGCCGCTACGCCCGAAGCGCGGCAGCGGGGGCTCTTGGCCGGCGACTTTTCATACAACACCGGAACGCTGCGGTGTCCGCGGTGTGAAGGCACCGGGCAAATTGTTCTCGACGTCCAGTTCCTTCCCGACGTTGATATCCCCTGCCCGGACTGCATGGGTACCCGGTATTCTCCCGCAGCAAACGACATTGTCCTGGCCACTTCCCTGGACCACCGTTCGCTTCCTGCGATGCTCGGGACCACCGTCGCTGATGCCGCCCATCTGCTCACCGGAATAACCAAGGTCCAACGCAAACTGAAAACCCTCATCGATCTGGGTCTCGGTTACCTCACCTTAGGAGAAGACACTCCAGCCCTCTCCGGCGGTGAAGCGCAGCGACTCAAACTTGCTACGGAACTGGGCCGTAACCACAAAGGAACAGTGTTCGTCTTCGACGAGCCTTCTGTTGGACTGCATCCCCGCGACGTCCGCAACCTCCTGAGGGTTTTCGACATGCTGCTGGCTACCGGGGCAACACTGATCGTCATCGACCACGACCTGGACCTAATCGCCAACGCCGACCACATTATCGACCTCGGACCCGGCGGCGGAAGCAACGGCGGACAGATCATCGCCACGGGAACCCCCGGACAAGTCGCCGCTGACCCGGCAAGTATCACCGGCCGCCATCTCGCCGCACTGCTGCGAACAACCCCCACCCGAAGAGAGCGCCCAGAGTGAAAACGACATCCATCGTGGGCGGCAAAGCCAGCCTGGGAATCCGTGAAGACGGCGTGATTCACCTCGTCTGGCAACCAGGGTCCAGCCTTGACGTTGACGACGTCAAAAGCGCCATGGCTGAAGTCAACAAGATCAGCAAGGGACTGGCGATGCCGCTATTGGCGGAAATGGCAGATGTAAAAACGGTTAGCCATCATGCCCGTGCAGCTTTCTCCACCCCCACCGCAGCCTCACGAATTGCCCTGCTCGGTGCCGGCCCTGTCGACTGGATGATCGCTAATTTCCGTAGCGCCCATTCTTACCCGTGCCCAACCCGTTTCTTCACCCGCAGAACCGAGGCCCTGGACTGGATCCTGGCGTCAGCTCCGCAGCCAGAACACTGAGGACGGATGGACACATCTCTGAAGGACAGTTCAGGCCTGCTGCCCGTCATTGCCGGTCCATGCAAGTTCTGACCACACCTGCCCGGGCACCCTCCTCAGCCAGGATTACCCCGTACACCGGATGCTTCTCTGATGGCGTGGTGGTCCCGTGTACTTCGGAAGTTTTGGAGCCTGAGGCTGTTGTAGACCACCAGAACTGATGACAGCGCCATGGCGCCGGCCGCGATCAGAGGGTTCAGGAGTCCGGCGGCTGCGATCGGCAGAGCCGCTATGTTGTAGCCAAAGGCCCAGAGCAGGTTGATCCGGATGGTCATAAGGGTGCGCCGGGAAAGTGCGATTGCATCAGGGATAACGGACAGGTCCTCCCGCACCAGAATGATGTCGGCGGACTTAAGCGCGATATCCGTCCCTGTGGCTACCGCCAGTCCAAGGTCAGAGGCCGCGAGGGCCACGGAGTCGTTGATTCCATCGCCGACCATGGCCACCCGGTTACCCTCATCCTTTAGGCCACGGACGATAGCGGCTTTTTCTGCAGGCAACACACCGCTGTAGACGTGTTTGATTCCGGTGTGCGCGGCGATCCGCTGCGCCGCGGCATCCGAGTCGCCCGTGAGCAGAACTGTCTTCAGGCCCAGCCCATGCAGGGCAGCAACGGCTTTGGCAGCGTCGGCCTTGATGGTGTCTGCCAGTTCGATCTTTCCGATCAATTCGCCCCGGTAGGCAACGAAGACGGAGGTTTCACTGCTTTGGACCTGCTCTAACGGGCCAGCCAGGGGCTGCAGGCCGGAAACGGAATTTTCACTCAGATAGGCAAGATTTCCCACGAGCGCTGCGCTGCCGTCTACGGATGCTGTGGCACCGCGGCCGGGGTGAACATCGAAGTCAACAAGGTCACTGAGCATCAGGTGTCTGGAACGAGCCTCGCGGCCGATGGCTTGGCCGATCATGTGTTCGGAACCCTGCTCTACGGTGGCCGCGATGCGCAGCACCTCTGACTCCGTGAAGGCGGCCAGTGGCGTCACGGAGTGCACTGTCATTTTTCCGGTAGTCAGGGTTCCCGTTTTGTCCAGAACCACCGTGGTGATCCGGCCGCTGGCTTCCAGAGCGTCCTGGCCTTTGACCAAAATTCCGAGGGTTGCCCCGCGCCCGATGCCGACCATAAGGGCTGTAGGGGTTGCCAGCCCAAGGGCGCAGGGGCAGGCAATAATGAGGACGGAGATACCTATGCCGAACGCTTGGGAGAGTTCTGCGCCGCTGAGGAGCCATGCCCCGGTAACGAGGACCGCGAGGGTGATGACCCCTGGAACGAAGTATGCGGTGATCCTATCGACGAGGGTCTGGACGTTGGCTTTTCTGGCTTGTGCCTGTTCTGCCAGCGCTGCCATCTGCGCCAGTTGGGTGTGCGCGCCCACTGAGGTGGCCTGCACTTGGAGCCGTCCATTGGTGCTGATGGTTCCGCCTACTACGGTGTTCCCTGTCCGGGACTCGCGGGGCAGGGGTTCGCCGGTCAGCATGCTGGTATCTACCGATGCACGTCCCGAGGTGATGAGTCCGTCGGCCGGGATCGCTTCGCCGGGAAGAACAACGAACGTGTCTCCCCTGCGTAGCTCGTGCACAGGCTTGAGCCGTTCGTAGCCGTCCTCGAAGACCCGGACGGTGGTTGGTGCCAGGCGCGACAAAGCACCGAGTACGTCGCCGGCTTTCCGCCGGGACCGGGTTTCGAAATAGCGGCCTGCCAGTTGGAATGTGGTCATCCCTGCTGCAACATCCAGATAGATTGAGTTGGCGCCCGCAGGAACGGTTCCAAACCCCAGCCAGTATCCGCTGCCGCCTTCGATACCCAAGGCAAGCGTGATGAGGGCCCAGCCGAAGGATGCGGCAATGCCCAATGACACCAGCGTGTCCATAGTGACTTTGCCGTGGCGGAGATTCCGGAGCGTGGTCCGGTGGAATGGCCATGCCGCCCATGTCACAATCGGCAGCGCGAGGGCAAGGCAAAGCCATTCCCAGCCCGGAAACCGCCATCCGGGGACAAGAGCGAAAACGATGGTGATATCCATTAAGGGGACCGTCAGCACAGCAGCCAGCAGCAGCCGGCGGCGCAGTGAGGTAACCCGGACCTCGTTGGCCCGGCGTGACCACTGGTCATCGGCGTCATCATGGAGTTGCGCGCCGTAACCTGCTTTCTCGACCTTTGCCACTGCTTCGGCTACCCGACCTGCCGGCATGCCTGTTATCCAGGCCCGCTCAGTGGCATAATTAACGCTTGCGGTGACACCGTCGAGGCGATTGAGGGCCTTTTCGACCCTTCCGGCGCAAGCGGCACAGGTCATCCCTGAAATATTTAATTGCAAGGGTGGCCCGGTGGGGGCTTCGACGGTCATGGCTTTTCCCTTCGTTGGACGAGCGGGTTTGCGAGTTGAGTTTCCTGGCGGGCCGCGAGTGTATCGAGCATCCGGTTGTAGGCCTCGTATTCGTCGTCGCGGCCCTCGTCCAGGTGCCTGTCTTTGCGTCGGGCATCTTTTGCGTCCTGCCGGGACCACTGGATACCCAGGGAAATAATGACCAGCAGCAGCGGCAGTTCCCCTCCGGCCCAGGCGACACCGCCGCCAAAGTATTGTGAGGACGGAAGGTCTGACCAGGGCAGCGCGAGTGACCTGTAAAAGTTCTCAGCGATGATGCTGGTGCTGGACATCAGGATGACGCCGAAGAACGCGTGGAATGGCATGGCCGCGAAAACGAAGCCGAGCTTGCCGATATGCGGCAGCGGCCGTGGTGGCCGGTCCACACCGATGACGAGACTGTAGAAGAGGTATCCGGCGATGAGGAAGTGCACGTTCATGAGCTGATGTGCCCAGTGGAAGCGCATGTACTCACCGAATATGCCGGAGAAGTAGAGCCCGTAGTAGGAGCCTACGAAAAGCGCAAAGACGACCAAGGGGTTGTACACCAGGCGCAGTACCGGCCAATGCATGCCCTGGGTAATCCAGAAATGCAGGCCCACCGGAGTGCCGGGCTGGGTCGTCGCGGCACGCAGGAGCAGGGTGAGGACCCCGCCCATCACCAGCAGGATGGGTGCGAGCATATTCAGGCTCATGTGCACGATCATGTGGATGCCGAAGTCTGGCGCGGAGTACTTACCGAATCCGGAACTGGTGGCGAACACCACTGTGGCCCACCCTGCGAGCCATGACACGGTCCGCCCAACCGGCCATTTGTCGCCCCTTCGGATCAGGGTACGGACTGCCAAAAGATACACCAGCACGCCAGTGGCAGCCATCACGAGGAACAGCACGTTAGGACGCCACTCCGTGAACAGGATGGCTGCCGTGGGTGCCTGTTCAACGTTGTACCCGAGAAGGATCTGAGTGATGGTGGTGGGCTGGAAATAATGCGGCGGCGGGATCCGCGCCATACCGGCAGTAACACCGATCCAACCACTGCCGGCGGCGGTACACAGGGCTAGGATGCGGTTGATACGCCTGTCGGTCAGGCTCCGTTGCTGCCAGTAGAACCAGCCCCATGCTGACGCGCCAGCGAGAGCCACAAGGCAAACCCACCGCGCTGTGATTTGCCAGCCTGTCGATGAATCGAACAGGCCGGTCCCGGCGAGCTTGAACCACGTCAGGAGCACGTCGAAAACGATGATCATGGATGTTGTCAGAACCATGGTTTTGTAAAGGCGCAGGACAATTATGGGCGCTATGAGGTGGCCGGAGGCCACCCGCAGGGCGGCGACAAAGGAAAGCCCGAATACAGTTGTTGTCAACAGAGTCTGGATGGCTCCTGCATCGTTGGCAAAGTCATGGTTGGGTCCCACCAGTGTCTGGCCTACGACGACAGGTGCCAGAACTCCGAATCCGGTGGCCCACAGTGCTATAAGCAGACCGTTCCAACGCTCGGCGAAGATACTCGCCGCGAAGGCAACAGAGGCGGCGACGGCCGAGATGGTCCACGCCTTTGGCGCGTCGCCTCCGCCGTAGAGGAAGGGTACAACGTCGGGGCTAGCCAGGCTTCCGAACGGAAAACCCGAAGTGTCCAGCATCTCCATCAGCACCATGGCCGCCGACATCGTTGCCCACCCGGCAGAGGCCACCTGCAGGACCCGCATCTCCACGGAGAAGCCTAGCGTCGGCGAAGTTTTTCCGTGGGCGTCCCGAAAGAATAACAACATCAGGAGCGCACCGACCGTCAGAGCAGCGAAAAGATCAGCCGCAGCCTGCGCGGCACCAGTGGACACGGCCACGTCGAGCCCGGGAAAACTGGTATGCAGTTTCTCGTAGGCTTCGCTTCCCGCAGATATGGCGGAGGTTATCGGCGGAGTCATTATTAACCCCAGGCTCCCTGCGGCTACCGAAAATATTGCGCGACGGTTGCGATGGATGCGCTTGCCGTCAATAGCGGGATCAAACAAGATTGGTGCTGCTGTCACGGATTCCGGTCCGGCCAGACGCCCAAGACAAACCCGGCTTCTGTGATCACATTCTCAATGCTCTGACGCTGAACAGGTCCATCCAGGTGGAACCCGACGCGGCCAGTAGCGGCATCGGCGGTGACACCCCCGATTCCCGGAACCCGCGAGAGCCCGTCCGCGACTGTTTTCTCACAATGTGAGCACGTCATTCCGTCGACTCGGATTTCCATCGTTTCCATGGTGCCCACCGCTCCTTATTGTTCGCCGATCCGCCCGCAAGTCTACAACATGTAGAGATAGTATTCTACATGTTGTAGATTAGCCTTCGAGACCGGCAGGAGAATATTCCATTGATCCAGGACCCCACATGGCAGTGGTTACTTTCCGCCCTTTTTGCCGGCACCACTGCAACATCTCTTGCGCGTTTAAAAGCCCGGGGTGTACGGGGCGTTGTTGACGGCGTTCTTCATGCCATGATGAGCCTGATCATGATGGCCATGTGCTGGCCGTGGTGGAACCTTTGGCCCAAGAGCCCACAAATGGCCGTTTTCTTAGCCGGCGCACTCTGGTGCACAGCTTGCCTCGTTATAGACCTGCGGCGGGACGCTTCCCGGCTATCGCAGGTATGGCACGACTTCGCACACTTGGCCATGATGACGGCCATGGTGTGGATGATTGCTGCCATGCCTGCCGGTGGTGGGGTGCACCACACCACCATTACAGGCGGGATGTTGGTGATCGGTTTGATCCTTACGGTGATTCTTGCAGTGGCTGCTGTCGTCTTCTTCGCAGATACTGTCCTTCCGCGCAGCACTGGTTCGGGAACAGCGGAACTTGCCGGAACTGCCATGCACGCTGGAATGGCGGTGATGTGTTGGTTGATGCTAGCTCACTGATCGGAACGGCCCTGGAATGGGTTGTGCAGGACTTCCCCACCGAGGATCCCACCGTCAATGCAACCGTGGACTGGCTGACGGCTTGCCAGTACATTGGGCTCATCGCATTTGCAGGGCTCGTGGTCTTTGAACGATGGATCGTCCCGGCTGGCCAGCGCAGTAAATTGTTCATGCGTGTTGTGCCGTGCGTGTTTCTTCTGGCCGGAACTGCGGCCACGCTACTGCTGGTGCCGTTGACCGCTCTCCGGATCGCCGGTCGGCCATTCTCCGCGGCATGGGATACGAGCGAGTGGGGCGCCTACCTGTACCCACCATCGGTGCAGGCAGCCCTGGTGCTTCTTGTGGCGGCACCGACAGCGTTACTGATTGTTCGTGCGGCAGAACCCGCCGCGTGGAGCAGGTTCGTCTTCCCGCTCGTGGTGCTGGCATGCCTGGGTATCCCGGTCCTCTCGGGACATACCCGCAGTCAACAGCCTGCGTGGCTGATCTTCGCGGCAGACTTGACGCATCTGGCCGTGGCAGCGGTCTGGCTGGGCGGTCTCCTCGGTCTGTTGCTGCGGCTAGGTAGACTCCCCGCCACCCCGCCTGAGGCTTTCAAACTGGCGGCCGTGGTCGTCAGGTTCTCTGGATTCGCCTTGGTGAGCGTGGTTCTGTTGGCGGTTTCAGGTGTGGTTATGGCGTTCCTGATCCTTGACGGACCGGCTCAGCTTTTGTCCGGAAGCTACGGGCGGATGCTGCTGGTGAAAGTGGGGTTGGTGTTCGCTGCTGTAGCAGTCGCTCTCTGGAACCGGATGGGCCTCATACGCCATCTGGCAACGTCCTCCGGCTCCGAATGGTCGTCGCTGCGCCGGACCCTGGCATACGAGTTGTTGTTGCTGGTGGTCGTGGCTGTGATTACAGCTGTCCTGACGGGTACCAGTCCCTCTCACTCCCACTGAACCCGACCTCAAAGCTATCTCGCCAGGAGCTTTCGTTCCGGATCGTGTCGGACGATCCCGCGGCGCCGGGGCCATTGTTTTCCAGCAAGCCGTTCAGCGCGGAGCCGCATCGACTGGTCCCCGGAGTTCCGGGACAGGGTGACCAGGGCGTTTGCAAGAAATACAGCGCCCACTTGCCGCGCAGCTGCGTCATCGGCGGCGAGCTCGACGAGGAGTGTCGTGGCCCGCTTTAGTGATTTTCCTTGGTTCATTCCAGGCAGACAGGCAGCGTTGATTTTTGCTACCAGCATCGCGAATCCATGATGCTGCCGCAGGTGCGCATACTCATGCGCCACCACAGCCAGCAGCTGTGGTGGCGTCAGGGCACGTTCCATGGCTGACGAAAGAAAGATGGCGGGGCGCTTTCCCGGTATGGCATAGGCGATTTCATCGGATGATTCGAAACGGACCAGCGTGTAGCCGGCAAATTCCTCCCGACTGGTAGCTACGGAAGCCAAGGTCGCGTTGCTCATCCGCTCCAGAGCCACCACCGGCGCAGCCGACGACACCACAAAGAACGCAAGCGCACCGAAAAGAGCAAGACTCAACCATCCGCCCAGCGTCAACAGAATGGCGTCGAGGACCGGAGTGGAAACGGAGGCTGAAACGGCACCACCAACACTGAGCACCAAGGCAGCCGCGCAAAGCGCCACTCCGAGAAAAAATGCACCGAACCATGCCGCAAGGGCCCTTCTTGGATGAAGGAGCTGCCACCTTCCCACGGTCATGAGCGAGGGGGCGAAATACGCTATCAGGGCAGCGCAGGCTACGCAGGCCAACGCGGTCAGCAGCATGAAGTACCTCCGACTTACTCAGATATCGTTCCGAAATTTGCCCGAAGAAGATCCAAATCCTCGTCATTAAGATTGCCGGCGAAAGCAAGCAGCGCTGCCCGCCTGTCACCGGCCCCGCCCAGCGCCGTCATCATTGTTTCGCTGGCATGCTCCTCATCGGAACGTGAGGCGCTGAATTTAATCTTCCGCGGGGAATCCCCGGACCTGACAACGCGGCCTTTCCGCTCCAGCCGGGACAAAGCAGTCATGAGGGTAGTGTAGGCAGGCTGCGGGGCCGGAAACTTCTGTGCAAGTTCATTCGCACTGACAGGCTGGCTTTCCGCCCAAAGCAGGCGCATAACCTCTGTCTCAAGCTCACCCCTGGCGCGAACGCGGGTGCTGGCCATGGATACCTCCTATTGATCAGTATTCTATGGTATTCGGCGGTGTCACCCCGGCGGCGCAGGTTCACCGCTGCCTCGATCAAGATGGTTGTTTCCCTGCTCCACCATCCCGCGCTGCGTAACGCCCGTTCAAGCGCCTGGACAAGATTCTTACGAGGCATCTTTGCCTCGTTCATGGCCGATGCCGCCAGGGGCCACCCGCAATCGGCGGTCCCGTCGATGAGTTCTTATCCGAACGAAGCCGGGCGGCCAGTACAGGAGCAGCCCACCGTTAGCTTTTACCGTGCGCCAGAGTCTTGCGATGGCGCTGGACTGCATCGTTGTTTCCGCACCGGGTGGAACAATAGGACCGCAGGCCGTTACGGCTGGTGTCCACGAAGACGATGCCGCAGGAACCGCGGGCGCAGATCCCAAGCCTGGCGCCATCGGATTCGACAGCGAAAATAGCGAGCCCCCCGGCAGTCACCGCCTTAACCCGAGCAAGGACATCATCATCATCAGGCGCGAAATGCAGGTGCGGACGCAACTGGTCGTGAGTACTCAGATACGCCCGCATTGCTCCTGCATCCAGCAGTCCGTTAATCACCCGGCAGCGGGTCCCTACGTCGATGGCCTCAAAGGCGGCTCGTAAGCGTCCAGCCCAGTCCTGCAAGGATTCTGATGTGGAGCTGGTCAATGAGGCTCTGCGGATCTGATGCTTTCTGAGAATTTCCTGGGCGCCATCGACGGTCCACGTCCCGCCGGCGAAATTTACGAGATCCACAGCAAGCAGCGGCCCTGTCATATTGTCATGGTTGAACTGCACTAAACCATTGCACCATAGTTTCTGAAATGAACCTCGTAACTACGGCTATTGTTCCCATTGTCCTCATCCTTGGCCTGGGCGCTTGGCTGCGGCACCGGTACTTGAGGGAGCCCGGTTTTTGGCGGGGATTGGAGTGGATGAGTTACCGGATATTTACGCCGGCGCTTTTCATTACATCCATCGCGGGTACGGACCTCACCGTCATTCCGCTCGGGTCGTTGCTGCTGAGTTTGACCCCACCAATCCTCCTTGTCACTGGCCTAGTCCTCGCCCTTCGACGGCCTTTCCGGGTCAACGGCCCTCAACTCACCTCCATGGTGCAGGGCTCAATTCGCATCAACACCTACGTTGGTTTGATCTTCGCGCAAGCGCTGCACGGCCTGGAGGGAGTGGCTACGTTTGCTTTGGCCAGCGCCGTTGTGGTCCCCCTGGTCAACATCATCAGCGTGAGCGTTCTGGCAGCTTACGGAGATAAAGCGGCATCGAGTCCAAAAGTCCCTGTCTGGCGTGAATTGATCAAAAACCCTTTGATCCAAGCCTGCGCCCTGGGGCTGGTCCTGAACCTTATTGCTCTCCCCCTACCTGGCTTCATTTCATCAGCGGTCACTATGCTCTCCGCCCCTGCATTGGCTTGTGGGACACTCATCGCCGGAGCCGCACTGCACCTGACGTTCCATAAACGGGACATCTTCGACATCGGCGTGGCCACCGCACTCAAACTTGTCATTCTTCCGGCCGCTGCCGCCTCCTTGGCTATCCTGCTCGGCGCGACAGGCGCAACGTTGACTAGCATCGTGCTGATCAGCGCTGTCCCAACCGCCCCGTCGGCGTACGTGCTGGCAGCAAAAATGGGTGGGGACACCAGGCTCATGGCCTCCATCACCGGCACACAAACCATTCTCTCGATTGCCACGCTGCCCATCACGCTCATGGTCATGGATTTCCTCTCCGGCAACCCGTGAAGACCGGCTACGTTAAATGGATCCCCGGCAGCGTGTCCACGGCAGTCGTTCAGTAGGCCATTTCGTCACGGCGTGACTCAAGAAAACAAGTCATCGCCGGTGATCCCATTCGGTGAAGGGGGCAGTCGCTGTTAGCGCTTCCCTAGGTGCGGGTGGGAAGCGTGGCGGGGCCGGGCCGTGTGTCGTACGAATCGCGGGCCGCCATGACTTCGGCGATATGGGTTTCCGCCCAGCGCCCAAGGGCCACCAACGGTTCGTGGAGGGACCGTCCCAGGGTGGTCAACTCGTAGTCCACCCGGGGAGGCATTTGGTCATAGGACGTGCGGCTCACAATCCCGTCCCGTTCCAGATCCCGCAAGGTGTCGGCGAGGACCTTGCCGCTGATCCCGTCCACGGTCTGGCGTACTTCCCCGAACCTCAGGGGCCCCGCGCTGAGGGCGATCACGATCATGGCGGTCCACTTATTGGCGATTTTTGCAAGGGACGTCCGGGACGGACAGGTGGACACCATGACATTCCAGGCCGGTTCGTTCGTCATCAGTCCTCCAGTTACGTTGAGGTAACAGGATACCAAATGTAACCATTGAGCGTGTTACCTCACTTTATTAGGAGAATCCCATGAGTACACCTTCCACCGTCGCCACCGATTACTTCGATGCCCTGGGCCGCGGCGACGTCCCGGCAGCCATGGCGCTGCTGAGCCCGGACATCATCTGGTACCAGCCAGGAGCCAACCGGTTCTCCGGCACCCACCAGGGCATCAACGCCGTCGCTAGCCTGCTGGGCGGCATGATGGAAGCAAGCCAAGGCACATTCGAACTTGCGGTCACGGGAGAGCCGATGGTCAACGGCGGCTTGGTTGCCGTACCGGTCCGGTTTTCGGGATCACGGCCGGACGCGACCATGGACATGCCCGGACTCGACCTGCTCACCGTCCACGAAGGAGCCATCACAGAGGTACACCTCTTCTCCTCAGAACCTTCAGCAGAGGACAACTTCTGGGGCCAGGCCAACAACTAGCAAGAGCTGCCCGGCCCATACAACGGCCGGCCAGTCACGGGGACGGCAGTGCCTCGAAGCGCCTGCGGTAGTCGGTGGGGGTTGTTGCGAAGGCGGAAGCGAAGTTCTGCCGCAGGGTGACGGTGCTGGTGAAACCGCTCGCAGCCGCTACCTGGTCAACGGTCAGTTTGGTTTGCTCGAGCAGCCTGCGGGCCTCGTCCAGGGCTGCTGCCACCGGATGAAATCGACTCCCACCTGCATACCACCGCCGAGCGCCAGACCGTCGACGCCTACACCGACCTTCCACGGAACACCCGGGTCTTCTTCAAGGAACGGCTCACACCGATAATGCTGGCCGAGTTGGGACTCATCATCACCGGAGTCCTGCTCATCGAGTTGGGCGCCACACACTGACGGCAACGGCGCAACTCCATGGCGTGCCGGATGCTGCCAGGAATCCTGCTGCCCGCGTCATCGGCCGAAATCCGGCAGTGCCCCTGCATGCTGGCCAACCCGATGTGCCCGCCAGCTGCAGCCGTCGCGTTCGTAGCGGCGGTTCGTTTCACGTGACGCCCGGATGCTTTCCCCGGTGGCTGGATCCAGGTCTCACAGCCTGCATGGATGACTCCGACGGTGGGCCCGCAAAGATGGAGCCGATGTCGGTAGCTGAACGATTTCTACTATTTCGACGTTTTGTAGAAGTAGTATGGTCAGCGAGTTGATGCGACCGTGATGGATTCGGTTGCCGTGGACGAAAGTGGAGCTGATGACGGGACGTGTGGTGCGCTTGCTGCGTGGCCTTGCCGCGGCCGTTGCGGCAACGTTCATCGCTGCTTTCTCGCACATCGCGGCTGGCGGCCCTTCCCCGGATGGTGTCATCTTCTTGTTGTCGCTGGCATTGTCGGGGTTGGTGTGCACAGCTTTGGCCGGAAGATCAATGTCCCTCTTGAGGCTGAGCGCCGCTGTTCTTCTCAGCCAAGCCCTGTTCCATGGACTTTTCAGTCTCGGCGCTTCGTCCCATACGGCTATGGCGTCGGTTCCATCTTCCGGTCACGCCGGACATTCGGCCCACGTCATACTGGATCCGGCCACCGCTGCGGGAGGAATGGATCATGCCAACCCAGTGATGTGGGTGGGGCACACGATCGCGGCCGTGCTGACGATCGCAGTGCTGCGGCATGGTGAGGTTACTGCCCTCAGGCTGATCCAGGCGCTGGGTCTGAGGCTGGTCCCGTTCCTGCCCTTGTTCCAACCTTTGGCGGTGTCAGCGGAAGCACCTTTTAACCCATCAGACTGGCCTGTACGGCCTCTGCGTAATCTTGGTGTCCCTTTGCTGGTGATGCGGCACCGCGGCCCGCCTCTGCTTCCGGTCGTGTCCTAGGCGCACCGCGCCTTCACAACCCACTTAGCCCCGCCCGCCGAGGGTGGTCGCGGGGCGGGAAGCAGCCATGGCAAGTCATTCCTTGCATTCATTCACATGGCGGATTCCTGAACGCAGCAGGAACACCCTGCTGTTGGCCGTGTTGCTGTGCCTTGGTTTTACCTTGGTCGGCGCACCATCAGCTTCCGCCCACGACGAGTTGGTTTCGTCAACCCCCGGCACCAACGAACGGTTTACCACCGCACCGTCGAGTGTCGCTTTAGAGTTCAGCGCACCGTTGCTGAAGATCGGTCATGAGATCCGTGTGGTCGATTCCGGTTCGAAGAACTGGGTCCAAGGAGAGTCTGTCCTGGCCGGGGAGACGTTGACCCAGCCGCTGGCCGGGGACCTGCCCCCTGGTGAGTACCAGGTTCGTTGGCGTGTGGTGTCCAGTGATGGGCACCCGATCAACGGCAGTTACTCGTTCCTTGTCGGAGCTGACGCTCGAACCGGTTCCGTCCCGGCACCCGGTGCCGGCACCTCAGCGCCCACCGCCATCCCGGAGTCAGCGGCGCAACCGCAAGTTGCCGGCACCAGCGGTGAGCCTTTGTCATGGCCCGGCTGGGTACTGGCCGCTGGAATAGGTGCAGCCGGAGGCTTGTCCCTCTATCTGCTGTGGGCTGTGGTGCGCGGGGTGCGTAAAGCCGCGACCAAGGGCAACTGACGCCTTACTGAAATACTAATTTTCCTCTCCACGAACCTCACTGCGTTTCTGTGGAGAGCCGAATTCACCAGGAGCATTACCATGTCAAAAAAGAACTTCCTTTACCTCGCCCTGCCCGTCATTGCAGCAGCTGCGCTGGTGCTGACCGGATGCGCCCAAGGCAGCAACCCGGCGTCGTCCGCTTCTGCGTCCGTAACGCAAAACGCCGCGGCGCTGACCGTCTCAGAGCCGTGGGTCAAGGCAGCAGATACTGGTATGTCTGCAGCGTTCGGCACCATTCGCAACACAACGGACAAAGATGTGACGGTTGTCAGTGCCAGCACCGCGGCCTCGCCCATGGTCGAGCTGCACGAAACCGTCATGGGCGCCAACGGCACCATGCAAATGCAGGCCAAACAGGGCGGCTTCGTGATTCCTGCAAAGGGTGAGCTGACGCTTGAACCCGGGGGGAACCACCTTATGCTCATGGGCCTGGCGAAGCCTGTCCTCGCTGGGGACGACATCAGTGTTGAGCTGAAGACGTCCGACGGCGGCACGGTTGACTTCACCGCCCAGGGCAAGGACTTCGTGGGCGCCAACGAGAACTACATGCCGGGCGAAACCAGCCCGTCAGGCCATGACTCCATGGACCACAGCCACAGTGAGTCCGCTGCGCCGGCCCCGTCCGAGTAGTGTCCGCCCATTCTGAGGACCTAGACCGGCCCGAAGCCGGGGTGCGTCGACGTCATCTGCTCTTCGGCGGCGCAGCTGCCGGAGTGGGGGCGTTAGCCGCTGTCGGTGCGCAACTGGCCGGGCAAACGCAAACCGTGGCTCCAGCTGCAGCACCCGATGCAAACGGCTCTGAAACGGTTCCTTTTCACGGGGCCCGGCAGGCCGGAGTCGGTACCGACGCCCAAGCGCACGGTGTCTTCGTTGCTCTGGATCTGCAACCCGGGACCACGCCCCAGCGTGTGAAGGCTCTCTTGAAGCTCTTGAGCGACGATGCTGCCAACCTGACCCAGGGCAAGGCTGCGTTGGCGGACACTGAGGGTGAACTTGCCCTCCGCCCGGCGCGGCTGACGGTGACTTTCGGTTTCGGATCCGCTTTGGTGGATGTGGTGGCCCCCCGGCGTCGTCCGGCATGGCTGAAGGACCTCCCGGCGTTCTCCGTGGACCGGTTGGTCCCGGAGTTCACCGGCGGAGATCTTCTGCTGCAGATCTGCGGTGATGATCCCCTGACCATGGCACACGCACAACGGATGCTGCTCAAGGACAGCAGAAGCTTCACCAGTGTCCGGTGGGTGCAAACGGGGTTTCGCCGGGCCTACGGGACTGAGAAGCCGGGTACCACCATGCGTAATCTCTTCGGCCAAGTGGACGGAACAACCAACCCATCTGCCGGTACCGGACATTTTGAAGAGGTTGTCTACGGCACTGACGCGATCCCCGCGTGGACGCAGAACGGTACGTCATTAGTCATCCGGCGAATCAGGATGAACCTGGACAAATGGGATGAACTGGACCGTTCCGGACGGGAAGAGTCTGTGGGGCGCAAGCTGTCCAACGGCGCTCCCCTGACCGGAACCACTGAACACGAGGAACCGGACTTCGCGGCGGTCAATCCTGTGGGTTTTCCGGTCATTGCGGAGTTCTCCCACCTGCGCCGTGCACGCCCGGACGACGAAACCCAGCGGATCTTCCGGAGGGCGTTCAACTACGACGCCGCGCCCACTTCTGGTGCGGTGTCCGACTCCGGGCTGATCTTCGTTTCCTACCAGGCAGACGTGGAACGGCAGTTCGTACCGATCCAACGCCGTTTGGACGAACTGGACCTGCTCAATGAGTGGACCACCCCCGTGGGCTCAGCCGTCTTTGCCATCCCGCCGGGGTGCCAACCCGGCGGATTCATCGGGGACCAACTCTTCACCTGAACCATTACTCACTCAGCACCGTGACCACCCCACAGGGTGGTCACGGTGCGCTGCCCCTTGCCCTACGCTCCGCCCGGTCATCCCAGCCGGCACGAGCATTCCTTTGAGGAAAAACACACGTCATGACAAGCACCATCACCAACGACCCCGGCACACCCGCCGAGTCGCCCCGTCCAACCGGTAAACGACCCGGGAGTCCTCTGAGAGCCCTGCTCAGCCGTCTCCATTTCTATGCCGGCGTTTTCGTCGGCCCCTTCCTGCTCATCGCCGCACTCTCGGGAGCACTCTACGCGCTGACCCCTGCCATGGAAGAGGCCATCTACGACAAAGAACTCCACGTTCCCGTCTCGCAGACCTCGATACCCCTCTCCGAGCAGATCCGCGCGGCACAGCAAATAGTAGGAGACCAACAACCCTCCGCCGTTCGCCCTGCACCCAAACCAGGGGACACGACCCGCATCATGTTCACCAACCCATCCCTGGGGGAATCAGAATCCCGGGCGATCTTCATAAACCCGGCCAACGCCGAAGTCCGCGGCGACCTGACCGTCTACGGAACCTCCGGCGTCCTGCCGTTCCGAACGTGGATCGACCAACTCCACCGCAACCTCCACCTCGGTGACTTCGGACGACTGTACAGCGAACTCGCTGCCTCCTGGCTGTGGGTGATCACCCTCGCCGGCTTGGCCCTCTGGTTGACCAAACCACGCCGGGGAAAGCCGATCGCAAAGAACACGAAAGAGACTGGTCAAAGCCCTTCCCTGGTGTTACGGAAGGGCCGCTTCAGCCGTCCGCAGTTGCTCAAGATTCACGCTACCGGCGGCGCCGTATTGCTGCTCGGCTTCCTGTTCCTCTCTGCCACTGGTCTGACCTGGTCGCAGTTTGCCGGGGACAACATCACCAACCTGCGGGCATCCCTGACCTGGACAACACCAAAACTTCCCACAGCGCTGACGCCCACGGCGGCAACCCAAGCCACCGGTGAGCACGACCACGGCGGTCACGACCATGCCGCAATGACAACCGGTACGGCAGATCCGGCCATGTACGACCACGTACTCGCCGCAGCCCGGCAGGAACCCCTCATCAACGCAGGCAAGATAGAGATCAAACCGCCCTCCAAGGAAGGAACCGCCTGGACCGCCACGGAAATCGACAGGTCCTGGCCTACGGAAGCTGACGCAATCGCAGTCGACCCCACCACCATGACCGTCAGCGGAAAACTGGTCTTTGAAGACTTCAACCTAGCCGCGAAACTCAGCCGCTGGGGCATCGACGCCCACATGGGCGTCCTGTTCGGCCTGGCCAACCAGCTGGTACTGGTCCTCATCGCGCTGAGCTTGGCGACCAGCGTAGTGGGTGGCTACCTGATGTGGTGGAAACGCCGCCCCACCAAGGGGTCAGCCTGGACTGCCGGGCGCCCTCCTGCACGTTCCTTCGTCCGCAACGCCCCATGGCCGTTGACACTCGCGGTGGCGATCCTCGCCACAGGCGTCGGCATTGCCATACCAATCCTGGGAATCAGCCTGCTGGTCTTCCTGGCCTTTGACGTTGCCCTTGGCTTCATCAAGAACCGCCGCCCCGCGGGCACAACCACCAACTAGAAAAACCAAAGGTCCCAGCAAAAGGCTGAGGGCGCGCCAGGCGATGATGAGCTGTTGTGGTGAGCTGAGTCCTGCAGGGCATGCCACGATTCGTAGCCAGAAGGTCTTTTAGGAGCCCTTTTCAGGCCTAGCTTTACATCAGGTCCATTATCGGTGCTTTGGAGACATAGGTAGAAATAGCTGCTGAAGCCCCGTCGTCGCGGAAGATAGGACAAGACCGCCGGCCCTGCACCTGGGTCGCGGCTACGCGCGGCTATGCGCGGATTTCTGCGTGGCAGCGGCCTGGGGACCTGCCGCAGTCCCCCCACCTGAGTTCGGTGTACAAAGCTTTCGAGCTCTTTTTACGGCAGATACTGGATCTTCACGGCAAACCCGAACGCAATCCACTGACGGCTGGCACGATCTTCGAGGACGCCCACCTCCTGGACGTGCGCATCGATGTGCGCCGCTCAACCGGGGGTGCGCTGCTCGAGATCCGCCGGTCTTGTCTTCCGGCTGAACGCGACATCGCTTCACTTAACTGTGGGGTCATGATGTTTCGAAAGACGACAGAAGTGTCATGGACCAGGGATACCCAACAGGACGGGCCAAACCCCGAGGTCTGACCGGTGAATGAATGCCACGTGGAAGTGTCTGCTACCGGTGTCAAAGTAAGTCCTCGGGATTAAATCAATGGCATGAGCCTGCTAATTATGGCCTGATCCGTCGAATTCTATGCCGGCAGGCTACACAGCCGGCCGTCCCGCCACTATTGGCCGTAAACGTTCTGGTAGCGGGCGTAGAGGGAGTCGATGTGGCCCTGGTCGATGGATACCGGCTCGCCGAGCTGCCGCGAGATGTGCACGGTGCGTGCCACTTCCTCGCACATCACGGCTGCCTTCACGGCCGAGGTGGCGTCCTTGCCGATGGTGAACGGGCCATGGTTCTGCATCAGCACGGCCGGGGAGCTGGAGCCGCGGAGGGTCTCCACGATGCCTTGCCCGATCGAGTCGTCGCCGATCAGCGCGAACGGGCCCACCGGGATGGACCCGCCGAACTCGTCACCCATCATGGTGAGTACGCACGGGATCGCCTCGCCGCGGGCGGCCCAGGCGGTGGCGTAGGTGGAGTGGGTGTGGACCACGCCGCCCACCTCCGGCATGTGCCGGTAGACGTAGGCATGCGCTGCCGTGTCCGACGACGGCGACAGCGCCGGGTTGCCCCATTCCGCCCCGGCGTTGCCAGCCACGGGCACCCCGTAAAGGTCGGTGACCACCATCAGCTCGGGGGCCAGCCCGTCGTAGGAGACTCCGGAAGGCTTAATGACCATCAGGTCCTCGCCGGGGACCCGCGAAGAGACGTTCCCCGCCGTCCAGACCACCAGCTGGTACCGGGTCAGCTCGGCGTGCAGGGTGCAGACGTCGGCGCGGACTTTGGCAATGGTGTCCAGGATTCCTACGGCGCTCATGCGTTCACCCCGGCAGCTGCCTCAGTGTCCGCCCCGGCTGCCGGGAGCGGGCCGGCGGCCCGCCGCTGGATGGCCTTGAGGCGGTGCATCACGTTGTTGGTGCCGCGGCCGAAGTAATCGTGCAGGGTCCGGTATTCCTGGAACAGCTCATCGTAGGCAGCCACGTTTTCCGGGATCGGGGTGTACACCTCGCCGGGTTCGGCGCCCATGGCGGCGGCGGCCACGCGGATGTCCGGGTACTTCCCGGCAGCCACGGCGGCGTGGATGGCTGAGCCGAGGGCCGGGCCCTGGGTGGAGCCGATGGTGGAGAGCTGCAGGCCGGTGACGTCGGAGTAGATCTGCATCAGGAGCCTGTTCTTCAGCAGGCCGCCGGCCACGATGAACTCCTTGACGGGTACTCCGGAGTCCCGGAAGGCGTCCACGATGGTGCGGGTGCCGAAGGCCGTGGCTTCAAGAAGTGCCCGGTAGGTGTCCTCGGGCCTGGTGGCGAGGGTCTGGCCCACCACGATGCCGGAGAGTTCGTGGTCCACCAGGACCGAGCGGTTGCCGGAGTGCCAGTCGAGGGCGATCAGCCCGTGCCCGCCGATGGCCTGTGCGGCGGCCAGTTCGGTGAGGTATTCGTGGATGCCCAGGCCGGCCTTCGCGGCGGCCTGGTGGTAGGCCGGCGGGACGCCGTGCTTGGTGAACCAGCCGAAGATGTCGCCAACGCCGGACTGGCCCGCCTCGTAGCCCCAGAGCCCGTCCACGATGCCACCGTCCACCACCCCGCACATGCCGGGTACTTCGCGGAGTTCGGTGCCGTTCATCACGTGGCAGGTGGAGGTACCCATGATGGCCACCAGCTGGCCCGGGTCAACGGCCCTGGCTGCGGGCGCGGTGACGTGGGCGTCAACGTTGCCCACGGCCACGGCGATGCCTTCCGGCAGTCCGGTCCAGGCCGCAGCTTCGGCGGTGAGGTAGCCGGCGGCGTCACCCAGCCGGCCAATGGTGTGTTCGAGTTTGGTGCTGACGAAGTCCTCGAACCCGGGGTTGAGGGCGGCCAGGAAGTCCCCGGACGGGTAGCGGCCGTCCTGGTAGATCCCCTTGTAGCCTGCGGTGCAGGCGTTGCGGACGTACTGGCCGCAGAGCTGCCAGACGATCCAGTCGGCGGCTTCCACCCAGTGGTCCATCGCCGCGTAGGCCCCGGGGTCCTCTTCCAGCAGCTGCAGGCCCTTGGCGAATTCCCATTCCGAGGAAATCAGGCCGCCGTAACGCGCCAGCCAGGCCTCGCCGCGTTCCGCGGCAAGCTCGTTGATCCGGTCCGCCTGGGGCTGGGCCGCGTGGTGCCGCCAGAGCTTCACGTAGGCGTGTGGCCGGTTGGCGAAACCGGCCACCTCGTTCAGGGGCGTGCCATCGGCCTTGGTGGGCACCATGGTGCAGGCGGTGAAGTCAGTGGCGATTCCGACGACGGCGGCCGGATCGATCCCGGCGTCGGCCACGGCTGCCGGGACGGCGTTGCGCAGGACATCGCGGTAGTCGTTGGGGACCTGGAGGGCCCACTCGCCGGGAAGCCTGGCGGATCCGCCGGTGCTTGCGGGCAGGGCGTCGGTGACCACGGCGTGCGGGTAGTCGAATACACCGCTGCCCAGTTCCTTGCCGTCCCGCACGCGGACCACCACGGCGCGGCCCGAAAGGGTCCCATAATCCACGCCGACGACGTAAGCGTCCCGGCCTTCCACAGCGTCCATAAGAAGATTCCTTCAGTTGCTGCCGCCACTTCGCGGCCTGAATCTATTGTGAGCGCTAACAAGAAATGCGTCAACGCTGGCCGCGAAGAGTCTGAGATCGAGAATGGCCGCGCCGGGGGCCGAACCCTGCTTCTTTTTTGCGGCTCGAAGCACGTGAAAAAGGAGGTGCTCCTGTTGTGAACAGGAGCACCTCCTTTTATGGATCAGCTCAGGTGCTATTTGACGACGATGATCTTGGTCGTAGCTGTGAGCTCAGCGCTTCCCTTTGCAGTCAGGACCAATGCTCCTGTTGGGGCCCCGGCCGGGATTTGGATGGTGAGTCTGGCGTTGCCTTTCTCGTCTGTGAGTACTGACGATGCTTCAGTGGACCCGCTGGTGAGCGAGACTTTGTCCCATCGGTTGAAGCCGGTGAGATTGAAGGTGATGAATCCACCCGGTTTGACGGTGCTGACGCCTGTCTTCAGCGTTGTTGCTGTGTTGGGCGTGATTTTCACTGTGGTCGAACGGATCCTGTCGATGTTTCCTGCCTCGTCCAAGGAGCGGTATGCCACGGCGTAGTCGCCCACGGTTGAGAATTCCACCGTGGTGGTAGCCGCTGTCGTGGTCCAGGGTCCCTGGTTGATTTTGTATTCGATCTTCGCGACTCCGGAGTGGATGTCCCTGGCGGAGAAGGTCAGGTTGACCGGGTTACGGGGTGTGCCGACCAGGCTGGTGGGCAAGGCGGCTACGGATGTTACCGGTGTGATCTTGTCAATCTTGACCGAGGTGCTTGAGACTGATCCGTCCACTAGGACGTTGTTCTTGAGCAACCGGTGTTCGATGGTGTGCGGGCCGCTGGTCGAAACAGTCAGCGTCTGCGTAGCAGCTTTCCAGGTTCCGTTGTCGAGCCGGTACTGTACGGCGTATCCGACCGGTGCTGTGGCCTTGACCAGGACGTCCGTCTGGTACCAACCCTGTGCTGATGGTTCGGTGGCCGATGTCGTGGTCACTGTTGCTTTCGGCGCGGATGCTGCTGGCACCAGCGCGGACTGTCCTGCGCTGGGGTTTCCCGCAGAATCGATGGCCCTGTATTCCACTGTTGTGGCCTTTTGTCCGACAGTGATTGCCGTTGCAGAACCCGGGACAGCTGTCCAGCCGGCGTCGGGGTTGTCCCTGTACTCCATCCGGTCAATCCCGGACCCCGGCTCGGGATCGGTGCCGCTGATAGTGACCTTCCGTGCTGCCTGGTCGACGGTTGCCGTGGCAGTGGGAATTACCCTGTCTATCTTGAAGGCCCGCTCGATGACCGGGGACTTGTTGCCCGCGGCGTCCACGGCCCTGAGCTGGAGCGAGGGGGTGCCCCCGCCGAGAACCAAGGGCGTGAAAGGAGCCCAGGTTGTTCCGGCGTCACGGCTGATTTCGACCACCGGTTTGGGATCGATTTCATCGGCTGCGGTGGCGGCAACGTTCACCACTGACTTCCACCAACCCGCGTTCCCGTCGGCAACCTCCGGAGAGGCAGACACTGCCAGTGTGGGCGCCTGCACATCAGCGGCAGCAACCGTGAACCCTGTTGCAGGGGATTCCTCGGATTTTCCTACGGCGTTCGTAGCTGACACGGTCACTGAATACGTATCGGCCGTTAGTCCCGTGAACGTGGTGGTGGTTCCCGTCGCCGCCTTGGTGACCGGTACCTGGTTGGCGGCGTTCAACGTGACGGTGTAGCTCGTGATGGGGTTTCCGCCGTTCGTAGGTGCCGTCCAGTTAATGGTCGCATCAGCTCCCGCTACGGTGGCAGAAGGTGCGGCCGGTGCCGCGGGTTTGGTGGCTGCTGCGGGATCCGGGTCCACGGTAACAGTGACGGAGGCTTTGAGTCCGGTTCCAGACACAGTGCCTGCGACTGTAAAGGTGCCCGTCTGTGCGTAGGCGGCTGGATCAACCGCATCCCAGGTGACGGGCCTGGATTCCCTGGCTCCGTTTCCACCGCCCAAGACCACTACAGCCGTTCTGGGCAGATCCGGTGCTTTCCCTGCCAGCGTCTGTGCGGTTTGCGGGTCGATGGAGATGACCTCGCTTCCCGTTTCGCCGACGCTGATGGTGCCCGTGACAGGCAGTGTTGATCCGGTGAATACCCCGGTGACGGTAACGGTGCCCGGGGCGTTGAACCGTGAAGGTTCGACCGCATCCCAGCTCACCCGCAGGTCTCCCCGGTTTCCGTTGGGATACACGACGGTGGCTGTCTCGGGAAGGGTTACCAACACGCCCGCGCTGGTGCGTTTGGCAATTACCTCATAGGAACTGGGGTAGTCGCTGAAAACGTCGAATTCAGATGCAGCCACGGCGGAGTATGTCGAACTGGAGGCGGCTTTGCTTGCCGAGATTGTGGCCCTGAGCTGGGTTGTGGTGACGGGTTCGAATGCGACTTCGTTGGACGTTCCGATTCCGGCCGTGGCGTAGGTTGTTCCGGGCTTCAGGATCACCGGTTTCCAGGTGGCCCCGTCCAGGTACTCCAGCTTCCATGCCGAGGGCAGTGCCACGCCGGCACCCGTTCCTTGGGCAGTATCTTGCCAGAAGGCCATTCCGGCCCCTGCCAAACGCGTTGCGTTCGGCCAGGTATAAGTCACCGTCTGGGTGGCCGGCCTGTTGTTGTCGCTGTAGGTTCCCCACAGCTTGGTCTGATCTGTTTGCGCGGTGCCCACGGTTTCGCCGTCATTGATGGCACTGAGCCGGTTCCAGGGAGCTACATAGGAGGTGGCGGGTTTTGCGTACGATCCAACGTCCGGTCCGAGGGGCCGGATGTCGGAGACGTTGATGACCTGTTCAACACTGGTTTCCTTCATCCCGTCCGAAGCTGTGAGGCGTAGGGTATAGGAGCCGGGGATGGAAAACCGGGCGGTGGTGTTGGGTGAAGCTGAATCGCTGAACGTGACGGTGGCGTCGTCGGCCGGTTTGGCCGTCACGGCCCAGCTTTGCGTCAGTTCGCCGGTTGGCAAGCCGTCATCGGAGACGGTTCCTGTGAACCGGGCAATGCTGGGGTCGGCCACGGTGATGCGTTGCACCGATATTGCCGGGGCTTCATTTTCCGCGGGCGTGTAGGCGGTGCCGATCCGTCGGACCTGGAGTTCCTTGATGCCGGTTTTCTGGCCCTGCTGGTGAGTTACGGCTATCCGGATCTTTTGGGTCCGGACATCCGCGAAGCGGATCGAATTCTCGTTGCCCGCAGCGATTTTGGGTGTCCTCGCCTGCGCAGTGACAGACTTCCACGTTGTGCCGTCCCAGTACTGGACTGAGTAGGACTTCGGTGCGGCGTAGCCTTGGACCGTCGTGCTGGAGGATGTCCGGTAAAAATACGCTTTGGCTTCGTTGATCGTTTGTTCGGTGCCCAGATCAACTTCCAGCCAGTCACTGGCATTCGGTGAGCCCGTAGTTCCCCAGAACGGTTCATTGACCGTCGACCCGTCCACGGCGTTCCCGGGAACGTTAGTACTTCCAAACGGGGTAGTGCCGGGGGCGGAGAAGGAGGCGGTGGCGGGTTTTCCTTCTGCCAGATTGGGTGCAGCGCTGGAGGCAGGATCAATGTCTACACCGGCTTTGGCGAGCAGACCCACGACAGAATCTGTGGAGGCAAAACGGACGTCTCGGGCCTGCTTGACCGCGTTGGCTTTGTTGTAAGTGACGTTTGCTTTAGTGGTGACGGTTCCGGTGACCGTGTCGAAGGTGACAGGGACGAGGGCGTCGATGGTGAAGGCCCGCTCACCGTTCAAATAGACCGAATAACCCTCGGGGGTATCACCGTAGTGTTTCTCCCCGTCGGGCTGATCCCACACGATGGTGAGGTCTTTGTCGTGGTATTTGAGGTTGTTGGCGGTGAAGTGGTCCCAGTCGATGTTGATCGGCGAGAGCTCCAGCTTGTCATCGGTCCTTGCCTGAAGACCCATGGCGTCTTCAATCATCGTGAAGTTGGTGGTGCCAAGCTGCGTCTGGTGGATCCAGGAGCGGTACTTGATCGATCCGCCGTCAGCTGCTGAGCCGTGGGACCAGAATTCATTCTCGTTCTGACGTGTGACGTCGCCCTTTTCGTAAGATGCCCACGCGTTCCAGTACAGCATTTTCTTGTAGTAATCGCTGGTGAGGTAGCTGTTGGGATAGTCCCGCAGGGTCGAGGAGAGCAGCCTGAACATCACCGTGGAGTTGATGGTGGAAAAGTTGTTGGAATAGTGCTTCCCTGACCCGGCATCCCTGATTGCCCGGGCCTTGGCGTCTTTTTGGTTTGCTGTGTAGAACGGGAAGGGCGCGTAGTGCTCGCTATCGACAAACAGCCTGAAAGCCTCCAGGTACTTCTTGTCGAAATCGGCGTCTCCGGGTTGGCATGAGGCCAACGGTGTACGGATAGTACATGTTGACTTCCTTCCAGGGGATCTTTGATCCCGCGGCCAGACCGGAACTGCCATCCGAGTAGCTGGCCTTAATCATGTTTCCGAACAGACCGGCTTCATCTGCGGTGAGGCGTTTGTCTTCCCACATCACGTCGAGGACGGCTTTTTTGATGGCTGCGGCTTTTTGTTCCATCCGCTCGGCTCCGGCTGTGTCGCCTGAGGTTCTGTAAGCTTCGGCAGCTGCGCGTGCCCCTGAATAGAGATAGGCCGTTTCCGGGCGGTCCATGGGGTGGGATGTCCATGCGGCAGTGTTCCGCCAGGAGAAGGACACGGCATCCACGTCGTTGCCCGTCAGTGCGGGGTTGGAATACTCGATCAGATTGTTGTTGTTTTTATCGAACTCTTTGAGCTGGCCTACAACGTCATCCTCGGCGTATGCGGCCAGTTTTTTGGCAATGGAGGGATCACCGCCGTGCAGTTCGTAAGAGTTCCAAGCCGCCTCGGAAATGTAGTTGGCATAACTGCTGTTCCAGTTGTTCGGGTTACCGGGGTTGTCGGTGTATTTGCTGTTCCGTGCCACCTCGCCGGCGGAGAGCCATGTTCCGTAGGCGCTTGATGGGTCACGGAAATACTTCATGTCTTCAATGAACATGCCGGCCGTGAGAACGATCGCGTTGTTGTACGCACTGCCGTAGACCCCTTCCAACGAAGTGGGGAACTGAAAGTCGTTGCCCGGTACCTGGGCGTCCAGGAAGTTCGTCCGCAAAAGCCACCAGCGGTAGAACAGGGTTTTGTCTATTTCCCCGGACGGCGTTTCCAGGTAGGGGATGTTCTGGACCCACCAGGAGTTATACGACGAAGTCTGGTTTTCGTAGGCTGCCTGGGGCGAAGCTGAGGTGACGGCTTCGAATTCGGTAGTGCTTTCCGGGATCTCGGTGGTGGTGAATCCCATCTGGACTTTGATGTCCGTGGCGCTGGGGGAAACATCCACGGTGCGGGCAAGCGCTGTGCCGCTGGCGGTGAACTGGTCGCCTGAGAGCCTGGTGGCGACCTTGGTGACGTTATGGGCGGTAGCGACGGAACCGGTTAGTTCTGTGCCTGCCAGCGTTGGGGCCAGAGATGAGGTGAGGGAGAAGCTGACCGTCTTGGTGGATCCGTCAGTTGTGGTGATCTGCAGGCGTTCCACAGCCACGTTTTGCCGCGTCATGAACTTGGTTTGCTTCACCAGCATTCCGCCGCCGGTATATTCGGTGTACCAATAGCTGGGAGTGTTGTGTCGTTTGGATTCGGTCTCCTGCAAAGTGAGACTTACCCCGTTGATGGTGGCGTTGAGCGAATAAGCGGAGCTGCCGAGGTCTTCAATGTAGGCCACCCTGCCCCGGAAACCGAGCCCGGCTTCCGAGTCCTGCATGTAGAGGGCACGTCCCCGCGAGAAGAAGACGCCGTTGTTGTCGAAATTCACGTCACTGGGCTGGTCTGAGACGAAGTCCAGCCCGCCGGGTTCGTCGGGTTGAACGCCGTCACGGGCAAGCATTTTATCGAGCCAATAGTCATTGCCGGGTGTCTTGCCTGCCCCGGCGGCGGCATCGGCGGCGAAAATCCGCCCCAAATACGGTGTGGTGGGGTCATAGGCGGCAGTCGTTGCGGGAATGGCTTTGTCGCCGTTAACAAACGCGGGATACCCCAGCGAGGCGTTTGTGTTTTGTAACCCTTCACCATATGGGTCCCAAGCGTCAGCGGCATTCGCTGGTGTTGCCATCAGTACCGAGCCGGCGAGGGCTGCAGTAACCGTTGAGGTAACGCAGGCCGTGATGGCCCGCGATAATCTACTTTTTTGCGTCATGGGGACGCTCCCGTTCTTTGTCGTTTCTGGGCTGGTGTTGATGCATTCGGCTCTTGCCCGTGGATGGGTGCTGGGGCAGGCCAACCCCTGTGGCCGCGTATACCGCGAGGATCTTGCAGGGGTGCGAGGGAGGTGCCAGCTCTTTTAGGAGCGGGCACCTCCCCTGGTGTGTGGTGCGGGTCGCACCTAGGTGATCACAACGATCAGACCGGCTGGATTTTGATGGTGTTGGTGGTTCCGTTGAGCCCGGTCAGGGACAGGGCGGCTGTGGTCCCGTCGGTGGTGAGGGTTTGGGTGCGCTGCCCATCCACCAGGACCTGGTAGTTCCCGGCCGGGAGCCTGGTCAAGGAGATCGAGGGTGAGTAGCTGTTGGCGGTCGTGTTCTCCAGCGTCACCTCCACTGTCCGAAGGTCAGAGCTGATCGTGGCGGCGCGGTACTTTGCACCCTCAATGTCCATCGCGAACTTGTTTTTGTTGAACATGGTCAGCCGCTGGCGCACCCCGTCCTGGGGAGTGATCCGGGTTGTTCCGTTCACGACGGTGATGTCGCCGCCGTAGGCGTACGTCCCGAAGACTTTGTCATCGACGATGTTCACGGCAGCGGTTTTCAGGCCGCCCCAGAAGCCGAGCGCCGATTCGCCGGACCAGCCCCACCAGCCGTTGAGGTTGGGGATGTAGCTGTATTCGGTGGAGCCCTTTTCGCTTTGGTACTGCCAGGAAGCGGCACCGTAGTTGGCGGGGTCGGAGCTGATCTGGCCGGAGTTGATGTTTGCCCAGCCTGCGAGGTAGGCGCCGTAGGTCGAACGCATGGTCTCGTCGGCGTTGAAGCCGGTTGTTGCGGCGTCGTAGGACTTGAGGTAGTCCTGCTGCTGCCAGGCGCCGAGTTGGGTTTCGTATCCCAGGTTCCACCAGGATTCGCCCATGTGCCGGTTGTCTCCCCCGTAGTAGTACCACAGGGGCTGGGTTCCGCGTGATGACAGGGACGCGGCGGTGACTTTTCGGGCGAGCTGGGTATCACCAAACATTTTGGCCAAGGTGTAGTTGGCTTCGAAGGCGGTGGTGTCGATGCTCATTTCTGATGCGAATGGATATTTTTTTGCGGCGAAGATGTCGTACTTGTGGCGGAAGTGCTGTTGGAGGGAATCCGCTTCCGCGGTCTTGCCTTCTGCTTTAAGTGCATCGCGCACCGTCGGCAGTGACAGTTCGCCCATGGATGCCATGTCGCGGGATGCGTCGGGCAGGAACTTACGGCTGTCGTCGTGTTCGAAGTAGGCCCGCATGGTGTTGTAGGTGTAGTCGAGGTAGTCGGCAGCGCTGCGTGCGGTCAGTTCCGGGTGTTTTTTGGCGATTTTGTACATGGCGAAGTAGGTGTTCCAGACGTGAGGTGAGTTCATCACCCGCCAGGTGGCCAGCCCGTCGCCGACGTCGCCGCTGCCGTCTTCGCGTCCCGTGGCAGGCCTGTCTCCGTCGCCGCCGTCGTACCAGTGGTAAAGATTCCAGGTCCGCTTTCCGTCTTTGACCTGGTTTTGGAGGTAGCCAAGGAGGAAGTTGTCGATGTAGTAATCGAGGGATTTGATCTGCGCCCCGTTGGGGGTCAGGGCGTTCTTTTCCGCCAGGAAGGTGGCGGGGGAAAGTCCGACGTCATCGGAGCCGCCGGTCATCCACCGCAGGTCGAACTCGCTGATTCCGGATAATGCCACTGAGCCGAAGTTTTGGCGGGTGACCATCTGTTTGGTGCGCATGTCCCACTGAAGGTAAGCGCCATCGTAGCCGCGGGTTTTGTCCTTGGACTGTTGTTTGGTGGAGATGAAGTTCGCGTTGGCTTCGATCAGTTTCTCCACGGGTTCGATGGAGTAGTACTGCATCACGGATTTCTTGTTGTTGCCGTAGTTGACGGTGATGAAGTTTTCTCCCAGGGAGTTGAACTTCACGTCATAGATTTTGTAGCCGTTCCGTTCTCCGGCGGGTGTGACGGTGGCGTTGTTTCCGGCGGCAGTGACTCCCCCGCCGGGCGTCACGGAGTTGATGCCGGCCTTGGCCCGCACGGCAAGTTTGGCCGTTGTTCCCTGCGGGATGGTCATTCCAGGCAGTGAAACAGCGTCCACAACGCCGGCGTTGTAGAGCACATTGCGTATATCCTCGTAGGAGTTGGCCCACTGGAAGCTGAAGCCGTAGGTCCTGCTCTGGCCGGCGGCGATGGTTGCTGATGTTGCAGGCAGAAACTGGCCTGCTTTGCCGGCCGCCACCCGTTCCGGGGCTTTTGACTTTGAGTGGATGTAGTACTCGACAAGTCCTTCCCATGACGGGTCCTTTTCGGCGAAGGGACCCTCGCCGGGGCGGGCCTTGTCTTTGAACTCGAGTGAAGTGTTCGCATCCGGGACCATCACCAGGTAGGGGCCTTCACCGTTGGGCCGCTGCCAGTACATGTAGGAGCCGTCACCGGCAACGTAGGAGTGCCGTGCGACGTTCTGCTCGTAGATCCCTGTCTGGTTTCCCCCGTCCCACCATGAATTCATCAGCAGGGGAATACCGAGGTCCTGGACCTCCATAGATTTGGTGGAGGTGTTGTCCAGGGTGATGGACCAATCCATGACCTGGCCTGCGGTGCCGCTCAGTGCGTATTTCTCGGTGAGCCCAAAGCCGCGGATACCGTTGGGATTTGCTGCGGTGCCTTTGTAATCAACCTTAACGGCGTTTCCTTCCCGGGTGACCGACCGGATGTCATCGGACAGGCCTGTCGTCCGGTTGACGTTATCGACCTTCATCACCACATCGCCGGTCCAGCGGGAATCATTGACATCGAACGGAGGGTGCAGGGACGGGTTCATGACGTAGTTCGTGCACGAGGGAGTGTCTTTGGCGTTGCTGAGCTGGAAGAGTCCCCCGGTCCCCCGGTCGACGGCGACATTGAAACTGTCGCTGCTAAGGACCTCCTGCCCGCGGCCGGGGGCCTGTGGCACGTCGCCGGTCACGGCAAACTCGCTGACTGCAACCGCAGCGTTGCTGGTGCCGTTGGAGGCGGCATCAAAAACCGCACGAAGTTTGGCAGTCAGGACAGGTCCTGCAAACGTGACAGTATTGGGGGCATTTTTTACCCTCGGGTAGGCGGCACCGTCTTTAAGCGCAATGTCCCGCCAAGCCGCACCATCCCAGGACTGCAGCTTCCACGACTTTGGTGCCAGTACCCCGTCGCCGCCGACATCTGCATCAGTTTCGGACCAGAACGAAACTGTCGCTCCGGTGAGTGTGCCCTGACCGGACCAGTCGTACTGCAGCCACTGCTGCGCCGGCCTGTTCGCACCTGAATAGGTGCCCCAGATCTGGTTCTGGGAACCACCGCGATGCAGGACCACGCCATCTTTGACTGCGGCAAGGTTGTTCCACGCCGCCGTGTAAGAGGCGGAAACCGTTGCCCGCTGCGCAGGGCTGTCAGACATCGGCCGTTCACAGAACCCGGGTTCAGCCACCGAGGCAATGACCGATGGACTGCCGCCCAGGGCAATAGCCGGGGCGGCGATTCCGAGGACGAGGACAGAGGCAATCCCTAGACTTAAACTCGTTGTTTTCATATTCCAGCGCGTACTTCCTTGTCGCGAACCACGCCACGCCCCGCAGACCGGGCGCGCAGCCTCATACCCCCCGGACTTTATGTGGCCCAAAGAATTAAGTAAAGGTTTTCGGAAGTTTTCGGAAGTAATGAAGGGAGCGTACTAGAACTACCGCATGCGGCTGTTGGTGGCTCCTGGATAAGGTATCGGGCGATGCTGTGGGGTAGGAAAAGATGCGAAACGCTCTTTCCTGGCTGTTGAGTGCTGCTGGCGGAGGGGGCGCCGGCGCCTCCGGGCGGGCTTCAGTGGGTGGGCGTCGTCGTCTGCCGGTTGACGAGGCGGGTGGCGATGACGTGAACGCCGGGCTCGGGCTTGCCGTCAATGGCGGCAAACAGCAGTTGCGCTGCGCGGCGGCCTACGAGTTCAAGATTCATGTCGATGGTTGTCAGGGGCGGCCGTGCCTGGCTCGCGAACTGTTCCCAGTTATCGTGGCCGATGACGGCGATATCATCGGGCACTATCCGGCCCGCTTCACGCAGTACGTCCAGGACGCCGCGGGCGATTTCATCGCTTGCGCAAACGATGGCGTCCAGGTCCGGGTGCCGTTCAAGGAGCAGCCGGGCGGCACCCCGGCCCCAGGTTTCATTCCAGGCTCCGTACAGCGGTGCCCCGTCAACGAGGGTAAGCCCGCGTTCGGCCAGTGCTTCCGTTGCCCCGGCGACCCGCTCCCGGGCCGCCATGTACTCAATGTCGCCGGAAACGTAGGCGATCCGCGTGCGGCCGCAGTTGAGGATATGTTCAACCGCCTGGCGGCCTGCGGCAACGTTGTCGCTGATGACGGACATGTCATTGTTGTCTTCTGACGGTGAGTAGGCGTACACCACAGGAACGCCCAATGCCTGGCCCAAGGATTTTCTGGGATTGGTGGTGTCCCCTACGACGATCAGCCCGTCCACCCTGCGGCCCAGGAGAGCGCGGAGGTGGTGCTGTTCCCGGATCGCATCCCCCCGTGCATCACACAGGAAAACAGACATGCTGTCAGAACCGAACGCATCTTCGGCTCCCACCATAACTGGAATGGAGAACCGGCCAACCATGTCGCTGGTCAGCAACCCGACAGTACCTGACCGCCCCGAGAGGAGATTCTGGGCAAGGACGTTGGGGAAAAAGTTGAGTTTTTCCGCCGCCCGCTGCACCTTCTGCCGGGTTTCGGACCGTACGTGCTCCCGCCCGTTGAGGGCTTTGGAAACCGTAGCAATGGATACCCCTGCCAGTGCCGCCACATCCCGAAGCGTTGGAGGGCGAACGAGATCGGTAGCGTCCTGATTATCAAGCACGTTCGTCATTCGTTTCCCACCAGTTTTCCGTAAAGCTCAAGTGATAGACCCTTGACCTGACTTTACACGGGCCCTACTCTATAAAAAGGTTTTCGGAAGTTTTCTGTTTTGTGCTTTTTGACGCATGTTTTCCGAAACCATCCCGTTCATTCCGTTTGCATCACCGACCTCGATCGCGGGTCGTACAAGCAGCAGATCCCGACCCGCAGGGGTTCGGTGAACCGCTCAAGGAAGAGTAAAGAGATGACTATGTTCGATTTCATCCGTGGAGGGAAGCCCACTGTCAGCCGGCGGGCCGTAACCGGCGCTGCCGGTGCGGTCATTGCGGCCCTGACGTTGGGGGCGTGCGCGGCCGGAACTCCGGCAAGCCAGTCCAGCAGCCCCGCAGAACTGACCATGTGGACCCGTGCAGCCACGAAAGTCCAGAGCCAGGCCTTCGTGGACGCCTACAACAAAGACCACCCGACGAAGATTAAGCTCACCATTATTCCCACGGATGACTACCAGGCGAAGATCGGTGCGGCTGCAGGATCCAAGAGCCTGCCTGACCTCTTCGCCTCCGACGTGGTTTTCGTCCCCAACTACACCTCCCAGGGCCTGTACACGGACATTACCGACCGGATTGACGGTCTGGACTTTGCCGGGGACCTGGCCCAGTCACACATCAAGACCGGAACGCTTGAGGGCAAAAAGTACGTCGTTCCCCACACTATGGACTTGTCCGTGCTCTTCTATAACAAAGACCTCTACGCCAAAGCCGGTCTGAACCCGGACAAGGGCCCCACCACGCTGGCTGAATTTGATGAGCAGGCACGGGCTGTCAACAAGCTCGGCGGCGGGGTCAGCGGCACATACTTCGGCGGTAACTGCGGTGGTTGCATGGTCTTCACCGGTTTCCCCTGGATCTGGGGCGCGGGCCAAAGCGTACTGAACGAGGACGGGACATCCGCCAACCTCGCATCCAGCGAAGCCAAAGAGCTCTACAAGACCTACCGTGGCCTGGCTGCCGACGGCATCGCAGGCGCCGGAACTGCGGACGAAACCGGCGCGACCTGGACCAAGCCGTTTGCCGACGGGAAGGTCGGGGTCATGCCGATGCCCTCCACCACCCTGGGGTCCATGCCCGCTTCAACAGGAGTCGCGGCCATCCCGGGCATTAAGGGCGGGGAATCAACGTTCGTGGGCGGCGACGCCATTGGAATTTCCGCAAACAGCAAGAACGCGGATGCTGCCTGGGAATTCCTGAAATGGACACTTGGCGATGAAGCCCAGGTCGAGGTACTGGCCAAAAACAACGACGTAGTGGCCCGGACAGACCTGGCCTCGAACAAGTACTCAGACGCCGATCCGCGCGTTGTGGCCATCAACAAGGTCGCGGCCAAGGGCGAAACCCCCTACTCGCTGAAGTTCGGCGCTGCTTTCAATGACCCCAATGGTCCTTGGCTCAGCCTGTTCCGGGGTGCCGTGTTCGGCGACGGAAATTCTGTTGACAAAGACAACGAGGCAGTCAACGCCGTACTCGGCGACTGATTCCCTCCTGATACCCGCGTGCGGGCAGCCTGACCGGCTGCCCGCACGCGTCACCAAAAGCCCACCGCTGCCCTAGAGCCCAGAGCCGGCCGGCAGTCCGAGGAGAACAACGATGTCCATCCATAACCAGATTGAACCAAAGGTGACAGCTCCGGGCCCTGACCGCGCCCCTGCAACCCCACGCCGCCGCTTATCCAAATCCACCAAACGGGCACTCGTCGGCTGGGGTTATGCCGCACCGACCGCAATCTTCGTCATCCTGCTCTTCCTCGTACCGCTCTTTACCGTGGGGCAGATGTCCCTCAGTGATTGGAGCCTGCTCGGCGGCAACCGCGGCATCAACGCTCCCGAGAACTACACCGGCCTGGCGGACAACCCGCTGCTGTGGCCGAGCATCCTTTTCACCCTCCAGTACACCGCGATCGTCACCGTAATCATGCTGGCGCTTGCCCTGGGAATCGCCCTGATAGTGCAGGAAGTAACCCGCTGGAACAAATTCCTGCGAACCTCCGTGCTGGTACCAAGCGCACTGGGCCTGGCATCAGCTGCACTCCTCTTCTGGGGCCTCTACAGCCCAAACATCGGTCCCATCAATCCCATCCTGCAGTCCCTGGGACTGATTGATGAGCCCCTCTCCTTCCTCGGAACCCCCGAGGCTGCCCTCTGGTCAACCGTATTCCTGATCATCTGGCGCTTCACAGGCTTCTACATGGTCATCCTGATGGTCGGCCTGCAGGGAATATCCGGTGACATCTACGAAGCTGCCCGGATCGACGGCGCCGGACGTTGGACCATCTTCAGGACCATCACCGTACCCCTGCTCAAACCTTCCATTGCGATGTGCCTGATCCTGTGCATCACCGGCTCACTCCTGGCCTTCGATCAGTTCTTCATCCTGACCAAAGGCGGTCCGGACAACTCGACAATCACCGTCGTTCAGCTGATTTACCGCGAGGCATTCCAGCGCTTTGATCTGGGTTCCGCTGCGGCGCTGTCCGTCGTTGTCCTGGCAGCCCTGGTGATCATCAACTTCATTCAGTTCCGCGCCCTGCGCGAGAAGGAGTAAGACCAATGAACGGGCTCCGCAGCCTCTCGAGAACGCCCTACTACGTCCTCACCGGCGGCCTGGCGATCATCTTCCTCTCCCCGCTGATCTGGGCAGGCATGGCCTCCGTATCCGGTCAACCCGGAACTGCCCAGCCGGAAGGATTCGGATTCGGAAACTTCCAACGCCTCCTGGAGTACGGTCCAGGCCTTGGCCAACTAATCCTGAACAGCGTCATAGTCTCCGGCCTCACCGTCATCCTTACCCTGTCCCTGGCGCTGCTGGCCGGATACTCCTTTGCCCGCTTCAGCTTTCCAGGAAAGAACATCCTGTTCCTGGTGATCCTGGCAATCCTCATGGTCCCCTACGCCAGCCTGCTGGTACCGCTCTACGTCCTGCTCGGGAACATTGGGCTAACCGATTCACTCGTGGGCCTGTCACTTGTCCTGACCATGTACCAGCTGCCCTTCGCAATCTTTATGATGCGTGTCTCGTTCGAGGCAATCCCTGCGGAGCTGGAGGAATCAGCACAGGTGGATGGTTGCAACTCCTTCACGGCACTGTTGCGGATCCTGCTTCCCAGCGTGGTCCCCGGCCTGGTCACCGTTGGTCTCTTCACGTTCCTCGCAGCCTGGAATGACTTCATCGCCCCCTTGATCCTCATCAACAATTCAGATCTGGCACCCCTGCCCCTCGCAGTAGCCAATCTGCGCCAACAGGCCATGGGAGTCGTTGACTACGGCGTAACCGAAGCAGGCGTCGTCGTCCTTGCCCTGCCCTGCATAGCCCTGTTCCTTTTCCTCCAGCGCTACTACATCACAGGCTTCATGTCAGGAGCACTGAAGGGATGACTTTGGAAACCAACACCAACCCCAAACCGCGCCAGGAACCACCATTGGACAACACCGTGCTAGATACCACCCTCACCAGATACGACCCCCGTCCCGTCTGCCCTGCAACGACCTTGCTGTACCCGCTGGGACTCAGCGAAACACGCCTCCGGTCCACCGGCTTCTGGGGGGAACGCTCGCGAATAAACGCCACCAATACCCTTGATCACTGCCTAGGGTGGCTCGAGCGTTCCGGATGGTTGCCCAACTTTGACCGCGCCGCCGCCGGCACCCTGCCCGCGGGACGTCAAGGCCGGGAATTCGCTGACTCCGAAATCTACAAACTTCTCGAAGCTTACTGCTGGGAAAGCGCAACCCATCCCAGCAACAACCTTGAACGCACCATCACAGCCATCACTGGCCGGCTCGCCGCTGCACAGGAGGAAGACGGCTACCTCAATACCAATTTCGGCCGGCCAGGCCAGAGCTCCCGCTACTCGGACCTTGAATGGGGCCATGAGCTCTACAACTACGGCCACCTTCTCCAGGCAGCTGTCGCCCGGCTCAGGACCCACGGGGAGGACGAGCTGGTCGGCATCGCGCGGCGTGTAGCTGACCACATCTGTCACACTTTTGGTCCGGAGGGAATCCAGTCAGTGTGCGGGCATCCCGAAATTGAACTCGGGCTCATGGAATTCTCGCGGGCCACCGGAGAGGAACGTTATCGCGATCAGGCCCGGCTTTTCATCGACAGGCGCGGGCACGGCGTGCTCGACGATATCGAATGGGGTCGGTCCTACTACCAGGACGACATGCCGGTTCGGGAATCAACAGTTCTGCGCGGGCACGCCGTACGCGCACTTTATCTGGCCGCGGCTGTCGTCGATCTTGCCGTTGACACAGCCGACCAGGAACTGTTGTCAATCATCGAGACGCAATGGGAAAATACCGTCGCTAAACGGACGTACATCACCGGCGGAATGGGCTCCCACCACCAGGACGAGGCCTTCGGTGATGACTACGTTCTGCCAAGCGACAGGGCCTACTGCGAAAGCTGCGCAGGCGTCGCCTCGGTCATGCTCAGCTGGCGTTTGCTCTTAGCCACCGGCAACGCCCGATACGCAGACCTGATCGAACGCACCCTGTTCAACATCGTGGCCACTGCGACCGCGGAAGACGGCAAAACGTTCTTCTATTCCAATACCCTCCACCGACGGAATCCGGGCACGACAACCGGCCCCGAGGAACAAAGCAAGCGGGCAGACTCCAGCCAACGGGCTGCTTGGTTCGATGTGGCATGCTGCCCCAACAATATTGCCCGGACCCTGGCATCACTGGGAACCTACCTGGCCACCAGCGACGAAGAAGGGATCCAGATCCACCAATTTGCAAACACCGACATCGCCACGGACCTGCCCGGAGAACGCCGTATTCGGCTAAGCGTCAACACCCAATACCCCCACGACGGAAATATCGCCGTGACCGTCGACGAAACACCAACCGGACCCTGGACCCTGTCCATCCGGGTCCCCGGATGGGCTGAAAACGCCACGATCGACATCAATGGCAAACAACAGCCCGCGGCACCCGGATACAACAAAATCACCCGCACGTTCGCCTCCGGTGACCTTATCCATCTCCGGCTCCCGATGACCCCCCGCATGTCTGCCGGCGATGACAGAATCGACGCCATTAAAGGGTCCGTGGCCATCGAGTGCGGCCCGCGGGTGTACTGCCTTGAATCAGCTGACCTGCCACTGGGACGGCACGTGGACGACTTCATCATTGACCCTCACACAGCCTTGGACCTCGACGGTGAACGCATCAACATCCAAGGCTGGCTGGAAAAATCAAACCCCGCCCCCTGGCCGTTCCACCCGGCAGGTCAGCCCTCCCAACGCACCGTGGAACCGGTCGCCACCTCACTGGTCCCCTACCACCACTGGGGCAACAACGGCCCCGTCACAATGCGGGTGTGGCTCAAGGCCCCCATCAACTGAGCACCCAAGACCTGTGGCCGGGCGATCCTTTCCCTCTCGCCCGGCCACAACCACCTTGTCCCAACCAACCGGGACAGCGTCATTCCTCCACGAGTCAGGTAGGACCACTGACGCTGGAAACGGGCATCGATGTCATCCCAACCCGTTCCTGTCAGCAAACAATCGCTAGAGAAAACCTGGAGAACTGCCATGAACACCTTGGAGGTCATCACCGTTCGCGCCGACAACCGCGAAGACCTTAACCATCAACTCAGCCGCGGTGAAAAGCTCCTGCAAACCGCCGCTGCCGCCTCCAGAAGCCAGGGAATCCTCATCACCCGCCACGGCCCTCACCACTACACCATTCGCTTGAGCGAAAACGTCCCATTCGGACTCACCCGAACCTGCCATGACTAAGGCCCTGCCGACCAACCAGCTCCCGCACCACTCACCGGCGAGAAGACCAGATATTGGCAACTGGCGCACGCTGATTGGTTCCCTGATCGAGATCTGGGCCGACAACACGTTCCTTCGGACCGCCACGGTGGAAACAGCGACAGCGGACGGATTGATGATGTGGCTCAGATTCGATGGACCACATTTACGCCAGATTATCGACCGCGACGACCACTACGAAGTCCGGCTCCCCCATCAACCGGCGCACCCTCTGCCAGCGCAGGATGCGGTAGCGACGACTAACCCGAAGCAGCCCGGAATCAGCTCTGCCTGACGCGATACCCGACACCAGAGAAACCCTGTGTGATCCTCAACCAGGTAACCGACGGACGTCCGGGAACCACCCATGCGGCGCTTTCCTGGGCTCAAGGTGTTCCGGATCGCGGTGCTTGTGCATGTCGCATCTAAAGAACGGTCCGCGTGGGTCAAGGAGGACGTTCATATGGTGGTCTGCGTGGTCTTTGAACCAGACGCTGATGCCGGTTGCGCCGTCGAGTCTGAGGTGTTCCCAGGCCCGCCACAGCGCTTCCACGCGGGAGACGGCTTCGGGGTGGAAGTACCATTCGGTGCACCATTTGAAGGAGCGGCCGTCGACGTCGCGGACGTAGGTGGGGAGCAGCTGTTCGTGGAGGAATTTTTCGGCTGAGCCGTAGACCAGTTCAGGCGGTTTATCTTCACCCTGCTTTTCCACCGGGGCAGGAAGCGCAGGAGCTGCAGCGGTGGCTTCACCGAAGAGGCCAATGTCAGTGGTCATAACGTCGCTTCCCTACTTCGTAACCCAGGGATTGGGTGCCGGCTCACTGTGGACAGCGACGGCTGGTTCTTCGGGTCGGGGGCTGTATTTCGTGATGGATGCCTGCACGGCGTCTTTGTGGTTTCCGGTGTACCAGGGCATGGTGCGGACGAGGGTGGCGGGGGCGCCGGAGGCGAGGACGACGGCGCGGCCGCGGTCGAGTTCGGCGAGGTTGGAGACGTCGAAAATCCGTTCCTTGCCTTCCTGGCGGGAGCGGGAGGACCCGGACTTGCCGGAGGAGACGGAGACGTTGGTGTAGCTGTAGTCCCCGACAAGGTCCGAGAGGGCGCGGAGGAAGCCTTCTTCGGCCACTCCCCCGCCGTAGACCTTCACGTTCGCGGCGGACCAGATTTTCCGCATGTTCGCTTCACCCCACAGTTCGACGCCTTGGGACCAGGACTGCAGGATACCCATCACGATCAGGCCCTTAGAGCCGTAGTGGCTGAACTGGTCCGGCAGGCCAGCCCAGCGAACCACGTTCGCCAACTCGTCCAGGGCGAACAGGGCGGGCTTGGGAAGCCGGCCGCCGCTGCGTTCGGCCCGTTCTTCCATCGCTTCGGCGATGGCGACGGTCAGGGCGGTGGTCAGTGGTGCTGCGGAGCCGGCGCCTTCCTTGGAGAGGATGTAGATCGTTTCCTGGGAGGCGGCGAACTCGTGCGGGTTGAACTGACGGCGGGCATCGGTGCCCACCGTCGCCCCTCCCGTGGGTGCGACCCAGCGCAACGTGTTGCGGGACTTAAGGCACTGGATCATTTTCTCGGCCGTGCCGAAGATACCGTCCCGCTGCTTATCAGCCAGCTTCAGCGTTGACTCCAGGCCCTTGTACTGCAGCTCATAGTCATGCTCCCGGAGGATCTCGATGGGTTCCTGGCTGACCTGTTCCGTCACCCACAGATAGACCTGGGTGATGGGCAGCTCTCCGAGCGCGGCGGCGAGGAAGTAGGAGGAGAGGATGTCTTCGGCTTTCGGGTCGAAGTACGCGTCCGGTTTGGAGCCGGGGGTCCGGGATCCGGTGGAGAAGTGCTGGGTGAGTTTGTAGGCTTTCTCTTCGTCGGTGACGTAGGAGAGCGGGTTCCACCACCAGTGGGGTTCTTCCTGGGCGATTTTCTGCGGGTCGAACACCCACACCGGGGCGATGGTTTCCCGGACGCCGCGGGTGCCGTCCACGACGTCGCGCTTGTTCGAGGTCGAGACCACCGCACCTGGTGCGTCCAGGGTTGCCGGCATCACCCTCGAGGTGGACTTACCGGTCCTGGGTCCCCAGATGTCCAGGGACAGGTCTTCCCAGGACTGGATGAACTTCTGCCCGGTGGCCACGACCCGGCCCACGACAATGCCCGGCGTGCCGGTAACACCGAGGCGGTCAGCGGTCGCCTGGGCGCCCTTTTCCGAGAACGCGGCAAGCGCTTTACCCTTACCCAGGTAGCGGGCGGCTTTATCGACCCGGGCGCGCCGGGACGCGCCCTTCCGCCAGGCCAGCAGCACCACGACAGCCAGGGCGAGGATCAGCCCGGCCATGACGGCTGCGACAACGGTGGCCTGGACAGGCCAGGCCACTTTGCCCTTGATCAGTCCCGCGACCAAGTCCACCGGGTGCGCCGGCGGAGCCTCCGCACCGGCCAGCCAGCACCCCAGGTGCAGGGAAGCGTAAGTCCCGCCGCCGAAGACGACGATCGCACCGACGGCCAGCCAGACGAGGATCGCGTCCCCAAGGCCCATGCCTTTCCGGTTCGGTGCGCTCATGAGATGCCTCCTTGGGTGGGTACTGCCGACGGAACCGGATCAAGAACAGGTTCGGGTGGCTGGTGCCATTTGCCGTCGGTGTCGTTCACACCGTCCGGTCCCTTTTCCAGGGAGGTCAGTCCGACCTGGACGGGGATCCCGGGACGGCCGCCGAACTTGATAAGGAACTTTCCCCGGCCAGGGGGCTCGACGTCGACGCCGCGGGAGTCCCACGCGGGCGGGTCCTGCCAGGAGATGAGCTTCTGCTGCTCCTGCCGGGACAAGGGTATGGCGGAGGTCAGCAGCGGCATTTCCGAGGCGGGAAGTCTGCCGCAGATGACCATGCCGGAGCGTTCAACGAAGCCGCGGGCTTTCATCCGGTCCTCTTCGGCCTGGAGCGCGAGCAGGTCGGACATGGTGTGGGAGATCATGATCTGCCCGACACCGACCGAACGGTTGAGCCGGGTGAGGGCGTCCACCCGGTCCACCATGCCTTTACCGGCCCGCAGTGCCCGCCAGAGTTCATCCAGGACGACGAAGTAGTTCCTGCGCGGTTCCAGGGCGGCGTCAGCCAGGGCATTGGCGACGTTGACGGTACCGGAGCCGTAGGACCAGCACGCGAGCAGCACCGCGGCCTGCAGGTCCGTTTCGGTCTCATCGATGTTGGAGACGTCGAAGACGACGGCGCGGTCCCGTTTCATGGATTCGGTGGTGTGGCGGGAGAAGATTTCCCCGAGCTTCCCACCCCCGGTGAGACCCAGGAGGGTGGCTTCGAGTGCCCGGGTTTCCTGCTGGTAGATGGCCAGGTCGCCGCGGTCGAGGGCGACCTGGCGGAGTTCGTCCGGGGCGGAGACGATCACCTCCAGGAGGTCTTTGAGGACGGGGACGCCGGTGAAGCGGCACCGATCGTGTCATTACCACGGGATTGGCGTGGAGCAGAATGCCGGTCGCCCCGATCCGGGCTGCTCCTGTGCCGCTTCCCGCGAACAGTGCGGCCGCACTCCGGCCCGGCCGGGAGCGTACCCGCGCATTCCGCTGATGCCACGGTTCCAACCCACGCGGTTCAAGACGGCTTTGAAGAGGCGAACACCCGCCGGCCGGTAGAACCTGGCCCCACCCTGGCCGACCCGGCACCGCCGCGCCCGCCAATTTGTCCGGGCCCAACCGCTGGACTCCCGGCTCTGGACAACCCCTGCCGCCCGTAGCACCATCGAAAGGTGAGCACAGCACCCAGCCCCTACCTGCGTGAACTTGCCCTGCTCCGCCGCGTCAAGGACAGGATCGACAGGGAGTACGCCCAGCCGCTGGATGTGGAGTCGCTGGCCCGCGGAATCCACGTCTCGGCCGGCCATCTGAGCCGCCGCTTCAAACTGGCCTACGGCGAATCGCCCTACAGCTACCTCATGACCCGGCGCATTGAGCGGGCCATGGCGCTGCTGACGCGCGGTGACCTCAGCGTCACCGAGGTGTGCTTCGCCGTCGGCTGCTCCTCCCTGGGCACGTTCAGCACCCGGTTCAGCGAACTCGTGGGGATGCCGCCCAGCGCCTACAAAGCGGAGGCAGCAGGCACGACGGCGGGACTTCCGTCGTGCGTATCGAAACAGGTCACCAGACCGGTCAGGAATCGAGAAGCGCCCGCCCCGGAGCCGCAGTTAGCATGACTGGCATGGACATCACCATCAGCTCAAGTTTCCTCCCCCACACCGATCCTGACGCCTCGCTGGCGTTCTACCGCGACTGCCTGGGCTTCGAGATCCGCAACGACGTCGGCTACGGCGGAATGCGCTGGATAACGGTGGGCCCCGCGGGCCAGCCCGCCGTCTCAATCGTCCTTTACCCACCGGCGGCCGGCCCCGGCATCACCGAAGTCGAGCACCGCACCATCGCCGAGATGATGGCTAAGGGCACCTATGCCACCGTCATCCTGTCCGCACCGGACGTGGATGCGGCCTTCGCCGCCGTGGAGGCGACCGGTGCCGACGTCGTCCAGGAACCCATCGACCAGCCCTACGGCATCCGTGACTGCGCCTTCCGGGACCCCGCCGGCAACACCGTCCGTATCAACCAGCACCCCTGACCTGACAGTATTGGATCCAGCGGCGCCGGGAACAAAAGCCGCAACGGCTTTGCCCCGGAAATCGACGGCCCACAGATGGAGACGCAATGAGCACGGACACCACAACCGCCGCCGGCCAGGGCCGCCGCAACGACGGACTGCATGTCGCTGACAGCCACGACCTGATCACCGTGCAGGGCGCCCGGGAGAACAACCTTAAGGACGTCAGCGTCGAACTGCCCAAACGGCGGCTCACCGTGTTCACGGGCGTGTCCGGTTCCGGCAAAAGCTCATTGGTGTTCGCCACCATCGCCGCCGAATCGCAACGGATGATCAACGAGACGTACAGCGCCTTTGTGCAGGGGTTCATGCCCAGCCTGGCCCGCCCCGAGGTGGACCGGCTGGAGGGCCTGACCACCGCGATCATCGTGGACCAGGAGCGGATGGGCGCCAACCCGCGCTCCACCGTGGGCACCGCCACGGACGCCAACGCCATGCTGCGGATCCTGTTCAGCAGGCTGGGGAAACCCTATGTTGGGCCGCCCACCGCGTTCTCCTTCAACGTGCCCACCCGCAAGGCCAGCGGCGTGATGAGCACCGAGAAGGGCGGCCGCGTCGAAAAGAACGTGGTCCGCGAGGTCACGTACCTGGGCGGCATGTGCCCCCGCTGCGAGGGCATGGGCAACGTCAGCGATATCGACCGGACCGCGCTGTACGACGACACCAAAACGCTGGCGGAGGGTGCGCTCACGGTCCCCGGCTACTCGATGGACGGCTGGTACGGCAGGCTGTTCGAAGGTGTGGGCCTGCCCATGGACAAACCGGTGGCCAGCTTCACCCCGAAACAGCTGGACACGATGCTTTACGCCGAACCCACCAAGATCAAGGTGGAGGGCGTCAACCTCACGTTCGAGGGCATCATCCCCAGGATCCAGAAGTCCATGCTGTCCAAGGACGTGGAGGCCATGCAGCCGCACATCCGGCGCTTTGTGGAGCGGGCCGTCACGTTCGCGTCCTGCCCTGACTGCGGCGGCACCCGGCTGGCGCCGGAAGCCCTCAGTGCCAGGATCAACGGCAAGAACATCGCCGAGCTGTGCAGCATGCAGATCAGCGACCTGGCCCAGTGGATCCGGGAACTCAAGGAGCCGTCGGTGAAACCCCTGCTCGCCGGGCTGCAGCACCTGCTGGATTCCTTCGCCGAAATCGGCCTGGGCTACCTTTCGCTGGACCGCCCGGCCGGCACCCTCTCCGGCGGCGAGGCCCAGCGCACCAAGATGATCCGGCACCTCGGCTCGTCCCTGACCGACGTCACGTACGTGTTTGATGAGCCCACCATCGGCCTGCACCCGCACGACATCGAACGCATGAACAACCTTCTGCTGCAGCTCCGCGACAAGGGAAACACCGTCCTGGTGGTGGAGCACAAGCCGGAAATCATCGCGATTGCGGATCATGTGGTGGATCTCGGCCCGGCGGCTGGCTCCGGCGGCGGCGAAATCGTTTATGAAGGCGACGTGGCGGGGCTGCGGAAGAGCGACACCGTCACCGGCCGCCACCTGGATGACCGCACCACCCTGAAGGATTCCTTCCGCGAACGCGCCGGCGCGCTGGAAGTGCGCGGCGCCGCGAAGCACAACCTCCGCGACGTGGACGTGGACGTGCCCCTGGGGATGCTGTGCGTGGTCACCGGTGTGGCCGGGTCCGGCAAAAGCTCGCTGATCCACGGTTCGCTGGCCAACCGGGAAGGCATCATCACCATCGACCAGGGCGCCATCAAGGGCTCCCGCCGCAGCAACCCCGCCACGTACACCGGGCTGCTGGAGCCCATCCGCAAGGCCTTCGCGAAGGCCAACGGCGTGAAGCCGGCCTTGTTCAGTTCCAATTCCGAGGGCGCCTGCCCCACCTGCAATGGCGCCGGCGTGATCTTCACCGAGCTCGGTGTGATGGCCACGGTGGAGTCCACATGCGAGGACTGCGAGGGCCGGCGCTTCCAGGCCGCCGTCCTGGAGTACACGCTGGGCGGTAGCAACATCGCGGACGTGCTGGCGATGTCCGTGGACCAGGCGCTGACGTACTTCGCCGACGGCGAGGCCAAGACGCCCGCCGCGCATAAGGTCCTGGAGCGCCTCGCGGACGTTGGCCTGGGGTACATCACGCTGGGCCAGCCCCTCACCACCCTGTCCGGCGGCGAGCGCCAGCGGCTCAAGCTGGCAACCCAGATGGCCGAAAAGGGCGACGTTTACATCCTCGACGAGCCCACCACGGGCCTGCACCTGGCGGATGTCCAGCAGCTGCTGGGCCTGCTGGACCGGCTGGTCAAGGCTGGCAAGTCGGTGATTGTCATTGAGCACCACCAGGCGGTCATGGCGCACGCGGACTGGATCATCGACATTGGTCCGGGGGCAGGGCACGACGGCGGCAGGGTGGTTTTCGAGGGGACCCCGGCGGAGCTGGTGGCAGCCAAGTCCACGCTGACAGGCAAGCACCTCGCCGCGTACGTTGGTGCCTAGCGCCGCCGTACCGGCGGCGGCGCGCCGGGCGCGGACCGCCGTCGGAATCCTGTTTTTCACCAACGGGGCCCTGTTCGCCAACCTCCTGCCGCGCTACCCGGAGATCAAGGCGGACCTTGACCTAGGGAACGCCGCGTTTGGCGCTGCCGTTGCCGCGTTTCCGCTGGGTGCCCTGATTGTTGGGCTCAGCGCCGGCCACCTCATCCGCCGTTTCCGCTCCTCCCGGGTGGCCGTCGCCGGAACCCTGCTGACCGCCGTCGGGATCCTGGCGGCCGGCACCGCGTCCAGCTGGGCGGTGCTCGCCGCGGCGTTTTTCCTGGCCGGAGCCATGGATTCGCTGACCGACGTGGCGCAGAACTCGCACGGGCTCCGGGTGCAGCGGCTGTACGGCCGGTCCATCATCAATTCGTTCCACGCTGTCTGGTCCCTGGGTGCGGTCACGGGCGGCGTGGTGGGCGCGGCGGCGGCGGAAGCCGGGGTCCCGCTCCTGCTCCATTTGGCGGTCTCGGCAGTGGTGTTCGGGGCGGCGGCGCTGGCCGCGGCCCGCTGGCTCCTGGCAGGGCCGGAGCCGGATGGCGCTGAACGGACTGATAACGCCGGCAGGCCGCCGGCCACGGATCCCGTTCCAACGAAGGCGGGTGGGCCGCCCCGGATCCCAGGAGTCGCGGCCCGGTACGGGATCCTGCTGGCACTGGTGGCGATTGCCGCGTCCGGTGCCATCGTGGAGGATGCCGGCAGTTCGTGGCTGGCCATTTACCTGGCCGGCAGCCTGGGCGCGTCCGCGTTTATGGCGGGCCTGGGCTTCATCTCCCTGCAGGGCATGCAGTTTGTGGGCCGGCTCCTCGGTGACCGGATGGTGGACCGCTTCGGCCAGCGGGCCGTTGCCAGGGCCGGCGGTGTGCTGGTGCTGGTGGGTACCGGTGCCGCGCTGGCGTTCCCGAGCGTCCTGGGGACGGTGGCCGGTTTTGGCCTGGCCGGCTTTGGGGTGGCCACCCTCATTCCCGCCGCGATGCACGCAGCCGACGAACTTCCCGGGTTCAGGCCGGGCGCCGGGCTGACGATTGTGGGCTGGCTGCTGCGGGTGGGCTTCCTGGCCTCGCCGCCTGTGGTGGGGGCCATCGCCGATGCGTCGTCCCTGCGGGTTGGCCTCCTGTTTGTGCCCGCGGCCGGGTTGTTGGTGCTGGTGTTTGCCCGCGTCCTGGCCACCAGGGCAGCGCGGAACGAGCCGGGGAACGTTGAGGTGGCGGTGCCGGGCCGGTGAAGCCCGGTGTCCTAACTACTGCGTGACGCGCTGCAGGAACGTGACCGTGGCGGCGGAGATTTGGTCCCTGGCGGCGTCGGCACTGATGCCGGGTTCGCCGTCGCCCGGCTGCGGGCCGTAGCTGCCGAAGAAGGCGTGCACACCACCCTGGACCGCCACAAACTCCGAGTCTGCAGGCAGCAGTTCGCGGGATGCGTCGATCTTGTCCGGGGTGCTGAGCCCGTCGGCGGTGCCCGAGACGGACAGCACGGCCAGGTCCGGCTTGTCGCGCAGCGTGGCCAAAGGGTAGGAGGCGTAAAGCAGCAGGCCGCTGACGTCGGCGTTGTCCCCGGCGAAGGTGGACGCGCTGACGCCGCCCAGTGAGTGTCCGCCCACCGCCCAGGTGGTGATGTCCGGGTTGTCGGCGATGGCGGCGCGGGCCTGGTTGCCGTCCAGGAGGCTCAGCCCCAGGGGTTCCTTGAGGATCACCACCAGGAACCCGGCGTCCACCGCCGGCGCCAGGATCTCCTGGTAGGCTGCCGCATCCACGCGGGCTCCCGGATAAAAGACGAGTCCCGTGGTGGCGGGGACGCCGTCAGGTGCCATGGTGATCGCCGTCGGCGTTTCGGTGACGGTCAGGTCGGACATCGGCCCGGCCTCCGCGGCACTGCCCGGCTGGTAGGCGAACGGGTTAAGCCACGCCAAAGCGGCCACCAGCCCCAAGATGGCGATCCGACCGGCCCAGGCCCCGACGGACCGGAGCTTCCCGCGCTGCCGGGCCTTGCGCCGCCGTCGTAATTCCAGCACTCCCCAGGCAAGGCCCACGACGGCGGCAACCACCAGCAGCGCCGGCAGGAGCGGGTGCCCGCCCAGTACCGCCGGATTCCCGGTCAGCATCGCCACCGGGACCAGCACCAGCGCGGCGGCGCAGGCCAGCGACACCCAGTGCAGGACCGGGCGGCGCGTCGAGGGGGTTGTTGGCGCGTGCTGAAGAGAGCTCATGGGGAAGATCTTTCCATCATGGAGATACTTTTGCACCGCAGGCCGTCCGGTGCTGCCTGCCCTACGCTTGGGAGCATGGCTGACATGTACCGCTACGACGTCGAAATCCTGCATGTCCTGGTGTCCCCCGCACATGCCTATTTCGGCCGGGCTCGGGACGGTGCCGCCGATGTTCCCACCATCGATGCCGGGCAGGCGGACGTGGTGGCGGGCAAGGGGATCCTCGGGGACCGGTTTTTTGGCAAGGCCGCCCATATGGATGCAGCGGTGACCCTGCTGGCGGTGGAGGCGCTGGAGGCAATGGCCGCGGAACTTGGTGCGGGGCCATTCGATCCACTGCTGGCGCGCCGGAACGTGGTGCTCCGCGGCGCTGAGCTCGCGCCGCTGCTGGGCCGGGACTTTGCCGTGGAATCCGGTGGCTCCGCGGTGGAATTCCATGGCGGCCGGCCGGCGCATCCGTGCGCGTGGATGGACCGGATGCTGGCGGACGGAGCGCATGTGGCCATGCGGGGCCGGGGCGGGATCCGGTGCCGGGCCCTTTCGGACGGCACGCTGCACCGCGGGCCCGCCACGCTGGTCAGCCCGGTACCGCTGGACCCCGGCCAGGCCGGCGTCGCGCACGTTTTACGGCCCAGCCGGCTGCCCTGAGCGGCGGACCGCTGAGGTGCCGGTTGGTCCGTTCAGCCCGCGGCCAGCAGCCTGGCCACCGCATCGACCAGGAGTTCCGGCGGAAGCGTGATGTCCGCCAGGACGTGTGCCTCATCCGGCCCGAGCCGCTCCAGCGTAGCCAGCTGCGAGGCGAGCAGTGAGCCGGGCATAAACTCGTGCGCCCGTGCGCTCAGCCGCCCGGTGATGGTGGCCTCGCTGCCATCCAAATGCACAAACACCGCATTGGGGGCGTAGCTGCGCAGCAGGTCCCGGTAACTGCGCTTGAGCGCCGAGCACGCCAGCACTGGCGGTGCGTGCCGGGTATCGGCGCCGGCCAGCAGCTGCCCCAGCCGGGAAAGCCAGGGCGTCCGGTCCTCATCGGCCAGGGGAATGCCGGCCGCCATTTTGGCCTTGTTGGCGGCCGGGTGGAAATCGTCCCCGTCAAGGAACGGCCGCCCCAGCCGGGCAGCGAGCAGGGCACCGGCAGTTGATTTCCCGCAACCGCAAACCCCCATCACCACCAGCGGCGCCGCTTCCCCGCTCATGCTGGGACGGACCCGTCGAACCGCAGCAGCACCTTGCCCGAGCTGGTGGAATCCCTGGCCATCTCGAAGGCCGGCAGCGCCTCGGAGAGCGGGAATTCATGGGTGATCACCGGGTCGATCCGGAGTGAACCGTCGGCCAGGGCGGCGATAACGTCGTCGATTTCGTTGTTGAAGCGGAAGGAGCCCAGGAGCCGCAATTCACGGGTGATGGCCAGTGAAATGGGAACCGGCTGGGCGCCGGTAGGCAGCAGGCCCACCATCACCACGGTGCCGCCGCGGACTGCGCCGTTGATCGCGGACGCCAGGCCGTGGTGGTTGCCGGAGGATTCGATCACCACATCGGCTTCGACGGCGGCGATGGCAGCGGTGTCGGTGGCCGCGATGACCTCGTCGGCGCCCACTGCCGTGGCGATGGCCAGCGGCCGGGGATGCAGGTCCACGGCCACGATCCGGGCGGCACCCTTCCGTTTCAGGACGGCCACGGCGAGCGCACCGATGGGACCGGAGCCGATCACCAGCGCGGTTTTTCCGCGCACGTCGCCGGCCCGGGAGACCGCGTGCCATGCAACGCTGGCGGGTTCGATCAGGGCCGCCGTGCGGAGGTCGATGGTGTCCGGCAGGGGCCGGAGCATCCGGACCGGAAGGGTGACGTAGCGGCTGAACGCGCCGTCGGTGTGCGGGTACCGGGCCGCGCTGCCCAGGTAAGTGCATCCCGGGGACAGGTTGGGCCGGTCCTGGGGATACCTCGCGGCCCCTGGTCCGGGCGTGGCCGGATGGACCGCAACGGGTGTTCCGGCCTGGGGGCCGGAACCATCGGCGGCGCCGCGGACCACGGTGGCCGAGATTTCGTGTCCCAGGACCAGCGGGGCCTTGAGAATGGATTCGCCGGCCGCGCCGTGCAGCCAGTAGTGCAGGTCGGACCCGCAGATGCCGCCGTACAGCACCTCGATCACGGCCTCATCCGGGCCAGGAGCACGCAACGGTACGTCGTCGATGCGCAGGTCCCCGGCGGCGTGGGCCACCAGGGCAGGCCCGGAAGCGGGCAGGTTCAAGGTTTCCATCAGACCACCACCGTCATTCCGCCGTCGATGAAGATTGTCTGGCCGTTGACGAACGCCGAGCCGTCGGAGGCCAGCCAGACCACCGGACCGGCGAGGTCCTGCACGGTTCCCCACCGGTGGGCGGGGGTGCGGCCGAGGATCCAGGAGTTGAATGCGGCGTCGTCCACCAGGTTCTGGGTCATTTCGGTGTGGATGTAGCCGGGTGCGATGCCGTTAATCTGCAGCCCGTCCGCTGCCCACTCGGCCGTCATGGCGCGGGTGAGGTTGCGGAGCCCGCCTTTTGCCGCCACGTAAGGGGCGATTGTGGGCCGGGCCAGGTCTGTCTGGACCGAGCAGATGTTGATGATCTTGCCGCGTCCGCGGGGAATCATGCGGCGGGCGGCGGCCCGGCCCACCAGGAACGCGCTGGTCAGGTCCGTTGCCAGGACCCGTTCCCAGTCGGCGACGTCCAGCTCCAGCATGGGCACCCGGTGCTGGATGCCTGCGTTGTTCACCAGGATCTCCAGCGGGCCGACGTTTTCCTCGATCCAGGCGATGCTGCGTTCAGCAGCGTCGTCGTCCGTGACGTCGAAGGCGCAGCTGGCGATCCGGCCCGGCGGATAGTCGGCGGCGAGCGCCGTCTCGGCGGCCTTGAGCCGTTCGGTGTTGACACCGTTAAGCACAACCGTGGCACCTGCGTCCGCGAGGGCGCGGGCCAGGGCGGAGCCGATGCCCCGGCTTGATCCGGTCACCAGGGCCACCCGGCCCGTGAGGTCGAAGAGCCCGCTCATCAGAACGCCCCCTGCTGGACCAGGTTGGCCGGGGTCCGGCCTGCGGCCAACGCTTCCAGTTGGTTCTTGAGGAGTTTGAGGATCCGCGGTTCGAAGGCCGAGGCGTTTCCGCCCACGTGCGGGGTGATGAGCGCGTTCGGGGTGGACCACAGGGGGTGGCCGGTCGGCAGCGGTTCCGGGTCGACGACGTCGAGGGCGCAGTTCAGGCGTCCCGAGACCACCTCGCGGGTCAGGGCGTCCGTGCTGATGACGGCGCCCCGGCCCACATTGACCACCAGTGCACCGTCCGGAAGCGCGGCGAGGACCTCCTCGCCCACCAGGTGGTGCGTCTTCGCGTCCAGCGGAAGGACGGACACCAGGATGTCGTGTTGGGCCGCGAGGCGGACCAGGTCCGCCGAGGAGTGGACCTGGCCATCGGCGTCGGTCCGGGCCGTGCTGCCCACCCGGGTGAGCGTGACTTCAAAAGGAGCAAGCCGGCGCGCCAGTTCGGCACCGATGCCGCCCACCCCCAGCAGCAGGATCCGCCGGTCGGCCAGGGACTGGCGGCGCTGCGGGTTCCAGTTCTGCGCCTGCTGGTCCCGCACGGCCTCGTCGATGCCGCGCAGCTTGGCCAGGATCAGGCCCACCGCCAGTTCCGCGGTGGCAGCAGCGTGCACCCCCGAAGCGGTGGCCACTGCGGCGCCGGGCCCGGCCGCCTCCGGCACGCCGTCGAATCCGGTCGACTGGGTCTGGACGTACTTGAGGTTTTTTATGTGCGACAGGGAACCCAGCACCGCTGACGCGTTGATGTACGGCAGGATCACACAGTCAATTTCGCCCGCGGACTCCCCGGGCGCCGCTGTCATGTCCCAGACGACGCCGCGCAGCCCCTCCGGGAGGGGTGAAAGGTCCGCCAGGAGTTGGGGCGTGGGAAAGCTGACGGTTTGTACAAGCTGCATCGGTTGGACCTGTTCGTTGTGGGGGACGGGGTGACTGCTGGGCGGACGGGTCAGGCGACGCGCCGGTCGAAGGTGAGGCCGCCGGGGACCTGGAAGGTGGGCATGATTTCCATCAGGCCAAGGTTCACATGACGGGGCGTTTCGACGGCGTAGTCCAGCGCGTTGACGATGTCGTCGGTGGTGAGGGACTCGTAGCCCTCGTAGTACGTATCCCACGCCTCGGCCATGGCCTCGGGGCTGCCGCCCATGTTGCGGCCGAAGATCTCGGTTTCCACGCGGCCGGGGCAGATTTCCGTGACCCTGATCCGTTTGCCGACCGTGTCGTTCCGCAGCTGCCGGGAAATCTGGTGCACGGCGGCTTTGGTGGCGTGATATGCCGTGTGGCCGTAGAAGTTGTACAGCCCGGCGATCGAGCTGATGTTCACCACGTGGCCCAGGTCCCGGGCCACCATGCCCGGCAGCACCAGCCGGGTCAGCTGCAGCAGCCCGCGGAGGTTCACGTCCACAAGCTCGTCGATGTCCGCCGCGCTGGAGTCCAGGATGTTGCCGGGCCGGGAGACGCCGGCGCAGTTGACCAGGACGTCGATTTCCAGGTTCCCGACGGCGGCCGCGAGGGCTTGCGTGTCGGTCAGGTCAACGGTGTGCGGGATGGCCCCCGTCCTGTCGGCGAGCTCGGCCAGCCGTTCGGTGTTGCGGGCCACCGCGTGGACGGTGAGGCCCCGCTTGGTGAGGCGTTCGGCGATCGCGGCACCCATGCCGGTGGAGGCTCCGGTGACGAGGGCAGTCTTGTAGTCGGAAAAGGGCATTGAAGTCTCCTGTGGTTGGGCGGGACGGTGGTCCCGGGTAAGTGGTGGGTCAGGCGTCGCGGAGCGGCTGGTGCGCGCGGTCCGTGACCCTGCTGACGGCGATGAGCGTGCCCAGGGCGGTCAGGACGGCGTAGAACGCGGGCATGTAGATGTTGCCGGTGGTGCTGATCAGCCACGTCATGAGCAGCGGCGCGGTGCCGCCGAACAGCGCGGAGGAGACGTTGTAGCCCAGGCCGTAGGCGGAGTACCGCACCCGGGTGGGGAAGAGTTCCACAATCAGGATGTGGATGACGGCGGTGTGGCCGGCGAAGACGATGGCCATCAGGGACGCGCCAAGGATGGCCCAGACCATTTCACCGGTGGCGATGAGGGCGTAGGCCGGGATGCCGATCACGGCCATGGCGATTGCGGAGCCGGCGATGACCCGCTTGCGGCCGATCCGGTCAGAGAGGGCGCCCATGAACGGGATGGCGATGCAGATGACCACCAGGCTGCAGGCCGTCACCAGGAGGGCTTCACCGATGCTGAAGTTCAGGGCCTTGCCCTTCAGGAAGGTGGGCATGTAGGAGAAGAGGACGTAGTAGCCGGAACCGTTCATCAGCGGGATGAAGAGGGCAAGCACCATGGCGCGCCGGTGTTCTGCCGAGGCGAACGCTTCCTTCAGCGGGTTCTTGGACAGCCCGCCTTCTTCCTTGAGCTTCTCGAAGTTCGGGGTGTCGCTGATGGACTTGCGGATGTACCAGCCGATGATGCCCATGGGGATGGCCACCAGGAACGGGATGCGCCAGGCGAACGAACCGAAGCCGCCGCCGTCGATCGCGGCCTGGGTGAGCCAGGGGGACATGGAGTAGGCCACCAGCGTGCCGGTGAGCAGCGCCGCGAAGGAGGCGATCTGGGCGTACGAGGTGATGATGCCGCGTTTGCCTTCGGGGGCATGCTCGGCCAGGAAAGTCATGGCACCGGCCGATTCGCCGCCCACGGAGAAGCCCTGGAGGAGGCGCAGGAGCACCAGCAGGATGGGCGCCGCGATGCCGATGGCCGCGTAGTCCGGGAGCAGGCCGATGCCCGCCGTCGCCACGCTGATAAGCATGATCACAAAGACCAGGAGCCGTTGCCGGCCGATGATGTCGCCCAGGTAGCCGCAGACCACGGCGCCCAGTGGGCGGACGAAGAAGGACACGGCGTAGCCGGCGAAAACAAACAGCAGGGCGTTGTCCGGGTTCCCCGGTGCCAGGAATACCAGCGCCAGGGTGCCGGCCATAAATGCGAAGATTCCGTTGTCGTACAGTTCGACGAAGATCCCGACGCAGCCGGCGGTGACAACCTTCCTGGTCTGCCGTGCATCCAGCCGGTCGTGCTGCGGCGAGGCCGCGCGCGTTGATGTAGTCATGTTCAGGTCCTTTGCGGGGTTTGGCACGGGGGGCATGCGCTTAGATTCCGGCTGCGGCGGGCAGCTCACGCCAGCCGGCGTTGGTTCCGACGCCGAGCAGCCCGAAGACGGTCTGCACGGTTCCACGCAGCCTCTCCAGCTCGAGGCACGCTGCCCGGTGTGTGGCGGTGGCTTCGGCGACGGTGGTTTTTCGGAAGGTGATGGTGTGGCCTGGCCTGGCCTGGCCCAGGAGGTCCAGGGCGCGGGTGGTGGCGACGGCGAGCACAGGGTAGCCGGCGGTCACGCCGCGGCCTCGGTGCAGCAGCAGCAGTTCGTCCCGCGACGGAACCTCGATGGCACCCACCGGGACGCCGCGTGAGAGGACTTCCGCCGTCGTCTGGCGTTCCGGGAGCAGCCCGCCCAGCCGCAGCCCGATGTGGTTGCTGCGGGGGCTGACCGTGTAGGTGCTCTGGTACAGCAGTTCCGCGGTGGCGCCGAACTCGGTCACGTCCGGGCCGTCCGTCACGTCAATGACCAGGTGGTCCCTGAACTGTGGCGCGGCGAACCCCAACCGGTACAGCGGCAGGCCGAAGTGCGGCTGGCTGACGGGCGGGAGGCTGGCGGCCGTGGGGAGGGCGGTGCCGTTGGCGAGCCGGAGGCCGAAGCCGATTACGGTGTCCGGGGCGCAGCTGCCCAGCAGGACGGGGACGGGGAAGGAACCGTGGACCGCGATGTAGGCGCGGAGGCCGGTGGTGATGCGGCGGATGGCCACGGTTTCCCCGGCGCGGACGGATACCGGCTCCCAGCAGGGGGTTTCCCGGCCGCCGACAGTCAGGTGCAGGGGTGCGCCGGTCACGGCGATCAGCAGGTCAGAGGTGGCCCGCATCCGGAAGTCCAGTGCGGTGATTTCCAGGAGCGGATCGTTGTCCGGGTTGCCTGCCAGGATGTTGGCGGCCTTGGCCGAGAACTGGTCCAGGGCGCCGTTGACGGGGAGCCCGAAGGCGGGTCCCCTGGTCCTGCCGAGGTCAGTAATTACCGAGTTGCCGGCCTGTTCGACGATCAGTGGGTTGTTCATGCCGTGGCCTCCAGCGGCCGGCCCTCAAGCCGGGCGAATTCGACGGCGTCAATCCGGTGGAAGCGCAGGACATCTCCGGGGGTATAGGGAACCAGGGGTTCCCTGGCGGCGTCGAGGACCACCAGCGGGGTCTGGCCGATGACGCACCAGCCGCCCGGGGCGACGGCCGGGGCAATAACCGCCTGGCGGCCGGCTACCGACACGGCTCCGGCGGGGACGGACAGCCGCGGGTCCTTGAGCCGCGGGACAGGATGGGGAAAGTCGGGCCCGTCCATCATGGGTGAACCGGCGGGCGCGCCCAGGCAGCGGATGAGGTAGGACTTTTCGGTGTGAAGCGCGATGACTTCGGCAACGGAGAGGCCCTGCTGTTCGGCCACCCGTTCCAGGTCGGGGCCGTAGCCCCCGCCGTACACCACCGGCACGTCGAAGTGCCGGGGCTGCCGCAGGCCGCCGCCCACAAACTCCAGCTGGCGCATTCCCAGCTGGATGAACGCCCGGACCTGCCGGGCGGATGTGATGTAGGGATCGAATTCCACCAGGACCGAGTCGTAGGTGGGGACAGCGCCGTGGATTCCGTCCACCCCGGCGGTGGCCAGCCAGGCTGCCAGCGAGTGGACGGTGCTCCAGTTGGCTTCCTTGTCCGCTGACACTGCCACGGCGCGCAGGGCGGCGTCGCCTGACTCGTGGATTTCAAGGGTGGGAGCGGACATGTCAGGCGACCTTCTGCTTTGCGGCGAGCACCTGGGCCAGCGGGGCGATGGTGACACCGGCGGCGATCAGTTCGCTGCGGATCAGGCCGGCGAGTTCGACGGCGCCGGCGTTGTCGCCGTGCAGCAGCACGGTGTCCGCGGCGATGCGGATGTCCGTGCCGGAAGCGGTGCGGATCAGTCCTTCACAGACCATCCGGACGGTCCGGTCAACGATGATGGCGGGGTCGTGGATGACGGCGCCGGGCAGCGCCCTGGGCACCAGCGTGCCGTCATCCTGGTAGGCCCGGTCCGCGATGCCCACAATCCCCACGCTGAGCCCGCGGCGGGCGGCGGCCAGGGCGAGTTCGCCGTCCTGGGCCAGGATGATCAGGCTGGGATCCACGCGGCTGGCGGCCTCTGCCACCGCGTCCGCGTAGTCGGCCCGGGTGGCCACCAGGTTGCCCAGCCGGCCGTGCGGGGCCAGGTGGGAGACGGAGGCGCCGTGGTAGCCGGCGAAGGCGGTCAGCGCGCCGAGCTGGTAGACCACGTCGTTGCGGACTTCCTCCGCCGTGAGGTCCATGGCGCGCCGGCCGAAGCCCCGCAGGTCCGGGAAGCTGGGGTGCGCCCCGATGCCTACTCCCTTGCGGACGCATTCTGCAACGGTGGCGTTCATGATGTCCGGGTCGCCGGCGTGGAAGCCGCAGGCGATGTTGGCGCTGGAGACGATGTCGAGCAGGGCTGCGTCGTCGCCGATTGAGTAGGCACCAAAGCCTTCACCAAGATCCGCTACGAGATCAACTGTGGGCATCATGGGCCTTCCTCTGCTGGGGTATCTGCCGCCGCCGCGTTTCGCGGCTGGTGGTTCGGAGTGAAGGCCGGAAGCGGCGGTTTGCGCCGCCACTTCCGGCCTTCAAAAAGTCTGTCACCGAGAGTTGACTCACACAAAGACGTAATCGGTGTCACGGGATAGGGCCAGGTTATGACGTGGCCCTATCCCGTGACGGGCGTGCGGGTCCAGGAATTACCGCAGCGCCTTGCGCAGGCCCATCACCCGTTCCACGATGACCACAACGGCCAGGGAGATCAGGATCAGGATCACGGAAAGGGCGGCGACGGCGGCGTCCGCCGAATTTTCGACGTACCTCAGGACCTGCACCGGGAGCGTGGGCAGGCCCGATTCCGCTACGAACAAGGAGATGACGGCCTCGTCGAAGGACACGATGAAGGCGATGACGCCGCCGGCGATCACCCCTGGCTGGATGATGGGCAGGGTCACCCGCCGGAACACCGTCCACGAATTGGCGCCGAGGATCCTGGCAGCGGCTTCGCAGGAGGTATCAGTGGTGGCCAGGCTCATCAGCGTGGTCCTGATGACAAACGGGATGGTGATGGCGACGTGGCCGATGATGATCCCGGCGTAGGTGTTGTTCAGCCTGAGCGGGCCGAACAGCAGCACCATGCCCAGCGCCAGCACGATGCTGGGGATCAGCAGCGGGGAGAGGAAAAAAGACTGCACGGCCGCTTTTGCTTTGAACTCGAACCGGTCGAGGGCCAGGGCCACCGGAACACCCAGCGCCAGGACGATCAGGGTGACCACGACGGCGACAATCAGGCTTACCTTCATGCCCTCCATAAAGGTGCTTTCCTTTGGCAGCATCTCGTACCACTTGAGGGTGAAGCCCTCCGGCGGGAACGAGAGGTACTGGTTGGAGGCGAAGGAGACAACAAAGACGATCAGCAGCGGCGCCAGCAGGAACACGTAAAGCAGGAACACGAGGATGCCGAAGGCGGGCTTCGCGGCGTTGAACCGTGGTTTGAACAGCGGTGCTTCGCTCATGGTTCAGCCTCCGATTTTTCGTGTAAGCCGCTGGTAGACGGCGATGATCAGCCCGAACAGCACCAGCAGGATGACGGACAGGGCGGCCGCGAAGGGCCAGTTGAGCAGGCCGGTGGTCTGGTCGTAGATCTCAGTGGCCAGCACCTGGACGCTGCCGCCGCCCAGGAGGCGGGGCGTGATGAAGGTGCTGATGGACAGGACGAACACCAGCAGGAAAGCGGTGAGGATGCCCGGCAGGCTGAGCGGCAGGGTCACGCGGGCGAAGATCTTTGCCTTGCTGGCCCCCAGGGACCCGGCGGCCTCTTCCAGCTGCGGGCTGAGCCGGCCGAACCCTGAGATCATGGCGAGGATGGCGTAGGGCATAAAGATTTCCACCAGGCCAATGGTCACGCCGGTGATGTTGTTGGTCAGTTTCAGTGGCGTATCGATCAGGCCCATTCCCGTCAGGGACGAGTTGATCAGGCCGTTGGTGCCCAGGATGACCATCCAGCCATAGGTACGGACGACGGCTGAGGTCAGCAGCGGGGCAATGGCGATGGCCAGGAGCAGCCCACGGTATTTGCTTTGGCTCCGGGCCAGGAACAGCGCCACAGGGTAGGAAACCAGCACGCAGAGCAGGCCCACCGTAACGCCCATCTGGAAGGTATCCAGGGTCACTTTCCAGTAGTACGGATCGGTGAGGGGCTGCAGGTAGGTGTCGAACGTGAAGGTTTCCTCGATGACGCCGTCCGGTGCGCCTTTGTTGAACGACATCCGCACCATGTAGGCCAGTGGGAAGACGAAGCTCACCAGCAGGCCCAAGAGTCCGGGAATCAGCAGCGCCAGGTACGTGCGCCGGTTCCGCTTCTCGGTGGCTTTTTCGAGTTCACCCGAGCCCGCGGCCTGGAGCGGCGAGCGCCCCCTGGTCTTGAGGAGGGTCATGATGCCTTCCCGGGTGCGGCTGCCGGCAGCAGGTAGGCGTCTTCCGGCGCCCAGGACAGGTACGCGGTGTCACCGCGGCGGGGCAGGTCCCCGCTGGTGGTCAGCAGCTGGGCGTTGAAGCTTCTTTCTCCTACAGCAATGGCAACGGACAGGGCATCGCCGGTGTAGCTGACCCGTTCGATGGTTCCCTTCAGCGCGTCGTGGCCTTCACCGGTGAGGGTGACCTTGAGCCGGTGCGGACGGATGACCAGTTCGTGGGCTCCGGTGAGCCCCTTGGCGCCGACGGCGCCGAAGCCGCCGAGGCCTTCGACGTCCACTTTGTAGCTGGCCTCGGCGGCCACGGGGGCGGGGCCGGTTTCCGAGATGATGGTGACGTCGAGGAAGTTTGCCTGGCCGATGAAGTTGGCCACGAAGTGGGTCTGCGGGCGTTCGTAGACGTCGGTGGGTGAGCCGAACTGCTCGATCAGGCCACCGTTCATCACCGCGATCCGGTCGGCCATGTCCAGTGCCTCGTCCTGGTCGTGGGTGACGAACAGGGTGGTGGCGCGGGTGCGCTGCTGGATGGACCGGATTTCGGTCCGCATGGTTTCGCGGAGCTTGGCGTCGAGGTTGGAAAGGGGCTCATCCAGCAGGAGCAGGGTGGGCTCCACCACCAGCGCGCGGGCCAACGCGATCCGCTGCTGCTGGCCACCGGAGAGTTCCCGGGTCTGCCGCTTTCCGAGGTGGCCCAGCTGGACCATGTCCAGGGCGGCCGCCACCCGTTTTTTCTGCTCGGCTTTGGGCGTTTGCCGCATCTGCAGCCCGAACGCCACGTTCTGTTCCACGTTCATGTGGGGGAACAGCGCGTACGACTGGAACACCATGCCCATGCCGCGCTTGTTGACGGGCGTGTGCGTGATTTCCTTTCCGTCCACCACGATGGACCCGGCGGTGGGGTCCATCAGGCCCGCCACCATCCGCAAGGTGGTGGTTTTGCCGCACCCGGACGGGCCGAGGAGCGCCACCAGGTGCCCCTCCTCCACCTGCATGTTCAGTCGGTCCACCGCCGGGTCAAGGCCTGCGGCGTATCGCTTGGTCAGATCAACGATCGACAGTTTTGTTTCACTCACGGTTTCAGTTCTCCTGATGCGAAGGGAGGCAGGGGCGCCGGTGGGCGGCTATTTGGTGATGATTTCGCGCTTCCAGGTGTCGGTCCACTTGTCGCGGGCCGAGGACAGGAAGTCGACATCGAGGGGGATGATGTTAAGGGAACCGTCGGTGGGGACCACCCGGTCCTTGACGTCTGCCGGGAGGTCCGCGTTGTTGACGGACGGGGCGTAGAACAGCGCCTTGGCGAAGGCCGTCTGGGCTTCGGCGGAGAGGGAGTAGTCAATGAAGGTCTTGGCTGCGGCTGCGTGCGGGGCATCCTTGACGAGGTTCACCGTGTTGATCTGGTAGACGGTGCCTTCCTTCGGAAAGGTGACGCCCATCTTTTTGTTGCTTTGGTCGCTGTAGAACTGGCCGCGGGCATTCTGGCCCAGGCCCAGGACGGTCTGCCCTGTGATCACGTTCTGGTATTCGTCCGGGTTCGGGGCGAAGGTCTGGACGGCGGGAGCCAGTTCCTTCAGCCGGGCCACGGCCTTGTCGATCCCCTGCGTGTAGTCCTCGCCCTCCATTTTTGAGGTGATGGCGGTCAGGGATAGGCCCAGCAGCGACGGGGGCGCGTTGACGTTGATCTTGCCGGCGTAGGCCGGATCCCAGAGGACGTCCCAGCTGTCCGGGGCTTTGGGGAAGGCGGCGGTGTCGTAGAGGAGTCCCACGGCGTCCAGCATGACCACCGGGCCGAATCCGTCCTTGTTTTTGAAGTCGTCCGGAACGTTGGCCAGGTTGGGGACGCCGGCAGCGTCCACCTTCTCGAAGAGGCCCTGCTTGTTGCCGGTGGTGGAGACCGAGTTGTCCATGATGGCAACGTCCGTGGCGGGGCTGTTCTTCTGGCCCTGCAGTGCGCTCAACATTTCGGCGGAGGACCGCTTGGAGGAGAAGTTGATTTTGATGTTGGGGTACTTGGCTTTGAAGGGCTCGATGACGGCGGCCGTGTACTGGTCCTGCCACACACCGGAGTAGGCGATCAGGTTGACTTCGCCGGAGTCCGGGCTGTCATTGGCCGCCGGGGTGGACCCGCCGCCGCAGCCTGTCAGGACCAGGGCGGAAACGGAGATCGCAGCCAGCGCCGCAAACTTTCCCTTATTCGTTACTTTCATCTGTCAGCTCTTTCTCATAAGGAAGAATCCGGTGGGTGGGCCCAAGAACACACCCGAAGGTATGCGGCACTTATTTCCGGAATGTTTAAAGCGATGACATTTCGGCCGAATGTACCAAACATGCAAAATGCATATTGGGTCATAGTTTTTTCCCATTGATCGACGGGGATAGAATGATGCCGTCACGGAAATGTCGTCTGGCATAAACTTAGGTCCGAGATGTGGATCACACAAAGACCGAATGCATGTCCCTACATAGCGTTCGCGTATGACCCCCGGCGGGCCTGCCCACCGTGCTGGAAAGAGGAACGTTTTGGACACTAGGAAGCTGGCGTACTTCGTACAGATCGTCGACTCGGGCAGCATCACCAAGGCCGCGGCGGCGCTGCACGTGGCGCAGCCTGCCCTGAGCCAGCAGGTCTCGTCCCTGGAAAACGATCTCAAGCAGCGGCTCCTGATCCGCAGCAAGCAGGGGGTCCAGCCCACCGCCGCAGGCCACACCCTGTACCGGCACGCGCAAACCATCCTGCGCCAGGTGGAGCAGGCACGCCTGGACGTGGCATCTTCCGGCGCCGCGCCGTCAGGCCGCGTTTCCATCGCCATCGCGCCGTACAGCATGGCCTCGAGCCTCACGCCCCAGATCATCCGGGAAGTTGGCCGGCTTTACCCGGATATTGTGCTGCACCTGACCGAGATTTACGGTGGCGTCCTGAGCGATGCCATCAAGAACGGGCGCCTGGACATGGCGTTGATTTACGAGCCGGGCCCCATCCGCGGCGTCAAGTTCACCACGCTGATCGTGGAGGACCTGCACCTGATTGTCAACGCGGGGCGGGACCTGGGTATCGCCGCCGATGCCGGTTCCATCACGCTGGCCGAAGCCGCCAAAATTGGTCTGTTCCTGCCCGAGCAGAACCACACCCTCCGCCAGGTGGTCCAGGCCGGGATCGAAGCCAAGGGCATGGAACTGCGCCTGATGGGGGAAGTGGAGTCCGTCCCCAGCCTGACCCGGCTGCTCCGGACGGACCTGGGCGCAACCATCCTGCCCAAGTCGGCTGCGGACGCGCTCTTCCACGAGGAGGACTTCCGGGTGCTGCGGATTTCGGACCCCGCACTGCAATGCCGGATCGCGCTCTGCACCCCTGATCACGAACCGCTGTCCGAGGCCGCGTCGGCGGTCCTGCTGGTCCTTCGGGAGATGCTGCAGGAATGGCTCAACAGCAAGTACACCCGGCGCGCCGATTCATAAGGCCGGCTTATCACAGCACCCTGCATTCGTCTTATCCAGCAATTCCCGGCAGAACTAAAATAAAAGCATCAGGATCAGCCAGACCGCTTTTATAAATGCCGTAATTAACTGGAGCCCATCATGAAGAAAATTACTTCGGCCTACCGGAGTGCAGCGGAGCGAGCCATCCATCTGAAGGCCAGCACGGGCTCCCATTGCCCCGCCAACGGCTTTTGGCGCACAGCGGACCTCCTGTCGGATCCCATCTTCGTTTTTGAAGGCAGCATGATGCCGCCGGGGAAGGGTGGTTCCACCACGTGGTTCCTCGACGAAGCGCACGCCGGTCCGCCAGCGTACCCGCTGCCGGGGCGGTAGCCCGCCGCACGGACGGAGCATGGCCGGTTGTACAGCGTCGCTGCGCAACCGGCCATTTTTGTATTGCCCACGCAACCCAAGGGCCGGTGTCCACGCGGACACCCGCCCTTGGGCGCGGGGGTGCCGTTACCGGCTGAGCAGTTCCGGGGCGTCCTCCACCAGCAGGCCCTTGGCCTTGAGGACGTCCGTGAGGTTGCACAGGTCGATGGTGGTGCCGCCTTCCTTGTACAGGCGGATCAGCTCCCGCTCGGCGTCGTCGCGCGCCTGGGAAAGCTTGATGACCTCTTCGATCTCGTCGCGGCGGACCACCACCACACCGTCGGCGTCGCCGAGCAGGATGTCGCCCGCGTAAATGATCTCGTCACCAAAAACCACGGGGTGGTTGACGGGGCCGATGGTTTCCTTCACGGTGCCCTTGATGCTGACGCTGCCGGAGAAGACCGGCAGGCCAAGCTCAATAAGGTCCTGGGTGTCCCTGACGCCGGAATCGGTGACCAGGGCAGCCAGGCCTTTGGCCTTCATGGCGTTGCCCAGGACGTCCCCAAACGTTCCCGCTTCTTCGAACTCACCGGCGGCGACCAGGACAACATCGCCCTCCTGGGCGTAGTGGATGGCCACTTGAAGCATGAGGTTGTCCCTCGGGGCGCACCGTACCGTCACGGCGGGGCCGCAGAAGGACATGCTGCGGTCGATCGGCTTGATCCTGGAACTCAGCGCACCCTTGCGTCCCTGTGCTTCGTGGACGGTGGCCGATGAGAACTTCGAAAGCCGTTGGACAGCGTCGGCGGAAGGCCGCTCGATGGAGGTTTTGACGTGGATCATGGGATTTGCTCCTCAGCTGGGGTTAGGAAAGCGCCTGGACGGCTTTGTCGATGGCCGCGATGGATTCCTCGATGACGGGAAGCCCTGTGGCATAGGAAATGCGGAAGTACGGACCAAGGCCGTACGCGGAGCCCTGGATGACCGCAACACCCACCTCGTCAAGGAGGTAGAGCGTGAAGTCTTCGTCGGTGCTGATCAGGCGGCCCTCACGGGTGGACTTGCCGATCACGCCGCTGCAGTTGACGTAGGCGTAGAAGGCGCCTTCCGGCGTCGCGCAGGAGAGGCCGTCGATGGCGTTCAGCGCTGCCACGGCCACGTCGCGCCGTTCGCGGTAGGTTTCGAGGCTGTCGCGGACGAAGGACTGGTCCCCGGTCAAGGCGGCCGCTGCTGCTGCCTGGCTCACGGAGGACGGGCACGACGAAATCTGGGACTGGAGCTTGTTGATGGCACCCACCAGGGCCGCCGGTCCCGCGCCGTAGCCCAGCCGCCAGCCGGTCATGGCGTAGGCCTTGGAGACGCCGTTCACCAGGAGCACCCGGTCCTTGAGCCCCGGAGCCACGGCCACCAGGCTGGACAGTTTTCCGGCACCGAAGTGGATTTCGTCGTAGATCTCGTCCGTCAGGACCAGGACCTGCGGGTGGTCCTCGAGGACGGCTGCGAGTGCTGCCAGCTCCTCCCGCGAGTACACGGCTCCGGTGGGGTTGGAGGGGGTGTTCAGGATGAGCCATTTGGTGCGGTCCGTGATGGCGCCGGCCAAGGCTTCCGGGGTGAGTTTGAAGCCCACGTCCTCGCCGCAGGGGACGATCACGGGGCTGCCGTCGTTGGCCAGCACCATGTCCGGGTAGGAAACCCAGTAGGGGGCGGGGATGACCACTTCGTCGCCCTGGTCCAGGGTGGCCATAAAAGCGGTGAAGATGACCTGCTTGGCGCCGCCGCCGATGGTGATTTCCGCCGGGGTGTAGTGCAGCCCGGTTTTGAGCTCAAGGGTCTGCAGGATGGCCCGCTGCAGTTCGGGGGTGCCGTTGACGGAGGTGTACCTGGTTTCGCCGCGGCTGATGGCCGCGGCGGCGGCGTCCTTCACGTGGGCCGGCGTGTCGAAGTCCGGTTCACCGACGGTGAGGTCGAGGATCCGCCGGCCTTCAGCCTTCAGTTCGCGGACACGGGCGGCGGCAGCAACGCTGGGGGAGGATTTGATGCGGGATACGCGGGAGGCAGGCACAAATTCAGTCATGGTCTTTTCCAGGGTCGGGGAGCTGGCAGAGCTTGATTCATTCGAGCCTAGGGAAGGCCGCGGCATCTGGATAAGACCTAAAGTACGTGGACGGATAAGCCGTGCTTATGACCGTCCGGCCACACGAACCGGCTATCACACCACGCATTTTCGGTATTTTTGCCGGTCCGGAATTGCCCGTAGCGTGCAGGGGACGCACAGCGGGCCCGGTGTAGCTGCCCGGTCCGCATCCGAACCGAGGGCAGGAGCTCAAAGTGGCTGCAGAACCCGCGCCGCAGGTCCGTGACGCGGCCAGCGGCGCCGCGCCTGGTTTCCGGCGCGGAACAGCACCGCGGCTCTACACCTACCGGGGGCATCCGGACCGGGAGCCGTCGGACCGGTCCGCTGACGTCCGCGCGAAGCTCGGGGAGCAAAAGACCCTGCTGGCTTTCCGGTCCAGCAGGCTGCGGGCACTTTCCGCGAAATTCAACCAGCACGTGGCGCAGGCGTTGTGTGACGGCCTGAAAATGACCGCCATTGCCAAAGCCGCCGGGATGCCGCTCGGGGCGATCCGCAGCGCAGCGGTGTCACTGGACGATGTGCAGCCGTCCGGCGGGTCAGCCGATGAGCATCTGCGGGGCATCACGCAGCTCGGCAACGAGCTGAAGGCTGCCGACGGGGACCGCGCGGTGCTTGAACGGAACCGGGCACGGCTGCTGGCGAGTGCACGGGCCCTGGGGCTGCTCGATGATTACGAGCTCGCTTCAGCCAGCGGCCTCAAGCACGAGGAAATCCGCAAGCTGACCCGGGGGCTGCGCGGCGCCGGCCGGCCATAGACCCCGGCGCGCCGCTGCCGGCATCCGGCGCCGGACAGGCGGCGGCGCGGCCTACCAGGCCTGGTGTTCGCGGGTGAGGCCGAAGGGGACAGCGTCGCTGAGGGCCACAGTGAACGTGTCCACCCCGTGCCGGGTCACCAGGATGCCGTGCTGCTTCCCGGCGAGGGCGTGGTCCTTGGCTGCGGCGACGGCAGCCTCAAGTTCGGTGTCCATGCTCTGGCGATCGGAGATGGTCAGTGTCAGTGGGAAGTCAGCAGTCATTGGGAGAACCTTCGGTGGGGACGGTGCATACGGGTCCGCGCCGGTCCGCTCCCCCAAGCCGCCGGCGCAATCAGGCATATGTGTGCCCAGAACATAATCTACCGTCAAGTCACAGCAAGCAACTTTATTTAACTACCGGCGGGTAACCGCAGGTCGCACCAGACAAAAGCGGCCGGGTGGGCGGGCCTTGACCGGCAGCGCGGCGCCGTCAATTAGACTGGACGCGGAGCGGAGGCCGCGCGCAAAACGGCTCCACTGCCCCCGAGACCCGCCCTGCGGCATGACAAACGCCTCTTCTGCGCTGCAGCCGGCGGTGCCACGACGACAAGGATTCCGCCATTTCCACCGACGCCTTCTTCGGCAATCTGACCCGGATCCGCAACGTCGTCATCCCGTCCCGTGCGCGGGCCTGGCTGAACACCCCGCGCGGCCTGCTGGCCGGATTCATTGTGGTGCACCTGGTGTTCCTGATCTTCGCCGGCATCGTTTCCCTGAACGGCGAGGCGTTCAGCGACACAGGCATCTACCGCGCGTGGGCGCTGGCCGGCTTCAACGACGCCAACCTGAGCGGCGGGCCCAGCCCGTGGGTCTACCCCATCCTGGCCCTGATCCCCATGGCCATCGCGGGCGTTGCCGGTCCCGCGCCGTTCTTCTTCCTGTGGGTCCTGATGACCACCCTCCTGAACGCCTGGGCCCTGCTCAAGCTCACCAACCGCGGCCGCGACAGCCAGGCCATCCCCGCCGCCTGGTGGTGGCTGGTCTTTACGTTCCTGATGGGCTGGCTTGGCTTCGCCCGCGTGGACGGCCTCACCGCACCGCTGGTCCTGGTGGCCCTTTCCTATGGGGTGGGCCGGCCGTTCATCGCCTCGATCCTGCTGGCAATCGGCACCTGGGCCAAGGTATGGCCGGCAGCGGTCATGCTGGCGTTGTTTGCCGTGGTCAAGAACCGGATCCTGGTGGTCCTCGCAGGCATTACGACGACGGCGGGCGTCGTTGCGCTGGCCGCTGTCCTGGGCAGCGTCCCCAAGCTGCTCAACTTCCTCACCCAGCAGGGCGACCGCGGCATGCAGCTCGAAGCCACGTTCACCACCCCGTGGCTCTGGCTGTCCGTGCTTAACGTGGGCGATTCGCGGATGTACATGAACACGGACATCAACTCCATGCAGGTGGACGGCCCGGGCACGGCAGTGATGTCCGTGCTGATGCAGCCCCTGCTCATCCTGGCGGCGCTGCTGGTGGCGGGACTGACGTTCTGGGCCCTGCACAACGGCAAGGTCAGCGGCGGGGTGGACCGCACCGAGCTGCTCCTGGCCGGTGCCCTGACCCTGGCCACGGCGTTTGTGGTGTTCAACAAGGTGGGCTCCCCCCAGTTCATGGTGTGGCTGGCCCCCGCTGTTGCCGTGGGTCTGGCCCACAGCTGGCGTGAATGGCGCGTCCCGGCCGCCATGCTGATCGTCATCGCGGTGGCCACGTACTTCATCTACCCGCTCTTCTACGACGCGCTCAGCCACAACAACCCCTGGATGGCGCTGGTGCTGACCATCCGCAACGTCCTGCTGGTGGTCCTGTTCCTCTGGAGCGTCCGCCGCCTGTACCTCCTGGGCCGCAAGACGCCGGCCGCCGCTTCCGCGCTCAAGGAGGGCTGACATTCCTACCCGGTTCTTCGACCGCCTGGTCAGCGTCCGCACCCGGCTCCTCCCGGCGAAGGTGGTGGACTGGTTCGCCACCCCTGCCAGCGTGTGGTGGGGATTCGCCGTTGTGCACCTCTACTTCCTGGGCTGGATGGCGTCCTTCTTCCTTGGCGGCGGCACCTTCAGCGACACTGAGCAGTACCGCCAGTGGGCCATGGACGGCTACAACCCCGCGGACCTGGAGGGCAAAATCAGCCCCTGGGTTTACCCGGTCCTGGCGCAGATTCCGATCTTCCTCGCCAACATCGCCGGCCCCGGCCTGTACCTGCTGGTCTGGACCCTGATCATTACGGCGCTGAACGCTGCGGGCCTGTGGTTCCTGACCAGCGGCCGGCGGTCGGAATCCGGGATTGCGCCGGCCTGGTGGTGGCTGTTCTTCAGCGTTTTCATGGGCTACCTCAGCTTTGCCCGGGTGGAGGGCATCACCGCCCCGATTGTGCTGGTGGCGTTGCTGTACGCGGCCGAACGCCCCGTGGTGGCCGGGCTCCTGCTGAGCGTCGCCACGTGGATCAAAGTGTGGCCGGCCGCCGTGCTGGTGCCGTTTGTGATCGCCAGCCGGCAGCGGATCCAGGTGCTCCTGTCCGGTGTGGCAGTGACGGCCGTCGTGGCTGTGGGGACGTGGCTTTCCGGCGGCCTGCCGCACATCCTGGACTTCCTCACCAACCAGGGCGAGCGCGGCATGCAGCTTGAGGCGACGTTCTCCACGCCCTGGGTCTGGCTGAGCGTCTTCAACATCGCAGGATCAAGGATGGCGGACAATACGGCCATCAACTCCACGGAGGTGTACGGCCCCGGGGCCAGCGTCGCGGCGTTCCTGATGCAGCCGCTCCTGATCCTGGCGGCCGTGGCCGCCGCCGTCCTGCTGGTCCGGGCCCTGAACCGCGGCGCCGAGCGGGAGGAGCTGGTCCTCGAAGGTGCCCTGATGGTGGTCACCGCGTTCATCGTGTTCAACAAGGTGGGCTCGCCGCAGTTCATCATCTGGCTGGCACCGGTGATTGTGGCCGGCCTGGCGCACGACTGGGACCGCTGGAAGGTCCCCGCGGCGCTGCTGATGGGCATCGCGATCACCACGTTTGTCATTTATCCACTGTTTTACACGCCGCTGATCCATGCCCACCCGGTCATGGCTGCCGTCCTCACCACCCGGAACGTACTGCTGGTGGTGCTCCTCTGGTGGTCCGTGCAGCGGACCGCTGAGCTGGGCCGCAAGCCTGCCACAGTCCCGGCCGGAGCCTGAACCCTAGGGCGTGCCGGTGCGCTGCAGGCTGGTCCGTTTGGCCAGCAGCCACTGCCACGCGCGTTTGGCCAGGTCCAGCGGCCTGCCATCGATCAGCAGCGTCCTGGTGTGGACATCAAGGAACAACAGGTAGAAAGTGAAGGCCAGCGCCGTCACAAACGCCAGTGACGAGGCATCGATGGGCAGCTCCACAAATGACCAGACGGACAGCTGGTCCTGCGCGCCGAACACCACAAAGAAGGTCACCCCCACGTAGAGGGACCTGATCTGCCAGTCGTCCCGGATCCCCGTGACGGCCAGGAGCGGCACGAACCAGAGGATGTACCAGGGCTGGATGATGGGCGAAAGCATCACGACGGCGGCGAACGCCAGGGCCATCCGGCGCACCGCCCGGGAGTAGTCGCCGCGGAACATCAGCAGCAGGACCAGGCCGATAGCCGCCCACTTCATTCCGGTCCGGAGCAGGTCGGCGAAGGTCCCGCCGGGCAGTCCCAGGACGTTGCCCAGGAACTCCACCTGCTGGCCCAGGAAGCCCGACGGCGAATAGCCGGTGTAGCCGGGCGTTGAGTCCAGGATGGCCCAGGTCCAGCCCATGCCCAGGTTGTAGGGGATCCCGCTGAGGGCCAGCACACCGAAGCTGATGGCTGCCGTAGCTCCCCAGATCAGGAATTTCCGCAGCCAGGTGGCGCCGGGCCCGGCCCACATCACGCCGATGAAGGGCAGCAGCAGGATGGTGATGGGCTTGATGCCGATGGATGCGGTGACCAACAATATGCCCAGGATGTAGCGGCGCGTGGCCGCGAAGTAGACCCCGGCCACGGCCAGGCCAACCATCAGGGCATCGTTGTGGGCGCTGGCAATGAAACTGATGAGGAACAACGGGTTGGCCACGGAGATCCACAGGGCGCGGGCGCCGTTGATGCCGTGCAGCTCCGCCAGTTTGGGCACGTAGATCACGCACAGGACCACCCCGACGCCGGCCAGCAACCGGAACAGCAGGACCGAGATGTCAGGCTGGGCTCCGGTCAGTCCCACCACGCCGCGGGCAAGCCAGAGGAAGTAGGGCCCGTAGGGAGTCCGGTTTTCGGCCCAGGCCGGGTCCGCGCCGAGCGCGAACCAGTTGTTGAGGGTGGAAATGCCCACCTCGTAGGGGTCCTGGCCTTCCATGACCAGCCGCCCCTGCCCCGTGTAGGCATAGACATCCCGGGAAAACACGGGCACGCAGAAAAGCAGCGGCAAGGACCACGCCGAAATGGCGATCACCACTGACCGCAGGGACCGGGTACCCCAGTCCCCCAGCCGCTGCCCCAGCCGCAGCCAGGAGCGGATCAGCAGCATGGCCCCCACCGTGAGCAGCACGGTGGATACGGTGACGCCCCAGCCTTCGGTGCGGAGGGCGATGACCACGGGTTGGCGGATCATGGGCGAGCCGTTGGCGATCCAGCCGGTGCCGATGGAGCCTACGAACATCATCAGGGCGCCGACGAACCCTTCAAGGGTGGCAACGTAGGCGCGGCGCTTTACGGGTGCGGAGGCGGCGGCAGGTGCGCCCGCCGTGCTCTCCGAAGTCCCGAGGTGTGACCCGCCTGCCGTCATATTGTGTTGGTCCCCTACTTCGTTACGGCGCTGGGTGGACGCGCATTACGGCCCTCCGCAACCCGGCCATTTTACCAGCAGGCTCCCTGCCGCGGCCCGGGCGGGCCGCTGTGGAAAGGCACAATTCGGCAACACGTGCCGCGATGCCGGCCGGGCCCGCGCGGCGGCCCCACGCCGGTTCAGGCCCCGGAGCGGAGCCGTTCGATCAGTTCGTCGGCCTGGGCGAGGTTCCGCACCATCTTTTCCCGCTCGTGGATGGCCTTCCCCAGGTAGCCGGCCAGCTTTTCCGCGGCGGCACCGCCGGTGGCCGCTTCCCCGCCGGCGGTGCCGCCGTCGGGCTTCAGGAGGGCCAGCATGTCCGCCATCTCCTCCAGCGAAAAGCCCAGCGGCTTCATCTGGCGGATCACCATCAGCCGGCCGAAGTCATCCTCGGTGTAGACCCGGAAGCCGCCATCGGTGCGGGCAGCGGCCGGCAGCAGGCCCACCTCGTCGTAGTGGCGGATGGTGCGCAGGGACAGGCCCGTCCGTTCGGCCAGCTCGCCAATGTGCATGGTGTCCACCTTCTGCTCCTTACATTCGGCCTAAACCCTACCATTACGTTAGGGTAGGGTTTAGCTTCCGGCCGTATAGGCCACCCCGGCGCACAGCCGCCCCTTCCGGCATCGCCGGTGACCGGCCGCCGCCCGCCAGCCCCTCCCGATTCCGAACGGAGCCAGTAATGGCCGCGCCAACCACCACGCCGGCAACGGTCCCGCCGCATCAGCTGCAATCAGTCCGCGCCACGCTGCGTTCGCCACGGCGACTGAAGACGGAGGCCCTGGCCGGGCTGGTGGTGGCCCTGGCGCTGATCCCGGAGGCCATCGCGTTTTCGGTGATCGCCGGCGTTGATCCGCGCATTGGCCTGTTCGCGTCGTTCACCATGGCGGTGACCATTTCGTTTGTGGGCGGCCGCCCGGCAATGATTTCCGCTGCCACCGGGGCGGTGGCGCTGGTGATCGCACCGCTGATGCGCAGCCACGGGCTGGATTACCTGATTGCCGCAGTGATCCTGGCCGGCGTTTTCCAGATCCTGCTGGCCGTCGCCGGGGTCACCAAACTCATGCGCTTCATCCCCCGCTCGGTGATGGTGGGGTTTGTTAATGCGCTGGCCATCCTGGTGTTCATGGCACAGCTGCCGGAGCTTTTCGGGGTGCCGTGGATGGTTTACCCGCTGGTGGCGGCTGGCCTGCTGATCGTAGTGGGCCTGCCCCGGATCACCACGGCGGTCCCCTCGCCTTTGGCGGCCATCGTGGTACTCACCCTCTTCGCCGTGGTGGCCGGCGTCGACGTCCCCACGGTGCAGGACAAGGGGCAGCTGCCGGAGAGCCTGCCGTCCCTGTTTGTTCCCAACGTGCCCCTGACCTGGGAAACGTTCCAGATCATCGCCCCCTTCGCGTTGTCCATGGCGCTGGTGGGGCTGCTGGAATCCCTGATGACGGCCAAGCTGGTGGATGACATCACAGACACCCGCTCCAACAAGACCCGGGAGTCCTGGGGCCAGGGTGTGGCCAATATCGTCACCGGCTTCTTCGGCGGGATGGGCGGCTGCGCCGTGATTGGGCAGACCATGATCAACGTGAAGGGCTCCGGGGCCAGGAGCCGGGTCTCCACCTTTCTGGCCGGCGTCTTCCTGCTGGTCCTGGTGGTGGTCCTGGGCGACGTGGTGGGGCTGATCCCCATGGCTGCGCTGGTGGCCGTGATGGTCTTCATTTCCGCCATCACCTTCGACTGGCACTCCATTGCGCCGCGGACCCTGCGCCGGATGCCGAAGTCGGAGACCGCCGTGATGGTCATCACCGTGGCCGTAGTGGTGGCCACCCACAACCTCGCCATCGGCGTGGGCGCAGGGGTCCTCGCCGCCATGGCCATGTTTGCCCGGCGGGTGGCGCACTTTGTGACTGTCGACCGGACGGTCCTGGAACTCAACGGCGAAAATGTGGCCACCTACACGGTGGACGGAGAGCTGTTCTTCGCCTCCTCCAACGACCTCTACACACAGTTCGACTACGTCCTGGACGCATCGCCGGACATCGCCCGCGTGGTGGTGGACCTGCACGCCTCCCACCTGTGGGACGCCTCCACCATCGCCGTCCTTGATGCCGTCACCGAGAAATACAGGCGGCACGGCCGCGAGGTGGAACTGATCGGGCTGAACTCCGCCAGCGTCACCATGCGGGAGCGGCTGGCCGGGAAGCTCAACTGAGTTTCGGCCAGGCCGGTTCGTTGCGGTTGAATGGCCGTATGCTTCCGGACTGGTCCCTCCGCCCCAGCCGTCCCACCGATGCCGACTGGATCGCCGGGCTCCGCGCCGTGGTGCTCCGCCCCGACCTTGAGCGGCTGGGCCGGTTTGATCCCGTGCGGGTGCGGCAGAGATTCCTGGCCGGCTTTGTGCCCGGCCACACCTTCGTGATCGAGGCGGACGGAACCGGCGTGGGTGCCATCGCCGTGCGCCCCGAACCTGACGGGCTGTGGGTTGAGCATTTTTACCTGGCCCCCGACCAGCAGGGCAAGGGCCTGGGCGGCGCGGTCCTGGCCGCCGTGATGGAATCACACGCCGATGGCCGGCCGTTCCGGCTCAACGTCCTGCAGGGCAGCCCGGCCCGGCGGCTCTACGAGCGCCACGGTTTTGAACTGGAGCGCGAGGACGCCGTGGATGTGTTCCTCGTGGCCCACCCGCCGGAGAATACGCTTTATTGATTCCGGTCCACGTGCCTTTATCCAATTCGCGCACGCCCCCCTCCCCCTGAAAATCGAGGAATTATGCCCGGACCACGAGTCCTGATCGCCGGAGCAAGCATTGCCGGACCCGCGCTGGCGTTTTGGCTGCACCGGTATGGCTTCGAGCCCACAGTTGTGGAGCGCGCCCCGGAACTGCGGCGGGGCGGGCAAAACGTCGACGTCCGCGGGGCCGGCCGGGAAGTCTCGCGGCGCATGGGCCTCGAGGACAGCATCCGGGCCGCAACCACCGGGGAAGTGGGCACGCGGTTCCTGGGCCCCGGGGGGCAAACAGTGGCGGAGTTCCCGGCCGGAACCTCAGATTCAGGGGGCGCCACGGCGGAACTGGAAATCCTGCGCGGCGACCTGGCGGAAATCCTCGTCGACTGCACCCAACCCAACACTGACTACCGCTTCCGCGACAGCCTCACCGGCATCCGGGACGACGGTGATGGCGTCACGGTCAGCTTCGAAAACTCCCCCGACGAACGATTCGACCTGGTGGTCGCGGCTGACGGCATCGGCTCCGGCACCCGGCAGCTGGCGTTCGGGGACGAAGCCGAAATCCGCCCCCTGGGCCTGGAGATCACCTACGCCACCATCCCGCGGACCGCCGCCGACGACGACTGGTGGCGCTGGTACAACGCCCCCGGCGGGCGGTCCGTCACCTTACGGCCTGACAGCCAAGGCACCATCCGCGCCACCCTGAACCGCATTACCGACAAGGGCCGCCGGGAAGCCGGCTCCCGCACCCTGGAGCAGCAGCGAGCCAGGCTGCGTGCGCAGTTCGGCGACGCCGGCTGGGAAACGGGGCGTATCCTTGCCGCGCTTGACGACGCCGATGACCTGTATTTTGAATCAGTCGGCCAGGTGCTCGCCCCACGGTGGTCGAACGGACGGGTGGCCTTGCTGGGTGATGCGGCGTACTGCGCCTCACCGGTCAGCGGAATGGGGACAAGCCTGGCGATCACCGGGGCCTACGTCCTCGCGGGCGAACTTGCAGCACACCGCCACCACCTGGACGCGTTCGCCGGGTACGAACGGATCATGCGCCCGTACGTGAATCAGGCGCAGCAGTTGCCGCCGGGCACGCCACGCGCCGCCAACCCAAAAAGCCGGCTGGGCATTGCCGTGTTTGGCCTGGCCCTGAAGATTGCCGCGACTCCGTTCGCAGGCAGGGTGGGCAGCCGGCTCTTTACGCCTCCTGCGGACAAGATCGAGCTGCCGGACTACAGCCACTTGGAAGTCTGAGCAGGACGGACGACGACGGCGGCGGGCCACCATCCAAGGTGACCCACCGCCGTCGGGCTCCCGCAGCCGGCGCGGCCCTACTGAAGGTGCCGTTCTGCCGGGCCGTTGTATTCGCTCAGCGGTCGGATCAGCGAGTTTGATTCGAGCTGCTCCATGATGTGCGCGGTCCAGCCGGTGATCCTGCTGGCCACAAACAACGGGGTGAAGGTTTGGGTGTCGAACCCCATGAGGTGGTACGTGGGCCCTGCCGGGTAATCCAGGTTCGGCTTGATCGCCTTGGCTTCGTCCATTGCCGTTTCCAGGCCCTGGTACAGCCCCAGCAGCTCGGGCCGGCCATAGTGCGCGATCATTTTGTCCAGGGCCGTCTTCATGGTGGGCACGCGGGAGTCCCCGTGCTTGTAGACGCGGTGGCCGAAGCCCATGACCTTCTTTTTTTGGGCCAGGGCGTCCTCCATCCATGCCTTGGCACGGGCAGCAGCCTCCTCGAGGGGTTCGTCCGGGCGGATGCCGATCTCGTCGAAGGTGTGCATCACGGCCTCGTTGGCGCCGCCGTGCAGCGCGCCCTTCAGCGCCCCGATGGCACCCGTCACGGCGGAATGCAGGTCCGCGAGGGTGGAGGTGATCACCCGGGCGGTGAAGGTGGAGGCGTTGAAGGAGTGCTCGGCGTAAAGAATCATCGAGACGTTGAACGCCTCCTCCACTTCGGGGACGGCTTCCTCGCCGAAGGTCATCCACAGGAAGTTCGCGGAGTAGCCCAGGTCATCGCGCGGTTCCACCACGTCCTGGCCGTGCCGGCGGCGCTGGTCGTAGGCCACCACCGCAGGCATGGCGGCGAAGAGGTCGATCGCTTTGGCCATGTTGGCCTCGCGGGACTGGTCCTCGGCCTGCGGGTGGCGGGCGCCCAGGACCGAAGCCGCCGTCCGGCAGACGTCCATGGGGTGTGCCGATTCGGGCAACGCGTCGATCACCTGCTTCACCACGGGGTCCAGGGCCCGGCCTGCTTTCTCCCGCGCCGTGAACTGCGCCAGCTGCTCCGCGCTAGGCAGTTCCCCGTTCCACAGCAGGTAGGCCACCTCCTCGAAACTGCATCGGGCGGCGAGTTCCTGGACCGGGTACCCGCGGTACAGCAGCGAGTTGGTGTCCGAGTTGACCGCAGAGACGGAGGTGTAGTCCACCACCACGCCGGCGAGGCCTTTTTTGATGTCCTGTTCAGCCATGCTGAAACTCCTTTGTTCCTGTCGCCTGTCGGATGCCGGCCGGGGCCGGCGGTGGGTGCGGGTCAGTGCTTCCCGGGCACCTGGAAATTGAAGACCCCCGAGTCGAACCGGTTGTAGCCCTCATAGTCCACGAGGTCGTACAGCCGTGCACGGGTCAGCATGGCGCCAACCTGTGCTTCCTGCGTTCCGTCCGCCTTGATCGAGTCCAGCGTACGCTCGGCAGCGCCCATGGCACTACGGAGCAGGGTCACCGGATAAATGACCATGTTCACGCCCACGCCCTGGAGCTGGGTGGTGGTGAACAGCTCGCTTTTGCCGAATTCGGTCATATTGGCCAGGATGGGCACGTCCACGGCGTCCCGGATGGCCTGGAACTCGGCCAGCGTGGCCATCGCTTCGGGGAAGATCGCGTCCGCACCGGCGTCCACCAGGGCTTTGGCGCGGTCCTGCGCGGCCGCAAGTCCATCAACGGCCCGGATGTCCGTGCGGGCCATGATGAGGAAATTGGGGTCCCGGCGGGAGTCCGCCGCGGCCCGGATGCGTTTGGCGGCGGTGTCCAGGTCCACCACGTTCTTCCCGTCCAGGTGCCCGCAGCGCTTGGGGTTGAACTGGTCCTCGATGTGCAGTCCGGCCAGGCCGGCGTTTTCGATCTCCTGGACCGTGCGGGCCACGTTCATGGGCTCACCAAAGCCGGTGTCAGCGTCCACGATCGCGGGCAGGTCCGTCATCCGGGCAATCTGGCCGGCGCGCGTGGCCACTTCCGTGAGGGTGGTCAGGCCGATGTCCGGCAGGCCCAGGTCGTTGGCCAGGACGGCCCCGGAGATGTAGACGCCCTCGAATCCCTTTTCTTCAATCAGCCTGGCCGAGAGCGGGTTGAACGCGCCGGGGAACTGCGCGATGGTATCCGCCGCGAGGAGCTCCCGGAACCGGATCCGTTTCTGTTCGGGGGTCACAGCCGAGTACAGCATTTAGAACAGTCCCTTGGGTGCGCCGGCGGGGTTGATGATCCCCGGTGCTGCCTCGATGTTCAGCTGGTCCAGTTCGCCGGCGGCCAGTTCGGGCAGGCGTTCGACGGCGGCGAGGAACCTGTCGATTTCGGCCTCCTCAACGAGCCCGGCGGCAAGGGTACGGAACTTGTGCACGTACTGCTCGCGGGCGAACGGCCGGGCGCCGAGCGGGTGGGCGTCGGCCACGGCGATCTGGTCAGTGATGACCGTGCCGTCGTTCAGGGTGATCTCCACGGAACCGCCGAAGGCTTTCTCATTGATATCCAGCGAGTGGTAGCGCCGGGTCCACTCCGGGTCTTCCTCGGTGGACACCTTGTGCCAGAGTTCCACGGTGTCCGGCCGGGCGGCGCGTTCGGGGGCGTAGGAATCAACGTGATGCCAGGACCCGTCCTGCAGGGCCACAGTAAAGATGTACGGGATGGAGTGGTCAAGGGTTTCCCGCGAGGCCGTTGGGGAGTACTTCTGGGGATCGTTGGCGCCGGAGCCGATCACGTAGTGCGTGTGGTGGCTGGTTTTGATGAGCACGGAGGCCACGTTGGCGGGGTCGGTGGCCTCGGGGTGTTCGCAGTTCAGTTTCCGGGCAAGGTCGATCCAGGCCTGGGCCTGGTACTCGGCGGAATGTTCCTTGGTGTACGTGTCCAGGATGGCGCGCTTCGCTTCTCCGGGTACCGGCAGCGGGACCGTGTAGGAGGCGTCCGGCCCGTCCAGCAGCCAGGCGATCACACCGTCCTCGCCCTCGTAGATGGGCACCGGCGACGTCTGGCCGCGCATGGACCTGTCCACCGCCTCGACGGCCATTTTGCCGGCGAACGCCGGGGCGTGCGCCTTCCAGGTTGAAATTTCGCCCTTGCGGGATTGCCGGGTGGCAGTGGTGGTGTGCAGGCCCTGACCCACGGACTGGAAGATGGTCTCCACATCCAGGCCCAGGAGGGTGCCGATCCCGGCGGCCGCCGACGGGCCGAGGTGCGCCACGTGGTCGATCTTGTGCTTGTGCAGGCAAATGGCCTTCACCAGGTTCACCTGAATCTCATAGCCGGTGGCGATCGCCCTGACCAGGTCACGGCCGGAGGAGCCCACGTGCTGGCCCACGGCCAGGATCGGCGGGATGTTGTCCCCCGGGTGGGAATAGTCCGCTGCGAGGAACGTGTCGTGGTAGTCCAGTTCGCGGACCGCAACGCCGTTGGCCCACGCCGCCCATTCCGGGGAAACACGTTCCGCAATGCCAAACACCCTGGCGCCCTTCCCGCCCGTACTGGGGCCGTGCGTGAGCGCCTGCGCCCTGGCCGCGACGATCGGGGCCCGGTTCAGCGACGCGATGGCCACCGAGGCATTGTCGATGATCCGGTTGATCACCATCTCCGTCACCTCCGCGCTTACCTCGACGGGATCAGCTGCAACCACGGCGATCTTGTGCGCCAGCTGATCCTCGCGGGCAAGGTTTTCCTCGCTCCGGTAAACCCGGACGTGATGCTCCTGAACCATGGGACTCCTTCTAGGACGTGTGGGTTGCTTTGATGTGCGTAAGGCTGCGGTGCAGATGAAGTGTTACTGCTGCCGAGGCCAGGTGCGCATTGCGGTCCGCAATGGCCTCGGCAATGGCGGCGTGTTCCGCCGCGGCGGCGGTCAGCCGGCCGGCGTCGTCGGCCGCGAGCCGGCGGATCCGGACCAGGTGGACCCTAAGGCCCTGCATGGCCTGGGCCAAATAGGCGTTGGCAATGGCGGCATCAATGGCGGTATCCAGCCTGCCCACCAACGTGTAGTACCCGGCCAGCTCAAGCACGTCACCGGAGATCAGCAGTGGCGCGGCCAGCAGCTCTTCCTGCAGGCCGCGGAAGACGGCGGGATCCCCGCGTTCAGCGGCAAGCGCCGCCGCCCGGCATTCAAGGGTTTCGCGCAGCTCAAAGAGTTCGTCGATGGCCGCCAGCGGAACGCCCGTGACCACCAGTCCCCGCCCGCCGGGTGCGGCCAGGCCTTCGGCGGCCAACCGGCGCAGCGCCTCGCGCAGCGGGGTACGGGAGACGCCCAAACGCTCGGCCTGCTCCACCTCGGCGAGGACTGTACCGGGAGGCAGCCGCCCGTCGAGGATGTCCCCCCGCAGGCCGGTATAGGCCCTTTCGCTTGCACGCATATCCTCAGTGTATACACAGCGACCATCAGCAGCGAGGAAATCCGTCAATCACGCCACCTGTGTATACAAACTGAGACTTATTCGACGGCCGCGGTGGATTCGCGGACCAGCAGCCGGGTGGCGAGCTCAACCCGGCGCGAATCGGGGACCTCGCCCTTGACCTGGCGGAGGACCACCCGGAGTGCGGCCCGGCCGATCTCGCGCAGGGGCTGGGCAACGGTGGTCAGCGCCGGTACCGACTCCGCGCCCTGGCGGATTCCGTCAAAGCCCACCACGCTGAGGTCCTCAGGCACCCGGAGCTGCCGGCGCAGCGCCTCGGACATCACTCCGAGGGCGATCGTGTCGCTGGCGGCGAAAACGGCTGTGGGGCGTGGCTCCAGCCGGAGCAGTTCACCCAGCCGCCTGGCGCCGTCGTCGGTCCTAAAGCTGCCCGGGATGATCAGGCGGCCATCCACCGCCACCCCGGCCGCCCGCAGGGCAGCCAGGTACCCGTGCAGCCTGGCCTGGTTGCACTCCATGGATTCCGGACCGCTGAGGAACGCGATCCGCCGGTGGCCCAGGCCCAGCAGGTGGCTGGTGGCATCCTTGGCTCCCGTCCAGTCCGTCGAGCCGATGCTTACCACCTCGTCCGGCGGCGGATTGAGTGGATCGATGACCACTACGGGAACCCCGCGCCGGTGGAATGCGTCCAGTGGACCGTTGCCGAAGGCTGACGTCACCAGGATCAGGCCGGTCCGCCCCTGGTCCACAATGCGCTGGGCTCGCTGTTCCGGATTCAAGGGCCGGGAGCCGCCGGCGCCGATGGCAGTGACCAGCACCTCCACACCCTGGTCCGCGGCGTAGCCAAGGATTCCGGTGACCACCTCAGCCGTGTAGGCGGAGTTGAGCGAATCGAGCACCACTTCCACCACGGGAACGTCTGCCAGGGCGCGCCGCTGCTGCACCGGAGACCTGTAGCCGGTGCGGTCCAGCACTGCCAGGACCCTGGCACGGGTCGCGGCGGAAACGTCAGGCCTGCCGTTGATGACCTTGGAGACGGTGGAGGCCGACGCTCCCGCTTCATGGGCCAGCTGCGCCAGAGTCCACTTCGATTGCTCTTCCGCCATGACCAACCTTTCGAAAACATTCGCTGCTCAAATGAAGAAGACGTCCGTGGCATTGACCGGTTCAGCTTATTGGTAATAGATTTCAATAAGAGAAAAGCGTACATCTTTTCGAAATGTTTCGAAACTCTGAGTCAACGAGGACCTATGACCACTCCATCCCCGCTGCGTGTTGGCATGGTGGGCTACGCCTTTATGGGTGCCGCCCACTCACACGCCTGGCGCACCGCCCCCCGCTTTTTCGACCTGCCGCTCCGGCCCGAACTGACAGCAGTCGCCGGCCGGAGCGCAGCCTCGGTCGAAGCCGCCGCAGCCAAAATGGGCTGGGCTTCGGTGGAAACTGACTGGCAGCGGCTGCTGGAGCGCGACGACATTGACCTGATCGATATCTGCACCCCCGGCCATACGCACGCCGAGATTGCCATCGCCGCCCTGTCCGCCGGCAAGCACGTGCTGTGCGAGAAGCCCCTCGCCAATACGGTGGCCGAGGCTGAACAAATGACGGCGGCTGCTGCGGCCGCGGCCCGGAACGGCATCTTCGCCATGTGCGGGTTCACCTACCGCAGGACCCCTGCCCTCGCGCTGGCCCGGCGTATGGTGGCCGAAGGCAGGCTGGGTACCATCCGGCACGTCCGGGCGCAGTACCTTCAGGATTGGCTCAGCGATGCGAACGCCCCCATGACCTGGCGGCTGGACAAGTCGAAGTCAGGCTCCGGCGCACTCGGGGACATTGGCGCCCACATTGTCGACGCCGCGCAGTGGATCCTGGGCCGCCACATCACCGGGGTGTCAGCGCTGCTGGAGACGTTCGTCCCGGACCGTCCGCTCGGCGGAGACCTCGTGGGGCTCGGTGGCCACGGCAATACGGCGGCCGAGGGACCGCGGGGAACCGTCACGGTGGACGACGCCGCGATCTTCACGGCACGGTTCGACGGCGGGCCGGTGGGCGTCTTTGAGGCCACCCGGATGGCACTGGGCCGCAAGAACGCGATGCGGCTTGAATTCAACGGCACCAAGGGCTCGTTGGCCTTCGACTTCGAGGACAACAACGTTCTGTCCTATTACGACGCCGCCGAAGGCCCGGATGCCGGGTTCCGCCGGATCATCGTTACCGAGCCCGAGCACCCTTACGTGGGTAGCTGGTGGCCCACGGGCCATGGGCTGGGTTACGAACACGGCTTCACACACCAGGTGGTGGACCTGGTCACCGCCCTTGCGGCCGGCCAGCAGCCCGAGCCCTCCTTCGCCGACGCACTCCAGGTGCAGCGCGTCCTGGCGGCTGTGGAGGCCAGCGCCGGGGCGTCGTCGCAATGGCACAGCGTCTGAACCAGACCCACCAGCAATCCCGACAGATCCATGCAGTTAGAGGAATATTAATGACCTGCAGCAAAAATGCACTTGTGGTCCGCGGCGGCTGGGACGGCCACCAACCCGTCGAAGCCACGGAGCTCTTCATCCCGTTCCTGGAAGAAAACGGCTACACCGTTCGCGTGGAGGAATCCGCCAAAATATATGCCGATCCGGAATACATGGCCGGGGTGGACCTGATCGTCCAGTGCATGACCATGTCCACCATTGAGCAGGATGAGTTTAGGGGACTCCGGGCGGCCGTCGAAAGCGGCACCGGGCTGGCCGGCTGGCACGGCGGCATCGCCGATTCCTACCGGAACACCTCGGACTACCTGCACCTGATCGGGGGCCAATTCGCCTGCCATCCTGGCAAGCACGCCGACGAACTCAAGGGTGAACAGGCAGACAACTACGTGCCGTATACGGTGAACATGCTCCCCGCGGCTGCTGGACACCCCATCACCGAGGGCATCGCCGATTTTGAGCTCGAAACCGAGCAGTACTGGGTCCTCTCGGACGATTACATCGACGTCCTGGCCACCACCACTCAGAAGGCCCGGTCCTGGGACCCTTGGCAGCGGGAAGTGACCTCCCCCGCCATCTGGACCCGGCAATGGGGTGCCGGCAGGATCTTCGTCAGCACACCGGGTCACCGCGTGGAAGTCCTCCAGGACACCAACGTCCGGACCATCATCGAAAGGGGCATGCTGTGGGCAAGCCGTTGAACATCGGAATGGTGGGCTGCGGCGCCATCAGCACCCAGTACCTGGCCACCTTTACCAAGGACGACTCGATCCGCCTGGTGGCCGTGGCGGACATCGATCCTGCCCGCGCACAGGCGGTGGCCGATGCCCACCCGGGCGCCCGCGCCGTCGGGGTCGGGGAACTACTGGCGGATCCCGCGGTGGATGTGGTGCTGAACCTGACCATCCCCGCCGTCCACGCCGAGGTGGCGCTCCAAGCCATTGCCGCCGGTAAGGGCGTCTACGGCGAGAAGCCGCTGGCGGCAACCCTGGCCGAGGCCAAGGATGTCCTGGCCGCGGCGGATGCGGCTGGCGTTGTGGTGGGCTGCGCGCCGGACACCGTCCTCGGCACGGGCATCCAGACGGCGCGGAAAGCGATCGACGACGGCCTGATCGGCCGGCCGGTGTCTGCCATGGCCATGATGGCAACGCCGGGACACGAATCCTGGCATCCGAATCCGGACTTCTACTACCAGCCCGGCGGCGGGCCGCTCCTGGACATGGGCCCGTACTACGTCAGTGCACTGGTGAACCTGCTGGGCCCGGTGGTGTCAGTGACCGGCGCCGCCAGCCGGACCCGGACCGAGCGCATCATCGGCTCAGGCGCCCGCGAAGGCGAGGTGATTCCGGTGGCCGTTGACTCGCACGTCGCAGCCATGTTGACGCACGCCGATGGTGCCATCTCCACCTTGGTGATGAGCTTCGACGCCGTGCGCACCAAGGCGCCCAACCTCGAAATCCACGGCGAGCGCGGCTCGCTGGTGGTCCCGGATCCCAACCGGTTCGACGGCGATGTTGAGCTTTTCGCGCTGGGCGCCGCCGGCTGGGAGGTGCTTCCGGTGTCAGCAGGCTTTGTGGACGCAGGACGGGGCGCCGGCCTGGCGGACCTCGCCGCCACCCCGCCCGGCAGCGAGCCGCGGGCAGGCGGCCGGCTGGCCTACCATGTCCTGGAGGTTATGGAGTCGGTCCTGGTGGCCGCCGGGACGGGCAGGACCGTGGCTATTGAAAGCACCGCGGCGCGGCCAGCCCTGGTTCCCTTGACGGTCCCGGAGCCTGCGGTCAGCTGAGGCCGCGGTGGTCGCTGCGGGCAATCCGGTTCCGGCCCAGCGACTTGGCCGTGTACAACGCCGCGTCCGCTGTGACGATCACGTCGTCGATGTCAGCGGTACCGGCGTCGTACGTTGAAATGCCGTAGCTCACGGTGGGCATCACCATGCCGTCCACCGTGGGCGAGGCAGCCAGCCGGCGGCTGATTTCCCCGGCGATCAGCTCCGCCCGTTCGGCGCTGGCACCGGGGATAAGGATGACAAACTCCTCGCCGCCGTACCGCCCCGCCAGGTCGGTGGTCCGTACGGTGTCCGTGCAGGCGGTGGCGAAGGCCTTCAGTGCGACATCCCCGGCCGCGTGCCCAAAGGTGTCGTTGACCGCTTTGAAGTGGTCCAGATCGGCCAGGATCAAGGCACCGGAGCCTCCCGTGATGGCCCGGTCGGACAGCTGTTCAGCGGCCAGGTCCAGGAAGGCCTTCCGGTTCAACAGGCCGGTCAGGTCGTCGCGGGTGGCCACCACGCGCAGGGCCCGGGTCTGCTGTTCGCTGCTGAGGGCGGCCATGCTGAAGGAGACCACCACCAGGAGCACCATGGTGATCATGGTGGTCACGGCTGAGCCGAAGATGGTGGTGAAGGTGGGGCCGTTCTGGCCTTCCAGCAGGAAGGCCACCCAGCGGAGGAAGTAAAACAGGGCCAGCCCGCCCGCAGCCGTGGCCATGGGGATCCGGACGCGGGAGTAGCCCGGTTCAAGGCGCCACAGTTCGCGGGAGCCCAGGCCGATGGTCAGGGCCATGGCAAACAGGAACACGGGGCCGCCTGACCACACGTTGGTGGCCGGGTTGTCCAGGACGGAGGCCACCAGGGTGACCACGGGGATTGCCGCGAAGGCCCACTTGTTCGGCGCAGCTGTCCGGAGCGAACGGGCCCCGGCCCACACGGCCACGCCGCCGTGCACCAGCAGGGTGTTGCCCAACGGATTGGCCCAGACCTGGTGGGCGGTGCCGTCCAGCAGGAAGCACGCCGAGCCCGCCAGGAAAAACAGCAGGGCCACACACCACCAGCCACTGTACGGCGAGCGCGTCACCCGGTAGGCGGAGAAGTAAAAAAGCACAACGAGGGCCAGCGCCATTATGCCGAATGAGAGCCGGAGGGTCTCCGTATCCAAAACCATGTCTTCGAGGTCCCCCAAACTCCGCCCGCCCGTGCCCCCAGTATGGCACTGCACACGTTCCGGGAGCAGCAGCGCCTGCTCCGGCACGCTGGTCCGGCAGGCTGTGCCTGCCGGGGAACCATTCCGCCGGACCCGGCGTTGAAAGCAGCATGGACGACCCTCCTTCACACATGCCCTGGCCCCTCTGCCATCTGACCGGATTACCGGCCACCACGGGAGAGGGGCGCCGAAATGTATGAATGGATCATGCTCGGCATCGGCCTCGTCCTGACTGTCGGCACCGGATTCTTCGTTGCCTCGGAATTCGCGCTGGTCAACCTTGACCGGCACGACCTCGAATCCCGGCAGACCCGCGGCGAGAAACGCCTGGGCCCCACCATCAAAGCCCTCCGGATCACCTCAACGCACCTGTCCGGCGCGCAACTGGGCATCACGCTCACCACGCTGCTGACGGGCTACACGTTCGAACCGGCCATCAGCCGGATGCTTAGCGCTCCCCTGACGTCGGCAGGCGTACCCGAGGCCATTGTGCCGGCCGTCGGCTCCGTGGCCGGCATCTTCCTGGCCACCATCTTCTCCATGGTGATCGGCGAACTGGTCCCCAAGAACTTCGCCCTTGCGCTGCCCCTGGCCACCGCCAAGGTGGTGGTGCCGTTCCAGACCCTGTTCACCACCGTGTTCAAGCCGGTGATCCTGCTGTTCAACAACACGGCGAACAACATCATCCGCAGCTTCGGCATCGAACCCAAGGAGGAACTCTCCGGCGCCCGCAGCGCCGAGGAGCTCAGTTCCCTGGTGCGCCGCTCCGCCGTCGAGGGCGTCCTGGACCAGGACCATGCAACCCTCCTGCACCGGACACTGCGGTTCTCCGAGCACAGCGCGGCGGACGTGATGACCCCGCGTGTGCGGATGACCGCCGTCGGAATCCAGGACTCGGCGGAGGACATCGTCGCCCTGGCCACTGCCACTGGATTCTCGCGTTTCCCCGTGATCGGCAGGGACCGGGACGACGTGGTGGGGGTGCTGCACGTCAAGCAGGCCTTCGCCGTGGCGCTGGCCGAACGGCCCGCCGTCCGGGCTGAACAACTCATGATCGATCCCATCCGCGTCCCCGAATCCATGGGCGTGGACACACTCCTGGGCCTGCTGCGGCGCCAGGGCCTGCAGGTGGCCATCGTGTCGGACGAACACGGCGGCACCGCCGGGATCGTCACCCTGGAGGACCTGGTGGAAGAGATTGTGGGCGAGCTGGAAGATGAACACGACCGTGCCCGGGTGGGTGTGGTCCGCACCGGCCGCTCGCTGACCTTTGATGCGGCGCTGCGCCCCGACGAGCTCCTGGACCGGACCGGGGTTGAAGTCCCGGACGGCGGGGAGTACGACACTGTGGCCGGTTTCGTCACGGACCGGCTGGACCGCATCCCCGAGCTCGGTGATGAAGTGGAGCTCGACGCCGGCACGCTGCGGGTGGAGCGGGTAGTGGGCACGCACGTGGAACGGCTCCGGTTCACCCCGGCCGGCGCAGGAGCGGCCGGCAGCGCCCACGACAGAATCATCGACGACATCACGCAGGAGCTGACCCATGAGTGAGTACCTTCCCGGCATCATCTGGCTTGTTGTCCTCCTGGTGGTGAATGGCTTTTTTGTGGGCGCCGAGTTCGCCGTCATTTCGGCGCGCCGCTCCCAGATCGAGCCCAAGGCCGAGGCCGGCAGCAAGGCCGCCAAAACCACGCTGTGGGCCATGGAACACGCCACCCTGATGCTGGCCACGAGCCAGCTGGGCATCACGGTCTGTTCCCTGGTGATCCTCAACGTTTCCGAACCTGCCATCCACCACCTGCTGGAGATCCCGCTGGGCCTGACCACACTCTCCGGCGAAGCGATCGGTGTCATCGCGTTCATCGCAGCGCTGCTCCTGGTCACGTTCCTGCACGTGGTGCTGGGCGAGATGGTGCCGAAAAACATCTCGTTCTCGGTCCCCACCCGTGCGGCCCTGATCCTGGCACCGCCGCTGGTGCTGGTGGCCCGGATCTTCAAACCGGTCATCTGGACCCTGAACGGCATTGCCAACTCCATCCTGCGGCTGTTCAAAGTGGAGCCCAAGGACGAGGCCACCAGCGCCTACACCCTTGATGAGGTGGCAAACATCGTGGCCCAGTCCACCCGGGACGGCATGTTGAAGGACACCACGGGCGCCCTGACCAACGCCTTCGAGTTCACGGCCAAAACCGTGGCGGACGTCCAGGTGCCGCTGGCGGACATGGTGCTCCTGCCGCAGTCCGCCACGCCCTTCGACATCCAGCAGGCGGTGGGCCGGCACGGCTTCTCCCGCTACATCCTTACCGACGGCGCCGAGGAACCCGCAGGGTACCTGCACCTCAAGGACGTGATGGACCTGGTGGCGCCCGGCACGTTCGACGCGCCGGTGCCGGCCAAGCGGATCCGGCGCCTGGCGTCGGCGTTCGCAGGGGCGGAACTGGAGGACGCGCTGGCCGCCATGCGGCGCACGGGCGCGCACGTGGCCCGCGTCTTCGACGCGCAGGGCCGGACCACCGGCGTGCTGTTCCTCGAGGACATCATCGAGGAGCTGGTGGGCGAAGTACAGGATGCCACCAGCGCCTGACCTGCGCAAATGGGTGGTGCGGCGCCAACCGCGCCACCCGTTTGTGCACTCAACTTTCTCGCCGCAGGGGCTGGCCGACGACGGCGGGCGGCGCTAGAGTGAAAAGCGTCCGCCACCGCGCGGGCACACTAAGGAACGGGCCTCGAACAGGCCCCGGAGGATGGGAGGTGGTTTTGATGACTGCAGTTGTTGCGCGCCGCGCGCGCCCCGCCATCAACCGCCATTTCCTCCCCTCCCGCACCTGCGCCGCCTGAGCGGCGCCCGCAGCGGCATCCACGCCGGACAGTGGCAGGGGACCTTTTCCGAAGGTAACCACCGTGAACAACCCTTTGCCCAGCACCGCCGCAACTTCCGGCGGCCCCATCAACTACGGCTACGGCCCCCGGGCCGCAGCCCACTTCGAGAACAACCCGCTGCCGGGTGCCACCGGCCGCGGCCGGGTGGTCCGGGTGGACCGAACACTCCTCTTAGTGGCGTCTGAGGAGGGCACCGCCCATCTGCCCTACCCGCTGACCGGGGAAACCGCCGTCACCGGGGACTGGGTGTGGACCGGGCCCAACCGGGCCGGTCCGCACCAAATCCTCGGCATCCTGCCGCGCCTGACAGAGCTCAGCCGAAAACGCGCCTTCGAGGATTCCTCCGAGGCCCAGGTCCTCGCCGCCAACATGGACGTGGTGGGCGTGGTGGTGCCGGTGGACCGTCCGCTGACCCATAACCGCCTGGAACGGACCCTGGTGGCCGCCTGGGATTCGGGGGCCACTCCCCTGGTGATCATCACCAAAGCGGACCTTGCCGACGTGGCGGACGACGTCGTCGGGAAGGTCATCCTGCAGGCCGCCGGCGTGGACGTGGTCACCACCTCCGCTGAAAATGGCGACGGCATCGACGCCTTGCTGTCCCACCTGCCCGGGGGCCGCACCATCGTGTTCCTGGGGCCTTCCGGCGCCGGAAAGTCGACCCTCATCAATGCCCTGGCAGGCAGCGAGGTGCAGCACACCGGGGACGTGCGGGCCGGCGATTTCAAGGGCAAGCACACCACCACGGCCCGGGAGCTGATTCCCTTGCCCAATGGGGCTGTCCTGATGGACACCCCCGGAGTGCGTGGTTTCGGCCTTTTTGATGCTGCCGACGGATTAGGGGAAATGTTCGGGGACGTGGCGGAGCTGGCCGGGAGCTGCCGGTTTGCGGACTGCGCCCACCGGACCGAGCCTGGCTGCGCTGTGCAGGCCGCCCTTGCCGACGGCAGCCTGGCCGAACGCCGCTGGCTCAGCTACGGGAAGATGCAGCGCGAGCTGGCGGCCCTGGCCCGCCGCAGTGATGTGGCGGCGCAACGCGCCTATTACCGGGAATGGCACCAGAAGGTGGTTTCCGCCGGGACCTCGCAGCGCTCGGCTGAACGCGGGCTGGCGGAGAGACAGGAACGGTCCAGCGGGAAGAACCGCCGCGGGCGGCGGTGAGGCGATCAGCAGCCACCGTCAAGGACTGCCACTGTTGACAACTAATTACAACGTTATAAATTTGGGTTTGAGACCAATCACATGACCGCCGGGCAGGGCGTTCGTCGCGGAAGGATTTGTTGTGCCCACCAGGCCGGAACACATCACCAGGACCAGCACGCCCACACGCACCGGTCCGGGTTCCTTCCCCCTGCACCAGGTCCGCCTCCTCGACAGCGACTTCAAAGCGGCGCAGGAGACCTCCGTCAGATACGTCCTGTCGCTCGAAGCGGACCGGCTCTGCGCCCCGTATCTCCTGGCGGCAGGCCTGGAAAGCCCGGCCCACCCTTACGGCAGCTGGGAGTCGGAAGGCATGGGCGGCCACATCGGTGGCCACTACCTCTCCGCCTGCGCCAAGCTGTTCGCCGCCACCGGCAACCCGGAGCTGCTGGCCAATGCCAGATACGTGCTCGGGGTCCTGGTCCGGTGCCAGGACGCGGCAACGGACGGGTATGTGGGTGGCGTTCCGGGCGGCCGGGACCTGGGGAACCAGCTGTCCCGTGGTGAGGTCGATGCGGACCTGTTCACCCTCAACGGCAGATGGGTTCCGCTGTACAACCTGCACAAGACCCTGGCCGGGCTGCTGGATGCCCATCAGTTTGCCGGTCTCACGGACGCACTGGAGGCGGCCACCGCCCTGGCGGACTGGTGGCTGGGCGTTTCCGCCCGGCTGGACCAGCCTGCCTTCGAACGGCTCCTGCGGACCGAGTTCGGCGGAATGAACGACGCCTTCGCTTTGCTGTGGGGCTTCACGGGTGATGACCGGTACCTGGCGGAGGCGCACCGGTTCGCGCACCGCAGCATCCTGGATCCCCTGGCGGCGTACCAGGACCGACTGGACGGGCTGCACGCCAATACCCAGATCCCCAAGGTGGTGGGGTACGCGCGGCTGGCCGCCGGCACCGGCGATCCGGCGTATCCCCGGGCCGTGGACACCTTCTGGGATTCAGTGGTGTCCAAGCGTTCGGTCTCCGTAGGCGGGAACAGTGTCCGCGAGCATTTCCACCCGGCAGCCGACTTCTCATCGATGGTCCAGGACCCGCAGGGACCGGAGACGTGCAACACCTACAACATGCTGAAGCTGGCGCAGCTGCGGTTCGAGGCCTCCGGCGACCCGGCCGCCATCGACTTCTATGAACGCGCCACGTACAACCACATCCTGTCCTCGCAGCATCCTGCCAGCGGCGGCCTGGTGTACTTCACACCCATGCGCCCCGGGCACTACCGCGTATATTCGAAAGCGCAGGAGTCGATGTGGTGCTGTGTGGGGTCCGGGTTGGAGAACCATGCCCGCTACGGCGAGCTGATCTACAGCCACACAGACACCGACCTCCTGGTCAACCTCTACATCCCATCCACGCTGGACTGGACAGAGCGCGGACTTACGGTCCGGCTCGAAACCGACTTTCCGGGTTCCGGCCTGGTCACGCTGACCATCACCGCTGCTGCTCCGGTGGACGCCACCGTCCGGCTGCGCAGGCCGGGCTGGGCCACGGCAATGACGGTCGACGGCGGCGGGCAGGGAAGTACCCAGGCCACCCCTCCGGCCGAGGCCGGGGACGTCCGCCTTGTCCGCCGCTGGGCCGGCACCTCTACGGTCAGGATCCGGCTGACCGCGGGATTCCAGGCGGAGGCGCTGCCGGACGGGTCCCACTGGGTCTCCTTCCGGTACGGCCCGATGGTCCTGGCAGCCCGGGGCGGCACTGATGGCGTCCCCGGATTCGAGGCCGCTGACCAGCGCATGGGACATGTCGCCGCGGGAACCTTGAAGCCACTGGCCGGAACGCCCGTGGTACCGGATCCGGAGGCCCTCTCCCGGCGCCGCACCCCATCCTTCGCGGCCGAGCTGGACGTCATCGATCCGGCAGGACAGCCTGCCACGGTCATCCTGGAGCCCTTCCACCGGATCCACGACTGCCGCTATACCGTGTACTGGCCTACGGGTGAACCGGCAGAGCTGCGGACCAGCCTGCAGGCCCTGGATCGGGCCGCCGCCGGGGCAGCCCGGGTGGTGGATGCCGTTGCAGCCGGAGAGCAGCAGCCCGAGGCGGACCACAAATTCGCGGGGAAAGACACCGTGGCCGGGGGCGCCGGAGGGCTCCATTGGCGGGACGCCGGCGGCTGGTTCTCCTATGTCCTCACCGATCCGGCGAACCGGGCCATAATCCTGCGGGTCCGCTTCCTGCCCGGCGACGCGCACCACCACATCCTGCGGCTGAACGGGGCGCTCCTGACCGGTCCGGCCCAAGGGCCCGACGACGGCGGCCCGCCGGCCAGCGACTTCGACATCACCGGCGTGGCACGCAACGGGGACGGGCTCGTCTTCACCGTTACGGCCGTCCCGGGCTTCCGCACGGGACGCCTTGTGTCCGTCCAGTTGGTCAACGGCCTGGAGTAGGGTTCGGTCATGGACATCATTCTGGTTCCCGGATTCTGGTTGGACGCTTCCTCGTGGGACGAGGTGACACCGGCCCTGGAGGCCGCCGGCCACCGTCCACACCCCCTCACTCTGCCCGGCCTGGAATCACCCACCGCCAATCGGGAGGGCATTGAACTGCACCACCACGTGGATGCAGTCGTCGAAACAATCGACGCCTTGTCCGGGCCGGTGGTGCTGGTGGGCCACTCCGGCGGTGGTGCTGTCATCCACGGGGCAGTCGATGCCCGGCCGGACCTGGTGGCGCGGGCCATCTATGTGGACAGCGGGCCCCTCGGCGAGGGCGGCGTGATCAATGACGAACTGCCATCCGAAGGTCCGGACGTTCCCCTTCCGCCCTGGGACGCTTTCGAGGACGCGGATTTGGTGGATCTCGATGACCGGATCCGCGCCAGCTTCCGGGAGCGCGCCATCCCCCAGCCAAAAGGGGTGGCATTTGGCCGGCAGCGCCTGCACGATGACCGGCGCTACGAGGTTCCCGTGACCGTCATTGCCTGCGAGTTCCCGTCGGCGGTGCTCCGCGAATGGATGGCGGCGGGGCATCCGTTCGTTGCGGAGCTGGCCCTTGTGCGCGAGGTGGAATATGTCGACCTGCCCACCGGGCACTGGCCGCAGTTCACCCGGCCGAGGGAACTGGCGCAGGCAATTCTGGCGTCTGTGGACGGCAGCGCCGGCTAGATTGATCCGCGGCTGACGGATGCAGGTTCCCGAAGTGCTTCTGGCTAAACCCTTGCGTGGGCACGTCGACGTCCCCATAATAAATGAATGTCATTCATTTATTGACGGCCACCACAGAAAGACCTGCGCCAAGCCATGAAAACTGCAACCCTCCCATCCGCCCCTTCGGCCGCGGCTCAGCCAGCCACCCTCATGCCCGCAGAGTGGGCCCGCCACCAACGGACCTGGATGGCATTCCCACCCCCCAACGACACTTTTGGACCCGCCGGAAGTGCCACGCTGGACCGAGCCAGGGCCGCCTGGACCGCGGTCGCCCACACCATCGCCCGCTATGAGCCGGTCACGGTGGTGGCACACCCGCGGGACGCCACGGCCGCGAGGGAATGGCTGGGCGCGGACATCAACGTCGTTGAAATCCCGCTGGATGACGCCTGGCTCCGCGACAGCGGCCCAAGCTTCACGCATCAAAGTGACGGATCCATTGCGGCGGTGGACTGGACGTTCAACGGCTGGGGCGCCCAGCACTGGGCAGCATGGGACAACGACCAGCATGTGGCCCGGTCAGTAGCCGGCTTCGCGGACACGTCCGTGCGCAGCAGCACCCTGGTCAACGAGGGCGGCGGATTCCACGTGGACGGCGCCGGGACCGTCCTGCTGACCGAGACCGTCCAACTGGACCCGCACCGGAACCCTGGCGCCACCCGGGAATCCGTGGAGGCGGAAATCCACGCGGCCCTGGGCACCACAACGGCGATCTGGCTCCCCCGCGGCCTCACCCGGGACTACGGCGAATTTGGTACCCGCGGCCACGTGGACATCGTGGCTGCCTTCGCCGGCCCCGGTACCATACTGCTGCACCAGCAGCAGGATCCCTCCCACCCTGATTACGCCGTGTACCAGGAAGTCCGCGCCGCCCTTGCGGGGAAGCTGGACGCCCAGGGCAGGCCGCTGCGCATCATCGACGTCCCGGCCCCCACTGTCCTCACGGATGACGAGGGTTTTGTGGACTGGTCGTACATCAACCACTACGTCGCGAACGGAGTAGTGGTCCTGTGCGGGTTCGACGATGCCAACGATTCCATCGCGGCCGGCATCCTGGCCCGCGCCTACCCGGGACGGGCAGTGGAACTGGTGGACGCGCGCGACATCTTCGCTTTCGGCGGCGGCATCCACTGCATCACCCAGCAGCAGCCGGCACCCCAGGAGCCATCGGCATGACGCCGGCCAGCATCGGGAAGGCCGGCGAAGAAGCTGCGTTCTCCGTTGTGGAAGCGGGAATCAGGGAGCTCCGGCAGGCCCTGGAGACCGGCGCCACCACCAGCGAAGCCCTCGTCCAGCAGTACCTTGAGCGAATTCAGACATATGACTCTTCAGGCATACGTCTCAATGCCATGGTGGTGCTGAACCCCGAAGCAGTTGCGGAAGCCAGGGCGTCGGATGCCCGCCGGGCAGCCGGGGAAATGTTGGGCCCACTGGACGGCATTCCCTACACCGCCAAGGACAGCTACAAGGTTCAGGGCCTGACCGTGGCCGCCGGATCCCCGGCGTTCAAGGACCTCGTGGCGCAACAGGATGCCTTCACCATCGAGCGGCTCCGGGCGGCGGGCGCCGTCCTGATTGGCCTGACCAACATGCCGCCCATGGCCAACGGCGGTATGCAGCGCGGCGTCTACGGCCGGGCCGAGTCCCCCTACAACGCCGACTACCTTCCGGCCGCTTTCGCCTCCGGCTCGTCAAACGGTTCCGGCACGGCAACGGCCGCCTGCTTTGCGGCGTTCGGGCTGGCCGAGGAAACCTGGTCATCCGGCCGCGCGCCGGCGTCGAACAGTGGCCTGTGCGCCTACACCCCCTCCCGGGGAGTGATCTCCGTGCGCGGCAACTGGCCCCTGGTCCCCACCATGGATGTGGTGGTCCCCCACACCCGGACCATGGCCGACCTCCTCGAGGTCCTTGACGTGGTGGTGGCCGACGATGCGAACACCCGCGGCGATTTCTGGCGCGTCCAGCCATGGATCCCCATCCCCGCGGCATCTGCCGTCCGGCCGCCGTCATACCCGGACCTGGCCGTTGCCGACCCTGCCGCGGCGGCAGGGATCCTGGCCGGTAAACGGCTGGGCATCCCGCGGATGTACATCAACGCGGATCCCGACGCCGGCACTGCACCTGCGCCGGGCATCGGCGGCCCCACCGGCCAACGCATCCACACCCGGCAGTCCATCATCGACTTGTGGAGCTCTGCCCTTAAAAGCCTGGAAGCCGCGGGGGCCGAGGTTGTGGACGTCGACTTCCCGGTGGTCTCCAACTACGAGGGCGACCGGCCCGGCGCCCCCACGCTCGGCACCCGGGGCCTGGTCTCCGCCGCCTACCTCCGCAGAGAGATCGTGGACCTTTCCGCCTGGGCCTGGCACGACTTCCTGGCGGCCAACGCCGATCCGCGCCTCAACACGCTGGCGCAGGTGGACGGGGCCATGATCTTCCCCGCCCCGGACGGCTCCCTCCCGGACCGCTACGACGGGTTCGACGACGATATCAGCGACTACCCTGCCTGGATCCGCGCCCACGGGGTTCCCACCCTCGACGGGATGCCGGAGCTCGCGGACGGGCTGGCCGGACTGGAGGAAACCCGGCGCGTTGACCTGGAGGAGTGGATGGACGGCCCGGGCCTGGACGCCGTGGTGTTTCCCGCCGTCGCAGATGTGGGCCCGGCCGATGCCGACATAAACCAGGACTCAGCCGACCAGGCCTGGCGCAACGGCGTGTGGGTGGCCAACGGGAACCTGGTGCCACGGCACCTTGGCATTCCAACAGTCACCGTGCCCATGGGCCTCGCTGCAGACATCGCCATGCCGGTGGGCCTCACGTTCGCCGGCCGCGCCTACAACGACAACGCCCTGCTGAACCTGGCGGCCGCGTTCGAGGCCACCGGCAGCCGGAGGGTACCGCCGCCCCGCACCAGCTAGAGCTTCCGCCTGGCGGGTTTTGCACCATCAAACCAACCGGCGCGGTGGCCACACCCCGGAAGTGCGGGTCCGGCAGCCGGGCCGAGCCGATTGATGGTGCAGAACCCGACAGCACCCTGGCGGACGGGTTGTCCTAGCCGCGGAAGCAGCGGAAAAACTGCACCCCGTGCGGCGGCAGGTCCACCGCGAGTGCGGGCATCCCGTCCACGGCGGCAGCGCCTGCCTCCTGCCCGCTCCAGGCCTCCCGGAGCCGCCACGCGCCGGCATCCGGGAGGACTGAAAGCCCCAGGTCAGCCAACGGCAGGATGTGCGACGCGGCGCCGGTCCCGGTGTTGAACAGCGCCACAAAGCCGCCGTCCGCCGTCGTGCTGTCCGCCGCCCAGACCACCAGATCCCCGTCCCGCAGCAGTTCACGGTTGTTGTGGCTGTCCTTGAGGGCGGCCAGGAGGTCCGCGTTGGTCAGCAGTTCCAGGGTCTCCGGCGGCGAGGACGGCAGGTCGCAGCCCAGCATCAGCGGGGAGCGGGCAATGCACCAGAGCGAGAGCATGGTGCGCTGTTCGTCGCGCGTCAGGCGGCTGAGCCGTTCCTGGCCACGCTCGGCGCGAAGCGCGATGTTACCTACTGGCAGCATGTCCGCATCCGCCCAATGTCCGGGCTGCTGGTGCGGCGCCCACCGCGCCAGCCGGGCGAACTGGGCTTCGACGTCGTCCCAGATGTCCCACAAATCGTCGGAAACCCGCCACATCTGGGCGTTGGCCCGCAGGTGCTCCAGCCGCGCCAACGACAGCGCCTTGCCCGGTGAAAGGCTCAGCACCATATCCCGGCCGCTGCGCCCGATGGCCAGCTGGTACGCGGCGATTTCCTCCGCAAAGTACGGGCCGAGCATGTCGTCGGCCTTAACAAAGTCCACACCCCAGGCGGCAAAAAGGCGCAGTTGGGAGTCGTAGTAGGCCTGGGCGCCCGGCTTGCCGCGGTCCAGGCCGAAGTTGTCGGTGTTCCATTCGCAAGAGGATCCCGTGTCGGCCACCTGGTCCGCCGTGACCTGCGTTCCCTCAACGGGGAGCCGGTCCCGGACGGCCTGCCGCGGGATGCCGCGCATAATGTACAGGCCAAACTTGAGGCCCATGCCATGGATCCGGTCCGCCAGCGGCTTGAACCCCAGCCCGCCGGCGGACGAGGGAAACCTGTTCACGGCCGGAAGCTGCCGGCCGTGGGCGTCGAGTTCCAGGACGGCACCGTCGTTGTAGCCGCCCGCCCGGGCCGCCGGTTCGTACCACTGGATATCCACCACCACGGTGTCCCATCCGTGCGGCAAAAGATGTTCGGCCATAAAGGCCGCGTTTGCCAGGACCTCATCCTCGGTGACGGACGTGCCGAAGCAGTCCCAGCTGTTCCAGCCCATCGGTGGCGTCTGCGCAAGTGTCATCCGACAAATCTATAACGTTGGAAATCAAGGCACCACCCCACATCAGCAACAGCTTCCTGACGGGCGGTTGCACCCTGGACGAGCCTTGACAGCAAATTTGTTAGCGCTGACAGTGGAGGAAACGAATTCAACCCCGGACGGGAAGCCACGCAATATGAAGAATTGGGCAGGGAACCTCGAATACGGCTCGGCGGACGTGCTCCGGCCGGAATCGGTGGCGGAACTGGCGGCCATGGTGGGACGGGCCGGCAAAATCAAGGCCCTGGGTTCCCGGCACTCCTTCAACCGCGTGGGTGACACCGACGGCGTGCATGTGCTCCTGGACGCCCTGCCCCAGCACATTGAGCTCGACTCGGCGCGCGGCACGGTCCACGTCAGCGGCGGAGTCAGCTACGGCGCCCTGTGCCGGACTCTCGCGGAGTCAGGCGCGGCCATCCACAACCTTGCGTCCCTGCCCCACATTTCCGTGGCGGGTGCAGTGCAGACAGGCACGCACGGCTCCGGGGTGGACAACCAGTCACTGGCAGGCGCCGTGGAGTCCATCGACCTGGTGCGGCCCTCCGGCGAGCAGGTCACGCTTGCCAGGGCGGACGGCGACCAATTCATGGCCAGCGTTGTGGGCCTGGGCGCCTTGGGGATCGTGACGGGCCTGGAACTGTCCGTCCGGCCGGCGTACCAGATGCGCCAGCGCGTCCTGGAGGACCTGCCGTGGGACCGGGCCCTGGCGGAGTTCCCCGCCATCGTCTCGAGCGCTTACAGCGTCAGCCTGTTCACCGACTACGCAGGTGGGACCATCAACCAGGTATGGCTCAAGGCCCTCGCCGCCGAGCCGCCGTTGCCGGATCTCTTCGGCGCCACTGCCGCCACCCGCTCCCGGCACCCCCTCCCCGACATGTCCGCGGAGAACTGCACGGAACAGCTGGACGTACCGGGGCCCTGGCTCGACCGGCTCCCGCATTTCCGCCACGAATTTACGCCCAGCAACGGCGAGGAACTGCAGAGCGAATTCATCCTTCCGCTGGAGCTTGCACCCGCTGCCCTGCAGGCCGTCCGCGGCCTGGCCGGCCGGCTGGCACCGCTGCTGTTCGTCTCCGAGATCCGCACGGGTGCGGCCGATGACTTCTGGCTCAGCCCGTTTTACCGCCAGCGGAGCGTTGCCCTGCACTTCACGTGGAAACCTTTGCAGCAGGAGGTGGAGGCGTTGCTGCCGGACCTGGAAGACGCGCTGCGCCCGTTCGGCGCCAGGCCGCACTGGGGCAAGCTCTTCACGCCGTCAAGCCATGACTGGGAGGACCTGTATCCGAAGTTTGCCGAGTTCCGGTCGCTGGCTGCAGCACATGATCCCGACGGAAAATTCCGCAACACCCTGTTGGACAGCGTCCTTGGCGTGCCGGCAGCCAGCGGACGCTAGGAAGCGGCAACCCGGCGCCCCCGCCTAAACTGAAGGCATGAACCGACATGCCGCCGCCCTGCTCGCCACCCCGCTGCTGCTCCTGGTGGCCGGTTGCGGCGCCGTCGAGGAGGCCGCGGGAAACGCTGCCAGCGATGCCGCTTCCCAGGTGGCCTCGGCGGCCGCGGAGGAGGTCAACCGGCAGATCTGCGCCGTGGTCCAGGACGGGCTGGTCACTGCCCAGGACCGGGAAGTGCTGGGCGGCCTGGTTTCCGCTGCCCGGTCTGCCGGAGTGGCAGAGGACATTACGACGCCGCTGGGCCGGATCGCGGAGGCCGGAGACCAGGTGCCGGCCGAGTCCGTCCGGGCGCTGCAGGACGCCTGCGCCTAGCCCGGAAGGGCCGCAACTGCGCTCGGGCAACTGGAATCCCGCTCAGGCCCCCGGCCTGCCCGGCCCCCACTCGCCGGTGCTACGGCCGGCATCACGACCGGTGCCACGGCCGGGCCGGTGCGGGTTGCGGTGTTCAGCGCCGGTCCGGTGATCCTTCCGGTTCCCCGGAACGGTAAACGGGACCACTTCACGGTCCCTGCCGGCTGGCAGGGCGCGGACAAATTTAGCGAGCTCGGCGTGCAGGACCTTCCAGCCGATGTCCGGATCGTTGGGATACGCGTTTATTTCCGCTTCCCGTGCAGATTCCAGGGCGGCCCGGCCAGCCCCGGTCAGCTCCACAATCATCTGCCGCCGGTCCGCGGCGTGGCGGTTCCGGACAATGTGCCCGGTGGATTCCAGCCTGCTGAGGACCCGGCCCAGGGTCTGGCTCTGGACGCGGATGGCATCCGCGAGCTGCTCCTGGTTGAGCGGCCCGGCCGCCAGTCCTTCAAGCGCGATGACAGCGGCGCGGGTCAGCCCCAAGGGAGCCAGCGCGTCATCCTGGCGTCGCTGCACCATCCGGGCGGCCAGGCTGATCAGGCGGTAACTGCTCCGGGCATCCGGGTCGAGGTTGCTGGTCATCGGCACGCCTTCCTGTAGGTGGCGAAGCGCGGGGGATCACCCGTCACGCATGGCTACCCCTACACAATAAGCATGCTTAGCATCAATGATGCAAGTGAACGGCCCTCATTGCCCCGGGCCGGCGCCACAAACCTCGCCGCGGCGGACCGCATCACGGCGGCGGAATGAGCGGAACCTACCGCTTGCCCTTTTTCCGCGAGCCCTTGCCGCGGCCCTTATCCGGGTTTGGCGCGTACCGCTGGGCCACCTTGGGGGCCTTTTTGGCACCTGTGCCGCGCCGGTCCGGTTTGGGCTCCTTCTTTTCCTTGACGGGCTGGGCGGAGGGCTGGCGGGAGCTTTGCGCCGTCCGCCCGCGGACGATGCCGATGAACTCCTCGATGACCGGATCCGTGCCGTCGATGGGCCAGACCAGGGCAATTCCCGATTCAGGGGCGCCGGTGAGCCGCCGGGCCACGGTGTCCTTGACGTTAAAGTGCCGGGCCACGGACATGGGCAGGATCACCAGGCCGGCGCCGGAAGCCACCACCTGCAGGGCCGCTTCGGCACCGCCCAATGCCGCAACGTCCAGGAAGGTTTCCGCGTCCAGGTCCGCCAGCGCCACTTCGTCGAACACCGAAATTTCGTGCCCCTTCGGCGCCACCACCACCGGCAGCTCCTCGTACAGGGAAATGACGTTGAACCCTTCGCGGTCCACCGGCAGCCGGACAAAGGCCAGGTCCGCGGACCCGTCCCGGACCGCCTGGCCGCCGGGACCGCCGTCGGTCATAAACGCCTGCAACGGTACGCCGGGCATCCGTTCTTCCCAGCGGCGGATCCATTTGCCCGGCGTGACTCCCGGCACGTACGCGATCCGGAGTTCCCGCGGCGCTTCCGCTGACGCGTCCTGTTCCGCGGAATCGGCGGGGAATGCGTCTGTCTGGGGGGTGTTCTCGGTGGGCACGTCTTCACAGTACCGCCCGCCCGGATACCCTTGAAGCATGACCTCTGCAAACTCCCAGTCCATGAAGCCGGCCACCGTTGCCAAGAAACTTGGCATCTACCTGCCTGCAACACCCCAGGAGTTCCAGGATTCAACCATCTCCCGCGCGGATTTCGCCGAGCTCCAGGCCAACCCGCCGGAGTGGCTGGCCGAGCTCCGCCGCACCGGCCCGCACCCGCGCCCCGTGGTGGCCCAGAAACTGAACGTCTCCATCAGCGGCCTGGCCCGCGGCGGCGTTGAAGAAGCGCTCACGACGGCGGAAATCACCGCGCTGCTGCAGGCTCCGCCGGCCTGGCTGGTCACCGAGCGCGCCACGCACGCTGCCGTCCGCGCCGACGCCCAGCGGGTCAAGGACGACGCCGCCAAGAAGGACGCGAAGAAGGCCCGCGCCCAGGCGGAGTAGCGCCTCCGGGCCGCTCAGTCCTGGTGCAACTGCACGTAGTTGCCGCACCCGTCGTCGAACACGGCGCTGATGCCTGAGGGATCCTCGGTGGGTTCGCCGCGGAAGCTCACCCCGGCCGCCAGCAGCCGCTGGTACTCGGCCTGGACGTCGGGGACGCCGAAGACAATTGCCGGCAGGCCGGCGTTGTGCAGGGCGTTCATGTAATTGGCGCCGATCGGGTTGTCGCTGGGTTCCAGCAGCAGCCCGGCGGCGCCTGCGCCGGCACCGGGATCCTTGACGATGAACAGGTTGTATTCGGGCATGGCCATCAGGGTTTCGAAACCCAGGGTGTCCGTGTAAAAGGTGTGGGCCGTCGCCGGGTCCTGCACATGGATGCTGCACATTTTCAGTCTCATGACCCCACGGTACGCGGCATTGACCCCGGCGCCGTAACCCAATTTAATGGGAAGACAAGCCTGGGAAACCTTGGCCCGGGCGGTAACCGCTGGAGGTTCAGGATGTCGGCCGTGATGGAAGCCTTCTCCGAGGGACTCCTCCTGCTCCTCTGCGGGGCGGTTTTGGTGGTCAGTGTTGCGGGCACTGTCTATTTGGTCCGGCGGCGGTCCTTCGCCCCTGCAGGCACCGGTCCGGAGCGCTCCGACCAGCTGTTCTGGGACCTCTTCCTGGGCGCCGCCGTTGCCGTTCCGGCACTGCTCATTCCCACCCTGGCCTGGCCGTGGGCCGGCCTGATCCTCGGTGCCGCCGGTGTTGGGGCCGCCGTCGCCGCCTACCGCCTCAGCCCCCGCTTGCTGGCCTGGCGGGCCGGCCGGCGGGACTCGAGGCTGCAGGTGTCCGCCAACCAGGCCGCCAGGGTCCAGCACGATGAACTGATGGCCCGCTGGCGCAGGTATGAGCTGGACCCCGCCTGCAGCATCGACTACCCGGCCCTCACCGATGTCCGGTTGCCGGAAACGTCGGCACTGATCAAGGCCATGCGGACGGCCGAACAATTGCGCGCACAGCCGCACCGCGACTACCCGGCCGCAGTAACCGGATTGGCGTTGTCGCTGGCTGCAGCGGAGCGCGCTGCCGGACTTCCTACGAACCAGGCCGGCGCAGCCTGACGTTAAGTGCTGTGTCGGTGCCACTGGATCAGGCTGCGTCAGGGCGGATAGCATCCAAAGGATGAAGCCAGAGGAAATGCCAGTCCATGACCGCTTCGGCCGCCTGCTGGAGGACCGCGGCGTGTGGCGCCAGGCCACCACCCTGGCCGGGGCTGGCGAGCTCACGGCCCGGTGGCTTGAAGGCGGCAGCAAATACCAGCCGGGCCACTTCGCGGCAGGCTTCGATCCTGAAACCATCGCACTCGCCCCGGAACTCGCCCGCCTGAACCGCAGCGGCCTTTTCACGAAGGAATCCCAGCCGGGAATCAGCGGCGCCGCCCTGGCCCAGCGGCAGTACGTTACCGGGTTCTGCAGCCCCGCCGCGGCTGGAGACCTGCTGGCGCTGTCCACCCGCAGCGAATTCATTACCGTGGCGCACGCCCCGGGCGATTCAAGCAACGCCGCCATTCCCGTCACGCTGGCAGGCGATGATGTGGCCACCGTCCTCGGTTCCAGCGAAAACCCCGTCACCGAGGACCAGATCCGGGATTGGGCGGAGGAAACCAACGATGCTTTGGCCCTACTGCTGGCCGACTCCTGGTACGTCGAAATCCTGGACCCCGTCTGGGGCCGGAACGATGTCCTCCTTCCTGCAGTCCTCGCCGCTCTTTCCCCGAACGGCTGAACCGGCGGTTAAACGACAAAAGGTGGAGCAGCCTGCGCTGCTCCACCTTTTGCGGGGACTCAGAGATCCACGGTGCCGCTCTCGCCAACGCTCATCCGGCTGTTGGTGACTTTGGCCTTGACCCACTGCAGGACAGTGGCCGCCGTGCCTCCCGGGCTGGTCCAGTACTCGGCCGAATCGGAATCGACCCGCAGCAGGCACACCTCAGGGGTATCCGGGCCGTCCGGGAACCACGCCTCCACCGCCTGGTTCCACATTTCGCGGATTTTGGCGCGGTCCGTGACAACCTCGGCGGTCCCTGCCACAGACACCCATTCGGTGTTTTTTCCGAACGAGACGTTGACGCGGGAGTCGGCCCGGACGTGCGTTACCTGTGAGGTGTTCAGGCCCGTGAAGAACCACATGTCGCCGTCGTCCAGCACTTCCTGGACGGCCAGCGGGCGGCTGACGAGGGCACCCTCCCCGTTGATGGTGGTCAACATCCCGATGTGGGACCCGTTGATGATGTCGGTTACTTTGCTGATGCTCTGTGCGTCAGTCATGCCTCACCTCTTCGTCTGCTGTCGGGGTCGCTCCCCTTCGGCCAGCCTATTGGTAAGCATGCTTATTTACCAACCGGCCGCAACCTGCACCTTCGCTTTTTCTGCGATCAGCTGTGCCGTCCGGCGCCCCATCCTGATGGCCCCGTCAACGTGCTGGTACCCCTCGGCGGCCAGGTCTGACGAGGACCAGTGGATGGGCCCCACGGGAGCCAGCTGGTCCTTGCCATAGCGGTGCAGGCCACCCAGGTCATAGCTGGCAGCGTAGGCACCGCGCGTCCACTCCTCAGAGCCCCAGTCGGATTCGTAATACACCTCCGGCGCCAGGGCAGCGTCACCCAAAAAGGCGGCGATGGATTCCAGGACGGCCTTTTTGCGGTCCGCCGGGCTGAGCTCGAAGACGGCGTCGGCTTTCTCGTCGGAGATGAAGCCCACCAGAGTGCCGCGGGTGTCGCCGTGGTTGGTGTTGTCGTAGACCTCCTGCACCAGGGCGCCGGCGCCGAAGCCGGTGCCCGACAGGCCGGCCGCACGCCAGAACGGGGTTTTGTAGACGGCGTGCACCTTGATGACCAGGCCCAGCGACTGGTGCTGGTGCATCTGGTGCTGGCGGCGGGGCAGCGGCGGGTTAAAGGACACCCGGGAGTAGAGGTTCGGCGGAACCGCCATGACTACAAACCTCGCATTCACTGTTGCGCGCTCCGAGACAACCACCGCACTGTCGGCAGTCCAGTTAATGCTCCGGACCGGGCTGTCCAGCACCACGTCACCCTCCAGGCCTGCGGCCATCAGCTGCGAAACCTGCTGCATGCCGCCCACCACACGCTTGTCCAGGATGAAATCCTCATCCGTGAGGTGCGTGAAGGAGCCGGCGGAGGCGGCCATCAGGACCGCCTGCAGGGCGGAAAAGGCGTGCGCCGGCTTGGTCAGCATGCCGCCGGCGATGAAGAGGCCAATGTTGTTGCAGGCTTCCTCGTCAGCGGAATTCTGCCGCAGCCAATGGTGGAATGAGATGGTGTCCAGTTCGCGTGCCTTGGGATGCGCCCAGGGCTCGGTGGCACCGATCTCCTCCGCCAGGCCGTCAAGCAGTTCAATCAGCCGGTCCATTTCGGCGGCGGTGCCCGGCGCCACGGGAAAGGAGTCGCCCGTATAGGTCACGGGAGCGCCGTCCGCGCCGATATAGACGGATTTTCCCTCCCGGTAGCGGGAGTAGGTCTCCAGGCCGAGCTCCGCGAGCAGGTCCAGGAGCACCGTCTGGTCCGGCGAGACCCACTGGCCGCCGATTTCCAGCATGGCCCCGTCGATGGTGTCGGTCCAGGTGCGGCCACCCACCCTGTCACGGGCCTCGATGACGGCGACGGTGAAACCGGCCTTCTTCAGTTCACGGGCTGCGGTCAGGCCGGACGGGCCGGCTCCCACCACTGCAACGTCGCGGTTCAGGTTCAGCATGATGTCCTCTCTGCGGCCCGCAAAGTGACGGGGAGCACTAAATGAATGACGTTCATTTAGCATCAACTATAGCGGCTGCCGGGCGGGACCGGAAGTGCGCGGATGGAATAATGCTGGAGACCATGACAGAAGGGGCAGCAATGCCGGCAGTAGCAGCCACACAGGGACGATCCGCGGGGAAGGACCCGGCAGCCAGAAGGCGCGCCGGGAGGCCGTCGGCAGCCGTACTGGACAAGGCGGGCATCACCGTCGCAGCCCTGGCGCTGATCAGCAGGAAGGGCTACGACGGATTGACCATGGCCGCGCTGGCCCGGTCGCTGGACGTGGCGCCGTCGGCCCTCTACAACCATGTGTCCTCCAAGGATGATGTGCTGCTCCTTGTTGAGGACCACCTGGTGGAGATGGTGGACGTGTCGGGTTTCGGCGCCGGCCCGTGGGATGCCGCCGTGCGCCGGTGGGCCTGGTCCTACCGCGAGGTGTTTGCCCAGCACACACCCCTGATCCCCATTATCGCGGTGCTGCCCGTCGCCAATGCGCCCAAAACACTCGCCATGTATGAGGCGGTAACGGCCGGCTTCGGGGCTGCGGGGTTCCCCGCGGAGAAAACGATCTCCGCCATCGTCGCCCTGGAGGCGTTTGTCTTCGGCGCCGCGTACGACGTCACGGCCCCGGCGGACATTTTCGACGCCGGCACCCTCGCCGCGCAGACTCCCAACTTCACGGCCGCCGTCGACCGGCTGGCAGCCGAGCAGCACCCGCGTCCGGCCGACGTGGCCTTCAGCTTGGGCCTGGAAGCCCTGATTACAGGCTTCGACACCCTCCGGAACAGGTAAGTCTTGTACTACAAGTTGTAAACTTGTATCCTAAGTGTAGGCAAAGATGCCCCGCCACCTAGGAGAACCCATGAGTCCCGTCGATCTCATCCGCCACGTCAAGCTGTCCACCGCCACGCTGCCGCTCAGCGTCCCCATCAGCGACGCGAAGGTCTTCACCGGGCGGCAGAAGCCCATGACCGAGGTGGTGTTCCTGTTTGCCGAGATCACCACGGAACAGGGCCACACCGGACTGGGTTTCAGTTACTCCAAGCGGGCAGGCGGCCCGGCACAGTACGCGCACGCCAAGGAAGTGGCGGAAGGCATCATCGGGGAAGACCCCAACGACATCGGCCGGATCTACACCAAGCTCCTCTGGGCCGGCGCCTCCGTTGGCCGCTCCGGAGTGGCCACCCAGGCCCTCGCGGCCATCGACATCGCCCTGTATGACCTGAAAGCAAAGCGGGCCGGGCTGCCGCTGGCCAAGCTCCTGGGTGCTTACCGCGATTCCGTCCAGACCTACAACACATCGGGCGGATTCCTGAACGCAAGCCTGGACGAGGTCAAGGCCCGTGCCACCCAACTCCTGGCGGAAGGCATCGGCGGCATCAAGATCAAGGTTGGCCTGCCGGACTCCTCGGAAGACCTGCGCCGTGTGGCGGGCGTCCGGGAGCACATCGGCTGGGACGTGCCGCTGATGGTGGATGCCAACCAGCAGTGGGACCGTGCCACGGCACTGCGGATGGGCCGGCAGCTGGAGCAGTACAACCTCATCTGGATCGAGGAGCCCCTGGACGCCTACGACTTCGAGGGACACGCGCACCTGGCCCACGTCCTGGACACACCCATCGCCACCGGCGAAATGCTGGCCTCCGTGGCCGAACACAAGGGCCTCATCAACGCCAACAGCTGCGACATCATCCAGCCGGACGCCCCACGGGTGGGCGGCATCACCCAATTCCTCCGCCTCGCGGCCCTGGCCGACGAACGCGGCCTTGGCCTGGCACCCCACTTCGCCATGGAAATCCACCTGCACCTGGCGGCGGCCTACCCGCGGGAACCGTGGGTGGAGCACTTCGACTGGCTCGACCCGCTCTTCGAGGAACGCCTGGAAACCAAGAACGGCCGCATGATTGTCCCGGACCGGCCGGGACTGGGCGTCACCCTGAGCGGCCAGGCACGCGCCTGGACCACCGACTCCGTGGAGTTCGGCGCGTAACCTTGATCCCATGAGCCGAAACCTCACCGCGGACCTCACCGCCGACCTCCGCACCCGGATTGTGGACGGCATCATCCAGCCGGGCGGGAAACTGCCCAGCGAGAACACGCTGATCAGCGATTTCGGCGTCAGCCGTACGGTGGTTCGCGCGGCCCTGACCCGGCTGCAGGCCGAGGGACTGGTGGAAACGGAACGGGGCAGGGGCAGCTTTGCCCTCACCCCGCCCTCAGAGGCGTCCCCGGCAGCGCCGGGGACGCGGCCCGTGGCCAGTACGGAGGACCGCCTCCACCTGCTGGACTTCCGGCTCGGCGTGGAATCGGAGGCAGCGGCCCTGGCCGCCCGCAACCGCACCGACCGCCAGTTGCGTGCCGTCACGGCCGCCCTGGAAGAATTTACGGCCAGCACGGGCCACCCCGCGCACGCCATGAAGGCGGACTTCGAATTCCACCGGGCAGTGGCCGCCGCATCCGGCAACCCGTACTACTCCGACTGCCTGGCCGCCTTGGGGCAGACGATGATCGCCATGCCCCGCACCCGGCTGATGACCGGCGTCGAACATTATGCCCGGGACCACTTCGACCAGGTGGTGCACGAGCACCGGTCCATTGCCGACGCCATCGCTGACGGCGACGGATCCGCGGCCGCAGCTGCCATGCGCAGCCACCTTGCCAACTCACGACGCCGGTTCCAGGCTTCCGCGCGTCCGTAGCGTGGCGTGCGGAGCAGGCAGCCGCCAACAGTTAAAACAGGATGGGCCCCGGTCCTAAGACCGGGGCCCATCCATTTGCGTGCGCGAGGGGGGATTTGAACCCCCACGCCCTTTCGGACACTGGCACCTGAAGCCAGCGCGTCTGCCGTTCCGCCACTCGCGCGCAACTTCTTTCCCATTTCCGCTCCCGGTTTCCCGGTTATGCGGACCTGCGAAAGCAGCGAGATCAAGCATAACGGACATATGCCGGAAAATACCAATTGAGCCTGGCGGCCCCTCCACCAGCCGCGCCAAAACCCCCGGAACACGGGCCGAAATGGCATTTCCACAGCCCTCCAGGGGCCCCGCGGCAGCGTCCGGTGGCTGAACTTTTACGCCAGCCCGGCCGTTGCGGATTAAGGTCATTCCCAGCCCTGCCCAGTAGTATCGGTTCTGGACGTGACTGCCACGCGCAGTCACAACGCCTGGTGACGGACCGTCACGCGGCGTTCCTGCCAAGGACTATTGCCCCGCAGCCGGGGGGAAAGGAGAAGGACCTATGGGTCTGCTGGATAAAGTGGAACGCGGCATCGAAAAAGCCGTCCGGGGCGTCTTCTCCACCGGCTCCAAAGCACAGGTTGAGCCCGTGGAGATCGCCAGCAGGCTCCGCCGCGAACTCGACAACAAGGCGCTGACGGTTTCGGCCGGACGGACGCTGGCTCCCAACGTTTTCGACGTTGAGCTGAGCAACGAGGACTTTGCCCGGGCCCAGGAATGGGGTACCCCGCTGGCCGAAGAACTCTGTGACGTGGTGATCAACCACGTCCGCAGCCAGGGTTACACCCTGCAGGGCCCGGTCCGGATCTCCTTCCGCCGGGACGCGGAACTCCGCGCCGGGGACTTCGAAATTGCTTCGGCCACGGAAAAGCAGGCCGGTGCCGCGGCCGCGGCACCGGCACGCCCCAACGTGCCGGCCGCCCCCAGCCGCCAGCCCGTGCGCCTGCAGCCCGTGCTGGACATTGACGGGCAAAGGTACTCACTGAACGCGCCGTCCATCGTGCTGGGCAGGTCCTCCGAGGCAGACATCCTGGTGGAGGACACCGGCGTTTCACGCCGGCACCTGGAGATCCGCACCGCCAACGGCGTGACCAGCGCCGTGGACATGGGTTCCACCAACGGCAGCTACGTCAACGGGCAGCGCGTGGCCGGCAGCACCGAACTCACAGACGGCTCCACCATCACGATGGGACGGACAAAGATCATCTTCCGCCTGCTTCCCGCCGGACCCGGTGGTTCCGCATGAATGACATGAGCGATCTCACCATCACAGTGCTGCGGTTCGGCTTCCTGCTGCTGCTGTGGGTCCTGATCTTCAGCATTGTCTCGGCCATGCGCCGGGACCTTATGGTGGGACGGAAAGCCGCTTCCGGCGCCCCCACCGCCCGCGAGGTCCGCCGCAACCCCGAACTTGCCGAGGCGCCCCCGCAGCCCGTAAAGCTGCAGGCCCACCAGTTGGTGGTGGTCGAAGGGCCATTGAAGGGCACTACCATTCCGCTGGCTGCGAGCCCCATCCTGCTGGGCCGCGCCCAGGAAGCCACCCTGGTGCTTGAGGACGATTACGCTTCCGGCCGCCACGCGCGCCTGTTCCCGCAGGGCAGCCGCTGGTTCATCGAGGACCTGGGTTCCACCAACGGAACCTACCTGGCAGACCAGCAACTCACCCGGGCGCTGCCCGTTGAACCAGGCGTTCCCGTGAGAATCGGCAAGACGGTCATCGAATTGAGGCCGTAGCCGTGGCTGCTCCCGAAAACCCCGCCACCGGGCACCTGCCCGCGCAGCGGCCCCTCATCATGCGCTTCGCGGCGCAGTCCGACGTGGGCCGGATCCGCTCCAAGAATGACGATTCCGCTTACGCCGGCCGGCATCTGGCCGTGGTGGCGGACGGCATGGGCGGGCACGCCGGCGGCGACGTCGCCTCCGCCGCCACTGTCCTGGACATGATCCACCTGGACCGCGCAGACTACAACGATGACGCCGGCACCATCCTGGCCGATGAAATCCAGACCGCCAATTCACTGCTTTCCGAACTGGTGCACATCAATCCCAAACTCGCGGGAATGGGCACCACCGTCACGGCCCTCCTGCTGGCCGGCGGCCGGCTGCACTTCGCCCATATCGGGGACTCCCGCGCGTACCGCCTGCGGGCCGGGACATTCGAGCAGGTCAGCGTTGACCACACCTTCGTCCAGCGGCTCATTGACGAAGGCAGGCTGCGGCCCGAAGAAGCCGAAACCCACCCGCATAAAAACGTTCTGATGCGTGTGCTGGGCGATGTGGATGCCAGTCCCGAACTTGACCTGGACACCCTGGATGTCCTGCCGGGCGACCGCTGGCTGCTGTGCTCCGATGGCCTGAACTATGTTGCCGGGCATGCCGTGGAGAGGACTGTCCGCGAGACGAAGGACCTCCACGAGTGCGCCGGGATCCTGGTGGACCTCACCCTGGAGGCAGGTTCCCCGGACAACGTCACCGTGGTGGTGGTGGACATCGTGGAGGAAACGCCCGACGACGTCCACACGGCCGCCGTGGAAGTGATCCAGCAGCAGCCGGCCGGGTCCGCCCCTGCCGCCAAGGAACCGGCGTCCAGTCCGGCCGCGGCCGGTCCAGGGGCCGAACCGGCAACACCCGACGCTGCCGGCACTGCTGCCGGGCACCCGCCGGATTCCGGTGCCACCGACCCCCACCTGGGCGAACACCTGTCGGCGGAGGTGCTGCGCGAGGAGCTCTCGTCCCGCCCCCACGAATTGGTGGGCTCTGCGGCGCTGGCCGCCGAATCAGGGTCAATCCCCACCATCGCGGGCCGTACTGTCGCCCGCCGGGCGGCAACCCTGCTGACCCACAAGGCAGAGGGGCAAGGCAGCGACGCCGATGACGTCCCGGTCCCGCTGAAGACCCGCCGGTGGATCACCTGGTCCATCGCTGCAGCCGTACTGGTGTTCCTCACCGCCGGCCTGTGGCTGGGCTACGCCTGGACCCAGACCCGCTACTACGTGGGCGAATTCGACTCGCGCGTGGCTATCTACAATGGCGTTTCGCAGCGCCTGGGCCCCATCCAGCTGTCCACGCTGGAGGCCGTCACTGACATCCGGATGGACTCCCTGCCGCAGTTCTCCCAGCAGCGCGTCCGCCAGACAGTGCCCGCCAACGACCTCTACGACGCGCAGCGGATCGTAAAAAACCTTGAACTGACCGGCTCCCCCTCACCCGAGGAGGACTGCGTGACGGCTTCGGCCGCCCCCACCCAGACCGCGTCGCCCACCCCCGCCCCCACAGGAACGGCGACAGCTCCAGCCACGCCGGCGCCGGGCAGCCCCACACCCACGCCAAGTCCCACCGTTACCTGCGAGGCCGCACGATGAGCCAGCTGAGCACCATGCCAAAACCCCGCCGGAACGTCGAACTGGCCTTGCTGATCCTAGCCCTTGCCGTGGGGATCGGTGCCAACATGCTGGTGGGTGTGGATCAGGAGAAGGCGTTCGACTCCGACTTCTGGTTCCAGTCGAGCCTCCTGGCCGTGGCGGCCCTGGTTTTCCATGTGGTCCTCCGGCTCCGCGCTAAATATGCCGATCCAGTAATACTTCCGATCGTGGTGGCCCTCAACGGTCTCGGCCTGGCCATCATCCACCGCCTGGACGCTCCAAACCAGGACACCGGCAACAACCAGCTGCGGTGGACCCTGATCGCCATGGCCGTGGCCATTGCCGTGATCTGGTTCCTCCGCGATCACCGCGTACTCCGCCGGTTCACGTTCATTTCACTGGCTGCCAGCGCCTTGCTCCTCCTGCTGCCGCTCATCCCCGGGATCAGCGCCGGTGAAATCCTCGGCGCCAGGGTGTGGATCCAGATCGGGCCCATGACGTTCCAGCCCGGCGAAGTAGCCAAGATCACGCTTGCAATATTCTTTGCCGGGTATCTTTCCTCAAACCGCGACCTGATCCTGCTGGCCGGCCGCAAAGTCGGTCCCCTGCAGTTTCCGCGGTTCAAGGACATGGGCCCCATGATCACGGCGTGGCTGGTCAGCATCGGCGTGCTGATCTTCCAGCGCGACCTCGGCTCGTCGGTGCTCTTCTTCGGACTGTTCATCGTGATGATCTACGTGGCCACCAGCCGGATCAGCTGGGTGGTGATCGGCCTGGCGCTGATCCTGGGCGGCGGCTTTGTTGCCGCCCAGGTCTTCTCCCACGTGGAACAGCGGATCTATGGGTGGCTCAATGCCTTCAGCCCGGACGTATACCGGGACGGAAGCCGGCAGGTGATCGAAGGACTGTTCGGGATGGCCAACGGCGGCCTGGTGGGTACCGGCCTGGGCCAGGGGCGGCCAGACCTGGTCCCCTTCGCCAACAGCGACATGATCATCGCGTCCATCGGCGAGGAACTCGGCCTCATCGGCCTGTTCGCCGTTGTCCTGCTGTATCTGCTGCTCTTCACCCGCGGCTTCCGGGCAGCACTGGGCACCCGCGACGCCTTCGGAAAGCTGCTGGCATGCGGCTTGTCCTTCGCCGTCGCCCTGCAGTGCTTTGTGGTCATCGGCGGGGTCACCCGGCTGATCCCGCTCACGGGCCTGACCACACCGTTCCTCGCGGCCGGCGGTTCATCGCTGCTGGCCAACTGGATCATTGTGGGCCTGCTCCTATTGATCTCGCACACCGCCCGCGGCCCGGTGGACACCACACCGCTGCCTCCCGGCGGCGCAGCGGAATCCACCGGCATCGATACTCCCACCCAGGCGGTGAAACAGGCATGAACCAGGCAATCCGTAACTCCTGGGTGGCAGCAGTTGCCATGTTCGCCCTCATTTTCGGCGCCATCAGCTTTGTGCAGGTGGTGGGCGCCGACGACCTCAAGGCCAACCCGCTGAACCAACGGGCCGTCCTGCAGAACTTCTGCAACGACCGCGGTGCCATCATTGTGGGCGGCGATCCCGTTGCGGAGTCCGTGGAAGGCACCTCCGAAGTGTGTGCCTTCCAGCGCACCTATCCCCAGGGGGATCTGTACGCGGGCCTCACCGGGTACTTCTCGCAAAGCTATGGCGCCACCGGCCTGGAACAGTCCATGGGCGAGGTCCTGGCCGGGAATTCGGACCAGCTGTTCCTGGACCGGATCGGCCAGTTGTTCCTGGGCAGCCAGCCCAAGGGTGCCTCCGTGGAACTGACCATCGACCCGGAACTGCAGAAACTGGCTTACAGCCTGATACCGGACGGCCAGCGCGGCTCGATTGTGGTCACCGACCCGAAGACCGGGGCCATCCTGGCCATGGTGTCCAAGCCTTCGTACGACCCCAACACCGTGGCCACGCAGGACCGCACGGCTGAGCAGGCAGCGATGGATCAGCTGATCAAGGTTCCCGGGATCAACCTGAACCAGAATGTCAGCGGACCCACAGGCGAGCTCCTGGCCCCGGGATCCGTCTTTAAGCTGGTGGACACCGCAGCGGCCCTCGCCTCGGGGAAGTACAACAAGGACAGTGTGTTGCCCAACCCGGCGCAGCTGCCCTTCGACGGCATCGATTACAGCCTGCCCAACTACGCCGGCGGAAACTGCTACACCCGCACCGAGGCCAGTTTCGCCTTCGCCCTGCAGCAATCCTGCAACACACCCTTCGCCAGCATCGCCCTGGACCTGGGCCGGGACGCGATCGCCGAGCAGGCAAAAAAATTCGGCATCGGCGAGGACGTGGGCGACCAGCTGAAGCTGGCCCACGCCACGGAGAACAGCTTCCCCGACGACCTTGACGGTCCGGGGCTGGCGCAGTCCTCAGTGGGGCAGAAGGATGTCCGGGCAACTCCCCTGCAGATCAACATGATGACGGCAGCGATCGCCAACGACGGCGTCCAGATGGCTCCCAGCCTGATCAAAACCCTGCGCTCACCTGACCTGCGGGTCATCGACGAACCACAGCCTGAACAGTTGCGGACCTCCACAACTCCCGAGATTGCCAACCAGATTACCGAGTGGATGGAAAGCGCGGTAAGCCAGGGCATTGCCCGTGGCGCCGCTGTACCGGGTGTGGAAGTCGCCGGCAAGACCGGCACCGCAGAGCTCGGGAACGCCGGCGGCACCAACAATTCCTGGTTTACGGGTTTTGCTCCAGCAGGCAACCCTCAGGTGGCCGTCACCATCGTGATGGAAGACGTAGACGTTGTTACCGGCGCACAGCTAACCAGTCCGAACGCGAAGAAGATTTTTGAGGCGGTGTTGAATAAGTGAGGCCTACAACCGGAATCACCCTCGGCGGCAGATTCCAGCTGACCACGCGGATTGCGATCGGCGGGATGGGGGAGGTCTGGAAAGCCAAGGACCTGGTCCTTGGCCGCATCGTCGCCATCAAGGTGCTGAAAGAGGAATACACCGGGGATCCGGGCTTCCTCCAGCGCTTCCGCGCTGAGGCCCGCCACACCGCCCTGCTCAACCACGTGGGCATCGCCAACGTCTTCGACTACGGCGAGGAGGAGGGCTCCGCCTACCTGGTGATGGAGCTGGTGCCCGGCCAGCCGCTGAGCAGCATCATCGAGCACGAACAGGTGCTGTCCCCGGACCGTACCCTGTCCATGATTGCCCAGACTGCCCGGGCCCTGTCCGTGGCCCACGCCCAGGGCCTGGTGCACCGGGACATCAAGCCCGGAAACCTCCTGATCACCCCTGACGGCAGGGTTAAGGTCACTGACTTCGGCATCGCCAGGCTCGCCGACCAGGTGCCGCTGACCCAAACCGGGCAGGTCATGGGAACGGCCCAATACCTGGCTCCGGAGCAGGCCACGGGCCAGACCGCCACCGGTTCCTCCGACATCTATTCGCTGGGCGTCATCGGCTACGAATGCCTCACCGGCCACCGCCCGTTCTCCGGGGAATCGCAGATTGCCATCGCGCTGGCCCAGGTCAACGATGCGCCGCCGCCGCTGCCCGAAACCCTGCCCACTCCCGTACGCGCCCTCCTGATGTCCATGCTGGCCAAGGACCCCAAGAACCGTCCCGCCAACGCCATCAAGCTGTCGGAAGCCGCCGAGGCCATCCGCAACGGGGACATCAGCGCCGCCCGGGCGGCAGTGCCGGGCATGCTCCTTTTCGATTCCGGCACGGGCCCCGTCACCGCGCCGGTGGACACGGCCACTGCGCCCACCAGCGTGGTGGGCACCCAGCGGGACGCTCCAACGCACACCTCGGCATTGCCCGCCGTGGGTGCGGCAGCAGCGGGTGCGGCAGCCGGTGCAGGGGCCGCCGCCGCCCAGGACGCCGACGCGCCCCAGGGAACGCTGGCCCGGGCCAACGCGCTGGCCGCGGAGCGGAGCTGGAGCCAGGACGAGCCAGCGTACGACGACGAGCCCGCCGACCAGCCCAAACGCAAGGGCCGCAGCCCTTGGACCTGGCCGTTGGTGGCACTGATCCTGCTGGGGCTGTTTGTGCTCGTGGGGGTCTTCCTCAACCAGCAGGGACTGTTTTCCCCGTCCGACGACACCACTGCCGGACCCACGTCCAGCAGCCCGCAGGCCACCAGCGCCAGCCCCACCCGGTCCGCGCCGCCCTCATCAGCGCCGCCCTCCACTGAGCCGGTCACCACCCCGCCGCCGACCACCAGCGAAGCGCCGGAGACCGTGGACATCATTCCGGCGGCCTACTTGGGCAGGTCGTACCAGCAGGTGCGCACCGACCTGGTCAACCTCGGGCTCGGAGTCAACGGCGTCACCCAAGTCACCGATGACGCTGAACCTGGCACCGTCCTGGATGTGAATCCGTCGGGTCCCGTCCCCCCGGGCTCAACAATCACTGTCACCTACGCAGTCGCCCCGCAGACCACCGAGCCGCCGGCACCCACTACGGCAGCACCCACCAAAGAGGCTCCCACGACCGCTCCGTCCGCTCCGACCGTCACCGATTGCGCCACCGGCCAGCTGCCGGGAGCGCAGGCAACCTGTAAACCGTAAGCAACGGAACAACCAGTGACGGACCCATCGCGCACCCCGATGCACCGGGAGGACAACCTCCCGGTGGATATCCGGCGCGTCCTGAGCGAACGCTACGAACTGGGTGAACTGATCGGCCGCGGGGGCATGGCCGATGTCCACAGGGGCCTCGACACCCGGCTGGGACGGACCGTTGCCATCAAGCTGCTCCGGCCGGACCTTGCCCGGGACCCGCAGTTCCAGGCCCGGTTCAAGCGCGAGGCCCAAGCCGTAGCGGCCCTCAACCACCCGTCCATCGTGGCGATCTATGACACCGGCGAACACCTGGTCCATGACGGATCGGAAGAGACCGTCAAGGTGCCCTACATCGTGATGGAGTTCGTGGACGGACAGACACTCCGCGACCTCATCCGGGCCAAGGACGTCACGATTCCCCAGGCCATCGAATACTGCCTCGGTGTCCTGGGTGCCCTCGAATACAGCCACAAAGCAGGGATCGTCCACCGGGACATCAAGCCGGCCAACGTGATGTACTGCGCCGGGCCCAACACGGTGAAGGTCATGGACTTCGGCATCGCCCGTGCCATTGCCGATTCCTCGGCCACCATGACGCAGACGCAGGCGGTAGTGGGTACCGCCCAGTACCTCTCTCCTGAGCAGGCACGGGGAGAGTCCGTGGATGCCCGCAGCGACCTGTACTCGGCGGCCTGCCTGCTGTACGAAATGCTGACCTCCCGGCCGCCCTTCATCGGTGACAGCCCGGTGTCCGTGGCCTACCAGCACGTCCGTGAAATACCGGAACCGGCCAGCAGCATCAATCCGGACGTGACGCCTGCCCTGGATACGGTCCTGGCCAAGGCGCTGCAGAAAAACAGGGACGACCGTTTCCAGGACGCAGCGGCTTTCCGCCGGGCGCTCCGGGCAGCCCGGTCCGGCATTCCCGTGCCTGCCGTTGCCGCCTCGGAAGCCCCCACCGACCCCAACGACCATGTTCCCGCCCCCGCGGCGCCTCCCACCGAGGCTTTCGCCCTGGCGGGGACAGGACGGGCTGACGATGCGCCAACCGGGATCATGGCCGCCAGCTCGTTCGCATCGACCCGCGATGCAGCCACTGAGTCCTGGGGCAACAGCGACGCCGGCAAATTTGATCCGCCGCCCGCCGATGCGCTGCCGCTGGGCCTCACCCCCGAACGCGACCGGACTGCAGGACAGAAGTCACGCCGTCGTGCGTGGATTGCCACGCTGGTGGTCTTCACGCTGCTGATACTGGCGGGAGGCGGCCTATGGCTGTACAACTCCGTCAACAGGCCCGCTCCCGCCGCACCGAAGGTGCAGGTGCCTTCGGTCTCCACCATGACTGAATCGGCGGCTCTGCAGGAGCTCTACAACGCCGATTTGCGGCCCAAAATTGTCAGGCAGGCCAGCGACTCGGTGGCCAAGGGCACCGCGCTGGGGACCGACCCCACCACCGGCACGGAGCTGGATCCCGGCGCTGAAATCCTGCTGAACATCTCCGAGGGACCCAGCGCAGTGAAGATCCCCAACAGCCTGCCAGGCGCCACTGAGGCGGCTGCGCGTGACATCCTGCGGCAGATGGGCCTGGTGGGTGCGCCCACCACTACAACGGCCAACAGCGCAACGGTCCCGGCCGGCATTGTCATCACCTCCAGCCCCGCGCCCGGCCAGTCGGTGGGCGTCGGATCCACTGTTGAGCTGGTGGTCTCCACCGGGAAGGTGGCGGTTCCCGAGCTGCGCGGCCGGACACGCGAAGAAGCCGAGACTGCCCTCAAGGCGCTGAGCCTGGTTCCGGTGGTGGCGGAGGTTGAAAATTCCGAGGTCGAAGCCGGCCGGGTGACCGACCAGTCAGCGCCCGTCAATGCCACGCTGGAACAGGGCAGCACCGTGAACATCGTGGTGGCCAAAGCTCCGCCGCCGCCACCCACACCCACGCCGACTCCAACGCCGACAGCGACCAAAAAGAAGTAACAGGAGCCAGGACCGCGGGGTCAGTGCTGGATGAGGGGGCTGAGCGTAGCCGCTTTGGCCGCGGCACCCGCCATGCCGAGCGATTCCAGCCAGTTGCCCAGCATCTGGTAGCCGCCCTCGGTGAGGACCGATTCGGGGTGGAACTGGACGCCGCACAGCGGTGCTGTCCGGTGCTGGAGCCCCATTACCACCCCTGACGCTGTCTGGGCCGTGATTTCCAGGACCTCCGGAATGGTTTCGCGGACCGCTGCCAGCGAGTGGTAGCGGGTAGCCGTCACCGGCGACGGCAACCCGGCGAAGACGCTGGTGCCCGTGTGCTCCACCAGGGACGTCTTGCCGTGCATAAGTTCCGGGGCGTGCGTGACGGTCCCTCCGAAGGCCTCAGCCAGTGCCTGGTGTCCAAGGCAAACACCAAACATCGGGCTGCTGTTCTGCCCGCACCATTTGATCAGCTCGATGCAGACGCCGGCCTCGGCCGGGTTGCCGGGGCCGGGGGAGATCAGGACACCGTCGCGGGTGCTGGCCAGTTCAATGGCCTCTGCTAGGGTCACGTCGTCGTTGCGCACCACTGTGGTTTCGGCGCCGAGCTCCTGGAGGTAGCCCACCAGGGTGTAGACGAAACTGTCGTAGTTATCCACTACGAGGATCTTGGCTGTGGTCATGGCTGGCTTTGGGAACCAATCGTTGAGTCGGTGAACTGGGTGTACTGGGACATCCACGGGAAAAGGTACAAAACCATCAATACCAGTGCCACGCCAATCAGCACCAGCGAGATGGCGATCCGCAGCCACATCGGACCCGGAAGGTGGTGGAACAGCCAGCTGTACATGCCTACCCCTGTCCCATGGCGGCCGCTACCTGGCCTGCTATTTCCGCGGGCGGTCCTGCAGCGGCGGGACGCCACTCGTCCAGCAGGGCGTACGCGATGATGCGCTCTTCGGCGCCGAAGCGCGGGTTGCAGCTGGTCATGGTCAGGTAGCTTTCGGTGGGTTCAACGCCGGGCCGGGTGGGAACGGGCTCCAGGACGTCCGTTCGCGAGGGCATCACAATCTGGTTGTTGCGGAATACGTAGACGTAGAAACCGTCTTTGGTCTGGACATAGATTTTGTCACCCGGGACCAGGGTATGGATGTTGTCCAGGACCGCGCCGTGGGTTTGCCGGTGGCCGGCGACGGCAAAATTGCCCACCGCTCCCGGCATGGCCGTGTTGGCGTAGTGTCCCAGCCCCAGGGTGTCCAGGACATCCCCTGTTGTTCCCTGCACGATGGGGCGGGTGTAATCCGCGCCGAACCTGGGGATGTACATGATGCCGATGGTTCCGGCGTGGCCTGGAGCTACGCCCACCACGGGGGCGCCAAAGTCTTCAGCGGCCGACGGCGGTGCTGCCGCCGCCGGGTTTGCGGAGGGATCCGCTGACCCGCCAAGGTCCCGCGCGAATTCCTTGATCACCCGGGACTGCGCGGCGTCTGATTCCACATTGGTCCACCAGAGCTGCCAGGCGACAAAAAGCAGCAGGATGACGCCCGCCGTAATGAGCAACTCCCCGGCAACGCCGACCACGCGGCGCACGACGTTGCCGCGGGGAGGAGGAGCGGCCGCGCGTCGGGCCCTCTGCTGCAATACCACTCGTTCTCCTTGGCGGCTCCACTGGACGCAGGCGGCCCAGGAACTACAGCTAGAATTGGCTGCTAGTAAGAATCCAGATTTGACCAAGATCGTGCAGACCACTGGCTATTTCCTTCTTGCAGGATATCAAGGCCAGGTTGCCGAACTTGTCCCAGCCCGCCAAGGAGACCCAGTGCCCGAGTCGAAACCGCGCAAGAAGACTGCCAGCGCCCCGCAGCAGGCGTCGTCCCAGGCGTACAAACCGAATCCGGTCTGGTTCAAGCCCGTAATGTTCGGCCTGATGCTTATTGGCCTGTTCTGGATCATCACGTTTTACATCAGCGAGGGCCGGTTCCCGGTCCAGGCCTGGGGATCGTGGAACATTGTGGCCGGGTTTGGCATCGCCATCGTCGGCTTCCTGATGACCACGCGGTGGCGCTCCTAGCGCCAGCCGTGGAACCTGACACTGCCGGCGTCGTCACCGGACCGGACGGGTTGTCCCGGCCTGCCTGGGCCGCCGCCAACCCGCTGATGCAGGACTATTACGACCACGAGTGGGGCCTGCCTGTCAGGGACGAGCAGGGGCTCTACGAACGCATCTGCCTCGAGGGGTTCCAGGCCGGCCTGTCCTGGGCCACGATACTGCGGAAGCGGCCCGCCTTCCGGGCTGCCTTCGCCGGCTTCGACCCAGAGGCCGTCGCCTTGTTCACCGACCACGACGTGGAGCGCCTGCTGCAGGATCCGGGCATTGTCCGCAACCGCCTCAAAATCCAGGCGACCATCAGGAACGCGCAGGCTACCCTCTCATTGCGGGGTGACGGTGGACTGGTGGACTTCGTCTGGCAGTTCCAACCGGCCAGCACGCCCACCCCTGCCCGTCACTCAGACATACCCACCAGCTCTCCTGAATCCGCGGCCCTTTCCAAGGCCCTGCGCGGTAAAGGGTTCTCCTTCGTGGGACCCACCACCATGTTCGCCCTGATGGAGGCTATCGGCATGGTGGATACCCACCTCATGGACAGCCACAGGCGCGGCTCATCGGGAATCTGGCCTGCGCTGGGCCCTGCATAGGCCTTCAGCTTTTCCCCAACTGTTGGGAAAGTTATCCACAGTGTGGATAACGTCCGATGCTGCCGGGTGCGCCCGGCCCACAGGCCCCCAATGGCGGCAGTGGGCCCGTTCCGTGGCCAGGTGACGGTTATTAACAGTGTGGATTGCCTGTGGATAAATCCGGGCATTCCCACAACGGCACCGGGGCTCGTGGAGCCGATGCGCCGCGTTTGAAGCACCTTCATTAAAAAGCGCACCGATTGACCCGCTTCCCGGCTGGCTATCCGCCTGCAAGCCTGCGGCGTACTTATCCACTTACCAACACTGGGATACCCACAAGTTATCCACAACTGTGGATACAGGGACGGCCCGATTCGCGAAAATCACCGGAATGGGGGCGATCGTGCCCTGTTTTTATGGCTTAACTACACCGATGTCACTTATTAACAGTGTGCAAAAGCCTGTTGAAAGCAGGCCGGCTGGCCTGCGACCGCACGCAGCCATGGCAATCTTTGCGTGGTTTTTCCACATTTGGAGCATTTGCAGCCCGGTTTTCCACATACACACACTGGTATCCCCAAGAGTTATCCACAGCTGTGGATTCCGCTGTACCGTTCGGTAACAAAAGCCCGGCAGGGCGCTCCAGAGGCCGATGGCCTGCTTGAACTACATGCGTGTAAGTTACCAACACTGTGGATAATCCCTGTGGATAACAAAAACCCCCAACGCCGGGTGGCGTCGGGGGTTCCGTTGGAAGCCGAGGGCTGTTAGAGGCTCACCCGTACCCAGGCGGCCACCGACAGCAGGAGCAGGAGAGCCACCAGCCCTGCGGCCTGGATCAGTCCTTGCCGGGGCCCGCGGGGGGTGTAGGCGATAACGGCTGCTGCCAGTGCACCCGTGACCAGGCCGCCCAGGTGGGCCTGCCAGGCGATCTGCGGCACCAGGAAGCCGATGACACCATTGATGGCGATCAGGATCCACAGCTGCCTCGTGTCCCCGCCGCGCTGGCGCTGGACCAGCAGCATGGCGCCGAACAGGCCGAAGATGGCACCCGAGGCACCCACCACCCCGTACAGCGGCTGGCCTGGACTGTAGAGGGAGGTCAGCAGGAGGTAGCCTACGGACCCGCCAAAGGCCGAGAGCAGGTAAAGGGCAAGGAAACGGACGCGGCCCAGCAGCGGCTCGAGCGCCTGGCCAAAAATCCAGAGCATGTACATGTTCAGGGCGATATGCAGGACAAAACCCTGCGAATGCAGGAAAGCGGAGGTAACCATCCGCCACGGCTCAAACTCGCCGTATTGGGGTTCCGCGTAAATGTTCGCGAAGCCGAGGGCCTGGTAGATGGCATCGTTGGGCACCAACCACTGCAGGACATACAGGAGGGCGCAGGCGGCGATAAGCACGAACGTCACCAAAGGTTTGCCCGTTGCTACGGCGCCGCCGTAAACAGACCGTACTTCCGGCGTCGAACGTTTTGCTTCGTTGACGCAGTCAACGCATTGGAATCCAACGGCGGCCGCCCGCTGGCACTCCGGGCAGGCAGGCCGCCCGCAGCGTTGGCAGCTGACGTAGGAGGGCCTGTCCGGGTGCCGTGGGCACACCGGAGCCTGGGCGGACGGCTCAGCCGAAGGAATTCCGTAACTCATGGTGCGGTGTTACAGCTGTTCGATGTCGATGCTGTTGATGGTGACATCCTCCACCGGACGGTCACCCATGCCGGTGCGAACGCCCTCGATCGCGTCCACTACCTTGCGGGACTCATCGTCCGCCACCTCGCCGAAGATGCTGTGCTTGCCCTGCAGCCAGTCGGTGGGGATGGTGGTGATGAAGAACTGCGAACCGTTGGTTCCCTGGCCCATCTGGATGCCGGCGTTCGCCATGGCCAGCTTGTAGGGCTGGTTGAAGCTGAGTTCGGGGTGGATTTCGTCGTCGAAGCGGTAGCCCGGTCCGCCGGTACCGCGGCCCAGCGGATCGCCGGCCTGGATCATGAAGTCCTTGATGATGCGGTGGAAGATGGTTCCGTCATACAGCGGCGTGCCGGACTTGGCCTCACCGGTTTCCGGGTGGGTCCAGTCCTGCTCGCCGGTGGCGAGGCCCACGAAGTTCTTCACTGTCTTGGGCGCGTGGTTACCGAAGAGGTTAACCACGATGTCGCCGAGGCTCGTGTGGATGGTTGCTTTTGCAGTTGCGATGGCAGTCATGGCCCCCATTCTCCCATGCCACCCTGGGGGAGTGCCTGCAGCACCGGCAGTTCCGCGCTGGGTGAAATATGCCTAAAATCCGCAGAGTGAATAGCCGGTGAAGAGCTGGGCACGTAGGCTAACCACAGAACCGTCACATTAATCGGGAGGTAGTTGTGAAGAAGTCGGACCGAATTGCCCGTGACCTCGAGCAGTCAGTCACCAGCGCAGTGGAGAATGCCCGGGATTGGGCCACCCCCCGCGTGGAAGCAGCTGTGGATTGGGCGGTACCCCGCCTCCAGCACAGCCTGGACACTGCGTCTCCCAAGATCCAGGAGGGCCTGAAGTCCGCTGCCCACAACCTGGCCGACGGCGTTGCAACAGTTACGCCGCGGATCCAGGATGGCTTGGCGCACCTTGCCCCCCGGATCAGCGACGTTGTGGACAATGCCTCGCCCCGCCTGCATGAGGCCCTCGACAAGGCGGCCCCCGTGGTGCTGAACGCCCGCGACCGGGTGGTTGTTGACTACCTGCCCCGCCTGTCGGACCAGATCGGCAACGCCTCCGAGGCTGTGCACCGCACCCTTGAAGGTGCGCCGGCACGCGTTGATGCCGTAGCCCAGCGCCTCGGTGACGCCGGGATCGTCCACTCGTTCCAGGACCAGGCCCATGCGGCAGGCAGCCAGCTGAAGGCCGCAGCGGCCGGGGCCGGGAAGGCTGTAGGAATCCAAGTGGCCCAGCCAAAGCCTAAGAAGCGCGGTTGGCTGGTCTTCGGCATTGTGGCAGCAGCGGTCGCCGCCGGTGTTGCCGCATGGAAGGCCTCCAAGCCGGTGGAGGATCCATGGAAGACGCCTTCACCCGTGAAGCCCACGCCCGCCCCCGTTCCCGCCACCACGGTCAACGACGTAAAGGAAAACACCGCTGACGCTGCAGAGAACGCAGCCGGCGCAGCTTCCTCCGCCGTGGCCGCGGCCAAGGACAAGGCAGCGGACGTTGCAGCGGACGTCAAGGACGGCGTCGACGATGCCGCAGATAAGGCCAAGCACGTTGCCGGTGACGCCGCTGATGCAGCCGCCAAGGTTGCCACGGACGCCAAGACGGCCACGAAGAACATCGCCGCCAACATCGGCCACACGGACAAGGGCACCAACTAACTGTCCCCACCGATGACACAAAGGGCCCCGTCCACGGACGGGGCCCTTTGTGGTCCACGCCCGGTGCCCCCGGCAGGCGTGGACGGGAACGGTGCTACATTGAAGCTGATGTCAGCCGATCAATCCTCTGGGGATGCCTTGAACGACGCAGCCGTGCTGCCCCGCGTGTCCATCGTTATCCCGGCCTACAACGAGGAGAGCGTCATCCGGCAGTGCCTCATTGCTGCCGTCTACCAGTCCGTGCCGGCCCACGAGATCATCGTGGTGGACAATCTCTCCACTGACCGGACAGCCGCGATTGTGCAGCAGATGCAGCTTGAATACCCGGAGAGTCCTGTGATTCTCCTGAGCCAGGACACTGACCAGGGCCTGATCCCCACCCGGAACTTCGGCCTGAACCACGCCACGGGTGACATTCTGGGCCGGATCGACGCCGATTCGGTGGTGGAGCCCGACTGGGTGGAACAGGTCCAGCGGGCCTTTCATGATCCGTCGGTCCAGGCAGCCACCGGGCCTGTGGTGTATTACGACATGCCCATGCGCAGGTTCGGCCTGAAGGCGGACGACAAAATGCGCCAGCTGATGCTGAAGCTGGCCAAGCAGCAGTACCATTTCCTCTTCGGATCCAACATGGCGCTCCGTGCGACGGCCTGGGAAACCATCCGCAGCGAGACCTGCCGGGACGAGAAGGACGAGATGCATGAGGACATCGACCTGTCCCTGCATCTCGCCGATCACGGGCTCAAGGTCCAGTACTGGCCGCAAATGGTCTCCGGGATGTCCGCACGGCGCCTGGAGGACTCACCCCGGGACTACCGCTACTACGTCACCCGCTTTGACCGGACCTACAAGGCCCACAACGTCAAGAAGATGGCACTGAAAGCCCCCATGGTGGTGTTCTTCTCGGTCTACTTCCCCGCAAAGATCCTCCGTGCCATCCACACGGTCAACACCGCGCAGCCCGCCCGCCGCGGCGGGCAGTAACACCGTTCAGTCCGTGCCAAGCCCCGGCAGCGCCTGGCCCGGCTCCTGATCGGTTTTGCCCGCGTTCCGGCTGGACTTCTGGCCCAGCACCACAATGGCAAGCCCCACCATAATCAGGGCCAGCCCGGCATACGTTCCCGCGGGAAGCTGCTCGCTGAGGAAAACCGCGGCCAGCAGGGCGGCTCCCGGGATTTCCAGCAGGATGATCATGGATACCAGCAGCGGGCTCATCGTGGCCAGCAGGTGGTTGAAGGCCGTGTGGCCCACCAGCTGGGCGCATACGGTGATGGCAACGATTCCCAGCCAGCCAGTTGCTTCGAAGCCTGCGAGAGGCTGCCCGGAAATCAGCATCATGCCCGCCACCAAGGCCGCGCACATCCCGTAGCACAGCGTTGTATAGGTTCCCGTGGTCATGCTCTGCCGGGCTTGACCACCAGCCAGCGTGTAGACGCCGGCCAGCGCCCCTCCTGCCACCGCCAGCACGTCACCCAGCAGCGCCCCAGGCGAGGAACCCATGTCGAAGCCGGTAATTGCCACCACCCCGCCGAAGGCCACGCCCAGGCCGGCCAGCACCTGCCAGCGGTGCCGGGTTCCACGGAACAGCTGGAAGACGGCAATCCAGGCGGACTGCAGGCAGACCAGCGCCGTGGCGGCCGCCACCGATGTGAGCTGCAGTGACGTGATGAAGCACGCGAAGTGCAGCGCCAGCGCAGCAGCGGCCACCAGCGACCACCGGAATTCGCGCCCGGTGATCCGACCAAACTGGCGCGGTGTGCGGACCAGGGTGGGGGTGGCCATCACGGCCGCACCGATGGCGTTGCGCCAAAAGGCAATGGCCAGGGCGCTGACGCTGGTGGCACCCATTGTGGCGGCCATCAGCGGCCCGGAGGAGGCAACACCGAGGACGCCCAGGGTGGCAAGAAGGAAGGTCACTGCACCACACTAGTGTGCCGGGGCGGCAGGAATCGGAACCTTCCCGGCACAACAAAAAGTCCCGGTCCGCATTTCTGCGGGCCGGGACTTTTTTACGGTGGAGGCACGGGGACTCGAACCCCGAACCCCCTGCTTGCAAAGCAGGTGCGCTACCAATTGCGCCATGCCCCCGTAAGTGGCAACCCGATAATCATATCCCAGAACCAGCAGACTGTTGACCAGCTTCTGTTCCGTTTCCGGGGCTAGTCGACCGTGTCGGTTGACTGGCTCCAGACTGTTTTCCGGGCTTCGGAAACCTGTGCCTTGCGGTAAAGAAGGGCGGCTGCGATTGCGGCTGCCAGAACCAGCAACTTCTTCACATGCTCCCCATCCCGGCCTGATTGCGTTACCACAACCAAGCCTCCGCTTGAACCTGCACAGGTTCCGTGGGCGTACCAGGACTTGAACCTGGGACCTCTTCGTTATCAGCGAAGCGCTCTAACCGCCTGAGCTATACGCCCCGATGCCTCATCGGGCCGAGATATGACTGTACAGCACATCCCGGCCCGATCCCAAATCGGGTCTTTGCGCCGGCCCGGGACCGGCGCAAAGGGGGGTTTTAGTCGTCGGTAAGGGTCACGCCGATGCCGCCCACCAAAGTGGCGGAGATGTTGTACAGAATGGCCGACAGCATCGACAGGGCTGTCAGCAGCACAACGTTGACGACGGCGATGATGGTGGCAAAGGACGCCACCTGCCCCAGCGAGGCCACCTTCTTCAGCTCGAAGCCGCCGCTTTCGGAGCCGGCCAGGGTGCCCAGCAGGCTGTCCACCTGGTCGAAGATGCCCGTGAGGTCCAGGACGGTCCACAGCACGATCGCTGCCACCACCGTGACAATTCCCAAGGCAACGGACAGCAGGAACGCCATCTTCAGGACGGACCAGGGATCCACCTTGCTGACCAGGAGCCTGGCCCGGCGGACTTTGGCCTTGGGAGCGGGCTTGACCAGCCCGGGATTACCCTGGCCCTGGCCTGCGGATGCGGGCCGCTGGCCGGCACCCGGTGAAGGCCGCTGGCCCTGTCCGGACGGCTGCTGGGGGCGCTGCTGGCCGCCGCCACCCGGGGCACCCTGGGGGCGTTGGCCCGGGGCCGACGCCGGAGCCGCCGGCCGCTGCTGCGGGCGGAGGGGGGCGTTCACCCGCGGAGCCGACGAAGGCCGGTTTCCATCGGGAGCAGAACTGCTCGGCTTGGGAAATGAGTCGGAATTACTCACTCGTTACCTCCGTGTTGTCTTCGTTCGGCTCGTCGCCGGAGGAGTCTTCAGACTCAACGGCCGGTGCTTCTTCTGCCAATGCTTGCGCGGCGACGTCCCCGGCGGGCCCGCCATCTTCAGCCAACGTTACGTCATCCTCCGGCGATTCCTCGCCCTCGAGACCACGTTCGCTGTTGCGCGCCACTTCGATGATCCGGTCGTTCTTGTCCGGTTTGGCGAAGATGACACCCATGGTGTCGCGGCCCTTGGCCGGGACTCCTGAAACGGAGGAGCGGACCACCTTGCCGCCTTCCATGACCACCAGGACCTCATCCTCTTCCTGGACGATCAGGGCACCTACCAGGTCGCCGCGTTCCTCCGCCAGCTTGGCCACCTTGATGCCCAGGCCGCCACGGCCCTGCAGGCGGTATTCCTCGACGGCGGTCCGCTTGGCGTAGCCGCCCTCGGTCACGATGAAAACGAACGAACCGTCGGTGATGACGTTGGCGGCCAGCAGTTCATCCTCTTCGCGGAACTTCATGCCGGTCACGCCGGAGGTGGCGCGTCCCATGGGACGCAGGGCATCCTCGGTGGCGGTGAAGCGGATCGACTGGCCCTTGCGCGACACCAGCAGGAGGTCGTCGGTCTCGGACACGAGCTGGGCCGAGACCAGTTCGTCGTTGTCCCGCAGGTTGATGGCGATGACGCCGGCGGACCGGTTGGTGTCATAGTCCTCAAGCCGGGTCTTTTTGACCAGGCCCCGCTTGGTGGCGAGCACCAGGTAGGGCGCCTGTTGGTAGTCGCGGAGGTCAAGGACCTGCGCGATGTGTTCGTCCGGCTGGAAGGCCATCAGGTTGGCCACGTGCTGGCCCTTGGCGTCGCGGCCCGCCTCCACCAGTTCATAGGCCTTGGCCCGGTAGACCCGGCCCAGGTTGGTGAAGAACAGCAGCCAATGGTGGGTGGTGGTTACAAAGAAGTGCTCCACAACGTCGTCGCCGCGCAGCTGCGCGCCCTTGATGCCCTTGCCGCCGCGCTGCTGGGAGCGGTAGTTGTCGCTGCGGGTCCGCTTGACGTAGCCGCCGCGGGTGATGGTGACCACCATCTCCTCTTCGGGGATGAGGTCTTCCATGGACATGTCGCCGTCGAAGCCCATCAGGATCCGGGTCCGCCGGTCATCGCCGTGCTTGTTCACGATTTCCGCGAGTTCGGTGCTGATGATTTCGCGCTGGCGCTCCTCGGAGGCCAGGATCGAGTTGTACTCGGCGATCAGGGCTTCGAGTTCGGAGTGCCGGTCCTGGATCTTCTGGCGTTCCAGGGCGGCGAGGCGGCGCAGCTGCATGTCCAGGATGGCCCGGGCCTGCAGTTCGTCGATATCCAGGAGTTCCATCAGGCCGTCGCGGGCCGCTTCGGTGGTGTTGGACGCGCGGATGAGGGCAATGACCTCGTCCAGCATGTCCAGGGCCTTCAGCAGCGCGCGGAGGATGTGTGCTTCCTCTTCGGCCTTGCGCAGGCGGTACCGGGTGCGGCGTGCGATGACGTCCATCTGGTGGGTGACCCAGTGCCGGATGAAGGCATCCAGGCTCAAAGTCCGCGGAACGCCGTCAACAATCGCAAGCATGTTGGCGGAGAAGTTGCTCTGCAGCTCCGTGTGCTTGTAAAGGTTGTTCAGGACCACCTTGGCCACGGCGTCACGTTTGAGCACAATGACCAGGCGCTGGCCGGTGCGGCCCGACGTTTCATCGCGGAGGTCCGCGATGCCGGAGATCTTGCCGTCTTTGACCAGTTCGGCAATCTTGATGGCCAGGTTGTCCGGGTTGGCCTGGTAGGGCAGTTCGGTGACCACCAGGCACGTGCGGCCCTGGAGCTCCTCGACGTTGACCACGGCACGCATGGTGACGGAACCGCGGCCGGTCCGGTAGGCGTCCTCGATGCCCTTGTGGCCCAGGATCGTGGCACCGGTGGGGAAATCGGGTCCCTTGACCCGCAGCAGGAGCTCTTCGAGGAGCTCTTCGCGGCTGGCTCCGGGGTTGGCGAGGTACCACTGGACGCCGTCGGCAACCTCTCGGAGGTTGTGCGGCGGAATGTTCGTGGCCATACCCACGGCGATGCCGGAGGAACCGTTGACCAGGAGGTTGGGGAACCGCGCCGGCAGGATGGTGGGTTCCTGGTTCTTGCCGTCGTAGTTGTCCTGGAAGTCGACGGTTTCCTCGTCGATGTCCCGAACCATTTCCATGGCCAAATGGGCCATCTTCGTTTCGGTGTACCGGGGTGCAGCGGCGCCGTCGTTGCCGGGCGAACCGAAGTTTCCCTGGCCCAGGGCCAGCGGGTAGCGCATGGTCCAGTCCTGGATCAGGCGGACCAGGGCATCGTAGATCGCGGTGTCGCCGTGGGGGTGGTACTGGCCCATGACTTCGCCCACCACGCGGGCGCACTTGTTAAAGGAACGCTCCGGCCGGTAGCCGCCGTCGAACATGGCGTACAGCACACGACGGTGGACGGGCTTCAGGCCGTCCCGCACGTCAGGCAGCGCGCGGCCCACAATGACGGCCATGGCGTAATCCAAGTAGGAGCGCTGCATTTCCGTCTGCAGGTCCACCTGCTCCACACGGTCCACCAGCACAAGGTCGCCTGCGGGAACGGTATCCGGAGTGCCGGCGTCGGCGGCCGGGTTCTCGGGTGTTTCGTCGCTCATCTTATATTTTCCGTTTCAGGTATATGTCGGGTCGAGGATATGTAAGGGGGTTTGCCCTAGATATCCAGGAACCTGACGTCCTTGGCGTTCTGCTGGATGAAGTTTCGGCGTGATTCCACGTCCTCGCCCATCAGGACTGAGAAGATCTGATCCGCCGCAAGGGCGTCGTCCATGGTCACCTGCAGCAAGGTGCGGTTATCCGGGTCCATGGTGGTGTCCCAAAGCTCGGTGTAGTCCATCTCACCAAGGCCCTTGTAGCGCTGGATTCCATTGTCTTTCGGGATCCGGCGGCCGGCAGCCTGTCCGGACACCAGCTTGGCGTCGCGTTCCCGGTCGCTGTAGACGTAGTCGTGGGCCGCATTGGACCACTTGATCCTGTACAGCGGCGGCTGGGCCAGGTACACGTAACCGTGTTCGATCAGCGGACGCATGTAGCGGAACAGCAGCGTCATCAACAGCGTGGTGATGTGCTGTCCGTCCACGTCGGCATCGGCCATCAGGACAATCTTGTGGTACCGGAGCTTTGAGAGGTCGAAGTCCTCACCGATGCCGGTTCCGAAGGCCGTGATCATCGACTGCACTTCGGCGTTTCCCAGGGCCTTGTCCAGGCGCGCCCGCTCAACATTCAGGATCTTGCCGCGGAGCGGCAGGATCGCCTGGGTTTCGGGGTTGCGGCCGCGCTTGGCGGAGCCACCGGCGGAGTCGCCCTCCACGATGTAGACCTCGCACTTTTCCGGGTTCTTGGAGGAGCAGTCGGACAGCTTCCCGGGCATGCCAAACGATTCCAGCGGGCTCTTGCGGCGGGCATTGTCCCTCGCCTTCCGGGCGGCCATGCGGGCCTGGGCGGCCGAGATGGCCTTGCGGATGACGTCGCGGGCAGGGCCGGGGTTGCGCTCGAGCCAGTCGCCCAGGCCGTCCGTGACCACGCGCTGCACAAAGCCCTTAACCTCGGAGTTGCCCAGCTTGGTTTTGGTCTGTCCTTCGAACTGCGGTTCGGCGAGCTTGACCGAAATCACGGCGGTGAGTCCTTCGCGGATGTCATCACCGGTGAGGTTGTCGTCTTTTTCCTTGATGATGCCCTTCTCCCGCGCATAGCGGTTGATCAGGGACGTCATGGCGGCGCGGAAGCCCTCTTCGTGGGTGCCGCCCTCATGGGTGTTGATGGTGTTGGCGTAGGTGTGGACGCTCTCGGAGTACGCATTGGTCCACTGCATCGCCATTTCCAGGGCGATGTGGCGTTCCTTGTCCTCGGTTTCGAAGGCGATGACGTCCTCGTGGACCACGTCCACCTTTTTGCCTGAGTTCAGGTGCTTGACATAGTCCAGCAGTCCGTCGTCGTACTGGTAGACCACCGTGCGGTGCTCGGCGCTGACTTCGCCTTCCGTGGCCACGGCATCCAGGTCAAGGTCGACGTCGGGCTCCGCGGTTTCGGCGGCACGCTCGTCCGTGAGCGTGATGCGCAGGCCCTTGTTGAGGAAGGCCATCTGCTGGAACCGGGCACGGAGGGTTTCGAAGTCGAAGTCCGTGCTTTCGAAGATGGCCGGGTCCGCATAGAACGTCTGGGTGGTTCCCGTCCGGTCGGTTTCCTCGCCCTGGACCAGTCCGCCCTGCGGCTTGCCGCCGTCGGCGAAGGACATCCGCCAGACGTGGCCCTGCCGGCGGACCTCGGTGTCAACCCGATGGGAAAGCGCGTTGACCACGGAGATACCCACCCCGTGCAGCCCGCCGGAGACGGCGTAGCCGCCGCCACCGAACTTGCCGCCGGCGTGCAGGATGGTCATCACCACCTCGACGGTGGGTTTGTGTTCGGTGGGGTGCATGTCAACGGGAATGCCACGGCCGTCGTCAACGACCTTCACGCCGCCGTCGGCCTGCAGGACAATCTCGATGTGCGAGCAGTAGCCGGCCAGCGCCTCATCCACGGAGTTGTCCACCACTTCGTAGACCAGGTGGTGCAGGCCGCGGGGACCGGTGGAGCCAATGTACATGCCCGGCCGTTTCCGGACGGCTTCAAGTCCTTCAAGGACCGTGATGTCGCTGGCACCATACTCGCGGGGTGTCACGGCTTCCGCGGGGATATCCGGTGTGGGGGCATCCTCGAACTCGGGGTCAACTGCCAGGATTTCGGTATTGTCGTTAGCCACAGGCGGTGTCGACTCCTCTGTTTTCGATGATGGCCGGATGGTCCGCTCCCAACCAGGGAGGGACCTGCCAGCAGGCACAAACTGATGGCGCGGTGGCCTGCCGACGGTGCGGTCCGTACTCCGCATTCTGGACATGCGCGGAGTCCGGACCCAGTCAACGTTCACCCGCGCCCAGTTTTCTCCCGTAATTCTACCGCGAAGTAGGGCGTTTCCCCGCATTCCGGAGCCGTGGCTGGCGGCTGATGTGGCGCTGCGCGGCCGTTGATCGCGCCTTGGGCGCCCTCGCGGTCCTGCCTTTGGGTGCCTATACGCCCATTGACCCGCTGGTGGCTCTACACGCCGCAGGGCGGACAATCAAGAGTTGCACCGCCGCCTACCCGTACGTATCGCGGGGGCCCCGGCCGTTGACGGTCCGACCGCCCTTGCGCCAACTCGGCGCCGACGGGCCCAGCACCTGGATGCTGGTCACTACACCGTCACCCAGCTCCCGCCGGAATTTTTCCAGCAGGCTGATGCTGAGAAGGCGAAGCTGGGTAGCCCACGCAGTGGAATCGCAACGGACATGGAGGGTGGTGTCGGTGAAGCTCTCCGGCGTGCAGTGGGCCGAAATTTCGGGACCCACCAGGGTGGCCCATTCGGCCATGACCGACCCCACCGCCACTGGGGAGGTCCAGCCGCGCTCGGCGACGAGCCTGCCCACAACTTTGCCCAGGCCCAGCGGATCCCGGCCCGTTGAGTGGAACTGGCTGAAGCCCCGGGTGTCGCGGATGCCGCTTTTGGCTTTTTTGGCTCCGGCCCGTGGCGCAGCCCGGCGGATTTCGCCGCGGGCGGCCGCGGCTTCGCGCATCCTGTTCAGCGCAGCCTGCGGGGCGTCGATGTTATCCGGGTCGCGGCCGGGCTGCAGCCCACCGCCGGATTCACTGCTCCTGCTCATCGATGCCTCCCGGGATGACCGTCACCCGCCGGCCGGACAGCTCTTCCGGGATGTCGGCGTCGACGGCGGCAGTTACCAGGACCTGTTCGGCGCCGGCGACTATTGCAGCAAGTTTACGCCGCCGCTGCACGTCCAGCTCGGCAAACACGTCGTCAAGGATCAGGACAGGTGCGGAGCCGCCGGTCCGGGCGTCATCGAGCATCACGTAATACGAAGCCAGCCGCAGCGACAGGCACATGGACCAGGTTTCGCCGTGGGACGCGTAGCCCTTGGCGGGGGCCTGGCCCAGGATCAGGTCCAGTTCGTCCCGGTGCGGGCCCACCAGGGAAATCCCCCGTTCAAGTTCCTTCTTCCGGGACTCCCGGAAGGCCTGCACATAGCGTTCAGTGAGCTGCCCGACGGTGAGCTGCCGCAGGTCCTCGGCCCCGGCTGCCCCGGCCGGACCGTTCTGGCCTGGGACTCCGGAAGCCGTTGCGCCGTCGTCGTCCATCTGGTTCTGCAGCGAGGAACGGTAAATGGCATCGGCCGGCTTGGATTCGTCCGTCAGCTGCGCGTAGGCGCGGGACAGATGCGGACGCAGGCGTTCAACGAGTTCGAGCCGGGCGTGCAGCAAGGCGGCTCCTGCGGCGGCCATGTGCTGGTCCCAAACGTCCAAGGTGGCTTCGTGGCCGGCCGTGAACCTGCCGGCGCGGGCGGATTTCAGCAGGGCGTTGCGTTGTTTCAGCACCCTGTCATAGTCGCTGCGTGTCGCGGCGTGGTGCGGAATGAGGCTGGCCAGCAACTCATCGAGGAACCGGCGCCGGTTGGCCGGATCGCCCTTGACCAACGCCAGGTCCTCGGGCGCAAAGAGGACCGTCTGGCAGATTCCCAACAGGTCCCGCGCCCGGACCGGGTTGCTCCGGTTGATCCGGCCCCGGTTGGCGCGGCCGGCGTTGATTTCCAGTTCCAGCACGGTGGTTTGGTCCCCGCGGACCAGCCGGGCCCGGACCAGGGCCCGTTCGGTCCCGAACCGCAGCAGCGGGGCGTCCGAGCTGACCCGGTGGGAGCTGAGGGTTGCCAGGTACCCAATGGCTTCCATCAGATTGGTTTTGCCGATCCCGTTGGACCCCACCAGCACGGTGACGCCGGGTTGCAGGGCAAGGTCAACCTGCGCGTAGCTGCGGAAATCGGTCAGGGAAAGGTGTTCCAGGTACACGCGGGCTTCGACAATTCCGGGACCCGGAGGTCCCCGCTGGGTCTTACTTGGCTGGACGGGTGGCGTGCCCGCCGAACTGGTGGCGGAGTGCGGAGACCATCTTCATGGCCGGCGAGGTATCTTCGCGGGAGGCAAACCTGGCGAAGAGTGCTGCCGTGATGGCCGGCGCCGGCACGGCGTTGGCGATGGCTTCCTCCACGGTCCAGCGGCCTTCGCCGGAATCCTCCACGTAGTCATCGATCGTTTCCAGGCCAGGGTCCTCGTCCAGGGCCTTGACCATGAGGTCCAGCAGCCAGGACCGGACCACGGTGCCCTTCTGCCAGGCCCGGAAGGTTCCCGGCAGGTCGGTGATGATGTCCTTGGCGGCGAGGAGCTCGTAGCCTTCGGCGTAGGCCTGCATCAGCCCATATTCGATTCCGTTGTGCACCATTTTGGCGTAGTGTCCGGCACCGACGTCGCCAACATGGACGAAGCTGTCCGCGCGGTCGCCTTCGGGACGGAGTGCATCAAAGACCGGCAGGGCGCGTTGGATGTCCTCGACTGCGCCGCCGGCCATCAGTCCGTAGCCGTTCTGCAGGCCCCAGACGCCACCGGAAACACCACAGTCAGCGAAACGGATGCCTTTGGCGGCAAGAATTTCGCCATGCCTCTGGTCCTCGGTGAAGCGGGAATTCCCGCCGTCGATGACCAGGTCGCCCTGGTCAAGCTTGTCCCCGAGTTCGGTGATGACCGCATCGGTGATGGCTCCGGAGGGAACCATGACCCAGATGATCCTGGGCGTGGGGACGGCTGCCAGGAGGTCCTCGACGGAGGCAACATCGGTGACGTCCGGGTTCCGGTCGAAACCGGTGACCTCGATGCCACCCACGCGCAGCCGCTCGCGCATGTTGAAACCCATTTTGCCAAGGCCGATCAGTCCAATGTGCAAGGTGGAACTCTTTTCTGAGCTAGGGATGGGTTGTCGTTTGGCACCAGGAGTCCGGGCCCACCGCAAAGTGCAGTGGGTGGGGCCCATCGGCGCGGGCCCCGGCCTGAGCTTGCGAAGGCTGGGATCCGATGGGGCCTAGTTGGGCAGGCGGACGGGCATAACCAGGTAGCGGTAGTCGTCCTGGTCGTCGCCGTCGGCCTCTGCCTGCGCGGTGATCATCGCGGGCTTGGGCGCCGAGGTGAAGGAGAACCTGACGAACTTGGTTTCAATGACGCTCAGGCCTTCCACCAGGTAGTGCGGGTTGAACGCCACGGTGATGTCCTCACCGGAAAGCTGGGCCTCAAGTTCCTCGGAAGCCTGGGCGTCCTCGCCGGTGCCTGCATCAAGGTTCAGTTGCCCTTCGGTGAAGGCAAGCCGGACTGGAGTGTTGCGCTCGGCAACCAGGGACACGCGACGGACTGCTTCGACGAGCTCCTGGGTCTGGACGGTCGCGTGGATGGGCGTCGATTCCGGGAAGAGCGAGCGGATCTTGGGGTAGTCGCCGTCCACCAGCAGCGACGTGGTGGTGCGGCCACCGCTTTCGAAACCGATCAGGCGGGTGTCGTCGTCGGCGAGGGCGAGGTTGATGTCGCCGCTGTTGCCCAGCGTCTTCGCAACTTCGTTCAGGGTCTTCGCTTTCACCAGTGCGCTGGTGGAGATGCCGGGAGTGACAGGCTTCCACGGCACTTCACGCATGGCCAGCCGGTAGCGGTCGGTGGCCAGCAGGGTGATCAGGTCATCCTCGATCTCCATCCGCACGCCGGTGAGGATGGGCAGGGTGTCATCCTTGCTCGCCGCGATAATGACCTGCGAGACAGCCTGGGCGAAGGCATCGCCCGGGACCGTACCGCTGATGGTGGGCAAAGCGGGCAGCGGCGGGTATTCCGCCTCCGGCATGGTGGCCAGGTGGAAGCTGCTTCGGCGGCAGGTCAGCGTGACTTTGTTGCCATCCGTTTCGACATCCACCGGCGCGGACGGAAGGCTCCGGCAAATATCAGCCAGCAACCGTCCGGACACCAGGATGGTGCCTTCTTCGCGGACGTCCGCTGCAATTTCAAGCCGCGCTGACGTCTCGTAATCGAAGCTCGACAGACTGACAGTGCCGGCCTCCGCCTTGAGGAGCAGGCCGGACAGGACGGGCACGGGTGGCCGCGGAGACAACGACCGGGCTGTCCAGGTGACGGCTTCTGCCAGGACGTCCCGATCGACTCTGAACTTCACGGAAGGGTGCCGCCTTTCATTGCTGCTGCATTGGAAACCCGAAACCACCCCGGGGTGGTCCCAAAAAAATGTCGAGCCCACATCCCGGACGTGCATGGTCCGCACAGACGGAAACCACAAGAAAACCTAAGGATGGGAGCGCTGCTGACAGCTTAGCCGGAAGATCCGGGATTAACCCATCCCCGGGTCTCCCACCCAGCTGTTCGGACCGCCAGGTCCGGACGGTCGAAGTGCTGGGAACGAACTTGTTGTTTGAGGGATTTCAATTTTTTGGGATTAGTAGTGTTAATAACTGCTGTGGAAACTGTGGATAACCCCTGCTGGCCGCGCGTTCCAGCGGTTAAGCCCTGTTCACGGATTGTGGGTGGAGCGGGTTTTAAACAGGGTGTGGATGGGGATAAGAATTTTGCCCGGTTTGCTGATCCACAGGCGGCTTAAGGGTTTTAAGCCCATTAAGCGCGGTTGTCCCCTTAACTATCCACAGGCTTATCCACATGCGCCTGTTAATAAGGTAAGAGAAGCGCGGTCAGGAGTCGCGCTGCTGCTGCTTGATCCGGTTGGTCAGCTCTGTCACCTGGTTGTAGATCACACGGCGTTCGGCCATCAGCTCACGGATTTTCCGGTCCGCGTGGATCACCGTGGTGTGGTCACGGCCGCCGAGCTCCTGCCCGATCTTGGGCAATGACATGTCCGTCAGCTCGCGGCAGAGGTACATGGCGATCTGGCGCGCCGTGACGAGGGTCCGGGTGCGGGACTTGCTGCACAGCTCTTCCATGCTGAGCTTGAAGTACTCAGCTGTCTGCTGCAGGATCTGGGCCGAGGTGATCTCCTGGGCCCCGTCATCGGTGATGAGGTCCTTGAGTACCATCTCAGCTAGTGCCACATCGACCGGCTGCCGGTTCAGGCTGGCGAAGGCCGTGACCCGGATGAGGGCACCCTCAAGTTCGCGGATGTTGCTGGAAATCTTGGAAGCGATGTATTCCAGCGCGTCGTCCGGAGCGGAGAGCCCTTCGCTAAGGGCCTTCTTCCGGAGGATGGCGATGCGGGTTTCCAGTTCCGGGGGCTGGATGTCCGTCAGGAGGCCCCATTCGAAGCGTGACTTCATCCGGTCTTCGAAACCTGCCAGCTGCTTGGGCGGCAGGTCCGAGGTGATGACCACCTGCTTGTTGTTGTTATGCAGGGAGTTGAACGTGTGGAAGAACTCCTCCAGCGTCCGGTCCTTGCCGGCCAGGAACTGGATGTCATCGATCAGGAGCACATCCACATTGCGGTACGTGGTCTTGAAGCTGGCGCCTTCGTCATCCCGGATGGAGTTGATGAAGTCGTTGGTGAATTCCTCCGAGTTGACGTACCGGACCCGGATGCCGCTGTACAGCCGGCGGGCATAATGCCCGATCGCGTGCAGCAGGTGTGTTTTGCCCAGGCCCGAATCGCCATAGATGAAAAGCGGGTTGTAGGCCTTGGCAGGGGCTTCGGCGACGGCCACTGCAGCGGCGTGGGCAAACCGGTTCGACGAGCCGATCACAAAAGTGTCAAATACATACTTCGGGTTGAGCCGGCCGAACTCGTGGGAGGTGCTGGGCAGCATGGGCTGCGGCTTCTGCTCGATCAGCTGGTCGGCAGTGAAGGAAGGCTCGACGACGGGTTCGGGCTCCGCGTGCAGGGGAACCAGATCGGTGTCCACGTCGATGGCGCACCGGATGTCCTCGGAAAAGACGTTATGCAGGGCGTCGTCCAAGGCGTCCTTGACCTGGGTCTGCAGAACTTCGCGGGTGAGCTCATTGGGAACGGCCACCAGGAGGGTGGATCCGATCAGGCCTTGGGCCTGGGCCAGAATGACGAAACCACGCTGGCGGGGCGAAACGCGGTGGTCCTGCTCCAGCAGGGTGATAACGCGCCGCCAGGAACTTCCGACAGTATTGGCGTGGTTGGATTCGTCTACTGTCATCAATCGGTTCCCTAAAACTTGCTTTGCCTGCATTGCCAGCAGCCAGTCCGGAATCCAGGGGGCTGGCCCAGCTGTATCCACAGGGTTATGCACAGTCCGTGGATAATCGGCTACTGAGCCACTCTAGGGGATGAAAAGCCTAGAAGATAGCTGGCAATCGGCTTGTGGATAATTACACGGGTGTGGTTCGAAAAACGGGCCCCCCGGACACTTCATCCACAGGCCCGGCAGGCAGGTTAACCACAGCTGGGGATAGCCGCCGCCATGGCTCCCGGTTTGACTCCGGGGCACAAAAGGCCCTAACGTTGTGAAGTCCTTTGTGTCCGCTTTTTAGCCCCATCGAAATCTCCCAGCCGCAACGCGTCCGGGTAGTAGGGGGAAAGCGTGTGCACATACAAAACTTAGCGTCGGCCAGT